>NC_014963.1 GCF_000179915.2 Terriglobus saanensis SP1PR4 | reverse complement strand
TCTTCGGTTCAGGCAACTGGAAATCCCGGCTCGGCTGTGGATAGCAGAGGGAATGCAGGACTTCCGTTGGGCTGGATGCGCTTTTGCCGGCTGATCCCGTAAGGGATGGGCCGAAGAAACGTCAGAGCGAAAATTGAATCAGGGACGACAGGCGAACTGAAGGACGTGCAATGCTTTCTATTCAAGAACGAGGTCGATAGTAGCACGTCGAAAAGGGCAGTTTCTGTGCTTGCGATGGCAATATTTTTCTCTGAACTCAGAGTTGCACCAAAGCTTGTGAAGGTTATCGCACGATGGTAATGGGCTTTGAGATCTGTGGAATTTCGGGTAGAATCAAGCACTGTGCCTCGGAGTAATTCGGCGGCGATCCACAATCAAGATTTGAACGAGAGAGCATTATGCCGAAGAGAACCTTCCAACCCAACCGACGTCGCCGTGCCAAGACCCACGGATTTTTGACCCGCATGAAGACCAAGGCCGGTCAGGCTGTTCTGAACCGCCGTCGCGCCAAGGGCCGTCACAAAATCGCTGTCAGCGCCGGTTTCCGCGACTAGTTCTTCCGGCTGAGACTTCAGCCGCTTCGACTTGCAGGCCAGATGCGTAATTTTCTAGACAACGAAGGCACATCCCCTGTGGATTCTGCCTTCGTTTTTGCGCGCCCGAAAACCGACGATCCCGCCAAGCCCTGGCGTGAGCGCCGCCTCCGCAGCCACGGCGACTACCAGCGTATGTACGCGGTGGGCCGGAAGCAGTTCGGTAAATACATCAGCTACTTCTACGCAGTGCGGCAGCCTTCGGAGAATCCTCGCCACCGCGTCCATGTTGGACCTCGGGTTGGACTTACTGTGGGCCGCGTCATGGGCGACGCCGTTACGCGCAACCGGATCAAGCGCCGCCTTCGCTCCGCCGTACAGCAGCATCTGGTGCTTCTGGGCGGGTTGAATCTGGACGTCGCCCTGCATCCGAAGCGCGGTTTCGTCGACCTGGAGTGGAGCGCTCTGGAGCGCGACGTGGCTGTGATCTTCCGCGCGATCGCCAAAGCCGCAGGCAAACCCCAGTGAATCTCCTTGCGCGGGCGTCGTTTGCAACGTATCGCAACGTGCTTTCGCCCGTGCTGCACAGTTTTGGCCTGGGAGGGTGCAAGTACCGTCCCACCTGTTCGGAGTACACCGAGGTCGCCGTCTCGCGTTATGGCGTTCTGCGGGGAGGATGGATGGGCGTTCGCCGCCTCGCGCGCTGCCATCCCTTTGCAAAAGGAGGGTTTGATCCCGTCCCATGACAAAACCCTTACGCGCAGAGACCGCGCTAGCCATTTACCATTCGAGATGAGCCCGCATTCGCTTTGAGCCGTCGCGATGCAGACTCCGAGAGCGCAAGAGTACCCCTCCCCGCATCGCAATGAGATTTTGTAGAACTCCGCGCGACGACGCGCGGAAGAAAGACAGGAAAGTCTTTGGCAGAGATTAAGAACCCCAACCAGCAGGGCGGCGGCAGCGACATGAAGTCCATGCTTGTCCCCATGCTTTTGATCGCCGGTGTACTCGGCGGACTGCAGTTCTATCGCTCGAAGCATACGCAGCCACTACAGGCGCCCTCCGCACAGACCCAGACGGCACAGCAGCCCTCTGCCGTCGCGCCCGCTGCCCCAGGCGCCGCTCCGCAGACCACGGCCCAAACTGCAACGGTCGGCGCAACGCAGGCCGCACCCGTGGTCACGGCCGCTGCTGAGCAGACGACCACTATCGAGAACGAGCTCTATCGCATCGAGTTCACGAACCGAGGCGCTGAAGTAAAGAGCTGGATCCTGAAGCGCTACAAGGACAACAAGGGCGTTCCCCTGGATCTCGTCCATGCCGGAGCCGCACGCGAGTTCGGCGCTCCGCTCTCCCTCTACACGTATGACAGCGGCCTGACCGCGCAACTGCGCCAGGCGCTCTACGTTCCCAGCGTGACCGGCAAGCTCACCGCTCCGCAGACGCTCAGCTTCACCTACAGCGCCAACGGCCTGGACGTAACCAAGACCTTCCGCTTCGACGAGAGCTATCTTCTGCACGCCGATGTGGTCGCCAGCCGCGACGGTTCGCCCGTGCGCGCTTTGATTGCATGGCCGGGTGGCTTTGGCGATCAGGACCAGGTGCTGGACTACAACGGATCGCAGCTTGAGTCTTCCAGCGAAGGAAAGACGGACCACGTCAACTTCGCGAAGGTCTCCGGTGGAAAGACGCTGGATGGACCGCTGGATTACGTCGGCGTAGTAGACCAGTTCTTCGGCGCCGTCTTTATTCCTGATAATCCGCAGACCGCAACGGCTGTCTCTCTGCACCAGACTATCGATGTCGAGAAGCTGAAGCGCAGCACTGCGATCACCTCCACGACGCCCACCGGAAAGATTGCCACGGTCCCGATCATCGGAACCGCTCTGGGCGATGTGAGCGGACACACGCAGGCCCGCATCTACGCGGGCCCCAAGTCCTACACGATTCTGCACACCGTCAGCACCACCGGCGGAGAGACGCTCGCACCCATCGTCGACTTCGGTTTCTTCGGCATCGTGGGTAAGCCGCTCTTCTTCGCTCTGCACTTTGTGCAGGAGCACGTGGCCAGCAACTGGGGATGGGCGATCGTCGTCTTCACCATCCTGATCAACCTGGTGCTGCTGCCGCTGCGCATTCTCTCTATGAAGTCCGCGCTGAAGATGCAACGTCTGCAGCCGCAGATGGATGCGATCAAGGCCCGCTACGCCAAGTACAAGGTCACCGACCCGAAGCGGGCCGACATGAATGCCGAGATCATGCAGTTGCAGAAAGACAATGGCGTAAACATGTTTGGCGGCTGTATCCCCACGCTGATCCAGCTTCCGCTGTTGATCGCCATGTTCAGCATGCTGCAAAAGGTCGTTGAGCTTCGCCAGGCACACTGGTTCTGGTTGCACGACCTCACGGCGGCCGATCCGTACCATATCCTTCCCATCGTCATGGTGGTCTCGCAGTTCCTGGTGCAGTTCTACATGCCCAGCCCCGGCGTAGATCCGCAGCAGCAGAAGATGATGGCGTTCATGATGCCTGCCTTCTCCGGCTACATGACGTGGAACTACTCCTCCGGTCTGGCACTCTACTGGTGCATTGGCAACCTGATCATGATCGTGCAGCAGTACGTCATGAACCAGTCGCCGCTGGGCCGCGAGATGCGTCAGATTGCCGCGAAGCGCGCGCGCCGCAAGACGCAGACGATTCAGGGAAAACGGTAGAAGAATCCCTCTTCTGCCGTTCTTCCCAATGCAAGTGAGGTTCCGGGGATGAACGACCTGAAAGCATCAGCGCGGAAGATCGCTGACTTCGTCAACGCGCTGTCGGCCAAAGGTGGTCTGCGTCTGCGCTATCGCATCACCGCCGGGGGAGGCGCTGCCGACCCCGAGGGCCTGGAACGACGGGACATCTACGTTGAGTTGGAGGGGCCGGATGCGCCTCTCCTGATCGAACGCGAGGGTGAAGTGCTTCGCGCGCTGGAGCAGGTGGCCTCGCAGATCTTGCGGCTCGATCCGCTGGACCATGACCGGATCAGCTTCGACGCAGAGGGCTTCAAGGCCAACCGCGCGCGGGCGCTGAAGGAAATGGCGAAGGCGGGCGTGGAGTCTGTGCGCGCAACCGGTCAGCCCTACAGCTTTAATCCGATGAGTTCCCGCGAACGCCGCATGTTGCATCTCGCACTCAAGGAGTACGAGGACATGCGCACCGAATCCAATGGAGAAGGAGCACGCCGCATGGTAGTTCTCTATCCTCTGGATTGGAAGAACACGGATCGAGCGCGCGCGACGGCCCAGGCCTTCCGCCGCCGCTAGGGACTAGCCGATGGCAGAGACAACAACACAGGACACGATTGTCGCGGTCTCTACGCCACCCGGTCGCGGCGGCATCGGCATCGTTCGCCTCAGTGGGCCGGAAGCTCGCGGCATTACGGAAAAACTTCTCGCTCTTGAGACCGCGCTCGAACCTCGACGCGCACGCTTCGCCCACCTGAACGACGAGACCGGTCAACGGATCGACGACGCCGTCGTCACCTTCTTTGCCGCACCGAACTCTTACACCGGCGAAGACGTGATCGAGATCGCAGCGCATGGCTCGCCCGTCGTGCTGGAGTGGATCGTTCGCCGCGCCTGCACCCTGGGCGCTCGCCCTGCACACGCGGGAGAGTTCACCGAACGCGCCTTCTTTCGCGGCCGCATCGACCTCACACAGGCCGAAGCCGTGCGTGATCTCATCGATGCACAGACCATCGAACAGGCGCGCGTCGCCGCAGAGCAGGTCGGCGGATCGCTCGCGAAACGCATCCGCCCCTGCAAGGAAGATCTTGTTGCCCTGATCGCTCTGCTGGAAGCGGGAATCGACTTCGCGGAAGACGACATCGACGTCGCGCCATCGGCCCAGATTGAAGCGCGCCTGCAAGCTGTACTTTCCCCGCTCGAAGACCTGCTCGCCACCTTCGCCTACGGTCGCATCCTGCGCGAAGGCGTCCGCATCGCCGTCATCGGCAGACCGAACGCGGGCAAGAGCTCCCTCTTCAACGCGCTCGCGGAACGCGAACGCGCCATCGTGACTCCCATTGCAGGCACGACCCGCGACGTCGTCACGGAGCGCGTTTCGATTGGCGGCATCCCTGTAGAACTGATGGACACCGCAGGTCTGCGCGAATCTGAAGACTTCGTGGAGCAACTCGGCATCGCCCGCTCCCGCGAAGCGCTCGCCGAAGCCGATCTCGTTCTCTTCATCGTCGATCTTCAACACGGCATCAGCGAAGAAGAACGTGAGACGATCGCCAGCCTCGAAGGCCGTCCTCATCTCGTCGTAGCAAACAAGATCGACCTGGCCCCACTGCTCGCATCTGACTTCGCCCTAATCCCCACCAGCGCCAACACAGGCGAAGGCCTCGACCGCCTGCGCGAGGCTCTCCTGCAGCAACTACGCGGCTCACAGAATGCGAGCGCAAGCGGCCTGCTGACGAACTTACGCCAACGCGACGCCGTCGCCCGCGCCGTGGAGGCCCTCCATCGCGCCATCGAAGCTATCCATGCCTCCATCCCGCACGAGATGCTGCTGCTCGACATCTACGAAGCCCTGCGCGGCCTCGACGAACTCACGGGCAGCACCACGGCCGATGAGATCCTCGGGGTGATTTTTTCGACATTCTGCATCGGAAAGTAAGGCGCACCCCCGCCGAAGGCATTACGGGCCCACAAGCACAATGGACCAATGGGGCCAGCACAGATTTCTGGAAGATAGCAAGACCCTCTCTGACCATCGCACTATCGTAAAATCTAAACATGCCGACGTTCCGAAGACGAAGAACCTCGCCGTTCAGATGATCTTGCGAAATCTTCTCTCCTCCCTCTTTTTGAAAGATGGCGAGATGTCCTCCGCGGTAGAGCGCTCCCGTCGCCGTTACAAGCGTGCCGCTCTCACCAGTGGCGCAGCAATGATCGCAAAAGTCATTTCCCTCTCTGTCTCGTTTATTACGGTGCCGCTTACTCTCAATTATCTAGGTATGGAGCGCTTTGGCATTTGGATGACACTCAGTTCCATGATCGCCATGTTCAGCTTCGCAGATTTGGGTATGAGCAACGGCCTAATCAATCTGGTTGCGGAGGCAAACGGACGCGAGGATCGTCAGGCGATACGCAATGCGGTTGCGAGTGCGTTTTGGATGCTCCTGTTCGTCGCGCTTCTCATAGTTACGTTGATCGTAGGCATTTATCACTACGTTCCGTGGCCACAGATCTTCAACGTACACTCCCCACTTGCGATCGCTGAGGCTGGTCCAGTCTCTTTCGCAACCATTCTCTGCTTTGCTGTCAGTCTGCCCTTAGCGACCGTGGCAAGCCTGCAAAGTGGGCAGCAAAGTGGTTTGATTACAAATATCTGGAACGCCGTGGGCAGCCTGGTTTCTCTTGGGGCCATTCTGGTCGCAATCCATCTTCATGCCAGCCTGCCTCTACTCGTTGTGGCAATCTTTGGTGTCCCTGTATTCATCAGCCTCCTGAATGCCGCGAAGACTTTTCTTTGGGATCAAAGGTGGCTTTTCCCAAGCCTTCTTTTCTTTTCTCGCCCCATTGCGATCCTTTTGCTTCGTACTGGTCTGATGTTTTTTTGCTTGCAGTTGGCAGCAGCGATTGGCTATCAATCGGATAATTTAGTTATCGCTCACCTCCTCGGTGCGACACACGTGGGCAGCTATGCTGTTCCTTCGCGCCTCTTTAATGTGCTCCCATTCCTGATCGGTATCATTACTGGTCCCATGTGGCCTGCTTACGCCGATGCGCTCAGCCGCGGAGATCACGACTGGATCCGAAAGACGTTCCGTCGGACCGTGATTTGGACTGGGGGCGGAACTCTCTTGTTGACTGGGCTGTTAGTGGTTTTTAGTAACTACATTTTCGCGCTTTGGGTCGGCCCGGGTTTGCATGTATCGCGCTTGCTTCTGGTGACCTTTGGAGTACGCTGCGTTCTAAGCTCGTATTTACAACCACTCTCCTTTTTCCTTAATGGCATCGGGAAATTGAAGGAGCAAGCGGTCATTTCACTCCTAATGGCAGGCTTCAACCTAGCTCTCTCGATCGTACTGGTCGAGCATGTTGGCATCATCGGTGCCATTCTAAGTACCGTGGTCGCAGAGATTCTGATCGTTCTGATTCCGGAGACCTTGATCGCTCGACGGGCGCTTCACCACCTCAGCACTCCAATCGTTGAGAAAGGATAAGGATCATCTTGTCGAACCAATCATCTTCGCGCTCTGTCCGTGCAGCGATTGCTTGCGAAGCGATCAACGGCGGTGGCCTGGCCCATTACACCGAAGATCTCGACCGCATTATGCGGACATATGCTGCGGAGTCACAGGTCCTCGAAGGCCATCCTTATGTCTCCCCCCTGCGGGGTCAGGGAAGTTCTTCACGTAAAGCGAAGTTATGGCTCTTAGAGAAACTTCCTTTGCTTCGACGTGTTTTTGAACGGATAAGGCGGCAGTCACGGACACAGGATCCGTGGCCTCACGCTGCCGCCTGGGCCTCGCTCTGGCGCAATCGTTCCAGCGACATCATTGCCATCGTCCCACATGTTGTCATACATGACGAAGGACGACTCGATGATTACTATGCCGCAATCGCTGAACGCCCTTTTGTTTTGGTGATTCACGATTTGCACGCATTGCACTTTCCACAGGAGTGGAAGCCGCGGGACGTAGAGACCCTGAAATCGCGATTTGCCCTGTTGGGCAAGGCGGCAAAACAGATTATTGTTCATAATGAGTTCACGGCCGACGATGTGGTCGATAAGTTAGGAATTGAGCGAGACCGCATTACTGTCGTCCTGCTTCCAGCTTTTTTTGATGAGGTTTCCTTTCGCGCCTCACCAGAAGCGGACGCTGCTCGCCTTGAGAAACTTGATATTCGTAAGCCTTACGCGCTTTGGGCAAGCAGCAGCACCTTCGTCCACAAGAATCATCCACGCCTAACAAAAGCCTGGCGTCTGCTTGCAGATCGAGGCCATACCCTGCAACTTGTGTGCACAGGTACGCGAGCACCACATTGGAACGAAGTCGAGGATTTAATCCAGACGGAGAACCTGGAGTCGCTGGTGCGTTTTACAGGAGTCATTGATGACGCAGCTTTAGCCGCCGTCATGCGCAATGCTCATCTCGCGGTCTGTCCCACGCTCTTTGAAGGTGGCGGCCCTGGCCCAGCCGCCGAGGCAGCGCTCGCAGGTATTCCGCTAACCCTCTCCTCCATTCCCCAGTGCCGAGAGCTCTTCAACCTGCGAACCGATCTCTGCACCTTCTTCGATCCTTACGATCCCAAAAGCATCGCGGATGCTGTGGAAGATCTCTTCCTTAACTATGAAGAGGCCAAGGACCGGGCAGCCCTTGCGAAGGAACAATATCCTCGCCTGCGCACTCAACAGAGTGCGGCGGAACGATACTGGCATGCAGTGCTTGCAGCGCAGAAAAACTGATCCCTGCAAAGAACAGCCTGTCCTCAGAGATGAAAGAACCCTGAAGGTAGTCGGCTTCGTCCGTTCCTGAGGCCACAGAAGCTGCGACTTAGCCTATTGCGATTTGCGGGAACGATAGACCTGGGCAGTAAGAGATGCCGTTTTTTCCCAGGTGAAATGAGAGGCTCGTTCTGGTCCCGCTTGGCGAAGCTCTCCTTGCAAATCTGCGCTGGACAGAACTCGCTCCAAGGCAGCCTGTAGATCTTCTATGCTGGTTGGGTCCACTAAAAGCGCGGCTTTACCAACTACTTCGGGAAGTGAAGAGGTGTTGCTGGTAATTGTAGGTGCGCCGCACGCCAGCGCTTCAAGGGCGGGAAGTCCAAAGCCTTCATAGAGTGAAGGATAAACAAACACCGTGCACGCAGCAAGAAGGGGAGCTTTATCCTCTTCTGCGATGAAGCCCGTGAAGACGATGCCGGAGGCCAGCTCCAACTGCTCGATCCGGGCGAAGAGGCCTTCAGCCTTCCATCCCATTTTCCCAGCGATGACCAACTGAATCTCCGAGTCGAGACGCGCAATCCCGGCAAACGCTTCGACAAGTCGAGAAAGATTTTTTCTAGGTTCGATCGTGCCAATATAGAGTACGAATCGCTCTTTCAAGCCGTACTTTTCCCGTACCGCTCGGAGGCGTGAAGCAGGATAGTCAGATCGGAACTCCTCTCCCTTTCCATGAGGAATGACAGAGGCGTGGCCGTGTGGTAACCCGAGGAGAACAGTACAGTCTTCCAATGCTGATCGCGATACAAAAATCATCTGATCCACCATACGGATCGACGCCCGCATGAAGGTACGAAAGTAAATAATTTTGATCCTTTCGTGGACTTCTGGCATGGTGAAAAAAGTCATGTCATGGAAGGTGACTACACGCCGCGTTCCAAACGTAATCAGAGGAAAAGCGTAATGGAGGGAATGGACGACCTGAATTTTCAGTTTGAGCAAAAGAAATGGAAGATAGATCTGTTCGAGAAGAAAGCGAAGGGCCAGAACACGAAAGAAGCGAGCCGGAACCCAGAGCATCGTTATCTGCGGGCGTCCGCCAAAGTCCAGTTCCCGGTCATCATCCTGCGCAAGGATGAAGAATTCGAGATCTCCCGCATTACAGGTGAGATGATCCAGCAGGTTTTTGGCATATACGCCAACACCGGCTTTTTCCTTTTGAACTCCGGTAGCATCAATAAGAATCTTCATCTATATAAGAGGACCTGCATCAGAACCACGGAAGTACGATGGCAAGATCGGTATGAGTCCAGTCTATCCTGTAGTAGGAGGGGCTTTTAAAATGTGCGCGACAGGAGATATTTACGGGGTTCAGCCTCCACATTCACCGGGCCACGGAGAAGGCACGAAGCCTATTGACGAAGAAGGAGTGAGAGAACGCATCTTCGCCGTTGTGGTGCTCTACAAAACAGTACCTGCGGATTCGCTCACACTGCAGACGCTTTTCCGCGCGACAAACGATCCAGCGAAGACGTCTCTCCGTTTCTCCATTTTGATCCACGACAATACCCCGGGAGGCCAGGATCCTGGCACGCTGCCCGAGGGCATTCGGTATGTTGCGGCGACAAATAATCCTGGATTAGCTGCTGCTTACAATGGCGCGGCAGCCACGGCGAAGGAAGAAGGTTATGAGTGGCTGCTTACGTTGGATCAGGATACGGATCTGCCCGTCAACACTTTCGACCTCCTTTTGCAGCATATGGGACGTTATCCAGCCACATCGGGTGGGGGACAAGTGGGAGCGATCGTTCCCCATGTTATCGATCATGGTAGACCCATTTCTCCATTTCGTTTTCGCGGAGGTTTTCTTCCCTGCCTTCTGCCCGGAAATTTTTCAGGCATTGCGCAGCCCTATACCTCGGCGATCAATTCAGCAGCCTTGGTGCGAATTTCGGCTCTGGAGAAAATCGGGGGATATGACGAGCGCTTTCCACTGAATAATAGCGACAGCAGTCTCTTCCATCGACTTGGCGAGGCAGGCATCAGGATCGCTGTGGCAGGAGACCTTCGCGTGCAGCACGAGCTTGCGATTATGAACCGGCAAGAGCGCATGACGACTGATCGCTATCGTCAGTTGCTTGCCGATGAGCGCGCGTTCTGGGACTTGCACATGCACTTTCTGGGTAGGGTAGAACGGATGCTCCGCCTGCTAGGACGCGTCTGTAAAGACTTGCTGGAGCGGAGAAACGCGGACTTTCGCTCACTTTCGCTCAAGGAGATCCGATTCCGGCTATTGAGTCGTAAGCGAAATCGTGTCAAACGGTGGAAACAAAATTTTCAATAAGTAACTTTTCACAGGAGTAAAAGACCGGTTGGAAGCTTCCTTATGGAAGTCCTGTAACTATCGAAATTGATGAGCGAGCAGATACATCAGCAAACCTTACGCTCTTCGTTCAGATCAAAGAGGAGCACTATCAGTGGCCGCCAAGAAACTAAAAGTAGCAATTGATTTCAGAGTAGACGATCCACGGCAGGGCGTTGGAACGGCTGTACTAGCTCTGGCTCATGGGCTAAGTCGGCTCCAACAGGACGAACAGGAATATCTCTTTATCGTTCCAGAGCACATCGTCGACTGGCTGAAGCCTCATGTGAGCGGAGCTTCTTCGATCGTCGGCATTCCTGCTCCCTCGCCCAGCCTGCGTAGCGCTGTACGAGCATGGTTGGCAAACATCCCCTTACTCCGAAAACTCTGGCTGACCAGTCGTCAGGGTAACGCACTCGTTGCAAAGTCTGACGGACTTATCGAGCGTCTCGGGTGCGATGTCGTCCACTTTCCAAGCCAAATCGCTTATCTAACCAAGATACCCAGCATTTACCAGCCCTGGGATCTCCAGCACCGGCATCTACCGGGGTTTTTCAAAAAGGAAGACCTGATCCTACGCGAGTCTTCCTACCCCGCCTTTTGCAATCAGGCACGTTTCGTCTGCATCCAGACAAAGTGGGGCAAACAGGATTTGATTGAACAGTATGGTCTACGTCCAGACAAGATCAAGATCATCCGCTGGGGTACAGCCTTTGAGGCTTACCATCCCCCTTCCGAGGCAGAGATGGATCAGAACCGGCGCGAACTGGCTCTCCCTCAGAATTACCTGGTCTACCCTGCGGTTGCCTGGCCCCATAAGAACCACGAAGTGATCCTCCGTGGCTTATGCCTGATGCAGGAACAGACGGGGAAGGCCATCGATATAGTGTTTACTGGAAAGCCGATGGCCTTTGATGAGGAGTTAAAAAGACTGGCCAGAAGTTTGAACGTAGAACAGTATGTTCACTTCTTGGGCTTTGTCTCGGATCATCAGATCCAGACAATTCTTCGCGGAGCCACTGCCATGCTTTTTCCGACCAGGTTCGAAGGACTCGGGCTACCCGTGCTCGAAGCGTTCCGCGTTGGCCTGCCGGTCATCTGTTCCTCCGCCACAGTGCTGCCAGAGGTTACCGGAGGAGCTGCACTTTTGTTCGATCCGGACTCTCCAGCGGAGCTGATGGAGGCTGTACAGCGTCTCATCAGTTCCTCCTCACTGCGGGCGGAGATGATTGCTTCCGGCTATAGTGTTCTTGAGCGGTATTCGGCGGATGCGGCCGCTCAGCAGTTTATGGTGATGTACAGAAATACGGCCCAAGGATAGGATCCCTAGAGTGAAAAGACGCGCCCTGATCTGTGGCATATCCGGGCAGGATGGCGCTTATCTTGCCAAACTGCTCCTCGAGAAAGGGTACGAGGTTTGGGGCACTTCCCGAGACGCGGAGATGGTCTCTTTTGACAATCTTCGCTTCCTTGGCATCAAGGATCAGGTCCATCTCGTCTCACTCAATCTCCGCGATATCGGAGGCATCATTAGTCTGTTTGGCCGCGTCAAGCCAGACGAACTATATAACCTGGCCGCGCAGAGCTCGGTTGGCCTTTCGTTTGCACAGCCACATGAGACCTTCGAAAGCATTGCTCTGGGAGGTCTCAATCTTCTGGAAGCAGTCCGCCTCACCTCACTTCCCATTCGGATCTACAACGCAGGATCGACCGAGTGTTTTGGGGAAACCGGGCTTGAACACGTAGACGAGGACTCGCCCTTCAATCCGCGCAGCCCCTACGCCGTAGCCAAGGCGGCCGCCCACTGGATGTTCAGCAACTACCGCGAGGCGTATGGCATGTTCGCCTGCACCGGTGTGCTCTCCAATCATGATTCTCCTTTGCGTCCCAAGCGATTCGTCACCCGGAAGATCATCCGCGCGGTGGCAGAGATGGCGCGGGGAAATGGCGCGATACTGTCCCTGGGAAACGTGGATATCGAGCGCGATTGGGGATGGGCACCGGATTATGTTGATGCCATCTGGCGCATTCTGCAGCAGGACACTCCGGAAGACTTCATCATCGCAACCGGCGTCTCCGCCACACTTAAAGAGTTCATCCGGATCGCATACGAACTCATCGACAAGGACTGGCAGGAGCATGTCACGGTAGACAGCAGTCTTCTCCGGCCCTCGGAGATTCTCCACAGCCGAATGAATCCCGCGAAGGCCTATTCGCTTCTGGGTTGGCGCGCGGAGCACACGATGAAAGAAGTCGTTCGTGCGATGTTCGAAGAAGAGCTGCTCCGGCTGGAAGAAGAGAGCGCAAAGTGAATATGTTCGATCTGTAAGAGGCGCTGGGGGCAACCGCCATTCTTCGCGGTGTTATAACCTTGAATTGTGTCCATGCGATATGAAGGCGGCAGGCAGCGGAAAGAAGACGAAACTCCCTGCACGCCTTTGGTCTCCATCCTTGTCGTTGTCTTCAATGCGCGGCAGAATCTGCCCGAACTGCTTGAGAGCATTTTCACGCGAAAGGCGGAAGATCTCGAACTAATCGTGATTGATGGGGGCTCAAGCGATGGCACCGTAGATTATCTTCGTTCTCACCAAGAGAAGATCGATTATTGGCTCAGCGAACCCGACGCGGGAATTTACGACGCCATGAACAAGGCAGTGGCGCGAGCGACTGGTACTTTTCTTCTGCACCTGAATGTGGGTGACATGCTGCTGGAAATACCGCGCAAAGATTTAGAAAAAGCCCGCGATACGAGCGTGGATCTTCTCTCGTTTCCGGTCGCTCTCGGAGCCAGGCGAACTTTTCGTCCCTCCTATGGAATGGCGCTGCGCTTCCAAAATACGTTGCACCATCAGGGGACCTTCTATCGAAGAATGCAATTCCCTTCTTACGACCCTCGCCTAAAAATCTTCGCCGACTTCGATGCCAATCAGCGCTTGGCGCTCTCAGGAGCAAGAGCGGTGATCGGAGCGACGGCGGTTGCTTTTCATGCGACGGACGGCGTCTCCAGCCAGAAAAATCAGGCGGCGATGGATGAATTCTTTTCCGTCATTCGAAAAAACCATGGCCTTGGGGCTACGCTTCTTGCTCGTCTTCTTGGAAAGTGGCGGGGAATGAAGTCAAAACTGAATTTTTCGTGATTCACAAGTGCGAGGGGCTTGGATGCGAGTCCATACTCGCCTTGAAGCGCCCATTCTCAACCGGCTCTTCTTCACCCTAAGCTCCTCGGTCAGAGTACGAGAGAACTCCAAATCCAACTGGCAGAGATTCTGGGGGCAGGCAGGATCATCAAACTTACCAACGCCTGGCTCGGGCCGATTCCGAAGGCTTGCCATCGCCACGAGCACCTTATTCTCACTTACGAGCCCTTTGTTTAGCTGGCATGTCTCCGATCACGCTGGGACGGTTTTATGAAACGCGCTCTAATTGCATTTCTAACCTTGCGAACCCTGATTATCTGTGACCGGTAACGTTACATAACGCTGCATCAAGACCAGCAGACCGAATTCCAGCATAATAATAAGGATCGTAAGGAAGTCCGAAAAGAACATAAAAGCCATGCATCCGAGGATTACGCTTGAGGCTAAGAAATTTCTGGTAATCCTGTCACCTGCATTAAGAAACGCAGAGATTAGACCCCATACGTAATTGATTCCCACTATGCCGAAATACCAGAAGTCAATGAAGTATTTCGACATATAAGTATGTACTCCGTCTATGATTTTTTCGCTACCAAGCATGCCCGCTTGCTCAATTGGCTGCGGAGCCCAAAAGCCTGGTAAGGCAGAATAAAGAAAACTCCATGAAGGATGCTGGTAAGGATACACATGTACGATCCAGCACATGTTGGAAATCGGTGATGATATATAGGAGATCAGCCACAAGTAAGCGGCTGGCCAATCATAATAGGCCGGCTTGATCTGCAAATATCCTAAGAGAGCATCCACTCCTAGACTATTGCGAGCATTGCCAATGAAGTTTGAAGCTAGAAGCGCAACGGCAAATGTGACTGCGGCAATGGCATAGATTTTCTTCTTGTTCAGTTGCGTACGGAGTGAAAAAACTGCAAGAGCCTGAAACAACATGACAAGCAAGTAACCTCGTGAAGAGTAAATCATAAAGCATGCCGGGCTGAAGAGGTATAAAGCCCAACGCCTCCAGGCAGAAGTCTCTAGCGGTGCCGAAACGAAAAGAACCAAGATTGCGGTAAATAAGGGTTGACGCAGTGAACCGTATTCCTGATAGTCCAGTGTATCAACGCCTATAAATCCGAAGATGGGTGGCAATCCATACAGCTTCAGGTTCATCAACATGACAAATAAAATCAAAGTTAGAGCTGCAAAATGGAATCGCCGCAATCGCACCACATTGACGCGATATACGTGATTACCCTTTGGACTATAACCCCTCGCCTTATATGCGAAGAAAAGCGTCCAGAAACCTGCCAGGAATGAGACCGTGGCTAAAGCAAAAAGAACGAAGCCAGCAGAAGGGTAAGGAAAAGAGGCGTAGGAAATTCTAAGCAGTAAAGTCGCGAGCATGAGTGCCCATTCGACGAAGAACATATGAAGAGGACTGCAATAGAAAGGGATATCCCTCGGGTTGCGAACACGCCATAATTTTTCCGCATGCTGCACGCGTATTTCCTCTTTATGCAACTGTCGAATCTAGGTTCTATTCCAGTTGAGCTGAGCTTTTAGACAGTTCAACTTCGAAGCCATCACAGGTGCTCGTAGCGCTTGTTCAATATAAGAAGTTACAAAAGCCCAGCCGCAAGCTATAAGAAGTCCGCATACGGTAAAACCAATCATGATTAGCAGGCGAGGTGGACCCGATTTGTGATCCGGTGGAAGCGCTCTGTCCACTACCTGGATTATTGGTGCAGATTTGGCTTCATCGATGCGCGCCGCTTCGTATTGGCGCGAAAGTACCTCAAACAGAGTATTGTGGTATTTCACCTCTCGCAATTTTCGTGTGTATTCAAGACTTCCGACAGGAACCTGATTCGCCGCAATTTGCGTGTCGCCGGGGGCCATGCGTTGTTGGTTATTCTCCAACACGGTTAATTGGCGACGCTGTGCCGCAATCTCTTCTTTAAGGCGGATGACCTCTGGGTTCTCCTCCGCGTCATAAGCACGTATCCGCTGCAACTCAATCTCTTTGCTGGCGATTTGGGCTTGAGCTTGAGCAATCGTTCGGACCGCCATTTCCGCCTGTCCACTCACGGAAATGAGTCCGGTTTTTTGCTGAGTTTCCTTTAATTCCTCTTCAGACGCTTCCAAGGTGTTCT
Organism: Terriglobus saanensis SP1PR4; assembly: GCF_000179915.2. NCBI lineage: Bacteria > Pseudomonadati > Acidobacteriota > Terriglobia > Terriglobales > Acidobacteriaceae > Terriglobus > Terriglobus saanensis. The sequence continues at coordinate 5,079,604 of NC_014963.1, read as the reverse complement.
TCTCGCTGTTTAGCTGTTGCTCGAAGAAAAGACGCCTCTGCGAAGCTTCCGAAATGGCTAACGTCGAGTTAATTTGGTAAAGGGCGTCGACGAAAAAATTTGCCAGCTCACTCGCATTTTTGGGATTGTCATCCTTGGCTGTTATCTGGATTAAACCGTTCTTTGCTGCCTCAAATTGAATGTGACCATCTAGGCGCTTGCGTGTCTCATACATGCTCGCGGTGTGCCACCGCGCTTGCAAATGGAAAGCCTCGATTGCCCGATCTGCTATGGTGTTGCTCTGAAGTATGCCTATATACAGATCTGCCGGATTTTTAAGAAGACCACCTGCGCCTCCCCCTAGCGCAGACAGCGAGCCTAGTTGCCCCATTAGGGATGAAAGTGATGATTGAGGAGCTTGGGGCGGCATAATCAAGGCCGTCGCCGTATAGGTTGGCTTCGCCAAAAAAGCAAAGAGAATTCCTAAGAGAGTAAAAGCGGCAATAATCGCAACAAATCTCCCCTTTTTTTGGGTGACAATCAGCAGGACATCGAGGAGAACACTCCCCGGAGCTGACGCTTCCCCATCTGGAAGCGGATTTTGCGAAGCATCGACGATATTTCCAGAATTTCTAGCTAAAGGCGGCCCGTGCATTACACAAGCTTATCGCACCCGAGCGCCATGGAAACAAATGGTCTTTATGTTCCCTCCGGTCAGCATTCCGTGAGCCGGAAGGCTTACTGTTGGCTAAATACTTGCTTGGCTGTCTGGTCGACAACCCACATTTATCCTTTCTAGAGTGACGATGATCCTAAACGTCCTCACTCTCCAGATAGCCCTTTGCCGGCTTCGTGGACTTCCGAGAGTTTCGCCCTGACGACGCAAACACAGAGGAAGCGTCTTGCGCTCTAAATCTCCACCACAGGCAGTGAAAAAGTAAAGACGGAGCCATGCCCCGGCTGGCTGGTGACGGTGATCTTTCCACCGTGCGCTTCCACGATGGCGCGGCTGATTGCCAGCCCCATCCCCGTTCCGGGAATAGTTCCGCCCTGGGAGCGGGCGCGGTAGAGGCGATCGAAGATCAGCGGTTGCTCGTCGCTGGGGATGCCGATGCCGCGATCTGCGACGCTGGTCAAGACTTCATCCCCTTCATGCACCGCAGAGACAAAGATCGGCGAGCCCTCCGCTGAGTACTTGGCGGCGTTTTCGAGCAGGTTGCAGAGCACTTTGATGACGACTTCGATGTCCGCCATGACCGGGGGCAGAGGCGGCAGCGAAACCTGAAGGGGATGCATCTGCTCCACATGGGCGCACGCCTCACGGGCGCGGCCGATGGCCTCCTCCATGCTCATGGGGGCGAAGGTCATATGCACCTCGTTCGCCTCGAGCTGCGCCATCTCCACCGCCTGCGAGACAAGCCGGTTCAGGCGGTCGCTCTCCTCATCCACAATCGTCAGCAGTTCAAGACGGTCGGCTTCGCTGATGTTGTCGTTCGAGAGAAGCGTCGTTGCGGCGCCCTTGATCGAAGTGAGCGGCGTTCGCAACTCGTGCGTGATGGAATCCAGCAACAGCGTGCGCAGCCGTTCGCTCTCCTTGGCTGCCTCGCTCTTGGCAACGTTTTCCAGTGCTTCCACGCGGTCGAGCGCGATGGAGACGAGGCCTCCCATCGCCTGGAAGCTGCCTTCGGAGAGCGTGACCCCACGCAGCATCAACAGGCCGCGCGGACGAACACCGCTGCGCAGAGGAATGCGAATCTCGTCTCCAGGCACTGTCTCCGGACCGTTGAGGGTCAGGGCGATCTGGCGCAGATGCACGGCGTCGATGGTAGAAGTCGCACGCTGGCCCGACTGATAGAGCCTGTCCCCCTGCAGAAGAAAAAGGGCGACAGACTCCGCCGAAGACACCCCTGCAATCACGGAAGGCAGCGTATTCACCAGCGCTGCGACGTTCTCTGCCTGCAGAAGCTCGCGGCTGAGCGTGAAAAGAATTTCTATCTCCCGCTGGCGCGCCCGCGCGTCTTCCGCTTCATCGCGTGCGCGCTGCGACAGGCGGCTTCCGATCACGCCAGTCGCCAGGAAGGTCAGCAGGGCGAGCCAGTTTTGCGGATCGGAGATGGTGAAGGTGTCGACCGGCGGAAGAAAGAAAAAGTTAAAGCATCCGGCGGCAACAATCGAAGCGCCCACGGCGTAGCGCAGGCTAAATTTTGCGGCCAGCACCAGGATCAAAAGCACCAGGGTGAGCGCAACTGTGGTCGGATTGACGTGGAGCCACCGGCTATAGACGAGTACAATTCCGGCCAGAGCCAGAGATGTGATCGTCCAGCGAGTGATCGCAACGGCACGCTGCGAGTTCATGGGAGTATCTTACGGTGTCGGACGAAAAGAGAAAATCCGCGGAAGACTGGTTGCTTGCCACGGAGACGGAAAAGAAGCGCGGCCGGTTCAAAATCTTCCTCGGCTATGCGCCCGGTGTAGGCAAGACCTTCAGCATGCTGAGCGAGGGCAATCGCCGCCGTAGCCGCGGCGAAGACGTCGTTGTAGGCATCGTGGAAACCCACGGTCGCAGCGGCACCGCGGAGCAGGCCGTCAAACTGGAGCAGGTACCCCGCCGCGAAATCGACTACAAAGGCACTCTCTTCGACGAGATGGATGTGGATGCCATCCTGGCCCGCGCTCCGCACGTCGTGCTGGTAGACGAGCTCGCCCATACCAACGTGGTGGGGAGCCGTTTCGCCAAGCGCTACGAAGACGTCCTGCTTTTGCTGGAAAATAACATCGATGTCCTCAGCACCGTGAACATCCAGCACGTGGAGAGCCTCACGCCGCGCGTGCAGGCGCTCACGGGCATCACTGTGCGCGAGACCGTGCCGGACTGGGTGCTCGACCGTGCCGACGAGATCATCATCAACGACGTCACGCCCGAAGCCCTGGCCACACGCATGCGGCGCGGCGATATCTATCCGATGGAGCGCGTGGAGCGCGCCCTCTCCAACTTCTTTCGCCGAGGCAATCTGATCGCCCTCCGCGAGATGGCGCTGCAGCGTGTGACCCGCGCCGTCGACCGCACACTGAACGATTACGTAAAGCGCAAGCGGCTCGGCGCGCAGTGGTCCGTGATCGAGCGCGTAGCGGTGTGCATCAGCGCGAACCCCGAGGCACGCGATCTAATTGCGCGCGGTGCGCGCCTGGCCGAAGGCTTGAATGGCGAACTCTACGTTCTGCATCTCACCAACGAGCGCGACAACGAACCCGAGCGCCGAAAAACCCTGGATGCGCATCTACAATTTGCCATGAACCTCGGTGCGAACATCGTGCACCTTACCGGAAAGAGCGTCGCCTCCGCTACGGCGGCGTACGTCACCGAACATCGCATTACGCAGGCGATCTTTGGGCGGTCGGCACTGCATGGGTTGAAGAAATACCTTTACTATCTCGCCATTCAGAAGTTCATGTCCGAGGCTCCGCACGTGGACCTTCACATCATCACGCAGGACACACAGGCGGGGGCGCGCAAGTAATGGCAAAACGAATTTTGGTGGTGGATGACGAGCGGCAGATCACGCGCATGCTCCGCACCTCGCTGCAAAGCAGTGGCTATGACGTCTCGATTGCCTCGGATGGTCTGGAAGGGTTCGAGCGTTTCAAGGCGGATCAGCCCGACCTCATCGTCACGGATCTCGCCATGCCGGAGATGAATGGCCTTGAACTCACACAGGCCGTCCGTCGTATGGCGACGACGCCCATCATCGTCCTAAGCGTGCGCGATACCGACACCATGAAGATCACAGCGCTCGACGAAGGCGCGGACGACTATCTCACCAAGCCCTTCAGCATGCCGGAGCTGCTCGCTCGGATCCGCGTCCAGCTGCGGCGAATCGAGGCCGCCGAGCCCGGAGAAGTTCACATCGAGGTCGGCGACTTTGTCATCGATGTGGACGCGCATACCGTCGTCGTCGCCGGAGAATCCCTGCATCTCACACCGAAGGAGTTCGACCTTCTGCTCCTCTTTTCCCGCAATCCGTTGCGCGTGCTCACGCATAAGGTCCTTCTGCGCGGCGTCTGGGGACCCGCCGGAGAAGACCAACCCGAATATCTGCGCGTGCTGATTGCGCAACTGCGCAAGAAGATCGAGCGCACGGACGCAGCCCGTTACATCGTAAGTGAGCCCTGGGTGGGTTATCGCTTTCAACCATCGGGCACAGACGAACTTACAACTTCTTAACATCTTCTTTACGGACTTCCTACAGAGGCGGGCGATGTACTGATCTACGGGTCATTACATGAACGTCTCACGCACCAAACCGCTTCTTACTCTTCTTCTCGCCTCCACGCTTCTTCCAATCTGTGCAACGGCGCAGCAGCCCACGGCTCCCAGCGTTACTGAAATCGAAGCCATCCGTCAGCAGATTCAGCAGCTCTCGGAACAGCTCCGCGCCATTGAAGCGCGCCAGGCAGCAGCCTCCGCCGCGCCGACGGCGGTAGCGCCGACAACCGTAGCTCCAACGGCAGCCTCCACCAGCACATCCGTAGAAACACACGGGAGCGTGCCTCCTCCCGCAGCCGTAGCCGCCACCGCAGTCACTGCAACCTCAGCAGCGGCAATCCCTGTGGCCTCCAACGATCCCTTCACCTTTGCGGACTTCACCTGGCTCACCGGAAGCCCACGCACCATCAAGCCCGCCTTCGACTCCGCCTTCTTCACACCGGAGGTCCGCGCGGACATCAACTACACCTACGACTTCCGTCATCCGCAGGACGACACCATCAGCGGATCCAGCGAGGTCTTTCGCGCGAATGAAGTGCAGGTCACGCAGTTCGGCGTGGGCGGCGACTTCCACTACGACAACGTGCGCGCACGCCTGATGACCCAGTTCGGTCTCTACTCGCAGACCACGCCGCGCAACGATGCCAGCCCCGCACGCGGCCAGTGGAACCTTGCGGACGCCTACCGCTATCTCTCCGAAGCCTACGGCGGATATCACTTCAACAAGATGCACGGCATCAATGTGGACGCCGGTATCTTCATGTCCTACATCGGCCTCTTCTCGTACTACCAGTTCGATAACTGGTCGTATCAGCCTTCGTATGTTTCCTCGAACACACCCTGGTTCTTCAACGGCGTGCGCGTGCAGTTCTTCCCCACGAAGAAGCTGAAGATCGAGCCCTGGTTCGTGAACGGCTGGCAGTCGTATGGCCGCTTCAACAGCCGCCCCGGCATCGGTGGACAGATCCTCTATCGCCCCAACGGAAGCTGGTCGTTTGTGGCCAACCAGTACGCCGTAGGCCGCGACACGCTGGGACAGGGAAAGCGCACGCGCTACCACACAGACGACAGCATTCAGTACAAGTACCTCGACCGTCCGTACTCTTTCGTCAGCAAAGCCGCGATGAGTCTCACAGGCGACCTTGGCTGCGAAAGCGGCAGCGGCGTCAGCTGCTTCGGCAACGGCAAGAACGGACCCAAGCAGAGCTTCGTCGGCTTCATGGCCTATAACCGCCTCTGGTTCGACCATGACCGCTACGCCCTCACGCTGGGCGGCGGAAAGATCAACAACCCCGGCCGCTACCTCGTGCTTCTGCCGCCAATCAACGGGGCCACCGCTGCTTCGGGTACGCCTTACTTCACGCAGAACCCCGGCGATCCCTTCAAGGCATGGGATGCCTCTGTGACGGCGGACTGGATGCCAAGCCAGTACATCACCTGGCGTCTTGAGTTCAACCACCGCGCCGCCAATGTGCCCTACTTCAGTGGCCCCGGTGGCGTAACGCCTCCCGGAGGCAACACCGGTACACCAGGCTCCGTCGTCTCTGGATGGTCGCCCGATCTGCGCAACAGCGAGAACCGTGCCACCGCCGCGATTCTCGTGAAGTTCTAACGCATTGCTTCGGCTCTCCGTACGGCGCACCGTGCGGAGAGCCAAAAGGAGTTTGAGATGACCGATGCCTTGCCCATTCTCTTCCTGCTGCTGGCCTTCGCCACAGCAGTTCTTTACGTCGATGGATGCGATCGCCTGAAAGGAACCAAACGTGTTTGAATCTGCGCTTCTTCTCTCTATCGCGGCCGCTCTTCTGGCCTATCTCGTCTACGCCATGCTTCATCCGGAGAAGTTCTAAATGTCACTCAACGGTTGGCTTCAAATTGTTCTATTCATCGCGGCGGTCCTTCTACTGGCAAAGCCAATGGGCAGCTATCTCACGCGCGTCTTCGAACGTCGCAGAACGTTTCTCGATCCCCTCCTCGCGCCCTGCGAACGCCTGCTCTATCGCCTGACCGGCGTGAAGCCGGAAGAAGAGATGCGCTGGACGGAATACGCCGTCGCCATGCTGGCGTTCAGCACGGCGACACTCGTGCTCACGTATGCTATCGAACGCCTGCAGCACCTTCTGCCGCTTAATCCGCAGCATCTAACCGGCGTAGAACCCGCGCTGGCGCTGAACACCGCCATCTCCTTCACGACCAACACCAACTGGCAGTCCTATGTGCCTGAATCCACCATGAGCTATCTCACGCAGATGGTCGGTCTCGCGACGCATAACTTCTGGTCCGCCGCAGTCGGTCTTGCGCTCGCCGTCGCCTTCGTGCGCGGCATCGCGCGTCGCGAAGCCAAGACGCTCGGCAACTTCTGGGTCGATCTCACGCGCGGCACGTTGTGGGTGCTTCTGCCCATCTCCATCGTCTTCGCGCTCGCGCTCGTCTCGCAGGGAGTCGTGCAGAACTTCCGCGCCTACGACACCGCAAAGCTCGTCGAACCGCAACACTCCGTCGGCACAGACGGCAAGACCACCACCATCACCACGCAGACCATTGCCCAGGGACCAGTCGCTTCGCAGGAAGCCATCAAGATGCTCGGCACCAACGGCGGCGGCTTCTTCAACGCAAACAGCGCGCATCCCTTCGAGAACCCAACGCCGCTCACCAACTTCCTGCAGATGCTCTCGATCTTCCTGATTCCCGCGGGCCTCACCGTCATGCTCGGCCAGATGGTTGGCTCACCGAAGCACGGCTGGGCCATCCTCGCCGCGATGGTGGTGCTCTGGTTCGCAGGAACCGCCACCTGCTACTGGGCGGAGTCGCAGGCGAACCCTCTGCTGCACGGCGTCGATCAACACGCGTCGCTCACGCAATCGGGCGGCAACATGGAAGGCAAGGAAGTCCGCTTCGGCATAGCCAACTCCGCCCTCTTCGCCGCCGTCACCACGGACGCAAGCTGCGGCGCCGTGAACGGCATGCACGACAGCTTCACGCCGCTCGGCGGCATGGTGCCGATGGTCAACATCCTCCTTGGCGAAGTCGTCTTCGGCGGCGTGGGCGCGGGCCTCTACGGCATGCTCGTCTTCGTCATTATGGCCGTCTTCATCGCGGGCCTGATGGTCGGTCGCACACCGGAGTATCTCGGCAAAAAGATCGAAGCTTACGACATCCAGATGGCGATGCTCTATCTCCTCATCTTTCCCCTGCTGATCCTCGGCTTCGCGGCAGTCGCCGTGCGCATGCCGAACCTCGGCCTGGGCAGTCTTGCGAATCGCGGTCCGCACGGCCTCTCCGAGATTCTCTACGCCTACACCTCGGCCACGGGCAACAATGGTTCCGCCTTCGCCGGTCTCAACGCGAACACGCACTGGTGGAACTACTCGCTCGCCGTGGCCATGTTCTTCGGACGCTTCATGATGATCGTGCCCATGCTTGCCATCGCTGGCAACCTGGCGGGCAAGAAGATAACGCCTGCCTCCGCCGGAACGTTCCCCGTCACCACGCCGCTCTTCACGCTGCTGCTCACAGGCGTCATCGTGATCGTCGGTGCACTCACTTTCTTCCCCGCACTCAGCCTTGGCCCTGTGCTGGAACACCTGCTGCTGCGCGCCGGCCACACGTTCTAGCCAAAGGAAAGATCATGTCCAAACGTCGCTCTCTCTTCGATTCCAAAATCGTTCGCCGTGCCAGCGTAGATGCGCTCCGCAAACTGAACCCGCGCGTCATGATGAAGAACCCCGTCATGTTCGTGGTGGAAGTTGGCAGCGTACTTACCACCTGCCTCCTTGTCTCCGATCTCTTCACCCACCACGGCCACTTCCGCTTCGATCTCCAGATCACGCTGTGGCTCTGGTTCACCGTGCTCTTCGCCAACTTCGCCGAAGCCATGGCCGAAGGCCGTGGCAAAGCGCAGGCGGATGCTCTGCGTCTCGCCAAAAGCGAGACCACCGCGCACCGCGTCAATAAAGCAGGCGAGATCGAAGAGGTCCCCAGCTCTCATCTGCGCAAGGAAGACAAGGTCCGCGTCGTCGCAGGCCAGATGATTCCCGGCGACGGCGAGGTTATCGAAGGCGTCGCCTCCGTAGACGAATCCGCCATCACCGGCGAATCCGCACCCGTCATCCGCGAAGCGGGCGGCGACCGCTCCGCCGTCACCGGCGGCACGCGCGTCCTCTCCGATGTCATCACCGTTCGCATTACCTCGAACCCCGGAGAGACCTTCATCGACCGCATGATCGCGCTCGTCGAAGGCGCGGAGCGGCAGAAGACACCGAACGAGATCGCTCTGAACATCCTGCTCTCCGGTCTGACGATCATCTTTCTTCTCGCCGTCGTCACGCTACAGCCCTTCGCCATGTACTCCGGAGCGCCGCAGACAGTCTTCGTGCTCATCTCGCTGCTCGTCTGCCTCATCCCCACCACCATCGGCGGTCTGCTCTCCGCCATCGGCATCGCGGGCATGGACCGTCTCGTGCAGCACAACGTGCTCGCAACTTCAGGCCGCGCGGTGGAGGCTGCTGGTGACGTCAACACCCTGCTCCTCGACAAGACCGGAACCATCACCATCGGCAACCGCCAGGCCGCGGAGTTCCTTCCCGCGCCCGGCGTCAGCGCCGACCAGCTCGCCGACGCGGCCCAACTCTCTTCGCTTCCCGACGAGACGCCCGAAGGCCGCTCCATCGTCGTTCTCGCCAAGGAGAAGTACAACCTTCGCGCCCGCGAGCTCGGCCAGATGAAAGCCGAGTTCGTTCCCTTCTCCGCCACCACACGCATGAGCGGCATCGAAGTCGATGGACGCAGCATCCGCAAAGGCGCGGTCGACGCCATCGCGCGCTATCTCGTCGAACACGGATCGGAGCTGCCAGCGCAGGTTCGTAGCTCCGTGGAAGAGGTAGCCCGCAGCGGAGGCACGCCTCTGGTCGTCGCGGAGAACGGCCGCGCCCTCGGCGTCATCCATCTGAAAGATGTCGTCAAAGGCGGCATGAAGGAGCGCTTCGAGCAACTGCGCGCCATGGGCATCCGCACCGTCATGATCACCGGCGACAACCCCCTCACCGCCGCGGCCATCGCGCGCGAAGCAGGCGTGGATGACTTCCTCGCCGAAGCCAAACCCAAAGACAAGATGGACCTCATCAAGCGCGAACAGGCCGAAGGCAAGCTCGTCGCCATGACCGGCGACGGCACCAACGACGCGCCCGCGCTCGCACAGGCAGACGTAGGCGTCGCCATGAACTCCGGCACGCAGGCCGCCAAGGAAGCAGGCAACATGGTCGATCTCGACAGCAACCCGACCAAGCTCATCGAGATCGTCGCCATCGGCAAACAGCTCCTCATGACGCGCGGCGCTCTCACCACCTTCTCCATCTCAAACGACGTGGCCAAGTACTTCGCCATCATCCCGGCCATGTTTGCAGGTGTCTTCCCCGTGCTTAACGCGCTCAACATCATGCACCTGCACAACGGCGAATCGGCCATCCTCTCGGCTGTTATCTTCAACGCCCTGGTGATCGTCGGCCTGATCCCGCTCGCCCTGCGCGGCGTGGCCTACCGGCCGATGTCCGCCGAAGCCATGCTGCGCCGCAATCTGCTCGTCTACGGTCTCGGTGGCGTCATCGTTCCCTTCCTCGGCATCAAGCTCATCGACATGGCCATCGTCGCGCTTCACCTGGCATAAGGAGTCTCCATGAAAAAACATCTGCTCACCGCAAGCCTCTATACCGTCGTCACCGCTGTCCTGCTCGGCTTGGTCTATCCGCTGCTCATCACCGGCATCGCGCACGTCTTCTTCCGCCAGAAGGCCGAAGGCCAGCTCATCACGCAGAACGGCGAGATTATCGGATCCCACCTCATAGGCCAGCCCTTCACCGGCCCCGGCTATTTCCATAGCCGTCCCTCCGCCGCAGGAACCGGCTACGACGCCTCGGCCTCCTCCGGTTCCAATCTGGGACCGACCAACAAATCCCTCGTCGACCGCGTACAGGCAAGTGTGGCAACGGAGGGAGTTACCACCTCGGTTCCAGTCGACCTCGTCACCACGTCCGCCTCTGGCCTCGATCCCGACATCTCCCCCGCCGCCGCTCTCTTTCAGGTACAGCGCGTTGCCAAAGAACGGCATCTGTCTGAGAGCACGCTACGAGACCTCGTCCAGAGCCACATCGCGCCCCGGCAGTTCGGTCTTCTGGGCGAACCCCGCGTGAACACGCTGGAACTCAACCTCGCACTCAACAACGTATCGAAGTAAGGCGTTCGCCTCATACCTGGTGCAAACGATTTACTTATGCGACGGCAGCCGCCTTCCTCTCATCCAATGCCACAAGCGCCTGCTTCGGCAGGCGTTATCCTATAGGTTCTTGGCGTAGCAGCTTTGCGCCGCACTGAAGTGGCAGAGGTGACGTAAGTGGCATCGGTAAACGGGACGATCCAACTGATTCGCATCGTCAAACAGTCAGGTGATGGTGCTCACGCAAATGTTGGCAGTGTCTGCGATCCGGCACTGGCAGACGATCCATGGGTCATCGACGCACAGGCCCCCAGCTATGGCCCCGGAGCCTCGGTCGGCGATAAGCTCCCCGCTATCTCCCCACGGCAGGGCCTGATTCCGCAGGAGTATCGCCAGGCCTCAAAGGAAGAACTCGACCTGCGCATCCGCGCCGCCAAGGCCTCCCTCGGCGACCGTGTCGTCGTCCTCGGACACTTCTACCAGCGCGACGAGGTCATCAAGTACGCCGATTTCGTCGGAGACTCCTTCCAGCTCGCGCAGGGCGTGAAGACACGCCCCAACGCGGAAGCCATCGTCTTCTGCGGTGTGCACTTCATGGCCGAGACCGCCGACATCCTCTCCGGCCCGAACCAGAAAGTCATTCTCCCCAACCTCGCAGCCGGTTGTTCCATGGCCGACATGGCTGATCTCGACTCCGTATTGGATTGTTGGGAGCAGCTCGAAGAGATCTACGGAACCGAGCCCGATGCGGATGGCCGCGTTCCCGTGATCCCCGTGACCTACATGAACTCCTCCGCCGCTCTGAAGGCCTTCTGCGGCGAGCACGGCGGCATCGTCTGCACCTCGTCCAACGCGAACGTCGTCATGGGCTGGGCCTACGCTCGCGGACAGCGCGTCCTCTTCTTCCCCGACCAACATCTCGGCCGTAACACCGGCAAAGCCATGGGCATTCCGCTCGAGCAGATGCCGATGTGGGACCCCAAGCTTCCCTTCGGCGGCAACACCACAGAGACGCTGCAGCAAGCCCGCGTCCTCCTCTGGCACGGTTACTGCTCCGTGCATAAGCGCTTCAGCGTGGAGCAGATCGCCTTCGCCCGCGCGCGTTATCCCGAGGTCCGCGTCATCGTCCATCCCGAGTGCACGATGGAAGTCGTCGACGCCGCGGACGAGTCCGGTTCCACCGACTACATTCGCAAGACCATCGAAGCCGCGCCCGCTGGCTCCATCTTCGCCATTGGCACGGAGATCAACCTGGTGCAGCGCCTCGCCAACGATCATCCCGAGCACACCATCTTCTGCCTCGACCCCGTCATCTGCCCCTGCTCCACGATGTATCGCATTCACCCCAGCTACATCGCCTGGGTTCTTGAAGGTCTCGAACGCGGCGAAGTCCTAAACCGCATCGAGGTGCCGAAAGAGACTGCCGACTTCGCCCGCATCGCCCTGGAAAGAATGTTGATCGCCAAGCCTTCGACCACGAGCGCTGCATGAAGAAAATCGTCATCGTCGGAAGCGGCATCGCAGGCCTGATCGCAGCCATCGAATTGAGCAAGGCCTACGCAGTTACGCTCGTCACCAAGGCGCACATCGCCGACAGCAATACACGCTTCGCCCAGGGCGGCATCGCCGCGGCCATGTGGGACGACGACAGCGCCGCAGCCCATGTCGAAGACACCATGCAGGCCGGTGCAGGCCTCAGCCAGCGCAACGCCGTCGAAGCCCTCTGCAACGAAGGCCCGCCGCGCGTGCGCGATCTCATCGCTCTCGGCGTCGCCTTCGACCAGAAGGACGGCGAACTTGCACGCGGTCTCGAAGCGGCACACTCGCATGCACGCATTCTGCACGCGGGCGGCGACGCCACCGGCCTCGCCATCGAAAAAGCGCTGGCCACCGCACTCCACGCAGCCAACGTCACCGTGATGGAACACACCTTCGCCTGCGACCTCGCCCTGCACGGGGATCGCGTCATCGGTCTGGATGTTCTGGACAAGGACGGCAAGTCTCTTCGCCTCGATGCTGAAGCTGTGATCCTGGCCAGCGGCGGCGCGGGACAACTCTACCCTTACACGACCAACCCGGCTGTAGCCACGGGCGACGGTGTCGCCATCGCTCTGCGCGCCGGAGCAGAGGTCGCCGACGTCGAGTTCTACCAGTTCCATCCAACGGCGATGGCCGTCCCCGGCAACTTCCTTCTCTCCGAAGCCGTGCGCGGCGATGGCGCAGTCCTCCTCACCGCCACCGGCGAACGCTTCATGCAGGACGTCCATCCCAATGCCGACCTCGCTCCACGCGACGTTGTGGCCCGCGCCATCGCCGAGCAGATGAAGAAGCAGGACGGCAAACCCGTGCTTCTGGACGCAACGGCCATGGGCGCGGAGTTTCTCGCAGAGCGCTTTCCCAACATCGACGCCGCCTGCCGCCGCCTCGGCATCGACTGGTCGAAACAGCCCGTCCCCGTCACCCCCGCAGCGCACTACTGGATGGGTGGCGTGCGCACCGACGTCTGGGGCCGCACCTCTGTGCGTGGTCTCTTTGCGATCGGCGAAGTCGCCTGCACCGGCGTGCACGGAGCGAACCGTCTCGCGTCGAACTCTCTGCTCGAAAGCCTCGTCTTCGCTGCACGCGCAGCGCGTCTTCTCCTCTCCGGAGTGAACACCACGCTCGCCAACAACTGGCCGGTATGGAGCGACACCTCTCACCCAATGCATGTCTCGATTGACGATGCGGCCTCTGCAACTCCTGTAAAACGCCGCGACCTACAGCAGTTGATGTGGGACAAGGTGGGAATCTACCGCGACAGCGAAGGCCTCCGCGAAGCTTTGAATCAACTGAAGCGATGGAAGAGCACAGGCACCAGCGTGGAAGATCGCGAAACGGGCAATCTTCTAACACTCGCGCGCGTCATCACCACGGCCGCTCTTGCCCGGCAGGAATCGCGTGGCGCGCACTACCGCAACGACTTCCCCGTTCCTTCGCCAGACTTCAAGCGACAACTCGTCCTGCACTCTCCGGTGACGATCCCATGCTAGTAGGCCTCGATCGCGAGAGCATCGAACGCGTCGTCAAAATGGCCCTTCTGGAAGACGCTCCCTGGGGCGACCTCACTTCGCAGACGCTGATTCCCGCATCGGCCCGCATGACTGCCGACCTCGTCGCGCGCGAAGCAGGCGTCTTCTGCGGTGGAGAGATCTTCGCCGCCGCCATGACCCTTACAGACCCCACCACGAAGACCGACCTCCTGGTCGAAGACGGGGAAGCCTTCGCCATCGGAGACGTGCTCGCCACGGCTACCGGCCCGGCACACGGCGTATTGCAGGCAGAACGAGTGGCCCTGAACTTCGTACAGCGCCTCTCCGGCATCTCCACCATGACCTCCCGTTACGTGGCGGAGATCGCCGGTACCCACGCCCGCGTTGTCGATACCCGCAAGACAACACCCGGCCTGCGACTCTTCGAACGCTACGCCGTCCGCTGCGGCGGCGGCCACAACCATCGTTTCTCGCTCTCCGATGCCGTGATGGCGAAGGACAATCATCTCGCCGTACTGACCGACGACGGCCGGCGCGATCTCACGGAAGCCCTGCGCGCAGCACGGGCTTCCCTCCCGCACACCGCACACTTTGAAGTGGAAGTCGACCGCCCCGACCAGATTGAAGCCGTCCTCGCCGCAGGTGTGGACACGATCATGCTCGACAACTTCACGCTCGAACAGATGCGCGAGGGTGTAAGGCAGATCGCGGGCCGCGCCCTGGTCGAAGCCAGCGGAACCGTACGCCTCGAAACCATCGGCGCCATCGCCCACACCGGCGTAGACATCATCTCCGTTGGCGCACTCACCCACAGCGTCCGCTCCCTGGACCTCGGCCTCGACACCCGTTCCACAAGTTAAACACTCCGTGCCCCATTCTTTCGCGCTCTTTGCGAAAGGGTGGGGTCGCGCAGAGCGCACAAACCTAATCTATAAGGAAAACCAAATGCGGGGTGCCATGTCCCACTTCTGGGACATGGATTATGCGCGAAGCGCATCCTTAAACCTCTCCGTCGAAATCCGTTTATGCGCTGCGCGCGAAGAATGGGGCACAGACCCTTTAACTAAACCTACCTTTGTCATCCCGCAGCGAAGCGGAGGGATCCGCTTTTCCCCAAAAAAAGAGGCAGACCAAAGAGGCCTGCCTCTCGATCAATCCCACCCTCCACTACAAAGTAGGCAAGCTCTTACGGTCCCACCCACCGCCAAGCGCCTTGATCAAAAGCACACTCGCATTCAAACGGCGTTGCAGAATATCGATCTCATTCCGCTGATTGTTCAACGCCGCCGTCTGCCACGTCACCACCTGCAGATACGTATCCACACCGCCCTCATACCGTGTCTCGAAGAGCGACTGCGACTGCTCCGCTGAAACCGTCGTCGCGCGCTGCTGCCGCGCTTCGTTCTCCAGCACGCGCAACACAGCCAGGTCATCTTCCACCTGTTGAAACGCGGTAAGCGTCGTCTGCCGATAGTTCGCAACGGTCTCGTCATACTGCGCAACGCTCAGCGCCTTCACCGAACGCCGACGTCCCGCATCGAAGATCGTCTGCGAAAGCTGCGGTCCCACAGCCCAGAAGCGGCTGGGCCACGTAAACCAGTTCAACGCGGAGGTTCCCGTGAATCCCGCAGCCGCACTGAGCGAAAGTGTCGGATAGTACGCCGCCTGCGCGATGCCGATCTGCTCGTTTGCCGCAGCCATGTTGCGCTCCTGCGAAGCGATATCCGGGCGACGCTCGAGAAGCGTTGCCGGCAAAATGCCCGGAATTGCGGGCAGCGTCTGTCCAGCCATATCCAGAGCCGTCGGAGGGATCGTCAGCGCGGCAGGGGCCTGTCCGATCAGCACCGCAATGGCATGCTCATTCTGCGCACGCTCGATATCGACATCCGTCCGCTGCACCATCGCCTGGTCCAGCTGCGTACGCGCCTGCGCCACATCGGACATCGGCGCAACGCCGCCGTCGTAGCGGTCCTGCGTCAGCTTCAAAGCGTCCTGGTAGACCTTGATCGTGTTGTCGAGTAGCTGCTTCTGCGCATCCGCGCCGCGAAGATTGAAGTAATCCATCGCAAGCTCGGCATGCAGACTCAGACGTGCATTCTCCAGGTCCGCATCGGCGCGCTGCGCATTGGCGCGTGCCTGCGTTACGCCGCGGCGTACGCGTCCCCACAGATCGATCTCGTAGTTCAGATCGACCGGAACAGACAGGTTCCCCGTTCCGTTGTTCGCAAGCGTGGGATTGAAGTAAGGCTGATTCGCAGAGTAGCGCACCGCACTTGTAGAAGGTGCAGTCGAAATCGTCGGCGCTTCAAACGAACGCGAGTAGCCGATCTGCGCACGTGCTGCACGGAAGTTCGCCTCTGCGGATTTGAGGTCCTGGTTCGCGGTATCGACCTGCGGCTCCAGCGCATTCAACTGCGCGTCATTGAAGAGCGTCCACCAGTCGCCCTTGAGCGCTGTGTCCGAAGGCTGTCCGGTCTTCCAACCTTCAGCAAAGGTCGTCGGTGGAGCTTCCTTGAACGCAGGCGCAAGGATCGCGTTCGGCGTCTTGTAATTCGGTCCAACCTTGCAGCCTGCCAGAAGCAGCAGCGAGACTGCGGATGCGGCAAGAATATAGCTTGGAGTTTTCACTGGTCTTTTCCTTGCTCAACGTGAACGTGTGCGCCTTCGGCGAGAGAGTCGGAAGGATTCAGAACCACCTTGTCCGTAGGCCGAAGTCCCGCCGTAATTTCGACGGTCGCTCCATAGTCATGACCGATCGTGACCGGAGTAAGGTGTACGCGGTCTCCCTGCACCACACCAACCTGAAGCCCCTCTGCACGGAAGAGCAGCGCGTTGGACGGAAGTGTCATCGAGCTTGTGCCCGACGGAATCGGAATGTGCACGAAGGCATATTGTCCCGGAAGCATTTTGTGCGTGGAGTTGGGAAGATCCACTTCGACGTTCAACGTACGTGAAGAGGAGTCGATCGTATTGGAGTTGCGCACGATCGTGCCCTCGAACTTGTCGTTCGGGAAGGCGTCCGACGTCACAGCGACCTTTGCTCCATTGTGCACAGCGCCTGCATAGACTTCCGGCACCGGAACAAAGAGACGCAGCGTGCCCACAGCGGACATATGAAAGAGCTCGCTGTGCGGCGTGTTGCTGTCACCCGCCTGCACAAGCGATCCGATATCGACGTTGCGCGCCGTCACCACACCATCGAACGGTGCATAGATTCGCTCGAAGCCCTGCAGCTGCTCAAGACGACTGAGGTTTGCCTTCGCACTGTTCAGCGCCGACTGGCGGGCGGTAAAATCGCTCAACGCCTGGTCTGTCTCCTGCTTCGAAACGGCGTTCTTCGCCAGAAGCGTCTTCCAGCGGTTCGCCGTGATCTCCGCGATCTGCACATTCGATTCCGCCGTTGCCACGTCCGCCTTCGCCTGTGCAACCTGCTGGTCGACCTCCGGCGTCTGGATCACCGCCAGAAGCTGTCCCTTGCGAACGCTCGTGCCGATGTCCGCGTACCACTTCAGCAGGTAACCGTTCGTACGCGAGTAGATCGGCGTATCGATGAACGCCTGCGTGTTCGCAGGGAGTTTGATCTCCTGCGCCTTGGCGCCTCCACTCGGTGAGGTAACGAACACAGGATCCACCGACGCCGCCACGGTATCGTGCTGCAGCTTGTTCTCCGCCGAAGCGCGGCTATGAATGCCCACGAGGACGAAGACCACCACCAGCACAAGCACAAGGCCCACGATGAGAAAAGGTCCACGGCCCAGCCGTGCTTCGGTGTCGATGCGTACGGGCGCATCGTGTGCGCGAGTGGCCTCGTCATGGAAGGTCTCGTTCGTATCGTGCGGGTCGTGGTGCTCGTCCATCATGTCCTCCGATTTGGTTCCCTGTACTGTTTCACCTGTTACTGAATCCTTATGCATGCGCCACCTCGTTCGCCGGATGCGCCGGTCCTGCAACACCCTTGCGGCGCCCATGAAGAAGCGCGAAGACAGCAGGCACAAACGCCAGCGTAGCCAGCGTGGCGCACAACAGGCCGCCGATCACTGCGCGGCCCAGCGGTGCATTTTGCTCGCCGCCATCGCCCATACCGAGCGCCATCGGAATCATGCCGATCACCATCGCCAGCGCCGTCATCACCACCGGGCGGAAGCGTGTCGCACCGGCTTCAATCGCGGCCAGAATCGCATCGCCATGCTCCTCATACTTGATCTTCGCAAACGAGACCACAAGGATGCTGTTCGCCGTCGCAACGCCCATGCACATGATGGCTCCCATCAGCGCCGGTACGCTCAGCGTCGTGTGCGTCAGGAAGAGGAAGAGAATGATGCCTCCCAGAGCCGCCGGAAGCGCCGTGATGATGATGAACGGATCCAGCCAGGACTGGAAGTTCACCACGATCAGCAGGTAAACGAGAAGGACCGCAAAGACCAGCCCAACCAACAGAGCCGTGTACGAACTGCGCATCGTCTCCGCCTGTCCGTGGATCGAGAGGAACATACCGCGCGGCACATTCTTCTGCGCATCCACGATCTTCTGAACATCCTTGGCAACCGCACCCAGATCGCGATCCTGCACGCTGCCGTAGATGTCGACGACGCGCCGAATGTTGTAATGCGAAACGACTGACATCTCGTGTCCACGCTTGATCGAAGCGAGATCGCCCAGAAGTTCCGGCGTCGTCCGCTGCACCGGCGTCGTGGAGTTGATCGGAATATTTTGCAGATCCTGCACGGACGTGATGCTGTATTGCGGCGTCTGCGCCACCAGCGGATAGTTCACGCCATTCTTGTAGTTGAGGAAGAACATGGGCGAAATCTGCTGTGAACCACTCAGCGTGTTCAGCATGCTCTGCGTGACGTCGCGCGTGGTGAAGCCACCCTGTGCCGCCTTGGTGCGATCGAGGTTGACGTCCAGCGTCGGATAATCCGATTGCTGCTGGATGCGAAGATCCGCAAGGCCGGGCACCTGCTTCAGCTTCGTCAGCAACTGCGCCGCAATGGCTTCGCTCGCATCGCTATCGGCGCTCTGGATCTGTACGTCGATCGGCGCGGGCAGACCGAAGTTCAGGATCTGCGTCGTGATGTCCGCAGGGAGGAAGTAGAAGGTCGTTCCGGGGAACTCGCGTGGCAGCTCCGCGCGCAGCTGACGCACATACTCCGCCGTGGGACGATGATCTTCCTTGAGCGAGACGAGGATATCTCCATCGCCCGGCCCAATGCTTCCGTTCGTCATATGCATCGTGTTGTACGGGCTGTTAGGCAGACCGATGTTATCGAGGATGTTGTCTAACTCCCCGGCCGGAATCTTGCGGCGCAGAGACTGCTCCACCTGGTCCGCAAGCCGCGCCGTCTCTTCAATGCGTGTTCCCGTCTTGCTGCGGACATGCAGAATGAACTCGCCCGAATCCGAGTTCGGAAAGAAGTCCTGACCGAGAAACGGAATGATCAGGCCTGCGCTCAGGCAGACCAGAAGGAACACCGGAATGAAGAGCTTGCGACGCAGAACCAGACGGGTGAGCAGAAGCTGGTACGCCGACCGGACGCGCTCGAAGGTACGCTCGAAGCCGCGCTGAAAGCGCACCAGCGGATTGCGTGAAGGCTCATTGTTCTTGTGGCGCAGGAGATACATCGCCAGCGTCGGAACCAATGTGCGCGAAAAGATATACGAGGCGATCATCGCGAACATGACGGCCTCTGCCAGCGGTGCGAAGAGATACTTCGCCACACCTGACAGGAAGAACATGGGAAGAAACACGATGCAGATGCAGAGCGTCGACACCAGCGCGGGAACGGCAATCTGCGCCGCGCCATCCAGGATGGCCTCGCGCAGTTCGTAACCCTCTTCCAGGAAACGCTCGATATTTTCCAGCGTCACCGTCGCATCATCCACAAGAATACCGACGGCCAGCGCCAGACCGCCCAGCGTCATCGTATTGATCGTCTCGCCGAAAGCACTCAGAACAAGAATCGAAGTCAGGATCGAAAGCGGAATTGAGACCGCAATAATCAGCGTCGAGCGCCAGCTGCCCAGGAAGAGCAGAATCATCAAGCCGGTAAGCCCCGCCGCGATGATCGCCTCGCGCACAACACCTGAGACGGCAGACCGCACAAAGACACTCTGATCGCTCAACGGTGTGATCTTCAGTTCAGGCGGCACCAACTGCGCAACGCGCGGAAGCACGCCGCGAATGCCGCCCACAACATCTAGCGTGGAAGAGTTACCGCTCTTGAGCACCGAGATCAAAACGCCGCGCCGTCCATCCTGCCGAACCACGTTGGTTTGGAAGGCCGAACCGTTGCTCACCGTCGCCACGTCACTCAGGTAAATCGTCGCGCCGTTGACCTGCTTCACCGGCATCGCGCTCAGCTCATCCAGCGTGCGAGGTGCTGCGTTGCTGCGGATGTCGTACTCATTTGAACCGATCTTCGCTGTACCGCCCGGCGTCACAACGCTCTGCGCGGCCATGGCGTTCAACAGGTCGCCCGGCGCAACGCCCTTGGACTGCATCTTCGCCTGGTCCATGCTGACCGAGATCTGCGGCGTGCGTCCGCCATAAGGAAGCGGCAGCACAGCGCCGGGAACCGTTACCAGCGCGGGACGAATCGTATTGGTGCTGAAGTCGGCAAGCTGCTGCTCGTTGAAGCCTTTACCGGAAATACCAAGCTGCAAAATCGGTACGCTGGACGCGCTGAAGTTGATGATCTCTGGCGGCTGCACTCCCGGAGGCAACTGACGCAACAGGTACTGCGAAGCTCCGACCACCTGTGCATTGGCCGTCTCCAGGCTGGCGCCGGGCTGCAGGAAGATCTTGACGACCGAAACGCCGTTATAGCTCGTCGATTCGCTATGCGCTACGTTGTCCACCAGCGTGGAGATCGCCTTTTCATACGGCGTCGTGAGACGGCCTTCCATCTCCTCCGGGTTCAGCCCCGTGTACTGCCAGGCAACAGCGATCACCGGAATATTGATATTAGGGAAGATGTCCGTCGGCGTGCGAAGGATGACCACTGGACTGATAAGCAGAATCAGGACCGCCAGAACGATAAAAGTATAGGGACGATTCAGCGCGATCTTAACAATCCACATTTCTTGCTTGCCCTCCAGAAACTCACGGCAACCGAGAAAAACACATCGGAAAAACCGCTCACATCATTAGAGCCTGCTCCGGCAAGTGAGGATCGCAGTTTGTTCCGAGCCATATCATCTGTTTTTCCGATGGACTCCGCTCGTATACTCGATCTATGGAATTAAGGCATTTGCATTACTTCAAGGCGGTCGCAGAAAGCGGTGGGTTCGGAAAAGCCGCGCGCCTGCTGAACGTTTCGCAGTCCGCCGTGAGCGAGCAGGTGCGCGATCTGGAGGCGGAAATAGCTGTTCCTCTTATCGATCGCAGCAATCGGAATATCCGGCTCACACCCCATGGAGAGGTTTTCCTGACCCGGGTCAAAGAGGTGCTTCAACTCGCCGATGGCGCCGTGACAGCAGCGCGCCGATCCTTCCGGGGGGAAGAAGGCTCCCTGAGCATCGGATTTTTCGTTGGAGGCATTGGGTCCTCTTTCCCCAAGCTCATCCACGCCTTCCGGCAGAAATACAAAGACATCGCCGTCTCTCTCGTCGAGATGACCCCCGTCGCACAGCACGACGCTCTGGTCGCTGGCTCCATCGATATTGCCTTCACACGCGCCTTGCCGGGTACTCTCAAGGCAGAGCTGCGCTCGGAGATCTTCTACACGGAACGCCTTTCTCTCGTCCTTCCCAAAGGGCATCCGCTCGCCGAACGAGCGAGCATCTCCGTCCAGGAGTTGCGGGCAGAGCGCTTCGTCATCAACGACCGCAAGAACTCCCCGGCAGTCTTCGACAAAATCATCGCCCTCTGTGACGAAGCCGGCTTCTCCCCCAACATCATCGCTACGGCCTCCGTCTCCTCTGGAGTCATTGCGCTGGTGGAGTCAGGCGAAGGCATCGCCCTGCTCCCAAAAGGCTCACAGCTTCTGGGATCCAGCGAACTCGTCTTCGTTCCCGTGCAGGACGCCGCAGCCTCGGTCGATCTCGTGGTCGCCTGGTCCGCCAAGCACGAACGCAAGATCCACCAGTCCTTCCTGAGCCTGGCCCGCCAGTTCCGCATGTAGACATATTTACGTGTTTGTCATCCCGTAGCGAAGCAAAGGGATCTGCTGTTCCGTACTGTGCCCCATTCTTTCGCGGCTGTATCGCGAAAGGATGGGGTCGCGCGGAGCGCACAAACCAGATCTATCAGGAAACCCCAAAGAGGAAACCGAAACTCTGGGTGCCCCGTACATCG
Source organism: Terriglobus saanensis SP1PR4 (assembly GCF_000179915.2). Lineage (NCBI taxonomy): Bacteria > Pseudomonadati > Acidobacteriota > Terriglobia > Terriglobales > Acidobacteriaceae > Terriglobus > Terriglobus saanensis. The sequence continues at coordinate 5,057,828 of NC_014963.1, read as the reverse complement.
CGCTTTTGCGATGTGCGGGAGGGATGTCGATTGCGTCGACATTTCAGCTGAACAATGATGAAAGAGCGGTTCGCGCCTAGCGCGAATACTCACACACGCGCGATGAAACTGCGCATGTATGGGGCACCCAATTCTTTGTCATCCCGCAGCGAAGCGAAGGGATCTGCCGTTTACCCGTGCAACCCCAAATGCTGCCCCATCGTCTCCAGCGACCTTCCTTTCGTCTCCGGATACACAAACAACACCACAAAAAACTGCAGCACCACCATACCCGCAAAGAAGAAGAACGGGATCGACTTCGAATACGCCGCCATCACGGGAAACACATTCGCGATAATCGCATTCGCAATCCAGTGCGAGCTCGAACCCAGGCTCTGCCCCTTCGAACGCACGTTGGTCGGAAACAACTCCGACAGATACACCCAGATCACCGCGCCCTGCGACGCCGCAAAAAAGATGATGTAGCCCACCAGCAGCGGCAGCAGCAGCTTCTGGTGCGAGTTGGTATGGAAGACGTACCCCACGCCCGTCAGGCAAAGCGCCGTACCCACAGCACCCGCCAGCAGCAGAGTCTTCCGCCCCACCTTATCGATGATCGAGATGCCGAGGAATGTTCCCAGCAGGTTGCCAAACCCGATCGCCACCGCCTGGAAGTTCGACGAGATGTGGTTGAAGCCCGCGCTCGCGAAGATGTCATTCACGTAATACAGAATGGCGTTGATACCGCTGAGCTGATTGAACAGCCCGATCGAGACTGCAAGAAAGATCAGGAACAGGTAGCGCTTCTGAAAGAGAGACTGCCGGCTCGCTCCGCCCTCAGCGCGAAGCGACTCCACAATCGCATCTACCTCGGCCTGCGAATCCGGCGACCCCATCCTCTGCAGCACAAGATGCGCTTCATCCAGCCGGTTTTGCGTCACCAGCCAACGCGAGCTCTGCGGCACGCTCAGCAGCATGATCAGGAACAGCGCCGCCGGTGCAATGCCAACGCCGATCTGCACACGCCACTCGATCGCACCCAACATAAAGTGCGCCACAATCGCATTCGAAAGATACGCCAGCAGAATACCCAGGACGATGTTGAACTGAAACATGCCCACCATGCGTCCGCGCCACTTCGCAGGCGAAAGCTCTGCTATGTAGACAGGCCCCAGCACCGACGACCCGCCAATACCCAACCCGCCCAGGAACCGGAAGGCCAGGAACATCCACCAGCCACCAGCAAACGCGCAACCGACGGCGGAAACCACGTAGAGCACACCCATAATGCGCAGCGCGCTGCGGCTGCCCAGCTTCTGCCCCAGCATGCCGCTGAAGATCGCGCCGATCACCGTGCCATACAACGCAATGGCAACCGTCAGGCCCTTCTGCCAGTCCGTCAGATGGAACTGGATCTGCAGCGCGGAGATTACACCCGCGATGACCGCCGTATCAAAACCGAAGAGCAACCCGCCCAGGGAGCCGGTGATCGCGCTCTTCACCAGAAGGTACATCGCCTTACCCTGTGCAGACTTCATCCGGTCTCACCCCTTGTTTACGTGTTGTTTACGTGCAAACTGAAAATAGCGCTTCGCTCGAACGATACCATCGCGCCACCATAGCGCACCACGTCAACGCGCGGACAAGCCAAAACCTCCTTGACCCTCCTCGGCGTCACACGCTACCGTTGTCCGCATCGACTGTCGCATCGACCGAAAGCAGGAACCATGCACCGAAGAGACTTCACACGTACTCTGGCCGCTCTCGCTGCCACCGCCGCTCTGCCAAAATTCGCTACGGCGCAGGCGCAACAGGCCGCCATCCGCTTCTCCGTCATGCTCTGGACGCTCAACAAAATCTCCCCCACGGAGAAGTCCATCGAACTCGTCGCACAGGCTGGATACCAGGGCGTAGAGCTCGTCGGCGAGTGGCAGAAGTGGAGCCCCGCCGACTACGCCCGCATCACCAGTCGCACCAGGGCGCTCAGTCTCACCATCGACTCCATGGCTGGCGTACGCGGCTTCGCCGACCCCGCCACCAAGGACCAACTACTCGCCGACCTCGCCGTAGCGCTCGAAGCCGCCAAGCGCCTCAACTGCCCGCAGATCATCCTCACCTCAGGCAAGCGCACAGCAGCCTCCAGCCACGAAGCCTGCATCGAGATCCTCAAGCCCGTCACCGACCTCGCCGCGAAGGCCGACAAACAGGTCGTCATCGAACCTATCGATCTCCTCGAAAACCCGACCAGCTATCTCACCTCGGTGACCGAGGCCGCGGAGATCTCCCGCGCGATCAACAACCCCCACCTGCGCGTCCTCTACGACCTCTACCATGAGCAGCGGCAGGGCGGAAACCTCATCGAAAAGATCGAAAAGAACATAGACCAGATCGCCCTCTTCCACATCGCCAGCGTGCCCGGCCGCCACGAACCCAGCACAGGCGAAGTCCGCTACGAGGCCGCCTACCGCAGAATCGCCGAGCTGAAATACAACGGCTTCATCGCCATGGAGTTCTACCCCACCAGCGACGCCCTCACCAGCCTTCGCACCGCCCGCGAAGAAGCCCAGCGCGCCATCACCAATGTCTAGAGAATCACTCTCGGGAGAACCACAGAACCGGGTGCCCCATACACGCGCAGCTTCATCGCGCGTGTATGGGTATTCGCGCAAAGCGCGAACCGTTTCTGAATCTTCACCACAAGAAAGTTCCAAAACAAAACAAGCATCCCACCCGCACATCGCAAAAAGCGCGATTTACGGGGCACCCGGAGTTTTGGCTCTTCTCACTCTCTTCACCACCACCCTCTTCGCCCAGCAAAACCAGGACTGGCCCATCTACAACGGCCGCACCACCGGAGACCACTACTCCCCGCTCACCCAAATCAACCGCACCAACGTAAAAACCCTCAAGCAAGCCTGGACCTTCGACACCGGCGACCAGGGCATCTGGGAATCGTCACCCCTCATCGTCGGTCGCACCCTCTTCATCGCCACACCCACCGGCAGCATCGTCGCGCTCGACGGGGCCACGGGCAAACAACAATGGCGCTTCGATCCTGAAACCAAGAGCCGCCAACCCATCCGCGGCCTCGCGTATCTCCCAGAAGGCAAGATCCTCGCAGGCATCATGAGCTACCTCTACGAACTCGATGCCAAAACAGGAAAGCCCGTCGAGACCTTCGGCAAGCAGGGCCGCATCGACCTCCGCGAAGACCTCGACACGGACCCCGCCAAAGCCACCGTCGCCCTCACCAGCCCCGGCGTCGTCTACAAAGACCTCATCATCCTCGGCTTCCGCGCCCCCGAAACCCACCCCGCGCCGCGCGGAGACATCCGCGCCTACGATGTCCACACCGGCAAACTCCGCTGGACCTTCCACACCATCCCGCACCCCGGCGAGTTCGGCTACGACACATGGGCCGCCGGTGCCTGGGAGCACGCCGGTGCCGCCAACGCCTGGGCGGGCATGGTCGTCGACCAGCCACGAGGCATCGTCTACATCCCCACCGGCTCCGCCGTCGACGACTTCTACGGCGGCGACCGCATCGGAAACAACCTCTTCGCCAATACTCTCCTCGCCCTCGACGCCGCCACCGGCAAACGCCTCTGGCACTTCCAGGGCATCCACCACGACATCTGGGACCGCGACTTCCCCGCGCCGCCCGTCCTCCTCACCGTCCAGCACAATGGCAAACCCGTCGACGCCGTTGCCCAGACCACCAAGCAGGGATACGTCTATCTCTTCGACCGCGTCACCGGCACACCGCTCTTCCCCATCGAGGAAATGAAAGTTCTGCCCTCCACCGTTCCCGGAGAAAAGTCCTCGCCCACTCAGCCGCATTCTTTGCTGCCCGAACCACTGGCGCGCCAGACCCTCACCGCAGACACTCTCACCACCCGCTCCCCTGAAGCCCACGCCAACGCTCTGGAACAGTTCAAAGCCATGCGCAGCGAAGGCCAGTTCGTCCCGCTCTCCGTCGACCGCATCACCGCCGTCACGCCCGGCATGGACGGCGGCGCGGAGTGGGGAGGAGCCGCCGTCGATCCCCGCTCCGGCATCCTCTACGTCAACGCCAACGACATTCCCTACATCACCGGTCTGACCGCCAACAAGCCGCAGAGCAGCGCCGGAGCCGCCATCTACAACAGCCAGTGCGCCATGTGCCACGCCGCAGACCGCAAAGGCTCACCACCCGCCTTCCCTTCGCTCGTCGGCATCACGGACCGCCTAACCCCGGCGCAAATCACAGACACCGTCCAGAACGGCAAAGGCCGCATGCCCGGCTTTCCCAACGTCCAGGGTGAAGCCCTCCAGTCCCTCACCGATTTCCTCCGCGCGGGCAAGGAAGACATCGTCTCTGGCGCAGCGGCAGAAAAAACCACCGAAAGAGAACTAGCCTCCACCGGAAACGTGCCCACGCCCTTCCGCTTCCTCGGCTACAAACGCTTTGTGGATCAGGACGGCTACCCCGCTTCCGCTCCACCGTGGGGCACCCTCAACGCCATCGACATGAACACCGGCAAATACCTCTGGAGGATTCCCTTCGGCGCTTACCCGGAACTCTCCGCCAAAGGCATCCCGACCACCGGCACGGAAAACTACGGCGGCCCCGTCCTCACCGCCAGCGGCCTGCTCTTCATCGCGTCCACCATCTTCGACCGCCAGATGCACGCCTACGACACCCGCACCGGCGAACTCCTCTGGCATACCGAACTCCCCTTCGGCGGCTTGGCCACTCCCGCCACCTACGCCATCAACGGCAAACAGTACGTCGTCATCGCCACGGGCGGAGGCAAAGACCCCACCCACCCCCTCGGCGGCACGCTCGTCACCTTCGCTTTGCCGTAGATGATGGGCGCACAACTAGATCCATCAGGAAGCCACTCTCCCTTTTTGTCATCCCGTAGCGCAGCGAAGGGATCTGCGGACATGCGCAAAACGTATTCATCGCTCGAAGAGCGACCCGACGGACAAACGAAAGGCAGACCCACCGCTGCGGCTGAGTCTCCCTGACTACGCAGAACGAGGGGTTACAGAACTGCGGACAACCTACCGGCGGCGGCCGGTTTGCCCCGTAGTAACTCCCGTGACGAGGCAAAACGCTGCATCGGCGCGAAGCGTGAGCACCTGTCCACCTACATCGCCACCTGCTTCCGGGCTCGTACAGGGGCTGGTGGGAAGGCCGACGTGACCATCCGCAGCAGAGGCGGGGAGACCGACTCCTGCAGGTGGAATGAAGTGAGATCGAACAACCTGCATGTTCTCCGCAACGACAAAGTCAGGACGGGCTGTTGTGGTCCCGAAGCTGACAAGCGCCTTCGTCGCATTGGCCAAGGTTGCAGCGGCAACGGTCGAGGTGGAGTCAACAGTGACGAGCCTGAGGATCGACCAAATGGGATAGGTTCCATTAGCAACGCTGTTCAAGCTGACATTGGCCAGGGTCGCGCTGCCTGTCGTAGGAATAACACCGGTATATGCAGCGGAGCGGGTAATCAATGGATCGATCCCGTCGATCGTCAGGTATCTGGCATTGGCTGCGAGTGCATTACTGAAAAACCTGAAGTTCGCTACGCTCCAGAAGCCATAGCTCAGCGAATTATTCCCATTGTTCGCGGTATCGACCACCTCACTGAGCTCTTGCTCGGTACCGATCGCCCGTCGTCGATGGCCGCCGCTGGCCGTCATGAGGTTCATCGGGTTCAATCCAGGACCCACCGGGTTGCAGTCGCGCTGGCCCATCGGCTGGTTCAGACCGACATCCTGAGAGGTCTGATTCGCCGTGGTATTCGGTACATTGAATTCCATGGTGTTCGAGGTGCCGGAGAGCGGCTCAGGGATGACGACCGTCACCGGTGCTCCCGACGCCGTGGGCGTCGCAAGCGCCTGACCGGTGAAAGAGAATATTCCGTCCAGAAACATGGCCAGGGTCGCGCTGCTGAGATTGGTAACAAGACTGGAGGGATTGTTGAACCCGGTACTATCTCCGTTCACAACAACCACTATCGGCGTAGCTCCGATTGGCGTCACGAAATAAGAGACGGGCAGGGTGAAGTTTAGAAGGTGTGCGCCGAAGTTATTAAAGAAGCTCAGAATGTTATCGCCATTGTTGTAGCCGAGCCCCAGATATTGAGAGCCCGTCGTCACGGACGTCGCGCAAGGCGTAAGCGCTCTGGCTGTGGCAAAAACAGCATCTTCAGGCCGTATGTCTGTTCCTGCCATGTTCACAAGAGTATTGTTGAGCGCGTTGGCGATTTGCGGTGGAAGCGGGAATTCAGCACCCGGAGAGGTCAAAACGAAATTCTCGGGAAGTGGATCGTTGGTTGGATAAAAAACCGTGCATTGAGAACCAAATGTAGTGTGAGCATGGAATAAACAACGATTGCCCACGACGGAATCCGTCTGTAGATACGCCCAGACCTTGGTGGTAGAGGTTACATTTGGTCCGTTGCAGGTTTGGGCATTCGCTGATTGCCCAAACGAGGGCGTCCAGGTGACCCACGCTGGACCCGAATCACTCAGTGGAGTGATCATGCTGGTATCTATCGCATTCGCAATGGCCCCACTTGTGATGCCCGTGCTGCTCCACACGCACATGCCACCCGCAATACCGTTGAGCGTCGACGCGGCAAGTCCAAGATCAAAAAAGAGAGCGGAAGACCCGATTCCGTTGATCTGTACCGACTGTGCCTGTACGTTTACGGCGGCGATGAGCGCTACCAGCGCTAGGCCAATGACAAAACTTGCTTTCAGAAGATTCTTCATGATGTTTCCCTCGATTGCTCGGTTAGGAAGAAGGTAGGAAGAAGCCCCTCCGCGAGGAGCCTAAAGCGAAAAAGCGTTTGCTCAGCCGCGCTGAAACCGCCACGAACAAGGCCGGTGGACCTAGGAAATGAAGAAAACAATACCCAGGGAGCTCGACAACTTTTCTGCGATTGCACTTCTATCTGGTTAACGAACGGTCTTAGCAATCCCCAACGACATACCCTTTGGATTTAACAAAGATTCACGGAAAGGCTCGGTTCACCTCGAAAAGCCCTGTGCCCACACCCTTTTGTCATCCCGTAGCGCAGCAAAGGGATCTGCTGTCCTTCAAAGCGGTACAAATCCGCGTGCCCCCACACATCGCGCTCTATGCGACGTGCCGGGCCAGCGGAAGCGCATCCCTCGCTCAAAGAGCGAGCCCTAAATTCAGCAAACCTGACAGACAGTTTCACCAGACACGACCGTCCCTGTCCCCCATAGACATCGCGCGAAGTACATCGACTCTAGTATCCTTCCGGCAACAGGCACGCTAGCGAAGATCACGAGGTCAAATGCCCGCACTCCTTCTCTTCTCAAGTCGGCAACTGACGACGCTCTCCGCCGTCGACATCACCATTCTTTGTCTCTACTTCGCCATCGTTCTCTTCATCGGCTTCTACGTGAAGGACTCCGCCAACACCAGCGAAGAGTTCTTCCTCGCGGGCCGCGAGATGACGGCCTGGATCGCGGGCCTCAGCTTCGTCTCCGCCAACCTCGGCTCGCTCGAGCTCATGGGCTGGGCGGGAGCGGCGTACCAGTACGGCATCCTGGCCACGCACTGGTATTGGATCGGTGCCATCCCGGCGATGCTCTTCCTTGGCATCGTCATGATGCCCTTCTATTACATCTCCAAAACGCACTCCGTCCCCGGCTACCTGCAGCTGCGCTTCGGCGAAGGCGCGCGCGCCGTCTCGGCCATCTCCTTTGCTTTCATGACCGTCCTCATGTCCGGCGTCAATATGTACTCCATGGCGCTGGTGATGAAGGTCGTTCTCGGCTGGGACATCAACTTCTCCATCTGGGTGGGAGCCTTCACCGTTGGTCTCTATGTCATGCTCGGCGGTCTGCGCTCCGCCATCATTAATGAGGTGCTGCAGTTTGTCCTCATCTGGGCGGGAGCGGCGCTCATCCCCATCGTCGGCCTGATCGAAGCCGGTGGATGGACGAACCTGAAGGCCCAGATCGCCCACAACCTCGGCACGACGACGTACACGCATCTCTGGTCGAACCTCGGTTCCTTTACCTCCAATCCGATGGGCGTCCACTGGACCGGGATCGTCTTCGGCCTCGGCTTCGTCATCAGCTTCGGCTACTGGACTACTGATTTCCTTGTAGTCCAGCGCGTCCTTTCGGCCAATAACCTTCGCGCGGCGCGCATGGCTCCCATCATCGGCGCGGCCTTCAAGATGGCGGTTCCCTTCATCGTCATCGTCCCCGGCCTGCTGGCGCTCGCCGTCCTGCGTAACACCGACGGCACCCTGATGAAGCTCGTTCCTGAGTCCGTCGCCGCCGCTACCGGGCAGCACAGCTACAACGAAGTCCTTCCTCTGATGCTCGTCCGCTACTGCGGTCCGGGTCTTCTGGGTCTCGGCATCACCGCCCTCGTCGCCGGTTTCATGAGCGGCATGGCGGGCAACATCAGCGCCTTCTCCACTGTCTGGACCTACGATCTCTACGGCGCATACATCAAGAAAGCCGCCAGCGATAAGCATTACGTCTTCATGGGCCGCGCCTCCACCGTCGTGGGCATGCTGCTCTCCATCGCCACCGCCTACCTGGTGATGCGCGCCGCCTCCATCATGGATTACGTGCAGGCGCTCTTCTCCTTCTTCATCGCTCCGCTCTTCGGCACTGTCATCCTCGGCATGCTCTGGAAGCGCGCGACCAAGGAGGGCGGCTTCTGGGGTCTGCTTGCCGGAACCATCTCTTCCGTTGCCATGTGGATCTGGGTGCAGCAGGACGCCAGCGCCCTCCGCTACATCGCCCTCTCGCCCGACGCGAAGCCCATGGCGGAGAACCTCTACCGCGCTCTCTGGAGCTGGCTCGTCTGCGTTCTCGTCACGGTCGTTGTCAGCTATATGACCAAGGCAAAGAGCGAAGCCGAACTCACCGGCCTCGTCTACGGCTCAACGGTCATTCCGGATGACGGAGCCACGCAGCTCTGGCAGAAACCCATCTTCTGGGCCATCATCGTCGCCACCCTCTTCTTCATCCTCAACCTGCTCTTCTGGTAGGCCAAAAAGGAAACGTAGCCATGTCCGGACCAACAGAACACCTCCACAGCCACACCGCGACCTCCGCCGCAGCGCCACCCGACGCTCCCCGGAAGATGCAGCTCAGCATCTGGTTCTTCGTCGGCGCGCTCTGCCTCGTCTACGGCCTCGTCCTCATCCCGGTGGGTATCTACCAACTCTCGCATCCACCCAACGTCGTCCTTCCGGAGCTCCACGTCACCCTGTGGTGGGGCATCGGCATGACGATCTTCGGCGCCTTCTACGCGATCCGCTTCCGCCCCGGCAAAGTCTAACCATCCTGTTTGCCGTCTCAGAGAGACTTTGTCATCCCGCAGCCACTTTTTTGTCATCCCACAACATTCCCGTCATCTCGACCGAAGTGGAGAGATCTGCTTTTACCCTCCGCAACCCACCTCCACCACCGGATGAACGAGCAGCTTTCAGCCAGACTTCATCCACACCGACCCAAACAACAGCAAAAGGAATAGATCATGCCTCAGCAAATGACCTTCGGCCTCCTCGTCGGAAACCGCGGCTTCTTCCCCTCCCATCTCGCCGCCACCGGACGCACCGAGATGATCGCCGCTATCGAGCGCGCGGGCCACAAGGCCATCTGCGTCACCCCCGAAGAGACCTCCTTCGGCGCGGTCGAAACCTATGAAGAGGCCAAGCGCTGCACCGCCCTCTTCCAGAAGAACGCCAAGGACATCGATGGCATCATCATCACCCTTCCGAACTTCGGCGAGGAGCGCGGCCTCGCCGACGCCATCCGCCTCTCCAACCTCAAAGTCCCGATTCTCATCCAGGCCACGCCCGACGACACCGGCAAGATGTCCATCGCCTTCCGCCGCGACAGCTTCTGCGGCAAGATGTCCATCGCCAACAACCTCCGCCAGTACGGCGAAAAGTTCTCCCTCACCACGCTGCACACGGAAGCCCCCGACTCCGCCGAGTTCGCGAAAGACCTGCAGGAGTTCGCCGCCACCTGTCGCGTCGTCCGCGGCTTCCGCAACCTGCGCCTGGGCGCCATCGGCGCTCGCCCGGCGGCCTTCAACACCGTCCGCTACTCGGAAAAACTCCTCGAACAATCCGGCATCACGGTGGACACGCTCGATCTCTCCGAGATCTTCGGCCGCATCGCCAAACTCCCGGACACCGACGACTTCGTGCAGCAGAAGCTCAACGCCATCAAGAGTTACCTCCCCACCAACAACACGCCCGAAGCCGCGCTGCTCAAGATGTCCAAGCTCGGCGTCGTCATCGACGGCTGGATGAAGTCCAACGACCTCACCATCTCCTCCGTCCAGTGCTGGACCTCGATGGAAGAGTTCTTCGGCATCGTGCCCTGCACCATCATGAGCATGATGAGCGAAAAGCTTCTGCCCTCCGCCTGCGAAGTGGACACCATGGGAACGCTTTCGATGTACGCCCTCACGCTTGCGAGCGAAACCCCCTCCGCCCTTCTGGACTGGAACAACAACTACGGCAACAACCCGGACAAGGCGGTCTGCTTCCACTGCTCCAACCTGCCCAAGCACTTCTTCAACGAAGGCGTGAAGATGGACTTCCAGCAGATCGTCGCGGGCACGGTCGGTAAGGAAAACACCTATGGCACCCTGGACGGCAAGGTGAAAGCTGGAGCCATGAGCTTCGCCCGCTTCTCGACCGACGACTTCACCGGAACCATCCGCGGCTACGTCGGCGAAGGCGCCTTCACGGACGACTCGCTGAACACCTTCGGCGGCGCAGGCGTCGTCGAGATCCCCAACATGCAGAAGCTCCTCCGCTATATCTGCGAAAACGGCTTCGAACACCACGTCGCGGCCAACTTCGCCAACGTAGCCGCCCCGGTCAAAGAAGCCGCCGAAAAATACCTCGGCTGGCCCATGCACCACCACCAGTAGCACCACCCCGTGCCCCATTCTTCGCGGCCTTATCGCGAAGGGTGGGGTCGCGCAGAGCGCACAAACCAGATCCCTCAGGACATCTACGACCGGGTGCCCCATGTCCCGCTTTTGGGACATGGGTTCATGTGCAAAGCGCATCCCACCCGAATAACCCGCTCACTAGACCCTTTCGTAAAATTCGACTCCAGGCGTCGCAATCCAGTCACCAACGGAACCACCGCGAAGAATATTTTGACAAGTCATCACGGTGAGCATGAGACCGGTAGCCCCGTCATTGAAGGGCCCTGGATTTGTGGGTGATCCCTCATGACCACCCACAGCTGTTAACTTGACGCACTGATTCGAAGCGAATCCCATCAACACTATGGTGTCAACGTGCGCATGCTGAAGTTGAGCTAGCAAATTTGTGTTGTGAAAGGCATTTAGACCCCTTTTTGTGATGACGGGAACATTTTGAGGCAGAAACGCACGCAACTGAGTCCGGGTAGCGATATTGGGATTGGCTGGATTTGGGTTTAGTTCTATGAGCCAAACAGGAAGCCCGAATCTCGCTGCGAAGAGAAGGACCTGCTGCTGATGAGGTCTTTGAGGGTATGCCGCAGGCGGATCACCTTGCTCGTCCACGACCACGACGCCAACAACATCTGGCCTTTTAATCGCCGTTTGAACATTGTCTAATAAACTCCCTGGAAAATTTGGCATGGCTACCTTCCGATAAAGTAGAAAAAACGAATTCTGTTGAACAACACCTGCTTCGGCCGCTTTCACGTAGTTTCGTGGCGAATGAAATCAATCTGTAAAACACACTTCGGTCGGGTTTATTCCGATGATCCCAGTCACATCGTTTCTACAAAGCAGATCACTACGCTCCAGATCGACAAAAGCGAAAAGAAGAGTCAAAGACGACATGCGCATCTTCCTCCTCGCTCTAGCGCTCCTCGCCACCCAGGCCATCGCCGCTCCAATCTCCCACTACACTGTCGTAGCAAAGTACCCGCACGCCACCTCCAACTACACCGAAGGCTTCCTCTACCTCAACGGCCTCTTCTACGAAGGCACAGGAATGGAAGGCCGCTCGGCCCTCATCGCTCCGACCCCAAAACAGGCAACACCCTCCAGCGCATCAATCTCGCACCACAGGACTTCGGCGAAGGCATCGTCGATTGGGGTTCGCAGATCTACGAATGGACCTGGCAGTCGCACGTCTGCTTCGTCTATGACCGCTTCACCCTGCGCCTGGTCAAACAGTTCAAGTACACCGGCGAAGGCTGGGGCATGACGCACTCCGCCAAAGAGATCGTCACCAGCGACGGCACCGCAACGCTCCGCTTCCGCGACCCTGCCACTTTCAAAGAGACCCGCCACATCGTGGTGAAAGACGGCGCCCGCACCATCGATCAACTCAACGAGCTCGAATACATCAAGGGTGAGATCTACGCGAACGTCTGGCACTCTGACCGGATCGCCCGCATCTCGCCGCAGGACGGCCACGTCCTCGGCTGGATCGACCTCACCGGCCTTCTGCCCGCCAGCCAGAAGATCGACGAAGAATCCGTCCTCAACGGCATCGCCTACGACGCCCAGCACGACCGCCTCTTCGTCACCGGCAAACAGTGGCCTACGGTTTTTGAAATCAAGATTTCGAAGTAGGAGCTAAACCCCAAACTCCGCCTTCAATCGCTCCTTGTACCGCGCCATCGCCGCTGCATACTGAGCAAACTTCTCCGCAACTGGCACAGCCGTCTTCGCCTCATCCAAACGCACACAGACATCGGCCACCGACGCAATCGACTTGCCTGATGAAACAGCCAGCGCCTGCATTGCCGCGCCGAGGCAACCAGCCTCCTCCACCGCAGGCACCTCCACGCGCGCACCGGAGGCATCCGCCACCATCTGCCGCCACTGCGTGCTCTTCGCTCCGCCGCCGATCAACAGGATCCGCGAAGCCGTCACCCACGTCGAAGCTCCCAGCACACCAAACGTAACACCCTCAATCGTGGCGCGCAGCAGGTTCGCCGCGGACAAATTTGTCGCCGAAAGCCCAAAGACACATCCCTTCGCCAGCGGGAGGTCCGGCGTCCGCTCGCCATTCAAAAACGGCAGCACCGTGATCCCGTCCGCCCCCGGTGCACTCTCTGCCAGCAGACGATCTACCGCCTCCACACCCAGACCCAGCGCGCTCAGCATCGAGTTCACCACGTTCGTCGCGTTCATCGTGCAGACCAGAGGCAGCCATCCACCCGTCGAAGAGCAGAACGGAGCCACGCCCTCCGGCACCGTCTCCATCGGCGCCTCGCGATATGAGTACAACGTGGACGAAGTCCCCAGGCTCATCGTCACCACGCCCTCGCGCACATTGCCCGTGCCGATCGCGCCCATCATGTTGTCTCCGCCACCAGGAGAGACAACACACGCGGCATCGAGACCCAGCAGCGCCGCGACCTCCGGCTTCAACGTCCCCACGGCCTCATCCGCGCCGATCAACTCCGGCAGACATCCAAAGAGCGCCGGATCGATCGCGTCCAGAACATCCTTCGCCCACAAGCGCTTCCGCACATCGAAGTAGCCCGTCCCCGAAGCATCGCCGAACTCCGCGCACATCCGCCCCGTCAGCCACCAGTTCAGATACTCGTGCGGCAGCATCACGTGCCGCACCCGCGCAAAATTCGCAGGCTCCTTCTCTTTCAACCAGAGCAGCTTGGAAACCGTGTATCCCGTCAATGGAGAAATTCCGAACTTCTCCACGCATGCCGCCGCACCACCCATCCGTTGCACAACCTCCTCGTTCTGCGCCGCCGTCTCCGTATCGTTCCAAAGCTTCGCCGGACGGATTACCGTCTGAGCCTCATCCAACACGACGAGCCCATGCTGCTGCCCGCTCACACCCAGGCCACGCACCACGCACTCACCCTTGGACTTCGCCGCGGCGACTGCCTGCTGGATCGCAGCCGTCGCAGCCTCCACCCACCAATGCGGTTCTTGCTCCCGCGCTCCGCTTTCGCGTTCGATCAACGCATGCGCCGCGTGCCCATGCCCCCAAGCCGTGCCATCCGCATCGATCAACAGCGCCTTCGTCCCCTGCGTCCCGCAGTCCACCCCAAGAAACAACTCCCGCATCGCACACCACCTCGCAAAGAAAGTCTATCTCCCCTCCCAACGAAACAGCCCTGAGCAAAGACCGTCATCTTGAGCGCAGCGAAGAATCCCAACGTCGCCCGCACCCGCATCTATGTCCGGACCTTCCTGCCTCAAATCCCGGCAAAATGCTAACCTTGCCCCGAACCCATATCGGAGCCTCAAACTATGCGCCTAGCCGCTGCACTACTCTCGCTTGTACTCGCCGCACCCCTCTCCGCACAGTCGTCGATGACCATTCCGCCCATCGACAACACCTGGTGGAAGCACGCCGTCATCTACGAGATCTACCCGCGCAGCTTCCAGGACTCCAACGGCGACGGCATCGGCGACCTCGTGGGCATCACACGCCGTCTCGACTACCTCGAAGCCCTCGGCGTCGACGCCATCTGGATCTCGCCCATGTACCCCTCGCCGCAGGTCGACTTCGGCTACGACATCTCCGACTACGAAAACGTAGACCCTCAGTACGGCACCCTCGCCGACTTCGACCGCCTCGTCGCCGAGGCCAACAAGCACCACATCCGCGTCATTCTCGATTGGGTCGTCAACCACACCTCCGACCGGCACAAGTGGTTCCTCGAATCCTCCTCGTCCAAAAGCAATCCAAAGCGCGACTGGTACGTCTGGAATCCCGGCAAGAAAGTCGATGGCAAAACCGTCCCTCCCAACAACTGGGAGAGCGTCTTCGGCGGCTCCGCCTGGGAGATGTCCCCCAAAACGAAAGAGTTCTACTATCACGATTTTTACAAGCAGCAGCCCGACCTCAACTGGCGCAATCCTGCCGTAGAAAGGGCCATGTTCGAGGGCATGCAGTTCTGGATGGATCGCGGTGTTGCGGGCTATCGTCTCGATGCCGTTCCCACGCTCTTTGAAGACACACAGCTTCGCGACGAGCCCGTAAAACCCGGCGTCAACAAGCAGGGCGACGTCAACCTGGACGACGTGTACACCAACAACCTGCCCGAAGTGCATGACGTCATGCGCCGCATGCGCGCCATGGTGGCGAAGTATCCCGGCGACCGCGTCCTCATCGGCGAAACCTATCTTCCCAACATCGCCGAAGTCGACAAGTGGTACGGCGGCGAAAAGAAGGACGAGCTGCAGCTTCCGATGGACACGATCATCGGCTTCTCTTCCAGCACACTCGACGCCGCGCGCTTCCGCAAACAGCTCACGGACGTTGAAACCGGCGTCCACGGCTCGCAGCCGCTCCTCGTCTTCGACAACCACGATAACGAACGCAGCACGGACCGCTACACCGTCGGCATCCAAGACCCAGTCGCGAAAGACCACATCGCCAAGCTGCTCGCCACCATGCTTTTGACCGCGCGCGATACGGCGTTGATGTACTACGGCGAAGAGCTTGGCATGACCACCGCCACACCCACGCGCAAGGAAGACGTGAAAGACCCCATTGGCATCACCGGCTGGCCCGCGGAAAAGGGCCGCGACGGTGAACGCACGCCCATGCAGTGGGACAGCTCACCGCAAGCCGGCTTCTCCACCACGGCAAAGACATGGCTTCCCGTTGCGCCGAACTACACGACGCTCAACGTGCAGGCCGAGCTCGCCGATCCAAACTCGCTGCTCAACTGGCACAAGAAGCTCATCAAGATGCGCCGCACCCGCGACAGCGTGCGCGATGGCGGCATGATGATGCTCGATGAATCGAACCAGAGCGTGCTCTCCTACGTGCGCTACCTGCCCGGCCATCACGCCATCGTGATCTCGCTCAACATGACAGACAAGCCACAGACCATCTCGCTGGACCTCGCCGCAGCCAAGATCCCACCCACCGGCCCGGAGGGCTACGTCCTCCGCACCCTGCAAGCCACGGACACAGAACTGAACGCTGTCACCACCGCACACTTCACCCTGCCGCCTTACGCCACCTGGATCGGCGAAGTGCAGGTTCCGAAATAGCTGGAATAAGAACGAACCGTGCCCCATCCTTTCGCAGCTTCATCGCGAAAGGGTGGGGTCGCGCGGAGCGCACAAACCTGATTCGTCAGGGAAGAAAAGCAGATCCCTCCGCTTCGCTACGGGATGACGAAGTTAAAAACCGGGTGCCCCATGGTTTCTTCGCCTACTTCAGCCCAATCAACCGCACATACACCCCATTCGTCCACCCAAAACCAACCGCATTGCTCTTATAGCCGGCTGTCAGCAGGATGTCAGTAGTCCCGGTCACCGCGTCGAACTTCTCACGAATCGTTCCATCGCGCGTGAAGTTGGCCTCCACTGTGCGACAGAACTTCTCCGCCAGCCGCGCAGCATCCGCGTGGAACCCGGTCCGCTCCAACCCCTCCACTGCAAACCACTGTTCAGGAGCCCAGCCATAGGGCGCGTCCCACTGCATGCCCGTCTTCTCCGCGCTCATCGCCAGGCCATGCTCCATCTCCAGCTTCGGCAACTCCTGTTCGATCTTTGCAGACTGCGCAACCGTAGAAAGCCCCGCCCAGAGCGGATAGAAATCCGTTGAATACACATACCCGCTTCGCTTCTTCGCGACAAAGTCATAGTCGGCAAAACGTCCCGCAGCCGCGTCCCAGAGATACCGATTCATCGCATCCTGCCGTGCCTCCGCACGCGCAGTCCAACCCTTCGCAGGTATTCCTACCAGGGCAGAAAACTCCGCCAGACGCATCTCGTACTTATACAAAAGGCTGTTCAAACAGACCGGCGCAAAGTGATGCGTCGATCCTGAAAACGCACCGAAGCGAAAGCTCGTATCGAAGCCCGACTCGCGCATCGCACGATCACCGCGATAGAAGTCCCGGCTCAATCGCTTCCCGCCAAACGTCGCATGCACGCACACCGAAGTCAGCGCGCGAGTGCAACTCGCCGCATCGCTCGCGTTCGCGTCCACGAGATACGTGGAGTCCTTGTGTTCCAGCATCCACTTGATCGCGTCCGGATAGTACGTGCTGTCATCCGCCATCTCCAGCACAGGACCTTCACCCAGATCGAAGTACCGTGCCAGCCCCGTCGCCCCCGCGCGATGCGCCTCGCTCGTCCACAATGCGTGGTCGCTCTCCAGCACCGGCACAGCCTTCGCCAGCCAAGCCTTCGCCGCGGCAGGGTCCGACTTCGCCCAGGCCTCGTAGACCTCCGCCACCATCTCCGCCAGTAGAGGAGGCTGCGAACGCGTCAGGTAGTACGTGCGATTCGCATTCAACAGTGCACCATAGTGCTCAATCTCGAAGAAGAAGTTCTCCACCATCCCACGCGCCAGGGCGACGCGCCCATCGGCCACCAGCCCCAGCACGATGAAGTAACTGTCCCACCCGTACATCTCGTTGAAGCGCCCACCCGGCACCACGTAACGATTCGGCAGATACAGCAGCCCCGGCCGCTTCAACTCCTCCGACCTCACATCGCCAATCTTCCGCATCACGCGCGGCAGATGCAACACCTCCACGCCACACGCAGAACGCGTCTTCGCCACATCCGCAGGCTCCGCCATGCCCGCAGGCAGATACAGAATCGGCGCCGTCGTCACCTTCACATCGCGCACACTCGCACACTCATTCGTAGACCGCGAAAGCGAATCCCAACTCGTATGAATGTACTGGCGAATCTCCTCCGCACCCGCACGGCCACACAACGCCAACAACAACACCAGAACAAAACTTCGCACGCGATGCCTCAATTCTTAGAGCTCAATTTTTAGAACTCGCAAGCGACCGCAACTGATGCAGACGCAGCCGTATCAGCTGCGCCTCGACCCTCTCCCGTGCCAGTCCCGGATACGCCTTCGCCGCAAAGGCAATCCACGCGTCCCGCAGCAGCAGCCACGCCCGCTGCGCCTTTTGAATGCCCAACGCAGTCACCGCGCCACCACTCGCGTTCTTATATTTTTGCGAGTTTTGTAGACCCCGATAAACGTCATTCATCTCCGCATCCAGCTTCGTCACGTCCGGCGCCGTAGCCGCTGGTACATCGCCCTTCGCAAACCGCTGCAGATTGATCTGGAACTGGTCCTTCAACCTGCCTTCTTCTTCGAGAGAAAACGCGGCCCGCCCCGTGCCGGTCAGATCGACTTCGCCTCTGGCTCGCGCGATCTCAAAGGCAGTCTCCGCTGTCTGTAATTTCGCGAACGCGTCTTTCGCAGATTCCGGAAGCCGCTTCGCAACAGCGTCCGCCGAGCCCATCCTTTTCTTATCCGCAAGCCCCTGCGTCACGGCCTCGCAAGCGCCCATGCTCAGACCACTCGTCCCGTCGTCGCACAGGTCGAAGGGCTTTGTTGCAGGCATTTTCCCATCGCGCAATGCTTCGAGATGCCCAATGCGATACTCCATCTCCGCCGGAGCAGCCCATGTCTGCTCACAGGCGAACCGCAGCGCCAGATCATAGTTCTTTGCCACACCACGCCCATTCGCATAGAGCATCGTCAACACACCCGCCCCATAGAACATGTCTCCACGCGTCGGCTGAGGATGCGCCCGCTGCCACCACCCACACTGCAACGCCGCAGCGTTATCTGCAGCTCCCTTGAAGCCGTAGTACAGACCCTCCGCATCACACTGCGGCAACTGCTCCGCACGGAGCGGTCCCTTCAACTCGGGAGCGGCAAGCGGCGCACTCGTCACCTTCTTGCACACCGCCTCCCAGTTCTTCTCTTCAGGCGTAGTCACCTGCGCCCCCAGAGAGACTCCACACAACAAAGCAACACCCAACCAACGCATACAACCTCCTACCACTGCACCAATCCAAGACCCGCTGCTTACCGCATAGCCCCCATGGCCGCACGAAATAACTTTTCAAACTCCGTCCGCAACGCAGGCTCCTGTTCGATCGCCGTCTGGATCGCGCGCTGCGCCGCCGCCTTCTGATACCCAAGATTTGCCAGTGCCGAAAGCACATCGTCTCCCGCCGGTCCAGCGTGGAAGCCCGGGTCCGCCGAAGGCGCACTGATCATGTCCTCCAGTTTGTCCTTCAACTCAACAACAACTCGTTCAGCGGTTTTCTTCCCAATCCCAGGAATTTTTTGCAGCGTCGCATGGTCGGACCCCTTGATCGCCGCCACCAACAGAGGCGCCGCAATCCCGCTCAACACCGTAATGCCCAGCTTCGGCCCGATGCCGGAGACGGTAATCAGCTTTTCAAACAGCCGCTTCTCCTCCATCTCCGCAAATCCAAAGAGGGCGATGGCATCCTCGCGCACCTGCGTATTGATGAAGAGCTCCACCTCCGCGCCCTCACTCTTCAGCGCGGAAAACGTCGTCACGCTGATCGCGACGTCGTATCCCACACCCCCACACTCCACAATCGCCTGGTTCGGCGACTTCGCAAGCAAACGTCCACGTAGATGAGCAATCATTCTGTCTGCGATTCTAGTCGCTCCGTGCAACTACATTCGCGCGCGGCTGATAAGGTTCCTCTGTGCAGCAAAGCCGGACATCTCGCGCCTCCAACCGAAGTCTTCTGGGGCATCAGACCGCCACTCTGTCGCTCCTGTTCACCGCTGGCCTGGTCAACTTCCTCGACCGCTCCTCGCTCTCCGTCGCCAATACCACCATCCGCGCGGAGATGCACTTCAGCGCCACGCAGATGGGTCTTCTGCTCTCCATCTTTTCGCTCGCCTACGGCCTCACGCAGCTTCCGCTCGTCGGCCTGCTGGACCGCGTCGGCTCGCGTTGGATGATGGGGACGGCCCTCGCCGTCTGGTCCGCCGCGCAGGTACTCACCGGCTTCGTGCGCAGCCTGCAGATGTTTCTGCTCCTCCGTATCCTGCTCGGCATCGGCGAAGCACCGTTCTACCCCGCAGGTATGCGCAGCATTCGCGAGTGGTTCACCCATCGCAGCCGAGGCCGCGCCACCTCCGCGCTCAACATCTCCTCCACGCTTGGCCTGGCACTCGCTCCACCGCTGCTCACCATCCTCATGCTGCACGTCGGCTGGCGGCACATGTTCATCCTGCTTGGTGCGGCGGGCCTCGCCGTCGCCATCCTTTGGGTCGCGCTGCACCGCGAACGCTCCGCCACGCCCTTCCGCATCGACGAGGGCCCACCACCCACCGTGCTTCCCTGGGGTCTGCTCCTGCGCCAGCGTTCGATGTGGGGCATGATGCTCGGCTTCGGTGGCGTCAACTACACCAACTGGCTCTACATCGCCTGGCTTCCCGGATATCTCCAGACCGCGCGCCATCTCTCCCTGCAACGCAGCGGCTGGACGGCAGCCCTGCCCTTCCTCATGGCCTCCGGCGGAGTGCTGTGCAGCGGCTTCCTCGCCGACAGGCTCGCCAGCAGGGAGGACGACCTGATGCGCATCCACCGTACCTTCGCGGTGATTGGCCTCTGCCTCTCCGCAGGGAGCACGCTGCTCGTGGCCCACGCCGCATCCACCACGGTCGCGGTCGCGGCCATCGCCAGCGCGCTCTTCTTCATGCAGTTTGCCGGAACCTCAGGCTGGGGTCTGGCACAGGCCGCCAGCCCCGCCATGCTGGTCGGAGGCGTCTCTGCCCTGCAGAACTTCGGCAGCTTCATGATCGCCTCCGCCGCTCCGCTCCTCACCGGATGGCTGCTCGACCGGACACACTCCTTCACGCTGGCGCTCACCGTCTGCGCCGCCATCACCCTGGCCGGTGCGCTCTGCTACGCCACCCTTACCCGGACCAAGTTAAGCGCAACTCTGCCCTAGCGCAGAAACTCCGTCCGATACTTCGGCGCAAGCGCCATCGCTTTCTCCCCGAAGGCCTTCTGCTCCTCGGGGCTAAGCGGAGGAGGAGCGACCGTTCGTCCACTCACGCGCACGCCAACCTCCTCAAAAAACCCTTCCTGTCCCGCTGGCGCGCAGATGCAAAGCAGCCGCACATTCTCCTTGGAAGCGTTGCGAAACTGATGCGGAGCATTCGCCGGAATATGCAGCGTCTCGCCCGCTCGAACAGTGGAGGTCTTTCCACGAAACGTAGCCTCAATCTCCCCCGCCTGCACAATAAACGTCTCTTCAAAATCGTGCCGATGCGGAGGTGGCCCGCCACCCGGCGGCACATGCATATCGATCAGGCAGTATTTTCCCGCCGTATCTTTCCCGCTCAGCAGGACTGTGTAGGTATCGCCCACCAGCCCCAAGTGCGGTAGATTGCCATCCGCATTCGCGACGACCAGATCCCGCGAAAGATCGTCTGCGGGGATGGGAAGAACCTCTGCTGAAACCAACTTCGGATCGAAATCGCTCATGAAAAATAATATGCGTTTGCAAAAACGTCCGGTGAATGTGGACGCCTATGTACCACATAAGGTACACTAACTCGGTGAAGGCGAACACTCCCTCCTCCATGAAGCGAATTCCGGCGATGTTTTTTCGTACCGCTGCCGGAGGCGAACCAGTTCGGGAGTGGCTTAGGGGATTGGAGCCCGTAGAAGATCGCAGGCGGATCGGCATCGATATCAAGACGGTAGAGTTTGGCTGGCCGATTGGAATGCCAACCTGCCGTCCTCTGAAAGACGGACTCTACGAAGTGCGAACAAATCTAACAGGCGGAAAGATTGCACGGGTACTCTTTTACATCGACGTCCAGAGTCGCATGATTCTGCTTCACGGATTCATCAAGAAGACTCAAAAGACACCGGATGAGGATCTGGACCTCGCCCGAAGGAATAAGCGGCTCCATGAAGCGGAAACGAGGGCAAAGCGATGAACAAAGACAAGCAATCCGAAGCCTTGCACACCGGTTCCTCCTTTGACGATTTTCTTGAAGAAGAGGGCATGCGCAACGAGGTGGAGGGAGCGGCCATCAAGCGCGTCCTCGCCTGGCAGTTCAAGCAGGAGATGGAGAAGCAGAAGAAGACTAAGCAAAGTATGGCCAGGGAGTTAAAGACAAGCCGATCTCAGCTGGATCGCTTGCTCGATCCCGCGAACACCGCAGTGTCGCTGGAGACGTTGACGCGTGCGGCCAATATTTTAGGAAAACGGTTGATCTTTGAAGTTCGGGATAAGCTGCCTGCCAGAAAAAACCCTGTGCGCGGCCCGGCAAAAAACAAAACTACGGTCGGTTCATCTCCTAAGCCTCTGGGATCTCTACCTGCCTCAAAGGTTCGTCGAAGCGCGTAACTCCAACCTACCGCCGCTTGTACTTGATCAAAAACTCATACCCAAAATTCGGCGGGAACAGCGCATTCACCGCGCGCAAGCGGTCTCCCAGCTCACGCGGTGCCAGCAGCGGATACTCCCGCTCCTTCAGGTCCGCGTATTCAAAATCGAGGTACAGCGAGAGCATATAAATCGCCATCGCATCCACAAACGCGGCCTCAAGAAACTCCGACTTGGCCTTCTCGTCCACCAGGCCGCCCTTGCGTGCCTTCTCCCGGCTCTCAAAGGCGTCATAGCTCGTCTCGCCGCGCGCGCCCACCTCAGTCTGCCCCCACGCCAGCGTGGCAAAACCCTCTGGAACGCCAGTTACGTCCACTACTCCATGCGCAACATTGATAAACAGTTCAAACGCCAGCGCAAATGCGTCGCCGTGCAGGCGGCTGGAGAGGAATACACCGTCGTGCCCTTCGAGCTTGACGTTCTTGTGGCAGATGGCGCGATCGGCCAGCTTTGCCGAATAGGCCGTCGCTACAAACGTCGGCGACGATTTTTTCTGTTCCACGCTCTCTGCCTCACCGGACAGCGTCATCGCCAAAGGAACAAAATAAAAGACCGTCTTATCCAGAGCGGCAGACATCGCCAGCGGGACCGCATTCACAAGCCGTTTCAGCTCCGCGTCCACCGAAACATCGCGACCCTTACCTAAAATGCCACTCAGATCGCCAAACGTCGCATAATGCACGCCATTGGTCGCCGTCTCGGGCCGCGACTGCGCCGCAGCCTCCGCCGCCGAGATCTCCTGTAAGCCCCGTTCTGTCACTGCATCCACCATCAAGAGTTATTCTATCCGCAGGGGACATTTCGATGAATAACTACACCACCGCAAACGACTACAAAGGCCCCCGCCTCTTCGGCGCTCCCGTAGGCGATTTCGGCATCTTCCAGACGGCGCTCTTTATCTTCGCCTCGACGCTGAGCTCGTTCTTCATCGCCACCTTCGTCGGAATCGTTGCCCTGCTCGCGTACACCAGCATCGGCCACCACACCGCGGACTTCAGCATGGCCTACATGCGCGTCGGCCTCCCGATCGGCATCCTCATGTTCCTTTTCAGTACGGTGTATCTCGGCGGAATTTATATTCGCAGAATTACCCGCCGATAGGCGCGGTTCGCACTGTATCTTGTCTCCATTCCCCTTTGGAGGCTTCATGTACTTAGACTTCGCGCGCCGTTGTGCAGCTTTCGCCGCACTCGCCTGTTGTACCCTGCAACTCTCCGCCGCAGATAAACCTAAAGTCCCTCCGTACTACGCCGAACAGCCCGCCACCGAACACCTCGATCTCACCATGTACCAGCGCATCCGCGAGGAAGGCTTCGCCCACTCACACGTCATGGAGTTCGCCTCGGCCCTCATGGATGGCATTGGACCGCGCCTCACCGGTTCGCCCAACATGAAGAAGGCCAACGAGTGGACCCGCGACACCCTCACCAAAATCGGCCTGCAGAACGCCCATCTCGAAGACTGGGGTGAGTTTGGCATCGGCTGGCAGCAGATCAACTCCTGGGCCCGCATCATCACGCCGGACACCGAACCCCTCTGGCTGCAGGCCGCTCCCTGGTCTCCCGCCACCAAAGGCCCCATTACCGGCGACGTAGTCCACCTCGCCATCGCGACAGACGCCGACCTGGACGCAGCCATCACGAAGTACAAGGGCAAGCTGAGCGGCAAGATCGTCCTCTTCGGCATCATGCGTCCCGTTCCCGACATCACCGCGCCGCTCTTCTCCCGCTACACCGACGAAGAACTCAAAGAGATGGAAGGCTCCGAACAGGCCACGCCGCGCGTACCTCGCCCCGGCGCACCCACCCCCGCCGAACGCCTGCGCACCGCAGCCCTCCGCGCGAAAGCGCTCAAGATGATGACCGACGAAGGCGTCGCCGTCATCCTTACCCCCTCGCGCGACGGCAACAAAGGCGGCGGTGCCGGCATCATCTTCGACGACAACAACGCTGACCTCGTCCGCGGCGCGCAGAACCCGGCCAACCGCGTCACCGTCCCCAACGCCGTCCTCACCATCGAAGGCTACGGTCGCCTCGTCCGTCTCCTCGCGGCCAACGTCCCCGTCAAACTCGAGGTCAACCTCGAATCCACCACCACCGGCGACCACGAACACGGCTTCAACACCGTGGCCGAGATCCCCGGCTCCGACCCCAAACTGAAAGAGCAGGTCGTCATGGTCGGCGGCCATCTCGACAGCTGGATCTCCGGCACCGGAGCGACCGACAACGGCGCTGGCTCGGTCGTCGCCATGGAGGCTGTCCGCATCCTCAAGGCGCTCGACCTTCACCCCCGCCGCACCATCCGCATCGCGCTCTGGAGCGGAGAAGAGCAAGGCCTGTACGGCTCCAAAGGCTACGTAAAACAGCACTTCGGTGAGTTCGAGGAGAAAAGCCCCGCTAGCGATCCCGGCACGGGTCTGCCTCGCCAGCCCACCGGCCCGCTGAAGACCACCAAGGAGTGGGAGACGCTCGACGCCTACTACAACCTGGATAATGGCACAGGTCGCGTCCGTGGCGTCTATCTCCAGGGCAACTACGCCATTGGCCCGATCTTCAAACAATGGCTCGCTCCCCTGGCCGACCTCTCCGCAACCACTCTCACCCCGCGCGATACCGGCGGCACGGACCATCTCTCCTTCGACGCCGTCGGCCTGCCGGGCTTCCAATTCATCCAGGACCCCATGGACTACGAGACACGTACCCACCACTCCAATATGGACACCGTCGAACGCCTCCACCCTGCTGACCTGATGCAGGCCGCGGTCATCGAGGCGATCTTCCTCTACAACACCTCGGAACGCGAAGAGATGATGCCCCGCAAACCCTTCCCGCACCCCGAACTGAACCGCGAACGCAACGCCCCGCTCAAGGACATCTTCCCCAACGCCGTAGAACCAGCAGGCAAGCCCGGCACTCCCACCGCGCAGTAACGAGTGGCATCGCCAAAGGTCAAAGGCCCCACATCCCACTGCGGGAAATGGGGCCTTTGACTCTTAAGACTTATTCAAGCCAACCGCTTGTACAGCAGTAAACCGGGAATAACTCCACGCGCGACTTGTTAAGTCCGGCAGATGCGCAGAAGATTCGGCATCGCGAAGGACTCTTCAAGAGACGGTGGAGGTCTACCATGCTTCCCTATATAGGGCCGGAGATGGTCAAAGCGTTGCAGTCCAGAACGAATACGCCAACGCCTTCGCTTGGTCCGTTATTTATGAAGCAGGCCCGAGTCGTAGGAGCAGTCTGCAATCGCGCGTTTCGGCTTCTGTCCCGGTCCACCCTCTACCTGTCTCGTAGAAGTCCAGGGCTTGAGACCAAACCGCCGATTCGCGAGGCGCGTTCCAAGCCCATTTAAGCATCCCGATTTTTCCCAAATCTGAAGTGAACAAGCACCCTCCCTGCACATCGTGAAGAGCAAGGTACAGGGCACCAGATTCATATGCCTCAACAGAGACTTAGATCTTCCCGATTCTCCCGAAATGGCACTAATTCACTTCTTCAGATTCGGCCCAATCGCCACCACGAAATACTCGGCATTCGCAGTCCCGATATTGTTCACGCCATGCAGCTCCTGCGAAGCCGCAAAGAGGATGTCCCCCGGCCCGGCAGTCTCCTGCTTCCCGTTCACCAGCCAAGAGAGAGTCCCGCTCCGGACCAGCAGCATCTCCGAGTGCATGTGTTGATGGGGAGGATGGGGCGCATGTCCCGGCAGGAGCATGGTCTCGTGCATCTCCAGGCCTTCGCCCGTCGGCAGCGTTCCGCTTAGGATCGCGCGGCTCTCCCCGTTCGCGGACCTGCTGACCTTCATATCGCTGTATCGAAAGATGGTGTTGTGCGCCAGCCGGGCGGTGCCATCGGTCGTACCCACCGGTCCGGTCTTCGTGTCGGAGGCAGGTTCCTGTGCAGCAGCCAAAGCGGGCCCGAACAGCGCAAGCGCGGGCAGAGCAGCCAA
Source organism: Terriglobus saanensis SP1PR4 (assembly GCF_000179915.2). Lineage (NCBI taxonomy): Bacteria > Pseudomonadati > Acidobacteriota > Terriglobia > Terriglobales > Acidobacteriaceae > Terriglobus > Terriglobus saanensis. The sequence continues at coordinate 5,031,727 of NC_014963.1, read as the reverse complement.
AAGATCACGTCGATTTTGCATGCCGCATCCTAACCTGCGCTCTCCACGAACGACAATCCGTGGACCACGTCGGGCCGGATGAGCCCCTCGACCAGGAGCAGCTTTTCTGAGAAAAGCGTAAAAGATCCTGCGGGGTTGGAATTGCTATATCCTTCGAACTAAAAGACTTATCGCATCGTCAAAGCGCTTCGATAAGCCGGGCAGCTTCAACGGCCGACGGCAGCAGAGTTCTGCTGACTAACCGCATCGCCGAGCGCCGCTCCATCCCAGATTGGGACATCGAAGGCGGCCGCAGGATGAACCTCGGCCCCATTCGACCCGTTTTCGTGTTGCATCCGGAGACTCTGGAGCACCAGCTTCTTCTCCAATTGGCGCGCCTGAACACGACCCTGCCAAAAAACTACGAACCCTTGTCCACAGATCGGACAACGAACATCACTTCCGATCATTGATTTCTTGCAGATCACACGCATAGATACATCCTTGCAAAGTCTTGCACAAAAAGGATAGTAGATATCCCAAGCAGAACATACTATTCCACCTGCGTTTTTTCATGTCCCGCTTTCGAGGCATGACCAAAAAGAAATAACCGCTTCACCCTGCAATCCAATGCCCCAGGAGAGGAGATTCCGTCCCTCGTCCTCCACACCCCTCCGATTTCCGTGGAAACCGTGGATAAGTCCAGCTTTCCTCGACTTCCTACGAGGACTGTTGAAATTACGGCATGCGAACGGTCGCGGCCCACTTGGCCCGGACCGCCTTTTCCGTTAATCCCACCCGTTTCTTTCACCTGTGGATGCTCTTCGGTTGTGCAGAATGCGCACATCCCGTGACGCTGGCGGCAGGTTCCCTCCAACCTTCCGCATCTTCCGGTTTTCGCAGGGCCTGTTTTCTATTTCAGGACACGCACTCAACCCACGTGCTCTCTGTCACATAAGACGTTCTTCCACTTTTCCAACAGCAACGACTACTGCTACTAGAAAAGTCTCTTATTTATCTGTTGTTTTTTAGAAGCCTTCGTCGCTGGCACGAACAAAAACAAACACCCCGTTTTCCTAAAGAAAGCCCAGCAATCCACATCCTGAAAAACATCGCAACACCCGCTAGAATCAAACCCATATCGCTGCTCGTGAAGGCAGTGATACGCTTGTTGCCAACCGCCCGTAAAAGCACCTGGAGGATTCAAACCGTGTCGACCGCTGCCTCTCCGCTCTCCTCTGGCACCTCCGCTGCACCTACCGGCAATCTGGAGATCACCGTCTCCCGTTCGGAGCTTCTGCGCGAACTCACCGCGGCGCAGTCTGTCGTCGAGCGCAAGACCACGATCCCGATCCTGTCGAACTTCCTCTTCGAGGCCGACGAAGACCGTCTGACCATCACGGCCACGGACCTGGATCAGTCGCTGCGGACCTCCTGCGCGGCCAAGGTGAAGAAGCCCGGCGCGTGCACGATCCCCGCCCGCAAGCTCTACGACTACATCAAGTTACTTCCGGACGGCGAAATCTCCATCAAGCTCATGGACAACCACTGGGTTCAGATTCGCGCCGGTCGCTCGAACACCAAGATGGTGGGCATGGCCCGCGCCAACTTCCCCCAGGTGGCCGAGTTCCCCACGACGGGTTCGATCAAAATAGCCGTTCCCGCCCTGCGCAGCATGATCGCGAAAACGATCTTCTCCATCTCCAGCGAAGAGTCGCGCTACACCCTCAACGGTGCCCTTCTCGTCCTCAAGGCGGAGAGTATGGCCATGGTGGCAACCGACGGGCATCGCCTGGCGCACATCGAGCGCCTGGGCGAAAACCTCGCCGGCGTCTCCGGCGAGAAGAAGACGCTCATCCCGCGCAAAGCGCTCGGCGAACTCTCCTCGCTTCTGGCGAACTCCAACGCCGCCACCGAGGAAGAAGACTACGTCGAGTTTGCGGACGATGACACCACGCTCTTCTTCCGTATCGGCGGACGCGTCCTGACCAGCCGCAAGCTAACGGGCCAGTTCCCGAACTACGAAGCTGTCCTGCCGCGCGACAACAACAAGTTCGTTATCGTCCGTTCGGAAGACCTGATGGGAGCCCTGCAGCGCGTCGCCCAGTTCGCCGACGAGCGCTCCGGCGCGGTGAAGATCCGCCTGGAACAGAACGAGCTCCGCATCTCCAGCTCCTCCACCGACTCCGGCGAATCGGAAGACATCATCGAGACGCCCTACAACTACGACCCCCTCGTCGTCGGCTTCAATTCTCAATACCTCATAGACTTCCTCAAGGCAATCGGCAATACCGGCGAAGTCCGCCTGGAGTTCAAGGACGCCCAGTCCGCCGGTCAGATGCGCCCGGAAGACTCCAACGAAGACCAGAAGTACCGCTACATCCTCATGCCGATGCGCATCTGATCCTTCGTAGCTAGAAGAAGGTCTTGGTGGTTTTAAAGCTGTTATTCCGGGCATAATGTGGCCAAGTGGTCACATTATGCCGGAATTTTCTGTTCTGCCATATGTGTAGGAGTCTGCTCGCCTAATTAGGTTCTAGCTCCCTGATCCTCGATAGGATTGAGCGATTCTGACCTCTGCCGTGACGGACACCCGATTCAAGGATCAACGGCTTACAGCACCGCAGCAAGGGCTGCACGCTTTGCGACTTCCACGGTCAATCCGGTACACCGAAGCACGCAACCCAGCTCACCCTTATCAGTTGCTGGGGATTATGCAGGGACCGTTCATGACCAAGCTTTATCCGCTGACTTTGCTATCAAGCTTCACTATTTCCACGAACCCACCGTCCGGACGTCACGCTCATGGACATGCCAGACATTAGTGGAATTGAGGCGATCGCGCCACGGAAGACTCGATCTCAGCACGTGAGTTGGAAGTGCTTCATGAAGTATCGAAAGGTAGGGCCAACGCATTGGCGATTTATCGACAGACGAGAGCAGTTCCTTTCGAAGGCTTGCTCTTCAGTTCGTTAGCAAATGACCGGAGCAAAGCCGGCTCTACTTTAGCGTTCTTCCAGCTGTGATGGCTACCTGTGACAGCAGGAAGCAACGAGGTGATCGGAGTCGATGCATCACGGTCTAGGCACCGGCTTTCCTTCGCAGGGCTCTCACTAATTCCTGCTCGAACACCGGGTCAAGTTCTGGAGCTTCAAGCGCAATCTGGTAAGCGATGTGAGCCTCGGCGCGGCGCCCCATGGCGGCGAGTGCGTCGCCTTTGGCTTCCCAGGCCGTCGCGCTCTCAGGGTCCAGGCGGGTGGCTAATTCTGCGTCAACGAGTGCCTCCTGGGTTCGTCCTTGTGTCAGAAATATTCCTGATCCCTCTACATGTTCGAGAGCGGCCGCAGGGCCAAGTTTGAATTGTCCTTTGTACACGTAAACGGCGCGGTCGATCACGGCATCCGGCCGCAGGGTTTGGAACGTTGCGTAAGGGTTCGTCTTGCCGGGAATGTCCGCACCTGCCAAGACGCCGTCGCTCACCAGGACGAGGCCAGAGACAGAGGGATTCGAACCGAAGTGCATCGAAGTCATTCCCGTCCAGGTGCCAGAACCGGTGGGCAGGACCTGGCAGCGAACGCCGTAGTCGCGGAAGTCGACCGGACCCTGTTCGAAGTAGGCGAAGTAACAGGGCTCGTTCGGATGCTGATCGAGGTAGGTCTTCACATAGCGTAACTGCTGGCCCCAATCCGTATTTGAATCGGTGAGATAGAGATGGGTCATTGCGGGCCCGCCCCAAGCCTCGTTCGCGTAGGCAACCAGGCCGGGGCGTGAGAGCTCCGACGTTCCAATCTGCCAGAGCAGCAGAGCGCCCAGGACATAGGCCAGGTTGCGATTCCGATGCACGAGGTGTGTCGCACATCCGGCAATCAGGATGTACAGCATCGGGAAGATCGGGAGGAGATGGCGGAAGCCAATTCCGATATCAGAGGTACTCGCAAGAACGAAGAGTACAGCGGGTGGAACCATCAGAACGATGGCTTCCCGCCGGATCTGCCAGCGTCTGCTGGCCAGCGCCACGATGGTAACAAGCAGCAGAAGGAGGAACGGGAGTGTGGACTTGATGGTCAACGCGGCCGGGTAGTACCAGCGTGATGCCTGATGAGTCAGGTGTCCGAAGAGATAACTCGGCAGCGACGCCGCTGAGATCTTGGTGTCCGCGAGGCCGTAAAGGTATGCCTCCGGCAGCAGGTGATGGTTCGCGACCCAAAGCAACATGGAACGACTGAGGGGTGAGGAGAGCTCCTGCAGATACTGGTTCGTCACAGGATCCAGGGCAAGGTTCGCAGGTCGTGCCGCGAAGCGGAAGCGATAGATCGCCCAGATGAAAAACAGGCCCATCGCTGAAATGGACGCAACCACCATGGTCAGTTGTGGGCCGCTCGCTTCTCTGTGCTTCCTGACGTGGGCGGCCCTTCGATTCCAGAGGTCAAGGAGCGAGACAACGACAATCATCGGGAGGACGAAGATGCCCGTAAACTTGGCGGTCAGGGTCATGCCTACGGCGATGCCCAGCCATATGACTCGAAGAGCCGAGGGGGCTTTCAAAACGCGGTAGAACAGGTAGGTGGATAGAAGCAGAGTGAACGATGCCCCAACATCCGTGGTAACGAATGCTCCGTGCGCCAGGAAGTTGGGATCGAAGCAGAACAGGGCCAGCGCCAACAGCGCTGCCGTCTGGCCGTACATTTCCAGGGCAGCCAGAAAGATGGTGATCGCCAACAGCGCGCTGAGCAGAGCGGCCATGAGACGAGCCGGGATCAAGGTTGGGTCAATGCCATTGGCGGCCAAAAAACGTTGGCCAAGGACAAAGCCTTCTTTTTTGAACGAGCCTCCGATGTAAGGAGGCTGAGTCATGTTGCGATGGAGAAGCGGTATCGCGCACCACATTTTGACCAGGGGCGGAACCTCCGGATTGAAGCCGAAGTCCGCTTGTTTCCACGATAGCCATCCCGAGTAGAGGTGCTGGGATTCGTCCCAACTCACCGAATCTCTTCTGGCCGTAGAGACACACTGCGCGAAGAAAATCAGAACAAGGACGATGGCTGCTGCGAGCCCAGCTTTCGTTGTCCGCGTCGATTCGCTCAACTCTTCAGGGTTCTCTATCGTCATAAAAACTCCACAGGAAACCCGCAATGTGTCGGCAGGCAACGGAGAGGATGATCTTTCTCTCACAACCTTGCCACCATATCTTCGGACCTCCGCATCGTCAATCACGTCACTGGAACACTCCCATTGGAAGAGTGACAGGAAGTCGGCGTGTACGTCCTTCTCGATCTCAAGCGGTGCTAACAGTCAGTATGGAGTGACCGGCGCCGATGCGCCGACCGTGGGTTAAGCTGTGAGCGTCGAAGGGCGCGCAGTTCAGAGCCACAAGCGGAAGGAAGCCGGTCATGAAGGAGAAGGTACGATTTCTAGGTTTGGATGTCCATGCTGAGACGATCGCCGTGGCGGTCGCGGAGCCGGAAGGTGAGGTTCGGAGCCTGGGAACGATTCCCAACCGTGCTGAGTCTATCCGCAGGTTGATCAAGAAGCTTGGTCCGGCCGCCAAGTTGAGAGCCTGTTATGAAGCCGGGCCGACGGGCTACGTCGTGTACTGGCAGCTCGCGGAACTGGGCGTCGAGTGCGAGGTTGTGGCACCTACGCTGGTACCAGTCAAGGCTGGCGATCGAGTGAAGACGGACCGGCGGGATGCTGAGAAGCTGGCACGGTGCTATCGGTCCGGGGATCTGACGGCGGTGTGGGTTCCGGATGAGGGGTCGGAAGCGTTACGCGATTTGGTGCGAGCCCGCGAGGCAGCCAAGCAGGATCAGACCCGAGCGCGGCATCGCTTGAGCAAGTTCCTTCTGCGCTCCGGTCAGCGTCCACCGACCGGAGTCAGGCCGTGGACACGACCCTATCTAATCTGGGTCGCGCAGCTGCGTTTCACCCAGATCGCGCAAGAGTCTACGCGCCAGGATTATCTGCACGAGGTCGAGCACATGCGGGAGCGGGTCGCACGACTGGAGCAAGCATCATGGAAGCGGTGAAGCTGGCATCTCCGGCGCTGCAACAAGTCATCAACGATCTACAGGCACTGCGCGGTATTGCAGATATCTCGGCGGTCACCATTGCGAGCGAGTTGGGCCAGGTATCTCGCTTTGAGAGCGCTCGCCAGCTGATGGGTTACTGCGGCGTTGTACCGAGCGAGGATTCCAGCGGCAAGCGAACCAGACGCGGAGGCATCACGAAGACCGGCAACGCGCACCTCCGACGCATCGTTGTCGAAGCCGCATGGAGCTATCGTCGTCCACCAGGTATCTGGTACGGTCTGCGCAGACGACAGGAGACCATTTCACAAGAGACCAAGGAGATTGCGTGGAAGGCGCAACACCGGTTGCATAAGCGATATATGAAGCTGGGCGCGGCCGGCAAGGATCAGAGGAAGATCGTCACAGCTGTAGCTCGAGAGCTGCTGGGCTTTATCTGGGCTATTGGAACCAGAGCAGAGACTGTCTCCAGGCAGCAAGTTGCAGCCTGACAATAACGCAAAAGAAAAACCTCCTAAGAAGGAAAAAGACAAGAACACTTTCAATGAACGCTGACATCCATCTCGAACACAGAGCCAGCAGCAGCCAGGGCAAGCACGAAGGAGAACCCTCGCTCGGCCTATGCGACAGGCTCAACCGGACTCGCGATAACAGTCAGAGGCAGCTCCCGACGGATCATGATTATGCGGTTTCGACCCGCGAATATCAGACTGATCAATCGTCGCTCAAAACTGCCCCGACTGCTGCTCGCTCTGTCTTCGGGAAAGGACGAAAGCAACGACAACGACAAAAACAAACCCACAGATTTGGCGGTGTTGACACGGTCACTCCATATCAGGCCGAGTCACTCATTGAACGAAGGGTGTACACCTGTCCCAAACTCCATTAGCGCCGTTCGGTTACGAATGTGCCAGGTTATGGTCCGTTAGAAATGTCTCGGCCAACTTATGGTCCCAAGAGTTGGGAGCGGTACCGAAGAGCGACATTCAAAGCAAAGGAGATCCGGTGGCCAGATTATGGTATTCAATCGACCATAATTTGAGTTCTTATGGGCTATTTTTTATGGCCGGAAAGAAGAACGCAGGACTTGGTCTTAACGGATGGGAGCAAGAAAATCGAATGACGTCGTATTGACATTTGCTGAGGTGATGTTCGCTATGCTCACGTTGTCCTGGCTCTTCAAGCCGCCATGGGAGGATTCGTGAAGCGCTTCTTCAATTTTCTGTGTGCCTCTTCGCTTTGTTGTTTCTCTATTTTTTCTCAAGGCCAAGGACAAGGCCAGGGGACGGTTCCGAGTGAGGGGCCTGGTACATCGGCTAATGGGGCCAGGCCTGAGTCACCTGTTGTGAACGTTGTGAACTATGGAGCTACAGGAGATGGCAGAACCGATGATACTTCGGCAACCAATGCAGCGATGACAGCCTGCGCAGGCAGAACAAGGCCGAAGGATGGCTGCATCCTGTATTTCCCGGCGGGCATTTACCTTACAACAGGGCTTTCGATCCAGGCGTTTGTAAATATTAAAGGAGATGGTTGGGGAACCTCGGTCCTTCGACTCAAGCCACACACTGCTTCGGATGTTCTAACGGTTCCCGCCTCTGCGTTCAACTTCAGCATCTACGGGATCACACTGGATGGAAACTCTCGCCAGGGTGGGACGGGTAATTGCTTTTCTACCGCGACCACTTTGACCGGACCGGCCGAGTGGAATACCTCCAATAAACGGACCGCGCCGGTGAACGCCCAAAAATGGGGCCATATCGAAGAAGTGATGTTTTCAAACTGCTCAGCAGATGGAATCCACATCAACTCATTTAATTACATGCTCTTTTTTGATAACTTTTACGTCTTCAATAACGGGGTTTATGGGATTTTTTCTTCTGGAACGAATAGCAGTTTTACAAACTTTCAGATTGAGCGCAACGGTACGGCGGGGATACATCTTGCCGGCGCGAACAACCGATTTATGTCCGGCGAAGTGATTTGGAATGGTGCGACTGTCAGTACGGAAGCGGGGGTGTACGTGTCGGGTCTCCGCAACATCATCATGGCGATCCAGACTGAAGATAACTACACCAATGGATTTGTTGACAGCGGAATCAATAACGAATTTATAGGGTGTTTCTCTGATTCCAACGGCTATGCGAAGGGAAACGTAAATGCTTCGTCCTTGAATGCCAGTGGATTTATTGTTGCGGGTACCGGCGGAGTTTATATAGGCGACAAGGTGACGAGTTACAGGGGGCTTTTGCCTGATGGGCATTACACGACGGAGTGGCCATATACCATCACCAAAGCCAATCAATCGAAGGTTGAGATAAGTTACGACAGCACAAATAAGCCACCTATTGCCGTTGCGGGTGATATCGAGCCGGTACGCGGCGCAGGCAAGGGTGGACACGTCGCCTGTATCCTCGCTCCAGGGCCGCCGATCGTCCTCGGATCCTGCGCTTCTGCGCAGAGCTCTTCTGGTACCTGCACCTGCAATTGAGATCTTTGCTCGAAATGGTTGTAGTGAACAACGCCTTTGAAGTTGGTGAACGGGGCTGCCTGTAAACCGCAACTCCATTTTTAGGTCGGTCAGCTTTTTGTTAAAAGCTCCGGAAGCGCCTTGAGGCTTCGTTCAAAGGGCGAGGTGTCCCGCAGGACACGAGCCACCACGAGCGAGCCTTCGATGCGGACAAGCGCCTCTTCAGCTCGCGAGCGGGCCAGCGACGGGGACAGACCGCTTTCCCTGGCGACCTCCGTAAACGATTGGATCAACGCTTCCATGACGCCTTTGAGTGCCGTTCGCAGTTTGTCCGGTCCGCCCGGAAGAGACAACACATCTGTGACGCAGGCCTTCGACCCGCCGAAGTAGAACTCTCTAAGGCGCTCCGCCGTGGCCAGGATTCGCTTCCGCGTCGAACCTCCGCCTTTCAACGGCTCGATCAGGTTCTCCTGAAACCACTTGGCGACCTCCCGCGCAGCCGCAATGACGATCTCATCCTTCCCGCCGGGATAGCGGTAGTACAAACTGGCTTTTTCCAACCCGGTCGCATCGGCAAGCTGCTTGAGGCTCACACCGTCGAAACCGTATGTTCGAAATAGCTCGAGCGCTGCTGCAAGAAAATCTTCGTCACTGATAATACGGTTTGCCATAGCTCTCCTTGCACCGCCACAGCGGTCAGGTCTGAGTGACTCTGCATAATAGATACCGAACGATTGGTAAAGTCGCAAAAAGAATTTATTCGGTTTCTGAGAAGTCTTCGAATTCTGCATTCTGCCATAGCGGACCTGGTTATGCGTCCTGCATTGTGAAGTGCTCAAATAAGAGTGCCTCTGAAAAGATGTGGCAGAGTTCCAGTTCAGAAACAAAGTTGTTGGCAAACATGCAAAGGCTACGGTAACGATGCAAAGTATTTTTACGAAGAGGATCCAGGGCGCGGAAATCGCCCTGGCTATGGTTCTGCTTCTTTCCTGCGAGGCGCACTCACAGGCAGGAGAAGATTACGGTGCACAGCAGGCCAACAGCCGCTTCGCCGCCACAACGGACACCGTGAATACGGAGGCTCCCAACTATCTCGCACTGCACGACGCGCCAGGGCCAAGCGGCGTTCCTCTTGGAGGCATAGGAGTGGGTGCTGTGGACCTCGCTCCGGATGGCCACTTCACACGCATCGCCGTCAATAACTGGGCCACGGATAGCGGTGTGGCACGGGCACGCGCTGAGAACCCTGAGTGGGATGCGGAAGCTTTTCTCGCCGTCTGGGAGAAAGACTCCTCGGGTAACGTGGCTGCGGTGCGGCTTCAGCGCGACCGTCGCACCGCCTACGGCATGGGTGCGTATGGGCATAGCACTTATCGAGGACTCTTCCCGACCGCGAGAATCGCCTTCGACGATCCTTCTGCGAACAGCCCGCACTCCCTTGTATCGGTCTTTGCCTATAGCGGCTTGGCACCGCAGAACGTCAAGGATTCGTCACTCCCCGGCTTCTGGATCGAAGTCACACTTGCCAACTCAGACTCCAAGCCTGTCGAAGCGTCCGTTGCTCTCTCGTGGCCGGACCTGGTCGGGCGTGGGATCTACGACGTAGCACCCGGAGCGGAGAAGACCGGTTACGACCGCGCGTTCGATATAGAGAAGCTCGTGGCCGTTCCCTCTCCTGCAACGCAGGTGGAAGCTCTGCAGATGGATAGCCTTCATGGTCTGCGACAGTTCTCTACCGCTACACCCTCCATCCGCCAGGCCACGTTCCAGAATTACATCAATGCCGTGGCCATTCTCGCGGAGGTGCCGGAGGGTGGCAGCGTCAGCACCAATCCTGCATGGAGTAAAACAGACGCCGACTCATGGAAGAGCTTTCGCGAGGATGGAGCCTTTCCGTCACGCACCGGGACCACCGCACTCAGCCAGAGCGGAAAGTTATCGGGCGCAAGCGTCGTTGCCATCAAAGCCCACATCGCAGGCGGAGGCAAGCAGACCTTCCGATTTCTGATCACATGGTCCATACCAACGCTCCCACACGCCTCTGTCCAGTTCGGCACCAGCGACTATGGTCGCTACTTTCAAAACTATTTTCCGGACTTCCAATCCCTGATTCACTACGAGTTCTCAGAGCGCGCACGCATCCTGAGAGAGACGTTGTCCTGGCAGAAACCCATTCTCGACAGCACCTTGCCGGACTGGTTGAAGTTCAAGCTCATCAATAGCGGCTACACCATCTACACCAACACCATGCTGAATAAGAGTGGCGACTTCAGCGTGATGGAAGGTGGCATGGGAGGCCTCGCGGGCACGATGGACCAGAGACTCGTAGCGCATCCCTTCTATCAAAAATTCTTCACCCAGCTCGACCGGGCCGAGCTGCAACGCTTCGCCGATACGCAGGACACCGACGGCGGAATACTTCACTTCGATGGCAGCTACTTTGTAGGCCTCGCCGATGACCACGGGCATACGCCCGTTCCGCACGAGAAGATGATCGATAACACCGGGGCCTGGGTCATCCAGTTGGCAAAGGACTATCAGCAAACCGGCGACGATACCTTCATCAAAAAGAATGCCGATCACATCCGCCGTGGCTTTGCGTACATGAAAGCGCAGATCCGGGACGACTCTTTCATTCCCGTGGGAGGGCAAACGTACGACGACTTTCCGCACCCGGAGATCTCCGTCTATACCGGCACCGTTTACCTGGCGGCACTGCGCGCAGGAGTCGTGCTCGGCGATGCGCTTGGGGATACGCAGATGTCCCATGAGGCCGAAACTCAGTTCAAGCAGACGCAAGCTGGCCTCATTCATGCTCTTTGGAATGGCCGGTTCTTCGCGTACGGAACAGACATCGGCGGAGCCCATCGTCGCGACGACCGTCTCTTCAGCGGACAACTCGCAGGCCAATTCCTGAGCCGCTACGCCGGTTGGGGAGATGTCCTTCCGCACGATCAGGCGAAGTCAGCGATCTACGAACAACTGCATACCTCGGTCCTCGGCACTCCGGACTTCTATGCTCCCAAAGTGTGGGACCTGGAGATGCAGCGCGGCGTCGACATGCCGGGCTCGCGGTCCTGGCCTTTTTATCTTGAAAGCTACACCGCCATGACCGCGATCCAGTTGGGCTACGTCGCAGACGGTCTGGGCATGATGCGCCACATTCAGTTAGTTCATCTGCGTAATGGTTGGACCTGGAGCCAGAACCTCTGGAATCCTGCTGAGCTGACCTACGTTGCCGCACCCGTCACGTGGTTTGCCCCGGAGGTGCTAAGCAATGCATCGCTGGACCTCTCGCATCACGGGCTGACATTGGGGCCCGTGTTGCTTCCGGGCCAGACACACACGGTGGTTCCGCTCTTCTTCCCACGCTTCTGGGCCAGTCTTGAGTACTCACCCGCCGAAAGCAAAGTTCTCCTCCACATCACCAGGACGTTCGACGATCGACCGATTGTGCTGAAAGAACTGATTATCGAGCCGATGGGCACACCCTTCGGCAAAGCAACGACCGTGCAGATTCCACCCTTCGCGGTCACAGCAGGAAGAACGTTGGACCTTTCAACCTTTGTGAAAGATTTCGAGAAAGCAGAGATCCAGGAGCGGGTTTTGGAACCGTAGACAATCACGCCGAATTGACTCTAATGCACTACGCGGCGCGGATTGCTTCGACGATGGAAGTCCGCGCCGCTCGGTAAGAGGGCAATAGACAAGCGACGATGGACACCACACCCATAACACCTGCGGCACCGAGAAGAATTGCCAGGTTGAAGGCAGGCACATGGAAGAGCAGCGTCTGCATCGCTCGTCCAGTCAGCCACGCGCCAATGCCCCCGAGCAACACACCGTAAGCCAGCAGACGCAACGCGAGAAGCAGGAACTGGTTGCGGATCTGTCCGGGCTGCGCTCCCAGCGCCATGCGCACGCCGATCTCGCGGCGCTGCTGTTCGACCGCATAGCTCAACACGCCATAGCTGCCGATGGCCACAAGCAGCAGAGCGATGGCGGAGAAGAGTGCCGCAAGCAGTGCTGGTGTGCGTCGAGCGGCAAGGCTGTCGGTCATGCGGGCTTCCATGGTGCGGACATCGTTGACGGGCAGGTCTGGATCGATCTGCCGGACGGCCCCCTGCAGCGTCAGCCCAAGCGACTCCGGAGGCAGGCTGCTGCGAACAGCGACGAAGATGTCCCCGCTATGAAAGGAGTAGGGATAGTAGATCGCCCCCTGGGCCACTTCATCTGTGAGGCCTGCCTGCTTCACACTTCCAACCACGCCAACAATCGTGAAGGCTTCGGCATCGTTGCGTTGCTCGCCCCCTTCAAACAGGCGATGCCCGAGAGCACTGCCATTCGGCCAATAGTAGTGAGCGAAGTCCTGGTCGACGACGCAGACGCGCTGCGTGCTCCGCGAATCGGTGCCCGTAAGGAAACGGCCTTCGAGCAAAGCGAAGCCCATCGTCTTGAAGTAGTCTCCTCCCACGCCATAGGAGTAGTGACCGCGCGGGGATTCGCCCGGTTGCGGCGAACGCCCTTGAATCGTAGCTGCACTCTTGCCACTGTTGCCGCTGAGAGGCACATTCGTGACAACACCGGCGGAGAGCACCCCGGGCAGATGCGCAACCTGATCGACCAGCTTCTCCGTAAAGGCAACCCTCGCGAGACCGTCAGAGTAACTCTTCAAAGCAAAGACGATCTTTCCTGTGAGGATATGGTCGGGCCGGAATCCAGGAGAGACCTCCATGGAGCGCTGCAGGCTGATCCCAAGCAGGCCAGCGCCCGCCAGCAGCATGAAGGCCAGGGCGATCTGCGAGATGACGAAGCCCTGGCGCAGAGATTGCGTCGCGCGGGCACTCGTTCCGGATCGGCCCTCAGACTGAAGCGCGTCTCCCAGCGGCCGTCGAAGATTGAGCCACGCGATGGGCACGGCCAACAACACGCCCAGCGCAATGGCCGCCGCCAACGCAACCGTTGCAAGGCGCGCATCGAAGACGATCTGGCTTCCCAACGGCAGACTCTCCGCGCCAAGCACGCTAAGCAGACGAATTCCTCCAGCAGCCACTGCAAGCCCGAGCAGGCCTCCGCCCAGCGTCAGCAAAGTGGTCTCCACCATCACCTCACTGGCGATGTGCTTCCGGCTCGCACCCAAAGCCTGCCGCACAGCATGTTCCTTGGCCCGGCTCCCGGCACGCACCAGAAACAGGTTCCCCAGGTTGACCGTACCGATGAGGAGAAGCGTAAGCGCACCGGCTTGCAACAGAAGAAGCGTAGGCCGGATACTCGCCACGTGATCGGCATGCAGCGGCACCACCAGCGTTCGAAAGCCAGCATCGGCCAGCATCTTGCCCTGTGGGTCGTCTACCTCCAATCTGGCATTCTGCGCATCGATCTGCTCCTGCGCCTGCGTGAGACGCATTCCAGGTGCAAGCCGTGCGATCATCTGGGTGGAGTTGCCGCCATTATGTCGCTGCAGTGGCCCGCGCTCTCCGAGACTCGATGCCAGCGGAAAGTAAAGGCGCGCTTCGGAAGAGAGGAACCGAAAGTCAGGTGGAAGAATGCCGATGACCGTAGTGGGATTGCCATCCACACGAATCTTTTTTCCAATGATGTGAGGGTCCGCATTGACGCTGTGCCGCCAGAAAGCATCGGTGATCACGACCTCATGATCGCTGCCATACGAGGTCTCTTCTTCTTTGAAGCCCCGGCCCTCAACGGGACCGCGGCCAAGCGTAGAGAAGAACTCCGGAGAGACGCGCATCGCCTGTGCGCGTTCCGTGGACCCACTCTCACCGACGATCGCAGTGCTGTAGCGATAGATCGAAGTCGAGGCGAATGCTGGAATCCGGCCTCGACGCTCGTAGTAATTCGTCACCGAAGATCCGTCGCGATCGACGCCCGCCTTGGGATACGTATTGAAGAGCGTGACAAGCCGGTCCGACTCCGGAAACGGCAGCGGACGCAGCAGAACGGAGTTGATCACCGCAAAGATCGTGAGGTTCGCTCCGAGACAAACAGCAAGTGTGAGAAGTGCTGTGGTAGTGAACCCCGGTGTCTTGCGCAACATGCGCGAGGCGTAGCGCATCTGACGCCCAAGTTCATCGAACCAGTGCAGCCCACGCGCCTCGCGGCACTCTCCTTCAATGCTGTTGCGGCCACCGAACTCAATGCGTGCGCGGCGTGCTGCTTCGGATGGTGATAGTCCGGTTTGAATGAGCTCTTCGGTGTACTGCTCGATATGGAAGCTCAACTCTTCGGACATGCCTGCTTCAAACTCACTCCGATGAGCCCGCACGCGAAACAGAGAACTAAACAAGGAACGCAAGCGTTCAAACATCTCACACCTCCTCCGGTTGAGTGTTCAGGGCGGACGCGATACCCGACGCCAGACGGTTCCATCCAGCAGTCTCTTCGCGCAGTCTGCGGCGTCCCGCGGTCGTCAACGTGTAGTACTTGGCCTTGCGGTTGTTCTCGCTCAAACCCCACTCGGCCGCGACCAGGGCCTGATGCTCCAAACGATAGAGCGCTGGATAGAGCGACCCCTGCGGGATATCGAAGACCTCGCCTGAGATCTGACGAATGCGCTGCAGGACGGCATATCCGTGCAAAGGCCTGAGGGACACGGCCTTCAGAATCAGCATGTCCAATGTCCCCGGAAGCAGGTCGATGGTCTTTCCCATTTTGCGCGATCTCCTAGTCTCACTAGGAGAGTAACGACGTCTCTCCTAGTTTGGCAAGGGGAAAGATTTTTCTGTTCTCGGTGGGCCCTGATTTTGCTGATTCAGCAAGGTCAGGCCCGTTCGATAGCTTAGGTCCCCGTTGTTTTCCTCTGCGGCTCCCGTAGCTGGCACCGCCAGATCCGGAACGAGTCCGTTTCCCCGGTTAAAGCGGAATCCATGAGGGCTTTCGATGGTCGCTGCTGGAATCACGATCCCGGCATCGTCGGTCAGCTTGACGTAAGTTTGTATCTGGCCTCGCCCATACGTTTTTGCTCCAACCAGGCGAGCTCCCGTTGTATCGCGAAGGGCTGCTGCTAATTCTTCCGCGGCACTTGCGGTGCCTTCGTTGATGAGGACAACGAGCCGCATCTTTGTGGGCGAACGCTCTTTTGCTTGAATCGGCTCGCGTGTGCCATCCCGTCTTATCTTCCAGCCAAGCACGTCCTCCGTGAAGGCACTCCCTGCAACGGCCATAGCATCGAGATACCCGCCGGGGTTGTTGCGAAGATCTACGATGCACCCGTTCACTCCATTCGAAGCCAACGAGGCGACTGCCTGGCGCACCTTGTGTCCCGCTTCCGGGGTGAAAAGGCGAATGGCGAGATAGCCGAGATGAGGAGTGCCTTCAATGCGATGGAACACCACATCAGGCTGGTCCCATTCTGTTTTGGATACTGTTCTTTGGGCTTGCTTGCCGCCGCGACGAATCGTGAGCTGCACCTTTCCGAGATCGCCTCGAAGCAAAAACATGAGTTCTTCATGAAGCAGCCCGCGCGTAGGTCTTCCATCAACGGCCACGATCACATCGCCCGGCAACACGCCTGCCCTGAACGCAGGTGAGTCTACGAGCGCCGTGACCACCTTTGCTTCGCCTGTGTCCGGTGCGACGGTAAGTGCGAAGTCGACCAGACCGATGCCTCGTTCGTGCCCCGCGGTCTCAGCCTGCATCGTCTTCATCTGCTCCGAGGTGACAATGCGAAGATCCGCATCATGGAGGGAGGAGAGCTGTCGATCCAGAGATGCGACCGTCGCTTGCGGTGCTTTCAAGAGTGCCGCGCGGAGATGCTTCCAGGGAGGTTCTTTGGCAGAAAGATAATGAGTGTCAATGGCTTTGACCACCTCTGGCGCGAGAGGCCCCGGCCGAGGCTCTGGAGTTTGCAATAGCGTTGAGGCAAGAGCGAGCGTCAGCAGCATATCTTCTCCGATTCCCTCCGGTTTCCGATGCGTAGTTCATCCACTGCACCACACATGAGACGAAGGTTGGCTCCAGGGCCGGCAGATACGGCTATAGACGGACTGGCATCTGGTTGGTTTTGCATCTTCCCGCTGAAGAGACCAAAACTTACACCGGCAAGGTCATGGTCCAATAACCGAGACCAGGAAGTTACGCCGCCGTTGGTTTCAATGAGGCCACATCCCGTCGAGGAGACATCGCGAACATGCGCGAATATTCGCGGCTGAACTGTGACGGACTCTCGTAGCCAACCTGGAACGCGGCTGTCTCCACATTGAGCGCATCGGAGACCATCAGCCGCCGCGCTTCGATGAGTCGAAGCTGCTTCTGATACTGGAGCGGTGTCATGGAAGTAATCGCCTTGAACTGACGATGGAAAGCCGAGGGACTCATCTGCGCGACGGTTGCCAGTTCCTCGATGCGGATCGGCTCCGCGAAGCGATGACGCAGCAGATGAATCGCGCTGAGGATTCCCTGCGTGTGGCTGTTCGTCAGCGTCATCTTCACGACTTCGCCGCCGTGTGGCCCCGTTAGGAGCCAGTAACAGATCTCGCGCATGATCGCGGGATACAGCACAGGGATCGCTTTGGGCGTGTCCAGCAGACGCACCATCCGCAGTGCGCACTCCGCGAGTGGGCCGTCGAAGTCCGTCACGAAGACGCCCCGTGTCACACGGGGGCTCGCAACCGGCGGTGTCTCCAGTTCGTCCAGAACTTCACGCAGGATGCCAAGGTTGAGTTCAAGGATGACACCCAGAAAGGGCTCGCTCGGGCTTGCCTGGACCACCGTGCCGTGCCCGGGCATCTCGACGCTTACGACCAGAGCCTGGCCGGCCCTATAGTCGAACCGCTGATCTCCAAAGATGGCCCTCTTCGCGCCCTGCACAGTGATGCAGAGAGCGGGCTTGTAGAGGAGGTGGTTCGGACGCTTTTCGTGATCGGATCGAAGGATCGTGAGCCCTTCGATCGCCGTCCGAAACGGGCTCTCCCCAGCCTGCGCTTGGGTGTAACGCCTGACCGCTTCCAGCAATCCATCCATAACATCAGCTTAGAGGCTGTGAGCAGGAATAGGCAAGAAAGGGGAGAGTTTCGGCATTCCCTTTCAGGTGGCATGGGCCTAGCCTGAGAATCATAGGAGCAGATCATGTCAGCAGAGAAAACTACATTCCCCAAAGGAAAAATCGCAATCGTCACCGGCGGAAGCCGCGGTCTCGGACGCAACACGGTGCTCCATCTCGCCCAGCGGGGCGTCCACTCGATCTTCACCTACAACTCTAATCGTGCAGAAGCCGACAAGGTCGTCGCCGCAGTCCGAGAGACAGGAGCCAAGGCCGTCGCGTTGCAGCTTGAGACCGGCAACATCGGTTCCTTCGACGCGTTCGTGCAGTCTGTACAGAAGGCGCTTGCGGAGCTGGGAGCGGAGCGCTTCGACTATCTCGTCAACAACGCCGGTACCTCGCACCACGCTGCCTTCGACAAGGTCACCGAGGAAGAGCTTGACGGCCTCTACAACGTCCACTTCAAAGGGGTCTTCTTCCTGACCCAAAAGCTCCTGCCGCTGATTAACGATGGTGGCCGCATCGTCAACATCTCTTCGGGGCTCACACGTGTGTCCTACCCTGGCAGCTCCGCCTACGCCTCCATGAAGGGAGCGGTCGAGGTGCTGACGCGTTACCTGGCGAAAGAACTCGGTGGACGCGGGATCGCAGTCAACACGGTTGCGCCCGGTGCGATCGCGACGGACTTCAGTGGCGGCATGGTTCGCGATAATCCGGAGATCAACAAGCTTGTCGCGGACGCGACGGCGCTCGGTCGCGTCGGCGTTCCGGAAGACATCGGCCCGATGATCGCCGCTCTGCTCTCAGAGGACAACCGTTGGGTCAATGCGCAGCGGATTGAAGTCTCAGGCGGCATGGGGCTTTAGCCACGAGGGCGCCGGAGACGGCGCCCTCCTAGAAATGGATCTTATAAAGCTACTGTTTCCGAAAACGGGATTGGCGGATTTCGCAGTGCTTGAAAGTGCTCCGTACGACGTGCCATCCTATCTCTATGGCAGACGAGACCAAACTCGAGATCACGCTTCAGGGCGAAGATATGGCCTACCTCGAATCGCGTCTAAGCGCTGAAGAGGGTGAGACGCCGTCAAGCTACGTTGCAGGCCTCATCGCCTACGACAAAGAGTACCAGCGGCTCCTGGAAGAGCGTCTCGTGCGGGCTCTCAATTCAGGGAAGTCCGTCGAATGTCCCCCGGAAGCACTCGCCTCGGACGAAGCGTTTACGCAATGGCTTGAGGCAAACTCGAAAGTGAAAAAGTCTTCTGCGGCGTGAAGATCGAACTGACGCCAGCGGCTTCGAAGTCGATCGCCGACGAACGAGCTTTCTATCAAAAGAAAGCAGCCCCTGAAATCTCCGATCGGTTTCTCACTGCAGTCAGACAGGCGCTCGCTCTCATCGAGCAGCATCCTGCGATCGGCAAGAAGAGCAATATCCAGAACTCTTCGCTCGGAGAGGTGAGACAGTTGGCTCTGAATCAATATCCATACGCCGTCTTCTATCGCTGTGAGAAGAACAGAACGCTCATCCTTGACGTCATCCACGGGGCTCGAGATGCAGAGCGGAAGTTGATGCAGCCCTAATCAACTTATGTCTCTGACTGCGATCCCGATCCCAGCTCCTGATTGGAAGCACTATAGCCTGCCCCTCATGCGAGATACTAAGGGAATGGCAAACATAGCAATCATTGGCGTAGGAGCCATCGGCAGCACCATCGCCGCAGCCCTTCAGCAAACCGGCCGCCACAAACTCGTCCTCTGCACGCGCCGTGCGCTCACGCATCCGCGCGTGGAAACACCTTCCGGCACCGTCGAGATCCAAGCGCTCAACCTGACCGATCCCACACAGTCTCTACCCGAGGGCTGGAGCGCGGACTGGGTCCTTGTCGTCACCAAGACCTATGCCACAGAGGCCGCAGCCGCGTGGTTCCCTTTGCTTCTCTCGCCGGAGACGAAGGTCGCCATCCTGCAGAACGGCGTCGAACACCGCGACCGCTTCCCGGATCTCGCGCAGCACAGGGTCGCCCCCGTCATCGTGCAGTATCCCGCGGAACGAAAGCCCGATGGCGATATCCTCCAGCGCAATCCCGTCTCACTCGATGTAGAAAACACGGAGGCGGCCAGGGCCTTCGCCGCTCTCTTCGCTCCTGGAGAAGTCCGGACCCACGAAGATTTTCTCTCCATCGCCTGGCGCAAGCTCTGCGTCAACGCTGCTGGCGTAGTCTCCGCGCTCACACTGCGCCCCGTAGCGATTCTTCAGCAGGAAGCCCCTGCACGTCTCGCAAAAGAGATAGCGGAAGAGTGTGCCGCAGTCGGCCGCGCCGAAGGTGCAACTCTTCCCGAAGACGTGGGCCAGTACCTCCGCGACTTCTACGCCGCAATCTCACCCGACTCCATCAACTCGCTCCTCGCGGACCGGCAGGCAGGTCGTCCCATGGAGAGCGACGCACGCAACGGCGTCATCGTCCGTCTGGGAGAAAAACACGGCATCGCGACTCCACTGAATCGCATGGCCGTCACGCTGCTCGAAGCGAAGTAGCGTCTAACGATAAAATGATTTGCCGAGTAGAGGTGCGCTGTTGCCTAAAGCAGCGATGCTCCCAGCAGCGAGTTCATTTCGCCACGGTTGTAGCAGTGGGCCACTGCTGTTTCAGGTGTGATGCGACGTGCGCGCACAAGGTCGGCGAGCGACTGCTCCATGGTGAGCATCCCTTCTTCGCGGCCGGAGGTAATGTGCGAACGGATCTGGTGGTCTGCCCCGGTTCGTATCAGATTGCGGATGGCGCTCGTAGCGACCATGATTTCGGTGGCCGGGAAGCGGCCGCCACCGATGCCGGGAACAAGCTGTTGCGCGACGACGGCAAGCAGCGCGAGTGAGAGTTGCTGGCGTACCTGGGACTGATCGTTGAGAGGAAAGCTGTCGAGGATGCGCGAGATCGTCTGCGCGGCATCGTTCGTATGGATGGAAGACAAGACGAGGTGGCCTGTCTCCGCAGCGGTGAGTGCGGCAGCGATGGTGTCCCGGTCACGCATTTCGCCGACGACGATGACGTCGGGATTCTGACGTAAGACGGCACGAACAGCCTCGGCGAAGCTCGGCGTGTCCTGGCCTACCTGGATCTGCTCGACGATGCTGTTGCGGTTGGTGTGCTGATATTCAATGGGGTCTTCGATGGTGATGATGTGGTCGCGTCGGCGCGCGTTCATGCGTTCGACCAGCGCGGCCATAGTGGAGGATTTGCCGCAACCTGTTGGACCGGTGAGCAGCACGAGGCCCTGGCGACGTTCGGCCAGCATGGCGAGCGACGTGGGCAGGTGGAGCGATTCTAATGTGGGAATTTCCGCGGGCAGAAGGCGGATGCTGGCGGCAAGCGATCCGCGTTGGTAGTGCAGGTTTGCACGGAGCCTGCCTGTGGGTGGCCGCAGCAACGAGAGGTCAATGGCACGCTGCCGTTCCAGGCGCTCGGACTGCGCAGGAGAGAGCAGTGGCAGCAACATATCGCGTATCTGGCCGTCGGTGAGCGGGCTAGAGGACTTTGCCGGATGCAGCCCGCCCTGGATGCGCAGGATGGGGGCTGAGCCAGCGATCAGTAGTAGATCGGATGCGCCCTCCTTTGCAGCTTCCGCCACGACGGTGTGAAAGGAAGCGGACTTTGCGCGTACCGCTTCGGAGGGAACGGATCGATTAAGCTCCTCGACCAGCCGCGAGAGGTCGTTTTCATAGGTCGACATGTTCGTTTGGACGAAGTTGCGGCCGATGTGTCGCAGGAAAAGAGTGTAGCTTGCCAGATACTAAGTGGCACACACTTGATCGCATTAGCCCGGGGCAACGCCCCAGGGAGCGGGAACGGCGATCGGATGAGGGCTGAAGGCCCGACCTATCGTCACTTATGCCTTGCAAAGGCCGGACGAACAGCTACGAGAAATCCAGCATCACCTCATCCACATAGCACCATCCCCATGTCTCTCCCGGTTCCAGGGAGCGCATGATGGGGTGTTTTGTGTGATGAAAGTGCTTCGTCGCATGCTTGTTCTTTGAGTCGTCGCAGCATCCCACATGCCCGCACTCCTCGCACAGGCGGAGATGCACCCAGCTATCGCCCATCTTCAGGCATTCTTCACAACCCTTGGTGTTGGGCTTCGGTTCCGTAATTGTCTCTAAATGACTGCAGCTCTTCATACGCACCTTCTCCCTCGCTCGCATCCTACTCCACATGAGTAAATTGCAAGCTGTCCTGTGTGATGTCGACGGGACCCTGATCGACTCCAATGCCGCCCACGCCGAAGCGTGGATGAAAACGCTTGCCCACTTCGGCATCCACGTCGACTTCAACGAAATGCTGCACCAGATCGGTAAGGGCGGAGACAAGGTCATCCCCGCCTACGTTCCCGCGCGCGATCTCGAACGCCTGCAACCGCGCATCAAAGAGCATCGCGCCGGCGTCTTCCATCGCGACTATCTCCCCAATCTGCAGCCACTACCGCATGCGCGCGACCTGCTCGTGCGTATGAAAGAGAATGGCCTTCGCATCGCAGTGGCTTCGTCTACGGACAAGGAAGACCTCGCAGCCTACAAAAAGATCGCGCAGATCGAAGACCTCACCGAGGGCGACACCACCTCAGCCGACGCCAGCAGCTCCAAGCCGGACCCCGATATCTTTCAGGCAGCCATTGGCAAGCTGGGCTTGAGCGCAGCGCACTGCATCGCTCTGGGCGATACGCCCTACGACATTGAAGCAGCAGGCAAGGCAGGCGTTTCCACCATCGCCGTATGCTCCGGCGGTTGGACACGCGAAGAGCTATCCGGTGCAGTGGCAATCTACGAGGACGTCGCCGATCTTTATCGCAACTACGACAGCTCTCCCCTGGCCCGATGAGGATCTCCCTGCAGGTAAAGCCTGCGCACCGCAAAGAAGTCCTCGACGATCAACGCCATCTCAAGATGGCCTCGTCTGCTCATGCCTACGTCCGTGGCAACACGATCCGTTTTTACGAATGGCTCTCGAAGGGCAACGCGCCCGCGTCTCTTCCCTCCGGTCCGCCCATCTGGATCTGCGGCGACTGCCACGTCGGCAATCTTGGTCCTGTAGCGAACCTCGACGGCCAGGTGGAGATCCAGATTCGCGATCTCGACCAGACCGTCATCGGCAACCCGGCGCATGATCTCCTTCGCCTCGGTCTTTCGCTCGCCATGGCCGCGCGTTCCTCCGATCTCCCCGGCGTCACCACGGCGTTCATGTTGGAGGCGATGATCGACGGCTACCTCGGCGAACTCTCTTCCCGCCACAAAAAACCGGACGTAAACCAGATCGCGCCCATTCAGAAGGTGATGCAGGAAGCCTTCAACCGCAAGTGGAAGCACCTTGCAGAGGAGCGCATCGAAGACGTCACCCCCACGATTCCTCTGGGCAAGCGCTTCTGGTCGCTCACCGGAGACGAGCGCGAACATTTGCGCAAGTTTTTTGAAGGGGAGAAGGCACGCAAGCTGGTGCAATGCCTTCATCAGTGCGACGAGGGACAGCCCATTCAAATGCTCGACGCCGCGTATTGGATGAAGGGCTGTTCTTCGCTGGGACGTCTGCGCTACGCCGTCCTCGTAGGCGTAGGCAAGAAGAACCGCCACGGCTTCCGCATGATCGACATCAAGGAAGCCACACGCGCCGCAGCACCCACCGCTCCGAACGTAGAAATGCCCGCAAACAATGCCGAGCGCGTTGTGGCGGGTGCCCTCGCACTCTCACCCTTCCTCGGCGAGCGCATGCTCTCATCCACCTTCGCTGGACGTCAGGTCGTAGTGCGAGAACTTCGTCCGCAGGATATGAAGTTCGAACTCGCCGCGCTTACGCAGCAGGAGGCCATTCTCTCCGCGCGCCTCTTCGCCTCCGTAGTCGGCAAAGCCCACGCCCGTCAGATGTCCCCGGATGTCCGCCAGGCTTGGGCGAAGCAGATCAAGAGCCGCCACAGCCGCGGCCTGGAAGCCCCCGGCTGGCTCTGGACCTCGGTCGTGTCGCTCGTAGCCGACCACGAAGCCAGCTATCTCGAACACTGCCGCCAGTACGCCTTAAGCCGTGTGGGCTAACCGCCTTCACTGTTTTGTGCCCCATTCTTTGCGGCTTCATCGCGAAAGGGTGGGGTCGCGCAGGGCGCACAAACCAAATCCATCAGGAAACTAAGATCGGGTGCCGGGTGCCCCATCCATCGCTCGAAGAGCGACCCAGCGGAAAACCCGAAAAGCAGATCTACGCTACGAGATGACAAAGTAGAGTTACCCGCGAAGCGCACCCAACCGTTCACAGGCTTCCTTCAACTCCGCATCCTTCTTCGCAAAACAAAACCGCATCAACCCCTCGCCTCCACCGGGACGAAAGAACGCACTCCCCGCCACCCCGGCAACACCCGTTTCGCGCAGCAGCCATCGCGCTTTCTCTGAAGCCGTTTCCCCTGGCAGACGCGAGACGTCGGCGAGGATGTAGTACGCGCCCTCCGGCAGATGCGGCGTCAACCCTGCATCGAGCAGCGCCTCCACCAGCATCGTGCGCTTGGAAAGATGCTCCGTCGCCAGCCCTTTATAAAAACCGGCATCCAGCGTCTCCAACCCCGCAGCTACGCCATGCTGCAAAGGCGCAGGAGCACAGACGTACGTCATGTCATGGAAGTAGCTGATCGAAGGCGTCCATCGCGCATCCGCAACTACTGTTCCAATGCGCCACCCCGTCACGCTGTACGTCTTGGAGTAGCCACTCATCGTGATCGTGCGCTCGCGCATCCCCGGTAGCGTCCGCATCGGGATATGCGGCCGTTTGCCATAGGTAAAGTGCTCGTAGATCTCATCTGTAAAGACAAAGAGGTTGTGCTCCAGTGCGAGGGTCGCAACGGCCTCCAGCTCCGCAAGGGAAAAGATCTTCCCGGAAGGATTGCCCGGCGTATTGATCAGCACCGCCCGCGTTCTTTCTGTAACCGCTGCTCGCATCGCGTCAATATCCAAAGCCCAGTCGTCTCCTGTAAGAGAAACAACGACCGGCACCATGCGCAGGGCACGTAGCGTCCCCGGATGGTAGCCATAGAACGGCTCGAAGACGATCACCTCGTCGCCGGGGTTCAGCAGGGCCATCGCCGTTGCGTGAAAGGCGCCCGTCGCCCCACTCGTAATCAGCACCTCGCCTTCGGGATCCACGCCTAAGCCATGCCGCGCGGAGACCTCCGCCGCCACCGCCACACGCAGCCGCTCAATCCCCTCCATCCGCGTGTACTGGTTGAAGCCCGCATCCATCGCCGCCTTCGCTTCGCGCAGAACGACCTCCGGGGGGTCGGTGTCGCAGACGCCCTGAGCCAGGTTCACCCCACCCATCCGCTGGCACTCCGCCGTCATCGCACGGATCTCGCTTTGCAACGCACGCGGTGCCAGATCGCTTACCTTCAATCCCATTTTGGTCACCATGATCCTTTTGTATAAGTGCGTCGCTATCTGTGCCTGAATACTTACAGTTCCCTTTAATTTCTCTCAGACTGCCGCATCAAAAGCTAAAAAGCCGTGTCCGAAAAGATGCGAGGACACCATGAAGCGATCTTTAATCTGTGCGGGCACGATCCTGGTCGGCCTGACTCTCCTGTCTGGTTGCGGTAACAGCTCCAACAACGGTATCGGATCGACCACACCTGCCACACCCCCGACACCTCTGGTTGCGGGAGGCGCGGCGAATATCGTGGTCGTGCAGAACAATACGCTCAACGTAGCCACTGCCTCAGACTCCATCTTGAAGTTCAGCACCGCCACAAACGGGATTGTTGCGCCCGCCACCAGCATCACCGGACCCGCGGGCTTCTTCCTTAGCGGCGTCGCCACCGATAGCACAGGAAACGTCTACGTCACCGCCGTCAGCACCACCACTTCGGTTTCAGAGATCCTTGTCTACGACGCCAACGCGACAGGGGCCGCCACACCCATGCGCACCATCACCTCCACGTCGCTCATCTTTCCCATCGGCATTACCGTGGATAGCGCTGGAAGCATCTATGTCTCGGACGCTCCGTCCAACAGCCTCTCCAATCTCTCCAACCCGTCTTCCATCTTCGTCTTCGACCCCAAAGCCAACGGAGTTTCCATCCCGACGCGGACGATCACCGGAGCGGCCACGCTGCTCAATCAACCGCTCTCGCTCGCAGTGGATACGGCCGGCAACCTCTACGTCTCCGACCTGGTCCAACTCGGCATTTCGGTCTTCTCGCCCACCGCGACGGGCAACGTCGCGCCCGCGAGCACCATTAGCGGACCCGCCACGGGACTGGTATTCCCGGCGAACGGCGTCGCTCTCGACGCCAGCAACAACATCTATGTCTCCTCCGCCGATCCCACCGGAAACTTCGGCGTGGTCGCCGAATTCGCCGCGGGAGCCACCGGCAACGTCGCCCCCATCAAGACCGTTGGAGGCGCCACGCTTGGAGCAAATCAGGGGCTAGGCGGTGTGGAGGTCGATTCCGTCGGCAACATCTATACCGTTGGGGTCTTCGGCGCGTTCAACAGCTTCTTTGAACTCGCCGCCTTCGCCCCCACCGCCACCGGAGACGTCACTCCAGCCATCCTGGACACAGCTTCGGCCTTCAACATCAGCAACTTCGGCCTCCTCGCGATCCACTGAGATCCGCGTCCTTCAAACTTCAAAGAACCACAAAGTCGGGTGCCCCATACATCGCGCTCTTTGCGATGTGTGGGCATTCGCGTCAGGCGCGAACCGCTTTGAAAAGCAGATCTCTCTATTCCGTTACGGGATGACAAAAAAGTTGTCGGTCGGGTGAAGCATCTGTGCCCCATTCTTTCGCGCCCTTTGCGAAAGGTTGGGGTCGCGCGGAGCGCACAAACCTGATCCCTCAGGAAGCCCCTCCTTTTTGTCCTCCTGCACGTAGCAAACCCCAGCGTTTCCCCACCCCACTCGACTCCCCCGTCGCCCACACCATATCCTGTAAGGGTGAGCGAACAGATCAAGATCCACCTCCCCGACGGCAGTATCCGCGAAGTCCCCTCCGGCACCACGCCCCTCGACATCGCGACCAGCATCTCGCCTCGCCTCGCCGCAGTCGTCGTCGTCGCCCGCATCAAGGCACTGCATGCCGCCCCCCCTGCCAGCACCACGGACGAGACGACTAGCGAAGACGCCATGTACGCCGCCGACAACACGGCGGCAGAGAAGATCGTCGACCTGCGTCAGCCGCTCACCGAAGACGTCTCGCTCGAACTCCTCAAGGAGTCTGACCCCGACGCGCTCAAGGTCCTGCGCCACTCCGCCGCGCACGTCATGGCGACCGCCATCACAGAGCTCTACCCCGAAGTGAAGCTCGGCCACGGCCCCGCAACCGACAACGGTTTCTTCTACGACATCTATCGCGAGAAGCCCTTCACGCCCGACGATCTCGCCGCCATCGAGCAACGCATGGCCGACGTCGTCAAGCGTGACGAGCCCTTTCTTCGCTCCTACGAGCCGCGCGAGCAGGCGCTGGCCGACTATGCCGCGCACGGCGAGTTCATGAAGCAGCACTTCATCGAAAAGTTCACACATCCCGGCGAAGAGGTCTCGCTCTACAAAAACGGCGCCTTCACCGACTTCTGCCGTGGACCGCACGTCCCTTCCACTGGCCGCGTGAAGGCCTACAAGGTCACCACGATCGCAGGAGCTTACTGGCTCGGCGACGAGAAGAACCCGCAGCTCCAGCGCGTCTACGGAACCGCCTTCTACAACCAGAAGGACCTCGACGCGCATTTCAAGCATCTGGAAGAGATCAAGGCTCGCGATCACCGTGTCCTGGGCAAACAGCTCGACCTCTTCTCCATCCAGGAGCTCGCCGGTTCGGGCCTTATCTTCTGGCATCCCAACGGCGCGATCATCCGCAAGACCATGGAAGACTGGATGCGCGACGAGTGCCTGCGCCGTGGCTACGACCTCGTCGTGACGCCGCACGTCATGCGCCGCGAGCTCTGGCAGATCAGCGGCCACGAAGGCTTCTACGGTCAGAACATGTACGCTCCCATGGAGCTGGACGACGCGGAGTATCGCCTGAAGCCCATGAACTGCCCGGGCCACATCCTCATCTACAAGAACTCGCCGAAGAGCTACCGCGACCTTCCCGTACGCTACGCCGAACTCGGCAACGTCTACCGCTACGAGCGCTCCGGCACCATGCACGGCCTGCTTCGCGTCCGCGGCTTTACGCAGGACGATGCGCACATCTTCTGCACGCCCGCGCAGATCGAAGACGAGGTCGTCGCCTGCGTCGAGTTTGCTGAAGAAGTCCTGCACAAATTCGGCTTCAACGAGTTCAAGGTGGAGCTTTCCACCTGGGACCCGAACGACGCGAAGCACTACGTCGGCGACCCGAAGGACTGGGAGCTCGCCGTCAACGGCCTGAAGACCGCTCTGAATCGCAAGAACATTCCCTACAAGGAGATCCCCGGCGAAGCGGCCTTCTACGGTCCGAAGATCGACGTCAAACTCGTCGATGTCCTCGGCCGCCTCTGGCAGCTCTCCACGGTGCAGTTCGACTTCAACCTGCCCCGGCGCTTCGAACTGGAATACACGGGGGAAGACGGTGAGAAGCACCAGCCCGTCATGGTCCACCGCGCCCTCTTCGGCTCCGTGGAACGCTTCTTCGGCGTGCTGATCGAGCACTACGCGGGAGCCTTCCCGCTCTGGCTCGCACCCATCCAGATCGGCCTCGTCCCCATCAGCGAAAAGCACACCGCCTACGCTGAAACGGTAAAGAAAGAATTGGAAGCCATCGGCCTTCGCGTGACGCTCGACGCCCGCAACGAAAAGATGAACGCAAAGATCCGCGACCTCACACTGCAAAAGGTCCCCTTCGTCCTCATCATGGGCGACAAGGAAGCCGAAGCCAAAGCCGTCTCCGTCCGCACACGCGGCAAGGGCGACGAAGGCTCCACCCCGCTGGCGGACTTCCTCGCCCGCGCAAAGAACCTGTTGGAAACGAAGGCTGCGACGCTGTAACCATGTCACTCGCAACCGAGATCGACGAACAGGGCTTCGCTGTCGTGGAAGAGGTCTTACTTCCTATGACGGTCGAAGCCTTGCTTCGTGAAGTTGGGTCATGGCAGGACTCTTCTGCGGATCGTCGTGGAGGTCTGCGCAATCTCCTCGACTTTCCGTCAATGCGGGAACTTGCAAACAGCGATACCCTCATTGGCCTCGTTGAACCTGTACTCGGCCCAACTGCAACCGTAGTCCGGGGCATCCTCTTTGATAAGACCGAGAGCACGAACTGGAAGGTTCCGTGGCATCAGGACGTGACCATCGCGGTTAAGGAGCGCGTTGAAGCGGAAGGCTTCGGCCCATGGTCGATGAAGGAAGGTGTACTCCATGTACAGCCGCCGTCCTCTGTGATGGAGGGAATGCTCAGTGTGCGCGTGCACCTCGACGATTGCCCTATCGAGAACGGCGCATTACGCGTCATCCCGGTCTCGCACAAGGGCGGTAAGATCGCTGTGCGCGATGTTGAGTTGCTGGCAGCCGAGTCCGCGGAGCACATTTGTCCCGTGCCTGCGGGCGGAGCGCTGATTATGCGCCCGCTCCTCTTCCACGCATCCTCGGCGTCTTCCATTTCCGGCCACCGCCGCGTGCTTCACTTCGACTATGCAAACGTCACACTTCCCAGTGGAATGAACTGGCACGAAGCCTAGCTCGAACAAAGGAGACACCGCATGCCATCCCTCACCGAAGAGCAAAGGCTCCGCGTCCTCCCCATCCTCACGGCCCTGCGCGAGTCCATCGACCGCGAAGCCGCTGGCGATCCCGCCCTTCGTCACCAGATACGCCGCTACATCGCCAAGCGTCTGGAGTTCGACGAACGCGGCACACCCACCGCACGCCGCAAGCTCAAAGACCTGAAGTTCAAGCTGCAAAGAGGCCTCTGCAATATCTGTCTTGCGGAACTCCCTCCACGCGGCGCGGAACTTGACCGCTTCAAAGCCATCGACGGCTACACCGAAGCCAACACCCAGCTCCTCTGCCACAACTGCCACAGCACCACGCAGAAAGAACGCGATGCGGCACTGTTGCAAGAGCCGCCGACATAGTCATATCCTATGGTCATGAAGCCCGCTGCCAAAACGCGCACCATCGCCGCCGGGGAGTTCAAGGCCAAGTGCCTGAGCCTGATGAACGATCTTCCTTCCTCGGGTTCTATCGCGATTACGAAACGGGGTAAAGTCGTAGCGGAGTTGAATCCGCCCAGTAAAAAGAATGGCAAGTTTCGCTCCATCTTTGGACGGAGCCGAGCCATCGAGATCGAAGGCGATATCATCTCCCCTCTTCCCCAGGAACTCACGCTTCCTGAAGAGCTCTGGGACTAATGCCCGGCTTCCTGCTCGATACGCACATCTGGCTCTGGTTGCAATCTGGGAACGACCATTACATCAGCCCAGACTTTGTCGCGGATACGGACGAATGGCTGAAGGAGCGCAAGCTCTTTATCTCTGCGGCGTCCGTATGGGAAATCTCTCTTCTCATCGGGAAGAAGCGCATCAATCTTTTCACTTCGATCGAACATTGGATCGACCGCGCCACAGAAGACAACGGACTTCAACTTCTGCCACTCACAACAGAGATCCTGATTGAGTCGACCCGCCTACCGGATCTGAAGCATAAGGATCCAGCGGACAGGATGCTTCTGGCCACCGCGCGCCTCTATGACCTGACTCTGGTGACACGCGATGAGACGATGCTCAAATGGAGCCGCAAATACGGTCACGCCAGGCTGCGCAGTGATGAGACCTCTCGCTAGCCATATCCCCGTCCCAAAGAAAATACCCCACGCCCGCATGACGAGCGTGGGGCACCGCAACCGGACCTACTTCAACGGCGTAACCTGCACCGTCCTGCCTTCTTTCACGCTGCGCCGTGCCGCATCCAGGATCTGCATCACGACCATGTTCGTATCCAGACCCGAATAATCCCCGACCGGCTTCACGCGGCCACGCATCACGGCAACAAGATAGCCAAACGAAGTCGCCTGGTCCGGCGGCAGCGCGGGAGCTACGCTCGCCGTCTCGGTCTTCTCGCCCTTATAGCGCAAGCGCAGCGCCGTCGGATCGACCGCAATGGCGTAACCACCGTCGCCGTAGACCTCCATGTCTTTGCGTGAGAAGGACCAGTCCCAGCTTGGCATCAGGACTACGTTCGATCCCTTGTACTTCAGGATGATCACCGCATCGTCGTCGACCTTCGGATAGACCTCAGGCTTGTTCGTCTGAGCCACCGCCGTTACGCTGATCGGCGCCTGTCCATGCATCATCACCGTGGCCATGTCCGCGCCGTAACAACCGAAGTCGAACATCGCGCCCGCACCGTTGCCGATGGGATCGGTCAGCCACTTCGCGAACTCCGGGCCCACGTGGATCTCAATCGGCCCCTCATGCCCGTCATGCACCACGACTTTGCGAACATTCCCCAGCTTGCCGTCGGCCACTTCCTTCAGCACCTCGGCGTTGCTGGCGTACCAGGTCGTCTCGTAGTTCACCAGCAGCTGCGTGTGGTGCTTCACGGCAGCAGCCTTCATCGCCTCGGCATCTTCCAGTGTTGTCGCCAGCGGCTTCTCCACCATCGCGGAGACGCCATGCTCCGCGGCCTTCACTACCACCTCGCGATGCTTCTGTACGGCGTTATAGGCCAGCACGACCTCCGGCTTCGTCTTCGCAAACATCGCATCCATGTCGTCATAGAAGAGACCCGCATCTAGATGAAACCGCGCCGCATACTTCTCCCGCAGAGGCTTGTCCGCCTCCACAATCGCCACCAGCTTTACATCGTGATTTTTCTCAATATTGCTGAAGACCCCGCCCGCATGCCCATGCTCCAGGCCCACGACGGCGACACGCACCGGTTCCTGTGCCACAGCGGAAACGGCAACCGATAAGAACACTCCCATGAAAATTCGTAACATCCAGCACCTCACCTTTCGCGCCCGCACAGGATATCGTGCATCCCATCTTCATGGCTCCCGTGCACGAAACGATTCTTCAAGACAGCATCCTCATCCGGTCTCCGATCGACCGCGTCTTCGCGCTCTCCACCAATGTTGAGCTGGTGCATCAAACCCTCGGCTTCAAGCCATTCCCAGCGAGCGGACGTGTCTCCTTCGGCAGCCGGGTGCATTGGAAGGGCTGGCTCTTCGGCCTTCCGCAGAGCCACCATACCCTCATCACTGCGTTCGACCCGCCCCATTTCTTTCAGGACAGCCAGGAAGCCGGGCGCTTCGCCCACTTCCATCACGACCATCACTTCACGGAGACGCCCGAAGGCACCCTGCTCCGCGATGAAGTGCACTTCGCCCTGCCCTTCGGTGCGCTGGGCGCTCTCGTCGCAAAACATCTCCTCGAACCGCACGTGCAGCGTCTCCTCCGCGCGCGTTTTCAGCTGCTGAAGCATGTGGCCGAAGATCCCAACGAGGCGTGGCGAAAATACACCTGACCCTCCCCGCACTGCATCCAACGGATGGGAGAAAAACGATGAAGGCAGTTTTGCTCTACGAATTTGGTGGTCCCGAAAAGCTGAAGTACGTTACGGACGCGCATGACCCCGAGATCGCTCCGCATGAGATCCTCATCGCCTCCACAGCCGTCGGCGTCAATCCGATCGACTACAAGATGCGCAATGGAAGCGCGCAGGCGCGCTCGCCCATTTCCTTTCCCGCCATCCTTGGCCGCGATGTCTCCGGCATCGTCCGCGCCATAGGAAGCGAGGTCAGCGGAGTCGCCGTCGGCGACCGCGTCATGGCACTCACCCACCATACGTACGCTGAACTAGTCGTCGCACAGGCTGGTGAAGTCACCCACGTTCCCGAAGGCCTCGATCTGGTGCAGGCCGCCGCGCTTCCCCTGGTTGCCCTTACCGGAGATCAGCTCGTCCGTTTCGGAGCGAAGGTGCAATCCGGCCAGACCGTTCTGATTACCGGCGCGCTCGGCAGCGTGGGCCGCGCCGCCATTCACACGGCAAAGAAGCTCGGAGCGCACGTCATCGCAGGCGTTCGCAAGCACTCCCTCGAAGCTGCAAAGGAACTCGGCGCGGATACCGTTCTCGCACTCGATGATCCCGAGGCACTCGAAAAACTCGGCTTTGTCGATGCCGTAGCAGACACCGTCGGCGGACACACCGCGGACATCCTGATGACGCATGTGAAGCAGGGCGGAGTCTTCGGAACGGTCGTCACCCCGATACCCGACCATACCCTCAACCCCACGATCGAACTCAACCACATCATGTCGCAGCCCGACTCCACAAGGGTCCGGGAGTTCGCCGAAGACCTGCGCGACGGCAAGTTTATCCTCCCCATCGACCGCATGATTGCCCTCGCCGAAGCCACGGAGGCGCACATCGCCCTGGAAAAAGAACACGTCTCCGGCAAGGTCCTCCTCCTCGTCCTGTAATTCACCCGTGCCTCATTCTTTCGGCAGCTTTACCGGTGAAACCGGGGTCCCCGACGAACGGCTTTTTGTTCGTTGGGGTGGATAGGGTGGGGTCGCGCAGAGCGCACAAACCTGATCTGTCCGTCAAAGTCTCAAAACCCACAAAACCGGGTGTGGGTATTCGCGCAGACGTGTGAACCGCTTTTAAATCCCCGCCCCACTCAAAAACAGAACAAACACGCTTCCCGCACCCTCGCGAAAAGCGCGATGTACGAGGCGCCCAGCACAAACAGGATTTTCCAAGAAAAGTCGCGGCGTATGGTATCGCCCGCATGAATTGCCAAAAAGGAAATGTCGCTGAGATAAGTCGGCGCTAGGGCAATCGAACTTGTTCCATCTGCACTCCGACGCCAGGTTGGACGGGCGTCGGCTGCACCACCATAAATAAAAAACACCAGTAAAGACAAAACGCCAGTGCGAGCGCGATGAGAAAAGTAAGATATTTCCTCTGATAGCGTTGCTGTTTCGCCTGCGGCTCATTCCTTATAGATAGATATGTTTTATTCATAAACTCTGCCGTTCGACCTTCAGATTTCGCCCGTACGGTAGCGATGCTTCATTAACAAAATGAAAAGAGCTTTTATTTCGCGAGAAGCAACTTATCTTTAGATCGCTTCCACTGAAGACATAAGGCCTCGCGAACCTGACGCAAGACACAGGGCAGCTTTCTTCTGAAGAGGGGATTGATTTCTTTTTCTGTGATTTGGTTTATAAAAAAGTTTCTCTTGGGTAGAGAGGCTTAAGGCAGACCTCGATCTTCCCCAAATCCGTACAGGCTCTTTTAGGCAGCTTCGTGCAGAGGCAGCGAGATACGAAACGCCGTGCCCGATCGTCCCTTGCTCACGCTGCTGCGGGTACGGATCTTGCCTTTGTGCCGCTCGACAATTGCTTTGGAGAGCGCCAGCCCGAGGCCCGTGCCCTGTTCCTTCTTCGTCGTGAAAAACGGTTCGAAGACCTTGTCGATCAGCGGCGGCGGAATGCCATGCCCGTCATCGACGATCATCAAGTGGACCTCGTTCTTGCTCTTCCGGAGACGGATCGCTAAGGTTCCCTTTTCCGGAAGGGCATCCACGGCATTGGCAATCAGGTTCGAAAGTACCTGCAGCATCTCGCCCGGATGGATCTTCACCGTGGCCTGATCGACCAGACGCTTCACAAGGTTTACCTGCTTCGCCGACAGTCTTCGTCCATGGACCAGCAGCGCGGACTCCGCCACATCCACGAGATTCACTGCGCGCAACGCCTCCGCGGGTCCAAAAAAACCCAGCGTCTGCTTTGCGATCCGAATCACGTTGGCAAGCTCCGACTCGAGCTGCGTAAGATACTCGCGGACTTTGGCGGCATTGTCTGCCTCTGCCTTGGCCAGGTAAGCAAGGTTGGAGATGGTCTCCAGAGGATTATTAATCTCATGCATGATCGCGGCAGAGAACTGCCCTGCCACCGCAAGGCGTTCGCTCTTTCGCAGAGCCTCTTCCAGCTCCTGGAACCGTTGCCGCTCGTTCTGGTTCTCTGTCGACAAGGGACTCTTCCGCAGAAATTTCTGCACTGGGAAGAACGTCGTGGTGACGTCAAGTACCGGAGGGAAGCTCCTCCACGGGCCAGTTGTGGCTGCTTCGGACCACGACGTACGGGGCCGTTATGCCTTATTGCATTCATAGGATGATGTGCGAACCCCAAAAGATAGCTATCTCTTGTCTAAAAACTTCAGATAACCCCATTCTGTCGGTACATGCATGTTGATGACTCCCTGCGGAGACCAGACCCAATTGTCCTCGTGGGGTTTCCCGGCGGTCCACTCCACGCGGCTGAAGTTCACGCGCCACTCGGTGCCCGCGACAGGAGGCGTCACAGGAAGACGGCTCGCAAACGCGCTCCAGGGCATCGCGATCTCCACGGTCCATCCCTTGTCTCTGTCTCCCGGATGATTCAGGGTTCCGTGGACCACGACGGCGGTCTTTAGCCCCGGCATCTCCCAGCTATTGTCCGCCTTGCCCTGCTCGAGATACGGCTTATTCAGGAAAAGGTCCCACCCGGTATTCAAGGCGTTGATCTCGAACTCGAAGTATCCCTTCTCGGTCGCCAGCGGCTTCAGAAAAACCTCGAAGTCGTTGTCATGGAAGATCACCGAGTCATGCTCGGTCAGGGTGGCCTTCACCTCGGGCTCTTCCAATTCCGCCGCAATATAGAGGTACTGGTCGTCCCAGAGCATCTTCGCGCGCGTCTTGAACTTGGGCAGGGGCTTGGCCGAACCCTCAATATCCACGAAGTCGGTCGTCCACTCCGCCTTCTTCCACGCCTTCTCATCGAGCTTGCCATCGACGACCAACGGCTTTTCTGTCCGAAAACATTGGTAACTCTTCGGCGTATCTTTTATGACCTGCGCGTAAAGCGCGGGTACGGCCAGAAGCATCCAAAAAGCCAGGCGGAATCTACGAAACATTAAACTTTCTCCTTGCCCCACGGTCCCGAAAAGGGACCCGCAGTGCAGGCCTGTAAATCCTCTGCATAGGGCTACTATCAAACTACTCGAAAATCAAGGTATCTCTCGTTCCTGAAACGAGAAGGCGATCCTCTTCCCCATGGGCACCGGTTTTATTCTCATCGTCGGATGCATCATCCTCGCGGCAGGCAGCGTTTCGCTCATGGCCGTGCGCTTGAGCAACCGCCACCTTCTCGGCCTCGGCTGGCTGGGCGGCGCCTTCGCGACCGGCGGGGCGGGAGCCATGCTGCTGGGACTCTCCGGAAGACTTCCCGAGATCCTGACCTTTCTCGGAGCGGACGGTCTCGTTCTCCTCGCCTTCGTCCTTCTGCATGTCTCATTTACGGAGCTGCTCGATACGTCCTCGCTTCTTCCCCGCTTCGGCCTCGTTCTGCTGGCTATCGAAGTCGCCGCATACTTTCTCGACGTCCACCTGATGCCCAATGCGCAGTTTCGCGTCATCGTCATCAGCCTGCTGATCGCCGCGCAGCTCGCGCAGACGGCGTTCTTTCTTTTGCGTCAGCCGAAGAAGGGCATTCTCGCACCGGTCTGGTTCAACATCGGCGTGTTGGCTGGCTTCGGTGTTCTGAATCTCATCCGTGCAACGGCTGCCATCCTGCGTATGGTGAAAACGCTCTTCCAGATTCCGGTGGACACCAGCGCGGTTTACGTCCTCTTCATCCTTGCCGCGCTCGGCCTGGCTTTTGGTTTTTTCTGGCTCACCACGGCCCAGCTCGCCAACAAGCTGGAATATCTCGCCAGTACCGATCCCCTCACGCGCATCTACAACCGCCGCGCCTTCCTGGAGTGGTGCGATCGGGAGGTGATCAAGAGTCAGCGCACGGAGACGCCGTTCTCCCTCCTGATCCTCGATCTCGATCACTTCAAACGGATCAACGATCTCTTCGGTCACCACAGCGGCGATGCCGCGCTCATCGCCGTGGTGGAGACGATGCAGAACGCCGTCCGTGGCATCGACATCCTCGGCCGCTGGGGCGGGGAGGAGTTCGTCATCCTGCTTCCGGGAGCCAGCGCGGAAGCCGCTATGATCGTCGCCAACCGCGTTTGTAACGCCGTGAAAGCGATGCGCCTTCCCGCCTTTGAGCAAAAAGAGCCTTCGAAAGACCCGGAGCAGCATCTCACCGTGAGCCTCGGCCTCTCCACCTGGCGCGGCCCCGAGGACACGATCAAAGACATCGCGCGTCGCGCCGACTCTGCTCTTTATCAAGCAAAGGCCGCCGGACGAAACCGCGTTCTCGTCCAGGCATGATGTTTACTGCGGGCCGGAGTTACTCCGTGGCCCCAAACAGACCCAGCTCCCGCGCCTCACCTAACCGCACCCGTAGATACTCCCAGAGCGCTGGACAGCCTGCCTTTACCTGCCACTCCACGCGCTTCACGACCCGCTCGTAACTGATGCTGTTCTCCCGCCAGCTCTGCCCTTCGTTTGCGAGATTCAGCAGCACTGGCATCGCGCGGTCCACGCTATTGGCGAATCGAGACTCCGGCGTATCGCCATGTTCGAACTCTTCCCAAAGCGCCAGAAACTCCGCACCGCGTTCCGCGGGCAGTAACCCGAAGATCCGCTTCGCGGCGGTCAGTTCATCCGCCTTGCGCTCCACCCATCCGCCCTCGACATAGGCCATCGTGTCGCCCGTATCGATCTCGCCGATGTCGTGCACCAGCAGCATCCGCACCACGTGCGCGATGTCCACGGGAGACTCCGCATACTCTTCCAGCGAAATCGCCAGCAGGGAAATCTGCCAGCTATGCTCGGCTGAGTTCTCATACCGCGACAAGCCCAACGGGCGCACCTTCCGTGTCACGCCCTTCAGCTTGTCCAACTCCAAAATGAAATCAAGAATGCGTTGCACGGCGAATTAGCCTCCGTCCGTCATGCTAACTCGCACGCGGCGTACCTCGAAATCTCATCCGTTTTGGAATATTCAGCGTCTTCCAGTGTCTTGGGAGAAAAGAGTCTCTCCGCAGCGCAGAGAGACTGTGAGGAGCAAGCGTGCGGCCGGAACTCGTTGAGTCATTGCATCAATTTGTAACCACCTGGAAACTGCTCGTAAGTCCCTTCCCCAAAAAAGACTTTACCGACAGGTCGGGTATAGCGGTTGCCTGGGCCAATATTCCCTTTGTTTTTTACAACACGCTCTTCCTCACCGAAGAGCTTTCGGATGCAGGTGTTCTGCGCGAGAGAATGCAGAAAATAACGGAGTACCTGCGGGCCCATGAGGCTCCGGGATGGGCTGTCGTCTGCCTGGACTATCTCACCGGCAGCGCGGCGGAAGAACTAGCCGCCATTGCACAGGAGGAAAAGCTCGCACCCTTGCCAATGACGGGCATGGTCGGAGATATTCTCCCTCTGCAACCCAGCACCCTCTCCAACCTTCGCTTTGTACGAATCGGCGATGACACGACCATCACAGACTTCGTAGACCTGAATAGCGTTGCGTACCATCTTCCAATTCAGGCTGGCCGCTCCATCGTAAAGGAGCACACCCTCTGGCAAAAGCATGCCTATGGGTTTGTCGCCTACGAGAAGGATGAACCCGTGGCAACCGCGACGGCCATCGTCAACGAAGACTGCCTTCTTCTCTTTCTGGTGGCAACAAAGCCCGAGGCTCGACGTAAAGGATATGCCGACGCGGTCATCCGGCATGCGCTGAATGCGGCCTACGAGGCGACGGGCATTCAGAGGACCGTGCTTCACGCGACCGAAGCCGGATATCCGGTATACCAGCGCCTGGGCTACCGCCCGAGCGGAAGATTCATGGGATATCTCCCGCAAGCCTGAGGAAGCCCCAAAAAACGGGTGTCCCATTCTTTCGCAGCTTTATTGCGAAACCGGGGTTCCCGGCGAACGTCTTTTTGTTCGCTGGGGTGGGAAAGGGTGGGGTCGCGCGGAGCGCACAAACCAGATCTGTCCGGAAGTCAAAGAAGACTCACATCGCCCCCCGTCCAGCCTGACGCTTACTGCGGTCCACCCAGCCACAGCTTCCGGTCCACGACATCCAGCCGCTCAATCGCATACCGCAACGTCGTCCGCGGCACACGGTCGTAGTGCGTGCGCAGAAAGGAGAGCAAAGCCTCCGGAGATCTCTTACCCGCCTCGCGCAACAGCCACCCCACCGCTTTGTGAATCAAATCGTGCTTGTCTCCCAGCAACCGTTCCGCCACGCGAAACGTCGTCTCCACCCGTCCTGCCCGCAGCTCCGCAAACGTACATACGATGGCCACGCGCCTGTGCCAGAGGTTCGGAGAAGCAAGGAGCTTCTGCAATAACTTCTCCGACACATGCTCGCCCACAAGCGCCGCCGCCGAAGTATCCACCAGGTCCCAGTTGTTCACCGCGTCGAGATGCGTCAGATAAAAGCGGTGCAACAAAAGCTGCTCCACCTCATCGCCGCGTGTATGCCGATCTACCAGAATCAGCAGGGCGATCAATCGGTGCTCATGAAACGGCGAAGCCAGAAGCTTGGCGATCTCTTCGAGAGGCAAAGCTCGAAACGCCCGCGCCACCACCCGCTGCGCCGGAACCGTCAGCCCCAGCATGCGATCGCCCTCGGCATACTCACCCGGCCCGGTACGGAAAAAGCGCTGCAAAAAGACGGCTCTCTCCGGATCGCGCAGCGCGTGTACCTCGCGCCTCACCGCTGCTGCGTTCAGCTTGTTTCCTTGTGCCATGGAGAAATGTTACCGCTCAGGGAGGAACGACATCCCTGAGCGTGGCCTTCCTCTTTCGAACAGAATCGAGCGGAGAACTTCTGTAACGGGACTGGTTAGAATTTCGGATCGAGCGGAGCGATGGAACTCAGCCACGGCGCGAAGAGGATGTTCGGGTCATCCACGGTGGAACAGCCGCTTCCCCTGGCGGCAGGGCCAGCCTCGCAGCCCCAAAAGTTCAAGGTCGCGTCGACAGGGCCGGTTCCAAGATTCTTCACACCAGCACCGTGTCCGACGAGATTGTTAAACTCTACCTGTACGAGGGAAGAATTATTGACGGCAACGTCGTTCGTCTCTTGTTGAATCGTATTTTCCGAGATGATGTTGCCTGTGGCCGGCACCACGGAGAATACGTTGATTCCCGTGGATCCAGGTGTTGCGGCGTCAGCCGTGTCCGCGCCGTTATCCGCAATGCCGTTGCCCACAAGCATGTTGTCGTTCAGCTTCTGATTGGGAGCGTGAGCATGCAGGGCGATGCCGGGATGGCCGCTTCTGGTGAGAACGTTCTCAATGATCACGTTGCCGTAGGACGCAGCTCCAGGGACGGAAGCAAAGATACCGATTCCGGCGCCGCCATCGACCTTTACTCCATTGCCTGAAGAAAAGTTCTTCCAGATCGTGTTGTGAAATACCCCGAGAGATTGTGCGGATCCGCTCACTGCGGCGGGCACGTGCGATGCGAGCACAATGCCGCATGCAAACGGATTGTCAGTCACGGTATTCAGGCTCACAAGATTGTCATGCGTCGGCCCTGTGTCGTCCGATAATAAAATGCCACCGGAGTTTCCATGGACTTGATTGTGCGTCACGATGGCATGGTCTGCCCCCAGGAGATGAATGCCTTCCCCGCAGTCGTTCTGCTCTCCCGGTTCGAACGCTTCAATGCCGGGGCACGTAGCGCCGGAGAGAGAATGATTGTTATTTGCGATGATGCTGTCGGAGATCGTGACCGCCGACGCATTCGCAACCAGAATGCCTTCGAAGTTGGCATTCAGCACCGTGAGGCCGGAGATGTGAACCTGCGCGAGACCAGGCGCGGCCATCCCATTGACAAAGATTCCACGGGAAAGTCCCGAAGCATCGATGACGGCATGCTGCCCAACCAGCGATACGGGCTTCGTGATGGTCACCGATTCGCGGTAGGTGCCGGCGCCAATATGGATCACATCGTTTACTCCGGCAGCGGCGACAGCCTCGGAGATGCTGTTGTAGCACCGGTCCGTTCCCTGCGTGTTAACGCATAGCGTAGCTCCTTCAGCCACCACGCTCGTCAGTGAGAGATACAGGAAGACAGAAAACATCAAGGGACGGAATTTCATGGAGGTTCTCCTGGTCAATCAGCGTGAGACGAACGGCACCGACGGGATCGGTTGACCATCCGCTTGATTTCTCTTGTGAAGAGAGGTCTTGGTGCTGACGTGGAGCGGGTTGCAGCGAACGTCGCACAGGCTGAGAGGCAGAGAAAGAAATCAAACTCTTGAGTGCAGAAGGTGCATGTCTAGTGCAATAGACCCCAGCGCAGGAAATTTATTCCGAAAAGATCAGAGACTTCCACACCAACGTAACCCCACACCCGTGCCCCATTCTTTCGCAGCTTCATCGCGAAAGGGTGGGGTCGCGCAGAGCGCATAAACCTGATCCCTCAGGAAACCCAAACCGGGTGCCCCATGTCCCGCTTCTGGGACATGGGATGCGCAAAGCGCATCGTTCGCTCGAAGAGCGATCCAGGCGGGCAAGCAGAAAATCAGATCTTTCCGCTACTGCGCGATCTGATCAAAGCGCTCTGACTTCGTGCATCATTAGAGGTGAAGAGAAGTACCAACCCCGAAACCATTGAGATAGGCACCAAGTTCCTGGTTTGCCTGAACTAAGAATTCCTGAGCCGAAGAACATCGGTACAAAGCAGTATTTGGATTGAAAAAATAAAAAGAATTCGCAGCTGCTTTGTAAACGCCGACGGCGTGTCCTGGGGCCCGGCCATTTACCACCGGTTCTCGAAGAACAAGAATGTACA
Organism: Terriglobus saanensis SP1PR4; assembly: GCF_000179915.2. Taxonomy (NCBI): domain Bacteria; kingdom Pseudomonadati; phylum Acidobacteriota; class Terriglobia; order Terriglobales; family Acidobacteriaceae; genus Terriglobus; species Terriglobus saanensis. The sequence goes on along the minus strand of NC_014963.1, from coordinate 4,990,569 downwards.
CCTTGTTGGAAGGCGCGTGAGTGGCGATTGAAACCAAAATTTGGTGGCCCTGAAGATGAACATAACGTTCAATTCCTAAAGAAAGCCCTGTAAATGTGAGGCCCCCTCTGATGGTGTAGAACGCGTCCTGCTGAGCTTGTTGCGCTCCGAGTTGCTGGATTTGTCGACCTTGCTGTGCTCTGGCGGCTACAGAGGCATTTAACGACTCACTATTGCTTGGATCGGTTAAATTAATGTCATCTCCTCGAAGAACTTTCTTCGCCCACACAAGAACAGCACCTACGCATTGTGCCCCAAGCTGAATCGTCCCGCCTCCGAAGTCAATGGTCCTGTTGAGTGGAGGATTTTCGACCATAAAGATTTCTTCAATCATTTGGGTGTCTCCTTTCTTCACCGATCGTGGGGCGTATCTGTTGGGCCTGCATAAAATTGAAACGACTCACTTTGAACGCATAGCCACGTCGTAGGGACAATCTCCCTGACGCTTTATTCCCGAAGGAAGCCACAGCGCGTTTCTTTTGAAGAAATCTTCTTATGAATTTTGCGCGAAGCACAATATCCCGCCCCGCCAAACGTTATTCCCCTAAGAGCTCTGCAGGATTCATAGTGAGTGAAGGAAGCAGATGCAGGTTGCCGACTTGACGATAGCGGACCAGAACCAATCGATCGCAGAAGCTCTGGAGCGAGAAGAACCGCGTCTGCGCCGATTCATCCGCAGCCGTGTGCTCGACAAAGGAGACGTGGAGGACGTTCTTCAGGATGTTTTCTATGAATTGATCGAGGCTTATCGACTGATGAAGCCAGCGGAGCAGATGACGGCATGGCTCTTCCGCGTCGCACGCAACCGCATCACAGACCTCTTTCGTAAACGCCGGACGGTCTCGCTCGACGAGACATTCGACGAGGACGACGAAAGCAGATCGCTGAGTGATCTGCTGCCTTCGCCCGATGCTGGGCCCGACGCAGTCTTCGCGCGCAACCTGCTCTTCGACGCTCTGGATGCGGCGCTGGATGAACTACCGGAGAACCAGCGCGAAGTCTTCCTCGCGCATGAGTTCGAAGGCCGCAGCTTCAAGGAACTGTCCGAAGAGACAGGCATAAGCATCAACACGCTTCTCTCCCGCAAACGCTACGCCGTGCTCTATCTGCGTGAACGTCTGCTGGAGATCAAGCAAGAGTACGGAACGGGTCAATAGGGAGAATCGATGAGACGGTACAGATTTTTTAAAGCAATCAAGATCGTGATCATAGCCCTGGTGGCGATCACGACCTTCGGATACGTGGTGGAGCGGCTTTGGAACTGGCTTGTCCCTGCCATCATCGGCTGGAAGCCGATCAGCTTCACGCAGGCGCTCGGCCTCCTAGTGCTCAGCAAGATCCTCTTCGGCGGCTTCCACAAACATGGAGGCGGCGGTCCTCGCGGATGGAAGCGCGACATGGGAGAACGCTGGGCCAACATGACCCCCGAAGAACGCGAACGCTTCCGCTCCGGCATGCGCGGCAGAGGCGGATGGTGGGGACACCACGATCGATGCAAAAGCGAGACCACATCGGAGCAAACAGCAAAATGAGCACGCACGAAAGGAGCGAGTCCATGGCATCGTCAGAAGCGCAGACCGAAATCAACCATCCAGTAAAGCCCTCGCCGCGTTGGGACATCAACTTCCTGTCCCAACTGTCGTTCAACGAGCTGCTGTATCACGTACTCTTCGGTAGTAAAGAAGCCGGCAACCTCGACCCACAAAGCGCTTAGCAGCCTGAGATATAGGGCCAAAGGCCCGACCCGTCGCGACGTGTACCGTTCTAACCCGCCTGAATCTCTTCCGCACTCTGAAACACATTGGGAAGGAACAAACTGAACACCGTTCCACTCCCTTCCGTAATCGCGGAACGCACCTGAAGAAGCCCGTGATGTTTCTCCACAATGCCCTGCGAGATCCACAATCCCAAACCTGTCCCGTTGATTCCCTTGGTGGTGTAGAACGGCTCGAAGATGCGCGCGCGCACCTCCTGTGTCATTCCATGGCCGGTGTCGGAGATAGTAATGCGCACACCGGAGACATTGCTCTTCCAGAGGCATGCATCGCGCGTCCGAATGACAAGACGTCCACCGGTCTTCATCGAGTCGATGGCGTTCCCGATGAGATTGTTCAGTACCTGCCGTATATCGCCCTCATAGCAGACGATCTGCTGTGCGCCACAGTGATGCACCTGCACGTCGATGTTTGAGTTCGACAGCCTTCCGTGATGCAGGCCGAGTGTCGGCTCAAGCAGCTCTTCGGCTGTAAGGGCCCTCGGGTTTGTCGCCTGACGGTGAAAGCGCAAAGTATGTGTGACAATCTGGCTGACCCGTTGCAGTTCGGCCTGTGCGGTCGTCATGTATTTCTGTGTCTCGGCATCCTGAACACTCTGTTCGACGATGTAAAGGATGTTCGTGACCGCTTCCAAGGGGTTGTTGATTTCGTGCGAAATAGAAGCGGCAAGCCGTCCGACCGCGGCAAGCTTCTCACTTTGGATCAGGGCCGCCTCGGCCTGCTTTTGACGCGACATATCGGTCAGAAATACAGCGATATCGTCAGAAGCCGCGGAAGAGCTCTCAGATGGAATAAGGGTCACGCCCACAAGAAAGGGGATCCGTCGTCCGTCTTTCGCCCGGAGTTCCTTGTGATATGAGTCCGCCGCGCCATGGCTTCGCATCTGTTCTTCGGCCTTGCGGTCCGCTTCTGCATATTCGGAGGTATTGATGTCGCTCCATCGCACTCTCCCCCCTGCTACCTCCTCGGCCGTATAGCCGAGCAGGCGCAGGATCGCCTGGTTGGCGTAGCTGATATTGCCCCCCCTTTTTCCAATCATCACACCGACGATGGAGTTATCCAGGACGACCTGCAGGGTTTCCCGCTGCTGATGTAGTTCGGCCAGGGCGGCGTCGCGCGCGATGAACGAATCACGAATCTCGTATTGACGCTGCCGTGCTCGTAGTGCCGCGCGCACACCGCTGAGAAGCGTGGCTGTCCGGATCGGTCGTTCGAACAGTACCGGTGTGCCAAGCGGAAGACGCTCGAGTTCAAGACGGTTCGTTCGCGATGTCTCGCGTCCACTGCCCGTAAGGATCAGGATGGGCGGGTCAGACCACGCGGGCTGGCTCCGCATCCACTCTCCGAGGATGCGGACTGTCTCTGTACTCAATGCTTCTTCTGCAATCAGGAGCGGACCAATCGGCGCTTCCCCTAACAGGCACAGAGGGTCAGGACAGGTTTCGGCGGAAACCCCGTTCTGATGCAGCAACTCGGTAATCAATTCAGCGTCGCGTCCAATCGGAGCAATGACGCGCACAACCATACTCATAACTTCGGGCCTCGGACGTTACCTATACATTGTCTACTGTGAGACTTGGGACGCCCGTAAGAATGCCCTGAAAGCTGCTTAGTTGCTCCCCAATCACCAGTCCCTCTTCGCTCATGGTGAACTCGCGTAACGTTCGCTCATGGGGACCGACGCGTTGCTTTACGATCGAAAGAACCTGGCGAATAGAACCTTCCGATTCAAAATAACGCAGCAGCATCACCGTATCGGCGAGATAGCTGACGTCCACTTCCGTGAGCATGCTTCCGACAAGGCCGTGCTGCGTATAGATGAGGAACGTCACCACACCTTTTTGATTGAGGAACGCCAGAAGCTCGTGGAGATGCAGGTTCAGATCGTTCTCTCCCGGCATCGCCATCAGAAAGCCGTTCAGACTGTCGATGACCACAACGCGTGTATCCTTCTCCTCCACGTCGCGGCGGATCTGCCAGGCAAACTCTCCCGGGGAAAGCTCCGCAGGATCGATCTGAGACATCGCCAGCGTTCCGCGTTCGATCTCCGCCTGTACATCCATGCCGAGAGATTTGGCGCGGTCCTGCGCGGTGCGCAGAATCTCATCGAAGGCATAGACGATCGCGCGGTCCCCTCGGCTGGCAGCGGCGTAAGCATAGGCCATCGCGAGCGTGGACTTTCCGCTTCCTGAAGGACCGATGAGAAGCGTCGAGGAGCCGCGATTGATGCCGCCTCCAAACATCTTATCCAGCGAAGGCAGGATGCTCTGGATTCTTTCCCCAGCGAAGGTGGTGGAGTGTTCGTTCGCGATCAGGCGTGGATAAATCTGAAGACCACCCTGCACGATGGTGTAGTCGTGATATCCCTCGCGATAGGCGCTTCCGCGCAGCTTGATAATCTCCACGCGCCGCCGCGTTACGCCATAGGTCCGCCCAATCTTCTCAAGACGAATCACGCCATGGGCGATGCTCTGCAGCTGCATGTCACTGCCCTCCGCCGTTCTATCGTCGAGCAAAAGAACGGTCGTGTCGCGACCGACGAAGAAATGCTTGAGCGCAAGAAGCTGTCTGCGATACCGCATCGTATCTGCAGCAAGCAGGCGAAGCTCGGAGAGTGAATCGATCACCAGGCGTTCCGGTTTTACATCGTCGATCAGTTGCGTCAGCTTCTGAATCGTTCCGGCCAGCTCCACTTCGCTCGGATGAAAGACCGTATATTGCTGCTCGGGACTAAGGCTCGCTTCGGCGGGAATAAACTCCGCAATCGGAAGCAGTTCGATGTTCCATCCATGCGAAAGAGCGGACCCCTCCAACTCGGCCTTCGATTCCGAGAGGGTCACATATAACGCTCGCTCGCCCTTCTTCACGCCCGCAATGATGAACTGCATCGCAAGCGTTGTCTTCCCAGTGCCCGGATCTCCTTCGAGGAGATACATCTGCCCACCCGGCAGACCGCCGTTCAGAATATCGTTCAATCCATGGACACCGGTATCGATCCGGTTCGGTTCACCAGTATTTGCCGTAACAGATGCCGTTTGAGCCAAGTTGGGTTCCTTTCCCCGAAAAAGTCGAGTCGATTCCCGTTGGGAAATCGTATATGCGATTTAGTTGGATGCTTTACGGAGGGGTTATGAATGGCTTCTCTCTTTCATAACGTAAATTCTGCCCGTCAAGTCGGCCACATGACACCCCCCAAAAAACATCTCCTAATACGCATGTAGCCGGGCATAGGGAGTCCCTTTCTCGGCATGTTTAGGGAACAATCAAGGCTCGTACTTTGTCATCCCGCAGCGAAGCGAAGGGATCTGCTGTTTCTTCAAACCCGGGAAACGCTCCTTCTGAACGAACGCAGTGTGCGCGAATAATCTGAGTTTCGTTGCAGGCGATCCCGCCCTCCACCCTCCGCATCCAAGCGTTCGAGGGATTTCGTGAAACTCACACCGAAAAACGACGGCACCGTCCGTGTGCGCGGCGCGCGCGAACACAACCTGCGCAATGTAGACGTTGACATCCCTCGCGACGCCCTCGTCGTCTTCACCGGCGTATCCGGTTCGGGCAAATCGTCGCTCGCCTTCGGCACCCTCTACGCCGAAGCCCAGCGCCGCTATCTCGAATCCGTTTCGCCCTACGCGCGGCGTCTCTTTCATCAGCTTTCTGTGCCTGCGGTTGATTCCATCGACGGTCTGCCCCCGGCCGTCGCTCTGCAGCAGCAACGCGGCGCTCCCACTACGCGGTCCTCCGTCGGCTCCGTCACCACGCTGTCGAATCTTCTGCGCATGCTCTACTCGCGAGCGGGAGATTACCCACCCCATCAGCCGCTGCTCTACGCCGAGTCCTTCTCGCCCAATACCGCCGAAGGCGCCTGCACCAAGTGCCACGGCCTCGGCCGCGTCTACGAAGTCACCGAGCAGACCATGGTGCCCGACCCCTCGCTCACCATCCGCGAACGCGCCATTGCGGCATGGCCCACCGCGTGGGGAGGCCAGAACCAGCGCGACATCCTCGTCTCTCTCGGCTACAACGTCGACATCCCCTGGCGCGATCTGCCCAGGAAGAACCGCGACTGGATCCTCTTCACCGAAGAGCAGCCACAGGTGCCCGTCTACGCCGGATTCACGCCCGCCGAAACCCGACAGGCCCTCAAGCGCAAGATGGAGCCCAGCTATATGGGCACCTTCACCGGCGTCAAGCACCACGTGCTCACGACCTTCGCCAACACACAAAGTGCGCTGATGAAGAAGCGCGTCGCGCAGTTTATGCTCTCCACCGTGTGCGACGTCTGCCACGGCAAACGCCTCCGCCCCGAATCGCTCTCCGTAAAATTCGCGGGCCACGACATCGCAGAGATCGCCGCGCTCCCGCTCAAGCGCCTCAGCGCTGTGCTCGCGCCCTTCGCCGTAACCGGCGGCCATGCTCACGCCGCGAATCCCGAAAAGACCGAAGTCACAAAGCGCATCACCGCCGACCTCACCGCGCGCCTCGCCGTTCTGCTCAACCTCGGTCTCGGCTACCTCTCGCTCGAACGTAGCACGCCCACACTCTCTCCCGGCGAACTGCAGCGCCTGCGCCTCGCTACGCAACTGCACTCCAATCTCTTCGGCGTCGTCTACGTCCTTGACGAGCCCTCCGCTGGCCTGCATCCGGCAGACACAGAAGCTCTACTCGATGCTCTCGATGAGCTCAAGCAATCCGGCAACTCCATCTTCGTCGTTGAACATGAACTCGACGTCATCCGCCGCGCGGACTGGATCGTGGACGTGGGCCCCGGCGCAGGCGTCAACGGTGGCGAAGTCCTCTACTCCGGCCCGCCCGCAGGCCTCGCATCCATCACCGAATCACAGACGCGCCGCTACCTCTTTCCGATGGCCACGCCGTCCCACGCGCAACGTCGCACACCCAAGGCATGGCTGAAGCTCAGCGGCATCACGCGCAACAATCTCGAAGCGCTCGACGCGGAGTTTCCTCTCGGCATCTTCACCTCGGTCACAGGTGTCTCGGGCTCAGGGAAATCCACGCTCGTCAGCCAGGTGCTCGTCGAACTCGTAGCCAAACGCCTCGGACAAAAACTTAAAACAGAAGATGAAGAAGCCGACGGCCTCGAACAGGAAGCCATCGTGACCACCGGAGGAAAGATCGTCTCCGGCATGGAACACATTCGCCGCCTCGTCGTCGTGGACCAGAAGCCCATCGGCCGCACCCCACGCTCCAACATGGCCACGTACACCGGCCTCTTCGACCACGTGCGCAAACTCTTCGCCACAACCAAGCTCGCACGCTCGCGCAAGTACGACGCGGGCCGCTTCTCCTTCAACGTCGCCAAGGGCCGATGCGAAACCTGCACCGGCGAAGGCTTCGTCTGCGTGGAACTCCTCTTCCTCCCCAGCGTCTACAGCCCCTGCCCCACCTGCCACGGCGCACGCTTCAACGCCAAGACGCTCGAAGTCCTTTATTGCGAAAAGAGCATCGCCGACGTGCTCGCCCTCACCGTCGACGCAGCCGCAGACTTCTTCGCGGAAGACCCTCACGTCGCCCGAGCCCTGCAGGTCCTGCAGGAAGTTGGCCTCGGCTACCTGCGCCTCGGCCAACCCGCAACCGAGCTCTCCGGCGGCGAAGCCCAGCGCGTGAAACTCGCCACAGAACTCCAGCGCGCCGAACGCGGCAACACGCTCTACATCCTCGACGAGCCCACCACAGGCCTCCACCCCTCCGACGTCGAACGCCTCCAGCGCCAGCTACAAAACCTCGTCACCGCGGGCAACACCGTCCTTGTCGTAGAACATGACATGCAAATGATCGCAGCCAGCGACTGGGTCATCGACATCGGCCCCGGTGCAGGCGACGAAGGCGGACGCATCGTTGCAGCCGGTCCACCAAACGTCATCGCAAAAGCAAAGAATAGCAAGACAGCTCCATTCCTCGCGGCCACCCTCTTATAGACGAACTCTGCAACTGCGTCAGAAACGACGAAAGGGTCAATCTCGCGCCTTTCTTAGAGGCCATGATTCTGCGCGGAACTCTTCAAGTGTTAGGGATTCATGTCAGCAAAGCCGGTCAACTTCACCGGGGCGCCGTCGGGGAACTGTGCAATCAGGGTGAGGGTTCCACCCATGGCTTCGACGGAACGTTTCAAGGTAGAGAGGTGGATGTCGGCACGCTTCTCGAACCTGGAAACCTGTTCTTGCTTCACGCCAAGCTTCTTCGCAAGCTGGACTTGAGTGACCTTCCGCGCCTTGCGAAGTTCGCGCATCGTCATCTCCTCGGCGACGAGTTGGCTAACGCGCTTTTCGATTTTGTTCCGACGGCTCGCAGGTAGCCTGGCGATTATTTCATCAACAGTCTTCATCGCTTTTTCCCTTTCTTTGGCTTCGATTTGGTGGCCGCTTTCTTGACTGCGGTTTTCTCCTCGACTTTCAACCGTTCGAGGTGCTGCTCGTACCGCTCTTCAGCCTTGTCGATCAGCCGCTTGTAAAACTGCTTCTCGTTGACGCCGCTCTTGTCAGCGGCGACCAGCACAATCGCCCTACGCTGCGGGTCGAACGCAAAGGCGGCGCGCGCCACTCTCCATCTGCCGCCTCGAACCGCAGTTCCTTCATGTTTGCGTATTTCGATCCTTCCAGAGTGTCGACGTGGGGTCGACCTGTCTCTGGACCAAACAACTCTACAAACTTGGCCTCGGCCAGAAGCTCGTCCTGAACCTCTGCTGCCATCTCGTCGAACTCAGCCAGAAAGGCCTCATGAAACTTAACTGCCCACTTCATCTAATATGCCCCCTGGATCATATGCTCTCAAGAGCATATACTTCCACCTCTTCCATTGTGGCTAGCGGGATGCGCGATCCAAAGCTCCGGATGTCTTTGCTGCATGGTGAGAAACGCGCTTTGCATAAGCAATGTTCGACAAGTCACCGCGATACTGCCCAGGCAGTCGATGCAACGACAAGGGATGAGGCCAAAGCCTCACCCCCTTGTCATTCCATGGCTCCGTTACTTCTTCAAAGGCTCCGGCGTAGGAATCCTCGGCAGCATCTCCGCCCGTGTCGCCGCGTTATACGCAAACCACGCTTCGATCATGGAACCCTGCATCACATCGTCCTTCTGCACGCGGTCGTAAAGGTCCGCGTTGGAGTGGTGCGTCCGCGTGCCGTACTCCAGCGTGTCCTGCTGGAAGCCGATGCCATTCAGGCCGATCCACGAGAACGCAGTCGAGTCCGTTCCACCCGGAGACGGTGTCGGTCGGAACTCCGTGCCCGAAACCGCAATGATGTGCTGGTCCTTGATGGGCTCAATCCATGACTTGAAGATGACCCCGATCTGCGGACTTCCCCCCGCCGAGACGCCGCGGAACCTGCCCGAGCCGCCGTCGTCGTTGAAGTACACATCCAGCTTGTCGTACTCCGGTGTCTTCTTCATCGTGTCGCGTGGAGCGAAGTGCTGCTGTACATAGGCCGTGGAACCGTACACGCCCTCTTCTTCGCCGCCCCAGAGAGCAACGCGGACCGTGCGCGCCATCGGCTTGTGCAGCGTCGTCAGAATGCGCACAGCCTCCATCGCCACCGAAGATCCGGTGCCGTTGTCGGTGGCGCCTGTGCCGCCCTGCCAGCTGTCGAAGTGACCGCCCAGCATCACGACCTCATCCTTCTTCGTGGTGCCCGGAATCTCGCCGATCACGTTGAAGGCGTCCTGGTCCGCCTTCTGATACTCCACCTGCACGTCGAAGGTAAGCCTCGGCGTAATGTTGTGCTGGAGCAGACGCACCACGCGGTTGTACTGCTCAGCACCGATGGCCACCATCGGCGGCGGAATAGGATCCTTCGGATTCTCCGACCCGCCGTAGGTGGAAAAGATCGTTCCGCCGTCGCCGTTATAACCCGGCGTCAGCACCACCGCCGGGGCCTCTTCCTTCAGGAAGGCATTCAGCTCATTGCGCAATGCCTTGTTGCCGGAGAGAGCCTGCGACGTCGGCGTGAACTCCCACGTGCCCTCTCCCGGTCTGCCGCGTCCGCTCGGATCGCGATTGGCTTCAGGGGAGCCGGGAGCAGCAACGGGTCGACGACCACCCTCTCCGCCACCACGTCCGCCGCGCGCAAGGATCTCCTCATCCGTCGGAGAAGGCTGCGCATCCGCCTTCGTGTGCAGCGTCAGCGGGGCCGGATCGAAGATGAGCACAATTTTGCCCTTCAGCTTGCCGTGGTACTTGGCGAAATCTTCCTTGGAGTGAATCGGAGCCCAGATCGCATCCGCCGTGACGGGCCCATTGGTCCCAGGCGTCCACGCCAGCGGGAAACCATTCAGAGCAGCGTAAGCCGGTGCCTCCATCGCGCCGTAATACTTCTTGATCTGCCATCCATACCCGAAGGGCCACTTCTCCAGGTGGACGTTCTGCATCCCCCACTCTTTCATCTGCTTCATCGCCCACTCAGCGGCGGCGCGGTGATTGCGGCTGTTGTTGACGCGAGGACCGTAGACCTCGGACAGATAGAAGAGGTTCTCCATCACCTGCGAGTGCTGAAGGGCCTCGCTTTTGATCTGCGTCAACGTATCCAGATCGACCTTGTCACCAGCTTGTTCTTGCGCAATTGCGGACGAGAGAAGCAGCAGGGCCGCGACCATAACGGCGGCCTGCTTGAAGCGGAGCAGAGGCATTTAAGATTCTCGCTTTCAAAAGGAAGATGATTAACAGAACAAGAGGAAATCCAATGAGCAGAAGCTGCGGAAATAGCCTGCAAAATCAGCACGGCATGCCGCCGCGGAGACTCTTTGAAATATAAGTAATGGCACAACGCTATCGGATTCGCGTTCACGACGCAATCCAATCTCGTTGGCAATCCTTACGGCGAACTCTCACAATCGCCGCAAACCTCTTCTTGGTATCGGCTGCTTTAAAAAGGAAGAGGAGCCTCAATGCGTGCGGGGTAAGTCGGTACTGGAGTAGGCTTCTTGCCAATCATTGCTTATGAGAAGCGCGTTCATCAGGAGCAATCAGACGTGAGGGCTAGATGAATTTGGGTCAGCTTGTTGTAAGTGGCAACTTCCGTTCCTTCCAGGCTGACATGCCACCATCCATGGAACTGATCCCCTTGAAGCCACTCGCCTGAAGCACACTCGCCGCGATGCTGGAACGATACCCGCTTCCACAGACGGCGATGATGTCGTTGTCTCCATGGAGTTCTTTAAGCCGGTCCTTCAGCTCGCCCAGGGGAATATGGATGGCATTTTGAATGTGGCCGCCGGTCCATTCTTTATGGCTACGGACGTCAAGAATCCGAGTGTCAGGGTGCCGCTCGAATACCTCCTTCGTGGAGAGTTGCGTGGTTCGCGTGAACTCCATCCCTGCGTCCACCCATGCGGCCATTCCCTTCTGTAGAAAGCCTTCGATATGATCCAGCCCTACCCGGACGAGTGACCGGCGCGACTCCTCATCATCTCCTTCGTCGTTGACGAGAATCAATTTCCGTTCCGGGGCCAGCATCCAGCCGGCCCACAGAGAAAGGTTCTGGCCTGCGCCGATGTTCATCGCACCAGGAATATGCGCGCCGCCGAACGCTTCGGGACGGCGTAGATCGACCACTGTGGCGCTCTCGGTGGCTAGAAGCGTCGCAACACGGGCAGGTGTGAGTGCAATCTCGCCTGGCAGGTCCGCAACGCTCGAAGCGCCTTTAGAGTTCAGCTCCTTCATGCGTGGGTAATACGACGGCATAGGCGGAACACTGGCCAGGATCTCGCGAGCAAAGGCATCCTCTTTCAGCTTGAATAAAGGTTGACTCAGGCGCTCATAGCCAAGCGTCGACTCGGCCCGTTCACTCATGCCCGACCCACAGAGTGATCCCGCACCATGACCTGGGTAGACATGGACGCCATCAGGGAGAGAAGCTATGCGTTCATGCAGGCTGTCGTACAGGTCGTGAGCGAGCTTCTGTTTCGCCTCCTCACCCAACAGGTCTGGACGTCCAAGAGAGCCTACAAAAAGGAAGTCTCCGCTGAAGAGCGCAAGCGGCTGGGACGCGTCCCGTTCTTGATCGAAAAGGACGAAGCTCAGGTGCTCCGGGGTATGGCCCGGCGTGTGGAGCGCGACCAGACGCACGTTGCCGATCTGCACGGCATCGCCATCATGCAGTGCATGGTGAGACATGGCATAGCGGTACGGCGCCTGGTCATACGCACTGAGAGCAAGCTGCGCGCCTGTGGCTTCGGCAAGTGCGAGTGACCCCGAAGCAAAATCCGCATGGATGTGGGTTTCGGTCACAGAGGTAATCGCCACGCCCTGCTCTTTTGCATAGTTCATGTACCGGTCCACATCGCGCATGGGATCGATCACTACGGCTTCGTCCTCCGACGAGATGACGTAGGAAAACTGGGCAAGTCCCGGTACTTCAAATTGTTTGATCTTCATCGCTTCGCCTGTCTTTTCTGTCCTGCCAGCTGCTCAAATTCGCGCCGGCTTTTCTGGGTCTCACTGCTGCATACCAGAGCGCAGAGCTTGAACACCATGGGGTCGCTGATTGTGTAGAAGATGGACGTGCCTTCCCGTCTGCGTGCAATCAGTCCCGCGTCGGAGAGGATCTGTAAATGTTTGGAGACGTTGGGCTGATTTCCCTCAAGGGCGGCAACCAGTTCGCCCACCGACTTTTCCCCTGCCTCCAGCTCTTGGAGGATACGAAGGCGGAATGGCTCTCCAAGGGTGCGGAAGCGCCGTGCCACCAGCTCCAGCATTTTTTCGCTCATCATCGAAGTTGCCATGACTTGAATATATCACTATGTAGGCATACAGTGAAGTTATTCGCATGGAGGCGCCAATGAACGTTCGCTTGATTGATGTACGGGAATACCCTGAATACGCTAACGGCCATCTTGAGAATTCAGAACTGGTTCCACTTGGGACACTGGACAAAGCAAGTGATGGCTGGGACCGCGTGGCACCGCTTACGCTTGTCTGCCGCAGCGGACGACGGGCGGAAGAGGCCCGTGAAACTCTGGCTAGAAAGGGTTTCAAAGCGCTTACCGTGCTGCACGGTGGAATACAAGCGTGGATGGACAGCGGCAAGCCGCTAACGGTTGCCGCAAAGAAGCCGTGGTCGATGGAACGACAGGTGCGCGTCGCCGCGGGCTCCCTGGTGCTTGCGTTCTTCGGCCTGGGCCTTCTCAGTTCGAGGAAGTTCTTTGCCGGTGCGGCTTTGGTTGGGGCGGGGCTTGTTTACGCGGGCGTGAGCGATACCTGCATGATGGCTTCTCTGCTGGGCCGCATGCCCTGGAACGATCCGAAGAAAGCGAACGCATGACTCCGCTCGTAATTGCCGGTGGCCTCGCTTTAGGCCTGGTCATCGGCATCATCTCCGGCATGATTGGAATTGGCGGCGGCGCCTTTCTGATCCCCGCACTGGTTTTCTTCTATGGAATGTCGCAGAAGACCGCACAGGGCACTTCCGTTGCGACCCTGCTCTTACCCATCGGGATGTTCGCGTTCTGGACCTACTACAAGGCCGGGCACGTCGATCTGAAGCTGGCATTGTGGATCGCAGCCGGTTTCTCTGTCGGAGGCTGGTTGGGAGGTCTTTGGGCACAGCACCTGTCGGATGTGGCGCTCCGCAGAGGATTCGCCGTCCTGCTTGTTACATTGGCTATCAAACTCGCCATAGAACGTTGAGAAGAATCGCGTTATTTTCGGCCTGACCTCACCGGACGAAGCAAGACGGCTCGGCTGCCGGTGAGATTCAGAGGCGTTAAGCTGCCTTATGGGCGGTGATGGACAAGAGATTGATATCTCGCGCTCCACGCCGCATTGACCCAAAGATTTGAGGCAAGAGACCCGCCTATTCCCCGATCAGGTGCAACACAATCTCTCGTCGATGAGGGCGTACCCGATGTTCGAAAAGGTAAATGCCTTGCCAGGTGCCCAATACAAGGCTGCCCTTCATCATCGGTATGGATAGCTGCACCTGAGTCAGTGCTGTCTTCAGGTGGGCGGGCATATCGTCAGGCCCTTCCGAGTTGTGATGATACGGCCCATCCTCGGGTGCGAGACGCTCGAAGTAGGCTTGGATGTCGTGGCGCACCGTGGGATCGGCATTCTCCTGAATCAAAAGCGAAGCCGACGTGTGTCGGCAAAAGACGGTCAGAAGGCCCGTTTGCATCTTCTGACGCCTCACCCATTCATTGACGATGGCCGTAAATTCATAGAGTCCCTGACCACGCGTTGTGATCTCAAGGGTGTGCACTAACTGCGCCAATTGCTGCCTCCGCTTTACCTCAATGTACTGCAACCGATAAAAGAGATTGGATGCTGATCCTCATGCGTGAGCGATCGCTCTGGTGTCGAAGCGTCGTTGAGAAGTACTGGTGAAGAGAACAACAATCGAGTGACAGCAAGCGTTCTAGGAGGATGAATGGCAGACGCGAAGACCCTTATTGAGCAGGCGTACACCGCCTTCAACAAGCGAGACCTCGACGGTGCTTTAGCGCTGATGACGCAGGACGTGAGCTGGCCCAAGGCTTCCGAGGGCGGCAAGGTCGTTGGAAAGGAAGAGGTCCGCGCCTATTGGACCCGACAATGGAGTGAGTTCGATCCCCATGTCCTACCACTTGCGATGACCGAGGAAGATGGAGGCAAGATCCGCGTCAGGGTGCACCAACTCGTCAAGAGCCTTCAAGGGGATGTTCTTTCCGACAGTGAGGTTCTTCACCTCTTCACCGTGAAGAGTGGTCTCATCGCAGCGATGGACCTTGGAGATGAGGTCGACTCTATCGCTGCTCCGTCTGCCGCATTCGCACACCGAAGAGTACAAGGCGAGTGAAGCTGTGCTCAAGAGGGCACTCAAGGCAACAATGAAGTGTACTCGCAGTGACGCACCGCGTCGCCAGCTTGCGCCGACGCAGCGACGCAGCCACGCTCAACACTCCCGTTCCCAGCAGCAGGAGAGACGACGGCTCCGGCGTGACCGCTGCAGGCGTCATGGCTTCGGCGAAGCCCTGCGCAAGAAACGCATCCGCTGCGGTCGTGGGATGAATCGCGTCAAAGAAAAGATATCCGTTGCAATCTGGATTCGCCGCGGCCAGGAGACAGGGCGTGTTGACGTTTGTAAAACCGTAGGCGTTGGGGCTGGTCAGGATGGAATGGAAGAGTGCGTCGGTGTCAAACAGCGTAGCGCCCGACGGCAGCGTGGACGCGAGCGCAGCGTTGAACGCATCGCTGTAAGCGATCGCCGCCGGATCCCCGTTGAACTCCGGCGTTTCACCCAGATTGGGCAGGTTCGGCACCAGGATGCTGGTCGCGCCCAGCGCCTGCAGTGCAGCTACGATGCCGTCGATATTCGCCGCCGCAATCTGCCCGGCCGCCTGGCTCTGTGCGACGGTTGGAGCACTGAGCGCCTCGAAGTCGTCCGCGCCGCCCCACACGACGAAGAGCGAACTCGGAATGAGGGCGGGCGGCAGCAGCGCGGCACTCGCGGCGTACTCGGTCGCCATCCCGGGAAGGCCGAACGAACCCAGAGTGGTAGGCGTTCCGCCATCGCCGATATTGCCGATACCCGTGGTCGCACCCCCAAAGGCAAAATCATGGAGCGACGTATTCAGTTGGGCCGCGAGTTGCTCCACCGCCACACTTCCATTGGAAAAGCGGCCATTCACATAAGGGGGTGCGGGTGCCAGACCACCCGTCGCCGTGAACAGATTGCCATTGTCGGAAAGGCTGTCGCCATAAACAACAACGGAGCTAAAAGAAGTGGCGCGGGCGGGAAGTGTGGAAGCAGCCAGAAGCGCGGCGGTAAGAGCGACAAGAATGCGCACGGTGGTCCTCCAGGAGGAAGCTACATGGGCCCATTTGTCTGCGTGCAGATTATGCGATTAAACCCGAGGGTGCGCAAGATCGAAATTTAGAGCGAACGTACCCTGACCCGAACCTGGTGCAGGGCCCGTGCATCGGCGTGATAAAACACACCAGCCAGGGAATCAAAAGCTCAAGATTCATCTGAAGCTTCCACCGATGTCACTCGATAAGTGCTTTGGCGTGTTCTCGTCACCTGACCATCGATCCTGGAACCGTCGCCAGCCGTTAGCGCCTTAGTCCCTTGCATTTCAAAAATCGCGGAGTCCTACAGCGACTCGCTTCTCCTTCACCCAATGAACAAGCGCGCTTCCAGGACATACTCATATTGCGTTAGAATCCCGCATTGCCGCTATGCGCAATTCAACTCAATTCGCGTTGATCCTCGTCGCCAGCAGCCTGGCGGCGCACGGTCAGAGCTTTCATCAGGTCACGATTTCCACTGGACCGAGCCCCCGGTGGATCGCCATCGCTGACGTCAATCATGATCGCAATCTAGACATCGTCGTCGCCAACGCCGGCTCGGACAACACCGACTCCGGCACCATCACCGTGTTGCTCGGCGACGGTCGGGGAGGCTTTCATCTAGCGGCCGGTTCATCTTTTCCCGCCGGTCATCTACCCAACGACGTCGCCATCGGTGACATGAACAACGACGGGAATCTCGATCTAGTCATCGCCAATCACCAGTCGCCCTATTTGCGCGTCTTTCTCGGCGATGGCCGTGGAGGCTTTCATCTCGCGCCCGGATCGCCTGTCGACGTCCACTCTGACCCGCATCCCCATGGCGTTGTCGTTGCCGACTTCAACTCCGATCACAATCTCGACGTCGCCACAGACAGTTGGGGAAGCAATCGGATTGAAGTTGTCCGAGGTGACGGTATGGGACGTCTTGTTACGGCGGGCAAATACTTCCCCACAGGCCGCCGCCCCTATGAACGCCTCCGTACTGCCGACTTCAACCACGATGGCAACCCGGACATCGTCACTACCAATCTTGACGACAATACCGTCTCTATCCTGCTTGGCGATGGCCGGGGAGGCCTGCAGAGCGCCGCTGGTTCACCGTTCCCTGCGGGCGCCAAACCGTGGCAGGTTGCCATTGATGACCTCAACGGCGACGGCAACCCGGATCTCATCGTCATCCCATATCAGCGCGATATTACCGGTCCGACTGAGAATGCCATCTCCATCCTGCTCGGTGACGGCCACGGTGGGCTCCATCCTGCGCCCGGTTCACCACTTCCTTTGGCAGAGTGCCGCGGTCCCAACAGCGTCGCCGCTGGAGACCTTACAGGCGACGGAACCCAGTCAATCGTGGTCGCCTGCGCGGAGAGCCGAACGATGCAAATCTACCACCGGAGTGCGGCTGGAAGGTTTACCTCCACGGCCTCGCCTATTGCTGGTGGCTGGGGATCCGTTTCTATCGCGCGCCTTACTGCCGGTCCGCGAAACGCAATCCTTACAGCTAATGCCGATGCCGGTTCCATCACGATCTACTTTCCAGACTAGCGAAGACTCACTAACCCGAGTCAGAGCGCCGAGGAGTCCGCATCTCTTTGAGATCGGACAGGTGATTGAAGAAGGCAAGCATGAGGAGCTGGTATGGCGCGAAGGCGGGACCTAACGGAGGCTCTTGGCCTTGTGGTCGGCGCAGTGCCGGTCTTCGACGACGAGCCATATCTTTCGGACGTTCAAGGTTTGAAAGTTGTGGGACGATTGGACCGATCATACGGACGATCAGCCCAGATCGCCCGCGCGCCGAAACCCATCTAGTGAAGTACGGTGCAGATCGGCCGCAGACGTGGAACTGAGGGAGACATCATCATGCGTATCTTTGTAACCGGTGCAACAGGATTCATCGGCTCGGCGCTTGTTTTGGAACTGGTCCAGGCTGGCCATCAAGTGCTGGGGCTGACACGATCGGAAGTCGGCGCTGAGGCTCTGCGAGCCGCCGGAGCCGAAGTGAAGTACGGCAACATCGAAGACCTCGACAGCCTGCGCGACGGTGCCGCCAGGTCTGAAGGCGTCGTCCATCTGGCCTTCAACCACGACTTCTCGCAGCTGCAAAAGAACTGTGAGGACGACCGCAACGCCATCCAGGCCATCGGCGAAGTGCTTCTGGGTTCCAACCGCCCGTTCGTGATCACCTCGGCAACCGGTCTTGTAGACAATGTCGACGGCAAGCCATCGACGGAGGACGGAACGATCGCTTCGTGGAACCCACGCGCGGCTTCGGAAGCGGTGGTGAAGGAGTTGACGACGCGCGGCGTGAACACCTCTGTAGTGCGTCTGCCGCAGGTGCACGACACACGCAAGCAGGGACTGGTCTCGTACATACTCCCCGTGGCGCGCGAAAAGCATCTATCGGCCTACATCGGCGACGGCAGCAATCGCTGGCCTGCGGCCCACGTCTCCGATGTGGCACGGCTGTATCGCCTGGCGTTTGAAAAGGCAGAGCCGGGCGCGATCTATCACGCCGTGGATGAAGAGGGCGTGTCGATGAAGGTCATCGCCGAAGCCCTCGGCCGCGGTTTGAAAGTGCCTGTCGTCAGCATCAAGCCCGAAGAGGGAGAGGCGCACTTCGGCTGGCTTGCCCACTTCGCCGGGCATGATCTGTCGTCCTCCAGCGCGCTCACGCAGCAAAAGCTGAACTGGAAACCCACAGGGCCAGGCCTGATCGCCGACCTCGACGGCATGGACTACACGCAGGCGTAATTCGGCCAACGGCGCACCGGTGCCTGCAGAGTACCGGTGCGCTTTGCGCTGTTGAAGGCGTCAGCGCCGCCGCTGTGCGTCAATCCCTTTGAGGATCAGATCGATCCCGGCGAGAAAATCCTCACGGTCGTCGTGTGCCCGCACCTGCCCCGCAACGCTTCGCGTGAAAGGGTACAGATGCGCATCGAGCTGAGACCAGGCGGTCGCCACCGCTTCAAGAAAGTCGGACCGGTCCAGGCCCCGCGCCCGCGCCAGTTGCCCGTTGGCCGCGTTCCGCCCACCCACACCGAGGATGTAGTTCAGCAGCGCCCCCACCACCGCCCACTGCGTACCGTCCTCCACGCCAAGAGCGCGGACCTGCTGGCCCAGGCGTTCGAGTATGCGCACCATCGGCATCGCTCCAGGTGCCTGCCCCAGCGCCGATCCAACCCAGGGATGCGCATCCATCGCATCGAACATGCCCAGCGCGAGAGCGCGTAGGTTTGCCTTCGGCTTCGCTCTGGAAGTCGTCGCCTCCATCGTGCGGGCAACGATGGCATCGCAGGCGGCGGTCAGCAGCTCGCTCTTGTTGGCGATATGCCAATAGATCGCACCAGGACCGGTCGCCAGTCGTTCCGACAGCGTGCGGAAGGTCAAACCACTCTCTCCGCTGCTATCCAGAAGCTCAATCGCCGCTTCGATAATGCTCTCGCGCGAGAGCGATTCTTCCCGCCGTGGAGCGCTGCGCGCTTTTTTCACCATGCGTTATCTTGACATAGTTGGAACAATGTTCCAAGATCATGGAATGATGTTCCATCAACCTCTACAGGATTCGCAAGAGCAGTCTTCAACCGCGCACGATGTCCTCATCGTCGGCGCGGGTCCCGTAGGTCTCTTCCTTGCCTGTGAACTGGCCTTGGCTAAATGTTCCGTCCTTATCCTCGAAAAGGAGAAGGATCCTCACTCACCCTTGAAGCAATTTCCTTTTGGAATACGGGGACTTTCGTCGCCTACGATCGAAGCGCTCTACCGTCGCGACCTGCTTAAGGAACTCGATCTACACAAACGACTCAACAACCCTCACAAGACTTCAACCCCCGTCGGGCCACTGCGTCAGGTCGGACACTTCGCGGGCATCCCGCTTCTCGAAGGCAATATCGACACCTCGCAGTGGAAGTATCGCCTGCCAGGCTCGCCCCAGACCAGCTTGTTGTCTTCGATGGAGGAGATGGAATCCGTGCTGTCTCGCCGCGCAGAAGCGTTAGGCGTCGAGATCAGGCGCGGGCTTGCCATCACTGACTTTCAGCAAACCGCAGAAGGAGTGACCGTTCAGGCAGGTGACCAATCGTTCGAAGGCAAGTGGCTCGTAGGTTGCGACGGAAGCCGTAGTGTTGTTCGCAAGCTCGGCGGCTTTGAATTCGCCGGTACGGAGCCGGAGTTTACCGGCTACTCGGCTCAGGTTGATCTTGTCGACCCGGAGAAGCTAAGCCCAGGCCGCAACCTGACACCCACAGGCATGTACCTGCAATCGCAGCCAGGGTATGTGGTGATGGCGGAGTTCGACGGCGGTGCAGCGCATCGTGCAGGGCCGGTCACGCTGGAACGCGTTCAGCAGGCGCTACGCCGCGTCTCCAACACCGACGTCACCATCGCCGCCCTGCATGCCGTAACCACCTGGACCGACCGGGCAAGGCAAGCCGCGACCTACCGCAGCGGACGTGTACTTTTAGCTGGCGATGCCGCGCACATTCATTCGCCGTTGGGAGGCCAGGGGCTGAACCTCGGCATAGGCGACGCCATGAACCTCGGTTGGAAGCTCGCCGCCACCTTCCACGAGAAAGCGCCAGTCGGATTGTTGGACACGTATCAAACAGAACGCCATCCACTCGGCGCACAGGTTCTGGATTGGTCTCGCGCGCAGGTGGCCATCATGAGACCAGGGCCCTCTTCCCGCGCGTTGAATGCGATCCTCCGCGACCTGATAGATACGCGCGATGGTGCCACCTATATGGCAGCAAGAGTGTGGGGCGTTTTCACACACTACGATCTTGCTGGCAATCACCCTCTCGTCGGCTCCCTTGTCGGTTCCCTCGTCGGCTACAGTGTTCCCAACTTTGAGTTCGAAGACGGCGCAACCATCGGTGAGCGAATGTACGATGGCAAGGCGATGCTGCTTGATTTTGAGACCAATGCCTCACTTAAAACTTTGGCAAGTGGATATGGCGACCGCATCCAATACGTCTCTGGCCGTGCGAAAGAACAATTCGGTTTGAGCGTCGCACTCATACGCCCTGACGGAATCATCGCCTGGGCCTCCGACAACGAACCGGACCAAAGCGAACTTCAAAGCGCTGCCGCTCACTGGCTCATGAAAGAAACCATATGAATACTCCAATCGCAATCATCGGTGCCGGTCTCGGCGGCCTCACACTTGCCCGCGTCCTCCACGTGCACGGCATCGCAGCCACGGTCTACGAAGCGGAAGCCTCGGCAGACGCGCGCGCGCAGGGAGGCATGCTCGATATCCACGAAAACAACGGGCAGCTCGCACTGCGGGCAGCAGGACTCTTCGAAGAGTTCCTCGCGATCATCCACCCTGGCGGTCAGGCAACGCGTGTACTCGACAAACACGGCAACGTCCTCTTTGAAGATTTCGACGACGGCACAGGCGGTCGACCCGAAGTACCCCGAGGAGAGCTTCGCCGGATTCTGCTTGACTCACTTCCTTCCGGCACGGTCCGCTGGGGACACAAACTCACAGCAGTATCCCCGCTTGGCAACAGCCAGCACACGTTGACCTTTACGGACGGCTCCACGGTGACGACTGACCTCCTCGTGGGTGCCGACGGTGCCTGGTCGCGCGTTCGTCCGCTTCTCTCCGAAGCGCAACCGGCCTATACCGGCACGTCCTTTATCGAGACGTACCTGCTGGACACAGACACCCGTCACAAGCCGAGCGCGCAGGCAGTGGGCGGTGGTGCGATGTTTGCGCCAGCCCCAGGAAAAGGCATCTTCGCGCACCGCGAGCCCAACGGAGTGCTGCACACCTACGTGCAGTTGAACAAGCCAAAGGATTGGATAGGCAGCATCGACTTCTCTGACCCGAAGACTGCCCTGGCCAGGGTCGCCGAGGAGTTCGGCGGCTGGGCCCCGGAGCTGACAGCGCTCATCACCGACGGTGAGACGGCCCCTGTGCCGCGCTCAATTCATGCGCTCCCGGTCGAGCACCGTTGGGACCGCGTCCCCGGCGTGACACTGCTCGGCGATGCGGCGCACCTGATGATCCCCTCCGGTGAAGGAGCCAACCTCGCCATGTTCGACGGCGCTGAACTCGCGAAGGCCATCGCCGCTAACCCCGGCGACGTGGAAGCCGCGCTCCTCGTGTATGAAGCAGACCTCTTCCCCCGCAGCGCGTCCGAAGCCGCGGACGCGGAAGGCATTCTCAAGGTGTGTCTCGGCCCCGACGCTCCTCAGAGTCTGGTTAATTTCTTCACCAACCACCAGCCCGTCGAATAATTGCCGTGGATATCCGCCCTCTGAGAAGCGCGGTGGTCGTTACTTCTTGGTGAGAGCAATCATGGGGTTCTTGGCATACTCCTCTTTTGCGATGGCAAGGAGCTGAGTCGCTGCAGGGTTGCGCATCGTCTTCTCAGTCCAAAGATCGATAGACGACCATGCCTTGGAGCGCAGAGGTCGAAACACCGCGCCGGGAATATTCAAACGGGCAACACTCGCTGGCGCGATGGAGATGCCCATCCCCGCGGCGACCAGGCTGACAGCCGTCACCCACTGCGGTGCTTCCAGCGAAATCTCAGGAGCAAAGCCGGCTGTAGTACAGACAGCCAGGGTCCTTTCAAAGGCGAGTTTCGCGATGCGAGGAGTAAAGAGGACGAATTGCTCGTCCTTCAGTGCCTGTGGTGCCAGCGGAGTTCGTTCCTTTGCCAGTCTGTGGGACTGCGGAAACACAGCATGAAAAGGCTCTCGCGAAAGCGGAGTCATGCGCAGCCCTTCGTTCGCACTTCCATCCCGGATGAACCCAACGTCCAGCGTGCCGTCGAGCAGGAGCGGTACCTGCTCAGGGGCGTACATCTCCCGTAGCTGCACGCGGACTTTGGGATAACGCCGCCGAAACCGGTCAAGCACGAATGGAAGTGGACCATACATGGCGGAGCCGCTGAAGCCCACCGAGAGCGTGCCTTCTTCGCCCTTTCCAATCCGCTGCGCTGCCTGAAGCATGTCGTCAAAACGCGTCTGCAACTCCTCCGTTCGCCCCGCAAGAAAGGCTCCGGCTGCTGTGAGCGTCACACCGCGTGTTGTCCGGATAAAGAGTGCATGCCCGAGTGCCTCTTCGATCTTTCGAATCTGCAGACTCAGGTTCGGTTGAGCAATCCGGAGCTTGCTGGCCGCGCGGCCAAAGTGCAGGGTCTCCGCGACGGCGAGAAAGTAACGCATCTGGCGAAGTTCAATGGAATGAGACATACCAGAAAATATATCAATTCAGGTCAATTCAGGTATTGGACGATATGAATGTTTCTCGCTACGTTGAAAGAAGGAACAGGCTGTTCCAGAAAAGAGAGCGAGATGCGGAAATCATTGCGGAGCTTTTTATATACACATCACCTCACCGACGGCGCAGGCGTGCTCCTAATCGAAAAGGGCCTATAGATGCGAATCCTCTTTTGCGGAAACAACTTTCCCGACGCCCCTGAATACCTTCGCAAGCATCTTCCTCCCGGCTGTAACGATGAGATCGTCGTGTGTTCTGAAACAGATGTTCTTCCCCAGTTAGGCAGGGCCGACGTGGTCATCCCAAAGATGCTGCGGATGGGTCGGCGGGAGATGGAAGCCGGTCAGTTTCGGCTGATTCAACAATGGGGAGCGGGCCTCGAAGGCATCGACCTCGAAAGTGCGAAACAGAAAGGCGTCTACGTAGCCAATGTGCCCGCGACGGGAGGCAATGCTGAGTCGGTTGCGGAACATGCCCTGCTGCTCATCCTTGCGCTCTTGCGAGACCTGCCCAAAGCCGATGCGAATGTGCGTGCGGGAGTGCTTGGAGCACCGCTTGGCAAGATGCTCGCAGGCCGCACCGTCTGTCTCTACGGCTTGGGTGCGATCGCGCTGCCCATCGCCAAGCGTCTTCATAGCTTCGAGGTGGATCTGATAGGAATCACACGCGACCCGACAGCGGCGAAAGTAAGCGAGTTCGGTCTTTCTCGCTGCTTTTCTCAAGAAGAACGGGAGCGAGCGTTCGCGGAAACAGACATCCTCGTTCTCTGCATGCGCTATACCGAAGACATGCGAGGAATGATCGGTGCCCGGGAACTCGCAGGACTCAGGCGCGGAGCCTATCTGATCAATATGGCCCGAGGCGGATTGATCGATCAGGAGGCGCTGTACGCTCAGCTTGCCAGCGGACACCTTGCAGGCGCGGGCCTCGACGTCTTCTGGCAGGAGCCACTGCCAACGAATGACCCAATCCTGACTCTACCCAACGTCATCGCGACACCGCACGTAGGCGGTGTGACAGAAGCTTCGTTCGAGGAGATTGCCAAGGCTGTAGCTGAGAATATCGAACGGCTTCGTCGTGGAGAGTCGCCGCTGCACGCGGCCTTCTAGATTAATCGGAGCGCAGCTAAATCCGGTCCAACACTCGCCCAAGACGCAGGAACGCAGCGTGAACGCAAACTCTCTGCTCATCGAGCTACCAGTAGAGCTATGAGTCGAGCGCGCTCTTCACTAAAAAACGCCTCCTGAGCCACTCCCGAACCGGCTCATCGTAGAGCTTCAAACAGGCATACGCGATCGTGACAGCCGTGAGCAGAAGCGCCACACCCCACACCGCACCCTGCGCTGCCGGAATCTTATTGCGCGTCACCCACGCCGTGTAGACGTAGATCAACGGGTAGTGCGTGATGTAAAGCGGATAAGAGATCTCTCCAAAGAACTTGCAGAGCTTCGTGGCCAGTGGGCCGGAGATCCGATCGCCCGCGCCCATGGCTACAACAATCGGGAAGAGAACGATAATGCAGAACGACTCATAAAGCCCATTCCTCCACAGATGCTGCGGACCTCCGAATCTCGGCAGGCAGAAGATAACCACGATCATTAGGCTGCACCACGTAAATGCGTTGGGAACATGAATCCGTTTTCCCAACCGCATCAGCAGAATGCCCGCGAAGAACGGATAAAGCATGCGCGCAAACCCGATGTGCATCTGCGTCTTGTCGACAGCCCATCCACCGATCACATCGCCCTGCGTCCCAAAGACCGTGAGATGAATCAGTAGCGCCGCTGACAGCGCAACGAAGACGCCAAGCGCCTTGTTCGAAAGCTTGCGAAAGCCAATGCCGTAAAGAATATTGGCGATGTACTCAAAGAAGAGCGACCACGCGGGCCCATCCAGCGGATGCATCTCCTGCCATCCGCGAATATCCATCGAAGGAAGCAGCGGAAGCATCGTGAAGCCCACAAGCATCACCAGCAGCATCTTGTGCACGGGCGTCGTACTGACCAGCGAGAAGATAGGACACGCCTGAAAGTAAAACAGCGCCGCGCCGATCACATTGCCCATGATCACCATCGGCTGCAGTCGCACCAGGCGGCGCTTGTAAAAATCCCACTGCGTCATCTTCCCCCAGCGGTCGTCGTAGGCATACGCCACAACGAACCCCGACAGAAGAAAGAAGAAGTCCACCGCAAGGTAGCCGTGATTCATAATCTGCTTGAAGCGATTGCCATCGGCATATGCTTCGAAGGTATGAAACATGACCACCATCAAGGCCGCGACACCACGCAGGCCGTCCAGAATCTCATAGTGACTTTTCGTTTGGAGATACGCAGGCGTTCGATTCATAGAGTGTGAACCAGCATACAGAACCCGTGCCCCATTCTTCGCGCGCTCTTGCGCGAAGGGTGGGGTCGCGCGGAGCGCACAAACCAGATCCCTCAGGAACCCCAGAACTTTTGTCATGTCCTTCAAACCGCTACAAATCCGGGTGCCCCATGTCCCGCTTCTGGGACATGGGTATGCGCAAAGCGCATCGTTCGCTCGAAGAGCGACCAAACGCTAGGTTCAGCCACGAACAACCAAACCAACATAAAATTAAAACCGATGGCCACGAAGCGAACCCCGACGAAAACCCCCGCCCCACACTTCACCCCCTCTGCCCTCCGCTTCCTCCGCGCCCTCAAGCGCAACAACGACCGCGAATGGTTCGCCGCGCGCAAGGACGTCTTCGTGACCGAGCTGCAACAACCCATGCTCGCCCTCATCGAACACATCACCCGCGCCATGGAAGACTTCGCACCCGCACACCTCCGCCCTGCGAATAAGATCGCCATGCGCATCTACCGCGACATCCGCTTCTCCAACGACAAACGCCCCTATAAAGAGAACCTCGGCGCATGGTGGGCGCGCACCGGCATGGAGAAGACCTCAGGCGGCGGCTTCTACTTCCACTTCACCGGGAAAGAACTGCTCATCGCCTCCGGCATCTATATGCCTGATCGCGACCAACTCCTCAAACTGCGCCGCTTCATCGCGGACGATCCCGACCGCGTGCGCAAAGCACTCGACGACAAGAAACTCCGCAAACTGATGCCGAACTTCCACAGCAACCCCCTCACACGCACACCCAAAGGCTTCGCTCCCGACTCTCCCGCGGACGATCTCCTCCGCTGTCGCCAGTGGGAGGCCTCCGTCTCCCTCCCCGCTGAAACGGTGTTGGAGCCGACGCTCGCCCAGGAAATCATCACGCGTTTCCGCGCGGCGGCGCCCTTGGTCGAACTGCTCAACAGCCCATTGGTAACCAGACCTCGCGTTAAAACCTTCTTCTAAATCCTCTGAATTAGGGAGTTTTGAACCCTTTTAGGCACTTTTCCAGAGAAAACCGAGAAAAACCTAAAAAAACCGGTAAAACCCGAAGATTTCGCATTGACAAAGCGCCGCGAAAGACGCATCGTTGGTTTCGGAGCAGTTCACCGCACCCGCGTGAATACTGGCGAAGCGCCACTTTCATCCGTCGTTCGGAAAGCTCGGTTCACACAGTTTCGTACTTACGACAAAGGAGCAACACCATGGCAAAAGGCATAACCAAGACCGCGCTCGTCCGCACACTGGCAGAGAAGCTCGAACTCACCAACAAGCAGAGCGCTGCTTTCTTCGAAGCGATCGCTGAGATCGCCGTCAAGGAGACCAAGAAGAACGGTGAGTTCACCATCCCCGGAATCGGAAAGCTCGTCAAGGCGGAGCGCAAGGCTCGTCTCGGTCGTAACCCCCAGACCGGCGAGACCATCAAGATCAAGGCCAAGACGGTCGTCAAGTTCCGCGTTGCCAAGGCAGCCAAGGACGCGATCGCTCCCGTAAAGAAGTAGCCCCAGGGCTCGCTTCGGCGGAAGAGTTTTCTCCAACCAGAACGACCGCGGATGTGGCGGGGGAACATGCGCAACGCATGCGAACCCGGAGAGTCCGCGGTCTTCTGCTGTCTACAGCTTTAAACCGGAAAGCTACATACCGGGTGCCCCATACATCGCGCTCTTTGCGATGTGTGGGCTATGCGCAAAGCGCATCCTTCGCTCGAAGAGCGACCCTTCAAAGAGGCTTCGTGCTCGAATCTCAGCGGCAGGCAAAGCCCCTTTCCGCAATGGATCTGCTCATCGCGCCCCATGTCGTCGCCATCAACGGAGTTCTGGTCACGCACGACAAGGCATCTTCCCAGAGAACATCCTTCCCTCGTTCGCAGAACCTGGCCCTCCGAAACACCTCACTTCTTTGCTGTCCATTTTCGGATCGATCTGTTCGCTTCTGAACAGCCTGGGTTGTTCTCAGGGCTGCCTTGTCCGCCACGGAAAGACCCCCGCCCGCACCGTTCTTGATTAAATTCCGCTGCATCAGCGAATAGCCTGGTCTGGCAAACGACTCTATCCCCTCGGTTCGCCATTTTTCTCATTGGGCCTTTAAGTGCGCATACTATGTTGCTCTCGAATACTGGAGTGGGCTTCGGAGAAGCTAAAGGGAGGAAGTATGCTGCGAGATGTCCAGTTAGCGATTCGGATGCTGCGGAAGCAGCCGGGCTTCAGTCTGATTGCGGCGCTGACTCTGGCGCTGGGGATCGGATCCACGGCGGCCGTTTTCAGTTTGATTCAAGGTGTGTTGCTGACACCACCACCGTACGTGAAGCCTGACCAGCTGATGATGATTCCAGCGAAGCGCGTTGATGGGCGGAAGATGGAAAGCCCCCGCGGCTGGGCCGCGCAACAGTGGTTGGAGTGGCAGCAGCAGGCAACCTCCTTCCAGAGCGTAGCCGCATATACCTGGACCTTCAATTTCCTCATTCGCAACGACGGAAGCCAATCCATGCAGGGAATGAATGTGTCCAGGGACTACTTCCGTGTCATGGGGCTGAAGCCGGTGGCAGGACGCGGTTTTGAGGATTCTGATTTCGGTCCAGGGCCAGTGAAGGGCATTGTGCTGGGGTACGAGTTTTGGCAGCGGACGTTTGCCGGCGATAAGCAGATTATCGGGAAGACGGTGCGCATCAGCCGCCGGGATGTGACGCCGATTGTGATCGGGGTGATGCAACCGGGTGTGCGGTTCCTGCCGTCGCCGGGAGCGGCGAAGGAGCCGAACTACAACGTGAACGCGACCGTGGATTTCTGGGCGCCGGCATATCCGGACCCGAAGTATTTGAAAGAGCCTTATTGGGAGGTAGTCACGCGGCTGCGGGATGGAGTCACTCCACAACATGCACAACAGGAGCTGTCTGTACTGGCGGCAAGAGAGGCGCTGTCGGAAAAGAAATTTGAAGGGTTTGCGCCGCAACTGGAGCCGGTAACAGAGGAGATGAATCGAGACGGCAAGCGGATTCTGTTGCCGCTGCTTGGCGCTTCGGGTCTGGTGTTGCTGATCGCCTGCGGAAACGCGGCAGCACTGCTGCTGGTGCGCGGTCTGCAAAGACAACAAGAGTATGCGGTCCGGATCGCGATGGGCATGAGCCGCACAGCACTTCTGAGAAAAGTCCTGACGGAGAGCTTATTGCTGGCCCTGCTCGGGGGAGCATTGGGTGGCGGACTTGCCGTGGGCGCCGTGAAACTGTTCAAGGCGATTGCGGGACATGCCGTTCCGCGTCTGGATGGAGTGACGGCAGGTTGGGCGGTCCTGGTGTGGGGGATTGGAGCGGCGGTGCTTGCTGCGTTCGTCGCGGGGATGATTCCCGCGCTGCGAGCGTTTCGTCTGGACCCTATGGATGTGCTGAAAAGCGCGGGCCCGAAAGGGACAGCGGGAACCGGAGAGAGGCGGCTTCTACAAGGGGTCACGATACTGCAGACAGCGCTGACGCTGGCATTGCTGGTGGGCGCGGGACTGCTGATTCGTACGATGGTGAAGATCGCCGCGGTGCCGTCGGGTTACAGCACGAGCCGGATTTTAACGATGAGCGTGACGGAGGTGCAAAGCTCCTCGACCTGGGGCAGCTTTCACCGGCAAGCGCTGGAGCGCGTTGCAGCTCTGCCAGGCGTGCAGTACGCAGCGTTTGCCTGGGGAGTGCCGCTTACGGGAAACAACTGGCCCGCAACTTTGGAGATTGAGGGGCAGCCGGCGGCGATGAAAGAGAGCGAAAAGACAGCTCTGCCGCTACGCGCGGTCACGCCTGACTACTTCAAGTTGATGAGCATGGCGTTGATAGAAGGACGGGAATTTCGTTCGACGGATGACGACAAGGCGCCTGCGGTGGCGATCGTAAATAAGGCATTTGCGGAACGCTACTTTCCGCAAGGCAACGTCATCGGACGAAAGTTCTGGCCCAACGGGCGCGATAAGCCGGGCATCGAAATTGTCGGCGAGATTGCGAACGGACGGACCGATGATTTAACACAGGAGGCGTCCCTGGAGGTCTATCTGCCACTTTGGCAAGCAAATGCGTTTTCCAAACATCTTGTGATTCGGTCTGCGGGAGATCCGCGAACGATGGTGGCTGCGGTGGAACGAGAGCTACGCTCCGTAGATCCAACGGCGGCGATTGAAAATGTGAAGACTCTGCAACAGATTCGTGACGAATCTCTCTCCTCACGCACCTTTGCCATGCACCTGCTCACGGGATTTTCAGCACTGGGAAGCCTGCTGACGCTGGTGGGAATCTACGGTGTGCTTTCCTTGTCTGTGGCCTCCAGACGCAAGGAACTGGCGATTCGAAGTGCGATGGGAGCGCAGCAGACTGACATTCGGAAATTGATCTTCGGAGAAGGATTTCGATTGATCGCGAGTGGCGTGATCGCTGGCGTTGTTCTGGCCATTGTTTTGTCGCGGGTCCTGAAGTCGTTCCTGTTTGAAGTGCAACCCGGCGATCCCGCAACCTTGATCGCCGTGGGTGCGCTGTGCGTCGGAGTGGGACTTCTGGCGTGCTGGGCGCCGGTGCGGCGGGCGACGAAGGTTGATCCGTTGGAAGCATTGCGGTACGAGTGAAAGGTGTTCCCCTGCTCGGATCATCGCAATCGGGTAACACACCGAGATGGCCCAGCCAAACGATTTCACCCACCAGCACGAGCACCCGGCACCGTGCTGCAGAAGCATGCCTATTGGCAGAGAAGAAGATCAACACCGATAAGACTTCCTACTCTAGTTAGGGCAACTATACTTGAGAGATCAAGGTAGTTCTCCTACCGTGGTTGAAAGAAGCGGGATCCGAAGAAGCGCGTTTAGCTTTACGCTCCGCTTCGCGCTCTTGCTTCTCCTGTTCCATCGCAGCCTTTACAAGCTGCGGATTCGCTCTTAACAAGGTGTCCATCGCTGCATCGAAGTTCTCAGATTCCGTTTTATGCAAGTTCATCCTGTTCCGCCATTTTCTTCGCTTCAGTTACATTTTGTGCTAGTTGTAAAAGTTGCTTCTCATCCATAATGCTCGGCTGGTGCATACCAGCATGTGTCAAATAAGCAAGCAGAGTTGAGATCTCTGCACTGGGGTCGGTTTTCTTTCTGACCATGAAATCCCTCGCCAGCCAAGAAAGCATATCAGCCGCCTGAAGGCCAGGATATGAGACATCATTACCAAAACAAATGGCGTGAACGCGTTCGGGGACCTTTGCAAACCTCTTATCTGGATTCTGCCTTAGCCCATCAAGAAGTTTGTAGTATTGCCATGCATACTCAGGGTCATCGTCCACGATCACGCTGAGGGTAGAGTTTGTATCGACCGTACTAATCTTTTCAAGCCCGCGCATGATGATGTTATGGAAGGCGAAAACGTTGGAATCAGCAGTATCGAAAGCATCTGGGCCAGCTTGGATTCTTCGATAGCAGTTCGCGTCGATTACAGTACCAATTGCTACAGCATCGTGAGCCGCTATGATTCTCGCGAAATCCTCCAACATTGCATCGCGATTATCTATCCACTTTTCCTCACTAGAAAACTGCTTACGGTATTTATTCCAAGCATCATCTTTTGCAGTCGGATTCATCACTCGACTCATATGTATAGGCGGACATCCCCAGCGCATTCGACACATCGTCCAACCGGTGCTGATCGACTCCCAAGCCATTCCGTGTCCAACGAATCCACACAAACACGTATAGTCTGTCTTGCCCGACAGTTTCCCACTCTCATCAACATAGACATAAAAGACCGCCACCCATTCGCTCCCGGACACTGGTTTAGGAATACCTGATTCCCACCTATCATCCGCCCTTCCTGATGATTCGTCAGGTATATATTTCCCTGGTTAGGAGCGATGCAACATGCGCTCCGCGAACCCCTGGATCTGTTCCATCGTGATCCCGTCCCTCTGCTCGCGGTAAAGCGGATGCCCGGCATCGCGAACGGTGATATGCGGTCGCCGCCCGACGGCCCTGGTCTGGAGCAACAGCTCCAGCCCTCGCGTCTCCGGGTAGAGAAACAGCGACGTATGCATCCTCGCCGGGTAAAAAGGTTCCATGACCCTCTGCGGATCGAACCACTTCTCGTGAACGCGCAGGAAGGTCGCTTCGTCCAGCTCAGCCCAGACTCCGAAGACGAAGTTCGGCCCATCCTTCTCCAGCGGCTCCGGCGGCGCATCCGTAATCGGCAGTAGGATTCTGCCTCGAAGGAAGAACCGCGTGCCATCGAGAACGCACTGGTCCGCATTCCACTGTGCTCGGCTGGCGCGTTCCATTTCGGGAATCGCACCTAAAGCGTCTGGAATCTTAGCGTTATAGCTCAGAGGCAGCGATTCATGCACCTCGCCACACACTGAACAGGTAAATTTGCGATCCATCTGTGTATTTTACGAGTCCCGGCTCCGACCTTCGTGCCCCATTCTTTCGCGTTCTTTGCGAAAGGGTGGGGTCGCGCAGAGCGCACAAACCGAATCCCTCAGGAAGCCCCTTTGTCATCCCAGAACCCGGGTGCCCCATGTCCCGCTTCTGGGACATGGGTTCAAGTACAAGTCGAAACTCTAAATCCGAACCATCGCCTTCGGAGTCAGCGGCAGTTTCACACGGATCGCGTCGCCGGAAGCAACATCCCCACCCAGCAACACAACACCCATCACCCCAGCCTTGAAACGCCGCTCTCCGGAGTTCAACTGCTCAATCGTCTCTGCCAGCAGCCCACTCTGAAAGCGGTCGATCTGCACACAAGGATTGCGAAGACCGGTCAGTTGAACAACAGCCTGCTCTCCAAGGCAAAGCTCCGTTCCCTCCGGCAGCTCCGCGAGCGCGAGCCCGCGCGTCAGGATGTTTTCCCCAAACTCGCCCGGTCGCAGGCGGAAGCCCTTGGCCGCCAGCTCTTCTAGAAACTCGGCCTCCAGCAGATGCACCTGTTTCCGGTTTAGCTGGGTCGGGTCCTTGCGCTTGTCGTGGAGATGCTGCACCGTTTTGCCCGCGTGCGCGTCGCCCTCCACGCCCACCCCTGCAAGGAGCCGCACAAAGATCTGCGGTTCCTTGCAGAAACCGTGCCGCGCACTCAGGCTGACCGCTTCGACCAACATCCCTTTATCCCCGGTTCGGAATGAACGCCCGCACCACCAGCGCCAGCCCCACACTCACCAGGATGCCCTGCACCACCAGCTTGGCGTCATACCGCCACCCCAACGCTGCGAACGACAGAGCGGTACCTACGACATATACCTCGCTCGTCAATCCCTGTCCCCAGGTCGGCCGAACGCCTCCGTGAGGCACGCTGGACCGCAACCGCGGAATAATCCTCGGCACAGCGCGGCAGTATTCCGTATAGGCAGGACCGATCTCGCGCGTCAGGAAGGGTTCTTCGCGGGCGATCAGGCGCAGTTGAAAGACCGTGATCAAAACCATGGTGAGTCCCGCGCCTGCGGGTCGCATCAGGACCACAAGGGCCATCGTGTTCAAAACAGTGCCAAGATAGAGCGGATTGCGCACATAGCGATACGGTCCGTCCGCCACCACGCGCCCTGCTACCATGCTGCCGCGCTGTGTCGTCGACGCACCCAGATAGGCCGCGGCCCACCATCTCAGCAAAGCTCCCGCGACGGCAAACAGGATCGCCAGCCCAAGCACCAGGTTCGTCGCGGAAAGAAATCCCATACCGAGATGTTCTGAAAACCAGGCGGCGGCCTTCAGCCAGAACGTGTGATTGCCCACCTGGAAGGCCGTCGCATCCCACGGCGCGGAAAAGCCGATCGCATAGATCAGGCCATGCAGCATGTAGCGATAGCGATATTCAAACTCTGTTGCAGCGATCAAAACCGGGCTCCTCTCCGGAGTACGTGAACCTACTTCGTCAACATCTCGAAAAGGGTGTCGAAATCTGTCAGCCGGGAGTATTCAATGACGACCCGGCCCCTTCCATTCTTGTCTTCAATGCGCACCTTCAGGCCAAGCGCCCTTTGCAGCGCCACCTGCGCTTCGCGCACATTCGGATCGATCACCTCGGGCGGGGGTTCAACCTTGCCCAGCTTGCGCTCCGGGTCCAACAGGCCTTTGATGTAGGTCTCTGTCTGACGAACGCTCATGGAAAGAGCAAGCACCTTCTTCGCCGCCGCAGCCATCTGGGCCTCGTTTTCGAGGGCCAGAAGCGTCTTTGCATGCCCAAACGAAAGTTCACCCGCCTCGACCTTGTCCTGCACCTCGGGCGGAAGTCGCAGCAAACGCAGGAAGTTCGCCACCGAAGCGCGTTCTTTTCCCGTACGCACCGCTATCTGCTCCTGTGTCAGCGCGAACTCGCGCCCCAGCCGATCAAAGGCCCGCGCCTGTTCCATCGGGTTGAGATCAGAGCGCTGCAGGTTCTCGACGATGGTCATCTCCATCGCCTGCTCATCGCTGGCCTGGCGAACGACCGCCGGAATCGTCTCTTTGCCTGCCATCTTCGAGGCGCGCCAACGTCGCTCTCCGGCAATCAGCTCATATCTGCCATCCGTCATGCGACGGACGACGACCGGCTGCACCACACCCGTAGCGGCAATCGATTGAGCCAGCTCCTTCAGTTCCGCCTCATCGAAACGCATGCGGGTCTGAAAGCGGCTGGGTACGATCTGGTCGACGCGTAGCTCCTTCGGTTTCCCGGTATCTTCCGCCGCTTGCAGTGTCGGTAAGACTGCGGGAGGCGGCGTCGGCTTGGAAGGCAGAAGAGACTCCAGTCCCTTGCCCAGTGCCCTGCGTTTGTCTACGGCTGCTGCACTCATCGGTTCATCCTTAATCTCGTGCTCGAAGAATGTTCCACGTGGAACAATTTAAGTGTTCCACGTGGAACATTCTGGAATTTCTACTTGTTGTACGGCCAGAAACGGATCTCTTTGGGTCTCCCGGCAGAGGCTTTGCGCTCTTTCTCGCGTGGACTTACTACTTTATTGCGCTTCAGGAGCTCCCGCGCGAGTTCCTGGTAGGCTTCCGCTCCACGGGATTTCGGATCGTATTCCATCACAGAAAGCCCATGGGAGGGAGCTTCGGCGAGCCGGATGTTCCGCGGAATCGTCGTCTGCAGGAGCTTATCTCCGAAGAACTTCTTGAGATTCTCCGAAACCTGCTGGGAAAGGCTGGTGCGCGGGTCATACATCGTGAGGACGACGCCTTCGAGCACAAGTGTGGGATTGAAAGCGCTCACGACCTTATCCAGCGTGCTCATCAACTCGCTAATGCCCTCCAGCGCGAAGTACTCCGCCTGCATCGGAACCAGCAGGCCGTCCGCCGCAACAAGACTGTTCAGCGTGAGGAGATCTAGCGCCGGGGGGCAGTCCAGCACGATAAAGGGATACTGTTCCTTCACGACGGCCAAGGCCTCCCGCAAGCGGAACTCTCTCCGTTCACCATTAACCAGCTCGAAATTCGCGCCGATCAGGTTTTTGCTCGAAGGAATCGCCTTGAGCAGTTCAATCCCCGTGGAAACAGTGGCTTCGGCGATGGTGGCGTTGCCCACGAGCACGTCGTAGGTCGACATACGGGCATCGTCGCGTCCCAGACCGAGACCGCCGGTGGTGTTGGCCTGGGGATCGCAGTCGACGACGAGGGTCGGAAGCCCCTCCATCGCCAGCGCAGCCGCAAGATTGATCGCGGTCGTGGTCTTTCCCACGCCGCCTTTCTGATTGACTACTGCGAGTATCTTGCTCATGAAGTTCTTCTCAGACTACGGGAGTCCCGCACGAGCCGCCATGCGCTTACGGTTGATCCTCTGTGTACAAGTCCATTTAGCTGTGGAAAGCCCCGAGGTGGGCCGAAATTGTTCCACGTGGAACAATTTGGATTCAATTTCGGCTCCGGCGGATGTTCCACGTGGAACATTCCAAGGACCTCATCCCCGCCCGGCGAGTCCGAAATTCGGACGAGGTCATTTATCGAATTCGTTGTCCACGCCGAGCGCTCTTACTTAATTGTTCCACGTGGAACAATTAAGCTTCAGACCTTGGCAAATGTTCCACGTGGAACATTCCTAGTTTCGAGAACCCAGGAGAATGAGACCGCCGTCTCCGGGAACCGCGACAGGATCGGCCCAGTTGAAGTCTTCGGGCAGATCCATCTTCTCCCGTCCCAGCATTAGGGCAAGCTGCCCCCCAGGACGTACTTTGCTTACCGCCACCGCGATTGCAGCCGCCATTCCGTCCACGGCCCGCATCGCAACGACATCGAAGGTCTTCGACTCCGGCATGGTTTCCACTCTTGCCGCCCAGACGTCACTGGGAATCGCCAAAGAGCGCACAGCCTCTCGGAGAAAGCTGGCCTTCTTACCCTGGGACTCCGCTAAAGTCACTTTGCTTAGGGGCCTGATGAGCTGGACGGGGATTCCGGGAAAGCCTGCTCCCGAACCGAAATCAAGCAGAGTCGAGAACTCTGGAAGCAGTCCGCCGAGAAAGAGGCTCTCCCCGAAGTGACGTCGGACGATCCCCTCGGCATCGCGCACCGCTGTCAGGTTGGTGCGGGCATTCCACTTCAGAATCAGTTCCAGATACTGCGCCAGCTTCTCTTCCACGCCATCTGGCAAGGGAGCATTGAGATAAGGCTGCAGGAGGGAGGAGACCTTCACGCTACTTCTGTGCCTCGGCGACCAGCCGGGAAAAGATCGCCCGCGAAGCGGCGCTGATCGCCGTCGTCCGCTCGGGGTGCCACTGCACTCCCAGAAGGAATGGCCCATCCGGTGGGCCTTCGATGGCCTCGATCACACCGTCTTCCGTGGAGCGAGCTGTAACCCGCAGACCGTCGCCCGGAATGGCTACTGCCTGATGATGGCTGGAGTTGACCGGCAGACGAAGGTAGCCGTCGCGCTCGGGAGCCTCTTCGTCCGTCAGCAGTTCGCCCACAAGAGAGTCTTTCGCAACCGCCGTTCCGTGGGCGACGGCAATCGCTCGGCCCGCAGGATGGTTTACCGGCATCGGAGTGAGATGCTGAATCAGAGTCCCGCCACGAAAGACATTCATCAGCTGTGTGCCGAAACAGATGCCCAGAACGGGTTTCCGCAGTTCGTCGGCAACTTCCAGAATGCGTCCATCCACCCGTTCGCGCGCTGTATCCTGTTGATTACATTCCGGTTGCTTCTCCTGGCCATAGCGCGCGGGATCCACGTCCGCGCCACTTCCGGGAAGAAGGAAGCCGTCGGCCTCCTTCGCCAGCGTCTCCAGGGCCTGGTCGTTCAGGTCGAGAGGGACGGGAAAGGCCTCGCCGCCTGCCTCTTCGACGGCGTGCGCATACTCGGGCCACGAGCGTTCGTTGTAGGCGGGGTCAAAGCTGGTGGGGACCGGAATGGCGATGCGCGGCTTCTTCATAGCTAACTGTATTAGAGCGTATTTTGAGCAGTCGCGAATCCCACTTATTGTTGGGAGACTTGACAGATCGTTCGGTAGCTATCAATTTGTAAGGTAGCTAGCGAATGGAGATCGGATGATTGGCGAGGTAGAGATTCCGAAGCATGACTCGGTAGGCGCGTGGGCGAAGCGGTTGTACTTCGCATCCCGCGCGGTGATGGACTCGATTCTCCGTCCGTACGACATCGGGTCCACGCAGTGGTATGTGCTGTATCAGCTGGCGAACGAGGGGCCAACGATGCAGCGCGACCTGGTGCGCATGCTCCAGATCGAGAGGGCCACGCTGAGCGGGGTTGTGGCGACCCTGGTGCGCAAGGGTCTGGTCGACCAAGCGCCCGACGCTGTTGATCAGCGTCAACGTGTGCTTCGCATCACCGCTTCCGGCAAGAAGCTCTGGAAGACGCTGCCCGATCCGATCACCCTCATTCTGGCAACAGCATTCGATGGCATGAACCCCGCGGAGTTGGCGGTCGCCCGTCGTGTCCTGCAAACCGCAACGCAACGCCTTAACGCACACATTTCGGAAGGAAATAAATCATGACTATTTTAATTACGGGTGGAACGGGATTGGTGGGCTCGCGCCTTCTGCGGCAGTTCGTGGATGCCGGTGTGGATTGCCGCGCGCTGGTGCGGCCGGGCAAGGAAGTTCCCGCTGGAGCTACGCGCGTGGAAGGCGATCTGCTGGATGCGGCTACGTTGCAGCAGGCCGTGGAGGGCGTTTCGGCGATCGTTCATCTTGCGGCGGTCTTCCGGACTCAGAATGACGACGAGATCTGGCGGGCGAATCTCGATGGCACGAAGAAACTGATCGCCGCAGTGAAGGCGCACGCTCCGCAGGCTCGCTTCATTATGGCAAGCACCGGTCTGGTCTACGACGCGAACGCAACCCATCCGGGTCTCGAAGAGGATGAGACACACCCCACGCTCGCGTATCCCGCAAGCAAGATTGCCGCGGAGAAGGAGCTGCGCGAGAGCGGTCTGAACTGGAGCATCCTTCGTCTCGGCTTTGTCTATGGCGATGGGGACGGACATCTGGCTTCGGTCCCGCCGATTGTCGCGCGGTTCAAGTGGCATCCGGCGAAGACCTTCAGCCTGATTCACCAGCGGGATGTTGCGGGTGCCGTGGAACTGGCATTGACCGGTGCGATGGACGGGCAGGTCGTGAATATCTGCGATGATGCGCCCGCTTCCCTTTACGAGATGGCCCGTCTTGTCGGTTCGCCTATTGAGGCGTCGGCGGAGCCGTTGGTCGATCCGTGGATGGGGCGCATGGATGGATCGAAGCTTCGGAGTTTTGGCTTCTCGCCGAAGGTGCCGACGGTTTATCAGGCTAGTCGGGAAGGGATTCTGTAACGAGGTTGTTGCGGACTCGGCCTCGCACGCCGTGCATGGTGTGTCCTTCTGAGTCAGGCTTTGACCTTGAGTGTGAACATAAGAGATGTCCTCGCGGTTGCGAGGACATTTTCTCGCTCACTCCTTTATGGCATGGAGTCGCGGCACTCGCTGTGTGTAGCTTCTAAATGACGAGAAGAGCGTTTATCGTGACCAATATGCCCGTCGAGATTAGACTGGCGGCATGGATATCACCTTAGAAGAGAATGAGAAATACCGCCGTTTTGTGAGCGATGTGGCAAAGGAGATGGGTGTCTTCGAATTCAGCGGCGATGACATCATCTGGCATTACACCAACGGAGCCGGTTTGCTAGGTATTCTTCAAAGTTCAACACTCTTCGCTTCACAGGTTTCTTGTCTCAACGACACAACCGAAACAAAGTACGCGACAGACCTCTATAAGAAGGCCGTCGCCGAACTGATTCAAGAACTACATCGCGATCAGGATGCAGTCGAATTCCTAAATAGAGTCTTGGATTATGTAAAGGAAGAACCAGACTCGCCGACCCATGGCACTAGCAAGTTCTTTGTCACGTGTTTCAGTGGCGATGAAGATGAACTGACACAATGGGACCGCTACGCTAAGCCAAACGGCTACGCAATTGGGTTCTATATTCGAGGACTCTGGCGAGAGGCCACAAGCCAGATTTATCGGGTCACCTACGATCCGGCAAAGCAGCTAGCAGCCGCAAAGAAGATTGCTACTGCAACGCTAGACTTCTACCGCGAGGGGCTCATCGGAGACAGACGGGACAATCCAGCGGAATGGGGCAAGTTTTTCTTCGCCGCCTGGGACGAATGGGTCTATAAACTTGCGCCGCTAGCAAAAGACAAAAAGTGGCAGTCTGAGAATGAGTTTCGTCTCGTTCACGAGTTGAAGGTAAGCGAATTCCCTAATGTTCGTTTCGCACAAAAGCCAAAGATGATGGCCCGGTATCTCGCTTTGGATACGCCTGCGTGGGTGAAACGGCGTTCTAACCTACTGCCGATTGCGAAGGTCTGGATTGGGCCAGGCAATCATCCGGCTTTCTCAAAAGTCAGCGTGCAGCTACTGCTCGAGCAGATGGGTTATCCCACCGTCCCTGTAGAAGCGACAAAGTGCACAATCGATTGGTAGACCTCAACTGCACTACGGATCGATGACTCACTCCTGACAAGTCGGCCTGTTGTCAGTAATTATGGCTGACAATAAGGGCGTTTATCGGGAGTCACTGCTTAATCCGACCGCTTCGCAGAGCTGCAACAATCTTTACGTGCCATCAGTCGCGTACATTTGCCACTAGCTGCTAAGCTCGTTTTGTCATTCAGACTCGATTTCGGATTCTGTGTGTCACAAAGCCATTGGCGATTGGAGATTTTCAGGTAATGGCAGACGAAACTGAAACAGCCGGAAGTCCTAAACCGTCCGCAAAAAAGAACGCAACGAAGGCCGCTAAGAAGCGTACGAAGAAAGCCAATCTTGCTAAGAAAACGGGGCGCGTAAAGACAAAGGGCGGCCCTGTCCCTTCGTTTCCGCGGCACTCTGTCAAGAAAGCGCTCCGCATTCCGAGGGCGATACTAGAACAAAACGCAGGACGCGCTTGCACGGATAGGGAAGCCGTCAAGTTTGCGGGCATCGCCTTCCATGGTCCCTCAAGAGTGGAGATTAGCTCTTCGATCAAGTATGGTCTTCTCTCACGACCCGCCGATGGCAATGTTGAAGTCACTGAACTCGCTAAGAAGATATTGCGTCCGCAGGGATCCGGTGATGAGCTTGAAGGAATCAGGAGCGCTTTTCTCAACGCACCCACAGTATCTGACGTCTACAAACACTATCGCGGCGAAAACATTCCAGATGACCAGTTTTTTCGGAACGCTCTTGTTGATACGTTCAAGATTCCAGACGACAAGGTGGACGAATTCAAAAGCGTACTACTCGAGGATCTCAGCGAAGCGCAGCTAGTCGAGGATGTTGGTGACAAGAGGCGCATCCTTGATATCGCCCGTGAAGGCGAGACAAGTCCGCAGTCAGACGAGACTCTTCGGCGGATAAGCAAAGGGGTGAAAATTGAACATGGCGATAGCTGCTTCGTAATGATGCCGTTCGCTGAACCTCTCGGAGGTTACTACAAATCGATCTATGAACCAGCAATAACAAAAGCGGGTTTGCGTGCAGTGAGGGCTGATGATGAGATATTTGCCACCGGGAAGGTCATGGACCAAATTTGGTCTGGGATTGGCGCAGCTAAAGTGCTTGTGGCGGAGTTGACTGGACGAAACCCAAACGTTTTCTACGAGCTTGGACTTGCACATGCTTTGTCCAAGCCAGTTGTACTGATCTCTTCAAACCAGGAAGACGTTCCTTTTGATCTTCAACACATACGGGTTATCTATTACGACATGCGCGACCCCTTTTGGGGAGAAAAATTGATAGCGAAGGTTTCAGAGAATGTTGTGTCCGCGCTCAAAAACCCGGGCGAGGCTTTGCTCAGACGTGTCGTGAATGCTGTCTAAGGACCTAAGGTTGGAGACTAGCTAACGACCGATCTAAATTGGTAACGATAAATCGGCTTATCGTGAGTGATCGTTCCTAAAGAGATGCACGCTTATCAGAACCTATTCTCACGGATTTCAAAAACACCGTTTCGCAGGAATTGGCTCTAGACCGATCTCACGATGCCTGCAACCTTCAATGTTGAGGATTTCGCGAACGAAGTGATTGTTCGCGTGAGCGAGTCTGGGCGAACTTATAGCCGTGTTGTTCTTAGCGCTCTCTTGGGATCCGGTGCAGGTTATCTCTTCTTCCGGGGCGCGACTTCGCGAGTTTCCCAAGTCGTCATTTGCCTGTTCATTACGTTCGCTGTAGTCAGCGAGGCGATCTCCTCGCTGCGAGGCACCGACGTGCGATTGCAGGTAGGAAATCTCGACTTGATAAGTAAAGGTCATGCACCCGGCGGTTATAGCTCGTCAACAATCTCCCGAGCGACGGTAGAAAGGTTCGAGTACCGCAAGGCGAGCGAGGGAGGCGAGGGTCCAATTATCCGGAGGGTCTCTATGTCGAATGGAGTGGTGTGGTTTCTTGGCCGTGTAGTCATTGCATCCTTCCGGGTGTTAACCAGAGGCAGGCAGATGCGGTGATCGAAGCCATCTACAGACATTTCCCGGATATGGGCACGCTTTCGCCGAGTGAGCCACGCGGATCCGATCTAATTTCCCTCAACCTAAGTTCAGCGGAGAAGCCGTAATACGGATTGAACGGACAAGGCGTTCTACGAGATGGCCAGTCTTGTTGGGTCGCCGATTGAAGCGTCCGCCGAGCCGTTGATTGATCCCGTGGATGAGTCGCATCGATGGATCGAAGCTGCGGAGCTTTGGCTTCTCGCCGAAGGTGCAGACGGTGTATCAGGCTAGTCGTGAAGGGATTTTGTAATGAGTTTGTTACGGGGCCGGATTCGGCACTTACTGGATTTTGTGTTTTTCTGATTCTGCGTGATCCGAATTTAAGGCATCACTTAATGGGCATGGAGTCTGCGGTTGCCGTGTGTAGCTTCTGAATGACGAGGAGAGCGTTTTCACGGCGCAAGTCTTACTGGGGCTCTTGTCGTCCAGCGCCGCGTGGTTATTTTGTAGGCGTACCAGGCGATCCAGATGTTGAGCGCGACAACTCCTAAACCGATGGCGTATACCGCCCCGTGTATCGTCGCCAACGGGATCATTCTCGGACGAGAGCAGCATGGCTGAATGGTTGACGAATCAAAATGCCGAGATAACTGAGAAGAGAAATGGCCGCGCGAACCGCGAGCAGAGGAGCCGCTAACGGTCGCATTTGCCAGAGCAGGATGGCGGCGAAGGGAGCCAATGCATAGCTGACCGTCGAGGCTACGATCTGCGCGAGCGGTGCTGCGTGGTAGCGCGACGGATGTGTCGTCCGAAGCCAGTGGTCGAAGGACCTTCCGAGAAGAGCGAGTAGAACGACCACGATCTCGTAGAAGCAGATAGCCGTCGCGTATGCAGGGCGTGCAGACTTATTCGGGACCAAGAGATTCCTTTCGCTCGCGATCGTGTCGATCGTATCAGTCGAGCGCAAACACGCTTCCGTACTTGTGCCTCGAAAGTCGCATATGCGGGCAACTTCATCGAAGCCTGGCCCGGCATTGAGATGTCGTTCCCGGCGGATAGCTCGACTGAAA
The DNA here is from genome assembly GCF_000179915.2 of Terriglobus saanensis SP1PR4. Taxonomy (NCBI): domain Bacteria; kingdom Pseudomonadati; phylum Acidobacteriota; class Terriglobia; order Terriglobales; family Acidobacteriaceae; genus Terriglobus; species Terriglobus saanensis. Next base: position 4,948,451 of record NC_014963.1, on the reverse strand, counting down.
AGCTCCTACATCAATGGGCTATCGGCATGACATAGCTGTTAGCGATCTCCATAACGACCACTCCTGGAGTGCCTTTGTATAAGAAATGATTCCATGGATGAGTGAGAATCATCTAAATGATATCCAGGAGTTATCAATGGAATTAAGGCATCTGCGTTACTTTGTTGCGGTGGCGGAACAGAAAGGGTTCCGTGAGGCATCCCGGTTCCTGCATATCTCCCAGCCCGCGATCAGCAAGACGGTCACTCAGTTGGAGCAGGAACTCGGCATCAATCTTTTTGCGCGTTCCGGCAGGACCGTACGCATGACGCCTCAGGGACAGGTCTTCTATCAGGAGACCCTGCGCACTCTGAAACAGTCCGACTATGCCGCCGAGGCGGCCCAGCGTGCCGATCGAGGAGAAACCGGAACTCTAACCCTTGGCTTCTGCAGCGTGGCGACCGCTGGTTTCCTCCCCGGCATTGTGCGGAAGTACAAAGAACTTCTTCCTGGCGTCAGACTGCTCCTCAAAGAGATGAATCCAACCCAGCAGGAAGCGGCCTTTTCGCAAGGGGAGATTGATATCGGAATCACGCGGCCACCTTTCGCGAAAAAGTTGGCACGCGAGCTCGAGGTGAAGACCATCTTCCGTGAGCCGCTTCTGGTGGCAGTTCCCTCTGGTCATGCCTTCACGGCGAAGAAGATAAAGTTCGAGAGCCTCTCGGAGGAGCCGTTTATTCTTCTCCACCGCGACGGAGCCCCGACCGTCCATGACGCCATACTCGGCATGGGCCAGACGCATGGGTTCTCACCGAAGGTGGCCTACGAGTCTGACGCGCTGCAAACAATCTTCACGCTGGTCGCTGGCGGACAAGGTATTGCGATCGTTCCCATGTGCGCTCTGAATCTGCGTCCCGAGGGCATCCGCTTCCTGCGGCTGCAACCCGACGACTACCGGGCAGAGCTGATCCTGGCATGGCCTAAGAACTCGCAGGTGACTGTGGTCAAGCCATTCATCCATCTCATCGAGCAGGAACGCAAAGAAATCGGAAACCAGGCGCGTCGCCTGTTACAGGCTGCCTTTGCTCCGGCGAAGTAATGTGCGGCCCGAAGGCTGCCGCGCCCGCCTTTGCCGGTGACCGCGGCTGCAACGTGAAATCCTTGCGGTCGAAGATTGGTGACCCAGGGAAGCTTCCCGTCGAGCAAAAGCCGGACGCGTAGCGCGACATTCGAACTCTGGAGCAAAGAATCTGAGAGGATCCCAAAATCTAACGGACGTACGCTATTTCGTTGCGAGGAGATCGGCCATGCTGACCTGCGGTTTACTAGCGAAGAGTTCCTCCGCTTTTGCGAAGAGTGCCTTGGCAACCTCGCCCGTAAGGTGGGCGTTGCGTCCATCCTCATCGGCGAAGGTATCGAAGATACCGAAGCTTGTTGGCCCTGTCTGGAATGCGAACCAGGCCGATGTGCCAACTTCTTGCAGAACAAGTGACCGGGCGGATTTCAAGAACTCTGCAACTTCCTTTTCCTTGCCTGGTTTTGCTTCAAGTACTGCCAAAATTCCAAAGCGATCCATAGGTCTCTCTCTTTCTATTTGCTGTTGAGGTTGTGAAGCCGGGTGAAGACCACCTGAGGCTTGATGGCCTCGCCGGTGATTCGGCGAAGTAAGGTGCGGCACGTGCTCAACGTGCCGCACGTCACGCTACGCGTTCCAACCGCCATCGACCGTGAGGTTCTCACCGTTGATGAAAGATGATTCGGGACTCGCCAGAAAAGCTACAGCAGCGGCTATCTCTTCGGCCTTGCCGAAACGGCCAACACTGGTGAGCTTTTTCATCGCCTGGGCGGCGGGACCGTTGTCATCCGGGCTAAGCTCGGTGTTGGTCGGCCCCGGCTGAACTCCGTTGACCGTCACACCCGTTGCACCCAGTTCACGGGACAGGCCACGCGTAAATCCGTGAACCGCAAACTTCGTGGCGATGTACAGCGTCACACCTGGCATCGGCGCAGCTTCGCCAAACGCCGAGCCGATGTTGATGATCCGGCCCCATCCAGATTTCGTCATGCGCTTCGCTGCATCCTTGGAGAGTTCGATGAGTGCGCGAACGTTAACGTTGAAGAGCTTGTCATAAGACTGATCTGAGGTTTCGAGAAAGGGCCCGAACTCCGCAGTACCGGCATTGTTAACAAGGATATCCAGGTGGCCGCCAAACTTGCCTCCGAAGGATGTATCGATGGAAGCAATCAGCGTCTTCGGGCCATCTAGACTTCCAAGATCGGCACCGACGGCCTCTGCATGGCCACCAGCTTTCGTAATCTCGTCCACAACTTTTTTCGCGCGTTCAGGACTTGCAGAGTAGTTGACAAGGACATAAGCACCCTCAGCAGCGAGACGAACTGCGATGGCTGCCCCAATGCCGCGGGATGATCCGGTTACAAGTGCGAGTTTGTTTTCTAAAGGCTTCGACATGCGGAATGCTCCTCTTGGTTTGCGCCCGGATTCATGACGAGTTCATTCCAAAGACGCGTGATTGCGTCAACGAATATCACTGCACCATGGAATCGCGTACTGAGGATTCGATCCGTAAGACCGTGTCTTGATGCGTGTTAAGTTCCTATCGGTCCGATAACCAAATGGAATCAGACGTTACTTCAACATTGAGTTCCCGTGAAACGCCGTTCTCGTCATCATGATTACTGATGAGAAGCCGACTTCCCGGTACTAATGTTGGGCAATGAGTCAATTGGCGATCGTCACGCTCTGCTCTTGACGCTCAGGATAGGGTAATCATTAGCAGGAGAAGACCACATGCACCTCGATCCCGACACAATCAAAGATGCACTCGGCTTCCTAAATAATGACCAGGTCAAGAACATCCTTTCCCCCACGACTAAAGCCATTGGAGAAAGCCTCAAAGACCTTTATGACGCGACCATCGGCGAAAACATGCGCAATGTGGCCGACAAATTCAGGGAGCGCCGCAGTGGGAAGCGCCCGACTACCCACGAAGACTTTAAGGTTATTATCCCGCTTCTGCAAGGCGCGTCTGTGCAGTCAGACCCCACTTTGCAAGACCGGTGGGCGAACCTCATGGACAGCGCGATCGACCAGAGCGAAGGATATTTGCCATCGTTTGCGCAGACGCTTTCAGAAATGAGTGCCGATGAAGCACATTATCTTGACCGACTCTGGGCGTTCTTTTCGCAGCCACTCGACATCAATACCGGCCTTCCATTTGCTATGTGGCCGGTCGAACATTGGAAGCTAGTAGATGTCTACGATCCAAAGTTCCGCATCAATTTCGGGCACGCCGAATACTGGCTACATAAGGACAAGATGGGAGACGATGATAGAGCTACATACGCCAAGCTCAACCACATCGAACTCGTAATTCAGGACCTTATCAGGCTCGGCATCATCTCGCGCACAGAGAAGGCCGAGGCAAAAGACCACTATCTATTGGGCGAAACTCCCATGCCGATGAGGGGCAGCGAGACAGTCTTGAAGACTGAATATGCGCTGACGCATTATGGGGTGAGCTTCATCCGCGCCGTCTCAGGAAACGCAGGCACAACGGATAAGGGCGGCCCGAGTGATCAGAGGCCCTCATAAACGCACCTCGCGTCCCTTACGGATCGATGACTGTAAGCCGACTTCCCGTTACTAATCCGTGGTTTCCGAAAACACCGTTTTCTGCGAGAAAGTATTCTGTGCAGGGGAATGCCTGGCTTTCTTCACAAATACGCGCACGTCAACCAAGGGCAAGGCTCTAGGGTGTCTCTTCAAGCGTTGCTAAGTGAGGTGAATCTTCTCTTACCCTTCTAATGGTCCAAACCCATCGAACAAGCAGACCGAACCCGATGAGAGGCACGACAATCAGTATCAGCCCAGATATGTAATCAAACCATGTCGTCCTGTAGTCTCCGAAGACTGCTTCAAAAGGCCGAAGATTCAGTGTGACGCCTTCCGAGGATGCGCGATTGCGAAGATCTTCGAGAGACTTGAACTCGATGACCTTGTTTTGCTTTGTCTGGAGCTCAAAGTAGCTGTCTACAAACTTTGACTCCTGTCCGATACGGCCAAAATAGCCAACGTCGCGTGCCCCAAAGATGAGTGATTGTGAAACCTGCAACTGGCGCACTCCGAACACAGCATCATCTCTCAAACTTATCGAACCATCTTTCCCCTGAGTTTTCGGGTTGTAGACCGTACCTTGATCCGTGGTGTCGATCATCATCAAGGCGTAGCCGTTCGGCAGAGGCGTTTGCCAACCATCCCCTAAGCCTGGATCCCGGTCGAAAACGAGAGAGTTAATGCTGGCGTATACGACAAACCATGCACCGGCGAAAAGCACACACATGAAGGGGAAGAGAGCTGATGCCACAACTGCTCGTTTTCTGCGACGTCCCGATTTTCGCGTCAGAACGTAAACCAACGTCCCCAACAGTACCGCTCCAACGGACGCAGCTACGGTTAGTGCGACAGCGTAAGCCATCAATACAACCATTATCCCCATATCTGTCAGTGTCCCCAATTCACTACCGCTCGGCAAGCCCCCGCAAAGTCGCGTTATCGGCAACATCGGCGGATCACTCCTGATAAACGCACTTATCGTCAGTTGTGATTCTTCGATAAGTAATAAATCGCCAATATACTTATCGATCCTGGATCGATACCAATATGTTGGCTTCCCGTTGGCGGTGCGTCGCGGCTTTGGAGCGCCTTTTGTATGACGAGAAATGCAGATGACTTGGCTTACACTCAAACCACATGCTCAACCGGGGCTATGCCTATACCACGATCATCGGCGGCAAAGATCATGGGCAGACCTTGCTTTCGCACCTGGCAAGCCTTTACCCACACTCAAGTCCACAAGCATGGCAACAAAATCTGAACAACGGCGAAGTCACCGTCAACGGCGTCATCGCTACTGGAAGCGAAGCGCTGACCTCAGGCCAAATGCTTGTCTGGAACCGTCCACCCTGGATCGAACCAGACGCTCCTCAGCACTTCGAAGTCCTGTTGGATGACCCACATCTGTTGGCCGTCAACAAACCTGGCGGTCTGCCCACCCTCCCCGGCGGCGGCTTCATGGAAAACACCCTCCTGCGCCTGGTGCAAAAGCAAAGCCCCGACGCAAACCCTGTCCACCGGTTGGGCCGGGCCACTACCGGCATCGTCCTCTTCGCCAAGACGCCGCAGGCGGCTTCGAACCTCACCGCAGACTGGAACACCTCCAGGATCGAAAAAATCTACCGGGCGCTGGCTCAAGGCATTGCAGATCGCGACGCCTACGAAATTCTCACACCCATCGGCCTTGTACCGCACCCGCGCATCGGTTCCGTGTGGGCCGCGAACCCAGATGGCAAACCGTCCAAGTCCCTGGCGAAGGTGATCTCACGCACGACAGACGCCACAACCTTTGAGGTAAGCCTGGGTTCGGGCCGCCCTCATCAGATCAGGATCCATCTGGCCTCCATCGGTCATCCCCTGGTAGGCGATCCTCTGTACGGCCCAACCGGCCAGCCTCTTGAAGATCTCCCCGGCCTTCCGGGCGATGGAGGATATTTCCTGCACGCCCAATTTCTGAAATTCCACCACCCCATCACCGGAGAACGGATCCATCTTGAGGCAGCTTTGCCGTCTGGATTCTCATCGCATCCGTAGGTTCACGGCGGCGAAGCAGAGTGTCGTAACAGCCTTCTGCTGTACCCACTTACACAGCGCTTCACTTCAAACCCAGAGCTGTAGGGTGTTTCGGCTGATAGAGGCCGACGTTCCCTCCACCGGGAAGCGAAATCCTTGTCATGGATCCCCATCGTGCCTCATGCACCTCGGAGCAATGGATGCCGCGTTCCGCGAGGGTGGCTATCTCGGCCTTCAGGTCATCGCACATGAAGAAGAGCTCGTGGTTTCCGTTCTCTTCCGAGGGGTGAACCGCTGCTTCTGCCGGAGGTAAAGCAAAGATCAGCCAACCGTGCCCTGCATCGACGGATGCGAAGCCCAGCACGTCGCGAAGGAATGCGCGGTCCGCTTCAGCGTCTTTACTAGAGATGACGAGGTGTGTCCCAAAGATCATGACTCCTTCCTGGATGTGCGATGCAGGCCGGTTTCGGGAGCGAACTTATCACGACGTGCTGCCAGAGCGGAATTTTACAATCCGCCGGAGAGGACCCTACAAGCGCAACTCAATTTCTTTGTTTCAGAAAGAGAAGTTCGTTGGTCATCTTCTCGATAGTGATCTTCAACTGAGGACAACGGCGTTTCTCGTTACCTATCGTTCGAAAGAGCAACTGGTTTCACGGATAGATCTCTTTCAGGATTCGTGGCAGGTCAATCTCTATGAACTCCTTGACGTTCGTTTTCCTGAAAAAAACTAAAGCCTTGCCTTCCAGCACCAGTTGAGCGAGACCGTGCATCGTCGCGAAGCCACCGAGGATTTCCGCTGCATCCTCGAAGCGCTTCATATCTATGTGGAACCGGCCATGGTACGCGGCCACGGCCTTGCCCAGCCTTAGGGCCGGCCGCTGACTGACCGCTGGATAGCGGGGGTCATCGCGATCTACCAGATCTCCACGGAACATCAGGCGGAAGTGTCCCGGATTCTCAACCGCGAAGCGCACAAATGCAAGCGCTAGCGCCCGCACGTTTTCAGCCGCGTCCTTTGTCTCGGGGACTTCGTCGAGATAGCTACCCGCTCGCTCGAACGCAAGCAGATCCACCTCCGTGAGCAGACCCTTGACGCCGCCAAAGTGATGCGTGGGGGCAGCGGGTGAAACTCCCGCACGCTTCGCCGCAGCGCGGAGGGTAAAGGCTTCAATCCCACCTTCAGCGATGATCTCGTCCGCAGCCCTGATCAGGGCCGTCCGCAAATCTCCGTGATGATATGTGGATCGTTTTGCCATGAGGCACATCTATCTTTACACTGTTCAGATTGCGCGGCCCTCTCTATGCGGGAGTTCCGGCATGCAGTCAGGCACAACCACGTCTTCAATCTTAACACTGTTTACATAGGTTTCAAGGAGATCTGAATATGGCAAAGAAAGTTTGGTTCATCACGGGTGCTTCCCGCGGTTTTGGACGCATCTGGGCAGAAGCCGCACTTGAACGCGGGGACCTCGTCGCCGCCACCGCCCGCAAACTCACCGACGTAGAGGATCTGTCCGAGCGCTTCGGAGATCGTGTTCTCCCGCTCGCTCTCGATGTCACGGATACAGAACAAGTCAAGAAGGCGGTGGCCGCTGCGTACGGCCACTTCGGTCGCCTCGACGTTGTCCTGAACAATGCCGGGTACTCGCTTGTGGGCATGATCGAGGAGGTTAGCGAGGGAGACGTACGCACTCTTTTTGAGACAAACGTCTTTGGGACATTGCGTGTCATCCAGGCCGCGCTTCCTTTTCTCCGCGCACAGGGCAGCGGCCACATTGTTGGTGTTTCCAGCATGCTTGGCTTGACGGCGATTCCCCTGCTTGGCCTCTACTGCTCCTCCAAGTGGGCATTCGAGTCGCTGCATGAGTCGCTTGCGCAGGAAGTGAAGGCGTTTGGCATCCAGGTCACGCTTCTTGAGCCCGGTGCCTATGCCACCGACTTTGGAAATGCCACTTCCGCGAAGACTTCAGCGGAACTGGAGGCCTATAACCCACTGCGTCAGCAGGTAGCCTCGATGATCACGAACATGGAGAAGGGAGACCCTCGTGCCACATCTGATGCGGCCCTCACAATAGTCGATGCGGAAGCTCCGCCTCTACGCCTCTTCATCGGCAGCAGTGGTCTACCCCGTATCCGCAGTGTCTACGAGGCACGTATCGCTCTCTGGGAGAAGTGGTCTGAACTCTCGAACTCAGCACAGGGGCGTCCACAAAACTAGCTATACCTCCCTGACCCGCCACTTCACAGTACCGGTCTGAGCAATGGAGACCGGTTCATACCGGTACTGTGAAGTCGGCTTACGATCAGTGATCGATTTCGAATCGTTCAGAGTGGCGAAGCAGAGTTATCCGTGACAGCTTCGTTTCTTTCCTTGCATCCCAGCAAAAAGACAACGCAACGAGCACTCTATCGCAGAAGATCTTTCGTTCTAAATAGCAAAGTCTTTCGCTTCGGACTCCGGCGTGAGGTCTGGCCGGTCCAGCGGCGAGTACTCGTAGTACATGTCGCTGATGGAGTTGAAGAGGCGTTGCGTAAACTCTTCCGTCTCCTTCGTGGTGTGTCCTGTCGTATCGATGGCTTCGCCGATGACGAGTTTCAATGGACGAGGATTCAACTCGTAGGTATGCATCGGCAGCAGCTCGTAGGTTCCGATCAGCGCCATGGGGATGATCGGCACCTGGGCCTTCAGGGCCATGAAGGCTGCGCCGCTCATGAACTGGTGGACGTGTCCGTCTGAGGCGCGCGAACCGTCGGGAAAGAGGAGCAGCGGCATGCCTTCGCGCAGCGAGCGGACGCCACGCATCAGGCCAGCTACCTGTGACCGCATGCTGGTCTGGTCGATCGGCACCTGTCCGGAGCGTTCGAGATATCCGCCGGCGAAGGGGTATTTGAAGAGATAGTGATTGGCCAGGATACGGAACTGGAAGGGCAGCGTTCCGAAGAGCGCGGGCGTATCCATATAGCTCAGGTGATTGCTGGCGTAGACCGCGCCGCCGGACCGCTGCAGGCGCTCCGGGTGGATGACCTCCATCGGCGAAAGTGCGAGTGCGAGCATGCCCTTGGCCCACATCTGTGCGACGGCGTGCTGCTGCCTACCGGGTTTATCCCACAGAGAGACCAGAAGCGCGAGGGTTCCGCAGAAGGCTGTCCACAGCGCCATCAGGGGAGCAAGGAACAAATACGTCAGCCATTTGAGGAAGAATTTACGACCAGGGGAGGGTGTACTGCTGCTCATGCCGTCCACTCTCCGCGGTCGATCAGCGCCTGCACTTCGCCGACCAGAAAGACAGAGCCTGCCACGACGATGGTTCCCGGCCCGTACGACAGTGCGGCGGTCATGGCGGAGGCGACATCGGCAAAGACTTCGGCTTTCGTGTCGAGCTCTGTCGCGATGGAGGAGAGCTGTTCTGCGGTGGCGGCGCGGGGGTTGTTCATGGGTGCGAGCAGAATTCTACCTCCCTCTTCCTCGAAGAGCGGAAACAAAATCTGCGCCATCTCCGCGACGGCCTTGTCTGCGAGCGAGCTGAAGACGAGTGTCTGCGGGCCTTGGAAGGTGTTGGAGAGATAGGAGCGGAGCGCCCAGGCGCCTGCGGGATTGTGCGCGACATCCATCAGCACGTCGCGGCCCTGCAGGGTGAGACGCTGCAGGCGTCCCGGCCATGCGGTGGTGCGGATTCCTTCGGCAATCGCGGCGTTTGAGATGGTGATTCCCTTCGCGTCCAGCGCGACCGCTGTGGCGATGGCGAGGGCGATGTTTCTCTGCTGATGGCTGCCCGCCAGGGGAGAGTCCACCGCGAGGTCTTCGTTGCGAACACGGACGCTGTAATGGTTTGCCGCGTCTTTGCGCGGGGCTTCGTTCGAGCGCAGAGGAAGGTACTCGGCTGCGTTGATGCCGGTGACGTTCTTGGCGACGGCGACTTCGCCCAGGGCGCGGTTGGCGTCGGCGTGCTGCGGCAGCGTGATCATGATGCCGTTTTCGCGCAGAATGCCCGCCTTCTCCCCGGCGATGAGCGTGATGGTGTCGCCCAGCCACTCGGTATGGTCGAGCGAGATATCGGTGATGACGCTGAGGATGGGATCGACGATGTTGGTGGCATCGAGCTGTCCGCCGAGACCGACTTCGAGAACCGCCATCTTGACGCCTGCTTCGGCGAAGGCCAGAAAGGCAATGGCGGTTACGACTTCAAAGAAGCTGGGGGCATGCGGAAGCTTGTTCTCCTGGACGAGCTTCGCCGCTGCGTCGTCTACGCGCACGTAGAGGCGGGCGAAGGTGTCGTCATCGATGTCTCGGAGAGCCGCGCCGTCGTGCGAGGTCTTGATGCGTTCGTTGACACGGACGAGATGCGGCGAAGTATAGAGCCCGACGCTGTGGCCCGCGCTCTTCAGAATGCTTGCCAGCGTGGCCGAGGTCGACCCTTTGCCATTGGTCCCGGCAATCAGGATGGACGTAAAGGAACGTTGAGGGTTCCCTAACTCTTCGGCCAGAGCGCGCATGTGCGCGAGATCGAATTTTCTTCGAGGGGCGTTGGATCCCTTGGGCTTGGGGGCCAGTTCGTGTCCCAACGCATACAGATGCTCGATGGCGGTGGCGTAGTTCATAGCTCAATTTTAGGGGTCGGGACGATGAAAGAAAGCCTCTAAGGGAGAGAAATCGGCTCAAAATCACCCTCTCCAAAGGGACGGAGGAAGGCAGAGTGAGTGGGCATGCCCCAAAGGTGTTAGCAGAAAGGAGAGAAGTGGAATGTCCCAATCTGGCGCAGAGGCAGATTCTAAAAAAGCTGATTGAACCCCTCTGAGCACTTCGGGCCGACCCCAGGAGATTTTGCCATGCATGATGTCTTCGTTGGACTTGCATTTCTTGCCATGGTGATTGTCCCCTGCCTGATCGCGACCCGTTCCGGTTCATCCGAAGAAAAGAATTAAACCCTTTGCTCTTCTTCCGTCTTCCAGGCGGAGAGGAGATGACCTGCTGTGCCGAGGACTGCCAGACCGTCTTCGCGATGTTTGAAGTAGCGCTGATTGATGTTGTGCGCATCGAGATCTTCGATGCGGGAAAAAGATCTGAGCCGGAGTCTCTCGCTGAGATTCTTCGGGTCGAAAAACAATTGGAAGGGTTCGCCTGCCGCAGCCACACGCGCGGCGAGCGAGTCGTGAGCGAGCTGTTCCTCATAAGGCAGCGAAGCACGCGGCAGGCTGTAGTCCATCACAAAGCCTGACCCGGACGGATGCGAAGCAATCACGTCGAGCGTTGATTCAAACGCGGCGAGCGTGAGGTAAGGGACCACACCGAGCCAGGCGAAGAAGGTTCGCTGGTGAGGATCGAAGCCCTTTTGAACGAGTTGTGAAGTGAGGTCCTGATGTTCGAAATCGACGGGAACATGGGTGGTAGAGAGTGGAATGGGAATGCCGGCCTCGGTAAGAAGGCCAAGCTTCCATTGTTGCGTGGCCGGATGATCGACCTCGAAGCAGCGGAGGCTGCTGTGCGGATTCCTGTAGCTGAAGGTATCGAGCCCAGCGCCCAGAAGGACGTATTGGGTCACGCCCTCTCGAACCCCAGCAGCCAACAGGTCCTCAGCATAGCGGGAGCGGGCCACAAGAAAGGCGCGCAGCGTGCGCGAGCTGTTGCGTCTGGGAGCGTTTTGCGACAGACCCAAACGCTCCGCTTCGGCACCTACGATGCGCTGGGCGAGCAGATCTTCGAATACGAGCGGCGCGTCCACTCTTTGGTGCGCGGCGCGGCGCAGGGCCACACTGAGAGCGGTTCGGGATGGGGAGCTGTTGGCTTGCATCGTGGCCTGTTCCTGGTTCCAAGCTCCAGCCTAACGCCTGCGACGATTGCGGTTCCAGCAAAAGTACCCACTCACCTCCCTTTGGATGTTCGATTCTCCGTCTGTGTAGACCATTGTGCCGATCAGATCGTGCGCGCGGCCCGAGGCGTCGATCGCCTGATCGAACGTGGAGCCGACGCTCTTCGCCCAACGACCCGACGCGTTGTCGAGGCCTTGGGCTTCAGACTCGGGGCACGCTAGTTACCCGCGAAGGCCTGCTCCGGCTGGTTCTCTGGCTTCGTGAGAGAACGTAACCAGCAGGTCTCGCGCCTCTTCCAGAAAATCCGGAAAAGGATTCATGCTCACATGCGTGAGATCCAGTATCCCGTCGACCGTAATGGCGGAGATGTTCTGCGGGCCTTCCGCGATGACGGGCCCTGCGTAGGAGAGGGACCGCAGCTTCAATCCTTCAAAATCCGTTCTCGAGTTATAGATGCCGTTGTTGTTGACGATCAGATTTATCGATGGTCCTGCGTTCAGGATGGTCTGAAACTGTTCCGGGGTACGTTCCTCACTGAGGATATTCCGGATACTTCCCAGCGACGCCAGTGCACCTTCCGGTGTTCGCGCTTTGCGAAGGTCGTTCTTGATCCAACGTGCAAACTCCCAGAAGGGCAGACTCTGCGACGCTTCGTAGACAGCATGATGCCCTGCCAGGAGAACGCCACTGGTCATGGGAAGATGCATCATCGAACGCAGATCCATCGTGTTCAAACAACGTACAGAAGAAGTTCTCCAGGCTTTGGAGTAGTGCCGGCCAGCCATCACGAAGGCCGCCACGAGAGCTCCCTGTACGGTCGTCCCTTCGGCCTTGGCGCGCTGCACGAGCGTCGAGGTCTCTTCCCGGTCGAGTTGGAGACGACGGATACGAACCCTGCCCGACCGTGCGAAGAGATCGGGGACTATGCTGAACTTTGTACCGGCGGGAAGTTTCCGTTTATATGGAACCTCTTTGAACCCGAGAACCTGGTCTCCAGTTGGTCCGGGAGGCAAGCGCGGGCCAATCGGCTCCCCTGCCGCGGCCGCAAGAAGATCCTGCATGACAAGAAGATTCGATCTTCCATCGCCCAGGGAGTGATGCGTCGTAAGTAAGACTGCGGATCGTTCTCTGCTGTGAATTAACTTGATGCGCGTGAGGACTCCGCTCCCGTCGCCAAAGGGATTTCGTTGCTCCTGTTCCATTTCGTCGGTGAGGGAAGAGATGGAGGACATGGGGACTACGCGCACACGAATGGGTTCAGGGTTTGGAACGAAGTAGGGTCTCTTCCCGTTCTCTTTCCGGATCGAGACAGAAAGCAATGGATACCGGGCTTGCACGAGGTCCGCTGCTCGCTGCCAATCCTCCACCGTTGTTTCTCCTTCCACTTCAGCCAGAAGGACGAAAGAAAACGAACAGAGTTGTTCCAGGAGCCAATAAAACTCCTGGAAGGAGCCCATCGAAGGCATCTGTGGTGTGGATGCAACGGGTGATGCGGACAGTACAGGATCGGCTACCTTCAGCAATGGACTTCCCCTTCCAACTTCCAATCGAGGAAGTGTTGTAAGTGGAAACACACCTGTAGCTTCTTTATTCCCCTGGTTAGTTCTTCGCGCTTCCTGAAAAATCTGTTTGTGCGCTCCGCGCGACCCCACCCTTTCGCGATAAGGCTGCGAAAGAATGGGGCACGGTTACTTCGTTGGTGGGTCGAGGAACGTGTAAAGGACTTCTATTTTGTCTTTCGCCCAGAGTCGAGCGATGTTGTTGCGACGTTTCTGTGCATCGTGTTCTCCGAAGACGCCATGTAAGTTTTCACGCAGCAACGTTTCGATTCGCACCAACGATTCGTTGGTGACATGTGGGTCGTCTCCTCAAAGGAAACCTAAAGAAGGGCTTCCTGCCGGTTGATGAACTCGTGAGCGTGTGCGACTTCGGGCCTCTGGGTCTTCGTGCCGCCCGCAGTGATTTTCAAGAGCTGCGTGTAATACGTCGCGGCTTCATCGGGTCGGCCTGAAGCTTCGGCGGCGCGGCCAGCATTCGCCAGAGCGTTGAGGCGGTTCGGGCTGAGCTGAAGGGCGGTCCGATATTGCACCAATGCTTCGCCGGGGCGATCCTCCAGCATCAGCATGTCGCCGTACATTTCACGTGCGGGGATGTCTACCTCTGCCTGGCCGACACGGTCCTGAATATCGGCTGCGGCGCTGATCTGCTGCAATGCCTGATCGTCATTTTTATGCGCGAAGCTCTGCCATGCTTTGACGGTGCCCAAGGTTGCAACCATCTCCGCACCGATCGGACTTCCCTCTTTCTGCGCGGCTTCAGAGAACTGCTGAGCGGCCGCGGCTGCCTTATCCGCGGCGTCGGCGTCGCGCAGATGACCTGCCGCAATCGCCTGCGCCCAGTACCGGTAGTACTTGGTGGAGGTGATGGAGTTGGCAGGTTCCGGAATCGCGAGGACAGCCTGCCAGTCGTGTATCTCCAGGTAGTAGATGGAAGGAAACTCTACCTGGAAATAAGTGATGTAGGGAGCCATACCGTCGGTCGCAAATTCGGGAGCGCGCAGGTGCGCGGCCATGGGTTCCGTCATGTCCAGGATGCGCTTTGCCTCTGCATCGTCGGCCTGCTGCAGGTAGGCATAGAGAAGGAACTCATAGGCATGGGCTTCGTGCGTCACACCGCCCAAATGGTTCTTCTCCGCATACTCCGAGGCGTGAACGGAGGCCACGTTGGAGGTCACGTCTTCCGGCCACATACCCAGGCGCGCAAAGATATGTCCGGGCATGTGCAGAGCGTGTGCCGAAGAGGGCGCAATCGCGGCATACCGCTCCGCCGCAGGAAGGGCTTCGCGGGCAAGTTGCGGATTGTCGCAGGTATGAATGATGTAGTGCGCGAATCCTGGATGATCCGGGTGCGCCTGGAACCCCGGTTCAAGCACGGAGAGCGCTCTTCGGCCATCCCCGACAATGTCCTGCGTGTCGATGACGCTGGTTGCCAGAGCGAGGCCGTAGAAAGCGGTCGCTTCAACATCTTCGGGATAGGCGGTGTGGAGCGCGGCCATTTTGTCGTCATAGGACTGCAGAGCGGCTTTGCCGTCGGAGGGGGAGGCGTGGAGATAGCCGCTGAGGGCAGCGATGTAGCGTTGCTCGCGGTCGGTCTTCGGCTTCAGGCTGGTGGCCTTGTCGATTTCGGCGATACCGGCCTTGCGACGTTCGTCCGGCAGGCCATCCCAGAAGGGACGCGGCTCGGTCATCGCCAGCGCCCACTGGGCCATGGCGCAGTGAGGATCGGCGACAGCAACCGCCTTGAACTGCTTGACAGCTTCTTCATACCAGAACGAGTGGAGCAGAGCGATGCCGCGTTCAAAGGGCGCCTGTACGGAGGCGGCGCAGGAGATCGGCATCTTGACCGCGCCAAACTTCTCGATGGCGGCATTAGCATCTCCGCCCTCTGCGCCGTGGTGATGGTGCTGTGCCACAAGCGAGGGGGCAGAGATCAGCGAGGTGAAAAGGGCGAGTGTGCCGAAGAGGTTCTTCAGGGTCTTTCTACGTGCGCTAAAGCCGGGAGCGTATGAGTGAGGAGCGTCGGAGTTACGCACGACAGAGACAGCAGAGGAGCTACAGGAAATAGGGGTCAAGGGAAGACCTTTCAAAATATGGTTGAGTGGAAATTGCCATACCCGGGCTGGAGCATCACAAGGCATGCGTCGACGCGATGGTGATCAGAAATAAGACTTCGGTGTATAGGACTAGAGGTTAAGACACGCGGTCGCACAGAATATTCCGTCTCTCGTAAGGCCCTGGCGGGGAAAGACATAGCGAATACACGGAGGAAGGCTTGACTCTCCTTCGCTTACAAGAGAGAGTGAAGGAATGAGACCTTTAAGAGCATCGGACTTAGCCATACTCACTGCGGTATGCTTTGTTCCCGTGATGCTGTGCTGCAGGGAGCATCGGCAGACACTTCGTGTCGAAGTTCCCCATCATTATTCCGGGCCAGTAGAAGTCACCTGCCAGAGCTACGGCAGCGATTTACAAACAGCGACGGTGGATGCCAACGGTCACGCAGTGGCGCATGCCTGTACGCGCGAGGCGGTGGATGTGATGGTCGTGCGCGATGGCAAGATTGTGGATGTAGGGGATTCTCTGGTGTGGGCGAAGGCCGGAGACGGCATTCCCGTCAGCCTGTCATTCTCCGTACGTTAGAACTTCCCTTGACGCGCTGAAAAGCTACACCACGAAACCTGTGTCGAACTCGGTGTAGTTGTCGAGATGGTCTTTGACGACGGCATAGCATTCGCAAGCCCTCTGCTGCAGGCGGGGTTTGTCCAGCAGTTGAATCATGCCATGGCGATAGTCGACCAGACCGGCGAGCTTGAATTTGTGAGCTGCCAGCGAGACGGAAGTCCGTTTGCTCCCCAGCATGGAACCCAGAAACTCCTGGGAAAATTTGAGGTTGTCGCTCCGGGCGCGGTCAGAGGTAATCAATAGCCAGCGCGCCAGTCGCTGGTCCACGGTATGTTTTACGCCGCAGCCCGCCGACTGCGCCAGCTGGGTGAGCTGTACCTGTACGTAGCGGAGGCAAAGGCGCTGGAACTCTCCGCCCAGGCTGAATTCTTTCCTGGCAAAGTCCGTGGGGCAGGAGAAGCCGCGTCCTTCAATTTGCATATAGATACGGTTGAGGCTGCGTTTTGTGCCCATCAGAGCGGAGACGCCAATGACGGACTCATAGCCGAACATGGAGACCTCCGCTTCTGAGCCATCTTTGAAGGCGGTCGTCATCGAACCTACGCCTTCCTCCACAAAATAGAGATGTTTGATGGTGTTGCCGATCTCTTCCAGCGGACGACCGATCGGCAGCGCGACCGCCGTCAGGTGAAGATGTTCGATGATGTCGGACGACAGGTGACGCAGAATGGTGTTCTTGAAACGGGCCGGATTGAATTCCGCTTTCGAGGTTGTTTCCATCGGGTCGGCACCTTGTGCCTGTTCGGCAAATGTACGCTTGCGTGCATAGTCGGTGGCGGCAGAGGTTCAAGCCATGGCGACGGATGGCGAAGAGGACTTCGCTACTCCGTGAACTACGCCGCGCGCCTAGCGGAGGCAAGCAGGATCGAAGTCTGCCCACACTATACCCGCTTGCAGGCATAGAAATCTGCTTCTGCGAGCATTTGATGCCGTTATGGTTGAACTAGGGCTGCATGAAGTCGAGCGTACGCAGGAGCCAACCCTTCATGTCTTTCCGTGGGACGATGGCGTCCAGGAAACCATGCTGGAGGAGGAACTCCGAACGCTGGAAGCCGGGGGGGAGCTTCTGGCGTATGGTCTGTTCGATGACGCGGGGACCGGCAAAGCCAATGAGCGCACCGGGTTCCGCAATGTTCAGGTCGCCGAGCATGGCAAAGCTGGCGGTGACGCCACCGGTGGTGGGGTCCGTCATGATGGAGATGTAAGGAATCTTTGCGTCGTCGAGGCGCGCGAGACCAGAGGAGATCTTCGCGAGCTGCATCAGGGAGGCGATGCCTTCCATCATGCGTGCGCCGCCGGAGGCCGAGATAATGATGAGAGGGTTGCGCGTGGCCAGCGAGCGGTCCACGGCGCGGGCGATGGTCTCTCCCACGACGGCACCCATGCTGCCGCCGATAAAGGCATATTCCATCGCCGAGAGAACGACTGGATGGTGACCGATATGCCCGGTGGCATTCAGAATGGCGTCGTTGAGTCCGGTCTTCTTCTGGGCCTGGGCCAGGCGGTCGCGGTAGCGCTTCAGATCGGTGAAGTGCAACGGATCGGTGGACTTGAGTTCGAGATCGACCAGCTTATAGCCGGGTTCGAGGAGGTTTTCGATCCGAGAGCGCGCGTCGATGCGGAAGTGGTAGCCGCAGTGCGGGCAGACGTTCAGGTTGGCTTCGAGGTCGGCCTTCCAGATGGGCTTGCCACAGTCGGGGCACTTGATCCAGAGGCCTTCGGTGCGGACCGTCTTCTGGGTGTCGTTGACGATCTCGTTGTCTTCGCGTTTAAACCAGCTCATCGAGAGATAGTTTAGACCTTTTTGCGAGCGAATCCGCAGCTTCAGTCGTTGGCAGCTCCGCTTTGGGCATCGGCGGGTTAGGATTCTTGCATTCAGTTCAAAATTTGGGGGCGGGATGCGGAAGCTGGTGCTGTTCGTATTGGCTATGGGCTTGGCAACTTTGGCTGCGGGGGCTCAGGGGTTTTCGCTGGAACAGGTGATGAAGGCCCCGTTTACCAATGACTTAGTGGCCGCCCCGGTAAAAGGACGCGTGGCCTGGGTGACAAACGCCGAGGGACGGCGGAACCTCTGGGTGGCGGAACCCGCCGGAGACGCCTGGAAGGCACGGATGGTCACGGCGTACGCCGAAGACGACGGCCAGGAGCTTGGGGATGTCAGCGTTACTCCCGATGGCGAGTGGGTGGTCTACACGCGTGGTGGCTCCGTCCAGGGCGAAGCGCATCCGGTGCCGAACCCGGCTGCGCTGGTGGACGGGGTGAAGCAGCAGGTGTGGATGGTTTCGGCTGGCGGCGGCGAACCAAAGTTGATTGCGGCAGGAAAGAGTGGCGCGATTTCGCCGAAGGGCGACCGGGTCGCCTATGTGGCGAAAGGCCAGGTCTGGGTGGCTTCCTTGCAGGGAGAGCCGAAGCCGACGCAGTTGTTTGAGGGGCGCGGCACGATGCGGAACCTGCGCTGGGCTCCGGACGCGAGTGCGGTTGTCTTTGTGACGGAGCGCGGCGACCATGCTTTTATTGGCGAGTATCGTTTCGGCGAGAAGACTCTGACATGGGTCGATCCCGGAACCGAGCAGGATGGTGAGCCGGTTTGGTCGCCTGATGGGACGAAGATCGCTTTCGTGCGTAACCCGACGGGCTTTGACGACGCCTCCGAGCGCGCGGTGCGCAGCGGTCCTCCGTGGGAGATTCGCGTGGCGGATGCGAAGACGGGCGAAGGCAAGTTATTGTGGCGCGCGGACGAGGGGCGCGGGAGCCTGTATCGCGAGATCGTCGGGCATGATGTTCTGACGTGGAGCGCGGATGGCTATCTGGTCTTTCCCTGGGAGAAGGATGGATGGACGCATCTGTACTCCATTCCTTCCGGCGGTGGAGCTGCGAAGCTGCTGACGCCGGGGGCGTTCGAGGTGGAGCAGGTGGCTCCGATGCTCGGCGGCAAGGCGGTCGTGTTTTCTTCAAACCAATACGGCGCGGATGCCAAGGATGCGGACCGGCGGCACGTGTGGAGCGTGCCTGCCTCAGGAGCTTCTCTACCCACGGCGCTGACGAAAGGCGAAGGGATCGAGGTCTTTCCTGTCGCGACGAGCGAGGGCAGCGTCGTGGTGCTGGCGAGCGATGCCAGATGGCCGATTCATCCTGCGGTGGTAGCGAAGGGCGGAGTTCTGAAAGAGATTGCGCCGGACCTCATTCCGAAGGACTTCCCTTCCGCGCAGATGATTGCGCCGCAGCAGGTGATCTTCCCTGCCGCCGATGGCATGGAGATCCACGGACAGATCTTTCTGCCGAAGAACCACGCGCTCAGAAAAGACGGCCGCGATCCCGCGATCGTCTTCTTCCACGGCGGTTCGCGGCGGCAGATGTTTCTCGGTTGGCACTCGATGGAGTACTACGCGAACACGTACGCGGAGAACGAGTATCTCTGCTCGCTGGGGTACGTGGTACTGAGCGTGAACTACCGCTCCGGGATCGGGTACGGCATGGAGTTCAGGCAGGCACTGCACTATGGCTTTGAGGGCGGCAGCGAGTACAACGACGTGATCGGTGCGGCTCTCTATCTACATGGACGCAGCGATGTGGATGCGCGGCGGATCGGCGCGTGGGGCGGAAGCTATGGCGGCTATCTCACGGCGTTGGCGCTGGCGCGCGGCAGCGACCTTTATGCCGCGGGTGTGGATCTGCATGGCGTGCACGACTGGGTCTACGAGATGGGATTCTGGCGGCCCTCGGGCGACCCGGGCGTGGACTGGGAGGCGCGCAAGCGGCTCGCGTGGCTTTCTTCGCCGATGTCGTCGTTGGATACATGGCGCTCGCCGGTGCTGTTGATCCAGGGCGACGACGATCGCAACGTCGTCTTCGCGCAGACGGTGCGTCTGGCCGACGCTCTACGTCAAAGGCATGTGGATGTGGAGGAGAAGGTGTTTCCGGATGAGATTCATGACTTTCTTGTGCATAGGAATTGGGTAACGAGTTACAGGCTGGCGGCGGAGTTTTTTGGGCGGAAGCTGAAGTAGGTTATCTGTACATGACTGGTTTCAGTGAGAGGGAGGTCCGAGCAGCTATTGTGTCTTCGAGACGAACGAAACGACCTTCGGCCAATTGATAGCTCCCTCTGCCGTACAAAAGTTTTCCATGAACTCAAGAGTCATCCGGTTGAGTGCATGATCTCGCTTCTTTTGAAATTCTTCGTTAAATTCTTTTGCTCGAAATCCTATGGGCTCGACAACGTCCATGTAAAGATTGGGTTCAGCCGAAATTAATTCCCAAAAACTTTGACCGCCGATTTCGAGGAGGTCGCCCTTGTTGACTGTTTTGAAACTCCCGTAACATATACCCAATGTGGGTTGGATCTCACCCACGAACTTATTTTGGCGGATTACCTTAACAGCCGTTTTGAAGTTCTCGCGCAGCTTTTTGTGCTGTGTTGCATTTCCCCACGCTCTCCCTGATTTAACTGCGATGAGATAGCGTCTTCCATCGCGCTGTAATTCTATGTCCACCCCTTCAATGCCGGACTTAACGCCTCCACATTTTTGCTCAGCAACGAAAACGGCCAGCGATTCCATGAAATTCCCGAACATGCCCTCTTCGCCAGAGGAAAGCCGTGCATCAAGAATTGCTTTGACCAAGTCCGAGGCCGATTCGACATTCTTAGCTTTGAAGAGGTATGGATTTTTAGCTTTCAAGACTTTCAAGAGCTTGAGCGCCTCGATGTTGGCTACGCGTCGGGCGTGAAAGTCGCTGATCTCCGACTCGACAAAACGCTCTACCTGTTCTCGAAATGAAAGGTTCAAGCGGTTAGTCTCTCTTCGTTTTCAAAAAGATTGGGAACGCGTTGATTTTTTTCCGCGCCTATCCATGAGGCTTCGTCGGTATTGGAGTATCTGCTAAGAGGAGATAGTGTCCTATTCTCCGCAAATTTCCCTTCCTCAAAGGCCCGAATGTGATGCGCTATTTGTTGTGCAAAATGGCACGGCACAGCATTCCCAATCTGTCGATACTGGTCATCGAGACGGCCTGCGAAGCGATAAGAGGGAGGGAAAGTCTGGATGGCCGCATACTCCTCAACCGACAAAGGTCTCAATTCCGTTGGGTGGCATAGGTCTGTTGCCTTCATGTTTGGCCGTGTTACCAAAGTAGGCGAAGGCTTGTCCCAGGAAAGTCTTCTATAGAAGCCAGTTTTTCCGCCCCCGGAATGGTAGCTATCTCCCATGGCTGCTGCCTGTAACTCTGGAGGAAGACTTCTCCAGTTTTCACCGGCTGCCAATAGCTTGTAGTATTCCAGCCTCTTAGCAGGAAAATTGACGAAGTGGTGATCGATGGATTTCAAGGGGGCCACAGCTTCTCGAAAAGTCACCCAAGGCAAGAGACCACTCGCACCTTTGGCATCATGAGTAGGAGTAAGGTGGGGAACCCGCTTTCCATCGCGGCTGGCAATAAAGATTAGTCTTTCTCTGCTTTGCGGCACGCCAAAATTCGCAGTGTTGTAGAGATTAAACGTGACCTCAAAACCAATACTTTTTAGGCGCGCGAGAATCACCTTCAGCGCGCCGCCTGGCAATTCATCTTCTTGTAGGCTGAGGGCCCCTTCCCCCCGCTCATTGTGAGGTCGATGTTGCAATGGCGCAGAGAGCAAGCCGCGCACATTCTCGAAAATTGCATATTTCGGCTGAAGCTCGGCGATCAAGTCTAAAAAATGAAAAAAGACATTTCCACGCTCGTCATTAAGTCCCAAACGTCTTCCGGCTGTTGAGAACGCCTGACACGGAGGTCCTCCAACGACGGCGTATAGTTCGCGTGGGCGCACACCCAGGTCTTTCATAAGACGTTTTCCCGTTACGTTCCGAACGTCTTCAGAGTACAGAGGCAAGTCGGGCTCATTGAGCCGGATTGTGTCACTCGCGGCCCTGTCATATTCATTTGCGGCAATACACTTCCAGCCAGCCTGTTCCAGGCCCAAATCGAGCCCGCGCGCACCTGCGAAAAAGGAGACAAACTTTGGCTGTTGCAACATAATCATTAGACTAACCCGAGGGCCATGGAACGCATACTCAAACTGAAGCTGCCCGGTGGAAAGTTTGTCGTTTCCGAACAGCGATCTCGGGCGATGGGGGCAGTACGTGGAAGCGGAAATCGAACCACTGAACTTCGGCTAAAAATGGCCCTCGTGCGATCAGGAGTTCGCGGCTGGACCGCGAACCGCTCCGATCTGCCCGGTAAACCCGATTTCTATTTTGAATCTGCAAGATTGGCTGTATTTGTGGATGGTTGCTTTTGGCATGGTTGCGGAAAGTGTGGCCATATTCCCAAAACGCATCAAGAGTTTTGGGCTACAAAAATTGAAAGAAATCGGAATCGCCACAAAAAGGTTTCGAAATTGCTAAAAATTGAACGTATTCGCCTATTGAGATTTTGGGAGCATCAACTGAGAGACGATCTCCATCGCTGCGTTCGACAGATAGTGATGCGCTTACCTTCAAAGTAATCCGATATGGTCTGTCGCTATGAGCGACCCAGATGACCGCAAAAAAGGCCAGAGCTGACAGCTCTGGCCTTCTTGCTTGTCTTAGGTTTTTGCTACTGTACCTCGCCAGGTTTGGATGCAGATGGTTTTTCTGCGTTGTCGCCCGGCAACGGATTGGCGCAAGGCAGCGCCGGGAAGCTGTGTGGGCTTCTTTTTTCGCTCAACTAGGATCTCGATAAAAACGAAAAGCAGATCCCGTAGCGAAGTGGGATCGACTGTTTCATGCATTCGTCCCGGGTCGCTCTTCGAGCGAAAGATGCGCTTCACGCATATGCCCACACATCGCAAAGAGCGCGATGTATGGGGCACCCGTATTTTGGGCTTTCCTTGGAGATCTGGTTTGTGCGCTCTGCGCGACCCCACCCTTTTGCGATGAAGCCGCAAAAGAATGGGGCACGGGTTCTTTGTCACCCCGGGAAGCTTTAGTGCTTGTGGTGTTTGAGGGCTTCGCGGATTTTGGCGACGTGGGTTCCATGCACGCGGATGGCTTCGTGAAGCTGTTGGCCGGTGACGTGGAACTCTTCCGCCCAGTAGTGGATGTCGGAGGAGAGCTTGGGATTGATCTCGTTGGGGTCGTGCGGACCCTTTTTCGTGGGCTGTTCTTCGGGTACTGCGAGCAGGTCGTCGGACATGGTGCCTTCTTTCTTGTATGTAGATGGATGACCGCAGGGGCGGAGGGGATGTGTGCAGGCTTTCGAGGCAGCTTGCCGTGAACCCCTCGAAAGGGGGTCATGCCTTCTGACCGTATGCGTTAATGTCTAGGAGATGCCGAGGGCATCCCTCACTGGGCGAGGATGCAAACTCTGCATACTGCCCGCCACACGCACACGTAACCCTACAGGCCAAAGAGCCGAGAAGGAGAAGGACTGCAATGGCAACCATTACGACTCGAGACGGGATTGAGATTTACTACAAGGACTGGGGTAAAGGACAGCCCGTAGTGTTTTCGCACGGTTGGCCGCTGACGGCGGACGACTGGGAGAACCAGATGCTGTTTCTTTTGGAAAACGGATACCGCGTGATCGCGCACGATCGCCGCGGACATGGCCGTTCCGGTGAGACGTGGACAGGCAATGACATGGATACCTACGCCGACGATGTCGCCGAGCTCTTCGACGCGTTGGACCTGAAGGATGTCGTGATGATCGGTCATTCGACCGGTGGCGGCGAGGTGACTCGCTACCTTGGCCGTCATGGAACGAAGCGCGTGGCGAAGGCTGTGTTAATCAGTGCTGTACCTCCGCTGATGTTGAAGACGGAGAAGAATCCGGGCGGCCTGCCGATCGAGGTCTTCGACGGATTTCGTTCAGGCCTTGCAGCGAATCGTGCGCAGCAGTATAAAGACATCCCGCTTCCCTTCTACGGCTACAACCGTCCAGGCACGACGATCTCCGATGGCATCGTCTCGCACTGGTGGCTACAGGGGATGCTGGGTTCGGCGAAGAGTCACTACGATTGCATCAAGGCTTTCTCCGAAACGGACTTCACGGAAGACCTGAAGAAGATCGATATTCCTGTGCTGGTACTGCATGGGGATGACGATCAGATTGTGCCCATCGGCGCGGCGGGACTGCTGTCCGCCAAGATCCTGCCGAAGGGAACGCTGAAGGTCTATCCGGGATTTCCTCACGGTATGTGCACCACGCATCCGGATGTGATCAATCCGGATCTGTTGGCGTTCATTAAGAGCTAATTCCGTACTCTCGACCGGAGCTACGGCTTTATCGTCGCGTAGCGGAGAGATCTGTTGTTATCGCGCGGAGCGCGATCGGATACGCCTTCGGCGCATAACAAAGCAGATTTCTCCGCTCCCGCTGCGCGTTCGGTCGAAATGACGTCTCGCTCTCGCTACGCGTTCGGTCGAAATGCCGGTGGTGGTGTGTCTGTAACAAGCTTTGAGATCATGGTGGTGAGCGTTGTTGTTCCGGTGAACTTTTCCGTGCCCGGGTTGCCGAAGTGGATCCAGCCGGAGTTGAAGCCGTCGACCATCTCGGCGCGTGGCTCTGTGCGTCCTTCGGGCATGCCTTGCGCAAGGAAGGAGGCTGTCCACTGATCGCGCGGGACGGCGATGGCTTCGACGGGATGTTGGAGCGCTGAGGCAAAGGCTGCTGCGATGTCGAGCGGCGAATAGTTTTTCGGGCCGGTCACTTCGATGCGCCGTGTCCCCGTCCAGTCTTGCAGCAGCGTATCCGCTCCGACGCGACCGATATC
Organism: Terriglobus saanensis SP1PR4; assembly: GCF_000179915.2. Taxonomy (NCBI): domain Bacteria; kingdom Pseudomonadati; phylum Acidobacteriota; class Terriglobia; order Terriglobales; family Acidobacteriaceae; genus Terriglobus; species Terriglobus saanensis. Next base: position 4,924,045 of record NC_014963.1, on the reverse strand, counting down.
CTGCGTAGCGACGATAGGGATTTTGCGATCGAGGGGTTGCAGATGGAAATAAATTTTGCCCTCGCTGGCCGAGGCGACGTCGCCCGCGGAGTTTTCCATGAACCAGCCCGCGCGCAGAAAGGCGTGCGCGATGGGGAGATCGCCCAGGGTCTCTTCGAGCAGGTGCGATGCGGTGATGAGGCCGAGGCCACTCTTCTGCTCCGCACCGATGGAAGAGAGGTACACGGCCTTCTTCGGCAGAGCCTTTGCGAGAGCTTCATGCAAGGCGGCGAGCGTTTTGCGCAGCTCCGGCAGGCCCGGCGAAGGTGCGAAATTCGGGGGCACCATGATGAAGACGCCTTTGACTCCGGTGAAGGCCGCGGTGAGAGCGGTGGCATCGTCGTAATCGGCTATGGCGATCTCCGCTCCGCGCGTCTTCCATGGTGCTGCTTTGTCGGGGTTGCGGACGATGGCGCGGACCTTCTGGCCGTGTGCGAGCAGATGATCGGCGACGGCGCCGCCGACCCTTCCTGTAATTCCCATGATGGCGTACATAAGATTTTCTCCTGTATAAGTAGATACTTGTATTCTCCCTTACGATGCAAGTATTTACTTGGATTGTGAGAAAATTTCTGTATGCCGGTTTTCGTGCCAGAACGGAAGAGGAGTTCCCGGGGAGAGCTGCGGGTGGAGGGGCTGCTGCTCGCCGCTGCCAGGCTGTTTGCGAAGCTGGGATATCACGCGGTTACGACGAACGCGATTGCAGCCGAGGCCGGAGTATCGCCTGCGACGCTCTACCAGTTTTTCCCCAATAAAGAGGCGATTGCGGATGAGTTGGCGACACGTTACTCCGTCGCGTTGGCAGAGGAGGAGAAGGCTGCCGACCTCACGCTGCTGGTGAAGAGACCTCTCGCGGAGGCCGTTGCGGCGATCATGGAGATCGTGGTGGTCTTCCACCAGAAGCATCCGGCGTTTCGCACGCTGCTGACGGAGGCGCTTCTCTCCGAAGGAGCGATGGGAGAGAAGCATCGTCTCTCGGAGACGTTCGTGGGTCAGCTTGCGGAGTTCCTGACGATGCGACGCCCTGCGCTGGCGAAGGCCGATGCGCTCTGGAGCGCGGAGGTCTGCCTCACGATCCTGAAGGGATTTCTGCCGCAGGTCGCGGGACGCAAGACGGCGGAGCGCACGCGCGCGATCGAGTCGATGAACCAGGTGATGGTGCGGTTCCTCGAACCGATCGTCAGGGTGAAGGGCTGATCGACTCGTTCGTCTATTTCAGGCGAACGCTATAGAGCGAGGTGCGCGCGAGGATGTAGAGGGTCTTGTTGTCGGTGCCGCCGATGGCGAGCGCGATGGGGCGTTCGGGGACCTCCAGCATGCCGACTTCATCACCTTCGGGGTTGTAGAGATAGATCTGGCCCTCAGCGATGTAGACGTTGCCATGTGCGTCCGAGGTAACGCCTTCTCCACCCCGGTCTGCGAAGAGGTCGAGATCGGTGAGCGTGCCGTCGGGAGCGATCACGGTGGAGTAGGTCTTGTGTTCGGACTCGTCGGAGATATAGAGGACGTCGCCCGTCTTCACTTTGGTGAGCGAGAAGCCGCGAAGGATGTCTTCCATCTTGATGCCGTAGTAGAGCGAGCCTTTAATGAAGTCGTCGCCCGCGGGAAGGAAGGTGGTGCCGTCGGGTGAGACGAAGTGCCACGCCTTTTTGACCGGCACGCCTTGCTTGAAGTCGTTCTCAAAGCGCCAAAAGTCTACGGGAAGGATGGCGGTCTTGCCCGGTTCTGGTTTGGATGGGACGGGCTTGAGCGTTTGGAGCTCGGCCTTGGGATCGCTGACCTTAAGCGCGTAGACGGTTCCGGTGCCGGTGTACGAGGTGATGAGCAGGTTGCCCGCGTGATCGAAGGCAAGGTTGGCGGGGTCTATGGGTGCGCTTGCGTCGCGGAGGGTCTCCGCCTTCTTCGTTGTCGCGTTGTAGCGGTAGATGTGCTGCGTGTGCGGGTCGGTGAAGTAGAGCGTTCCGTGGGGATCGACGGCGGGGCCGGAGATGTTGAAGAAGCCTGTGGCCAGCTTTTCGACCGCGCCTGCGATGAAGGCTGGCGGAGCGGCTGGTTTGGTCGCGTCGGACTCATCGCCCGTCAGTGTGAGAGAGGCGATCTCGCGCTGGCGGATGGTGATGCGGTGGCTTTCGTCCAGAAGCGCGTTGTTGAAGGAGACCTTCGAGTCCGAGTAGATGTGCATGTTGCGGAAGCGGATGTTCTTCGAGTTGGTCACGCGCACGGCCGTCTCCGAGGGTTGGAAGCTGGAGACGACGCGGTAGGAGTGGAAGTTGGCGAAGGTGAGGTCGTGCGAGTTGCTGATCTCGATGGGCAGGGTCGCGCCGCCTTCGCCGCGCTCTTCTTCGGTCTGCAGGGCGTAGATGCTCCAGTTGGCGGCGTGGTCGAACTTCACCTCGTTGCGGACGTGATGTTCGGAGGAGAGCTCGTAGATGTGTCCCGGTGTGGTGGTGTTGGAGACGAGCAGACCTGCCGAAGTGAAGGTGCTCGGCGTCCAGATGTTGGAGAAGGTGCCGCCGCCGTTGTTGGTGATCCACAGGCTGGGCGATTGTGTGTCCCACTTGCGCGCGGGGTTGGGGTCGGCGGAGTGGTCCTGGTTGTAGATCTGGTTGGGTGAGCCGTCGGGGTTCTGTGTGCCGTGGCCGCCGAGGAAACGCGTGTCGGACATGAGCGAGTTCACGCCGGACTCCCACAGCGCGGCGACCGCGCGGTTGTTCTGCCCGTTGGTGGAAAGGCCGATGCCGGAGACGATGTTCGCTCCGCCCGCGGGCGCGTGGATGAGGGCCTTAGGCGCGCCGGGACCGTTGAAGGCAGGCGTTCCGTCGGCAAGGAAGATCTGCGTGCGCGACGGATGCAGAGCGACGAGGACGGTGTCGGGTTTGAGTTCCAGCGTATCGCTCACGAGGTAGTAGCCCATGGGAACGTAGATGGTTTTGTGTTCGGCAATGGCCTTCTGGAAGACGGCGGTGTCGTCGGTATGGCCGTCGCCCTTTGCGCCGAGGTCGCGAATGTTGACCCAGGTCGAAGGCGATGGAAGCGCGGTGAGAGCGGGCACGAGAGGTTTGGGTGCGAGGGCGAGGCCTTCGGCGTGGATGGTGCTCTTGATCTCGCCGGGGTCTTTGCCGTCGGCCATGATGAGGCCCGAGGTGAAGGAGCTGATGAGATAACTTCCGTAGGGCTGGCCGGGAATCTCGCGTTTGGATTCGCGCAGAAAGGCGAGCTTGGGGACGTTGGTGGCGATGACCTCTTCCAGGTTGATCTCGGTGCGCGGGTTGTTCTCGTTGGAGATGACGATAGCCGGACCGGAGAGGTCCACGAGACGCGAGCCACGGATCCAGAGTTCATCGGAGTAGCCGGGATCGATGGAAACGGCGGTGGGAACACTTGTGAAGGTGTCGTGGATGAGGGTGAGACCTGCCTCGTGTTCCTTGATGGCGGCTTCGCGTTGATGGTCGAAGCTGCTGTCGATCAGTGTGAACTGCCAGCCCGGCGAGGGCTTGCGCGTCATGATGCCGTAGGTGCCGCCGTGGAAGTGGAGGTCTTCGGCCTCGTTGCCTACGTCGTGAATGCCCGCGAGGCCGGAGCCGATGCGGAAGTCCATGTGGGCCATATAGCAGTGCTGCGCGATGTGGAAGCGGATACCGACGGCAGAGGGGTTGCCGCTGCCGATTTCGAGGTCGACGTTGCTGATGGCGGAGTAGAAGGTGCCGGGGTTGCCGTCGATGATGCCCGGCGCGGGGGGCACTGTGCCGGGAAAGGGCGTGTCCAAGCCCTGGCGATCGCGGCCGTCGCCTTTGCGTCCGCCGGTGAAGAAGAGCATGTATCCCATGCCCTTCTGATAGCCGGGGGTGTTTGCCGGAAGAAGGAAGGTGGGGCGCGTGGCTCCATAGCCGATGACGCGCACGCCGGGCCAGACATAGACGGTGTGCGTGATGCGATAGGTCCCTGAGGGGACGAAGACGATGCCCTGGTGACGTGGCGTCTGCTGCACGGTATCGATGGCGGTTTGCAGAGCGGCGGTGCTGTCGACGCTGGCACTCGCGGGCGCGGGGACGTAGACGGCTTCCGCGTCGTTGAGGCGCGTGGGGTAGTAGCTGGTGCTTTGCGCGGCTGCCGCGGAAGCAACAAGAGTAAGGGCCAGAGCTAGCGTCTTCATTGCAATTGAAGATACATGGCGCGCGCGGTGCTGGCATGCGGTCTTTGTCTTAGTGGTTACTAGTGCATATGCAGGAGCGGCAGAAGGTGTGATTTCGCCGATGGGCTGCCACCATAAGGAGGCTGCCGAGCATGGTTACGAGAACCTCCGCTGCATGGGATGGAAGCGTCTCTCCACAAAAGGCAGCGAAGGCGATGCAGCCCAGACCGCCCGCCATCAGGCCGAGCACCTGCCAGCGGCGATGCCTGCGAAAGCCGTAGAGCAGGGCGATGGCTCCCAGAGCGGCAACCAGAACGGCGAGTGAGCGATGGGTGTGTTCTTCCGACGGAAGGCAGTGCGCCGCGACTGCAGAACCGGAGAGCAGCACCGGAGCCAGCGCGCAGTGCACGAGGCAGAGTGCCGAGGTCCACGTGCCCAGCCGGTCAGCCCAAAAGGGCTGTTTACGAAGAGAGCCGATGGCTTGAGAAGAAGACAACATCCCTCCATTCTAAAGCGAAATCATTCTCATTAGTGCATTTCTCGTTAGTGCATATGGAAGGAGCTTCTGTCGAAGACAAGGTCCGGCTCGCTGAGCTGGGTCTTGTCCAGATGGCGCGCGGCCAGGGCTAGGAGCAGCACGAGCACGATCACTCCGGCGGCAACGAAGGGCAGCGAGCGATAGCTGTATCCCGCCGTGAGCACAAGGCCTCCGAGGCTTGCGCCCAGGGCGTTCCCGAAGTTGAAGGCGCCCTGATTCAGCGTGGAGGCAAGGTTCGGCGCGGCCCTTGCCTTCTCCACGATGCGGGCTTGCAGAGGCACGGCGGCGGCAAAGTGAACGAGTCCCCAGACGAAGACCGTCAGGGCGATGGGAAGGGCGTGCGGCTCGACGAAGGGCATCACCAACAGAACGGCCATGACCAGCGCCATGCCGCCGAGGATGGTGGTCATCTGCCGCCAGTCGCTCAGCTTGCCTCCGACAATATTCCCGATCGTGATGCCCGCGCCGAAGAGCACGAGCACCCACGTGATGGCGTTTGGCGCGAGATGGGTGACCGTGCCCAGCATGGGCGCGATATAGGTGAAAACCGTGAAGAGGGAGACCGAAGAGAGCGTGCTGAGGGCCAGCACGACCTGCACCTTCGGCTTCAGGACCGTGGTCAACTCGTGCCGCAGGCGGACGGGTTCCGAGGCCTGTTCCGGGACAAAGAAGATCAGTCCCAAAATGGCGAGGATCCCAACCGGCAGCAGAGCGACAAACGAGTAACGCCAACCGAAGGCATGGCCCAGGGCGGTTCCGGCGGGAACGCCAAGAACGTTTGCCAGCGTAAGACCGGTGAACATCATGGCGATGGCCTGCGAGCGCTTCTCTTTCGGAACCAGATTGGAGGCCACGATACTTCCCGTTCCGAAGAAGGCTCCGTGGCAGAGCGCGGTCAGGATGCGTGCGGCGAGTAGAAATCCAAAGGTAGGCGCGAGTGCGCAGGCCAGGTTGCCGAGCACGAAGATCCCCATCAGAAGGACGAGGGAGCGCTTGCGCTCTACCCGGGAAAGTGCCAGTGCGACGAGAGGCGAACCGATGGTGACGCTGATGGCATAGGCAGAGACCAGCAGACCGGCTTTGGGAATGCTGACGGAGAAGCTGCGCGCAAGGTCCGGCAGCAGCCCCATGATGATGAACTCGGAGGTCCCGATTCCGAAGGCCGAGGTTGTAAGAGCGAGGATTGATTTGCGCATTGTGTTTGGGTTCCCCTGATGGCAGAGAATCCGCGCGGCGAAGACTCTGCCTCATGATAGCGATACCGGGTGTCGGGTCAGCTTTGCGCATCCCACACGTCGCAAAGCGGGCGATGTTTTGGGTTTCCGGTTTAGGGTTTTCTTGAGGGATCTGGTTTGTGCGCTTTGCGCGGCACGGGATTGTTTTGTTTGTCATCCCGTAGCGCAGTGAAGGGATCTGCTGTTCGTCTGGATTGCTCTTCGAGCGAACGATGCGCTTTGCGCATAACCCATGTCCCAAAAGCGGGACATGGGGCACCCGTGTTTTGGTTTTGGGAAGGATCTGGTTTGTGCGCTCCGCGCGACCCCACCCTTTCGCAAGAAGCCGCGAAAGAATGGGGCACAAAGTGCGGTGTGGTGTCGCTATTAGGCTTGTACTTACTGGGCTGGCGGTGCCGAAACAGGCAGTGAAAGATAGAGCGTTCCGAGTGGGGTCAGTTGTCCCGATGCGCCGAGCAGGCTGGTGAAGTGTGGGTCGGGACTGATACGTCCTGTGAACCAGGCGTAGCGAAAGACATCGCTGCGTTGTTCGCAGGTTGCGACCATCTCGGTCATCTGGGTTTCCTGTTTCGCCAGGGTATTGATCTGCGCACCATCGTTTTGACTGTGCCAGTTGGCCATCTCGGTCACCCAGAAGGGCTTCCCGTATTTGGTGAGGCGATCCAACTGGCCTCCCAGGCCGTAGTCGTACCAATGGAATCCGAGGAAATCGATGCGGGGTGCACGACCTCCGTTGGCTGCCTCGTAAGCCGCATAAAAAGCATCGAGCCAAACGACGGGGTCGGAGAAGCCCGGCATCGTTCCCCAGTTCATTTGAGGTCCCACGATCTGGACGCCGGTGTCCGCTGCGATTGCCTCATACTGCGGCCACAAGGTCGCAGCCGCTTGCGGGGTCATGTTGGCTTGATCTGTCAGGTTCGGCTCATTGAGGACCATCAGGTACTTTATGTTCGGATTTGCTTTGAGGAAGTTTTCGATCGCCATTTTGTTGAAGTTTCCGTTCCATAACATCGGAAAGAAATCCATCCCATAGCGCGTGGCGTAATCCGCTGGAACAGAGGCGCTGGGTGTAGAACTCCAGTCGTACCACCAGCTCACTCCCGGAGAGAGTGCCGCGAGGTCGGCCGGATCGGCCAGGTTATACGCGATGCCACGCTTCACGCTCTTGGTCGTTGAAGCAGTGCTGTCCGGCGTAGCGGAAGGGCCAGAGCCATGAAGGGCCAGGCTTGTCGAGAAAGCGAAGAGAAAGATACCGCAGGCTCTTAAAATGAACGGAGATTTTCTCATAGCACCTATCCTCACGAGCATGGAACGACGGTGCAGTTATAGCGGATTGAGTCAGTGAGATTGTCAAAGTTAGAAGAAAAACGCAAAAGAAACTGTAACTCCTTGGCCGCTGAATCTCATTTTGGAATTCAACGGTCCTTGGGACAAAGGCGTTTCTCGCTGAAAAGATTGGTCTTCTCTCTAGACAGTGACCCAGAGTGACTCAAAGCCATGGAAACTTGGAGCGAGCTTGCGCTTTGGGGGGCGGGCGGGATCGAGTGCAAGCTTCGGGAAGCGCTCCAGCAGTAATTTGAATGCGATCTCTGCCTCTGCCCGCGCCAAGGGAGCTCCCAGGCAAAAATGGGCTCCGCCGCCAAAGGAGTAGTGGCGCTGATTTGTGCGCTCTATGTCGAATGTATGAGGGTCCTCGTGCAAGGCGGGATCATGATTGGCCGCATCCAGCATCAAAGAAATGCTTTGTCCCGCATGGAAAGGACAGCCATCGATGCGGATCGTGTCTGTAGTCACACGGTTAACGCTCGTGATGGGCGAATCGTACCGGAGTATCTCCTCGATGGCGTGGGGTAACAGCGCAGGGTTCGCACGTAACTTTTGCAACTGTTCCGGATGCTGGAGCAGGGCCACCACGCCGTTCCCTATCAGATCGGTCGTCGTCACATTGCCCGCAAGCAGAAGAAGGTCACAGGTACTCAGGATCTCCCATTCCGTGAGTTGGCCCTGTTCCTCCGCTGTGATGAGAGAGCTAATAAAGTCATTGCCTCGCGTGGTGCGGCGCGCGTCTACAACCTTTTTGAAATAGTCAATGCCCCAATCTCTTCCCCGCATCATGTCGGCCTTTTGCTGGGGTGTGGGGGCAGGATTAAAGCTCTGCAGCATGGCAATCGACCATTGCATGAACTCCGCGAGATAGACGTCATCTACTCCCAGGAACTCGGCAATCACGGTGATGGGCAAAGGTCTTGCGAACTCTTCGATCAGCTCGAAGGAAGTGCGTCCCACGAGCGTATCCAGAATGACGGTTGTGATCTCTTCGATGCGGCCTCGCATCGCGTCGACGACGGTCTGATTGAAGACCTTTGCGACTGCGGAGCGGACGCGTTTGTGATCTGGATCGTCCATGCGCAACAAGCTGGGCTTGTAGTTTTCATCCACCCAGAAGGTGCGACGCGCGTAAGCGTCCGGAAGAGTTTTCCTGGGGTCGCATGGTATCTGCCTGTCCTGTAAAATCTCACCGACTTCTTTGGCCCTGGTCACCAGGATTCGATTCAATACCGTGTCTCGGTAGACCGGATCGGTGGACCGCAGAGGGTCATACGTCGCATGAGGATTCTCGTTAAACTTCGGGTCGATCGGATTGATTACGGGTACTTCGGTTTGTTCGTTCATTTTCTCCTCTTTCGCCTTGGCTCAGACCGTGACCCAGAGCGAACTGAAACCGCGGAAGGTCGCTGCGATCTTCCGCACCGGCGGGCGACTCGGATCCAGTGCAAGCTTCGGGAACCGTTTCAGGAGCAGAGAGAACGCGATCTCCGCTTCGGCTCGCGCCAGAGGAGCGCCGACGCAAAAATGAGCGCCGCCGCCAAAGGAATAGTGACGCTTATTCTCGCGCTCGATGTCGAAGGCATGCGGGTTCTCATGCAGGGCGGGATCGTGATTGGCCGCATCCAGCATGGACGAGATCGTCTGGCCTGCGTGGAAGGGGCAGCCGTCGATACGGGTCGTCTCCGCGCTCACGCGACTGGTGACCGTGATGGGCGAATCGTAGCGCAGCATCTCCTCGACGGCCCCGGGCAGGAGCGCGGAATTGGCACGTAACTTTTCCATCTGCTCGGGGTGCTGCAGGAGTGCAAGGAGACCGTTCCCGATTAGGTCGGTCGTCGTCACGTTGCCCGCAAAGAGAAGAAGCTCGCAGGTGCTCAAGACCTCCCACTCTGTGAGTTGTCCTTTTTCCTCCGCCGTGATCAGCGAACTGATAAAGTCGGTGCCGCGCCGGGCCCGGCGCTCGTCCACGACTCGCCTGAAATAATCCTTGAGGTGCTGTTGTCCCCAGGCCAGGTCTACCAACTCCTGCGGTGTAGCCATGGGATTAAAGACCTGCGACAGAGCGACCGACCATTGCATGAAATCCGCAAGCGAGTCATTGCCTACGCCCAGGAGTTCGGCGATGACGGTGACGGGAAAGGGTCTTGCGAACTCTTCGATCAAATCGAAGGACGAGCGGTCTGTGAGCGGATTCAGGATGGCGTTCGCTAACTGCTCAATGCGGCCCTTCATCGCGTCCACGGAGACCTGGTTGAAGACCTTTACGACAGCGGAGCGAACACGCTTGTGGTCGGGATCGTCCATGCGCAACATGTTCGGCCTGAAGTTTTCATCGACGCGAAAGACACGACGGGCGTAGGCATCGGGAAGCGACTTCCTGGGATCGGCCAACGTCTCCCGGTCATTTAGAACTTCACCGACGTCCTTGGCCCTGGTCAACACGACGCGGTTCAACTTCGTGTCGTGAAAGATCGGTTCCGTAGCCCGCAGGGGATCGTAGATCGCATGAGGATTGTCCTGAAATGTTGGGTCGATCGGACTCGGCATAGCTACTGGGGACTGGTTCATGTTTCTCCTCTGCATGAGTCGTTCCAGGAAATCGCTTTTGACTCATGAGTGGGACACGCTGGTGTTCTGTTTTATTCCCGCTCCGTTTGTCATCCCGTAACGAAGTGCAGGGATCTGCTTTTGAGAGAAGCAGATCCCTGCGGGATGACAAAAGAAGAGAGGGCTTCCTTCAGGATCAGGTTTGTGCGCTCTGCGCGACCCCACCCTTTCGCCAAGAGCGCGAAAGAATGGGGCACGGAGTGGTATTCTCCGCGAACAGGAGTCGGAGATGCGGATGGCGGAGATTGTGGCGGGAGCAGTGTTGGCGACGAGTGCAGCGGGTGTGGCACAGGGTACGAGCGATCCTTTGCGGGTCTGGGTCGGGAATCCCGATGCGGCGGCGGTGCATGCGTGGGTGCAGGGGCATCTGGACGAGGCGGCCAGGCTGGAGGCGCAGTTGCTTGCGGTGAAGGGGCCGCGCACGGTGGAGAACACGCTGGCTCCGTTTGATGAGGCGACACGTGCTCTGGATACAGCGAGCAGTGGGCCGAGTCTGCTGAATAATGCATCGCCAAAGAAGGAGTTGCGCGATGTGGCCCAGATAGAGATTCAGCGCGTGGGCAAGGCCGGGGATGAGCTTTCGCTCAATCGCGCGGTGTATGAGGCCCTGCGGGCCGTGGACGTTTCGAAGGCCGATGCGCCGACGAAGTTCTATATGGAGAAGACGCTGCGGGAGTATCGTTTGGCGGGCGTGGACAAGGACGAGGCGACGCGCAACAAGGTGCGCGACCTGCAGGACAAGCTGACCGGGCTGGCGCTGCGCTACCAGCGCAACATCGCCGAGAGCGTAGCGCACATCGAGGTGAAGGATGTCGCCGAACTGGAAGGTCTGCCTGCGGATTACATGCATCGGCATCCTGCGAACGCGGAGGGCGTGATTACCATCACGACCGATGAGCCGGACTATCGCCCGGTGATGACCTATGCGAAGTCGACCGCCCTGCGGCAGCGCCTGTTTGCGGCGTACAACACGCGGGCGTATCCGGTGAATAAGGACCTGTTGCTGGAGGTTCTGGGTGTGCGCTCGGAGCTGGCGCACCTGCTGGGATTTGCCACGTGGGCGGAACTGGCGACGGCGGACAAGATGGTCGGCACGCCCGCGAACGTCCGTGTGCTGATCGATGAGCTGGACAAGGCGGCTCGCCCGGCGGCAGCGAAGGAGAAGGCGGAGCTGATCGCCTTTGCACAGTCGAAGGACAGCTCGATCACCGAGATTCCGGAGTACAGCTCCAGCTACTGGACGGAGCAGTACAAGCGCGCGACGTACGGCTTCGATTCGCAGTCGGTGCGCAGCTACTTCCCTTTTGCGCAGGTGCAGGAGGGTGTTCTCCATGCCGCTTCGCGGATCTTCCACGTCAGCTTTGTTCCGGCGAAGGATGCGGAGGTGTGGGACCCTTCGGTGACGGTCTTTGACGTGACGGACGGTGTCGCTCCCGGAGGAAAGAAGCTGGGGCGGATCTATCTGGACATGCATCCCCGCGCGGGCAAGAACAAGTGGTTCAACGCCAGCACGGTGGTGACGGGCAAGCGCGATGTGGCGCTTCCCGAGGCGCGGCTGAATGGCAATTTTGCAGGTGGAGAGGCGGGCGATCCCGGGCTGATGCAGTATGCGGACGTCGTCACCTTCTTCCACGAGTTCGGCCACATGATGCATGGCGTTCTTGGCGGTCACCAGGAGTGGGTGGGCATTGGGCCGTTCTCGGTGGAGTGGGACTTTGTCGAAGCGCCTTCGCAGATGCTGGAGGAGTTCTTCGCCAATCGCGCCGTGATCGATACCTTCGCCAAGGATGCGAAGACGGGCGCGTCGATGCCGAAGGAGCTCTTCGACAAGATGGTGAAGGCGGATGCCTTTGCACGGGGCATCTCGATCGAGCGGCAGTTGATGCTGGCGAACTTTTCGCTGACGATGCACGACCGCGCGCCGCAGACGGTGGACCTGGATGCCCTGCTGCACGAGGGTTACGTGAAGTACGCCGCGTTCACGGAGGCTCCGGAGAACCGGATGTACGCGACCTTCACGCACCTGATGGGCTACAGCTCGAACTACTACACCTACATGCAGAGCAAGGTGATCGCGCTGGATTTCTTCGCGCAGTTCGACGAGAAGAACCTGCTGGATGGACCGGCAGCGATGCGCTATCGCAAGACCGTACTGGAACCGGGTGGGAGCGTGAGCGCCAATACGCTGGTGAAGAACTTCCTCGGCCGACCGCAGAGCTATGACGCGGTGCGGAAGTGGATCAACGAGGAGTTCGCTGCTCCGGTTAAGTGAGGTAGTGGTTTGCAAAAAAAAGGCGGCACGCAGGAGTCCTAACGCGTGCCGCCACAGGAGAGCAGCCTGTGCAGTGAGAGGATGCATTCGCGCAGCCAATCTGCGGCTATTGTTTTCACGGGGTTGCGGCAAGCCGATTCGAGCGTTTGGTCACTCGCGACCACTCACCGTTCGCATGTGGACAGTTTTTACGTACTAGAACTCGATACCCTTTTGCGCGAGGATGCCTTTTTGATAGGCGTGTTTGACCTCGCGCATCTCGGTGACGGTGTCCGCCAGGGCGACCAGAGTGGGATGGGCGCTGCGACCGGTAAGGATGACGTGGAGCATCTCGGGACGGTCCTGCAGGACTTTGGCCACAACCTCTGGGTCGAGCATGCCGTAGCTGATGGCGTAGTTGATCTCATCGAGAACGATGAGGTCGTACTCGCCGGAGGCGATGGCTTCGGCGGAGACGCGCCAGGCGTCGGCGACGAGGGCGAGGTCTTCGGGATCGGCCTCCGCTCCACCGACCTTGACGAAGCCGCGGCCTAGCTGGCGGATTTCCATGTCCGGGGCAAGGCGGGCGATGCTGTCGAGTTCCCCGTAGTGCCAGGAGCCTTTCAGGAACTGCAGAACGAGGACGCGCATGCCATTGCCCGCGGCACGCAGGGCTGTGCCGAGCGCGGCGGTGGTCTTGCCCTTGCCTGGACCGGTGTTGATCAGGATAAGTCCGCGGCGCTGGGTCTCTGTCTGGTCCATGCCCATGATTCTAGTGGCCCAGGTGATAGGGGTGGCGAGCCAAAATGGTGGCCGCGCGATAGATCTGCTCGGCCAGGACCACGGCGGCGAGCTGGTGGGGCAGGGTCATGGGGCCAAGGGAGATGAGGTGGTCGGCGCTCTTAACGTCGGCAGGCGACCAGCCATCCGCCGGTCCGATGGCAAGGAGGGCGGATCGCTTGCCGCCATCGCGGAGCGACCCAAGCAGGTTGGCGAACTCCACCGAACCATACTGACGCCCGGTGCTGTCGAGCAGAAGGAGAACCGAGGCGGGCCTGGCGCGGAGGGCAAGGAGGTCGGGGACAGTCTTGAGGGGTGTCCACTCGGCGGGGATAAACGGGTTGGTCCTCTCTATGTAGTCGCGGGTGAGTGCGGCGAGAGGGGAGTTGCGCGGAGCGGAGTCGCGGATTGTGGCGAGGGTGATGCGCACAGGAATGAGAGTACGGGTGCGAGGAGATCTGTGGCAAAATATACAGATTTTGGTATCCATATGTGGATCATCGTAGATTCTGCGCCAGCCCAAGGGGGCATCTGGGCCTAAAGTCCTATTTATAGGGCTTTTATGTGAAAGCCGGGGTTGGTATGTGAAGTGCATTAGTGTGAACTACGCAAATACTGCTACGACACTCCAGTCCGTGGGCCACCTCCTCCGGGTTCGCTTGAACCTGTTCTAAACGGACGAATGTCCTCCTGAAAGGATTGAGATCCAAATGAAAAAAATTCTGTCTGTTCTCCTGTTGATGATCGCCGCTGTACCGTACGTTTCCGGTCAGACCAGTAAGGGCATTGTTGCTGGCGTGGTGCGGGACAACTCAGGCGCGGCGGTTCCCAACGCGAGTGTCAAGATCGTCAGCCAGGACACCGGCGAAGAGCGCACGGTGACAACGACGGGCGAGGGTGCCTATCGCGTCGACGCCATCAATCCAGGACGTTACAAGATCCGTGTTGAGATGCCCGGCTTCACTGCATCCGAGGTCAATGACCTTCGCGTACTTCCATCCGTCGTGACGACCTACGACCCGAAGCTCGCTGTGGGTTCGGTGAATGACACCGTGACTGTCGAGGCGGAGACGAACGCCATCAATACAGAAAATGGACAGCTTTCCGGAACGGTTGGCACCCAGGAACTATCCAAGGTTCCGATCTTCTCCCTTAACCCATTCGAGTTGGTCGCAACGTTGCCTGGTGTAGTTCTGATCAACCCCAACCTCAACCTGAATGGTACCGCTGGAAACTACGAACAAATTCAGGTGAATGGAGCCCGTCCGCGTAGCAATAACTTTATGCTAGACGGCCAGGACATCAATGATGTGGGTATCGGCGGCCAATCTTTCAATCCTCAGATCCCGGACATGTACCAGACGGTCACGACCCTTCTGAACTCGGCTTCTGCCGAGTACGGACGCTCGGGCGGCGCCGTGGTCAACCTGATTACAAAGAGCGGAACGAATCAGTTTCACGGAAGCCTGTTCGAGCTTTATAGCGGTTCGGGTCTTGAATCTCTCGACGGCGTCACGCGCCAGCAGAAGCCCATTCCGGCTGGAACCCCTAACCCCAAGGCGCGGTTCGATGAGCATCAGTTTGGCTTCACAGCCGGTGGTCCGATTTGGAAAGACAAGCTTTTCGCCTTCGGCGGTACCCAGTTCACACGATTCTATGGAAAGTCACCCTCCGACCAAATCCTTCTGCCGACACAGGCGGGTTACAACCAGTTAGCGACGATCGCTGCAAGCTCGACAACGGCCGCGTCGCAGGTGGCGCTGTTCAAGAGTCTCTTAAACGGCGGAAGCTATCTGACGACGTTTGCTCAAGCTGCTGACAGCAGCAAGACCCTGGCCGTCAGTGCTGCGAACTGCGGTGGCACGGCCTGCGCGATTCCCCTTGCCTTCTTCCAGCGCGCCCCAGTCTCGCAGGAGGAGCCGGACACGCAGTGGGAGTTCCGAGTCGATTTCATTCCGCGTTCCAACGACACATTCTCATATCGTTATTTGCACGATCGCTCCACCTTCACTCCTGATCTTGGTCTCAATGTTTCTGGCATCCCAGGATTTGATGCCCAGGAGGGTGGACCTGCGGAACTGGCGCAAGGAACTTGGACTCATGTTTTCACCCCGAACCTCCTGAATGAGTTCAGGGCATCGGAGGTACGCCTAAGCTCGCAGTTCTTCGGAACTCCGGAAACTCTTGCAAATCCTGCCGCTCAAATCTTCAATGTCACGATCGCAGGGTCTGGATTCAATACGTTGGGAGTTTCCCAGAATATCCCTCAAGGCCGCATCCAGCAGCTCTATCAATTTCAAGATACCGTTGCCTGGACCAAAGGTCGGCAGTCCATCCGCATGGGCACGGACGTTGCGCGTGATCATGAGACCGATCTAATCGCTCAGAATGCTTTGGGTCAGATCACCTACGCCACGGGGGGCGCTGGTGCATCGTCGTTCGATAACTTCATCAGCAACCAGCTTGGATCGGGCGGAACCATCACCCGCACCTTTGGACCTACCCGCGTCGATCCCCACCTCTGGAAGATTGCTGGCTTCATCCAGGACGACATCAAGCTCACGCCGGAGTTCACGCTCAACGTCGGTGTCCGCTATGACTACGACACGAATCCAGAGAACTCCCTGACCTTCCCCTCTGTGGATGTGAAAAATCCCTACCAGGCCATTAACACCGTGGTTCCAGTGAAGGCGGATAAAAACAACTTCGCGCCTCGCGTTGGATTTGCCTACAATCCTCACTTCGGGTTTTTCAGCGACGGCAAGACGGTGATCCACGCTGGTTTGGGCATCTTCTACGACGTGGACTTCACCAACATCATCGTCAATTCCGCGCAGTCTTCACCCGTTGCGCCCACTGGTCTCATCACGGGAGCTACCTCCAACGGTTTCGGGCCGAATGCCACAACCCTTCTGACGACCTTGACGCCTGCTCTCACGGCTCAGTCTTCCGTGCTGAGCACCTCGAACAATATGGTCAATCCGATGACCTATCAGTACAATCTTGGTTTTGAGCGTCAACTTCCGGCCGCCATCAAGCTCACGGTCAACTATGTTGGGGCCAACGGCAAGAAGCTGTTTGTTACCCAACAGCTCAATCCGTTTTCGAACGGTGTTCGCCTCAATCCCGCACGCGGTGCCGTTACCGTTCGGAATAACGGCGGCGACTCAAACTACAACAGCGCACAAGTCGAAGTTTCGCGCGCGTTCACGCACGGCATCTCGTTCCGCGCCTCGTACTCGTTCTCGAAGAACCTGGACGATGCTTCGGAGATCTTCTCTACTTTCTCCAATCCAAATACGCCCTATGGCGCTAACTTGCAGCGCCAGGCGCAGGAATACAGCAACTCCACGTTTGATCGCCGTCATATTGCATCATTCGAATACATCTTTGCTCCGAGTGGTTTTCATTCTGCCAACCGCGGTGCGGACCTGCTTCTTGAGGCGTTCACGCGGCACTTCATCGTGTCGGGTACGACGCAACTCGCGTCTGGTCCGTATAGCTCCTTCCAGATCGTGGGTATTGACACAAGTGGGGATCTGAATGCCTCCAACGATCGGCCGATCGTTGGAAATTCGAGAGCACCCATCACCTCCGTTGGTATCGATGGAGCCTACGTTGACGACCCGACAGCAGTCCCTGGGGTTTACTACGACCTTGCGGCAAACAACGCTACGGGCGCCGTGACTCCCATTACCGCAGACCAGGCCCGCTTCCTCATTCCGAATGGTTCGCAGTTTATTACCCGGGAGGTGGGGCGGAACAGCTTCGAAAATCCAGGCCAGATTTTCTGGAACCTTGCTGCGGAGAAGGACATTCCGGCGTCATTCCGTCACTTCGAACACGCACAGTTCGTCCTGCGCGCCGAGGGTCAGAACGTCGGCAATCATAACAACGTAAGTATCCTGGACACGAATCTGATTGATGTCGGAACCTCCAACTACCTCAACAAGCAAAATGCACGAGAGAATACGAGCCAGAACTTCCGTCTCTGGGCGAAGTTCATCTTCTAACCATTGTTTGCCGCAATCAAAAGGCTGCTCCGAGGAGCAGCCTTTTTTCTTTGCCTCCTGAAAACTATTTCTTTGCGGCAGTCTTTTTCGCAGGGGCTTTCTTGGCTGGAGCTTTCTTTGTCACTGTCTTTACCGATGTTTTCTTTGCCACTGCTTTGACGGCGACTTTCTTCGCGGCTGCTTTCTTGACGGGTGACTTGGCCGGAGCAGCTTTCTTCGCCGGTGCTGCTTTTGCGGGAGCAGCCTTCTTTGCCGGGGTCTTCACGCGCGACTTGGCGAGGTTGGCCATGCGGGCCTTGATCTCGGTTTGAAGCTGGGCGAGTGTGAGTTGGGTCGCGGACTTCTTCAGGCGTTCCAGGCCGTAGTGAGCGCGGGTTTCGGGCAGGAAGATGTGGACGACGAAGTCGACGTAGTCCATCAGGACCCACTCGCCCTGGCGGCGGCCTTCGACGGAGTTAGGGTAGACGCCGAAGTCATGTTTCAGGCGGTACTCGATCTCGTCCGAGATGGCGACGTTCTGGCGGTCGTTGGTGCCGTTGCAGATGAGGAAGTAGTCGGTGAGAGCGCTCTCCGAGACGTCGAGGGCGAGGATACGGATGTCTTCAGCTTTTTTGCTGTCGCAGGCATCTACGGCCGCGGCAAGGAGCTGATCGGTTTCAAGTGTGGGCATGTTGCTCCTTCAGTGTCACTCTCAAGGATAGAGCAAATGCGCTTTGCGCATAACCCATGTCCCAGAAGCAGGACATGGGGCACCCGGGTTCTATGTTGTCATCCCGTAGTGAAACGGAGAGATCTGTTGTTATCGCGCGGAGCGCGATCGGATGCGCCTTTGGCGCATAACAAAAGCAGATTTCTCCGCTTCCGCTCCGCGCTCGGTCGAAATGACGGTGTGTGGTGTGGGTGAGTTCTCCGTCATCTCGACCGGAGCGACGGCTTTACCGTCGCGTAGTGGAGAGATCTGTTGTTCTTCCCAGACAGATCTGGTTTGTGCGCTCTGCGCGACCCCACCCTTCGCGCAAAAGACGCGCGAAGATGGGGCACGGGAGTGTTGCTAGGGGTGGTTGATGGTGCTGGCGGCGGGGTGTTTGGCTTCGTCCGCGCCGGGGATGTAGAGGGTGTCTTTTCTTGTGGAGAGGGCAGGGGCGCCTTCGGCGGTCAAGTCAAAGACGATGAGCTGGTTTTCGCCGCTGTGCAGCCAGCTTCCGGGAACGAAGAGCGCGGCTTGCGGACCGATGTTCCAGGCGCGGCCGAGGGCCACAGCGTTGACCCAGGCAAAGCCCTTGTGGATCGCGGTCGTTTCGAGGAAGGTGTCCGCAGGCAGGGTCATGGCTGCGGGGGCGCTGATCGAAGTGCGGAAGAAGCACGGGCCGCTGCACGGCGCGTTTTTGAAGAGGATCGCTTCGGGGTGATCGAGCGGGAGCGGATAGATCTTCCAGTTGCTCAGCTCGGTTCCGTTGAGCAGGGCGCGGTGTGTGATGCCTTTGCGTTCGCCGCGGAGAGCGAGGGAGTAGTTAATGCGGCTGGAGTTTTCTACAAGGATCTCAAGTTCGCGCACGCCGGCGGCAGCGGGCAGAGTAAGACTGCTTTGCTGATGGCGACGGTCGAGTGTCCCGACGAGTTTGTGGTCGAGATAGACCTGGGCGTAGTCGTGGAGTTCGTCGAGCTTGAGCTCACCCTGCTGCCCTGCTGAGAGCTGCGTCGTATAGAGGATGTAGCCGTAGGCCTGGTCGATGTCTTCCATCGTCAGCGTCGTGACGGAGGTATGCGGTTTGGAGAGATTGTCCCAGAGCGAGGCCGTCTGCAGGATGGGCGCGATGGGATAGGCTACGGTGGCGGCCGTCTCCGGCACGGGTGGGGGTGTGATGCCCGTGACGCGTTGGATGACCTCGCGCAGGGCGAAGTACTTCGGCGTCGGATTGCCGCGCTCGTCGATGGGCGCGTCGTAGTCGTAGCTGGTGACGTCGGGCTCATACGGAGCTTTGTCGCCGCTGTTGGCCCCGGCCATCCAGCCGAAGCTGGTGCCGCCGTAGAGCATGTAGAGGCTGACGGAGTAGCCACGCTTCAACATGTATTCGTACTCGGCGACCTGCTCGGCGGCGTTGGTCTTCTGATGGTTGTTGCCCCAGTGATCGAACCAGCCAGCCCAGTATTCGCCGACCATGCGCGGACCGTTGGGACGGAAGGCCTCATATCTTGCCAGCTCGGATTTCGCCTGGCCTCCACCGAAGTTCACGACGGCGGGAAGTTCGGGCAGTGTGCCGTTGGGAAGCTGTACGCCACCGTCGGCGGTGTAGAGCATGGTGCCGGTGTCCTGGGGCACATTCTTGCCATCTTCATCGACGGCCTTCTTCGGATTTTTGCCGCCGATGCCGCTGGAGATGACGAGGTCCTTCATCTGCTCCATGTAGGCATGGTCGTTGCCGAAGGAGCCGTATTCGTTTTCGACCTGCACGGCGATGATGGGCCCGCCATTGGCGGCGAGGTAGGGCTGCACCTCCTGGCCCAGGCGGTGAAACCACTTGGCGACGGGCTTCATGAACTTAGGATCGGAGGAGCGCACGACGACGGTGGGATCTTTGATGAGCCACGCGGGGTAGCCGCCGAACTCCCACTCGGCGCAGGCGTAGGGGCCGGGGCGGAGGATGACTTTGAGGCCCGCGCGCTGGGCGGCGGCGAGGTATTCGCCGAGGTCGTTCTGTCCGGTGAAGTCGTAGACGCCGGGGCGCGGCTCATGCACGTTCCAGAAGACGTAGGTGGTGATGGCATTCAGGCCGAGCGCCTTCGCCTTCTGCATGGCGTCGTCCCAGCGGGCGCGGGGGATGCGCGCGTAGTGCATCTCGCCGGTGAGGATGCGGAAGGGTTTGCCGTCGAGCTCGAAGTGGTCGCCTACGGCGGCGAAGCTGTGGGGCACCTGTTGAGCGACGGCGGGCAGCGTAAAAGCAAGAGCGAGCGTGGCAATGGCGCGGAGGTTCATGGGATGAGGCTATACGGTGAAGTGATCTCTGGGGAAGAGGCGGATGAGGCTCTCTTTGCACCAACGTGTTTTCGTTTGTGCCGTGGAAGTGCGGCGGCCACAGATTGTCGGATAAGGTCGCGGAGAACCTCCACGACTTCCGACCTCTCCCCCGGCCGAACGTGCAGCGTGGCGGGGAAGCTGTCGAGGGCGGGCAGGTCAAAGAGGGACTTATCCCAAGTCAAGCCTGCGGGCAGGCCGAGTGCGGTGCGGGCGGTGATGCCCAGCCCACCGATGGCTGAAGCCCACAGACCCGCGAGGCTGGGGCTTACGGCGGCGATGCGCCAGGGGATGCTCGCGTCTTCGAGCCTGCGTATGGCTTCCTTCCTGAAGGCGCAGAGCGGGCCGAGCAGGACGAGTGGAAGCGGTTGGCCGGGTCGGGCGGCGAAGCGGTCTCCCGCGATCCAGACGAGGTCGAGCTCTCCCAGTACCTCTGCGGTGGGGCGGTCGGCTTGCCCCACGGCGAGCGCGATGTCGATCTCCCCTGTCTCGATCGCCTGCACCAGAGCGGCGTTTCCTTCGATGCGTACCTCCATCTGCACCAGCGGGTAGAGCGCGGAGAACTGAGAGAGTACCTGCGGAAGGACGGTTTCGGCGAAGTCCTGCGAGAAGCCTAGCCTTACGCTCCCGGCGAGATGCGCGCCACGGACGGTGTGCAGGAGTTCGTCGTTGAGGGCGAGCATTTTGCGTGCGTAGCGGAGGACGATCTCGCCCGCCTCAGTGAGGGAAGTTCCGCGGCCGTTTTTGCGGAAGAGCGGCGCGCCGACGTCGTCCTGCAGGCGCTTCATCTGCAGACTGATCGCCGAAGGCGTGCGGCCGAGCCGGTCTGCCGCCTGCCGGTAGCCGCGCAGATCATGGGTGATGACGAGTGTCTGCAGCGTGTCGAGGTCTAGGGTCATCGGTGAGGAAATCTCATGGGTTTCAAGAGAATTATGAACTTGTGTTCACTCTATCTCACCCATAGATTCCAGCTATGAAGACTTTGAGCGTGGTTCGGATTTTGGTGTGCAGCCTGATAGTTTTGGCGTGCGGTGGTTCTACGACGAAAGCGCAGGAGACGCTTGCTTCCCGGCTGGTTGGAACGTGGCGGCTTGTCTTCGTGGACAATGTTCTTCCGGATGCGAGCCGCGTGCACCTCTATGGGGAGAATCCGCAGGGGATTCTCACCTTCGATGCGAGCGGGCATTACGCGCTGCAGATCCTGCGGGCCGATCGACCGAAGTTTGCCGCGAAGGATAAGAGCAAGGGGACGCCGCAGGAGAATGAAGCGGCGGTCCAGGGTAGCAATAGCCACTTCGGGATGTACTCGGTGAACGAAGCGGAGCATACGGTGACGTTCTCCATCGAGCATGCCTTCTTTCCGAATTGGGAGGGGACGAAGCAGACGCGGAGTTTTGTTCTGATGGGGGATGAGTTCAGGTATCTGGTGCCGACGCCTACGACGGGTGGGAATGTGACCGGAGAGGTGGAGTGGAAGCGGGTGTCGCGCTGATCTTCGGCAGCGCCGCCCTAACGAGATTGCCAAGAACTTCTATAAGGGAATTTCCAAGATGGTTCCCCACTACCTTCCCATGCTATTTCCCACGTGCAAGTCATCTACTATTAGGTCATGAGCAAGGGCAAAATGGGTACTCTCCGGCTGTTCAAACCATATCCGGATCAGGAGATCGTTTTCGCCCGAAGACCAATTTTGGGAAAACCGCGCTTGCTCGATCTTTTTTGCTGTGCAGGTGGAGCGGGCGTGGGTTACAGCCGTGCAGGATTCGACGTTGTGGGCGTCGATATCAATCCGCAACCGCGTTATCCTCTTCCCTTCATCCAAGCAAACGTGTTCCAGCTGGATTTCAACTTCTTAACATCGTTCGATGCTATTCATGCTTCCCCTCCGTGTCAGTCATATTCCGATCTTGCTAAGAGAAATGGCAACGCCCATGAATGGCCCAGATTGGTCGAACCTGTCCGTGAAATGCTCATCAATACTGGGCTACCTTACGTGATTGAAAATGTCGATGGAGCTCCATTAATAAATGCTGTGATTCTATGCGGAACGATGTTTCCCAAGCTTAGGGTTCTCCGACACCGTCTCTTTGAGGCTAATTTTGAAATTGTCGCTCCGCCTCACAAAAAGCACCCTAGAGTTCATACTTTCGATCGACGCAAGTCCCATTTCGGCAAGACAGATGAATGGGTGGATTTTGTGCAGGTAACCGGTGGAGGAAACTGCACTCTCGGCGCAGCGCGCGAGGCAATGGGTATTGATTGGATGACCAAGAATGAAATAAACGAAGCAATTCCTCCCGCCTACACGGAGTTGATCGGCCAGCAGCTGCTTCAACATATGCAAGGGGTAATGGAGGGTAAGCGTGCGTAAACCGGGCTCAAAAGAGCGAATCAGGCAGTTTTTGCGGGCGCATATCGGACAAGTCGTTACTTCGATTGAAATTAGAGACTCTATCGGTACGAGTGTCAGTGAATGGGCGAGACGCTTACGCGAACTCAGAGAAGATGAGGGCTGGCAGATACTCACGCATCACGACACGGTAGAGCTAAAACCCGGTCAGTACATTCTTAAGGAAGAGCCTCCAGAGAAAAAAGTTATATTCAAACGCGATATTTCTGCAAAGCTGCGCGCAGAGGTTCTTGATCGAAACGGCTTTACCTGCCAAATGTGTGGTCTCTGTCCCGGAGAGATCGATCCTGCCACTAACCGAAAAGTTCGTCTCCATATTGGGCACATCGTAGACAAAAATTTAGGTGGCAAAGACGAGCTATCAAATCTAAGAGCACTATGCTCAAGCTGTAATCAAGGAGCCAAGAACATCACAGGAGAGAAGCCGAGTACTATCTGGTTACTGTCTCAAATTCGTCGAGCTGGCCAGGAGGAGCAGCGCGCCGTCCTGGCTTCATTGCTTAAGAAGTTTGGAAGCGAAAAATAGAACTGCAGAACGTCGCACTGCAATTGGTGCGACCCTCTAGCAAGCCCCATCTCAATAAGGAGCTTTGCAACGAATTATCGCGAGCCGTTAGTTCTCCGTGGGCAGATCCAGACGGTCGACGACTAACACTTCCACTGGTCCTTTGCGAGGTTCCAGCTTCACGCCTAGTTGTTCCTGCACGGCGGTGTAGATCGACGGGGGCGGATCAGCGGATGGGACTGCGTTCGATCTCGGTCCCTCGTCCGGGGTCCAGAGCAGGGTGATATCGAAGCGCCCGGTGGCCTTGATTTCATCCACGACGGGCCGCCCTACAATCTTCGCCAACTCGCGTGCAAGGCCTTCTGAAGTTAATCCCTGTGCGGAGAGTTTTCCATACGACGAGTTGATGAGCAGGCCATTGCTTTTAGATGGGGCTAACTTCACGCCGCCCTGAGCGGTCACGAGGGCGTAGATCGGGAGTTGCCTCGTCTCTTTGTGGCAGACGAGATAGAATCGATCGGCCAGCAATGCCTGAAGCATCTGTCTCTTCTGGGTTTTGCGCTCCTCTTCGTTGAGCAGCTTCAGTTGTTCGTCAAACTCGGGAGTCACTTTCGCTTCGATGTCGAACATGCCGGAGCCGACATTGCTCGGCACGCCGAGGACCTGCGTCTCGGGCAGAGCGTAGGCCTGGAGCAGAAGGGCTTTGATGGGTACATTGATCGCGCGGAAGTTTCCACTGTTCGAAGAGCTGTAGATATGCGAACGGCCATCCTTCGAGGAGTTGTTCGGCCGCACGGAAGCTACGTCGAAGGACGGACTCGCGCTGCTTTGTGATTGCGCTGTGCAGGCGCCAACCGCAAAGCAGACCGTAACAAGCCACCGCATTGGATAACCAGTAAGTCTCGTCATGATTCCCATCTGCTGACAGATTCATCGTATCGGAGGAGCTGTGCTCATCCTGGAAGTAGCAGTCGTCCCACTGTATCTATATAGGACTGCGCCGATCCCGAGAAGTGAATGATAAAGATGGATAGGCTCTTGGTTGGGCAAGTATATTCGCATAGCGTGCCTGCGGGTTTACCCGCAGGCACTTTGCAGTCTAGGGGGTTGAATGGGTTGCGTACGTCACATACCGTGCGTCGTTCGCTTTGAATGCTGCGGTTAGACCACCATTGTAGAGAGCAATACCGGGAGTGGCACCAATATCGATGCCGAAGTAACGATTGGTAACCCAGTTCACACCGTCGAGGGAGGCATAAATGTCTAATGCATGCTCACCATTATTTTCTTGTGCAGCAAATATGAGTTCACCTTGCCAAACGAGCATAGAGAGTCCCCAATAGGTGGAACCGATAATCTGGTGACCCGTGCCGTTGATGTAGAAGCCAGTATTGTCTAGTATGTTTTCCCATATACCTCGCCCACCACCGCCGTTCTGCCTTTGCACCATGTAGATCGAATTCCTGAAGTTTGCCAAACCGGGCTGTGTTGGGCAGTTTAGATTTGCGTCTTTTGACGACCATATTCCGGTAGTGACATCGCGGTAGGTCGTCCAGCCTTCATTCAGGACGGAAGAGCGACCGGAGGTTCCATACATCGCCACGACGTTTCCATTCGGAGCAATAACCATTCCTGGTGCGGTTGTTGCGCCTCCGGCGTTTCTATCCCGATAGACTTCGTGAAAGCTAAGTCCCCAATTGACCCCGGGGATGAAATCCGCTTCCACGATGACGAGCTGGTAAGTGCCAGCCTCAACATAACCGAGGAAGATCGTGTTGGCGTTGAATACAACAGATCCAACCGCTGCCGTGAAGTCGCCTATTGCTGCGTCCTGAGCAATGTTGAAAAAGCCGCCGGAGCCATTTCCCGGGATATCCTGTGCCAGGAAATTCGAGCCATCGGCTGAATAAGCATAAGCGAGTCTTCCATCCGTATTGGCGTAGAAGGAATACAGGATATTCCCATAAAAATCCGAATGGAAAGGCACCATTGTGATGCCGCGAAGCGGAGTCGCCGAATTACTTAGCGTGGCTGCAGGAAACCCCGGATAGCCCTGAGCTGAAACGCTCTTCGGGCAAATGCCTAAAAAGACAAACAGGATTGCAAGAAGCAGACCACCAAAGTCTCTGCATCTCTTCGGTATGACACTTCCGAAAGGAATTGCTTCTGATTGTGTGCGAAGGGGTGTCGATAGAGATGGAACACGTATTGGCAGAGTGAAGCTCATGGAGTTCTCCTAAATCGTGTGCTGACGCGATGAGATACAGGCGTCTGTTGGGTTCCAAAAGGCGTATCGCAGGAATTCCTGCGAATACGACTTCATAACATCAACTTCGCAACACAAAACTAGAGAGAACCCAGAAAGATAATTAGCCCAGCTACTACGACAAATGGCCTATGTGTCGTGGCCCATGCGATGGAGCATATAGCAATGGACATATCCTCAACACCATTTTTTATTAGATAAAATAAACGCTGTCTGCTTGTTGTCCCATATCGGGCCGCCGAGACGGGATTTGTAGGGTTCTCCGCTTGGCCTGACCCGCATCAAGCAAGGCCCCTCATGCTGACTTGCCTCATGTGAACCTGTTCGTTCCTTCCATCCGTTCTCTGGATTGGGTTAACCCACGAAACCGATCGTATGGCTAGACCCGATCAGGGTTTCAGGAGTTCGAGCGTTGCGGCGGTGAGGGCGATGGCTCCCGTGTGGAGCGTCGGCTCGGGGTCGGGCTCGAAGCGGCTGGTGTGGATGCCGGGGAGGAGTTGTCCTTTGGCCTGCGCGGCGGCGAAGCGGTCCGGGTACATTGCGCCCAGCCAGAAGAAGGTCGTCGGGATGTGGGGTGTGGCGGCCAGACCGAGGAGGCCGAAGTCTTCGCTTCCCATCATAGGGCGGAAGTCTGTGACGTTGGCCGCGCCGAGGGCCGTGGTCATCGCTGCTTTCACTCGCGCGGCCTGGGCCTCGTTGTTGAAGTTTACGGAGGTCGCCTCATTGGGCAGGATGGTGACGATGGGATAGAGGTCTTCCGGCAGGCCTGCGGCGATGGCGACTCCGCGTGCGGCGTTGCGGATGCCGGTGTGGATGACCTCGCGGGCGTGGTCGGAGAAGGCGCGCGTGGTGAGTTCGAGCTTGACCTCGTTCGGGATAATGTTGGCCTTGGTGCCGCCGTGAATGGAACCGACGGTGACGACGGCGGGGTCGCGCGGGTCTTCCTGGCGGCTGACGATGGTCTGGATCTGCTGAATGAAGGCGGCGGCGATGACGATGGGATCTTTGCCGAGATCGGGCATGGAACCGTGTCCGCCGATGCCACGAATGGTGACGTCGATCGTCTGAGAGCTGGCCATGGCCGGACCGCTGGGAACGCCGACACGTCCCGCCGCGAGCACGTTGGTGTCATGCAGGCCGACGATGCGGTTGGGTGTGCCGAAGCGCTCGTAGAGATGGTCTGCGAGCATGGCCTTCGCTCCGTCGATGGTCTCTTCGGAAGGCTGGCCGAGGATCATGAGCGTGCCGTGCCACTTCGACTTCTCCTGCGCAAGGTTCCGCGCGGTGGCGAGGAGGACGGTGGTGTGCACGTCGTGTCCGCAGGCTTGCATCACGCCGGTGGTCGCGCCTGTCGCGGTGATGGCGGTGACCTTGCTGGCATAGGCGACGCCGGTCTCTTCCGTGACGGGGAGGGCGTCCATATCGCCGCGCACGAGGACGGTGGGGCCGCTGCCGTTCTTCAGGATGCCGATGACGCCGAAGGCTTTGCTGCCGTCCGGGTAGACGCCTACGTGCTCGGTGACGGTGTATCCGGCAGAGCGGAGGCCCTTGGCGAGGATCGCCGAAGTGCGCTCCTCGTGGTGGGAGAGCTCCGGATGCGCGTGGAGATCTTTGTACATGGCGACCATGTCGGCGGTGGACATGGTTTGTGCGGCGGCGCTATTAACTGCGGCGAAGGTGCTGAGCAGGAGAGCTGGAGCAAAGGGTATGCGCATGAGGGGGTGCGCTCAGGATGACACGGTTTCGTTTGCGAGAGAAGCGAAATTGATCTACTTCTCTCCCACGCGGTGACGGAAGGCGATGGCGAGGCGGTTCCAGGAGTTCATGTTGGCGATGGCGTGGGTGACCTGTACGGCTTCGGCTTCGGTGAAGTGGATAAGCATCTCGTGCCAGGCTGCCAGTGGGGCATGACCTGTCTGGATGTTGGTGATGGCGTCGGTCCACTGCAGGGCGGCGCGTTCGCGGGCGGTGAAGTAGGGCGAGTCGCGCCAGGCGGCGATGGCGAAGAGGCGCTCGGTGGTTTCACCCGCCTTGATGGCCTGTTTGCTGTGCTTGTCGAGGCACATGGCGCAGCCGTTCAGCGTGGAGGAGCGCATGCTGATGAGTTCGAGCAGGGACTGTTCCACGCCGCTGTTGTTGATGACATGTCCCCAGGCGGCGAGCTTGGCGTAGCCCTCGGGGAAGGCGGTTAGGTAATCGAAGCGCAGGGCTTCTGTGACCCTGGGTTGCGGCATGTCATTGTTTGAAGGGGCGGTCATTGCTACTCCCTGTAGAGGTGGTGCTGGTCGATGTAGGCGGCGACCTCGGGGGTGAGGTCGCCGATCTGGGTGGCGGTCTGCGTGGTGTGGTTCTGCGCGCGGATGCGGGTGGCCGAGATCTCCAGAGAAAGTGTATCGAGGAGGTGGATGCGTTCCGTGGGCTGCGGCGAGGGCGCGCCTGGGCGGGAGACGACGATCCATTCGGCGATCTGCAGGAGGGCTTCGGGGTCTTTCCAGCGGTGGAGTTCGCTGAAGCTGTCCGCACCGACGATGACGAAGAGCTGGTCTTCGGCGGTGTGCAGGGAGCGGAGGAGATCGATGGTGTAGTTCGGGGTGCCGTCTGGATGGGGGGCGTCGAGGTCTGTGGCTTCGAGACGTGGGTCTTCTCCGCAGAGAAGGCTGGTCATGGCGAGGCGGTCGGCGAAGGTGGCCTGGTGGGCCTTGCTTTTGAGGGGTTGTCTGCCCGTCGGTGCGAGCAGGACGCGGTCGAGCGCGAAGGCGTCCGCCGCTGCTTGGGCTACGGCGCGGTGGGCGCGGTGGGGTGGGTCGAAGCTGCCGCCGTAGAGGGCTGTTCGCATGGCTTCTCTAGGGTACGCGTTTCATGTTTGTCATCCCTCCGTTTCACTACGGGATGACAAAAAGGAGAGTGGCTTCCTCAGAGATCTGGTTTGTGCGCTCTGCGCGACCCCACCCTTTCGCAAGAAGCCGCGAAAGAATAGGGCACAGGTTTCTGCTAGAAGGGGAGGCGGAAGACGAGGCCGGTGCTGATGTGGAAGAGGCCGTTGCCGTCTTTTGCGCCGGGGCCGGAGCTGGTGAGGGCTCCGCCGCCGACTTCGACGATGCGCCAGTCGAGGCGCGGGAGGAAGGTGAGGTCCACGCCGCCGTCGATCTCGTAGGTGAAGGAGTTGGTAAGGGCCTGTCTGCGGCCGTAGTTGAAACCGGCGACGCCTGCGGAGGCCTGTACGTAGGGCTTGATGGGAAGGACGGGTGCTTTGATGGACGCACGCAGACCGGCCATGCCGTTGTTCATCTTGGCGTCTCCGTTGGAGAGGATCGAGCCGCGAATGTCCGCACCGATGTGCAGCGGGCCAGCGTGAAGGAAGTCGTTATAGATGCCGAAGGTCGGACCGTAGAGGAAGATGCCGTTGGAGAGATTGCCTGCACTGCCAAAGGTCTGGCCGGTAGCAGCGCCCACGTGTTGCGCTGTGAAGTTTGCATACAGGCCTACCTGTGCCTGTACTTTTGCAGTGGTGAGAACGAGGAGGGTAGAGAAGAGTAGTGCGCGAAGTTTCATCGGAGCTCCCACGTTAAGCGTAGCGGTCTTAAGACGACAGATGCGTGCGCTTGTGCAGGTTGTTGTTAGCTCTCTGGGTACTCCGCGAGATATTCCAACAGGTACTCGATTGGGTACTCCACCGAATGCTCTACGAAAGGTCGGGTGCGATAGTGGTGATCTGATGTTTCGAGGGGTGTGCGGATGCGTGTGGTTTTGAAGAGCCTTGTTCTCGCTGCTGTGTGTGTGTCGGTGGTGCT
Organism: Terriglobus saanensis SP1PR4; assembly: GCF_000179915.2. Classification (NCBI taxonomy): domain Bacteria; kingdom Pseudomonadati; phylum Acidobacteriota; class Terriglobia; order Terriglobales; family Acidobacteriaceae; genus Terriglobus; species Terriglobus saanensis. The sequence goes on along the minus strand of NC_014963.1, from coordinate 4,895,136 downwards.
GCCCTTGCTGCGAGCGCAGACTAAGGTTCTCGCTCCGACTCCGCCGATGGGTTGGAACAGTTGGGACGCCTACGGTACGACCGTAACGGAGAGCGAAGTGCGCGCGACGGCGGATGTGATGGCGCGCAATCTGAAGCGCTTTGGCTGGGAGTACATCGTCGTCGATATCCAGTGGTCGGAGCCGCAGCCGAAGGCGCATGGATACCGCGTGGGCGCGGAGCTGGCGATGGACGGGTATGGACGCCTGATTCCCGCGCCGAATCGCTTCCCTTCCGCGAAGGATGGCGCTGGCTTTCGCGAGCTTGCGGAGTATGTCCATGGCAAGGGGCTGAAGTTCGGCATTCACATCATGCGCGGCATCCCGCGGCAGGCGGTGGCGCGGAATCTTCCGGTTCTGGGAACGGTGGATACGCATGCGATGGAGATTGCCGACACCAGCAGCACGTGTGCGTGGAATACGGATATGTACGGCGTCGATGTGACGAAGCCCGGCGGGCAGGCTTATTACGATTCGCTGGTGAAGATGTATGCGTCGTGGGGTGTGGACTTCATCAAGGCCGACGACATGGCGCGGCCGTACCACTCGGCGGAGATCGCGGCGCTGCATCGCGCGATTGTGAAGTCGGGACAGCCGATTGCGCTGAGCCTTTCGCCTGGACCCGCGCCGACGGACCGTGTGGACGACCTGCGCGGCAATGCGCAGATGTGGCGTATTGCGGACGATCTTTGGGACGAGTGGAAGTCGGTGAAGGCGATGTACTTCCTGATGGAGAAGTGGTCGATCTTCGTGGAGCCGGATACGCGCGGCGGTCACTGGCCGGATGCGGATATGCTTCCTCTGGGACACATCGGTCTGCGTGCCGAGCGGGGCGAGGCGCGGATGTCGAAGCTGACGCATGACGAGCAACGCACGATGATGACGCTGTGGTCGATCTTTCGTTCGCCCCTGATGTTTGGCGGCGATCTGTTGACGCTGGACGACTGGACGAAGAGTTTACTGACGAACGTGGAGGTGCTGGCGGTAAACCAGCATAGCTCGCTCAACCGGCTGGCCTTCAGCGATGGCGATTTGCGCGCGTGGGTGGCGAAGGGCGCGCATGGCGAGCAGTATGTTGCGGTCTTCAATCTTGGTGAGACCAAGCTGCCGGTGGATCTGCTGTGGAACCTGGTGGGGTGGAAGGCGGCGAGTGGGACGATGACGGACCTTTGGACCGGCGAAAAGAGCACATCCGAGCACGGGGTGCATGTGGAGCTGGCTCCTCATGCTTCCGTGCTCTATGCGGTGCGATAGCGTTTAGAGGTTGATTCCGCCCGAGACTTCGATGCGCTGCGCGTTGACCCAGCGATTGTCTTCGGAGACGAGCGAGGCGATCATCGGACCCACATCGTCCGGCAGGCCGACGCGACCGAGCGCTGTTGTGGAGGCGATAGCTTTATTCATGGCTTCGTTGTCGCGCACCACGCCGCCGCCAAAGTCGGTTTCGATGGGGCCGGGAGCAACGGTGTTGACGGCGATGCCGCGAGCGCCAAGTTCCTTCGCCATATAGCGCGTGAGCACTTCGATCGCGCCCTTCATGGACGCATAGGCGGAGAAGCCGGGCGTGGCGAAACGGGCGAGGCCGGAGGAGAGGTTCACGATGCGGCCACCGTCGGCGAGGACGGGAAGAAGCTTCTGCGTGAGGAAGTAGACGCCCTTGAAGTGAATGTTTACGAGGTTGTCGAAGGCGGCTTCGGTGGTCTCCGCGAAGGTGGCGTGGTAACCGTTGCCCGCGTTGTTGATGAGGTAATCGAAGGTGGTGCGGTTCCAGTTCTGCTGCAGGGCGGACTTGACTGCGTCGACGAACGTGTCGAAGGTAGCGATCTCGCCAGCGCTTAGCTGCAAGGCGACGGCTTTGCCGCCGAGGGCCTGGATCGCGGCCACGGCCGAGTCGGCCTCGGTCTTGTTGGAGTTGTAGGTGAGGATGACGTCGACACCCTTTTGGGCAAAGCTGAGCGCGGTGTTCCTGCCGAGACCGCGAGAGCCTCCGGTGACGAGGGCGATCTTCTTTTCTGTAGTCGTGCTGCTCATGTGTTTCACCTCTTGCTGTACTCTAAAGCTGACACTCTCTTTCAGGAAGTAGGCACTTGTTTGTGCTGTACTTACTCGATGGTGCGTATGGGAGGCAGGCATGGCGACGAAGACGTATCCCGAAACAACGCCGGAGGTGGACGCGCTGGTAGCGGAGGTGATCGCCCGCGTGGCCGACCGTTGGACGATGGAGGTGCTGGAGGCTCTAACGCAGGGCGGAACGATGCGTTTCACGCGGATCGGCGAAGCCATTCCGGGCGTGAGCCAGAAGATGCTGACCCAGACGCTGCGGCAGATGGAGCGCGATGGGTTGGTGATCCGGACGGTGCATCCGGTGATTCCGCCGCATGTGGACTATGAGCTGACGCAGCTGGGGTTTGAGTTGAGCGAGGCGTTTTGCGGGGTTTGGATGTGGGCGGAGAAGAACTGCAAGGTGGTGGCGAAGGCTCGGGCGAAGTTTGATGCTCGGCCTAAGGTTGGGGTGGCTGTAGTAAAAGCCCTTCCATGAGGATCTGGTTTGTGCGCTCTGCGCGACCCCACCCTTTCGCGATGAAGCTGCGAAAGAACGGGGCACAAAGGGTCGCCCGTTGCGCGAATACCCATGTCCCAAAAGCGGGACATGGGGCACCCGGTTTTGGTGGGTTAGCGGACGGTTTTTTTGCTGGCCTGGGGGGGCGGGTAGTTGGCCTTCATTTTGCGCATCGGCGGCGGTGGTGGGGGTGCCGGGTTGTCGCGGCGGAAGTCGATGACGGCCTGCGAGATGGCGTACTTGAGCTCTTCGATGCCGGTACCGGCGACGGCGGAGATGGCGTAGAAGGGGAGCTTCTTGCGCTTCGCCATGGCCTGTAGCTTCTTCAACTTGTCCGGGTTGGCGACGTCGATCTTGGTGGCGACGACGAGGACTGGCTTGGAGGGCAGACCGTGACCGAAGCTGGTGAGCTCGGCTTCGATGATCTTGAAGTCTTCCACGGGGTTATCGCGACCGGAGCCGTCGGAGACGTCCACGAGATGGGCCAGAACGCTGGTGCGCTCGATATGGCGGAGGAACTGGATGCCAAGGCCCGCGCCCTGGCTGGCACCTTCGATGAGGCCGGGCATGTCGGCGATGACGAAGCTGTGTTCGTGCGGCCATTCGCCGACCTGGACGACGCCCAGGTTGGGCTCGAGCGTGGTGAAGGCGTAGTTCGCGATCTTGGGACGGGCGGCGGAGAGGCGCGAGATGAGCGTCGATTTACCGACGTTGGGGTAGCCGAGGAGACCGACGTCCGCCAGGAGCTTCAGTTCGAGGCGGTAGTTGCGGGCTTCGCCGGGGCGGCCGAGTTCGTGCTCACGGGGAGCCTGGTGGGTGGGCGTGGCGAAGTGCTGGTTGCCGCGTCCGCCGCGACCGCCCTTGGCGACGATGATGGTCTCGTCGGGGTGGGCGAAGTCGTGGATGAGGTCGCCGGTCTCGTCGTCGTAGAGCTGCGTGCCCACGGGGACCTTGAGGACGAGGTTTTCGCCTGAGGTGCCGGAGCAGTTGGAGCCTTCGCCGTGTCCGCCGCGCTCGGATTTGTGTTCGGGGTTGAACCGGAACTGGAGCAGGGTGTTGTGCTGGGTGGAAGACGTCATGAGAATATTGCCGCCGTGCCCGCCATCACCGCCTGAGGGACCGCCCCGGGGAACAAATTTTTCCCGGCGAAACGCCATACAGCCGTTTCCGCCGTCTCCGGCTTTAATGCGGATTCTTGCCTCATCGATAAACATTACGAAACCCCTTGCTGTACCTATAGTTTAGCGGATTGCCACCGAGAGGGCCGGACCGGGCTCCCTCGCAACCCTGGGGTGTGGAAATATGGGCTTTTATTCTGAGGTTTCTGCGTTTTCCTTGAATTTCCGGCGGTTGTGGCGGTCCGGGTGAACTGTCACAATGGGCCGTAACCCCAAAAACAAGCGCGCGGCCGCGGTGAAGGGCAAAGCGCGCAAAAGACAACAATCGAAATTTCGCACTGAGCAGCAACGTGAACGATCAGACTCCCGGGAAGTCCTATAGGGCTCCGTTGTGTCCAAAGCGTTCAGGTTGACACAAAAGTGTGTGTTGCAAACGAAGTATGCAGCTTTTCAGGAGAGCACCAGATGAAGCATCTACTTTCAGCACGAGCAATTCTTGCGGGCTGTCTTTTCACCATGGCGACCACGGTTTGGGCGCAGTCCACCACGCAGGGCGCAATCTCCGGCACGGTGTTTGACGCGACCAATGCCGTCATTCCAAAAGCCAGCGTCACGATTCACAATAACGGCACGAACGCCGATCTGGCACTGACAGCAGACGACGGTGGCTTTTTCAAGGCTCCCCAGTTGCCTCCCGGAACCTACACGGTGACGATTAGTTCCGCGGGCTTCTCGGAGCTGAAGTCGAACCAGGTGATGGTGCAGGTGAACCAGGTGACGGAGTTGAATCCGCATCTTACGGCGGGCGCCAGCTCAAGCGTAATAGAAGTGACGGCGGAGACGCCGGTGCTGAAGTTCGACACGCCTGCCTATGGCGGTCAGCTTTCGAATGCCGAAATCGAGAGTATTCCGATCAACAATCGACGCTGGTCCTCTCTTTCGCTGTTGACGCCGGGCGTGACCAATGACGCTTCGGGTTTTGGCTTGATTTCGTTCCGCGCCATCAGCGCAACGCTCAACAACGTGCTGATCGACGGCGCAGATGACAACCAGGCTTATTTCGGTGAAGAGCGCGGACGTACACGCGCGGGTTACTCCACCGCACAGACGGCGATCCGCGAGTTTCAGGTGAACACGGGCGTTTATTCGGCGGAGTTTGGCCGTGCCGTCGGTGGCGTGGTGAACTCGGTGACGAAGAGTGGAACGAATGCCATCCACGGTGAAGCGTACTTCTATCATCGGGGCGATGAGCTTGCCGCTCCGAATCCCTACACGAACACGGTTGTCTACAACACGACCACGGGAACCGCAAGCCAGATCAACTTCAAGCCGAAGGACAAGCGCAATCAGTACGGCTTCGGTATTGGCGGCCCCATTATCAAGGACAAGCTTTTCTTCTTCTATGCGTTCGATGAGTTCCGTCGTAACTTCCCAGGCACGGGCCGTGCCGGCAATACCACTTTCTACGCGGACCCCTCCGCGGCAGACCTGGCAACATTGACCACGCGTCTTTCCAATTCGACGGGTGCAACGGTCACGTCGGCGCAGGCACTGGCAACGTATCGCAGCTTTATCCAGTCGATGAACACCGCCCTCGGTCCGGTTGCACGTTATGGCAATCAGGACATCAACACCCCCAAGCTTGACTGGCAGGTGAACGGCAAGAATCACGTGAGCGTCCTCTACCATCGCCTGCGCTGGGATTCGCCGGGTGGCGTGCAGACGCAGCAGTCCAACACCTACGCGACGGACTCTTTCGGAACTGACTTCGTCAAGCTGGACTATGGCCTGGCCAAGTTGGATAGCATCATCACGTCGCACATTACCAATGAGCTTCGCTATCAATACGCGCGCGAGTTGAATGACGAGGGCCGCCAGACTCCCGTTGCCTTCACCAACCAATTTCTCACGCCTGCTTCGGGAATCCCCGTACAGATCAACCTGCCCACAAACGCCTTCACGATGGGCGCACCGTACTACAGCTTCCGCGCTGCGTTGCCGGATGAGCGCAAGTGGCAGATCGGCGATACCGCAAGCTTCCTGTATGGCAAGCACAACCTGAAGGTCGGTCTCGACCTGCTGCACAACTACGATATTCAGAACACGCTGGGCGGTTCGACGGCGCCGCCAAACGGTCTTTACACCTACGGCACGCTGCTGGGCTACATCTCCGATCTCGCCAGCCCCAGCCGTGGAGGCTGCGGTACGGGTACGGGCGCGGCGTATGTTCCTGTGGGTTGCTACACCAACTACAAACAGACGCTCGGACGCCCGAACTTCGATGTGCGCACGATCGACTATGGCTTCTTCGCGCAGGATGACTGGAAGCTCGCACCGACGCTGACGCTGAACCTCGGCGTCCGCTACGACTATGAGAAGTTGCCAGATGTCATTCTGCCGAACGCCGCTTTCCCGGACACTCTGAATACGCCGAGCGACAAGAACAACATCTCGCCTCGTCTCGGTTTTGCATGGGATCCTTACGGCCTGGGCAAGACGGTGGTTCGTGGCGGGTACGGTATGTACTATGGCCATATTCCGAATGCGCTTTTCCTGACTGCGCGCTCCACCACAGGTGCGGCTGGCGGTCAGAATGCCTATACGCTGACGCCTTCCGCCTCGGCTCCTCGTCTTCCTTCCACGACGTTCACGCCGGGTGGCACGACGACGCCGGACATCCAGTACCTGGCCAAGAACTTCCAGAATCCGATGGCGCAGCAGTTCGATCTCGCGGTGCAGCAGGAACTGGGAATGAACACCGTGCTCTCGGTCAGCTATCTCGGTTCGCTTGGACGTGAGCTTCCGAACAGCCTGAATCTGAACCTGGATCCGACGAAGACGTACACACAGAACTACACCGTGACGGGCACCGGCAACTGCGGACCTCTTGCCTGCGGCAGCAGCTTTCCTGTGACGGTTTACTCCGGCGCTACGGTTGGCGGAACGCCGACGGTCAAGAACACGGCAGCGAATGCGGCCTATGCGGCGATCAGCAACGTCAACTCCAGCTTCCACGCTCTCACAGTGGAAGTGCAGAAGCGCGCGAGCAAGTACATCAGTTTCGACGCAAACTACACATGGTCGCATGCGCTGGATTTCAATCAGAACCAGGTCACCGGTCTCGGCAGCAATCTGTGGATCGATCCTTACAACAATGCACGCGCGAACTACGGCAACTCCTTCCTGAATGTGCCGCACCGCGTCGTGGGCTGGGCGATTCTGAATATCCCGGGAACGCACGGCAATGCCATTTTGAAGCAGGCAACGAACGGATGGTCGATCAAGCCTGCGTTCCAGATGCAGTCCGGTCTGCCTTACTCGGCGAGCACTAACAGCTTCACGACGAGCAATCAATGCGCGGCTGCAACCTGCTTGAAACCCTTCACCACGGGCCTCGGCGGAACCGGTACGACGTATATGCCGATCCTCGGGCGCAATACCTTCCAATATCCGCGCGATATCGTGATCGATCTGCGTGTGCAACGCGACTTCCCCATCACGGAGCGCATGCGCTTCGAGTTGATTGGCGAGGCGTTCAACCTTGCTAACCACCAGAACATCACGGGTATCAACACGACTGCTTACAACGTGACCGGCACCTCGCTCACGTACCAGAGCACCTTCGGCGCAGTGCAGAACTCCAACAACAACTACGCCTACAACCCACGCAATATCCAAATCGGTGGACGTCTGTTCTTCTAAGCCGAGATTGTCCGGAGGGCGGCGGTCTGTGGCTGCCGCCCTCTCTGACCTACAACTTAATGTCGTAACGATTTCCTGGCGCGGACTTCTTGATGGAGTCCGCGCTGTGTTTCCCTTCTCAGAGATTTTGCGCGATCTACGGCTCGTAGATTCTGCGCAACGAGGGATGAAGTGTCGAGCCGGATTTTTTCCCTAATGATGATTTATCTGTTTTGCGTGTCGGGGCTGTGCGCGCAGGACACGGTGACTGGAGCTCTGCGCGGTGTGGTGCGCGATGGCGCGGGCGCTGCGGTGGTGGGTGCGCGTGTGTTGGTGGCACGGGCCGCGGACGGCAACGCGGCTCGGACGCGGGTGGTTTCCACCGACGCGCAGGGGGCATTCTTCGTTCCCCGGCTTGCGCCGGGAGCGTATGCGGTGGTGGTCTCTCCCGCGAAATCGGCTGTTGCGTTCGCGCCCTGGTCTGGCACCGTGACGGTGGAGCTTGGGGAGACGCTGGAGATCGAGGTGGAGCTGCACGTGGTCGGGGCGACGGCGAGTGTGACTGTGCAGGCCGTTGCTGAGGTCGAGATGCAGGCTACCCCGGCGAACGTGACGATCTCTCCCGCAGAGGTGCAGGAGCTCCCGCTTGACGGTAGGCGATGGTCGAGCTTCGCTCTGCTGACGCCGTTGATGAACGCGACGGATTCCACGTTTTTACAGATCACGGCTCGTGGTGTGGCGACGACGCAGAACCAATACGTGCTGGATGGAGTCGACGACACCCAGAGCTTTCTCGGCGTGCCACGTGGCGGTGTGCGAGCGGACCTTCTTCTGCCGGAGACGGCAGTGCAGGAGTTTCGCGTGGAGACGATGAACTCCTCCGCCGACCTGGGCAAGGCGGCAGGCGGCAGTGTGACGACGGTGACGCGGCGCGGTTCCGCGCGGACGCATGGGTCTGCGTTCTTCCAGGCGCAGGACAATGCGCTGGCGGCGACGAACCCGTTCGCAATTCTTACGCGATACAACGATGGTCAATCGGTCAGTACGTTCGACAAACCACAGGATCTGCGTCTGCAGTGGGGCTTGTCGGCAGAGGGACGCGTGCCGTGGCATACGCTTCGAGAGAAGCTGTTTTACTTTGTGGCGTATGAGCAGCAGAGGCGCAACTTTCCTGCACTGTCTTCTCCGGCGACGACGGATTTTTATAACCTGAGCGCGACACAGACGGCGCTGTTGCAGAACCGTGGTGTGACGCTGCCGAAGATCGATGCGGCTTTGCGGTATATCGATTCCCTGTCTGGCATTGTTCCGCGACGGAGGGATGAGGTGGCGTTCTTTCCGCGGCTGGATTGGCAGGCGAGTGCGCGGCACCAGTTCAGCGTGGAGTGGAACCGCGCGCGGCGAACTTCGCCTGCGGGTGTGCGTGGTGAGCCGGTACTGCATCGCGCGGTGACGAGCTTCGGCAACGACAGGATGCATACGGATGAAGGCATTGCGCGTTGGACGTACTCTGCGACGAGCTTTCTGAGCAACGAGTTGAGCGCGAGTTACTCCAGCGACGTGGAGACGCAGGCGGCGCAGACGCCTCTGCCGCAAGAGCCGCATAGCGGGCCGAATGGATACTCGCCGCAGATCAATCTCGGTGGGGAGTTTTATCTGGGCAAGCCTGCGTCGCTGGGACGTCGAAGTTACCCTGACGAACGGCGCTGGCAGTTCGCGGACACGGTGAGCTGGGCGGGGAGTGTTTCGCTGTTGCAGGCGGGCTTTGATGTGAGCCTGATCCAGGAGCATATCGATTCTTTGGCGAACGAGGAGGGCACGTACAACTACTCCAGCGGGACGACGGACGGGCACGCAGGTGGGCTGGTCGACTTCATTACGGACTACACGTTTTCCGCGACGGCGTATCCCAATGGCGCTTGCCCTTCGATCTTCGCAAGTGAGCACTTCTTCTGTTTCCACTCGTATACGCAGGGCTTCGGTCATAGCGTGTCGGATTTCCATATGAGTGAGTGGGCGGCGTTTGTGCAGCATCACTGGCGACCGGCGAAGGGTGTGACGCTGGATACGGGTCTTCGCTATGAATACGTGGCGCTGCCGCCAGCACAGCATCCCAATGCAGAGCTGGATGCGTTGTTTGGAACGAATGCGGGTCTGGCAGCGCGCACGAGCGCGCTGCCTTCGGACACGAACAATCTGCAGCCACGGGTGGGGTTGGCGTGGAGCGTCTCGCGGCGGACGGTCGTTCATGCGGGCTTCGGTGTGTCGTTCGGGCGCGTGGCAGGGGCAACGATTCGCTCGGCCTTGATGAATACTGCGCAGCCGTCGAGTTCGCACTCGCTACGCATCGGGCCGAAGACGATCGTCGATGCGCAGTGCGCGAGTGCGGGGACGAACTTCGGCTATCCGGCGACGTACGCCTGCGCGCCGACGGGGATTGCGTTGCAGACGACCTCGGCGGTGATGTTCAGCCGCAGGTTTCAACTGCCGATGGTGGAGCAAACAACGTTCGCGGTGGAGCATGACTTTGGAGGAACGGAGGTCAGTTTGGGCTATGCGGGTGCGGCGAGCCGACAGTTGCCGAACTCCACGGACATCAACATCGCTCCGTCGACCTCGGCGGCCAGCTTTCGCGTGGTGCGCCCGAATGGTGGGGGCGAGGCGGGAGCGCGGGACGGCGACGTGTTTTCTATCCCGCTGTACACGGCGCGCGTGTCGTCGGATTTTGGACCGGTGACGGCGATTCTTTCCAATGCGAGCGCGAGCTATCACGCGCTGATCGCGCAGGCGGAGCACCGCCTGCGCCGCGGCGTGCAGTTCCGAGCGTCGTGGACGTACGCGAAGATGCTGGACTACGGGCAGGACCACTCCGCCGCGCCGCAGCAGGATGCGCAGTTCGATCCGTTTGAGGTGCGGTATGACCGCGCGGCTTCCACGCTGGACCGAAGGCACAAGGTGAGTGCGAGCGGCCTTTGGGAGCCGGTCTTTCACCTGGACAAAAGTGCGGGACGGCTGGCGAATGGGTGGGTCTTTGCTCCGAGTCTTTCCGCTGTGAGTGGAAGACCGTACAGCTACGAGATCCTGGGCGGAAGCGAGTTGGACGCGGGACGCGAGACGATCAACGGTTCCGGAGGGGCGCGGTATCTGCCCACAGTCGGACGGAATACGCAGAGGCTGCCGTGGGTCGAGGTGTTGGATCTGCGCCTGAGTCGCCGATTCCATCTCTCCGAAGCGATGCATGCGCGTGTCTATGTCGACGGCTTCAACCTTCTGAATCATGTGAACTACACCGGTGTGCAGCAGCGGGCGTTTCTTGTGGGAGATGCCGTGAATGGCGTGACGCCGCTGGTCTTTCAGGATGCGGCGACGATCGCGACGGAGGGCCTGCAGTCGCGTCCGTTCGGAAGCTTCGATTCGGCCAACGCAGCGAACGCGCGCGAGCGGCGCGTGCAGTTTGGCGCGCGTGTGGAGTGGTAGCGTAGGTCGCAGAGGAAATTGCTATGGGTTGGTTGGGGTGGGCGCTTTTGAGTGCGGTCTTTGCCGCGGCAACGGCGGTGCTGGCGAAGATCGGCGTGAAGGGTGTGGACTCCAACCTGGCGACGGCGGTGCGCACGACGGTGGTGCTTGTCTTTGCGTGGGGTTGGGCTTACGCGCTGGGGGCGCATGGTGGTCTGGGGCGGATCGAACGCCGCAGCTGGATGTTTCTGGTGCTGAGCGGTTTGGCGACGGGAGCGAGCTGGATCTGCTACTTCCGCGCGCTGCAGATGGGCGATGCCGGGCGCGTTGCGCCGATCGACAAGCTGAGCGTGGTGCTGGTGATCCTGTTTGCGTGGGCGTTTCTGGGCGAGGGGATGTCTGTGAGCAAGGTCGTGGGTGGCGGGTTGATCGCAGCCGGGGCCGTGGTGCTGGCGCGAGGTTAATGTTCGGGGCGGAACTGGCGGGCGAGCCAGTCTACGGTGATGGACTGCAGGGCGATGCGCAGCGTGGCGTAGTTGTGGTCGGTGCGCATGTGCATGTGCAGGGAGTGCGGACTGGTGGGTTTGATTGCGAGCAGGAGCGCTTCGGTCTGGGGTGCGCTGCCGTCTTCGGCGGAGAAGAGAAGGACGGGGCGGGTGGCTACTTTGGGCGCACCGGGCGCTCCCTGTGTGGGGAGAGAGATCAGGACGACTGCTGGGATCTGCGCATTCTGTGTAAACAGGGCCAGGGCGGCGGTTGCGCCTTCGCTGTAACCAAGGGGGACGACCTTTTTGGGGTCGGCGAAGTAGGTGGTGGCGTTGGTCTGGACGAAGGCGCTCTCGGCCTCGGCGTCTTCCGTGGCTGTGGCTGGGGTGTAGGTGCCGGTAACGCCTGCGGTGCCGCGCGAATGGACGGCGAGGACGTTCCAACCGGCGCGGCGAAGGGTCTGGGCCAGGTCGCCGTTTTGCTCGGAGCCGAGGCCGTTGAGCAGGAGCACGGTGGGGTGAGGCTTATTCCCTTCAGCGAGATAGAAGACGCCGGGGAGCGGTGTGCCATGGGACGGGATGGTGACGTCGAGGTTGCGGGCGGGGAATTTCAGATCGGGATTGGGGTCTACCAGAAGAGCGGAATTGATCTGGGCGTGGGCCGCAGGGAGCAGCAGAGCGAGTGCGAGGACGAACGGGCGCATGCGAGAGTATTTCATCTCGCATTGGCATACGGTCAGGAGAGTTATTCCTGCATCCAAACCGGCATAGCGAATTTTTTGCGGGTGGCGGTATGGGCTGGGCAGCGGTGTGGGTAGCGGGGCACGGGTATATCGCCGTGGGGGTGATTCTGTTTCTTTCCTCGCTCGGCCTGCCGATGCCGGTGGTGGTGACGATGTTGCTGGCCGGAGCGGCCGCGCATGCGGGCAAGCTCTCTATCGTGCATCTGTTTGTTCTCGGGGTGCTGGTAGAAAACATCGGCGCGACGCTGATGTATCTTGCAGGCCGGACGACGGGTTGGTGGCTGCTGGGACGGTTGTGCCGTCTTACGATGGATCCCGAGGTCTGCATCTTCCGGTCGGCGGATTTCTTCTATGAGAAGGGCGCGCGCACGCTGCTGATCGCGCGGTTCGTGCCGGGTTTGAACTCCATGGCCCCGCCGCTGGCGGGCAGCCTGCATATGCGTCCCTTCCGGTTCTGGCGGATGGATGTTGTGGGCGCGATGTTGCACTGCGCGGCCTGGATGGGCGTTGGATTCCTGCTCAGCCCTTTTCTGTTGAAGATTACGAACGCCCTGGCCGTTGTGGGACATGTGGTTCTGGGAGTGGTGGCGCTGGCGGCGTTTGGGTATGCCGCCGCGTGGCTGGTGGTGGCGATCAAGGGACGGAAGTATTCGCAGGTGGCTCGGGTTACGGCGGAAGAGGTTCTGGAGCGGCTGGAAAATCCGACGCTGGACCGCCCGGTGGTGATCGCGGATGTGCGCAGCCATGGCTATTACGATCCCGGGATGCAGCGGATCAAGAACTCGATCCGCGTGGAGCCGAGTCGTCTGTTGCCTGAGCTGGAGGCGCTGCGCGAGACGCTGGCTCCGGAGTGTGAGATCTATGTGTACTGCTCGTGTCTGCGGGATGCGACGAGTGCGCGGATTGCGCACATGCTCAACGAGCGCGGGAACAATGTGCGTGTGATTCAGGGTGGGCTGAAGGCTTGGACGAAGGCCGGGTTTCCGATGGAGCTGGTGCCCGAGGATGATATGCGGCATCTGCCGCGGTTTGATTGAAAGCAAATCCCCTCTTTGTCATCCCGTAGCGTAGCGGAGGGATCTGTTTTTCGGGTTCTTCCTGGGGCGCTCTTCTAGGGAAAGATGCGCTTTCAGCGCATGGCCCCTTCCTCGACATCTGGTTTGTGCGCTCTGCGCGATCTCACCCTTTTCCACCCCAGCGAACAAAAAGCCGTTCGCCGGGGACCCCGGTTTCGCGATGAAGCCGCGAAGAATGGGGCACAGTGCGGTGTGTTGCCTAGCTGTCGATGCCGCTTGCTTTGAGCAGAATGCTCTGGAAGAGGCGCATGGGCAGGAGGGTGCGGAGAAGTTTTGCTGAGCGGGCGTCTTTGCCGATGAGGTAGCGGAGTTTCGGGTTTGGCGATTGTGCGATGCGGAGGATGAGGTCGGCGATCTGCTGCGGGTCGGCCTTGCTCATCTTTCCATTTCCAATCTGGGCGAGGAATGCCTGCGAGCGTTTGTAGTTGGGTGAGCCCGGGGACTGCGTCGCTGAGGTGATGGTTGCGTTGCGGCTCCAGATGTCGGTGTCGAAGGCACCGGGTTCGACCAGGCTGACGTGAATGCCGAGGCTGCGTAGCTCCATGCTGAGCGCTTCGCTCCAGCCTTCGAGAGCGAACTTGGAGGCGTTGTAGCTGCCGAGGAGCGGGAAGGCGGTGAGGCCGGAGATGGAGGAGATCATGAGGATCTTCGCTCCGCCGGTTTGTCGAGTCTGCGCGCGCATGAGGGGCAGCATGGCGGTGGTGGTCTGAACTGCGCCAAAGAAGTTGGTTTCGAACTGATGACGGAGCTCGGCGAGGGTGGTTTCTTCGGAGAAGCCCGCGAGCGCGTAGCCAGCGTTGTTCACGAGGACGTCGAGGCGGCCGTGGGTCGCCTTCACGTAATTGGCAGCCTCGGTAACCTGTGCGGAGTCCGTGACATCGAGTGCGTGCAGGTCGATTCGGTCCGCGAGGCCTTCGGCCTCTGCCTTTTCGCGCAGATGCGTCGCCCGGGCGAGGTCGCGCATGGTGGCTATGACGGTGTACCCGTTGCGCGCGAGGGTGAGCGTGGCCAGCAGGCCGATGCCGCTGGAGGCTCCTGTGATGAGGGCGACTTTCGGTGTTTTCTGCGGGATTGGCATGTGGCGAGGGTATCGCAAGAGGGTTATTCTTGAAATATGACCATTCACGTGCAGGAAGCGGATGTTGTGCGCGACTTTGCGAAGCTGATGGAGCATGTGCGCGCGGGGGACAGGGTGGAGTTGGAGCGAGCGGGAGAAGTCATCGCTGTGCTGCATCAACCGGAAGATGCGCCTTTGCGTGGGCGAACTGCGCACGAAATGATCGCTATCTTGAAGGCACGCGAAGAACAAGGCCATCCGCCTGCATTGATGGATGAAGCCTTTGCTGCGGACGTTCGGGAAGGGCATGAGCTGATGAATCAACCGCTCGAAGACGGTAAGTGGGACTGATTGTTGACACTTCGGTTCTGATCCGTGCGGAACGTGCAGAGGTGACCTTAGTCGATCTGCTTTTTCGTATAGGAGAGGCCGCTGAATCGGGATCGCTCTTCCTCTCCGCGATCACCATACTTGAGTTGGTACACGGTGTAGCCCGAGCGCGGACTGAGGTGCAGCGCAACAGGCGTGAAAACTTCCTGAAATCGGTTGAGAGTTCGGCGGGGATTTACCCTGTAGAGAGCAGCATCGCCCGTCGGGCCGGACTGCTGAATGGAGAATTGCGCGGGCGCGGTTTCACGATTGTGCTGGCTGATTCGATCATCGCTTCGACTGCACTTATATACGGTCATGGAGTTCTAACGCATAACGTACGGCACTTCACGCTGGTGCCGGAACTGCGGGTTGTTGAGGCAGGACTATGAGTTTTACCGAACAATACGATGTTGCCGTTGTGGGCGCGGGCCATGCCGGGTGCGAGGCTGCGGTTGCGGCTGCGCGCATGGGGCTGCGGACGGCGATCTTTACGCTGAACCTTGACCTGATTGCGCAGATGAGTTGTAATCCTGCGATTGGCGGGATTGCCAAGGGCCATCTTGTCCGTGAAGTGGATGCGATGGGTGGCGTGATGGGCGAGGTCGCCGATGCCTGCGGCATCCAGTTTCGTCTGCTGAATACGAGTCGTGGACCGGCGGTATGGTCGCCGCGCGCGCAGTGCGATAAGGCGCTCTACCGTGTGAAGATGCGCGAGGTGCTGGAGCGCGAGAAGAACCTTTTTATTAAGCAGGCTGAAGTTATTGATGTAGTGCTGGAGCCGGTCAGCGGGTCAGCGGGGCAGCGAGTCAGCACGGGGCAGCGGCGGATTACGGGGCTGCGGTTGCGGGATGGGCGCGTGATTGAGGCCAAGGCTGTTGTGATTACGACCGGAACATTTTTGAATGGGTTGATTCACTGTGGAGAGCAGCAGTACACCGCTGGGCGCAGTGGCGAACCTGCAAGTGTTCTGCTGGGTGAGTCGTTGAAGAAGCTTGGCCTGCGCGAGTGCCGTCTGAAGACGGGAACGCCTCCGCGTCTGGATGGGCGCACGATTGACTGGGCGCGTTTTGAGGAGCAACCCGGCGATGAGGAGCCGACTCCCTTCAGCTTCCGCACCAGCGAGGAGCAGTTTCCCGCGCTCAAGCAGATCAGTTGCTACATCGCCGTGACGACGCCGGAGACGCTGCAGCTGATCCGCGACAACGTGCATCGTTCGCCGATGTACACGGGGCAGATCGAAGGCATCGGGCCGCGCTACTGCCCGAGCATCGAAGACAAGATCGTCCGCTTTCCGGACAAGACGCAGCACCAGTTCTTCCTCGAACCCGAGGGCCTGAACACGCACGAGGTCTACATCAACGGCATGAGTACGAGCCTTCCGATGGAGGTGCAGAGTGCGATGGTGCGTTCGATCCCGGGGCTGGGAAACGCGGAGATGCTGCGTCCCGGGTATGCGATCGAGTACGACGCGATCGATGCGACGGAGCTGGATCGTTCGCTGAAGGTGAAGTCGATCGATGGTCTGTATCTTGCCGGGCAGATCAATGGGACTTCGGGCTACGAGGAGGCCGCGTGCCAGGGGCTGATGGCGGGCATCAATGCGTCGCTGAGTGTGAAGGGCGAGCCGATGTTTACGCTCGACCGCAGCGAAGGCTACACAGGCATCCTGATCGACGATCTCATCAGCAAGGGAACGAACGAGCCCTACCGCATGTTTACCTCGAGGGCGGAGTTTCGCCTGCATCTACGGATCGATAACGCCGATGTGCGTCTGACACCGAAGGCACGTGCGCTGGGGCTGATCACGGACGAGGCGTGGGCGGAGTTCGAAGCGCGGCAGATGCGGATGGCCCGTTTGAAGGTGGCGCTGGAGACGACGCGCGTCGACGGCGAGCTTCTGGCGAAGCGGTTGAAGCGGCCCGAGGTGACGGTCTTCGACCTGATCCCTTCGCTGACGGCTTCGGAGTTCTCTGGTCCGCTCGGCTGGCGGCTGAAGAGCGAAGCCAAAGCCGTCGAGACGCAGATCAAGTACGCGGGCTATCTCGCGCAGCAGGACCGCTCCGTGGAGAAGCTGAAGGCGAGCGAGGCGCGGGTGATTCCTACCTCGTTCAGCTATAAGGGAATCTCCGGCCTTTCCCGCGAGATGCAGGAGAAGCTGGAGCGTGTGCGGCCGATGACGGTGGGGCAGGCTGGCGGCATTCCCGGCGTGACGCCCGCGGCGATGACGCTGATCAATATCCTGATCGAAGTGCATACGCGCGAACTGGCGTCGTAGGAGGCTAGTTCGGGTCGCCTTCTTCGCCTGAGCCGTCGAGGTCGTGGTCGAAGCCCTCGCGCAGGCGGTCGAGGAAGTCGTCGGTGTTGACGTGGCGGTCCTGCTCGGCGTGCGCGTTGGCGATGTGGCGGGCCAGGTCGGCCAGAAGCGTGCCCCAGTCGGCGGGATCTTCCCACATGCCGAAGGCAAGCGCGATGTGCTGGTCCTGCTCCGCAATCCAGACGCGGAGGACTTCGAGAGAGCGCGGGTCACGCTGGGCGGCGGCGGGGATCTGGAGCTGTTCTTTGGCGGACATCGTGGTTCCTCAGGATGATTGTCTCCCGAAGTCCACGAAGAGAGCCACCTTATCCTAGAAGTTCACAGGTGACTCCTGAGCGCGAGGTCTTATCCTGTAAGAGATCGGAAGGGCCCCATGGCAACATTTCTCCATATTCTCGAAAAAGACGGTCTTCCCGCATCGCTGCACACGGAGCGCGTGATTCTGGGCGCGATGCTGACGGATCCTGTCGCCGTGGTCGACGCGACGGCCAAACTGCACCCGGAAGATTTTTCGGTGGACTCGCATCGCCGGATCTACATCGTGATTCTTGAGTTGGTGGAGTTGGGTTATGCCATTGACGCCGTCACGGTGGCCGATGCTCTGAAGACCAAGAAGGAGCTGGAGGCTGTTGGAAATCCCTCCTACCTTGCCTCGTTGCAGGAAGGCCTGCCACGCCATCTTGCGATTGAGAACTACGTCCAGATCGTGAAGGACAAGAGCATCCTTCGCAACGTGATGAAGGTCTGCGAAGAGGGCTTGAACCGTGCCGCCGATCAGAGTGAACAGTCCCTCGGTCTGCTGAACGACCTGGAGTCGCGGCTCTTGGAGATCTCCGAGGGCGCTGTGCGGCGTGGACTTTCTGACGTCGGCTCCATCGTCTCGGAGAGCTTCGGTTCCATCGACGAGCTGATGGAGCAGGGGCAGGAGGTCACGGGTCTACAGACGTTTTATACCGAGTTCGACCGGATGACGAGCGGTTTGCAGCCGGGTGAGTTGACGATCATCGCCGCGCGTCCTTCCATGGGCAAGACGGCATGGGCGATCAACATTGCGCAGAACGCGGCGCTGCGTGGCAACAAGATCGTGGCGGTCTTCTCGCTCGAAATGTCGAAGGAGTCGCTCCTTCGCCGTATGCTGGCCTCCGAGGCGATGGTGGGCGCGCGCAAGATCCAGCAGGGATTTATCGCGAAGGACGACCGTGGCAAGCTGGTGAACGCGCTGGAACGGCTGGTGGGATCGAAGATCTACATCGACGACACGCCGGGCATTGCGCTGGCCGAAATGCGTGCGAAGGCGCGGCGTCTGAAGCAGCAGGAGGGCGGCATCGACCTGATCGTCGTCGATTACCTGCAGCTGATGACGGCGGGTGCGACGGGCGGCGGCAAGGGCCGGTTTGAAAACCGTACGCAGGAGGTCTCGGCGATCTCGCGCGGTCTGAAGGCGCTGGCGAAGGAGCTGGGTGTGCCGGTGGTGGCTCTGTCGCAGCTCTCCCGTGGCAGTGAACAGCGCGCGGGCGACAAGAAGCCGTTGCTCTCCGATCTGCGTGAGTCTGGATCGATCGAGCAGGACGCCGACGTGGTCTGCTTCATCCACCGCGAGGAGTACTACGACCGCGAAAACGAAGACCTGAAGGGCAAGGCGGAGATCATCATCGCCAAGCAGCGTAACGGTCCTACTGGATCGGTACAGCTGGCTTATATTGCGGACTTCACACGCTTTGAAAACCCGATTGGAGCAGGCGGGGACGACTATGCGGGCTACTAGCCTGCGCCCCGCATGACGCGCGAGTTCAAGGCATGGATGGTGGGCGTTGCCTACCTTCCGTTTGGGCTGTTCAACGGGTTTGTAGCGGCGGCGCTGCCGTTGCTGCTCACGCAGCGCGGCATGGCGCTCGACCGTGTTGCGGGCATCACGTTTATCGTTCTCCTGCCGAGCTTTCTCAGCTTTCTTCTAACGCCACTGGTGGACTGCGGTCTGGCGCGCAGGGTGTGGGCCTGGGTGCTGGCCTGCGTCGCTGCGCTTTGTCTTGCCTGTGCCGTGCTGGGGCTGGATGCTGCCGTGGCGAGTCCGCATGGCCGCGCTTTGCTTACCGCCGTGCTGACGCTGGGTTATCTCTCGGTGCAGATGTATGGATCGACCATTGGCGGCATGGTGCCGAATCTTGTGGACGAGACGCGGTTGGCCGCTGCCGGGATGTGGCTCAACATTGCTTATCTCGGAGGCATGGCGGGGGGAACACTGATGGTCGTTGCTGTGACGCGCCTGCCGCGCGTGGGGGCGGCTGGTGTGGGCTCATTGGAGATGCTTCTGCCGCCCTGTATTCTGCTGCTTGCGCGGCATGAGGAGCGAGTGCCCCGGCGCGTTGCGGAGGCGATGCGTACAGTCCTTAGTGATCTCTGGACGGTCATTCGGCAGCCGCGCTATGCCCTGGGGTTCCTGATCTTTCTGGCGCCTGCGGCCACCTTTGTCGCGACCAATTATTTCGGAGGCATGGGCGCGGATTTCGGTGCGCTTCCGGGTCGGACGGCGTGGATTACGGGTGTGGGCGTGGCAATTCTTTCCAGCGTGGGTGCGGTGCTAGGCGGCTGGTTGTCGGCTCGTTATGACCGCCGCTGGCTGTTTGTCGGGGCGGGTGTGCTCTCGTCCATCGCTACGCTGGGTATGGCCTTTGGGCCACGTCTCTGGTGGGTTTTCTTTGCGGGTGTCAGCCTGTATGCGCTGCTTGCCGGGGTGAACTATGTTGCGGCGAGCGCGTTGGCTTTCCAGTTGATCGGGCGCGATAATCCACTGAGCGCCACGCTGTATGCCATACTGATGGCCGCCTGCAATGTGGCGATTGAGATTATGGTGCTCAGCGATGGGCGGGCCTATCGAGTGGCGGGGGCGCATGGTCTTCTTCTTACCGAGGGTGCGGTGAGTATCTGTGTGGGCGTCTCTGTCCTTGCTCTGGTCTCTTTCGTCGACAGAAGATCCAAAGCCTGCTGACAGGATGGTGTCAGCAGGGTGTCAGTAGTCTCTTCCTGTAGCCGCAAGAGACGCGGCTTACAAGGAGAAGACCGATGAGCGATGCACTGACCTTTTTTGAGATACCCACGGTCGATATCGATCGGGCAGGAAGGTTTTACGAAGAAGTTTTGCAGGTGAAGCTCACCAGCATAGAGAGTGGCGGAGAACCGATGCGGCTCTTTCCCGCTCCCGCGCCCTTTATTCAGGGCGCACTCGTCTACCGTGAGGAACAGAAGCCTTCCATGGGCGGAACGCTGGTGTACCTGCGGCTGCTGGGAGATGTGGATGCTGCCATTGCGCGCGTGAAGCCTGCTGGCGGTTCCGTCATCATGCCGAAGATGACCCTCTCCGGCGTTCCCGGCGAATTTTTCTGCCTGAGGGATACAGAAGGAAACCTCGTCGGCGTTCACGGCGCGTAGGAGGCGTAAATGGCAGTAGGATGTCAGTATGCGACGAGCCGATAGACTATTCCGCGTGGTGCAGATGCTGCGTTCCGGCAGGATGCTGACGGGAGCGCAGTTGGCGTCCAAGCTGGAGGTCTCCACGCGCACGCTCTATCGCGATATTGCAGACCTGCAGGCGAACGGCGTGATGATCGAAGGCGAAGCGGGCGTGGGTTACACGCTGCGTCGCGATATGGACCTTCCGCCGATGCAGTTCACGGCTGAGGAGATGACGGCGCTCGTCCTGGGAGCGCGGATGGCCTTCGCCTGGGGTGGCGAGCAGACGGGCGCGGCGGCCAAGGACGCGCTCCGCAAGATTGAAGCCGTACTCCCAGCCCCCATGCGCGCCGAGATGGACATGGTGCAGATGTATGCGCCCACCTCCTGGATGCCGAAAGAGCAGCGCCAGCGGATTGACGCTCTCCATGGCGCGTCTGTGCGGACGCATATCGCGGCGTTTATCTATGAGAAGCTGGACGGTACGGTGACGAGCAGGCGTGTGTGGCCGCTGGCGCTCGTCTTCTGGGGCGGCGTCTGGACGCTGGCGGCGTGGTGCGAAAAGCGTGAGGACTTCCGTAACTTCCGCCTCGACCGCATGCGCGAGGTTGTGGTGCTGGAAGAGGTGTTTACGCCCAAGCGCGGGCAGAGGCTCAAAGATTACATGCGGTCTGTTGTGCCGGAGAAAGAAGTAAAGAAGATGGGCCTCATACGATGAGAGAAGTAGTGACCAACGCAATGCGCCCGGTATGGGCAGAGGTTTCCGCTTCAAAGCTGACGCGCAATTTGCGGGCAGTACAGGCAACGGCGGGTGTGGATGTTCTGGCGGTCGTCAAAGCAGATGGCTATGGCCACGGCGCGGTGGAGTGCGCGCCGGTGCTGGCGGCGGCGGGGGCAAAGTGGCTTGGCGTGACCTCTGTGGAAGAGGGCGTGCGTGTGCGGCAGGCGCTCGGCATCCTTCCGCAGGGCATTGCGCCGCGCGTGCTGGTCATGTGCGGCGTTTGGGCGGGCGAAGCAGTGGCCGCAATACGGTACGCCCTGACGCCAGTAGTGTGGGAGCCGTATCACCTCGATCTGATGGAGGCCGAGGCGAAGAAGCTTGGCCTGCGGGACGTGGCCGTACACGTCGAGGTGGACACGGGCATGGCGCGGCAGGGCGTAAGGCCCGGCGCGCAGATGGCGGCCCTGTTGCAGCGCTTCGGGCCGGAGTCTCGGTTGAAGCTGGAGGGTGTGATGTCGCACCTGGCTTCGGCGGAGATCGTCCACGGAGCGCAGACGGAGTCGCAGATGGCCCGCTTCGCCTGCGCGCTGGAACAGGTGCGTGAGACCGGCCTCCGACCTGCCCTTGTGCATGTGGGTAACACCTCCGCGGTGGACTGCGGTGTGGTGATGCCGCAGTTGCGCGTGATGGCAGAAAGTCTTGGCGCTATGCCGATGACGCGGGCTGGTCTTGCACTTTATGGCTATGCGCTGGATCTCGAAGGCGGCGCGCCGGAACTGCATCCGGAGCCCGTCATGACTTGGAAGACGCGTGTTGTTTCGCTGCGCGAGGTGCAGGCGGGCGATCACGTCGGCTATGGCGGAACGTTTACCGCGGTGAAGACCATGCGTCTCGCGCTGTTGCCGGTGGGATATGCGGATGGTCTGCGCCGCGAACTTTCTTCGCCCGCAGGCGCGGTGCTGCTTCACGGAAGGCGCGCAGCGGTGGTGGGGCGTGTCTCGATGGACCTTACGATCGTGGATGTCACGGAGATTCCCGGTGTGGAGATCGGCGAAGAGGCTGTGCTGATCGGCGCGCAGGGCGCAGAACGCATTGGCGCAGAAGAGCATGCGCGCTGGGCGGAGACGATTCCGTATGAGATCATCTGCGGCATCTCCGAGCGCGTTTCCCGCGTGATTGTGGATTAGCGTTATTCTCGTTGCAAAGTTGGAAGGCAGGGCACGTGAAGTCGAAAAAGATCTCTTCAAAAAGTAAGCGCGATCCCCTCGACAAGATAGGCCTCATGGCGGCGGAGGTTGGGCTGATGGGCGCACTGGGTCTGGTGATCTACGTGGGGCGCAATCAGCCTTCGTATCTTCTGCAAGCGATGTTTGTGTTGTGGGTCTCCGCGCCGTTCGTGGCTCTGCTGGTGGCGCATGTGCGTGCGAAGCAGTGGTCTTCCGCCGCGCGCAGGACGCTCTGCTGGTTGTCGCTGGTGGTGACGGTCTTTTCGCTGGCGCTGTACGGTTTGGTCGCGTTGCATCCGCCACGGACGAAGACCGGCCTCGTCTTCGTGATGGTGCCGCCCCTGTCGTGGCTGCTCTTTGCCTTTGCTGGCATCGTGTCCAGTCTGCGGACGCGCCGCGTCTAACAGAGCATGCTCGTGTTTACGGTGGGCCACTCCACACGGACGATCGAAGAGTTCGTCGGCATGCTACAGACGCATGGCGTGCAGAGCGTTGTGGACACGCGCACGGTCCCACGCTCGCGGCATAATCCGCAGTTCGCGCAAGAGGCGCTTTCGGCTTCGTTACAGGCAGCGGGGTTGCGTTACGTGTGGATGGGCAAAGAGCTCGGCGGCTTTCGCAAACCCGTGCCCGATTCGATCAACAACGCCTGGCGCAACGATAGCTTTCGCGGCTATGCGGACTACATGCAGACGGCGGCGTTTACTGAGGCGTTAGAGAAGCTGATCGCTCTGGCAAGCGAAGAACGCGTCGCCGTGATGTGCGCGGAGGCGGTGCCGTGGCGCTGCCATCGTTCGCTGACTGCGGATGCACTGGTGGCTCGGGGTATTGAGGTGCACGAGATTGTGAGTGCGGCGAAGACTTCGTTGCATGTGCTGTCGAAGATGGCGCATGTCGAGGGTGACAGGGTGACCTATCCGCTGAGTGGGCGGCTGGAGTTTCCCTAACGCCAGGGTGCTTTCTCCTTCTGCGGCAACAGGAAGGTACTCTAAGCCGTCGCAGGCTCGGGCTGTAATAGTGCATGGAGGACGTCCGCCGCATCGTAGCTCGACCGGCCCGGCGGAAGAAACTGGTGGACGTGGATCAGGTCGTAGCCAGCGGTGATCATGGCCGGCTCACGATGTTTGCCGCTCCGTACCTGCTCTAAACCGATATTGGCCAGCAGAGCATTGCAGAGGCACTTCCTTCCCGCCGTATCTTCGACGCGGCCGCCCTTCGAAAGAAAGAGGGGCAGCGGTTCAGCCGGGCACCGATAACCGACCTCGCCGTCGGCGGTGCGATAGGCCTCGCGCAAAAAACCGAGGTCGCAGATGCGCGGACGCGACGAGCCCACGAGTTCGTCAGAGCCTGTGCCTTCCAGCATCGCAACCTTGAAAGGAAAGCCGGTAGGCGAAGCCAGTGGGTCGGTAAAGATGTGTGCCTTGCCAGCAGCGGATTCAGCGAGGAGACGCTCCTTGTAATCCGAACGCAGGCCGGACTCTGTTGCGAACTCGAAAGCGGTGCCAACCTGTACGCCGGTTGCGCCCTGGGAGAGGGCTTCCCGTAGTTTTTCGGCGCTTCCATAGCCGCCTGCCAGCCAGAACGGTACGCCCAGTTCGCATAGCTTGCCTACATCGACGCCGTCGCGTTCGCCATAGACCGGCTCGCCTGCGGCGGAGAGTTGCATCCTCCCCCTCGGAGGAGCATTGTGGCCTCCTGCTGAGTTCATCTCGACCACAAGTCCGTCCACCCTCCCATTTGCTTTCTTCACCATGGTGCTTGCCAACGTGTTGGAAGAGACGATGGCAAGGAAACGAGGGCGCTCCAGGGGAGCAAGCTCCTGCTCCATGTAATCGCGGGGGTCGAAGTGCATCGTATTGTCGTCGCTCTCCAGCGCGCCGGTGACGTGGAACGTGTACTCCACGGCCTGGTGGGTCGTAAGCCGATCGAGCACGCCCGGAATCTTGAGCGGAATGCCTGCTCCTATGATGATGTAGCTCACACCGGCAAGCATGGCTCCGTAGATGGTCGGCAGATGCGCCGCCTGGATCTTCTCCAGATAGTTAATGCCGACGGGGTTCTGGTGGCCCTCACGCGCCAGGAAGACTTCGACGAAGTTGCTGAGGATGCACAGTTCCACGGAGGCCCGCGAGTTTGTCAGTCCAAGCGGAGGTGCTGTCTGGTAAGCCACAGCCTCGTCCTTGCCACCGGCGATGAAGTATTTGTTCCAGATGCGCTCTGCCATGGCTGGAAAGGGAAACGCGAGCATCCCGCGTCGCATATCCCCGCCCGGATCGCCGTCCTGCAAGCGTCGTATCAACACCTGATCCAGCGCAGTACCTGATACCACGCCGAGTTGTCCCTGCTGCGAGACTGCCTGTGCCAGCCTCCAGTTCGATATGCCCGTCCCCATACCGCCCTGAATAATTACCGGATAATTCTTCGTCATGTGTTCTATCTTGCCTCTCCAACAACGCAGCGATCGTCTTAGTTTTGTAACTTCCAAGGGCAAGGAATCACAGCCCTACGGGATGCAAAAGTAACACCGATTCAAAGGCTCGACAGTGATGCCTGTCACCGCGCCAGAGAGCGATAACCGCTAGAGCAATCTTTGTGCAAGAGGAAGATTCTCCAGGGTTGGTAGACTTAAAGAATGTTCGGAAAGCTTTATTCGCAGTGGATGTTCAAGTGGGAGACTGCGCTCACCACACGAGACACCAACCGTATTGTGCGGCCAATGGAATGGGGCTTCGACTGGCTCAGTGACTTTAGCGCGACGGCTGCCTCTGCCACGGAGCAGGACGCCGATGCGCTGGAGAAGATGCTCCGCATCAATGATGAGATCGTTGCTAACGGCGAAGCGTTCTATGGCTATGACACGCCTACGGATTTTCGACTGGAAGAGCGTTTCCCTGACCTCTTTCCCACGAACGTCCGTCCCGAGACGCTGAAGCAGGCGGCGCAGGTACGTGCCGATGCCGAGAGCGGAAAGCTGGACAAGGCGCAGTTTCTACGGTTTACCTCGCCCGTTCGTACCAAGCATCCGGAGAATGACCAGGTGAATGCGCGCTGGTATCCGGAGCCGGAAGACAAGCGGAAGCCCGGCCCGAGGCAGGCGATCATCGTGATGCCGCAGTGGAATGCGGATGCCTTCAGCCACAACGCTCTTTGTTCGATCTTCAACAAGTTCGGCGTCGCGGGTCTGCGCCTGTCGAAGCCGTACCATGATGTCCGCCGACCGGCGGAGCTGGAGCGCAGCGACTACGCCGTGAGTTCCAATGTGGGACGAACCATCTCTGCCTGCCGTCAGGCGGTGGTGGACATCCGCAGCTGTGTGGACTGGCTGGAGTCGCAGGGGTACGAGCAGATCGGTGTTCTGGGGACAAGTCTGGGGAGCTGCTATGCGTTTATGGCGGCGGCGTTCGATTCGCGTCTGCAGGTCTGCGTCTTCAATCATGCTTCGACGCGCTTTGGAGACGTCGTCTGGACGGGCCAGAGCACGCGGCATGTGCGCGAGGCGTTTGAGCAGGTGGGCATGGGGCAGGCTGAGGTACGGCGGGTCTTCATGGGCATCAGCCCGGAGAGCGTGATGGACCGCTATGCGGCGGAGACGTCGCGCCAGACGCTGGTCATTCACGCAACCTACGATCTGACGTTCCTGCGGGAGTTTTCGCTGGAGGTGCTCACGGCCTTCCGGCAGCGCGGTGTGGACTTTGTCAGCAAGGTTCTGCCCTGCGGGCACTACACCACGGGCGAGACGCCGTACAAGTATATGGATGGATGGTGGATGGGGAGCTTTGTTTACAAGGCCTACAAGCGGCTGCGAGAACGGGCCGCAAAACCTGCAGCCTCGGCGGCTTAGCTGGGTCGCTTGGCCGGGTTACTTAGATTGTCTTCCGGACCGAGTGACCGGTGAAGGAAGCGATGACACAGGGCGCGATCAGGATCGCGAGGAAGACGGCGGAGATAATCAGGTCGCTCATGGCAGATCTCTTTCCTTGCAGCCGAAAGAGTTGGCCTCTTTGCGGCCTGATTAGAATCTCCTCATTTTGCGGTCGCCTCTATCCCACGGATGCCTCATTGCCACTGCACTTCCGTAGTACGGACGTATGCCCTATTAGTGGGATAATCGAGGTATGTCGATCGATTTTGCCGCTCCGCTTGCCTCCTCTGATCCCGAGATTGCAGCACTTATAGAAAAAGAAATTGTCCGCCAGCACGAAGGTCTGGAGATGATTGCCTCGGAAAACTTTGTCAGCCGCGCCGTGATGGAAGCGGCTGGAACCGTCTTTACCAACAAGTATGCCGAAGGTTATCCCGGCAAGCGCTACTACGGTGGTTGCGAGTTCGCCGATGTGGTGGAGAATATCGCCCGCGATCGCGCCAAGGAGCTCTTCGGCGCGGAGCACGTCAACGTACAGCCCCACTCCGGTTCGCAGGCCAATGCCGCGGCGTACATGAGCATCATTCAGCCGGGCGATACGCTGCTCGGGCTCGACCTCGCGCATGGCGGACATCTCACGCACGGGCACAAGCTGAACTTTTCCGGCAAGCTTTACAAGATCGTCGGCTACCATGTGCGTCGCGATACCGAAGTCGTGGACTATGACGAGCTGGAAGCTCTCGCCAAGCGCGAGATGCCGAAGGTGATCGTCGGCGGCGGCTCTGCGTACCCGCGCCAGTTCGATTTTCCCCGCATGCGGCAGATTGCGGACGCCGTGGGAGCAAAGCTCATGGTGGACATGGCGCATTTCGCGGGCCTCGTCGCCGGTGGAGCGCATCCTTCGCCCGTACCGTATGCCGACATCGTCACGACGACGACGCATAAGACCCTGCGCGGACCGCGCTCCGGCATGATTCTTTCGAAGCAGGAGCTTGCCGCCAGCATCGACCGCAGCGTCTTTCCTGGACAGCAGGGCGGACCTCTCGTCCACGTTGTTGCGGCGAAGGCCGTGGCCTTCAAGGAGGCCCTGCAGCCGGACTTCAAGGTTTACGCCGCGCAGGTCGTCGCGAACGCGAAGGCGCTGGCTGAGGCGCTCGCCGGAGAAGGCTATCGCGTCATCTCCGGCGGTACGGACACGCATCTTTTGCTCGTGGATGTCTTTGCCAAGGGTATGTTCGGCAGTGAAGCCGAGAACGCGCTAGGAGCTGCGGGCATCACGGTGAACAAGAATGCGATTCCCTACGACACCAACCCGCCGATGAAGCCCAGTGGCGTCCGCTTTGGAACGCCGGCGCTCACCACGCGCGGCATGAAGGAGCCGGAGATGCGCGAGATCGCCGCCTGGATCGCAGAGGCGCTGGAGCATCGCAACGATGCCGGTCGCCTGGAGCAGATTCGTGGCCGCGTCGGCGAGATGGCGGAGAAGTTTCCGCTCTACGATTGGCTTCGCGCGTAAACCTATTTGTAGCGATACTTCGAGGGGTGCTGGCTTCGGCCAGCGCCCCTTTTTTCTGCACGTTTCTTCGCTCGCTGGTAGGCTGAAACGCATGAGCGACGAACGTTTTGACGCAGTGATTCTCGGCAGTGGACAGGCGGGTGTACCGCTCGCAAAAGACCTGGCAAAGGCGGGCCAGAGTGTTGCCATCGTGGAGAGTTGGCACATCGGCGGCACCTGCGTGAACGTAGGCTGTACGCCCTCCAAGACGCTGGCGGCCAGCGCGCGCGTGGCGTACCTTGCGCACCGCTCATCGGATTTCGGCATCTCCGGCGGTGAGATCCACACTGATATGCCTGCGGTGATCGCCCGCAAGCGGCAGATCGTCGAACATTCGAATGCCAGTAACATCAAAGGCCTTGAAAAGGCAGGCGCGACCATCATCATGGGCGAAGGCGGCTTCGCCGAGCAGCCTGCGTCCGCTGGCGAATATGCCATCGCAGTGAAAGCAGCGGATGGAACCGAACGTCGTCTCATTACGAAGCAGGTCTTTTTGAATACCGGCGAACGTCCAGTGGTTCCTGAGCTGAAGGGGCTGGACAACGTTCCTTTCCTCGACAGCACCTCCATCATGGAGTTGGAAGAGGTGCCCGACCATCTCATCGTCCTGGGCGCGGGGATCGTTGCGTTGGAGTTCGCGCAGATGTTTCACCGCTTCGGTGCCGCGGTTACGGTGATCGAACGCGGCACGCGCCTGCTGCCGCATGAGGACGAGGACATCTGCAGTTGCGCGCGAGACATCCTTCTCGAAGACGGCCTGGAGATTCTCTTTGAGACGGAGGCTGCCGAGGTGAGCGGAACGACGGGCAGCATCCGCTTGAAGCTGAAGGACGGCAAGGAGCTGCATGGAACGCATCTTTTGGTCGCCACGGGCCGCCGTCCGAATGTTGAGTCGCTGCATCTCGACCGCGTGGGTGTGAAGCAGAACGAGCACGGCTATATCGAGGTGAACGACCTGCTTGAAACTGGCGTCCCAGGCATCTGGGCGCTTGGCGATGTGAAGGGGCCACCGGCGTTCACACACGTCTCGTACGACGACTATCGCATCGTCGCAGCAAACCTCTTGCACAATGGTTCGCGCCGCGTCAGCGATCGCACGCTGGTTTACACCATCTACACAGACCCCGAGATCGGGCGCGTTGGTATGAACGAGATGGAAGCCCGCAAGGCGGGGAAGAAGATCCGCGTCGCCAGCGTTCCGATGAGTTACATGGCGCGCGCGCTGGAGATGGCGGAGTCGCGCGGCATGTTGAAGGCGATCATCGATACAGAGACGGACCTGATCCTCGGCGCGTCTATCGTGGGAGTCGAAGGCGGCGAGGTGATCGCGCAGATCCAGCTCGCGATGTTGGGCGGCCTGAAGTACACGGTGCTGCGCGATGCGGTCTTCTCGCATCCCACGAAGTCCGAAGTACTGAACACGCTCTTTATGAGCCTCGACTCATAGCAAAGGCAAGAGTGCGAAGACAAAAAGAATGCCTCGACACGTAAGTGCCGAGGCATTCTTTTGTCCAAGAAGTAAGCGGAGGGAAGACCTCCATGCTTTCTCTAGGATACTCCTGTTTTGGCCTTCGTAAATAGCACTTCGGATGGATGGTGCGGGGCACTTACTCGGCATAATCTTTCAGATGTTGGTTGGCCGGAGAAGTTACGAGGCCAGGCGAAGTACGATGCAGTTGAAATACCGGGTGCTCCTTTCCTTCCTGGTAATCGTCCTTGGATACAAGTTGATGATTACCGCGTTCCGCTGGATGAACTTAGCAAGCGACGCCGCTCTGTACGGCGGTATCGTCGTGCTTGTCGTTACGGTGGTGGGTGTACTTACCGCGGTGCGTTCCCTTTGGAGGCGGACGTAATGTCACTCTTTGAACAATTCAATTCTGAAAGTAAAACCACACTTACTCAGGATGTCCAGTTACAACGCGTAAAGAGATTGGTGCGTTATGCTGTCCTCTTAGTCATGACGTTTGTTGTGCTGAGTGTCTTCTTCAACTATGTGGCGTCTGTTACGCGCATCGGTGCCGGACACGTTGGCGTCGAGGTGGTCCTGAGTGGATCGCAGCGCGGCGCTTCGGAGATTCCGATTCGCACGGGCTGGGTCTTCTATAGCCCTCTGCGTTCGCAGATTGTGGAGTTCCCTACCTTCGTGCAGACGGTCAAATGGACGGAGAGCCTGAGCGAAGGCAGACCGACGAATGAAGCCATGAGCTTCAACTCGAAAGAGGGCATGGAGATCTACGCGGACGTCTCGCTCTCGTATGCGATCCAGCCCAGCCGCGTGCCGGACTTCTATGTGAAGTATCGCGTGACGGATCTCGATCAGTTCACGCACGGCATTCTGCGCGACACGGTACGCAACTCGCTTAACGAGGTCGCGTCTACGTTCACCGTGGAGCAGATCTACGGAGAACAGAAGACGGAGTTCCTGATGCGCGTGCAGAAGCTCATTCAGGACCGCATGGATCCTGTGGGCGTGGAGATCCAGCAGTTCGGCTTCATCGGTGCGCCGCGCGTCCCCAGCGTGATTGCCAACGCGATCACGGGCAAGGCGCAGGCGATCCAGGACGCCGAGCGTGCACGCAATGAGTTGGCGAAGACGCAGGCCGAAGCGGCGAAGACCATCGCCGAAGCAGACGGTGAAGCCAAAGCTTCTGTGACTCGCGCGCAAGGTGAGGCCGAAGCGAACCGCATTCGCCAGACCAGCATCACGCCGCAGCTGCTGGAGCTTCGCAAGCTGGAAAACCAGCGCGCCCTGATCGAGCGCTGGAACGGCCAGCTTCCCAGCGTGGAGACGGGCGGCAACACCATGATGCAGCTGCCGCCCGTTCGGTAACGTCTGCAGAGTGAAGAGCCATCCGCCAAATAGCTGAACCGCTGCACAGACTACGTCCGGATCGGGCGTAGTCTGTGCAACTCAAAAGCGATTCGATGTAAGCTCCGATGCTGCGACACCTTGAAGAGGTGCGGCTTCCCAAAAAGAACCTGGTCGCTATTTCCGAAGAAAATAAGCCTCGACCGTGAACCGCGCGTGGGAGCATGATAATCAGCAATGTTGTTTCAACGCCTCGTTGTCTTTCTAGCTGCGGGAATCTTTGTATCTTCAGCCATCGCGCAGAAGATCGTGGCTCCTCCCGGTTGGAAGCTCACGTGGCACGATGAGTTCAACGGGAGGGACGGCTCTTCGCCCGATCCGAAGAAGTGGGTCTACGATCTCGGCGGCAGCGGCTGGTACAACCATGAGCTGGAGACCTACACGGCGCGAACGAAGAACGTGCGGATGGAGCGCGGCAATCTCGTGATCGAAGCGCATCGGGAGGACTTTACCGGTGTCGACGGTAAGCCGCAGCACTTCACCTCTGCTCGCTTGAAGACGCTGGGTAGATTTGCGCAGCAATATGGCCGCTTCGAGGCACGCATCAAAATTCCGCAGGGGCGTGGGGCGTGGCCTGCCTTCTGGATGGAGGGCGTCAGCGCGGCACAGGTGAAATGGCCAGCGTGCGGCGAGATCGACATCATGGAGAACATCCCCAAAGACCCCGGCCGGGTCTACTCCACGCTGCATGGCCCCGGCTTCGGAGCCAGCAGTCTCTTGCAGGCGCGCCACGATCTGCCCGAAGGACAAAAGCTTGCGGACGACTTCCACGTCTACGCCGTCGAGTGGAGCAAAGAGAAGATGACGTTCTTCCTCGATGGTGCCGCGTATGGCAGCATGGTGCTCGATACCCCGGAGCATGGCCGCGACCTTCCGTTCGACCAGCCCTTCTTTATGATTTTGAACCTCGCCGTCGGTGGAGACTGGCCCGGCCCTCCGGACGCAAGCACGCAGTTTCCGCTGCGGATGCTCGTCGACTATGTGCGTGTTTATGCAAAGAAAAATTAGCGATTGCGCGAACCCCTTCCTTGTCGCATCATGGGCTGCATGAGCTATCTCCTTGTATTGCTGATCGGTGTATGCACCGGCCTTCGCACCATGACGCCGATTGCGGTGATTTGCTGGTTCGCCTATCTACACCACCTTGCGCTGACGGGATGGCGCGGATACGCCGCCTACCTGGTCTCCGTGGTGGTTTTCACGCTGGCCGCGCTCGGCGAACTCTATGGAGATAAGCTTCCCAATACAGCCAGCCGCCTCTCGCCTCCGGGCCTCGGCGCGCGTGTTGTCTTCGCTTCTCTCTGCGCGGCCATCCTGGCGCAGCCCCTTGTACTTCCGCTGGCCGTTGCGATCATCGCAGGTATTGTCGGCGCCCTGGTCGGTTCGTATGGCGGCTGGTTTGTGCGGACGCGCGCTGTGGCGGCGTTGAAGTGTCCGGACTGGAATGTTGCTGTGGTTGAGGATGCGGTCGCCATCTTGATGTCCATCCTCGCGGTATGGCTCGCTTTAGGAAACGTGAGCATCGCAATTACCGCTGCATAAGCCTTTCGCCATATCGTGCAAGACGGAGAGCATGCCATAGTGTTGGCATGCTCTCATTTAAGCAAGCGAAGTTCGCGGCCCTCGTTGCCTTGTGCGTTGGCGTTACGGCAGTAGCTCAGACAAGCACTATCCCGCAGCGCCTGCGCGCCGGATACAACGACATCTCGCAGGAACGCATGCGGGCCGATCTCACCTTCTTTGCGGGCGATGGCACAGAGGGTCGCATGACGCTCTCCGCCGGAGACCTCGCCGCGACGCAGTGGGTGGCTGCGGAGTTCGCCAAGGCTGGCTTGAAGCCCATTGCTACCGATGCAAACGGCAAGCCCAGTTACCTGCAGGCCGTTCCCGTCATCGACTACGCCAGCGACCCCAAGGCGACCGAGAT
The DNA here is from genome assembly GCF_000179915.2 of Terriglobus saanensis SP1PR4. Classification (NCBI taxonomy): domain Bacteria; kingdom Pseudomonadati; phylum Acidobacteriota; class Terriglobia; order Terriglobales; family Acidobacteriaceae; genus Terriglobus; species Terriglobus saanensis. Next base: position 4,862,627 of record NC_014963.1, on the reverse strand, counting down.
CTCCTTCGAGCAGAATGGCAAGCATGAGAGCTGGCACGCGCCGCAGATCGGCGGAAGTTTTCGCGATCCTGTAAGCATCGACGCGGGGCTGGTCTACGTGGGCTACGGCATTACCGCGCCTGAGCTGCACTACGACGACTACGCAGGCGTCGATGTGAGCGGCAAGGTCGTCCTCATGATGGAGTACGAGCCGCAGGAGGACGACCAGCACTCGATCTTCAACGGTACCGGTCTTACCAGCCACGGTACATTGCGCGTGAAGGCGCTCAACGCCCAGCGGCATGGCGCCGTTGCGGTAATTATTTTGCCCGAACCCAACAGCACGCATCCTTCCACCGCAGCGCGTATGGCCCGCGTCTTTGCAGGCGTTACCGGCAAGCGCCTGACGCCGATCCCGCTGCAGCAACTCGATGGTGACGAACTCCACATCCCCCTGATGAACGTGCCTGTCGTCGTTGCGGACAAGTTTGTCTCTGCTTCGACCAGTGAGCTGCAGCGTTCCATCGACGCCGATCTCAAGCCGCGCTCGCAGGAAATCGTGGGTGCGAAGATCCACCTGCGCATGAAGAACCTGACCCGCACGCCCGGCGTGACGTACAACGCCGTCGGCCTGCTCGAAGGCAGCGACCCGAAGCTGCGTGCGGAGACGGTGATGCTCTCCGCGCACCACGACCACAATGGCGTCTCCGAAGTGGAAGAGCCGGACGGCACGCGCCACACCGGCATCTGGAGCGGAGCGGACGATAACGGCAGCGGCACGGTGGGCGTCGTTGCTCTGGCGCAGGCCTTCGCGAAGAACCCGGTGAAGCCGAAGCGCAGCTTGCTCTTCGTCGTCTTCGCGTCGGAGGAGCGCGGCTTTGAAGGCTCGAACTACCTCACGCAACATCCGCTCCGCGATCTCAGGACGACGCGCGCCCTCGTCAACTTCGACATGATCGGCCGCGATGAAAAGCCCAGCGCGCAGACCGAGGGACAGGTCGAGATCCCTGCGGATACAAGCAATCGCCTGAACCTGATTGGCTCGCTCTACTCACCCGATCTGCAGAAGATCGTGGAGCGCGAAGACAAGCGCGTCGGCCTTATCCTCGACGGCCGGTTCGACCGCGATACGACGCTCGGCCTCTTCTACCGCTCGGACCAGTTCCCCTTCGTCCTGCACGGCGTGCCGGCCATCTGGTTCTTCACCGGCTTCCATCCGGATTACCATCACACGACGGACACGGTGGAGAAGATCGACTTTCCCAAGATGCAGAAGATCGTGAGGCTGGCGTATCTCACACTGTTTGATGTGGGGGATGCAGCGGTGACGCCGACACTCAAACCCGGAGCAGCCGACGTCCAATAAATTGAGCTCAGCGTGCTTTCAAACTCAATTTTGCAGCGATGCGCTTCGGTGCCTTATGTGAGGCGGTGATGCTCGGTAATTTGCCAGCCTTTGGCTTCGTCAGCTTGACCTCGGCACCGAGATTCAGTTTTCCGGCGAACTTGATGAGCTTGCTGACGCTGAACTTGGAGACACGGCCATTCAAAAGATTGCTCACATCGGGCTGGTGAATCGCCAGCAGAGTGCCGAGCTCCTGCTGCGCGAAGCCTCGCTCTTGAATGTACTGAAGCAGATCGCGGTAGATCTCCGCTTTGACCTTGATCTCCAGAGCTTCAGAGGCGCTGAAGCCAAGCTCATCCAGCACACTTCCATGCGTCAGATGCGGGGTTTTATCCTTGTTGAAGTCTTTGCTTTTCATTCTTCTGCTCCTCTCGTAATCGTTGCTGCACTCGCTTCCAACGCTGCTCTGCTGTGGCAAGATCCCGCTTTTCTGTTTTGGCCGTGTTCTTTGTAAAGCAGTGCAGAACGTAGATGGTGTCTTTTACTCGGGCCAGATAGACCAGTCAATACCATTGGCTCTCGTCCGAATCCTTCAGCTCAAAGACTCCCGGAGCAATGGAAGGCATGGGGCGAACTGGAAGAGCGGCCATCTTGCCCTCCTGCATCTCCCCAAGAGCCACTCCGAAGTCTTCGCGAATAGGCTTTGGCCATGCGCGGAGGACCTCCAGAGAATCGCCCTCCCAGGACACAGCAATCCTGGATGCTTTGGTTGGCTTAGCCACATCTGAATATAGCATTTTTGCTATATCGGCAGGTTTTCTTTTAGCATGAGCGAATTAGACATACCGCCGCAGATTCTTAACATCCACCAGATCCTGATCCCGCCCGGTCGCGATTTTATTCGCGATCAAGGCTTCACGCGAGATGAAGTTATAACCTTCGTCCACAACGCGCGTACTCCATGCCTCTTCAAAGCTGACGCCTGAGATGCCTGTGAGGATATCGATGCGGTCCGGGTCTACGCCTATTTGGAAGACGACGTCCGGTTGAACGAAGTACGCGCCTGTGACGCCCTGGAGAGGACTGCCAAACTCCAGCAGCGCAAGAAAGACGCGCTCGGCGTTTTTGGGATCGGGCGAGACGAAGAGATCGATGTCTCCCGTAAACCGCGCGCGGGCGTAGATGGAGTACGCATAGCCGCCGACGATCAGGTAGCGCACGTTGTTTTTCGCGAAGAGCGTCAGCAGATCACGGTAGTCGGAGGTCAGTGGAAGCATCGGATCTTCCTTTGCTTGGTGTCGATGGGAGAGCGCCCACGTGCCCTGCATACGTTCGCGAATCGGCAATGTCTGCCAATAGCGATAGCTCTCTGCCTCCTGTTCTTCAAAGGAGGAAAAAACACGGGCTGTGCGGTCGATGGACATGGCTATTGCGATTTTGGCAGCTGCGTGGAGTTACCCAAGCCCTGCGGCCTTGAACTCCATTCCAGAATAAGCTGCTGATCTGCCAGAGTCAGGTGCTCTTTCGGGATGCGGAGGAAGGTATTCGGGGAGGGCAGGAAGACGAAGGCGTCAGGCGTATCGATGCGCTTAATAAACGCGGGCCAGGTTTGGTGTGAGGTGGCTAGTCCCTTGCTTTGATCGCACGAGACGCCCGACTCGTCGATGGTGAGCACCTGGTCGTTGAGTTTGGCTTGCTCTTCATCGTAGATAGCTTTTAAGCATTTTTCCTGAGCGCGCCTTGCAAGCGGTTTACATGCAACCGAATAGAGGATGAACACCGCAAAGATCGAGAAAACGGGTGTGCGCGCTGCAGGAAGCTGTGGTGCGAGACCGATAGCGAGGCATGCGAGAGCGATCGACACGTAGCCTTTCCAGGATTGATTTTGCTTTACCTTTGTTTTCTCTGCCATGAGAGCCAGGTAGGTCGCTTTGTACTGCTCAAACGTCATAGTGGGATGGAGGCGCATGGTGATAGCAGGGTAAATCAAGGTCGCACAGCTGTTGCTCAACCTTTTGGCAGTCGAGCCTTCGTAATCTTCCGCGTTGTGGTTTTGGGACTACGGGCTAAAGCAGGTGTACCATCAGCGCCGCGTCCGTACCGTTTGGATAGAACTTCTCCACTGTGCCCACAGACTCGTAGCCGCAACTGGCATAAAGGGCCATCGCTGCGACGTTATTCATGGCTACGTGCAGGGCGACATAACGGCAACCCTCGTTGCGTAGAAGGTCTTCCGCCGTCATGAGCAGATGCCGTGCCACGCCGTGCCTGCGATAGGCGCTCAGGACCTCCAGCGTGGCGATATAGCCGAAACGTTGGGAGTTTTCTGTTTCCAGGCTGGCGATGACGAAGCCGGCGATCTCTTTGCTGCTCAGGGCTACCAGGCTCAGGTCGTCGCGCAGCATTCGCCGCAACAGGCCCTTCGAAAAGCGGAGGGGGGGCTGAAAGCATGCCTCTTCTACGGCATTCACCGCGGAGAGGTCGCCGGGGGTTCCCGGCCGGTATTGGATTTCGATCGACATCTAAGAATGATTTGAGCAGACGGACCTGTAAGCCGAATTTTGTAACCGTTGCCGGTCGATGATCATTCCTCTAGGCCATGCATCGCTGCATGGCTCAAGCGACCTACCCGCGAGTTTGACGCGCCGGGCCAGCGCGTTCGGCATTGCTGCCTCTTCCCGCCTATTTGGTCTTGCTCCGTGTGGGGTTTACCTTGCCGCCTGCATTACTGCCTGCGCGGTGCGCTCTTACCGCACCTTTTCACCCTTACCTCTGTTGCCAGGGGCGGTATCTTCTCTGTGGCACTTGCCGTCTGCTGGTCTTGAAACCAGCATCCCGGGCGTTACCCGGCACACTGCCCTGCGGAGTTCGGACTTTCCTCCCCCGTTGTTCTTGCGAACGCTGGCGGCGATCATCCGGTCCGTCTGCTCAGGGTCGAGTATACGCGGGACCGGCTACTTCGCCGTCATATACCGCCGCCACCACAGCGAGTTCTGGTTGAACCCCGTCACATCCGTAGGTACGCCCGGCACCGGCATGAAGAGCGGCTTGTTCCTCGCCAGCGCCAGCTGCGTGATCTGCTCCGCTGGCTGAAACCAGGCATGCAGCGCCAGATTGAAGAGTCCCCAGTGGATTGGCATGGACACGCGCGCTTGCAGATCGCGGAAGGCAAACGCCGCATTCTCCGGCCCAAGATGAATGGCCCCCCAGAGCTTGTTCCATGCGCCGACCTCCACCATGGCCAGGTCGAATGGCCCAAACTCTTCGCCAATGCGGCGGAATCCCGGCCACGGACCCGAATCCGCGCCAAAGTACACGCGATGTTTCGACCCCTGCAGAACAAACGAGGACCAGAGCGTCCGGAAGCGCCGCAGGCTGCGGCCGCTGAAGTGCCGCGCAGGGAGCGCCGTAATCTTCAGGCCGCTGGGGAGGGTGATGGAATCCATCCAGTTCATCGCCCGGATCTTGCTGGGGGGAACGCCCCATCGTCGCAGATGCTCGTCCACGCCCAGGGAACAAATAAACTCCGTCGTGCGTTCCACGAGTAAGGGCATGGCGGGTGCGTCCAGGTGGTCATAGTGATCGTGCGAGAGCAGGACGGCGTCGATGCGCGGCAGGTCTTCGATCCGCAGCGGGGGAGGGAAAAACCGCTTCGGTCCTGCCCATTGCACCATGGAGGCCCGTTCGCTGAAGACTGGATCGATCAGAAGGTTTGTGCCATCGATCTCCACCAGCAGCGACGAATGGCCCAGCCAGGTGATGCGCAGGCCGGTTGCGGAGGGGACGGCGAAGGCCGCCGGATCGGTCACGAAGGGCCCAAGGGGGATCTTTGGAACGCTCTCTTCGGCCCGTGCCGCAATCGCCGCCACCAAAAGGCGGGGCATCATGGTCAAGGCCGACATTTCGGTTGGGACAGGGTTTTGAAACTTGCCGCCGACCCGGACGGCTGGTTTGAGGAGATTCATGTCTGCTCTTAGATTCCCACAACCAGAGCAACGGCGCACATTCGCTCAAGACAGTTCCCTGAGAGAGGGAGATTTCGCATACGCTAGGAGTGCTCCCAGACATGCAGAAACCGCGTTCCCAGAAGTAGAACCGCCGATGAACGCAATGGACTTAGCCCCATGGATCTAAAAGAAGCCTTCAAACTCGCTCTGCAGTCGCTCTGGGCCAACAAACTCCGGACGGTCCTCACGCTTCTGGGCGTGATGATCGGCGTCGCTTCGGTTATTGCTGTCGTCACGCTGGTGAACGGCGCGAACGCCTATGTCGACCAGAAGCTCAACACCTTCGGCAGCGACGTCTTCACCGTCAGCAAGCAGCCTACGGCGATCACCAGCTTCGAGGACTATACCAAGTTCCAGAAACGTAAAAACGTCCAGGTGGACGCCTACCGCTGGCTGGTGGAGCAGTGCCACAAGTGCGCTCTTATCGGTGTACAGCAGACGACGCGCGGCACGGTGAAATTCAGTACCGAATCCGTTACCGACGTTGCTCTGCGGGGTTGGACCAGTGGCATGCCTGTACTCAACAACCTCGACATCGCGCAGGGCCGCACCTTTACGCAGTCGGAAGAAGACCACTCCGCGCACGTCGCCATCATCGGTACCGATATTCAGGAAAACCTCTTGAAGAGCGAGGATCCCATCGGCAAAGAGATCCGCGTGGACGGTGTTCCGTACACGGTAGTCGGCGTGGGTGCGAAGCAGGGAAAGACCTTAGGGCAGAGCCAGGACAACTGGGTTGCCGTTCCTCTGCCCGCGTTTCAACGCAGCTACGGCCTGCAGAAGTCGGTCACGATCTTCCTCAAGGCGCGCGGCGGCTCCGGCCTGGCCATGCAGGACGCGATGGAAGAGACGCGCGTACTCATGCGCGCCTTCCGCCACGACATTCCCGGCTCCGATGACGACTTCAATCTGGACCAGAACGACGCCTTCGCCACCATCATGAAGCAGATTACGGGCTGGTTCGCGGCGATTGCGATTCCCGCGGCGGGGATCTCGCTGGTCGTCGGCGGTATCGTCATCATGAACATCATGCTGGTCAGCGTAACCGAGCGCACACGCGAGATTGGCATTCGCAAGGCCCTCGGCGCGCGCAAGAAGGACGTCATGGCGCAGTTCATTATCGAAAGCGCCCTGATGTCTCTCGTGGGAGGCATCATCGGCGTCTTCGGCGGTGTCCTCGTGGCGTACGGAGTCACCATTGTTGCCGGTTTTCCAGCTAACGTCGCGATCTGGAGCATCCTCGTTGGCCTCTTCGTCAGTACGGTGACGGGAATCTTCTTCGGCGTCTACCCGGCACGCAAGGCGGCGGACCTCGATCCCATCGTTGCGCTCAGGAGTGATATGTAATGCGCCTTAGCGACCAGAAAGAAACGATCAAAATGGCGCTCGACACGCTGCGCGCCAACAAGCTGCGCAGCGGTCTTACCATCCTCGGCATTGTCATCGGTGTGATTACGGTCATTATCATGTCGAGCGTAATCAATGGCCTGAACGATAACGTGAACGGCATGATCTCCGAGCTGGGAACCAACACGCTCATGATCTTCCGCTTCGAGGTCTTTGGGAAGCGTCCCACGCCCGCGATGCTTCTGCGCAAGCAGCTTACGTATGAGGACGCGCAATCTCTGATGCATCTGCCGCACGTCGCCAGCGTTGCCGCCTCGCTGCGTTATCAGAACTTCGACGCCTTCGGTGGAGCAGGCATGTCCATCCTCAAAGCGAACGGGCATAAGGTGGAAAACGCTCCGCTCGGCGGCGAATCCTGGACCTCGCGCGACGTCAACGACTGGCACATCGTGCGCGGACGTTTCTTCAACCAGATGGACGAAGAACGCTCTGCCAACGTGACCGTGCTCGCGCATGACGCGGCGGAGACGCTCTTTCCCGGCCTCGATCCTATCGGCCAGGAGATCACCGTCAACGGCATGACCTTCACCGTCATTGGGCAGATCGACACGCTCAAACAGGCCTTCAGCAGCGGCAAGAATCCCGACGACGACTTCGCTTTCTTCCCCATCACCACCTTCCACAAGCTCCATCCCGAGGTGCTCGACTACTGGTTGAGCCTGAAATACGACGATCCCATGAACCGTCCGGCGGTGGAAGAAGAGGTGCGCGACGTCCTCCGCGCGCGCCGCAAGGTGAAGTCCGACCAGGACGACAACTTCGCCATGTTCGGCTCCGACGCGCTGACGCGCCTGTGGACGCAGCTCACCGGTGGCCTCTTCATCCTGATGTTTGCGTTGTCCAGCGTCGGCCTGATGGTGGGCGGCGTTGGTGTGATGAACATCATGCTCGTCTCCGTCACGGAACGAACGCGCGAGATCGGCATCCGCAAAGCCATCGGCGCGACCAAGCGCACGATCCTCTACCAGTTCACGTTGGAGGCGATGACCCTCTGCGCCGTGGGAGGCCTGCTGGGCGTCACCATCGGCTGCTTCGTCGTCCTGGGCATGCACTTCTTCCTTCCGGCGCTGCTCTCTGCGACGTGGGTGATCGCGGCGTTTCTCATCTCCTGCACCATCGGCCTCGTCTTCGGTATCTATCCTGCGTGGAAGGCGGCGAACCTGAACCCCATCGAAGCGCTGCGCTACGAGTAGCCAAGTTTCCGGCCATGATGTCCGTCATCTCGACCCAGTAATGTCCGTCATACGACCATAATTTTCGTCATCTCGAACCCATAATTTTCGTCATCTCGACCGAAGTGGAGAGATCTGCTTTTGTTTATCGCGCAAAGCGCGATCTGATGTGCCTTTGGCACATGGCAAAAGCAGATTTCTCCGCTCCCTTCGCTTTGCTTCGGTCGGTCGAAATGACGGGGTTGGTTGAGTAAAAGTGCTACTTTTTGGAAGTCACGATGGTCTCCTTCGCAACGGCGATCCCGTATCCTTACCTCAGTGACTCCTTCCACTGAAATCGCCCCCGACCTCGCCGCGCACATCGCTATCGCCGTCTCCATCTTCTGCGCCCTGATGACGCTTGCGGGCCTCGTCTACATGGTGCTGACGCTCCGCGCGGGTCGCAGTTTTACGCACCATTGGCGCGCGCATCCGCTCACCGCTCTTGCGACGGCTCCCACCGTCACGCTGCTGAAACCGCTCAAAGGCGTGGACGCGCGCATGTACGCCGGACTTCGCTCACACTGCTTGCAGCAGTATGCGGGACGGTACGAGATCCTCTTCGGCGTTTCGTCTCTGGAAGACCCCGCCGTGGCGGAGATCGACCGCCTTCGAGCGGAGTTTCCGGAGCTTGCGATCCGTGTCCTCGAGTGCCCGGAACGCCTCGGCACCAGCGGCAAGGTGAGCAATCTGGCGCAGATGCTCCCGCACGCCCTCGGCGAGATCCTCCTCGTCAACGACAGCGACATTCTCGTCTCTCCGCACTACCTGGCGCGCGTCGTCGCAGGCTTCACACCGCGCGGAAAAAAGAAGGTCGGCATGGTCACCACGCCGTATCTCGGCGCGTCGGCCAAGGGCCATGGCCTGCTCTCGCGTATTGAAGCCCTAGGCATCGCCACGGAGTTCTTTCCCAGCGTCCTGACCGCGCGCATGCTGGAAGGCGGCCTCCGCTTTGGCCTCGGTTCCACGCTCGCCATGCCGCGTACTGTGTTGGAAGAAATCGGCGGCTTCGCTCCCCTCACAGAACATCTCGCGGACGACTACGAACTTGGAGCGCGGATCTATCGCGCAGGTTACGCTATTGAGCTGGTGCCAGAGATCGTGGAGACCATCGTCCCGCGCTATACACTGCGCGGCTTCTGCGACCATCAGCTGCGGTGGATGCGCTCTGTGCGCGACTCGCGCCGCGCGGGATACCTTGGTGTCGCCGTTACGTACGTGATCGCGTGGGCGCTGGCTACGTGCGTTGCCAGCGGCTTCGAGCTCTGGAGCTTCACGTTGCTCTCCGTGGCTCTGCTAGCAAGGGTGGCCGTGGCGCTTTCGATTGGTGTTGGCATCCTGCGCGACGAACAGGTCCTCCGCGACATCTGGCTGTTGCCGCTGCGTGACTGCATCGGACTTCTGCTTTGGGCGTGGAGCTATGCGGGAGATACGGTCGTCTGGCGCGGCGAACGCTTTCATCTGCGGCGAGGCATTCTTCACCGGAGCTAACCTCTCTGCTAGCATCCCCTTCATGTCGGAAAGCCATCCAGCCCGCACGCGCAAGCCACCTTACGATACCGAAGCAGCCCTCGCGCACCTGACTGCGCGCGACGCCAAGCTGGGCCGCCTCATCGCGCGGGCTGGTGCCTTCACCATGCGTACAGCGGGGCAACAGTCGCCCTTTGAAGCACTGACGGAGGCCATCGTCTTCCAGCAGCTTCACGGCAAGGCTGCGGCTACGATCCATCGCCGCCTGCTGGAAAGCTTCCATCCCGTCTGCGGCATCGGCCTTCATCCTTCGCCAGAGCATCTTCTGGATTGCCCCAACGAGCAGTTGCGCGGCGCGGGTCTCTCGCATAACAAAGCGCTTGCCCTCCGCGACCTCGCTGCCAAGACTCTCGACGGCACCGTGCCCACGCTTGCGAAGATCCGCCGTATGGACGACGAGGCCATCATCGAACACCTCACGCAGGTCCGCGGCATCGGCCGCTGGACGGTGGAGATGATGCTGATCTTCCGCCTTGGCCGTCCGGACGTTCTTCCCGTGGACGACTATGGAGTGCGCAAAGGCTTTGCCCTTACTTTTCTTGGCCTTAAGTCGACAGGCAAGGTCGTTCCCCGCGACCTTCCCAAAGCAGTTGTCATCGAAAAGCGTGCTGAGAAGTGGCGTCCCTTCCGATCCGTGGCAAGCTGGTACATGTACCGCGCCTGCGATCTGGCAGCGGGCAAACAACTACAGCCGAAATGAATCGTACGCTTCAGAAATCCTGAACTCTTTTGTTTCACCTTCCGCTCCGTATTGCATGAGGACAGATGGCCCGCACACGTCGATTGAAATCCCGCGCTGATGTCTCCCCCGCTGCACTGGGTGAGCGCTATGTCTGCATTCACGGTCACTTCTATCAGCCACCCCGCGAAAATCCCTGGCTTGAAACGGTAGAGTCGCAATCGTCCGCCGCGCCCTGGCACGACTGGAACGAGCGCATCACGGCGGAGTGCTACTCGCCCAACGGCGCTTCGCGCATCCTCAACGAAGAGAACAAGATCGTCCGCATTACGAATAACTACGCCCGGATGAGCTTCAACTTCGGGCCTACGCTGCTGAGCTGGCTGCAGGAGTTTGCGCCGCGCACGTACACCATGATTCTCGACGCGGACAAGGCCAGCGCCGACCGCTACAGCGGTCACGGCTCCGCCATGGCACAGGTCTACAACCACATCATCATGCCGCTGACGTCCCGCCGTGATGCGCTCACGCAGATTCGTTGGGGTATCGGCGACTTTGAGTTCCGCTTTGGACGCAAGCCGGAAGGCATGTGGCTGGCGGAGACCGCCGTCAATCACGACGTCCTCGACCTGCTCGCGCAGGAGGGGATCAAGTTCACCGTCCTTGCACCGCTGCAGGCCGCAGCAGTACGTCCGCTCACGAAAGCAGGCGCACCTGAGGCGGAGTGGACGGATGTCACGGGCGGTGTCGTGAATGCCAATACGCCGTACCTCGTGAAACTGCCCGAGGGCCGCTCCATCGATGTCTTCTTTTATGACGGTGATGGCTCCCGGGCTGTCGCGTTTGAAGGCGTGCTCGACTCTGGCAAGGACTTCGGCAAGCGCCTCGTCTCGCGCTTTCATGAGACCGAATACCTGGAAGACGGAAAACCTCTTCCGCAGATCGTGAACATCGCGACGGACGGGGAAAGCTACGGGCATCACCACAAGCACGGCGACATGGCGCTCGCCTATGCGATGCACTATCTCGAAGACAAAGGTCTGGCAAAGCTGACCAACTACGCCGAGTTTCTGGAGAAGTTTCCTCCACGGATGGAGGCGCGCGTCGTCGAAGACTCTTCGTGGTCCTGCGCCCACGGCGTGGAACGCTGGAAGAGCGACTGCGGTTGTAACGGCGGCAAGCCGGGCTGGAACCAGAAGTGGAGGGCGCCGCTTCGCGATGCGCTGGATCGTCTGCGTGATGCTGTCGATCCGCTCACGGACCAGCTCGGCGGAACTTTCTTCCACGACGTCTGGGCCGCGCGCGACGCGTACATCCGCATCATCCTCAATCGCTCCACCGAGAACGAGGCACGCTACTTTGCGGAGTTTGGCACGCATGAACTGACAGCGGAAGAGCGTGTCCGCGCCTGGGAGTTGATGGAGCTCCAGCGCCACACCCAGCTCATGTACACCTCCTGCGGCTGGTTTTTCGACGACATCACCGGCATCGAGACCGTGCAGATCATCGCCTATGCCGGACGCGTCCTTGAACTGACGCACAAGCTCTTCGGTAGAGAGGTGGCAACGCCCATTCAGGACGCCTTCCTCGCCACGCTGGCAGAGGCGAAGAGCAACATCAAGACTCCGGCGGATGGCGCGGAGGTCTACTACCAGTGGGTCCAGAAGATGTTTATCGGTCTGGAGCAGGTAGGAGCGCACTACGCCATCAGCTCGATCTTCCGGCCCTATCCGGAAGAGGGCGGACTCTTCTGCTTCGACGTCCGCCGCATTTCGGAAGAGGTCTTCACCTCCGGGCGCGGACGCCTCGCCATCGGTCGCGCGGAGATTCGCAGCCGCATCACGGAGGAGCAGGAGGAGGTCAGCTTCGCCGTGCTTCATCTCGGCGACCAGAACCTCTCCGCCGCCGTCTGCCCGTATACCGAGGCGTCGGAGGTTGCCTTTGCGGAGTTTGAACAGAACGTCCACACCGCAATGGAGAGCGCCAATCTCCCCGAGGTCATCCGCCTTATCGACCGCTACTTCGGACAGACAGCTTATTCGCTGACCTCTCTCTTCCACGACGAACAGCAGCGTATTCTGCGCAGTATTCTGGACGCAACGGTGATCGAGGTGGAAACCAGTCTTCGCACCATCTACGAAGATCATTCGTCTCTTCTGCGCTTCCTCTCCCGCGCTGGCATGGAGTCTCCTCCCGCGCTGGCCCTGGCGGCAGGCTTTGCCTTGAACGCCAGCTTTCGTCAGGCGCTCGAAACCGATCCCTTCGACTCCGTTCTGGTGGCTTCGCTGCTCCGGCGGGCGACGGAGGACAAGGTCACGCTCAATGAAGCCGAACTCAGCTTTGCCGCTGCTGCATGCATGCAGCGCGCCATGCATCGCCTGGAAGCAGGCGCGGATGCCACCCATCCCGCGGAAGCCATCGCGCAGACGCTGGATATCGCCGAAACCCTCCGCGACCTGCCTTTTGAGGTCGACCTCTGGCAGGCGCAGAATATCTGGAACGACCTTCTCCGCCGCGGCTCCGGCTACTGGCCCAGCGAATGGCGCACAAGTTGGATGCGTCTCGGCGAAGCGCTCAACCTGGACACGGAGCGTCTGGTGACGGAGTCGGGCGTCTCCGCCTTCGCACCGGCCACACCCCTATAGGGGGCTTGCATCGAAGCGTCTCGCGGAGCACTCTGATAGACATCATGCATCCGGTCAAATCGCTCGTCAGTATCTTTATCGATGTCTTTGGGATTACAAGGCCCACGCCGCAGCAGGAGGCGCGCGCGACAACCTTCATCAGCATCATGCTCCTGCTTACCTTGATGGCGTTTCTGCTCTTCGCCTACGGGTTCTTTCACGGTTTCCACCGCTAAGACCCAGCGAACGTTCAGCTTCGCCAGTGCAGCTCCATGGGTCCTGCCAGCGGATGTTCCCCTTTGCCCGTAAGCCTGCGCTGCTTCAGGGCGAAGTACCACTTCGCGGGCAGGTCGGCATCGTCAATCAACATCATGGCTGGCCGGAAGCGTAAGCCCTCGGCCTGTTCGATCATCGTCTCCTGGTCCTGCCGGACGAACTTCGCGCCGAAGTACTTCGCGATGGCAGGCACAAACGGGACCCCGTAAAAGATATTCCAGCAGGCCACTACATCGATGCGGCACGTCGCCGGAGTCACGGGCGTGACGGTGGTCAGCGAGGCGAACCACTTCTCTCCGGCACGGATGGTCTCATAGCGCCGATTCGGTAGAACAAAGTCGATCGTCGTCGTGATCTCGCTGCCATAGACGCCCAGCAGCTTGTACGGAGCGGAGTTTGCGCTCGGCGCATGCGAGGCCATACGAAAGCCTTCTTCGATCGGCACGAAGAGCTTCTTCTTTTCGTGAATCGAGGCCTGTGACCGCCACCACCATGCCTGGTGCACAAATGGCCCATGCGCCGGGTCCATCAGGCCGATGATGCCGTGGTCCACGTTGCAGGGAAGTTCTGCGGAGAGATGCGCCGTTCGGAACTTGGTCGAAAACTTCGGAACCTCGGGCACGACAGGCAGTGTCGAGCGGTCCGCAATCCGGCCAGCGCCCGCCTCCGGCAGGTAGACCCACGCATGTCCATCGCGCTCCACGCAGGGATACGCCCCGGCGTAGATCTTCGTGGGTTCCAGCGCGTCGATCTGCGTCAGCGAAGGAATCTCCACGCATTGGCCGCCGCAGGGTTCGAACTTCCAACCGTGGTACTTGCACTGCACCGTATCGCCATCGAACCAACCCGCCGAAAGGGGAATCCCCCTGTGCGGACAGAGGTCCCGCATGGCAAAGATGCTTCCATCGTTCTTGCGCCCCAGCAGCAGAGGCACACCGAGCAGCAGGGCCGTCAGGGTCTTCCCTTTGGACAGCGCGTTTGTTCGCAACGCCGGATACCACTCCCCAAAGATCATCTCCGCTGGTGGCTGAGGCGTTCCATCCGGCTTGTCGTTCCGCAACTTCATCGAAGCTGAGGTTAGCATTTTCAGCTTCGCCGTAAAGTGACCGTCGCCACACAAGGCGAGAAGAGAGGCCCGTGCCCCATTCTTTCGCGTCTTTGCGAAAGGATGGGGTCGCGCGGAGCGCACAAATCTGATTTGTCAGGAAATAAACAGCAGATCCCTTCGCTTCGCTACGGGATGACAAAGTAGAAACCGTTATCGCGCGAAAAATCTTCGCCTACCCATACCCAGCACTCCAAGAACGGCGGAGCCAACCAGCAGGAGAGAGGCAGGTTCAGGTGTAGCAGAGACCGGATCGCGGAAGTCAAGATCGAAGATCTCTTTACTGCCAGGAGGGATCACCACATCTCCAAACGTAAACGTCACGCTGGAAGTGTCGAAGGTGATGATCGGAGGCCTTGGCTGGTTTACGGAGCCATCCTGACCGAAGAGAGGAGTCGATTGCGCATCCATGGAAACAAGGTCCATCCAGGGATCTTTGCTTGTATCGACGAAGGTAAAAGACCGGCTTTCAAGATAAAACGATTTGGGCACGTTGAAGAGCAGAGAGATCTGATCGCCCGTTACCTCATAGGTCACGAAACCCAAAAGGGCATTGCTTCCGCTGCCCGGCGCGAAGATGGATCCCAGATCTTTGGTCGTTGCCTGCATCGGATTGTTTTCGTACACATGAATGTTGTCTCCGATGAGATCCGCTCTGGCAGAGAGAGGATAAAAAAAGAGGGTGGCAGCAAGATATAAAAGGGCCCTGAAGCGCATAGAAAACTCCCCGGCGCATTTGTGTACGCATAAGAAATCTATCGATTGCGACCGTGCAAAGACTAGGGCGGAGATGAGAAGTCATTTTCCCATTCCAATGCTGTAGCGCAGTCCCATTTTTTCGAGACAACTACAAATCGCCGAAAGCCGTCGCACTACACTTCTCCGTATGAACACACCTCCACAGTCGCGTCGGAATCTTTTGGTCCTCATTGCGCTGTGGTTCGTTCTTTATGCCACGTTTGCACTTGTCACGCCACCTCTGCTGGACGACGCTGACTCCGTCCACGCCGAGGTCGCACGCGAGATGGTGCAGAGGCACGATCCAGTTACCCTTTATGCCAATGGCATCCGCTACCTGGAAAAGGCGCCGCTCCTCTACTGGAGTATGGCGGCAAGCTTCCGCCTCTTCGGCGTCCACGCGGCCGCGGCGCGCCTGCCGCTCGCGCTTTACGTCCTCGCTCTGCTGCTGACGGTCGAAGGCCTCGGCCGCCGCATCTTCCGGAGTGCACGCGTCGGTTTTTACGCCGCGCTGATCCTGCTCTCCAGCTTCGGCCTGTTTATCTTTACGCGAATCCTCATTCCGGACGCTATCGTCTGCCTCTGGCTCACGCTTGCGCTGGCTGCCTTCTGGCACACCGAAGAGCAGCCCAGGCCGACGCTCGCGCCATGTCTTCTTTTCGGTATCGCCTGCGCCCTCAACATTCTGACCAAAGGCCTCATCGGCCTCGTCTTCCCCCTGGGTATCGTGCTGTTGTATCTCCTTGTAACGCGCGGCGTGAAGGGAACTGCAAACCGCCTGCTGCAGCTTCATCTTGTGCCGACGCTGCTGGTCTTCCTCGCCGTCGCAGCCCCGTGGCACATCCTCGCGGGGCTGCATAACCCGACTGAGGGGCATCCTCTCGGGCTCAATCATCTCGGGGGACACTGGAACGTCCCCCTTCCTACCCTCGGCAACGTGCACGGCTGGACCTGGTTCTACTTCATGAACGAGCACGTCCTCCGCTACCTCAACCTCCGCGTTCCACGCGACTACGACACCGTGCCGCTCGTTCTCTTCTGGGGACTCATCCTCATCTGGCTGATGCCCTGGAGCGCATTTCTCTTCAAAGCCATCGCCTCTGTTCCCTGGCGCAATGCTCTGCGGAGAAAGGGCATGAACGAAGAAGGGCGCGCGCGTCTTCTGCTTGGCGTCTGGGCGCTCCTTCCGCTCGTCTTCTTCTCGTTTTCCACGCGGCAGGAGTACTACGTCCTTCCTGCCCTGCCCGCCTTCGCACTTCTGATCGCCAAGTGGCTTCACGACGAGGCCCGTCAAGCGGAGGAGTTCCAGCTACCCGGAGGCCTGGTAACGGCGGGGCAACACATCTCGGTTGTCCTGCTGGTGTGTGGGTCGACTGCGGCCATTGCCTGCACGTTTTTTGTGCTCCACGCCAAACCACCTTCGCCCGGTCTCGATCTGGCTGCTCTGCTTCAACAGAATCCAGGCGACTACGCCCTCTCCTTCGGCCATTTCCTCGATCTCAACGCGCAGGCCATGGGGGCATTTCGCGTTCCACTCGTGCTGACCGCCGTTGCGCTCTTCTTCGGAAGCTATGCCTGCTGGTGGGCACGACGCAGGTATAAGCCGCACGTCGCGAACCTCGCGCTCGCTGGAATGGCTTATCTCTTCCTGATCGCCGCGCACATGGGTCTGCAGATCTTTTCGCCCGTGCTGACCTCGCAGACACACGCTCTCGCTATCGCACGCGAGATCCGTCGCGGCGATCTGATCGTCCTCAATGACGAGTATGAAGCTGCTTCTACGCTCGGTTTTTACCTGCAGCGTCCGGGGCCTAACGGCGGCGAGCCAATCCACATCCTGCACGGGCACTCCGCCAATCTCTGGTACGGCAGCTTCTTCAGTGACGCTCCAAAGATCTTCGAAGACGACGCGAGCTTCCTTCAGAAATGGACAGGGCCGCAGCGCATCTTTCTCTGGACCGAAGCTGGTAAAGCCCCGTCGCTTCCGGCGCAAGCCTTCGTGATTTCCGATGGTGGGGGAAAGCAAATCCTAAGTAACAAGATGAACAAAAAATAAATTGAACTCGGACTAATTTAGGCTTAGTTACCGCTTCAGATACCTGACGAAAACAGCAGATATAGCGGTAATACAAGGCTCTTCGGCACTTACATCCAAGATGTTGTGATCGGCGTCACAGCTGTAAGTTCGATTATCGAAAGTCGATGAAAGAAAACGACTAGCGCTGCATTCCCGATGGAGCAAATCAGCTCCGTTGCGCTGATATATTGAAATCTCCCGGATGTATTTCTTCGCTGCATGTTGCCGCGCGAACAATCCGGTTGACCGCAATGGTGTGGTGTAGACGGTTTGCAAGGTAGTTCGGTAGCAGGTAGTGAAGAGTTTGTAGCAGTTTTTGAATCGTGATTTTTGAACAATGATTTTTCCTTAGACGCAGAGGAAGCAGGACGTACTCATGGCGCAAGTTTTTGACCGCAGTTCGAACGCCCTGGCTCGGGCAGGCCTTGTTTTGACAGGTCTGATCGTCGTAGCCCTGGGCGTGGCGTTGAACCAGCTGCAGCGATCCCCGTGGGTGACGCGGCAGGGCCAGCGGGCCGACCAGCCGGTTCCGTTCTCGCATCGCCACCACGTCGAAGGCCTGGGCCTCCAATGCCAGTACTGTCACACCTCGGTCGAGAAGTCTTCCTATGCCGGAATTCCTCCTACCAAGACCTGCATGAACTGCCACGCGCAGATCTGGACCAACGCCGCCATGCTCGAGCCCGTACGGACTAGCTGGGCCACAGGCGAATCTATCAAATGGATCCGTGTTCACGATCTTCCGGATTACGTTTACTTCAATCATGAAATCCACGTGAACAAGGGTATTGGCTGCGCAAGCTGCCATGGCCGTGTCGACGAGATGCCCCTCATGTACGCAGAGAACACCCTCCAGATGGAGTGGTGCCTGAACTGCCATCGCGATCCGGCGAAGAATCTTCGCCCGACCTCCGAGATCTACAACATGGCGTGGGCAGGCCCCAGCGAGAGCAAACCTGTCTGGTGCGCCGATACCGGCTCCAACGGACCCACGGCACAGCGTGTCAACTGCGTGACGAAGGATCCGTCCAAGAGCAATCCTGAAGTGGCCTTCCTGCAGATGAAGGCCGCAGGCAAGGGTCAACCGACGACGGGTCCGGGAATGAACCCCTTCCCGATCGGCGGTCCCGGAACCTACTCCGATGCAGGCCCCGGCATCATCATGCCGGCAAGCTACAAGAAGTTCACCTCGCAGCGCGATCTCGGGGTCTATCTCACGGACAAGTACCACATCCGCACGCCAAACGAGCTGCAGAGCTGCGAGGTATGCCACCGATGAGTACGACGCCTAGTTCTGAAGTGATTGGAAACGCAATGCCAGAAGCTACATCGATGTCGAGTGCGCCTCAGCGCGCAACTGTGGTTACCAGCATCGCCCCGGCCAAGCTCACCCTCGCCGAAGTGCAGGCCCGCCTCGCCGGAAAGAAGGGCAAGCGTTTCTGGACCTCGCTCGACGATCTCGCCGAGGATCCCGGTTTTGAAGCCATGCTGCGCGAAGAGTTTCCCCGTCAGGCCAGTGAGCTGACCGACGGCGTCTCTCGCCGGGGCTTCATGAAGGTGATGGGCGCATCGCTCGCCCTTGCCGGGATGACCGGTTGCACCAAGCAGCCTGACGAAGAGATCTTCCCGTACGTGAAGCAGCCCGAAGACCTCGTCCTCGGAAAGCCGATGTTCTTTGCTACGGCGTATCCCTTCCCGACCGGTGCGGTTCCCGTTCTCGTCAAGACGGACGCCTTCCGCCCCATCAAGGTCGACGGAAACCCCGAACACCCGATGTCGTTGGGCAAGACGGACCTCTTTACGCAGGCGTCGCTCCTCGACTTGTACGATCCGGACCGTTCGCAGCACGTTGTCAAGCGCGCTGCCGGTCTGACCGTGAATTCGACCTTTGGTGATTTTGCTGGAACCTTCTCTGACGCCGTCAAGGCAACTGGAAGCGGCGAAGGTGTTTACTTCCTTACGGATACGATCACCTCGCCCACCCTTGCCGCACAGTGGAAGCAAGTGCAGGCCAAGTATCCGAGTGCCAAGCTGGTCCAGTACGACGCCATTAATATGGATGGCGCTCGCGCCGCCTCCAAGGCTGCCTTCGGTGAGTACACCGACGCGCAATACAAGCTCGAAGACGCCGATGTGATCCTTTCGCTCGACGCCGACTTTCTTTCGTCCAACGCCTTCCCCGGCTTCCTCCCGGTCTCTCGCGCCTACGCCGAGCGTCACCGTTACGAAGAGGGCAAGACGATGAACCGCCTCTACGTCGTAGAGTGCATGCCTACGGTTACGGGCTTCAAGGCCGAGCATCGCCTCGGTCTCAAGCCGAGCGATCTTGAATCGTTTGCCGGTTCGCTCGCTGCTGGATCGGGCAAGTTCGACGACGCAGAGGTTCAGAAGTTCTTTACCACGGTTGTCGAAGACCTCAAGAAGTCCTCCGGTCGCGCGGTCGTCATCGCCGGACCGCAGTCTTCCGCCGCGATCCACGCTGCCGCCTACGCTCTCAACTCCGCCATCGGAGCTATCGGCAAGACGGTCGTCTATACGCAGCCTGTCGCGGCACTCCCCACGGAGCAGACCGCCGAGCTGAAGTCGCTCGTCGCGGACATCAACTCCGGCAAGGTCAAGTGGCTGGTCATCATGGGCGTGAATCCGGTCTATAGCGCTCCCGCCGACCTCAACTTCTCTTCTGCCCTCACCAAGGTCCCCAACTCTGCCCACCTGGGTATGTATGTAGATGAGACCGGCGTCTCAACGACCTGGCACATCAACCAGGCGCACTATCTTGAGAGCTGGTCGGACGCGCGCTCCTACGACGGAACCATCAGCATCATTCAGCCGCTGATCGATCCTCTCTATAACGGCGTTTCCGCGCACAACGTTCTCCAGGCGCTGCTTCCGGACGCGACCGCCACGGCTTACGATGCGGTCCAGATCGCCGCGAAGACGTACATCACTGGCGACTTCGCTACTGGTTGGAAGAAGTCTCTCCACGACGGCTGGGTTGAAGGCACCGCCTTCACGCCGAAGTCGGGAGTACCGAAGGCTTCCACTGTCGTCGCAACCGCACCGGCCACTGCCGGTGGCTACGAGATCAACTTCAAGGCGGACACCTCTACTTACGACGGCCGTTATGCGAACAACGGCTGGCTGCAGGAGCTGCCCAAGCAGGTCACGCACCTCTCCTGGGACAACGCCGCTCTGATGAGCATGGAGACGATGGCCGCGCTGAAGACCGAAGAGACGGAGCTCCTGGAGCTCGAACTCAACGGCCGCAAGCTGGTCATTCCCCCGCTCGTCGTTCCCGGCCATCCTCAGGGTGTGATCACCGTGCATCTTGGCCTGGGCCGCAACTTTGGCCGTGTCGGTCAGGGTGTCGGATCCAATGGCTACGTTCTCCGCACCTCGGATGCTCCCTTCTCGCAGGGCGGTTTGCAGGCGCGCAAGACAGAAGGTACGCACGATCTTTGCGTCACCTCGGTCCATTCGCTCGATAACCGTGGAAAGACGGCGCAGAGCGATCTCGCTCACCCCGTCGAGCCCGGTACGGTCTCCCTCGGCGGCCACGAAGCGATGGAGCGGTCGATCATCCGCTATGCCACCCTCGACGAGGTGAAGGCGAACCCCAACTTTGCGCACGAAGAGCTCGGAACCCCGACGAATCTAAAGACCGGCGCTGGCGCGATGCGCGAGACACCGGAAAAGGAGATGAGCCTCTTCCCCGACGCGTGGAAGTACGACAACGTCGACAAGAGCTCCGGCCAGATCCAGAACGCCTGGGGCATGGCGATTGATCTCAACTCCTGCACAGGCTGCAACGCCTGCATCGTCAGCTGCTACGCGGAGAACAACATCCCCGTCGTCGGCCGCGAGCAGGTCAAGATCGGCCGTAACATGCAGTGGCTGCGCATCGATACTTACTTCGAAGGCGACCTCCACGCTCCCAAGGCCCACTTCCAGCCGATGCTCTGCCAGCACTGCGAAAACGCGGGTTGCGAGCAGGTCTGCCCGGTGGGCGCCACGGTGCATACGCCCGAAGGCATCAACACCATGGTGTACAACCGTTGCGTGGGCACGCGCTATTGCTCGAACAACTGCCCCTACAAGGTGCGCCGCTTCAACTTCCTCCTGTACTCGGATTACGAGACGGAGAGCACCAAGCTCATGCGCAATCCTGATGTCAGCGTTCGTTCGCGTGGCGTCATGGAGAAGTGCAGCTACTGCGTGCAGCGTATCCAGTCGGCCAAGATCACGGCGGACAAGGAAGGTCGCGCGATTCGCGATGGAGAAGTCATCACGGCATGCCAGCAGGCCTGCCCGACGGACGCCATCACCTTCGGCAACATCAATGACAAGGGCTCCAAGGTCGCGAAGCGTAAGGCCGAAGAGCGCAACTACGCTGTTCTCGGCGATCTGAACTATCGCCCGCGAACCACCTATGTGGCAGGCGTGATTAACCCGAACCCGGCATTGGAGCAGGCATAATGGCGACCAAACCTCTACCGCCGCACCACGATCCCGCAGTCGATCCTATGATCGACCCGGTCACAGGCGAATTCGCTGTCATCGCTCCCGGCCACACCTTCAAGTCGGTCACGGAGAAGATCTCGCGCGTCGTGCTTACCTCGCACACCCCGCTCGGCTGGTTCTTCGGCCTGATCGTGGCGTCGGGCATCGCGACCCTCTTCGTGATCGCCGTCACCTGGCTGGTCCTGAAGGGCGTCGGTATCTGGGGCGTCACGATTCCCGGTGCATGGGGATTCGCGATTATCAACTTCGTCTGGTGGATCGGTATCGGCCACGCCGGCACCCTGATCTCCGCCATCCTTCTGCTCTTCAAGCAGGGCTGGCGTAACTCCATTAACCGCTTCGCGGAAGCCATGACGATCTTCGCCGTCGTCTGCGCGGGTATGTTCCCCATCCTGCACGTCGGCCGTCCGTGGCTCGGTTACTGGCTCCTTCCGCTGCCAAACACGATGAACGTCTGGCCGCAGTTCCGTTCGCCGCTGGCCTGGGACGTCTTCGCCGTCTCGACCTACGCAACGATCTCGGTGGTCTTCTGGTACATCGGCATGGTGCCGGATTTCGGGACCCTTCGCGACAAGGCGCAGCTTCCCTTCGCCAAGTACGCTTACGGTCTTCTGTCTCTCGGCTGGCGCGGTTCGACCCGCCACTGGATGCGGTATGAGACGGCGTCGCTGCTTCTTGCGGGTCTCTCTACACCCCTCGTACTTTCGGTACACACGGTCATCAGCTTCGACTTCGCGGTTGCTGCTCTTCCCGGCTGGCATACGACGATCTTCCCGCCTTACTTCGTTGCTGGTGCTATCTACTCCGGCTTCGCCATGGTGCTGACCCTGGCCATTCCGATCCGGAAGTTCTACCACATGGAAGATCTCGTCACGGTTCGTCATCTGGACAATATGGCGAAGGTCATGCTCGGCACGGGATTGATCGTTGCGTACGGTTACGCGATGGAAGTCTTCATGGCCTGGTACTCCGCCTCCCATTGGGAGTGGTTCATGATGTGGAACCGCATGTTTGGTCCCCTCGGCTGGGGCTACTGGCTGCTGATTCTCTTCAACATCGCGATCCCGCTCGGAACGCTCTGGTGGCGCAAGCTTCGTACCAATGTTGCGTACCTGTTCCTTCTGTCGATCATCGTGAACATCGGTATGTGGTTCGAGCGCTTCGTCATCGTTGTGACCTCGCTCTACCGCGACTTTCTTCCTTCCAGCTGGGGTACGTACAAGGCCACACGCTGGGATTATCTGCTCTTCATCGGAACGATGGGCCTGTTCACCTCGCTCTTCCTTCTCTTCGTGCGCTTCGCTCCGATGATTCCTATGAACGAGATCAAGATGATGCTTCCGGCGACCAAGATCCATGGGATCGACGCGGAAGAAACTGTTGAGGAGACGGCCTGATGCTGGTGCGTGAGGGAGTCTACGGTCTGTTGGCCGAATTCGATACGCCGGGTGCCATGGTGCACGCGACCGAAGCTGCACGCGATGCGGGTTACCGCCGCATGGAGTGCTACACCCCCTATCCGGTGGAAGAGGCGGCCTCAGCGCTCGATGTACACCGCAACCGCGTACCCCTGCTGACCTTGATGGGCGGACTCCTCGGTTTGACCACGTCCTTCCTGATGGAAACGTGGGTTTCCGCGATTGCTTACCCGCTTAACATTGCGGGGCGTCCGTTGTTCTCGTGGCCTGCGTTTATCATCCCGGCCTACGAGTGGACCATTCTCTTCGCGGGACTTTCGGCGGCCTTCGGCATGCTTGCGCTGAACGGTCTGCCGCAGCCTTATCATCCCCTCTTCAACGCCCCCAACTTTCGTCTGGGCGCGACGGACAACAAGTTTTTCCTCTGCCTGGAAGCGATCGACCCACAGTTCGACGCGAACGACACACGCGCGTTTCTTGAGCAGTTCCACGCTGTGAGTGTGGTGGAGGTGGAGCTGTGACCTTGAACTCTTTCCAGCGGATCGCCGCAGCATCGGCCATCGCGTCCGCTGCCCTCCTGACCGGTTGCCGTCAGGACATGCAGGACCAGCCTAAGCTTTATCCGCAGCGCGGAAGCGCGTTTTACGCCGACGGCCGCGGTGCGCGCCCGCAGGTGGAGAACACGATCGCCCGCTCGCAGACCGATGCCGATAGCTACATGCTGACGGGTATGGTCGACGGCAAAGAGGGCGATGGTATGCCTTTCCCGGTCAACGCTGAGCTTCTTCAGCGCGGACAGGAGCGCTACAACATCTACTGCGCGGCCTGTCATTCGCGCGTCGGCAACGGCGGCGGCGTGATCGTGCAGCGTGGCTATCGTCCGGCGGGCAACTTCCATACGGACCGCCTGCGCTCTGCGCCTCTCGGCCACTTCTTTAACGTGATGACCAACGGCTACGGCGCGATGCCGGATTACGCCGCGCAGGTTACGCCTGAAGACCGCTGGGCCATCGCAGCTTACATTCGCGCGCTGCAGCTTTCGCAGCACGCAACCACGGCAGATATCAAGTCTGGCGCCAAGGTAGAAAAGCTCGAGGATGTTGCCGAGCGTGAAGGCCTTCCCCGCGATTTCGCGGCCGAGTGGACCCTTCCCTCGACCGCGGTCTACGGCACGCCGAATAACCAGGACAACGGTATCCCCGGGGAAGATATGGTCAACAGCCACCCCACGGGACCCGCAGTGGTTGCAAAGCCAGGACCGGTAACCGCGGAAAAGCCGGCGCCAGGCTCGGCGAACAACGTGAAGCTGAACGCACCCGGCAGCACCAACCGATAGCACCAAGTAGCAGGCAGTAAGCAGCATCAGCGACAAGAAGGCGGACGAGAGACCGAATGGCACACGGAAACGAACTTATCGGGCACGACGCACACGGGCACGCCTACCATGGCCCGCGCGTACTTCCTGCGGACCTCAGCGCTCCGGCGGTGGTAGCGGTCTGGCGCACACGCGCCCTCATCGTCGCCGCCCTCTTCGCGCTGCTTTCGGTCGTCTTCGCGTTCACTTCGGAGGGCCGCAACCACATGCTCCGCGGCTACCTGCTCGGATTCATGCTCTGTTTCGGCTTCGCTGGCGGCGGTCTCTGCCTGCTGATGCTGCAATACGTCTCCGGTGGTAAGTGGGGTCTGCTTCTGCGCCGTCCGCTCGAAGCGATGACGCGCACCACGCCCCTGCTCGTCCTTCTCTTCATTCCGCTGATCGCCTTCGGCAAGCACCTCTGGCTCTGGGCCCGCTACACCAGCTATGACGCCGTTCGCAACGCACTCGCCGGTCATCTTCTCACCGAAGGCGAAGCGCATGCCCTGGATTACAAGCGGGCGATGCTCAGCCCGGTTTCAGTGTGCATCCAGATGGCGGTTGTCTTCGGCTTCATCCTCCTCTGGGGCTTCTTCCTGAACAAGTGGAGCCTGCAGCGCGACGCCGATCCGAATCGCGGCACCCTGAAGAGCTTTGAGTACTGGCGCATTAAGGCCGAAAACATCTCCGGCATCGGCATCCTGATCTACGTCATCATGCTTTCGATTGCTGCCATCGATCTCATCATGGCGCTGGACATTACCTGGTACTCCACCGTCTGGGGCTTCTTGTTCCTCGTCGGTCAGGGTTACGCGGTGCTCGCCCTTGGCGTTCACACCTCGATCCGCCTGGCGGAGTACGAGCCGTACAAGACCATTCTGCGCAAGACCGAGCAGTACGATCTCGGCAAGTTCATGCTCGGCTTCGTCATGCTGAACATCTACCTGGCCTTCGCGCAGTTCCTGATTATCTGGAGCGCCAACTCGCCCGAGGAGATTCCTTGGTACCTCAACCGGACGCACGGCGGCTGGTGGGTGATCACGACCTGCGACTTCGTCTTCCATTGGGTCATCCCGTTCTGCTGCCTGTTGAGCCGCGACTTCAAGTACAGCCGCAAGAAGATGCTCTTCCTCACCGGCTGGATGATCTTCGCCAAGGCCTTCGATCTCTTCTGGCTGATTGAACCGAACTTCCCCGGCGCGCGTGGAAACCTTCACCTGGCCGGCAACTTCGGTATCTTCGCCTACATTACTGTCCCGGTCGCGGTTATCGCGCTCTGGATGGCCTATTACCTGACGCAACTCATGGCACGCCCGGTCGTTGTTCTCAACGATCCGCACACCGCCGAGATCCTGGAGGCAGAACATGCCCATTGAGAATCAGAACCGCCCCAGTGAATACGAGGATGAGCACGGCATGAGCAAACCGCAGCCGCATCCGTCGGAGAAGTTCGACGCAGAGCATCCGGGATACGAGACCACCGACGTCAATACACGCGGTGTCGTGGTCTTCCTCGCGGGCCTCATGGCGTTCCTCGTCGTCTTCTTCCTTCTCTGCTTCGCCATGGGTAAGGCCATCAACTATGGTCTCCTGAAGCAGGATGGGGACGAAGCCAAGCTTTCGCCACAGGCCGTCACCGCAGGTGGAAGCCCTGCGGTCGATCACAAGCGTGTCAATCTGCCGACAAACCCGTATATGGAGCAGAAGGAATCGGCCCGTCTGGCGCAGAGCTTCCCCACCCCCCGCCTCGACGCGGATGACAGTAATCAGTCCACCAGCGATCTGCACGCTCGCGAAGATCTTCTGCTGGATCACACCACGGCCGGAACCGACGGCAGTATTCGTATCCCGATCGATCAGGCCATGGAGGCGATCGTCAAGCGCGGTCTTCCCGCTCCGGCAGGAGCCCCCGCAGAAGCCAAGACCCTGATGGCTGGCGAGACGAACCGTACCATCCATGCACCGCTCACCAACGGCTTTGCTCGCACCGGATTCGAGATCGACCAGATTGAGTCACGCGAACAGAAGATGAAGTACGCCAATGAAGCCAGCGGCGAAACCGTTTCACCGACAAAGAAGTAAGAAGGATCAGCTTGAATCTGCGCGGACACATCTCGACACTTGGCACGGCGCTTCTCACGATTGCGCTCATGCCGCTCTGTGTCCACGCACAGGTGACCTCCTACGGCGATAAGCAGACGGGTGAAAACAGCGGCAACGAGCTTCCCTCGGTACTCAAGGGAGCAAAGGTCGATCAGCATCTGAACCGCGAGCTTCCTCTTTCGGCCAGCTTTACGGACGAGACCGGCAAGGCCGTGACGCTCGGAACGTACTTTGGGTCGCAGAGCAAGAAGCCCGCCGTCGTCTCCCTCGTCTACCTGAACTGCCCCATGCTCTGCACGGAAGAGCTCGACGGCCTCGTTCAGTCGCTTGCCATGGTTAAGCTCAACCCGGGTACAGACTTCGATGTGATCATCGCCAGCATCGACCCGAACGATACGGTGGCGGAAGCTGCAAAGAAGAAGGCCATCTACACCCACCGCTACGGTCGCCCCGGCACCGAAAACGGCTGGCACTTCCTCACTACCACCAACCAGGCTTCGATCGATGCCCTCGCTTCGGCCATCGGCTTCGGTTATGTCAAAGTTCCCGGCCCGGACGGTGTGCTCAACCAGTACGCGCACGCCAGTTCCATCGAGCTCGTCACTCCCGAAGGCAAGGTCGCCCAGTACTACATGGGGGTCGAGTATTCGCCCAAGGACATGCTTCTCGGCCTCATTGAATCCTCAGGCAACAAGATTGGTTCGCCGGTCGCCAACATTCTTACGTACTGCTATCACTACGATCCCGAGCGCAACAAACATAGTTTGATCGTCGCTCGTGTGGTGCAGTTCGGAGGCATGATTACGGTGGCCTCGCTCGGCAGTTTCATGTTCCTTATGTTCCGCAAAGACGCAAAGCTCGGTCGTGAACACGCACTTACGCAAGACCACGACGACAAGGCATAACACTCTCGCAGTACGCAGTAGAGACGCGACAAAGAAACGCGACGCAGATTAGAAGAACGGATAAAGGCTAACGATGGGTATCAGTCCAGTACTTTGGCAGTTTCTTACAAAGTGGCTCACCTCCTCGGCTCTGTGGCCGCGCGAGGCGTCGACGGTCGCAGGCCAGGCAGATGCCTTGTACATCTTCCTTTGGCTCATGACCCTCGTGGGCATGGCCCTGGTCCTCACCCTCCTCGTCGTCTTCTCCATCAAGTACCGCAAGGAGAAGCACCCCAACGCGATTCAGATTGAAGGCTCCACGCTTCTGGAAGCGACCTGGACCATCATTCCTCTTGGCATCTTTCTCTTCTGCTTCGTTTGGGGCGCATGGCTGTACTTCCGTATCTACAATCCGCCAGCCGATTCGATGAACATCTACATCGTCGGTAAGCAGTGGATGTGGAAGGCGGAGCATCCGGGCGGACAGCACGAGATCAACGCGCTGCACGTTCCCATGGGACGCAATGTGCAGCTCACCATGATCTCGCAGGACGTCTTCCACTCCTATTCGATCCCGGAGTTCCGCGTAAAGCGTGAAGTGATCCCGGGCCGCTACACTACGGTCTGGTTCAACGCCACAGCCGCGGGCACCTATCATCTCTTCTGCACCCAGTACTGCGGCACTCTGCACTCAGGCATGGTTGGTGACATCGTTGTGATGACTCCGTCCGATTACCAGGCATGGGTCGATTCCTCCACCAGCGGTATGAGCCTGGCGCAGAATGGCGAACGCCTTTTTGCCTCCATGGGCTGCTCCCAATGCCATACGGGCGATGCCGCCGCGCGCGGACCGAACCTCGCGGGCATCCATGGCGCTAAACTGAAGATGGACGATGGAAGTACGCAGCTGGTTACGGACGGCTTCCTTCGTGACGCGATTTTGAACCCCTCGGCGCACCTTCCCGCGGGATTCAAGCCAATCATGCCGACCTACCAGGGACAGATCTCGGAAGAAGGCATGATCGACCTCGTCGAGTACATCAAAGGACTTAAGACCAACTACCGCGTGCAGCAGACACTCGGTACCTCGCAATCGAACCAAGCGGCGCCCAGCGCGTCAGGAACGGTGATCCCATGAGTACCGCACACACGATCGTGAACCTCCCCGATCAGCGGACAGCCACGCTGCCCAAGGTGAATTACATCAACAAGGAGCATGGCCTCCTCAGCTGGTTGCTCACGGCTGACCACAAGCGCATCGCCATGCTTTATCTGTTCTCGATCACGGGTTTCTTCCTGCTCGGCGGCTTCTTTGCCGGCATGGTCCGTTTCGAGTTGCTCACACCGGCAGGCGATCTCATGGCGGCGGACACCTATAACAAGATGTTCACGATGCACGGTATCGTGATGATCTTCCTGTTCCTGGTGCCTTCCGTTCCGGCAACGCTGGGTAACTTCCTGATTCCGATTATGATCGGCGCGAAGGATCTTGCCTTCCCGCGTATCAATCTTCTGAGCTGGTACCTGTACCTGGGCGGTGGTTTCTTCACACTCGCTTCGCTCGTGCTCGGCGGCGTCGATACCGGCTGGACCTTCACCACGCCCCTCTCGACGCACTACCTGAACACCCATGTCATCACCACGGCGACGGCGATCTTCATCGCGGGCTTCTCTTCCATCTTCACCGGTCTGAACTTCATCGTGACCATTCACCGCATGCGCGCTCCGGGCATGACCTGGTTCCGCCTCCCGCTCTTCGTCTGGGCGAACTATGCGGCGTCCATCATGATGGTGCTCGGTACACCGGTTCTCGCGATTGCGATTGTTCTCGTCGCTCTGGAGCGCACGGTAGGCATCGGCGTCTTCGATCCGGCCAAGGGCGGAGATCCCCTGCTCTTCCAGCATCTCTTCTGGTTCTACTCGCATCCGGCCGTGTACATCATGATTCTGCCGGGCTTCGGTGTCATCTCCGAGGTGATCTCGACCTTCAGCCGTAAGCGTGTCTTCGGATACACGGCCGTCGCGTTCTCTTCGGTGGCCATCGCGCTCTTCGGCTTCTTCGTTTGGGCCCATCACATGTTCATCATGGGCGTGTCGAACTATTCGGCCCTCGTCTTCTCTCTGCTGACGATGCTTGTTGCCGTACCTTCGGCCATCAAGATCTTCAACTGGGCGTTCACGTTGCAGAAGGGTTCCATCACCTTCGAGACCCCGATGATCTACGTCTTCGGTTTCATCGGCCTCTTCACCATCGGCGGTCTGACGGGCGTCTTCCTCGGTTCGTTGGGTATGGACATCCATCTCACGGAGACCTACTTCATCGTTGCCCACTTCCATTTCGTGATGGTCGGTGGCATGTTGATGGCGTTCCTCGCGGGTATTCACTTCTGGTGGCCCAAGATGACCGGCCGCATGTATCCGGAAGGCATGTCCAAGTTTGCGGCCGTTACCACCTTCATCGGCTTCATCCTGACCTTCTTCCCCCAGTTCATCGTCGGCTACCTCGGTATGCCCCGACGCTACCATGCCTACCCGGCTGAGTATCAGGTCCTCAACGTACTCTCGACTGCCGGTGCAACCGTCCTCGGCGTCGGATATATGTTGCCCCTCCTGTACCTGGGATGGAGCCTGAAGTACGGCAAGATTGCAGGCAACAATCCCTGGCAGGCGACCGGTCTTGAGTGGCAGATCCAGTCCCCGCCGTTGACCGAGAACTTTATCGAGATCCCGATTGTCGAGCAGGAAGCCTACGACTACGAGTGGCTCGCGCACAAGACTGAAAAAGAGGTAACGACCGTTGGCTGATCACGCGCTCACACACGACGAGGTTGTCGCGCCCCACGGCGTGCACGAACATCCGTTCTATCAGAAGCACCACTTTGAGACGGCGGAGCAGCAGCGCGAAGCCGCAGGCTTCGGCATGTGGCTCTTCCTGCTCACGGAAATCATGTTCTTCGGTGGCCTCTTCATGGCCTACCTGCTCTATCGCAACTGGTACTACGACGCCTTCGTTGCGGGTTCCAATACGCTTAGCCTTTCGCTCGGCCTGATCAACACCATCGTCCTCATCGGCTCTTCGCTGACGATGGCCATGGCCGTTTGGTCCGCCGAGGTCCGCAAGCAGGGCGCGCTGGTGATGTATCTTGTCGCCACCATCGTCCTGGGCTGCGTCTTCCTTGGCATCAAAACTGTTGAGTACAAGGAAAAGTTTGAACTGCACCACGTCCCCGGAGCCAGCTTCGATATCTCCGAGTTCGTCCACCCGACCGATAAGGCTGAGAAGCCCCTGCCCGTCGACATGGCGAACAAGACGCAGATCTACTTCTCGCTCTACTTTGCCATGACCGGCGTCCATGCCTTCCATATGATCATCGGTCTCGGCATGCTGATCTACTTCGTCGTCAAGGCGCGGCAGGGTCTGTACACCACGGGATATGTCCAACCGATTGAGAACTTTGGCCTTTACTGGCATTTCGTCGATATCGTATGGATCTTCCTCTTCCCGCTGTTGTATCTGATCAACCGGCACTAAACGCGCATCGGGGCACAGGCCTCCGGAGAATTTTATGAGCGATACCAAAGTAAGCACCAAGCACGACCCGCACACCTCGGAGCATCACGACCCGGCGAATGTGACCAACCCGGAGCATGCCGAACATCACATCGTTGGACCGGCCACATACCTCGGTATCTTCGCGATCCTGATGGTCGGCACCATCCTCACGGTGGTTGCGTCCAAGCTGCCGCTGGGCATCTTTACCGCGCCTGTAGCGCTGGCTATCGCAGTGACGAAAGCTGTCTTCGTCGTGCTCTTCTTCATGCACGTCAAGTACAGCACCCGCCTGGTCAAGCTCACCGTGGCCGCTGGCTTCTTTACCTTTTCTATTCTTGTGATCATGAGTATGAGCGACTATATCTCCCGCGCCTGGGGACAGTGGTAGGCTGCACGCCCTATAGTTGAACGGGACAGCCTTCGGGCTGTCCCGTTCTTCATTAAGAACGAACAGATCCCTCCGCTTCGCTACGGGATGACAAATTAAGAGACCAGTTTTGTGCCCCCATTCTTTCGCGGCCTTATCGCGGAAGAGTGGGGGCGCGGAGCGCACAAACGGATCCTCGGGAGTCCGCAGAAACGGGCAATCTGCTTCTCCAGAGCAATCCCTCCCGCACATCGCAAAAGCGCGATGTACGGGGCACCCAGAGTCTCGGAGCTTTATGTAGGGACAATAT
This sequence comes from Terriglobus saanensis SP1PR4, assembly GCF_000179915.2. NCBI lineage: Bacteria > Pseudomonadati > Acidobacteriota > Terriglobia > Terriglobales > Acidobacteriaceae > Terriglobus > Terriglobus saanensis. The sequence continues at coordinate 4,831,139 of NC_014963.1, read as the reverse complement.
AAGAGCCCGGCCAAAAGGCCGGGCTCTTATAAGTCCAGAAACAAGAACTAAGCGCGAACCTTCGCTCCAGGCAGGGTAATCGCCTTGCCCTTGCTTGCACGCCAGTCCTGATACGCCACCAGCATCGGTGCCGCTACAGCGATCGAGGAGTAGGTTCCGATCAGGATGCCTACCACTAGTGCGAACGAGAAGCCATGCAGCACTTCGCCGCCGAAGAGGTAGAGCGAAAGGACGGTCAGGAACGTCAGGCCGGAGCTTAGGACCGTCCGGCTCAGTGTCTGATTGATGCTCTTGTTCACCACGGTGCTCAGGTCGGCCTTACGCATCGTCTGCAGGTTTTCGCGGATGCGGTCGAAGACGACGATCGTGTCGTTCATGGAGTAACCGACGAGCGTCAGGATCGCGGCGACTACGGTCAGCGTGATCTCCTGGTTGGTCAGGGAGAAGGCGCCGATCGTAATCAGCGTGTCATGGAAGACGGCGACGACAGCGGCCGCGCCATAGATCAGCTCGAAGCGGAACCAGAGGTAGATCAGCATGCCTGCCAGCGACCACAGAATGGCCCATCCTGCCTGCCGCGTCAGCTGCTTGCCAGCGGTGGGTCCAACGATGTCCGTCTGCTCTACGCGGAAGCCTGAATCCTTGTAGTTGTTCGTGAGCGCTGCTTCGATGGACTGGCGAGCGGCGTCGTGGTTCGCATCCGCCATCTCGGGGACTGCGATCACCTCTTCGTTTGCTGCCGCGCCCATATTGCCGCTGATGCGCTGAAGGCGGAAGTCCTTTACGTCGGCCTTGTCCAGCGCCGAACGAAGATGGTCCTCATTCGGCGTCGAGGGAAAGGAAACGTAGACGAGCGTGCCGCCCTTGAAGTCCACACCGCGCGGCACGCCGTGCCAGAACAGCATGCTCAGGATTCCGGCCACAGAGAAGACCAGCGAGAAGCTCAGGAGGTACCACTTCTTGCTTAGCCAATCGATATTTACTTCGCGAAACAGTTCCAAAATATAACTCCGTGTGGCTCAACGAGCCCAGAAACAAATCTCTTACAAAAGCCGAATCAGATCGACAACGCTTCGCCGCGCTGTTTGCGGTTCAGGAGGAAGTCGAAGATCGTGCGCGACACAAACACTGCGGTAAACAGGTTCGCCAGGAGACCGAAGACCAGCGTGACGGCAAATCCGCGGACCGGACCGGTTCCGACGAAGAACAGGATGGCAGCCGAGACGATGGTCGTGATGTGGGTATCCACAATCGTGATCCAGGCGTGTGCAAATCCGTTCTGTACGGCAGCGTGCGCGTTCTTGCCCTCGCGCAGCTCTTCACGAATACGCTCGAAGATCAGCACGTTGGAATCGACGCCCATACCGATCGTCAGAATCACACCGGCGATGCCCGGCAGCGTCAGCGTGGATCCGGTAAAGCCCATAAAGCCAAGCAGAATCACGAGGTTGAGGAAGAGCGCGAGGTCGGCGTTGATGCCCGCACCGCGATAGTAGATCAGCATGAAGGCCATGACGGCCAGCATGCCGGCCACAGCCGCGATCACACCCTGCTTCACGGAAGCCGCGCCCAGAGATGCTCCCACGGTGCGTGTTTCCAAATAGGTGATCGAAGCCGGAAGCGAACCCGTGCGCAGCATCAGGGAAAGCTCGGCGGCGCTGTCCTTGTTGAACCCGCCGGCGATCTCTCCGCTGTCGCGGATCGCGCTGTTGATCGTCGCGACTTCTTTGACGTGATTGTCGAGAACGATGGCCATGTACTTGCCGACGTTCGCGCTGGTGTACGCGTAGAAGCGGTCGCCTGCTGCTGTGGTCAGGTTGAACGAAACCGCCGTGCGTCCGGACTGGTCCTGGCTGGGACGAGCGTCGCGGAAGTCCGGTCCCTGCACGATCGAAACGCGCTTCAGAACCCACCACTGGTTGTCGCCAGCGCCGTTGCCGCCCTGCATTACAACTGTGTCCGGTCCTGCGGTAGCCTGTGCTTCCTGCTCGGTGGGATAGCCCTGTCCGCTCACCGCCTCGTGAATCTCGAGGCGGGCCGTGGACTGGATCACGCGGCTTACCTGTCCGGGATCGCTCACGCCGGGCAGCTCGACCAGGATCTGGTCTTCGCCCTGTCCATACTTCTGGATCGCGGCTTCCGCAACACCCAGCGTATCGACACGCTCGCGGATCGTCTCAATCGACGTCTCCAGAGCACGCTCGCGCGCCTCGCGGACCGCCGTTGCCTTCATAGAGAGGCGGATGGTGCCGTCAGGCTGCGAGGTCAGGTCGTAGTCGCCATAGGTCGAACCCGTCAAGGCGTCGCGCACATCGCTCAGCTTGGCCGAAGGAACGCCCGTGATGATCATCACGCCCGGCTCCGCCGCGTTCTGGCTGCGCGTCACCGTTGTTCCGGTTACACCCACTTTGGCCAGGTCGGTCTGCACCTGCTGCACGGCGTTGTCGGTGGCTGCGGCAATCGCCTCAGCCGTGTGCACCTGCAAAACCAGGTGAGTTCCGCCCTTGAGATCGAGCCCAAGTTGGAGGTTGGTCTTGCCGTCCTTGTCGCGTCCCGGGATCTTGCCCAGTGCACCGTACACAAAGATCACGAGGATAGCGATGATGGCAACGATCTTGCCGGTCAGGTTCTTCTGCATTGGGTCGTTTACTTCTCTTCTTCCGTAGTTGTTACGGAGGCGATAGCGCTCTTCAAAAACTCGAGCTTGATATTGTCAGGAGCAACACGCAGCGTCAGGGTCTCGTCCCGCAGGTTCAGAATTGTGCCGCGCAGACCGCCTACGGTGGTCACGACATCGCCCGGCTTCAGCGCAGCCAGCATCGCCTGCCACTTCTTCTGCTTATTGCGATTCGGGATCACCGACATCAAGACCATGGCGATCAGAAACACTGGCAGCAGAAGCGTAGTCGAGCTGAAACCCGAACCAGCACTCTGGAACATCAAAAGAAAAGCAAAGGGAACTGAGGACAAAGGGGACTTCCTTAATTTAAGGCTCCATCAGGCAGAGCCCGTACGGAGAAAGATTGCCGCACCCTGCCAGAACCCTTATACAAAGCACAAGGGCCCATCATTTGCCAAGGCAGATGAGTGCTAGTCAATAGAATCGCGTACCCCGCCATCACTGTCAACACGTTGCGGCCTGGTAGAGTCGCGAGATTCCCTTTTCGGCCCCGGCCAGTCTCTGTTCTGTCGAAATCAAAAGAATCTTTGCCAGCGTGAACAGAACTAAACCGTCTCCTCATCCTTCCAGCGAGTGCCGCATTGGTTGCAGACCCAGGTCTTTGCGCCCGTGGGCAGCGGAACCGACAGAAGATAGAGCGCGGTCATGGCCGCACTCCGCGAAGCGCCCTCGAAGGTAATGTCCGACGAACCGCAGACAAAACAGTGGGGTTGGACAAAATCCTGCCCCGCGGCGAACTCGATCGAACCCGGCCCGGCCTCACGCAGCAGTTCGGTTGCGCCTGCCTCGTCCTGGGCTTCCACACGCAGGCGAATGCCACCGATCATGTTCGAAACCTGCCAATCCAGCCGGACGAGGTTCTCATCTTGCAGATCCACGGTGATTCCGGCGGATTCCAGCAGCGACCGCGCCACAATCGCCTCAGAAAGATCCCGGTAGCGACGCACCGTGACCAGCTTCAGCGGTTCGACCTCGCTTCCGGGGCGTTCTTCGAGCAGAGGCGGCTCCAACCCGCGACGCGCAAACTCGGCACGCATCGCCGTCTGGGCAGAGTCGGTCAGTTCGTCATACTTGAGGGCCAGAGAAAGAAGCTGCTCGTCTTCCATCGCTTTGTAGTGCGTACTGAAGTCTTCGGCTTCCATTCTCTATCTCCCGCATACTCTCTCTATCGTATGCAGATTCGAGATACCGGAGCTTAAAGACCGCCAGTTGAGAGTCGCGCTATGGCTTGCCTGGAGATTGTGTCTTGTGGGTTTACAGTAACCTCCTGCTCAAAAGCTTCTTTCGCGAGGTTTTGTTTCCCGAGGCGTTCCAGCGCTAGGCCGAGTCCTGAGTGATAACCTAAGCCGTTTGGATCCATGGCGATGGCTTGTCGGAAGGTCTGTTCGGCGGCGTCTGCTCTACCCAGGTTGAATCGAACCGCGCCCAATTGGTAAAGCTGCCTGGCTGTCGGATGGATCTGGCAGGATTTTGCCAAATAGCCTTCCGCATGGATTCGGTCGCCAAGATTCAGATAAGCCTGTCCCAGGTTGTTATTGCCTACGGGATCGTTCGGCTCTTCCCGCAAAAGCTTTTGCAGCAGAGGGATCGCGTCCTCATAGCGTTTGGCATCGAGGAGTCCAGCAGCCAGATCATGTTGCGCGATCTTGTTCCCAGGAGATCGCTCCACTGCTCTTGTGAAGAGCGATATATTGTCCGCCCAGACATAGATTTCCCGTCTGATTCCGAAGGCCATGATGACTGCCAATGTTGCGGCTATAACTATCTGTACCCTTGGCATCCCAAGAAATTTTCTGCCTTCGCTTCCTACTCTGGCGATTGCGAGACCCACGACGATGGCCAATCCGGCTGAGGGAAGATAGAGATATCGATCCTGAATGAACGCACCTTCCTGAAGTGCAGGCAGGTAAAGCGCAGGCAGCAGGAAGATTGCAGCCCAAAGAAGCGAGAGAGGCAGAAGTCTCTGATCGTCCTTGTCCGCCGAGGACAGTCCTGTGCGCTTGCTGTCCCGCCAGATCAAGAACACGGCCCCTACAGCCAGAGCGACCCATCCCAGAAGCGGAAAGAGAAAAGCTTTTGCTTCTAGACGAGTGAGGAGCACCGAGGGATACATGGGACTCAGGCGCGTGGGCCACAAAAACAGCTTGAAGTAAGCCAGGAGAATGGAAGGCAGCGTGAAGAAGAGCGTCGAAGCCCGCATCGGAGACGATTGCGCGACGACAGTATGGAGCACGACAGCACGCACGCAGAGGTAAACCGCTGTGACAGCCAAAAATGGAAGCGTGCGGGCAAAGGCGAAACGGGCTCTCGTGTCTTTGGATTGCGGGTCATTCCAAAGCCACACGTAGAGAAAGACGATTGCGGGGAGACCGACCGCAGTTTCTTTCAACAGCAGCGCCGCAGTGTAGAGCGCCAGCGAAGCGGTCAGCCACCGCTTGTCCTTCCGCGACACACTCAGCATGTAACAAAGCAACGAGGCCAGCAGCGAAGCCGCGAGAAGAGACTCGCTGACAGAAGAGATCCACGCTGCCACCTGGATGTGAATGGGGTGCAGACCGAAGAGGAGCGCGGAGAAAATGGCGGGCAGCCAATTTCTCGAGACCTGACGGACCAGGAGATAGAGGACAAACGTCGCACACACGTGACTAACAAGAGTGGTCAGATGCCAATAGAAAGGATTCAAACCAAAGAGTGCATTGTTCAGGCGCAGCCAGAGCAGGAAGAATGGGCGATAGAATCGCGTTTGAAACGCACCTCCGTGGCTCCATAGGCTTTGAGTAAAGTAGTCGGACAGATACTGCCAGGACTGGATGTGCGGATTTTTAACAATCTGCTCGACATCGTCAAAGACATACGCAAACCGCAAGACCGGAAGATAGGCCAGAAAAGTGAATGCAAGGATGGCTGTTATCCAGGCCGTTGAAAGACTTAAGAAGGCAGAGTGATTCTGGCGAACCAGTCTGCCGGTTTTGCTGGTCCTTCTTGCTGTCATTCCGCGTCTTTTGGGACGGCCCATGCCGAGCGCTCAAGGTAGGCATGGGCCATGCCTCCGGCCAGGTCTTACCTGGCACGGAACCGAAAACTGTCAGTATCCACCCTCTGCTGACAATGACTATCCTCAAGCTATTTTCTCAACGCCGCGCGCGAAAAATATTTATGGATTGAGATCGATCATGGCCGGGAAGAAATCACCCTTCCGCAATCTCTCCGCGCACACGTTCCATCGTATCCAGATAAAACGCCAGGTTATGTACGCTTGCGAGCGTCATACCAAGAGCCTCTCCGGCGGCAAAGAGATGCCGGATGTAGCCCCGCGAGTATCGTGCGCAGACCGAGCAGGTGCAGGCTGGATCGAGAGGTCCACCGTCCTCTTCGTGGATCTTGTTCTTGATATTCACGCGTCCCTGCGAGGTGAAGACCAGACCGTGGCGCCCCGCGCGCGTCGGAAGAACGCAGTCCATCATGTCCACGCCCATCTTGGCGTACTCTTCGATCTCGTCGGGATAGCCCACGCCCATCACGTACCGGGGCTTGTCCTTGGGCAGATACTCCAGCGTGTGCGCGATCATCTCGCGCGTGACGTCGCGCTCCTCGCCCACGGCCAGACCGCCGATGGCATAGCCGTCGAAGTCCATGGCGACGAGCGTCTCCGCGCTCTGCGTGCGCAGGTCCTTGTGCATCCCGCCCTGTACGATGCCGAAGAGGCTCTGCCGCCGTCCGCCGCGCTCCTCGTGCCAGGGAACCTCGCTCGCATGCGCCTGGAAGTAATCCAAAGAGCGCTGCGCCCAGCGATGCGTCATCTCCATGGAGTCCTTCGCGCGCTGCCATGTTGCCGGATGCTCCGTGCACTCATCGAAGGCCATCATGATGTCCGCGCCGAGGGCGATCTGCACCGCCATGGAGTGCTCGGGAGAGAAGAAGTGCTTGCCGCCATCCAGATGCGAGCGAAACTCCACACCCTCTTCCTTCACCTTGCGCAGGCCCTTGAGCGAAAAGACCTGGAAGCCGCCGGAGTCCGTCAGCATGGGCCGCCGCCAGCTCATGAACTTGTGCACGCCACCCATCCGCCGCACCAGCTCATGGCCGGGCCGCAGATACAGGTGATACGTATTCGCCAGGATGATCTCCGCACCGCGACCGCCAGCGCCGATGGTCTCCACAGTCTCCTGCGGAACGGCTTTTACGCTCGCCACCGTTCCCACCGGCATAAAGACAGGCGTCTGCACATCGCCATGCGGCAAACCGATCACACCGCGCCGCCCACCCGCCGCAGTGGTCTTGCTCACTTCAAACGTCAAACCCATCTCTTCATTCTAAGGACTGTGGTGTTCGGACGGTGCTAGAGTAGTCGCCCCATGAAAATCACGCTCGCACTCGCTCTCTCGGCCACGACTGCTTTCGCCCAGACGAATCCCTCAACCATGCCCAAGGTCGGCACGGTCGACCCGCGCTTTCAGTCCTACAACGTTGAGATGGTCGAAGTCATCGGCGGGCGCTTCTGGAAGCCCTACGCGAGCACTGCCGCAGCTAAGCCACCCACAAGTGCCAACCAGACGCCGGGCATGGACCCCTCGCTCTTCGAGCAGCGGACGCCGCTCGACCTCTCCAATCCACGTCTGCGCAAACTTGCCGCTGCACTCAGTCCCGCGTATATCCGCGTCTCCGGAAGCTGGGCCAACACCGTCTACTTTCAGGATTCGGATGCCCCTGCGCCCGCGACGCCGCCTGAAGGCTTTGGTGGCGTTCTCACATGCGCGCAATGGAAGGGCGTCGTTGATTTTTCAAAAGCCGTCGATGCGAAGATCGTGACCTCCTTCAGCACCGGTCTTGGGACACGCGATGCCTCCGGCACCTGGACACCCGCTGAGGCGACCAAGTTCCTCCGCTACGACGACTCCCTTGGAGGCAACATCGCCGCTGCGGAGTTCATGAACGAGCCCACCTTCACCACCGCCGCAGGCGTTCCTAAAGGCTATGACGCTGCCGCCTACGGGCGCGACTTCGCCGTCTTCCAGCCCTTCTTTCGCAAGGCCTCGCCGCATGCGCTGCTCCTTGGGCCCGGCTCGGTCGGCGAAGGGATTGATTTCGTCCCTATGAAGCTCCTGCCTTCGAAAGAACTTCTTGCCGCCTCCGGGCCCGACCCCGTGGATGTCTTCTCCTATCACTTCTACGGAAGCGTCTCTTCGCGCTGCGGCAACATGGGCAGCATCAAGAGCTCGACCACCCCGGAAGCCGCGCTCTCCGAAGAGTGGCTCTCCCGCACCGGCATCGTAGAAGAGTTCTACGCCGGGCTTCGCGATGAATACGCTCCAGGCAAGCCGATGTGGCTCACGGAGACAGGCCAGACAGCCTGCGGAGGCGACCGTTGGGCCTCCACGTTTATCGACAGCTTCCGCTACCTCGACCAGATGGGCAATCTTGCCAAGCGACATGTCCAGGTGATTCTGCACAACACGCTTGCAGCCTCGGATTACGCGCTCATCGATGAAAAGACGCTCACACCGCGTCCCAACTACTGGGCGGCATTGCTCTGGCACAATACCATGGGAACCACGATTCTGAATGCAGGCGCTTTGCCCTCGCCCAAGGTGCATCTCTATGCCGCCTGTATGAAGAACCATCCCGGCGGTGTCACCCTGCTCGCGCTCAACCTCGACCGCACTGCGCCGCAGATGTTGAGCCTCCCGCAGAAGTCCACTCGCTACACGCTTACCTCGGCGGACCTGTTGAGCCACACCGTCCAGCTCAATGGCAAAGAGCTTTCTCTCACAGCGGAGGGCGATGTCCCAACCCCTGCGGGCGTCAGTGCCGCCAAGGGGAGCCTGGCTTTACCTGCTGCGAGCATTACCTTTTTCACGCTGGAAGCGGCGAACAACCCAGTCTGTAAATAGCCGCTTGTGGTTCTGAGGGGAAGTGCTGAAAGTTTGTTCAAGCAGCGCATGCGATGAAGCTGTGGTCGGACAGGGTGTTCTCGTGTGGCTTCCTGAAGGATCGGGTTTGTGCGCCCCGCGCGACCCACCCTTCCGCGATAAAGCCGCGAAAGAATGGGGCACAAGAAAGAGCTAAAGAATAGGACTCTTTACCGAGTGCGCGTTGTACCCGTTTTCCAGGATCTGCACAGCACGCACCACGTCCGCGTTCATGGCCAGGCAGTCGTCGTTGACGTACATTGCTACGAAACGATCCAGCAACTCCACTGGAGCGCCGCGGCCAAAGGGGGCGCTGTACTCCATCGCTTTCTCGCGCTGCGCGAAGCCGATCTGGATCGACTTGCGATAGTTGTCTGCGATGGCGCGCTTCAGTTCGGGATCGAGGTCCTGCCGCACGCAGTTCACGCCCAGCGGAAGCGGCAGGCCTTCGTGTCTCTCCGCAAAGACCGCACCAAGATCGCACAGCAGACGCAGGCCGCGTTCTTCAAAGGTGAGCTGTTCCTCGTGAATGATGACACCGGCATCGACCTCGCCCGAGAGGATGGCGTCGATGATCTCGTCGAAACGTAGCTGTATTTCGATAAATGGAGGCAGCAGGAGCCGCGCTGCGAGGGTCGCCGTCGTCCACGGTCCCGGAAGAGCAATGCGCTTTCCCTCCAACTCGTCCACAGTCTTCAGATTGCGGCTCAACAGGCGTGGACCGTAGCCGCGTCCCACACTCGTGCCCACGCCCAGAAGCTCATACCGCTCGCGCAGGGAGAAGTACGCGTGCACGGAGATCGCCGTCACCTCCAGGGGATCGTCGCTCCACGCGCGGCGGTTCAGAGCATCGATGGTCGTGAGTTCGTGCACGATCTCGCAGCCGGGAATGACTACCTGTTCGGAGACGAAGCCATAGAACATGAAGGCGTCGTCCGCATCCGGTGTGTGGCCGATGCGTAGCTGCCGCAGAGCGGACGAATTCGAATCAGGCATTCGCTCTTTCTTCTTCCTGCGAGACGACCTGCTGTGGTCCCGGCGTGCGCTGGAAGGTTTCCACGGCGGCTTCGGGATGCACGATGTTCACCAGCGGTGTTCCCTGGACTACCTCGTACCCCGTAGTTCGCTGCACCGGCGTGAAGCCCGCTTCACGAATCGCATTCAGCAACGCGGGACGTGTAATCGCTACCTTGTGCTGCGCCTGCGAGAGGACGTTCTCCTCGATCAGAATGCCGCCGAAGTCGTCCGCTCCGCTGTACAGGCCAAGCTGGCCCGCGCGGATTCCCTCTCCGAACCACGACGCCTGGATGTGCAGAATGTTGTCCAGCATCAGGCGCGAGATCGCCAGAATGCGCAGGTAGAAGCTCGGCAGGGCATCCGTCTTCACCAGTTGCGACAGTGGCGAAGCTCCGCGCTTGAAGCTCCACGGAATGAAGGCGTAGAAGCCGCCCGTTTCATCCTGCAGCTCGCGCAGACGGACGAGGTGCTCGATGATGTCTTCGTTCTCTTCCAGGTGGCCGTACATCATCGTCGCGCTCGTCGACATACCCACGCGATGCGCGCTCCGCATCACATTGATCCAGCCGTCGGCGGAGAGCTTCTTCGGCGAAACCTTGCGTCGCACGCGATCTGTGAGGATCTCCGCGCCACCGCCCGGCATCGTCTTCACGCCGCGCTCCCAGAAGCGTTGCAGGATCTGGTCCACCGTCTCGCCTGCCACCTTCGCAATCTGCGTAATCTCCGACGGAGAGAAGAGGTGCAGATGCATCTTCGGCGTGCTCGCTTGGATCGCGTCGATCAGGGCGAGGTAGTAATCCAGCGGAAGGTCGGGGTTATGTCCGCCCTGCAGCAGCACCGTCGTTGCGCCCTGCGCATACGCGCGCGCCACACGGGAGGCGACCTCCTCCGGACTGTGGACGTAGCCTTCCTTACTGCCAACCGGACGGTAGAAGCTGCAGAAGGTGCAGTTCTCCGTGCAGACGTTGGTGTAGTTGGGATTCGTATCCAGCACGTAGGTCACTTCGGCCCTGGGGTGCAGCTCCCAGCGCACGGCATCGGCGCGGGCCATCAGCTCGACCAGCGGCATATCCCGAAGCCACGCCAGTCCCGTCTCAGCGGAAATTCTCTCAATCGCCATCGTCTGTTCCCTTCAAAAGTCTGTGAAAGTAGGAAAGGCCTTCCAGATGAACCTGCGTCAGGCGAAACTCCAGACGCTCAAAATAAAGCTCCGCCATGTCAGGATTCCATCCCGCCGCAGTGCCTGCCTCGCGCAGAGATCTGCGTCCCTCGGCCGTCGCGGCAAAGGTAAGGTTCTCCTCGATCCATTGGGTCAGGTCGGAGACAGACTCGTCACTCACCGTGGGCGAAACCACCCACTGCGCAAACACAAATCCGTGGCCGGTCTGCTCCATCCACCATTCGCCGATATCGCGGTTTACCGGCCAACGATACTCTTGCCTCGCAAAGTTCAACGCTTCATCGCCGATCAGAAGACGAGCGTCACTTTCGGAAGGGTCGGACGAGATGCGCGGGGTGGCGCCAAACTCCTTTTTAAAGAGAATCTGCAACAACTTTCTCGTGGTCGTCGACCGTTGGGTCAGATGCATCGCACGGTCTTTCTCCAGAAGCTCCGCCAGGGCCACCTTGGAAAACAGCCGGACGCTCATGACATGGCCGTAAGAGGCAATGCCATAAGGCCCGAGAGGCTTTACCTTTTCCTCGAGGTGGATCGGCGATCCAGTCGGCAGCAGGCAGACATCCAGCTTTCCTTCCATCATCAACGCGGTAAGCTCGCTCGGGTCTCCGAAGACTATCTGCGCCTTGAAACGCGGTGGGACGAACCGAAAGGGCGTTGCATTGGTGAAGGAGATCATGCCAATTCTCAACTCCGGGCGATCGCCCATTAGCATGACACCGCAACTTTCTCTTTTATTCCTTCCACTGCCAAACGCTGGAACCTGCCCGTTCGTCGCATCGGGACCTGTCCGGCATCGCGGATTAGACGCTCCATCAGTTGGATTCCCATGCCGCTCGGTGCTCCGGTACCGGCTAGCTGCATGATGCGCTCAACGCCCAGCGTCCCGTCCAGGTCGTCCGCGCCAAAGCTCAGCGCCGTGACGCCCGTCTCCAGTTGCAGCGTGGGCCAGTAGGCTTTGATGTGAGGAATATTGTCCAACACCAGCCGTGACAGTGCGATGACCTTCAGGCAACGCATGGGAGAGACAAGGCTGGTCGTAATGCCCGTTTCGCCGGGCTGGAAGGCCAGCGGAATAAAGGCCTCGAAGCCGGGCGCGCGGTCTTCGAGATCGCGTAGCTGGAAGAGGTGCGACACCAGCTCCTCGTCGGTCTCGATATGCCCGAAGAGCAGCGTCGAGTTCGTCTGCATGCCCATTCTGTGGGCGGTCTCGTGGACGGCCAGATATTTGTCCGGCCCCATCTTGTCCTTGTAGAGCTCCTGGTGAATGCGCTCCGAGAGCATCTCCGCGCCGCCGCCGGGCATGGCGTCCACGCCTGCTCCGCGCATCGCGCCCAGCACGTCTTCCCAGCTGTTCTTCGTTACACGAGCAAAGAAGTCGACTTCCACTGCCGTGAAGGCCTTAATCCACAGGTGTGGATATTCGCGGCGGATACGTGAAACAAGGGCCAAAGAACGCTCCATCGTCCACGTCTTCCACAGGCCGCCGACGATATGCACTTCGGCCAGATCCGGGTCGTTCAGGCTTGCCAGAATCCCGTCTTCTTCCAGGCTATAGGCGTGGGCATCTCCGGGCTTTGCCGCAAACTCGCAGAACTTGCAGGCGTGCACGCAGAGATTCGTCGGATTGATCTGTTTGTTGACGATAAAGGTGGCAACGTCGCCGTGACGTGCCCGTTTCCGGTCGAAGGCAAGCGTCCCGAGGTCGAGCAGGGGCCACTCTTGCAGAAGAAAGAGCGCCTCTTCGGGGGTGATTCTTTCGCCGGCTGCAATACGCTGCCGTAAGGGATCGTTCGTAACGTGGTGCATCGACTGACTCAACATAGGTCTTTTTACCTAACGCACCCCTTAAGTTACAAGAGAATGCCCGGTGGGAAACATACCCACAGCCCTGTGTCCGATTTTCAGAGTCCAGTCGTGAAACTTTAAAATCAGTCACACCGTGAGAACCGAACGGCATCCAACCAGCCATGAAGCGGCTCGTCGTCGTCCTCGCTCTTGCCATCGCCTTGCACGCCCAGCAGAATGCGGGTGTCGACAGGGATCGTGACGGTCTGCCGGACGGTTTTGAACAAGCCCTGCTGGAGCGCTTCGCTCCCACCTTCATGGTCAACCAGACGGACTGTTCCGTTGCCCCGGCCCTCTTCGTTCCGAACGAAAAGTCTCCCACTGTCGCGGAAGAGAACAGCACCGTCTACGGACAGGTCTTTCCCACTGCGAACCGCCGTATCGAAATTCACTACTACCATCTCTGGCGCGTCGACTGTGGCCGCATGGGCCATGCCCTGGATACCGAACACGTCTCGGTCCTTCTTGCGTCGGAAGCGTCAGGGAGCAGAGATGCAGTTCAGTGGCAGGCCCTCTATTGGTACGCCGCTGCCCATGAAGATACCATCTGCGATGCGAGTCAGATTACCCGCGCCTCTACGCTTAACGCCACCACGCATGGGCCTACCGTATGGATCTCGTCGGGCAAGCACGGTTCTTTTCTTGCGGAGGAGCTTTGTCGTCATGGCTGTGGTGGAGATACCTGCGAAGCCATGATTCCGCTCACGCATGTCACGCTGCTCAATCTTGGGGAATTCGGCCATCCCATGAATGGCTCCACGTTTATCGCTTCGAAGGAGTGGCCGCTGCAGCAGAAGATGACCCGCTCCGACATGCGTTCACCCTTGCTCACGCGCGTGGATCACTTGCCGGAGACAGATATCGCCTGGGCCAATCCCTCCAAGCGTCCCGCGCAAGCCACCATCGCCGCGGGTGTCTCTACCTCGGATGCCCTTACTCTCTCGGACCGCAAGACCAATACGGCCCTCGTCCTCGCGGGCAACAACACCGGCTCCGCGCTCGGCACCAGCTATCGCTCCGTCAAATCTGCCCTGGGCAAGAGCCTGCACAAGGTAGGACAGGCCCTCGGAAAGAAGGATGCTTCAGAGAAGTAGTGGCCGACTATCCTGCCCAGGCATAGAGTTCCCGCTCCAGTGAAGCAGAACCGAACTTCGCTCTGACGCATCCTTCCAGCAGGCTCAGCAACTCTTTCTCCGTATCGTGGCTCGCGAACTCCAGGGCCAACTCCTGTGCTCGACTCCGGTAGCTCGGCGTCTCCAGAACCTCTCTCACGGCCTTGCGCAGAATCACCGGATCGGCCTGGTTCGTGCGAAGGTCGATGCCCACACCGGCCCACGCAACGTGTGCGGAGACCTCTTCCTTGTCCTCCGTCAGGCCCGCCGCGACGATGGGAACGCCATGCGCCAGTGCCATGTTGACGGTGCCATAGCCTCCGTTCGTAATGAGCAGATCGATATGAGGCATGAGCTGCGCAAACGAGAGGTAGGGAGCCACGCGGGCATTCGACGGAATTTCGCAGGGGATCGAGTCGACGGGCCGTCCTCCCGTGGTCACCAGGACGATCACATCTTCTTCTTTCGCCAGACCTTCCAGAGTGGGACCGACGAGTTGTCCGAAGTCTCGATTGGCGATGGTTCCCTGCGTGACGAGGACCAGGCGCTTTTTCTTATCGAGATCGTGCCACCAGGCGGGAAGTGGAGCTTCTGTCGAAGGGAGTGGAATCGGACCGATATACCGTATCTGCGAGAGGCACGCCGAGGTGTACGGATACTCGAAGCTCTCGATCCCGGGGTGGAGGTAGAGATCCGGGAGCGAAGCCATGCTCTCCAGCGCAGCACAGGGAAGGGTGTCGCAACCAAGCCCGATGAGCGCGCGATCGATGGCCAACTGGGTGGGTCGCAGGAGCACGCGTTCGCGCCGCATGCGCTCTTCCTCCTGTAACTCCTGGAAGATGCCCGGCATCTTCGGCAGGTTTCGGCCGCTGCCCAGATTCAGTACCGACATGCCGAGGTGGGCAATGAGGGGACGCTCGCTGCGCGGACCCATGAGCATGGGCAGCGTCCCGAAGTAGAAGCTGTCGGCAAGAATGAGGTCCGCCGGAAACTTCTCCAAAGCCAGCTCCAGGCTTGCGGCCTGCGCGGAGATGCTTCTAGCGAAAAAGTGTTCCATCTCGAATGCGAACATCTCCATGCTTGAAGCCGTATCCGGTCGTTTGGGAGTATCCCTGGCATGAAGAAAGTAGGTCTTCGACTCCGGGATCTCCGGACGGAAGGACACTCCCGTGGCTAACACCGCCACCTTCAACTCGGGCGAGGTCAGAACGAGCACCTCGTGGTTGTGTTTCATAAGAAGTTTGGCTACCGCTAAAAGCGGGTTGAGATATCCCGGCACACCGGTCGCTGCAATCAGAATTTTCATGGCGTTCCTCAGTCGAATTGGTGCGCCAGAATCATCGATCGAACATCTCAACTACAAGTTCTAAGAAAACTGAACGCGTAGACAGAACACGTGGGAGTCGTTTCTATTCCACCCAACTGACGCGAGCGAACCCCAGAAGCTACGCGTTCGGTAGAAGTCGTTGCAACAACTCACCGACCGTCGCATCGGTTCGTGGAACAAACCAGTCTCCGGCTACCTCGGCCAATGGTTCCAGCACAAATCGACGGCCCGCCATCTCGGGATGAGGCAGCGTCAGCTCCGCCGAAGCCATCGTCAGATCTTCATAGAGCAGCAAGTCCAGATCGATCACACGCGGCCCTTTCGCAATCCCGTGCGAGCGGTCGCGCCCCATCTCCACCTCGATCGCAAGCAGACCGCGCAGCAATGCAAGAGGAGTGAGCGAAGTCTCCACCACGCAGGCTCCGTTCAGGAACGGCGGCTGATCGACATAGCCCACGGGCTCTGTATCGAAGAACGAAGAGACGGCAACGACCTCGCCGAGTGCGCCTAAGCGATGGACCGCATCACGCAGCGAAGCCTCGCGGTCTCCTAAGTTAGCGCCCAGTGCGACAGCAGCTTTCATTCTTCTATTCTGACGGACTATTCCGAAGGACGACCGACTACACGCACACGAAAGACCGGCAGCGCCTTTTCCTCCGCGCTCTGTTCGTAGACTTCGGAGGTCTTTGCCGCGTCGTACCCGCGCCACAGCCAGGTCAGACTCTCCGGCAGAGTCACCGTTCCATGCGAGCCGTTGTGCGTGCCTGTCCCAAAGCTCAGGTGCATGTCGTATCCCTTCTGCTTCAGAGCATTGGCCATCTTGAGATTCCCCAGCGGCCAGCTTCCATAACGGGGCACCGGACCCGAGGCGCCTTCCATATCGTTCGCCCCATCCTGCAGCCAGACGCGGAGGTTCCTGTGATCTTCGCGATAGACCTTCTCGGGATAATCCTGTCCGCCATCCGGAATCGCAGGATCTTCTCTCCACTGAATGCCGACGTACGTGCCGATCCACGAAAGCACGCGGCTCCACTGGTCCGGCTGCTGCCATGCGGCGTTGAAGGCCGCAATCGCACCCGAGCTCGAGCCAGTGATGGCGCGGCTGTATGCGTCCTTCCGCAGCGGATACTTCGCCTCTACCAGCGGCAGAAGCTCGTCGCGCAGAAAGCGTGCGTAGCGGTCGCTCACCGTGTCGTACTCCGTGCTGCGCATGGAATCGGTCAATGTCCGGTGCCACTTGTCGCTGTATGCCTGCACAAACTTGTACGTCGGTGTGCCCGGCGAACCGGCGATCTCTCCCGGATCGGTGAAGACGCAGATCGTCACCGGCATCTTGCCCGCAGCGATGAGATGGTCGATCACGTTCAACGCGCCTACTTCGCGATTGAGATAGCCATGCCCATCCTGAAAGACCATCAGCGCCGCTGGTGTTCCTGCTTTGTACGCCGCAGGAACGTAAACCCAGTAGCTGCTGACCATGCCGTCATAGATTTTGCTGGAGAAGGTCAACTTCTCCGAGAGCGTACCCTGGGCTACGCCGCTCTCCGGATAGAACATCGGCCCAAAGGCGGGTACGTCGTGGCTTCCGCCAAACTCCGCGCCCTTTACCAGGTAATGAAATGCGTGCAGAGCATCCAGCTTCGGCACCTGCGCGACGGCATACCAGTAGGCACCGGCGCGCTGCATCGCTCTCGGTGGGCCGTCATCGATCACCAGCTTCGGCTCCGCGCCGGAGGATACGGCGAAGAAGAAATCTTTCCCGCGCGAACTCCAGGCGGTGCCCTCCTGCAGTGCTTTCTCGCTGAAACTCACAGCGATGGCGGCAGGCAGCTTCGGCGAACCGCTTAGCGCAATGAGTTCCGGCGCGCCGCTCTTCTGCGCCAGCCCCATCCCCGTGCAAACACTGATCAAGACGACACAAACGAATCGCAGCACACGCACCTCCGCTGAAAAAAATATCGTCACCATCAGACCACAAGGGGTGGCTCTGGGAATTTTTGAGTTGCTTCGCGGGTTATATACAAGGCAAACTGAAATCCGGACCCAACCACAACTGAATAGCAGCTGTTTCAAGAAGGAGCCTTTTCTTAATGTCCCTTACTCGACGTGTATTCATTCAGCGTGTCGCACAAATCGGCGGATACGCCGCAGCTTTTTCCGCCATGCACGCGCTCGGTCTGACCTCCGCTGCGGGAGCTTCGCCCCTTCCCGAACTCGCTGGAGACTTCGGTAAAGGTAAGTCTGTCGTCATCCTCGGAGCGGGCATTGCCGGTCTCACCTCCGCGTATGAGCTCAAGAACGCCGGCTTCAAAGTCACGGTGCTGGAAGCCCGCAACCGTCCCGGTGGACGCAGCTGGAGCGTGCGCGACGGCTCTGTCGTCGAGTTTACGGATGGCACGAAGCAGACCTGCACTTGGAGTAATGGCAGCTACCTCAACCCCGGCCCCGCGCGCATTCCATCGATCCACACGCATCTACTGGATTACTGTCAAAAGCTCGGCGTGCCGCTTGAAGTCGAAGTCAACACCTCCCGCTCAGCACTGATGCAGTCTTCTGTGCTTAACGGCGGCAAAGCCGTGACCCAGCGCCGCGTCATCCACGACACGCGCGGTTTCCTGGCCGAGTTGCTTGCCAAGGCCGTCAACAAGCACACGCTCGACGATGAACTCACCGCAGGCGAGCAGACCATGCTGGTGGACTTCCTCAAGGACTTCGGCGACCTCGACACCAGCACGGGCAAATACAAAGGCAGCTCGCGCTCCGGATACGTCGCCTCTCCTGCTGCAGGCCTCTCCACCGCCACGATCTACGAACCGCTCAAGCTGCACGAACTCCTCGCCGCGAACTTCTCCAAGGGCGAGTTTTACGAAGAACAGATCGACTGGCAGGCCACCATGTTCCAGCCCATCGGCGGTATGGACCGCATCGGTTATGGCTTCGCCAAAGCCATCGGCGAAGGCATCATCCAGTACGAATCACCTGTGACAGAGATCAAGACCTCTTCCGGCAAGGTGACCGTGCTGTACAAGCATGCGGGCACGCCGCAGACGATCACGGCGGACTTTTGCATCTGCACCATGCCCATCTCGGTGCTGGCGCAGACGAAGAACAACTTCAGCCCGGAGACGCAGAAAGCCTTTACCGGCATGCCCATGGCCGCTCTCTACAAGATTGCATGGGAATCGCCCCGCTTCTGGGAGAAAGAAAACAACATCTACGGCGGCATCTCCTTCACCAAGAGCACCGTCGATCTCGTCTGGTACCCGACCGACAAACTGTTTTCGCCCACGGGCGTCGTTGTGGCAGGCTTCAACCTCGAAATCGGCCTGGACGGTAAGCCCACGGAGTTCGGAGCTTTGCCTTCGACGGAAGCCAAGTTACAGGCCTCTCGCGATGCAGTGGAGCTCCTGCATCCGGGCAAGTCCGCGCAGTTGATGAAGCCGATCTACGTGAACTGGAGCAAGATCCCCTACTCGCTGGGTTGTTTTGCCGTCAACCAACTTCCAACAAGCGACCCGGCCTACGCCCAACTGGACAAGCCGCAGGGCAACACCTACTTTGCAGGAGACTACCTTTCGCATCTTGTAGCGTGGCAGGAAGGCGCGGTCCTCAGCGCCCACCATGCCATCGCCCGTATCGCCCAATCCATGAAGTAAGGATGAGGATGTGTGCCCCATTCTTTCGCCAGCTTCACCGGCGAAAGGGTGGGGTCGCGCAGAGCGCACAAACCAGAGGTATGAGGAAACCGAAACACGGGTGCCCCATACATCGCGCTTTTTGCGATGTGTGGGTATGCGCAAAGCGCATCGTTCGCTCGAAGAGCGACCCCGACGAAACCAAACAGCAGATCCCTCCGCTGCGCTACGGGATGACAAAGTGATCGAGGGAAAGTGTTGTGGCGAACTTACCCCACCCTTTCGCATAAGACCGCGAAAGAATGAGGCACGGAGAACCGACAAACTTAAACCGCGACAGCCTCTTCCTCAAACACCGGAGCCAGCTCCCATGCACTGCGATCCTTCATCAACCGGCTCACGAGTGCCGTATGCATCGCATGCCCAGCACGCTCGGCGACTACGCGTCCCTGGATCCGCCGTCCCGCCAGGGCCAGATCGCCAATCAGGTCCAGCACCTTGTGGCGCACAAACTCATCTTCAAACCGCAGAGGCCCATTCTGCACCGCGCCTCCGCCGATGATGATTGCGCAGGCGTCCGTTGCGCCGCGGATCAGGCCCATGTCGCGCAGCATCGGCTCGTCTTCGCGGAAGCCGAAGGTCCGTGCCGGGGCGATGAGGGACGCATAGGCACCTGTCTCCAGGTCGCCGAGAAACCGTTCGCGCCCGATGGGAGCTGGGAAATCAATCGTGTAGTCGATCTGGTATCCCATCCCAGGGTAGACGCCGATAAACTTTCCGCCGTCCTGCACCTCTACATCCTTAAGAATCTTGAGGTATTCGCGCCGTCGCCGCTGCTTCTTCACGCCGGTCGCTTCGATGGCGTCGATGTAGGGTAGGGCGGAGCCGTCCAGGATCGGGACTTCGAGGTTGTCGATCTCGACGATGACGTTGTCGACGCCGTACCCGATCAGAGCGCTCAAAAGGTGTTCCGTGGTGGAGATCAGAACGCCCTGCCGCATCAAGCTGGTCGCGTAGCTCACTTTAGCGACGTTGCGACCAATCGCGGGAATTTCGAAGTTGTCCAGGTCCGTTCGCCGGAAGACGATGCCCGAACCGGCTGCGGCGGGGATCAACCGCATCTGCACCTCGGCCCCGCTATGCAGGCCCACTCCCGCAAAACTCAGCGGTTCCACAAGGGTCTGTTCGGTATGGGCGGTCATTCCAGGCAAACGCAGGTTCTCCGGCAACAAGGCCCAGAATATTCCCCAAATAGAACTCCACTCTGTGGCAAATCTGCCACACCCCACCCACGAACCTCGGGAGGTGCCTCATTCTTTTTCTTTGTCATCCCATAGCGAGGCGAAGGGATCTGCTTTCTTTTCCTGGCAAATCCGGTTTGTGCGCTCTGCGCGACCCCACCCTTTCGCAAAGAGCGCGAAAGAATGGGGCACAATCTGTCGGCTTCCTATCGCTCTGCCACAGCCTTCATATTCGCCAAACCACGGTCGAAATCCCCACCCACCATTTTGTCCATGCTGACGAACACGCACATGATCTTGGAAACAAAAGACATCGGCCCTGTCATCAGCCATGTCACCCGGGTTCCGCCTGCCTCTGGCGTCAGGGTGTAGAGGTTTTCGCTGGTACCGGCCATGGGTTTCAGGAAATCCAGCTTGATGTGCACCCGCGTCGGCGCGGCATCGTCCAGGATCACCATCGTCCCAGCGCCCACCTTGCGGTTGCCTTCCCACGCGTATGTTGCGCCGGGGCCGCTTGAAGGAGTTCCAATCACGATCTTCGCCGCCGGGTCGATCTTGTCCCACGGAGACCAGAGATGCCACTGATGAAAATCGTCGATCAGCGGGTAGATCTTCTCCGGCGCGGCAGCTATGACCAGGGAGCGTTCCACGTGGAACATATCCGGCTGCCGCGACGCGTAGAGCAGCAAAACTACGACCAGCAGCACGACAATGATCATAATCTTCCGCAGCATGCCTTACCTCCGGGACGGGATCATCCTAGAGCCCAGCCCAGAGGCAAGCAAAGCAAAATCTTGGTGATTCGAGCAAATTCTATTTGTGCGCGGCAGTCTGCTTCGCCAGTTCCTTGCGGAAGGCCTGTTCGCGGTCGTCGAGGAAAGCTTTATATCCGTCGGGATCCAGAAACGGATTCGCCGCACCGGCCTGCAGCTTCGGATACTTCAGCTTCAGATCGAAGTACTTTCCATGCGCTCCAAGGAAGAAGTCGCAGGGCAGACCGCGCAGCGTCCGGAAGGCGCGGAGAAAATCCTCGGCCTCGGTCGGATAGCGGGGATCGTGGATCAGGTTGTTGCCGCCGTTCATACTGGCTCCGCCGACGATGACGACGTTGTAGGTCTTGCCGTCTTCCGTGATCTGCATCGTCCACGTCGTGCAGCCCATGGTGTGACCCGCAGTCAGGTGCGCGGTCAGAACGGTGCCGCCCAAGCTCACTTGTTCGCCGTCATGCAGCACCTTGTCCACCTTGACGGGTGGGAAATACGCGCTTGGATCGTTGAAGAAGAAGAAGTCCTTGCGTCCGCCGGACTCCATGGGAACGACGTCCCCTTCCATGACCTCGACCTTGGCGTGCGTGAGCCGCTTCATCTCCGCAGTGCCTGCTACGTGGTCAAAGTGGGCTTGGCTGTTCAGCATGATCTTCGTGTCCGCAACGCGAAAGCCGAGCTTCTCGATGTTCTGCCGGATCTGCGGAACAGAGCTGGCAAGGTTCGTGTTGATGAGGATGTTGCCCTGCGGCGTGGTGATGAGATAGGCCGCCAGATCGTCGCTGCCGACGTAGTAGAGGTCTCCGGCGATGCGGAAGGGCGGGTGGTTCGTCGTCCAGGTGGAGTCCATCTGAGCGAATAGAGGGCTGGCGAAAGCGAGCAAAAGCAGCAGAGTTCGAGCGAGCATAGCCCGAGGATAATCCTGTCTTGAAGTGCATCCTTGAGCGGGTCATCTGCAGAGAATCCACTTCGTTATCCCTTGCTTCTATCTTCGTCATCTCGACCGAAGTGGAGAGATCTGCTTTAGGTTGGGCGCTCTTCGGGCGAACGACGCGCTTCGTGCATAACCCATGTCCTAGAAGCGGGACATGGGGACCCGGTTTTGGCTTCCTGGTGGATCCGGTTTGTGCGCTCCGCGCGACCCCATTCTTTCGCAAAAAGCGCGAAAGAATGGGGTACGAAGTCGGCACTACTTCTCGAAGCGGCGGAAGAAGCTCGAATCGAGATAGTGCGGCGTCGTTGGATCGTTCGCCACGGCCAGCGCCAGATCGGCGAAGAAGGAGTTGAACTGCGCTGCGGCGACGAGGTCTACCGGCTGATTCAGATCGTCCGCCGTGGAGTGATACCGTTCCGCCAGCCACGCTCTCCAGGCTTTGTATTCGGGCGATCCCATCGTCCATCCAAACTTCATCGCCAGCGCGGGCACGCCGGCCTGCACAAAGCTGTACTGGTCGGTGCGGGTGAAGCTGTTGCGGTCCGGCTCCGGATCGCCCGCGATCACGATGCCGTGTGCCGCACCTACGCGCTGCGCCTGCTCCTGCAACGTGCTCTGCTCCAGCCCCTGCACGTGCAGCTTCTTCAGAGGAAACAGCGGCAGGAACATATCCAGGTTCAGAGCCGCTTTGATCGAACCCGCAGGCACCGTGGGATGGCTGGCAAAGTACCGCGATCCCAGGAGACCCTTTTCTTCCGCCGTAAAGAGCAGGAAGAGGATCGACCGCTTCGGCCTGTGGCCCTTCGCGGCTTCTTCGCTAAACCACTTTGCTGTCTCCAATACGGTGGCTGCGCCGGAAGCGTCATCCATCGCTCCGGGGTAGATTGTCTTTCCATGAATCGGCGCGCCGACACCGAGGTGATCGAGATGCGCGCTGACAATGACGTACTCAGACTTCAGCTTCGGATCGCTGCCTTCGAGCTTTGCCGCCAGATTAGGAGATTCGACGGTGCTCGTCTCCGTGGTCACAGTTGCCATCATGCTCTTGTTCAAGGCAAAGTGCGGCAGGGGTTTCTGCGCATCGGCGAGTGCGAGCATCTCTGCAAAGGTGTGGCCAGTTCCTGCGAAGAGCTTTTCGGCCATCGCGGGATTGAAGGTCGCGGAGAACAGCGCTCTGTGGTTATTCGCCAGCGCGGGATGCTTCGCTGCCACGGCCGCATCCTCCGGGTCGGCTGCCAGACGCATTCCGGGCTGCAAAGCTCCGCTCGCGACGCGCTCCCAACCAAAGTCCATCGATTTCGGCGTAGGGATACTCACGATGCCGACGACCCCGGCATCCGCCATCGCCTTCGTGCGCGGCGCGGTGCGCGCGTACGACTTCAATGGCCCCGGCAGATCCGCCGGTCCGCCGTTGATGACGACCACGATCTTTCCCCGTAGAGAGATTTCGGGCAGATCGAAGTCGTCATATTTAGCCTCGGGCAGGTGCAGGCCGTAGCCAATGAAGACTAGCGGTGCATCGATCTTCGCGGGCTGTGGCGAGCCCGCGGCCAGGGTCGCGTCTTTGCCCAGCACCAGCGCTTCGGCGGTGCCATGTACGTTCAAGCTCAGCGAGCTCTTGTCGGCGATGACGCGCTGCACGTCGAAGTGCACGGGTTGATAGAAGCCGTCGACCCCGGCGGGCTTCAAACCGTAGGATTTGAACTTGCCCACGGCGTACTCCGCGGCCTTCAGATACTCTGAGCTTCCGGTGAGACGGCCGCGCATGGAGTCGTCCGCCAACACTTGTACATGCGCCCACCACGCTTTGCCTCGGGCCTCGTCTGTGTTCTGCCCGCCAGCCGTCAGCGGCCCGAGCAACGTCGTCAACAGCAATACCTGCGCAGCAATCCGCATCCAGCCCCCTGAATTTTTGTGAAGTGGGTTGAGCGTAGCACAGTGTCTGCTGGCCGCTGGCTCCAAAACGTAGCTCATCCATAGGAATTAAAAGAAACACGCATCCCGGGGGTAGAGGGATGAGTGTCGGTGAATCTACGATGATCGAGGGAGCTTGCTAGAAGCGGATAGAGGCTGTGCCGGATAGCTCCCGAGCCTTGGGCATTTCGAAATTCCTCAGCACACTGGGCACAAAATCCGCCGTCGAGATCGAGGTTCTGCTTGCATCCGGACTGTCCGGGCTGTAAATCAACAAACTACCCTGAGGGATATGCTGCGCCGTACAGTTAACGCCGTCCTCATGCGCCATCATGCTCAGCCCCGCCTCATGGAAGCTTTTCTCGACGCCACGGTAGGACATGGTGAGTGGTCCATCGTAGTTGTCGAACTGAACGAAGAGGTGAAGGTAACCCTCACGCAGTTCGAAGCAGGCTCTCTTGTCCGGACGTTTGGAGAAAACCATCGCTTCCGTGCCGATCTTCACATCTTCCAGTCTGCGCCGCAGGTCGACGACGTCCAGATTCTTCAACTGCAACGAAATGCAGGGCACCATGGCCGGAGTGAGCTCGAAGCTTGCCTCCGGGACTCCAACCACCGCCATAAACTTCTTTACATCCGTGATGGTCAGGAACTCATAGGTCTTTTGATACGCGATCGCCGCCTGTCCCATGCTGCTCGCGACCACCAGGCTGAACTCAGGATTTTGTTCGGTGAAGCGCACGATTTTGCGAAGCATCAGCTCCAGCTTCTCCATGGCAAAGGGGATCTCTTCGTTGTAGGAAGACACCCACTCCGAATCAAGTTCTCCCGCCTTATAATCACCGGGCAGAAGAGCTGCCCAATAGCGGTGCATGGCGGCAGCCACATGGTTCGTGTAAAAAGTTGAGAAGTCAGGACGGGTCTCCGCAAGCTGTTTCAGAAACAGATCACACATGATCAACGGCTGCATCGCGCGACGGCGGATCCTGTTCTGCTTGTTCATCACTTCGCTCACAATTTGTGATGAAAGTTCGAAGACCGTATCTGCGCGCAGTCCTCCGCGAATCGTTGCGTCAAGGAATCCAAAGCTACCCTTCCACGGAATGCCTCGCGATACATTGCGTGCGGACTTGCGCGTCAACTCCAGGTTGAAGCGATGGAAGTTGAGCAAAGTCTCGGGATAAGCCGAAGCATCTCCAGCAAAGTAGTCAGGCAAATAGAAAGCGTAATCTCGCAGACTCTCCTGTGTAATCGCCGTGTTCAGGGAGCCGAACACGCCAACGCTTGCTCCTGCTTTGCGTAACCGCTTCCAGATCGGCGGAAAGCGATCGTCGATTTCCTGATCTGCAACTTGCCCCAAATGCAGAATGCCATGCTGTTCATCATTGACGCCGCGATGAAACGTTGGCCAGCTGATCCACGGATCCAGCGCGATATTGTCTTCGGTGAAGGTCTCGTATTGTCGGCTCTTTGAGAGGAACTTCGCAAGAAACGAGTGGGGCCGACTGGAAACGTAGTTATCCAGGATCCGAAAGGGCACCTCGTTTAGCTCGAAAAGAATGATCTTCTTCACCAAATATCTCCTTTTGCTGGGACCCACCGGTTCAGCGCTGGCTACCACGTATATGGTCAAAGCCCATCTTGCAACGGGCAATCCGACGTCATTCTATCGTACGCATCCGCTTACCGACGACGCATACAGGAACACAACGGATTACCGCACGTGTTCAATTCTCCCAATTTGACGACAATGCCAGACATCACACTGCTCTCTCCGCTATAACAAATCCATGCTCCAGCCCGTCGACCTCAATCGCATCCGCACACGCATGCAGCAGCTCGTCGAGATCGAATCTCCCAGCGAAGATCCCGCGGGCGTGAATCGTGCCAACGATCTTGTTCAGGCCTGGGCTGAAGCCCTTGGAGCCGATGCGGTGCGCCAGGGAACAGAAGAGTTCGGCGACATTCTTACTCTTCGCTTCCCTGGCGACGCTTCGCAGAAGCCCGTCCTGCTTCTCGCTCACCTCGATACCGTCTGGCCCAAGGGCACGCTTGCCGGGATGCCGTACAAGGAAGAGTCGGGCCGCATCTGGGGACCGGGTGCGCTCGATATGAAGTGCGGCGTCGTCATGGCGCTTGAAGCGATTGAGGTTTTGCGACAACTCAAGAAGCGGACCCCGCCCGTGATCCTTCTGTTGAATCCAGACGAAGAGGTGGGCAGCAGCGCGTCGCGGGCGACCACGGAAAGACTCGCGCATCAGTGCAGCGCTGTCTTCGTTCTCGAACCTGCGCAGGGCGTCCTCGAAGCCAGTTACAAGACTGCGCGTAAAGGCATTGCGAACTATCGGCTGGAAGTGAAGGGTCTTGCCTCGCACTCGGGCGTCGACTTCCAGCGTGGACACTCCGCTGTGCTTGAGCTTGCGCGATTGCTTCTGAAGGTTGAATCCTTCACCGACCTCAGCATTGGACTCACTGTGAATCCTGGTGTCATCGGTGGAGGCACGCGCTCTAATGTGATCGCGGCGGAGGCCTTCGCCGAGATCGACGTCCGTGTTGCACGCATTGCGGACACGGACGAGATCCATCGGCGCCTGCATGAGCTGAAGTGCGAAGACCCGGCTTGCAGTCTCACGGTCACCGGCGGCCTCAATCGTCCGCCTATGGAGCGCAGCGAAGGCATCGCCCGTCTCTTCCGCCAGGCGCAGGCGCTCGCAAAGAATTTTGGCATCGCGCTTACCGAAGCCTCCACCGGCGGCGGCTCCGACGGAAACTTTACTGCTGCGCTGGGAATTCCCACGCTGGACGGTATGGGAGCCGTTGGCGAAGGTGCTCATGCAGTGCATGAGTCGCTTCTGGTGGAGCATCTGGTGCCACGCACAGCGCTTCTGGCGGCGATGATCGAAGCCCAGGTGGAAGCGTAGTTCGTTTAGGAAACTTCCAGCTTGGCAAGCATCTCGCGCACCAGGTTTACCGGAAGGCCAACGACGTTGTCGTAGCTTCCCTCGATCCGCGTGATCCACGGTGCCGCGCCGCCCTGGATGGCGTAGGCTCCGGCCTTGTCCATCGGTTCGCCTGTTGCGACGTACGCGCTGATCTCGTCCGGACTCATAGGCTCGAAGAAGACGTGCGTTGTCTCCGCTGCGACGAGTGACTTCTTCGCCGCTACCAGAGCGACGCTCGTTGTGACGCTGTGGGCGCGGCCCTGCAGGCGGTAGAGCATGTACTCTGCGTCGGCCACGTCCACGGGTTTGCCCAGCATGACGCCGTCCACCGCCACGGTAGTATCCGCGCCGAGGACGAAGACGTCGTCCGTCTCCACCAGGGCGTCGAAGACGGCGATGGCCTTCTCTGCCGCCAGACGGCTGGTATAGGCCACGGGGTTTTCGCCTTCGCGCTGCGACTCGTCGATGTCGCCCGTAATGATGGCGAACTCGAACCCGGCCTGCGATAACAGGTCGCGCCGGCGCGGCGATGCGGAGGCGAGAATCAACTTCATGCTTTCGCTGTGATCCTTACGTTGGAGTCCATACGATGCGTCGCTCCTGGCGCGAGTGTGATCTTGTTCTCGCTCACATTGACCGTTTCCACGCAGACAAAGTGCTTCCAGCTCTCGGGATCGAGATCCGGCAGGCCGGGAGAGAGTACGCTCCACGGGTTCCACGTTACGGTGGTATTTGATCCCTGCTTTTCAATGTGGATTTCGCGCTTCCACGCATCGTCATGGATGGTCAGCGCTGCGGTCGTATTGAGATGCACCTGGTCCACATCGCGCGTGTACTCAAGGAGTTGCGTGGTCTGTACCTTGCGCTTGAGGTCGTCGCGCTTGTCGAGATAGGTCGTGCCTTCCAGTCCTTCGGTCGCCACCTTCGTAATGTCGCCCACGGCGAAGTAAGTGTGCAGGCCTTCTTCAAAGACCAGATCCTCGGAGCCGTGGTTCGTCACCTCGAAGGTGATATCCAGATGCTCGCCGATCTCAAACTGGATGGCCGCGCGAAATTTGTCGAAGCCAAGCGATCGCGTGTGGTCATCCGCTTCCAGCGAAAGCGTGATGGTCACGACGCCTTCGGGCGAAAAGTGGGTGCTCTCTACATTCCATTCCGAGAT
Organism: Terriglobus saanensis SP1PR4; assembly: GCF_000179915.2. Classification (NCBI taxonomy): domain Bacteria; kingdom Pseudomonadati; phylum Acidobacteriota; class Terriglobia; order Terriglobales; family Acidobacteriaceae; genus Terriglobus; species Terriglobus saanensis. Next base: position 4,803,477 of record NC_014963.1, on the reverse strand, counting down.
ACGCGCGAAGCCGTGCATCGGACCTTCCTTGCCATCGGAGCGCGGTCCGAACCAGGGAAACAGAACCGGAATGCCGCCGCGAATCGCCTTGCCTGGCTCCAGCGCGGATTTAGGAGAAAGATAGATGCCGGGATGCTGCCCCACGGGGTTCCACTGCGTCAGGTGCGCGCCGTGGGTGTAGATCGTGGCCTCTGCCTTGGGTGTCTTCACCACGATGTGTGTCAGGCCTTCGGGGGTGTTTTCGAAACGGACGTGATCCAGGATGGCAAACTTCGGATTGAGCGATGCTGCGTTATGCAAGGACATGCAGAACAGTCTATTACCCGTGGCAAACCAAGTCACATGGGAGCTGTGTGCCCCATTCTTTCGCGGCTTTTGGCGAAAGGGTGGGGTCGCGCGGAGCGCAGAAACCGGAGGTTGATGGAGGTCCGAAGGGATGCGCTTCGCGCATTACCCATGTCCCAAAAGCGGGATATGGGGCACCCGGTCTTGGGGCTTCCTTTGGGATCTGCCGTTTCAGGCGCACAAACCGCCGTGCCGACAAAGCATCCAAAAGATATGCCTTCGAGTGTCATCCGCGCCATGCGTTACGCACCCAGTCTGGAAACCCTGGAGATCGACTTCAGGGCAGACCGGGGGCTCTATCGCTATTTCGATGTGGCGCCCGAGGAGTGGCTTGCCTTCCATACCGCGCCGTCGAAGGGAACGTATCTCAACGAGGTCTTCAAGGCGAAAAACTACCGCTTCGCCAAAATTACGGATGGATCGTGGCTCTCGGACACGGCTCTTGAGATCTGGGAGTGATGAGTTTTTAGTTGAACCTATCGGGCGGGCTGCAGCTTGCGTCGCTCAGTCTCGAGGTAGGTGTAGCGGATGCGGTGAATCACCGTCATCGTGCTGAGCACCGCAAGGACCCAAAGCGCGGGAGCCATGACACCCCATGTGTTGAAGAGCGCTCCGATGATGACGAGCACGATGCGCTCCGGGCGTTCCATGAAGCCGACCTTGCAGGAGCCGATCAGGGCTTCCGCGCGGGCGCGCGTGTAGCTGACCATGACGGACGCCGTCATCACAAACGCCACCAGAACGACGTACTGGAAGCGGTTGCCGCGGGCGTAGTAGACCAGAAGGCCGAAGAAGATGGCCACGTCGGAGTAGCGGTCCATCACGGAGTCGAAGAAGGCGCCGAAGACCGAAACCTGGTTCGTGGCGCGCGCCACGCGGCCGTCCACCATGTCGAAGATACCCGCGCCGATGATGACGATCCCGGCGTAGACGAACATGCGGTTGGCGTTGGCTCCGCGCGCGTAGCCGAAGAGGAAGGCGGCGACGATGTTGATGATCAGACCAATAAACGTCAGCGTATTGGGCGAGATGCGTGAGAGCGCGAGGCCCCGCACGATCTTCCAGAGGAGGAAGCCGGAGGCCTTGCCGAATGCGCTTGTCCAGGTCATGATTCGATTTCTAGTTTACCGGAGCTACTCGGCGGCGTCGTGAATGGTGGTGAGTTTCAGGACTTCCAACTCTCGCTTCCCGTTGGGCGTGACCACGGTGACGGTGTCGCCGACCTGCTTGCCTACGAGCGAACGGCCGATGGGCGAGGTCGTGGAGATCAGGCCCTGCGTGACATCCGACTCTTCGCTGGTGACGAGCTTGTAGGTCAGTTCCTCGTTCTTCGTGGTGTCGAAGACGACGATAGTGGAGCCGAAGCCGATGCGGTCGTGCGGGATGTTCGCCAGATTGACGAGTGACAGCTCGGCCATGCGCTTCTTAAGCTGGCCCAGATGCGCGTTGACGAACTCCTGGCGCTGCTTGGCGGAGTGGTACTCGGCGTTTTCGGAGAGATCGCCCAGGGCGACGGCCCGCTTGATCTCCGCCGGGAGCTCGTTGGTCAGTTCGTATTCGAGCTGCTTGATCTGCTCTTCGAGCTTCTTTTTGATGTGTTCGGGCATCCGTGGCCTTGCATATACAACGAGATTGAACTGAAAGAAAGATTATACGTTTTGGGGTGGCAGGAGCGTCGGTCCGCGCTGCGCGTCGAGGAAGCCTTGCAGAATAAGTACGGCGGCGACCTGATCGATCACTGCTTTACGGCCCGTAGTTCCAAAACCGGAAACGTCCAGAATCTCATGCGCGGCGTGCGAGGTCAGCCGTTCGTCCCAGAAGTACAGCGGGAGGCCGGTACGTTTGGCGAGTTCCTGCGCGAAGGCCTGCGACTTCTGCGCCTGCGGGCTCAGGTCACCGGACATATGCAGCGGAAGACCGGCGACGATGGCCGTGGCTTCGTGTTTGCGTGTGAGACGGGCGATGGAGCGGATATCTTCGCGCGGGTTGGAGCGGTGAAGCGTAAAGACGGGCTGCGCGGTGAGGCCGAGGCCGTCGGAAATCGCGACACCGATGCGGCGGTCGCCGATGTCCAGCCCCATGATTCTTGCCAGGTTCATCACGGGCTGCGGGGGTTGATTCATCGCTTTCCATCATGCACCAGCGAGGCGGAGGGCGGCAGTGCGATAGCATGAGCGCGTGAAGTTTCTCGGGTTCCTGCTCTTGTTGGTCGTGATTGGCGCGGGTGTGGCCGGTTTTCTGGTGTTGGCTCCCTATGGGCCGAGCACGGAGACCTTTGTGGACATTGCCGTGGGGACTTCGACCCGTGGGATGGGGCAGAAGCTGGCGGCGGCCGGCGTGATTCGCAGCGAATACGCCTTCGACTTGGTGCGCGTGGTCAAACGCGGGCGTCTGAAGGCCGGGGAGTACCGCTTCGACCATCCCGCCACGGCAGTCGAGGTCTACGAACGGATCGCGCGGGGCGATGTGTACACGCGGGCGGTTACGGTTCCGGAGGGCTACAATCTGTGGGATATTGCCGCAGCCGTGGAGACGGCAGGGCTGGGCAAGCAGGCGGATTTTCTCAAGGCAGCGAAGGCCAACACCAAGCTGATTGCGCAGTGGAGCCCTGCGGCGACCTCGATGGAGGGATATCTTTTCCCGGATACCTATCGCTTCAGCCGGCATACGACCGACGAACAGATGCTGGCGGCGATGGTGCGGCGGTTCGGGCGGGCGATGGCAGAGCTTGGTGTGACGGGCAATGTATCCCGGATGGTTACGATGGCATCGCTTGTCGAAAAAGAGGTCCACATCGACAGCGAGCGGCCTATGGTGGCGGGGGTCTTCGAGAATCGTCTGCGCGTGGGCATGCCGCTGGCGACCGATCCGGCTGTGGCGTATGCGGCCATGCTGGATGGCCGCTGGCGCGGGACGATCTACGCGAGCGACCTGGCGAACCTGAACCCTTACAACACCTACCGTCACGCCGGTCTGCCGCCGGGGCCGATCTGTTCGCCGGGCATGGCCGCCCTGCGGGCGGCGCTTCATCCGATGCAGACGGACAATTTGTATTTTGTGGCGGACGCGGCGGGGCACACACGTTTTTCGGCTACGCTGCAGGAGCATGCGGCGCAGGTACAGGCTTATCGCAAGGCAACTAGATAAATCGCACCGTGCCAACGGCAAAACGCATCTCTCAAAGAGATGGTTTTCGCGCCTGATCGCGACGCCAAAACGGTATACTTCTGGTTTGAGCTTGACGACGAAAAAATTAGGTTTTGCGGTCACGGCTGGCGTGTTGTTGTTTTCGCTGACGGGTTGCTATCAGACCACACGCTCGGTGCAGAAGACGCATCCTCCTTCGCAGGTGCTGACGGTCTCTCTCGACCAATTGGTAAAGCAGACGGACGCGCGTTACGACGCGATCAAGACGATGAACGCGTCGGTGGACATCTCGGCCACGACCGGTGGCAGTAAAGAAGGCCAGATTACAGAAACCACAGGCTTTACCGGCTATATCCTGCTGCGCAAGCCGGGCGATCTGCGCGTTCTGCTGTTTGCACCGTTTGCCCATGTGCGCGCCCTGGACATGGTGACGGACGGTTCGACCTTCAAGATGGCCATTCCGCCGCGCAACCGGTTCATTACCGGTTCGAACGTATTGACGACTCCCTCCAAGAACGCCCTGGAGAACCTGCGTCCGGGCGTGTTTTACGACTCGCTGCTGATCCAGGGGTTGCAGAAGGGCCAGTTCGTCTCGGTGACTGCGGACGACCGTACCTACCAGCCCGATCCAGCGAAGAAGTATTTTGTGCAGGAGCCGACCTACGAGCTCAGCTTCCACCAGCCGGTGGAAAACAGTGTGGAGTTGAAGACCCTGCGGACGGTCCACCTGGGCCGGGCAAACCTGCTTCCCTTTCAGCAGGACATCTACGACGCGGACGGTCAGCTGGACACGCAGACGACCTATGAGAATTATCAGAAGTTCGGGGATGTGGAGTTTCCGTCGAAGATCACGATCCGCCGCCCCAAGGACCAGTTGAGCCTGACGCTGACCATTACCAAGCTGACGGTGAATCAGGCGCTTGGGGACGACCAGTTCGAACTGAAGATTCCCGACAATGTGAAGGTAGAAAAGCTCCCGTAAGATGGCAGGCGGAGGTTCGCCGATGCGCCTGTCGTCCGCTGCACTTGTCGTAACGACCCTGATGTGCGCGTTTTCGTTTGCGGCGCAGAGCGATACGCGCACCAAAGACCGCAGCTGGCTGATCGGCCCGTTTACGCGTCCTGTGGATACGCCGGTGATCCGCCCCAATCCCCTTTCCAGCTTTCTCGACCCGGTGACGCGGCAGGCGGTCGCTTGGGAGAAGCTGCACACCTTTAATCCCGCGGCGACGATCTACGAGGGCAAGGTGGCGGTCCTGTACCGCGCGGAAGACGATTCCGGAACCATGATGGTGGGTGGACACGCTTCGCGGCTGGGGCTGGCGACGAGCAGCGACGGCCTGCACTTTACGACGGAGCCGAAGCCCGTCCTCTATGGCGACAACGATGCGCAGAAGGCGAACGAGTACCTTGGCGGCGTGGAAGATCCGCGCGTCGTGCAGAAAGAAGATGGCACGTATGTCGTCACCTACACGCAGTACGCACGCGAGCGGCAGACGTACACTATCGGGATTGCCACCTCGCGGGATCTGCACCACTGGACGAAGTTCGGGCCGATCTTCGACGCGGCCCAGAACGGCAAGTATCGCGGCTTCAAATACAAGTCTTCGGGGATTGTGACGCGCTGGGATGGCAGGCGCATGGTGGCGGCGAAGATCCACGGAAAGTACTGGATGTACTGGGGCGAGATTACGATCCGCCTGGCGACCTCGGACGATCTGATCCACTGGACGCCAGTGGTCGATGCGAAGACGGGGGAACCGAAGGTGATGCTGGCTCCGCGACCGGGGCACTTCGACAGCGGATTTCCGGAGACGGGTCCGCCGCCGGTGCTGACGGCGAAGGGCATTGTGATGCTCTACAACGCGAAGAACGCCACGCATCCGCCGGAGGGCGATGGATCGACGGATCTGGCGGCGGGGACGTACTCCGTGGGCGAGGCATTGTTTGCGGCGGACGATCCATCGAAGATGCTCGACCGGACGGAGACGCCCGTGTTTCGTCCCGAGCGCCCGTTTGAACGCAGCGGACAGTACGTCGACGGAACGACCTTTGCGGAGGGCCTGGTGCGCTTTGCGGGCAAGTGGTTCCTCTACTACGGCTGCGCCGACTCGCTTGTGGGAGTGGCAACGGCGCCGGTTGCAGTGGAGTAATGGGGGACTTCGATGCGGTCGTTGTGGGTGCGGGGCCGAACGGTCTGGCGGCGGCGATCACGATGCAGCGTGCGGGGCTTCGTGTTCTGTTACTGGAAGCAAAGTCTACCGTCGGCGGAGGCATGCGTTCGGCGGAGCTGACGCTGCCGGGGTTTGTACACGATGTCTGTTCGGCGATTCATCCGCTGGGTGCTGGGTCGCCGTTCTTTCGCGAACTGCCGCTCAAGGATTTTGGCCTGGAGTGGATTGAACCGCCGGTGCTGGCGGCGCATCCGTTCGACGATGGAACGGCTGCAGCGCTGATGTCTTCCCTGGAGGAGACGACTGCGGGGCTGGGCGAAGATCGCGAGGCGTATGCGCGGCTCTACCGTCCGCTGATTGCGGCGTGGCCGAAGATCGAGCGCGAGGTGCTGGGGCCGGTGCTGGCGTGGCCGCCGCATCCGCTGGAGATGGTGAAGTTCGGAGTGAAGGCGCTTCTACCGGCTTCGGCTTTAGCAAAGCGCTTTCGTGGGCGCGATGCGCGTGGTCTGTTGGCAGGCATGGCGGCGCATGGGATGCAGCCGCTCACCTCCGTCGCCACGGCGGCGACGGCGCTGGTGCTGATGATTGCAGGGCATCGCAGCGGTTGGCCGATGGCGCGCGGAGGTTCGCAGAAGATCGCGGATGCGCTGGCGGCGTACTTTGTTTCTCTAGGCGGCGTGGTGGAGACGGGCGTTGCGGTGGAGAGACTGGAAGCGTTGCCGCCTGCACGTGTGACTCTGCTGGATGTTGGGCCGAAGCAGTTGCTGCAGATCGCTGCGGGGAAGCTTTCATCCAGGTATCGCTCGCAGCTTGAGAAGTTCGAGTATGGGCCGGGCGCGTTCAAGGTGGACTGGGCGCTGGATGGTCCTGTGCCTTTTGCTTCGGAGACTTGTCGACGCGCGGGGACGGTGCATCTGGGCGGGACGTTTGAGGAGATCGCGCAATCGGAGGCGGAGATTGCCGCAGGCAAACATTCCGAAAACCCCTTCCTGCTGTTTGCGCAGCAGAGCTTGTTCGATGCCACGCGAGCGCCTTCAGGAAGGCATACCGCGTGGGGATACTGTCATGTTCCGAATGGCTCGACCGTGGATAGGATCGAGGCGATTGAAGCGCAGGTGGAGCGCTTCGCTCCTGGATTTCGGGATCGCATCCTTGCGCGTCATACGATGAATACTTATGCGATGCAGGCGTACAACGCGAACTACGTGGGCGGCGACATCAACGGAGGCGCGTTGACGCTGCGGCAGATCGTGGCCCGGCCTGTGCTGCTGCGCTCGCCTTACAGGACGTCGATGGATGGGGTGTATCTGTGTTCGGCTTCCACGCCGCCGGGTGGAGGGGTGCATGGCATGTGTGGATTTCATGCGGCGCGGCGGGCGATGGCGGATTGCTTTGGGATCTCTGAGTAGTCGGTGTTTTGTAGGGATGCGCTTTGCGCATAACCCATGTCCCAAAAGCGGGACATGGGGCACCCGGTGTTTGCGGCTCATTCCGCTTCCGTCATCTCGACCGAACGCGAAGCGTGAGCGGAGAGATCTGCTTTTGTTATCGCGCGTAGCGCGATCGGATGTGCCTGCGGCACATAACAAAAGCAGATTTCTCCGCTCGTCTTCGCTGCGCGAAGTCTCGGTCGAAATGACGAAGTTGCTCCTCTTTGTTGTGCGAAGTCTTGGTCGAAATGACGAGGCTGCTCCTCTTTGTGTGTGAAGTCTCAGTCGAAATCACAAGGCTTCCGTTGCACTGACGATGTATTCGTTTCCGTCAAAACAGCAATGGTTCTGCTGGTTTCCCGGCCGGCGGATTCTGCGCGATGTATTTCTTCGAGTCGAATTTGCGTCCGGTCGATGCGCCGGACATGTAGCGGATCTTTCCGAAGATGGGACGTTCTCCCCAGGCGCGGTCGAACTTGCCGACCAGCGCCCACGCGATGCTACCGTAGCCGTTGGGATCGCGGCCGTCGAGGAAGTAGCGGTCATTGAGATGAACAGCGCGTTCGAAAGCGACGTCGACGGACGGCGACCATTCCAGGATCTTCTTCGCCCAGTACATGCGCATGTAGTTGTGCATCCATCCCCGGTAGACCATCTGCCGCTGCGATGCGTTCCAGAGCTCGTCGTAGGTTTCGGCGCGTTCGAGCTGTTCAAGCGAGTAGAGCGGAGAGCGCTCGTCGCGCGCGTGCTCTCCGATGGTGACCTTCGCCCAGGGATCGGCGCAGGCAGCAGTGTCGTAGTTGGGCTCATACTTTACGAAGTTGATGCATAGTTCGCGCCAGGTGATGAGTTGGTCAAGATACGCTTCTCCACTCACTTTGGCTGCGGGGTTGGTCTGTATTGCTTTACGTACGGCGAGCGCGATGGTGAGCGGGCCGATGTGTCCGAAGTGCAGAAAGGGAGAGAGCATCGAGGTGCCGTCGGTCTCCGGGTGGTTGCGCTCGCGATCGTAATTGCCGAGGTTCTTCGTGAAGAGATGGAGACGTTTGTAGGCAGCGCCGGAGCCGCCGTTCCATTCGTCTACAGGCAGGACGGAGCGGTCGAGATCGGGCCACTGCTTCGTCATGTCTATCGAGAGTTTGTCGTGGCGCAGTCCGCGTGGTTGCTGCCATTCTTTTGCAGGAGCCGAATTGTCGATGCTCTTTACGAGGTGCAGAAACTCCGGCAGAAACTTCTTCAGGCGCGGACGGATGGTGCGCGCGGCGTACTGCGCTTTTTCAAGGAGCTTTGAAGGCACGATGACGTCGGTATCGATGGTCCAGTAGGGGACTTCGATGTTCTTCGCAACCATGGAGCGCCAGCGCTCCATGGCGCGCAGCGGGTTCTCGTCTCCGATAACGATAGCTGCGTGTGCGTCGGCGAAGAACTGAACAGGACTGCATTCCGGAGCGTTGCGCAGAACGAAGCCGATACCGCGTTCCGCGAGATCGTTTTCGACATCGAGCAGGCCCTGTTGCAGGAAGTGATAGTGCCGCAGGTTGGCGTGGGGGAAGTTGGAGATGCCCGCGAAGTAGGTGACGACCGGCAGACCCAGTTCGTCTGCGATCTGCACGGCCAGGTTCAGAGCAGCGTTGTCGCGTCCGCGCTGCGCGCGTTGCATCCAGTAGACGACGCATCGCCCGTCCGGGTTGGGCACGCCTGCACGGCGAAGGGTAACGCGTGGGTCCTGCGAAAAGTTTTTGAGCGCGGACGAAAGTTCCTGGGCGGGCATCTGAGCCAGTCTACGTATCCCAACCATCCGAAGTGCTTGTGGGACGTGCGCGTTATGCTGTCACGATGACGACATTGAAATTTCACCTGCGCGCATGCAGTGTGGTGGACAGTGATCTGCTTTCTCTGGTGGGTTCAGGCACGCTCATCGAAACATTCGCCGGAATTTTGGATGGGTCCGATCTTCTGGCGCACTGCCAGAAGAACAACTCCCCCGCAGCGTTTACGAAGTATCTCTCTGCGCCGACGACGCGTGCTTTTTTCGCAGAGGCGGAGCCGGGTGATGCTCCGGTTGGGTACATTCTGCTCTGCGAACCCGACTTGCCGGTCGATCTCTTGCCAGCGGATTACGAACTGCGGAGAATCTATCTCTTTCATCGTTTTCATGGGACTGGAATCGGCCGTGCTCTGATGAATCAGGCCGTGGAGGCCACCCGTGAGATGGGACGGAGGCGTCTTCTGCTTGGGGTCAATTGCGTGAACTTTGCTGCGATCTCCTTCTATGAAAAGGCCGGTTTCAAGAAGGTCGGTGAGCGTCAATTTATCGTGGGTGCCACCGCATGCAAAGACGACATTATGGCGTTGACTCTCTAAGAAAACGTGCAAATCTGCACTGCTTCCTGTGCGCTTTCTCTTTTGAATTTCGTTGCGCATTGGACAACGGTGTTTCCATTGTGTAGAACTATCTTCCTTCGCACATTGTTCTGTTTTCTCTGAACGGAAGTCTGAACGTGTGGGGTGAATGCAGTAAGAAATAACTGGGAAAACTTCCGAGCAAAATCCTGGGAACAAATAACAAGTGCCTGGTGTCTACAGGAAGTAGTGCCACCTCTCGCAGAATCCGAGGCCGATTATGTTTGAAGATTCGCTCGTAGAATCCAGCGGTAAGATCCAATCGAAGTCCAAGTACTGGATGATTGCCACCTTCGCGTTCAACGTCGTGATTTTGGCGGTCATGATCCTGATCCCGCTGCTCTATCCTGAGGCACTGCCGAAGACAGCCATGACGGCCATGCTCACGGCGCCTCCGCCGCCACCCCCACCGCCTCCTCCGCCGCCCCCGGCAGCAGTTGTGAAGGTGATCAAGGTTGTTGCGGCGCTTGACGCCATGACGGCTCCCACCAAGATTCCGAAAGAAATTAAGGCAGTGAAGGAAGACCCACCGCCGCCGCAGCAGGTTGCTGGCGTTGCCGGTATGGGGATGGGTTCCGCTGGTGGTGCCGCAGGTGGCGTTATGGGCAGCCTGGGTATCGGCAATGCGCCGGTTCCTCAGGTCAAGGTGGAGAAACCCAAGGGCCCTGCACGTATCTCGGGCGGCGTAATGGCCGGCCAGATCCTGGTGAAGACCACGCCTACCTACCCCCCGATCGCTCGCGCGGCGCACGTCTCCGGTGCAGTGGTGATTCACGCCATTATTTCGAAGACAGGCACCATTGAGAACCTGAACGTCATCTCAGGACCTGAGATGTTGCGCGCAGCTGCAGTCGATGCGGTTCGCACGTGGCGCTATAAGCCCTACGTTCTGAGCGGCGACCCGACGGAAGTCGATACGACGATCACCGTCAACTTCAACATCGGCGGGTAATACAAGTTCACGCAAAGTAAGCCCCTGTCTCCGGAGACGGAGACAGGGAATACAGCAAAGCTTCAACCACTCTAGAACGACCCAGATCCAGGAGGAACCATTTCCGTGATTCTCGCTCACATCGCAAACTTCGCTCATACTTCGTCTCTCGCCCTCTATCTGCAGGAAGCTGCAGCCGGTGGTGCAGAGGCCGGCGGCTTCTCCGTTCTCGGCATGTTGAAGAACATGGGCTGGATCGATCTCGTTGTCGTTGCCATCCTGTTCATCATGTCGATCTGGTCGCTCGCGGTCATGATCGATCGTGCCCTGTACTTCTCCGCTGCCCGCAAGCAGTCGCGTGAGTTTGCTCCCAAGGTTGCTGGCGCTCTCAAGGATGGCCGTCTGGACGAGGCGATCAAGGTGGCTGACCGCACCAAGAAGTCTCACCTTGCTGAAGTGGTGACCTCTGGCCTGCAGGAGTTCCGCTCCTACGGTTCGGGTGGTGCAATCACCGAGGAGCAGATTGAATCCTCCAAGCGCGCTCTTGAGCGTTCTGAGGCGATCGTTCACGCCAAGCTGAAGCGCGGCCTGGGTTCGCTCGCAACCATCGGTTCGACGGCGCCCTTCATCGGCCTCTTCGGAACGGTTATCGGTATTCTCCACGCTTTCCAGCAGATCGCGCAGTCCAAGAGCACCGGTATCGGCGCTGTGGCCGGCGGTATTTCGGAAGCTCTGGTTACGACCGCTTTCGGTCTTCTCGTAGCCATCCCTGCCGTTATGTGCTTCAACTACTTCACGAACAAGGTCGAAGCATTCGACGTCGAGATGGATAACTCCTCCTCGGAGCTCGTGGACTACTTCATCAAGCAGTCGCACCGCTAAGCTCGAACGCTGTCACAAGCGATGACGCGAGAACATGGATTGGATCCGGATGCCGCAGCGAAGCGGCATCCGGAGACTCCACATCTTGCGGGGGCGCGGTTCTAATCGAACTTTCCGAACGGAGTATGGCTTATGGCAATTTCAAAACGCGATGAGGGCAAGAAGGTCAACTCAGACATCAACGTAACTCCCATGGTGGACGTTATGCTGGTGCTCCTGATCATCTTCATGGTCGTCACACCGATGGTGAACAACAAGGTGAACGTAGACCTGCCGCCAGCGGCTTCTGCCATCGTCATGGAAAACGCGAACAAGGAAGATTCAGTTGTGGTTGCGGTCACGCGCGACGGCAAGATCTTTCTGGGCGGCGACCAGGTACAGGTAGACGACATGGGCCCCAAGATCTCTTCCCTGCTTGAGAACAAGACCGAAAAAGAGGTTTATCTTCGTGGCGACAATCGTGCCAACTATGGTCGCGTGATGGATGCGATCGATGGTGTGCGCGCCGCGGGTGTGAGCCAGCTCGGCATGTTAACCGAAAAGTCAGAACAGTAACCTGTAGTATCGTCTTCGCCGAAGCGGCGGAGCAAAAGGAGATTCTCCCATGGGTATGGCAGCAGGTGGCGGTGGCGGAGCAAGGTCCGACATTAACGTCACACCTCTAATTGACGTTCTTCTTGTGCTGCTCATCATTTTTATGGTGATCCAGCCGAACGTGGTTCGCGGTATGGATGCTCTCGTTCCGCAGCCGCCCAAGAACCCGCAGAACCAGGATGTCGACCCCCGCACCATCGTGGTCTCGGTCCAGCCTGGCGGCGGTAAGGGAGAGCCTGTTTACATGATCAACGAGCAGCCGTTTCCGCGCCAGGACATGACCGCCAAGCTGAGGGACATCTTCGCGACCCGGAACGACAAGGTCATGTTCGTCAAGGGCGATAAGGATTTGGACTTCGGCCGGGTGGCAGAGGTAATCGATTTCGGCCATCAGGCAGGCGTGGACAATATCGGTATCATTACCCCTCGCGTTCTCTCTGGACAGTAGATCCCGGGCCGGACCGAAGAGCATGCTCTTCGGTCCGGCCTGTTTCTGTCTCAAACAAAGGCTTTGGATTCGTACGGCAGCAGGCAAAGGCCGTCATGGGGTGTTGTGCAGTATCTCCCTCCCAAAGCTGATTCGTGAAGAAGAAACCTCTGTTGTTGCTGGTCATTCGTAACTCGCTACCATTACAATCACAATCGAAGCACCATCTACGTCTTTCGTAAGACGACCCCGACATCGTATGCGGCTCTGAAGGAGATGACTCGTTCCATGACACTTACTGCACGTATTTCCGCAACCGCCGCACTTCTGGTGCTGATGATCTCGGCGACAGGATGCAACAAGCTCCGGTCTCGCGACCAGTTGGTCAAGGGCATCGCTGCTTTCAAGAATGCGCAGTATGAAGTAGCGACCAACCACTTCCAAAAAGCTGTCGAGCTTGACCCCACCGACGCAACCTCCAAACTCTATCTCGCGACGGCATACTCCTCGCAGGTTGTTCCGAACATGGAAACGCCAGAGAATATGAAGATCGCGCAGAAGGCGATCGACGGTTTCCAGGAAGTTCTGAACCGCGATCCGAAGGACCTGACTGCGCTCAAGCAGATCGCCTCGATCTATCGTCAGACCAAGCGCAGCGACTTAGCGAAGCAGTACGAGCAAAAGGTCATCGATGTTGACCCGAACGATGCTGAAGCGAACTACACGATCGGCGCGGTGGACTGGATCGACGAGTACAAGAATGCCACCACGATCCTGGCTGCCGACGGCATTAAGGAAGATGGCGAAGGCAACGTCAAGATGAGCAAGGGCGCCTGCGCCAAGATCAAGGCCGTGAACCAGCCGCTGGTCGAAGAAGGCCTGAAGTATCTGCATCGCGCCGTCGAGATCAATCCGACGTACGAGGATGCCATGTCGTACCTCAACCTCACCTACCGTCGTCAGGCTGACTTCGCCTGCGGCGACAGTGCCGCTCTAAAGGCTTCGCTTGCGCAAGCGGACGAGTGGAACCAGAAGGCGATGGGTGCTCGCAAGATCAACGAGCAGAAGAAGGAAGAGAAGGCAACGCACGGAGTGGTATCGCAGTAACCTCTCTCCTGAAGAATCGAAACGGCCTCCCTGCGGAGGCCGTTTTGCTTTGGGTCCAACCTGCAAACAGCTACTGTGACTTGCGGCTTGCTGCGATGTAGGACGGCGTGTAGCCCTCCCACTCCCATGGCGTGACCGTGTCCCCCAGGATGTGCTCCAGCAGCGGACGGAAGGTGCTTTCGCCGTTGTCGCTGTTCGTCAGAAGGATCATGCAGGTCTGGCGTTTGGTGAAGCAGATCATGTAGTTCTGCGCGCCATCGCCGTGCCCCTCTTTGAAGAAGGCCGGACCGAAGGACGTGTGGGTGAGCAATCCCCAGCCGACACCATACGCAAGACCGATTGCCTTGGCCTCGGCCCCCGGCGACTCTGCCAGTGCGAGCGGAAACTGATGCAACGTAGGGATCTGCTTTACCGGAGTGAGCATCGCCCGCATGGTGGCAGGTTTCAGCAGCTTGCCACTGAAGAGGGCGGAGGCGAAGAGAGCGAGATCGTCCGCGCTGGTGGTCATGGAGCCAGCAGCGCGCGCGGGAAAGCGACGCGTCTTCGCGATGAACTTCCCGCTGGCGTCGAAGCGATCGGCTGCGTCCACGCCGAACTCCTTGCGATAGACGAGGCCGGTGTGGTCCATGTGGAGCGGCGTGAAGATGGCCTGCTGCATCAGTTCGTCGAGCGGCTTCTGCTTCCGCTGTTCGATGACGAACTGCACCAGATTGATGCCTTCACCAGAGTAGAGAAACTGCGACCCTGGCTTGTAGTGCAGATGCATCTTCTTGTCGGGCTCCAGGCTGGCAAAGTTCGCCAGACCGGAGATGTGGGCGAGCAACATGCGCGGCGTCACGAGTGGCCAGGCCGCATCGTTCACAATCTCCGAGGCGGAGGAGCGGTAGGGCTCATACGTATTCAGGGGCTTGGGTAGCTGCTTCGCGATGGGAAGGTCGAGATTGAACTCGCCGCGTTCGACCAGCTGCATGACGTAGGTGGCGAAGACGCTCTTGGTAATCGACGCGGCCCAGGTGATGGAGTTGCGGTCCATGGGCGTGTCCGGATCGCGGCGGCGCAGGCCGTAAGAGGCGCTCCAGACAGGCCTGCCGCGGTCGAGAACGGTGATCTGCGCGCCGGTAACGTGTGCATCGGTGAGAGTCTTGCGGGCAAAGGTATCCGCTTCCGCCTTGGAAAGGTGTGAGCCGTCAAGGCGGCGGATATCCTGTGCGGCTGCGGGCAGGGTGAGTGCGAGGCAGAGAGCGGGAAGAAGGCGCATGGCTGGATTCTACGGCAGCTTCGAGAATAGCGGCCGACCTATGTATTCTCTAAGAGATTCAATTCATTCGCGTACGTAGTCTTCAAGACTTCGGTGCTAATCATCACGCCGTTGGAATTGTGCGTGTATAAGCCGTATGTGAAGTCTCGTCCTTGAGACGGCAACCACGCGTCACTCTTCATATGCGCTATTGCGGCGGGTAGCGACTCTCCGTTTTTCAGAAAATTCTTGAACGCTATGTAGCTAAATATCGGTACATCTCCTGATGCAATATCTCCGATGTAATCCCGGCACAGGACGCAGAAGCTAACCGAGTCGTAGATATTTAGGGATCGTTCAAGCTTTCCTTGTTTCAGCAGATAGTCAGGATGTGTGTTCAGGAAATCGCGAATAAAGCGAACCTGTCTAACTCCCTTTTCAATCTCTCTGTTTCGCTCGGCTCGTGCAGGTAAACTTCCAGGCATCTGCAACCACTTCAGCTCTGCTACCAACAGTGCATTCGATTTAGGGTCTTCAAATATGACATCAATATCTGGCATTCCGTTTGACAGCTTCAGCGGCCCGTAGATGTGCATATGAGAAAGCTCACGCTGAAGTTCTATTCGAGTCTCGTCCTCTTTGACGGAAGTTGCAGCGTCAAAAAAGCGCTTATTCCGATATGCCCGATTACGTAAAATACTTTCTTCAATATTGCTGGTCATCACTATTCCGGGTACGACAGCGAGCAAATCGCCTTTGCTGTTCAGGGGGATAAAGGGGTAAACGTTTAAATCGCGGTTAGGGACTTCCTCTTGTCCGAGGGTCAAACCATCAATAATCTGCGCGACAAGATCGCTCGAAAGTGCCGAAAGGCGACAGATTTCTGTCGTCCACTTGTCGAGAGTCATTAATAGAAGCAGATTATTGCAAGGGATTTTCCCGGTTTTCTGTGACCATACATAGCAGAGGTGCTCTCTCGTTCCAGCAATGCATAGGAGCGCGGCCTGAAATCTCCTGAACTCGCCCATCGAGTATCCGCCAAGGGCAATATTTTCAGCTCTTCGAAAAAGCTCTCCAATTTTCGCTAGATATATAGGGAAAAGAGAGTCATGCAATTCATGAAGAGGCGGCTCTACGAATCCCTTGGTGCCGGCTGCTCGCATCTCCGAAGAAACCTTGGCTAGTGCATTTGAGAAAGCTTTGCCTGTGTCTTCCGCCGCGATTTGCTTTCCAAATTCGCCGCGATCTCCGAATGGCCGAATCCCTTTCTCGTACGCCATTACTCGCTGACTATGCTCTGAAGTTGCTGCTGCAAAGGTGATGGAGGAGCTTGTGTGCGAGACAAGGTTATACAAGTTAGAGTGCCAAGCGGGAAAATCAGCCCAGCAAAGCGAGTAAGAGAAGCCCGCCAGAACAAGCTGTTTAGATTCAACCTCTGAAAGAGACCAGCGCATCCTCCTCTGGGGCGCCGCTTGTTTGTGTCCATGTCTAAGAGCAGCATGATAAATTTGATACCCCGCGTGACTCAAATTCATGGCGCTAGTCTGATGAGAAGAACCGCCACGGCGACCCAATGGGACGTCAAGTTCTAGCGCTCTTGCGCAAGCGGTAAGACCATGCCACGCTGCGAGATTCCATTCTTTCTTCAGTACAACGTGAGATTGCCCCCAGCGGTCCGCCTGTTTCTCCAAAATATCTATATCATCGACAACTTCGCGAGGAGAATCTCTCTTAAGGGACATGGATCCAAATTCTAATACCTCGTGCGCGTTATGCTTTTTATTCCTTTGCCAAATATCTTGATTCTCACCGATTTGCCGTGGACCTAGGAACAAAGGGATACAACGCCGGTGTCTTTACTCATAGCTTCGTCTCTCGCAGATTCGGGGTTGTGATGTTTGAAGAGGCGTTGGTGGAGTCGGCGGGGAGAGTACGGACGTCGTCGCGTTACTGGATGGTCGCGACGTTTTCGTTTCAGGCCATTGTGATGGCCATTGTGATCCTCTTCCCCTTGTTGTATCCGGAGGCCCTGCCGCGCAGCGTGGTGATGGCGAAGCTAACGGTTCCTGTTCCTCCGCGTGCTGCTGTCCCTAAGGTGGCGCAGGTGGTCAAGGCTGTTCATGCTGTGGCGGCAAGCAATCCTTTCGTTGTGCCTACGACTCCGACGAAGATCACGATGGTGAAGGACGATGCTCCTCCGCCGATGGAGAATACTGTGGCGATGAATCCCACGTTGTCGAGTGGACCTGTGGGGGTTCCGCTTGCTTTGAGCATTGCGGCGACTCCGCTTCCGATCGTGAAGGCAGCGGTGAAGCCGGGGCGGCAAAGTGTTTCGAGCGGCGTGATGGCTGGGCAGATTCTTACGAAGACAGTACCGAGTTATCCGGCGATTGCGCGAGCGGCGCATGTGTCCGGTGTGGTGGTGCTGCATGCCAGTATCTCGAAGGCAGGAACGATTGAAGGACTGACCATCGTCTCCGGGCCGGAGATGTTGCGTGCAGCCGCGGTGGAGGCTGTGCGGTCATGGCGGTATCGGCCTTATCTGCTGAACGGCGAACCGACGGAGGTGGAGACGACGGTGACGGTGAACTTTAGTCTCGGTGGATGAATTGTTTGATGAGGGCTTTCGGCCACCCTCTCAATTCTTCACTTATCAGGAATAAATAGAGCGGTGTCGGGGTTACATCGTGGGTATAGAATTCTGCTCACCTTTGGGCCCCTATCTGACTTGTGTTCCTGAGAATACAGAGCAAGGATGGCACGATGAAACCCAGGCTGCTCCTTTTTGCGATTCCCGTTTTTTGGGTGTCGACGCTTCTTGCTCAAGTGCGTCCTTCCACGGTGGTCCGTAAGTCGGCTGAAGGTCCTGTGCCAACCGTCGCGTCCCTAAGTGCGCCTACGACGCTCTCAGAACTCATCAAGGTCACGATCTACCCATCGCGCAACGAAGTGGTCCCGACAGGATCGTATGGGGTTTATGCGGACCTGGAAAACATCTCTGCGTTTCCCGTCATGATCTTTCCCAATCAGACGACGCTCGTGGTTCTACCCGAAGCGTCTCAGCCCAGCGCCTGCGTGAACTGGGAACCCGCCATCTTTCCCACGGAGTCGCCAGCCTCTGCGGAAAAGCAGAAAGTGGTGGACCCTGCGGGAAAGAATCATTGGGACAATCCGTTGCTGATTGAACGCGGGGAGCACTATCTTGCGTTCTGGGATCTTGAGCCGGCTTCCAAAAAGAACCCACGGTCCTACAGCAGCAGGTGTGAGTTGCCGCCCCGCTGGTACAGCTCGCTTGGGTTTGTTCCGGGAGATTATGCCTTTACGGTGGAGGGGAATGCGTATGCATTGCAAGCACCACCTCCTACTGCCACACCTCCGAGTGCCGCAAGTACACCGGAAGTTACTCCAGCAGCCGCTGCAACAAAGACTGAAGCGGCTGCTTCTTCTCTCGCGCACGATTCTCTCGTAAGCGATCTACTGAGCCGGGCGACGGCTGGAGCGATTCCTGCGCATCGCTTCTCCGAGACGAAGACGCTGCATGTCGGTCTCTCGCAGTTGACGACGCTCTTCGCCGCGATGATCGGAGCGTTCATTGCCTATTGGGTCGTCGCTCTGAAGCCGGGCCAGGACTGGGACGCCTTCATTCTCGTTTTCGAAGGTCCAGTGACGCCGCCTGGGGAAAAACCTGCACCACCGTTGCCCGCGTCGAAGAAGTGGCTGGCCGGATTATCTCTGGTTCGCAATGCATTCCTGGCTGCTGTGCTGGGCGGAGTGGTCACGATTGTGGCCTCGCGCCTGTCGGATACGCACTTCCCTGTCAAAGTGTCGGTCAACGACTGGTGGGGTGCTCTGACAATCGGATTTGTGGCCTATTTCGTGGGGAATAAGTTCATCAACACGCTGTCCACGCTGGGAGGCAGCGACTCAGACAGCAGTCTTGGAAAGACCGCAACCACCTCCGATCCAAATGCCCCGAAGAAGGACGGACCGAAAGTGATTGCGGCCAATGAATAAGTCGAGTTACTTTGCGCCCTTTTTGAAAACTTCTTCGGCAAAGTAGTTCTCTACCTTCGACTGGTTGCGGAGCATCTCGAAGTAAGCGTTCTTCAGCAGCGTGGAGCGGGCGTCATGGAGCTGCTGACGGATGTTCTGCTGCACAGCGGGATCGGTGAGAAGACGCTGTCCGGCGGCATCGCGCGAGATGAGCTTCAGGATGACATAGCCGACAACTTTCTTCGAGGGGCTTGCGGGCTGATCGAAGACGGGAAGGATGTCGGTCACCTGGCCTGCCTTCAGCTTCGTGACCGCAGTGTAAGACAGGATGTCCGTGTGCAGTTGCGACTCCGAGATGAAGCCCATATCGCCGCCGTTCTGCGCGGTCTGCGGGTTCTCAGAGAAGTTCATGGCGATGGCGCTGAAGTCTTCGCCGCTGTCGATGCGGTTCTTGAGGGTCTGGATCTTCTTCTTGGCTTCCGCATCATTGGTGGCCTTGCTGCTCTGCAGGTTGACCGCCTGCGGCGAAGGAAAGCTGGTCACGAGTACTTGGCCGAGATGGTACTGCGTCTCCATCAGGTTGTACTCGCTCTTGTGCGCGGCGTAGTAGCTGCTTACGTCTCCATCGGTAATGTTGATCTTCGAGTTGATCTCCTTGTTCAGGAGCTTGTCGAAGGTGAGCGAGCGGCGGATCTCGCGCTTCATATCATCGAGGGTGTGATTGGAGGCCTTCAGGCGCTCGTTGAACTGCTCCTCGGTGTAGGGCGCCTTCATTTCCGTGACCTTCGCGTCCACATCTTCGTTGGAGGCGGTGAGGTTCATCTTCGCGGCGCGCTGCTGGATGATCTCTTCGTCGATGAGCGAGCGCAGGATGGTGAGGCGCGCGCTGTCGGCCTGATCTTCGTTGACCGGCTGCTGGTTCTGGTTCTGCGCCATCTGGCTCTGGTAGAAGCGGTCCAGGTCGGCACGAGGAATGGCTTTGCCGTTCACGCTGGCTACAACGTCTGCCCCATGGGTTGGGTGGCAACCGGTGAGAGCGAGGGAGAGTGTTCCCGCGATGAGGAGCGAGCCTGCGGAGCGGAAAATGTTCTTAGGATGCATGGGAGTCATGAGCTTCTTCCTTGATGCTGTGTGCGAAATTGTTTACTGACCCGAGGGCGCCTGGGGAAGCGGGACGGCGGGTGGAGGCGTTTTACCCTGGGCTACAAGCGCCTCGTCGATGGCTTTCCAGACATACTCAATGGGGATGGCGCCGCTGATACGAAATCCATTGATGAAGAGGGCCGGTGCACCGTCAACGCCGATGGCTTCGGCTTCTTTCAGAGAGGCGGTCACGGCGGTCGTATCCTGCTTCAGCATGCACGCGTTGAAGCTCTTGTCATCCACCTTGTGTGCCTTCGCGATGTCCATGCCGAGGTGGTCGAGATCGGTGTCGGCGCGAGCAAGGGCCTTCTCCGCGGTGTCGGGAGCGGATTTGTCCGTGTTCGCGTTGGTGTCATGACCGATCTCGGCGAGACGCGCATGCACACCATCGACGTAGTCCCAATAGGCGGGTGCGTTCTGTGTGCCGAGGCAGGCGGCATCTACAGCAGCGTGAATCGCCCACGGGTGCTGCGAGAGCGGAAAGTCTTTGTAGATGATGCGGACCTGATCTTTGTAGCGCGCTAGGATCGCGGGAAAGAGCTGCGCATGCATCTTCTGGCAGAACGGGCATTCCAGATCGTCAAAGACGACGATATGTACGGGCGCAGAGGGCGGACCGCCGCGCGCGGGGCGACCGTCTTCCGCAATGAGTGTGCTCGGGTCTTTGGAGATATCGAAGGTGTTGAACTGTGCGATGGTCTTGTTGTCCTGCGAGAGCAGGAACTTCAACGGATGCGAAGGCTGGCCCTGCGAAAGGAAGTTCACCGTGACCTCGTCATAGCCGGGGAAGGTACTGGTCTTGCGATCCACGACCTGCACGTCGACGTTGAAGGGAACGCTGGCCTTCTGCCGGATGAGGATGACGATGCGCCGGGCCGTCTCCGGTGTGAGCGGCCTGGGGCTCTGCGCATGGCAGCCGAGGGTCGCGATCGAAGAGGTTGCCGCGAGGGCCAGAACGGCGACAGAGACGCGGCGGAGCAGGGGTTGAAAACGCTTTTGCACAACCCTGATTATCGCACCAATGCTGGATTTGCTACGGAACGAGGGGCTCTGGAATTGGGTTGGGGAACCTGCCGAGTTGCGTAGGCACGGCGGATTGGAACCTGGCGGACAGGGCTTGCGGGCTGGTACGGCGATCGTTGCTAAAAGAGGCGTTCGGCGCGACGCAGGTTGCCGGCGGAGCCGATGTTGGCGAGGGTGAAGTTGAAGCGGTAGACATTCTCGTTCCGGACGGGGCCGAGTTCGAACTTGCGGTATTCGAGGGCGAAACCGCAGCAGTTCCAGTTGTAGCCCGTCTGGATCGTGGCGTACTGCACAGCGGTCGCCGTGTTGCCGATGGGGGAGGTGGTGGCGGCGGTGATGAGGGGATGCGGAAGGTCCAGACCGACGTTCGCCGCGAGCGACAGTCCCTGTTTTGTCGGAGTGCCGTAGCCGACCAGAAGACGGAGCTGGGAGAAGTTGGAATAGGGAGAGGTGCAGGTGGTGGTCGCGGTGCAGTTTTCGCCGCTGCCGCTGGTGTCCGTACCCGTGGTGAAGCGTCCCGGAGCATTTAGGCGAGCGTGCGAGATGCCGCCGAAGTAGTTGCCGGAGTGGTAGTTCACGAACGTATTGGACTGCGTGAATTTTCCAGCGTGGGTGTCATAGTTCATGTCCCACTCAATATCCAGGTGTTCGGTTGCGGAGAGCTGCATCTCCGAGAGGATCGGCGAGAGTCCGCGCGGTTCGGTGAGGAAGGCGACGCCGGAGTAATCGAGTGTGGAGTCCAGAACGTAGCGACGAATGATGGGTTGCGCAGCCTGCCCCACCGGTGTGACGTAGGTCGGCTCTGGAACGACGCCACCGAAGTTTTCATTGAAGAAACGCTTCTGCGCGATACGCCAGCGGAAGCCCTCACGCGTGCCGCCACACTCTGTGCCCGGCTCGGGAGGTGTTTCGCCGACGCCGCAGGCGTGACTTTTCGTCGGACGCAGGAAGAGCCGCTGGGTAATGCCGTACTCCACTTCGTTCGTGTCGGCGACGACATCTTTTACGTCGAAACGGAGAATGGAGGAGAAATCGTTGACTCCGGTGGCGAAGCGGTACTTCAGCGTCGGTTCGATGGTGTGCTTCACGCTGCTGCCCAGGAAGCGCTGTAGAAATCCCGATGTATCAAAGGTCCGTTCCAGCACGGGCGCACGTACCTCCGCTTCGGCTTCGAAGAGGGCACGGTTGGTGGAGGTAGAGAGTTCCACGGGGGTCGCGCCCGGAATAGGCGCAGGTGTCCGCGAGTGGGAGTAGAAGGTGTCACGCACGCCGATGGAAGGGCGGAAGTCCCAACCGAAGGCGGCCAGGGGCAGGGAGAGCTTCGGATGAACGTCAATGCGTTCGCTGATGTCCGAGGTGAAGTTGCTCTGCACGCGTTTGAGCGTCGCGACGGAGTTCTCCGCGCTGAAGATCAGCTTCGAAGCGCCGATGCGGCGTTCCATCAGATCGAGATCCACGGAGGGCACATGGAAGATGCGCACCTCCTGTTGGGTCTGCGTAGTGCTTGCGACACGTTTGAGCCCTTGGTAGCGATCCAGGTAAAGACCTGCGATCACGCCGTTCTTCTCATGGACGGCATAGGCGAACGAACTGATGTCGGAGGCGACGGCCTGGTTGAAATTGTCCGTGAAGGCCTCGCGATAGATATAGCTGCTGAGGTACTCCATATCCACGGCCGCGCGCGTGTGTTCGGTAACGTCTTTGCGCCCGCTCACGGTAAAGTCTTCGCCGCCCTGGTTGGTATAGACGCCACCCGTTGGGGTGTAGCCGCGATCAAGCAGGCCAGAGTAGTGCGCGGTGAGAAAGTCGAGCCCCGGTCCCTTGTAATGGAAGGTCGCGGACTGCGCGAAGCCGCGACGGGAGAAGTACTCCGCTCCGACGGTGAGATCCATGGAGCGGTTAATGACGAGGAAGAACTCTTCGCCAAGAATGAAGCCTTTGGAAGACGATTGCCCGAAGACCGGCACCATGAAGCCGCTCTGGCGTTGCTCGGCTTCGACCGGATGCGTCACGTAGGGGAGATAAAGCACGGGAACATTCAGCAGGCGGAAGAAGGTATTGCGGGCGGTGGCGCGTCCGTTCTCCACAATGAACTTGGCGGAGGAGAGACGCCAGTCGGGGTTCGGAAGCTGGCAGGAGGTGACGGTGCCGTCGAAGATCTGGAAGCTCTCAGGCCCTGTCTTCACGACAAGACGCCCGGTGAAGATGAAGGGATTGCCTACGGTATAGACCGTGGACTTTCTGCCAGTGCGGATCCCGATGGAGCCGATGACATCGTAAAAGCGGCCGGTCTCCGTGTGGAGATTGAAGTTGCCATGGCTCGCGGAGATGGTCTGCTGCGACGGGCCGCCGGTGACGCGGAGATGTCCTTCGGCGGTGACGTCGCCCGTGTCCGAGTCGTAGGTGATCTTGTCCGCGCGGATCAGATAGGTTTCGGTCGTAATGGAGACGTCGCCGTCGAGCGTAAAGAGGGCGCCTGTTTTGGTCTGCGTGGTCGATTCCATGATGACTTTTTGCCCCGCAGTGCTGGGCAGCGGCGTAGCCACAGGGAAACGCGAGGTGGACGGATCGTCAGGTAGCGAGGCCTCGGACACGCTATTCCCGGTGGCAGGTGTCGAGGTCGTTACCTCTTGTGCGCAGATGACAGGCACGTGCAGCCATCCCAGCGTGATACACAAGGAAATACAGGTTGAAATGCAGGCCGCCGAAAGCGAAGTGCGCATCGTTTTTCTCGCATTCGCCGGCAGGTTCGGAGACATCTTCTGAGCCACAGTTTGAGGCTACAACATTTGCGAAAGCGGGAATCATTTTGAGCAGCGTCAGTACACTTCCTCTTGAGCCGTTTGAGCCTGAATCCGCGCCTCTGCTGAAACAGCAGGTCGCGGAGCGTCTGGCCCAGCATCGCCGGCGGCGCGGCCAGGACCTGATTCCGCAGGCTTTACCCTCCGAGAGTGAAAAGTCGCACCCTGTTGCGGCTGCCGTAGCGGCAAGATTTTCGCAGACAGTCTCCTACCGCGACTTCCTGGCGGCAGAGGCGGAAGCAGCCACGCGCAAGGCTGAGATGGAGATCCAGCAGGCTGAAGCGGCGGCAGAGATCGCCCGTCGCAATGCGGAAGCTATCGCCACCGCCCAGCGCGAGTTGATGGAAGAGATTGCCAACTGGAATGCACGCATCGCGGCTGCGAATGCGGCGAATCCACATTTGGTCGAAGCTGGAGCCGCTCCGCAGCCGGTGCTGGTGGAAGCTTCGGTGGAGATGGTGGTAGCGACTCCGGTCGAAAGCGTCACAGAGCTTCTGCAGGAAGTGGCCATAGATCCGACCGCAACCGAGGAGACGGTCCTACAGGCGGCTGCCATTGCGGCGGAGCCTCTGGTCTCGGAAAAAGCCTCTGAAAAGATCGCTGGCCCCGTTACCCAAAATACTGCGATCGAAAAGACGATGGTCGCCGCTCCTCCTGCCTTTTCCATCCGGGCAGAGTTGGAGTCTTCTCTTCCTGCGGAACCTGCTGTGGCGATCCCGGCCAATCTGATCGAGTTTCCGCGTCAGCTCGTTGCTGCGCGGAAGGCCCGTCCGCGTCTGGCGGAAGGTCCGCTGCGCGAAGAAGCGAGTGCGGCACCGGACAAGTCTCAGCTCCGCATCTTTGAGGTGGAGCCGGAGATGCTTTCGCCGCAGCCTCCTGTTGCAAATGCACTTCCGGAGTGGAGTTCGATCCGGCTGGATGCCAGCACGGAGCCCTATGCCCCGGCTTCGCTGGCCGCACAGCTTTCGTTCGTTCTGCCTCCGCAGACCGCCAGTCTGCAGCTGCGCACCATGGCTGCGGCTGTCGATCTGTGCTGCATCGGTGCTGCGTTTGTCGCCTTTGCCGCAACGGTGGCGTATGTCTCGCCGGAGTTGCCGGGAGGAAAGATTGCCTTGATGGGAAGCGCGGGCGTACTCCTGGCACTGACGCTTCTGTACCAGGGCTTGTTCTTTACGATCTCGGATGCCACGCCCGGCATGCGCTATGCTCGGATCGCGCTGTGTACCTTTTCCGATGAAAACCCGTCCCGCTCGGCGATGCGCCGCCGCATCCTCGCGATGCTGCTGGCGGCTTGCCCTGTAGGGATCGGATTCCTCTGGGCCTGCCTGGATGATGACGGTTTGGGCTGGCATGATCGTATGTCGCGGATGTATCCCAGAGGCTATTAGGGTTCGCGATCATTCTACTTTTGTCATCCAGTACCTCAACTTTGTCCTCTCCTCGGATCTAACTTTTGTCATCCCGTAGCGAAGCGAAGGGATCTGCTTTTTCAGGGTCGCTCTTCGAGCGAACGATGCGCTTCGGCACCCGTTTTTTGGTAATCCTTTGGAATCTGTTTGTGCGCTCCGCGCGACCCCACCCTTTCGCGATGAAGCCGCGAAGAATGGGGTACAGAGAGGGTTTAAGGTTAGGCAAATAGAAAGGGCAACCGGATTCCGGTTGCCCTTTCTATTTGCTTGTTGGTGTTTTCTAGAAGGTAGTGCTTACGGTCAGGCGAAGCGTCTTTCGCGGTTCGCGCAACTGGTAGTTCGCACCGTAGAACTGGAGCGCCTGGTTGTAGCTGTAGAGACCCGCGCCGGTGTTTGGGAAGAAGCTGCGGAAAGTCGTGTTGTCGACTGCGAGCTTCTGTGGCAGGTCCTCATACAGACGAAGCGGGTTGTACGCGTAGTAGATACGGAAGGGAGCGTTGACGATCGGGAGGATGACCTGAACTTCCGCGCCCATGGACATACGCGGAACGTAATTTGTGCCCGGTGCAGTCTGCAGAAGATTCGGGAAGCTGACCTGCTTTCCGCCGGAGCATGCACCGTTGACGAAGACGGGGCAACCGTACAGAGGCGAATCGATCTGTGTCTGTCCAAGGACGCTCTGTCGCAGCTGCGACTTGAGCGCGTCGAAGGTCAGGTTGAAGTCGTCGAAGAAGGCAAACGTCACCGAGTTGCCGACAGGGATGCGGTACTCGATGTTGGTTGTCAAGCTGGTGTCACCACCGACCGAGGTGAGGCGATAGACAGGAAGCGGGACCTGCACGTTGCCCAGGGTCGGGTTCGTGGGATCGCGCGGAACCGTGGAACCGTCGGGGTTGGTGAGGTTGAACATCACCTTGGTGGGGATGAAGGTGTAGGGCGATGCAGAGCGGATATCGAATCCGCGTACATCGGTTTCGCCACCGGCGTAGACGCGATTGAACGGAGGTGCGACCTGTCCGCCAAAGCCTTCGACGTGGGCAAGCTGCGCACGCATACCGAGGACGTTATGGCCGTCGCGGCTGATGCGCAGACCCTTCATCGGGTAGTACTGGCGCAGTGAAACTACGGGCGAAAAGTACTTGACGTTGCCGCCCGCACCGGCGATCTGCACGGCGACGTTAAGATCGCGGCCGCTGTGTGGGCCAACGGCACGATCGATCGACGAGTACGTAAAGCTCGGCGTGATCGTCGAGGTAATGATGCCGTTGAGCTGGTTCTGTCCAGCCAGACCACTACGGAACGCGAGCGTCTCGAAGATATTGCGCGTGTTGTCGTTGAAGGTTGTGACCGACGCGCGCTGCAGCGAGTACGAAACACCGAGACGCTTAAAGGTCCGGCGGATCGGGTATTGCAACGAGATGGAGAGGCCTGTTGTGGATTGGTTGTAGTTCGTCAGCAGGCTCTGCTGTGCGTTGGTGAGGTTGGCGCTCTGTCCGCTGGTAGCGCCGTAGCTCTTTGCGGGGTTGTAGTCGTACTTGGTCGCGAAGACCTGGAAGCCGAGCGAGATGGGCTTGTTGCGGAAGTAAGGCTCGGTGAATCCGAGGGTCAGGTTGCGCGAGAGATCGCCAACGTTCGCGGTGACCGAGAGCGTTTCGCCGAGACCGAGGAAGTTGTTGGTCTCGTAGTTCAAGCCGATGAAGGAGCCGGAGAGACCGCTGATACCGCCGTTGAGCCCGATGGAGTTCTTGCCCTTCTCCTTCAGTTTGAGGAGAAGATCCACGGTGCCTTCGTCGGCATTGGTGCGTGTTTCGGAGTCCTGATCGGCCTTGAGGTTTTCGAAGTAGTTCAACTGGTTCAGGCGCAGGATGGAAAGCTCCCACAACTGATTGTTGTACTGCTGTCCTTCTTCGAGCATCAGTTCGCGGCGGATGACGCGATCGCGTGTGACCGTGTTGCCGGAGAACTCGATACGCGAGACGAAGAACTTCTTGCCTTCGTCGAGGTCGATATCGAGATAGATCAGGTTTTTGGCTTCGTCGAAGCGCGGCTGCGGCGTACCGACAAAGTTGATGTAGCCGAGCGAGCCGTAGGCCTTGCGAAGATTCTCAAGACCCTTGCCGAAGACCGTGCGATTGAAGTAATCGCCGTCCTTCATGGGGAACTGATTGCGCAGGATGTTGACGTTCTTGTCCTTGGCGTTCAGGAACTTGATGCCGCCCAGGCGATAGCGCTTGCCTTCTTCCACGGGCACGAGAATATCGATGCGCTTGCCGTGAGAGGGCATGAGCAGGAAGTTGACTCCGCCAGCATCGCGGATCTTCGTCTGCGGTTCACCGGTCTGCGCCTTGAAGTACCCCTTGTCGCCATAGGCAGCGCGGACGCGCTCTGCATCTTCGTCGAGCTTGGTCGCGTCGAAGGTGCGGGAGAAGAGATTTTCCAGGATGATCGAGTGCGGGATGCCAATGGGACGCGAGTTGCGCATCGCGGCGCGAAGCGTACGGCTACTGATCTCGTGATTGCCTTCAAACGCAATCTTGCCGACCTTAACCGTGGGACCTTCCTTAATGGAGAAGGTGATGGCGACCGAAGCGGGAGGAATCGTCTTGACTTCCGTGCGGACGGTCGAGAACTGGTGGCCGTGCTCGGCGAGAAGTCCCTTCAGGGCAACTTCCGCGCGCTTGATTTTGGTGAAGTCAAGCTGACTTTCGACGAGGGAGCCGATCTTTGCCTTCTTGAAGCGGTCCAAAACGTCGGACTGCGTCACGGCGTTGAGGCCCTTGTAGTTGACTTCGCGAATCGTCGGCTTCTCGTGAACGTAGATCACCATCTGCACGCAGGAAGGCGTTTCCACCTTCTCGATGCGGACGTCTTCGAAGTACGTCGTATTCCAAAGCGAGTTGAAATCGCGTTCGACGATGGAGGGGTCGTAGGCATCGCCCTGGCGCTCAAAGAGGCGCGCAATGACGGATTCCTTCGGAATGCGGCGGTTACCGACGACCTGGGGCTGGCAGAACGTCTGTCCGGTGGTGGCCTGAGCATAGGTCGCGGGAGCTACAGCAGCAGAAAGAAATGCTGCCGCAGCTACGGGACGGAACCATCTGCCGAATTGGCTTCCAGGAGACCGCAGAATCATTTGCACATGCTTCAGAGAGCTGACGCCCTCCTGTTTCACGGTAAGAATACGAACACCTTCACTGCCTGAAATCTGCCCGCGAACCAACTGTTCCGGAGAGCTTGATTATATGGGAGGGACGAGGCTTAAACGAGCGGCAGAGCCGGAGTATGCACCTTATCCGGTGCATCTGCGGATGCGGGTTGAAAGAACGTATCTTCCGCGCTACCTGACAAAGCGGAAATCTGAGCAAGTTCGACGGCTACGGCAACTTCCACCCCCACCTCGACCATCGTGGAATAGAAGGTAGGCCCGCCGCCAAAGTCCGTGAGCCTTTCACTGGTGAGCAGGTTGACGCCATGGCCGTCCGCGGAGAGCTTGTTCCATCCCATACGCGTAGCGACGACGCCGGGCGGAACCGTGGGGCCGATCTCCGCAAGCAGGCGCAACGTGCCGCGATCATTGGCTACGGTGACGACCGCGCCCGCGACGATACCGCGTTCCGCGGCATCGTCCGGGTGTATCTCCAGTTTGCCAAGGTGGGCCGCCTCCAACCTGCGGTGCGTTGGAATGTCCGCGAAGGTGGAGTTCATCCAGTTGTCGGCTTTGCGGGCGAGAAGCTCCAGTGGATAAGCGGTGCCGTGGTTGCCGTGGCGCGACTCCCGATTTGGGATCCATCCTGGAAGGGGATCCATGCCGCGCTGAGCGAGGGTTTCGGAGTAGAACTCGCCGCGTCCGCTGGGTGTTCGGAACCAGCTCGCGTCGCTGAAGGGAAGATATTCGCCGTTCGCGTTGCGCGGGAAGATCAGTTCGATCGGCCCTTCGGCGCGTAGACGGTCGCGCGTGATGCCCTGCATCCAGGGGTGTTTGGTGTCGAGGGCTTGGGCGATGAGCTCGTCTGCGGTTTCGCGGAAGCACGGCTCGGCAAAGCCCATGCGCTGGGCAAGCTCGCCGAAGACCTGTACGTTAGAGCGCGCTTCGCCGAGCGGGGCCATGGCGCGTTCGGAGAGTTGCACAAAGTAGTGGCCGTAGGATCCCTGCACGTCACTCTGTTCGAGGAAGCTGGGCGCGGGCAGAAGGATGTCCGCATAATCGGCGGTGTCTGTGAAGGTCTGATCGTGGACGACGGTGAAGAGATCGTCGCGCCGCAGGCCGCGCAGGACATCGCTCTGGTTTGGGG
Organism: Terriglobus saanensis SP1PR4; assembly: GCF_000179915.2. Classification (NCBI taxonomy): domain Bacteria; kingdom Pseudomonadati; phylum Acidobacteriota; class Terriglobia; order Terriglobales; family Acidobacteriaceae; genus Terriglobus; species Terriglobus saanensis. The sequence continues at coordinate 4,774,139 of NC_014963.1, read as the reverse complement.
CGATAACAGCCGGGTTGGAGTTATAGACGAACATCGCGTGGATTCTCGGCTCGTTCAACTCCGTGAGCGCGTGGCCGAGCTGACTCATGTTCACCACGCGGGCATCGCGCCGGAGGGGACTGGCGCGCATCAGTTCCGGCATCTCCAGGCGTGCGCCGTTGAAGCCGAAGGCGCCCGAACTGGAGAGGGCGAAGCCGCCCCCGCGATGCTGCCACGCCCCCGTCAGCAGAGGAAGCATCGCGATGGTGCGCGCGGCGGTGCCGCCGTTTTCGCTGCGCTGCACGCCGTAGTTCATGCGGATCACGGCGGGCTTTGTGGTGGCGTACTCGCGCGCCAGTTTAACGATGTCGTCCGTAGACATGCCGGTGATACGTGCGACGTTGTCGGGCGTGTAGGTGGCGGAGAGAGCGCGCTCGCAGAGCGCTTCAAAGCCGTGGGTGCAGGCTTCAAGGTAGGCCGTGTTCTCCAGGCTTCCGCGAAGGATGACGTGCATCATGCCCAGGGCGAGCGCGACGTCTGTGCCGGGCCGGATGGGGATGTGCCAGTCGGCAAGCTTTGCCGTGCGTGTGGCGTAAGGGTCGATCACGATGAGGCGCGCGCCGTTGCGGCGGGCCTCTTCGATGAAAGGCCAGAGATGGATGTTGTTGCCGTGGATGTTCGCGCCCCAGGCGAGGATCAGCCTCGCATGGGCGAAGTCCTGCGGCGGCGTGATGAGACGCGTGCCGTAGACCAGGTTCAGGGCTTCGGTGCCGGCAGAGGCGCAGATGGTGCGGTCGAGCTGCGAAGCTCCCATGCGATGAAAGAAACGGCGATCCATGGAGCCGTAACCGAGTTTGCCGATCGTCCCGGCGTAGGAATACGGAAGAACAGATTCCGGGCCGTATTGGTCGGTGACGCGCTGGAGATTCTTTGCGATGGTGTCGAGCGCCTCGTCCCAGGAGATGCGCTCGAAGGCCTCCGCCTCGTGCCCATGCGAGAGCGAGCCTTTGGCAGCGTCAGCGCGGCGGCGCATGGGATAGAGCAGGCGGTCGGGAGAGTAGACGCGGTCGAGGTACTTGGCGACCTTGCCACAAAGGAAGCCGCGCGTCACGGGATGGGCCGGGTCTCCGCCGATCTTCACCACGCGGCCGCTTGCGGTGTCCACGGTCGCGAGAATGCCGCAGGAGTCCGGGCAGTCGAGCGAACAAGTGGCGCGTTTCACGATTGTGGTGGATGCCGCTTCCGCTGTGGGCATATCCTGCATTCTACGGCGTATCCCAGGAGCAATTCATGCAGATTTTTCGCAGGCTCGTCTTCGCTTTTGTCTTTGTATTCATGGTGGCAGCGCCGATTTCTGCGCAGGACAAACGTCCCGAACAGCTCCGGATGATGACGCAGCCGGAGCTGGACATCCTGAAAGTCCTTCTGCAGCAGGAGCGCGACTGGAACCGCGGCGACCTCGACGCCTTCGCGACAGGATACAAACATGCCCCCGATATTCTGTTCATGGGCAGCAACTTCGTACGCGGCTACGAAGCCATGCTGACGAATTATCACAAGAGTTATCCGACGCGGGAGACGATGGGGCAGCTGACCTTCAGCGATCTCGACCCGAAGATTCTGGACGGCAGCTACGCGATCATCACGGGCACCTTCCACCTGGAGCGTGCGAAGAAGTTTGGCGGCTCGGCGGAAGGTGCGTTTTCGCTGGTGCTGGAAAAGACGGATGCCGGATGGAAGATCATTCTGGATCACACGACTTAGAAGCAAAGTAGAATCATAGGCAGGGGATCTCCATGCTCTTCCATGTTGTGCTTTCGAAGGCAGAAGACGGTTGGGTTGTTGCCGAAGTTCCGGCTCTTCCTGGATGCGTTTCGCAGGGCGTGGATGACGAAGAAGCCCTCGCTAACGCGAAAGAAGCAATTACTGCGTGGCTATGGGCTGAGGATCAGAAGGCCTCGGAGAATCTTCCGAGCGATCAAAGACAGATGCTGGTCGCTGTCTGATTCGAGTATGGGAACTCTTTCGAATATCTCCGGACGTGAAGCTGCCGCCGCGTTTATACGTGCGGGATGGTTTTCTCGTGGCCAAGTCGGAAGCCATCTGGTCTTGACCAAAGAGGGCCAACGCGCAAATCTGTCGGTCCCTCAACATAAAGAACTGTCCGTGGGCACTCTGCGCGCCCTGATACGGAATGCTGGCATGTCGGTTGAGGATTTCCTAAAACTTCTCTAGGCGCAAAAGAGAGGCCCCGCTTTTGTGGGGCCTCTCTTTTTGTTATGGGGAGAATAGTTACAGCGAGAGAACTTCTTTTTCCTTGGCTTTGAATAGATCTTCGACGCGCTTGATCTCCGTGTCCGTCATGGCCTGGGTCTCTTCCATCGCGCGCTTTTCGTCGTCGGCGGAGATGAGCTTGTCCTTGGTGGCCTTCTTGATGGTGTCGTTGCCATCGCGGCGGATGTTGCGGATCGAGGTCTTGTGGTCTTCCAGAACGCTGGCGAGCTGCTTTACGGCTTCCTTGCGGCGCTCTTCCGTCATGGGAGGAATGGGGATGCGGATCACCTTGCCATCGTGCATCGGGTTGAAGCCCTGGCCCGAGTTGCGGATGGCCTTTTCGATCATGGGAACGACGGTGGGGTCGAAGGGGGAGACGACGATGAGGGTCGCTTCGGGTGTACTCACCGTTGCAAGCTGGTTCACCGGCATCTCGCTGCCGTAGTAGTCCACACGGATGGCGTCCAGCATGTGGACGCTGGCGCGGCCGGTGCGAACGCCCACCAGGCTGGCGCGGAAGTCGTCCACCGTCTTGTTCATGCGTGTCTGGATCTGGCCCTGAAGTTCTTTAAGAGCGGGAATATTTGCCATCTGCGATGCCATGAATCAACCTCGTTCGTAAAATACGCGTGAAGGAGATTCTATCGGACGAGGAACCGTCTCGTCTTTCCGGTAGAGGTCCTAGCGCGGGTTGAAATAGATCGGATTGCCCATCAGCCAGAGCGAACCGTCGGGTCCGCGAACGTCCACACGCACCCAGTGGGGCTCGCCATCGCTCTGCCACGTTCCGCCCCGCTCGTCCTCTTCGTCTTCCGCAGGCTTCGTGGGAAGCCAATCCACGGCTTTGCCATCGCAGAGGATCACGGGGGAAGCCCCCTTGACGTGATGCAGCTTCAGCGTGAAGCGCACCTGGTGCCCGGTGGTAGCTCCGAGGAGGTCGCCCATCTGCGCCGCAGTGGCTACGTGTTCCACGTCAGCGGTGGCGCTCCACTCCATGCCGCGCCTCTTCGTTCCCTGGATGTCGATAAAAACGTGGCCCGCGCGAATGCCGTCGAGGATGGCGCGCTCTGAGAGGTTCTCCGCGTAGACGACGGTGGTGGGATAGCCGATGGAGGTGGCGTGTTCGGGCGAAGCAGAGCTGTTGTGGTTGTCGCTGCCCGCGATGCCCACGATACGAAATCCCGCGTTCAGCTTCGTCTGCCAGAAGGGAATGCCCGCAAGTGGACCGGAGGTGATGCCGCCGTTCACGGCTTCGAGGACGCGGATGCGGCTCCAGTCGGTGTTGGGCGCGGTCCAACCACAGCCCATGCAGGATTCGCCGCTTGGTTGTGCGGGGTGGTTGATGGAGAGGAGACCGTGGAGCTGCTGGACCTGATCGAGCAGAGCGTTGAAGTTCGGAACGGTGTCCGTGAGGCGGAAGTCGATGGGAGCGGTCGTGCCGAAGACGTTAGCGTGACCGAGGAAGGTCGTGATCTCACGCCCGGGAATGAGGAGCAGCTGATCGAAGGCCGGTTGCAACTCGCGCAGGTCGTCGAAATGCGCGGTGGTGTTGTGGTCGGTGATGGCGATGAAGTCGAGCCCGCGCGCGGCAGCCGCTTCGACGGTGCGGTAGAGCGGGCAGGGGATCTTTTTGCCCGACTGCGAGGTGCAGCTGCCGTCCGAGTGGGCATCGTGCATATGCAGGTCGCCGCGATACCAGGCCGGACCCGCGCGGAGAGGTTCGCGGCTGAAGGTGGAGACGGCTGTTGCGTCCGTTGCATGCCCAAACCAGATCTTTACCTCGTAATGACTGGTAATACCCGGGCGAATGCTGGGAATGCCGAGCAGGATCTTCCACGTTCCGGGACGGATGGAGCCGGGGAGGTAGCTGGGCGTTGCGTCGGTATCGGAGAGGGTGAAGAAGCTCTTGTTGCCGCCACTCCAGCCGCGAAAGCGTTCGTTGTCGAGCAGGCCGAGATCGATGCTGGTTCGCTTATCTTTGTCCGTATAGGAGAGTTCGGCGGAGAGGCGCGTGACGCCTGCGGGGACGGTGAAGGGAAGTTCGCGGTAGTGCATGAAGTCCGCGCGGGTGACGGTGCCGTGGAGGGTGAGGTCGGGCTTGGATTCGTTGGATTGTGAGTGAAGCGTAAGTGAAGCCGTTCCAGCAAACACCAGGAAACGAAGCAGACGAGCGCGGAAGGTTTTCATGAGTTGACTTTCCGGAGCTGAAAGCGATCGCGCGCGCCGTGTCGAATCTGCATGATACGAACTATTTTATTCTTCGCCTCGATGCGATAGATGATGCGGTAGGTGTGAGGCTTTCTACCAAAGAGGACTTGGCGAAACCGAGGATCTTCCGGCGTTACTGTTCCTCGTGCGGAAAGTTGGTCCATGCCGAGAATCGCCTCTTGAAGTCCGTCGAACCATTTTTCTGCCGCAGTGGATGTCTCCGCGCCAACGTAGCTATGGATGGCGAAGAGGTCTCGGCGCGCTCTGGCTGTGAGTTCAACTTGCACGTTTCCGCTTGGCTCTCAGCTCTTCAAAGACTTCTTTTGCGGGATAGGTTCTGCCGTGACGGATATCGTCCTCCGCCTGGCGGATTCCTTCATGGAAGTCTGCTGCAGCTGCTAGATCCATCAACCGCTCGTACTCTTCGACAGAGTGCATCACGGCCTCTGGCTTGCCGTTCACCGTAAGAACGAGTGATTGTCCGGAACGCTTCATCTTCTGGAGCATCGCTGCGGAATTGTTACGGAAGGTCGTGAGGGGTTGAACGTCTTCGGAGAGTTTGATCTTCGCCATGGAAAGACCTCTGGAGGTACTTTATCGTACCTCTTGTGTGCGAACTAGCTGAAGAAGCGCCTCTGCCGTCGGATTCATATCGTCCGGCGTTACCGGGGGGCTCATTCCCATACGCTTGTCGACGACTTGAAACAGATACGCCACAATTTCGTTGTGAGAGGCTCCGTCCGCTAAAAGATCAGATATCTCTCCGATATAAGCGTCATATTCATCCCTAGGCCAGGTGGGATCACTCATTACCCCAATAGGATCCCAAACTTCGATAAAAATTCTCTGTATCGCGCGATGAAGATCGCGACGCCGGGGGATACTTTGAGTTCTCTTGTCTTCCTTGAGATCAGACAAGGCCGGTGCTCTGCGCCTGCTCGTGCGCGTGGTAGCTGGAGCGCACCAGAGGTCCGCTCTCCACATGGCGGAAGCCCATCGCCAGCGCTTCTTCCTTCAGGAAGGCGAACTCTTCCGGCGTGTAGTAGCGTTTCATCGGGATGTGGTCTTTGCTGGGGCGGAGGTACTGGCCGACGGTGAGAATGTCGACCTTGATTGCGGCGAGGTCGCGGAAGACGTCCAGCAACTCGTGCGTCTCTTCGCCCATGCCTACGATGATGCCGGTCTTGGTGATCTGGTTCGGATTGAGCTCCTTCGCTAGGCGGAGGTAGCCGAGCGAGCGCTCGTAGCGGCCGCCGGATTTCGCGACGCGATAGAGGCGCGGAACGGTCTCGATATTGTGGTTCAGAATCTCTGGCTTCGCGGCAACGACGAGGCGGATTGCCTCTTCCGTTCCCTGAAAGTCCGGCGTGAGGACTTCGATCTGGCAACCAGGGGCCTGTTTGCGAATTTCTTCGATGACTTCGACGAAGGCGCGGGCGGCTCCGGTGTTGTCGTCATCGCGGTTGACGCTGGTAATGACGGCGTGCTGCAGGCCGAGCTGCGCGACGGCGTAGGCTACGCGGCGGGGCTCGTCATAGTCGATGGGATCGGGTTTGCCGCTGGGGACGGCGCAGAAACCGCAGCGCCGCGTGCACATGTTGCCCAACATCATGAAGGTGGCGGTCTTCTGGTTCCAGCACTCGCCGATGTTGGGGCAATGGGCGCTCTCGCAGACGGTGTGCAGGCCAAGCTCGCGGGTGAGCTTCTTAAGCGAGTGGTAGACCTCGCCCATGGGTGCACGCGCCTTCAGCCACTGGGGCTTGGCGGCGGGTTTCTGCGGCGAAAGATCGATCTGGATGAGGTCGAGGACCGGACTTGCCATGCAGTTCCAAGTCTACGCCGGAGGGGAGGCGGGGGCTAGTGGACGCGGTCCCGGACCTCGTCACGGATGAGGTAGAGGAAGAAAACCAGCGTAAACGCCGCCGGCAGCAGATAGCCGACTTGGCGCGGGCGCATCTGAAGAAACAGCACCACATTGCCCAGCGAGTAGAAGAACGCCCCGCCCGCCAGCAGCGCCCAACCCCAGCGGCGGAGACGCAGGAAGCCGAAGACGCCGACCACGATCAGCGAGCAGAGCGCGAGGATGGCGTAGCGGGCGCTGGGTCGCGCCTGCGTGTTGCGCGCTGCGGAGAAGGCGTTGCCGATGGAGATCACCAGCATGAAGATGGCAATCATGGCCATGCCGGGCAGCATCTTCGGCCCGGGGACTAACTTTTTATCGCTCATAAAGGTTCACAGGGTTTTAAGGTACGCCAGCAGGTCGCTGGTCTCTTCCGCGGAGATCGTATCGCCGAGCGCAGGCATGTTGTTGCGTCCGTGCTGGATGGTGTTGGTGATGCGGTCGTCGTTGGCCGGGGCTCCACTGGGAAGATAAGGCTTTTTGTAGAGGCCAAGGAGCGAGGGCCCGTTGAGCGGCTTGTCGACGCGATCGTTATGGCAGGCTCCGCAGCGCGCGGAGTAGACCGCGCGGCCGCTTCTTTCTGTCGGCGTGAGTTCGCTGAGCGGTTTGGGCGGAGGTGTGGACTTGCAGCCCGTGAGGATCAGGGCAAATGCGATCAATGGGGCGGTAAGCTTCACAACTTCGATTTTCTCATTACGCGCGAGCTTTTCGTGCGGCACGTATTGCCTCAACGTCCGCAAGGTCTCGCAGGCGACCGGAGGCAAGCTTGTTTTGGATGAGGGCGTCGCTCCCGATATAAAAAGCAGTCAACTCGCCATCAATCTCGCATGGAACGCGAGATTCCCATGCCTGTTCGAACAGAACCCCATCTATCGCCTTCAAAATATCAACCCGGAGAGGCGGTTGACCCATGTGATAGACGATGTCCGGATCTTCAAAGTCGGAGACTTGTATTTCCGCGAGCGGAGCGCCGAAGCGTATCAAGGCGCGATACGTCTTCTCGGCGTTCTCGCGATCGTTGCTGATCAGAATATCAAGGTCTTTCGTCGCCCGTGGTTGGGAATAGACGTTGACGGCGTATCCACCCACGACGAGGTATCTAACGTACTCTTCGTTCAAGAGAGACAAGAGTTCTTTGAAGTCTTTGTCCATCGTGGGCCAGCCCCTGTGATCTATATTGTTCGAAGCTAAGTTGCCACGTGGCGCTCGTCAGCTCGCTAATGGAACGGCTCTGCCAGTAGCGGTATTCTTCTGCTTTCTGCTCTTCGAAGCTTCCCGCTCGCCGGATTGTCTTATCCATGGCCATGTCTTCATTTTACCAGTGGAGATCCGTTACTCCGCCGCCGCAATCGCGGCGATCACCTTATCCATCACCTGCATATCCCCGCTGCTGCGCGGCGTATGGGAGTTGGAGATGATGCTGAAGACGACCGTCTGGCCGCTGGCGCATTCCAGGTAGCCGCTCAGCGCGTGGACTTCGCCGAGCGTTCCGGTCTTGGCGAAGATGTGGTCTTTCAATGGTGAGTTAGGGAAGCGGGCGCGCAAACCGCCGTCTTCGCCACCGACCGGGAGCGAGGCCTTCCAGCGCGCTCCCCAGGGCTGGGTCGTGGCGTAGCGGAGGAGTTGCGTGAGGGCGCGGGGGGTCACGAGGTCGTGTCCGCTCAGGCCGCTGCCGTCGAGGAAGACGAAGTCTTCCGGGTCGACTCCTGCGCGCGTGGACAGGAAGGAGCGAACGACACGGACGCCCTGCGCGTCGGAGCCGTCTTTGGCCAGCGTAAGGCCGAGCAGACGGAGGAACATCTCCGCGTGCTGGTTCTGCGAGATCTTGTTGGTCCAGACGACGTCGTCATAGAGCGGGGCGCCAATGTGCTTCGCCAGAACATTCGCGGGCAGGGCGGGCATCTTCGCCGTGGCGGTGTCGAGGTTGAGCGGTTCGGTAGCTTCGCGGTGGAAGCCGAAGACGGGTTCGACGCGGTGCTTGGCGCGGGCGGCTCCCGTGATGGTGATGCCACGCTGTTCCAGGGCTGCTTTCAGAGCGCGGGCGGCGTACTCAGCGGGGTCTTCGATGGCGAGGTCTTCGCTCTGCGGCTTCGCTTCGAGTGCAATCGTCCCGTAGAGGCGTAGCACGCGCGATCCGCCAGTAACCATCACGCTGCGCTGGATGTCTGTGTGCGTCTCCGCGCCTTTGGCGACGGTGACGATCTGGTTTTCGATGGAGTAAAAGGGCAGGGCGGGATCCAGGGTGATGACGGCAGGCGCGCCCTCTTTCGCTCCTGGGGCGATCTTGAGGTTGAAGGCATTGTCCCCGATCATCAGCGCATTGATCGGAGCGCCGTAGTACCAAAGTGCGTCGTCGATCGACCAGTCCTGCGGGTACGGGTCCCAGGGCATGAGGGTGTCATCGCCGACGATATCTCCGTCGACATGCGTGATGCCGGTGGCCTTGAGCTGGTCTGCAAGTTCGTTGAGGTAGCGGAGTTCGTCCACTGGCTCAGCGGGGCCGGGAGGACGCAGGGCTGGGCTTACGTAAGGCATGGCGCGGCCGGAGAGGTTTGCATCGCCTGCGCCGTGGAGGGTGAGGTCGCCGTGGACGGTTCCGTTCTGGTTGACGCCGGTGACGGTGGTGGTGAGGCGCTGGTCGATAGGTAGCAGCGCCATGGCGGCTGCGGTGGTGGCGAGCTTGTTATTGCTGGCGGGTTGGAAGAACTGGCCTTCGTTGATGGTGACCAGTGGCGTGCCGTCGAGCTGGGTGACATGGACTCCCCAGTGCGCGCGCGAGACGGCGGGCGTGGCGAGCATGTTCTGGATCGTGCTCTGGAGGGCGACGTCCTGTGCTGAGACGGACAGCGCGAGGGCACAGCACGCGGAGCCTGCGAGGAAAGGAAAGATTTGCCGGAGCATGGGCGGAGTTTAGCATTTTGGGTTCACTCCTTTTTTTGTCATCCCACAGTGAAACGAAGGGATCTGGGTGGATTCAGGATTCAAGTGCAACATTTTTTACTTTATCTGGGTTTTGCCAGAAGTGTACGAAGTCGAAGTCTCCTTTTGGGAGGAAGAGTTCAGCTGGGGCTTTGTTTCCGAGGGATTTTCTGATTCTTGCGTTGAGCTGCATGGCGATTTCGTCGAGTTGCTGCTGGGAGTAAACGCTGAGGTCCTGTCCCTTGGGGAGGTATTCACGGACCAGGCCGTTGGTGTTTTCGTTGATGCCTCTTTCCCATGGGCTGTGGGGATGGGCGAAGTAGACCTTGACGCCAGACTTCTCTGTGAGGGTGCGGTGCTGGGCCATCTCCCTTCCCTGGTCGTAGGTGAGGGTGAGGCGCATGGGGCTCTGGAAGCGGTTGAGGATGGTGGCGAAGGCGTTGGCGGTGGTCTCGGCGCGACCGTCCTCGAGCTTGACCAGGGCGAGGAAGAGCGTGGTGCGCTCGACCAGGGTGCCGACGCGGGAGCGGTTCATCCTGCCCTTGATGAGGTCGCCCTCCCAGTGGCCGGGAACGAGACGCTCGTCCACCTCGGTGGGCCGCTCGTCGATCAGGGTCATGCCGTCCACGAAGGGCCGCTGGTGGCGGTTGGGATCGCGTGTGCCGCGCTGGGGACGCTTGCGTCGCAGAAGGCGCAGCAGCTCCGTGCGCAGCTCGCCGCGCGGCATGGCGTACAGCGCGGTGTAGATGGTCTCGTGCGAGATGCGCACAGGCTCGGGCATACGTGACAGTGTGGACGCGATCTGGAACGGACTCAAGCGCTGGTGAAGATACCGGCGAACTTCGGTCCATAACGGAGTGCCCGGCACCAGCTTCCGCTCCACGCGGGGCTTGCGATGAGCCTGCCGCGCCCGCTGGCCGGCACGCCGCGCCACGTAGCCGCCGTTGCCCCAGCGACGGCTCTGCGCACTGCTCTCGCAAGACCGCTTCCAGCCGTTGCGGCGCAGCTCCCGCGTCACCGTCGATCGCGAACGCTGCAGACCGGCGGCGATCGCCGCTGGTCTCCAACCCATCTGCAGCTGACTCTGAATCACAACACGTTCAAAATCATCCAGCTGACCATAACAAATCCCCATACACAACACTCCCTCTTCAGAAATATTGCACTTGGAGTCTGACACCAGCCTGCTTTTTCTTTCGCCGTCAGGGTCGCTCTTCGAGCGAACGATGAGCTTTGCGTATACCCATGTCCCAGAAGCGGGACATGGGGCACTCAATCTTGGTTTCCCGATGGATCAGGTTTGTGCGCTCTGCGCGACCCCACCCTTTCGCAAGAAGCCGCGAAAGAATGGGGCACAGGTCGAGGGGACGATATCCTTACCTGAGATGGATGATGCAGGGGTAGAGGCGGTTCCGGAGAAAACAGGCAGTGAATGGAAGCAGATGTTGCTTCCCTCGCGGGTGCATACGGCGCGGTCGGCTGCGGTGCTGCTGGGTGGGGCGACGCTGTTGAGCGCGCTCGTAGGATTGGTGCGGACGAAGTACATCGCGCATGTTTTTGGTGCGACTCCGGCAATGGGCGCCTATCAGGCCGCCTTCGAGATGCCGGATATGCTGGGCTACCTGATCGTTGGCGGGTCGATCTCGATCACGCTGGTCAGCATGCTCTCGCGGATTCGTGCGGAAGGAGACGACGAGCGCGAGAACCTTGCGATGTCCGTCATTCTGAATGCCATGTCCGTGGTGCTTGGAGTTGCAATCGTTCTTGCGGAGATCTTTGCTCCTATCTACACGCGCTATAAGTTTCCGATGTTCGCTCCGGATCAACTTGCGCTCTGCACCTCGCTGACGCGCATCATTCTTCTGCAGCCGTTCTTTCTCTTTGCTGGTGGAGTTCTCGGTTCCCGGCTGCTAGTACGGAAGATCTTTGTTTACCAAGCTATTACGCCGCTCATTTACGGAATCGGTGTCATCGCTGGCGGTGTCCTGTTTTCACATTCGGCAGGTATCTATTCGCTGGCGTACGGTGTGGTGGGCGGTGCGTTTGCCGGGCCGTTTCTACTCACGGCGATTGGTGCGTACCGCTCCGGCATGCGGTACAAGCCTGTGCTGAATCTGCGCCATCCACTCTTCCTGGAGTGGTTGAGGATTTCGTTGCCGCTGATGATCGGTGTCTCGCTTGTCATCGCGGACAAGTGGATTCTCACCTATTTCAGCTCGATCGTGGAAATCACACACATCAACATGGCGAAGACCGTCTTTCAGTCGCCTTTGATGATTCTTGGACAGGCAGCGGGAGCGGCTTCACTGCCCTTCTTTGCCTCCCTCTTCGCACAGAAGAAAATCCCTGAGTTCTCTGCATCTGTAGACCGCGCTGTCACCCGCGTGGCCGCGATTTCCCTCCTGGCTACCTCCTGGATGGTGGTGCTCGCAACGCCTCTTGTGGCTCTCCTCGTGGGTGGAGGAAGGTATACGCCACAGGACACAGCAACCACGGCGCAGTATTTCACCATCTTTACGTTTTCCCTCGCCCTGTGGGCGGCGCAGGCGATCTACGGGCGCGCGTTTTACGCAGCAGGAAATACCCTGACGCCCGCGATTGCTGGAACTGCGATCACGGTGGGGTCGATCCCGGTTTATGCTCTCCTCTTTCACTTTGGCGGGATGACCGGGCTGATGTGGGCCTCGAACTTCGGCATCACGCTGCAGGTGTCCGTGCTCGCGATTCTGCTGCATCGCAAACGGCTGGTGAGCCTGGCGGAATTGGAGTGGGGTGAGCTTGGCCGCTCTCTGCTGGCGTCCGTGGTGTCGTGGTTTGCACTGATGGGCTTTCTGCGGGTCCTGCCAGCGATGCATGGCCGGTTGGGGAACCTGATCACGTTGGCTACTGCGAGCGTCGTCTGGGCGGGTGTGGTCTACGGTATGCTGCGGGTGACTGGATCGCGCCTGCCGCAAGAGGTCCTGCGCAGGCGCTCTGCCAAGACTACGTAGGAGCGCCTCATGGAGTACTTCCTGACGACGAAGCGGCTGGGTTTTCGCACCTGGACTGCGGAGGACATGCCTCTGGCCGTTGCGCTCTGGACCGATCCGGAGGTCATGCGGCATATGGGTGGACCCAGTTCCGTGGAGTCGATTGCTGCACGGCTACAGGTTGAAATGGAGCGGCAACGGACTTTCGGCGTTCAGTATTGGCCCATCTTTGAGCTCGAGACCGGCACCCACGCGGGCTGCGCTGGACTGCGGCCTTACCATGATCGCGAAGATGTGCTGGAGGTGGGCGTCCATCTGGCTCGCTCGTTCTGGAGTGGGCGCTACGGTGAGGAGGCGGCGCGGGCGGTCATCGAGTACGGCTTTCAGAAGGCGGGTGCGCGGAAGTTGGTGGCGGGCCACGGCCCTGAAAATGTCCACTCAAAAGCGCTGATTGAGCGCTTAGGGTTTGTCTACACCCACGTGGAGCCGTGGGGAAAGCTCAACATTCTGCACCCGTTCTACAAACTGGAACGGCCTCTCGCTTGAGAGGCCGTTCGTGGTTGTTTTGGGCTACTTTGCGTCTTCGTACTCTTCGTGCCAGGCCATCTGGATGGCTTCGAGGATGCCCTCATTCGACTTTGCGGGGTCGCCGATGAAGCCGGGCAGGTCGAGCACGCGCTGACGCAGATCGGTGAAGCGGATGGCGAGAGGGTCTTCGCCGGGGTACTTTTCTTCCAGCTGAATACCGATCTCCTCAGAGTCGGTCCAATCGAATTCAAGGGGCATAGGTCGTTCTCCTGAAGCTACTTCTTGATGGTGGCGGGCTTGCCTTCCTGCACGTAGTTCCGGTTCCATTCCGGGATTTCTACGAGGTAGGTGCCGGGTTTCAGAATGACGGCCTGGCAGCCGAGGCGCGAGTTGGTCTGCGGTCCGGCGGCGAGGTCGATGCGGTCGAGTTCGTCGTCTTCCGGTTCGGAGAGGCCAGTTTCGCCCTGCTTTACGTAGACGTGGCAGGTGGTGCAGGCGCAGACGCCGCCGCAGGCATGGTCCAGAAAGACACCGTAGTTTTCCGCTACGTCAAGCAGGCTCATGGGTTTGCCGTGGCCGTCGTAGGGCAGGCTGCCAAAAGGAAACTCGACCGATTTGTTCTCCGGCTGGAAGATGACGCGAACGATGTTCTCAGCCGGTGGCTGAGAAAGGTCGATCGGAGGAAGCGGTGTGTGCTCGTGTTCAGACATGTCAGGTTGATTTTATGCCGATTTCGGGACGGAGCGAGGCCGGGCTGGACAAGGGGTCTAAACTTGTACTATGCACGTGCATGCCAGTCCGGGCGGGAGTATGCAGCGGGTCCTCAAGATTTCGCTGGTGGTTACGACGCTGTACGTCGTTGCAACGCTGGTTTACGGTCTCCGGGCCCACTCGCTCGCCCTGATGAGCGAGGCGGGCCACAATGCCAGTGACGTTCTGGCGCTTCTGTTGTCGTTTGTCGCCGTCCGGTTTGAGGCGCGGCCTGCAACGGCGAAGAAGACCTTTGGATATCGCCGGGCGGGGGTGATGGCGGCTTTTCTGAACGCGCTTTCGCTTATGGTGGTTTCAGTCTGGATTGCATGGCTGGCGGTGGAGCGTCTGATTACACCGGTTGCGGTGCAGCCGAAGGTCATGATGGTGGTGGCGGTGGTGGGCGTTCTGATGAACGGGGCGATCGCTGCCCTGCTCTCGCGTTCGAGCCACGACATTAATATCCGCGGCGCCTTCCTGCATATGCTGGGCGACACGCTTTCGACGGCTGCGGTCATCGTAGGCGGAGCGGCGATCTTTTATACCGGACGGACGTGGATCGATCCTGCCCTCTCGCTGGTGATCGCGGCGGTGATTTTGTGGAGCTCCTTCGGCATTGTGCGCGAGACGTTGAATATTCTGCTTGAGGGAACGCCTCGGGGGATCGACGTCGGCAAGATCCGCACGGCCATGATGGACGTGGGTGGCGTGGTGGAGGTGCATGATCTGCACGTCTGGAGCCTGGGATCGAACTGGCATGCCCTCGCCAGCCACGTGACGGTAGGTGACCAGACGATGGACCGTCTGGAAGAGATTCAGTCTGCTTTACATTGTGCGGTGCGGGATCGCTTCCACATTGCGCATACGACGATCCAACTGGATCGCGAGCGCTGTGAGACGGTGAACGATTGCTGCTCGCCGGGCGAACTTTCTGTCGTCCAGATGCATGCGCATCATGGGCACGACCACAGTCACAGCCACTGATCGATGTCGATCAGGCTTCCTGCTGGACGTTTTCTTTGGCTGATTCTTTGACGGATCTCTTCTTGCTGCTGTAGCGGAGAAGACGCCATTCGCCGCGATCCTTCATCAGGAAGCGTTCCCGACAGGAGAGGCATTTCCAGGGAAAATATCCAAAGAAGGAGTAGAAGCGCTTTTCGAAAAGGCTTTTCCGCTCCGATCTGGAGATATTAAAGCTGTTGCATGTGGGGCACTCTGGCGTGCCGACTCCGTCTGTTCCGCGGGACGGGTTCTTGATTCTCAACATTCCCATTCCGATGCCCCGTCCGCCCGGCGAGATGCTGGCCGGACGGAGTTAATCGGATCATTTTTACAGGGCTGTTGTCCAGTGACTCTTCTGTTCCTGAGGTGAAAGTTCTATTTTGGGACGGAAGCCTATTTCGTGGACGGTACCGGCAGCGGATTCCGTTCCTGGAACTGGTGCTGGTGCCAATAGGGATAAGCAGGCTGGGTCGCGCTTGCGGCATCGAGTGTGGCTACCTGCGGGGTCGTGAGGTTGAAACTGGCTGCGGCTAGATTCGCCTTGAGCTGCTCTTCATTGCGTGCGCCGATGATGATCGAGGAGACTGTCGGCCGCTGCAGGAGCCAGTTGAGCGCGACTTGCGGAACGGATTTTCCGGTTTCGGCACCCACCTTATCCAGGGCATCGACGATGTTGTAGAGATACTCGTCGGCAACGACGGGACCGCCGTCGGCGGCCTTATGTAGACGGCTTACTTCAGGAAGAGGCTGACCACGACGCAGCTTGCCGGTAAGACGTCCCCATCCCAGTGGGCTCCAGACGAGCGCGCCCACGCCCTGATCGAGAGCCAGCGGCATAAGCTCCCACTCGTAGTCGCGACCGATCAGGGAGTAGTAGACCTGGTGTGCTACGTACTTCTGCCAGCCGTAACGTTCGGAGACCGAGAGCGACTTCATGAGGTGCCAGCCGGAGAAGTTGGAGCAGGCGATGTAGCGGATTTTGCCCTCGCGTACGAGCTTGTCCAGCGTATTCAAGGTCTCGTCGACCGGCGTAAGGGCGTCGAAGCCGTGCAGATGGTAGATGTCGATATAGTCGGTCTTCAGGCGACGAAGCGAACCTTCGATCTGTTTTGTGATGTGGTAACGCGAGCTTCCGACGGAGTTGGGGTCGTCCTTGATTCCGTTGTCGAAGCGGAAGGTGGTCTTGGTGGAGAGCAGGACACTCTCGCGGGGAAGGTGCGCGATGGCTGCGCCGAGGATCTCTTCGCTACGGCCGTTCGAGTAGACATCGGCGGTATCGAAGAAGTTAACCCCGGCATCCATGCAGAGGTCGATCAGGGAGCGTGCTTCGTCCACATCTGTGTTGCCCCAGGCTTTGAAAAACTCATTGCCACCGCCGAAGGTGCCGGTGCCAAAGCAAAGAACGGGGACCTTGAGGCCGGAGCGGCCAAGCTGACGAAATTCCATGGTTCAGATCTCCTTGTTACTCCCTATGAGATTCCCCTCGGTGGGAAAAGTCACGAAGCAGGGTGAAAAAGGTTCGGAGGACTTCCGTGCCATTTTGAGCTTAAATCCGTTCGGCTTTCGGGGCGCACCGCGTAGATGCCGTTCTACTGCCGGATACACTGGACTTATGCGGCTGTTTGATTTTTCGCTTTGGTTTGGAGGCGGTCTTTGCCTCGGCCTTGCAACATTTGCGGTAGGGCAGCAGCCCGCAGCTCCTCTCTCCGTGCAGGAGACGGTTACGGTCCTTGGGGCGGCGGAGCCCGTTGCTGAGGGGGAGAATGCGCGGTCGGTCGAGACGCTTCCTGTTGCCGCGCAGGGCACGCTCCTTCCTGAACTGGCCTCTGCTTTACGGGCAGATGCTTCGGTCTTTGTGCAGCAGCGCGGACCGATGGGGGTCCAGCAAGACATCT
The DNA here is from genome assembly GCF_000179915.2 of Terriglobus saanensis SP1PR4. NCBI lineage: Bacteria > Pseudomonadati > Acidobacteriota > Terriglobia > Terriglobales > Acidobacteriaceae > Terriglobus > Terriglobus saanensis. The sequence continues at coordinate 4,757,715 of NC_014963.1, read as the reverse complement.
CCATTCGCGGCGGAACCTTCGAGCAGACGCTGGTGCTTCTGAATGGCTTGCGCATCAACGACGCGGAGACATCGCACTTCAACTTCGATATTCCCGTTCCCATGGCGACTGTCGCATCGCTGGATGTGTTGCACGGCACAGGCTCCACGCTCTACGGAGCGGACGCGCTGGCGGGAGTCATCGACGTCAGAACCGTGAAACCGGAGGCCAGTGAGTTGCGTCTCCGCGCGGGCGTGGGGAGCTACGGCATCAACCAGCAGGCGGTTACGGCAAGCGGTGTGCGCGGGCGCGCTAGCGAGATGCTGGCCGCAGGGCGGGACTTTTCGACGGGCTTCATCGCGGACCGCGACTACCGCAGCGAAAGCGCTTCCAGCGAGAGCCGGGTTACTACTTCGCTGGGCGATACAGACCTTCTTCTTGCCGGAAGCGATCGCGCGTTCGGAGCGGACCAGTTCTATGGTGCTTATCCGTCGTATGAGCGGACGAAGGGGTGGTTCAGCTCGCTGGCGCAGGCGCTTGGTGCGAAGACGCTGGCGCAGGTGGCGTATCGCCGTCATTCGGACATCTACGTTCTCTTTCGGGATAACCCGGCGTACTACAAGAACCAGCATATCGACGAGAGCTGGCAGGGCGCGGTGCGGCGTCACGATGACGTGGGCAAGCATCTGCAGATCTTCTATGGCGTGGAAGAAAATACGGATGAGATCGGCAGCAACAGTCTCGGCCACCACGGACGCAATCGTGGCGAAGGCTATGTGAGTGCGGAGCTGCGTGGAGCGCGCGGATCGCTGACCGCTGGCGTGCGGGAAGAGGTTTTCAGTGGCGGAAATACTGTGGCTGCGCCGATGTTTGCCGGGGCCCTGCGTGTGCACGAGAAGTTCAAGCTGCGAGCCTCTGCGGGCTACGGCTACCGGATCCCTACGTTTGTCGATCTGTATTACAACGATCCGACCACGATCAGTAATCCGACGCTGAAGCCGGAGAGCGCGTGGAACTACGATGGCGGCGTCGATTGGTATGCGAGCGACCGCATTGCCGTTTCCGTTACCGGTTTTGCCGCGCGGCAGCACGATGCCATCGACTATGTTCGTGCCTCATCAGACGCCAAGTACCAGGCACAGAATCTGCGTGACCTCAGCTTCAATGGCGTGGAGGTCTCCGGGCAGGTGGGACTTGCGCACGGCCAACAGGTGAGGCTTGCGTACACGGCGACCATCGGAGCGCAGGATGCGTTGCAGGGGCTTCAGTCGCGCTTCGTCTTCAATCAGGCCGTGAACAACGCCAACGCGGAGTGGAGCGGGGGTTGGAAGCAGATCTCGACCACCGCGCGCCTGGGCGTGACGCAGAGGTATCAGCAGACGCCGTTCTCCGTGGTGGATTTCTCCGTTGCGCGCAATCGCAGCTGGTGGAGACCTTATCTGCAGATGACTAACCTGGCGAATACGGGCTACCAGGAGATCGCGGGCATACGCAACCAGGGGCGGGCGTTTGTGGGTGGGGTCGAACTGGTCTTCAGAGGAAAGTAAGGCTTTAACGGATTACTTACGCGATTCGGCCTATGCTCTCGAAGGATGTGAGGGGAATGGTGGATCGTTTGTCACTCTTCAGCGCTTTATTGGGTAAACCTCTGGCAACGTCAGAGGAGCGGGCTGAGCACGTGGGTCCGGTTGCAGGTATTCCGATCTTCGGTCTGGATGCTCTTAGTTCGGCGGCATATGGTCCAGAGGCTGCACTGACGCTTCTGATTCCGCTCGGCCTGATGGGCGTTCGTTACATCGTCCCCATCAGCTTCGCCATTCTTGCGTTGCTGACGATTGTCTTCTTCTCATATCGACAAACCATCGACGCTTATCCACACGGCGGTGGCAGCTTCACCGTTGCGAGCGAGAACCTCGGCGACGGTGCCGGTTTGTTTGCCGCAGCGGCGCTGATGATCGACTATGTTCTGACCGCGGCGGTGGGTATCTCCGCGGGCGTGGGTGCGCTGGTCTCTGCTGTGCCGAGTCTGCAGCCCCATATTCTCGCGCTCTGCCTTGGCATTCTGGCCCTGCTTACGCTGGTGAATATGCGGGGCGTGCGCGATACCGGCGCGACGTTCATGCTTCCGACGTATCTCTTCCTGGTCTCGCTGCTGGCAGTGATTGGTGTTGGATTGTTTCGCGCCGTGGCGACGGGAGGGCATCCGGTTCCGGTGGTTGCGCCTCCTGTTCTGCCTGCGAGTGTTTCCATGTTGTCGTACTGGATTCTGTTGAAGGTCTTCGCCAGCGGATGCACGGCGATGACGGGCGTCGAGGCTGTAAGCAACGGCGTGAATGCGTTTCGCGAGCCGACGCAGAAGAACGCAAAGCGCACGCTGACGATCATCATTCTCCTGCTCATGGTTCTGCTGGCTGGCATTGCACTGCTGTGCCGTGCGTACGGCATCGGCGCGACCGATCCGTCCGGCGCGGGCTACCAGAGCGTGCTTTCGCAGTTGATTGGCGCGGTGATGGGACGAGGCTGGTTCTACTACATCAGCATCGGTTCGATTCTCGCCGTGCTGGCTCTCTCCGCGAACACTGCCTATGCGGATTTCCCACGGCTTACGCGGGCGATCGCGCAGAGCGACTATCTGCCGCACGTCTTCAAGATTCGTGGACGCAGACTGTTGTACTCGCATGGCATCTATGCGCTGGTCGGATTCACGGCGCTCCTATTGATTGCGTTTCATGGAGTGACAGACAGGCTCATCCCGCTGTACGCCATCGGTGCGTTTCTTGCCTTCACGCTGTCGCAGGCGGGCATGGTGATCCACTGGAAGAAGCAGGGCGGCAAGGGCACAGGCTTCAAGATGTTCGTGAACGGTATCGGCGCCGTAGCGACGGGCATCACGCTACTGGTGGTGCTGGTGGCGAAGTTCACCGAAGGCGCGTGGATGATTGCGGTACTTATTCCTGTGCTCGTGCTGCTGATGAACTCGGTCAAGCGCCACTATGCGGGTGTACAGGCGCAGATTACGTGTGAAGTGCCGCTCAATGCCGCGAACCTGGTGCAGCCCTTCGTGATTGTGCCGATGGACGGTTGGACGAGGATTACCTCGAAGGCCCTGCGCTTTGGTATGAAGCTCTCCGACCAGGTGCAGGCAGTGCATGTGGGCGAGGAAGAGAACCAGTGCCAGATTCGCGCCGTCTGGCAGCAGTATGTCGCGGATCCGGTGTCGCATACAGACCGTGTTGCGCCTGAGTTGGTCGTTCTGGATTCTCCGTACCGCTTCGTGATCTCGCCACTGGTGGAGTACATCCTGAAGGTGGAACGCGAACATCCCGACAGGCAGATCGCGGTGCTTGTTCCGGAGCTGGTGGTGCACTTCTGGTGGCAGACGCTGCTGCATAATCAGCGTGCGCAACTGCTGAAGCTGCTGCTTCTGATGCGTGGTAATGGCAGGATTATTGTGATCAATATCCCCTGGTATCTGACGGGGGCATAGCGGAGTCAGGCCTCTGCGGGCTTGTCGGGCTGCGATTGATAGATCTCTTCCACGCGCTCCAGTGTGTCAATCTCTTCGAGCGGCTTGTCTGTACGGATGCGTAGGATGCGTGGGAAGCGCAGAGCGAAGCCGCTGGCATGGCGGCTGGAGCGCATCACGTTGTTGAAGGCCACTTCCAGGACGATGCCTGGTTCCACGGTGCGGAAGTGGCCCTGGTCTTCCAGCGTGTGGTCCTTCAGCCAAGCGGTGAGTTTCACGATCTCCGCATCGGTGACGCCGGAGTAGGCCTTGCCCACGTTGAGCAGATCGCCTTCCGGCGCGCGGATGGCGAAGGTGTAGTCGCTGAGAAACTGCGACCGCTTGCCGTGGCCGTACTCTGCTCCGGTGATGACGACGTCCAGCGTCCCCAACTGGCGCTTCAGCTTGACCCAGGAGATGCCGCGACGTCCCGGCTGATAGATGGAGTCGGCGGCTTTTATCATCACGCCTTCGTTCCCGCGCTCGCGCGCCGCGTTGTAGGCGCGGTCGAGGTCTTCGGCGGAGTAGGCGAGCGAAATCGGCGAGAGCAGCAGGCGCTGTACGCCCGTTTGTGCTGCGCCGTTGTCGTGGGCGAAGAGGCCTGTGTCCGCCGTTGCGGGAAGCGCTAGCGGAGAGTGTGTGACCGCTAGCAAACGCTCCGCGATGGCCTCCAACCGGTTGCGGCGTTCGCGCAACGGGAGGTCGAGTAAGAGAGAGTCGCTCGCATACAGAACGTCGAAGGCCATGAAGACCACCGGTGTGGCTGTGCGCACTTCGTTCGAGACGCGCTTGCGTCCGATGCGTGGCGAGAGTACGGCGAAGGGAAGCGCGCGTTCCTGCTGCACGTCCCATGCAAGGAGTTCGCCGTCGAGAATCATCGCGCCCGATTCCGCATGGGCGAAGGCTTCGGCGATTTCTGGGTAGCTTTCCGTTACATCTTCGCGATTGCGCGAATAGAGGGCGACGCGTCCCGGCTGTGCGGGATCGCCGCAGTGCAACTGCACGCGCATGCCGTCGTACTTGTCTTCGATCTGCGCGTGAATGTGAATGGCTTCAGGCGAGATCTCTTCCTGCGCTGTGACGGTGTAGGCGTCTTCGGAGACGCTGGGAGGATCCGGCTCGACGTGCGTCGGCGGAGGTGTGGAGGCATCGGACTCGACAGGAATCTTTGCGAAGCGCTCCACTGCTTCTTCGGGCGTTTCTACGGGTGAGGCAAGCATGAATCCAAGAGGATGGAAGAGCCGCATGCGCGCCTCGCGCAGAGTTTTGGCAAAAGCCATTTCGGTCGCGCAGGCGAGATCCGCCTGCAGCATCACGGCGTTGCGGACGTCTGACAGGGAGGCCTCCGCCGCCACGGCGATGGCCTCTTCGACCAGCGACTGCTTTACGCCGATGCGCATGTCGCCCAGCATCAGCTTGATGAGGTACTTTGCTTCGACCGGTATCGCGCGCGTGAGGAGATCGGTTAGGACGATCTGTCGGATGACTGTCGTTCTGGCGATAGAGGCCTGTGCGAAGGCGTCATGCAGATCGGTGAAGGTGAGCGTCGGTGGTGGGTTGTGTCCTGCGTCGAGGAAGAGATCGTGCGTGGCCGCGCCCAGATCGCCGTGCCTGCGGTAGGCCTCGGTCATGGCGGTGTCTGCCGCATGAGAAATGCTGGCGATGATCCGAGACAGGACCGCGCCGCCCGCATTCAGCTTGCGCGGGTCGGCTTCGGGGAAGGTCTGGCCCGCCAGATAGAGGGCGAAGAGGCCGGCTTCCTCGGGGCTTTGCGCGTGGACCGCAGTAATTCCTTCCGCGATGGCCGCGCGCTTTTTCAGGCGCGAGGAGGTTGCCGCGAGCACATCCGCGAGTTCTGCGAGTTGAAGAAAGAGGGCCACCCTGCATCTGATGCAGGGTGGCCGCTTTGCGTTCGGCTTATGAGGGACTACAGAGCGTACCGTATGCCGGTCAGTTCTTCCAGCCGTTCGAAGAGCGCGTTCCCGGCAACGTCGTCATAGGCAAACTTCGCCATCTGCGTGTCTTTGACGTTGCCGCGCATGCCACCGATGCCGTCCGGACCGTAGTACGCCGCGGGACTTGCCTCGAGTGATGTCGCCGCGAAGAGCGTCGGCTCCGCGCCCTTCGCGGAGCTCTGCGAAACAGGTAGAAAGAGCACGCTGGCCACCTTCATCCCGAAGCCCGGCCCGGAGAACTGCAGGCTGGTTCGAGCGTATCCGGGATGGCAGGTGGTTGAGAGCAGCCGCGTCCGAGCTCGGCGCTGGAGTTCGCGCGCGAAGAGAACGTTCTCCAGCTTCGTCTGGGCGTAGGTCCCGAACGGCTTGTAGCGCTTGTCAGAGTTCAGGTTGTCCAACTGCAGCGGCCCTCCCATCGCGTGGGCTGAAGAAGCGACTGTTACCACACGCGGTGCCGAGGCCCGCAGAATCGCTGGCAGCAAAAGTCCCGTCAGCAGGAAGTGACCCAGCACGTTCGTTGCAAACTGGATCTCGAAGCCGTCTACGCTCAGTGTGCGCTTGGGCATCCCCATCACACCGGCGTTGTTGATCAACGTATCGATTGGCCGCCTGTCTTCCAGTTGCTGTGCGGCAAATGCGCGCACCGAGGCCATGTTGGAGACATCCATTACTGCCGTGTGCAAGTGCGCGGAGGGCAGTATGGCACGGATCCGTGCGACGGCATCGTCTGCTTTGGCCTGCGTGCGGCATGGAATCGTTACCTCGGCGCCCGCGCGGGCGAGTTCGAGCGCTGTGTTCCAGCCGATGCCGCTGTTCGCGCCGGTGATCAGGATGCGTTTGCCGCTTTGCGTAGGGATGTCTTTGGTCGTCCAGGGCTTGCTCACGGCAGTTTGTGCTCCTTCACCTCGTCGTACTCGGTCGCCAGGGTCAGGTGGCTCCACTTTTCCAGCTCTGCGAGGCTGGCGTCGTAGCCTTCTTTCACATATTGCTTGGCAAACTTTCCCAGCACCAGGCGAAGCGGCGGATCGCTCTCGCGGGAGAGCTCGAAGAGAACTGCGGCTGCCTTGGCAGGATCGCCGGGCTCCTTGCCCGCGTACTGCTTGCGAAATTCAGTCCACTTGCCGACGCTTTCGGCGTACTCCGGCATGGGAGGGGCGAAGTCCATGGATGCCCCGGACCAGTCCGTACGGAAGCCACCCGGTTCGACGATCGTTACGCGCACGCCCAACGGCTTGAGTTCGTTGTAGAGCACTTCGCTGAAGCCTTCCACGGCGAACTTTGCCGTCTGATAGCCGGAGAGACCACTGCTGGCGCGACGTCCGCCGATGGAGCTGATCTGAAAGATCTGGCCATGACCCTGCTTGCGCAGAACAGGAATGGCGGCGCGTGTCGTGTGCACGACGCCCCAGAAATTGGTATCGAGCTGCGCGGCAAACTGCTCCGGCGTCTGTTCCTCAAAGGCTCCCGTCGAAGCGTACCCGGCGTTGTTCACCAGCACGTCGATGCGTCCAAACTTCGCTACCGTCTCGTCGATCACGCGCTGCGCCTGCTTCGGGTTGGTCACGTCGAGCGCAGCCGCGACGACGCGGTCGTCGAACTGCTCGGCCAGTTCTTTTAGATCTTCGGTCTTCCGCGCCGTGGCGACGACGATGTCGCCGCGCTCGGCTACGCCTTCCACAATCGCCCGTCCCAGGCCGCGGGAACTTCCTGTCACAATCCAGATCTTCTGTTCACTCATTGCTGCATACCGTCCTTGAAGATGAATATGCGCCTTGCGGTATCCAAACGCAATCAGGTACCTTGAGGTAACAAGGCATCAGCGAGGATCCTGAAATGGCGACAAAAGAGAAGATCCAAAGCATAAGAGACCTTACTCCGCAGGAAGATATCAGTCTGTGCAGCAGCATGAGCGACGAACAGGAGGCTGTGATTCGGGATGTGATTTCGCGCGTCGCGGACAAGTGGTCGCTTTGGGCGCTGAGCGAACTGGCGCAGCACGGGCCTCTCCGCTTCTCGCGCGTGCTGGAGCGTGTGGAGGGCGTCAGTCAGAAGTCGCTGACTGCAACGCTGCGGCATCTGGAGCGCGATGGCCTGATCACCCGGACGGTGACGGCGCAGGTTCCTATCCGCGTGGACTATGACGCGACGGATCTCGGCCGCGCCATGGTGCTGGAGGTCCATCCGCTGTGGATGTGGGCCGCCGTCAATCTGGACCGCTTTACGAAGTCGCGCCGCACCTACGACCGTAGCCAGGAGCGCCGTCTGCGCGCGGAGGCGGGCGTCGGAACCAACTAGCCCGGATCTTCGTATTCTTTTGCGAGGGATTTATGAAGCTTCTACTCTTTTTCATCCTGCTCGTGCTCTGCTGGCCGCTCGCCGTGGCGCTGGTGATCCTTTACCCGCTCATCTGGCTGATCCTGCTGCCCTTCCGGATCGTGGGTTTTGCCGTGGAAGGGGTGTTGCAGCTGATCCTGGGGATCTTTACCCTTCCGGGACGGATCCTGCGTTCCGCATAAATCGCCTGCCGCATCGCCGCGCTCCGCGATATCATCCAATAGACGCGATGTTCCCGCCGATCTCCATTCCGGCCTCGATCCACAGCTTGCACTAGCTGCGCCCTTCCGTCGCCCCTTTTCCTTTTCTAAAAATTTGAAATGTGCATCCCCGCACCACGTATGCGGGAGGAGTCTTCGCCATGTTTGATCGTTTGCAGCAGATGGAAGTGCGGTACCAGGAGCTTGAATCCGAGCTCGCCCAGCCTGAGATCGTTCAGGACCAGCCTCGTTACCAGAAGGCAATGAAGGCCCATCGCGATCTAGAGATTTTGATCGAAAAGTTTCGTGAGTTCAAGGAAGTGATGAACGGCATCGCCGATGCCCACACCATGCTTGCCGACCCGGACATGAAGGAGATGGCGGAAGAAGAGCTTTCTACCCTCATGCCGCGCAAGACAGAGATCGAAGAAGAGCTCAAAATCATGCTGCTTCCGAAGGACCCCAACGACTCCAAGAACGTCGTTCTGGAAATCCGTGCGGGCACCGGCGGAGATGAAGCCGCGCTCTTTGCCGAAGAGATGTTTCGCATGTACCTGCGCTTCGCCGAACAGCATCGCTGGAAGGTGGAAGTGCTCTCCGAGCGCGAAGGCGCCGTGGGCGGCATGAAGGAAGTCACCGCCATCTTCGAAGGCGACCAGGTTTACTCGCAGCTCAAGTACGAGAGCGGCGTGCATCGCGTGCAACGCGTTCCCGCAACGGAGACGCAGGGCCGCGTGCATACTTCGGCGATCACGGTAGCTGTTCTGCCGGAAGCGGAAGAGGTGGACGTGAAGATCGAAGCGAAGGACCTCCGCATCGATACCTTCTGTTCGTCCGGACCCGGCGGACAGAGCGTGAATACGACGTATTCCGCGATCCGCATCACGCATCTGCCGACGAATACCGTCGTCTCCTGCCAGGATGAAAAATCGCAGATCAAGAATCGCGAGAAGGCGATGCGCGTTCTGCGTTCGCGCTTGTATGAAGTCGAGATGGAGCGCGTGCATCAACTGCAGGCCACGGCGCGTAAAGCGCAGGTAGGCTCCGGTGATCGTTCGGAGAAGATCCGTACGTACAACTTTCCGCAGAATCGTCTCACGGACCACCGCATCGGTCTTACGCTGCACCAGCTGGAGTATGTGATGGAAGGCAAGTTGCAGCCCGTCGTCGATGCCCTGATTGCCGAAGATATCGCACAGCGTCTGAAGGCCGACGCCAATGCCGCCTGAAGTCGCCCAATCGATTCGTGAGGCGCTCAGCGAGGGTGCCTTACGGCTGCACGAGCGCGAAGATATTCGCGAGTGGGCCGTGCGCGACAGCCATCTGCTGTTGCAGCACGCACTTGGGGTTTCGCGCGAGCAGATCATGGCGTGGCCGGAGCGCATGCTCACACCACGGCAGAGTGCGGCCTTTGAACATCTTGTCAGCGAGCGTCTCCGCGCTGTGCCGATCCAGTATCTGCGCGGACAACAGGAGTTCTATGGGCGCAACTTTCTCGTAACGCCGGACGTTCTGATCCCACGCCCCGAAACCGAACTCATCATCGACGAGGTAAAGCGTTACATCGATCCGAGTGCGCTGGTGATGATCGCGGACATCGGTTCGGGTTCCGGTGCGATTGGCGTCACGCTGGCCGCAGAGTTTGAGATGGCGCGCATTACCGCCGCCGATCTTTCGCCCGCTGCGCTGGCTGTCACGGAACAGAACGCGATTCGTCATCACGTCTCCGACCGTGTGCGTACCTTCGAGAGCGATCTTTTTTCCGCGCTCGGGGAACGTATCTTCGATTACGTTGTCTCGAACCCGCCATACATCGCGGCGTCGGAGCGCGACAGTCTGCACCCGCAGGTGCGCGATCACGAGCCGGAGCTTGCGCTCTATGGCGGAGAAGACGGATTCGAGATCTACACACGTTTAATTCCGCAGGCATGGAAGCACCTTCGTCCAGGTGGCATGCTCTTCCTCGAAATCGGCAAGCCCGGCCAGGCTCTGAGCGCGAATCTGAAGGCCTGGAGCGATGTCTACACTGTCAAGGACCTGCAGGGTTTGCCGCGGCTCATCGTAGCTCGTAAGCCTTAGTGCATCAGTTGCTCTCCGGCTGTACGTGCAACTGACTCATGTAGAGAAGCGTCTCCGGATCGTCTGGCTTCAGGCGAAGGACTTTTTTATAGAACGGCAGGGCCAGATCGTCTTGTCCCTTGCGTTGAAATAGAACACCCATATCGAAGTAGGAGAGTGGGTCATCGGGATTGTTGTCGATGGCCTTCTGAAAGCACTGAATGGCCTCGTCTTCGCGGTCCTCCTGCACGTAGAGATTGCCCAGATCGATGTACGCCGCACTCTGATTTGGCAGTTGGCGGATCGCGCGTTTGAACTGCTCTTCGGCAAGCTGGTTCTTGCCCACAGCTTCGAGGGCGACGGCGTAGTTGACCACCGTCTTGGTGTCGCTCGATTGCAGCTGCAGCGCGTGCTCGTACTCCTTGATTGCCGCCGCAGGCCTATCCTGCTGCACGTAGATCTCGCCGATGCTGGCGAAGGCCCGTTGATACTTCGGCCGCAGGCGAGCGGCCTCCCGGTAGCTCTCAATCGCTTTGTCCAGATCGCCTCGTTCGCGCAGCGAGAAACCGAGGTTGTACCAAAGCACCGAACTCCGAGGCGTCGCTTCCAGCGAACTTTGGTAGAGCGAGACGGGGCTGTCCCAGTCCGCTACGCGGGCCCGGACGCGCCACACTCCCCACGCCGTCCAGAGGAACAAACCTCCAAGGACGATTCCCTTCCATTGTTTTCGATTGATCTCGGTGAGCGAGACGAGTGCGAGCGTAAGACCCATGGAAGCGAGATAAAGAAAGCGCTCGCCCATGCCCTGGTAGATGAAGACGAAGCCGCAGAACGGAAGCAGCGTGATGCAGACCCATGCGATGCCTGTTCCTGCGATGGGTGCCTTGCGGCGCAGGAGGAACGCTGTTCCTATGAGAGCGAGCAGCCCCACCCACGCTGCAATCGCTGCGATAGAAAAGGTATTTGGCGGAAGCGAGGTCGAGCGCTCAACACTCATGTGGACGGGCGCCAACACCCATCCCAGATATTTCCAGAAGACCGTGCCCACGGACCAGAGAGAGCGCGAGCCTTCTCCACCGTGCGCACCGATCCAGTACTTGACGTAGCCGCAGACGAGATCTGCCGTCAGCCCAACGCTGGCCAGCTTGATCCATAGCTTGCGGCTTCCACGTCTTGTTCCGTAGATCAGAAGCAGGGTCAGCGGAAAAAGCAGGAAGCCTTCTTCGTGGCTGAAGATCGCTCCCATGGAAAGCAGGAAGTAGCAGACGAGGGTGATGTGCTTTTCTCTGCGGAGATAAGAGGTCGCGCAGAGCAGGCCGAGCAGAAGAAAGAAGCTGCTCAGCAGGTACGCCCGTGCGCTGATCCACACGACGGCCTCCGTGTTGATGGGAAGGCCCAGCCACAGGATCGCCGCAATCGCCGCTGTCCTGGTGGAGACGTTGACGCGTCGCAGAAGCTGAAAGAGAAGGACGCCGTTGACCCAGTGGAGGAGCAGGTTGGTCAAGTGAAATCCACTCACACTATTAATGCCCCAGAGCTGCCGGTCGAGTTCGAACGTAACCCAATAGAGAGGACGGTAGGTGAAGCCGCCTCCGCCGAGAAAATCGCTGGTGAAGGCGACCGGCAGGAAGAAGAAGCGGGCAATGGTCAAACGCCAGGAGACGAGAGCAGGGTTGTTCAGAATCTGTTCGAGATCGTCATAGACGAAGGGCGCTTTGAACGCCTTCCAATACAGAGCCAGAACCCAGACCGCAGCCGCCACGGCAAAGCAAAGAGAGGTGTGACACCCGCAACACTGTAATAGAGCTTCAGCACGCGCCTGTATCGTCGCTGTTCCCGAGGGGACGGAGGTCGAAACGGCAGCGCGCTTAGGGGCTTTCTTCTTCATTCAATTTAAGGCTAGCAGCTTCTAAAGGGCTTCATCGACTTAGTACAACTGCACCTTCCAACTGTGATGCTCCGCGTCCATCCACTCCACTACGCGGGAGGACATCGCAGCGTGCGCGTTGTACTGTGGCGTGGCCACAGGGACGGCATCGGCGGTAGCAAAGCAGAAGCTCTTCACCCAGCAGCGGATCTCTTTGCCGGGGTCAGCCGGTGCGGCCATGCTCTTCTGCAGGACCAGCCGGTCCGGGGAAAAGCCTTTGCGTTCCACGTAGATGTCGTTGGCCGCGTTGATATAGACGCGCGCGGAGATGACATCGGAAGGACGGGGATAGAAGCTGGTGATGCGTGTGCCGTCTACGCGAACGCGGCTCACCATGTCCCACAGGTAGATGCGATTGCGATAGTGATAGAGCAGCACGCCCGGCAGCACCGTGGTCACAAAGAGGAAGAGTAGAAACTTTCGCATGGCTAGAGGACCTTGCTGCGCATGGAGTCTTCTTCGGCATCGGGAATCTCCTGCTCGTCGCCCTTTTCCTCGTGATACTCCATCTCCGTGTTGATCTTCCAGAGATTCTTCTTGCTCGTCACGCCCCCGATCACATTCTCCACCGCTTGCATCGCCGTCAGCATGGAGTGGTCCTGGTTGTTGTACTTGTGCATGCCGTTGCGGCCAACAAGGAAGAGATTTTCGAAGCTGTCCGTAAAGGCGCGCAGTTCCTCGAAGCGGTCGTAGGTTCCAAAGTAAGCAGGATACGTTTTGGGCACGCGGACGACGTGCGCATCCAGAACGCCATCGGCTTTCAGAATGCCGATTTTCTCCAGCTCCATCGCTCCGAACTTCTTCAGATCGTCATCCGGCATCGTCCACAGGGGATCGGTCTCGTAGCAGAAGTATTCGAGGCCAATCCAGATCTTTCCCGGCTCCACGAGATAAGGGCTCCAGTTGTTGAAGATCTGTAGACGGCCAACCAAAACATCGGGCTCCTGAATGTAGATCCACGTGTCCTTCAGCAGGCCGCCATCCGGCTCCGTGACCGAGAGCTTGTCGATCAGCAGGCCGATGGTGATGAAGTCGCGATAGATCAGGCCTTCGGAGACTTCTTTCACGTTCTGCGGGATCGCCGTACCGCCACGTTCCATGGCATTGACGAGATCGCGCATGGGCATCGTGGAGAAGAAATGATCCGCGGGAAAGGCCTGCGTCTCACCGGCGTCATTTATTGCCTCCACGGAGAGAATGCGCTGGCCTGCGGTGACCACACGGTCCACCTTCCAGCCCATGTGGATGTCGCCGCCACCCGAGACGATCTTGTCCGCGACGTGCTCCCAGAGCTGGCCGGGGCCGAACTTCGGATAAAGGAAGCGCTCGATCAGCGAAGTGTCCGTGCCCTTCTGCGAAAGGTCTTTGGATTCTTTCTTTGTGAAGGCCTTCTTGAAAAAGTGTTTCACGGCCGTTGTCAGCGAAAGGCCCTTGATGCGCTGCGCGCCCCACTCCGCGCTGATCTCTTCGCAGGGTGTGCCCCAGACTTTTTCGGTATAGCTCTTGAAGAAGGTCAGGTAAAGCTGCCGTCCGAAGCGATTGATCAGGAAATCTTCCAGGCTTTTTTCCGGCTTGATCTGCGCGATGCGCGAGGCCATGTAGCTGATGCCGACCTTCGCGGTGCGCGCAAGGCCCAGCTTTTCGAGCGTGTCCTTCGTGAGCGTGATGGGATAGTCGAAGAAGCGACGCAAAAAGTAGATGCGGCTCTTGCGGGGCCGAATGAGCATGACCAGGTCATCCTCTTCGGCGGTCTTGTCGGAGCTGTCTCCCATCCCTGCAATCGAACGCGACTGGTTCTGATAGCTGATGGCGGCAGCGTTGTCCGCGCCTGCCTCGGTCGGCATCTGCTCCAGCCACCACTCCATCACGCGGTCGCTCTTGGAGAAAAAGCGGTGGCCGCCGATGTCCATGCGGTTGCCCTTGTAGCGGATGGTGCGGGAGATCCCGCCGATCTCGTGGCTCGCCTCCAGAACGACGGGCTTAATCTCGGACAGTTTTTGAAACTCAAGCGCTGCGGTCAGACCTGCTGGTCCGGCGCCAATTATCAGTGCGGTTTCCGCCACGTAAAAATCCGATCGGTTACACCTGGAGAGAGGCGCGACGTAGAGTCTGCCTCTATCTTATAAGAAAGGAAGGGCTTTCTTTGCAGGCCAAAGCGCGGTACGTCGGCCAGAGAATGATGTGCGACACGATGCGCCAATCCAGCCTGCGGATCGTATGATCCATCAAGCTACCTGCGCGTTGCGGGAATAACTCAAACCCCTGGTGTGTTTTACCCGCATCCGATCCAGTGCGCTGGATCTCCGAACTGAAAGAAGAATGCCCGAACCGAATCCGCGATCTCGACGTTTTAAGTCACTTTCCACGGCGAAGCTCAGCAATGTGCGCGGGTTTGGACGAAGCAGGGTGCTGGCCCGTTTTCAGCAGATGAAAACGAGCATGGAATCTTCAACGCCCCGCCCGAAACTCTTCTCTTTCCTCACGCATGGCCTGTTTCTCATTCCGTATGCTTTGGACTATCTCAAGGGAATATGGAACGGCAAACACAAGCCCTATCCCACCTATGCGGGCGATGGAAGGGATGGAATCTATCCCCTGCGCGCCGCCGATGGCGGAGAGGCCATCAAAATCTCCATCGCTGGAGATTGGGGCACGGGCACCAATGAGGCATTTCAGGTCGCGGAAAAGATGTCCGCGTTCCAACCGGATTACACCCTGCACCTCGGCGATGTTTACTACGTGGGAGATGACCGCGAGGTAAAGGAAAACTTCCTTGGGCAGATGACGGACAGGTATACGCCTGTGTCCTTTCCCAAGGGTTCCGTAGGCACCTTCGCCCTGGTGGGAAACCATGAGATGTATGGTGGCGGCTCTCCTTATTTCGGAGAGATGTTGAGCTACTGCCGCACAGGAACGGGCGAAAGCCAGAAGGCGAGTTTCTTCTGCCTGGAAACAGCGGCGTGGCGCATCCTCGGTCTGGATACCGGGTACAACTCCTTCGGCATCCCCGTTCTTGGTGTGATCCCCGACGTTGTACCGAATTTCCCCTTCTTCAAGACCGATTGTCACCTTCCGGAGGAGCTGCTCGACTGGCTGCGTACGAACGTGAAGCCGCAGCAAAACAAGAAGCCGACCTTGTTGCTCTCGCATCACCAGTACTTCAGCGGCTTTCCGAAGGAAGAGGGATTTCGCCGTCCCGCAGAGCAACTCAAGGAGTTCTTTGCAGGCCAGGACGTGGTCTGGATCTGGGGACACGAGCATCGGCTTGCGATCTACGATCGCTTTTCTCCCGATGGAAGCGTCCAGTGCTATGGACGATGCCTCGGCAACGGTGGCATGCCGGTAGAAACCGGAGATCCGGACCTCAAGAAGGCCCCACTCGCGTTCTACGACCCAAGATCCGACTATCCCATTGGAGATGGAACCCATGCGGGCTGGAACGGCTTTCTTAACCTGACCCTCCATGGCTCAATCCTCACCTTGGATTATCGCGATCTGGAGAATCGGCAGCTTTTTGTTGAGAGGTTTTTCGGTCATTCCGACGGCAGTCTTCAAAACACGTATCAGACGCCGGTGCCCATGCTGAAGCAACCCACCTCATGACGCCAGCCGCCTGGCTGTGAGAGGGTAATAGAGATGGCTCACTATCTCGTTACCGGTGCTTCCGGCTTCTTTGGAGGCGTTCTCAAGCGACGGCTCCTGCGCGAAGAACACACCTGCGTGAACGTCGATCTGGAAATCGATGAGGACGCGGGCGCTGCGGGACTCACAAGCGTTCAGGGCGATCTGCGTGACCGGGCTTTGATGGAGAGGATCTTCCAGGAACATCGCTTTGACGCGATCTTCCACTGTGCCGCGCAACTCGCGCACGGCATGCGCATGGATGAACATCTGCTCTGGACTAGCAACGTCGACGCAACCCGCCTGCTGGCGGAGCTTGCGGTTGCGCATAGTATCCGTCCCTTCGTCTTTATCTCGACCAACTGCCTCTGGGCGTCGAACCTGGGTCATCCGGTCAACGAAGCTCAGGATATGCCGGAGCCCATCGAGATCTACGGACGCTCGAAGCTGGCGGCGGAACAGGTTCTGGAAGAGTTCACCGACAGGCTCGATGTCGTCATCCTGCGCGTTCCCACCATCATGGACGAGGGCCGTCTCGGCCTGCTCGCCATCCTGTACGAGTTTATCGACGACCACAAGACGGTATGGGTGGTGGGCGACGGGATGAACCAGTACCAGTTCGTCTACGCGGACGATCTCGTCTCCGCCTGCCTGCTCGCGGAGAAGCACGGACGCAGTGGCCTGTTCCATCTCGGATCGGACGATGTGCAGGGCATGCGTGCCGTGTATGAGTCCGTCATCCGTGCGAGCGGCAGCAGGAGTAAGGTGCGTTCCCTGCCCAAGGGCCCGACCATCGCGGCGATGATTGCGGCGCATAAGCTGCGCGTCTCGCCGCTCGGCCCGTATCACTACAAGATGATCGCGGAGAGCTTCGTCTTTGATACCGCCAAGGCGAAGAAGGAGCTTGGCTGGTCTCCGACGATGACGAATCAGGATATGCTTCTGCGTGCGTACAGCTTTTATAAGAAGAACCGCAAAGAAATCGCGGCGCGCACGGATGTCTCCGCGCACCGCAAACCCGCGTCGATGGGGATCATCCGTTTGCTGAAGTGGATCTCCTGACGGCGTTACTTCCTGTCCGCGACGCGGAAGGCGAGCTTGTCGCCCTCCGCATCCACCACCACGTGATCGCCGTGCAGCACCTCGCCTGAGAGAATCCGCATCGCCAGCGGGTCCTGCACCAGGCGCTGGATCGCGCGCTTCAACGGACGTGCACCGTAGGCGCGGTCGTAGCCTGATTTGAAGATCAGGTGACGTGCCGCAGGCGTCATGTCCAGCGTAATGCGACGGTCCGCCAGCAGGTTTTCGAGGTCCTTCAGGCGCAGGTCGATGATGTGCGTCAGTTGAGACTCGGCCAGCGGATGGAAGACCACGATATCGTCCACGCGGTTGAGGAACTCTGGCCGGAACTGCTTGCGCAGCTCATCCATCACGCGCACCTTGGCCTCTTCGAAGCCGTCTTCACCACTCGCCCACGCGGACGAGAGAATGCTCGCGCCCGTGTTCGACGTCATGATCAGGACGGTGTTCTTGAAGTCCACTGTGCGGCCTTTGGAATCCGTCAGACGGCCATCGTCGAGCACCTGCAACAGCACGTTGAATACATCCGGATGCGCCTTCTCGATCTCGTCGAAGAGCACGACAGCGTATGGTCTGCGACGAATGGCTTCGGTGAGCTGTCCGCCTTCGTCATAGCCGACGTATCCCGGAGGCGCACCGATCAGGCGAGCGACGGCGTGTTTCTCCATGTACTCGCTCATGTCGATGCGCACCATCGCCTGCTCGTCGTCGAAGAGGAACTCGGCGAGCGCGCGTGCGGTTTCGGTCTTGCCTACGCCCGTTGGGCCAAGGAAGATGAAGCTGCCGATGGGCCGCTTGGGATCGCTCAGACCGGCGCGGCTGCGACGGATCGCGTTCGCCACGGCGGAGAGAGCTTCGTCCTGTCCGACCACACGCTCGCGCAGACGCTCTTCCATCTGCACCAGCTTCTGCACCTCGCCCTCCAGCATCTTGCTGACCGGAATTCCCGTCCAGCGCGAGACGATGGCGGCGATGTCTTCCTCGTCGACCTCCTCCTTTAGCATGCGCTGCGAGGTGTCGGAGCCGTCCTGCGTGGCTTCGAGCTGGCGCAGCTCCGCTTCGGCGCGCGGCAGATCGCTGTACTGAATCTGTGCCGCACGCTCCAGGTTGCCGCGACGCGTCTGATCTTCGGCTTCGAAGCGCAGGGCTTCGATCTTCTTCTTTAGTTCGGCGATAAGTGTGATCGCATCACGCTCCCGCTGCCAGCGCGCACGCAAGCCGCTGGCCTGCTCCTGCAGTTCGGCCAGTTCTTTTTCTACGACGGCGAAGCGTTCGCGCGAGTTCACATCCTCTTCGCGCTTCAGCGCCGTGCGCTCGATTTCGAGCGACGTGGCGCGGCGTTCGAGTGCGTCGATCTCTACCGGCACACTGCCGATCTGGATGGCGAGCGAAGCCGCGGCTTCGTCGACGAGATCGATGGCTTTGTCCGGCAGAAAGCGGTCCGAGATGTAGCGGTGCGAAAGCTCCGCCGCCGCAACGATGGCTGCGTCCTTGATGCGCACATTGTGGTGCGCCTCGTAGCGTTCTTTCAGACCGCGCAGGATATTGATGGTGTCTTCCACGTTGGGTTCGCCGACGTAGACCACCTGGAAGCGCCGCTCCAGCGCCGCGTCCTTTTCGATGTACTTGCGATACTCGTTGAGCGTCGTCGCGCCGATGGCCCGTAGACCGCCGCGTGCCAGCATCGGCTTCAACATGTTGCTGGCGTCGATGGAGCCTTCCGCCGCACCTGCTCCAACGAGGGTATGCAGCTCGTCGATGAAGAGGATGATCTCGCCGTTCGAGTCTTCAATCTCTTTCAGGACCGCTTTCAGGCGCTCTTCAAACTCACCACGGAACTTCGCTCCGGCCAGCATGGAGGCGAGGTCGAGCGAGATCACGCGCTTGTCCTTGAGCGAATCCGGAACGTCGCCGGAGATGATGCGGCGCGCCAGGCCTTCGACGATGGCGGTCTTGCCGACGCCGGGCTCGCCGATGAGCACGGGATTGTTCTTCGTGCGGCGGCTGAGCACCTGGATTACGCGGCGAATCTCTTCGTCGCGGCCGATGACGGGGTCCAACTTGCCTTCGCGTGCCTGCGCCGTGACGTCCTTCGCGTACTTTTCCAGCGCCTGGAACTTGCCTTCGGGATTCTGGTCGGTGACGCGCTGGTTTCCACGGACGGCGGTCAGCGCGCGCAGAATCGCATCGTGCGTCGCGCCGACGGCTGCGAGCGCAAGCTGCACAGGTTCATTGCGGCCCTGCGCGAGCGCCAACAGAAGGTGCTCGGTGGAGACGTACTCATCCTTGAAGTTCTGTGCCTCTTTAAAGGCCTGCTCCAAAACTTTGTTCAGCGCGGTGCCGAGGGAGGGCGACTGCTGCGCTCCCTGGATCTTGGGCAGCTTCTCGATGGCAGCATTCACATTCGAAAGAAGTTGTTGCGGCGGTACACCGATCTTTTCGAGGACGGGGAGGACGATGCCCTCGCGGTCTTCCAGCAGCGCCGCCATCAGGTGCAGCGGCAGAATCTCCGGATTGCCGTTCTCCGTCGCCTGCTGCCCCGCACCCTGCAGGGCGGCCTGCGATTTTACTGTCATCTTTTCCCAGTTGATTGCCATGTTCGGTAGACCTCTTTCGATCCAAAATCGAATTGATATAAAGATGCGCGGCCAGGCCCAGAGAGACCACAGACCGCGCATTCTGTTTCTTTCTTCCTGTTTTGTTACTTTGCGGCTTCTACCTGTTTCGGGCTTGCGCCTGTGCCGATCTCAATCTTGATCTGCTTCGGCTTCGCCTCAGGCTTCTTGGGAAGCTCGAGGGTCAGTACACCGTGCTCGTAGTTCGCCTTGATCTGCTCGGTGTCCAGCGTCTGGGGCAGGGTAAAGCTGCGGACAAACGATCCGTAGCGACGCTCCACACGGTGGAAGTTCTCTTCCTTATCCTCTGTGGCAAATTTGCGTTCGCCACGCACGGTCAATGTCGTGTTCTCCACACGAATGTCCACATCTTCGGGTCGGATGCCGGGAACTTCAATGCGAAGCGCGAGCTTCTGCGGATCCTCGTAGATATCCACGGGCGGCGTAAAGGAGCCGGAGTTCAGACTCTCGGTCTCTCCCGTCGTGGGACGGGCGAAGTCGGAAAAGATGGAGTTGAGGCGGTTTTGCAGGACGGCTACGTCATGAAGGGGGCTGAATCGAGTGATCGTCATCGTCAGAATCCTCTGGATCAAGAATTTCGCGACCCTCGGTCGCGCATGGGCTTTTCCTGCCCACACAACATTCGACGAAGGGTATGCCGAAAAGGTTGCAGAAAATATGAGCGTCTTGGACTCATGCCGTTGTCGCGGAGCCCACAGCCTGATTTTTCAGGAAACAGCAGATCCCTTCGCTCCGCTACGGGATGACAAAGAGAAGGCTACGCTTCTAGATCTTCGTCACCTCCGAATCCTCAGTCGGGCCAGCATCGAGACCCCACCCTTTCGCAAAAGCCGCGAAAGAATGGGCACAAAGAGCCGAATGGAAGGAAGACGAGCAGGAATAAGGAGCGGCGCTTGGTGTCAATGGAGGTACGGACAGTTTCCGAGGCCGTGAAGGAGTTCCTGTATGAGCAAGATACTTGTAGCAACATTTCCCCTGGCGGGGCATGCCGGACCGATGTTGGTTGTCGCTGAATTTCTGCGTCAACAAGGGCACGACGTCTTTTTCCATAGTTCTGATTTCTATCGTGAAAAAGCAAAGGCTCGCGATCTGCGCTTCCTTCCCCTCATGGGAAATGCCAACTACGACTATCACAAGCTGGGAGAACTGATCCCGAGCTTGAGAACCGCCACCTCTCCGCTCGATCAGTCTCTCCTTTCTGTAAAGCATCTACTTGGCGACCGCATCCCGGATCAGTATCGCGGCCTACTCAAGATTCTTGACGAGGAGAAGATTGACCTCATTCTGACGGACGTCGGTTTCTGGGGAGTTTTTCCTCTGCTCTTACGCAAGGGGCCTCGGCCGCCCGTATTCGCCTGTGGTACGACCGCCCCTATGTGGCTCGACCCTGCTTTTTCGATCCTGACCGGACCGGACGAGACACCGGACGGGCTCAGGCGGAACCTCGAAGACAATCGGAAATGGGAGGTTGAGCGGGCGCCAGCGGACCGCTATGTCGACGAAGTGCTCCAGAAGCTTGGGGCCCAGGTTCCCGGTGGGTTCAGGCTCGGCGATACGATGTACAGCCTTCCAGACCTCTTTCTCCAGATGGGCACAGAGGAATTTGAGTTCCCTCAGCACAACCGGCGACCGAATCTGCGTTTTGTCGGGCCGATTCTGCCTCAATCGAAGGAGTTGGTGAAAGTTCCCTGGCTGGACGATTCCAGGCCTGTGATCTTTGTAACGCAGGGTACTTTGGCGAACTTCAACTTCGATCAGCTGGTAAATCCCGCGCTTGCCGGTCTCTCCGGTGAAGACGTTCAAGTGGTTGTGACCGCAGGCGGTGGTCCCAGGGACACGATTGTTGCGACAAAGAACGCAATTGTGGAACCGTATCTCCCCTATGAGTTGATCCTTCCCAAAACGAGCGTCTTCGTCACGAATGGCGGTTATAACGGTATCCAACAGGCACTGAGCTATGGCATTCCGGTGGTTACGGCCGGTGCGACTGAGGACAAGCCGCAGGTATGCGCGCGGGTGAGATGGAGCGGTGTGGGCATCGATCTGCAGACTGGCGCTCCCACAGGGGAACAGATCCGCCATGCGGTCTTGCAGGTATTGCGCGATTCGAGCTACCGGGAGCGCGCCAAAGTGCTCGGTTCCAGCATCTCGAAGACGAATGCGCTTAAGGCAATCGCGGAGATAGCGGAAAGAAGTATCTCCGAAAATGCAGGTCAAAAGGCTGGAAGGTTTTCGATGCCGGTAGTTTAGAGGGCCGAAAAGAAGGTCGGAAGAACTGCTTCCATCCGGAAATCTCTACAATCAGGGGGTATGCCCGTTCATGTCCGCTCGTTTTCCAAGATCAATCTCGGCCTCCGCATCGGACCCACGCGTCCGGACGGGTTTCACGGTCTCTGCACGCTCTATCAGACCCTGGCCCTGCACGATGTTGTCACGGTTTCGGCGACCCGCGCGGCGGAGACGAAGATCTCCCTGGAGTCGAACCACCCCGCTGTCCCGGCCAGCGCGAAAAACACCGCCTGGCGCATGGTTTTGTCGGCATTGGAGCATATGAAAGTCACCGCCGAGGTCAAGATCCACATCCAGAAGAACCTGCCGATCCAGGGTGGGATGGGTGCGGGTTCCGCGAACGCCGTGGCTGCTCTGCTGGGGCTGGAGCGCGAGCTGGGCGAGGCGCTTTCCGGGCCGGAACGCCTCACGCTGGCGGGGGAGATTGGGTCGGACGTACCGCTTTTCCTTCTGGGAGGGACGTCCATGGGACTTTCGCGGGGGGAAGTGTTGGTGCCTTACCCGGACCTGCCGCCAACGCCGTGCGTGATGGCGGTGCCTTCCGTGGGGGTGTCTACGCCGGTGGCTTTCCGGGAGTGGGACCGCCTGCATGCTTTGACCGAAGCCACTGGATTCGATAGACTTGAGGAGTTGAGCCGCGTCTACGCGTCTGCCTTTACACCGGCGGGCACAGGTAGTTCCGGCGCCTCCGGTGTCTTTGCTGACAAGATCAGTGAAGACCTGGCCGGGAACCTCCTTCCTGCGCTTGTCCGCACCGGGATTGAAAACGACTTTCAAGAGGTCGTGTTTCAGCAGCATCCCCCCTTGCGCGACATCCTGCACGCCCTTCAGGGCACGGAAGAAACTCCCGTCGAGAACAGGGCCGTTACGGCCATGCTCTCAGGCTCCGGGTCTTCGCTCTTTGGTCTTTATCGGACTGAAGCGGACGCCATGGCGGCGCAGCAGCGCGTTCTGGGCCAGGGCACGCGGGCCATCGTCACCTCGACTTTGCCGCGCAGTCTGTACTGGGGCACCATGTTTGAAGAGGTGGAAGAGAGAGCGGAAAAAGCTGTCCGCGCTTGATTTACCTGGCTATTGGGCGATCGACTAATGGTAGGTCAAGTGCCTTTGACGCACTTTGTCTAGGTTCGAATCCTAGTCGCCCAGCCAAACTTTTGGCCGTCCCCTTTTTGGATGGTGCATCGATTTGTCGTGGCAACCGTGTCGCGGCGAGAACAAGAAGCAACCAACGCTAACCGGCTTGGAGGTTTTAGTGAGTGAAGAAACGCAGGACGAGATGACGCAGGCGACTCCCAACACGGCAACGATCGTAGTAGACCCTGGCATTGTGCCGGCGTCCATTGCTACTGGGGGACAACCCGTAAAAGCCGCAGCCGACCGTAAACGTGGGCGGCTCTCCGACGATAAGCGTTTCAAGATCTTCAGTGGTTCTGCGAACAAACCGTTGTGCGAAGAGGTTTGCGCGTTCGTGGGTGTGCCTATGGGGCAGACCAAAATGCAGAAGTTCTCCGATGGCGAAATTCACTTTCAGCTTCTGGAAAATGTGCGTGGCGCGGATGTCTTCGTCGTGCAGCCGACGTGCTTTCCCGTGGACCAGCATCTGGTGGAACTGCTCATCATGATCGACGCCCTGAAGCGTGCCTCGGCGGGCCGCATCACGGTGGTGATTCCGTACTACGGCTACGCGCGCCAGGACCGTAAAGACAGGCCCCGCGTCGCCATCAGTTCCAAGCTCGTCGCCGACCTTTTGCAGACCGCAGGTGCGAACCGCGCCCTTCTGGTCGATCTGCATGCGGCGCAGATCCAGGGCTTCTTCAATATTCCGGTGGACCATATGTTTGCGTCGCCGGTCCTCGTTTCGTACTTTCGCGAGCTCAAGCTGCCGAACCTTACGGTGGTCTCGCCCGATGCGGGCGGTGTGGAGCGCGCGCGCTTCTTCGCGCAGAAGATGGAAGCTCCGCTGGCCATTGTGGACAAGCGCCGCACGGATATCAACGTGACCGAAGTGATGCACGTCATCGGCGATGTTGCCGGACGGAGCTGCATCATTCTGGACGACATTGTGGACACGGCCGGAACGCTGACCAAGACGGTCGAAGCTCTTCTAAAGAACGGCGCGACTCAGGTCTATGCCTGCGCTTCGCACGGTGTGCTCTCCGGTCCTGCCGTGGAACGCATCGCAGCCTCGCAGTTGAAAGAGCTCGTCGTCACCAACACGATTCCAATCCGCGCGGATGCGATCGCG
This sequence comes from Terriglobus saanensis SP1PR4, assembly GCF_000179915.2. Classification (NCBI taxonomy): domain Bacteria; kingdom Pseudomonadati; phylum Acidobacteriota; class Terriglobia; order Terriglobales; family Acidobacteriaceae; genus Terriglobus; species Terriglobus saanensis. Next base: position 4,733,886 of record NC_014963.1, on the reverse strand, counting down.
ACGGGCAAAGTTAAAGTGCTCTCTGTCGCCGGTCTGCTGGGACGCACGATCGAGAGCATTCATATGGAGACCAGCGTTTCGACGCTCTTCTCCTGAGTTGTTGAGTTGTAAGTTCTCAGTGGCTGGTTGTTAGTGCAAGCTGTCAGCCCTGAGGTAAACGAAACCATATAGCAGCGGCTGAAGTAAGAGCCGCAAAGGGAGTCGACAGGGTTGGAGCTGGTTCGAAGTCACTAACAACTAAGGACTGACAACTACCAACTGCTTCTTCGCCCGACAGAGGACATCATGGCAACCACAATTCCAGAAGCAATCGCAGCCGTACCCCGTACGGGCAAGTTCAATAAGAACCACGCGCGTCGTGTGCGCGTCTCCGGCCTGATCCCCGCCGTCGTTTACGGCGCAGGACAGGATTCGGTCGCCGTCACCGTCGACCCCAAGGCCATCACCCGCATTCTGCATTCGGAGTCCGGACACAACACCATCTTCGACCTGAGCGTCGAGGGCACGGGCGTTGTGAAGGCCATGATCGTGGACTGGCAGTATGAGCCCATCAAGGGCAAGCTTCTGCACATCGACTTCAAGCGCATTGCAATGGACAAGGCGATGCGTGTCTCCGTTCCTGTGATGTTGACCGGCGTTCCGGTTGGCGTGAAGAACAGCGGCGGCATCCTGGACCAGATTCTGCGCGAAGTGCAGATCGAGTGCCTCCCTGGAGACATTCCTTCGCATATCGACGTGGACGTTGCAGGGCTCGAGCTCTACGGCGCGATTCACGTTGCGGACCTGCCGCACGGCGGCAAGATCAAGTTCCTCGAGGAAGAAACTGCTCTCGTGGCGCACGTAACCGTCATCAAGGAAGAGGCCGCGGCCGATGTGACCGCACCGGTTGTCGCCGAGCCTGAAGTGACCAAGGGTAAGGGTAAGCCGGAGGCCGCAGCGGCAGCAGCTCCCGCAGCTGGTGCAGCCAAGCCTGCAGCCAAGAAGTAAAGGGCGCGCGGCGTGAAGCTTATTGTTGGCCTGGGAAATCCGGGTCCCGAATACGTCTTCACGCCGCACAACGCCGGCTTTCTGGCGATCGACCGCATTGCAGAAGATCGCAACGCGGTAGTGAGCAACCGGAGAGGCAGAGCACTGACCGGCAAGGCGATTCTGGCAGGGCACGAATGCCTGCTGGCCAAGCCGGAGACGTACATGAACAGCAGCGGAGCCTCCGTGGCCGCCCTGGTTCAGGAGTTAGAGCTCGATCCGCAGAAGGATTTGATCGTTCTGTACGACGAGCTGGCGTTTCCCCTGGGCGAGCTTCGGCTCAAACAGAATGGAAGCGCGAACGGGCACAACGGCGTGAAGAGTATTTCTTCCTCCCTGGGCACGGAAGAGTGGATGCGAGTCCGGATCGGCGTGGGGCGACCCAACGCACCGGATGGCAGAGAGGTTAAGGCCGGAGGAAAGGACTATCTCCTCCAGCCGATGCGCAAGGCAGATCTTGCGCAGATGGATGAGGTTCTCGACCGTGCTCTCCAGGCAGTCGAAGCGATCTTGAAGGATGGCATTGCGAAGGCAATGACACAGTACAACCGCCGCGAGGCGGATTTGGGCAGTGAGTAACACCGTTGAGCAGTGAGCAGCACCAAGTATTTCCAGGCCTCGTCATAGGGGCGCGGAGCAGAACTCCGCAGAAAGCAGAAGCATATGAATCGCACTTATGAAGTGATGTACATCGTCCGTCCGGACATCGACGAAGCTTCCCTCGACGCGCTTGTCGAAGGCTTCAACGCCGTTGTCACCAATGGTGGTGGAGAAGTCACAACCGCAGAGAAGATGGGCCGCCGCCGTCTCGCCTACACCGTGCGCAAGTTTCAGGATGGCCAGTTCATCCTGCTGACGATCACCGCCGATGGCAAGGTCGTTCTCGAGCTCGAGCGTCGTCTCCGCGTTACGGAGCAGGTCATCAAGTTCATCACCGTCCGTACGGACGAGGAGAACAAGCGTCTGGCCAAGGTCAAGAAGCACCGCGATGCGCACAAGAAGGTCTCCGACCAGCGCGCTGAGGTTGCTCCCACGCCTCAGGCTTCGATCACCGAGCCTCTTCCTCCGCCTCCTGAGACGGTTGCAGCCGCTCCCACCGCAGCTGCAGAACCCGTACAGGCTGAGCCTGAGCAGACGGAAGCCGCAGCCACCGCAACGGCATAAAGATTTTCAACTTGTACCGCAATGGAATGCACTTAATTGCCGCACACCGCTTCCGTTTAGACCGTGGGACTCCATGCAGTCCCGAAGCGCGAAATCGGCCCCAACCTGTACGAAAGGATTTCAGCAATGGCTGACGAAACCAGCACCGCAGTAGCAACTCCCAGCGCTCCCAGTGAGCGTCCTGAGCGTACTCCCTCCGATCGTCCTGAGCGCACGGGTGGCCACTCCGGCCCCGGCGGACACTCCGGACCGCCCCGCCCACGTACCGGCGCAGGTGGACCTGGCGGACGCAAGTTCTTCCGCCGCAAGAAGGTCTGCAAGTTCTGTGTCGAGAAGATCGACCAGATCAGCTACCGCGACGTCCGTCTTCTGCAGGGCTTCGTTGCAGAGCGCGGCAAGATCGTTCCGCGTCGTCTGACCGGTGTCTGCACCACGCACCAGCGCCAGCTCTCGCTCGCCATCAAGCAGGCACGCAATATCGCCCTGCTGCCGTTTGCCGCAAAGTTCTAATCAGCATTTTGAAGCAGGCAGGTTTGCGATGAGTGAATATCTGGTGATCTACGAAAAGACGGCAACGGGATACAGCGCCTATGTTCCCGATCTGCCCGGTTGCATTTCGACCGGACCGACGCTTGAGGACACCAGACGCAATATGCAGGAGGCGGTCGAAGGTCATCTCTCGGTCATGCGAGAGTTCGGCGACCCAATTCTGCAGCCAACGACGATGGCAGACCGCATCCAGATTCCTGCCTGAGAGAAATGCAATACCGCCGCTTACGGCGAGATCAAAGTTCGGAGAATCGCAATGGAAGTCATTCTGAAAGAAGATGTAAACAAGCTCGGCCACGCCGGCGACGTTGTTAAAGTCGCCGACGGCTACGGCCGTAACTACCTCCTCCCGCAGCGGTTGGCCATCGAAGCCACTGCGTCCAACAAGGCTGTCATCGATCAGATGAAGGCCTCCGCTCTGCGCAAGTCTGCAGGCGACAAAGACGGCGCTGCCGCACTGGGAGCCGAGCTGGAGACAGCCGAGCTCACCTTTGAGCGCAAGGTCGGCGCTGGCGATCACCTCTTCGGTTCGGTCACCTCGTCCGACATCGCCGCTGAGCTCGCCAAGCAGGGCTTCAAGGTCGACCGCCGCAAGATCGCGCTCGACGAGCCGCTCAAGCAGCTCGGCGAGTTCCACGTGCCGATCAAGCTGCATCGCGAAGTTACGGCCCACCTCAAGGTGACCGTGAAGAGCGACGACCCGAACTATATCCCCGGTTCGCAGAAGCAGGAGCTCGAAGAGGCTCCGATCAGCGGAACGTACGATATGGGTCAGCATCACTACACGGAACTCGAATAAACTTTCGAGGATCCAAACGAAGAGGCGCTGCGAGCATTCGCAGCGCCTCTTTCTTTGGGGCCGCCAGTCACACGAAGCGATGCGGGCCGCGATAGCATCCAATCAGTATGGATGGGCCCCTTCAACTCGATGATCGCAGCTTTCACCTCATCGCGAAGGCCCTCTCTGACCCCAATCGTTTTTGCATCCTGCAAAAGATTGGAAGCGCGAAGGAGACTTTTGCCTGCTCGAATCTGCGCGAAGGTATGAGCATCTCCGCTCCTACGCTGTCGCACCACATCAAAGAGCTGGAAAACGCCGGTCTGATCCGCATCGAACGCGTAGGCAAGTTCATTAACCTTGAGCTGCAACGCGATGTGTGGAATGCCTACCTGAAGCAGCTTTCGGAGATCTAGCTTTTCGGAGTCTCAAACGGACCGCGCCGCATCCATATAACTACTCATTGCACTCAGGGGTACCTTATGCGCGCGTATCTCGTCGATCGGCCGGGGGCAGATTTTCGGCAGATTCAGCTTTCCCGTCCCGTACCTTCAGCGGGCCAGGTATTGATACAGATCCATGCCAGCGGCGTAAATCCACTGGATACGAAGATCCGCGCTGGCCAGGCGGGTCATGCGAAACAGCCGCTCCCTGCGGTGCTGGGCGTGGATATGGCAGGTGTCGTTGAAGAGGTTAGCCCTGACGTTACCGCCTTCCGCGTTGGCGACGAGGTGTACGGTCTGGTGGGTGGCGTGGGTGGATTGCAGGGGACACTCGCCGAGCTTGTGGTCGCAAACGCCGACCTGATCGCGCTGAAACCGAAGTCGCTTTCCATGCGCGAAGCGGCGACGCTTCCTCTTGTTGCCATCACGGCTTGGGAGGGGATTGTGGATCGCGCCCAGACACATGCCGGTCAGAAGGTGCTTGTGCATGCAGGCGCGGGTGGCGTCGGTCACATCGCGGTCCAGCTAGCAAAGGCCTTTGGCGCTGAAGTCTTCGCGACGGTCTCCGCAGGCAAGCAGCATATCGTAGAGGGATTCGGCGCAACACCCATCGACTATGGCGTCTTGACCCCTGAGCAGTATGTTGAGCAATACACACAGGACGAAGGCTTTGACGTTATCTACGACACGATCGGTGGCGCGACGATCGACGCTTCTTTCTCTGCCGTCAAGCGCTACACAGGCCACGTTGTGAGTTGTCTTGGCTGGAGCACGCACTCTCTTGCTCCGCTCTCCTTTCGCGGAGCGACCTACTCCGGCGTCTTTACGCTCATGCCGCTTCTTACGGGCTTCGGTCAGGCGCATCATGGAGAAATTCTTCGTGAGGTCGCAGCACTGGCCGATGCCGGAAAGCTTAAACCTCTGCTGCATGCACAAAGCTTTGGCCCGGAAGGAATTGCCGAGGCGCACGCGCTTGTGGCGTCCGGCGCCTTGGGGAAAGTCGTCGTAGATCTACGGAAAATTTAGCTTTGCCCTGAATCGTCCTTGAATCGGCGCGCATCAATTCGACAGTTATCGAAATGTCGAAGCCTGAGCGCTCGACCGAAAGAAGGAAAGATCATGGCAAAGCTTGCAAACAAAGTAGCGGTGGTTACGGGCGCTTCCAAGGGCATCGGCGCAGCGATCGCAAAGAGGCTGGCGGCTGACGGAGCGTCTGTCGTTGTGAATTATTCCAGCAGCAAAGAAGGCGCGGACAAAGTTGTCGCAGCGATTGTGAAGGCGGGCGGTAAGGCGATTGCAGTGGGCGCGAACGTGGCCAACGAAGCCGAGATCAAGACCCTCTTCGACGAAACGAAGAAGGCTTACGGCAAGGTGGACATCCTCGTGAACAACGCCGGTATCTATGGCTTCTCGCCGATTGATGCTGTGACCTCGGAGGACTTCCTGAAGCAGCACGGGCTCAACGTTCTTGGTCTTCTGCTGACTTCGAAGGCGGCTGCCGCACACTTCCCCGAGACGGGCGGAAGCATCATCAACATCGGTTCGGTCGTCAGCACGATTGCACCTCCTGCTTCCTCGATCTACTCCAGCACCAAGGGTGCGGTGGACGTGATCACGAAGGTGCTTGCCAAGGAGCTTGGACCACGCAAGATTCGCGTGAACTCCATCAACCCCGGCTTCGTCCGTACTGAGGGCACGCATACTGCTGGCCTGGCTGGGGGCGACTTTGAGAAGTCCGCTGTGGCCCATACACCCCTCGGCCGCGTTGGCCTTCCTGAGGACATTGCGGATCCCGTCGCCTTCCTCGCATCGGAAGATGCCCGCTGGATCACAGGCGAACTGATCTCCGTCGCAGGCGGATCCACTGGCGTATAAGTCACTCGCATTAATAAAAGGAAGAGGCGTCGCGATGTTCCGCGACGCCTCTTCCTGTTTTGCAGGTTTGATTAGTAAATCGTGCGCACCGATGGCTCGCGATCCCAGATACGACCGAGCGCAGCACGTTCAATGAACGGCTGCGCGGAGTCGCCTTCGCTTATGAGGACGACGCCTGCGTCTGCCAGAACGCCAGCCTTGTCGAGAAGGATCTCCGACTCCGGTGTTGCGCCGATCACCTTCAGATGCGAGAACGCATCGTGCACAAAGGCGACTGCTGCAGCTTCCGTGGAGAGAGTCTGCGCGCCATCCTGCGAGAGTGCGAGAAAGACGCAGTCGAAGAGGACTGAAGGTCCACCCGCAAGCTGGAAGTCGGCTTCGATCGTCGATCCGTCCGTGGCCGTAGCGCCACCGATCTTCGGAGCGATGATCTTCATCTCCGCACCGGCTTCGGCGATGGCCGTCTCCAGTGCGAGGATGCTTTCGGTATCGCTTCCATCGGCGATGAGGCAGCCGACGAGCTTACCCTCAAGCGACACCTGCGCCTTCTTCAGAATGCTGAGCGCAGGGGATTCAGGGAGGTCCGTCCGCGCAGGCACGGTGGTAGCTACCTTCTTGATCTCGCCCTGCATGCCCAGGCCATCGGCCACGCGCTGCGCGATCCCTATATCGACGTTCGCAAGCTGACCGACCATGCGCTCTCGCACAGCCTTTGTGTCCACCTTGCTCAACTCGAAGATGAACGCGGCGATGATGTGGTTCTGCTCCGTCGGTGTCTGCGAGTTGAAGAACTGCAGGGCCTGGCTGAAGTGATCGGCGAAGGCTTCGGGACGAGCACGCAGCTTGTCGCCTTCCACACGTTCCGGACCGGTCTTGAAACCAGCATGCGGATCTTCGCGTGCCGTGTCGCCTTCGAGCGAACTTGGCGAGTAGGAGACGCGCCCCTTGGGAATCTGGAGCTGCATGTGGCCGTCGCGCTGGAAGTTCATCACCGGGCAGCGCGCTGCGTTGATGGGCAGCTGTGCAAAGTTTGGGCTTCCCAGACGCGAGAGCTGCGTGTCGAGATACGAGAAGTTCCGTCCCTGCAGCAGAGGGTCGTTCGTGAAGTCGATGCCCGGAACGACGTTTTGCGTCATGAACGCAACCTGTTCCGTTTCGGAGAAGTAGTTGGTCGGATTGCGATCCAGCACCATCTTTCCGACGACACGCAGAGGAATCTGTTCTTCAGGAATCAGCTTTGTCGCATCCAGAACGTCGAACTCAAAACGGTTGACGAACTCTTCATCGAAGAGCTGCACACAAAGCTCCCACTCCGGAAAGCGGCCCTGATCGATGGAGTTCCAAAGATCGCGACGATGATAGTCGGGATCGCCTCCGTTGATCTTCAGCGCTTCATCCCAGATGACGGACTGCATGCCGAGCTTCGGACGCCAGTGGAACTTCACATAGGTGACTTTGTTCTCCGCGTTGATCAAGCGGAAGGTGTGAACGCCAAAGCCTTCCATCGTCCGGAACGAACGCGGGATGGCGCGGTCGGACATGATCCACATCAGCATGTGCGTGCTCTCGGGCGTCAGAGAGACGAAGTCCCAGAAGGTATCGTGTGCCGTCTGTGCCTGCGGAAAGCCGCGATCTGGCTCCTGCTTGGCGGCATGAATCAGGTCGGGGAACTTGATGGCGTCCTGAATGAAGAAGACAGGGATATTGTTTCCCACGAGATCCCAGTTGCCTTCCGGTGTGTACAGCTTGACGGCAAAGCCGCGCACGTCGCGTGCGAGATCAGGCGACCCGGCGTTGCCCGCAACGGTGGAGAAGCGAACGAAGAGCGGAGTCTTTTCGCCAACCTTGCTCAGGATGCGTGCTTTGCTGAACTCCTGCAGAGAATCGGTCAGTTCAAAGTAGCCATGTGCGGCCGCGCCGCGTGCGTGGACGATACGCTCAGGAATGCGCTCGTGATCGAAGTGATTAATCTTTTCGCGCAGGACGAAGTCTTCCAGCAACACCGGGCCGGGACGGTCTGTACCGCCGAGCTTCAGAGAGTTCTCATCATCTGAAACAACCTGGCCTTGTTGCGTTGTCAGCTGCGGATGTGTTCCGCCTGCGTACTGGTGTAGTTCGCCGCCGTTACCAATGCCGTGATCGGCACCCTTTTGTGATTCTGTCTCTTTCACGAGTCGCTCCCCTTTTGGATCGCTTCTTCATCCGAAACTGGTGGCGAGCAGTGTCAGTTGCACGGATAGAAGTCGATACCCCAAGTGAGATGCCGGGCTTTTGCATGTGCAAAAGCCCGGCGTGAATTGTCGCAGAATGTTGTCGAAAGAAAGCATTGCGAGAAAGCATTGTTTGCGAAATTTCTACTCCGTGCGCGTCCGCCACTTCTTCGCTAGAACGTCATCGCTCAGCGCCTTGATATAAAGGCCACCGACAACGGAGCGAGCCTGGAAGCCCTCCTGCTTGCCCGTTCGTGTGTCGTACCAATCGGTGAGCGGAACGCGCGTCGGCGTCTCGTCCAGCCACTTGCCCAACGGCGTCACCAGCGCGTCAAACTGCGCGCGATCCGTGCTCAGAGTCGCCGTCCAAAGCTGCCAGTCCAGCTTGGTGTAATCCTTCCGGCTGTCCAGAGGAAGGCCGTAGGTTTGCAGCTTCGTCGCATAGTACGTCAGCTCGGTCTGGCGCACGCGCGGCGGGAAGAGGTTGAGCGACAACAGGCGGTCCCATACGAGGTTGTACTTCTGGCTCCAGGTGTTGGCGGAATCAAAGGCGAGCTTGTAGTGGTCTCCCTCCTTCGCCATCGTCTCCCACTTGGTGGCCATGTCCTTCGCGGCGCGGCTGTAATCACGCGCTATGTCGTTGCGGCCCAGGGCACGCGCCATATCGGCGTACGCACCGAGGGCGTCAATGGCTTTGATAGAAAGGTTGGCGTTGTGCGCGAGATGTCCAGCGAAGTCGTCTGTGCTGAGCTGGTTCTCCGGGTCGAGACCCTTGGCGCGGAGATACTCTGCCCACTTGGTCAGGATCGGCCAGTACTCTTTGGCAAAGTGCATATCGCCCTGCGCGCGTCCCATGGCGGCGATCATGATGAGCATGTTGCCGCTCTCTTCCACCGGCATCTGGTCCTCTTCGGTCCGTTCGCCACCGCCGTAGACCTGTCCGTTGGCCAGCGGATACTGGCCGAGATCATGCGGCGCAAAGGGCCACTTCCAGCGCGGCAGAGCAGAGTAGGCCATCACCGGCTTGAGCTGTGCTTCCAGCAGCGTGGGGCTGAAGAAGAGGAAGAAGGGCGAGGCGGGATAGAGTACGTCCACCGTTGAGATGCAGCCGTTGGAGAAGTTCTCCTTAGGAAACTGCAGCGGCGTTCCGTCGACATCGGTGGCGAGACCGTTTGCTGCCAGCGTCTGCCGGAACGCGAGCGCGGTCAGGCGCGCGTACACCGGGCCGCCCGCCTTCTCCATGTCGGACATCAGGTCCGCGTCAAACTTCGCCGACCGCGTTTCGATGGCAGGGTAGTTGCGTTCTGCGGAGGCGAGCATCTGCGGAACGGGCTCTCCGTTATGCCGCCAGTACGCACGCAGCTTGCGGTCGAGATATTCGATGGCGTAGTCCTGCGTGAAGGAGAGCAGGACGTGGCGTTCCGCTGTCTCCGGTCCTACGAGGTCGATGGGGAAGGTGACCGAAAGCAGCGGCGCATTGCCAGCGGTCTGCGGCATTTCCATATCGTCGTCTTTGGAAGAAGGAAAGCCGTCTGTATTTTTTTCCGTGGAGGCAGCCGCAAGGGTGGCTAATTCGTCATCCGGAACGGCAAGATGAAAATAGCCCCAGTCCGCGCGAAGATTGTCGCCCGAGCGGTTGAGCGTCTGCTGGTCTCGCGAACCCACGCTCAGGACACGCAGTCCAGTGGTATGGGCGGAGCTCCACGTCACCTGCTGATCACTGCTGTTCACGGCGATGCGCGCATCGATGCCGAGATAAATCTCCGTCGAGTGATGCTGTCCGTCGGTCGACGCAACCTTCCACGTGAGATACGTCACCGGCTGCGCCAGCAGATCGAGATCTGTCGGGATGGACGGCGTTAGGAACGTCGCCGTCAGGCGAACGCCACCGGCTTCAAAGGTGTAGATGGTGTGGAGCGGAGCAATGGTCAACGACTTCTGTTCCATCGCTGCGGCTTCGCGTGGGTCGCGTCCCATCCAGCGATAGACCTTGCCGTCCACACGCAGCAGGCCGCGCATGGGCTGGTCGCTACCGGTCCAGTGCTTTGTGCCCTGGTCAGTCAGTTTGTCCGTCATCGACCAGACGCTGAAGTATGGATCGAACGCGATGAGAGGCGTTGCGGGTGCGCGTTCGTTCTGGGCTACGACGTGGCCCACAGAGAAAGTGACAGCAACAGCAAGCAAAAGAAATTGTTTCAAAGGAAAGACTCCGTGGGGCTGCAAAGGTAAACCCAAGGAGCAATTTAACCTTTGTGGCCTCGAATGCCAACTACATACGGCATGAAAGATAAACTAAAGTCCGATGATTCCGCCTCGCGCACCCCGTAAACGCCGCACTCCAAGACCGCCACACCCCTTCGATGTCCTCCACGGCACGGACACCGGTTCGCTTATTCCGGGTGACAATCTCGCAACCGGACACCCTCATGACCGGCACATCACGGCGTATCACGGTACAGCGCCTTCCCTCTTTCGCAAGCTGCTCAAGCGCTGGCAGGATGATTATCAGTTGCATCCGCTGGAGAAGACAGCCTTCATGGACATCGGTGCAGGCAAGGGCCGTGCCATGTTGCTCGCGGCGGAGTATCCCTTTCGCAGAATCGTTGGCGTTGAGCTGCATCCCGCGCTTGCTGCCGCGACGTACGAAAACATGGACCACTGGCAGGCGCTCTATCCCGACGCTCCGAAGATGACGCTGGTGGAAGACGACGTCATGCGTCTGCGCATCCCTGCTGGCCCGTGCCTCTTCTTCCTCTTCAATCCCTTCGGATTTGTTTTGCTGGATCGTTTTCTCACACACCTTGAGCGCATCTTCGTCGATCGTCCGGGCGAACTCGACATCCTCTATGTGAACGACGAACAGCGCGCCGTGATCACGGAAGAGCATCCTAAATTTACGCAGCTTTGGAGAGGCCGTGTGCACCTCTCACGCGAAGATGCCAACGCCGACAAGGCCACCATCGCGCACGACGCGGACGGAATGTATGTCACGGTGGGATACGAAGACTGCAGCATCTATCGGCTGACACGTTAATCGTGCCCCATTCTTTCGCGGCATTATCGCGAACCGGGGTCCCCGGCGAACGTCTTTTTGTTCGCTGGGGTGGGATAGGGTGGGGTCGCGCGGAGCGCACAAACCTGATTTGTCAGGAGTTCCGGGTTTGAAAAAGCAGATCCCTTCGCTTCGCTACGGGATGACAAATTGGAGGGTGTTAGGGATTGCTACGGGATGGCAAAGTAAGTGCTAAGGAATGACAAAACCCACACATGCGTTCTTAGCGCATGTGTGGATTTTAGTCTGAACGGTTGGTTATGCCGCCGTCGTATCGACCCAGGGATCGATCACGATCTTAGTGACGTTATCTTTCTTGTCGCGCCAGATCTTGTACATCTCCGGCACCTGCTCGATGCCGACGCGGTGCGAGATCAAGAAGCTCGGATCGATCTGGCCCTGCTCCACGCGTTCAAGCAGCGGCTGCAGATAGCTATGCATGTTGGTCTGGCCCATCTTCATGATGACGCCCTTTCCAAATGCAGCGCCGAAATTTACCTTGTCCAGCGTGCCGCCATAGACACCCGGGATCGAGATTGTTCCACCCTTGCGGACGGACTGAATGGCCTGGCGAAGAACAGTAGGACGGTCCGTCTCCATCATGAGCGCCTGCTTCACCTTGTCGTAGGTAGCGGCGACGTCCGTTCCGTGCGCCTCCATTCCCACGGCGTCGATGCAGCTATCCGGGCCTGCACCGAAAGAGAGATCGCGGAGTGCTTCCACAACACTCTTTCCATCGGAGTAATCAAGGGTCGTCGCACCGCAATAGTCGCGTGCCAGCGCAAGTCGCTCCGGGAAGCGGTCGATGGCGATCACCTTGCCTGCGCCCAGCATATAGGCACTGGCGATGGTGAAGAGGCCCACAGGCCCAGCGCCCCAGACGGCAACAGTATCGCCGGGCTCGATGTTTGCGTTGACGGCTGCCTGATAGCCCGTCGGAAAGATGTCGGACAAGAACAGCACCTTCTCATCTGGTAGATCGTTTTCGATCTTGATCGGGCCGACGTCGGCAAACGGTACGCGCGCATACTGCGCCTGCCCACCGGCATATCCACCGTAGATATGCGAGTAGCCAAAGAGCGCCGAACCGGAGTAACCATACATCTCTTCCGCGACATGCGCGTTGGGGTTGGAGTTATCGCAGCAACTCCACAGATCTTTTTTGCAGAAGAAGCAGTTACCACAGGCGATGGTGAAAGGAATCACCACGCGATCGCCGCGCTTCAGCTTCTTCACTTCACTGCCGACTTCTTCCACAATGCCCATGAACTCGTGGCCGAGGATATCGCCCGACTCCATCGACGGAATGTAACCATCGTAGAGGTGGAGATCGCTTCCGCAGATCGCGGTCCGCGTAATTTTGATGATCGCGTCCTGTGGATTGAGGATCTTCGGATCGTCGACGTTGTGTACTTCTACTTTGCCTGTTCCCATCCAGCAAACTGCCTTCATTTCGCGCCTCCTACGAGATTCTTGCGGGGTAGATCTTCCGGCTGCTCCGCTTCGCTTGTGCCAGGAGGTGTTGGATTGGTTTCGCCAAGGATGAACTCCTTCCACTTACCGATCACGCCGCGCGGACCCGCGGGCTGCGAGGTGACGCGCGGAATCTCTCCGCTTTCGACAAGCTGTTTGAGGTGGCGAACATTTTCGATGGTGATCTGCTCAGGGCTGCGCGAACCGATGGCGGCTACGACGTTGCCAAGGACGCCGCCGGGGACGACAAAGTCGCTTATCAGGGTCACAATCGTTCCACGGCCAAAAGGATGCGGTTCGAAGGTCACCGTGTCCGTCGTATCTTTCATCGGTCCACTGGTCACGCGTGAGGAGATCTTCTTCCCCGGGATGTCTTCTGTTATTTCAGCATCGAACTCGAACTGTTTCTCCGTGCCGGGGGCCTGCATCACCCAATGGCTGGTCGCGTCTCCCGTGCGTGTGACGGAGACGACGCCTTCCATCCAGATGGGCAGCGCCATCTCATTGCGCCACAGGTTGTACAGCGTCATCGCGTCGGCATTCACGGTCTGCACGGCATGTGCGCGGACGTGGCCGTCTTTCTTTTCATCGGGAAGCGGAGTGTAGTCGGCACCGGAGAGAGGAAATCTCACGGTGGAAGAATCGAACGCAGGTGTTGTGCTCATAAGCCATCCCCTTAGAGTGAATGCAGTGAGGCTTCACTCAAGCAGTGAGGCTTCACTCAAGGGGATAGGACGGGACGTTGCCTAAGCCGGTCGCCCCGCCATCTCATGCCAGAAGGCTATGCTTTTCAGCGTGCGTTAAAGCTAGGCATAGCTTTCGGCTTCGAAGGCCTGCATGGCCGTATCGCTCCACGCGTGGCTCGCCTTGCGCCAGTTGCCGTGGCCGTCGTCAAGGAAGTTGGGAAAGTTGGAGCGGGAGTAGCCGCAGCGTTCCGCGAAATCGATCAGCACCTGCGGTACGCCATCCAGACGCAGCACGGCACGCTGTCCGTCGCGGGACCATTCGATGGTGGCAAGGCGTGTTCGCTCAAAGTTCTCTTCCGCACGCTCGTCTGCAGAGCGCAAGGCCTGTACATTGTAGACCAGCATAGCGTCCAGAACGGTGGCATCGAAGCCCTCGCCCGCGCGTTCCAGGCGGCCGTCGCAGGCGTAGCAGTAGGCTGCGTCGCCCTCATCCTCAAAGATCACACGCCAGGGATGCTCGGGCAGTGGAGAGAACGAGGTCAACTTGACCTTCCCGGCTTGAAACTCAATCGAATCCATCTCTTTACGATATCGCAGGAAAGATGACGGACTTTGACGCGCAGACGGGGCGGGAGCGTCTAAGCTGTAAAGGAATCCCATGAAATTGCTCACCGCATTTCTCGCTACGTCACTGACCCTGGTTGCCACGGCACAGAGCAAGAGCGTCTTTGGCGATTACGCCGACGCGCATCCGGCGACGGTCAGTGTCCTTGCCGTCAGTACCTCCACCCATCAGAGCTGGGCCGGGAACCAGGACGTCTACCTCGCCGACATCTCGATGAAAGATGGCGAACACCGTCTCGCCAAGGTCGTTGACCAGTACGAGGGCTACGGCTATCCAATCCGTCCTGCTGTTCTGCGAGAGCGGGAACTGCTGAAGATACAGCTGATCCGTGTGACCGAGTGCGATACTCTGGGCTCCAAAATCTACCTTCCCGCCGACGCCCGCGTCTTCGACGCCTCCACGCGCGATACCCTCCGCACTCATGCTGGAGACATAATTCCCTGCTATCGCACTCTGCATAAGACCATAAAAATCGTCAAAATAAAGAAGTAGCCTTGGGCCGTACATACGCTTGTTATAATCAAGCCTGAGGTGAAAGCCATGGGAATGACCCTGCGTATCATCACGGTCGGCAATTCGGCTGGTGTTGTTCTGCCAAAGGAGCTGATGGCGAAGTTCAATCTGGAGAAGGGTGACGAGCTATACGTTACCGAGACACCAGAAGGCCTTCACTTGTCTCCTCATCAACCTGACTTTGCAGCAAAAATGGACGTGGCACGGCGCGTGATGAGGGAAAACCGCGATGTTCTGCGCAAACTCGCGGAATGAATACCCCGGTCTGGATCGAAAAACAGGATGCGCTCGCATATCACTTGGAGCAACTCGCCCAGAATGGCGGTTCCAGCGGCGTGAGGGATGTCGCTCTTCTTGAGTCAGCCCTGGCAAAACCGCTCAATCTCTATGCGTACGATGATCCAGCGCCGTCCATGCAGCGTCTGGCGGCCTCGTACGCCTTTGGGATTGCGAGAAATCATCCCTTCGTCGACGGCAACAAGCGCACGGCGTTTGTTGTTTCCGTGACCTTTCTTGCTGTCAATGGCTTTGAACTCACGGCATCAAAAGAGGATCGGTATCTGACCTTCCTGAAATTAGCCGAAGGATCCATCTCCGAGGCCGAACTAACGGAGTGGTTCGGCGCAAACACACGTCCCGCAGACGCTGACATGCGACCATAGTTCTATGCGTGAGAAGTCGAAATACCCGTCCCGGCGTGAACATACCAGACCTCTTCAGGCCCGTGAACCGCGTCTGTCTCCTCCGGACGCCGCCGGGCCTGCGGTTATCGTCTCGCGGCGTGCCTCCGACCGGCTTCGCGAAGGGCATCTCTGGGTCTACCGCTCCGACGCCGAAGAACTTCTTCCCGCGCTCGGTGCCGAGGGGCTGGTCAACGGCTCCATCGTTACCCTCCTGGACACGCGCAGAATCCCCCTCGGTTCGGCGATTTACAGTGCTGCTTCGCAGATCGCCCTGCGCAAGGTCTCCGACACGCCTCGGCTCTCGCGCGAAGAGTATCTGACGGATGTGAAGGCGCGTGCGCTCCAGGCCCTCGCCGTTCGCAAACCCATGCTGACGGACGGAACCGATTCCTGCCGCCTCATCTTCTCCGAAGCGGACGACCTTCCCGGCGTCGTCGCGGATAAGTACAACGACCTGGTGATCCTGCAACTCCTTACCCAGGCCACCGCGCAGGACGACATGCGAGAGCTCCTCGCGGAGACCTTCGCCGTGGCGCTGAGTCCGGCGACGATCCTCGAACGCCCCGATGCACGCATCCGCGAACTGGAAGAGCTGCCAGCACCGAATCCGACGCCGCTCTTCACCACGGCCGACACCCCGGACACCGCCAGGTTCGCCACGGTCTTCCACCTCAACGGCCTGCAGTTCCACTTCGACGCCAACTCCGGGCAGAAGACCGGCGCGTTTCTCGACCAGCGCCTCAACTACGCCGCCACCGCGCGCTACGCCCGTGGACGTGCCCTTGATATCTGTACCTATCAGGGCGGCTTTGCCCTGCATATGGCGAAGGTCTGCGACTCTGTTACCGGGGTCGACCAAAGCCGCTCCGCCTTGGAAGTCGCCGAGCGTAACCTCGACCTGAACCGTTCCCAGCTCAAGGCACAGGTCGACTGGGTCGAAGCCGATGCCTTTGAACTTCTCCGTGCCTACGACAGCGATATGGAGAAATTCGACACCATCGTCCTCGATCCCCCCGCCTTTGCAAAATCGAAGCGCGCCGCTGAGGGCGCTATGCGCGGCTACAAAGAAATGAGCCTGCGCGCGCTGCGTATGCTGCGTCCCGGTGGCATCCTGGTCACCTGCTCCTGCTCGCACCATGTCTCACTGGCGGAGTTTACGGCGACGATCGCCTCCGCCGCCGCCGATGCCAAACGCCACGTCCGCCTTCTGGAGACCCGTGCCGCCGCTCTGGACCATCCCGAGGTCCTCACCCTGCCCGAGACCGCTTACTTGAAATGTCTCATTACGACCGTAGACTAGGTCTATGAAGCCATCTCTCCTTGCTCTCGTCTTCATCGCGTCCACCGCCTCTACTGTCTTCGCTGCAGATAAGGCTGCTGCGCCCAAGGTCAATAAACCCGCCACGGCTGCCGACGCCAAGCCCGCCGAAACGGCCAGCGCAATCAAGCCGGCACCGGGCGAAGTACAGGACTCTGAGACCTCAGGCTCCGTGAACGGCATCGCCTATCGTGCCATCGCCGGTACGCTCACCGTCGGCAGCGACGATGGACACGATGCGCAGCTCGACCTCGACGGCAAGTGGCTTCCCGAAGCGGGCGTGAAGCTGGACAAGCCGGAAGACGTTCCCGCTACGGCGCGTATCTTCTACGCCGCCTACTTTAAGAAGGACGCGGACAAGAACACACGTCCCGTCACCTTCCTTTATAACGGCGGCCCCGGCTCGGCCAGCATGTGGCTGCACATGGGTTCGTTCGGCCCCAAGCGTGTCGTCACCACGGACACGCAGCATGACGCCGCCGCGCCCTACAAGATCGTCGACAACGTCTACTCGCTCCTCGATGTGAGCGATGTGGTCTTCATCGATGCGCCCGGCACGGGCTTCTCGCGCATCTTCGGCAAGGACAAAGAAAAGGCCTTCTGGGGCACCGACCCGGACGCGCATGCCTTCGAGCGCTTCATCCGCCGCTTTCTCACGAAACACGACCGTTGGAATTCGCCGAAGTATCTGCTCGGTGAAAGCTACGGAACCACGCGCTCGGCCGTGCTCTCGAACGCCCTGCAGAACGTCGATCTCAATGGTGTCATTCTTCTCTCGCAGATCCTCAGCTTCGACAACTCCGCCGATGGCCCACGCTGGAATCCCGGCGTCGACTATCCCTATGAGCTTGCCCTTCCCACCTACGCAGCAACGGCTTTTTACCATCACAAACTTCCTTCGCAGCCCGCAGTGCTCGAACCCTTCCTGAGAGAGGTCGAGCACTTTGCCCTGAACGAGTACGCGCAGGCGCTGATGCAGGGTTCTGACCTTTCCGATGCGGACCGCAACGCCATTGCGGAGAAGTTGCACGGCTACACCGGCATCTCCACAGCGATGATTCTGAAGACGGATCTGCGCATGTCCGGCGGCTTCTTCTCGAAGAACGAGCAGGACGACACCGGCACCACCACTGGACGTCTGGATACACGCTTTGCTGGCCCCGATCTCAGCCGCACCAGCGAAGAGGCCGAGTACGATCCGCAGTCGAACGCCATCTCGTCCGCTTACACAACGGCGATCAACCAGTACGTCCGTGGCACGCTGAACTTCGGCAAGGACATGACCTACCTGCCCGGTGCATACTCCGCTCCTGGCTTCACATGGGACCTGCGCCACGGCGCTCCCGGGGGACCTCCGGCTAACTTCTCTACCTCCGTCAACGTGATGCCGGACCTCGCGCTTGCCATGAAGGGCAATCCGAAGATGAAGGTCTTCCTCGCAGGCGGATACTACGACCTCGCGACGCCTTACTTCGCGGCGACGTACGAGATGCACCACCTTCCGATTCCTCGCTCGCTTGCGGGCAACATCAGCTATCACTTCTATCCCTCGGGCCACATGGTTTACGTGAACGAGGAAGTACTCCATCGCTTCCATGACGACGTGGCCGCTTTCATTCATTCCACGGAAGCGGCAAAGTAAACATGAGGTTTCCCCACATCCATATCGGATGGCCGCAGCGCATCGCGGCCGTCTTTCTTCTGATCTTCTTCGCACAGTGCCTCTTTGTCATTGGCCGCACACCTCTCTCAGAGACGGATTATCGCTACGCCCTCTGCGGCCGCGAGATGTGGGAGAAGCCTGCGCCCGTTGCCGGATACTTCACCACCTGCGGCAACATGCAGGGAGACGGCACGCTGGCGTATCGCGTGGCGGGTCTGCCGCTCACCACGGCGATCCTTGTGCTTCGCCTGGAAGATGAGATCGCAGAAGGCCTCGATCACCTCAAAGCGCCCGACAAGCGTACCTATGTTCCCAATCCCGTCGGTGGTTCCACACACGACCTTCGCCACCAGATCAAGGGCATCCCTTACCTCCTGCGCGTTCCCTTCACTCTGTTTGGCGTCTGGATCGCTGGCGGCGTCTGGTGGGTCTCACGCCGCCTCTTCGGCAACCTCGGTGGCTTCCTCGCTCTGGGCCTCTTCTGCTTTTCGCCGTCGGTAGTCAGCTCCAGCACCACGCCGAATAATGAGATCCTCGCCCTCTGGGGTCTCTACGGCCTCATCTACACCGCGATTGGGATCGCGCATGCCATGTACGGCCCGCGCCGCAAGTGGAAGCCGCGTATTCTGATCTTCACCTTGGCGCTCGGCCTTACGGCAGCAGCGCATCTGCTGGCAGCGCTCTTCGGCTTTCTCGCCGCCACCATCTTCCTCTTCTACGTTGCGGAACGCCGCCGCTCTGCCGTTTTGCCGCTGCTTGCCTTCACATCCATCGGTGCCCTCTTCATCCTTCTGGCGTCGTACGCCTTCCGTTTGCACGCGTTCCTCTACGCTTTTACGGGAGGAGCGGCACGCTTCGTTCTGAGCAGCACGCCGTTTCTGCTCTACGTCAAAAATCAGCAGAACCTGCCCACCATCGCCGCGCTCACCGTTGCTCTGGTGCTTTACCTCTTTATCAGGCGCTCGCGCTACTTTGGCAACACGACGCCCCTTCTGGTCGCCCTCTGTCTGTTCTCTCTGGCTACGACGCAGATCGCAAGTTCGCCCTGGCTGTGGGCGCTGCCGTTTCTCTTTACCTTTATCTCGGGCGTCTTCGCGGACGCGCTGGAAACCCGCTCGCGCAAGCTCTATCTGGCTCTTTCCGCAGCGATTCTTCTCGCGCAGGCCACGTTTTGCTTTTTGGCCCTGCGCGGCATGACGGACCCGGTGATCACGTTGAGTCTGCCGTCCTGATCCAGAATGCATTTGTTAAAAGCCATCTGTGGTAAATCTGCATCTCACAACTATCCCCGCACCTGAAACGGAACCTAGTGACTTCAAAGCTTCGCCGCTCGCTCATCGCTCTCAGCTTTTTCGCGCTTCTGCTCTCGGTTGAAGGCTGCAAACATCGCAAGCGTCATCAGACTGCTGGCGAGGCCGCTCCCGACTTTGCGCCGCAGCTTCATCAGCTTGCGGACAGCAAGACGCTGCCGCAACTGCGCTGGCCGGATTTCTCCGACTACAAGTCGACCGTCCAAACCTTCTACAATAACGGAGACTGGGACATCGTCTGGAGCGACAACGGAAAGCCGACCAAGCAGGCCTACGCGCTTGTGCGCAACTTCCAACACGCCTCCGAGCGCGGCCTGATTCCGGACGATTACGACGCCTGGCGCTGGGATGCGCGGATGGCCACACTGAAGAAGAAAGACCCTGTCCAGACCGCACAGTTCGACGTGATGATGACGGTCGTTGCCATGCGCTTCATCTCTGACCTGCACATCGGCCGTGTCAATCCGCAACACTTCTCCTTCGGCGTTAACGTGGACGCAAAGAAGTACGACCTCGCGCAGTTCGTACAGGAGCGCCTGATCGACTCCACCGATGTGGACGATGCGCTCAACGACGCAGAGCCGCAGTCGCCCGAGTATCGCGCCACCAAGGCTGCCATCGTGCACTACGTCGGCCTGCTGCCGCAGGACCATACCTCGCCCGTTCCCATGGTGACGGGCAAATCCATCGAACCCGGTAAGCCCTGGGCTGGTTCGCAGGCACTCTCCGGTCGGCTCGCGCTCTTCGGCGATCTGGACAACGTGCCCGATACCGTCAGCGCTTCGACCTACGATCCGCAGCTCACCGATGCGCTCAAGAAATTCCAGCATCGGCACGGCATCGAAGAAGACGGAAAGATCGGCAAGGATACCGTCAACGCGCTTAACACGCCGCTCGGCGTGCGCATCAATCAGCTGACAGATACACTCGAACGCTGGCGTTGGCTGTCGGATGAGTACCAGAATGCGGCCATCATGGTGAACCTGCCGGAGTACACGCTGCGCGCGTTTTCCGACGGACACCATGAGGAGTTCTCCATGCGCGTCGTCGTGGGACAAAGCGTCAAGGAGCACCGCACGCCGGTCATCACGGACCACATGAAGTACCTCGTCTTCCGTCCTTTCTGGAATGTGCCGCCCTCGATCATGAAGGCGGAGATCGCGCCCCACATGCGCGCCAGCAGTGGCTACCTGGCATCGCACAACTTTGAGACAGTCGACAACAAAGGCAATCCAGTCTCCGCGAGTGCGGAGCAGGTGGCACGCGCGGGTGTGATCGTCCGCGAAAAGCCCGGTCCTAAGAACTCCCTCGGCCTGGTAAAGTTTCTCTTCCCCAATACCTTCAATGTTTATCTCCACTCCACGCCTGCGACGGAGCTATTCTCCCGCTCCAAACGCGACTTCTCGCATGGTTGCGTGCGTTTGCAGGAGCCGGAAAAGCTGGCGGCGTGGGTGCTCCGCGATAACTCGAAGTGGAACGACGACAGCATTCACGAAGCAATGGAAAACGGGCAGGACAATAAGACCGTCCTGCTCTCGCATCCAATCCCTATTGTGATCTTCTACGCCACGGCCTATCCCGGGGAAGATGGAGACATGCACTTCTTCACCGACATCTACGGATACGACAAGGAGCTGGAAGACGCCCTGCACCATGGACCTCCGTACCCCAAGGCTCCCATCGCGGAGAAGGTCGAAGCCGACATCTAGCTTTACTGGTGCCCTATTCTTTCGCGGCTTTTTGCGAAAGGGTGGGGGTCGCGCAGAGCGCAAAAATCGGATTTATCAGGAAACGAAAGCAGATCCTTCGCTTTGCTACGGGATGACAAAGGTTAAGCAAAGACTTGGTATTCGCGCGAAGCGCGAACCGCCTTCATATCTCTATCTCAAAGCCAAAGCGGAACAAGCATCCCTCCCGCACATCGCAAAAGCGCGATGTACGGGGCACCCAGATATCCAAACAAAAAGCGGCAGCCCTTGGGCTGCCGCTTTTCATGACCGGGAAGAGAGGAACTACGCGTTACGTCCGCGTCCTTTGTGACGCTTGTGGTGAGCACGGGCCAGCAGAGTGCCGCCGCCGCCAAAGCTCCACTGGCGAACGGGGCCGACGTCCACATGGACGAACTGACTGATGGGGTAGTAACCGACGCCGCCTAAGCCGAGCGAAAGGGCCGCATCACGCAGGGCGCGCGTAGAGATGCCGGGGACGCGGATGTCGATGGCCTTGGAGAGCATGTGCTGCGAGTGCTCAGCGACGCCGGTAAGCGCGGCGCGCGTACGGAGCATGTGGTTCGTCTCCGGCGTACGGTAGCCGCAGACGATGTCGATCTCGCCGTTCGGGCGGCCTAGCTTAGCCATGAGCTTGTGCAGCAGCTCGAACTCGGCGGGATCGTAGTTGGCGGTATCCATCGTGCGATGGTCGCGGAGAAAAGTGTTGAGCTTGGCAATGCCCTCGGCAGAGTATTCCGTGCCCTGGCGGTAGACGACATTCAGCGCTTCGCCGGTGTGGAGATGGCGCAGGCGGAGCACATAGCTTTCTTTGACTTCCGTGGGAGCGACATGTGCGATACCGACGGTCGGGAGCGAATCACCCGCTTCCGCTCGAACCGGCGTCCTTACAGCAACAAAAGTGAAGGTGAGAGCAGCGACGCCGAGCGCGACACGACGGAAAACTTTAGGAGCGAAGACAGAAGAACGGATCGTTGAGAGCAAAAGGGGAAGTTCTCCAAACCTTAGATTTGGGGGCAAAAGCTGATTGCCTCAACATCGGTGCAATCGGTTCGGGTGAATCGCATTTGCCGAACCGCATTCGCCTGCCATGAAAAGAATAACCTAAGCCGGGCAACCATAAGTGGTTCTTTTGTGTCACAGTTTGGTTCTTCTTTTGCGCCAGACCACGCCATAATGGGAAACTCTGTCTTCCTCAGGCTCTTGCATCCTCTCTGCAAGAAATATCTTGACGGTTTCAGCGCCAGCATCCATATTCTTCTATAGATATCTAGGGGAGTGAGGAAGCATATGGCTCGCGCGAAGAGTGAGAACAACTTGCAGGGAACGCTTGCTCTCCTTGTGCTCAAAAGTCTGGAGCAGGGCGCGATGCACGGCTGGGGTATCACCCTCCATATCCAAAACGTCTCGCAGGATACCTTGCGTGTTGAAGAGGGCTCTTTATATCCCGCGCTGCACCGCATGGAGCAGGAAGGCTGGATCGCTTCGGAGTGGGGCCAGAGCGAAAACAACCGACGAGCACGCTATTACAAACTGACCGCCATGGGTCGCAAGCAACTCTCTGCGGAGCGCGAGAACTGGCAGAAGGTCATGGCCGGGGTTGCGCTGGTGCTCGATTTTGGAATGGCGAAGGCTTAGGAGACGACCATGGGATTCAGTGCACGACTACTCGCGTTGTTTAGGAAAGAAAAGCTCTCGGACGAACTCGAAGAAGAGTTGGCGTTTCATCTTGCGATGCGTGAGGAGTTGAACCTGAAGCAAGGGATGCCGCGCGAGGAAGCGAAGCGCACGGCTCGTAAGAGCTTCGGAAATCCAGGTGTGTGGCGCGAACGCATGAGCGAGATCGACTTGATGGTCTTGCCGCAGACGATTCTGCAGGATCTGCGCTATGGCTTCCGGATGCTCTATCGCAATGCCGGATTTACGTGCGTAGCGATTATCGCCCTGGCACTTGGCATAGGCGTGAATACGGCAGCATACACCGCATATAAAACGATTTTCTCTCGTTCCATTGATAGCCGCGACCCTGCTTCGATGACGAACCTCAGCATGATGCACGGCGACGGGCAGGTCGACGCTATTTTCAGTTACCCCGACTATCTCGCCTATAGATCGAATCTTCATTCGTTTGATGGTTTGATCGCGCAGGGGCAAAGCGTTGACATGCTGAAGCTGTCGGGTGTGGGTGCGACACTCAGCCAAAAGGAGGGCGAATCCGATTCCCTCATGGGGAAGCTGGGACTCTTTCCTAGCGGCGTCACGAACGTGGAGTATGCGGGCACCCTTTTCGTCTCCGGAAATTACTTCTCCGTCCTGGGCGTTGCGCCACTGAAGGGTCGCACCTTTGATGGGACGACGGATTCGCAGCTTGTGGCGAATCCAGTGGTAATGCTGAGCGAGAACTACTGGCAGACCCGTTTTGGCGGAGACGTCTCAGTGATCGGACAGACGCTGCAGTTGAATGGTGTAGCGCTTACAGTGATTGGTGTGACCCCGCATAACTTTGCGGGCACGGGGTTGGCCGTGCCGGATTTCTGGCTTCCGCTGGTCTATAAACCGCTCCTGCATCCTGACGACAGGGGCCTGCGCGATGTGAATGAAGCCTGTTGCAGGTTGTTCGGTCGTCTTGTTCCGGGCGTCTCGATGGCGCAGGCGCAGGAAGAGATGACAGCTGTTGCAGAGCGTCTGCGGCCGCTCCACGCTTCCACCTCTTCGATGAGCAAGCCCGGCAACGCTTTGGTGTGGCCAGCCTCTCCGTTTCCACGCAAGCTCGACGGAGGTTTGAAGTTTGCCGTCACGCTGATCATGATCGCCGTCGGGATGGTGTTGGTGATTGCCTGCGCGAACGTTGCAAGTCTGCAGCTCGCACGCGCAGCAGCGAGACAGAACGAACTGCGCATGCGGATGAGTCTCGGCGCAAGTCGCGCGCGCCTGGTGCAACAACTGCTCACGGAAAGTGTTCTCTTGGGCCTGATTGCGGGTGTGCTGGCGTTGTTTGTGACCTGGGGCCTGCTCGAAATCCTGCTGCGCGCCATGGGAAGAATTATTCCTCCGGAGTACGGCACGCTGGTCTACCGCGTTGCACCGGATATGCAGATCTTCGCGTATGTGTGCGCCATCTCGCTGGTGGCGGGTGTGTTGTTCGGCCTGACGCCAGCGCTTGAAAGTTCGCGGTCCGCACTGGCGTCTTCGCTCAAAGCCAATGCGGAGACGTCGCCGGGTCGCAACCGAAAGCTTCGCAGCGCACTGATTGCAGCGCAGGTTTCTGTTTCGCTTGTGCTGATGATTACGGGCAGTATGTTGATTCGGAGTTCGGTAAAGGCGCTCTTTGCAGAAACCGGCTACGAGACAAAACATGCAGTGGATGTCGAGTGGAATTTTCCGGAGGGGAAGAAGTATGACGCAGAGCGAAAGCGCGTCTTTACGGCAGAGCTTCGCGCTCGCGTGAATGCCATGCCCGGCGTGGTCGCGACGACGTTCGGTCGCGCACCGGACGGTGGCGGAGTTCGTACGGCTGCGGTCACGACGAATGGAGAAGTGCCCACAAAGCAAAATGCGAAGGCGTACCTGTACTACACCTATGTTCAGCCGAACTATTTTCAGACGCTGGGCATAGAGCACGTCGCCGGAAGCAGCTTTTCAGTTCAGGGTGGAGAGTCTGAGGCGTCGGTGATTCTTAGCGAGTCTGCCGCGAAGCGCCTGTGGCCGGGAGAAAATCCCATCGGGCGAAGCCTGCGCATGGGCGTAGGTGACCTGTACCACAGCAAAGGAGAGCAACTGCCCGATGGGCCGACGTTCCAGGTGATCGGCTTGGTGCATGATGTGCTGGGTCAACTGATCGACGGAAGTGACGTCGAACAGATTTACGTGCCGATGCTCGAGGGCCAGACGCGGGACGCCCCTTTGTTGGTGCGTACGCAAATGGATAACGCGGCATTCAGGAATGCGCTGCGTCCAGTGGTGGCATCACTCGATCCGGATGTAACTTTCAGCTCATCCACGCTGGACCAGATGTTGCGGCAGACTCCGCGCTTTCTCGTGTCCACTTTTTCGGCTACGGTTGCCTCTTCCATCGGTGCAGTCGGTCTGCTTCTCGCACTCATGGGTATTTACGGAACGGTTAGTTATATCGTTGTCCTGCGCACGCGCGAGGTAGGCATTCGTATGGCGCTGGGAGCGAACCGGCCGAACATCATTCGCCTGATTCTTCGTGAGAGCACCCGGCCCGTGATGGTTGGGATTCTTGCGGGGATGGTCCTCTCACTGGGAGCGGCGTATCTGCTACGTGATGTTCTCTACGGATTGAGCACCGTGGACAGCGGATTCGCCTTTGTCGGTGTGTCGGTGCTGTTCTTCCTGATTGCCCTGTTGGCGGCTTACATGCCTTCGCGGCGAGCGACCCGGATCGATCCAATCGTAGCGCTTCGGTATGAATAAGCGATCCCGTTAATTGGCGGCAAGTGGGTGAGCTTCGCTCTTGGGTGAGAGGTGGAACGCCTGCTCGATGAGGTCGGCTGCCTTTTCCAGACCGTTGGTCCGAACGATGGCTTCCTTCATCTTCATGGCGTTCTGGCGATACTCCGGATTACTCAGAACCTCGTCGATCAGTGCCGCGAGGCGAGGCACGGTCAACTCTTTTATCGGTACAAATTTGCCCGTCTTCGTATAGGCGATTCTGGCAGCAACGCCCGGTTGATCGATCGAAACCGGAACCGCGACCATGGGTACGCCCTGCGTCAGAGATTCGAGGGCAGTATTCAGACCGGCATGCGTAATGCATAAGGCGGCACGCTTGAGCAGTTCCATCTGGGGCGCGTTCTTTACGACAATGCAGTTGTGGGGTAGCGGGCTGATCTTTTCAGGATCGAGCGCGGGACCGATGGAGAGCACAAGTTGCATTCCGGGTCTGGTACCCACCGCCTCTGCAATCGTTTGGAATACGGATTCGAGACCGTTCTGCAGCGTTCCCATCGAGGCGTAGATCAGAGGCTCACCCGTTAATCGGTCCCAGGGAAAATCGGATTCGATCCGGCCCAGCCCGTCGTGGAATGGGCCTGTGTAGTGGAAGGATGGGGGCCAGTGCGAGCTCTCGAAGTCGAACTCCCTGGGCATTTGCGTAAGCCAGCCCAGTGGAGAAATCGTAGCGTACGGATCGGACCAGTCGATCTTTAGACCGACGCGCTCGGCATAGGCGCGCGCGACGGACAGAATGGGTTCGTATATGCGTAGCAGGCTGCGCACGCCTGCCTGATTCCGTGTCCGTGCCTCGGGTGTCGTCTCATGCGGCCAGTCGAAGGTACAGACTGGAGTAATCCCCGCAAGATCAATCGGAAGAGCGTTCGAGATATGCACGTACGGCATGCCCAGGTGCATGGGAACACATCCCAGACCGCGCTCGGATTCATCGAGGACGAGCGCATCCGCTTTTACGTCTTGCAGTGCCTGCGGCAGATTTCTGAAAGCAGATTCCATGTTGGCGGAAACCAGACGCATGACCATTTCCAGGGCTTCCTGTCCCTTCAGCTTGTTCAACTGATCCAAAGACTTGGCGAGAGAACCCACGGGGAAATCCTTCTCGCTGAAGGGGACATACGGAAGCTGCGCTGCGCGCACAAAAGGTTCGGTATCGGGAACGGACAGGAACACCACATCGTGTCCACGAGCTTGGAGCTTGCGGGCAAGTGTGGTGGTGGGATTAAGATGTCCCGGTACGCGAACCCCTAGAAATGCAACTCTCATTCAACCTCTTCAAGCTCGCCCATTATGGGTGATGCTATGAATAGGGACAAAAATGTGGGGGGAATATTCCTGATCTGAAGGAAATGACGCAAGCAGTTGCGCTGGGATCGAAGTTGTAGTCGAACACGAGCATTAGGATGTGTGGCGATCACGATGAGAAGACGCAAACGCCGATCCAAGTCATTGGTTCCATATTGGGAAAACCGTCGTTCTTCTATTAGGTGCTGTCAAGAAAGACGACGATAATTTCTTGTGTGCTGAATCGTAATTTCCTGATTGGTCGGGCCCCCTCTATTCCGCTCTTGGCTTTATTAACTGCCTTGAATGTTGCCCTTGGACAGGTTGAATTTGGTGGTTACGACAGTAGTATGTTGATCGACCTCGGGTGGAGACAACATCTTGGTCAACAGCCCTACAAAGATTTTCCGTGCATGTTGCCCCCGAGTTTCTATTTGTTGGCACACGCAGCGATTGATCTCTTCGGTGTGCATTGGTGGTCTTTCACCGTGCTGAATTCATTGATCTGGCTGCTTCTGTCGGGGTTGGGTCTTTATCTTGTTTCCTCGAGTCATGATTCTGTAACAACGGAGCGGGCGAGCTTTCTGGCGAAGATATTCCTTGTCTCGATGATGGTGCCTCTTCTCGCGACCAATCACCTCTGGCATTCCGCGATTGCATCGCAGTGTGTCGTACTGTTTCTGTTGATCCTGTATCTGGAGCTTCAGTGTCTCGAGACTCGGCGAAGACCCACCCTTCCGCTCTTTTGCGCTGGAATTTTTGCAGCCGGTATGCTCTGGCTTAGTAAGCCGAACGCGGCATTCCCCGCCTTGATTATGAGCGGCATCTTCAGCTTCGCTTGCAGAGATAAACGGAGATTTTTCGCTTTCTGGATCGAGACGATTTTGGGCGGAGCCTTTGTCGCTGTCGGAGTATTGAGGCTGTGCCACATTAGCTTTCTTTCGGCGATCACTTCCTATGGACATGTAAGTGAAAGGCCATCTCCACTCGACGCGTTATCGGATTTCCTGACCGAGGGGAAAGACTGGAGTGTCATTCTCGAAGCGACTGCTACCTACGCCATTCTGATTGCGGTCTTGATCTTTATTTTGTTGCAGGCGCGGTACCAAACCACAAGGTCTCTCACGGCAGCTGGTTTAGTCGCGGGTCTCGGAAGCCTGATTACTTTGATTGGAATCTGCACGAACTGGGACATTCGACTCAATGATCTTGCTCCCGCGTTCTTCGGCGTTTTTGTCTACCTTCGCGAAAGAGAACAATTCTATGTGCGTCCTCATGGATGGCTCAGAATAGCGATAAGAAATACTGTTTTGTTTACCTTGGTCTTGGTGGGCGTTGTGTCTCTGCGGAGGGCCAGAATGCAAAGCGTTGGAATATGGGCAGGCGATGTTTCTGGAACGTTGACCTCACGGCACGACTCCTTTTTTGGGTTTTTTTGCCAGGTCTGACTTCTGGTCGACACTCTCCTTGATCGACCACGACAGGATTTCCCATCCAAGAGAGAAGGTGTTCTTTGGCTCTCGATTTGAGTTTGAGTACGCCAGACTTGGCCTGGAGTCTCCGAAAAATCTGCCCCCCTGGTGGCACAGAGGATCATCTCATGCCGTTGAAGACGAACCCAGACTTGCTGAAATATTCGATCAGGAAAGATTTGACACGCTCTATTTAGCTCCGCGCATTTACAACGGCAATATTCGATTTCCAGCGAAGCTTCAACATGTCGTCGATGAAAAATATGACCGCATTCCATCTTCGGACCGTCTTGTGGAGATCTACCGTCGAAAGATTTCTTTTGGCGGTAAGCCTCGATAGACATTTCGTTCATGTTGGGTTTAGTGCAGGTGCATCTCCATGAACTGAAGGTACGCATCCCAGTCAAATGCTGTGACGTCGTGCTTGCCGGCGCGCAGGTGGTAGCCGACGTCATGCATCACAGGGGTGTCGAGCGATGGTTGTTCTGTGACGCCGAGGCCTTGCTTGCCGAAGAGAGCAAAGACGCGGCCAACGTCTTTGGCGCTGAGGAATTCGCCGAGGGGGTCGCTCCACGCATCGCCGATGGCAGAGCCGACGTAGACGGGGCGCGGCGCGGTGAGAGAGATCAGAAGATTGCCGTCGAAGGGTGTTTCGGCGTCGCGGCCTGACCAGTGTCCAAAGGCCGGTGTGAACCAGTAGGAAAACTTGTCCCAGAGATGGGCAATGGGTTCGCCCTGCAAGCGATGGAGGATGGAGTCGCCGCCTTTGCCTCCTTCATTGCTCAGAAGAAGCCAGAAGCGCGTGTCCGTTGCGGCGGTCCAATCGGCCGTCTTTGCCAGGCGCGAGTGGCCGGTGATGGCGACGCGGAGCGGATCGACGTTGGGGTCGGTCTGCAGATAGTCGAGAGCGCGCGAAGATCCCCAGGCCCAGACACTGAAGGCACCCCATTCTCCTTCGGCAGGCGCAGTCTGGCCGGGGCGGAAGAAGAGCGGACGAACGCCGAAGGGCCAGCCTCCCTTCGCGTCGGGTTCGAGATCGGCGTAGTAAAAAGTGGCGAGACCGAAGCCGTGTTCGAGGATCTTCTTCGCCTGCCACTGGCTGTGTCCCTGGATGGTCTGGTGGGTGCGGTCGGCTTCGGTAGCGGTGTGGGCGTCGGTGAAGGCGAGATCGCGATCGGGCAAACCCATCGGCCAGGCCGTGCCGAGGGGAACGCCGGGGTCATCCGCCGTGGCCCAGGTTCCAGCGAAGGAAGCGCCGAGGACGATGGGGACGCGCTCGGATTTTTTGGCCAGCGGAGTGTAAAGGAGCAGGTGCATCTCGCGCGCGGTGTGTGGGAACTGGCGCGCGACGGTGGCCGAGGGCGCGGGGAAGAAGAGCGTGATGCGTTTGCGCAGGGCAATCCCGGCGAGCGAGCCGGAGGTTACGGGGGCGACTTCATCCACGTGCCAGCGGAGTTTCTTTTCGGTACCGGGCGGACGCTGGCCGTACTCTTCGCGCTGGAAGATCTGAAAGATCTCCGCGCGGCGAGCGGGCCACTGCTTTGCGCTAGTGACAGCGGTGCCGTCGTTGAAGCGGAGCGGATCGAGCATGGGGCTGGGAACCGGAGTAGTGGGAGCCTGTGCCGATGCGATGAGCGCTAGCAAAAGGAGGTTGGCGGCGAGAAGTTTTGCTGACATCATAGACCACAGATTGTGGCACACTCATTCGGCAGGAGGCATCGAAGATTTATGAATCGCAGAGATTTCACACGACTCTCCGCCCTTTCGCTCGCCGCGACGCAGTTGCCAGCGCAGACTTCCGGGGCTTCGAAGAAGATGGGCTTCGCTGTCATTGGCCTCGGCGTGATCGCCAAGGATTTTATGGAAGAGGTTGCGTCTTCGCAGACGGTGGAGGTGGTGGCGTTTGTGACGGGCCATCCCGACAAGGCGAAGGAGTGGGCGAAGCGCTACAACCGTCCCGACGCGAAGATTTATACCTACGACCAGATGGACCAGATGAGCGCGAACCCTGCGATCACGGCGGTGTATGTCGCCACGCCGAATGCCATCCATCCGGCGAACACCATCGCTGCGGCGAAGGCGGGGAAGCATGTGTTGTGCGAGAAGCCGATGGCAAGCACCTCGGCCGAGGCGCGCACGATGATCGATGCCTGCCGCGCGGCGAATGTGAAGCTGATGATTGCGTATCGCATGCAGTACGAGCCGCTGCACCTGAAGGCGCGGGAGATGATCTCGTCCGGCGTGCTTGGGAAAGTGGTCGAGGCGCAGGGATCCTTCGGCTTCAACAGCAGGCCCAATGTCTGGCGTCTGAATAAGAAGATGGCGGGCGGTGGACCTCTGCTGGATGTCGGCGTCTATCCGTTGAATGCGATTCGCTTTTTGCTGGGCGAAGACCCCGCGGCCTACACCGCCGTGGCGACGACGCAGGACACGACCTCCGGGCGGTTCGCCGAAGTGGAAGAGACGGTGGCGTGGACGATGAAGTTTCCCTCCGGCGCGCTTGCGGCTTGCACGACGAGCTATGGCGCGAACCTGCCGGGGACGCTGCAGATCCATGGTGAGAAAGGCAGGTTCTCGTTTGAGAGTCCTTATGGGAATGGCGGCGTTCATCTGGTGGGAACCGGGGATGCCAAGATCGACCTGAGCAGCCCGAAACAGGCGACGCAGTTACGGTTGGAGGCTGAAGCGTTGGCGGAGAACATCCGTACCAATACGGAGCCGAGGGCGAACGGCGAGGTGGGGTTGAAGGACCATCTTTCAATGGAAGCGATCTATCAGGCTGCCGGGATTTCGTAGCAACCACCTTTTGTCATCCCAGCAGCGGGAGGGATTTGCTTTCGTGATCTCCGGGAGCCAAATCCTTATCCTCAGCTACTCACCATTTGTTGCGTCTTGCACCAATTTTT
Source organism: Terriglobus saanensis SP1PR4 (assembly GCF_000179915.2). Classification (NCBI taxonomy): domain Bacteria; kingdom Pseudomonadati; phylum Acidobacteriota; class Terriglobia; order Terriglobales; family Acidobacteriaceae; genus Terriglobus; species Terriglobus saanensis. Next base: position 4,702,656 of record NC_014963.1, on the reverse strand, counting down.
AAATTGGTGCAGAATGTGGGTGTGAGATTGACTGTAAATCTGGATGCAGACGTGTACAGCTTTACCTCTGCGTATGCAGGTGCAAAGGGAATCACCTTGTCTGCCGCTCTCAGCGAACTTGTTCGCCGGGCGGAGCAAGCACCGGAGGCGGGGAGCGACTTGCCCAGACTGAAGACGAGCCAGCATGGATATCTCGTGGTCGCCGGAACGGGCGACAAGCTCACTCCGGAGATGGTGAAGGAAGCCTCGGAGGATGAGGTTGTCTAAAGCCGAATACCTGCTGGACGTGAACGTGTTCGTTGCGCTGCTGTCGGAAGATCACACACACCATCAACTCGTGACGGCGTGGTTCAACACTCCAAGTCTTCTATGGGCCATTTGCCCGTTTACGGAGGCGGGCTTTCTTCGGAATGCGACCGCACCGCGTCCTGGGCAGATCACCATGACCGAGGCCACGGCGGTTCTTGCAAGGATGGCGCAGGTGCCGGGCTATCACTACCTGCCCATCACTGCCGACTGGCGAAGTTTATGCAGCCCCTTTTCCACGCGGTTGTATGGCACAAAGCAGGTCACAGATGCATATCTGCTCGGCCTTGCCGTGCGGGAGGATTTGGTTCTGGTCACGATGGACAAGGGAATCCTGCACCTTGCTGGAAATGAATACAGCGCGCATGTCCTGCTGTTGGAAAGGAAATGACTTGCTGCGAGCGACCCCCATCCCTCTTGCGACTGCGCAAGGGATGAGAGACTGAACGCAATCTCATGAGAATCTCTGCGGGTATCGATCGGCGTGTGATGTTGAAATCTTTTGCGGCGGCAGCGTTGGTGGGTGGTGTGATGCGCGCGGATACGGGCAGGGAGATTGGATCTCCGCTGCCGTCACGCCGCGAGGGCGAACTTGATCTCCACCACATCGATACGGGCCGCGGCAACTGCACGCTGATCGTCGGGCCGGACGGCACGACGATGATGATCGATGCGGGCGCGTCGGCTGTGGGATCTCCGAATGCTGCCGTGGCGACGAGTAGCGAGGCGAGACCCGATGCCTCGCGTCGCGCAGGCGAATGGCAGGCACGGTATGCGCTGCAACATTCTGCAAGCGCGAAGCTGGATTATATGGTGGTGACACATGTGCACCCAGACCATGTCGGCGATGTCAGCACCGAAACGCCGCTGGCCGCGAGCGGTGGATTTCATCTCACTGGCGTGAGCGATGTGGATGCGCTGATGCCGATTACGACTCTGCTGGACCGTGGGTATCCCGAGTACGCTCCCTTTGCCCCACCGCCGGGAGCGTTCACGACGAACTACATCGCGTATCTGAAGCATCGCGTGGAGACGGCGCGCGCGGTAGAGAAAGTAAAGGTCGGTTCGACGGAGCAGGTGAAGCTGCGCAGCTCAGAAAAATATCCGGAGTTCGCGGTGCGCATGCTCTCCGCGAATGGAGTGATCTGGAACGGCAAGGGTGACGGAACGCACACGGATTTTCCGGCGGCGCAGAATCTCGCTCCGGAAGACCGTCCCAACGAGAATCTTTCGTCCGTCGCGCTGCGGCTTTCCTATGGCAAATTCAGTTATTTCGCAGGCGGCGATCTTTCGTCGGACACGCACGACGGTCGTGTGCCGTGGCAGGATGTGGAGTCGCCTGTGACGAAGGCCGCTGGTCGAACCGAAGTAGCGGCAGCGGATCATCATGGCTACTTCGATGCCTGTGGACCGGAGTTTGTGCGCAACCTCGACGCGCAGGCGTACATCGTGCAGGCATGGGATGTGGGCCATGCGGGCGCGATGCAGTTGCAGCGGATGCTCGGAGCCTGGGGACGTGGCGCAACGCACGACGTCTTCGCGCTGGACGTGCTCCCGGCGAACGAACTGATGAACCGCCGCTTTACGCCTTTGCTGAAGAGTCGGCGCGGACACGTGGTGGTGCGGGTAGCTACCGGCGGCGGAAGCTATCGCATCCTGGTGGTGGACAGTGCTGTGGAGAATGGCGGCGTCCGGGCTGTGTTTGGGCCTTATACCTGCAGAGGATAAAGGTCGCTAGTCTTCGTAGCGTTTCTCGCCCGCCGGGATTGAGACCGGAAGCCTGTTTTCAGGTGAGGCCAGAGGGCAAGTCGCAAAGGGAGAATAGGCGCACGGCGGATTTACCGCACTATTGAAATCGAGAACTACGGTGCCGGGTTTGTTCAGGCCAGCGGAAGGTCCAGCGGTCGTGAGAAAGCGCCCCCCGTCTGTGGTCTTTAGAAAAGTCATATCGCGAAATACAAAGAAAAGCTCTTCCGGGCTTGCTTCCATTGGCACAAGCTTCTGCTTCTTCCCGTCGATTTCGAATTCCACGTATCCCGGGACCTTGGTTGGCGTCTTCTGCCCAAGCTTGTTGATCACCTGTAAGGTGTGGGGGCCGCTGTAAGGAATCCATCGCGCCGTCACGCGATACTGAGGTTGCGGCGCATACCAGCGCAATCCATGAAACTGCTTCAGGGTCGGAGCCTCGGAATCCTTGACGCGCAGATATCGCTTGTCGCCTCGGTTGATTGCCCACATGTGCAGAGCGCCGACAGCCATCGCGGATTTGTCGCCCTCGTCCGCGCTGATGACCGGATGAGCGCCATGCAGTTCCGGCCGCGTTCCCGCCACGGTCAGAGACTTATCTGCCGCGATCAACTCTACCTTGCCGCCTGTCTGATTCAGCGTCATCAAATGTGCCGGGGCCTTGGGTAGAACGATGGAATTGTCCTTCGCCGAACCGATGGTGTTGAGTCCCGGTTTGATCCACTCCAGCGCAATCAGAGAGAACCAGCCGTAGGGTTGGGTAAGCGCCTTCGCCCGTTGAGAGCGCTCCTGAAGATAGTTGGGCGCACTCGCTGTTTGCGCTGTGGCAAGTACGGCACCCTGCGCAAATAGAGCCAGCACCAGAATTAAGACGTTTGGCGGTCTCTTTTTCATCCTTGTTCTCACTTTGTGGTAATCGCGGTTATTCCGGTGGAGGCTATCTTCAGCCCCGAAAGATCTCCGCAAGGGCTGGGATTGGCCATTACGGAGGTGCAAATTTTATCTTATGATTGAGGGGATAGAAGCCTCCCTCCCAGGCTTATCTTTTTGAGCGGAAATTGTTGTTATTCCTTTTCTGGGAAGACTTACGAAAGTGTGCAAAGTCTAGGCTCTGGGGAGCTTCGACACGAGATAAGTTTCTCCGCGCTATCATTCTCGGCATGCCGCGTCATCTCTTCCTTGTGCTCCTAGCCTTTGTCCATGTAGTGGCGGGCGCACAGACCGCCCCCGACCCAACGCTGGACGAGGTACTTGCGCGGCTGGATCAAAACCGCATCGCCTATTACCAGTCGGTGCCGAACTTCTTTTGCAACGAACATGTGGTTTCCGAGATGGATATGGGCGATACGCGAGGGTTCATGCGGACGGTGACGGATTCCGTCTTCCGGCTGCGGCGGACCGTTGTGAAACGTGTGGCGAACTTCGAGGAATCGCGCTCGGTGAAGGCGATCAATGGCCGAGCTCTCTCCGGGGAAGAGCAGAAGATCCAGGGGCCGAGTATTCTATCGGGTGTCTTCGGCTCTGGACTGGAGGCGGTCTCCACGCCTTCAGAGGCCTGCTTCAACTACAAGCTGAAGACGCACCGGTCGCATGGCGAACTGGAGCGGATCGAGGTGGACTTTGCCGACCTGCCGAAGGAGGAGCGTGGACCGGACTGTCCGCAGTTTGAGCAGGTGAGCGGCAAGGCGACGATTGACCCCGTCAGTATGGAGGTCATCCGTGTGGAAAGGCACATTCGGGAACACCAACTCTTTCCGGGCGTCCTGGGGCCGTGGACATGGAGCGCGGAGTACGGACAGGTGCTGCTGGGAGACAAGCTCTTCTGGATGCCCGTCAAAATCCGGTCCAAGGCCAGGCAGGATACGAGCGCGGAGATGAGTTCGAGCGGCATCGCTCGACGCGAAGGGTCGGCAACGATCGTAGGGAATGGACATACGACGTGGAGCTTTGTGGCTACGTACACAGATTTTCATCGCACGCAGGTGAGCGCGCACATTGTGGCACCTATGACGAAGGAGGCTACGCCCGAAGCGAAGCCGGATCCGCCGAAGCCGTAACATGGAGCCATGGAACTGACTCCCATACAGGCACGCGTTCTTGGGGCGCTGATCGAAAAAGAGATTACGACGCCTGAGTACTATCCGCTTTCGCTGAACGCTCTTCTGGCGGCAAGTAACCAGAAGTCTTCACGCGATCCGGTGATGTCGCTGGTGGAGGGGGACATCCGCTCCGCTCTCCGCGATCTGGAGGACGCCGATCTGGTTTCCACAACGCATGACACGCGTGTACCCCGATATGAAAACCGTGCGCGGACTGTCTTTAATCTGCGTCGGGATGAGACGGCAGTGCTCTGTCTGCTTCTGCTGCGTGGACCGCAGACGCCGGGCGAGTTGCGACAGCGGTCGGACCGCCTTTTCAGCTTCGACGACATCCCCGCGGTACTTTCGGCGCTGAACCGTCTGGCCGAGAGGGAAGAATCGCTGGTCACAGTACTGCCCCGGCAGAGCGGTTCAAAGGAATCGCGTTATGCACACCTGCTGTGTGGCCCTGTGGAAATCGATGCCGTGAATCCTGTCCCGAGGGAGGCTGGCGAATCTCTGGCAATGCGTGTGCAGCGTCTTGAGGAGGAGGTCTCGACGCTCCGGTTACTTCTGGAACGCCTGCTTCCGGGCAATACCGAAGAAACCGGGAGCAAAACCGAATTGGACGTATGAAGCCAAATAAGGTTTGCACCTTTTTTACACATTCGTGCTAATATTTACCGTAATCGCAGATCCGATCTTGGTCCTTTGCTCGTCCGCACTACTGCTACACCAGCAAACCCTAGTCCATGATCCAGCGGTAATTCATAGTAATACGACAAGGGAAACGCAAATGGAACAGGGAACAGTGAAGTGGTTTAACGACGCCAAGGGTTTCGGATTCCTCTCGCGCGATAATGGCGAAGATGTTTTCGTTCATCACACCGCTATCCAGGCACAGGGCTTCCGCAGCCTGCAAGAGGGTCAGCGCGTTGAGTTTAACGTAGTAAAGGGCCCCAAGGGCTGGCAGGCAGAAAACGTCCGCGCCGTAGCCTAAATCGCTACGTCACACACAGTTTCGCAGGAGGGGGACGGCACTACCGCTGTCTCCCTTGTGCATTTAACCGTCACGCCCCACAAAAGCTCTGCGCTACGAAATATAATCGTTCTTCCGGCTCGCATCTTCCCGTCAGTTGGCATCTCACTAGTAGCAGGTTAAATGCTGCACCCCGCAGCGTACTTCTTTCCTGCAGCCGTTTCTCAACCAACGCCAATCGCGATCCACGGAGCAAGTCACCCGTATGCGTACACTTCCGCAAGATAAATACACCCTGCGCGACATCCATCGCGAAATCGATCTCTTTGACCGCAAGCTGATCCACCTCGTCAAGCACGAGATCTTCCCGACGGAGACCCTGCGCGAGGCTGCTGTCCGTAAGGCGACTACCAAGCGCGAACAGCTCGCCACGCAGGCGCGCTCGTTGGCCGCACTCGGCATCGAGTTCAATCCCTCGGAGCTTCCTCGCTCGTTCCGTACGGACGAAACCGTAGATGCCACGTCCACTGTCGCCAAAGCCGCCGCAGCAGCGGAAGCGGCTTCCGTCTCTGCTGAGACGGCCAGCGACGAAGCTGCGTTCCAGAAGACCTCTGTGCCCACCACGTTTGGCGAGCAGGTTGCCCTTCTGCAAAAGCAGACGGACAGTGAAAGTCCTCTCGCCGCCTGGCAGAGCGATCTCGCGGCCTACAAAAAGCGCCGCCAGAAGCTGCCGGTCGAAGTCTCTTAGTCCGTTTGAGGGATTCGGACTGCCCTGCCCGAATGTACTCTATGTCTATGGCGAACGATCTCTATTCCATTCCTCTCCAGCGCATTGACGGCGAGACCACCTCCCTTGCTCCCTATCGTGGCAAGGTGTTGCTCGTCGTCAATGTCGCTTCCAAGTGCGGCCTGACGAAACAGTACGACGCGCTCGAAAAGCTGTACGCGCGCTTTCGCGAAAACGGCCTCGAAATCCTCGGACTTCCGGCGAACGACTTTGCCGGTCAAGAGCCGGGATCCAACGACGAGATTGCCACCTTCTGTAAATCGACCTTTGGCGTCGAATTCCCACTCTTTTCGAAGATCACCGTAACCGGACCGGAAAAGCATCCGCTCTATCGGGCGCTCATCGCTGCTAAACCTACCTCCGTCGGTGAAGGGAAGCAGTCTTTTATCGAGGGATTGGTGAAGTACGGTATCTCGCCGAATAAGGAGCCTGAGCTTCTTTGGAACTTCGAGAAATTTCTTGTGGCGAGGGATGGGCAGATCGTCGCACGGTTCTCCCCAGACACGCTGCCGGATGATGCTGTGATTGTGAAGGCGATTGAAGCGGAGCTTGCTAAGAAGTAAGTTTGCTTTCGCTTTGTGCCCCATTCTTTCGCAGCTTTTCGCTAAAGGATGGGGTCGCGCGGAGCGCATAAACCAGATCTGCGTGGAAGCCAAAAGCAGATCCCTTCGCTGCCCTACGGGATGACAAAAGTCCTGCCTTATCTCTCAAGCATTCAACAAACGTAAAACATACCCAGCCAATGCAGCCCCGGCACATGGCCCAAGGATAGGCACCCACGCATAGGCCCAGTCACTGCTGCCTTTGCCCGCGATCGGCATAAGGGCATGTGCGAGACGTGGGCCGAGGTCGCGTGCCGGATTGATGGCGTATCCCGTCGTCGATCCGAGCGAAAGACCAACTCCCCAGACGAGGCAGCTCACGAGCAGAGGACTCAGGCCTGCCGCCGCACCGGTTGTGAGTACAAGCTTCGAACTCATGCCGCCTGCAACGATGACCAGTACAAACGTCGCGAGGAACTCGCAGAAGAGGTTCGCCAGCGGCATCCGGATCGCCGGGCCTGTGGCGAAGATCGCAAGCTTCGCTCCCTGATCTTCCGTCACCCCCCAGTGGGGAAAGTAGAAGAGCCAGACGCAGACGCCGCCAAGAAATGCGCCGAGGATCTGCGCCATAACATAGGGGATCAGCTTGTTGAACTCTCCACCCTTGATCGCGAAGGCCAGGGTAAAGGCCGGGTTGAGATGTGCGTCCGCGCTACCAAAGAGTTGCGCAGTGAAGATGCCGCAGAGTACGGCGAATGCCCACGCCGTGGTGATGACCATCCACTTGCCGGTTGCATTGCCGTCTTCGGCCTTGGTCTTCTTGAGCAGAACGCCCGCGACCACACCGCCGCCGAGCACGATCATCACAAACGTTCCCATCAACTCGCCGAGAAACGGACTGCGCATTCTCACCTCAAGATTGCAACGCCCTACGATATCACTGCGTGGCACCCGTCTTCATTACGTAGGCAGATACTGTGCAGCCATCGCACGAAACTCCGTGACCTGCGCGGCGATCCACGCGCCGTCCCGTCCCAGTTCGCGGGCCATCAGTTTGGCTACATCTTCTGCGACTTCAATGGCAGCGCGTGCATTCAGTAGAAGTGCGCGGGTGCGGCGCGCGAGTACATCGTCGAGCGTTCGTGCCATCTCTTCGCGCACGGCCCATACGACTTCGGCCTTGCGATAGGGGAGTGAGGTGTGCAGCTTCTCTGCAAGCTCAGGAGAGGCCACTGCGAGCGCTTCGATGGCAGCAGCGTCGGAGCCGTAGACGGCCATCTCGCCGAGTGTGGCTTCGGCATCGGGAAGGTATCCGTGAATGTGAAGATCGCGCGTGCCGCAGGGAACGTCGGGGAGTGTACCGAGCGTGGTCGCGTGGTTGACGCAGTCTTCCGCCATGTGGCGATAGGTCGTCCACTTGCCACCGACGATGGTGAGCAGGCCGCTTCCGTCGATGTGGATCGTATGATCGCGCGAGAGTGCGGAGGTCTTGGTCTGTCCGCCCTTTTCGCTCGTCTCCGTAGCTTTCACAAGAGGGCGGATGCCGACGTAGATGCTGAGGATGTCCGCGCGCGTAGGTTTGCGGCTGAGGTAAAGGCCAGCGGTTTCGAGAACGAACTCGATCTCCTGCTCGAAGGGCTTGGGCTCGTAACTGGGGCCGTCGATGGGCGTGTCCGTGGTGCCTACGACGGTGTGTCCATGCCACGGGATAGCGAACATCACGCGTCCATCGCTGGTGTGCGGCACCATGATCGCAGTCTCGCCGCGTAGGAAGCTGCGTTCAAAGACGAGATGTATGCCCTGGCTGGGCGCGACCATCGCCTTCACATCTGGTTCGGCCATGCGGCGGACTTCGTCGGTGAAGATGCCGGTGGCATTGACGACAGACTTTGCCGCGATGGAGATCGTTTCGCCGCTCTCGCGCTCTTCAACGATCACGCCCTGGATGAAACCGTCTTCTCCTAGAGTGAGCGAAGTGACGGCAGCGTAGTTGAGCAGCGTCGCTCCGTGGTCTGCAGCGGTCATCGCAAGATGCGTGAGAAGGCGCGTGTCGTCGAATTGGCCATCGTGATATACGACGCCGCCGCGCAGGCCTGCGGTTTCGATGTTGGGCAGACGCTCCATCGTCTCTTCGCGGCTGAGGATCTTCGATTTACCAAAGCTGTATTTGGCGGCGAGCAGATCGTAGATCTTCATGCCGATGCCGTAGAAGGGCGCCTCCCACCACGAGTAATTCGGCACGACGAAGGGCAGATCGTGTACGAGATGCGGAGCGTTCTGGCGCAGCAGGCCGCGCTCTTTGAGCGCTTCCATCACGAGCGAAACATTCCCCTGTTCGAGATAACGCACGCCTCCGTGTACGAGCTTGGTGGAGCGTGAGGAGGTGCCTTTGCCGAAGTCTTCGCGCTCGAGCAAAAGGACGTCATAGCCACGCACGGCTGCGTCGACGGCCACGCCTACGCCGGTGGCTCCGCCGCCAATGACGACAATGTCCCAGGGCTTTTCGCCACGGGCCTTGATTCGCTGTAGCATCTCTTCGCGCTTCATGTTCACTCCTGAATCCAGTCCATCATCGTGGTGCATTCCAACCAAGCGACCTGCTGACAGCCTCCTGCCATCGCGCAATCAGCAAATCCATCTCCGCGCGATCAGCCTTCGGTTCAAAGGCCTTTCCGATCCCCTGGTGTTTGCGAATCTCTTCCACACCGCTCCAGAAACCTGTGGCAATTCCTGCAAGATACGCTGCGCCCATCGCGGTGGTTTCTACCACGGCAGGGCGCTCCACGCGCACGCCAAGGATGTCTGCCTGAAACTGCATCAGCATGTCGTTCGAAGCCGCGCCTCCATCCACACGCAGAGTCTTCAGTGGCACCGGCGTGTCGTTATTCATGGCACGCTGCACATCGGCAACCTGCAGGGCGATGCTTTCCACCGCGGCGCGTGCAATATGTCCTCGCTCTGTGCCGCGTTGCAGACCGATGATGGTTCCACTGGCATAAGGGTCCCAGTGCGGCGCGCCGAGACCTGTGAACGCGGGAATGAAGACGACTCCACCGGAGTTCTTCACCGTTGCAGCCATCGCTTCCACATCACTCGATTTCGCGAAGAACTTCATCTGGTCACGTAGCCACTGCACCACCGCGCCGCCGATGAAGACCGAGCCTTCGAGCGCGTACTCCAGTTTGCGATCGACGGAGCAGGCGAGCGTGGTGAGCAGGCGCTGGTCGCTGATCTTGAAGTCGTAGCCGATGTGCTGGAGAAGGAAGCAGCCCGTGCCGTAGGTGTTCTTAGCGCTGCCGGGTTCGACGCAGAGCTGGCCAAAGAGCGCGCTCTGCTGATCGCCCGCGATGCCTGCGATTTCTATCTCGCCGAGACCGAGTGTCGTCGTGACCATACCGAGCTTCTCGCTCGACCAGACCACATCCGGCATTATGCTGCGCGGCACATTGAGCAGTGTCAGCAGGTCGTCGTCCCACTTGTCTTCCACAATGTTGTAGAGCAACGTGCGTGACGCATTCGTACGATCCGTCACATGGCGTGCACCGCTCGTGAGGTTCCAGACGAGCCAGCTATCCACGGTGCCGAAGGCGAGCTTGCCCGCGTCTGCCTTGGCGCGTGCGCCATCCACGTTGTCGAGAATCCATGCGACCTTGGTGCCGGAAAAGTATGGATCGAGACGCAGACCGGTCTTTGCGCGGACCGTCTCTTCCGCGCCTTCGCTCACGAGACGCGCGCAGACATCCGCGGTGCGGCGGTCCTGCCAAACGATGGCGTTGTAGATAGGCTTGCCCGTTTCGCGGTCCCACACGACGACGGTCTCGCGCTGATTGGTGATGCCAAGCGCGGCGACATCGCGTGGACGCGTGCCAGTTTTGCCCATGACTTCCACGGCGGCGGACATCTGCGAGGTGAGAATTTCAAAGGCGTCATGCTCCACCCAGCCGTTTTTACCCGTAGGAAAGATCTGCTTGAACTCGTGCTGAGCAGTGCCTACGATCGTGCCGTCGTGATCGAACAGGATTGCGCGCGAGCTGGTAGTTCCCTGGTCCAGCGCCAAAACATACTTCGCCATAGACTCAACTCTTCTTTAGAACGAGATCGCACGATGGCGCATGTGCGACCCCAAGTTATCAGCTTTAGAACGGCCCGCGTAGCTGCTTACTTCCATCGTTCAAAGGCCGCCCCGGAGGACGGCCATGAGAACCAGCGGAGAAGTGCTACATCTTCTTCATCATCCCTGTGTGTTTCACCGCGCTGTCGACGACAGCGTAGAGAAGCTGGTCGGGATCTTTGCGCGCCTGCTTCTTGATCCAGTCGCCCGCCTTCGATCCTGCGGCTTCCGTCTCCGACAGAGCAAGACCGCGCTTCTGTGCGCTCATCTCGGCAAGACGTTTCACCATATCGAAGAAGCGGTCTTCGTTGCGACCACTGGCAAGCCAGGCTTCATGCACAGTCATCATCACAAGATCGCTATTGCTGACATCGCGACCTGCGTCCTGCGTTGCCACGGGGACTGAGGCCGGAGCCTGTGCATGCACCGGAACCGTAACCAAAGCACCTGCCAACGCTAAACCTGCTACTGCTTGTAGGATCTTCATCGTTCTATCTCCTGTTACAGATACCGTAGAAAATGTGGGGGAACTAACGGCTAGTAGGGCCGACCATCGCGGTCGTAACGCTCGCGATAGTCACGACGCTGATTGTCCTGGTGCGCCTTGCCTGCAATCGCTCCGACACCGGCTCCAACACCGCCACCGATCAGCGCGCCTTTAAGGCCTCCACCAAACAGTGCGCCAAGTGCAGCGCCACCTGCAACTCCGATCAATGCGCCTTTGCCGGGACCAATGCCGCCCTGGTTCTGACGCTGATCGTAGTAGCGGCGGTCATACTGATCGTTATAGGGATGGCGATTGCGCGCCCCGTCGTAGTATCCATTCTGCGCGGAGACCGGCAGCGCCATGGGGCCTGCTATGCCGAGCAGCATCGCACTTCCTAAAACCCAACTGGTGATACGTCGTGTGAGTTTCATATCGTTCTCCTGCCGGATTAACCGGAACTGGACTGTGTCCACTTCATACAAACTCCAGCCAGCGAAATAGGATGCGTGATGCCTGACGGCGGGTGTACCGTGCTCGATTTATGTGGTCGGGGGATAAGATCTCTGGTTTCAGTTACCTGTGGTGAACAATTTTGCTTGGTGGACGGTGTCATACCTTTCTCGAGTTCCATATCGGTCCTGGGTACTTATTCCTGTTGTAATCCCGAATCGCCTCACCCTGAAGCGATGCTAGGATTTTTCTACCTCCATGCCGAAACACCTCAGGCTTTATCTATTCTTTGGAATTTTAGTAGGGCTCTGTTCCTGCATTCTCCTTTCCGCTCAAAATACGATCCACGTGCCAGCGGACAAGCCTACGATTCAGGCTGCAATGGATGCCGCAAACAATGGTGACACGGTCCTTGTAGCGCCCGGCACCTATCACGAGACGGTAAACTTCAACGGCAAAGGGATCACTCTCGCAAGTACAGACGGGGTAGACACAACCATCCTCGATGGCGGAGGAACCATACCCTTGGTGTACATCGGGTCTGTCGATCCCAACCATCTTGCGACGCTGCGCGGCTTCACCATTCGGAATGGTCTCTACGCGCAGAGCGTCACGTTCATGGGACAGAACATCGTTGTCGGCCTGAACACCGGCGGGGCTGTAATGGCCTTTGCGCCTTCCGTGATTTCAGCCAATAAGATCACAGATAATGAGACCTGCGGCGTTTACGTTTGGTCTGGGCAAGTGACCGTCGACAGCAACAGCATTTTGCGAAACGCAGCAACCCGCACTTCTGGTATCGATTGTAGAAGCTTTGGACACGGCATTTATCTATTCGGCGCAAGTCCGCTCCGGGACGCCCATGGAGCGCCGTACCCTTTCGATGGACCTACGTCCATTCGCAACAACACAATTTCAGACAATGCTGCCTCTGGAATAACGGGCGTTCTTTCGGCGGCCGTTACGATCGAGCGTAACGTGATCCAAAACAATCAGGCGAACGGGATCTCGGCTGTGGTATCCGGTTCCTACACTGTCTCGGGTAATGTTATTTCCGGAAACCATGGGACCGGCTTTGTCGATTCTGGATCGAAAGAAGTTGTCTTCGTCAATAACACCGTCTACGGAAACTCTATCCAAAGTGGCTCATTTGGTTTAGTAGAACCGTTTACTGAGATATCCATCAGGAGTTTGGGTACTGAGACGATTGTGAACAATATCATCGTTGGGACTTCTCCTATTCCTGCGATTGGTTGTAATGTCTCTATGACTTCCGTCCTTCCGGAGATTTGGGATCACAACCTTATCTATAACGGTCAGGGGCCTGTGACGGCCGCAGCAGATCCCTGCGCGCTCGATCTCACTCGGTACGGCAATCTGAACGTAGACCCGCAGTTCCGCGCGGCTGCCCTTGCCGACTTTCATCTTCTCCATACTTCTCCAGCTATTGATGCAGGCACCGATAGCGCCGACGGGATTCCTGCGGTCGACATCGATGGCACGCCCCGCCCACAGGACAGCACCGGGAAGGGGCACCCCATAGTGGATATGGGTGCCTATGAAGCGGCCGGTTTAGCAGAAGTTCCGTCTACGTCGATTGTCGTCACGCCTTCGTCAAGCGTGGTCGGCGCTGGTACACCCGTTACTCTCACGGCCAAACTGACCTCAGCGCTTGGTACTCCCACAGGTACCGTGACTTTCTTTCAGGATGGACCGACGGTGCTTGGTGAGGCCACGCTCAACGGTGGTCAGGCCAGTTGGACGATTCCCACAACCACACCCGGTATTCACAGGGTTTATGTCCGCTATGACGGACAGGCGGGATTCGCGCCCGGTATCTCTGTGTACGTCGAATACTCCGTTTTCACTTACCAGACATCGCTTCGGATCACTGCATCTCCGTCGGCGACCATTGTCCTTGGCAGCCCCGTCACTTTCACGATAACCTCCGCTTCCGTCGATGGAAGCATACCTTCACCGGTTACATTGGCGATCGATGCAAAGCAGGTAGCCACACTTACGCCGGACGCCAACGGAATCAGTACTTACACCGCAACCTCCCTTTCCATCGGCTCGCATACGGTAAGCGCCGCATTCGCCGGGGACAGCCTTCATGGACCATCCAGAGTCTCTCTTGTCGAAGAAGTCCTGCTCGGCTTTCCCTCGACCATTTCTCTGAAGAGTTCGGCAAATCCCGCGGCGGCCGGAGCCGCCATCACCTTTACCGCCGACGTTGCGGCGATCAAGGATGGACCCGTCACGCCACCTGTTGGTTCTGTGGTCTTCTCCGAAGGCGCGACTACCCTCGCCACGGAGACGCTCGCTCCCAGCGGAGCTTCGAGCCATGCCGCTTTTACGACGTCCAGTCTCTCCCTGGGCAGCCACATTATTACCGCCACGTATTTGCCAACCGCTGTCTTTGCTTCGAGTACGGTCTCTCTCACGCAGGTCGTCAGCGTAATCGTCAAGCCTGACTTCACGCTGACCTCGCCGCTTACTTTGAATGTCGTTGCCGAGCATCATACTTCGATGAACTTCATCGTGACTTCGGTAAACAGCTTCAGTGGAACGGTGCAGCTCTCCTGCGGCAATTTGCCCGTGCATGCTGTCTGCTACTTCGATCACGGGAGCGACGTCACTCTGGCAGCAAACGGTACCGGCTCAGTCGTGGTGGATCTGGAGACCTCGGACGTGAAGGGTTATAAGAGCGAGACGCAAAAAGATCCCAGCGCACCGCTTCTTGCGTTTCTATTTGCCGCAGCATGTGTCTCCTCCAGAAAGCGAAAACTTCCTCGCCTTCTGGCCGTGGTCTTCGTCGCATTTGCAGCCCTCGCTACGTTGAACGGCTGCAGCGGCAAGTTGCCCGGTTACACCCCACCGGGGACGTACACGATTCAGGTCACAGGCATAAGCGGCAGCCTAATGCACACAAATGCAATGAAGCTTGTCGTCGGTCCGGAATAGATCGTCGCTTCCGGGTCGAAGTCGTTGGACGTTACATCTAACGACTGGAACGGAGAAGCAAGCATGCTGGATCACGTTTTTCTTACGGTGAGTGACCTTGAGCGCTCGATTGCGTTCTACACCGCCGTGCTCTCTCCGCTCGGCATCACCAAACGCGTGGATTATGACGGAAAGAACGGGCCGCCTGGACACCCCGATCTGAAAGGCTTCGGCGCAAACGGGCGCATCTTCTTCTGGCTTCGGCCCGCTGGTGCGGCCGGTGTGGTGGATAGTCGCGCAGCGCACGTCGGTTTTGTAGCCAACGGCCCATCCGAAGTGGATGCAGCCTATGCTGCCGCCATTGCCGCAGGTGCCACGGACAACGGCGCACCGAGCGCCCGGCTCTACTACGATCCCCGCTACTACGCCGCCAACGTCTTCGACCCGGATGGATACAGTCTCGAATTTGTTTACAAGAGCTGGCAGCACTAATACTTCATTTGCCCTGTTCCGACCGCGATCCCACCACTCCTCGACGCAGGGCTTTTGTAACCTCGCTGGCGATGTCGTCTTGAACCCAGATCTTGTCCTGGAAGGGCCGATCATAGGTTTCAGACCAGACAACGTAGCCATTGTCCGCACGGATAAGACGCGCAACGACCCGCAGCATAAGTCCTGACTTACGCACGCTTCCATCGGGAACATAGCTGACGCCCAACGTCTTAGCGATATCGGCGATGGCAATCCGCTTTCCTTTGAAGTAGAAAGACGATGTTGCGCCTGGCACTTTGAGGCCAGGAACGCCGCTCAACTTATCGATCAGCTCTTCGGTCATTCCATCCGCGAAAGGTTCTTCGCTCATCTTGTCTGTAAGGTCCAGAAATGGAAGAACAGCGATGGAATCACCTGATAAAAGAATGCCGAGCCCGTTCGGCCTGCCTTCGCGATTGTTCCAGGAGATCGTCGAACACGGGGTATTTTAGCGCCGGACAATTAACAAGCATTAAAATTTGCGATCCAAAATCATTTTAAAGTTCTTGACAGCTGATAGTCGAATGTCTACCCTCATGGCCATAGCGAGGGTAGACCGTCCTCCATGGCGAAACAAATACAGCAACGAGCAAATCTGCTCCAGGGCACCCTGGACATGCTGATTCTGCGGACTCTATTGCATGGAGCCGCGCATGGTCACCAGATCGGCAAGCATATTCAGCACACCACCCAGGACTTCCTGCAGATGCAGCACGGCTCGCTCTATCCCGCACTGCATCGTCTGGAGGAGAGAGGTTGGGTCAGCGCCAAATGGGAGACCGCACCGGACCGAAATCGCGAGTTCAAATACTACCGATTGACGGACAAAGGCAAAAAGCAACTGGCGGTCGAAGAGTCGCAGTGGAAGCAGATGTCGGAAGCGGTTGCGCGCGTCATGTGGCCTGCAGCCGAGGAGGCCTGAGATGAAATTGTGGCGGATTCGGAAGCGCGATGCGGACCTTCAGCGGGAACTGCAATGTGATCTCGAACTGGAAGAAGAAGAGCAGCGCGAAAGCGGTCTATCCGCGGAAGAAGCCCGCTATGCCGCGCGCCGCGCCTTTGGGAACGTGACGCTCATCCGTGAGCAAACCCACGAAGCGTGGGGCTCGGCGACTTTCGAGCGTCTCTTACAGGATGCTCGCTATGCTATGCGGCAACTACGGAGATCTCCGGCGTTCAGCCTCGTCACAATGTTGACGCTCGCGCTCGGCATCGGCGCAACCACGGCAATCTTTACGCTGGTCTACGATGTGATGCTGCGTCCGCTACCATTCGCGCAGGCGGACCGGATTGTCACGATTGAAGAGAGGGTTGCGGAGTGGAGTTTCCCCCACCCGAACTTGCCGGTGAGCGCGAATCACTTCACCTTCTGGCAGCAGCACAACAGTGGTTTTGATTCCATCGCGCTCATGAGGCAGTTCACCATGCCGCTCGGAAGGAGTGGACGACCTATGCAGGCCGAAGTGCTGCAAGCGACGCCAGGAATCTTTTCGGTGCTTCAAGTGCAACCGTCCCAGGGACGAGTTTTCACCGTGGAGGAAGCGCAGATAGGGCGCGAATACGTCGCGGTGCTCACCTACGATACATGGCGTGAGCAGTTCGGCGGCGATCCCGCCATCCTGGGTAAGCCGATCCTGCTGGACGGATTTTCCTACAAAGTCATCGGCGTCATGCCACCGTCCTTCCATATGCCACAGATCGTGGAGAGCAATGGAAGCGCCCACCGCAATCTTCCCATCGGTATCTTGTTGCCTCTGGCGTTCTCCAAGGAGCGGCTGGCCGAGGAGATAGGAGACTTCAATTACTTCGGTCTGGCGCGATTGAAGACTGGAGTATCCATCCCCGTAGCGAATGCCGAGCTGAATGCACTGCAGCAAAGGATCTCTGCGAATCTACGCTCCGATGAAAGAGCTACGCTCTCTGCTACCATCACGCCCTTCCAGGAAAAGCTTGTAGGGAACAATCAGAAGCCTCTCATCATTCTTCTTGTGGCCGTGGCGGGCTTGCTTCTGGTGGGTTGTGTCAACGTTGCGAACCTCTTGCTCTCACGCGCCATCGGGAACAAGAAGCAGATTGCCATTGCAGCCGCGCTCGGTGCGGGCCGCGCCGAAATGATGCGCATGGCGATTCGTGAGATCACTTTGCTGGCCGTGCTGGGAGGTGGTTTGGGCGTTCTTCTGGCAGCGGCCATCATTCCGGTCATGCAGCGGTATCTGCCTGCGGCACTTGATTTTCGCGGACCTCTGCATTTGGACTGGACTGGCGCGGGATGTGCGTTGTTCTTAGCGATGCTCTCAACGCTTGCGGCAGGGGCAGCGCCTGCGTTCATGGTCTCTCGTACATCGCCTCAGGAAGCCCTTCAAAGCGATTCGCGATTGAGCAGCGAATCGCCTCGAAGTCGCAGAGCGCGGCTTGTTCTCGTAGGAGTCGAAGCGGCGGTGAGCGTTGCTCTAGTCTTGATGACAGGGTTATTGACCGCGAGCCTCGTCAAGCTGATGAAGGTAGACCGTGGTTTTACCACCGAGCGAACCATAACCGCCACAGTTGACTTACCCACGGAGTCTTATCGCGACAGCAGCCACCGCGCGGCATTTTACCGGGAAGTTCTCGGTCGCATGGCGCAGTTGCCAGGCGTTGAACATGCCGCGATCGCAAGCGTCCTTCCGTTGACGGGCGACAGTTGGGGAGACTTCGCGCGGGTGACTGGGGACCATCGCCCCATAACGCAACTGCCGCTTGAGAGTTTTCGCTCGGTCAGCCCCGAATACTTCGCATCCATCCATCTGCCAGTTACGAGGGGAGAGATCTTCAACCAGAAGGACTGGGGCAGGAATCTGGCTCTGGTATCGGAAAAGACGGCCAGAACCTTATGGCCTGGAAAAGATCCTATCGGGCAGCAGTTCAACCGAGGGGACCCGACGGAGATGCCATTCACCGTTGTGGGCATTGTAGCGGATGCGCGGACGATCTCCTTGGCGAAGCCTGACCCCATGTTGATCTATGTTCCCTACTGGTACCGTTGCGAGCCCACGGCTGGGCTGGTGGTGCGAACACGTCTGGAACCCACCGCGATGGAAGATACGCTTCGGCAAACCATCTGGAGCGTCGACCCCGGTGTGCCGGTTCCTACTGTGCGCGCTCTGGGCGGCATGGTTGCAGACTCGGTGGCCAATCAGCGCTTCGAGATGGACCTTTTGCTCCTCTTCGCAGTATGCGCACTCTTTCTCGCCGGTCTGGGCGTGTACGGTGTGCTGATGTACTCGGTCACGCAGCGTTATCGCGAAATCGGTTTGCGCCTGGCCCTGGGAGCGAAGCGCGCGAACGTGTATCGGCTAGTGCTCCGCGACGGATTGCTGCCGGTCATCATAGGCGCGGCCGCAGGAGTTGCGCTGGCGTTCGGCTCGTCCCGGTTGCTCACCAGCCTGCTCTTCGAGGTAAGCCCGTACGATCCGCTGCTGACTGCAGGTGCGGTCGGCGTGCTGCTCGCAGTGGGCACGGTCGGATGTCTTCTACCCGCCCGTCGTGCCGCCAGCGTCGAACCCATGCTCGCGCTTCGAGCGGAGTGACCATCCTAAGTGAAGTAGACGGAGTCTCGGGAAAGTTAATTTTCACTGGGCCGTTCCACATGATCCACCGCCAGCATCTCCACGGGGTCTTTCTGTATCTCCAGCTTCAGCCCAAATCTCTCCACCACTTCGAAAATGGTAGGGGCTCCATCGGCTCCTGCATTGTCCGCGGTTAAGTTCTGCATCCTCGGCACTTCAATGTCGTATCGTCCGGTCAATCCTGTCTTATCGACCACCGGCCGCCCGGCGGGATAGGAGAGCACAAGCGACAGCGTTCCAATCGTGGCCCCGTGAAGATCGCTGCCGCCGTTCGTCCGCCCGGCAAGCATTCCTCCTCCTCCGGGAACAGTCATCGCATTCGGATATTTCGTATGAAGAGCATCCATGTCGGTCGTCTCCGCCGCCTTCAGCTTCGGTCCATTCTTACCTACCACAATGGCGAAGACGGGCCTCTCCTTCATCTCGCGGTGTACCACCAGCTTGCATCGCTCAGCCAGCAGCGTCTGCAACATCGCGCGCAGCATCACCTTCTGGCGTGCCGGGTCCTTCCACGCCTCCGCGTCCGCGTCGCTGATCCGCGCAACGATGTCATAGTGCTCCGATTTCATCCAATCCGGCATGCCCACAATGCGGTCGCCCATGCCAATCACAAAGCCCAGAGCCTCACCGGTCATGGGAACATACGCCGTCCCCAGCGCCACGATCAGGGGACAATTCGTCAGGCGAAATCCGCTTGGCGTAGCCTGCACCTGCTCCGGACTGCACACACCGATATTGTTTACATTCTTGCGAATGGAAGCCGCATCGAAAGCCAACGGTGGATTGGTCGTCTGCGCACATCTGCCCGCTGGGGCAAATACCATTCCAACGGCAGCCATACATCTCACCACAGTCAGCAGGCTTTTCTTAAAGTAAGTACGCATTATGAACGGACTGAACATTCCATTGAAATGCATCGCAGGATCCCACCTTTCTGCCCGCGTTAGACAGGTGCGCCATCCTTAAGTTTCAACGAAATCCATGAACCTTAAGGGCCAGTGGGCAGCCATCACTCCTCTTGCCCCATGGAAAGTCCCTGAGGTTGAGGTAATTTGAATCTGCCAAGTTTTGACGGTCATCGAAGTTCTGTGTTCGCACAGAATGCGCGCACAAGGAGATAGGCATCATGGCAGAGGCAAAGAAGGTTGCGCTCATTACCGGAGCGAATAAGGGAATTGGGTTTGAGACCGCAAAGCAGCTAGGCGAGCAGGGGATCACCGTGGTCGTTGCCGCTCGCGATCAGAAGAAGGCGGATGAGACCGCGCAGAAGTTGAAGGCTGTCGGTATCGATGCTTATCCGGTCGTACTGGAAGTGACTCGCAGCTCCGATTTCGCTAAAGTCTACGAATTTCTCGATACCACCTTCGGTAAGCTCGACATTCTGATCAACAATGCCGGGGTCGGTGAAGGGACCGACCTGGTGAAAAATACCGCGTTGACCGTAGACCAGAAGACACTCCGCAGCATCTTCGATACCAACTTCTTTGGCCTGATAGAGCTCACGCAGGCATTGGTACCGCTCTTGCAGAAGAGTCCCGCTGGCCGTATCGTGAATCTCTCCAGCATTCTGGGTTCGCTCACGCTGCATGCCGACCCGAACTCGCCCATAGCCGGCACCAAGATCGTGGCCTACAACGCGTCGAAAGCCGCTCTCAATCTCTTCACCATTCACCTGGCTGCGGCGCTGAAGGATACGCCCATCAAGGTCAACTCTGCTCATCCCGGCTGGGTGAAGACGGACATGGGAACGGACGCCGCTCCGATGGAAATCGTTGACGGCGCCAAGACCTCAGTTCGCCTCGCTACGCTACCTGCTGACGGCCCTACCGGCGGCTACTTCCACATGGACCAGACGCTTCCCTGGTAAGAGCAAGTTGAGCTTTGCACATTTGAGTCAGAGGTTAGGGCTGTAGCTACAGCCCTAACCTCTGATCAGCAACTTAAAGCCTCTCTCGTAGCAGCCTTAGCAGCTACACACCTCGTGATATTTCCAACTCTGGTTTCCTGACGCAGTATTGCCTGCCTACGTAGCCCGACCGTGGCGGCTGCTCAAGATAGACAAGCTTCCCATTGAAGTCTTTCGCGGCGGTGTTGGTATGGCGAATGTCCGCGATCATCGCGGTCCCCAGCGCCTGCCGGACGACCTGCTCGGGCAGGCAATGCATCTGCATGTCGCCGCTCGATCCCTTGAACCAGGCTCTTACGCGCGAGCGCGGGTGCAGAATGTGGCGGAAGCGTGTCAGTGTGGAAGCAAGGTCCGGAGCGGCAAAGGAGTCCTGCACGCCGAAGACCATCACTGCTCCGGGAGCGAGCACCCGTGTGAACTCCCGCAGGTAGTTCGCGGCAAAACTCCGGGCCACGTGTTGCAGGACAATATTGCTGTAAATGAAAGAAAAGCTTTCATCGGCGAACGGTAGCTGGGGCGTTGCGTTCGCTACATACCGGCAGTGCTCGTATTGATTCAGCGCATTTGCCTGCGTAATCATCTCTTGCGAGATATCAATGCCGACAGACGACTGGAAGCGTCGGGCCAAGGCCTGCGTAAGCCGTCCCACACCACAGCCGAAGTCCAGAACTGCACCGTCCCGGTCTGGCTGCAATCCGATGGTTTCCAGATGCCGGAGAACAGTTTCGATCTCCTCATCTCCGGTGGCCATGAACTCTGTAATATCCCACTTGCCACCGGACTTGCTCCCGTCGGTAAGAATGGCGGCCAGTGCATCCCTCTGCGCTAGCGAATCCCAGTCGTTCTTCAGACGGCTCAACTTACTCATAACGAAACTCCCGCCTACTCATCGGATGGTAGGTGCCGGATTGAGAATGCTCTGGCAGTACGGCCAGTAGAGCGTTCGACGGGCGGCAGCGTGTCAGGGAAGGGTCAGCGCTTCGTCACATGAATGTCACGCAGTTCTACCGCAACGCTGTCGGTACGAGATGTCGGCTTGTGGCAGTTACTTCCCCGCCTCCACCCGCGACTTCACCACCACCCGCCGCCCCGAGGGGTAATCGTCCCGCACCGTCAGCATCAGGCCATCCTTGCCGATCGGCACATCGAACTCTGCCGTCGCCACGTTCTCCACCTGCCAGAGGACGCCCTTTTCGTTCGCTACGGAGAACGCCACGCGGGCGCCGCCGCCTCCCTGGGCCTGGAAGCTGCCCTTCCAATGGGCCTTTTTGATCAGCGTCCCCGGCAGACGGAGCGTCTTCACGCCCTGCGCCGGAACCGTCAGAAACTGGTCCGGAACGGGACCGGCCGGCATCTGGGCAAAAGCCCCCGAAATCCCGAAAGAACCCAATAAAATCGCGGCACACGCCATCCCGCCAAACCGCATGAGACAGTCCCTCCTCTGGCCCTCTTCAGGCTCGCCAACAGTTATACTTATAGATACACATGGCTGACGAAAAAGACCCACAACTCCCCCTCGGTGGAGACGGAAATAACGGCGAAAACGTTCCCACCGGCCCCGGCGCCCTCCACATGATCTCCATCAACATTGAAGACGAGATGCGGCGTTCGTATCTCGACTATTCCATGTCCGTGATCATCGGCCGCGCCCTGCCCGACGTCCGCGACGGCCTCAAGCCCGTGCATCGGCGTATCTTGTACGCAATGCAGGAGATGGGTCTGCAGGCCAACAAAAAATATACCAAGTGCGCCAAGGTGGTCGGGCACACCATGGGTAACTACCATCCCCACGGCGACTCCGCGATCTACGACGCCATGGTCCGCCTGGCCCAGCCGTTTTCCATGCGCTATCCGCTGGTCGATGGCCAGGGAAACTTCGGCTCCGTCGACGGCGATCCGCCAGCCGCCATGCGTTATACCGAAGCCCGCCTGATGAAGATCGCCGGCGAGATGATCGCCGACATTGACATGGACACCGTCGATTTCACACCGAACTACGACGAATCCTCTTTAGAGCCCACCGTTCTTCCCGCGCGCTACCCGAACCTGATCGTCAACGGCAGCTCGGGCATCGCCGTCGGTATGGCGACGAATATCCCTCCTCATAACCTGACGGAGGTCATCAACGCCTGCATCACGCTGGTCAACAACCCCAGCGCCGGTCTGGCCGAGGTTCTGGAACACGTCCAGGGCCCGGACTTCCCCACGGCAGGCTTCATCTACGGCAAGAGCGGCATCGCCAACGCCTACCGCACCGGCCGCGGCAAGTTCCTCATGCGCGCCAAGTGCAGCCGCGAGAACATCTCCGGCGGGCGCGAGGCCATCATCGTCTCCGAGATCCCCTACCAGGTCAACAAGAACACCCTCATCAAGCGCATCGCGGAGCTGGTCACCGAGAAGATCATCGACGACATCTCCGACGTCCGCGACGAGTCCGATCGCGACGGCATGCGTATCGTCATCGAACTCAAGCGCACCGCGCAGCCTGAGATCGTGCTCAACCAGCTCTTCAAGCACACCTCCATGCAGGAGAGCTTCAGCATGATCTTCCTGGCCGTGCACAACGGCCGCCCGGTCGAGCTTCCCCTGCCGGACGCCATCCGCGCCTTCATCGACCACCGCGTGGACGTCGTTCGCCGCCGCACCGCCTTCCTTCTCAACAAGGCGCGCGATCGCGAACACATCCTCCTCGGCTACCAGATCGCGCTCGATCATCTCGACGCCGTCATCCGCACCATCCGTAACTCCAGCAGCCGTGCGGACGCCCGCGAGAACCTCTTCAAATACTTCTCCGGCAAGACCATCTCCCTGCGCGGAACGGAGCTCGCCGGTGTGACCCTGGACGCTTCGAAGTACGGCATCTCGGCGGACCTTCTGCCGCTCGGCCCCGGCGGCACGGTGGGAACACTGATCCTCAGCTACCGCCAGATCGACACCATCCTGGAACTGCAGCTCTATCGCCTCACGCAGCTTTCCATGGACGAGGTCTTCAAGGAACTCGGCCAGGTGCGCGAAAACATCGCGGAGTACGAATCGATCCTCGCCTCCGACAAGAAGCTGCGCCGCGTCATCATCAAGGAGCTGGAAGAGGTTCGCGAGAAGTACGGCGACGTGCGCCGCACGCAGATCATCGATGAATCCTCCGAGCTCACCCTCGAAGACCTCATTGCCGACGAGCAGGTGGCCGTCACCGTCTCGCACTCCGGCTACCTCAAGCGGACGCCGATCTCCACCTACCGGCAGCAGCGCCGCGGCGGCACCGGGCGCATCGGCATGAAGACGCGCGAAGAAGACTTCGTCGCGCAGCTCATCGTCGACTCCACCCACGCCTACCTGCTCTGCTTCACCAACTCCGGCCGCGTCTTCTGGCTCAAGATCTACGAGATCCCGGACGTCCTGGCCGCAGGCAAGGGCAAGCACATCGCCTCGCTCCTTGCACTGCAGCCCGGCGAAAAGGTCGTCGCCTACCTGCCCGTGCGCAACCTGGAAGATGCCAGCAAGTACATCTTCTTCGCCACGCGCGAGGGCATCGTCAAAAAGACACCGCTGCCGGACTTCTCCAACGTCATGGCCCGCGGCATCATCGCCATCAACATCGACAAGGATGACGAACTCATCGCCGTCCGCATCACCAGCGGCGAAGATGTCGTCTTCCTGGCCACGCGCGAAGGCATGGCCGTCCGCTTCTCCGAGAAGTACGACCCCGAAAAATCCGGAGGCCTGCGTCCCATGGGCCGCAACGCCGGTGGAAACAAGGGCATCACGCTGAAGAAGGGCGACTACGTCATCGGCGCAGCCGTCACCGACTCGCGCGAAAAACGCGACGGCCAGCGCGACGAGCTCGCCGTGGCTACCAAACTGGAAAAGGAGCTCGCCGCCGTCCGCGCAGAGATCGCCGCAGCGGAAGCCGAACTCCAGAAGGCACGCGACAGCAAGAACGAAGAAGAAGCCAAGGCCGCCCGCAAGGCCCTCGATGTCGTGGAAGAGAAGCTCTGCAAGCTCGACGGCAAACTCGGCCTCAGCCCCTGCCTCATCCTCTCCGTCACGGAGAACGGCTACGGCAAACGGACGGATGTGGAAGAGTACCGCCTCACCAACCGAGGCGGCTCCGGCGTCATCAACATGAAGGCCTCCGCCAAAACCGGCAAGGTCTCCAGCATCCAGCTCGTGGACGAAACTACCGAACTCATGGCCATCTCGCAGTTCGGCAAGATCATCCGCATCGACACCAACACCATCCGCGCCGCGGGCCGCTCCACCCAGGGAGTAAAGCTGCTCAACCTGGATACGGACGATAAGGTAGCCGCGGCGGTTACCATTCCGCCTGAGGAAGCCAAACCGGAACCGGAACAGGGGCTGCTGCAGTAAGCAGCACTACCTTTTCCAGCGCCACTTTGTCATTCCGTAGCGAAGCGGAGGAATCTGCTTCACCCCAACCGCCGAGCGTTCCCTAAACAGGACGCTCGGCGGCTTTCTTTGCAATAAACCCATTGTTTTCTTCGAGAACTCCGCTAAATTGATCCGATCAAGAAAACTTACCTATGGCTCGAGTCGCTCTCCAGGTAAAAAATATCGCCTCTCTCGTCCTCGCCACCATCGCAAGCGGTGCGTCAGGACTGGCCGTTCACTGGTTTTTTGACGCCGCTGGAAAACCGTGGGGAGTGCCCGCCACGGTTCTGGTAATCTGTCTCGGCGGTCAACTGGCGCTCATCTTCGTCGAATCCAAAGAGGAAGAAGAGCTATCATTAGGCAGAACGAAGCGCATCGAGCTAGGCAAGCGATCGATCGAGTTGGATCAGAAGATCGCCACCAAGATGCAGGAAGCGATCGACTCCGGTCACTTGGATCAGGTGCTCGAACTCGATGAGCTAAGGAAGAAGATCAATGGCTAACACTCTCTACATCGCCCCCAGCCTTGTTGAATCCGTTGAGAAGCTGTCCCCCAGCCAGAAGGAAGTCGTCTTAGCTACCCTGCAATCTCTGAGCGAAGATGTGGACGGAAACAGCTCGCCGCTGTCTTTCTCCAGTACGGATCAGTTCCGCGTCTCGCACGCGGGGAACGTTCGCATCATCCTGCAATACCTTCCCGAACAGGAGCGAATTCTCGTCACCAGCATCGATCCCGACGCTTACGCCGCACAGGCAGAAGCGGAAGAACTCGCCGCTAGTGCGTAGCATCTTTTCAGAAGGTGCGACGATGGATGCTCCGGAACAAATGACCGACGAACAGTTCGAAAAGCATGCCCTCGGCATTCTTCATCGCGAACTGGGCGTGTACGGACTTGCCCGTTTCCTTCGCGTCTATCGCGCGGGTTTTGGTGATTATACGGACGACCGTCATGCATGGCTTCAGAACATAACCGTCCAGGAACTAGCCACGGAACTTCAGATTTGCGCACCGCCTTCCGTTCCACACAGTTCTTAACATGGTCACCAATGATTAAAGTGACCAGCCAGAGTGAAGTCAGTCTAGAGGGCTAGGCTTATTTGCTTCCTGCTTCACGCTATCGTCATACGCTGCTCGTGTCATGACTGTCAGATCAACAGATGGATCTGCAGGATTTCGGTTGTCTAAGAGTTTCGCCTCGAGTTCAGATGATAGCCATATTGCAACGCGATTGTTCCATGTTGCGCCATAGGCATTGGAAAAGCTTGGTTTACTTTCAATCGGTATAAATCCAATTTTCTTCGTCAGGTCGATCAAGACTTCGTCATACGTACCCACTTGCAGACTGAGCATGATCTCGACTAACTTGCGATCAGAGAAAAACCAAAATGTGCGGTTGTAGTCGGAGGTGAAAGGAAGTTTACTTCCATTTTCGAGAGCATCTACAAGCATTTGGCACTCAGTTTTCTCTCGTGCCGTCCTTGCATCAACACTCATCAGTGTTCCCTGCTGAGCCAGTTTTATAAGACCTTTACGATTGGGAAAACCGGGCAGTCCAACAGCGAGAAGCTGCACCTGAATTTGGGACATCTTAGAAACCTCGTCAGGAGTGAGAGGACGCGGCTTGCTCGTGTGGCAGGTCGCCAATTGAGTTTGGATCGCGGGTGCGGTCTGTAAGAATTCTTCAATCGTCTCTCCAACACGATGGCCCTTGATCAGTGTCTGAGCTATGAAGCTTTGGCCAGCCAAACAAAATAAGAGGATCCAAAAGTATTTTTTCAAGGTCCCTCCGCGAGAAGCATGGCAGTTGAACACTGAAACCATGCCTCCGCGATCACTATTGTCAATAGTAGGTTAGTCGCCGGAACCGGCTGAACTATAGATTTATATCAATGGTTATGTCAGTGCCAAGTGACATAGAAGACACGGCACTAATCTCGGCTTCGCTGAAGCCTTCCGTTCTTAGGAATTCATCCAAACTATACGGAACACATAAAACCATTTTCCGGGACCAATTCCCATTAGAAGCTAGTCTTCGCAAAGAGAACAAATTCTCGTCAATGTTCGAACGTTGAATAAAGAATCTTGGCATGGAATAAGAATACATCTGAGAGCCAAATCGCCAACGTGGCCGTTTTTGTTAAGAGCGGACTGGTGGATCTTGCCTCACTCATAAACATCAAGTGTTCCAAATCAAGGCATAGTTACTTTTGTCAGGTTGCGGCAGGCAGACGGTCTTTCAGTTTTCGATATGACTTGGAACGGCTCTTGGACAATTTCTAGCAAATGTGGTGCCCACTAGAGAGATTCATGGAGCTGCTTCCATCTTTTATTTTGTAGATTCCATCTGGATCTTCTTATCCGCCCGCTCCACTAACTCCTTCTGCATCGCGGGCCAGCGGGAGGCGGCTTTGCCTCCTGGTCTCAGGCTCTTCGCGGTCAGGCCGGTGGGGGTGAGGTCTTCCGCGTAGACGATCGTCATCTCTTTTCGTCCGAGCGCGCCGAGGGGGCGCGTCAGAAGGACGTACCGCATCTCCGGGTGCAGGGTGTAGCCGTTGTCGGTGAGCAGCTTTTGCAGACGCCTTTCCGTATCGGCATCTCCTGCGGGGGGAGCGTCGGCTGGGCCCAGGTCCGTCTGGATGTAGGTGTCCTCTCCGTCGACCTTCCGAAAGTTTCTCGGATCGTATTGGTGTTGCCCCTGGCCGGGGAGGAAGTTTGAGAACTGCACGCGGTAGAGCTCCAGCACGTTCTTCCGCGCGTCGGCCTTTACGAAGACGTGCATCTCGCAGTCTTCGATTCCGTGGAGGACAAAGCGACCGCCGCCGACATAATGGACGTCCTGCGGTAGGGTGATGCGTATCGCAGGATCGCGCTCGGAGATGATGGTGTTCCCCTGGATCGTGCGCTCGGGTTGGAGTGCCTGCGCGGAGGCGAGGGTCGAGACGAAGAAGAGGGTCGCGGTGAGAATGCGGTTTGGGATGGCTCCTCCTTTTAAATCGTCTGTTTAGATTGAGTTGGAGGGGTTTGGGATCTCACTTTTTCGAGGGAATTTTTCTGGGGTAATGGGGTCGCTCTTTGAGCGAAGGATGCGCTGCGCGCATACCCCATGTCCCAAAATCGGGACATGGGGCACCCGGTTGGGTGTTCTTCCTCTCTTTTGTCTTCCCGTAACGAAGTGAAGGGATCTGCTTTTGAGACAAGCAGATCCCTGCGGGATGACAAAAGAAGAGAGGAGTTATTTCTTGGGGTCGGGCTTTTGCGGGTCGGTCTCCTTTTTGTCCGTAATGTCCTGGCCGTTGTAGATGATGCGCGCGGACGAACGGAACTGTTTGTAGTCGGTGTACTTCACCACGTCGCGGACGCGGACATCCTGGCTCATGGAGCCATTGGCGGCGGCGAAGTGCAGCGTTCCCTCGGCCTTGGTGTAGGTCGGGAACCAGTATTTGCCGTCCACCTGCTCGTAGTACGTGGTGAACGGGGGCGAGAGGCTCTCATGCCCCTTGCGCAGGTCGTCGGGCACGTTTTTGCCGCTGATCAGGACGATCTGCAGGTCCTGCTGGTCTACCCAGACGCGGCCCTTGAAGTAGCGCTTGTTCTTCTCCATCACCTTGGGCGCGGCGTCGAAGACGTAGGTGTCGATCTCATCGACCTTCTGCTTGCCGACGTAGGTCACGTCGTACTGCGGCAGGTCGGCGGTGGTGAGGACGAAGGGCAGACGGTGTTCGAGATCGTCGAAGTCCTTGCGTTCCAGAATGAGGCGTTCGATGGTGTTCTGCGGGGCGAAGACCACGTTTTCGTTGCGGCTTCCGTCTTTGTTCAGGCCGACATCGGTGACCTGAAAGTACTCGCCGTCGGGCTTGTTGGTGTCGTCATTGATGGTCTGGAAGCGGACGCTTTGGCGGAAGGTGTAGTTCGAGCGCGCTTCGGCGAACTGGGCTTCCTTCACGCCGAAGGAGGCGATGATCTCTTCGGCGGTCTTGCCGTTCGGTGGGGAGGAGTCGAGCTTGCCGAAGCCTTCCTGATCCTGCGCCTGCGCGCCCAAAGCCAATCCCACCAGTACCAAAGCCAACCAACGCATCAGAAGTCCCTCGTACTAAGGTTAGACGCAGCAACGGCGCGCGAGTAGCAGTATCCTTCTCCTCATGGCCTTTCAGCGCTCACGTCAAGGTAAGCCACCTGCAACCGAGGCGGAGCTTTTTGAATACGCAGTCAAAACGCTGGGGTCGAAGATGCGCAGCGTCCGCGACCTCCGCCGCCTGATGAAGCTCCGCGCCGAACCCGGCAGCGAAGGCGAAGCGCAGATGGACCGCATCATTCAGCGGCTGGAGGAGCTGAAATACCTCTCCGATCCGCGCTTTGCCGCTGATTTCACACGGCTTCGCCAGGAAAACCAAAGCTTTGGCCGCCGCCGCGTCCAGCAGGACCTCGCCAACAAGGGCATCGACAAGGAGTTGGTGCAGACCACGCTGGAAACGGCCTACGAAGACGTGAACGAGGCCGCGCTGGCGAAGCAGTACATCGAGCGCAAGCGCATCAAGATTCCGCAGGACCAGAAGGAGACCGCGCGCGTTCTCCGGCGGCTGATTCGTGCGGGGTTCTCCACGCCGACGATCTTCAAGGTTCTCCGCGAGTTGAAAGCGCCGATTGAAGAGCTGGACGTCGAGGGATTGGACGAACCGGAGTCGTAGAAGCCTGCATCCAACCGAAATGCCCTCGGTTGCCGAAAAGCTAAAGCCGCTGACACCGAAGAGTCCGCTGTGGCGCAAGGTCTGCGGCTGGGCACTTATCGTGTTGGGTCTCGTCGGCTGCCTGTTGCCGATTGCGCCGGGGCTTCCGTTGCTGATCGCGGGCCTGGCTCTGCTGGCGAAGGATTATGCCTGGGCACGCAAGGTATTGGAGAAGGGGCGGCATAAGTGGGACGGACTCAAGGCTCGATGGGCCAGGTGAGCGAGGCAAAGACAGTTGTTGGGATTGACTGGTCTGGCCGCGTGGACGTCGCGGGACAGCGCCGCCACATCGTGGCCGCCGTCTGGAACCAGGGCAAAGTGCGCGTGGAGAGTGGCCGAACGCGCGAGGAGATCGCCGAGTGGCTGATCGCGCTCGCCGCCAAAGAGCCAGCGCTGGTGGTCGGCTTCGATTTCTGCTTCAGCTTTCCGGCATGGTTCGTGCGGGACGAGCATGGAGCGAAGTCGGCGCCCGAGTTCTGGCGCATCGTCGCGGCGGAACACGGCGAGCGCTGGCTCACGCGGGAGACTGTTCCGGGAACGCACGACCGCCGCTTCTGGGGCAAACCGCATAAGCGACCCGCAGAGTTCAGCGGAGAGAACCTCCACCGCATGATGCGGGCGACCGACATCGACTGCAAGCTGATCGCGCATATCCCAGAAGAAGAGCGGCAGATGCGTGTGAAGGGCATCACGCCGAAGTCGGTGTTTCAGATCGGTGGTTCGGGCTCAGTCGGTACGGCGAGCCTGCGCGGCATGCCAACCCTGATTCGTCTGCAGGAAGCGGGTTTTCGCATCTGGCCCTTCGACAGACCCGATCCGCAGATGTGCGCTCCGGTTGTGGTGGAGATGTACTCGCGCCTGAACACCGGCCCGGTGCACAAATCGAATCCGGAGGCGCGCAAGGCGTATCTCTCGCGGAAGAAGAAAGAAGATCCCGCCTACGCGGCCATCGGACGCACGGCAATGGCAAAGGCGCTTGCGGGGGAAGACGCTTTCGATGCGTTGGTGAGCTGTATGGTGATGGCGGAGCGACGCGGGGAGTTTGCTACACTGCCGCGTCCGCGCGATCCGCTTTATATGCTGGAGGGTTGGACCTGGGCACCGGAGCCGGGCGCCTGACAGCTATCCCAGCGAGGTCTGAACCTGGGTGCTCGCCCCAGAACCCATTCTTGCCTGCGAGACCCCAGTTCGGCCGAATTTTTCG
Source organism: Terriglobus saanensis SP1PR4 (assembly GCF_000179915.2). Taxonomy (NCBI): domain Bacteria; kingdom Pseudomonadati; phylum Acidobacteriota; class Terriglobia; order Terriglobales; family Acidobacteriaceae; genus Terriglobus; species Terriglobus saanensis. The sequence goes on along the minus strand of NC_014963.1, from coordinate 4,671,867 downwards.
CGATAAAGAGCTTCATCGCTTTCGCGCAGGAGCTCTCCCAGGCTGGTCGTTCTGCCGGGCATGGTGACCGTGCCGATGCTGGCCGAGACGCTGAAGGCTGCCCCTGTGGGTCCCTGCAGGATGAGAGATTTCAGTGCCACGCGGATGCGCGCTACCACAATGGCCGTGGTATTCGCGTCCGCGTTGGGAAGCAGGACGAAGAACTCGTCGCCGCCGACGCGCGTCGCCAGATCGCTTGTGCGCAGCGTGGATTTCAGAATGCCAGCGATGGAAGAGAGCGCAAGATCTCCGGCGGCGTGTCCGCGGCGATCATTGATCTCTTTGAAGTGGTTGACGTCCATCATGAGCGCCGAGCACGGCCAGTTATAGCGGGCGGCGAGATCGAGCTCAGGTACCGAAAGCATATCGAGCCCATGTCGATTGAAGAGACCCGTCAGGGAGTCCGTCATCGCGCGATATTTCAGATCGGCGGTTTGGCGCAGGCCTTCCATCCACAGGAAGCAGAGCGCCAGACCGATGATGCTCATGGTCCCGGTCCATGTGAACCATGCATCTGCCTGATGGAGACGCCAGGCGACGGTGACGCGGAGAACGCTTCCGAAGGCGTGCATCAGGAGAAAGGTAGCCATCATGCGCACTGCCGGACGTGTCACCGGATCTTTCGACCGCAGGAGCATGATCGCCGTGACCGCGTGCATCACCAGAATGACAATCGCCGCTTCAATGACCCGCAGCAGAACGTCCGGTTTGATCCAGGTGTAGTACCAGAAATTGGCGACGGTAGCGGCGGAGAGCGCGAGCATGTAATAGAACTGCCCTTTGCCCTGTCCGGTAGTCTCCGCTAAGCCGCGGTTCATGAAGGTGCTCAGGAGCAGGAAGAGGCCGTTCCCTACAAGAATCGCCAGCACGGGCGTGATCAAGCCGCGCTCCGCCTGGAGCAGAAGACCTAGGCCACCGAGGAAGAACCCGGCAGCAAGCCAATACGGACCTTTGTCCTCCCGTTCGCGACGCTGAGAGCGAAAGCAAACAGCCAGGATCAGGCTGAGAAAGATCAGCATTACCGCTTGCATGGTGAAGACCGTATGACGGTCCATGGGTACTACTTTCCTCTACAGATCTTTAGGCGCTCAGATGGATGCCTCTACTCTCTCACAGCAACGCCCTTATCGCATCCCACAAAAGAAGCATTACTCGCGTCACTGCTAGACTTAAAGTCCTATGACCTATCGTTCCGGAAGCCAGATTCGCGAAGATTTTCTACGATTTTTTGAGACCAAAGAACACCGCCGCGTCCATTCCTCGTCGCTCGTTCCGCATAACGACCCAACGCTGCTTTTTACCAACGCCGGGATGAATCAGTTCAAGGATGTTTTTCTGGGCGCGGAGAAGCGCAGCTATGTGCGCGCGGCGACTTCGCAGAAGTGCGTTCGGGCTGGCGGCAAGCACAACGATCTGGAGAACGTGGGCTTCACGCGGCGTCATCACACCTTCTTCGAGATGCTCGGTAACTTCAGCTTTGGCGACTACTTCAAGCGCGACGCGATTGCGTATGCGTGGGAGCTGCTGACTGCTGCGGAGTGGTTCGGCATCGACAAATCGAAGCTCTACGTAACCATCTTCGAGGGCGATGCGCAGGTACCGCGCGACGATGAGGCGGAGCAGTTCTGGATCGAAGCGGGCGTTCCGAAGGAACGCATCTTCGAGATGTCCGCGAAGGACAACTTCTGGCAGATGGGCGAAACCGGCCCCTGCGGACCGTGCAGCGAGATCTATTATGACCTCGGCCTGGAAGCTGCCGATGAACCCGGAACGGACAAGCCGTTTCCGCTGGATGAGCAGCGTTACGTCGAGATCTGGAACCTCGTCTTCATGCAGTTCGACCGCATGATAGACGCGGCCACGGGCGGCGCGCAACTTACCCCGCTGCCGAAGCCTTCCATCGATACGGGCATGGGGCTGGAGCGGATTGCGGCAGTGTTGCAGGGCGTAACGAGCAACTTTGAGACGGACTTATTTACTCCACTGATCGCGAAGGCTGCAGAGCTTAGCGGAGCAACCGACCTGACTTCGTCGTCGCTGAAGATCATTGCGGACCATGCGCGCGCGGCTACGTTTCTTATCTCCGACGGTGTGATTCCTCTGAACGAAGGGCGCGGCTATGTGTTGCGCAAGATCCTTCGTCGCGGGATTCGGCATGGACGTCTTCTCGGGCAGGAGCAGCCGTTCATGCACGAGATGGTCTATGCCGTGCGCGACGAGATGCAGGTGGCCTATCCGGAGTTGATTGACTCTGCAGAGCGCGTGGCGAAGGTGGTGCTAGCGGAAGAGCAGCAGTTTGCGCGGACGTTGCAGCTTGGTCTTTCGCAGATGACCAACGAGACGCTAAGCTCCGGCGCTGCCGCATTTCGTCTCTACGAGACCTTCGGTATGCCATTGGATTTCATGACCGACGCTGCGCGCGATGCTGGCATCGAGTTCGATCTGCCGGGTTTCGAAGCGGCCAAGGAAGAAGAACAGCAGCGTGCACGCGCTTCGTGGAGGGGTGGATCGCAGAAGTCGGCGAGCCCCGCGTTCCGCGAGCTGGCGAAGACGGATTTCCTCGGCTACGGCGGTCTGCGTGCCGATGGCGTTACGGTGCTGGCGCTGGTGAAGGATGGCGTTGGCGTGCAGGCGCTGCATCCCGGTGACGAGGGCGAGGTCGTACTCGATGCGACTAGCTTTTATGCAGATTCAGGCGGACAGGTCGGCGATGTAGGTTGGCTCTATCCGACGGACCATACCGGCGCTCTCGCCGAGGTGAAGGGATGTACCAAGCCGGTGCAGGGCGTCTTCGCGCACAAGGTTGTGGTGAAGCGGGACATTTCCGTGGGCGATCGTCTGGATGCCGTGGTGAATGGCGAGGTACGTTCGGCGACGATCCGGAACCACACGGGAACGCATCTTCTGCATGCGGCCCTGCGCGAGGTCCTGGGAACGCATGTGAAACAGGCGGGCTCGCTGGTGAACTCCGCGCGTCTGCGCTTCGACTTCTCGCACTTCGCGGGCATCGCGCCGGAAGACCTGCAGGAGATCGAGGACATCGTGAACGCGCAGGTGCTCGGCAACACGCGCGTCGAAACCTTCGAGGATGTGCCCATCGATGTCGCGGTGCATGAGTTCAAAGCAACGGCTCTGTTTGGCGAGAAGTACGGCGACAAGGTGCGCGTTGTGAAGATCGGCGATTTTTCGACGGAGCTCTGCGGCGGTATCCACACCAAGGCGACGGGCGAGATCGGTTTGCTGAAGCTCGTGGGTGAGTCCAGTGCCGCTTCGGGAATACGTCGCGTCGAAGCAGTGACGGGAACGGGATCGCTGAAGGAGTTCCGGCGCGACTTCGATGTGGCGCGCGTGGCCACGCAGGTGATTGGTGGATCGAGTCTTCCTCCTGCTGAAGCGTTACAACAGAAGTTATCCGCGCAGGATGAAGAGCTGAAGAAGCTGCGGCGGGAGCTGGACCAGGCGCGGATGAAGTCGGCTTCTTCGGCGACGGCGAACGCGGCGGAGTCTGCGGTTGAGGTGAAGGGCATCAAGGTGCTGGCGCAGCGTGTAAGCGGCCTGGATCGCAATCAGATGCGTCAGCTTGTGGATAATCTTCGGACGCAGATTGGCGAAGGCGTTGTCGTTTTGGGAATGGCGACGGAGGACGGCAAGGTAGCGCTCATCGCCGGTGTAACGAAAGACCTTACGAGCAAAGTGCAGGCGGGCAAGGTGGTCGGCGCTCTTGCGGCAAAGGTTGGCGGCAAGGGTGGCGGACGTCCCGATCTGGCCGAGGCGGGCGGCAGCGATCCGTCGCAACTGGACGCGGCGCTCGCGGCAGCGGCGAAGGTCGTGGAAGATCTGCTGGCCTAAAGAAAGTTTCAGATCTGCCGGGAGGTGCCAGCGTGAGCACCCCCCGGCGATTGCAGACCGGTTGGCCTCGGCGGGTCGGTAAACTGAAGCCGAACGGACCCCTTCCCCAAGGTCCGTCGAAGCCATGACAGCACGTCGCACATCTCGCTCTTCTCGTATCGCTGTCGCTGTCTGCGTTGGCTCTGCATTCCTGTTTGCGCATGGAGCGACGAAGCGAAAAGCGCTGGAGCAGACGCCGTGGGAGCTCGCCGAAAGTGCGCGGGCAACGCTGTTGCAGGAGCCCGCCGAAACACGCACGCGCAATGACTACACCGTGGTGATGGATGCCTATCGCGCGATCTATCATGACAGCCCCGGTGCTTTGAAGGCTCCGGATGCGATCTTCACAGTGGCATCGTTGCTGGCCGATGAGGGACGTGTGTTGCATGATCAGAAGGCGCTGCGGAATGCGATTGGACAATATGAATTTTTGCGCACACAGTATCCGACGTCGAGCCTGCGTATCTCCGCTTTGTTTGCCGAAGGGCAGATCGCGCAGAACGATCTTTCGGACACGAAGCTGGCGAAAGAAAAGTACTCACTCTATATAGAGAAGTATCCGCGAGCGTCTCAGGTGGCCGATGCGCAGACCGCACTCGCGGACATTCGTGCGGGGCGGAAGTCGACGCCGGTGGTCACGACACCGATCCCTGAGAATGCGGATGCGGCTTCCGCACCGCTTCCTCCACCTGTGGCGACGCCGGTAGTCATTCCGGGTTCTTCAGCAGCGAGTGCAGCGGCGGCTCCTACGGCAGTACCGGTTCCGGGGCCGCAGCATACCGCGCCGCGCAAGCCGGGACGCCTGGCTTCTGTCACGGGCATTCGGCACTGGAGCACGCCGACGTACACACGCGTGGTGATTGACCTCGGCGATGACATTGAGTACGAAGCGGCACGTGTTCCGCATCCTGACCGCATCTACTTCGATCTGCACGGAACACGTCTGGCGCAGGAGCTTACGGGCAAGAGCTTTACGGTTACGGACGATGGCTTTCTGAAGAAGATCCGCATCGCGCAGTTTTCGAATGACATGACGCGCGTCGTTCTGGATGTGAACGACGTCACGGAGTATTCGGCGTTTCTTCTACCCAATCCATATCGGCTCATCATCGATATCCACGGCAAACAAAAGATCCCGACGACGGGAGATCCGGCACCGGCGCCCGCGCCGACGGCGACGGTAGTGAACCCTGACCTCCCGGTCTTCCGCGCGCCCGCTTCGGCGAAGCCTTATCTGGAGAAACTGCCGACGGATGGAGTCCACACCGTTCCTCCTCCAGCCCGCTCTACCCAGCTTCCCAGTTTTTCCACGACCGAACGCTCGGCTGCTCCGGTGGCCAATGTGCCCAGCACGACCGTGACACATGCGCTCTCTTCGCATGACGTGGCTGCGCTGAGCCAGCAACCGGACCGGCAGACGGCTACGACGCAACCGACTAGCAGGCCGATTGCGCAGGTGGTTTCTCCGTTACAACCGGACGTGGACGCCGCGAGCACTTCGGGCGTCGCCACACGCAAGGGACGGCGCAAGGCAGCGACGAAGGACAGCGATTCGGATGTTCCCGCAGACCATGCCGCGATGCCTACGGCGGATGGGCAGCGATCTCTGGTGCGTGCCTTGGGGCTGAAGATCGGGCGGATTGTGATCGACGCCGGACACGGCGGACATGACTCCGGAACGCTGGGCGCGGGCGGCATCATGGAGAAGGACGTCGTACTGGACGTCGCGTTGCGCCTGGGCAAGATGCTGCATGATCACCTCGGCGCTGAGATTATCTACACACGCTCGGACGATACGTTTATCCCGCTGGAGACGCGTACGGCGATTGCTAACAAGGCGCAGGCGGACCTGTTTATCTCCGTGCATGCGAACTCTTCGAGCGACGAGACGGCGCGGGGCGTGGAGACGTATTACCTGAACTTCACCTCTTCGCCGGACGCTCTGGATGTTGCCGCGCGCGAAAACGCCGTCTCCGACCAGAGCATCCACCAGCTGGCTGACCTGGTAAAGAAGATCACGCTGAAGGACAAGATTGACGAGTCGCGCGAGTTTGCCTCGGACGTAGAGGACTCGCTCTACAAGGGATTGCAGCAAGGGAACGCCGGTTTGAAGAACCGTGGCGTGAAGAAAGCCCCGTTTGTGGTGCTGATCGGGGCAAATATGCCTTCGATCCTGGCGGAGATCTCGTTTGTGACCAATCCTCGCGACGCGGCGCAGCTGCGACAGCCGGAGTATCGTCAGCGCGTGGCGGAGAGTCTGTACAAGGGGGTCGCCCGCTACGCCGGGGGGCTGAGCGGGATGCGCGTTGCCGCGCGGGGTGCAGGTTCGGAATCTGGCGGGCAGTGACCTGACCTAACGGGGGCTGCTCACCTTCCGGGGGCGGTGGTAGTCTGACGGCTGTATGCCTCCCCTTCGTATCGCCGCTGTTCTCCTTCCTCTTCTGTCCCTTGCTGTGTTCGCGCAGGGACCCTCGCCCGCCAATGTCTCTCTTCCTCCGGCACCTCTGCTTCCGGAGAGCTTCGGTGTCTTTCATCGCACAAGCACGGCTTCCGCTGCGGTCGTCATTGCACCGGATGAGGCCAAAGAGTTCGGTGTGAAGCGCAGCGAGACCGCCGAGTACAACCAGACGGACGGGGGCAAGACCACGCTCACCATCGCCGCCACGGAGATGCAGGACGCGACGGGCGCTTATAGCTACTTCACGCTACACCGCGCGGAGATGCATCGCTGCGATCCTTCTGCCACGCTGGGGGAAGACTGCGCTCTGGCTCCGGGACACCTGATGTTCTGGGCGGGCGATACCGCAGTCGATGTGACGGCGACGGGCCTGCAGGGGATTAAGCTGTCCGCACTGCGCGACCTGTTGACGACGCTGCCCAAGCCTGGCGGAACGAAGGGAGCTCTGCCGCTGCTACCGACGCGTCTTCCCAAGCAGGGCCTGGAGGCGGAGAGCATTCGCTACGCGGTGGGACCGGCAACGTACGCGAAGCTTGGATTTTCCTTGCCTGCGGACGTGGTGGAGTTCAGCAAATCGCCGGAGATCATCACAGCACATTACGTTGGCCGGCCGGGAAGCGGAACGCTGGCCATCTTCTTCTACCCGACGCCGCAGATCGCCGCAGACCGTAGTCGCGCGATCGAAGCCGCTTTCAAATCGGAGCCCAACACGGCAGTGCGGCGCGTGAGCACGATGGTGGCGATTGCGACGCATGGCTTCACGCAGGCGCAGGCGACTGCATTGGTGGGCAAGGTCACGGAGAACGCGCAGGTCACGTGGAACAAACCGGAAGGCTTTGTCGATAAGGTGCAACAGACGGCGAGCGTGATGGTGAAGATCCTCGCGTTCGTTGGGATCATGACCTTCGCCGCGCTGATTCTCGGAATCTTCTTCGGAGGAGGTAGAGCGCTGGTCCGCAAGATGCAGGGCAAGCCGCTCTCTTCGCTCGAAGACATGGAAATTATTCGGCTCGATCTCGGTGGAAAACCGAGTACGAAACTCCAGCATTCCAAACCGCCGGTTGAGCCGCAGCGGCCATAGGCGGGCTCGGCGAAGCTTAGGAAAAAGGCGAACAAAAGGCAAAGCAAGATGGCCGATTAGCGATTCATGCAAATCTTCAAACTATTGATTCTAAAGTATTTGAATATGCCATAGGTTTATCCTTGACATGGGCTTTCCATGAAACATAGTATTTCGCCAGAAAGTTCTGATGGCTTTGCCTCCGTTGGAACTATTCTCCCTGACGAAAAGGCCGCCCGGTTTCCGGGCGGCCTTTTCATGTTTCCGGGGGCGTCTGAGGCGGCTTTGGCGACTCTCAGGGCGGCATAGGCTCTCGCGTTTGGTGGAACCAGTAACTTGCCGTTAGAATCGACCTTGCAGGCCGACGTAGCTCAGTTGGTAGAGCAGCTGATTCGTAATCAGCAGGTCAGCGGTTCAAGTCCGCTCGTCGGCTCCAGTCACCCTTCCGTAGCCTCCGGAACCCATGTTGGTACAAGTTATCCACGCATTTCTGCGTTTGGCGCTTGCGAAGCCTTGATTGTGCGTGTCTGTGGCCGCATACTCGCACGTAACGTGCCTGAAACGCTTGCCATTGCTGCGCTGAATGCTTCCTCGCCTGTGACGCGGTTTACCCGTCAGGATCTGGCGCGGATTCTGCGTCTGCCTGCGCGGCAGATTGCGTCGTGGCAGCGCTCTGGCCTGATGCACGTGGCCGAATCGTACACTTTTGAAGATCTATCGCATCTCCGCCGCTTGCGGGAGATCTGCGCGGCGCGTATCTCGCCGCGGAATATTCGCAACTCGGTCTCCGCCATGCAGAAGCTGGTTGGCACGCTCAACCCACTGCGCGAGGCCAGCCCGGTCCCGCGGGGTTCGCGGCTCGTCTTCCGCCATAGCGGAGCGCTGGTGGATCCCCAGACGCACCAGCTGGTCTTCGATTTTGAGCTGGCGGGAAAGATTCCCTCGCAGATGGTGGCGACCCGCAAACCGGACGCCGAGCACGTCTCTCGCATCGCCCAACAGGCGCAGGAGCTCTTCCTGAAGGCCGTCCAGAAGGAAGAGGAGCCCACGACTGTGACAGAGGCCGCCGGGCTTTATCGCGAGGTCCTGCGGATTCAGCCGAAGCATGCGGCTTCTTCGATCAATCTGGGGACGATTTTGTACAACCAGAGAGAGTTTGAGGAAGCGGAGCAGAGGTATCGCTACGCCACCGAGGTCGATCCCTTCTACGCCCTGGCCTTCTTCGACCTTGGGAACGTCCTGGACGAGCTCCAGCGGCTTCCAGAGGCCATTGTGGCGTACCAGCGTGCCATTGCGCTGGTCCCTGAGTACGCGGACGCCCATTACAACCTCGCGCTGGCCTACGAAAGGCAGGGGCAGCGTCGGAAAGCCCTGAAATACTGGCAGGCCTATGTCCGTCTGGACCCGGTGGGACCCTGGGCGACGCATGCGCGGACCCAGGCGCGGCGAATTCTGGCTACGGAGAAGTTGAGTATTGTCTGTCGGCGGGGGCAGAAGGCGGGATAAACGCGCTTTCTTTCGGGAAAGCCGCAGATCCGGGTGCCGGGTGCTCCGTACATCGCGTTTTTGCGATGTGCGGGAGGGATGCTGGTTCCGTTATTGGATCCGATGGAGTGGAAGTTGTAAAAGCGGTTCGCGCTTCCGCGCGAATACCCACACATCGCAAAGAGCGCGATGTGTGGGGCACCCGATTATGGGTTTCCTGAGAAATCTGGTTTATGCGCTCCGCGCGAACCCCACCCTTTCGCGATAAAACTGCGAAAGAATGGGTCACGGGAAAACAAAGGGCGTGCCGGAAGGCACGCCCTTTTTGGTTTGTTGCGGTAGAGCTAGGCCTGGGGAACTGTCTCTGCGACCGGAGCGGGAACAGGTGCGGCGGCTTCGGCGGCTTTTGGAGCCGCTGGAGCTTCGACCTTCTTGGGCGGTGCGGGGGCTTCCGCCTTCTTGGTCGGGGCGATGATGGCGTGCAGCGTGGTGCCTTCCATGCGGGGCATGAACTCTACGATGCCAGCGTCGCCGATATCCATGATGAGGCGGTTGATGATCTTGTAGCCCAGGTCGCGATGCGCCATCTGGCGGCCGCGGAAACGCAGGGAGGCTTTCACCTTGTCGCCGTCGCCGAGGAAGCGGACAGCCATGTTCTTCTTCGTCTGGTAGTCATGCTCGTCCACGGTGACCGAGAATTTGACTTCCTTGATGACGATGACCTTCTGCTTCTTGCGGGCAGCCCGGTCGCTCTTATCTTTTTCGTAGAGGTACTTGCCGTAGTCCTGGATGCGGCAGACGGGGGGAACGGCGTTGGGGGAGATCTCGACGAGATCCAGCCCACGTTCGCGGGCGACCTTCAGAGCGTCGAACGGGGCCATAATGCCCATCTGTTCGCCGTTTTCGTCGATGACGCGGATCTCTCTCGCGCGGATCTTTTCGTTGGTACGGATGAAGCTTTTGATGGCTCGCTTGTCAGTAAACGGTGGAATAATTGCCTCCGCAGATGCGACTCTCTGGTGAAATCATGCGCGAGAAGTTGGATGCTGCACGCGTTTCACAGGGTCGTCTGCAAGGCAAAGTATATCATTTGCGCGAAAAGTAAAGGGTTGTTGTGAGGGATAGTAGCCCAAGAGCCCCGCGGAGGGCGCAAACCTTCTATGCTGTAAAACGTAGTGTTGCGCCTGCTACACAGCAGACTGCGCAGTGCGATGGAAGCATATTCGAATGAAGAGGAACATCAAAAGATATGAAACGCCGCATTCTGCTTGTCGATGATGAAGTTGCTGTTCTGCTTACGCTTAAAGCTGTGCTGGAGATCAGTGGATTCGATGTAGATACTGCCACCTCTGCCCGCGAGGGGAAGGCGCGTATCCGCCATCGCGAGTACGAGATGGTGATCACCGATATGCGCATGGAAGATGAGCGCGCGGGTGAGGATGTGATCGCCGAGGCGCGCAAGGTTTCCTACAAACCTGCGGTCGCGCTGCTGACGGCGTTTCCGGTGGACGATATCTCCTGGCAGGACATGGGAGCGGACCAGATGCTGGTGAAGCCGATGCATACGCGTGTGCTTCTGCAGCAGCTGGAGGATCTTTTCGTGGCGCGCCAGAATGAATTGAGCGGCGTGACCGTGAAGAAGGCTGCGCCTGTGAGGACGACGGGTAAGTCCGCTGCGAAGCGCTCGGCTACGGTGAAGAAGTCGACGAAGACGGCGGCTAAGAAGGCTGTGGTGAAGAAGAGAGTTGCGGCGAAGAAGGTGGTTGCGCCAGCGAAGAAGGTTGCTCCCGCCAAGAAAGCCAAGCCTCCCGCGAAGAAAAAGAAAGTGGTTGTGAAGAAGGCTGCTAAGAAGCGGTAGTTTTGTTGGAGTTAACACAGAGAGGGCGGCCATGGTGGCCGCCCTCTCTGTGCTTTGAAGAACGCAAATGTCTCTGATTGGAAGGCTTCGTGCCCCATTCTTTCGCGCTCTTTGCGAAAGGGTGGGGTAAGTTCACGATCCTGATCATTCACCAACCTGAATTTTCGTCATCCCGTAGCGAAGCGGAGGGATACGCTGGTCGCTCTTCGAGCGAACGATGCGCTTTGCGCATACCCACACATCGCAAAGAACGCGATGTATGGGGCACCCAGCTTTGAGTTTCCTAAGGAATCTGTTTGTGCGCTCCGCGCGACCCCACCCTATCCCACTCCAGCGAACAAAAAGCCGTTCGCCGGGGACCCCGGTTTCGCGATGAAGCTGCGAGGGAATGGGGCACTAAACCTTTTGTTAGCGGGTGGTGTGGTTTTTGATGTATTCACGCAGGCGCAGATTGATTTCGAGCGATTTTTGCACGCCGTTGTCGAGCATGCGCATCCAGTCGTCAGCGGGCGGTTTCAGCTCAGTCGTACCGAGGAGATAGCTTGTTTGCACGATGATCTCCAGCGAGTTGCTGAGATCGTGCGCGAGTTTGCGGATTTCGATGGCGAGATCTTCCGGGATCGTCTCTGCTGACTCAGCTTCCTTCAATTTGTTTTTTTCAACCATGGTAGAAATTATGTCTCCAATACAGGATCGTTTCCATAGACGGTCTTTGCCGACTAGAAGTTGACACTGCATCGCAGCATACGGTAGTGGAAGGGCAAATGGTAGGCTGCATTGACAGCAGGCCCCTGCTTTGAAAGACTGAAAGCTCTGCTGGCGGGAGTTTGGTTTTGCCATGTCCCGGCATCCAGTGCCGAAATGGCGGAATTGGCAGACGCGCGTGGTTCAGGTCCACGTACTCGCAAGGGTGTGGAGGTTCGAGTCCTCTTTTCGGCACCAAAGACATTTTGAACGCGCAGCGCTTTCTATTGTTCTGCGCGTTTCGTCTTTAAGTCAGAAGTTCACGAGAGCTTCTTAGATTGGAGAAGTACTGCATCATGTCTAGCACACACCTCGATAACATCCTGAGCCACACACGTATCGTGGTTGCCGAACGCAAACAAAGTGCAAATCTTGCGGAGTTGGAGCGTGCTGCGGCGAAACATACGCCGCGGGGCTTTGCCTCGGCCCTTCTGCGGGCCTCCACCGACGGGGTTGCCGTCATTGCCGAGTTGAAAAAGGCTTCACCCTCCAAGGGAATGATCCGTCCTGACTTTGACGCGGCTCCGCTTGCCACGACGCTGGCAGCTGCAGGTGCGGCCTGTCTCTCCGTTCTGACGGACGAGAAGTTTTTCCTGGGGTCGCTCGATAACCTGCGCGCGGCTTCGGCGGCGTGCAATATTCCCTGCCTGCGTAAGGACTTCATGGTGGACACCTTCCAGGTTTTGGAGGCCAGGGCCAACCACGCGGATGCGATTCTGCTGATCGCTGCGGCGCTTACCGATGGTGAACTACGGACGTTGCGGAACGCGGCTCGGTCGATGCATTTGGATGTGCTCTGCGAAGTCCATAACGAGGATGAACTGCATCGCGTCCTCGATCTGGATTGCGAAGCGTTTGGCGTGAACAGCCGCAATCTGAAGACATTCGAGGTGTCGCTGGACGTTGCGGAGAGTATGTGTGCGCAGCTTCCTGGCAATGCGGTACGTGTGGCAGAGAGCGGTATTCACACGCCAGCGGACATCGAACGCCTGAAGGCCGTGGGTTACAACGCCTTTCTGGTGGGCGAGAGTCTGATGCGTCAACCGGACCCGGCTGTACCGTTACGCGCATTGCTTAGTCCGGTGGTCGCGGTCAATTAGTCACGCTGCGGCAGTAAAATAGATCCTCATGTGGGTCAAGATCTGCGCTAACACAAATCTCGCGGACGCTCATCTCGCCGCTTCGCTCCATGCGGATGCGGTGGGGTTCGTCTTCGCTCCCAGTACGCGGCAGGTGACGGCGGTGGAGGTGGCGGCGATTACGCCGCTCCTCCCTGCGGAGCTGGACAAGATCGGCGTCTTTCACTCGCAGGATGCTGAAGAGATTCTTTCCGTCGTGAAGGAGGCGGCCCTGACGGGCGTGCAGCTTCATCGCTCTTATGTGCCTGGGCTGGTAGCGGAGTTGCGTCGGGCGCTGCCGAGAGAAGAAGGTCGCGTCCGTATTCTGCAGACGGTTCACTGGGATATTGCGGCCAGTGACAGCGAGAGTGCGAGTCAGTTGGAACGGTTTACAAAGCAGATCAGGCAGATCGCAGGGGACGGGATGGCCGACGCGATTCTGGTCGACTCTTCCACGAAGTCGGGTAGCGGAGGCACCGGGATCTCGTTCAACTGGAAGCGCGCGGCCCAGGCCATCGCCGCTGCGGAGATCCCGATTGTCGTTGCCGGAGGGCTGCGTCCGATCAACGTTGCCGAGGCCGTGGAGACACTCTGCCCGTGGGGAGTAGACGTTGCCAGCGGAGTAGAAGCTGAGCCTGGGATTAAGGATCCAGAGAAAGTGCGGTTGTTCATCGCCAACGCGAAGGCGACCGCGGACGAAGCGCATCCGGGACGAGAATCCCGATGCGCCGCGGTTTAGCTGATCTGATCCGGTTCCTAGCGGGGATCCTGATTTTCGCGCTTCTCCACGCCTTTGTGTTTGCGGATTTTGTCGGCGACAACGCCACCGCCGGCTCCGACGGCACCGCCGATAAGAGCGCCTTTTCCGCCGCCTGCAACGGCTCCTAAAGCGGCTCCTCCGGCAGCAGATCCGCCGACGACCTTAGCGGTGTTGTGATGCGCTTTATCGTGTGCATCCTGCGCGCGTTGAGCGCGGCGGTGACGGCGCTCCGCTGCGGTGTCCTGTGCGGTAATCACAGCGGGGAGAGAAAAGGTCGCCAGAAGAACCAGAGTGGAAAACGTCTTTGTGAGTGCCATGTGTGCTCCTCTCGAGATCGCTTCTCCATTGCTTCAGGAGAATGAAAAGCGTACTTCCGGTACGTCTTACGAGGAATAGGATGCAGCCCGGTTTCCAGGAGTCGTCCCTGAATGGAGGAATGCGGGTAAACCCCTTGATGTCAGGAAACCTGCAAAGGCTCAGATATGAGACCGAGAGCAAGAGCGGTCAATCCAACCAACATGCGAACCGCTCGTTCCATAGCTCGATGGCTTCCGCCCCGCCGAGATTCGCCGCAATGGAAATCTGGGCAAGGTTTGTCTGATGCAACTCAGGGTTTTGACTATTTGCAAAAAGTAAGACGAATGATTACCTCTGTCTTTTTCTTAGCCGCAGCCAATGTGTTCTTTGACAGATATTTGCGTCCAGATTTGCAGGATACGCGTTTAGTTACGGTAAAATTCCTGCCGAGTGGAGCGTGACCCATGACATGGTTTCGTGTGATCTCATCTCTAGGCGCCTTTGGATGGACACAGGTACTTTCTGCATCCGCCCTCGCCGTTTCCATCGGAAATCTCTACTATTCTGTTTTCCGTAAAGGCACCCTCATGATTAAGTTCGGCGAGGTACTGCAATTACAGATGTTCGATGATAGTCGAATTCGGATTACGCCCGAAGTTGCTATTTATAACCCCGGTTCAAAAACAGCGGTGATCAAGCAGATGGAGTTTGAAGTTCTACGTATTGCAGATGACAGACGAGAGCCCCTGATATGGACGGAAAACGTTACAACTATTTTTGTGGAGGAGGATCGTAGACGCGATACAAGATTCGAGAGTTTTCCATCCACGTGGTTCATTCCGGGAGAAGAGGCTGTCAGCAAACGAGTGGCAATCGAAACGCTGCATGCATTTGACATACTACCCGGCGACTACGATGTGATCGTGAAGGTGTGGAGCATGGGAACTTCTTCATACAAAAGGACTGTCGAAACCAAATTGAGGATCACCAAAGAGGATGCTGAATTTATTGTGAAGAATAAGATGGGCCGGAGAGTGCTCGTTATGCTTTTTCAAAGGGGGAAAAATACAAACTGCTATTTGCGGGCGCCGGGGTTTAGGTTCACGGCTCCGCCACCAAGCTCACCAAATAGTTAGAATTTGCGCGAAACGATCCTCGCAGCCGTTTCACCTCAAATGTGATGCGCGGCTCAATGATGGATGTGGTGTACGGCCTCCAGTAGGGTGGCCAGGACCCGTAGGCAAAGCCGGTGCGCAAGAACGCAGTATTGGCAATGCGCCCTGATTCGTTCGTTCGCAGAAACGCCTGTTTCATCAGAACGTAACGGAGGGATGTTAACCTCGCCGCATGAATCCTACCCGTCTGCTTGCTTTCGCCTGTATTACTTTCCTTGGCTCCGTCTCTCTGCACGCTCAACAGGAGCATCCCTACGCCGCCGTGATGGCCGAAGCGGCAGCGCACGCGAAGCAGTTTCACGCAGTCGCACCCACGCTCTCTCCCATGGATGTCTCCGTTGTGACCCTGGAGGACGGAAAGCCGGGCCAGATCATGGTGGATGTTCAGGAGATGCATCGCATGGGCATCCGCGTCGTTCCGTGGACGACGAATGATTCCGAGTCGATGCGCCGCATCATTCGTACCGGAGTCGATGGGCTGATCACAGACCGGCCCGACCTTCTGCAGCGCGTGCTGCGCGAAGAACGCGAGCGCGCCACAGGGGACGATCGGGAGCGGCTCGCCAAGTTCGATGTCTCGGCGCATCGCGGCGGACGCCGTCTGCGTCCGGAGAACACCCTGCCTTCCTTTGAAGGCGGCCTGGACCAACTGAGCAGCTCGCTTGAGACGGACTCCGGCGTGGCCACCGACCATGTCTCCACGCTCTGGCACGACCAGTTCTACAATCCCGAATCCTGCCGTCGCGCCGATGGAGCAGAGTACACGATGGAAAACCGCGTGTATCTGAGCGACATCTCGTCCGTTGACGCCGGCAAGACGTTTATCTGCGACAAGCTCCGCTTCCCGCTCGATCAGAGCAACGACCTATCGCTCTCGCCGGTCTCCGTGGCCTTTGCGAAGAAGGATGGGATGATCAACCCCTATGCCGCCACCAATGTCGATCAGCTCTTCCGCTTTGTCGATTTCTATGTGCAGTACTACCGCACGGGAGAGGGACGCCATCTTCCCGAAGCAAAGGCGCGCGCAGAAAACGCAGCGCATGTCCGCTTCAATATCGAAACCAAGATCATGCCGAACCTGCGTCCACTTGGAGGCATGCAGTTCCCAAGCGTCGTCCGTGGAGAAAAGATTCCGAAAGAACTCTTTGCGCCAAACCATACCGTAGGCCCCGAGGTCTTCGCAGATACACTTGCCGGTACCATCGCGCGGCATCACATGGAAGATCGCGTCGAAATCCAGAGCTTTGACTTCCGCACCCTCCAGCGCGTGGAAGAGAAGTTTCCAAACATTCCGACGTTCTACCTTACGCAGGATGCGAAGCTCTTTTACACCGACTTCCTGCCGGAAAATATGCGCTTGAAGTCGAACTAAAAAGCTGGATCACCTTTCATGTCGCGAGAGGTCTTTGGCGGATCGAGGGCGATCCGGAGGTAACCATGTGGGCGAAGGATCGTTTTATCGCCTATTTGCAACTCCGGATCGCTTCCAACCACTCAACAGAAGACGGCCTATCCTTACTTATCGTGGCAAGCCACGGTTAAGAATGAGCGTTTGCTTTGGGTCTATCTAGTTCTGACCCTTTTGATGTTTGAAATAGGCGATCAAATCGGAGCGTTCCTGGGCGGCCGGAACATGGAAGTCCATCTTGTTGTCAGGCACTAACGTGTCGGGATCGCTGAGCCATTTCTCCAACGTGGTTTCATCCCATGTGATTCCGGAGTTCTTCAACCCGGCAGAGTAGTCGAAGCCTGCCACGCTTCCAGCCTTTCTGCCAAAGACTCCGGCAAGCCTCGGCCCTTCCCGATCTCCCTCCATCGCATGACAGCCGGTGCATCGCTTATCGAATACGGACTTGCCGCGCGCGGCATCGCCGGAGCCGCCCACGCTCGCCTCCTGTTGCGCCCCGGTTTCCATCATCGAGAGCGCTGCAATGTCCGTTGCTGTCAGCTCGGAGTTCCAATGCAGAAGACGGTATTGCAGAGGTGGCATGTCCCCACTCTTCGCTTCATGAATGATCTGTCCGGCCAATACACTCTGCGCATCGGCGGGCATCTGGTCCCAAAGCGAGAGATTCATCTTCCTGCGCGCCTCAACGATATCCCGCTCGATCAGCCAGGAACCAGGTGCCAGACGTGCATAGACCGGCCACCGCGTCTCGTTTGAGTGGCAGTCAGCGCACTTCGTAACCAGAACCCTTTTTGTATCCGAAGACATCCTGGCGCCTTGAAACAACGTGTCGAGCCCCTTTGCGGGCTCGACACGCGGATTACCGAAGGGATGTACAAACGCAAGTCCCGTGAGAGAAACAGCAGAAAGCACGATCACAGCACCAAGGCGTTTCAAGCTCCCTCCGCCAGTGAGTGATCGACCACGGCGAGGTGGCTGTGTCCACGAACGACCTTGACGTTGGTTACGCCGAGCACACTCTGCAACTTGCCGGGGGGAACAGTCATCGGTCCAGGGTTCGGAGCAGTTCCCGGTGCGGGCTGCGGAAACGCCGTCGCCATTGCCGTGTGGAACGCGACATTGCCCTCTACCTTTTGCACCACCTGATGGATGTGACCGTTCAACACAGTGACCGAGCCAAAACGTTTCAGAAGGGCCAGCGCCTGCGCACCATCGGCCGTTCCCCAGCCCCACTTCTCGTAGACCATCCACAACGGGATATGCGCGAATACTACAATCGGCGTCGATGAACTCAAGCCCGCCAGATCGGACTTCATCCACGCAAGCTGCTCCGCGCCAAGGTTTCCCATCGCATCGACCTGCACGCAGTTGTTCAGTCCAACGAAGTGCACGCCCTTGTGGTTGTAGCTATACCAGCCATTCCCAACGGTGCCCTTGCCGAATCGCTGCTTATACAGTGCACCATCGTCGAGCGAGAAATCATGCTCTCCGGGGACGTAGAAGACCTCGCCGACCTTCGCACTTTTGATCACCTGTGCCGCCGTGTCAAATTCCGAAGCCTTGGAGTTCTGCGTAATGTCACCGGTATGGATCATGAAGTCTGGCAGCTTCATGCCTGCCGGGACGAGATTGATCTTATCGATGGCCTTTTGCAGCGTTCCCGTTACATCCGGATTCGCGCCTTTGTTGAACCCAATGTGGCTGTCACTGATCTGGACAAAGGAGAAGTCCTCGATCTTTCCTGCGGCCGGCCCACCGACCTTCATGGTCTGAGACAGCAGCCTGGATGCCGGAACTCCTCCTACCATGGACCAAAGGAGCCCCGTACCTGCCCAGGCCATGCACCCCAGAAAGTTACGCCTGTCGATTCCGTCGCCCGCAGGCTCCGCCTGTTTGTCCCGCGCTATCTCATCTTCTGTAAATTTATTCATATCTCGCTCCATTGTTTGATTGCCTGCACGATGGAGAACTGAGGAAGCACGCTTTTATTCTCGAAAATCCGCAAATAAATAGAATGGAATAAACCGGCTGTAATTTAGTTACAGGGAGTGTGTCTCATCTTCAAGGCCATCTCGTCGACCACGTCCCAACCGGCAGAGCAGCTCCGCCTCCAGATACTTCGAGGAACTTCGCACCATGTCCTCCCCCTTCCATAGCGCGTCGTTCGAACACCTTACGCTGCCTCTCTTACCCTCGCTCTACAGCCACGCCTTCTGGCTCAGCCGCAATCATGCGGACGCGGAAGACCTTGTGCAGGAAGCTCTCTCCAAAGCGCTTCGTGCTTTCGACTCTTTTCAGGCCGGCACTAACTTCAAAGCGTGGATCTTCCGCATCCTCCGCAACACCTTCCTCACCTCGCGTACGGGCATCGCGGCCGCACGCACCGTTTTTCTGGAAGACTATTCCGATCTGCCCGACGCCACCGATGAGAGTCCGACTCCGGAAGACCACCTTATCCGTCTCGACAACCAAGCGGCTGTCAACCGGGCCCTCGATCATCTCCACCCGCAGCTTCGAGAGGTGTTACTCCTGTGCGATGTGGAGGAGCTCAAATATAAGGACATTGCGCTCGTCCTCGATGTTCCGATCGGTACTGTCATGTCACGCATCTCTCGCGCTCGGCGCACGCTTCATCAAGAATTGAAAGTGCAACTCGGGGAATCGCTATGACTCAAACGACACAAGCCAACGAACATCTCGGCCCGGATCAACTCAGTGCGTTCATCGACGGCGAGCTATCTTCCAGTGAGAGTTACGAAGTTCAGCAACATCTGACCGATTGCCATGAATGTGCGTTACGCGTTCTCTCTGCCACGCGACTCAAAGCTGCCACAGCGCGTGCCGCGCAACAATTCGACGTTCCCGCCGATGCTCTCGCCCGCCTGACAGCGCAACTCCGTCCGCAGGAACCGAAGAAGATTGCGCGTATTTACTCGTTTCGCTCCGCCACATGGGCCGCAGCGGCCGCAGCTCTCGTGCTTGCGGTATCACTCCTTGGTTGGAGGCAAACCCGTGAAGCCAATACTCTCTCCGCTGAATTGCTTGATCAGCACCTGGCCGCCTTATCCAGCGGCGCATCCCCCGAAGTCGTCTCCACAGACCGCCACACGGTAAAGCCCTGGTTCCAGGGCAAGCTGCCGTTCAGCTTCAACCTGCCAGACGTTCTTCCCGCAGATACGACTCTCAAGGGCGGCGATCTGGCGTATCTGAACGGACAGCCCGCCGCGCTGCTCCTCTTCACCATCCATAAGCACGAGGTCTCGGTCTTTCTTACCCAGAGATCTGGTCGTCCTATGGTCACGGTGCTGCCTGGAACTCAGTCTGGTTTCGCCATGCGTCAAGCGATGACGCATGACCTGCGCATCATCGCCGTCAGTGATGTCAACCCCGCCGACCTCGACCTCCTCGTATCGGCTCTGTTAGGGGTACAAACGCCCCGATAACGCAGCAATCCGGAAGAAGCTCTCCTTATCCTCTTCTTCGTGTGCCTTGCACACCCATCGTCGAAGCGTGTAATCTCTAAGTCGATATGAACTACTTCCGTCCGTTTACGGGATTTACTTACCGCTCTTGGCGTTTCAAGAGCGGCAACGGCGGAGTCAACTCTCTCTAAACGGGCAAGCCTGCAACACCGCACCACCCGCAGAGCGAAAGTTTCAGACGACATCCACCGGAGCCGCGACCCAAACCAGGTCGCGGCTCTTGTTTTTTGATTGACAGGAGTTACACCGTGCCGGAAACCGTTCTTACCTCTACGACAGAAGTCATGCGCACACTGGGTGCGGGACGCTTTGGCGCCTATGGCGGCCGCTATGTGCCGGAGACGCTGATGGCGGCGCTCCAGGAGCTGGAGCATGCCTACGCCGAAGCCAAGGAAGATCCGGCGTTTCAGGCCGAACTTGCCGATCTGCTGAAGAATTACTGTGGACGTCCCACGCCGCTTTACTACGCGAAGCGTCTGAGCGAGCAGGCGGGCGGGGCGAAGATCTATTTGAAGCGCGAAGACCTTCTCCACACCGGTGCGCACAAAATCAACAACGCGCTCGGCCAGGGCATGCTGGCGCGCCGCATGGGCAAGCAGCGCATCATCGCCGAGACCGGTGCAGGCCAGCACGGTGTAGCGACGGCGACGGTGTGTGCGCTCTTTGGTATGGAGTGCGTGATCTACATGGGCGAAGAGGACATGCACCGCCAGGAGTTGAATGTGTACCGCATGCGTCTGCTGGGCGCGGAAGTGCGCGGTGTCGCGTCGGGTTCGGCCACGCTGAAAGACGCTATTAATGAAGCGATGCGCGACTGGGTTACGAATGTCCGCACGACGTTTTATATCCTCGGTTCGGCGCTTGGGTCGCATCCGTATCCCACGATGGTGCGCGACTTTCATCGCGTGATTTCGATCGAGGCGCGCCGCCAGTTCCTGGAGCAGGAGGGCAAGCTTCCCGATGCGGTGGTGGCCTGCGTCGGCGGCGGATCCAACGCGATCGGTGCTTTCTACGAGTTCTTGCCGGATGAGAATGTGCGCCTGATCGGTGTAGAAGCCGGTGGACGTGGAACCGCGCTGGGCGAACATGCCGCGCGTTTCAAGGGCGGTCTCCCCGGCGTTCTGCAGGGAACGTACTCCTATGTTCTGCAGAACAACGCGGGACAGGTGGCTTCGACGCACTCGGTTTCGGCGGGTCTGGACTACGCCAGCGTTGGGCCGGAGCATGCCATGCTGCATGACTCCAAGCGCGCGGAGTACACCTCCGCTACGGATGACGAAGCATTGAACGCAACGAAGGTGCTTTCACGGACGGAGGGCATTTTGCCTGCGCTGGAGAGCGCGCATGCAGTGGCGGAGGCGTTGAAGCTTGCACCAACGATGCCGAAGACGGCGTCGATTATGGTGAATCTCTCAGGGCGTGGCGATAAGGACATGGGCATCATCTCGCGTGAGCTCGATCTGAAGGGAGCCAAATAACCATGGCGATTTCCTTCAAGAACAAACCCAGCATCGTCGTCTACCTGACCGTGGGCGATCCCGATCTTGAGACGACCTACGACATTGCCCTGGCTGCTCTGGATAACGGAGCGGAGGTGCTGGAGCTTGGTGTTCCGTTCTCCGATCCCCTGGCCGATGGCCCTGTGATCCAACGAGCGAGTGAACGTGCCGTGGCTCGCGGGACGCGCCTGACCGATGTGCTCGCGCTATCAAAAAAGATCCGCGAAGCGCGTCCGGAAGCAGGGATCGTGTTGTTCAGCTACCTGAATCCTGTGGTGCGCGTGGGCATGGTTGAGTTCTGCAAGCTCGCGAAAGAAAGCGGCGCGGACGGTGTTCTGCTCACCGATCTGATCGTCGAAGAAGCGGACGAGTATCTCGCGGCGATGCATGCGAACGGTCTGCAGCCGATCTTCCTGGCGGCGGTTACCAGTCCGGATCAACGGCTGAAGGCGATTGCGGAGAACTCGCAGGGCTTCGTGTATGCGATTTCGCGCACGGGCATTACGGGTACGCAGACCTCTGCGTTTACCAGCGAGGCGGAAGATCTCGTGGCGCGGCTGCGCAAATTTGCGGGCGATCTTCCCATTGCGATCGGATTTGGCGTCTCCAACCCGGGACACGTCGCCGCCATTGCGAAGTTCGCGGATGCCGCTGTGGTGGGCTCCGCCATTGTGAAATTGATTGAAGATACCCCTGCAACAGAAGCTGCCCAGGCCGTGGGCCAGTTCATCCGTACCCTTCGCGGCGGCGCTGAATCGATATGATGGAATCTGCCGCCCGGCGAAGCATTGCAGTCCGGCTTAACGCATATTTGCAAGGGAATCGTCACCATGGAAATCGCAGACTGGCGTAAGAAGATCGATGAGTTGGACGCGCGGATCGTAAAGCTTATCTCCGAGCGGGCCGCAGCGGCACAGGAGATTGGCAAGCTAAAGCAGGGAAGCGCCCTGCCGGTGTATGAACCCGATCGCGAAAAGATCGTCTTCCAGAACGTACTTGCCGCCAATCCGGGCCCGCTTCCGAATGCAGAGATGCAACACATTTACGAACGCATTATCGACGTGATGCGGACTTTGCAACGTCGAGATGAAAAGCAGAGTTAAGTTTTTATTCACTAAGGACAAACAACAACATGATCGTCGCAATGCAGGACCAAGCCACCGAAGAGCATATCCAGACCGTGATTGAGCGCATGGTGGAGCTCGGATTCAACGTGCATCGCACAACGGGCGCGACCCAGATTATCCTCGCCGGTGTCGGCACCCCGGCGCAGTTTGAAGTGGACGAGTTCAAGGTGCTCGGCGGCGTGCAGGATGCCTATCGCATCTCTTCTCCGTATAAGCTTGCGGGTCGCAACTTCCGCCCCGAAGGCACAAAGATCACCTTTCCCAACGGTGTGGTCGTCGGCGGCGAAGAAGTCGTCGTGATGGCTGGACCTTGCTCGGTGGAGTCACGCGAGCAGATCCTGCTCTCCGCGCAGCAGGTTAAGGCCGCAGGCGGCAAGTTCCTCCGTGGCGGCGCGTACAAGCCGCGCTCTTCGCCCTACAGCTTCCAGGGCATGGGTATCGAAGGCCTCAAGCTGTTACGCGAAGTGGGCGATGCGACGGGTCTGCTCGTCATCACCGAGGTCATGGAGATCTCGCAGATCGAGCCGATGCTGGAGTACATCGATTGTTTCCAGGTGGGCGCGCGCAACATGCAGAACTTCAATCTTCTGCGCGAGCTTGGCCATGTGCGCAAGCCGGTACTGTTGAAGCGCGGCATCGCCGCTACGATTGAAGAAGTTCTGCTCTCGGCAGAGTACATCCTCTCCGGCGGCAACTACGACCTCATCCTCTGCGAGCGTGGCATCCGTACCTTCGAGACGTATACGCGCAATACGATGGATGTTTCGGCGGTCCCCGTTCTGAAGAAGCTGACGCATCTTCCCGTCTTTGCGGATCCTTCGCACGGTGTCGGAAAGCGTGAGTTCGTTCCTGCAATGGCGCTTGCGTCGGTGGCTGCGGGTGCGGATGGTCTGCTCATGGAGATGCATCCCAATCCGGACAAGGCGATGAGCGATGGTGCACAATCGCTCTTCCCGCAGCAGCTGACGGACCTCGTCCATCAACTGGAAAAGCTCGCTCCCATCGTGGGACGTAACGTTAACAGTAAGAAGTAGTCCAACAGTTTTTAGGAGTAACAATATGTCCGAAGTCGTCGAACTGATCACAGAGGATAATCACGAACTCTCGGGTTACGTGGCACGGCCCGCCGGTGAAGTAAGAGGCGCGCTTGTCGTAGTGCAGGAGATCTTTGGTGTCAACGAGCATATCCGTTCGGTAACGGATGGCTATGCGCGCGAAGGCTATCTTTCGATTGCGCCCGCGATGTTCGACCGGTACGAACGCAACGTTGAACTTGGTTACGATGCAGCGGGCTGGAAGCACGCGAAGGAGCTTGCGTCGCAGATCAACTTAGACTTTGCGATGGCGGACGTGCAGGCAGCGATCGACTGGTTGGAGTCTGAGACCTCGAACGCAATTGGTGTTGTCGGTTTCTGCTTTGGCGGAACGGTGGCGTGGCTTTCCGCGTGCCGTCTGCCGAGCGTGCGTGCTGCTGTCGGCTACTACGGCGCAGCGGTGCCGAAGTTCCTCGACGAAAAGCCGCAGTGCCCCGTCATGCTGCACTACGGTCAGCTGGACGAGCATATTCCGCTTTCGATCGTGAATACGATTGAAGCGAAGCATCCGACGATCCCACTCTTCACGTATGAGGGTGCGGGCCATGCCTTCAATCGCGACGTCGATCCGACGGCTTACCATTCGGTTGCGGCGCATGAAGCGCGGCAGCGTACGCTGCGGTTCTTCCAGCAGCATCTGGCCTTTTAACTCGTGGACGCAACGCTTCAGGTCGAACACATTACCCTCATCGGCACCGGTCTGATCGGTGCTTCGGTGGGGCTGGCGTTGCGCGCCACAGGATTTACGGGAACGATTACAGGCATCGATGCGAGCGGCACAGAACTTGAAACCGCCGAGCGCATCGGTGCCATCACTGCAACGGCGCGCAATCCTGAAGCGCATGCTGCCGCGATTGCCGGTTCGCAGATCGTCGTTCTGGCTGTGCCGGTGTTGGCGATCCTCGATTGGATGGGGCGCATTCAGCCGCATCTCTCCGCCGATGCGATGGTGACTGATACGGGAAGCACCAAGGCGCAGATCGCCGCGCGTGGAGTATCACTGTTTCCGAAGCAGTTTCTTCCCGGCCATCCCATGGCTGGGAAAGAATCAGGCGGAGCTGCTCTCGCCGAGGCGAATTTATTTCAAAATGCGCCGTGGATCTTTACCCCTTTGCATGAACCGACTCCGTTGGAGACGACTTGGCGCGACCTCGTGGAGAAGTTTGGCGCGAAGCCGATCGACATCGATCCTGTGCGCCACGATGAGTTGTGCGCATGGGTCTCACATCTGCCGCAGATGGTCTCAACGGCGATGACGGCTGTGCTTGAGGACCAGATCGGCGACGATGAAGCGTTGCGCGCCATTGGTGGACGGGCTCTCCGTGAGATGACACGACTGGGAGCAAGCCCGTTCAGCATGTGGCGGGATGTTGCGATGACGAACCAGAAGCCGATTGCGGATACGCTGCTGGCGCTGGAGCAGCGGCTGCAGCATATGCGCGAGAATCTGCGAACGCCTGAGCTGCGCGAAGAGTTCCTGAAGGCGAACCGCTTCCGCGCGCGGAGCTAGTGTCCGCCCAAAGCTTCTGGATCGATCTTGGCTGTCTTGGGCGGCAGGCGCATGATCCATACAAGCGGTGACAGGAAAAATACGGTGACGGCCAGGACATAGAACGCGTTCTGGTAGGCGAGCATCGTCGCCTGCTGGATCATCCGTTGATAGACTTGCCCCATCGCGGCCTGGGCTGTGCCCGCGGTTCCACTGGCTACCGCCTGGAAACGGGCGACGAAAGCCTGATACGCGTAGCCGCCTGCGGAGATGTTGGAGGCGAGCTGCATCTGGTGGATCTGGGACTGGCGTGCTATGAACGTCGTCAGAAGTGCAGTGCCCGCGCTGCCGCCGATATTTCGCGCAAAGTTGGAGAGCGACGAGATCTGGTTACTTTTTTCGCGTGGCACGCCGACATAGTTGAGGGTGCTGATGGGGATGAAGATGAAGGGCAGGCCGACGACCTGCAACATGCGCCAGACCGTGACGGTATTAAAGCTGGTGGTCAGGTCGAGCCGCGTGAGGTTGTAGAGCCCCGCCGCCGTGGCGATGTATCCCAGCATCACCATCAGGCGAGGGTCTCCCTTGCCCAGCGTGCGACCGGCGACGAACATCATCACCATCATCACGAAGCCTGCAGGGGATAGCACCATGCCCGCACGTTCCGCAGTGTATCCCAGCATGCTCTGCAGATACTGCGGGATGAGCACCGTACTTCCGAAGAGCACCATGCCAAGGATGAGCTGGAGAAAGACAGCCGTACCAAAGTTACGGTTCTTCAGCAGCTTTAGATCCACGACAGGGTCCGGGTGGTGCCACTCCCACCACGCAAAGAAAGTGAGTAGCACCCCTGCGGAGATAGCGGCGGTACGGATCCAGGGATCGCTGAACCAGTCTTTTTGCTGTCCCTTGTCGAGTGTGTACTCGAGGAGGCCGACGCCAATCGCAACGCTGAAGAGGCCGACGAAGTCGATGGGGTCGCGCCGCTTGGTGCGCGCTGTGATCTCTGGCGGATCTTCCACCATGATGTTGCTGAGATAGAGCGAGAGCAGGCCAAAGGGCAGATTGATGAAGAAGATCCAGTGCCAGCTGAAGTTGTCCGTCAGCCATCCGCCCAGCGTGGGACCGATGGCCGGGGCGATGACGACAGCGGTGCCGTAGAGGGCAAAGGCCTGTCCGCGTTTCGAGATGTCGAAGGTGTCCGCGAGGATGGCCTGTTCGCTTGGAGCGAGACCACCACCACCCAACCCCTGCAGGATGCGCGCGACGATCAGTAGCGGAAGCGTGTTGGCCAGACCGCACAGCACGGAGCAGATGGTAAAGATGACGACGCAGGTCATGTAGAAGCGCTTGCGCCCGATGCGATTGGAGATCCAGCCGGAGATGGGCAGAATGATGGCGCTGGCGACGAGATAGCTGGTCAGGACCCATGTCGCTTCTTCCGAACTGGCACCCACCGAACCCGCGATGTGCGGGAGCGCCACGTTGGCGATGGAGGTGTCGAGCACCTCCATAAACGTCGCGATCGTCACCGTGAGCGCGATGAGCCACTGGTTATGTTTCGGTTTCCAGACGGGTTCTGTCAGGGTATTTGCCATATCAGATAGCTGATATAGAGTATCAGTAAGCTGATCTAATGGGTAAAGCAAAGACACAGACACGGGCAGAAGAGACGCGGCGATGCACGAAGGCCATGCGGTCGTTCCTTGTGGCGTATCGCGGACTGCTGGAAGAGGAGCTGCGCGATACGGATTTTTCCCTGGCGCAGCTACGGCTGCTGCATGCGGTAAGGCAGAAGTCGGGCGTCTCTGCCGCGGAGCTAAGCAGGATGTGCGAAGTCACACCGCAGACGGCCCAGACTTTGCTGACGCGGGCGCAACGGGAGAAGTGGATCCGGCGCGCGAAGTCCGCCACGAATGACCGCATTGTGACGACCGAACTGACGGCGAAGGGAGAGGCCCTGCTGGCGCGTGGCGAGGCCGCGGCAGCGCGTATCGGGGAGCGGTTGTGGGCAGGTATGAAGCTCAGCGAGATCCGCCAGATGAATGGATATATGGAGCGATGCCTCGCGAACGCGAAGGTCTAAAGCGCGTTCCTGTTGCAGAGTGAGAGTCCCACGAGTGGCAATCATGACGAAAGCCGCCTATCGTTAGAGGATGAGTTCTCAGGAGCAAGACCAGGCAGGCGTCACGCTTGCAAGCGTAGAGGCGGCGCGCGCGCGCATCGCTGGATCGATCTATTACTCGCCGTGCCCGCACTCGCAGATGCTCTCGGATCTGACGGGGCAGCAGGTGTATCTCAAGCTGGAAAACCTGCAGATGACCGGTGCGTTCAAGGAGCGTGGAGCGCTCAACCGTATTCTGACACTGACCGAGGCGCAGAAAAAAGGCGGCGTCATTGCCGCGAGTGCGGGAAACCACGCCCAAGGCGTGGCCTATCACGCGACGGCGCGGGGCATTGCCTCCACGATTGTGATGCCGGAAGCGACACCTCTGGTGAAAGTCACGGCGACGCGAAACTTTGGCGCGAACGTGATTCTGCATGGCGCGAATTACGATGCTGCGTATACCGAGGCGCGACGGCTCTGCGATGCGGAGGGGCTAACGTTCATTCATCCCTTCGACGATGCGGCCGTGATCAGCGGACAGGGAACGATCGGGCTGGAGTTGCTGGAGCAGGTGCCGCAGCTGGAAGCGATCGTGGTGCCCATCGGCGGTGGGGGATTGATCTCGGGCATCGCGTGCGCGGTGAAGGAGCGCAATCCGAAGATTCGCGTCGTGGGTGTGCAGACGGCGCGGCTGGCGTCGATGCAGGTCGCGATCCAGGCGGGTCATCCCGTGACGCTGGAGGCGGCGACGACGATTGCGGACGGCATCGCGGTGCGGCGTTCGGGAGACGTCACGTTTCCGCTGGTGCAAAAGTATGTCGACGAGATCGTAACCGTCGATGAGGATGAGATTGCGTCCGCAATTCTTGTTCTGCTGGAGCGCGAAAAGACGCTGGCCGAAGGCGCTGGCGCTACGGCGCTGGCTGCTTTACTGCAGAAGAAGACGAGCCTTCAAGGCGCGCACGTCGGCGTTCTGGTCTGCGGCGGCAACATCGATGTCACGCTGCTCTCGCGCATCATCGAGCGCGGTCTTGTGAAGGATGGCCGTCTGATCCGCCTGCGCATTCATCTTCTGGACAAGCCCGGCGCTCTTCAGGAGCTGACGCGGCTCATTGCGGCGCATCGTGTGAACATCGTGGACACGCTGTATAACCGCGCGTACTACGGTGTGAATCTCGGCGATACGACGATCGATATCACGATGGAGACACGCGGACAGGAGCAGATCGAACAGCTTCTTGCCGCTCTGGACGACGGTGGATACCGGCATAGCCGCGTGATCTGATCTCTCTGTAAGAAATAAATAAAAGAGCCGCCTCCGTTGCTGAGGCGGCTCTTTTCGTTCTGCGAAAGTTTTATTTCTTCGGCATCGAGACCAGGGTGACGGCGCCATCCGAGGGGATGATCTGCGTGGAGATGGCCTTGCCCTTGATCCAGTCCGGAGACTTCATCGTGAGGTTGGAGGAGGTGGCGGCGGTTTCGACAGTGGCCGTGGCAATCTTGTTCTTCTTGCCGAGGACGAAGTCCGCAGTGGAAGTACCGCTACCAAGCGCTGGCGTGAAGCTCACGGTGAACGCATGCTTTTCTTCATCATGGGGAATGTAGTGGACGCTGTTGATCTGCCAACCGGTGGGCGTTGTCGTTGCGGTGACGATCCGGCTGTACGTGCTCACAGCCGAGTCCTGATCGAGGATGGTGGCGTTGGCGCCGTCGAGCTTCTTGATGGTGAGGGTGCGCGTGCGACCCGCGTCATTGCTCAGCTTCCAGACGGCCCCGCTGGCGATGGTGTCGGGTGCGCTGTCGATCTTCCATGTCTGCTTACCGGGGACGAGGGAGACAGTAGTCGCGCTTATGGAATACGCCCCACGCCAAGCGACAAAGTAGGGCGGCTTAGAGATCTCGGTCCACATCTCGGCAGGAGAGACGGCTTTGCCGACGACGAGCGCGGTGCCGTCTCCCGCGACGGCACTCTGTTCGCGATAGGCAAGCACGGGAACGGGAATCTCGGCGAGCTTCGAAAGACCACCGCCCTGCTCCATCATCTCGGAGCCCTGGATGAAGCGCCACTCCAGCGGACTGTTGTCGTGGAGCACGGTGCGCAGGTTATATGTAGCGTCTTTACCCGCGTTTTCGGGGCGTTCGAAGAGGACCTTGGTGACATAGGCTTCATCGCCGGAGACGCGGTCCTGCGCGGCGATGGTCTCATCGCTGGCGTAGTGAATGCGCTTCTTCGTCGCTCGGTCGGTGAGGACGAGATCGTAGGTCTTCTGATCGACGTCGAACTCCAACATGGAGTATGGCGTTTCGGTTCCGGTGACGAACTGGACGAACTGCTCAGGCCAGTAGCGGTACGAGATCTGGACCGGGGTAATGGGTGGAGCGGGCTTCTGAGCTGAGGCTGTGAGTGCTGCAAGGAGGATCGTTGTGGCTAGGCTGCGCATGGTTTGCTCTCCGTTGAATCATGGTGGTGCGAATGTCTTTACCTTTGAAATCCGGTAGTGTTCGATGAGGGTTTCGCGTCCCTCAGTCTTCAATCT
This sequence comes from Terriglobus saanensis SP1PR4, assembly GCF_000179915.2. Lineage (NCBI taxonomy): Bacteria > Pseudomonadati > Acidobacteriota > Terriglobia > Terriglobales > Acidobacteriaceae > Terriglobus > Terriglobus saanensis. Next base: position 4,642,242 of record NC_014963.1, on the reverse strand, counting down.
TTGTCATCCCGTAGCGTAGCGAAGGGATCTGCTTTTGCTTCTGGTGTTGGTTCCCCTGTAGATCCGGTTTGTGCGCTCCGCGCGACCCCACCCTTTCGCGATGAAACCGCGAAAGAATGGGGCACGGTTTTTCTTAGAAGCTGTAGCGGATGCCGGCCTCTACGCGGCGTCCGGGGTCGGCGAGGAGAGGTTTGTCGAAGAGCGGCGAGCCGATGACATTGCCTGCTGCGTTGACGTTCGTGTGATTCAAAAGATTCGCAGAACGCAGGTTGAAGGCGATGCTCTGCTGGTGGTCCTGTGCGGATTTGGAGTTGAGCACAAAGGTGCGGCTGAGGTTCGTGTCGAGATTGATCGTCCAGGAAAGTGTGCCGAGGTTGCGATTGACTGCGGTGCCAGTGGCCAGCGGACTATTCGGTGCGGTAAGCAGACCGAAGCGGGTAGCGTAGACGCCTGTGCCGGGGCCGGAGGCATAGTTGGGACGGTCGTTGAAGACGCCGTCGCCGTTGTTGTCCGCACCGGTGAGGATGTTATTTATGCCGCCGGAGGTCGCGTTGAACTGGTTCGAGAGCGCGAGCTTGTAAGGGAGGTTGATGTTATTGATCGCGAAGATGCGATGCGTATTCAACCACGTGGGACGCGCGAACTCGCCTGCGTCGGAGTAGGTGGACTGGGGCTGGGTGGAAGTGGTCTCCGCGTTGGAGCGAAGATCCAGGCGCAGGTAGCCGAGGAAGATCTGCAGGCGCTTGAGAGAGTGCTGATCGAGACCGAGGAAGGTGACAGTCCCCTTCATTACTCCGCTCTGCTGATACTGATAGATGTTCTGATCGGCGCCGAAGGGACGTGGCCCGGTGGGCGAACCATTGATGGGCGCGTTGATATTGCGAATGCGTGTCATATCCCATCCACGGACAAAGTATTCGTTGGCCTGGAAGTTCCAGTGGCGGGGAAACTCATACTCCACGGCAACGTGGCTCTGCACGGAGGGTGCCTGGGACATGTGCTGCGGAATCGTGTAGCGGGTGGAGATCAACGCACCCGCTTGACCCGAGGTAGGGTTGCCATACGTTGCGTTGTAAAAGGTGGCGGGAGTCTGGCGTATGCCATCCAGGCGAATGATCTGCGTGGGCACATCCGTCCGGTAGGGACTGGCGAAGAGGCCTATGCGACCGCGCAGGACGAGCTTCTGCTTCTTGTCCGGCGACCAGGACATACCAACGCGCGGGCTTAGGGAGTTCCATGTGCTGGGGTCGTTCTGAATAGCGTAGCGCAGGCCAAGTGCGAGTTGAAAGCGGTTCGTCACCTTCCACTGGTCCTGCAGATAGATGGCCGAGCGCACCTGTGTGAAGTTGACGATGGGAGAACCTGTGGTGACGGTGTAGATGGTGGCAGCGCCGCCCTGGTAGCCGAGGAGAGCGCGGCGATACTGTTCGAGACCGGTGATCTGCACGGGCGTTGTGCTGGTGGGGTTGCCGTTGGCGTCGAGCGGCAGCGCCGTTCCTCCGCCAAAGGTGTAGCTTCCGTTGAAGCCGGAGGGCATGCTGTTGCGATCGAAGAAGACGAAGGAGATGATGCCCGCTTTGAAGCTGTGTTTGCCGCGTGAGTAGAGGACATCGTCGTTGACTTCGAGATTGTTTTCCGTCAGGCGACTCGGGCCCGCGGGAGCGCCTCCGCCGGTGAAAGCGCCCGCGACGTTGAGCGCGGGGGCCGTGGAGTTCGGCGTGTTGGTGGTGGTGCCGAAGTTGAAGGCGATGCGGCCTTCGTGCACCATGCGCGGTGAAAGGGTGGAGACGAGCGTGGCACGGATGGAGTGATCGGAGCGCTGATTGTCGTATCCGGCCTCCTGCAGAACGGTACCGCCGGCATTCACATTTTCAAAGTGATTGACGTTGGCGGAGTAGCTGAAGGTGGAGAGGTTCTGCTTGTTCCACTGCACGCCGGAGCGCGCGGAGGCGATCCAGAGATGCTGCGCCGTGGGGACGTTATAGATCGTCGTGGCGATGTTCTTGTTCGCGTCGAGCGTGACGGCGTTGACGACGCCAAAGGTATCGATATCGCGCTTTTCCAGGTTAAGCGATAGGTCAAACTTGTTGGGCTTGATCGGCATGGAGAGATCGAAGCCATAACGGTGCTTGCCCAGTGGCGCCTTCGACGTGGCGAAGGGGTCGCTGGCATTCATGAAGGGCTGCGAGAACGTGGTAAAAAATGAGCCGTGGATGCGCCCTGCGGCGGGCTTCGTGAAGATCTCGATGCGTCCGCCTTCATAAGGAGGACTGCCGTACTCCGAAGAGAAGAGATCGGGGTTGATGCGGATGAAGGCGATGGAGCCTTTGGGGGGCATCGCAGCCGCGCCCTGGAACCCATCGACAGAGATGGTCGCGTTGCCGGGGTTGCCGCCGCCGGCTGCAGCGAGTACTTGTAGTTCGCGCTTGAAGTCGTCGGGATCATCGGCCAAGCCAGCGAGATCGGTTTTGCTCAGTGTCTTGGAGCCGCCCGTCTCCTGGTTATTAAGGCCGGACTCGGTATTCTCGCCGACTTCCATGGACTGGTCGACCTCAGCAAGGCGCAGAGCGATGTCGAGCGTCGTGGCGCGACCGGTAAGTGTGACGTCGGAAGGCGCGAAGTCGTCGGCAACGATGTGTAGATGATGATTGCCGGGAGTGAGGCACGGCAGAGTGTAGCGGCCCTCATCATCAGCGGGTCTCATCGCCACATCATCGAGCGTAAGTGCGGCGCCGGGAATGGCTCCTCCGTTTCCATCGCGCACAGTGCCAGTAAGGTGTGCGCAGTTTTGCGCGGATGCGGCGGCAGAGAAGAGAAGGAATGCAATGGCTAATTTGTTCATGGTGGCCTTTTGGACTGCGTGATGGTTTGGAAGTTTCACGGCGGTGTCCTTATTTCCTAAGAATGCGGAACAGTGGCGGAGCACAACAGTGGAAAATGTCAGGAATGGAAGATGACATTCGTCATGTACGCAGAGTTTTGTTTCTCGGTTCCATCATTTGTGGACGAAAAGCGAAGTTGATTTGGGAGATATCTGATTTACATGGCGCGACTGATATTGCCTCTCTTTGTCATCCCGTAGCGAAGCGAAGGGATCCGCTTTCTTTTGCTTTCCGGACAGATCCGGTTTGTGCGCTCCGCGCGACCCCACCCTTTCGCGATGAAGCTGCGAAAGAATGGGGCACAAAGGCGGAAAGCCTGACAAATGTCATGCGCGATCCGTGACGAAATGCACTGTCATGCGCGAAACGCTAGTGGGAAGATAAAAACGCTGGATGGAGGTTCGCGATGCAGGATGTGGCGGCGGAGCTGGTGGGTGTAACCCAGAGATACGGACAACATGTAGCGTTGCGGGATGTCTCGCTAACGTTGCGGCGCGGAGAGGTTGTCGCCCTGCTGGGACCGAATGGGGCGGGTAAAACAACAGCTGTCAAGTTACTCCTGGGCTTGTTACAACCAACGACAGGTGTGGCGAAAGTCTTTGGAGCTTCGCCCAAAGTAGCGCAGACGCGCATGCGTATGGGCGCGATGTTACAGGTCTCCAAGGTGCCGGATACAGTCAAAGCGCGCGAGTATGTCGAGTTATTCCGTTGTTACTATCCGAAGCCGATGGCCTACGACGAGATAGTCCAGCGCGCCGGCCTGAAGGGGATTGAGAACAAGTTACTCGGTTCGCTCAGCGGCGGACAGAGGCAGAGAGTCTTATTCGGTCTGGCGATGTGCGGCGATCCGGATCTTATCTTTCTGGATGAGCCCACGCTGGGCATGGACATCGAGGCGCGCCATGCAGTGTGGGCTGAGGTCCGCCGCATGCGCGATGCGGGCAAGACGGTTCTGTTGACGACGCACTATCTCGAAGAGGCGGATTCGCTCGCGGACAGGATCGTGGTGATTCGGACAGGCGAGATTGTGGCCGAGGGAACGCCGCGCGAGATCAAAGGAAATGTAGCTGGACGCAAAATCAAGTGCGTGACACGGTTGAGCGTAGCCGAGTTGAAGCGATGGCCCGCTGTGACCGAAGCCGAGATGCACGACACCGTAACCGTGGTAACGACGCTGGCGGCCGAAGAGGTGTTGCGGCGGATGCTCGCGGAAGATGCGAGCCTGAGTGGACTTGAGGTCTCAAGTCCCGCACTGGAAGATGCGTTCCTGGCTTTGACGGCTGAGAAGGAGGTGCTGTGATGGCAAGTGCTGCGACGATTTTCGGGATGGAAACGAAGGTGGAGTTTCTACGGCTGGCGCGTGCAAAGTCTTTTTCGCTCGCGACGATCGGTTTCCCCGTGATGTTTTACCTGCTCTTCGGGATCGTTAACTCGCATGGCCTGGGTGGCGAACAGGTGGCGCGCTATCTGCTCGCGACGTATACGGTCTTCGGCCTGGTGGGGTGCTCGCTGTTTGGGGTCAGCGTAACGCTGGCGAGTGAACGGACCCTGGGATGGCTGGAGCTAAAACAGGCGAGCCCGATGCCAGCTTGGACTTATCTCTGTGCGAAGCTCCTGACGGCGATGGCATTTGGATTGATCATCTTTGCGATTCTGCTGACACTCGGCAAGACGATGGGCGGAGTCGTGCTGACGGGAACGCAGGTCTTTCATATGGCGCTGGCGGTGATGGGCGGCGTGGTGCCATTTGCGTCGCTGGGGCTGTTGCTGGCGATGATCATCCCGCCGAACTCAGCTACGGGCGTGGTCAACCTGATCTATCTGCCCATGAGTTTCCTGAGCGGGTTGTGGATGCCGCTGAAGAATCTTCCGACGGGTCTGCAGAAGCTTGCACCAATGTGGCCGACGTATCACCTGGCGCGGGTAGAGTTGTTTGCAGCGGGTTCGCCGTTGAAGAACTACGACGGTCTACCGGGTAGCGATAGCATTCTTATGCACTGGGTCTGGCTCGCAGCGTTTAGTGTGGTGACACTGGTGTTGGCGGCGGTGATGTTCCGGCGGAACGCGGCGAAAGGGTAGTCGATGGTAGGGAGTGAGTGCGACATGGAGAAGAAAAAGAAAGGCGGATTATTCCAGCGTCATCTGGCGCTGGCTTACACGCTGTTCTTTTTCATCGATCCAATTGAGCGGCATTCTGTGACGCACTGGATGTGGTTTGCGCTCGTGTATGTGCTGTTTCTTGCGCTGTATGTTGCGGTGCCGTTTGTGCGCGGGCACGTGCGGATCGCGGTGCTCGTGGCACTGTTTATTCTGCCGTTTTTGTATGTGCCCTTCAGCGAGAGCGCCTCGGGTATGTTCTGTTTTTCGCTGGCGTCCTTGCCCTTCATCATGAAAGACGCAAATGCGGTGATCAGGATTCTGCTGCTGCAGGTGGCCCTGATTGTCAGTGAGGGGCTTGTGCTGGGCCTGTCCCCGTGGAACTTTGGCGTGGGTACATTTTTCACGGTGATCGTGACTCTGACAAATCTGCACTTCGCGCAGAAGGCAGAAGCGGATCGCAAGCTGCTGATGGCGCAGAGCGAAGTGGAGCGTCTGGCGAAGACGGCGGAGCGGGAACGCATCGCGCGCGATCTGCACGATGTCCTCGGGCATACGCTCACGCTGGTCGTGCTGAAGTCGCAGGTTGCAGAGCGCTTGATTGCGACAGATCCCGAGAAGGCCACAGAGGAAGTTCGACAGATTCAGACCTCCGCGCGTCAGGCTTTGGCGGAGGTACGCGAGGCCGTGCTCGGCTTCCGTTCGCATGGGCTGGCAGCGGAGTTGGAGAAGGCCGAAGATGTCTTGCGTTCCGCGGGCATTGCCTGCGAGCAGGGAATGGATCCCGTGACGCTCCCGACTCTGCTCTCGCGTGAACAGGAGATGGCTTTAACGCTCGGTGTACGTGAGGCCGTGACCAATGTCGTGCGGCACTCGCATGCTTCGCAGTGTTCGCTCCGCGTGGACGTTGCGGGCAAGACGGTGCGGATGATCGTGTCGGATGATGGTGTGGGTGGTGATGGTCATGGCGGATTTGGTCTGAAGGGCATGCGCGAGCGAGTAGAGATGCTGGGCGGGAAGTTGCTGCTGGATGGCGCGAGTGGTATGCGTCTCGTTGTGGAGATGCCGCTTTGAAGCGAGTCAGTAGTCATCGAGTTAGCAAGTCGGCTTGGTTGAGTAGACAGCGAGGGTTCAGTGCCTAAGATTTGTGTGATGTTGGTGGAAGACCAGGGTATGGTACGTGGGGCTCTGGCTTCGTTGCTGAATGCAGAGGCGGATATCGAGGTGCATCTGCAGGCGGCGAATGGCCGTGAGGCTCTGCGCATGATGCTGAAGGAGCCGCCCGATGTGCTGGTGACCGATATCGAGATGCCGGAGATGACGGGGCTGGAGCTTGCCGCGGCGGTACGCGAAGCGGGATTGAAGACGCGCGTGGTGATGCTGACGACGTTTGCGCGCGCAGGCTATCTGCGGCGTGCGATGGAGAGCGGTGTCCTCGGCTATCTGCTAAAGGATAGACCGGCGGCTGAGTTGGCGGACGCGGTGAGGCGTGTGCATCGCGGTCTGCGCGTGATCGATCCGGATCTTGCCGCGGAGGCCTGGGGGAGCGAGGTGGATCCGCTGACAGAGCGGGAGCGGCAGATTCTCCTGCGCGCGGGCGAGGGGCGGACGACGGCAGAGGTGGCTCGGGAGTTGGGATTGAGTGAGGGGACCGTACGGAATTATCTCTCCGAGGCGATGAGTAAGCTGGGTGCGGTGAACCGGATCGATGCGGCAAGGATGGCTCGGGCCAAGGGGTGGCTGTAGCTGTAGGATTTGTGCCCCATTCTTTCGCAGCTTCATCGCGAAAGGGTGGGGTCGCGCGGAGCGCACAAACAGATTCCTTAGGAAACTCAAAGCCGGGTGCCCCATACATCGCGTTCTTTGCGATGTGTGGGTATGCGCAAAGCGCATCGTTCGCTCGAAGAGCGACCAACTTACCCCACCCTTTCGCAAAGAGCGCGAAAGAATGGGGCACAAATTAGCGGTGCAGCCCAGTATTTGTCATCCGTAGCGTAGCGAAGGGATCTGTTTCTCCGAAGAACCTCTAATCCAGGCGAACGATGTAGGCTTGCGCGTCGGGTTCGGCGGTGCGGATGTTGTCGGCAATCTGGGTGGCATGGGCGCGGTCGTTCAGTGCAGGATTGATGCGCACCCAGTGGCCGGTGGGTCCCGGAAATTCGATGACCTTGGCCGTCTCGTAACGACGAAGAAGATCGGACTTCAACTTATTGGCATTGCCTTCGTTCTGAAAGGCGCCCACCTGCACGCACCACTTTCCGCCGGTAAGCGGACGCTGTGCGGCGAAGACTTCGACACGGACTTTTGCCACGCCCATTCGGTAGAGACCAGTCTCTTTCGCGGCAGCCAGGGATAAGTCGATGATCCGTCCCTGTACGAAGGGGCCTCGGTCGGTGATCTTCACCGTGACGCTTTGATTGGTAGAAAGGTTCGTCACGCGCACGATGGTGCCCATGGGCAGTGTGCGGTGCGCGGCCGTCATGGCGTTCTGGTCGTAGATCTCGCCGTTGGCTCCGGTGCGGTTATGGTACGGCGGCCCATACCAGCTAGCCAGGCCGGTCTCGGAAGAGGAGACGCTGTTGTTGTCTACGTGCGGTTGTGGAGCGTGGCCGCTGGGGTTCGAATCTTCCGAAGGATCGTGAAGGATGACGGGAGGCACAGGGCGTCGTGCGACCGTGGGATAGCGTTGACTCGTGATCGGTGGTGGCGGTGGACGACGAGCGACATGCTGCTGCTTTTTATGGCAGCCGGAGAGTACAAGGGTGAGCGAAAGCAAAACTGCGATGCGGGGCAGCGACGGTGCCAAAGGGCACCGGTTTGCAAAGTCGGTCTTCGCCCGCAAAAACAACTTAATGCTTCTCCATCTTTTCCGCCAGGATCCGAAGTTGCTCTGCGGCGGACTTGAGCGCAGCGCTGGAGGAGCGACGGACGTCCGGCACGACTTCATCATTCATGTACTGAATAAGACGTTTGACTTCCTCTTCGGCTTTGGCAGCGGTGTCGTGAATCTGCTCTTTCCAATCGGACATAGGCTTCCTCAAGATACTTCCCTATCAATTAGAGGGGTGTGGAAGGTGGGTCGGCAAGATGAAATGCTTCGTCGTGTCGAAATGGTTAACTTGGGACACAGCTTGTTGATCGGATAAGGGAGCCCAAAAGAGTGGTGCAACTTGTGGATGCCTGCTTGCTTCTAAGGGAGAGGTTGACGCATACGGGTCTTGTACGGGCGAACCGGAGGCACTACTCTATTGCGCATGTCCCTAAAAACTTACTTCACCTTCGGCGCAGCTTTGATTGTGGCTGGATCTGCTTTCGGGCAGCAACTGGCTCTTCGATCCGCTAACGACGCCCTGCTTCCGGAAGCTCCGAGTTCGTCGGTGTCGGCTGCCGAAGGTACTGGAGTCGATCTTTCCTCGCCACTGGGAACGCCGCAATCCTCCGCGACCTACAACCAGCCTGCGAAGGTGAGCAAGTACACCACGATTGTGGATCCGGGGCAGAGCGTGGAACGTCTGTCAGGCATGCAGAAGCTGGCATACTCCTTCCGCGAACAGGCGTCCATCAATTCATTAATTGGAGCGACGTTCTCGGCGGGGCTCTCTCACGGGCTGGACTCCTCGCCCCACTATGGTCATAACAAAGAGGCCTTTGCCCAGCGATTCGGCGCAGCCTATGCTCGTCAGACCACGCAGGCTGTGATGACGGATGGAGTCTTCTCTCCTCTCTTTCACGATGATCCTCGTTATTACGTGCTGGGAAATCAGCACAAGTTCTTTGCGCGCGTCTTCTATGCGGCAACGCGTGTGGTAGTGGTGCGGTCCGATGAAGGAAACAATCGCTTCAATGCCCCTCTGATCGCGGGATATGCGGTGGCTGCGGGCGTGAATAACGCCTATTACCCGCCGTTTGACCGAGGCGCCAAGGAGACGGGAATCAACTTCCTGACCTCCCTGGGCGGCGCGGTTTTAAGCTTCGAAGTCAGCGAGTTTTACCACGACGCTCTGCGTGCGGTTCATCTGAAGCACTAAAGCCCTTTCCATCATACGTAACGTGGTTCTTTGCGCCGCGTGCGTAACTCTTCTGCGAATTGAGCGTCTCTAAAAATATGGTTCTAGACCGCACCACTACAGCAGCGGGGCGCTCGCGCAGGTATGTGTATGTGGCGGTCTTATGTCTCACGCCGCGATGGTGCTGTGTGGTTTTGGCGCAGGATGTGAAAAGCCCTTCTCCCGCCGTGATTCCACAGCCGACTGCCCCCGCAATAGAACGGCCCACGGGCGGCGGCCAGGTGATGGGGGTCGAACCCATCCCGCTGATCCCCATCTTTCCAGACGCTCCCTCGACCGTCTGGCAGTCGGTGCAGGTCACTGCAACACCGATGCCTCCGTTGATCCCGGTGGCGATGCGGTTGACTCCCTGTCCAGGAGGAGGCATAGGCTGCAGTCCAACCAGTCCACGGCAGTTGATCCTGAACTCACGTTTTCCCGATCCGGTACTAAGCCCATCGCAGAAATTGGAGCTTGCCGGACGAAATTTTATTGATCCCTTTAATCTGGCGGTCATTGGACTTTCGTCTGGAATTGCCGTGGCGGCGGATTCCCGGAGCGCTTATGGTCCAGGAATGGCCGGATTTGGGCGCAACGTCGGCGTGGCGCTGACCGGCGATCTAACGGGAAATTTCTTTGGGGTCTTTGCCATTCCCGCCCTCACGCACCAGGACCCCCGCTATCACCGTATGCCGGAAGGAACTGTCACGCGGCGTATCGTGCATGCGTTGTCGCGAACCATCATCGCCCAGGGAGATCACGGCGAGACGATGCCGAACTATTCCACTCTACTGACGTATCCGATTGCCATTGAGATTGGCAATCTGTACGTGCCAGGGGTTCAGAGCGATGCGAAGTCGACCGGCAGACGTGTGATGTTGAGCTATGCAACGGATCCGATCAGCAATCTGATCTCAGAATTTTTGCCGGACGTGGCTCGGCGAATTCATATACGCAGTGTCTTTTTTCAACAGATCCTGACCAAGATCGCGCTCCAGCCGACGACTTCCCAGGAAGCAGCGACTCCTTAAAACGGTTCCCTGCGAAGTCACTCCATTCAGGTTGCAGGAATCCCCATTCGCTGAAAGTTGGTTGAATCTGTATATCGGACTGATCTAGTCTTCATTCAGCGGTGAGGGCCGTGGACTTTCTTCAAGGAGACGCGCCCTCATGAGTGAGCGCAGTAAATTCAAGATTCAACGTGCTTTAGGTATTGAGCTGCCAGGTCTGGGAAAGCCTGGGGCCCTCGAAAAACGCAACTATCCTCCCGGCCAACACGGACAGGCACGCAAAAGCAAACCCACGGAATTTGCGCTGCAGTTAAGAGAGAAGCAAAAACTGCTCTTTCATTACGGTCTGCGTGAAGAGCAGTTGCGCCGGTTTGTACGGGACGCCCGACGACGTTCCACGACGAACTGGGCCGAGACCCTGGTCAGCCTGCTGGAGCGGCGATTGGACAATATTGTCTTCCGGCTCGGCTTTGCCCGCAGCATGGCGGCGGCCCGGCAGCTTGTTTCCCACGGCCACGTGCTGGTAAACGGACGTCCCGTTTCCATCGGCAGCGTCGTGCTGCGATTGGGAGACGCCGTGGGTCTAACCGACTATGCCGCGGGAGAGATGACCGAAGCCTCGCGTTCGGCTCCCAGACTGTCGCTTCCTAGTTACCTGCAGTTTCCAGAACCTTCTGTGAACCACCACGGCGTGATGATGTCGCTGCCGGGGTCGGAGCATATTCCATTCGAGTTCAACATTCGCCAGGTGGCGGAGTACTACGCGAAGCGAGGAGTCTAGCCATGCTGGGAGCGATAACGGAGGAGCGCAAGGTACTTTCTGACCTGCCGGGACTCGGCAGCGTCTCGTTGTGTGCGTGCGGCACAGTGCATCTGGCCGTGGGCGCCGTGACGGTACGAATGGCCCCGGAGGCTTTCGTCCAGATGATGTCGATGTGCCGGGAAGCCCTGCACCTGATCGCCCAGGATCCTTCGTTATGCGAGCCACAGCCGCTTAGTCCTCTAACGCATTGAGCCCATTCGCTTCTCTATGGAACCATTCGCTGCAGGATCTCGCCGTTCGCCACTTCCTGGTTTAGTCCGGGGAGTGGCGGGCGTAGCCTTGGAAACTGTAATCCCGCTGTATTGGATGGATCTGGTTGCCATGCTTTGTTATGGAGCTTCTTCCAGGCGGCGGAATCTAAGGTTGGAGCCTTGCGAACGTGGCAGGTGCCCATCTACTCCTCAGGAGAAGCAATGTCGAAAGTTTCGAAACTAGTAGAGCAGAGCCTCACGCTAACGGCAAAGGCCGGTTGGGCCATCTTTGAAAAGCTGAACAGCATCAGCCCCAACGCAAGCTTTACGCCGCGATGGAGCGATAAGCCCCTTCTGAAGAGCTACCAGAAAGAGAAGCCCCCCCTTGGATGGCCCCGCACGACGGACTCTCTCTGCCCTAAGTGTATCCCCGAGATCCGCCAGCAGATCATCGACGGCAAGCTGCCGCACGAGATCCTTCTAAATGAGAAGGTCGGCGAGATCAAGGCGCAGATCATCGAGCGCGACGGCCAGATCCTGATGGTGAAGGACTGCCCGATTCACGGACATTTTGAAGATCTCATGTCGATCGACGTTGAGATGATGGCGCATCTGGAGAAAGTGTTCCCGGGCCGCGATATCCGCGCTCACAACGACGAGAAGCTGCACAACCACGGCACCTCGACCGTGACGCACGGACGTGGATCGGTTCTGACCATCGATCTGACGAACCGCTGCAACATGATGTGCGATCCCTGCTTCATGGATGCCAACCAGGTCGGTTTCGTTCACGAACTCACGTGGGACGAGATCAAGACCATGCTGGACAACGCGATCCAGATCAAGCCCCGCCGCCAGATGTCGGTACAGTTCTCCGGTGGTGAGCCGACGCTTTCGCCTTACTTCCTCGACGCCGTCGCCTACTCCCGCAAGGTGGGTTACAACTCGGTGCAGGCTGCGACGAACGGTATCGAGTTTGCAAAGTCCAAGGAATTCGCCAAGGCCGCTGCGGAAGCGGGTCTGCGTTATGCCTACCTGCAGTTCGACGGTATCGGCAACGCAGCCAACTCGCATCGCAAGGTTGGAAACGCCTTCGACGTAAAGCTTCAGGCCATCCATAACCTGCACGAGGCTGGCGTCGACATCGTTCCCGTAACGACGATCATCAACGGCATCAACAATGAGCAGGTTGGACGCATCATCGAGTTCGCTCTCGATAACCCCAAGAAGATCAACTTTCTCTCGTTCCAGCCGGTTTCGTTTACCGGCCGTGATGAGGCGGTTTCGGACGAGCGTCGCGCGGCACAGCGTTACACGCTGTCGCATCTCGCGCATGACGTCCGCACGCAGACCGGTCTTGGCGAATCCACCCGCGATTGGTTCCCAATCTCCTTCATGAGCACCTTCTCCGACTGGGCCGATCTGGTGCACGGACCGGATACGGACTGGGGCCAGCTCTCCTGCGGCTGCCATCCGAACTGCGGTATCGGTATGGCGCTGATGATCGACAAGGAAACGAAGGAAGCTGTTCCCGTAACGGCCTTCATCAACGCCGATCGTCTGGCGAAGGATGTAGCCAAGGTGAACGATGCTGCTCGCGGCAAGTTCCTCTCGATCCTCGGTGTTTCGCTGGCCCTGCTGCGCAACTACGATCCTTCCAAGGCTCCGACGCACTTCAAGATCTCCGATCTTCTGCAGAAGTTTGACAAGTGCTTCGGCGCGACCGGCCGCAACTACGGCAAGGTCACGGCGGACCGCACGATGGAAGACATCAAGATGCGTCGCGCCGATCGTTGGAACTTCCTGTTCATCGCAGGCATGTGGTTCCAGGATCTCTTCAACTACGACTTCCGCCGCACGGAGCAGTGCATCATTCCGTACGCGACCCAGGAAGGCGAGATCAGCTTCTGCGCCTACAACACCGGTGTGGGTTGGAGAAACATCATCGAGAAGATGCACATGACCTCCACGCTCACCAAGTGGTACGAGGAGCATGGACGTCATGAGATCTTTGCCGGCGGCAAGAAGGTCGCCATCGAGAAGCAGGAGAAGTATGACCTGGTTCTGAACGATGAGCACGTCAATGCAGCGGCAAACGACACGTTCGAGAAGTCCGGTATTGCGAAGAATGCGCGTGAAGAAAAGGTCATGGCGCGTGACGCAAAGCTGAAGATGGATGCCGAGAACGCTCGTATGGCCAAGCTGTATCGCAAGGAAATCCTCAAGGAGCCTGAGCTTCCCGGTGGTTTCGTTGCCATCGGCGACATCGGTGGTCTGGGTGGCATCACACCCGCTGCTCCGGTGAAGTCGACTGCCCAGGTGGTTACGAGCATCCGCGATGAAGAGACCGTTGCCGGCGACTAAGCATTGCATGCCGCAGACGCGCTTCGCGCAAAACAAAGAAAGAGGCCACCCAACTGGGTGGCCTCTTTCTTTGCGGTTTTAGAATGAACCTGTGCTGAAGACGGTCTCTCTTCTCCCTGAGCGCGTGTCGGACTGGAACGAATATCCCTTTTCCGTGCCTGCGATTAACTCGCTGCGAACGCTGGCAATCCGGGAACGTGTCTGCTTTTTTACGGGAGAAAACGGTACCGGCAAATCCACCCTGCTGGAAGCGATTGCCTCGCACTACGGCTTTGGCCGGGAGGGCGGCAACCGGAACTTCCGCAACGACAGTACAGAGAACAACGCAGCTATCGATCCGCTCTCTCGCGCACTTCGGCTCGCCTTCAGTGTGCGCACAGGTGCCGGTTTCTTTCTTCGGGCCGAAAGCTTCTTTAATGTAGCGACGCACATCGACGAGATCGGCGTGGTGAGTTCCTATGGCGGAACAAGTTTGCATCGACAGTCTCATGGAGAGAGCTTCTTCACGCTGCTGGAGTACCGCATGCGCGAGAACGGACTCTTTCTCCTGGACGAGCCTGAGGCCGCGCTCTCGCCGCAGCGCCAACTTTCCATGCTCGTCCTGATGCACGATGTGTTGCGCTCGCATGGTTCGGCCCAGTTCATCATCTCCACGCACTCTCCGATCCTGCTTGGCTTTCCCGATGCGCAGATCCTGTCGTTCGACGATGGCGCTATCCGAGAGATTGCGTATGACGAATGTCCACCGGTGCAGATCGTTCGCCGCTTTACGAGCCATAGAAAGAGCTTCCTCGAAGAGCTGCTTCAGGATGAACCGTGATGCGGTAGAAGCTGCGGTCTTTAGCCGAGCCGCTTGATCTGATAGGTGTGGTGGATCATGTGAACGGAGAAGAAGGTGAGAACCTGTGGGAGAGACAGCCACCCCGTTTGAGGGTGTCTGAAGATGCCACCTTTGAGTTGATCTTCTTGTATCGCATCCAATAACTGTGCCAACTCGGTGCGGGTCCGATCCCATCGCTGCACGACTTCCTGATGCAGAAAATTCATGGCGGGAAGAGTGGCATGGGCGGTCGTGGGAACTTTCACTTGTTTCTCAGAGCGGAAGAGGCGTTCGAGCATGTGGAAGTTGACCCTGTCCCTCTTGTCGATGGGTTGAGGATCTTCCATCCCCTGGGGCAGCACGGAGAGGATGAGTGCTTCGGTTTTGCAGAGATGATCGATGACTTCGGTCGCGCACCACGCGTCTTCGCCTGGCTGAAGCGCGAGGCGCTCCGGCGTCCAGTCTGCGATGGAGGCCAAGAGGTTCTTCTTCTGTTGTTCGATCTGGGTGAAGGTAGTTTGGAGTTCTTGGATCATCGAAGGTAATCAGAAGGAAACTGTTCTAGCTTTCCTTCACCGCAACACCCTGCAACTCGAAGCGTGCTCCGAAGAGTAGCGCTCCGCTGCCGATAAAGGCGCGTGGCGGAAGCTGTGTGGTGAAATAGGTGCGGTAGACGGCGTTGAAGCGTTCCCACAAGGAGACATCGCTGCAAAAGATCTGAAGCTGCACGAGGTCGCTCATCTGCATGTCGGCCAAAGCCAGAATGCGTTGCAGGTCCTGCATGAGGCGGTGCGCTTCTTCCTCGATGTCTTCGGGAACGGCGAACTGGCCTTCCAGGAGACCGATGCGACCGGATAGGTAGAGTGTCTTGTTGTCTACGAGGACGGCGTCGGCGAAGGGAAGGTCGGGATTGCTGCTGAGATATTTGCGGCTCATGAAACCAGTTTCTCCGAGTCTATTGTAGGGGAGCGCGCCATCCTGAGACTCGGCTTTTGGCGGACGCTTCCGGTGGCATCTGAATTGGGTGTCATCTCACATCGCAGATGCACAAGGAGAAAACGATGCCTTATATCGAGACGCAGGACGAGTCGGAGATCTATTTCAGTGACTGGGGCGAGGGTGAGCCGGTCGTTTTGATTCATGGATGGCCTTTGGATTCCACCAGTTGGGAGTACCAGGCCAGGTTTCTCGCCGACAACGGCTATCGCGTGATCGCGTATGACCGTCGAGGCTTCGGACGCAGTGAGCGGCCCTATGACGGATATGACTACGACTCGTTGACCTCGGATCTGAATGACCTGTTGGAGGCGCTGGACCTCACCGGCGTGACGCTGGTCGGATTCTCCATGGGTGGCGGCGAGGTAGCACGCTACCTGGGAACGTACGGTTCGGAGCGTGTGGCGAAGGCGGTCTTCGTGGGTGCGGTAACTCCCTTTCTGCTCAAGACGGAGGACAATCCCGGCGGCGTCGATCAGTCCGTCTTCGACGGTGTTCTGGAAGGCCTGCAAAAGGATCGCTTCGCCTTCACGACAGAGTTTGCCAAGGGCTTCTACGGCCGGACGTTGCTGAACCACGGTGTTTCGGACGAAGTTCTCCACTGGCATTTTCTACAGGCGGCGAGCGCCTCTCCGGTGGCGACGATCGAATGCGCGAAGGCGTGGAGCTCAACGGACTTCCGAGAGGATCTGGCGAAGATTGACGTGCCCACGCTAGTCCTTCACGGAACGGGCGATAAGACGGTGCCGATTGACGTCTCCGGACGTCGCACGGCGGCGCTTGTACCCGGTGCGGTGTTGATTGAGTACGAGGGCGAGCCGCATGGATTTACGGCAACCATCCCGGATCAACTGAACGAAGATCTGCTGGCGTTCCTGCGAAGTTAGTTCGTCGCGGACCGGCACGGTGGTGCGTCTTGTGGAGGACAATTATCGTTTCGTGAGCGGTGTGCTGTGGGTAATCCGCTCGGGTATGTGCCGGGCGGATTACCCCGAGCGTCGCGGTTGCCTTCCGACCAACTGGCGGTCAGGCATCGGAGTTTAACGAAGCAATGCCTGAGCTGACAGACCCTGATGCTGAGGGCAACATAGCAGACCGGTATGTCGATACACCCTCTGGCAGCATAGACTACGAATCTCAGAATCTAAGCTTGAATGGTGGCCCCAAAACCGGTGGGGCTAATTGGGGTGCTTCTTCCTTAATTCCACTCGAGAAGTGTTTACTCATTTTCTGATAGAAGATCCGCCAATTGTCGGCGTTCTTATGTCCGTTGGGCAAATCTTTCAAGACACTGTTCAGATGAAACGAAGAATAATGGATATCGTCTGTGTCTAAAGCGAAGTGTGTCGCCTCATGCAACATAACGCCTCTGAGCGTTGTGTCGGAGAAAAGTAAAAATGCCCGCTTTGTGATGCGGATTTTGTGGCCTCCCATCTTCCCCACAGAGGCCCATCCGAAAGCGACCCGCGTTCGCCAGTCCAAGTGTTCCGGTCCGTCCCCCTCGGTATCCCAAACTGGCTTTTTGTATGGAACCGCACCGGAGCCATCAGGAACGTTCAAGAGTGGTGGGATTTGAAGTGCCTGCATAAGATCTTGTATATGCTCGCGAACTTCGGAATTGGTCAGTGGCTTTAGGTATTTCCCAACCTGCCGGTCAAGATACGCTTTCGAGATGAGAGCTTCGCCATGAGGCGCTAATCGCGGGTTGAGAAGATCTTGCATTCTCTGAAGATCACGGCGAATCTTTAGAAGCATGTCATTAATCTTTTGCTCTCGTTGCGCTTTGTTCATTTCTAGTCCTTTAGCAGCTGACCTTTGCAAGTTAGTAAGTCGACTGATGTTCCTGTACTCCAAAACAATAAAAACACATGCTATTAAGTACCGCCGCCGGATTTCCTTAAACACCTTGCGCTCCGGAGTTTGCCCTCATTGGGCGTTTGAATGGTGCATTCGCATGCATCCGAAGGCACCCATGCGATCCTGGGAGACTTCATGCTAATCACGCTGGCACAGCGAACCCCTTCGTAGCTCACCTGCGGCATTCTTTAGATAACGCGCCTCTTCTCCTACGCGTCCAAGAGCCACGTCTAGAGTGGAGTGCAAAGCTGTTACTCATTTATAAGAACACTGACCCGCCTCAGATATTCCTTCTGAGGGAAATGAATTGCCGTCTCATTGTGCTTAATTTGCCTGCAATACAGTGACTGCTCTTCAGCTCGATCCAGTTTCCACCGGTGCGCCATACATCGCGTTCTTTGCGATGCATGGCGCCGTGAGCAGCCATCAGCGGAAGGGCAAACAGCTAATCGAGTGCAGGTGGTGGCGGAGGTGCCGTTGAAGAGGGCGTTGGCTTGCCAGTAATCGTGACCGGCTCCATCAGTTCGACGCGGGTGCCGTCAGGATCGAAGAGGTTGAGTTGGCGCTTCTGGTTGACGCCGGTGCGGATCTCCATGGGACGTGTGTAACCCTTCACCGCAGCACTGGCCTTCAACTTAGTGAGGGAAGCGTGAATATCCGGTACGGAGAGCGCGACGTGGTTGCTGCTTCCCCAGGTATCGGGGGTCGCGGGCGCGCGATAAAGCATCAGCTCGATGTAGTCGGCGCCGTCGGGCACCTGCAGGTTGATCCAGCTGAGGTCCTGTTTGGCGGGCGGGGTGCCGCGCCAGGTCTCGCGAAAGCCGAAGATGCGGCTGTAGAAGTCTATCGATTTCGCCGTGTTTCCGACGATAAAGCCGACGTGATAGATCGCGTCTGAGATGCGGTTGGGGGAGAGCTTTGCGGGCGTTGGGGAAGGTCTGGGCTGGATGAATTCGATTCTCGTGCCATCGGGGTCGATTACTTGCAGGGCGATGCCTGCGGGTTTGCTCGCGATGCCCTGCGCTTTAAGGTAGGCGCGCATCTGGTCGATGTCGTCGACGATGAGGCAGAGGTGGTCGAACTGATTGCGCGGCGTGATCGGTGTTTCAGTGGAGATCTCGATGCGCTCGTGATCGTTGATCTGGAGGGTCGCCTTGGTGGGGTTCGGTTTTCCTACGACTTCATAACCGAGGAGGTCATGCCAGAAGAGAAGGGCTTTGGGCAGATCCGAGACGAAGAAAGCGACGTGGTCGATGCCGGTGATGTGGGGGCGTTGCTGCGCTGCTGCGACGAGAGGGAGGAGAAGGACAGCAGCCAGAAGCTTTGCGGTTCGCATGGGAGGAACTATAGCGGGTGGAATGGGTGGGTGTCGTGCTTCTGGATGCGAACCCATGTCCCAAAAGCGGGACACGGGGCACCCGGTTTTGTCTTGGGCTAAAGGACGGCGCGGACGATTCTGCGGACGAGTTCGGTGGTGGCTCCGTAGACGACGTGTGCGAAGTAGTGGTTCGCGGTGGATCCGGCCTTCTCTTCGGTGATTGGCGGACCGAGTTTGAGCGCAGGCACGGCGATGGCGTCGGCCCCGGTAAAGAGGGCGGTGCCGAAGGTGGTGCCAAAGGCGGAGCGGACGCCGGGGGCGTATTCGGCAAGGCCGCCGTAGAGACCGCCCATGACAGCTCCGAAGGCATAGTGGACGGCAGGGCCGCCCTTTTCTTTCTGGGCATAGGTGAGATGCTGGCCGCCGGTGGCTGTGGCTGTCAGGGCATCGGCCACCTTCATGGTGGAGTCTTCCTCGCCGCTCTGCGCCTGCTGTTCCTGCTGCCAGTTTTCTGCGGGCGTCTGGAGAGACTGCTGCAGCTTTTTGCCGGGGCCAGCGATGAACTCGTTCATGACCCACGAGGCGGCGAGACCACCGGCTACACCTGCGAGGATTCCGCGGAAGAGATGTTTCTCTTTGCTCATGGCTTTCTTCTCCTACTTATAAGAGAGATGCGTGGTGCGGGATTAGAGAAGGGTGGGTGGCGCAGTTTTTTCGGAGAGATCGCCAGAATTCCTTCGAGTCCGCTACAATTCCCGGACACAGGAGACTCCATGACCACCCGTCGCGAATTCTTGAACACCGCCGCCATTGTCGGAGCTGGCGCAGTCGTAGCATCCACCGCCAAAAGCTACGCCCAGATTGTGGGCTCGAACGAGCGAGTGAACTTCGCCGTGGTTGGTCTGAACAGTCGTGCCTACGCGCATCTGTCTTCGCTGAAGGCGAATGCCAAGGACGCCCGCATAACCTATGCGTGCGATGTGGATACGGTCATTCTGGACCGGTTCGCAGGACGCGCGGAGAAGTCGCTGGGCTACTCGGTGACGAAGAACCAGGACTTCCGCAAGGCGCTGGCGTCGAAGGATGTCGACGTGGTGACGATTGCGACCCCGGACCACTGGCATGCGCCGATGGCCATCATGGGGCTGGAAGCGGGCAAGCACGTCTACGTCGAAAAGCCGATGAGCTACGACCCGCACGAAGGCGAGATGTTGATCGCCGCGCAGAAGAAGTATGGCAAGCTGGCGCAGATGGGGTCGCAGCAGAGGTCTTCTCCGCACACGATTGAGATTGCACAGAAGATTAAAGACGGCGTGGTTGGACCGGCTTACTGGGCGAAGACCTGGTACGCGAATCGCCGCAAACCCATCGGCATCGGCAAAGTCGTTCCTGTTCCGGCCACGCTGGACTGGGACCTCTGGCAGGGACCGGCGCCGCGCGAGCCGTACCGCGACAACATGCATCCTTATAACTGGCACTGGCGGTTTACGTGGGGCACGGGCGAGCCACTGAACAACGGAACGCACGAGGTAGATGTTGCGCGCTGGCTGCTGGGCGTGGAGTATCCGACGATGGTGACCGCCGACGGTGGACGCTACGCGGCGAAGGATGACTGGCAGTATGCGGACACGATGAACGTGAGCTTCACCTATCCGGACAAGCTGCTGACGTGGGAGTGCGATTGCATCACGGGCAAAAAGACCTTCGGCCGCGATCGCGGCGTTGCGATTCACGGCCCCAAGGGAACAGTCGTAGTGGATCGCGATGGCTATGAGATCTATGACCTGGGCGACAAGGTGATCGATTCGTTCTCGGTGAAGAAGGAAAAGGGAACGAGCTCGGCGGATCTGGTCGGCGCGGATTCCATGACGGACCTTCACTTCGCGAACATGATCGCCGCGATCCGGACGGGCGTGAAGTTGAACCAGCCGGTGTCGCAGGGCAATGTCGCTGTGACCATGCTGCAGACGAGCAACTATGCGTGGGAGCTTGGACGGCCCGTCCATATGAATCCGGATGGAACCTACAAAAACGATCCAGCGGCGACGGCGAAGCGGAAGCGGACGTATGACAAGGGATTTACGCCTCACCTCTAAACTTTATTCAATTCAAAACCGCCCCGGAGATCTCTTCGGGGCGGTTTTGTTGCTCTCCTTAGCTCTTATCCTTTCTACCTTTGTCATCCCGTAGCGAAGCGGAGGGATCTGCTGTCCCTTTTTGTTTCCTGACGCATCAGGTTCGTGCGCTCCGCGCGACCCCACCCTTCGCGATAAGACTGCGAAAGAATGGGGCACAAGGTTCCTCACGGAAAAAGCAGATTCCTGACTTACACTGCGTCTGCAGGATCTTCTGGAGGGGACGATGGGCGTAAGGAATCCAGTGGTGGATGCGCAGATTGCTTCAGCGGCTCCTTTTGCAAAGCCGATCCTGGAACATCTGCGCGACGTCGCGCACAAGGCGTTGCCGGACGCGGTGGAAGAGATCAAGTGGGGCTTCCCCACGCTTCTCGTGGACGGCAAGATCGTCTGTGGCATGGGGGCGTTCAAGGCGCATTGTGCCTTTCGGATTGCGGGCAGTGAGATCAAGGAGAAGGTGCGTGCCATGGGATACGATCCCGACGGCAGCGCTGGGGCACTGGGAAAGATCACTTCTTTGAAAGACCTACCGTCTGAACGTGCGTTAGTGGCGCTGATCAAGGAAGCTGCGAAGGCACAACTCGCAGCGAAGGCAGCGGGGCCGAAGAAAAGGGCTACGCCGAAGCCGGAGTTGCCGGTGCCGAAGGCGCTGAGCGCGGCGCTCGCGAAGAACAAGACTGCGGCAAAGAACTTTGCCGCGTTTGCGCCGTCGTGCCGAAGCGAGTATTCCGAATGGATTGGCGAAGCGAAGCGGGAAGAGACGCGCGCCAAGCGTGTGGCCGAGGCGATCGGATGGATCGCCGAAGGAAAGAAACGCAACTGGAGGTACGAGAAGTGCTAGAGGCAATGGGTTCGATCCGGAGAGCTGCCGGTTTATTTGCAATGGTCTGCAGCGTGGCTCTTCCGATGGCGGGACAGTCGCCAGTGCGTATTGAGGTAAACCTGGCGAAGTCCGTAGGAACCTACAAGCCGATCTACAGCTGGTTTGGGTATGACGAATCGAACTACACGACCATGCCGCATGGCAAGGAACTGCTGCGCGAGCTGCACGATCTCAGTGCTGTGCCGGTGTATATCCGGGCGCACCATCTGTTGACCTCCGGCAACGGTGTGGCGGAGTTGAAGTGGAGCTCGTCGAACGTCTTCTCGCTCGACGCGCAGGGCAAGCCCGTCTACGACTTTACGATTACGGACCAGACCTTCGATGCGTGGAAGAAGGCGGGCGTGAAGCCGATGGTGGAGTTCGGCTTTATGCCGAAGGACCTCGCGGCGACGGTGAAGGGTGCGGACACGTATCAGGTGCACTATCCGGGCGATGTGCTGGCGGGTTCGGCGAACAATCCTCCCAAGGACTATGCGATGTGGGGCGAACTCGTGCGCCGGTACACAGAGCACCTCGTCCAGCGCTACGGCAGGGCGGAGACGAGCACATGGTACTGGGAGGTCTGGAACGAACCGGACATCAAGTACTGGCATGGCACCGCCGAGGAGTACTGGAAGCTCTACGACTTTACCGTCTCGAATGTGCGTAAGGCGCTCCCCGGAGCGAAGGTGGGCGGACCCGCAAGCACGGGGCCGGGCGGCGAACATGCCATCACGTTTCTCGATAACTTTCTGGAGCACGTGGCGAACGACAAGAGCGCGGCGGATGGTGGACGCATCCCGCTGGACTTCATCTCATTCCATCCCAAGGGAAGTCCGAAGATCGTGGACGGCCGCGTGACGATGGGGATTTCCAGTGAACTCAAGACGACGGAGAACGGCTTCAAGGTGGTAGCGAAGTATCCGCAGTTCGCGAAGCTGCCGATCATCCTCAGCGAGGCCGATCCTGAGGGATGCGCGGCGTGTTCGTCGAAGGTGAATCCGGCAAACAACTATCGAAACGGGACGCTCTATCCGGCCTACACAGCAGCGGCGTATAAGGCACTGTTCGAGCTACAGGATGTGTCCAAGGTGAACCTGCTGGCGATGGTGAGCTGGTCCTTCGAGTTTGAGGACAAGGATTACTTCGAAGGCTTCCGATCTCTGGCAACGAACGGAATCGACAAGCCGGTGCTGAATGTCTTTCGCATGTTCGGCATGATGGCGGGCGACCGCGTCAGCACCACGAGCACGGGCAGCGTGCCCCTGGACGTGATGGTGAAAACAGGGGTGCGCGAGTCTGCGGACGTCGACGCGATGGCTACCAAGTCTGCGCATGAGGCTACCGTTCTGCTCTGGAACTATCACGACGCGGACACGACGGCTGCCGCCGCAACCGCTACTTCGGTGGAGGTGCGCGGTGTGCCTGCGGGTAAGGTGCTGGTGGAGCACTTCCGCATCGACGAGACGCACAGCAACGCCTATACGGTATGGAAGGCGATGGGATCGCCGCAGCATCCGACGGAGGAGCAGATCGCGCGGCTGAAGGAGACCGGGCAGTTGCAGATGCTGGGTTCGCCTGTATGGGTGCAGTCTGAAGGCGGTGTGGTAAAGCTGGAAACGGAGATGCCACGGCAGAGTGTGTCGTTGCTGCGCCTGAGTTGGTGAGCATCTAAAACAGCATGCAGATCCTGATGCTTGTCTTCGCTGTGCTCGCAGGGCTAACAAATCCGTTCCAGTCGGCTGCGAATGCGCAGCTGAACAAACAGGTGATGCAGCCTGTCTGGGTTGCGACCTGCACCTACGTGACGGGTCTTCTGGTATTGCTGGTGATCCAGGCATTTCGTCGCGAGTCGCTGCCGGGAGCGAGTCTCATCGGACAGGTGCCGTGGTGGGCGTGGATGGGCGGCTTCGTCTCCATCTTCGGCACGATGGGCGGACTTCTGCTGGCGCAGAAGCTTGGGTCGGGCATCTTCACCGGAGTGAATGTGACTGCGGCGGTGGTGTGCAGCCTGGTGCTGGATCACTTCGGTCTGGTCGGGTTCAAGCAGCATACGGCTTCGCCGATGCGGATGGTGGGGGCGGCACTGATGATCGGCGGATTGTGGCTGGTGGCGCGGTTTTGATGCAGGACTGAGGTGGGGACCGAGTGTCATTCAAGCACGCCTGTTACGAATCTGGCGTTGTATTATGCCCGACAGTATAAAAATATTCAGCAAGGTGAGGAACGAAGCTAAAGTCCTTTGACTGCGAATGAACTCCACCAGGAAAATGAGCTGGGCCGCCAAGACAAAGTAAAGTAGAGGTTCCCACCACCGCGGCCTGGCATCCCACCGCCTCTTCGAAGCCAGATAGTCCAGCGTCTCTTGAGGAATCCGGCCAGCGTAACGCAAACTGTTTCGTTCGGAGCTGTTCGGCATCCCGGCCTTCACTGGGGTCTCATTGTGAGCCCTACGGGAATTTATAGCAGGTATGCGCGGAAACTCAGCGCCACTCCACAGTTGTAGTGCCGATATGGGCGAACTCAATAGTGGGGCCTTCCGGAGTCTGGGTGGCACGGGCAGCGGTGCCATTGACGGTGATGGAGACAGGGCGACCGAAGCGCCAGCGCAGGGTGACCTTCGCCTCCTTGCCGGTGATTTTGAATGCGTGGTTCTCGCGGGTAAGAGTGCGCTCTTCAAAATCGGTCTGCGTGGTGGCGTCGCCGCGGAATGCGGGCATGAGGTCGTAGACGCGGCGATCGTCGAGGGTATGGATTGTGCTGTTGCCGCTCTCGGCGGAAGGCACGAGGGTCATGACGTCTTCGGGGATGCGGGCGATCACGGAGCCAGCGCGAGCATAAACCGGGATCGTATCCAGCGGAGCTTCGGCGAGGACGGTCTTGCTGCCTGAGACCTCTGCGCCGGTGAAGAAGTCCACCCAGTCGCCATCGGGAAGGTAAACAGGGCGCTGCGTGCCTTCGTTGATGACGGGCGCGACGAGGAGGTCGGGGCCGAAGAGGAACTCGTCCTTCGCCTCCCGTGCGTGCGGATCGTTCTGATAGTTCAGAACGAGTGCGCGCATGAGAGGCATGCCGGTTTTGGCGGACTCCTGCGCGGCGCGGAAGCGGTAGGGGAAGAGGCTCATGTGCAGCAGCGAGAACTTGCGGAAGGTGGCGAGGGCCGCGTCGCCGTAGTCCCAGGGGAGGAGGTTCTTCTGGTTGAGCACCTCCATCGCGGGAGAAAAGGCAGACATCTCGGTCCAGCGCTGGAAGAGGCGCACGTCCGGCGTGGCTGCAGTAGCGAGGTATCCGCCAATGTCGCTGGTCCACAGGCTCATGCCGCTGAGGCCTGCACTCAGACCGGCGTTGAGTACCGTGGGCAGGCCGTTCTCCGGCGAAAAGCTGGACTCGTTATCGCCACCCCAGAGGATCGGCAGGTTCTGATTGCCGACAGTAGCGGAGCGGGCGAAGAGAACGCCGTTGCCCTTGAGGTCTTTCTGGATCACCTCTTCGACGGCATTGTTATAGAGCACGGCGAAGCGGTTGCGCATCATGCGCGGATCGGATTTATCGAAGAAGAGGACGTTGGCCTGTAGACCGTCGCCACCGACGAAGTTGCCCTCGGCATCGTCGTCCTTGAAGCCGTCCGCGCCGGCCTTGATGGCCTGGCGGACCTGGTCCTGCCACCACTGCTTCGCGGCGGGGTTGGTGAAGTCGATGAGCGAACCCATGCCCTTCCACCAACGACCGACATAAGGGGTGCCGTCGGCCTGCTTGATGAAGAAGCCCTTCGCAGCGGCCTCGGCGTAGTTTTCCGCGAGCGGCGGGATCTTATCGGCAAAGCCGGTTTCGCCCGGCGTCGTAGTCTTCGTGTTGATCCACGGCGTATGCCAGAGGACGAGCTTATAGCCCTGCTCATGCAGATGCTTGATCATGCCCGGTGCGTCGGTGAACTGCTTCGGGTTGAAAGTATAGGTGTTGTAGTTTGTGGCCCACGGACTGTCGATCAGGAGGATGCTCGCCGGGAGACCGAGCGAGCGCATACGGTCGGCATCGGCTTTGACCTCGGTATCGTCCTTTACATAATCGCGACCGATCCACGGGGCGAAGGCCCAATACGGTGGAAGGATCGCGCGGCCAGCGAGTTCGGTGAAGTGATTGAGGATCACGGGGAATTGCGGGCCAGTGAAGAGGATGATCCGCAGCTTGGCCGAAGGAGCGGTGACGATGACATTGCCATTGTCTGTGGCGTTCAGGTCGAAGGTGGACTCCGCCGTGGTGTCCACCCAGAGACCATAGCCCGTCGTGCTCAGGAAAAAGGGAATGGGCTTGTACGAACTGGACCCCTTCGCGTAGCCGTTGTCCTGCGATGCCCCTTTGACGATCGTGTGCGCGTGGTTGAGGGTGTTGAAGTGTTCGCCTAGACCGTAGTAGTTGGCTGTGTCGTGTACGCGAAACTCCCACTCGCCGACGGTGTAGGCGACGCTGGTGATCTCTAGGACGCCGGGCGAAAGCTCGCGGAGGTGAAGCTTTCCGGTGGCGACAGGGTTGCCGTCGAAGGTGAAGTCGTGGAGGAGGACGATCGGGCCTGTGTCCGTGCCATGGCCGATGACCTTACCGGGGACGGTGAAGGCGAGGTTGTCGGCGTCCTGGCGTACAAACCCGGAGACGGGAGCGTCTTTTGCTGCGGGTGACGGGACTGCCGGAACGGCGGTTTGCGCTGTGGCATACGTGCTGGCGGCAAGCACCAGCAGACTGAGAACGGCAAACGTACGTCGCATCCGCAACACCCCTGCTTTCAAGGAAAAGGCCTGTGCGAGAAGATCGCACAGGCCCCCATTCTAAATCTCGCGAGCGAATTACATATTGGTGTGGCCGCCGCGCATGTCTTCGTTAAAGGTGGGCTTGGTGAAGGCGAGTGCTTCGGCGAGTTCCTCTTCATAGGTGAGGCGGAGGCCCATGAGCGCGTCCGTCGCAACGGCGAACTCGGTGTCCTGCTGCAGATGGATGAGGCCGTCCTTGGCGATGGCATCGACGTTGTTCTTCAGCTCTTCCACGGTGGTGTTCAGGTACTGCGCGTCGCGGGGATCGAGGAGCCAGACGGGACGTCCGTCACCGAGAACGCCGGAGAGCCAGAAGACCTTGGCAGCGAGGTAGTCCTGGCGCTGGTCGTGTGTGGTGTCGTTGAAGACGAACTTGCCCTGCTTGCTGGAGTAGTAGCGCGTGGTCACGGGGACGGGCTGGCGGTTGCCGCTCTTCACGAGCTCGATCTGTCCCTGGTCCATGATCTTGCGAACGGCGTTATAGATGAAGGCTTCGGCGAAGGGCTGCTCGGCGGCGGGAACGATGTCCGCGAAGGTCACGGTCATGGATGCGGAGACCTTGGCGCGAAGCTGCGCGTCAGCGGCGGTGTGGCCGTCTTCCAAAAAGGCGTCGCCGTGGACGATGTAGGTGTCCGCGCCGGAGGTGGAGAGATGGAAGGGCCACTGCCAGGAGCGGAAGCTCACCGGGAGGCCGCCGAGGGTGACGTAGCAGTCCGGGCGCGGGTTGCGAAGGCGCTTGGCGTTCTCGCGGAGGTACTTGGAGAGCTCCGCGGAGAGCCTGGCATCGCTGGCGTCGAAGTCTTCGCTGAGTTCGAGGGTCTCGGTCTTGGCGGGGTCGCCAGCGAGCGCAAGGGTAAACTTCGCGGTAGGAATGCCGTTGAATCCGGAGGCCGCTTCGGCGGAGGTGACTTCAAGACCAGCCTGTTTTGCGGCGGAGCGGATGTCTTCAGCAAGCTTTGTTTCAAGAGCCATGATTTGGGTTTGTCCTTTTGAAAATCTTCGCGTGGCGAGGCGGTTCCGATGCGCTCGGCATGAAATGTTCGCGTCTTTCTATCTTAACGCAATGTTTTGAAAGGGGTGGCGTTGCTTATGCGACGTTGCATCGCGGATGATGGAGATCTCATGAGCGAAAATCCGAATTCCAACCTGGGCGCGCTGCTGACCGAGACGCGCAATCCCGCCTCCACCAGGATCGATACGTTGAGCACAGAGGAGATGCTGCGCGTCTTCAATGACGAAGATGCGAAGATTGCCGGTGCCGTGGCGGCGGAGATTCCAAACATCGCCCGTGCCGTGGACGCGGTTTCGGAGCGGTTTGAGCGCGGCGGACGCCTCTTTTATACCGGCGCGGGGACGAGCGGACGGCTGGGCGTGCTGGATGCCTCGGAGTGTCCGCCGACGTTTTCCGTGCCGCGTGGGCTGGTGGTGGGCATCATGGCGGGTGGAGATACGGCCCTGCGGACAGCGGTGGAGGGTGCGGAGGACTCGCGCGAACTGGGTGTGTCTGAACTCGTCGCTGTCGGGTTCGGCAAGGTCGTCGATGGGGTCTGTGTGGACACGCTGGTGGGCATCGCAGCAAGTGGGCGGACGCCCTATGTGCTTGGAGCGATGGAGTTTGCGAAGCAGAAGGGCGCCTTGGTAATTGGTCTGTCCTGCGTTCCGGGTTCTCTGGTGGCGCAGGCGGCGGAGATTGCGATCACGCCAGCGTCCGGGCCTGAGGTGATTACCGGCTCTACGCGGATGAAGGCAGGAACGGCGACGAAGCTGGCGCTCAATATGCTTTCAACCGGCGTGATGGTACGGACGGGGCACGTCTACGGCAACCTGATGGTCAACGTGCAGACGACGAACGAGAAGCTGGTCGACCGGGCGGAGCGGATCATCGTCGACGCAACGGGTTGCTCGCGCGCGCGCGCGGCGGAACTGCTGCAGGCTGCGGGGACGGTGAAGGTGGCGATCGTGATGGAGAAGCTCGGGCTTTCGCGGGAAGCAGCCGAGGAGAAGCTGGCGGCGCATAAGGGGCATCTGCGGAAGACATTAGGAGAGTAATGATGAATGTTCTTCGTTGGGGCGGTTTGATTCTTCTGACGGTCTCTTCCGTTGCGGCACAGGCGCAGGATCTTGATCCTGCGACCAAAGCGAAGGTAGAAAACGAGATTCGCCGCGTGATGCGGGAGACGGGCGTGCCGAGCGCGCAGGTGGGCGTGGCGCGTGGCGGCAAAGTGGTCTATGCGGCGGCATTTGGCGAAGCGCGTATTGCCTACGAAGGCAAGCCTTCCATTCCGGCGACGGCGGAGATGCACTACGCGGTGGGTTCGATTTCCAAGCAGTTCACGGCGGCATGCGTTCTGCTGCTGCAGGAGCAGGGCAAGCTGAAGCTGGATGATCCGGTAGGGAAGTGGTTTCCGAATCTGACGCGGGCCAACGACGTGACGCTGCGGATGCTTCTGACGCACACCTCCGGCTATTCGGACTACGCGCCGCAGGATTACACCATCCCGGAATGGACGCATACGGCCAAGCCGGTAGAGGTGGTGCGCAAGTGGGCGGGCAAGCCGCTGGACTTTGAGCCGGGGACGAAGTGGCAGTACAGCAACACCAACTTTGTTCTGGCCGGGTTGATCGTGGAGAAGGTGGCGGGTATGCCTTTCCGCGACTTTCTTCGGGAAAACGTGCTGACGCCGTTGAAGCTGCAGGAGGTTCTCGATCTGGACTACGACCGCGCGAAGATGGAGCCGACCGGATACAAACGCAACGCGCTCGGCCCGCTGCGGCCAGCGATTCCCGAGGCTCCGGGTTGGTACTTCGCGGATGGAGAGCTGTCCATGCCGGTGCGGACACTGATGGAGTGGGATCTTTCGCTTCTGAACCGGACTCTCTTGAAGCCTGCCAGCTATGACGAGATGTTTGCGGAACAGAAGCTGAAGGACGGCACTGGATCGCACTATGCGCTGGGACAGCAGACGGACACTCGGAATGGCCGGCTTGTCCTTCACCACTCCGGCGAGATTGGCGGCTTTGTCGCGCAGAATTTCTGGTATCCCAAAGAAGGTGTTGCGATTGGAGTTCTGACGAACCAGGACGCGAGCAGCGCGGCGGGGCTAATCACCGCAGCGGTGAGCCAGATCCTGCTTCCCCCGGCGAGCGCTTCCGCTGCAGCGGTGAGCGATCCGAAGGCGACAGTGCGCGGGATACTGGAGGCTTTCCAAAAGGGTGACATCGACCGCTCCTTGTTTACGTCCAACGCCAATTTCTATTTTTCGCCGCAGGCTGTCGGCGACTACCGTACGAGCCTCGCGCCGCTGGGAGCGATCCAGTCTCTTACAGAGACCCGCACGTTGCTGCGCGGCGGGATGCAGATGCGCGTCTACACCGTGGTGTATGCGACGAAGTCGGTCAGCATCTCCACCTATTGGATGCCGGATGGCAAGATCGAGCAGTTCCTTCTGGAGGGGCAGTAAACCCATCCAAGTAAGTGCTATGGACGTCTAATCTCCAGAGGTTTTTACGATGCGTCTGCCGTGGATTGTTACCGGAGTAGTTCTTGTCTTAGTGGTGGTATTTTTCGCAATGCGAAATTCCAATGTAAGCGCTGCTACTCGTGGGCCTGTGCCCGTGGCGGGGGTGGATGAGGCTCGTGCGACGAAGCCGGGGCGCGAGAAAGCGGTCTTCGCGGGCGGATGCTTCTGGGGAACGCAGGCGGTCTTTCAGCGCGTCAAGGGTGTCGTGCACACCGACGCCGGCTATGCGGGCGGACAGGCCGGCACCGCCACCTACGAGCAGGTGACGACGGAGACGACCGGCCACGCCGAGAGCGTGCAGGTGGAGTACGACCCGTCGAAGATCACCTATGGCGAGCTGCTGCGTATCTACTTCTCCGTCGCGCACGATCCGACACAGCTCAACCGGCAGGGGCCCGATGTGGGAACGTCGTACAGGTCAGCCATCTTCTTTGTGAATCCCGAGCAGGAGAAGGTCGCAAAGGCATACATCGCACAGTTGGAGACGGCCAAGGTGTTTCCACGCAAGATCGTGACCGAAGTAACTCCGCTGAAGGGCTTCTATAAGGGCGAAGAGTATCACCAGGATTATGCGTTGAAGAACCCGGAAAATCCCTACATCCAGGTCTGCGATCGACCGAAGATTGAGGCGTTGAAGAAGGAGTTTCCGGACCTGTTTGTGGAGTACCACGGGTTGAAATAGAGGGGATTCGATTGTGCGCGGTTTCGTCGATTCTTCCATGCTGACACACGAATTCAGCATGGAAGACGCCGAACGCCCTCGTTTCTCAGAGCTTTAGGTCGGGTTGGTCGTGTGACTGATCGGCGTCGGTTGAGAGACTGACTTCACGCCATGCCCTGGCATCGGACTCCCGCCTGTCCTCGGCAAGCCGGAAGTACTGCAGAGCGCCGCTGCCTAGCAACAGATGCGTGGGAAGCTGCTCCTCGGTAGCCAGTCGTAAAACGACCTGAGCTACCTTTGCGGGGTCGCCCGTCTCGTGTCCCCAATATCCTTTAAGCGCCTTGATCAAGGCGCCGACAGACGGCTCATACTCAGGCAGGAGTGTAGGGGTATCCCTCATCGACCGATTGCCGTAGTTGGTCTTCATAGCGCCGGGCTCCAGAGCGCATATCTTCACGCCAAAGGCTGCAACCTCCAGAGCGATGGCTTCCGTGAAGCCGCCCACGGCCCATTTTGAGGCGTGATAAGAAGCGCTTCCTGCGGTCGCAATCCGGCCGCCGACGGACGAGATCTGCAGGATACAACCGCTCTTCTGCTTTCGCATGACTGGAATTGCGGCTCGCGTCATAGAAACGACACCGAAGAAGTTCGTCTCGATTAGAGCGCGAAATCTCTCTGAGCTTACCTGCTCAAACGGTGCCATATCTCCATATCCGGCGTTGTTCACAAGAACATCCAACCGTCCGAAGAGATCGACAGCCCTGGCGACTGCAACCTGGGCAGCCCGCTCATCGGCGACATCGAGGGCGGCCGTATGTACCTGATCGCCATATCGCTCTACGAGATCATTTAATCGCTGCGGATCGCGAGCCGTCGCCAGAAGTCGATCCCCGGAAGCCAGCACGGCCTCCGCAATATCGCGGCCTAGCCCGCTTGCACTGCCTGTTACCAACCATACTTTGGACATCGAAACCTCCGTTCTGCCGATTGGATGCAGCATAGCGGAGTGAATACTCATTAATGCAAAAGATTATTTCTTGCTGCTTTTTGCTGCCGCGCTCCAAAAGGCCTCGAAGCCTGTTTTGCGATAGCCCTCTGCATCGGCCGCACTGACCGTCATGGATACCATGGTCGTCTCAGCCATCGCCAGTAGAAGATCTGACGCAAAGCCTGGCGGCATACCGTTTAATTTACCGTGTGCGATCAGCTGCTGCATGGCTTCGGTGGCGTGTTCGAAGCCAACCTGTCCCTCTTGTCTACTTTGGTCTGTGATCCGTTCGGAGACATTGAGGTGAACCATCGCCTTGCGCTTCGCGGGAGATTCCATGCCCCAGCTGATATAGGCGTCCCATATATGCTGTATGCGTCTTCGGAGCGAACTGGCCACAGGAAATCTAGCGGTCATAGCTACCCGCACGTCGAGCTTTAGTTCAAGGTATAACTCGTTGAGCAGGGCGTCTTTATCCCGAAAATAGCGGAATAGTGTTCCCTCCGCCACGCCCGCAGCCTTCGCAACTTTGGCTGTGGACGTGCCGGTGCCATCGGAGGCAATCGATTCGATGGCTGCACGGAGTATGTCTGCACGCTTATCTCCTGTTTTTGGTCGCGGCATGTCCATTCCAAACTACCAGTCGCTGGCTGACAAAGCTCCTCTTGCTCCTTTTCTTTTGCAGGAGTTACTTCTTCTGCTCTTCGCGCTGGCGGGCGGCTTCTTCGTCGCGCTTGGTCTGCTCGTGCGCGGTGAGGTGTTCGCCCTTGTTGTGGCTGGCGGCGGCAGTGGCCGCGTTGTGTTCCGGAATGTTGGTGGTTTGGGAGACGCGTGCGTCGTTCGATTGAGACATTGTTTTCTACCTCGAGTGGTTAGAGTACGCCTGGGGCTTGGTCGGGTGCCCATTCTTTCGCGGTTTTATGCGAAAGGGTGGGGTAAGTGCGCCACGACTCTTTTTCGCCTCCTCTTGTCATCTCGCAGCGTAGGGAAGGGGACCTGCTTTTTCAGGCCTTTCTGGGTCGCTCTTCGAGGCGAAAGATGCGTTTTGCTTATCCCCATACATCGCAAAGAACGCGATGTATGGGGCACCCGATTTCGGGTCTCCGTAGAATCCAGTTTGTGCGCTCTGTGCGACCCCATTCTTTCGCAATGAAGCCGCGAAAGAATGGGGCACAAAAGCGATAAGTAGTGGCTCTGGTAGCCTTTTTCTATGGCTGAGTTTGATGTGATTGTGGTGGGTGGCGGTCCAGCGGGAGCTACGGCTGCTCTGCGGTTGGGGCAAGCAGGCGTGAAGGCTCTTCTCATTGAGAAGGCGAAGGCCTTTCCCCGCGAGAAGCCTTGCGGTGGCGGTTTGAGCTCGCGGGTGCTGGTGCGCTTTCCTTATCTGAAAGAAGTCTTCGAAGAGGTTGGCGTCAACCAGATCCGTCGCGTGTATCTCGAGAGTCCCGACGGCAGCAACGCGGTGCATGAGCAGCCGGAGCCGATCATGCACCTGGTGCGGCGGTGGGAGTTCGATGCAGCGTTGTTTCGGCGCGCGGCGGCGGTGATTCCGGTGGAGATGGGGACGACGGTCCGCACGCTGACGGTGAAGGCCGACGGAGTGGAGCTGGAAGCTACGGATGGGCGTGTGTTTACCGCGAAGATGGTCATCGGCGCGGACAGCGCCAACAGCCTGATCGCACGGCATGCCGGTCTCCGCGTGGGCGAGGCGCGCGACGAGTTCGCCGTGGACATGATGGAAGAGACGCCCGTTGCGGAGATGCAGGCAGCGCGTCCCGACACGGTAAGCATGTTTCTTACGCTGACGAAGACGTTTGGCTACGGGTACATCTTCCCCAAGAAAGACCATGTAAATCTTGGTTTCGGTTGCAAGATGGACTACTACCTGACGGAGTTGCGCGGTAAGGGGAAGGAGCATCACGCGGGTTGGGTGGACGAGATGAAGGCGAAGGGCTTTGTCTCTGGCGAGACACAGCCTGCGGGATATAAGGCCTTTCCAATTCCGATCAGCGGGCCTCTGGCGCGCACGTATGCCGACCGCGTCCTGCTTGCCGGAGATGCGGGCGGATTTGTGAATGCGTTTACGGCAGAGGGCATTGTGTATGCGATGACCTCGGGCGATCTCGCCGCCGTGGCTGCGATGCAGGCCGTGAAGGCGGAGCGCTTCGATACCGCGCAGCTGGCGAGTTACGAGAAGGCGTGGAAGGCGGAGATCGGCGATGATCTCGCGCACTCGGTGGATATTCAGAAACGGCTCTTCAATGACTCCGGAAGGATCGACTCGCTGGTACGCGCGGCAGGCAGGGATGCGCGCCTGGCGGAGTTGTTCATCGGGTACAGCATGGGTGCATCGAGTTATGAGGAGCTGCGCGGATACATGCTGAAGAGCTCGGTGCCGAAGTGGGTGATGGGCCGTGTTAAGTCGGCGCTTGGCTTCGGATGATCTCCTCTGGAGATCGGTGTATTCTCCGGGGATGAAGAAGGTTTTTTGCGCGGCGTTGTTAGGGGTAGCAGTTTCTTTTCAGGGACAGACGAAGGCGCAGGGCAGGCCGTTGCCGCTGTCCGAGCCGAGACCTTCGGCAGCTACTCTGGAGGAGTGGGGCGGACGGAAGTTTGGGATGTTTATCCACTTCGGTCTCTACTCCGAGCTGGGTGGGGTGTGGAAGGGCAAACCCGTGGACAACGGGTACAGCGAACAGATCATGGGGAACGCGCCGATCCCGCTGGACGAGTATGCGGCGGTGGCAAAGCGCTTCGATCCGGAGAAGTGGGACCCGGATGCAGTCGTCGCACTGGCGAAGGCGGCGGGCATGCGCTTTATCGTGATTACGTCGAAGCATCATGACGGCTTCAGCATGTTCCATACGGCGCAGTCGAAGTACAACGTGGTGGATGCGACGCCGTACAAGCGCGATGTGGTGAAGGAGCTGGCGGACGCCTGCCGTCGCGGCGGGATGAAGTTCGGCGTGTACTACTCTTCGATCGACTGGCATGAGCCTGGGATGGACCACTACATCGAAGGCAACAGCAACCCGCTGAGCGACGCGCACGCGAAGTTCAACGTGGCGCAGTTGAAAGAGCTTCTGGGCGGAACGTATGGGCCGCTGAGCGAGATCTGGTTCGACATGGGCAAGCCCACGCCCGCGCAGAGCAAGCTCTTTGCGGAGACGGTGCACACGCTGCAGCCGCAGACGATGGTAAGCGGACGCGTCTTCAACTACCAGGGCGACTTTACCGTGATGGGCGACAACGAGGTGCCGGAGTACGGCATCGACGAACCGTGGCAGACGCCCGCTTCGATCTTCGGTGCGACGTGGGGATACCGGAGCTGGCAGAAGCGAGACGACGTTCAGGGGAAGATCCAGGAAAACATCGTGCGACTGGTGCAGGTGGTGAGCCGCGGCGGAAACTACATCCTGAACATCGGGCCAGAGGGAGATGGCTCCGTTGTGCCGTATGAGGCCGAGGTGCTGCGCGGTGTTGGTGCATGGCTGAAGCCCACAGGCGAGGCGATCTATGGGACGAAGGCTTCGCCGTTTCCGGATCTGGATTTTGGCTATGTGACGCTCGGAGACCATGCCGTGTATCTCTTTGTGAAGAACGACGGCGCGCCGTTACGCTTGCCGGGTGGCAGCGGGACCCAGTGGACTGGAGCAACTTTGCTTGGTGATCATCACGCGCTGAAGATCTTCCCGGAAGGAGCGGATACTGTGGTGCAGAAGCCTGCGGATTGGTTCCATGGCTTTCTGCCTGTGGTGAAGCTGACGTATCGCGGGCCGTTGCGTGTGACAAAGCCGAAGATCGCGGCTGAGACGGATGGCTCGTATCGCCTGACGGCACAGAATGCCGAGAAGTTTTATAACTACAACGGCTTTGGGTATGAGGATCCAAAGACGCTCTACAAGATGCGTTGGGAGATTGCGGCTGGGTGTTATGCGGCTACCTTCAAGACGGCTGGAAGTGGGGCGGCGGCTCTTGTAGCGAAGGGTGCTGCGCGGACAGTCTCTGTTGCGGATGGGACTGTGGTGAAGGTGGAAGTGGGGACAGATGCAACGTTTGAGATTACTCCCAAGGAGCCATTCTTGAAGGGGACTGCGCTGCCTTTGAAAGTGGAGGTAGTTTTGATGACGCCTTGTAAATAGGCAGTTGCGGCGCTATGGATTGACGGGATCCCATACGTCAAATCCCTCTTCATGCGCTGCTTCGAGGAGAGCCTTATCCGATGCGATAAAACGCATATCCGACGCTCCGAGAAGATCGCGTGCAACGATGGCGCTTCCAAGCTGTGCCGCGTCTAGCGCCCGGAGATAGTAGCGATCGATCACCGTACTGGCGGCTTCTATGACCGGAGGATTGAGAGGCTGTTCGATCACGCGCCGAATCTCATCCGCAAGAGAATTGAGAGCCAAGGCGGTTTCGGCAGGGTCGATAAAGTTACCCTGTCGAAGTCGACAAATCGCGGAACGTGCTTCGATCTGTGCCAGGGCGGAGATGACTTTATTGCGGTCATCTTCAGCATTGGCGAATCGCAACATCTCGTTCGTACCCTGTTCGGCGATAAAAAGCTTTACGAGTGCACTTGTATCGATGAAGTGGTGAATTAAAGCCTCCCACGATCGCGCAGAAGAATCTCCGAAGCAGATTCTCCTCCCCGCGCGCGAATCGGTTGGAAGCGAGGTGCGACTGCCTGAGCGAACTTGGACTCCCGATTCAATTTCACGGTCGTCGTTGGGTGTTGTGGCGCCTTGGGATTCGGAATGGAAGAGGTGAAAATGGCTCCTACTTCGACAGCTTTATTCAGTACGGCCTGTCGGCGCTCCAAAGGCTCAACCCATGGGTATTCGCGCTCGGTAAGATCGTTGTCGCGAAACCACTTGAACGCAATGAAACTTTTGCCCGCCTTCTCTGCATCGGCCAGAGCCAGGCAGATTTGCTGAAGGTCTATCTCTGAGACTTCACGTTCGTCCGCCGCAATTTTAATGCTGGAGCTTGTATCCGCGTGGCGTTCAGCGGAGGTAAGCTCGCCGGGATTTTTAACCAGGCCAACCTTGAGTTCTTGCTGCTTCTCGAAATAGATGACGATTTCGCCAGTTTCAGGATTCCAGTTGGAGGCAGCCGCCGAACTTCGCTTTTTTCGCCCGTCTTCCTCGAATTGCGCGATGGGCCGATATCCGGCGGGCGTTAGGAACTTTAGAGCCGATGTGATCTGTTCGTTTAGAGGTGCGTTGCGAAGCGCTTCCAAGCCATTTTGGACAATCTGCTCAATGTCATGGATGGTCGCTTCCGGACCTCCCGGAGTGTTACTTGATAAAGCCATAAGATATATCTCAATTCAATAGAATAGGTGGAACTAATTCATATATATAAGAGCGCGGAGGTTATTTGTCAAATAACCCCCGCGCTTTAGTCCTTCTAAGTATTAGGCCTTGCCTGCGAGTTGGCGAAGGACGTACTGCAGGATGCCGCCGTGCTGGTAGTAGAGGATCTCCTGCGGCGTGTCGATGCGGACGGTGGCGGGAATGTGTTTCACTTCGCCGTCCTTGTCGGTTGCGGTGACGGTGATCTGTTTGCCGCTGGCGAATTTGTTATCCAGCATCTCCTTGAGGCCGGGGACGTCGTAGATCTCCTCGCCGGTGAGGCAATGAGACTCTGCGTTATCGCCTGCTTGGAACTGCAGGGGAAGGATGCCCATGCCGACGAGGTTGGAGCGGTGAATGCGTTCGTAGCTTTCGGCGAGGACGAAGCGGATGCCGAGGAGGCGCGGTCCCTTGGCTGCCCAGTCGCGGCTGGAGCCTGAACCGTACTCCTTCCCCGCAAGAATGGCGAGCGGAACGTTGCGCTCCGCGTAAATGACGGAGGCGTCGTAGATGCTCATGCCCTTGTCTTCCGGAAGCAGGCGCGTGACGCCGCCTTCGGTGCCGGGGGCTAGCTTGTTCTTCAGGCGGACGTTGGCAAAGGTGCCGCGGACCATGACCTCGTGATTGCCGCGGCGCGAGCCGTAGCTGTTGAAGTCCGTGGCTTTGACGCCGTGCTCGATCAGGTACTTGCCTGCGGGACCGTTCAGCTTGATGGAACCTGCGGGCGAGATGTGATCGGTGGTGACGGAGTCGCCGAGGACGGCGAGGACGCGCGCACCGGCGATGTCAGTGACAGGAGCCGGGGTTGCGGGCATGCCGTCGAAGTACGGCGCCTTGCGGATGTAGGTGGAATCGGGCTCCCATCCGTAGGTGTCGCCGAGCGGGAACTTGAGGTTCTGCCAGCTGACGTCGCCATCGGAGATGGTCGAGTACTCCTTGTGGAACATGGAGGAGTCGATGGAGTTAGCGACGGTTTCGGCGACCTCTTGCTGCGAGGGCCAGATGTCTTTCAGAAAGACCTGTTCGCCATCTTTGCCGGTGCCGATGGCTTCTGTGTCGAAGTTGAAGTCGATCCGTCCCGCGAGGGCGTAGGCGACGACGAGTGGTGGCGACATGAGGTAGTTGGCGCGAACGTCGGAGTTGATACGACCCTCGAAGTTGCGATTGCCCGAGAGGACCGAGACGGCGACGAGACCGTGCTCATCGATGGCCTTGGAGACATCCGTAGGCAGTGCGCCGGAGTTGCCGATGCAGGTGGTGCAGCCATAGCCGACGGTCTGGAAACGAAGCGCGTCGAGGTATTGCGTGAGACCGGCCTTGTCGTAGTAGTCGGTGACGACGCGCGATCCGGGAGCGAGCGAGGTTTTGACCCAGGGAGGGGTGCGGAGACCCTTTTCGACAGCCTTCTTCGCCAGCAGGCCGGCGGCCAGCATGACATTGGGGTTCGAGGTGTTGGTGCAGGAGGTGATGGCGGCGATGACGATGCTGCCGTGGTGCAGGTATTCGTCTACATCGAAGCCGAAGCGCTCCTTGATGGAGGCGATGGGCTCAAAGCCGGTGGTGAGATGACCGTCCTTGCCGGGTTCGGGCATGGCCTTGTTGGACTCGATGGAACCATCCTGCGAGGAGTGGCCGCCTTCACCCTGCCAGCGCGAGATCTGGCGATCGCCCTTGAGGTTGGCGTTGGGGCCGTAAAGCGAGGGAAGCTGTTTCGCGAAGGACTCCGACGCCTGCGAGAGGGCAACGCGATCCTGCGGACGCTTGGGGCCGGCGATGCTGGGTTCGACGGTGGTGAGGTCGAGTTCGAGCGAGGAGGTGTACTCGGCGTCCGTGGAGGAGGCGGTGTAGAACATACCCTGGGCGCTGTAATAGTCCTCGACGAGTTGGATCTGAGCCTCGCTGCGGCCGGTAAGGCGGAGATAAGCGAGGGTCTCTTTGTCGACGGGGAAGATGCCGCAGGTCGCGCCGTACTCCGGCGCCATGTTGGCGATGGTGGCTCTATCTGCTAGTGGTAACTCCGCTATTCCGGAGCCGTAGAACTCGACGAACTTGCCCACGACGCCGTGCTTGCGGAGCTGTTCGGTAATGGTGAGCACGAGATCGGTGGCGGTGGTGCCCTGCTTCAGCTTGCCGGTGAGTTTGAAGCCGACGACCTGGGGAACCAGCATGGAGACCGGCTGGCCGAGCATAGCGGCCTCTGCTTCAATGCCGCCGACGCCCCAGCCGAGGACGCCGAGACCGTTGACCATGGTTGTGTGGGAGTCGGTGCCGACGAGGGTGTCCGGGTAGGCCTGACCGGCGTGGTCGCCGCTCTCGGGGGTCGTAAAGACGACGCGGGCGAGGTATTCCAGATTGACCTGGTGGCAGATGCCCATGCCGGGAGGCACGGCGGAAAAGTTACGGAAGGCGGTCTGGCCCCACTTCAGAAAGGCGTAACGCTCGCGGTTACGCTGGAACTCGAGGAGCGAGTTCATGTCGTAGGCGTTGGCGGTGCCGTACTCGTCCACCTGGACGGAGTGATCGATGACCAGCTCGGCGGGCTGCAGAGGATTGATCTTTTCGGGGTCGCCACCAAGAGTTTTCATGGCATCGCGCATGGCGGCGAGGTCGACGATGGCGGGAACGCCGGTGAAGTCCTGCATCAGGACGCGGGCGGGCATGTAGGCGATCTCGCGGGAGGGTTCGGCCTTGGCTTCCCACTTGGCGAGGAAGGTAATATCGTCGGCGGTAACCGTGACACCGTCTTCGCGGCGGAGGAGGTTCTCCAGCAGGATGCGGAGTGAGAAGGGAAGGCGTGCGAGCTCGATGCCCTTGTTGGCGAGGGAGTCGAGGCGGTAGATTTCGTAGTTTTTGCCGCCGGAAACAAGGGTGGCTTTGGCGTCGAAGGTGTTGAGCGTGCTCATGGGATCCTCATAGGGCGTTCACCGACTGGAGAACACTGGTCTTCTGCCGACGGAGAGAAAAACCCTCACGCGGCGAGTGGTAAAACCTGGCAGATACAGGGGGGAGGAGCGGGAATCAGGCGAGGATGCGTCCGCGGTCGTGTTTTCCACGGCGAAAGCGCTTCGGTTTGGAAGAACCCCGGTGCATGGAACCATTTTATCGCTTCGGATGTCTGGCGTGAAAAAGATTTGATTGGAGCAGGAGCGCAACATGCTGCGCAAAAGTGCATCTATGTTCACTGTGCGTGTTGTCTACCGTGCAGAGTGTTTTGGAGCGTGTGTGATGGAACGTCGGACTTTTGGAACTCGTTTTTTTGGCGCTTCAGCTGGGATAGTACTTTCCGTGATGCTGGTGGGATGCCACCAGCAGACTCCGCTGGTGCCTGCGCCCATCGAAAATGGATCCGCCGCGAATGGAGCCGATCCTGCTGCGGCGAATATGCTGCAGGTGCCTCAGGATGCCACGGGCGCGCCGGTGCAGAGAACCGCTTCGCAGGGAACGCAGGTTGCGGGGCAGAGCTATACCCAAGTGCCCACGCAGAACGGCGAAAACTATCCCCAGGGTCAGGACCAGAGCCTGCAACCGGGTTACGACCCGCAGCAGCAGTCTGGCGACGATTCGGCCTACGAGAATGGCGCGGACGCCTATGCTCAGTACGTCGACAACTCTGTCCCTCCCGCTGCGCAGGCGCCTCCGCCGTTGCCGGTCTATGAGCAGCCGGACGCTCCGGGACCAAACTATCTTTGGACGCCGGGATACTGGAGCTACGGCGGCGGCGGGTACTACTGGGTGCCGGGTGCATGGGTGGCCGCACCGTACGAGGGCGCGCTTTGGACTCCCGGCTGGTGGGGATACTACGGCAACCAGTACCGCTTCCATCATGGATACTGGGCTCCGCACGTTGGTTTTTACGGCGGCATTAACTATGGCTTTGGTTACGTCGGTATCGGATACTTCGGCGGCTATTGGAACCGTGATCGCTTCCAGTACAACCAGGCGGTGAACCACATCAGCCCACGCATGGTGCAGAACAACGTCTATGTGCGGAACGTGACGATCAACAACTCCTACCGGAACGACACACGCACGAGCTTCTACGGTGCAGGTGGAGTGCGCCGTCCTATCACGGTGCAGGAGCGGTTGGCGGCGCGGCAGCCTTCTACGCCTCCGATGCGTTCGCAGATGGAATTTCGCCAGCAGGCGCAGCAGAACCGGGCGCAGGCGTTCTCGCAGAACCATGGCCAGCCAGCTACGTCGTTTGCGCGGCAGGGGCTTGCGGCAGACCGTGGCATTCAGCGGCCTGCGGCAGTAAATCCTGCCGTTTTGCAACAGCAGGCGCGCGAGTTGCAGACGCGGCAACAGCAGCAACGCCAGGTGACGACGAACCAGCAGAATCAGCAAAATGTGCGCCAACAGCAGCAAATCCAAACGCGGCAGGGACAACAGCAACAACTTCAGCACCAGCAGGTTGCGAACCAGCAGGCGCAGCGTCAACAGCAGACACAGGCGAACAATGCGCAGCGTCAGCAACAGGCGAATACCCAGCGCCAGCAGCAAGTACAACAACGCCAGCAGGCAACGCAGAATGTTCAGCGTCAGCAAGCGCAGCAGAGAACCCAGCAGGTGCAACAGCAACAGACCCAGGCGCGCCAGCAACAGCAAGTTCAGCAGAACGCACAGCGCGCGCAGCAGAATGCTCAGCGTGTGCAGCAGCAGAACGCGCAACGGCAGCAACAGAACGTGCAGCGTCAACAACAGCAGGTGCAGCAGAATGCTCAGCGGCAGCAACAGGTGCAACAGCAGCAGGTGCAACACCAGCAACAGGTTCGCCCCGCTCCGGCGGCGCCAGCGCGTCCAGCAGGGCCACAGCCGCACGCAGCTCCTGAAGGCGGTGGGGAGCATCACCACTAGGTTGTTGTTTCATAACCAAACTAAAGAGGGACGCCCACCGGGTGTCCCTCTTTTCTTTTCAGTACGCAACCGCTAAATGTAAGCGACCACATCGATCTCGATCAGAGAGTCACGCGGGATGATGGCGGCAACGGTTGTGCGTGCGGGCGGTTCTACCGCAAACCGCGCGGCAAAGATTTCGTTCATCGCCGCATAATCCTTGATGTCCGCGAGAAAGATCTGCACCTTCAGCACCTTTTCCATCGAAGATCCGGCGTTCTTCAACTCCTTCTCCACGGCGTCAAAGGCGTACGTTGCGCAGGAGCGAATGTCTTTCGGGTTGGGAGCGTTGTAAGAAGCTTTTCCCGAGACGAAGAGCAGATTGCCGTAGGCGACCGCGGGAGAGTACGGCGGCTTCGGCGTCGTGTTGGGGTCGGCCGCGAAGATCTTCTTCGCCAGCTTTGTGGCGGCTTCAACAACCGGGGAGAATACGGCTGAACCTATAACCGCAGCGGATGCGGCGAGGGAACGGCGAGTCATCATGAGAGACCTTTCTGTCGGGAAATCTGTCGAGAGGGTATCGCATCGAAGCCGTACTTACGGAGATTTGCGCTTCTCTTTCGTCAAGCGTCAGGGACGTAATCAGTTCTCTGTGGGCGGCTCGACGTGGTCGATCACCAGTACGTCCACGGCCTCTTTGCGAAAGGAGATTTCAAGCCCAAGGTCGCCTTTGAGTGCGGCGTTTGTCACCACGACAGGATCCGGGCGGACGGTGTCGTCGTTGTTTTGATGGGTATCGACGTAGGGTGTGAAGTCGACTGCGAAGTCGTACCTGCCCGGAAGCGCGGTGTGGTCGGTGATGGGGAAGTTGATGACGCCCGAGAGATAGTCGGCGAAGTCCGACATGTTCATGGAGCGGGCAGTGAAGCCGATGTCGCTGTTCTGATGAGAAGGCGGCCCGTCTGGCGATACTGACGGATGGATCTTGCTGCCGCTCTTTACCACAGTGAGTGCATAGACTTTGAGTTCTTTCTTTTCGCGATGGAAGGCCAGCTTGAAGCGATCCGCGAGAAGAGTGCGCATGCGAAGCTTCATCTGTTCGGGCGAGGTGTCCCCATCGGGCTTGGCGGTGATGTCGTAGTGGACTTCGGAGATCGGCTTGGCATACCCCACGATCTGTGCCGGTGCGACACCGTAGGCATAACGGATGCAGGTGCTGATGGTGACGTCA
Source organism: Terriglobus saanensis SP1PR4 (assembly GCF_000179915.2). Lineage (NCBI taxonomy): Bacteria > Pseudomonadati > Acidobacteriota > Terriglobia > Terriglobales > Acidobacteriaceae > Terriglobus > Terriglobus saanensis. The sequence continues at coordinate 4,599,448 of NC_014963.1, read as the reverse complement.
TGCATGCGCAGCGTGCCGTGGGAGACTTCGGTGTTCCCGTCTCTTTCGAACTTCACTTCGGCGCCGCTGGGGCGAATGCTGGCGACGTCGAAGGCCTGCGTCGCCGCTGGCCGAATGAAAAAACCGATCGCGAGCAAGGCAAGGGCGCTGCGGAAGAAGATTTTCCTGGCTGGTGTGTCTTTTCGTGCCCTCTGCATGCTCGTTGCCTCCGTTTGCTGTCTCCGTGTCCTACGAAGAAAGCGCCGGGAAGGTTCCGTCTGGAGAAGATGGCAAGCGAAGGGCGCTATTTGCTCGGAATGCCAACATGGCATTTTCCTATCAGCATAATCTGTTCACGTTTCTTATAGTTTTGGTACTTATCGGCCATCATTCCATAGTGCCCGTATAGGGAGATGGAGATGAAAGGGAACGGAAATGATTTGCAGAGCATGGCGTGCTGAGGCGGAAAACGAGTTGGCAGATACCTACCAGAATGTTGCTCTCACGAAGGTAATTCCATCGATTGAAGCACGGAAAATCCCAGGTTTTTTGCATATTGATGTACTGCGGCGGCCACTATCTGCAGAAAGAGTCGAGTTCATGACCTTGATGTGGTTCGATTCGGCAGAGTCCATCAAGGCATTCGTTGGTGAAGACAGCGAAGCAAGTTATCTTCCGACGGACATCACCTCCGTGTTGGCCCGCTATGACCACCGCGCCTCTCATTTCGAGGTGGTAGCGCAGAGACCTCAAAAAGCATAGGTTTTTAGCCGACCTGCCGCATTACTTTGGAGTTTGAAGACTAGGCGGAGGTCGCCATCTGCCAGAGCAGGAGCACATTGAGTGCGAGGATCACGCTGATCGTGATGTACCCAGCAATGCGCACGCGCGTGGTGTTGGCGAAGTTTCCCATGACCTTGGGGCGATTCGTCAGCCAGAGTAGCGGAATGAGCGCGAAGGGCAGGGCGAAGCTGAGAACCACCTGCGACAGGATGAGGATGCGCAGGGGGTCCAGGCCCATGGCGATGACCGCGATGGCTGGGATGATCGTGATGAGGCGGCGCAGGTAGATCGGAAACTTGATATTCAGGAAGCCTTCGATGATGACCTGTCCGGCCATGACGCCCACCGTGGAGGACGAGAGGCCGCTGCACAGCAAAGCCACGGCAAAGACGGTGGCGGAGAGCGGACCGAGCAGGGGGCCGAGGGTGCGATGCGCGGCTTCAATGGTGGTGACGGGCTCCATGCCACGCGCGGCGAAGCTGGCGAAGGTGCCCGCCGCCATGACGACCATGGCGGAGTTGATCAGCCATGCGCCGTTCATGGCGACTATGATGTCCACGAGCTCGAAGCGGAGATAGCGCTCGCGGAAGTCGGCGGAGTTGGATGCGGAACGGAGTTTGCCGCGCTGGAAGATGCGGATACGCGGCTGCACCAACGCCGAGTGGAGATAGACGACGTGCGGCATCACCGTCGCGCCGAGCATGCTCACCGCAATATAGATGGACGAGCGGTTGAGTGAGGGGACCAGCGTGTGGTGTGCGGCGAGCGCCCAGTTCGGGTGAACGAGGAAGATTTCGATGGCATAACAGATGCCGATCACACAGACAAAGGCGATGATGCCCCATTCCAGATGGCGGAAGCCGTGCTGCTCCAGTGCGAGCATCAGGAAGACGAAGACCGTAGTGGCAAGCGCGGCGAAGAGCATCACGTGCGTCTTGCCGAAGCCATGCGCCAGCAGGGCGGGACCGAAGAGAAGATAGAAACCGAGCGCGGCTCCGAGGAACTCCGCGAGATCGGTGGCGATAGCGGCGATCTCGGCGGCGACCCAGGCGGTGACGTTCAGCCAGCGGGGGAAGTGTGTCCGGCAGTTCTCGGGAAGAGTGTGCCCGGTGACGATGCCCAACTTTGCCGAGAGATACTGCACCAGCATGGCCATCAGGTTCGACCAGAGAAGGACCCAGAGCAGGCTGTATCCAAAGCGTGTTCCGCCTTCGATATTCGCGGCAAAGTTGCCGGGATCGATGTAGGCGACGGAGGCGACGAAGGCCGGACCGAAGTAGCTCATCATCTCGCGCCAGGTTAGGCTTGCTCCGCGAGGCTTCGGTTCCTGCATGGAATCTGACTGATGGAGTGGGGGCATCTGCTCCGTTCAGTATAGGGCTGTGGTGCAATAGATAGGTTGCAGTAACCACGAACGATTCCCTTGCGAGGGACGGAGACAGCAGAGATGAAGGTTTTGATAATCGGTGGCGGCGGCCGTGAGCACGCCATGGCATGGGCGCTGCACAAGTCTTCGCGGGTGACGGAGATCGTCGCAGCCCCCGGAAATGCAGGCATGGCGCAGGTGGCGCGGTGTGTTCCGGTGGCGCAGACGGACCTGGAGGCCATGGTGGCGTTGTGCGTTGCGGAGGCTCCGGGACTGGTGATCGTTGGACCCGAGGTGCCTCTGGCCCTCGGTCTGGTGGATGAGTTGGCGGCCCGCAAGATCCGCGCATTTGGGCCGACGAAGGCCGCGGCGCAGCTGGAGTCTTCGAAGGCGTTTGCCAAGGATTTCATGGAGCGCCACGAGATTCCCACGGCGCGCTACCGGGTTTGCACCTCCATGGAGCACGTGCGGATGGGGCTGGCCTTCTTTGAAAATCCGTCGTCGCCGATTGTGGTGAAGGCCGATGGTCTGGCTGCCGGGAAGGGTGTCGTGATGGCGGCGAACCACGCCGAGGCGCTGGCTGCGGCGGAGGAGATCTTTTCCGGCTCTCTTCTGGGGACGACTCAGCAGACGCTGGTCCTGGAAGAGTTTCTGGAGGGCGAGGAGGTCTCGTTTTTCGCGCTTTGCGATGGGAAACACGCGATTCCACTGGCGGCGGCGCAGGACCACAAGCGCGTCGGCGAAGGGGATACAGGACCAAATACAGGCGGGATGGGGGCCTACAGCACGGACACGCTGATCACGCCGGAGATGCGGACCTGGATGACCAAAGAGGTCGCACAGAAGGTCGTTCACGGCATGCGCGAAGAGGGTGTGCCCTTCCAGGGGATTCTCTTCTGCGGCATGATGATGACCGCGCGTGGGCCGATGGTGCTGGAGTTCAACACGCGCTGGGGCGATCCGGAGACACAGGCGATCATGATGCGCCTGGAGAGCGATGCGCTGGATCTTTTCGAAGCCGCCGTCGACGGCAAGGCCGAGGGGTTGAGGCTTGCGTGGAAGCCAGGAGCGAGCGTGTGCGTGATCGCCGCGAGCGGGGGGTATCCGGGAAGTTATGCGACCGCGTTGCCGATCAGCGGCCTGGACGAGGACCTGCCGACGGGCACGGAGATCTTTCACTCCGGCACGGCATTCGAAGGAAAACAGGTCGTCACGGCGGGTGGTCGGGTGCTTGGAGTTACCGCAACCGCAGATAATCTTCGTCGTGCGCTGGGCAAGGCATACGAAGGAATTGCAGGCATTTCCTTTGAGAAGATGCAGTTTCGCCGGGACATAGGGCATCGGGCGCTCGGTCGAGAAGGGAATTAAAATTACTTTATAAAAGTTATTTTCAATAGTTACGTAATCGGTTAGGATGGCTCTGCAACCTAATTTTTCGGCAGGATTTCGCGTCACAGAGGCGTAGGATTCTGCCCGACATGCGAGTCTTCGTGATCCGGTTTCAAACCACTGCTGTCTTGCTTTCCGGTTTTATTGTTACTGCCGCTGTTCCTGCGCAGACTTCTATGAAGAATCCCTTCGTTCAACTGATGGAGAAGGCTTCGGCTCATGCAAAGGCACACGGTGCTTCGGTGCCGGTACTGTCACCGGTGGATGTGACTGTCCTAGGGACCATGCCTGGCAGCGACAAGAAGTTGGAGATGCCGCTGGTGCCGGTATCCGAACTGCAGGCGATGGGCGTGAAGGTCGTGCCGTGGACAACGAACGATCCAGACCGCATGCGCGCGTTGATGGCTCTGGGTGTGGATGGAATCATCTCCGACCGTCCTGATCTTCTGCGCAAAGTCGTCGAAGAAGCGCGCGCGAGCGCGAAGACTCCCGCGGAGCGCGAGCGGTTGGCGAAGTTCGATATGGCCGCGCATCGCGGCGGACGTGGCTTGCGCCCGGAGAACACGCTGCCTTCGTTCGAGAATGGCATCGACCAGGGCGCGACGACTTTGGAGACAGATACCGGCGTTTCCACCGATCACGAATCCACCATCTGGCACGACCAGTTCTACAACCCACAGAGCTGCCGCCACGCCGATGGCACGCCGTACACGCTGGAGAATCGCGTGTATCTGCAGGACATTTCGAGCAAAGACGCACAGAAGATCTTTGTATGCGACAAGCTCCACTTTAGTTCCAGCCCGGGGGATACTTCGCAGACGAATGACCTGACGCTTTCACCGGTCAGCGTCGCGTTTGCGAAGAAAGAGGGTATGCCGAGCCCTTATGCGCCGACGTATGTCGCGCAGCTGTTCCGCTTCGTCCGTTTCTACACGGAGTTTTACTCGAAGGGCGCGGGCAAGGACCTTCCACACGCGAAAGAGCGTGCGGCCAATGGAGCAAAGGTTCGATTCAACATCGAAACGAAGTCGGTGCCGGAGGGCATGTCCACCAGCACGCGACCGGATGCGGGCAAGATCACGGTACATACCGTGGATCCGGAGACGTTTGTGAAGGTGCTCGGCGGCACGATCCTGCGCGAGCACATGGAAGATCGTGCTGAAATTCAGAGCTTCGACTTCCGCACGTTGATCCTGGTGGAAGAGCAGTTCCCCAGGATTCCGACGTATTACCTGACGGAGAACCCAAAGATGCTGAGTGGCGCGCTGGTTCCGGCGTCCCTGCGGCACACGGAATAAACGCAGAATTTACGTGTTTTAGAGGCTGTTTCACGCAATATATACCGCTTATCCCAAGGTGCACACCGTATGCGCTTCAGAATTTCTACGCTCATTTTCCTCCTCATCGCCTTTCTGGCCCTTGTTCCTGCTGCGTTTGGGCAGTTTGAGACGGGCTCGATCATCGGTACCGTCAAGGACGCCAGCGGCGCGCTGGTGCCGAACGCGGCCGTGACTGTAACGAACACGGCCAACGGAACGGTGAGTAACCGAACGACGAACTCCGAGGGCAACTACGAGGTTCCCGGACTTCGCGTCGGACAGTACGACGTCCAGGTAACAGGTGAGGGATTTGCACCCGCGGAGGCGAAGGGTGTGGCGCTTTCGATTGCTGCACGCCAGCGCGTGGATCTGACGCTGAACCTGGGAAACACCGTAACCTCCGTGGATGTGAGTGCCGTGAACTCGCTGGTGGAGACGGATACGAGCCAGCGCGGACAGATTGTGACGAACTATCAGACGTCGTCGCTCCCGCTGGTGTCGCGCAACTACTCCGACCTGCTGGCGCTTTCGACAGGCGTTCACCAGGCACCGAGCACGCTGAGCACGACGGCCACGACGGGCCTGATTCGCGAAGGCGCGTACAACGTGAACGGGCAGAGATCGATCTTCAACAACTTCCTGCTCGACGGTATGGACAACAACGCGTACGGCGAGAGTAACCAGGGATTTTCGAACCAGATCTTTAATCCTCCGCCGGATTCGATCGCACAGTTCCAGGTGGTGACGAATAACCAGAGCGCGGAGTATGGACGGGCTTCGGGCGCAACGTTCAACGTAGCGTACCGGTCGGGAACGAATGCGTATCACGGTCTGGCGTACGAGTTCATTCGTAACCGTGCGTTGAATGCGATCGGATACTTCAAGGCAGCGAACGCGGTGAAGCCGCAGTTCAACCGGAACCAGTTCGGCGGCAACTTCGCCGGTCCCATCCTGCACGACAAGCTCTTCTTCTTCGTGGACTATGAGGGTTTCCGGCAGCTTCGCAGTCAGAATACGACGGTGACTCTGCCGACGGCGAACCAGCGGAATCGCGTCTTCGGAAAGACGATCTATGACCCGATCAGCGGGACCGCGTACGCGGCGGGGACGCAGATTCCGGTGACGGCGGCGAACCTTTCTCCTACGGCTCTGCGTGTACTCGCGGCCCTGCCTACGAACACCAATAACAACCTGACGAACAACTACACGACGCTGCAGCGCTCGCAGAATTTTTCGGATAAGGGTTCGATCCGCCTGGACTACCAGTTGAATCCGAAGAATACGTTCTTCGTTCGCGTGAGCGATCTGAAGCAGAACGCGACGGACTTTCCGCTCTTTGCTAACTCGATCGACGGGAGCACGAACGGCAAGCAGCGGATCCTGGATCAGCAGGTGGCCGTGGGCTGGACGCGCATTATCGGAGCCAACCAGTTCCTGGATGCGCGCTTCGGTCTGTCGCGAACGAAGGCTGGAAAGTTTTCGCTTTCGATCGGGGACAACAGCTTCAGCTTTCCGGGACTGCCGACCGATCCTTCGGTTGCGGGCGGTCTGCCTTCGACTTCGATCAGCGGCTTTACCACGCTTGGACGACAGGCGACGAATCCGCAGTTTCAGAACCCGGCGCTGCTGAATCCGAAGATCAACTACTCGTGGGTGGTCGGGCGTCACTCGTTCAAGATCGGGTATGAGTACCAGCACATCTGGATGGCAGTGCAGGATACGAATCCGTTGTACGGAAGCTGGACGTACAGCGGCGCCTTCAGCCGCAACTACGATCCCATCACGCATCAGCTTGTGAATAACGAAGCTGCGACTCCCGATAACTATGTCGCCGATTATCTCTTCGGAACGCCGAACTCGTACTCCATCTCGAGCTTCTTCGTGGCGCATCTGCGCAACCAGTCGCACTATGCGTACCTGCAGGATGACTGGAAGGTGACGCCACGGCTTACGTTCAACCTGGGTCTGCGTTACGAGTACGGATCTCCGTACTGGGAGCAGAAGAATCTGCAGACAAACTTCAACCCGGCTCTGGCGAGCCAGGGACCGGCGGCGATGATCCAGGCGACGGACAGCAATCGGTCGCTGGTGGACTCGGATAAGAACGACTGGGCGCCGCGCGTCGGTTTCAACTTTTCACCGGATGACAAGACGTCGATCCGCGGAGGCTATGGCATCAGCTATGTGCACTACAGCCGCGCGGGATCGGGCGATATTCTTGCCATCAACGCACCGCAGGCGCTGTTCATTACGCAGAGCCAGGCACCGGCGCGCGTGACGGCTGCGCCTGCCGCGTTCCGGACGACGGAGCAGGGATTTCCGGGGACGCTGGCGTTCAATCCTCTGACGGACAACATCACGTATATCGATTCGAACCGCTTCCGCGACAGCTATGTGCATAGCTACTATGTGTCGGGGCAGAGGCAGCTGGCGAAGAATACGCTGATCGATGTGGCGTATGTGGGCAACTTCGGTTTGAAGCTGGCGCAGTTTGCGAACTCCAACCAGAAGCAGTTGATTGGTGGAGCGCTGGTGCGGCCGTTGCCGACGTACGGCGATGTGACGATCGCTCTGCATACGGCGTATTCGCACTACGATTCGCTGCAGGTGCGGTATGAGCAGAGGATGGTGGCGGGTTTGACGCTGCTGAACTCGTTCACGTACTCGCACACGCTGGATAGCGCGGGCGCGTCGCTGGAGGCGAATACGCCTTCTCCGCAGGATTACTACAACCTGAGCGCGGAGTATGCGAACTCGGAGTACGACCAGCCGCTGGTGAATACGACGAGCCTTGTATATGAGGTGCCGTTTGGCCGGGGGAAGAAGTTCCTGGATTCGGCTGGCGTGATGAACCAGGTGGTGGGTGGATGGCAGATCTCGGCCGTCAACCAGGCGCAGTCGGGTCTGCCGTTCAACATTACGTACAGCCCGACGAGTGCGAACATCGTTTCGAATATTGCTTCGAGCTTCCGCGGATCGAACCTGTATCGTCCGAACCGCGTGGGCAATGGACCGCTGACGTCGCTGACGAAGACGCCGGGGACGAACGGAACGACTTCGCTGCAGTACATCAACCTGAATGCGCTGGCGCTGCCGGCGAGCGGAACGGCGAGCGCACCGCTGAGCCCATTCGGATCGCTGCGCCGCGATGCGGGACGGACGCCGAATATCAACTACCTGAACCTGGCAGTGAATAAGCGTTTCGATCTGCCTGGAGACAGGATCAAGCTCGAGTTCCGGAGCGAGCTCTACAACATTCTGAATCACACGAATTTTGCGGGACCGAGCGGAATCAGCGGAACGATCTCCCCGACGGCGGCGGTACTGGTACAGCCGGCTTCGGGCGGAGCGATCACGTCGACGTTCGATCCGCGCATTGTTCAGTTTGGTTTGAAGGTCTCCTTCTAAGGCTGTCCACTTGGGAGACTCCACCGCCGCGCGGGCCGCACCTGCGCGGCGGTGGTGCGTTAAGCGCCACTCCGCAGGATTGCTTTGACGACGGCTATCGGCTTCCTTTAAAGTGCGCCCATGAGAAAGAACTCTCTTCTGGGTGCACTTCTATTTTTGGCCGGCACGGTGTTGATGCAAGCTGCTCCGCCACGGCCGAAGATCACAGGCATTGCGTATGTGAGGTTTTATACGACGGATCGCGCGGGTGCGCAGCATCTCTACGGTGATGGGCTTGGGCTGACGCTGCGGCACGAGAAGGGGATGGATGTTTACCTCGTCGGCACATCGCAGCGGATTGAGATGGATGCCAAGGCGGGTGTGTCGACGGATCAGCCGATGCTGGAGGAGATCGGGTTTGAGACGTCCGATCCCGTGGCGTTGGAGCAGTATCTTCGGTCGCGTGGCGTGACGCACTTCACGAAGATTCCGGACGGATTCCTGCTGGCGGACCGCACGACCCCGCGGATTGCGTTTGTGAAGCACCGCGATAATCCGGTGCACGATACATCGCGCGAGGTTTCGCACCAGATCATTCATGCGGGTTTCACGGTGAAAGATCGCGCGCAGGAGGATCCCTTATTTCTGAGTGTTCTGGGATTCAGGCCGTACTGGATCGGTGGACGCGCCGGGAACGCAACGGATCCCGACTGGGTGAGTCTGCAGACGCCGGATGCGCATGAGTGGATTGAGTACATGCTGCACCCGTCACCGCATGACAATGCACGGCAGCGCGGAAGCGCGTTTCATGTGAGCCTGGGCGTGGTGGAGATGAACGCTGCCATCGCGAAGCTGAAGGCCAATGGGTGGAGCGATCCGAAGGGTGCCGAGATGAAGCCGCAGGCCGGACTGGATGGGAAGTACCAGTACAACCTGTGGGACCCGGATTCCAGCCGGATTGAGCTGATGGAGTTCGTGCCGTATACGAAGCCTTGTTGCAGTCAGTTTACGCAGGCGAATCCGTCACCAGGGGACCGGTAGCGGAGGACAACGGGCTTGTGCCCCATTCTTTCGCGGTTTCTTGCGAAAGGGTGGGGTCGCGCGGAGCGCACAAACCAGATCTGCCGGGAAGCAAAAGCAGATCCCTCCGCTTCGCTACGGGATGACAAAAAGGGGAGGCTGCGGAATGACCGTGGATCCTAAAGCGCCAGCTGACTCTAGAACGCCAGCTGGCTCTGTGGCTTGACGGTCTCTTCCGTAACCTCGTCTTCGTGGATGATCTCATCCGGCTTGACCGCGTGTGCGATGGCCGGAAGGATCTCCTTCACGTCGATCCACTGCGTGGGATAGTTGCCGGTGTAGCAGGCGGTGCAGTAGGTGTTCGGTGTCGGATCTTTGTCCGTGCAGGAGTGGACGAGGCCGTCGAGCGAGAGATACGCGAGCGAGTCGGCTTCGATGAAAGCGCGGATCTCTTCGACAGTCTTGTTGGCGGCGATGAGGTCTTTCTTGCTCGGAGTATCCACGCCGTAGAAGCAGGGCGAAATGGTCGGCGGGCAGGAGATGCGCATGTGGACTTCGCTGGCACCGGCAGCACGGACCATGCGGACGATCTTGCGTGAGGTGGTGCCGCGAATAATCGAATCGTCGATCAGGATGACGCGCTTGCCTTCGAGCAGGGCGCGGACGGGATTCAGCTTCATGCGGACGCCAAAGTCGCGGACGCGCTGTTCCGGCTGGATGAAGGTGCGGCCCACGTAGTGGTTGCGGATGAGGCCGAAGTTGAAGGGGATACCGGATTCCGTGGCGTAGCCAATCGCGGCGGTGACACCGGAGTCGGGCACGGGCACGATGACGTCCGCAGGGACGCCGGATTCGCGGGCGAGGGTCTTGCCCATCTCATCGCGGCTCTGCTGCACCCAGCGACCGAAGATGCGGCTGTCCGGACGCGCGAAGTAGACGTGCTCGAAGACGCAGGAGGCCTGCTTGGTGTCGGTGTTGAAGTAGCGCGAGGTGACGCCGTCTTCCGAGACCATGACGAGTTCGCCGGGCTTGATGTCGCGCTCGTACTTGGCTTTCAGCAGATCGAAGGCGCAGGTTTCGGAGGCAAAGACGAAGGTGTCCGGAGCGCCGTTCTCGCCTTTGATACGACCCATCGAAAGCGGGCGGAAGCCGTGTGGATCGCGCGCGGCGAAGATGCGATTGCGCGTCATCATGACGATGGAAAATGCGCCTTCAACTTGCGAGAGCGACTCCGCGATGCAGTCCACGAGCATGGTGTGTTTGGAGTGCGCGATAAGCTGGACGATGATCTCGGAGTCCGAGGTCGTGGAGAAGATTGCGCCATCGCGTTCCAGACGCTCGCGTGCCGTGCCAAGATTCACCAGGTTGCCGTTGTGGGCGATGACGATCTGACCCTTGGTGCTCTCGACCGAGATGGGCTGCGCGTTCAGGAGGGCGGAGTCACCTGTCGTCGAGTAGCGCGTGTGGCCGATGGCGATGTGGCCGGGGAGCTTTTCCAGGACGGGATCGGTGAAGATCTCGGAGACGAGACCCATGCCCTTGAGGTCAGTGATCTCTTCGCCGTTGGAGACGGCGATGCCGCCGGACTCCTGTCCGCGATGCTGGAGAGCGTAGAGGCCCCAGTAGGTGAGACGAGCGGCGTCGGAGTGGTTGTATATGGCCATGACGCCGCACTCTTCGCGGAGCTTGTCGAAGTGATCGTCAGCTTCGGAGTTCTCCATGTTGTTCGGGTCTCCGTGAAGTAGGGCTTCTGAAAAGGGGATGAAATCCTGCTCGATAGCTTTGCGGAATTGAGGTGTAATAGTCGTCAAGTCGAGGATATCGACGCGGTACGGGATATCCGAAGCGTCAAATTCATCAAACAGGCTGGCCCTGATGCTAAGCGGCAAAGGCTCGTTTCCGCCTATGGCCAGATCCAGATCTGACCGCCGTCTTGCGGTGCCTTTCGCTCGGGATCCAAAAATCCAGACCTCCCGATCGGGGAGGTGCGTTGCCAGGATCGAAGACACAATTTGAGCTTCCTCGTTTGATATTGCAATTCCGGTACTACTCATCATGGGATTCGATCCTCTCCCGCAGCCGTTCGAGCAGGTGCTTCGCTTCTTGTTCGAAGGCCGGAATTCTGTTCAACACTGCGACAGCTTTCTCTTCGTTGTAGGTGTGACTCGTTTCTGTTCTTGCTTTGCGAAAATCTTTCCAGACCGCGATAGGCGAAAGGAGGAGACCAGCTTCATCACCGAGCCTGATCAAGCCCTCAAAGGTAAGCAGATCAATCTGCTCAGGGCTGGGCGTAACCGACATGAGATATCGCTTGAGCATCTTATGTGACAACTCATAGGTGAACTCAAAGGTCTGGATCAAGCCTGCCCGGAGCAGAACCCGTTCGGGCTCACGCGCCTGCTCCTGAATTGCGGACGAGAGCTGTTGAACGGCGTTCCGGAAGGCAGTGAGGTCGATCATGCGGACACCACCTGATCGACCCGCTCAGCCGCTAACTTTTCGTTGAATGCGAGAGAAAGATCGCTGACCGAAATGCGGATGCTCGCATCTTCAAACGGAATGGTGAGACGGTCGCCGCCGGTGATGCCGATATGCTGGGCGAAGATGGTGCCGACCTTTTCCGTGTGTGCGTCGATCTTTGCAAAGGTGCCGGGGCGCGCCGTGACGATGACGGCAGAGGTCTCAGAGAACAGTTCACTGACCTGCCGCAGGGAGTTGTTGAGATGGGACGGGAAGATCTCGCATCCGACGTTGCCCTTCACGCAGGCCTTCGCCAGAGCGACGGCCAGACCGCCATCGGAGAGATCGAAGGCCGAAGTCAGCAGGCCTTCCTTCGCCAGGAGCTGCAGCAACTGGTGCAGCGCGGCCTCGTCCTGCAGGTTGAAGGCCGGTGGCGTTCCCCAGGTTGTACCGAAGACCGACTGAGCGAGGGCCGTGGAGCCAAGTTCCTTGACGAGATCTTCGGGCGAGCGCTCGCCGATAGAGGAAGCGCCCGTCAGCAGAATAACTTCGTCGTTGCGACCAACAAAGCCGCTTGGAACCGCTTTCGTCACATCGTCGATGATGCCGACGATGCCGAGGACGGGCGTGGGGTAGATGCCGACCGCTTCGCCGCCGATGCGTGTCTCGTTGTAGAGCGAGACGTTGCCGCCGGTGATGGGTGTGCCGAGTGCGGTGCAGGCCTCCGCGATGCCGTCGATGGCGAGCGAAAGCTGCGCCATAATCTCGGGCTTCATCGGGTTGCCGAAGTTGAGGCAGTTGGTCGCGGCGACGGGCTTGGCACCGGTGCAGGCGACCTTGCGGGCAGCTTCCGCGACGGCGTGCATCGCGCCGAGCTTCGGATCGAGCCACGTCCAGCGGCCGTTTCCGGCGAGCGCCATCGCGAGACCGCGTTCGCGGTTTGGAGTTGCAAGTTGCAAGTCCTCAGTTTTTAGTTTGGCTTCACCCGGCTCTTCAGGGCGGTTTTTTCCAGTTCCCTTGATGCGGATCATGCCGGCTTCTCCGCCGGGACCCTGCACGGTATTGGTCTGGACCATGCTGTCGTACTGCTCGAAGATGTACTTCTTGTCGCAGATGTTGCCGGAGGCGAGCAGTTTCTTGAGGTCCGCGGTGTAATCGCGCGGCTTCTGCAACTCTTCCAGAACCCACGCGGGCGGTTCGAGCGGAACGGGAGCCTTCCACACGCCGACGGGCCGATGGTAGAGCGGGGCTTCGTCGGTCAGCGATTCGTTGGAGAGGTCCGCGACCAGCACGCCGTGCTGGCGGATCTTCATGCGGTTTTCTTCAATGACTGTACCGACGATGGCAGCATCGAGTCCCCACTTGGCAAAGACGTCGAGGACTTCCTGTTCCTTGCCCTTTTCTGCGACGAGGAGCATGCGCTCCTGCGACTCCGAAAGCATGATCTCGTAGCTGGTCATGCCGGTTTCGCGCTGGGGAACGAGGTCGAGTTCGACGTCCAGGCCGACTCCTCCCCGCGCTCCCATCTCGCAGATCGAGCAGGTCAGACCGGCAGCGCCCATGTCCTGAATACCAAGGACGGCGTGCGAGGGAAGGTGCATGACTTCGAGGCAGGCCTCGAGGAGGAGTTTTTCGAGGAACGGATCGCCCATCTGCACGTTGGGGCGCTTCTGTTCGGAGCCTTCGGTGAACTCTTCGGAGGCCATGGTGGCTCCATGAATACCGTCGCGGCCCGTCTTTGCGCCGACGTAGATGACGGGGTTGCCGACGCCGGTGGCCTTGGCGTAGAAGATCTCGTCCATGCGCACGAGACCGAGTGCGAAGGCATTCAGCAGGGGATTGCCGGAGTAGCACTCCTCAAAGCGGGTTTCGCCGCCGAGGTTGGGAACGCCAAAGCAGTTGCCGTATCCGGCCACTCCATGCACGACGCCTTCCATGATCTGGCGGTTCTTCGCGGCTTCCGTGGGATCTTTCGCGTCCAGCGGGCCGAAGCGAAGGGAGTCCATCACGGCCAGTGGACGTGCGCCCATGGTGAAGATGTCGCGAAGGATGCCTCCAACGCCGGTGGCCGCGCCCTGGTAGGGCTCAATATAGCTGGGGTGATTGTGCGATTCGATCTTGAAGGCGCAGGCCCAGCCTTCGCCGACGTCGATGATGCCGGCGTTTTCGCCGGGGCCCTGGACCACGAGATCGCTCTTCGTGGGCAGGCGCTTGAGGTGGACCTTGCTGGACTTGTAGGAGCAGTGTTCGCTCCACATGACGGAGTAGATGCCTAGCTCGGTGAGCGACGGCGTGCGACAAAGTGTCGCGTGGATCTTCGCGTACTCGTCGTCCGTAATGTTATGCAGCTTGAGGATCGCCGGTGTAATCTCAACCGGCTGCGGGACGTCGGGATTCTGTTGCTGAACTTGCTGATTGGCCATAGCTCGCTTCCTAAATTGTAGCTTGCCTAGGCCGAATGGCCTGATTATGCGCCGGTACTGCCAAATCCACCACTTCCGCGTGTGGTTTCGTCCAGTTTTTCCACTTCCACAAAGTCGGCCTGCAGGCGCTGCACGATGCGGAGCTGGGCGATGCGGTCTCCGGCGGCCAGGGTGATGGGCGCGCTGCTGACGTTGGTCAGAACGACCTTGATTTCGCCGCGGTAGCCGGGGTCGATGACACCCGCCAGGGTGGTGATGCCTTTGACGGCGAGACCGCTACGGTCTTCGACGAGCGCGCCGTAATCCGCAGGGAAGGCCATGGCGATCCCGGTGGGGACGAGCGTGGTGCTGCCGGGGGAGATGACCGCGGCTTCGGCGGAGTAGAGGTCGGCGGCGAGATCGCCCCAGGGGCCGGTGTGGGCGTACCTGGGGAGCTTGGCCTCGGGGCGGAGTTTCTGGGTCTGGATGGCGATGGACATGTTGTTTGCAGGATATCGTGCGGGTCTTCGATCTGCTGTGTGTCCCATTCTTTCGCAAGATGCCGCGAAAGAATGGGCACGGAGTCGCATTTCAGGAAGCGATGTCTGTGTAAACCTGGACGCCGTTGCGGCCTCTGGTCTTGACGAGGTACATGGCGGTGTCGGCGTTTTTGAGCAGTTCCCCCACGTTGGAGCCGTGGTCCGGATAGAGGCTGAGGCCGGCGCTGATGGTGACCGCAACCTCCTGGTCGCCAAGGAGCGAGGGCGTAGCCGTTCTTTCTACAAGTTGCAGGCCGCACTGCATCGCGTCTTCCAGATTCTTGACTTCGGGCATGACGATGAGGAACTCATCGCCGCCCATCCGTACGACCGTGTCGCTTTTGCGTACGCAGGAGAGCAGCTTGTTGCTTACGGAGACGAGGAGAGCGTCGCCGCAGGAGTGGCCGAGAGAATCGTTGACGTGTTTGAAGCGGTCGATGTCGAGGACGAAGACCGCGACTTTGTTCTTGCTCCTGTCAGCGCGCAGGATGGCCTGATTCAGACGGTCCTGCATGAGGGTTCGGTTCGGAAGTCCGGTGAGCTGGTCGTGATGGGCGAGATATCTGACCTGATCGTCCAGCTGTTTCCGCGCCGTAATGTCGCGGCTGGTCACGGCAAGGCCATCGCCGAGTTTTACGGCCTGCACGTTGATCCAGGTGGCCTTGATCCTATCGTCGTCGATGAATATTTCGGCGACGAACGGTACGCCGGTGCGGACGATCTCCCGGTAGTGATGGATGAGGCCGGAGGAGATCATATAGGGCCGGACCTCGGTGAGGACCTTTCCGTATAAGTCTTCACGGTTGATCTTCAAGCGCATCTCCGCATTGGCGTTGAGATAGCGGAAGCGGAAGTCTACGATCGCGCCTGAGGCATCGGGTATGCCGTCAAAGATGTAGAAGTCGTCGAGACTGCTCTCTGCAGCGGCGACGAAGTCCGCATGTTCCTTGCGCGCGCTCGCCGCCTGCGCCAGGGCAATCTGAATCCGCGGGAAGGCGGCTATCGCGCACAAAGTAAGGGCGATGGAAGTGACTGCCTGAATCCAGGGCAAGTAAGGCATCAGCGACGAAAGCTGTGGCGAGCGGAGAGCGATGCCAGCGAGACGTTCTGCTGCAAAGAAGAGAAGCAGTCCAAGCAGAAGGTTGCTGATAGTGGCCTGGCGACGTTTCTTTCGCAGAATGTATGCGAAGCGCATGAGCAGTGCGGCGCAGAAGAGAGCCACTAACCATGCCGCTGCATCCAGGCCGGAGAGGCGCGTGGGTTGCATGAGCAGTACGAGCGCGGCGGGCCCAAACAGAAGGAAAGAGAGGCCCGCTCGCGAACTCTGTAGAGCTGGTGAGACGCTTTTCACGCGAACTCCGGGCCTTGGGCCGAGATGCTTGCCCTTGGAACGAGTATGACATCCGGGTGTTCCATTTCGGGCATAAGCTTTGCGCGACAGGTTTATTTTTTAGGTACGCCGGATCCGTGGTCTTTGGATTTCGCTCAGAAATCGGCGATGGCACTCTCTATTCGAAGCAGAAACGCTTATTTTTCTGGCGTAGCCAGGGCTTTAAGATCTTCGCCGGTGATCCGCAGGTTCAGCCATTCGCGTAGGACTTTCGCGCCGTTGGCCTCATAGAAGTCCAGGCCGGGCTTGTTCCAGTCGAGGCACTCCCATTGGAAACGCGTGCAGTTGCGGTCGAGGGCGATCCGGGCGAGGCATTGGAAGAGGCCTTTGCCGATGCCGAGTTTGCGGAAGCGTTCGCGCACGAAGAGGTCTTCGAGGTAGAGTGTGGGTCGGCCCTCCCAGGTGGAGTACTGGAAGAAGTAGAGAGCGAAGGCTGCGACTTCTCCGTCCTGTTCGGCGATGAGGCAGTGGAAGTAAGGCGCGGGGCCGAAGCCGTCGCGGAGGATGTCTTCGACGGTGAGGATGGCGGCGGTAGGTTCGTGTTCGTAGGCGGCGAGTTCGCGGACGAGGGAGACGATCTCGGGGGCGTCGGCCGTGGTGGCTTCGCGGATCAGGGTTTGGGTGGGCACGAGGTTATTGTCTCGTGAATTATGAGGGTCGAGCTTCGCTCGATGGATGCGCTTTGCGCATTACCCATGTCCCAAAAGTGGGACATGGGCACCCGGTTCAGGGGCTACGTATTTACTCTTTTGTCATCCCGTAGTGAAACGGAGGGATCTGCTTTTATTTTCCTGACGCATCCGGTTTGTGCGCTCTACGCGACCCCACCCTTTGCGCGATAAAACTGCGCAGAATGGGGCACGGGTTTACTTCTCCGTTTTGACTACGTGGGCGCCGGAGGGTGGAGCGGAGGTTTTGGTGGCGAGGTACTTGTCGAAGGGCAGGGTGAACGGGAAGAGTTCGGTGCTGGCTTTGCCGTCGCCTGTTTTGCCGCCGCTGGTTTTGATCATCTTGAAGTAGAGGTCCGCGCCACGGAGGGGGTAGTCGTCGTCCAGGTCGGCGATGTCGTAAAAGAGGAAGCCGGAGGCGGTGGTGTGCGGCGCGATGGTGGCGGTGCGGAAGCTGAAGTCGGTATCGTCCTGCAGGATCTTCTTATCGACCGGGGTGGAGAAGCTGGGTGTGGGGAAAGGGAGCTTCTTCTGCTGCGTTGGGTTCTTGACATGGAAGACGCGGCGGTGGATCTCTTCGGGTAGAGCGGCGGGGAGCTTGCCTCCGTGCTGGGGTTCGAGCTGGATGCGCACGGCGGAGAGGTCGAGCGGATGGTCGGAGTCGTTGCGGATGATGATCCGGACGGGCAGAATGCTGTGGCCGACGTAGTCGATGCGGAAGAAGTCGGCGCGGGCGCGTGTGTCGTAGGGGTCGGCGGCGATGGTAACAAGCTCTTTGTCGTGCTTTTCCAGCATCGGGTAGGTGGCGATGTCGGCGAGGGGAGGCGCTTCTTTCTTGGCCGCGTTCGCGGTAACGGCGCAGAGAAGAAGGACGGCGAGGTAGGCAAGTCGGCGGAGATTCATGTTGTGGCGATTATCATCTTCCCTGTTGCAGTCGGCAAAAGATTGGACGCGTGAGCGCGGGAGTTTGTGTACAGAATGATGTGGCTTTATAGCTTGGGGCTGTCGCTGGCGCTTGTGGTGAGCGCGCCGTGGTGGGCCCTGCGGATGCTGACGAGTGGGCGGTATCGCGAGGGATTAGGGGAACGGCTGGGATTTGTGCCCGCGCGGCTGCGGGTTCAGCCCAAGGTGGTCTGGCTGCATGCGGTGAGCGTAGGCGAGGTTCTGGCTGCGGGACGGTTGATCGCCGCCATTGAGGAGTCCGGGCTGCGCGTCGCGCTTTCGACGACGACGGCGGCGGGGCAGAAACTGGCGCGGGAAAAGTACGGAGCGGAGCGGGTCTTTTATTTTCCGTTGGATTTTGCGTTTGCGGTGCGGGCTTATCTGCGGGCGTTGCGGCCTTGTGCGTTGGTGTTGATGGAAAGCGAGCTGTGGCCTCGTGTGCTGGTGGAGTGTGAGCGGGCGAAAGTCTCCGTTGTCGTGGTGAATGGCCGCGTGTCCGACCGGAGTTTCCCGCGTTATATGAAGTTGAGCCGGCTTTGGAAACCGCTGCTGGGCAAGGTGCGTTTGATCCTGACGCAGAGCCAGGAGGATGCGTGGCGGTGGAGGATGATCGGTTCGCAGTGGGTGGAGACTACCGGGAATTTGAAGTATGACGTGAGAGTGGAGGAAGAGAGCGCGTTGGTGCGGGCGTTGCGAGTGGCTTTGCCTACGGAGCAGACGCGCGTGCTGGTGTGCGGAAGCACGCTGGAGGGTGAGGAGAGTCTGCTGCTGGAGTGCTGGCGCGGGCAGGATGCGGTGATGGTGCTGGCTCCGCGGCATCCGCAGAGGTTCGATGCTGTGGCGAAGCTGGTGGAGAGTCGCGGGTTGCGGTGTATTCGGTTGAGTTCTTGGAGGAAAGAGAGTGCTGGTTTGCCTGGGGCATCCCTACCCCACCCTTTGCGCGATGAAGCTGCGCAAAGAATGGGGCACGAAACATTACACGGAGGCGATGTGTTGTTGCTGGATTCGATTGGGGATCTGGCTGCGATGTACGCGCTGGGCGATGCGGCGTTTGTGGGTGGAAGCCTTGTGCCGATGGGTGGGCACAATCCTCTGGAGGCCGCGCAGTGGGGCGTTCCGGTGATGATGGGCGAGTACTATGCGAACTTTCGTGGCATGGTGGATGCCATGCTCGAAGAGGATGCGGTGCGGATTGTTTCTGCCGAGGAACTCTGTGCGGAGATAACGCGTCTGTTATGGGGAGACGATGAGGGCGTGGGTTTGCGTGGAAAAGAGTTTTTCGAGTCGCAGGCGGGTGCGACCAAGAGGGTGATGGAGCGTCTGTTGCCGATTTTGCGAGCGGGGGTGAAGGTTTGAGGAGACCGTTACTGTGGCCGCTGACGTGGGCGTATCGCGCGGTGGTGAAGAGCAGGAACTATGCGTTCGACCATGAACCATACCGTGTCTTCAGTTTGAAGCGAGCGGTAGTGAGTGTGGGCAGTCTGTCTGCGGGTGGTGCGGGTAAGACGCCCGTTGTGGCTGCGCTGGCGGAGATGTTGCAGGCGAACGGATATACGGTGGATGTGTTGACGCGCGGGTATGGGCGTCGCTCGAAGGTGGTGGAGCGTGTGGACGTGGCCGGGCCAGCTTCGAGATTCGGCGATGAGGCGTTGATGCTGGCGCAGACGTTGCCTAAGGTGCCGGTCTACGTTGGTGCGGATCGCCTGACGGCGGGCGAGTTGGCGGAGCGAAGCGGTGGACGGGGCAGGCACCATCTGCATCTGCTCGACGATGGATTTCAGCACCGGCGTCTGCGGCGGAGTGTGGATATCGTCCTGCTGACGCGGGAAGATCTTCGCGATCATCTTCTGCCTGCGGGGAATCTTCGCGAGCCGCTGGAGAACCTGGCGCGCGCGGGTGCTGTGTTGTTGCGCGGGGACGAGGCAGATGAACTGCGGCCCGTGGTGGAGCGTCTCTGCGGACCGGAAAAGTTTGTGTGGGTGGCGCGGCGGGTCTTGTGTCTGAAGGCGGAGTCGAAGAAGCCGTTTGCGTTCTGCGGCCTGGCGCGGCCTAAGGATTTCTTTGCCATGCTTCCTGCGGCCGGCGGAAAGATGGCCTTTCGCGATCATCACCTCTACAAAGACGCGGATGTGGCGGCGCTGCTGCGGCGGGCGAAGGCTGCGGGCGCCGACGGTTGGGTGACGACGGCGAAGGACTTTGTGAAGCTGAACGAGGCTATGCTGGCGCGGCTTCGCGAAGTGGGGCCGGTGACGGTGGCGGAGCTGCGCGTGGAGTTCGAATCGCCTGCGCTTGTGCTGGAACAGATGGAGCAGTTGATCGTGAAAGACCTGCATGGGTAAACGCATCCTGATCGTGCGCGTGGGAGCGATGGGCGACGTGCTGCATGCGATGCCCGTCGTTGCCGGTCTGCGCGCGCTGGAGCCGGATGCCGAGATCGGCTGGGTGATTGAGCCGCGATGGGCGGCGCTATTGCAGGATGCGAGCGGGGAGATGCCTTTGGTAGATCGAGTCCACCTGGCTCCAACGAAGGTCTGGGGAAAGAGGCCTTTTTCTCCTGCGACAGTGAAGGACATCTTGCGTCTGCGCACGGAGCTGCGGTCTTGCCGGTATGACGTGGCTTTGGATCTGCAGGGATCGATCCGGTCTGCGGTGATTGCGTGGATGAGCGGGGCTTCCGTAGTCATCGGAGCTGATGCTCCTCGCGAGAAGCAGGCACAGTGGTTTTATACCTCTTGGGTAACAACGCAGAAAGCACATGTGATCGATCAGGCGGTGGAGATCGCGCGCGGTCTTGCTCCCGAGGTCGGTGTCGGAGAAGTTGCGTTGCCGGTGGATGCCACGGCGGAGCGTTGGTGTCACATTCTGCTGGCCGGAGATGCACGGAAGATCGTTGTGATGGCACCGGGTGCCGGGTGGGGAGCGAAGCAGTGGCCTGCGGAGCGCTATGGCGCGGTTGCGGGCGATCTGTTGGAGCGTGGATATCGCGTTCTGGTGAATGCTGTGCCGGGTGGCGATCTGCTGGCAGCGGCTGTGGTGACAGCCAGCGATGGCAGGGCCGAGGCGGTGGAGTGCACACTGCGGCAGTTGATCGCGATGATGCGGCGGGCTGTCCTCTTTGTCGGCGGGGATACGGGACCTTTGCATCTGGCCGATGCCCTGGGGGTGCCGATGGTGGGGGTCTTTGGGCCGACGGACCCGGCGCGGAACGGGCCTTATCCAGGCCGGAATCGCGGGTCGCATCCACGGTTTGTCGTCCTGCGGGACGGCGCGAGCGTCACGGATCATGGAAGATATAAAGAGGCCGAAGCGGGTCTGCTGCGGATCTCCGTGGCGGATGTGAGTCGCGCGGCGGTGCAGTTGCTGGAAGGGCGTGAGCAGGAATGAGTTGGCAGAAGATTGCGCGGAGGGTTCGGGTTCCGCTGGGATTTGTATTTGTGGCGGTGTTTTTATGGCTGGCCCGGCCTACGCCCGTGTCGCTGGTGTGGAGCTTTTTCCTGGTGGTGCCGGGACTCTGGCTGCGCGGATACGCGTCAGGTTACGTGAAGAAGAATGCCGAACTGGCCATGACGGGGCCGTATGCGTACGTGCGGAATCCGCTGTATCTGGGGTCGATTTTGATCGCCTTCGGGTTTGCCGGAGCGAGTACGCGCTGGCAGATTGCCGTGGCGCTTGGTGCTTTGTTTTTATCGATTTACCTGCCAACGATACGGGGTGAAGAGCAGTTTCTGCGCGGGCATTTTCCGGAATTTGAGGAGTACGCGCGGGCCGTTCCCAGATTGGTACCGCGGATCACACCGGCGAAGGTAGGAGTGGGCTATACCTCGGGGGGCGGAAGCTTCTCCAAAGCGCTCTACGTCAAACATCGTGAGTACAATGCTCTGATGGGGGCGGTGGCTGTGTATGCTGCTCTGGTGGTGCGGATGGTGTGGTTTTCGCACTGAATTGGATCTTGTTTTCGCACCGCTTTGCTCTCGAAGGGAACGTGTTTCTGAACGGTTTGAATCATTGCAAACGATGGGTTTGTGGAGCGGTGCTGGCGGTTGCGGCGTGCCCGTGGGTGGGAGCGCGCGCGCAGACGGCGGCTACTGTGACGCCGAAGACGACGCTGGCGCAGAAGCTTTCGAATTTCGTGTCTCCGCAGGGTGGGATCGACCCGGCACAGGCGCCTGTACTACAGCCTCCCGCAGCGGGATATAGCTTTCCCCAGAAGCAGACGCTGACCTATGCCGTGGATTGGCGCGTCTTTACCGCAGGTGTGGCGG
Source organism: Terriglobus saanensis SP1PR4 (assembly GCF_000179915.2). Classification (NCBI taxonomy): domain Bacteria; kingdom Pseudomonadati; phylum Acidobacteriota; class Terriglobia; order Terriglobales; family Acidobacteriaceae; genus Terriglobus; species Terriglobus saanensis. The sequence goes on along the minus strand of NC_014963.1, from coordinate 4,577,542 downwards.
TGTTCAAGCTGGAGCAGGTGGGCCCGGTGACGAAGGTTTCGGCGACGGCGGACACGGTGGGCGCGACGAATATGATCTACCAGGTGGTGGACCGCTTTCAATCCAGCTTCAATACGCAAACGGGATGCTCAGTCGGGTTCAGCAAACAGACGCAAGAGGGTCGGAGAAAGGTCTCAAGCGATCTGATCTTCCAGCCACCGGCAGCCGCTGGGCAGCTTGGCAAGCAGGTGCAGGTGGAGCGCAACCTGGGCAAGGGCACGGTGAAGCAGCTTGAGGCTCCGATTCCTGCTTGTGTTACGGATTCTCTTTCGGGAATTTTCTATGTAGGTTCGCAGCGACTGATTCCTGGTGGAGACATCAAACTGCCGCTGGCGGACGCGATGCGCACGGTGGCCGTAACCATGCGGGTCGAGGCTCACGAAGAAGTGAAGACGCCTGCTGGGACTTTCCAGACGGTGCGTGTGCAGCCTACGGCTGATGCGGGTGTGGTGAAGAACCGTGGAACGATCACGATCTGGTACACGGACGATGTGCGGCATCTGCCGGTGCAGATCCGGGCGAAGTTGTTCTGGGGGACGATTACGTTCCATTTGCAGTCGGTGAGCTAGCGAGTCAGCAGGTTAGCGAGTAGCAAGTCAGCCAACTTTCCTTGTCATCCCGTAGCAAAGCGGAGGGATCCGCTTTGCTATCGCGTAGCGATCGGATGTGCCTTCGGCACATAACAAAAGCAGATTTCTCCGTTCCCGCTCCGCGCTCGGCCGAAATGACGGTGGTGGTGTGGGGTGGGTGATGTCCTCCGTCATCTCGACCGGAGCGACAGCTTTATCGTCGCGTAGCGGAGGGATCTGCTTTGTTTTCCTCAGAGATCGGGTTTGTGCGCTCTGCGCGACCCACTCTTTCCCTTTCGCGATGAAGCCGCGAAAGAATGGGGCACGGGACTTACAGGAGGCGCAGGGAGCGGGCGATCTGGGCGGCTTCTGCGGCGAACTGCTTTCCTGCTTCGCTGTCGTTGCGGCGTTCGGCGTCGGCCATCAGGGCGCGGAGCTCACGCTGGCGGCGCTCCATCCGGCCTCGTTCCAAGGTGTTGAGGGCGTTGCGCACGTCGAGGACGAGGGCATTGCTGTCGGTCTCCGCTTCGTTTTCCAGCACACGTGCGAGGATCAGGTGTTCTTCCGCGCCGCTGGCTGCGTCGAGCGGGTTGTCGGTGACGGGGGAGTTGGCGAGGCGTTCCAGAAGCGTGCCGGAGGTGAGGCCTTCGACCCACTCGGGATGCATGCTGATCTCGGTTGCGGCGTGGATGCGTGCGGGGTCAGTCTCCGGACGCACGAGGGCGCGGAGCAGAATGCGCTCGGTCTCATGCAACGCGTCTCGTCCGCTGGAGCGGACGCTTTCTACGCGCGCAGCGGCGGCCTGGCGCAGCTCTTCGCGGAGCAGGGCGTCGTCGATGCCGAGCTTCTGCGCGGCGTTGGTGACGAAGTCCTGCCGCTGGATGGCGGAGGGCAGACGGCGGATATGCGGGAGAAGGTAGTTCGCGGCCTTCACCTTGGCTTCGGCGGTTTTTTGCGGATAAAGGACGCGGGCGCGCTCGATGAGATATTCGGCGTGCGGCTTCGCGGTGCGGAGCGCGTCGGCGTAGGCCTTGATGCCGTGCTCGCGCACGTAGCGGTCGGGGTCAAGACCGCCTTCGAGCGTGACCACTTTCACTTCGAAGTCTTCTTCGGTGAGAAGTGAAAGAGATTTTTCGGCGGCGTTAGCGCCTGCGGTGTCTGGATCGAAGTTAACGACGACGCGCTTGGTGAATCGTGAGAGTAGCCGCACCTGCGCTTCGGTAAAAGCGGTCCCGCTGGTGGCGATGACGGGCTGTACGCCGGCCATGAAGACGGAGATGCAGTCCATCTGGCCTTCGACGAGGAGCGCGAAGTCCTGTGCGCGGATGGCGGCCTTGGCCTTGTCGAGATTGAAGAGCACGTTGCCCTTGGTGTAGAGCGGTGTCTCGGGCGAGTTCATATATTTCGCGCCGGACTTCTCATCGCTATCGAGCGCGCGCGCGGTGAAGGCGATGACGCGGCCCTGCTCGTTGGCGATGGGAAAGGTGATGCGTTTGCGAAAACGTGCGTAGAGAGAGCCGCGCGGGCGACCGTTGTCGTCCTGCTCTTTTGACGAGAAGAGGCCGCTGGCGCGCATAGCTTCGTCGTTGAAGAGCTTTGCCATGGCGTCGCGCATGGTGTTGAAGTCGTCCGGAGCGTAGCCGATGCGGAACTTCGCGATGGTCTCCGGGGGAACGCCGCGGCTGGTGAGGTATTCGCGCGCGCGGGCCGCCTCAGGACTTTTGAGATGGCCTTCAAACCATTGCGTTGCGGCTTCGTGGATGTCGAGGAGCTGCCTGCGAATGCCCGCGTCGCGAGCCTCTTCCGGGGAGTTGAACTCGCGCTTCGGCAAAGGAATGCCGCACTTCTGCGCGACGACGCGGACGGCTTCGGGAAAGGGAATGTTTTCCAGCTTCTGCACGAAGGAGAAGACGTCGCCTTTTTCGTGACAGCCGAAGCAGTAGAAGTAGCTATGCGTGGCGTTGACGGAGAACGAAGGCGACTTTTCCTTGTGGAAGGGGCAGAGGCCGGAGTAGTTCTGCGCTCCGGATTTGCGCAGCTTCACGTACTCGCCAATAATCTTGACGATGTCGGCCTGGGCTTTGACGGTCTGTGCGAAGTTATCGGCCATCTTACTAGGCGCGGTACCCCGGCAGAGCGTTGAGATGATGGCGGAGGTGCGCGATGTAGTCTTCGACGATGAAGCCGAGGGTGACGTCGCCTTCGTTGAAGTGCCAGATGCGTGTGAGGTGTGCGGGATTGATCTGCGCGATGACGTGGGCGAGATGCAGGTTCAACGCGCGCCAGAGTTCGTGGATCTCGGTCCAGGGACGGAGGTCGTAACGCTGCACGGTGACCCACTCGTTCTGCTGGTAGCCGGGGAGTTCGAGGCTTTCGTCGATGCTGAGGCGGACGACACGCTGGAGGTTGTTTCCGGCAGAGTCGATGAGATGGCCGACCGTCAGACGGGTACACCACTTGCCGGGAGCCAGCGGCTGCGAAGCCGTGGCTTCATCCAGCGAGGCAAAGTAAAGGGAGGCGCGTTCCACTTCCGCGCGTAGATCGGCCACAAGCGCGGCGGGATTGAGGAGCGCCGGATCTGTGGGTTGCGTATACGTGGGCATACTTCCAGTCTATCGCTCTGAGTGTTTCCTGCGCTTTGCCTGCCGCTGCATAGAATGGAAGTCATGCAGAGTGAGGCTGGATTGCGCGACCGTGTTGCCGTAGTGCTGGTGGGGGCGCGGAATCCGCTGAATATCGGTGCGGTGGCCCGGGCGATGAGCAACTTCGGCTTCGATGACCTGCGGCTGGTGAATGACTACTCCATTCCGCTCGCCGAGGCGCGAAGTGCGGTGAATGCTTCCCATGTACTGCAGGCAGCGCGGGAGTTTGGGAGCGTGGCCGAGGCCGTTGCCGACTGCCAACTGATCTATGGGACGACGGCCATCGGCGAGCGCAAGCCGGAGCATCCGGTGGATGCCTTGCCCGACGTTCTGGAGCATGTAGGAGCGGACAAGATCGCGATCCTCTTTGGTTCGGAGAAGACGGGCCTTTCGAACGAGGCGCTCTCACACTGCCAGCGGTTGCTGACGATTCCGATGTCTGCGACGAATGTCTCGATGAACCTGGGACAGGCCGCCGCGGTGATTCTGTATGAACTGGTGCGTGGGAATGCGGTGCCGCTGCGGGTTTCGACCGATGCCGCGCCCGCTACGGCGGAGCAGCTTGGGCTGCTGGATGCCGTCTTGCGCGAGGCACTGGAAGAGGCTGACTATATGCAGCGGTTTCCGGGGAATGCTAGCGAGGTCCGGCTGCGCGCTCTGACGCGACGGCTGCAGATGCCGGGGGCGGATGTCCCGATATGGCTCGGATTCTTTCGGCAGTTTTTATGGAAGATCCGAGGGAAGTAGACGTGCTCCGGTAGGATGGCTGCCATGAGGATTTTCCTTCCGAGCACCCTTCTATTTTCGTCGTTACTGCTTGCGCCTGCTCTCCTTGCGCAGGCTCCCGCCGTCACTGCCGCCGACTACGCGCGGGCGGAGTCCATGCTGGAGAGCGGCACGGCTCCCCTTGTGGACCACGCCGTGGACCGCGTGGTCTGGCAGGGAAATGGCGTGGTGACGTGGCGCGAACGGACGGGTGGCAAGTTGTCCAATTTTGCTATGGATGTTGCCACAGGCGCTAAGAGCGAGAAGACTGCGCCAGAGGGTGGAGCCTCGGGACGACGCGGCGGAGAGCGCGATCCTGCGCTTTCCCCCGACGGGAAGAGGGCGGTTTTCATTCGCGACTGGAACCTCTGGGTGCGCGATATCGCGAGTAAGCAGGAGCGGCAGCTTACGCACGATGGTGTGAAGGACTTTGGCTATGCGACGGACAACGCCGGTTGGAAGCACACGGACAAACCTATCGTGGTGTGGTCGCCGGATTCGAAGTCCATTGCGACCTTTCAGCAGGACCAGCGCAATACCGGCGAGATGTACCTGGTGAGTACGGTGGTGGGGCATCCGAAGCTGGAGGCCTGGAAGTATCCGCTGCCGGGCGACAAGGACGTAACGATGATCGAGCGCGTCGTCGTAGATGCTGCGAGTGGAAAGGTCACCCGGCTGAAGATGGCTCCAGACCAGCATCGCAGCTCGTTGTGCGATGACATCTCCTGCTTCGGAGGTTGGGAGGACGTGCAGTGGTCTGAGGATGGGAAGCAGCTTGCGTTCCTTTCGACCTCGCGCGATCACAGGCAGGAGAATCTTCGCATCGCAGACCCTGCAACAGGTGATGTGCGCGAAGTGATGCAGGAGAAGGCAGCCACGTATTTCGAAAGCGGAAATGACAAGGTGAACTGGAAGTATCTTGCGAAGTCGAGCGAGGTGCTGTGGTTCTCCGAGCGCGATAACTGGGGACAGCTTTACCTTTTCGACACCGCGACGGGCAAGCTGAAGAACCAGATCACGCACGGCGAAGGCAATGTGACGCAGGTGCTTCACGTAAACGAAGACACGCGTGTGGTGACCTTCCTGGGCTCGGGCAAGGAACCGGGGCGCGACCCTTACTTCGTTCATCTCTACACGGTGAATCTGGATGGCTCTGGATTGAAGTTGCTCACACCGGAAGATGCGAATCACGCCATTACCCTCGCGCCGGATGGAAGGCATTTTGTGGATGCGTACTCACGCCCGGATGTACCGCAGGTGATCGTGCTGCGCGACAACACTGGAAAGATTATCGCGGAGATCGCGCATACCGATATCACGCGCCTGAAGGCTGCGGGATGGGTGCCGCCGGTGCCGTTTGTGACGAAGGCGCGCGATGGGAAGACGGATCTCTATGGTCTGCTGTTCAAACCGTCGCACTTCGACGCGGCGAAGAAGTATCCGGTGGTGAACTTCATCTATCCTGGACCGCAGACGGGTTCTGTAGGGTCGCGAAGTTTTTCCGCTTCTCGCAGAGACAACCAGGCGCTGGCCGAACTCGGCTTTATTGTCATTGCGTTGGATGGGATGGGAACTCCGTTCCGGTCGAAGAAGTTTCATGATGCGTACTTCAATAATCTTGGCGACAACACGCTGCCCGATCAGATCGCTGCGATCAAGCAGCTTGCGGCGCAGAACGCGTGGATGGACTTGGACCGCGTCGGCATCTGGGGCCACTCCGGTGGCGGCAATGCCACGGCGGATGCGATGTTCCGATATCCGGAGTTTTACAAGGTAGGCATTGCAGAGAGTGGCAATCACGATAACCGCGTCTACGAAGACGACTGGGCGGAGAAGTGGATCGGTCTGCTGGAAGGAAAAAACTACGAGGACCAGGCGAACGAATCGCTGGCGAAGAACCTGCGTGGTCACTTGCTGCTGGCGCATGGCACCATGGATGACAACGTTCCACCGAACAACACGTTACTGGTCGTGGATGCATTGATCAAAGCAAATAAGGACTTCGACCTGATCATGATTCCAAACGTGCATCATGGCTATGCGGATGCGGCGTCGTACATGATGCGGCGGCGTTGGGATTATTTTGTGAAGTATCTGCTCGGAGCGGATGGGCCGCACGAGTATCTGGCGAAGCCCCTTGCTGTTCCGGGACGTTAGTTTCGGCGGGCAGCGCCTTGGTTGTCTCATTCCTCTTTGTCATCCCGTAGCGTAGCGGAGGGATCTGCTGCTTTGACCGAAGCTTACTGATGCATCCGGTTTGTGCGCTCCGCGCCACCCACCCTTTGCGCAATAAGACTGCGCAAAGAATGGGGCACGGGTTCTAGTGAACGATGTTGGCGTCGGGGTCGGAGGCGATGTCGGCTCCGGTGATCTGCCAGCCGTTGGTGGTGAGAGTGAGTTTGTTGGAGCCTGCGACTGCTGTGGCGAGTGCCGTGCGAACGTTGGGGAAGGCGGTCTGCGTCTCCGGATTGGTCGCCCAGTCCGGCGCGCCGGTCAGAGAGTAGTGATACTGCACGGTCGTTACGGCACCGGGCTGATTCGTCGTCGGCGTCCAGGCGTCGATGCTGGTGACCTTGCGATGGCCGTAGCAGAAATTGCCGTAGCCGGGCTGTGTAGCATCGGCAGTCCAGGCGGAGCGGCCCTTGTCCGAGAGGTCGTAGTTATTCACCTGCTTGGACGCGATGATGAGCACCTTCTTCTCGCCCGTGGTGCGCGCAAGCAGGCCCTGGTCTACGAGAGCGTCATAGGTGCGTGTTTTGCTGGCGTCGGAGGTGTCTGCCTGCACGGGGAACTTGATCGGAGTCTCCCACAGGCAGACCGGATGCGCAGAGTAGTAATTATCAATCGCCATGGTGAAGTTGATACGATTGTCATCGGTCTTTTTGCAGCCGGTAACGGCCAGTGCGAGCACGGCGCAGGCGGCGAAGGTACGTGTCTTGGTAAGCATGTTTTGGATCTCCAGCCTCGGTTAGATGCAAAAGCGCGGGAGGATTTGCTTCGGGTATTTTCATCAGCCGAAGTGCTGGTTTTTCTGCCAGACGTCCGGCCAGGCGTAGAGGAGACGACGGCAGACGAGGATGTCGGGGTGGTCCACGGACTCCTCGTTGCGCACGCCGTAGGGGATATGCACGTGGCCCGCGACGGAGCAGCTTTCGAAGTGATGCGCGATCGACGCGTAGCTCTCTCCGACGACGATGACGGTCTCCGGCGGATAGGGGCCGAAGCCGCGGGCGTGGAAGGAGTTGACACCGCTGATCGGGGTAGGCAAGCCATACTGCGGGCCGTAGAGCGAGAGAGCGCCTGCTTCGCCGTAGTTGTCGGCGAGGATACCGAGGCGTGCCAGATCTTCTTTAGGGAGAGTGTCGCGCACATGGGCCACGTCGGCGACGAGTTCCGGCCAGCCGACCTCGTCGGCCATGTCGGAATTATTTTTCATCTGCCAGTTCCAGAGTGCAGACCCGACGGGACCAATGGGAAGATACGCCCACGCCACGACAGCCGCGTCGACAAGCATTGCCGAGAGAACAAGCGCTCGGACGGCGACGCGCAGCGTTTTCGCTCGATCCTGGAGGAAACGCTCAAACGTGACGGCGCCAGCCGCATAGAGTACCGGGTAACCCGGCATCAGGTAGTAGCCGCGTCCTTTGACGAGAGCGAAGAGGACAAGTGGTCCTAGATAGAGCGCCGTGAGGAGCCGAAACCGCGCACTGCGCAGAAGAGCGATAAGGCCTGCCACGGCGAGCGGAAACGCAAAGAGCGTGAACTTGATCTGGTCGGTGAAGTAACCTTTCGCGCGGCCATTGCGTACATCGCGCACGTGGATGAAACTCTCCATCTCCAGCGTGATGAAGTGATGGCGTGCGAGCCAGAGCAGATTGGGCGAGGCCACGATCAGCATGGCAAGTACGCCAAACCAGAACCATCGGCTGCGCAGATGGTGGCGCTGCGACGGGAGCATCGCGAGGGCTGCGACCAGGCTGAGCACAGGAAAGGCGATGGCGTACTTCGAGAGAATACCGAAACCTGCGGCAGCGCCGACGGCGACCCACCAGCGTTGATCTCCGCTGAGCAAAATATGCGCGGTGAAGAGGGCGATCATCGTCCATGCCAGATAGTCGAAGGTGTTGTACTGCAGCACCGAACTGAAGGCGAGCGCGGCGGGCAGGCCCGCGAAGAGTGCGAGCACCTGGGCGGGTTTGCGACCACCGAGTTCGCGTGCAAGAAGGCCGAGGAGCACCAGCGAGAGTGCGTTGACGATCGCTGCGGGCAGGCGGAAGACCTGTGGCGAGATACCGAAGAGCGCGACGGCGAATCTGCCGCAGAAAGCGGTCATCGGAGGATAGGCGACGAAGCCCCATTGAAGATGGCGGGCATCGTCAAGAAACTGCAGTTCGTCCCGATGAAAACCGTAGCCGTTGCCCATGAGGAAATGCACCACGAGAATGAGCGCGGCAAAGGTGCTCAGGAGCGCAGTGTCCGCGCGCAGGGAAGTCGTTGGCTTTCGGAAGGGCATTGTTGTGTGAGCATACGCTGGGTGCTTCCGGCAGTCCTATAAACTAAGACAGTAGCGGAAAAAAAATTCCCTGATGTGGCCTAAGAACGACAATAAATACTGCACTCATGACTTAAGATCGCGTAAAAAGCGAGGTTTTGCACGTTATGAGTCCTCACCCTACACATACTGCCACCTCGAAGCATCTTCCATGGATCGACGCGTGCAAGGGAATCGGAATTCTGCTGGTCGTGCTCGGACATGTGACCGACAGCGGCGGTTTACTGAACCGCTCTATTTATCTGTTTCACATGCCACTCTTCTTCTTCCTGAGCGGATATCTCCACACAGTGCAGGCGGACTTTCGTGACTTCTTTCGCAAAAAAACCATTCATCTCCTGCTTCCCTACGTCTCGTTCCTGATCCTGCTCTATCCGGCAGAGGTCTTCCACGTCCTCAGGCACGGGGCCGATCCGCATATCCTGGGACACCACGCGCTCACGCTGCTTTGGGGCGGTAACCAGATGCAGGGACTCTACGGGGTCTTCTGGTTCCTCACCTGCCTCTTTGCGACCCAGCAAGTGGTCAACTGGCTCCTTGTGCGATGCGGCCTGACCATTGCGCTTGCCGTTGGGTTCTGTGGTCTTCTGTTGAGCTATGCGAACTCCATCTTCTTTCCCTGGTTTGGGCTGCCACTCGATTTGAATGTCTGTGCCGCTGCGATGCCTTTCTTCCTGACCGGTTATCTATGGCGTCGTGCGAAGGTCGAAGCATGGTGGCTCGCTCTTCTCACCGCTGTAGGGGTAGGCTTCGCAGTATGGGAACTCAAGCGGGGAATGCCCCTCTCCTATAACATGCGCGGCGCGGACTATGGCGTTCCCTTCGTCTCGTTTGCGCTCGCTCTCTGCTGCATCTTCTGGGTGGTCAAGGCCAGCCAGCTTCTACGACTCGCGCCGCCAGTTGCAAGATTCGTCGAGCGCTTTGGCGCGGCTTCCATGGGCATCATGTTCATTCACAAAGTTCTGCCTGTTCTTCCGGGATTAGGTGGATTGGTGCCCAGGCATCCGTGGGTGGCCCTCGTCCTGTTTTCCGCGATCTCTTACGGGTTCACGATGCTTCTGCTGCGATTCAGATGGACGCGTGCGCTCTTCATGGGATCTCAAAAAGACTTCGATCTGCTGGTGAGCGGCAAGCAGCAGAGACACGTTCTTTCGACAGAAGTGCCGCCGAATCGATGGGAAAGAGCGCCCGAACCGCAGGAACGGCCCACGTAAATTGCTACATGTAATCCACGCCATACTGGACCGGGATCTGCGTGAACGCAATGCGCGTGGGCGCGGAGTCTCGCGCGGCGAGCATGCCCGCGAAATGTAACGTGGCGTGGCCGTACTTCAGATTCAGTTTGTCCATCGTCGTCGAGAGTTGGCTGCGGTTATTGGGATCGGCAAAGAGTGTAGGCTGTTGCTCATTCTCCGGAATAAGGCGGCCGAGAGCAAGGCCGACGAAGAAGGGCTTCTGGTTGAGCGGACCCATCGGCGATTGTTTCCATAGAGCCTGCAGCGCTTCGAGAATAGAGAGTGTGTCCTGGCAGTGAGGGAAGCGCGCCTCCATGGCCCAGCCCGTATGCGTGATGCCGGAGAGATGCCTCTTGGTCTTGGGGAGAGTAGCGGCCTGTTCTCGCGTAAGAGCGTAGCGGATGGTGAGCGAGAGGGAGGCTGCGGCCATCTTCTCCATGCGCAGACGCATGGTGGCTTTGTGGATCAGCTTGTGCGCGACGGACCATGCACCCTGCGGAGAGCGGTGTTCCGGTGCAAGAACGTGTGAGTGGCCGAGAGACTTCTGAAGATCCGAGGGAATGGGAGCTCCATCGTCGCCAGTGTTATGTCCGCGCAGCCAGTGGAAGAGGCGGTCGCCCCAGACGGAGTTCCAGAGCGCGTGCATGCCGTTGCGGTCGAGCGACAGCAGCTCTTGCATCGTGGTGATGTTTTTCTTCAGGAGCATTTGTTCTGTGCGTGCGCCGACGCCGGGAAGGGCGCGGAGGTCAAGATGCGCGATGGCGCGAGGAAGCTGCGAAGGTAGAAGGCCGATGAGTCCGTCGGGCTTCTGCATGTCGCTGGCTATCTTGGCAAGATAGCGGTTAGGCGCCATGCCGATGGAGCAGCGCAGCGTTTCACCGACGTTGTCCTTGATGGACTGCTTGATGTCCATGGCGATCTGACGCGCGCGAGGCGGCTCCTGTTCGCGGCCGAGAAGTTGGCAGACCATCTCGTCGATGGATGGTGTATGTGCAACGGGGCAGACAAGTTCGACTGCGGCGGAGATGCGATGGGAAAATTCGGCGTACTCGCTATGGTTGCCCTGGACCAGAATGATGTCGGGACAGAGCTTCTTCATTTCGCCGACGCGCGTGCCGGTTTTGATGCCGAGGGCCTTGGCTTCGTAGCTGGCGGCAATGGCGCAGGTGGTGTCACCGAGCGTGGGCACCACGGCGAGCGGCTTGTTGCGGTACTCCTCATGGAGCTGCTGTTCCACCGAGGCGAAAAAGCTGTTCAGGTCGACGTGGAGGTGCGTGAACCGGTCCTCTGCGAAGGGAAGCGCTTCGAGATGGGGATGCGTACTCATTTACCTGCACTGATTGTAGGCCGTATTCGCCTTTGTTTCGCTTTTATTTGTGCGCGAAGTGTATTCTGGAGAGCGTGAATAATGCTGGTCTAGTCTGCTGTGTGGTTGTGAACTGGAACGGCTGGTCGGATACCGTAGCGTGCCTGGAAAGCCTGGCGACGCAGACCTACTCTCCCCTTCAAGTGATCGTGGTGGACAACGGTTCCGAAGACGAATCGGTGGCAAAGATCTGCGCCTCGATCCGGCGGCTGCGGCTGAACGCCCATGTGCTGGAGGCCGGCAAGAACCTCGGCTTTGCCGCCGGGACAAATGTTGGCCTTCGTAAAGCAATGGAGACGGAGCCGGAGTTCTTCTGGCTCCTGAACAATGACACGGTGTGTCCTCCGGATACCTTGGAAAAGCTTGTGCGGAAGTGTGCTCCAGGGGTTGGAGTGGTTGGATCGGTGCTGTATTTCCAACACGATCCGGTGCGCGTGCAGGCCTGGGGAGGCGGGCGCGTCAATACGCTCAGTGGCTACTCGACGCACTTCGATCAACCGCAAGACTTCAAGGAGCCGGATACCTTCGCGACCTTCGCCAGCGTGCTGATTCCGCATGAGGCTTTTGCCCAGATAGGGTTTCTCTGGGAAGGCTACTTTATGTACTTCGACGATGCCGATTACTGTCTCCGCGCGCGGTCGGCAGGTTGGAGCGTTGTGGTGGCTGAAGACACGGCGGTTCTGCATCGCGAAGGCGGAAGCTTACCCGGAGCGCGCACGCCACAGTTGGACCAGATCATTGTGGTGAGTGGGCTTCGTTTTCTGGAAAGGCAAGGCCAGTTTCCCAAATTGGGACAGGGAATCTTCCTGGCAGGCAAAATCCTGAGACGTCTTTTGAGCTTCCGGATACGCTCGTTGCGAGCGGTTACTGCGGGGCTTCGCCAGTACCGAAAAGAGCGGCGAAGCCAGTTCTAGTTCCGATAGCGAACTGGATACGCAATACTCGAAAAAAAGTTCCTTGCGTGGCGTAAAAAGTCTTGACATGGCGCGATACATCCTAGAATCTCTCTTCAATCGTTCAACTCCATAGGCCTTGTGCCTTAAGTCTTCATGGGCCATCTGGCGGCAGAATCACGTATCTCCGTATTTTTTTGCGGCTTTACAGTGTTTTCGCTGAAGGGATTCCTTTGTCTTAATTTCCGCACGGAGTTCCCGCGTGCGCAGGGAAGGTGTGACTCACCAGCATCGAGAACGGCCCAAAGAGGCCGACCGATTTACCCACAACCGTTGGCAAGCAACTTACTTTTTTGAGAGGTCACAGCCTGATGCATACGATATTTACGCACCTCCGCACACTTGCGGTGGGAATGAGCCTGCTGTTAATCGGCACAATGAGCATGAGCGTACTGGCCCAGGAAACAACGGGTGCCATTCAGGGCACGATTACAGATCCTGCGGGCGCCGCAGTCCCAAATGCCAGTGTCGTGGCATCCAGCCCTCAACTTGGCACGCCAGCAAGCGCAACGACCGATTCGCATGGGTTTTATCGTTTAAACGCTTTGCCTCCTGGAACCTACGTCATCACCGTAACGGGGGGCGGAATGAAAGCAAAGGCGACGAACCTTCAATTGAGTGCAGGCGACTTGCCGAACTTGAATCTGAAACTCATTGTTGGCGTGGAGACGGAGATCAATGTAACCGATTCGGTCGCGCTGGTCGATGTAACACAGAGCAAAATTGAAACGGTGATTACAAAGCAGGAGATTGACTCACTGCCGAAGGGGCGGTCTTTTCAATCTTTGCTGACTCTTGCACCTGGCGTTCGTCAGGAGCCATTGCAGAGCCTCGCAACACTGAACGGGGCGACCGCCCCTAATGCTGCGGGTAACGCCAGTGTCGGTGGAGGCAGTTCCCGTGCAAATGGTTTTCAGGTAGACGGCGCGTCTGACGCGGAAAATATTTATCTGGCGGACGGCATCAATATTACGAATATTCAGGGCGGCGGTATCGGGATGAATATCCCGACGGAGTTTTCGAGCGCGGTTTCGGTCAAGAGCGGCGCGATTGACGCGCAATACGGTGGCGCCCTCGGTGGTGTGATCAACGTCAATCCGAATCGCGGTACAAATCGCTGGCATGGCGGCTTGCTCTTGAAGTATCAATCGAGCGCTACGGATGCGAACGATCAGTGCAACTACAGTACGACGTGCTTCCTTCGTCTCGATCCGACGACGTCTTCAAACTCGGCGACGCGTGTGGATGCCACGGCACAGTACTACATTGCCCGCCAGGATCACTATCGCTACGTCGATCCGGGATTCCACGTAGGTGGTCCGTTGTTTAGTGAAAAGGTGCAAATATTTGCCGGGTATCTGCCCGACTTCGCGCGCACGCGCCGTGATGCCGTCTCTACATTCTCTGGGAATGCCGGTGCACATACGTACTACAACGCCGCAGACCAGCACTATGCAGTTTTGCGACTCGATTATGAACCAACCTCGAAGCTCCGCCTCTTCGCAGGTTGGAATTACGATTTCATTCGGGCGGTGGGTCAGCTTCCGAATCCAGACAGTAAGCTCGGTCAGCTTAACTCAAGCGCCAGTACCAACCCTTCCAGCTTCCGAGGGGATGGAGGTTTTGTAAATCCGGTTGCTATCTACTCGTTTGGAGGGGACTATAACATCGGGTCGAAGACACTTATTTCTGCTCGCTATGGCTACCTGTTCAGCAACACCCATACTCTGGGTACGGCTTCCGGTTTGCGCTATTCCTACAGTGGATCCGCTACGCCGACTACAGCCACGTTGAGCGGCGCAACGATCCCAACTGCATTCCAAAACTCAAACGGCTTCTCGAATATTGCCGCGAATCAACCTACGTTTTTCAATACATACACGCGGAAGAGTTTTACGATCGATCTCTCGCAGATCGTGACCGGTTTTGTCGGAACGCATGCGATCAAGGGCGGATACTCTTTCGTCAATACTGGGAATAACGTCAAGATGATCTACGACTATGCTTCGGTGCTGCTGTACTACGGCCAGAGTTATTCTCCCGGCACGAGCCCCACAGCCTGCGACGCGATCATCGCAGCAAACCAGGCCGCATACGGCGTGAGTTCAGCCACAAAGAACTGCCAGGGCAATTATGGTTACGCGATTGTGCGTGACGGAACCGACGTTCTTGGTTCAATCTCCAGCAATGCGCACGGGTTGTACATACAGGATGACTGGTCGGTTGCGCATACTGGCCTGACGATCAATGCGGGAGTTCGCTTCGACCGTGAATATGTTCCGCCCTATGTTGCGGGTGATCCGAGCGTGACCTTCGGCTGGGGCAGCAAGATTGCTCCACGCATCGGTGGAGCTTACGATGTGCTGCATAACGGCAAGCTGAAAGTCTTTGCCAGCTATGGAAAGTACTTCGACATCCTTAAGTTCTCTCTTCCGCAGGGTTCGTTTGGCGGCAACTACTGGCATGATTGTGTCTATACGCTGGATAATCCGAACTTTAATTTAATTCAGCCAACAGCGCCTGCTGGACCAGACGGCTTCCGCCACTCTTGCCCTGTCAGCGGACTTGCTCCGGGCGTAGGTTCGAATCCCGCTACGGATACCTCCGGCGCTGGCGGCAATGTTGGGCGGTTTATCGAAAACCTCGATTATCGGGCTGTGAATAACAGCGCCGACGATCCTGGTGTCGATCCAAATCTTAAGCCTGGTTCGCAGCATGAAATCGAACTGGGTTCGCAATGGGCTATGACGCCGAGCCTATCCTTCAATGCACGATATGTACGGAAGCGGCTCGATAATACGACCGAAGATATGGGTTTGAATGATACCTACGGTTATTACATTGGCAATCCAGGGTCGGCCTATGGAGATCTTCTCCACCGTGCCCTGCCAAACGTTTATCGTGCGGCGGCGAATAATCTCATCCCAAATGCGACCGGCTTCCTGAACCCCACCGGCATCTGCCCACAATGCCCTTC
Organism: Terriglobus saanensis SP1PR4; assembly: GCF_000179915.2. NCBI lineage: Bacteria > Pseudomonadati > Acidobacteriota > Terriglobia > Terriglobales > Acidobacteriaceae > Terriglobus > Terriglobus saanensis. Next base: position 4,562,444 of record NC_014963.1, on the reverse strand, counting down.
TACACCAAGGGCTATCCGTAACTATGACGCGTTGGAAATCAGGGTAGAGAAGCGCTCTGCAAAGTGGTACGGTACAGCTTTTTATACTTACAGCCGTCTGACGGGTAACTACCCGGGACTTACGTCGACCTTTATTGCCGATGGTTCGGGTGGACGTCATAGCCCTAACAACAATCGCTCTTTTGATATTCCGCAAATGCAATACACCGCATATGGAAAACAATTTGGTGGTTTTCTTCCAACTGACCGTCCTCATGCGCTCACACTCTTCGGTAGTTATCGTCTGAAGACGTTTCTGGGAGAGACCAGTTTTGGCCTGCAGCAGGTAGCGACGTCCGGTTCGCCTGTCTCCACCTGCATGGGGCTTGGTGGTTCAAGCATTAGTGCGTGCCAGTTCGTAGAGGATCAAGGCGGCTTCGTTAATTACTCTCGCGATGCAAGCGGTAACCTTGTGAGCAGCGGCGTAACACATGGCCGACGTACCCCCGCATTTACACAAACAGGGGTCAACCTTTCCCATTACATTCATGCGAGTAAAGAACATGAAAACCGTCTGATCGGTGCTGAGATGAATGCCAATAACCTTTTCAACCAGCATGCCGTAATGGCCTACAACCCAAGTCCCATTACCGCAGCTGCCACGATTACGACGCCGTCGAATGCAGTCAATCCAACGGGCACAGACTACTACACGATGATGACGGGCTTCGACTACACCGCAGTGGCGAATGGAAAACTCTCCAATGCGAATCAGCCGAAGATCCTTTCGAACCAGTACGGTTTACCAAACACCTTCCAGTCCGCGCGCCAAGTCCGCTTCAAGTTGGCGTATCTCTTCTAAAATAACCACCCGGTGCAAAGAGAGGGGAGCCAGTCGTGGCTCCTTCTCTTTGCACGTTAGATCTTTTCGGGAATGGCGGGACCGCGTGTGGGTTTTGCGGGCGGAGCGATCTTCACGGTGCGGCCTGTAGCTGCGGACTTGTAGATTGCTTCGATGATGCGCTGGTCTTGCAGACCTTCTTCGCCGGGGGTGTGCGGTTGGACGTTTTTGCGGACACAGGTCGCGAAGTGGTCCAGCTCAAGGGCGAACTGGTCTTTGTCTTCGATACTGGGTTCGAAGGTGGTATCTTTTTTGTCGTTGCCTTCACCGGTGAGCATGCTGTATCTGACCTTGGAGCCGTGGTAGCCAAAGGCGGGCGACATCTCGGCCCAGGCCTTACTGCCTTCGAGACGAAGCATCGCGGAGCGGTGAACATCGTAGGCGGAGACGCAGGTGGCGATCAGGCCAGAGGGAAAGTGTGCCGTAAAGCTGCAGCGGGCTTCTACTTCAGCGAAGCGTGGGTCATCCTTCGGCTGATGGATCGTGGCGTGTACCTCGTCGGGCTCTTCTCCTGAAAGAAAGCGGGCTGCGTTGAGGCAGTAGATGCCAACGTCCGGTAGCGCGCCGCCACCGGCGAGTGCCTTCTTCAAGCGCCATTGGGTCGGGTCGCCTGTGTTCTGCGAGTTCGTACTCAGGATGGAGTTCAGTCTGCCAAGCTTGCCGTCGGCGACCATCTTCTGGAGATAGCGGTTCATCGGTTCGTACTGCTGGCGATAGGCGATCATCAGCTTCACGTTCGCGCGGTTGCAGGCTTCAATCATTACTTCGCAATCGGCAGCGCTGGTGGCCATCGGCTTTTCGCAGAGGATGTGTTTGCCGATCTTCGCGCCGCGGAGAACGAACTCCTTGTGCATGCCATCTGGCAGGACAATATAGATCGCGTCAACGCCCGGCATCTGAGCCAGGCGTTCGAAGTTGGCGTAGTCCGTAATGTGCGTGTCGGCAATGCCGTATTGCGCGGCCACTTTCTGCGCCTTGGCGCGGTCTCCGGAGACAAGGGCTACGGGCTTGGCATATTTAGAAGTGCCGAAGGCGGGAAGGATCTGGTTAAGCGACAGGCGTCCCAGACCCACGATGGCATAGCCCACGCGCGTGTCTTTAGGAAGGAACGGACCGGGTGCATGTTCCGCCGCTTCCGTCTCACCGTGGATTTGCGAGAGATCAACATAATTTTGTTGCGGAGGAATGGTGGCAGTCGCGGTGCCACCCGTTTCGTTCTGCGCCAATGCGCCTGTAGCCAGCGTGGTTGCGGCTACTGTGCCGGTGGCTGCGCGCAGAAAGCTGCGCCGCGAAAGCGTTTCCGAGGTGTCTGAGGGCGAAAGCTCTTGCTTGTCCATGCGAAGTTTGATGCGCGCAGCGTATTCTGCTTGTGTGTCTGGCCATCCTTATCCGCATACCGACCGCGATGTTTTGCGCCACGTCCAACGGGCCCCCGGTGGGCGAGCCGGTTATAAGCAGCTGGTGCGCGAACTGGGCATGGGCGGCGGACGCGAGCGACGTCTTCTTCTGGAACAACTGGCGCGGATGACGGCGCGTGGCGCGCTGGTGAAGGTGGACCGCGACATGTGGTCGCTTCCCGACGCAGCTACGGAACGCGTAAAGAGCGATACGGGACGCCGTGGTGACGCTGCTCTGCGCGGACGTTCCGCGACGCGCGAAAACCTTGTGGCGGGAAAGCTCGATCTCCATCGCGACGGTTTTGGCTTCGTGCGCACGAAAGACAGTGGCGGCGATCTCTTTATTCCTCCTAACGAATTGAACAGTGCGATGCAGGGCGACGAAGTCCTGGTGGACGAGGCTCCACCGACGCACGACGGCCGCAGGTCTGGCCGCATCGTTCGCGTGCTGACACGCAAGAACCCTACCGTCGTCGGCATCTTTCATGTTGCGCGCGGCGGGCGCTATGGCGATCCTCTTCTGCGTGGAAATTATGTGAAGCCACTGGACGAGCGCATGTCGCAGCCGGTGCTGATTCCTCCTGGGGCGGAGGTTGTGCGTGCCGGTGTGAGCACGGACCGCGTCCTGGGCGACGAGGCTCGCGCCCAGCAGCGCGCTCTTCCCATAGGCGAGGTGCTTACTGCGGAAGAGATGGACGGCCTTGCAGTCGATGTGGAGATCACGGACTTTCCGGGTGTTGCGCGTCCGGCGAAGGGGCGCATCATTGAAGTGCTGGGCGATGCCGACGCCTTCGGTGTCGATGTAGAGATTGTGATTCGCAAGCACCATCTGCCGCATACGTTTCCCGCAGAGGTTCTTGCGGAGGCGAAGGATCGCGCCTCCTATAACGTTGCTTCGCTACGCGATGACGAGGTTACGGAGCGGGAAGATTTCCGTGGTCTGCCGATCGTCACCATCGACGGCGAGACGGCGAAGGACTTTGACGACGCCGTGATGGTGCGCGACCTTCCGGATGGAACGTATGAGCTGCAGGTGCACATCGCCGATGTGGCTGAGTATGTGTTGCCCGGAACGGCGCTCGATCTGGAAGCGCGTCTGCGCGGTAACAGTGTCTATTTCCCTGATCGTGCCATTCCCATGCTGCCGCAGGAGCTGTCGACGGGCGAATGCTCTCTACGCCCCGATGAAGATCGTCTCGTACTCTCGTGCATCATGCAGATCGACGCGCGTGGCGAGGTGCTCGGATACCGCGTCTGCGAGGGCATCATCCGCTCTGCGCGCCGCATGACCTACACCAACGTGCAGCGCGTGCTCGACGGCGATCCTGCGGCGCTTGAAGAGTACATGGAGTTCGTGCCGGAGTTTGATCGCATGTATGGTCTTGCGCTCAAGCTGAACGGGAAGCGCAAGCGGCGCGGTTCGATTGATTTCGATCTGCCGGAGCCGGTGATCCAGTTCGATGCGCTCGGCGCGATGACGGGGATCGTCCGTTCGGGGCGCGCGTGGTCTAACCGGTTGATTGAAGAGTTCATGCTTTGCGCGAATGAGTGCGTGGCGCGATGGATCGAGTCGCAGGGTGTGCCGGGCATCTACCGTATTCACGAGATGCCAGACCCCAAGCGCATTGTGGAGTTTGAAGATACCGCCGCAGGATTTGGGTACACGCTCGGCGTCGGTAATCTGCCGGTGAAGAAGATCCAGATGAAGGGCGACCGCCGCGAGCAGCAGAGACGCGGTGCTCGGGGGCAATCCGGTGTGCGGCGCGCGCCGACGCATGAGATCGTGGAGCAGATCAATGTCACGCCGCAGATGTACCAGCGGCTGACAGAGAAGATTGCGGGAAAGCCAGAGGAGCGCATCCTGGCGTACCTCATGCTGCGTTCACTCAAGCAAGCGCGTTATTCGGAGAAGAACGAAGGCCACTTTGCCCTGGCTGCGCCCGCGTATACCCACTTCACATCGCCGATTCGGCGATACCCGGATCTGATCGTGCATCGCATTCTCAAGACGCTTTTGCATGAAGGCGCAGACCCCGAAGGCACGGCGGAGTCTGACGTGACGCCTCCTCAGACGCGTCATACGGAACTTGAGCCGCCGGTTCCGCTCAACGAGATCGCGGCCATCGCGCAGGAGACCAGTGAGAGCGAACGCCGCGCCGCCGATGCGGAGCGCGAGTTGATCGAGTGGAAGAAGATCAAGTTCATGCAGGATCGCGTGGGCGAAGACTTCGACGCGATGATTCTTTCCGCGACGAAGTACGGTCTATTTGTCGAACTGCATGATCTTTATGTAGAAGGCCTTGTACCTCTGCATACGCTCACTGACGACCGCTACACCTTCCGCGAGCAGCAACGCGAGATCTGCGGCGAACACACAGGCAGATGTTACCGGCTGGGGATGAAGGTGCGCGTCCTGCTGGATCGCATCGACCGTTCGCAGCGCAAACTGCAGTTCGCGATTCTTCCTCCGACAGACGAGGAAGTTCCAGTGGAGAAGAAGCGGCCCTTCCGCAGCAAGACCCTGGTCAAAAAAGAGAAGGTGGCGCGAAAAGCCGCTTCGCCGCGCCATTCTTCCCCCGACCGCAGCGGAAAGCCCAAGAAAAAGCCAAAAGGCAAAGGCAAGCGCCGCTAGGTCGGTTTCCACCGCGCGTTCCCATTGTTCGTAACTTATACAATCGAGAGACAGGAGTTCAGCAATGGCGAACATGGTGTTTTGCGCAAAGTACAAGCAGGAGATGGAAGGCCTGGACGAGCCTCCGTTCGATTCGGACTTCGGCCAGAAGATCTACAAGACGGTCTCCAAGAAGGCCTGGGGTGAGTGGATTGAGCGCCAGAAGATGCTGCTGAATGAGTACCGGCTTCAGCCCTGGACGCCACAGGCACAGGAGTTCCTGGTCGAGCAGATGAATGACTTTTTCTACGGCTCTGGCGGCGATGTGCCCAAGGAGTTCGTGGCGCCGACGGCATAATTCCATGTCGATGACACCGCTTGAACTTGGCCGCAAGGCCGCGCAGGAAGAGATCGCCGCGGGCGGCAGCCGCTTTGTGCGCGCCTGTCTGCGCCAACCCGTGGACCGTACGCCGGTGTGGTTCTTACGCCAGGCCGGGCGCTACATGCCGGAGTACATGGCCGTGCGCAAGCATCACTCTCTGCTGGAGATCTGCCGCAACCCTGAGGTTGCATCCGAGGTGACCATCACCGCAGCGGAGCACCTTGGCGTGGACGCTGCGATCATCTTCGCCGATCTGCTGCTGCCCTTTACGCCGATGGGGTTGGACTTTGAGTTTGTGAACGGTGAAGGCCCCGTGGTGCACGCACCGATTCGCACACTGGAGCAGGTGCAGGCTCTCCGTACCGACCGCGCGGAAGAGCTGAGCTACGTGGCGCGCGCGATTGAGAAGGTGGCTGCGCACTTTAGCGCTCCACGCGAAGACGGCGACCAACTTGGCATCATCGGCTTTATCGGCGCACCCTTCACGCTGGCCAGCTACATGATCGAAGGCGCTTCGTCCCGTAACTATATTGAGACGAAGAAGCTGATGTACTCGAATGGCGCTGCCTGGCAGCTGCTCATGCAGAAGCTCATCTCCGTGCTGGTGGAGTACGCGCAGCAGCAGGTAGAAGCGGGCGCAGATGTCATCCAGATCTTCGATAGCTGGGCCGGTGCTCTGTCTGTCAGCGACTATCGGCAGTTTGTTCTTCCCATCACGAAAGAACTTGTTCAGCGTGTGCAGGCCCTCGGTGTCCCAGTGATTTACTTCGGCGTGGATACGGCATCGTTGCTGAAGACGATGCGTGAGACGGGCGCGGATGTTCTTGGTCTCGACTGGCGCGTTCCTCTCGACGAAGGCTGGAAGCTCGCCGGCAGCGGATGCGCGGTGCAAGGGAACCTCGATCCCATCGCTCTCTTTGCTCCGGAAGCTCTTCTGAAGCAGCGCGTGAAGGAAGTGCTTGATGCCGCAGGCAATCGCAACGGACATATCTTCAACCTCGGACACGGCATCGTTCCGGGAACGCCCGTGGAGAACGTCATTAACGTGGCCCGATGGGTGCGGGAGATGAGCGCGCGATGAACCTCTTCTACTTCCTCGTCGGCCTGCTTGTCGGAAAGAAGACCGCGCGCGTGAACGAAAGCGCGGTGCTTCTCCTTGCGCATGGGACACCCGATGTTCTGAGCGAGATGGCGGCGTATCTCAAGCTCGTCACCGGCGGACGCGGGCTACCGCAGCACGTTGTGGAAGAGTTGCAGCATCGTTATGCGGAGATCGGTCTGCGCGAGGAGCCGACTGCGGAAGGTCCGCACCTCACGCGTTGGACACTATTGCAGGCTGCTTTGCTGGAGAAGAAGTTGAAACAGCGCGTGTATGTCGGCATGCGGAACTGGAAGCCGTTTATCGCTGACACCGTTACGCAGATGCAGAAGGATGGCGTGAAGAAGATCACGGCCATCTGCCTCGCTCCGCAGAACTCACGCACCAGTGTCGGTCTCTATCGCCGCGCTCTGATGGATGCGGTCGGCGAGAGTATGCAGGTGGAGTTTCTTGCCGGGTGGGCTGAGCATCCGCTGCTTGCGAGGGCATTTGCGGAGAAGATGCGTTTTGCGCTGGAGCGTGTGCGGTATCAGGCCGCTGGTGGCAAAGTCGCTGTGTTGTTTACGGCGCACGCGGTCCCTTGCCGCACCATCCAGGCTTCGGTGAAGCCCGTGGAGCATCACGGCATGGTGCTGGCCACGCAGCCGGACACTTACGCGATCGAGTGCAAGGCCACGGCAAAGCTTATTGCAAAGCAGTTGCAGGATATTCTCAACGAGCGCGACTGGTACTTCAGCTTTCAGAGCCAGGGCCTGAGCGGAGGACCGTGGATCGGACCGACGGTGGAAGAGACGCTCGCGTCTTTGAAGGCCGAGGGCTACGAGCATGTGGTGTTGCAGCCAGTGGGATTTCTCTGCGACCACGTCGAGATTCTCTACGACATCGATATCGCCTTCCAGCAGACGGCAAAGGAGCTTGGTCTTATGATCTCTCGTGCTGAGAGCCTCAACGATTCGCCTACGCTCATTTCTGCGTTGGAAGATCTAGTGTTCCACGGTGTCTCCGCTGAGAAGCCTCAAGCGGCAGTAAGCAGCAAGGTCGAAGTTCTCACAGTGCTCGCGCCCATCGAAGAGCTAGCCGGGGCGAACGCTTAATGGCCCGCGTAGCGATTGTTGGTGGGGGCATAGCCGGTCTTTCGGCAGCTTACGAACTGACGCAGCGGAAGATCCCATTTATCCTCTACGAAGCTTCCACGCGTCTCGGCGGCATTATTGAGACCACGCGAGAAGAAGGCTTTGTGATGGAGTGCGGCCCGGATGGCTGGGTTTCAGAGAAGCCTTGGGCACGCGAACTCTGTATCGAGCTTGGTCTCGAAGAAGATCTAATCCCCTCCAACGATACCGAACGCGTCACGTACGTCCTGCGCGATGGTACGTTGCATGCGATTCCGTCCGGCATGCGCATGATGGTGCCCACAGACCTCGAAGCTCTGCGCGAGTCAAAGCTCTTCTCTCCTTCTGCGATTGCGGCGTACGAGCAAGAACCGCAGCGCGCGCAGGAGTTGAAGGACTACGCGGAGAGCCATATGGCCGAAGATGAGAGTGTGGCAAGTTTCGTTCGCCGCCACTTTGGCGAAGAGGTTACGCGTACGATTGCCGCGCCGCTTCTCGCGGGCGTCTTCGGCGGCGATGTGGAACGGCTGAGTGCGCAGTCGGTGATGCCGCAGTTTCTGGCGATGGAGCGGACGCACGGATCACTGATTCTTGGGCTGCGCGAAAGAAGCCGGCCAGATGCGAAGGCGATTTTCACAACGCTTCGCAGCGGTCTGGGTACGTTGATCGACGCAATGACCAGCGCTCTGCCCGAAGAAAGTATTCGTCTGCAAAGCTGCGTCGATAAGATCGAACGCGAAGGGGATTTCTGGAAGATATGCGCAGGCGATGCGTCCGAGACCTTCGACGCGATCTTCCTCGCCACGCCGGTGCATCGCACGCGTTCTCTCCTCGCTTCCGTTGATGCAGAGGCTGCGCAGCTGCTGGCGATTGGTGCGAGTTCGGCAGTAATCGTTGGTTTTGGCTTCAACGCTGAACAGGCGAAGTCTTTCAGTGTCCCGCAGGGCTTTGGGTTTCTGGTTCCGCCGGGTGAAGAAGGAAGCGATCTGCTCGCGGCGACCTTCAGCGATCAAAAGTACGCCGGGCGCGTTCCGGAGGATGGACGCGCTCTGCGCGCCTTCTTTGGCGGCAACGCGGGTGAACGTCTGCAGGGGGAGAGCGACGGCTGGCTCATCGCTCTTGCAAAGAAACAGCTGGGCGATGTGCTCGGTTGCGAGCTTCCTGATGCGGCCTTGACCATCGTCCGCCGCTGGCCGCTTTCTCTGCCTCAGTACGAAGTAGGGCACGCGGATCGCATGCGGCGATTGAACGAGCGCCTCAACGTCTTGCCCGGTCTCACGCTGCTGGGGAATGCGTATCGCGGAGTGGGTCTGCCGGATCTGATCCGCGATGGACGTGAGGCGGCAAGGCAGATTTCCTAGAGCTTGGCTCCCCATTCCTTCGCGGCCTTTTGCGAAAGAATGGGGTAAGTTCACCATGAACTTATCCCCGAAAAGCAGGCTGGTGTCAGACTCCAAGTGCAACATTTCTGGATAGGAGTGTTGTATATGGGGAATTGTTATGTTCAGCTGGATGATTTTGAGCGTGTTGTGATTCAGAGTCAGCTTCAGATGGGTTGGAGACCAGCGTCGATCGCCGCCGGTCTGCAGCGTTCGCGATCGACGGTGACGCGGGAGCTGCGCCGCAACGGCTGGAAGCGGCCTTCCGAGAGCAGTGCGCAGAGCCGGCGCTGGGGCAACGGTGGTTATGTTGCGCGGCGGGCGGGACAGCGGGCGCGGCAGGCCCATCGCAAGCCCCGTGTGGAGCGGAAGCTGGTGCCGGGCACGCCGTTGTGGGACCAGATGTGCGTGCATCTTCGCAGACGCTTGAGTCCGTTCCAGATCGCGTCCACACTGTCACGTATGCCCGAGCCTGTGCGCATCTCGCACGAGACCATCTACACCGCGCTGTACGCCATGCCGCGCGGCGAGCTGCGCACGGAGCTGCTGCGCCTTCTGCGACGCAAGCGTCCCCAGCGCGGCACACGCGATCCCAACCGCCACCAGCGGCCCTTCGTGGACGGCATGACCCTGATCGACGAGCGGCCCACCGAGGTGGACGAGCGTCTCGTTCCCGGCCACTGGGAGGGCGACCTCATCAAGGGCAGGATGAACCGCTCCCGCGTCGGCACCCTGGTCGAGCGCACCACGCTCTTCCTCGCCCTGGTCAAGCTCGAGGACGGTCGCGCCGAGACCACCGCCAACGCCTTCGCCACCATCCTCAACCGCTTCCAGAGCCCCATGCGCCTCACCCTCACCTACGACCAGGGAAGGGAGATGGCCCAGCACCGCACCCTCACAGAGAAGTCTGGCGTCAAGGTCTACTTCGCCCATCCCCACAGCCCATGGGAAAGAGGCATCAACGAAAACACCAACGGCCTGGTCCGCGAATACCTCCCCAAGGGACAGGACCTCAGCGTCTACTCCCAGCAGCAACTCGACGAAATCGCCATGCAGCTCAACGCAAGAATCAGAAAATCCCTCGGAAACAAAGCCCCAGCTGAACTCTTCCTACCACAAGGTGACTTCGACTTCGTACACTTCTGGCAAAACCCAGATAAAGTAAAAAACGTTGCACTTGAATCCTGAATCCACCCAGATCCCTTCGCTACGCTACGGGATGACAAGAGAGTCGGACTGACTAAATCCCCACGCCCGCACGTGGTTTCTCTCGCCGCACGTAGTCCGTATCCTGCATCGGAACACCATCACACTCCAGCACAATCGTTGTCACCGGCGTATCCGGCGCATGCTCCGGCAGGCCTGTGAGATGGGTGCGGAAGCCATCCTGCGTGACGGTAACATTGGCTCCGGTCTTCAGAATCTTCGCGGAGAGCACCTTGTTCTTCAGGCCTGAAATGGAGACATCTGTCCCCGGCCAGAAGTGCACGTGCATCTGCAGTTGATTACCACGCCGTGTAAAGCTGGCATACTCCGAACTGCGCGGCTGGCACGTGTCGGGGTTGTGGTAGATGCAGTCGCCGCTGGTCTGCATCCATTTGCCGACCTCGGTGAGAATGCGCACGGACTCTTCCGGAATGGAGCCATCCGTACCGCGCGGCCCGATGTTCAGGAGATAATTACCGCCGTCGCGCGAGCAGGTGATCAGGTTGCGGATGACCGTGCGCGCAGACTTCCAGTTGTCGTCCGCTGCCTGGTAACCCCAGCTATCGTTGAGCGTCATACAGCTTTCCCACGGACGGCCACCCTTCTCTGCCACGATCCTCTGCTCCGGTGTGGAGAAGTCTCCAGGCAGGTCGTTGCGATTGTTCACGATGATCTCGGGTTGTAGCTCGAAGACCATCTTGTTCATCCGCTCGGACTCCCAGCCCTTCGCGTCGAGCGGCCAGTTCACGTCATACCAAAGTACGTCGATCTTGCCGTAGTTCGTCAGCAGCTCGCGGATCAGGCCGTGGGTGTAGTCCACAAAGCGTTTCCGCGCAGCCTCGTCGGTCGCGCACTTCGCGCCGTCGGGATGGTGCCAGTCCATTAGCGAGTAGTAGAAGCCGACGTGCAAGCCTTCGGCACGGCAGGCCTCGACATACTCGCGGATGATGTCGCGCTTCGGCCCCAGATTCACGGCGTTGTAGTTCGTCAGCTTCGTGTCCCAGTTGCAAAAACCTTCGTGGTGCTTCGTTGTCAGCACGACGTACTTCATGCCTGCTGCCTTGGCCAGCTTTGCCCAGGCAGCCGGAGCTCCGGGCTTGGGATGAAAGATCTGCGTGTAGGTCTGGTATTGGACAACGGGGATCGCTTCTTCCTCCATCGCCCATTCGTGACGCGCATGCGCGGAGTAGAGACCGAAGTGGATAAACATACCAAACTTCGCCGCATGCCACCACGCCATGCGGCGCGCCTGGTCTTCCGTGGCCGCGCCGCCGTTCGTGTATTGACCCATGGCCTCTGCCGAAGCCAAAGGCGTTTCAAGTGCAAGGGACGCTGCGGCTGCGCCAGCGCCAAGGAGCATACTGCGACGGGAGATCCTGAGCTCGTTCATACCAGCGGTTGTAGTTGCGCGACGGGTTGCTTGTCAACGCTCGATAGCACTAAAAACCGTAATGGGAAACGTCCGTAAGCTTGAAGCCGAACTTCATAGCCAGTCCCAAAGCAATGGCCAGCACCAGGGCAACGGTTGCGGGGGCAATGCCTCCGCGAAGCCGCTTGCGCAGAGCTTCGATGAGCACGATGACGAGATAGACCACAAAGACCGCGACCAGCCAGTCGGCTTCAAAGGTGCGCTGTTGGGTTGCGGTCTTCCATAGCGTGTGCGACAGGCCGAGGGGATGCCACAGCATGACGGCTGCTCCCACAATCAGGAGAAGAATGGTTTGAGCGAGTGCGGAGAGGACGTGCTTCATTTCCGTTTTGCTCCAGTATTGAAGGTGACTTCAAATGCTTTGACGCGGCGGTCGAACTCCGCAAGAGCAGCAGCCTTGTCGCTTTCGCTCAGGAAGCTGTGCTCGAGCGAGGTTCTCGCCATGGTGCGCAGATCCGTGTACGAAAGATCCTGCTCCAGCGCGCCGCGTAGATACTCGTTCGTAATGTCGCTGCGCGAGACGCCTTCGTCATCGGTAGAAAGCGCCACGGGGACATGGGCCGCACGGTAGCTCGCCAGTGGATGGTTCTTTCCCACAACGCCGAGAATGCCGTCGTTCGAGGTCAGGTTGATCTCCACCATCACATGCTTCGCGGCAAGCTCAGCCAGAAGTCCCTTGGCATCGTCTTCGTACATGACATCCACGCCGTGTCCGATGCGTTCCGCGTGCGCGACTTCTACGGCCTCGCGGATGTGAAAGCGAAGGCCGTCCGGTGGCACCATACCCATGGCGAGCTCGCCCGCATGCAGGGAGATGTGCGCCTTCGGATAGAGCGCGTGGAACTGTCCGACCATCTTCATCTCATCGGAGTACTGGCTCATGGAGGCGAAGGTATCCTCCGGCTGCACGTAGTTCAGGCCGACGACGCGGCTGTCCGTGGAAGCCAGCTCGAAGGCGACGAGTGTCTGAGCGAAGACGGCAGGCATCGGCAGGGCGCGCAGCACCTGAAATAAGTAGCGCACCTGCACCTTGCAGGCCGGTGTGGCTTCGGGGGTGCCGCAGTGTTCGCGCTGGAGACGATCCGCATCGGTCGCGGAGAACTCGTTGCGTGCGGTTTCGACTGCGTCTTTCAATACCTGCGGATCGATGGAGGCCTTTGCGGTTGCGACATCCCCGGTGTAGTTCACCTTGGAGGCGATCCCCAGGATGCGCGAGAGGTCGGGTGTGTTCATGATCTCGACGTACTGCTCGTTCTGCGAGGCAGCGCGCGCGGCCACCTCATCCACCCAGCGGCCGGAGTGGCCGCGCCCTCCAGCGGAGAACTTATCGAAGGTCGCGAAGAACTGGTCGTGTCCACTCGTGCCAGACGTCGGGACGAAGGTACGCATGGAGAAGCTATCGATGAGGGCGTCATAGAGCTTCTGGTCATGCAGCGCAGCGGAGGCGGGGATGAGCCCTTCGCCGCAGACGGGCAGAGGCGGGATAGACCGCGTGCTGCCCTTTGCCGGGGCAAAGGTTATCGTGGTCCGGTCCACGCAGACCATGCTGTGCGCCGCGGCATCGATAAAACTCTCCGCGTAGATCGCTCCTGTGAGATGGATGTGGAGATCGCCACCCTTGGGCATCTGCACCAGAAAAGCACGCAGGGCGGGGGGATTCTTCTTCGCGGCATTGAAGGCGCGTTCAACGGGAGTGGACTGCGCGTGCGCAAAGGCACAAACGATCATGGAAAGGGCGGCGAGACTGCGGAGGCGCATGGAGACTCTTTCTGCTGTAAGGGAACAATGATGGAACGTGGCTAGAATAACGGATTCCTTACGCAGTTTGGCGTGTGGGCTTCCCGTTGCTATACTTGGATTCAGCGCTTTGCGGGGTTGAACTTTGCAAGCAGCTTCCGATTTTGGGCGGACACTCCCAAGGCCAGATAGCTCAGTGGTAGAGCGCGGCCCTGAAAAGGCCGGCGTCGGCGGTTCGATCCCGTCTCTGGCCACCACATTGTAAACAACTTAGCGGCAACCGAAGAGTTAGTGTTTTAGTCGCGCGAACAATACGCGAACATCACGCGATGTTCGCTGTTTCGCGTGCTTCTTCTTGCACTGGTTCGTTCTTGTCCATCATGGTCCAGATCACCTTTGCTGTGTTTCCAGTCTTGGAGATGTGGGCACGTCCCAGCTTGGCGTAGCGCTCGGTCATCTTGATGTTGGCGTGCCCCATGAGCTTTGCCAACTCGTAGAGATCACCGCCGTTCATCATGTACCAGGATGCAAAGGTGTGACGCAGATCGTGGAACCAGAAATCATGGATATTGGCTCTTTCGAGCAAGTCCTCAAAACTTCCTTCCAGTCTCTGACGCTTGCTTGCTGGCCCACCTTTCGGAGGGAAGATCCGATCCTGTCCGATCACTGTCGGATATCGCCGGATCTCTTCGGCCAACTCCGATGTCATGGGAACAAAACGCTCCTTGCCCTTCTTCAGCTTTGCCCGCACCGCCAGCAACCGTTCGCCATACCTCACGTCGGTCCAACGGAGCCGGTGAATCTCGGCTGAGCGCATCCCGGTTGATACGGCGATCAACACAATGAGCCTCATCCTGCGATTCGTCTGATTAGGGTCTTTGGTTCCCTTTCGGAGGATACGTTCGTCCAGGGCGGTCTTCATCCGCTGGAGCTCTTCTTCCGAAAGGTAGCGCTCCCTTGTATCGTCTGGACGTCTCACCTCGATCAGACTGGCGGGGTTCCGGTCGATGCCGGTCTCCGGGGCCCAGATGGTCGAAGCCTTCTCCATCATGTGGTGCATGACGTTGAAATGGCGCACGGCAGTGTTATCCGCCAAACCGCGTTTTCCAGTAAGGTTTTCGTACCAGTGTTGAACGGCTATGCCGTCAACCTCCCGTACGAACTTGCGACCCAGTTCGGATCGAATCCCTTCCACGATGCTCTTCTCGCGATCTGCCGAAGCTTTCTTACTCCCGTAGTGCGTCCAGTAACGATCGATCAAGTCAGACATCTTGTAGTTGATCTCCTTCTTCACGTCGAGATGCCTGTTCTCATCCCGGTTGGTCAGCTTCTTGTGCTGCACCTTCTTCGCGACGTCGAAGCTACGAACTCTTACGCTTTTCTGTCGACCCCCTTCTCTCCAACGAACTTCAAATAGACCGTCTGCTTTCTTGTGAACTGACATAGTGCGTCTCCTTAGTAGTCAATGGTTTTGGTTGAGTGTTGTTCGATGAATCGATCAAGTACATTCACATCGAACCGCAACGCACCACCGAGCTTGACCTTGGAAAGGACCCCCATCCGGGACCACTTGTAGACGGTGTCTACCTTGACTCCCAGATATAAGGCTGTCTCTCCAACATTCAGGAGCCGCCGGACAATACCTCTATTTGACACCAACTCGTTCGATTCTTGATAGAGCATTCTGCCTCCAATCGTTGCTCGACACGGCAAACAGATTCCTTCACCCCCGCGTGGGCGATCGTCGAAGCTGCTGGGGCGACGATCAATGGATGGAACGAACCCGAATGTGCTTCCCATGCAGCTGCTCGCCTCAGCGATTAGCTTCGAGCGTGAAGTCTTCGGAAGCTTCAGTCCAATACTTCTTTTCGATTTCCCCCCAGTTTCTATCTATGTCTCGGCGTTCTGAAATGAGAAGACGGTTACCTTGAGGAGGCCGGTCGCCTGGGGGAGCCTAATTGACAATTTCGATTTGTTCCGAAGAATAGGTTTTAGCGCAGGTTTTTCCACAGCCGATGCTAGGGCCTGTGGGATCGACGAGAGCCAAGTGGAGTACCAGGCCGATGTCAGATTCCCTCACATTCCGTCTTCTTCGCTACATCAAGGCGTCCGCCGAGACCTTGAACTTCACACGCGCCGCAGAGCAAGTATTCGTTGCACAGTCTTCACTCAGCCATCAAATCGGAAAGCTCGAAGACAACATCGAGCTTGTGATGTTCGAGCGTTTGCAGAATGGTCTGAAGCTTACCCCAGCAGGCCGAATCGTCGCGACCTATGCAGAGCACACCCTGCGAGATTGGGAACAAACACTGACAATGGCCCTGGCCGTTCAGCGCAATGAAGTGCCCCCACTGCGCTTGGGCTTCTCGTCCTTCATCAATCCGAAATTGCTTGAGCGATTCCGAGAGAAGTATGAAGGGATGTTTCCCTGCTGTGCGATTCAACTGATGAGCGGCGACCCTCTACTGTGCCTGCAAAGGCTCGATGCCCGAACCCTCGACTGTGCAATTCTGCCGCTGCCCGTCGATGCGGCTCTCTACAGTGTTCAGCAGATCGCTCAGTCTCCCTTGGTGATTTGTATGCGCTCTGACGATGCCCTCGCTGATCGAGCGCAACTCGATATACATGAGGTAGCGGCGCGCATCACGATCTTCCGCGATCCAGAGCTACATCCTTCGGCACATTCGCGTCTGGTTGAGATGTTCACGGAAGCCGGTATCCCGATCCATTTGGCCTGTGCCGCCCGCACTTCCTCAGAGATTCAATGGATGGTGAAGGAACGGTATGGTCTTGCTCTGATCGATCAGCTAACGCCTCTGGATCCTGGCTTGATTACACGACCGCTCGCGGGCATCAATTGGACAGCGGATACCGCATTCGTTCATGCGAGCCACATGGATCATGTTGCGCTCCCATTCATCGAGCGATTCTTTCAGCAGACCTGGTCAGATTCGAGACGAAGCAAGCGTCCGACGAAGCCGCGGCAGCCAGAACAATTAGAGTTACTCGGTTGAGATCGAATTGAACGCCATAGACAAAATGTGTGGCGAAATAGGAAGGAACTGTTGGACGAGGCGATGAAGCGGCTTTAGGTTTCACTCATGGCGACGCGAATACGCCATCAGGAGAATGCCAATGTCACTTCGTTCATGCTTCCGACCACACCCTCTTCATCGAACGCTACTCCACGCGGCACGTGTGATGGGACCGACGCTTTTCGCGTTCGCCTTCGCAGGCGTTGCCCATGCCCAGGGAACGATGGACTTCTCTGGGGCAACCACGCTCATGACAACGTTCAAAACGTTTGCCATATATGCCGGTGCTGTCATCTGCTTTGGCGGTCTCATCTTTGCGGGAATCCGCATGATGAGTGGTCGTTTTCAAGATGCTATACCAGGCCTCTTCGGTGCGCTGTTCGGCGCTGGAGTGCTCGGCTGGGGAGCTGGCTGGATCGGCTCTCTGACCGGACAGTCGATGTAGGAGGTACATCGACATGACCAAGCGTGGAGAACCGTTACCGATCAATCAGGCCATGAATAGGCCCAGAGCCAAGCTAGGGCTCGACCTCTCGACATGGATGGCCATTGTGTTTGTGAACGTAACGGTTTTCCTCGTTGGGTTCCGACTGCTGGCAATGATTAGCTTCCCGACGATGGCTGTCGGTGCATGGCTCATCGTCCGCAGACACCCAAAGATGTTTCAACTGTGGGGCCTGAGCCTCATCCAGAAGAGCTACTATGACCCGCGCAAACATTGAACAGTCGAAGCATACGCCGTGGTTCGCAAAGGCTGGAGCGGCGTGCAGCATCGTTCCGATTGCACGCTTCGTCGGGCCGAGTATCTTCGCGTTGAAGGGCGGCGGCTACGGTTGCTTGTTCTCTCTGACCGGCATCGACGAAGAAGGCGTCACCGACCTGGAGCTTGACTCACGGATGCGCTCGATTGAAGGAGCTCTTCGTGGACTGCCGGAAGGTTCCTGCCTCTATCAATATGCCCGCGTGATGTCTGGCTTCGATCTTCCTCGTCAGGCAAAGTACGCGAATCCTGCCACTGAGGTATTCGTGACAGACCGCCTTACTCATCTCGAAAAGACAGCAGCATTTCGGCGGATCGACCTTCACTGGTGCCTCACGCTGGAGCCGTCGAAGGCGAAAGCCTTTGAGAGCAAACCGCAGGAGAACGCCCTGGATACTTCACGGATGCTCGCAGAGCTTGAAAAGACTGCGACCATTCTTCAGAGTCATCTCGGCAGCACGCTTGGCTTGCGGCTGCTCGGCAAAGCCGATACCTTCCAGTTCTTCAGTTACTTATTCAATCTTGAGGAATGGGCAGGTCAGGATCAGCTCCGCAGCGATACAGGCGTGGACCGCCAGATCGTCAAGAGCCCAATTGCCTGGCACAGCGACTACCTTCAGGTGGGCAAGCGCCATGTGCAGATGTTTTCGCTGAAGGCGACACCAGAGGCATCAAGGCCATGCCTCTTCTCCGGCCTGCTCACGCTCGACTGCGATAGTGTGCTGTGCTCCACATGGCGAGTGAAATCGACGACAGCAGCCCGGAGCGAGATCGATGCACAGGAGAAATTCATCTCGTTTTTCAAAGTCGGCGTACTGACACGAGTGATGAGCGGACGAGATACCGCTTCGCTCGAAACTGGGGCGGGTGCCAAGGCTGCCAACAACAGCGTCGATGACCTAAGCGATGTCATCCGCTCACTTGATAAGAAGGCGCAGGGCGAATACTCCCTGCGTTTGCTGCTCGCGGCGCGCAGCCAGGAGCAGTTGCGTAGCACGGTCCCGGCGGTCCATCGGATCTTCGTCGATGCTCGCGCTCAGGCAATGGAGGAGACGCTTGGCAACCTGTCGGCGTTCTATGCGATGTTCCCCGGCAACCACAAGTTCAACGTCTTTCCGCTATGGCTCGCGGAGGACCATCATGCGCGACTCTCTTCCGTATTCGCACCACACACAGGCCATCCGCACTCGGAAGATCTCGATAACGAGTACCTCAACATCTTCGAGACACGGACACGGACGCCTTTCTTCCAGGATGTGTATGTAGACGGGGTGCGGGTCATGCTCATCATCGGTCCTACAGGGTCAGGCAAATCGGTACACGCTAACGCCGCTATCGCGCTGGAGCAGAAATACGGCGGTTTTTCCTACATCTTCGACATTGGCGGCAGCTACGAAAGTGTCGTGGAACTGTACGGAGGGCGCGTAGACAGAGTGGGCAAAGACGGCCCGCGCGTCAATCCGTTCGCGCTGGAGCCCACTGAAAGCAACATCAAGTTCCTGTACTCATTTATCAAGCTGCTGCTTACCAACGGCGGCGCGGAGTTGGAGCCGGAAGACGATGATGTGATCCACAAGGCCGTGCAGGATATGTACCTGCTCGACCCGGAGAACCGCCGTCTCTCGAATCTTTTTCTACCGAAGAAGCTCGATCGCTATCTGTCGAAGTGGGTTGCCAAGGGCATTTATAACGCTGTCTTCGACAACGTCGAAGACAGCCTCTCGCTCTCCCGCCTGCAATGCTTCGACTTCCAGGGCGTCAACAACGAGCAGTACGCCGACCTCATTGAACCACTGATGGTCTGGCTTCTTCGCCGTATCAATGATGTGCTTTATAACCCAGCGAATCTCGGTGTTCCCAAGCACATCCTCATCGAAGAGATCTTCTCTTCGATGAAGAATAAGCAATTGCTCGACGGCGCGCTCGCTTCGATCAAGACGGTTCGCAAGAATCTCGGTGGCGTCACGATGATTGGTCAGTCCGCCGACGATCTTGGCGCGAACGCCGACAGCATCGTGAACTCCTGCACATCCTTCCTCTTCCTGAAAGATGCGACCTTCAATCGGAAGCGTTATGCCGAGCTGTTCAAGATGAACGAACAGCAGATCGCACTCTTTGAAAGCTTGCAGGACCGCGAGGCCCTGTACATGCGACGCGACGGCATCACGAAGGTCGTCACGTTGAACCTCGATAAGCGCAGCTACGCCATCTTCTCTACCAAGCCGAAGGACCGGGTGCGCCGGTCGAAGCTGATCGAAAAGTACGGCCTCACCGAGGGCATCGATCGCTTTGCCCAGGGCGAGACTGTGTGACAAACTCCCAACCCAGAAAGGCCAGTGCCATGAAACCAATCATCCCCATCGTCGTCTCCGCCGGACTTGCGCTGGCCTCTGCCGCTTGCCATGCTGCAGATACTCATCCTCTACAGCCGAATGCACCGCGCACCGTTACCGTGTCCGAGGCGGATACGCCTCCTGTGATCCGTGCCGGCCTATTGCAATCGACACTCATTGTCCTTCCCGCCGAGGAGAAGGTCGCCAATGTCTTTGCAGGGGATACCGTGGACTGGGTGTTCGATGGCGGCCACGTTGCGAGCCGGTTCATCAGTGTCAAGCCCAAGGTTGCCAATGGATCGACCGATATTCATATCGTCTCCGATCACGGCAATGAGTACACCTTGCAGCTCCATGAAATCTCCAGTGAGCCCGATGCCCACTTCGATTCCAAGGTCTTCCTTGCTCCCAGCGACAAGGCAGCAAAAGACCGACTGACACAGCTTCCGGTTTTCGTGCCCGCTGCCGAGTTGGACAAAGCCAAGCAGGAGGCCGCCTCTGCCAAAGCAGCTCAGGCAGCGGAGCTGAAGGCCGAAGAGACCAAAGCGGAGCAGTACCGGAGCCAGTATCCCGGAAACCTCCACTTCGACTACACATGGGACCAATCAAAAGGCAAATCTCTTGGCCTTCAACAGATATGGCGCGACGACAAGTTCACGTACCTGCGCGGGCAGTTTCAGGAGACCCCGGCCCTCTATGAGTTGAAGGACGGCAAAGGCTCGCTCATCAACTTCGATTTCAACGCTGGCCTTTATACGGTGCCGAAGCAGTTGGACAACGGCTATCTCGCCATTGGCAAACAGAAGGTAGAGTTCCACCGCGTGGGAGGAGCGAAATAGCCATGACCGCGCCCAATCAGAACCCTCCCGCAACCGTCCCGGAACAGCCCGAAGCGAAGTCGCCCCTCAAAAAGGGTATGCCTATGGTGATCGTTCTGGTTGTCATCATTGCCCTTATCGGCATAGCCAATGTGTCGAGCCTGTTGAGTGGGAGCAAGAAAGCTGCCCCTACAAGCGCGATGGCCATGCGTCCCGCGTCTCCAAATGCTCAACAGGTGAATAGCTTTTCGACGCAGCAACAGGTGCAGGCTCAACGGGACGCGGAAGAACGCCAGCATCAGCAGGAGTTAGCGGCCGCTTTGCAGCAGCTTCAGGTGGAACAGAGTGTCCCCGGCCCAGAGGCCGCCGGGACACAACCCATGACGGCAGCACAGCGCGATGCCATCTACGGCAACAGCCCGAACGCACCACAGCGGACTTCCAATGTTTCGCAAGCTCAGGCAGAAGCCAAGCAGAAAGCGCTTGCGAAGGAGAAACAAGCCCAGGACGCCATCAACAGCGATACAGTCGCTATCGACTTTGCCCATACTGGCGCAGCGCCCGGTGCCGCTGTGGCACCGCAGGCAGCAACGGCTGTCCTAGGGGAGCATGAAGAGGCACGTCCGCAGATAGCTACGGAAATGATCGCCGGAACATCTCCCAGTGGCGCAAGCGACCGGCCCGGCATTGTGCAGTCTGCTTCTGGTCAGCCGTCGAAAGCAAATTCCAAGACCGACGCCATTGCTGGATACGACTTCGATAACTATCAAGGTCATCTCTATCGCGTCTTCGAGGGCACGGTATTTGAAGGGGTTGTCACCAACCACATCGACGGTGGGTTGAGCGGTCCGATTCTGGTCATGCTCACCACCGATTACTATTCGCACGACCATCAGCAGCTCCTCATGCCCCAGGGCACACGTCTCATCGGCACAGTGCAGAGTGTCGGCAACGCGCAGCAACGGAAGATGTTCGTCACCTTCCATCGCGCTGTATGCCCTGATGGGTTCTCCCTCGACTTCGACAAGTACATCGGTCTTGATCCATTGGGCACCACCGGACTCGCCACCAAGGTAGACCACGGCTACTTGATGGCGTTTGGTGCGGCTGCTGCTGTGGGCGGTCTAGGTGGTTTAGCGCAGATCGGCAATAACGGCAGCGTCCTTACGGCTTCCTCTCAGATACGCAGTGGTATCTCCGAGCAGTCCGCGACGGAGGGCGAGCAGGTATTGAACCACTTCCTAAATCGCCTGCCCATCATCACGCTTAAGGAAGGCTCCCGAGCCCGCGTATACGTCGGGCGCGACATCCTCATCCCGTCCTACGCGGAGCATCGCGTAGACCCCACCATGTAAACCGTCCTGGCCAGAGAGGAAGCCGTATGAACGAAAGCAATCCGAGATACGACCATTTGCTCCGCAAGTCGCAGGATGCGCAGCGCGGAGGCCATGATGCCTGGGCCGTGCAATCCACCGGCGAAAAGGTCGCGGTTGCCCTCGTCCTCAATCGTGCCGATTGGCTCGTGGAGCAGGGCTACACCATTGCGGAAGCTATCGAGCGGACTGGTCCCGAGTGGGTTGCGATGGTTCCGCAGGTTGCCCGTCGGATTGCGGATGAAGAGTAGGAGGCTATGCAAATGAACACACTCACGATTACGAGACGCAACAAGCTCATCCTGTCAGTCGGTGCATCCATGCTGGCTCTCGCTCTTCTCACCTCGCCTGTCGGACGTAGCTCTGTCGCCAGCACACTCGATTGGTGTGTCCAGACCGTGGATGCTGTGACGGAGTTCCCATGCCGGATCGCGACGAACATCCGTCACTTTTCCCTGGACAGGTTGGACCCGACCTGCCCGCAATGCTTCTAGCCCTTCAACCCAAAGGAGTTCTCATGAAACTCATGATGACCAAACGCAACAAGTATCTTTTGACCGGCGGCCTGCTCCTGTTGACTGCGACACCGAGCTTCGCGCTTTTCGGAATCGGCGACATTGTTTTCGATCCGACCAGCTACGCCAGTCTTGTGTCCCAGCTCACGACCCTGGAGTCGCAGTACAAAATGCTCCAGAACAACATCACGCACTTCTCTCTCAAACAGCAATGGCAGACCACGTTAAATGCCATGAAGAACGCGAACGTCGGCAATCTGTTTGGCGAGACGAGTGGTATGAGCATCGCCCTCAATACGAACTCGCCCAGTGCATCGGCCACGGCGTGGACTGCCGGGACAATCAAGGTCAGTGGAAGCACAAGCACCTATCTCCAAGGACAGACGCCGGGGAGCGCTCAACTCTCACAGCTTGCCATGATCGAGGCATCGGATTCCATCTCTCCCGATTGCCTTACAGCAGTCGGCCAGTATAGAGGCGCGAGGACACAGAACGTTACCGCGAACAACACGCTCGCGTCGCAGCAGTTCGACAGCAGCGATGGCACCAACACTGAAGTCGAACAGCTCAATCTCCTGAATGCAGCAGAAGCACAGAAGATGTCCGAGATGCAGTCGCAGGGCGTCCTGCAAGCCTGCCTCGCTTCACAGATGACCGTCGCGAACATGCAGCAGCGGAATGCAGCAGCACAAGACCTCAACACCGCCGCCTTTGTTCAGCAGCAGCGCTCGACCAATAACGTGAGCGCAGCGAATGAAAGCAATACCTGGCAGACCTATATTCCCTGATTCGGAGACGCCATGCTGAAAGCGATCAACACCAAGATATTGCTTGCGATCCTTGCGGCGCTGACGGCCATCGGCAGCGCCGTGATTTACCAGAGCCATGAGGCCCATAAGGCTGCCGCCATCCTTCAACAGCAACAGCACGACGCAGAGGAGCAAAGAGGCCGCGATGAAGCGTTTCGCAAGCAGGTAGAGCAGGACAAGAAGCGGCGCAACTCTGCCGCTGGTAACGAAGGCAAGACCTGGAAGAGCTATATCCCCTGATCCCACCGGAGACCGCCATGAGCATCGTCATCCTCGCACAAGCACTGCCGTCCACATCGTCGGGCATGGACTGGCTCTACCAGTTCACCAACAACCTGACCAACCTCACCACGCAGAACGGCGGCGCATTGACCCAGCTCGGTTGGACGGAGCTTAGCTGCATTTCCCTCTTTACCCTTGTGAACATGGTCATCAATTGGAATACCACCACGATGACGTTCCGACTGCATCACCATCCCGTGCGTGCCGGGGATCTTACCCACTTCCTACTCAAGCTCATTGTGTGCAGCCTGCTGCTGAACTATTGGGTTAATCCCTTTCCCGGTGCCAGCTTTGGCATCAATCACTTCTTCAGCTACATCGCACAGGCGATGGTTGCGGCGTTCGATCAGCACTCGCTCGACCAGTTGCTCCAGCTTCTCAAGAACGCTGGCGATGGAACGTCCATGCCGTCTTTCACCGCGCCCGTTCAGATCCTCTGCTACGTCCTCGTCCAGATCATGCTTGGACTCGCCTCCGCGATCTTGTTCGTCATCAATTGCAGCGCCTTCATCCTTTACGGTGTGACCGCACTCTTCGGCCCTGTCTTCGTGCCATTGCTGATGACGCAGACCTTCAAAGCGAAGTTTTTCCAGTTCCTCGATGTGCTCATTAGCTTCGCTATGATCCGTGCAGTTGCAGCAGCCTTCATCTTTGTATGGGCCGGATTCATGAATGGCTTTCTTCAGCAGACCTTCAACGGCAACTATTCGATGGATATGTGGATCGCCAATTTGATCCCTTGCTTAATGGTCTTCGTCGCTTTCATCATCAATATGCTGTTCATTCCGAGCATGACCCAAGCCATCTTTGGCGGTGCAGCGGGAATGGCGGGAAGTATCGGAAATGCAGTCGGCAAGCTGGCTTCGACGGCAGCCGTTGCGGGAGGAGCATAAATGTTCTGGTATCTGATGGATGTTCTTGCACTGAAACGGTTAGGGCTGGCCAGACCTCTTCGCTATCTCTTCCTGATGTTTCTTGCGGTATGCCTTGCTGCGGGCATCATCTATGCCTACGTCGTCTTTCATGCCGTCTCGGAAAGGAGCCAGACCCCTCATGTCCACCCACACAGCACCCATTGAAAGCGCACTTACGCCGGAGCAAGCCGTGCTTGCCGACCACGTCGGAAACGAAGTCTACGCCTCCCACTATGCCGAGCGTAAAGCCTACCGCCTTGTGATCGGTTGCGGGACGGTTGTGCTACTGGGTTCCATGTGGCTTAACTTCTCGCTTGCACATCGTCCTACCGCGAATCGCTACGTCCGGATCGACGAGATGGGCCGCGCTCAGGCGATCCAATACAGCGATTTGAACTACAGTCCGCGCGAGGGTGAGGTACGGACGTACCTCACCGATTGGGCAAACTACCGCTACACCATTGGCCGGGACACCATCGCAAAGAAGTACCCGCTTAACTACTACTTTCTCTCGCAGACACTCGCATCGCAATTGATGACTGCTGACAACGGGAATCATCTTGTCTCGCAGGTAGTCGCTGGTCAGATCGAAACCAGCGACGTGCAGGTGAAGAACGTCACGATCACATCGATGTCCGAGGAGACAGTTCAGGACGCGCGTATTGCCCGTGGCACGGCGCTTATAGCCATCGACAGGTCATATTCCGCTCAGAACTCCCGTGAGCCACGAACAGAGCATTGGATGCTCAGTATTACCTACTATCTAAACCCGAGTCAGGTGAGCGACCAGGCCCGCATCTTCCCGCAGTTCGAGACGATCAATCCGCTTGGATTGACCATTACGGAGTTCCACGAAAACCGGCTCTCCGTCGATCCCATTGCTCCCGGAACCGCCGGACCATCGTCGGCGTTGCCAGTGACGCCAGCCGTAGGAGCAACGCGATGAGCTATCACCTGATTCTCCCGTTCTTTCCCGAGGAGTTGCGGGCGTTACTGCTTGACCCATCCATCTCCGATCTCATGGTTAATGGCACCACTGGAGTCTATGCGGACCGGAACGGCGTCATCGAGCATATACCCCTCGCGACGCCGTATTCCAACGATCGGCTGCAGGCTGCCATTGAGCGTGTTGCTCGCATCCTCGGACAAGACCTCACAACCCAGAACCCGATCCTGAATACACGCTTGCCTGACGGCTCGCGTGTGGCGGTAGTCGGCGCTCCATCTTCGATCAATGGACCGACGCTGACGATCCGCAAATTCAATCGCTGGTACACCTCCGATGAGCTGATCGCCGCTGGCAGCTTACCGGAGGTAGTTCGGGATAAAGTTATCGGCTTCATCAACGAGCGAAAGAACGGGATCATCAGCGGCGGAACCAGCTCAGGGAAGACGACCTTGATGAAGGCGTTGCTTGACCACGTTCCCCAGCAAGAGCGCCTCGTTGTCATCGAGCAACCGGCAGAGCTGAAGGTATCGCATCCGAATGCCGTCCGGTGGGAGGCTGTCGAGGCGATTCCCGGTCAGGTTGGCATCACTCCGAGTCAGCTCCTTGCCGCTGCTCTGCGCCATCGTCCCGACCGCATCATCATGGGTGAGATACGTGACGAGTGCGGCTATGACCTGCTGCAAGCCATGAATACAGGACATGGTGGCACGCTCTCCACCATCCATGCGAAGTCCGCATGGGATGCCTTGAACAGGCTCTCGGATTTAGCCCTGAGTGCGCGGGCTAACTTGAACCACGCTTTCATCCGTTCGGAGACAGCGGAGGCGATCGACTTCGTTCTGTACTGCGAGCGCGATGTCACGGGCCGTCGCCGAGTACGCGAACTGATTACCGTAACCGGATATACCCATGCGGACCAGAGCTTCCAGACGGAGGACATCTATCGTGCTTCCGCCGCCTGAGTCCCAGGCATACAGCTAGAGAATCGAACCCGAATCGAGGTCACTACGATGTACCGTCATGCTGCCAAACCGGCTGCACAGCCCAACTCGTCTCTGAAAGCGCCCAGCGTAACGGCTGAGAGCTGCCGCGAACGTAACGGCAGGTGTTCGATGCCGTCCTTCTACGGAGCAATTGCCGCTCGGAAGATAGCTGTGGTTGGACGGACTTTAAGCGCCGAGATCGAGAGTTTGACTTCGGTGCATCGGGGAGCCTTCCGCCTCGTATCCCGTCCTCTGCTCGGGGTCACGCTTCGGGGCCAAACCGGCGCCCTGCGGCTCGGCGTCGTTCTGCTTTGGCTTCGCCACCCTTTCAGGGTCTCGGTTCCTCCCAAAAGAAGTTTGAGAACCGCGGCAACAAACGCCGCACAAACTTCTTTCGGGCCCCGCCAAGAAAGCACTCCTTGGCACTTGGGAGCCGGGCCCACTCGCTTGGCTTCGCCTGTGTGACCCGAGCAGGATACGGGAACTTCAACGAAACGGAGATCACCACCATGTACTCAAACAAAGTCACCCTCATCGGATTCACCGGCGCAGATGCAGAAGTTCGCACCAACAACGACCGCAGCCTGACCACTCTGTCACTGGCAACCAAGAGCTCCTACAAGAAGGACGGCAAGTACATCGAGCACACCGAATGGCACCGTTGCGTGGTCTTCGGCAAGCTCGGAGAGTTCGCCGCCACGCTCAAGAAGGGCGCTCATATCCAGGTCGAGGGCGAGCTGCGCAGCCGCAAGTACGACAGCACGAAGACCAACACCGAAGTGACCATCTGGGAGATCCGGGTGAACTCGATTCTCAAGCTGGATCGGGCTCAGAAAGCGGCGGCGGAAGACGAGGATGAATCCACCGAAGGAGAGGTCGCATAGGCCCTTTCTTCTCTCCGGAGAGTCCGGCATCGAGCCGGACTTCTTCGGCTGCTAAAGGCCAATGACATCGCGCTCGCAGAGACACGAATGGAGGTGGTTGTATGAATGAAGTCGCCAAAGACTTTCTCACCCGTTGCTTCGCGCCGGGTGACACCATCGCTCTCTTGCTTCGCAACGAGAGCATCGCTAAGACACAGCAACGGATCGTTCCTTTGGAACGTGCTCTCGCGCCCCGTTACCGTGGCTGGCTCGCTCATGAAAACCACAACGGAGCGAATATCTACGTGGCTGCCAATCCACTACTCTCCGGCAGCCGGAAGCGCACCAAAGATTGCATCGCTTCGATTCGTCACTTGTACATCGACATCGACGTGAATGGAGAGGCCCGTCTCGCCGCGCTGCGAGCCTCGGAGCTTGTACCCGAGCCAAACGTGATCGTCTCTACGTCGGCGGGCAAATACCAGGTGTTGTGGCGCGTGGAGGACTTCGATTTCTACACGCAGGAGATGACATTGAAACATCTTGCGATGGCCTTCCATGGCGACATCGCCTGCACCGACTGCAACCGGGTTCTTCGTATCCCGGGATTCAAGAATTGCAAGTACGATCCCGCGCAGCTTGTCACCGTCGAATACCTCTCGGACGCTACCTATCAGCCGGATGACTTTCACCTGTATGTCCTGCGCGAAGCCTGCATGATCCCGACTGTCCCGCAGCAGCCGATACGTCGCGATATGCAGACCAACTCCGAGCATGATTGGGCCTGGGTCTCCGGCGAGCTTGCCCACGGCAAAGATGCCTTGACGCTCACCCTGGAGCTGGCTTCGCGACGCTTCGATAAGCCCAGTCCCACCTACTATGCGCAGCGGACCGTAGACATGGCTTCGGCTCGTCTCTGGTTACAAGAAGGCACAAGCATGGCCAACGTGATCGCGATGCTTGAAAGCCGCAGAAAGCCTGAGCTTCCGGCGACACTTTGCTCCGCTCGTGCGCGGGAGATTGCAGCCACGGCGCAGCGCATGATCGCCCGCCAAAAGATTGCCTGAATTCATCACCCAAAGGAGAACGCAATGCCACTACTCGAAGTCATCCAAACCCGCCAGGTCAGCGCCTCTATCCGGCTCACTGACTCAACCGCTACGCAGGTCGATCAGTACGCGGCCTTCATCCACGCATCGGCAGACGATGTGGTGGAGCAGGCGCTTGCGTATGTCTTCTCAAAGGATCGCGACTTCCAGGACTTCCTGAAGACGCCACAGGCGAAGCAGGCTTCTTCGACGCTTCGCATCCGAAGAGCGCCCGCTAATGATGCAGCGGAGCCGACCGTAAAGAAGCCGGTATCCGCAGCAACTTCACCTGTACAAACGCCAGCATTAGCAGCGGGATCGAAAGCATGATCCCGCCGCAACATCGGTGGCGGGGCCACTGCGGTGCTGCGCACCGGAAGAAGATGACACTCCATCCCTTCCAGGGTGTCGTAAAACGCGGTTGAGGTTGACGATAGTCAACCTCACTGCAAACAAACGACTTACGCAAAACAGGTTGGCTATCGTCAACCAACGGTCAACAATAGTCAATCGAGGAAACTTAGATGGAAGAGCAAACGCAGCCATCGTTTCTAGGACTTCAGGCACGGGTTCGTCGCTCGAAAGGCAGAACCGGGCGAACCATCAGCGCGACTGCACGGGTCACGCGCGACGAGCAGAACGAGATGGAAGCGGCTGCCAAGCACAGAGGTCAGAGCCTCAGCGAGTGGTGCCGTGAGGTGCTTCTGGCAGCGGCACGAGGCGAAACAATCACACCGCTCTTCACTGAGATCGTGGCGATCCGGCAGCTTCTCAATTCAACCCTTCGGAACGTGGCCTGCGGCGAGGTGATGACGCCGCAGGCGTTCCAGGCCGAGTTGCAGGGCATTCGTTTGAGCAAGCACAAGGCCGCAGCGGAAGTCATGCAACAGTACGCAGCGACAGAGGTGGCACAATGAATGGCAATCAAAAGTGGGGCCGCAAAGAGACCATCGTTTGGCCACCGCACGCGCCCATCTATACCTTCAGCGCCCTGGCAGTAGGTGCTTTCGCAACACTGCTTTTTGTGTGGCAGTTTCTCCGCTTCACGGAGACGCCGTTGCGCCGGACGTATACTCCGATCTACATTCAGTCGCTCGTCGGTGCGACATTCAAACAGCATGGCAAGTATCGGCTGGTGTATGTCGGCGGCGGTAAAGCCGCGCCCCGGCTCGCGCTACCAGCCGACTTCGTTCCCGGCGAAACCAGGATGCCCAACGGTGCTGTCTTTCCCGTCGAGCTGTCCGAAGCGGCACGGCATCAGGGTTACGCGTTGTTCTATAAAGGAACGGAGAAGGACTATAACGACGCCGCCCTGAGCCGGTGGCTTCGCAGCGTGTACTTCGACGGGCAAGGGTTGCTTGCTATCTATGCAACTTCGTTGGGAGAGGGCTTTCTTGTCCTGGTGATCGCTCTCGTGTTCGCGGGACGTGCAGACGTGAAACGCTTCCGCGAGTTGAAGTACGGACGCCACCTGAAGGGACCGGTGATGGTTTCGCCGACCCAGTTCAACAAGGCGCTGAAGGCCGATGGCTTGGCCATCGAGACCTCTGGGAAGCCGTGGTATCTCCGCAAGCCGATACAGCTTCGCATCCCCCGGAGTGCTGAGGCGAAGCACATCCAGATCATGGGTGACACCGGCACGGGCAAGTCAACACTCATAAAACAGCTCCTCCAGCAAGTCGCTGACCGGGGTGAAATCGCCATCGTATATGACCCGGCAGGCGAGTTCACGGAGAGCTTTTACAAGGAAAGCCGAAGGGATTTGATTCTGAATCCGCTGGACGCACGGTCACCTTACTGGACACCTTCCAGCGAGTTGCGCAACCCCGCTGAGGCTCGGACAATTGCGGCTTCCATGTACCAGCCGCGTGAGGATAAGCGGGGCGAGTTCTTTACGGATACGCCGCAGAAGATCTTTGCCCATCTCCTGAAGTACAAGCCTTCGCCCGAAGAGTTGGTTGCGTGGATGTCGGACGAGGACGAGATTGATCGGCGTTTGAAGGGCACCGAGCTTGCAAATTTCGCACCCAAGGATGCGCCGCAGCAGCGGAGCGGTGTGCTCGGTTCGCTTGGCCTTGTGGCCGACAGCTTGCGCCTTCTGCCCACCCGCGAAGAGGCTCAGGGCCGTGAGTGGTGTGCGACGGAATGGGCCGACAAACGTGATGGCTGGATCTTCCTTACGTCCACGGAGGCCGAGCAAGAAGCGCTTCGTCCGTTGCACTCACTGTGGATCGACTTGCTGGTGTTGCGTCTCCTAACCAAGCCGAAGCCGGGGCAGAAAAAGGTATGGCTGGTGATCGACGAGCTGGCCAGTCTCCAGCGTCTTCCGCAGTTCCATACCGCGCTGACCAAGGGCCGCAAGAGCGACAATCCCATCGTCTTCGGCTACCAGGGCAAGGCCCAACTCGAAACCATCTACGGCCATCTTGCCGAGGTAATGCTTTCGCAGCCGACAACGAAATTCATCCTCCGCACAGCCGAGCCGAACGCGGCGAAGTGGGCGGCGGAGATGATCGGGGAGGTGGAGATCGAACGTGTCCGGGAGACGGTTGCGGACGGCAAGCGCCAAGGCAAGAGCTTCACTCTTGACCGGCAGATCGAGCCTCTGGTGATGAAGTCCGAGGTGGAAGGTCTACCCGACCTGCACACCTTTGTGAAGATCAACAACTACGTCTCGCGCTTTTCATTCCCGCCCATGAGCCTCCCTAAGATCGCAGAGGCTTTGGTTCCGCGCATGATTCCTCCACACAAAATGTGGTTCAACCCGCTCGCGCCGGTGCTCCCCACAGCCGTGGCCGGTGAACCGGCCATGCCATCGACTGAGGAGACCGCACCCAGCAAGGGCGCTCCGATCAAAGAAGCCGAGGCAATGATCCCAAAACTGGAGCTTCCCAAGGCCGTGGTTCCGGCGGCGCAGACCCAAAACTCATCCATCTCGCATAACCTGTAGGCCGCCATGCTCACCATCTCGAAAGCCATCAGCTCTGTTCAGGCTCAGACGTATCACAAACTCGAATACACCAGCGATGCGCAGAGCTACTACAAACAGGAGGACACGGTTAGAGGGGAGTGGCAGGGAAAACTTGCCGCCTCTATTGGCCTCTCCGGTGAAGTTTCTCCACTGGAGTTCTCCCGTCTGACTGAGGGTATACACCCGCAGACTGAGGCGCAGATGGTGCGGCACCGGGAGGGACAGGAGTACACAAGCGCAGATGGCTCGGTCACCAAACCTGTCGAGCACCGAGCCGGATGGGACGCGACCTTCTCCGCTCCGAAGTCGGTATCGTTGACCGCGCTGGTCGGCGGCGACGAGCGTGTGACAGAGGCACACCGAGCCGCCGTCACGACCGCCCTGGATGAGTTGGAGAAGTATACGCACGCGCGAATCGGCGGCAACAATCCCGCCGAAATGACCGGGAAGTTCGTCGCTGCAAAGTTCGAGCATGATACCGCGCGGCCCGTGAACGGGTACGCCGCGCCTCAGCTCCATACCCACGCCATCATCTTTAATGTCACGGAACGGGAAGATGGTTCGACCCGTGCCATCCAGGAACGGACATTCTTCGAGTCGCAGAACTATGCGACCGCCGTGTACCAATCGGTGCTAACGCACCGGCTCCGCAAGCTGGGTTACGAGATCGAGCCTGGGCAGAGCGGCGCACCGGAGATCAAGGGCTACTCGCAGGCGTACCTTGATGCGTCGAGCCCCCGATCTCAGCAGATCAAAGAACAGATGGAACGTGCCGGTTTCCAGGGGCCAGAGGCGGCGCAAATCGCCGCCCACGCCACCCGCGACCGGAAGCAGACACTCACGCCATCCGGGGTGTTGGCGGCACATAAGGAGATGGCGGCTGAGTACGGCAACCAGCCGGAACGAGTTATCGGCGCCGCACGCGAGCGCGTCTTAACCCAGGCTCAGGGAACCGGTGTGCAGCCGGACTCGCGTGGGGCGGTCGCCTTCGCCAAAGAGAAGGTTTTCGAGCGTGAGGCCGTGGCCGATGAGCGGGTCATTATGCGCGAGGCGCTGCGTCGTGGGATGGGTGAGGTCAGCTTTTCCGAAGTCCAAAGCGAGTTCCAGCGGCGAAGGGAGGAAGGCGAGTTCCGTTCCGTCCAAGGGCAAAAGTATAGTTCCGGCCGCAGCTTCACCACCCCGGAGACGATTGCGGACGAGCGAGCCAACGTGCGGCACGTCCTTGACGGCCTGGGCGCAGCGGCTCCCATGCTGTCTACCGCCGCCGCAGATCAACAGGCCAAATCCCGCGATTTTCTGAACGAGGCGCAGCAGACGGCCATCCGCGAGGTACTTACCAGCACCGACCGCGTACACGGTTTTCAGGGGCTAGCCGGAACCGGGAAGACGAGTACGCTTGCTGCCATCCGTGAGGGTGCGGAGCAGGGTGGCTACAAGGTCGAGGGCTTCGCCCCGACCTCGAAAGCGACAGGCCAGCTTCGCGAGTCCGGGATCGAGGCAAACACGCTTCAGAGCTTCCTCGCCCAGCAGAAAAACGCCGACTCTGCCAGCAAACATCTCTATATGCTCGACGAATCGAGCCTTGCCAGCACCAGGCAGATGCGGGCCTTTCTTGAAAAGATACACCAAGAGGATCGTGTTCTCGTCATCGGGGACACGCGCCAGCATCAGGGCGTCGATGCTGGCCGGCCCTTCCAGCAGATGCAGGAGGCGGGAATGCAGACCTCCAAACTGGATACAATCATGCGGCAGAAAGACCCTGAATTACTCCGGGCCGTACAGTATCTCGCCACGAATGAAACCGAGAAAGGGATCGCTCTGCTCTCCCAGCAAGGTCGTGTCACCGAGCTTGCCCGAGCATCGGAGCGCATCGTCGCTATCGCGCGAGACTACGCCGCCAGGCCCGAGAACACTCTTATCGTTTCCCCGGACAATCGCAGCCGCCAGCAGATCAATGAGGCCGTGCGAGGCGAGCTGCTGAAGGACGGTACGTTGGCTCAGGACGGTCGGCAGTTCCTTACGCTGTCACATCGTTCCGATATGACCGGTCCCGACCGCACCTGGGCGGCGATGTACCGCCCCGGAGATGTCGTCCAGTACGAACGCGGCAGCAAGGCTGAGGGGATCGGGCGCGGCAGCTTCGGCGTAGTGCAGTCGAGCGATGCGGCTTCGAATCGTTTGACCGTGGAGTTCTCCAATGGCTCCAGCGTTGAGTACGACCCCAAGCGGGTCTATGGCGTGAACGTCTACCGCGAGACCAGCCGCGAATTCGCCACCGGTGACAGGCTCCAATTCTCGGCTATTCATAAGGATTTGGGGATATCGAACCGTGACATGGGAACCATTACGAAGATGGAGCCCGACCGCCTCACCGTCCTCATGGACGGAAAAGAGCAGCGTTCCGTCAGCTTTAACCCTGCGGATTTCCGCCAGTTCGATCACGGATACGCCGTCACGTCTCACAGCTCTCAGGGACTCACAACTGACCGTGTGATCGCGAATATCGATACCGATTCCAGCCGCAGCCTTATCAATAACAGGCTTGCCTATGTCGCCATCTCCCGCGCCTCTGAAGATGCGAGGATCTACACGAACGACGCCGCAACGCTAGGCCAGCGTCTCTCTACAGATGTGACCAAAACGGCTGCTCTGGACTTCACAGCCAGGCCAGAACATTCCGCAGCGCAAGAGGTTTCGAAGGCGCGGACGGTTGTGGTGCATGAGTACAACAACCCGGATTCGCGGCTTGCCTCCGTCACCAGGGAGTACGTCATTCGCCCTGAACGCTCCATCATCTTTGCGCCCGATCGCGCAGAACGCGAGAAGCTGACGCAGATCATCCGCGCCGACCTCTACGCGAACGGGAAACTCGGCCACGACGCCCAGGCAATGTCAGTGCTCATTGAGAAAGAGACGGGAAGCAAGATGCGCGTCGAGAGCTACCAGCCTGGCGACAAGATCCAGTACAAGACCGGCAGCCCCGGCCTTGACGGCATTCCTCACGACAGCCACGCTACTGTCGTTTCCACGACCCCGCGCAGTAATCTCCTCTCCGTTCGTTTCGACGCGACCCGCGAAGAAGTCTCCTACAATCCGGCACAGTTCCGCACTCAGACGCGCGAGAGCCGTGTTTACCAGGAAGAGACCCGCGAAGTCGCTCAGGGTGAGCGCGTCCGCTTCACCACCTACGACAAGGAGATTGGCGTGCGCTCCGGTGACCTCGGGACTGTCACCCGCATCGGCCAGGATCACTCCATGACCGTGAAGATGGATTCCGGCAGGACTGCCGAAGTCTCCCCCGAGAAGGCCCTGCACATCGACTACGGTTACGCCGTCGATAGCCTGAAGAACGTTCGCGCAGAACGTGTGATCGCGACTGGCGATAGACTCACGCATCAAAGCTTCCAGGGAACATCCTCGAAAGCAGGCCTCTCTTTGTACACCAACGCACCGCAGCAGGACTCCTCCCCCACAAAGGAGATCGCAAGCCCCGAACTCGCGCAGCCTGCCAAGCAGCAGCATGATTTCGGCATTGGCTTCTAAGTATTGCTTTCCGAAGATTGGAGCTAGCACCGGTGCGAATGTAATGGTAGCGTCTCTGGATCGACCTCCACTTTGGACCATTGGCCCTAAGCGATACAAGCCCGCAGGTCAGGATTTGACTGACAAATGCAACCGGATTAGATCTGGCAATGGTGCATGTCGGCAGCGCCAAAAACGTCTTTGGCGATTTCAAGCAGATGGTCATGATGCGTGAAGAAAAGAACTTGAGTGACTTTCGATAAATCACCCAATACTTCGAGACCGGCGCGGGCTCGATCGTCGTCATAGTTGATGAACAGATCATCGGCGAGAAACGGCAGCGTTACACCGCTTCGCACGGATTGCTCGATAACGGCAATCCGAAGCGACAGGTAAAGCTGATCCTTCGTACCGTCGCTCATAGCATCAAGTGGGACGGTTGACGCACCGTCCGCGAGGACACCTAACAGTCTTGGAGTCGAGCCATCAGAATCCACTTCAAGCTTGTCGTAACGGCTTAATGTCAGGTGCTTGAATATATCGCTTGCTCTCGACAACAAAGGACTCTTGTCTGCTTCACGTTGTTTCTCAAGCAACCACTCCAGCAGAATTACTTGCGTCTTCTTGAAGACAAACTCCTCTGATTCGAGAGCTAGATTTGCGCGTGCGATTTCGACGTCAGCCGCCGCCTTTACCGCTTCGTCGCCCTTATCGATCGCTCGAAAGGATTCTTTGGCAATCCCTAGGTCTGTGGCAGCTTCCGTTAGTTGTGTGTCGAGATCAGCAATCTGCTGCGCGATCCCATCTTCGACTGCGGCGTCTTTGTCCGACGCTGCCCCCTCAGCTTCGGCGAGAAGTGTTTCAAGAGGGAGCCCATCTCCATTCAGGACAATTCGCGCTGCCAGTTCTTCTTTCTCAGCTTGGAGCCCTCGGATGGAAGTCGACTCTTCAACAAGGTTTTTTAGACTCTCTATGTCCTGTTCAAGCAAGAGCTTTTTAATTGGTAGCAGACTCGCGACGGCCGCCTCTTTGTGCCCAGCCTCAACTTCAATTTCATCCTTAAGCTGAGCGATCTGCTCGCTAAAATGCTCGGCCCTAGTCTCAACGATTTTGGCGGCAGTCAAACGGCGATCGAATATAAGCAGGCAATCCATGGGATCGCTGTTCGTAACGGCAAGCCGAGCGCCAAGTTCGGAAACTTTTAGAGTGAATTGGGTGCAATCCGCGTCCATTGACTCGATCCGATGTTCGAGATCTAAAGCGGCATCCAACTCGCTTCGCAATTCCTCATACAAGTCTAACGTCGCTTCGTCGATATCGTCGGGTAAGGCCGCAGCAGAAGTTGACGCGGTAAACGCCGCGAGACTTTCATTGAAGGCCTTGTCCGCCAGGTCGGCCTTTTGTACCGCAAGTTTCGTCGCAACGGCTAAATCCAGTTTCTCCTTCTCACGCTGCTCGAACCGGCGGGATTGTCCTTCCAACTCCTCCAAGCGAGCTTCTGCAATCTCTAATGCCTCCGCAAACATTTGTATTTCAAGTGGGATCATCTCCTGTGAGACTTTCCGCAATGAAGTCAGCGCGTTTGCCCTTTCCTCTTTGAGACGTGTGACATCTTCCGAATCGGTTAGCAAGGTCGCGTGCTGGTCAACTGCCGCCTGTCGTTTTGTGATCCAGTCTCGTAGGTTCAGTGGGTCCAACGAAGGCAAGGTTCTCATGCTGAGTTCCTTTTCCCACGCGACAAGCAACTCAGCAACAAGCCTCTCAGCCTCTTCAAAGCGCTCGTCAGTCTGCTTGATCTTCAGATCCAGTAGAGCAATTTCTGCGTCCAGCACTTCAAGAGCAGCAGAAGACTTTGCTGACAAGAAGCGGTCGTCGGAAAGCCCATCCGCCGACAAGATCGAGTCTTCGTACTGCGAGACGGAAGATTTGGGGTCTGCGAGAAGTTCTTGAGCAAAGAGATGATTGCGAAGTGGTTGCCAGGAGTCAGTCCGCATCTTCCGGGCTACACGTACTTCCTCGGCAGTTATTGCGCGCCCCGAAGCGACAAGTGACGCACGGGATATGCGTTTTTGCTCCCGATCATCTGCTAATTTACGGGCGGCCGACTTCTCCTCAGCAACATTGCGCTGTGCGTCTTCGAGTTGCAGTCGCCGCGATTCCAGCACCCCGTCAGCTATGACATCGACGATCAATAGATCCTCAATCCCACCGCTCCAGGGAGCTAGTTTCGTGATCAGGGCTGCAAGACGTTTCTCGGCATCTTTCTTGGAGACCTCGGCAGCGCGAAGTTCTTGATCAATCTTTCCTTGTTTTCTGGCAATGCCCACAGCCGATCTCAAAGACGGCAATGACACCGGCTCATCTGTTTCGGCACCCTGGCTCAGAATGGATTCAGCTTCTTCCTTCAGTTCCACTACACGATCGTTTGCGGAGCGTTTAGCTTCCCTCAGCCTATCGAGCTTTCTGGCTTTGTCGCGGATGGCCGACACAGTTTGACGCGACGGTAGATGCTTCCTGAGTTCGCCGATTTTGGCATCTGAAACCAGATTCACATCGGCCAAGATGTTGGATATGTGTAATTGCTTCGTCGCGAGATTCGCACGCCTCCGCGGCAGATCGTCAGACGCCTGCTTCACTGCTCCCCTCTTCTCCAGCAATTCCGAAATGTCGTTGGACAGTTCGACGATCTCGGCATCTCTCGACAGAGCGTTAAATTGCGCGTCCAGATCATGCAGACGTGCTTGCGCAGCGTCCCAGGCTCTGTGTGCGGTCGCAAGGGCTTCCATGGCTGCATAAAACTCTCGTTCATCAGAAAGAGAGAGAACTTTCGTCGTGCTATTGAAGAGGTACGTCTTTAGCTCTTCGAAGCGCCGAACATTGGAAGCCAATCGCCAGCGCCGTTGGTGCTTCTTTTCCTCGATGCGTAAATGGGCTCGTTTTGTCGTCAACTCATCCCGACGTAGTTCTAGAAGCTCTTTCTTTTCTAGCGCATCCTGCCAGTCTTTCGGGCGGATGCTGTTTTCCTTCACCGACTGGATCGCGCTCACTAGTTCCCGATGGGCGATGTTCCATCTGCGCGCTGTCGCACCTTTCTTCCAGATTTGTTCAGCCTCCGAACACAGGGCGTCGACTGTCTCAGCTATGCCCACGAGCCCAGAGCCAGCCGCGAAAATTGCTTGGCCGACATCATCACGTGATTCGGCAATTGAACGCCCCCCATCACGCAACTGTTGGTGGCTTAGACTCCATCCGAGGCGGAAAGAGTCGCGTGTGCTTCCTTGTAGCATCCGAATGATGCGGTCTTCGCTGACGAATTGGCTAGAGGAGTCAAGCAAAGTCCCAACTTTACCCCGCTTGCGTTGGCAGTCTAGCGTTTCTCCGTTATGACTCAGAGAGGCCCCGACCCGCAATAAATTTGCGTCGAATTTGTAATCTTGTGATTTCGCATGCGAAAACCCGAAAAGTAAATCCGATACGCCAGCCATTGCTGTAGACTTTCCGGCTTCGTTTCGACCCGCGATGAAATGAAAGTCTCTGGTTGCCTGAGGAAATGTCATCTCGCAACCATCAAAACTTCCGTACTTGGACAGCTTTAGTTTATTGAAACGCATCGCTAATCCTCCGCCGAAACAAGCCGCGCTTGAAGGGTTTTAGAAGCTAAGGAAATTAATTCATTCCAACTGCCGGCACGCGCCAAGAGCACTACCGTTTCCTCAGTTTCACTCGGTGGCTTTGGATAGGCTAAGAGGAACGGCGTGAGCTCATTTTGAAGTTTCTTGGACAAGAGATCGTCTGATGCTGCCGAAGCGAGGAGTTCATCCAGTCCTCCAACTTGAGGATTGGGCGCTGACTCTTTTGGCGCTTCCACCTGGATCTTCAGTTTTTCCAGCCAAAGGTCGGTCGAAAGCTCCACGGCGATTGCCCGTGCATCATCTCTAATCTGGCCAGAACTCTCCATAATTCGCGCATGCAATGGTGTTGAACCCTTGAGAACGAGCTGGATCACAACGGGTGGGTTCGTCCCTAACATCTCTAAGTGCGAACGAATTTCTCTGCGGATGAGGCCTTGTAGGTCTTCAAGCTGATCGATTTCGGTGCAATCGACGGCGACAATAGCCCACCTAAACACATCTAGCGGGATATGTTCTGCACGCTTCACGGCACCGTCTTCGACTTCCACCAAGACGGCTCCCTTTGGTCCTTGCTCACGGATATGTCGGCCTTGCAGAACGCCACTGAATACAACATATGGGGAAGTATTCAAAATCGCGTGCTCATGGACATGCCCTAGAGCCCAGTAGTCGTAACCTTTCGCTTCCAATGCTGCTAGGTTGCACGGCGCATAGGGCTCGTGTTCCGCATATCCGTTGAGTGATGTGTGGAGAATCCCGATGTTGAAGAAACCCGAGACCGGCTCTGGGTAGCTGGGAGTGATGTCATCGACCTCTCTTCGAGAGCCAAAGCTTCGCCCATGCAAAGCGACTCGAAGCGCTTCTAGTTGCTTTGTTTCAGCAACTCGATCACTAAATACATGGACGTTTTCGGGCAGGGGCAGCGAGCGTGTCAACACCGAAACAGCGTCATGATTGCCGCGTATTAGAAAAACTGGGATCCCGGCCGAACCGAGTCTGCCCATAGCCTTCGCGAAATACAGGCCCGTTCCCATGTCCTTCCAGTCGCTATCGTAAAGATCGCCTGCAATGACGACGAAATCGACCTTTTCGGAGCAAGCGAACCGAATAAGTCTGTCGAAAGCGCTCCTGCTTGCTTCGCGAATCTCTTCTATAGGAAGTCCCTCATAGCGCGATAAACCTCGTAGAGGGCTATCTAGATGTATATCCGCCGCATGGATGAACCGAAAAGTAGGCATCGGAGAAGTGTAATCGGAGTCCAGGGTTGCACCGCGGTAGAGTTGAGATTTCGAAGTAGGCACGCTCAACCTCTCTCTCTGATCCAACGCCACGCTTGCACCCAAAGACTTGGTTTTACCGCTTCCGATAGGCGGGGGCTCTGAACATGAGGCGGCACCGGCTCGTATACCCTATGTTCGTAGAACTCCTTCTTGGCAGTCTTGTCCCGGTGATGCTCCCCCCGAATCTCATCTTTTGTCCAAGGCAAAGCTTCAATTACACTTCCTCGGCTGATGACGTAATGCGATCGACACGGAAGACTCCAGTTGCCGATCGACGGCTTAAGAGACACCGTATCTCCGTCGAAGGTCATCCTCCAATCCGTGGGGGTAAATGGGGTAACGACTTCTTCGCCACATCCGCAGCAGCAACTATGGGCCGCAGTAGCATAGGGTATGGAGATATAGAGCAGTCCAAGTTCAAGTTGTTCAGGGATATGTTCCACGAAGTGGTGCTTCAGATATTTGTGGGAAATCATCCGCAATCTCCATTTACGAGCATGTTGCCATCCGTGGTGTAGGTGCAGTGATGCTCCCGTTCTAGATCCCGGTAGAAGCCTCGAATCTTCTTCCACTTCACAACGGCCAGCACCGCGTTTAGTGCGTTAAGGTCGGCGACCTGAATATTTGAGGCATAAAGGTCTGCGGGACCGCCTCCAGCAAACGAAATGCGGCCGCTATGGACATGGTCGCGTTTCTGCGGCGTGCTGGCTGTGACTCGGAGAATTCCGCCAAGTGAACCATCCGTCAACTCGAGCCCCATGCCCACGTCCACGAACGAAGCACCCATCGACTCTAGCTTTTGAACGATGGCACGTTTTTCTTCGCCGGCGTCCAGGCAAAGAAAGGCAAAGGTCACACCCTCGAGGAGATGCAGATTGTCTCCGTGGAGCGCCACCGCATTCGCGGTGATGCCTTTACGCATCCGTGAATAAATTCCCTTGAGGTAATCAGCCTTCTTAGGTGCCTCGCGCAGTTCTTCCAGACCGGGAGCACCGGGCGCACGGAACGCGTTGTGTTGCAGAAAGAGATCTGAATCAAAGAGTCTGATCTCCTGCACCGGGGTCTTGGCGACGAGGTCCAGCACATAAGAGCCCGTGCCACCGACTCCAATTATGGCGATGCGATCCGCCTTGAGCAGTTCGGTAAGGGCTCCTATGCCGACCCGACCGGATGCCGTTTCCATATAGTTGAAAACGCTGTCTTCCTCTTCATCTGGCGCCCGCATTACCCTGGCACTCATTCCAGGTTTTACCACTGCCGCTGGACCGGACAAGATGCCGGCATAGCTCGTGAACTTCTGGTAATAGTCTGTATATCCTCCATCAGGTTTGCTTGAGAATGCCTGCCTGGCAGCCAGGCCATTACCTAAATTGATCTGAACGTTTGTCTGGTGCGCAATGGCTTGGATAGGAACGCCATCTGCGCGGCAAGGAAAGTCGCCGTCGAAATGGATTACGTGGTTGTCCGGCTGCCGGGTCTCATCTCCAGCCAACGTGAGACTGGAGATGAGGCGGCCCGTGAGGACTTCTCCCTTCGCGTTGACGTAGGGGACTTCCTCCATGACGAGGAAGCCACCCTGCACGTGCACAAGATAACCCTCGTCGCGGAGACGTTTGAGGTCGGCGTTACGACTGAACAGTGCGTGTGACATTGAAGATTGTCCCCTTCCGCTTGACGTCAACCTTACCCCCGATACCGAGTTCCCCTGCATGTGGGGCAGAGGCCGCGTGTCGGTAGGTCATTGAAAACACCACATTGGGCTCGTGAACTCCCGGGAAGGCGAGCTGAACAACCTCTTCGAACGTGACGAGACGCTCATTCACGATGCGTGGCCGCGAATTGACGATGATCTCGTAATTCGTGGGCCTCTTGGGTGCTGTAATGAAGTGTTCGATTCCGGGTTCCGCAAGGTCGACAAAGTCGCCGACCTCAACGACTCGATCTTCCCCGCCACGTACTTGGAGGAAGACGCATTCGCCCTCCCGGGGCATGGCCAGTTTGTGGATCTCTGCGCCGCTGATGATCGGTTTGCCCCAAGCGAGTTGCTTGTCATCGACAGTTAGCTTGAAGTCGCGGTCCGTGAGAAAAGCGACAAATCGCTCAGCGCCCCTCGTCCGCAGGTCGAAAAGCTCGTCGAGACGAATGTCCTCGAAATCTCCCGACGGTAGAATGCCGAAGAGACTATAGCCATCGCTCGGAAGGAGACC
This sequence comes from Terriglobus saanensis SP1PR4, assembly GCF_000179915.2. Classification (NCBI taxonomy): domain Bacteria; kingdom Pseudomonadati; phylum Acidobacteriota; class Terriglobia; order Terriglobales; family Acidobacteriaceae; genus Terriglobus; species Terriglobus saanensis. The sequence continues at coordinate 4,520,878 of NC_014963.1, read as the reverse complement.
GGCTGCCTCCAGTATCTGGCTGCCAAGTGGGATGGGATCGCCGATCGTGAGAGTGGCGAAGTTCAGGTTTCCCTGCGCCAAGAGGAAACGGTAATTGCGGGCAGGATAGAGAGGTCGTCCTTCTCGCACCGCGACGCCCAGATCGTCAAACTCGAGGAAGGTTTCGGTATTCATAGGATCACATCCTTTCGTAGCGCGGGGCTTTGCCTCGGCTCTATAGGAGTAATCGCTGGCACATGGGTCGACCGGTAAACTCAGGAGAATTTTTTCTGCAGGAGCCCCTCGGGCGTGGGTCCACAGATAAAGAAGGCTGGACAGCCGGGACAGGTGAAAGGAGAAGTGATCGCTGGGAAATGCCCCGCTCGAATATCACCCAAGAAGCCCTCGAGCTTCGTTCGCCGATTCTGTAGCTCCTTCACGGATAGCAAAAGCCGTTGAGAGGTGCCGTCTGATAGATGGACGATTTCCGCTACCGAGTCTGGAAACGCCTGCTGAACTGCAAGTACGAATGCGGCAGCGCCAACATCCTTCGTTTCAGAGGATCTTAGATGCCCAGTCCGAATCCGACGTACAACCCTACTTTGATCAGGTCTGATGAGGATGTCATCAGCTCGCACCACGATCTCTTCGTCTCCGAATTTGAGATTGATAGCAACGGGAACCTCGTTCGCACAGCCTTCCTGTGTACTGACGAAGTACCTTAGCATCGTAAGGGCGAGCGCAGAGAATTCATTTCGATGGCCGTGATCAGCAAGTTCCACAGTCTTGAGAGCCGCCTCGATGCGATCCTCCAAGTCCTCCGGGCCGGCAGGCTTCCCATCAATGATCAGCGTGGCCAGTATCATCCGCACCGCGTCGTGCATTTTCATAAAGGCAGTGGAGGTTCGTCTTCCGCCGACTTGCAGAATGTGGGTGTAGAAGAAGCGCCTCGGGCAGCTCTCATAAAGTGCAATCTGCGGAGCCCCGAATCGCATAGGACCGTCGAATACTATTTGAAGTGCAGCCTCCTCCGCTGCCTCGGGAATCGAACGTTGCGGAACAACTACTGTCCTTATTAGCGTAGTGCCGATGCGATCCAAGAATGAAGAGAGGGGCCGATTATGGCCGTTGCTCTTCTCCATTGGTGCGTAAAAAAGCAAATGGCCTTTCGCTCGTGACAACGCCACATAGAAAAGACATTCCTGCTCTTCCACCTGTCCTTCGCGGTACGTTTCCAATGAAGATGCCGTTGCGCCCTGAATCATCCCTTCTGGGGGCGGGCAGATTGGGGCTGACGAAACGCGAGGAATCGTGTCTGCGTTCACGCCAGGTATATGTGTAGCGGAAAACTCAAGTCCCTTGGCACCATGTATGGTCAGCAGACGCACCGCGTCAAGACCTTGAGCCGCGTTCGGGAGCTGGCGAAGGTCTCGGTCGTCTCCAAGGCGAACTAGCCGACGTACACGATCTAGTAGCCGCGTGATTGGCAGGCCTTGTCCGGATGGCTGGACACGTAGGAAGTTCAAGAACTGCCAGATGGCAATGGCACGAGAGCGATCGGCGATGTTGACTGAGCTGCCAAGTCTAGCAGCCATGCGCGTGTGATCAAGAAGCAGAGTTACAAGGACTGTCCACGGTGATGAACTCTGATCAAAGCCATGGAGAGCGACTCCCAAAGATGTCAGGGCTCTTGCCCCCTGATCCGTTATTTTCGGAATTCCGTCGACGCTCTGTAACCAAGCCCCCGGCGATACCTCTGTTAGGCGAAGGAACTCCAAGGTCGCTGCAACATCCGCAAACTGCATTTTGAATTCTGGCCAGCAGCCGAGCCGAACCAAGCCCATCGCGCGACGGTCGATCAACACCGAAAGTAATGAAAGGAGATCTTTGACCTCGGGACGTTCGAACAAGCTGCCTAAGAAGAGAACAGGGATGCCTAAAACCTCGAGCTCTCTCGCCAGCGTCGACAGCTTTTCATTTCCCGTGCACAAGACCGCCTGTTCTCTGTACGTCAAGCCTTCGCTTCTTAGCACTTGAATCGAATCTGCAAGGGCCACCGCCTGCTGCTCTGCCCTCCGTACGCAAAGCAATTTGGGGTGAATGCCGTTTGGCCCACGGTCGGCATGGAGTGCCCTACTCCCGGCACCCAGACGCATGGTGGCTGCAAATGTCGAAAAAGCGTTGACGATCTCTGCGGAGGATCGATAGTTTTGGCCTAAGCGCTCGCGTTTGGCACCAGGAAAGTCTTGAGTCCCGAAGCGCATCATGCTGAATGGAGATGCCCCGCGGAATCTATAGATGGACTGCTTCGCATCTCCGACAACCCAGAGGTTATGACCATCCGGTTTAAGGGCCGCTAGCAAGCGGGTGCTGCTTCGGTTCACGTCTTGATATTCGTCAACGATGACGTGGTCGTACAGGGACTGGATGTGTGACCGAATGTCAGGACTTGTCTCCAGTAACCGTACTGGAAGCAAGACTAAGTCACCAAAGTCAACGCAGTTTGCATCTCTTTTCAGGCGCTCATAAGCGCCATATACTTGTGCGACCTCTGCGGCGCGCTCTGCGGCCTCACTTGATCCCATTGACCCTGCCAAGCGAGCATATTCCTCTGCGTCAACGACTTCATCCTTCGCACGAGATATAGCAGTCAGTATCTCGGTGATGATCTGGGTCGGGTCGTAGATGTTTCGGTAATGACGGAGATTGAACGAAGGAAATCGATCTTCCAGCAACTCAACAGCTTCGGTTCTGTCCATCATCCGCGGATCTCGTGGAAGTCCCAACTCCGTAAAAAAGCGACGGACCAAATCGAGGCCAAACGCGTGGAAGGTCCCCACCCACATCGCCGCGGCTGCCTCTCTGTGCTTCCGCGCAATGCGTTCGCCCATCTCGCTGGCGGCTTTATTTGAGAATGTGAGTACAAGTATGCGCCGTGGGTCAACGCCGTCCGCCAACAGCCCTTCGACCCTCGCCACGAGAGTTCGCGTCTTCCCAGTTCCTGGCCCGGCCTCAAGCAGATAGGCTTCACCACGATGCTTGGCCGCTAATTCCTGAAGCTCGTTGAGCGGTGCTTCTTGCGTCCACTCCAATGGGCGGAGGTTGACGGCTGGTAAGAGGAGCGCGTCAAGTAGCTGCTGAGCCACTACCTCGAAGGGTGCGCCCACCTTATCTGATATCTCTGACGCGGTGAGTCCATCGTCCAAGTGGAGCGTTCGAACCCATGATCTGGGCAAGAGGAACTCCCTCGCGAAGAGATCCATTTGGATTTCACGCCTCTGCCTTCTACCGTAGTCAACGACCCTATCGAATCCAAGGGGCGAAGGCTCAGATGGTCGGCTAGGATCAATCTCAAGGACCGATTCGTCGGCAAGATCATCCTCCAGCACAACGTGCCCTAGTTCATGAGCAGTGAGGAAAGCTCGTTCAAAAAACGACTCGCAATTTTCATGGAGAATGAGCCGATCCTTCCGTAGGATCGCAGCACGTCCCCCATCTAGGATCGCGGCACCTTTTGCCGTTGATTCGACATCGACGTCTTGGCGCTTTGCCTCAGCGAGAGCAAAGGCGTACGGATCACAAGGATTGCTCCCATCGGCCACCGCGCAAGCGTGGAGTCGAGCGGCGATCTGGCGAGCAAGCTCAACGGAGTCCATTTACTCTCCGTCAACCGTCAAATCACGGATGTCTTCATCCGTCACACCCGCATCGGTCAACAGACGGACAAAACTGACCTGCTCGGCGACCTTCGGTTTGGAATCGGCCTTATAAGCTCGACTCGGCTCTAAATTCAATGAAGACGCCGAACCTAGCGACAAGATTGTTTCAACACTCGTGTTCAGGGTTGTTGCCAGGCGTAACAGGAAACGTTTAGGTACAGTTGAAAGCAACACGCGATGCTCTCGGAAAGCGGATAGGACCTGGCGTGGGACACCAAGGTTCAATGCAGCGGAACGTAAATCCGTGGCAGACAACGCAGCGAAGGGATCCGACTTGGGAGAAGCGCTGGAACTTCTGTATATGCTCCACGCTGTCTCAATCTTAGCCATGTCCATAGAGGTAAGGTGTTCCTCCTCTTGTGTCGTGACGCTGTTCAATTGCCATGACAGATCGATGAGATCTTCAGCAAACTCCGGGTACGTCCGTATGTAGTGCTCAAGCGTCTCTGGATCGGCCTTTTTCTCCACGGAGAATGCATCTAGAACCTCTTCGCGCGTAGGTTTGGCAGGGACGCTCATAGAGTTCCTCCTTCCTTCATGCTGTCCCGAATGATGGCGAAGGCGAGATCGCGGTGAGTTCTAACGGTTTTTTCGGAACGGCTAACTGCTTTGACGATAGTCGTTGTGTCGGCGTCATTGGAGTCTATTTGGAAGCCCTGTCTCAACATGTGAATGATCCTGCGCTGTAAAGGAGATAACTGGTTAATCGCTGCATCTAGGCGCAACCGGTAACTCTGGCTCTGCAAATTTGATACATCGAAGGGATCGAAGGCACCCGCCGCCTGCTCAACCTCCGGCGATAGCTCTGCCCCATCCTCATCGGACTCGAGGGGTGCGTATCTTTTCTCTGCCAGCCACGCCCTTTTCTGGGCGGTCAGGCGAAGCTTCTCTACGGCTCCATTGAACTTGATCTCAAAGAAATCTAGGCGCTCGTCGTAGCCTTGACGGTCACTCGATAAAATTTCTACGAAACGGCCGAACGCTTCATCCCGGATGGATTCCTTCGTAAGCGAAGTGTCTTTCCCGTCGCGCGTGGTCGCCCGTGGCAATGCATTTAGGATTCGCTTGCTGAGAATTTTGAAAAGCACGCTAAACCAAACTTCGTCTACCTCGTCCCGGCTAGTACGAATCAGATGGACGATGCATTCACTTGGAATATAGAGAGGGTCGCTCGCTCGACTGATCTGTGCGCGCTCCACTAGCGAAGTGCGAGGAAGAGCGTAAAGTTCGAACAGCATCGACTCTATGCCTGCATCGCGTGTGTAGAGTTCGCCGGCGAGCGTCTTTTTCTTGAGGGGAGGGATGCTCAATAGTTCACCTAGCTCATCTGAAGCTCTTTTTGTTAGGGCTGTTGAATACCGTATACATCATACGGAACGACATGGTTTTGCCGTTAGCGGCAAACGGTCGGTTGTAATCAACTAGTAACCGCGGACAGCCCGATGGGTTGGACTCTGAGGCTGATATCGCTGGGTTTGCGTATACCTGAGGGAAATTCCTGCGGACAGAACGCGTATGAAATTTGTCAGCCAGAGTTCGATCAGGATAGTTTCGCGCTGTTCTCTAATGCGACATTGCGCTCGCCGCGTTCCATACCACCCACATAGTTCCAACCGGGATCCACGTGCCGACCCTGAGCTCCATGAGGTTCTCGTTCATGAAGCGAACGAAGTGCTTGAGCGCAGTGATTAAGGAAACGCGGAAGTGCGATAAATCTGGAGAATGTTATCGTCTTGAGAAACGTTGTCATCCAAGAACCAAACGCTGACACCACTGGCCGATCGGTGTTCTATGTTTGGTCAACTCAAACGAGGCCCGCTAGTTGCTTCACTTTTACGTCTATCGTCCGTCCCGGCGCCGCAAGCCTAGTAACGTCAAGTACCCAGCCGTCTATCTCTTTGATGACAACTGGAACGACTATGGGTACTACACGCTCTTCAAAGCGAGCATAAAGCTCCATGCCGATGCCGATGAGATCGAATTGGGCGAAGTGAAAATTTTGGAGATATCGGACGAAGATGTAATTTACACGCCGAGAATCGAGGATGAATTCACCACCTTGGCCCCCCGCTTCTGTTCGCTGGGGCAATCGGTGCGTTATTATCGCCATCTTCGCGATGACTTGCCGGTAGGGGTACGGAAGGAATACCTGAAGTCCCTTCGGGACATCGTGTCGCGCCCCAAACAACAGGCAAAGTTTGAAGCGCACTCCGGCTTCGAGAAGTCGTTGTTGAGAAACAGCGGCGCACGAGACGGTCTGAGACGTGGAGGGCACTACGTCGGGTATCCAGTTCACGAGCTGGATCCCCCGTCCTTTCATTTTGAAATGACGTTGCCCAACTCAACGGCGCCGCACGAAATCCATTTAGACTTCGCACCCCACGTTGAATTGCCAAATCGGATCAACCTTCTTATCGGGCGGAACGGCACCGGCAAGACGCAGCTTCTCGCCCATCTCGCGCAGAGCCTTTATGGCCTAGATAAATGGGATGATGACGAAAAAGAACTGCTGGGGACGGCCAAGATCTCCGAAGGAGACCCAGAATTCAGCAAGATCATCACGATCTCCTACAGCGCCTTTGATCAATTCCCAATTCCCAAGCCCAAGCCCTTTCGCGGTCGGAAGATGCGGTTTGATTACAAATATTGCGGTCTCAGGAACGCGGAGGGTGCCATTGACGTCCGCGAGTTGAAGACGATGCTTGATGGTGCCATGAAGTCCATCATTTCGGAAGATCGTCTTGATATCTTTCAGCGGTTGGCCGACCGTCTGTTGGGTCCCAAGATCGCGGAGCCCTTTGCCGCTGACAAGGCGAGTCGCGATCAGATATTTGCGCTGCTGAGTGCTGGACAGCGATTCATCATCTCGGTCGCCGCCGACGTGGTCGGATTTATCGAAGAACGAAGCATCCTGCTATTCGATGAACCAGAGACTCACCTCCATCCCGGCCTCTTGAGCACTTTGATCGCAATTCTAGATGAGATACTTCGCGAATTTCAGTCCTTCGCGGTGATCGCAACGCATTCGCCCATTCTCCTGCAGCAAGTGCCACGTAGATATGTGCGGGTACTCAGACGCCGCGGATCACGCACCTCAATCGGGTTGCCGAATATTGAAACGTTCGGTGAGGACCTCGGGGAACTAACCCGCCATATCCTGGACCTTGCTGAGCCAGAACAGGATTTTCATTCGGTGCTTGATCGACTTGTTGACCGAGGCATGACCGCAGGGCAGATCCAAGCGATGTTCGAGCGGGGTTTGCCTTTGCCAGCACAAATCTATCTGGAATCTCTCACGGTCGAGGCTGACGAATAATGCGACATGTCGCCCCCGTAGAGCTGACCGATCTACCGACGCTGACTGATATCAAGGGAAGCGTCAAGCCGATCCATAGACCACCGATTGAGGCATCTTTCGCGGAAATCGAAGCGGCGTACGATGACTTCGCCGCCGCGATACCGCACGACCTTCACGCGTTGACGCCGATCGGTTTGTCCCCCGATGTCCGCAAAACCTTAGCTACGATCTTCTCGAGCCGGCTCGGCAAATTCAGATCGTTATGGGACGCACTGAATGATCACTTCGAAGATACGGGCAACAGTACATGCCCCTATTGCAATTTCGGAGAACAGTGGGAGCACGACCACTATTTACCAAAGAGCATGTTCCCCGAGTTCACTCTCTTTCCAAGAAATCTTGTGCCCATTTGCAAGCCCTGCAACGGGAAGAAACTCGCCCGTTACCACGAGACAGGCTCCCGGCTTTTCATATACGCGCTCTCCGAACTGAGCGGCATAGACGGACTGTTGCAGGTAGATATCACATATCTTCCCAAGTTGACGGTCTCCTATTCGTTAGCGAATCCTGGGACACTCGAGAGTTTCGCGGTGTTGGAACGCCACTTTCAAGCCCTTGATCTGGGGCGACGCTACACGAAGCAAGCCTCGACCACCATGGCCCTACTCCTGAAGACGTTCCAGAGCCCTGCAAGCTTAGACCTTGGTCCCCGCAAATTGCGGCGCAGGCTGCGTCAAATGGCAATCGACAGAAAAACACAATGCCCACCGAACCATTGGGAAGTCGCACTCTTGCAACATCTCGCGGAGTCTGGGGACTTCGTCAATTACGTGTTCAGCTGATCAGAAGTGTCCTGAGGACCACCGGTTTCGCGATACCCGGATCAGCGGGCAAGGGTGGTGCTGGTGTGGAGTGCGTCACAGTCGTCGCAGGCGCCACTCACTCTCATGCGGCACCGAGCGTCTCGCGCCAAATCGCAAAGGCTAAGACCCTGAAAGGCGAGAACGTCCGCAGTAACAATCCAGAGATGCTTGTAGCTGCCACAACGCTGCGGATGACGCCAACCACTCCTCGCACTCGTCTCCGGAGAAGGATGGCTTGCCGCCGACTAACTACAAGAGCCTATACGTATTCGTGCGGGGGAATGCCTTTTGTTACCGAGCGGACGCGGATATCAGGTTGCGAGTGATTTAGGCATCCTTTCTCCCGGGCGTTCTCAAGAGGTAAGAACAGGCCGATGCACGTTTCCAGCTCGGTTTCCGTTGGAGAAGTTTCACGGCAATACTGGCGCGAGTCGCTATTAATACCTAGCTCTCTTGTGACCTAGACGGCCTTGTCCATCCTTCCAAAGCCTTTTTAGCTTCTTCGGCCGCCTTGGGTTCTTCATACATCACGATCCTCCATTCCTCCTCGTGTTTGGCAAAGACGAGGCCGGACTGGCTCATCATCTCGCAGATCAGGTCGTAGATGGGCGCAAATACTTCGATGGAGTCCCAGGCGAATTCCCGCAGCCAAAGTTCACGCACGATGCGTTCGACCCGGGTCATGAGATCTTCCACGAACGGATTCTTCCGGAAGATTTCGTCAAGGCGCGGCGTACGATCTTTCAGGTTCCGTTCCATTCCGTGAATGTGGCCGAGCAGGTAGCCGGCACATATGAAAACGTCTCCGAAGATTTGCTGGATCTCGCGGAAGACCTCGCCTGCGCCGCGCCCCTCGCGGTGCGCCTTGATTTGTTCCAGCGCCGCTGCAAAACTGTCTTCGATCGCGCGGCAGAGAATGCCTTCGAACTCCTCCACCGCTTCCGGACGGAACGTTGCCGAAGACCGGCACGCGGCATACTCGCTCCAGACATCCATTGCCTTCAAGAAGGTCTGGCGCGACCGGTTCCCGCACTCCAGTGGTTTTCCATAGCTGTCGGGGAACATCCGGTAGAGATGGCTCTCGTGTTCCACGTGCGCGGCTTCATGAGCGATACACGCCAGGGCTAACCGCTGCATCTCGGGCTCCGGCGACAGCGTCGACAGCGCGAGGCCGCGACGCAACACGATGTGAAATCGCAGGTCTCCGTCGCGGCGGACGGCGGCTGTCCGTGCCATCTCCATGACCTCCGGCTGAGGACTCATCTCCAGCGGAACCTGGCCATGCGGAAGATCTTGGAGTGCGCACGCAGCAGCACAGCAATCGTTGGCGACTGTGACGCCGTCCAGCGCCTGCAACTCTATCCCGGAAAATGCGACGACGTAGAGCGTTTCTTCGATGGCAATCGCCAGAGCCTCTTGCACCTCTGGTTCTTCAAAGCAGGAGACATTAAGGCTGCACCGATCCGGCAGCGGCAGACGCCGTTCCCCTTGGGGGGCGAAGTTCAGTTCGCGAATGGAGCTCATCGCGGATACCCTCTCACTCTCGCACATGGAAATTTCATGCACACAGAGCCATGCCTCCATCGCTTGCCTGAAGGCAAAGCAAATCCGTGTCTTTTGGACACCAGCAGATACCGTTCCCAGGGGATCGTACGAGAAATCAGCATAACTCCTCCGCCGGGGAGAGAGGGAAAACATCTGCGGTGCGCCCCCGCAAACAGCCCCATAACCCATGATCGGGGAGTTGGAAAACCGGTCGAAACACGGTCCCAGTGACCTTTAGCTTTAGGGGCCTGGACATACGTCACAGGCTCCCCGACCGCAAAGGCAAGGGGATTCTCGGTGCACCTGCAAAAGGCACACTGTAGTTTCGACAGGGGTTTCCACGCCCCAGGACGGTGCGTACCCGTCCCATGTCCATCATCGGTCATACCCGATGCTGATGGCAATGACTGCCTTCAACGGGAGGCGTCGCCTCCCGCACTGCGACTGCTGCGCATTCTCCGCTTCCCACCACAGCGGCCTGTTCCTGCCGCAACGCGACCCTGACAAGTCCTGTGCGCTCACGCGCACGCACAAGGAAACCAAGCCTTCCTGAGAGGCTCCGCCTCTGGCGCGCGCAAGAGGCACCCTCATCTTCCGCGCTGCGCTTGTGCAGACCTTCGCTGCGCTCGCCCTCCATTGCATTCCGGGGAGGGAACCCACCTCTTGCACTTGCCGCCTCCGCTGGCGTGGGCCAGGGCCAAGGCGTGTTTGTGAGCAAACACAGCACAGCCATTCAAAAACGGAGGAACCACCCATGAACGCCACCACCAGCACCATCACCCCCATCAGGGAAAACCCCCAACAGCCGCAGCCACGGCAGACCACCAAAGAGATGATCGCCGCCAACGTCAAGTGCCTCATCGAGCAGCTAGAGGCCGGACACTCCGATGCACTCACCGCCTACCTCAATGCGATGAGCCGATTTCATTCGTACTCGTTTGGCAACGTCCTAGAGATCGCGCGACAACGCCCGACAGCCACAAGAGTAGCGGGCATGTATGCGTGGAATCAGCTTGGCCGCAGCGTGAAGAAAGGCGAGAAAGGCATCCGCATCCTCGCTCCTATTATCGGCATCAAGCGCAAGAAAGACGTAGAAGCTGAGAAGGACATCACCAAACAGAATACCCGCGTCCTTGTTGGGTTTCGGAATGCCTATGTCTTCGATGTGGAGCAGACCGAAGGCGTCGAGCTTCCAGCCATGCGCGAGGTGTACGGCGATGTAGGCGAGAACCACGACCGACTCGTTTCGTTCATCGAGCGTCAGGGCATCGAGCTTGTCTTTACTGAGAAGATCGCTCCCGCTCTGGGCATGAGCTACGGCGGACGCATTGCCATTCTTCCCGGACAATCAAAGGCCGAAACCTTCGCCACCTTGCTCCATGAGCTGGCGCACGAGATGTTACACAAGGCCGAACGGCGCACCGCCACCACCAAGGTGGTGCGCGAGACGGAGGCCGAGGCGATCGCCTTTGTCGTTGGCAAAGCCGTAGGGCTGGAGGCTGGCACCGCGAGTGCAGACTACATCAGTCTCTATCATGGCAACGCCTCGTTGCTGATTGAGTCGCTGGAAGTCATTCAGCAGGCCTCCGCCGTCATCCTTGAAGCCTTGGAATCGTCTGCAACCGCAGAGACGATGCCCGATGCAGAACTGGCGCGGGTGGCGTAATGCAGACCATCCTCGCAATCCTCAAACAGGCCGGAGGGTGGCACCACGGCCTCTCCCTCAAAATCGAGAACCTGCCCTATATGGCGTTGGTGATCGAGGCGAGCGACGAGTCAGGCCCGTGTGGTCTTCCCGCTCTCTCTGTCTTTCACTACGGCGAACAGAACGGCGACCTCATGCGTGACCCGGAGATGTGCTTCGAGCTTGGACTTGCGGGAGGGGCGCACCTAAACGCCTTCTATTGGCGAAACGATTACGTCGCCGTGGAGCAGTGGAGCCGCTTTATCAAGGATGGCCACTACTGCTACCACACGCAATTACACGACCAGCACGAGCGATTCGCCAAGCTGTGGGACAACAACCTGCGTTTGCAGGGCTTCGCCGAAGCCTTCGCACGGCAACAGACCCCACGCGCCTAAGCCGTTCTCCACGGAGCGGATACAGGGCAGCGTGTACGCTCCACAACCCCATGCAGGGCAACCGCTCGAAAGGAACTTCAAATCATGGAAACCCAAATCGTCAATGCCACGGAGTACCGTAACGTATCCCTCGCTCTACTGAGTGAGTCCAAGACCAACCCACGCCGCACCTTCGAGGAAGTGGCTTTGAAGGAACTCGCTTCGTCCATCCTCACCCAGGGCGTACTCTCGCCCTTGCTGGTAAGGCCACTGACCGAGAACGGCTTCGAGATCATCGCTGGAGCACGGCGTTACCGCGCCGCGCAGATGGCGGAAGTCCCGACCGTGCCCGTCCGCGTCGTTCATCTCTCCGATGCATCCGCGTTAGAGGCTCAATTAGTGGAGAACCTTGTCAGGTCTGAAATCCACCCGATGGAAGAGGCCCAAGGATTCCGAGCGTTGCTGGACTTGGAAGACCCCAAGTACAGCATCGAGCAGATCGCGGCTAAGGTGGGCAAATCGCCCGTGTTCGTGGCTTCTAGGTTGAAATTGGCTGACCTTGTACCGTCAGCGGTCGATGCGTTCTATGCCGATGAAATCGGTGTAGGCCATGCGCTGCTGTTGGCGAAGCTCCCCGCCGACCAACAGGATGCCGCGCTCTCGTCCTGCTTCAAAGAGGTATACAGCGGAGCCTCGAAACCTTCCCGTATCCTGCTGCCCGTCCGCAACCTGCAATTCTGGATTGACAGCAATATCCTGTTGGTTCTGAAAGACGCGCCGTTCAACAAGCGGGACGCGCAGCTTGTCCCTGCCGCTGGCAGTTGTGCCGACTGCCCCAAACGGACAGGACATAACAAGCTGCTGTTCGGCGATGACCTCGGAAGGCAGGGTGACCGGTGCACCGATCCCAACTGCTATCAGGCCAAGGTCTCGGCGCACGTCGCTCAGACCGTAGCGGCGAAGCCGGAGTTGGTGCAGATCAGCACCGCCTATGGGGGACAAAAGGAAGGTAGCTCTGTCTTGCCACGCAACAAGTACACGAGCATTCGAGACGAGAAGCCAAAGTCGAAAGACGACGCCAAGCGCCCCGAATTCAAGGTTTGCAAGTTCACCACCGAGGCCATCATCACGGAAGGCTCGGACGTTGGCACCATCCACAAGGTATGCGTTAATCCATCTTGCCCCGTTCATCATGCGAAGCAGCCAACCAGCCGAGACGAGGAGAAGTGGAAGGCCGAGCAGGACAAGCAGCGCAAGGAACAGGCCGTCGCCAACACGACCGGCCTCCGTGTCCTTGCCGCCGTGAGCGCCGCCGTTCCGGTTCGATTGCTCAAGCGTGACCTGCTGTTCATCATCGAGAAGCTGGTGAGCGTCATGGACGAGAGCCGCGTCGAGATGCTGGCGCGGCAGCATGGCATCCGGCAGAAACGCGATGATGGAGGACTCGGCAAGACGCTGAGTGCCTTTGTTCGTCGTGCGGATGAAGGCACCCTCTCTCGCCTGCTGGTCGAGTCGAGTATCCTGCTGGCGTCCTCGCGGGGTAATCCGAGCGTGATCCTCAAGGAAGCTGCCACAGCATACAAGGTGGATACGGATGCCATCTCTGCCAAGGTGAAGCAGGAGTTCGCCGCGAAGGAGAAGGCGAAGAAGGTAGCACAGCCAGCAATAGAGGCGGCAAAGAAGGCAGCCTAAGTATCCATGCAACGAGGGCGGCGAATCTGCCGCCCCTCGTCCTTATTCCTCGCGAAAATCGAGCGGGGAGAAACCGTGCAGGTTTCTCCCCGGCCCCTCATCCCCCCACTACCGGCCTTCGCTCGCCGTGCGCGCGCCAGGAGTCGAGTTCCTCCTCCTGGACCTTCCCCTATGTCTCTATGAGGGAGGCAACGCGGTCATTTACCGCTACTGCGCCTACTCGGCGATGCTATTTGAGAAGACGACCCAACGCCGATACTATGACGGCGCAGTCAACAAATCGGGTAGCCCTTTGAGCACGCGCTCGAAGCACGCAGTATCTCCCAAAACCCTCGCGAGGATGAGGGAACCTTCGAGGCGCACGACGGCTTCCTCCGCTTTAGACCGCGCCGCGGCTGCACCATATCCGCTTTCCTTTGCGACGTGCGCGAAAGCACTCGTCAATGCCTGCATTGCCGTCTTAAGGCCAAGTTGAAGCTCTTCCGACCCTCCGCGAATCGAAAGAACGTCCATCACGCACGCTTTTAGCCCTCCGGCATAGAACTCCCGAAGCTTTTCGGCGACAAGAGACACGCGCTTGCGTGGAGGTCCGCCCCCAGCCAGTGGGTCGAAAACGTTGGCCTGAAGCCACCTGACGGCCTCACCAGCAGCAGCCATCGCGATCGCGTCCTTACCACCGGGATAGCGGTAGTAAAGGCTTGCCTTCTCCAGTCCCGTCGCATCAGCAAGTTGCTTCAGGCTTACGCCTTCAAAGCCGTAGGTGCGGAACAGATCCAATGCTGTCGCAAGAAAGACTTCGTCACTGACGATGCGGTGTGCCATGTAAACCCTCTCTTCTAATATATGCCGAACATTCGGTTGGGAGACCCGAATTTTATTTGCGCCAAATAGTGCATCTTTACCGAACGGTCGGCAATCATATGGTTGCGGCAAGGAACCGGGCTGACACGTTCCGGTCAACACTCAAAGGAGAAACAGCATGTCACGTTTGAAAACGATAGATCCCTCAGTCGCCACCGGAAAAGCCAAGGAACTGCTGGACGCAGTGAAGGGCAAACTCGGGATTGTCCCCAATATGACCAAAGTGATGGCTACCTCGCCAGTGGTGCTTGAATCCTACCTCGGCTTCAGCGGAGCGCTCGCCGCTGGGCTCTTGGACGCTAAGACGCGCGAAAAGCTGGCGCTGCTGACGGCACAGGAGAATGCCTGCGATTATTGCTTGTCCGCGCATACCGCGATCGGCAAATTGGTCGGACTCAAGGACGAGGAGATTGTCGCCAGCCGTCACGGTGACGGCAACAACCCAAAGACGACTGCCGCGTTGGCCTTTGCGAAGCATGTCCTAGACACGAAGGGCCAGATCAGCGAAGCAGAACTGACCGAAGTGCGTCACGCGGGTTTCTCTGACGGTGAGATTGCGGAGATCATCGCGCATGTTGCGCTCAACGTTTTCACAAACTACTTCAACATCGCAGCTGATGTGGACATCGACTTCCCAAAGGTATCGCACTCTGAAGTAGCCTAACTCGAAAGGCCAATTCGCCGGGGCGTGATTCGTGACGCCCCGGTTATGCGCCGCCCTGTCATGATCCGTGAAGGCGACTCATTCCTCTTCGTCATAACGCACCTTGGAAAGGAATCCCTATGGGTACTGTGATTGCTCCACCGTTCACCGATCCCGACCTTGCAGCTCAGAAAGTGCAACTTGCTGAAAACCTCTGGAATACGCGTGATCCTGAACGTGTGGCGGCTGCTTACACCGAGGACACCCAATGGCGAAATCGCACCGACTTTCTTACGGGTCGCGCCGCAGTGATTGAGTTTCTTACGCGAAAGTGGCAACGCGAGTTGGACTACAAACTCAAGAAGGAACTTTGGGGGTTCAGAGACAATCGCATGGCAGTCAAGTTCCAGTACGAGTGGCACAACACTCAAGGACAGTGGTACCGATCCTATGGGAACGAGCTATGGGAGTTTGCTCCCTCCGGTCTCATGAGGCGCCGCGAGGCTAGCATCAACGATCTAGCAATTGCTGAAGCGGACCGCGTCCTTTGAACAAAAAGCATAGCGAGGTAAGGGGTTGCGATGGGCGTGAACCAGACTCAAAGCAGTGACGCGACGCCAACTCAATTGGCGGATATGCTCGCTGGGAACCTCGATGTGTTGTTTTGCGGAATAAACCCAGCATTGAGTGCTGCGCATGCAGGGCACCACTTTTCAAATCGCAGCAATAGGTTCTGGCGATCGCTTCATCTCGCAGGGTTCACGCCGCACCAAATTCGACCCGAAGACGATCACACGATTCTTCACCACGGTTGCGGCTTAACGGCTGCTGTCGAAAGGCCAACCGTCAAGGCTAGCGATCTTGCTCTCCACGAGTTTCGCGCAGGGGCTGATGGGCTGGAAAGGAAGGTACAGCGGTACCATCCACGCTTTCTCGCTTTTTTAGGCAAGCCTGCGTTCGCAGCTATCTTCAACAAGAGATCGGTGGCTTGGGGGCGGCAACAGGTCCGCTTCGGAGGTGCCGAGGTTTGGGTCTTGCCTAACCCGAGCGGGTTGAATCGCGCCTTTACACTCGATGCACTGGTGTCCGCCTATCGAGAGCTTCAGATAGCTTGTCAAGCGCCTTAAGGGCTACCCGCTAGCGCTCGTTCAAACCTCTCCGTCCGCAACGAGAAAGCGCAGTGGAAGATCTACCGACTTGCGAATCCCGATCCGTTTTGTAACACGGATACCTGGAGGGTTCCAACCATCGTCGACAATCTGTATAGCGGAAGAATGACTCGTCACATCGAGCCCATGCACATTTGCGCGCGTGATGCCGAGTGCCTGACAAACTCGACCGGGACCGCCAGAGATCCTCTGAGATGGTGCGTTCGCCGGTAGCTTGCGAAGTTTGGCCATCGTTGAAACGCCGACGATTGGTTGTAACGCACGAATCAGGACACCACCTGACTGGCCTGCCGGATGACAAGATATGTTCAAACAGTGATGCAAGCCATAGATGAGGTAGACATCAGTGTAGCCAGCAGGCCCGAAGAGAACAGCATTGAACGCCGACTTCGCCCGAGAGGCATGGGACGCCTGATCCTCTAAACCCAGGTATGCTTCAACCTCCGTAATTCTGCCGACAAGTGGGCATCTTCGATAGCGCCGCACCACGAGCTTACCTAGCAGCTCCGGTGCCACCACACTCGGGTGTCTTTCATAGAATGTTCGCTGCAGATGCGTCGAAGGTGTCATAGAAGCCTTTCTACTGAAGCGGCCCAAGTCGCAGCGTAAGCAAACCTACTGAGTACCGCTGTTGCAGCGATTGGGACAAATTCTCTAGTCTGTGCCGGTCTAGCAGGCACGGGTCAGACTCACTGCTTGACGTATACAACTTCGCCCGCGTATTGCGGCTGACCTGCAGGCCAGGAGATATCGACCCAGGCCTTGCCGTTCTCGACCAAGGTCATGCGACCTTCCCCTTGGGGCTTGCCATTGCGAGCGACCTTGTAGATGAGCACCTCCGGACCCTCCGCCGTAACACTGAGTGTCAGACCAGGCGACGGCTTCGTCCTATGGATCTCCATCGGCACTCCGTCTGTTTTACCCGTAACCACTTCGCCAAGAGATGGAATCTCCCATTTGATCTGCCCATCCGATTGCAGAGTAAATCGATACCCCTCCGCAGCCTGATCCTTGATCCCGGGAGTGCTTCTGCCGACATCGAGAAGCCAGGTACCGGTCCAGGGACTTTCTGCCGGCGTCGTCGCAGAGGCTAAAGAAGCGAGAAGGAGTGTAGTTGTTAGGAAACGTCCCATGTTGCACCTTTACTTTCTGATGGCCAAGCCACCGTTCGTTATCGTTATGGGAAATCAGGTCGGCGGGAAATGAGCTGTCAATCCAGCAGCCGAGTCTCAAGAGCCGGTCTGCGGTTGCACCGACTTTTCACCCGTCACTTGTTCGCTCTTGATCCATCCATTGATCCGAGCGTCCAGCATGTCCATGGGCAAGCTGCCGGCACTGAGTATCTGGTCATGGAACTTGCGAATATCGAAGCGTGGACCAAGCTGCTGCTGTGCGCGGGCGCGCAGCTCGCGGATCTTGAGTTGACCGATCTTGTAGCTGAGGCTTTGAGCAGGAAGGGCGATGTACCGATCGATCTCAGACTGTATGGTGGGTTCGTCGGCCGCACCACTCTCGCGAAAGTAAGTGACCGCCTGGTCGCGGGTCCATCCATCGGCGTGGATCCCGGTGTCCACAACGAAGCGAACAGCCCTCATGAGTTCGAGATTTAGTCGTCCGTAATCCGAGGCGGGATCCTGAAAGAATCCAATCTCTTTGCCGAGTGCTTCCGCATACACGGCCCAGCCCTCGATGTAGGCGTTGTTGCGAATCTGCGACCTGAAAGCCGGTAAGTCCTTCAGATGTTGCTCAATGGTGACCTGCAGTTCATGTCCCGGTATGCCTTCGTGATAAGCCTGTGTTTCATCGCTTATGAGCCGTCGATGGGCGTAGTTGGAAGTAGCCACGACGACACGTCCCGGAGTGCTTCCGTCGGCGCTCCCATCGACATGATGCGTACCCATTTGCGGCTGAGATGCGGGTATCGCTTCGACGACCAGCTTTGTTTTGGGATAGTTAAGAAAAAGCTCAGGCAGGCGGGGTTCCATCTGGTTGACGTAATGCCTATAGTCTTCGACGATCTGGTCGGCTGACGTTGGGATGTACCTGGGATCACTGTTCAGCGCGGCACGAAAGCTTTTCAGATCGGGGTATCCCGCCTTATGAGCGAGGTCGGTGAGGAGCCCGTTGATGCGAGCGATCTCTCGAAGCCCAAGCGCATGAATCTCAGCTGGCGTCATATTCGTCGTGGTTTGTTCGTGAATGGCATTTTGATAGCGCTGAACTCCATCTGGAAGACTACTCAGGCCGATTGCCGTGCGCCCATGCAGCGCATAGTCGTTTGCGACAAAGGCCGCAAAACGCTTGTATGCGGGCAAGACCTCGTTGTTCGCCGCATTGACGATCTCATCGGTGAGACGCTTCTGATCTGCGGCTGGGATCGACGCTGGAAACTTTGTCGTTGGCAAGAGGAATGGGTCTTCAGCAATGATCCCCTGGCATTGAGCGGGGACCTGCTCCAGCAGGAGGCGCACCGGCATTAACCTGTCTTTTTCTCCCTGCTTCAAGACTTCAACTGTCTGCTCGAAGGCAAGCGGCATCTCATGCAGTCGCGTAATGTAGTCTTCATAGTCTTTGACCGAGTGGAATGACAGCGACCGAGGGACGTCCGCAAGATCGGTGTGAATGCCTCTGAATTGCGTGAGCGGCATCTCATAGATCTTCAGAGAGTAGTCGGTCATCCGTTGATCCAACTCCCGCAGCATCAACTCGTGCGAGATCCGATCCTGTTCAGGAAATCCATCGGGAGAGATGGCGGCGAGCTCGGTGCGAAATTCGCGGTCGATCGCATCCTGTCGGACGCTTGCGGCGAGAGAAAAGTCGTCGAGCAAGGACTTCTTGTCTCCGGAAGTGGGAGTTGCGTCCGAAGCAGCCTGTTCTTTGAAGAGCTGATTCTGCCGCTCCAGCCGCCTCTGCAAGGAAGACGTCTCCAGTTCCTGCCCCGTCGGACTTGCTCCGCTCGTCGTCTCCTGATCAAGGGGGGCTATAGTCAGAAGGTTGCTATAGTGCAGGACTGAAAGCGACTCATTTGTTCGCACGCTGGATGAAGACGCGGGTATTGAATAGAGCAGCATGGCCAACAACAGAGACATACATTTACCTTTCGAGGCTAAGCCCAAGAACAAGGGAGTTCATATACGTGAAGGTTCGACTTAGTAGAGCCCGAAACGTCCTCGATAAGGGCCCGCTCTCGCCAGCGGCACGCCTTGCGCCCCATCGGCCACGGTCTCCCGCTCGGGCCAACGTGTCATCGCGAGTCGCCGCCTGAGATCCTCAATTGCGTCAGACGGTATAGCGACGCGGAAAGCGCTCACGGCGTCATTGACGGGCGGCAGATCGGCACCAACCGACGACAGGATCGGCCCTTGCGCGGCAATTTCGGCTGGCCCAAAGCCCAGCGCCCAGGCACCTAGCGCAGCCTGAAGTCGCATTCTGCGCGACCGGGCCTGCGTTCCGACAGTGACCTCGTCAGCTAGGTAATCCTGTCTCATTGACATTTCTCCTTGACCGAACACGGCGCCACGAATCATCCGCATCACATCGGCCTTGTTCGATGGGCGCAGCTTCGGAAGGTTACAACTTAGGCAAAAGGTAACTTGGCGCTCCTATGCGTGTCAGGAGAAGTACATACAGTGCAGGAGCTTCGATCAAGTGTGCACGCTTTGTACGATACCCTTCGCACGGAGGCCGGCTTCAGCCTTCGAAAAATAGTCTTCGACTGTGCCCTGTGTTTTGATCCAGTTGACGTAACGTGCAATCCCCTCCTCGATTGAGGTCTGCGGGGCGTAGCCGATTGTACGAATGCGACTTATGTCCGAGATCAGCGAGCGAATCTCACCGGGTCGAAATTCACCCCTAGCGATCGGAGCAAGTTTGACGCCTAACTGATCGGCGATGATCTCGGCCAGATCGCGGACACTGGTAGCGCGCCCGCTGCCGACATTGGCCGGTAAGCCATCGAGCGTGTCCGTTGTCGCTGCAAGCAGATTGGCGCGCGCAATGTCTTCGACGAAACAAAGATCGCGTGTCTGGGCCCCATCCTCGTACATGATTGGCGGTCGCCCATTCAATAGACGAGTGCAGAAAATGGCAATGACGCCGGTATAGGGATTGAAGAGCGACTGGCGCGGACCGTACGTGCATGAGTACCGTAATGCGACGGTCGGAATGCCCATCTGTTTGCCCCACAACAGAACGAGACGTTCCTGGTCCACCTTCGTGAGGGCGTATACGGTCTCGCCGCCTCCCGGTGTGGCTTCTGGGGTTGGGATCGAAGAAGTAGGATGGCCGCAGACTGGACAATGCACATTGAAGTCACCAGCCCGAAGTTGTTCGGCGGGGCGCAGCATGGGGACGACGTGGCCATGTTCCGGGCAATTTGCCGCACCTTCGCTGTAGACTGCCTGCGAACTCGCCACCAAGACCTTCCGGATAGGTAGTTGATGATCCCGGATAATCTCCAGCATTTGGGCCGTGCCGAAGCTATTGACGAGGACGTACTTCGCCATCTCTGGCATGTAACCGCCGTATGCTGCTTCGTGAAAAACCACGTCGATGTCAGTCAACGCCTCCCGCATCGTCTCGTAGTCCTGCACATAGCCCTGGCGAAACTCGGCTACAGGGTTGACCCAGTCCGGCTTGCCGTTCTTGTGGGTCTGTGGCTCGAGATTATCGAGAATGCGGACTGTCCAACCTTCCCTCACAAGCAAATCAACGATGTGAGAGCCGATGAGACCAGCTCCGCCCGTGACGAGTGCCCGCTTTCGATGTGTATCCATGTGGTTATCCTTGAAACCGTTGTGTATTGGAATTCATTGAGCGTTGCTGCGATACGAAGTTCGGAGCAGCACTGCCAAGATGCGGACTCCAGTTTTCAGAGAAGCTCCGAGATTGCCTGAAACCTTGCTTAGACCGCCTCTTCTGCATCTGTAGTCCACGGCGATTTCCTGAATGCGAAGCCCTTGTCGCGCGGCTTTGGCCTGCATCTCCAGATTCCATCCATAGGTCATCTCCGTCATATTCAATTTCTTCAGGGACGACCTGCGAATGGCGCGGAACGGCCCCATGTCCGTGTAGCGGGCACCATGCAGGATGCGTAAAAGCATTGCCACGAAGTGGCCTGCAAAAATCTGGCTGGGCAACATCGAGCCAGGTTCGCGCCGACCTCGGATGCGCGAGCCGATGAGGAAGTCGGCCACATCGGATTCGATGGGGACAACAAGGCGTGAGAGGTCAGAAACGACGTCGCTACCGTCTCCATCCATAAAGACGAGGATTGTACTGGTATCGATTGCCGCGTCACTGCCCGCCTTGCAGGCAGCTCCATAGCCGCGTAATGAGGTAACGACGCGTGCCCCTGCGGAGGCAGCGATTGCTGCCGTTCTGTCAGTGGACCCATTATCGACGACGATGCATTCGGCGATGTCCGACCAGGGCATCGATCCGACCACGTAGGCAATAGACTCTTGCTCATTAAGCGCGGGGATAACGACCGAGATGTTCTTGCGACTCGTCACCTGACGTTCTCCGGTTCGAGCGTGAAGTGACGACGATGAATGGGCCATCGGCGCAGAATGATATCCAGCAAAAAGGCAAAGAAGACTCCACCATAAAGACATTTGTTGAGCAGGAATTGCGATGGCCCAGAGCCCACGGCTAGAGAAGTTGTGCACATATAGAAAAGTCCGCAGATATAAGCGAAAGCAGTAAGGTCAGGCACGATCGTGACGAAAGGGACCAGCCATGCAACATACCAGGGGTAACGAGGCGAAAACAGCAGCATCAGCGTAAATGCCAAAGAGAAGGCGGGGATCACAAAATCCGCCTCTGTAGGTAATCCGAAGACACGCGTTTGTGCGCTGTTGACTTTGGGCCAAGCGGGATTGCAGCATGTTCGCCAACACCAGATGATGAGGACCGTAAAAACAATGGTCACGAAGACAAAATACGACTTGACCGATAATGTGTGCAGGCCCGGCAGGTGTTGCGTTAGCTCTCGAAGAAAATAGTGTGTCCCGGTATCCATGCCCTCTTCATGAACATAGCCTCCAAGGAAGCCAAAGACCTTCATGCCAACACTCGAATAGCAGGCGTACCCCACGGCTACAACGACGACAAGTGCCGCTGGCATTTTGTATTCCCCGCGGCGAAAAAGCGCGGGGAATAGAACGAGTGGGTACATTTTCGTCATGATGGCTAGTCCCAGAAACAGACCTGTGAGAATGGGCTGTCGGCGATATCGAGCAAGAAGTGCAAGACCCATAAACGCAAGTGCTACTGAATCCAAATGCCCAGAACTGCCGATCTCCCAGACAAGGAGAGGGCACCATGCGTAAAGCAAAGACTGCTCTCGGCGAACACCCAATTCGCGCAGAAGTTTCAGGAGCGCGAACAACGTGAGCCCTTCAAACAGAATCATTGCAGTCTTCATAAACGTCATCGTCGGGTTGATGAAGGTGATGACGTAGAAGAGGAATTGAGCGACAGGCGGATAGATCGTATGGGCATAATCGCGACGATTAATGTGATCAAAAAGCTCTTGGTTCGGCCCGCGAAGAAATTGAAGGGCCGGATCTCCAGGTACATAGCGATACGGTGAAATGTGTGCGTGTTGCACCACTCCGTCCCATGCGTAGCGGTAGATATCAGAAGAGAGATAGGGTGCGGGAACTAATGTGACCAACCGAAACGCGATCGCAAACGTCAGAATGATTCCGAAGGTGTAACGGTCAGCGGGCTGCGAACGTATGATGAGTATCGCTGACAGGTAGAGAACTACCGACCATCCGGAGACGCCAGAGAATCCGATTGTGAAGCGGCGGTACTCACTGATGAGTTGTAGCGTGAGCAGAAACAGACCCGATCCGAGAAGTATCAAGGCTAAGTTGGTCTGCCAGGCACGCGCATGATGCCAGGGTCTCGCGGAAGCCAAGCTCATTTGCTCACTCCAAATAAGCGGTGAAGAAATTCGCGGCTGTGAGGGGCCCGGTATCCCGGAACACTAGCAAAAGGTAACGGCATTCCCCCGAACAGTTCATTGCAAAGCATGTGCAGAGTGTCGCCATCGTCAACGTCATACCAGACTGGAAGCTCGGCAAGCTCAATCTTGGCATCTCTGCTTGCCGAGACGGTTTCTGCGTATACCGTCGAGGTGCTCCAGTGAATACCTGTGAAAGGCTCGCGATGGGGCTTCTTGAGCCCGATGAGGTAGTAGCCGCCGTCGTTTGAGCCACCGAGTACGATGCGATCGCCAGGGCGGTCCAATAGGTCGATAGCTTGGTGAAAGACACTTGCCGGGACCGTGGGGGAATCGGAGTCGATGAGACACACGGCTCCGAAACCACATGCAAGGATGTCGTCGCTTGCAGCGTGCAGCCTTTCCCCGAAGGTGTCGCCACGTTGGGGAATGAGAGCAAAGCTCTCGGGCAGAATGCCCTCAAAGAGGCTTTCATCCCCGATAGGCGTGTAACAGACGAGCCCTACGGCGGTGCTCGTCGCAGCGACATCGGCAATATTCCGAGTGGTGTCCTTGAGAAAGGCAATGTTCAACGCTGCAGATTGTTCGAGCGTAAGGGGTGGGGATAGGCGCGTCTTTACTTTTCCGGGACGCGGAGCCTTTGCCATTACGGCAAGCGCGCAGCTAGATGCAAGTGCGGGGTCTTTGCATAGAGGGTTAAGAATTGGATACGCCATTTAGGCTGCACTCCAACTTTGCTCGTTGATTCGGGCTTCGCTCTTTTCACAGACCGCATACTGGTACCAGTCGTCACGGCGCACATCAACCGAAGCCCAGGGTAGCCCCTGTACCAACTTAAGAAATTCACCCGGGCGCATCACCTCGACTTGCTGAGGTTCGCGGAACTTTTCCCAGGGGCTGGCGGTCATACGCGCCAACACCCACATCGCGCTGAGCGGCAACCGAGAGACGATGCCAGATGTCGGTTCTGCAATGAAGCATCGACCTCCCGGCCGCAGAACGCGAAAGATCTCTGTAAGTACCGCCTCCCTATCCGGAACGATAAGGAATAGCCGGGAGACAATGACCGCGTCAACCGAGTGTGCAAGCTGGCTTAAGGCCTGAGCATCGCCCACAAGGAAGGTGCAATTTTGCAACTGGAGGTTCGCCGCCCGCGCTCGTGCCCGCCGAATCAGACGCTTCGATAGATCGATTCCCGTCGCGGTCACCTGCGGAAAGTCCTTCGCAAATCGACACGCATAGAGGCCGGGGCCGCAACCCAATTCGAGAAGCTTAGTCCCGTTCGCAGGATTGCCGGATGGAAAGAGAGCAGAGGTAATCTCCCGTGTATGGTCGCGAAAAAAATACTCTCGACAGAGCGCATATAGCCAGTGACATCGTTCAAACAGGCTTTCCGGGGACTGTGAGGCGCTTTCGTCCGAGAGCTCGTATCGGTGTGAACCCGTCATCATAGGCCCGCATCCCAGTCATAGCCAAGTTTGGTCCAGTAGTCGTCGGGTTTTTGATTCGTATAGCTGATGAGTCCAATCCGCTTGATCTGTTTGTAACCGTACTTTGTGGGCATATGCAGCCGAAGGGGTGCTCCATGGAATTGAGTTAACGGAGCGCCCATCATTTCGGTCACTAGAAGGGTTTGCGGGTGCCGGCATACATCGAGGTCGTATCCGGTGTAGTAATCACCATCTGGGGTTTCCATATAGACATATTTGGGCACCCGCCCGCCGATAGACTTGGGCGGATACGCTTCCATGAAGTCAGCCATGCGTACACCTGCCCATTGAACAATCTGACTCCACCCCTCAATGCATTTGAATTGGGTAATCAACTCGTGGCGAGGCAGTTTCAGAATGTCTTCCATTGTGAGCAATAGGCCCGGAGTTCCAGCTTGGAGTGTGCTGTCGCTTTCACCGGCCTCTTCTGTGCCACGGGGCATCCGTCCTGTGCGCTCTTCCTGCGCTCTTGCTTGATTGAGCATCGGCTCTGGTGCCATTTTCTCGGCAGTCTTGATGTTGGGGTCGATCTTGGTATCGTGACCCTGGTCCTCATGGGTATCGGCATTCAGGTACTTGTATTCCCAAGCGGTCACATCGCTCGTGAATCGTAGGTGGGCAGCATCATGCCTTGAGCCAACCAACTGAAGCCGCCAGCTCTCCGCCTTCAGCATGCTTTTCAGCCCGTAGACGCCGTTCACGCGAAGGTCTCTCGCAGCCTTTAGCGGGTATGTCGGCGTGAGCGCATGATCCCTGAACACCTCTCTTGCGACGGTGGCATTCGCCTGAAACGTGCGCCGAAAAGGTTCGGGTTGCATTTCGTCGCCTGGGCTTTGGTCAATCCAACGGTACAACCCATAGCCAGCCGCAGCGCCGCCTGCTGCGACGAAGAAGGATCGGCGAGTATGTTTTCGCGATGCCGCCAGAACGGTCGCGTCGCCCTCGTCCAACCGGGCCTTCGATTCCGATTCAAAGTCCGAATCTGGTTTAGGCTGCGGATCGACCTCAACAGCGAGTTCCTTCGGTTCCAGTTCGTCGGGCTCGGGGAGCGCCGGCTTCTCGTCTGACGACGTTGAGACTTTTGCTTCATCTGAAACCGAAGCATCGCGTGCAGGGCCGGACGCTGTCGATTCGGTGTCTACCGGCGCAACGTGAGGAGTAGATTTCTCCTCGGGCGATTGATCTTGATCGTTCATGGCTGACTCCGTCGTTCCGGTTCCAGCGACGGGGATTCCGTCTTCTGAATCTCAAGGCCGCTCACCATGGCGCGAAAATTGTTCCATCCTGCAAGCACGACCTGCAGGACGTGAACTGCGAAAAACCCCAGGAAGCTCATCGTTATCCAAAAATGTAGCCACCGAGCCATCTCATAGCCACCAAGAAGACTCGTGAGCCAATGCGCCTGTGTTGGCTTATAGATGGCCAGACCTGTGATCAGCATTCCCGCGCCCATCATGATTACCGATGTGTAAGCGATGCGTTGAGCGCCGTTGTACTTCTTTTGCTCGGGCAAGCCCTTCCGTAGATGGAGGTCGACGAGTGTGACCTGGATCGCGTCGCGCAGACTTCGGCGTTCCGGCAGCAGGAAACGCCATTCTCCTGAGAACGCCGTGTAGAGCACGTAAGCTATACCGTTCAGGGCAAAGATCCACATGAAAAAGAAGTGGTAACCCAGGCCCTGCGTTACGTGGTAAGGGACGTGCATCTTTTGATAGAACCAATCAGGAAACAGCCGAAAGAGGGTGAACCTGCCAATCCCAATGCGGTAAATCGCATGGGGATGTTGATAAGCGTTATCTGAGTCATTCCAATAAATGAGGATGCCACTCCAGATCATGGTGAAGAGCACCGGGAAGTTCACCCAGTGCATCCAGCGAATTGCGAGAGGATGTTTCCGTTCGAGGCGGATACGCGCCGGGGGCAGTACAGGAGCCGTACCGTCCGTGTTTTCAGTACTCATGCATTCCTCTCTGCGAGTAGGTCCCTGACCTCTTCCTCCGTAAAACGCGGCGTAATATGCTGAGGACAATTCCAGTCGAAGGCTTCGATATGAATCACGAAGGCTCGTTCGGGAATGGCGTTGTGTTCGGAGGTCCTGAACTTCGCAATCAGCTCTCGAGCCTCTTCATTGCCTTCCAGGATCTTCGTTCGCCCTAGGATTTTGAGTCGCTGTTGTCCTACGTAGTCCATCAAGAACAAAGCCACCCGGTCATCGTGCTGTAGGTTCCCGACACTGATGTACTGCTTGTTGCCTCTCAGGTCGGCAAAACCGAGCGTCTGGTCATCCAACACGCGAAGAAAGCCTTTTAGGCCTCCACGAAACTGGATGTATGGCCATCCGGTTTCGCTCACGGAAGCCATGTAGAACCCGTCGCGGGCTTCAATGAACTCTCTTTCGTCCTCGCCCAGTCGGCCGCCCGGTTCACCAATCTCTTCTATCCGTTGGTATTGCCGCCGACTGCCGTGGAGTTCCTGCTGCTTCTTAACGAGAGGGGTAAACGCGATCTTCGCAAATTGGCGTCCCATGTATTGTCTCCACCAACCGATTGCGTATCACAACGTCGCGAGTCGGTTGCGATAGCGTCACGCAGCCTACCCGTAGGGACACCAAACTGCGCGACCTTTAGGCCTCCGGCCCGACACGGGCGTCATAAAACTTATGGATATGGGTGGAGATGTAGTCGAGGCAATCCTCCACCGCGAAATGTCCAGCACTCAGCCGATGCATCTCTGCCGTGGGGAGATCGGGAAGATAGGCCTCACCGCCTTCAGGAGTGAAGAAGATATCACCCTGGGCCCAAAAGATGATGGTCTCCGGCTGGTGTTGTTTCAGGAACGCTTGCCACTCCGGATAGAGGGCAACATTGGTGCGATAGTCGTAGAACAAGTCCATTTGAATGCGATGTGCGTTCGGGCGCTGGAGCGATGCGAAGTCCGAATTCCAGTTGTCCGGGCTGATCAGTTCGGGAATCGTGGAACCGTGCAGATAGATGGCCTTGACTGTGTCAAGCGCGAGCAAACCCGCTACGGCAGCCTCCGAGGCCGGAGTCCGTTGCTTCCAAAGATCCCCTCGCAGACTTCCCCATGCGGCGGTAAATCCGATCTCATAGGCGTTCGTGTTCTGAATGATCAACCATTCAAGCGCGCTGGGGTTTTTCGTGACAATGCGAAAGCCGACGGGGCCGCCGTAGTCCTGGACATACAGGCCGTATCGATCAAATCCCTTCTTCTCCAGAAAGCGTTCCACTACCTCAGCAAGATTGTCGAACGTGTAAGAAAACTTGTCAGGATCCGGATAATCGCTGTCGCCGAAGCCCGGATAGTCTGGAGCGATAACATGGAAGCGATCCGCGAGAGCCGGGATAAGGTCGCGATACTGATGTGACGAGGATGGAAAGCCATGAAGCAGAACAAGCTTTGGATTGGAGGTGTTGCCTGCCTCTCGATAGGCTATGTTGAGTCCATTCACTTCAAGCGACTTGTAGGCGACCGTCTGCGGGGCGATGGTGGGGGTATATGTCGATGACATGTCGTTATCTCTCCGTTGCTGTGACAAGCTCAAGTGGGACCATTTCAACCATGCGATAGGCAAATCGCTAGACAGTCGTAGTACCTGCGATGTCCGGCGCGCCGACGCTCACACGCTGATTTGAGCACGGTCACTACCAGAAGTAACGCCGTTTGTTTTGATACCTACTATCAGAGATCCTGATAGCAAAAATTGGTGGTACGCTGCTTCATATGCAATTGCGTCACCTCAGATACTTTTGCGCGGTTGCTGAGCACGGTAGTTTTACGACAGCCGCGCGGCAGCTGAACGTCTCCCAATCTGGGGTTAGCGGGCAGGTACACGATCTCGAAAAGAAGATTGGCGTCGTGCTTTTCCAACGCAATCAGCGTCAGCTGACCCTCACTCCTGAAGGAGCTGTCTTCTTTCATGAGGCGCGAGAGATTCTGATTCGAGCGGACCGGGCCGTTGAATTGGTCCGCAGATCATCCCAAGGTGTGTCCGGGACGCTGACGGTTGGGCTCTGCGGACCTGTTACGGCTGCGTTTCTTCCGAAACTGATCCGAAGATTCCGCAAACAATTTCCCGGTGTCGCGGTGGCCCTGCGAGAGCTTCTTCCATCTGAACAGATTGAAGCGCTTCTCAATAGTGATATTGATATTGCATTTACCCGCGGAATTCCTGCAGGATCTAAGCCGTTTGTCGGTCACGAGCTTCTTGTCAGAGAGCCGTTAGTAGTTGCCCTACCAAAGGAGCATCCTCTCGCCGGCGAGCAGACAATCGCATTGAATAGGCTTGCGAAAGAGCGCCTGATTGTATTCTGTCGCGATGGCGCGCCAGAGGTATTCGATGCGATTGTGGCGGTATGCAAGAAGGCAAAGTTCTCGCCCAGGATTGGAGACACACCTAGTGCTTGGCAGTCGATTTTGACTATGGTGGAAGCCGATGAAGGGGTTGGACTTATTCCTTCCTGCGTTCAATATTTGCGCTCCACCGATGTTATTTTTCGGCCCCTAGCTGACAAGCGTTGTAAGGTAGACGCGATATTCGCGTGGCGTCGCCATGAGAGCAGCGCAGTCACGGACGCATTTCTAGCGCTCCTGCGTGCTAAGCGCACGGAACTTCAGCGTGCCAACGAGCGTTAGTGACAATCATTTTGTTCAGCTGAGAGAAAATGCCATGACTACCCTAATCCCCCGTATGGCTCGGAGGGCGTATACCTGATGACCCCGCCGCCGGTGGGATTAGGCTTTTAATAACTCGGGGCCGATGACACAACCGATGCCTACGACACGATTGATTTGCTCGTGAAGAATGTTCCCGAATCCAATGGCCGCGTCGGCATGTTGGGCTCATCCTATGAAGGATTCACGGTTGTCATGGCGCGGCTGCAAAGCAAGTTTCATTAGCCTTCCCATCGCAACCAAATAGAAATAAGGAGATTGACATTGCAACGATACCTGCTCATCGCGATTGGTGGTGCTCTGGGATCAATTGCCCGATACCAAGTCGGCGCTCTTGCGGCCGAGCGGTTCGGAATGCGCTTTCCAGTGGGTACGCTTGTTATCAATATCAGCGCTTGTCTTTTAATTGGGTTCTCCGTGGAGTTCCTCAATCGACACGCGAACATCGATCCGACTTGGCGTTATCTCGTTCCAGTAGGATTCATCGGGGCCTACTCCACTTTCTCAACATTCGAATGGGAAATATGGACGGACTTCACTTCAGGAGCTTTCTGGATCGGAGTACTTTATATGGTGGTGAGCCTTGTGGCAGGGCTCGTAGCGGTCGCGGTTGGGTCTGCTATGGCGCGGTCAGCGCCTCAGATGTAAGAGACTTTCGCTGGCTCGAGCGAACGAATCCAGGTCAAGATGTTGCAAAACGGGACCGATATCAAAGGTCATTCGCGACGGCGTTTTCACGGAGTTGCATGTCTACCCCGGTGCCCTCATGGCTTTACAGCGTGGGGCGCGGATACAGGCATCGCACAACGGTGCCAACGGGAGTTCTAGGATGCAATCGTCCGGCACTTCGGTCCGAATCATGGCTTAGGGCTAAGCCTTCTCTGGAATGCGGGCGATCACCTTGATCTCAAAATCAAAGCCGGCTAGCCAGTTGACGCCGATCGCCGTCCAGTTCGGGTAAGGAGCCTGTTCGAAAATCTCCCTCTTAACTGCCATGAATGTTTCAAACTGTTTCTCTGGATCAGTGTGGAACGTTGTTACGTCGACAATGTCATCGAATCCGCATCCCGCTGCCAACAACGTCGCCTTTAGGTTGGCAAACGCTAACCGGACCTGATTCCCAAAGTCCGCTTCCGGCGAGCCATCGGCGCGGCTTCCTACTTGGCCGGAGACAAAGAGCAGGCTTCCGGATCTGATGGCAGCTGAATAGCCGTGTAGTTCGTAAAGGGCATTAGGTTCCGCAGGAAATACGGCATCACGTTGAGTCATAACATCCTTTCAGGTTGTGTAGGGGCCGCGCATTGGAGCGAGTTGATTGGTATACCCGACTTTACATAGACCGCGTATGTAAACGTGCCATCATACATAAGAGTTGTAACGTGGCAATATCGATGTAAAAAAACGAAAAGGTCAGACTAGGCTTGCCTAGTCAGCGGAGATGTGGAAAGTAAGGTTAGAAAGGGTGGACATGATGAACCACATTCGGGAGTTTATCGGGACTGTCCCAAAAGCTGAGCTCCACATGCATTTGGAAGGCTCGCTGGAACCGGAAATGCTCTTTAGGCTGGCTAAGCGCAATAAGATTGCCTTGCGGTGGTCCTCTGAGGAAGCTCTGCTTGCCGCTTACGAATTCGAGAACCTGGAGGATTTTCTCGCCCTCTATTTTGAGGGATGTCGCGTTCTTGTAACGGAGAAAGACTTCTACGATGTGACTGCGGCTTATCTGGCAAAAGCCAATGAACAGAGCGTCCGCCGAGTAGAGCTGTTTCTTGGACCGCAGAGTTTTACCGAGCGCGGCGTGCCGCTCGGGGCCATAATGGACGGTGTGCTTGGTGCAATCGCGGACGCGCAGTCCAGCAGCGCCATTAGCGCAGCATACATCCTGAGCGTCCATCGTCACAGGCCCGTAGAGGACGCTTTACGCCTGCTTGAGTCGATTGGGCCATGGTCCGAGCATATTGTAGGGGTCGGCATGGGCGGTCCGGAGGTGGGATACCCCCCGGGGAGATTCAGGCCTTTCTACCTCAAAGCCAAGGCGCTGGGATACAGAACAACGGTCCATGCCGGGGAGGAAGGCCCCCCTGCGTACATCAGGGAAGCGTTGGACATGCTGTCGGTCGAGCGGATCGACCACGGGGTCACCGCCTGCCACGATAGCGCCCTCATGGAGCGACTCGCCGCCGAGCAGACGCCCCTTACAGTCTGTCCGCTTTCCAATCTCCGCTTAAAGGGTGTGCCATCGCTTGAGGCTCACCCTCTAAAGACGATGCTTGATCGTGGACTGCGAGTGAGCGTCCACTCTGACGATCCACCTTACTTTGGGGGCTACGTCAATGAGAATCTTGAAGCCTGTTGCGCGGCCCTGAGTCTATCTGCGGAGGATATTGCTGCTCTTGCGCGCAATAGCTTCCTCGGTTCCTTTGCTCCGCCGGATGAGATTATGCACAGTGTAGATGCCGTCAATCGTCACCTCGATTTGTTTCTGGCCGAACGTTGACGCTGCAAAGCCGTTTTCTGGCTACCGATTAGCCCCCGAGGTCTTGGTGGACGAGAACAATCGGATACAAGAGTCAAATCTCACCTACCCCAAGAACGTTATGCGAAGCGAGCACTCGTGTGCGCTTTGACAAGAGATGGTCCTGCGGCGATTCAGGGGTTATGAGTTCCGACAGCCAGCGCACAGGCGGTCATTCGGGCTACGCCGACATCAGAAGTAACGCTGTATGTTTTGATCTTACCCATCAGAAAAGGCGATAGCACTACAACGGTGGTATTCTGCTTTACTATGGAGCTTCGTCATCTCAGATACTTCTGCGCTGTTGCTGAGCACAGAAGTTTTACCACCGCCGCAAGGCAGCTTAATGTCTCCCAGTCAGGTGTCAGCGGACAGGTGCGGGACCTCGAAAAAGAGATCGGCGTCAGTCTGTTCCGACGTCATCAGCGTGAGGTGACACTTACCCCCGAAGGGGCTATCTTCTTTCACGAGGCACGCGAGATTCTGATTCGCGCTGACCGGGCCGTTGAATTGGCTGTCAGATCATCCAAGGGTATGTCGGGGACGCTGACAGTCGGGCTCTGCGGTCCCGCTACGGCAGTATTTCTGCCAAAACTTATCCAAAAGTTTCGCAAACAACTCCCTGGCGTTACGGTTGCACTGCGAGAGTTGAATACTTCGGAACAAATTGAAGCTCTCCTTAATGGCCATATCGATATTGCTTTTACGCGCGGAATCTCCGTCGAATCAAAGTCCCTCCTCAATCACGAGTTTTTTATGAGTGAACCCTTGGTGGTGGCCCTGCCAAAAGGGCATCCGCTCGTCCGTGAGCAAGCCGTTGCTTTGAATCAGTTTGCAAAGGAGCGCCTAATCTTATATTTTCGCGAGGGATCACCAGAGGTGTTCGACTCTATCGTAGCGATGTGCAAGAAGGCAAAGTTTTCACCCAGGATCGGAGACACACCACGTTCTTGGCAATCCATTCTGACTATGGTCGAAGCCGGCGAGGGAGTAGGGATTGTTCCCTCTTCTGTGCAGTACCTCCGCTCCGATGATGTTGTCTTTCGCCCACTAAAGGATAAGCGCTGCAAGGTGGACGCGATCATCGCATGGCGTCGACATGAGAGCAGCAAAATCATGGACAGCTTCTTAGACCTTCTGCGCGCCAGGCGCGAGGAAGCCAAACGAGCTAATCCGTAGTCCGGAAATGCGATTGCGCTTGGTGATAGCCGCGCGCTCATGGCTTGACGTCGCTTGACCTCCAGTTGTTCCGCGCCGCATGGCGCACTAGAAGCCAAGGACCCTTTAGTCTGCTACTCTGCCGCCGCACTCGCCAATCGTAATGCTTCCAAAGTCGAATTCGGTTCCGCTGCAAAGCTATTTCGATGGTCTGCGAGATATCGGTGCACGTCTGAAATCACCACAGAACCCTCACCCACCGCGCTCGCCACCCGCTTGACCGATGCGGATCTAACATCCCCGACTGCAAACATTCCCGGCACACTGGTCGCATAGGGAGTTCCATTAAAACCTTCCGCTCCGCCGGTTATAACAAAACCTTTCTTGTCGAGCTTCACTGTTCCGTACAGCCACCCCGAATTTGGCTCCGCACCGATCATCACGAACACGCTTCCAACGCGTTTCCGTGTGGTCTCGCCGGTTCTACGCTGTGCCCACGTGACCCACTCCAGCCCCGCGTCGCCCTCCAAGCCCACGATCTCCGATCCCGTGTAGAGCGTGATATGAGCTGAGCTTTCGATCCGCGATATCAAATACTGTGACATCGTGGTTGCCAGTGACTTGCCGCGCACGACATAGTGCACATGCTTTGCTATTCCAGAGAGAAACACGGCTGCCTGGCCTGCGGAGTTTCCCCCTCCCACAACGATCACTTCTTTGTCCCGGCATAGGACACCTTCCATCGAAGTTGCAGCATAATAGATTCCGCGATTCTCGTACTCCTCGTAGTTCTGAACTGAAAGTTTCCGATACTGCGCGCCGGAAGCTACCACCACAGCGCGGGAGCACACGGGAATCCCGCCCGCGAGCGTCAGTTTGTGAATTCCATCCACCTGCTCCGCCGTCACCACCTGCCGAGAAATGGCAAACCGCACGCCGAACTTCAAAGCCTGCAGTTGCGCGCGGCTCGCCAACCTCTGACCAGAAATACCCGTCGGGAACCCGAGGTAGTTCTCAATCTTTGAGCTAGTTCCCGCCTGCCCACCTGGCGCAATTCCTTCGATCACAATGGTGCAGAGCCCTTCGGAAGCCGCATACACAGCCGCCGCAAGGCCCGAAGGCCCGGCACCCACCACGACCACGTCGTAGACCATCTCAGGATCGGGTAGTTCCGTAATGCCGAGTTCATCGGCGAGCTCCGCAATTGTGGGGTGGTACAACGTGCGTCCATCGTAGACGGTTACCGCTGGGAATCTTCCGTTCGAGGTTCGCGCCGAGCCTTCGAACAGATCCTGCTCAGGTGGCGCCTCAGATATTGGCAGTTCCACCACCCGGTGTGGATAGTTGTTGCGAATAAGGAACCGCTGCAACTCCGTCATCTTCGGGTCACGATTATTGCCAAGGAGTGCCACGCCGGCACTTTCTTCGCCTATGATGCCTATCCTTCGCCACACCGTCGCAGAAGCAATAAGGTTCGCTATATCACCTTCAGACCGCATCAACCGCTGCAACTCATCCCGAGAAATCCTCAAGAGGCGACTTTCCGCGAAGGTCCGCGCTTCAACCAGAGAGCCCTGTGAGGTCAGGAGATTTAACTCCCCCAGAAATGCGAGACTCTGTTGACGGGCGAACACCTTCGCCTCGCCATTCCCGGCAGGCAGGCAAGCATGCACCTCGCCTTCCAGAACCACGAACAGATCCACCTTCCGCTCGCCATATGTAAAAAGCACTACATTCGCGGGAAAGCTTTCTTCGCGCCCGTACGCACGCATGCGATCCACCATATCTTCGGTCAGCTTCTGGAACGCCAAGTCGGCTCTGAAGTCCGGTGTCCACGCACTGCTCTCAATCATTACTTGGTCTGCCATGCCGCTCCTCCCTCCGAATCTTCGCGGGCTCTGCAATAGCGCTTGCGGTCGAAATTGTGCTCTTCAAGTGAAAGCTAACCAATGGCGGCGCAATTCGTAAAGTGCAACAACAGCACAGCAGTGATGGAGGCGCGCAGCTTAACCCTGAAAGCACAGTACACCATTCTGTCCCATCGCTAATTCTGATAGCTGCTAGCAGAACAAACCGCGATACTTCTGGCTCTCACCATGCTCAAATCGACAGGTGTCAGACGGTCGGCGGCCAAGGCTTTTGGGCGTCCGGCTACGGCACCTGGGCTCTCTGTCTCCACGATGCCACTCTTCCAGAGTGGTCAGCGCGGGCCGGTATAGCCGCGATTAGGTGCGACTGAATGTAACGAATATCAACTGCTTAAGAGAGGATCTGTCCAAATGGCTAAGTTCGCGTTGCTCGTTGAGTTGAAAGCAAAACCAGGGAAAGAATCGGAAGTAGAGGCCTTTCTGGAGAAGGAAGCATCACTGGTAAGAAAAGAACCAGGAACATTGTCGTGGCACGCAGCGAAGATCGAAGGTGAGCCCGGTGTCTATCGAGTGTTCGATACTTTCGATACTGAAGAGGCCCGCGATGCCCACTTGAACGGGGAGGCTGGACAGGAACTTGTGGACAAGGCGGACGAACTATTTTCCCCGGCTCCTAAGGTTTCTAAGCTTCAGGTGGTTGCCCAGAAGTAAGGTTCTTGGGCGGCGTTTTGTTGAGTAGACACTTCGTTGGATCGCGCGTCTCGATATGTTCTTGCGTCCATCGCTGGTGTCGTTCCGGAACGCTGCCCAGGTTCTTCGATGAGAAGTATTGACAGAGAAGATCCACAAGATCTCAGTGGGGCCCTTCTGACACCTAACCCAAGATGCATGCACCGACCAACTAGCGTGTCGGAGCCAACACAAGCCACAAGGGAGATTGTTTATGTCACTCGCACAAACGCTTGTGGAATTACGGGACAAGTTCGCGAAGATTCTTCCGGAGAGCGCTACCGCCATTATGGAAGGTCACATCGAATCCCTTCGCAAAAGCGGAGCGGTAGACCAAATCATCAAGCCCGGTGCGAAAGCGCCGACATTCACATTGATAAACCAGCACGGCGAGGACATATCGTCTGTCGATTTGATCAAGCGCGGTCCGCTTGTCGTGAGTTTCACGCGCGGGAGTTGGTGCCCCTTTTGCTCTGCTGAGGTACGTGCTCTTAACGAAGCGTATGACCAGCTTCGGCAAGCTGGTGTAGAACTTGTTGTCCTTTCTCCGCAAAGCCTGGACAGAACTCGCAAGCAGGCGACGGCCGGGAAGTTGAAGTTCAGCTTGCTAGCGGACACCAATAACGAGATCGCCAAGGCCTTTGGGTTGGTCTACACCTTCCCTGATGATCTTAAGAAGATTTACAGCAGCGTACTCAACCTGGACATTCAGGCGATAAATGAAGCAAGTAGCTGGCAACTCCCAATCCCAGCGCGTTTCTTCATTGATGGGAACGGTGTGATCCGCGATGTCAAGGCAGACCCTGATTATCGTTTCCGCCCCGAACCTTCAGAAGTGTTCGACATCGCAAGAGAAGTCATGGAGCATACAAAAACGCCCGCCTAGTAACTAGGCGATTCGAAAAGATAGCACGCGGAATGGCTCCGGAAATCAAAAGACAAAATAGGAGAAGAGTATGCCTGGCCGTCTAAAAGTTTTAACCCTGCTCTTGGGAGTGTGGATGTTCATGTTCGGATTCCTTAAATTCTTCCAGCCAATCCGTGGATGGTTTGATGTTCAGTTTCAACAGAGTCATCTACCCCACCAACTAATTCTCCCAGGCAAAGTGAGTGAAATGGTCGTCGGAGTTCTCTTCCTCCTGCCATGGCTTCGGAGATCGCTCACCGTAAAAAGCAAGGATCAAATCCTGCTGACCGCGTGCTTCATCCTCCTCATTCAGATGTTCGTGGCAATCTACGTCCACCTGCAGCCCGGAGTGCCTGCCAACGTTCTTCCTTTCGGTATCAAGCCACCCGTTGTTCCCACTGCCATCCTTTTCCTTGGATTGCTCACTGCTTTCGATGTTTGGAAACACCTGCAGGCAGAGAAGGCTTAACAATGGGCAACTCATCTCGCCGAGCAGGTTTGCCCGTGAAACGGAAGCAAGGAAGAGGCAAGAAGATGAGTGGCGGACATATGGCGTGAAGCCCGCTCAAAAAACGGATCACGCTGCATAGTGACCCTCAACTCAGTGAAGGGAGACCCTCAAGAACATGCGAAACGACATCGTGCCTGGAACTCGTTTTCCTGATTACGAATTAACCGACCAGACAGCGACACGGCGGAAATTGTCCGAACTTCAAGGCACGGACCCCATGATCGTCGTGTTAAGTCGCGGAGGCTTCTGTCCAAAGGACCGCCGCCAGAATGAAGGTCTTATCGAGCTGCATCGCGAGATGGAAGTGGGCTATTGCCGTCTTGTGACGATCAGCACGGATACGCTCACGGAGACGAACGAATACCGCAGCGGGGTCGGAGCACACTGGCCCTTTCTGTCGGACGCAGGCCGTGTTGTGCAAAAGGACCTCGACATCGCCGAATATACAGATCCTCTACACAATCCCATGATCCCTCACGTTGTTGTTCTTGAGCCGGGGCTCATCATCCATAAGATCTATTGCGGATACTGGTTCTTTGGAAGGCCGACCATGGAGGAATTGCGCCAGGATCTGCGAGCCGTCAGCAAGAAGTGCAGGCAGGATTGGGACATCACGACGCCCGAAATGAAGCAGGCGTGGCAGGAAGGCCGCAAGGATTTGTTCTACCCATACGGTAGGACATACACCCAGACGATCCGCGAGCAGGAGTGATCTACCACCCGTCTTGCAGGAGCAGGTAAACCGGAACCGATCAATACGAAGGAGAACAACTCACCATGGCCACTCAAGAACAAACTGCAGATAACGATTTTCCGAAGCCCACTATTGTGCTTGTGCACGGAGCCGTTGAAGACTCTTCGCTCTGGACTCATGGTGTGATCCAAGGCCTCCAGCGCGACGGCTATCCGGTCAGAGTCTACTCCAATCCTTTGCGGGGCCTGCC
Source organism: Terriglobus saanensis SP1PR4 (assembly GCF_000179915.2). Taxonomy (NCBI): domain Bacteria; kingdom Pseudomonadati; phylum Acidobacteriota; class Terriglobia; order Terriglobales; family Acidobacteriaceae; genus Terriglobus; species Terriglobus saanensis. The sequence goes on along the minus strand of NC_014963.1, from coordinate 4,483,261 downwards.
GAACGACGTTGCCTACTTGCGTAGCTTGCTCGACACGATCGAGGGGCCAGTGCTCCTCGTCTCTCACGCCTACGGCGGGGCCGTCATTACCCAAGGCGGCGACGATCCGAAGGTAAAGGGCCTCATCTACGCGGGCTCGCCCATGCCAGCGGCAGGCGAATCTACAAACGATTGTCTCAATCGGTTTCCCGGCGGCGATTTCGCGTCGTCCGCCGATCTGATTCCATATACCTTGCCCGACGGAACCAAGGGCACGAATATCCTCATCAAGGCCGAGAAGTACGCCTACCTCCTCGCCGCTGACGTGCCGGAGAGCAAGCTCGCCCTCATGATCGCCACGCAACGTCCCATCGAGGCTGCAGCGCTTGCCGATGTACTGACATCGGCTGCATGGACGAGCAAACCGAGCTGGCAAATTAGGCCGCTGCTTGACCCCGTAATCCCTCAGGAAGAATTCAAATTCGAGGCAGAGCGTGCCCACTCTACGGTCGTCGAGTTGAAGTCTTCGCACGCCATCCCCGTCACTTTCCCTGACGTGGTGGTCGATGTAATTAAACAGGCGGCCCGCGCGGTGGCCGGGTAACGATGGTCTGTTGAGAACAGGTTCCGGTAGCAACAATCTCGTAGGAACGGTTCGCGTATTGCGGTTGGATGTCAACAGCCACTAACAAGGAGAAGAGCATGCACACTGAAGTCCTGAAATATGAAGTCAATGGCCTGAACATGGAGAGCGTGTTGTATTTCGACGAGACCAAGACTGGCCCGCGGCCGGCGGTCGTTGTATTTCCGGAGGGGTTCGGCATCAGTGCGCACGCCAAGGAAAAGGCGCAGCGCCTGGCAGCATTGGGCTATGTAACCCTGGTCAGCGACCTGTTTGGCGAAGGCAAAACCGTCAGCACCCTCGCTGAGGTGATGGCTTTCGTCGGCCCCCTCATGGGGGATCCCGAGCGAATCGGCGCTTACGCGGAAGCAGGACTGAACGCACTAACGTCGCGGCCGGAAGTGGACACGAGCAAGGTGGCAGCCATCGGCTATTGCATCGGTGGCTCCGTCGCGCTGGAACTGGCGCGTCTTGGTGCAAATGTCAAAGGCGTTGCCGGTTTCCATAGCGGCCTTACCACCGCACGCACGGAGAATGCCAAGAACATTAGTACCAAAGTGTTGGTCTGCATCGGCGCAGATGACCCGATGATCGGCCCAGACATCCGGCAAAAATTCGCTGAGGAAATGAACGCAGGTAAGGTGGACTGGCAACTCCATCTTTATGGAGGCGTGGTGCATAGCTTCACCAATAAAGAAGCCGATACCCGCGGCGAGCCCAACATTCTCCGCTACAGCGCGAGTGCCGACAAGCGCTCCTGGGAATCTCTGGTGAACTTCCTGGAGGAAGTCTTCGCATAAAGTTCTTCTTCACCTGGAGGGGGTGGCCGGTGCAGTCGAGCGGCCCGCGCTATCACGAACCGATGGCATTCTGTTGAGTCGGGGTTCCTACGCTGGTTTGCTGCGGCGTGGGAACCGAAAGATTCAGAGGTCTCAGGTGGCGGCGCGGGAAACAGCCAGCGCCTTCTGGGGGACTTATCACCAGCAGCCCACCACGTCTCGCAACAACAGGAGTACAAGAATGGCTACTCTCTTCGAACCCGTTCAGCTTGGATCTTTCGTTCTGGCAAATCGTGTCTTCATGGCGCCCCTTACGCGCACGCGCGCAGACGCGGAGGGTGTTCCTAGCGCACTCGCAGCGACTTATTACTCACAACGTGCTTCGGCCGGACTCATCGTGACCGAGGCGACACAGATCTCGCCCATGGGGAAGGGGTACAGCAATACTCCCGGGATTCATTCCCGCGCACAGGTACAAGCGTGGTCCCACATTGCTGAATCTGTTCACAAGAGCGGAGGCCGAATTTTCCTCCAGTTGTGGCACGTCGGCCGAATCTCTCATACGTCCTTGTTGCCAAACAACGCGCAGCCCGTGGCTCCATCCGCAATCCGTGCCAATGCCGATACCCACATTGCCACGGGCTCAGCAGAGGTCTCGGAGCCGGTAGCCTTGTCGGCCAGCGGTATAAAACAGACTTTGGCCGACTACCGGTCGGCAGCCAGCAATGCGAAAGAGGCCGGATTCGACGGGGTCGAGATTCATGCGGCGAATGGATACCTGATCGATCAATTTCTCAGGACAGGAACGAATCAGCGAACCGATGAGTATGGCGGCGTTGCGTCGAATCGAATCCGCTTCCTTGCTGAAACAGTCGAAACGGTGCTTGAAGTATGGGGCAGCAGGCAGGTCGGTGTGCGAATCTCTCCGACAGTTGACTTCAACGACATGACGGACGCTAATCCACTCGAAACCTTTTCGGTCGCGGTTGAAAAGCTCAACAGCTATGGGCTTGGTTATCTTCATGTCGTTGAGCAGGCACAAGACAGCATAGGGAGCGCCGAGGAGGCTGTCAATTTGTCGGCACACCTTAGAACACTTTGGAACGGTGTCTACGTCGTGAACGGCGGATATGACGGACCTAAGGGCGAGGAAGCGATACGGGCCGGTCATGCCGACGCAGTTGCGTACGGCCGCGCCTTTCTAGCCAACCCAGATCTGCCAAGGAGACTGCAACTCGGCACTGCTCTCAATGAACTTGACCCAGCGACTATCTATGGAGGTGGCGCTGCCGGGTACACGAGCTATCCCACGCTCTCCTGATCCATGCAGCATCCGGTGGGAGGTGCCGATTGTTTCAATCTCTCTTTAACGGACGCCTTGAACAGAACAAGGCATTGCAAGCTAAAGGCTGTGAAGGCAGGGATTAGGTTCAAAATGGACGCGGCCTAACATCCACACAAAGGGGCCGCACCTCGGGTGTACCTAGACGCGACTCCGCAGACCGATTAAGCGGCAGGAAGAAGCTTCGCATGCGGCCCAAAACATACCGTTTCAATTTGCAAAGCGAGTTGAGGGAAGAACGAAAGCGCAGGATTCCGGCACGGCTAAACCCAATGGATGCCTCTTACACGGGACATGTTTCGCGGGTAATCGAGCTGTTGCAAGGAAAATGGACGGTTCAGATCCTCTGTGCGATGCGAACACGTCCGGTGCGCCTCAGTGAACTTAAACGTGCGATACCATCAGCATCCAAGAAAGCGCTTACGGCGAGTCTGCGATCCCTTGAAGCTGCGCGAGTCATCTTTCGACGAGACCTGAGCAGTTCTGTACTACACGTCGAATACGAACTCGCAGATGCAATGCAAGAACCCCTCATCACGCTGTTAGATCACCTTGCGGAATGGGGCACGCTCTACGATTCAGATGAACTGTCAAAGATGCCCTTCTCAGAGACCCAATCCGAGTGAGTTGACAACTCTCCAAGATCTGCCGACCACTGGACAGAGCTCCTACGGGTACTCATTGTTGATTGTTAGGACTTCAATTCGTCCAACTGCGCTGTGCCAAGAACTCTCTTTTCGAATTGCGCTCGGGAGCGCTGCAACTCGTCCGCAATCATCTTTTCATCAGGAAGTACCATCTGATATTCAGCAGCGAGCACTCTATTGGGCAGGTTGTCCAGAGCATAGTGAGCTTCCGCAGTGCCCTTTTCTGCGCAGAGAATCAGGCCAACCGGGGGGTTCTCTCCCTCTTTCATCCAGTGTTCGCGAGCGTAGTTGAGATACAGGTGCATTTGTCCGGCGTCTGCGTAACCGAATTTCCCCACCTTGAGGTCGATGACTACCAAGCAGCGCAGCCGGCGATGGAAGAAGAGCAGATCGACGCGGAACCAAGTGTCATCAATACGGAGCCTCTTCTGTCTTCCAAGAAACGCGAAGTCATCGCCCAGTTCCAGCAGGAAATCGGTGAGATGTTGAACAAGGCCCTCTTCAAGCTCGGATTCGGAATACTCGTCCTTAAGGCCGAGGAATTCCAGAACGAATGGGTCCTTGATGGCTTCCTCTGGCGTGATGGCATCGCCGGATTCGGTAATATTCGCCTTCTCAAGCATGGCGGCCTTGTTGCGGGAGAGCGCGATACGCTCGTAAAACTGGCTACCGATCTGGCGGTCGAGTTGGCGAACCGACCAGCCGGAACGCAGAGCCTCCTTCTCGTAAAACGTGCGGGCTTCAGGCCGCTTGACCGAGAGCAAGCGGACGTATGCCGACCAAGGCAAAAGGAATTGTTTAGCCAGATCGTCAAGCGGAATGGATTTTGCAGACGGTGTCTGCAAAATCTTCGAGGGAGGCCATGTGACGAAGAAAGCTCGCATCTGCGTGAGATTGCGCCAGCCAAATCCGCGCCCGAAACGAGGCTCCAGGTCTTTGGCAAGCTGCTTGATGACGGCCTCCCCATACTCCGCCCGCTCGTGTCCCTCCTGTTCAAACTCCACAATGCGCCGTCCGATCTCCCAATACGTGGCAGTCATTAGCGCATTCACACGCCGAGCCGAAGCGGCCCGCGAAGCCTGTAGCAGCTCTATGATGTCGTTACGGATTTCGCCGTACTGCAGGTTATCCATGTCGTCTCTAAGGTTACGTGCTCTACATTGCGGAAGGAAGTGGGATGAGCTGGCCCGCCACGACCCCAGCCCAAAGCTCAAGGACTTGGTGTCAAATTGGTGTCAAAGACGAGACATAGGAGCAGCGGAGGGCGGTTGTAGCGCGTCCACTCCGGATTCATGGACCGGCCAAAACAGTACACAGAATCTTTCATAACAGCCTTGTAATCTCCTCGCCGCACAATCCGAGCAATTCTCTTATCGATTCGTCATCCACGCTTCCGCACGATTCGCGCGAACAATACGCGAACAATGCGCGTCCCAAATGGGCCTAATTTGTCCTAAACGGTCCTAAATTTGATAGAGCATAAAATCTTTATTTTCAATTACATCCGCTGATTCCAGGCCATTTAGCTGAATTGTCCGGCAGCCCTGAAAAGGCCGGCGTCGGCGGTTCGATCCCGTCTCTGGCCACCACTTTAGATTCAATGAGTTGTGGCGTTTCTGCAGGGAATGCAATGGATCGGCAGGAAGCCGGTGCGACTTTGCAGATTTGCCCGTACTCAATGTCGCTCCCCTAGACCAAATCAAACCCTATCGGTATAAACCCCTGACGCTCCGGACTATTCCAGGAAGGACGATCCGCGTTGAAACGGTGTCGGTGTGAGGAGATCGATTCTTAGTGGGCCATGCTTGCAGTCCCGTGACGAACCACACGTTCATGTGAGTGAAATGGAATAAATCAACCACATACGTGTTTTATCGGACTGTACGATTAATTTCGCCAAATGAAGAACTCGCGAGCACATTCGATATGCGCTTCAGAAGGTATATATATGACTGATATCCATCACCGGACTCTTGACAGCAACGGAATTCGTATCCATATCGCCGAACAAGGGAAAGGTCCATTGGTTTTGCTCTGTCATGGCTTTCCGGAAGGTTGGTATTCCTGGCGTCATCAACTCAAAGCGCTTGCAGAAGCTGGCTTCCATGCTGTTGCGCCGGACATGCGAGGCTATGGGGAAACCGATCGCCCAGAGGCGGTTGAAAGTTATACTCTGCTTCACCTTGTCGGTGACATGGTAGGCCTTCTTGATGCGCTTGGAGAGAAGCAGGCAGTAATTGTAGGACATGACTGGGGCGCTCCCGTAGCCTGGAATGCAGCAATCATGAGACCCGATTTGTTTCGTGCAGTCGCTGGGCTCAGTGTGCCTCTCCTGCCTCGTCCATCCGTTCGGCCAACAAGCTTAATGGCTCGTATGGACGAATTTATCTGGTATATCCTCTATTTTCAAAGTCTCGGAATAGCCGAATCAGAGCTGGAACGCGATGTTCGTGCATCTATTTATACGATCTTCGGGTCAGGCTTTGGCGAAGATCAGCCGTCAGATCGAATCGGTATGGTTGATTCCACACGCGGTTTGCTACATGGCATGTCTAAGCCGATGAATCTTCCTTCATGGCTAAGTGAGCAAGATCTGGATCACTTCACAAAACAATTTACAAATACCGGCTTTACGGGTGCTCTGAACTGGTATCGAAATATCGATAGAAATTGGGAACTGCTTGCGCCGTTTGCCAATGCAAACATAACTGTTCCATCCCTCTATATTTATGGCGACCGCGATGTTGTTGGCCGTTTTCCCGGCATGGATAAAACGATCGCGGGTCTCTCGAATCGTGCCTTAGATCTGCGCGGAAAGCTATGCCTCAAGGATTGTGGTCACTGGACGCAGCAGGAACAGCCTGCTGAAGTGAGTACGGCGCTGATTAATTTTCTAAAGGATCTCTGAAGATAGAAGTGCGTCGTGGCCTTACGGAATTTTGCAGCTCTCCGCTGTATACGATCCGTAAGCTGCGGCCCTTCTGGACGTGCGCGCGGCCGGCGTTCCACTGCTTTTCGGTAAGGATCCTTTAGAGCAAAAGGATCTTCTTTGATGGCGCACTCCATTCAAGCGAGGCATTCATTAGACTTGGCTTCGCTCCAACCTGGCGACTCAAAAGCAACGTCCATCAACTAAGCAGTATCCTCCAATTCACAGGCGCGAAACAGATGGTGGGGCAGGTCTGGGAGGAAGATGAAAACGGAATGGGAAAAGATGTTGGGAGGCGAACTCTATGATGCCTCTGATCCTGAGCTGCTTCAGGCGAGAGACCGCGCCCGCGATCTTTGCCAAACCTTGAATGCCACACGAGAGTCAGATCGTGATCTTCGACGCAACCTCCTGAAACAGATCTTCGGAAAGGGCGGCGAGACAGTATCGCTGCAACCTCCCTTTTTCTGCGACTACGGAACCAACATTGAATTAGGAGAGCGCGTTTTCTTCAACTTCAACTGCACTGTCCTGGATGTCTGCAAGGTGAAGATCGGCGACTATACGCAGTTCGGGTCGGGCGTACAGATTCTGACGCCTCTGCACCCACTCGATGCAGAGATGAGACGAAAGCAAGAGTACGGCGCACCTGTCACAATCGGTTCCGATGTCTGGGTGGGCTCGGGTGCGTTGATTCTCCCCGGAGTCACCATCGGGTCAAGAGCAGTGATTGGAGCGGGAAGTGTCGTTACGCGGGATATTCCAGACGACGTTCTCGCAGTAGGCAATCCCTGCCGTGTGCTTCGTCCCATTGGATAGCAGGTGAGCCTCAGCAGGCCCTTCGGAACTGCACTGGAGTTGTTCCGGAGAGCATCTTGAAGACCCGCGCAAAGTGTTGCGATGTTTGAAAACCACACGCCATCGCTACATCGATGACACGCAGTTCGGGCTGCAGTAAAAGTTCCTTCGCACGAGCGATCCGGGCATTTGTAACAAACTTGTGCGGCGGGATTCCTGTTGAGCGATGGAACATCTGAGAAAAATGAGCCCGGCTCAGCCCGGCAACGTTTGCAAGTTCGACGAGCGTAAGCTCGTGAGCCAGTCTGTCCTGGATATACTCCGATACCCTTCGCAACTGTGCAGGAGCCAGGCCACCCTTGACCTGCCGAAACGGCCTGCGAAGCACGCCGCACACCTGAGTGATCGCTGAAGCAATCGCCTGACCCAAAGAATCCATGTAGAGGCGACCTGACGGATTTCCTAACGTGCTCTCCACTTCAATCGCGGTGACGATCGCAGAGACACGCGGGTCTTGCAGGTAGGGAGTGCCGTGAAACTCCACCTTATCGGCGCCAAGCTCTTCCGCGGCGGAGCGCAAGGCATTGTCCGGTACCTCGATCATCAGCACTTCCACCGGATCATTCCAGCGCACCAGCTCTTTCGTGTCTCGCCGGCATAGCGTGATATCGCCCGGTGTGAATTGGTGGCGTGACAGATCGCGCGTACTCAATCCAATCCCTGCACTTCCTGCGGTCAGGGCCTTTGCGACATACTGCACCGGAAAGATGTGAGCGATCGCATCCGGCGTCGGTGTTCCCTGCAGTAGACCTACTTTGACTACATCACTCATAACTATTCGGTACCTCCGAAGTGAGTTTTCCGAACATATGGACACAGGTGCGGACTTCGGGACACATCTTCTATGTCTGGAAACAATAGAAAAGAGGAGACCGAGATTTCGGCAGAGAAGATGCCATGCACGCAACCGAACAACGTAATACAAGTCTATCGTCCATACCCCAAACCTTTGACCTGTTTGGAGTGCTGATCGATTTTCTGGTGACCCCAGATGAGACGGGGCATAAGATCAGCCTCTTCAAAGGAATCATTCGTTCCGGCGTCGTCGTCCCGCTTCACAGTCATCCTGATCCTGAAGTTTTTTACATTCTTGAGGGAGCCTTGGATGTTTATCAAGACAGTGGACCTTCCAAGGGTTGGTCTACGACGCAAGGTGGCGGAGCCGTAGCGATTGCTGGGGACGTAAAGCACGCTTTGCGGAACACATCGTCAACGCCGGTCACGGCGATCCTGGCGACGCAGGAGGAGCTTTATAACTTCTTCCGGAACCTGGCAAAGCCCTTCGAGCCTGAACAGATACCCGTGCCCCCGTCCCCTGAAGAGATGCAGCGCCTCTTCGCCGCCGCGGCGGAATGTCACTATTGGATGGGCTCCCCCGAAGAAAATGCTGCCATTGGGATTTCCTTGTGAAAGTGATGGAAGACTAGACCTTCCGCAATAGATCCGGAGAGGGCGGCGCTCCATAGGGAAAGGCGAACGGATGCGTTCTCAATTCCTGGTTCTTGGCCAGAAGTTCGGCGACGATCTGTCTTAAGGTGCAGACTTCTGCCTCAAGCTCTTTGATATGACCACAGGCCGAAGGGCTATAGCCGCTCGCCAGCATGGAGTCTATGGTCATTCGTTCGTACTTGGGATGCGTGAAACGGAGGAATTCCTGCATGGGGAGGCTCGCATGAGTTGGATGGCCGACACCTGAATCTTCAAACCATTTCACCCGGGACCATAGTCCCTTAAGGGGGATGCGGCTACCCTACTTTGGTATCGCGTCAGGTTTGCCATCCGGCTGAACGCCGGTTAGCCCCTTTAATAAAAAATTGGTACGGATCCAGGTGAGCCGAGGCTCTACCTGGATCCGTACCGGCTTGAAACAGGGTAATTCGCGTTCAAAACAAAGCCTTACTGCGCGGGTGGTATCCCGAGCAAAGGGGGACCGAGGATCTCGACACCGGACTTCTTTGCAATGGCCATCAGGTCAATGTCGCCACCTTTGGCAATCAGGCGCAGCGCCTCTTCGGCGCCGCCCGGCGTACAGGTGACCAGCATGCGCAGTTTGGAATCGGGAGAAGGATTTCCCCACGCGTGGGAGATGCCACGCATCAGGCTGATGGAGGTACCCGTCGGTGCATCGAACGTTTTTTCTCCGTAGGCGATGCGCGCTGTGCCTTCCAGGATGACAAAGTGCTCATCCTCACGCGCATGGACGTGAATGGGTGTACTGTCTCCTGGGCTGGCGACGATCTCCACGACGGAGTAAGTGCCGTTGGTTTCGGCAGAATCGACACGGATAGCGCAGAGCTCTCCAGGCCTCGTCTGGAGCCAGGGATCAGTAAGAGCGCCGTTTGCGATGGTGGTGGTTTCTGTCATATTCATTCCTTATAAGTCGTCCTTATAAGAGACACAGGCCGTTGACGCTTATTCCATCCCCTCTCTCAAGCAGTTAGAAAAAAATCGAAAGTTTTGAAAGTCAATGTGCGCCGAGCAAGCAGCCCCGTCTCGACAGGATGGACTGATATCCGTTCGATATACTCGGTTTCATGGCGAGGATGTCCCCAAATCTCCAGCGTAGAGTACGTATTCTCCTCACCTTTATGGGTGGCCAGGGCGCCGCGCAAGGGCTCAACCTGCTTTGCGGTCTGCTTATCCTGCGCTGGCTTCCCATTACGGAGTACTCGCAGTACGGTCTTGTCTATGGTTTTCAGATGCTGGTCAACGCAGGCCTCGACCTGGGTTTTGCCGGCACCATCGTCGCGCTTGTAGGGCACCGCATTCACGATAAGACGATCATCGGCAACTACGTCCGTGCAGGCCGACGGATGCGCTTCAAGATGATGGTCTTTGTCCTGCCGACCGTCTCCATCTTTTACTACTTCATGACCAAGCACCTGCACTGGCCGGTGTCTACGCAGGTGTTGCTTCTGCTCTCCATCTGTGCGTCGGTAAATGTTTCCGGGCTGCAGTCGTACTACACTTCACCGCTGATCATTCACCGCCGTCTGACGACGTACTACCGCATCCTTATTCTCACGGCGCTCTTTCGCCTCGTCGCCTGCTTTATCCTCTTCGAACTCGGCTGGATCACCTCTGTCTCCGCTGCCTGGGTCAATGTAGTGGGCATCGCGCTCACTGGCGTCTCTCTGCGCGCTGCGTGTCGCGACCTTGTCGAAGAGCCAAGCAAGGTCAACCCCAAGTTCACCAAACAGATGGTGCGCTATGCGATGCCCAACATTCCGGGGCTGCTTTTCTTTGCCTTGCAAGGCCAGATTTCCATCTTTCTGATCGCGACTTTTGGTAGTAACAAAGGCATCGCCCAGGTCTCTGCTCTGGGACGCATCGGACAGATCTTCACTCTTCTTAATTCCATCAACGGCGTCATCGTTGAACCGTGGTTCGCCAAGGATGATGGCAGCCACGTCGTCAAGCGTTACTTCACGCTTGTGGGGATGGTGCTGGTCGGGTCGGCGGCTTTCGTTGGCTTCACCTATCTTTTCCCTGGTGTCTTGCTTCAACTCCTAGGTAAGAAGTACGCAGACCTTCGCCTTGAGGTGGTGTGGATCGTCCTGCAGGGATGCATCGGCTTCCTGATGGGAATGACCTGGACCGTGATCTCGGCGCGACGCTTGATCTTCTGGCAGACCACCTTCGTAAACATCGTGCTCATCACCCTCTCCCAGGTTGGATTCATCGTGTTCGTAGGCGTCACCAGCCCGATGCGTGCCATTCAAATGGGCTGCTTGTCCGCAGCGGCCTCGCTCGCCGCTCAGGTCTATAACCTCTTCTATGGCCTCAAGCGAGGCCCGCGCATCGACATTGAAGAGCATGAGCATGTGCGGGAGGACAGCCTTCCTCTCACTGCGGTTGAGGCTGAAGTGAGCGATTAGCTCAATTCGCTTCAGTGCGGCTCGTACGCGAGGCAATTTTGCAATGCGATACACTTGCCCTGATCACCCCGACGTATCCATGCGTTCGATCTATACCCGGAGAAGCGGATGACTGTGGAACAAAAGCGGCAGCATCTTTGGGATACGATCCTTCAGAGAGCATCGGCATGAGCACTGGTTCCTCTGGTTTTCTGCGGCGTGTATGGCTTGACGGCCGTATCTGGATGGCGAACAACGTGATCGCCTATATCCCCAGCCATACCGTCCGTCTCTTCTTCTATCGCAAAGTCATGCTGGCGAAGATCGGTCCCGACTCGCTTATCTTTATGCGCGCATGGCTGGACTGTCCGGGGGGACTGACGGTTGGCTCCAATAGCGTGGTGAATCAACAATGCCGCCTCGACAGTCGCGGTTCACTCACGATTGGAAACAATGTTTCCATCTCTGCCGAGGTCTGCATCCTCACGGCGCAGCACGATATTCAAGACAGTGATTTTGCGGGCGTGCAGTCGCCAGTTACGATCGGTGACTATGTTTTTATTGGCACGCGTGCCATGATTCTTCCCGGCGTTACTCTCGGCGAAGGCTCCGTTGTTGCCGCAGGAGCCGTTGTTACGAAAGACGTCCAACCCTACACTGTTGTGGCCGGTATTCCCGCTGTCCCCATCGGTAAACGCAATCAGGACCTGCGCTATCAAGCGCACTATCCTCGTTTATTCCAGTAGAGGTGCAACGCTTGTATGTGCCTTTGGTGACCTAGTGCATCGCGATCCCCTCAACTAGAATCATCTCCAGGGAGAAACGAAGCGATGACAGCCGGGGCTAAGCATCTGGAACGCGTGGCGTTTGTACAACCGTTTGGCCTGGCTGAATTTGGTGGCGGTCCGAAGGTGTTGAAGACCCTTCTGAAGAATGCTCCTCTCGATGCGATCAGCATCAATACCACCTTGAATTCTCCCAAGGCCACCACAATCATTCGGGAATTTCATCTTCCAAGACGTCCCACTCTCGGCCGTCTTGAGAAAACTCGCTTACACTCCCTCATCCATTCCTCGAACCGGTTTTTCAGTCGAAGTTTCCAACGCAACCTGACAAATCTAGTGCGTCGTGAAGAAGTCTCGTGCATTCATGCGATCGCGCATACGTGGGATTGCCTGGATGCCTTTGAGGTGGCTCAAGACCTGGGTCTGCCCTTCGCACTTACAGTGCATGACGATCTTCTCTACGCAATGCACGGACAATTGTGGCTAGGTAAAGCAGAGAAGTTGCTTGCGCGTATGTGGCAGGGATCTAACGTCCGCTTCGTTATCTCGGAAGAGATTGGAGAGGAGTACGGACGGAGATATGGAAAAAGAGAGTACATTCCCGTGACGGACGGTTTGGAAAAGATTGCGGACTCTCCGAGAGCGCGGGTAGAAGGCAAAGTCCGCATCTATTTTATGGGACTGTTTCATCAAAGTTATACCGCCAACTTTCAGCAGCTTCTCTCAGCTTTAGAGCAGCTAGGCTCCGAGCATCCAGAGTGGAAAGTGGAGTTGATTACACGTTGCGGCTCTGTAGGAATGTTTTCTTCTTCCAAAAATGTAACTGTAAGTGAGTTGCCCTTTGCGGCAGCCGATCCTACTGCGGAAGATATGCGCAATGCGGATATCGCTTATCTTCCCTTGCCGTTTGGTCAGGACCAGGAAGCTTTTACACGCTATAGCCTCTCTACCAAAATGATTGGATATCTAGGTTCTGGTTTACCGATTCTCTATCACGGCCCATCGTATGCGGCTGCCTGCAAGTTTCTCGAACGACACAATGCAGCGCAGATTGTTTCTACGATGGAGACTCAGGCGATCGTGGATGGGATCATCCTTCTCCTGAAGAACTACACTTCGCTCGCAACGGCAGGTCTTCATGCGGCCAGAAGTGAATTTCTTATAGAAAAGACGACGCGTAGATTTTGGGATGGAATCCAGGGATGTTTAGACAATCGATCGGTTCCACGCGTCATCCCGGCATAATCTCTACTTACGATTCGATCTAACTAAACGGCAGCACCTTGAGAGGTTGCCGCCGTTCCTAGTTTGTGTCGGAATTTTTGAGCGGGATTTTCAATCAGGTGCCATGAGACTTCGGTGAGGACCAGAGAGACCGCAACCACTGCGATCATAAGAAGCAAGTTCACCCCGATGCCCGAGGGCAGATGGGACAGGTGTCCGTGCATACGGCTGTTGTGTACAGCCACGTTGATTGGCTCATGGATCAGATAGAGCGCATAACTCCGTCGTCCCAGGTGCGTGATCACAGAGCCTTTCAGGAAGAGATCCACTGCTCGCGGAAGCAATCCTTCCACTGAGGCGTAGATGGTCATGGCGACCAGAATCACTGTGGGCGGAATGGCGAGTACCTGGCTCCATGGATCAAAGGCGAAGAGGTTGAATTTCAGACCGAGGAACGATAGAACCAGCATCGCGATCGAAGCAAGCGCGATCCTCTTCCACCACCGCGCCAGAAAAGCATGCACGCCCGGCAACTGGATACCCACGGCCAACGCGGCCCCGATGGCCAGGCCATCCATCCGTGTCGGTGTGATCTTGTAGAGGATGTATGGATTCAGATGCGTCATCGCCAGGGCGGTACGAAGCAAGGCGCTCCCAAGGGCCAGGCCAAGTGCCAGCTTGAATAAAGCGGTATAGCTCATGCGCTTGGCTGCCTGAGGCCAGAGAAAGTAAAACTGCTCTTCCACGGCGAGCGACCAAAGATGCGTGAGCATCGGCATTTCGCTGAAGTTTACGATGGTCCAGTTCGCCAGGAAGAAGATCGCGGCGAGCACATAGCTGGTGGAGATCTGCATGCTGGGCACCAAATAATGTGCCATGAGCAGGGTGACAACGAAGACAACTGTGAAGGCGGGAAGAATGCGGAAGGCGCGACGAAGATAGAAGTTACGCCAGAAGTTAGGTTTGGGTCGGTCTTTCAGAATGATGCCCGTGATCAGAAATCCCGACAGCACAAAAAAGATATCGACGCCCAACCAGCCGACATGCAGCAGGCGATAGAGAACAAGGACCACCACATTCCTGCCGAGCCCAATATTTAGGATCGAGGCCATGTGATGGAGGATCACAGCGCCCACTGCGGCTCCGCGGATCCCATCAAGTTGCGAGATTCGTTTCAAACAGCCCTCCTGGCGCTTCGCCGGAGTAAAACAGTTGCTATCTTGATGATGACCGCAGGCCAGGAACTTCGGCATCTCGCGGCGTTGATTCCCTCATCATAACCCGCATAGGACGCAGTGAAGGCGCGGACAGGGTTCTCCTGTCCGCGCCTTTTGTTTGATTGACGAGATCGTTAATTTAGCGTTCGAGATTGTGGATGTAGTCGGCGTCGATCTTGAGCGACTCCAACGGAGGCACGTCGAAGCCTTCCTGCTCCACGAAGATATGCTTCACGTGTCCTGCCTTTGCGGCTTCACTGAAGATCGGTCCGTAGTCGATGAAGCCTCGTCCAAGCTCCGTATTTTTGAAGTCGCGCGGGTTGGTGGAGGGCGTCGCAGGCTTAATGAAGTCCTTCACATGCAGCAGGATGATGCGCGTCGGATGCTTGCGCAGGATCTCCACAGGGTCGGCTCCGGCGACTTTCGCCCAGCCACAGTCCAGTTCGAAGTTCACATATTTCGGATTGGTATGCTGCAGCATCTCGTAGAAGGGAACGCCGCCTTCAATCTTATCGAACTCGTGCACGTGGTTGTGATATCCGAACTTGATCCCGGCAGCACTGAACTTCTCGCCAAACTTGTTGAACTCGTCCGCGGCCCAGTGCCAGTCGTCGATCGTCATCTCCGGGGTCTTCTCGCCCGGAGGTGTCGGGTTTTTCGGGCCGGTGGAGGAGCAGATGACGTACTCAGTGCCCAACTCCTTGTGGAAGGCCAGAATGGAGTCGAAGTTCTTATGAAGGTCGGCGTTGTTATGGTGGCTGCTGACGAGACGAAGGCCAGCATCCGACATCGCCTGCTTTACCTCCGCGGGGCTGTGGTTATAGAAGCCAGCGGCTTCCACGTCCTTGTAGCCAAGGCCTCCAATCTGCTTCAGCGTGCCCGCGTAATCCTTCGGCAGCATTTCGCGTACGGAGTAAAGCTGCAGACCTATGGGTAGCTTGAGCGAAGCAGCAGTTGCGACCCGGGACATCCCTGCGACACACAACGCGGCGGTGGACGCTTTGACGAACTCTCTTCTTGTAGCCATCGAACAACTCTCCTTAAAAACGTTAGACAGCGCGAAGCCGCATCTGCTCGGCGAGATACTCTGACGAACGCATCGCCAGCGCAAGGATGGTCATGGTGGGGTTCTGCCAGCCCGCGCTCACAAATGCTGCGCCGTCCACCACAAAGAGGTTCTTGATGTCGTGACTCTGGTTCCACTTATTCAGAACACTGGTCTTGGGATCGTTCCCCATGCGGCAGGTTCCCAGTTCGTGAATGCTGTACCCCGGAGGGTTCGGTTCGGAGTTTTTTGCTAGAACTTCAAACCCGGCTTCGTGCGCCAACTGCTCGGCGGTGTTGGCGGCGTCGCGGGCCATGTTGAACTCGTTGTCGCCATAGTGCGCCTGGATGTGAAGCGCCGGAATGCCCCAGGCATCCACAACATCGGTACTCGGCCGCACGTGGTTTTCGTACCGCGCCAGCACCTCGCACATTGCGCTCAGTGTAATACCGCTGCCGTGGTACTCCGCCAGCTTGTCTTCGAGCTCCTGCCCGTAGGCAGCAAAGCATCGCGCATCCATTGCGCCGGTGCTGCTGTAACAGTTGTAGGCGTAGCCGCGGACGAAGTTGCTCGCCTTCGTATCGAGGTTGCGGAAGCGTGGCATGATCGCTCCGCCCCCGCTGATCTTCGCACTGTGGCCGTTCCGGGCTTCAGGCACGGAACAGGTAACGCCGACGCCGTACGTCTGGTCGCAGAGATAGTGGCCCATCACGCCGCTGGAGTTGGCGATCTTCGAGTTCATCAGCAGACGCGTACTTTCGAGCGTTCCCGCAGCCAGGACCACAACGCGCGCCTTCACGGACATCTCTCGGCGCGAGATGCGGTCGACGAAGTATGCCCCGTTGACCAGACCGGTGTTCTTGTCGACCGAAAGCTCACGCACAATGACGTTCGGAATCACCTTGAGTTTGCCGGTGGCAAAGGCTGCGGGCAGCAGGAGATTGACGGAGCTTGCCAGGCCGTCGTGGCCCTCTGCGCGTCGCTGCTTCACGCACGGAAATTTATTCTTTTCCGCGACCGTGCGGAGGCGCGTCATCGCCGGCGTCCACGGCGTCTTGTCGGCGAAGAAGTCGCCATCCGGCATCTGCGGAATGCCGTCCTTGTTGCCCGATACGTGAAAGATCTGCTCAACCTTGGAGTAGTAGGGATCGAGGTCCGCATGGCTGATCGGCCAGTCGTCGCCAAAACCGTCGTGCGATTTGCCCTTCAACTCGTAGTCGCTCAGGCGAAACGACTGCCGCGACCAGAAGAGCGAACGTCCACCGAAGAGACGCACGCGCACCCAGTTGTAGGGATGGTCTGGGTCGTAGGTGTAGGGGACTTCCTTCTCGTCCACCCAGACATTGGCGTTGAACTCGTTCGATTGAAAGACGTGGGGAAGCCTGCTGGGTGGGCGGAAGCCGCGATAGGGAAGGGCATGCGCAGGTTTCTCTTCTGCGTTCTTCGTTACATCCGCAATGGGCCCGGCGTTCAGCATCAGGCAGCTGATGCCGCGTTCCGTGAGCATCTTCGCGGCCATGCCGCCCGAGTGACCGGAACCGATAATCAGAACATCGACTACTTCTTTCGACATGGATTTTCCTGTCTCCCGGGCTTAGCGCTTCGAAGTATGTTTGGCGGGCGTGACGACATGCTGAGCGGGACGAAAGTAGTCGCGCGAGATATCCGGCTGCACCGGAGACCAGTAGAGATCCATCCATGGCTTCTCTTCATTCTTCGCGGCGGTGTCGGCCCATGCCTGTGAGTTCGTGGTGGCGAAGCGGAGGTCATGGAGAGCCACGGTCAGGAACCGCTCATGTACCGGGTGCGGATAATGGTCGGTCATCCATGTGCGCAGCCACGGCTTGATCAGGCCGCTCGCTTCCGTCTCGTTGGTCTGCACAAAGGGTTTACCTAGCTTTTGTCTGGATTCTGAATCGATCCAGTCGAGACCGCCCTGGTAGAGCATCTTGGTGTCGGGCAGGGACTCGCCGACATAGAAATCCATAAACTCGGGCGCTCCCGCGGCCACCGCGCCGGGTTTTCCTTTAAGGGGTGGAACGAGGATATTGCTCAGATGACGAAGCGTGTCCATCTGCGTCTGCGTAAAGAACCGGACATTTTCAAGACCAATCTCTTCCGGTGAGATGGTCGAAGCCGGGTCTACCTTGGCACTGTCCAGACCGCGCATCCATGGCACGGGACCAGGAGCCGGTGGGCCTTCTTTCGTGGGTGTCGGTGCTGCCGCCTGCGCCTCCATCTGCGCCGCGACTGCGGGCACAACCGTGGCCGCCAGCATGGCCCTCATGAAATCTCTTCGCTGCATGGCCATTTTCACCCCCTGAAAATCTATCTTCTTCCGTCGGCTCACGATTCTAAGGCCTGACCCTCCCTTCCTGTCCAGAGAAGACCCCTGCAGATCTCTCTGGCTTGGCGTTTCTCGCTGAATCCGGGCACCTTGGCGACGCAGAAGTCCCAATTCCGGAATACCTGCGAATTTCGACGCCTATCGCCTGCGGTAATGGGGCATTTGTCCCATCTTTATGTGCTCGCTTATGAGCAAACAGAGTATTCTGGTAACTGGCTGATTGGCCCGAAGGCGAGGTGTATTTCCCTTGGCAGAAGTACGTGTCCAGGAAGGCGAACCGTTAGAGAACGCTCTCCGCCGCTTCAAACGCAAGGTGCAACAGGAAGACATCATTAAGGAAGTCAAGCGTCATTCCTTTTACCTGAAGCCCGGCGAGAAGAAGCGCGTGAAGGAAGCTCTCGCACGCAAACGGAATCGCAAGAAGATTCGCAAGGAACAGGATTAATCTCCTGATGTAACCGGTTGGGAGCTGCCGCAAGGTGGCTCCCAACTTCGTAAAGCATTACCGGCAATACTGAATCGCAGTACTGAATTTGCACCACCGGGCCCCCGCACTTAAAACTTCCCCTACGCGGCCCGCGCAGAAAATCACCCTCTGTCGGCAGCCGTCCGACATCCTCCAAAGGATGAGGCACTTTTCCCTTTTCCGCACGTTGGAGAAGCCGCATGAACTTCATCGACAGAATGCTTCGTTGCTCCGATTGTGGCGAAGATTTTATTTTCACCGCAGGCGAGCAGTTATTTTTCTCTGACCGCGAGTTCAAGAACGACCCTAAGCGCTGTAAAGCGTGCAAGGCCAAGCGGGCAGTTACCATGCAGACAGCGGGTGGGGTCAGAAAATCCATCCTCGGACGCGTTGAGACCCGCACCAGCTGCTCCGGTTGTGGCATCGACACAACCGTTCCCTTCAAACCGACACAGGGCCGCCCCGTGCTTTGCCGTGCCTGCTTTAACCTGCAGAAGGCAGCCTCTCCTTCGCCGCTGTCGGCTTCGTCGCCCTTGTCCGTTCCGTCGCCTTTATCTCAGATGGCAGCGGTCTCGGCCGTTGCTGCGATGCTCGAACAGGGAGATGCTTCCACCAGTCTGGATATACTCCGGACCGAAGCCAGCGACGCCTGAAATTCCTGCACGCGACTTGCGTCAGACCTCGCAGCGAACTAGGCTCACCTGACGATGCAAATTTCTGTCGCTGAAAACTCCACCGACCTTATCCGCGGCCATGCGCAAGTCGGGAAGGCAGAGATCGTCGTCTGCACGGACGGCACCTGCCTCTTCGACGGCGGTGCGATGTTTGGCGTAGTGCCCAAAACACTCTGGAGCCGAAAAGTCGCGAGCGACGAGCTCAATCGAATCACTATCGGTCTCAACTGCGTCGTGGTGAAGATCGCGGGAAAGACGCTGCTGATCGAAACCGGCTTCGGGAACAAGCTCTCGCCAAAACTCCGTGAGATCTGTGGCAATCAGGAGCTTCTGCCCGCATCCCTCGCCGCCGCAGGCATCGCCCCGGAGAGCATCGACTTCGTCATCAACACGCATCTCCACTGGGACCACTGTTCGTGGAACACCACGCTCCACGCCGACGGTCGCATTACGCCAACATTTCGCAATGCGAAATACGTGGCGCACCGGGGCGAGGTGGAGCACGGACGTCTGCAACTTGAGCGCGACCGCATCAGCTACGTAGCAGACAACTACGAACCGCTTCTCGCAAACGGGCAGATGCTCCTTGTCGACGCAGACTCTCTGGTAGCAGACCCGTACGTCTGCGAAGGCGTGTGGCTGGAGTGCTTCCCCGGTCACACGGCGCAGACGATGGCGGTCCATATCGAGAGCGAGGGCGAACACGCCTGCTTTATCTCCGACCTGATCCCCACCTCAGCGCACCTCGACCTCGGCTGGGCGATGGGCTTCGACCTCGACCCGCTCCGCACCATTGAGGAGCGCAAGCGCTTCTACGCCCGCGCTCTACCGGAGAACTGGCTGGTCCTCTTTCCCCACGACCACGATATTCCCATGGCTCAACTGAGACAGGACGAAAAGGGCCGCGTTGTCGTTCTTATTGAAGAGGAATGACGCTGCGAAACTGACAGTTGGGATTACGGAGCGACGAAGAGGGCGTCGGCGCGAGCCGACGCCCTCTAGCCCAATTAACGCAGAGCTTGGTAGCTTTCATTTATGGGCAAAGAGCACCTGCGGTTGGACTCACAATTCAGCTCTCTCGCCGCGTTCTGGAAGCCCCAGAGCCCTGACGAAGTGATGACCGGCACTCTCACGATCAACGATGACGGAATTCGCTTCGTCACCTCTCCACAATACTTTCGAGGGGCGAAGGTGCCTCCTCTAGACCTAACCCAGTGGAATTCTGATTCAAATTCAATCCCCCGCTCTGACATCTTGCATGGATTCTTTGAAGGCAAGAATTGCAGTCTGCTTAACGTCATTGAAGTCGAGCAAGCGGGGCTAACGTCGTACGAGGATGAACAGCAATCAGTGATATCTACGGCTCAACGCGCGTCCATATTCGTCAGCGGCATGCGCACCGGAGCAATGAACGATAGATGCCTGGATAGCGCCCGCTATACATTCTCTTCTCTCTCAAAGTTTGTGAATACCCCCTCAACAGAAAAGTGGGGGGAAGGACGCGTCACTATCGAAGTTCAATTAGAGCCAAAGCCACTATTGGATTTGGTGCTTGACACTGGCATCCATCTTGAACTCAAGGCCTATCAGACCCTCACAACAGATGAAGAAATAGAAGCAAGGGTAACCAAAACAGTGGCTATCGTGGAGGTTACGCCGCCTGAAGCTGAATCTCTAGCGTGGTTCATGAACATTGGCAACCGGTTGGAAAATCTCTTCTCTCTACTGGCGGGTACATCGCTGGGGATGGAGACCTTCTTCGTTTATCGAGAGGACAAGAGCGGGGCAGTAATCAAGAAGCAGCATGCGTTTGTAGAGAAATATAAGATACTCGATGCATTGCGTCACTCGAATTCGCAGCTCGCACTCGCAATCTCGACTTGGCTTAGTGAATCGAAGGGATTTCGTGAGATTGAAAACCTAGTGCTCGGGGTGTTGCGTAAAGGAAAACTCTTTGTAGAAACCGAATTTTTGTCACTGGCTCAAGCGCTTGAGGGTTTCCATCGAGCGACGGGAGGGGACGAGTCGAAAATGGACAAGAACTCGTTCAAGGCACTTCGTGGAAAGATAGAGAAGTTTCTTGAAGAGCTAGAGATTGACGATGAGACCGCGAAGAAAGTGAGCGCAGCGGTGGCTAATTGCAACCAGATATCGTTCAGATCAAGATTGAAGGAGCTTTGCGGCCGCATTAGCCAGTCCACACTTGGCGAAATGAAGATCGATCCTGACGCATTCGCAGCGTCAGTGATGGAAACCAGAAACTTTTTTACTCATGCCGGCGGTTCGTCGGGTGAAAAGAGCGAGCCGCTAAGAGGCGGAGAGCTGTTTCTGCTCAGTCAGAAAATGCGAGCGTTGCTACGGGGTGTGTTTCTGCTTCATCTTGGCTTCCCTGAGCCCCAATTCAAGGATCTGATCGTTAGGGAAGCAACGAAGTGGAGATGACGGAGTCGCTACTCGCCGGTAACCGGTCACGTGAAGTCGGTTTCTCAGGAAACCGCCCGGAAGAGCTTCGCATCATTCTCGGAATCTAAGTGACGGTCACAAGTTTGACCCGTTTACCGAGACGGACGGTCAGGGTGATCGGGGCGGTGGTGAGGATATAGCGAGGTTCGGTGATCACGGCCTCTTCGATGCGCACAACCTTTTCGGAACGCTTGCGCTGCGCTTCGCCCTTGGAGTTGGCCAGTCCTGCGGTCAGAAGAAGGCGGTCTACATTTTGTAGAGAGCGGTTCTGCTTCAAAGCCTAGTCGTTTTTGGGAATCGTTGGCCCTCTTCGTACGCTATCGACGAAGCGAATTCGCTCTTCAATGAAAGGAAACATTGACATTTAAATCCACCGGTACCGCGACCCCATTCAGCATGGCCGGTTGAAAGCGATAGGCGGAAGCCGTCTGTAGCGCCATCTCGTCTGCGCCAGCACCGACCGCTTGAACGACCTGCAAGCCTACTGGCATACCCTCTGCCGTTACCCGGAGATGAATGAGTGCGTCCCCTCGCACTCTAAATCCCCGCGCGCCGGGGTGACCTGGAAGCGGCGGTGAAGCGATCAAGACCGGCGCTTGAATCCCTTCTGCGTGATTCCGGGTGCCTTCAATCCCAACACCACTCTTTGGCGTAGTGACACATTGCTTCACCGCTTCTTCGGCATCCGGAGCAATCGTGTTTGTAAAGTAACTCGTCGCATAGCACTTCCAATACAGCGGGACTGATGCCTTCAGATCTTCCCAGCCATCCGCGAAGATCTTCCGCAGTGCAGCCTCAAAATCTCCCGATGTATCCGGCTCGATCACGATCTTCATCTCTTCCGGCGCGATAAATTTGTTCCGAAGCGCGAACTCAATATGAGTGGTAGAGGAGATAGGAAGGCGCTCGAGACCTGGCTCCCGGTCAGCACGCCGCACCAGCGCCACGCGATTCGCCTGAAGGACGAGCAGGCCATTTTTCACCTTCGCCGACTTCACATCTACCCCGCTCAGCGTGACCGGTCCTGGCTCCGATGGGGTTATGAGCTTACCGGATGGATCGAACCGGAGTTGATCACTATGCCAGAACCCACGCAAATAGAGCGGTCTGCCCACCAGGCGTGCGTTCCAGTCCGTCTTGGCCACTTGAGCGTTCGCGACCGTTTTCGACAAGGCTACTGCAAGTACCGATAGGATGAAGAAGCGTTTATAGAGCAATGCATTCTCACCTTTAGAACATCAACTTTACTCATGTGAGCTTACGTCAGCTCAACGTTTCAACCCGGACGAATTTTGCTATACCCTCGAAAATCTACGTAACGGTTACAAGCTTTACCCGCTTGCCGAGACGGACGGTCAGGGTGACCGGATCGGTGACGAGAGCATAGCGGGGTTCGAGGATCACTGCCTCGTCAATGCGCACGGCCTTCTCGGAACGCTTGCGGCGCGCTTCTCCCATGGAGTTCGCCAGCCCTGCGGTCACGAGCAGACGGTCCACATTAAGAGAGAGCGGCTCCGTTTCCACGCCGAGTTCGCTTTTGGGAACAGTGATCCGCTCCGTATCGTCGCTCACACCACCCTTTTGAAACTGCGTCGACCAGTTCTCTTCCGCGCGCTGAGCTGCCTCTGCGGTGTGGAAACCAGCCGTGATCGTGCGGGCGAGGTCCTTCTTCGCCTGCATCGGGTGCAGCGTGCCTGCGGCTACCTGCTCGCGCAGAGCGTCGATCTGGGATTGCGGCAGGTCCGTCAGGAAGGTGTAGTACTTCCACATCAGCTCATCGGAGACCTGCATCAGTTTGGTGAACATGTCGAAGGGAGCTTCGGTCACGCCGATCGCGTTGTTCAGCGACTTCGACATCTTCTGCACGCCATCCAGGCCTTCGATGATCGGCATGGTCAGCACAATCTGAGGCTGCTGGCCGAAGTGTCTCTGCAGATCGCGCCCACGCATCAGGTTGAACTTCTGGTCGGTCCCGCCCAGCTCCACGTCGGACTTCAGGGCGACCGAGTCGTATCCCTGCATGACGGGGTACATCAGTTCGTGGAGGGCGATGGGCTCTTCGGCGTTGAAGCGCTTGTGGAACTCTTCGCGCTCGATCATCTGCGACAAGGTGAACTGTGCCATCAGGCGGATCGTGTCTTCGTACCGCAGCTCGCCCAGCCATTCGGAGTTGTAACGGACCTCCGTCTTGTCGCGGTCCAGGATCTTGAAGACCTGCTCCTGGTAGGTCTCTGCATTCAAGGCGATCTGCTCGCGCGTCAGGGGCTTGCGTGTCTGCGACTTGCCCGTGGGATCACCGATCAGGGCGGTAAAGTCTCCGATCAGGAAGATGACCTGGTGCCCAAGCTGCTGGAAGTGCCGCAGCTTCCGCATCAGCACAGTGTGACCCAGATGAAGGTCCGGCGCGGTCGGATCGAAGCCGGCTTTGATCCGCATCGGCGTTCCGCTGGCAATCGAAGCCTCAATGCGGCGCGTCAGGTCGTCCACCGGAATAATCTCGGCGGCGCCCTTGGTGATCAGGTCGAGCTGCTCTTGCGGTGGGGGAAAGGTGTGCTGTGTTGTCATCGCTACATCCAAGTATAGGAGGTCACATCCGGTGAAGGCGATGTCGAAGACCATCCTGCGACTGCTCGAAGAGCGTGGTGCAGGCAAAACGATCTGTCCCAGTGAAGTCGCCCGGGCCGTTGCGGGGAGTGAGACTCGCTCTGCCTGGGAGCCGCTGATGGAAGAAGCCCGTGAAGCCGCCTTCTCCCTGGTGGACGCCGGACAGATCGTCGTGACCCAGAAGGGAAGAGTGATCGACGGTCGCACGGCCAAAGGTCCGATTCGATTGCGCTTGAAATAACGTAGTTTTTGTGTTCCACGTGGAACACTGCGGCGCGCATCGGGAACCCATTTTTCCTGGGCCTATCTCCTATCGAACACAATGGCGACTGCAACAAGATCCTCGAAGAAATCCACCGGTGAAGGCCCGGCCTGCTGGCCCGGATTCACACGCGTTCCCGGAACGAAGACTGGCGCCAAGGGAAGCTGCAAAAGAAGGCCCGCACGACTTCGTCCGAGCGCGGGGCCGATAGCAAAGCCGCAGCCGCCAGCAAACGAGAAAAGCACAAGGCCTGACGCTATACTCAGGGCGCATGAACGTTGAACTGGCCCGCGAATATTTGTTGTCCCTTCCCGACGTCGTCGAGACCCACCAGTGGGGCGACAACCTTGTCTTCTGGGTGGGAGACAAGGCAATTGGCGGAAAGATGTTTGCGGTCTTCGACCTCAGCGCCAACGCGAAGTCGGTCGCCTCATTTGCCGCTGGCCGTGAGCGCTGCTCCGAACTTTTGGAGCTCGACGGTCTGCTGCCCGCGCCTTATTTCGCACGCATCTTCTGGATAGGGACCTCCTACTGGTCGGCGCTGCGCGATACCGAGTGGCGGGAGCATCTCGCCGCCGCGCATGCACTCACGCGCGAAAAACTGCCGCCCAAGGTCCAACGCGTTCTCGCGCTGACGAAGACGGAGCAGAAGAAACTCATCCTCGCTGCACGGAAACTTAAAGCCGCGGCTAAATCGTAGTCGAAGGCGGCGGGTCCGCGTCGAAGATGCCGCGGAACGACCTGCGATAGGCCACGATCAGAAAGATCTCAAAGACTGCAGCGATAAGGCCCCCTGCCGCACCGCCGTGCATCAGCGTGAAGTGGAAGAGCAGGATGTTCACAATGATAGGCCCGAGCAGCGTCAGGCCCAGCGGGACATACTTTCCTACCAGCAGAAGCAGACTGCCGATGACCATCAGCACGGCGACGAAGGTCATGTACTTGCTCGACATCAGCAGATTCGCGAACGTCGTGGAATCGCTGGGCGGCAAAGGGGGGGGCCGGGAAGAAGTGAAGGAGGGTATTCAATCCGGAGACTAAAAAGAGTAGCCCCAGAAGAATTCGAGCGACGATCACAGCGATTTTCATAGTTGCTCCACTGGAGGGTGGTGTTGCGTGTGGATCAGAGTACGCGTTAGCGTCAACACGTGCAGACTATTTTTGAATCAACCGGCGTTCCGTTGTCGCTCGCGGGCCGCACAGCTCTTATTACGGGAGGCTCGCGCGGGATTGGCGCAGCCGCCGTACGTCTTTTCCGCCAGGCTGGCGCACGTGTGGCCTTTTCCTATCGCAACGCGGAGGCCCAGGCCCAATCGCTCGCAGAAGAGTGTGGAGGCGGCGACCAATGCGTCGCCCTGCGCCAGGAGCTTGCCTGCGCTGAAGACGGACGTCTCCTCGTGGCTGCTGCAGCGGCGGCGCTCGGCGGAATCGACTGTCTTGTGGTGAACCACGGTGTCTGGCCGCCGCAGGACGCATCCATCGCCGAGATGGCAGAGAGCCAGTGGCGCGGAACGCTCGGTGTCAATCTCGACAGCGTCTTCGGTCTCGTGCAGGCCACCGTCCGCGAGATGAAGTCTCGGCCAAAGCCGGAGGGTCGCCCGCCCGGGCATATTGTTCTGGTCAGTTCGACCGCAGGCCAGCGCGGCGAAGCCTTCCATGCCGACTACGCCGCCAGCAAGGGTGCACTCATCAGCATGACGAAGGGGCTGGCTACGGAGCTCATCCGCGACGGCATTTATGTGAACTGCGTTGCGCCCGGCTGGGTGGATACGGATATGTCCGCCGTAGCCCTAAGCGCGCCGGATGCGTCCAATACAGTGCTGTCCGCGATCCCGTTGGGTCGCGTCGGTACGCCAGTCGAGATCGCAGGCCCTATCCTGTTCCTCTGCACGCCCTGGGCAGGCTTCATCTCGGGCGAGATCTTCAACGTCAATGGCGGTGCCGTTCTTGCTGGATAACTTAGGAGTCTCACCGATGCCCCGTTGGAAAGCCGCCTGGATTCTTGCTGCAGTTCTTCTCTGTACTTTGCCCACCCACGCGCAGGATGCCAGCGAGCAGAAGGCGCGCGCGCTGCTGCAGCAGATGGTCGTCGCCCTCGGCGGTGACGCCTGGGCGGGACGCACCGAGTGGGAGTTTCAGGGACGGACGGCGGCTTTCTTCAAGGGCAATCCCACCGGGGACGCGCCATTCTTCCTCTTTCACAAAGTGGTTCCCGGAACGCCGGGGCTGGAGCGCGTCGAACTGACGAAGAAGCGCGACGTCGTCCAGATCTGGACGACCGATGAAGGTTGGGAACTGACCTACAAGGGCAAGCGCGCTCTGCCGAAGGACATCGTGGAGGAGCACTTCCGCGTCCGCGATCACACGATCGACGAGGTCGTTCGCGTCTGGTTGAAGGATCCGCAGACCATCCTGATCTCCGACGGGCCCAGCACCGTGCAACGCCGCCAGGCGGACAAGGTGACGGTCATCAACTCGAAGAATGACTCCGTGGATATCGAACTGGACGCGGACACGCACCTGCCCCTGCGCCGCACCTTCAAGTACAAGAATCTGGTCTACAAGGACTACGACGAAGACCAGGAGGAATACTCTGACTATCACGTCTACCAGGGCATCCAGACGCCTATCTCTATCACCCGCTATCGCAACGGAGATATGGTCGCACAGCGCTTCCTGACGAAGATCAGCTACAACTCCGCGACGCCGGAGATACTCTTCAACCCGGACCAGCCCTACAACGCCAAGAAAAAGTGACATTTCATCGCTTTATAATCAGGAGGTTATGAGTGATGAAAAGAACCTTCCCAGCGCAACGCCGCTGACCATGGACATCCAGCAGATTATGGCGATCCTGCCGCATCGTTACCCGATGCTCCTGATCGACCGCGTCATCGAGGTGGAACCCCGCCAGCGCATCGTCGCCCTCAAGAACGTCTCGGCCAACGAGCCACACTTCACGGGCCATTTTCCGGATTATCCCATCATGCCGGGCGTCCTGATGGTGGAAGCCATCGCGCAGGCCGGCGGACTTCTTCTGTTGAATGACATCCCCGACCGCGAAGACAAGCTGATGGTCTTTACCAGCATCGATGGCGCGAAGTTTCGCAAACCGGTGGTTCCCGGCGACCAGCTCCGCATTGAGGTCAAGGTGCTGAACTGGCGCACGAGCGCGGTCAAGATGCGCGGCACGGCAACGGTCGATGGCAAGCTCGCCTGCGAGGCCACGGTGATGTGCGCGCTCGTCGCAAGACCGAAACCGAAGCCTGCAGAGGAAGCCTCCGCCGCTTCCGAGGCTGCGGTCTAGCCGTGGCCATCCATCCCACAGCCATCGTTGCAGAGGGAGCTATTATCCCGGAGAGCTGTACCGTTGGCCCCTTTTGCACGATCGGTGCCCACGTGGTTCTGGGCGAGCGCTGCGAACTGGTCAGCCACGTCGTGCTGGACGGTCATACGACCTTCGGCGAAGACAATCGAATCTTTTCCTTCGCCTGCCTCGGCATCGCCCCGCAGGACCTGAAGTACAAGAACGAACCGACGAAGCTCACGGTCGGCAACGGCAATACCATCCGTGAGTACGTCACCATCTCGCGCGGCACCAACGGCGGCGGGGGCGAGACGAAGATCGGCGATGGCTGCCTCATCATGGCTTACGTCCATATTGGCCATGACAGCTCCATCGGCAACGGTTGCATTCTTGCTAATGCAGCGACGCTCGCCGGGCATGTCACGGTCGAGGACTACGCCAGCGTCGGAGCCCTAAATCCTGTCCATCAGTTCTGCACCATCGGGAAGTACGCCTATATCGGCGGCGGCACGACGATTACGCAGGACGTCATGCCGTACTCGCTGACCAGCGTCCGTCGCGAAAACCGCGCCTTCGGCCTCAACAAGGTCGGACTGGAGCGCAAGGGCTTTACGCCGGACGAGATTAAACAACTCCGCCTGGCCTACAAGATGCTGCAGGCCTCCAAGATGAATACCACCCAGGCGCTGGAGGCGATTCAGGCGAAGGTGGCCAGCGGAGAGTTCGGCGAACGGGTGGCCTACCTCGCGGAGTTCATCGCGAAGAGCGAGCGCGGCGTGATCAAGTAGCTTTACAGCTATAGCACTCAGTGTTAGGTTATTTTTGGATGCGCGTGTTTAAGGGGCGTCTGTTCGCTCGATTTGCAAGAAAAAGCGGCATAACCGACCATGACCTCTGCGCAACCGTGAAGGACATGGAACGAGGCCTCATTGATGCAGATTTGGGTGGCGGTGTTTACAAGCAGAGGGTTCGCCGCCACGGTGCCGGCAAGTCCGGTGGCTTCAGGACGATTGTTCTTTTGAAGCACGGGAAGATCTCGGTCTTTATTTTTGGATTTGCGAAGAAAGACATGCAAAACATTACGGTGCAGGACCTGGCTGAGTTTAGAAGGTTTGCTAAGGACACATTCAAATATGCCAACGAAGATATTGAAAGACTCTGCGAAGCCGGTGCGCTCGAAGAAATCTGCGGCTAAGAATCTTGTTTACCGCAGCAAGATTGCGGCCGTTCTCCATCAAACCGCACAGGATTTTCATCGTGCAGGGGTGATGTCGAAGAGATCCATGCGCGAGTTCGATGAGTCCTGCCTCACGCCCATTCGTCACTTCAAGCCGAAAGATATCGAGGCGCTCCGCAAACGCGAAGAGGCAAGCCAGGCCGTCTTCGCGCTCCATCTCGGTCTTTCGACTAATCTCATCTCCCAGTGGGAACGAGGGGAAAAGAAGCCGAGCGGCGCATCGCTCAAGTTGCTCACGCTGGTCGACAAAAACGGTCTCGATTTCGTTGCCTGAAGGCCAGTCCAAGCTCGGTCTCATAGCAGGCAACGGCCGTTTCCCCTTCCTGCTCCTCGATGCGGCGCGCGCGCGAGGGATCGCAGTCGTCGTTGCGGCGATCCACGAAGAGACCGATCCGGAGATGAACGCACGCGCCACAGCAGACGCCGGCATCCGCGTTCACTGGATGTCCCTGGGCGAACTTTCCAAACTTATCGATACGTTCCACGCTGAAGGCGTGATGCAAGCCGTCATGGCGGGCCAAGTGCGGCACAAACAGATCTTCTCGGCCATACGGCCTGACTGGAAGCTAGCCAAGCTGCTCATGAGCCTCCGCACGCGCAATACGGACATGCTCCTGGGCGCGGTGGCGAAGGTCCTTGGGGACGAAGGCATTGAGTTGATCTCGTCCACCGCCTATCTTGAACCGATGCTCGCGAGAGCTGGCGTTCTGACGCAGCGTGCGCCTGACGAAGAAGAGCTGAAGGACATCGCCTACGGCCTGACCGTAGCGCGTGGGATTGCTGGCTTCGATCTTGGTCAGACGGTCGTGATCGCCGCGCAGGCCTGCGTTGCGATAGAGGCCATGGAAGGCACGGACGCCACCATTGCTCGCGCGGGGGAACTCTTCCGAACGCTGGAAGCAGAAGCCTCCACCCTGCGGCGCTCGCTTACGGTGGTAAAAGTGGCGAAACCGAAGCAGGATATGCGTTTCGACGTGCCCGTGATCGGTCTTCCCACCATCGAAGCGATGATTTCCGCCGGTGCGACCTGCCTCGCCATCGAAGCAGGACGTACACTGCTCTTCGATGAACCTGCGCTGATCGCGCGGGCCAACGCCGCTGGAATCTGCGTTGTGGGTGAGACTTCCACCCCGTCGGGCCAGTCTTAACGAACGGGATCTTGTTTTACGCGGTACAGGAGAGAGGCAATGCAAAGACTTGGTTTATGGAGTGTTCTGGCGCTGGCGATCGTCGCCTGCGGAATGACGGCGAAGCTGGCGTATGCCGCTGGCGGAGACATGTTGCAGCCCGGTGCCACCGCACCTGGCTTTACCTTGCCTTCTCAGGAAGACAAAGCTGTGAATCTTTCCGAATACAAGGGCAAGTGGGTTGTCCTCTACTTCTACCCAAAGGATAAAACGGCGGGTTGCACCCTCGAAGCGCATAACTTCCAGCGCGACCTGGCAAAGTACACCGCTGCCAACGCAGTGATTCTGGGCGTCAGCCTGGACACCGCGGACAGCCACAAGAGCTTCTGCACGCAGGAGAGCTTGACCTTCAAGCTCCTCGCTGACCCGGAGCACAAGGTCGTCGATTCGTACGGCGTGCCGGTCAAGGGCATGGGACCGATCAAGTATGCCTCGCGTGTGACGTTTCTCATCGCGCCCGACGGCAAAGTCGCGAAGGTCTGGCCTGCGGTTCAGGTTCCCAGCCATAGCGAGGAAGTTCTGACCGCCATCAACGAGCTGAAAAAATAGCGCAAGAACTTATCGGCAGACGCAAAAAGGCCCGGAGCCTCTGAAGGAGGAGCCGGGCCTTTTTGCTTGCCTGTTTACAGCGGTACTACGTTGTTACGGTAAAACTACTTCTTTGCTGCAGTCTTCTTAGCAGCGGTCTTCTTTGCTGCGGTCTTCTTTGCTGGAGCCTTCTTGGCAACAGTCTTCTTCGCTGGGGCCTTCTTAGCAACAGCCTTCTTTGCAACTGCCTTCTTAGCAACGGCCTTCTTTGCCGGAGCCTTCTTCACTGCCTTTTTAGTAGCCAATGTCTTACCTCGCTGGTTTATTTTGGTGCTTTTTGCGGACGTCTTTTTCAAGACGGCCTTTCCACTGCGTGAAGAGGTCGTCTTCTTCACTGCGGCAGACTTCGTTGCGCTTTTCTTCGCGGAGGCTTTCTTGACAGCCTTTTTCGCGGGCGCTGATTTCTTTGCTGCCGTTTTGGCAGGTGTCTTCTTCGCTGCGGCCTTCTTCGCCGGAGCTTTCTTGACGACGACTTTCTTGGCAGCCGCTTTCTTTGCCGGAGCCTTCTTGGCTACCGCCTTCGTTGCTGGTGCCTTGACGGCAACTTTCTTGGCAGCGGTCTTCTTCGCGGGGGCAGATT
This sequence comes from Terriglobus saanensis SP1PR4, assembly GCF_000179915.2. Classification (NCBI taxonomy): domain Bacteria; kingdom Pseudomonadati; phylum Acidobacteriota; class Terriglobia; order Terriglobales; family Acidobacteriaceae; genus Terriglobus; species Terriglobus saanensis. The sequence goes on along the minus strand of NC_014963.1, from coordinate 4,452,262 downwards.
TCTTTACCGGTGTTGTCTTCTTCGTCGAAGACAGGGTCTTCGCTACCGGCACTTCCGCTGCGCTCATCTCGGGCAGGCTGGAAAGCTTCTCGGGTGGGGAGTAGGGATCGACCGGCGTGGAGGGCGCGCCATAGACAGAGGCGTCTTCCGCGTGATGACTGTCATGCAGCATCTTGTCCTGGTCGGTGTCGTCGTCTGAGGTCAGCGTTACTTCATCCTCTTCTTCATCGGAGAAGTCTTCATCGTCTTCCCGGTCCAGGTCTTCTTCAAGCTCTTCTTCCTGGTCGAAGTTATCGTCTTCGGCCGCGGCATATAGTTTGAAGTTTGCTTCGTCTCTCATTGCTCTCGCTCCGGAGTTGCGTGTGGTGGTTCGCTTAGTTGGATGCACAAAGAGTGCAACACGCAATACAGAAATATGGTGCATCTCTCTGCGCGCGAAGGCAAGCACTTTCGACGAAAGATTCTAAGAAGACGAAAGAAGTTTCGATCGATGTTGCGTCGATCGATGTTTTTCAGCTCAGCGACGCCTCTTCGGGGAACTCTTCTTCGTCGCCTTCGACGTCGCTCCCACCTTCGACTTTGAGGATGAGGTGGAACTCGATCCACGCGATGTGGGGCCGTGTCCAGAGGAGGAAGATCGTGCCCCGCTCTTTCCCCTCGATCCGCTCAAACCCGCGCTACGAGCGGATTTTCTGCCACGTCCACCACGGCTGCGCGTATGCGCGGAAGGCGCCAGGCGCACGGGCTCTGCAATGTAGAGAGAGCGTCCGGTGCTGATGGAGTTCGAGCTCAGGTGGTTCCAACGGCGCAGTTGTTCGCTCGAAACTCCGAAGCGATCCGCGACCGTTACCAACGTATCGCCGCGACGCGAGGTGTACCTTTGCGGATGCGCGCTTGCCGCCGAAACACTCGTGTAGACCGGCACAATTAATTCATCGCCCGTGTCCACGCCCTCTCCCGCGGAGAGATCGTTGGCCGTCGCCAGGTCGTCCGCCTTCACGTGAAAGAGGTCCGCCACCTGCTGCAAGGTCTCGCCAGCACGTACATCGTGGAAGCGCCAGCTTGCTCTCTTCTCTTCCGGAATTTCAGCGATGCGCTTCTGGAACATCTCCTTCGTGCCGCCCGGAATGTGCAGATCGAACGAAATATCGCGCGGCGTGTTGAGCCGCAGCAGGGAAGGATTCAATCCCACCATCGTGGCCAGCGTGGAGTCCGTCACGTCTGCGGCCAGGCGCAGATCCATGGCATAGTTCACCGTCACCGTGTCATAGTTCGCGGCTGGTTCCACATTCATGGAGGTCAGCCCATACTGCTTGGGGTTTTTCGCCATGATTGCGGCAGCCAGCATCGCAGGAACGTAGTTCTTGGTCTCCTTCGGCAGAGCGTTGCGCCGGTAAAGCTCCCAGAAGTCTGCGTATCCCGTACGCATGACAGCTTTCTGCACATTGCCTGGGCCCCAGTCGTACGCAGCCATCACCAGGTACCAATCGCCGAACTGGTTGTAGAGCGTCTTCATGTACTTGGCATAGGCGCGCGAAGACTTCTCCGGATCGAAGCGCTCGTCGAACCAGCCGTTGCGGTCCAGGCCGTAGGCGCCGCGGAAGGGCATGAACTGCCACATTCCTCCTGCGCCGCTCTTTGCGTTGAACGCCTGGGGCTGAAAGCCCGACTCGGCAATGGCCTGGTAGATCAGGTCCTGCGGAACACCTTCTTCACGCAAAATCTTCTTGATCATGCCTTCATACTTGCCAGCGCGTTCCAGAGAGCGCACCAGATGGGCGTGACCGCCCGCATTGTTGGTGAAGTAGGAGATATATCCGGCAACGTAATCGTTGACGACCAACGGAAGATCGGAGGTCGTCGTCTTCAACTCGGCGTTCAGCTGAGCCGTCAATTCGGGATTCGAGGGAAAGGTCAGATCGCCCGCAGCCTCGACCGGAGACTGTTCAATGCGTGGAGAGAAGCCATTGCCCTGCTTCAGGGCATCCATCTCCAGAGAGTTCACCGCGTTCACTGTGCGCTCAAACTCGTCGTTCAGCGCGTCATTCGTCTTGATGTCGATCCCGCTGGACAGCATGAGGTCGACGGCGAAGTCGAAGTCCAACCGTGCCGCATCCAGACGCCCGGAGCGATAGTTCTCGACGCCGCTCTGGTAGGTACGGTCCACCTGGCCTATTAATTGCTGCACTTTGGCGGCGGTTTGCCGCTCCGCAAACTGCGCCGCAGGGTCCACCTTCACGGCTTCGGCTGAGGCTGTCAGGGCAGGCGCCATCGCCTGCTTCGGCGGAGTACCTCCGCCTTCATTCGCGGGACACCCCGCCAAAAAGAGCAAGGGCACACACAACAGGGCGCGAAGAGCGTTCTTGGGAGAGGTCCGAAGGTTCAATTGCACCTCTTTATTGTAGTCACCCAACCCATGACTGGCTTCTTTGCCCGCTCGTAGCTGTTAAGATGAAGTCTGGAGTATCCCGCCTCTTCATGGATCCAAAATACATACGAAACTTCGCGATCATCGCGCACATCGATCATGGCAAATCCACACTGTCTGACCGCCTGCTGGAACTCACCGGCTCGCTGACCCATCGCGAGATGCAGGCCCAGGTGCTCGACGCCATGGATCTGGAGCGCGAGCGCGGCATCACCATCAAGGCCCATTCCGTCCGCATGATGTACAAGGCGAAAGACGGCATCACCTACCAGCTCAACCTCATCGACACGCCCGGCCACGTGGACTTCTCTTACGAAGTCTCTCGCTCGCTTGCTTCGTGTGAAGGTGCTCTCCTCGTGGTGGATGCGACCCAGGGCGTCGAAGCACAGACCCTCGCCAACGCCTATCTGGCCATCTCCAACGGTCTTGAGATCCTTCCGGTCATTAATAAAATTGATCTCCCTAGTGCCGATATTGAACGCACGAAAGAGATGATCGAGAACACGGTTGGCCTTCCGGCGGACGACGCGATTGCGGTCAGCGCGAAGACCGGCCTCAATGTAGAAGAGATCCTCGAAGCCATCGTCACCAAGCTCCCTTCGCCGAAAGGCGATGCTTCGGCTCCTCTGCAGGCCTTGATCTTTGATTCGTGGTTCGATGCGTACCGTGGCGTCATTGTGCTCGCACGCGTCATCAACGGCAGGCTTCGCACCGGCCAGAAGATCAAGCTCATGTCGAACGGCAAGGTCTTCGATATTGAGAGCATGGGTGTCCTTACGCCGAAACCCGTCGAAATTGCAGAGCTGTCTGCAGGCGAGGTCGGATTTTTCGTCGCGACTATTAAAAATGTGGTGGACTCCAAGGTTGGCGATACGATCACCGATCCCGCCGAGCCTGCCACGGAAATGCTTCCGGGCTTTGAAGACATCAAGAGCATGGTCTTCGCCGGGCTTTACACAATCGAGTCGCACGAGCACGGTGCTCTGCGCGACGCCCTGGAGAAGCTCAAGCTCAACGACGCTTCGTTCTCTTTCGAACCCGAAAGCTCCGTAGCCCTTGGCTTTGGCTTCCGTTGCGGCTTCCTCGGCCTGCTCCACATGGAGATCATCCAGGAACGTCTCGAACGCGAGTTCAACCTCGATCTCATCACCACCGCGCCCGGCGTGAAGTACCGCATTACGCTCACCGGCGGGGAAGTGGTTGAAGTCGAAAACCCGTCGCGCTGGCCCGATCCCACAAACATCGCCCAGATCGAAGAGCCCGTCATCATCGCAAAGATCCTCACCAATGAGGAGTATGTGGGTGGCATTCTCAAGCTGGTTGAGGACAAGCGCGGCAAGCAGCAGAACTTCGAATACGTCAGCTCCAACCGAGTTTTGCTCACCTATCAGCTTCCGCTCAACGAAATCGTCCTCGATTTCTACGATCGATTGAAGAGTGTTTCGCGCGGATACGCTTCGCTGGACTACGCTCTCGCGGGTATGTGGGTTTCGCCCATGGTCAAGATGGACATTCTCATTGGCGGCGATCCGGTCGACGCCCTTTCGGTGATTGTGCATCGTGATTTTGCCTTTGAACGCGGCAAATCGCTCGTGCACAAGATGCGCGAACTCATCCCGCGCCAGATGTTCGAGGTTGCATTGCAGGCTGCCATCGGTGCTAAGATCATCGCGCGCGAAACCGTCTCCGCCATCCGCAAAGATGTTATCGCCAAGTGCTATGGCGGCGACATCAGCCGGAAGAAGAAGCTCCTCAATAAACAAAAAGAGGGCAAGAAGCGGATGAAGCGCATCGGCAAGGTCGACATCCCGCAGGAGGCCTTCCTGGCCGTCCTCAAGGTCGGCGAAGACTAGTCGTTTACGATAGCGGTTACTCCCCTATTTCCCCGCTCACGCACCTTCTTCAGTCAGTCTGGAGAGGGAGGGAAGGCTACGTCCTAAATCGTTCCTTTTGAAGTGAGAAGTTCAGTTACGGAATTTTCACTTGACACTCTTGACCGCAAAAGCCTACAAATTCTCCCGCAATCGGTAACTAAAAAACTAAGACGTTTACCCTATGCGATGTTTTTGGAGAGCCAATGCGCCGTTTCTTGAACCACTGGAAGAGAGTTGCACTCGTCGTGTTGATTCTGACCGCAGGTCAGAACATCACCGCCCAATCAGATAACTCGTCCCTCACTGGCGCCGTAACAGACTCGAATGGCGCCGCTCTTCCGAACGCCAAGGTCGTCGCGCACGATGTCGCTACAGGACAGGACCGCGACACCACTACGAACGAATCAGGCAACTACAACTTCGTCAACGTTCGGCCAAGCCGTTACACCGTCACCGTTACCAGTCCAGGATTCCGGACTGCCTCTGTTAGCGACGTGCAGGTGGATGCCAGCATCGGTCGTCGTGTGGATGTTGCCCTCAAGGTCGGTGAAGCAGGCACGAGCATCACCGTCGAAGCCGGTGCCAACGCTGTGCAGACTGAGAGTGCTTCGGTCGGTCAGCTCGTCACGCAAGAGCAGGTTAAGAGCATTCAACTCAACGGTCGCAATCCGCTCTACCTCTCCCAGATGGAGCCTGGCGTCGTCCGCAACAACTCCATGGCTGCCTTTGCCTTCTCGCTCGATAACGGGATCAACGTTGGCGGTGCTCGCTCGCAGGAGAGCGTACTCACGCTCGACGGTGCTCCCATGGTCCGTACGCGTTCCAATGGCACCAGCGTCGGTGTGGCCGACGTTGATTCGACTTCGCAGATTCAGATCCTCACCAACAGCTACCCAGCGGAGTTTGGTCGCGCTTCCGGCGGACAGATCCGTATGGTTCCCAAAAGCGGCACCAGCAGCTTTCACGGTTCGGTTTACGAGTTTTTCCGCAATACAGCCCTGAATGCAAATACCTGGCAACGCAAGCTGACCGCGGTGCTCACAAACACTCCCAATAAACCTGCCGCGTTTCGCTATAACCAGTTCGGTTGGAACTTCAATGGCCCGGTCACCTTTCCTCACTTCAACACGGGCCGCCAGAAGCTTTTCTTTCTCGCTGGACAGGAGTTTGTGAAGTACAACCACGACGACACAGCCACGCAGTTCGCTCCAACAGCGCGCATGCGCACTGGTGATTTCGGAGAGTTGCTCTCTCCCAATATCTTCTATAGCTGCCTCGATGCTGGTGGGAATACCACGACCGGCACATGCGTCAATAACCAGATTAAGAATCCGCTGACTGGAGTACCGTACGCGAATAACGATCTTCGGACCGTCCCTGGCAGTACGAGTGCAAACGGTCTTGGTCTTCTCAACGCATATCCTCTACCGAACGTAACCGGCTCTTCTACGTACAATTGGAGCGATACGGCCCTTTATACGGAATCCCAACGCAAGGACACCATTGTGGTGGATTTCGTGCCGACAGAGAGCCAGCGTTTTCGCTTCTCGCTCCTGAACTTCAATTACGACAACCGCAATCCACACTCCGGTAATTTCAACCGCACGCCGCAGACCTTCCATCGCCCCAATCAGGTTGCGGTTTTTCACTACCAGTGGACGATCTCGCCCACCATGGTTAATGAACTCGTTGTCTCAGCCGCGGCCGACCACGTGAAGATCAACATCGACAGATCTTCCGGTCTCTACGACCGTACGAGCTATGGCATCAACTACCCCTACCTGTATGGAGCAGCAACGAAGCAGATCCCGAACAAGATTCCCACGATCCAGATTTCAAACTTCGGAACCTTGGACGGCCTGCCTTATCCCTCAAGCTCCGGCGGTATTGTCTACGGAGCCGCCGACAACTTCACCAAGGTCTGGGGAAATCACACACTCAAAGCGGGTTTCAACTTTGAGTACGCCGGAGAAAACAACTTCGATCAGATCAGTGTTTCCAGCACAACGCCCGGAGCGACCAACAACCAGAATGGGTTCTTTCGCTTTACGGATACCCGCGGTGGCACTGCTCCGACCACGGGAAGAGCGGTAGCCAACGCGGCTGCGGGTCTCTTTGATACCTACGGTGAAATCGGCACACGTTCTTACACGCTCTATCGCGGCACCATGTACGAAGGCTTCGTGCAGGACCAATGGCGCGCCCGCTCCAATCTCGTGATTGAGATGGGTGTTCGCTACAGCATTATGAATCCCTATTACGCGAAGTGGGGCAACCTGTCTGTCTTCAACCCTGGTAGTTACAGCCCTGCACTGGCAGTGACGGTCAACCCGATCACGGATGCTGTTACGGGCGGAGACCAGTACAACGGCGTCGTCATTCCCGGCAGCGGCTTTCCTTCCTCGGCGGCCGGACACGTAGATCCTTCCATTATCGGAGGAGCCTATAGCCGTTTGTTCCGTGGCTTCAGCAACACCTATTCGCCCACGGTGAAATCGAACGTGCAACCGCGCGTCGGCTTCGCCTGGCAGGTAGATCCTAAAACCGTAGTGCGTGCTGGTGGAGGCCGCTACTTCCAGCGGCTGGGTATCAGCGACAACGTCTTTACGGGCGGCAACGCACCCTTCCAACCGTCGTCCACTGTAACGAATGGCAGTGTCGACACTCCGGGCGGCGTCGGAACGAATAGCTTCCCCTTCAACTATTCGTCTCAGGCCTTCAACTATCCCAGCCCTGAAGCCTATGCGTGGAACTTCACCGTGGAGCAGGAGTTCGACAAGGTTGGAACGTTCACTCTTGCCTATGTCGGACGGCGTGGAATCCACCTGGAACAGCTCGCCAATATCAATCAACTTCAGCCCGGCACCACGCAGGCGAACCCTGGCATCCAGCCAGATGCTCTTCGTCCTTTCAAAGGCTTCTCAAATATTACGGAGACGCAGAATAAGGGCGCTTCCATGTACCACTCCCTTCAGGCAAATCTGAAGCGTAGATTGACGAACAATCTTCTCCTCGGCATTGCCTATACGTGGTCCAAGAGTATGGACTTCGGTTCCAGCAACGGGACCAATCTTACGAACGCGTTCGACAAGTCCATCAGCTATGGCCCGAGCGACTTCGACACGCGCCATGTCTTCGTCTCCAACTTCGTCTACAACATCCCCTATGGCACACATGCGACTCACTTCATAGAGCGTGCGGCGTTAGGGAACTGGCAGTTCTCCGGCACTCTGCAGGCACAGACAGGTCCCCCTGAAAACATCTCCATCAGTGGTGCCGACTATGCAGGCGTGGGACAGGGTTCCGGTACGCAATTTTACCGACACCTGGGGAGCGTCCATACTTACAAGGGATTTGCAGGACAGACGGGAACCGATAAATGGTTCGATACCTCTGTCTATCCCAGCCCGGCGCAGATGAGCACAACCTACGCTGGTCAGTTTTCTCCACGCGGTTCCCGGAACCAGATCTATGGTCCCGGCTTCCAAAGCTACAGTGCGGCGCTGCAAAAGACCATGCACCTCATACCAAATCATGAGAACCACGCTCTCGTCTTCCGTGGCGAGGCATTCAACCTCGCGAATCATCCCACAGCAGATAATCCGAACACCACTCCAGGCTCTTCGACCTTTGGTCTAAGCAAGACAAAGGGACAAACCTACGGAGCAGACCGTCAACTGCAGTTCAGCTTGCGTTACGCCTTCTAAAGACAGCGCAATCCTGTACGCAGAACGGCGAGCCGGAGAGGCTCGCCGTTCTGCGTACAGAAGGTATGGTCGGCGAATACCCACCACCACACCGACGTCACCAACCTTTGGCCTTAGCAGCAAAGGCGGCACCTACGACGCTGCGCGGCAACTGCGGTTCAGCCTCTGCTGCGCGTTCTAAAACCACGCAATCTACGTACTTTCTAACGGCTCGCCTCCTGGCTCGCCGTTCTCTAATGCATGGATTATGCACGACGTCAGACATAGGCTTCCCGGATTGAGACATACCTCAGTCTGTGGAAACAGGTTTTTGTCTGGCTTTCCACATTTCGAACCTGATTTGGTAGGGTTAACCTGTGTGGTTCCGCCTAACCTTATCAATCTAAAGAGAAAAAGCCAGTTCTGAAAAAGGAAAGACTAGTTGGGGCGCGGCATCGATTCCACTGAAGATGTAGTCGGGATGCGCAATCCACATTTTTTTCCACAGTATTCCGTGCAAAACACATTTTATGCGCACAAAAAAAGGAGGCCGTTAGGCCCCCTTCTTGCATACGTTAGAGCTTACTTCTTAGGCGCAGCGGGCGTGGTCGAACGCGGCGTGGTGCGCTGCGTCGTGGCCGGACGACCTGCTCCCGGAGCGGATGGCGGCGGGGCGGCAACACCCGAAGAGGTGTTGTAAGCATCCACAACAGCGCGGGTGATGTCAGTCTGCTGTGCTGCCCACATGACGCTGCTTGTCTGTCCGCTCACATCGAGCAGAAGCGTGAAGCCGCTGGTCTGGACATACTTGCGCATCACATCGGCCACCTTGGCGGCCACCTTGCTGTAGGCCTCCTGCAGTTCCTGCTGGTAGGCTGCGCTGGCATCTTCGCCATCGCGGTTCAGGGCCTTTTCCTTGGTGTCGATGGTCTTCACACGGCTGGCGCGCTCTTCATCGGAGATCGTGGTGGCAGCCTGCAACTGCTTCTTCAGGCTGTCGACTTCCGCAGCCTGGGCCTGGATCTTGGTCTGCTGGGGCTCAAACTTCTTCTGGACTTCCTGTACAGCGCGCTGACCTTCGTTCGTGGCGAAAACGGCCTGCTCAAAGGCGACAAGTGCGACCTTGGCAGGGATAGCTTCGGGCTTTACTGCGGCAGCGGCAGGCGAAGTGGGTTCAGGAGCCGTAGGAGATGCAGTCTGTGCAACAGCAGACGCGGCAAACACAACGGAGAGCATGCCTGCGGAGAGCAAGGCAACATGGCGACGATTCATGTGGATGGTAGAGCTCCTTGGAAGATCTTCGGGGGTCCCGATGGCTTGGACGAAGCGCTTCTGCCGTCCGTGAGCCTGTGTATCTTTTGGTACCGCTATGAACGCGCCAAGAACAGCGCGCCCGAAAGAGGCCGGTGACCTCTCTAAAGTATAGGGTCGGTCAGAAATCGGGTCAAACTGCGCTCTCAGAATTTATTCCCTGGGCCCAGCCCACCGGGGTTGCTGCCAGCCGTGGTGCCGTTGGTTTACCCTTATCCCCAATACTGATCCAGTCCAGGAGAGAATGCGATGCCGTGGTTTGCAATCGAGGGTGAGGCGCTGACAGAGGCGCAAATTCAGGGCGCGGTGGAGCGCACGTTAGAAGAAGCACGCAAACGCATTAATAAAGATCTGAAACGGGTCCTGCTGCTGCCTCCCGATCTTACACGCGCCCACTCAGGCGCGGGCAAGATCACGGAGATGTTCTACAAGGCCCTGCCCGACGCGCATGTGGAGCTGATTCCCACTTTGGGACAGCACGTCCCGCACACCGAGGCGGAGAACAAGTGGATGTTCGGCTCCATCCCCGAGGAGCGGATCTTCGCGCACGACTGGCGCGGTGGCGTGACCCACGTGGCAACGATACCAGCGAGCCTCGTAAAGGAAACCACCAACGGCGCCGCCGACTGGGAGATCCCCGTCGACCTGAACACGAAACTCATGACCGAACAGTGGGACCTGATCGTCAACATCGGCCACGTCGTTCCGCATGAAGTGCTTGGCTTCGCGAATCACAACAAGAACTACTACATCGGCCTCGGCGGCAAGGACACCATCTGTGCCTCGCACATCGCGGCTGCCGTATACGGCATCGAGAACAACCTCGGCTGCCTGGTCACGCCGCTGCGCGCCTGCTACAACTGGTCGGAAGAAGAGCATCTGAAAGACCTTCCTGACCTCTATGTGCAGATCGTGATGCACCGGGATGCGGACAACAAGCTCGTCACCAGCGGTCTGTTCGTCGGCGACGATTTGGAGACCTATCTTCAGGCCGCGCGCAAGAGCCGCGAGCAGAACATCATCACCTTCGAGAAGCCTCTGAAGAAGGTCGTCGCCGTGATGCAGCCGGACGAGTTCCGCGCCACCTGGGTAGCGAACAAGGCCGTCTACCGCACACGCATGGCGATTGCGGACGGCGGCGAGCTGCTCATCCTCGCTCCGGGTGTGGAGCGCTTTGGGGAACAGCCCGACGTGGACGCGCTGATCCGGAAGTATGGCTACAAGGGAACGCCGCGCACGTTGGAGTTGTACAAGACTGAAGCGGACATGCAGGCGATCCCGCACGGCGTAGCGCATCTCATCCACGGCTCCAGCGAAGGCCGCTTCACGATCACGTACGCTCCCGGCCATCTTACAAAAGAAGAGATCGAACAGGTCGGCTACCAGTACGCCGACGTGAAGGAGATGGAGAAGCGCTACGATGCGGCCACGATGAAAGAGGGCTGGAACACCATGCCGGATGGAGAAGAGGTCTTCTACATCAGTACGCCCTCCGCCGGTCTGTGGTCCACGGAAGCGAAGCTGAACAATGCGTCGCGGCTGGATCTCTCTTAGTTCGGAAACGATCGCACGAAATAGAAACGAGCAAACGAAGCGGCATACCTGCGATCATGGAGGTATGCCGCTTTTCTATCTCCGCCGGCTGACCGGAAGGAAACGTACGGAGACCAGCAATCGTCACCTGGCCCGCTATCTTGCGTTCATCGCTGGTGCTGCGAACGCTGGTGGATTTTTGGCGGTGAGGCAGTACACCTCCCACATGTCCGGAATCGTGTCCGCGATGGCGGATAACTTCGCCGTCGGTAGTTTGACGGTCGCGTTGAGCGGCTTCGCTGCGGTGATGTCGTTTCTGCTAGGAGCGTTTGCCACAACGCTCTTCATCCGCTGGGCGCGAAGCCGCCGCCTGGAGAGTGAGTACGCCCTACCACTGATCGCAGAGGCGGTGCTTCTGATCCTCTTTGGATTTACGGGGCGAGTCTTCGCAGGAGGCCGCGTATGGGGCACGGTGCTGCTGCTCTGTTTCACGATGGGTCTTCAGAATGCCATCATCACCAAGCTCTCCAAGAACGTGATCCGCACGACGCACCTCACGGGGATGGTGACGGATACCGGAATCGCTCTGGGAAGGATCGTCTCGAAGCGGTTTGCAGGCGCGCACGGAACGCTCGCTCCGGAGCTGGCTACACTACGTCTGCTTACGTCGCTGATCGCGCTGTTCTTTATAGGTGGAGTGATTGGCGCGGTTGGGTTCAAGCACGCCGGGTTCTTCTTTACGCTTCCTTTGGCTACGGCGCTGTTTTTGCTGGCCGCTTTACCGGTAGTGGATGATATGCGGCGAGGTTATAGGATTGGGGCTTCCTGAGCATCGTTTCGAAACACTCAAGAGAGCCTATGGCCTACTGCGTATGCAGGAACGAAAGTACCGCCCCGGTTCGCTTGTCTAACTGGACAACTAGTTCGCCTTCAAATGGATTAGATCCTTCGCCGAGTTGCTACCGAATTTGCCTGGATCGAAACCGTGCGACTCTGGGCCATTCCGGCCTCGCTTCTCCTTGCGATGTTAGAGCCGAGCGGGCGCCTAAATCATTAGAGGGTTGGATTTGGCAAATAGAGTAACGGAACGTTGTTAACAACAGCGCACGCCATTGCAGCAGTTTCGACTCTTAGAAAGTGGCCTTGGGATCCAAAGTAAAAGTTGGGCAAAGTGCCATCCATCCGCGTTTGGATAAACACTCCCAGCAATTGCAGTGGGCCTGTTCCACCACCAAATGGCATCTTTATATTGGGTACACCGCAGACTACTATCTCGTTGTAAGAAGTTAGATCAGCGCCAGCAAAATTTGCTATTGCACCGGGTGTCCCTTGTCGGGTGATGATTTGAGTTGGAGTCAGCAGCCCTCCGATGCGAAGACTCTTGTCAATGATATGGTCGACAAGTGTGACGCCGGGCGCTCTGACACTTGCGTCGGTTCCGGCGTAATTGTCGAACCATTGATCTGTAGGAGACGTGGTGAGGATATTTTCTTTGGGTACACGGAGTATCACGCCGTGATTCGAGAAGCTGTCCGGTTTCCTGTCCCTCTGCACACCCATGCTAATGCACCACCATTCTGAGAGCGTAGGGATGGGGTTGTCCAGAACGTTCACGGGCACATTGCAGCGAACTCCATGAGTGATGAATTGATATGGAGGCGCACCGCCGGTGGCCCAATTTCTAGGCCTTCTATACGCGTTTAGCGTATTCGGGGCAGTGAAATGATGCGGTGCCCACGAATCTCGATTGTTGTTAAGATCAGCGATTGCAGGAAATAAATGCTTAAACTCGCGAGTCAGAAACTCTACATTCTCGTCTTTATATCTGGCATATAGGCTGTCCCGTAACGCATGGGGTTGCCCTTTCATCAGGAAAGAGGCGAGTAAGACGGCCCGCAGCGCCTCCCGCTGATGCTTGTTGGACTGGGTATGCCAAGTGTAATTCCCCAGCGCCAGCGCCTCCTCTATGCGGTCCCGATCCGGATTCAGGGCAAGGGCATCGTTCAGAAGAATGCCGTATTTCAATCCCAGCGGACTCCCAATAAACCAAGGTTCCGCCAGGCTTTTGATCGTCGATGCAATATGCGGTTTGCGCATCCAGATACCCAATTAAACCGAGCGTTCCCTGCTGGTTTCATAACAACCAGAGAGGACTTTTATTCCAAGCGCGAGTTTTGTCTTAACTGCAAGATTTAAAGGGCGCTCGTCAGGGAGAAAGTCACGGGACCATAGCATTTCCACTCGTCGGCGTGACGCGCTTCCGCTTAGTCGATATTGGAAAGGAGCAGTTGCCTTCTGGAATGCTGTGCAGAACGAAGAGAGAGGGGGCATTCCTCGGCATCGACCTTGTCTAAGTGAGAGGCGGGAGCCGAAGGAAGCGCGCAGCGAGGCTAGTGCGTGGAAGAGCGAGATAGATCAAAGGCAGGGAGTCATGAAGGGCACCCCCGCCTCATCCAAGGATTTACTTCAGCCAGCTTCTAACGAGTGATTGCGAGGCCGCAGGCAAGAAGGAAGGCGCCCATGAGAGGCGTGCTGATGAAGAAGAATTCGCGGTTGTCGGCAATTTTGGTGGCAATTTGGGTACGGACGGTAGAGATCATTTGGGTTTCCCTTCAAAGTGAGGAATCAAATCGTACGTAATACCTAAAGCAATTCATGCGCCAACATTTCGGCGAAATAGCACAAATCGAGGCCGTTTTCGCCTGCCTTTGTGCGACATATTTGCCATATAGGAAAAGCTTTCGCCTTTATCGAGCAACCTTTTGAGGACTTTTATCCGGGAGTCAGTAACGTTACCTATCTCCTCGAATCGGCTGAAGATACGAAGGAACCGAAGAGTCGGCCGGCTCGTATCTCAGACATGCGGAGAGCGGTGTTGTTGTGTGGTGGGGTGGCTTTGTCTTTCGGTCTGGCGATATCTGCGCAGGCGCAGCATATGGGCACGACTAAGGTAGCCGGCGCCGGCGTGGATGTGGCGGCGTTGGAGACGCTGTACGCAGAGATGGAGCGGGAGGAGCATCACGACCTGAAGGGCGTTGTGATTGTGCGTGCTGGGCGCGTGGTGAGCGAGCGCTACTTCAACGGCGACTCCGCCGAGACGCTGCATGACATCCGCTCCGCCACGAAGAGCATTACGTCGCTGTTGATGGGCTTCGCGGTGCAGAAGGGGATGGTGCACAGTGTGCACGACTCCATTGCCGCGTATCTTCCAGGGCTGCCGAAGGATGGCCGGGAGAGGATCACCGTCGAAGATCTGCTGACGATGCGGTCGGGGCTGGACGCCGACGATACGGTGGCGACCTCGCCGGGCAACGAGGACAGGCTGGATGAATCCACCGACTGGATCCGCGCGGCCTATGCCGTTCCGATGAAACGCGCGCCGGGGGAGAAGTATCTCTACTGTTCGCTGAATGCGTTTCTTACGGGTGCGATCGTGGAGAACGCGACCCATATGCCTCTGGACGAGTTCGCCAAGGCCAATCTCTTCGGACCGCTGGGGATTACGAAGTTTCGCTGGCGTCAGGTTCCGGTGAACCGGACGACGGGGCAGGGGAACCTGGAGATCACGGCTCGTGATGCTGCGGCGATTGGCGGGTTGATGCTGAATGACGGTGTAGTGAACGGTCGGCGTCTGCTCAGCCACGAGTGGATCGCGAAGAGTTTAGCCAGCGAGGTGGCCATCTCGGACAGCGATCCGTATGCCGATGCCTATGGATGGATGTGGTACACGCGGGCGGCGCCGGTGGGCGGGCGCAAGATCGAGGTTCACTTCGCTTCAGGGAATGGCGGCAACAAGATTTACATTGTGCCTTCGCTGCATATGGTGGTGGCGATCATGTCGAGCGCGTATGGGCATGGGTACGGGCAGCGGCGTTCGCAGGAGATTTTGTTGCGGGTTCTGGAGGCGGTGAGGTGAGATTCGCCAAAGGTTTGTCATCCCGTAGCGTAGCGAAGGGATCTGCTTTTTGCTTTTCCCAAGGTCGCTCTTTGAGCGAACGATGCGCTTCGCGCATAACCCATGTCCCAAAGCGGGACATGGGGCACCCGGTTTTTGTGGTTCCCCCTGTTCCTGGTTTCCTGAGGGACTGTTTGTGCGCTCCGCGCGACCCCACCCTTCGCGATAAAGCTGCGAAGAATGGGGCACAGAGTTGTTGATTCAAGCGCGGTGCTTTGCCATGCCGCCGGAGTGGTAGGCGAGGTTGCCGAGATGTCCGGCGTTGGCGGCGGCTAGACCGGCTTCTACCGGGGCGTTGGGATCTTTGCGGGTCTTGATGCAGTCGAAGAAGTTGCGCATGTGTGGGATGGTGCCGTCTTCGAAGCTCTCTTCGTGGAGGATGGGGTTGGCTTTGACGCCTTCGTGGAAGACGGACATGCCGGAGCGGCTGAGCTTGAGGGTGGCTTCGGTGCCGCGGAACTCCAGTCCTCCGTCGTCGATAGAGGAGGCCATCATGCCTTCGTAGACGACGTCAAAACCGGGATAGCGAAAGGCGGCTTGGATGGTGTCCGGGCACTGCCACTGCGGGTAGACGTAGTTGTCTCCGAGCACGAACGCGGTCGAGGGTGTGTCGGCCTTCATGGCCCAGTGGGTGACATCGATCCAGTGGGCGAAGAGGTCGGTCATCGCACCTCCGCCGAAGTTCCAGAACCAGCGCCAGCGGTTGAAGACTTCCAGGGAGAAGGGCTGGTCGGGGGCACCGCCGAGCCACTGCTTCCAATCGAGTTGCGCAGCGTCGACGGGTTTGGGGATCCAGTTGCGTCCGTAGTTCTGCCACCAGAAAGTGCGGACCTGCGGGACTTGTCCCAGAGCACCGCCCTGGATGAGGCTGACGGCGTTGCGGAAGTGCGGCCAGCTTCTCTGCTGCATGCCGCATTGGAGCACCTGTTTGCTGGAGCGGACGGCGTGACGAAGGGTCGCGTCTTCTTCGAGCGTGTGGGTAACGGGTTTTTCCAGGTAGACGTCTTTGCCTGCGGAGAGTGCCGCAACAGCGGTGCGAACGTGCCAGTGGTCGGGCGTGGCGATGAGGACAGCGTCGATGCTCTTGTCGTCGAGGACCTCGCGGAAATCCACTGGCGTGGCCGCGTTGGTGGCGCTGGCGCGAAGCTTCACCTCTTCGCGGCGCGGCGTGTAGACGTCCGAGACGGAGACGATCTCGAAGGAAACGCCGCTGTTCTCCGCCGCGTTGAGCAGCTGCCCCATGCGCCCGCCCGCGCCGATGATGCCAAGGCGAAGGCGTTCATTGGCACCGAAGGCGCGGGTGGAGGCGAGGGCCGTCAGGCCGGAGGCGACGAGAAAGCTGCGGCGGTTGGTCATCGGTTTATTTCCAGTCTTTGACTTCGCGCACCCAGATGTTGCGGAAGCTGTCCGGTTCGCTGTGGTCGCCGTGCGCCTGAAGCTTGATGGGCGCCTTGTCGTAGGCCTTGTAGAAGGGCTGGCCAATGTAGCGGGTCTCGCCTTTGAGCTCGAAGTGGTTCTGCACGAGGATGCCGTTGAAGAAGACGGTGACGTAGGCCGGGGTGAGCAGGTTGCCGTCGCCGTTGAAGCGCGGCGCGGTCCAGACGACGTCATAGTTCTGCCACTCACCGGGTTTGCGGGCGGCGTTGGCGAGGGGAATGGCCTGTTTATAGATGCTGCCCGCCATGCCGTTCACGTAGGTCTTGTTCTCGTACGAGTCGAGGACCTGGAGCTCATAGCCTGCGTCTCCGGAGCCGGTGGAAGCGAGAAAGACGCCGCTGTTGCCGCGTGCCTGGTCGGAGCCGGTGATGTTGGAGGGGATCTTCCATTCGATATGGAGTTGGTAATCCTTGAAGGTGTGCTTGGTTTCGATGTTGCCGGAGCCGTTGGTCTTATTGACAGTCAGGGTGCCGTTAGCGACATCCCATTTCGCGGGGGAGTGGTCTTTGGAGGAGACCCACTCGTCCTGGCTCTTGCCGTCGAAGAGAACGATGGCGTCGGAGGGTGGGGCGTCGTTGGTGGCTCCGGGCGTTACGACGGGAGGGACGGGGGTGTAGACCTCGGTGTCTTCGTGCTTGGGGGCGGCGGGTGTCTGGGCGGCAAGGGGAAGGGCCAGAATCACCAGGGCGGCGAACATAAGGGAACGAGATTTTTGTAGTCGCATGATTGCCGAGAGGATACAGGAATACAGTGTTTCGTGGCGATGGTGTCGGATGTGGCATTGGTTCGCTCAAGCGCGAATACCCATACATGAGCGGTGAAGCTGCTCATGTATGGGGCACCCGATGGATCGCAACTGCGGAACGTCTTCGGAGACGGCAGATTGGTGTAGCGACTACTTCAAAAGGAAACCGTCGACTGTGGAATTGAAGCCGTCCGGCTGATCGACGAACTGCATGTGTCCGGAGTTGGGCGAGATATACAGTTTGGCTCCGGAGATGGCGGTCTGGATCTGCTTTGCGAGTTCCGGCGAGACTTCGTCGTGATCGCCTACCATGACGAGCGTGGGGACGTGGACGGTCTTCAGGCGTTCAACCCATTCGACTTCGCGAAGATTGCCGGTGACCTTGAACTCGCCGTCCGACCCCCACATTTCGCGGTAGAGCTCCCAGTTGCTGGGCGCGTTGCCCGTGGCCGGATCGTAGTTGGCGTCGGGATGTGCGCCGTAGAGGACAGGAAAGTACCCGGTGCCCCAGGCGAGTTGTTCGTACTCCGGCGTATAACGATTACGCTCCCAGGGCTGGCCGTGTCCGAAGAGGCCTTGCGCTTCCAGTTCGAGGAGGCGCTTGCGTTGAGGTTCGGGCATGCGATCGCGGAGAGCGGCAAGCACCTCGTTGAGCTTCGTGGTGGAGGCGAAGGTGCCGGCGAGGATGAGGTGCTGCAGGTTTTGCTGATATTTCAGGGCATAAGCTTCGGCGAGGACCCCTCCGCAGGAGTGGCCGAGCAGGTCGATCTTGCCAAGGTGCAGGGAGACGCGGAGATCTTCGACGTCTTCGGCCATGGTTTCGGCGGTGTACTGCTTTACGTCCTGCAGGCGTTGGGAGCGGCCCGAGCCGCGCTCATCGATAAAGACGATCTGGCGATGCTGTGCGAGCGGAAGCAGGTAGGGGAGGAAGTAATCGTGCGCTGCGCCCGGGCCACCGTGCAGAATGACGAGGGGCGTGGCGGCGCCGCGTTCGCCGATGGTCTTGTAATAGATCATGACGCCGTGCGCGTTGATGTAACCGTCATGCAGGGCGTAGGTGGACGGGACGGCCTGGGCCGTTGCACTGATCGAAAGGAACAGGGTTAACGTAGCGAGGTTTCGCAGACGCTGCACCACAGCAGGAAGGATGGTCGTCAGAGTGAACATGCGATTACTCTAACGCAGCTCTCGTTTCGATCCACGGCCAATCCGATCAGCGAATCGGTGCGTGGAGGAAGATTCCCATAACAAAACGCGAAGCTACTTTGCTGACTGTTGCGCAAGCACGGCTGCACCCAGGACTTCGTTTTTTGCGTCTTCCGGACGGGTTTCGATGGAGAAGCCCTGCAGCGGACTCATGCGGACCATCTGTTCGATGTAGTCGCGCAGCATGGGGAGTTCTACAAAGCGGACGTTGTATCCAGTGAGGTAGAACTTGCCTGCTCCCGAGATATGAATGGAGGAGGCAGTGGCGGCGGCGAGTGCTTTGTGCCAGAGCTTCTTGAACTCGACGCAGCGGGGATCGCCTTTTTTCGCTGCGGCGAAGACATCTTCGGGCTCCATGTCGAGGAAGCGGAGGCGCATGGCGCGGTGCCCCATGATGCCTTCCACGTGTCCACGACCGCCGCAACCGCAGTAGGTCTCCTTGTCGTCGAGCGAGACTACGGTGTGTCCACCCTCCCAGATGCCTTCGGTCAGGGGGTAGCGTCCGAAGCCGATGCCGGTCCCCAGGGTCCAGATGCGGACGACGGTTTCCAGTTTGCCATGCACAGCAGCCAGACCTGCGGCGACAGCATCGGCGTCGTTGACGACCTTGACGGTCGTGCTGATGCCCTGGTTTTTAAGCGCGGTGCAGAGCTCTTCTTCCACCTTGGCCCCCTTCATCTGGGGCAAGTTGGGCGAATCTTCCACGATCCCGTTGCGGATAATGCCGGGAAGCGCGACACCGACAGAGTAGACAGTCTCGACGGTTTTGGCGAGGGTGATGATCTCGTCGCACATGACCTTGATGAGGGTCTCGCGGGGCAGCTCGACGAGGCCGTCCTCTTCCTCTTCGGAGGCGGGAAAGCACTGAAGTTCGCTTGTGATCTTATTGTTCGCGACAATACCGGCGACGATTCGTTGTGAGACGGTGAGGCCGATGTTTTTCATTTCATTCTTGGTCATGGTGGCTCGCGGAAGTGCTCGGGTTGTTCCGCCTACAAAAAAATCGGGCGGGAGAGTGGTGAGCGGATTATGAACTGCGCAGGGGAGGTTGGGCAAGTGGCCCGGCGTGGCAGCATCTCAGCAAATCAACAGGGCAGCAAGTCCGCGAGTGGGTTAGGTGACGGGTTGGGGGTTCAGAGGGAGATCTGGGCCGCTGCCGGGGTCGTCTTCTTCCTCGTCCCGCGAGGGGAAGGAGGGCGGCGGGGTAAAGGTGGAGACGGCGATCGAGGGTTCGAGCATCTCGCCTAGAAGGGGATAGCGGCCACCGTAGAAGTACAGCCCCCAGGAGGTAAAGAAGGCGGTAATCGGGCCGTTGATGGCGAAGAGAAGGAGGATGGAGGCAGCGACGTAGATAAGACCGAGGACGAGAGCGATGAGCGCGACGATGGCTGTTCCCGCCATACCGGCGTGCCGAAGGAAGATCGCTGGAACGACGCCGACGAGGATAAGCGGGATGATAAGAATGAGGATTCCGACGATAAAGACAACCACGCGGGCGATCACGAGAATGAAGGAGAGGATGATTTTCAGCAGGAAGTAGAGGGCAAACTCACCGGGTTCCGCGGAGAGCGTATTCATGGCGCGTTCCCAGGCGAAGCCGATAGTAGAACCTTCGAGGGCCAGGACGGGAAGGACGAAGTCTCTAAGGATCCAGGCGGCGATGGCGAGGGCGAGACCCCCGAGGATGCCGAGTACCGTCATGGAGGCGTTGCCCGCCTGACCGAGCGTCGTATGGCGCAGACCGAAGAAGGCCGAGAATCCGAGGGCACCTGCGGCCACGGTGAGAACAAGCGTGAGAGCGATCCACTGCCAGGTGATGTCGCCGTAGAGGTCCCAGAGAAGGCGGATTTCGCGGCGGCGCGTGGCGAGTGCGTTGACGAGTACGAATTTGAAGCGCACAGAAAGATAGAAAATGACCCCGCCGATGATCGCGAGAACCAGGAAGAGCGGGATGAGCGCAGCGCCGTGCAAATGGGGCGTATGGGCGAACTGCGGGTTGGCGGCTTGCTGGCGCGCATTGAGATTGTGCATGCGCTGGCGAAAGTTGCCGGAGTTAAAGCCAGCGGTGGCCGAGAAGGTGCCAGCGAGCGTGGCTACGGCTGCCAGTTGGAGATAAGTCTTTTTGGAAGTGCCCTGCCAGAGCCAGGCTTTGGCATGTTCCCAGGCGGGGCTAATGGCTTCTGCTGCGGAGTAGCGGCGCATTTTGCATTCCCTCTTGAGGAGACAGGGTAACGCATTGGAGACAGCGAGTCAGCAAGTTAGCGAGTCAGCTTTGGTAGTGGCTTTCCTCTGGGATCCGGTTTGTGCGCTTTTTCTGGTCGCTCTTTGCGCATAACCCACACATCGCAAAGAGCGCGATGTATGGGGCACCCTGTTTGGCTTCCTGATGGATCTGGTTTATGCGCTCTGCGCGACCCCACTCTTTCGTGATAGTGCTGCGAAAGAATGGGGCACAGGGTGATCTCTATTTAGGCGGTGAGCCAGGCGTTCCAGGCCTCGAGCGCGCGGTCGCATTGGAGGCGGTGGCGTTCTTTTTTGTCGCGGATCTTCTTGCGAAGCTCTTCTTCGAGTGGGGGGATGAGATCGAAGGTAATGTTGGCGGGCTGGAATTTGTTGGCCTTGCCTTTGCCGCCGCCCATGTCTTCGGCGTGGGTGATGTAGTGCATCAGTGAGCCGTGGGCGCTTTCGCGCGGTGCCGGTGTGGGCGTTTGTCCGTGGGCGAGAGCTGCAGCGTAGCGCCCTGCGAGCATGCCGGAGGCTATGGATTCGGTGTAGCCTTCGACGCCGGAGAGTTGGCCTGCGATCAGGATGTTGGGGTGCTGCTTGAGCTGCAGGGTCTCCGTGAGCAGCGAGGGGGCATGGATATAGGTGTTGCGGTGGATCTGGCCGTAGCGGAGGAAGGTTGCGTTCTCCAGGCCGGGGATCAGCCGGAGGATACGCTGCTGGTCGCCGAACTTGATGTGGTTCTGAAAACCGACGAGGTTATAGCTATCGGCGCGGAGGTTTTCCTGACGGAGCTGGACGCAGGCGTAGGGCCAGCGACCCGTTTTGGGATCGGTAAGACCTGCAGGCTTCATCGGGCCGAAGCGGAGGGTATCGCGGCCGCGGCGGGCGGTGACTTCGATGGGGAGGCAGCCTTCGAAGTAGTCGAGCTTCTCCCACTGCTTCTCTTCGACGGTCTGCGAGTCGATAAGGGCATCGAGGAAGACGTCGTACTCCTCTTTCGTGAAGGGACAGTTAATGTAGTCCGCGGTGCCCTTGTCCCAGCGGGCGGCCATGTAGACGCGGTCCATATTGATGGTGGTGGCGTCGACGATGGGGGCGATGCTGTCGTAGAAGGCGAGATGGTCGGCACCGGTGAGTCGCTGGAGTTCGGCGGTCAGTGGCGCGGAGGTCAGCGGACCGCTGGCAAGGATGGTGAGGGTGTCTTCGGAGTCCTCTTCGAGGGTGGTGACTTCTTCGCGCTGAATCGTGATGTTGGGATGCGTCACGAGGAGGACGGCGACGCGCTCCGAGAAGGCGATGCGGTCGACGGCAAGGGCGTGCCCGGCGGGAACGGCGGTAGCTCCGGCTTCACGGATGAGGGCTCCACCCGCGAGACGCATCTCCTGCTTGAGAAGCCAGGGGGCTGTGTTTTCCGATTCGGACTTGAGCGAGTTGGAGCAGACGAGCTCCGCGAAGTCGGAGGTCTGATGGGCCTCGGTGGACTTGATGGGGCGCATCTCGTAGAGCGTGACCTGGCAGCCTGCGTTGGCGGCCTGGAGTGCGGCTTCGGGGCCGGCAAGACCGCCGCCAATAACTTTGATTTTCTTCACATTTCTATTGTCTCGTAATTGACGGGAAAGATTTCAGTCAGCAATTAGACTTGCTGGCACGGAGATTCCGCCTATGCTTCGAGTTTTGAGCTTCTCTTTGTTTGTAGCTTCGGTCGTAGGAGCACAGAGTGTACCCACGCTGCGGACGGGGACCCAGTTGGTGGTTGTGGACGTTGTGGTGACGGACAAGAATGGTGCGCCTGTCCACGGCCTGAAGGAGACTGATTTCGCGTTGCGGGACGAAGGCGCGGAGCAGAAGGTACTGAATTTTCAGGAGCATCCTGCAAGTGCGTCGCAGAGGATGCCAGAGTTACCGAAGATGCCTCCGGGGACCTTCACGAATTATGTGCCACTGCGACAGGATGTGCCGCTGAACATTGTGCTGCTGGATTTATTGAACACACCTCTTCTGGATCAGGGGTATGCAAGGCAGCAGCTGGAAAAGTATGTGATGACGCTCCAGCCCGGGACGCCGATTTCGATCTTTGCCCTGACGTCTCGTCTGATGATGTTGCAAGGATTTTCGTCCAATCCGGAGATCCTGAGGGGAGCGATCGCTTCGCGAAAGACCATGAGCCCTCCTCTGCTCCTTAAGCCGCAGTCGCAGACGGATGACGAGAGCGATAGCAAACAGGATGTGGATAGCACCCACCCTCTGGTCCAGGCTGAAGTTCGGGCAAATCTCGACGAGATTGCGACGAACCAGAAGGATTTTCAGGTTCAGGCTCGAACGCAGCTTACGCTGGATGCGATCAATCAGCTTTCGCGCTACCTGTCCGGCTTTCCAGGCCGGAAAAACCTCATCTGGTTTACGGGTTCTTTCCCCGTAAATATCTTTCCGCAGGGCGATATCTCGACGTCGTTTTCTAACATGCCCTCCATGGCCGAGGAGTACCGCGATACGGTGAATTTATTGGCCACCAGTCAGATTGCGGTCTATCCCATAGACTCCCGAGGGCTTTTTAGCAATCCGATCGCGGATGCCACAGGGCGCCACTTCGCGATGGGACCGGAGCGGGTCGCGGAGGAGCAGGCTTTCTCAGAACAGACGGCGACCGAACAGACCGCGATGCGCGTGCTGGCCTCTTCTACGGGAGGCAAGGCCTATGTGAACAAGAACGATCTGACAGCCGCCGTGACGGATGCGATTCAGAGCGGATCTTCGTACTACACCCTGACGTATGCGCCGACGGACAAGAAGCAGGAAGGTCGCTTTCATCGGATTAAGGTGAATGTGCAGGGCGGAGGCTATCGCCTAGCCTACCGGGAGGGCTACTATGCGGCGGCGGGAAAGCTGCACACGGTCGCAATCGACTCCCATGCTTTCAGCGCGGAAAAAGCGGGTAATACTGTCATGCAACGTTCCATGCTGCGTGGGGCTCCGGAAGCGACACAGATCTATTTCACAACAAGCTTTACGGTGCCCGGGGGAAAGGAGTCTCTCAGTCCCGTGTTGGCTAAGGGAAGCATTTCAACTTCAGCAGCAAAAGGGCCATATCGGCTTTACAAGGCGGTTTTTACCGCAGACCCGAACTCAATTACTGCGCTGCCGGATGGGGCGGACAAGGTCAACGTAGGGATTGAATTTGTCGCGCTGGTCTATGACGCGAATGGTGTGTTGCAGTCTTGGGCTGGCAAGACTTTGCGAGGGGCGCTGGCGAAGGCGAAGTATGCGGAGATGGTGAAGGCGGGTGTGCAGTACGGTTTGGACGTCAGCGTTCCGGCAAAGGGAGACTTTTATATCCGAACCGGTGTGCATGATCTGGCGAGCGATCGGGTAGGCGCGCTGGAGGTACCGGCGAGTTTGATTGTGGCGAAGACGGGAACTGCGCATCCGTAAGCGGGTTTGGTCGAGTGCTGATAAATCAGTTTGTGCGCTCCGCGCGACCCACCCTTTCGCGATAAAGCTGCGAAAGAATGGGCACAGAGGGCCGGATCAGTTGGCGGGGTAGGTGCGGTTTTTCCAGGTGGCGGTTTTGCCGCGGGCCTTTTGGATGAGGGCAGTCCATTGCAG
The DNA here is from genome assembly GCF_000179915.2 of Terriglobus saanensis SP1PR4. Taxonomy (NCBI): domain Bacteria; kingdom Pseudomonadati; phylum Acidobacteriota; class Terriglobia; order Terriglobales; family Acidobacteriaceae; genus Terriglobus; species Terriglobus saanensis. Next base: position 4,428,258 of record NC_014963.1, on the reverse strand, counting down.
GGCGAGCAGGGTGCCGATTCCCAGCGGGTGGAGGAGAGCGCCCTTGATGGAGTGGCGGAAGCGTAGGACGCCGAGGATTCGCGGGAGGTAGGAAAGGGCGAGTGCTGTCGCGCTGAGGATGGTTGCTGCGGTGTTGTGTTTGTAGAGGGAGGCTGCGAGCAGGGGTAAAGGAAATATCTGACCCAGGGCGAAGAGAAGTGTCAGGGGTCGGAGAAGTGCGGGGGTGGCCATGCCTTCGGTGGCGTTCTTGCTCAGACCGTTCCATGTGTCGCGGGTGTTGGTGTACATCCGGCAGGTGGCGAGGTTGGTGAGGTCTGCGAGGCGGGTGAGGTGTCCGTGCTGGCGGAAGAGGCGCGGGAGGAGAAGACCGTCGTGCATGGTCTGGCGGATGGCGGAGTGGCCCCCGGTCGCGAAGTAGCTCGGGCGGCGGCAGAGGAGGAACTGTCCGCAGCCTGCGGCGTAGGCGACGCTGGTACTCCGGGCCATCTGACGCATGGGAAGAAGTCCCAGAAGGATGAAGTGGATCAACGGGAGCAGAAGGTACTCCAGCGGGGTGAGGGTCTGCTGGAGGGGGAAGCCGCTGACCAGTTCTGCTTTGGTCTGCTGAAGAAACGCGGCCATGCGTGGAAGCGATTCGGGTGAGAGGCGAACGTCTGCGTCTACGAAGCAGAGAAGATCGTGCGTGGCGTGCTGCGCGCCCTGCCAGCAGGCGTGTTGTTTGCCGTTCCAGTCTGTGGGGAGTGGGGCTGACGGAATAAGGCGAATCTGATTGTGCGTGAGCGCGAGGGTTTGGACGATCTGGGCTGTGTTGTCCGTGGAGTGGTCGTCGAGGACGATGATTTCAAGCGTGGTGTGGGTGGTCGCGAGTGCGTGTTTCAGAGCTGAGGTGATGCCTGCGGCTTCGTTGCGTACGGGAAAGATGAGGGTGATGCTCTCGCAGGTTTCGGAGGGTGGTGGGGTCCGGTACTCGAGGAGGTTCAGGCAGAACATCGTTGCCGGAATGAGGGCGCAAAGGGCTGCGGCGATGGACAGGGCGAGCATCTACTTTGAGGCCGGTTTGGGCGGTCCGCCGGGGTGGTCGGCGGAGAGGTGTCTACCGCGCAGCCGCTGGACGATGCCGTAGACGCCGCCGGTGCCGGTGGTTCCTTCGAGGAGTGTGGTGAAGTGGCCTGGGTCGCGAGTGAGGGCAAGGTCTTTGAGTTCGTCCTGTGTTGCGAGCGTGGCGGCTTCGGCGAGGGCGGTCCACTCCTGCGTGGTGTGTTTGTCGCTGGGGGTGACGAAGACCGGCGCGCCGATGTTGATGAGGAGTTCGGGCAGGCGCTGGTTCCAGAAGACGTATTCGAGCGCGATGGGCTGGAGGGTGAGTTCGCGTTTGCGTGCGAGGAGAGCTCCGATGCCGTTGGCAAAGCCCGCAGGGCGGAGGCGTGCGTCGGCGAAGCGGCCCTGCGGTGTGAGCCAGAGGACATTCTTTCGATCGAGCACGATCTGTTGCGCGGTGCGCAAAAAGTGGGCGGCTCCGCGTGGGGTGCCGGGGTCCAACGGGAAGACGCCGAGCTTACGGAAGAACGGAAAGCGGTCGAGGGCGGCGGTTTCCATTGGGGCGTAGTGGTTTCGCGTAGGCATGAGGCTGGTCGCGAGGACCATGCAGGCGAGGGGGTCCCACCAGGAGGCGTGATTGAGGGTGACCACGAGCGGAGCGTCTTCTTTGCGCAGGCGCGTTGCGTTGGCAAGACGGACGGAACGGAAGGATGTTTTGAGATTGTGCCTTGCGATGGGGAGGAAGAGAGCGCGCAGGGTGCTCGAAACTGGGGTGATCTGCGGCATGTGATGAGTTTAGATCACGGCTGCGGATTCTCTTCTGGCGGATCTCGGAGGAGGGTTGGGTTGGGCTGTCCTTTGAGATCCGGTTTGTGTGCTCTGCGCGACCCCACCCTTTCGCCGGTAAAGCTGGCGAAAGAATGGGGCACAGCCCACGAATGTGATTGCGTTTTCTGCTTGACGATCATGGATAGCTCTTTTATTGTTTCCCTAAGATGATTATGGGAAAGAAGAGCGAGGCGGGAGACCTGATCCAAGGCACGCTGGAGATGCTTGTGTTGAAGTCGCTTCTTCGCGGGCCGATGCACGGGTATGGCGTGGTGGAGTGGATTCATCAGACGTCGCAGCATCTGCTCAAGGTGGAAGAGGGCGCGCTTTATCCCGCGCTGCACCGGTTGGAGCTGCGCGGGTTGCTGAAGGCCGACTGGGGCGTTTCAGAGAACAACCGTCGAGCGAAGTTTTATCAGCTGACTACAGAAGGGAAGAAGCGGCTTGAGAGCGAATCGCAGCGTTGGGCGAGGCTTTCGGCGGCGATTGGATTTGTGATGCAGGCGTCTTGAAGGGAGCCTTATGAATCGCTATCTGAGTGAAGTTGCGGGACGGATGAAGTCCATCTTTCGCAGGGAACAGCTGAAGCGCGAGCTGACGGAGGAGCTTGCATTTCACCAGACGATGCTGCGCGAGCGGTTACTACGGGAAGGCGCGACGGAGCAGGAGGTGGACGCGGCGGCGCGCCGTACCTTTGGCAACCCGAGTCGCTGGAAGGAGCGGCTGAGCGAGTTGCGGCAGTTTCAGACGGTGGAAAATCTGTTGCGTGACCTTCGATTTTCCGCACGCATGCTGAAAAAAGCTCCAGCGTTTGCGGCAGTTGCCGTGCTGACGCTCGCCCTGGGCGTGGGTGCGAATACTGCTGTCTTTTCGTTGATCAATGGATTATTACTTCGTCCGCTTCCGGTGCCAGAATCCGAACAGCTTGCCGTGCTTCGCTATGAGGAAGGCGGGCCGCAACCGGGATATGACTTCAATACGCCCTTCTTCCGCAGCCTGGAGAAGCGGCACGAGGTCTTCTCGCAGGTCTTTGCGTTCAATGGAGACACGCTGCAGGTGCGGGGAGAATCCGGCAATGAGAATGTCCCCGGAGTACTGGTGAGTGGCCAGTTTTTTCAAGCGCTGGAGACAGCGCCGTTGCTCGGTCGCTATCTGACCCCGGGGGACGATCAACCTGGCGGAAGTCCCGCGGGGCTTGCTGTCGTTATCAGCGAACATTTCTGGGAGACTCGATTTGGTCGAGCTTCGAATGCCGTAGGACAGCAACTGGTGATCGCGAATGTCCCGTTCACCGTGGTTGGGGTGATGCCTAAGTCGTTTATAGGAGCGGACCCAACCCTGAGACCGGAGATCTTCGCGCCTCTCTCCGCCGATCCGGTGATCGATGCGCCAAGAAACCACATCGATGCAGGGGTCAACACTTCGTGGCTGACGGTAATGGCGCGGCTGCAACCCGGGGTTGGTCTGGAGAAAGCCAACGCTGCTTTACTCACTTACTCCGGGGCGATCTTGCATGAGAGCGACGCCGACGGCGCTTTTATTGCAGAGATGGAGAAGGCACATTTCCGTGTTGAGGCTGAGACAGGATCGCGAGGGTTTACTTACGCAAGGGCGCTGTTTCGCAAGCCGCTGGTGGCTATGGCATCGATGTGCGGAGGAGTTTTGTTGCTGGCCTGCCTGAACCTGGCTGGTTTACTGATGGCGCGTAGCGCGGCACGCGAGCGCGAGTTGAGTACGCGGCTCGCTGTGGGCGGAACAAGAGGGAGGCTGATCCAGCAGCTGCTGGTTGAAAGTATGTTGATTGCTGTTCTGGGAACGTCCGCGGGGCTAGCTATGGCACCGGCTGTGAGTCGATCGTTGGCGGCACTGATTATGAGCGGCAACTCGATGAGCAACAGCAGGCTGCAACTGGATACATCGCTCGATCTGCGGGTGTTCGTTTTTGCGGCAATCATCGCGATCGTAGCCACGGTGCTGATAGGTCTACTTCCTGCTCTTCGGGCTACCGGCAATGATTTAAGCGAGAGCATCAAGGGGCAGCATGCGGCGACACAGGGGCAGAAGCGCAGAGGCATGCTGCCGCAGGTGTTGCTTGCCTCCGAGGTAGCGCTGGCTCTGGTGCTCGTGGTCGGCGCAGGTCTGTTGGCAACGAGCATGGTGCGACTCTTCCAATCGGGTGTTGGGTTCGATCCAAAGGGACTTGTAAACGTCGCGTTCAAGATGGACAAGCAATCTCTTGAAGGCGACGCGCTGACACAGGTGTATCAGCAACTCGGGGAAGACTTGAAGAGGCAGCCGAATGTGAAGAGTGTCAGCTTCGAGTTCATCGTGCCTCTCTCTGGCAGAGGCTGGAATGGAAAATTCGCTATACCGGGACAAAGCTCGCAGCTTTTATTCCTGAATAGCGTGGGGCCTGACTACTTCGGTACGATGCGGATTCCCGTTGAGATGGGGCGAGAGTTCCGATGGACCGATACGAAGAGCTCGGGGTTGAAGATCATTCTGAATGAGTCCGCGGCGAAGCTTCTGTTTCCGGGAAGCATTGCAGTGGGGAAGCAAGTTGTTAGAGAACATGACCACGCATCGATGGAAGTTGTGGCTGTGGTGGGCGATGCAAAGTACCGCAATCTGCGAAGGCCAGCGCCGCCTGCGGCCTATGTTCCTATCCAACAGGACGACGCGCCGAAGCAGTCCCTGACGGCCGTACTGCGCGTGAACGGTTCGTTGACACCGCTGGCAAGTGCGCTTCGTCCGCTCACGGCGCGATTGGCTCCGACGATTCCCGCGCCCGTTCTGACCACTGTGGACGAGGTGATTACGGATTCAATGAGCGCGGAGTGGTTGATGGCGATCCTGTCGATCTTCTTTGCTGGCTGCGCGCTGTTGGTGACGGGTATCGGTCTCTACGGAACGCTGGCCTATGCGACGGCGCGACGAACGAGCGAGATCGGCATTCGCATGGCTCTCGGAGCAGAGCGTGGAGGTGTGGTGGCGATGATCTTTCGAGAGAACGCTCTGGTGGCCACGGTGGGTTGCGGTGCTGGACTGGTCGTTGCGGTGCTCGCCTCGAAGGTGCTGGCAAGTTTTCTCTACGGCACGACGGCACACGATCCTATGGTGTTTGTGGGATCGGTGGCAGCGCTGATTGTGCTTGCCAGCGCGGCTTCCATTCTGCCTGCGATCCGGGCCGCCCGGATCGAACCGGCGACGGCCATTCGAGGGGAATGAGGAAGCCTATAATCATCGATTACGGTCCGGCAGCCGACAAGTTTATGACCGGGATTTGTCCGGAGATTGGAACGAGAGCCGTACAGTCACTTTTGTAATCAGGTTCCCTGAGAGCTCGAATTCTTGTGTCCAATCATGCTGATCCTCTTTACTGACATTTGTGCCATGGATAGGCTCCAGCAGTTTGAGTTCTCCATGCATCCGCACCAAAACATGTGTTGGGGCTTTTTCCAGGTACTCGTGAAAGGACTGACCACTTACGAAAAAATATTTAGACCACGCAACCATGCCTTCAAAGAAACCCTCAATGCCGTAATAAGTGAATGTGCCTCGGGTATCCGAAGCGATCGTTATTAGGTCAGGGGAGAATAATTTTGATTGTTCTCTTATAAAAGAGTCGAAACCCTCTTCTCGAATGAGGAGATAGTTCTTAAAGAATTGACGTACTACTTCGTTGGACATGCGAAGACTCCCAGCTTATCCAGATTCTGTCTGCATAAGCTGGGAGATAAGACACTCAGTGCGCGCAGGTATTCCTTGCCGCCACAAAATCAGAAAATCTTACTGTTTGGTGTCGAGCGGGTGTCTGCTCTTCTCGTAGAACTCGTTCTGGAGTTTGAGGCTAACGTCATCGGCCTTGATGGCGATGAGGCTTTTGGTGACGGAGTCAACCCACCACTTCATCTGGTACTCGCCAAGCTCGTGGGTTGCGACGGAGCCATCGCCAGCATAGTGATCGGGGAAGCTGGCGTACCACCAGATGCCCGTGTAGACGCCTTCGGGCAGGTTGAGGTGGTGCTGGTCGGCGCCCGATTCCTGCGTGGCCCGTTCAGGGTGAACTAGGTCCGGACGTGTGATCATCAGCTTGGAGGTTTCGCTTTCACCTGCGTGCTGGTCGTTGGTGGACTTCTTCTTCGGTCCGCCGGATGTGGGAGTGCGCTGCGAGAAGAGGTAGACGACGTAGTCGTGCGGTTTGTCGAGTTGCGACTGGGCGAAGTAGGGGAGCAGACTGGTATTGCCTCCATGTCCGTTCACGATCAGGATCTTCTTGCAGCCGTTGCGGGACATCTCGTCTGTCGTGGCCTGGAGTAGCGCGAGCTGCAGATCGCGGCTGTAGGAGACGGTGCCGGGTTCGTGGCGCGCTTCTGAGATCTGGCCAAAATAATACTCGGGGAAGACGACGGCGTAGCTCTGCTGCGCGGCATGGATGGCCGCGTAGCGCGCGTTGATCAGGTCCGAACCGATGGGCAGGTGGGGGCCGTGCTTCTCCATGATGCCGATGGGCAGGATGCAGGTGCTTTGCGATTGATGAATGGCGGTGACGAAGTCCGGGCCGGTAAGCTCTTCCCAGTGGACGGAGAGCTTTGGAGTCTGTGCGTGGGCGAGTTGCGCTGCAGCAAGGATCAAGGAGGCAGATAAGAATTTTATTTTGCTCGTACGTGTCATGTAGGGGCTCACTCTCTGCGCGGATTTTAGCATCGAGTCAGCTACTCATAACGCAGGGCCACCATGGGATCTACGCGCGAGGCACGGCGGGCCGGGAGATATCCGGCGAGGAGGCCGATCGCGAGTAGCAGGGTGACGGAGGCCACGAGGCTGGCGGGATCGGAGCCTTTTACGCCGAAGAGCATGGTCTGAATCATGCGCGTTCCGGCGAGGGTGACTGGGACGCCTATGCCGATGCCGATGCCGAGCAGAAGCGTGATCTCGCGCATGACCAGCCAGCGTACGTTGCCGCGTCTGGCGCCGAGCGCCATGCGGATACCGATCTCGTTGGTGCGTCTGCTGACGACGTACGACATCAGGCCGTAGATTCCGATGCAGGAGAGGAAGACCGCAAGTAGGCCGAAGAAGGCGGAGAGCTGGGCGACGGTTCTTTGCTGCGTGATCGAGCGTCCGACCTGCTCGTCGAGCGTGGTGATCTCTGCAATCGGAAGGTTACGATCCACGCTGTGGATCGCCTGCTGGATTGCACCGGAGATGGCAGCGAAGTCTCCGGTATAGCGAACGACCAGATCGTTTTCGTACTGGGGGCGCTGCGAGTAAGAGACGTAGTCGAGCGTCTCCGGATCTTCGGAGAGGTTGCCGAACTTAACATCCTTCACGATGCCGATGATCTCCCTCTCCGGGCTGTCCGCGCCGCCGATGCTGTAGTGACGGCCGAGCGGACTGGTCTTCGGAAAGTAAGTCTTTGCGAGTCGCTCACTTATGATTGACACTTTTTGCGATGTCGTTGTGTCCTGCGGTCCGAACGTCCGTCCTGCGAGGAGTGGAATCCCCATCGCTTTGAAGTAATCGTTGCCGATGACGTTGTGCTTTACGTTAATACTGCGTCCAAGGTCTACTCCGGGTACGGTGATGCCGCCGTTCCAGCTGCCTTCGTTGAAGGTGAAGAGGGAGAAACTGGCCGTGGTAACCCCATGCAGTGCGCCAACGCGCTCTTCAATCTGTTGATAGAGCCGGGTGACGCGTGGATCATCGCCCTTATAGCCGATGGAACTGGGGTCGGTCCGGAGCAGGAGAACGTCTTCCTTGTTGAAGCCGGTGTCGATGTTCGAGAGGTTCACAAGGGTGCGTACGAAAAGCCCTGCACCGACGAGGAGAACCAGCGAAAAGACGATTTGCGAAATGACGAGGATTTTCGCGAGGGGGCTTTTGCCCGTGCCCGTTTGTGGACCCCGAGAGTCTTTGAGCGCATCGGTCAATTCGAGCTTTGTTGCGCGCAGTGCGGGAAGGGTGCCGAAGAGCACCGCTGTGAGCACTGTGATAGTCAGCGTGAAGAGGAGGAGGCGCGGATTGATGGAGACATCCAGAGGCAGATCTTCCGGACCTCCTGAGACCATGCGCAGTAGAAGGCGGTTTGCGACGGAAGCGAAGGCAATGCCAAGCGCGCCGCCCGCAAAGGCGAGAAGAAGGCTCTCCGTGAGAAGTTGACGGATGAGGCGAGAGCGTCTGGCTCCGAGCGCCTGGCGAACAGCGAACTCCCGTATACGGGCCGTGGAGCGCGCGAGCAGGAGATTGGCCAGATTGGCGCACGCGATGAGAAGGACAACCGCAACGAGGACCATCAGGATGCGGAGTGGCTGAGAGAACTGGCCGCGGAGGTACGAAAGCCCTTTGGACATGGGCGTCAGTGGGACGTGCGCTTCCTGCAGTTGTTTTAGGGTTTGCTGGTTTAACTTGGCATCGGGAAAGCCATGCTGGATCTGTTGGTAGAGGAGATTTACGTTCGAGGTGGCTTGATCCAGTGTGACGCCCGGTTTCAGGCGTCCCATGAGTTGCAACGACTGGCTGAAGTTATCTTTATAGCCGCGCCAGTTCGGCGGAACCTGCTCCATCATCGCGAGCGGAACCCAAAGATCCGGAGCTTCGCCGACTTTTGTACCGAAGAACTCCGGCGGAGCCACGCCGATGATGTTGAAGGTTGTTTCGCCCAATTTAACCTTTTTGCTGAGAATGTTGGGATCGCGCGCGAGGCTGGTCACCCACCACGCATAACTGATGACGGCTACCGGATGGCCGCCTTCTATCCTGTCGTCGTCGTCCGCAAGCATGCGGCCGATCAGAGGCTTCACGCCGAGCATGGGGAAGTAGGTGCCGGTGACGAGTTGTACGTGCATGCGCTCGGTTTCATTGCGGCCTTCCACTGTTCCGTGAACTTCATTGAGCATGCTGAGAGCGGCACCGACATCGCTGAAGACGGCATTCTGTTTCTGCATCGCGCGATAGAAGGGATAGGAGTAGAGTTCGGTGCTGCCAATGCTGTCCGTGATGCCAGCCCAGGCGCCGGTGCCAAAGAGGAAGAGATCGTGGGGATCCTTCACGGGTAGTGAGCGCAGCATGACCGCGTCCATGAAACTGAAGATGGCGGTGTTGGCGCCGATGCCCAGACCGAGCGAAAGCAGCGCCACGAGGGTGAGGACAGGGCTGCGCAGCATGGAACGCACGCCGTAGTGGACATCGTTCACAAAGCTCTCAAGCCATTCCCATCCCCAGGTCCTATGACTCTTCTCCTTGATCGCGGTTGGATTGCCGAACCTTCGATATGCAACGTGCCGTGCCGCCTGGTGAGTAAGACCCGTCTCCGCCTGTTGCTCCGTGCGGAGTTCGAGGTGCAGACGCATCTCTTCGTCCAGATCGGCTTGAAACTGACGGCGCTGAAGAAGCATGCGGATACGGCGAAGAAACTCAAGGGGCGAGTTCATGATTTACCTCGTCATGCAGTCTGGATGACACGTGTGATGGCTCCGATGACGCGCTCAAAACGATCGAGTTCCAGCGCTAGTTGTTTGCGGCCTGCGAGAGTGAGTTTGTAGTAGCGCGCGCGGCGATTGCCCGCAGTAACGCCCCACTCCGCCTTGACCCAACCTTTGATCAGCATGCGTTGCAGGGCGGGGTAGAGCGAGCCTTCTTCCACCTGCAGGATCTCTTCGGAGGTCTGCTGTATGGAGCTGGCGATCTCATAACCGTGTAACTCACCGCGGAGCGCGAGGGTCTTGAGGATGAGGAGATACAGGGTTCCGGGGGGAATTTCGTCGCGATCCAAAGTCGGCCTCCGATAGGGAAGACGAACTGGCATAGTTCATCTATGGAAGTGACGGTAGTGGCATAGACAGACTATGTCAAGAGAAAATTTAAGAATAGATACCGTGATTGCTCCTCCATCGCCATGGAAGCCCTCATTTTTGACGAGGCAGATTTGGAGCAGCGGGAGGCAGAGATTTGAGTTCGGCGAAGCCGAATTTTATTGAAGGCAAATTCCCTGTTGATACAGGATACGTTTGGAGACCGGTTGGGCCGGTTGCGGGCGTAGTATTAGCTACGCGACGATAGCGTTTGGAGCGTCTCCTTGGACACTCGCTCGACCCGATTCGTTCCCACGGACACTGGCCGCATCTTGTTGCTGGCCGTGCTCGTGAGTCTGCTTGCCCTGGGTGGGATGCAGTTGAGCCGGGTCGTTGCGACGCGAACGCTGCAATCGGAGGCGGAATCGGCGGCAAAGGTGTGGGTCTGGACTCTTGTAAACCATGCCGAGGATCTTCCGGCCATGATCGCCGGCGAGCCACCTTCGGAAAAGACAAAGTATCTCCTTAAACTCGCCTCGGAAGCCGGGGGAGTCTATCGGTACAAGGTGTGGAGCCGTACCGGGGAGCTGGTCTTCGTCTCCGATCAGATAGGGAAGCCGTTGGTCCCGGTGACGATTGCGCAGCGTCATGGTGCGGAAATCGCCCGTGAGATTCTCTCCGGTTCGACCTTTACTGAATCTGGCATCGGCACCTCGCCTGAAAACCCGCGCTACTTTGCCGCATCGTATGTTCCCATTCAGCGGGATGGGGCAGTGATTGGAGTCTTTGAAGCCTATCTCGATCAGACGAGCACGCACGCGCTCTATTTACGGTCGTTTTTATTTACAGAGGGCATTATTGCCGTGGGCTTTTTGCTGGCGGGCGGCATTCCGGGATGGATGGTCTATCGGAAGATGAGGGACTACCGGAAAGCGCAGGCCGAACTCCTGTTTGTCGCGGCGCACGACAGTTTGACGGGCGTTGCGAATCGGAGGCACCTGGAAGAAGCCGCGAAGACTGCGCTGGCTTGGAGCCGACGGAACAAGAGCTTTCTGGCCGTCCTGCTGATCGACGTGGATCGATTGAAGGGTGTCAACGACAGCTTTGGACACGAAGCCGGAGATGAGGTTTTAAGAGAAGTTGCGAGAAGGCTCAAATCGACGGTTCGAGCCGAGGACACGGCGGGGAGACTTGGTGGAGACGAGTTTGTTGTTCTGCAGGTAGGCATCGCGCAGCCCTCCGGAGCGATCTCCATCGCCGATCGATTTATGAACGTTCTCTGTGAACCGTACAATCTTGCCGGTATGCTCGTGAGTTGTTCCGCGAGCATTGGTGTTGCGATTGCGCCGGCCGATGCGGATGACTGGGACCAGCTGCTCTCCTGTGCCGAAGCGGCGCTGTACAAGGCGAAGAACAGCGGACGCAATACGGTGTGCTTCTTTGAAGCGGGGATGGACGCGAAGCTCCGCGAGCGCCGACAGCTCGAGGTGCAGCTGCGACATGCCCTGGAGGTCAACTTATTTCAGCTGGCCTACCAGCCCCTCTTCAGTTTTCATGACCACCATCTGGTGGGGTTCGAAACGCTCCTGCGTTGGCCAGCGGGCTGGGCTCCGAAGTCGCCCGCGGACTTCATTCCGATTGCAGAAGAGTCCCAACTCATCGTTCCCATGGGAGCGTGGGTCCTGGAGACCGCATGCAAAACAGCCGCAGCGTGGAGCAAGCCGTTGAAGATCGCCGTCAATCTGTCTCCGGTACAGTTCCGCAATGGCGACATTGTTGAGGTTGTCGAACAAGCGCTGAAGACGTCCGGGCTTGACCCTGCGCGCCTGGAGTTGGAGGTGACGGAGAGTCTGTGGCTCAAGGATACGGACGCAGCACTCGACCAGCTGGTGCGTCTTCGGGCGCTGGGAATTTCGATTGCCCTGGACGACTTCGGTACGGGGTATTCCAGTCTGACGTATCTCCTGAAGTTTCCCTTCGATGCGATCAAGATCGACCGGTCGTTTGTGATCGAGATGCAGCTCGACCCCAAGGCGTCAGCCATTGTAAAGACAATCGTGGCGATGGGAAGAACGCTGGGACTGACCATCACCGCGGAGGGTGTGGAGACAGCCGCGCAGGCAAAAGCTGTCCATGAGGCTGGGTGCGATCAGGGGCAGGGCTACTGGTTTGGAAGACCTCTGTCTTTGGCTGCAGCCAATACCCTGGTGGATGCAGCTCCAGTAGTGTTCGATGGAGTGGTGACGACCAAGCTCGAGTAGAAGGCCGCTATTTCGTCTATTGCAGCGCGGCGAGAAACGCGGAAGCCAGATGTTGCTGGCCCAGAATGTTAGGGTGCAGCGGATCGTTCATCTCAGCGGACGTGCCGAACATATAACTTCGGTCGGGTACAAATCGGACGTCCATTCCATCGCTCGCAAAGAGCTTTATGTTTGCTTTAATTTCGGTGCTGTAGAGAAGCTGCCCTGAGGCTGAGCTTATAGGGGAACTTGCGAGTTGGTTCGGAATATCTCCGACAAGAAGGATCTGCGGCGAGGCCAGAGTGCGCGACGGATTCGAGCCGATTCCCTGGATGGCAATGCCACCAAGCGGAGTCTTTATCTCGATGTGGTGATCTCCCGCTGCTGCCGCAATGCGGGCGAGTGCAACCGCTGTTGTACCTCGATGCTGGGTGAACATGGGAACATCCGGGGCTGTAGCGAAGTATCCCTGCGAGACACCATCGATCAGTAGTTCGAAGCGCGCATTCGTGCCCGCATAATCGTCGATCTGGTACCAGACGTAGATGGGATTGCCGGAGGTGGAAAGGTGCGCGGCCGTGATGGTTCCTGCGGAGGTGCAAAGGAGGCCGCCAAAGACGGTCGCGTCCGGAGCGTTGTTGCATCCGCCGGAGACGTCGATTCCCGAGTCTCCTGCTTTTAGCTTGTTCTCGCGCGGAGTGCCCAGCCATGCGATGAGCGCGCGATGGCAGATGTTGAAGGTCCTGAGATAGGAGCCGCTTCCCCTGATGTCGACGTCGTTGGTCCCAATCATCAGGGAAGAGATACGGACTTCGGTGGACGTAGGCTCTTCAGCATACGGATAGATCGCGTCGCGAAACAGGTCGCACGTCATATCTCCTCTGACGCCCAGGTTTGTCAGAACCAGGTTTTTAGCCGTACTTACCAGGAAGGGATAAGCCTGGCTTTGCGGTGCACTCAGTGTCAAACCTGACGTGATGGAATCGCCGAAGGCGTGGTACTGCATGGGGGACGCGGTGGGATTCGTTGGAGTGGTCGGGTTTGCAGGAGTGACTACGGGCGCGACGGAGACGTCCGTGGAGATGGGGCTACCGGACGATCCACAACCTGAAAAGACGAGGGCCAGCCAGAGAAATCCCAGCGGGCGAAGAAGAGGGGGCATGAAACTAAGTTAGCTCACAAGACGAGTCGGAGGATAGCTTTCTCTGCAGGAAGAGGGCGCGTGTTATACCAGTGCTTCCGGCCTGTTGAGCGGCATGAAGCATGACGAAGCCAAACGAACGCCTTCCCTTTCTCGATAATGCCAAACTCGGCATGATGTTCCTGGTGGTCTACGGGCACATCCTGGAACCGTCCGCACTGGCAGGCTCCTGTCGTGTGGCGTCCACGGTCTACTTCCTGATCTATTGTTTTCATGTCCCGGTATGGGTCTTTCTGGCAGGAATCACCAGCAAGGCAAAGCCTTCCCCGAGATCACTGCTGGGAATCCTTTGCGTCCTGATCGTGTCGCAGGCAGTGTATTTCTGCTTCGTTGGAGAGATGCGGCGAAACTTCCTGCGCTTCCTGGTCACGCCGTGGTGGGCTCTGTGGTTTCTTTTGAGCCTTGTTCTGTGGAAGCTGATGCTCCCGGTTTTTCTCCGGGTTCGGTGGGCGCTTCCGGTCTCTGTGGCTCTTGCCCTGCTGGCGGGATGTGAGAGTCACATCGGACGTGCGTTCAGCCTTTCGCGCACGCTGGCCTGGTTTCCTCTCTTTTTTGCGGGGCATCTCTACGGAAGAGGCGTCCTGCGGGTTGCGGCGCGTACTCCGCGTTTCGTCAAAGTCAGTGCTGTGACGACCTTTGCGGCTGCGGGAATAGGGTTGTGGTTTTTCCCGCCGCCTTTGCAGGCGATATACGAGGCACAGAGTTATGTAGTCCTTGGATTCTCCTCGGTAACGGCGGGGATAGGGTTTAGGGCGCTCCATCTATTCGTCGCCTGCGCATTGGGGTTCCTGGCGTTGTGCCTGATACCCGTGGGACAGAATCGCTTCACGAAGTATGGCCAGAGGACGCTGACGATGCTGGTCGTGCATCCGTTGGTGCTGAAGATCCTGGAGGCGCGCCTACTTTCGCACATGGGTTGCTCTGCGTTGATGGTGGTCCTGTGCGCAGTTCTGGCTGCGCTGGTCACATGGTTCTCTGGTGCGGCGGTCTTTCACCGTGCGGTGACGTGGATCTATCGCGCGAGTTCCAGGACGACTTCGACCTCCTGATGCCTGGTGCTGCCGGGAAGATCGAGTCCGCCCAGAACCAGCGGCTTATCCAGAATCAGGATAGAAGTCCCCTCGAGCAGGGTCTGCCGAATGACTGGATCCTGCAGGCCCACGCTCGACTTCTCTTCCGCGATGCTGGATTGTTCGACTTTGGTACGCAGTCTGATTCCTTTGATGCCATCGACGTACTCATCCAGGGAAGCGTCGATGTTCAGACCGACATCGACGTACTGCACCTGGCTGCTGTTCGAAGACATTGGGGAGCTGGTTGACCCTGTAACAAGCGGTACCCTGCTGCCCTGTTTGAGTGTGGTCCGGCCACCCGAGACGACGATGACGGAGAAGTGTTGTGTGCCGACGCGCTTATTTCCGTCCACCTCGGTGATGGTGTAGGTAAGGCGATAGGTCTTCTTCACGCGATCAAGGTCGCTGATGAGCTTCTCCGCGATCAGAAGCTGTGCAGGCGTTCCTTTTACAAAGATGGCGTTCTCCGATGGCACCAGGTAGACCTTGTCTGCGGGATCGAGAAGGTTTCGCAGGGCGGTTGTGATCTCGGTCACGTCGTGGACCTGGCTGACGTTTGTCAGATAGAAGGTACGGATAGAATCCGCATTGGGCCGGGCGTCTGATGCCGTCGTTTGTCCTTGTACTGTGTAACCAGTGCATAACATCGTCAGTGTGATTCCGAGAAGTACTTTTGCGAGTTTCATCCTGTGTCTCCCTTTTGCGCTGTAGTTTGAGCTCATTGTTTTTCTCCCGAGGCTGGAGGTTCGAAGAAATTCTGGAAGTCTGCTTTCTCTTCCTTTTCCTCCTGGAGACGAAGTTGCGTGTTGAGCATGGCGAGTTGTTGCGGATCTCCCTTATGCGCGATGCGTAATAGAAGCTTCTCTTGTTCCGTCAAAGGAAGCGGAGGTGCGGGTTGACTGGGCGCGCGCATCGCTTCGAGCGCTTGAGCGTCTTCTGGATGGACGATCGCTGTTTTATGTCCCTTCGGCTTTTGCGACGATTGGAGGCGGGGTGCAGAGGGGGGCTGTGCTGGAGAGTTTGATCTCGCCGGCGCAGGTAGCGGTGTTGCGGTGGCGGTCTGCCGCGATGCGGGACGAGGATGTCTCAACCGAACGAGCGTTGGGATCATCAAAACCACGACGAATAGACCTGCAAACGCCGTGCCGAAGGCGAGGGATCTTGCTCCCGGCAGAGAGAGCCAAGTTGGCCAATTTCCACGCTGAGAGCGGATGGCTTCCTGATGCTGGAGCTCTCTTAATATGCGAAGCTCCATGCCAGGAGGAGACTCTGCGTTCCGCAGAGCGGCAAGGATTTTGTCGACCGCTTCTTCCGAGTGGTTCATTTCCTTTCTCCTTTCTCAAGTCGATCCTTCAAACGTGTGCGTGCGCGGAAGAGCAGGGCGCGCACAGCGGATTCGCTTCTTCCCATGACTTCCGCGATCTCTGCCGTTCCAAGTTCGTCGATGGCAGATAAAAGGAGCGCGTGGCGCTCTGCCTTGGGCAATCGCTCCAACTCGCGCAGCACGGCCTGCATGCGCTGCGTTTCCTGCATGGCCTGATCGGCAGGTAGATTGCTGCCAGCGAGGCTTTCGATGAAGAGTTCGTCCCACTGTTCCGGACGCACACGCCGCGTGCGGTCGAGCGCAAGATTCCAGGCGATGCGCACGAGCCAAACGCGGAGGTCTCGCACAGCCGGAAGCGAGCGACAATGCTGGAGGACGCGGACAAAGACATCCTGCACCACGTCTTCGGCTTCCGCTGGATTGCGCAGGATGGAGTGCGCGACGCGAAAGAGAAGCGTGGAGTATGTCTGTACCAGGGCCGCGAGATCGATCTCCGACCGCGCATCCTCCTGTATGGGTGACAATGCCAAGCTCCAACCCTCGATTGACCCCATATGTCCCTTCTATGAGGACAGACGTGAGAGTTCAGGTTTCGCTCGAATAAGTTTTAGGCGTGTCTGCGGTCCAAGGCGTCAGCGGCGATCCAGCCCGACATCATCACCATGGGCATGCCGGGGCCGGGATGTGCTGCACCGCCCGCGAGGTAGAGGCCTTCGATCTCGCGGGAGACGTTGCTTGGCTTGAAGGCTCCCTGGTACAGGCCATGCGAAGAGAGGCCGTAGATGGCTCCGTTCAGAACACGGTAGCGGTCGTGGATATCCTGCGGTGTGAGGGCATGCTCGAAGACGATGCGGTCTTCGATGTCGTGCAGGCCTGCGGTGCGCTTGAGCTTGTCGAGGATCACCTGGCGGTAGGCCGGAAACATCTCTTTCCAGTTGTGATGCGGGCGCAGATAGGGCGTGTGGACAAGAACATAGAGCGCGTCTCCACCGTGCGGCGCTGTCTCTGACTCCGTGCCGGTGGTGGAGGCGAGATAACAGGTGGGGTCCGGTGCGGGTTCGCCGAGATCGTAGATATGATGGAACTCCTCATGTGGATCGCGGGAAAAGACGAAGTCGTGATGGGCGAGATGGTCGTACCGCTTGTTCAGACCGAGGTAGAGAACTACGCCGGAGCATGCGGGCTCATACTCACGCTTGTTGTTGAAGTGCGTGCCGTGTTCGCGCGGAAGAAGCTCCCGGTAGGTGCGGACGGCGTCTTCGTTACTCACGATGGCGTCGAAGACGAAATGTTCGCCGGTGGTGAGCGTGAGTCCGGTGACCTTGTGCTCCTGCGTGTCGATCTTTGAGACATCGGCGCTGGTACGGTACTGCACACCGAGTTCGCGACCGAGTTTGATGAGCGCTTCGGGGATGGCGCGTGTCCCGCCCTTCGGATACCAGATGCCCTCGGAGGTCTGCATGTGGCCGATGGCGCAGAGGATGGCAGGTGAGTTGTCGGGTGAAGAACCGACGTATTGCACGAAGTGATCGAGCATCTGCGCGGCGTTGGGGTCGGAGATATGTTCCCGGATAACGCCGGAGACGGATTTGCCGAGGCGCATCTGCATCACGTCTTTGAGAACCTTGATGTCGAAGGCGCCTTTGACATCAAGCGTGTCTATCATGGAGCCTACGGGCTTCCAGAAGAAGAAGTTGTTGGAGATCTCGTGCAGCTTTTCGGAGAGTGCTAGGAGCTCGGCGTACTTTGTGCCCATGCCGGGCTTGATCTGGTTAAATGTCGCGGACATCTCTTCGGTGGAGTCGGTGAGGTCGAGGACAGTTCCGTCTTCGAAGAAGCAGCGCCACGCCGGGTCGAGGCGGACCATGTCGAGGTAGTCTTCGAGATTGCGGTTGGCTTCGGAGAAGATGCGGCGGAGGACTGAAGGTTGGATGAGGATGGTCGGGCCCATGTCGAAGCGGAAGCCTGCTTCGGAGAGTTGGGCTGCTTTGCCACCGAGCCAGGGGTTCTTTTCGAAGACCGAGACGGAGTGGCCTCGTGCGGCGAGGACAACTGCGGCGGAGAGACCTGCTAGGCCGGAGCCGATGATGGCTGTGTTTTGCTTTGGCATGCTTCCTCTTGGATGATGCTGGTCGCGCTTTGCGCGATGGAGAACGCTTTGCGTTCTTGGAAAAGCAGATCCCTTCGCTTCGCTACGGGATGACAAAATATCGGCTATGCGGTTGCAATCTGTGGTTTGGATGCGTCCAACGTAGCGTGTTTTGCGGAGACGCCGAGGTCATCGAGAAGAAGCTTTGTGGCGATGCGGGCGGATTCGAAGATGACGGGAAGACCGCTGCCGGGGTGGGTTCCGCCGCCAGCGAGATAGAGACGCTCGGTCTCTTCGAAGCGGTTGTTGGGACGCAGGTGGAGCATCTGGCGCAGGCTGTGGGCCATGCTGAAGGTCGCGCCTTTGTGCAGTGAGAACTCGCTCTGCCAGCCTGCGGGCGTCATGATACGTTCGCTGCGAATGCGCGCACGCACGTTGCGCAGGCCGAGAGCAGGGAGCTGATCCAGGACTTGTTCGCGGAAGACAGGAGTATCGCGTTTCCAGTCCACGCCGTCGCAACCGTGGGTCACGGGCGCGAGGATGTAGAGCGTGCTGTGGCCCTCGGGTGCAAGTGTGCTGTCGGTGACGCTGGCATTCTGCACGTACATGGAAGGATCTGCAGAAAGGGTGTGGTTCTGCTCGATGTCGCGGAGGTTTTGCTTGTAGTCCGCCGCGAGATAGATCGTATGGTGGGCAACGTTCTCCGCAATGCCTTCCACGCCGAGATACATCATAAAGGTGGAACAGGAGTGGTCCTTCTTGTCGATGGTGCGGTCGCTCCAACGTTTGCGCAGGTGCGCGGGGATCATCTGCTTCGCGGCGACGGCGAATTCTGCGTTCATGATGACGGCGTCGGCGGTAAGCACGTGATTGGGTGTAAGGACGCCTGTGGCCTTGCGTCCTTCGAAGGTGATACCGGTGACTTCTTCTGCCAGCAGGATGCGGACGCCCATCTCTCTCGCGATGCGGGTCATTGAGCGAGTGATGGCTCCGCAGCCGCCGATGGGATGGAAGACGCCGTACTCGTATTCCAGGAACGAGAGGATGCTGAAGAGTCCGGGACAGCGGAAGGGCGACATACCGAGGTACTTCGACTGGAAGGAAAAGCCGAGGCGGATGCGTTCATCGCTGAAGTATTTCTTCAGCTCATCGTCGAGCGAGCGCCAAGGGGCGAGCGTCGGAAGAAGCTTAAGCATCTCGGGCTTCGCCAGATCGCGCCAGTTCATGAAAGGCGATTCGAGAAAGGGAAGGAATCGCTCCAGCTTGGAGCGGTTGTCGCTCATAAAGCGCTGGAAGTTTTTGGCATCCTCGGGAGAAAAGGCGGCGATGGCTGCTTCCATCCGCACTTGATCACCGGTGGCGAGTAGTTCACTGGGAGGACCACCGCTCTTGTTCCCGAAGAGAAGCCGATATTGCGGATCGAGCTGCTGCATGGGCACTTCTTCACGCAGGTTGCGGCCTGCTACAGAGTAGATCTCTTCCAGAACGCGCGGATAGAGGAAGAAGGTCGGGCCGTAATCGAAGGAAAAGCCGTCCTGCTTGAACGTGGAGGTGCGGCCACCCGTGTGGTCGCGTTTTTCTACGATAGTGACGTCGATTCCGGCAGAGGCGAGAAGCATAGCGGACGCGAGACCGCCAGGGCCCGCTCCGATGATAATGACTTGTTTCGTGGACAACTTGTAACTCCCGGTGTCGGCAATGGTATCTCTTCCGACGCACAGGAAGTGGACGCAGATGCTCGCTTCACCCGCTCCCATGCAGAGTTGTTTCCGGAGCATGAGCCGACGAAAATCCAGTTCAACACTTTTGATGATGTGAAAGTCCGAGCGAAGTGCCGAACTGCTTCTAGCCGAGGGTGTCGGTGAGATAGAGGCGCATGACCTTCTTGAACTCGGTGACGACCGCTTCCCTGTCTTTGGGTGTGGCCTGCCGATAGACGCCAAGCATGCCTTTGATGATTTCGACGATGACCTGGGCGTTGAGAAAAGCGTGGTCCGCTGGCAGGCCTGGCTTGAGGTTCTGCAGTGCGGCGGCGATGGTTCTGCGTAGAGGTTCGCGGTCGGCTTTGGTGCGGGTAAAGCCGAGCGGCGCGCCGAAGAGCGGGAGATAGGCGGGGCGGTTACGTGCAAACTCAAGGATGCCTTCGATGAAGACGTCGGCAATCGAAGCCTTGCCGCGGGCGGGTGGTTGCTGCAGGAACTTTGCCCAGTGCGCCTCTGCCTCATGCATGTACTGCGTGATGAGGACGAGGGCGAGCGCAGGTTTATCCGGGAAGTAGTCGTAGAGGGTGCCGATGGAGGCCTGCGCCTGCTCGGCGATGGCGGTCATCGTGACGGATTCGTAGCCGAGGGTGCCGAAGAGTTGCTCGGCGGCCTGCAAAAAGCTGGCGCGACGCACCTCGGCGCGATTCTGCTGCGGACGCCGTCTTGGATTTGCAGAAGTCGAGGGCACCCTCATATATTAGAAGGAATGGGAAGTCGAGGGAATCCTCGACTTCTGGAGGAGACATCCAATGGCCCTTGCCCTTGATTCGAAAACCACGGTCCCTGTGCGACAGAATCTCGTGCTGGGGATCTGTTGCATGAGCCTGCTGCTCGTAGGCATGGATGTGACGATCGTCAATGTGGCGTTGCCATCGATTCAGCATGACCTGCATGCGAGCCTTTCGGGACTGCAATGGATTCTCGACGCGTACACGCTGGTGGTCGCGAGTCTGCTCATGCTCTCGGGTTCGATGTCCGATCGATTCGGGCGCAGACGCGTCTTTCAGATTGGGCTGAGCCTGTTTCTGGCGGGGTCGCTGCTTTGCAGCCTGGCGCATACGATCCATCAATTGGTGGCCTATCGTGCCCTGCAGGGTTTGGGCGCTTCCATGCTCAATCCGGTCGCGCTTTCGATCATTGCGAATGTCTTTACGGAACCCAAGGCGCGGGGGCATGCGGTGGGCGTGTGGGGGGCGGTAGGAGGAATGGCGTTTGCGCTGGGACCTCTGCTGGGTGGCGCTTTGACGCAGGCCGTGGGCTGGCGCTCGATCTTCTGGATTAACCTGCCGATTGGAATTGCAGCCGTTATTCTGGCGGCGATCTATGTGCCGGAGTCGAAGGCGGCGCGAGCGCGTGCGTTCGATCCAGTGGGGCAGGGGCTGGTCTTCCTGGGACTGACAACGTTGACGTACGCGGTCATCGAAGGGCCGCGTGCAGGTTGGGGCTCCCCTCTCATACGTGGGCTGTTTGCTGTGGCCGCAGCGGCGTTTGTCGGTTTTCTGCTCTATGAGTCGAGGCACAAAGAACCGCTGGTGAATCTGCGGTTCTTTCGCAGCGTGCCGTTCAGCAGTGCGACGATCCTTGGTGTCTGTGCGTTCTCCTCGTTCGGGGCCTTCCTGTTTCTCAATGCGCTTTATTTGCAGCAGGTGCGTGGGTTCTCGGCGTTCCATACGGGCCTGTGCACACTACCGCTTGCGCTCGCGATGATGGTGTCTTCTCCGTGGAGCGGGCGACTGGTGGGGCGGTATGGGGGGCGGCCCTCGCTCTACGCAGCGGGTACAGGTTTTTTTCTGAGTGCGTTGTTGATGACGCAACTCAACCCTGGTACACCGCTGATTTCGTTGCTGACGGCCTATGCTTTGTTCGGAATGGGGTTGGGGATGGTCAACTCGGCGATCACCAACAATGCGGTGGAAGGAATGCCGTTAGCGCAGGCGGGCGTGGCGGCGGCGATTGCTTCCACCGGGCGGCAGGTAGGCGCAGCCTTGGGTGTGGCCATTGCGGGAACGGTAGTGAACGCGAGCCGTACCAGGGGATCCAGCTTCACGCTGGCGACACATCCGATCTGGTGGATCATGACGGGATGCGGAGCAGTTGTGCTGTTTCTTGGATGGGCCTCCGCGACGGCGTGGGCGCGGAAGAGTGCAGAGGTTGCAGCGGCGGAACTCATCGCCGCTGGTTAGTTGATTGCGGCGAGATCTTCCGGTGTGTCGATATCGAACTCTCCGTCGGGCAACGGAAGGGTGACGATATCTTCGGCCTGCAGCAGTGTGCGGGCCCCGACGTCGCCTTCGAGCTGAAGCAGAGCGGGAAAGACGCGTTCGGCAAAGACAGCGGGGGTGCCGATCTTGCCTGCATAGGTCGAAGCGGAACTGGTGTTGTGATTGCTGGCGATGGTGAGCAGGGCAACGAGATGATCGGCGTTTGCGGCAGGTTGATCGCAGGTGAGGATGAGGGCCTGCTGCGTCGTGACAGGCAAGGCCGCGATGCCGGTACGGATAGAGCTGGCCATGCCGGTAGCCCAGTCTTCGTTCAAAAGGACGATGGCACCGGAGAGATTGCAGGTTGCCTGGATGAGATCCGCGTTCGCGCCGAGGACGATATAGATCTTCTGAACGTTGGCCTGTTGTGTGATGCGGAGGGCACGGTCGAGAAGGCGTTCGCCGAAGTATTCCACGAGTTGCTTGGGCTCGCCGAGGCGTGAGGAGGATCCTGCTGCAAGGATGATGGCGGCGATGTTACTCATGGCGTCGGACACTTGCTCCGCAGCGGTGCTTCCGCAAGATGGTCGAGGATGTCCGCTTCCGTGAGAATGCGCGGTCGCCGGTCGCGGGAATGGACCACGGACTGAATCTCCGCCAGGATCGAAAGCGCGATGGCTTCAGGACCATCTCCGCCAAGGTCCAGACCCGTGGGGGCGCTGGTACGGGCACAGGCTTCCGCGAGGGTGAGGTTCGCGGCGTTGGCTGCTTCCCAAAGCAGCAGGCTGGACCGATGTCTTGCGCCAAGAAGACCAAGGTACCTGGGTTTCACTGTAAGCAACTGGGTAAGAAGACGGCGATCTTCTTCGTAGGAGTGCGTCATCAGAACGACACAGTCCGCCGGTTGCACTTCGACCTGGCCTGTCACGGTATGGGCCTGCGGAAAGCGCTCCGCGCGCGCGTACTGCATGCGACGGTCGACGACAACGGTGTTCCAACCCATCTCGTGTGCCAGGCGGACGATGGGTTTGGCGTCTTCTCCAGCGCCGAAGAGGATGACACGCTGTGGTGGCTCCAGGCTTTCGAGGAAGAGATCTTTGTTCGGCGTTTCGGTAAGAAGATGCGTACGCATGGCGACGATCTCTTCGGTTTCGAGACGGTCGCTGGCGAAGGTGACGTCTTTATTTGCATTCAGGATAATGCGCGCGAAGGGGCGATTATTCTGGGGAAGCTGGGTCGCGATCTGCTGGAGCTCGTCTTCCAGAGAAGATCGAAGCGCTTCAAGCAGCGCCTCTGCCTCGGGTGTGTTCGCCGGTTCCAGCAGAAGGTCCACTTCGCCGCCGCAGCCGAGGCCGTAGGGAATCTCTGCCGTGTCGTCGAAGGCCGTTGAGTAGTGCTCCAGAACGGCACCATCTTTTGTCTTCCACGAGGCTTTGCGAAGGAGCTCGTCTTCCAGGCATCCACCGGAGATCGTGCCCGCGAAGGTGCCTTCGGGCGTGGTGAAAAGTCGTGCGCCGGGGCGACGGTAAGTCGAGCCCGAAGTGCGGACGAGCGTGATGAGCGCGCCTTGGTTTGCGCTGGCAAGGGTGAGGATTTCCCGGCGTTCGCGGAGACTCATCGGCCTGTGTCCTGAAGGTGCATGCCTCAGTTTACTGCGGCTTCTCTAGGGTGTGAGTCTGGCGGCGTGTAACGTCCGTGTGACAGAGGCGATGACGAGTTCGACATCCGCCGCGGAGGTCTGCCAATTACAGACACTGACGCGCATCGCCCGTTGGCCGTGCCACGTGGTGCCGGTGAAAAAGGCATCGCCAGCGGCAAGTACATCCGCGAGGATGCGATCGGTGAAAGCGTCGTTGCGTGCAGGGTCTTCCGGATCGTGTGGATCGAGAAAGCGAACGAGACCCTGGTTGATCTGCGGCACCCCGAGTACTTCCGCGCCGGGAAGAGATCCCATACCAAGGACGAGGGTACGTGTGTGATCGCAGGTGCGGTCAATAAGATCGGCCACGCCGTTGACGCCAAGTTGGCGCAGGGCGGCATAAGTGGCAAAGCCGCGTCCGCGGCGGGACCACTCGGGATTCCAATTCACCTGATCGCGCGCCGTATCGTCGTAAGTGATGTACGAAGCGGCATAGGAGAGTGAAGCGCGATGGGCTTCGCGGTCGGCAACGAAGGCGTAGCCGCAGTCATACGGAACGTTCAGCCATTTGTGGCCGTCCGTGGACCAGGAGTCGGCGTCTTCGGCTCCGTTTAGAAGATGACGAAGTTTTGGAGAGGCATTGGCCCAGAGTCCGAACGCGCCGTCGATGTGAACCCACGCGCCGAACTTTTTTGCAATGGGAATGAGACTGCTGAAGTCATCGAAGGCGCCGATGTTGAGGTCGCCCGCCTGCAGAACGACGATGGTAGGTTGGTCCGGCGAAGTTGCGAGTGCGGCTTCCAAAGCGTCTGCGCGAAGCCGGCCGTGGTCGTCTACGGGAAGCGCGACGATGGAGTTGGCTCCAAGACCAAGCATCTGGACGGCGCGGACGATGGTGCCGTGCTTCTCCGAACTGGTAAGGATGCGAATGGAGGGCGCGCCGGTGAGTCCATCGCGTTCAACGTTCCACTGCTTGCGTGCGAGCACGGCGTGTCGCGCGGCCATGAGGCAGGTGACGTGCGCCATCTGGCAGCCGGTGACGAGGGCAAAGGACACCGAAGAGGGAAGGCGAAGAAGTTGTTTAAGCCACGCTCCACTGGCCTCTTCTACAATCGCGGCGGCGGGCGCGCAGGCGTAAAGCGCAGCGTTCTGGTCCCAGACGGAGGTGAGCCAGTCTGCGGCGAGCGCGGCAGGCAGTGACCCACCGATGACCCAGCCGAAGAAACGTGGACCGGCGGAGTCGTGGAGACCGCCTTCCACGGAGCGCACGAGATCGTCGATGACCTGTGTGGGGTCGAGGCTCTCTTCATTGAGAGGGAGGTGGATCTTTGCGCGGAGTTCGCTGAGTGTGGCCGTTGCGGCGACTGGATGGGAAGTGGAGAGGTATTGTTGGGCGTGGCGGAGAGCGGCGCTGAGGGGTTCCTCGGAAGGGTGACGCATGGAGAAAGGATAGTTGAAGCGGGCGGATCAGTTCGAGAGGGTCTGAAGCCAGGGGTGCCTTTTTGTCATCCCGTAGCGCAGCGTAGGGATCTGATTTCTTTGCCAAGCTACCGCCAGAGCCAACCTCCCAAACCTGTCAAGCCCCTCCAAACAAATCTTCTTTGCAAACGGTTGAAAAGATGAGCAATACAGTCCATCCCAATCTGCCGATTTACCTGTTCCAAATCGCTACAATTAAAACAACAGAAAAGATCTGCGCTCCCTTGAGCTCTGGTTTGTGCGCTCCGCGCGACCCCATTCTTTCGCAAAGAGCGCGAAAGAATGGGGTACAGGTAAGCTACTCGGATTTTTCGGAGAAGGTGTGGATGCCGCACTCCAGCTTTTTTCCGCCCCAGCGGCCCGCGCGGGCGTTGGTTGGATCGGTGGAGATAGCGGTGCAGGGCTCGCAGCCGATGGAGGTATAGCCCTTGGCGTAGAGCGGCAGCTCCGGAACCGCGTTGGCGTGGGCGTAGTCCGTGACCTGCTGCCAGTTCCAGTCGGCGAGGAGCGAAGTCTTCAGAAGATGATGACCGTTCGGGGTGCGGTGGTCTTCGATCTTCTTCAGATTCGCGCGCGTGGGCGACTGCTCTCGGCGAAGGCCAGTAAACCAGAGGTTATAAGGCTCAAGCGAAGCCATCAGCGGAGCGACCTTGCGCAGGTTGCAGCAGTCGGTGGGCTGCACGATGTATAGCAGGCCGCGCTTCGCCTCGTGCTCCACGCGCGTTTCGGCGGCAGTGGCGTTGATGATATTCAGGTTCCAGGCGGCGGCCATCTGGTCGCGATAGGCGTAGGTCTCCGCGAAGTGGTAGCCGGTTTCGAGGAAGATGACGGGAATGTCCGGGATCGCCTTGCGCAGGAAGTCGAGGACGACCATGTCCTCCGTCTGGAAGGAGCAGGTGAAGCAGGGACGCGCGTTCGGAGCCGTCGAAAGGATGTGTTGCAGAAGGGCTTCCGGCTGCAGGGCTTCAAGGTCCACACCGTCGATGACGGCGTGGAGGTCAAGCTCCTGGTAGGCTGCGGGTTCGGTGAGATGGAGTTCGGTCAGTTCAGACGTTTCCATGTTCATGCCTTCTCCTCTTCGAAGAGTCTTGCGGCGAGGTGCGATGCGGACTTGGCCGTGTCGAGCGTGGGAATGGTGGCCCATGTACGCAGGCTGGCGAGATCTTCCGCAGAGAGCGCCTTGCTGCTGACGGCGATGGCTCCCGCGAGATTCGCGGCGCGGATGGCCGACGGGAGATGTGTGATGTGTGCGTCGTCCAGCAGGATGGCGTTGTGGCCCGCGTTCGCCAGTTCATGCGTGACGTGGAAGGCGAGCGACGGTTCTCCGGGAAGATACGCAAAGAGATGCGTGGTGGCGGTGTCTTCTGTGTTCTCTTCGAGTGCGCGATCGATCATGCCCGCGCCTACGGTGGCGTTGGTAATGGGGTCGATCAGGATGAACGCGCCGGTGATACGGTTGGTGCGATAGGCGTCGAAGAAGAGCGGAAGCGTGGTGGTGAACTCGACTTCGGCGATTTCGTTCAGCGAGATGTCGGCGGCGTTGGAGTGCTCCAGCGTGTTGACGTCGACGCGGAAGGCGATCTTCGAGGCTGTTGCGCGGACCGTGCGGGTGGTGTGTTTGACGAGGTAGACCTGCCCCGGCGACAGCGGGCGCTCGTGCATCCATACGACCTTGGCAGAGAAGCGTGTGCCGGTGTGAGGGATGGAGAAATTCTGCGCATCGGGCGCGATGAGCATCTCGCCACGGGAGAGATCGATTTCGTCAGCCAGTTCTAACGTGACGGATTGGCCAGCGATGGCGGCGCGAAGATCTCCGTCGTAGGTGACGATGCGCTTGACCGTGGTGCGCTTGCCCGAGGGCAGAGCGACGACATGCTGTCCTGCATGCACTGTGCCGGAGGCGATGGTGCCCGAGAAGCCACGGAAGGTGCGGTCCGGGCGCTGTACCAGTTGCACAGGGAAGCGCAGGGGCAGGCTGTTGTCTTCGACATGGACCGGGACAGTCTCAAGGTAGTCGAGCAGCGTCGGCCCTTTGTACCAGGGCGTGTTGTCGAGGTGGTTCACGACGTTGTCGCCTTCGAGCGCGGAGACCGGGATCATGGTGACGTTCTTGATCCCGAGCTTCTGCGTGAGTGCGAGGAAGTCGGCTTCGATCTCGCGGAAGCGCGCTTCGCTGTAACCGACGAGGTCCATCTTGTTGACGGCGGCGACGACGTGCGGAATGGCCAGGAGCGAAGCGATGAACGTGTGGCGGCGGCTCTGCGGAAGAAGACCCTTGCTGCCGTCGATGAGAACGATGGCGACGTCGGCGGTGCTGGCTCCTGTGGCCATGTTGCGCGTGTACTGCTCGTGGCCGGGGGTGTCCGCAATGATGAACTTGCGCTTCGAAGTAGCGAAGTAGCGATATGCGACGTCGATAGTGATGCCCTGCTCGCGCTCGGCGCGCAGGCCGTCAGTGAGAAGCGAAAGATCGATGCGCTTGCCGCCCGCTTTATTGTCACCAGCGCGGTTCACCTTCGAGTTCTGTACGGCGATGAGCTGGTCTTCATAGACGGACTTCGTGTCGTGCAGGAGACGACCGATGAGCGTGCTCTTGCCGTCGTCGACGGAGCCTGCCGTGGTGAAGCGCAGCAGGTCGCGGTCGAGATGGTCGTCGAGGAAGGTCTGGAAATCGGGTGTCGCGGTGAGGGTTGCCATTTAGAAGTAGCCCTCGCGTTTCTTGAGTTCCATGCTGCCTTCTTCGTCGTGGTCGATGGCGCGGTTTTCGCGTTCGGAGCGACGGAAGGTGACGAGCTCCTGGATGATCTCGGGAATGGTGGTGGCGCCGGAGAGGATGGCTCCAGTGCAAGGCGCGCAGCCAAGCGAGCGCATGCGGCTGAGGATCGGCTTGGGCGTCTCGCCGGGAAGCAGGCGGGTAGTCTCGTCGACGAGCGTTACCTGTTCGCCGCGGAGAACAGCCATGCGCTCCTTGGCGAAGTACATGGGAACAATGGGGATCTGTTCGGAGTAGAGGTAAAGCCAGATGTCGAGTTCGGTCCAGTTCGAGAGCGGGAAAACGCGAATGCTCTCGCCTTTGCGGAGGCGGGAGTTATAGAGGCTCCAGAGTTCGGGGCGCTGATTCTTGGGGTCCCACTGGCCGAGTTCGTCGCGGAAGGAGTAGACGCGCTCCTTGGCGCGGGATTTCTCCTCGTCGCGGCGTGCACCGCCAAAGGCTGCGTCAAAGCCACCGGCTTCGAGGGCGTCGAGCAGGCTGCGGGTCTTCAGGGCGCCGCAGCAGTTCTGCGTACCGAGCTTCCAGGGGCTCGCTCCGCTGGCAATCGCCTCTTCGTTGCGGTGGACGATAAGATCCGCACCGATCTCCTTGGTGTAGGCGTCGCGGAAGGCAATCATTTCAGGGAACTTATAGCTCGTATCTACATGAAGCAGAGGGAAGGGGATCTTGCCGGGGAAGAAGGCCTTTTGCGCCAGGCGCAGCATGACGGAGCTGTCTTTTCCGATGGAGTAGAGCATCGCCGGTTTGGCGAACTCGGCCACGGCTTCGCGCAGGATATAGATGGACTCGGACTCGAGCACGCGGAGGTGGTCGAGCTTCTGCGGTGTGAGCAGGGCTTGAGTGTTTTCCTCGGCGGATGCTTCTGGATGCACGACAGCAGTCATGGGTGGCTTTCTGGGTTTTGTTTGGGAGATGCGGTCGCCGGTTTCGGAGACTTTTGCTTTAGGCACACTGCGCGGATCAGCTAACGGCTCTTACAACAGAGACAGCGACAACAGGCGTGCTGGAGGGCGTTACGCATCAGTTATTTGATTCTAACAAGGCTGGCGTGGATTCAGCTGCGGCGTTCCGACAGGTTCAGCAGCGGAACGGTCATGGCCGTGGTGATGAGCGCCATCAGCACAAAGAGGGTGAAGAGGGAGCCGCTGAGGATGCCTTCGCGATAGCCGAGGTTCAGGACGATGAGCTCGACCAGGCCGCGTGTGTTCATCAGAATGCCAATCTGCGTCGCGGAGGGCCAGGAGATGCCGCTGAGACGGGCGGAGAGGGCGGCACCTATGATCTTGCCAGTGACGGCGAGAATGAGAATCACGGCCAGCCAGGCAGGGCCACCGGTCTGAAACATGCTTCGCTGCATGCGCAGGCCGGTCATGGCAAAGAAGATCGGGAGGGTTACGGAGATGATCGGTTGAAACGACTTCTGCAGCATATGCGGCTGTGCAACGTCCCGGATCGGCGTGCGAGGGACGCATAGGCCTGCGAGGAAGGCTCCGAAGAAGGCGTGGATGCCGAGGGCATCGGTGATCGAAGCGCTCAGAAAGGCGAGGGCGACCTGCCCGAGGAGCCACATCCAACCGGGAGCATCGGCGTAGCGCTTTGCCAGGAGCGAGAGGAGTGGCCTCACGGCAAAGAGCATGACGGCCACGAAGGCAAAGAGTACGAGCAGATGGAGGACCGCGTCGATGACGCTGCTGTGCGCCCGAACAAGCGTGAGTATAAGGGCGAGCGCGGACCAGGCGAGGAGATCGTTCGCCGCTGCGGCGAGAAGCGCATGGGCCGCTGTGGCGGCGTCGAGGGGACGGCCTGCTTCTGCGCGATCCTTAAGGATGCGCGCGAGGACGGGGAGAGCGGTGATGCTCATCGCGATGCCGACGAAGAGCGTGAACCCGACGCGCGAGGCGTTGGGCATGCCGAAACGCGGAAAGAGAATGACTGCGATTCCAATTCCCAAAAGGAAAGGCAGGCCGACGCTGCCGAGCGTGATGGCGAGCATTGCGGCGCGTTTTTCCTGAATCTTCGAGAGATCCAACTCCGCGCCGATCACGAAGAGGAAAAGCACGAGGCCAATGTTGCTGGCGATCTCCAGCGGGTGCATCGTCGCGGGAGCGAAGAGCCACGCGGAGAGACCGGGAAACAAGTAACCGAAGGCGAGTGGGCCGAGAAGAAGTCCGCCTGCGATTTCGCCGACGACACGTGGCTGGCCGATGCGTTGGAAGAGCCAGCCGCAGGTATACGTGACGAACAGCAATGTGCCGAGTTGTAGAAGGAAGTGCGCGAGCATCATGGCCGGGGTTGCTGCTCTTTGCGGCGCTTCTGGCGGTCGGTCAGGACGATGCCGAGCTCTGTGATGAGCAGAATGAAGCCGATGGGGCCGATGCGCGAGCCGAGGGTGCCTGCCCACATTAGCTTGGAGTCCGCGCGCCACTCGATGAAGCCAAGGATAAGACCGATGAGGAGGAGCGCGCCTCCGACCCAGCGGCGGAAACCCGAGGAGATCACATTCCTGTCGTGCCCCTGGGCTCCGGCGATGACGCGAATCGGCTCGCGCCCGAGACCGTTGTCGTCGTAGATGCTGCAGCGAAGAGCAGGGAGCGCCTCTACCTGCGCGGTGACATAGGCTTCGGCCTCGGAGAGCGTAGAGAAGATGACCGCGACCGGCGATTTGGGGAGATCGAGGGGTTGAAGATTGGAGAAAATGACGGCAAATTCGCCGGGAGACATGCGCTCATTCCAGCTCTGTGGAGTGGCTTTTGGGTCGAAGAGTGGGAGGACGCGCATGAAAGATCAGTTTAGCGGCTCTCCCTCTCCTTCGCCGATGGTTGACGCGTAGGGCTTCAACAGAGAGAATAGAGAGCAGTGGGCCTGTGGCGCAGCTGGGAGCGCGCTTCCATGGCATGGAAGAGGTCATCGGTTCGATCCCGATCAGGTCCACCAAAAATCAAAAAAATCAAATACTTACAGGGAAGACATCGCGCGCTTTCCAATGTAAAGCTGGAATTGCAACCAAGTTGCTACCAAAAGCTTTCTGCAAGCGCTCATTTCAAAGAAGTTGATAGCGATGACCTCTTCCATACTCGGTAAGAGGTCATCCTTTTGGGGCTTATTTCGGGTGTCAACTGGTAATTTTGGGGATTAATCGAGAATTTAGGACGAACAAGAAAGTGCCCACGCAACTCGTCGTTGATCGATGTTACTGTTGCTCGGACGCTTTCCGGGATCTCTTGCATGTAGATGTCAGCAGTAGTTGCTGCTCGCGAATGTCGCATCACACCTTGGACATCTTTGACCGTACCTTTCTTTGAGCAAGACTCCCGATCGTCCGTCGGATCACTTGAAAAGTCAGCTTCGGCAATCTGCTATGTCTTCGTGATCGTGTTTTATTGGAGCTTGGCATGACAAACGCTCTTCGTCCGAGCGAGCTGTTTGCCTTGAAGTGGCAAAGTTTCAATGATCGAGAGTTTTCTTTGAAGGTCACTGAACTGTCTATAAGGGCAGCATTCGCTCTTGGGGAAGACTCGAAGGAGTTTGGGAGTCATCTATATCCCGGAGAACCTGGTAGACGGACTCTTGCTTTGGAGACAGGTGTGTCCAGATCCATCCCCCAAACTTTCATTTTCCGGAATGAGCAGGAACGTTCATCAATGCGGATGACTTTCACAAACGACTCTTGCATCAGCTGGCCACAGATCTCGAATTCCCGGAGCGATGGACAGCAACGGTTCCGTTTAGGCGGTCGGTTCAGGACGCTTCAGCATCGGCACCCTTATCCATTTCGAGAGACTTATCTACATCGTTGATATAAGGGCGTACGAACCGTCTCTGTCGCGTCCGACCTTTATGAGAGCGCTTGGCAATTGTGCAGCAGGCTGTTGCACAATTGCCAAGCAAGTAATCAGTTCACAGCCGCGGATCAATAGGCTCGCTTTCTAGCGCGAGGACACCAAAGACGCACTCGTGGATGAGCCGCAGAGGCTCTTTCCGAATGAAGCGCTCCAGAGCCTCAACGCCTAGTGCAAGTAGTGACTCACCCGAGCGGTTGCTCAGGTGAGTCGTTTCCCACGACGATCAACAGTATCTGCGATACGACATTTGCCCGTACTGCTCTCAATGTATTCCCTGCCCCATACTGAGAAGAACTGCTTCTCAGTGTGTGGCAAGTTTATGCTCGCGGAGATAAGCCGCCAGCTCAGCAGGCAGGTTTGTCTGAATGCCATTCGCTCCCTGGTCGATTGCCTTTTGCCAGGCCTCCGGGGTA
Source organism: Terriglobus saanensis SP1PR4 (assembly GCF_000179915.2). Classification (NCBI taxonomy): domain Bacteria; kingdom Pseudomonadati; phylum Acidobacteriota; class Terriglobia; order Terriglobales; family Acidobacteriaceae; genus Terriglobus; species Terriglobus saanensis. Next base: position 4,396,562 of record NC_014963.1, on the reverse strand, counting down.
TCGGCATTGCCAAGACGATCTACAAAGATTTGAGCATGCGCCTGTTTGGCAACATCGATGGTCGCATCCTTAAAGTCGTTTGCGTCGAAGGCGATCACCTGCAACTGCATCGCCCGGTCGAGATACTTGCAGATGTCGGGGCTGATTGCCTCCGGCATCACGCGTAGCGTGGGACGAATCTTATGTACGTCATAAAGGAAGAAAGGGTTGCCGTAGATGACGACATGGTCCTGCATGTCATGTTGGACGATCGTGTCCACGAGCTGCTGCGGATCCGCGGATTTTGTATCGACGTAGACATTGATTTTGCCATAAGCCAGGGCCAGCGCTTCATCGAGCGTCGGCACCTTGGTGTTGGCGAAGGCTGGGGAAAATTTGGCACCTGCGTCTAATGCGCGAATCTCATCGAACGTGTGTTTATGCACTTCCCCCGTGCCGTTCGTAGTTCGATCCAGTGTGCTGTCATGCATGATCACAAACTTTCCGTCGGAAGTGGTGCGGACATCCAGTTCAAAGTAGTCAGCGCCTGCGTCGATGGCGGCCTGGAAGGCAGGCATCGTGTTTTCGGGGTGGTGAAGATGCTCCCCGCGATGCGAGATAGCAACGATTTTTCCTGGCCCTGCTGCCAAAGCGGTTGCGGGGACGTACGAAGTTGAAGTCGTTTGGGCGAAAGCGGCGTTGCCCACGAGGGCAGTACCAAGGAGCAGTCTTACGGAGAGTTTGAACAAGATATTCGTCCTTTGAAATGGTCGTGTGGTTGAGAAAGTAGTCGAGGTTAGAAACTAAAGCGACCGACGAGAAGCAACAGACGAGGGTCTTGAGCGCCGGTCACCATGCCGAAGGTATGATTAGCCAAATTCGCGGTCGTAAGCGTGGTATTGAGACCGGAGAACTGAGGATGGTTGAAGGCGTTGTGGGCGTCGACGCGGAAGGTAAACTTCATCCGCTCATGGATGGGAACATCGCGCATCAAGCTAAGATCCCAAACATTTTGTCCAGGACCATAGAGTGCAGCCCTTGGCGCGTTCCCCAGAACACCCGGTGGTGTGATGGCGAAGGCTGCCGGATTGAACCACTGCTGCACGGTGCGGGATCCGCGAGGCAGGTTCGGATTTCCAACCTGGGTCACGTACTGGCCGCCGGAGAAGAGTCCCAACTGGTTTGTCTGCGTGATGAAGTATGGGTATCCCTTCTGGAACTGCGCTAAGGTGCTCACCTTCCAATGTCCGATCACCTGAGAGAGGACGGGAGTTTGGCGGAGATAGTGACCTCCTGAACCGAACGGTAGAGCGTACACTGCCGACAGAGAGAAGCGCTGAGGAATGTTTGTCATCGCGGTTCCCCACTGCGCGTGCAGGTTGTAGACGTTCTGGATCGGAGCGGCGTCAGCACGCGCAGGTCCATCTGCGTCGTCGAGCGTATGCGCCCAGGTATAGGCCGCACGCACCGAGATACCGTTGCTCCAGCGGTGACTCAACGTAGCGAGCAAGGCCGCGTAAGCCGATGCTGCCCCATTGGTCAGGTAACTCACCGTCAGGAACTGCGGATAGGGGCGCGCGCTCTGCGTGTTGATTTTGCCCAGACCTACAGCCGGATTGACCTGGTTGGTCGGCAGTACGGTCGGCAGATGCACGCCGTGGTTGCCTTCGTAGTCGAGATCCAGAATCCAGTTATGGCCGAAGTCCTGCTGGATGCCGAACTGCCATTCCTGAAGATAAGGGAGTACGGCGGTGAGTTGACGCTGCACTGGGCTGAAGCTCGGGTTCGTAAGACTGGATGGAATCAGCGGCTCACCGTTCGGAGCCACGTTGGGACCGTAGGGAGGGACCCCGTGGGAGAGTTGAAAGGCTGGGGTAACGGTAGGGTTGGCGCTCACGATAGTGGCCGCCACCGTCGATGCCGAAGTTAACCCCGTTGTGCCGTAACCGATACTCGGCAACTCATAGATACCGTATCCGCCACGGACAACTGTTTTAGGAAAGGCACGGTAGTTGAAACCGACACGTGGAAGAATGCCGGTGTACACGTTCGCAATCAGGCTGTGAGGAGCTCCGTTGAATCCCGCGAACTGAATGCCGCCCGGCTTTTGGGTCGCCGGGTCGATGATATTTGGGTTGAAGCTGTACATGTTGTTGTGGACTTCGGAGTAAGGTCCATCGAACTCATACCGCAGGCCGAGATTGATGGTCAGCTTCGTCGAAACCCTGTAGTCATCCTGAAGGTAACCGGCGAAGTAGTTCAGGTTTTCATGGAACACGGTATCCGTCGTCATGATCTGGGCACCTGCCGTTAGGCCAAGCTCAAGATCCGGTAAACCGAATCCAGCTTGCCCAGTTGCACCGGTGTAAACCCCAGTGAAGCTGTACGCCCCCGATAAAACGCCGGGCGTGTAGTAGCTATAGGCATAGCGCATAAATTCGCCGCCTATGGAAAGGCTGTGATGTCCCATTTGCAGAATCATTGCGTCATTGAAGATATAGTGGCCGTCTCTTGTCCTTGCGAAGGACCCGGCGCCGAGGTTCGGAAACAGTGAAGTCTGGATGGTAGGAAACTGATTAAGGGGAACGCCTTGCAGACCGATTGAGCTTGCATCCGTCGGCAATGGCGAGCTGAAGTTCACCTCTGAGACGTACCCTACGCGCGCCTCGTTCGAGATGCGCGGCGAAAAGATATGGCTCCAGGAAATCTCGTAGTGATCGTCGGTCCAACCGTTAAAGGCAGAGTTGTTGGCAGCGTTCGGGATGAGGACAGTGGGCTGATTTCTTGGCCCATCGCGCGAAAACTTCGCCCAGAGGTGGTCATAGTCAGAGGCGTTGTAGTCGATGCGGTCGGCATTGTAGAGATAGCCACTGTGCGCCGTAGGTGTAAGACAGTAGTTGAATGTCGAAAACGAACAGTTCGGTTGCGGATAGAACGAAAGGATTTTGAGGCCGACCGGATCGAGCCGAGATTGAGGGATGATATTTCCCGGAAACGGCGTCCGGCTAATCTTGCCCGTGGAGGATACAACCGTGGTGTTTGGATCCCCAGTAACAGGAGTCGCCGAATTTTGAGGTGACAGTCCGGAGAAATCTCCGTTGCGCTCCGCCATGGTAGGCACGTTGGTATTCACTGTGCTGACCGCGTTGTTGATCGTGTCTTCCCAGTCGGTAAAGAAGTACAAATGCCGGCTACGTCCGTCGAAGACCTTTGGGATCCGAACGGGACCTCCGAGGGATCCGCCAAAATAATTGAAAGACTGGACTGGTTTGACTGTACCCGGCGCCGTGAAATAGCCCAGTGCCATAAGGTCCTGAGAGTTATAGGTCTCAAAGGCGCTACCGTGATAGCGATCCGTGCCGGACTTCGTTGTCGTGAGAATTGCGCCGCCGCCACTCTGCCCGTACTGCGCTGAGAAAGGCGCTGTCAGCACCTGAAGTTCTTCAGTCGAATCTGGGGTGGGAATAAGACCATAGGTCCCATCGGTTCCCATATTGCTTGGAAGACCGTCGATGATGATGGGGTTCGTGACCGGCCTGCCCCCGCCGAGGGAGAGATTATTGACGTTGGAATAGTCCTGACTTGTGCTGGAAGCACCGGCAAAGGCCTTGGTAATGAGAAACTCGTTGGCACCCTTGCTGCCGGTGCTCTCTGGCAGGTCAACCAGTTCGCTGTTGGTGAACTCTCCGCTGATCTGGGCGTTGGTATCGTTGAGCGCACTTCCTGCGTCTGTAACCGTCACAACCTCAGAGTTCGCACCGACGCGCAATGCGCCATCGACGACGAGTTCCTGGTTGAGCACGAGATTCAGTTCGCCGCTGGCAAACTGAGCAAAGCCATCCTTTCCAACATGGAGGACGTAGGCTCCCGGCTTCAAAAATGAAACACGATAGCTTCCGCTCTTGTTCGTAACGGTTTTGTATTCGGTTGTCGAGGTCGTTTCCCGCACGACGACAGCAGCGCCGGGCACCACAGCACCGCTGGGGTCCTTGATGACTCCGCTGATGGAACCGTAGAAGGTCTGGGTGTGAAGCGGACGACCCGAAAGCAAAAAGATAAGGAGCAAGGCCAGACCGATCACTCGATAGAGCGCTCGGTCGCCGTTGCCATGAGGTTCTGGGGCAGTACAACGTTGTCGTTGATGGCCAATGGCAAGAGATGCAAAGGAGAGAAGATTCATAGATACCTCAAAACATGAAAGTCTTTCGTGCGTTATGTGCGAACCATGAGCGATCGAAGCCTCTAGATCATGTGAGCGCCCAAGCCTGAGCAGCAGAGATGAATTGAAAGTAGCAATCTTGTGTTAATAAGGGACGAATTTTGGCGCTAAAATGATAAATTTTCACATGAAATTACAATTCGATGAAGAAATGGACAAGAGCCCCTTCCGTGCGCTTCCCGCCTCCATAGCTTGGAAATACCGTAAGATGGCGGTACTGTTTCTAGTCCGTCCTTGGAAGTGGGTAGCGATGAACGAGATTGCCGAATTATCGAGACTCGACTCGATTGTTCAAATGTTAAAAATAAACACCTCCGCCAGCATCAGCGAGATCGCTCAGGCGTGTCACGTTTCGCAGATGACAGTTCGCAGAGATTTGCAGAAACTTGTTGAATCCGGCCAGGTCATCCGCATTCCTGGAGGGGCGAGGATCGAACATTGGCGGGGAGCGGAACGGAGTTTTTTTGAGCGTCTCCAGAAGATGTCCGCCGCGAAACGGAGCATTGGCGCTGCGGCATCCGCGCTTGTAGCCGACGGTGAGTCGGTTGTTCTGGATTCGGGAACTACTACCTTATATGTCGCCAGGGAACTGCGCGCGCGGCGTGATGTTGTTGTTTTTACCTTCTCCCTCGCGGTTCTGGAGGAACTGACCTCGGCGGAAGGTATTCGCGTGGAACTGACCGGCGGGGTCTATCGGGCCAGTAGTCACGACCTTATTGGACATGCCGTGGCAAAGAGCCTGTCCTCGATCTTCGCGGGCACAGTCATCTTTGGAGCGGCTGCGATCTCTTTCACACGCGGCGTCATGGTTCACGACCCCGACACCCAGCACGAACTGCTTCAGGCGGGAAAGCGCAAAGTTCTGGTGGTCGATAGCAGCAAAATCGGGACCGAGGCCACCTATCGCCTCTGCGGAATCCACGAATGCGACCTGATTGTGACTGACAAAGGCATTTCAGACGACGATCTTGCGAGATTGCGTCAGATCACAGAGGTTGAGGTCGCCGAATGAGCCTCACGTTCCTCCTCTGCGAAGGAGTCTTCGATAAGCTAATGTCAGCATGCCAGCCATGGCAGAAAACTCGTCTGAAGACGCATCCTTTGAATGCGAGGTCATCGCTACAGTAGCGGCGCAGGAGTTCTTTGTGCCTGGAAAGTCGATCTGGGTCGCGCGAGCTCCAGGTCGGCTGGATGTGATGGGTGGCAACGTCGACTATACCGGCGGTATGGTCCTACAGAGTCTTTTGCGTGAGGCAGTGTGGGTCGCGGTTCAGACGAGATCCGATCAGACGCTCCGCATCCTGAACCCCGGCGCCTTACAGTTCGGATGGGTGCCGCGTCTTGAATTCCGAATGGTAGACCTGCGCGACCCTGAATCGCTGCGAATGCTTTGCGAACAACAGGCCGGATCGCGTTGGGGATGTTACGTTCTGGGCGCGATCTATTTCCTCATGAGCTCCTATGGATGCGGTAAAGGCGGAGGAATAGACCTCTTTATCGCATCGGACCTTCCTCCGAACAAAGGCGTCAGCTCATCGGCCGCCCTTGAAATAGCGACTCTGAAGGCGGTGTCGGCTGCGTGGGGCGTCAGCCTCCACGGGGTTACCCTGGCCACGGCGGGACAGTGGGTCGAAAACATCGTAGCCGGCGCTGCATGCGGAATCATGGATCAAGCGGCGATAGTGTGCGGAGAGGAGAACCGTCTTCTTCCCTTGCTCTGTCAACCCTGTCAGATATTTCCTCTCATAGCTTTGCCGCCAGGTATTCGTATCTGGGGAATTGACTCGATGGAATCCCGTTCAACCGCCAGCGTCGGATATGAAAAAGCACGGGCGGCAGCCTTTATGGGATATAAGTTGATCTGTCGCCGCATGGGGATTGAGGTAACTCCGGACCCCGGATCGAAGATACCAAGGTGGACCGATTCACGATGGAACGGATATCTGTCCCAGCTTGCACCGTCGCAGTTTCGTGACCGGTTCGAGCGTTGGTTGCCGGAATCTCTCAGTGGACGCGAGTTCCTCGACTGCGCTGGAGAACATGTGGATCCGTTTACCAGGATCGATCCGGCAGAACAGTATCCGGTTCGGGCGGCGGTTCGATACGCCACGGAAGAAAACCTGCGTGTCCAGATGCTCTTTGCCCTGCTCGCGACGCCGTGGAGCGAACCGTGCAACTCCTTACGTCTTGCGGGCGAACTTCTTCTTCAGTCCCACTTCGCCTATACCGAGTGCGGCCTCGGGTCTGATGCTTGCGATGAGTTGGTCGCCCGAGCACTCGATGCCGGACTTCCAGGCGCCAAGATGACCGGCGGCGGAGCGGGGGGCGTGGTCGCCGTCCTTGGAAGGGTCGAAGACCGGCACGTCGTTGAAACAATTGCGCGGGAGTACGCAGCGCAGCATGGCGCAGATCCTCATCTCTTTGAGGGCAGCTCTGCGGGAGCCGACTCCTTCGGTGTTCGCACCGTGCAGCTTGCTCCTGCGAAGAGAACGCAACAGTGAGCGTGCCCCGAAAAAGCGGACGGATTTCAACGGTGCTGCCCCTCATGGCTGCGAATCTACTGTGGGCCGGACAAGGGGTAGCGGTGAAGCTCATGGCCGGGGCCCTCAGTCCTGTGGCGATCGCCCTCCTTCCTCTTTACCTCATCACCCTCTTGGCCTTGGCGCTCCTGTGCGCTCAGAAAAATGCCGCGCTAAGATTCCGGGCAGCATGGAGATTCCGCACCGAGTTCTTTCTGGCTGGCATCGGCGGCCAGTTGATCGCGCAGATCGGCATGACGCTGGGCATCACCTGGTCTTCTGCTTCAAACGGAGCGATTCTCAGTCTGTTGATTCCGATCTTTGGAGCCCTGTTGGCAGTTTGGCTGCTGCGCGAACATATGTCGATCCTTCGCGTTGTCGTGCTTATGCTTGGTCTGGCAGGAATTTTTCTTGTCTCGCCTCCGCACCTTCATGCCCGCTCGGCACACCACATTCACGAATTCGCGGGCAATATCCTGATCGCACTCGGCTGTTTTGGGTCTGCCTTCTACAACGTCTATTCGAAGCGCCTGTTGGCATACTTTTCAGGGCCGGAGATTCTCTTCTTCAGTTATCTCTCCACGACGGTCTTCAGTCTGCCCGCTTTGTTTGTCTTTGATCCTCATTGCCTGAGCAACCTAACCCGGCTCGCGCCAATGCAGTGGGCCGCACTCCTTTATCTCGCCATCTTCCTCTATGGCCTGGCGATGGTCTTCTTTCTGAGAGCGCTCAGGATGGTCGACGTTGTGATCGCATCGGCGTCGCTCTATCTCACCCCCCTCTTCGGAGTGGCCCTGGCCTACAGCGTTCTGAAGGAACGACTGGCTCCCCAAGCCGTTCTTGGGTCGGCAATCATTCTCTTCGCCACGCTCATCTTGTTCCGCTTCGATGGCCCCCCGAATGTGCCCGAACCGGTTGGCTAAGGTCCTGGCGCGGCCGCAATCGCCCTTGCCAAGGGTCGCCAATGTTAATATTTAACACATACCTCTAAGACGCCCGAAGTTGACTATCTCACGTAATGTTTGGGCGTTATACTCGGCTCTCATGCGAAGGATTTCCGTGGCTAATGTTAATTATTTTCGCCGGAAGAGAGGTGCTTTCATCATCTCTACAGACCCCGATTTACTCGATGTGAACGCAGTATTTGAGTTTCTCGCACAAGCCCGGTGGTGGAACAATTTGACTCACGAGTCATTGGGCCGCGCGCTCCGAAACTCCATGTGCTTCTCTTTGCTTGAGGCGGATAAACAGATCGGTTTGGCGAGGGTGATCACCGATGGCGTCACATACGCCTACCTGTGCGATGTTTTCATTACAGAAGATCGGAGGGGTCAGGGTTTGGGGTCCTGGTTGATCCGATGTGTTTTGGAACACCCGGAGTTGAAAGACATCAAGCGCTTCGCGCTGATCACCCACGATGTCCAGGCTTTTTATCTCAACCTCGACTTCCGTTTCGCAACGTGCCCAGAGTGTTATATGGAGCGTCTCCGGTAGATTGGAGCTACTACGGTGAAGATGCGATTCCCCACCCGTTTCAGAGGTGCAGCTTAGGACTCCGAACGGCCTAGCGTGTCGAACAACGGCGCTGCCGGAATCAAAGCCGGATCGCCGTCGACAACTGAGGCCGACAGAGGCGGTGGTTATCAATCGTTGAGAAAGATTTCTTCTCTTTAGTGAGTTCATGCAATCGGTAATGTGCGGCGAGATCGCCGATTGTGCGCGGCGCGCCCTTGTTCACATTGATCGAGCTGCGAAGGGCCAACACGGCTTTCTCGGCTTCGCGACGACTGGGCAGCTGCAACACGCTTCCGATGATTTGCTTCTTGTATACACGGCTTCCGGAGATATAGTCATACCGACGGAACACCCATACGTTGGGCCGGCGTTTCCGCACGACCTTGAATAGACTTTCTTGCTGAAACCGATGCATGCAAGTCTCCATCGACTAGTCAGTGTCGTGGTTGCGCCGCCCCACCGGATGAGTCGCCCGAAGTGCAGCTGTTCGGCGAGCACGATGGCAGTTTCCTGCAATCGTGCATCGATTTTTACTGGCAAAGTGGCTCCCAACAATCAGCTTATGTGGGAGTACCGGCTTCAGGTCATTCCTCAGGACTGAACGTCGTGTAAGTGTCCATTAGACAGCTTCCAACAAAGTAATACGAACGAAACTGCCGAACTGTACCAACTCGGAAGTGAAATTTATTCTTCACTTCCGAGCGCGCAATCTGGGGTACTTTTTAACTAACGGGCGCAGAGCGTCTCCACCGTTGATCGAATAGAAGGCCTCGTTTCCTTGTCGTCCATGTCTGACTTTGTGAGAACCGTCTGTGCCGCTAAGCATTCCCCCAAGCCGCGCGTTGTCGCAGTCGCCCCTCTGGTCAGAAGAGAAACGATCGCCTGCGGTTGTCATCCCGATAGGCCCTGATATCGGGCCCATCTCGGACGAGAGTTTGATGGCGCAAGTACTCGGCGGACATAAGGAAGCGCTTGCGGAACTGTTTCGGCGCTATTCCCGCCTGGTGTTTAGTATCGGCGTTCGCGTTCTTCGCGATGCCGGAGAAGCCGAGGAGATCGTTCAAGAAGTCTTTTTCTATGTACACCAGAAAGTCGGGCAGTTCGATGCGTCACGAGGAATGGCTAAGGCCTGGATCGCGCAGATAGCGCACCATCGGGCGATCGACCGAAGAGGCTTTCTTCACCGGCGGCACTTTTATGTTGGTACAGATGTGACACTTCTCGCGGATACATTAGCAGGGAACGATAATTTGGAACGCGAGATTGTGTCGAGACTGAATCGTGTCCATCTTCAGCAAGCTTTTGAAGAACTGTCGGATAAGCAGCGGATCACATTGGAGCTGTACTTCTTCGAAGGACTTGAGCTTATGGAGATTGCCGAGCGCATGAATGAGTCTTCCGAGAACGTCAGGCACTTCTACTACCGCGGCTTGCAGAAGCTCCGTAAGAATTCCTTCGTGCAGAGCCTAAAGGAAAACCAAGAGAGATGATCGGGAACCTACCTCACTTCGAGCATGAGCGATATGAAGAGTTGTGCGCTCTCGCGACCGCCGGTGCATTGACATCGCAGGAATCGGAAGAGCTATCTGCACACCTTGCAAGCTGCGCAGATTGCCGCGAGATCTTCGTTCAATATGAGACATTGGCTACAGAAGGCATGCCCTCGCTCGCGGGAGCTTATGTCCCCGTCCCCATCGCATCGAAATCGCCGTTCGATCATTTATCCGGCCTTGAGCGCTTGATGCAGACCGTTGAGTCTCAGAAGCCGCAACTCATACCCTTCCCATCGACAATATTCAATCGTTCTCTGTGGAAGGGTCTCATCGCCGCTTCGCTTCTATTAGGAGTAGCCTTCGCGTCCTATCGTGCAGGCGAGCACAGGCGTACGTTTGCCGGTGCTATTACTGTGATATCCACCCCACCCGATTCCACCAGGGGAACTGAACAACCTGCCACGGAGAAGCAAGGACTCAATGCGGCCATCGCTGTCGAGGACGCGCGGCTATCCGAGATGGAGCAGCAAGTTGCCGGAAGCAAGGCTGAAGCCGACAAATTGCGCGCCGATGCCAAAGATGCGCAAGACCGCCTGGATGCGCTGACGGCTGCCGACGCCACATCCAAGAGTCAATCGGACGCTCAGGTAGCCGCGTTGACACAGGAGCGAGATGCAACGGCCGCGAAGCTAAGGGATGCGCAAGCCTCTTATCAAACCGTTCAGTACGAGTTGGACGCCCTTCGCAATCAGCATAAACAGGATTTGCTCCATCTGGCGTCGCTTGACGAGAAGGTGACAAGCCTCAATGCCGCCTTGGACGAGAGAGAAAGGCACGCCAAGACAGACGAGCAATACCTAGCTTCCGACAAGGATGTCCGCGACCTCATTGGCGCGCGGAATTTATATATCGCGGACATCATGGATGTGGACCAAGCCGGTCATTCCCGCAAACCATTCGGGCGTGTGTTTTACACGAAAACGAAGTCGCTGATCTTCTATGCCTATGATCTAGATCGTGAGCAGGGCATCAAACTCGCAAGCACATTTCAGGTTTGGGGACGAACTGGCGCCAACGATCGGAAACCGATCAATCTCGGCATACTTTATATGGATAGTGAAACCAATAAGCGCTGGACTTTGCGCGTCGATAACGCCCAGCAATTGGCTCAACTCGATTCTATCTTTGTAACGGCGGAGCCGAAGCCAAAGGCGGACAAGCCGAGCGGAAAGCCATTCCTGTATGCCTCTCTGAGGCGGGACGCGAATCATCCTTAGAAGTTCTCTGAAGAGCTTTGGTACAGATCGATGAGTGCGGCCGTATTAGAGAGCATAGCCGCTCACTTGCTCTCTAACTCTTCCAGGAGAATACGTCCATGCGCCGCATCGCAGCCCTGTTTCTCGTGTCTCTTTTTTCAAGCGCCCTTATCGCACAGAGTGGTAACGCAGCGCTGACCGGTTTTATCCAAGATTCAAGCAAGGCCTTTATCCCTGGCGTCAAAGTGGTCGCAGTTGATACCGACACAGACCGACGATTTGAAGCCATAACGGGCAAGGACGGCAGCTATAACATTGGTGGTTTGTCCGTGGGTCACTATCGAATGGAAGTTGATAAACCTGGGTTCAAAACAATCCTGCGTGACGACATGTTCCTCCATGTGCAGGACACATTACAGATCAACTTCCAGATGGCGGTCGGGTCAACCTCGGAGTCAGTCACTGTTGATGGAACTGGTGTGAACATGAACACTAGGGACGGGTCGGTCAGCACCGTGGTCGACAGGAAGTTCGTAGAAAACATTCCGCTCAACGGCCGCAGTTTTCAAGATCTTATCTCGATGACACCTGGTGTCGTCACGCAGAGCCCTCAAACCTCTCAGGCTGCCGGTCAAAGCGGGGACTTCAGCGTGAATGGCCAGCGCACCGAGAGCAACTACTACATGGTCGATGGCGTGAGTGCGAATATTTCCTCCGGCGCAGCGAACGGAGGGCCGCAGGCGGGTACGAGCGGAGCAATCGGCGCAACCACAGCACTCGGGACGACGCAAAGCCTTGTGTCAGTGGACGCACTTCAGGAGTTTCGGGTCTCGAGTTCCTCCTATTCGGCGGAGTATGGAAGAAGCCCTGGCGGCCAATTCTCTCTTCAGACTCGTTCGGGCACGAAAGCCTTCCACGGTAGCGCGTTTGATTACCTCCGAAACAATTATTTCGACGCCAATAACTGGTTCAACGATCACTATGGCATTGCGCCTAGTGCACTCCGCCAGAATGACTTTGGTGGAACGCTGGGCGGCCCAATGCTCTTGCCGGGGAGTTTTGCCAAGGCGTATCCGAGCTATTTCTTTGTCTCGTACGAAGGACTTCGACTTACTCAACCGCAAGCAGCCACAATCCAATATGTGCCCAGCATTGCGTTGCGCCAAGCTGCCCCTGCTGCGCTGCAGCCGATACTGAATGCCTTCCCCCTGCCCTCGGCGGGAGGGATTACCTATAGCAGCGGCCTAGCGCAATTCATTCAGGGGTATTCTCTACCGAGCAAAATCGACTCCACTAGTGTTCGTCTGGACGATACCCTGACATCGCGCCTCCACTTGTTTTTCCGTTTCAGCGATACACCGAGTTCGACGAATTCGCGCACCCTTTCTTCGCTCACGGTAACCACGTTCAAGACTCAGACTTACACCATAGGTGCAACCAGCCAGTTCACGGATAAGGCAACGAACGAATTTCGCATCGGCTACTCGCGCAATGACGCTACTAGTACTGCGTCGCTCGACTCATTCGGTGGAGCGACACCGATCAACTTCGGTTCGCTGCTTGGAAACGTACCGTCTGGGCCGTCAACATCGGATGCCGATCTTTACTTCGCAGGTACGGGGGAAGCCGACTTGTCCGTCTCTTCTAGCGCGAATCAAGGGCGACAGTGGAATGTGGTTGACACGTTTGGCCTCAGTCTAGGGAAGCATCAGCTAAAGTTTGGTTACGACTACCGCCATATCAAGTCGCCACTATATCCGGCGGCACCATATGTTTCGGGGATCTTCTACGGTCAAGCATCTATCATCAACAACCTCGCCGACTTGGCGATCCTCGAGAAACTACTTCCGTCGACCCCAATCTTCAATGAAACTGCGGCGTTTGTGCAAGATGAATGGAGTGTCAAGCCGCAACTAACAATTTCAGGTGGTCTTCGCTGGGAAGTTAACCCACCACCCACGGGAGCGAACGGCAACGACGCCTTCACCTTGGAAGGCAATCGCGCCGATCCCGGTTCGCTAACGGTGGCACCCCGCGGAACACCACTCTGGAGGACCAGCTGGCTTAATTTAGCTCCCCGTCTTGGAGTTGCATGGACGGCACATAATCAGCACGGATGGGAAACTGTACTGCGAACTGGTGGCGGCGTCTTCTTCGATACCGGCAGCCAACTCGCTGCGCTGGGCTTCGAGTACTTGGGATTCAATGCAAACAAAAGCTACACGAGCTTCGCGTTCCCGGCTACAGCACAGCAACTAGCATTTGAACCCTCCACCACACCACCCTACACGAGCACCGTGATCGCGTTTCCAGAACACATGCAGCAGCCCTACACTCTCCAATGGAATTTGAGTGTCCAGCAAGCACTTGGCGCAGCGCAAAGCTTTACCTTGTCCTACGTGGGATCGAACGGCCGACGGCTCCTTCAGGAGCAACAGAGTTCCATTGCTAAGCTGAACCCTAATTTCGGATACATCGAGTTCATCACGAGTGGGCCGACATCAAGCTACCAGGCATTGCAAGCCCAGTTTCAGCGCTCTGTGTCGCATGGAATCGAAGTCCTTGCATCCTATACATGGTCCCACTCACTCGATTTCGGTTCAGCTAACGCTGCTCTGCCGTTGGTTCGTGGCAACTCTGACTACGATCTCCGCAACAACTTCCAGGGGGGCGTTACTTGGGAATTACCCACGAACTATAGTAACGCGGGCCTAAGAGCCCTTGCTTCTGGGTGGGGAGTCGACAGCCGACTCACGGCCCGAAGCAGTTTCCCAATTACTCTGCGAGGCAGCCTCACAACCAACCCAGCTACAGGCCAGTACTACTACGGCAATCTAAACGTGGTGCAAGGCCAACCTCTGTATCTTTATGGCTCGCAGTATCCTGGCGGTACAAGAGTCAACCCCGCTGCCTTTCAAAAACCAGCTGCAAATAACCTTGGGAACGCTGGGCGCAATTTTGTGCGCGGCTTCGGAGATACACAGGTCAACTTGGCTCTGCACAGGACTTTCCCGCTTGTGAAAGGCTCCACACTTCAGTTTCGTGCCGAAGCGTTCAATCTTCTGAACCATCCCATTTTCGGATTGGTCGACTCGACGTTGACAGACCTGACGTTCGGACAGGCTACGAAAACTCTGAATCAAAGCCTGTCTACCTTGAGCTCGCAGTATCAGCAGGGTGGCCCTCGCTCTCTGCAATTCGCCCTCAAAATCCAGTTCTAGGAAACCCGAAAAAGATATGAGACTAGTAAGTAGGCTCTCCTTCGTCTTTTGGAGTATGGCTGTCCTCGTTGGCAACTTGGTCGCTTCACCGAAGGCCACGCATGGCCAGGAGCGAAGAGCAATTGTGCCCTCTGATTGCGTGACGGTCCGGCATTTTCTGGAGAAGGATTTTCATCCGTCGATTCAACTCGATCCGACAGGCAAAAAAGTTGCTTACTTGGTTCATTCACCCAACCTGCAGACCGACCAGAACGACGTGATGCTCGACATCGTCCCAGTTGCGGGTAGCCAGGTAGAAGTGCGGCATCTCATGGTGGGCGCGGGAATGTCCGGACTCCGTTGGATCGACAATGGGGATGCAATCGCGATCCTCGCAAAACAGGAAGATCGTATCTCCGTCGTGGAAGTCACTCTCGCGACAGGCAAAACTACAGTCTTAGCGAAAGCCGTTACAGATATAGCCGAATTCAGCATTTCGGACGATGGTCGCACCCTGGTATTTGCCCTAGATCGGGAAGCTGTGCAGACGGCCTCGAAGCCTACTAACTACGAAGAGGCGCGTGGATACCGTATCCCGTTTGAAAAACAAAACGTGTCCCGCTACCGGAAAAGAGAGCTCTTTGTTACGCGCAAGACCGGTTCTGGATGGACGATCCCAAAACGGTTGGCAGTCCAGATGCCCTGGATGAATAACTCGATCGAGTCGTTACCGTATCTAATCGATCTTCGCTTGAATCTATCGCCGGATGGTAAGTCGCTGGCTTTTACGTTCATGAGTGATCTAGGCGGAATGTCTTCAGCATGGAAGGCGAGCCCGATGGCTCAGATCATCGATTCGAGCGTTGGGGTTATTCAACTCACCGCGGTCATGGATCTCAATACAAGCGTCTCGACGCTGCCTCTTGAGAGCCCGTGGGAGTACAGCCTCCCCTTTTGGTCTTCAGATAGCAAATCGTTCGTCATCATGGCTCAAGCCCCCGTAGGATCTGAATGGGAAAAGGAAGACGTAAAGCACAACCGGAAGTATCCCGACAATGTGCATCAATACCAAGTGACGCCGTCAAACGGCAAGATTGCTCTCGTGCGATCCGTCGTTCACGGGTCAATCGAAATACCCCTTTCGTGGTCTCCTGACGGCGATCTTCTGATCCGCACTGCAGACGACATGCTGTCTCGTATGCGGTACGTGAATGACGAATGGAAGGAGGTGGGACGTGCGGGCTTTCCAGCTGCGCTGAGCTTTCGCAACGGACCGATCGCCGGCAATGCCGAAGTCGTGGTTGGAGACTATGAAAACCCATCGACCCCGCCTGGACTATTCGTATTTCGCCTCGCGGATCAAGTCTTGGAGCAGAAGATCAGTCTCAACCCACAGTTCGATCACCTGACCCTGGCGCCGATTCGTGAAGTGCAGTGGGATACATCTACGGGATATCACGTTTCGGGCTTATTATTCATACCACCCCAGTATGACCCCCATACGGCATATCCCCTTGTAATCCACTCCTATGCGTCAGCCGCCAACTTTTTCTGTGACAGCGGCACGAATCACGAGCCCTCCTTTGCGCCCCAACCACTGGCGAATGCCGGGATCATGTACTTGATTCGAACCTACACGACGGGCTCAAAAAAAGCGGAAGAGTCAGCGTACTTTCCGACGGGCTATCCGGGACAACTGGCAGAACCAGCTTTCAACGCTGATCTGTGGGATAGGGCAGTAGAAAAATTCGCCAGCCAGGGTTTGATCGACCCAAAGAGAGTCGGCATCATTGGTTTCAGCCACTCAGGCTGGCTTACCCAATTCGCACTCACGCATGGCCGCACGAAATATGCTGCTGCAACGCTGGCAGACAACCTAGAGTACAGTCTGGGTGAGTACTGGCTGATTCACTCAGAGGGCTCCTTGAAGAGCGCGGACGCCATGTTTGGCGGCGCGCCCTACGGCGATACATTGAAGAACTGGCTTGAGTACTCCATCTCGTTCAACATACCGAAAATTCACACACCTCTTCTGATGGAAGCGATGGGCTATGGAAAGCACTACGAAGACAAAGGAAATCCCCCGGTAAACCTCGCGGCTAGATTCGAACTCTTTACTGGGCTCAGCCACCTGCATAAACCAGTAGAGTTGTACTACTATCCGCTCGAATTTCACCAACCGGATGACCCGCTTGCGCGTCTAGGGTCACTCGAAAGGAACCTGGACTGGTATACCTTCTGGCTAAAGGATTACGAACGTCCGAATGCCGAAGACGCGGATCAGTACAAGCGCTGGGAACATCTGCGTGCACTTCGAGATGCTGACTCTAAGACTATCGTTGGGGAAGCAAAATAGATGCTTTCCGGATCTCCACTGTTTCCTCTCAAGAGCCGAGCACCCTAACCTCGAAGGCCCAGATCACGACAAAAAGGTGAGAACATTTGCGCGAAATGCGCGCCCCGAAATGTGGCTGTGACGCGACCCTCGCAGCGCCTGATTGTGGTTGGGAATTGAATCCGTTTTCGGCGGATCGGGTTTTTCTGTCAAGGCAATCGGCCTATGGTCCTCCACGGAGTAATTACGAAAGCGGATTTACACTGAAAGGCCTGTTTCGTTCGGGAATGCAGATTTGTACCCTTCCTCAGAAGATATATATTTTCAACCAAAAGTGGAGCGAACCCTTTACTTTTGGGCCTTTCCGGACAATCCTTGAGGCACGTGTGAACAAGCGGAGTTCTGCGAAACGTGGGTCCGGTGAAGTGTGGCGATGGATGCAACAGAACGGGTACTCGCTCTTCCTCTTTTAATAGGGCGAAAGCCCGCTGCGCTTGAGAGGATCGACGCCTCTCCGTTGTTCGTCTTGACGGACGAAGAACTTCTTGAGCGCCTCCGGAATCGGAACGAAGAAGCACTCCTGATCCTGTTCCGCCGTTACAACCGGCTAGCCTTTTCAATTGGTTGCCGCATCCTTCGGGATGAAGGCGAAGCGGAGGATCTGGTTCAGGAAGTTTTTCTTCGCCTTCACAGCAGGGAGAACACCTTCGACCCGTCAAAAGGTTCAGCGAGAACCTGGCTTGTGCAGATGATGTACCGCCGCGCCTTTGATCGCCGTGCCTATTTATACCGTAGGCATTTCTACAGTGGTATAGACGTTCACGAGTACGCGAATGCTCTAGCTGGAGTGCGTAACTTAGAAAAAGACGTGATCGAGCGCCTGACAGCCCAACAACTGCGAACAGCTTTTAGCGAACTGAGCGAGAAGCAGCGAGAGACGATGGAGCTGTTTTTCTTCGAAGGGTTGACACTGGCTGAGATCGCTGAACGATCAGGGGGCGATGTGAAGAACACTCGCCATCATTACTACCGCGGACTGGAGCGGCTACGACAGTTAGGCCGTGCCATGCTCCTGAATGAGAAGAGTGGCCGATGAGTAGCAGCACGCCATACCGGTACGATTGCAGCGAGAAGTATGCGGAATTATGCGCTATTTCAACCACGGGGGAACTGAGCACAGAGGAGCTTGCGGACCTGAATGCACACCTGGCGGGATGTAGCCAATGCGCGGAGTTACTGGAGGAATACACCAGTCTGGCGCATATCGGGATGGCAAAGCTGGCGCCTGAATCCGAATCGAGCGGCGAGAACCTCGGCTCGGCGCGGGAGAAAGCGGGAGAGCAGCGACTTATAAAGGCCATTCATGCAATGCAACCCGCAAGCCTGCCTGATGGTGCCTCGGGAATCTCTTCCAGACATTGGACCGGGAGCTCTTTCGCAGCCTTCCTGACGGCTGTTGCTGCCGTATTGCTGATTTGTGTGGGAGGTGCGTTTGAGGTTGGACGCAAGAGCGCGATAACTCCACCCCGGTCCATTCCGATCGCTGCCGCGCTGCCGCCAATAGCTATTCAGAATGCCGAAGAAGTTGTTCTGCGAGAGAAACTGTCAACTGCAGAGAAAACACTCAATGAAATCACGTCACGATCTGCTCAAGCGGAGAAACAAATAACAGATCTATCGCGTCTTAAGACGTCGCTTCTTGCGCAGGTAGATGATCTTTCCAAAAAGAATGAGTCTGCGTCAACATCTCTGCTCGCCACGACACAGCAGCGTGATGAGCTACAGCAGCAATTGGGAGATGTCTCGAAATCATTGGAGCGGGTTAGGCAAGATTTGGACCAGGCAAGGCAGGACCGCCAGGGCGCGTTGCTTCGCGTTGCCAGCCTTGAGAACGATGTCAGTCGGTTAAATGGAACACTTGCCGTCACGAACAAAGCGGCCTCGAACAGCGAACAGTTCCTCGCGCAGGACCGAGACGTGCGCGAGCTAATGGGTGCGCGCCAACTTTATATCGCCGACGTCTTCGATGTGCAGCAAGACGGTCAAAGGAGTAAGCCTTTCGGACGCGTCTTTTATACGAAGGGCAAATCGCTCATGTTTTATGCCTTTGACCTGTCAAGCCAGCCTGGCTATCACGAAGCGAACGCTTTTCAGGCCTGGGGCAAACCCGACAGCAATTCGAGCAAGCCCATCAGTCTCGGCATCTTCTATCTGGATAGCCAGAGCAATCGCCGATGGGTGCTAAAGTCCGACAACCCAGATGTGCTCGCTCAAATCAATGCGGTCTTTGTGACCGTTGAACCGAAGGGGGGAAGCGCCAAGCCCACTGGAAAGCCTTTCCTCGAAGCGTACCTTCATACGCTTGCCCCTAACCATCCGTAGAGAGATTAGAAATCTTTCGTGGAAGCTGGTACAGACCGCATTCTCCAGGCGAAAGCTGGTTAAGCTGCTACATTCTGCCAGGAGTTTTCATGAAGATCTGCAGGTCTCTGCTCATTCTCTCCCTACTCGCGTGTTCTGCCTCCGCGTTTGGGCAGTCGACAAGTGCATCCATTACCGGCCTCGTAGACGATCCCTCCAAAGCTGTTATCGCCGGTGTCTCCATTATGGCGATCAATACTCAGACTGGAGTCAAGGCAAGAACCACAACGAATCATACTGGCCAGTATGTTCTCTCTGGTTTGAACCCCGGCTCATACAGGGTTGAAGTCGATAGGCAGGGCTTCAAGGGAATTATTGAGGCTGGTCTGATCCTACACGTGCAGGATGTGGTCCAGCTTAACTTTCATATGGCGATCGGCTCTGCAGCGGAATCGGTTACAGTCAATGCATCCGCTCTCCAAATGAACACGACCGACGCAACGGTCGGCACCGTTGTTGATCGAAAGTTCGCCGAAAATATTCCCTTGAACGGGAGGAGTTTTCAGGACCTCATTTCGATGACTCCAGGAGTTGTAACCCAGAGCCCACAGAGCACGTCGGTAGTGGGAACGGGGGGTGATTTCAGCGTGGATGGCCAGCGCACGCAATCCAATTACTACACCGTCGATGGGGTTGCAGCCAACATCAGTTCGGGTAATGGCGGTGGTGTCAGCAGCGCTGCTGTCGGCGGGACTTTGGGCGGTTCGACTGCCCTGGGGACAACGCAGACCCTGATTTCAGTTGATGCGCTTCAGGAATTTCGGGTCCAAAGTTCGACCTACTCGGCTGCGTATGGGAGATCCCCTGGCGGACAGTTTTCCCTGGTCACTCGGTCCGGCACGAATAGCTTTCACGGAGTGGCTTTCGACTACCTCCGTAATAACTTTTTCGACGCCAATGACTGGTTCAATGGCCACTATGGTAAGCCGACGCCGGCTCTTCGACAGAATGATTTTGGCGGCACGCTGGGCGGACCAGTCTGGATTCCGCGTGTTTACAACGGCCAGGACCGCAGCTTCTTTTTCGTTTCGTACGAGGGATTGCGTCTCACGCAGCCGACGGCTGCGACGATTCAATATGTGCCCGACTTATATATGAGGCAGCAGGCTACAGCGACCATGCAGCCCATTTTGAATGCCTTTCCGTTGCCGAACGGACTGGACTATGGAACGCTCGCTAGCCCTAGTCTGGCACAATTCATCGCCCCATTTTCTCTTCCCAGCAAAATCGACTCTACAAGCATCCGCCTCGATCATACGTTTGGATCGAAACTGGCACTCTTCTTCCGATTTAGCGACACCCCGAGCTCGACTGATTCCAGACCTTACTTCGCACGAGCAACTACAACAGGGAATGCCACTACCTACACACTTGGCGCAAGCAGTCAGTTCTCCAATCGGTTTACGAATGAGTTCAGGCTCGGCTATGCACGATCGGACTCAAAGCAACTCGGCGTTCTCGATAACTTTGGAGGAGCAACTCCCATCGACTTAGCTTCTGCAATGGGCGCAGGCTCCTACCAGCAAGTGAACCCCGTCGTCATCCTGTCTATCGCCGCCATTGGCTCGCCGATTCTTTACCCTTATAAAACGAACACCCTGCAACGACAATGGAACGCTGTCGATACGGTCAGTATCTTAAGCCGCCAGCATTCGTTGAAATTTGGCGTCGACTTCCGTCACATTAAGTCGGTGCTCGCTCCTCCAAACGTGGAAACCTATGCTGTTTTCACATCGTCTCAACAAATTCTGAGTGGCGCGCCAGCCGCGCCCTACGTTTTCCGCTTCCTGCCCGCGACGCCTCTCTTCAATCAGACCGCTCTCTTCGCGCAAGACGAATGGCGTGTGCATCCAAGGCTCAACCTTTCGCTGGGGCTACGCTGGGAATTGAATCCACCTCCGACGGAAGAGCACGGAGACGCCGCCTATACCCTTCTTGGCAACATCAATATTCCTTCCTCCCTCTCCCTCGCCCCACAAGGTACGCCACTCTGGAAAACCTCCTGGTATAACTTCGCTCCACGGCTTGGAGCGGCGTGGACCGCGCACAATCAACCGGGAATGCAAACGGTCGTTCGATTTGGCGGCGGTGTCTTCTTTGATTCCGCGAATGAGATTGCCACTCAGGGATACGATGGCGTCGGTTTTCGGGCACAGCAACTATATTCCGGCGCACTCCTTCCCTTTACCCCAAGTCAACTCAATCTTCCTGTAACGGCCAACGCTCCCTACACGAGCGCTACGGTCACGGCGTTCCCCACGCATCTGCAACTCCCATACACCTTGCAATGGAATGTCAGTCTCCAACAAGCGCTCGGTTCGAAGCAATCCATCACTGTCTCGTATGTGGCTGCGGATGGAAGGCGCCTCACGGTTCTTCAGCAGAAATCTCTGACGGCATTGAATCCCAACTTTGGACAAGTTTTCTACTTCAATACCGGCGTCACTTCAAACTATCAGGCGCTTCAACTGCAGTTCCAGCGTTCTGTCGTAAGGGGTGTCCAGGCACTTGGCTCCTATACGTGGGCGCACGCATTG
The DNA here is from genome assembly GCF_000179915.2 of Terriglobus saanensis SP1PR4. Taxonomy (NCBI): domain Bacteria; kingdom Pseudomonadati; phylum Acidobacteriota; class Terriglobia; order Terriglobales; family Acidobacteriaceae; genus Terriglobus; species Terriglobus saanensis. The sequence goes on along the minus strand of NC_014963.1, from coordinate 4,375,088 downwards.
GACTATGGTTCGAATTCGACCGCTCTTCCGCTGCAAAGAGGGAATGCCGACTACGACGTGCGAAGCAACTTTCAGGGCGGAGTCAGTTGGGAATTACCTACCCTCTCCAAGCACAAACTCATTGGTGCATTTTTGAACGGTTGGGGGCTGGATGGACGCCTTAATGTGCGTACCGCTTTTCCCGTCACCCTCGGCGGCAGCCTTCTCACCGATCCCACGTCCGGTACTCAATATTCCGGGGGCTTGAATATCGTCCGGGGCCAAGCTATCTATCTGTACGGATCGCAATACCCCGGCGGTAAGTCAATCAATAAGGCTGCTTTCAGCCTGCCCGCCACAGGAGCTTCCGGAAATGCGTCGCGCAATTTTGTGCGCGGGTTCGGAGCATCGCAGTTCAATCTGGCCGCGCGACGAGACATCCATTTGCATGATGCGGTCGTTCTGCAGTTTCGAGCGGAGACATTCAATCTCTTCAACCATCCAAACTTCGGATACATTGACCCGACGTATACCGATGCAACGTTCGGGCAGGCAACCAAGATGTTGAATTCAAGTCTCGGCACTGTCGCCTCGCAGTATCAGCAGGGAGGCTCCCGTTCCATGCAGTTTGCGCTCAAGCTCCTCTTTTGATTCTTCCCGGATTTCGTCTCGAAACCAACGGCACTGCCGATCATGAATAGGATGAGCATGTATACAAAGCACTGTAAGACTGGGTATGTGGGGGCGTTTGTCGCTTGTATCTTGGCAAGCGTTCATGCAACGCTCCCGGCCCAAGGCAGGAAGTTCGCCGTTACAGATTCAATCGAGATGCAGCGCTTCACGGATCCTTATCCGGACCTTTCTCGAAATGTCACTAAGTTTTCTCCGGATGGGAAGTCATTCTTCGTCGTTACAACGCGGGGGCTGGTAGACAAGAATCTCTTGCAATCTACGATCTGGCTCTTCGATGTGAAGGCGGAGCAAGCTTTTCTCGCCGGCGATGCACGTTCTCCGGCTCCTGCGCCAACGGTGTTGGTCACTCGTTCGGGAGCCAATGATAGTGAACAGCAGGATCTTCAAGCCGCGATTCTTTCGCCGCGGTGGTCCGCTGATGGTCGGAGTCTGCTATTTTTAGGTCGCAATGGCGACGCGACATGGCGTCTCTACCGCTTGGATCTGAAAAATAAGAGATTGCAACAACTCTCTACGGATAATCAAAATGTAATCACATATCAGGAAAAAGGGCAGATTGTTGCGTATGCCGTGTCGGTGCCGTGGCAAGCTATACCGTTCCCGCGTGTGGTGGTTGGGACCGGACAGAGCTTACACAGCCTCATGTTTCCGGACAAGCGTCCGTCTTATCCCAACCAGAATGAACTGTGGTTGTATGCGCACGGAAACGTCCATCCCGTCATGGATCCTTTATCGCAAGAGACTGTCCGTTTGAATACGCACTATGGCGATACGATTTTGTCAGTGGATCCCGATGGGCGCTATGCAATCGTCGCAATGGCCGTTTCAGCGGTTCCCGAAGCATGGACAAACTATGAACCAGGGTCTACCACTGGAAGAATTATGGTTTGGCCTCCCGAAAGATTGAAACAAGCCTATGGCACCGATATTCCAGAGAGCTTCTTGCTCGTGGATCTCAAAACCGGGAGAACTTCTAGGCTTCTTGATGCGCCGCTCGGGAGAGACGCCAATTGGGTTGGACCGACAAAGATACTTTGGTCGAAGGATGGAGAACACGTTCTATTGTGCAATGTGTTCCTGCCGATAATAGGGATTCCGGATCAAGAGAGAACAGGGCGTAAGCAGCAGCCGACAGTTGTTCGCTTCGATCTACACGATCACACGTGGACTCGGGTCGCAGGATATACACATTCCAGCTTTTCTGACTCAAAAAAATGGCAAGTGCAGGACGTCCATTGGGGAAGATCGACGGATGAGGTGAGTGTCACTTACACAGAACTGGGGCCACCTGCTGAAAGCTTCCATTTCATAGATGGCAGATGGGCCTTGACGGAAGACTCCAGCCGAAGCCCGGGCGCGAACGAAGCTCCTGTCTTTCCGCTCTCCGTAACTCTAAAAGAGAGCCTGGTAAGCGCCCCAGCCGTGTACGCTTCTATCTCTGGCTCTACAGACACCAGGCTCCTATGGAATCCGAACCCCCAATTTGGCGAGATAGCCTTTGGCGAAGCGGCAATCTACAACTGGAAAGACCGGTACGGTCGAGATGTTAAGGGAGTCCTGATTAAGCCACCCCACTTTGACCCGAAGCAGAGATATCCTTTGGTAATCGAGCCTCGGGCGTACTCTCAAAACCTGTTTATTGTGGACGGGACCTACCCAACGGCCGTTGCGGCTCAGGCCATGGCGGCAGACGGTCTAATGATCTTGCAGGCCGGCGAACCAGGGCTACCCCCAAAGGACGCGTTTAGAGAGGGAACTTCCGCAGCATTGGCGGGATATGAGGCTGTAATTGCTAAATTGGCATCCGAAGGCCTCATCGATCCGCGCCGTGTCGGGATCATTGGATTTAGCAGAACCTGTGACAATGTTATGTATGCCCTAACGCAAGATCCAAAGTTATTTGCAGCGGCAACAATTGCAAACGGCTATACCTATGGGCCTATGGGCTATTTCGACAACGTCGATGGGTCACTTTACAACGGCGCCATGGCACAGTGGGCTCAGCACTATGGTGGAAATCCATTTGACGATGGTCAAGCGGCTTATCTGAAGGAGAATGCGATCTTCAATTTGCGGAAGGTGGCTGCGCCGCTTCGAGTAGAAACGCACGATCCGTCGATCATGCTCTCCGACTGGGAGTCTTATGCGGGGCTTCGATCCCTGGGCAAACCCGTTGATTTGATTTTCATGCCCTACGCCACGCATGTCGTGACCATGCCGGTGGACGTAATGGAGTCACAACAAGGGGATGTCGATTGGTTTCGTTTTTGGCTTCAGGGCCATGAAGATTCCGACCCCGCAAAAAAGCCGCAGTATGAACGTTGGGAGCATCTACGTGATCTGCGAGACCGCGCCTCTAAGTCGACTTCACGGTGAGAGAATGGTTTGTAACCACAGATCAGCCCACGGAATAAGTGGGGCGAGGGCCCAATAACGGGGAAAATCTATGCATTCTGCTGCGTTACAGCGCGGTTGATGGCGTGCATTTTCAGTTAGTTGCGTGCCGCTGCCAAAATGGCATGGAAGAGGTCATCGGTTCGATCCCGATGCGGAAGAGTGCGGCTGGATTCGCCTTGAAGGTGGCCGCGCGCAGACCTTCGCGCAAAGCCGCCTCCTGCTTTGCCAGCGCATCCTCAAGGTCAGAGATCGCATCGGACAGCTACTCCCGCCGGTCCGCCTCCTATCCCCATCGGCGCCCAGGCGCTCAGTATAGTTCATGAGCACCCTCACTATTGACGGCCACAACAGCGTGAATCCTATCGGGCACTTTGGCCCGATAGAAAACCCTGTCTCAAGGACCGCCCAGGGCTATTGACGCATCGTGTTTCTCTTGGAACATTGACGCTCCACTCGCTCCTGCAACAGAAACTTCATCCTCTTTTATTTCGTTAAAAAAGAACCGACGCCTCCCTGTCTGAAGACTGAGTGATTTTCTGATTATTTCCTGATGAAAGTTTGAAGGCCTTTTCCAACAGATCGACAGCCTTCTCCAGGCCATTGGTGTCGGCGATGATCTTTTTGAAGCGCATGGCATTCTGCCGATATGTCGGATCCGCCATGACCTGACCGATCAGCCGCGATAACCGAGAGACGGAGAGCTTCTGAACCGGTACAAAGTCTCCGGTCTTTGTGTGCGCAATCTTAGCTGCATTCCCAGGCTGGTCATTCGTAACCGGGATAGCGACCATGGGAACGCCATGCGTCAGGCATTCGAGCGTAGTATTCAGACCGGCGTGTGTGATACATAACGTCGCCCGGCTGAGAAGCTCCTGCTGCGGTGCGTAACGCACGACAAGAGCATTCGAGGGAAGGGAATGGATACTCTTTGGATCCAGAGATGGACCGATAGAGAGCACCAACTGGGTCTCCGGATATTGTGCTGCAGCCTCTCCAATCGTGTTGAAGATCGATTCGAGTCCGTTCTGAACTGTTCCCAATGATGCGTAGATCAGCGGTTCTCCTGTGAGGCGGTCCCATGGGAAATCTGTGGGTATACGTCCAGTTCCATCGTGGAATGGTCCCGTGTAGTGGAACTGCGAAGGCCACTGAGGATTCTCAAAGTCGAACTCTTGGGGTGATTGTGTGATCCAGGCCAATTTCGAAATTAGAGCAAAGGGATCATTCCAATCAATCCGCTGCTTCAGGCCGATTCGCTCCGCATAGGCTCGTGCAGCGTTTCTGCAGGGATCGAAGATGTATCGCGTCTGTTCAAGCCCTGAGCGGTTACGGGCGAGCGCTCCAGGACTTGATGCATGTGGCCAATCGAAGATACACAAGGGGGTATATCCAGTGAAGTCCAAATGAAAGGAATTTGAAATGTTGACATAAGGAATGCCTAGATGAAGAGGAACAACTCCTAATCCAAACTGCCCTTCATCGATCACCAAGGCATCGATGCGAGCTTCTTTGATCACCCGAAAAAGATCGTCGATGGAACCGGGGAGCATGTCGGCCAACGCGCTCCAAACGATGGAAAGAGCCTCGATTCCCACCGACCTGCTTAACTTCGCCCTCATCTTTTTGGAATCAATCAAATTATCCGCATAGGGCAGAAAAGGCATTCCAGCCGCACGTGCAAATGGTTCAGTGGGAGACATGCTGACGAATACGACGTCGTGTCCGCGTGCCTGGAACCTCCTGGCGAGAGTGGACGTTGGATTAAGATGTCCTGGAACAGGAACTGATACAAAAGCGACCTTCAATTTGTTTCTCCCGATGAATGCTGGTTATGCGTTATTAGGTTTCGATGAAGAGTCTCCTCGTGAGATGGATACTTGGATCAGGGATCCTGACCGTCTGCTTTAGCTTGAGCCAGCACTCTCTCAGAAGGTCAACCGGCCTTCTGAGAGAGGACATCGTTTACCGCGTCCGAGATCGAGCGCAAGGCATCGTAGCGTGCGAACTCCTTCTGCAGTCTTTGGGCGTTCCTCTTGTACTTTCCCTCCGCAAGAACACTGAGGACCGCGCTGCGGATCTGATCACTGGTGGGACGTCCTGTTTTCAGATTGATTCCAGTCTCCGTCCAGGCAACGCGGGCTGACGTAAAAACCTTCTCTTCCGTATCTCCGGCCACCACCATCGGCACACCCTCACTGAGCGCCATGTTGATGGAACCGAAACCACCGTTGGTGACGAAGACATCCACCTTTGGCAGAACCTTTCCGAAGGGGAGAAAGTGTTCAATCTCCGTGTTCTTCGGCTTCCCGCCCCTGGGCAGGCGGATGACCTCCAGGTCTGGACGCCCTGCGGCGACGATCACCGTCATCTCTTCATTCGCCAGGGCTTCGATCGCAGGTTCGATCAACTGGCTGACATCCCCATTTGCGACCGTGCCCTGCGTCACAAGCACCACGGGTTTCGTTCGATCCAGAGATCCCCACCATGCGGGCAAGGGGGCATTCGCGGAAGCCTTCGGCACCAGATTGCCGATGAACTGGATACTCTTCTTCAGATCGTTCCGTGGATATTCCAGCGCTTCCGCGGTCAAGGCCAAAAAACGATCGGGAAGATGGGCAGCGCAATCGAAAAAGAACTCAGGCAGGTCTGGTGCTCCGCAGGAGCGCAGGACTTCGTTGAAACGCGCCGTCGCGGGCTGCATCATCTTGTAGAAATCCTGTGTCTCCTGCTGGTTGCGTAAGAGTCCCTCTGGCCCCGTGCCCGGTCCCGAAAACGGAGATACGTCGCGACTACTCACGATAAGCGGTATGACCCCAAGGGAGATGACAGGAGGCCGTGCCTCTCTGGGCCCAAGCAACATCGGGAAGCACCCCCAGAACCAGACTTCGGTGACAATGAGGTCCACTCGACCCTCGAAAAGAATCTTTTGGATCGCCTCGTGTTGGTCGGGAATCGGGTTGATCCCGGTGCAGATACAGTCAATATTCAGCGCATTAGGACCTGGTTTCTCATTCGCAGCAGCCCTCTCTGGAAACTCCTCATCCATGCGCTTGTAATTGAAGTTGGCTATGCCCGAGAGGGAGACAAATCGAATGCCTGCAGCCACAACCTGCTCACGAAAGACCGAACCGGAAAGAAAGGTAACGGAGTGTCCGTTCTCGGAGAGATGTCGCGCAACCGCTAACATCGGATTGACGTGGCCTGGGACGGGAGTTACAGCAACGAGAATTTCTGCCATAAAAAATTTCCTCTACAGTGCGATTCGGATGCCAAGAGACACACGAAGCGGGTTATCTTCGGGGTTGGTGTGTGGCGGCGTGAAGAATGTGGTTCATTTACCTCTTATTTGACCGTTCGTTCCATAAAATAGTATAACGGTGCAATGGCACGAACAGAAGAGTTCGATCTGGAAAGGCCCTCGAACGAGGCCGTCGCAGAGAGAGTTCGGATTGGGCGCGAGGGGCTTGAACAAGTGTTGGATTCATCTTCTGTTTCTGCATTGGCGCCGTTCCTGGTCAATGCTTTTTTCGGTCTTCAACTCATCGCGAAGACGCGGCTCACCAAAGCAACCTCACGCAAAACGTCCATGGCGAGGCAGGCATCGTCGAACTCCATCTCGCTTGAGTTCTGAGCGGTTGGCAGTTTGAACCCGGTGCTTCGAACCTGAACTTTGCAACCGAGTCGTTTCTAGTCACGACTCAGATCGGAGCTAAATTATGAACAGTCCACTCATAACACGTGAGCAAGTGCTTGAAGCAAGCAAAGGTATGCTTCAGAAGCAGTTTTATGTTATTTTTTCAAAACCCACCAATGGCATCGAACCAGTTATGGAAAATCTCCCTCGGCATCTTAAGCACCAGTGTCAAATCGAGCGAGATGGGATTCTGGTCGCCGCTGGCCCACATTGGGCCGATGACGAGAAGCATTGGGAGGGAGACGGAATGTTTGTAATACGGGCTACCTCGCTTGCTGATGCAAATCGCCTAGCGGCACTGGATCCGATGCATCAATGCGGGGCTCGAAGCTTCACGATTCGTCCTTGGTTAATTAATGAAGGGTCGTTGAACTTACATATCAGTTTTTCCGATGGGCGCATGGTTCTTGAGTAGGCGCGCTGAGGCTTTGTTCGACAGGATCCAGGGTCGGCTTTAGGGCCTCGAAGATGTAGTGTCACGCTGCGCGCAGATCTCGAAAATCGTGTTTTCTTTGTTTTCGACTGGTTCCGAGATTTGAGTGTATCGACGGGCATGTCAAGTTTATCTGTAGCAATGGTGGTCCAGTCTTCGATCGGGTTTGAACGGCGAATGGATAGACTTTCGATCGGAGTGGTCATCAAGTTTGCTCCAGCATCTGCTTCCGTATGTCCGGCATTCACCCGGCCCGGTACAGAGACGTACCTTTCTCAACAGAGAGATGAACTCTCATAGATGAAAGGGACTGTTATGAAGTTTCTGATGTTGTTGACCTTCTGCATCGGGAAATAGAACTGTTCGGGTACCGATCCAAAGCCTGTGGCGTTGTCGAATCGATCAAATAAAGAGAAAGAAAGGGCCACATCGGAAGGGATGTGGCCCTTGATGCATCTAATAAAATCTCCGGATGCGAAACCTAGCCTTTCGCAAGCTCTTCTTACTCACGCGCGTATTTCCTTCACCACCCGATGCGCCGATTCAATGGCGCCCTGTATCCAGCCGTTCCAGCGGGACGTGTGCTCTCCTGCAAAAAAGATTCTGCCTTCCCTGCGTGCGTTCACCGGAATAGAGCTGAGTTGACCGGGAGCGAATGCCGAAAGACCGCCAAGGTGCCACGGGTCCTGACCCCAGCTCTTTGTTCGAGCCCCTTCAAAGTGTTCGTCGGCTCCAGGGAACACGCTTTCCGCATCCGCGAGTGTTTGTTTTATGCGGCTCTGCATATCCATTTGGTCCAGCTTCGCGGCCTTCGATCCGATGACATAGGACCACAGAAGACCTCGCTGGTCGGGGGATCCCGACCCCATCGCCCAGAAGCGCTCAGAGAGCAGATCGGTATTAGCGAATCCGCTTTGGCCGTTCTTTTTCCAGAACTGGTTCCGCATTTGAAGGAAGGTCTTATTGACCGGAAGGTAGTTCAGTTCCCGAATGGCGCGTTGCTTATCGAGCGGAAGATGCGCGTCAGAGAAGAGATTTTTAGCTACCGAGAACGGAAGCGTGCATACAATATGATCCCCGCGAACGGTCTCGTGGCCTTCTGCATTTTCAATCACCGCCCAGGCGCCACCGTCATCCTGCCCGAGGCTTACCACTTTGCATCCATACCGGATAGCTCCGCCAACCTGGTTTGCCAGCGCCGCCGGAAGCTGATCGTTGCCGCCGGCGATATGGAAATACTGGCGAGATATTTGCTCATTGAGTTCAACCAGAAAAAGCAATCCAGCACTCACGGTGGTATCCCCACCCAGAGTCAGAAGCTCGATGGCGTCCGGAGAAAGACCTTGTTTCTTCAGGTAATCACCAAGCGTGGCGTTATCCTGCTCCAGAATGGCCTTCGGCACGTTGAGCGAATTTTCATCGCCTTTTACTAGTGATTGCAATGGGCCGGCCATGTAACGTTCGGCCAAACCTTTGCGGCCCAGGCGGCGCTCCTCAGCAGTCAGTTGCAGCGGCCAATCCGGTTCGGGGTTGTGATCGCCAACATAGTTTTTTCCGTGAAGATGAACGACGTCTGCGAAATCGCCGTTATGAAAAGGTTCCAGCGTCAGCCCGAATTCACGCACGTAGGAGAGCGTGAATTCGTGAGTATCCGGAATCCTCGTCGCTCCTGTTTCGGCCGAAAGGCCTGGATACAGTCCTTCGCGCAGAGTTTGAACTCTGCCTCCCGCGCGCCCCTGGCCTTCGAGGACGACAATATCGAAGTTGTATTTCCGCAACTCGTATGCGCAGGAAAGGCCAGCCATCCCTCCGCCAACGATAACCACTTTTTTTCGCCGGGGAGCGACAGAGGCAAAGGCAGCATTGGCTCTCGGAGCTAAGGCTGCGGCTGACAATGCTGCAAGGAAAGCGCGTCGGTTCATCAAATCAAGACTCCTCGTCAACGAATTTCATGCAAGATCATCGTTGGGTTATTGCGATCAGATTCGAGAAGAATCCAAGAAAGTCGCGATGGTAGTAGCCAATTGAGCCGGCTGTTCCAGGAATGAGAGAGGGCCAGAATCAATCTCGGCCCGTTGAGCGCCGCGTGTCAGATCGGCGAGTTGCTGTGAGTAAAGTTGGGGAACGATCCGATCATGCGTGGCGGTAATCGACAAGCTCGCTTAGATGGTGCCCGCCCAACGACTGATACCGCATGAGGCTTTGCAGAAACAGCTCATGCTTCGATCCAAAGGTGTCATAGAGGCTTTGGCGCTGGACACCGGTTGCTTCAACCAGCTCTTGAATGGAAGTCGCTTCGTAGCCGTGCTCCCAGAACAGGTGCATGGCGGCATCCAGAGCCTCTTCTTGATCGAACTCCTTTGTGCGTGCCATTGCACCATTATACCTTTTTTCTGGAACGGACGGTCAAGTAAGAGGTAAATGAACCACATTCTTCACGCTGCACACCCACCCCGAAGATAACTCGCTTCGCGTGTCTCTTGCATCCGAATCGCACTGTCCTTGAGACAGGGTTTTGTATCGGGCTAAAGTGCCCGGAAGGAGTTATGCGGTTCTTGGGTTCTCCTCTTTGGTTGAGGGGATGGAGTTGCGGATGCTTTATCTGCTCGTCGCGTGCGTGTTGGGATTTCTGGCATTGTGCCTGATTCCAGTGGGACAAAACCGCTTCACGAAGTATGGCGAGAGAACGCCGAACTCCTACACTCCAGACAGCCAGTTGTTGAACTCGATGACATAGGGGTGTTCGTTCGGGCCTGCATTATTGCGCACTCTCTTTGCCCCTTCGACCACAACTTCGTCGGTGTCGGTGCCCAGAAGCCGCATGGTTTCGTTGAGGAACTCTTGCAGCGGCATCGCACGAGGTTCTTTCGTGCTGTTCAACATGTCGGTCTGGGTCCAGGGCGGAACAATTTCGATGACTCGCACCGAGGTTCCGCGCAGCATGTAGCGCTGGGATAACGCATAGGAGTGCATCGCAGCCTTTGTCGCGCAATACACCGCAGTAAGAGCGAACGGAGTGAAGGCCAACCATGAGGTTGTGTAGAGAACCGCTGCTTCGTTCTGCTTCTTGAGGTGTTCGATCAACGCCGACGTCATCCGAATTGGACCAAGTAGATTCGTTGTGATTGTGGAAGTCAGCAAGTTTTCGTCGAGGATGGCCGCTGCATCATCAAACTCCATGATGCCAGCGTTGTTGAAGACAACGTTCAGGTCTGGATACCGTTCGATGAGTGTCTGTGAAACGAACGCGATGCTGGAGGGGTTCTCAAGATCGAGTTCCAGCGACCGCATGCCTGGGTTGGCCTTAGTCACTTCCTCTAGAAGGTTTTTCCGCCGGCCAGAGATGATGACCTTGTTGCCGAGATTGTGGAGAGCCTCCGCAATACCGCGTCCGATGCCTGATCCCCCGCCTGTGATGAAAACCGTATTGCCTGTCAGCTTCATTGTTCTATTCCTTTATGTCCGCTCATGTTGAGGTCGAGCCGGTGTCTGTAAAAATCCCAAACCGACCTCTTGAAGGTGCGCTACTTCGAGTAGTTCATCTCTATGGAGAAAGGTACGTCTCTGCACCGGGCTACGTGAATGCCTGGCACTTCCAGAAACATGCCTAATCCTTCCAGATACAATACGGTGGTAGAGATGAAGCTACATACCCAGTCCGCGAAGCTGTCAGAGCTCGCAACCTGCCTGCATCGGTATACCGAAACAGCCGCTGCGAGAAACCAGACGACCACTCCGATCGAGGGTCTTTTTATTCGTCGTTCCGACCCAATGAAGCAACCTATGCAGTGCTTGATTAAGCCAGCCCTCTGCATAACGGTTCAGGGAAGCAAGTTCGCGACCTTCGGTAAGAAGCGCTACGACTTCAGCGCCGGACAGGCCCTGGTGGTAACAGTCGATATGCCGGCCCGTGGCACAGCATTTGCCGCGAGCAGCACCCAGCCTTATCTGGGGCTTGTGCTCGAGCTTGATCTGGAAATGTTGCAAACGGTAGCGGACGACATTCAGTTGGAGCAGCCGGCACGAATAAAGGATAAGGCGTGCGTTGCGTTCGTTCTGGAGATGAATGACGAACTCGTAGATTGTGCTCTGCGCGCGGTCCAGCTCCTGAACAGACCCAAGGCCATCAAGGCTCTGTATCCGGCCATCATGCGCGAGCTATGCTACTGGCTGCTGAACAGTCCGTGCGGGGCGCAGACGCTCTTGCTGGGCGGGGGGGAGCACGATCGCAACCTCATGCAGACCATTCATCTGCTCCGCGACCGCTTTCGCGAATCACTCCGCATCGAAGATCTGGCCCGAGCCGCGCACATGAGTCCGACGACTTTCTTTCGGCAGTTCAAAGCCGCTACATCGATGGCTCCGCTTCAGTATCAGAAGCAGCTTCGACTTCTGGAAGCACGACGGATGATGATGTTCGGTGACGCGAATGTTGAAACAGCCGCCTTTGATGTGGGATACGCAAGTCCGTCACAGTTTAGCCGCGAGTACTCCCGCACCTTCGGAAGATCACCGCGGCGGGATGCCTCAACTTTCCGGACGGCACAGGCTTAGGGCCGTCGACGATTTTTTCCATTCTGCGAGTGAGATTTGGAATTGGTCTCCGTCAACATGCTATTCGGCAGGAACGAGCCTGGATCGACGAAAAATCGCTAATACGCTCATCGACCCGTATTAATACCGGCAAGAATGTGGTTCATTTACCTCTTACTTGACCGTCCGTTCCAGAAAAAAGGTATAATGGTGCAATGGCACGCACAAAGGAGTTCGATCAAGAAGAGGCTCTGGATGCCGCCATGCACCTGTTCTGGGAGCACGGCTACGAAGCGACTTCCATTCAAGAGCTGGTTGAAGCAACCGGTGTCCAGCGCCAAAGCCTCTATGACACCTTTGGATCGAAGCATGAGCTGTTTCTGCAAAGCCTCATGCGGTATCAGTCGTTGGGCGGGCACCATCTAAGCGAGCTCACAAAGAAGCACCCCAAAGGCGGCTTACCGCTTATCCGAGCGATTTTTAAAAGTTGTGCTTCCCAGACGGTCTGTGATGCGCGCGGATGCTTTGCCGCGAACTCCGCTGCGGAGCTGGGGAGTTCGGACGAGGCCGTCGCAGAGAGAGTTCGGATTGGGCGCGATGGGCTGGAAGAAGTGTTCGAGCTCTGTTTGGTGCAAGCGAGGGACGCTCGCGAACTCAAGAATTCATCTTCTGTTTCTGCGCTGGCGCAGTTCCTGGTCAATGCCTTTTTCGGTCTTCGGCTCATGGCGAAGACGCGACCCTCTAAAGCAATGATCGATAACGTGGTGTCAGTCACGCTGGCCGCACTGAGTTAATTCATTTGTTCTAAACTTGAACGTTCGTTCTAGAAAGGGCGAAAACATTGGAAAAATTAGATAGCAAGATTCCAGTCATTATCGTTGCGACACATGTGGCCGGGGATCGAAGTGTTGACACAAGTCGGTTCTTCAATACCCGGCTTACTTTCCTCCGGCATGACCACCGTCGCGGCCTGACTCCCAATCAGGAGCGATCTCTTCTAATTCAATCTCACTCCCGCCGTGAGCGGACGGATCGATGGAGACTATCATGAACACCAGCAACCAAGTCATCCCACAATCGGCGGGGGCTCTTACCTTCAACCCCGACGGGGTCCTCTTCGTAGGCGACAGCAAGCTCGGAGCCGTCTTTGCCTTCGAGACGGAACGCGGCCAGGCTCCAGCCTCGCTAGACCCCTTCCTCTTCGAGTCGATTGACGAAAAGATCGCAGCGGCGCTGGGCGTAACGGCGAAAAGCCTTTTGATGAACGGCATGGCCGTCCATCCCGTAACGCGCGAGCCTTACTTGTCAGTCGGCGTGCGCAATGGCGACCGCCTGGAGCCCGCGATTGTGCGCGTCTCGCTTACCGGCGAGATCCACCCATTTGACCTTTCATCATCGAAGGTGACAGTGCACCAACTCTCCGACGTTCCCGACGAGAGCGCTACCTTTAAGTCGCGGGCCGGGACTTTCCCATATCCGCCTGCAGAGGTCTTCGACGAGAAGGCACGTACGCCGATCCGGTCCATGACAATCGTGGATCTGAAGTTTCATGACGGCGAGGTGTTTGTCGCTGGCGTCTCGAACCAGGAGTTCTCGTCCACGCTGCGCCGAATCGCCTATCCATTCACTGGGGCAGCCAGCGAGACCCAACTGGAGATTTATCACGTCGCTCATGGCCGCTACGAAACGCGCGCGCCGATCCGGACCATGCAGTTCGCCACGCTCGATGGCGTAGACACGCTCGTCGCCGCGTACGCCTGCAGCCCACTCGTCACCATTCCGGTTTCAGAGCTGCAGCACGGCGCGAAGGTGAGAGGCAAGACGATCGGCGATATGGGCAACGGTCAGCCCATCAGCATGGTCGCCTACCGTGACGGAGACGAGGACAAGCTGTTCATCACAAATCTCGGTCGCGGCCCCATGATCGTTCCGCTCTCTGGCGTCCGCTCCGCCGAAGGCTTCACACCCGAGAACCGGCCGACCCAGGGCCCTATGCTGGACCAATCGCCCTTCATGCCGGCCGGCCCAGTCGGCAAACAGGTGCTGTTCGTCGGATCGTCGTTGCGGGCGGACCTGTTCAGTGACCGCTTCTTCGTCTCGCTGACCCGCTACGCAGATACCGGCGACCTGACGCTTGAGACCCTGATGGTCAGCCCCCTGCCCGCACGGCTAGACAAGATCTGGGTGGAGGCCGATTTCCCAGGCGTCCAGTTCACGCCAAAGCACGCGGCGTGAACGGCGGGCTTGTCCTTTGAGGGCGACAGAGACGTGCATCTCTGGCGCCGTCCCAACCCAGAACCGAAAAAAAGGAAAAATATGACGAAGCTCAATCTCCTCCCGGCAGCAAGCGGCCTTATCATCGCCACGTTGGCTTTGGCGCCCGCGCCGGCTCAGGCAGCCTCCGGGGCTGCGACCATCGAGTCCTCACGAGCCGCAGCGAAGCTGCAGTACGCCGGGGCACTGACGTTCAGCCCGGACGGCGTCCTCTTCGTAGGCGACAACATTAGCGGTGCGGTGTTCGCCTACCCAATGAGTGAAGGGGCGGCTTCCACAATGGCGGCGGCTTTGGACATCGAAGGTATCGATGTCCGGATCGCCGCGCTCCTCAAGACGCCCAAGTCCAGCGTCCACATCAACGGCATGGCGGTCCATCCAACCAGCCACGACGTCTATCTGTCGGTTTCGTTCGGCGCTGGAAGCCCAGCCTTGGTGAAGGTCTCGCCGGCCGGCGTTCTGTCCAAGGTGGATCTGGCGCGCGCCAAGCCCACCAGTTGGGTTGTCCCTGACGCCCCGACCCCGGATGAACACTTCCGTGACCGAACTGGCGATTTGCCCTTGCCGACGGCCGCCGCCCGAGATCACCTCAAGGCGATGACGCCGATGCGGTCCATGACCATTGTCGACATGAAAGTTCACAATGGAGAGCTGTTCCTCGCGGGCATATCTAACCAGGAATTCTCATCGACGCTTCGGCGGGTGTCCTATCCCTTTAACGGTCGGTCCTCATCGACTGCCGTTCGAATCTACCATGTCGCCCACGAGCGCTATGAGACCCGAGCGCCCATCCGCGCCATGGGGTTCGCCACCATCGATGGTCAGGACACGCTCATCGCCTTTCTCACTTGCAGCCCGGTCGTCGAGATCCCGATCGCGGAATTGAAAGACGGCGCCAAGGTGACCGGTCGGACCGTTGCCGACATAGGCAACGGACAGCCGCTCAGCGTTGTTTCGGTGTCGTTCAAAGGAGAGTCGAGCCTGTTCGTGACGAATGTGGGTCACGACCCGCGCATGATCCCGATTTCCGGATTGCAGAAGGCGGTCGCCTATCTGCCTGAAAATTCGCCTCATGGCGGCGTTGGAGACTGGCGCGCCGAATACCCGCTGGGCCCAGTGGGCAAGTCGCTAATGTTTATCGGATCATCCCTGTTTGCGGACAAACTTGACGACAATCACCTGGTGTCCGTAACGCGTGACGCTCCTTCCGGCTCTCTCAATCTTCAGGCAGTGCTGACTTTTCCATTGCCGGTTAACAACCTGGGCGAGGTCTGGGCGGAGCAAGACTTCAAGGGCGGCGGCCCCGGCGGAAAGTGATCGCTGCCCTCATAGCCGGGATGGCGCTGGCCTCCACCAGCGCCGCTCCGCAAGTGGTGTCGATCTCGCCATCGGCGAGATCGATCCCGGCAAACACCCTCCGCCTCTATGTCACCTTCGACCATCCGGCGCGGGGAGTGGTGGCGACGCGGGATCTACGGCTGCTCGACGACGCTGGTCGGACGATCGACGGGGCGTTCATGGACTTCGGTCAGGATCTCTGGAGTCCCGATGGCCGGCGCCTTACGGTCTTATTTGACCCAGGTCGCGTCAAACGAGGCGTCGAAGGGGACGGCGAAAGCGCCGCCCCTCTTCAGGTCGGCCGCAGTTTTACAGTCGAAGTATCCGGCAAGCGCTTTCACTACCAGGTCACACCTGCGGTCCGCACAGCCATCGCCCCGCAAACCTGGCGCCTTGCCTTGCCCAAGGCCGGGTCGCGTGAGGCCCTTACGGTTACATTCGACCGTGAGATGGACGACGCTCTTCTGCGCGACCAACTTGAAGTTGTAGACGCTCAGGGACGATCCCAACCTGGGCAGGTGACAGCGTCCGCCAGCGGACGAGTCTGGTCCTGGCGTCCGAAGCACGGCTGGCGCATCGGCGCCTATCGACTCGCTGTAGGGAGCAGCCTGGAAGACGTCAGTGGAAACCGGGTCGGGGAAGCGCTCGACCACGACGTCGGTTCACCGGACGCGCCCCACGAGAGTCTGGCCATCCGTTTCACGGTCGAGCGTCATCGGGAGTGACTTTATGACTGAGATACCAATCCGGATCTCTCCTGAGGCCAAGGTCCTCCCCGCCAACACCCTGCGTTTCTACGTACATTTTCCGAGGCCAGGAGAGGCGCACTTCGATCGTGACCAACTCTGCTTGCTGAACGAGGACGATCAGGTGGTGCGCGACCCCTTCCTCGTGTTGTCGCAGGAGCTCTGGTCACCTGATGGGCGCCGCCTAACGGTGTTGATGGAGCCGGGAAGGATCAAACGCGGCCTTGGGGCGGACCCGCCTCACGACCCGGCGCTTGTCGTTGGGCGGGCGTACAGCCTTGTCGTCACGGCGTTCGGGCAGACAGCGCGCCATACGTTCCGCGTAAGCGATCCAGTTCTGGAAGCGGTCAACGAGACCTACTGGCGTCTCGTCTCTCCAACAGTGGGGAGCCTCGATCCCGCCGTCATGCACTTCGACAGGGTTATGGACGCTGCGCTTTGCGAGGACGAGATCGGAGTCCTGACCCCTTCCGGAGAGGTCGTTCAGACGCGTGTGTCGCTCGCACTGGACGGAACCGCAGCGCAGCTTATCCCGAGCAAACCTTGGCGCGCCGGGGAGCACCGCCTCGTCGTCTCTGAACGTCTCGAAGACGTTTGTGGCAACAGGCTGGGCGAGGCTCTGGACCATGACCTGAGCGCGGGCGGACGGCCGCGGGCCGGGATGATCAAGTTCACTCCGCGCAACGCCAACGCGTCCTCAGTTTAACGGGAGAAGGTGATTCGAAAAGTGCCGCAAGAATCAACGCCTCAAGAAAGCTCAGTCCGTCCGCTTTCAGCAGGCGTGTCCTCAGTGCATCAAAACGGCGGGCGGCGAGACTAACGCAGAACATTAGACTTTGTGTCGGGAGGTTTCGATTTGCATCGTCATGATTGATTGAATAATTCAATTATCTACGACGATACAAAACCATGCTTGAAAGTTCTCTCCCTGTACCCCAATCTCTGGGAGAGGTCTTCATGAATCCGCTTCTTGAACGCGCGTTAGAGCTCTATCATCTTCCACTTTTCGAATTGATCGATCAGGCACATCAGGTGCACCGGCAATGCCATGATCCTGCCGACGTTCAACGCTGCGTGTTGCTTTCCATCAAGACAGGTGGCTGCCCGGAGGATTGCGGCTATTGTTCACAGTCGGCCCACCACGCTACGAATGTGCCGCGCCTGCCTCTGCTCACAATTGACGAAGTCCGAACCGCGGCGCAACACGCGAAAGAGCGCGGAGCAACCCGCTTCTGCATGGGAGCGGCCTGGAGAAGCGCTCCCTATGGCGAGCCCTTCGAACGAGTTCTCGGCATGGTTCGAGAGGTCAAGTCCTTCGGACTTGAAGCATGTGCAACCCTGGGAATGCTGGATCAGGAACAGGCACATCGCTTGAAAGAAGCAGGTCTCGATGCCTACAACCACAACCTGGATACAAGCCGCGAGTTCTACGGACAGGTCATCACCACGCGAACCTTCGACGACCGCCTCCGCACCATTGAAGCAGTGCGCAAAGCTGGAATCACTGTCTGCTGCGGGGGGATTCTGGGGCTGGGAGAAAGTGAAATCGATCGTTGCGGGCTTCTCGCGGAGCTTGCAGCGATGCAGCCGCAGCCGGAATCGGTCCCGATCAACCTTTTAGTTCCGATTGAAGGAACGCCGCTCCGGTCTGCCGATCCCGTGAAGAGCACCGACCTGATACGAGTCATTGCCGTAGCGCGCATCCTCATGCCGCAGTCACGTGTGCGCCTGTCCGCAGGCCGTCTTTCACTCAATCATGAAGCACAGCTTCTCGCGTTCTTTGCAGGAGCGAACTCCATCTTTATCGGCGATAAACTCCTGACCACCCCAAACGCGACAGAGCATGACGATCAGCGTCTCCTTGCCGAGGTGGGAGCCTGATGCGCCGCTCAGTCTTGTTGATCGCGTCTCTCGTGTCGGCCTGCGCTGAAGCACGGCAAAAGCCAGCGTTCCCTTTCGTCGATATAACCATCGTCGTTCTCGGCAGCCCGATACCGGTCTCCGAACAAGAGTCTGCACGCGCCGTGGTAAGCCTGGACGCGCAACGTGCTCCGCTTGCATTCCACCAGATCGAAGACTATCTCCGCACCGATTCTTCGGTGGACATCCAGCAACGGGGCGGCGGCGGAATCATGGCGGACATATCCGTACGAGGCGCATCCTTTGAGCAGACGCTGGTGCTGGTTAACGGTCTTCGCATGGACAACGCGGAGACGGCTCATTTCAACCTGGACTTACCGATCCCGCTCTTTACCATTGAGCGTCTCGACGTGCTGCACGGCGACGGATCAACACTGTACGGTTCCGATGCAATTGGAGGTGTCGTCGATGTCCGCACCGTCACACCTGCCGATACGTCTCTTCGCTTGAAGACAGGAGTCGGAAGCTTCGGCGAGAACGAGCAGGCGATGCTTGCTTCGATCGCGAAGAAGAACTGGAGCGACGTTCTCGCCGGAGACCGCGAGTTCTCGACAGGTTTCATGACCGGCCGTGACTATCGAACCGAAAACGCCAGCAACGAACTTCGATTTGCCTCGGTGCTCGGTCACAGCGACATGCTCATCGCGGGAGATGATCGAGCCTTTGGTGCCAATCAGTTTTACGGTCCCTATGATTCATGGGAAAGAACGAAGGGATGGTTTGCAGCCCTCACGCAACAGTTCAACCCCAACACGCAGGTCTCGGCTTCCTACCGCCGGCATTCCGATATTTACCTGCTGGAGCGCGATGAGCCCACGGGGTATAAAAATCAACACATCGATGACGGCTTTGAGGGAGCGGTTCGTGATCAGCGAGTCCTCGCAAAAAATCTGACGCTCGCCACCGGCCTTGAAGAAGATACGGACCAGATTGTCAGCACCAACCTTGGACAACACGGCAGAAACCGTGGTGCAGGCTATGCGGTCGCCGAATGGCTGCAACCGGGCCGTGGCTCACTTTCGCTTGGAGCACGCGAAGAAGTCTTCGATGGAGGCGGCTCTGTGTTCAGTCCGATGTTTTCCGCGACGCGCTGGCTTCCCCACAAGACATCACTGCACGCCTCCATTGGCCATGGCTTTCGCATCCCCACCTTCCTCGATCTCTATTACAGCGATCCCTCTACGCTCGGCAATCCAAACCTCAAACCGGAATCGGCTTGGAACTTTGATGCGGGAGTGAGTTGGTTTCCGAAGCCTCAGGTGACGGCAAGCATCACAGTCTTCTACGCGCGACAGCACAACACCATCGACTACACCCGCGCTTCCGAGGCAGATCCATGGCATGCAAGCAATCTTCCTGGTGTATGCTTCACGGGCGTTGAGGCGTCCGTCGCATGGCAGCCGCTTTCCAGGGAACGCCTCACTGTCAGTTGGACCAATCTCGTCGGGGCGCAAAGCGCACTGCACGGTCTCCAGTCCGAATATGTCTTCAACTACCCCATCAACAATGCTCGCCTTACTTGGACGCAGCAGATCTCATCGCAGGTGGTGTTGAATACTCGCTTCGGAGTGCTTCAGCGGTTCGAGAAGAACCCTTATGCAGTCTGGGACGTTTCGTTGGTGCGCCAACTGGGACGGATTCGCCCATATCTGCAAATGACCAATCTAACCAACACCGGCTATGAGGAGATCGTAAACGTGCGTATGCCGCCGCGAGGGTTCGTCGGCGGATTCGAGATTGTCCTTCGAAAGCCGCGAAGCGGATCCTGAGTCGACGGATCAAGGTTTAAGGACACGCCTATCGACGGAGAACTCGAATCTCATTATCAGAGATGGACGAAGTGCTATCTCGGAGGTCCACCAAATAACCCCTTTAAAATATTAGGCTCTCTGAGCATGCGCCGTACGTTTTGAGGGTCATTCCTGCCTCCGAGCGTTATAGCGATCCTTGCCTGGTGCCTACATGGAATGGACAGATTCCTATCTCCGGCCCATTGTCATCCGGGAGTGCGTACTGCTTCCATTCTCTGTTGGCTGGTTCGCCATAGAATCCTATGTTGGGATGCACCGGCATTCCGTCATAGGCCAGCATGCGCGCGTGAATGCGCCGCCGAACCTCCGCGGCGATGGGCCGCGATGTCATCGGATCGATGAAGAGAAACCTCGGCTGGAAGACGAATACGAGCCCGGGACCGAGGTTCCTGCTGCGGCGGATTCGGTAGGTAGGGGAGGCTCCAACAACAAACATCTCGCAATGCTCGAAGGAGAACTCCCAGAGAGGATCTTCAGGTGTTCTTTCCGTTGACGGGTCGGGATCATGTTCATGAAGGAATTGCAGCGTCTGCCAAAAACGAGTGACGAAGGCGGCATGATCCGAAATCGAAGGATCTGGTTCAAAGAATGCGACCAGACTGGAGCGTTCATGCTCGGGGGTCTGAACGAGGTCGACGAACCGCCGCATGCTGGTGACGAGGTCTTGGAGTTTCTTGTTGGGGATGAAGGTATAGATCATCTCGCCGCGCAACTCGCCACCTTGTCCGAAGAAACAGGGATACTCAGGAGCGCGAAGCTTAGCCCGATATTCCTCATACGCGATGTGCTTCCAGGTTTCCTTGGGAGTGATGCCGAGCTTTCCTTGATCGAGAACCCGATCCATCCAATTCTGGGGTGCGACACGGATCATGACGCTGTCCTTGTTGGCGATACTTTGCTGCGGCGGCCTAGACGCATCATGCGGCGCAAGCCCGCCAACTGCTGCTCGCCCCAGGATCCGTTGACGAGTGCAGGTTCGGCGCCCGCATCGCCGGTCTCTATCGTGTGGTCTCCGAACCTGGCAGTGCCGAAGAGAACGTCCCAGAGAGATAATGCCGTGCCGAAGTTTGTGCTGCGACGTCCGGCCGCCTTCAAGGCATGGTGGGTGCGATGGAACTGAGGGGAGACAAAGATGTAACTACCTAGCCAGCCATAATCCATACGCGTATTTGCATGTGAAATGCTGCCCAGAAGCCGGAAGCAGAGGATGAGGAATGGGAATTGCATTCCGGGGACGCCAATGACCAGGGCGACAGCAATCAACCAGACATACGTGATGGTGTCCTCAAGGACATGCGACCGGTCATCCGACCAGAAGGTCAACTGCTCTTCCGCATGGTGCAAAGAGTGAATGCCATACCACCAGCTAACCCGATGCGAGATCCGATGGCGCCAGTAGTCGGCAAGATCAAGAACGGCGAAGTTGAGTACGAAAGTCAACGTCGGCCAAGCAACGCGAGCGGGAAGTAACCGCGAAAGCGACGGCGTTGCCAGATCATGGATGCGAAGAAATCCTTCCAGACTTTGGCGGAGCCAGTTGTATTCGAAGTAAGCAATCAGCGGAAAGAGAACGATGCGGACGAAGAACGCATAGGAGACGTCAGCCGCAATCGAGTTACGTTTCTGCCAACTCGTAAGAGGCCAGAAGCGTTCCAGAGGAGTACAGATCAGAAAGCTGATACACAACTCTGCGACCCCGCACGCGGCGAAGAAGACCCAGAGCGACAGTATGTAGTGATTCTGTCCGAGACCCAGTTTGTTCAGGAACGCCTGGATCGTGCCGAGAGTGGAATGGGTGCTCAGCGTAGTCAAAGAGCTGGCTGGAAGTTTCACCATCGTCCCGTCTCCTCAGGTCCAGTGCCCATCTTCGCCGAGAAGAAAAACAGCCGCCAGCCGTTTGCAGGGAGCGCCGCGTTTTCGGCAGGGAACTTCGAGAATTTCTGGTCGGACATGTTCCGGCTTCTCCCGTACCATGAGGCTTGTAACAAAAATCGCCTGCGGATCCAGGGAATAAAAAACCGCTGAGAACGTTCTATCAGCGTCCTTCTTCGCGCCGACGCGCTTCCCGATTGCAGGCCACCGAAGGATCGAGAGAAGCTGATTGGTGGCCGAAGACAAACTGAATTTTCACACGATGTGCCTTCGGCACTTTTGGCACCATGCTTCAACAGGGAATTCGAGAATGATGAGTCAGAACAGAATGTCTATTGCGATTGTCGCTTTTGCGGTAGTCAGCATCTCCAATGTGCATGCACAATCAAGCACTCCGATCGACCGGTTGCAACCGCTGGTCGAGGCATCCGCCCAGAGGCTCGCTCTTGCCGACCAGGTTGCCCTGGCGAAATGGGATAGTGGCATGCCGATCGAGGACGCAACCCGCGAGGCGAGTGTTATCGCCGGAGCAGTCAAGTCAGGCGAATCCAAGGATCTGGATTCTGTTTCTGTGGCCAATTTCTTCAAGGCACAAATTGAATCGAACAAAATTGTTCAGTATGGACTGCTTGCGAAGTGGCGTCGTTCTGGAGGCGCCCCTAAACATGCACCCATCGATTTAGTTGCGACGATTCGTCCACAGCTGGATTGGATACAGATAGCGCTCGTGACAGCGTTGGCAGAGACGAAGGCGATGCGTTCAGATCCCGCTTGTAAAGACGACGTAGCGAAAGCTGTTGGGAAGTATCTCGCGCTGCACAAGCGCAACGCCGACGCTCTTCATGCAATTGCTTTGGATCGCTCGCTTGCAGCAACGTGTGCACGATAACTGCTGCTATCGGAAAGCAAGTGAGTGTTTTTTGTAAGTGCTGTTTCAAGGGAATAGAACCCGCAAAACTTTGTCTTTGTTTGCAGAGGACAAGAACTTGCGACACATCTTTCGAAACACATTACTCTCCCTTGCGGTTGTCTGTGCGACTGCCGCTTACTCCCAAGACGCAGCACGGGTAAATCTCCCCTTCGACTTCGTAGCCGCAGGGGAGCATTTTCCGGCGGGCTACTACAGGATTGTCATGGATTCGAATCATGGCTTCCTCATGCTGGCCAACGAGGAAAAAGTCTCGAAGAGGATCCGGCTAGTTGTAGGAGTCGGTGATCCAGATGGACCTTCAACGCTTCTCCGGTTCGACGTATGTGGCGAGGAGCACGTCCTGCGCAACATCCAGATGGACATGCAGGTCACCAGGAACCTGGACGCTCCGAAGAACCAGGTCGGTGGTGTTCCCTGCGTAACGCTTAAGTATTAAGTTGAAACAAAATCCGGTGAACGTGCTGCCTGCAGCAGCGGTCGGTGCATACTGCAGGCGGTATCTGGATCCTAGCTTTGCTCTTCCTGCCCAATCTGTGGCCGTTCATGTAGAAGACGTTCTGTAGCGCGAACCATCGGCGCGGCATGAAACGCTCTCTGGAACAAGCGATCATTCAAGAGATTGCAGATCGCCATCAAGGACATGCCCTGATGATGCACCATCCACGACTTCACCAGAACGCAGTCCGGATGACGTCGCGACGCTGAAGCGCTGCTGTAGTCCGCGGCTTCATAGAATCCGAAGCTCCCGATCCAGCCCATCTTCTGCATGCGGCTGAGATTGCGAAGCGCAGCTTCAGGCTCAAACTCAAGTGCCAGGCAGGTGGAGTAGGGCGAGATCACAGGCCCTGCTTCAGCTCCGTATTTGAGCGCGACCAAAGGCACACCGAACGCGTGGTAAAGGTAGTTGCCCCAGGCATCGGTCTGGCTGTAACCAGACTCCGAGATACCCCACGGAATGCGGCGCCGTTTTGCATACTCTTCCTGTACGCACACGATACTATGCAGCGACCGCCAGAGCATCGTGTTCGGATAGCTCTCCATCCATAGCGTCGGCATCAGATATTCGAACATCGTGCCCGTCCACGAAAGCAGTACCGAGCGTCCGAAGGCACGCACCTGATTTCTTCCCAGGCGGAACCATGTCTGCTGTGGAATGTCGCCCTTGGCGATGGCCACGAAGACCGCCATGCGTGCTTCGGAAGCGAGCAAATCGAAGCAGGAAGAATCAAGCGTCCCGTCTTTTGGTGTGAAGCCGATGGAGAGCAACTCTCGATCCGGACTTTGCAGATGGCAGAAGTCGGTTGCGAGCAGAAGATCCTGCGCCTGTTCCGCAATTCTTTCCAGGTCTGCAATCATAGAAGCGACTTCGATGCGTGCTTCTGCGATCTGTGCAAGCAGAGCTTCCGCAAGTCCAGCGGACTGCTCCTCTTCGGCTCTCGGTGGTGCGAGACGTTTGAGATCGGCTTCGATCTGATCCATGAGCGAAGTGATATCCGTCAGCGTTACAGAACGCATGGACGCATCGAACGCCTTCAACGTGGATCGGCGCAGAGGCGCATATTTTGCGAGAAGCCACGGCATGTATCGGCTCAGGTAACTCTGGGCAGCCTGTAAACGTTCGTCGACCTGGCGTGTCCACCATGCGGTGTCGCTGTCCCGTTCTTCTACTTGTGAGAGATGTACGGAGAGGCTGAGTTGAGACAGATGCTCCATCGCGTCCAGCGCATCCGCGTCTTCGGGAATAACGAAGAGACGTGCGGACGTGGAGGCATTCATCGATTCGAGCACGCCCTGACAGTCGCGCAGGCCGTTCTGCAGAACACTGGAGACCAGTGGCTGCTTGAGTTGCTCCAGTGCTCCCATGCGCAGCGAGATGAGCGAAGCGCAGAGATTGCCGCTATCGACGGTCGTCACCATGGGAGGGTCCATCATGGCGAGCGTCGACGTATCGTGAAAGTTGAAGATATGTCCGAGGTGTTTGGGCATGCGCGCAAAGGAGTCGAGCGTCTTCGCGGTAAGAGAGGTGAACTCCGGCAGGGTGAGATAGCCGAACGCAAGCGCAGCCTGTCGCGCATTCAAGAGAAGACCAACGTTCGTTGGCGAGATGCGATCTGCCTGCCGCAGATCGCCTTCCTGTACGTTGTCGGGGATCAGCCAGTTGTTCTCTGCTGTGCTGAACTCGGCAAAGTATCTCCAGGTGCGGAGAGCGACATGTCGCAGGAACTTCTCCTGTGGCGAACTTAGGACAAATTTGGTCGAAGGTCTTCCATCCAGCCAGCGCATGAGCGGGCCTGTAAAGACCCAGAGAGCGAGGATGGGCAGGCAGATCCAGAGACCGTGGTGGCTCTGCAACACCAGAAGCACGGCCAGAATGATTGCGAGTACAGGCGTTAGTTTTAGATACGTATCGGAAGCGGCCGTAGACGTGCCTGACTCTGCCTGTTCTGCTGTCTCCCATTCGAGAAGTTTCTCTCCCGAGACGAAGCGTCGGAACATCGACCGAATGATGGCATCGATTGTGGTGAGAACCTGCGAGGGCAGGAAGGCGAGCGAGATCAGGACAACGGCCTGCGACGAAACGCTGGCGGAGAATGCCTTGCCTACCGCCTTCCAGTTTCCCTTCCAAACGGCGATGCTCAGCGCTAAAAAGAGTTGTGAGTAGGCAGACAGGAAGAGAAGCACAAGAACGCATGCTGTCCAGAACACTCTTTCCGTGGGCAGGGCGAACAGGCCCACCAGCAACAGAACAAAGGTGGAGGTTTCCACGAGACTGCGTCGCAGGTTGTCCAGGATCTTCCATCGCGAGGTATTTGAGATGGGGTTGTTGACCATGCGGTTTTCTTCGTTGGGAACACGATCGAAGAGCCACTGCACAATCTGCCAGTCGCCACGCACCCAGCGATGACGCCGACGCGTCCAGGCGCTGTAGTGCGAGGGATAGTCGTCAATCACTTCGACATCGCTGACCAGACCGACACGTGCGTACGCGCCTTCAATGAGGTCGTGGCTCAGCAACGCACCGCGTGGAAAACGCTTGTCGAGGATTTCGTGAAGTACCGCGACATCGTAGATGCCCTTGCCGGTGAAGATCGCTTCACCGTAGAGGTCCTGATAGACATCAGAGACAGCGCGCGAGTACGGGTCCATGCCGCTCTCACCCGACTGCAGCGACGCCAGTCGGGAATGGTTCGCCGAGTGCACGCTGACGTCCACGCGTGGCTGCAGAATGCCGTATCCCTGCCGCACGATTTTGTCTTTCGGATCGACCACGGCGCGGTTGAGAGGATGCGCCATCGTGCCGATGAGGCGATGCGCCGCTCCACGGGGCAGCTGCGTGTCGCTGTCGAGCGTGATGACATAGCGGATGCCGTGGAGGTCGTTCAGTGTCATCGACTTTACGGGGAAAGCATCGTGCTCTCCGCGGATCAGCTTGTTGAGGTCGAGCAGCTTGCCGCGCTTGCGCTCCCAACCCATCCATACGCCCTGCCGGAAGTCGAAGATACGATGCCGGTGAAGCAGAAGAAAGGTACCGTGCTGTTCTTTTGCGTATCGTTCATTGAGCTTTTCGATTAGCGAAACAGCGTAGTCCACGAGCGGGCTACCGTCTTTTTCCGCAGGCTGCGTCAACGAATCCGGAAGATCGGTCAACAGGGCAAAGTGAATATTGGGATCGCGATTCGCGAGATAGCGAACTTCGATCTCTTCCACAAGCCGTTCTACCTGGGTGACTGAGGTCAATAAGGTAGGAACAGCGACGAGCGTGGCACACTCCGAGGGAACGCCTTTGCTGAAATCCCACTTGGGCAGAGCCTTCGCAGGGAAGGCCAGCGTTACCAGGTTGTTGAGAAGGTCGGTTGCGGTCTGGCTCGCGGGCAACACCATCAGCAACATGCCAAACACGAGTCCCGTCATGGAGGCGTGGCGACTGATATGCGGCAGAATGATGGCGGCGAGCAGGAATTCTGTCACCAGAATGATGCCGCCGATATAGAAGTAGTCGGCGTGCTTCCTGAGAAAGACTTCAAGACGCTGAGATAGGCGCGGGTGGTAGCCTACCCGCCGAAGAAGCTGCGGACGTCCCGCACCGACGAGGTAGTAGCCAATGTGCCTCAGCTTGAAACCTGCGGGAGAGATGTCTTCCGGCGCGTTGCGCGCAAGTTCCAGCGCGGCCTTCGCGACCTGCATCTCGGAGAAATCAGCCCTGTGTGCGATTTCGGCGACGGCCTTCTGGTAGTGTTCCCTGCTGTCCTGCTCCATCGAGGGATACGTGCCTGAAGGATCTTCGCGGAGCACCGACTCGTAGCCGATGAGTGTTCCGAGGTAGCGAGGCCAGTCGAGCTGACCGAGCCGCTCCATGCTCTTGAGGCAACGTCCCATCCGGTGGAGTTGGGAGCCTTCTGTGTGCTGCAAGTGGGTGTCGGTCTCGCTTCCGGCGTGGAACATGAATCGTTCCAGCAGGGCCACTTTGAGCACAGACACGAGTGCCCAGATCTCATCTCCCAGCAGAGCTTCGCGGCCCTCTATTTCTTTAACAAAGAACGACCAGCTTTCCTTGGTCCAGTCGTCGTTTGTGGCCTCGAGAAAGGCGGTCGCAAGAAGTACAATACGGGGCTTGAGGATGCCGGACTTGTCGGTTGCTGCAGGAAGCTCTTTCCAGAAGCGCCTGACGGCTTTAATCTCTCGATACTCGCCACGCAACAATCGGCCATTTTCAAGAATCAGCTTCTGGCGGTGGTCGATCTCTTTGGTGGCGAAAGACGCGTCGTCCGCATCTTTGTTGGCGGGTACTTCAAGAAGAGCGTGGTAACTATCAGAAAAGTACTTCCAGTAGTGGTCCGTGCCCTGTGCTCCCAGCGGCTGAAACGATGTGCCGTAGGTCGCAATAAAGTGGTCTGCCTCGGCCTGCAGCATCTCGCGCTGCTCGGCTCCTTGGGTTCGATTGAAGTTTTCATCGATCGTTGAATTCATCGGTAGCTCGCCGCCTGTAGTTCAAACATCGTGGCATAGCGTCCGCCCAGACGGAGCAGTTCATCGTGGGTGCCTTCTTCTACAAGACGGCCGCCCTCGAGGACCACGATCCGGTCCACCATTCGGACGGTCGAGAAGCGATGCGAGATCAGCACCGCCATCTTTCCCTGCGTTAGTTCGGCAAAACGCTCGAAGACCTCTGCCTCGCTGCGCGCATCGAGTGCGGCAGTAGGCTCGTCGAGAATCAGAAGTTGAGCATCGCGAAGATACGCTCTTGCCAAAGCAAGCTTCTGCCACTCGCCTCCAGAGAGATCGACGCCCGAAGCAAAGCGGCGACCCAGCATCTGCTCATATCCTCCGCCCAATCGCTTGACAACATCATCCGCAAGGCTCTTCTCCGCGGCGCGCTCAATGTCTTGGTCCTGGTCCAGTTGTTCGATACGGCCGATGCCGATGTTCTCGCGCACGGTCATCTCGTAGCGCATGAAGTCCTGAAAGATCACACCGGTTTCGTGATGCAACTGCTCCATGCTGTACTCGCGCAGATCGATTCCATCCAGCAGAATCTGCCCTTCAGTCGGATCGTAAAGCCGCGTGAGCAGCTTCACAATCGTGGTCTTGCCCTGACCATTTTCGCCGATCAGCGCAATGCGCTGACCGCGTGCGAGAAACAGGTTGAAGTCCGCCAGCACCTTGCGCGAGCTTCCAGGGTAGGAGAACGAGACATTGCGGAACTCAAAGCCTTTGAGGATAGGCACTGGCACAGGAAGCGGATTGGGTTTCGATTTGACCGTCGGCTGCATATCGAAGAAGGCCAGCAGATCGGTAAGAAAGAGCGCCTGATCCGCAATGCCAGAGAGCGTAGAGAAGACCTGCTGCAGAGCGCCGCTGGCCTGGAGAATCGCACCGGTCAGGAAGGCGAGTGTGCCGATATCGAAGCCACCCTGGAGTGTCTTCCAGATCGTCCACGCATACGCGGTGTAATAACCGAGGGTGCTGATGATCGAAAGTGCAGCACCGACACGAAGCCGCCGCACGGAGAGGGCAAGATTTTCTTTCCGGATGGTCTCCGAAATCTTTGTAAAGCGATCGGTTAAAAACTTATGCAGACCGAAGAGTTTGAGTTCCTTCGCCGCTTCTTTGCTTCCACCGAGCAGACGGAGGTAATCCAGTTGCCGGTTGAGCGGTGTCTGGCGGAAATTTTTTGCATAACCGAGGAAAGCAAAGTGCGTCTCTCCCAGGAAACCCGGAATAACGCCGGCCAGCAGAAGCAGAAGCAGCCACGGCGCGAGCCAAAGAATCGCAAGAGAGAGAGCGATGGTCGTGACCATCTGCTGGATGAGATTGCCAATGGCCTGGATCATTACCAAGCGGTCGGTGGCCTGCACACGCGCTCGCTCCAGACGGTCGTAGAAGACGGGATCCTCATACAGGGTCAGATCCAGCTGCGAAGCGTGCTCGATCACGCGAACGCTGATGTGGTGCGTATACCGGTCGGCCAGCACGGCATCCAGGTAGGAGAGCACGCGGGAGAGCACGGCGATAAGAATCGCCAGGCCAAACTCCAGACCAACCAGCCACCAGAAACGCAAGCCTAACAGCTCATGCCGCTCCACTACCGCCACTACACCATTAATGATGAGGCGGGAGACGAACAGAAGAGCGAGAGGTAGCAGCGCAATCACGACCCGGAGAACAACACCCCATGCAACGATGGCCGGAGCAGCCGCCCAAACTATTCCCAGTACAGGCGGAATGCTGCGCATCGCCTGTACTCTTTCGTGGAAGACCTTTGCGAAGCCATGCTCCACCTGTTTTTCCGTCGATTCCATTCACTCTCCTGCTCACGCTGCGGTGGCGTTGATGCTCTTCCGGGGAGACTGCGAAGGTCGCAGCCTCGTTTTCAGGATCTTTTTGAATAGATGCGTTCTTTGCCGCAGGAATTGGCTCGCATCTCCCGATTCTCTCTATGAAGTCTCGCATGAGCGCAATTTCGATCGGCCAAATGGGCCTTCAGTCAACGATTTCAAGGGGGCGAAGCCCAACCGACTCAACGATTTGTTACGCTGAATACGACGCACCCTGCGGAGGGATGTGTGAGTGGTTGAAACAGGCGGTCTTGAAAACCGCTTTACCTTTGCGGGTAACGGGGGTTCGAATCCCTCTCCCTCCGCCATATAATCTCGGGACGCTCTCTCCGTCCTTAGTCATTCGTAGAAGCAACCCGGTTGATGTCACGGTAGTCCTCAACGCTTGTGCTCAGGTACCGGGGCGATGGTCTCTGGCGAGTAGCAATACAAATGCGGTTCGTCCAAACGCAATTTTATAGAGCGAATTCTGCTTGACTTGAAGGAAAAATACATTTCATCTGTTGGACACAAACTCGCGAGCATGTGATAGATGAGATGGTTCGCCCCACTCTGTCCGGCGCCGACGAGCGAAGGTGCTCTTCCTCTCAAAATATCTTTCGTAGTCTTTGTCGGATTTTCTCCATCTGGACGCACCGCCAAGATCTCGTTACGGAGAAAAACTATGATCGCTGGCAAATGAGGCCTTCGCCTAAGCAGTACCTTATAAGGCTTTAGCTGACTGCCGTCTGGGATTTGTACGCCAGTTAGTCCGCGTTCTATGGCACATCGCAACACGAAAGAGTGCGATGCGAGGATGGCTGCGGCCAATTATCTGCGCGTGCCTGCGCCTTGAGTTCAGCATAACTCTGACGTAGCGGCTTACTTCTTCTGTCTGTTCTGTAAGTAGATAGCTTGTGTGTAATTTCGGCAAAGGCGCCGACCTTAATTCGGAATTAATATTTGATAAGCCTCTTGACATTAGATCTTCGTGCGCTCTTACTATTGCTACTGCCACGCGGAGATTTTTATGGCTTCCAACTTAGTCGCCCAAAAAGGGTATAGATCTCTCGCCATAACGTTGGTGAGGATCGAACGCAGCATCTCCCTCTGCGGGATTCTTCTCCCGCCGAAACAACTCTCCCGCTATCTCCCGATGACAGATTCCCAAGCCACACTCAGTGAAGAGTGCGGACCAGGCGCGCTTCCGGTTAGTTCTTCAGACCCTTACGTGCGGGCCGTTCTCCGCTGCCAGGAAGAAAGGTATATCGATGACAGATGTCAGGCCTTACGGCGTCGCAATCCAGCAAGCAGTAGCAAGCGGCGATCTCCAAAAGATGAAATCGACCTTGCTCACCGCGGAAAAACATGTTGCCGACTACGGTGACGTATCTTCCGCGCTCGAAGTGCTCAAAATCGAAATAGCAAAACTCGAAGCTCACAAATAAGCCAAAGGAGATTTAGAAATGTCCGAGACAGGTTCCCACCACCCCATCCCTCTGTATGCCGTCAGTATTCACAATGCAGCGGCCAGCGGCGATCTAGCTGCTATGAAGAAGACTGTCACCGATGCCGAGGAGCATTTGAAGACGTACGGCAACGTGGGCGCGGCCGTAGAAGCGCTCAAGGTAGAGATAGCCAAGCTAGAATCCGATACAAAAGGCCCAATCATTCGCCCGCTCTACGGCCGTCCTATCGACGACGCGATCAAGAGTGGCGATTTGCAAAAGATGAAGGCTATCGCTGCTGAAGCAAAGAGCTACAAAGGCAGCGACATCTCTGCTGAGGTCAAAAAACTCAACGCCGAGATTGCCAAACTGGAAGGTAAGTAACTCCCTTTATCCTGGGTATCCCACCGCATCGTCCTCTTTCAAGGATGGTGTGGCGGGATGCTTCTATCGGAGCCCCGCAAGATGGAAACGCCCCCACGCTATCTCACCAATCAGGATTTCCAGCGCTACATTCCCGTTCATGTCGTCTGGGAGATCACGCTGGCCTGCGATCTCAAGTGCATGCACTGCGGCTCCCGCGCTGGCCATCGCCGCCCTGACGAACTTACAACGCAAGAGTGCCTCGATGTCGTTGACGCGCTCGCGCGTCTAGGCACGCGCGAGGTCACGCTGATTGGCGGCGAAGCCTATCTGCGCAAGGACTGGACGCAGATCATCCGCCGTTGCGCTGACCACGGTATCTACTGCGCTACCCAGACGGGTGGCCGCAACTTCACGCAGCAGCGCCTGCAGGAAGCTATCGACGCAGGGATGAACGGATTGGGTGTCTCACTCGATGGCCTTGAGCCTCTGCATGACAGACTCCGAGGTGTCCCCGGTTCCTTCCGCCAGGCCCTCGATACACTCCAGCGCGCCCACGATGCTGGACTTAGCATCAGCGTGAATACGCAAATCGGCGCCGAGATCATTCCACAACTTCCTGAGCTTATGGAGATTATTCTCGGAGCTGGTGCCAAGCAATGGCAGATCCAGATTACGGTCGCCATGGGCAATGCTGTCGATCACCCGGAGTTGCTCTTGCAACCTCACCGTGTGCTCGAACTGATGCCCATGCTTGCACGCCTCTATCAGGAAGCGGCAGAGCGCGGGATGCTGATGGTCACTGGCAATAACATTGGTTACTTCGGCCCCTATGAGCACATCTGGCGAGGCTTCGGCGACGAGCGTGTCCACTGGAGCGGCTGCAATGCGGGTCATACCGGTCTGGCTCTCGAAGCCGACGGTACGGTGAAGGGCTGTCCTTCGCTGGCGACCGTTGGCTTCTCGGGCGGTAACGTTCGTGACCTCACGCTCGAACACATCTGGAACCACAGTAAGGAGATCCACTTCGGCCGCCTCCGTTCCATCGAAGACCTTTGGGGGTTTTGTCGCACCTGCTACTACGCCGAGGTCTGTCGCGGCGGCTGCACATGGACCTCACACTCGCTTCTTGGCAAACCGGGAAACAATCCATACTGCCACTACCGTGCCCTGGAGCTGGAAAAGCAGGGGCTCCGCGAGCGCGTGGTCAAGATCCGCGATGCCGCTCCGGACTCCTTCGCAGTCGGTGAGTTTGAGCTGATCACGGAACGGATCGAGGATGGCACTGTAGCCGCCAGTTCGGTATCGCAAAAGCAACTCGTCCAACTGGGTTTAAGTAACGACGAAAGATGGTCGCCGCGCGAAGGCCGTGTGCCTCCGACGCTCAAACTTTGCCGCGCGTGTAACGAATATGTGTGGCCGCATGAAGTCGATTGTCCACACTGCGGAGAAAACATCGCCGCGTCGCTGGCGCAGTACCAGGAAGACACGCGCCGCCGCCGTGAAGCCATGGACGCTGTCCGCGCGCTCATAGAGAGCTATCGAGCAGCGGAGACCTCGGTTGTGCCATCCACATGATTTGCCGCGAAATGATTTATGAGCAAGTCATGTACGTCATGAAGGCGTAAGTTAGTTGCGATGATTGATGGCAGACAATGGAGGTCACCAGCACGTCGCAACTTGCTGATTGGGGCAGGATTGCCGCTCCTGACCATCTGCGTGGTGTACTCCAATTCGTTTGCGAACACGTTTCACTTCGACGACTTTCACACCGTTACGGATAACCCCGCAGTGCGGCATTTGACCAACCTGGGCCGGTTTTTTACCGATACGCACTTGTTCAGCGTGTTGCCCCCAAATCAGACTTACCGGCCTGTGGTGTCTGTGTCGCTTGCATTGGATTACGCGCTCGGACATGGCTATAGCCCGTTCTGGTTTCATCTCAGTACTTTTATTTTTTTTCTAATTCTTGTCGCTCTTCTTTGGGCACTCTTCCAAGACGTCTATCAGCGTGCGGATCCTGCGGGGTCATGGCCGAGTAACCGGAATGCGACGCTCGCTCTGCTGGGTGCAACGTGGTTCGGAGTACATCCGGCCATGGCCGAGACGGTGAACTACGTCATTCAGCGCAGCGATCTTTACTGCACGCTGGGTTGCGTGGCAGCGTTGGTGTTGTGGGCGCGATGGCCGCAGGGGCGGAGGTTTGGGCTTTACCTGGTGCCGTTTGCGCTTGCACTTCTGAGCAAGCCGCCAGCAGCGGTCTTTCCCTTCCTTCTGTTTGCCTACGCCGTTTTCTTCGAGTTCGGTGAGGATCGCGGACGTTGGCGGAAGAGCCTGGTGGCAATACTGCCTGCGCTGATGGTCACACTCGCGGGTCTTTGCCTGCAAAGCGCCATGACGCCCAAGAGCTTTGCGCCTTCGATCCTCGATCCTTGGGCCTATCGCAGGGGACAGCCCTTCGTCTGGCTGCGCTACTTCGGACAACTATTTCTTCCGATCCATCTCAATGTGGACTCTGACTTATCGCCGTTCGATTCGCTGGATGGGCGGGCCGTGCTTGGAATACTCTTCGCACTGACTCTGATTGCGGTGATCGTGTGGGCAGCGCGGCGTCGAAGCGCCTACCCCATCGCTTTTGGCCTGATCTGGTTCCTGGTCACGCAGATACCCACTTCGGCCTACGCCCTGTCTGAGATGGAAAACGATCATCGCATGTTCTTTTCCTTTCCTGGACTGATGCTGGCGGTGGTGTGGGGAATGTGGCTGGTGTTGCAGCACGTCATGACAACTGAAAAGCTGCGCACACTGACGCCGATTCTGATCGGCGTGGCTATTGTGCTGCTGTGTGGCTACGCTTGGGGCGCACACGTACGCAACCGTGTTTGGAAGACGGAAGAATCGCTTTGGCTGGACGACGTGATCAAGTCGTCGCACAACGGCCGTGGGTTGATGATCTACGGCCTCACGCAGATGAATAAGGGGGACTACCCCACTGCGTTGGAGTACTTTACGAAGGCCCTGCAATACACACCGAACTATGCCACGCTGGAGATCAATCTTGGTGTGGTGCATGGCGTCATGGGACATCGCTCTGAGGCGGAGGAGCATTTTCGCCGTGCCATGCTGTTGACCCCGAACGACGATCAGGTGCACGCCTTTTATGGGCGCTGGCTCCTCGGGGAAGAGCGAATTCCTGAAGCTCTTGCGGAAGAGCAACGGGCTGTCGCGCTGAATCCGCAGCGCTCCATACAGCGCGATCTCCTGCTTACGGTTCTCAGCCGCACCGGCGATGAAGCTTCTCTGCGTCAGGCCGCGATTGAGACGCTGGCCATTATTCCGGAAGATGCGACGGCGCGTGCGTTCCTTCAGCAGGCACATCCCACGAATGCAACCGACGCCCTGAACCTTTCGCTGGCCCAGTATCGCCAGGGCCAGTACGCTCAATCATTGGAGTCCGCGCAGAGGGCCCTGGTGTTCGATCCCAAGATGGCAGAGGCATACAACAACATCGGCGCAGCTTACGGTGCGATGGGCCGATGGGACGACGCCGTCGCAAACGAAATCAAGGCGCTCCAGATCAATCCGGAGCTCGACATCGCGAAGAACAACCTGGCGATCTTCCAACAGAAGCGAGCTGCGACAACTGGTCCGCCGTCTGTCGTTGCGGATCTCATCAACCGATCCATGGCGCTGAACCAGGCGGGCAAGTTTGCGGAGAGTATCGACACCGCGCGGCAGGCTCTGAAGCTTGATCCAAACTCAGCCCTCGCATGGAATAACATCGCGGCCAATTACGAAGCGATGCATCAGTGGGATGATGCGATTGCGGCGGCAAAGACGGCCATCGCACTGCAGCCCGACTTCCCGCTCGCGAAGAACAATCTGGCTTGGTCGGAGGCGCAGAAGAGGCAAGGTGTGCGCTAAGGCATTCCATCAGACCGCGGTGGAGCGGCGGAAGATAAAGGTGCGTTGAACAGAGAAGCTCATCAGGCTCAGAGCAGCATCGACGCAAAGCTTCGCGACAAAGACGTTCCAATGCAGCCGCTGCACGGTGACCCAGATGAGTGCATAACTGAGAAAAGCGATGAGGATCACAAGTGCGTAGTAACGCAGGAGCGCCACGGTAACAGAACCACGATTCCGAAAGACGAAGCGGCGGTTCAACGCGAAGTTCACCAGGGAGCTGAAGCGTCCGAACGCAACACTCGCGGCGAGGTGATGCGTCAGTGCAAAAGCCACGGTGAATCCGAGGAAGTCGATCCCCGACGCAAGGATGGACGAGAGAAAGAACCGCGCAAGCACAAAATAGATGCGCATCGAGTCCCACACCGGATCGAAGTGCGACGAGCGATTACCTTCGATGTAGACCGTTTCGATTGGCACCTCGACAGGCTTGTTTCCCTCGCGGCAAAGGTGCGCGAGCATCGTCATCTCGTACTCGTAGCGCTCGCCATCGAGGGTCATCAACTCCGGAAGCGAGGCCATCGGAAGGCCTCGCAGTCCGGTCTGTGTATCGCCGACGCGAACGCCCGTGCCAAAGGCGAAGAGAACACGTGTCAGCGTGTTCCCGAATCGACTGCGGAGCGGGACGTTTCCTGAGAAAGACCTCACGCCCAAGATGGGTTCCGAACCGCTCACAGCCAGCCGTGCCGCGACGTGTGCGATATCGGCTACGGTATGTTGTCCATCGGCATCCGCCGTAACCACACCGAGCAGGTGAGGGTACTCCGTCAAGATGTAGTTGAAGCCGGTTTTAAGCGCCCGTCCCTTGCCAAGATTTACGCTGTGGCGAAGAACAGGGAGGCCTGCTCTGGCAAAGCGGTTGAAGATCGGTCGATCTTTCTGCGGGCTCCCATCATCGACCAACACGACGAGTGCAAATCCGCAGGCCATGAGCTCTGCAATCGTTTCTTCGAGGACAGGTTCGATATGCCGCACCGGAATCAGTACAGCGATGGCCGACAGGTTCAACTCGCCGATGGGGTCGGAACTCATGTGCGGGTAAGCATAGCGCGCGGGACGCTGCAGGAGAACCCTCTTGCGTGAGAGTAAAGAAGTATTCAGTAGATGTGCGCGGCTGCTTATATAACTTTGTCATCCCGTAGCGTTAGCGAAGGGATCTGTTGCGCTACGGCCGACATGCAGCCTAGTAGTTGCCGCGAAATCCCATGGCCCGCAGCTGGTCGCGGGTGACCGTGGCCTGAATGCCATCGGGTGGAAAGGACGACCAATATCCAATGCCGACTCGCTCCAGCGCCTTCAGCGCTTCGTACTCCGAAGGAAGACGCTGCAGCTGAAGACTATGCATCACAAAACTCTGCGAGCCAGACTTCACAGGATCTGTGGCGAAGTGCAAGGTCGCCCCGACCCTGCGTAATGTGAAGTGCACAAGATTCGTATCCATCGTTGTCGAGCCTAGCATGTCGCCGCGGGCTCAGAGTTTACGGCAGTGTTCCGCGAACCGTGTCGTCCAGAAGAATATGATTCTTCTCCAGCAGATCGCCGAGCGCACGGTCCAGCGACATCTGCGCCTTCATCCAATCGGATCTCGCGGCAACTTCGGTGGAGCGTGCCTGCGCCAGGTAAGACTGGTCCTGGATGATCAGGAAGTTGGTGCTCGCACCGACGGCGAATTTGTCCTTCTCCGCCTGCAAAAGCTGGTCCTGATAGTTCCTGCTTTCTACGGCGGCAGCATATGCCTGGTGTGCACTTTCGAGAGCGATGGCAGCGTTTTCAACCTGTTGACGGATCTCATTTTCCAGACGAATCGATCGAGCCTCCGCCTGTCGCAGCTGGATCTGATCGCGCTCCGCATCGGCCTGCGCAATGCGGTTGCGCAGCGGAAGATTCAGCTGAATACCACCCTGGTAGATCGTCGAAAGCCGGAGTCCACCTTGGGTCAGCGCTGGTGCGACGCTTGAAACACCCGTTCCCGGAGAACCCAAAGGCGTCGACGACATCAGGGTCGATCCACGCGTCTGAATGTTGGCATAGACGTTGAGCGCAGGCTTCACGTTGTTCCGCGCGGCGCTCGTCGCAATCTGATCATCCTTGATCTGTAACGATGCCTGGGCCAGGTCAGGCCGATTCGTCAGCGCATCGGCAATGAGCGAAGAGATGTCGAGCGAAGGCGCGGCATCCGGAACGGTAATGTGGTCCGTCGGAAAGATGCCCACAATGCCCGCTGAGGGATCTCCCAGGCGACGCAGCAACTGCTGCCGCAGGATGGCTTCCTGCTGCCGGTATTCACCCTTCGCTTGAATCAGGTCCAGGCGGTTCGAGGAGACCAGCGCCTGTGCTCGCGTCAGTTCGATCGGCGCCAGTGTACCTTCGTCGACCTGCGCCTTGTCATCGCGATAAAGTTGTTCTGCAGCGGCGAGCGTCTGTTCCTTCACACCGACGTTTTCCCCGAGCGAAACCAGATCGTAGTAGAGCCGCGAGATACCATAGACCGTCTCCAGCACCTGCTGTTCGAAGAGCAGCCGCGATTGCTTCTGCTGCAGCCGCGCGATACGGATAAAGCGAAGATTGACATCGCGTCCACGACCACGCAGAAGCGGTTGCGTCAGAGTCACCGAAGTCGAAGGAGCATGGAAGGGATCGTACTGCGACCCATTGGCATATAGCACCTGTGGCGCGTTGTCGGCATAGGCTTCCAGCTGCGCTCCCGTGGAGAAGCCCTGCTGGTAGTCAAGCCCCGCGCTGAGAAAGCTGAGCGGACCTGTTGGGGCAGTTGTTCCGGTGTCGATAAGCGAATTCTGATCGGACCTGCGAAGATAGCCCACCTGTGTAAACAAGGTCGGATCGAAGAGCGGGATCGAAGGGCCTGGAGAGTAGGGAAATGGTCCGTTCTGCGAGAGGTCCTGCTGTGTTCCGCTGCCCGTCTGCGTCACCTGCGAGAGATCGGCAATCGATGCATTCGTCGAAGAGGCATTCCCCGTCGTAGCTGTAATCAGAAGGGGGCTGGTCGCCGCGCCCACGCCCGGCGCCATCTGCTGCACGGTGTAATCAATGCCGCGCAGGTTACCTCCGCCCTTGGCGCGTGTCAGGTCGGTATGCGCAAGAAGAAGGTTGTAACGACTTACTTCCACATCCAGATTGTTCTCAATCGCAAGTGAAAGAGCGTCATGTAGCGAGAGGTATAGACGACCATCGTGGATCAGCGCGCTCAGACGATCTCCGGAGACCACAGGAAGCGGAGGCGTGTTCGGTCCACGATAAGCGTCGATGAGATTGTAGAAACCATCCTTGCGTGCAGGGCCTGCTTCCTTCTGCGGAAGCAGGGTCATCTCTGTAGCGTGATTCACAGCTGCTGAAGGCTCCGCAGGTGTCTGCAGCTGCGGGCTCATCGGTGGTACGGAGCGAAGATCCACCGTTGTCTGATCGGTCTGTGGCAGCGGCGCATCCGGAGCTGCCGCAGGCGTCTGTTGGTCGGGCACGGACTTCTGTCCCGGCGCTTGAGTCGCTGCAGGCGTAGGTGGATTGGGCGCAGTAAACGGTGGCGGCTGCTGCCCCGTCTGCGCTCGCGACAGACCGCAGGTGAGCACGAAGAGAACCGCGGAATATCTCCGAAGCGTCCTCATTTCGAGGCTCCCTTTTGTGCCTGCTTTTGCTGGCCGCCGCCAGACTTATCTCCGCCCTTCTTGCCTTGCTGAGTCGTGCTCTCCGTCTTGGAGTTCACAATGGATTGATCGCCGTACTGGCTGGGGCCGGAGTCCGGAGCCTGATTCGTCTGCGCTCCACCCTGGCCGCTCTCGTTTGAAACACGAGGACGCACCTTGACGCCCTGCCGTACGTCGTCAGTTACGGTCGACACTACCCAGTCGCCCTCGCGCAAACCGCTCAGGATCTCCACCGTTGGGCCGTAGTCGCGACCGATCTCCACGGGCACCAGTTGAATCTTCTGATCGCGCACCGTGGCGATGGTTGTTTTGTCCTGTCGCACGATGACCGCGTCGCCCGGCACGGTCAAAGGAGGCACGCCACGCACTTGTACAAACGTCACGACGGCATACATACCCGGAAGGAGCGAACCGTTCCTGTTGTCGACATCGATCTCTGTCAGCATCGTGCGACTGTTCTGATCGACAGAACCCGAAGTGCGGGCAACAATCCCAGAGATCGGTTTCCCCGCGCGCTCCTGCACGAAGATCTGAGCGCCCATACCCTGTTGGATGCTGGACGCATAACCTTCAGGCACAGAGACAAGAATCCGCAGCTTATCCAACTGCGCTATCCCGAACAGCGCGCCGCCCTGTGCCTGATCGGTCGCGGGCGCGGCGGATTGGTTGGCCGTGCCGGAGCTCCCGCTCGTGTTGCTGCTGCCCACGTTCGCAGAGCCTCCACTGGGCGTCTGCGAACTCGACATGGGCATGCTCGCCGCAGCACCAGAAGCACCCACAAGGGCTCCCACGTCCGAGTTACGTTGAGTGATGATGCCGTCGAAGGGTGCTGTGACGCGTTCGTAACTCTGCAGCGCGATCGACCTGCGCAGATTGGCGCGATAGCTCTCCACATTCCTCTGCGCCGAAGCGACCACTGCCGCCTGGGCCAGATAATCAGCTTCTCTCTGATCCCCATCCTGCCGCGAAAAAACACCTTTCGCGACCAGCGTCCGCCAACGTTCCCAGGTCACGCGGCTAAGCGCAAGCTGTGCCTGCTGCTGTGAGACCTGCGACTCTGCCTGCCGCAACTGCTCGCGTGCTTGGTCCACCTGCGCATCGAGATCGGGAGCATCGATCAATGCGAGCAGTTGACCCTTCTTCACATGATCTCCAATGTCGACGAAGCGCTTACGCAGATAGCCATTCGCCCGTGCATAAATGTAAGCCTCTGTAATCGGCGACGTGGTTCCCGGCACGGTAAGTTGACCCGGCGCGTGAGAGCGCTTTACCTGGATCACATCTACCTCCGGCTCTTCGTGTTCGCGCTGCTCTGCCAGCGTTGCCGCCTTCTTCTGCTCCGCGTGCCGGGGAAGATATCCCAGCAGAAAAATCAGGAGCAACACCACCAAAGCTGCACCTGCCCAGAGAAAAATCTTCTTCCAATTGCGATGTTTGCTGCGCTGCTTGCGATCGAACTCCTGCTGCACTTCACGGTCGTGCGCAACGTCGGTATGCCGCTTGTGCGCAGCCTGCCGCGCCAGCGACTCCTCGTGCTCCCACTCATCGCGCGTCATGCGGCGGTCGGGGTCGTCCTGCACGCGATGCAGGCGCTCATCTTCGGGATACATCTTCTGCTGTAAGTCGTCGCTCATAGTCTCCCGTTCAAGCCGGCTGCGGCTCGCCCCCACTCTGCCCCGGCGGCGCGGCCTGCCTCTGCTCATCGCCCTCGTGATACGCCTTATCAATCTCTTCGTCGTAGTTGCGCGGCGGCTTCGTCTGCAGCCAGGAGTACATCACCGGCACGACAAACAGCGTTCCCATCGTTGCTAACAGAAGTCCGCCAATTACGGCCCGGCCCAGCGGTGCATTCTGCTCTCCACCTTCGCCCAGCGCCAGCGCCATCGGTAGCATGCCGATGATCATCGCGAGCGCTGTCATGCAGACTGGGCGGAGCCGTGTAAATCCTGCACTGAGCGCCGCCTCCACGCTGTCTTTGCCCGTAGCACGCTCATCGTTCGCAAACACCACCAGAAGAATGCTGTTCGCCGTGGCTACGCCGATGGTCATAATCGCACCCATCAGCGAGGGCACATTGAAGGTCGTCCCCGTAAGGAAGAGCATCCAGAGCACGCCCGCAAAGGCCACGGGCAGCGCCATCAAAATCAGGAGTGGG
This sequence comes from Terriglobus saanensis SP1PR4, assembly GCF_000179915.2. Classification (NCBI taxonomy): domain Bacteria; kingdom Pseudomonadati; phylum Acidobacteriota; class Terriglobia; order Terriglobales; family Acidobacteriaceae; genus Terriglobus; species Terriglobus saanensis. Next base: position 4,334,064 of record NC_014963.1, on the reverse strand, counting down.
TCGAGCCAGCTCTGGAAGTTGACCGCCATCAAAAGGTAGACCAGGATGATGGCGAAGATGATGCCGATGCCGAGCCGCAGGAACGAGTCGCTCATCGTCTTCACCTCGCCGCGTAGCGCAAGCGTCGTGCTGGCGGGGAGGTCGGGCTGCGCCTTGTCCATGATCTTGCGGATGTCGCTCGCCACGCCGCCCAGGTCGCGCTGGTCTGCGTCCGCGTAGATGTCATAGACCGGCTGAATGTTGTAGTGATCGATGATCACGGGAGTAACGTCTCTTTGAAAATTCGCGACATTCCCAAGAAGCTGACTCGCATTGCCCGCAGGCGAAGTTATGGGAACACGCGCGAGCGATTGCAGCGAATCGATCCGGTACTGCGGTGTCTGGACCACTACCTGGTAGTTCACGCCATTCTGTGGATTCAGCCACTCATTCGGCGCTGTCTGCCCCGTTCCTGTCAGCGAGATCAGCATGCTCTGCGCAACGTCTTGCTGCGTCAGACCAATCTGCCGCGCCTTTGTTCGGTCTACATTCACGTCGATGGTGGGCAGGGCGATCTGCTGATGGATGTGTGCGTCCACCACTCCCGGAATCGCCTGCACCTGTTTCAGAAGTTTCTGCGCGATCTGGTAGTTTTGCGCTCCACGGCCAGTTACCTGTAAGTCAATTGGCGCAGGCAAACCAAAATCCAGAATCTGGTTCGTAATATTCGCTGGAGTAAAGAAGAACGTCGCATCGGGAAACTTCTGATGAAGGTCCGCGCGCAGCTGTCGCATATAAAGCTGCGTATGGCGCTTACCCGGATCGAGCGAAATCATAATGTCGCCGTCGGTATCGGACGTGACGGCGCTATTGGAAAACGCCAGATTGATGCCGCCATTCGGAAGCCCGATATTATCCAGAATCATCTTCGTCTCTTCCGCGGGAAGTACCTTGCGGATCTCCTTTTCTACAGCAGCAAAGTACAACTCGGAATCTTCCGGGCGCATACCTTGCGGCGGATAGATATGGAGCCGCATCTGTCCCGAATCCACATAGGGGAAAAAATCCTCGCCAATCATAAAGATCAGCGGCAGCGACAGCAGGACAAATAATCCGAAGATACCCACCGTCAATCCGCGATTCTCCAAGGCCCACTCCAGCAGACCCTTGTAGTTCTCGCGCCGACGCTCAAACCAGCGGTCGAATTTTGAATGCACTCGCCAGATCCAGTTCTCGTCTTCTTCCTTTTTTGCAGCCTCCGGATCCTGATAGAGGAAGATCTCACTTCCCAGCAGGAAGTGCATCATCGTCGGCACAAGCGTTCGCGAAAGAAAATAGGAAGCCATCATCGCAAAGACCACTGCCATCGCCAGCGGTGTAAAGAGATAACGTGCCGGTCCGGACAGCAAAACAACCGGCATGAACACAATGCAGATCGCCAGCGTAGACACAAACGCAGGCGCGGCCACTTGCTGCGCGCTATCCAGAATCGCCCGCACCAGTGGTTTGCTCTCCATCATGTTGCGATGGGTGTTTTCAATCTCTACTGTTGCGTCGTCCACCAGGATGCCCACGGCAAGCGCCAGCCCACCCAACGTCATCACGTTAATTGTCTGGTGCAGCGCGTACAGAATCACGAGCGACGTTGCGATCGACAGTGGAATCGAGGTACAGACAATCAGCGTCGAGCGCCACGATCCCAGGAACAGCAGGATCATGAGGCCTGTCAGCGCAGCCGCGATGGAGGCTTCGCGCACGACTTCGTTGATCGATGCAGACACAAAGATGGATTGATCGAAGAGCGGCGTGATCGTCAGTTCCGGCGGTAGCCCAGCCTTCACCTGTGGAATCATCTTCTTCACGTTCTTCACAATGTCCAGTGTGGACGTCTCGCCATTCTTCAAAACCGTCAGCAGGGCCGCGCGCTTCCCATCCTGACGCACCACGTTGACTTGCGGCGCATAGCCCAGGCGTACCTGCGCCACATCCTTTACCAGAACCACAGCACCATTCGTGGCTCGAATCGGAAGGTCGTTCAAGGCCGAAACGACAGCCGGAGAAGAGTTCAGCTTGACGATGAACTCACGATCTCCCATGCGCGCCACGCCCGCCGGAAGAATCAGATTCTGCTGATTGAATGCCGTGGAAACATCCGTTGCCGAAAGATGCTTCGCATACAGCAGGTTCGGATCGACATCCACCTGAACCTGCCGCACCTTGCCGCCATAGGGTAGCGGCACCGAAGCGCCCTCGACGTTCGCCAGTCGCGGCCGTATGAACGAAAGGCCCAGATCGTAAAGATCTTCTTCGCTCAGGCCCTTTCCAGAAAGTCCTAGTTGCACAATCGGTACGCTGGAAGCATCGTATTTCAGAACATTCGGGGGAAAGGTTCCTGGGGGAAGATTGCGCAGAATCGTCTGTACGATCGCCGTAATCTGCGATAGCGCCAACTCGATCTTTACGTTCGGCTGAAAGAAGACCCGGATGACTGAGACGCCCTGGTAGCTTTCGGATTGCGTATGCTCAATGTCGTTGACCGTCGTGGTCAGGGCACGCTCGCACACCGTTACAATGCGGCCTTCCATGTCCTGTGGAGGCAGACCACTATAGCTCCAGACAATGCTTACGACTGGAATATTGATGTAGGGATAAACATCTTTCGGAGCCTCAATACACGTGGCAATCCCAAGCAGCATCATCAGCATCGAGAAGACGACGAAAGTATAGGGTCGCCTAAGCGCGAGCCGAACGATCCACATAGGTCCCTCGAAAACAGAATTAGTCTTAGGACGCAACTTCCGAGGATAAAGTTTTCGGTGTTACGTCACAGGCGTATTGCGGCGTGATCGAAGCAAAGTTCCTGGAGTTTCTACTTATTCAAACGCTTAGCCAAGTGATCGATGAGATCGCTTGCCTTCATCCTTGGAATAGAAATGCAATCGGCCGTGTTAATCCCTGACAGAAACGATCTGAATGTTGGGGTTGGAACTTGCTTAATCGAATAAAAAATCTCTGGATGGCAGGCCTGCTCTCGTTTGCCGCAGTTTCGCCCGATACGAAGAAGGTTGGGATACAAGAGCTGCCTCCGTTCCATGACAAGCTTCCGTTGCATGAGAGCCGCATTGCATCAGAGGATTTGACCGTCTCCGGCGATTTGCCCGGACTACCTGCGAAGGCCGTACGCTTCGTCTCATACCCCGACTTGCTCAGGCTTCCCCAGGTCAATTTCAAGGTAACGGACGATCCCAATTTCAAAGAGGCGACGGAGATTGGCGGTGTTTATCTTGAAGAAGTTCTGCGCGCGCTCGGTATATCCGAAGAAGGTACGCTGATCGCCGCGATCTGCGACGACAAGTACGAAGCCCACTACCCCGTTGCATACCGGGCCGCGCATCACCCCATTCTTGTCCTGCAGATCAACGGTAAGCCGCTAAGCCAACGGTCTCGAACCGGAGACGGAGGCACGTATGGTCCATATCTGATCTCGCACGCCTCGTTCACCCCAAGGTTTCGAGTACTCAGTTACGCGGAAGAGGCGCAGATACCGAATGGTGTGCTTGAGTTGCGATTCTCCAAAGAGCATGAGGTCTTTGAGGCGATCCATCCGCGCGGCCCCTCCGCTGGAGGCTCATCCCAGAGGTTGGGCTATACGATCGCACGGGAAAATTGCTTCCGTTGCCACAATTCTGGTGACTATGGTGGAAACAAGTCGGGCAGGCCCTGGAGTTCACTCGCCCGCCTTGCCCAGACAAATCCAGAAGACTTTGCGCGCTACATCAAAGACCCTCACTCCGTAAACAGGTTCGCCCAGATGCCGGGCTTTCCGGAATACGATGAGGTAACGCTCTCCGCATTGACAGCCTATTTTCAAACCTTCGCTTCCGGGTCATCGTCCCAATGATCCTGCGTCTGTCTAAAATTGCCCTGCTTGCGTCTGTTGCTCTGTTCTACACACTGGTCGTCTTCAATAATTTGACTGACTATGAAGCCAACGATCAGTTCGTACGCCATGTACTGCAGATGGATACGGTCTTTCCCGGAAGTCCCCACCTGGGCCGTGCGATCCGTTCGCCGCTGGGTGAGACGTTGGCTTATTACGCCATCATCATCTGGGAGGCGGCGGCCATGGTGCTGACGTGGTGCGGTGTGATTCGATTGACGGTCGCGCTTCGCGAACCAGCCGATACCTTCAACTTATCCAAACGTATCCCGATCTTTGCGCTTACGTTCGGGCTCATGCTCTGGTTCGTAGGCTTCCTGACGCTGGGAGGCGAGTGGTTTCTTATGTGGCAATCCAAACTTTGGAACGGACAGGAGGAGGCCTTTCGCATGTTCGCATCGATCGGCATCGTCCTCGTCGTGCTGGCGCTTCCGGAGGCCGAAGCTCAACCCTGAAGAGAATGCGAGTCGGCTATAGCGCCATCTCCATATAGACATCCGCCCGCGCATAGGGCGAAGGCACGATTCGCTCCGGTGGCAGGTGCTGAAATCCCAGTGCCTCGTACAAATGGACCGCATTCTTCAGCTTGCTGCTCGATTCCAGATAAAGCCGCTTCGCTCCGATCCTCCGTGCCAGGTCGATTATCCCTTGCAGCACCTTGCGCCCGATCCCTGCGCCCCGCAGGTCTTCGGCGACAGACATCTTCGCGACCTCATACTCATCCGGCCCCATCGCCACCAGCGCGCAGCATCCTACCACCGCCCCGTCTGCCTCTGCCAGCAGAATCCTTCCGCCCGGCTCAAGGATCTTCTTCCGCGGATCGGCAAACGTCGCTTCGTCCTTCGCCTCCATGGCAAACATCTTCTTGATCCACGCTTCGTTCAGCTCCCGAAACGCAGCCTCATCCCCGTCCATAAACTCCCGCATCTTTACATCCATCACAACTCCCTCCATACGACACATCACTCCCATATCTGAACGCTAAAACCCCTAAGCCAAGATGTCCAATATCTAAAAGACGTCGATCTATACTTACTTGATATGAATGAAGAGATAGAACTCCGCCATCTCCGATATTTTCTGGCGGTTGCAGAGACGCTTCACTTCAGCGAAGCCGCCCGCCGTCTCGGCATGGCGCAGCCTCCGCTCTCGCAGCAGATCAAGCGTCTTGAGGAGATCCTCGGTCACCAGCTCTTCAACCGCACCACGCGCGGCGTACGCCTCACGCCCGCAGGCTCTCTGCTCGTCGAACGCGCTCGCTCCACACTGGCCAAGGTGAATGACGATATCGAACAGGTCCGCCACATCGGACGTGGAGAAGAAGGAACGCTTACCGTCGGCTTCGCTGGCTCCGTCATCTTCACGCCGCTCCCCGCAGCTATCCGTACCTTCCGCCGCCTCTATCCACGCGTAGAACTTCGCCTGCAAGAGATGTTCACCTCCGGGCAGATTGCCGCTCTGCACAACGGAACGCTGGATCTGGCCTTCCTCCGTGACGGAGATCCGACGGAGGGCCTTACGCAACTGACGCTCCGCAAAGAGCCGTACGTCGCGATCCTTTCTGAAAAGCATCCTCTCGCCTCGAAAAAAACGCTGCAGGTCAAAGACCTCGCCGGGGAACCCTTCGTTCTCTTCGACCGCCGCATGGGTCCGCTCGCCTTCGACCGCACGGTCGCGTGCTGCGAACGCGCTGGCTTCCGCCCCAACATTATTCAGAACGCGCCGCAGTGGCCTACGGTTGTTCGGCTCGTCGCTGCAGGCCTCGGCGTCTCACTTGCACCCGCCTGTGTCACTGCGGTCACCATACCGGGAACCGTCTACCGCCCAGTCCGTACGATCAGTCGCACCACCATCGACGTGGCCTTTCGCCAGGACCACGACACCCAACCCGCCAAGAACTTCCTCGCCATCGCCCAGACGCACCTCAGCGGCTGAACTTTCTCAGCCGCTGAGGTGGGTTCAAAGAGTTAGCGCCAATAACCATCACGCCAGCGATAACCATGTCCATCGTGGACCCACGCGCCCTGGTAGTAATGTGCGTGCGGACGCGGGGGAGCGAGATATTCGCCCGGTACCCAGACATAGCGACCGCCATCCCAGCGGTGGTATCCCGCCCGCCATACATAGCCCGGCCGGGGGGGAGGAGGACGTCGCTCCACGATGGGCCGTGGCGGCCCGATGTGCACGTAGACCTGGGCTTCGGCCACAGCCGCAGCCATACCGAAACTGAGAACGCCAACTGCCAGAGTCTTCCAGAGGCTTTGAAATTTCATCGTTCTTCTCCTTCGTACGTTCTTCGTACCCTCCCTGAAACCCGAGCTTCCACTGCAAGTTTCGCTGTGGGGGGCGGATCTTTTGCTTCAAAAAGATGCCGATTTTTGTCCTCGTGCTGCATCGAATAGGGAAAGTTTGGGAACAAAAGGCTACATTCGGTGTCTATAAAAGCAGAGTGAACGCGAGAGCACTCTGCCGCCGGCGGCGAAATTCTTTCTTTCTGTAGATGTTTGCCTCGCAGGTACGCGGGGAAGTAGGCTGAAAGGGTTCCAGTATGTGGGCACAAAGGTTGGCGATGAGCGAGGTTGCAAGCGCGGTAGGGTTGCGGGCGGAAGATGCCGAACTCGTGCGCGAACTGCAGGCCGGCTCCGAGCATGCCTTCGACCTCTTGATTGCCCAGTACCACGCGCCGCTGTATTCGCTGATTGCGCGCAGTCTGCAAAACCCCACCGACGCCGCAGACATTACTCAGGAAGTTTTCATCAAGGTCTTTCGATCGATCGGAGGGTTCCACGGCGACTCCTCCCTGAAGACCTGGATCTACCGCATCGCCCTGCACGAGGCCTCCAACCAGCGCCGCTGGTGGACACGGCACCGCAAACAGGAAGTCACCATCGATATCGACACCTCGTCGCAGGATGAAGATACAGAGACCTTTTCTCTGCGGGATTCGCTGGCCGATCAGCGTGATTCCCCCTTTGAGTGCGCCAGCCAGGCCGAGACGCGAGCGCGTGTGGAAGAGGCGCTGCGAGAGGTTCCAGAGGCATTTCGGTCCGTTCTGATTCTGCGTGAGATCGAAGGCATGCAGTACGACGAAATTGCAGAGATTTTGAACTTGAACATGGGCACGGTGAAGAGCCGTTTACTCCGGGGGCGCGCGACACTGCGGGAAGCCCTGTTACGTCAGCAAAAGGAGACGATGCGATGAACGATATCTGCACACCGATTCGCGAACGTTTCTCCTTTTATCTGGATGGCGATGTCAACGGCCTCGAGATGCAGCAGATTAGCGCCCACCTGGATACCTGCCCGAACTGCCGTAAGGAGTTCGCGGAGTGGAAGTCGATGCAGCGGGCCCTGATGGCCGTGCGCTCTGCTCCTCTTCCCGAAAATCTGGCGGTTCGGCTGCGGGTTGCGCTTTCGCACGAGCGTTCCGATGCGCAGCGAACCCTGCTTCAGTGTTTTGTGGATCGTTGGGAACTCTACCGCGACAATACCCTGCGCCCCTTTGGCGTCCAGGCAGCAGTTGCCACTGTGGCGGTGGTGCTTCTGGTCTTCACCTTCAGTCTGCTGGGTGCCGTTGCCGCGCCTTCCTCGGTCGAAGCGAACGACACCCCGCTGACGGGTTTCTCCGCTCCGCGCTACATGTACTCCGTGCAGGGCTCAGCGGCGGATATCGAGGTCGCTCCCGACCGTCCTCTGCTGGTCGAAGCGCAGGTCAATGCGCAGGGACGCGTCTACGACTACAAGGTGATCTCCGGTCCGCACGATACGGACACCGAATCGCGTCTGCGGAACCAGATGGTGCATGCCGTCTTCGAGCCGGCGCATGTCTTTGGATTGCCTGTGCGCGGGCGGGTCCTGTTGACGTACGCTGGAATCTCAGTCCACGCTTAACGTGGCCTGACGGTTTGCGCGGGGAGCCCCTGCTTCCATAGACTCGCCAGATACGTCCATTCGATAGAGACCCCATTGAAACTGCATTCCATCCTTCCGCTTTTCCTCGTCGCGCTGCCTCTGGCCGCGCAGGTATCTTCCAGCAGCTCCAGCAGCACACCCACCGAAACCCGGCGCGTCGAAGCTGCCGGTTCGGCCATTACGCTGGATACCTCTGAAGCCCTCTTCGATATCGCTGCCGGCCTGAATGCTTGTGGCTATGACGCCGACCTGGAGCACTCTCTTCCGGTGCGGGCCGAAATCCGCCGCGAAATGGATGAGACGCTGGGAAACTCGGGCCCCGCCCGCGCCAGCCGCGACGCCCTCTGCACCTATGTGAACTCGCATAAGCTAAATGGCGCGTTGAACCTTGCCCAGTACGTCTCGCTGGCGCTGTACACAACGCAGCCACCAGAGCTGACTGCAGCAGTCGGCGAAGCAGAGATGCCGCCCGACTCGCTTCAGGTCATCAACGTTCTGCCGCTGCTGCGTACCTTCTCCGAACAGATGGATCTGCACGTGCTCTGGATCAAACATCGCACGGAGTATGAGGCGGCTGTGTCCCGCGTGCACGATCCCCTGACGAAGATGATCCTGTCCGCGAATATCTACCTCCGGCAGCCCGTGTCGAGCTACGATGGTCGGCGCTTTGTCATTCTGCTGGAGCCGTTGCTCTCCCCGTCCGCGACCAACGCGCGCATCTACGGAGCCGATCAATTCGTAGTGACCTCCCCTTCAACCGAGAACACGCCTCTCGATCCGGGCGGAGTTCACATGGACGAGGTCCGTCACAGCTATCTGCACTATGAGATTGAGCCTCTCGTCTATGCGCGCGCCGCATCGACAGAGCGGTTGCTGCCTCTGCTGAAGAGCGTGCAGGACGCACCGCTCGAATATATCTACAAGACCGATATCGTAGCGCTCGTGGCCGAATGTCTGATCAAGGCGGTGGAGGCACGGACGATCGATGTTGGCTTCCCCCAGCCGAAGAAGCCGGTCAACCCGAAGTCGCGCCAGGAGATCGACCACTACAACCTGGACATCATCGACTACGAGAAGCGGGCGGAGATCGTTCGCCGTGGTCTCGTCAAAACCGACATGCGGCAGGGCTGGATCCTGGTGCAGTATCTGTACGAGAAGCTGACGCAGATGGACTCCGCAGGTATTTCTTTGAAAGAAGACATCGGCGAAATGGTCTATGGCATGGACGTGCAGCACGAGGTCAATGTCGCCAAACAGATTCAGTTCTTCGCCGAGGGCTCGCATGAGTTGTTGAGCCGTGGTCGCGGTCCCAGAGGCCCGCAGCCAAAGCTCGCTGGCCTCGATCTCGCGGAGCAGAAGCTCTTCCTGCGCGACGCACCCGCCGCCCAGGCACTGGCCAAAGCCGAATTGGAGAAAGACCCAAAATCCGGACGGGCGATGTACATCCTTGCGCGTGTCGACCTCTTGCAACGCGATCCCGAAGCGGCGGTCGACCATCTGCACGCGGTCGTTTCGCTTTCGAAAGACCCGCACACCGTGGCCTGGGCGCACGTCTATCTCGGACGTTTATATGACACGCTGCCCGACCGCGAGCAGGCAGTCGCCGAGTACAAGGCTGCGCTCGCAACGCACGACGCGCACACCGACACGCATACCGCGGCTGAGGACGGCTTGAAAAAGCCCTTCGCCACGCCAAAGATCGATGCGAACGCACCTGCCGCCGATGACGATAAGGAACCACTGGATCCAACCGGGAAAAAACAAAAAGAGGCCTACCAACCCACTCCGCACTAACCCTTCTTTGTGCCCCATTCTTTTGCAGCCTCATCGCGAAAGGGTGGGGTCGCGCGGAGCGCATAAGCAACCTTTGTCATCCCGCAGCAAAGCGAAGGGATCTGTTGTTACCACCCAAAGAAAAGGCCACGAAGAAATCTTCGTGGCCTTTCCCTTTTGATTTGAAGTCCGTTTAGAAGATGTACTTCACCGCGGCCTGCAGTTCACGGTTGTTGATCTTCGTAGAAGAGATCTGACCGAAGCTACTGGAGCCAAAGCTCGTACCCGGGTTGGAGAACTGCGGTGTGTTCAGGGCATTGAAGGCCTCAAAGCGCGCCTGCAGTTTGTGGCTTTCGTTGTACGGCATGGCAAAGTCCTTCATCACCGCAGCGTTGACCGTCTTGGTTCCAGGACCTACGAGGCTGTTACGCGGTGTTGTTCCGAAGGTCGCCGTGCTGAGCGCGTAGGCCGCAGAGTTGAACCAGTTCGTCGATGTCTTCGTCGTGGCATAAGGACTCACGCCCTGCACCATGTTGGGACGCTGCCAGGAGTTGTCATCGTTCTGAGCATCCGTGCTCTGCGTTACATTCAGCGGGCTGCCGCTGTTGAGCAGGACCAAACCGTTGAGCGACCATCCGTTGATGGCCGTACCAAGAGCGCGATTCTGCGTGAACTTCGGCATATGCCAGACATAACCGATGACCAGGTTATGGCGCTGGTCTGTTGTTCCGCTGGCGTATTCATGCGGAGCACGAACGTTCTGGCAGGAGCAACCACCGCTGTTGACGTCGGCACCCTGGTTATCCAACTGGTGAGAGTAGGAGTAAACCACGGTGACGTTGAGTTGGCTCGTCAGGCGGTGCTCGAAGTGCGCCTGCAGAGCGCTGTAGTTTGAAGCGCCCGTGAAATCCAACGCGCGAATACGGGCAAAGGTGGGGTACGGGCGACGTGCCTGAACAGCTCCGACGCCGCCAGGCTGTGGCGAGTTGAAGTACTGCAGGCTGGTGTCCAGATGGGATCCCTTTACGCCGACGTAGCTGACGTCAAGAACGCTCTTGCCGAACTGTTGCGAAACCGTGAGATTGTACGTCTGCACGTTTACATCGGGACGCTTGCGATCCGGAGGAACCGTGGTGACATTGAAGAAGGGAGGGTTGGGATAGAGCGACGCAGGAACAGGCGTAGAGATTGTCGCAACAGGATTGGTGGCCGGATTGATGATGGTCAAACTTCCCGCGGTCGGAGGGTTCAACTGCAGGATATTGATGTTGTCGAACTGACCACCGAAGTAGGTCATGCCATAACCGCCGCGGATCACCGTCTTCGGCGTCATGCTGTAGGCAAAGCCGAGACGCGGTGCAATGTCCTTGTGCGTGATCTGCCAGATACCATCCAAACGCTGTCCCGGAGCTGGTGTGAGCGTCGGTGTGGGTGTGCTGAAGTCCAGCGTACGGGAGACGTTGTTGGTGTCGTACGGTGGCGCGTAAATCTCATAACGCACGCCAAGGTTGAGAGTGAGTTTGTCGGTTGCGCGCCAGTTGTCCTGGAAGTACTCGGCGGTGCGCCACTGGCGAGCTGCCGTGATGGGCACGCCTTCGGGGGTGATGGAGGTCTTGGGGTAGCCGAGCATGTAATCCGCAGCGGCATTGCCCGTGATGTCTCCGGTAAAGCTCTCCGAACCGAAGGGTGTGTTGTTGGTCGTGGCGTTGTCTTCTGCCTTGCGGAAGTCTCCACCGAAGAGCAGCGTGTGACGTCCGCGGGTCCAGGTGAGGTTATCTGCAAGCTGAAAGGTACGGCTGTAATCAAGGTTCGACGCTGCCTTGTCATCGCCCATGCCGAGGAAGCCGGAGATGTTCAGCAGGGGGAAACCCTGTTCGCTGGAGGTAAGATCGCGGCCGCTGGGGCCACCGACTTTGAAGCCGGTAATGCCCAGCGAAGCGATCGTAAAGCTGGTGTTGGTGCGTGTGCTGAGCTGCTTCACGTGCTCCAGGTTGACGCCCATGCGCAGCTCGTTCACCAGGCTTGGTGTGAAGATATGCAGGTACTGGAGCGCTGCGTTGTGCATGGGATACGTGCCGGTGAAGGTGAAGTTGCGATTCAAGTCAGAGTTGGGAAAGTCGCGATACGTGTGGATGTAGTGAACAAAGATCTGGTTCCGATCATTGAAGCGGTGATCCAGGCGAACGATCTCCTGGTCAACCTTTTCGTTTCCGATGCTCGATCCCGCGTAGTTCTGTCCGGAGGTCGAGTTCGGCAAGGGAACATATTGGTTGATGAGCGCCTGCGAGACCGCATTCACCGGGATAATGTTTCCGGCATAGAATCCGCCGAAGGGATTTTTGAGCTGGACTGGTGTCGCCTGGGTAAGCAGTGCGGAAAAGTCGCCATTCCGCTGCGCCTGTGTGAGCACATTGGCTGTCCCCGGTACTTCTGCGATGGAACGGAGACCTTCGTAGCTGAAGAAGAAGAAGGTCTTATCGCGGAAGATCGGCCCGCCAATCGTTCCACCAAACTGGTTCTGCTTCAGGACATTCTTTTTCTGCGGTGCTCTGGTGAAGTAGTTGCGTGCATCGACGGCGTTATTGCGGATAAACTCGAAGGCGCTGCCGTGGAAGCTGTTTCCGCCCGACTTGAGCTGCACACCGATATTGGTTCCAGCCGAAAAGCCGTACTGTGCAGAGTAATTGCCAGTCTGCACGCGGAACTCTTCAATTGCGTCGACGGAAGGATAAGAGTTTACATACGCCTGACGATTATTCAGCATCGTGATGCCGTCTACGTCGATCTGGCCCCAGCGATTGCGTCCGCCGTTTGCGCCGACAGCAGATCCTGCCGTGCTGGAGGAATGATTATCCGGGTTGTTGACGGTCACGCCGGGAGTCAGAACGGCTAGATCGTTGAACTTGCGCCCATTGAGAGGGAGATTGGCGGTTCGATCGGTATCGATCGTCGCACCAAGCGCCGCGCTTTCACTCTGGAGAAGAGGCATGGTGCTTTCGACTTCGACCACCTGCGTGGAAGCACCAATGGCGACCTTGAAGTCCACCTTGGCCTGCTGGGCGAGGGCAAGATCTACTCCCTTACGCTCTGCAGAACTAAATCCAGGCGCTGTGATCTCGACGTTGTATTTGCCGGGAGTGAGATAGCGGATCGAGTATTGGCCTTCAGAGCCGGTAGTCCCGACCTTGGTAATGCCTGTGGTCACCGAGGTGACAGTGACGGTTGCGCCTGCGACCACCGCGCCCGACGGATCGGTGGCGGTTCCAAGGATCGCAGTATCAACGCTCTGGCTGTACATCACCGAGCCCAAAAAAAGAAGGAGCGAGCAAATAAAACAAGTGAGAAGCTTGCGCATAGTGTCTCCGAAGTTAAAAACGGGTAAGGCCCTTTTTGGACGAGAAAATTTTCAGGCCGTAGGGATCTTCTTTGTAAAAGAGGTGAAGGAAGTGTTAGTGGGAATCTACTCGTCCTGGGGATCACCCGCAACGGGCATACGACGGAGTTTCCACTAGGTCAATAGGCGTAAAGGTAAACGTTTAACCACTTGATTTCCGCAGATCGCATATTCACGGGCTTCTCGTAGTCGAAAATGCTTTGCTCTCTCCGGAATCGAAAAGAGGCCTGAGGGTGAGCGCGTACGGACCTCTGACCCTTGAAAGCTGCAGATCATAAGCTCTGTCCATGAAAAATTTTCACGGATCGCTTGACGCTTTCCGCTAACTGAAAGAACTGAATGGGGCGCTGTCTCCTGTTTGTTTCTTGGCGAAGAAGGAGCGAACAAGCGCGCTAAAATATTCCATGGCTACCATCGCTCCGCTTCTCGACTCCGATTGCGCGCAGGACCTCGCATGGGCGCATCCGGTAGTGCGCGAGTGGTTTACGGCGAAGTTTGGAACGCCCACGGAGCCGCAGATCGAAGGCTGGCCCGCCATCGTGCGGGGCGAACCTACCCTGATCTCCGCACCAACCGGTAGCGGAAAAACGCTGGCCGCCTTTCTGGTCGCAATTGACCGGTTGCTCCGGGCAGCCATCGATGGCAGCCTGCCCCTCACGACGCAGGTGGTCTATGTCTCGCCGCTCAAGGCGCTCTCCAACGACGTGCAGAAGAATCTCGACCAGCCGTTGCGGGAGATTCAGCAACTCGCGATGGAACGTGGCTATCTCTGCGCGCCGATCCGTACAGGCGTCCGCACCGGAGACACGCTGCCGAGCGAACGCGCGGCGATGCTCAAACATCCGCCGCATATTCTCGTCACCACACCGGAATCTCTCTATCTGATCATCACTTCGGCGCGTGCGCGGGAAAACCTCCGCCACATCCGAACCGTCATCGTCGACGAGATCCACGCGATAGCAGACGATAAGCGCGGAGCCCATCTGGCCCTGACGCTGGAGCGCCTGGACGCCCTGGTGACAGGCGAAAACCGCTTATCGCCCGGTGCTTTCCTCACTGGCCTCTCCGAGGCCCCGCAACGCATTGGCCTCAGCGCAACGCAAAACCCTATCGAACTGGTGGCAGACTTTCTCACCGGCGTGGATCGCGACCGCGTCACAGCAACCATCGTGCAAGTGGGCCAACGGCGCGTGCTCGATCTCGGCATCGAGATTCCGAATGAAGAGCTTGGTTCGGTCTGCAGCACGTCCATGTGGACAGGGATCTTTGATCGCATCGCGGAGCTCTGCCGCGAACACAAATCCACGCTCGTCTTCGTCAATACGCGACGGATGGTGGAGCGGCTCTGCGGTGCTCTGGGCGAACGTCTCGGGCAGGAAAACGTCGCGGCGCATCACGGATCGCTCTCGCGCAGCCTGCGCCTCGACGCGGAACAGCGGCTGAAGGCAGGCGAGATCCAGTGTCTCGTCGCCACGGCGTCGCTGGAACTGGGTATCGACATCGGTGCGGTCGACCTCGTCATCCAACTCAACAGCACGCGGGCCGTTGCGGTCGCCATGCAGCGCGTCGGGCGAGCAGGGCATTGGCGCGGCGCTGTACCCAAGGGGCGATTCTTCGCCACCACGCGCGACGACCTCATGGAGCAGGCGGCGCTGGTGCAGGCGATGCGTTCGGGATCGCTGGACAGACTCGAAGTGCCGCCACATCCGCGCGATGTCCTCATGCAGCAGATCGTCGCAGCCTGCGCTGCGGAGCCATGGGAAGAAGACGCGCTCTTTCATGTGCTCACGCGGGCCTATCCCTACCGCAACTTCACGCGCACCGAGTTCGACGAACTCATCACCATCCTGCATCAGGGCATCGAAAGCTCACGCGGCCGCTACGGCGCCTATCTCCTGCGCGACGGCATCGCCGGGCATCTGCATCCACGCCGAGGCGCACGCATCACCGCCATCGGCAACGGCGGCAGCATTCCGGACTCCGCATTGTACTCCGTGGTGCTCATGCCGGAGGAACAGGTCATCGCCACGTTGGACGAGCACTTCGCGGTGGACTCCGGCCCCGGCGACGTGATCCAGTTGGGCAATGCGAGCTGGCGTGTCCTCGCGGTGGAGAAAGAAGGCCGCGTCCTCGTAGAGGATGCGCACGGCGCTCCGCCCAGCGTTCCGTTCTGGTTTGGCGAAGCGCCCCAGCGTACAGATGTGCTCTCAGACTTCGTAGGAAACCTCCGCGAGGCCATCTCCGACCGCACGCGGAACGTGCATCATGCGCACGTCACAAAGCAGGATGAAGACGTAGCCAGCACGGTCGCGTGGTTGTGCGAGCAGTGCGCCATCTGCGAATCCGCGGCGCTGCAGCTCGTGCAGTACATCGTGGCTGGCCGCGCGGTGCTGGGCGCCGTGCCGACGAAGAACGTGTTGATCGCAGAACGCTTCTTCGATGAAGGCGGAGGCATGCAGCTCATCCTGCACGCACCCTTTGGCGGACGCATCAACCGCGCGTGGGGTCTGGCGCTCAGAAAGCGCTTCTGCCGCGGCTTCAACTACGAGTTGCAGGCGGCGGCAACGGACAACGGCATCAACATCTGTTTGGCAGAGCAGCACAGCTTCCCTCTGGCCGACGTCTTCCACTTCCTCACTGAGCAGACGGCGAAGGAACTGCTGGAACAGGCCGCGATTGCCTCGCCCATCTTCAAAACGCGCTGGCGCTGGGCCGCCAACCGGTCGCTGCAACTCCTGCGCTTCATCAAGGGCAAGAAGGTCCCGCCCCAGGTCCAGAGAACGCGCGGTGAAGATCTCCTGGCGAGCGTCTTTCCGCAGGCGGCGGCCTGTTTCGAGACCATCGTCGGGGACATCCAGATCCCCGACCATCCCCTCGTCCGCGAGGTCATGCAGGACGTTCTACAGGAGGCGATGGACCTTGCAGGCCTGGAAGAGATCCTGCGACGGATCGCGGATGGAACGCTTACCTGCATTGCCGTCGATACGCCCGTTCCATCGCAGTTTGCGCATGAACTTCTGAATGCGAACCAGAACGCCTTCCTCGATGAGGCCGGTCTGGAAGAGCGTCGCGCACGCGCCGTCTCGCTGCGCCGAACGATTCCTGACGCCGTCCTGGGTGAAGCCTCGCGCCTCGACCCCGCAGCCATTGCCACGATCCGCGAAGAGTGCTGGCCCGATCTCCGTGACGAGCATGAGCTCCACGACCTGCTCTTCTCCGCGATAGCCGTGCCCATCGCGCTCTTTGCCGGGGACGACGCGCGTGCCTATCGCACAGAGGCCGCACGCCACTGGCCCGAGTTCTTCGAACGCCTCGCCCGCTCTGGCCGCGCCGTGCAGCTTCGACTCGGCACCGCAGAGAACGCACAGGAGTTCTGGGTTGCGGCGGAACGCCTTCCGCTGGCCGATCTGCTGTGGCCTGAAGTATCCGCCGAAGCTGTCACAGGGCGCGAAGATGCTCTGCGCCTCGTCACGCAAGGCTGGCTCCAGCTTCTCGGGCCCGTCACCTCGCGCAGCCTCGCCGAAACGCTCTCCCTCGACGCCGTCGATCTGTTCACGCAGATGGTTGCCATCGAGGCGCAGGGGCTTGTGCTGCGTGGCATCTACGAGCACACCGCCACAGAGGTCAACGAAGAGATTGAATGGTGCGAGCGGCGCATTCTGCAGCGCATCCATCGGCTCACGCTGGGGACGCTGCGGAAGCAGATTCAGGCCGTCACGCCCGCGGAGTTTTACCGCTGGCTCCTGCGCTGGCAACACGTCGCTCCGCAGACGCAGCTTGCCGGAGAAGAAAGCCTTCTCGAAGCTCTATCGCAGCTCGAAGGCTTCGAAGCTCCCGCCATCGAATGGGAACGGTCGATCCTTCCCGCCCGTGTGCACGACTACGACCCCCGTGCCCTGGACCAGCTCTGCCTCTCCGGGGCAGTCGGTTGGGGACGCATCTCTCCGCATCCGGCATGGGGCGTGGGCAACGGCACCGCGCCGCGCCGCGTGATCCCGACCAATATGGCACCCATTACCTTCTTCCTTCGCGACACGGCCGACTGGCTTCCCCGCGCCCTGTCGCAGAAGTCCATCGACGAGGTCAAGCTGGCACAGGCGCTTTCTCCGGAGGCCAACCGCGTTCGATACCTCCTCGCAGAGCGCGGAGCCTGCTTTGCCTCCGACATTCAGCGCCTCGCTACGCTCACCAAGCAGCAGACGCAGACTGCACTCTGGGAGCTGGCGACGGCAGGCCTCGCGTCAAGCGATGGCTTCGACCAGCTCCGCTGTTTCATGGATCCGAAGCGCCGTCAGAGCGCCACCGCCGCACCCGCCAACGCTGCCAAACGCACCACGCGATCCACGGCGGGGCGATGGTCGCTCTTTACCGAAGAGTTCCACACACCACTCTCCATCACCGAGGCCGCGCGCGAAGAAGAGGCCAGCGTCGCCGCTTCCGCGCGCATGCTGCTCTGCCGCTACGGCGTCGTCTTTCGCGACCTGCTGGACCGGGAGACGAACGTTCCCCGCTGGCGTGAGCTCGTCGCGATGTTGCGCAGACTGGAAGCTCGCGGCGAGGTGCGCGGCGGTCGCTTCGTCTCAGGCTTCTCCGGTGAGCAGTACGCCCTTCCCGAAGCCGTCGACTCGCTTCGTGCCTCGCGCCAGCTCACATCCGATCCTGCGATCACGCTGGCCGCCTCTGACCCCATGCACCTAATCGGTGTGGTCGTCCCCGGCGATCGCGCAACCGCGATTGCGGGAAGGAAAGTTGTGGTCTGCGGCACGGGCTTGATTCAGAGCGAGGATGTCGGGCCTGCAAATATGCCGGATGCCGAGGTCGTCCCCGTTCTATCGAATAGGACTGTGCCCGGAACGGCGCATCTCTTTGCGTAGTGAAAACATTCCGTGGCAAACCTTTTGTCATTCCGCAGCGAAGCGGAGGACAAAATGAAAGGGGACCGACCACAGCCCAACGCGCTTTGCTCTAATCTAAGCCTGAGCCATGTCCGAGAACCCCACCGATATTCCGCTTGAGCCAGGCGACTCCTACATGGATGGGCCCTATCTCGTCTTCACGGCGCAATACCTGTTGAAGCAGGGATACTGCTGCGGCAACAACTGCCGCCACTGCCCTTACGGCAACAGCGACGAAGATCGCGCAGCGCTGGCGAAGTGATCCGCCTCGCGGTCGTCCTGTGCTTTGCACTCTCCATGGCGGCGCAGGAGCCATTCACCATCCCCGTCTCGGTGAACGAAGTCCACGTGACCTTCCGTGCGGTCGATGCCTCAGAACAGTTCGTCACAGACCTCCAGATTCCCGACCTGCAACTGCTGGATAACAAGAAGCCGCCAGCTTCGATCGTTCGCCTGACCAAACATACCAGCCTCCCGATTCGCGCGGGCATCCTCTTCGACACCTCGCCCTCCATGCTGGGTTATGCGCTCTACCGGAACCGCCGACTTGCGGCCGCGCTGGTTACAGAAGTCCTGAATCTCAGGACCGATGCAGCTTTTCTGCAAGCCTTTGACACTGAAGCGACCATGCTGCAGCCCTTCACTGCGGACTCTACAAAGTTAATCTCCGCACTCCGCCACGTCGACGAACGCGCCTACTCCAGGATGACGGGTACGGCACTCTTCGATACACTCTACCGTGCCTGCAGGGATCGCTTTACACCGCAGGAGGTCCACGCTTCCGCACCGACCAACAACTTCATCCTGCTCTTTACCGACGGTGCCGACAACGCCTCCCACGCCTACATGCGCGACGTCATCGACATCTGCCAGCAGACGCACACCGCCGTCTACATCTTTTCCCTCGACTCCGGAGCGCACGGGCAGCCGCAGCGCGTCCTTCGCGAACTCGCGGAGCAGAGCGGCGGCCGCATCTTCTACAGCAAGGAAGAGGATAATTATCTCTCCATCAGAAAGCAGGGAACCAACCCTGTGACGGCTAGCGATCTTGCCCATCTGCATCTGATCGAACGCGACCTGCGTGACGAGTATGAGCTTGTCTACCGGCCAGCAGGACTCAGGAACGACGGCAAATTCCATTCTATCCAACTCAGAACACCCTACCGCCCAGTCTCCCTCTCGGCACGTACCGGCTATTACGCCCCGCAAAAGTGACTCGTCCGGGACACAGGGCCATCGCCCCTGTATCTTCAAGGAGCGGAGCAGTTTGCATGCCTTATATCCACGTCGACCGAATCTTCCATGAACTGCGCGAGGAGTTCCTCTCTGCCATGCATACCGCGGTGGAGCGCGAGGTGCGGAACGGAAAAGTCGACGTCAACCGCCTCTACCGCGCGTTTACCCGTACCGCCGCCGCCAAATGCGGCAATCCGCAGCGTGTTTCCGAGAAATGCGTCGCCGAAACCTCCGCTCCCAGGGCCCGCGCAGCCAAGCAGGCCCGCATCGAAGAGTAGAGAAAACACGCAGCTCCCCGCTTCGATAGACTGAAGACATCACGATGGGCCGCAATCTCTACATCCTCGCCGCCACACTGGGTTTCTTCGGAGCCGTCTGCTTCGTGCTGGCCTTTACCGGCCTCGTGCATGAACCCGGCTCCCCGTCCGACAGTGTCCTGTGGCGCACCATGGGGATCTTTCTTGTCGCTGGAGCACTGATCGCAGCCCTGCTCGGGGTCCTGCAGACTATGTTCGAGCAGGCGGAGCGCCGCGACGAGAAGCACCGCATCGATCAGCGGGAACGGAACCGCAAGCACTAAGCGTAAGCGGCCACAAAGCGCCATAAAGGTAAACTGGTAGAACCATGTTCGAAGTCACCGTTGAAGCGACCTTTTCCTCCGGCCATTACCTGCGCAATTATCGCGGGAAGTGCGAGAATCCGCACGGCCATAACTACAAGGTCCTCGTTACGCTCGTAGGGAAGGAACTCGATGCCAGCGGCCTGCTGCTCGACTTCAAGCTTCTCAAGCAGGTTATGCGCCCTGTCGTCGATTACCTCGATCATCAAATGATCAACGATCTTGAGCCGTTCACCACTGTGAACCCCTCGGCTGAAAATCTCGCGAAGTACTTCTTCGACGAGACCAGCAAGCAGCTCTTCGAGATGAGTGAGGGCCGAGTCAGCGTCAAGCAGTCCACCATCTATGAGACCGATACCTCGATGGCGACTTACTACGAGTAGTCATGCATCTCATCGAACTCTACAAATCCGTCCAGGGTGAATCCAGCTTCACCGGCATGCCGTGCATCTTTGTGCGCTCTGCTGGCTGCAATCTTCGCTGCGCCTGGTGCGACTCGGAGTACACCTTCTCGGGCGGCACCCCGTTTACGGAAGACGAGATCGTCGCGCAGATTGAGGCCCTTGCGCCCTGCCGCCTGATCGAATTTACCGGCGGCGAGCCCATGCTCCACGCAAAGGAGCTCCTACCGCTCATGCGACGTCTCCTTGCCGATCCCAGGGGCTATACCCTCATGATGGAGACCAGCGGCGAGCGTCCTTTGCAGGATGTTCCCACCGCGGTGCATAAGATCGTCGATGTAAAGTGCCCCGGCGCAGGTTCCGCGTTTGGCAGCTTTCGTATGAGCAATCTCGATATTCTCACGCAGCGGGACGAGGTGAAGTTTGTTCTTCGGGATCGGGTGGACTACGAGTTCGCGCGCGACTTTATCCGCGAACACTCCCTCAACGAAAAGGCGGGCGGCATCCTGCTTTCGCCCGCCTTTATCAAGGTTCCGTCCATCCTTCGTTCTGCGGACAACATGGAGCTGGACGCCCGGCACCTTGTGGACTGGATGCTCGCGGATGGCCTAGACGCGCGCCTGTCGTTGCAGGTGCATAAGTTCATCTGGGAGCCCCAGAAAAAAGGCGTGTAGTCGTTTCGCGCTATGAAAGGTCTTTGCAGTATGTCGAAAACCGCGGTTCTCCTCGTAGACTGTCCCGATCGCAAGGGACTCGTCGCTGCCATCCATAACTTTCTCATCGAGGCTTACGACGTCAATATCCTGAATGCGGACCAGCATCAGGATGCCGAGCTTGGCCTCTTTTTCATGCGCGTTGAGTTTGTTACGGAGAACGAGGAGTGTACTGTGGACCACTTCCGTGAGCGCTTCATGCCCATCGCAGCGAAGTATGCCATGCACTGGCGCATGGACTTTGAAGACACGCAGCAGAACGTCGCAATCTTCGTTTCACAGTACCTGCATTGCCTCGCCGACCTTCTCTACCGTCACCAGACGGGCGAGCTTCAGTGCAACCTGACCATGATCGTCAGCAATCACGAGGACGCACGGCCTCTCGCGGAGTTCTACAAGATTCCCTTTCATTACACGCCGGTGACCGCCGCAACCAAGCAGCAGGTCGAGCAGCGGCAGCTTGCCCTACTGGCCGAGGCGAAGGTCGACCTCGTCATCCTCGCGCGGTACATGCAGATCGTCTCGCCGCAGTTCGTCGACGCCTACCCGCAGCGGATCATCAACGTCCACCACTCGTTCCTGCCCGCCTTCACAGGAGCCAGGCCGTACCACGCGGCTTTCGCGCGCGGGGTGAAGCTCATCGGCGCAAGCAGTCACTACGTCACGGCAGAGCTGGACGAAGGTCCGATCATCGAGCAGGATGTCACGCGCATTTCGCAGAACGACGCTCTGCCCAGCCTGATTCAGAAGGGCCGCGATTTAGAACGTCTCGTTCTCTCGCGTGCGGTGCAGTGGCATCTCGGCCACCGCATCCTCAGCTACGCAAACAAGACCGTCATCTTCGCTTAGACGTTACGGCTTGCGGTGCAGCACGTGGATGGCGATGTCCGGATAGAACTCGCGGAACATCGTGAAGCCAATATCGCGCGCCATCGCATAACCGAACTTCGTCGCCAGCGTCCCAAAGTCGGTACTGCCCGCAGGGTAGTAGTTCCTTGAGATCACCTGCGTCAACACTTTAGCTCCCAGGCCGGCGATGTTGGGCGTCTGATGCCCACCGTAGGTACGCGCTACAGCCTGCCGGCTGATCACGTAGCCCGCACGCTTCCACTTACTTCCTTCGCCCATGGCGTAGTAGCGCGTGTCTTCGTGCAGAATGCTGGGGAGAAGCCATGCTCCCAGGTAGGTGCCGTCCGTCTTGTCGAGAAACCCGCGCCAGGTGTAGCCCCAGAAGCCACCTACGCCTTTACCCAGTGCAGGATGCGAGTCAATCCCTTCTGCTGAGAGCGATGTGATGCCCAGAAAGATAAAGGACGAGTAGTCGAAAGACTGATGCGTCGCGATAACAAAGTTATGTTTGAAGGTAGGTTTAGGCGGCGTCGTTCCGCTGGAGACAGAGCGGTAATTTGGCATCAGTCCAAGAATGCGCTTCGGCTGCTGGCCCGCTCTCGAAACGGGCTTTCCATTCTCATCCAGCTTCTTCGTTGGAGGATCCGAGCTGTCACTCATCCTGGGAGTGGACTGCTGAAAATCGTCCGGATCGAAACTCATGTCGAAGGGAGACGCCACGGAAGACGATATAGGCTCTGACGTCCTGACCATTGCGATCAGTACCTCGGCAGAGGGGCGGGGAGCGTCAGGTAACTCCAGCGTGGTTTGCTGGGCGGAAACCTCGGCGGCGAGCCCGCAGAACAGCGATCCACAGAAGAGCGTAAGACAGAGTGCAGGACGCAAGTGGGACCATTCCTTATAGGCGCAAAAGAGCGCGCGTTGGATGTGCTTTAACCGTGTAAGACGGGGAGAGAGACCTTCAAGATTCAACTGACTCAAGTTGGCGTGAATCCAGCCTACCTGCGATAGCATCTTTTTATGCGTCTCTTTTCCGCCATATTGTTTACTCTCTTCGCTCTTTCTTCGGTGGCTGAGACTGCAAAGATCCCGGTAAAAGTGGTCGTGGTGACCATGTTCGAGATCGGAAACGACACCGGCGACATCCCCGGTGAGTTTCAGCACTGGTACGACGGCGAGCATCTTACCCGCCGTTTTCCTATGCCCGGCGCGTATCACGACGCCATGATGAACGAAGACGGCGTCCTGGGCATTGTGACCGGCATCGGCACCGCGCGTTCGGCGGCCACCGTTATGGCTCTGGGATCCGACGAGCGCTTCGATCTTACGCACGCTTACTGGATCATTGCCGGTATTGGTGGCATGGATCCCAAAATGGGCTCCCTGGGCTCCGCCGTCTGGTCCGAATGGATCGTCGACGGCGATCTGGCGCATGAGATCGACCCGCGCGAGGCTCCCGCCACCTGGAAAACGGGATATGTCCCCCTGCGCAAATCCGTACCTTACGAAGGGCCGCGTACCGACGATAACGGGATCGTCTTCCACCTCAACCCGGCGCTTGTGGCCTGGGCCTTTGAAAAGACCAAAGGCGTGGAACTGCGCGACACACCGGAGATAAAATCCCGCCGCATGGAATTCGTAGGCGAAAACGCCCATCGCCCTCCCTTCGTCCTCCGCGGCGATAACCTATCGGCCAGCACCTTCTGGCACGGCAAGCTGATGAACCAGTGGGCACGCGACTGGGTAAAGTACCAGACCGACGGTAAAGGCACCTATGCCATCTGCGGCATGGAAGACACAGGGACCTTGCAGTCGCTCACATGGCTGGCCCAGGCGCACCGCGTCGATATCGACCGCGTTCTCGTCCTGCGGACCGCCTCCAACTTCGATCAGCAGCGCGAGGGCATCTCTGCCGCCGACAGCCTTGCGGAGACCAAAATCGTCAAATACGGCGCATTTATGCCTGCGCTGGACGCAGCTTACCGTGTGGGCGACGTAGTCGTTCGCGATATCGTAGCCCACTGGCCGCATGATGAGGCGGCTCTACCCTCCACGCGTTAACCGCGACACAACGCCCGCGACACAAACGCCCCTCAGGGCGCATCCTATAAATGCACTTTTAGAATGGAGAACGACATGGCAGATATCCTCGACGCCGACGACATGGTGGTAGTAGCGCGGTACTCGGATCCCCCGGAAGCGCAGCTTGCGCAGAGCGTCCTGGAAGGCTCGGGCATCGACAGCTTCCTCTCCGGCGAAGAAGGCAACTCCCTCCTGCCCGCCACGCTGGGCGCGCGCCTGCTCGTCCGCCGCGGCGATGAAGCGGTAGCGAAGTCCCTTTTGAACGATCTTCCGGAGGCCTCGTTGGCCGATGACGGCAACGACCTCTAGCCCCACCGAGGATAGTGTCAGGGAAAGGGCCGTAATCTGCCTGTCAGGCGGGATGGACTCCACCGTCTGCGCTACCCTCGCCTCGCGCGATTTCGACGTCTACGCCCTGCATTTCAGCTACGGTCAACGTACGGAGGCGCGGGAACTCGCCTCGGCACGCGCCGTGGCGGAGTACATCGGCGCAAAAGAGTTCCTGCCCCTGCGCATGGACCTCTTCCGCCAGATCGGTGGCTCCGCGCTCACCGATACCTCCATCGCGGTCCCAAATGCCCCTGAGGACGAAGCCACCATCGGTCATGAAGTTCCTGTGACCTACGTCCCATTCCGGAACGCACATTTCCTCTCCGCAGCCGTAAGCTGGGCGGAGGTTCTGGGTGCGCCGACCGTCTCGATTGGCGCGGTGGAGCAGGATTCTTCCGGATACCCGGACTGCCGTCCGGCGTATTATGACGCCTTCAACGCCCTGATCCAGCAGGGTACGAAAGAAGGGAATATCCGGGTCATTACGCCCCTGATTCACCTCAAAAAAGCCGAAATCGTGCGCCTCGGAGTTGAACTTCATGCACCGTTGCATGTAAGTTGGTCATGCTATTCCGGTGAAGAAAAAGCATGTGGAGTTTGCGAGAGTTGTTCTCTCCGGCTGCGTGCTTTCAAAGAAGCTGGCGAAAAAGATCCAATTCCGTATGTCTGAGTTCCGGAATACGGAAGGCTGACAACATCATCTCCCGGCAGGTGTCTTTATATGTCGGGACCCAGGCTGTGGCAACGTGAGTCACAGCGTAATTCCAAAGGCGCCGATCCATCGAGCGTCGAAAGAGAGAAGGATCTTCCATGAAACTGACCGCCCCCTTCCGCGCAACTCTCGCGGCCGCTGCTCTCGCTCTTCTGGCATTCGTTCCGGCTACGAGCGCTCTGGCCCAGGCCGCCCCCGGTAGCATCCACGGGCATGTACAGAACTATGGCGGAATCGCAGTCAAGACCGGCGAAGTCCGCCTCAGCACGGACCGCTCGTCCGAAGAGAAGGCACGCAAGTACGCCTATACCTTCCCGGTAGACGCCAATGGTAACTTCGTAGGCAAAGACATCAAGCCCGACGACTACGTCCTCTTCTATTACGACCAGGGCAAGTCCATCGACTTCCTCGACCACGTCATCATCAAGGCCGGCGCAGATACGCTCGCCGACGATGACATGACCCGCGAAGAATATGTCAAGCACCTCACGCCCGAAGAGAAGAAGCAGCTCGACGAGTTCAAGAAGAAGAACGCCGAAGTCATGGCCACCAACTCCAAGGTCGCCAACGTTAACGCCCTTCTGACCAAGGCGCGCGACGAGATGAAGGCGAACAACTTTGACGCTGCTCTGACCGACATGCAGCAGGCCACGGCAGCTAAGCCCGACGAACCGCTCCTCTGGATTGAACTCGGCAACGCCCAACTCGGCGCCAAAAAGTATGACGACGCCATCGTCTCCTTCCAAAAAACGATCGACCTTAACGCGGCCTCCAAGAAGCCGCAGCCGACGCTCGCGGGTGCTGCCTACAACCAGCTTGGCCAGTCCTATGCTCGCTCCAGCAAGCTGAAGGAAGCCTCTGATGCTTACGAGAAGGCAGCCCAGGCGGAACCCGCCAAGGCTGGCATGTACTACTTCAACGAAGCTGCCACGCTCTACAACGTGAACAACCGCGATGAGGCCGGTGTCGCCGCCGATAAGGCGATCGCTGCGGACCCGACCAAGGCCGATGCCTACTACATCAAGGCGCAGTCTCTAATCGGCAAGTCCACCGTGGATCCGAAGTCGCAGAAGATCGTTCCTCCTCCGGGATGCGTCGAAGCCTACGAGAAATACCTCGAAATCGCTCCGACCGGCCCCCATGCTCCGGAAATCAAGCAGATCGTCGCAGCCTTTGACGACAAGGTCGTCTCGAACTATAGGGCTGGCAAGAAGAAGTAAGTCACTCACCGAACGCCCCGGACGCACATGTGTTCGGGGCGTTTTCATGCCCGCGAATACGAGCCCCAGATGCAAGTTAGTTGCGTTCCCAGAATGGCGGAGGCTCGATGCCCAGCGCCCGCAGGTAAACGTATCCCTCTCCGCGATGATGAATCTCGTTGTCGATGGCGTACTGAATCATGACGATTCCAGGCATCTCCCATTGGCCGAACGCCTTTTCTACGACCCAGAATCGGGCCAGCGGGATCTTCGGAAACTCCTCATCCAACTTCGCGGTTTGAGCGTCCCAGAGGCGCAGAAGTTCGCTCTTGGTTGCGGGCTTCCCGGATTGAAAGGCTTCCCATTTTCCAGTGGCCACGCCGTCCACTACAGGCATCGTCATGCCAATTAACTCCTGGGCCATCTCTCCAAAGGTCCGCATGCCACCCAGGGAAAACTGAAACAACTTGTCTTCCGGAAATGTCTCGATAATCTTGCGCGTGAGTCGTCTGTGTCCCTGCCAGTTCTGCAGCAGCGTGTCTGCGGTGACCAGATTGACTGATGTCGTTTCCGTTGCCATTTCCATCCTCCATGCCCCATTTGGGCTTAGCCTTAGCGTAGGCAGCATTCCCGACAGACTGTGTCGTCAATTCCAGAAAGAATGGAAATCGTATGTACGACCCGATCATGCGCGTCTTCACCGTCCTCGAAATTCTGCAGACGCGCGACCATGTAACCGGCGCGGAACTCGCCGAGCGTTTGGAAGTCGACCTGCGCACCGTGCAGCGGTACATCGTTCGTCTGAAGGACCTCGGGATTCCCATTAGCTCTTCTTCCGGTGTAGGTGGGGCGTACCGCCTGCGGCCGGGCTATCGACTGCCACCACTGCTGCTGACGAACGAGGAGGCGTTCGCGCTGGCCTTGGGGCTGCGCGCTCTGCGCCAGGTGGGCTTGGCGGCGTTTGCACCTGCCACCGAAGGCGCCCTCGCCAAGCTGGGACGTGTCCTGCCCGAGACGCTGCGCGAAAGTATCCGGACCGTGGAGGATGTGGTGTCCATGGAGCCAAGTCCCTGGGTGGTTCCGGCGTCGGTGGAATCTCTCATCGGCGCTTCCACCGCAATTCGCACCGGCCAGTGCATCCGCTTCGGCTACCAATCCCACAACGAAACGACCTCTCACCGGGAGATCGAGCCCTACGCCGTGATGCACACCGACGGACGCTGGTATCTGATCGGCCACTGCCTGTCGCGACAGGCAATGCGCACCTTTCGCCTCGACCGTTTGACGAACCTCGAAATCTGTACCGCGACGTTCCAACCGCCGACCAGCTTCGATGCCCGCCGCTACTTGGCAGAGCACATGCCCTTCGTTCAATCCGACTACCAGATCGATGTGTGGATCGACATGCCCATTGAGGAGGCCAATCGCAGCTTCGCACTCTGGAGAGTGGCTACGGAAGCACATGAAGGCGGCACACGCCTGCGTTGTGGTCGGGATCACCTTGAGATGTTCGCAGCCGTGCTCCTTAGCATGAGACGCCGGATCGTTGTCCATAGTCCCTCCGAATTGCGAGAGACCTTCCGCGAACTGGCCCGACTGGCGATACAGGTTGCGGACGGCCCTTGCGCGGATCTCTGATGAGTGCAGCGGAGTTCCCCAAAAAGCAAAGCCTAGCCACGCAGCCGATTCCTCAACGTCCTCAGCAAGAACCATGCTATCGAAAAGAATCGAGTTATTCGGACCGCAGCGCTTCCACGGCGTCCACTCTTGCCGCACGGGCCGCAGGAACAGCCGAAGCAACGATGGCCGCACCCAGAATGACCACAGCGGACCCCACAAACGCGAGCGGCCCCGGCTGATGGATCGCCGTGACGTACCTGGCAATGACGCGTGCCAGCGCAAGTCCCAGCATCACACCCGCGCCGACGCCGATGCCGGCCATCGCTACGCCCTCTACGAGAACAATGCCGAGGATGTTGAGCGGTGGAGCACCCAGCGCCATGCGGATCCCGAACTCGCGCGTACGTCCGCTCACAGAGAACGCAAGAACGCCACCTACGCCCACCACCGAGATCAGTAGCGCTACGGCGGCGAATCCTCCAAACACAACCGCGTTCAGGCGGTCGGGCGAAAGCACCTCCGCGCGAACGTCTCCGAGCGTACTGGCCTTTTCCACCGGCTGGTCTGCCGACATCTGGTGAATGGTCTGCGAGATCGCTGGAACAAGCGCGTAAGCATCCTGATGTGCGCGCACGAACAGGCGGCCGTTCCATCCTTGCTCCTGTTCGATCGGCTCATAGATCGTCATGGCCGATGACGGGATGATATTTTCATCATCGAAATCCGGCACCACCGCAATGATTCGCCTTGGTTCGGTGCTGACACCAATAAACTTCATCACGCCGTCCGTCCACCGCAGAGTATGGTTCATCGCATCCTGCCCCGGATAGAGCATCTTTGCAAGGCTCTGGCTAATGATGACCACGCGTTCTGAACCTTCTTTGTCCCCGTCGTTGAAGTCGCGACCCTCCTGGATCGGTACGCCAAACGTATCGAAGAACCCCGGCGAGACCGTACGGAACTTTGCGCGGAAATCCTGACTGTCCGCCCGTTTCGCGCCCTGCGCAGCAAATTGAAAGGCGATGCTCAGCCTCTGGTCGTCACGCCAGGGAGCGCTGAACCCCGAAGAGACGTGCTCCACTCCCGGCAGTGCGCTGATCCGCCGTTGCACGTCGCGATAGAACGCATCCACCTGCTGGGATGTTCGCCCAAACGACATCAGAGGAAGATTCAGTGCCAGAACGTTGGCTGAGTCGAACGGCGGCCGCGTCTGCTCCAGGACAAACAGGGTCTTCATCAGCACACACGCCCCAGCAAGCAGCAGGAAGGAGGCTGCGATCTGTGTCACGGCAAAGACGCGAAGCCGCCGGCTGCTCCCTCCGGCCACACGTGTCCCCCGGCCAGTAAGCCCACCTTGCGGCGCATCTGCGGATGGAAGCCGCGGAATAAATGCCAGGAAGACAGAGGCGATCAGCGCCAGCCCAATCCCAAACCACACCAGGCTGAAATCGAGCGTAAGCTCGCTGGCGCGCACGGAGAAACGCGAAGCATAACGACCCAGCACGGCCACCATCGGTATGGCGAGGGCCACTGCCGCCACCGCTCCGCTCCCGCAGAGCACAAGGCTTTCCGCCAGCAGGGAACGACGCAGGATCGCTGTGCTTGCGCCCAGTGCCGAGCGGATCGCCAGCTCCGGTTCGCGGCGCACCGTTCGCGCCAGCATCAGATTGGCGACGTTCGAACTTGCAATCATGAACAGCAGGCCCGAAGCCGCGAAGAGTATCCACAGGATCGTGTTCGCGCGCGAGTTGATCTGCTCGTGCATTCGGGTTACGTCGATCTTGAAATGGCTCTCCGGCTTGTAAACCTCCGGGTGCGCTGCCACCATGGCGCCATATACGCTGCGCAGCTCGGCACGCGCGCGATCGACACTCGCGCCGGGGGCGAGCCGCCCGAAGACTTCCGTCATGCGATGCTCGCGTCCCGTCACCATCGTGGCGGAAAGATGATGCGGACTGGTGACGATATTGGCGATGATCTCCGTCGCCACCGGATAGGGAACGGATGGTTCCAAAACACCAATTACGGTCGCCAAACGAGCGCCAGTCTGGCTCTCCAGCCGCACCGGCCTTCCCAGCACGCTCGGATCGGAGTGAAGCGAATCCCTCCAGAAGGGATAGGTCAGCACCACAGCTCCGGCGGCCCCCTGACCGTCATCGGCCGGAGTCAGCAGGCGTCCCAGCACCGGTCGCAGACCCATTACCTCGAAGTAGTGTCCATCCACTACGCCCGCTGGAATCTCGCGTGGCGTGCCGAGACCCACGACCGTAAACTGCACCTCTGAAAATGTGCCCAGTTCTTTAATCGACTTCAGCCCGCTGCCGATGTCCCGAATTTCGGGAACTGAAAATGTTGCGTTGGTTTCGCCGATGCCAGGGGCGCTCTGGCGCAGATAGAGCAACCTGTCTTCGTCGCGATTCGCCAGCGGTCGCAACAGCACCGCACGCACCACGCTGAAGATGGCGACATTGGCACCGATACCCAATGCCAACGTAAGAGCGACGGTAATCCACAGCGTAGGAAGGCGCGCCAGGGAACGCACGGCCATTCTCAGATCGCGAATGAACGACATACAGGACCTCCGTTCAGGCGGCTTCTCCGCCCGCATATGAACCAGGGAAGGGTTTGCAGAGCAATTTCATTTGAGAAATACGTTGATATCAACTAACCTCGCGGAATGTCAAGGCCCCAGATGCTTCCCTACGAAACCACGCTCCTTGTGCGGGATTGCTGTCTCTGTCTTCACATGCAGCGCGCAGCACGGGCCCTGGCGAGGCGATTTGACGAGGTATTGCGTCCATTTGGGCTGACCAACGGACAGTTCTCTCTCCTGATGTCCCTGAATCGTCCGGAGCCGCCCACGATGGGACCGGTGGCATCTCTGCTCGCGATGGACCGGACCACTTTGACCGCAGCCCTGAAGCCGCTGGAGCGGCGCGAGTTGGTGCAGGTATTACGAGACCCATCGGACCGGCGAACCCGCATCCTGAAGCTCACGGACGATGGACGCGATCTGCTGGCGCGTGCGTTTCCAGTCTGGAAGAGCACGCACGACGAAGTCGAGCAACTTCTTCCGGATGGAGACCCCGACGGGCTCCGCAGGAGCTTGCAGGTGCTCTCCTGAGAACCGCCCAACTACAGGCACCGGTCTAAGGTGGAGCGCCTGTGCCGCTACACTCATGAGGTCAACCTATGAGCGATCTCC
This sequence comes from Terriglobus saanensis SP1PR4, assembly GCF_000179915.2. Lineage (NCBI taxonomy): Bacteria > Pseudomonadati > Acidobacteriota > Terriglobia > Terriglobales > Acidobacteriaceae > Terriglobus > Terriglobus saanensis. The sequence goes on along the minus strand of NC_014963.1, from coordinate 4,303,205 downwards.
TTACCTGCGCCCAAGCTCTTGCCGTCGTTCAAAACGAGATGCAGGACCGGGTTTCCCCGGTCCGCGTATCCGAAACGGTCCCGCTGGGAGATTCCCTCGGCCGCGTTCTCGCCCAGCCCCTCGCGGCGGATCGCGATCAGCCACCCTTCCCGCGCTCCACCCGCGATGGGTTCGCCGTGCGCTCTTCAGATGCAGGTACGAGAACGATCCTCGGCACTATCCGAGCAGGGAAGATTTGGACAGGGCCAGCGCTCCAGCAGGGGCAGGCCATTGAGATCATGACCGGTGCGCCGCTCCCCGACGGAGCAGACGCCGTCATTATGATCGAGCACGTCTCTATCTCGGAAAGCACTCTGCATCTCGACACAGGCCGAACGCTTACTGCGGGCGAGAACGTGGTGCCACGCGCTGCGGAAGCCAGCGAGGGGGATGTCTTACTCACGCAAGGCATTCGTCTCCACGCCGCAGAGATCGCGCTTGCCGCCTCCCTCGGCTACGCCACGGTTGAAGTCTACTTGCAGCCTCGCGTGGCTATCCTTGCCACCGGAGACGAACTCGTGGACGTCTCCCAGAAGCCTGCGACGCATCAGATTCGCAACTCCAACACGCACGGCCTCGCCACCCTGGTGCGCGCGTATGGCGGCATTCCCGTTCCTTTTCCGCCCGTAGCAGACACACGCGAAGCCCTGGAGACCGCAATCGACCAGACCAAGGATGCCGATCTGCTGCTCCTCTCCGGAGGCGTCTCCGCTGGAAAATACGACTTCGTCGAACCTGCGCTGCTCGCCCGGGGCGGAAGGTTCTTCTTTACAGGGATCAAAATGCAGCCCGGCAAACCGGTCGTCTTCGGCCAGATGCCTTCGCAGTACGTCTTCGGCCTGCCGGGCAATCCCATCTCCACGCAGGTCACCTTTCTGCTGCTGGTGGCTCCGCTGCTGCGCGCACTTGGCGGCGAAGCTTATCCCACCCCGCACTTTGCCCAGGCCACGCTGGCAAAGCCGGTCAAAACAAAGCCTGGCCTCACCCGCTTCCTTCCAGCGATCCTCACGCCGGGCCTCGACAAAACCACCGTCACGCTGACAGGATGGCAGGGCTCGGGCGATCTTGCCTCTAACGCGCGCGCCAACTGCTACGCCGTCATCCCACCGGACCGCGAGAGCCTTGCAGAAGGTGAAGCGATCACCGTCCTCCTGCGTTAGGCTTTCTTATGTCAAAAAAGCTCTCGCACTTCAACGAAGCGGGCGAAGCCCATATGGTCGATGTCAGCTCAAAAGCTGCCACCCGTCGCGAAGCCGTCGCCGAAGCCTTTGTGGAACTGAACGCCGCTGTCCTCGCCGCGCTTCCGCAGAACCCGAAGGGCGATCCGCTGGAGGTCGCACGCATCGCGGGCATCATGGCCGCGAAGAAGACCGCCGATCTTATCCCCATGTGCCACCCGCTCCCGTTGAGCTTCATCGATGTAGAAGCCACCATCGTCCATGCTTCGACCCTCTTGGGCACGCAGGGAGGCGTCCGTCTCCGCGCCACCGCTGCCACCGTGGCGGGAACTGGCGTGGAGATGGAAGCCATGACCGCCGCTACCATCGCCGCGCTCACCGTCTACGACATGACCAAGGCTCTGGACAAATCCATCCGCATCCGCGAAGTGGTGCTCCTCTCCAAATCCGGCGGAAAGAGCGGAGACTACCGCCGCTCCTGATCCACTCTCAGTTCCCAGCAAAATCGCCTAAAATCGAATCAGACATGGATCGCCCCACACTCACCGCGCGTCTCACCGGACGCCGCCTGCTCGCTGCCCCCAGCCAGACTTTTCTTCTCTCCTTCACCACGGAGGACGAGGCAGACTTCGACTTCGTGCCCGGGCAGTTCGTCTCCGTCGTGAGCGACAGCACTTATCCCGAAGGCCACACCAAGGCAGGCCAGCCGCGGCAGGAGACACGTGCCTACTCGCTGGCCTCCGCGCCACGTGGGCCACACTTTGAGCTCTGCCTCAATCGCGTCGGTGCATTCTCCGAGACGCTTTGCAGTCTTGCGATGGAAGACATCATTCGGGTTCATGGGCCACATGGAACCTTCACCCGCCGCGAGGGACAGGCGCCCGCACTCTACGTCGGCGCCGATGCGGGCATCGTTCCCATCCGCAGTATCTTCCGCGCTGCCGTGCCGCCGCACTCTACGCTGGTGCAGATCGCTGCCACGCGGGAAGATCTGCTCTTTCGCGATGAGTTCGCTGCCTCTCCAGGAATGCGTTACCTACCCATGGTGGCGCCTGAAGCGGACTTCGTGGAGGCACAAATCCGCAAGCTTCTTTCGGCACACCCGGAAATCCAGACCGCTTACCTCTGCGGTCTGAATGCTTCCATCAGCCCGATCCGCGATCTACTCAAATCTCTGAGCTGGGACCGGAAGCAGATTGTCTTCGAGCGTTACGACTAACTCCGCAGGCCTATTGGAGCATTAGGCCAATCGCGGCGTTCTCTTCCGCCGAACCGAGCCAGTATCCGTACCGAGCCACCACCTTGAAGAAATGTTCCCGCTCCTCTGCGGTAGGTGGCGCAGGAGGCTTGCTCGGATCGAACGAGCGCGCGATCTCGCGGAAAAAGCGATAGAGCTCTTGTCCAATGACGACGATGGCGGTCACGGGTTGAGAAGACGTATTGCGAAAAGCGTGTTTCGCATTGCGAGGGATGGAAATCGTGCTGCCAGCCTGCATCGTTCGCCACTCTGACGAAGCACCGGCTTCCTGATAGACCTCAATCGAGCCTTTCAGTACATACAAAATTTCCGCATCGGGATGGCTGTGGAGCGGAATGAAGACACCGGGAGGAATGGTTCCGTGCATCGCGCCGAGGACATCATCCACCTCTTCCGGCGTCGCGATGAACCGCACAAGCACTCCCATTACGCTTAGTGTTTCCTGCTCTGAGAGAGTCTCTCCTGCTGCGGCCTGTGTCACATGATCTCCTTCGTGTGTTTTTGCGGTGTCAAGAGCGGGGTATGGGGTATTTAGTTCAGATTTGCAAGGAACCTGGAGATCATGGCATTCAATTGATCCGGAACCTCAAGAGGAATGAAGTGGACGGATCCCAGCACATGCGCCGTGACGAGTTGTGGCGTCAGGGTCCGAAAGCGATCCAGATCGGCCAGCGGAACTGCCGCACCGATATAAGCAATCGGAGTGAGACACGCCGCTGCGACAGAGGACGCATCGTATTGCGTGGCGTGATTTTTGATAGTGGAGATCACAACATGTTGCGGTACCTTCACCGAAGCGATGACTTCGAAGGAGCGTTTATCCGTGGGGAGGCAAAGTCCTGAGAGCAGTTGCCGAAACGCAGAGAGATAGTCCGGTTTCTGGAGAACTTCGTCGAGCGGTGCGAGAGCCTCACGGACCGGCTGCGACGGGACGACCACCGAGTCGACCATCACAAGTGCGCGAAGAAGATCTGGATGACGCGCGGAGAGCTCCAACCCCACATTCCCTCCCATGCTGTGACCGATCGCAACCGGCTTTTCCAAACGCAGCTCGCCACAGAGCCATGCGAGATCATCCGCAAGAGAGGCCATCGTATATTCGTTGTGCGGCGCATCGCTCTCACCGTGGCCGCGAAGATCGACATTGACGACGCGGTGGTACGGGCTGAGAAGCTCCGCCAGAGGGGCGAAGTGTGTGTGGTCGCAACCGCAACCGTGGATAAGAAGGACCGCTGGGAGAGAGGTCTGGGTGTCGGTATAAGCAAGAGAGAGATTCTCTTTTTTCAAAAATTTCATCATTTTCTTTTGGATCTTAGTGCGTTAGTTCTGGCCGATAGCTTGCTCTCTGTTCATGCATGGAGGCAAGCGATATACGGAGTTTGGAGCGTGCCCGCGCCAGTCGCGACATCACGGTTCCGACCGGGCAGTTAAGGATGGTGGCGATCTCCTGATAGGACAGCTCTTGATACTCGCGCATCAGGATAATCTCGCGTAGCGGGACCGAGAGGCTCAGGATGGCGCGCTGCAACTCTTCGCGTTCCATCTTTTCTTCGTAGAGGGCATACGGACTCTTCGACGGTTCCACTGCCGTGTAGGTGTCCGTTTCGTCCACGCCGTTTTCGATGAACTGAAAACCGTTCCGTCTCTGTCTAAGCTGGTTGCGCCATACATTGCGAAGGATCGTGAAGAGCCAGCTCTTCATGTTGATGGCTTCCTGCGTTCTGCCCATCGCGCGGATCGCACGAACGTAGGTCTCTTGCACTAGGTCTTCCGCGTCGCTCGCATTCCGGGCAAGCACCTTTGCATAAGCATTGAGACCCGCGTCGTAGTGCATCATCTGTGTGGTGGGCATCAACCGCATTACCTCTCTCTTAAGTTCTATCCAGAAGAGAACCGGCGGGCTTGCACGAGGCAACCACCCTGATAAAAAAGTGCTTCTACCTGATCGCTCTTTTCGGGGCGCTCCAGAACGCCCCTTTAGAGGGGTAGGGTGATTCCGGTTGCAGGGCGAATAGAGGTGATTCCATCCCCGCAAATGAATAAAACGACCTTCGGCTTGTCTTTTATAGAAGGACGGAAAACTCTATTCCAGAGAGGTAATCAGCATGTCGCTCCGAATCAATGAAGTCGCTCCCGATTTTGTCGCAGAAACGACCCAGGGTCCCATTAAGTTTCACGAATGGATCGGCGACAGTTGGGCTGTTCTGTTCTCTCATCCGAAAAATTTCACCCCGGTATGCACCACGGAGCTTGGCGCTGTGGCAGCCCTGGAGAAGCAGTTTGCTGCGCGTGGCGCGAAGGTGATCGGGTTGAGTGTGGATCCTGTTGAGAGTCACGGACGATGGCTGGAAGATATCTACGACGTAAGCGGCAACAAGGTGGATTACCCCATCATCGGAGATCCGGAACTCAAAGTCTCCAAGCTCTACGACATGCTTCCCGCAGATGCGGGAAACAGCTCGGAGGGCCGTACGCCTGCACTCAATGCGCCCGTCCGTACCGTCTTTGTGGTGGATCCGGCTAAGCGCATCCGTCTCACGCTCGCTTATCCCATGACGACCGGGCGTAACTTCGAGGAGATCCTGCGTGCGCTCGACTCGATGTTGCTTACTTCAAAGCACCGGGTTGCTACGCCCGCGAACTGGGGGCGAGGCGATGATGTGATTATTACGGCAGGCGTCTCAGACGAAGAAGCGAAGACCGTATTTCCCGGCTATCGGACGATCAAGCCCTATCTGCGTATGACAAAACAGCCGCAATAGCGGATTCAAGCGCCCATCCCGTTTGGGGATCAAAGTCGGTCCTGAAACGGGATGGCGCGATTTCTGAGCGCAAAGTTTCCGCGCTAGTCTTTCTGAATCACCGCATCCGGTTGCAGGGCATACTCGGCCCACGAACCATCGTAGAGGCTGAAAGATTCTGCGCCAGCAATCTCAAGACCCAGTCCTACGACAGCGGCCGTGACTCCGGATCCGCAGGTGGTGGTAACCGGCTGTTCCAGATCCACGCCCTTTGCGGAGAAGACTTTGCGAAGCTCTTCGGCGGATTTGTATCGACCCTTTTCGATAAGGTCTGTGAAGGGAATGTTGATGGCTCCCGGCATATGGCCAGAACTTATTCCCGGTCGAGGCTCGGGTGCGCTTCCGGCGAAGCGGCCAGCGGAACGTGCATCCACAATCTGGGCCTCTTCCGAGATCAACTTCTGAAGCTGCGCAAAATCTTTCACGGCCTCTTGATCGAGCGTTGCATGAAAAGAAACCGGTTCTCGTGCCACCGCTCCGGACTCTGTCGGAAGTCCGTTCTCCACCCAGGCTGAAAGACCTCCATCCAGTACATAGACTTTCCGGACACTGAAGGTACGGAGCATCCACCACGCACGCGGGGCGGAGAAGACACCCTCCTGTTCGTAGACCACGATGGTCCTGTCGCTGTCCACCCCAAGGGCGGACAGCTTCGAGGCGAACGCCTCCGCGGGCGACAACATGTGTGGCAGCGTCGTGGCGTGGTCGGAGAGGTCTTCAATGTCGAAAAAGATCGCGCCGGGAATATGCTTCGCTTCATATCGCGCACGTGGTGTGACGGGTAGAGCGGAGCCCGGGGGCGCGAGCGTGGCGTCCAGGACCAGGGTTTCGTTAAGATGGTCGGCAAGCCAGGAGACGGTGACGAGATGGTTCATGGAATTTAGGTTACCTCTGTTGGGTCGCACGCTACGCCGTGAAGCTCCTGCCCAGACCAAGAGCGGCAAGTCTTTTGCGATAGGCAATCGAACTTCTGTCCGCAGGGAAATGGGCCTCCGCCTGAAGATCGAGAGGAAGGTCTTCGGGATATTGTTGTTCGACGATGGCCTGATCTTCCGCGAAGACCTGATGATTGAAATCGAGCGTGGCCTGCAAAGGCGCGTCCCGATCGAAGTTGCGGCAGATCGGTACAAACAGACGCGTCTTCCGCGCGGACACGGGAGAAGCAACATTGAGGATGTGCAACTGCCCGTCCCCTGGAAAGAAGACGGTCAGTTTTGCTGTAAACGGCGTAAAGACTTCGAAGCGTCTACGCCAAAGGAAGCCGGGTGGATTGAGGTGTTTATAACCCACGGAATAATTGCTTACCGTGCTGTAGTAATCGGCCACAAAACCCTGCGGGGTCTGCTCCACCGTGTAGTCGGGAACCTCCGGGTTCTCCCCCTTGCCGAAGGTCTCTAAATGGACGAAGGCGAAATGACTTACATCGAGAAAGCCTTCCATCTGACGTCCCGCCGAAGCCTTCATCGTCACGCTGTCCGGCAGGACCTGAAGATACGAAGGATCGTCCCACTCTTTCATCTCAGGAAGCAAAGCTTCGCCTCTCTCCACCAGACGGACCCACACTAGACCAAACGCCTCCCGTACGGGGAACGTGTGCAGACGCAAGCGAGGGGAGATCGCTCCCTTTGGGTGTGCGGGGATGCAGGTGCAGCGCCCTTCTGCGTTATAGCGCAGGCCATGATATTTGCAGATAATCTCGTCGCCTTCGACGTGTCCAAGACTGAGCGGAGCTCCGCGGTGATAGCAAATGTCCTTGGCGGCGGCGAGCGATCCATCCGAGAGTCGATAGACCACCACTCGCTCGTCGAGCAGCCGCGCCCCATAGGGTTTGTCTGTGACCTCGCTGGAAAAAGCGACCGGATACCAGAACGGAGCCAGAGCATGCCAGTCCGATGCGGAAAAGGTGCAATCTCGCGGCAAGGTCTCCTTGCTGGGCACTGCGGAAGAGAGAAGGTCTGCAGTGGAGACGAAGGAATCTGAGTCGGGTGCAACTGTGGGGGTCAAATGTCTCTCCATAAGAAAATGTAAATTATGTCCGGATCTTCCCGTAACACGAATACGGGCTGAATCTGTCAAAAATCACGAGACATTCCAGCGAACTTCTTCGTGTTCATGACGATAGGCTCGCGCAGAAAAGACACGCTTGCCCTTGTATTTATTCCGCAGCCCTGCCAGCCCATTATAGAAATGGAATAAAACGCATAGGATTGGTGTCTTATCCCTTAGGACAACCCGCGATTAGGGATCAAGTCTGCATGCCCCGAAAATAAATAATCTTATGCAAAAAGCAATCCCCGATATCACGACTGCCTCAAAATCACCGCGCCCCTTTGCAGCCTCCGAAGCCAAACTACTTTGGTTATCTTCACTTGGCAGCTCTCTGGAATTTTATGATTTTGTCGTCTTCGTCTTCTTTACCGCGGTCATCGGCAAGCTGTTTTTTGCCCCCGGTATTCCTGATTGGGTTCGCCAGACCCAGACCTTCGGGCTTTTTGCCGCCGGTTATCTGGCGCGTCCGCTGGGCGGCATCGTCATGGCGCACTTCGGAGACACCGTGGGCCGTAAACGCATGTTTACGCTGAGCGTTCTGCTCATGGCTACTCCGACGCTGCTCATTGGGCTGCTGCCCACCTATCAGACCATCGGAATCGCGGCCCCTTTGCTTCTCCTCCTGCTCCGCATTTTGCAGGGAATCGCCATCGGCGGAGAGGTTCCTGGGGCCTCGGTCTTCGTCGCTGAACATGCGCGGCGCGACAAGGTCGGTTTCGCCATCGGCTTACTCACCGGCGGCTTGAGCTTCGGTATCTTCCTGGGCTCGCTGATGGCGACCAGTATCAACCTGACGTTTACTCAGGCCGAAATCGCCGCAGGTATCTGGAGGGTGCCATTTCTCGTCGGCGGTCTCTTTGGCCTGATCGCCATGTGGCTGCGTCGCTGGCTCAAAGAGACGCCAGTCTTCGAAGAGATGCAGAGACGCGCAACCCTCTCCCAGGAGATGCCTCTGAGTGTTGTCTTCCAGAAGCACCGAAGATCGGTTATCGTTTCGATGATCTCCACATGGATGCTCACCGCAGCGGTCGTCGTAGTCATGCTGATGACTCCGACCTTGATGCCAAAACTCTTTGGATTGGCGCCTGGGGCATTGCGTATCCCAAACCTGGTCGCGACGGCTGTTCTCTGTATTGCAAACGTCGCGGTGGGCGTTGCAACCGATAAGTTCGGTGTCCGTCGAGTGGCAATCCCCTCCTTGCTCTTTCTGGTCCTTTCAACCTACGGACTCTATTTTGGCGCGGCGCACATGCCTTCCATGCTCTTGACGTTCTACGTGTTTGCTGCCATCGGTGCAGCCAGTAGTGTGCTCTCGCCCCTTGTGATGGTCTTTGCATTTCCGGCGAAGGTTCGCTTCAGCGGAGTCTCTGTCTCTTACAACCTCGCCTATGCAATCTTTGGAGGCCTCACGCCGCTATTGGTTTCATGGCTTGCGCATCTTGACCGATTCGGTCCCGCACACTACGTCGCAGCGGTAGCGATATTGTGCCTCTGTGCCCTTTTTATTTGGCCTCTGGCAGACGAGCGCCAGTCTTCTTAGATTCCCTGAAAGCCAAGCCGATGGAGACTCTCGCCCGGCGTCTTCTCAATAAGGTTGAGCGAAAATATTCAAGGACTCAACGGAAAGGCTTACCGCTTTATGTCGATCACTATCGGAGAATATCTTCTCGCTCGTCTTTCAGAGATTGGGATACGCCACGTCTTTGGTGTGCCTGGAGACTTCAACCTGTGGTTTCTCGAGCAGACCATCCAAAGCGACTCTCTCAAGTTTATCGGTTGTTGTAATGAGCTTAATGCGGCCTATGCCGCCGACGGATACGCAAGGCTCAATGGCATCTCCGCCCTCGTTACGACGTACGGTGTGGGAGAGCTTGCTTCGCTCGCTGGAGTCGCCGGAGCTTATGCGGAGCGCGTGCCGATGGTGTGTATCTCGGGCACACCTCCACTGCATGCCATGCGTGAAGGAGCCCTTCTGCATCACACCATGGCCGATGGGAATTACACGAACATGTGGAACTGTGCTCGGGAGTTCACCGTTGCCCAGGCACGGATCGAACCGTCGAACGCACGGCAGGAGATTGACCGCGTCCTGCGTACCTGCTGGATAGAAAAGCGTCCGGTCTATCTGCAACTTCCTTCCGACGTCGCAGGTGTAAGAACGGGACCGATCACGGTACCGCTGGATCTCGCCTTTCCCAGAAGCGATCCGAAACAATTTGCTCGCGCCCTCTCTCAACTCTCTCTGCGCCTTGCAGAGGCAAGTGCTCCGGCGATCCTTCTGGATGTGGACGCGGACAGATTTGGTCTGACCCCTCTGATCGAATCACTGGCGGAAGCGCTGCATCTTCCAATCGCGCATCTGGCTCCTGCCAAGGGTTTTGTGAGTGAAGCTCATCCCCTGGCCATCGGTCTCTATCGGGGCGCGAGGTCTTCGCCTGAAGTCCGCTCCGCCATCGAAAACTCCGATTGTCTTCTCTGCATCGGAACGCGCTTCACGGATGTGGCCACGGGACTCTTCAGCCATACCCTGAACGCCGCATCCATGATCGACCTCTATCCGTTCAGCCTGCGGACCGACAAAGAGTTCTTCAATGCCGTGGGCGCAGCGGAGTTACTCGCGGCATTACTTCCTGGCGTAACCAGACGCGCTCCTTCTACGGCAATATCCTTCGTACAGCAGGCTCCACCTCCACACGCAGAGTCAAAAGCGCAACAGCCGATGACGCAGGTAGATTTCTGGCATGCAATGGGAACGTTTTTGCAGGCGGGGGATGTGATCGTGAGCGACACTGGAACAGCTGGCTTTGCGAGTGTCAACCTGGCATTGCCCAGCGGTGTGACGTATATCTCGCAGTCTATCTGGGGCGCTCTTGGCTATGGTTTACCTGCGGCTCTGGGAGCGTGCCTGGCAGCCCCTGCGCGGCGGCAGTTACTCTTTGTCGGAGACGGTGGACTTCAAATGAGCGTGCAGGAACTCTCCACGATTTTGTGGAATCACCTGAAGCCGATCATCTTTCTCCTCAATAACGATGGCTATACGATTGAGCGTCTGATCTACGGCGCGAACTCAAGTTACAACGACATCCGCGCCTGGCGTTATGGGCAACTCGTCTCTACGTTCAACTCGGAAGAGCGTGCCGTCGTTCACTCCGTCCGAAATCATGCCGAACTTCAGAGCGCGCTCCAGGCAACGAGCGATGCTTCCAGGGCATATCTCATCGAAGTCTTTCTGCCCCGTATGGATGCTCATGAGCCGTTGGTACGCTTCGCTAGGCGAGCAGCAGAATTCGATTTTCCGCAGATTCTAGAAGATTAAAAGAACTGAAGAGAGATGCAATCTATAGATTGCCGGCAGTCATTCGCTTACTGTGAATTCTTGCCGGCAAAGTTATCTGTAAGTGGGATGAACAATTCCATTCTGGGAATTTTATAATAAATTTGTTAAATTTGCGTCGTAATAAACTTCTATGTCGTGGTGTAAATCGAAGGAATCTATTCGAAAATTAACGCCCGTTTTGGGAGTAAATAAGCATCATGGATTATCTTGAGTGGCCCCATAATTAGGGGCCCTTTCGTATAAGTATGAGTGCTTTTTGTAAGACGAGATAAATGCTTGCGAGTAGAACAGAGCTACCACAAAGCATCTGGGCCTGCACCTCGCAGACGTTCCTGTCTTCGGACTTTCATTCATAAGTCAAAACTTTATTCGTGAGATCTACACCGTCAGGAATACGCATCTCTTCGCATTTTTCTAAAGAAACTGCGAGACCTGACAAATCGATGCATGATCGCGGCCTATTCCTGAGCGTGCCGCACTTCGTTATGAATCACAACCTTTCAGAGGAAAGATCAATGAAACAATATAAAATCTGCAAATGGCTCTCCACCTGCCTTGGACTAAGCGTGCTTCTGTCTTCTTCCTGTGCCTTGATCGCTCAGAAGAGTCAGGTGGCGCCTACAGGCCCCAACCTCGCTCTGGGCAAGCCCGCTAAATCCAGCGGCGATGAAAACGCCAGCCTTGGCCCGGCGAAGGCGGTGGATGGCAATCTCGCAACGCGCTGGTCTTCTGCTTTCGCGGATGACGAATGGATTGAGGTCGATCTGGGTTCCGTGCAGACGATCAATCAAGTCGCACTGAATTGGCAGAATTCGCATGCTGTTCAGTACAACATCCAGGTCTCGACGGATGAGGCGAAGTGGACGGATGCCCTGGTTCAGACGGCTGGGTTGGGAGGCGTAGAGACTCCGACCTTTCCTCCTGTCAGCGGCCGCTTCGTCCGCATGCTAGGTATTAAGCGTTCTACGATCTACGGCTATTCGCTGTTTGAGTTTGGAGTCTATGGTCCCGCTGCTACCGCTGGACCAACGATTACCGCGCAGCCTGCCAGCCAGACGGTTACAGCTGGAGTAACGGTCACATTTACTGTTGCCGCCACCGGGACGGGAGCGCTCAGTTATCAATGGCTGAAGAATGGCGTACCGATCTCCGGCGCAAACAGCGCGAGCTATGTGACGCCCGTGCTTGCTATCGCAGACAGTGGTACTTCGTATAGCGTCACGGTCACCGATGCGATCGGCTCCGTCGCCTCGAACCCCGCCATCCTGACGGTGAACCCAGGCTATACCGTTTACCCCGGCTTTGTCGGCACCGATCTGGCCAACAATACGAAGGGTGCGTGGCCTGATGATCAGATCTATGTCACGGTCATCGGTCTCGATCCCCAGACGGGCGTATTTGCTACGGTCAAACCCGATGGCACGATCACCGATGTCTCGGTCGCTGACAACGATGCGGCCGGACACCTTACAAAGAACAAGAACAACTACCCCAATTACGCTTTCACTCTTGCACAGAGTAAGCTGCTCAAACTGCCGAAGATGAGCTCCGGTCGCGTGTTCATCTCCATGGGAGAGCCCGTCTATCTCAAGATCCTGCAGGATGCCAAGGGAAATATAGGCTACGCAGGACCCAATCCGCAGAACACTACAGATCCTAACGAAAACGTACCCTTCGACTGGTACGAATTCACCTATAACAACACCGGCCTCTTCATTAACACGACGCAGGTCGATGAATTCGGTCTTCCGTTAGTGCTTGATGTATGGGGGAATAAGGCTACCTTCCATCAGCAGACCGGGATCACTGAATCGATCGCCGCGCTCGATCAGGAGTTTGTGAACGAGACTCCTGCGGAGTTCCACACGACCCCCATCAGTAACCTCCGCATCCTGTCTCCTACCAAAACGACATTCGGTGCAAAGGGCGTCAATGGACAATACTTCGACGCGTATGTCGCCAATATCTGGAACATGTACAGCGCCAATCCTCTCATCGTGAATCTCTTTGGGAATCGTCGTTTCACGGGCACTACCACCGCGACCAGTTTCAACTTCACGGAGGTAAACCTCAACAACGGCGCCTTTGTCGGCAATTCCTATGTCGTCAACCGGCCTACGACGCAGGATATTTTTCAGTGCAGTGGATCGATGGCCAAGGGCGACCCGACGAAGGATATCAACACAGTGGAGCTCGCTTTGGAGGCGCAGATGTGTGCTGCCTTCAACCGGCATGTTATGGCGGATGTCACTACCTGGGCAACGCCTTCTGCCTTTTACCTAAATTCACCGACGAACAGTTATGCGCAGTTCTGGCATAGGCACAGCATGGGCGGTCTTGCCTATGGCTTCGCATACGATGACGTCTCAGGTCAGAGCTCAACCATCAGTACAGGCACTCCGGAACACATGGTCTTTACCATCGGTTGGTAGTCGCAAGGAACGACGTGGCGCTCATGGAGCGCCACGTCGTTCCTTGCACCATAGAGTCTGAAGAGTTCCCGAAGCCGCTTGGTGTGCGAACAGCAACTACACAAACCGGCGTCGTACCGCTCCCAATATGCCCAGCACCCCTGTGCCGAGCAAAGCGAGGCTGGAAGGCTCCGGCGTAAGTGCAGTCGCGTTTACGTCCAAGTAAATATTCTGATTGCCAGTGCTGCAAGTGCCACACGTCCCAGCGAGGTTGATCTGGATGTCGTTGCCGGTAAAGGTCAGAATGGCGCCCGGGGCGAAAGAAGCATCACTCAAAGGGTCAATCGAAACGCTATTGATCAACAAACCCGCGAGAAAGCTGATGTCGAATCCATTGAAGCTGGAGGCTGTAAAGGGGCCCAGGCCGGGGTTTGTGATCGTGATGACATTTGAGGCAAAGGTTACGTTGGCGTTCCCCGGAGATACCACTTGAAGTCCGTTAGTCACGGTAAGGGGCCCAGAGTCAGTCACAGCGTTAGACGATGTAGGGAACAGATATTTAACATCAACCGTGCTTCCGATGATGGAATCGGCACGCGCAGCGAGGGGCAAACCAAGTAGAACGATCACTGCAGAAACTAAAAAACGAAGACGCATAAAGGCTCCTTGAACAACGTGGGCGAAGTGTAATCACTTCTGCGTCAGAGGCGTGACGGCTAGAGCCCACGAGAAGCCAGTTGCGATGGCTCGAAGAGACGCTTTTGTAAGTTGCAGCAAAAAGAACATTCAGCAAATCAAAGATTGAAGAGTTCCCGTAGCCGCTTCGTCTGCGAACGACTTACCGGAAGGCCCGTCTGTTTCTTATCATCCATGCGCAACTGGTAGCTCGATTTGAACCACGGCACGACTTCGCGAATGTGTTCGATGTTTACGACATGCGAACGGTGTGCTCTCCAAAACATCTCGGGATCGAGTTGGTCCATCAATTCCTCAAGCGTTCTGCAGTTCGAGGTACCCTCAATCGCCTGCGTCACAATGCGAATGGAGCCGTCATCGGTCGCGGCAAAGCAGATCTCCTTCTGATCGATCAGAAGCAAACGCTGTTGCGCCCGGACCACAACCTTGCCCGTCTGCTGCTGTTTTTGCGAAGGCATCGGGGAAGTGGAGCCAGCCTGTTGCTCCAGCAGCTTCAGCAGAGAGTCCAGTCGCGCATCGGTGGACGGAACAGCGACTCCGCTCTCTTCGCTTTGCGTTCGTGCCCTGACCTTGTCGATTGTCTGTTGCAGACGCGCGCGATCGAAGGGCTTCAGGAGATAGTCCACAGCGTTTACTTCAAACGCTCGCACCGCATATTGATCGAACGCCGTGGCAAAGACGACCTGCGGCATACGTCCCTTGGTGTCGCGATGCTCGCGCGCCAGAAGCTTTTTCAGAACGGCAAAACCATCCAGCCCCGGCATCTGCACATCCAGAAAGACAAGATCCGGCTGGTGCGTGCGGATCAGGTCGACCGCCTCGATGCCATTGTTCCCAATGCCAACGATCTCCACGTCCCCCACGCGTCCGAGCAGATACTCTAGCTCTTCCCGCGCCAGGGTCTCGTCGTCCACGATAATGACTCGTAACGGCATCGATTCAGTATAGGGTTTTGCGTGGTTGCCGCTTAGTCGCTGAAGGTTCGCAGACGTGCGGGAGAAGCATCCTTGGCCAGTTCATGTCCGCAGTTCACGCAGTAGACGTCTGTGATTTGCACGCCGCGATAGCACTGTCCGCAGACCGGCGCCATCTGGAACTGGCACTCCGGGCAGAAGTGGAAGCTCGAAGCCACCTCGGTCGAACACGACGGGCACTTGGACAACATCGGCTCGCGCAGCATGAAGTACACAATCGCCCCGATGAAACCAGGAATCACCAGAACGATCAGCATCCACAGACCGGCAGACATATTGCGTCGCTTTACATCGCGACTGATATAGCCGATCAGCAAAACATAGCTGGCAATCGCCATGCCCCAGCTGTATCCCATCAGGAGGCGCATGGGCAGCAGATCATGACGCGGATGCGGCATCACGTAATGGAAGATGTACTGCCAGAACGCAAAGACCGCAAGCGAGAGCACAATAGACCAGCGCGGGATCAGGTTCATCTCGCTATCGCCCTTGCCCGTATCGCGTCCGCGACTTATCTCATGGCTCCACATAATAGTTATCGGGTCGCCTCGTCCGACCTGTTGCGCCGCATCCAGACCATGGCAATCCCGGCAATGGACACCGGGAGCAGCCATAGAAGGAGGATGGAAGAGAGTCCACCTGGTTCGGAGGAAAGCATGGAAGTCTCCGGAATCGAGCTTTCGGTCTTTTGCTCCATCACGGCCCACACCGCATAGCAGACCATCATCAGCAAGATCGAGCACAGGCTGAGCGGCAGCCACAGATCTTTGAGCCGTGACCGCTGCGCCTGCATCGCTTCTGCCCTCTGCCGTACCGCACGTCGCGTCCGATTCACCACAGCGGCATTCGCACCCTGTGTTCTTCCGTCGATCCGCTCGATCATCGCGCGGCCTCCGCAAACGCTCTGCGTGCCTGCAAACCTTCAATCTCTGGCTTCAGCGAAGCCAGACCGCGATAGAGGCGCGACTTGACGGTAGAAAGCGGTGCCCGCGTCATCGTTGCAATCTCTTCGAGCGACATCTCTTCGTGAAAACGAAGCGTTAGGACCTCGCGATAGTTCGGTTCAATCTTCAGTAAGACTTCGGCCACCAGCGCGGCATCCTCACGCGACTGAAACTGTTGGAAGGGGGAAGGAGCATCCAAAACCACTTCGAAGGGGCGCTCATCTTCGCCGACGGGGTCCTGCATCGCGTCCAGGCTCGCCATCGTCCGCTTGCGGGACAGGTCAATCACCAGGTTCCGTGCGATCGTGAACAGCCAGGTATCGAACCGCGCCTTGCCGTTGTATTGTGCACCGCGTAAAAGAACGCGCATCCATGTCTCCTGGAAAAGGTCTTCCGCAACTTCGCGGCGTCCAGACAGAAACAGGAGATATCGCATCAAACGATGCTGATATTGCTCAATCAAAAGGTCCAGAAGTTCAGGGTCCTGCCGTTTTAAACCGTAGGCAATCGCAGCATTTTCGCGCTGTGTCTCTTCGACCGTCATGGTCTGAGCTGTTTTCACCTGCATAAGAAGACGCTACCAGAACACAGAAAGTCGCGAAAGCACTCAATTTCGTCGAAATGGGGCGAGTAAACTAGTTCAATATGGAACTGCTTTACGGCCTGCATCCTGTGCAGGAGGCCGTCCGCTCCCGCCCGCGCGACCTCGATCACATCACTATCTCCCGCGAACGCAAGGACGCTCGGCTAGACGCCCTCGTCGAATCCGCCCGCTCTGCCGGTATCCGCATCACCTCGGAGCCCCGCGCTCAGATCGACCGCATGGCGAAAACCGAGATGCACCAAGGAGTTATCGCCTTTCTGCGCGAGCGCCGTGCCCTTGCCGTTGAAGACCTTCTCGCCGTGCAGAAGCCCGACGGCCAGCGCCGCTTCTTTCTCGCGCTGGACGGCGTGGAAGATCCGCATAACCTCGGTGCTCTCCTCAGAACGGCCGACGGAGCCGGTGTGGACGGGATTCTCCTTCCCGAACGCCGGTCTGCTCCCATTACCGCCGTCGTCGCCAAAACCTCCGCCGGAGCCACGGAACACGTCCGCATCGCCAAGGTTACCAATCTCGTCCGCGCCCTGGAACGGATGAAAAAGGATAATATCTGGGTCATCGGGCTCGACGAGCGCGGCACCCCGGATTACACCGACTTCGACTTCGCCCCCACGGACTGCGTGCTTGTTCTGGGTAGCGAAGGCGCCGGTCTGCACGATCTTGTCAAAAAAACCTGCGACTATCTCCTCCGCATCCCCATGGCCGGAGGCGTCTCGTCTCTGAACGTCTCTGTGGCTGGAGCCGTCGTGATGTACGAAGTCGCACGGCAGCGCCGGGCACCCTCCGCTCCCCCGCCCGTCAAACAGAAGAAACCCCAAAAAGGCCTCGGTTCGTGAAAAAGCTTTACCCCACTCTCGCTCTCTGCACCACCCTCCTGATCCCCCAACTCTCCGTCTCCCAAAGTGCCCCATTCTTTCGCGGCACTATCGCGAAAGGGTGGGGTCGCGCGGAGCGCACAAACGGATCTCAGGGGAAAGCAGCGACCTTCCCGCTCATGGCGGCATTGACGTACCCCCAAGACTCCCAAACTACGCAACCGGCTCCTGAACCCCCCAAAGGCACCGTCGTCTTCCAGCGCCACGACGAAGCCGCCCCGGACGCTCCCGCCCCGCCGCCCGTTGCGCCGGAGCTGAAACCCCATGGAGTTTCCTCGAGCGTCCCCGCCGAAGAGTCGCAGACGGCAGCGGAAAAGATCCCCGACGCCGATCGCCAGGCCATCGCGATCACGGCCTACAACCTGGACATGCATCTCAACCTGACCACCGGAGCCACCACCACCCGCGCCCGCCTGACTGTCCGCAACGATGCCACCAGCGCTCTTACGCACATCCCGCTCCAGATCTCCAGCAGCCTCAAGTGGCAGAGCGCCCGCGCCGGGAACAAGGCGGCGGACTTCGAGCAGCACCCCCTCTTCACCGCAGCCGACCATACTGGCACCGCGACAGAGATCGTCCTCAACACCCCCCTGGCCGCCGGCGCCTCTATCGATCTCGACCTCTTCTACGAAGGCGCACTCACACCCAGCACCGAACGCCTCGAACAGATCGGCGCGCCCGCGCCGCAGGCCGCTGCCTCGGACTGGGATGGCTTTGGCCTCCCGTCGGAGACAGCGGTGCAAGGCGTTCGCGGTATGGGCAACGTGCTCTGGTATCCGGTTGCTCAGCCTCCCGTCTTTCTCGGTGAGGGGAACAACCTCTTCGCCGCCGTTGGCCAAAGCCGCCTTCGCCAGCAGGAGGCTACCTTCCGCCTCCGCCTTACCCTGGAATTCTCCGGCTCCATACCGGATGCCGCCTTCTTCTGCGGTCAGCGCCAACCGCTGGTTTCCCTCACGCCACAGGAAACTACAGCCGACCCAGCTCCCACAGCGCTCGCCACCGCCACGTGGGATTTCGCCCGGCTCGGCTTTCGCACGCCGAGCCTCTTCGTTGCTGTACCGTCGCCAACTGAGAGCCCCGACCACCTTCTTCAGGTCGTAACCAATCACGTGGACACCGTTTCCAGCTACACTGCTGCGGCCAAGCTTGCTCAGCCGCTCCTCTCGGCGTGGCTTGGGGCTTCGCCGCTGGAAGAACTGACCCTCCTCGACCTCGGCACACCCAACGCCTCGCCTTTTGAAGAGGGAAGCACGCTCGCTCTACCGCTGCACATCACCGATGCCGCTCGCCTGGCACCCTCCATGGTGCACGCCCTTACGCACGCTTGGTCCAACTCGCCGGAGCCCTGGCTCTCCGAAGGTCTGGCGACCTTCATGGGGCAGCTCTACCTCGAACGCCTCGGAGGCCCGACCGGCCGCGAGACCGCCCTTGCCGCCGGCGAACCAGAACTGCGTGCCCTCGCTCTCTACGAGTCCTCGACCGTAGCTACGGACGCTGCCGTCTCCACCTCCGCCATGCCTGAACACCCCGCTCTCACCGCCTGCCCTGACCCCATCTGCTACCGCACCAAGGGCGCAGCCATCTTCCAGATGCTTCGTACCCTTGCGGGTGAAGATGCTCTGAAGCAGACCCTGCAGGCCTTTCGGATCGCAAAGAATCAGGACTCTGCCAGCTTCGAGGCGTTGCTGGAAAAGACCTCAGGGAAGGATCTGGGATGGTTCTTCGACGACTGGGTGAACCATGACCGCGGACTTCCTGACCTCACTATTGTGAACATCGCGCCGCGCTCCATTGCGCCCAGCACAAGCACGGCCAACGGCCACGGCACGCTGGAAAGCACACCCACCGGCCAGCAGGTCCGAACCGAAGGCGGCTGGATCACGGCCATCGCCGTCTCCAACGACGGAGGAGCCACCACCGACGTGCCCGTTACACTCCGCACCGGAACCTTCACCACAACGGAACGCCTGCGCATTCCTGCTCACGGTCGCGCGACGGTCCGCATGCTTACCCCCGCTCAACCGGACGAAGTTACAGTGAACGACGGCACCACCCCGGAACTCCGAAGCAGCACGCATACCCGCTCGATCACGGAACGCCAGCCGTAAGAGTTTTCAGACTAGATGCCGTTTCACTATTGACTCCTTAGCCAGGAATCTTAACCTCTGTGTCCACGCTTATGCACAGGGGCCGCCACCGGCTTGGACCAGATCTGCGTCCCACCCCAGGGCCGGTACGAAACCCATTCCCCAGATCCCTCCGGCAGCCCATCCATGAGAGGTGGCAGGCGTCTCTCCAGTGCCTCAAGAAACTCTGTGGAGGTCGTCGCGGGGTAATGTACGCGCAGACCTTCGCCGTTGATGGAAGCTTCGGCGTCTCCGCCGGGAAGATCGGCGACCGTCTTGTCCGGATGCAATGCATGCGAGACGCTCGCGACGATCTGCAACGAACGGCCGCCAGTTCCATCACTGCCAATGGTGGCGTCGGCATGAATGGGCAGACGCTCCGTCGTCGTTTTGGAAAGGACAGCTCCGCGAGTCGTTACGGGCAGAGACAAGGCGCAATCGCAGGTGGCGCTTCCCGCCCACAGACCAGCAGTCCCGGGACCGTAAGAGAACGTCCCATGCATCTCGCCTGTAGCGCTCAAGGATTGCGGGATTCTCTGCGAAAACAGACGCAGCCAGTCCAGCGCATAGCCAGGAGCCACACCGGCCAGGCTCGCCTGCAGGTCAGCAGACTTCCAATCGAAGAGGCTCGGCAGGTCGCCCGTCAGAGCGAGTGTTCCAGCATTCACGCCCTCGATCTGGCCGCCAGCTTCCGTCCCCGTCAGAGCCGCGGCGTCTACGGGAATCGAGCATCGCAGACCACGCAGCTCCCGCAGAACTCCGGTTGCGCGTGCCTCGCAGTGCGCGTCGATCTCCATCAAGCGCGTCGGAACAAAGTCCGACCGCCGGACATCCGTCATGTGCAATGTGGCCGTCACGGAGGCATCGCCTAGCGTGCCATCGACCTTCACCTCTGCGGCTGCATCGCCTCTCCAACCGGCGTCATATCCCACCAGAACCTTGCTGGCTTCACCCAGAGGTGTCCGTCGCCAGACGGCTTCGGCCTGGATGGGAACGTCGCTCATCTTTGCGGCGCGGCGAAGCGTCGCCTCCACGCGAAGCTCTCCCGTATCGCTGGCGTCCGTATCGGTGCGCGCGGGCTTGGCCTTCAGGCGAAGCCGCCACTCCTGCGGATCGGGCAGCCACAGGGCAAACTCCGCACCGGTCAGGCTGAACGGCGTCTTCTCGTCGCCCAGTTTTACATTCACGCGCGCATCGGTTGCTTCGATATAGGGAAAGCGCGGCGTCGAACCTGCACGCTTCTGCTGCGTGGGAGCCGCATCGATCTGCGACGCCTGCAACAGGATCGTCTCCAGGTTCCAGCGTCCGGCAGCGTTCCGCACGAGATTCACGCTCGGCGCGGTCAGGCTGATCGTGGAAAACTCCAACTTGCCTCGCCACAGCGAACTCACGCGAAGAGTTGCCTTCACTTCATCGGCGCGCATCACGGGCTCCGATCCAAACTGCGGATCTTCGCTCACAACAAAGTTTTCCAGAGTGAACCCGGGCAAGGGAAGCAGGGTCATGCTGACGCTGTCCAGATGCACCGGCCGACCCACGCTCCTGGAGATGCTCGACGCGATGCGCCGCTGAAAGCGGTTAACATTGACCAGCGGAGGCAGCAGGGCCAGGACCACAAGCGCCAGCAGCACGCATGCCGCAATCACCAGTCGCTTCCGTAGAACGCTCATACCGCTCTTTGTTTCCAGGGTCGTCACACTACCCTATGGAACGTACGCTTCCACCGCGTCTGGTCAAAGATATGCAGCAGAATGTGGCCCATAAACGCCACGCGCTCATTCGCGCTCGTCTTGTACATCTGGTCTTCCGACGTCATGAAAGACCAGTAGATAAACATCGGTCGTCCCAGCACGGCTTCCTTCGGAATGAAACCCCAGAAGCGGCCATCCAGCGAGGCCAGACGGTTGTCGCCCATGCCGAAGATCTTGCCCTCGGGCACCACGAGTTCGCCGTTCACGATGTGGCTTTGCAACTCCGTCGCCCAGAGCGCGGTGATATTGCTATCGTCCGGCGGAGCGCTCGGAAAATCGTCGCGATACGCCTGGTACCCGTGCATCGGGTCACCGTCATCCGGCATGGAGATCTGCGGTTCAACCTGTGCCACGCCGTTCAGATACAGGACACCATGCCGCAGGTGAATGCGGTCGCCCGGCAGACCGATGGCGCGCTTTACCAGGATCAGGTCAGGCGACTCGGGATTGGGCTTCAGGAAAACAATGATGTCGCCGTGCTGTACGGGGCGGTAGTGCACCAGGGGCATCCACTTCGTGGGCGGCGCAAAGGTCGTGTGGTCCACCACAAGGTGGTCGCCGATCAGCATCGTCGGCACCATCGAAGACGACGGAATCTCAAAGTTCTGCGCGACAAATGTCAGCACAAACAGACCCACCACCAGCACAAACGCCATGCCGGAGATCGACTCCAGCAGAGTCTCCTTGCGCTCCTCTACGACTTCCACGGCCTGCTGCTTCTCCACGACTGTCTCTGACAAAATGTGCCTCACCGACCCCCGTCCAGTGTACGGAACCCGCCTTCACAACGGAAGTCCAACAGAGGAAAAGGCAGGCGTCAGGTCAGTGGGAAGCAATCAGACAATCCGGTGAAACGTACGCTTCCATCGCGTCTGATCAAAGAAATGGACCACTACTTGGGTAAAGAAGGCCACGCGCTCGCTCGCACTGGTCTTCTGTTCCTGGTCCTCTGGTGTCATGAACGACCAGTACACGAAGAGCGGGCGTCCCAAAACAGCCTCCCGGGGAATGAACCCCCAGAATCGGCTGTCGAGCGAACCCACGCGGTTGTCGCCCAGACCGAGGATCATGTCGTCCGGTACGACAAGGTCGCCATTCACGACATGGCTCTGCCATTCGTTCGCCCAGGTTGCCGTCATCCGCGGATCGGCAGGTCCATTCGGAAAGTCATCCCGAAACGGTTCATACGTGTGGATCGGGTCGCTCTCGTCGGGCACGGAGATCTGCGGCTCTTTTTGTGCCACGCCATTCCGGTACAGGATGCCATGCCGCAGGTGAATCCGGTCGCCCGGCAGGCCGATCGCCCGCTTCACCAGGATCATGCCCTCCAGCGTTGGCTTCAAAAACACCACGACATCGCCGTGCCGGATGGTTTGATAGGGGACCAGGGGCATCCACTTCGTCGGTGGAGCAAAGGTCGCGTGATCCACCAGTACGTGGTCGCCGATGAGCAGCGTAGGCACCATGGACGGGGATGGAATCTCGAAGTTCTGCGCTACAAACGTCAGCACAAACAAACCAACCACCAGCATAAGGGCCATGCCGGAGATGGACTCCAGAAGGGTCTCCTTACGCTCCTGCTTTTCCAGAACCATCTCTGCCACTATGTCTCTCCTGAAGATCTTCCCGCCGCTACCGAACCACTGAAAGCACCCTGCGCCAGCGTCCCAGACGCCGCAAGCGATGCCAGAACGTACCTTCTTCGTCGCCGCGTACCGAAAAGTAGACCAGCAGCGGCGAGCCCACAATCTTCGTCTCCGGCACAAATCCCCAGTACCGGCTGTCCTGGCTGTTATTGCGGTTGTCACCCATCATGAAGGCGTCCCCGCCGGGCACCTGCAGAGCGCCACTCTGCACGCGGGAGCGCATCTCCACCCACCAGGCTGCGTCGGTATCGGGATCGCGCTCCTGCATGTTAGGGAAATCATCGCGAAACCGACTCCGTGCCGCTGGAGCATAAACGGCATACCCTTCAGGCCGCGGGGTTCCGTTCAGGACCACCTGGCCTGCATGCAGCGCGACAGAATCCCCACCCACGGCAATCACGCGTTTGACCAGCAGCGTATCGGTGACGGGCTGATAGAAGACGGCAACATCCCCCCGCTGGATCTTGCGGTAAGGCAGAAGCCATCTCCAACGTCCAGCCGGCGCCAGCGCCTGCTTGTTCACCAGCAGAAAGTCGCCCACCAGCAGCGTCTTTTCCATCGAAGCCGAAGGAATGCGGTACGGCTGCAAAAGGAATGTCAGCACAAAGACGGCCACCACGGTCGCACGCAGCATGGACTGTAGCGTTGGAAAGACCCCGTGCTGCGGTACTTCACTCAAGCAATCTTTCCTCGCAGCTCAAGAAACGCAATCTCGGCGGCCTTCTGCTGCGCCGCCTTTTTTGTCGGGCCCTCTCCGACGGCCAGCAGGGTCTCTTTCTTGGACGCCGCGTCGCCTTCGACGAGCATCAGCTCTACCCGAAAATGTTTGCGATGGTCCGGCCCGCTCTCCTCTGCTGTCACATAGCGAGCGACGGCAGAACCCACACCCCGCGCCTGCAACAGCTCTTGAAGGGCGGACTTGTAGTCGCCAACCACGCCGCCGAAGTGCGTCTGTTCGCCAGCCGCGCGCTCCAGCTCCGGCATCTTGGGCAGAACTACCTCGCGTTCGACGATCTCCTGCACTGCGGAGAGACCACCATCCAGATACACCGCCGCCAGAACGGCCTCCATCGCATTCGCCATCAGCGCGGGCTTCTTTCGTCCGCCGCTCTGCTCTTCTCCACGGCCCAGTTGCAAATACTCGCCCAGTCCCAGCCGCGCGCCCACTTCCCCCAGATGCTTGCGGCTGACCAGCAGCGCGCGCATCCGCGTTAATTCTCCCTCGCCAAGTGAGGGAAAGCGCTGGAAGAGACTCTCCGCTACAATCAACCCCACCACGGCGTCGCCAACAAACTCCATCCGCTCGTTACTTTCGGACGCGGTGCCGGCCTCAAATGCCAGCGAACTATGCGTCAGCGCGAGGTCCAAAAGTTTCGCATCGCGAAATTTGTACCCCAATCGCTCCGCCAATCCCGTCTTAGCCGCCTTCGCCATCCCTCCACTCTATCGAATCCGAGCAACTACAATCACCTCATGCCCTTCGAAGCCACCCCAGACGCCATTGCCCGTGCAAAGAACATCAAAATCCTCCTCTTCGACGTAGACGGCGTCCTTACTGATGGCAGCATCTGGGTCTTCCCAAAACCCGCCGGAACGGAGGAGACCGTGCATTCCGAGGGCATTGCCGCTCTGCAGGGAAAGGGAGGCTTCGGCATCCACTCCACCACTTTCGTCGAGGCCAAAGGCTTCAGCGCCCACGATGGCCTGGGCATCTCGCTCGCCCGCATCGCCGGGCTGACCTGCGGCATGATCACCAAGCGCGTCTCGGACTCCGTCGCCCTTCGCGCCCGCGACCTGCGCCTCGAATATCTCTACATGGGCCAGGCCCACAAGATGAACGCCGTCCGAGAGATCATGGAAAAGACCGGTGCTACGCTGGACCAGATCTGCTTCGTAGGAGACGACGTCGTCGACCTGCCCGTTCTCCGCGTCTGCGGCCTCGCCATCGGTGTAGCCAACGCCCGCCAGATCGTCAAAGACACCGTCCACTGGATCACGCCGCACTCTGGCGGCCAAGGTGCAGGCCGCGACGCTATCGAGTTCATCCTCGAAGCGCAGGGTACCCTCGCCCACGCCATCGAAGAGTACTGTGACGAGAAGAGCGCCATCGCCGCCGCTTCCGATATCGGGAACGGCAGCAATTAGCTTTGATAAATTGAGAGATGGTCTGGCGCTTCGAAGGAACTCCGATGAAAGATACATCGCAGCAGTTTGAAAACGTCTGGGACGCCCTGGCGGATACAACTGAGGAAGCAGGGAATCTCCGCGTACGCGCAGAACTTATGCAGCAGATTGACGCCATCGTCAGGAACGAAAAATGGACGCAGGTCGTAGCCGCGGCAAAGTGCGGCGTCACGCAACCGCGCATCAGCGATCTGCTGCGCGGTCGCGTCTCCCTTTTCTCTCTCGATGCTCTCGTTAATATCGCGACCGCCCTCGGCCGCAAAGTACGCGTCGAAATCGAGGCCGCATGAACTCGTTAACACATGCGCAACGAACGAAAAGTTCATTTAGAGCTACGTCTATGACGCTGCTCATGTTGAACGCCGTTGGTGCGGTTCTCTACGTGTTTGCTGCTTCGCGGGGTGGGTGGGCGATACCCGAGGAACGCGCAGCGGGAATACATGTCACAACAGGAGAACCATTCGTCTGGTTCCTTAGCATTCTGCCAATCGTTACAATTTTTCTGGTAATCAACTTGGCATGGGGGACAGGCATTCTCACTCGCCGCCATTGGCAAGGAGGACGGTTGTGGCTCATGGCAGCAGTAGTTTGGTTAGGGGCTTTGGCAGTCGATTTCGCACATCACTGACATAGCTAATCTAAGTCTAGTTTGACAGTGGTTGTCTCTTCGAGAGCTCTCGCATCTAAGTAACTCATCTACTTTGTCTCCGAAAGCGGCTTTCGCGCGAAGTAATAAAGGCTGAATGCCAGTAGCGCAAACATCACCACGCTCACCGGATCATGATGCAGCGGATTGTGATCGCTGAACCTCGGCATTACGTGATCCGTCGCGGCTTCATAGAGCCGGATCGCCACACCCATCAGGCCAACGATGCCTCCCGCCGCAATCAACCCCGAAGCATAGAGCGACCCCGGAGAGATCTCCTCGTTGTCGAGGTCCGTAAGCGCCTCGTTGTTCGTCACATCCGCTTCCATCTCATCGATCGTGCGTGTCGTCAGTAGAGCCTGCGCCTTGTGTTTGGCCATCGCACGATCCACCATCCAACGCATCACGCCACCCACAAAGATCGCCAGTGTCGTCGCAATGGAAAGATAAGCTCCCACCGCCAGCGTCAGACTGCGCACGCCCAGCAGTTCCACCATGATCACCAGCGCTACGCCCAGGAGTACCAGCGCCCACGGAAGCCGATGCGACAGGATGCCGTTGATCACCGTTGCCATCAGCTTGCCTTGCGGCGCTGCGGCCTTCTCGCTGCCGATGCCCTGGATCCACTGCACCTCCAGCGCGCCGGTGTCGGGATTCATCAGGTACTTGCCGTCGTCGAGCGTGTTCGACCCAATCGCATTCACCAGCGTGTAGTGCGAGGCGTTATTGACCTCCTCGCGATGCGCCTTGTCCTTCGGGTCGGAGAGCAGGATATGTGGTCGAGGAAACGCGCCCTTCAGCTGCACGCCTTCCGGCAGCGCTGCGACATTCAATACGATGGGCGTCGAGATCCGCCGAAACTCCTCCAACCCCGTGTTCATCGCCTTCAGCGTCAACCCGATCGAAAACACTGAAACGATCACGCCCACCATCACCGCAAGCTGCTGCTTCCACGGCGTCGCTCCGATCAGGAAGCCCGTCTTCAAATCCTGCGAAACGTCGCCCGCATTCGAGGCCGCAATGCAGACGATGCCGCCAATCGTAATCGCCAGCGCGCCAAACGCCGGTGCCGTCCAACCCTTCACCAGGAAGATCGCCGTCGTCGCCATCAGCGTAGCAATCGTCATCCCGGAGACCGGTGAAGCCGAGCTTCCCACGATGCCCACGATGCGTGCGCTTACGGTCACAAACAGAAATCCAAAGACCACCACCAGCAATGCCGCCGCGATGTTCGCCAGAGCACCGACTTGCGCTCCGGGAACAGGCTTGAACTGCAGAAACGCAAACATGATCACGACCAGCAGAAGCGATCCGCCATAGACCACCGAGTTTGGCAGATCATGCTCGGTGCGTGCGGCACTCTTTACAGCCTCGCCCACAACCGTCTTCTTGCGGAAGGTTCCCGCCAGCGCTCCGAAGATTGTAGGCAGGCTGCGGCACACCGTAATCAAACCACTGCACGCCACTGCGCCCGCGCCCATGGGCCGCACATAGGTCTTCCACATATCGGAGGGAGACATATCTTTGATCAGCGTCGTCGCGGGATACAGTGGCGACGTCAGATGCGATCCAAAGAAGTAGATCGCTGGCATCAGCACCAGCCACGAGAAGACGCCGCCCGCCAGCATGATCGCCGCCACGCGAATCCCGATGATGTAGCCCACGCCCAGGTACTCCGGCGTCACGTCCGCGCGGATCGAAGCGCCCTTCAGCAGGTGCTGCTCTCCGAAGTCCGGGTTATATGCGGGGGTAGAAGGGAACAAGCCAAACAGATTGTCGTTCTGAAACAGCGTGTAAAGGCCTCCGAGCCCAAGCCCCAGGAAGACTCGCGAAGCAAACGATCCGCCGCGCTCTCCCGCGATCAGCACATCCGCGCAGGCCGTTCCTTCCGGGTAGGTCAGCGTTCCATGCTCCTCCACGATCAACTGTCGTCGCAGCGGAATCATGAAGAGCACGCCCAGCCATCCGCCAAAGAGCGCCAGCGCAAAGATGCGCGCGTACTCCAGGTCGAAGCCCAGGAAGATTAGCGCAGGCAGCGTAAAGATCACGCCGCTGGCAATCGACTGTCCGGCATTTCCGGTGGCCTGAACAATATTGTTCTCCAGAATGGACGACCGCCCGAGTACGCGCAGGATCGAGATCGACAGCACCGAGATCGGAATAGACGCTCCTACCGTCAAACCGGCGCGCAGGCCGACATACACCGTGACTGCGCCGAAGAGCACGCCAAAGACCGCGCCAATCAGGATCGCCCGGACAGTTAGTTCAGGACGGTTCTCGCTGTCGGGAACGAAGGGGCGGAAGGCGGGGGTCGGTGCGTGGTGCGTCGTGGACATAAGCGTTTTCTCCGTGAGTGCCTCTGCTGGAAGTGAAAGCGAGTGTATCAGTCAGGCTCCATATTGATTTTTGTCGAGGAGAGCGTCTTTCCCAAACGCGATGCGTCTGTAATGGCATACGGTTGTTGCGTAGGGAGATTTACGATGCGTGCTCTGATCGGTCTGGTACTCGTAGGTTCGATGAGTTTGGCGATGCATGCGCAGGACGCTCCTGCGGGCGACGCTCCGCAGGGCGGCCAACGGCAGGGCCGCCGTGGCGGCTTCGGTGGCGGCAACGGAGTCGGCGGCACGGTCACCGCCATCAGCGACACCGTTCTCAATCTGAAGAGTGAGGCCGGTGAAGCCTACACCGTGGACCTCACCGCGAACACGCGCCTGATGAAAGACCGCCAGCCGGTCAAGACGTCCGACATCAAGGTGGGCGATACCGTGATGGCGATGGGCATGCAGGAGCCCGGCAAGCATGAGATCCACGCCGCCATGGTCGCGGTGATGACGCCGGAACAAGCCGCACAGATGAAGGCGCGCGAAAAAGAGATGCGCGAAAGCCTCGGCAAGACCCTCATTGCTGGTCGCATCACCAAGATCGACGATGTGAAAATTACCGTCATGCGTCCCGACAATGTAGAGCAGGTCATCGTCGTGGACGAGAACACCTCTTTCCGCAAGGGCGGCGGTGGTCGCGGCATGGGAGCTGGCATGGGTATGAGCGGCGGCGGTGCAGCTTCGGACACGCCCCCGGCGGGCGAATCCATCACGCTTGCGGATGTGAAGGTAGGCGAAAGCGTCACCGGACGCGGCGCGCTCAAAGGAGGCGTCTTCGTTCCCACAACCCTGACGATCATGGAACCCCGTCGCCCCAGACCGGACGGCGCTTCTGCTCCACCACCCTCTGCGCAGCAATAACTTTTTCGCAATAACTTTCTCTAAGTGCATCGCCATATCGTCTAGAGCGGTAAAAGCACGATCGACTTATAAGAAGGACGGAAGCTTGAAGACACATGTACTGGCTCTAGTCATGGCGGTGAGCGCTGCCGCGTCTCTGCCGCTCTGCGCGCAGGATGCCGCACCCGCAACGCCCTCGGCCACTCCAGCAGCGCCCGCGGCGGCAATAGAGACCCAGGGCGGCACCATCCGCGGAACGGTCAGCGCGGGCGCTGCTGATCCCAAGTCGCTTGGCGTCCCACTTCCCGGCGTCGCCATCACTGCGACCAACAGTCTTACCGGCAAAAAATACACCACCTCTACGGATGTTGACGGAACCTACGCTCTCGCCATCCCGCGTAACGGGAGATACGTCGTTCGCGCCGAACTGGCAGCCTTCGCCGCTACGACGCAGGAGGTCCTTCTCAACTCCACGGCACATGCAGGTACAGCTACCTTCCACATGGAACTCGCCAGCCGTGTTGCCGCGCGTGATGCCGCAGCAGGAGCCGAATCGACCGCTGGCGTCAACGCGCAGACGCTTGCACGCGGTCTTCAATCTCTCGGCATCGCTTCTGGTGGAGATGCGCAGACCAGTGATGCCACCGTTGGCGGAGGCGCCAGTGGAGCCGCGCTGCCCTCGATCTCCGGCGGAAGCGATCTTACCGATTCCGTCAGCGTCAGCGGACAGACAGGAACGACCAACGGCCTCGCCAACTTCTCCGAAGACGAGATCCGCAACCGCATTCAGGACGCCATGACCCAGGCGCGCGCTGGCGGCGGAGGCAACGGCGACATCGCGACCGCTGTCGTCGGGATGCTCGGCGGCATGATGGGCGGAGGCCCCGGCGGCATGGGTGGTCCAGGTGGTGGAGGACCGGGAGGTGGTGGGCCCGGTGGTGGTGGAGGGCGCGGCGGTGGTGGAGGCGGCTTTGGCGGTGGTGCCTTCCGCAACATGAATCCCAACGCAATCCATGGCAACGTCTTTTACCAGGGCGGCAACGGCGCGCTCGACGCTACGCCGTACTCGCTTACCGGCACTGCCGTGAAGCCTGCTTACAGCAGCAACCGTTACGGTGGCAGCTTTGTCGGTTCGCCTTATATCCCCGGACTCACGAAGCCCAACCCGAAGCAGTTTGTCTTCCTCAATCTCACAGGGGGACGCACGATCACGCCCTTCAACGCCTACGCCACCGTGCCTACGGTGGCACAACGGACCGGAGACTTCACCGGTCTCACGCAGACCGTCAACGGAGTCGCCGTTCCGGTCACCATCTATGATCCCACGACCGGTGCGCCCTTCGTCTGCAATGCACAGACGAATGTGATCTGCGCCAACCGTCTCTCCACCGCTGCGCAGAACCTGCTCACCTACTACCCGATGCCCAACATCGCGACCAACACGCAGAACTACAACTACCAGCGCATCGCCGCAGCGGGGAACAATTCCGCCGCCCTCTCCGCCCGCTTCGTACGCAATATCGGCGCACAACCCGCCTTCGGCGGTAGAGGAGGAGCAGGAGGTGGAGGCGGTGGACGCAGGCAGCGTCAGGACGCCCCCAAGACGCTGCGGCAAAACCTGAATGCCAGCTTTAACTATCAGCATGGCGCAACCGACGGTCTCGGCACCTTTGCCGTGCAGGACACCAAGGCCGCCACGGACGGCTACGGCCTCGGCGTCGGTTACTCCATCGGATATGGCCGCTTCAGCGATAACACCACGCTCAACTGGAACCGCTCGCACGCCCTGACGACCAATATCTACACCGGCACTCCCACCGACCCCACGGCGGCTGCGGGCATCGCTGTCCCCAAGCCATCTGCAGTCGCGACCGGCTTCTACAGTGGCCTCCCGACGATCGGTCTTACCAACTTCACCGGCTTTGGCGGAGGCAATCCGACTGACAGCGTCAACCAGACCGTCGCCTTCGGCAACGCCGTCAGTTGGAGCCATAAGAAACATAACCTCCGCTTCGGCTTCGACGTGCGGCGCGTCCACTATGACGTCCTTGGTTCTTCCAACGTCCTCGGCTCACTCACCTTTACCGGCTACGCCACCGCGGCTCCGTCCACCGTTACGACCACTGCCAGCACGCCCACGGGAAGCTCCTTCGCCGACTTCCTCCTCGGAGCTCCACAGCAGTCGAAGATCCAGGCCGCATCGTTCAAGACCTATCTCCGCGAGACTGTCTGGGACGGTTACGCCAATGACGACTTCCGTCTCCGCGCCAACCTGACCGTCAACGCCGGTCTGCGCTACGAGTACTTCGCGCCGTATGTTGAGAAATATGATCGCCTCGTCAACCTGGATCACAACGCGGACTTCACGCAGGTTTCTGCCGTCGTAGCCAATGGCACGGGGCCTTTCAGCGGCAAGTTTCCGCGCTCGCTTGTGCAGCCTGACCGAACGATGTTTTCTCCGCGCATCGGCATCGCCTATCGCCCCAAATGGCCAAAGCAGATCGTCATTCGCGCGGGCTATGGAATTAACTTCAACACGGGCCAGTACAGCCGTTTTGCGCGCAGCCTGCAGTCACAGCCACCCTTCGCCATCACGCAGACCAACACCGCCGGGCAGAGTGGATGCGGAACCTACGGCAGCTTCACGCTCGCCAACGCCTTCGGTTGCACTGTGTCCACCGTCACGCAGAACAGCTTTGCCGTGAACCGCAACTACCGCCTCGGTCGCGTGCAGGTGCTCAACGCGGATATTCAGAAGACGCTTCCGCTCGGCATCGTGCTCAACGTCGGCTACAACGGCTCGTTTGGTGGCGACCTCGATCTGCTCCGTGCTCCAAATCACACCGCTACCGGCGTGACCTCTGCAGACGCTACGGCCTTTACCTACGAAGACTCCATCGCGAACTCGCGCTTCAATTCCCTGACGATCAACGCTCGCAAGCGGATGCAGAAGGGCATTGCCCTCGGCGCAAGCTACGTCTACGGCCACTCCATCGACAACGCCTCCAGCATCGGCGGCAGCGGCGGAAACGTGATCGCGCAGAACGACCAGCGCCTCGATCTTGAGTACGGAAACTCCAGCTTCGATGTACGGCATTCCGTCACGGGCAACTATGTCTTCGAGCTTCCGTTCGGCCCCAACCGCGCCTTCTTCAATCAAGGCGGCGTGATGCCGAAGATCCTGGATGGCTTCTCCGTCTCGGGTACCTTCACCTTCGCCTCGGGCAGCTACTTCACACCGAGCTACGCCTCTACGATCGCCCAGGTGGCCTCCGGCGGGAACTACACTCTGCGTCCTGACCGCGTCTTCTCGCAGCCCATCAGTGGACCCGGAAGCTCTGCTCTCTGGTTTAACAGCGCGGCCTTTACTGCGCCTACCTCCTCTTCCGGTTACGGCACAGCGTCGCGTAACTCTATCGAAGGCCCCGGCACGGTGAATGTGAATATGTCCCTCGCGCGTACGCAAAGCTTCGGTGGAACCAAGTCTTTCGAAGCACGCGCCACCGCCAACAACGTCTTCAACACTGTCCAATACTCTGGAATCAACACGGTGCTCAACTCGGCGACCTTTGGCCGCGTCACCAGTGTGGCCAGCGCACGTCAACTCACCGTCCAAGCGAGGTATCGGTTTTGAAAGATCGCATACAGGATGGCAGTAGCATGTCAGCAGCTCACCTCATCGCGTCCGTGCGCGCAGTCGTAGCATCTTCTCTCGTAGCTACGCTCTGCGCAACTCCTCTCATGGCCCAGTCCGGCCAGATTCAGCAGCAGGGCAACGCGCAGTCGCAGGTCTTCACGCTCAACGTCCGCAGCGAACTCGTTTTGACCAACGTCGTCGTGCGCGACAAGAAGACCGGAGCCATCGTCAAAGGACTCAAGGCCTCCGACTTCACCATCACCGAAGACGGCAAGCCGCAGAAGGTCGCCTCCTTCGACTTTCAAAACGTCGACGAAGCAGCCGTGCTCAACGAAAAAACCGTCAGCGGCAAAGCGCCCACCATCGCAGAGATGATGGAAAATTCCATCGCAGCAGACGCCGCCGCACTTCGCGATCATCGCCTCATCGTCATGTTCTTCGATCTCGCCTCCATGCAGCAGGAAGATATCGACCGTGCCGTGGAAGCCGCGCAGAATTACATCAAGACCAAGATGCAGCCCGCCGACCTCGTCGCCGTGGCCAGCCTCAGCACCAGCCTTACACTCGATCACGACTTCACGGCGAACAAGGACTCGCTCCTCGCCGCCGTCGGAAAATATAACGGCACCGAAGGCCAGGGCTTCGCTGCTGGAACTACGGGCGATAGCGAAGGCACCGCCGACGACGCCACCAGCTTCACCGCCGACGACACCGAATACAACAACCTCAACACCGACCGTGAACTCTACGCCATCCAGTCCATCGCCAAGAGCCTCGAACGCGTCGACCAGCGCAAATCCATGCTGTATTTCTCTGGCGGACTCAGCCGCAACGGCATCGAGAATCAGGCCTCCCTGCGCGCCGCCACCAACGCTGCCGTCCGCGCCAACATGAGCATCTACAGCGTGGACACGCGCGGCCTCGAAGCCATCCCTCCCGTCGGCAACGCCAGCGTCGGCAGCCTGCGTGGAACTTCCGCCTACAGTGGTGCAGCCATGCAATCACGCCTCAGCTCCAACTTCTCCTCGCAGGAGACCCTCGCCACCCTCTCCAGCGATACGGGTGGTAAGTCTTTCTTCGACTCCAACGACTTTGCGCCCGCCTTCCAGCAGGTGCAGAACGACACCGAGGCCTACTACATCCTCGGCTTTCGCTCACAGAACCAGGCGCGCGACGGCAAGTATCGCCACCTCTCCGTCAAGCTCAACCGCAACGATGTAAAGCTCGACTTCCGCCCCGGCTACTACGCCCCCGCCGACTTCCAGCACCAGAAGACCGAGGACCGCGAGATCGCGCTCACCGAACAGTTGAAGAGCGACCTCCCCGCGACCGACGTCGCCGTCTATCTGCAGGCGCTCTACTTCCGACTCAGCGACAACCGCTACTTCGTTCCCGTCTCCGCCATCGTTCCCGGTTCGCAGATTCCCTTCATCAAGAACGGCGACAAGGACAAGGCCTCGCTCGATTTTCTCGGCGAAGTCCGCAACGCACAGCGCCTCGTCGTCGGTAACATCCGCGAAACGGTGAAACTGCAACTTGGCGCGGACCAGCAGGTGCAGCGCAAGAACATTCAGTACAACACCGGCTTCGCGCTCGCCCCGGGAAAGTATCACCTCAAGCTCGTCGTCCGCGAAAACCAGACCGGCGCGATGGGCAGCTTTGAAACCGATCTCAACGTGCCCGATCTGAAGAAATCTCCGCTCAAGCTCTCCAGCGTCCTGCTCTCCAGCCAGCGCGTTCCCAATACGACCAAGCGCACGGAAAACCCGCTGGTACGGGACGGCATGGAGTTTGTTGCCAACGTACCCCACGTCTTCCGCCAGGACCAGCATCTCTACGTGATGTACGAGGTTTACGATCCCGCGAAGGTCCGCGCGGTAGCCGCAGCCGATGCAGCCACAGCAAACAACGCCAGCACCAGCGGCCTCAAGGCCCGCCCCTCAGTAGGAGGCGTGCGCGTCCTTACCTCCATCCAGTTTCTAAGCGGCGGAAGCAAGGTATACGAAACGCCGTTAGTCGCAGGGACAGCCGTCAACCTACCGGAACGCGGAGCAGTGGGCTTCCAGTTCGACGTCCCACTCAGCGGCCTCAAACCCGGAACGTACGTCTGCCAGGTCAACGTGATAGACGACGCAGGCGGCACCTTCAGCTTCCCCCGCATGGCCGTCCGAGTCCTTGCACCGGCGACACCAGCAGTTACAGCCCAACCCGTCCCCGGAAACTAAACCCAAAGGAAACCAAAGCGGGTGCCCCATACATCGCGTTCTTTGCGATGTGTGGGTATTCGCGCAACGCGCGAACCGCTGTCACCCCTTAGCCTTAGGCTCAGCAAAGAACTCTTCCACATCCCCCAGCTCACTCGTAATCCGATACGGCGGCAGGCTATCCAGAAAGACCTTCCCATACCGCTGCGTTTGAATACGCGCATCCAGCAGCATCAGCACGCCGCGGTCCTCTACCGACCGAATCAGCCGCCCAAACCCCTGCTTCAGCGTAATCACCGCCTGCGGAATCTGCAGATCGTAAAACGGCTTGCCTCCCGCAGCTTCAATCGCCTCCATGCGCGCGCGAACCACGGGGTCATTCGGCACCGCGAACGGCAGACGGTCGATGATCACGCACGAGAGCTGCTCGCCCTGCACATCTACCCCCTGCCAGAAGCTGCTCGTGCCAAACAGCACCGCATTCGGCGTGGCACGAAACTCATCCAACAGGGCACGACGAGGCTGCGTCCCTTGCAGCAGTAGAGGGAAGGGCACCTCCACCAGCATGCGCTCGTACATCGCCCGCATCTGCGCATAGCTCGTAAAGAGGCAGAAGGCGCGACCCTTCGTAATCTCCAGAACGCGCCGCACACGCTCCGCCGCTCGCGGCATGTACGCCGAGTCACGCGGATCGGGCATATACGGCGGCAGATACAGCAGCGCCTGCTTCCCATACTGAAAGTGCGAAGGCACCACAAGCTCTCGCGGAAGCACCAGCCCCAGCCGCTTGCGAATATGCTCGAAGCCGCCCTGCACCGTCAGCGTAGCCGAGGTGAGAACCACGCAGGAAAAGCTCTCAAACAAGGTCTGCGTCAACAGCTCCGAAACATCGATCGGCGTGGCCTGCAGATGCGTATGAAACGCCTGCCCGCCCTGCGCCGCATTCCGCACTCCGCCCGCAGAGCGACGCTCGATCCAGAAGACGGTGTTGGGATCGTTCGCCTCCATTAAAAACTTCAGGCTGGTGCGGATCTCTCCCACCCTGCGGCGCAGACCCGAAGCTTCGTCCACTTCCTTCAAACGCTCCAGCTCGGACTCCAGCCGATTCAGCGCAGCCACTGCGCCTAGATACCCATCCCCGCGCTCCTCCAGAAAACCTTCACGGTCGTCGAAAGGCATGCGCCCGATCGTCGTCCCGATCTGCGGCAGCGAAGCGAAGAAGACCCGCGCCCGTTCGCGTAGCCAAATCGTTGCCGACTCGATCGAAGAGGACGAAGCGTTCTTCGCCTTCAACAGAGACTCCGTATCGCGCGCCAGTTCTTCAAAGCGCTGCTGAGAAAGAGCCACGCCAAAGTAATCGCTGGCCACATCCTCCATCTCGTGCGCCTCGTCGAAGACGACCGCCAACGCATCCGGGAGCACGCCAGCATCCGGAGCGTTCCCAGACTGCTGCTTGATATTCAGGTCGGCGAAGAAGAGATGATGATTGACGATCACGATCTCGCTTTCCAGCGCCTTCCGTCGCATCTCGGTCACAAAACACGTCTCAAAGTTCGGGCACGTCTGCCCCAGGCAGGCCTCGCTGCGGGCATCCAGCTTGCCCCACAGGGCAGAGTTTTCCGGCAGGCCGTTCACCTCGGCGCGGTCGCCTGTCTTCGTCTCGTGCTCCCAGTTAGAAAGAATGTGGAACTGGTCGATCTCGTCCAGACCGCTCAATAGTGGCTGCGCGCGCAGGGCATAGAGCTTCTGCTTGCAGAGATAGTTGCTGCGGCCCTTCATGTAGCAAACCTTCAGCGGCCCCAGCAGCGATTCCAGAAAGGGAATGTCCTTGAAGAAAAGCTGCTCCTGCAGGTTCTTCGTTCCGGTGGAGATGATGATGCGCTGCTGCGTCTCGCGCGCCTTGCGGATGGCGGGCAAAAGGTACGCCAGCGTCTTCCCCGTTCCCGTACCGGCCTCCACGATCAGGTGGCGCTTGTCGTCCATCGCCTTCTCGACGGCCTGCGCCATCTCGTACTGACCCTTGCGGTGCTCGTAGTGCAGCGACGACTGCGCCAGCACGCCGCCCGGCGAAAAGAAGTCCCGCAGGGTAGGAAGCGGCTCGGTCTGGGTCAGGGTCACAGGCATCGAAGAACAGGCGAAAACCCTATGATAGCGGCTGCCCGGGAGAAAAGCAGGTACGAATGGCCTTCAGTGGGCCAATACGGTGACGTTTGACGCAGGTTTAGTGCTCCATAACTGCTAGCCTTGAAGAATGGCAAAGGTAGAGAAGAAAAGGCTCGGAAAAAAGCACAGGCAGGCGTCTACTCGTCCGCATAAGGGCAAGGCGACCAAGGCTGAGCAATTGGCGAGCGGAACACGGGCGGCAACCTCGCCCAAGGCGCGTAAGGAAGCAGCGGCGAAGAAGTCCGCTGCGGCGGCAAAGGCGCGTACACGGCGGCAATCGCCAGAGTTTGAAAGCAAAAAAGTCGTCGAGCAGAGCGAGCACGGCAGAACCACCGGTGCCAAAGGCGCAGTGCCGCGCGGCGCGAAGGCGACCCAGCGCGACATCAAGGAAGCCGCGATCGAGCGCGCCTCCGCCCGGCACGCGAAGCCTGACTCGGCCTCGCAGACCGCAGCAGAAGAGCAGCGTCCGCGCACACACCTCTCCGCGCTCGAAGATCGCGAGACCGAACGCGCCGTGGCTGCCAGCCTTCCTCTGATCGAAGAGCTGCAGAAGCCCTCTGCGGCCATCGACGCTCCGCTCATCGCGGTCTGCGGTCGCCCCAACGTCGGCAAAAGCACGCTCTTCAACCGCCTCACCGGCACCCGCCGCTCCATCGTCGGCGACGAACCCGGCATCACGCGCGACCGCATCTACGGCGAAATCGAGTGGCAGAGCGAGTACGCCCGCATCGTGGACACCGGCGGAGTCGTTCCCGATGACGAAGCCCTCATCCCCAGCGAGATCTATCGTCAGGCCCGCGTCGCCCTGGACGAAGCCGACGCCATCATCATGGTCGTCGACGGTCGAACGGAGCTCGCCGCTCCCGATCTGGAACTTGCCCGCATTC
Source organism: Terriglobus saanensis SP1PR4 (assembly GCF_000179915.2). Classification (NCBI taxonomy): domain Bacteria; kingdom Pseudomonadati; phylum Acidobacteriota; class Terriglobia; order Terriglobales; family Acidobacteriaceae; genus Terriglobus; species Terriglobus saanensis. The sequence goes on along the minus strand of NC_014963.1, from coordinate 4,265,577 downwards.
TCCTGCGCAGCGGCAAACACATCTTCCTGGCCGTCAACAAGATGGATACCGTGCAGATCACCAGCGACGCGGAGAACTTCCGCCAGCTTGGCTTCCGCGACGTCTTCGCCATCTCGGCGGAGCACAACAACGGCATCGGCGACCTTCTCGACGCGGTCTTTGAGACCCTCCCGCGTCCCGAAGTCGAAGCTCCCGAAGAGCTGGAAGAGGTCTGGGAAGAAGAGCCCGACCCCAACGCGCCCAAGCCGCGCAAGCTGCGTTCGCACGGCGAGTACGACTCCAAGGAGACCAAGGTCGCCATCATCGGCCGCCCCAACGTCGGCAAAAGCACGCTACTGAACGCCCTCACAGGCACCGACCGCTCCATCGTCTCGCCTATCGCCGGAACCACGCGCGATGCCGTGGATGAACTCGTCGAGCGCAACGGCCACGGTTTCCGCTTCGTGGACACCGCCGGCATCCGTCGCAAGGGCAAGACCACGCTCATGGCGGAGAAGCTCTCCGTCATCATGGCGCGCAAGCATCTCGAAGCCGCGGACGTTGGCCTGCTCATCATCGATGCCACCGAAGGCGTCGCCGCGCTGGACGCCAACATCGGCGGCTACGCGCACGAGAGCGGACGTTCCGTGATCATCGTCGTGAACAAGTGGGATCTCGTCACGACACACCGCACCGACGGACAGCCCCCCGCAGACCAGAAGGCTTACACGGAACAGGTGCGTCACGCGCTGAAGTACCTCGACTACGCCCCCCTGCTCTTCATCTCCGCCGCCGAGGGCATCAACGTGAACTCGGTCTTCCGCGAAGTGCAGAAGGTCGCGCGCGAGCGCCGCAAGCGCGTCACCACGGGCCAGATGAACCGCTTCCTCGCTGACGTCGACTTCCAGCGCGCCAGCGTGCCGATGAACAAGCGCGTGAAGATCTATTACATGACGCAGGCCGCCGTGGCTCCTCCAACCTTCGTCCTGTTCACCGATCGCGACGTGAAGCTGCACTTCGGCTTCGAACGCTTCCTGGAAAATCAGGTCCGCGAGGCCTTCGGCTTCGTCGGCACCCCCATCTGGTTCAAGGTAAAAGCCCGCAACAAAAAGAAAACCGCGTAGCGTACCCTCGTGCCCCATTTTTTCGCGGCCTCATCGCGAAAGGGCGGGGTCGCGCGGAGCCCACAAACCAGATCCTCAGAAATCAAACCGGGTGCCCCATACATCGCGCTCTTTGCGATGTGTGGGTATTCGCGCGAAAGCGCGAACCGCTTCGAGCGTAGCTCTCCTACACCCGAAACTAATGTTCTTATCGCGACTACATTTAACTTGAGGAACGGGTCAAAGAAACAGGAGAATCAGCCTAGGGGAGCAGGTTTTGAGCTATCCGAACGCAAAATCCCAGGTGAAAAGGGCGGTGCTTCTCTCACTGGCTCTAACGACCTCAAATCTCAATACCCAGACCGCAAATCTTCCAAAAGCACTCCTGACTATCGACAGTTTCCTGAACCAGGAGACAGCATCCGGCAACTTTCGCGGGTCGGTTCTTATCGGGAAAGGCGGCTCGATTGTCTTCGAGAAGGGCTACGGCTTTGCGAACGAAGAGTGGGACATACCCAATTCAACAGGAACCAAATTCAGGATCGCATCCCTCACAAAGCAGTTCACAGGGGCCGCAATTCTCCTGTTGCAGGAACGACACCAACTTGACGTGAAAGATCCAATAGCCAAGTACGTCGCGGATCTTCCTCCGACCTGGCAAGCAATCACCCTTCATCAGCTTTTGACACATACCTCAGGCATTCCTAATTACGCGGAGATGCCTCGCGTTGATCAGATACTTAACCGGACCGGCGCTACACCGAAAGAATTGGTCGAGGTGGCCGCAACGAAACCTCTGGAATTTACGCCAGGATTACAACTCCGCTACACAAATACTGGATATGTTTTGTTGGGAATGGTGATCGAGAAGGTCTCTGGAGTCTCTTACGCGGACTTTCTCCAAAAGAACATCTTCATGCCCTTGGCCATGACAAACTCGGGCTACGACAAACAATTCCCCATCCTCAAAGAACGTGCTTCGGGATACATGCGAAGGGACGGACAGACCATCAATGCAGAGTTCATCGACATGAGTATTCCGAATGCTGCGGGCAGCATTTATTCGACGGTTGAGGATTTGTACCGCTGGAATGAGGCATTCGCGAATGGCAAACTTCTATCGGAAAATTCAACGCGTCAGATGTTTGCCCTCTACCCCGAGACCCTGCTGCAGGGCATGCACTATGGATATGGCGTCGTGCTGGCGGAGCGTTTTGGCCGGGCGTTGTATTACCACGGTGGCGGTGTCAAAGGGTTTGAATCAGTGATTCAGAGATATACCAAAGACAAAGTCTGCATTATCGTGCTCGAAAATATCGATCCTTCGGCACCGTGGGAGATCGGAGACAGGATCGCTTCAGAGCTATTTGGCATCCCAAAAGCGATAGCCAAATAATGCCAGGGAAGAGTCCCATGCGATTATTTGGCTACTGGTACGAAAATTTTTAGCGGAGCCGGATCTACTCGAACTTACTCAACCGGTTCAAGCCATTGAACGCAGCGACCTTATAAGCCTCCGCCAGCGTCGGGTAATTGAACACCGTATCCACAAAGTAATCGATGTTTCCACCCAGAGCCATCACAGCCTGTCCGACGTGCAGCAGTTCGCTGGCGCCTTCGCCAATGATGTGCACGCCGAGGATCGACTTGTTCTCGCGATGGAAAATGAGCTTCAAACGGCCTGTCGTATCTCCACGAATCTGCCCACGGGCGATCTCGCGGTAGTAGGCGACGCCGACCTCGTAAGGCACATCCTCTTCCGTAAGCTGCTCTTCGGTCTTGCCGAGGAAGCTGATCTCTGGGATCGTCCAGATGCCGTACGGGTAAAAGCTGGGGTTGGAGAGGATGCTCTCGTCTCCAAAGGCCCGCGCTGCAGCCACACGGCCCTGCTCCATGCTGACCGAGGCCAGGGAAGGGAAGCCGATGACGTCGCCCACGGCGAAGACATTGCGTGCCTTGGTGCGGTAGTCCTTATCGACCGGGATACGACCGCGCTCGTCAGATTCGACGCCGATGGCGGAGAGGTTCAGCTCATCCACATTTCCCTGGCGACCGACTGCAAACAGAAGGGCATCGCCCTGGATCTTCTTCTTGGACTCCAGGTTCGCGACGACGGAGCCGTCTTCCATCTCTTCCACGGACTCCACTTCCTCGTTCATGCGCATCGTGACACGCGCATCGCGAAGGTGGTAGCTCAAGGCCTCGACGATCTCCTGGTCGGCAAACTCCAGCAGGCGTGGGCGGCGCTCAATCAACGTGACCCGGACGCCTAGAGCGGCGAACATGCAGGTGAACTCGACGCCGATCACGCCTCCGCCGACGACGATCATCGTCTTCGGAAGGGTCTTGAGGTCCAGCACCAGGTCGGAGTTGATGATCGAGGTGCCGTTGATCGGAACTTTTACTGAAGCCGCAGGCTTGGTGCCAGTAGCGATCACGATGTTGGCCGACTCGTAAATGGTGGAACCACGCGAGTTAGTTACCTTTAGATGGGTGGCGTCTACAAAACTGGCCGTGCCGGTGAGCATCTCGATGTTGTTGCGCGAGAGCTGGGCTTCGGTCACGTCGATCTCGGTCTTGATCACGTGCTGAACGCGGAAGGCCAGATCGGCCATCGTGATGCGTTCCTTCACGCGGTAGTTCATACCGTAGATAGATTTGTAGTTATAACCGGAGAGGTGAAGGACGGCTTCGCGCATGGTCTTGGAAGGGATGGTGCCGGTAGAGATACAGGCTCCTCCGACCACTTCGCGCATTTCAATAAGAGCGACTTTTTTACCGAGTTTAGCGGCATAAATAGCGGCCCGCTGCCCGGAAGGGCCAGAGCCAATAACGATCAGGTCGTATACGGTGGTCATGCGCTGTGCGGCTTCCTCTTGTTCTGTAGGACGTGCGCCGTATGTTCTCAGATTGACTGGGCCATTGTGCCTCGTGCCAACCGCTTCAAGCTTGAGGCTACCACATTTATTCCGTGTTATTTTCGGACACGAAACAGGCCGCCGGAGGGTTCCGGTGGCCTGTGGTACGTCCCTTAGCGGGCATAGTTGCTTCCGTGATCCTCGTAGCGGTCATGTACGAGGCGGTGCTCTGCCAGGTTGAAATCGCGACGGTTCTCGAAGCGCTGTGGCTCAAAGCGTTCGTCCGTGTGGTTGAAACGAGACTGCTCGAAGCGGAAGTGCTCTTCCCGCTGGCGCTGTTCGTCAAAACGCTGCTGTTCGCGGAAATCTCGACGATTGTCCCGCCGGTCTTCTCGTCCATCATTCCGGAAGGAGTTCTGCGCATGGGCGGCAGTGGAGGCAAGAAGTGCGAAAGCGAGCGTTGCGGCTGAGACAAAACGTGTGCTGCGCATAAGATTCACCTGCTGGTGATGCACCTGCGGTTAAGAAACGTTCACTGCATCTTCAAAGAGAGAAGCCAGGCGGTGATCGCCTGGCCTCGTTTGGAAAGAGTGGTTTGGTTGCCGTTACCGGCGTCCTCCGCCACCACGAGATCCTCCACCACCACGACCGCCGCCAAAGCCGCCGCCACGTGCGTAACCGCCACCGCCGTATCCACGTCCGCCTACAAACCCGCGACCGCCGTAGAAGCCTCGTCCGCCATAAAAGCCGCGGCCATAACCATAGCGCCCGTAGAACGCCGGGCCATAGCCGTAGTAAGGGCCGTAGCCGTAGTAGGGGTAATAGCCGTAGGGATACGGAGCGTACCCATAATAGGGAACTCCCACGCTGACCCCAAAGGCAACCTGAGCCTTGGCTTGCGGTGCCGGAGCCGCGATGAAGAGCGCGGCTGCAAGGGCGGCGCCCGTAATCCATTTTGTGATTGTCTTCGTGATCTGCATGTAAAACCTCCCTTGTTGCATTAGTAAGAACACAGGAGTTTTGCAGGTGTTGCGCGCGACTTTCACCAAAAAATGGGTTGCGGACAGATTATTTTTTAGCATCCTCGATGGCCTGAGCGACGCGAAGAAGCTTGGCCTCCTGGAAGTGACCCGCAAGTACCTGAACGCCAATGGGGAGATGTTCCGCCGTTTCGCCGACGGGCACGCTAATGCCGCTGATTCCGGCCAATGAGGCGGCGACTGTGTAGATATCCGCGAGGTACATGGAGAGCGGATCTTCTGTCTTTTCACCGAGTTTCCATGGAGGCGTGGGGGTGATTGGAGTCACGATGGCGTCCACCTCGGCAAAGGCGGCCAGAAAATCCCGCGCCAGAAGCGTGCGGACCTGCTGCGCCTTGCGATAGTAAGCGTCGTAGTAGCCCGAGGAGAGCGAGTACGTGCCCAGAAGGATCCGGCGCTTGACCTCCGGTCCGAAACCCTCTTCGCGCGACTCCTTGTAGAGCTCCGAAAGGTTCTTCGGGTGGTCGACGCGATGGCCGAAGCGTACGCCGTCAAAACGCGACAGATTGCTGCTCGCCTCGGCTGTCGCCAGGACGTAATACGTTGGAACGGCGTACTTTGTATGCGCCAGGGAAATCGGATGCGTAGTGCATCCGGCAGCTTTAAGCTGGTCCAGCGTCCGCTCCACGGCGGCACGGATCTCCGGCTCGAGGCCTTCGCCGAAGTACTCGGCGGGAATGCCGATCTTCAATCCGGCAACGGGGGCCTTCGTCGCGGCAACATAATCCTCCACCGGGGTTTGCGAAGCGGTGGCGTCCATAGGATCTGGGCCGCTCAGGACAGAGAGCATGGTGGCGGTATCGCGCACGGAGCGTGTCACAGGTCCGACGCGGTCCAGCGAAGAGGCAAAAGCGATCAGGCCGTAACGCGAGATGCGTCCGTAGGTAGGCAGCAGGCCCGTCACGCCGCAGAACGCGGCAGGCTGACGCACCGAGCCGCCCGTATCCGTGCCTAGCGAAGCAACACAGAAGCCCGCGGCGACGGCTGCGGCAGAGCCCCCGGAGGAGCCTCCGGGAACGCGGTCCAGCGCTCTGGGATTCCGAACCGGCCCGTAGGCGGAGTTTTCATTCGATCCGCCCATGGCAAACTCGTCGCAGTTCAGCTTGCCCAGAAGGACCGCTCCCGCGGCTTCCAGCTTGCGCACCGCCGTGGCGTCGTAGGGCGGATGGTAGTTTTTGAGGATCTTGGAGCCTGCCGTAGAGGGCGCACCCTGCATCGTCAGAACATCCTTGATGCCGATGGGGACGCCCGCCAGGACGGGGAGGTTTTCGCCCGCCTTCAGCATGCCGTCGATCTTCTCCGCCTGCTGCATCGCGCGCTCTTCGGCAAGGGAGAGAAAGGAGTTGATTTCCTTCCCCGGGACTTGGTCTTCGGTTTTGATCTTGTCAAAATGAAGTTGGGCTAAGGCGCTGGCGGTCGTTTCGCCGGAACGGAGCGCGGCGAGGGTGACGTCGATGGTCAGGGTCTTGAGATTCATGATTTGGTCCTAATCTTTGCTCATACTTCGTGCCTTGCAACAGCCGGTTTTCGCCGTAGGCTGCGCTTCAAGGACGGCATTCCATCGGTGAGCGGAGAGTTTTAGCGCTCGATGACTTTTGGGACTTTGAAGAAGCGGCCGTCGGTATTCGGTGCTTCCTGCATTACGGTGGCGCGGTCGACGGAGGGACGTTGCTCGTCGGCGCGAAGCCATGTGGAGTCGGCCTCATGCAACAGTTCGGTAATCTGCGCCAGCGGCGGGACGCCGGTGGTGTCCAGTTCGCTGAGCTCGGCGATATAGCCAAGCACGGCGTTCAGATCGCGCTGCATGTGCGGCTCTTCCTCAGGCGTGAGTTGAAGGTTGGCAAGCGAGGCGACGTGGCGGACTTCTTCGAGGGTGACGCGTTCGGGGTTCGTGATTTCAGTCATGGCTGTATTCAAAAAGTATATCGGTGAGCGGCACACGCGCGATGCGGGAGAGTTCCCCTCGGAGCTGGGGCGTCATGCTTCGAAGCTGTTGGAGCCAGGCTCTATCCGCAACATGCACCGTGACCACTGTGCCTTCCAGGCGCGCGACGAGGGAATGCACCGCGATGGAACTTCCGGCTGCAACGGGCCAGGCAGCGGCAAGCCGTTCCACAGGGGGAAGCGCGGAGAGCGAATCTCCGAGAACGGACCGGAGAAGATCGCGCATCGTCTGCATGCTAGGAGACGGTTCTGAGCAGGGTAGAGCGCTCTAAGGCAACGCACTCTTCCAGAGGCGCCATGGCTTCCATCGCCTGCGGGGCATGGGAGAGAACGAAGTCGCGCATCTGTTGCAAAAAGATGGGCGTTGCAAAGTTCTCAGCATGTTTCTGTATCGCGGTGGAACAGAAGCTCGATTCGATGGACTCGAAGTGTTCGATGGCCGCGATGAGGGCGTCTTCGGATTGCGATGGGAAGTAGACGCCCGTCGGCTGGTCGCCGTAAGCGTCGACTGTCTCTAAAGATCCGCCAGCGCCATATGCAATCACGGGACGTCCGCAGGCCTGTGCCTCCAGAGGGACCATGCCAAAGTCCTCATCGGCGGCGAAGAGCAGGGCGCGGGCGCGGGCGTACTCATTCCAAAGATCTTCATCCGAAAGCTCGCCAAGGAAGGTTACATTTGGTCCTGCAAGTTTGCGCAAACGGGCCTCTTCCGGGCCGGTGCCTGCGATGCGAAGAGGCCGGTTCAGGCGATTGCAGGCGGCGATGAGCAGATCGGTGCGTTTGTAAAAGACCAGACGGCCCGCAGCCAGATAGTGATCCTGCGGCTCCAGGATACGGACCCTCTGCAGATCAATGGGAGGGTGAATCACTGTGCTCTCGCGACCGTAATAACGCGAGATCCGGTCCGCCACATAGTTGGAGTTGGCGGCGAAGGCGGTCACGCGGCGTGCGGCAAGCGCGTCCCAGTCGCGCACATATTTCGCGGTCAGGGTAAAGGCGAGACGGGCGGGGCCGTACATCTGATTGCGGTACTGATCGTAAGCGTCCCAGAGATAACGCATGGGAGAGTGACAGTAGCAGAGGTGGGTTGCATCTTCCCGTTTGAGCACACCCTTAATAGGGCCAGAGTCCGAGGACACGATGAGGTCGTATTCGCGGACGTCCAGGTGTTCGACTGCCGAGGGGTAAAGCGGAAGAAACTGGCGATGATGGCTCACCGCGCCAGGGATATTTTGCAGATAAGAAGTGGTCAGCTTGCGATCTTTCAGCGACTCAGGAAGTCCTGAGTCGGCGGAGACGAGCGTGATCAGATCCGCTCCGGGAAATAAAGAGGCGATGCACTCCGCGACGCGTTCCCCCCCGCCACGGGTGACAAACCAGTGATGGAGGATGGCTACGCGCATGTAACCGATGGTACAGAAGACTTAAGGTGCGTGGTCAAAAAGCACCGTTGCTGTTGACCACACAACGCACGGTGCGAACCAGGATCTTAACGTCGAGCCAGAGAGACCAGTTCTCGACATACTTGCGATCTAGGGCGACGCGCTCATCGTAGGTGAGAGTGGAGCGTCCGGAGGACTGCCACAGGCCGGTTACACCTGGCTTGACAGCGATGTAATAGGCAAAATCGCTGCCGTACTTCTCAACCTCGGCGGCGACGATAGGCCGTGGGCCTACAAGGCTCATGCGACCCGTAAGAACATTCCAGACCTGCGGCAGTTCATCCAGAGAAGAGCGACGCAGGATATTGCCGATGCCTGTAATCCGCGGATCTTTCTTCAGCTTGTGGTTCAAAAGCCACTCTTCGCGGTCTTCGGGGTGCAGGGCGAGATGACGTTCCAGGACCTCGGCGGAGTTCTGGCACATGGTGCGGAACTTCCACATGGAGAAGAAGGCTCCTCCACGGCGGATCCGGCGGTGCGAGAAGAAGATCGGTCCCGGAGAGCTGAGTACTACAAGAAGCGCAACGATGGTGCCTATCGAAAGCAGGAAGGGTGAAAAGACAAGAACCATCCCGATATCGAAGACCCGTTTGAGAACGATGTAGTCAAAGGTGTTCGCTGGCGACTCGAAGCCTACGCCATAGGCATTGGTTCTACCCGCATGCGTGATCTGTGGGGAGAGCTGTTCGAGATACGACTGGGAAGTCGCAACTGCTCTGGACTCCGGTGATTGGTCTTGCAAAGGCATGCTCATCCTGGTTTATAGTCTGCGGCAGCGAGTTACCTGAAAAAGGCAGATAGCAGGGGTAGCTCATCTCCGCCTTAAGGTGCCATGCGAAGCAAGTGAAAGCATTTCACTACTGCAAGTCCTGTTGATGGGAATGAACCGTATGAACCCAGCTCACCGCTCCTCAAGGATCTTCTTGTCTATGTTGAGTATAGATGCACTCTGTCACAATAAGTTGTGCGAGCACACAAGCTGGATACTCGCAAGTAACGAGGATAGTTCAAGTTATCGTTGACGAAGTAGGTGGGGCAGACTGGAAGCCCAGCTGAAACGCTGCGACTTCGAGACTTTGTGCCCTTAGATATTTGGATAGATTCTCCTGTTCGCAGGGTGAAACTTCCGTGCCGTCGAGGAGAATCAACAGGGGAACACCGGCGGCTGCTCCCGCAGCCAGATCCGAGCACCTGTCTCCGATCAGGGCAGACCGGGAGAGATCGAGATCGTACTCCCGCGCCGCTTGAAGCAACATGCCGGGCCCAGGTTTGCGGCAGTCGGTATCGCGTTTGTACTCATTCAAGCCATGCACTGGATGAAACGGAGAAAAGTAGACGGCATCCACGTCGGCGTCTTCGGCAGCCAGGAGAGACCGCATGTGCCGCATGAGCGCCTGAAACTGCTCCTCGGAGTAAAGCCCTCTCCCGATTCCAGATTGGTTGGTGATCACGATGATGGCGTAATCGCGGCTGCGAGCCTGACGAATCAGCTCAAAGATCCCGGGGACAAAACGGACCTCTTCCGGGCGATGAAGAAAGCCGACTTCTTCGTTGATAACGCCATCCCGATCGAGAAAAAGCGCGGGCCTCATACGAAGGCCCCTGGAGGGGGCTGCGGGACGACCACAAACGGAGAAGCAGGTTCGCCCTCAAGAAGCACTTGAAGCTGCTGGAAGGCCATGGCGGGAGTCACCTGCTGAATACAAAGGTTATTGGTGCACGCTGCGAAGTTTCCCGCCACGTAACAGGGGCGGCAGGCAAAGCCTTCGCCTCCCCAGATGGCCGCAGTGCCGGGGCGGCGCGGAAGCCGCTCCCAGGGAGAGATTGGGCCAAAGATCCCGAGAAGTCTTGTCTTTGTGATGCCTGCAAGATGAAGTGGGCCGGTATCGTGGGTGACCACTGCCGCGGAGGCGTCGAAGAGGGCGAGAAGTTGAGGAAGCGAGAGCTGCGCGATGAGATCGATGACCGGAAGGTGCTCAAAATAGGGTCGAATCCAGACGTCGTCCGGGCCGCCCGCGAGCACGACTTCATAACCAGCCTCCAACGCTATCCCGGCGAGCGAGACATAGCTCTCCGCAGGCCAGCGGCGCAGCGCGTCATCTCTCAGAAGATTTTTTGCGCCAGCCGGTGCCAGCACGATGCGCATTCTCTGAGGGGGCGGAAGCGGAGACGGAGGCAGATTGGCAGGGAAGATGGGGGCCAGCGAGTCAGGCACCGGGCCCGCATCTTCTCCTACAAGAAGCCGCGCGTACTCGTCGGTGTGATGGCGATTGGGAAGCAGGTCCAATGCTCGGTCGCCCTGCCGCAGAAGAATCTTCCGCCGCGCACGCACAGGAAGTGTGAGCGTCTGGTAACGCCGGTCATAGTAGATCGTGGCAATCGTGTCGTAGTGGGAAAGGCCAAGCTTTCGCCAGAGACCGATCATCGTTTGCAAGCGTTGGATCAGGCTGGATTGCAGAAGCGCACGCTCGTCGACCGGAATGGGATGCACCCACGGATAGAGTTCCAGAATAGGAAGAACGCCTCGCCCGCAGATCCAGTGAATCTCGTGCCCGCTTTCGTGCAAAGCAAAGGCCGCAGGCAACGTCATGATGACGTCGCCAATGGCACCGAGTTTAACGATTAAACTGCGAGGCATATCAGTCCAGTGTAAGCGAGGGCATCTCGCAGCGGCTTTGGCGGAATCTGATGGGAAGAGGTGAAGAGACGATGAGTGATCCCAGACCGAACGAAAGCAAGTATGGCGGAGAAGGTGAGCATGGCAAGCCTACCCATGTGACCTCACCTGTGCCCGAGAAAAAAGAGGGAGAGATTAATCCCTCCGCACCGAACGATGTCACGGTGACGCCTGGTTCGATGGACAAGCAGAAGTGACGAGTGATCGTCCTACTCATGGGTGATGAGCATGGGAATCTCTGCGGGTGAGTATGCTCCGACATCGAGAGAAAACCATTGGGCTTCGGAAGTGGAGACTTCCGGTGTGAAGCCTAGACGGGGGAAGAGGTTCTCAACGGGGGTGTTTTTCGCTGTGGGCCGAAACTCTCCCTCAATGAGGTCGAGCTGACGTTGTTTTGCTTCCTCCACGAGGAGGCGAAGCACGGCATCCTCCACCCGCCTGCCCAGTACGCGGCAGCTCATCAGCCATGTATCGATCACGAGACTCGTCTCACGAACGAAGGCGATGAGGAGGGCGATGGTGCCGTTGTCTCCAAAGCTGTCCCTCAATTGAAACTGCAAAGTCACCGTACAGGGATCCTGCATCATGACGCGAAGCTCTTCAGCGGTATGACGCCGCGTGGTGACATTGAACTGGTTGGTCTTCTGCGTGAGTTGCGCAATGCGCTGGAGATTGGCTTCGTCGAAGGGACGATAGCGCAGCTCCATCTGTAGTGAGCGCAGGTATCCATCGAGATCGGTGACAGAACAGCGGAGATCTTCGCGGGACTGATTCGCCTGATAGTGGCGTGCGCGTTCGAGGTCTTCCGGAGTGAGTCCGAGGGATTCGAAGTATCCTGCGCGTGCGATGGTGGCCGCGAACAGCGCGGGATCTTCGGGCAACTCCGGGACGGCGACCTCCGGAAGTTCGCGGCGAACAAGAGCGCGCTCGAAGGGGTTGTCATCCACAAAGACCAAAGAGTCCAAACCAATGTTCAGGTGGTGAGCGATGGTTCGCAGATTGGTAGGTTTGTCCTGCCAGTTAGCGTAGAACGCGGCAAAATGCTCGCGCCGCAGCAAGGTCTCAGGATGTTGCGAGAAGGGAGGAAGGGCGGCAGCTTCCTCATTCTTGGAGCAGACGGCGAGCAGGATGCCGCGATCGCGCAGGCGCAGGCAGAACTGGTGGAACGCAAGAAACGCTTCGCCTTCGGCATGCCCGTGGCCAAGCTGAATGCCTTCCACGCCGTCGTCGCCGATGACGCCACCCCAGAGGGTATTGTCGAGATCGAGAACGAGGCATTTGCGAGACCTTCCGAGGTGCGCGGCGAGTAACGGTGCAAGGGCCTCTGCGTACAAGGGGGCAGCAGCGGGATTGATGATCTGCTTGGCTCGATGCCATAGAGCGGGGTCGTGCCAGATGGTGAGACCATCCTGTGCGGACGGTGCGGTCACGTCGAGCAGAGCAGCGCCTTCGCGGTCGGCCTCTGTGGTCAGTTCTAAGTTGAAACGCTGGAGGATGCTCTCCGGAGACGTTGAAAGACGATGCTCGTTCGAACCGAGCAGACGCGGGAAGACGGGAAGCATGGTCTGGTGAAAGAGTGCCGCCGAGGTATGCTCGCGCGCGAGCTTCCACGCGAGGCGCACACGATCCATGGGCTCGCCCTGTTGTGCGAGTTCGACTATATGGTGTTCGTCAAATGCGAAGAGCAGAGCCTGCGGATTGAAGCTGCGCAGTCCTGAAAGCGGATCGGCAAGCTCCTGCATGTACTGCCCGTATCCGCCTTCATAGATCTCAAGCACGATGCCTCGCCGAAGCGCCGCGACCCGCATGCTGGGCAAAAGGTGGCGCGTCGTGGACGACGCGAGCAGGCCGAGTCGAAGAGAAATAAAGCTGGCTGGGATTGAATGAGTGGCGACGGTCTTTGTGAGAGCGCGATCCAGCTTCGCGTTTGCAAGAAAGTCCAGGCGGAAGTTCGCCAGGGCCTGCAGGTGTAGCCAGGGATCTGCGGTCTGTTGTGCCTCAGAGAGGCGCGCAGACCAGTCTGCTGGAGCGGTGGGCAGCCATTGCAGAAGACATTCCGGATTGAAGGAGGTGTGCGCCACGCGATTTATAGAGGGTCGATCTACTCGAAGAAGCGATGCTGATGGGCGGGTGCTTCGATGAGTTCCATCATAAAGCGCAGGGGAGACAGGAAGAACTGCACGCGTTGGCCGCCATACGCCACGGCAGGCATGGGATCGCCCGTTGGGAAACATCCCTGCGTGCGCAGATGATCCGCTGCCGACTCAAGATTGGGTACAAGGTAAGCGATGTGATTGAGGATGTTTCGACTTTGCTTGAGCGCCTGCGCGACGGGGCTCGTCTCCCCAAGAGGAGCGATCAGTTCGAAGACAGGAGAGCCGTTGTTCCCTATGCCAAATTGCACGGAGACGCCGATACCGGGATCGTCGAAGACCTGACTCCAGGCTTGAATGCCCAGCGTGATGGAGAGGTGAGCGCGTGCGGTGACCAAGTCGCTGGTGACAAGTCCCAGATGGTCGAATTGGAGGTCCATCAGGTAAGACCGCCCACGGGAGAGATGCGAGCAGGTGTGGGATTTAGAAAGGTCGAAGAGCGTGTCTTTACTCTCGTACTGGAAACAACCAGATGACCTGGAAAACCGAAGAGGAAGACCATGTAGGCGAACCAGTAAAAGGTCATGACCGGAATAAAACTGATGGCGCAGTCGCCAAAGGAGAGCAGAGAGTAGAGGACGAGACCTTTCATCGCTGCGCGTCGGTAGGGGTCGGAAAGCGCCCGAAGGTCGGAGAGCAGAACGATCCACGGTCCGAAAAAGACCGCGATGATCGCGAGCAAGCCGAGATAGCCGTATTGATAGACGGCGGACGCGTAGAGAATCTCAAAGAAAGCATCGACGGGCACCGAAGGAAGGAAGGTGGCGTAGGAGAAGGTCGAAAGAGAATTTGCGCGACCACCCAACTCGCTGTCAAAGATGAACGAAGAGTCGCGGTTCATCCAGACGACGATCACGGAGAGGACAACTCCGCAGGCAGAAAGCAGGAGGAGGCGGCTCAACAAAGCTTTACCGTGGATACGCGGGAAAGAACGCGCCTGTTCCACGAAGACTGCGGCCATGGAGAGGATCTGTTCAAAGAAGAGTCCCGCCCAGACAGAGCGCGAAAGCGTCAGGAAGATGGCGGCACGTACCGTCAGGCGCTTCCATCTCTGGGACACCAGCCGATCAAAAAGAGGAAGCAGGATGAAGGTACAGACGCCATAGATATTTCCGTTGTTGTACGTGGAGATGAGCTTGAAGGTATTTCCACGGGCGATGTTCTTGGTGGCTTCCAGATTGGCATCGCCGGAGTTCGTCGTGAGAAAAGGAATCTCCACATATTTTCCTGTAATAGGTCGAAGCAGGAAGGTGAAGATGCCGTAAATCGCAGCGCCGAGAATGCAGAAGACGAGGACCTTTCTAAAACGAGGGCCGTCCAACTGAGGCAGAAAAGGGGGATAGAAGATGAAAAAGAGGAAGGGAAGAACGACAAAGTTCGTAAACGTGCTGACGAAGAACGGAAGACTGGCAATCCCGTTTGCCCAGGTGGAATAGAAGAAAGGGATCAAAAAAGAAACAATCGTGGCAAGTGTAATCAGCAGTCGCCGCGAATAGAACATTCTGTAAGTAAGTAAACGGGTAGGAAGACTATAGATAAAACTGAAGATGAGAAGAAGATATCCCCAGGTAATGGGGAGTCCGATGGCCTTGATGCCGCCCTTGGGTACGAGGACGATAAAAACACAGAGGAGGGCCGCGATCACCTGTATCGTGCGGTGGTGGCCCGCGGGCCGTTCAAGAGTAAGGCTCGTGGATGCCATCTAGCTCCGAAGGAAGAGGGCCCTGCGAAGAGAGTGCTTCATCTCTTCCACCTGAAGGCGACGCTCCGGGTCAACCATGAGGCGTTCAGCCATATGGCGCATTCCAGCGAGCAGGATGCCAAGAAAAAATCCGATGGCGACGAAGATCAAAGTGATCTTCATGCTTGGTGGCCACGTAATCGGCAGGGGAAGGTGGGCCATATCGACGACGCGGACGTGGGGCGACTGGTAGGTCGACTGCAGGCGGGCCTGCTGGAATTCTGAGGAAAAGGAGGTCAGCAGAGTGCGGTGATACGTGACGTCCGCCAACCGATGCTGATATTCAAGGTTCGTTGCCGGGATATCGTTGGTCTGCTTGCCGTTGAAACTTGCTTCCATGCGACGCTCTTGCGCTGAAAGCGCGTCGATCTCCGTTCGCATTCGAATGACTTCCGGATTCTGTTCGGTTGCGCCAGTGAGAAGCGTCGAAAGGGCCACCTGCTGAGCCGTAATCTGCGCTTTCAAGCTCGCGATCGTGGAAAGCTCCATGGAAGTCTGGCTTTCGGGCTGTACGACGCCGGTCTTCTGCTGAAGTTCTGTCAGTCGAAGTTCTGCCTTTTCCAGGGCGTCACGTTCTTCGTCGACCTGGCTCTCGTAAAAAGTGCGACGATGCTTGGCTGCATCGAGGTTCATGCGGTCATTCAGCTCCTGCAAGGCCTGCAGGTAACCATTCGCGATGGCGACGGCCCGTTCCGGTTTCACGTCGGTGACCGAAATAATGAACATGCCGTCCGCAGAGCGGGCAAAGGTGGCCTCTCCGGCAGCTTGTCTCTGAATGGCCCGTGGCGTCATGTTAGGAAAGAGCGGTTCAAGATGCTGTCCGCTTACAAGGAGCTCCGACACCGACTCGCTCTGCAGAAGAGAGATGGTTGGGTCGGTCGGTCTGCTGAAGAAGAGATTTCCGGTCAAACCGTTTGCAGAGTCCTGTGATTCAAGCAGAAATGTCGCGTGTGCTCCATAGGCCCTGTGAATGAACAAGGTCACAACGTACGCACCAATCCCCATGGCAAGAGTGCAGAACAAAACGAGGCGGAGGTGCTTGAGAAAAATAAGGCCTAACTGAAGAAGATCGAACCCTTCCTCGCCAGTCTGGATCTCTGGCTGAGGCAAGTATTCACCGGATTGAGCGTCGTTCGTGGACATCGATTTCTTTCTGAAGGCCGAATGGTGCGACCGGCTATCTCGTAAGGATGACTGCGCCGAGCAAGCCGATCTGCGTCACCGAGTTGACGACGGTCGAAATGAGGGCCAGATCACGGAGCAAGCTTCCCGTCTTGACCTGGGGTGGAACGACAACCGTATCTCCGGCAAAGATTGGAGCGTGGTCAAGATTCCCAAACTGTTTGGAGATCACAGAGCCATCCGCACGAATCACGAAGATGCGGGATTTGTCCGCCTGGCGGTCCGGTCCACCCGCGATGTGGAGGTAATCCTTCACGCGATGCCCTGACTCGAAGAGGAATGCATTGGGCGAGAAGACCTCTCCCTGCACCAGAACTGTGGACGGCTTACGTGAAATCACGAAGCGGTCTCCGTCTTCGATGGACATATCGGGGATGGCGTTCAGGCCAACATCATCCGGCTTCATCTGGAGCACAATGCGTCCCGTGGCGCGAAGCTGCCGAAGTCGAGCTACCGATTGGCGTGCGGGCAGCAGCTCTGCTGTGATTCCGTCAGTATTTCCGGTGCTGTTCGACATGGCCTTTGAGGATTGCGTGTTGATCTGGGCTTCCAACGAATCAGCGTATTCACTCAGGCGCTGCTGCTGGATCCTGCGTGTGGACTCACGGGTGAACTCGGACGCATAAAGGAAGGCGTCGGGCGTAAGGCCACCCGCGCGCTGGATGACCTGGCGGAGCGTTTCGCCAGGGAGCACGCTGTAAACACCCGCGGAGACGAACTCTCCTTCGAGATGGATGAAGCGCGTCTGATGAGCCGAAGGAACACGAAGATCGGCCTGCGAGAAGATTGTGACAACATCTCCCGGCTGGAGAGCGAGATTCTGTGACTCGTCATTGCGAAGTACGAGGTCGCCGAGACGGAAGGGAAGCAACGTCGTGTTCAGACCGTCGGGATCCTGACGCTCGATGACGGCGTAGTCCCAGTTGATGTCAGGAGCTGGTAGAACGACGTCGGTCCGGGTCGTGGTGTTGGCGGTGGATGCCGTGGTGGTTGAGGACGGGCCGTTCAGGTCGCCAGTGATCGTCCCGCCGCCAGCGGTGATGCTGCTTGCAGTATTGCTACCTCTGGAACTGGGTGCGGCAGCTGCGGCAGACATGGTGTTGAGACCGGTGTCCACAGGGCCGTTGTAGTTGGTGTTCTGTCCAAGTGCGGTGATCGAGCGGTAGTAGGCGCGCGTGATCAGAGCATCCTTATTGGGGATCAGGTCACGGACGTGCATGCCAGCATGCCACGTATACCGGCCCGGGTTGGCTACGTTTCCGCGAAGCGTGATCGTCTCCCGGAAGCGGTCGGTGATGGATCCAATGGAGACAATATCTCCATTTTTGACCGGGAAAGGGGCGGGGGAGCTGAGATCCACGTCTTGAAAGGCCCGCTCGCTGTGCTCATAAATGCTCTCGACCCGGATCAGAGCGGAGGAAGCAACGACGCTGACTCCGCCTGCCAGCTGCAGGAGCTGCGAGATCGAGGCTTCATTCCGGAGTTCGAAGATCGCGGGCGTGTTCACGCTTCCAGTGATGGCGACCTGCGGTCCGATCTGCGGGATAAAGATCACATCGCCGGGTTCCAGACGAACGTCTTTGCTCTTATCTCCATGGAGCAGAAAGTCGTAGAGATCAAGCTCCGTGACCACACTGCTTCCCCGGCGCAGTTCAATGTGGCGGAGGCTGCCTGTGCCGGAGGGGCCACCGGACGCGAAGAGAGCGTTGAGCAGAGTGCTCAGGGAGCTGACGGTGTAGACCCCGGGGCGGCGTGCCTGGCCTACGACGAAGACCTGGATGGAGCGCAACTCACCCATGCTGATGTTGAGTTCGAAGTTTCGGTAGACCCTCTCCATCTGGGTACGAATGGAGTGATTGAGCTCCGAATAGCGAAGTCCCGAGACGTGAACCGGACCGACGTCAGGAATTGTGATGTTTCCCAGCCGGTCAACGGTAAAACTGCCCTCCCGGTTCAACTGACCTGTGGTGTTGAGTCGAATCTCGTCGCCGGGGCCGATGACGTAGTCGCCCGTGACGGGCACGTCGTCAATCGGGGCGAAGGTCGAGGGTGCGCCGTCAAAGAGGTCTGCGCCGAAGATGGGAAGAATGCGACCGGCGGTTCCTGCGACCATGACCTGAAACTCGGTAGGCGCCACGGGCTGCGCGGTCGTAGAGTTGTCTCCCTGGTTTTGCGTATTGCGGTTTTGCCGGTTTTGATTTTGCTGCTGTGTCTGACTATTGCCCCAGTTTTGGCCGTTGCCGGAGTTCGTCGTCCTGGATGCAGGCGTGGCCTGAGGCACATTGACGGGCGCTGGCATCTGAGGTGTCGCCGCCTGGGGTGCTGCCGCTGGAGCTGCCTGGGCCGTCAGATATCCGGTGGAAAGGCAGAGAGCGAGGGCCGCACCGGCACTGCCAGTAACGAAAGACCGGGTTAAGCCTGGGACGACTTTGTAGAAGATGCGTGATGCTCTGAGAGACATTAGATACCCGCTCAAGTCTAATAGATACCTATTCAAAACAGCTACTTCCGAACATTTCCCCGTGCGCCCCACTTGTCCCGACTTTGTCCCGATTTGAAGCATAAAGAGTGGCGCGTCCAGACGGCGGCGCGCCGGGCTTGTTCAACAGTTCTGCGCACAGCTTGCGGGGATTTTAATTTCGATGCCTCTGCCTGAGATGCGTTGTCTGCGGAGGGGGTTCCCAATTAGGCACTTTGGTCTCTTCCAATCCCGAATGGGCCTTGACAGGTTCGTGTCGCGAAATAACTAATGGTCGCTGCAAGTTGCCAGGCCGATTTCGAGTCGGCTAAATCAATTTGCCAACGCCAGAAAGTCATGGCGAAAGAGTGGGCTGACTCTACGGACACGGCCCCGCCACTGATGAATTACAACTTGGAGGACCATATGCACAATATTTTCAAGAGCTGGAGTTTGCTCCTGCTTTTACTCACCATGACTGTTGCTGCTCCGTTTGCACACGCGCAGAGTAGCTTTGGACAAATTACGGGAACCATCACCGATCCTGCAGGGGCTGCGATTCCCGGCGTCACGGTGACGATCACTTCTGCAAACACGCAGGCGAAGCGTACGGTGACCACCGACACCGACGGAAATTACATTGCGACCAACCTGCCCATCGGGACCTATTCCATCTCTGTAACGCAAACGGGATTCCGTACGGCGCAGCAGGCGGACGTCACCATCTCCGCGGATGCCAAGGTTTCTTCCAACTTTGCTCTCCAACTCGGGCAGGCCAGCGAAGTCGTCCAGGTAGAGGGCGGCGCTGTGGAAGCGCTGAACACTACTTCCGGTGAACTGGCGCGCGTCATCGATTCCAAGCAGGTAGAAAACCTCGCCCTGAACGGCCGCAACTACACGCAGTTGCTTACGCTTGTTCCGGGTGCTGTCGTGACCAACCCCGATATCTTTTCCGTGACGACGTCTCTTGCTTCCAACAATCAGACGATCAACGGCAATCGAAGCGATACCGGCAATCTCACAGTGGATGGTGCCTACAACCAAGTGGCAGGATCGAACGGTTCGTTGATGAACAACGTCGGTCCTGACTTTATTCGCGAAGTAAAGATCGACACTTCGAACGCCTCGGCCGAGTTCGGGCGTACCTCGGGACCGTCCTTCAACATCGTGACCAAGAGCGGTTCGAACTCCTGGCACGGAGGCGCGTTCGAGATCCTGCGCAACAATTATTTTGATGCCACAAACTATGTGGCCAAGAAGAAGACGCAGCTGATCTTCAACGACTTCGGCTTCTTTCTCGGCGGTCCGATCATCAAGGACAAGCTCTTCTTCTTCGTAGGAGAAGAGTGGAAGCGGCTTCGCCAGCAGGCCGTCGCTTCGACCTTTACCGTACCAACGACCGCCATGCAGAATGGCGATTTCTCGGCGCTCTGCACCAGCACCTCCACAGGCGGTACGCCGAATACCTTCGTCAATGGCGTCTGCTCTTCGACCGCCGGACAGCTCTACTATCCTGGGACGGCAACGCCTATTCCCTCCAACAACATTGCGTCGCTCATCACTACCGATGGACGCGCGATCGCCAACGTCTACAAAATCATCTCTGCCGCTGGACTCAGCTTCCGCGATGGTGGCATCCCCAGCAACAACCTCACGCTGGCGCCTTCCAGTCCGCTGAACTTCCACCAAGACCTGGTCCGCTTCGACTATGTCATCAACGACAAGCACACCCTCTATGGCCGCTGGATCCACGATGCCAACACGCTCATCGATCCCTTCGGTACCTTCTCCAACAGCGGCATTCTGAACACGACGCCAACGACCCGCAACCGTCCAGGACAGAGCTACCTGCTCTCAGAGACCTGGGCGATCCGCTCCAACTTCCTGAACCAGGCGCAGATCAACACCAGTTGGGCAGCGCAACGCATTCCTCCCGCTGGCAATAACTGGAAGCGCGAGACGTTTGGCTTTCAATACAACAAGCTCTATCCGGGTGCCGGACCGTATCCGAACGGCATTCCCATTGTGAACATCACCAACTACGCTCCCTTCCAGGGACCCAACTTCGCGCTGCAATCGCCGTCCACGGACATCCAGGTTGCGGACAATGTGACGTACATCAAGGGCAATCACAACTTCAAATTTGGTGGAGTCTACATCCGCGACCGTGTGGATCAGAACGGCCGCTCGAACTACACCGGAACTGCTACCTTCAACTCCACACCCACTTCGAGCAACTGCAAAGCTGCCAGCGGAAACACGACCTGCTATGCACTTGCCGATGCATTCCTCGGCAACTTCCAGAGCTACCAGGAGGCCAGTGCGGACCCGATCGGACACTTCCGCTTCAATCAGGTGGAGTGGTTTGCGCAGGACAGCTGGAAGGCGACTCGCAAGTTGAGCCTGGAGATTGGCCTTCGCTGGCAGTTGATCTCACCGTTCTACACGCAGGGCAACAACGTCTCAAACTTCGATCCCGCCGCCTACAATCCGGCAGCAGCGGTTACGGTCCTCCCGAATGGACGGCTCACACCGGGCATCGGAAATCCGTATAACGGTCTCGTCCGTGCTGGCGATGGTGTTCCCGCCGACCAGGCGAAGCGCGTCCTCAACGTAAACACAGCACTCTTCCCCCTGATCCCTGCGGGCGCGCCGCGTGGCCTCTACAACATGAACGGAGCCTTCGGTCCGCGCTTTGGATTTGCATACGCCGTCGACAACAATACGGTCGTCCGTGGCGGTATCGGTCTGTTCTACTACCGTCCACAGGGCAATCTGATCTTCAGCCAGTTGAATCTCCCGCCGTTTCTGCAAAATACCCAGTTCGACACAGGTAACCTCGCGACCATTGGAAGTCTCGCGGCGAATAACACGGGTCTCCAGGCGGGCATCAGCGCGATCGACCCGACAAACCACAATCCTTCCACCATCCAGTACAGCTTCGGTTTCCAGCGTCAGCTTCCAAAGTCTGTTCTCTTCGAAATGAACTACGTCGGCAATGTGGCCCACCACCAGCTGCGTCAGCCGAACATCAACTTTCCCGACCTTGCTCCTTTGGTCGCCAATGCCACTACAGGCAACAATGCGATCTCGTCGACCAATTTCTTCAATCCCTACAAGGGATATACCGCCATCAATTCCAACCGCTTCGATTCGAATTACAACTACAACTCACTGCAGATGTTTTCGTCCAAGCGCGCCGGCATTGTCACGTACACCCTTGCTTATACGTACTCCAAGGCCTTGGGTGATTCGAACGGAAACAACACCACGCTCGAGAACTGGCGCGATCTCAACTACAACTATGGCAACCTGACCAACGACCGCCGCCATGCTTTTGTGGCAACCTTCGTCATCCAGGCACCGGAGTTCAGAGGTCATAACTACCTGGTTCGCGAAGTGGCTGGCGGCTGGCAGATAAGTGGTGTCGCTCGTCTGCAGAGCGGTCCCTACCTCACCGTTCAGGCGACCTCGACGCTTGGTCTGGGAACCGTGCGTGCGGATCGCGTTCCGGGTACTGCGATCTACACCACCGGCCGCGCCGGAATTGATGGCTACGTCAACAACATCAGCCGGGCGGGAAATACCGCGACTCCGTTTGTGGCGACGCCCAAGACGCTTGCCCGTTTCGGTAACTCCGGAAACGGTGCGGTTGTCGGTCCGGGCCTTGCGCAGACCGATGCAACCCTGTCGAAGTTCTTCCCGATCACCGAACGTGTTCGCGTGAAGTTCCAGGCAGATGCGTTCAACGTTCTCAACCGCACGAACTTTTCTGGCGTGAACCTCAATGCTAGCAACTCCAACTTCGGTACTGTCTCCGGTGCCTACCCGCCGCGTCAGTTGCAGCTTGGTCTGAAGGCGTTGTTCTAGAGTCAACCGCAACGCAAAAAAGGGAGCAGCCCGCGGGCTGCTCCCTTTTGTTGGTGTGCCTTCTTCTTACTCTGCTTTGCCGACGGTGTGCTCTTTGTACGTCTTCTGAAAAAGATCGAAGGCCAGCTTCTTCTTTCCATCTTCGGAGAGCAGACCCTTGCGGTTGTAGCCCTCCTGTAGCTTGGGGATATTGCGTGTGGGCGAACGGAAATCCATCAGGACCCATGGAATCAGACCGCGCACCTGGGGGATCTTCCGCATCATGACGAACTGATGCTGGAAGACGTTGAGTTGCTGTTCTTCTGTCCAGCGCTGGTTCGGTCCGCCGTGGTTTCCCTGCGTGGCTTCCGCTCCAAACTCTGACATGAGAATCGGCTTCTGCGGCAGGGTCCAGGTCTTCTTGTCCGCGTCTTCCGGACGACCTTCATACCAGCCGATGTACTGGTTTTGGCCTACGACATCGAGCGCATCCGCCAAAGGATCGTTCTGCAGGACGGCATCCTGATCCACCTTCGGTCCGATCAGCGCCGAGGTGATCGGACGCGTCGGATCGAGCCTGCGCGCCTCGTTGGCGAGGTTGGTCAGGAACTTCGTGCGTGTGGGATTGTTTGGTGTCTCATTGGAAACCGACCAGAGAATGACCGAAGCCTTATTGCGATCGCGGCGGATCATCTCGTTCAGCATGAAGGTGGCCTTTGCGTAAACCTCAGGCTTGTCATAGGAGATGCGCTGCCAGAGCGGAATCTCCGACCAGATCATCACGCCGTTGCGATCGGCCATGCGCTCCATGCGTTCATCGTGGGGATAGTGGCAGAGGCGAACGAAGTTTGCGTTCATGTCTTTAAGGAAGCCGAAGATGTTCTTCACGTCTTCGTCCGAGTGAACGCTGCCTCCTCGATAGGGCGCTTCTGCGTGCATGTTCGCGCCCTGCAGAAAGATGGCCTTCCCGTTCAGAAGAATGCGCGTGCCATCGACACGAATATCGCGGAAGCCTATGTCGTCTGTGATGGCGTCCTGGCCTGAGGAGATCTGCACTTTATAGAGCTTTGGCGTCTCAGGCGACCAGAGGCTCAGGCTTTTGGCTTTGACCTCAAAAGCAGCGCGACCCTCGGCATCGGTCTCCACCGTGGTGTCGACCCCTGCTTCAGGGATATGGAGCGCCACCGGCGTCCCGACTGCAGCTCCTTCTACGTGGACATAGCCGCTGAGCACGTTCGCCGACGGAGAGAAGGTAGCGTCGTGCTTGAGATGGACGTCGTAGTCGTCGATAAAGTGGGTCGGCACCGTGACCAGGGAGACGTCGCGCGTGAGTCCGCCGTAGTTGAACCAGTCGATGCTGACCGACGGGATGCCGTCCACCTGACGCGTCGAATCGACGGCGATGACGACGAAGTTATTGCCGGGCTTGAGCGCGGTGGTGAGGTCGCAGTCGTACGGCGTGAAGCCGCCTTCGTGATCGCAGATATGTTTCTGATTCACCCAGACGAAGGACTTGTAGTTCGCCGCGCCAACATGCAGAAAGGTGCGCGTGTTCGGCTTGGGCTGGAAATCGAAGTTGCGCTGATACCAGACGACACCTTCGAAGCGGAAGAGGGTCGGTTCCTGGGTGTTCCAGTCGCCGGGGACCTTCAGCGTCGGCGCTGTGGAGAAGTCGTACTCTTCGTTGTGCGGTCCGCTGCTGATGTTGGGATGGGTGTTCAGCGCGTATCCGTTCTCCCGCACCCTGCCATCGCTGGTGTAAAGGCCCTTGGCAGGCGGCTGGTCGACGAGATAGTGCCAGTCGCCATTGAGGGAAGTCACCGCCCGGTGATCGACGCCGACGAGAAGCGTCTTCATGGGTTGCTGCGCAAAAAGCGGAAGAGAAACGGCGCAGGCGAGAGAAAGTAGTCCTTTATGCAAGATCCGGAGTTTTTTTCCTGAAATTTTCGTGCAAAGTGTCATGCAAGCAGCCTCTTGAAGGGGATAGACCTGTTGGATGGAACGGAAGTTCAGCGCGGCGTGAGGGCGCTGTAGTGGATCGTCGAAAGTCTACACTCCAGCGAAGACGCATCGCATCGGCGCGTGACGGACACGCGAGGCAGGGTGCGGAGCAATGAAATTGGCCCTCTGCAAGGTTGCAAAGGGCCAATCGTTCTCCTAAGAAGGAGGTGTGCTGAAAGTGAATGGTCGGGACGACTAGATTCGAACTAGCGACCTCACCCACCCCAAGGGTGCGCTCTACCAGGCTGAGCCACGTCCCGACTGTTAAGGATTTTGCGCTACCCAAAAGTAGGCCACGCTGGGGTATTTCCTTAGCTCAAGTGTACACGAGGCTCGGGTTATTCCGGACCGCCGTGCTTGTTCCGGAAGTGAAAGCGATACCGCAGGCCGCCGCTGATCTGAATTGGATGGAACGCAGGCACGGCTTTGTCGTACTGCCAGGACTGTCGCTGGATGTCCGCGCGCAGCGCCCAGCTTCGACCCATCGCGTAATCCACGCCACCACCAAAGGTCGTAACGGTCGAGTTGTCCTGCGTATATTTTGGCGATGCAGGCTTGTCGAACTTGATGATCCCGTAGCCCAGCAGGAGATCGACGTAAGGCCGGAAGGGGCCGTAACGCGCTTCGATCCGGGGCCCGCCCGAGTACGCATATTGATTGCTCACACGTCCGCCTGAACCAACGGCGCGCACTTCCACGGAGGGTTCAAAACGCCCAAAGGAGCCGATGTTGAGATCCGCGCCCACGGTTCCTCCCGCGTTTTTCAAAGCGCCGCCGAAGTCAGGCCGCACGTACGAGAGCATGGCGAAGGCCTGCAGGCGCATCGCCTCCACGCCAGCGGGAGCGGCGGCCTGTCCAATGCAAGCCGGAGCCAAAAGAAGAAGACCGACTGCGGAGAGGAGTTGGCCAAATGTGCGGTTCGGGCTTTTCATACCTTCATACCTTGGGAAACCTCTAAGTTCGGGAGTTGAATGCGGCCCATGCCACTGTGATGCGCTTCGAACGGAAACTTGTCTTCTTGGTACGAAAAGGTGTTTTCAGAACATCGTCGGTAACTTGTTTCGCGCTGAAAGTAAAAGGCTTACGCGGAGTTTCGAGGAGTTTCCCACCGTAGTCATGAAATTTTTACTTGAGTCACGATTGCGGGGCGAGTAGAAAGGGACTCCTAAAACCAGCTTTGAGATTCTGCGCCGCGAAGTTGGTCTGACCCTACGCGCTCCAACCCTGCTCTGCCATTCCCCTAAAGGTGCACACGCTTTGAAAAACTTCGCTCGCTGCCTGGCCATCCTTTTGCTTTCCTTTGCTTCGCTCGCCTCTGCGCAGACGCAATTGGTGACGCAACCGGTGATTACCCAAATTTATGGTGGTGGCAGTACCTCAAATACGACGGGGACACCTTATCAGCACGATTACGTCGAGTTATATAACCCCACTTTGAGCCCAATTTCCTTGAGCGGATATGGAATTCAGTACGGTAGCGGCTCGACCGCAAACTGGAATGCGTTTGCTCTTACACCCTCCGCTTCAATTCCTTCGGGTAAGTACTATCTCATTCTGTTTGCACCGGCCAGCGGAACATTCGCGTATAACCCTGCCAAGGATCCGGTGCCCGACCAGATCGTTTCGATTGGTTCGAACGGCTTTACTACGGACTTGAGCGCTTCGAACGGCAAAGTGGCGCTAACTTACAACGCCGGTACGGTGACGGCGCTTTCGGCTACAGGTGGCAATACGGGAACTTCCCTTACTGGTTTTACGCTCGCGGGATCCGCATCCTGTCCGAATCCGGCGACGGTAGTGGATTTTGTCGGATACGGAAATCAGTCGGCTGCCTGCTATGTGACGGCGGCCGCACCGACGATCGGCGCGACAAACGCACTCATTCGTAAAAGCCCTGCCATAGCCACGACGAGCAATTTTGCAGATTTCGCCGTGGGTACGCCGAATCCAAGAAACTCTAGTTACACGGGCGTAACAACGCTCGGCATCACAGGCAACTCCGCTTCGTTTGTCTCCACTCAGAGCGTGACGCTCACCGCGACGGTGACCTATGGCACCGCGACGACGAGCGCCACGGTGACCGCCGATCTTTCCAGCGTGGGAGGATCCGCAACGCAGCCGCTCTTTGACGACGGGACCAACGGCGATGCCACCGCCGGCGACAAGACGTATTCGTTCAAGACGACGATCACCAGCCCCGCCGCGACCCTGAGTATTCCCGTGACGGTCGTGGACAACACCGCGGCCACCGCTTCGGGCACGATTGCGCTGACGGTCGCACAGCCCGGTGTCGCGGTACGCATCTATGACATTCAGGGAGCGAAGTCTTCGACCGGGCCCAGCCCCGTGTCGGTGTACTCCAGCGTCTCCACCGCTCCCACCGCTGGTGTAGCGGTGCAGACGAGCGGCATCGTGACAGGCATTGGAACCAGCGGCTTCTTTCTCCAGGACCCGACGGGCGATGGCAATCCCGCGACGCCGGATGGAATCTATGTCTACTCACCCAATGCGATCCCGAGTGGGCTGGCCATTGGGAACACCGTCACTGTGACCGGAAAGATCACTACCTATCCAGCCCAGACCGTGAGCCATACACCGGCGACGGAGCTCAACCTGACCTTTGCCACGATCACGAACACGGGCGTCTCCCCGTTGCCCGCACCGGTGGTCCTGACGCCTGCCATGCTGACGCCGACCGGCGGTCTCTATCAGCTGACACCCTACGAAGGCATGCGCGTCTCCATTCCGTCGTTGACCACGACCTCTGGCACAGATTCGGCCAGTCTGAATGAATCCTCCGAAACGTATACCTCCAACGGGCAGTTCTATGCCGTGATCACGGGAACCCCGCGCCCCTTCCGCGAACCCGGCATCGACCTCCGCGATCTGGTGGTGGACGCGTCGAAGACTCCTGCGGTTTTCGATGACAATCCGGAGCGCATGCTGGTGGACTCCACCTTCTTCCGCGGAACGGCGGGATCGATTGAGCTTTCTACCGGCGCCGTGCTGCCCAATGTCACGGGCGTGCTCGATATGACCTACTCCAACGATTCGTTCTACGATCCCTCGCGCCTTCTGCTGGACGTGAGCTACGACAAGACGACCGTGGTGCCGGGCATGACCGTGCAGCCTGTACCAACGGCTGCGGCCACTCAGTTCACGGTCGCCTCGTTCAATATCGAACGCTTCTATAACCCGGCGCAGGCGACCCCGGACAATCTTTACTACGTGCCCGCTGGCGTGAACGGATACAACGGAAGCTCGAATACGCCGATTGTCTCAACCGGACAGACCTTTATCTCGGAAGCGGTCGATGTGACCACGGCGGCGTATGCTCGCCGTTTGCAGAAGCTTTCGCTCGCCGTTCGTAACGTCCTGAATCTGCCCGACGTTGTGACACTGGAAGAGGTGGAGAACCAGAGCGTAGCGAACGACATCGCCAACCAGATCAATACGGACGCAGGCACGCCCGGCCTCTATGCGGCGTACAGCACGGACAACTCCACCACGTACACGCAGGATGGAACGGGCATCTCTGTCGGCTTCCTGGTGAAGACGACGACCGTGGACAAGCTGGCGGTCACGCAGTTCGGTCAGGGACATACCTTCACCTACACCGGCGGAACGCAGCCGATCACGCTGAACGATCGCCCCTGGCTGGTCCTGAACGCGGGCGTCAAGCGTGGCGACGGCATCAAGGACTACCCGGTGACCGTGATCGTGAATCACATGAAAGCATTGACGGGCGAGAACAGCACCACCTCGACCTCCACGCGGCAGAAGAAGGAGCTGCAGGCGGAAGATATCGCCAAGTACATCCAGTCGCTTCCCGCCGGGACGCATGTGATCTCCGGTGGAGACTTCAATGCCTTCGAGTTCTCCGACGGTTACACAGATACCCTTGCGACGTACACGAACACGAACGTTTTGCCCGCAAACCAGGTAGTGCAGCCGGGCGTCGCCGGTCTGGTGACGCCGCTTACGGACCTCGCGCTTCTGCTGCCAGCCGATCAGCGCTGGTCTTACGTGGAATACGGCAATGCGCAGATCCTCGACCACCTCGTAGTGACGCCGGACCTCGTGGCCGCAGGCGCACATATGGCCTACGCCCACTTGAACGCCGATTTCCCCACGACGGCTTACAACGATGCCGCCACACCCGCACGCACTTCGGATCACGACGTTGCCGTTGGTTATTTCACCCTGCCGCCTCCGAATATGGGAGCAGGGCTCACAACTACAACGCCTCCGTCCTTTGGAAGCGTAGCGATCGGCTCTACCAGTACGCAGGGATTTGTCCTGACGAACACCGGCGAAGCACCGCTAGGCTTCATCAGCGCGACGGCTACGGGTGACTTTGGCGTGACGAATAACTGCGGAACCTCGCTTGCCGTCGGCTCGACCTGCAACATCGCCGTGACCTTCCAACCGACGCTCCCCGGCACGCGTACCGGTCTGCTCACGGTAGTGTTTTCGGGAGGGAGGATAGCCGCAACGCTCATAGGCGTTGGCGTGGCGGACTTTACGGTGACAGACTCCGCAGGGAAGAATCCGACGTCTGCAAGCGTAACGGCAGGCACGGCTACTACGGTTGGGCTGACGTTCACTTCGCTCAACTCGTTCTCCGGGACGATTGCCCTCAGTTGCACCGCTGTCAACAGCGTCTTCGCACCCGGCCTCACGTGCAACGTTCCAGCAACCTTCACTCTGGCTGCAGGCGCTACCAGCACGCAGACGGTGACGCTCACAGCGAACCCGCGTACGCTGCCATCACGTGCTTCCGGTCTGCCCACGGAAACACTGCTCGGTGGCATGCTGAGCGGAATTGTCCTGCTGATGGCGGGCCGTCTACGCAAAATGCGGCTGGCGAGCGTTCTTGGCATGCTGCTGATCGGTCTGGCCGCGATGTCCGCCGCAACGGGTTGCAGCGATTCTTCAAACCTCAACCCGGCGGGAACGCCCGCAGGCACGTTCACCTACGCCGTGACGGCGACGAGCGGAACGCTCTCGCATACGGAGACGATCACCATCACCGTGCAGTAAGTATCAGCAAGAGAAGAGGCGCAGCCAATATGGCTGCGCCTCTTCTCTTGTATGAGGGAAAGAATCTGGTGGGCCCACCAGGACTTGAACCTGGAACCAACGGATTATGAGTCCGCTGCTCTAACCAATTGAGCTATAGGCCCGCACAGCCAATGGTGGCGTGCAGTCTCTATTGTAACGGCGCATCCGGGCATCTTTGCACCCGTCGGCCAGGCTCAATAGCTGAAGACATGCGGCGGAGGGTAGGTCAGTGTACCGTCCTTGCGCTCGTACCAGATAAACATCCGCTTACTTCCGTTCGCGGTCACGCCCACGATGATGCCTGTACCAAACGGGCCTGTGCCGTCGGTGACGGACTTGTCGACGTGGTGGCTCTTGATCGCGCCCACATCGGAGTAGGTGGTCCAGTCTTCGGTAAAGCGGCTGAGCGGATAGGCGGTGTACTTGGCCGTGTTCTGCTCCCATGCGGGATCGTTCACATAGATCGCATAGGCGGCCTTGAAGTCCTTGTTCTCGATGTCCGTGAGGAAGTGATGGACGCGGTGCTCCGCCGGAAGGTTCGAAAAGAACCAGCCATGGCCCGTAAGGATTCCTGCGAAGGCGATGACGACGATCAGGGCCACAAGCGCGCCCGCGCCGATCAGCAGGTTGCGTTTCAGGTTTTCGCGGTCCGCGTTATAGGTAGGAGCATTCAACAGGGTCATGGTTCATTTGCCTCAGGAGCTTCCATGATAGTAGACACCGCAGCCTGAAAAAGTAACTCACACGAACGCATCACGCAACAGCTCAATACCCAGGGGAAGCTCGTCCAGGTAGACCGAGACGATATCGAAGCGCGTCTGCAGATGTGTGCGATCCAGGCTGACCGGGAGATGCCCGAGGTACGCCGTCGCCATGCCGCGCAGGATGCGTTCCTTGTCGTGGTCCACGGCAAACTCGGCGGAGATGCTGTCGCGGCGGCTGCGCGTCTTCACTTCCACGAAACAAAGTACGTCGCCCTCCCACGCGATCAGGTCGAGATCGCCGCGAAGCCTGCCGGTGCGCCAACGCCGCGCCACCACGGTAAATCCGCTGCGCCGAAGAAAGAAGTAGGCGGCCTCTTCACCTCGTTCGCCCGTAATCGCTGTTGGCGATTGAGTCACTGGATGAAGAGTTCGCATCCGCCGGAGCAGTGCTTCCATCCAACTTAAGTGGGGTCGACGTCTTCCCGATGCTGCAGATACAGTAGCGCTCACGGAGACAGTATGCGGCACTCTGCACGGATTGGCCAACCCTCGAATTTCGTAAGAGAGCAAGGGCTCGCGTCGGCCTGCAGGAAAGGCTTTAAAAGTTGAAATTGCGTCGTTTCTCCACCCTGCTGCTCTGTGCGGCTACTGTGATGGCCCAGGCAAACAACGCAGAACAAGGTGAACCAACTCATCGTCCCAGCATTGGTCTTGCCCTTGGAGGCGGAGGTGCTCTTGCTCTCTCGGAGATCGGTGTACTTCGCTGGTTCGAGGAGAACCACATCCCCGTAGACGCCATCGCCGGAACCAGTATGGGATCGATGATCGGCGCTTTTTATGCCACGGGGAAGACGCCGGACGAGATCGAGCACCTGATGAACGACCAGGCGATCACGCAGGTCTTCCGCCTGAATCCCGACTTCCGTGCCCTCAGCTATCGGCGTCGCGAGGACCGTCGCTGGGCTCCCAATGCCTTGAACGTCGGTCTGCGCCATGGCGTCTCCCTGCGCAGCGGCGTTTTGATCGACTCCGGGCTTAACTCTTTTCTCTCTCAAAACTTCCTGGCCTATGGCTCCGATCTGCCGTTCAGCAACCTTCCTATTCCGTTTCGCTGCGTCGCGACAGACATTGCGGAGGGGAAGGAAGCTATATTTCGGGACGGAAGCCTGGTCGATTCTGTGCGCGCGTCCATCTCTCTACCCGGCATCTACAGCCCGGCGGAACAGGGGGAGCACCTCTATGTGGACGGCGCGATCCTGGAGAACCTGCCGACGGGAACGTTGCGTTCGGAGCTGCACCCCGATGTTGTCATTGGCGTCTCTCTCCCACTCGCACCGATGGAAAAGGGGCAGGGCAACTCGATTTTGGGAGTCCTACAACGCAGCTTCAGTGTTGCCTCCTGGGGAAACGAACTTCGCTCGCGCACGCTTGCGGATCTCGTCCTCCAGCCCGAGACCACGGGGATGGATACGGGCAGCTACACAAAGACGAAAGAACTCGTCGCGGCGGGATACGCCTCGGCGGAGAAGCAGCGCTCCGCTCTGCTTCGCTATCGTCTGGATGACGCAGAATGGGCCGCCTACCTCGCACATCGCCACAGCCTCCTGCGTCCCGCTCCGCGTCTGCTCGCCGGTGCTACCGTGACCGCACCCAGCCCCGCCCTGCGTCGCGCGGTAGAAAAATCTCTGGTTCCCATTACCCATCAGCCGCTGGACCTCAAGAAGGTCGAAGACAAGATGGACGACATCCGCAGCGACGGCCGCTACGACGCGGACTACGCCGTGGTGGTCAAGCCTTCAGGCTCAGCGCAAACTGCCCAAGAGGCCCAGCTCAATGTCGACGTGAAGGACAAATCAGCCGGACCTCCATTCCTTCTACTCGGAGCAGATCTCGCCGCGCAGTCCGGTGTGCCCGCACGCGCCACGCTGGATACGGCATTTCTCTATCAGGACTTTGGCGGCTTCGGCTCCGAGTTTCGCGCGCGTGTGAGCGCCGGATTCCAAACCACGGTGGGCACGGAGTACTACCGCCGGATCACGACCGCAGGCTTCTTCGTCGCTCCGCACTTCGACTTCAACCGGATGCCGGTTTATATCTACTCCGATCAGGACCGCGTGGCGCAGAGGCTCTCGCAATCCGCGGGTGGCGGCGTCGACGGTGGCTTCACCTTCAAGCGTTCCAGCGAGTTGCGCGTGGGCTGGCAGGAGCGTTTCCAGCGCTGGAAGACCGACACAGGCACCGACGGTCAGGCGGACTTTTCCGGGACATCGCAGTGGGCGGGCGTTCGCTATCGCATCGACGACCAGGACCGCGCACTCATTGCCACGCACGGCCTTCGCGCGCAGGCCTCCGCCGGATATCTGTACAGCACGGTGAACAGTCGCAACGCGCCCAAGGTGGATTTCGCCGGAAGCTACGCCTTCACTGCGGGCAAGGGGCATCTCTTCTCGATGGGGCTTGAGGCCGGAAGCCTCTTCGGCCGCAACGTCTCCGATCCCTTCCGCTACACGCTCGGCGGGCCCTCTCGTCTCTCCGCTTCAGCTATGGATGAGTATCGGGGGACGGATTATTTCTTGATACGTCCCGCATATCTGCACCGGATCGCTTCGCTTCCGGCGCCGTTGGGGCAGTCCATCTATGTACTCGCGATGTATGAGGCGGGGCAGATGCGCGCGCCGAACTTCAATACGGTCACCCGGCAGGATGGCTATTTAGGGCTGGCGGCGGAGACGCCTCTGGGTGTCCTTACGCTGGGTCCATCGATTGGGGATGACGGGCACAGGAAGTTTATCTTCACGCTGGGGCGATTTTTCTAAAGCAAAAAAAACAGGCTTCGTTCTTGTGCCCCATTCTTCGCGGCTTCATCGCGAAGGGTGGGGTCGCGCGGAGCGCACAAACTGATTTGTGAGGAAAGCGGAGCCCAGCAGATTCCTTCGCTTCGCTACGGAATGACAAAGGGGGGATCCGTGGCGAACTTACCCCACCCTTTCGCCGATCAAGCTGCGAAAGAATGGGGCACAAAAGCAGGTCCTTTTGTTGCGCTACAAAAAGACCTAGCGGCCTTCGCGCAGGCGCAGGGCGAGCCGCTCCGGCAGGTCGGCCATCAGGATGCGTCCCTGAGCGCGGGCCAAGTCGTAGGGCACGCGGTGAAAGGTCACCGTGGCCGCCTCTTCTTCCAGGATCGCAAAGGCGGCGCGCCAGTCGCCGTCGCGGGGCTGGCCTACGGAGCCGGGGTTGATGAGGTAATGGCGATCTTTTTCCAGCGTCATCTGCCATTCGGCGGGATGGCTGTTGGCTTCGTAGCGCGGCCGAAACTCTGTCCAGCTCTCTTCCATCCAGCTGAAACCGCCCTGCACGTGGGTGTGTCCGAAGAAGGTCGTGCGCCGCTGCATCTGCTGCAGGGGAGCCCATGCATCGCGTATGTTCAGGATATAAAGGTCTTCGTTCGTAGGCGATCCGTGCGAGATCACTGAGGAGAACGGATCACAGGGAACCGGTCCCTGGGGCATCTCCGCCAGCCATTTGATGTTTTCTTCCGTCAGAACGGTGTGGGTCCAGGCTGCGGCTTGTCGCGCCACTGGGTTGAAACCAAGCGCCGAAGAGAGTCCGCAGCAGACGCGATCATGGTTTCCACGAACATGGACCGTCGCCCGCTCCTGGATGATGTCGACGACCTCATTCGGGCTGCCGCCGTAGCCGACTACGTCGCCGAGGTTCCAGACTGCGTCAAAGGGGCCTGTCCGGTCCGCAGCGGCGAGCGTTGCTTCCAAAGCTTCCAGGTTCCCGTGAATGTCGGAGAGGATAAGGGCGCGCATAAGGTCGTTGCAGCCAAATGCCGCAACCACTCACTTTACGGAAAGCGTCCCGAAATCACAAACTTTAGACGGTCGCGAGCGGCAGAGTGCGGTCCGTCCGCATGGTTGGAGCTGCCGCCAGAAGGCTGCGGGTATAGGCGTGTTGGGGATTGTGAAAGATCTCCCGCGTCGAGGCCATCTCCACAATCGCGCCTCGCTGCATCACGGCCACACGGTTCGCAGTCTGTGCTGTGACCGCTAAGTCGTGCGAGATAAATAACATAGCCAGGCCATGCGAACGGCGTAAATCGGCGAGAAGGGCCAGAATCTGCGCCTGCACGGTCACGTCCAGGGCGGTCGTCGGTTCGTCGGCGATGAGGAGTTTCGGTTTGTTCACGATGGCCATGGCGATCAGGATTCTCTGCCGCTGCCCACCGGAAAACTGGTGGGGATACTCGCCATAGCGCCGCTCCGGGTCGGGAAGGGCCACGTCGTGCATCGCGCGGAGCACCTGCTGCTTTATCTCGTCGCGCTTCAGGCTGCGATGGTGCGCCCGGACGGCTTCGGCGATCTGTTCGCCCACGGCCATCACGGGATTGAGCGCGGTCATCGGTTCCTGGAAGATCATCGCGATCTCGCGTCCGC
Source organism: Terriglobus saanensis SP1PR4 (assembly GCF_000179915.2). Taxonomy (NCBI): domain Bacteria; kingdom Pseudomonadati; phylum Acidobacteriota; class Terriglobia; order Terriglobales; family Acidobacteriaceae; genus Terriglobus; species Terriglobus saanensis. The sequence goes on along the minus strand of NC_014963.1, from coordinate 4,230,943 downwards.
GCCGGGAGCGCATCGCGGATTCGGGAAGTTGGAGAAGGTCTCCCGCCGCAAAGCGGATGCTGCCGCCGATTTCGGCGTTGGGCGCGAGCAGGCGAAGGATCGCCAGGGAGGTCGCCGACTTTCCCGAACCCGATTCGCCGACCAGACCAAGAACCTCCCCCGCCGCGATCTGAAAGCTGATGCCGTCCACGGCGGTGTGCGCGCCTTTTTCCGTGCGAAAGCGCACCGTCAGGTCGCGTACGTCTAAAAGCACGTCGTGTAGCGGTTCGCTCATGCGGAGAGCGCGGCCAGCGTCTTCTCCAGGCTGGCGCTGTCTTCCACGTTCAGGCAGGTTTGTGTGCGGTCGATCTGCCGCATCAGGCCGCAGAGCACCTTGCCCGGACCGGCTTCGATAAAGTGCGTCGCTCCGGAGGTCTTCAGAAGCTCGATGCACTCGACCCAGCGGACCGCGCCGGTGACCTGGCGGATCAGCGTGTCCCGCACATCGCCCTGGCGCGTGATCAGGCGTGCATCTACGTTGCTGGCGACGGGAAATGCCGGGTCTACAAGAGAGACGGCTTCGAGCGTCGTGGTCAGCTGATGCGCCGCAGGCGCCATCAGCTGGCAGTGAAAGGGAGCCGAAACAGGAAGCATGACCGCCCGTTTGGCTCCTGATTCTTTACAAAGCTCCGCCGCACGCTCCACCGCAGCGGTCGCGCCGGAGATCACCGTCTGATCGGGGGAGTTCAGGTTCGCGGGAGCTACGACCGCGCTGGTCTCTGAGGAGGCCTGCGCGCACATGTCGGATATACGTTCCACAGACAGCCCCAGGATCGCCGCCATGGTGCCCTGGCCCGCCGGGACGGCCTGCTGCATGAACTGTCCACGGGAGCGCACCGTCCGTACGGCATCCGCAAAAGAGATCGTCCCCGCAGCCACATAGGCTGAGTACTCGCCGAGCGAGTGGCCCGCCGTCATGGCGGCGGAGATGCCGTGCTCTGCCAGAACGCGTGCCACGGCGACGGAAACCGTCAGGATCGCTGGCTGGGTATGCTCTGTCTGTTTCAGCTGCTCTTCCGGGCCGTTGAAGCAGAGGTCGGAGAGGGAGAAGCCGAGGGCTTCATCGGCTTCGGCAAAGGTGTCTTTCGCGACAGGAAAGCGGTCGGCAAGATCGTGGCCCATGCCAACGGTCTGGGAGCCCTGTCCGGGGAAGAGGAAGGCGATTTTGCGGGGAGTTTCTTCGGTTGCGATCGTGCTGGAAATTTCAGTCATCGGCATTGATGTTAGCGCAGACACGCGCTCCACAGCCAAGGCCGGGCGGAGGGTCTAGACCCCGACGCTGTACTCCACGTCCTGCATCTTGTCGCCGGAATGCGAGTAGAAGTCGTACGGCGTACGGCGCTTGAACTTGTAGCGATACCGCAGTTCGCGGCCTACAAACAGCCCCAGGGCAACCGCACCCACGGCAGCCGTAGCCCAGCCGACGATCGCCATCACATGATGTGCGGCGTCGTGCTCCGCTGGCTCCGAGGATTCCATCTCGTGGGCCATCGCTTCGAACTTTCGTGCAATCTCTTGCGTACGCTTACCGAACTTCATACGCAGAATGATAGCGCAGCACACCCTGTGTCTGCCATCCGTTCGTGGCGGAGCGGATGTAACACTTTTGTATCTTCCTTAGGACAAGGCGGTAAGCCACGCCGATTTCCGCCTCCCCCGTGCTGCTTTTTTCAAGCGCGTCATTTTCCGAAAACCTGCGTCTACATAGAGGGAGGGCTTCCGCCCATGTCGATATCCCTGTCTCCAAATATGTTTGGTTCTCTCCTGCGCCGATCCGCGCTTGGCCTGGCTCCTCTTCTTTTGGCTGGGACACTTCTTGCCCAGCCACCGGGAGAGATGCAGCACTTCGGCTTCGACGCCCTGGTGCAGCAACCCGCAACGCAGAGCTCCTTCACCTTCGACCGCACCATGCTGCAGGCGGCAGACGGCTTCTTCAACGGCGCTGATGCCGAGACGCGCCGCGTCGTGGCTGGCCTGAACAGCATCACGGTGCATAACTACAACTTCCGCGAGCAGGCCAACTACGATCCCGGCGCCTTCGCCTCCGTCGCCGAAGGCTTCCACGGTGCGGGCTGGAAGCATCTGGTAAACGCCAACGGGCATCCCGGACAGGCTACCGATCTCTGGATTCACTTTGAAGGCGCGAATATCCGCAACGTGATCGTTCTGAACCGTGGTGGACGCAACATGAACTATATTGCCGTGGACTGCACCCTGCGTCCTCTGGACCTGCTTCACCTCAGCGGCCACTTCGGCATCCCCAAGGTCGATCAGAGCGCCGTCATGGTGCCTGCGAAGTAGGGTAAGGCGCTAATCAATGACAACACACTTGCGAACGGCGCATACATCTGCAAAGTCGCTGTAGTTGAATGAAATCAGAGCGTCCAGGCGCAAACTTCCATCCGCGATCATACTGCGGATGACGCGATCTGCCGCGCTGAGATGTACAGGTTTTCTTCTAGACGGAGAAGGATTGATAAAACTATCGTCCAGAGCCTGGTCTCGATAGGGGGAGTCGTCTAATAATTCCAGCCTGCCTAGAGACTGAAGTGTGTTCCAATTTGCTCGAAGACGGGCAAGATAGGTGGGGTTCCTTGCTGCTCTCGTAGATACGGCTTCGTAAATAGCTGGCCATGGAAGAAATAAGACATTGGCACTATTTTCCAAATATTCTTCGTAGATTTGTAAAGCACGGTCATGGTAACCGTCTCGGGGATCTGACAATGCGATTACAAAGCAGGCATCCGCACAGATATAGCTCATTCATCGCTTCCCGAGGCCTGAGACGCTAGTGCAAAACCCGCCCATGGCGCAGATTTGCGGCCACCGATCAAGAACTGTCCCTTGTGGGCACGTCCGCTAATGAGATAGACGCGCGACCTTTTCTCTGTACCTAAGATCGCGGCGAGTTCTTTTTTAATCTCATCTGCAGATTTTCTTGAAACGAAAGTGGCCACACTGTCTCCACATTCGACTGCGTGTTGCTGATCAAGCCATTCGTAAAGAGACTCATAATCTCCCCGAATGCCCAGATCATAGGTCAACCAATAGCGAGAACCGGTCCGGGCACTTACCTTTTTTGTCGTCATGACCGCTTTATATTCGAACTGAAATAAGGATGCAAATTTATCCTGCTTGCGTTATTTTTTAGAAAAAATAACACTGAGGCATTACGAAAGCCGATCAGAGCGCCGTCATGGTGCCTGCGAAGTAACTAGCCCAGCGTCTGGCCATGGAGGATCGCAATCGCCGATCCTTCGGCCAGAATCACGTTGTCCGGTTCACGACCGGTTAGCGGAGCGAACCGCTCTCCGTAGAGCGCTCCAAAATCCGCATCCGTCGAAAAAGACCGCAGAACATACTGCTGCCAGCGCGGATGCTGCACGGCGTACTCCATCGTGCGCCCGCCGCGCTTCTTTGCGTAGCCCCAGTAGTGCTCCGTGATGAACTCCTGCACAGAGCCCGGTTCGATTGAGACGAGGCCCCTCTCGGATGTGGCTTCCATGCTGTGCCAGTGCCCGTGGCTCTTCCAGCGATATCCGGTCTGCAGCGCTCCATCGTTCTCGCTCCAGAGGAGCTTCATCGGAGCCACGGCGTACCGCTCGCCATAGAGGGTATTGGCGACGATGCTGATGGCGTGGAGCGGAACCAACTCGCGGATGAAGACCACACCCCGCCGCGCTTCGCCAGTCGGAAGGATTCTGCGCACATAAAAACGCAGATTGACCTCTTCAAAGTTTGCATGGAAGGGAATGCGAAAGCCCTTCAAACGCACGTTCTGAAAGTAAAACCCGATCAGGCTGACGAAGCACTGCCCGTGGAAGAGATCCAGCTCCGTCCCGGCTGGAAGGTAGTCCGCCAATAGCTCCGGCGCGAGGACATAGTTCGCCATGATCAGCCTGCGCCACTCGGCGGTGAGGAAGGGGCTGCTCATTTGGCCTGGTAGAACTCGCTCCGTTTGCGGCTGTAGAAGTAATAAACGCAAAGCCCGATGATCAGCCAGACGAAGAAACGCACCCACGTAATCGCGGGCAGACCGGCCATCAGGAGGACGCAGAAGAAGGTGCTCAGTACGGGAATCACCGGGCCAAAAGGCACACGGAAACCACGATGCCTGCCAGCGTCTTTCCGTCTCAGCACGAGCACGCCAATCGAAACCAGAACGAAGGCGAAGAGCGTTCCGATGTTCGACATCTCGGCAAAGGTGCCCACGTCGAAGAGCCCCGAGGGAATCGCCACCAGAAACCCCGCAACCCAGGTAGCAAACGCCGGTGTCCGGAACTTCGGATGCACGCTGGAGAAGACATCCGGAAGCAGCCGGTCACGGCTCATGGCATACCAGACGCGCGCCTGGCCCAGTTGGAAGACCAGGATGGACGAGACCATGCCCACCAGCGCGCCCAGCAGAACGAAAAGTCGTACCCAGTGCAGGCGGTGCGCTCCGGGCAGAAGGCTGACGCGCTTCAACGCGTTCACCACCGGTGCGCCATCGCCCGCGATGCTCTGCCAAGGCACCATGCCCGTCAGAACGGCCGCTACGCCCACGTAGAGGATGGTGCAGACGATCAGCGTGGCGATGATGCCGATGGGCACGTCTCGGCGAGGATTCTTGCACTCCTCACTCGCCGTGGAGACCGAGTCGAAGCCGATGTAGGTGAAGAAGATGATCGAACCGCCCGCCAGCACACCGGAGAAGCCGTTCGGCGAAAATGGGTGGTAGTTCGATCCGTGAATGAAGCTTGTGCCGAAGCCGATGAAGAGCAGGATGGCCGCGATCTTCACCAGTACCATGATATTGTTCGTCCGCGCGGATTCGCGGATACCGCGCACCAGCACCACCGTAAGCAGAAGCACGACGACGAACGCGGGAATATCGAAGCCAAAGTGCCAGCCGGAGCCGAAGATGTCTTTTCCAGCCAGATCCTGCAGGCCGAGGGGAAGGAATGCGGGCGAAAGCCACTTCGGATCGAGCCGTATACCGAGCCAGTCGAGCAGGTCCACAATGTGTGCCGCGAATCCCACGGAGACGCTCATATTGGAAAAGGCGTACTCCAGGATCAGGTCCCAGCCGATAATCCAGGCGATCAGCTCGCCCAGCGTGGCATAGGTGTAGGTGTAGGCCGAGCCCGCGATGGGGATCATGCTGGCGAGTTCCGCATAACAGAGCCCCGTCAGACCGCAGACGATGGCCACCAGCACCAGCGACAAGGCCAGCGCAGGGCCCGCCCCCGGTCGCCCTGCCACAGCGCCGTGGTGCAGGATCAGATCGAGGATCGGAGAGCCCTTCCAGTCCGCAATGCGCGACGGGTTCCCGCCGATGGCCGTGCCGATGACGGTGAAGATGCCAGAGCCGATGACCGCACCGATGCCCAGCGCGGTCAGCGAAACCGGGCCGAGCGTCTTCCGCAACGCCTTCTCAGGATTCTCGGAATCCGAGATCAGTTTGTCGATCGACTTCGTGGCAAAGATCTGTCTAGGCAGCGTCCGGCCCTCCGGCAGAATGTGGGTGGTGCATTCATCTTATCGACAAACGCACAAAGACAGAGGGCAACCGATGCCGGTTGCCCTCTGTAGTCTGGCGCGAAGCGCGTCTGCCTGGACGGCCAGTCCTAGCGCTTGGAGGTTCCGCGGGTCATGGCCTTGGGCTTCTTCTTGTTGGAGCCGCGGGGAGTGGTGCGTGCTGCCTTGGCCGGTGCGGCCTTGCGTGCGGCGCGCTTTACCTTCTTGCGCTCGTCGGTATCGGTGATGCTCTTGGTGTTTGCCATGTTGGTAGGAAACTCTTCTCTCTCGTCGATTTCGAAACTTTTACAGGCGCTCCAACTGGGCGAACTTCTCCACCAGCTTCTTCACGCCGTGCTGTGCAAATTGTACTGTAATCTTGGCATCGTCCCCATCCCCTTCACGCCGAAACACCGTTCCTTCCCCGTATTTGGGGTGTCGGACGCGGGAGCCGTTGCGAATTCCGGTTGCGCTCTTCTGGTCAGGAACCTCCAGTTTGGGGCGGTCAATCTTCTGTCCACGCGCGCCGAAGAAGCTGGCAATGTTGTCGATGGAGCCTTCCGCGCCCGTATTTGCTTTAATTCCGAACTGCAGGCCTGACTTCGGTTTTGCAGCGCTGGAAGAGCTTGGCCCTATGGCGCTCTGGTCCTCGTCCTCGTAGTTATAGTGCTTTTCGCTGCCGTACCCATCGTCGTTGCCACGGCGCGAACCCCACTTTTTGTTGCCGCCGCCGTAGCCGTATTCGCGACCGGAGTTCCACGCGCTGCGGGTATCCGAAGGACTGCCGAGGTCTTCGACCAGGCGCGAGGGGACTTCTTCCAGGAAGCGCGAAGCGATGCTCGCCTCCGGCATGTCGGAGCCGTATCGGCGGCGGTAGCGCGCCCGCGTCAGGATGAGGGTGTCCATCGCCCGCGTCATGCCCACGTAGCAGAGCCGACGCTCTTCTTCGAGCCCTGACGGGTCCTGCAAGGTCCGTGAGTGGGGAAAGAGCCCCTCTTCCATGCCGCAGAGAAAGACCAGCGGGAACTCCAGACCCTTGGCCGCATGCAGCGTCATCATCGTCACGCGGGCGTCGGCGTTGTACTGGTCTACATCACTCACCAGAGCGGCGTGATCGAGGAAGGTCGCAAGCGTCTCGCCGCGCTCCTGCGCATCCTGCGCGGCGTTGGCGAGTTCCTTCAGATTTTCAATTCTGCTGAAGGCCTCGGGCGTTCCCTCAGTCTCAAGCGTCTTGATGTATCCCGAACGGTCGTTGAGAAACTTGATGAGCTCCGGCAGCGTCGCAGGATCGCCCGGCGCGCGGAAACCGTCCACGCGCGTGGAGGTTTCGACCTTGGCGACGACGTCTGCCTTGATCTCGGAGACGCGCGTCTCGTGCTTCTGCGTCGAAGCCGCGAAGGGGTTGAAGGCCGCCGCATCGAAGCTGGTGTCGACATCGGAATCGGAGCCAACGGAGTTTTCCGCTGCAATCGTGGAGATCTCTTCGCTCGGTCCAAAATCAAATCCAAAATTAAAACTCGTGTCGAAGGATGTATCGACGTTCTCGTCTTCGGTAGAAGCGTTTTCTTCTTGTCCGACGAACTCAACGCTTTCGTCCACAGCTTCTTCGCCCGCTGCATCCGCGGCCAGTGTCTCGGCAAACTCGCTTCCCAGCATCGCGCGCGCATCGAGAATCAAACGTCGAAACCCAGCAAGAGCTGTGAGCGCACGTGCAGGCAACAGTTGTTCCTGGATCGCGCGTTCGATCGCGTCCCACGTACTCAGACCGGTGGACAACGCCATGCGCTCCAGCGTCTCCATCGTGGTCTTGCCGATGCCGCGTGCGGGTGAGTTTACAACGCGTCCCAACGCAATCGAATCGCGCGGATTCTGCACGAGCTTCAGATAGCTGAGAAGGTCCTTGACCTCGGCGCGTTCATAGAACGAGAAGCCGCCGACCATGTGGTACTGGATCTGATAACGACGCAGGGCTTCTTCCACGAGTCGCGACTGCGAGTTGGTTCGATAGAGCACAGCGCATCGCGGCGCATCTTCTTTTTGTCCAGCCTCGCGCAGGTATGTCTGAATACGATCTGCGATAAAGAGCGCTTCGTTCTCGCCGTCAGGGGCTTCGTAGTAACCGATCATCGACCCGCCTTCGCGTGTCGTGAACAGCTCCTTACCCTTGCGCTGCACGTTGTTCTTCACCACCGCACCGGCGGCTTCCAGAATGTTCTGCGTGGAGCGATAGTTCTGTTCGAGACGAATCACCTTCGTCTCAGGAAAATCTTTTTCGAACTCAAGAATGTTTTTGATATCCGCGCCGCGCCAACTGTAGATGCTCTGGTCTTCATCACCCACAACGCACACGTTGCCGCGAGTGCCCGCGAGCAGCTTCATCAGCTCATACTGCGGACGGTTCGTATCCTGGTACTCATCGATCAAAAGATATTGATAGCGACGGTTGTAGCGCTCACGCACTTCGCTGGAAGACTTCAGCAAACGCACGGCTTCCAACAGAAGATCGTCGAAGTCCAGCGCGTTGTTCTTGAAGAGCTCTTTCTTGTAGCTCTCGAAGATGTGCGCGATCTTCTCTTCCAGCGGGTTCGCCGACGCAAGAAAATACTCCTGCGGATCGATCATGTGATTCTTTGCCCAGCTGATGCGGCCCAGCGCCACGCGCGGCTTCAACTGCTTGTCGTCGATGCCGAGGCGCTTCAGCGCCTGCTTCACAACGGCCTGCTGATCGTTCTCGTCATAGATCGCGAAACTCTTCGTCAGGCCGATGCCGTTGACACGCATGGCTTCGATATCGCGGCGCAGAATCCGCACACACAGAGAATGAAACGTCGCAATCAACGGCTTCGCCAGCGAGGTATGGCCGATGAGCTTATCCACCCGCTCGCCCATCTCCTTCGCTGCCTTATTCGTAAAGGTCACTGCGAGGATGGAGTCCGCCGCGACGCCGCGCTCCTGAATAAGGTAAGCAATGCGGTGCGTAATGACGCGTGTCTTTCCCGAGCCTGCGCCGGCAAGAAGAAGTACAGGTCCATCGACCTGTAACACGCCTTCGCGCTGCTGCGGATTCATTTGGTCCAGAAGATGTTGCACGTCCCACGCCCCTCGTTTCTTCTCTAGTTTACCGCTGTACCAACGCGACAGCGAAACGTCTCTTTGGTTAGCAAAAAAGACCACAAAAAATCGTGAAAAATAATTCACAAATCTTTTTGAAATAAATGGAACCGCTCAGGAGTCTCTACCGTAACTGTGTTTGCGTGACGAAGCCCACCTGAACTTAGGCAAGTGTGACTCCGTCGCAACAACAACACTTGGAGAACATCATGATTCGTCACATCGCAGCTCGCCTCGCTCTTGTCGCCCTCGTCTCTATGCCCATCGTCAGCAACGCTGCTCCGCTTCTTCTCGTCTCAAGCGACAAGGTTGCCCATCAGAAGATGGTGAAGATCACCCTGAAGAACGGATCGACCGAAACACGCACAGTCCACGTTGGGGAGCAGACCATCGTCCTGCAGCCGAACGAGAGCACGAAGCTCAGCACGCCTGCAGGCACCGCCGTAATCTCCGTGGGCGAACAGGGCAAGCACAAGGACGGCGAAACCATCTTCCAGGTAGGCGAGTCTCTGAACGGCGCTATCTGCACCATCAGCTAGGCCTGTTTCATCGCACTTGCCACTCACCGCTCTGCATTCGCTTTTGTGACCCCCGGCGAATGCAGAGCCTTTTCTCTTGCATACTGAATGTATGTCTTCCCTTCGCGCTCTCTGTGTCTTCTGCGCTTCGGCAAGCGGTCACGATCCGTTGTGGACGCAGGCCGCTTTTGAGCTTGGCTCTGTCCTGGCATCTCGCGAGATTGAACTCGTCTATGGCGGCAGCAAGGTTGGCCTGATGGGCACCGTCGCCGATGCGGTGCTCGCCGGTGGCGGCAGAGTGCGCGGCGTCATACCGCATGTGCTCGTCGATCTCGAAGTGGCGCACAATGGCTGCACGGAACTGCACGTTGTGGACCGATGCATACGCGCAAGGCCCTGATGGGCGAGCTCTCCGATGCGTTCCTCATTCTTCCCGGAGGCTACGGTACGCTGGAGGAGCTCTTCGAGGTCCTCGCGTGGCAGAGTCTGCGTCTGCATGAAAAGCCGATCTGCCTGCTGAACCTCTCCGGCTTCTACGACAGTCTGCTCACGTTCCTCGATTACTGCGTCGCGCAGGGCGTCCTCAAGCAACGTTCGCGCGAAACCCTGCTCGTCGCCCATACGGTGGAAGAAGCTCTGGCTATTTTGAGTGTAGAGAAGGCATAGCAAAACCCGCATGGGTTCAAGTACGGGTCAGCGTCCGGCGGCAACCAACTTCTTTTCGATCAGCGAGACAAGGTGGGCGACATTCAACATCGACTCCAGTTCCGCCGTCTGAAACTTGATGCCGAACTTCTGCTCCACGGCCACAATCAGATTGATGTGGTTGAACGAATCCCACTCCGGCACATCGGCCGCGGCCAGGTCAGGCCGCAGCACAAGCGTCTCGTCGTCAAATAGATCGCGGAAGAGCGGCGTAAGTTGTTCGTAGATCTCCTGCTGTTGCATTTGCTCATTCTAACGGCTAGAAGTGACGCAACACGCGCGGCTTCTCTTCGGGATTGCGTGCGGCCACCGTGCGCTCCGCGCTTCCCGGCGTCAGATCGGAGACGGTGCGGTCCAGCGAACGCGCCACAATGTCTCGCGATCCCAGACCGACGGCAAGTGCCATCGTGAGCACAATGCCGCCGAAGAGAATGCCGAAGGCGAGGTCGACGACCATGCCGCCGATCCGCAGATTGTTCAGCACCATCGCTCCCGTAAACACCAGCACCAGCCACTTCACGCCGACGGAAAGACCGCGTGCGTATTGCAGCTTGGCATTCACCGCGCCGATCAGAACGCTGCGCGCCAGGAACCGCGCCACCACGGTGCCCGCAAGCAGAAGCACGATCGAACCGATGGAGTGCGCGATGTACGGCAGCAGAAACGCAGAAATGTCCGCTTTACCGTCATACGCTGCGTCGAAGGCCGAGATACCCACGGCAACGCCCAGCGTGACGCATGCCCAGAAGACAACGCGCGTCGCCAGCAGTGTCGGACTGTGTCCCGGCGACCAGTCGGAGACGCCCGCCGAGTTCTCGCGACCAACGCGCTCGTCAAACCGCAGGCGGGTCAACAGCCGCTTCACAATCCATGCCAGCCCTGCACCCACCAGCGTCAGCAAAATGACGGCCAGCAGAAGCGCCATCACGCCTGGCAGAAACGTGGCCAGCTTCGTCAGCACGCGCTCAAGAGATCCTGTTAGAGCAATCCGTATCTGTGAAAACATCGTCGCTTCCTCTCACTGCAAAACTCGTTGGTAGAAAACTATCGGAGACGTTGCAATCGCTATGGATTGAAGCGGTCCGGCCATCGCCATCGGGAGACCAGGTACGGTTTGTCCGCTTCAAATGCGGCTGCCAGGGCATCCATGCAACGCTTCGCGTCTTCGGCGTTTCTGCACTGCAAGATATACGAAGCCACCCAGGCCAGGTAGAGCGGTGTTAGCGCGCCCAGCAGATGGCCGCGATTGAGCGTGCGCAAACGGTGCGCCAGGGCAAAGTCATACACAATCCGCACCCAGAGCGCGTCTGCCATACGGAAGTTCTCCATCGGCATGATCGATAGCTTCTTGAGACCTAAAAGCGAATTGGGAGGAAGCACCAGCGACCAGATCTCGTGCAGGTTGCCGTAGGCCAGGCGAAAGCTGTCGACCAGCGGATCCGCATCATGCGCATCCATCGAAAACTCTGCAAGAGTATCGCCTGGGTTGCGCACATCCTCTCCAGCGCACATCTGCAACGGCGCTGGCCGATTCCGCTGCCAGTACGCAGCCTTCGTTTCGATATCGGAGAAGAGCGATCCTGCCACCAGTGCGAGCGCGGCTTTCAAATCCATATCGGGAGAAACAGGTTCTTCGCGGCGTCCGGCGATGACCTCGCCCATGCTATAGCCCGCTACGGCGGCTTCCGCCACAGGCCACAGGATGGAACTCGCTTGCGATCCCACGGGGATACGCACGGTTGCGGCGGCCATCCGTTCGACCATGCGCGAGGACATCGCAATATCCAGTGCCAGCGGTGTCCGTACCTCGGAGCCAAAGAGCGAGCGAGAGAGCGGGTAGAGCATCGCGGAGTTGAAGATGCCTTCATCGGGATCGACGAGATAGCGCGGCACCGCCAGATCGCATCCCGACTCGATCACCATGTGAATCATGGCGGAGATGGTGTCCGGCACAATCGATTGCGCCTCTGCGCCCAGCAGAACGCAGCAGGTGCAATCGTTCTGTTTCATCAGGGTTGCGGCACGGCGAAAATCTTCCGCGCTATGCATCCAGATCGTGCTGGATTCCCCCGCGGCGGCGTAGGCTACCGTCTTGTATCCATGGGTCTCCGGCGCCTCTGTACCCTCGGCGTCATAGGTTGGAAAAGCCACCATCAATTGCGAGTTTGGCCTGTCCGATCGCAGCCGCGCGGCCACATCTTCCATCAGCCCCGCAACGGTCTGCCTTCCGTGATCGGCGTCCGGTTCCGCTGCCGAAGCACTCAGGCACACCAGTATGCGGAGCGGCGGCGTGGCCTCTGCCCTCGCTGTTTCATCACTCGCTGCTTCGCGAGTCGTTTCCGCTATCATGTCCACGCTTGCCATCGTATGCCCGTTCGCCCCGTCTCTGCTTCAGCCTAACCAGCAATCCCTAACAGTCTCAAGATACCTCTGAGCGGGATGTGCGCCCACGTCGGGCGGCTATCCAACTCGTACTGCAACTCGTACATCGCTTTTTCCAGAAGGTACGCCTGCAGCATGACGCGCCGTGACGCACTCAATCGCCCGCCGGAGGCAGCTTCGTACGCACTCAAAAACTCCTTGGACACTTCTGCTTCCCACAGTGAAACCCATCCTGACGTCTCGCCGTGCTCATGCGCATAGGCCGCACCAGCGTAGCTGAACGACCGCAGCATGCCCGCGACATCGCGCAGGGGAGACTGCCGCTTTCGGCGCTCCACCAGCGACTTCGCCGGTTCGCCTTCAAAGTCCAGAAGGGCGAAATCTTTTTCTGTGCGCAGAATCTGCCCCAGGTGATAGTCCCCGTGAATCCTCGTCCAAAGTCCTGCCTCGGTTGCAGGCAGCTTCTCCAGCCGCTGCACGACTTCGTCCATTGCAGATCGCTTCGAAAGCAGACTCGCCGCGATCTCTTCCAGGTCTTCCGGAAGATCGACGAACTTATGCTTCAGCGTCGAAAGCGTACGCTTGACCTGCGCCCGCAGACGCGCCGCGTCCGCAGCCAGCTTGGCCGAGGTAGGTTGTTCCGGCGCGATCTCCGCACTGGCGCCCCCAGCAAAGGCGCGATGCATCTCCGCCGTACGCTCTGCCAGAACGCGTGCCGCAGCGATATACGAAGCGAACTCCTTTATGCCCGGCTGGCTGACCGTGCCGATGCGGGCAAGTTCCGCCTGCGTCCACTCCCACCCATCGCCCACGTTCTTCACCTGGGCCTGCAGAAGTCCCAGCGTGTAGCGTTTCTCCGGTGCATCTTCTACGCCCGGAACCGTGTAAGCGATCTCTCCTGCAAACGCGGCGGTGTAGGCAAACCCGGTCTCTTCGGTCAGGAAGCGTCCAAGCTCCACATCCGGATTCACGCCCTCTTCGATTCTGCGGAACATCTTCAGAATGAGCTGATCGCCATAGAGCACCGAGGTGTTGCTCTGCTCGGCAGAGGTCAAACGCGAGACCAGGCCGTCCGCTGCTTTCACCGCTGTGCCACGAAGGCCCTGCAGAGTACCGTGCTGCGTCGTTAGCGTCTCGTTCTTTTCGATCAGAGCGAGCACGGCATCGCGGACGGCTTGAATCGAGAGCGCGTCCACCAGGACACCTTCATGCAGACTCGCGCCTGCTACAGAAGGAGCCACGGAGCCCGCATCACTGCCACCACGCACCTTCGTCAGGACGAAGCGATCGTCTACGACTGTGTCGTCAAAACGCACCGCTACCGGCAGGGTGTACCGTTCGCTTGGGCCTTCCACATAGCAAACGTCCACAAGCAGAATGGCCGCATCTTCTACTGGCAAAAGAACCCAGTCAGCGACGGTCGTGCTCTGGATCGTGCGCGTCTTCGCGCCGAACCACCGTTGCCGCGCCATGTACTTCGGCAGAATGGCTTCCTGCAGGAGTTCAAGGCCCGGTCCGCTCAACACGCCCACGATATCGCTCGCGGGAATGACGACCTCAGGCGGTGCGCTCGGCAAGGTCTCCGCAGCCTTCGGCGCGTCTTGCAACTCCAGCCATAGGAACGCGTAGGGCCCAAGTGTGATGGCGTAAGCTGACTTGTCGATCGGCGGAAAAGGGACATAGCCCAGCATCTCTACCGGCACCATGCCCTCCCAGCGCGAGAGATCCAATGTCACAGGCTGCGCAAAACGCGAGAGGTTCGCTACGCAGACGACGCGCTCGCCGTTGTACTCGCGCACATAGGCGAGCACTTTGCGATTCTCCGGCTTGAGGAACTCCTGCGTCCCTCTGCCAAAGACCTGGAAGAGTTTCCGTAGCGCAATCATGTTGCGCGTCCAGTGCAGAAGGGAAGAGGTGTCCTGCTCCTGCGCTTCCACGTTGATCGCCTGGTAGCCCCAGATCGGGTCCATGATCACCGGCGAATACAGGGCCGCAGGCACAGCACGGGAGAAGCCCGCATTGCGATCGCTGTTCCACTGCATCGGCGTACGTACGCCGTTGCGGTCGCCAAGATAGATGTTGTCGCCCATCCCAATCTCATCGCCGTAGTAAAGGATCGGCGTTCCCGGGAAGGAAAACAGAAGCGAGTTCAGCAACTCAATGCGGCGGCGATTGTTGTCCAGCAACGGTGCGAGCCTGCGGCGAATGCCCACGTTGATGCGCATGCGCGGATCGCCCGAGTAGGCGAGGTACATATAGTCGCGCTCGTCGTCCGTCACCATCTCCAGCGTCAGTTCATCGTGGTTGCGTAGGAAAAGTCCCCATTGGCACGAATCCGGAATCGCCGGTGTCTGGGCCATGATTTCGGTAATCGGAAGGCGGTCTTCCTGTCGCAGCGCCATGTAGATACGTGGCATCAACGGAAAATGGAAGGCCATCTGGCACTCGTCGCCATCGCCAAAGTAGGGGCGCACATCGGCGGGCCACATGTTGGCCTCAGCCAGGATCAGGCGGTTGTCATACTCCGCATCGATGGCCGCGCGGATCTTCTTGATGATGACGTGCGTCTCCGGAACGTTTTCGCAACTCGTTCCATCGCGTTCCACAAGATAGGGAATTGCATCCAGACGCAGGCCGTCGACGCCCATATCCATCCAGAAGCGCATGGCATTCAGGACTTCTTCCAAAACGCGCGGATGATCGAAGTTCAAATCGGGCTGATGCGAAAAGAAACGGTGCCAGTAGTAAGCCTGTGCCGTCTCGTCCCACGTCCAGTTCGATTTTTCCGTATCGGTAAAGATGATGCGGACGCCGCTGTACAGCTTGTCCGTCTCGCTCCAAACGTACATGTCGCGCTCGGGAGATCCTGGAGGAGCCAGACGCGCCTGCTGAAACCACGGATGTTGATCGCTCGTGTGATTGATGACGAGTTCGATCATCACCTGCATATCGCGTGCATGGGCGGCTTCCAGGAACGCCTGGAAGTCTTCCACTGTCCCGTAATTCGGGTTCACGCTCATGTAATCGGAGATGTCGTAGCCGTCATCGCGTCCCGGCGAGGGAAAGAACGGCAGAAGCCAGATGCACGTGACGCCCAACGCTTGCAGGTAGTCCAGCTTCTCCATCAACCCCTGGAAATCGCCGATGCCGTCGCCATTTCCGTCGGCGAACGCCTTCACATGCAGTTCATAGATAACGGCATCTTTGTACCAGAGCGGATCGGTCGCGCTCCCCTGCTTCTTCGTTGCAAACTCACTCACGCCGTTACTCCGTCCTGCTGTTCTTGCTCTGTGGGAGCGCGGTGCAGATGCAGCACATGCGCTGGCATCTGCTGCGGGTCCAGCAAGACATAATTATGCGGCCCGCTCCATGGAAACACCGCATCGGTCAAAAGATCATGTGCTTCGAAGTGTTCATCCTGCCCGAAACCGAACTCTGCCATCGGCAGGTCCGTCATGGAGCTCTGCGGATTTTCCAGATCGAGGTTCACAACCACCAGGATGATATCCGTGCCCGCCTGTTTGCTGTAGCAGAGCAATTTGGGGTTATCGATAGGATGAAATCTCAGCGTGTCGTCCCGTTGGAGCGCCGGATGCAGCCTTCGTCCCCAGTTCAGTTTTCCGAGGAAGGGCATCAGAGAATCTTCGCTGGCGCGGTTCCACTCGCGGAGTTGATACTTCTCGCTGTCCAGATACTCTTCGCTTCCCGGTTTCACCGGAATCGAATCCATCAACTCAAACGCAGGCCCATAGACGCCATAGTTGGCTCCGAGGGTCGCGGCCAGAACCGCCCTCACCGCAAACGCCGCCCGTCCGCCGATCTTCAGCGAACCTGGAAGAATATCCGGCGTATTCGGCCAGAGATTCCCGCGGAAGAAGTCCCGCACAGGCTCGGTCGTGATCTCGATCATGTACTCCGTAATCTCTTCCTTGGACTCGCGCCAGGTGAAGTAGGTGTAGCTCTGCGAAAATCCACGCTTGGCCAGACCATACATCACGTGCGGACGTGTAAACGCTTCGGCCAGAAAGATCGCGTCGGGATACTGCTCCTGCACACGGTTCAAACACCAATCCCAGAAGGGAAGCGCCTTGGTGTGGGGGTTGTCCACACGGAAGATTCTGACGCCACGCTTCGCCCAGAAGAGGAAGACGCCAGCCAGTTCATTCCACAACCCTTGCCAATCGCTCGACTCGAAGTTCAGCGGATAAATGTCCTGGTACTTCTTCGGCGGATTCTCCGCGTATTGAATCGTTCCGTCGGGACGGATGGAAAACCACTCCGGGTGCTTTTTCACCCAGGGATGGTCCGGCGAACATTGAAAGGCGATATCGAGAGCGATTTCCATGCCGGAGTGTTGAGCAGCAGTTACCAGCGAGTCAAAGTCCGCGAAGGTTCCGAGTTCGGGAGCGATCTCCGTATGGCCGCCCTGCTTGTTGCCGATGGCCCAAGGGCTGCCGACATCGTCCGCAGCCGCCTCCGTGCTGTTGTTCTTGCCCTTACGAAAAGCTGTACCCACCGGATGGATGGGAGGAAAGTAAATTACATCGAAGCCCATCTGCCCTAGCTCAGGAAGAAGCTTCGCCGCATCACGCAAAGTTCCGTGCTTTCCAGCGGGCCCCGCAGAGCGCGGAAAAAACTCGTACCAGCTCGAAAACCGTGCGCGCTCGCGGTCCACCCAGAGCGGCATCTCTTCGCCGGTCGTTGCAAACTCCAGATCGGGATACTTATCGGCCAGAGCGACGATCTCTTCCGTCAGGGGATCGTCGTAGCGCTCCAGCTTCTTGTCCGCCAGCCATCGCAGAGAACTTGCAAAACCTTTCAATTGTTGTGCATCGTCGCCCTCGGCCCGAACAGAGGCCGCATCCAGCAAGAGGGCCCCGGAGAGAAACGCCAGGGGAATGTCTTTCGAAATCTCTCCGGTACCGGTAGGCGCAGGCTGTGCCGCAATCCGCTTCGCCAGGTCCGACCGCCAGGTATCGAAGTGGTCCACCCATCCCTGCACCTTGAACTCCCAACTTCCGATGGCGTCCACGGGAAAGCTCGCCTGCCAAAGGTCGTTGCCGACATCCTTCAGGCGCACCTCACTCCATTTGGAGGCGTCGCTCTTCCGGTAGAGCACCCGCGCTGCTACATGATCGTGTCCATCGCCATATACGGCTGCGGCCACATCCACCATGTCGCCCACAACGCGCTTCACCGGAAATCGGCCACACTCAACCTGAGGCTTAACACCCTCAACTACAACACGATTTCTACCTTCGGACGGCTTCAACGCAACCCCCTGCGACCTGGAACTCAAAGTGTCGCCTGTTTCCTGAAGGATGCTGCCTATCCCAACCGCGTTTGCCTTGATCTCCAAATTCCCGTTTCCTCGGCCACTTTGGTCTACCTGTCTTTAAAAGTGCAACCCGCGCCTTGGCATAAGGCTCTAAGCCAGAAAGAGACTCGTCACCCCGTCACGTACCTTTCCCTCAGGACAAAATAACCATAGAGCCCAGGAAATTCATGCCTCGTACGCCTTTATCGACCTACCGCCTGCAGATCCACGCTGGATTCGATTTCCGCGCGGCCACTGCCATGGCAGATTATCTTCGCGACCTCGGCATCACGCACATGTACAGTTCCCCGTATCTCCAGGCCCAGGCCGGAAGTATGCACGGCTACGACGTCGTCGATCACCACACCGTCAACCAGGAACTCGGTGGCCGCGAAGAACACGAGCGTCTCTGTAACCGTTTGAAGGAATTGGGCTTGGGTCAGATTCTGGACATCGTCCCAAATCACATGTCGATCTCCGGCAAGAACAAGATCTGGCTGGACGTTCTGGAGAACGGTCCCTCCAGCCGCTTCGCCTCGTTTTTCGATATCGACTGGAACTCCGCCGAACAGCGCCTGCGCGACAAGGTCATGCTCCCGGTTCTCGGCGACCAGTACGGCCGCGTCCTCTCCAAGGGAGAACTTAAAGTAGGACGACAGGGAAGCGCCTTCGCTGTCCAGTACTTCGAGAACAGTTATCCCCTGGAGCCGCGCAGCACCGCCCATCTGCTCACGCGAGCGGCAACGATTGCAGCCTCCGACACGCTCAACTTCCTCGCGGAGTCCTTCCGCCGTCTCCCCTCGCCCGACTCCACCGATCGCCTCTCCCAGCACGCCCGCCACCGGGACAAGACTGTTCTCCGCGGCATGCTCGACCGGCTTTGCTCCGAAGAGGAGGGTGTCTGCAAGGCGATTGACGAGACCCTGGCCGAGGTGAACGGCAGCACCGATGCCCTGGACGATCTGCTCAACCAGCAAAACTACCGTCTCGCCTTCTGGCGCACCTCGGACCAGGAGCTTGGCTACCGCCGCTTCTTCGACGTAAATAACCTCGTCGGTCTTCGCCAGGAGCGCGAGCATGTCTTCGAAGAGACCCACGAACTGATCTTCCATTGGCTTCAGGAAGGCGTCCTCGATGGCGTCCGCGTCGATCACCCCGATGGCCTCCGCGACCCCTCGCAGTACTTCGAGCGTCTGCGCAAGCACGCCCCGAAGGCGTATGTCGTCGCGGAAAAGATCCTCGAACCCGGCGAATTCCTTCGGACCACGTGGCCTGTGGAGGGCACTACCGGCTACGACTTTATGAACGTCTGCAACGCGCTCCTCGTGCATCCCGAAGGCATCGCGGAGCTGGAGTCCATCTACCGCGATTTCACCAAGATGCCCACGGACTTCCCGCAGATCGCCTACGAGAAGAAGAGCGCCATCGAACGCGAGACGCTCGCCTCGGACGTCAATCGTCTGGCGAATCTCTTCGTCGAAATCTGCGAAAACAACCGCGACTTCCGCGACTTCACGCGCTCGGAGATCCGCCGTGCCATCCGTGCCGTCGCCGCCTGCTTTGGCGTCTATCGCACCTATGTTGTTGCTGCCTCCGATGGCCCCGACGAGATTACCGACGAGGACCGCCAGCAGATCGCCGAAGCCGTCGCCGAAGCCAAGATCCGCAAGCCTGACATCGACACCAGTCTCTACGACTTCATGGCGGACATCCTCAGCCTGCGGAACCGTGGACCGCTCGAATCTGAATTCATCGCCCGCTTCCAGCAGTTCACCAGCCCGGTCATGGCCAAGGGCATCGAAGACACTGCCTTCTATACCTACAACCGTCACGTTGGCATGAACGAGGTCGGCGGAAATCCTTCGCGTAATGGTCTCGCCCTCGCCGACTTCCACTCCTATCAGGAGACGATGCAGGCGACGCACCCCATCACCATGACGGCGCTGTCCACGCACGACACGAAGCGGTCGGACGACGTCCGCGCCCGCCTTGCCGTGCTGGCGGAGATTCCCGACCGCTTCCGCCTCGCGATTCGGCGCTGGTCGCGCATGAATCACAGCTTCCGGACGGGACGTTTTCCCGACGCCAACTC
The DNA here is from genome assembly GCF_000179915.2 of Terriglobus saanensis SP1PR4. Taxonomy (NCBI): domain Bacteria; kingdom Pseudomonadati; phylum Acidobacteriota; class Terriglobia; order Terriglobales; family Acidobacteriaceae; genus Terriglobus; species Terriglobus saanensis. The sequence continues at coordinate 4,211,280 of NC_014963.1, read as the reverse complement.
GGAGTACTTCCTCTATCAGACGCTCATTGGCGCGTGGCCTATCACCGTTGAGCGCGCGCAGGAGTACATGACCAAGGCCATGCGCGAAGCCAAGCTCGAAACCGCATGGACCGCCCAGAACGCCGACTTCGAAGACGCGATGCACAACTTCATCGCCAGCATCCTGCAGCACGAGCCCTTCATTACAGATCTGGAAGCCTTTGTTGCCCGGATCAATCGGGCGGGCAGGATCAACTCTCTCTCTCAGACGCTGATCAAATACACCGCTCCCGGCATGCCCGATCTCTACCAGGGCAGCGAACTCTGGGACCACTCGCTTGTCGATCCCGACAACCGCCGCCCGGTCGACTATGATCTGCGCCGCTGGCTTCTTGGAGAGATCAAGAACCTCTCGCCCTCGGAGTTCACGGAGAATCTCGAGTCGCGCTTCGAAGACGGAAGCCCCAAGCTCTGGACCATTTACCAGGCGCTTCGTCTGCGCAACGAACGTCCGCATGCCTTTGGTGCGGAGGCCGCTTACGTACCCTGCGAGGTAGCAGGACCCCGCGTCGACAACGTCGTCGCGTTTACGCGCGGAGGCGAGGTGCTCAGCCTGACGCAACGTTTTCCATACAAGACCGCCGGGGCGTGGCCAGTCACCACGCTCGTCGTTCCTCCCGGCCGATGGACCAACCGTCTCACCGGCATCACGGTCGCCGGGGGCCGCGTGCGCGTCGGCAATCTTCTTGACCGCTTTCCTGTTGCCCTGCTCGTCCGCGAGCCTTAACGAGAAGCCACACGTCTTCTGAGGAATCCAATGAATCGCTTCTCCGTCTGGGCCCCACAACGCAAAACTGTCTCCGTCCACGTAGGCGGCAGCGTTCTTCCGCTCATCGGTCCCGACGACCGCGGTTGGTGGTCGCTCGACCATCCTACCGCCGCCCACGGCACCGATTATGCCTTCCGCGTCGATGACGATGAGGCCGACTATCCCGATCCGCGCTCACCTTGGCAGCCCGAGGGCGTGCATAAGACCTCCCGTGTCTACGACCATTCGCTCTTCCAGTGGTCCGATAAAAACTTTCAGCCCACACCTCTCGCCTCTGCGATCTTGTACGAGATGCATGTCGGCACCTTCACGCCCGAAGGAACCTTCGATGCGGCGATCGAGCACCTCGACTATCTCGTCGATCTCGGCATCACGCACGTGGAGCTTCTCCCGATCGCTTCCTTTGAAGGCCATCACGGCTGGGGTTATGACGGTGTGGCGCTCTACGCTCCGCACGAGCCGTACGGAGGCCCGGACGCCGCCAAGCGCTTTGTCGATGCCTGCCATAAGCGTGGTCTGGCTGTCCTTCTGGATGTCGTCTATAACCATTTCGGACCGACGGGAAACTACACCGGTATCTTCGGCCAGTACCTCAACGAGCACCACCACACGCCATGGGGTGCGGCCATCAACTTTGAAAGCACGGGGGCCGATCAGTCTCGGCGTTTCTTCGTGGACAACGTCCTTCTGTGGCTTCGCGACTATCACTTTGACGGCCTGCGCCTGGACGCGATCCACGAGTTCGTCGACCGCTCCGCGATCCACATTCTGGAACAGATGTCTTCGGAGGTCGAAGACCTCTCCGCTGCCATGGGCAAGAAGCTCGTGCTTATTGGCGAGAGCGATCTGAACGACCCTCGCGTCGTGACGCCCCGCGCTGCGAACGGTCTCGGTCTCGAAGCGCAATGGTCCGATGATTTCCATCACGCTCTCTTCTCGGTCATCACCGGCGAGCAGGCGGGTTATTACGTGGACTATGGCGATCTTGACGACCTTGCTAAATCCCTTGAATGTGTCTTCGTCTTCGATGGCAAGTATGCTCGCAACCGCTCCCGCGACCACGGCCGTCCCGTCGCAGGTCTTTCGTTTCACCGCTTCCTCGGCTACATCCAGAACCACGATCAGGTTGGCAACCGCGCCAAGGGAGATCGTCTTACCGACATCGTCTCGTTTGAGTGTGCCCAGATCGCTGCTGCGATTGTCCTCACAGCGCCCTTCGTTCCCATGCTCTTCCAGGGCGAAGAGTGGGCGGCATCCACGCCCTTTCAATACTTTGCGGATCACCAGGACCCGGAACTCCGCAAGAATGTAGCGGAAGGCCGCAAGCGCGAGTTTGCCGCCTTTGGCTGGAAGCCGGAAGATGTTCCCAATCCCGAAGAGCCAGCGGCGTTTGAGGTCTCCAAACTCAAATGGGATGAAGTGAAGCAGGCCCCGCACTCCACCATGCTCGCCTGGTACCGCGATCTGATCCGCCTGCGCCGCTCTACACACGATCTGAACCGTGGCGAGTATGGTTCGGTTTCGGTGAAGATCCGTCCGGAGGCGCGAACCATCGAAATCGCTCGACACAGAGTGATGACGCTCGTAAACCTTGGAGAAACCACGCAAACGTTCAAGCTGGATAGCCCCGCGACGATCCTGCTCGCCAATCGGGATGGGCTCGATCTTCAGCCGGGGATGGTGACTTTACCGCCGGGAACCGTGGTCATTCTGGAATTTAAGCAGGGCTTAAGCTGATAAGTCCTAAAATAGAACTCACCGTTCCTTCACGACACGAATAACTGAGACACGAAATTCCAGATCTTATTCCTTTGCGGGGGAAACTTTTAGGTTCTGGAAACGTATCTCAGTAACGTACCTCAGTAGGTTCGGCCGGATTCGTGTGATCGCTCCCTCCACACGTCGCCGAGATGTCTTTCAGGATTCCTATCGTATGCGCGTTCTCCAACACACCTTTGCCGTGGCACTTATTTTCTCCGCCACCTCCATTGTGTACGCTCAGGCCGCACCCGACGCTTCCGTAGCGGCGGCCCGTACCAGCCAGCGCGGTACGGTTAAGTCAATTACGGGAACGACACTCGTGATCGCGACCGATGCGGGCGTGCAGTACACCGTTTCCGCGGATGCCCCGGCGAAGGTCGTCGTTCTCGCTCCCGGCAGCACCGACCTCAAGACAGCCGAGCCCGGCACGCTGGAGAGCATCTCCGTCGGAGACCGTGTCCTGGTCTCAGGCAAGCCCGGCGACGCTAACGCGATCATGGCCCTGCGCGTCATCGTGATGCGCTCTGCCGACATCGCGCAACGCAACGCAGCGCAGCAGGCCGACTGGCAGCATCGCGGCTCCGGCGGCATCGTCTCTGCGGTCGATCCCGGCACCGGCTCCATCACCATCAAAGTTGGCTCGCGCACGCTACAACTCGTCACCTCGCCGAAGACGATCTATCGCCGCTATGCTCCCGGCTCGGTCAAGTTTGAAGAGGCCACGGCCAGCAATCTGCAGCAGATCATGGTGGGCGACCAGCTTCGCGTTCGTGGCGATAAGTCCGAAGACGGCACCTCCATTACCGCTGAAGAGATCGTCAGTGGCGCCTTCCGCAATGTTGCCGGAACCATCGCCTCCATTGATGCCGCAAACTCTTCGCTTACCGTGAAGGACCTCGCGACGAAGAAGAACGTCGTCGTTCACCTTACGCCGGAGAGCGATCTGCGCAACCTTCCCGCCCAGATGGCGACGATGCTCGCCGCACGCAACCGTGGTGGAGCAGCAGGAGCAGGCGGCCAACGTCCCGCTGGTGCACCTGCCGCTGCTACTCCCGCACCCGCCGAGGGCGCAGCCGCACCGGGACCTGGTGGTCCAGGCGCAGGTCGCGGTATGGGAGCAGGTCGTGCGGGTGGAGGAGATCTCTCCCAGATGATCGCCCGTCTTCCAGCGACTACACTTACCGAACTCAAGCCCGGCGCAGCTCTCATGATTGTCGCTTCTCAGGGCGCACCCTCCGATCCGCTCACCGCTGTGACGGTTCTCTCTGGTGTTGAGCCTATCCTTGCCGCGACGCCTTCGGGCTCGCAGCCCATGTCCCTTTCCCCCTGGAACCTTGGCGCCGGTGGTGCCGAAGCCGGTGGCGGCGGGCCGCAGTAACGTTTTTTTCGATTTCCTGCGTCCTTATTTTAGTGTGCAGATTTTTCTCTAGGAGTAATGCGTGCCGTCTTCCAAACTGCTGAACCTTGCGTCCCTTCCCGTCCTTCTCTGCGCCACTGCCCTCATGGCACAGACTACGGCCGCTCCGGCGCCCATAAGTTCAGCCACCACCCAGACCACGGCGGCTGCGTCCGCCACGACTCCTACCGTTCTGCGCGGCACCGTGACCGACCCTGACCTTGCGGTCGTACCCGGTGCGACCATTACCGTCACACCGCCCAAAGGGCCAGCGCTGATGACGACCTCTGGCGCGGACGGCTCCTATAAAATCTCGAATATTCCAGCAGGCACCTACGCCGTCACGATCACCATGCCCGGCTTCGCCTCCGTGGTGCGCCAGGGACAGAAGTTTGGCCTCGGCCAGGTCGTCAACATGGATGTCAAACTGGCCATCCAGGAGAACAATACCGAGATCAGCGTCACGACCTCCTCCAATCAGGTTTCGGTCGACGCCGATTCGAACGCCAGCGCTGTCACGATCAAAGGCAAGGACCTCGACGCCCTCTCGGATGATCCCGATGAACTCTCCAGCGAACTGTCCGCTCTTGCTGGACCGTCCGCAGGTCCGAACGGCGGCCAGATTTACGTCGACGGTTTCACCGGCGGCCAGCTTCCTCCCAAATCTTCCATCCGCGAAATCCGCGTGAACCAAAACCCGTTCTCCGCGCAATATGAGCGCCCCGGCTACGGCCGTGTCGAAGTGCTCACGAAGCCGGGTACAGATACGTTCCACGGACAGGCGAATATTCAGGGCATCGCGTCGCAGCTCAACACAGCGAACCCGTTCCTCAGTGGACAGAACTTCCCGGCGTATCACACGCTCTTCTTCCTCGGCTCCCTTACGGGCCCGCTCTCGAAGAGTGCTTCGTTCTCCGCTGCGGGAAGCTATCGCGACATCGAAGACAATGCTGTTGTGAACGCAACGACTCCGGAGGACGCTACGGGCGCCTTTTGCCAACCGGGTAATGTCACCTGCACCTTTACTCAATTGCGTAGTGCGATCTCCCAGCCGCGCAAGCGGTACGACTTCACACCTCGGATCGATCTCGCTCTCAGTGAGAAGAACACCCTCATCGTTCGTTACCAGTACGAGCACTCGGACCAGCAGAACTCGTTCAACGGCGGCCTTCTGCTTCCCTCTACGGGAACCAACAGCAACAGTAGCGAAGGTGAAATTCAGATCTCCGACAGCCATATCTTCAGCCCGCGCGTGATCAATGAACTTCGCTTCGAGTACCAGCGTGCGCGCGCAGCACAGACACCCGTCTCCACCGATCCAGGACTTCTGGTTTCGGGCTTTTTTACGGGCGGCGGTACGAGCAGCGGAACCTCCTCCACGCACACGGACCACGTCGAAGTGCAGAACTACACTTCGATTCAGCTTGCCAAGAATTTCATTCGGATGGGTGGACGTCTCCGCACTACGCGCGAGGCACTCAATTCCACGGCCGGTTCCAACGGAACGTTTACCTACACCTCGCAGGCTGCATACACCGCGAACCTTCCCAGCCAGTTCACAAAAACAATCATCAATCAGGCCAACGTCGAAAACCGTCTGACGGATGTCGGTCTGTATATTGAAGACGACTGGAAGCCGAAGCAGAACCTGACCATCAGCTACGGCACACGCTTCGAAGCCCAGACCAACATCAACAGCAGCCATGACTTTGCGCCACGCATCTCTGCCGCGTACGGCATCCCGCGCAAATCCGGTGCGCCCGTCACCGTCATCCGGACTGGCTTCGGCATTTTCAGCGACCGCTTCGACATTGGCAATGTCGTGACGACCGTTCGTCAGAATGGCATCAACCAGATCCAGCAGGTTGTAAGTGCACCGCCTGCTGGCTGCACGCCCGCGACCCCCTCCGCTTGTACCGCTAGCGCGACCACCACACAGAACACGATCTATACGCTGGCTCCCAGTCTGCGCAGCGAATACAACATGCAGTGGGCAATCGGCGTGGATCAGCAACTCTCGAAGACGGCTTCACTGTCGGTGAATTACATCAACTCCCATGGCATCCACGAGTTCATGTCCCGCGTTACGGGCGTCACCGCCACTGCGTTGAACTACCAGTTTCAATCCGAAGGCGTCTACCGCCAGCATCAGCTGATCGTGAACGGCAACTACCGTCCTTCGCGCAACTTCTCTCTCTTCGGCTACTACGTCTATAGCGTGGCGAATTCAAACGCCAACGGAGCGACGTCCTTTCCCTCGGATTCCACCAATCCGCGCACGGACTATGGCCGCGCCGCGTTCAATAACTCCAACCGCCTGTTTCTCTTCGGCAACTTTACTGTGCCCTATGCGATCAGCCTGAGCCCGTTCATGATCGTGAACTCCGGTACCCCTTACAGCGTCACGACTGGTACGGACGTCAACGGCGATTCGCAGTTCAACGATCGTCCAGCCTTCGCGCCCGGCGTGAACTCTTCCAACGCAAGCTGCACCAGCGTTGCAAGCTATACGGTCCCTGGCGCTGGAACTTCTTACACGCCCATTCCGGTTAACTCCTGCCTTGGACCGGCTAACTTCAGCTTCAACCTTCGCGTCTCGAAGGCCTTCGGCTTCGGCAAGCGCGCCGGTGCTGTAGCGGCTGCTGACGGCGGGGCTGCCCCGGCACCAGGCTCACGCCGTGGTGGTGGTGGTGGTGGCGGTGGTGGTCGTGGTGGCCCAGGCGGCGGAGGTCCTGGTGGCCCTGGTGGTCCCTTCGGCGGTGGCGGAAGCAATGCCCATCGTTATAACTTCAATCTTGGCGTGCAGGCATTCAATCTCTTCAACGTCGTACCGTACGCCGCTCCCGTTGGATACCTCAGCAATCCAACCAACTTCGGTAAATCCATCGCTCTTGCGCAGGGCGGGTTCGGTGGCACCAACTCTGCCGTTCGTCGCATCCAGTTGCAGCTTTCGTTCAACTTCTAAACGAACAGTAGCAACAGAAGGCCCGACGCGCCTGCGTCGGGCCTTTCTGTTTAATTTTGTCATTCCGTAGCGAAGCGAAGGAATCTGCTGTTGCTTTTCGTGCCCCATTCTTTCGCGGCTTCATCGCGAAAGGGTGGGGTCGCGCGGGGCGCACAAACCTGATCTGTGAGGAAGGTGAGCGAAGCAGATTCCTCCGCTTCGCTACGGAATGACAAAGGGAGAGATTCGTAGCGAACTTACCCCACCCTTTCGCAAAAAACGCGAAAGAATGGCGCACAAGGCTTTCAAGCCACAACAACGGACTTCGCATTCAGAAACTCACGCATGCCCGCAGCGCTTAACTCCCGTCCATAGCCTGAACCCTTTACCCCACCGAAGGGCATGCGCGGATCGCTGGCGACCATCGCATTAAGGAACACCATTCCCGCTTCGATCTCTGAGACCATCCGCTGCTGCTCGGCCGGATCGCTTGTCCACACAGAAGCGCCGAGACCGAAGTCCGTGTCGTTTGCGATCTGGATGGCCTCGGACGTATCGCGCGCGGAGAAGACCATCGCTACCGGTCCAAAGATCTCTTCGCGATAGACAGCACTTGTCCTCGGGACATCCACGATCACCGTTGGTTCAAAGTAGAAGCCGCGGCTCAAAAGCTTCCCACCGCCGACCACGATGCGTCCGCCTGCCGCTATCGCATCGGCAACCTGCCGCTCGACTTCAGCCAGCCCTTGCGCGGAGGCCAGTGGGCCAACTTCGGTATCCTCGCGCGATGGATCGCCTACCTTCAGCGATCCCATCTTCCGTGCAAAGCGACGCACGAACTCTTCGTAGATGCTGGCGTGCACGATGAAGCGTTTGGCGGCGATGCAGGATTGCCCGCTGTTCACCGTGCGCGACTGCGCTGCGACCTCTACCGCCGTGGCTAGATCTCCCGTCGGCATCACGACAAAGGGATCGCTCCCACCGAGTTCGAGTACTGTCTTCTTCAGGCAGGCACCAGCCTTCGCGGCGATAGAGCGCCCGGCGCGTTGGCTTCCCGTCACTGTGACGGCAGCCACGCGAGGATCGCCGATCACGCCTTCTACCTGCTCTGTTTCGAGGAAGAGCGTCTGAAATGTTCCGCGCGGAAATCCAGCGCGTCGTGTCAGGGTCTCAATCGCAAACGCACACTGCGGCACGCTGGGCGCATGTTTCAACAGGCCCACATTGCCCGCCATCAGGGCCGGTGCGAGGAAGCGAAAGACCTGCCAGAACGGATAGTTCCACGGCATTACCGCAAGGAGGACGCCAAGCGGGTCCCAGCGCACATAGCTCTTTCCCGTGCCCGTCGGAATCGCTTCAGGAGCCAGGATGCGCGCCGCGTTTTCGGCATAGTAGCGGCAGCAGGTCGCGCATTTTTCAATCTCTTCGCGGCCCACGCGCAGAGGCTTACCCGTCTCCTGCATCATGGTCTGGGCCAAATCTTCGACGTCTTCTTCGAGCAGCGTCGCGAGCTTCCGCATACACAGGGCGCGATGTTCCACGGGCATCTTCTGGAAGTCGCGAAAGGCCTTCGCAGCCAGCGCAAGCTTCTCTTCAAGCCGCTCCGCCGTCAACGGCTCAAACGTCTTCAGCGTCGTGCCATTCGCCGGATTAATCGAAGCTATCGCCATATCCCCTTATTCTGCACGAACATCGCTCACATCGCCGAGAAATGCAACAGAGTCTCCGCAAGCACTGTAATGCCTGCGGCCATGGCATCCAAACTCGCAAACTCATCCGGCCTGTGGCTCACGCCGCCGCGGCATGGAATGAAGAGCATCGCCACCGGAGCGACGCACGCCATGAAGAGCGAGTCATGGTAAGCCCGGCTTACCATGCGGCGATACGAATAGCCGTGTTGCACGCACGCCGCTTCGATGGCTGCGACGATGCGCGCGTCGCTCTGCGCCGGAGGATCGGCATTGATGCGCTCCTCGACGATCGAGACACCGCGCCGTTCCCGTAACTCCTCGCAGACCGCGCGTACGCCGCGCATCACGCTCTCGCGCCGCTCGGGGTCTGTGTCGCGCACATCCAGCGCCAGCTCCACGCGGCTGGGCACACTGTTCACCGCGCCGGGGTGTACCTTCACCGTACCGACGGTGGCCACCGTATCGATCGCACCGGTCGCGAGTGCAAACCTCTCCACTGCCAGAACGATCTCCGCCGCTGCGCAGAGTGCGTCTCTTCGGTCGGGCATCAACAGGGCTCCAGCATGTCCGCCAAAGCCTTCGATGATGATGCGGTAGCTTGCGGGCGCAGCAATATCGGTGACTACGCCGATCTGGATTCCGTCGCGCTCCAGCAGGGGCCCCTGTTCGATATGCAACTCCGCCCAGGCACTGTAGTAGCCGGTGGGGAGCAGCACCTCATCGAGTGATCCCGTAAACCCAGCACTCGCGCGGACCTCCGCCAGAGTCAGGCCTTCAGCATCTTTCAACTGGTCCGCAGCAGAAGCATCCAGAACGCCGGCCAGCAAGCGACTTCCCAGGCAGCCGATCCCAAATCGCGTCGGCTCCTCCGAGGTAAACATCAGCAATTCAATCGACCGCTTCGGTTTCACACCGGCGCGCTGCAGAGAGCGAATCGCCTCCAATCCACCCAGTACGCCAACGGTGCCGTCGTACATGCCCGCGTGAGGAATGGCATCCGTGTGCGAACCCGTCGCGACTGCAGGCAGCTCAGGCTCCGAACCTATCCAACGCGCAAAGACGTTTCCTACGGCGTCTTCGCGGATGGCTAATCCTGCCTCTTCATATAAACCACGGAGCCACATCCGCGCGCGCAGGTCATCCTCGGTAAAGACAACGCGCGTAACGGCGGTCTCGCCGTCTTTACCCGTCTGCTCCACATGGGTAAACGACGCCAGCATAGCCAGTTCGCTTTGCAGGCGCTGGGCGTCGACGACGATCTTCATCGCGCTTCTCCACGCGCGGCCAGCGGGTGCCGGTTCCAGTCCTTGTAGATGAGGTACTTCGCGGGCACTTTCCCAATCGCTCCAAACCACTGCGGGCAGTACGGAGCCATCCAGATGAAGTCGCCCTTGGTCACGGGATACCAGCTCTCACCCAGACGATAGATGCCTCCGCCTTCGAGCATCAGCAGACCATGCTCCATGACGTGGACCTCGACCATGCTCAGCGCAGCGCCGGGCATGTAGGTCATCGTATTCACCGCAAAATCCAACGCCAGATCGTCAGGCAGAAGCTGTCGCACTTGCAGATCTTCGTCGCCCATCAGTGGGGTGTACACGATGTCGCTCTCGCGGCCAACGAAAAACTGAGGAGCGCCCACGCCCTTCAGGGCGACATACTCTTTTTCGATTACAGCAACACGCGACGCGGACTTCGCCGTGACCTCCAGCGGATGGCCCGAGGGCAACAGCACATAGCCACCCGGCAACAACTCTTCCTGGTCCACCTGCAGATGTCCTTCGAGCACGTAGAGAAAGCGTGTGCCCATCGCACCGCCTAGCCGCCCGCCTGCTTCCATTTCCGCGGTGTACTGCGTAAATCCCGCGCCCAGCGCGGTCGCGGCGTGTACCACGGCTACTGACTTCACCATGCCGGGCAGTGCAGCGCGCACAAAGGTATCCGGCGTCTGCAGAAGATGATCGTGCCGCAAGCGGCTGCGTGTTTCGCCTAACTTATGCATTGTTCTCCTTCACCGCCAGCAACTCCACAAAGCGGACGCCAGCGTCCAGCCCCGCTTGTACATCGTCCATCAGAACACTTTCGTCCGGATGATGGCTCAGACCTCCGGGCGACCGTAGAAAGAGCATCGCACTCGGAATGTGTGGCGCTACGATCATCGCATCATGCCCGGCTCCGCTGATCATCCTACGCGCATCGTCTCCCACTGCTTTCGTCAGAGTGGCGGTCAGGGAAGCATCCATCGCCACCGCCGTCTGATCCATGCGTAGCTTTGTCTCGACGCGCACGCCACGGCCGAGGCCGCAAGCTTCCGCCTTTGCAAGTAAAGCAGAGACAGCTTCGCGGCGCACCTTGTCCTTCGCGCTGCGGACATCGAGCGTAACCCTGACCTCACCTGCAATCACATTCCCGGCACCGGGAATCGTGGAGACGGAACCGACGGTCGCCACCAGACCGCCTTTCTCCTGCGCAAGGGCTTCCGCGGCGACGATCCACTCCGCTGCCGCAGACATCGCATCCTGCCGCAGCTTCATCGGCGTCGTGCCCGCGTGATTCGCCTTGCCGGTAAACGTCAGCACATAACGGCTCTGCCCGGCGATGGCCTCCACTACGCCCAGAGCGCACCCCTCGGCTTCGAGCACAGGCCCCTGCTCGATGTGAAACTCCAGATAGGCAAAGGCATCCTGCAACATCGCTTCGGGCAACGCATCGCAGGAGAGTCCGTAAGCTGCGATGGCCTCGCGCACAGTCACGCCGTCCGCGTCTTTCGTAGCCAACAAGACGTCATCGCAAGTTCCCACGAGAGCGCGTGAGCCGATAAAGGGAACGCCAAAGCGCACGCCCTCTTCTTCCGAGAATCCAATCACTTCGATCGAGAAGGGAAGCGCTGTCTCCCGCATCGCTTCGGCGACTTCAATCGCCATCACGACGCCCAGGATACCGTCGTAGGCTCCGGCATTTGGCACCGTATCGAGATGCGAAGCCATCACCAAAGTCTTAGCGGCTTCTCCACGATGTCCACGAAGGTTCCCCGCAGCATCCATGCGGATACTCATTCCAGCCGCCTGCATCCATTCGCCTACAACGGCGTTGGCCCGTGCCATGGCGGGGGAGAGAAACGTCCGTGTCGTCTCTCCGGCGACATCCGTCACACTGGCCAAAGCAGAGCAACGCTCCATCACCCGCTGTGCGTCGGCGCTCACTACTCGCGCACCACCGTCGCCTCAATGTATCCGTGCGGATCTTCCGTAGGCACAAAGATTTCGTTGTTGTTTTCCTGACCGAAGTGCTTCAGGTCCACCAGGAGGCAGTGCTTGTTCGGCATCACCATATGCACGCGATTTACTGCAGGCACCGCCGCCATTGCAGCTTCGGCCATGGCGTAGAGCGTCTGTTGCACCGACTTCGAATCGTGCTCGGCGAACGCCTTCAGCATGGCTTCGCGGATCGCTTCGCGTCGTGCGGCAAACGCAGAGCCTCCGTCGGTGTAGTCCCAGTCCGCCGTCATTGCCGTGGCGAAGAGCCGGTCCGCCGTTGGCTTCAGCGTTGTCAGATCATCCTGGATATAGCCTTCAAAACTGGAGTTCTGTGACTTCAGGATCACCATGTTCTCCACACCGCAGACCATCGTCTTCGTCTCGCGCGTTGCGTGGTGGAGCACCGTTCCCAGCTCATCCGAGCCCCGCATAAACGACGAGCCGTGAGGCTTGCCGTCCACCACCAGGCGCTTCCACATCGCCGTCTCGATCTTTACTTCGACGGTGTGCACCTGAGGATTGCGTCCCAGAAGGAACTCCGCAAGCTCTATTGCAAACTCTTCCGGCGTCTCCGCCTTCGACTCTTTCGCGCGCGAGTAGACCGTGTTCTTCATCGTGTCCGTCGGCAGGATGTTGGAGTTGTCGCCGACCGTGTGCGCGGTCTCGAAGTCGCCTTCCAGTAGAACACGCACCGTCCACTCCAGCAGTTGATGCTGCGGCTGCGAGCGGTCCAGCTTCATCACACGCACACGCGCCTTGCCGTATCGGCTGTCGATTAGTTTTGCCACAGTTCCTTACTCCTTTTCAACTACCCCGGTAGGTGGTGTACCCATTGGACGTAAGCAAAAGCGGCACGTGATAATGTGCCTGTCCCGCCTCTACCGTGAAAGTAATCTCCACAATGGGATAGAGCCCTTTCATGCCATGGGCCACAAACCACGCTGCTGTGGCGAACCGCGCGCAGTAGACGCCGGGCACCATGATCTCGCCCTCGGGCAGCAGGAACTTGACGCGACCGTCGGCATCCGTATGCGCCGCGTTCAGCGTCAGCCACTCGCCGTCCTGGTTCAGCTCCAGTTCGACGCCCATACCCACGGCGGGTCTGCCGCTGGCCGTATCCAGGACGTGGGTCGAAATGCTCATCGCTCGCCCCGCATCCACTTCCGCAGACGCAGCTGCGTGATCTGCCGCTGCTGCTCGGCAGCATTGCGCAGTTCCGTTGCAGGATCGTTGTGCATGCGTGTATCAAGCATGGCCAGCATCTCCGACGCGCTCTTGCCGGTCGCGCAGACAATAAAGATGCGGCCAAACTTCTCCTCGTACGCTCGTTGTCCCTCGGCCATCAGCTCTTTCACGGAGTAGAGATCTGCAGCATTGCTCTGCTCTTTGGCGCTCCAATGCACCGCCTGGGGGGTCGTTTCGCCCGCGGCGTTCTTTTCGCCGATCCGGGGATGGCTGCGAAACGCTTCATTCCAATCCGTCTCCGAAAGCCCCCACCAGATGCGGTCGCTCCGCTGCAAAAGCGAATCTTCCAGCATCACCGGACGTAAGCCAGCGAGTCCACGTGCCCAGGCCCTTGATCCGCAACAGGGCAAAATCTCCCCGATCGCGTCCTCTACGGACATCCGATTCCAGCGTGTCAACACATCATTCATGTAATTTCAGCATACTCGCGTCCCGCCGCTCCTTCCGCAAACTTGCCGTCCAGATAGGCGGGAACCCCTCGCAGCACGGTTGTTTTCACGACTCCGCGCAGATTTTTTCCCAGATAGGGAGAGACTTTGTGCCGGTAATGCAGACAGTTCTTTTCGATAAAACGCGCAGATTGCGGAGCAAATCGCACAAAATTTGCGTGCCGCCCCATGGCGATGGCCCCGACTTTGCTCTCCAGCCCCGCCAGAGTGGCGGGCGCGGCACTCATCCACCGGGCAATGTCGGTTAGCGAAAACCCACGCGCCTCGGCCTCCGTCCACATCACGCTCAGCGCCGTCGAGAGGCTGGCAATCCCGCCCCACGCCTCATCGAAACGACCGCCAAACTTCTTCATCTCCGGCGGACAGGGCGAGTGGTCGGTCGCGACCAGATCGATGACACCCTCTCGCAGGCCTTCCCATAAGCCTTCGCGGTTCGCCGCGCTCCGCACCGGAGGAGCGCATTTGAACTCCGTCGCTCCATCGGCAATCTCTTCCGCAGAAAGGTGCAGGTAGTGCGGACAGGTCTCCACCGTAATCGGCAGACCTTCGGCCTTGGCTTCTCGCAACATGGGCAGGGCGAGCGCCGTCGCCAGATGCACGATATGCAGTTTGAACCGATACTTGCGGCAGAGCCCGATGAGGAAAGCAATCGCATCCAGTTCCGCCTCATCCGGGCGCGAGGCAAGATAAGTCGCGTACTTCCGCCAGTCCGCACCGTGCAGCCTGGCGCAGGCGGCGTCGATTGGCCCCTGCAGCTCCGCGTGCACCAGCAGCGGCAGACCGCTTTCCGCAATCGCTGGGAGCGCACGTTCCAGATTCTCCGCGTCGATAGACGTGAATCCATCGCATCCCGGATAGACGAGGAAGCACTTGTATCCCAGAACACCCGCACGCGCGAGGGGGAGGATGTGTTCCTGGTTGCCATCGACCGCCCCTCCCCACGCCGCCCAGTCCACCCAGCACTTGCCCGCGGCGGCAGCCCGTTTGATCTCCAGAGAAGCCACCGTCGTCGTCTCCGGCAGACAGTTTAGAGGCATATCCACCACGGTGGTAAAGCCGCCCGCGGCCGCGGCGCGGGTGGCTGTCTCAAAGCCCTCCCACTCGGTTCGTCCCGGCTCGTTGATGTGGACATGGGGATCGACGAGGCCGGGCAGAAGGGCATCGTCGCCCCAGTCGTGGACGCGCGTGCCCGCAGGAGCGGTATCCAGCACGGCGACAATGACGCCGTCTTCGACCACTACGGCCGCCGGGCGAACACCTTCGGGTGTCACCACGCGCGTCGAAACCCAGCACTCTTGTACCCTTGGATGTTTCCTTGGAACCATGCTCTGATTATCCAGAATCCGCGCCCCCCATGCGATACTTTTGGAGCCGTCAGGAAAAAATGCCCATATCCAACACCCAACATGCGCAGTTCATGCAGCAGGCCATCCGCCTTGCGACGGAGAACGTCACCTCCGGTCGCGGAGGCCCGTTTGGCTGCGTCATCGTGCGCGACGGCGAAGTGATTGCCGCCCGCGCCAACTCCGTGACGGCCACCAACGATCCCACGGCCCACGCGGAGGTCAACGCCATTCGCGCTGCCTGCGCCGCGCTTGGTACGTTTCAGCTCACCGGCTGCGATGTCTACACCTCCTGCGAGCCCTGCCCCATGTGCCTTGCCGCGATCTACTGGGCGCGCTGCCGCAGCATCTACTTTGGCAACACCGCGCAGGATGCCGCCGAAGCCGGTTTCGATGACAGCTTTCTCTACGCGGAGATCCAGCGCCCCATCTCCGAGCGCTCCATCCCCATCCAACCCCTTCTGTCCGACGAAGCCGTTGAAAGCTTCAACATCTGGCGTGAAACTACAGAGAGAATCGACTACTAAATCATGAGCAAGCCCGCAGTGAAGAAGACAGCCGCCAAGACCGTTGCTAAGAAGTCTGTTGCAAAAAAGACCGTCGCCAAAGAAAAAATCTTCCGCGTCGCCATCCTCGGCTTCGGCACAGTCGGCAGCTCGGTCGCGCAGGTGCTCGCCGCGCAGAAGTTCCCCGGCATTGAACTCACATGGATCTACAACCGCGACATCGACCGCAAGCGCGCGCATGCCGCGGCCAAGTTCGTTCCCGATACGGCCAAGTGGACGGAGAACATCGACGACGTCCTGAACTCCAGGGTCGATATCATCATCGAGACCATCGGCGGCCTCGACCCCATGGAGAAGTGGATCCGCCGCGCCCTCAGTAGCGGCAAATCCGTGGTGACGGCGAACAAGCAGCTCATCGCCTATCGGGGCGCTGCGCTCACACGTCTCGCGCAGAAGAACAAGGCTTCTCTCGCCTACAACGCCGCTGTCGCGGGTGGAGTTCCCGTTATCCCCGCAACGCTGCAGGGTTTGCAGGGCGACCGCATTACACGGCTCTCCGGCATCCTCAACGGCACCTGCAACTTCATCCTTTCGCATATGGAAGCGGGAGAGGACTACGGCGAAGTGCTGGAAAAGGCACAGGCCGCAGGCTATGCAGAGGCC
Source organism: Terriglobus saanensis SP1PR4 (assembly GCF_000179915.2). Classification (NCBI taxonomy): domain Bacteria; kingdom Pseudomonadati; phylum Acidobacteriota; class Terriglobia; order Terriglobales; family Acidobacteriaceae; genus Terriglobus; species Terriglobus saanensis. Next base: position 4,195,217 of record NC_014963.1, on the reverse strand, counting down.
AATCCCTCCGCCGACGTGGACGGCTATGACGCCCGTGCCAAGCTCTGCATTCTGGCACGCATTGCGCTGCATGCGGAACTCGATCCTGACGCCATCCCAACGCAGACGATCGCGCAGGTCTCTGCCGTGGACTTCCATTATGCGCAGGAGCTGAACTGCACGATTCGCCAGATCTCCCGCGCCGAGGTCGATGGCCGCCAGATCCGTGCGTGCGTTGGTCCCATGCTCGTTCCCTCCACTTCGCCCATTGCCTGGTCGCACGGCACACAAAACATGGTGGTTACCTCAGGTAAGTTCGGCGGCGATGTGGTCTTCTCCGGCCACGGAGCCGGCGGACATCCCACGGCTGTTGCCATCGTCAGCGATCTGCTCGCGGTCGCGCATGGCGGCATACCGGTTTCTCTACCTACCAAGAAGCGCCAGGTTGCGGGCGAGTTCCTCGCGCCGCGCTATCTCCGCTTTGTGGTTGCGGATGAGCCCGGAATCGTTGGTGCCATTACAGGCGCGCTCGGCAAGGTAGGCATCAACATCGACAGCATTCTGCAGCGTCCGGGATATCCCAAGGACTGTCTGCCTTTTGTTATCACCACGGAAGCCTGCCTGACCTCGACGATTGAAAAAGCGCTCCGCGCCATCCAGAAGTTCAGCTTCATCCTCGACGCTCCGCTCTGCCTGCAGATCCTGACCGTGGACGACAAGGCCGAAGACTAGGTTTTTGTAAAAACTCCGTCATCTCGACCGAAGTGGAGAGATCTGCTTTTGTTATCGCGCAAAGCGCGATCCGATGTGCCTCTGGCACATGGCAGAAGCAGATTTCTCCACTCCCTCCGCTTTGCTCCGGTCGGTCGAAATGACGGGGTGGGTTTGGTAGTCGAGGCCTGCACCTTTCCAGTGACATCCACTAATACCACCGGGCGATACCATAGCTGCATGCGTCGCCTTCTTGCACTTGTACTCGCTTGTACCTTCGCCGCTTCCGCGCAGGTTGTTCTTCATACCGAGCAAAATCCTCTCAACACCCCGGCGCAGCAGCGCAAGCACTATGTCGTCCTGGTCTCGCTTGATGGCTTCCGGTACGACTATGCAAAACTCCACGATGCCACCCATCTTCTTGCGATGGGCAAGAGCGGCGCATCGACGCCGCAGGGAATGCGTCCGTCCTATCCGTCGATCACGTTCCCCAACCATACGACACTCGTCACCGGCCTGCTGCCGGAGCATAACGGCATTCTCTGGAACAGCTTTTACGACCCTGCGACCCATAAGACCTACGAGTACAAAAAGAACAGCAACGACGGCAGCTTCTACTCCGGCACGCCTCTCTGGTCACTCGCGGAAGAGAATGGCATGCGCTCCGCCGCCATGTTCTGGCCGGGTTCGGAGGCTAAGATCGCTGGTCATCGTCCCACCTTCTGGGCCGAGTATCTGGACAAGTACGATGGCGAAAAACGCATCGACCAGGTCATCACCTGGCTGCAGCTTCCGCCCTCCGAACGTCCGCACTTCATCACCCTCTACTTCGCTGATACAGACCACGGAGGACACGACTTTGGCGTCGAGTCGCCCGAACTGGTCGCTGCTGTCCACCATGTTGACGTTCTCATGGGAGAGCTCTCGCGCCGTCTCCGCGCGCTGCACCTTTCGGTCGATCTGATCGTCACCGCGGACCACGGCATGATCGACATGGTTGGTCCCGTGGTGACATTGAGTGAGCTTCCCGGCATGGCTCCGCTGCTGGCGGGTGTGCGCCACGAAGGCATTCTGCTGTATCCCGAAACCGAGGCGCAGCGTGAAGCTATTTATGAAGGCTTCCGCGCGCATCCCGATCCACGCTTTACCGCGTACCGCCTTGCCGATACACCGGCATCGCTTGAGGTGCGCGAGAATCCCCGTCTCGGCGATCCTTATCTCGTCTTTCATGTCCCCACCGACGTACGCTTCGACACCACCACCGCGCCCAAAAAACGCCCGCATGGCGAACATGGTTACGACCCTCTCACCATGCCGGAGATGAAGGCGATCTTCTTCGCCGAAGGCCCGGATATTCGCAAGGGCGTAAATCTGCCCACCTTCCAGAACACAGCGGTCTATGATTTTGTCGCGAAGCTTCTTGGCCTTACCCCAGCCCCGAACGACGGATCTCTGGCCCCACTTCTACCCGCGCTCAAGCATCCGTAAGCAGCACAGAGCAAAAGAATCAGGGCACCGAGGAGGTGCCCTGATTCTTTTCGACAAGCGTGTAGTTTTAGATCTGCGCCGTGCCGCCATCGACGAAGAGCTCGATACCATTTACGAAGCTCGAATCGCTGGAAGCGAGGAAGAGCGCAGCGGTGGCGATCTCTTCGGGACGTCCCATCCGACCGAGAGGGATGTTGGCCTTGAAGGCTTCCTTCCCCTCCGATCCGAACTGGTCAAGGATCGGTGTGTCGATCGTTCCGGGGCTGAGCACGTTGACGCGGATGTTGCGGTCCTTCAACTCCAGAAGCCAAGTGCGGGCGAAGGAGCGAACCGCGGCTTTGCTGGCGGAGTAGACGCCAAAGCTAGGAATGCCTTTGCTGCCTGCGATCGATCCATTCAGGAAGATGGATCCGCCATCGTTGAAGAGCGGAAGCGCCTTCTGCACGGTGAAAAGTGTGCCGCGTACATTGAGGTCGAAGGTCTTATCGAAGCCCTCTTCCGTCACGTTGCCGATGGTGGCGAACACTCCGTCTCCCGCGCTGGCGAAGAGGACATCGATCTTTCCCTTTTCGCGCTTGACGGTGTCATAAAGACGGTCGAGATCGGCGAGAACGGCTGCGTCTCCCTGCACACCGGTCACGTTGCGTCCGATTTCCTTGACGGCCTTATCGAGTGTCTCCTGGCGGCGACCGGTGATGTAGACATATGCGCCCTCTTCTACAAAGAGCTTGGCGGTCGCCAACGCCATGCCGGAGGTGGCTGCTGTAATGACGGCTACTTTCCCTTCGAGTTTACCCATGATGCGTATCCTTTCGTACCTGGCTCGCACTGCGCGTGAAGCTTCAGGTCGTCTTCTGCACCATCTGATGACAGGCCGGATGCGTTAGATTCATTAGTTCAGGAATAACGAACTAACGTCTATGAATCCTATCCCCGCGCATACAATCGAATCTACAGATGCGCCCTCTGTTCCATCCCGCGATTGAAGAAGTGACGGTAGAAGCGATTCTGCACGCGCTTTCGGACCCGGTGCGTGTGGCGATCTACGCCGAGATCGTGGGCCAGGACTGCTCGCAGAACTGCTCGACGTTTTTGAAGGTGGACGACAAACCGATTCCGAAGTCGACCCTCTCGCAGCACTTCAAGATCCTGCGTGAAGCCGGACTGATTTACAGCGAGCGGAAGGGCGTTGAGATGCACAACACCTCACGGTGCGCCGAGGTGGAGGCACGGTATCCGAAACTGATCTCGACGATTGTGCAGGCCCATGAAGTCCAGCTGGCGGATGAGGCCAAAGCCAGACGCTCCGCAGCACGTAAGGCAAAAGCATAAGGGACCCGTGGCCCATTCTTTCGCGATAAAGCTGCGAAAGAATGGGCCACGAAGAGTGAGAAATAGAAAAGCCCCGGAGAGGTCTCCGAGGCTTTTTGGATTTTAAAGAGAATCAGTACTTGGCTACAGTAGGATCGATACGCTCGGCCCAGGCGGTGATGCCGCCCTGCACGTTCGACACATGCGTAAAGCCGGCAGCTTTGAGAATCAACGCCGCCTTCTGGCTTCGACCACCGGTCTTGCAATGGACGAAGATCTCCTCGTTCTTATGAGGAGCCAACTCCGCCAGACGAGACTCCAGCGATCCCACAGGAATCAGCGGAGCGCCTAGCGTTGCGATCTGTGCTTCGTGCGGCTCGCGGACGTCGAGGACGAAGACATCGCCCTTCTTCATCCGTGCCTGCAGCTCTTCCACCGAGACCTGGGGAATGCCTTCGACTTCGGAGGCAGCCGTCACAGCGCCGTGCGAAGAGACCTCCAGAGGTCCAACGGACGACGGCGGCGCGATACCGCAGAACTGGTCGTAGTCGATCAGTTCCTTGATCTCGTGCGTTCCGCAGGCGGGGCATTCGGGGTTCTTGCGCAGCTTCAGCGTGCGGAAGCTCATGGCGAGCGTATCGATCAGCAGTAGACGGCCGATGAGCGGCTCGCCGATGCCGAGGATCAGCTTGAGCACCTCGGTCGCCTGGATCGTTCCGATCAGGCCAGGGAGAACGCCCAGCACGCCGCCTTCCGCGCAGGATGGAACCAGTCCCGGCGGTGGCGGTTCGGGATACAGGCAGCGGTAGCAGGGACCGTTCTCCGCGGCGAAGATGCTTGCCTGTCCTTCAAACCGGAAGATCGAGCCGTAGACGTTCGGCTTGCCGGTCAGAACGCAGGCGTCGTTGACGAGATAGCGCGTCTGAAAGTTGTCCGTGCCGTCGGCGATGATGTCGAAGTCCTTGAAGATGTCCAGGGCGTTCGCGCTCGTCAGCATGGTGTTGTACTTCACGATCTTTGTGGTCTTGTTCAGACCATTCAGCATGATCTCGGCGGAGTCGACTTTCAATTTGCCGACAGTCGACTGGGAATGAATGATCTGACGCTGCAGGTTGGACTCATCCACGGTGTCGAAGTCCACCAGGCCGATGGTGCCGACACCCGCGGCAGCGAGGTAAAGCGCCATCGGCGCGCCCAGACCGCCCGTGCCTACGCAGAGCACCTTGGCCGCCTTCAGCTTCTTCTGCCCTTCCATGCCGACCTCGGGCAGGATGAGGTGGCGCGAGTAGCGCGCGATCTCGTCGTTCGAAAGTGTGACCTCTTCCGCGGCAGCAGAGGGAGCTTCTGCTACAGGCGTCGCTCCACCGGCGATCGAAGGAATGATGGAGATGTCGTCCTTGCCGGTGACTTCCGTCTGCAGGCCGTTGGGAAGGTCGCGGACATCGTCGTCGTTCACATAGACGTTCACGAAGGAGCGCAGCTTCCCTTCGGGATTGAAGAGGTTCGCTTTGAGCGCAGGGTAAAGCTCCACGAGCTTCGTCAGGCCTGCTTCTACGGTCTTTTCGTCGATGGTGGCATCGTTCTGTCCATTCGCAAACTGGCGTAACGGGGTAGGGATCAGGATCTTCATAATTTCCTTTTCTTGCTGGGCGTCGCGTTCTGCTCGCCTGGTTCTGAAATCGCTTTAGGCTTCTACTTCGATCTTTTCGTGGTCAAAAACCTTGTCGTCCTCGTTGGAGCCCCGAAGCAGGAACGAATTCGTCACCTCGGCCTTCCCCTGCGCCACGGCCGTGATGACGTAACTACAACCGTACCAGTGCGCTTCGTCGAAGTCCGTCTTGGACCAGTGCGCCGGGTGGTCGGGATGCGAGTGGTAAAAACCGACGATCTCAAGATCCTTCTTTCGTCCCTCGCGCTGCGCCTTGATCAACTCCTGCGGCGCAATGTGGTAACGATTGTGCGCCGAATCGGTGCGTGTGTTGCCTGCGCGCATGAGTTCCACGACTTCGTTTTCGCCCGGGATGACGGGGCGTCCCAGCATGATGCCGCAGCACTCGTGGGGATAGGTCTCCTCGCCATGCTGGCGCATCGCGTCGTAATCGGCCTGCTTGATCTTCAGCATTTACTCGGTCCAGAACCTTTCGCTCAGATACTTGTCCGCGCCATCGCAGAGGATGGTGACGATGACGGCTTCCCGTCCTGCCGCATGCTCTTCTTCGGCAATCTGCAGGGCCGTTGCCACGTTGGATGCGGCGCTGATGCCCACCAGGATGCCCTCTTCGCGCCCAAGGAGCTTGGCCATGGTGTAGGCCACTTCGGTGTCCGCCCAGAGATTGCGGTCGGCCAGCGTCTCGTCGTAGATCGGCGGAACGATGGCGGTCGGCATGTGCTTAAGGCCTTCGAGGCCGTTGAAGGGCGAATCGGGCTGCATGCTGATGCATTTGATCTCGTGGTTCAGTTCGCGCAGACGCCGCGTCGTTCCGGTAAAGGTGCCGCTCGTTCCCAGGCCGGCGACGAAGTGCGTGACGCGGCCTTCGGTCTGGAACCAGATCTCTTCGGCGGTGGTTTCGTAGTGCGCGCGCCAGTTGTTGTCGTTGCCGTACTGGTCGGCGTAGTAGAACTCATCTCCGCTTTCGGCGGAGAGTTTGCGCGCCAGACGGATCGCGCCGTCCGAGCCTTCGTCGGGTGCCGACCACTGGATCGAGGCACCGTAGGCCTGGAGAATCTTCTTCCGCTCCGGCGAGACGTTACCCGGCATGCAGAGCGTCACGGGGAACTGTAGCGCCGCGCCCAGCATGGCGTAGGCGATGCCGGTGTTTCCGCTGGTCGCGTCCAGAAGACCGCGTCCGGGGCGCGTCGGGCCGAGTTCGCCGCGCGCGAAGGCATCTTTCACGATGTAGGAGGCGGGCCGGTCCTTCACGCTTCCGCCGGGGTTGGCAAACTCGCCCTTGGCGAGCAGCGTAATGCCGGGCAGATGGGCGGCCAGGCGTTCCAGACGCACCATGGGCGTGTTGCCAATGCGGTCCAGGATGGACCTGCCCAGCAGGTGGGTCTTGAGATCCATAGGGAGGTCGGTCGAGTTGGAGGTCATCGTCGTCATTCTGTTTTCGTTACCGGTGCACACCCTTTGCTGCGAGCCCCAAGGGTGTGCGAAAGTTAATCGTACCTGACAGGCTCACATCAGTCCCAATCGAGCACCAGACCGAGGATCCACATGGCAAAGAAGAAGACCGAACAACGCACCTTTGACGACGTGATCTCCCTGCTGGGCAAGGAAAGATTTGATGTTGTGCGTGCCTCCGAAGGTGCAACCAAGGGCACGGCCTACCGCGTTACCAAGTACGGCTGCGCCGCCGAGATCGCCAAAGATACCGACGGGACCGTGGAAATCACCCATCGCGCCGGATTTCTGCTGAACGGCCAGATTGCCACGATCCTGGACCGGGGCTACCAGAAGTTTCTGAAGACGCCCAAACTGGAGATCGCCGCCACCGCCGACCACCTCCGCTCGATTCACCATTTTTCGGAAGAGTTCAAAGAGGCCACCGGTTCGATGTCGCTCTATAACGAGTCGCTCGGGACGACAAGCGACAAGTACATGTACGACCGGGTGCAGGGGCGGGAGTAGTCCGCTTCAGGTCTTCTCTTGTCTTGTCTTGTTCTGTTTAAAGTCTAGCAAGCTGGGTGGGGTAAGTCTGCCAGGTTTCCGGAACTTCTATCTTCTCTGCTTTCTTGGATTTGTAAACTAGAACGTAGGCCAAGGGCTTGACAGAAATTTGCTCTTCCCTTGTTCTGTTTTGGTAAAAACTTTCATGCGGAGTGCGACAAACTTCTTTACACACCTCCCTGTGGTTCCCTAAACTTATGGAAGATGACCGAAAGATTGGAGCAGGTTTTATGCTCCTTCTTGGGGAATGGAAGGAAGGGTTTCATGAGCGATCAAGATTTGAAGAAAACAGTGAAAGCCATGAAGTCTCTTCAGGAAGTACACGAAGCTTCACCTGCGAAGGCTCTGGCTTTCTTAGTAAAAGCAGGAATCGCCACCAAAACCGGGAAGCTAGCGAAACCTTACAAGCAGATTGCATAGCCTTTCCACTTCGTTTGTTCTCGGGTATCACGGATGTGATGCCACTACCGGCGAAAAGCTGTTGAACAATGAACCCTTTAAACAAAGTGAAAATGACTACGATTGGCTTGGACCTGGGATTTACTTTTGGGAAGCCAACCCCAGGCGCGCCCTGGATTGGGCACACGACTTAGGGAAGCGGAAGGCTCGAAGGGGAAGTGGCACATTCAAACCCTTTGTCGTCGGTGCAGTCATTAATTTGGGTTTTTGTTTAGATCTCATTACTTCGAATGGCATTCAGGCTGTGGAGCAAGCCCATAAGGGACTTGTCGCTACAGCACTCTCGACACATTTCACTCTTCCCGTGAACGAAGGTGGCGACGATCTGCTCCTTCGTAGACTTGATTGTGCCGTGATTCAGTACTTGCATGCCGCGCGTAAAAAACAAAATGAACCCGAATTTGATACTGTTCGCGGTGTTTTTACAGAAGCTAAGCCTTTGTACGAAAATTCGGGATTCCGACGGAAAACCCACATTCAAATCTGTGTGATTTCTCCCAATATGATCAAAGGGGTTTTCCGTGTTCCTCCGCAGCACTTTGAGTAGCCTGCACCTTGTTCTCCACAAAAGCCCGCCTGACGCCCAGCCTTAGTACCTGCGCCAAGCCCATAAGGCGAGTAAGGCGTATAGGCTCCGCAGGGGATATAGGTGCCTCCGTATGGCACCACGCACCACCGTGGCGGATCTGCGAGCAGAGCCCAGAGCAGCAGCGCCATCCATCCGATTCCCGTCCATCCAAAGAAGAAGTTCAGCAGCAGAATGCCGCCGAGGTTATGGCCGCGGTGCGAAGCCACGATGGTGGGAAGGAAGTACAGCGCGAGCAGTAACGTGAGTGTGATCATCCGGGTCGCCTCCGTGGCGGCTTGAATTCTCTACGCAGGCATTTTGGCGAAGAGTTCCGCTAGAGACCGAGGTCGCTCAGGACGGGATGGGTCGTCCGGTCCCCCCGGGTCAGAAGAAGAGGCGGTCTTCGGGTGGGCAGATCGCCCACCATTAGTTCTAGGCCAAAAGAATTTCTCGTGAAAAGTCCGTCTTCGTCCCGCATAGGGATGCCATGCGGGATATAAACGTTGTACGCCTGAGCGTAACTTCTAAGACTATTGGGAGACACATGTTCAACTTTAGGCGCCATTTTGCGCCCGCACTCCTGCTCATGATTGCTTCGATCCCCGTTTCGGCGACGACCTACTACATCTCCCAGTCAACCGGCAGTGACACCAATAGCGGCCTCAGTCAGGCGGCAGCATTTAAGACGCTTGCAAAAGCGAATACTCTCACGAGCCTCAAAGGTGGCGATTCCATCCTCCTGAAGCGTGGCGATGTCTGGCATGAAGAGCTCATCGTCCCCAGTTCCGGGACTTCTACAAAGAGCAGATTCCTCATTGACGCCTATGGCAGTGGCAGGGTGCCCATCCTCGACGGGGCGGATCCTGTCACCGGCTGGAAACTGATTTCGGCTGACACCTACCAGGTGCGTCGCACCATCCCCAGCTATAAAGTCTTTGTCGATGCGCTCTACACGCAGACGGTTCCTTTGATCCGAGAGGGCAATCTCACAGCGGCAATCAATGAGCCGGGTTCGTTTTACACCGACGCCGATACGCTCTATGTGCATCTTGCCGACGGTTCCAACCCGTCGAAGCACACCATCGAGGTCTCTGGGACCGGTCATCAGACCGGCATTGTTGCCTCGAACAAATCCTATGTCACTGTGCAGAACCTCGCGATCATGCGCACCACGAACTCCGGTGTCGCCTTTGTCCTGGACTATGCGAACAATTTGGGGACAAGCACCAACCAGTACAACACGCTGAATGCGCTGATTATCTTCAATACCGGCTCGTCCGCAGCCATGCCCTTTGGCTTCGACGGCGGCATCCTGGTCCGCGCAAACACTTCGGCCGGATCGCTCGCCCTGCGTGGTTGGCAGATTACGAACAACTACATTGGCAGGCTGGACTCGGTTGCGGGGTTGAACTACAACATCGGCGGCATCCAACTGCGTGGTCTCTACGGTGCGCTGGTGAAGGGCAATCAGGTCAAGACCACGAACGCGATGGGGATTCAGGAACGCTGCTATGGTCTGGCTTCTTCCTGCGGATACAACATCATCCAAAGCAACACGCTCACGGATAACGAAGGCAACATCTCAGCAGAGACGGCATACGACCAGGTTCTGAGCAACACCATCACGAACAGCCGTGGCTTTGGGTTCCAGGTTCAGTCCTACGGCTATGCCGCAAACAACGTCATGATGCACCTGGGTATCAGCACCGATGGCAAGCTATACAACGGCATCGACGGCAATGGCGGTGACCATGCCCGCTATGTCAACAACACGATCATCGATGTTTACGGTTGTTCCCTAACAGTCGAGGGTGCGGCACCGGGCGTTACCGTCACGGGTGGAGTCTACAACTCGAACAACCTTTCGGGATGCGCAGTTTACACAACCGCGACTGCGGGGCCTGTCGCCTTCAGCGGCAAGATTTCGTGGATCTTGAACGCGTCCGTGCCCAAACCCTTTGGCTATCAAATGCTGAACGCGTCGGACAGTGCCCATCGCATGAACCTGGCGCAGTTCCTCGTAGCGACTAAGTAGGCTGGGTTTGACAAGCAACGCCGCAATGATCGTCGCGTACTGATAGCCGGAAGCCTGAGCGCCTACAGGTGAGAGGAAGAGGCGCTCAGGATGTACCGATGCGTCGAGATAAATTGAGTGACTTATTACTGTCGGCTTCACCAGAACTTGTTTTATGGCAGCACGATACCAACGGCATGAGGGGATGAAAACAGCAGATTCCTCCGCTTCGCTACGGAATGACAAAGTATAGCAATGCTACGAAATGACAAAAATGTAAATGCTACGGGATGAAAAAGATACAAGCGGGCTGTGCCAGAGTTAGTACCTCCGCCAAACCCCATAAGGCGAGTAGGGCGTATAGGCTCCGTAGGGGATATAGGTGCCGCCGTACGGCACCACGCACCACCGTGGCGGGTCCGCGAGCAGAGACCAGAGCAGCAGCGCCATCCAGCCGATTCCTGTCCATCCAAAAAAGAAGTTCAACACCAGGATGCCGCCGAGGTTGTGGCCGCGGTGCGAGGCCACGATGGTGGGAAGGAAGTACAGCGCGAGCATCAATGTGAGTGTGATCATCCGGGTCGCCTCCGTGGCGGCTTGAAGATTCTTACGCAGGCCCCTGGCGAAAAGTTCCGCCTTTTGACATCGCCTAGAGGCCGAGGTCGCTCAGGCTGGGGTGGTCGTCCGGTCTCCGTCCCTGCGGCCAGAAGAAGAGCCGGTCTTCAGGGCGGATAGGGAGGTCGTTGATGCAGGCGTAGCGCCGCTCCATGATGCCTTCGGCGTCGAAGAGCCAGTTTTCATTGCCGTACGAGCGGAACCAGTTGCCGGAGTCGTCGTGCCACTCGTAGGCGAAGCGGACGCCGATGCGGTTTCCGTCAAAGGCCCAGAGTTCTTTGATCAGGCGATACTCCAGTTCGCGCTGCCACTTGCGTGTGAGGAAGGCGACGATCTCCGCACGCCCGTGTACAAACTCGCTGCGGTTGCGCCACTCGCTCTCCGGCGTGTAGGCCAAAGAGACGCGCTCGGGATCGCGGGAGTTCCAGCCGTCTTCCGCCTTGCGGACCTTGGCGATGGCGGTTTCGCGCGTAAAGGGAGGGACCAGACTGACGGGGGCTTTTTCGCTCATGCTTACCTCACTGCAGGGTTATCGCCTACGCTGCCACTCGCGATAGGCTTCGCTTTTACCGATGCCGCGTTCTTTCGCGACACGTTTCAGAGCATCCTTTTCTTCCAGACCCTCGGCCTGCATCAAGGCGCGCACTGCCTGATAGACGCTTCCAGAGGTCACTGCGGTAGCGGCAATCTCTCCTGAGAGGAGAAGCACCATCTCGCCGCGCAGGCTGTCGCGTTTGGCGATGACGGCCCGCACTTCGCTGACTGAGCCACGGAGAAACTCCTCGTGCAGCTTGGTGAGTTCGCGGGCGAGGGCGATGCGGTGCTCCGCGCCGAAGACAGCTTCCACGTCGGTGAGGGCGTCGACGATGCGGTGCGGGGTCTCGTAGAAGATCTGCGTCGCGGGGGTGGAGGCGGAGAGCATCTCGCCGCGCAGCGTCTCCAGCAGGGACTTGCGTTCGCCCGACTTGGAGGGAAGAAATCCACGGAAGGCGAAGCTCTCCGTTCCCAGGCCGCTCGCGATCAGGGCGCTGAGGGCGGCGTTTGCGCCGGGTACGGGAAAGACGGGAAGACCGGCGGCGATGGCGGCAGAGGCGATCTCGCCTCCGGGATCGGCGATGCCGGGCATGCCTGCGTCGCTCACGATGGCGATGCGGGCCCCGGATTTCAGTTCGGCTACGAGCTCTTCGGCGCGCGAGCGTTCGTTATGCAGGTGGTAGCTGACCATCGGCGCCTTGATGCCGAAGTGGTTGAGCAGCTTGATGGTCTGCCGGGTGTCTTCGCAGGCGATCTTGTCCACGCTCTTGAGCACACGCAGGGCGCGGAGTGTGATGTCTTCGAGGTTGCCGATGGGCGTGGCGACCAGGTAGAGGCCCGGCGCCAGCGGTTTGGCATCGTCTAAGCTACTGGTCACGCTGGTCCGTCCGCGAGGCCCGTTCCAGGATGCGGCGTGACCGGCCCAGGAGATGCATCGCGAGCGAAAGACTCTGCGGGGTCACAATGCCGAGGACGCGGTCGCCTGCGCCGTTGTCGCTGTTGCGCTCGATGATGGGCACCATCTGGGTTCCGCCACCGCCGATGCGCGCAAGCGTGGCGGAGAGAGAGTCTTCCGCGGCGGCTACGGGAAAGGTCCGTGCCATGACGCCCTGCACGTAACCGTTGCCCTGGCTGAGGGCGTCGGAGAGGGTCTGCCGCGAGACGGTTCCCACAAGCAGTGAGCCGCGCACGACGGGGAAGATGTCCTGCAGGGAGTGGACGCTGCGGTCCATGGCCATCTCCAATGTGTCGGCGGAGGAGATGGTGGTGAAGTCGGTGAGCATGACGTCGCGCATCAGGACGCTTTCGCCGGTCGCTGTTTCAGCGCCGACGGCGGTGGCGGCTTCCATCTGCGCGCCCACCATCAGGAACGCACCCATCACCATTAACCAGACGTTCTGCATGGAGATACCGGCGATGACGAGGGCCATGGAGACGGTCTGGCTGATGCCTGCCATGGCGCGCGCGCCGCGCACAGTGCCCCGGATCTTTGCAAACCGCTGCCGAAGGGCGACTCCGGCATCGAGCGGAGCGGCGGGGATGAGGTGCAGGCCGCCGAGGAGGACCTGTGTCCAGATGAGTGAGCGCAGGAGATAAGCGGGCGTAACCCACGGGCGCTCGAAGAGATTGACCTGATTCGTCGCCATGTAGAGCAGAAGCGCAAGCGTGATGCCGACGAAGAAGTTCGCCAGAGGACCCGCGAGGGCCACGAGGTGGCTTTCCTGTGCTTCCTTCTTTGAGCCACTGGAAAAGGAAGGCACCGCTCCCGCAGGAAGGATGAGCAGGGAAGAGAGCTTCGCTCCCGAGGCGGCGAAGGCGATGGAGCGTGCCACTTCGCGGACCATCACGGCGACCAGCATCAGGAGCCAGAGGGCAAAGCCGCGAATGGCGGTCGCGCCGGTAAAGGCCGCGTAGGTCATGCTGAAAAACAGGAACAGGATCCAAAGCACATGCAGGCGAATTTCGACGCCGAACAGAACTCCAATCCGCAGGGAAGGCGTGCGCATACCTCGATTGTATGCCCGTTTCCGGACGCTCATTGCGCAGGCGACGGCCTTGTATCATGCAGAGAGTGCGGGTGATAGCAGGTACATATCGATCGCGGCCCCTGGTTGCACCTCCGGGAACGGCGACGCGTCCCACCAGCGACCGCCTGCGCGAGACGCTCTTCAACGTCCTTGCCCTGCGAATCGCGGGTACACGGTTTGCCGATCTCTATGCAGGTACCGGCGCTGTCGGGATCGAAGCGATCAGCCGGGGAGCGGAGCATGTCTTCTTTTCGGAGACGAACGCGAAGGCGCTTACGGCGATCCGCGCGAATCTTAAATCGCTCGACCTTCGCTCTGGCTACACGCTGGAGCCAGCGGGCACGGCCACGCTCTTGAAGCGGATCGTGAAGCAGGGCAATGTGCTGGATGTGGTCTTTCTGGACCCGCCGTACGACGAGGCCGAAGAATATACCCGGACCCTTTCAACGCTTGGGAGCGAAGGTTTTGCGGCCTCGCTTGCGGAGGATGTGTTGGTGCTTGCGGAGCATACGCGGAAGCAGCCGTTGTCTGATCGATATGGACGCTTGGCGCGGACGCGCACGCTGCTGCAGGGAGATGCGGCTCTCTCGTTCTACTCGATTGGGGAACCGGTGGTGGAGCTTCCAGCGTTGGTTGATTAGCCTCGGAAGCCGCCGCCTTCGCAGGCCTGTGTGCGCAGATTTACGGTGAAGGGGAACTCTTTGTCCGTCTTTATATCCCAGCCGGTGCCGTGGAGGATGTCGTTTTCCGCATGGCCGAGGATGATGCCTTCCCAGCTCAGGCGAGGCGTCTGCCAGCGTACATCGCCTGCACCTCGCACATAGATAGAGTGGAAGCCGACGAAGACGACGGCGTCGCTCTCGGGTACGGGCAAGACCTGCACTACGGGGCGAAGGGGGACCTGTTCGATCTGGTCGGGATGGAGGGTGTCGACGAGGTAGGCGTAGCCGCCCGCTACGGCGCAGAGTTCATCCGGCTCCGGCATGGCGAAGACGCCGGTTGCGACGGAGCCGGTCGAAAAGCCGAGGGCGCAGAGGGCCAGAAAGCTGCCGCCCTCGCGTGGTTGAACGTTAAGGAACAAGGCTCCGCGCGCCAGGGCGTCTTCTTCGCCGGGGACGGGGACGGGCCAGGTGAACTGGCGCGCGGGAGCGATCATGGGCGGACCGGAGAGGGTGGTCGCCTTCCAACTGGGGGAGAAGCTGCTCAGATCTGGTGCTCCCAACCACGGGCCAGCAGGGGAGTCTCGCTGCCATCGGGCATGCGGATGACCACAGGAGGCTGGTTCTTCTTGGCCTTCTGGATCTTGCCGATGCGTGTGACCTTCACGCCTGCAATCTGTTTGGGAACCTTCTTGCCGGTGAAGAGGAGTTCATAGTCTTCGCCGCCGTGGAGCGCGTGCAGAAGGGTACCGCCGAGGGGAATCAACTTGGCATCGATGATCGCGGCGACGCCAGATTCGGCACAGAGGTGGGCGAGATCGGTGGAGAGGCCGTCGCTGAGATCGATGGCGGAGTTGATCTTGCTGGTCCCTGCGCGACGAATCAGGGCGCGGCCGACGTTCAGGCGCGGTTTGGGAAAGAGATGAGGATGACCGTCTTTGTCGGTGACTTTGGCGCGGGTGAACTTCTTGGGGTCGTCGGAGAGAACTTCGAGCTCGACGGCGGCTGCGCCCAGGGTTCCGGTGACGTAGATGCCGTCGCCGACCTTCGCGCCGGAACGGAGAAGGGCTTTTCCACGGGGGACGGAGCCGAGGAGGACGATGTCGGCGAGGATCTCTTTGCCGGGGGCCGTGGCGGTGTCGCCTCCGCCCAGCTTCACGCCGCTGGCCTTGGCAAGCTCCAGGACGCCTTCGAGGAAGTTGTCGACCCACTTGCGGCCGGGGGCCTTGTCCATGGTGCCGACGGGTAAGGCAAGCGAGAGGAAGACGCCCATGGGACGTGCGCCCATGGCGGCCAGGTCGCTGAGACCGCGCGCGAGGCAGCGGTGTCCCGCGGCTTTGGCCGGGTGCCAGTCACGGCGGAAATGGGTATTTTCCAGAGAAAAGTCCGTGGTGACGACGATCTCTGATTTGCCCTTAGGCCGTAAAACGGCGGCATCGTCACCGATGCCGACCCGCAAAGGTCCACCGGCTCGCCCGGCACGGGTCCGTACCGATTGAATGAATTTACGTTCGCCCTGATGATGTTGTTTGTTCACACGGTAAGAATACCGCCAGATGCCGTGCTCGGGTGAAACCTTAGTGCCAAAGATGGAACGTTTTGCCAAGCCTTAGGAACCGGTTGCCCCACCCCCTCGAAAGGGCTAAACTCGTCCAAGCCCAACAGGGAATCGATGCATGCAAATCGAGATCGGCGTTTCTCATATACCCCGACCGATTCTCTGCCAACCGCAGAGACAGCACGAAGAGCCCGAAGGCAAGGTTGATTTGATTTGAAGAAGCGCTTTTATATCGTCTTCGTCTCTCGCGACGAGGACGGCACGCTCAATAAGCTTCCTGTGCCGCTGCATTACGCCTACATGTTCGTAGCGGCGGCTGTGATTGGTCTTTTCACCATCACGGGGATGGCGGGGTCGTATTCGCGCATGCTGCTTAAGACCGCTCGTTTCAACCAGATGCGGCAGGAGCAGAATTCGCTCCGCAAGGACTACGCGAACCTGGAAAAGGTGACGCACGAAAAAGACGTTCAGGTGGCTTCGCTGGGGTCGTTGGCGAGCGAGGTCTCCGCTCTATACGGTTTGACGGTCAATAAGCTCACGACCACGACCAAGGGACTTCAGAAGAACGCTCCCAAGTCGGCGGGAGTGCAGGCCACGGCGCAGCTCGCTTCCGGTTCGACGGCGACGTTTACCGAGGAGAATTACTACAAGTCGGTCGAAGACTTCTACGCTCTACGGTCTACGGCGATGAACGGCTCGGCGAGCCGTGTGATCTCGAGCACCTTTTCCACCAGCCCTCTGCGCAGCCTGGATCCGCTGAGCGATCTTTCGCTGGTGTCGAGTGGACCCTCGCTCTGGCCGGTGATGGGGCCGATCAGTTCGCCCTTCGGACAGCGGGAAGATCCCGTTCTGGGAGCGGGTGAAGGCGAGTTTCACAAGGGCGTAGACATCTCCGCTCCGCAGGGAACGCCGATCCATGCAGCAGCCGACGGCGTCGTGGACACTGCGGCGTTCGGCAACGGCTATGGCCGTGAGGTGCTGATCGATCACGGCAACGGCATCAAGACGCTGTACGGTCATATGTCGGGCTTCGCTGTCGTCTCGGGCCAGCAGGTGACGCGCGGTCAAGTGATCGGTTTTGTGGGGTCCAGCGGACGCACGACGGGCTATCACTGCCACTATGAGGTCCGCATCCGCAATACGCCGGTCAATCCCCATAAGTATCTGCGCAGCACCATGGCGGACGTGGCGACGATCGCCCATTAGTCTGATTCATCCCTTCCGTGTTTCGGTTACTCTTGTCTGCGATTGCAGATCGCGTTCGCAGGAGAGGTTATGAAGCGCAGAAGTTTTCTCACCACAGGTGCCGCCGCCGTCGCAGCCCTCGGATCCACAGGATTTGTCGAAGCTGCCGCAAAGTCCACGACGCGGGATGTCGAGGGCAAGGGACTTGTCTTCCCGCAGGGATTTCTGTGGGGATCGGCGACTGCCTCCTACCAGGTAGAAGGCGCGATTCACGAAGAAGGCCGTGGCCCATCGATCTGGGACACCTTCTCGCACACGCCCGGCAAGACGCACAACGGCGATACGGGCGATGTAGCCGACGACAGTTTTCACCTTTATAAAAAAGACATCGCGCTGATGAAGGACCTCGGTCTCACCGTGGTGCGCTTCTCGATCGCCTGGCCGCGCGTCTTTCCCAACGGCACCGGCACACCCAATCCGCAGGGCCTGGACTTCTACAACCGTATTCTGGATGAGTTGCATGCGAACGGCATTGCGCCCTACTGCACGCTCTACCACTGGGACCTGCCGCAGGTGCTCGAAGACAAGGGCGGCTGGCAGAACCACGACATTACCAAGTGGTTCGCGGATTACTGCGGCTATGTGGCGGGCAAGCTCTCGGACCGCATCAGCCACTTCATGACGATGAACGAGATGCGTTCGTTCGTGGAGATCGGTTACGGCGGTGGACGCCATGCTCCCGGTCTGAACGTTTCGCGTGGCAAGCTGGCGCAGGTGAGGCATCACGCGGTGTTGGGCCACGGCATGGCGGTGCAGGCGATTCGCGCTGCGGCGAAGAAGGGCACGAAGGTCGGCCTGGCAGAGAACTGCGAGAATGCGGTTCCTGCGATCGAGACGCCCGCGAACGTTCATGCAGCCGAGATTGCCTTCCGCGAAGAGAACGCGATGTACATGACCGTGATCCAGGAGGGTCGCTACACGGACCACTATCTTGCAAACCTCGGCGCGGACGCACCGAAGTTTACGCCGGAGGAGTTGAAGATCATTGCTTCGCCGCTGGATTTCGCCGGTCTCAACTGCTACACGGCGACGCCCGTCATCGCGGACGATACGCCGCTTGGCTACATGCACGTGAAGAATCCGAAGAGCTATCCGCACATGGCTTCGCCGTGGCTGTATATAGGTCCCGAGGCGTTGCGCTGGGCGCCGAAGTTCGCGGCCAAGCTGTGGGGCGTGAAAGAGATCTACATCACGGAGAACGGCTGTTCTGCGGATGATGTGGTGGACAGCAAGGGATGCGTTCTGGACTCCGACCGCGTCATGTTCCTGCGCCAGTATCTGACGCAGCTTCATCGCGGCATCACGGAGGGAGCACCGGTCAAGGGGTACTTCCTTTGGAGTCTGCTGGACAACTACGAGTGGGCCGACGGCTATGAGAAGCGCTTCGGGATTACCTATGTCGACTTCGCAACGCAGAAGCGGACGCCCAAGCTCTCGTCCGACTTTTACAAGAACATCATCGCGCATAATTCGCTCGTATAACCCAGGGGAGAACGATGGACCGTCGCAGTTTTTTGAAGACCAGTGGAACCCTCGTCGCAGGTGCGACGGTAGCAGCAAAGGCTGTTGCAGCACCTGCCAGCATGCAGAGCGGACGCACGATCCTTCCGATCAATCGCGGTTGGCGCTATCGCAACACGAACACGGCAGAGGCGCATCAGCCTGGGTTTGACGACTCTACGTTTGCCGAGGTGACGGTGCCGCACACGAATGTTCGCCTGCCGTGGCATGGCTTCGATGACCGCAGTTACGAGTTCGTCTCGGTCTACCGGCGCATGCTGAAGGTTCCTGCGGATGCGAAGGGACGCCGTGTCTTCGTGGACTTTGAAGGCGTCATGACGGCGTCTACGGTTTACCTGAATGGCAAGCGGCTGGGAGAGTATCGCGGAGGCTACACACCCTTCAGCTTCGAGTTGACGGAACATCTCGACCCCAGTGGAACGAACCTGCTTTCGGTTGCGGTGGATTCGACGGAGCGCAAGGACATTCCTCCCTTTGGCTACGAGGTCGATTACCTCACCTTCGGCGGCATCTACCGCGAAGTTGCTTTGCGCATCGTGCCGCAGACTTTTCTCGAAAACATTCATGTGCAGCCGAAGAACGTTCTCGGCGCCGCTCCGACGGTGGATGTGAATCTCTATCTCGAACGTGCCGCGAACTCCACGCATGGCCCGCTCTCCGTTCGCGCAGAGTTGCGGGATGGCGAGCGCGTCCTGGCCAAGGCGGCAGGGAAGATCGCACAGCCCGCCGTGAAGCGGCACAACGCCACCGACGACGATCAGGCGAATGGAGCGATGGCGTTTAATCCTGCTACCGACGCGCCGACGGCTACGGTGACCTTCGATAAGCTTGCAGGGAAGTTCGACCTCTGGAGTCTGGACCATCCGAAGCTCTACACGGTGCATGTCGAGGTGCTGGAGAACGGCAAGGTCATCGACGAAGATGCGCGCCGCATCGGCTTCCGTGAGGCGATGTTTACGGAGCAGGGTTTCTCGCTGAACGGCAAGATCGTGAAGCTGCATGGTCTGGATCGCCATCAGACGTTTCCGTGGGTGGGGCAGGCGATGCCCGCGCGTGCGCAGCGGCAGGACGCGAAGATCCTTCGCCAGGACCTGCGCTGCAACATCGTCCGCACCTCACACTATCCGCAGAGCCGACACTTTCTGGACGCCTGCGATGAGATGGGTCTGCTGGTGCTGGAAGAGATCCCGGGATGGCAGCATATCGGCGACAAGGCATGGCAGGATGTTGCCGTGGACAACGTTCGCCGCATGGTGCGCCGCGACTGGAACCATCCCTCGGTGATTCTTTGGGGCGTGCGCATCAACGAGTCGCGGGACAACCACGACTTCTACACGCGCACCAATGCGCTCTCGCACGCGCTGGATACGTCGCGGCAGACGGGCGGCATCCGCTACTTCCAGGAGTCGGAGTTCCTGGAAGACGTCTTCACGATGAACGACTTTGGCTGGCCGCTCAAGAAGCCCAACCATCCGCGTTACCTGAACACGGAGTTTGTCGGCCACACCTATCCGACGAAGACGATCGACCAGGAAGAGCGGCTGCGCGAACACACGATCCGTCACGCGCGCGTGCACGATCAGCTTGCCAGCGATCCGCAGTATGCGGGCGGCATTGCATGGTGCGCCTTCGACTACAACACGCACGACAACTTCGGCTCCGGTGACCGCATCTGCTACCACGGTGTGATGGACATCTTCCGCACGCCGAAGCCCGCGGCGGGCTTCTACAAATCGCTCTGCGAACCTGCGGAGGAAATTGTCATCGAACCCGCGTTTCACTGGGCGAAGGGTGATGAGTCTATCGGCTTTACGTACGCCCTGATCAGCTCCAACTGCGATCACCTGAAGCTCACGGTGACGAATGCGAAGGGCGAGTTTGTTGTCGGTGAAGGCGATCCGGACCGTAAGCAGTTTCCTAGCTTGAAGCATCCGCCGTTCTCCATTCCGGTGGAGATGAAGGAGGCTGTCTGGGGCGATCTGCGGATTGATGGATACATTGGCGGCAAGCTGGCGCTCTCCAAGAAGTACAGCGGCAAGGGTGTGGATCAGGAGTTTGTCCTGGTGCCGGATGAGACGACGCTTGTGGCGGATGGAGCGGATTCGGTGCGTGTGGTCCTGCGTGTGAACGATGAGTTCGGTAAGATCCGTCCCTTTGCGGCGGATGCGATCGAGTTCACGCTGGAGGGCAATGCGGAGCTGATCGGTGACAATCCGTTTGCGCTTGTGGGTGGGACGGGTGCGATCTGGGTCCGTGCGGGTGAGGTGGCGGGGACGGTGACGTTGAAGGCGAAGCATCCGACGCTTGGGGTGCAGAGCGTTGCGTTTACGTTGACGCCGGGAGAAGCTGAGATTGCTTAGGCTGCCCAAAAACTGGGTGCCCCGTACATCGCGTTTTTTGCGATGTGCGGGTGGGACGCTTGTGGTTTTATAGGTTCGCGCTTTCGCGCGAATACCCATGTCCCAAAAGCGGGACATGGGGCATCCGGGTTTGGCTTCCTGATAAATCCGATTTGTGCGCTCTGCGCGACCCCACTTTCAAAGAGCGCGAAAGAATGGGGCACAAAGGCAAAAGCAGATCCCTATGGGATGACAAAAAATGATGTTGCGTTCTAGTGGCTGGCGGCGGCGCTTTCGAGGACGGCGGTGGGTACGGTGCCTGTGATCAGAACGCGGTCCTCGTGGCGATCGATCTTGAGTGAGTTCAGCAGATCGCGTGTTGCCATGTCTTCCGGCGTCGTTGCGGTCTGCGGAGCGAAGCCGCGCACCAGGTTCAGCAAGGTGCTGAGATTCAGTTCTGTGTGCTTAGCGATGTCTTCCGAAGGAGCGATCTCTTCCACGCGCAGATGGAGCGAGCCGCGGAAGGTGACCGAAGCGATCAGCTCCGTATCTTCGCCGAGCGGAAGGGTGAGGCCGTAGACCTTGATTTTTCCATTGTCGGAGAAGGGAAGACCGACATGGCCGATGCCCCAGGCCAGAGCGAAGATCGGTACTTCGCGATAGCGCGCGGAAAGAAGCGAAGATCCTGAGAAGGGCGAGGCTGCGGAGGCGTAGCGGTCGATGATGGAGTGGATCTGTTCGACCGTGGGCATGTTGGACCCGGCCACCATGTCGTATCCGAGCGTCGTCACGCGGAAGCTGCGGCCTTCCACAGGAATGGTGTAGATCGTGTGTCCTGCGTAGGTCTCGCGCGAGGTGGCGTTGGCGTCGAACCATGCCAGGAGCCGGTTCGCATCGAAGCGGCCTTCCATGACCTCGGAGTAAGCCACGGGACCGTTCGGTCCGTTGGGATCGGGCATGCGATGGAGCGAAAAGGCGGCGCGGTCGAGGTCGCGGTCGAAGCGGATGCCGGTGGCGTCGAGGAACTTCTTGTACTCGGGCGAGGGTGTGATGGGCTTCTGGTCAAAGCGCGAGGCGGCGCGGATCGGCTTCAGGTTGAAGTAGACGATGGCGTCCGACTCGGGCAGAAGACGGGCCACCTCTGGTGGCGCATGGAAGCGAAGGAAAACGGCCACGCCAATGAGGGCGAAGATGGAGAGCGCGATCAGAACGGAGTAACGTGTGCGGCGGCGCATCTGCCCCTTTATACCGCTTCTGCGGCCTCGGCGTGGAAATGATAGAGAAAGTTCGTCTGGAATCTGTTACGGATCGGCTGTTGGCACCTCAGGCTTTCTCCGAGAGTTTCTTTTCAAAGACCAGGGAGGTTTTGACCTCGCGATACCCGTCCCGCAGATAAAACCGGTGTGCGGCTTCGCGTGTGCTGCGGGAAGTGACACGAATGCGCTCCAACCCGTGCTGCCGGGCCCAGATCTCTGCTTCTTCACAAAGCCGCCGGCCTATGCCCGCCCCGCGTATGCCATCTTTTACGACCAGGCCTCCGATGAGAGCGAAGGGAGGTGTCTGGATGCGGTTTTCGACCGACACCTCAATCCAGCCGACGACCTCTTCTTCCGTGCAGGCGACGAAGGCAGCCTGATGATCGGTGCGCGTTCCGAGGCATTCGATCCAGACGCGCACGGCTTCGGGACTGCGTTCGTAGCCGAGCTGCCATGCGAGCCGGGAGATCTCCAGGGCATCCTGGAGCTCGGCGTGCCGAATGGTCAGATCTGGGGAGGAGGTATCCATCGCACTATTATCTCGCTGGAGTATCTCGCTGGAGCCAAAGGTTTGGCGACGGGTCTAGAATCTGCAACAGAATGGAGCCCATAGACCCGATGGATAAGCGAGATTTTCTGAAGGGGTCTGCCGCGCTGGCAGCCACGATGGCCGTTGCAGGGATTGCAGATGCGACGGATTCTCCTGCGCCAACGCCCGTGCCGCGCGAAAACTGGAGCGGGACGTTTCACTACCACACCAACAAAGTACTGCAGCCTGCGAACGTTGCCGAGGTGCAGGATGCTGTGCGCAGTGTGAACCATGCGCGCGCCTTGGGGACGCGGCACTCCTTCAACGGCATTGCGGATTCCACGGTGGCGCAGATCTCCACGCTGGGGCTGAAGGATGTCTTGCTGGACGCGGCGGCGAAGACGGTGAAGGTCGGTGGAGGCATCAAGTACGGCGAGTTGGCGCAGCAACTGGATGCCAAGGGATTTGCACTGCATAACCTCGCATCGCTCCCGCATATCTCGGTGGCCGGATCCATTGCCACGGCGACGCATGGCTCTGGTGTACGCAACGGCAATCTGGCGACGGCGGTTTC
The DNA here is from genome assembly GCF_000179915.2 of Terriglobus saanensis SP1PR4. Classification (NCBI taxonomy): domain Bacteria; kingdom Pseudomonadati; phylum Acidobacteriota; class Terriglobia; order Terriglobales; family Acidobacteriaceae; genus Terriglobus; species Terriglobus saanensis. Next base: position 4,172,163 of record NC_014963.1, on the reverse strand, counting down.
GGCGATCGAGTTGGTCGCAGCGGATGGCGCGGTGCATACGCTTTCGCGGGCGAAGGATGGCGAAGAGTTTCTGGGCGCTGTGGTTGGCCTGGGCGCGCTGGGTGTGGTGACGCATGTGACGCTGGATGTGCAGCCGAGTTACCAGATGACGCAGGTGGTCTATGAGGATCTGGACTTCGGCCAGCTGGAGCATAACTTCGCAGCCATTATGGGAACGGGCTATAGCCTGTCGCTGTTTACCAACTGGCAGAAGCACCAGGCGTGGGAGGTGTGGATCAAGCGCCGCGTCGACCAGGGTGGGGACGCCACGCCGCCGCCGATGTTCTACGGTGCGACGCTGGCGACGAAGAAGCTGCATCCCGTTGTGGGCCAGTCCGCCGAGAAGACGACCGAGCAGATGAATACCGTCGGCAAGTGGTACGAGCGCCTGCCTCACTTCAAGATGGAGTTCACGCCCTCCACGGGCAAAGAGATCCAGACGGAGTACTTCGTGCCCTTCGAGCACGCGTATGAGGCGGTGCTGGCCGTGGAGAGTCTGCGTAAGCAGATTACGCCGCACATTTTTGTGACGGAAGTTCGCGCCATCGCGGCGGACGACCTCTGGATGAGCATGGCGTACCAGCGGAAGTCGCTTGCGATCCACTTCACATGGAAGCCGGAGTGGGAGGCGGTGCAGAAGATCCTTCCGCAGATCGAAGCGAAGCTGGCTCCGTTCCAGGCGCGTCCGCATTGGGCGAAGATGTTTGCGTTGAAGGCGGCGCAGATCGACAAGCTTTACCCGAAGGCCAACGACTTCAAGGCGCTGGTGGCCAAGTACGATCCGCAGGGCAAGTTCCGCAACGAATTTCTGCAGACGGTTTTATTTGGATAGACGAGACTACTTGCTGACGGCAAAGGTGTAGATCTTTCCGGCGTTGGCCATGCCGCGGACGTTGGCGCCGCCCGGCGGCAGGACGCCGTACTCGCCGGGCTTGATGTCGGCGGGGAGGCTGAACTGAAACATGTGCGGCGCTACTTTTTTTGCAACGAACAGCAGGGAGTCGCGGTCCGCGCCGGTCTGCGTGTGGAAGACATTTCCCGTTTCGGTACGGAACTCGCGGTTGTCCTGGTGCTGGCGGAAGTGGATCAGGAGATATTCCTCGGCTTCGACTCCAGCGGGTGCGAAGAGCAGGACCTGGTCGCCTGCCTTGAGTTCCAGCTTGGCCGAGGGGCCGTTGACGTGGCCGTTCATATCCTTTTTCACAATGTTGTTGGTCAGCACGCTTTTTAGGGCGCCGCCCTGGCGATAGTTCACCAGCTCGAGGGGCATGTTCTGCCACTGGGCGTCGTGGTCTTTGTAGTAGACGCCGATGTCGTCCACGTTGGGAGAGACGGGGGTAAGGTTTACCGGAGCCTCAGGAGTGTGGGTTGCGAAGCCGGAGTTCTTCGCCTGCATGGCCGCGATGACGGCCGGAGCTACCCCTGCGCTCTTCAGGGCGATCAGATCGTCGGGGCCGGTGGCGTAGTGGCCTACGTGCGAACGCACGGTCTCCAGGATGATGGAGTCCTCCAGGCCGGCCTTCGTCATCTTGATGACGGTCTGGTTATTCAGGCCCGTCTGCGCGGGCGGCGGTGGGAGCGGGCCTTCGACGGGCTCCTGCGCGTGCAGGGAGGCGGTCGTCAGGGCGAGTGCCAGAAGGGTGGAGCGGAGTCGCATAAGACCTCGGAGGGTGGCTGAGCCGCCAGCATACCATTGGACGATTCAGCCGCCACTCCGTGTACGGACGCTTTATAACAGCGAGTTACCAGGGAACGATGCCTTCGTTGTTGGTGTACCCGCCGGTCGGGCCTTCGTCGGGGATGAGGGCCATGCGAACGGTCTCGGCAGCGCCTTCTTCTACGGTCTGGTGGCCGCTGTTTCCGTTGATATCGGTCGCGGTGTAGCCGGGATCGACGGTGTTGACCTTGATAGAAGTGTCCTTCAGTTCGTAGGCGAGCTGGATGGTCATCATGTTGAGGATGGCCTTCGAACCGTTGTAGCCGATGGGCTTGTATGCGGCGAAGGGCCAGTTTGGATCGGCGTTCTGGGTGAGAGAGCCGAGACCGCTGGAGACGTTGACGATCCGTCCGGATTTTGACTCGCGGACCAAGGGAAGAAAGGCCTGCGTGACTGCAAGTACGCCAAAGAAGTTGACCTCCAGAACGCGGCGGACGGCGTCGATCTCGGCGGTGCCAGGAAGACCGTCCTTGGGATCAATAATTCCAGCATTATTGACGAGGATGTCGATGTGGCCGAACTTTGCTTTGACCTGCTCCGCCGCCTTGGCGATGGTTTCGGGCTTCGAGACGTCGAGTTCGATGAAATGGGCGTCTGCGCCGTCGGCTTTCAGCTTGGCTGTGGCGGCTTCGCCGAGTTCGGGGTTGCGGGCGGTGACGAGGACCGTGATGCCCTCTTTGCCGAGCTGGCGGGCGACCTCGTAACCGATTCCCTTATTTGCGCCCGTAATCAGGGCGATATGACCTTTGTGAGACTGTGCCATGGTGTGCCTTCTCCTGCGTATCAGAGCGGTGCAGGCGTGGGCGGGATTCAGAATGATGGCCCAGAAAGGGAAGGGAAATCCGGATCTGCTGTGGACAGAGGCTTCGGGATCTTGTGGTAATCTTCTAGGTAAGCGCTGCGCCAAACGGGCAGCGCAAACGTCTGTTTGGGCTGGCGTAGCTCAGCTGGTAGAGCATCTGATTTGTAATCAGAGGGTCGGGGGTTCAAGTCCCTTCGCCAGCTCCAGTTTCTGCCCACACAGGCGGTCGGATTTGGTAGGACTGCGTTTGCGTTTCTGCAGGGTCTCCTTCCCAGCATGAGGTACTTTCCCCCGTTGCGGCGTCTGCGCGCGTGGAGAAGAGCTGGACAGGAGCTTGCAGGGTCAGGGCGCAGGATGTGCACAGGTGGCCGAGTGGTTAATGGCAGCAGACTGTAAATCTGCCACGCTAAGCGTTACGGAGGTTCGAATCCTCCCCTGTGCACCATTTTTTGTACGGCCAGGCGGTAGCACCATGAATGGACCGGGATCACAGCAGCGAATGTTCGTTGCGCTTGCGGTGATCGCCTTTGCGGCGCTGGGAGTTTGGCGCACAATGGAGCCCGGGAAGTACAGGTCTTTGGTCTGGGTATTGTTAGGGTTCTTCGCATTTCGTGTTCTGATTGGCCGGGTGAAGGCAAGCAGAAGCGAAACGCGGTAGGCTGGTAGAGCGGTAACCGGGTGGCTTTGGCTTCCCGATCGTCGCTCCGGCAGCAGGTAGGCTGATGTAGCTCAGTGGTAGAGCACTCCCTTGGTAAGGGAGAGGTCATGGGTTCAAGCCCCATCATCAGCTCCAGAAATTTAGCTTTTAGCCATTAGCTCTTAGCTCTTAGCTTCAATGAACGAGCTAATGGCTAGAAGCTAAAAGCTCATAAGGTGCGGGAGTAACTCAGTGGTAGAGTCACAGCCTTCCAAGCTGTTGGTCGCGGGTTCGATCCCCGTCTCCCGCTCCAGATTTTGAAGTGAGGTTGTAAGCGTCGCATGTATGAGCAGGCAGTCATCCCGGTAGAGAATGCGCAGCAGTTTGGCGCAGTAAAGCAGGCGGTCGACGCGGCGTTTTCGTCGTCCAAGGTCGATGATTTTTTGCGCGCGCTGAAGAGTGCCAAGCTGCGCATACGCGACTTTGAAGATGTGTTGAAGGCTGGCAAGCTGGGCTCCACGACGGGAAGCGACTATGCCCGTCTCGGCAACGGCGATCAGGGTATGATCCGCGAGCTCTACCTGAGCTTGCTGGAGAAGGTCGATCCGGAGCTTCGGCGTAAATATCTGAAGGTCTACGCGTACTACTGAGACGCAGATCCCATAAATTTTCGGAGCGATCGTTGCTTCGACATCAGTTCACCCAAGGGCTTCGCCTGTACGGCAGGGCTCAGATAACCAGGAGACGAGAGCAACATGGCGAAGGAAAAGTTTGACCGGTCTAAGCCGCACGTAAACGTAGGAACGATTGGTCATATTGATCATGGCAAGACGACGTTGACGGCGGCGATCACGAAGGTATTGTCGAAGCACAACCCGAAGAACAGCTTCCGTTCGTTCGACACGATTGACAACGCACCGGAAGAGCGCGAGCGCGGCATTACGATTGCGACCTCGCACGTGGAGTATGAGACGGCGAACCGTCACTATGCCCACGTCGACTGCCCGGGCCACGCCGATTACATCAAGAACATGATCACGGGCGCAGCGCAGATGGACGGCGCGATCCTCGTGGTGGCAGCGACCGACGGACCGATGCCCCAGACCAAGGAGCACGTTCTCCTGGCGCGCCAGGTAGGCGTACCGTACATCGTTGTGTTCCTGAACAAGTGCGATGCTGTGGAAGACACGGAGCTGATCGACCTGGTCGAGATGGAAGTGCGCGAGCTTCTGAGCAAGTATGACTTCCCTGGCGACGACGTTCCCGTGATCCGCGGCTCTGCCCTCGGCGCTCTGAACGGCGAAGCGCAGTGGGAAGCCTCCGTAGACGAGCTGATGGCCGCTGTGGACGCGAACGTTCCCCAGCCTGACCGTCTCGTGGACCTGCCGTTCCTGATGCCGATCGAAGATATCTTCTCGATCTCCGGCCGCGGAACTGTGGTGACGGGCCGTATCGAGCGTGGCCGCATCAACGTGGGTGGACCTGCGGAGATCGTTGGCTTCCGCGAGACGCGCCAGACGGTTGTGACGGGCGTTGAGATGTTCAAGAAGCAGTTGGACGAGGGTCTTGCGGGCGATAACGCTGGTCTTCTTCTACGCGGTATCGCGAAGGAAGATGTGGAGCGCGGCATGGTGTTGGCCAAGCCGGGATCGATCACGCCGCACACGACGTTCAAGGGCGAGATCTATGTTCTTTCGAAGGAAGAGGGCGGACGTCATACCCCGTTCTTCGACGGCTACCGTCCCCAGTTCTACTTCCGGACCACGGACGTGACGGGATCGGCAAAGCTGCCAGCAGGTACAGAGATGGTGATGCCGGGCGACAACATCTCGCTGGAGATCACGCTGCACACGCCGGTGGCGATGGAAAAGGGTCTGCGCTTCGCCATCCGTGAGGGTGGACGTACCGTCGGAGCCGGTACCATCTCCGAGATCATCAAGTAAAGAATCACCGACGGGGAGGTAGAGGCGAAACGGCCTCCACCCTCCCCGAAGGGCGTAGTAGAAGCAAAAGTGCCACTTCAGGCATAATAGAGAGAGGAAGAGTGCGGCCTGACCGCTCTTCCTTTGGAACACAACTCAGGATTCGGCAGCAGGGGTCGTTAAGCCCTGCGTCGCGGCGTGTCAGGAGTAATCCAGCACGACTGCTTGCCAACCGTTGTGGTTGGTCACGTTAGAAGGAGATTCATCATGCGCGAAATTGTCACTCTTCAGTGCCCGGACTGTAAGAACCGGAACTACTCAACGACGAAGAACAAGAAGACCACCACGGGCCGTCTTGAGTTCAAAAAGTTCTGCAACTTCTGCCGCAAACACACCCCTCACCGGGAAACAAAGTAGTTCTTAGTTTTTTAGTTGCTAGTTTATTAGTGGTTACGTTTCTTCCAACAACTAAGAACTAGCAACTGCAACATAGGGGCGTAAGCTCAACGGTTAAACTGTCGGTCTCCAAAACCGAACTTCTCGGTTCGAATCCGAGCGCCCCTGCCAGTTTCGATTCAACGAAGGTAACAAAAGAGGCAATATGGCCAAGGCAATCGCAGTGGCGGAAACTTCCAATGACGGTATGGATCGGCTGAAGAGCGGACCGGCGCGTTTGCGCACCTTCCTGGAAGACGTCCGCAATGAGACCAAGAAGCTTTCGACTCCGACCGGTGCAGAAGTCAAGTCGACTACGATCGTCGTTCTCGTCACCGTGTTTGTCTTCGCGGCTTATTTTGCCGTCGTGGACTACATCGCGAGCCACACCGTAGGTGCATTGCTTGAGAAGCTGACACAGCACTAAGATGTTGTGCACCTAACGAACGAGATCTGAAGTGAAGGACACCATGGCAGACGAATTGAATCCGGTAGAACCAACCGCAGTAGAAACGCCCGCGCCCGCTGTTGAAGGCGCCGAGACGCTGCCACCGCCGGTGAACGAAAAATTCAAGTGGTACATCATTCACGCCTACTCCGGCTTCGAGCGCAAGGTCAAAGAGTCGCTTGAGAGCCGCATCCAGGCTTACGGTCTGCAGCACAAGATCGGCCGCGTGATGATTCCCACGGAGCCTGTTACCGAGGTTCGTAACGGCAAGAAGTACGTCATCGAGCGCGTCTTCCTTCCCGGCTACGTGCTGGTGGAGATGGACCTCGACAACGACCTCTGGCACACCATCAAGAACACGCCCCGCGTCACCGGATTCCTCGGTACCGGAGATTCACCGGTTGCGCTCTCCGAGCAGGAAGTCAGCTCCATCATCTTCCGCACCGATGTTTCGAAGGACAAGCCGAAGCTTAAGGTGAAGTTCGAAAAGGGCGAGATGGTCAAGATCACCGACGGCCCGTTCGCCAACTTCAACGGCGCGGTCGACGATGTGAACGAAGACAAGCAGACCCTGAAGGTCATGGTCTCCATCTTCGGTCGTTCCACGCCGGTAGAGATTGAATTTTCGAAGGTAGACAAGATTGTCGAGTAGTTGGTAAGGCTTGTACTTCCCCGGGCTTGCGTGGCTTCTACCGCCGCCCTGGGATAGCCGAAGCGGCAACTCGAACCAACCCGGACTGCGGCGGAAAACGCGGCCCATCAAATAAGGAAGAAACCAATGGCACCGAAGAAGATCACAGGTTACGTCAAGCTCCAGGTCATGGCCGCCAAGGCAACGCCCGCGCCCCCAATTGGTCCCGCGCTCGGTCAGGCGCAGGTCAACATCATGGAGTTCTGCAAGCAGTTCAACGACCGTACCAAGGCACCGGAGATGGCGGGTCTTACGATCCCCGTTGTCATCACCGTCTTCGCCGACCGTACTTTCACCTTCGTCACCAAGACGCCGCCCGCGGCCGTCCTGCTGAAGAAGGTTGCCGGTCTGGCCAAGGGATCCGGTACACCGAACAAGGACAAGGTCGGCAAGGTCACTGAGGCTCAGATTCGTGAGATCGCGACCCAGAAGATGCCTGACCTCAATGCCAGCTCGGTTGAGACTGCAATGAAGTCCATCCGCGGTACCGCCCGCTCCATGGGCATCGAAGTCATCGGCTAATCTGCACCATGTATTCAGCAAAGCGGAACGCCCAGGCGTTCCGCTTTCGCCGTTTTGCGACTAGAGTCTCGAATGGATGCGCGCGTCGCGCCTCGTGCGCTAGGATGCTAGTCATTATGCGCTTCTCACACATCGCCGCACTCGCCCTCCTTGCAGCGCCGCTTGTTTCGACAAACGCAATGGCGCAGACCGCCGCCACCGGACAGGACGCCTTCCACGACTGGAACCAGCAGAAGCCTGGAACCCGCGTCCATCTCACCGTTCAGGATCTTCCCGCACCGAATCCAGAGGAGTCCGTGGACAACGGCCCCTCGGTCGTCCCGCGTCCCGAGGGCGCTACTCCGGTTGCGCCCGAAGGCTTTACCGTCTCCCTTTATGCGCAGGGGGACTTCAATCAGCCCCGCCTGATCCGCACCGCACCCAATGGGGACTTCTTTCTCGCAGACTCCGGCGCAGGTAAGGTCATCGTCCTTCGCGGCATGAAGGCGGATGGCTCTGTCGCCGAACGGATGGATTTTGCCACAGGTCTGGATCATCCCTTTGGCATCAACTTCTACCCGGCGGTGAATCCCAAGTGGGTGTATGTCGCCAACACGACTTCCGTCGTCCGCTTTGCATATAAAGCCGGGGACATGAAGGCCTCCGGTGCGCCGGAGACCGTGGTTCAGACGCTGCCGGGATACGCCCAGCTTCGCGGCGGAGGTCACTGGACGCGCGATGTGGTCTTCTCCAAGGATGGCAGCAGGATGTTCGTCTCGGTCGGTTCGGGGTCGAACGTGGACGACACCGAGATCTGCGAGGGTGGAACGAACAAGGCCGTGGATGGCACCTTTGATCGCGAACAATGTTCCGGCAAGATTGTTCCTAATCCCAAGGAGTTCCACCGCGCCGATGTGCTGGAGTACAACCCGTCCGGCAAGTTCACCAAGGTCTACGCCTACGGCATTCGTAACTGCGTGGGCGAGGCCATCAACCCGATCACCGGGCAGCTCTGGTGTTCCACCAACGAGCGTGACCGTCTGGGCAATCACCTTGTGCCCGATTACATCACGCACGTCGAAGAGGGTGGTTTCTACGGCTGGCCGTGGTACTACATGGGCCAGCAGCAGGATCCGCGCCATGCGGGCAAGCATCCCGAGCTGAAGGCGAAGGTCATTACCCCGGATATTCTGGTGCAGCCCCACATGGCCTCGCTGGAGATGCTCTTCTACAACGGCAACATGTTCCCCGCGAGCTACACGGGAGACATCTTCGCCGCCGAACATGGCAGCTGGAACCGCAAGAACCGCGCCGGGTACGAGGTCGTTCGCGGCATCGTGAAGAACGGTAAGGCTACCGGTGAGTATGAAGACTTCCTGACGGGCTTTCTCACACCGGACGGGCAGGTCTGGGGTCGTCCTGTAGGTGTCACGGTCGCCAAGGATGGTTCACTTATTGTGGTGGAAGATGGTGCCAAGACGATCTGGCGGGTTAGCTATACGGGCAAGAAGTAGGCGAATCGTTCTAAGCGGTGACGCTCCGGCCTAGATATAGCCGGAGCGTCTTTGTGTGTTCTTCTGTGTTCTTCTTCGTGGAACGTGCACACCGCTACATCGCTGACGGCAGAGGCGGAAATCTTAGCCTGCTATGCTTTTGCTGGAGCGAGGTGAACGGGGTGGAACCAACTAAAATGCAGAGAAGGCCAGCCTGGTCGGTGGTGCTTTTTCTCATCGCTGGTTTTTCCATTTTGTTTACTGTCCCGTACTTCATCCCACAAGCCTGCCTTATCAGAGGCCTATCTTCTTGGCTACAACACCTCTGCGGGTCTCGCGATTCTGTTGATCTTCTCGCTGGCCTTCGGTATCTTCACGCGAGGGTTTGGGCTTTCCCTTCCCATTCCGGTTCCCATTCAACGAACAAAGTCCTTTTCGCAGAGACTCCCCGTTCTTGTCTCGCTGCTCGTAGCTGGAGCGTGTGTCCTGCTCTGGGCATATACGCGCGAGCGTGGAGGGCTCAATGAAGCCTTCTACTTCTTTATTCCGCAGTACGAAAACTACAGGCTTGGAGAAGCACTTTACCGGGACTTTGACTTCGTCTACGGTCCACTGATGTTCTATCCTGCTGTTCTCCTGGTGCGCTTCACTGGCATGCTCTACGTCGATGCTTACTTCCCATCTGGACCATCGAGTCCATCATTGGCGTGTATTTTATCTGGAAGGCCGTTGACTGGACGGCTGGGGCAGTTCCGCGCGCTAAAAGCATCTTCCTGCTTATCGCGGGATTCTTCTTCCTGGCAATCCAAGGCGAAGGAATGCAGTACACTCCTGTCCGGTTCCTTAGTTCGATCATCCTTGCCCTCTGGGTGGAACGCGCGTACCGGTCCGGTAAGAATCTCTTTCTTGTCTTCTCTATTGCGGGAGTCGGCGCAACTCTTGTACTCCTCTTCTCTCCCGACCAGGGCATTCAATTCATGATCGGGACATTGCTCTACTTCACCTTATGCCAGCGCAACCCGCGCAAAGGTCTTTACCCTGCGCTGATCCTGTTTTGCCTGTTCTCGGTGGCGGCTGTCGCCCTTGGATGGAGGTTGGGAGAGTTCAAATACTTCGTGAGAATCGGTGGCGGAGCGTTGAACTTTCCACTCCTCTTCAGCCTGACGAGCGTCATTGTTCTTCTCTATGTGGTCTTCGCTGGAGCGATCGCTATTGCGGCTTATCGGAACAAACAACTCGATCATCCACTCATTTATCTTTTGGCTCTCGCCTTGATCACCATGCCGCCAGCTATGGGACGGTGTGATCCCGGACATATCTTCATCAACACCATCGGTGCAGCGCTCGCGGTCATGGTGGTTTTCGCTCAACACAAGGTTTTTTCCGTCTGGGTACGCTTCCCTTTGCTGGTCTGCTGGCCTTCCTTTACATCTCGTCGGTATGGCCAGATAAAACGCTCTCAGTGCCATTTCAGGAGATGGCTGCGCAGCCTGAGCGTTATCCTAAAATTGCTCGTCTCTACGAATGGATGGAGATGCGAATGCACGGGCAGGTGGTCGCAGGCGAAAGAATTCGCAAGATGCACCTTGTCGTTGACCTTCCTGAAGGAAAACGGCTTCCCGATGGAACAGCGCTGCTCGCACCTTTGGGATCGAGTGTCGGCCTCCATCCCCCGGAGCGCGGCGTACGAATTTTCTCCGGCCGTTATCCAGGAAGCTTGCTCACGTCCAATAACTTTTCCGAAGAAAAAATCGGAGACATGCAGCGCAATCCAACGCGTCCTCTTCTCCTGGCTCAGGACTGGCAAGGGGGATGCGTTATTAATCCAGAGAACCTGCGCTCGACGATGAAGGACGTTTTTAAAGCACCGTACGCGCCCACCGTGAAGCATCCGTACCAGCCGTTCCAACCTGTTTGCCAGTACATCCGACAGAATTATCAGCTCTCGGAATACGCATCGCCATTGGCGGGCATGAAAGTCTACGAACCGCTCCACCAGGACTAGGTGAAGCCGTCAGCGTCTACTGACTTACCAGCTGAGCAAACAATCTCTCTAGGACGCCGTGCGTCTCCGAACAAACTCCCGTATGGGCCGCTGAAGTCTGGATGACTGTGCTTCGTGGCGAGATCAGCCAGTGGAAGCGTTCGCGTTGCGAGAGCTTTGCGATGGGGCCTGCGGAGAGGTCGCCTTCGCAGATGCGCACGACGGCTTTCGCATGTTGCTGCACCATGGGGATGTCCAGGGAAGGCCAGAGGGCGCGGAGGCGTTGTTCGTCTACGTGTACTTTGGCGGCGAGGTAGCGCTTCTCCAGGCAGAAGACGATGACGCCGATGTTGACGAACTCCTGCCGCTCCACGCGTGGCACAACGCGGAGGACGGCGTAATCAAACGAGGCGTTGGTGGGCACGGATCGCCTCCTCTTCAAAGATTGGGGACGCAGCGAGGCGGCGCATCAGGTAATCGAGGTACGCTTCGCGTCGCACGGCCGCAGAGGAGATTGGCGTTTCAAGCCACGCTTCGGGGACCATCGCCAGAATCTCTCGGAGCAGATCCGCTGTGATGATGATTTTTGCCTTGGCTCCGGAGATTGCGATCTCGCTCGCCCAGGGGAGCAGAACGTGGTGCTGGCTCGCCGCGAAGGGCGAGGCGATCTTCTCCTCAGCGGTCTCCCAGTTGTGGTGAAAGAAGAGCGCTGCGCCGTGGTCGATGAAGTAGGTCTGCCTGTGCCACATCAGCAGATTGGCATTGCGCGCAGTGCGGTCGACGTTCTGGACGAACGCATCGAACCAGACGGCCATCGAAGCGATTTCTGGAGAAGCGATGTCGCCCGCAGCTGGATCGAACATGGTCGATCCGGGGAGATAGTCGAGCGCGAGGTTCAGGCCGACGCTGGCTTTGAGCAAGTGGCGAATCTCGGCGTCGGGATCGCTGCGTCCCAGGACGGCATCGACCTCAACAAAGACCAGTTCCGGTACGCGGAGGCCAAGGGCGCGACCGATCTCACCGGTCACCAGTTCCGCAACCAGCGCGAGCGCGCCCTGTCCCGCGCCGCGAAACTTCACGACGTAGAGACCGAGGTCATCGGCCTCCACAATGGCAGGCAGAGAGCCGCCCTCGCGGAGGGCCAGAACGTAACGCGTTGCTGCAACGGAACGAAGCATGAGCTTCCAGTGTATGACTTCGATGCTTCAGGCAAAGAGCCGCTGTTGCACGGCTGCTGGTTCCCGCTGCGCGGGTTTCTTCGTATCGCCTGCGTCGCGGGTCAGCAGGGTATCTCTGCTGCGTTCGTTGAGGCGGTATTTACGGCAGGATGCCGCTACGAGCGCGCGCAGACGTTCTCGGTATGGCCCTGAGGCAAAGTCCATCGTGCGGAAGCGCTCCGCGTAGTCGTTCTCCAAGGCAGGGAAGTGCTCTTTCACGAAGTCGAAGTACGTTGGGCGTGAGCAGCTTTTGAGGAAGAGCGGCTGTGCGGCGAAAAAGCTGGCCCCTGCCTCCGCGCTCCACTTCGCCATGGCGTCGATTGCTTCGGGCGTGTCGGTGATGCCGGGCAGAAGCGGCGAGTTCAACACGCCTATCCGAATTCCCGCTGCACGGAAACGCCGCACCGTGCGCATGCGCAGATCGGGGCGTGGCGCGCGGGGTTCCAGCTTGCGGGCCAGTTCGACGTCGGGCGTGGTGATGGTCAGGTGGATGACGAGCCTGCTTTTCGCATCGATCTCGCGCAGCAGGTCGAGGTCGCGTTCGATCAGTGTGGACTTGGTGACGACTCCCAGCTGCAGGCCGGAGCGCCTGGCCATGACCTCCAGCAGAGATCGCGTGACGCGCTCCCTGCGTTCGATGGGCTGCCATGGGTCGGTCGCGGTTCCCAGGGCTATCTCTTCGTGGATGGTGCCGCGCTTCTCCATGCGGCGCAACTCCTGCTCCAGCAGCCACGCCGCGTTCTGCTTGATGAAGATCTTTCGCTCGAAGGCTTCGGGGTCGCGCAGCTCCATGAACTCGTGCGTGTAGCGGGCGTAGCAGTAGCGGCAGCCGAACTCGCAGCCGCGATAGGGATTAATGCTCCAGACCATCCACTTCAGCCGTTTGGAGACCGACTTGTTCAGGATGGACTTCACACCGAGCGAGCGAAACTCGACGTCGTGCCCGGCATCGAGCCAGTCGCTCTCAGCGGCCATCTTCGCGATGGCGACGGGAGCCTGCCCCAGAATTGGAAATAATACATCGCCCATATTCGCCTTTTCTTCGCTTTCCATTGCAGCCTATTCCTGCTGCTGGTCTGTGTCAAAAGAAAAGATTCGAGGGTTTAGCGCACCGCAGGATGGATTTCGATCAGCTGTTTAGCCGCGCGGATGCCGGAGCGTATGGCGCCGTGCACCGTTCCCCAATGCCCGGTGATGTCGGTATGCTCTCCGGCGAAGAAGAGTGTGCCTTCCAACGGCTGCGTCATGCGTTCGGAGGCATCCGCACCTCCCGCTGCGACGTAGCTGTAAGCTCCGTGGGCAAAGGGGTCGGAGGTCCAGTCGTGCGTTCCATAGCCAAGAAGCTCTTGCCGAACGGCCTCGACGGGAACGCCGAGAGCGAGGGCGAGATCGCGCACGGCGATCTCGGCGATTTGGCTTGGATTCAACCCGGCGAAAGCTATTGCCGCCGGTCCACCGGTCCATGCCGTCATGATCGGGTCGACGGACGGGTAAGGCGTCCAGAAGGCTTCAAAGGCAGGGCCTTCCGGGACGCGCCGCTTTTCAGGAAAAAGGAAGGAGAGCTTCTGCAGCTTATGGTGCTGCGCATGGTTCATCTCCGCCCAGAAGCGTGTGCGGAAGACCATGGAAACACGGCAGACGTGGCCCATCCGCATACGCTCCGTTTCCCGGAGGAACTCTACGGGCTCAGGGTCGAAGGTGACGGACTTCTTCTGCAAAACGCCCAGGGGAAGTGTCACCAGAGCGGCCTGTCCCGCGAATTCTTTGCCGTTGTCTGCGTGGAGCTTTACCGTACCGTGCGACCATGCGATCCGATCCACGACTACACCCAGTTCAATCTTCCCGCCGATACGCATTAGCTTCGCAGCCATGGCCTCGGCCAGTCGGGAGTAACCACCGCGCACGTGGAAGAGGCGGTCGCCTTCTGTGGCATCTTCCGCGCGCTGCTGAATCGCCAGCGAGCGGATACTGATCACACGATGGTCCGCCGCGTTGAAGCCTTCGACATATCCGATCGCGCCTGCTGCGTCTTCGGGGCTTGTGCCTTCCTGTGCGAGATATTCGGCGAAGGTCATGTCGCGGTGCGCATGCATCTCGCTCCACTCGGTCATCTTTTCCAGCAGATCCAGGGGCGATTCGTCTTCCGCATCTCCCTCTTGCTGGAGATCGAGATGTCCCCTGTTGTCCAGGTCATAGACAAGGTCTTCGCCGTCCAGTTCATAGTGCTCGAGGTTTTCTTCACGCAGCCAGGCAAAGGTGTCGGGCGGAACGCCGTGTATGAACTCAGCGCCGGTCTCCACCACGATGCCTGCGGTCTCCACCGAACGGATGCGTCCGCCTACGCAGTCTTTCGCCTCCAGCACGGTGACGGCGTAGCCTGCCTCTGCCAGATGCACCGCTGCGGAGAGTCCCGCGACGCCCGCTCCAAGAATGATGATTTCGCTCATGAGGGATTGGACGCCAGAAGTTCGCGAAGAAGATTGATGGCTTCGGCTTTTGTCGTAATGCGACCTTCGAGTTGCGCGTCTTCGATTTGTTCCAACAGAAGTTTGAAGCGTGGGCCGGGTTTCAGGCCAGCGTCGATCAGGTCGCGTCCGGTGAGAAAGAGTGCGGGTTTGATGGTGTCCGGGGGAGCGCTTTCGTACTGCTGTTTGGCAAAGTCGTAGAGGCGCAGGTCGCCGTGTGCCGACGAGGCGTCCATCCAGTGGAGGCGCAGGTGTTCATCGAACTTCGGCAGGCGGAAGAAGCGCTTCAGGGTTGCGGGCTTCATCTGCATCACGTCGCCGAAGCGCATGTGGTTGGCGACGAGGAGACAGATCTGCTCGGTCTCGTCGTTGGACATGCGCAGGCGGTTGCAGATGGTGCGGGCCATGGTGGTGCCGATCTCAGCATGGCCGTCGAAGCGGATGCGCGGCTTGGCATGCGTCGGGTCGGGTGCGCGGAAGGTGGGAGGCTTTCCGACGTCGTGCAGCAAAGCGGCCCATCCCAGTTCCATGGAGCATCCTGCCTGCAGCTTTTCCAGCAGCAGAAGCGTGTGTATCCAGACATCGCCTTCGGGATGGAACTGCGGCGGTTGCTGCACGCCCTTCATCTTTGCGACTTCGGGAAGGACTTCCCGCAGTAGGCCGGTTTCGTCCAGTAGCTCGAAGGCGCGCCGTGCGTGGCCCTCGGTCAGCATGCGCGTCAGTTCATCGCGCACGCGCTCATTACTGACCTGGTTGATGGTGGGGGCCTGCGCCTGAATCGCCTGGAGCGTACGGGGTTCGAGCGTGAAGCCGAAGCGTGCGGCGAACCGTACTGCCCGCAGCATGCGGAGCTTGTCTTCTTCGAAGCGCACCTGCGGTGTGCCGATAGCGCGGAGGATTTTCGCTTCGAGATCGTCGCGCCCACCGACGAAGTCCAGCACCTCGCCGGTCACGGGATCCATCATCATGCCGTTGATGGTGAAGTCGCGCCGGAGTACGTCGACCTGCGGCGTGTCGGCGTAGCGGACCTCGGTGGGTCGGCGGCCGTCTTCGTAGGCTCCGTCGGCGCGGAAGGTCGCCACTTCGGTCTGCGAACCGTCGTTGTCGCAGACGATCACCACGCCAAAGTGCGCGCCGACGGGGAAGGTGCGACGGAAGAGTTTTATGACGGCATCCGGGCAGGCGTTCGTGGCGACGTCGTAGTCTTTCGGCGCGTGGCCCATGAGGAGATCGCGCACGCATCCACCGACAAAATAGGCGGAAAACTGCACGCCACGCAGCCGCTCGACGACGCGCAGAGCGGCTTTCTGCTGACTTGCTGACTCGCTGACCTGCTGACTCTCTGTACTCATTTCGTCCACTACTATAGTCAGATGCGCCCAGGTGGACTCATTCTCGGCATTGAAAGCTCGTGTGACGAGACGGCTGCCTCCGTGGTGCGCGGCGGCCGGGAGGTGCTTTCGAACGTCGTGGCTTCGCAGATGCAGATGCATGCGCTTTATGGCGGCGTGGTGCCGGAGCTGGCTTCGCGCGAGCATCTGCGCAACATCACCCCGGTGATCCGGGAGGCGATGTTCAAGGCAGGTGTTGCGTACGGTGATCTGGATGCTATCGCCGTCACCTCCGGTCCGGGGCTGGCAGGCGCGCTTCTGGTGGGGATTTCCTTCGCAAAGTCGCTGGCGTTTGCGCTCGACAAGCCGCTGGTGGCGGTGAACCATTTGGAAGGCCACATCCACGCCGTGCTGATGCAGGGCAGCGAGTCAGCGGGTCGGCAAGTCGGCGAGTCAGAGGAGGAAGTGCCGGTGCTCGCACTCGTAGTTTCGGGTGGACACACGCATCTTTACCTCGCAAAGCAACGCGCTGGTACGTGGCACTACCGCAACGTGGGCCGGACGGTCGATGATGCGGCGGGCGAGGCGTATGACAAGGTAGCGAAGCTGCTTGGGCTTGGGTATCCCGGCGGACCTTGGATCGATACGCTTGCGCCGCATGGGAATCCGAAGGCCGTTCCGTTCCGGTTTGCGGAGATCAGGCATCGCGGCGCGGATCCGAGCGCCGAACCTACCTTTGATTTTTCCTTTTCCGGGATCAAGACTGCTGTTCTGCGCTATGTAGAGACGCATGGGATGAAGCCTGCCATCGATGCGCGCCGTGCCGAGTTCGCTCACCTGAAGCCTGCGTCTGCCGTGTCCCTTCTGGATCGGCAGACGCTTGACCTGCTGGCCAGCTTTCAAAACGCCGTGGTCGGCAATCTGGCGAAGCAGACGCTGCGGGCAGCGGACCATTTTGGGGTTCGGACGATTCTCGTTTCGGGAGGAGTCGCGGCGAACCGGGAACTCCGTTCGACAATGACCTCGCTGGCGGCGGAAAAGGGCATTGCGGTTCACTTCCCGGAGCTTGCCCTGTCTACGGACAATGCGGCGATGATCGCGGCGGCGGCTTGGCCTCGCTTTGTTGCGGGCGATTTTGCGGGTTCGGGGCTCAATGCCACGCCGCAGCAGCGTCTCGGATAGAGCTGCGTGGGCTAAAATCACTAGGCACAGTACTGCGGCGGCAAACGATCTTTTTGCAGGGAAACCTTCCGGCACGCGCGCAAGTCTTGAGGGGCAAGCAACACCGGATGGCAATCGACCTCTTCAACACCCTGGGCGGCCGCGTGGAAGCGCTCGTGCCGCAGCATGACAACGAACTGCGCATGTATTGTTGCGGGCCCACCGTCTACGATTACGGCCATATCGGCAACTTCCGCACCTTCCTGCATGTCGACGTTTTGCGTCGTTTCGCCGCTCTGAAGGGCATGAAGCTGAAGCACGTCATGAACGTCACGGATGTGGACGACAAGATCATCCGCAACGCCGCCGCCGCCAACATGCCTATCGCCGAATACACGGCCAAGTTCGAGCGCGCTTTTTTTGAAGATATGGACGCCCTCGGCGTGCAGCGTCCGGAGATCATTGCCCGCGCGACGGAGAACATCGGCGACATGGTGACGCTGATTGAAAAGCTCGCCTCCGAGGACATTGCGTACAAGACGGAAGACGGCTCCTGGTACTTCCGGATCGCGCGTTTTCCCGATTACGGAAAGCTTTCAAAAAAGGACTTCGACGGAATCGAAGACGGCGCGCGCGTGGATGTGGACGAGTACGAGAAGGATGCTGCACGCGACTTCGCTCTCTGGAAGGCCGTGAAGCCGAACGAGCATAGCTGGGATACGTCCTTGGGTATCGGTCGTCCGGGCTGGCATATCGAGTGCTCCGCCATGGCGATGAAGCATCTTGGTCCGACCTTCGATCTGCACGCCGGTGGCGAGGATCTTACGTTTCCGCACCACGAGAACGAGATCGCACAGTCGGAGGCGGCTTCGCATGTGCCGCTGGCAAGGCATTGGTTTCACGTCCGCTTTTTGCTGGTGGAAGGCAAGAAGATGTCGAAGTCGGAGGGTAATTTCTATACCCTGCGCGACCTTCTGCTGAAGGGCTATCGCGCCTCTGCGATTCGTTTTCTGCTGCTTTCGGTGCCGTATCGCCACCAGATGAACTTCACCTTCGAAGGACTGACGGAGTCGGCCAACGCCATCGACCGTCTGCGGACGTTTGCGCGGCGTCTGGACAAGGGCGAATTTGCTGTTGGCGAAAACGCCGGCCTTGCGGCCCTTACCACCGAGAAGCTGCGCCTCTTCGACGCTGCTCTTTCGAACGACCTGAACACGGCCGAAGCTCGCGCCGCGATCTTCGATCTCGTGCGTGCCGCGAACTCTGCCGCAGATACCGGCACTCTCCTTGCCGGAAACGTCGCGTCCATCCGCGACCTTTTGGCCCGCTTCGATTCGATCTTCGACGTCCTCACCGATCGCGATCAGCAGGTCACGCGCGACGCTCTTGCCTGGGCCGAAGCCGAGGGTCGTCTGGGCGAAGCCGCGCCGGATCTCGTTGCGTCTTCTAGCTTTTCCGAAGACGACATTCAGAAGCTGGTGGACGAGCGCACCCTTGCCAAGAAGCAGAGGAACTTTGCCCGTGCCGACGCGATCCGC
Organism: Terriglobus saanensis SP1PR4; assembly: GCF_000179915.2. Classification (NCBI taxonomy): domain Bacteria; kingdom Pseudomonadati; phylum Acidobacteriota; class Terriglobia; order Terriglobales; family Acidobacteriaceae; genus Terriglobus; species Terriglobus saanensis. The sequence goes on along the minus strand of NC_014963.1, from coordinate 4,153,782 downwards.
AAGGAACTTGCCGAAAAGGGCATTCTGATCGAAGACGGCAAAGACGGCGTCTCCTGGAAGCGGAAGTAGCTCATGGACAGGCTCTGGACGCCGTGGCGGTACGCGTACATCACGGACAGCGGCCCTGCCGGACGCAAGGGCGTGCCGGAGGCCCTGGCGGCCTGGCCTGGGGATTGCGGTTGCGTCTTCTGTAATCTCATCGGGTCCGCCAACTGGGCCATCGAGCAGGGCATGCCTCCGGAAGAAGCCGAGGCTCCTGGCCACATCCTCCTCCGCGCGGAGTATTGCTACCTCGTCCTGAACGCCTTTCCCTATAGCAGTGGCCACCTGATGGTGATCCCGTATGAGCATCTGCAGTCGCTGGCGGCGCTTCCTGTCGCGGCGGCGGAGGAGATGATTCGCCTCACGCAGCGGGCGGAGACGGCGCTTCGGGCGACCTACAAGCCGAACGGCATCAACCTTGGAATGAACCTGGGCGAGGCTGCCGGTGCGGGTGTGGCAGAGCATATCCATATGCATGTGCTCCCACGGTGGGTGGGAGATTCCAACTTCATGTCCGTGATCGCGGAGACGCGCGTCCTTCCCGAAACGCTCGACATCACTTGGAAACGTCTACGACAGGCAATCGCCGACACCGAAGCGTCTTAAAACAGACAACTTCATCCCACGAAAGTGTCATCCTATGCGCAGTGGCTGGGAACTGAGACTTCAGCCGCGCCCGACGCACAATCAATCGATGATTCGCGCCGCCGGGAAGATCTCCCTCTCGTACTATGCGTCCCCAAGATGTAAGGAGCAACACATGCGGAAATCAAAGCGGAACTCAGAATTCGCCCCCACAGACGCTCCCGAGACAGCAACGTCCGCTGCCTCATTTAAGCCATTAACTCTTTTGGCTATCGCTCAGATGGAAGGCGAGGACGCCCATATCACCGGCATGACCCGGTCTTTGGGACGTCGCTTACTTGGACTCAACATGCCCGCTCCGCGCATGCCTGCGCAGCGTTTGAGCGGCCCTTTGACCCTCAATCAACGTATCGCATAAAGACTTGCAATAACCGAAAAAGCCTCGGCATCTGCCGAGGCTTCTTTATTTAACTCTCTACTCTCTGTCTCCTAATGCGTTGGTTCCTTGATCGGAACGCCGCCGCGAAGATCTCCCTCACCCGCACCGGAGACGCGTGTCGCTTCAAAGTTGATCAACTTCCATCCACCGGCGGGAATGCGGCGGTAGACGCGCGTGTAGCGATACTTGCCGGCCAGCTCAATGCCCTCCAAGGTCGCCTCGATGTGGGCGAGAGAGACGACGATGGCCGTGTCGTCATGCAGACGCGTCTTCGAATCTTCCACGTCGATTTTTCGGAAGACATATCGACCCGCCGAGACGCGCTTGAGGTACTGCGCCTTGTCCGTCAGAGTTCCGTTGGCGGAAACGCCGAGAAAGTCATCCGCCAGAATCGGCGCCATGGCGGAGGAGTCCCCGTGCATCAGGGCGTCGTGCCACTGGTCTTCCAGCGCTTGGATGGCCTTGGTATCGCTCTTCTTGTGACTGCCTTTTCCGTGGGTCAGAAAGGCGTGCGACGGGACGGCGACAAGCAGCATCGCCGCCGCCGCTGTAAGCCATGCTCGTCGATGAAAAAACTTTGGCATCGGTATCCGGGATACTAGCGAAGCAAAAGAACTCTCGTCAAAAAATCGTGGAAACATCTGTGCAATAAGATGCCCTTTGTGGGCTTGGAAGCGGTCTGCTCTTCAGGAGACGGCCGCGAGGTTTTCTATCTCGCGAAGTTTCATCATCTGGTAGAGGCCACCCACGGCGTACTTTTCAAAGTGCGGTGACTGGCGATGTGCTTCCACGGCGGCCTGATCGCGGTACTGCTCGTAGATCAAGACCGTTTCCGCATCTCCATCCACAAAATGACAGATGTAGCTGACGCAGCCGGGCTCTTTGCGCGTCTCTGCGGTCAGTGCCCGCAGGACGCGCTCCACCTCGTCGTGGTCTTCCATCGTAAATTTCATCCGAACCGTGAACGTCACCATAGTGATCAGCCTATCCGATTGCCGCGGTAAAGTCTGGCATCGTAATGGTCTGTTCACGATCGGGGCCTGTGGAGACCATGCCGATCTTGGCGCGAGACTCCCGTTCCAGGAATCGCAGGTAATCCTGCGCCGCCTGGGGAAGCTTGTCGAACTCGGTGATGCCCTCGGTGGAGGTCTTCCAGCCGGGGAGCTTGGTGTAGATCGGCACGATGGACTCAAATCCGCGCACATCCGCGGGAATCAGGTCGGTCTCCTCGCCGTCGATCTCGTACGAGGTGCAGACTGGGATCTCGTCCATGGAATCCAGAACATCCAGCTTGGTAACGACCAGCCACTCGGTTCCGTTCACCATGTTGCTGTAGCGCAGCAGGGGCAGATCGAGCCAGCCGCAGCGACGCGGGCGTCCGGTGGTTGCGCCGTACTCCTGACCGCGCTCGCGAAGCTCTTCGCCGTACTGCGTCATGTCTTCGGTGGGGAAGGGGCCTTCACCGACGCGAGTGACGTACGCCTTGGTGACGCCGATGACGGTGCCGATGGCCGTGGGGCTGACGCCTGTTCCGGTGACTGCACCGCCGGAGGTGGAAGAGGACGAGGTCACAAAGGGATACGTGCCGTGGTCGATGTCTAGCAGAGCGCCCTGGGCGCCTTCAAACATCACGCTCTCACCGTCGGCGATGGCGTTGTTCAGAAGGACGGCGGTGTCCGTGACGAACGGGGCGACCTGGTCGGCCAGGCGGGCGTACTCTTCGTAGATCTTTGCCGGGTTGAGGGGTTCGGTGCCAAAGAGAGCGTGCGCAATGGAGTTCTTCTCATGGCAGGCGTTGGTGATGTGGGTCCGCAGAAGCGCCGGGTTCATCAGGTCGACAACACGCAGGCCATTGCGGTGAATCTTGTCTTCATACGCGGGTCCAATGCCGCGGCGGGTAGTGCCGATCTTCGTGCGGCCTGGGGCCGTCTCCGCTGCGAGTTCGATCATGCGGTGGTAGGGCAGGATCACCTGTGCACGGTTGGAGACAAAGAGCTGCTCTCCTACGGGGAAACCCTGCTCTTTCAACATCTTGACCTCGGCCAGGAAGGCGGCGGGGTCGAGCACGACGCCGTTGCCGATCACGCCCTTGCATCCCGGACGCAGAACGCCACAGGGGATGAGGTGCAGAACGAATTTTTTGCCCTTGATGATGACCGTGTGGCCTGCATTATGTCCACCGGCATACCGTGCTACGACATTGAACTTTTCACTTAAAACATCAACGATCTTGCCTTTACCTTCATCGCCCCATTGCGCACCAAGCACCACTGCTGTCTTCTTTGTCGTCACGATTGGGGACTCTCCAGGAATATAAAGATAGGCGACGAAGCCAGGCGGAAGCACCCACGCCAAACCAGCCTCGTACACTTCATTTTATCCTGAGATGAAGCGTCACGACCTGTCGTGCATCGAAGGAAGGAAGATATGAACCCAGAACTCGCCTTCAACGCCTACGTCTTTCTCCCGAACGCGCTGAACCTCGTGGAAAATCGCATGCAGATCGACTACGACACACAGTTGGGCTCTACGCCGGAAGAGGTCGCGGCCCTGCACTCCAAGATGCTCGCACCGCAGCCGAACCAGGTTTTACCCTTTATCGCGTCTTTGTCGCCACGCGAAAAGTCTCTTCTGATTGGCGTCGGAACGCTCGTCCTGGGAAGCATGGACGACGAGGAGCTGGCCGCGCTGACGGGTCTGCCGCGCGCGGAGATGGAAGACGTGCTGAACTTTGTTGGAGAGAGCGAGGAGGCGTAGTGCCTGAGCTTCCTGAGGTAGAAACCGTAGCGAATGGTGTCCACGAGCGCGTACATGGCCGCCGCATTCAGCACGTCACGCTAGGCACGAAGCCGGAGCCGCTGAAATCCCCGGCAGCACTGATCGAAGAGACGCTGACGGGGGCGCGGATCGAGCGGGTTCATCGCGTGGGAAAGACGATTGTCTTCGATCTGCTGCGGGATAAAAAGCCCGCTCAGTTCACAGTGCATCTGGGGATGACGGGGCGTCTGCTGGTTTCGAAGGGAGAGGTGGAAGTTCCGCCGCATACGCACGCGATTCTTGCGCTCGACGATGAGCGGGAGATTCGGTTTGTCGATCCTCGCCGCTTCGGGCGGTTGGCTGTGATTGCGCCGCAGACGACGTATGCAGGGACGGGGCAGGAACCTCTGACGATTGGTTTAGAAGACTTTATCGCGCTCTTCAGAAGCCGCAAGACGCCGATCAAAGCGGCTTTGCTGAATCAATCGCTGCTGCATGGTGTCGGGAATATCTATGCAGATGAGAGTTTGTTTCGCGCGGGCATTCGGCCGAAGCGCCAGGCCGGGCGGCTGACGCGGGCGGAACTCGCTCGGCTGCACACAGCGTTGAAGGACGTTCTAAAGCATGCGATTCAGCTGGGGGGATCTTCGGTGTCGGATTACGTCGATGCCGATGGGGTGCGCGGCTTCTTTCAGTTGGAGCACAAGGTGTATATGCGGACGGGGCAGCCGTGCCTGGTCTGCGAGACGCCGATCAAGAAGATCACGGTAGGTGGGCGGTCAACGCACTTTTGTCCGGTGTGCCAGATCTAGCTCTCGGAAATCGTCGGTACAGCGGGAATCGACGTTGGCGTATTGCGGCCGATCTTATGCGACTTCATCCGCCGGCTCACCCAGACTGCCAGTTTATGCGAGGGCACTTCGATCACCCGATGGAAGAGATAGGACATCACGAAGATGATCAGGAGCAACTGCAAATGCGATCCTGTGAGTAACGACAACATGCCAACGGTTCCGAAAAGGGTGATGCTTTCCGGAACGAGCGTATGAACGAGGTACACGGAATAACTCCATGTTCCGGTCCACTCCAGAAATGGAACTGGGCGCTTTTCCTCGAAGCGGCGAATCTCACAGCCTAGCCAGAAGCAAGCCAGGAACGCGAAGAGATTGAGGGTGAGGGTGTTGCTTGCGTAGGGGGAGTGCACGTGAAATTTGATGATTCTCAATACGACAGCGATCGCCACGATCGACCCTCGCAACGCCCAGATGGAGATCTGATTCAGCGTGGGAAAGCGCTCAACGGATTCGGCAAGCCAGCAACCCATAATCCAGCACGGGAGGCCGATAAACCAGGTAAGTTGTGGCCCCATAGCCGGATAATTATTTTGCATCTCTCTTAGTACGCCTGTGTGTGTAAGAAGAACCGCAAGGCTGCCAAGGTAACTAACAAGAATCATCTTTACCCAGCTGAAGGAAAAGCTGAGTTTGCGCAGAAGGGGATACAGAAAGTAGTAAATCAATTCGCATAGCACACTCCAAAGTATGCTGAAGGCATTGAAGGTACTCACAAAGTCGCGAGCGTGGAAAAAGAAGGCGCTGTAACTAAACGCTATGGCCGCTGGTAATCCGACCCTGACAAGCCTTCGAGCGAAATACGGACCCAATTCGATGGGTCGGCTGCCGCGATAAGGCAGATGAATACAGAATCCGCTAATGATGAAAAACACAATGACCGCTGCAGGCCCATTCCAAATAACGCCGATCGATCTAACCAGAGAATCGGGGATGTGAGCGAAGTGCTCTTGCGAATTGAACAATTCGATATGGTCTAAGACAACCACCGCAGCGGCTAGCCCGCGGATTGTGTCCAGACCGCGGTAACGCCCTCGGGAATCTCTCCTGGATGGAATAGTGAAGGCCTTATCTTTCTCCGAGAGAACGTCGTTCATTTCGTTACTTTAGCGCATCCCAACCTGGCGACAGTCGCCGAGCAGGAAAATAAGCCATTAGTAATGTTCAGAAGAGATCCAGCGATTTTCGAGCAGGTAACAACCTCTAACCCGCCACAAGTTTTGCGCCGTCCAAGGGATTCACGAGTGCTTAAAGTACTGGATCGCGCGCTCGTGCTCCTGCGCTTTTTCGCGCGAGGGAAATGTGCCCAGGTTCTTTCGCTTGCCTGTTTTCTTATCGACCGACCGCGAGTAGATGCGGAATTCACCGGATTTTAATTTACGAATCATGAGAAGTTGGACGCGGCTATAAAAACATCCGGATGCCGGCGATACCCGCTGCACCTGCGCCAAGACACGCCTGCGCATTGGCTTCGTTGACGTCTCCCAGGGCGAGAACCGACATCTCTCCGATCTCGGCCGCGCTGCGGAGAGCATCCAGCCCGACACCGTCCTGAGAGTCTTTTCCGAAGATCGGGCTGAAGAGCGCGAAGTGCCGCAAGTTTGCATTGGCCCTGCGAACGTCTTCGAGTGAGTGGCAGGCGACGCTCACCACCAGGCCGCTTGTTATGGTCTCGCCTGCGCGGTCGGAGGAGAGATGTACGCCATCCGCTCCTGCAGCGCGGGCGTCTTCTTCCGAGCCGTTGAGAAGGACTTTCATCTTCCCTACGCCCCGTGCAGCGGCCAGGACGGCTTCCAGGAGCAAGATCAACTCGGAACCGCCGAGGTCTTTTTCGCGGATCTGGTAGAAGTCCACGCCCGCTTTGGAGAGACGTTCTGCCTGCTGCACGAGTGCTGCGCGCCGGTCCTGCTCGTCTCCCGGGTACTGCGAACGGTCTGAGATGGCATAGCGAATCATGGGGCGACCACTTTGTAATAACGCGATTCCGGAGCGGCGCAACCGCCGCAGATCAGTTCGTCGTCGCGCAGAACGCCCCGTCCGTAGTTGATTCCCTCGCCGCAGATGGCGCAGGCTACACGGCCGCCTTTGTATCCGGGAAACTCGTTTGCGGGCAGAGGGACTTCGACCCACTCCACGGAGAAGAGTTCGGCGTCGGAGAGTTCGCGATAGGCGGTCATCTGCTGTACGTTTTTCTGTTCGATCTCGGAAAAACGCTCGCGGGCGAGTTCTCGTGAACTCTCCAGAGCGGCGATGCGGACTCCGCCGTAAACGTCGTCGGCAGCGACGCGGGTGAGGTCGACGAAGGTCGCGGCCATCTTTCCCCAGTCGACGAACTTGAGGGCGCGCTTGCCCAGACGGCAACCTGTGACGACGCCGATGGCGTCGGTGGCGCAGCGGTCGATTTCGACGAAGGTGACGAGGCGCTTGCGATCTTTGCCGCGGGGTTCTGCGATCTTGAGCAGATCGCAGGCATGCATGGCCATGCGGACGCCCAGGACCTGGCCTGCGCAGAGGTGGCCGTGGGCTATCTCTGCTTCTTTGAGGAGGGCTTCGAGTTCCATAGGAAAATCGTACGCCTGTGGGGTGTCTGTTTGTTGTGCCGAACCCCTTTGTCATTCTGTAGCGCAGCGAAGGGATCTGTTGTTTCCTCACAGATCCGGTTTGTGCGCTCCGCGCGACCCCACCCTTCGCAATGAAGCCGCGAAGAATGGGGCACGACGTTAGAAGCTAGTTTTCTTCGGCGTCACCGTCTTCTATCAGCGCGGCGCTGGTTCCTACAACGTCGAAGCTCATGGCGGGGCCGTCTGTGGGCTTCAGGGTGACGCGCATTGGTTCGCGCTGCCACAAGGGAGTGGCGCAGACGGGGCGGACGCGCTCGTCCTGTGGCCATTTGCCAATGACTTTCTGCAAAGCGGCTTTGCGACCGCCGATCTGCCAGACGTCGGCGACGAGACCGCCGCCACGGACGGTGGTTTTTACGCCGCAGTACGCGCCGTAGTCGCGGTACCAGGAGACCTCGCTCACGCTGGCGTCGAAGTCAGGCAGGTGCAGGGCGCTGACGCGGCCAGAGGTGCGGTCGACCAGGAGCCATGGGCCCGGCTGCCAGACCCAGTGGGCGGATTTTTCACCGGGGAGCGTGTCGTTCACGTGCAGGACACGGCGGACGACGAAGGTGCGCTCCGTTACTTCGTGGATTTCGCCGGTAGTCCATTCCTTCAGCTTGGTGTCGACGAGGAGAGGTCGGACTTTCAGGGTTCCGGCTTCGTCGGTTTTGTCCTCCCGAGCGACATCGGCGGCGAGGTAAGGTACTTTTTTCACTGAACCTAGAACTACGGTGTGAATTTTGGTGGCGGCGAGGACGGGAAGTGAGCAAAGAAAGAGCAGGTGCACAGAAGCACGGGAAAGGGTCTGCATGCGGCGCAGATTACCGGGTTATTTCTTCCGACGCAAGCGGACATTTGTTCCGGTGCAGGCGACTTTCTTCCGGGCCCTGTGAGCGAAGTAGATTCCTGCATGCAAAGTTGAGGAAGACCGCATCTCCACACGCTTTTGCGGCGTAGTATCAAGCTGATAGCAGCAGCGAAACGACCGCCGAAAGGAACTGATTTTATTATGTGGAAACCGAATACTCCTGGCGCAGGCCCAACCACTCCTTCTACTCCCGAGCCAGTACGCTCCGCCGCCAAGCCGGCCTCCAGCTTTGAAACCACCACCTCGCCGCGTCCCTCGACCGGCACCCCTGCCTCGTCTTCCGCAGTCCCCACCGCGGGCGACCAGGCGACGATCGGCAAGTCGCTGATGGTCAAGGGCGAGCTCTCCGGTTCCGAGTCCCTTTACATCGATGGCCGCGTCGAAGGCGCGATCAATCTTCCTGGAAACCGCGTCACCGTTGGCCGCAACGGCCAGGTGGCGGCGAATATCGTTGCGCGCGAGATTGTCGTTCTCGGCAAGGTCCGCGGCAACTGCCAGGCTTCCGACCGTGTGGACATCCGCAGCGAAGGTTCGCTCACGGGCGATGTGATCGCGGCGCGGATCAGCATCGAGGATGGCGCGTTCTTCAAGGGCGGGATCGATATCCGCAAGCCTGGGCCGAATGATGCGGCTCCGGTGGCCGCTGGTTCGGAGTCGATTGTTCTTGAACCGACGACGTAGTTTTTTGTGGCGCGAAGACCCCGGCGATTCGCCGGGGTCTTCTGTTTAATCACGGATCTAGGTTTAACCACGAGTCTGGGTGCCCCGTACATCGCGCTTTTGCGATGTGCGGGTGGGGTGTTTGTTGTGGGTTTGGAGCTAGAAGCGGTTCGCGCTTCGCACGAATACCCACACATGCGATGAAGCTGCATGTATGGGGAAACCCGGTTCCGTGGTTTTCCTTTGTCATCCCGTAGCGCAGCGGAGGGATCTGCTGTTCTTTTCCCGATTTCCTGACAGATCCGGCTTGTGCGCTCCGCGCGACCCCACCCTTTCGCATAAAGCGCGAAAGAATGGGGCACAAAATCAGAAGCGGGGTGGATTCAGGATTCAAGTGCAACATTTTTTACTTTATCTGGGTTTTGCCAGAAGTGTACGAAGTCGAAGTCTCCTTTTGGGAGGAAGAGTTCAGCTGGGGCTTTGTTTCCGAGGGATTTTCTGATTCTTGCGTTGAGCTGCATGGCGATTTCGTCGAGTTGCTGCTGGGAGTAAACGCTGAGGTCCTGTCCCTTGGGGAGGTATTCACGGACCAGGCCGTTGGTGTTTTCGTTGATGCCTCTTTCCCATGGGCTGTGGGGATGGGCGAAGTAGACCTTGACGCCAGACTTCTCTGTGAGGGTGCGGTGCTGGGCCATCTCCCTTCCCTGGTCGTAGGTGAGGGTGAGGCGCATGGGGCTCTGGAAGCGGTTGAGGATGGTGGCGAAGGCGTTGGCGGTGGTCTCGGCGCGACCGTCCTCGAGCTTGACCAGGGCGAGGAAGAGCGTGGTGCGCTCGACCAGGGTGCCGACGCGGGAGCGGTTCATCCTGCCCTTGATGAGGTCGCCCTCCCAGTGGCCGGGAACGAGACGCTCGTCCACCTCGGTGGGCCGCTCGTCGATCAGGGTCATGCCGTCCACGAAGGGCCGCTGGTGGCGGTTGGGATCGCGTGTGCCGCGCTGGGGACGCTTGCGTCGCAGAAGGCGCAGCAGCTCCGTGCGCAGCTCGCCGCGCGGCATGGCGTACAGCGCGGTGTAGATGGTCTCGTGCGAGATGCGCACAGGCTCGGGCATACGTGACAGTGTGGACGCGATCTGGAACGGACTCAAGCGCTGGTGAAGATACCGGCGAACTTCGGTCCATAACGGAGTGCCCGGCACCAGCTTCCGCTCCACGCGGGGCTTGCGATGAGCCTGCCGCGCCCGCTGGCCGGCACGCCGCGCCACGTAGCCGCCGTTGCCCCAGCGACGGCTCTGCGCACTGCTCTCGCAAGACCGCTTCCAGCCGTTGCGGCGCAGCTCCCGCGTCACCGTCGATCGCGAACGCTGCAGACCGGCGGCGATCGACGCTGGTCTCCAACCCATCTGAAGCTGACTCTGAATCACAACACGTTCAAAATCATCCAGCTGACCATAACAAATCCCCATACACAACACTCCCTCTTCAGAAATGTTGCACTTGGAGTCTGACACCAGCCAGATCCCTCCGCTGCGCTACGGGATGACAAATTAGAGATTCTCTACAAGTACTCTTTGAGGCGGTCGGCGTAGCGGGAGTAGAGGAAGCTGACGCCGAGCAGGGCGATGCCTACGCCGATCAGCGAGAGATAGCGGGCGGTCTCTTCCAGTTGCCAGACGTCGAAGAAGACAAGCTTTGCGACACCGAGGAGCAGAAGTCCGACCCCGGCCAGGCGGTAGCTTCTTTCACTTACAGCGAGTGCGAGGAGGAAGACGAGGACACCCAGAACGCTCCAGGAGAGTGTGAGCCAGGCATTTTCAATCTCGATACCCAGCCACGCGACGATGAGTGCGAGCGGAAGGAAGAAGAGAAGCTGTTCTGGTTTTCTCAGGAGGAGATTGCTGGTTTCGATTGGCTTTCTGCGTAGAAGGAAGGCAATCGGCACGACTGCGAATAAGAGTCCTGTGGCTACCCAGAATGGCCATCCTCGCCAGGACGCAAGCGAAAAATTGACAAGGAGCACACGCACCACGACCATGCCAGCGAGAAGGAGCGCCTGCGCGCGGACGCGGATGCCGTCGCGCAAAAGAGCGGCCGCTGTTTGTATGACGACCATGGCGGCCCAACCGACGATGAGCCATTCTTGACGGAGTTCCAGATAGAGCAGAGTGGAAAGTACCGTCGTTGCCGCCGTAGCTGCGAAGCCTGAGATGAGGCGACGTTCGATGTTGCTCGTCTCTGTGCTGCGACGAAGGCGTTCACTGCAGGCGGCGCAGGCTGCCATGACGACGATGGCGGCAGCGATCCGGTTCTGATTCCCTGTGAAGTTCACAAGGAAGAGTCGAAGCAGGGTGATTGCAAGCACCCCATAAGCCTGTGTCCGGAGAACGACGGACCGGAAGCGAGTACCGGTTTCCAGTAGAAGCAATGCAAGAGCAGCCCAGGCGAAGATGGTTGTGGCGAAAGGAAACCAGATCCAAAGTGCGACGGCCGCGCAGGACGCCGCGGTAAAAGAGCCGGTTTGGAGCAAGGGTAATTCCCGATCGTTCGGTGTAAGTCGGAGGCCGGGGTACAGCCACTCTGCATTGATCCAAAGCAAAACGGCGGCCAGGACATACGTTATGGCGATCAGCATGCTGTCGTCTGTGGTCGAGGTTCCGTCGAAGAGCGAGAGATGGTTCAGCGTAAGGATGAGGACGCTTGCAAGAAGCGCCAGGCTGCCGATCCAGCGAAAGATCTTTTCCCGCAGGAAGAAGCCTGCGAGAAAGAGTGCTTCGCCTTCCGCAAGCCAGAGCATGGGCCACGTGGCGTCCCGATAACGGAAGGGAATGGCGGCAAGGAGAAGAACACTGGCGAGCGTGGCGAGGATGGCGAAGGCTTTGGGGCGTTTGCGCGAGCGGACGACGAAGGCGAAGACGAGTTCCAGTGCGCCGAAGCAGAGAAGCGCACGGAAGGCCCACTCCGGATGGAAGCTTTGGTAGCGCATGACGAAGAGGATCGCCGCGGAGTTCAGCACGGCTGCGGCCCCGGAGTGCGACTCCGCCTGTTCGGTCTGCGGCGTTCGGAGAACATATCCGATCCGGAAGATGAGATAGAAGAGCAGAAGAACCGCAGTGGAGGGCCAGAATTCAGCGAAGGGATGACCCTGGCCGCCCGCTTTGGAGAGAGTTTGGTCGAGCCAGAAGAAGTGATTGGAGTAAGCGGCGGCGATGCCTGCGATCTCCAGTGCAAACCAGCCTTCGCGCACGCAGACGATCTCCAGACCGAGTGCCAGCAAAGCGGAGGCGAGCAGGCTGTAGACGGTGACCTGCGAGAGTGTAACGGTCGAAAAAGCGAGGAGGAAGGCCAGTCCGGTGACCACCTGCGAACGGTAACGCAGCGAGTGAAGCACCATGCCCGCGCCCACGAGGAAGAGGAGAACGAGGTCGACAAATTCGCTGTCGAGGATGCGCGTGGCTTCGAAGTAATGCGCTGCGTAGATCGTCAGGAAGAGGAGTGCCCAGCCTCCTCCAATGAAGGCGCGGGCGAAGACCTGATATTGCAGCTTGCGCTCCAGCCAGAGGCCTCCGCCGAGAAGGGCGCCACTGAGGACGAGGCCTGCGATGACCTTACCCAGCGCGCCGATATGCGTGAGTTGATAGGCAAGGAAGAGGGCCACGCCGAAGACCAGGAGGGTGATTCCGAGACGATTGAGCCAGTTGGTGCCGAGGCTCTGCTCGATGGATTTTTTTGCAGGGCGTTCCACTGGTGGAGGTGTGAAGGCTGGCTCTAAGAGCGCAGGGGTTTCATGTAGTTGCTGCGGTGGGGTGTCGAGCGGTGCGATGGGTTTGGCCGGTACAGGATAGGGAACGGGAATAGAGGCTGGTTCGTGAACGGTCTCTTTTTGCGCGGAAGGTTGATCGAGGGGCCGCTGCACAGTTGAGCTCATGCGGGCTATGGCTTGACGGAGCGATTCGATCTGTTTGTTGGCGTCGTCGAGCAGCCTACGAAGGCTATCTGTGTCAGACCTGCGTTGTTGATCCAGCCAGTGGATATAAACGAAAAGGCCCAGGCAGAGAAGGATTGCGAGGATTCCCATCAACGGCCTCTGCGGAAGAAGCGGGCGAGGATGACGACGAGGACCACGATGAGGATGAGACGGACGACCATACTGTGTGCTCCTCCCCTGGCTTTCACAGCTTACTGAAGTTGGTCGCTCTTCGAGCGAACAATGCGCTTTGCGCATAACCCATGTCCCAAAAGCGAGACATGGGGCACCCGGTTCTTGGGTTTCCTCTTTTCAGCGACGGGCCATTTCAAACTTTGATTTCAGTCGTAGAAAGGGCGCCTCAATCAAGCGGAAGCTCAGTACTGCCAGACCCGTGCTTGCGGCCAGAATCAGGAAGAAATAAAGGATGCCTGTTGCCATCTCCGAGTGGATATGGCTCGCCAGGTGGGGATAGAAATAACGCTTCAGGTAATGCGCCGGAGTGTAATGCAACAGATACAGCCCATAACTGTATTTTCCGAAGAAGCGTAATGTCCGATGGGAGAAAACGTGGTTTGTCCACGATCCTGGTTGCAGCGAGAGCAGCAGAGTACACGCTGACGCCAACGCGACCAGTGACAAACCCCAGGTGTTGACCGGCGCAATTTTCCAGGAAAACGAGTGAATAGAAAGGCACATTGCAACAAAAATGAGTACTGCAGTGATTCCAATCAGCCGGACGTAAGCCATGGATAGCCTGTCCATCCACTGCTTATCCCGAACCAGCATAGCGAGCGCTGCTCCTGAGAGAAGCGCATCGGCTCTTGTCGGTAGTTCGAGGTAGAGAAACTCATAGTTCGGAAATGGAATGTGTGCCAACACCAGACGCAGAAGCAACGCTCCCGCACAGCCGTAGAGGCTTGCGGTCAGGATCCGTCGGCGACTGGCGAGAAGGATCACGATCCAGGGCCAGAGCATATAGAACTGCTCTTCCACCGCCAGAGACCACAGGTGGCCCACTTCGATCATCCCGATCGAAGTGAAATCCGGCAGGAAGAAGCGAATGATATTTGAACCGTAGAGCAGGTAGGTCAGCGTAAGGAGCCAGGAGTGTCCTACGGGGCCCCTGGTAATCAGCAGCACCACGGCGATGAAGATCGCATAGATGGGAAAGAGTCGCAGAGCCCTGCGAACGTAAAAATTCCGAAGGAAGTGTTCAGAGCCCTTCGTGTCATACAGAATGCCCGTGATGAGGAAACCTGAGAGTACGAAGAAGATATCGACGCCAATCCAGCTTCCACTGGGAAGATACACAAGCCACCCGGTTCCTCGATGCGGGGAGTAGTGGTACATGAAGACAAGAAGAATGGCCACGCCCCGAAGCCCGTCAAGCGCCGGGTAGTGCTTATGGCCACGGGTAGCTCCTGGACTGTCTAAGGGCATGTCTGCGGAAAATTGAGAATTTTTCTGGAGCGGACGCGTTGGCTCGAAGAAATTGCCGCCAGCTTACCATTCGAAGTTCGTTGCAGAGTCGGCTTTATCCAGATTCTTTTATCGTTTGTTGAAGACGCACTATCGGCAGTCTGGTGGGATCTGCTCTCGCGGCGGGACAACCTCTAAAAAAGGCTGGTTTTGCGGGGCATTTCGATGCCGAGGTGTTCGTAGGCCAGGCGGGTGGCGACACGGCCGCGGGGGGTGCGGTCGAGGAAGCCGATCTGGATGAGGAAGGGCTCGTAGACCTCTTCCAGGGCGTCTTCTTCTTCGGCCAGCGCGGCGGCGAGGGTATTCAGACCGACGGGGCCGCCGTCGTATTTTTCGATGATCGTGCGGAGGAGGCGGCGATCCAGTTCGTCGAAGCCGTGGGCGTCGACTTCCAGCATCGCAAGGGCCTTTTGCGCGGTTTCGCGGTCGATCGTGCCGTTGGCGCGGACTTCGGCGAAGTCGCGGACACGGCGGAGGAGCCGGTTAGCGATGCGTGGGGTGCCTCGGGAGCGCATGGCGATTTCGGCTGCGCCGTCCTGGTCGATGGTGACGCCGATGACTTCCGCGGAGCGTTCGACGATGTAGCGAAGTTCGTCGTCGGTGTAGAACTCGAGGCGCAGGAGAATGCCGAAGCGTGAGCGCAGAGGCGACGAGAGCAGGCCGGGGCGTGTGGTGGCGGCGACGAAGGTAAAAGGCCGGATCTCCATGACGTGCGTGCGCGCGGAGGGGCCCTGGCCGATGATGATGTCGAGCTGGTAATCCTCAAGCGCGGTATAAAGCTTTTCTTCGAGGACGGGTTGGAGACGGTGGATCTCGTCGAGGAAGAGGACTTGCCGTTCGCGAAGGTTGGTCAGGATGGCGGTCAGGTCGCCCTGGATCTGGAGGGCGGGGCCGCTGGTCTGCTGGTAGCCGACGCCGAGCTCGTTCGCGATGATGGTGGCGAGGGTGGTTTTGCCGAGCCCCGGAGGTCCGAAGAGAAGGACGTGGTCGAGGGCTTCGCCGCGTGCCTTGGCAGCTTCAAGCGCGATGGCGAGCTGCTCTTTCGCCTTTTCCTGGCCGATGAACTCACGGAGGTGATGCGGACGGAGTTTGAGCTCGAAGGCTGCGTCGTCGTCCGTGGTGGAGGCTGAGACGATGCGGTCGGCCTCTGCCGATTTGGGCGTCTTGTTGGTGTCGAAGCGTTTTTGGGTGCGAAAGTCCACTGAAGGCGAGGATACGGCGAAGGCTTGTTGGAAACAAGATGCCTGGATTCGGAGCGGTGTGCAGGTGTGTAAAATTCGGCGATGCGAAGGTTCTTGTTTCTGCTCGTGTTGACTCAGGTAGCAGTGTGTGCGGCGCAACAGGTTGCGCCCGTTCCGAAAAAGCATCTGCTGGTGATTGGCGAAGAGAAGGGATATCGGCATGAGTCGGTGAGCCATGCCATGGCGGTGATCGAGCGCATGGGGCGCGAGAGTGGCGAGTGGGACACGACTCTGCGGACTGACACCGAGCCGCTGACGAAGAGGAAGCTCGAATACAACGCAAAAAACCTGAATGATTTCGACGCGATCGTCTTCTATACCGGCGGGACGCTGGAGATGGATGGGGAACGCAATGCGTCTTTACTGCAGTTTGTGAAGGAAGACGGCAAGGGCATTGTGGCGGTGCATTCGGCGGCGATCACCTGGACGAAGTGGCCGGAGTGGGTCGATATGGTCGGCGGAACCTTCGATGAGCATCCGTGGGGCACGTTTCAGGCACCGATTATGGTGGAGGACGGCGCGTTTCCAGGCATGAGCGCGTGGCCGAAGGAGTTTGTGCTGACGGACGAGATCTATCAGCAGAAGCTTTGGGATCGGTCCAAGGTGCACATTTTGATGCGTCTGGATGCGAGCAAGCTGGACCTGGCGAACCAGAAAGTCCATCGTGCGGACAAGGATTTTGCCGTGACCTGGGTGAAGCAGGTGGGCAAGGGGAGGGTATTTTATTCGACGCTGGGGCATCCGGTGGAGAACTGGGACGACCCGCGGATGCAGGCGATGTACAAGGGTGCGATTGAGTGGGCGTTGGGGCTGGTGCGGTATGAGGTGCCTGTAGCGGCTTCGCGGGGTGCGCGCTAAGTGGGGTTGATCGAGAAAGAGGCGAAGCGCGCTCGTCTGCTGGTTCTGGTGGCGTTTGGGTGCGTGTATTTCTTCTGGGGGTCGACGTTTGTCGCGATCCGGTATGTGGTGCGTTTTATCTCGCCCGCGTTTACGTCGGGGTTGCGGTATGCGATTGCGGGAAGCCTGTTGATGGCGATTCTGGCTGCGCGCGGGAAGAGCGTGCGGGTCTCTCGCCGCGAGCTGGTGCGGCTGTTGGTGATCGGGCTGATGCTGCTGACAGGGAATAACGTACTGCTGGCATGGGGCGAGCAGTATGTGAGTTCGGGGATGGCTTCGCTGATTATGGCTTCGATTCCGATCCTGATTGCTCTGCTGGAGACGGTGGTGCCGGGCGGAGAGCCTTTGAATGGTGTGGGTTGGGTGGGTACGACGCTGGGCGTGGGAGGAATGGTGCTTCTGCTTTGGCCGAGCCTGCATCTGCCTGAGGGGACGAATGGCGGCGTCTTGCTGGCCTGCGGGATCCTGATGCTGGGTGGTGTGAGTTGGGCGGTGGGGAGTGTGGTGGCGCGGCGGTGGACCTCTTCTGCGGATCCGATGGTGGCCAGTGCGTGGCAGATGCTGATGGGCGGAGCGACGAATATCGGGATCGGCTCGGTCCTGGGTGGCTGGCATACCGCGCATTGGACGCGTGGGGTTGTGCTGGGTCTGCTCTGGCTGGCGATCTTTGGATCGCTGATCGGATACAGCGCCTATACCTATCTTCTGCACCACGTTCCGGTGGCAAAGGTGGCTACTTATGCCTATGTGAACCCGATTGTGGCGGTGCTGCTGGGAGCGATTTTTCTGGGAGAGCGGCTGCGTGGTCTGGAATGGGTCGGGATGGGCGTGATTCTGCTGGCGGTGGCGACCGTGACGGCTTCGAAGGCGAAGCCACGGGTGGCGGAGGATATTGTTGCCGCGCGGCGGGTTTGAGATTGTGTGTGCGTTTCATTTTGGGCCGTGTATTGGAAAGGATTTGCGCGCGTCACCGTTGACGCTTCTCAATCGCGAGCGGTATAGTCAAGTAGAGCCAATGCGCACCGTTGAAGACGCTGGCTCCTCCTGAAATTCGGTTTTACTTTTGCTGATGCACTTCTGTCGACTCTGTCTGCTGACCTCCGAGTACGGGCCGCAAGGTTGAGAAGAGAAAGTGAGCAAAGCTAGATCCGAAGTTCTGGACCGCGCATCAAATTTATGTCAAACATCCCCAATCCTGATACAGAGAGCAAACCCCTGACAACCGAACTTGAAAATCTCGCAACCGAAGAGACGGCAGTAGCCCCGTCGACTGAAACCGCCACCACCAACCATGTCGTGACGCCCGCACCGGAAGCTTCGGTCGAGCCGATCGCCGATGCTACAGCACCTGACGCCGCAGATTACGATGCGGCCGATTTTGCTGCTGCGTTGGAGAACTTCGACCGTGAGCAGGCCGCAGAGAAGGAAGCTGCGCAATCCGCCATGGAAGAGGACAAGGTTGTCACTGGCACCGTAGTGAAGATCACCGATAAGCATGTGGTGGTCGACATTGGCCTGAAGTCCGAGGGTTTGATCCCCAAGGAGCAGGTGCTGGATCACGCTGGCGAGTCGAAGCTTGCCGTGGGCGATGCCGTGGAAGTGGTTGTGGAGCGCGAAGAGCAGGAGGGCGGATATCTCGTTTCGTACGAGAAGGCCCAGCGTCATCGCCTTTGGGATCAGCTGGAGAAGGCTTGTGCCGACAAGGCGCCGGTTACCGGCACGGTTCTCTCTCGCGTCAAAGGTGGCTTGACTGTCGATATCGGCGTCAAGGCGTTCCTTCCGGGATCGCAGGTTGAGGTGCGCCCTGTGCGCAATCTCGATAGCTATATTGGTCAGCAGCTCGACGTTCGCGTGATCAAGCTGAACAAGAAGCGCGGCAACGTCGTCATCTCGCGCAAGGAGATCCTCGAAGAGGAGCAGAACTCGCGCAAGGATGTCACGCTGCAGACGTTGGAAGAGGGTTCGATCATGACGGGTGTCGTGAAGAATCTGACCGACTACGGCGCGTTTGTGGATTTGGGCGGCCTGGATGGCCTGTTGCATATCACCGACATGAGCTGGGGCCGTTTGACGCATCCTCGCGACCTGGTCCAGGTGGGCGATGAGATTCAGGTCAAGGTTCTAAAGTTCGACAAGGAAAAGCAGCGCGTTTCGCTTGGATTCAAGCAGCTGACGCCTGACCCATGGCTGGATGCGATCGAGCGTTACCCGATCGGCGCACAGGTCAAGGGCCGCATTCTTTCCGTGACCGACTACGGCGCATTCGTCGAGCTGGAGCAGGGCATTGAAGGCCTGGTTCACGTTTCGGAGATGACCTGGTCGAAGCGGATGAAGCATCCGTCGAAGATGGTCAAGCCGGGCGATGAGGCCGATACGATCATCCTCGCTGTGAATCCGACCGATCGTCGCATCTCTCTTGGCATGAAGCAGCTTCAGGACAATCCGTGGGAGCAGCTGGAGAACAAGTATCCGATCGGTGAGATCGTGGAAGGCCGTGTACGTAACCTCACGGACTTCGGCGCATTCATCGAGATCGAAGATGGCATTGATGGTCTCGTGCATGTCTCGAACCTGAGCTGGACGAAGCGTATCAAGCATCCTTCGGAGGTCCTGAAGAAGGGCGAGAAGGTTCGCGCTGTGGTCCTGGGCGTAGAGCCGGAGAATCGCCGCCTTTCGCTCGGTGTGAAGCAGCTTGAGCCCGATGTCTGGGATACGTTCTTCGCGCAGCATCGCGTAGGCGATGTGGTGAAGGGCAAGGTCCTTCGTTCGGCGCAGTTCGGTACGTTTGTCGAGATTGCCGAGGGCGTTGAGGGTCTCTGCCACGTCTCCGAAGCGGTCAACGAACTGCATCAGCCAGTCACGCTTGAGCCTGGCCAGGAGATGGAGTTCAAGATCGTGAAGATGAGCCAGGAAGAGAAGAAGGTGGGTCTCAGCCTCCGCGGAATCGGCGAAGAAGCTAGCCGTGCCGAGGTCGAGAGCTACAAGGCTCCTTCCAAGGATGGAAAGCGCGAGAACCAGTCGTCTGGATCGTCTTCCACCACGACTCTGGGTGACCTGATCAACTGGAAGCGCTCAGAAAACGAGTAGTTTCCTTGGAGTACAAAGAGCCGCACCCTTCGGGGTGCGGCTCTTTTGTTTGTGGCTTAGGGAGTGATACGGGTGGCTGGACAGCAGATCCCTTCGCTGCGCTACGGGATGACAAAGGTGGAGTTCGGAGCGGAAACACTAACTCCGGGTTGTACGAAGATCTTTTGGATGCGCTCCACGCATACCCCATACATTGCAAAGAGCGCGATGTATGGGCACCTGTCCTGTCCTTCGAGATAGATCTGGTTGGTGCGCTCTGCGCGACCCCATTCTTTCGCGCAAAGAGCGCGCGAAAGAATGGGGCACGGAGGTATCTGAAGTTTAGGCGGCGGAGCTTGAGGCGGAGACCATCTGGGACGCAGAAGCACTGGCTGTCTTGGCCGCTGAGGCGCGACGCATGATCTCAAGCTCGGCTGGAGCAAGGATGCCAGGAGGTAAGCCACCGACTGCGACGAAGCCAGGGTTGTGACCCAGGATCTCGGAGATCTGGTTCCAACGCAGGAACGGGGAGGTGGTGGGAAGCAGGATCATGCGGCGTGCCGGCTCCGGCATCGCGAAATAACGGATCCAGATACCCAGGGTCGCGCAGACGGCGCAGGCATCCACGAAATTGAAGACAGTGTAGAGGGAGTGGTTGCTCGTCAGCCACGCCGACTGGATCATATTGAGCGTAGAGATCACACCTAGACCGAGACTCACGCCAAAGATGCGACTGCGATACGACAGACCCATCGGACGAATGGCAAAGCAGACGAAAAGAAGAAGGCTGAGCGTTAAAACGCTGCTGGCGCGCTGCATTTGGCTTACCGCAGAGATGAGAAAGCTCGTTGTCCTGACGCGGGGTCCAATAGAAATTGCAAGGGCAACCACGGTCGAGATGGCTGCTGCCCATTTGAACATTAACATGCCCAGAGTTTGAAGACCCTTGAGCGGTGCCATGGCAGAACGATAGATACTGTAAATCGTCAGGACGCCTAGAAGCGTCTCGATGCCGAAACCGATCCAATAAACAAAGAAATACGACACGTAAGCATGCAGGCCGCTGATCAAGTGGCCGGCCATGAGGTCAAGCGTTAGACCGATTATGGCTGCAGCGACTCTGACGGACAAAAGAGAGGTTAGAGACCAATACTCGCGGGCGGACTCAGAGCGAACCAGATAAAAGATCGCAGCCAGGCTGAGACCGATTTCCAGCATTCCCAAGAGATCCAAACATGCCTTTGTCGACATCTGCCCGCTCCTAGTTGGAAGGATAGCGAAGCAGATGTCGACGGGCAATGACTAAATTGGGGAATTCCAGAACAAAAAACGAAGATTAGCGATTCTGTCCCATACCGCAGTGGTTGGGGTCATCCAAGGGGCAGGTGGGCTTGGGAATGGCGCTGACAGTGGTCGCGTTCGTAACGATGGCTCCGGAGTTTGCGGTGTAGGCGGTTGCGGCAGAGCCTGTGAGGACGAGGGCGATTACGAAGGCGCGAACAATGTTTTTCATGTTGATTACTCCCGGAGTTTTTTTGTTCTGGACTAACCAGACAAATTCACTCTAGGATGTAACCTTGGGTAAGTCTATTATTATCAGCAATATAACGAAGTAGTACGGAAGTTGTAGGTACTAAGGTAATGTGCCCCTGCAACTATTACATTTTTGCAGCGTCAATGGAGGCTTTCACTCTACTGGAAAAGCATACGAATGATGCGCATCCAAAGGGCTTATGTTCTACGTTCCGCTCTTCTCACATGAACCAGAGGTGGCCGGAAGCCATCCAGATTCGGAGATGCGAGCCTTCTCGCATGACCTGGAATACGGGGAACTTATTCCGGATTGGTCCGCAGCGCCAGTCGAATGACGACGGACACGCAAAACAACGGCAGAGGCCAATCTCCCATGTGGTTCGGGTACGGAAACGGCATGATCTGCGGGAGCGAATTGCAGTCTTATCTTTAAATCGATCAGAGTTCAGGAAGCTTGAGCCTCAAAGTAGAGGTATTTTCGCCAATTGGCTTCGCCGGAGCCAAGCATGCGCATGATGTGGCGTGAGGTGTGGAGGCTGAAGGGGCTGGGCTGGCGAAGGAGTTTCATGTCGCGGAGCTCATGCAGGAGCTGGCTGCCCTTACGACGGTTGCAGTTATGGCAGCAGGCGACGAGGTTTTCCCAGGTGGAGGTGCCTCCGCGCGAGCGGGGGATGACGTGATCCAGTGTGAGCTCTCCGCTCGGGAAGATGACGGCGCAGTACTGGCAGGTGGAGCGGTCGCGCAGAAGGATGTTTTTGCGCGAAAGGGCGCGTGTCTGGTGCGGGATGCGACGGTATTCAAGCAGGCGGATCACGGAGGGCATGGGCATACGCACACGCGCGGCGTGCATGGTTGCGCCCTGTTCCTCTTCGGTACGGGCGACGCCTTTGAGGACCAGGACGAGGGCGCGACGGGCTCCGCAGATGTTGATGGGTTCGTAGGAGGCATTGAGTACGAGGACCGGTGTCTGGAGCTGTCCGCCGCGGGCGCGGGAGGGCTCGGTCTGGCTACGGTGCGCCAGGGTATGGCATTTGGCGAGGGATTTCTGCTTGCGGGCTTTGGGGCCGAAGGCCGCCGGCTTGAGCAGGCTGGGGGCGTGACCGGGCGGAGTAGGGCGAAGGCTGTTTTGCTGGTTGTCGTAGGTCGTCGCATGCATGGGGCGTACTCCTTATGACTTTGCGTTAGGCAGATCCAAATTGAGTGGTGCGAAGCGGTGTGCCGGGCTGCCAACGCTCGGCTACCTGCCCCTGTTGCGCGCGGGCGAGGGTAAGGACGTGGACGGAGTGCGCTCCGGCAGCGAGCAGCGTCTTGCTGCACTCGCGGGCCGTAGCGCCGGTGGTGTAAATGTCGTCGACAAGCAGGATGTCCCGGCCAGCAATCTTTCCTGGCCGCGTCACGCGAAAAGCGCCGCGGAGATTGAGGCGGCGCTGCCTGGGAGAGAGCTGGAACTGACTCTGCGTCGGACGGACGCGGCGCAGGAGGGTGTGGTTTTCGCGAAGATTCCATGCAGGGTGCCTTCGCTTCACCTGAGCGACGGCGCGGCGGGCCAGAAGCGTGCTCTGGTTGAAGGGTCGCTTGGAGCGGAAGAGGGGGACGGAGAGCACGAGCATCTCGGAGGGGATTTTGCCGTGAAGGGCTTCGAGGGTTGTGGCGAGGTGGTCTCCCAGGATGTTCGCTAGGGAGGTTTGTCCTTGAAACTTCAGCAGATGAATCATCTGGCGCAGAGTGCCTTCATAAGAACCGAAGGAAGCCGCAAGGACGAAGGGTGGCGGCGAGAAGCGGCAGATGGTGCAGGGGATCCGAGCTTCTTCCCCATGGGCCCAGGCGGATTCCATGCCGAGGGCTTCTCCGCAGATAACACATTGCAGGAGCTTTACGGGCTTCAATTTGTCCAGACAGAGTTGGCAGAGGGGGGCGAGGCGTGCCTCTAGGAGTGGGTTGGAGCAGAGGGC
The DNA here is from genome assembly GCF_000179915.2 of Terriglobus saanensis SP1PR4. Classification (NCBI taxonomy): domain Bacteria; kingdom Pseudomonadati; phylum Acidobacteriota; class Terriglobia; order Terriglobales; family Acidobacteriaceae; genus Terriglobus; species Terriglobus saanensis. The sequence continues at coordinate 4,130,845 of NC_014963.1, read as the reverse complement.
GCACTCGCCGGGAGCCAAGACAGAGAGGAGAGGAGCGAAGGAGCGCTGGGCGAAAGCGCGCGCGAAACGCGGCAGCGCGTGTGCCGAGGCACCGGGAAGGAGATCGGGATTCGAGTCAAACGGGCTACTCGACGCCTGGGGGAAGACGCACCTCGCTCACACGAGCTGTTTCACTCTGGAGATCTGGTGGAAGGGGGAGACCCACCAGCAGAGCGGCGTACATGCTCGATGCCCGAAGTATATGCCGAACCGTTATTTTCCGCTAATGGGAAAAGGCCATTTGTTGCGCTTATGCAATGTGAAGTGGAAATTTCCACGAGAGATTTAGGTTTGGCGTCTACGCGCTCCACGTCTTTTTTCAGAATCGACGACCAATGCCGTTTTTTTTGCACTGGCGCTTCTGTTCACCACGACCAACGAGCGGATCTCGAAAGAGTTTACTTACTTACTGCTGTGTAGCTGGCTCCAAACTCGGAGTTTCCGATAGATGGGGATTTCTACTGGAGAAAGAGATCGCCGCTCCTCATCGGCACCAACTCCGGTGCTCTTTTTAGCTGAATTTGTTGTGCGGTAGGGGTGCCCACTCCTCGGTTCTGCTTTTGAGGAATGGGCATTAGAAACAGTTAGCGAACGCCGTAACGCGCTGCCGAGTGTTTGTGCGAGAGGTTAGGGAGCAGAACCAAACGTGCTGCGTTGAACTTGTCCCAATCCGTAACATCAGGCAGCGAGGGGATGGTGACCAGTTCGCCGCGATCGAACGCGGCGAGAGAGGCATCAACCATCTCCTCGGAACTCATGACCATTTCGGAGGGAAGGTTCTGGTGTCCGCCTATGCCCGCGCGGTCCCAAAACTCAGTGGCTGTGCCACCGGGGAGTACGGCCTGCAACTGAATTCCCTTATCGCCCACCTCTTTATGGAGCGATTGCGTGAGATTCAAAACGAAGGCCTTGGTGCCGCTGTACACGCCATTCAGTAGCTCTGGATTCAGTGCGACGATCGATGCGATGTTGATGATGGCTCCGCCTTTGCGTTCCAGAAGGCCGGGAAGAACAGCCGAAGTAAGACGCAGCAGCGCAGTGACATTCAGGTCGATCATGTTTTCCATGTCGTCTACCTTTGAATCGAGGAGCGTGGACACGCCTCCAAAGCCTGCATTGTTTACGAGTGCAGTGATTGAAGTATCCGTGCGGAGTCGCTCTTCTACTTTGCGCAGCTCGGCTTTGTTGGTGAGGTCGGCTGGGAAGGCCTCGACCTTGCGACCGGTAGCAGTGGAGAGTGAGTTTGCGAGCTCACTGAGCAGTTTGCCGTTGCGAGCAATCAGAAGCAGGTCGTAACCGCGTTTGGCGAGGCGATCTGCGTAGACTGCGCCAATGCCCGTCGATGCTCCAGTAATGAGCGCCGTGCCTTTGGAAGAAGTGCTTGAATTCGACATGTAAATCTCCTTGGAGCGAAAGGTAGGAATCGGGAAAACCGATTCGTCTATATGAGTAGACCGGTTGGTTAGTTGATTCAAAAAAGATCTTCCCGTTGTTTCGTCTCAGGGCAATCGCTTAGTTCTTAAGAAGAACTTCAAAGACGAAGTAGAGAAAGTTCTTGATGGGCCGGTCGCTCTGGTCTGCTTTCATGCGAACGAGTGCGCCTTCATAACCGTTCAGGATGAATTCCGCGAGCGCGTCCGGCTTGACGGACTTCCTCAGTTCGCCACGCTTGATGGCCTGGCGCAGCAGGTCTGCGATGCCACCCTGCCATGCGGCATACGTTGCTTCGAGTTGCGTCTGTAATTTAGTACTGTGGTCCGCGATCTCCAGGCTCATGTTCCCAACCAGACATCCACGGATCTCAGCTTTCGGCCCGTATGCCAGGAACATCTCATCGAAATACCGTCGCAGTCGCTTCAGGGCAGGTATCGACTCATCGCCAAAGGTGTGGGCCATTCTTAGTGCTTCGCTCTCCGCGTATCGCGCAAAGACTTCGCTAACGAAGGCTTCTTTGCTGGGGAAGTAGTGATAAAAAGAGCCCTTGGGAACCTTGGCGAGATCGAGCACTTCCTTTACGCCGGTGGCCGTGTAGCCTGTCAAACGGAGTTGCCGGAGCCCAACCTCGAGAAGGTGTTCGCGGGTTGTAGGGGCGGAAGCCATAACTATTCTATTAATAATAGACCGGTCGTTTGTCTCGCGCCTATGTCCAGATTTTTCTAGATATGCTCGTTGACCTCTTTGGCTGCGCGGTATCCCGAGGTGACGGCTCCCTGCATGAAGCTTGGCGTCGCGGATGTATGTTCGCCCGCAAAGTGGATTCGACCTTCAACGGAAGCGACGGCGCGATACCAGGAATAGAGATCTCCAGGAAGTAAAGTCATCCCCGCTCCCTGGGCAAAGGGATCCAGCTGCCACGAGTAGGATGTGCTCCGCTCAAGATCTGGACTAAAACCTGGAAATAACCTGTCGATGTACGTCGCCGCGAAGTTCAATCTCTGCGATGGACTCATACGGTCAAGGTCTTCGGCGACCTTTCCTTCCTGATAGAGCTGCAGGATTCCGTGAGGCGAAGGCTGGTCCCAGGAGGGATTCCAGATTTCTGCCATATCCGCCTGAGCGAATCCACTCAGTCCTCGTTTTTCCCAATCTCTTGTTTTCGTCTGCAATGCCACTTTAACGATTGAGGCATAGGACATCTCCTGGATGGCTTGCCGCTTCAATGGGGTAAAGTCCGGCATCGCTTCAAGGCGACGAAGGACTGAAAAGGGAAGGGTGCAGATAAGGTAGTCGGCCCCAAGGGAATGGTGTTTACCTTCCTGCATGAAAGTGGCTCGCACGCTGGACTTTTCTTCGCGGAAGCTGACGACGCGCGCGCCATAGAGGATTCGCTCGTCCAACTTAGCGGCAATCGCTCGTGGAAGTAAGTCGTTTCCTCCCTGGATCTTTTCAAGACGAGTGAGATGCATCTGCGCCAAAATGCGAAGCACGTTGAGCGCGGATGCATTGCGGAGGGTGATGCCAGAGCACAAGAGATCGGTGGCCACCTGAGATGCGCCCTGACTACGCACAAAATCCGAGAGGGTGTATCGGTCGAATGGACGAAGAGAGTCTGGTGGCCAGTCAGAAGAGTTGATATCGAGCGCGGATTGAATTTTCCGAATGGCCGGGAAAATATACTTTTCCGCTAACTCGGCGAGGCCGAGATTCTTTTCTTCTGTCGACAGGCCAAAGTATTGAGAGAGCTGAACAGTCGGGGTAAGTGGCACCTGTTTTCCGTGAAGGGACATCAGTGTAGTCAATGAGTCTGGCGCAAAGGGTACGGTCTTCAGGCCGAAGTGCTTGATGTAATGATGCGTCCATGCGTGGCTGGCTGGGATTCGACCTGCTCCTGCCTCTGTGGTGAGCCCGTCCGAAAACGGAGTTCTCAATGTGTAAACCCGCCCACCGGGACGAGTTTGTGCTTCCAGGATCGTGACATGATGACCCGCGCGCATGAGCTCATATCCCGCTACAAGACCACTGAGACCGGCGCCAAGAATAAGAACGCGCTTTGCCTCACCGCGGCGTTCGATGCGTGGATCGAACGGCACAGGTTCAGGCTCTTTCGTCTCGTCTGTTCTTGAAAAGAACGCTTTGAATGGTGGGGCTTGAACCGTAGCGGATAGCGTTGAAGGCGTTCCTGTCATAGATTGCATCATGTGTGTGGAATCTCCGTCGTTGAGTTGCGTGAGATGTTCGGCAATACCGCCGGGTCGACCTGAAAATGGTCATAAAAGGAGGACACAGCAGCACAGGCTTTATTCCTGCTGTCGCTTTATGCACCGAAGGTTCTGTGTGCTGTTGTGCGCCATAACTGGGGTAATGTTTCGTGGAACTGATTCCACGTAATCCACTCTGGATCCGCAACCCCGATAGATTTACATTCGACCCAATTCATCAGGGCCATCCCTCGGAATCCTTAGCCCTATGGTTTTATAAAAAACCGATCAAAGTCCGAAGCCCGACGCGAAGGTGGAACATGGGGCCTCTCTCAAAACACGGATTCGCTCGCAAAGACTACGTGCTTGTCCCTTGATCGCCGGGTTCTTATGCGGGAGGGTTAGCAGTGTTCAGGTGCACCCAGCCATCGCGGAGTTCGATGGTGCGCGAGCCGTACTCTGCGTTGGATTCGGAGTGGGTGACCTGCACGATGGTGGTGCCTTCGGCGTTGAGTTCGCGGAAGAGTTCCATGATCTCTCTTGCCTGGGCGGAGTGCAGGTTTCCTGTGGGTTCGTCGGCGAGGAGGAGTGACGGCTTGTGGATGACGGCGCGGGCGATGCCGACGAGCTGCTGCTGTCCGCCGGAGAGCTGGTTGGGGAAGAGGTCTTTTTTGCCGACGATCTGGAAGCGGTCGAGCGTGTCGGCTACGAGCGCCTGGCGTTCCTTGCTCGGGATGTTCTTGTAGGTGAGCGGGAGATCGAGATTTTCCGCCACGGTGAGGTCGTCGAGCAGATGATAGCTCTGGAAGACCATGCCAATGCGGCGGCGTGCGAGGTCGCTGCGTTGCTTGCGGTTCATGGCATGGACGGGGAGGCCTTCAAAGAAGAACTCGCCACGCCACTGATCGTCGAGCATAGCGAGGACGTTGAGGAGCGAGGATTTTCCCGCGCCCGATGGTCCCATGATGGTGAGAAATTCGCCTTCGCGAATGGTGAGAGCGATGCGTCGTAGTACCCAGAGTTCTTCGTGGCCCGCCCGGAAGCTGCGTTCCAGATTTTTCAACTCAATCATCTATTCCATCCTCAAAGCTTGTGCTGGATCTGTGGAAGCTGCGCGCCGTGCCGGAATGAGACCGGCGAGCCCTGCGGCCAGGGCCAGTGTAACCACGGCTCCAGCAAGTACGCTGGGGTCGACACTGCTGATGTTGTACAACTGCGACTTTACATAGCGAACGCAGAAGAGCGCTACTGGAATTCCGATGGCCAGACCGATTCCTGCCTGCAGCATGGCGCTGCGCAGGATCATCGCGACGACGCTGGCACGTTCCGCACCGAGAGCCATGCGGATACCGATCTCGGAAGTGCGCCGGGCTACGGTGTAGGAGGTTACGCCGTAGAGGCCCACGGAGGCCAGCAGAAGGGCGAGTCCGCCGAAGAGCATGGTGAGGCGGGCAATCGTTCTGTCATCCGTGAAGCGGTCGGCGATCTGCGCGTTGAAGGTCTGGAATTTTACGACGGAGAGATTGGGATTGATGCTGGCGAGGGTTCTTCGCGCCAGGGCTTCTACGTTGTCCATTGGGCGCTCGGTCTGGAGCACGATGGCACCGGCGTAGAGACCTTCGTCCTTGTCTGCGGGACCTGTATCGCTTGCGGGCCGTTGCATCATCGGCACGAAGTACATGCCATGGTTTTCCCATTTCACGTCGGTATAGGCCGTATCTTCGACGACGCCGACGATCTCATAGTCCCCCGGTGACTTGGGAGGTCCGATATGTTGTCCAAGGGGGCTGGAGTTCTGGAAGAGCTGCTGCGCCAGTTTCTGATTGATGATCGTGACGGTCGGAGCCGCAGCGGTGTCGCGCATTGTAAACCCGCGTCCGGCTAAAAGGTGTGTGCCCACGGAGGCGAAGTACTCCGCGTTGGTTTTTACAAAAGAGGCTCCTATGCCGTGCGTTGGTTGACCCTGCACCTGGAGGTAATTGCCCCAGTTGTTGTCTTCCATGGGCGTATAGGTGCTGATGCCCACCTTCTTTACGCCCGGTACCGCGTGGAAGCGATCCTCGATGGTACGGTAGAGCGCTTCCAGTTGCGGAGCCATGTAGCCCGCCGTCTGCGGATTGATATGCACGATGTATCGGTTGTGCGACTCCAGCTTTAAATCCTTGTGCTGAAGCTTGGCGAGGTTCTGCGAGAAGAGGCCCGCACCGACAAGGAGAACAAGAGAGAGACCTGCCTGCAGGACGACCAGGCCCTTCTGCAGCAGAGAGGCTCCCGTAGAAGTTGCGCGAGTTCCGCTGCGTAAGGCATCGGCGGGCTGGGCCTGCGCTGCGATCCATGCAGGTGCGATGCCGAAGACGACGCCCGTGACCAGGGAGAGCAGGAGAGCGAATCCAAGGACGATGGGGGATGGGCTCGCCTGGATGGGCAGACGGTTCGCTCCGTTGAAGACCATTCTGAGCAGCATCTGCGTTCCCGCGAAGGCGACGGCCAGACCCGCAAAACCGCTGAGGAGGGCGAGGATGAGGCTTTCCGTGAGGAGCTGACCGATGATGCGGCGACGCATCGCACCGAGCGCTGTGCGAACGGACATCTCCGTTTTGCGCCCCATGCCTCGGACCAGAAGCAGATTGGCGATATTGGCGCAGGCGATCAAGAGCACGAGGGCCGAGATCGTCATGAGGATCCGAAGGTTAGAGGCGTACTGGTCCTTCATCTCTTCAATGCCCGCGCCACCCGGAGCCAGACCGACGTGCGTCTTCGCCAGCAGCGCTTTGCCTTTGTCGCCGATGAAGTCCTTGTTGTCCGCGATGGACTGTTTGACGATGGCGCTGACCTTCTGCTGGAGCGGCCCCAGCGCGACTCCCGGTTTCACGCGTCCGATGATGTCCAGCCAGTGCGTCTCCGGATCGTGGACGTAACCCACATTTGCGAGAACGGGCATCGACTCGATGGGGAGGTAGAAGTTCGGAGGCGTGCTGGAGAGGCGGTCTCCATAGAAGCCCTTGGGCGCGATCCCTGCGACGGTGACGGCTTTGGTGTTGATCCAGAAGGTGCCGCCGATGATGGAGGTGTCACCGGAGAACTGGTTCTGCCAGGTGTCGTAGCTCATAACGGCGACGATGGGAGCGCCTGCAATGTCGTCGGCTTCGGTGAGAAGTCTTCCTGCCTGAGGGTTCAGGCCGAAGGTCTGGAAATAGTTGCCGGAGACGAATTCGCCCATGCTGGATCGTGCTTCGGCCTGGGCTCCATCTCGTCGTGCGATGACGGGGCGATAGGCGAAGCCTGCCTGGATGGCGGCGAGTTCTTCAAACTCCGGAACGCCCTGTTTAAGCTGCTGGTAGGTCTGAGTGGAAAACAGAATGTTGTCGCCGTCGTCGGGAGCGCCGGAGTTCACGCAGCAGGTAATTTTGCTTCCGATCCGGATCAGGCGACTGGGTTCGGCTACGGGCAGGCTCTGCAGCAGAACGGCGTGCACAAGGGTGAAGATGGCCGCGTTTGCGCCGATGCCAAGGGCCAGCGTGAGGATCGCCGTGATGGTGAACGCTGGCGTTTTGCGCAACTGCCGGAGTGCGTAGCGGACATCCTGCGTCAGAGTGCTCATTGTTCCTTCTCCGTGTGAAACAGACCGTGGGTGGGTTTTGCCGTCCACGGGACTACAAAAATAGAAAGCACGTTTCTGCCCAAAGAAAAGGCGTTTGTTCCATTGCATTTTCTATGAGTTACTGTGGGACGAAGGCGCTTCAGTGTTCATCTCTGGGATTGTCGTCCAGAAACGGACATGCTGCGGCGTCCGGATTGGGGTCGGCGGATTCATTTCCTGCATTAAATCCTGCTGTTGCCCCTCCTTTGAGGGTCGCAATGAATGCACCGATGGCGTGCACTGGAGCATCTGACGGATAATCAGCCGCATGGAGAGCCGACGATGATCCAGGTCTCAGAGAGCAAAGGTGTGCAGGCCCAGAGCCTGCTGGCGAGCTACAAAGCCGTGCGTGGCGCGACCGCGGAGATTACGCGGGGTTTAAGCGCCGAGGACCAGATGGTCCAATCGACCCCGGACGCAAGTCCGATCAAGTGGCACCAGGCGCATACGAGCTGGTTTTTCGAGACGTTTGTGCTGCGCCAGTTTCTGCCAGAGTACGTCGAGTTCCATGCGGATTTCCACTGGCTGTTTAACAGCTATTACGTCTCGCTGGGCGATGAGATTCCTGAGAAGAAGCTGCGCGCTTCGTTCTCGCGGCCTTCGCTGGAGATGATCCTCGAATTCCGCGCGCATGTGGATGCGGCGATGGAGCGTCTGCTCGCTGGTGGGGTCGAGGAAGAGGCGATCCGGCGCATTGTGCTGGGACTGAACCACGAGCAGCAGCATCAAGAGCTGGCGCTGACGGACCTGAAGAATGCCTTTTTTACAAACCCTCTGCATCCTGCGTATCGCGACATCGTCGTTACGGAGAGCGAAGCAGGTCCGCTGACGTGGAGCAAATTTCCTGGTGGGTTGCAAGAGATTGGGTATCCATTGAAGGCGAGCGATCCCATGGATTTCAGCTTCGACAACGAGACGCCCCGGCACAAGGTCTATCTGGAGCCTTATTCGTTGGCGAACCGCATGATTAGCTGCCGCGAATATCTGGAGTTCATGGCGGACGATGCGTATGACCGCGCAGAGTTCTGGCTTTCCGAGGGCTGGAGCGCAGTGGAGTCCGAGGGTTGGCGCGCTCCTCTGTATTGGCAGCGCGATGCCGCCGATGCGACGGGATGGAAGGTATTTACGCTGAGCGGATATCGTGGGTTGTCGGAGCTGCTGGATACGCCCGTGTGCCACGTCAGCTTCTTTGAAGCGGATGCGTTTGCCCGCTGGAGTGGTTGTCGATTGCCGACAGAGGCGGAGTGGGAGACGGCCGCCGCGCCATTTACGCTTGACGGGAATTTGTGGGATGTGGGAGTGTTTCATCCTGCAGCAGCAGGTACAGGCGAAGGTCTGCAGCAGATGATCGGCGACTGTTGGGAGTGGACGGCGAGTCCTTATACGGGCTATCCGGGATACAAGCCACTGCCGGGAGCGCTGGGCGAATACAACGGCAAGTTCATGTCGAGCCAGATGATTTTGCGCGGTGGTTCCTGCGTAACGCCGGCGAGCCATATGCGTGTGACGTATCGTAATTTTTTCCAGTCTGCGACCCGTTGGCAGTTCTCCGGGATTCGTTTAGCGAAGTAGAGGGTGGGTTGTAATGGGTGCTTTAGTTCGTGAGATGGAAGTGTCAGCCGAGGAGCTGACCCGGTGTGCGGTGATTCGCGAGGTACAGCGCGGGCTGATTCCGCAGCCGCGATCGTTGGCGCCATGGCTTTTTTATGACGCTGCAGGATCGCGTCTCTTCGAGCGTATTACGGTGCTGCCGGAGTACTATCCGACGCGCACCGAGCGTGCGATCTTTGCCGGATATGCGGAGGGGATCATCACCGCGGCGAAGGGTGCGTCTACGAAGCCTTTGCGTGTCGTAGAGCTTGGCGCGGGAACGGCTTCGAAGACGGGCATTCTGCTGGACGCCGCAGTAAAGTTGCAGGGCGCGGTGACGTATGTGCCGATTGATGTCTCCGCGTCTGCGCTGGATGAGGCCTGCGAGAGCCTGTCACGTTCGTTAACCGAAGTCTGCGTTGAGCCGGAGGTTGCGAACTATGTCACGGACGCACTTGAACTGGCTCCGCACGATGGACCGACGATGGCACTTTATATCGGATCGAGCATTGGAAACTTTGCGCCCGATGAAGCTCGGGCCATTCTGCGGAACCTGCGCGGGCAGCTGAAGTCGGGCGATTCGTTACTTCTCGGGACGGACATGGTGAAGGATGAAGCGATTCTTGTTGCGGCGTATGACGATGAGAACGGCGTGACGGGGGCTTTCAATCTGAATGTACTGCGGCGATTGAATAAGGAGCTTGGCGCGGACTTCGATCTCGCGCGGTTCCGACATCAGGCGCGATGGAATGCGGCGGAGTCGCGGATCGAGATGCATCTGGAAAGCCTCACTGCACAGCGGGTACGTATCCCGGCGGCGAATCTGATGGTGCCGTTTGCCAATGGCGAGACGATCCATACGGAGAACAGCTATAAGTTCACGGCGGACAGCGTGCGTTCTTTGGTGGAGGACTCGGGGTTCTCGGTGGAGGAGACCTGGATGGATGAGCGTGGGTGGTTTGCAGTGACGTTGGCGCGGGTTTAGATACAACAGCAGATCCCTACGGGATGACAAATAGGAGACCACGAACCCTTTGTCATCCCGTAGTGAAACGGGGATCTGTTTTGTTTTCCTGTGAGATCTGGTTTGTGCGCTCTGCGCGACCTCACCCTTTCGCGATGAAGCTGCGAAAGAATGGGGCACAGTGTCTTACACCCTTGCGAAGTCGATGAAGGCGCGTTGTGGGTCGGTGTGAATGAGTTTGACGCGGACCTTGTCGCCGACGTCGAGGCCCTTGTCTCCCTGAACGATCTTGCCTTCTACGGGCGGTGTGAAGACGCGCACCCACACTCCCTTATCGTTGGCTCCGGTGATCACGCCGTTGAAGGTTTCTCCCACGCGGTTCTGCATGGCGACTGCCGTGATGCGTTTGAACATGGAGCGGGCAACCTTGTTGGTAGCGCGTTCGCGGTCGTTGGTGTGTTCCGCGATCATGGCAAGTTCGTCGTCGCCGTACGGCGCGGGTTCGTGTGCAAGCATGGCTTTGACGAGGCGTTGCGTAACGAGATCAGGGAAGCGGCGATTGGGCGCGGTCGAGTGCGAGTAATCCTGCGCGGCGAGCGCGAAGTGTGCGGGCGGAGTCGGATCGTTACCGCGCGAGAGGACATATTCGCCTGCTCCCATCAGCTTGATGATCGTGAGTGCGAGGTCTGGATAGTGGTCGGGGTCGGCCTTCTGCTGTTCGAGAATAAAGCCGTTGAGGGCGAGCGAGTCCGGCTCGGCTGGAAGCTGCGTGCCCTTGAGCGCGGCGAGATCGACGATGCGCTGCCAGCGTTCGGGCGAGCGCACGATACGGCGAAGGCTGGAGCGTTTGGCGTTGTGCAGGCTCTCGGCGACGGTCTCGTTCGAGGCGATCATGAGGTCTTCGATGAGCTGCATGGCGCGGTTGTGTTCGATGCTTTCAATGGACTTCACCACACCGTCGGCGAGGATGGGCTGCGCCTCGGAGCGGCGGAAGTCGAGCGAGCCGTTGCGTGCGCGGGCGGCGCGGAGGTTTTGCGCCGCCTCGTCCTGCAGGCGAAGCTGCTGCTGCAACTCAGGGTTCGCGGCAAGTTTGATGCTGAGGCGCGCGTCGATCTTGTTGTCTGAAAGAAACGGACCGACGCTGGAGTAGGCGAGCTGCGCCTTGTTCTGTACCTGCGCGCGATAGATCTTCTGGTGGATCATCGCGCCGTCTTTCAGCACGGTGTATTCGATGATGAGCGCGGCGCGATCTTCATTTTCGTTCAGCGAAGTGAGACCGGTAGAGAGCGCGTTGGGAAGCATGGGGAAGTTGCGCACGCCGGTGTAGACGGTCTGGGTTTGGTCGCGGGCGAAGCGATCGATGGGTGAATCCTTCGCGATGGCGGCGGAGACATCCGCGACGCCGATGAGAACGCGGATGGCTGCGTCTTTGGGGTCGACAGGGTCAACCGTCTCTTCGGCCCATTCAATCTGGTCGAGATCGCGGGAGGTGTCGTTGTCGATGGAGGACCAGAGAAGATTGCGGAGATCGAGGAGGGCGTCGAGATCGGTTTGAGGGACGCCGTCGTTGGCGACGATGGTGGCAAGCTGCGCCTGCTCGTCTGCGCTGTGGCGGAGGCTGAAACCCTGAAACTGCATCTCGCCTGCTGCGGCGACGTTGAGATCGAAATGATTTCCGGACATGGCGGATTGGATGCCAATGGAACAAAGAGGGTGTTCTGTTACGCTGCGATGCATGGTCGGATATGTTTTGCGGATTCTAGGGAAGGTCGTAGCGGGAGCGGTGCTGCTGCTGGCGCTGGCGTATGCCGTGGACTGGGCGGTATGGCGCGTGCATCTCTCTCATGGCGCAGGCGTGGCGACCGTCACCGTGGATCAGGTGACGGTGGTCGCGCTCAAAGGCAACAAGGAAGAGTATTACCCGGATGGATCCGCCGATGTGCAGTGCAGCCGGTCGATGTTTCCGGAGGGCGGCGATTCGCCGTGCTGGTGGCTGCAGCGGCACAGGCACGTGCTCGTGCAGGAGTAGTTTCTGCGTGGGGTAAGGCAGGTGTACTCCGTGCCAGGGAACGCCCGCGCGTCGAAAACCGGTTGATCTCTGCGGAGCTGCTTACAATTCGGGTGATGTTTCGTCCTGGTAGGCCTGTTTACCAGACCTCCATCTGTTAGCCTGCTCCAGGCCTAAACAACTGAGAAGATGAATGTCTACGTTTGGCCCCTTGTGCTTGACAATCTCCCTAACCAAAGCACTCAGCCAAATCTCATTATTCATATGCGGCCATTTCCGATTACGCACGACCACCACATGAGGCGCCCAGGCTGCATTGTTTCCATGCAAAGAATAGACCATCTCACGGCGCAACTGGGAGTAGTGATCTGCGCCGCCCGCTTGTAGGGGATCCACCCAGTGGCGGCCTAAGATTTTACCTAAAACGACATCGGGAGCAGGAAAGCCAAAGTTGACGGTGTGGTTTGCTGTCGGTCGATGTTGAGTTCGAGTCCGATACTCAAGGATCGGACCAGCAGGCATCAGATAAGAAGAACCCTGTTCTGCATAGTAACTAATGGTGCATCCTTGGGGGGCGAAAAAGGTGTGCCCTTGGACTCTCGCACCATGTGCAAGCACGACATAGTCGCTTGTCGGCTCACCAATACTAGGAATGAGATATGCGTAATTTCCTAGTTCTACCTGACCTGCAGATGGTCGCGCCAATTTGTATTCCTCCTTTAAACTCCTGCTTGTAGGACATTCAAGGCTCCGGAATATTCCATCCCATCGATTTGCCTGTCACGAGGGCAATCTGTCACGCAGTCGTTTAGTCGTAGCCGAGAAAAGGTGGGCGACCGATTGAATCTTAAGTGCGGAGAAAAGCGGATCCGAGATGGTCTTCTTCGCTGCGGACCCCGGAAGATTTTCGGCGATGGCGGCGATGGCGGCGTCCCTGTTGGCGACATCGCGCACGGCGTCGACGACGTGGCCCCCATTGAGCAGGAGGTCGTACGCGGGAGCCTGGGCAGAGAGAGGCGGCCGCGAGGCCGGTAAGCAGAAGCGCCAGAAGGGGCAGGGCCGCAGGTCAGCATGTTGAATCAGCCTGCGGCCTGCCGTGGCTACTCTTCCGTTGCGTCTGCGGGGTCTTCGGAGATTTCGGTGGGAACGCTAGGGATGACTCCAGAGCCAGCGACGCGCGCTGAAGTCCGTGGCGATGCTGGCGGCGAGGAGGCAGAGGGAGATGGCAAATGCGCCGCCTACCCAGCCGAGTTCGATCTTGCCACGCAGCATAAAGAAATCCAGCACGCCGAAGACGAGGACCAGGACGGCTGCCTCTGCAAAGAAGGAAGAGCAGCGGCGGGCGGTGATGGAAAGGAGCTCGGGAAGGGCCCGGTTTGCTGTGATTTTGCCTTGCGCCGAAGGCATGAGGACGAGGCGCGGTTTGGAGCTTTCGGTACTTTCTTTTCCGGTCAGAACGTTTGCTGCATTTTTGTAAAACATACTCAAGCCTTTGTGGTGCTTGTATTCAAGTCTGCCCGAAGCCGTGCTTGAAGTCCAGTAAATGGTTTGTAATCAAATATTTATGAATAATTATTCTGACTGTTGCATCTTTATGCAGCAATTCGTGAGGGAATATCCGTGCCTCGGGCGTGTTGGAAGCACGTAAGTCTCTGTTTCTATTTGAGGAGAGAATGATGAAGGTATCTTTTACGCGCAAGGTCCTGTCCGTTGTGCTTTTATGCTCCTTTGCCGAAGTAGCCGCTCTCCCCATTGGAGCGGAGCCACTTCAAAGGGCAAGGCGGTCTGCTGCTCATGAGGTATGGGAGCGGACGGAGCTTTACTTCGGTGCGGGCGGGCCTGAGGGTGGGTCCGTTTCGGAGGAGGAGTTCGGCCACTTTATCGACGACGAGGTGACGCCTCGATTTCCCGATGGGCTGACGGAGCTGCAGGGATTTGGGCAGTGGCGCGATGCCAGGGGCGTGATTGGAAAGGAGCACTCGATTGTCCTGATTCTCCTTTACAAAGACAGGACGATCGCCACCGACGCCAAGATCACGTTGATCCGCGAGGCGTACAAGACGAGGTTCCATCATCAATCCGTACTGCGGGTCGATAGCAAGGCGGAAGTCTCTTTTTGACGTCGGTCCTGTGGAGAGTTGGAATAAACCAGGGCTTGTGGGGTTTCCCCCTGAGAGTTCTAAGAGAGGTTTGAGGTTACGTTTCATGCTTTTAAATATCTGTACCGCCGGGGATCCTGTCTTACGAAAGCAAGCACGCGCTCTGTCTCAGGAAGAGATTCTGAGTCCAGCGATCCAGGAGCTTGTGAAGAACATGCGGGAGACGATGTGGCGTGCTCCTGGAGTGGGTCTGGCGGCGCCGCAGATCGGGGAATCGCTGCAACTCGCAGTCCTCGAAGGCAGGCCGCAGTTTCATAAGAAGATGAATGAGGCCGAGGTCAAGGAGTGGCAGAGCACGCCCTACGATTACCTCGCGATTTTCAATCCGAAGATCGAGCTTCTTCCTGCGCACGTTTCGGCTTATGAAGGCTGCCTGAGCATTCCGGGGTTCATGGCCAGCGTGCCGCGGTCGCAGTCTGTCCGCGTGACCTGCCTGAATGAAAAAGCCGAACCCCAGGTCATCGAGGCAGAGGGCTGGTTCGCCCGCATTCTGCAACATGAGATCGACCATCTGAACGGGGTGCTCTATATCGATCGCATGGAGAGTGGGACGTTTACGACGATTGAGCACTACAAGCAGTATGTTGCTCCGCCTGTGACGCCGTCGTAGGTTTTGTTCGAAAAGGAAATATGAAGCAAAAATCTAGATTTGCAATGATCGCAGTTGCGATGCTCGCGATCTCTTGTGGCATTCCCGCGTTACGGGCAGAAGTCCAAAAGGCCGCGAATAACCAGGAAAGAGCTCCGTCTGAAGAAGAGCTGGAGCGGAAGCTGCACTCCACTGGGACTGAGCTGGCGCAGAGGATTCCCAAGCCACGGCCAGAGGACGTCGTTTCCCCAAAAGCCATCGTCACGGCGATTCACGAAGCGATCAGCGGGCCTCCGGGACCCTTCAACTGGGATCGCTTTCGCTCTCTCTTTTTGCCCGACGGAATGATTGGAGAGGCCGGCGGTAAGCCTGGTGAAGAGAAGGTAATGTATCTCCGGGTGAGCGAGTGGATCGACGCGGTCAGGAAGGCCAGAGAAACGGCGACCGTGCATGAGGTGGTGCAGAAGGTGAAGGTAGAACAGTTTGGATCGATTGCAAACGTGTTCTACACCCACACGCTGGGAGAGGGAACTGAGGAGAGTGAGCGCCGTATCGGAACGAATCTCAGCCAACTCGTTTTCGATGGCAAGCGATGGTGGGTCGCAAGTATGGTATGGAACGGAACTCCTCAAGCAGATCAGGTGCCGCCTGAGTTTAAGTAAGCGGAGCTGCCGGAGATCGCCTTTGTTGCGCCGTCTGCGGCGACGTCGTAACTTCAGCGTTGGATGAACAGTCCTAAATGGACTTGACGGTTAATCCTTTCCACGGTTGGCTCTCGTCAATCTTCATATTAGAAAGAAGCCTTTGATACAAAATGGCTTCGCCGCTGCTGCCTGGTTTGAAGATGTTTGGGTTGAAGTCATCATCAGTCAAGGTAACCAACGAAAGAAAACTGGCAAAGTCTTCGATGGAGTGAACTTCATCAATTCCGAGCTTGAAAAGCAAGAGCGGTAGGACTCGCATAAGCGCGTTGTAGCCGGTAGTCCTGTTTAGCACTAGACCCGGCGTTTTTACTCCCCAAGCCTTCGGCCATACAGCTTCGACCGCCGCAAAGTAATTGACAATGGTTTGAGCAATTTTTGAGTCTTGATCGTCCAAGAACCAACTACGGAAAACCAAGCGCTTCGTGCGAACTTCTACTTCAGTCGGCTTAGGAATGTGTCTGCCACGCTTTAACGCGTCGCGATCTGCCATCGCCTGCTTTTCCGGAACGATGAGCTTTTCAAGTGGCTTAATAAATGCAGCTTGGGTGAGCGTCTCTTTATCTTTGTCATGAGCGACGCCGAGGATCATGATCTTATCTTTGAACGGAGAACCGCTCGATTGGTTTAAACGTCTAGCAATTTGGTGACACGTCTTTTGTGGACTGCGACTTCTTGCATACTCGAAAAGCTCATAGGTGATTGATTTAGAAACCGGTACCTGCTTCAAATTGATCGTAGAGAAAATCGCAGCTTGATCTTCTGGATCCATATCGACAAAAATCGTAACGTTCATGTCAAAGCGGAACGTTGGAGGCAAGCCCTTTAACCCTTCAATCCGATGTTGACCATCGATAATCGTTGCAACATCGTCACCGCGCCGAAGCTTCATAACCTTTTGATTTCGATCGAACTCAACATCCATTGCGGACACCGCGATGATGACCCCTGTTGGAAAGGCCGCATCGATGTTTTTAACATACTCTTGGAGTTCCTTCACGCGAAGGCGGCTAATAGGACGCTCAAGACCCGAGACGGTTTCGATATCACGTTCATCCTTGTCAATATGGATGACATCTGATTTAGAAATTTCGATAAGGTCCGACTGAGCCATAACACCGATGTAGAAAACACCAATGGGCTGAGCGATTTCTAGGCAAGGAAACTCTATGCTAGACATTTCCTGACCCTCCGGAGAAACTGATGTTCAACTTTGATCCGTTTGTGTCATTTACTTTATTGAAATCTCGAAGTGAGTTTGATCGCTCATCCAGGTATGAAATCCATAGCGCATATAAGACGCTGGCGGGGAGAAGAATGTACGTGAATGTTAGGACGCGCTGTTCCTCCAGTGGCCCACCACCTATTGCGGAATTAGGAGAAGCGTTCATAAAGACAACAACAGAGGCGAAAACAAGACCGAGTCCGATGAGTCCCATTAGTTGAGGAGCTCCCATGGTTTCGGGGTCTCGCCGCTTGAATGCCAGTACTAGCGCGGGACCAGCGAGTGACGAAGCGATCATAAGAGCATCGCCGTTCCCCAAGGTCGCAGCGTAATGCGCGAGAAACTTACCATGAACAGCGAATGTTACCCACGCGCACAGTATAGGTCCCAGCCCGAAGAACAGGGCCGCTAGAGTGGCGATCCATGCTTTATAGAATGGCCCCATTCTTACCTTTACCGCTTCTAGAAAATCGTCCGCCACGGAAGCGTTCTCCTTATCGCATGAAATCAATAGTTCTTGATCAAGAGTTCGGACACTTGAACCCTATCTGTCTTGCAACTGATAAAACGCCGCACGTCGACAGGAGTAATCGTGAATGCGGAATATAGACCGCGAACAACTTTAACATCGGCGTTGGACATTAAGAAGGGAATGCCCCGATTATGCAAGTTCCACACCTCTGCCGCAAGTGTCTCCTGTGCTTTATCGTCGAATCGATCTGCAGTGTAGTGAGTGAAATATGCGGTTCCGTTTAGAGCCGGGTATGGTGGATCCAGGTAGACAAAATCTTCGGCCTTGGCCCACTTTAATGTTGTTTGATAAGGCCAAGGGCGAAAAGTCGCTTTGCGGAGAACGCTCGCGAGTGAAGAAAATGCTGCTTCTTCAGGAATCACAAGTTTGTCTTTGCTGCCCTTGGGAACGTTGAACTCGCCCTTCAGATTAACCCTAAATATTCCGTTGAAACAGGCTTTATTCAAGTAGAGAAATCTTGCTGCTTGCTCAGGCGAAAAAGTGCCCTTGTTGTACGCGTCTCTCACGACGTAATAGGAGGCCGCACTGTGGCTATTGACCAGTCGCGAAAGATGATGGCGCACGCATGGAGCATCGTCTCGGATCGCGCGATAGGTTGCGATAAGAGCCTTATTTGCATCTCCTAAAATGGCTCTTTTGGGTTTGACAGCGAAGAAAAGTGAGCCTGCTCCTAAGAACGGCTCGATATATCGTCTTTTCGTAATATCTGCGGGAAGTTGCGAAAGCAAAGCGGGCACAAGCTGCCTCTTTCCTCCCGCCCACCGCAGGAATGGCTGGACGTCGGTCATAGCTGAAACGATCTTTCTCGGATACGGTCTAGACTCGCTAGGCTACTCTACCGTCACGCTCTTTGCCAGATTCCTCGGCTGATCCACATCACACCCTCGCCTTACCGAGATATGGTAGGCCAGCAGTTGCAGCGGAATCGTTTCCAGGATCGGGAGTAAGAGGTCAGGCGCGGCGGGGATGTGGATCGTGTGTTCTACGAGGCCTGTGATCTGGTTGTCGCCTTCGGTGGCGATGGCGATGACGCGGCCGGAGCGGGCGGTTACTTCCTGGATGTTGCTGAGGGTCTTTTCGTAGCGGAGGACGCTGGTGGGGTCGGCCGGGTCCTGGGTGGCGATGCAGACGACGGGAAGGTTTTCGTCGATGAGGGCGTTGGGGCCGTGTTTCATCTCGCCTGCAGGGTAGCCTTCGGCGTGGATGTAGGAGATCTCTTTCAGCTTGAGTGCGCCTTCGAGCGCGATGGGGAAGTGGATGCCCCGACCGAGGAAGAGGAAGTCGTTGGCTGCGCTGAAGAGTTTGGCGAGCTGAACGCACTGGTCGTCGACGGTGCGGAGGATCTCTTCGGCCTTGGCGGGGACCTTGGCGAGCTCGGTGGCGTAGTGGAGCGACATTGCAGGCGTGAGGTGGCCGCGTTGTTGTCCTAAGTACATGGCCAGGGTGAAGAGGGCGGTGAGCTGCGCGGTGAAGGCCTTGGTGGAGGCGACGCCGATCTCCGGACCGGCGTTGGTGGTGATGACTCCCTGGGCTTTGCGCGTGATGGCCGAGCCGACGACGTTGCAGATGGCGAGCGTGGGCGTTCCGGCGGCGATCATCTGTGCCTGCGCGGCGATGGTGTCCGCCGTCTCGCCGGACTGGGTGATGAGGAGGCCGAGGGCGGAGGGGATGGGGTCGCGGTAGCGATACTCAGAGGCGTAGTCGACGTCCACGGGAAGGCGGGCGAGGCGTTCGATCATATACTTGCCTGCGAGACCGGCATGCCAGGAGGTACCGCAGGCGGCGATGGTGAGGTTGGTGGTGGCGTTGATCTGTTCCTTGCTGAGCTGGAGGTCGGGGAGGAAGATCTCTCCGGTATCGAGCGAGACGCGACCGAGGGTGGTGTCGCGGATGGCGCGGGGCTGCTCGTTGATCTCCTTGAGCATGAAGTGCTTGTAGCCGTTCTTTTCGGCCTGGATGGGGTCCCAGGTGATGCGCTGCGGCTTGCGTTCGATGGGGTTGTTTTCGAAGTCGAGGAAGCGGACGCCCTGTGTGGTGAGGACAGCGATGTCTCCGTCCTGGAGGAAGACGATGTCGCGTGTGTGGTGGAGGATGCCGGGGACGTCGGAGGCGAGGAAGTATTCTCCGTCGCCGAAGCCGATGACGGCGGGCGGGCCGGAGCGCGCGGCGACGAGCTTGTCCGGCTCGTTGGCGGAGAGGACGCCGATGGCGAAGGCTCCGGAGAGGCGGTGGACGGCTCTGCGGACTGCTTCTTCGAGGGGCAGGCCCGTCGCGGGTGTTGTGATGACGGCCTCGGATTCGTTTGCGCTTTCGGTCTTTTCGCTGGCGGCGGCGTGTTGGTTGATCTCGTCTTCGATGAGGTGGGCGATGATCTCGGTGTCGGTCTGCGAGGCGAAGCTGTGTCCGCGTGCGATGAGCTCCTGCTTGAGGGCGAGGTAATTTTCTACGATGCCGTTATGCACGACGACGAGGGTACCGGTGCCGTCGCGGTGGGGATGGGCGTTCTCCTCCGTCGGGCGGCCATGCGTGGCCCAACGCGTGTGGCCGATGCCGTAGGTGCCGTGGACGGGGCGCTCGGCGAGCACGGCTTCCAGGTTGGCGAGCTTGCCCGGGGCGCGGCGAAGTTCAAGCTTCGTGGGGTTGGCGGGGTCGCCTGCGACTGCGATCCCGGCGGAGTCGTACCCGCGGTATTCGAGACGGCGTAGGCCTTCAATGATGACGGGGACGACGGACTTTGAGCCGATATAACCAACGATGCCACACATGGTGAAAGCTTAGACGATGGTTGGGAATGTGTACCGTTTTGTTGATGAGATAGATGCCTTAAGTTTCAGGACTATGCCTGTCGCGGGCGGCCCGAGGTAATATCGGGTGAGACTTCCTCTTCCGTAAGAACCAGCTTCATGCTGTCGGCCATCTGACAAATTGCTTTGTGGAGCGAAAGGGTTTTATGTCGGCGCTGATGCATTGTATTTATGCCAGTGTGGCTACGGTCCCACTGAATACTGCAGAATTGGTGGACATTCTGCTGGTGGCCCGGGCGAACAATAAGCACCGCGGCATCACGGGGATTCTGCTCTACACCGAAGGAAGCTTCTTCCAGATCCTGGAGGGGGCCCCGGAGGATGTGGCTGCGACGTATGCGAAGACAGCGGAAGACCACCTCTTTACCCGTGTCACCGATATCATCTCCGAACCGATTGCAAAGCGCGCGTTCAGCGATTGGACGATGGGATTTTCCGACCTGACGCATGCAGAACAGGCAGCAATTGGCGGGCTGAATGACTTCTTTCAGGAAGGCACGTGCTGCACAGGACTGCGAGCGGGGAGAAGTCAGAAACTATTGCGGGCGTTCGCAGCGGGTCGATGGAGGACGAAGCTGCGCCACAACCTGAAGAAGATCCCGGGATGATCGTGCTCCAGAGACCAGAATTGAAGCGGCCCTTCAGCTTTGCCTTTCAACCCGTGATCGACGTGGTGGACCGCAAAGTTGTCTCCTATGAGGCGTTGGTGCGTGGACTGAGTGGGGAATCTGCGCACGAGATGCTGACCCGCAACTCAATCGAAGAGCTTGCGGAGTTCGATCGAGAGTGCAGGGTCGTCGCCATCCAGACGGCGGCGAAGCTGGGACTGACGAGTCACCTGAATCTGAACTTTCTGCCGACCACGATCTACTCGTCCTCGGAGGTAATTTTGAGTACGGTGCAGGCGGCGGAGAAGAATGAGATTCCCCTGGACAGCATTGTGCTGGAGATCAGCGAGGTGGAGTTGATCGGTGACCAGACGGGATTTGCTTTGCTGATCAATGAATATAAAAGCCTGGGCATGAATATTTCGATCGACGACTTTGGTAAGGGGTACTCCGGTTTGAGCCTGCTGGCGGATTTTCAGCCGGACCAGATCAAGCTGGATATGAACCTTGTGCGGAGGATCGAGGCGCGCGGCGCAAGGCAGGCGATTGTGCGCGCGCTGGCGGTGGCTTGCGGCGACCTCGGTGTAGACATCGTGGTGGAGGGTGTGGAGACCATCGACGAGTATATGTGGTTTCGCGATGAGGGTTTCCGATGGTTCCAGGGGTATCTGTTTGCGCGGCCCGCGTTTGAACAGTTTCCCGACGTGTACTATCCGGAGTTTGAGGTTTAGGATACCTGTCTCCTTTTGTCATCCCGTAGCGAAGCGAAGGGATCTGCTTTCCGCTTCCCGATAGATTCGGTTTGTGCGCTCCGCGCGACCCTACCCTTTCGCGATAAAGCTGCAAAAGAATGGGGCACAGGTCTTGCGGCTCACCTAGCGCAAGACATAGAGGCGATAGCCCGCGGGGCCATTGATGTTAGGGGCAAGCCGCCTTTCCTCCCGCAGGATGAATCTTTGCTGCAGGAGATTCAAGAACTCCGGCCATCGCTGTAGCTTCTGGTAAGAGTCAGGACCTTCGGGAAACAGCCATGGGGAAACGATCAGGAGTTTGGGAGGATTCTTTATGAGTTCCGCGAGGAAGGCTCTTCTCAGGTCCGCAATTTCCCTGGCCTGTCTGGAAGATTCTTTTGGGGGTGCGGCAAAGAGGAGTTCGTCCTGCATCTGTCCCGTCGATTGAATCAGGTTCAGATCGTAGAGCGTGGTCGCGCAACCGCTGATGCTGTCGACGCATTGCACATGGCCGCTCAAGGATCCGATTTTGCCAGGCTGAGCGATGGCCCGCAGGTCAGCCGTCAGAAAGGCTTGCGTCTCCATCGGCCAACGATCGTGCACTGCGCGGGAGACGCAGAGAGGCGCGGTGATCGTTCCTAAGGCAAGGCCGCTGTATCCCAGAATGCGAGTCGCCCCCACTTTTCGAAGCGCAGATAGAAACTCCAACGTAAGAAGCGGAAAGAGAAAGGCATATGCCGGATAGCGGTGATACGGGAAGCCCTTTCCCTGCATGAAATAGGAAGCCGCTCCGCAAAGTGTGCCCGCGAAAAGGAGCCGCCGCTGCGGCAGTTGAATTTTCCCGATCCATCGGCAAGCCAGGGCGAGGCAACTCAGAGCGAGCAGAGACGGCGTGAGAGCCCATTTGAAAAGGTAGGCCAGGCTTGCGTGTCCGAGCCGTGCGTGCAGGGGGACAAGCGTTGAGGCTGTTGTCCAAAATGCTCGCAAGGCGTGATTTCGTAGCAACCACAACCCTGCTGCGATCGGGGCAATAAGTAAGCCCAGGATGATTTCCAAGGTCTGACGCAAGCGCCGACCTGTGTTGTATGCGGAATCTGCGGGGAGAAAATAGAAGCAAGCGAGAAAGAGGATTGCGGTCGGTTTGATGGTCGTGGCAGCGCCGAGACAGATGCCGAAACAGAGCCTGGAAGCAAGTGAGTTCCGCCACATTTGGCTTATGAGAACCGCTACTCCAATGAGCACCAGGATCGCAATGGTCAGATCTCTTTGACCAGTTTGAGCGATGCCATCCCGTGCATGAAAGACCGCGAAGAGCGAAGCGGCATAGAATCCTGCGAAGTGACCATAGGGCCTGCAAATGGTGAAGAGGGCAAGCCCCGCGAGTACAAGCAGCCCAAGATCGTAGATGCGCCATGCCAGCGCGCCCGTGCCTAGAGCGTGCATGACCAACCAGTCAACGGCATATGTGCCCGGCATCTGAAAGTCGATCAGATCGCGGTAAGGCGCGTGGTGATGCTCGAGCATGAAGACGACGTAATGGATGTAGGCCGCGTCATTGACGAGAGGCCAATGTAGGGTGAAGCCGATGAAAACGGCCAGGCATAAGGAAAGGACTGTAGTTATGGAAAACCTATAACAGCCCGCCCGACTCAATCGGCTCCACTGAATAAACATCATCTATAGAAACTAAAACAGCTTACCGAGGAGCAACCGCTCATTTTAATTTCCGGGTTAAATGCGGAGTTATTCCCAAAAGAGAATTGAGTGAGAAAAGCGATTTTCTGTAAGCGAATTTTCATAGAGCTGGAGCAGTATAACGAAGCGGGCAACTAAGATTAAGGCCATGATGGCTTTCTCTGGACGTACCTCGATTAAATGGCTAAAAACGAATGTTTACAGGCATTCGGTGGCATTTGCGCGCTTTTCCTCTTTCTGTGTGCTGATGGCGCTTCTCCCCACGACACCACTTCGTGCTTCATCGACAAGCGATCTTAGCTCCGAGGAAAAGGCTGTTCTCAATCCCTTGCAATCCATCATGGACGGCCTTGCTCAAGGCAACCACGAACTCATACGGGCACAGCTATTCCCCGGAGGCATGGCAACACTCATACGCGGCGGGAAACCTCTGCAGCTTTCATGGGATGCTTTTGTAGACCGCCTGCCCAAGGCCGGTACAACGAAATATGAAGAAGTTCTTTCTCATCCGGTGATTTACATCGATCATGATATCGCCGCGATCTGGGTGCCCTACACCTTTACTGTTGACGGCAAGATACATCATTGTGGAACCGACATTGCCACGCTATTTAAGCAGGATGGTCATTGGCTGATCACCGGGATTGCAGACAATAGCAGAGCGGATTGTTCGGATAAGTAAGCTGCCGGGTGCCCCGTACATCGCGCTTTTTGCGATGTGCGGGAGGGATGTTGGTTGTGGCCTGAGCTTTTAAAAGCGGTTCGCGCCTGTGCGCGAATATCCCAGACATGAGCGGTGAAGCTGCGCAGGTCTGGGGCACCCGGTTTCGTGGTGAGACGTTTTCTTTAGCGCCGGATGCGGATGGCGATCTGGGCTACGCGCGGGTCGGTGGTGGTGCTGGTGATGCTGCCGAAGGCGGCGGAGCCGAAGGAGCCGCTGGGCTGGGAGAACGCCGGGGTGTTGGTGATATTGAAGAGTTCAGCGCGGAGCTCCAGGTCTGTGCGTTCGCGAATGTCGGTGTGTTTGACGAGTGCAAAGTCTGCATCGCGATAGGCGGGGCCTCGAACCGGATTACGTGAGGCATTGCCGAAGGTGAACTGCGGCGCTGCAGTGAAAGCCGCCGTGTTGAAGAAGTGCGCAGGCGTGCGTTGGCCTGCGGGGAGAGCGGCTTGCGCGTTGATGTTCGGGCGCTGCAGGACGATGCCAGCGAAGCTATTGTTGTTCGTGGCCTGGGTGACGGCGACGGGCATGCCGCTCTGCAGGGTGAGGATGACGTTCGCTGTCCATCCGCCGAGAGCTACGGTAGCGAGACCATGGCCCGCGAATTTCGGAAGATCGTAGACGGCGGTGAAGGTGAGGACGTTGGGCATGTCGCCCTGCGACGAGTCACGTTCGAGGTAGGGACGGAAAGTGTCCGCTGCGATGAGCGACGAGGTATTGGGCGAGGAGAGCACGGTGGAGGAGAAGACGGAGGAGGCGTCGTCGATCAGCTTGGAGTGCGTGTACGAGAGCAGAAGGTAGAGGCCGCGGTTGACGCGTTGTTCCAGCTTGGCTTCGATGGCGTTGTAGTTGGAGGTGCCGGTGTTATTGCGATACGTGGCGACATTCTGAAAGCGGGGAAAGGGTTTCAGCAACTGGGCTGCGGCGATGGTGGAAGTGTTCAGTGTGCTGGAGGTTGGGATCTGATTGAAGAAGGGATTGGTGACTTTGCCCGTGAGCGCGGCGGGATTCGTGAGGCCGACGGCGAGTTGTGCGGCGGTGAGCTGATTCAAATTCGCATCGGGAATGCCTACGTGGACGACATGCGAGCCAACATAGGCGATGTCGAAGGAGAGGCTGTTGGTCAGTGAGCGCTGCACGGCGAGGTTCCACTGCTCCACGTAGCCGGAACCGGCCTTCTTATTCGCGGTATAGACGCTCTGGCCGAGGCCTGCGTCAGCGGTGGGCGGCACAGGTGTGACGGTGGGGCCATTGCTGAGTTTGAAGGCGGCGGCGTATCCGTCCTGCGTTCTCTGTTGCACATTTTGAATGAAGGGATACTGCGGCGTAGTGAAGGGCGTGGTGATGCCGCTCTGATCGATAAAGACGATGCCGAAGCCGCTGCGGATGACGGTCTTCTGGTCGGGCGAATAAGCGAAGCCGACGCGAGGAGCGACGTTACCCCAATGGAGTTCGCGCGCCGAGCGGGAGCTGCCGTTGACGCCGAGATAGTCGAGTTGCTGCGTGGCGAGATTAAAGACGGCGCCCTGGTTATGCGTTTCCGTGGAGGGCATGTGCAGGCTCCAGCGCGCGCCGACGTTGACGGTGAGCTTGGAGTTTACGCGCCAGTCATCCTGTAGGAAGAACTCGTGGATGTAGTCGCGAGGCCGAATGGTGCGGCTCTGGAGGTCGATGGAGAAGGTATCGACTTGTCCGAGGAGGAAACTGGCGAAGGAGTTTCCGCCGGTTGCGCCCGCGGTTCCTGTGATGTCCGTACCCGTCGTGGTGAAGGCGAAGGAGCCGGTGGGGTTGGGAGGCGAGATGGCGTTCAACTCGTAGCGGCGAAGATCTGCTCCGGCTTTGAAGGAGTGCGCGCCCTTGGTCCAGACGACGGTGTCAACGAGTTCTGCGACTGCGGTCTGGTAGTTGGCGGAGGTGCTGGCGCTCGCGCCGAGCTGCTGGAATCCGGTGAAGGTGAAAAGGGGAAGCGTGTTGTTGAAGCTGGCGTTCGTCGGGATACCAGGAATGCCGAGAGCGGTGGAGGCGGTGTTGTTCAGCGTGGCGCCAAGCTGCGAGTTGCCGCGCCGCGTGTAGCCAAGGCGGAAGTTATTCAGCAGGCTGGGCGAGAAGGTGTGGGTCTCGTTGAAGACGATCTGCTGACCAAGAACATTGGTGAGGCCGGTGACGTTGCCCGTACCGAGGACAGAACCGCTGATGGCTCCCGAGCCGTCGGGGAGTGGTGTAACGGGCTGCTCTACTTCGTTGTAGTAGCTGTAGCGGGCGAAGCCGCGATCGTGCTGTCCAAGAGCCGCATCGAGCCGTAGATCGAACTGGTTCTGATGGTCGTCGTCGTTGGCCGTGCGCGTGTAGTTGTTGGCTGCACCTGCGCTGGTCGGAACGGGGATACGTGAGAGCAGAGCAACCGCTGCGGGATCGAGCGGGCTGGTGATGGTGTCGTTGGCGTACTCGGTGCGGACGATCTTTCCGGCGACGGTCTGGGTGGTGTTGGGGTTGTAGACCTTCGAGACGCCGGAGAAGTTGCCCTGGCGCATGGCGAGGGTGGGCACGGTGGAGATGCGTGTAACGCCGATGCGCTGCTTGACTCCTTGATAGTCGGAGAAGAAGAAGAGGCGATCGCGCAGGATGGGACCGCCGAAGGTTGCGCCGTAGAGGTTGCGGCGGTACTCAGGCTTGCGTGCGGTGCTCGTGGCGAAGAAGTTGCGCGCGTTGAGCGCCTCGTTGCGAATGAACTCGAAGACAGAGCCGTGGAACTGGCTTTCGCCGCTGCGTGTGGCGACGTTGACCACGCCGCCGTTGAAGCGGCCAAACTCAGCGGGAACGTTGTTGGACTCCACGGTGAACTCGGCGATGCCGTCGACGATGGGGAAGAAGGCGACTTGGCCGGGTTCGGGCTGGAGTGCGGAGATGCCGTCGTAGAGATACTCGTTGGTGCGTGGGCGACCGCCGTTGATGCGCGGAAGCAGCGTGCCGGGCGGAAGTTCCACACCGGGC
The DNA here is from genome assembly GCF_000179915.2 of Terriglobus saanensis SP1PR4. Lineage (NCBI taxonomy): Bacteria > Pseudomonadati > Acidobacteriota > Terriglobia > Terriglobales > Acidobacteriaceae > Terriglobus > Terriglobus saanensis. The sequence continues at coordinate 4,104,210 of NC_014963.1, read as the reverse complement.
GCGAGCTGCGTGAGCTGGATGAAGTTACGCGAGTTCAGTGGCAGGGCAACGACGGTGCGACCGGGAATCGTGGTGGCAATGTCGCTGGTGGCCGCCTGGAGCAGAGGCGCGTCTGCGTTTACGGTGACCGTCTGTTCGCTGCCTCCGACCTGGAGCTGCAGGTCCAGACGTATGGTCTGTCCCGTGGTGACGGTGATGCCGGAGCGCTCCAGGCGAGAGAAGCCGGGCTGCTCGACAGAGATTTTGTACGTACCGGAGTTCAGCTGCGTGTAGTCGTACTCGCCCGCGCTCGTAGCTTGACGGCTCTGGCTGACGCCGTTGGCGGTCTGGGTTAGCGTGACACGCGCGCCGGGGAGGGTGGCACCCGAGGCATCCGTGATCTGCCCTTTGAGTTCGCCGAGGACCTGGGCGTGGGAGGGCATAGCGAAGAGGCAGCAAACGATCAGGAGGAACAAAAATCTTGTGCGAGGCATAAATACGAATCTAAACGATTTAATTCGTATTGATTCCGGATTGTCGCCTTTTGGCTTTGCCGGTTTTGCGGCTTCCAAAAAACAGATTTCTTCGCTTCGCTACGGAATGACAAGGTGGAATGCCATGGGCAGACAAAGTAACGCCCTCAGACTTCGATTTGCTCAATCATGACGTCGGTAGATTTGATAAGGGCGGCGGCGGTCTGGCCCTTTTTCAGGCCAAGTTCGCGTGCGGCGTCGGCGGTGATAATGCTGGTGATCTGCTGATCGTCGATGGCGAGAACGATCTGCGCCAGAAGGCCTTCGATGCGGATGCTGACGATCTTACCGATGAGCTGGTTGCGGCCGGAGACACGGCGATAGCGCTCGCGCGATTCGGCTGCAGGCTTCAGCTTATCTTTCGCCAGAAAAGGTTGGAGCGAGGAGGTCGCGATGCGGTGGTGGCCGCCGGGTGTCGTCGACGTCTTAAGCTTGCCAGCGAGGATCCACTGCTTGATGGTCGGGTAGCTGATGCCGAGCAGGCGGGCGGCTTCGCGCGGATTGAGCATGGGAGTTGTGGTCATAGGGGTATTGTGCCGCAACGAATCCCATGAATGCGAGGTTCCAAATAGACACAACTAGTCATCCCGTAGCGAAGCGGAGGGATCTGCTTTTGTCTTCCTCAAAGATCTGGTTTGTGCGCTCTGCGCGACCCCACCCTTTGCGCGATAAAACTGCGCAAAGAATGGGGCACTTGCTTTTCGTGACGGGAAAACAATCTTTCCTATTGTGTACCCATAGGAGTTGTGGCAGGATTGCTATGGGTTTCCCATAGGAGGAAGCGTGGGCGAGAAATCGGGTGTGTGGCAGGGGACTTTGGCCCTTATGGCTCTCCGAACGTTGGAGACGATGGGGTCTTTGCATGGTTATGGATTGGCGCGGCGGATCGAGCAGACGAGCGGTGATCTGCTTTCGTTAAACTACGGAACGCTGTACCCGGCACTGTTGAAGCTGGAGCAGGAGGGGGCAATCTCTTCCGAGTGGGGCCTTTCGGAGAGTAACCGCAAGGCGAAGTTTTACAAGCTGACACGCGCGGGCAAGAAGCGGCTGGAGAGTGAGAGGCGCGAGTGGGAGCAGACGACGGCCATCGTCGAGCGCTTTCTTATGCCGGTAGAGGAGGTCTGATGCGAAAGCTTCGAGAGTTGTGGATGCGCGTGCTGGGGCTGTTGGGTGCCGGGACTGCTGAAGCGGACCTGGAAGCGGAACTTCAGAGCCATGTGCAGATGCATATGGAAGACAGCGTTCGATCTGGGCTGAGCCAGGCAGAGGCCCGCCGCCGGGCGTTGATCTATCTCGGCGGAATGGAGCAGACGAAGGGTGCTTATCGCCAGCAGCGTGGGTTGCCGTTTGTGGAGTCTCTGGTAGGAGACGTGCGCTACGCCCTGCGGCAGTTGGCCAAGAACCCAGGGTTTATGGTGACGGCAGTACTGACGTTGGCGTTGGGCATCGGAGCGAATACGGCGATCTTCACCCTGGTGCATGCGGTGTTGTTGAAAGACCTACCCGTGGTGGATCCGAAGGCATTGGTGCGTGTAGGAGATGGCGAGATCTGCTGCACGTTGAACCTGGGGTCGATGCGCGGTGCGTTCTCCATCTTCTCCTACGAAGGATACAAATATTTGCGCGACCGCACGCCAGAGATGGAAGAGTTGGCCGCGATGCAGGGAGGCATGGCGGATCTCTCCGTGCGGCGCGCTTCCGGGGACACGACCTCGCACTCCGCCTTTGGGGAGTTCGTCTCCGGCAATTATTTTCAAACCTTCGGCGTGCATGCAGTAGCGGGGCGCACGTTGACGCCTTCCGACGACGCGGATGGAGCGACGCCGGTGGCGATGTTGAGCTACCATGCGTGGGTGAGGGACTATGCGCGGGACCCATCGGTGGTCGGAAGCAGTCTGTTGATGAACACACATCCGGTGACGATTCTTGGTGTGACGCCGCAGGGCTTTTATGGAGACCGGCTGTCGGTGAACCCTCCGGATTTTTATCTGCCGATCTCACAGGAGCCCACGCTTGGTTTTTATGGAGCGCGCGATAAATCGAATCTCGGTTGGTTGTTTCTGATCGGTCGTGTGAAGCCGGCAGTGGCGATTGCGTCGCTGCAGGAGAAGATGAGCGGCCTGCTACGGCAGTCTCTTGGGGAGTTGAAGGACTTTCAAACGACGCAGGGAAAGGCGCGGCTGGCGCAGGCGCACGTGGTGCTGGCTCCGGGAGGGGCTGGGATTGCAGGGATGCAGCACGAGATGGCGAATCGTCTGCATCTGTTGATGGGCCTTGCCGGGCTGGTGCTTCTGATCGCGTGTGCGAATATTGCCAACCTGATGCTCGCGCGCGGTGTGGCGCAGCGCGGGGAGATCTCCGTACGCATGGCGTTGGGGGCGGCGCGGTCGAGAATCATACGACAGAGGTTGACGGAGAGCCTGGTGCTGGCCTGCATGGGAGGTGTGGCGGGTATAGCAGTCTCCTATGCGGGAACGAAGATGCTGTTGTCCTTGCTGTTCACGCGGGCGGTGGTAATGCCCGTGGACGCAGTGCCCTCGCTGCCGGTGCTTGGGTTCGCGTTTGGGGTCTCTCTGGTGACAGGGGTGTCCTTTGGAGTGGGGCCCGCTTGGATGACTTCAAACGAGCAGCCGGTGAACGCAATGCGTGGCGCCAATCGCTCGACGCGAGACGGATCTTCTCTGCTGCAGCGCGGTCTGGTTGTGCTGCAGGCGGCGTTGTCGCTGGTGCTGCTGGTGGGTGCGGGTTTATTGGGAATGAGCTTGAATCATCTTCAGCATCAGAATTTTGGATTGGAGGCGGAGAATCGTGTGGTGGTAACGATGAATCCGCTGAAGGCCGGATATAAGCCCGAGCGACTGCAAGGCCTGTATAGCCAGATCGAGGACAGGTTTCATGCCATGCCGGGCGTGAAGCACGTGGGTCTGACGCTCTATACGCCGCTGTGTGGCGATACGTGGAGTTTTTATGTTTACCCGCAGGGGCAGCGCGCGCCAGATCCGGGGCAGGAGGTGACTTCGTATTTCAACCGTGCAAGTTCGGAGTACTTCCAGTCAGTAGGGCAGAGGGTTGTGAGGGGTCGACCCTTTACCGCTGCGGATACTGCGACTGCACCGAAGGTTGCGGTGGTGAACGAGGCGTTTGTAAAAAAGGTCTTTGCCGACGGAAAAGACCCGCTGGGCCGACGCTTCGGCGCAAATGAGATCAAGCACTCCGGAGATTTCGAGATTGTAGGCGTTGTGGAAGATACAAAGTACGAAGATGCTCGGTCAGATCCGGCTCCGATGTACTTCACGCCGATGCTGCAGCCTTCCGGCCTGCCTGCACCGGGAGGTATGGATGCGTCGCTCTATGCGGAACAGTTCGTGTTGCAGATGAACATGATCCCGCCTGAGTTGGAAGCTGAGGTCCGGAGGACGATGGCGAGTATCGATCCAAATCTGACGGTGGACCGTTTCCAGACGTTTGCGGAACAGATCGGCGGCAACTTCGATGGTGAACGGACGATGGCGCGGCTCACGCAGATGTTCGGCTTGCTTGCGCTGGTACTGGCTTCTGTTGGCTTGTATGGTGTGACCTCGTATACGGTTGCGGGACGTACCTCAGAGATCGGGATACGCATGGCGCTGGGGGCGAAGCGTGGCGATGTGGTGCGGATGATTTTGCGCGGAGCGATGCTGCAGGCGGGATTGGGACTACTGATTGGAGTACCCGCCGCTCTGCTGTCTGCGCGGCTGGTGAAGTCTCAGCTGTATGGCGTGACGGGGCAGGACCTCGGCGTACTGAGTGCGGCGACGTTGGTGCTGGCTCTGGCGGCCTGGGTAGCGGGATGGATTCCGGCGCGGCGCGCGGCATCAGTGGATCCAATGCGCGCGCTTCGGACGGAGTGATGGCTATACGGTAGTGAAGCGGATGCCGGTGGATTTTGGAATGGTCAGCGTGAGTCCGACGGCCGTGGGTTTGATCGTTTCGCCGGAAGAGATGTGCGTCTCGCGGCTGTCGAGGGACGGTCCGGTGAGGAGTTCCGTCTTTACCGTAATGTGCCTGCCCGGAATCGTGAGCGTGAGCTCGCGGGTGGCGTCCTTGTTGAGCACGATGAGCGAGAAGTGGCCGCCGGGGAGCTTGGCGAAGTAGGCTGTCGCGTTGACTTCACCCGGATTGAAGTCGAGTGGGAGAATCTGCGCACCGGCGAAAGCAGAAGCGAACTTCATGCCTATGGCCACGGGTTCCAGCAGATACTCATCTCCAGTTGTTTTGGGGAAGGTAGCGATGGGTGTGTAGAAGGGGTGCGGATGCGTGGCGATCTGGGATGGAGTCGAGCCGGATTGTTCGAGCATCGTGTCGCCGGGGAGGACGCCGCCGACGGAGTTCGCGACGGATTTGCCGGTGCCGCCGTGGAGGTTGAGACCGGAGTATCCGTTGAAGGCGAGCAGAAGTGTGTAGTCTGCAGACCACAGAGCGGAGGCGAAGGTGTCTGAGACGCCAGGCTTGCCGCCTCGATAGCAAGTGTTGCCTTCGGTCATGCGGACGTGGGCGTTCATCTTTTGCGCGGCTGCGGTGGCGATGTCGGCGTTCTGCTGCACCTTGGGATTCGCCTTGAGGAGCCTGGGGATGTTGACGTCGGGGTTCGTGGCCGGACCACCGAAGTAGTAGTGGTGCGAGACGGTGGTGACCCTGGGAGCGTTGGCAATGGAGGTCCAGCGCTCTGCGACCTTTGGAAGCCAGTTGATGTCCGCAGCGACGTCAGGGATTCCGAACTTCGCGTCGGGAACACGTGCGGTGATGGCCTGCGCGATAGGAATCCACTCGGCGAGGTATGCGTCCACGGACCATGTTTTAGGGTCGCGGAGGTGGCGATCGAAGAGGTCGACCTCGTTGCCGACCTGGAAGTACTGCAGGCTGGAGCCGAGGGTCCTGGCGGCGAAGGCGGCTTCATCTGCTGCGCGCTCCGGCGTGTTGGTGCCGAGATTGATGCCGTAGAGGCAGGTCCAGCCGGTGGCGTGGAGGAAGGCGGAGAGGTTCTGTACGGCTTCGGCGGTAACGGCGTAGTAGGCCGCGGGCGGTTCGCCTTCGACGACGCGGGTTACGGGGTGGCTCGGCTCCGGCGTGGAGGGCTTGGGCTTCCACCAGGCGAACTCGCTGGTGTTGCCGCCGAGGCGAAGGACGCCGTTTGGCGTCAGTTCCTTGAAGGCACGGACGAGGCCGGTGTTCTTCGGAGAGAAGAAGTTGGGGTCGACGAGTTGCTGGACCTCATAGGAGAGGCCGAGGAAGTCTGTCGGAACACGATGCAGGGGGGCTGCTGAAGGGTCGAGCGTGAGGGTGATGCTTGTGGCCTCTTGCGCAAAGAGCCTGGCTCCGGGGAGGGTGAGGGCGGCGGTTGCTGCGGTGGCGGCGAGGAAGTTGCGGCGGGTCTGGTTCACGCTCATATCCCACGAGGATACGCCGGTACAGCTCAGGCGGGTCGAGGAAGGGGCTTCCGCAGGCGACCGGCGGCATAGGCTGCGGGTGCGGCCACGAAGAGCGCAATCAGCTGTGCCCAGTGGTGCTGTCCGGGGGTGTGACGGTCTGCGAAGACGGCGGCGATGGCGATGAGGGCGGCCATGGCATCGGCTGCGCCGCGCGGCGTAAGCGGTGCGGAGAGCGCGCCAATGTATCCGCCGATCAGGCCACATAGGGCCGCGACAAATGCCGTGAGCACCATGAAGCCGAGGGTTTCACCATCCCAGGGGTGATCGTGATGGGTGATGGCAAAGAACCACGCGAGGTAGAGCCCCAGCGCGATGAGAGCGCCTAAAACAGCTGCGAGAGTGGCCCGGAAGATGATCATGGTGGCTGATACGGATTATGGCATAGATGAGGAAACCTTCGACTTTGGCCGCCGCAGGCGAAAGTGCGCAGACGGTGCGATCATGGCTTTATGAAGATCGGGATTACCTGCTATCCGACGTACGGCGGCAGCGGCGTGGTGGCTACAGAGCTTGGCCTGGAACTCGCGGCGCGCGGTCATGAGATTCACTTCATCACCTATGCTCAACCGTTCCGGCTGACAGGGCGCGAAGAGCGCATTCATTTTCACGAAGTGACGGTCTCCGACTATCCGCTCTTTCAATACCCTCCGTACGATCTGGCGCTTGCAAGCCGTATGGCGGAGGTAGCGGAGTTCTACGGCCTGGATGTTCTGCATGTGCACTATGCCATTCCGCACTCGATCAGCGCCCTGCTGGCGCGGCAGATGCTGGCGGCGCGAGGGGTACGTTTGCCCTTCATTACGACGCTGCATGGAACGGACATTACGCTGGTTGGGCTGGATCGCTCGTACCTTCCGATCACGCGTTTCGGGATCGACGAGAGCGATGGTGTGACGGCCATCTCCGAGCATCTGGCGGAGCGTACGCGCGCCGCGTTTCATACGGAACAGAAGATCGAAGTGATTCACAACTTCGTGAACTGCGACGAGTATGTGCGCAAACCGGAGCATGCCGAAGCGCGTCTTCGCTACGCCGCTCTGGGTGAGCGGCTGGTGGTGCATCTGTCGAACTTTCGCAAGGTAAAGCGCGTGCTGGACGTGGTGGAGGTCTTTGCCCGCGTGGTGAAGCACATTCCTTCGCGGTTGCTGATGATTGGTGATGGGCCAGAGCGCTCGGGAGCGGAGTGGCTGGCGCGCGATCTGGGCGTTCACGATCTCATTCACTTCGTCGGAAAGCAGGACCAGGTGCAGGACCTGCTTCCTTTGGCCGACCTGATGCTGATGCCAAGTGAGATGGAGTCTTTCGGCCTGGCGGCGCTGGAGGCGATGGCCTGCTCCGTGCCCGTGATCGCAACGCGTGTAGGCGGCGTGCCGGAGTTGATCGACGAAGACGTGACCGGCCTGCTGTTTCCCGTCGGCGATGTCGAGAATATGGCTGCTGCGGCAATAAGCCTGCTGAGCGATGAGCCTCGTCGCGCGGCGATGGCGGAGGCGGCACGAGGTGTGGCGAGAGACAGGTTCTGCACCACGCGCATTATTCCTCAGTACGAGGCTTACTACCGGGCCGTGATCGAACGCGAAGAGCGGAAGACGCTCAACCGGTAGGTATTCTGTTGCGAAGCAAATGTCCGCCTACGACGGTGGCGGGCGCCATGAGAAGCATGGAGATCAGGATCGACCAGAGATACTCCGCCGGTGCCGCGTGCGTGGGGTGCGACTCGAAGATCGACCAGAGTGAGAGAAAGACCAACAGAAATGCCACGCCGTAGGCTGAGGCGATGTTTCCGCCGATGCGTGCGGCGAGGTATCCCACCACGATGGAGCAGGCGATGCCGTAGATCGCGGTCAACGCCATGTAGAGGACGGTGGCTGGGGCTGTCGGTGCGTGATGTGTGAAGAGAAACCAGGCGATGGAGGTCGCTGCGGAGAGGATGTATCCGAGCAGGGCGCCGACGACGATGCGGAAGATGCGCATGATGGCCGAGCGTACACCGGATTGCTGCGGAGCGAAAGTAGATTCCTTTGTTTCGCGCTGAGAGTGAAGCAAAGACCGCGTGCCCCATTCTTCCGCAGCTTTATCGCGGAAGGGTGGGGTCGCGCAGAGCGCACAAACAGATTTCTCAGGAAAGAAAAGCAGATCCCTTCGCTACGCTACGGAATGACAAAGTAGGAAGTCTGGGTTCTCCATTTTTCGGAAATAGGTCGATTAGTTCTCGAGGGTATACGTGAACTCTTCGATCACCGGGTTGGTGAGGACTTCGCTGGCGATGCGTTCCACTTCAGATTTTGCGGCGTCGTGGGCGAGCGAATCTTCCAGAGTGAGGACGAAGTATTTGCCCTGGCGCACGTCGGTGACGGCGGGATGGTGCAGGCGGCGGAGCGAGTTGGCGATGGTCTGCCCCTGTGCGTCGAGCACGGTGCGCTTAAGCGTGACGTAAACGTGGGCCTTCATAGGGAAATTATAGAGTGACACGTCTTTCCCCCCGAAGCGGGAATTTGTAGAGTGGTGCGGGGTTGTATCCGAGGAGTGGTACGGATTCGTGATGCGGTGTACGTCTAAAGTCCCAACCAGAATTGCGCGAAAAAGCAGCGTTACAGGTAAGATGGCGGAGTTGCCCTTCAAAACAAGTTTTCGCGGGGCGAAACTTGCATCGAATGGATGAGCACTAAATACAGAAAGCACTGGTCTAGAGAGAATGCCCAATTATCTGGAATTGCCCGTAGGATCCAAGGCTCCGCATGAAGTAAACGTAGTGATCGAGATTCCGCTCGATGGCGTGACGAAGTTTGAGTACGACAAGCAACTGCACGTTTTCCGATTGGACCGGAACCTGTATTCGCCGGTGCATTATCCGGGAGACTACGGATTTATTCCCTCGACGCTGGGCGATGACGGCGATCCTTTGGACGTTCTGGTGCTGGTGGATACACCCAGCTTTCCGGGATGCGTTCAGTCCGTCCGCCCGATTGGTCTGATGGAGATGATTGACAACGGCGAAGGCGACGAGAAGGTTCTCGCGGTGGGATGCGCGAATCCGCGCTATTTCGACGTCAACAGCTACGAGCAGATTCATCCGCATAAACTGAAGGAGATTATCCACTTCTTTTCCACTTACAAGGATCTCGAAGGCAAGAAAGTGGAGATCAAGGGCTGGCGTGACACGGCGTACGCGCACGAAGTTATTAAGAAGTCCATGGCGGCTTTCAAGAATGGAACCAAAATATAAGCGTTCCTACTCCTTATCTCGCAGCGGGCCGCCATATAGGCGGCCCGTCGCATTTAATGCGAAATCGCAACACATCCCGGAGGAGAAGAAATCTCATCGAAGAGGTAGGCCGTCGGGTGGGAACAAGTTCAAAGCAGCTTTCAAAGACAGGTAATACCTGTAGGGATAGAGCATGAGTGAAAAGGTAGAGGCACAGGCTGACTGGAAGCCAAGGGCGAATCCATGGCTGATCGCGGCCACGGTGGCTCTGGCTGCATTCATGGAGGTGCTGGATACTTCCATTGCGAACGTGGCCCTTCCCCATATCTCCGGAACCCTGGGAGCGAGTCCCGACCAGGGCACGTGGGTCCTGACCAGCTATCTTGTGGCGAATGCCATTATTCTGCCGGTGGGGGGTTGGGCTTCGAGCGTCATCGGCCGGAAGAACTTCTTCATGCTCTGCATCGTGATCTTTACGATTGCCAGTTTTTTGTGTGGCATAGCGCCCACTTTGCCATTGCTTTTGCTCTTCCGGATTCTGCAAGGCCTGGGAGGCGGAGGTCTGCAGCCGATGGCGCAGGCCATCATGGCCGACTCGTTCGAGCCCAGGAAGCGCGGTCTTGCCTTTTCTCTCTACGGTTTGGTGGCCGTGCTGGCGCCGTCGATTGGCCCCACGCTGGGCGGTTGGATTACGGACAACTACTCCTGGCGATGGATCTTCTACATCAATATTCCTGTGGGCTTGCTTGCGTTGGTATTGGTCACGCGGCTGGTCGACGATCCGCCATGGATCAAGGCCGATCGCAGTAATCTCTTCAAACTGGACTACATCGGTCTGGGTCTGCTGACGCTGGCGATGGGCGGCATGCAGATCATGCTGGACAAGGGTGAGGAGAACGACTGGTTTGCGTCGAATTTTATCCGCACCTTTGGCGTGATGTTTGTGGTCGGTCTGGTTTCGTTGATCTGGTGGGAGTGGCGGGTAAAGAACCCGATCATGAATTTGAAGCTCTTCAAATTCAAAAACTTCGCGATCTGCTGTGGACTGATGATCCTGGTAGGCGGTGTGCTCAATGCTTCGACGGTCCTGCAGCCGCAATTTCTGCAGGGGCAGCTGGGCTACACGGCAACGGTTGCGGGCGAAGCTCTTACGTGGGGCGGCCTTTCGCTGGTGGTAGTGATGCCGTTGGCGGGTATTGCCACGGGAAGATTTCCGGCGCGCAATCTGCTGGTGCTTGGCTTCGCCATGTTTGCGATCTCGTACTACTACACGGCCACGCATCTTTCGCTGGGGATCAGCTTTGGCTTTGCTTCCGTACTGCGCGTGATCCAGGTGTTGCCGATTCCGTTCTGCTTCATCGCGATCACGAATGCGGCGTACATCGGTCTGCCGCGCGAGGCGAGTAATCAGGTGTCGGGCATCATCAACTTTGTGCGCAACGTGGGCGGAAGTATCTTCATCGCGGTGACCGGGGCGCAGGTGACGAACCGTTCGCTTTTCCATCAGGCGCGTCTGCAGGAGAGCATGCAGAGCGGAAGTGCGGTGTTCACACAGTACGCCAACTCCTTAGGAGCAGCGGCTGGTGGAGGAAGTGCGGCGGGTATGGCAACGCCCCAGGGGAATCCCGTCGGGCAGGCCCTGATCTATCAGCAGTTGAACCAGCAGGCTGCGGTGCAGGGCTATGCGGATGTCTACATGATGCTGGGATGGATGGCCTGCGGCATGGTGCTGTGTGCGTTTCTGTTGAGCGGAAATCGTCCGGGCCAAAGCGCTGCGCCTGAAGGTGCAGTTCACTAACAACCGGCTAGGACCTCGTTCGCTGCTGCGTAAATTTGGCGAGGAGGTAGAACGGCGCACCGAGCGCTGCGATGCCGAGCGTGAAGGCCAGTGCGGGGATGCTGCCTACTTTTTCCGTTCTTGAAACGTACAGCGCAAAGGCTGTGAGCAGAATGGGGCCGCTGCCGAGTGCGACGGCGACCCATGTAGGCCCCGGCACGCGGAACGGACGCGGAAGCTCCGGTTCCCGCTGCCGCAGGATCACGAGGGCGGCGAATTCGAGCGCCAGCGAAAGTCCCCAGAGCGTGATGTCGACCGTGATAAGGCGCTCAAACGTAAGTCCAAGGGCCATCGCCCAACAGGTCGAGCAGGCCAAGACGCAGACCCAGGGAACACCATTGTCTAGACGACGCGTGAAGACCTTGGGTAGGAGATTGTCCGTCGCCATGGCATAGGGAAGGCGCGTGTAGGAGAGCGTGAGCGCGTTGAAGGTGCCGAGCGAATCAAGAGCGCCTGCTGCCACGATCAGCAGGGCGAGGCCCGGGCCACCCAGGAGACGGCCCGCGTCGGCCCAGGCTCCGGTGCTGAACTGGTTCGCCGGAATGCCAGCCCACGCGACGGCTGCAATGGGGATGAAGTACGTCAGCATGACGATGAGCGTGGTAAGCAGCATCGCCCGCGGGTAATCTCGTTGCGGGTTCTCGACCTCGCCTGCAATGGTGGTGGCGTTGTCCCATCCCATGTAGTTCCACATGGCGACGAGAATCGCGGAGGCAAGATCTGGTTTGGTAAGAGCCCCAAGATGAGCGTGCGGCGTGTGCAGGCCTTTGTAAAATGCGAGTCCGATCAAGGCGAAGTACGGCGCGATGGCGATAAACCAGAGCCCGACGGAGCCTCTGCCAACGGCGCTTGTGCCTTTGAGGTTCCAGGCGGTAGCAGTGAGAACGACGGCGAGTTTGATGGCAAGGCCGCGATGTCCGCTGGTGATCTCCGGAGCAAGATGAGTTAGGTAGCTCACAAAGAGCGTCGGGTAGATGGCCATGTCGAAGACCGAGGCCGAGAGCGAAAGCCACGCCTCCTGAAACCCCCAAAACGGCCCTAACGCACGGCGCACCCAGGCATAAAAGCCGCCCTCTTCCGGGATGGTGGAAGCGAGTTCGCCGATCATGAGGGCGGTGGGCAGGCTCCAGACAAAAGGTAGAAGGGCGAGGAGGATGAGCGCGCGACCGTAGCCAGCGAAGCCGATGATATCTTCCAGGCCATAGGGGCCGCCGGAGACCATAAAGTAGGTTGCGGCGAGGAGCGGGAGGAGGCGAAGTTTTCCTGACCGCTTGGGCATTAAAAGAGAGTATCGCGAACGGCACAAAAGACATGCGATGTACTAAGGTTGAATCGGAACTAAACGCCTGAAAATGCATATCAACGTGAAGGCTTTTAAAATGACCTGCTGGATTGATAAAGACGGGCAAAGGGCTTCACCGTCCTCGATACTTTCGGACAAATTTTTTGGAGGCGGAGCTGTCCGCTGGGCTTTTACCGCGGCGCCTTCATTAGGGCTTCCTCCACACTTGATAGCGTTTGTCCTTCTCATCGAGGACAAGCGCTTTCCCACTCACATAGGTGTTGATCCTATTGGGATGGTCCGGGCTTTTGCCGGCAACATTCGTGGGCGTATGCGACAAGGTGGTAGCACGATTCCTCAACAGCTTGCCAATGTGCGGCGAATATCAGGCTCTGGAATCATTCTTCGTCGGAACCTGCGCTACAAGGGCCTGCAGGTTGCAAATGGCATCCGATACACGCTGAGCCGGACGAAGGTAGCACTTCTTGTCGAATATCTTGGTTCCATCTATTGGGGAAGGAATTACTACGGTCTCGAGCGTGCGTCTATGGGATATTTTGGGGTGTCCGCAAAAGATCTCACTCCCTGTCAGAGCTTTTTCCTGGCGGAGAGAATCGCAAATCCGAATCGATTCTCTCCCCAGCGAATAAGAAATCTGGTGAGTCGACCCGCAATTGCAGCTTTGCTGCAAGGCGAGCCTTCAAATCGGACTGACGTTGAGAAAATTTACCGCGAACAGCTAACCCTCGACGGCGAAGGAAAACGATGAACCATCCAAAGAGAAACTTTGATGTCGGTGTTTCGACCTCTGGTTTGCGCGAACAGTATCTCAATAAAGAGATTTTTCTAAAGGCTTTGCCGGGCTTAACCGACCAAGAAATGCTCGAGGTTTGGCGGATGTGGGTCGCCCAAGGGATTCCGTGGGCTTTTCGTGAAGTGCCGCTCTCTTTCGAAATAATGCGAACTTGGCTTGCTGGACGGTTGAATGTTTTACCCATTGAAATTAATCTTTCGGGAAGCGCGCGAGTAGGCTTTTCGTTATCTCCCAAGCAATTGGGTAAAGATTTTACGGCTGAATCGGATTTGGATCTATTTGTGGTTTCGGCATCTCTTTTTGAAAAAGTGGAAATAGACTTCCATGCTTGGCAAAAAGCAGTTGAAGCAGGCCGACGTCTACAAGGCGTGTACGAAGCCAAAAACCTTCAGCTTATCCTCCCCGATACTCTAAAGAGAGGATTTGCGAACGTAGACTACATTCCGTTCGATTTCGATACAAGTCGTGTTCAAGGTGCGACATGGCGTATAAAAGCCCTAATTAACAGCACCGCTAACCTGCAGAGATTCCGAAAATTAAGCATTCGCGTCTACAGAGATTGGTCTGCGGTCACCGTCCAAGCGCGGATTAGTTTGCAAAAGGTAAGAAATCAGGTACACAAGACCTAGTCGTAAATGCATGTCAAGCGTGAAATTTTACAAGTATCACATAGGAAACAGCTTGCAGTTGGCATAGTTAGCCATCGCATCTCGTAAACTAGTACTAGAGACTTTTGTGGCGGCTGCGGCCGAACGCAAAGGTCATTTGCGTTTAAGGGGTTTTATGACATCGGTAAGTCTTACGCCAGAGCTTTTGCAGCGCATCATGCCGCACGCGCGTGCTCCGTGGATTGCAAAATACTTCCCGTATCTTGAACAGTCGATGGCGCTTTACCAGATCGATACGGTTCTGAGAAAGTCCCATTTTCTTGCGCAGGTAGCCCACGAAAGCGGAGAGCTGCGCTATACGGAGGAGCTCGCCAGTGGAAGGCAGTATGAGGGACGAAAAGACCTTGGAAATGTGCAGGCTGGAGATGGAGAACGGTTCAAAGGGCGTGGTCTGCTTCAGCTCACGGGACGAGCCGAGTACTCAGCCTTCAGCCTGGCGTGCGGAACGGATCTCATGACCGAAGATCATCCCGCACTTCTGGCCACCGAGCCAGCCCTGGCGATGGAGAGTGCCGCCTGGTACTGGAGCGTACATCGTCTGAATTATTTTGCTGACGTGGACGAGCTTCTGGCCATTACAAGGTGCATCAATGGTGGATTGAATGGTCTGGCGAGTCGCGAGGCCTACCTCGCCCGAGCCAAAGCCTGCCTTGTGCCTTTGGAGCCTCTGCAGATTGCGACACTGCACGGAAAAGCGGACGAGCTCTTCGGCCAGATCGCTTTTGTGGAAGCTGGTTTGGAAGCGTTCAGGCTATAATCGGAGACGTTGGCGAGCAGCCGGGTGGCGGCTTGTAACAAAGTGCGGAGAGATGGCCGAGTGGCTGAAGGCGGCGGTTTGCTAAACCGTTATAGGGCTTTAACTCTCTATCGGGGGTTCGAATCCCCCTCTCTCCGCCACAAATTCTGACTTTTTTAAAGTCAAACAAAACCCGCCTCATGAGGCGGGTTTTGTTTGGCCTGCATTCATTCGTTGTTAGAACCATCTCTTCCACGCTGGCCATGCTTCCATGAGGTTCTGTTTTGCTCCGCGGCAGAGGTACACGGGCCCGGACTCGAACGTATGGCCCCACTGGTTGTAGACTTTCGAGATCTCGGTCACACTCGTAAAACGCTGTTCGAGAACCTCTCGCTTTTCTCCAAAAGCCACCATGACGGATCCATCGTGCCCTTGCGGCCCCCAGTACCAGTAGTTCTGATGACCGCTGATCGCTGTGGGCACATCCGGCCGGAAGAGATTGACTGCGCTTGCCTCGCCGTAATTACCAACCAGGATCCCCGCTTTTGCTCGGTCCGCTGGAGAGAGTGACCAGTAAGCCTCGGCTAGCTTATTTGCCTGCTCCTGCCATCCTGTCATGTCAGCCGCTAGTTCATACAGTGGTGAGTTCAACGCGGCGTTGAACTGGCGTGGCTTGAGGCCGCTCGGTAGGATGTAGCGGACATACTCCGGTGGTGTTAGAACCGGCTGCACGCTCAGAATGCCTAGCACCCCATACACCATAATCAGGAAGGAATATACGGGAATCGCGATGCGGCGCGCACGTCCTGGCGCCAGCCACTGGCTCCAGGCGACGCCGCCTGCGGCGAAGAGCAGCGGGTACACCGGCGCAAGATAGTAATCGTTCGCATGCATTGCCATCATGCCCAGGAAGTACACGACGTACGCCACGCCTATCCAACGTAACCCACGTGCGCGCGGGCTGGTCAGCAACCAGATGAGACCGCCGACCCATAGCAGTGACGATAGAGGACCGAGGAGGAAGATCTGATTCCACAAGAACATCCCTGGTCCGTAGACGATGTTCTTACCCTGCGTTCCGGCGTTGTGCAGCCAGACCAGAGTCGGCCAGCCCCGATGAACCTGCCAAAGGATGTTCGGTAGCGCAATCAAAACGATCACCGCGATGCACACGGCGAACCATCGGTCCAAAGTCTTTCGCACAGCAGGAATCACCAAAAGTGCTGCCAGCACAGAGAAGAGGAAGAACACTTCATTCCATTTATTTTCCAGACCAAGGCCAGCCATGACTCCGGCTACGATCCACCAAAGTTCGCCGTCACCCCTTACGGCACGCAGTATCCCATAAGCGGTTCCCATCCAGAAGAGCGGTTCAAAGCAGTTCATCGAGAGAAATGCATCGATTGCGAGTACAACTGTGCAGGTCAGAACCCCCAGCATCGCGAGTCCTTGCGCGAGGCGTCGGCCACCCATCTCCCGCACCAGTAAACCGGTTCCGGCTACCTCCAGAGCTCCGGCAAGAGAGGGCAGCATTCGAAACAGAGCGACTGAGTGCCACCCGAAGACTAGCTCCGAAAATCGAGCTGCCAGCGCCACAATGGGCGGCTGATCCACATAGCCCCATGCAAGGTGACGTCCGCAGAGGATGTAATACATCTCGTCACGGAAGAGCTCATAACCCAAATGCTGTGCACGTAAGTTGATCGCGACGTGCAGCGCCAATGTGACCACCGCAAAGATGGATGCCAGCTGCAGTGTTTGACGTAGTCCCTCTTTCTTTGGGTTGATTCCGCTTCCTGTCTCGACAGGAAGATCTGCCAGCATTTTGCTTAAAGCCATAGCCTCTCCGTTTGTTTCATCGTTTGTGCTCATGAGCGATGGATTATTGATTGACGTAATGCTCAAAAAGCAATCCGAAGAGATACGCTGTCCAGGTCCAACGGTCACCGAGCGGCAACAAGCGCTTCGAGCAGCTGTGGTAACTCCTGGGCCGGATCATGGGCTGCGAACTCCTGCGCGATCTCCTTTGCGCGATCGCGATATGTCGGTATCGTCAGAAGATTTTTCACCGCTTCGCGCAGTTGCTCGACTGTTGGCGTGTCTGTGCCGAGATCGATACCGCATCCAAGCCATGCAATGCGCGCTGCGTTTTCCGGTTTGTCCTGGCCTTTACCACCCAGGGCCATGGGCACACCGAAGCTGAGCGCCTGCGTTACCGTGCCGTAACCACCAAAGGCAATCAGCGCGTCGACGTATGGCATGATTTTTTGAAGGTCGAAATTCGAGGCAGCTAGAGTATTCGCACGGAGTGGGCATGGGATGCTTTCGACCGGTCGGCCTCCCGTGGTGATCACGAGCAGCAGATCCTCACGATCACCGAAGGCCTGAATGGCAGGGGCTACGAGCTGTCCCAGATCGTTATTCGCGATGGTTCCCTGGCTCACTAAAACAATCTTGCGTCCTGCTTCTTTGGCTTCTTTTATCCGCGGCGGCAGTTCGCCCGATCCCTTTTGAAAAAGGGATCCGATAAAGTGCAGTTTTGGCTGCGATTCGCGAAGCGGATACTCAAAACTCGCCACACTAGGCTGAAGCATGAGATCGGAGAGGGTGCTTACGGATTCTAAAAGGCGTGCTGGCAGAGGTGGCACCCCCAGGTCGTGAAGAATCTTGTTGGTGTACTCCAGAATTGGGTAGGTGATCGTCGCATCGAAGTCCTGTGCGATGGCTTGGTATGCCGCACGTTGCGCTGTGTCTGTTGTAGGCGGTAGCGCTGGGCTCCCCGGACCGACGGGTGCTCCGTCCTCCCGTGGAAGCTGGAGTGAGGTGTTGTTGAGATAAGCGCTGGCGGGACGTGCTGATCGTGGACCGAGAAGAAGTGGAAGCACACCGCAAAACGTGGTCTCGTGAACGATCAAATCGGCCGGGAATGCTTTCAGTACGGCTTCGAGCCCTTTGAACTGAGAGGACATCGAATCGACAAAAACGGATTTGAGTGTGGCAAGAGTGCGTTCGGGACCGGGTTTACATCGACCCAATTGCGGAAAAGCGGCTGCGGCATCTCGCACGTCATAGTCGACGTCTACAGGAAGCGGGTAGAAACCTGCGCCGACCGCTTCCGTCTGTTCACGAAACAATCTGCCTGTATAAAAGGCAGTCGTGTGTCCGGCATTTGCCAGGATATATGCGGCTGCCAGCATTGGGTTGACGTGGCCCGTGACGGGGGTGCTTGCAAATAGGATCTTCATCTACTCTCTTTCCGGTCGTTCTTCTTTAGGAAGAGACAACTGGCGGAAAGAAATATTTCCATGCCTCGAAGCGGCAAATCAAAAATGAAAGATGATATCGGTTGCGACAGTAAATTGATTGCGTCGCGTTCCTTTGTCATAGCCATTCTTGTCCCAGGAGTGATCGAAGCGAGCCTCCGGGCGAATCTGGATCGTGGAGCCGATCCAGTGGCTGAGCATGACGGTTCCTTCGCTGTAGCGCGTTGCGTATCCGGTGCGCTGGCCTTTCTTGTCGTTTAGAAAGTCCGACCGGAACGAGAGAAAGTCATGCGGCGAAAGCTGTTTGTTGAGGTAGTTCACGACGGCCCACTCCGGTGCAAGACAGCTATTTAAGCCGGTCCTGCAGTTCGCGCCGTTGGTGCCCTTCTCCGGTGCGATGGGGCCGTTCACGTTGGGGACATCGCGCTGATACATGACATAGGCTTCGGTAGCGATGTGCCATGTGCTTCCGATCTTGTGATACCAGGTGCCGTCGTACATCTGCAGATTGTTGAAGGCGTACTTGCCGTCGTTGATGCCGTTGGCGCAGAGGTAGACGTTGTCGTTGACGGATTTCGTCGTGTAGCTGACACAGCCCGTAAATGAGGGCTTGGCATCCGCGGTCCAGAGTGCGACATCGTGGCTTCCGGAGACACCTGCCTGCACGACGAGTTGATCGGTGACCTGGATGGTTGCGAGCACGCCTGTGTCCGTGAAGGGATCGACAGCGTACAGAAGCGAGTGGCTGAACACGTAGTTATTCGGCGTGAGTTGGGCTTCGATGCCCGGAATAGAAATGTAACGGCCAGCGCGGAGATTCATTCCCTTCGCAACGTGGGGAAAGTAGATGTCGACGTATTCGAGTACGGGATCGAAGCCGTACTGCTTGTCGTTGTTGATGAGTTGCTGGCTGAAGTAGCCCTTGTCGGTCGTGGAGCGGTAGTCGGTTCCATAGAAACCGGTGAGGTGAAATCCCCAGTCGATGTGATCGCGCTGAACAGAATCAGGCAGCCGTTCAATGTAGACGACGGCCTGGTTAAGCTCGAAGCTATTCGAATAGATATCGTTTGCGGTTGGATAGTTGCGGTCCCGCGAGGTACTGAAGTTCACGGTGGGCTCGATCCAACCGTAGATCTTCGTCCGGCTGCTGGCTCCATTGATCGCCGTCATCAATGGGTAGACATTTGTGTCGGCCTCACCAAGGGTGGGGGAACCCCCGTAGGACCAATCCACATTCGGGAAGGGTGGAGAGCTCAATGGGGATGGCAGGCCGCGTCTCGGCGGGGCGGGGCCGGAGCCAGCTGTGCCGTTCCAATCTTCTCGATAGAACTTTGCCCAACGGCTGAAGAAGCCCTTTGGGGCTATGTTCTGCGCGGTGGAGGGGGCATCCGGCAGTTGCTGCGACACGGCGGAGAATGCGGCCGTGAGCGCGAAGAGCGTGAGCATCCGAACAACGCGAGATGAAGAGGAAGACAAACGGAACCCCGTGTAACCTGCTACTGACATTCGGATCCTGACTGATACATCGACCATTGGATGGGGCGAGGAGTCCAGGAGAGGCCTGCTCACGAGCCAAGAGAGAGACTATGCCGAACCGCGTAAGAAAGCAGTAAAACTCCAGGGAGAAGTCACGGCTTCTCCCTGGAGTTTTTATGGAAGCTCAATTGAGCGAAGTATTGTTCAGCTGGTGCGGTGCGTGGGCTTAGAAATTATTTCGTGCAGGTCTTTTTTCTTCTGACCTTCTTGAGCAGTTGTTGTGTTCCGCCGCCAACAACGATCGAAAGGACGACTGCGATCAGGAGCAGTCCTGCGAAGGCTGCGCCCTCCAACAGAATTTTGGGCCATTCGATCTGGTGTGTCCCTGGGGAGGAGTGGGGATGCAGATGGAAAAGGGTGATCGCCAGCAGGCCGCAGACCACGGATGGGAAGAGAATGCCGTACAGGATGATCGTGATCGAACGGTCGGCCGGTTCAGGTCTGTTCTCTTTATGAAGGCTTTTGAGCCGGAAGAGATTGGGTTTCTCTCGTCGTGCGTTGTCGATCCATCTCGTTGTCTGTTGCCCGAAGGTAGCCATGCATCCATCGTCCTTCTCCGAACCTAAAGAAGGCATAAGGACGGGAGAAGGACTGTGGACGGCCGATTCTAAGTTCTACTTCGGTGCGGTTTCGCGGTACAGCGTATCGACATCCTTTTTTAGCTTCTTGATAGAGGGTGTGTCGATGTAGACCATGTGCCCGGCAACGAAGGTGTCGCGCACAATGTTCTTGTGCATCTCTGGGGTAAGACCCATGTGGTTCAGGGTATATTCCACACCGAAGAGAGGCGTTGCGGCGTCGTAGTATCCCTCGGCTACAAGAACATGCATGTAGGGGTTCTTGGCGAAGGCTCGCAGGAGCATCTGGCTTACGTCGGGAAAGCCGCTGCGGCCACCGCCTGGATACTCCCAGGGACCGATGCCTCCACCGAGAACCCAGTAGACCAGGTCGCTGTCGTAGTTGAGCTCCTGTTTTACGTAGTCACCGAAGGCAGAGGTATAGGGAGGACGGATCCCAGCTTCGCTGGGATCGAAGTCTGTGGACTGCTGCGTACCGGAGGCGTTGGTACCGGTGAAGCGACCATCGAGACGTCCCACGGTCTTACCTTCTTCCCGCAGAAGCTCGGCGTCGAAGTGCGACAGGTCAACGCGGAGGTCACTGTGCGCGATAAAGGTTTTACTTAGACCGGTGAAGCGGGCGAGATGGTCTACCGCCGACTGATACTCCGCGGGAGTAAGCGAATCGCCCTTTTGCAGGATGACGGGATACTCCGTGGTGGCCCACGCTTCGACTTCTTTCTTGAGGGCCTCTGGATGGTCATTTAATTCAGGAGCGAGTTTGTGATGGTAGGCGGCAGTGAGCGCATAGGTGGGAAGAAACGAGATGTATGGAAGATCGTTGCCAACAGCGAAGCCGGTGGATTGAAAGTTGAGAACGGTTGAGATCAGCACAATGCCGTTGAGGGCTATGCCGTGATCGACGAGCCAACCCGAGAGTCCGGCGGCACGCGTGGTGCCGTAGCTCTCTCCTGCAAGATAGAGCGGAGACTGCCAGCGAGAATTTTTTTGCAGGTAAAGTCTTATAAATTCGCCGAAGGCATCGAGATCGCCGAGCAGACCCCAGTATTTCTTGCCTGCTTCTGGACTGAGGGCGCGGCTGTAACCGGTTCCGATGGCGTCGATGAAGACGAGGTCGGTCTGGTCCAGCCATGTCTGCTCGTTGTCTTCAATCTCGAAGGGAGGTGCAGGCATGAATCCGTTAGGAAGCATCCTGACCTTACGCGGACCGAAGGCGCCCATGTGCAGCCAGATGGTGGCAGAGCCAGGACCGCCGTTGAAGACGAAGGTCAGAGGGCGCTTCTTGGTGGCTCCATCCAATGTGTAGGCGACGTAAAACATCTCGGCATCGGTTACGCCTGCGGAGGTCTTGATGGGCATGCGTCCGGTGGTCGCTGTGTAGGCGAGTGTCTTTCCGTGCAGCGTGATGCTGTGCTGCGTGACCACTGGCTTTTCTTCGGGCACTTCATCTTTGTGGATGAGCGTTGCGGCGGGCTGGATTCCTCCTGGCTGGGCTGTGGCAGGTCCGTACTGAGTTCCCGCGCCCGCACGCTGCTGTGCCGTGCCGCTGAGAGAGGTGAATGCAACGGCAAACAGAAGAAGGATGCGACGTGATGCCAACATTGGTACCTCCATGAGTCGAAGCAGTTTTGAAAAATAGAACAGAAGGAGATCAGGCGAGCTTGCGCGCGATCGATTTGGCTTGCGAGAACAGGTGTAGGTAATCCGGGCCGCCAGCCTTCGAATCGGTGCCAGACATCTTGAATCCACCGAAGGGATGCGCTCCCACCATGGCGCCTGTGCACTTGCGGTTGAAGTAGAGATTGCCGACGTGGAACTCACGCGCCGCGCGATGGAGCTTTTCTTCGGAGCTGCTATAAATCGCGCCGGTGAGACCGTATTCAGTGTCGTTGGCGATACGCAAGGCGTCATCGAAGTCCTTTGCGGCAATCACTGTGAGCACGGGGCCGAAGATTTCTTCCTGGCAGAGCCGGTCGCTGGAGGTAAGTCCGGTGATGACAGTGGGCTCAATGTAGTAGCCGTCTTCAGGTTTCGTTTTGGCGTGGCCGCCCGCAACGATGGTGCCGCGCGTTGCGCCGTCCTGAATGTAGCCGAGGACGCGATCATAGGCAGCATCGTTGGCGACGGGGCCCGTGGCGAAATTCTCAACAGGATCTCCCTGTGCAAGCGCGGCGACGCGGGTCTTCAACATCTCTACGAATTCATCATGAACGGATTGATCCACAATGACGCGCGAACATGCGGAGCACTTTTGCCCGTTGAAGCCAAAGGCAGAGGCCACAACACCGTTTGCGGCGCTCTCCAGGTCTGCATCCGCATCCACAATGATGCCGTCCTTACCACCAAGCTCAAGAATGGTGCGCTTGATGCCGCGCTGTCCGGGCTGCGTCTGCGCAGCCTTGGCGTGAATATGCAGACCGACTTTCTTGGATCCGGTAAAGGCGATGAATTGAACTTCAGGGTGACCGACGAGGGCGTCACCGAACTCGGGCCCGCCTTGGCAGAGGGTCACCACGCCTTCCGGCAGACCGCATTCGAGAAGCAGTTCGACAAAGCGCAGTGCAATGGTTGGAGTGAGAGGTGATGGTTTCAGGACGACGGTGTTTCCCATCACGATGGCGGCGCAGGTCATACCAGCCATGATGGCGAGAGGGAAGTTCCATGGAGGAAGAACTGCGCCGACGCCAAGCGGCAGATAGACGAGCTGGTTCTCTTCGCCTGGATACTGGATGGAGGGTTTTGCGTGGGCAAGCTGAATTGCCTGGAGCGCGTAGTACTCAAGAAAGTCGATGGCTTCGGCCGTATCTGCATCCGCTTCGCCCCAGTTCTTGCCGGCTTCCAGAACTAACCAGGCGTTGAACTCCATCTTGCGTTCGCGCAGGAGACTGGCTGCGCGCAGCAAAAGATCGGCGCGCTTCTCCGTGCTTTGAGCACTCCAGGAAGCAAAGGCTTTGGACGCGCTCGCTACTGCAGACGGAACGTGCGAAGCGTCGGCGGAGGCATAGACACCGATGGTCTGGCTCGGGCGCGCTGGATTCACGGAGACGATTTCGGTCTTGGTGGTTTTCTCTTCTCCATTGAGGACGAGCGGATATTTTTCTGCCGTCAGCCGCGATTCTGCGTGCTGAATGGCTTCACGCATCTGTTGCGCGATCTTCGCGTCGGAAAAGTCACAAAAGGGTTCATTCGCAAAAACGGGCAGGGAAGTATTCGCACTCGTGGTCATATCCAGAATTGTACACAAAACAGGATACGTCCCATGTGTCGGTGGGATGAATCCATGTGTGGAATTGACTCGCGACCAAACGGCTGTGAATAATCAGCCATGCGTCGGCGACGCCGACCGCAGATGTGCCTGAAGGGAAGAACTAATGAAAGCCTCTGCCCCACTCGTCAAAAAGACCGAACGCGAGCCGAAGCGGGACAGCGTGACTTCAGCCTTCTTGAAACTCAGGGAATTGATTGTGCAAGGCCAGATTTCGCCTGGTTCATGGGTCGTGGAAGCCGAACTGGCCGAACGTCTCGGTCTCAGCCGAACCCCGATTCGAGGCGCTCTCCAGCTTCTCCAGCGGGAAGGCTTTATTACGGAACAGCGAGGTGGGAAGAAGTCCCGCCTGCGCATCTCGCCGCTGACCAAGGAAGATGCCCATGAGCTGTACATGATTGTGGGCAATATCGAAGGGATGGCTGGTGCGCTGACTGCTTCGCTGAGTGAGGAGAAGCGGGGCGAGCTCTGCAAGACGTTGCAGGAGCTTAATCAGCGCCTTGGCGGTATAGCTGTGACGAAGAAGGTGGAACTTCGTCTGGTGTTTGAGATCGATACGCGTTTTCATCATGAGATCGTTGCGGCAAGTGCAGGCCCACGTCTGCTGGTGCTGCACAAGATGATGAAGCCGCAGATCGAGCGCTACTGGCGGCTCTACGCGCACACGATCATTCAGGACCTCCATCATTCGGTGTCAGAGCACGAAGAGATTATCGCGGCCATCGCTTCCGGAAATATGAAGGCCACCGAGCGGGCGTTATCGAATAACTGGAAACACGGCGCAGAGCGGATTCATCAACTAATTGACCTCTTTGGGGAGCGTGGTTCCTGGTAAAAAAATGCTTATAACCGATGAAAGAGCCCATAAACGGGCTCTTTTTCTTGCGCTATTCGAATGAATACAAAATCGTACGCAAAAAAATAACCGCTATGGCATGCAAAAATGCTTGACTTGGAGCGGGATGTTGTGGCCTGATGCGTATATCAACACTGCCTTCCAGTCACCTCTCCGCCGATAGTCTCGGCGAGGCAGAACCATATTCGACAGCTTCACGTTTAGTCGGCTCAATGTAACCCGCTTCCCGCAAGGGAAGTCTGTGGCAGCACGCGTAGCAATGGTTCCGTTTTTCCAGCCTCATGACTTGTTAAATTTTTAAGCGCTCAAGAAGGCCGCGACGCACCCTCACCAGGTCACGGATAGAAGAGAAGTATCCCGACATTCTTTTTGGAGACACTCATGCACCCTTTTTCTCGGGCTTCCCGCCATTTCTGTGACTTTGCTTTTCCACTTGTACGAAAACTGCGCACCATTTGCTGTCTTCTGCTTTTTCTCTGTTACCTCACGGTGCAGGGTTCAGCACAGACATTGACTGGAACAATTCAGGGTACTGCGGTCGACAGCACTGGAGCGGCTATTCCTGGCGCGACGGTCACTGTCGCCAGCCCAGCATTGATCACCGGAAAGCGCGTGATGGCGGCGGACGCGGAAGGGTTTTATAAGTTTCTTGAACTCGCCCCCGGCACGTACACCCTGCGTGTGGAGTCTCCGGGCTACAGCGTGTATGTCACTACGAATATCACCGTAAATTCTGCCGTGACGGTGACAGCAGACTCGAAGCTGGCGACGGGTAGTGTTACGGAAGAGATCGTAGTCAACGGCTCCGCGGTCTCAATCGACACCGAGAATGTTGCCAGTCAAGCCGTGCTCGGTCAGCAGCTTCTGGAAGGCATTCCCGCGGGGCGAAGCCCATGGGCCGAAGCCAACCTGGTTCCTTCCGTCATGCCCAGCGGCCGCGATGTGGGTGGCTCGACAGGCATGCAGGCGTCCACGATGGTCGTGCATGGATCGACCGTCGCTGATCAGCGCTTCATGATTGACGGAGTCAACGTGAACTGGCCTGGAAGTGGTGGCGGGTCGACGGCTATCTACTACGACCAGGGTATGTTCCAGGAGATCAACTATCGCATTGGCGCGTTGCCGGCCGAGATCGGTCAGAGCGGTGTGTACATGAACATGGTCACGAAGGATGGTGGAAACCAGATTCACGGAACCATCTTTGCGAATGGTGCTGGCAAAGGGATGCAGTCGGACAACATCGGCAATGGCTCACTTCGTGCGCTGCTGCTGAAGAACGTGACGGCATCGCAGCAGACCAATCCTTCCCTTGAACTGGGAAATCCGATCACGATCAACTACGACTACAACGGCCAGATCGGCGGTCCACTTCTGCGAGATAAGCTCTGGTGGTTTGGATCGTTCCGTTGGTGGAAGGTGAATAACATTGTTTCCGGCGCCTTCAATCCGGATGCTACGTCGGCGATCAATGACAACCTGATTGCAAACGAGATGGTGAAGTTCAGCTATCAGCTCAACCCGAAGAACAAATTGTCGGCGATGTATAGCCGCAATCAGAAGAATCGGTACCATCGCCGTAACTCGCCACCTTACTTCACCACGGATAAAGCTTCCTGGTTGCAGAATCAGCCGGGCAGCACCTCCATTTTGAAGTGGATCTATATGCCGACTTCAAAATGGGTCATTGATTCGGGTGTAGGTTTCATGCATCTCAAGTACCCGCAGCGCTACCAGAAAGACGTGGTTGCAACGGATATCTCGATCACGGATTCTGCACTGTCCACCTTGATCAATGCTGCCCCCTATAGCTATGTGAATCCGACTTGGCGGCTCGCGCTCGATACCTCGGCCTCAACCGTGATCAACCGCGGATTTGGCACGCACAGCATCAAGTTCGGTGCCGAGTTCAGCCATGACTACTACGCGCAGATTTACAAAGCGAACGGCGATCTGCAGGGCGTCATGATCAACGGCAAGGTCTCAACGGTAACGCTCTACAACACACCCATCAATCAACAGACCAATAATCTGGACATGCTTGCCTTCTACGGCCAGGATAACTGGAAGATCGCAAACCGTCTTACCTTCGACCTCGGTCTTCGTTGGGAATTTCTCCATGGCTATATTCCCGCTCAGCATGCCGATCAGGGAAGGTTCTTCACCTCGTATCCCAAGACCACCGCCGCCGTGGACAATGTGCCGAACTGGAAGAACTTCACCCCGCGCCTCGGAGTATCGTGGGACATCACTGGACGCGGGACGACTGTAATTAAGGCAAGTCTGAGCAAGTACATGCAAGGCGTCGCCATGAACGTCGTTACCGCTGTAAATCCTCTTGGGTTTTCGAATGCCTCGGTCGTCTGGAAAGCAGACAGCAACGGTAATGGTATCCCAGATTTTTATGGAACAGGTGACAGTCGAAATGAGTTTGACCCTGGGGCATCCAATGGTCTCACTGGAGGCGCCACCACTAAGTTAGATCCAGCCGTCCGTCGTCCCAACAGCTGGGAACAATCGCTTGGAGTAGATCAACGCCTTCCATATGGCATAGTGCTGTCTGTGAGTGGATGGCATCGTTCTACCAGCGATCAGATTGGCCGTTTCAACGACGCTGTGCCTACGTCTGGCTATACACCCATTGCAACGACTAATCCGGCAGGCGGCACGTTCACGATTTTCAACCAGTCCCTCGCTACCAAGGGACTGGTCAACTATCGGCTCATGAATTCGCCTCTGCTGAACTTCGAATATCGCGGTATCGATGTAAACGTCCAGAAGTCGATGTCGCATCATTGGCTGGTCAACGGCGGTGTGACATTCAGCCGCCTGCGCGGTGCGACCACAGGCGACGTAGGCACGACATTGGACGATCTCAACAATCCAAACAACAACATCAACCGGACCAGTGTGTTGTCCTATGACACGCCCGTTCAGCTCAAGCTGGCCTCGGTCTACCAGTTGCCTAAAGGATTTGAACTGTCTGGCAATTTCCAGCACGCCACTGGTTTTCCCTATGCAATGACCTATTCGTATACGACGGCCATTCTCGGAACGACACTCAATCAGACCACGCAGTCGGTTACTGTAGCACCCGCCGGAGCCAATCGTCTGCCCGACTTCAACCTTTTGGATATGCGTTTGTCCAACAACATCAAGTGGCGCGACCGCTACACTTTCAAGCCAGAGTTCGATGTCTATAACCTGAATAACTCCGCCGCTGTGCAAACGGTCAATCAGAGCTACAACAGCGCCGCACTCGCACGAAATCCCACCGCAGTATTGCCACCACGACTCTTCAAGGTAGGAATACAGTTCTTGTTCTAAACACATTTTCAGACAAGAACTTACTTCGTGCTAATTCCATATCGCTGCGCAAATGAATGTAACTGGAGAGGGATACAAATGTTTCGAGTTCAAAGATGGATGGCAGTATTTGCGATCACGGCAGCCGTTGTTACAGGCACACAAGAGATGGAAGCGCAAAAGCCAGGTGCACTCGTACCCGCGCCTGACCGCAGACCTGACGAGGGTCAGGGGCCGTATGACAAGCTGATCATCCGGGGCGTCACTGTGATTGATGGCACCGGTGCTGCTCCGATGGGACCGATGGACGTTGTAGTGGAGCACAACAAGATCGTCGATGTAGTGAACGTAGGTGCACCGCACGTCCCCATAGATGAAAAGCGCAGGCCTGCGAAGACGGCCCATGAGATCGACGGAACAGGTATGTATTTGATGCCCGGCTTCGTCGATACCCACACGCACTACGGCGACCCCAACAAGGCTGGCACCGCGGAGTATGTCAACAAGTTATGGCTTGCCCATGGAGTTACGACAGTGCGCGGCGTACCTGCGGGTCCTCTGGACTGGGCTCTCCATGAGCGCGAGCGTTCGGCGAAGGATGAGACGGTGGCTCCACGTATCTTCGTCTATCAGCCCGCATTTACGGGCGATGGATGGAAGGCGAATCCTGTCCTTACTCCAGAACTTGGACGCGAGTGGGTTCGCTTTCTTGCAGCCAAGGGCGCCGATGGCATCAAGCTCTTCGGCGGAGATCCGGATGTTGTCGAAGCCATTTTGGATGAGGGAAAGAAGAACAAGATGGGCTCTCTTGCGCATCTCGGCCAGGAGAGTGAGCCGCGTCTTACTGCTCGCATCGCAGTCGACCTCGGTCTTCGCACAGTCACACATAGTTATGGCTTGTTTGAGTCTCTGCTCAAAGACACTTCGGTTCAGGACTACCCCCTGAATCAGAACTACTCCGATGAGTACATGCGCTTTGGCCAGGTCGCCCGTAATTGGGACAAGATCTATCCGCGGGGCAGTGACGAATGGAATGCCTTCCTTCTGGATTTGAAAGCGCACAACGCTGTTATGAATCCGACCATGGTGATCTACTCGGCCGGTCGTGATCTGATGCGCGCCTACACCTCCGAATGGCATGACAAGTACACCTTGCCTTCGTTGATGGATTACTATCAGCCGGATCGCAGCCATCACGGTTCTATCTGGTACTACTGGACGACCGAGGACGAGTACGCCTACAAGAACTACTACCGCGTCTGGGGCAACATGATTAAGGACTATAACCAGATGGGCGGCCACGTCACCACGGGTACGGACGCCGGCTTCATCTATCAGACGTACGGCTTTGCTTTCATCGAGGAGTTGGAGCTATTGCGTGAAGCGGGGCTCTCTCCCCTGGAGGTTATTCGTTCCGCTACGCTTTACGGTGCGGAGGAGTTGCAGAGCCCCAAGCAGACCACGGTGGACTTCGGCATTATCCGCCCCGGCAAGTTCGCGGACATGGTGATCGTCGATCAGAATCCGTTGGAAAACCTGAAGGTGCTCTACGGCGACGGCTGGATGAAGCTCAACGACGACACTGGCAAAGTGGAGCGCGTGGGCGGCATCAAGTATGTCGTGAAGGACGGCATCGTCTATGAGCCAAAGAAACTGCTTGCGGACGTCGCCGCCATGGTGGACAAGCAGAAGAAAGAATATAAGGGTAAAACAGTCATCCGCCAGGGCGTTCCCGTAGTGATGCCATAGAGCAATGAGGGTCAGGACAAAATGTCCTGGCCTTACTTTTTAGAGACAAGAAAGAGACGTGGATTGATGCTGATGATGAAGCGAAAACTCGCTGTGATTACCTGTTTTTCTATCTCCCTATTTAGCGTCCGGTCGAAGGCTCAAAAGGACGCGCGCCCCGTCATCGTCTCCGCCCCCAACCGCAAGCCGGGTGAAGGCGTCGGACCTTATGCGCGGCTCATCATTCGCGGGGTCACGGTCATCGACGGAACCGGCGCGGCTCCGATGGGACCAATGGACGTCGTAGTGGAACACAACAAGATTGTCGACGTGGTGAACGTAGGTGCGCCGCATGTGCCGATCGATCCGAAGCGTCGCCCGGCAAAAGGCGATCATGAGATTGACGGAACAGGCATGTATCTTATGCCAGGCTTCGTCGATAATCACATTCACTATGGCTCTCCACAGAAGGCGCCTGAAGCGGAATACTGCAATAAGCTATGGCTGGCACATGGTGTTACCACGGTACGCGGCGTGCCAGCAGGCCCACTCGACTGGGCACTGAAGGAGCGGGAACGCTCTGCAAAGAACGAAATTGTAGCGCCACGTCTTTATGTTTATCAATCCGAGTTCTCCGGCGATGGTTGGAAGCCACAACTCCCAGTCACTCCAGAGATGGCGCGTCAATGGGTGGACTTCGTTGCTGCCAAGGGCGTCGACGGCTTGAAGCTTCATGGTGGAGATCCGGAGATCGTCGAAGCTCTTCTGGACGAAGCGAAGAAGAAGCATCTCGGATCGCTCGATCACATCAGTCAGACGACTGCGCCGCGTATGACCGCACGCATCGCCGTCGATATGGGACTGCGCACGATCACGCATAGCTATGGACTCTTTGAGTCCCTGCTCAAAGATACATCCGTGCAGGACTATCCCTTCACGCAGAACTACTCAGATGAGTACATGCGCTTTGGTCAGGTAGCGCGTAACTGGGACAAGATCCATCCGCAGGGAAGTCCGGAGTGGAAAGACTTTCTGACGGACCTTAAGGCCCACAACGCCGTGATGAACCCCACCATGGTCATTTACTCCGCGGGGCGTGATCTGATGCGCGCCTATACCGCCGAATGGCACGATAGGTACACGTTGCCTTCCCTGTGGGACTATTACCAGCCCAACCGCAGTAATCATGGCTCGTATTGGTACTACTGGACGACCGAGGATGAGTACGCCTTCAAGAACTACTACCGCGTCTGGGGACAGATGTTGAAGGACTACAACCAAATGGGTGGACATATCACCGTCGGTACAGACGCTGGTTATATCTATCAGGACTTCGGCTTCAGTTACATCGAAGAGATGGAACTGCTGCGTGAGGCGGGGCTTACACCGTTAGAAGTTATCCGTTCCGCAACACTTTATGGCGCAGAAGAACTTCAGAGTCCAAAGCAGACGACTGTTGATTTCGGAATCATTCGCCCAGGCACACTGGCCGACATGGTGATCGTCGATCAGAATCCGCTTGAAAACCTGAAAGTCTTCTATGGCACAGGTTGGATGAAGCTCAATGATGTCACCGGCAAAGTAGAGCGCGTGGGAGGCATCAAGTATGTCGTCAAAGACGGCATCATCTATGAGCCCAGCAAGCTACTTGCCGACGTTGCAGCGATGGTCGAAAAACAGAAGAAAGAGCGCAAAGGGAAGCCCGTGGTTCGCCAGGGTGTAGGCGGCGTCATGCCCGAAGACCTCTAGAAACCAAGAGAAAAGGGGCGGCTGAAGAAATAAGCCCCTCGACTTTCAACCTCAATCGGCAGTACCAGTCTCTCGCACTTGCATCCGTAGGACATCACTTCCAGGAGAAGATCAAATGCAAACACGCAGACAAATTATGACGAAAGGCACCGCTGCTTTGTTTGGGGCCGGTTTCCTTGGACGGGTGGACGCGGTTGCTTCCATGCAATCGACCGCGGATCACGGCAAGCCATCGTTGGAGTCCCTGTTGTTTTCACAGGCCGGAGGGCCGAGCGAAAAGATGCTTCTTACTCCTCCAACGGGAGTGGACGCTCCACCCGCTCCGGCAACCTACGACCGTCTGCCCTTGAGCTGGTACAAAGCCAAGGTGCAAACATTCAAAGGCATCCTCGCAGAACGCGGGATCGAATGCTTCATGCTTCGCAATGTGCTCAACGTCTCGTATCTCATCGGCTACTACCATGTTGAGACGGAGCGCCCACAGGCGACCTTCATGAACAAAGACGACGAAAATCCCTGGTATCTCTATCCTGGGCTCGATCGCGACATCGTAAAAAGCTGGTGGTGGGGCGATGGTCTTTGTTACTACGACTATCCCGATGCGCGTGGCGTCTATCCCTTTGAAGGAAAGGTCTCTGTTGGGCCATCCAATGATCTTTTCTTATATGCGCTGGAAGGCATCAAGAAGCATGGCTTGCAGGGAAAGAAGCTTGGAATCGATGGAGAACTTTATCCTTCCGAACTTGCGAAGGTCGCGAAGATATTTCCTGGTGTAGAGGTCGTAAATATTGCCCCGGATCTTCTCAAGATGCGCGAACTCAAATCGCCCGAGGAGTTGGCCCTCTGGCGTCGCGCGTATGCCTATTACGATCGCGGCCACGCCTTTGCCCGCGACTATATCCTCACGCACGGCACAGATATTTACGATATGGAAGTAAGTGCTGCAACGACGATGTACGCCTCCATGTTGTTATATAAAGACCTCGATCTACATGACGGCGAAGCAAACTACGGCGTTGGTGCGAGTATGCACTACTCCTGCAGGGCAGGCTCAGTGACGTCGTATCCCCATCCCAACCAGCCTTACTTTCATAAGATCGAAAAGAATCAACCCATTCAAATTAGCGGTGGATGTCGTGTCGGTGGCTTTGGTGGAGAAGGTTACCGTATGTTCATCACGGCCGACTCCGCTGGTAAATTCGATCCGCACATGGGCAAGTTATGGGAGGTCTCCGAGCATTCCTGCGATATGCAGATGGAACTTCAAAAAGAAGGGTCTTCCTGTCAAAGTGTGGCCGAGAAGATTCTCAAGTATCAGGTGGAGCAGGGATGTGCGAAATATATCTACCATCGTCCCGGCCACGGGGAGGGATCTGAAGGTCATCAGCCACCCTACATCGCTCTCGGTGACGAAACAATTTTGAAGAAGACAATGTGCTTTTCGGAAGAGCCTGGTCTCTATGATTCGGAGAAGAAGGTTGGATTTAATTGGTCAGATACGATCGTTACCGGTGTCCATTCGGGCTACCGGATGAGTATGGTTCCTTACTCAAAAGAGTATCTCTGGATCAAGCTTTAGCTATTAAAGATGCATTTCTTAGATGGGCGGACTCGATCGAGTCCGCCTATCTTTTTCGCAAAAAAGGTGGCCCGCCGGAGACAATCTCAGGCGGGCCGGTGGGCGGACTTCGCGCCCTAGCGAAACAAGTTTCTCGCGATGAAGAGCGCATTCGCCGGACGCTCTGCGAGTCGACGCATGAAGTAGGGATACCATTCTCCACCAAACGGAACGTACACACGGACGCGATAACCCTGTTTCACCAGAGAGTCCTGAAGATCTCGCCGAATACCGTAAAGCATCTGGAACTCAAAGCCGGAAGGATCGATGCCTTGCTCTTTCACGAAAGCCTGCGCCTGGTGAATGATGGATTCGTCATGCGTTGCGAGGCCATGAAAGATTCCGGAGGTAAGCAGACGCTTCATCAGCTTCACATAGTTGGCGTCGACATCGCCCTTTGCCGCGAAAGCAATATTCTCCGTCTCCTTGTAGGCTCCTTTGCATAGCCGCACGCGAATACCATTTGCGATGAGGTGATCGATGTCTTCCTCTGTGCGGAAGAGATAAGACTGTACGACGACTCCGACACTATCTCCAATCGCGGGCGCACCGTGCAGGCGAGTCACGATGCCAATCGTGTCCTCGGTGTAGGAACTTCCCTCCATATCTACACGGACAAAGTTATTGAGAGCGCATGCATGCTCGGAGAGGCTTTTCACGATTGACTCGGCCACGTCAACACCAAGATCCATCCCCATCTGCGTCAGTTTGAGCGACACGTTCGCGTCCAACCCCATTTCGGCGATGCGGTCCAGCATCAGGTGATAAATGGCGGCCGTGGCTTGTGCGTGTGCTTCACTTTGTACGTTTTCCCCAAGAGCATCCAGCGTGACCGAGCGTCCGTGACGATTCTCTTCCTGGCAGGCAGCAAGGGCTTCGGACAAGCTGACGCCGGCGACGAAGCGCCCAGAGACCTTTCGCGCCAGGGTTGAGTTCTCTGCGAAATGGCGAAGGGATTTGGATTCAGAAAGGGAAATAAACGCGTCGCGAAACAAGTTCATGATGCAATTGTATACGTAAAAAAATACAAAGTAGTACACCAATATCGAGCGAATATTTCTCTCTTGTATAAAGATGCCTCGGAAAGGAGATTCCATCTGACTGTCGTTTATATGAGGCCGATGGAATGCACGAACTGTTCATGGGGGAAGAAATCACCGTGCTCTATTTCAGGCGATGAAGAATAGGAACATCTGCGTAGAATGCTGACGAAGGATGGAAGAGGCCCGATGAAGCGGAAGTCTATGTTCCTTGCAATTTTTCTTCAGACATTTTTAGTGCACGCGGCAGTTCAGCAAAGTAGCTGGGGAAGTACGGCTGACGGTCAGAAGGTAAGTCTTTTCGTACTGAGCAATAGTGATCTGCGCGTGCAGCTAACCAATTATGGCGCGCGTATTGTGTCGATCGAAGCACCGGATAGGAAGGGCGTCAGGGCCAATGTGGCGTTGGGTCACAACAACCTGGCTGCGTATACGTCGAATCCCAAAGACTACCTCGGTGCAATCGTGGGTCGCTATGGAAACCGCATCGCCAAAGGGACTTTTCAGCTTCAAGGTAAGGGCTACCAGGTTCCGATCAATAACTACGGCAACGCATTACATGGTGGACCGCGAGGCTTCAGTACCAGGGTATGGCAGGCGCATGCCATGGGAGACGATCGTGTTGAGTTCACCCTGATGAGTCCTGATGGAGATATGGGATTTCCCGGGGCACTTCTCGTCCATGTCCGATACACGCTGAGTGGCAAGAGTCTGCGCATTGACTACACAGCGAGCACGAACAAGCTGACGGTCCTGAATCTTACCAACCACACCTACTTCAATCTGCGTGGAGAGGCCAGTGGAGATGTGCTGCAACAACGTCTTGTGATCAATGCGGATAGCTTTACGCCAGTGGACGCCGCGCTGATTCCTACAGGCATCTTGCAGAGTGTGAAGGGCACGCCCTTTGACTTCCGTGAGGTCACGAGCATAGGAGACCGAATCAATGTACCCAACGAGCAACTGAAGCGTGGTGGCGGATACGACCATAACTTTGTGCTCATCCGTGGTGTATACGAACTACACAAAGCGGCCGTCGCGCTCGACCCTGAGAGCGGACGCACACTTACGGTGCTCACAACGGAACCGGGTGTGCAGTTCTACTCTGGCAACTCTCTAAATGGGACAGCGAAAGGGTATGCGGGAACGATGTATGCGAAGCATGCCGGGTTTTGCCTGGAGACCCAGCACTTTCCGGATTCGCCCAACCACGCAAATTTTCCATCGACACAGCTCTTGCCCGGACAGACATTCCGCTCCACGACCGTGTTTGTCTTCGGCGTTGCGCCCAGGGGCCTTTAGAGGCCCTGGGTAACCTCATCGTGTTGCAGGCGGAGCTCTCCACGCTGTACAAGATATGCGCGAGTCCAGCGGGCGAGGATTAGGCTGAAGATGAAGACAACGACGAGCAGGAGCCAGAAGTACTCCGTCAGCCAGATGCGCATCACCTTATAACGAGAGATATCGCCCGTGTGATAGATGGGCGTGGCCACGGTGTACGAGAGAAACTTCTTGTTGCGCAGCAGGCTCACGGTTTGCGAGAGGTCGCTCGATTGCGAACGGTCGAGGAAAGTCTTGACGAAGTCGTCGACCGCATTGTCATCCCGCAGCGCAAGGACGACCAGGCTTCGACCGTGCGCATAGGGGGATTCGATTCCTTCTACGATCGCACTAGGCATGCTGGTGTCTGAACCGATCTGCGGCTCGGAGCTGCTGCCGTTGATTAATCTGTGCCACATTTGCTGCAGGCGCGTAACAAAGTTGGACTGCTGTTGCAAGTGGATGCTCGTGCCGTCGAAGAGAACCGGGAGGTTCTCTTCGAGCACGGAGAAGGCGGGCTGGTTCGCTACGGTTCCAAGAACGAGATAGTCGTAGGAGTCCTGTACGACATCACCGGGGCCAGCTACCTGAACACGCAACGCGGGATAACCGGTCTGCGTGCCACAGTGACCCATTAGTTGAAGAAAGAGGACGATCTCCTGTTTCGTGGGCTGTACTGGGAGGACGACCACAGTGCGCCCAAGGTCGGCGAGCTGCGTGAAGGGGAAACCCGCGTTCGCAAAGAGTTCAAGATCGGGAAGGCGCGCCCAGTGATCCACGCCGCGGATATCCAGCGAAGAGTCGTGAAGGATCGCGCCCTGGAGTGCAGCCTTGGTTGCGCTGTTGGAAGGCGAGGGCGTGAAGTCGAAGTTGAAGAGCATGGTATTCGCGAACGGACGCATGTTCACTACAGGAAGAATGACTTCTCTGCGTTTGTCGATGATGCCGTGCCCGGGCTGCAAAGGAGCTTCGTTGATGAGAACGCCGTTGATGAAGACGCGCAGGGCAGAGCCGTCCGCGACCGCGCTCGCGTTGTAGCGATAATTCACATGCAGCGGCAGGTTCTGCTTTTCGCCGAAGTAGAGATCCGGTGGAACACGGAAGTACGTGGGGAGGGGTTTGGAACCGTCGCCCTGCATCTCCGCTTGCGAGCTATAGTTCCAAAGCGAGACGAGCCGATCGGTCGGCATCCATCGTGGAGCGTCATCGACCTTGCGCTCTTCTGGAAGGGAGAAGCTGGAAAAGTTGAGGGTATCGCCCTGCGGTAGAGCGCCACCTGTAGTCGACAGAACGCCGCCTTTGCGCATAGCAAGCGAGCGAGCCACGTTGAGAATCTGGTCGTCACTGTCTCCCGAAAGAATCAAAGCGCTTCCCGAAGGATCAGAGGGATTCGTCTTGATGGCGAGTGTGGCTCCACTGGGTAGGCCGAGTGAGCCACCGTCTTTGTTCGCAAAGATCACCACATTGCCGCGTGGGATATCTCCGACTGAGACGGAGAAGCGGACAGGCTTTGCACTGCCGAGTACGCCAAACCAGGACGCAACCACGCCAGCGGCCTGAAGGGTCTTAAGATTCGGCGGTGCCAGAAAGACGAAGGGAATGGTGGTGGCGGTCTGCAGATCGCTGTCGAAGAGCGGAAGCGGAAGCAGGCTCAGGTCATTCTTGAAGGGAATAGGTGTGCCTTCGACTTCAAGAACGGAAGAGTCCCCGATGCTTGCAAGGACCATCTGCTTTGCTCGATCGCCCGTGCGGAGAACGGCGTTGCCATTGAACTCAAAGGTAAGTTCGTTGTCGCGTACCAGGAACTCGGAGGGAACAGCGATCTCTGCAACCGACCACTCGTTCTCTCCCTGCGCGACATCCGAGTTGGAGAGAGCACTCAGAGCATTATTGTTCAAACGCATCTGGAGTGCGCCAGAGTGCGCAGCCAGGGCGCGATTGAAGTGATACGTCAGCTTGAGCGTCGCCTTGTTGGGGACCTGCGTATGAGGAAGAACAAAGTGCACGGTGTAGTAAGAGTGCGGTCCGTGCATGTCGGCGGAGCGCTGAACGCCCATGTCCTTCAACGTGATCTTTGTGGTGGCGACTTCCGGAAGTGCGGCTGGCAGATTCGCTACGGCCTGTGCGCGCGCGGTAAATCCCGTACCCAACAAAGCGAGCAAGAGCAGAGGAAGAACGGCGCTCGCCGCACGCGCGGCAGGTTGTGCAGTGGCTGCGCGTTTGGGCAGAAGACCGAGGAGGACCTGTCGGAAGCCGGTGAAGGAGAGGCGAATAACACGACCGAGGCTGACCAGCGGGCGATCGTCTTCGATGTTGTCGCGACCGGAGATCCATGAATCCGCGCGCGAGTAGAGCGCGCGCGTCAGCGTCTCCTGTTCCGCAATGGTGAGATCGGCGAACTGCAGTCGGATTTCACCGCGGAACGTTCCTGCCACGATCGATCGTATTTCGGCATCGCCCGTCTGCACAGGAAAGGAGACGAGGACAGCATCGCCCTTCCGCACCTCTTCCGTCCCCAGGTTCAGGGAGATGGAAGCTCCGCCTACAGACATATCGCTGGTAAGCCCGGAGATCTGTCGTCCATCGGGGAAGCGTGCCGTGACACCAATCTTTACGGGGATACGCACGGAAGAACGACGCTGCTGCTGCTCATGCGCCACGGCCGCCGCAACGCCCAGGATGACCATATTGAAGAGGATCCAGAGAAGGTTGCTCAGGATAACGCCGGGGTGTTGGGGGTCGAGAACGAAGAGACGGTAAGGCGCAGCGAGGACACCAAGCAGGTTGATCCCGAGTAGCCACGTAGTGGGCGCTGCAATCTTGCGGTCGAACTTGGTCTCGCTGAGCGTCGTTCCCTTGTCCGTCACGTTGAAGCTGCCGAGCTTTGGATTGATGAGCGCGAGGATCGTAGGAAGCAGGATGTAAGGAGCGAGTACGGTCTCGTAGATCTCATTCCAGAACGAGTGACGGTGTCTGCCTTGCACGCGTGAGTTGGTCAGATTAGAAACTGTGAGATGAGGTAGGGCATAGGCAAGGATGGCTAGCCAGTAGCCTGGAATGATCGTCCGGCCAAAGAGCATGTAAGCCAGGGGAGCCAGAAGGAAGATCAGGCGAGGAACGGCGTACATGAAGTGCATCATGGCGTTGAAATAGCAGAGACGTTGCGAGATTTTCATGCCGCTGCCGAGCAGAGGATTGTCCGTGCGGAGAATTTGAATCATGCCACGCGCCCAGCGTACGCGCTGGCCTACGTGGGCCGAGAGCGTCTCCGTGGCGAGGCCTGCGGCCTGTGCCACGTTGATGTAGGCAGTGTTCCAGCCAAGCTTCTGCATGCGCAGAGAGGTATGCGCGTCTTCGGTGACGGTCTCCGTCGCGATGCCGCCGACTTCGTTTAAAGCCGTACGACGAATCACGGCGCAGGAACCGCAGAAGAAGGTCGCATTCCAGAAGTCGTTGCCGTCCTGGATGATGCCGTAGAAGAGTTCGGCCTCGTTTGGCACGCTCTTGTACTGCAGAAGATTTCGTTCGAAGGGGTCGGGCGAGTAGAAGAAGTGAGGCGTCTGCAGCATGGCCAGCTTCTTCTCAGCGAGGAACCAGCCGACGGTGAATTGCAGAAAGCTGCGCGTGGGTACGTGGTCGCAATCGAAGATGGTGATGAGTGGCGAATCCATCTTCGTCAAGGCGTGGTTGATGTTGCCTGCCTTGGCGTGATTGTGTTTCACACGCGTGACGTAGCCAACACCGGCCTCTTCACAAAAGAGGCGGAAGTCTTCGCGCGAGCCATCATCCAGGATGTAGACGTGCAGCTTCTCGGGTGGGTAATCGATGTTGATCGCTGCCAGTGCCGTGTAGCGTACGAGAGAGAGTGTCTCGTTGTAGGTCGGAATCAGAACATCCACGTGCGGCCACAGATCTTCGTCTGAGGGTAACGGTACCGGCTTGCGTGCAAGCGGTGTGCTGGTCTGCATGAAGCCCAGCACCATGATGCCGATGGTGTAGGCCTCGGCCGAAAGGAGGACCAGCATGAGAAACGAGTCGATAGAAATGCGGCTGTTCGCCTCGTCGGTGAAAAAGTTGAAGACGAGATGCACGCGCCACCATGCGTAGCGTAACGTCGCAGCGAGAGAAAGCAACATCATCGCGAGCGTAACGACGGGCGACTTACTGATCCTGTTGAGCAGGATGGCAAGTACTACACTCAGGCCACCCAGCACGGCTTGTTTCTGCCAACTGAGAAAGAGGCTGATGAATTGGAAGAGAAAGAATGTAGCGACTGCAAAAACAAGGATGCGAAAGCCCTTGATCGGGAGTCCGAGAGTCGTTGGTCTGTTGTGCACTTGGCCCACTTTCTCTTATGGTCTATCGGCCGCGATCGCACAAACTGCAACTGGGGTCGTGAAGAGGTATGCCTGGCCCCGGTCCTAGTGCGATCGCCTAAGACCGGGGCGGAGACCACCATCTGTCTCGACGGCAGAGACCTTAGGAAATCGAATCTAACATGCGTGGATAGGGCAAATCTGTAACACCTTTGGGGCAAGTTATAGAGAGGATTCGTTCGATACGATAAGAATATCGAGGGATATTAGAAGGCGAAAGCATTCATCCTGCTATCCAATTTTCCTGCGTATTCTGAATGCAAAGCTAGACTTGCCCGCATTCTCTGCGGATGGAGGTAAAGGTTGTGCGCGTTCGATACACGTTGACCACGAAAGAGTGGCGGGAGGGACGGCGGCTCTCACGCGAGAAGCAGAAGAAGTCTTCCGTGTCCCTCTGGGTGTGGGCATGCATCGTGATGCCACTTCTTGGTTCCATCGGCGACATCCTTCACAGTATCCGCCAGTCTAAAGATGCGATGTATCGGGGATCCTTGTTGCCTGTCCTTT
Organism: Terriglobus saanensis SP1PR4; assembly: GCF_000179915.2. Classification (NCBI taxonomy): domain Bacteria; kingdom Pseudomonadati; phylum Acidobacteriota; class Terriglobia; order Terriglobales; family Acidobacteriaceae; genus Terriglobus; species Terriglobus saanensis. The sequence continues at coordinate 4,064,549 of NC_014963.1, read as the reverse complement.
TACTTCTAGCCAGTTTGACTGTGGCTGCAATGGTAGCTGTACGATGGCGAAACGAGCGTGCCCTTGAAGCCAGGGCTTCTACTCCGGCGGAAGACGTAGAAATGGAAGTAGGCGAAGATGGCGTGAGGTTTTCGCATTTCAGTTTTGAAGGCAACAGGGCGACCAAAATCATTGATCGTCCGTGGAAGTCTTTCGAGCGTATTCGCGTCGGGGAGCAAGTCCTTGTGCTCATCCATGGCGAAGGCAATGGACATGACACGATTCCTCAGCGAGCATTTACCGAAGAGCAACTGCAACGGATGCGAAGATTATGCGCGCGAAAGCTCAGACCTGCACGGGAGGTATGGGAAGCGTAGTTATTTTCAAGTTACTTGGGAACTAACGTCTTCTTGAAGAAGCATCGAGATTGATGCGATGAATTACTTCCTCGATTTCACCAAAAGCGACTGGCCTTGAGTAAAAGTAACCCTGCGCTTCGTCGCAGCCTTCGCGCAGCAGAATCTCGCTCATCTCCGCCGTTTCTACGCCCTCAGCGACTACGTTGATCTTCAGGCCTTTGGCCAGAGAGATGATCGCGCGCGTGATCGCTCCATTGGGTTCCGTCATGATGTTCCGAATGAAGGACTGGTCGATCTTCAGGCGGTCGACGTTGAAGCGAAGAATGTACGACATGCTGGAGAAGCCGGTACCGAAGTCGTCGATCGCGATTCTGGGCCCCAGCGCGCGAACGCGGTCCAGAACACGCATGGCTTTGCGCGAATCGTTGACGAGGATGTTCTCCGTAATTTCGAGTTCGAGATGCTTCGGCTCCAGGCCGCTCTCGGCGAGCGCATCGGAGACGATCTCCGGGAGATTCTCCTGCTGAAACTGGCGCGGGGAAAGATTCACTGCGATCGTTAGGCCGTGGCCTAGCTTTTCTTCCAACCGCCGCGCATCTTTACAAGCGGTGCGCAGGACCCATTCCCCAATGGGAACAATCAACCCCGTCTGCTCCGCGACGGGGATAAACTCTGCGGGCGTGACGTTGCCGAGCAACTTGCTGTTCCAACGGATCAGGGCCTCGATGCCCGTGACCTTTCCGCTCTGAAAAGAGATCTGCGGCTGGTAAACCACGTCGAACTCATTCCGGCTAAGCGCGCAGTCGAGGGCGTTTTCAATGGTGCGACGCTTCGCTGTTGCAGAAGCCATATCCTTCGAGAAGATCTGGTACATGTTGCGGCCTTCAGCCTTGGCAAAGTACATGGCTTCGTCGGCGTTTTTGAGCAGTGCGTCAAGGTCTCCACCGCCCTCGGGATAGAGGCACAGGCCAATGCTCGCCGAGATAGGATGCTGTTCGCCATTGATGGTGACGGGAGCGGCCATGACGGCAACCAGCTTTTCCGCGATCTTTTCGGCCTCTTCGTCGGACCGGACATCGTCGATCAGGACGATGAATTCGTCGCCCCCCATGCGGGCAACAGTGTCGGTTTCGCGGATGGTGTGCTGCAGGCGTTGCGCAACAGAGATCAGGAGATTGTCTCCGACAGAATGGCCTAGCGAATCGTTGACACGCTTAAAGTTGTCGATGTCCACCATCATGAGCGCTACTTTGGAGGAGTTCCTGTGAGCTCGCTTCAGCGCCAGCTCCATACGGTCGTTTAGAAGCGCCCGCGAGGGAAGTCCGGTAAGTGAATCGTGGTGGGCGAGGTGAGAGATGTACTCCTCGGTGTGCTTGCGTTCTGTAATGTCATAGGCGACGCAGAGCCAGCCATTTACTTTCTGCAGTTCATCGGTCAGTGCGGTTACGGAGATCTCCACGATGACGTGAGATCCGCCTTTACGGATGTAGGTCCACTCCTGCCGATCGATCAAACCTCTGCTGGGATGCACGGTAAAGACAGAGATGTCGGGAAGTACGGTCATGCCTAGTTCGTGGCTCAGATGGGCGGCACGCCGGGCCACCTCGTCCGGGTCATGCAGGATCAGAGGCGTAGCCCTTCCGGCCAGTTCTTCGTTGGTGTACTCCAGCATGCGCTCAGCGGCGGGATTGATCTCACGAATGGTGCCGTCCAGCTCCAGCGCGAGGATGGGGAAGGGAGAGTTATCGATCAACGATCGGCTGAAAGCAAGGGTCTTCCCGAGCTTGATCTCGGCATGTTTCTTTGCGCTGATGTCGGTAGCGGTGATCGCAATGCCATCATCTACCTTGATGATCTGGTGCCTTAACCACGTGGCATTGACATCTGCACTTTCCACGGGAAACTCTTCCGTGAGAGGGATGCCCGAATGAACGACTTGCGTGTACCGGTCGAAAAAACCGTCCGTCCGGTTAAAAGGAAATATCGTGCTAAGAAGTTGTCCAACCAGCTTGGCCGGTGTGCTTGAGACAAGGCTCGCGCCATTGCTATTGGCGAAGACGAAACGGAAGTCGACGATCTTTTTCGCCTCGTTCCGGACGCTCTGCAGGATGTAGAAAGAATCGCTGCTGCTATTGGAAACAGCAAGGAAATACTGTTCGTTCTGTTTAGAGGTACGTGCCTTAGCAAGTAGCCTGCCAAGTCTCGGTGCCAAAAAGGGCAGGATCGTCGCTGTAAGAACCGCTGCGAGCGCCGCAACTAGTTTGATATCCCCGGCCAGCGAGTACAGAGGCTTCCAGAACAAGATCACATCCATGAGATAGGTGAGGCCGCAGGCAGCAAACAGCGCACCAAAAGCGATGAAGATGCTTCCCATGAAGATATCTTTGCGGTAGCGGAAGCGCATTACGGCAAAAGTCGTCGCGACGGCCATAGAGGAAAGGAAAATTAACAGATCGGAAACAACATGCAGGGCCACCAAATGAGGATTCCACAAATACCAGGATCTATACCGAAGAAAATGCACGGACCCTATTTTTGTCGTTACCCCTGCCCACGAAAAGCTAACGACCGCCGCAAGGCCGCCCATCGCTACCAGAGCGGGGAGGGTGAAGCGTGCCGAACGCCAAGAACTCTGCATTGAATGTCTTTCCGGACTGCGCAAATTTCGAAGCGTGGGAACATTCTGGTGGATGAGGTTCAGTCTGTCGATAGCACTTATAGGGAATCTGGAAAAGAGATGCTTGCGTGATATATGTCGGGCGCTATGCCCGTTACCGAATAGAGTAGGCAGTCTGTGACTGCGCGGCTTCAATTGAAGCCTTGTTACCAAGGGGGCATCCGAAAAGTAAGCCATGATGGCCGCGCTCACCCGCTCCGGACAGCGTAAGATCACGGGCATGTTCTTTACCCCAACGGACGCTCAGCGAGCTCTTGCACTTGGAGAGTTCGTGCCGTATTACCAGCCTGTGGTGGTCCTGCGCAGTGGCGAGGTCGACCGTTTCGAAGTCCTTGCCCGTTGGAACCATCCCACAATGGGCATGATTATGCCGAACGAGTTTATCTCGGTTGCAGAGAGAGACGGATGGATCGGCGATCTGATGCATTCCGTGCTCGGGCAGGCCTTTACTGCCGCCGCCGCACAGCCCGTGCCAGTTCGGCTGGCGGTGAATATTTCTCCCGTACAACTGCACGACCTGAGGCTGCCAAGACAGATTGCAAGCATCGCAGAATCCACACGGTTTTCGTTATCGCAACTTACGATCGAAGTCATCGAGAGCGCCCTTACCGACAACATTGAGCATGCCCTGACCATTGCGAATGAGCTGCACGAGATGGGCTGCAAACTCTCGCTGGATGATTTTGGCACCGGCTATTCCAGCCTGCTCCATCTTCAATCGTTGCCTTTTGATGAACTTAAGGTGGACCGCAGCTTTGTCGGATCCATGACCGTGCGCCGAGAGAGTCGCAAGATCGTGGCCGCAGTCGTAGGGTTGGGGCAAAGCCTGGGCCTGACTACGGTTGCCGAAGGTGTAGAGACCTGCGAGCAGGACGAGATGTTGTTGTGGCTGGGATGTGACCACGGCCAGGGATGGCTCTATGGAAAGCCGGTTATTTCGGACAACCTCGCTTTGGCTCTGGCAGGCGAGCATGTACGACAACCCTTACTGCAGGCGTTGAATCCGTGGCGACAGGTCTTTCGAGGTCGGGAAGAAGGTTTACCCGCACAGCGTCTCGCCCAGCTGCAGGCAGTGTTTGACGGATCGCCGGTCGCATTGGCCTTTCTGGACAAGAACTCGCGCTGCGTTAATCTGAATCAGAAATTCGCTGACATCGACGGTATTCCCGTGGAAGAGCATTTCGGCAAAACGGTGAAGGAGCTGTTTCCCGAACTCTATCCGATCGTGCGTGACCCTATCGAGCGAGCGCTTCGGGGAGAATCGATTCCCAATGTAGAGGTAGTGCGCCCGGCTCCGGGCGGTGAGGGAGAGATCACGCTGATGGTCTCTTATCAGCCCGCGCACGACGAAGCAGGCGAGGTGATCGGGGTGTCGATCGCCGCGCAGGATATTACCGATCTCAAGAAATCCATTCAGGCAAGGCAGGAGAGCGAAGATCACTTCCGCTACATGGTGGAGCTTAACCCGCAGGTTCCCTTTATCGTCGATCCAGAGGGTCGAGCGCTCCAGGTGAGCCACGGATGGGCGGGACTCACGGGCATGCAGGGCGAGGAGTGGCGTGGCTATGGATGGCTGGATGCCCTGCACCCAGAGGACGTTGAACGTACGCGGGAGACCCTTTTGCAGGGCTATGCGACGGGTGCACCCATGGATACCCAATATCGTGTGCGTGCGCCGGGAGGTCTCTGGCGATGGATGCGGGCACGATCGCAGGCCCGCCTGGATGAAAACGGAAAGATTCTCTGTTGGTATGGCGGTGTGGAAGACATTCACGATCAGAAAGATGCCGAGGATGCCCTGCGAAAGTGTGAAGCCCAGCTCCAGGCAATCTTCGACGCGGTGCCGTTCGGTCTCGTTATTTGCGATGCTCCAGGGGGCAAGGTTACGAAGGCAAACTCAGAGGCCCACCGTATCTTTCCGGAGGTTTACACCCAGCAGACGGAGATGTCCGACCTTGTGTCCTGCAAGGTCATGGATGCCAAGGGGAACGAACTGAGCGTGGAACAGCTTCCTTCTGCGATGGCTCTCAAGGGACAGAAAATCGGTCCAGTGGAAGTAGTCTGCCATGGAATCGGTCCTAAGAAGCGCGTGAAGATGTCGGCTGTGCCGATTCACTCCCAGGATGGCGAGGTGGAGGGAGTGGTGACGGTCCTGCAGAGGATCGAAGATCCCGTTGTCGTACCGAAACAGCCCAGGAGGAATGAAGTGCTGGACAGCGCAGCGCAGATAGCTTCCCCTTCTTAGAATACTTCCGCCGTTTGAACGTCCTCAAGTACTACGTTATTGCGACTCCGGTCTCCAAAGAAGCCATAGGCGGCAACGAGTGCAAAGCAGCCTGCGGGAAGCCAATATCCTTCCGCGACATGCCCCGTGCTTCGGGAGATCGCCCCCATCAGCGGAGGGATGATCGCTCCTCCCACGATCGCCATCACGATCAGGCTTCCGCCGAGCTTCGTGTTCCGCCCCAGACCCTTCACGCCTGAAGCAAAGATGGTAGGAAACAGGATCGACATAAAAAAGCTCGACGCGATCATGAAGTAGGCGCCCACAAGACCAGGGTGGAGAATGCAGATGGACATGAGCACGATATTGATCGTGGCGTAGATGCCGACCATGAGCGTGGGCCGGATGAAGCGCATCAACGGAGTGGAGACGATGCGTCCCAGGCCGAAGGCGATCAGGTTTCCAGTAAGGAGATACCCCGCACTTTTTTCAGAGACGGAGGTATACGCCTTGAGATACGGGATGAAGGTGCTCCACACGCCGATCTGCGTACCGATATTGAAGAACTGCACGAAGACCGCGAGTAGTAGATGTGGGCTATGAAGAAGAGCCGCAAAGCTCCCCTGGTCCTCGCCCGAGGCCGCGTCCAGATGGGCAGGGAACTTCATACGCGAGATGAGGAAGGCCAACAAAAGCAGAACAGTGCCAAGCACAACATACGTAGGAACCACTCGCAGGGTCTCAGAGTGCAGATAGGCCACGTATGTGCCCGCTGCTTTCATGTTGGCAATCTCGTCGGACTTCTTCTCAATCCCGGAAAAGATGAACCATACGCCGACGAGAACTCCCGTAATGGTTCCAGGTGGATTGAAGGCCTGAGAAAAATTCAGGCGACGCTCGCTCGTGGAGGGGTCTCCAAGCTGCGCGATAAAAGGGTTGCAGGCCGTCTCCAGGATCGACTGGCCGCAGCCCGCTGCAAACAGGGCAACGAGGAATGGCGCGTATTGGCCAATAATAGCCGCGGGCCAGAAGAGCAGTGTGCCTGTGGCGAAGACGCACAGTCCCGTAAGGATGCCCGCCTTGTATCCAAAACGGCGCATGAACAGGGCCGCTGGAATCGCCATGGTGCCATAGGCAAGGAAGACCGCCGTCTGTACGAACTGCGCCTGCAGCAGTGAGAGTTCGAATGATTTCTTGAACTGCTGTACCAGAATGTCGCTAAGGTTATTGGACATGCCCCAGAAGAAGAAGACTGCGGTGATCAGGCAAAAGAGGGCCGTCTGTCCGGCGGGAAAGATGGATCCGCCGCTCGTGCTGCCCGGATTCGATGTGTGCGTGGTCGTCTGCATGATGTCCGTCGTCTCCTAAGCCAAGAGGGAAGCTGATTCATGATCCTTATAAAGCGTATTGACGTTCGTTCCACTGGGCAGGCTTCAAACTACGCCCCCGTAGGTGCGGTGTTTAGGAGATCAAACTATCGCTGCAAACTTCCTTGCAACTATAGGTGTACGGAGGTGAGACGCGCCAGAGGGAAGTGCTACGAATGCGCTCCGAACACGATATTCTAAGGATTCACTGAGCAGTAGAGAGTGGAGTCCATGATTCGTAAGCTTGTTGTAGCCCTTTTTTTTGTGTTCCAGATGGCGAGTCTCCGCGCACAACTCACTACGGGCGATGTGCTGGGTACGGTTACAGATGCAAATGGCGCGGTCGTGGTGGCGTCCCAGGTCACGCTGACCAGCGTGGAGACCTCCGCTGTACGCAGGATCGCCACAGATCAGGAAGGAAACTTCCTCTTTTCGGCACTTCAGCCCGGAGACTATCTTCTTCGTGTTGAAGCACCTGGCTTTGCGTCCCAGCAGACGGCTGTTTTCCATGTGGGCGCGGGCGACAGGATTCGCTCCTCTGCTGTGTTGAAGGTCGGTTCGGCAACCCAGGTGAACGTGAACGACGATGCCGCGAGTAACGTTCTGCAGACTGATACCACCACCCTTCTGACGACCCTGAGTTCTCAACAGGCGCTCGACCTTCCGCTGAGCGGACGTAACTTCATTCAACTGGCGCAGCTTGCTCCCGGTGCGAATGAGGCGACAGAAAACGCCCTTGGCTCAGGCCAGCGCCCCGATGATCGCAGGCAAGTCTCCACGCTTTCGGCCAATGGCCAGTCCGACACGCTCAATCAGCAACTGGTGGATGGCATGGATAACAATGAAGGCTCCGTCGGGACGCTTGGAGTGCGTCCTTCCGTAGAAGCCATCGCCGACCTGCGTGTCATCACTTCCAGCTATCCCGCCGAAACGGGAAAGGCCGCAGGCGCCGTGGTGAACGTGATCACCCGCTCGGGAGGCAACAAGTTTCACGGTTCGGCCTACGAGTTCTATCGCAACGACAAGACCGACGCGCGTAACTTCTTCGCACGCACCGGCAACAAACCAAAGCTACGGCAGAACCTTTTCGGAGCCTCACTCTCCGGGCCTGTTCTACATGACCGCACCTTCTTCTTTGGAGACTATGAGGGATACCGGCAGTCCTCCGCGACAACGTGGGTCAACGTGGTGCCAACCTTGTATCAACAACAGCATCCCGGTGATTTCTCCGACGTAGGCGGCCCGGTGATTGCCAACCCCAATCCTGTTGCGCTGAAGTTCTTTGCGCTCTATCCACTTCCTAACACCACGACGTCCAGCACGACGAACGGCATCTTTACCTACTCTCCCGAAAACACGCAGAAGTCCGACCTCTACGACCTGCGCGTCGATCATCACTTCTCCGACCGCGATCAGACCTTCGCCCGCTATGCCCACAACCAGGTGAATACCTTCATCGCTGGAACGCTTCCGGCTGTGAATGGCATTGAGCCCGGTGGTTCGGCGACCTTCCCTGGACAGTCCTTCCAGCGCGCGCAGCAATTTGTAATCAGCCACACCCATATCGCTTCCGCGCGTACCCTATTTGAGCTCAAGGGTGGATTCACGCACCTTCTCAACCGCACGCTTCCCCTGACCTATGGCTCGAACCTTGGCAACGCGTTTGGTATCCAGGGATCGAACTTCGATCAGTTCTCTTCGATGATGCCGTTTGTCAACATCACGGGCTACGCAGGCTTCGGCGGTGCAGATTCGCTTCCACTCTTCAATGGAACCAACACGTTTCAATACATGGCTTCGGTCACGCACACGATGGGCCGCCATACGTTGAAGGCCGGTGCCACCCTGCTTCGCCGCCAAATCTTCAATCAGCAGAACGCCGCGGCCAATGCGGCGGGCTCCTATGCCTTCAACGGGCAGTACTCGCTGACAGCGTTTCCCACGGCACCAGCGGCAGTTCGCCCGCTCGTGGACCTGCTTGCGGGGCGGCCGTTCACGACACGACGTGTAGCCCAGATCTATCCGCGTTACCTGCGCGAGTTCGAAAATGCGGTGTACCTGCAGGACGACTTCCGTCTCTCGCAATCGCTCACGCTGAACCTCGGCCTGCGTTGGGACATGTACACCCCGTTCAAGGAAAAGTTCGGGCACTTCTCCATGTTCAACACGGATACTAATGCCATTGCGGTATCCGGAGTGAACGCGTCGGATACCAACGGCGTCCACACGGACTACACGTCGATCGCACCGCGCTTTGGTCTCGCCTATAACGTACGCCCCGGCACCGTCGTCCACGCGGCGTTTGGTATGACCTTCTTCCGCGATAACAATGGACCTTCGGTGCCGTTTGCCAATCCGCCTTTCACGTTTGTGTACTCGCCGGGAGCGCTGAGCACGAACCTGAGCGATCCTCTGCCGCTGCCCGTCGCGCAGTCCACGACGAACCTCACCGGAGCCGTACGCGGAGTCGATCCCAACTTCAAGAACTCCTATGCGGAGCAGTTTCATCTCGACGTGCAGCACGAGGTGGAACGCACGGTCCTGACCGTTGGATACGTCGGCATGGTTGCAAGAAATCTGCGCATCGCACCAGACATCAACCTCGCCGCACCGCAACTGCCCACGGTGGCTAACACGAACGACTACCAGACGCGGCGGCCTTTTTTCAATCAGTATCCCAACCTGAACGCGAGCATCAACATCTTCCGCTCGCAGGGCTTCAGCAGCTATAACGCGTTGCAGGCAACGGCCATTCATCCATACCGCAATGGCCTCACGGCACAGGTCAACTACACCTATGCGCATGCGCTTTCGGATACGCAGGCCTTTTCGCAGAGTGTGCTCTTCGCCTCCGTCGTCACCGCGCAGTTGAACACGCTGGAGTACTCCAACTCCGATCTCGATCAGCGACACCGCATCACGATGGTGTTGAACTACGCCCTGCCTTTCGCGCAATCTACCCAGGGGCTTACACGGGTGCTCTTTCACGGTTGGCAGCTCAACGCCCTCGACGTCTGGGGAACAGGTCTGCCCTTTACTGTGACGAACTCCACGGCGCGCACCAATACCGGCGCAGCCAGTGATCGACCGAACCAGTCCGCGAACGCGAACATCTCCAGCCCCACCATCGCACGCGCGTTCGACACGTCTAAGTTCGCGGCGCAGACCTTCGGCACTGTTGGTACTGCGCGGAGAACGAGCGTCTACGGACCGCATTACCGGCATTTCGATGCTTCGCTCTTCAAGAACTTCGCGGTCAGGGAGCGGACGACGCTGCAGTTACGGGCAGAGGGTTTCAATCTGACGAACACGCCCAACTTCGGAACGCCGGGTTCTACGTTGGGCACCTCGACCTTCGGCCAGATCACCGCAACCCGTCTCGGCTCGACGCCGAGGCAGTTCCAGTTCGCGGCGCGCGTTACGTTTTAGATGAAACGTGACGTTAATGTGCTTCTGCCATGATGCAAGAGGAGCTTTTACCAAATGATGAATCGCCGCCAATTCAGCACGATGGGTCTGATCACCGCCGCGTCCCTTGCCCTCTCACGCGGTGCCACGGCAGCCAACGCAAAGAAGTTTCACTTCGCCGTGGTCTCCGATCCGCATGTGATCGACGAGTTTTACCATGGGCAGGAGAGCAACGCGGAGGACACCGAGAGTCTGCACCAGGCGAACGCCCGTTTGACGGCGGCGCGCGACACGATCAACAGTATCCCCGCCATCGAGCAGGTCTTTGTCCCGGGCGATGTTTTTCACAACTATCCTTCGCCGGAGTACGACTTCTACTTCCAGAACAAGACGCGCATCGACAACGCAAAGGAGATCTTCGCTGGCTTCAAGGCTCCCGTGCATCTTGGCTTTGGCAATCACGATTACGACCACAGCCGCGCCGTGTCGCGGGAGATGAGCGAGCGGCTCTTTATGGAGAAACTCAAAACGAAGCCCTACTATGCCGTCGACTACAAGGGCTTCCGCTTTCTCCATCTCAATAACTTTCAGGGGAAGACATGGGATCCGTCTCTCTCCGCCAGCGATGCGAAGCTGGGCTTCCTCGGCGAAGAGCAGTTGAACTGGGCCGAAGCGCAGCTGGCAGAGCGAAAGCCCACGTTGGTCTTTGTGCACTATCCGCTGAGGATCGTGGCTCCCACCGAAGTTAAGGACTACGGCCTCTATCCCATGTTGCAGAAGTACAAAGAGAATATCCCCCTCGTGCTGACGGGCCACGTGCATAAGTGGATCGACGAGGGAACGAAGTACGGGCCGCACCACATCATCGCTGCGGCGACGCGGTACGACCAGAACTCGTGGATGATCCTTGAAGCGGATGCAAAACAGGGAACGGTGAAGTGGCTGGATGAAGACCGTGCCGAGTGGGACACGCACTACGCGCATCCCTATCAGAAGGCCTGATCAACCCGTGTTGCGCAGGCCTGCGGAGATGCCGTTGATGGTGGCCGTAATGGCGCGATTCATGGCGTTGTCGTCCGTGGGAGCATGGCCTTCGGTCTGCTTGTCCTGCTCGCGTTTGCGGCGGATGAGTTCGACCTGGATCAGGCTCATAGGATCGACGTAAGGGTTGCGCAGACGGATGGAGCGGGCGAGTACGGGATTCTGCTCCATCAGCTCTCTCTGGCCGGTGATGGCCAGGATCGCACGCTCCGTACGCTCAAACTCCGCCTTGAGCTTGTTGAAGACGCGGTCACGAAGCTCGACATCTTCCACAAGAGACGCATAGAGTTTCGCGATGCCGAAGTCGCTCTTGGCCAGCGCCATCTCCACATTGCGGATGATGTCCAGGAAGAGCGGAAAGTCGCGCAGCATGGTCTGCAATTGCGCGAGACCATCTGGAGTCGAGGCAATGAAATCCTCCAGCGCGGAACCGACGCCGTACCAGGCGGGCACAAGCTGGCGTGACTGCATCCAGCCGAAGACCCACGGGATGGCGCGAAGCTCCGACAGCGCGCGCTTGCCGCCACGACGCGCTGGGCGCGAGCCGATCTTAGCGTGCTCCAGCTCCGCGACAGGCGTGGCCTGCTCGAAGTAAGTCAGAACATCGGGGTCTTCCAGAATGCCTTCGCGATAGACGGCGAAGGAGTCGGCAGAGAGCTTTTCCAGTGCAGCTTCCCACGCAGGCAACAGATCGCCGGTAAGGTGTGTGCCTCCGGAGGCTTTCTGCGCCAGCTTATCCGGCCGTGCGAGCGAATCCAGAGAGGCCGCGATCATCAGTTCCAGGCTGCGCTCCGCTAGAACCACGTCGGAGTACTTCCAGTTCATGACCTCACCCTGCTCGGTGATGCGGATCTCGCCGTTGAAGCTGTCGAGTGGCTGCGCATAGATGGCGCGGTGTGTTGGGCCGCCGCCGCGTCCTACGGTACCGCCGCGGCCGTGAAACAGGCGCAGGGTTACGTTGCATTCGCGCGCGACCTGGTGCAGCGCACGGTGCGCCTTGAAGACCTGCCAGGTGGAGGCAATCATGCCGCCATCCTTATTGGAGTCCGAGTAGCCGAGCATGACCTCCTGCCGGCGCTCCCAGCTATCCAGAACGGGCTTATAGGCCTCGCTGGTCCAGAGTTCGCGGCAGATGGCGGGAGAGTTGACCAGATCCTCAATCGACTCGAAGAGCGGCACCGGCATCAGGCCGGGATCGTCGCCCTTGCCCTGCCCATCGGCTTCCACCGTGACGCCGCCAATACGTGCCAGCCACAGAACGCTGAGAACGTCGGCGGCACAGGTGGCTCCGCTGATGACGTACTGGCGAATCGCTTTCGGTGTTGCGGATTTCTTGAGTTCTGCGATGGTTCGGAAGGTCTCGACCACCTCGGCGGTCTGCGGCGTGAGCGACGCAGGAAGGGAACCGTCGTTGCTCCAAGCAGAGAGTTCGTGTACGGCAGTGTTGTGAACCCGTGCGTGCTGGCGGATGTCCAGCGTATGCAGGTAGAGGCCATACGTTCGAACCTCGACGATCAACGGATCGATCCACATACGCGCAAGGCGTTCGCCACGGTTCTGCATGAGCGAGTCGCGAACGAGTTGAAGATCGTGCAGCAGCTCGTCGCGATGCGTGTAGGACGGAAGCTTGTCCGAAGAAGGAAGGTTGAAGCTGATCACAGGGCGGCCGCCAAGCCGCAGAAGGATGCAGGCCAGCATCATGCGCGTCTTTTCAAAGTGGAAGCGCGCCGAGAGTTCTTGTCCGTTGTTCGGCAGGAATGCGAGGTAGGCTGAGATCGCCTGGTTCAACTCTGGGCTGATCGGCGCTTGTTGCGTCGAGCTGGCGATCTGCTGCAGCGTGCCGGTCAAGCGTCGGGCATAGTGCTCCTGGAGCAGGCCGTGCGCCATATTCAGAGCGTCGCGCGTAGCCTCGGGAGTGACATACGGATTGCCGTCACGATCGCCGCCGATCCATGTTCCGAAGCTGACGAGCTTCGGAAGGTCGGGCAGATCGATGGTGATCCCATACTCTTTGTACAGAGCGCTGGCGACCTCCTTGTAGAGGCCGGGCAGCGTGTCGAAGATCGCCGTCTCGTAGTAATCGAGACCCATGCGGATCTCATCGACGACGGTGGGGCGTTCGCTACGTACATCGTCGGTCTGCCAGAGAGCGGTGATTTCGGTGAGAAGATCGCGTTCCAGCGCAACAAGCTCTTCTTCCGGAAGCGGGATGGCATCCAGTTGCTCAAGGAACTGCGCAATGCGGTTGCGCTTGAACATCACGGAACGGCGCGCAACCTCCGTCGGATGCGCGGTGAAGACGGGCGTTACGCAGACGCGGTTAAGTAGTTCGAGAGCGCCTTCCGCGGAGATGCCGGCGTGCTTCATGCGGCGCAGCGTTCCCGCGAGGGAGCCACGCTGTGGTGTGGCATCGGTCTTCAGAAGGCTGGAGCCGCGACGGCGCTTGCGGTGGTTGGTCTCCGCAAGGTTGATCAGTTCGAAGTAGAAGCCGAAGGCGCGGGCAAGCTTGTACGCCGTTTCCAGATCGAGCGAATGAACGCGAAAGAGGGCCTGCTGCAGATAACTGTTCGCGGCGGCGGTATCTCCGGCGAGGTCGGCTTCGCGGCGATTGATGGCCACCTGGCGCAGCTCTTCGACGGCCTCAAAGAGATCGTCGCCGACCTGTTCGCGCAGGACTTCACCGAGAAGCGTGCCGAGAGAGCGGACGTCGCGCCGAAGCGGGGCTTCCTTGAGTTCAGTGGTGTGTGCTTCGATTTCGGCGAGGCGTTGCTGCCAGTCGGTAGGGGTCCAAAGGGAAGGCATCTACCTTCGATTATGCCTCAGAGCGGGGTGCGCTGGCCTGTGAGGGCGAACCGGGCTGCGAGGGCAGGGTCAGTGCGATGACTACCGCAGTGAGAGCAAGGATTCCGAAGACGTAAACACTGCCCTCTGGGCCGGTAAGTCCACCGCTCATCAGGGGTGTTCCTACGGGGTGTGAAGCCAGCAGATGCTGTTCTGCCATCAGGCCGCTGTCTCCAACGCCGTAAAAGAAACTCTCCGCCCAGTCCCAGACCGCGTGAAAGCCGACAGCCCACCAGAGCGAACCGGTTCTCCAGAGGCTGAAGACGAAGACGAGGGAAACAATTCCGGCGGCGAGCAGGCCCACAGGAGACTCCCCCGGATTCACCTTGTGCCCCAGGCCGAAGATGAAGGCGAAAAAGAGGGCGCTGAGCCAGAAGCCGAGGATTTTGCGCGTCCGTTCGCCCATGCCCAATGCGCCGGAAACACCCGCAATACCGCGCGCGACGGTGAACTGGAAGAAGGCGCGAAGAAAATACTCCTCGAAGAGACCGACGAGGAGGAAACCAATCAGCCAGAGAATGCCCCAGTGAAGGGCCTGTGCGCCGAAGAGCAGGCGGCCGTCGAAGACGAGATGCCCCGTAAGCCGAAGCGCGACCACAAGCGCGGAGAGGAGAATTCCGCCCCAAAGACTTCCGACGAGGAACTGGGCGACGCGGCCGCGGATCGAACCGAGGCCATAGCTGGAAAAACGGCGCTTCTCAATAAGCGATACGAGGAAGGCGCTGAAGACGACGATCAGAAAATTCACTCCGTCGGTGATAAGTAAAGTGGAAAGCGGCTGCGGTGCGTCACGTCTGGGGACGGGGTGGTGGAAGTGGTGAGCGACAGTGTTGAAGGCCTTTCCAAGCAGAAGGACAAACGCGATGAAGAGCAGGAGCGACCATCCCGCACGAAGACCGTCTTTGCCGTAAAAGATCTTCCTCAGGGCCGAATCTTCCGGCGGCACAGAGGCAGCGTCGTCCTCTGCCGGTGGATACCAGGTTTTTTCGCCAGTTTCAGCAATGGGAAGCGCGCTCGGCGGGTTCTGGGGATCCATCTCTTCAGGCATCTGGTTTTCCTCTGGCTCGGAGTCACCTCAAGATACGTGAACCGGCGGTGTATGTGTACGGAATCTGTTGAGGCTAAACTGTCTGCTCTTCCAGCGCGATGGAGATCTCTTCCCACTCGTGCATCAAGGCCTCATGCTTCGCCCGAAGCTCGGCGATGGCGTTGCTGAGGCGCTGCGACTCCTCGGCGGAACGGAAGGTGCTCAGGTCCGTTTCGTGCTGCGTAATCTGCTCTTCGATACGCGGCATCTCATTTTCGGTAAAGATGAGCCGATCCTGTAGCTGCTTGAGCTTGATCGGATTCAGGCGCTTCACGTTGGCAGCCGGAGCGGACGTGGGGACGCTGACAATGGGAGGCGGCGTCGGCTTGAGGGACTGGACAATCGCTTCCGGACCACCCTGTTTGCGCCAGAGATAGTCCTCGTAGTTGCCGGGGAAGACCTGCACGCCGCCGTGCTCCACCTCGAAGACGCGTGTCGCCAGGCCATCGATAAAGTAGCGATCGTGCGAGACGAAGAGCACGGTTCCGGTGAAGGCGCGGATGGCGTCCAGCAGGACGTCCTTGGCGCGAAGGTCGAGATGGTTCGTCGGCTCGTCGAGCAGCACGAAGTTTGCGGGAGAAACAAGCATGCGGGCCATGGCGTAGCGATTGCGCTCTCCGCCGGAGAGTACACCCAGCTGCTTGAAGACGTCGTCGCCAGAAAAGAGGAAGGCGCCCAGCAGGTTGCGCAGATCGGTCGTCGCCACGCGCGGCGCCGAGGACGAGATGTCGTCCAGCATCTTCGCATTCGGATCGAGCACCTTGTACTGGTCCTGCGCGAAGTAATCCGACTGCACATTGTGCCCATGCCGGACGGTGCCTGAGGTGGGTTCTTCCAGCAGGGAAAGCATGCGGATAAGCGTCGATTTACCTGCACCGTTGGGACCGACCAGAGCGATACGGTCGCCGCGTTCGATGGTGAAGTTGACGTTGGAGAGGACCTGCTTCTCGCCATAACTCTTGGAGAGGTTCGTGACCTCGCAGACGGTGCGTCCGGAGACCGGCGGCTGCGGGAAGGAGAAGTGGATCGTCTCTTCTTCCTCCGGAACTTCGATGCGCTCGATCTTTTCCAGTTCCTTGATGCGAGACTGCACCTGCTTGGCCTTCGTGGCCTGCGCGCGGAAGCGCGAGATGAAGGCCTCCAGCTGCTCGATGCGGTCCTTCTGGTTCTTGTACGCAGACATCAGCTGGGTGCGGCGCTCGTCCTTCTGCTTGACGAACTTCTCGTAGCCGCCGGTGTAGAAGTGCAGCCGCTTGTTCCATACCTCCGTGATCTTGTTGACGGTGACGTCTAAGAAATAACGGTCATGCGAGATCAGGATGAAGGCGCGCGGATAGTTCCGGAGGTAGTCTTCCAGCCAGTTGCGTGTTTCGAGGTCGAGATGGTTCGTCGGCTCGTCGAGAAGTAAAAGAGCGGGCTTTTCCAGTAGAAGCTTGGCGAGCGCGATGCGCATCTGCCAGCCACCGGAGAACTCCTCCGTGCGCCGGGCCCAGTCTTCCTTGCTGAAGCCAAGGCCACCGAGGACCGCGCCGACCTGTGCGTCCAAATTGTAGAGATCGTGGGTGTGCAGGGTATCCGAAACCTCGGAGAAGCGGTCTGCAGCAGCAGCATACTCGGTGGAGACGGGATCGAGTTCGGCGAGCTTGGTGGAAAGCGTCTCCATCTCAAGCTCCATGCTCTGTACGGCATGGAAGACGGAGAGGCACTCCTCAAAAACGGTGCGTCCGGAGAGGGCGAGGCCGTCCTGGGGCAGGTAACCAATGGTCAGGCCCTTGGAGCGCTGCATGGTGCCGCCATCGAGGGAATCGAATCCCGCGATAACCTTGAGCAACGTGGATTTGCCCGTGCCGTTGCCGCCGACCAGGCCGGTGCGTTCATCGGGGGTAATCAGCCAGTTGGCGCCTTCGAAGAGGAGTTTGTGGCCGAATCGTTTCTGGCCGTCTGAAATTTGAAGCATCTCCTCTATTTTCGCATCAGTAAACCTCCCGAAAATCGGAGCGCGGCAGCGATAGAGCGCATCTGACAAAAAGTAAGCGAGGATTGAGCGTGAACGAAGATCTGACAGCCGAAGAAAAAAGAGCCACTCCAAAACGGGGACGAGTCTGGAAATGGGTAGCTGGAGTGACCGGTGGCCTTTTTTTGCTGTTGGTGCTCGCGTTCATCTATGTTGCGAAACATCTGGAGCCGATCCTGCGCAAACGCGTTGTGGACACGCTTTCGGCGCGCTTTCACTCTCCGGTGGAGTTGGATGAGCTGCACATCGGTGCCTCCAAAGGCTTCGGCGTGACCGGTTCCGGTCTGCGCGTGATGTACATCGTGAATACCAACGACCAGGGTAAACAGCGTGTTCTGCCCATGCTGGAGGTGCAGGAGTTCGAGTTCCACACCAGCTACAAGGCGTTTCTGCGGCAACCTATGCGGATAGGAAACGTCATAGTGCGTGGCGTGCGTCTGCATCTTCCCCCGGGCACGCAACGCGCTGGCCCACTGCTCAAGCAGGGCAACGACAAGCGCAAAGAAACGAATGAGGCTCCAAAGGAATCCGTCTTTGTCGACCGAATCTTTGTCCACGACGCTGTTGTGGTGATGGAGACCGACAAGCCTGGAAAACTTCCGCTGGAGTTTGATGTGCAACGTGTTGTGCTGACCGAATACGCGCGCACGCAGCCGTTCAGATACGAAGCCACGCTGGTCAATCCGAAGCCGGTGGGAGATATCCACGCCGTCGGGCACTTTGGCCCGTGGAACGCGGACGATCCGCGCCAGACGCCGCTGGACGGAGACTACAGCTTCGACCACGCCGACATGAACACGATCAAAGGCCTCGGCGGCACGCTCTCCGCGAAGGGGAAGTTTGGCGGCGTGCTGGAGGGGATTACCACGGATGGCGAAGCGGATGTTCCTGATTTTTCGTTGGATGTTAGCAATCATCCGGTGCCTCTGCATACGAAGTATCACGCGATCGTCGACGGAACCAGCGGCGATGTTCTGCTGCAGCCAGTAGAGGCGTGGATGCTCCATTCGCACTTCTTCGCCACCGGCCATATCGTGCGCGTGAAGAATGATGACGGAAAGTCGATCGGCCACGACATCTACCTGGACGTGGATATGCCGCAGGCGCGGATCGAAGACATGCTGCAACTTTCCGTGAAGACATCTCCGGCATTGATGACAGGCGCGCTTTCCATGAAGACGAACCTGCATATTCCGCCGGGCCAGGTGCCTGTGTCGAAGAAGGTGGAGTTGCATAACGGACGCTTCACCATCCGCGGTGCAAAGTTCTCCAGCGACAAGATCCAGAGCAAGATCGACATGATGAGTGAGCGCGCGCAGGGAAATCCGAAAAAGGCGAACAAAGAAGATGCAAGCGCGGTCAGTTCGACCATGAACGGACGCTTCAACCTGCAGAAATCGAACATCTCCATCAAAGACCTCCTGTACGTCATGCCCGGTGCCCAGGTGGTGGCAGACGGAGACTATTCGCTCGACGGGCAGCACTTCGACTTCCACGGCAAGGTACGGACAAAGGCCAAGCTGAGCCAGATGACGACGAGTTGGAAGAGTTTTCTTCTGAAGGCGGTTGATCCCTTCTTCCAGAAGAACAACGCCGGCGCGGAGATCCCCTTCAAGATCACAGGAACGAAGGACGAACCGCATTTTGGTCTGGATCTGAAGCAGAAGGATGAAGACAAGAAAGACACCACGAAGATGGCGGCACCGAAGTAGATTCTTTGCGGTGCCAGCATGCAAGGGATAAGTTGGGAGTATGTACAGGTCCCTGAAGTTGGTTGTGTCTCCGTATTTGCTCTTCGCTTCTCTGTGTTTGCTCCTCGCTCTTTCTGCTCCCGCGCAGCAATTGGCCCATCCGGGCTGGCGCGGCAACGGCATGACGAGCGAGCCATGGTGGAAGACGGCGGTGATCTACGAGATTTACCCGCGCAGCTTCCAGGACTCGAACGGCGACGGCGTCGGAGATCTGAAGGGCATCACGCAGCGATTCGATTACCTGCGCACGCTGGGTGTGGACGCGATCTGGCTCACACCGATCTACCCCTCGCCGCAAAAGGACTTCGGCTACGACATCTCCGATTACACGGCTATCGATCCGCAGTACGGCACGATGGAAGACTTCGACAACCTGGTGCAGGAAGCCAGCCGTCGCGGCATCCGCGTTCTGATGGACCTTGTGCTGAATCACACTAGCGACCAGCATCCGTGGTTTGTGGAGTCGCGTAGCTCGAAGACAAATCCAAAGCGCGATTGGTTTATCTGGCGTGACGGCAAGGCCGTTGACGGACAGGCTCTGCCTGCTCCACCGAACAACTGGGTGAACCGCATCGCGCAATCGGCTTGGGAGTACGACGCGAAGACGGGCCAGTTCTACTACCACTACTTTGCGATCGAGCAACCCGACCTGAACTGGCGCAACCCGGCCGTGAAGAAGGCGATGTTCGATGCAGCGCGATTCTGGTTGAACAAAGGCGTCGCCGGTTTCCGCCTCGACGCGGTCAATACCCTTTTTGAAGATCCAACTCTGCGCGATTCTCCATCAGTGCCGGGTGCGAATGAGTATGGCGAACCGGGCACGTCGATGGAGTACCAGCGCAATCTCCCCGAGGTCCACGATGTGATGCGCGATCTGCGTCGTGTGACCGACAGCTATGCGGGACAGCGCGTTCTGGTGGGCGAGATCTATACCGGTACGACGGCGGAGATGGCTGCATGGTTCGGTGCGAAGCATGACGAGTTGCAGATGCCAATGGACACCAGCCTCGGGTTCCTGAACAAGTTGGATGCTGCAGCCTTTCGCGCCAAGCTGACGGAAGCAGAGACGCAGCTCGGCGGCAATGTACCGCTGTTGGTCTTCGACAATCACGACCGGCCAAGAAGCTGGGACCGCTACGGCGACGGCGCGCACAACGCCGAAATCGCGAAGGTGCTGGCGACGATTCTTCTGACTTCTCACTCCTCAGCGCTGGTCTATCAGGGTGAAGAGATCGGCATGCAGACGACCACACCGATGAAGAAAGAAGACGTGCGCGATCCGCGCGGCATCGCCGGTTGGCCAAAAGAAAAGGGACGCGACGGCGAGCGCACACCGATGCAGTGGGACGACACGGCGCACGCAGGATTCACCACTGGCGAGCCGTGGCTGCCGATCCCTGCGAACTTCGTCACGGTCAATGTCGCTGCAGAGAAGGACCATTCGATCCTGCAGTGGTATCGCGAACTCATCGCGCTGCGGCGGGCAAATCCAGCACTGCATACGGGAGAGCAGATCATGATCGATCAGGATGCGGACAACGCGCTGGTCTGGGTTCGTCGTGTTCGTGACACGGCGCCGGTTGTCATTGCCTGCAACCTTTCGGCGAAGCCTGTGACGCTGCATCTGCGTGCGCAGGTGAACAAGCTTGGCATACGCGGGAGCTTTCTGCGCGGCATGATGCGGACCGACGGCGGCATGGGCGGCATGAGTCTCGATGCCGTCACGCTGCCAGCCTTCGGAGTGTTCATCGGCGAAGCCAAGTTTTAGCGCAGCGTCTTCGCGATATCCGGCCCCAGTTCCTCCTGCGCACTGGGTGCTGGCGTATCCGGGATGGGCGTGAAGGTCTCTCCGGGGCAGCAGTCCGCGTCCTGCGCAAGGATGCCTTCGCGAAGCATGCGGAAGGCGTCTTCCGGAGTGTCCGCAAAGCGGAAGAGCTCTTTGTCCTTCACCGCAATCGCACCTTTATCGGCAAGAGCGTCCAGGTTGATGACGGACTTCCAGTACTCCGAACCGTAAATGACGATGGTCATCTTCTTGGCGAGCTTGTGCGTCTGTGCCAGCGTCAAGAGTTCGAACATCTCGTCCAGCGTGCCGAAGCCACCAGGGAAGACCACGAGCGCCTTCGCGAGATAAGCAAACCAGAACTTGCGCATGAAGAAGTAGTGGAACTCGAAGTTCAGCGCGGGTGTGATGTAAGGATTCGGTCGCTGCTCAAACGGCAGCTTGATGTTCAGACCGATGGTCTTTCCGCCTGCTTCATACGCACCGCGATTGGCGGCTTCCATAATTCCCGGGCCCCCGCCCGAGGTAACGACGTAGCGATGACGTTTACCCGGAAGCTTGCGTGCGAACTCGGTCCAGAGATGGGCAAGCTGACGAGCATCCTCGTAGTAGTGGGCCATCTCGACATTTGCTACCGCAGCTTTATGTTGAGCGTCGGCCTCCGTGCTTGTTTCGACGGATCCGGTGTTCTCCAGTAACAGCATCTTCTGGTGAGCATCGTCGAGCGCGTCGAAGCGCGCGGAGCCGAAGAAAACGACGGTGTCCTGGATTCGCTCGCGGCGAAAGCGGGCCATGGGCTCGGTATACTCCGCCATAATGCGGAGAATGCGTGCGTCGGGGGAGTTTAGAAAGTCGGAGTTTTCGTAGGCGAGGGATGCGGAGTCGAGTGGCGTCGGATCGTCAAAAGGCATGATGCGTTTGATGCTACGCCCGCTGTAACTAGCCGCGATAATCTCGGTACTGCACCAGTTCCGAGATGCCGATCCAGACATCGATGATGCCCAGGCCGCTGAGCAGCCCTTTGACCGCCCCGCTATGCAGCAGAGCTGCAAGCTGCGGATGGGAAAGAAGATAGGGATTGTGGTCCCACATCTCCTTCCACCACGGAAGGATGGTGAGCAGGCCGCCCAGATAGATGCAGAAGATCACAAGGATAAAGAGCGAGAGGCGCTGTAGCCAGATGGGCGCAGGTACGGCATGCGTCGTGGTTACGGGAGCGGTCTGGGGAGGTATCTGCGCCATTGTCTGTTTCGCCGTTGCCTGTTCTTCGTGCTCTGTATGACGGTAGCAGAGGGGTTTGTGAATTGTCGCCCAAACGGAAGATGCCGGACGTCATCGCCCGGCATCTCCGTTGGTACTTTCTGTTTCTATGCGTCGACGGTCTGGTTGCGGCGCGGTCGACGGTTGGCCTGGAGCACCTTCTTGCGCATGCGAAGCGACTTTGGCGTCACTTCAACAAGTTCGTCTTCTGCGATGAACTCGATGCATTGTTCCAGGGTGAGCTGCTTGTAGGGAACGAGGCGAAGCGCATCGTCCGCGGAAGAAGCACGCATGTTCGTGAGCTTCTTTTCGCGTACCGCGTTCACATCGAGATCGTTGTCGCGCGAATGCTCGCCCACGATCATGCCCTCGTAAACTTCCACGCCTTCACCCATGAAGAGCACGCCGCGGTCCTGCAGACCGTTGAGCGCATAGGTGGTGGTGGTGCCGGTACGGTCAGAGATCAGAGCGCCCGAAGGACGCTGCGGAATCTCTCCCTGGTAGGCGATGTAGCCATCGAAGAGCGAGTTCATTACGATCGTGCCGCGCGTTTCGGTCAACATCTCCGAACGCAGGCCGATCAGGCCGCGCGACGGTACCTTGAATTCCATGCGGGTACGGGCAGCGCCGTGCATCTTGACCATTTCGCCCTTGCGCGGTCCAAGCTTCTGGATGACGGTCCCGGCAAACTCTTCCGGAACGTCGATGGTCACGTACTCCACCGGCTCCATCAGTTCGCCGTTGATGCGCTTGGTCACGATCTCAGGACGTCCGACCATGAGCTCGAAGCTCTCGCGGCGCATCATTTCGATCAGAACGGCAAGCTGAAGTTCACCACGGCCCAGAACCTTGAAGGTATCGGGTGAGCCGGTGTCTTCCACGCGAATGGAGACGTTGGTGAGAAGCTCGCGGTCGAGACGCTCGCGGATATTACGGCTGGTGACGTACTGCCCTTCGCGACCGGCGAAGGGCGAGTTGTTGACCGAGAACTGAATGGCGATCGTCGGCTCATCGATGTTGATCTGCGGTAGGGGCGAAGGATCCACAAGGGAGCAAAGGCTCTCACCGATCGTCAGACCGGGGATACCGGCGACGGCGATGATGTCGCCCGTGGTGGTCTCTTCAATGTCCGTACGCTTCAGGCCGGAGAAGGAGAAGAGCTTGCTGACCTTTACCTGCTGCATCGTGCCGTCGAGCTTTGCCACGTTGACCGTGTCTCCGTTACGCAGCGTGCCGTTGAAGACGCGTGCAATACCCAGGCGGCCGAGGTAGTCGGAGTAATCCAGGTTCGTGACCAGGATCTGCAGTGTGCCTTCGGGATCGCCCTTGGCAGGCTGGATCGTGCTGACGATGGTCTCGAAGAGGGGACCGAGATCTGTGCCGGGCTTAGCGAGATCCATGGTGGCCGTACCGGCCTTACCGTTGGTGTAAACGACGGGAAAGTCGAGCTGGTCTTCGCGGGCGTCGAGGTCGATGAAGAGGTCATAAACCTCGTTCAGGACTTCCTGGGGACGCGCGTCAGGGCGATCGATCTTGTTGACGACGAGAATCGGTGTCAGACCGGCTTCGAGGGCTTTCATCAGAACGTAACGCGTTTGGGGAAGGGGACCTTCCGAGGCATCCACAAGAAGGACGACGCCGTCGACCATCTTCAGTGCGCGTTCTACTTCTCCGCCAAAGTCGGCGTGGCCCGGTGTGTCCACGATGTTGATCTTGCCGTCGCCATACTCAACGGCGGTGTTCTTGGCCAGAATGGTGATACCGCGCTCGCGTTCGAGATCGTTCGAGTCCATGACGCGGTCGGCCACGGCTTCGTTGGCGCGGAAGGTGCCGCTTTGGCGAAGCATGGCATCCACAAGCGTGGTTTTGCCGTGATCGACGTGGGCAATGATGGCGATGTTGCGAATCGTCTGGGCGGTCTTCGAGGTACTCACTGGCTTGGTTTTTCCTGTTCTGAAGGTTGCGAATGTGTTTGCGGGTTCACGGGCGCGCCGGACGGCGTTCAGCCCATCCTTTCTATTCTACGCTGTCCGGTGCATTCTGCCCGATTTAGGCTAAATCGCGACGCAGGTCGTCGGCAGATAAAGCTGGAACGTGGTCCCGCGACGGGAACCAGAGGCCGAGGAGTGGATCGCGAGACGTCCACCGTGTTTATCGATGATCTCTTTTGAGATCCACATACCCAGACCTGTTCCACTGGCGCCCTTGGTCGTATAAAACGCCTCAAAGAGGCGCTGCATCGTCTCCGGGCTCATGCCAATGCCACTATCGGAGAAGGTGATCCTCATAGAGTGTTGACCGGTGAGGTGATCGACCAGGTTGGCGCTCCGGACGTGGAGCGTTCCGCCAGAGCGCATGGCGTCTATGGCATTTCCAATCAGATTATTGATGACCTGGCGCATATCGCCTTCCATGCATGGGAACGCGTCCTTGGAACGGTAGCTGCGTTTGATCCGAATGCTGGAGTTTGTCAAACGCCCTGCATAAAGGGCCAGAACCGGTTCGATCAGGTCAGAGGCGGTGAGATGGGTAGGCTTACCCGGCCGGCGATGGAAGCGCAACGTCTGGGTAGCGATCTGCGAAACGCGGGCGACCTCGCGTTCGGCGGTTTCTAGGTAACTGTTGCGTTTTTCGCTATTTTCCTCGTGCCGAGCTAGATAGAGCAGATTTGTGATGGCCTCAAGCGGGTTATTGATCTCATGCGAAATCGAAGAGGCAAGACGACCGACTGCGGCGAGCTTTTCATTCTGGCGAAGGGCCGACTCTGCGCGTTTTTGTGCCGTGATCTCCAGCGAAGCGGCGGTAATGCCCTGGACCTCTCCCTGCGGGGAGAAGACGGGAAAGTAGTTCACCGTCCAGGCGCGCTTTTCTCCAGGACGTTCCGGCAACTCACCTTCAAGAAGCTGGTTTACGACCGGTTGACCTGAAGCAACCTGCTCAAACATCTCGCGGAGGCCTTGGATGGGAGCAATCTCCGTAACGGAGTGACCCAGAATCTCCTCTTTGGGCTTACCGACGATCTCAGCTTGAGCATCGTTGAGACGGAGATAGCGGAAATCCTTCGGGTCGAAATAGGCAAGGCCGATGGGCGCTGTGCGATAGAGCACTTCCATTTCGGCGTACTGCTTTTCCAGCAACGCGCGGCTCTCGGCGAGCTGTTCTTCCGTCCGCCGCAGTTGCGAGAGATCGGTAACGAACGCGGCGAAATCCCGGCCGCCTTCCAAATTGGGAATCAGTGCGGCCCCAATCAGAATGGGAATGCGATGACCGTCGCGCGCGATGTACTCCTTGTAGTACGCCGGGCAGGAGCCTGTGGCGAGAAGCGTTTCGATGGCCTTACGGTCAACTTCTTCGAACTCGGGTGGCGTGATCGTCCGCCAAGTAAATGCGGGGTTGTCGATCTCTTCCTGGGCGTATCCCAAAAGACTGAGAAGGGGCGGGTTGACGTAGCCTACGCTCCCGTCCAGACCACCGATGAGGATTCCAAAAGGGTTAGCGCGAAGAAGCTGTCGTGAGCGCTCATCGGAAACGGCGACAGACTTGTCGCGGGCCTCGATCGCATGGTGCGCGTGCTCCAGTTGCGTGAGGGCGCGCGTCTCGCTGGCGACGGCCTCGGCGAGCTTTTCCCGCAGCGCTGCATCGGTTGCGCTGGACGATCTTCGGTCCGGATTGGGGATCATCGACATCTATTAGCAATGGATGGCTTTATCTTGTCCGGGGGATGGCTTGCGGCGCGAAGTTGCATGGAGAAGTACCCTTCCGGTTACAGGCAGGGTCGTATCCGATAGACTGGGAGTCGTATGTCCTCTGGAACCGTTACCCTTCCGCCCGCGCGCCGCGCGCTTCCTTTGAAGCGACGCCTCAAGGCCGCTACGCGACGTTTGCGCGAACTCGGATCGATTGCCTCGGCTGTTTTGTCGACCGGGCATCCTTATATGGCGCACATCGTGCCCATGCGCCGGTGCAATCTGGCCTGCACCTATTGCAATGAGTACGACGATCACTCCGATCCCACTCCGATTGAGGAGATGGAGCGCCGGATCGACCACCTTGGTCGTCTGGGGACGAGCGTGATCACCATCTCCGGTGGCGAACCTCTTCTGCATCCCGACCTCGACCGCGTGATTGCACGGATCCGCAAGACGGGTGCGATCGCGGGCATGATTACCAACGGTTACCTGCTGAACAAGGACCGGATCGAACGGCTGAACAAGGCCGGTCTCGACCACATGCAGATCTCGATCGACAACGTCATGCCAGATGACGTCAGCAAGAAGAGCCTCAAGGTATTGGACCAGCGCCTCATCTGGCTGGCGCAGCACGCGGACTTCCACGTGAACATTAACTCCGTGGTGGGCGGCGGTATCCCGAACCCTCAAGATGCATACGTCGTTTCCATGCGCGCTCTGGAGCTGGGCTTCTCCTCGACCATTGGCATCATTCACGATGGTTCCGGACAGCTTCGTCCCCTTGGTGGCGAAGAACGCAACGTGTGGGAGAAGGTGCGGAACCTGACACGCCGCTCGTACTCGCGCTTCAATGGATTTCAGGAGCAGATTGCCAACGGTATGCCGAACGACTGGCGTTGCCGTGCAGGCGGTCGCTATCTTTATGTCTGTGAAGACGGTCTGGTGCACTACTGTTCGCAGCAGCGCGGATATCCCGGAACGCCCTTGGCGGAGTACAAGACCGAGGACGTAAAGCGGGAGTTTCTGACCGAAAAGAGCTGCGCACCGAACTGCACCATCAGTTGCGTGCATCAGGTCAGCTACATCGACCACTGGCGCGCGCCACAGACGAGCCAGATCACGCCGCCACGCGCCGAAAATGGGCATGGCGAACTGGTACAGATCACCTAATTAAGTAACTACAGCGGGACGTTGCTTGTTGCCTTCTCAGGAGTTTCGGTCGTTGCGGACGGAACGCTCACAGGGCCATCGGGCAGCGTCTTCAGTGTCTGCAGATTGGCCTGCACCTTCGCCCAGTCCTTGGGCTTCTTTTCGAGGGTGTTCTTCGAAGCATCGGGGCCGACGTAATAATTCAGCAGATGTTGATGAAGCTCCGCGGGCAGACCGGCCTTATCTTCCCGGACGATGCGCGCGAGAAGGTCGGCGTGTGCCTTGTCGGAGAGCTCATATTCCCCGGGAGCGATCGGTTTTCCCGTGTCGAGGTCGATGGGCGGAAGGTCGAGAGGCATCCTCGCGGCGTTCAACGCCTCGACGTGCCCAACGGAAGCGGGATCTGTACCCTGGGCGGCATCTGCGTCTGGATGCAGGCCATCGCTCGAAGCATCTGGAATTGCCTGCGCGACGGAGCTTCCCTTGAGGAGATCGATCTGCGCCTGGTATCGGTCCACAGTCTCGTTGACGCTATGGATATAGATGGTCTGTTCATCGCCGTTCGGCAATTGCAGCTTGAGTGCCTTCAGTGGTCCGATCTTGGGAAGAATCGTGATCAGGATCGCAAGAAGATG
This sequence comes from Terriglobus saanensis SP1PR4, assembly GCF_000179915.2. Classification (NCBI taxonomy): domain Bacteria; kingdom Pseudomonadati; phylum Acidobacteriota; class Terriglobia; order Terriglobales; family Acidobacteriaceae; genus Terriglobus; species Terriglobus saanensis. The sequence continues at coordinate 4,037,285 of NC_014963.1, read as the reverse complement.
CGACCCAAAACCGGGTTTCTGGTAGGTCTTGCCCCAGTTCTTCTCGTACGTCGTGCGGTTCATGCGATAGCGGAACTTCTTCACGTCGAAGCCGGGCGTCGCATGTTCAATCTGGTCGTGGTAGGTCAGCAGGGCCACCTTGGTCATCTTGGGGATGAGGGTGGAAACCGCCCAGCGCGCCGTTCCGATGCTGCGATCTTCGTTGGTGAGCAGGTCGGTAAGCTTGAGGCCGTAGGTCTCTTCAAAGGCGCGGTTTAGAAGCGGCTTGGCCACCTCGAAGCCGATAAAGGTGCGGTAATCCTCCTGCGCGTACTTGCCGCGAGCGACGCCGACGACATCAAAGCCGAACTCTGTACGGAGATGGGCTGTCTTGTCCTGCTCGTAGGTCACGATCGGGCCGTACTTCTTGCGCAGCTTGGGGAACTCCATCGCTGTGACCTGATTCACATAGGGATGTCCGATGGAGTCGGCCGTGTAGTGCGCGAGGGCACCGAGGGCAAAGGCCAGTTCGTCGGGCGTGGAGGCGTCCCGGAGAAGGGCTTCCACGAAGTCGCCGGTACGAACGTAATGCAGAAGATCGGAAAAGGCCTTGCTGCTCTTCGGGTAGTAGCCGAGGTCCTGGATGATGCAGCCGCCGTAGGCATAGGCGTGGGCCTCTTTAATCTGTTCCGGCGTAATTCCCGGGAAGCGGGCCTTCAGCAGCGGAACCGAGTGCTGAGTCCAGGCCATGTCGACGATTTCTTCATGCGTCAGGACGGAGTAGGCGCCGAGAGGTGCGACGCTGCATAAAAGTACGCAAAGACAAAAAATCGATCGCCGGAAACGGAGATGCATCACGAGAGGGATTACCTTTTCCACAAATGGTTGGCTCTTGGAACAGACGGCGTTGGTCTGGGGATGGTTGTGTTCGCGACAATTCGGTTCCTTAAACATTCATCGGATGGTGCGATCCACCATCCGATGAAATAAACCTTTTGGGGTTCCTTTATTCCCGTCGTATCTGCTGGCTACTTGTGAGCAGGATGTGTTGCCGTGGCGGCGGGTGCTTTGGTCTGGGCAAGGGCGGCTTCAATCGCACCAAAGATCGCGTTCGGATCGGAGGTGCCGGTCTCATTGCCTGAGATGATCTGGTATTTGTCCTTGGTTACGACCACGATGGTCGGGGTTCGTGTGACATTGAGCTTCTCGCCCAGGGCGTAGTCGGCATGCACCTTCGCGGCCAGGGTACCGTTCGGGTCCACTTGGAAGGGAAGGGCCACCTTACGGTCCGAGGTGAACTTCTGGGTGGCGCGGAGAAGGTCGTCTTTGCTGGCGATCGACTGCTGCGCGGCGAAGATGGAAGCGCGGTACTCATCGGCCACCTTGGGGCTGACCTTTTCCTGCATCCAGCGGGCGTAAATGGCCGCATCCATGCTCCAGACGTGCATTTTGAGGGGAAAATCGTAGCGGACGAGGGGCACATGGTACTGCTCGACGGCGCGATGCACGAGAGGCGCAGCGGCGGCGCAGGCGGGGCATTCCAGGTCTTCGAACTCGACCACGGCGACGCGGGCTCCCGCCGGAGGCTTCAGCATGGACGTATCGCGGAACTGGCTGGACACAGGCGGGGCACTGAACTGGGCGTGCGCGGCAGGAGAGAGGGCCGCAGCGGCGACGACCGCGGCTGCAAGGAAAGTAGGAAAGGTCTTCATCTGTCTCCGTGGTGACGAGTTGTATCTCATTTATTCTAGACGTTCTGGCGGAAGGATCGTTTCGTAAACCAGTGGACGGAAGTCAGGAAACTTTCGCAACCGTAGACGCGTGACCGCAATCTAAATAACTGTGTCTTCGCGTCTGTCTCAGGACGAAGAGGCTACCCTCTTCCAACTGCAGGCCAAATTAAGGATGGATTCCCCGGTTTGACCCGATTTCGACTCAATCAACTCCTGGTCGTGGCAACGGTCCTCTCCCTTGGAGCAGTGGCGGTTGCCGAGGACGCCGATGTACTCCCGCAGGGCCCACAGCCCCAGAACGTGGTCAGCGCTCCTGCTCCGCTGGTCGCCTCTCTCTCCATCCCGTCGAAGATCGAGGGTGTCGAGATCGCCCATTCCACGGGCGCAGCGCTGCCGCTGTCGCTCGATCAGGCCATTGACCTCGCCCTAAAGCGGAGCTTGTCTGTCGCTTTGAATCAGCAGAACGAGCGGCAGATTGGTGGTTTACAGCTCACCGTTCTGAACGCGTTGATTCCTTCGCTCTCCTTTTCCGCGCAGACCTCGACGCAAGAGGTGAACCTGGCGGCGATGGGTTTCAAACCGGCAACGGTTGCTGCTTTTCTTCCTGCAGGAACTACTTTCGACACCATCGTGAAGTACGACACGACGAGCGCCCAGGTCAATCTGGCGCAGCAGCTCTTCAACCTTCCTGCCTACGAGGCGTATAAGGCGTCGAAAGAAACAGCCCGTGCGATTGTCTTCAACTCTCTGCTTAACCGTGGAGACGTGGTCCAAGGCGTAGCTACCCAGTATCTGATGGTGCTTTCGGACGTAGACGCGATTCGCAACGCGCAATCGCAACTGATTTCGGACACAGAGCTTGTGCGCCAGTCCGCAGCTCGCCACGATGCCGGTGTGGGAACGAACCTCGATCTTCTGCGCGCGCGTGTAGAGATGCAGCAGCGCGAACGCGATCTGATCGTCGCGCAGAACAACTTCGCCAAGGACAAGATTCAGCTCAACCGCCTGATGGGCATCGCTGCCGACCAGGAGCTGGAACTTACAGACCCCATGCCGTATAACGCGCTGGAGCAGCTTCCTCTGGAAGACGCAAAGCGTCTGGCCTACACGCGGCGCAAGGATCTTCTCAGCCTGCAGGCTCAATTGCAATCTTCGGTCTTACAACGCAAGGCTATCCGCTACGAGCGCCTGCCTGTCGTCTCCGTGAACGGCTATTACGGTGTTATTGGACAGACAACCGGTCTTTACCACGGTAACTTTACCGCACAGGGTGGTCTGAACTTTCCTATCTTTGAAGAAGCGCGTATTCGCGGCGATGCAGAGATTGCAGAAGCCGATCTCCGCAAACTTCGCGCCCAGATCGGCAGTCTTCGGATCGACATTGAACAACAGATCCGTTCCTCAAAGCTGGATGTCGATTCGTCCGCCGAGTTGGTGCAGGTGACGCGGTCCAATGTGGCCCTGGCCATCGAGGCGCTGGACCAGAGTTCGCAGAGATATCGCGCAGGCGTGGACGACACGCTTCCCGTGGTGCAGGCACAGGCGACGCTGGCCGATGCGCAGCAGCGCCAGACCGCCGCGGTCTTCCGCTTCAACCAGGCCAAGATTAATCTCGCGCGCGCGACCGGCGTCGTGGAAACCCAGTACCAAAATTATTTGGGCAAGTAGAGACGGCGTCGCTTCCTTCGCTCCAACTGTGAAACCATAGAGCGAGATGCCGCCTCCGAGTAAAAGCTCAACAAAACCCAACGTATTCCGATCACCAGATTTCACCCGTTACCAGCTCGCGCGCCTGCTGGTCATCCTCGGCGCTGAGGCGCAGTCGGTTGCGGTAGCGTGGCAGGTTTACCAGATCACGCACTCTGCGCTGTTTCTGGGATACACCGGCCTCGCACTCTTTCTCCCCGGAATCTTCTTCGTTCTACCCGCCGGCCACGCCGCGGATCGCTATAACCGCAAGCACATCATCCTGATCTGCTACGCCGTCCAGGCTGTGGCGACCGCTCTACTTTTCTGGATGTCGTATCAGCAGACGCGTAATATCGCGGCCCTCTTCGCCATTCTCTTTGTCATCGGGGCTGGACGCGCCTTCTCCGGTCCGGCATCGTCGGCGATCCTTCCCTCACTCGTGGGCGAAGGACAATTTGTGAAGGCGGTCACATGGGGCTCGGCCGTCTTTCAAGTCGCAAACATTCTGGGGCCCGCTGTCGGCGGTGTCATGTTTACTCTCTCCCTGCCCGGCGTCTTCTCCCGGCTGGATGGCGGCCCCATCGTCTATCTCTTCACCATCCTGATGCTGGTGACTTTTATCGTTTTGGTCTCGACGATTCATCCCCGGCGCGAGGTCTCGGAGAAGGGGAAATTCTCTATCGAGAACATCCTTGCCGGCATGTCCTACGTCTTCAAGACGAAGGTCCTGCTCGGATCGATCTCCCTGGACCTCTTCGCCGTCCTTCTGGGCGGAGCGACTTCGCTCATGCCGATCTTTGCGCAGGACATCCTGCACGCTGGGCCGCGCGGTCTGGGTCTGTTGCGCGGCATGCCCGCAATCGGCGCTCTCTTGATGTCGCTGACCTTGAGCTTCTTTCCCATACGCCGCCGCGCGGGTCTGCTGATGCTGATCGGCGTCGGTGTCTTCGGTTCGGCGACCGTGCTCTTCGGCTATTCCACGTCGATTCCAATTTCTCTCTTCGCACTCTTTTTGATCGGAGCGAGTGACAACATCTCGGTCGTGGTGCGTGCGTCCATCCTGCAACTGGCCACGCCGCCGGAGATGCGCGGACGCGTTTCTGCCATCAACTGGCTCTTCCTGGGTGCATCCAATGAGTTTGGCGAGTTTGAAAGCGGCCTGACGGCGCATTGGTTGGGTGCTGTGCGCGCCGTGGTTTTAGGTGGCTTCGGATCGCTGGCAGTCACAGGATTGTGGGCGGTCTTCTTTCCGCGTCTGCGTCTCGTCAACCAGTTGACGGCGGAGTCGCTGATGGAAGCCAACCGCGAGTACGCCTCTTCAGAACCGATCGACTAATACCTCGGAGGGACAGGGATGGAAGGCACAAAGAAATGGGTCATGCTGGGCACGCTCGTCATGGTGGTCGCGGTGTCGGCTCGTGTGGGCTGGATCTATCACGAGCGGCGTGAGGCGGAGAAGCCGGTGGAGACACCCGTCGTCCATGTAACCGATGACCAGATGGTTTGGTTGAAGAAGAAACATCAGACTTCGCTGAAGGACGCCCGCGAATTGAACGGACAGACGGTGTGGATCTCTGCTGGCGGGCAAATGACCGCGTACCCGTCGACTCCGACGCACGTGGACTATGCAGGCAAGGGAGCGCTTCTGCTCGGAGCGGAGCCGCTGCACGTCGTGAATATGATTGAGCAGGTCGCTCCGAAAGAAGGAGACCGCATCCCCAAGGGCGACCACCAGGTCGTCATGCTCTTCACACGGCCCACGGATACAAAACAACTGCTCGGCGTACCGGTAGGCTATGTCGAAGAAGGCATCTACAAGTTCTATCTCGATGAGATCTTCTTTTATGACGATCCGCACACGCTCTACAAGCACTGGCCAAAGGAAGTCTGGGCCGCAGTCGATCAGCATAAGGTCATCAAGGGGATGAACGAACTGCAGTCGCAGATTGCGCTCGGACAGGTGAGCAAGAGTGCAGGCACAACCTACGGCAATCGCACGGTGAAGTATTACAACGACGGCCATCCTGTGAATGTGACGTATGTCCATGATGCTGCGACAGAGGTCGTAGCGAAGTAATCGTCCAATTACCGCGTCCGGCCTGCTGGCCAGGCGCGGTAACGACTTTACGTCGTGACAAATTTTGCGGGAAGCTCGGCAACGCGCTCCAGATAAACGAACTGGAATTTGCCGTTTTCAACAATATCTTTTCCGTTGGACAGCGTCTTTCCGTTCACGATACCAAGCAAAGTGTTGTTATCCACTTTGCGGAAATGGTCAAACACCGGCTCTTTGTCGTAGTTAAGCATGACAGAGGGCTTTCCTCGAAACTCTGTCATCCAGAGGCTCGCCCCGCCGAACATCCCTTCGGAATAGATATGACCCTCCTGGTTATAGCAAAGGAGTGGAACAACACCCATCTGCGATACGAAATTTTTCCCGTACCACTTCATCTCGCCCATCAACTGAAAAAGCCAATGACCTGTATCGAAGCCCCCGCCTTGATATAAACCCAAACTATCTTCAATCCCTACTGAGTCGAGGGAGTCGAATAAATCCCACAGCTTCATGTCGTTCGAAAACTTATGTTCTTTCTTCAATTGCTGAAACGTTGTGACGTTGCTCATCTCATTCATCTTCTTTCAGTGATTTGGAGCGCAGAAAAACTTGATCGTTACACTGCACTGGAATCAAGATAGGAGATCGAACCAAGGGGGGCTTTCATGAAAATGATTTTTTTGTCAGATTTGTCAGATACGGTCGTGTATTCAATATTGCGACGTTGTTTCAGGCGTTTTTGATCCGTGCGTGGATGCCGTCCCAAAGCTGCAGACGCTCTTCCAGAGCAATGCGGGCGGCCTCTTCCGCTTCGCTCCACTTGCGATCATCGTCGCCACAGAGATCGCTCACCATGCGCAGAGCCATGGGGCCGTGCTCTTCACCATCTACCTCGATGTGCCGCTCAAGATACCAGAGGAAGATGCCGAGACTGCCTGCGAGCTTCTGAGCGAGGTCGCGGACGAAGCCCTTGAACATCTCCGGGATCAGGTCTTCACGACCAAAGGTGAAGGCCGCCGCCGTAGCATGCAGACTGCCCTTCGCGATGACCTGAAAGGTGCCTTTTACAAAGATGATGGCTTCAAGGGGAGCGCCACATTGTTCCAGTGCTGTGTCGAGATCTTCACCCCTAGCCAGCAGTTGCAGGAGGGAATCCATCGCGGAGGTATCCGCACCGCAGGCTTGCATGGCCATGCGATACAGCTCGAAGTGGCTGACGTGCTTGCCTTCGTAGATGTCGCTCTCTTCGCCGAGAACGATCTCGTTCACAAGACGTCGGCTCTCCGGCTTGGCAGAAGGAGTCCAGGGCACTTCGACGCACGTAAGCCCGCGCTGCAATGTCTTAAGTAAGCTCATGAAGTCCCACACTGCGAAGACGTGCGCTTCCATGAAGATGTGGAGATCTTCCACCGTGCGAAAGCTCGCGTAAAGGGGATGCTCCGCCAGTCGTGCATAGAAGGGACGCAGGCGCTGTTGCAGGGAATCCAGGCGTTCTGTCTGCGATGTAGGAGTGGAGGTCGTCATCAATCGATTCCTAACTCTGCGCGGCAGACAAAGCACCGGCAGATGCGGCGTAGATAGTCCCACGAATAAATGCCGCTCTCGTGCCCATCGTTCCATTTGAAGCGGAGAGCATAACGGCCCACGGGCGTTGCTTCCAGCGGTTTCACCGGCGCCTGATACATCGGCAGGATCTGCATCGGCTGCGGCTTGCGTTCACCGACTGCCATGCCGCTGGCTTCGCGCGCTTCATGGCATGTGGCACAAGGACAGGCATCGCGCAGCCATTGGAAGGTCCACGAAGAGAGGTGGCCGTCCTTCCACTCGATCTCCACGCCTGTACCTTCGGTGATGCGAACGCGCACCTTCGTCGGCGTAAACGCATCGGCGGAGAAGGTCCGCTCATCTTCAGCGGCAATGCGCCTGGACTCCTCTTCACTGACGATGCGTATGCCTTCGTGGCTCACTTATGCGTTCTGCTTTCGTTGGGCGTCGTATTTCAGTTTGAGCACCACCATGGTGCCAGTAAGAATGAGCGTGAGACCGTTTACCAGGATGACCGGAAGACGGTGGATGGCAAGTCCGAAGACCAGCCAAAGGCTGAGTCCAATGCATAAGAGCAACACCATCCCCCAACTTACGCCCGAGGCATCTTTGCTGCGCCAGACCATGATGACTTGAGGAAGGTAGGCGATCGTAGTGCAGGTGGCGGCGATATAGCCGACGATGTCCACCCAGGAAGTTGTGCCCATGCGCGGGTCTCCGCGTGACGCAATAGTACGTGCCGGCAAGTCACCTCCTGGTCACGTCCATGCATTATTTTACGCTGAACTCCGGGGTTGCTGCGATGAGCGCCTGCGTGTATGGCTGCTGCGGATTTTCGCAGAGAGAAACGGCCTCTCCCATCTCCACAATGCTGCCGCGCTGCATCACCGCCACGCGATCGCAGAGGTAGCGCACCAGCGGCATGGAATGTGAGATAAACAGGCAGGTAAGGCCATGCGCCTTCTGCAAGTCGCGGAGGAGATTGATGATCTGCGCACCGACTGAGACATCGAGCGCGGAGACAGGCTCATCCAGAACGAGGAACTCCGGCCTTAGTGCGAGAGCGCGCGCAATGTTGATGCGCTGCCGCTGTCCTCCGCTGAACTCATGCGGATAGCGGCTAAGGGCGGAGTGGCCTAGCTGTACTTCATCGAGCAGGTCGATCAACTTCGCTTCGAGTTCTGCACCATGCAATGCCTGCTTGTGAATGTGAAAGGGTTCCGCGAGGATCTGTCGCACGCGCATGCGCGGATTGAGCGCGGCATACGGGTCCTGAAAGACGATCTGCATGCGACGTCGGAGATGCCGGAGTTCGCTTGTTGGCGCGTGCAGAACGTCGATGCCATCGAAGTGGACTGCACCACTGGTCGGTTCAATGAGTTTGAGAAGCATCCGCGCCACGGTGCTTTTGCCGCTGCCTGATTCGCCCACCAGGCCAAGGATTTCCCCATGCTCGATATCGAACGAGACATCGTGAACGACGGTCTGTGTCCCGTACTGCTTCGTCAGGCCTTCGGCCCGGATGAGGGTCTTCGCTTGCATCCTAGCGGATGGTAGCATCCTGCCAGTATGAAAAAGCTGCAGGGCAAAGTAGCGATCGTGACCGGTGCAAGCGCCGGTCTGGGACGTGCGACCGCACTGGCGTTGGCCGCGGAGGGCGCGAGTGTAGTGGTGACCGCCAGACGCGAAGAGCGCCTGCGCCTTCTGGTGGACGAGATTGGTGAGGCCGCAGCCTTCGTTGCAGGCGATGCTTCGCTGGAGAGCACCGCGGAGGAAGTTCTCGCGGCCGCCCTGCAGCGATTCGGTCGCATCGACATCCTGATCAACAATGCAGGGCAGGGTAACTACAAACAACTCGTGGACACCACTGCGGCAGAGTATGACGAGATGATGGCGGCGAATGTGCGTTCCGGCTTCGTCTTCTCGCGTGCCGTCGCGCCGCACATGATCGCGCAGAACAGCGGACAGATCGTCTTCATCTCTTCCGTCGCTGGCCTGTCGGGAGCCGCGAATGAGAGTGTCTATTGCGCGAGCAAGTTCGCCCAGCTCGGCTTCGCGCAGGCACTAGACGCCGAGCTTCGTCCGCACGGCATCAAGGTCACGGCGCTCTGTCCCGGCGGCATCAAAACAGAGTTCGCCGTAGGTCACGGCCGCACGGAAGAGAGCGTGGCTCAGTCGCGGATGATGGACGCGCGCGAACTTGCAGAGACCATCGTCTTCACCTGCTCGCTGCCGCCGAACCTGCGTGTGCCGCAGATGACCATCCGCCATATGGGCTAAAGTCTGGGATGCAGATGATGGAAGTTGGTCTTCTCCTGGTAGGCACGAGCGAAGGCGGCCACGCGCGCATCCTGGTAAAGCCCGCCTAGAAACGTCATGCTGACCGGTGTACCGGGACCGCCGACGTTCTCGTCATCGTCGTCTTCCTCGTGCGCGGGTGAGGGAGCATCGTCTCCGCGTATACCGTTGGGAACAATGACCGCCGGATGACCTGTGAGATTAGTGATACGTAGCTGGGTTCCGCCGCTTGGAGTCACGATGATGTCGACCTTTTCAAAGATCTCGCGCATCGCTTCAATGCCGAGCGTGCGAGCGCGCTGCGCCTGGATATAATCCACGGCGGAGTAAAAGCGAGAGGTGCGGAAGATGTTCGGCCAATCGTTCTTGCCTTGCGCGGTCAGCAAAGCGTCGCGTCCACTGCGCGTCAGTTCATCGAATGCCGCGGCAGCTTCGGCTTCGAGTACCTGCGTCATGGCACTCCATGGAAGGTCAGGAACCTTCACGGGGATAAGAGTTACGCCCATCGATCGAAGCACCTCCAGGGTGGCGCGATCGAAGCGATTGTCATAGCGCTTCGTGTCGAAGGCCGCCTTGTCTGCTCGCCAAGCTTTCATGGTCGCCGCGTCGGTCTCCTTTGGCTTCGGGGGCAGATCGCTCGCATCTGCCAGTTCAAACTTCGCCGCAAGGTATCCGATGCGCAGCGTCTTCCAATCGAAGTCGGGGTCCCAATGAAAGTGCGCGTCGCTGCGGACCGTGTGGTCCATGCCGTCCGCGCCCTGCAGCACCTCAAGCACCAGCGCGCAATCCTCCACGTCTCGGCAGATGGGACCAAGCTTATCCATCGACCACGTCAGCGCCATCGCACCCGTTCGCGGCACCAGGCCATAGGTCGGACGTAGACCCGTCACGCCGCACCGCGTCGAAGGAGAAGAGATGCTTCCAAGCGTCTCCGATCCAATCGCAAAGCCAAGACATCCCGCACTCACTGCGGACGCACTGCCAGCAGATGACCCGCTCGAACCCTGCTTCGCGTTCCACGGATTGCGCGTCTTGCCGCCAAACCAGACATCGCCATTCGCCAGCGCGCCGAGCGTCATCTTCGCGACCAACACCGCACCGGCGGCATCCAGTCGCTGCACCACCGTGGCGTCCGTGTCGAAGCTCTGCTGCTCCAGTCCAGCAGCGCCCCACGTCGTGCGATATCCCTTGACGCTCAGCAGGTCCTTCGCGCCCCACGGTATTCCGTGTAATGCCCCGCGATACTTGCCAGCCGCAATCTCCTTGTCCGCCTGGGCGGCACTCGCCAGCGCCCGCTCTTCGGTCAGTGTTACGACGAAGTGCAGCTTCGGATCGTAGCGTTTCAGCCGACCGAGATACATCTTCGTCAGTTCAAGCGAAGTAATCTTGCGTGTCCGCAACAGTGAAGCCAACTGGGTCACTGTTGCGAAGGCCAAAGTCTCTTCACCGCCCGTCGCGTTGAACGCCACATCATGCGCGTGAGGCTTCCGTCTCTCCACAGGCGCTTGCGGCATCACAAAGCCGTTCGGCCTCGGGTCGAAATAGGTGGCTGGCGCAACGGAGTTCGATATCTTCAGCGCGCGAATGGCCTTTACCGAGTCGCGTTGCTCCGTGACTCCTCCCAACAGCATCTTGCGCTGTTCGGTGGTGAGCTTGATGCCGGCGACACCCTCAGCGGCTGCCAGCATCTCCAGCGTGATCTTCGGATAATCGTCTTTCGACTCTCCCGCTGGCTCCGCGGCAACAGCGAAAGGGGTACCCACCAGCGCCATCAGCGCCCCGGCAAACATCGGCGATCCAATGCCCGCGCCCGCACACATCTCTAGAAATCCACGTCGATTCATCTTGCCTTGCACTATAACGCGGCAAGGCGTGGATGCATCGGCTGAAAGTCAATTTATGCCGATCTGGTTCGCTCGGGAGGTGTCGCGCGTCCAATCTGGGACGTCGATTCTTTGAGGAACTGCAACAAATATGAAATCTGCCTGGATTGCTGCATTTGTTCTATCTCTTGCCTTACCTGCGTTCGCAGCGGATCGCGCCCGCATGGCTGCCTCGATTCCGGCTGAGACACACGAAAAAGTGGTGGGATACTTCCCGCAATGGGGTGTCTACGACAACTACTTCGTTGGCAACCTAGTGCACAGTGGCGCGGCGGACAGACTGACGCAGATCAACTACGCGCAGGGATTTATCAAAGATAACCAGTGCGTTGTCGCTGACCTGCAAGCGGACATGAATCTCGCCTACACCATGGCGAATAGCGTGGACGGTATCGCCGACGACCCCACGGCGATCCTGAAGGGCAATTTCCACCAGTTACAAAAGCTGAGGCAGAGATACCCACGTCTCCGCATTCTTCTCTCACTGGAAGGTCGCGCGTCGGACTTTGCCGCGATCGCCCAGTCTGAGGTACGCGAAGGCTTTGTGCGCTCCTGCATCCAGCGCTTCGTACTCGGACACCTGGCTCCAGGCGTCGAAGCTCCCGGACTCTTCGACGGCTTCGATGTGGACTGGGAGTATCCCAACGCCGCGCAGAACGAAGACTTCATCGCCCTCCTCGCAGAGTTTCGCAGGCAAATGAGTGCCGCTCGTCCAGGGTTGACGCTCTCGATTGCAGCGGGTGCGACCCGCGACCACATCGAAGCTGTGGACTGGCAGCGCGTCGCCGCAGAGGTGGATGAGATCGGTGTCATGACCTACGACTACAACGGCCCGTGGAGCCATACGACCGGCCTCGTCGCTCCTCTCCGCAGCAGCAATCCCAACGCCGACACCGCCAGCAAAGCCATCGCCGACTTCACTTCGCACGGCGCTCCCGTCGAAAAGCTGCTCCTCGGCATCCCGTTCTATGCGTATCAATGGACGGAAGTCTCAGGCGAGAACAATGGCCTTGGCACAGCGGGCCGACCGGTGCGCGGGAATCTCAATCAATCCACGGCAAAGATCCTCGCCGCCACTCCGGACGCCAAGCTCTATCGAGACCCCATCTCACAAGCACCATGGCTCTATGACGGCAAAAACTTCCTCACCTTCGAAGACGCTACCTCGCTCCACGCCAAGGCTGCGTATGTGCGGGAGCAGCATCTTGGAGGTGTGATGATCTGGGAGTTGTCGGGGGATGCAGATGATGCGCCACTTTTACGAGTATTTGCGGGGAAGTAAGCTTTAGCCGCGCTCCCAATCCTGATAGACGAGACCCGGAACTCGCTCGAATTCGCGGACGTTTGCAGTCACAAGAATCATATCTCTTGCTAGTGCTTGCCCAGCGATCAGTACATCATAAGGTCCGATCGGTTTCGCCGCTTTTTCAAGCTTGGCGCGGATCTCTCCCGCCTTCTCTGCATCCTTGGACGTGAAATCGAGAACTTCATGGAAGAGATGGAGATATCTGTCCAGCCTCCCTCGGCTCGTCTTGGGATGCCGACTTTTATGAATGCCATAAGAGAGTTCGTAGAGAACAAGAGAAGATAGATAGAGCGCAGACCCTTCGACGAGAGCACGCTCCAACCGCTGACGGGGAACCTCACGTTCTTCAATGAGGGCGATGCAGAAATTGGTGTCGAGCAGGTATTTCAATCGAAGATCTTCCGTGGTTTGAGTTCACCTTGATTTCGACCACCCGGAATGGCGGGTCCAGCCTTCATCGCGTCCACCTCTTTAAAGAAGGCTTGCACCTCTTCATGAGTCTGGGGACGACGCTTCACTGCCGGTTCAAGTATTACGGCGCAACCTTCACGCCGGATTGAAACTTCACTACCCTCGAAACGAAACTCCTTGGGTAGACGCACTGCCTGGCTGCGACCATTTTGAAAAAGCTTTGCCGTGGCATGACCCATGCGGAGAGTGTATACCCATGAGCTATACCACGGCAAAGCTTTTAAAAAAATGGACCTTTAGATATCCAGGTTCTTTACATCCAGCGCATTCTCTTCGATGAACTTGCGGCGGGCTTCCACATCTTCACCCATCAGCGTGGTAAAGATCTCCTCCGTCGCGGCGATGTCCTCAAGCTTCACGATCACCAGCGTGCGGCGGGCGGGATCCATGGTGGTCTCCCACAGCTGCTCGGCGGTCATCTCGCCCAGACCCTTGTAGCGCTGGACCTGGTACTCCTTCTTGCCCTGCTCGATGACGTAGTCGAAGAGCTCGCGTGCGGAGTTCCTCTGGACAGGATCTTGGCTGGCGCGGTTGTTGCGCTGCTTGCCCTTTACCTCGGCGACGGTTCCCGGAGCGGTCGCGTCCGCGGCCACTTCAGTCTCTGCCGCTTCTTCGGCGTCGTCTGCGTCCTGCTTTGCCGTCTTGTCGGCGTAGGAGACGTAGAACGGCGGCTGAAGTTGCTCGCGGATCTGGGCATACTTGCCCAGCATCTGCCGCATCTCCGGAGCGGAGGCCATGGTGAAGTCGATCTGGCGCGGTGCACCCTGTGAATCGGAGTAGCTCAGCGACCAAGTCTGGTGCTCTTCATCCAGAACAGGCTCGCCCACGGCCTTGAACTTGGCATCGTGCGCCATGGCCTTGAGCTTAGCCTGCATCTGGTTCAGCTTGTCCGGGGTTTCAAAGTCCGCGCGGCGTGCGGGCTCCTTGCCTTCATTGGCGAAGATCTCGGCAAACATGGTGGTGACGGCGTCGTTGCGGAAGCGCTTGTCGGCCTTGTCGTAGAAGCCGAGGTACTCGTTGAGATGGCCCATGAACTTGGTCAGCTCCGCGCCTTCGAGCGTCGCGGCAGACTCGCCATAACGGACGATCATGCCATCCGAAGCGCGCTTGACCATGACCTTCACGAACTCGCGTTCGTCCTTGATGTACTCCTCGCGCTTGCCCTTCTTGATCTTGAAGAGTGGGGGCTGCGCGATATACACGTGCCCGCGCTTGATGAGTTCGCCCATGTGGCGGAAGAAGAACGTCAGCAGAAGCGTACGGATATGCGATCCGTCGACGTCGGCATCGGTCATCAGGATCAGCTTGCCGTAACGCAGCTTGGCGAGATCGAAGTCGTCCTTGCCAATGCCGGTTCCCAGTGCCGTAATCATGGCGCGGATTTCTTCGTGGCCCAGCATCTTGTCGTAGCGGGCTTTTTCTACGTTGAGGATCTTGCCCTTTAGCGGCAGGATTGCCTGGAAGCGACGATCGCGGCCCTGCTTGGCAGTACCGCCAGCGCTCTCACCCTCGACGAGGTAGAGTTCGCAGCGGTCCGGCTGACGCTCGGAGCAATCGGCCAGTTTGCCCGGCAGACCACCGCCATCCAGCGCGCCCTTGCGGCGTGTGAGGTCGCGTGCCTTGCGCGCCGCCTCGCGTGCGCGGGCTGCGTCAATGGCCTTGTTGATGATCTTCTTGGCTACCTGCGGGTTCTGCTCGAAGAAGACGCCCAGGCGCTCGTTGACGAAGCTCTGCACCTGTCCGGAGATATCCGAGTTCAGCTTGCCCTTCGTCTGTCCTTCGAACTGGGGCTGCGGCAGCTTGACGCTGACGACGGCCACAAGACCTTCGCGCACGTCATCGCCCGAAAGAGATTCCTTCAGGTCCTTGAAGAGACCCATCGACTGCCCGGCAGCGTTGATCGTGCGGGTAAGGGAGGTACGGAAGCCGGAGAGATGCGTTCCACCGTCGACGGTGTTGATGTTGTTGGCAAAGCTGAAGACGGTCTCGGAGTAGGCGTCGTTGTACTGCAGAGCTATTTCCATGACGAGCTGGCCGCGTTCGGCCTCCATGTAAATCGGTTTTTCGTGCAGAACGGCCTTGCCCTTGTTGAGATGCTTGATGAACTCGGCAATACCGCCGTTGTACTTGAAGTCGTTGTGCTTCGCTTCGCCCTTGGCGTCGATGGAACGCTCGTCAGTCAGCGTGATCTCAATGCCCTTGTTCAGGAAGGCGAGCTGGCGCAGGCGGTTCGCCAGCGTGTCGTAGTTGTACTCATGCACGGTGAAAATGCTGCGGTCGGGAAGGAAGTGGACCTTCGTCCCGCGCTTCTTACTGACACCGACCTCGCGCACAGCTTCCAGGGGATCGCCCTTGGAGTAGTTCTGCTGGTAGGTGTGCCCATCGCGCCAGATCTCTACATCGAACTCTTCCGAAAGTGCGTTCACGCAGGAGACACCGACGCCATGCAGACCGCCGGAGACCTTGTAGGACGAGGCATCGAACTTACCGCCGGCATGCAGCTTGGTAAGAACGACCTCTACGGCCGCCATCTTGGAGCCGTCGGGAAGGGTCTTCATGTCCACGGGAATGCCGCGGCCGTCATCGACCACGGTCACGGAGTTATCCACGTGAATGGTGACGTCGATGCGTGTGGCGTGGCCGGCGAGTGCTTCGTCGACCGAATTGTCTACCACCTCGTAGACAAGATGATGCAGGCCTTGCTCACCGGTGGAACCGATGTACATGGCGGGGCGGAGGCGTACTGCCTCAAGGCCCTCCAGGATCTTGATGTTGTCGCTGGTATAGGTCGTCGTTTGCACCGATTGCGGTGCAGCTTCAGTGGCAGTTCCGGATTGTTGAAGATCGAGCAAGGGTGTTTCGGTGGCCATCGTTCTCCTGAAGGTACGGGCGGGCAAGAAATACCATGAAATAAAAGGGTTTTCTGCGGTTCGGAAAGGACATTTCCCAAGCTCTATTTTAGCACTTCGAGGGTCTTTCCGGGCTGTTTTGGCACGGCTCGCCGGGTACGGCAGAGCACGGGCGGATGTGGAGAAATAGCGCAGACGCTGTCTGAAGTGCGTGCCGCTTCTTTCGGGTACTGGATGGGGCCAAAGCTTTTGCTCAAACTTCCAACTGCCATGGAATGTTATGGTTCAGCTTGAAGTCAGGAGCTAACGCATGCCAGCAAACGCAGACCCTACCCTGAGCACGGCCTCGCCCCGTATCGGCGACCGATCCCTCTGGCAAACCGTGGTCTTTGTGCTCTGCTGCCTGTTCGGACTCTCCATCATTCTGAACACGCAACCCCTCGGCGACGGAGCCTGGTTCTGGTATGCGAAGCTCTTTCATCAGGGCAAACACCTCTACTCCGGAATGCACCTCGTCCTGCAGCCACTCTTCATCATGGAGACCGCAGCAGAGCAGCGGATGTTCGGATATGGCTGGCTCATCTCCAAGATTCCCGCCGCCATTCATCTCTTCGCTTACGTCTTCGCCTTGTGGCTGATTATCCGGCGTCTGGCGTGGGAGGATGGCCAGAAGGCGATCCTGTTGGGCTCCATGTTCCTGCTGTCGATCTTTTTCGAGGCCTATCGCTTCGACGATTACCACGTCCTGGCCGACTGCTTCCAGCTCTACTCGATCTATCTCCTGCTCCGCCTGCGCGACCGGATGCCCCTCTCAAAGAGCCTCCTGGCTGCAGTGGTCATGGGAGTTCTCAGCGGCCTCGCCATCGTCCTGCGCGTCAATGACGGCGGTCTTCTTCTTGTCACCGTCGCTCTGGCGATTCTCTTCTGCGTGCCTTCGCAGAAGATGCTGCACGCACTTCTCGCCTGCGTTTCGGCTGCTCTCGTCGTGGTGATCGCCGTGTTCCTGACGGGCGACCCTATTAAGGTTTGGTTCGGCACCACCATTCTGCACGCCGCCGCCAGCAAAGGCGGCACGGGCCATGTTCTGATCGCCCCTCTCCACCTTCCAAGCACGGCCTTCCACTACCTCGCGACCAGGATCTACGGTCCCGTGGCGCTTTATGCGCTCGCAGTCGGCTTTATCGCCGGATCTCTGATCCATGATGTGAAGCAGAATCGCTGGCGCAGATATCTCTGGCAGTACGCAGTCGCGATTGCCTGTCTGTCCGCCGTATTGCCTCACTTTGCGCATCTGATCGAGCACGGAAACTTCACCTATACCCTCTGCGCCATCATCGTTTTGGTGACCTTTGTCGTGGATGGAGCGGTGCTCGTCCGCATGGCCCGCTGGCTTCTCTCTGGCAGGCAGAATGGATGGGATCCACGCGAACTGATCCTGCTGGTTCCCGCAGGCCAGCTCATCTCGGGAAGCATGTCTTCGGGAGGGAACTTTATCCCCCTGTTCACGCCCATCGCCGTGGAATTCCTCCTCCTTGCCTTGCTTTTCCCGGCGTTTTTCAAGGCAAGGTCACGGCAACTGGAGATCTACCTCGTCTTTGCCGTGCTCGTCGCGGCGTTTGTGCTTCCGTTCAAGATCCTCCACTGCTTTACCTGGCACACGTACTTCGAAAAGCCGCTCTTCACCGGTCGAGTCTGGTACAAGCACCCTCTTTATGGCCCGATGTTGATCGACCGCGACAACCTGGCGTTCGAGAAGAGAAGCTGCGACATGATCTCCGCGACCCAGTCGCCCCAGGTGCTCTCTTTGCCCTACCCGTACATGAACTATTTCTGCGGGATTTCCCCATGGCACGACGTCGTCCAGACCTTCTTTGACACCTCGGGCCGGGAGACGATCGATCCGCTCGTCCGCGATCTCAAAACGGCCCCGCCGCAGTGGATCGTCTATCAGCGGCAACTCGAGATTCTCAAGATGCATGAGGCTATCTATAACCATGGAGAGGGTTTACCCCACCGCGCATTGGATGATCTGTTAAAACAGCGTGTAGAGAGCGGCCAATGGAAGGTTCTTGACCACGCCGCACTTGGAAAAGGCGCCGACTACTATGTCATCCGTACGGACACCCCGTAAGTAAGGTATAGTGATAGAGTTGTCTGCTGGACGGACGACAACCGTAAGGAATTACCATGCCTAAGATGAAGACGCACTCCGGTGCGGCGAAGCGCTTCAGAAAGACCGGCACCGGCAAGATCAAGCGGGGCCAGGCCAAGATGCGCCATATCCTGACCAGCAAGGACACCAAGACCAAGCGCAAGCTCGGTGCTTCTGCATTTGTGTCTGATGCTGATTATCACAAGGTTTCGCGCATGATCCCTTACGCCTGAGTTTTGGCGTAACGGATTTTTGAAGCAAGTTTTTCAGGTTGAGCCGTGTGGCTGCATGCTGCACAACGGTCCGGATATAGCGTTATGGGCCCTCGATTCGGATGAATCGATATCAAACCTGGAGTAGCAAGCGTGTGAAGAGGCCGGAGCGAGGCGAAAGCCAGACTCTTCCTTACCTCCAGCCGCTAACAACTGATGTACGCAAAAGGAGAGCTCTATGCCACGCGTAAAACGTGGAACAAAACGCAGTGATCGCCGCAAAAAGATCCTCAAGCGCGCGAGTGGTTATTTCCTCACAAAATCCAAGCTCTATCAGGCCGCTCAGGAAGCCGTCGAGCGCGGTCTCAAGTTCGCCTACATCGGACGTAAGCAGAAGAAGCGTCAGTTCCGCTCGCTCTGGATCGTTCGTATCGGCGCAGCTTGCCGTATCAATGGAATCAGCTATTCCATGTTCATCTCGGGCCTCAAGAAGGCTGGTATCGAGCTCGACCGCAAGGTCCTCTCGGACATTGCCACGCATGACGCCGCTGGTTTCGCTTCCCTGGCTGTCTCCGCGAAGACCGCGAATGACAAGGCCAAGGCAGAGCGCACCAAGGCAGCTGCTTAAGCCACCTCGCATCTTTTAGTAAATTTCAGTAAAAAAGCACAGCCCTCGGGCTGTGCTTTTTTGCGTTGAAGAACGAGCTAGACTCCAGGTGCCGCCGGAAGGCTGAACCGGAAGGTCGTTCCTGCGCCTACCGTCGATTCCACGGACAACTCGCCTCCGTGCCGCTCCGCAATCTCCTTGGAAATGTACAGCCCCAGGCCGTTTCCCAGATCGCCCTTGGTGCTGAAGAACGGCTTGAAGAGCTGCGCCTGCACTTTGGCATTGATGCCGATGCCATCGTCTTCGACCTCGATCACCGCTCCTGTCTCAGTCTCCGTTGCGGATAACCAGACATTGCCTCCCACGTTGGCCGCATCTACCGCATTGGAGACGAGGTTGGCAATCACCTGTAGCAACTGTCCGCTGGTGCCATAGATAGAGACCTCTTCGCCCGTGCGAATCGTCACCTTGACCTGGCGATTGCGGATTTTTCCGGCGAAGAGGCGTAGCACCTCACTAAACAATGCTCCCACAATCGATCGTTCCGGCGCGCCGGTCGTCTCGCGATTCCATCGCAACGTCTGCTTGGTGATGCCGGAGATGCGCAACAACTCGCTCTCAGCCAGCGCAATGTAATCTGCCGCCGGGCCAACCTTTGAAACTTCGGTACGAAGCAAATACATCAGGTTGGTGATGGACTCGAGAGGATTATTGATCTCATGCGCGATGACGCTGGTCATACGGCCCGTCAAGGCAAGCTTTTCCGTCATCCGCAGAGCTGCTTCGCGCTCCCGACGCTCGGTCAGATCGGTGCAGCTTCCTACCCACCCGCCGCGACCCTCATGGCGCGTGACGAAGGGAACAATATGCACGAGGTACCACCGTTCGACGCCTGCAGGGTCAGACCTTAACCGCAGCTCTTCTTTGAACTCGATACCGAGCCGCATGCATTCATCCCAGGCATGTCCACAGCGCGCACGGTCTTCATCAATCACGTTGCCGTGGTCAAACCAGCATCCCGTAGGTTGCAGCCCGGCTTCGTGCCAGCGCTGGTTCACGTAGGTCAGGTTACCGGTATCGTCCATGGCAAAGACAATTGAGGGCAACGTCTGGGTGAGTTGCTCGAAGCGTGCTTCATTCAACTCGGCCGCTTGCTCCGCGCGACGCAGGCCGATTGTGACCTTCGCAGCGCGAAAGTCTCTCGCAGATTCGATCTCCGGCTCCAGCCATGGTTCACTCTGGCCGCGAACGATCTCTTTCCATGACGCAAACGATCCTCGCGGATGCAGCGTATCCGGGCTTGTAGAGTCTTTCATCGCAGGCTCGCCCGCCCACACCACCATCTTTACGACTTCAGGCCGAAACCAGAGAACATAGCGGCTGTTTACATCCGAAATGCGCGCCGCGATCATGCCGCTGGCCGCTTCCCGCATCTCGTCCGCCCAGGGAAGCTGTTCGCTCAGCTTGCTTGTGAAAAGCAACGTCTCCGGCTGATTATCCAGCCACTCTACGATCTTCACGAGCGATGCGGCATCCGGCACCGTGCCATCGGCGACACATGTTCCATCGACGGCGAGCACGGCTCCTTGTGCGTTGGTCACATCGCGTAAAGAGCCGACGTGCGAGCCAAGTGACTCCAGGAAGTTTTTTCCCGAGGCGACCTGTGTCAGAATCTTGCGTTGTACGGCATGAAGATAGCTGCGTCGTTCCAGCTTTTCCGCTGTATCGAACGAGATAATCTGCGTTGCCGCAAGCTTGGAGAGCATGTCGCAGGCACTTCGCAGCAGGTACGGAACACTGAGCGATGTCGCATGATGCCCACTGAGCAGCCCCCACAGCTTACCCTCGCACACGATGGAGACGGACATGGACGAGGCCGTTCCCATATTGTGCATGTACTGCAGGTGGACCGGAGAGACGCTACGCAGAACACTCAGCGAGAGGTCCATCTGTCGCGCTTCCGTACCGGCCATGCCTACAAGCGGCGACGGAACATAGTTCGCATCCGGGATAATGCGTGTCGTATTTAGAATGTAGAGCTCACGCGCCTGGCGTGGGATATCGGAGGCGGGAAAGCGGAGGCCGAGATAGCTCGGAAGCCTGCCGTTGTTCTCCTCGGAGAGCACGGTGCCATGGCCGACATCGTCGAAGCTGTAGAGCAGGACGCGGTCGTACCCTGTGAGTTCCTTCATCTGTCGAGTCAGCGCACGGCACATGTCTTCTTTCGTACGCAGCTTGCTCAACAGACCCACAAAATTCGTAATGATCGCGTTCATTCTCGCCGCGCCCACCAAGCTGTCCTGCTTCTCAAACTCCAGGATGTAGCGTTCGTCTACCTTATGCGTGATCACGCTGCATAGCTCATCGCCTATCTGGAAAGCTCCCAGATACGTCTGGATCTCCTCCGTGCGAGGCGTCATCAACATCATCGTCACGGCGGCCATCACTTCGCGGTCGAATAAAGATTCGAGACGCGCGCCCAGAATGAGCTTGAGGGGAACCCTTAAAAACTCTTCAGCGTTTTCACTAGCGACTGCAACATATTCCGCCTTAGCATCCAAACCCAGTAAAAATCCATGCCTCTGCACGCTTCCGGGCACACGGATGGGTTCATCCTCGCACACTTCCAGCCGCTGGTTCAGGTCCGTTTCTTTCGGGGGCTGGTATCTGCTCATGCGCCGACGGTCTGTCCCTCTTTCAAGCAGTGCGCAAACATTCCAAACATTTTACGGGCACCATCAATCACTTCACCGGAATCTCTGTCGTCAATCCCCGCCACGACCGCGCGAAACTCTTTCCACATCTCCCCGGTACGGTCACCGTACCCGCGAAAGTAGGCATCGCCGACGCCCGGTGTGAACTGCAGGACCTCTTCCACGTGCCGAGCAATGTACTGGCCGCCCAGCGTAGAGCCTTCCACAACGTACATCGCGCCCAGAAAACTGGCGTCGCTTTCCAGGACAGGGAAGGGAAGCTCGCTCCAGGCGGCTTCGTCGCTGGTCACGCCCAGGGAATGGAAATCTTCCAAAAGAAGCCGGGATCGGCGTCTCTGCTCGAACATGGCCCGCCATTGCTCCGGAACATGCGTCTCTGCCCATGTCTCCCAGGCTGCGACCGCCCGGTAGAAACGCTGTAGAACGCTGACATACTCCGTAAGCGTCAGGTCTGGCTTCATGAGAGGGACGCCTTCCTCTGTCTGAGCGTGCAGGTCCGCGGTTGCTTCTCTCAATCTTAGGGGATCCATCGTTTACTCTCTCGGAAATCAACTATCCGGCGCAATCTTCCAGACAGGAAAGGCTGTTGGATCAGCTATCCTCACAACTGTATGCCATCTCTTCAAGAAGCGCCGCTGGCCTATCATCACCCGGCGACGGAAAACACGAAAGTACAAGTTCCCTTTGAGCCCTGGGGACGCTACCCGCTCTATCCGGCGACGATCGTTCCGCTCTCGTGGCAACAGGACTTCCCCGCTGTGGTGGATGCGCATAACGGCATGCCCAGCGGCGCACTTGCCGTGGGCATGGGACGTTCTTATGGCGACTGCTGCCTCCTCCGCGACGGACATCTCCTGGTCACCACGGGTATGGACCGCCTGCTGAGTTTCGATCCCGCAACCGGTCTCCTCACCTGCGAGGCTGGGGCTACCCTTGACCAGATCCTTCGTTTCGCCGTGCCGCGTGGTTTTTTCCTCCCCGTTACGCCGGGAACGAAGTACGTCACCATCGGCGGCGCGATCGCCAATGACATCCACGGCAAGAATCATCACATCGCCGGCACCTTCGGCTCTCACGTTCCGCAGTTCGAACTGGTGCGCTCCGACGGAACGCGCATGCTTTGTTCGCGCACTGAGAACTCGGAGTTCTACGCGGCTACCATCGGAGGCCTTGGTCTCACCGGCGTCATCACATGGGCCCAGGTCAAGTTACGCAAGATCGCTTCACGCCTCATCGACTACCAGGGTGTTCAGTTTCACGGCATCGAAGAGTTCCTTGCCCTTACGGAACAGTTCAAATCCGTCGAGTACACGGTGAGTTGGGTGGATTGCACCTCTACCGGCAAGAACTTCGCCCGCGGCGTCTTCATGCTGGGTGAGCACTCCACCATGCCGGACGAGCTGACGGAGTCGCCCGAACCCAAGCTGGTCTTTCCCTTCAACGCTCCCGGCTTCGCTCTGAACAGCTTCAGTGTCTCGGCCTTCAACGCCGTCTTCTTCCATAAACAGATCAAGCGCCGCGTCCGCGCCCTGCAGGACTACGAGCCCTTCTTCTATCCGCTCGATATCATGCTCAAGTGGAATCGCCTCTACGGAAAGCGCGGCCTGCTGCAGTTCCAGTACGCTCTTCCATGGGAGTCGGCGAAAGAAGGCACGACGGCGATCTTGCATGCCGTCGCGGACTCGGGTCTCGCCAGCTTTCTGGCGGTGCTGAAGGCCTTCGGAGACGTGCCCTCGCCCGGCATGATGAGCTTTCCGCAGCCCGGTATTACGCTCGCGCTCGATTTTCCTATCAAGCCCGGCGTCAGCTTTGAGCTCTTCGACCGTCTTGCCGACATGACCATCGACTACGGCGGCAAGCTCTACCCCGCCAAGGACGCGCGCATGTCCGCCGCACACTTCCAGGCGGCCTACCCGCAGTGGCGCGACTTCGCCCGTTACAAAGATCCCTTGCTGACGTCCTCCTTCTGGGAGCGGGTCGCAACTTAGACTTTTTGAGGAACCAGATGCCTACACCCCGCAAGATCCTTATCCTCGGCGCTACCTCGGCCATCGCAGAACAGACTGCACGCGTCTGGGCCAAGCGTGGCGACAGCCTCTACCTCGTCGCCCGCAACCCACAGAAGCTCGCCGTCGTCGCCGCCGACCTCAAGACGCGTGGCGCAAGCTTCGTGGAATCCATCGTCGCCGATCTCGACGACCTGGACCTTCACCCACAGCTGCTGGCCGATGCTATTACCGCCCTTGGCGGTCTGGACATCGCTTACCTTGCGCACGGTGTCCTCGGAGATCAGGCCGAAGCCGAAGCCGACGCTATCGCAGCGGAGCAGATCCTCCACACGAACTTTACCTCGCCGGTCTCTCTGCTGACCTGGCTGGCGAACTTCTGCGTCAAACAGCACTCCGGCACGCTTGCCGTCATCTCTTCCGTAGCGGGCGATCGTGGACGAAAATCGAACTACGTCTATGGTTCGGCGAAGGCCGGTCTCTCGGCTTTCCTGAGCGGCCTTCGTAACCGCATTGACCGCGAAGGCGTTACCGTCACCACCATCAAGCCCGGCCCGGTGAAAACCTCGATGACCGCAGGCATGAAGGGAAGCGAGAAGTTCGCCGATCCCGCCAAGGTAGGCAAGGCCATCGCCAGCGCCATCGACTCCAAGCGCGACCAGATCTACGTCCCGTTCCAGTGGCGCGTCATCATGGCCGTCATCCGCCATATTCCAGAAAGCATCTTCAAGAAGACGAATACGTAAGGAGTTGTGAGTAAGTAGTTGTTAGTTGCTAGTTTTCTAACAACTAACAACTTATAACTCACAACTTCTTCTACTGCTGCTGTTGAGCCTGCTGCAACTGCTTAGCTCTCGAAACCACCGGCGGCGGAGGCGGCAACTGCGTCGCCTTCTCAACCAGAATGGACCAGTCCTCCGGAATCGGAAGTTCACGGTCCATCAGTGGGGCGCCTTCGCTCGGAGAAACACGCACAGCGACCGTCAGTTCACTCGCCGCACGTCCACGAAAGATTCCATGTGTCGGCGGAACGTCGGCATAGTCGCGTCCAATTGCGGTGCGGATGTGGCGGTCACTGGCGATGAGCCAGTTCGTAGGATCGAATCCAACCCAGCCGAACTGCGGTACAAGCGCTTCGACCCAGGCATGTGTTGCAGAGTTAACGCTGCGGTCTTTTTCGTTGCTATGGAAGAGATAGCCGCTGACGTAGCGACAGGGAATCCGCAGCCGCGACCGCACCAGCGCGATCATCACATGGGCAAAGTCCTGGCAGACGCCGGCCTTGTTCTCCAGCGCGACGTCAATCGGAGAATCCACCTTCGTCGACTTCGGTACATAGTCGAAGTACTTGTACAGCTTCTCGTTCAGGTCGTGCAGGACCATCAGGGGATCGTCGCGGCGGCGGATGTCCAGCTTGTTCGCAAGCTCTTCAAGCGCAGGCGTCGAGGCGGTGAATTCGCTCGGCAACAGCATCTCCCAGAAATCACCCTCCTGTACCATCGCGTCCACTTCGGCCCACGCATCGGGGGCAAGGAAGCTCGGCACCATGATGATCTCGTCCATCTCTACAAGGCTCTCAGCAACGATCACCAACTGCTCATGCGCCACCGGAATATCGAAGTGATGAATGTGGTTTCCCAGGTGATCGCGATAGCTGAAGACGCGACAGCGCGGGCTGACCGAGAGATGAAACGTCAGGCAGCGCTGGCTCGCATCCGAGCGCGGATGCATGCGCGTCTCCATGATGCTTTCGCTCACGGCGTTGCTGTAAACGAACTTCGTAAGATGTCGAACGGTGTAGTACATCGGCCCTCCCCGGGAACGTACTTAGACTGCCAGCGCAGCTTGAATCGAGTAGTCCACATACAGTTCGTAGATGGCGTTATGAATCTCGCGGCAGTGATGTTGAATCTCGCGAAGGTAGGCAATCACGTCGCCTTCCAGGATCTCGTCCACGCTGGAGTAACTCAACGTGGCGCGAAGCCTGCCGGAGATGCGGCTGAGCGTCTCCGACCGCACGCTTCCACCGCTTACCTCCTGCACGGCGACCAGCGCGCGCTGCATCGCCTCTACGGAAAACCGCAGCGAGTGCGGAAACTTGTCGTCCAGCAGAAGAAATTCGAGGATCCACTCCGGTGTAAGGTCGGCGGTATACACCTTGCAGTACGCCTCAAACGCCGTGGCCGAGCGGAGCAGACCCATCCACTCCAGGTACTCGTTGCCTTCCTGCACCTTGTCATGCGTCTTCCAGAGATCTTCTTGATAGGCCTCCAGAAGCATCGTCGTCGCCGACGCGCGCTCCATGTAGCGCCCCACCTGAATGAACTCCCAGCCCTCGCCGTGGCTCATCGTGGAATCCGTCACACCCTGGAACTGGTGGACGGCCTCCATCACCTGCGCCAGGAACTCCGTCGGCCCCTCATGCTGCGCCAGCAGCGCTTCGGCATGCAGATCGCTCTGCATCTCAGGCCGCGTCACTTGCAGATACAGGCTGTTCAGGCGGTGCCACATTTCGGTCGAAATCTGTTCGCGCACATGCCGCGCATTCTCACGCGCACCGACAATGCATCCCAGTACGCTCGAAGTATGCGTCGCATCGAACGTCAGCGCATGCGCCAGTTTGAAGGGATCACCCTTCCACTCAATGTCCTTCGGCGATCCTAGCGACTGCAGCACACGCTGCCAACGCCGGTCGGCAGAGGTCCACGACTCATCGAGCATGAGGTTCAGATTCACGTCGAGCAGACGCGTCGTATGCTCGGCACGCTCAAGGTACCGGCTCATCCAATACAAACTGTCAGCTACGCGGGAAAGCATCTTGGCTTCTCCTCTTCAAGCGGTGGTCTTACATTTGGAAGCATCTTCTCTTCACAGGCACCAATTCGTTCGAAGTTCGCACGACCCTCAGTCAAGCTTAGCGAGGCGTTTGATCCTCCGCGAACCTCGGAGGCATCGTGATCATCTTGGCCGTCATCCTCCCAGAAACAAATCGGGCAAATGTCATACCCTCCTCGTTCGTCTAGCGTTCTGAAATAGCAGCATGGACATGAGTACTTACTGCCATCCACTCGTGGGCGATACACGTTAACAAATCCAGGGCCGGGCAGCTTTGCCCTACGCTTGATGAGGATGCTCATTGGCTCAAAACCCACGTATCTTTACTCCCGCCACCCTGCGAAGAGTTCACGACCAGTGAGCCCTTCTTCAGTGCCACGCGCGTCAAGCCACCCGGGACGATACTCACCTTGTCGCCATAGAGAACATAGGGCCGTAGGTCCACATGCCGTGGCTCAAAGCCGTCGTCGACAAGACAAGGTGCGCGGGAGAATGAAATCGTCGGCTGCGCAATGTAGTTGCGCGGGTCGGCTTCAATCTTTCGTGCAAACTCCTCGCGTTGCACAGCGGTGCTCTGCGGTCCGATCAACATACCGTAGCCGCCGCTCTCACCCACGGCCTTTACGACCATCTTGTCCAGATTGGCGAGAACATGCTTCCGCTCGGTCTCGCGTGCGCAAAGGAAGGTCTCCACATTCTTCAGGATCGGCTCTTCGCTCAGATAAAACTTGATGATCGCCGGGACATACGCATATAGTGCCTTGTCGTCGGCGACGCCCGTACCAAACGCATTCGCTAGCGTGACATTGCCCGCACGATACGCATTGAAGAGTCCCGCTACGCCCAGCATCGAATCCGCTCGGAAGATCAGCGGATCGATAAAGTCGTCATCCACGCGCCGGTAGATTACATCCACGCGCCGCAGACCGCTCGTCGTACGCATGTAGACGACGTTGTCGTGCGTCACCAGATCTCGCCCTTCAACCAGCTCGATGCCCATCTGTCGCGCCAGGTATGCATGCTCGAAGTAGGCCGAGTTAAATACGCCAGGCGACAGCAGAACGATGTTCGGCTCCGGCCGGCCTTCTGGCGCCAGCGACCGCAGCGTACCCAGCAGAAGCTGCGTGTACTGCTCGATGGGCCGCACGCCATAGCTGCGAAAGAGCTGCGGAAAGATGCGCTTCATCACGCGCCGATTCGTCAGCATGTAGCTCACGCCGCTGGGCACGCGCAGATTGTCTTCCAGCACCACAAACTCACCATTCTCCAGACGGATCAGGTCCGTGCCCACAACGGCGATGTAGATATTGCGCGGTACCTGCAAACCCACCATATGTCGACGGAACTGTTTACAGCTGTAGACCAGTTCGCGCGGCACAATACCTTCGGACAGAATCCGGCCTTCGTTGTAGATGTCTTTCAGAAAGAGATTCAACGCGGTGATGCGCTGCGTCAGGCCACGCTCGACCGTCTCCCACTCCTTGGCCGTGATGATGCGCGGCAGCATGTCATAGGGGAAGATCCGCTCCGTACCCTCTTCGCGGCCATACACGGTAAACGTGATGCCCTGGTTGAGAAAAGAGAGATCGGCGGCCTGCTTCTTGCGTGTGAGATCGTCCTTCGGCAGCGAGGAGAAGTGCTCCATCAGCAGCTCGTAGTGCGCGTGCAAGGCTTCGCGTCCCGCGAACATCTCGTCGTAGGCGCTATCCAGAAGGTAGTTGTCCAGAGTCAGATTGGAGTTTTCCATCTGTTGCTGGATCTGCGACTGGATAAGAGGCGCAATCTGGGGTGTCTCAATTGGGTCCATGAACCTCTGAGTATAGAGGCGACCCGGCAGTTGCCCCAAAAAAGAACCCTAGAGCAACTCCAGGCAAGCCATGATCACTGGCGCAGGAACGTCCTTCGCCACGCTGGCACCCGGAAACCGCAGGGAGCTGCGCTTCTTGCCGTCGGTCGGCATCATGACGGTGACTTCGTGCCGTTCGCGCAGCAGCGTGACTTCTGCGGGGCGTCCTTTGGCGTCACGAACAGCGCGCGCCCAGTCCGCCTTCGATCCAATCGTGCCACCGTTCACCCGGACCACCACATCGCCCGCACGAACCCCGGCCATGGCCGCAGGACTATTCGCTTCCACACTATGAACAAGAAGGCCCTTGCCGTTCTTTGCCCCAAAAAACTCCGCCAGCTGAGCGCCCATCGTGTCCATCATCAGGCCAGTGTAGGGCGTCCAGAGCAGGTGTCCGGTGATAAACCCGTGGACGATAGGAGTTCCGGCCGGTGCGGCTTCCGCAACGGGAGGATAGTTCTCTGTGGTCTGGGGTTCGGGAACGGTGTAATGCTGCTCCCACGCCCGGCGCTCTACCTCGGCCCGATTAGCCAACTGCGCCGTTACCGATAGCATCTGACCGTCGCGGCTCAGTGTCAAGGCAACGTTGTGTCCGGCAGGTGTCTCGCGCAGAGCCTTCCGGAACTGCTCTTCGTTTTCAATCGTCTGGTCATTGACCTTCAGAATGACGTCGTGCTCGCGCAGGCCGGCTTTTCCCGCAGGGCCATCATGATCGACGCGCGTAATCTCCGCGCCCTTGCTATCGTGCAGATGCAGAACACTCACCTGCTCCGGCTCCACATCCACGATGTCCACGCCCAGGTAACTCTGGGAGGGCTTCGGCGTGTGCGAACCCGTGTGCATCGCCACAATCGGAGCGCTGAGAAGCGCTGCTGAGGCCATCAGCAGGAGCGTTTTGGAGGACTTCTTCACTGCAGGCCGTCCGTACCTTCCAGCGCCTGGGTCGAGGCGTTGCGGATATAAGGGTTGTCATCGCGCGTCGAAACCGTATGCAGCACCTGGCGAATACTGGAATCTGCCTGGACCGGCTGCAGCAGGTCGATCGCCCGCGTCCGCACATCCGCCGATGCATCGCGCATCAGGCTCTCGGCCACGGCGTCACGCACGCGTTGGTCCGCGCCTACATAGGGTTGCAGGCCTTCGAGCGCCTTCATCCGCACCTTCGGGCTCTTGTCGTACCGCAGGCTAACCAGCAGGGCATCGCGTACGCCCACACCGCCGCTGCTTGCGCTCTCGCACTGATGCCCGGCGATGCACTCCGCGGCCAGCAGGCTTACGCTGTTCTCCCGTACGCCATTGGAGATGCCGTTCTTTGCGCCGACCATCAACAGCTGACGGATCTGCGGATCGTCCAGCGATCCCTGCATCGTCTCCGGAACCACGCGGTTGTATTTGACCTGCACTATGTCCGAGTTGGGCGTCTGCACGATGCCGCTGACGTTGCTGACTACGCCCTCGGTCTGATTCTGCATCACCACAACGCTGGGCATCTTGGCTGCGTGCGCCGCCTTGTAACGCTCCAGAAAGTTTCCACCTAAAAATCCAACACCCACCAGCAACGTCGCCAGCGCGGGAGCAGAGCTCACCGTCGCCACGCTGCCCATCACCAGGGCGCGGACACGGTCCATCCATCCGCCCACGCCAGCCGCATCCAGCCGCGCGTCCAGGCGCATACGGCTTTCCGCTAACAGATTCGCGGAAGGCTCTTCCATCGTCTCGACGGCCATGGCGCTTTGAAAGAGGCTCAAGCGCTCCATGTCGGCTGTGCATGCTTCGCAAAAACGAACATGCATCTCGAGTTCGGTTGCATCGGTCTCGGCCAGCTCGTCGTACGCCAGCATGACCATCCACTCTTGCGCTATTTCACATTTCATCGGAGTTTCCCCTGCACTGCCTCGTTGAAGTCCTACTCGTACTGATTGCTTCTTTGCCCGTGGCTGGATCGAAACCTATCCCGTCCGCCATCGTGCGTTCCATCAAAACTTATGCATCCACTAAATTTGATCGCAGCTTTCGAGTCGCGCGGAACAACGTGTTCTTTGCGGTCTCTTCGCTGGTATGCAACATCTCGCCAATCACTCTCAGCTTCAATCCCTGGTAATGCTTTAACTCAAAAACCATCCGTTCGCGCGGCGTAAGCTTTTCCAGCGCCGCCTGAATCTTCCGGCTCAGGACCTTTCGTTCCAGCTCGCGCGCGGGATTGGCGCCACTGCGGTCGTCCTGCACATTCGCCATCAGGTCCATCTCGCCGCCCTCCTGGTCGACGAAGGTCGCCGCATCCTCGCGCCGGCTCTTACGCCGCCGCATCTGGTCCAGGCAAAGGTTCGTCACAATCCGGTAGAGCCAGGTGTAAAACGAGCACTCAAAGCGGAAGTTCGAAAGATGCCGGTAGGCCTTCAAAAAGGCCTCCTGGTGGACATCCTGCGCATCCTGCTCATTCTGCAGCATATGCATCGCCAGTCGAAGGACGGAAGAGTCGTATCGCCGCACTAATTGGTCAAAGGCTTCACGCTCTCCGGCCTGTGCCTGCCGGATCAGCTCGTCGTCTTCCAGACGCTGCTGGGCCCGCGCCTCCATCTGCGCTGGGGTCAGCCGAGCTCCCGTCCGTGTTACCGCTGCCTTCGTCATGGCTGCGGACGATTCTACCCGCACAGAGCCTATTCCCGCAGGCCCTGCGTTCCAACGCATTGCTTCAGTTCCCATGTTTTTCTGACTCCGGAGCCAGGAGATCGATCTCTGCATAGATAGACCGAATCCTGTTGTAAAGGTGAGCAAGCGTGATCCCCGCCGCGGAATAAACTGTTACAAGCATGCCCAACCTCGTCGTCACAGCACTTCCCGTTGCCGTACTGGGCCTCTCCGTCGGTCTTTACCTCTACGCGGGCCAGTGGCCCACCTCCCAGATCTTCGGCGCTACGCTCCAACCCGGCCGCGATCCGGACGAAATCGCCCTCACCTACGACGATGGCCCCAGCCCCGCCCACACCCCGGAGCTGCTTGATATCCTGGCCGCGCATGGCGCCCGTGCGACCTTTTTTCTCGTCGGAAATCATGTTCTGCGCCACCCGCAACTCGCCCGCCGCATTGCGGAGGCGGGTCACCTGATCGGCAACCACACACAGACCCACCCAAATCTTCTCTTCAGCTCGCCAGACCGCGTTCGCCTGGAGCTCGACCTTTGCCAGCGCACGATCTTCGACACTACAGGGATCACCCCGGCAGTCTTCCGGCCTCCTTTCGGTGGCCGCCGTCCCGATGCCCTGAAAGCCGCCCGGGAGATCGGCTTGACCCCCGTGCTTTGGAACGTCACCGCCCACGACTGGGTCATTACCCACGGCCCCGACAAAATCCTTGCCTATATTGATCGCGGCCTCGCTGCCAACCGAAAGAAGGGAAGAGGATCGACCATCCTCCTGCACGACGCCTCCCACCTCGACACCCTCGTCGAATCCCACTCGCGCAAAGACACCCTCGAAGTCACCCGCAGGCTCCTGGGCCGCCCCGGCCTCCGCTTTACCACCCCGGAAGCTTGGGTCTAATCGCGAAAATCACGGATATTTGTCATCCCGTAGCGAAGCGAAGGGATCTGCTGTGTGCCCCATTCTTTCGCAGTTTTATCGCGAAAGTGTGGGGTCGCGCAGAGCGCACAAACCGATTCCTAAGGAAGGACGTCACAAAAGCAGATCCGTCCGCTTTTTACCCCTTCAACAACGCCAGAATCTCCGCCGCATGCCCCGCCGGCGTGACCTTCCGCATCTCGTGAATCAACTTCCCATCCTTATCAAAAACAAACGTAGACCGTTCAATCCCCGTCACCGGTTTGCCATACATCGTCTTCGCCTTGATCACATCGAACTGTTTGCAAACTGTCTGCTCAGGATCGGCCAGAAGCGTGTAGGGAAGCGAAAACTTCTCCTTGAACTTCTTCTGCGCGCTCGCCTTGTCGCGAGAAATCCCCAAAACCGTCACGCCCGCAGCCTGCAAATCGCCAAACGAATCCCGAAACTCGCAGGCTTCCACCGTGCATCCCGGCGTATCCGCCTTCGGGTAGAAAAACAGCACCACCGGCTTCCCACGAAAGTCGGAAAGCTTTACCGGAGCGCCTGTTTCATCCAGCGCCTCAAAATCCACTACATCGCCTAAGTTCATCGTTCTGGTCTCCTCTACGGCTAGTATCGCAAAGAGACGTCAACTCATTCGGCCGGAACAACGTCCAACAGAGGAACTACATGAAACGTGTCGCCTTCCTCGTTCTTGCCATAGCCTCCCTCACCCAGGCGCAGATGCACCGCGTCGCGCGGCCGGATTCGATCACCCGCGCCGTCGGTGTCTATGAGTGGACCGGCGATTTGGCTAAGCCCACCGCCGCGCGACTGATTCCGATTACGCTCTTTCTCTCCGGCCACTTTGAAGACGCCGCCATCTACCTCAGCACCCCCGTGCCGCTCGCCATCCAGACCGGCACCGCCTACGAGCTCCAGACCGCCGGTGTCCGCAAGTCCTTTCTCGACATCTCCTATGCCCGCAACCTCCGTTCCGCAGGGGTTGAAGGCGCACCGACGGCGTACGACGACGGCTGGTTCGGCTACGGAAAGTACCGGCCTCTGCCGAAACCTAAGCCGTCCACGCAAAGCGCAAAGAACGGCCGTCCCGAGTTTGCCTCCCGCGTTTCGCTCGACGACGATGTAAAGGACAAAAAAGATAGAAAGTCCGACGATCCCGATCCGGAACGCCCGACCCTGCAGCGTCCCAACTCAAATACCACTGCGGGCAAGCAGAAGGCGCCCAAGGAGACCAGTGGCGTCTCGCAGGCACCGCCCGATCCGGACTCCGATCCCGACCGTCCCTCGCTCAAGCGCCACGCCTCTGCCCCCGACGCCAGCGAGTCCACCGAAGGCGTCACCGCTGTAAAAGGCTCCGTTCTCGGCGACCCTGACCGGCCCGGCATCCATCGCGGTCGCCCCACGGGCGCAACCGCAGGCGAACTCCTTCCCCAGCTCTCCGGTCTGCCGCCGGATCTCCACCAGATGATCGCCGTCTCCGACGCCGTCGACCGGCCCGAGCATGACTTCACCCATCACTTCTCAGCCGACGCAGACCGAGTGGACATCATCTCTAAAATGCAGGCGATGGCCAAAGCCGTTCTCGCCAACCCGGCACTCGCCGCCCAGACGGCGAATCCCACTGCGACACCCGATGCAAAGGCTCTCCCTGAACCAGCACCGGCACCGGCTCCCGCAGTACCCAAGACGACAGCCACCCGCACACGTCCCGGCGTCCGCAAACCCCACAACCAAACGACGGCTCCTGCGGCCGTCAGCCCGGATCTTCTCGACGGCCAGCTCTCGGCCTTCGATCTCAGCTACAACAGCACCCCAACTTACGTCTTCACGGCGCACACGGCAGGCGCAGGAGCCGCAGCCATATATGTAACGATCGTGGCGCAGCCGGACCTCAACGGTGGCCTGCAGCCTGTCATGCGGTCGTATACGGATGGCGCACATCTCGACCGCGTTCCCCGTCTGCGCTTCGTCGATGTCGTCGACGCCGAGGCCTCCAACCGCGCCAGCCTGCTCTTTGAGCTGCGCGCCTCCCGTTCCCGCCAGTTTGCGCTCTACCGCATCCTCGCTGGTCGGGCTGACCAAACTTTCCTCACCGGCTCCACGCAGTAAGGGCCGGATGTAGACTTCAGAGCATGTCCGTCGAGCCGCGCACGCCTCTCTTCAACGATCCCGCCCCCGCACAGGGACCTTCGAAACGTCTCGTCCTTCTGGCCTGCGTTGCTGTGGCCATTGTCGTGGGGTCGCTCGTCGCGATCCATCTCCACCAGGGCGGCCCGGCACCGGTCCGGACCGTAGCTCCGCTCGACGCCTACGCTCCCTCGCTGACCTTCGAGAACATTACGCTCTCAGAAGCTGGTCACGGCACCGGGACGAAGAGTATTTATGTTGATGGCCAGCTCAAAAACAACGGAAGCAGGACGCTCAGTGCTTTAACTGTGCAGGCAATCTTCCACGCAGCCGACGGCTCCAATGCCGCTCTCGAAACGTTGCCTCTTGCTCTGGTCCGTAGCCGCGAGCCCTACGTCGATCTGCAACCAATCTCAGCCGCGCCCGTTGCACCGGGAGCCAGCGCGGACTTTCGCCTCATCTTCGAAGGAATTCCCGACGCATGGGATCAGCAGCCACCTCAGATCCGTGCAATTCACGCGGTAACGAAATAGGGTCAAAACTTCTACCCGGCACTTTTGTCTGGACACCTTAGAAGAATCTTCCCTCTCACCGCTGAAATAGTTTTATTCCCCAATTTTTAAATCATGCTAAGTTCATTGTTTGCATCGGTATAGGGAATTTATCCCCTTTGGCATGAGGGGTGCACTACCTCTTTGCGAGAAGCACTGTCCCGCAATGTTGCGAGACAGTTCATGCAAGGAGCAGACAATGAACTTCAAAAAAACAGCTCTAACCTCAGCACTCGTTCTAGGTGCAGCAGTTTCTGGAACCGCCTTCGGTCAGACTACCGCGCAGGATGACGCTGCCGCCGCAACGCAGCAACAGCCCAAGACCGTACAGTCCGGTACTGCCGACAACTCGACCTACGCTACCGGCAAGCCCCTCGAAACGCAGTCGAAGGAAGG
Source organism: Terriglobus saanensis SP1PR4 (assembly GCF_000179915.2). Taxonomy (NCBI): domain Bacteria; kingdom Pseudomonadati; phylum Acidobacteriota; class Terriglobia; order Terriglobales; family Acidobacteriaceae; genus Terriglobus; species Terriglobus saanensis. Next base: position 4,002,467 of record NC_014963.1, on the reverse strand, counting down.
CTTCTGGGGCCATATGAACCCCTTTGCCCGCAAGAAGTGGGTAAAGCGCCAGACGGATCCGATCAAGGACCGCGTCAACGAGCTGGACGAAGTGCAGGCCAAGAACGCCAACGATATTCGTGACGTCGATTCCCGCGCGACCACAGGCATCAATCAGGCCAAGACAGCAGCCCAGTTGGCCGACCAGCATGCGCTTGAAGCAAGCAATCGTGCCGAATCCGCGAACGGCCTCGCTACGACAGCGAACGGCAAAGCCACCGCGCTGCACGGAACGGTCAGCAATCTGGACCAGTACGAAACCGTCTCCGCCAAATCGCTTCCTTTCGTCGCAGGCCGCACCACGCTGACGAAGAAAACCAAGGGCGAACTGGACGCAGTGGCTGAAAGCCTCTCGAACGAGAAGGGCTACATCATTGAGGTACAGGGCTACTCCCGCGCTGGCGTTCCGCAGTCGCAGGCAATGGCGGACTCGGTCGTTCGCTATCTCGTTGCAGAGCATCAGGTACCGATCTATCGCATCTACAAGACCGGCCTCGGCAAGACGAAGTCCGTCGCTGTCGACGGTGAACGTCCTCTGAGCAACGGCGTTCGCGTGACCCTGCTGCACAACAGTCTGGCTACGCTCGATGGCCAAACCGGCCAGGTATCGTCCAGCGCTCCTCCTGCAACGAACTAACGCAGGCATCAAGGTTGTGAAGACGTGCTGAAAGCACGCTTCCATCAAACTCTCCTAACAGAGAGAACCAAGGCAGATTGGCCCTCCTAGCGGAGGGCCGTTTTTTGTGTCTTACGCGGACGGCGGTACGCTTCGCTTGGCTCTCCAATGTAGTTTGCGGCAGCTTAATTTGTCATTCCATAGCGCAGCGAAGGTATCTGCTGTATGGCCGTTAGCCACAAAAATGGGTGCCCCATGCATCGCGTTCTTGCGATGTGTGCGTTATGCGCGAAGCGCATCCGTTTTGCTAAACAGCCACAGCCGCATGCACTCGTAACAGCTGCTCCAGTACACCCTTGAGTTTCTCCAGATGCAGAGCATTCGCTCCATCACTCTTCGCACACGCCGGATTGTCGTGCACCTCAAGAAACAACCCATCCACGCCCGCAGCCACAGCAGCCCGAGCGAGTACAGGAATAAACTCCGGCTGCCCGCCACTCACACCACCCGTGGAGGAAGGTGTCTGCACCGAATGCGTGCCATCGAAGATCACCGGCGCAAACCCGCGCATGATCGGCAGCGACCGCATATCGACGACAAGATTGTTGTATCCAAAACTTGCACCACGCTCCGTGAGACAGACCCGCTCGTTCCCACTTTCGCGCACTTTCTCGACCGCATGCTTCATATCGTTCGGAGCAACGAACTGGCCCTTCTTCACATTCACCGCACGTCCAGTCTGCGCCGCTGCGATGAGCAGGTCCGTCTGGCGACAGAGGAACGCGGGAATCTGCAGCATCGCCTCCACGTCACCTAATGCCTCATGCAGACGAACACAATCCTCCGCCGAATGAACATCGGTCAGCACAGGCAGGCCGGTCTCTTTCGCAACGGCGCGAAGAATGCGCGCCCCTTCGATCAACCCCGGCCCGCGAAAGCTCTTGATGGAGGTACGATTGGCTTTGTCATAGCTGGCTTTGAAGAGGTAGGGCACCTTCAACTCGCTCGTAATCTCTGCAATCGCCGCCGCCATCTTCTGCGCATGCTCTTCGCTTTCGATTACGCACGGACCCGCGATCAGAAACAGATCGCCGCCACCTACCTCGATATCTCCTACACGAAACGGCACTGCCATGATGGGAATCGCCTCCAGCCATATTTATGGTAGCATCGCCCCATGCGCACCACGGTCGACATCCCGGACGCAGAGTATCGGCTTCTTAAGGTCAAGGCCGCGGAAGAAGGTAGGACCATCAAGCAGTTGATTCACGATGGCGTAAAAGCCGTGCTCGCATGCGAGAAAGAAAAAAAGCCCTTCCGCAAGATGAAGCTGCCGCTCATCAAATCCAAAAACCCAGGCACACTTACAACAGAGATGGTCAATGACTTCCTCTCTTTTCCCTGATGTGAATGTTTGGCTCGCTCTCACTGGCGAGACGCACGAGCACAGTCGTCCCGCGCAAATATGGTATGGCACTCTCATCTCTGAAACCCTGCTCTTCTGCAGGATGACCCAGCTTGGCTTTCTCCGCATCTTGACGAATAAGACGGCCATGCAAGCCGACGTAAAAACCAATCTGCAAGCCCTGCGGATCTATCAGCAATGGATTCAAACGGATGGCGCGCGATATCGAGAAGAACCGGACAACATGGAAGCCGCATTCGCATCCATTGCCAGCACAACGGCCTCTTCGCCAAAACTGTGGAACGACGCGTACCTTTCAGCCTTCGCGGTGACCGCCGGTCTCCGGCTCGTAACCTTTGATCGCGCGTTGGCGCGCCGCACAAGCGGAAGCATCCTTCTCTCCTAACGCACCGTCACCGAATCAAATCCCAACCCACTCAACAATGACTGAACATTCGCACGCGCATTCGTTCGGGCCGTATCCAGAATGCCATCGCTGATCGCGGCCTTCTGAATCTGGTCCTCCGCAAGCTTGCGCGTTTCACTTTCAAGATTCGTATCCTGCGGCACAAGCATGCCCGTTGTCCGCGCATACACACGCGTCTTTGAGCTATCGAGCTTCGTCAGAAAAATCTCCGAAGCGGGAAGATCCACCGTCACGGCTTTGCCACTCACATGCACGCCGTCCGCGCTTAGCTTCGAAAGATCCACGCCTGCAATCGTCTGCCCATGGGCGACAAGCAAAAGACGATCGCCAAACAAAAGGTCTGGCAGCACGGCGTTGTCGCGTCTGCCTTCAACCACGGTGTCCACGGAGTAGGTCACGGTCTCCAGCTTGTTCAGCTTCTGGATACGTTCTACGACTGCAGGCGCAGAGCTGTCGAAAGAGACGTTGCGTCCCAGCACCAGTGCCGCAATCTTTGCCAGCGGTCCACCGCCCGTCGCTGCACGCAGAAAAAGAAACGTCACGGCGATCCCGAAGACAAAGATCAACACAACGCTGAAAAGCTTCACACCCAAAAAGCTGCGATTGGCTCTCGCTTCCTCCTCGCGCGTCCGCAAACGTTCTTCGTGCCGAACTTCTTTGTTTATTTCGCGCTCGTCCATGGTTTCCTCACCTGACTTGGATGCAGCTTCCACTATTTACGCCTGTCGGAAGGCTAAACGGGCACACTCAGCATCTCATGCCCCAGAAGCATGTTCCATAGATCACGTTTCTGCAAGGGAGAACCATGAAGATTCGCATCGCAAAATTTGCATTGGCCGCAGCCATCGTAACGGTCGGTATCGCCGGTGCAAGCGCACAGGATCACGGTCACGATCAGGGACAAAACCATGGTCCGCAGCAGCAACAGCAGAACTTCCACTTCAACGATCAGGCTCGCCAGCAGTTCCAGCAGCACTACAAGGGCGACGTCAACAAGTACCAGGCCCACCCGGACCAGCGCAAGCGTCCTAACTTCTCCGCGGGCCAGCAGATTCCCCGCGGATATGCCATTCGCGCGGTGCCTCGCTCCTACTACGGGAACGTTCCTCCTCCCCGGGGATACCAGTACGGTTACTACAACGGATATGTCGTTGCGTATAACCCAACGACGCGCATCATTGCAGACGTTCTCGATCTCGTAAGCCACTAAACTCCAGCCTTCCCAACACAGTGCCGCTGCATCACCACAGGCAGCGGCACTGTTGTTTGCAGAGCCGATCAGGATATCCTTTGGCGAGGTTTCCCGCATGTATATTCACGCCTTCGCCTTTCGCTGGAACGAAAACGTCAAAGAGGAACAGAAAGTCCGCGTCAAAGAAGAGATCCTTGCGCTTCAGGGAAAGATCCCTGGTCTCCTGGAGACGCACGTAGGCACCAACTTCTCAGGGCGAGCCCACGGCTATCATTTTGCGGCTGTGATGAAGTTCACCGATCGCAGCGCGCTCGACGCTTATGGCCCACATCCAGTGCACCAGGAACTCGTACGCTGGCTGATGCCCCTTGTCGAACCGGTCGAGATGGACTTCGAGGCCACTTCCTCCTCGAAGCCCTACTCAAGTTAGGCCGTGACGATGGCTTCCGCAGCCAGGGCCAGTTGGGTCTGGGCACGTCCATGCGCCACGCGGTTCTTGTAGCTTGCGGCGGTGAAGGAATGAAAGAGCGGATGCGGCTCCAACGGCTTTGATTTGAACTCCGGGTGGAACTGGCATGCAACGAAGTAGGGATGCGTCGGAATTTCGACGATCTCCACATACGTCGCGTCCGGTGTGGTGCCGGTCAATCGCAGCCCTGCCTTCACCAGCGGCGCTTCGAACTCGCGGTTGAACTCGTACCTGTGGCGGTGCCGTTCGCTGATCTCGGTTGAGCCATAGGCCTTCGCCGCCAGGGAGTCCGGTTCCATCACGCACGTCCACGCACCTAGGCGCATCGTTCCGCCCATCTCTTCCACGCCCGTTAGTTCGCGCAGCTTGTAGATGATGCGATAGGGCGTCGCCGGATCGAACTCGCCGGAGTTTGCGCCTTCGAGACCGCAGACATTCCGCGCATATTCAATACAAGCCGTTTGCATGCCGAGGCAGATGCCGAAGTAAGGCGTCTCGCTCTCGCGCGCATAGCGGATGGCGTTGAGCATGCCTTCGATACCGCGCTTGCCGAATCCACCGGGAACCAGAATGCCATCAAAGCCTGCAAGTTCTTTCTCATAGTCCAGCGTCGGATGGCCGTCGGCGTCCTTCGTCTCCAGGCCTTCCGCTTCGATCCACGTCACGCGCAGCTTCAGATTGTCCGCCAGCGCGCCGTGTACGAGTGCTTCTTTCAGAGACTTGTAGCTGTCCTCGTACTCCACGTACTTGCCTACGATGCCGATATGGACTTCGTCCGCAGGATGATAGGCGCGATGCACCAGGTCTTCCCACTTCGTCAGGTCGGCTTCTCTGGTCTCTAATCGCAGATACTTCAGCACCAGCTCGTCCACGTGTTCCTTGGCAAACGCTAGCGGAAGCTCGTAGATATTCGCCACATCGCGCGCGCCGATCACTGCAGCTTCTTCCACATTGCAGAAGGCGGCAATCTTGCCGCGCATCTCCTTCGGCAGAGGCCGCTCCGAGCGGCAGAGCAAAATGTCCGGCTGGATTCCGATGGACAGCATCTCTTTGACAGAGTGCTGCGTCGGCTTGGTCTTCAACTCCTGCGCCGCCGCAATCCACGGAACCAGCGTCACGTGGACGAAGAGGGTGTTGTCGCGGCCAAGGTCCTGTCGCATCTGCCGAATGGCTTCAAGGAAGGGAAGCGACTCGATATCGCCGACGGTTCCGCCAATCTCCACCAGCGTTACATCGCAGTCGGCAGAGACCTTCCGCATCGCGTTCTTGATCTCGTTGGTCACGTGCGGAATCACCTGCACGGTCTTGCCGAGATAGTCGCCGCGGCGTTCCTTGGTGATGACCTGCTCGTAGATCCGTCCGCTCGTCAGGTTGTTATCGCGGCTCAGCTTCGCGTGCGTGAAACGTTCGTAGTGGCCCATGTCCAAGTCCGTCTCTGCGCCGTCGTCGGTCACAAAGACTTCGCCATGCTGAAAGGGAGACATCGTCCCCGGATCCACGTTCAGGTAGGGGTCAAACTTCATCAGGTTCACGCGCAGACCGCGCGCTTCCAACAGGCAGCCGATAGAGGCCGCCGCAAGTCCCTTGCCGAGTGAAGACACAACTCCGCCCGTTACAAAGATGTATTTTGCAGACATCCGTGCCTCATTTTGATTTGATTGTCGTGATTGGCCGTGCGAGGTGTGCACGTCCAAGTATAGCAAGGGCGGTTGTGGGAGAATGATTGCGTATGAAACGTGATGAAATCCTGGCGATTCTGGCCTCATCATCACTTCAATCCCTTGAAGCGGAATGACTAGGCCACTGCTTTCTTCGGTCTTCCGCCTTTGGCGCCGTTCGCCTGAGAAGCCAGACGCTTCGCTGCAGTCCTGGCTTCGCCGCCCTTCCTGCCCAGATGCGCCATCCAGCGTCGATTTCCATAGACCCCTTCCATCAAAGCTGGGACGTATAGATCGACATCGAGATCCGGGAAGCTGATGCCGGTTCCACGCCCAAGCAGTTCATAGTTTTGAATCTGCTTATGCGTCGCTTTGCCCAGGCCCTGGACGTCCTCGATGGGGAGTACCAGACGCCGGTGATTGCTCAAGCCCACAATGAGGAGGTTGAGATCCTGAATATGCTCGACGGTCTTCGCCCGTGCTTCATGCTTGTGAAGGTTTGCTCTTTCCAATGCTGTCTCAATCTCGGCATCCGTTGTAATCACTTTGTGTTTAGCCATGATGCTTCTCCCAGAGAGCTACCAGATCCTCGAAGTGTTGTGCGGCTACCGTGAGCACGTGCCGCACGTCCGATTTACTTCCATTGCCTGGCCTTGTGGCGTCTGCTCTGCCTGCCAGTGAGACTGTACCGTCGAGCCGAAGATCGACATTGGCCTCTATGTCCGCATAGAAGCCATGAACGTGTCTTGGCTCATGATCCATTGTGTATGCAGTAAATCGAATGCCGTTGAGCCGAATCGGACCTATCTCAAGTCATGAGAACCTAAGCTGCCTAGGTTATTGCATTCACTGCAAGACAAAGCAAAAAATAAAGAGCGCGGTAGCAAATCTTCTCGAGAAAGATTAGCTATCCGCGCGTCTCATTCGTGGAACTTCTTAACCGATTACTTGGCCGCGGCTTCGATCTCCGCCCACTCCGCGTCGCTCAATTCGACATCCTGGGCCTTGACGTTCTCCTCAAGATGCTCCACCGACGTCGTTCCCGGAATCGGCAGGATTACTGGGCTGCGATGCAGAAGCCAGGCAAGCGAAAGCTGCGACACCGTCGCATCATGCTTCTTCGCAATCGTGTCCAGCTTGCCGCCGGGCTGCGCCAGTTTGCCCGAAGCCACGGGAAACCATGGGATGAAGGCGAGGTTGTTCTTATCGCAATACTCCAACACCTCTTCGCTCTTGCGATTGCCGAGGTTGTACTCGTTCTGCACGCTGACGATCTCGATGACCTTGCGCGCCTGCTCGATCTGGGCGACATTGACCTCGCTCAAGCCCACGTGGCGAATCTTGCCCTGTTCCTGCAGCTTCTTGATCGCTCCCAGGGATTCCTCCACCGGAACCTTGGGGTCGATGCGGTGGAGCTGCCACAGATCCAGAACATCTTTTTTCAAATACCGCAGACTCATCTCTACCTGCTGCGTGAGGTACTCCGGCCTGCCGACGGCAGGCCAGACATTTGGTCCGGTTCGCGTCAAACCCGCCTTGGTCGCCACCACGACACCCTTTGCATAAGGGAAGAGAGCCTCGCCGATCAAAGGTTCGCTGACGGCGGGGCCGTAGCTGTCCGCTGTGTCGATAAAGTTCACTCCCAGTTCTACTGCTCGACGAAGTACCCGTTTGGCCGACTCGCGGTCAGCAGGCTCGCCCCATATACCGGCGCCCGTAATACGCATTGCGCCGTACCCGAGACGGTTGATCTCAAGATCACCGCCAAGCTGGAATGTTTTTGAAGTCTTCATGCTGCTTTGGATGCCCGGCATTCTCACCACGGCGCAAGATTCTTTCGTCTTCTGTGGAAGGAAATCCTGACCATTGCCGCAAGAGATATGGCATGGTAACTTCAAACTGTTTCGGAGGCGACCTGTGGATTTGCATCGATACCGGCGGCTGCATGTTGCGCTGAGTCTGTCGTTGTTTGTCGCTTGCCTGACGGGTCGATGCTCCGGAGCCCTGGTCAGTGGGCTGACAGCGTTTGCAGGCTTCCTGATCTTTTCCTGCCTGGTGCTTTTCATTGTCAGTTCGTCTTCCGCCCTGCATGAAGCGATCGTTACCAGCCGGAACAGCCGCACCGGGATGCTCTTTTCGCCAGGGCTCTACCGTCAGATCCTGAGACAGGTTGCAGAAGTCTCTCTGCCCACGACTCCATCGGTTCTTCCTTTCTGGTTCCAGCTCCCACCTCCAACTCTGTCGCGTTAGTTTTCGCCCTGGGCCGCTGTTCTGGCGTATCTTGCCAGTTCCGTTCGCCTGTATCGCCTGCCAGGGAAGATGTGCGGCCTTTGTGCCGCTTGTCCGCCATGCGGGAGCGAATTCCTAACAGCACATCGATCCGGCAACGCCACGGCTGTGACAGAAGCTGACGGCTCCGTGCGTCCGCGATCGAACGGAGAACTTATGACAGAGTCTAGAAATCCCAAACTGGAGAGTGGTACCAGCCGTTGGTCGGTCGTGGCCCTGATGATCTTCATGGTATGCATCTCCTTCGGTTTGCAGCGGTCATCAGCAACCTTTGAATCTCATGCAGCATCGCCTCACGCGCAGCAAGTTACGGCGGAGGTAGCGAAGAGACCGAACCCGACTGCTCCCAGTTCTATGAACTTCACTGAGCGAGGGCTTTTCGTTGCACTCGCGTTCGTTCAACATGTGGTCGCGAACTGGCCTGGCTCATGGGGCTGGGCGATTGTATTGCTGACGGTTGCGATCAATCTTTTGCTGCTGCCTTTGCGCATCACGAGCATGCGGAGCGGCTTGAAGATGCAGCGGATCCAACCAGAGATGAACGCCATCAAGGATCGCTATAAGCACCTTAAGCTCGCGGATCCACGGCGGTCAGAGTTGAGCTCTGAGATCGCAAAGCTACAGAAGGACCACGGCGTTAATATGTTCGGTGGGTGTCTGCCCTTGCTGGTCCAGATGCCGCTGCTCTTCGCCTTCTTCGGCATGTTGCGGAAGGCAGATGCACTACGCGGTGCAGGGTGGTTATGGCTGCACGATCTGTCCTCGGCCGATCCGCATCACATCCTGCCGATTCTCATGATCCTCTTTCAGCTGCTGTTGCAGTGGTACACGCCGTCGCCTGGAAGCGATGCGAAGCAACAGAAGATCACGCGGCATGCCTGATGACGGTCGGATTTGGCTACGTGAGCTGGCACTACGCCTCGGGACTTGCTCTGTATGTCTTGACGGGCAGCGTGCTTTCGATTGCGACACAGGCGGCGGTAAACTGTTCGGCTTTGGGACGCGAGATGAGAGCATTGCGAGCCCGTTATGAGGGCTGACCCTCCGCCACGAAGACCCACTGCTGTGAGCAGATTCAGTTTCACAAAACGGGTACTTTCCCTTTTCTGGAAAGTTGCGTCTAATGCCATCTGTGAACAAACTCCGCAAAGCTCTGAAGGTCATGGTTCTTTCGGCAGTTCTGCCGCTCTGTGCCGTCACGCAGCAGCCGGAGTCCGCGTCGCATCGCACACGTCTCTATCTGAAAGACGGCAGCTACCAGGTGGTCCTGTCGTATCGGATCTCCGGCAGCAATGTGATCTATCGTTCCGCGGAACGCGGCGGGGAGCAGGAAGAAATCCCCACCAACCTCGTAGATCTCGACCGTACCCAGAAGTGGGAGGCCTCGCACGATCCCACGGTCAAGGCAGCTCCCGTCATCGATCCCGAACTCGCCAGGGAAGAGGCGGAGCGTGCCGCGCACGTTCCGGAGGTCGCCCCCAACCTGCATCTGCCGGAGCGCGAAAGCCTTCTCGTGCTCGATAACTTCCGGGATACGCCGCAGCTCATCCCCTTGACCCAGACCGACGGCGACCTGAACCGCCAGACCTCGCACAACATCCTGCGCCAGAGCATCAATCCGCTCGCTCACGCGCACCAGCTTGTGCAGATCAAGGGCGTGCGCGCCGCGGTGCAGCTGCACGTTCCTTTACCCGAACTCTACATCCGCATCAGCGAAGAAAACTTCAGCGGTGACGCCGCTCCCGTAGGCGCACTCGAAGTGGACACACAGGGTTCTTCAAGCCGCGTTAAGGACCCGAAACAAAATAGCGCGGGCAGCCAATACGTCATCGTCCGCGTCGATGTCCGACAGGACGTTCGCATCGTGAGCACTTTTTCCATGAATCTGCTCGGTGCGGGAAAGATGGAAGAGGATGTTGTCCCGACAAAGGCCACGGTCTTGCCCGGAGGACACTGGATGAAGCTCGTTCCCGTGCAGCCGCTCACGGCCGGGGAGTATGCGTTGATCGAAGTGCTCTCCGATCACGAACTTAACTTAGCCGTGTGGGACTTCGGCGTTCATCCAGCGGCTCCGCAGAATCGTGACGCGATCTTGCCCGTGGAGCGGCGGAAACCCTCTCTGGAAGACCGTTCGTCCCATTAGAGTGGGCTTCTGAAGCAGAGGTTCGTCCTGATGACCTGGCCTGCATCCCCACCTCGCGGAGAACTTCTTCCCGAGGTTCCATTTTGCGGGTAGGCTCAAAGACGGGCTCGCCGTTTTCCTCATACATCATGCCGATGCCCGACACGCTCAGGTTGTCTCGTGTCACCTTGGCTTCGTACATCATGCTGTCCGCCGACCGAATGATCTCCTGCACCGTATCTCCGTCGCCGGGGAAGGTCGCCAGACCGAAGCTTCCGCGCAGTTGCAGCGCCAAGCCCGCGCCCTCCAGAAAAACCTCAGATCGTAGCCGGTCGATGATGCGCATGGTCAGTTCAATGGCCCGTAGCTTGTCCGTCTCGGGCAGAAGCAACACAAACTCGTCTCCGCCATAGCGGAAGGCAGAGTTATTTGGTCCGATCATCCGTTTTAGGAGACTGCCCACCTCGGCCAGCAAGCGGCTTCCGATCAGGTGGCCGTGGGTGTCGTTAATGCTCTTGAAGTGGTCCAAATCCATGAAAACGAGACTGAACTCTACTCCGCGGCCGTTCCCGACGATCTCTGCCAGCATGGTGTAGAGGTGCCGCGCATTGAAGAGGCTGGTGCAGTCGTCCGTGATGCTCAGTTCGCGAATCAGCTTCATCGAAGCCGAGTTGCCGATGGCAATCGCGGCAAAATCGCAGAGCATCCGCAGAAACGAGATCGAATATTCGCTCAACAGGTCGAACTTCGAGTTCATCAGCTGGATCACGCCAAGAACGCGGTCCGTGGACCGTACCGGAAGGCAAGCGATCGAATGAATGTCGAGTTCCGGATTCGCCTTGGCATAGGCGTGCCAGTGGGGATCGAGTGTGACATCCGGAATGACCAGGGGATTGCCTGTAGCCGCGACCCAGCCGGCGACGCCTTCTCCCAGCTGAACCCGTAGACCCTTCAAGCTTTCCGCGTTTTCGCCGATAGCAATGACATAGGAAAGTTCTCCCTTGGCCTCGTCCACGAGGAGCATCGACCAGCGCTCCGGCCCGAAGAATTGGGCCATTTTCATCATGATGGTGGTCAGAACCGCTTCCAGATCGAGGGTCGAGGTGAGTTCACGCGCGACGTCGTGAAAGAGCCGGAGATGTCGCTCCTGCACCGGTTCGGTGATCTCGATCTGCTTTACCTTGCTCTTGCTCACGGTCGTCCGTTCGGTTTCCTAGCCGCCGATGTGCACCATACTGCGTGAAGGTTTTTCAAACCCAGGCTCGCCGATGTGATGGCGAGCTTCCTTTTGCTCGATGGTACGACGGATGTACGCTGCCATCTCTTCGTCAGTTCCACCACGTAACATTACCCCCGCCAAGTCGTGATCTGTCTGAGAAAAAAGGCAGGTACGGATCTTGCCGTCGGAGGTCAGACGCACACGGCTGCAGTGTCCGCAGAACGGACGCGACACCGGAGCGATAATTCCGATCTCGCCTTCGCCATCGGCAAATCCATAACGCCGCGCTGTCTCGCTTAGATGGTTCGGAGGCAAAGGAACCAAGGGAAGAACACGGCTCAACCGTTCTACGATCTCCGCCTCGCGCACGACGACATCTTTGGACCAGACGCGCCCCTCTTCCAACGGCATGAATTCAATAAAGCGCAGAATGACGCCTTCTCTGCGGGCAAACTCCCCAAAGGCCTCAATCTGGTCCTCATTAAAGCCCCGCATCAAGACACAATTCACCTTGACCGGGGACAGCCCGGCGGCCTTGGCTGCCCGAATTCCAGCGAGAACCTTCTCAAACGAACGCGGGACCCGCGTGATGCGCGTAAAAGTTTCCGGGTCTACGGCGTCCATGCTCACCGTGATCCGGCTCAGACCGGCCGCCTTCAGATCGACCGCCATACCCGCGAGCAGGTGTCCGTTCGTGGTGAGAGCGATATCCAGAGGCTCGTCCGTGAAGACCGGGCGCATCGCAGCAAGTTCACGCACCATCTTCACCAGACCCGCGCGCAGAAGTGGCTCCCCACCGGTAAGTCGAATCTTTTCAATACCCAGGGAGACGAATACCTCGATCATGCGCAGGTAGTCCTGAATGCTCAACTCATCAAAATGAACGTTATCTTCGCCTTCGCGGCAGTAGACACATCTGTAATTACAGCGATCCGTAATTGAAACCCGCAGGTCCGTGATCGCGCGTCCATGGCTGTCCCTGAGCCTGTCCTGGACCAGCGACGGGAGCAAATCCCGTCCAAACTCGGCGACTGGTATATCGAAAGGCATAAAAACCACTTTCAGGAGCCATGAATCGCCGGACAACGGCGCAATCGATAAGATGCGTCCAAAACAACACCGGAACCAAAACCGGGCATCCCACAGTATACGTTTTAGCGTCTTTCTAGAGAGAAGAACGTAAAACACTACCGTTGGACAGATTGAGGGGCCCTAAACGATGCAATCACCCGATACCCTACGCGCATGGCTGGCGGACCAAGCACTTCCATTTGGTTTATTGCTCGCCTTCCTTGCCGCAGGTCTCATCGTCGTGTTCGTCTCTGGGCTCATGCGCAAATCCAGATTGGCAAGCCGTCGTGCAGGTCGCGATGAAGCTTCCTTCGTGAATGAAATGCTGCCCTTGGGATACGATCTCCGGATCTGCCGTACGGCGTATGCGTATCTGCAGAAGGACCAGCAGATCTCTTTTCCGATTCTTCCCGAAGATCGCTTATCTCAGGATCTTGGTCTGGAAGATACGGACGTGACCGATCTGGTCAATCACTTGCTTGCAGTTAACAGCCGTGAGCGCAAACCGGGCATGCTCAATACGCCTTTGATTACAGTGCAGGACGTTCTGCGTCAGGTTCAGGCTTCTCCCATGCGCCGTCTTTTAGTGGCGTAGGTAACAGACGACGCGTTACCATTTGGTTGGAAAATTAGACCTCTCCACGACGTAAAATCGTTATATAAGTTTCAACGTATCCAGGGCCAAGAGAGCCGGGAAAGGAATGACCCGTGTCTGGATTTGTACGTCTCCCTGATCTAATCGCATCACATGTTGTTGTCCGGTTCATCCCCTTTCTGATTCTTGGGGGGTGCCTGGTGCTGGGTCTTGTCGTGCTCTATATCTCGGGCGTGACGCGCCGCCGCCGCCTGACGAACTCTCGCCAGGGAGAAGACGTCGACAGCTTTGTTTCTTATCTAAGCTCTTTCGGTTTCGATGCTGGCATTGCACGCAGCACGTATGAATATCTAATGCATGAGGAAAGCGTTGCGTTCCCTGTGCATCACTCAGACCGTCTCAACCGCGACCTGCGCATCTCAGAGGCGGAGGTGGATCTTATGGTGGAAAATCTCCTGCGTGTGAATGGTCGCGCATGCCCTCCGGGTACACGGCCAGTAACCTTCCTTACCGTGGAAGACGTGCTGCGCCACCTCCAGTCCTGCACGAAGATCACGGAGCAGGCTCCCGCGGCGGCGGAGGAAGATCGTAACAACTCCCTGCGCGCCGCAGTCTAAAATTCCTCCAGACGTAGCAAAGCCCGCTCACCGAGCGGGCTTTTTCGTGCCTTAGCGAAAGCTAGTAGCTGGTGAACTCATGGTTTCCACGGCGAGCCTTCATTCCAAGAATGAAGGTGACGAAGGAGATCAGACCAGTGGTCAACGCCCAATAGGTCATGGGTCGTTCCCAGCCCGGAGAGTACGTCAGGTCCTGTCCCACCCAGAGCGACAAAAGCACCGTAATAATGGCGGTTTGTCCGCAGATCGTGAAGAACAGTTGGCCGCGGCGACGTCGTGCATCCAGCCGTACTACTTCGTCCGGAGTCAGGTTGCGTTCATAGAGGGGCAGCGACAAATTCGCCATCGGTCAAATCTCCTTGGGACAATCTTTCAATGCCATTAAATCACACCAGCGATTTTTGACCTTCTGCAGGTGCGCTAGTCCAGAAAAGCCATGGTCTTTACGCCGTTCAGGTCGAACCGTTTGCGGCACCGGATGTTCTTGCATGCGGCCACGTCATCGCGCAGCACCATGTAGCTCAGGGCTTTGGCAAAGCGCGCGCGATCCCGCTCGTCCGCACGTCCGTTCAACTGACTTTTCTTGCGCCGCACCAGCCAGCTCAGGGCATATTCGTCCTGCTTGCCGCAGTGGGGACACGTCAGCATGTGGTTACGAGGCTCTGTCCGTTCGTCGAAAAAATCGCGCTCTTCCATAACTCTCTCCCTACGCAGCGTGGTGCGCAACCACACAAGGATAGTCCAAATCGATAACGTCTGGCTCGATAGGCCAAAGCAGCCTTAGGAACTGCCATCGCAACTCCACTCTTACAATCGGTGTCTGTACCGTAAGTGGGCCGGATGTGCCCGGGAGAAAGCATGCGTCGAACCTTCGCTCTGTTCTTTCTCGCTTTAGGCATCCCCTGTGTCGCCCAGCAACCTGCCGCTCCTTCGGTGCCGGCCTCCGCTGCTCAAGTGCCTCCCCTGCGCAAGAGGGAGCCCGACCTCCGCGTCAGCGCCCGTCTCGTTTACCTCGACGTCGTCGTCACCGACCACTCCGGCCAGCCCGTTCCCGATCTGAAAGTCTCCGACTTCAAACTCACCGAAGACCGCGCCAACCAACGCATCACCTCGTTCACCGAACACGTCCCTGCCACCGCGAAGCTCGCGCCCAACCCGCTGCCGCCTAACACGTTCATGAACACCCCTGCGGACCTGCAGGACACCTCCCGGACGGTTCTCCTCTTCGACACCGTCAACACTCCGATCACCGCGCAAATGTATGCGCGCACCCAGATCCTCAAGTATCTCGATGCGCGTCCCGCCAACGCCCCCATCGCTGTGTTTCTCCTGGATACCCAGCTCCACCTTCTGCACGGGTTCAACGACGATCCCAGCGATCTCCAATCCGGCAAGCTCGGGAAAAAGCTCCAGCCGCGTCAGTCCATGTTTCTCAACTCCGGCGGTGGTTCCATGCCCGGTGAGAGACAGGTGCGCGCCCAGTTTCGCGAAGATGCTCTACGTAACTCCTTCCGCTCCCTGGCCACGTATCTCTCCGCGTTTCCCGGACGCAAGAACCTCATCTGGCTTACCTCGGATGTTCCTGTCGGCCAGAACTACGGCTTCGATCCCGCCAACTTTGATCTCTTCAATACCTTCACGGCGGATATGAATGGCCTTGCCAACGACCTTAACCTCGGACGCGTTGCGATCTATCCCATCGACGCACGCGGTCTCACCGTAGACTCTGGCTTCGACGCCTCCCACAGTGGTCCGCCTGCACTTAACTCGGGGCGGCAGACATTCCAGTTGCAGCGCAATATGCTCCTTGACGATTTTGCGCGGCGCACCGGCGGCAAGGCTTTTTACAACACCAACGGCATCTCTCAGGCCATCGACGAAGTCGAAACCAATGGCGGGCGCTACTACACGCTCACCTACGCTCCCACCAATCCGAACTGGCGCGGAGAGATGCGCCGCATCGATTTGCAGGTCGATAAGCCCGGTTACTCCCTGAACTATCGCCGCAACTACCTTGCCCGAACCAGTAACCCACCACCTCCAAGCTCTAAGCCCGATCCAAAGGCGCCGCCAGTCGCTCCACCGGATGCCCTGCACAGTGCGATGGCCCTTGGTGCCATTGCGCCCTTCGATATCCGGTTCCGCGTGCAGACGTCGCTCGATCCCAAGCCGGTGGACCGCAAGACGCTCGCCGCCGATCCCGGCACGCATCTCAAGGGCAAATGGCAGAAGGAGTCCGCGCGCATCTACACCCTTCACTACGAGATCGATACCCGCAACCTCCAACTCGCGGTGACACCCGACGGTCACCGTACCGGCAGTCTGCAGGTCCTGGCGACGATCTATGACGATCTGGGACAGCTTGCCAACTCCGCCGTAGCCAATCTCAATCTCAACTTCACCTCGGCGGAGTATGAACGCCTGCAGAAGGTGCCACTCTCTCTGGACCAAAAGATCGCCGTCCCGATTAAATCGAACTTTTTTCTCCGTCTGGGCGTCCACGACGTCCCTTCAGACCGCATTGGAGCGCTCCAGGTCTCCGTCGACGCAATCGGCAGCCCCGCTCCTTAGCGCGAAGGGATACCATGAGCAACGGAGAAAGAAGCGATGTCTAAACCGAAGAAGAAAGTCTTCTCCGTCACCAAGGCCGTTAAGCAGAATGCGCGGGACCGCGTCGGTACGCCTCCGCCGGAACAAGTCCTTCCCGACGACAAGCAGAAGGCGGCGGCACGCACCACAAAACATAAAACCACCCTCGCGGATCTGCTCACCAAGTCAGACCGCGACTAGTCCCCAGGGCGCGACCACCGCGCAGTACGGAAGGGAAGTAAAAACGTCATGCGTATCCTCAGCACCATCGCTCTCTTCGCCGTCACGGCAACACTCAGCGCACAGGCTATCCAGGTCAACAAGGACAACCGCACCATCGCCATCACGGCCACCGATACCGCCTTCGCCATGGCCGATCAGGCCGTCGTGCAGATCGGATATCAGGATTACGGCACCGACGAACAGTCTGCCTACGCCGCCGGTTCCCAGCGCTCCAATGCCATCATCGCTGCACTCGACAAGGCCCATATTCCCAAGGACGACGTCGAAAGCGAAGACCAGCAACTCCAGCCGCTGAGCGAGTACGACATCAAGAACCTCAAGGCTGAGCAGAAAAACTACCGCTTCCGCATCACGCAATCGTGGTCGGTCAAGACTTCTCCAGAAGAGGCCGCACGCATCCTCGATCTCGCCGTCAAAGCCGGGGCTAATTCCAGCGGCTCCATTGGCTGGCAGATGAAGGATACTAGCCAGCTCGAAGCCTCCGCCGCGGAAAAGGCCATTGCCCACGCGCAGCGTATCGCAGCACAGATGGCCCATGGCCTCAATATCCATCTTGGCCCGCTCGTCTATGCCAGCAACCAAATCCAGGAAGTCGTCCGTACTGTCCCCATGATGA
This sequence comes from Terriglobus saanensis SP1PR4, assembly GCF_000179915.2. Classification (NCBI taxonomy): domain Bacteria; kingdom Pseudomonadati; phylum Acidobacteriota; class Terriglobia; order Terriglobales; family Acidobacteriaceae; genus Terriglobus; species Terriglobus saanensis. Next base: position 3,985,300 of record NC_014963.1, on the reverse strand, counting down.
TGTCGGCTATGGGACGGTCCATGAAAGTCTCGGAACCACTCGCCATCCGTTCGCGCAAAGTATCGCAGTCCGCTACTGTCTACGCAGTCTTCGCAATCGAATAACTGAGGGAGTCACCATGGCAGAAGTTATGCACAACAAGCCCAATGCACCGAAGCCCACACCCGAAGGCGAGGCGACCTTTCGCCGCTGGCTCGCCCATCTCGATGAAGAGTTCACGCGCCACACCGGCTGCGACCGGCGCTCCGAGATCGTTCGCGACGAGCTGCATATGCTCCTTCTCGGCAAACCCCATGGCGGACGCTCCACGACGACGCTGGAAACCGATCTCCCGCTCGACGTCCGCAAGGAAAACTTCGACCCCCGCAACGTCTCGCTTGCCGGAGAGATGCCCTCGCGCGGTTGCGATAGCCTCGATCCCGACCGCTTTGCTGCGGTGAAGCCCCTCATCTGGTTCTGGCTTCAATTCGATCGCTCGCCGCTGGGTCTCAATCTCTGGCTTGGCTTTCGCTTTCGCGCCATGCTCGGTTCGCATATCTTCGCCAGTATAGGCAAAGACGTTTACATCTACCCCGGCGTCACCTTCCTGCGTGGATACAACATTACCCTCGCCGATAACACGCGGCTGGAACCCAACACCTACATCGACGATCGCTACCCCGTCCGCCTTACCGGGAACGTTTCACAGTAGCGGACGGCGCATTCCCATATCATCTAAGACATGCATCAAGACGTAGCCATCATCCTCTTCGAATTCGCCGCCCTGATCTTCGCCTTCTGCATTCACGAGGCCTCCCATGCCTGGATGGCCTCGCGCCTCGGCGATCAGACTGCGCGCATGCTCGGCCGTGTCACGCTCAATCCCATGAAGCATCTGGATCCTCTCGGATCCGTCATCATTCCGCTGATCAGCGCTTTTTACCACGCACCGCTGATCGGCTGGGCCAAGCCAACGCCCGTCACACCGCGTAACTTCAAAAACTACAGACGCGATGACATCCTCGTCACCATCGCGGGACCGCTTTCCAATCTGCTTGTGGCCGTTGCCTGCCTGCTTCTGTTGATCATCCTCAATCACACGGGAGCAAAGGTCTCCGTGGCGAACGCTGCAGGCATGGTCCTCGGCTTCTCCGAGGCCTCCATGGTCGGAAGCTCGATTCTCTTCCCAATCATCCTGCTCCTCTATGCCAGCCTTCTGGTGAACCTCTCCCTCTTTGCCTTTAATCTCATTCCCATCCCTCCGCTTGACGGCTCGCGCGTGCTGACGCACTTTCTCTCGCCGCGCCTGCAGGACCTCTACAACAAGGTGGGCATGTTTTCGCTGCTCATCCTGATGCTTGTAGGTGGCCGATTGATGGGCTTCGTCTTCGTACCGATGCTGCTCTTCTTCAACCGCATCCTCTTCTCGATCTAGAAGCCCGAACTTTGTGCCCCATTCTTTCGTGCAAAGAGCGCGAAAGAATGGGGCACAGTGCTGAGGCGGGCTCCCGAGACGAATCATTTACCATCGACCTATCGGCATGAGTGACCCAAACCCCCGCAAACGTGTTCTCTCCGGCATGCGCCCCACGGGCCGCCTCCACCTCGGCAACTACATGGGAGCCCTCTACAACTGGGTCCGCCTGCAGGACGAGTACGAGTGCTACTTCTTCATCGCAGACATCCACGCTCTCACCACCGACTACGCCGACCCCGGCGATCTGTCGGACAAATCCTTTCAGGTGGCCGTAGATTTTCTCTCTGCCGGTCTCGATCCTGAAAAGTGTGTCATCTTTCGCCAGAGCGCAGTCCCTGCACACTCGGAGCTCCACACGCTGCTGAGCATGATCACGCCCCTCGGCTGGCTGGAACGTGTGCCGACCTACAAGGATCAGCAGGAACAGCTCCGCGAAAAGGATCTCAACACCTACGGCTTCCTTGGTTATCCGCTGCTGCAGTCTGCGGACATTTTGCTCTATCAGCCGGATTTCGTTCCCGTAGGGCAGGATCAGGTTGCCCACGTGGAACTGACGCGCGAGGTAGCACGCCGCTTCAACCAGCTTTATTCGTCAGCGGAAACGCCAGAAGTGGCTGCCGCGAAATCGGATAAGGAGAAGATCAAGGCCGAAGTGGGCGACAACGCCATTGAAGCCGAAATTCTTCCCGAACCGAAGGTTCTTCTCACGCCGAGCCCAAAGCTCCCCGGTCTCGACGGTCGCAAGATGTCCAAGAGCTATGGCAACACCATCATGCTCTCGGATGCTCCAGACGACATCCGTAAAAAACTCAAGACCATGGTGACGGATTCTGCCCGGGTTCGCCGCACTGACCCCGGCAACCCCGATGTTTGTCCGGTTGGTGACCTGCATAAGGTCTTCTCCAACAAGGAAAAGATTGAAAAGGTCTACGCTGGCTGCACCACCGCTTCGATCGGTTGCATCGAGTGCAAAGGCTGGTGCGCCGACTCGATCATCGAGGAAATCGAGCCCATCCGCATTCGCCGCGCCGAACTCGAAGCCAATCCGGAGCGCGTCTACCAGATCCTTGCAGATGGAGCGGAACGCGCCCGCGCGCGTGCCGCGGAAACCATGCAGCAGGTTCGGAGCGTCATAGGGCTGGGGTAAACCAATGACCGACAAACTGAAGCCTGTTCCGACCACCTCCACCATCCCAGCCACGGACGCCGACCGTCGCGAGAACACCAACATCTCTCCGCAGGGCTACGTCCGTCCGGACGACGCTCACTCCGACAGCGAGTACACGCCGGAAGGCGATCAGGAAGCTACGCCTGGGATTTTGCCCTCGGCGACTGATCCTGTGTAAACCTGATCTGAACTACTCCGGTCCCGCTCAATCGGAGAATGACCCTGCATCTACCGGGAGTATGTGGCCGGTGATCATGCGGGACTCATCAGATGCTAGGAAAACCGCCGCGTATGCGATGTCTTCGGGTTCGATCAGGCCTAGCTGCTGCATTGCGATGGCAGCCTTGGCTTCAGGTCGGTCCGCCAACATCTTTTTGATCCGCTCAGTACCGACGCCAGCGGGAGCGATGGCGTTCACCCGGACCCGATCTTTGGCGAAGGTGTGCGCTGTGCTTCGAGTGAGATTCATCACGGCGGCTTTCGATGAGGCATATGCAGAGCGTCCGCCAGTCAAATTTCCAAAGCCCACCACCGACACCATATTGATTACCGATCCGCCCCGGATTTGACCATCTCCGGAATTGCGAAGCGAAGGGTGAGAAAAGTCCCAAAGTGATCGACTCGCATGTTATTCCAAAATGCATCGAGGGAGGCGGTGGTCACCGGGCCGTCCGTGTTGCTCGATCCGCCGGCGTTATTTAGGAGGATGTCAATCCTCCCCAGGCGTTCTACAGTCTGTCGAACGGCCTCCTCAACCGATTCGGTCTCAGTTACATCGCACCGATGGAACACGGCGTCGGCACCCGCAGCGACGATGCCATGTGCGACTGCTTCGCCCTCAGCAACTCGGCGACCCGTCACTACAACGCGGGCCCCTTGACGAGCAAACATCTCGGCGCAGGCCTGGCCGATCCCACTCGTTGCTCCCATCAGAAGAGCGCATTTGTTTTTCAGCCTTCCACCTTGGTACAGATCCATCTCTTCACCTTAGAGCTTTCGGGAATTCTCTACTTGTATGAAAGGTGCATCGAGGGTATCCATCCCGTTCCTTTCGGGGACCCGGTTTTGGGCCGGGAAAGATATGCCCAGTTTTCAAGAACCCCGCATGGGCGATACTGTTAGAGCGAATGTCTGAAGTCGAACTCCAGAACGAAGAGCCGCAAGCTGAGCAACAGCAGCCCGAGGTAGAGACGCTTGTCCTTGAGCATCCTCCGACGCCTCCTGCGCCCAAGCCTCCTGTCGTCAAGGAGGCCAAGCCCACGCGCGAGGAGCAGTCGCAGTCTCCGTTCAACATCACCGTCGGCCTCGTCTATGACGGCCCGCTCGACCTCCTGCTGGATCTCATCCGCAAGCAGGACATCGATATCTATGACATCCCCATTGCGCGCATTACCGCGCAGTTCCTGAGTTACTGCGACCAGCTCAAGCAGACGGACGTCGACTCGGCAGGCGAGTTCATCTACACCGCTTCGCTGCTGATCCACATCAAGAGCAAAATGCTCCTTCCGCGCGAAGCCTCACTCATCGCCGCTGGGGACATGGAAGATCCGCGCCGCGAACTCGTCGAGCGCCTGCTGGAGCACGAGCGCTTCAAGGCCGCCGCGCAGATGCTCATGCAGAAGCAGCAGATCGAAGAAGCCACCTGGACGAATCCCGGCATCGGAGAATTCCGCGAAGTCGCTAGCTCGGACCGCGAGATCGCCGCAGATACGGACGACCTCGTCCGCGTCTTCCAGGAGATTCTGCAGCGCCTCAAAGAGCGCCCCATCCTCAATGTCAATGAGGACACCGTCACCGTCTCGCAGATGATCGACTACTGCAAGCGCCGTCTGGTGTTGGAAGATCGTCCCATCTCCCTCCGGAAGTTGCTCGCCAATACTCACTCGCAGCAGGCCCTGATATGTATGTTCCTGGCGATGCTCGAACTTGTGCGTCTCCAGGCGATCCTTCTGCGGCAAACCCAGGTTACCGGCGAGATTTTGATCAAAAAGGCAGACAACTTCGACGATGTCATCGCAAATCAGGCCGCCATGGCCCGAGACGATTGGCGCTAGAAGTCCTCGGAAACCGAACAAAATTGCAGTTCAGATAGAAAATTGCAATTTTCGTTCGTGGATGAGTCGAATCGGCTCACTTTTTCATCTTCTTCTCAGGACGTTAGACGATGTCTAAACTGATCCCATAGGAGTTCTTCCTAATGCGTAAAGCATTCGCTTTTGCACTTTCGTTTGTTTTTCTCTCTGCTTTCGGCGTGTCCGGCCATGCTCAAGTGGCTCCGCCGGTAAAGCGCACGCCCGTTGTAGCGATCCCCCACAACCACATCTATGACGAGAAGGCCGACCCAAAGGCACTCATCGCTGCCGCCTTCCAAAAAGCCAGGGCCGAGCATAAGCGCGTCATCCTGGACTTCGGTGGAGACTGGTGCGGCGACTGCCAGGTGCTGTACTACTACTTTCATAAGAGCCCGAACGTTGAGGTTCTGAACGCAAATTTTGTCCTCGTTCCTGTGTGGGTTGGGCATATCGATACCAATCTGGATCTTGCCGCGAAATATGGTGTCCCCTTGAAGCATGGCGTGCCAGCACTGGCCGTCGTCGACGCCAGGGGGAAGGTTCTGTACGCGCAATCCCAGGGTGAGTTCAGCGATATGCGCTATATGGATGAAAAATACGCCACGGACTTTCTGAATCAGTGGAAGCCATAAAAGTTCAACGCGACGATGACCGCGGCGTTCTGGCTATGCCAGGACGCATCGCGGGGCATGGTCTGCGATGGACGGAGCACGTCCGCCGGGCCTACTGGAACTCCTTCCAGAACGGATGCGGCACGACGGCGAAGGCCGTTGCTTATTCTGCTGTTTTTGCCGTGTTTCCGGCACTTCTGGTAGCTGCCGCCTGCATCAACCTTCTGCCTGATGTCGCTCCGTTGCGTTCGGAGCTGGCGATCTTCTTCGACCGGGTTCTGCCAGCGAATGTGGCGCCGTTGCTGCAGGAGTTCTTTACAGGCGGCGATCACCGAGCGCCGCAGTCGATCCGGGTGCTGATTGGTGCGGGCATCGTCGGATTTTCCGGTGCGGCGGGCGTCATCGCTACATTGATGGAAGGCTTCCGGCGCACCTACGACCTACCACTCAACGCGTGGACGCAGTGGCAGAGGCGCGGTCGAGCCTATCTGCTGGTGCCGATTTCGCTGATTCCGCTCTCCATCGCGAGCGTTCTGGTGGTCTTTGGCCACCTGATCACCCTGATGGTGATGGAGTGGAAGCAGCCGCAGGTACAGTCGTTGTTCTATGTGACGGCAAATATTGTGCGCTGGACGGTGGCCCTGTCCGCGACCGCATCGGTGATCGCGATGATTTACCGATTTGGAACTTCAAAGGAACTCGGTTGGCACGAGGTCTTTCCAGGTGCGGCGTTTGCCACCATCACCTGGTTCCTTACGACGGTGGGCTTTGGCTGGTATGTGACCCGCTTTGCGGATTACTCGCAGGTCTACGGTTCACTGGGAACGGGTATCGTCCTGATGGTCTGGATGTTCCTCACGGCGCTCAGTGTTTTATGCGGAGCGGAGCTTAATGCGGAGCTCTCCCGGCGTCCCTCGCAGGACGGACACTGAAGCAAAAAGTGATGGACGCTAATTTGTAGGTAAAATTGCCGGGGCATAGAAAATTGCGGCGTTGCGCTGCAGTTCCCGGGAGAACGATGACTGCGACAGATGGTGTTGGTTTTTTGGGTAGAAGTGGTCGTAGCGCAAAGATCGTTGCGACGCTAGGACCGGCGTGTTCTACAGAAGAGGTCTTTACGCAGTTGGTACGTGCCGGGTTGGACGTGGCGCGTCTGAACTTTTCGCACGGTAGCCACGAGCAGAAGGCTGAGCTGATTGCGATGGTGCGCAAGGTTTCGGCCAGCGAAGGCAAGGCAATCTGCATCCTCGCCGATCTGCAGGGACCGAAGATCCGTACGGGCAAGCTGGTGGACCACAAGGCCGTCTTGTTGCACGCGGGCGAGCTTTTGACCATCACTCCGGAAGAGATTCTGGGCACAGCCCAGCGCGTCGGAACAACCTTCAAGACGCTGGCGGAGAACCTGGAGCCCGGCTCCACGATTCTGCTCTCCGACGGCCTGATTGAGTTGAAGGTGGTCACGATCCAGGGCGGCGACGTGACCTGCGAGATCGTCAACGGTGGCATGCTGGGTGAGAACAAGGGCATCAACCTGCCGGGTATTCCGGTCAAAGTGCCTTCTCTCACCGAGAAGGACGAAGAAGATCTCGTCTTCTGCATCGGGCAGAAGGTGGATGCGGTCGCGGTGTCGTTCGTCCGGACGGCTGCGGACGTTCGCCACACCAAGGAGCGCGTTGCCGCCCTCGGTTCGACCGCATGGGTGGTCGCGAAGCTCGAAAAGCCGCAGGCCATTGAGAATCTTGAAGAGATCCTGGAAGCGACGGACGGTCTGATGGTTGCGCGTGGCGATCTTGGCGTAGAAGTTCCGCCCGAGAAGGTGCCCGCGATTCAGAAGCACATCATCCGCCGCGCCGCGGTGTATCGCAAGCCGGTCATTACGGCGACGCAGATGCTCGAAAGCATGATCGAGAATCCCCGTCCTACGCGCGCCGAGGCAAGCGATGTGGCCAACGCCGTCTATGACGGCACAGACGCCGTCATGCTGAGCGCGGAGACTGCCGCAGGCAAGTATCCTGTGCAGTCCGTCGCCATGATGGCGAAGATCATCGTGGAGACCGAGACGCAGATCGCCATGGAGCCCATGGGCCACCGGCACGGTCTGGGCCACGGCATCGGACACGCTGCACGCGCACGCCTGAGCGTTGCAGAGACGATCTGCGAGTGCATGGCGCATTCGGCGGACGATCTGGACCTGGGCGCGATTGCTATCTTTACGGAGAGTGGCGCAACGGCGCGTCTGCTTTCGAAGTATCGTCCGAATGCGCGCGTCTTTGCGCTCTGTCCAGATGTGGAAGCGATCGGACGCATGGTGCTCTTGTGGGGTGTGACGCCGATTCTCTGCCGCCGCTATGACGAGACGGACAAACTGGTGAACATGGCCGAGGATATTTTGGAAGCCGCAGGGCATGTGAAGAAGGGCGAGATCCTGGGCATCGTGGCCGGTACGGCGACGCGTACAGGAGCGACCAACTTCATGCGTCTGCATAAGGTCGGAGACCGCTAGTTGCCTATTTTGCGTCAGGAAAACGAACGGCAAACAGGGAAGGGGCTTCAAGCGCGCTTGCTGAAGACGCTGTTACCCCTGCTGTTGTTCTCTGTGTTGCTGCTGAATGGGTGTTCCCGTTTCAAAGCTGCTCTTCCCGGCAAGTATGTGTATGTAACGGCGAAGAGTGGCTTTCTGCGCGACCGCATCGCGGCTGTTTCCAACCGTACCGCCAACGTGACCAATGGCCAGCGACTGAAGGTCCTGGAAACTAACCGGCGCTTCTACAAGGTACAGACGGACGCCAACGAAGTCGGCTGGATCGACGAGCGCACCGTCGCGACGCAGCAGGTGGCGGACGAGTTCGAGGCCCTGAAGAAAGACCATGCCGCGGATGTTCCCGTGGCGACGGCGACAGTGCGCGACGATGTCTATCTGCACTCTGCTCCGGGGCGCGATACGGACCGCTTCTATCGTCTCGATGAGGGCGAGAAGCTGAAGCTGCTGGCACGTGCGAGTACCGTGAAGCCGCTACCACCAGGGGTTACACCGCAGAAGGCCGCCGCCGATGCGGCGAACGCAGCGCCAAAGAAGAAAGGTGCGCCAGCGGTCTCTCTCCCCGACGCGCCCTATGTTCCGCCGATGGAAGACTGGTGGCTCGTCCGGGACTCCAAGGGCAACACGGGATGGATGCTCTCGCGCATGATGGATACGGAGGTTCCCGACTCCGTTTCACGGTATGCGGAAGGCCAGCGCATCGTGGCGGCCTATGTTTTGACCATCATCCAGGACCCCGAGATGGAAGGTCCCGTGAAGGACGTTCCCATCTACGTGACCGCAATGAGCCCGTACAAGGCGGGTCTGCCGTATGACTTCGATCAGTTGCGCGTTTTTACGTGGAACCTCAAGAAGCATCGCTATGAAACGGCGCAGCGTGACCGCAATATCGCGGGCTACCTGCCGATCAAGTTGAAGACCGATCCCGGTGGACTGAATGGGCGGCAGGTTGTTGGACCCGCTCCGGCGTTTACTTACACCGTGCTGGCTGCGGGCGCCTCTTTGCCTGTCGCAGATAAGGCGACGGGACTCTTCAAGCCTTCGCAGTTAGTGTCGAAGACCTACCGGCTCGAAGGAAACATCACGCGTCGTGTTCTTGCGCCGGGGGCAACGGCCCCTGCGGAGTTTCGACTGGTAGCGGAAGAGAAGAAAGAAAAGAAGGGCGCGAAGAAGAAGCGCTAGCTCCTGATCGTCGTAAAGAGTGTAATGAGAGACGCCCTTGCATCCTGCAGGGGCTTTTTCGTGCCCTCAATCCGGCTGATCATCAATGCGCCTTCCAGCGTAGCGATGATGGTGTTGGCGATCTGGCGAGGCTGGATGCCTTTGCGGATCTCGCCCGCCTTGACCCCGGCCTGAACGATCTTCGAGAGACGGTGCCGCCAGTCCGCGATGCTGTCGCGGGCGAGCGCTCGAAGGACCGGATTGCCATCGTCGCTGTCGATGGCGGTGTTCATCAGAGGGCATCCACCTGGCATCGGAGACGGTGTGTGTACGAAGCGCTTGACGACGTATTCCAGCTTGGCGATGGCGCCTTCAATGTGCGCGAGATCGCCGGTGCGTGTCTTTACGGAGAGGGCCACCGCATACCGGAAGGCTTCGGAGGCGAGCTCTTCCTTGCTCTCGAAGTGGCGATAGATGCCGCCTTTTCCCAGGCCGGTGGCCTCCATAAGTGCCTGCATGGACGCGCCTTCGTAGCCGTTCTGATTGAAGATCGGCGCGGCCGCGGCGACGATGCGCTGGCGGGTGAGATCTCCCTTGCTCATGATGCTTGTTCTCCTTCCTGCAGCTTATCGAAAAAAAGACGCATCGGTCTCTGGCCCTGGAGAATCAGATGATACACAGAGCGAAAGAGACTGAGTGGTCTCAAATGTAAACCCAGGAGACGGATCTTGGCCACTGCTGTTGCTCCTCCCAGTTCGACCGCAGTACTGCGCGCCGGGATCAATCCGTGGGTCGTGGCACTGACCGTGACGCTTGCCACGTTCATGGAGCTTCTGGATACGTCGATTGCGAACGTTTCGCTGCCGTACATCGCGGGTGGCCTGGGACGTTCGTTCGATGAAGTGACGTGGATTCTCACGACCTATCTTGTGGCCAACGCAGTGATTCTGCCGATGTCCGCATGGCTCTCGCGCGTCTTCGGCCGGAAGAACTATTACATGGCATGCGTGACGCTCTTTACGATCACGAGCTTCTTCTGCGGGATCGCACCAAGCCTGGGTGTGATGCTGTTCGCGCGTGTGCTGCAGGGCATTGGCGGAGGCGGCCTGGCTCCCGTGGAACAGGCAATCCTTGTAGATACCTTTCCGCCCGCGAAGAGAGCTTCCGCCTTTGCGCTGTACACCGTAGCGATTGTGACCGCGCCCGCCATCGGACCTGTGCTCGGGGGTTGGATCACGGACAACTACAACTGGCGCTGGGTCTTTCTAATCAATATCCCCATCGGCATCCTTTCACTGTTTCTGACGAATCGTTTCGTGCACGATCCTCCGGGCTTTGCGGCGGAGCGGGCCACGGCGCGCGACAGCAAAGGTAAGTTGAATGTGGATGGAGTCGGCATCGCGCTGATTGGCCTGGGCAGCGCCGCGCTGGAGATCCTTCTCGATCGTGGGCAGATCGATGACTGGTTCGGATCGACGACGATCATCTGGTGCTTTGTCATCGGCGTCACGTGCCTGACGGCTGCGGTCTTCTGGGAGCTGAACGTTGCGGATCCTGTGATCGATTTCCGCATGTTGAAGGTGCGTAACTTCGCGATCTCGAACGTCTTTTATTTCGTCTTCGGCGTGGGCTTGTTTGCTTCGACGACGATGATCCCGCAGATCCTGCAGTCCTTGTATGGCTATCGCGCGATCGACGCAGGATTGGTCCTTGGACCGGGAGCCTTTGTGATTACGCTTCTTGCTCCAGTAGGCGCGCAGTTGGTGCAGCGCGGCATCGTGCATCCACGCATCCTGTTGTTTGGCGCTGTGATGATCGTGGGTATTTCGTTTATCCACTACAGTCACTTCAACCTGCAGACGGATTACAGACACTACGCCCTGGCGCGTGCTTTGCAGGGATTGGGCTACGCATTCTTCTTCGTTCCGCTTTCGGTGATTTCGTACTCGCAGCTCGCACCGAACCAGAACAACAAGGCTTCGTCGCTGACGAACTTCTTTCGCAACTGGGGTGGAAGCTTTGGCATCGCGTTTGTCACGACGATGAGTGAGCGTCGGCAGAACTTTCATCAATCGGTGATGGGCGCGAATCTGGGCCCCTCCTCGCCCTTCCTGCAGGACACTGTGCGACAGACTGCGGCATTCCTGCAGACACACGGTTTCGCGCAGGCGGATGCAATGAATGCAGCGTATCTTCGCGTCTATAGCCAGATGGAATCGCAGACGCGCTTCCTTGCGTTCATGGATTGCTTCCATGTGCTGGGCATGCTGACGCTGTGCGCCGCGCCGCTGGTGTTGCTGACGAAGAACTTCAAGCTGGGTGGAAAGGCCCCGCCAGCGCATTGATCTAGTGCGAGAAGAGCCGCGCCAGCGCGAAGGCTGCGCTGGCGGCGAGCCCTCCGATGAGCGTGGTCTGCAAAGCAGCCTTGAAGCCGCTGACTCCCGTCGCCTTTCCTTTTGCAAAGCCGAAGACGGCGAGCGCGATGAGCGTGCAGAGGACAGAGAGGCTCAGCGCGCGCTGCATCGTGGACGCGACGAAGTAGGGCGCGAGCGGAATCAATCCACCCACGATGTACGAAACGGCGATAGTCAGCGCACTCTTCCAGACTCGCGATGGATCTGGCTCTTCCAGCCCAAGCTCGAAGCGCATCATGAAGTCCACCCAGGCCTTGGGATTGTGGCTGAGGGCTTCGACGATGGGCGCGCTCATCTCCGGGGAGAGTCCGTACTGCTGCAGGACCAGCGAACACTCTTCTTTTTCGTCCTCGGGAATTTCTTCGATCTCGCGGTACTCGCGACGCAACTCGCTCGCGTAGTGTTCGGCATCGCCACGCGCAGCCAGGTAACCGCCCAGGCCCATGGCGATGGAACCAGCGGCAATCTCCGCCAGACCTGCAGTGACGACGATGTGCACCGCAACAGTGGCCCCGGAGAGTCCCGCAGCCAGGGCGAAGGGAACGGTGAGACCGTCTGACATGCCGATGACGACGTCGCGCACAAAGACGCCCGCGGTAAAGTGCGCTTCGTGGTGATCCTGACTATGTTGCATGTCTGTTTATAGATTCTTTTCGTGTCAGGCGTGGAAAGCAACGATAGCTTCCACGACGCGGTCCTGCTCATCTTCGCGCAGTTCAGGGAAGATCGGGATCGCCAGGACTTCGCGCGCGGCACATTCGCTGTGGGGGAAGTCGCCCGGAACGTAGTCGAGGCTCGCAAGTGCCTGCTGCTGATGAAGCGAAAGAGGGTAGTAGATCTCCGTGCCGATGCCGCTTGCCGTCAGGTGAGCGCGAAGGTCGTTGCGTCGCGATGAGCGGATCACGTACTGGTGCCAGACGTGGGTGGCGCGCGGGTCGGTCTGCGGCAAAACTAGATCGGCCGCGTCCGCGGATGTGCCGAGAGTCAGGCCCGAATCCGCGAAGAGCCAGTGATAGCGCGCTGCGATGCGAGCACGGTCCAGGTTCCACTGCTCGATATGGCGAAGCTTGATCAGCAGGACGGCGGCCTGCATCGTGTCCATGCGGGCGTTCCAGCCCACGATTTCGTGGAAATACCGCTCGCGCATGCCATGGACGTGAAGGAGATTGGCGCGATCCGCAATGGTGTCGTCGCTGGTGGTTACCAGACCGGCGTCGCCCCAGGCTGAAAGGTTTTTGGTCGGGTAGAAGCTGAAGGCAGCGGAGTCTCCCAGCGCGCCTGCGGGAATGCCATTCCACTTCGCTCCGAATGCCTGCGCGGCGTCCTCGACGAGTAGGAGATTATGCTTTATTTTCAATCGGTTGAGGGCATCAAAATCAGCGCATTGGCCGTAAAGGTGGACGGGAAGAACGGCCTTGATGTCGGAGTTGCGTTCGAGGATCGCGGTGACGGTCAGCGGCGAGAGGTTGAAGGTGACCGGATCGATATCGGCCATGACGGGCTGTGCGCCGCAGCGCAGAATGGCGCTGGCGGTGGCAAAGAAACTGAAAGGAGAGGTGATGACCTTATCGCCGGGGCGGACGCCCGCGGCGTCCAGAGCAAGCCAGAGGGCTTCCGTGCCGCTGCTGCAGCCGATGGCGTGGGTCGTGCCCAGCATGGCGGCTGCGGCAGTCTCGAATGCTTGGACTTCTTTTCCGAGAACGAAGCGTCCGGCGCGGCCAATTTCGGCCAAAGCGGCCTGGATTTCTTCCCCAACTATGGTGTACTGGCGGCTGAGGTCGAGCATCGGAATAGGGGCCAGTTTCATTTCGGGCATCCCCGCTATTCTAAATCCATAAAACTCGCTACCTTGGGGCAAGGTGGCGAGTCCAATGTGAAGACTCTTCCCGTTTTCCGATTGTATTTGGCGCGGGAAGCTGTGTATTGTGAACGCCTCAGGCCAAACGTGGTCCTGAAGCCCTGAATGGCAGACCCCCGAAATTTGGGGAATGTACGATTTTTTTGACGATGCGCTAGAGCGTATCGAACGTAGACACGAAGAAGAGGAGATCGGCAGTTATGGATTCCAAGCCGGCACAGAATATTCAGGACACTTTCTTGAACACCGTTCGCAAAGACAAGTCCCCTATCACGATCTACCTTGTGAGTGGCGTAAAGTTGACGGGCAAGATCCGTTCCTTTGATAAGTATTCGGTTCTCCTGGAAAACAATGCCCAGGAGCAGTTGATCTTCAAGCATGCGATTTCGACGGTAGTCAGCACACGCGGTGGAGCACATGTGGAACGGGCCCATGCTCCTGTCTCGTCGGCGGGTGTCTCCGGCGAGGCAGGATCGCCGGCGGCCTAGCTTATCAGCGTGGCAAAACCCACAAAATCCGCAGGAACTTCGCGGTTGGAACATGCGGCATCGGAGCGGTCGGCTGCGGTGACGGCAGTTGCGGAAAAGGCCGTTCTGGTGGCCGTGGAGATCACGGGCAGCAGACGGTCGATCCCTGCTGCCGCTCTGATGGCGCGCTCTGCTGCGTCCATTGGCAATTCGAGCGATGACTCCATCGAAGACGATGACGAAGATTTCGTTGTTCCTAAAGCCAAAGCAGTTGAGTCAGACGTGGACTTTGAGTCCTCCCTGGCGGAGTTTGAAGAACTGGCCCGTTCTGCGGGAGCGACCATCGCGGCGACGTTGGTGCAGCGCCGGGGGCGACCCGACCCGGCTACGCTGATCGGCATCGGCAAGGTGGAAGAACTTGCAGCAATGGCGGAGTCGACCGAGGCGGACGTTGTCCTCTTCGATCACGACCTGACGCCGACACAGCTTCGCAATCTGGAAAAAGAGATGCCGTGCCGCGTCATCGACCGGACGCAACTCATCCTGGATATCTTTGCCCGTCACGCGCGGACGCGGGAGGGGCATCTGCAGGTCGAACTGGCGCAGCTGGAGTATCAACTGCCGCGCCTCGCAGGCAAGGGCAAAAGCATGTCGCAGCTCGGTGGCGGCATCGGCACACGAGGCCCCGGCGAGACCCGCATCGAGACAGACCGCCGCGTCATTCGCGGCCGGATCGACCACGTCAAGGCGCAGCTGGAGCAGGTACGTCGTATTCGCAGGCAGCAGAGGCAGAGGCGCGAAAGCGTCCCTGTGCCCACGGTCGCGCTTGTCGGTTACACCAACGCCGGGAAGAGCACGCTCTTCAATGCTCTGACGGAGGCGGGTGTGCTGGCGAGCTCGCGCATGTTTGCGACGCTGGACCCCAAGCTGCGGCAGTTCGTTCTGCCCTCGCGCCGGAAGGTGCTGCTGAGCGATACGGTTGGCTTCATCCGCAATCTTCCGCATGCGCTCGTCACCAGCTTTCGCGCCACGCTGGAAGAGGTCGAGCGGGCCGAGCTTCTCTTGCATGTGCGGGATGCATCTTCCGCAATTCTGGAAGAACAAAAAATGCAGGTGGAAGCAGTGCTGGCCGAGCTTGAGGTGGCGAGGACTCCGCGAATCGAAGTCTTGAACAAGATCGATCTGCTGAGCGAGCCGGAACAGCAGGCGCTTTTGGGTCGCAAAGACGTCATTGCGATCTCGGCCGCAAAGGGCGTTGGTCTCGACGTCCTGATCGCTGCCATCGAAGACCGGATTGGCGGCGAAAAGGCGCCAGATCCCACGGCGGAAGCGGAGTTTCGCATTCCCCAGCGCGAAGGCCGGACGATTGCCGCTCTGGAAGCCGGATGTTCGATCGAATCAAAACGGTTTGATGGAAGTTTTGTGGTGATGTTGGCGCGCGGACCGGCATCCCTGCTGAATCGCTACCGCCGCTTCCAGGAGGCGGATGTGGCGAAGCCCGACACCGGTCCCGTGGCGCGGCCGAAGCGGCGCGTCCGCAGGATAGAAACTGCAACAAAAACACGGTAAACAGGGAAAATTCACCCAGACATAGTTCAGGCCGCGCAGGGGGAGTGGAGGTGGGTCCCAGAGACGCGGCCTGATCGGACCCGAACGGGTCTAGGCGTAACCACAGTCTACGCCCGATATCAGGCATAAGTCCTACGGTTTTAATAAATAATCTCCGTTCGAATACCGTCTCAATTGGGCGATTACAGCCTTAGAGTGGAAGGCGAAACATTGACTCACCCGAAGCCCCTCTGCTAAAAATAAAGGGTTGCACCGTCCTGAAAACGCCTCCGGGCGCCCTTCTTTCCTGCCTATAACGGCTTGAATACGCGGGACTTTCATTCGGAGCTCCCACGGAAAATATGCAAGATATTTTGAACCAACTTGGCGAACTTGTGCTCGGCTCTGTGCCAACGATGATCTTCTTCGTCGTGCTGGTGATTGCCTATGCTGCGCTCGTTCGTAAGCCTCTCGAAACAATGCTGGCAGAGCGCCATGCGCGGACCTCCGGAGCAATGGACCAGGCGCGTTCGGCCATCTCTGCGTCCGAGGCGAAGGCGGCGGAATACGAAGCCAAACTGCGCGATGCGCGGACGAAGATCTTTGAAAACCGCCAGGCCATGCTGAAGCAATGGAACACGGAGCGCGAGAAAGCTCTGGAGTTGGCTCGCCACGATGCGCAGCGGCGTATCGGCGTGGCGCGCGAGGCAGTTCAGCGCGCTGGTGACGAAGCGAAGCAGCAGCTACAGACCTCTGCGGCGCAGCTCTCCGATCAGATTTTGAAGGCGATTTTGCCTACGCACCGGGGCGGCGCGGCGGTGCAGGGATGACGATGCGAGCATGCGTGCTGTTGGCTTTGGTTTTGATGTTGGGCGTGGCTCCTGTTGTCCCCTTGCGGGCACAGGCTGTTGCGGCTTCGCCTTCGACGGCGTCCGGCCAGAAGGCTGAGCCTCAGGCAAACTCCGCCGGCAAGAAGAAAGAAGCCGAAGAGGGAACTGAAGCATTCAAGAAGTCGCCCATGGTAATTTCTCTGGGCCGCATGATGGGTATGAGTCCGGAGACGGCTTCGACGGTCTTCACCTGGTTCAACTTTGTCATTCTTGCCCTTGCCATTCTTTACGCTTTGGCTAAGGCTTTGCCGAAGACCTTTCGCGGACGGACGCAGGGAATCCAGAAGAATTTGGTCGAAGCACGATCTGCAACGGAAGAGGCCAATGCTCGTCTCTCTGGCGTGGAAGCGCGTCTGGCAAAGCTGGACGGCGAGATTGCCGCTCTGAAGTCCGAGGCGGAGAAAGATGCTGCAGCAGACGAAGCGCGCATCAAGGCTTCCGTCGCCGACGAGCGCGAGCGTATTGCGCATGCAGCCGAGCAGGAGATTGCGGCGGCGGAAGCACACGCACAGCGCAACCTGCGTGAGTTCGCCGCAAAGCTGGCTGTGGAGCAGGCTGCGAGCAAGCTGAATATCTCGGACGATGACGATAGTGAGATCGTGCGTGGGTTTGCCGCGCGTCTGGCTGCGTCGGGCAAGGGAGGCAGCAACTAATGGCGGCCTTTGCACTGCGTTACGCGCGCGCTCTCGATGAAATTGTCACGGCCCATAAGTTGGATCGCAACGCGGTAAGCGCCCAGCTGGGTGATTTTGCCGGAACGCTGGCGGAGAGCCACGATCTGCACGAGTTTTTGATGAACCCTGCGATCGAGCACGAGAAGAAGATCAAGGTGCTCGATGCCATTGCCGGACGTCTCGGGATGGATAAGGTTGTCCGCAACTTCATCGCGGTTCTGATGGATCACCAGCGCCTCATGGCTATTGGCGAAGTGATTGCTGAGTACGTTGCCGTTGCCGATGCAGGCGCGGGGACGAGCGAGGCGGAGATTACCTCGGCACGCGGTTTACGCGAAGAGGACAAGCAGGCATTGACTGCCGAGGCAGCGAAGCTCGCGGGCGGAAACGTTCGTGTGCTTTGGAAAGAAGATGCTTCGCTTCTGGGCGGAGCGGTGATCCGCATTGGGTCGACGATATATGACGGGTCTGTGCGTGCACAGCTCGGCCAACTGGAACGGCACCTGGCAGGCACAGGCGCGTAAATCCAGGCTTTCAGATTTATAAAAGTACGTATAAGGGATACAAATGGCACAGCTCAAGGCAGACGAGATTACAGAACTCCTGCGGCAGCAGATTGAGAACTACGAGCAGCGCGTCCAGGTGGACGAGGTCGGCACCGTGATCTCGCTCGGCGACGGTATTGCACGCATCCATGGGCTCGATAAGGTCATGGCTGGCGAGCTGATCGAATTTCCCCATGGCGTTGCGGGTCTTGCGATGAACCTGGATGAAGACCAGGTCGGCGCGGTTCTGCTGGGCGACTATACGCTCATCAGCGAAGGCGACCAGGTCAAGCGCACGGGCAAGATCATGTCCGTTCCCGTAGGCGATGCCATGATTGGCCGCGTCGTGAATGCGCTCGGTCAGCCCATCGACGACAAGGGACCCATCGACACGCCGCACTCGCTCCCCATCGAGCGTCTTGCACCGGGCGTCATTGCACGTAAGTCGGTCACCGAGCCGATGGCGACGGGTATCAAGGCCATCGATACGATGATTCCGATTGGCCGTGGCCAGCGCGAACTTCTCATCGGCGATCGCCAGACAGGCAAGACCGCCATCGCGCTCGACACGATCATCAACTCCGCGAAGAACGACCTGATCTGCATCTACTGCGCGATCGGTCAAAAGCGTTCTTCCGTTGCGCAGATCGTCCAGACCCTCGAAGAGTACGGCGCGATGAAGTACACCATCGTTGTGGCCGCGACCGCGAGCGAGCCTGCTCCGATGAACTACCTGGCTCCCTTTGCCGCGACCGCCATGGGCGAGTACTTCCGCGACAACGGCAAGCACGCGCTGATCATCTACGACGATCTCTCGAAGCACGCTGCTTCGTACCGCGAAATCTCTCTGCTCCTCCGTCGCCCCCCGGGCCGCGAAGCATACCCCGGCGACGTCTTCTATCTCCATTCGCGTCTGCTCGAGCGTTCGGCGAAGATGAGCGACAAACTCGGCGGCGGTTCGCTGACGGCCCTGCCGATCATCGAGACCCAGGCAGGCGACGTTTCCGCCTACATTCCGACCAATGTGATTTCGATCACCGACGGACAGATCTTCCTTGAGACTGATCTCTTCAACTCCGGTATCCGTCCGGCTGTAAACGTAGGTCTTTCGGTGTCCCGTGTCGGCTTCTCGGCTGCGATCAAGGCGACCAAGCAGGTCGGCGCAACGCTGAAGCTGGATCTCGCTCAGTATCGCGAACTCGCTGCCTTCGCTCAGTTCGGTTCGGATCTCGATCCTGCCACGCAGAAGCAGCTGAACCGCGGTAAGCGTCTCACGGAGCTTCTGAAGCAGAAGCAGTTCCGTCCGCTCACAGCAGCGCAGCAGGTTTCGATCCTCTTTGCCGGTGTGAATGGTTTGCTGGACGATGTCGACGACAAGCAGATCGTGAACTTCGAAGATGGCTTCCACGCGTACATGGCCACCAATGGCCAGGGCATTCTGGATGCGATCACAGCGAAGAAGCAGATCGACGACGAGATCAAGACGCAGCTGACGGCTAAAATCAACGAGTTCAAGACGACCTTCAAGGACGCGCAGAAGGAGAAGCAGCCGGCGACGGTGACTGCGTAGTTGATATTCTCTTGACAGGGGGCTTCATGAATCACGATTTATTAACGATCGCTGTCCCGACTATCACCGTTCTTATAGGCATTCTGATGAACCGGAATGACTATGCAAAGCTGGACACGCGCATCGGCGGTATCGAAACCAGGCTTGATTCCAGAATGAGCAGCCTGGACGGTCGGTTTCACGCGGACATGATGCAAGTAATTGGCAAGCTGACAGAGTTAGAGGTGCGCGTAGCGCGCCTCGAGGAAAAAGTAAGTCGATAGATGGCAAACGTACTCGATTTGAAGCGACGGATTCGTTCCGTCAAAAACACGCGGCAGATCACGAAGGCCATGAAGATGGTCTCGGCGGCGAAACTGCGCCGTGCGCAGGAGCGCGCGATGCAGGCTCGTCCTTACGCGCAGATGCTGGCCGCAGTGCTGGAATCTCTCGTGCGCCGCACGGCCATGTATGACGACGCCGCAGGCGAAGTAATGCATCCGCTGCTGGTAGAGCGCGAAGAGAAGAACGTGCTCGTCCTTGTGATCGCCGGAGACAAGGGCTTTGCAGGAGCGTTCAACAGCAACATCGGCAAGGCTGCTCAGAACTTTGTGAACGAGCGCGTGGCGAAGGGGCAGAACGTCGATGTCGAGACTGTGGGACGCAAGTCTCGCGACCTCTTCAAGCGTCGCTATCCTGATGCGGTCTGGGAGCACAAGGACGTCGAGTACGACAACGGCCTCTCGCACCACATCGAAGACATCCGTCATCGCGCACAGCAGGTAGAGCTGACCTACGACCGGTCGCACCTTCTGGCCAAGCTAAACTTTTCCGAAGTCGACAAGGTGGCACACTCGATCATCGAACGCTATGAGCGTGCGGAGATCGACGCAGTCTATCTGGTCTTCAACGAGTTCAAGAGTGTGATCGCGCAGCGCGTTGTTGTAGAGAAGCTGCTCCCGATCCGCAAGCTGGGAACACATGAGTACACCGCTATCGAAGAGATGACGGAAGAGCAGAGAGAAGCCGCAGCACATGCAGCAGCCACTTCGGGCGTTTCCATCCATGAGCCGGAACAGACGGCGATGGAAGAGGAAGCCAAGAAGTTTGGTACGGCGGATGTGGACTATCTCTTCGATCAGGATCCGAAACGTCTGTTCCGTCATCTGATGCCGCGCTACGTGACGACGCAGATCTACCATGCGCTCATCGAGTCGGTCGCCAGCGAACATGCTTCGCGTATGACGGCGATGGATGCGGCGAGTTCGAATGCGAGCGACATGATCGACACGCTGACTCTGACAATGAACCGTGTTCGTCAGGCAGCGATCACCAAGGAAATTATTGAGATTGTTTCGGGAGCGTCGGCCCTCTAGGCCGCGCGTTCAAGGAAAGAGATTATGGCAGAGATCATTGGAAAAGTAGTTTCGATCAGCGGCCCGGCCGTTGATATTCAGTTCGAAGAGTCGCACATGCCGCCGATCTACCAGGCGTTGCGCATCACCAGCGAGGGGTTCGATATCCCCACGCCCATGAACGTGGTCGTCGAGGTGCAGCAGCATCTCGGTGAAGGCCGTGTCCGTACGATCGCGATGGAAGCGACCGAGGGCATGGTGCGCGGCATGAAGGCAATCGACACGGGCAATCCGATCATGGTGCCGGTGGGCCGTGAGACGCTGGGCCGTGTGCTGAACGTGATCGGCGAGCCGGTAGACGAACTCGGTCCCGTGCAAACGCAGAAGCGTATGCCGATTCACCGCCAGGCGCCCGCGTTCGACGAGCAGTCGACCTCGGAAGAGATGTTCGAGACGGGCATCAAGGTCGTCGATCTGATCCAGCCCTTCTTGAAGGGCGGAAAGATCGGTCTCATGGGCGGAGCCGGTGTAGGTAAGACCGTGCTCATCCAGGAGCTGATCAACAACGTCGCCATGCAGCACGGTGGTTTCTCGGTCTTCGCCGGCGTCGGCGAGCGTACCCGTGAAGGCAACGATCTCTGGATGGAGTTCCAGGAGTCCGGTGTT
Source organism: Terriglobus saanensis SP1PR4 (assembly GCF_000179915.2). NCBI lineage: Bacteria > Pseudomonadati > Acidobacteriota > Terriglobia > Terriglobales > Acidobacteriaceae > Terriglobus > Terriglobus saanensis. The sequence continues at coordinate 3,964,327 of NC_014963.1, read as the reverse complement.
ATTGATCCGAATGACTGGAAGAAGTCGAAAGCTGCCCTGATCTACGGGCAGATGACCGAGCCGCCAGGAGCCCGTCTGCGCGTTGCGTTGACCGCGCTCACCATCGCCGAGCACTTCCGCGATGAAGAGGGTGCCGATACGCTGCTGTTCATCGACAACATCTTCCGCTTTACGCAGGCCGGTTCCGAAGTCTCCACGCTTCTGGGCCGTATGCCCTCCGCCGTGGGTTACCAGCCGAACCTTGCCAGCGAAATGGGCCAGCTGCAGGAGCGCATCACGTCCACGAAGAAGGGTTCTGTTACCTCCGTACAGGCCATCTACGTGCCCGCCGATGACTTTACCGATCCGGCCCCGGCAACCACGTTTGCTCATCTGGATGCGACCACCGTGCTGAACCGCGCTTTGACCGAGATCGGTATCTACCCTGCGGTAGATCCCCTCGCTTCCAACTCGCGGATTCTCTCGCCCCGCATCGTGGGTGAGGAGCACTACAACACGGCGCAGTCGGTCAAGGCCATTCTGCAGCGCTACAAGGATCTGCAGGACATCATCGCGATTCTCGGTATCGACGAGCTTTCGGAAGAAGACAAGCTCACCGTCAGCCGCGCGCGTAAGGTGCAGCGCTTCCTTTCGCAGCCCTTCCACGTCGCTGAAGTCTTCACCGGCAACCCCGGCAAGTACGTCAAGGTCGCCGACACGGTGCGCTCCTTCAAGGAGATCATCGAAGGCAAGCATGACGACATTCCTGAGCAGGCCTTCTACATGAAGGGCGGCATCGAGGAAGTGCTGGCAGCCGCTGAGAAGATGAAGGCAACGGCGTAATCTGTTTGAGTTTTCGTAGTAAGAGGGATGTACGTTGGCTGAAGAAACGAACAATACGACGGGCCTGCTGAAGATTCGTCTGGTGACGCCGGACCGCATCCTCATCGACACAACGGCGGAGGCGATTGAGCTTCCGGCGCTGTGTGGGTACATGGAAGCGCTGTACGGGGCGGCACCGCTGCTGGCGGAGCTGGGCGCAGGCGAAGTGAAGCTGCACGGCGGAGCTTCGGGCGACGCAAAGTTCTTCGTCGCCTGGGGATTTGTCGAGGTGCTTCCGGAGCGCGTGACCGTGCTTGCAGAGACGGCGCAGAAGCCGGAAGAGATCGATCCGACGCAGGCGCAGAAGGAACTCGAGTCGGCGCAGAAGGACTGGAACGAGTCCGGCGACGATGCGGACAAGTACGAGTACGCCCGCGCGGAGATTCGCGTAGCCGAAGAGAAGATCGCAGCCAGCAAAGACCGCTAAACCAAACCAACCAAAAGCGAGGCAGCCGGAGACGGTTGCCTCGCTTTTTTAACGAGAAATTCGCAGTGCCAACATCCCCTGGTCGCTAAAGTAAACCTATGCTCACCCCCAACCGTAGAGACTTTCTTAGCCTTCTGGGCGGCTCCGCAGCCGCTGCCGCCATCGGCACCAGGACCGCGTTTGCTGCACCAAAGCCCGAGACGTTTGAATTTCTCTTCCTGACCGATACCCATCTGCAGCCGGAGCTGAATGCGGCGCAGGGATGCGATATGGCCTTCAAGAAAGCGCGGGGTGTAAAGGCCGACTTCGCCCTGCAGGGTGGCGATCACGTCTTCGACACAATGGATGTCTCCAAGGAGCGCGCTCTTTCGCTCTTCGACCTCTACGCCAAGACGGAGCAGGACCTTGGCCTGAAGCTTTACCACACCTGCGGAAACCACGATTGCTTCGGTGTCTCCAGCAAGGGGAAGACGAGCGAGAGCGATCAGCTCTACGGCAAGAAGATGTTCGAGGAGCACTTCGGGCGCGCCTACTACAGCTTCGACCACAAAGGCGTGCACTTCATGGTGCTGGACTCTGTGCAGCCGCTGCCAGGCGGTATGGGGTACGAGGGGCACATCGACGAGGCCCAGCTTGCGTGGATCGCAGACGACCTCGGAAAACTGTCTCCCACGACTCCCGTGATCGTGTCGATCCATATTCCGTTGGTGACGGCCTATGAGTCGTACCTGAAGGCAGCTCCTGACGGAAAGACCAAGCGCGGCAGCCTTTCGGTCAACAACTCAGATCTGGTAGTGAAGCAGTTCGAGGGACGCAACGTCCTGGGCGTTCTGCAGGGCCACACGCACATCTGGGAGACGGTGACCTGGCATGGTGTCCCCTACATCACTGGCGGCGCTGTGAGCGGCAACTGGTGGAAGGGCACACACATGGGGACCGCCGAGGGCTATACCGTGGTGCGCGTAGAGAACGGCAAAATGTCGACGCGGTATGAGACCTACGGATTCAAGAGCGTGGCTCCGGAAAATACCTAGACCCGTGTCACAAATCGACTTCGTAGCCGGTCTTTGCTGATACATACCACCGAGAAGCCGTCAAAGGTTCTCGGGCAGCGAGGAAGGTTCTCTATGAAGATCGTAGTGATTGGCGGAAGTGGTCTGATCGGTTCACGTGTGGTTGCGAAGCTCAGCGCGCTCGGTCATGAGGCCGTGGCAGCGTCTCCCTCGTCGGGAGTCAACACGTTGACGGGCGAGGGCATCGCCGAAGTCTTGCAGGGTGCGCAGGTCGTCATCGACGTGGCGAATTCGCCCTCTTTCGAAGATGCGACGGCCCTTGAGTTCTTCAGCAAGTCAGCCCACAATCTCTTCCCGGCGGAGATCGCGGCAGGTGTAAAGCATCACATTGCTCTCTCCGTCGTAGGTGCGGATGTGATGACGGACATGGGCTATATGCGGGCCAAGATCGCGCAGGAGGCGGCGATCCAGGCCTCGGGCGTGCCGTACACCATCGTTCGCGCAACCCAGTTCTTCGAGTTCATGGGCCAGATCGCCGAGGGTTACACGAAAGACAACGTAGCGCACGTTCCCTCCGTCCTGATGCAACCCATCGCGGCAGACGACGTCGCTGCAGCACTCGCTCAAGTGGCTTTAGAGGAGCCGATCAACCGCACCGTCGAACTGGCCGGACCAGAGAGCCTCCGCATGGACGAACTGGTGCGGCAGTTCCTTGCGGCGCGGAAGGATCCCAGGGAGGTGGTCTCCGATCCCGGTGGAAGCTACTTCGGCGCCGTGGTGACGGACCAGACGCTGAGGCCTGGGATTAGTCCTCTGCTGGGGACAGCGCACTTCGGTGACTGGATTCTCTCTGAGTAGAGAAGAAACCAAAACCGGGTGCCCCATGTCCCGCTTTTGGGACATGGGTTATGCGCGAAGCGCATCCTTCGCTTGCTCCGCAGAAACAGCAGATCTCTCCGCTTCGGTCGAGATGACGGACATTACTGAAATGACACCGTCATTTCGACCGACCGGAGCAAAGCGAAGGGAGCGGAGAAATCTGCTTTTGCCATGTGCCAAAGGCGCATCTGATCGCTACGGGAGGACAAGCAGCTACAGATACTTGGCAAGCCGCTTCTGCATAATCCCAACAGCCTCCTCACTCTGGTCCACAAGAATAAACCGTCGCTTATTCTTCGCAGCAGCCTCGCCCGTCGTCCCCGAGCCCGCAAAAAAATCCAGCACCGTATCCTTCGGTTTTGTATGAACCTTGACGATGCGGTTCAGCACCCCAAGAGGCTTCTGCGTCGGATAACCCGTCTTCTCTTTCCCGGTAGGGGAGACGATCGTGTGCCACCAGACGTCCGTAGGCGTCTTACCCCGCGCAGCTTTTTCCGCGCCTACCAGCGTAGGAGCCATGTACTCAATCCGGTCGCAGGCAGCGAGGTTGAAGGTGTACTTCGTCGGGTGCTTGGTATACCAGAGGATGGTGTCGTGCTTGCCGGGCCAGCGCTTGGTGGAGCGCGCGCCGTAGTCGTACGCCCAGATGATCTCGTTCTGAAAACAAGGGCGTGTGAAGATCTGGTCCAGCATGACTTTGCAGTAGTGGCTTTCGCGCGGGTCGATGTGAAAGAAGAGTGCGCCGTGCGGTTTCAGGATGCGATAGGCCTCCTCCAGACGCGGCCGAATGAAACCGAGAAAGTCGTCAAAGGTGTCTTCGTAGGCCGCGGCCTCGGCGAGCTTCTCGGTACGGTAGCGCGCACCGCCAAAGCCGGTGCGGTCGCCCGCTTCGTCGCGGACGGTCTTCATGCGCGTACGCTTCTGGACGCGGCCCGTATTGAAGGGCGGGTCGATATAGATGAGGTCGACGCTCTCGCTGGGGAGCGTTTGCAGGAAGCCAAGGTTCTCCGCGTGAACGACCTGACCAAGTGCGGAGCGTTTCGAGGGCATGTGGATGAGCGTATCGCATTGGAGCGGGGCCGGGTAACGGAAGTGAGAGGATGTACCCGATTCGTGTATCGTTCGGTAGTTCTACGATTCTGGAGTGCATTTGGCGACAAAGCGAAAAGTACGGATCGAGTGGGCGATGCAGACGCATGTGGGCCTCGTGCGTCACACAAACCAGGACGCTGTGGGCGCGGAGGTCGAAGGCGGTCTCTTCGTCGTCTGCGATGGCATGGGCGGTGCTGCAGCGGGTGAGTTGGCTGCGCACATGGCGGTGCAGATCTTTCTGCGCGAGGCCCATCGGGGCGGTCCCGATAGGGGATCGGTGATCGCCAACGCTGCTCTTGTGGCGAACCGCGAAGTCTATGCGTACGCGCAGGACAACCCGCGTTTGCGCGGCATGGGAACGACTCTGGTTGCGCTCTCGGTTGGTGTGAACGTACCGGCTAAGGCAAACACCATTCCCTTGGCGATTACGCACATAGGCGACTCGCGTTGCTACCGATTTCGTGGCAGCACGTTGGAGCTGCTGACGGAAGACCATTCCCTTGTAGGCGAGCAGGTACGCCTGGGCGAGATGTCCGAAGAAGAGGCTGCCGCTTCACCCATGCGGAATGTAATCACGCGCGCCGTAGGGACGGCTGCCGAGGTAGAGGCTGACCTTCTCCGCGCCGAAGGTCTTGAAGGCGATGTGTACCTTCTCGCCTCGGATGGCCTGACGCGCGATCTCTCGGAGAAGGAGATCGCGGAGCTCTTGGAGCTTAATGATGCATCTCTGGAGACAGCAGCGGAGAAGTTGGTCCAGGCCGCGAATGACGCGGGTGGTGGAGACAATACGACGGTCGTCCTGGTACGCGTAGGCTTCTAAGAGCTAGGTCTGCTCTGATAGATTCAACTCTCGTGCTTCTTCCAGAAGCGCGTTCAGGAGATGGGCATGGCCGCGAAAGAAATGTACTTCGACGACTTTCAACTGGGGCAGAAGTTTCATTCCAATGGAGGCGTGAAGGTTACGGCGCACGAGATTACGGAGTTCGCGCAGAAGTACGATCCCCAGCCCTTCCACCTGGACGAAGCAGCAGGAAAGAGCACGTTCTTCCAGGGACAGGCCGCGAGTGGCTGGCTGACGGCGGCCCTGGTCATGCGCATGCGCGTGGAGACCATCACGGTCGTCGGCGGCATGATCGGCGCAGGCGTGGAAGAGATCCGCTGGACGGAGCCGGTGCGTCCGAACGATGTGCTGCGGACCGACACCGAGGTCGTGGGCCTGCGTGTGTCAAAGTCGCGTCCCGAATTGGGACTGGTGACCATCTACACGCTGGTACTGAATCAGAATGACAAGGTTGTGATGAAGAGCACGGTGAACTTCCTGGCTCCCTTGAAACCCAAAGGCTAGACGCCTCCTGGCGTGGGGTGCCGTGGGTGGTACAAAACGCTGGATTCCACAGTGCCGAAGCGTATCCTTGAGCAATGATGCGAATGACGGTGCTGGCGTCGGGGTCGAAGGGCAACAGCGCCGTAGTGTCTTCGTCGGGGACGCGCATCCTCGTGGACGCGGGATTGAGCTGTCGCGAACTGATGCGGCGCATGGCGATGGTCGGTGAGAATCCCGAGACGCTGGACGCCATCCTGATCACCCATGAGCATGCGGATCACGTAGCCGGTCTACCGGTGCTGGCGCGCAAGTTCGGCATCCCTGTGTACTTCACCGAAGCGACGCATCGTGCGTGGGTGCGACAGGTGACGCCGCAGAAACGAACGACGTATGCGCAGTGGCTGGAACAGCGCAAGGCCGAGATGGCTCTCCGCGACGAAGAGTTGGTTCGTTCGTATGCGGCGAATGCGTGCGGAGCCCCGAATGAAGCTCCAGACGAGCATTTTTTTGTACCTTCCGCTGAGAGCATGAGCGAAGGTTCCAGCGAAGCCGACAAGGCCTCCGAAGAGCACAACGCGGTCAAGCTGGCCGCCGCAGCCGCCGAGGATCTCTGCGACGAGGCAGACGCGCCGGCGGTGAAGAAGAGCGTAAAGGACAACCCGAGCTATTTGCCCGTCGTGGAGTACTTCCGCGCGGGATCACATCTGGCGATTGGCGACATCGACATTCTCCCCTTCACCATTCCCCATGACGCGGCAGACCCCTGCGGGTTTGTCTTCGAAGCGGAGGGCATCCGCCTGGGTTTCGCGACGGATCTGGGCTATGTACCCCAGAATGTGAAGATGGCACTGAAAAACTGTGACGCGCTGCTGCTGGAGAGCAACCACGATCTCGAAATGCTGCGGGACGGGCCGTATCCGTGGAGCGTGAAACAGCGTGTCCTCTCCCGGGTGGGGCATCTTTCGAATACCGCAACGGCGGAGTTTCTGACACGAGATTATGACGGTGGAGCGGCCTATGTCATCCTGGCGCATCTTTCGGAAAGCAACAACCTTCCCGAAATGGCGCGTCTGGCGGCGGAACAGGCCATCGGCGACCGTTTGAGCCTGCTGGGGAACAAGATCCTTCTGGCACAGCAGGCAGAGCCGATGCAACCGCTCTGCCTGTAGGGTTTTGAACCGTTTGGCCAGGATTTAACGTCCAATCTATTGATGCCTGATTTGGGCGGCAAAAGAGTAAGATAAGCGAATCGACACATGATGAATGCGACACCTATCCCGAACGAGCACCCAGTGCTCCATGGCTCCGATGCGACAGGCGGATGCACGGACCCGGTGATTGGCGATATTTTGTCGGGCTGGCGATACGACATCTCGGGCGTTTCGCCGGAGATGCGTACGGATTATGTACAGCACTTCGCGGATTGCGCCCGCTGCAGAAGCCGACAGCGGCTTCATCGCACCATCGACGTGACGTTGATGGTGATCTCTTCGGTTTCCATCGTGGTCTTCCTTCTGGCGACTGCCGTGATCCATCGCGGGCCGTTTGGACAGATGAGGGTCGCCGCGTTGCACTATCGCGATGTCTCGTTCGCTCTGACGCTGCAGATGGCAGCTGTCGGTGGCCTCCTCTTCTCGCTGCTGATGTGGATCCTCGTGGCGATTGCGACCCCTGCCCCTACGGTTATTTCTGGCACGGTAAAGCAGGTTCGTAACGGACGTGGCCTGTAACGCCGGTCACGTTGAACGTTCCTCTTATCTGACATACTGAACTTCTGATGAATTCTTCCGAAAACTTTTCGATGGAGCCCGCCCGTCCGGGCGAACCTGCGTATCCCACGGGTGCTCCGGTGGTGGAACTCCCTGCGCGGAGATCGCGCTTTGCAGGCGTAAAGCTTTCGCCTGCAACGTACCTGCTGCTTGGGATCAATATTGCAGTCTTTCTGTGGATGGGGTATCGCGGCGCCGATCTGCGGCTTCCTTCGCTTGCGGACCTGATTCGCTTTGGGGCGAATAACTCCGACCTGGTGATCGTGCATGGGCAGTGGTGGCGGATCATCTCCGCCATGTTTGTCCATGTTGGTCTGATTCACCTGGCGACAAACATGTGGTGCCTGTGGAACCTCGGTCTGCTGGGTGAGCCGCTCCTGGGCTTCTTTGGCATGATCAGCGTGTACCTGCTGAGCGGCGCGGCGGGAAATCTTTTGTCGATTGCGTGGGACGTGATCTGGAAGCAGCATGGGCAGGTAGGCGCCGGAGCCTCCGGCGCGGTCTTTGGCATCGCCGGGATCCTGATTGTGCTGCTGTCGAACAAGCGACTCTCCGAGAGCCGTGGCGGCCGTCCGGGCATTCCCTGGATGGAACTGAGGGCCCTGCGGAAGAGCGTGATCCAGTTTGCGGGTCTGAACCTGGCGATCGGGCTGGCGTCGATCTTCTTCGATGTGGTCCGCATCGACAACAGCGCACATATCGGCGGTTTCGTCTGTGGGTTGGCGATGGGTGTACCGCTGCTGCCGGAGATGACTTCGGGAAGAGTGAAGTACTTGGAGCGCCAGAAGGTCGCGTTTCTGGGGTTCGCGCTTCTGCTCTCGCTCTTCGGATACTTCATTTCCAGGCTCTAAAACGAAGCGTAGATGACTGCAAAAGGATGATTTGCTCATTCTTTCGCGGCTTTATCGCGAAAGGGTGGGTAAGTTCGTCACAGACGCCTGCCGCTGGAAATTACTGCGCAATCGCTTGTAGAGCCAGCCCATGTCGCTTTACCGCCGAGATCTTTGCAAGATGATAGTCGTCGTGCTCTGCGATGAAATACACGAGATCGATAACGCGCATCGGCCGCTTGAGACGCGGATGAAACGCGGTCCTTTCGATCAGAGAGTCGTCAAAAGTATCGAAGCGCTCTACCAGCCTCGATCTCGCATCACGAAATCCATCCAAAAGTTCCTGAATGGGCCTGTCATTGTGATTTGCTTGCCAGGTAGCTCTGTTGGTCTCTTCCCATGCCCTAAGTTGTGAGACACCACTGATAAAGTCATCCAACCGCCCTGCCATGAGGGGCTCAATATCCACCAGGTGTCCAATATTTTCCTGAATGGACCAGGCAGTTCCCATCCGTTCGACGAGCAGGGAGGCAGGCACATCCTTTACGGCATCCTCCGCCCGGGCCGGGCCCCCACGAATTCTTTCCACGAGGTTGGGGTACATCGATCTTGGGCTTTCAAATTGAAAGCTGCGCTCAATCCAGGGTGAAACTGTCAACATTGGAACGTCCTCTTCCTGATTTTAGTAGTAGTCAAGGATAGCCTTTGGGCCGGGGAAAGTTTGCGCATGGAAGGAAGGTGGCTACATGTGCTACAGTTCGGCCACTTTGACTTGTGAAGTTTCAAAACGGGACGCTGCTAAATATTCACTTGCAGTTGATTGTCTTCCAGGTCGTCCGCATGTAAGCATAGCGACGCAAAACAAGATCACCATTCGGATAAGGAGCTTACATGCAAATGGCGTTGCGCACTTCTGACCATAAGCAATTCGGCACGATCTCACTTTCACGCAGCAGAAAGTTCATAGTGCAAGTCGCTGCGATAGAATCGCACGCACCAAGGCATAGAGCTTTTCTAAAAAGACATCACACCAATTCGATTGCTAACTTCCATTACTTCGTAGCTCTTATTACATTCCTCGTAGCGTCCGCTTTCTGTTCAACTTCATTCGCTCAAAGCTACACCATTCAGCAGTTTCCTCTAATCGGTCTGCCGAACTTTGGTCTCGGTGCAACCTCGATCGGCGCGGATGCGGGCGGCAATATTTACTTCAATCAAAATGAAATCGAATCAGTTCCTAATCAATCGGCAGTATATAAAGCAGTTCGGTCCGCAGGGTCATATACTTACAGCGCAGTCCTCTCCTCCACTACTGTGGCGTATGACGATGTTGCCGTAGATGGCATTGGAAACCTCTATTATTCAAGTCATTCAAGTGTTTCTGTCGCTGGGGGGGGCTATTGACGAATTTCCTGGTCTTCTCGTAGCAAGTTCAAGTTCGGGCACTTATTCAGGAATCGCAGTGTCGAAAGATAACTCGACAATCTATGGCGCAATTGCCAATGTGAACGGTGGCCAGATACTTGCATACAAGCAACGCCAAGCTACAATCGTTCCTGGTTCTACTTTGGGCTCACATCCTCGCCTTGCCACTGGACCGGATGGCACCGTGTATAGCCTCTGGCTCTTCAACGGCGGACTTAGGCTACTTGAGGATACTTTTTCAAATGGCAGTTATATTCAGTCAGTCATTCCAGTAGTCCGCAGCAGTCCAGTAATTTCTGCAAATGCGGCAGATATAGCGTCTGATTCCGAAGGTAACATTTTCATTGCCGATTCCACTAGCTCGACCGTATTGAAGCTAACTCGATCCAACGATGGCACCTTCAGTCAATCCGTAATTGCAACGGGCTTTGCCGGCCTTATTACCGTGGATCCAAATAACAATATTTATTGCGTGGATGGGACTACTGTCTATGAACTATCGCCTCAGCCTTAGCTCTTGGGCCACTTAGGCATACAGGTCAACCATCGGTAAAGCAAAAAGCCCGCTCGGTGAGAGCGGGCTTTTTGTTGTTCGGAGTTCGGGATCCTACGTGGTGGCACGCGGCTTCTGAGCCAGCAGGTTCGGTGTAGCGAAGCCACTGCCGCCGGAGGCCGCAGGCAGCTTGGGATTGATCTGCTTGCTGTCGGTCAGCGTGCTGCGCGCGATGAGGTGTACCAGGTTGTCTCCCGCGGTGCCGACGTAGAATGTGCCGTTGTCGGAGGAGAAGACGCCTGCTACGGGGGCCGTGGCTCCGTCGGCAAGGGTTACATAGGAGAGTGCGCCGGGGCCGCTGGTTGCAGGCTTATACGTCGGAAGCAGCGTTCCGGTGGTGGAGGCCGTGGAGGACGCTGGATAGGTGACGAAGGCCACCACGGAATCCGACGAAGGGATCACGTTTCCGCAAATGGGATAGGGGGTGGTGAGGGCTGCCAGCGTGGTGCAGGCACCGGCGTTGATGCTGCTCAACGTGACGGTATTGAGAGTGTTGGCGAACGTCGCACCGACTCCGCTGGAGGGGCATTGGCCGATGGGAAGTGTGCCGCTTCCATTCGTGAGATTGACGTCATTGAGAACAGGGACACCGCCTGCGGCGCTGCTCAGGCCAAGGATGTGTCTGGAGTCGTTCGTGGCGGCAACGCGATCGGCTGCTGCACCGACCTGTCCTGCGACTGGGTAGTAGTCGACCGGGGTCACCGTCGTGTTGGCGCAGTACGAGCGGCCAGTGATCGCGGAGTTCCCACCGATATAAGCACCGACCGAGGGTACGGTGACGGCGACGTCGTTTGCACCGGTAGCGGACATGTCGTAGTCATGCCAGCCCGTATTCACGCTGTAGACCAGAAGGTGGTTGGTGGAAGTGGTGATGTAGGCTGCCTGCGCATCCGGCGAATACTCTGCGCGCAGACCGATGCCCTGGAAGCTCGTGACGGTTGCGCTACTGGAAGGGGTATAGAGAGTGACCGTGTTGCGCGTCGGATCAGTGAGGACGACCGAGCTGTTGTCCGGAGCGACAGCAAGGACGCGTCCCTTCGCGGAGATGTCTTCCTTGGTGATGCCAAGGGTCGAGGTGGAGAAGGACATCAACTCCGTGTCCGAACCGAAGTAGATGGAGGTACCGTCTTCCGAGAGAACCATCGAGTTGGGAACGTAGGGGAGGCGGACAGGAGCGCCAATCGTGGTGTTGGTGAAGTCGACGGTTGTGATGTATTGGCTCTGGGTGCTCGCAATGTAAAGCAGCGTGCTGTTGAGTCCAGAGGCCGTCGCCTGAATGGTATTAGAGACAACCGGCTTGCCGTTTCCGAGCAGGCCGATGTTGGTATAGGGCGAAGGATTGCAGGTCGGCGGTGTGCAGAACGCGTTGACCGCAGTCGCGGACGGGAAGGTCGCGAGGATTCCGGTAGTCGATGCTGCAATCGTGGTCGGCGTGGTGGAGGTATAGGTCAGGGGGAGACCGGAGATGGTAACACCCTTCGTATCGATGACGGTCGCTGTGATGGGCTCCGCAGTATTGGGCGTAATCGCGACAGTTCCGGTGGAAGTATTGGTATTTGGAGTAGTGACGCTAATACTCGCGGGAGGGCAGGTGGAGAAGAAGCCTGCATTCGAGGTGGAGGAGGCGATATTTGCCTGCACTATGGTCGATCCAGGAAGCTGGGCGGTTGCTACACCGTTCTGGTCGAACGTGACGAGCCCAGCGGTGACGGCCGAGAACGTGGGGTGACCGACCTGGCAGGTAATGTTGTTTCCGCTGTTGTCAAAAGCGCGCGCTACGATCTGACGTGTGTCATTCTGCGAGACGCAGGTGGTGGCGTCGTAAGGCGTAGCGGTGACGGTGGTGCTGGTAATTGGGCAGCAAAAGGTCGAAATGTTGGTGTCGTTTGTGCAACTGGCCTCGGGAGTACCGATAATGATGCTCGCGATGGCAGGATGTACATACACCGTGATGCTGTTGGAGGTCGCGCCGCCCCCCGAAGCCGTAACAAGAGAGGTGACGGCGCTGAGGGCGTCTTTCGGGGCGGGAAGCGTGTTCGCGGTGCAAAAGGTGTAGTCGGCTGTGCCGCCGGGTGTGTTCCGGTTCCAGATACCAGCGCAGAGGGCGCCTGTGGTCGGATTGATATCTACGAGTGAAGGATTGGAGCTCGCATATTTATAGGCGCTGATCGAAACAGTGGTGCCTTTGCAGTCGATGGCAGTCGGCGTAGTCAAGTTCGTTATCTGGCCGGAGCTGAGACTCACACCGAAGTACTGCGGCGTGAGGGTGATGCTGGTCACCTGGCCGAGGCGGATACCCGAGCTGCCCTCGCAGAACTGATTGGTGGCGGTTTTGCCGCAACCGGAGAGCGAAATGCCGACGGGGACAGTGAAGAGCAGAACGACTAAGAGTGAAACGAAACGGCGCATCAGACCTCCCCGTACAGGCCGGAAGGCATGCACGGTACAGCAAACTGCAAGATTTTTTCAGAGAGAAAGCTCTGACCTTCAAGTGTAGAGGGTGCGGATGGGGCTTGCAAATTAGACGCACGGAGGAAAGCGCAGTTAGCGGGCTAAGGCCCCTGTAGGGCCCTGTGCAGGCATCTGGGTATTGAACCAGTTGAGGGCGCGCGTGAGCACGTCGACGCGATGCGCTTCTTCCCGAAAGTGATGACCTTCGTTGGGATAAACGACGAGTTCCGTGGGCACTTTCTGTGCGCGGAGCGCATGCCAGAACTCGAAGGACTGGGGCGCCGGGCACTCTCCGTCGCGGTCTCCGACGACGATGAGCGTGGGGGTGCGCGCCTCTTTAACAAAGGTGATCGGCGAACTTTTGGCGTAGACCGCAGGGTCGTTATAGACGGTGTCGCCGAAGAACGGTGTCATCCATTGGTCGATGGAGTTTTCGCCATAGTAGCTCAGCCAGTTGGAAACGCCTGCACCTGCGACGGCGGCGTGGAAACGATGCGTCTGTGTCACGGCGAACATGGTCATGTATCCGCCATAAGACCAGCCGGTAATACCCTCGCGGGTGGGGTCGATGGGGAGCTTCTTTTCGAGAAGGTCAAGACCTGCGAGGATGTCGCGAAGATCGCCGTACCCGAAATCTCTGCGGTTGGCCTGGGTAAAGGTCTCGCCCTGCCCAAACGAGCCACGGGGATTGGGGAGAAAGACAAAATAATCCAGCGCGGAGAAGGGCGCTGGGCCAAAGGCGGCGGTCGGCCACATCGAAGCATTTGCCCCCGAGGGACCGCCGTGAACGTAGGTAATGAGGCCGTATTTCTTCGCCGGATCGTAGTGGGCGGGGTAGAGAAGGAAGCCCTGCAGATTGAATCCATCGTTGGTGTATTCGATAGATTCGGATTTGCCCCACGATGGCTTAAGTGTGTCGTTGAGATGGGTCACCTGATGTAGGTTGCCGGGCGAACCGAAGTAGACTTCCGGGGCCTTTTCAAACGAACTGGCGAAGAACGCGACGTTACGGGTCGAAGGTGAGACGGAGAGCGAGAGGACACTGGCACCGGAACCGAGAGTGCCATCAAAGTTCTGCGAGGTAAAGGGCATCTGATGCCCGCTGGTACCAAGGATGGCTACGTGGACTTTGCCTCGTTCGTGTTCGCTGATGAGAACGTGATCAGCGCCAACCCACTGGAACCAGGCGATGGAGGCTTTGCGGCCTTCGGTAAAGGGATGCGTGTCTTTGCCTTCGGACGAGGTGATGTAGAGGTCGCCGCCGTTAGAACCGAAGTCGGACATTAGGCCACCGAGGAAGGCGATGTTTTTGCCATCGGGAGAAAAGCGGGGCAGGGTGATCTGCAGTCCATGGAGCGGACCGGGAATGGTATTGGGGTCCACGAGCATCTGCGGTTCCAGCAGAGACTCTTTCGCCTTGAACTCAGGCTTCGAGGCGTCGATCCCTACGGCATAAAGGCGCGCGACCCACCAGTTATTTTCTCCGGGCGAGGGGGCTGCGGTGTACACGATTCGACTCGAATCGGGTGACCAGGAAAACTCGTAAATATGAAGATCGGTGAGATTGTTTTTGGGAACGTATCCGGTGGCGACTTCTACTGTTTTGACGGTTTGCACTTCGATGTTGTCCTGCCCAATGACACCGATGGCTGGCTGCATGGCATCGGTTGCACCTGCGCTGCGGGTGGCGTTCGAAACGAAGAGGAAGGCGATGGTCTTGCCGTCGGGCGAGAACTGCGGTTCGTCCAGATTGCCGGTGAGGTGTGTGAGCTGGCGAACCCCATTCGTGGCTGGCGTGAAGATCCAGAGTTGAGACTGAGGGGATTTTGCGCCGTGCAAATCACAATCGGACAGGAAGGCAAGCTGCGTTGAATCTGCGGACCATGTAGGGTGGCTGCTTTTACAGGCGCTGGTCGCAGTGTTGCCGGGTTTCGAGGCCGTGTCCGGAGAGAGAACGCGGTCCTGATCGAGCGCAGCGGTCATAATCAGATGCAGATTAGAGTCACCCGTCCAGGCCAGGAGCTTGCCGTCGGGCGAGAGTGCGACCTGCTGCGGTGTGCGCGTCTTTGCCAGATCAGTAATGAGAGCGGCGATACGTGGATTAGGTGCGCTCTGGGCGGAAACTGCACCGGCAAAGAAAAGAAGAGCGGCAAGGTGTCTGTGCATGGGATTGAGGGTAAGCGTATCAGGATCGGACTGAACAGGCAGACGCTAGAAGCGCTCAGAAAGTTTTGTCGTAGACGGAGATTTCGATGAGATTGCGGTCGGGGTCACGGAAGTAGATGGAGGTCATCGGCCCGAGCGCGCCTGTCCGGGCGACAGGACCTTCTTCTGTGGAAATCTTCTCTTCTGCCAGGCGCCGCATGATTTGTTCCAACGACTGGGTCGCGATAAAGCAGAGGTCGGCGGAGCCAGGGGTGGGGTGTGCGGCTTTAGGGTCGAAGGTGTGGTTCTGCTGGTGAAGATTGATCTTTTGCCTGCCGAAGTGGAGGCTCCAGCGGCCGTCTTTCTCACGCGGTTCGAAGCGCAGCGCACGATGATAGAAGTCAAGCGTAGAGGAGATACTGGCAACAGTGAGAACGAGGTGGTCGAGACGGTCGATCATCTCCGGTTGGATGCACTTTGTGAGGCCCTCTCCTGCGGAAAGAGCCTCTGTATTTTGCGGGTTAGAAACGGGCGCGAATGGATTCGACGTGCGGTGCAAGGAAGGTGGCGCGGTCGGCCCCGTAGTTCAGAGCAGCGGCTCCGCCTGCATTAACGAAATGGACCTCTGTAACTCCCAGGAAACCAAAGATGGTGCGGAGATAAGGTTCAGCGTGATTGAGGGATTCCATGGCGGTGCCAGCGTCGTAATTTCCGCCGGAGGCGAGAAGGAAAGTGGCCTTTTTGCCGGTGAGGAGGCCCACAGGAGTGCCTGTGGCGTAGGAGAAGGTGCGGTTGACGCGGGCGATCTGGTCAATCCAGAGTTTGAGGGTAGAGGGGATGGAGAAGTTGTGCATGGGCACGCCCAGGACATACTCGTTCGCCTCTTCGAGTTCGGAGATCAGGGTGTCCGAAAGGGAGAGGAGCTGTTTCTGCTCTGATGTAAGGGAGTCGGCTGGCGTGTATATGGCTGCAACATAGGCTGCTGTGACGGGAGGAATGGCTGAGGTAGTGGTATCGCGGCGAATGATTTTTCCGTTCGGGTTTGCCTTCTTCCAGTTCTGGACGAATTCGTTGGAGAGGTGGCGCGAGATGGAGGCCTCGCCGAGGGGGCTTGAGTCGAGATGAAGCAGAGTGGACATGAGTGAATCTCCTAATGATGAATCGATGTCTAAACAACAGGTGTTGATTCATAAAAACCGACGTCTGTCGTTTTATTCCCGCACGGCGTATCTTTTAACGGAGGCTTGATGAGCGATAAGGCTGCTGAACTCGTGGATCCACGCATCCGACGGACGCGCCTGTCGCTCCAGCAAGCGTTGGGGAAGCTGCTCGATGAGCGGGAGTTCGAGAAGATCTCCGTGCAGGACATCGCCGAAGCCGCAGCGGTGAACCGGGCCACGTTCTATGACCACTATCCAGACAAGTTCGCCTTGCTGGAGTGCATGGTCGGAACACAGTTTCAAGAGCTGTTGGACCAGCGCGGCGTGGTCTTTGACGGGACCTGCGCCAGCGCGCTCCGTGCGATTGTGCTGGGCGTCTGCGATTATGTCGCGTCAAGGCCGACCAGGTGTGAGCGGCAGAGGCAGATGGAGCCGCACATGGAAGCGGCCGTGATTGCGGTGGTGCGGAAGATGCTTCTTGAGGGATTGCAGCGGCATCCGCCGCAGGGCGCGTCACCGGAGATGGTGGCGACCGCCGTGAGCTGGGCCATCTATGGTGCGGCCAAGGAGTGGTTGAGTACGCCGGCGCGTGTGGCGTCGGAGGAGATTGTCGGGACAGTGATGGGGTTGGTGGTTCCGATGCTTGCCGAGCCGACGCCACAGGTGTTGCACGGGTAGAAGCTGTACTTCTTTGTCATCCTGTAGCGTAGCGAAGGGATCTGCTTTGCCAGGGTCGACGCAAATTCCTGTCAAGCCCCCGCGTCCAAGTAGCCTTCGCAAACGATTGAAAGCAAAAGCAATATAGGCCATCTAAATCTGCCGATTTGCCCACTCCAAGTTGCTAGAATTAAAACAACAGGGAAGCCCACCAAAATCTGTGCCCCATCCTTTCGCGGCTTTATCGCGAAAGGGTGGGGTCGCGCAGAGCGCACAAACTGATATCTAAGGAAGCGCACAAACCGGAAGCCCATACATGTGCAGTTTCGCGGATAAGAATCAGGGCTTGTGTTTGGTGGTGATCCGGGCGAGGAGGAACTCTTCGAAAAGGGCACCGATCGAGGCCGATGCTGTGGCCAGTGCGGCGTTGGTAAGGGTGAGCCCCGCTCCTCGGTTACTGGCTGGGTAATAGGCGTTGGAAAGGCCTGCGGCAGTGAAGTTACCCGCGATGAAGGAATAGTTTGGCTGCCATTTGCCGCTATCGCTTTTGCAAAGGACGGCGCTGGCGATGGCGTACATCGCGCGCTTCTTGATGGTTCCGGTGCCTTTGTAGAAGTAGCGCGGGTCTTGGTGGAAGAGCGAAGGATAAACGGCCCCACCGAAAAAGGTGGCGCTGAAAGTGTCTCCCGTGGCCGCGCCGAAGCGCTTGCCATACCCGGCGGGGCCGGTGCCGAAGCCGGAGAAGGTGTTATTTGCCTGTTCAACCCCCGCAGCGATGGCGGTGAAGCCGAAGGTGACCGGGTCGATGGCCGTGCGCCAGGCCAGATGGTACTTCTGTCCGGTGGAGAGTGGAGCAGGATTTTTTTCGAAGGTGACGAAGAAGTTGGGGATCACGCCAAGGACGCGCTGGTGTTCTTCGACCTTAAGCTGCTCGACGGCTACTTCGTGCTGAGAGAGAGCGTCGACCGAGGTATAGACCGTGGCAATTTTCAACTGGATGCTGGGGAGATCTACGTCTTTGCCGGGTTGAACGACGACGCCGGCATGGGTCCAGGGGCTGAATCCCGTGGCCGTAATGGTGATGGTGTAGGTGCCTGGAGCAATGGCCGGGAGTTTGAAGAACCCATCACTGTCGGTTACGGCAGAGTAAGAAGGCAGAGCGGGGCCGGTAAGAATGATCTGCGCGCCTGCGATGTCTCCTCCCTCGGCGGAGGTGACGGTCCCGATCAATTGGCTGGGAGTGGGGGAAGGCAGGGCGGTGGACTGAGGAGCGGGAGCATCGATAAGCACCGCGTTGACGATCTGTTGGGCTGAAATCTGCGGCACGAAAAAGCTCAAGCAAAAAACAAGGCTGCAGAGACTGCGCATAGACGGGCGTTCCTCATAAGTTCGGACTAACCGGCATTCAGTGGACGCTCCAGAGAGGGAAACAGCTTCTCTTCTGGGTGGCTTGCAGGGCACGTCTTCTGGTTGGACGGGATTTATCGTGGGAAGACGCAGATCCTGTTTGGATTAGGGAAAGTCTATAAGAAGGAGGTCGGCAGGTGGTGTTTCTCCAAATCTTACGGACTGGCGGCTTTTGGCGTATCTGGCTTCCTGTGCTGGCGCTGAGAGGTATGGCAGGAGAAAGAAGGATGTGGTTCTCCCGTGTGGCCCACTCTTTAGTAGTTCAGAAGAATTCGAAATAAGCCCGAAATCGTTGACGTTTCAACGGCAGATTGGTACAGTTAGAGGGTTCCGTATGTATCCAGGTCGTATTGCGCAGTTTGGCAGTGCGAACAGGGCAGAGAAAAGCCCCGGCGGGTCGCAGATTTTGGCGATTTCCGCTAGACTGGATAGAGAGTACGACCGCTGTTGGATCGGCTTTTCGGAGTTGGTCTGAAGTTAGAAGCAGCGGCCTTTCGTTCGAGCCTGCGACACCCTCCACCCTGGATGGGCTATGTGGGCCGGAACAGCGAAACGGAGTCGTCACCTGGGCAATTTGGTGAGAGAGCGCGTAGCGTTCTCTGCTGTGTTGCGTAGGGAGTTCGGCCACCGTCGACTGTTTTGTTCGTCTGGTTGTGAGTTGTTTGCAGTGTAGTCACGCTTTTGGGCGTGGATGTGCTGTGAGTACAGACGCGAAGCAGGATGTACTTCGCCGGAGTGCGCGACCTTCAGGTCAAGAGCGCGCTCTTGCCGCGTGTGCGGTTGGCTGAAGTGCGTTTTGTTGACGCGGCATGAGTTTTGAGAAGTTCGAATTGGTATCTGAGGAGTTCTACTGTGCCTACGTTTCATCAGCTTGTGAAGAAGGGTCGGACTGCGCCGAACTATAAGACGGCCAGCCCGGCATTGCAGGGATCGCCCCAGCGCCGTGGAGTTTGCACCCGCGTGTACACGCAGACACCGAAGAAGCCGAACTCGGCCCTCCGTAAGGTCGCACGTGTTCGCCTGACGAACGGCATTGAAGTGACCAGCTACATCCCGGGCGAAGGCCACAACCTGCAGGAGCACTCGATCGTGCTCATCCGCGGCGGCCGTGTGAAGGATCTGCCGGGCGTTCGCTATCACATCGTTCGCGGAACGCTGGATTCGGTAGGCGTTGCAAAGCGTCTGCAGAGCCGCTCCAAGTACGGTGCAAAGCGTCCTAAGGCTGCAACCAAGTAGTTCGCAGTTTCTTAGTCGCTAAAGAATCACGAATTTTTCAGGTCCAGATGCTTGAGATGTTTACGGCGCTGGAGGAAGACGAGAAGAGAGAGCAATGCCAAGAAAAGGTTATATCGCCAAGCGTGAGGTTTCACCGGATCCGGTGTACCAGTCGACCCTCGTGACCAAGTTTGTGAACTCGATGATGTGGGGCGGCAAGAAGTCGACCGCCCAGGGCATCTTCTACGAGAGCATGAAGAATCTCGAAGCCAAGGGTGGCGGCGACGATGCTTTGAAGCTTTTCAAGAAGGCTGTTGAGAACGTGAAGCCCCTGCTGGAAGTGAAGAGCCGCCGTGTCGGTGGTGCGAACTACCAGGTGCCGATCGAAGTGAACCCGGAGCGTCGTACGTCGCTCGCGATCCGCTGGCTGGTGAGCTACGGACGTAGCCGTGGCGAGAAGGGCATGGTCGAGAAGTTGACGGCTGAGCTTCTGGATGCTGCCAATGGCCGTGGCGCCGCGATGAAGAAGAAGGAAGACGTTCATCGTATGGCCGAAGCGAACAAGGCATTTGCTCACTACCGCTGGTAGTTCGGGCTCAAGTTTGTAGTAAGCAGTGAATGGGTTTTGCAACCGCGGACGGAAGTTCGCAGAAGAGATAAAAGACCGTGGCTCGCACAGTACCTCTCAATAAATGTCGCAACATTGGCATCATGGCTCACATCGACGCCGGCAAGACGACGACGACCGAGCGCATTCTTTTCTATACGGGCGTCAATCACCGTATCGGAGAGGTGCACGAGGGCACTGCCACCATGGATTGGATGGAGCAGGAGCAGGAGCGCGGCATTACGATTACCTCCGCCGCGACGACCTGCACCTGGAACGGCATCCTGATCAACATCATCGACACCCCGGGCCACGTGGACTTCACCGCTGAGGTGGAGCGTTCGCTCCGTGTGCTCGACGGTGCGGTCGCATGCTTCGACGCGGTTGCTGGTGTGCAGCCCCAGTCGGAGACGGTGTGGCGTCAGGCGGACAAGTACAAGGTTCCCCGTATCTGCTTCATCAACAAGATGGACAAGAACGGTGGCGATGCAGAGTACGCGACGCAGACGATCAAGGATCGTCTCGGCGCGAAGGCTGTCATGATCCAGCTCGCGATCGGAGCAGAGGCGAAGTTTGCCGGCGTGGTCGACCTGGTGGAGATGAAGGCCATTCTCTGGCACGACGAGACCATGGGCGCGAAGTACTCTGTGGAAGAGATTCCCGCGGACCTGAAGGACAAGGCAGTCGAGTTCCGGAACATTCTGATCGAAGCGGTTGCCGATCAGGACGATGCGCTGATGGAGAAGTATCTGGATGGCCAGGAGCCGACGGTTGCAGAGTTGAAGTCTGCGATTCGTAAGGCAACGATCGGCATGCATATCTTCCCGGTTCTCTGCGGTTCGTCTTTCAAGAACAAGGGTGTACAGACGCTGCTCGATGCAGTCGTTGACTACCTGCCGAGCCCGCTCGACATTCCTCCGATGATCGGTCACGATCCCGAGGACATGGAAGTGGAGATCATCCGCAAGGCGGACGATAAGGAGCCTCTCTCGGCTCTCGGGTTCAAGATCATGACCGATCCCTTCGTGGGTCAGCTGATCTTCATCCGTATCTACTCGGGCGTGCTGAAGACCGGAGACTCCGTTCTGAATCCGCGTACGCGTAAGACGGAGCGCATCGGTCGCCTGCTCAAGATGCATGCGAACAAGCGTGAAGAGATTACCGAGATCATG
Organism: Terriglobus saanensis SP1PR4; assembly: GCF_000179915.2. NCBI lineage: Bacteria > Pseudomonadati > Acidobacteriota > Terriglobia > Terriglobales > Acidobacteriaceae > Terriglobus > Terriglobus saanensis. The sequence goes on along the minus strand of NC_014963.1, from coordinate 3,943,340 downwards.
GCGGGCGATATCTGCGCAGCTGTCGGTCTCAAGAATCTGGTCACAGGTGACACCATCTGCTCTGAGAAGGATCCTGTCGTTCTCGAGTCCATCGACTTCCCGAAGCCCGTCATCGCGGTTGCGGTAGAACCGAAGACCAAGGCCGATCAGGAAAAGATGGGCATGGCTCTCTCGAAGCTGGCGCAGGAAGATCCTACCTTCCGTGTTCACACGGATCCGGATTCGAATCAGACCATCATCTCGGGCATGGGCGAGCTTCATCTCGAGATCATCGTCGACCGCATGATGCGCGAGTACAAGGTGGAAGCGAACGTTGGTAAGCCCCAGGTGGCGTACCGCGAGACGATCCGCACGAACTCCGACGCGGAAGGCAAGTACATCCGCCAGTCGGGTGGTTCTGGTAACTACGGCCACGCGAAGATTCGCATCGAGCCGAACGAGCCAGGCAAGGGTTACGAGTTCACCAACGACACCAAGGGCGGAGCGATTCCGAAGGAATACGTGAAGCCGATCGACCAGGGCATCCAGGAAGCCATGCAGGGCGGCATTCTGGCGGGCTACGAAATGGTCGATATCAAGGTCAGCCTCTACGACGGTTCGTATCACGATGTCGATTCCAACGAAATGGCGTTCAAAATCGCCGGTTCGATGGCGTTCAAGGAAGCTGCGCGCAAAGCGAAGCCGGTTCTTCTGGAGCCTGTGATGAGCGTTGAAGTGACCGTCCCCGAAGAGTACATGGGAACGATCATCGGCGATCTGAACTCGCGCCGCGGACGCATTGAAGGCATGGAGATGGTCGGAGGTTCGCAGGTGATCAAGGCGAACGTTCCGCTCAGCGAGATGTTCGGCTACGCTACCCACATGCGGTCGTCCACGCAGGGTCGCGCAAACTACTCGATGCAGTTCAGCCGCTACGAAGAAGCGCCTCGCTCGGTCTCGGAAGAGATCATCGCGAAGGTCCAGGGCAAAGAACGATAGTCCTCGCCGGACGGGCGGAAGCCTTCGGCGCGAATCAATTAAAGATTTTCAGTAACCGATTTTGAAGTAACGGAGAGCAACATGGCGAAGGAAAAGTTTGACCGGTCTAAGCCGCACGTAAACGTAGGAACGATTGGTCATATTGATCATGGCAAGACGACGTTGACGGCGGCGATCACGAAGGTATTGTCGAAGCACAACCCGAAGAACAGCTTCCGTTCGTTCGACACGATTGACAACGCACCGGAAGAGCGCGAGCGCGGCATTACGATTGCGACCTCGCACGTGGAGTATGAGACGGCGAACCGTCACTATGCCCACGTCGACTGCCCGGGCCACGCCGATTACATCAAGAACATGATCACGGGCGCAGCGCAGATGGACGGCGCGATCCTCGTGGTGGCAGCGACCGACGGACCGATGCCCCAGACCAAGGAGCACGTTCTCCTGGCGCGCCAGGTAGGCGTACCGTACATCGTTGTGTTCCTGAACAAGTGCGATGCTGTGGAAGACACGGAGCTGATCGACCTGGTCGAGATGGAAGTGCGCGAGCTTCTGAGCAAGTATGACTTCCCTGGCGACGACGTTCCCGTGATCCGCGGCTCTGCCCTCGGCGCTCTGAACGGCGAAGCGCAGTGGGAAGCCTCCGTAGACGAGCTGATGGCCGCTGTGGACGCGAACGTTCCCCAGCCTGACCGTCTCGTGGACCTGCCGTTCCTGATGCCGATCGAAGATATCTTCTCGATCTCCGGCCGCGGAACTGTGGTGACGGGCCGTATCGAGCGTGGCCGCATCAACGTGGGTGGACCTGCGGAGATCGTTGGCTTCCGCGAGACGCGCCAGACGGTTGTGACGGGCGTTGAGATGTTCAAGAAGCAGTTGGACGAGGGTCTTGCGGGCGATAACGCTGGTCTTCTTCTACGCGGTATCGCGAAGGAAGATGTGGAGCGCGGCATGGTGTTGGCCAAGCCGGGATCGATCACGCCGCACACGACGTTCAAGGGCGAGATCTATGTTCTTTCGAAGGAAGAGGGCGGACGTCATACCCCGTTCTTCGACGGCTACCGTCCCCAGTTCTACTTCCGGACCACGGACGTGACGGGATCGGCAAAGCTGCCAGCAGGTACAGAGATGGTGATGCCGGGCGACAACATCTCGCTGGAGATCACGCTGCACACGCCGGTGGCGATGGAAAAGGGTCTGCGCTTCGCCATCCGTGAGGGTGGACGTACCGTCGGAGCCGGTACCATCTCCGAGATCATCAAGTAAGTAGTTTCAAGTTGTAAGTCGCAAGTTATCAGTGTGAGGCTGCGGTTCGTTACGAACCGCAGCACAGAAACCAAGATCTTTAGTAGTACGAAAGAAGAGAGACATTATGGCTGGACAGCAGAGAATCCGGATTCGCCTGAAGGCATACGACTATCGCGTTCTGGATACATCCACGGGCGAGATCGTTGAGACGGCAAAGCGCACGGGCGCACAGGTTGCGGGACCCATTCCGCTCCCCACGATGAAGAACAAGTACTGCGTTCTTCGCTCCCCGCACGTGGACAAGAAGAGCCGCGAGGCCTTCGAGATCCGCACGCACAAGCGCCTGATCGATATCCTCGAGCCGACGCAGCAGACGGTAGATGCGCTCATGAAGCTCGATCTTCCCGCTGGCGTAGACGTAGAGATCAAAACGGTCACCAAGTAGTTTCAAGTTTTTTTGTTGTCAGTTATCAGTAATTAGATTTTCGGGTAAGACCGGCAGTGCTCACGCGTTGAGCATGATGAGGAGAGGAAGAAATGGCAGTCACAGGAATTCTCGGTCGCAAGATCGGCATGACACAGGTATTTGACGAGCGCGGTGATGTTCACCCGATCACGGTCATCAAGGCTGGACCTTGCGTGATCACACAGCTCAAGACGATGCAGAAGGATGGCTACGAAGCCGCCCAGATCGGTCTCGTTGAGTTCGTCAAGGCAAGCAAGATCAACAAGGCGATGACGGGTCACTTTGCCAAGAGCAGCGTGCCTCCGGTCAAGATCATCCGCGAAGTCCCGTTCGAAGCTTCCGCCGAAGGCGAAGAGGCTGTGAAGTCGGGCGATCGCGTTCTGATCGACATCTTCGAAAATGCAAAGTTTGTTGACGTGATCGGAACTTCGAAGGGCCGCGGTTTCGCTGGCGTTATTCGTCGTCACGGTTTCGGCGGCGGACCCAAGTCGCATGGACATATGTTCCAGGTGCAGGGTTCGATCGGCGCATCCAGCTTTCCCAGCCGCGTGTTTCCTGGCCAGCGTATGCCGGGCCACATGGGCGCAGCACAGATTACCGTTCGCAACCTGCGGATCCGCGGCATCGACCTTGAGGACAACCTCATCATGGTCGAAGGCGCAGTCCCGGGACCGCGTGATGGTGTGGTTCTCGTCTCTCGTGCCAAGGCTCCGCCGCGTGAGCGTCGTGGGTTCGGTGGTTCGGGAACGGTCGATCCGCTGAAGGCTTCCAAGAAGGCAGCTCCTTCCAAAAAGAAGTAGTTGCTCGTAAGTAGTACCACTGGTTGCGGAGTCTGATTCAGGCTTGTCTGCAAGGTGAATATCGATTTCAAAGAATGGCCGCCGCAATGGTACGGGGCCGAAGGATATGAGATGGCAAAGATCAATGTAGTGAACTTCAACGGAGAGCGCGTCGGCGAGGTTGAACTTGCCGATGAGGTCTTCGGAGTTGAAGTCAATGAGGCCCTCCTTTGGGAGGCAGTGAAGCACTATCGTGCATCGCTGCGCCAGGGAACGGCTGCAACGAAGAACAAGAAGCTTGTGTCCGGTGCGGGCAAGAAGCTGTGGAAGCAGAAGGGTACCGGCCGCGCGCGCGTTGGCTCGATCCGCTCGCCTATCTGGCGTGGTGGTGGAACGGTCCACGGACCTCAGCCCCGCAGCTACGATTACCAGTTCCCGAAGAAGAAGCTCATGGGCGCATTGCGCTCGGCGCTCGCTTCGAAGCTGGCCGACGGCAAGCTGACTGTTGTTGAGAGCCTTGCCGCTGCAGAGCCGAAGACCAAGCTCTACCGCCAGGCGCTGGACAAGCTGGATGCCAAGAAGACGGCCCTGCTGGTCGAGAGTGGCCACAAGCTGACAGAGAACGCTTTCTTCGGATCGCGCAATCTGGACGGTGTGGAACTGGTGCTCAGCTCGGAAGTTCACCCTTATGATCTGCTCCGTTATGAGCACGCCATCTTCTCGAAGGACGCTTTTGAAGCGATCCAGGAGATGTTGAAGAAGAACGTCAGCAAGCGCAAGCACGGGCTGGCTGCTGAGAAGGAGGTTGCGTAATGCCGACTCTTTATAACGTAATCCGCCGCCCCCTGATCACTGAAAAGGGTATTGGCATCAAGGATTCGCAGAACACGCTGGTGTTTGAAGTCGCGCACGATGCGACCAAGACCGAAGTAAAGCAGGCGGTCGAGACTCTCTTCAAGACGAAGGTTTCGAGCGTTCGCACAACGAACGTCGTAGGCAAGGAACGCCGCCGCGGCAAGTTTACCGGCTATCGCCCCGACTGGAAGAAGGCGTATGTCCGCCTGAAGGCCGGCGAGAAGATGCCGGAGTATGCGACGAACCTGTAGTAAGTCGCAGCGAGTCAGCAGGTCAGCAAGTCAGCGAGTCAGCTGCTTCTGTCCAGGGTAAGAGCTGAGTCGATTGATTTGAAGATTTGAGAGAGCCGCGCGCTGTAAAAGCTATGCGGAGAGGCAAGGAAATAAAGCGATGCCGATTAGAACATTCAGACCGATAACACCGACGTTGCGCTTCCAGGCGCGTCTGGTGAACGACGACATCACAACGGACAAGCCCCACAAGCCATTGCTCACGAGCAAGCCGCGTACGGGTGGACGTAACTCGACCGGAACGATGACGATGCGCCACCACGGTGGTGGACACAAGCAGAAGCTGCGCATCATCGACTTCAAGCGTGAGAAGTACGGCATTCCGGCTACCGTTGCAACCGTTGAGTATGACCCAAACCGTAGCTCGCGTATCGCCCTCGTGCACTATGCCGATGGTGAGAAGCGCTACATCATTCAGCCCGTTGGGTTGAAGGTGGGCCAGGAGATCATGAGCGGACCGGAAGCGGACATTCTTGTAGGCAATGCGTTGCCGCTCAAGAACATCCCCGCCGGGACGACCGTGCACAACGTTGAGCTTCGTCCCGGCAAGGGCGCACAGATGGTGCGTTCGGCTGGATCGAGCGCCCAGTTGGTGGCGAAGGAAGGCGATTACGCTCTTCTGAAGCTGCCCTCCGGCGAGACCCGCAAGGTGCTCGTGGAGTGCATGGCGACGATTGGCCAGGTCGGCAATACGGAGCACGAGAACATTACGCTGGGCAAGGCAGGCGCAAGCCGCTGGCGCGGTATTCGTCCCGCCAACCGTGGTGTGTCGATGAACCCTGTGGATCACCCACATGGTGGTGGTGAAGGTAAGACCTCCGGCGGACGTCACCCAGTGACTCCGTGGGGCCAGCCAACGCGTGGATACAAGACCCGTAACAACAAGCGGACCGACGTATTCATCGTCAACCGCCGCAGCAAGTAATCGACAGGATCTGGAGCTAAGACATGGCACGTTCTACGAAGAAGGGCCCATTCATCGACGAGCATCTGCTTTCCAAGGTGGCTGCGTTGAATGAGGCGAATACCAAGAAGGTGATCAGCACGTGGTCGCGCCGCTCGACGATTTTCCCCGAGTTCGTTGGTCACACGATCGCTGTCCACAACGGCCGCAAGTTTGTTCCGGTGTACGTGACTGAGAACATGGTCGGCCACAAGCTGGGCGAGTTCTCTGCGACGCGTACCTTCAAGGGCCACGCGGCGAAGGCCGAGAGCTCGGCGAAGTCGAAGTAAACGGTTTACCCGGCAAACGGCTGGGCATTGAGTTCACCTCGGCTATGACCGAGGCGTGAAGGAAGAAATTATGGCAAAGAAGGCCGAAAAGACGATAGCAGGGCAGGCGCGGGAGTTCCGTGCCGAGGCGCGCTTCCAGCGCGTCAGCCCGCAGAAGGCAAAGCTGGTTCTGGATATGATCAAGGGTCTTCGCGTGGAAACCGCGCTGACCACGATGATGTTCTCCAAGAAGCGCATTGCACCCATTGTGGAGAAGGCCTTGCGTTCGGCGGTTCACAACGCAAGCTACCTGAGCGAAGAGCAGGGTTTTGACCTTGACGTCGACAACCTCTACGTCAAGATGGCCGTAGCCAACGAAGGTCCGCGTCTGAAGCGTATCCGCCCTGCCCCCATGGGCCGTGCGTTCCGCTACCAGCGCAGACTCGCGCACATCATCGTGACCGTTGCTGAAAAGCACACGACCCCGAAGGTGGACGGCACGGACGCAACCGCTTCGGCGACGGCAGGCACCAAGCCTGCTGCCAAGAAGGCGGCTGCAGCAAAGAAAGCCCCTGCAAAGAAGGCTCCTGCGAAGAAAGCAGTAGCAGCAAAGTAAGTTTGGCGGTACCGGAAGCACACACCCTCGGGCTCGGATAGAGCGGCGAGGTTTAATGACCCGATGAGTGCCTCGTCCGCGGACAAGGGCTGGTGGGTTTGGAGTGAGAGGAAATTTATGGGACAGAAAGTCCATCCGTATGGGTTTCGCCTCGGCGTCAACAAGCCGTGGAAGTCGCGCTGGTTCGTAGAGCGCGGATTTGACAAGCTCCTCGTCGAGGACGTCAAGCTGAAGGCCGAGCTTCGCGAGAAGCTGAAGGCTGCCGGTGTTTCGTCCGTCGAGATCGAGCGTCCAGGCAACAAGCTTCGTCTGATCATCAAGACCGCGCGTCCGGGTATCATCATCGGCCGCAAGGGCGCAGAGATCGACAAGCTCAAGGCCGACATTCAGAAGCGCACTTCGCGCGAAGTCTTCATCGACATCCTCGAAGTGAACAAGCCGGAGCTCGATGCTCAGCTGGTGAGCGAGAACATCGCCCTGCAGCTCGAGAAGCGTGTTTCGTTCCGTCGCGCCATGCGTAAGTCTGTGGACTCCGCTCTGCGCTTCGGTTGCAAGGGCATCAAGGTACGCGTTTCGGGCCGTCTAAACGGAAACGAGATTGCGCGTTCGGAGTGGTATCTGCAGGGACGTCTGCCGCTGCACACGCTGCGCGCCGACATCGACTACGGATTCTCCGAGGCACACACCACCTTCGGCATCATCGGTGTGAAGACCTGGGTGTACAAGGGCGAGATCTACGAGCAGAAGAAGCGCCGCGACGTCGTTACGACCACGGGTGCGTTCTAAGCCGTTGTCGAGTTTTTAGTTGCGAGTTTCCAGTTCTTAGTTGTGAGATCGGCTAAGAGTGAGATTAAGAATTGATTGAGCGCGGGAGACGGGTTTCACCTTTCCGAAGGTGAGATCCAGGCCCGGCGCGGGAGAGCAAAACTATGTTGATGCCAAAGAAGGTAAAGTACCGGAAGCAGCAGAAGGGCAAGATGCGCGGCAAGGCCTGGCGCGGCTCTGAGTTGGCTTTTGGAGACTACGGTCTTAAGGTTCTGGAGTGCGGCTATATCACCGATCGTCAGATCGAAGCGAGCCGTATTGCGATGACACGATTCATCAAGCGTGGCGGCAAGGTCTGGCTGCGGATTTTCCCGGACAAGCCGATCACGAAGAAGCCAGCCGAAGTTCGAATGGGATCCGGTAAGGGTGCTCTCGATCATTGGGTTGCGGTAGTTCGCCCCGGCAAGCTGCTCTTCGAGATGGAAGGCGTGACGCCCGAGATTGCGCGTGAAGCGATGCGGTTGGCGTCGAACAAGCTTCCGTTGCGTACGATTTTCGTGCAGCGGCATGATGTGAAGGTTGTGGCTGCGAAGTAAGCAGCCCGCGCCGCCGGCAACGGCATGCGCTAGATGACGGTTTGAAGGAAGAGACTAGAGATGGCACTCGATAAGATCCAGAACTTGAGCGACGGTGAGTTGAAGACCGAAGAGGCGAAGGCTGCAGAGCAGCTCTTCCGCCTGCGGTTTCAGCAGGGCCTCGGAAACAACGAAGGCGTGAAGAACATTCGTGGACTGCGCAAGGACGTAGCGCGCATCAAGACGCTTGAAAGCCAGCGCCGGTTGGGTATTGCAAAGGCTCCCACGGAGACCGATGCACCCACCACCAAGAAGAAAGCGAAGAAGGGCTAACCCATGGCAGAGACAACTGTAGAGACAAAGACAGCAACAGTGGCCACCCCCCAGGGTGAAGCTCCGGCGCGCCGCAACGAGAAGGTGGGCGAAGTTGTTTCCACCAAGATGGACAAGACCATTGTCGTCTCGGTAGAGATGCGCAAGGCCCATCCCAAGTACAAGCGCGTTGTGAAGAGCAACAAGAAGTTCTACGCGCATGACGAACAGAACTCGGCTCGCGTAGGCGACCAGGTTCGCATCCGCGAAAGCCGCCCACTGAGCAAGCTGAAGCGCTGGACGCTGGACGAGATCGTCCGCCGCTCCTCGTTGAACACGCTGCCGGACGCGAAGGCTGCGACCAAGGCTTAATGGCTGGCTCGCGAGAGCCGCACTTGATGTAAGAGATTTTTGGAGATACGACAATGTCCGTTCAGATGAGAACGATCCTCGACGTAGCCGACAACTCCGGCGCACGTCGTCTGCAGGTGATCCTGCCGCTTGGTGGCGGTCTGGGTAAAAAGGCTGGCCTGGGCGATGTAGTCACGGCTGCCGTCAAGGAAGCTTCCCCCGATGGCACGGTCAAGAAGGGCAAGGTCGTAAAGGCCGTGATCGTCCGTACCCGCAAGGAATACCGCCGTCGCGATGGCACGTACATCCGCTTCGACCAGAACGCCGCCGTCGTGATCAACGACTCGGGCGAGCCGGTTGGAACGCGTGTCTTCGGACCCGTGGCCCGCGAGCTGCGCGACAAGAAGTTCCTCAAGATCGTGTCGCTGGCGCCGGAAGTTATCTAGTTTTGGCTGGTTTTAGGGCTGCCGGTGGAACCATCGGCGGCTTTGATGTACACTTATCAGGTTTGGTTCTTGCGTAGACCCCGGCTTCGGACGGTGAGTACATGAGGATGTGATCTGCAGGGCAATCGAAAGAATTTACCTGAACCGGCGCAGGTTTACGCCGAGGTTCGTGTGTAAGCAATCCCGCGCGATCAGGAAGAAGGAAGAATTATGTACATTCAGCGCAACGACACGGTCATCGTGACCGCCGGCAAAGACAAAGGCAAGAAGGGCCGCGTCCTGCGCGTGCTCAACGATAAGGGCCGTGTTCTGGTCGAGCAGGTCGGCATCGTGAAGAAGCATGTTAAGCCGAATCCGCAGAAGAACATCAAGGGCGGCATCGCCGAACAGGAGACTGCCGTGCACATGTCGAATGTGATGTTGATCGATTCGAACGGCAAGGCGACCCGCGTTGGTTTCCGCGTCCTGGAAGATGGCAAGCGTGAGCGCTACGCCAAGACCACCGGCGAGACCTTGGCACCGAAGAAGAAGTAGGTCCTGCGCGGACAGCGATACGCTGCGCGCGGAACAACTAGATTTTTTGTAAGTAATAACGGTTCACCCCACGTAACGGTATCCACTCCGACGACCGTGGAGAAAGAGATCAAGATCATGGCAGCACGTTTGAAGGAACGATATAACAGCGAACTGAAGGCAGCGATCCAGAAGGATCTCGACCTGAAGAACACAATGGCGGTTCCCCGTCTCGAGAAGATCGTGATCAACATGGGTCTCGGCGAAGCCACCCAGAACAACAAGATCATCGACCCTCTCGTCAGCGATCTGGCCCAGATCACCGGACAGAAGCCGGTCCTGACCAAGGCGAAGAAGTCCATCGCCCAGTTCAAGGTCCGTGAAGGCCAGTCGATTGGCGCCATGGTGACTCTCCGCGGCGACGCGATGTACGAGTTCCTGGATCGCCTGATTGCGGTGGCTCTGCCCCGCGTTCGCGATTTCAAGGGAGTATCCGCCAAGAGCTTTGACGGCCGCGGCAACTACACGCTCGGTCTGCGCGATCAGCTCATCTTCCCCGAGATCGATTACTCGAAGGTGGAGAAGTTGAAGGGTATGAACGTGACGATCGTGACCTCTGCGACCGATGACAACTCGGCCCGCGTGATGTTGAAGCACTTCGGCATGCCGTTCCGGGCTGCATAAACTTTCGTAAGAGCGCGCTCTGCGCGCAGAGGAACTGAAGAGACTATGTCAACGACTGCAAAAGCTGTAAAAGACGCAAAGAAGCCGAAGTTCAAGTGCCGCCAGCACAACCGCTGCCAGCTGTGCGGACGTCCTCGCGCCTACCTACGCAAGTTCGGCGTATGCCGTCTTTGCTTCCGTGGTCTCGCGCTCAAGGGCGAGATTCCAGGCGTCGTCAAGTCGTCCTGGTAAGCACTGCCTTCCGCGCTTCGGCGCAAAACGATTTCGGTGTTCGCTCCTAGCGAGCGGGCACCACAACATTCCTGCTGGTTCTTGCGGAGACACCGCGAGCGAACGAGGAATGAAGGAGAGAGAATGAATCTGACCGACCCAGTAGGAGATTTCCTGACGCGTATTCGCAATGCGATGCGTGCCCGCCACCAGAAGATGGACGTTCCCGCCTCGAACCTGAAGGCCGAGATCGCCCGCATTCTGAAGGAAGAGGGTTACATCTCGAACTACAAGGCTACCGAAGAAGACGGCAAGAAGGTCCTCCGCGTGTACCTGAAGTACGGCGCGAACAACGAAGCCGCGATCCGCGACCTGAAGCGCATCTCGCGTCCCGGCTGCCGTGTGTACATCGGCAAGGACGAGATCCGTCGCGTACAGGGTGGACTCGGCATCTCGATCATGACCACCCCCAAGGGTGTGATGACCGGCCGTACCGCTCGCAAGGAAAACGTTGGCGGCGAAGTTCTGGCCCACGTCTGGTAGTGCTGCGCGCACGGCGGGAAGCGCTTCGCGCGTCTTGCTGATGCGATAGTGTGTGGCCGGCGCGTTGCTGCCGGATGAAGTTTTGAAGTAAGCGGAAGGGTTTCCGCTGGCTGCAGTGGAACGGGTGAGCGATCACACCGGGACTCGCAAGCCGACAAGGATTGAAACGATGTCACGTATTGGAAAAAAACCGATCTCGCTTGCGGGCGGCGTAAAGTACACGGTCAACGGAAATATCGTTGAAGTGACCGGACCGAAGGGCAAGACGAACGCACTTCTCCCGACCGGCATCCGCCTGGTGGAGAAGGACGGCTTCCTGCACGCGGAGCGCGACAATGACTCTCAGGCTGCAATTCACGGCCTGGCACGTTCGCTCGTCTACAACGCCGTTGCCGGTGTGACGACGGGTTGGACGAAGGACCTGGACATCGTCGGTATCGGATACCGTGCGGAGTTGAAGGGCAAGGACCTGGTTGTCTTCACGCTCGGCTACTCGCATCCGATTGAGTTTCCTTTGCCCACGGGCATTGAAGTGACGATCGATCCGAAGCAGACGCACCTCAGCATCGCAGGCATCGATCGCCAGAAGGTCGGCCAGGTTGCCGCCGATATGCGTTCGCTGCGTAAGCCGGACCCGTACAAGAACAAGGGTGTACGGTACACGGGCGAGAAGTTGAAGAAGAAGGTCGGCAAGACGGGTTCCAAGTAAGTCGTCGACGGAAAGAATTTGAAACCGAACGGGGCCAGAGGCTGGCCCCGCTACTAGGAAAAGAGAGACACCATGCTTACGAAGATCAAACGGAATACAGTTCGCCAGCGCGTCCACAAGCGCGTTCGTGCCAAGGTTTCAGGAACAGAACAGCGTCCCCGCCTCAACGTCTATCGCTCGCTCAACCACATCTACACGCAGCTGATCGACGACGCCACTGGCGCGACGATCGTAGCAGCGTCCACGATCGTGAAGAAGGGCGAAGAGAAGACCTCTGGCGGCAACATCGATGCAGCGAAGGCCGTTGGCAAGCTGATCGCAGAGCGCGCGCAGGAAAAGGGCATCAAGAAGGTGGTCTTCGATCGCGGCGGCTATCTGTATCACGGTCGCATCAAGGCCCTGGCGGACGCGGCTCGCGAAGCCGGTCTCGAGTTTTAAGCGAGTTCGAGTAGATATTGGGATTTGAGGGCCTGGCGGCCCGGAAGGAAACACAAGATGGCGTTTCAGAAAAAGATCGATGCGAACAAGCTGAACCTGAAGGACCAGGTCGTTGCGATCAATCGCGTGACCAAGGTTGTTAAGGGCGGTAAGAACATGTCGTTTGCCGCGCTCGTCGTTCTCGGCGATGCGGAGCAGGGCATTGTGGGCTACGGCTCCGGCAAGGCGAAGGAAGTGCCCCAGGCAATCCGCAAGGGCATCGAATCCGCGAAGAAGAACCTCTTCAAGATCAACCTCACGGCGACGACGATTCCGCATCAGGTTCTCGGCCACTACGGTTCGGGCCAGGTGCTGTTGAAGCCCGCTCCTGAAGGTACGGGCGTGATCGCCGGCGGCGCTGTGCGCGCGGTGATGACCTCTGCCGGTGTGCAGAACGTGCTCACGAAGTCGCTCGGCTCGGCCAACCCGCACAACGTGATCAAGGCGACATTTGACGCCCTGATCCAGCTGCGCGACAAGGCTGAAGTTGCTGCTCTGCGTGGCAAGACCGTCGAAGAGCTCTAAAAAGTTTTCGCTCCCGTTAGCTTTCGGGACCCTGGAGAAAAGTTATGGCAGAGAACGTCGGCAAGATCAAGATCCAGTACTTCCGCTCGAAGATTGCAACCCCGGTGAAGCACAAGCTGGTGGTCAAGGGCCTCGGATTTACGCGTCTGAATCAGATCGTGGAGCGTGAGGATACACCCTCGATCCGCGGCATGATCAACGTGATTCCGCACCTGGTCCGTATCGTCGAGTAGTTGAACTATGAGCGCTGCCTTCGGGCGGCGCGATCGCTGGAAATCTTTCCAGCCAAAAAATATGCGAGTCGGAGCGATCCGGCGTGAGCGAGGAAACACAATGGCACTGAATCTCTCTAACCTTCACGCACCTAAGGGTGCGAATAGCAACAAAAAGCGCGTCGGCCGCGGTATGGGTTCGGGTATGGGTAAGACCTCCACCCGTGGACACGATGGACAGCGTTCGCGCTCGGGTTCGCGCGCGATGCGCGGTTTCGAAGGCGGCCAGATGCCCCTTCACCGTCGTATGCCCAAGCGTGGATTTACCAACATCTTCCGCCAGGAGTACCTCGTCCTTGGTCTGGACCGCATCAGCCTGATCGCAGCGACCAGCAACGAAGAGCTCACGCTCGAGAAGTTGCAGCAGCTCGGCATCCTGAAGAAGCGCAACGGCCTGGTCAAGGTGCTGGCAAACGGCGAAATTACGACCGCTGTGACCGTGCACGCGCATAAGGCTTCGAAGGCTGCTCAGGCTGCTATCGAGAAGGCGGGCGGAAAAATTATCATCGTCGGCGCTCCGGTAGCTGCAGAGACGGCAGAGACCGCGTAAACTGGATTTCTCCCGCGTGGATTTTCGTGATGGGTCGGGCCTGGTGCCCGGCCCTTTGCGGCAAGTGTAGAAGAGTCAGCCAGGCACGTCCAAAGGAACATCCTCTCTCATGTTCGACAAGTTTCTCAACATCTTCCGCATCCCCGACCTGCGCAATCGCGTGCTTTTCACGCTTGCCATGCTGGCCGTCTATCGTCTTGGCGGCCACATCCCTACACCGGGTATCAACCCTGAGATGCTGGCGCAGTACTTCCAGCAGATGGCAGGATCCTCGCTCGGTCTGATGGATATGTTCACGGGCGGCAACCTGCGTAAGTTGACGGTCTTCGCCCTGGGCATCATGCCGTACATCACGGCGTCGATCATCTTCCAGCTGCTGACGGTCATCTACGAGCCACTGGCCAAACTGCAGAAGGAAGGCGAAGTCGGTCGCCGCAAGATCACCCAGTGGACACGCTATGTCACGGTGTTGCTTGCGATCGTGCAGTCTTTCGCCATCGCCCTGACCCTGACCAAGAGCGCCACCGGCGCTCCGATGGTCACGATCAGCTCGGGCAAGTTCATCTTCCTCTGCGTGCTGACGCTGACCACGGGTACGGCCTTCATTATGTGGCTGGGTGAGCAGATTACAGAGCGCGGTATCGGCAACGGTATGTCGCTGCTGATCTTTACGGGTATCGTCGTCGGCCTGCCGCGCGGCATTCAGGATCTGTGGGAGAAGGCACGCGACGGCGCATGGGGTGGATTTACCCCGGTTGCCATTGCAATCCTCGTTGCTCTTATGATCGCGGTCGTAGCGTTTATTGTCTTTGTCGAGCGTTCTGAGCGCCGGATTCCGGTGCAGTATGCGAAGCGCATCGTTGGCCGCCGCATGATGGGCGGACAGAGCACGCATCTTCCGCTGAAGGTGAACTCCGGCGGTGTGATGCCGGTCATCTTCGCAAGTTCGATCCTCTCAGCTCCGCTGCTCTTTGCCAACGCCCAGTGGGTCCAGAACATTACGTTCTTCCGCAAGCTGACCGAGGGCCTTCGTCCCGGTGAGCCGTGGTACGAACTGGTGCAGTTCGTTGCGATTATCTTCTTTGCATACTTCTATATCTCCATCGTCTTCCGTCCGGATGATATTGCAGACAACATGCGGAAGTACGGCGGCTTTATCCCCGGAATTCGTCCAGGCCGTCGTACCAGCGACTACCTGAACGACATTCTTACCCGCATCACGCTTCTGGGTGCGCTCTACCTGATCATCATCACCTTGATCCCGACGATGCTCATCTCCGGTGTGCATTTGAACCATCTCTGGCTGATCGGTCCGGTCTTCGACCATCTGCCGAGTTGGATCACGAATGGTCTCGGAGTGAACTTTTACTTCGGCGGAACCTCGCTGTTGATCGTCGTGGGTGTTGCGATGGATACGGCGAACCAGATCGAGTCGCAGCTGATCATGCGGCATTACGACGGCTTCTCGCCGAAGAGCGGCCGTGTACGTGGCCGTCGGAGCTGGTAACTGGTGACGTTGGAAGCTAAAGAACAGAAGCCGGCCATGGGGAAGGATTTCGTCCCCGGGCCGGTTCTCCTTTTGGGCGCCCCCGGTGTCGGCAAGGGGACGCAGGCGCAGATTCTCATGGAAGCCTGGGGAATTCCCCAGATTTCGACGGGCGACATCATCCGGGCCAACATCGCGGCAAAAACGCCGCTGGGTGTTGAGTTTGGGGAGCTGGTCGCCAGCGGCCACCTGGTGCCGGACGACCTGGTGAATGCTATGGTGGCGGATCGGCTTTCGCAGTCAGATTGCGGTCGCGGGTACATCCTGGACGGATTTCCCCGGACTTTACCGCAGGCAGACTGGCTGGATGAGCATCTGGCGCGGGTCGGAGGCCTTCCGGTCGTTGCAGTAAGCATGGAAGTTGGATATACTCAATTGCTGGGCCGTATTACGGGACGCAGGACCTGTCCCGTGTGCAAAAGCATCTACAACGTATTTTCCTCTCCGCCGAAGGTTGACGGGGTCTGCGATGTGGAAGGTGCGGCCCTCGAACAGCGGGCAGACGATACGGAAGAGAAGTTTGCCGAGCGCATGAAGGTATTCCATGCGCAGACGGCTCCGGTGATCGAGCACTACCGCACACTGGGTCGATTTGAAGTCGTCGACGGGGACCGTGAAGTTGAAGCGGTAACCGGCGACATCGTGGCCGCCATTGCGCGGTTGCGGAAGAAATGAAGTAGCAGGAAGAAAGACGGCGAAAGAACAGCATGGCGATTGCGATCAAGACTCCTCAGGAAATCCAGAAGATGCGTCGCAGCGGTGAGGTTCTCAGCCAGGTTCATGAGGCGGTTCGGCAGGCAGTGAAGCCGGGCGTTTCGACGATGGATTTAGAGAAGATTGCGGAGCGGAAGATCGCCGAGCTGGGCGGAAAACCTGCTTTCAAGGGATATATGGACTACCCGGCGTGCCTGTGCACCTCGGTGAACAATGAAGTGATTCACGGTATTCCTTCGGCAAGCAAGCAGCTGAAAGATGGCGATATTGTGAGCGTGGACTGCGGTGTGATTCTGGATGGCTACTACTCCGATGCGGCAGTCACGCACGCGGTAGGCAAGACCAGCGCGGCGACACGCAAACTGCTGGAAGTGACGAAGCAGTCGCTGGAGCAGGCGATTCAAGAGGTGAAGGTAGGCCAGACGCTTGGCGATATCGGCGCTGCGGTGCAGGAGTTTTGTGAGGCGGAAGGGTTTGGCGTAGTGCGGGAGTTCGTGGGACACGGCATTGGCAAGAAGATGCACGAAGATCCCCAGGTTCCGAACTATGGCAAGCGCGGTAAAGGTACAAAGCTGAGGGCGGGCATGGTGTTGGCGATTGAGCCGATGATCAATGCCGGACGTCCCGAGGTGAAGGTTCTGGGAGATGGTTGGACCGCAGTGACCGTGGACGGCAGCTGGAGCGCCCACTTTGAGCATACGGTTGCGGTGACGGAAGACGGTCCTCTGGTTCTTACGCGATAAGGTTTCGCAACGGTTTTGGCAGTAGAAGTTACGAGGAGAGCGTTTGTCGAAGGAAGATGCAATTGAAGTCATGGCAGTGGTGGTTGAAACGCTGCCGAATGCGATGTTCAAGGTCGAGATGGAGAACAAGCATCAGGTGCTGGCCCATGTCTCAGGACGCATGCGCAAGAACTTCATCCGTATCCTTCCTGGCGATCGCGTCGCCATTGAATTGAGCCCGTATGACTTGAACCGCGGGCGCATTACTTACCGCTATAAGTAATCGGTGGTAAGTAGCAAGTAAGAAGAACTGAGGGTTGTAGCAATGAAGGTTCGTGCATCTGTAAAGAAGATCTGTGACAAGTGCAAGATCGTTCACCGCCGCGGTGTGGTGCGTGTGATCTGCGAGAACGCCAAGCATAAGCAGCGCCAGGGTTAATCTCTGGTTGTTTGCAGTTGGCACTAACCAAAGCGGAACCCAGCCTTCTCAGGAAAGAGAAGGCACACAAAGGGCGAGTTAGCCGAAGTCAAGGCTTGCGATGAACCCCGGGAACTCTGCTCAACCGCTCCTCTGGCGACAGCGCCAGGAGCATGAAAGAAGATGAGAGATGGCAAGAATTGCTGGCGTCGATCTGCCGAACAACAAGCAGGCAAAAATCGCGCTCACGTACATTTTCGGAATTGGCGATCCTCGCGCGCTCAGCATCTTGAAGAAGGCGGACATCGATCCGATTCGCAAGATGCAGACGCTCGATGAGGACGAACTGAACAAGATTCGCCAGGTGATTGAGGCGGAGGGTGGCATCGAAGGCGATCTGCGCAAGGATATCTCCTTGAACATCAAGCGCTTGATCGAGATCCAGAGCTACCGTGGTCTGCGGCATCGCCGCAACCTGCCTGTGCGCGGACAGCGCACGCACACCAATGCGCGCACACGGAAGGGCCCGCGTAAGGGCACCGTTGCCGGAAAGAAGAAGGCGACCAAGTAATGGCGAAGCAGCAGAATCAGCAGGCTAAGACCGGCAAGGCCGGCAAGAACAAGAAGTTCAAGAAGCGGGAACGGAAGAACGTTCCTTACGGCCTCGTATTCGTACAGGCGACCTTCAACAACACCATTGTGACCATCACGGACCAGACCGGCAACACGCTGAGCTGGAAGAGCTCGGGTTCGCTCGGCTTCCGCGGGTCGCGTAAGGGAACGCCCTTCGCGGCGCAGCAGGCAGCGGTCAACGCCGCGACTGCAGCTCGCGACCACGGCCTCCGTTCGGTCGACGTGCGCGTCTCCGGTCCTGGTTCGGGCCGTGAGTCCGCGGTACGTGCACTGGCTGCCGCCGGTCTTGATGTCCGGTCCATCCGTGACGTCACGCCGATCCCGCACAACGGTTGCCGTCCGCCCAAGCGCCGTCGCGTATAAGTTTTTTGGAGTTTTGAGTTATTAGTTTCTAGTTGTTAGTCGTTCGTGGCTAACAACTAGAAACTCAAAACTAACAACTACACGGATCGTGATGAAGCGGATGCCCGCGTAAAACGATCGTCACCTGAAGTTTTGGAGAGTATGAAATGGCACGTTATACAGGAGCTGTCTGCCGTCTTTGCCGGCGCGATGGCGTTAAGCTTTTTCTCAAGGGAACACGTTGCTTCTCAGACAAATGCGCCATTGAAAAGCGCAACTTCCCGCCGGGCCAGCACGGTCAGGCACGCGCCAAGAAGATCGTAGGCTACGGCCTGCAGCTCCGCGAGAAGCAGAAGGCCAAGCGCATCTACTTCACGCTGGAGACCCAGTTCCGCGCGTACTACGAGAAGGCTTCCAACCGCACCGGTGTCACGGGCGAACTGCTTCTGCAGCAGCTTGAGACACGTCTGGATAACGTGGTTTACCGTCTTGGATTTGCGATCGCACGCCGTCAGTCGCGTCAGGTCGTACGTCACGGGCATGTGAATGTGAACGGCCGCAAGGTGAACATTCCTTCCTTCCAGGTGAAGGTTGGAGATGTCATCGAGCTCCGTGAGAAGTCGAAGAAGCTGACGATTGCCGAGGGCGCGAAGGATTTCGCCGCTGCCCAGAGCACGCCGACCTGGCTTGAGATCGATCGTGATAACTACTCCGGTAAGGTCATTGCCTTCCCGAAGCGCGAAGATATCCAGCTCCCGGTCAACGAGCAGCTGATCGTCGAACTGTACTCGAAGTAAACGATTTTGTAAGCGAGCGAGTCAGCGGGTATTGTCCCGCTGGCTTGTGCTCGCAGCATGAGCAACACCAACCGTACGGACCGAAGTTCGGCCTCTGCAGAATGCTTCGCAGATGTGCACGGGCAGAGGGAAAGGGAAAAGAACAATGCTCTGGAGAGGTTTTCAAAAACCGAAGCGCCTTGCAGTTGAGGGCGAAACGCTCACCGAGAAGTATGGCAAGTTCAGCGCGCAGCCGTTCGAGCGCGGGTTCGGAACGACGATCGGCAACGGTCTTCGTCGCACACTGCTTTCTTCCATCGAAGGCGCAGCTGTAACAGCTGTCCGTCTCGAAGGTGTACTGCACGAGTTTCAGTCGATCACTGGCGTAGTTGAAGATGCGACCGACATCATCCTGAACCTGAAACAGATCCCGTTCAAACTGAATGGCGAAGGCCCGAAGGCGCTGTACCTGCGCGTCGACCAGCCTGGTGTTGTCACCTCCGGCATGATCGAGGCTGACGGCGATGTAGAGATTCTCGACAAGGACGTGTACATCGCGACCGTGTCCGAGGGTGGAAAGATGGACATGGAGATGCGCTTGAAGCGCGGCCGTGGCTATGTCTCCGCAGACAAGAACTTTGATCCGGATCTCGGCATCGGATTCATTCCGGTCGACTCCGTTCACTCGCCTGTGCGTAAGGTGAACTACACCGTGGACGCAGCGCGTCTCGGTCAGATCACCGACTACGACAAGTTGACCATCGAGATCTGGACGAACGGCACCGTGCTTCCTGCGGACGCCCTCGGCCTCTCGGCCAAGCTGCTCAAGGACCATATGACCATCTTCATCAACTTTGAAGAGGAGATGGAAGCTGGTCTGGATGGCTCGCACGATGGTCCGGCGATGCGCAACGATAACCTGAACCGCTCGGTCGAAGAGTTGGAGCTTTCGGTACGCAGTTACAACTGCCTGAAGAACGCCAACATCGCGACCATCGGCGAGCTGATCCAGAAGACCGAAGCCGAAATGCTGAAGACCAAGAACTTTGGTCGCAAGAGCCTGAACGAGATCAAGGAAATCCTTGCTCAGATGGGTCTCTCGCTTGGCATGAAGATCGACGAGAGCGGCAACCCTGTTCCCGGACCGACCTCCATTCTGCCGGCAGCGACGCTTGCTGCCAGCTTCGGCAACTTTGACGACGAAGACGACGATGACGTGGAAGACGACCTCGAACTCGACGGCGCGGCAGAGACGGAAAACTTCTAAACGTGTGCGGAGCGGGCTGCGAAAGTCTGCTCCGCCACGAAGCTTTAAGTAGTCAGAAATTTTGAGTTAAAGAGAGAACACGCCATGCGGCATCGCAATGCAGGATTCAAACTCGGACGTAATCCCAGCCACCGTCGCGCTTTGCTGCGCAACCTGGTCACCTCGGTTCTGATCGAGGATCGCGTCGAAACCACCGTGACCAAGGCCAAGGCAGTACGGCCCCTGGTTGAGAAGATGATTACTCTGGGCAAGCGCGGCGACGTACATGCGCGCCGTCAGGCACTGGCGTTCATGATGACGCCGGAATCTGTTACGCGTCTGTTCGCTGTGGTCGCTCCCCGTTACACCGACCGCAACGGCGGCTACCTGCGCATCACGCGCTCTGGCTTCCGCAAGGGCGATGGCGGCGAGAAGGCCTTCATTGAGCTCCTCGGAGCCGAGACCGAACTGGATGAGAAGCGCCAGAAGCAGGCAGATGCTCGCACGAAGAAGCGCGAAGAACTGCAGAAGCAGATGGAAGCAAATGGCGGCGGCGAGCTGGGCGAAGAGCCCGCAGCGTAGTCGTTTCTTGTTTCGGAAGAGGCGCACCTTCGGGTGCGCCTCTTTTGTAAAGCAGATCCCTTCGCTAAGGGATCTGCTTTTAAGCCTTTCAGGTTACTCTGAAATGAATGCCTATCCCTGCAAAATCCCCGTCGCGAAGACGCTTCCTCGTATCGACCTGGTGGCCGGTTGTAGTGATGCTGCTTGTTATCGTGCGCGAGTCGACGGCGAGCTTTGGCGGCGACCATACGGGACGCATCCTGCGCCCCATCTGGCAGGCCCTCTTTGGCGTTGTAACGAATAGAGAGTGGGACCATATTCACCACCACCTCCGTAAGACCGGCCACTTCCTCGGCTATGGGGCGCAGGGGCTGGCGTGGCTTCGCGCCTGGTTGCGCACGTGGCAACCTCGCTTTGCCTGGGAGGCCTGGCGTGAGCGCTGGCGGTGGGCTTTGCAGATGGCGCTTCTCAACACGATGCTTGTTGCCGCCCTAGACGAAGTACATCAGTCCTTCCTCCCCAACCGGACAGGACTGGTAAGCGATGTTCTGCTGGACTCGTCGGGCGCTGCGCTGATGCTGGTGATCGCCTTTTTCTTTCGCTGGGTTAAACAGAAAACGGCGAGGGACGTTCGTCCGCTCGCCGTCGTTTCCGAACCTTCTTAGAACTAGTGCGCCATGATCATCGTGGAAGCATTCACCGTGCCCCACTTGATGTGAAGCTGACCCATGCCGCCCTTGATGTCTTCGATGCTGATCGAGAGCTTCTCCTGGGATGAGGGCAGCGTTGCGGACTTCAATGGGGTACGTCCAAGATCCTGCGATTCGTCGTAAGTCAGGCCCCACTGGCCCGTCTGCTTGTTGATGGCGAGCATCCAGCCGGTCTCCGTGGGCATGATGAAGAGGGTGTAGCTGCCCGCCGGGACGTGCTGGGTTCCGATCATCAGATCTCCCGAAGAAGTCAGGGATGTGGCCTCATTTGCGCCAAGACGCCAGATCTTTCCCGTGGGAACGAGCGTGCTCATCTCGCGGCCCTTGATGCTGGGCGAGCCATAGCTGATGGTGATCTTTGCTTTGCCCAGCATGGCGGAGGTTTCCATGCGAGGACTGGGAAGGGCTGCGCCCTGCTTGTCTTTCTCCTGCGTCATGTGTGTCGTGGACATGGTCTGCGCGGCTGCACCTAACGCGCAACAACCAAGAACTGTGGCGAGCAAAATCTTCTTCATCGGAAATCTCCTTGCGACTCGTTCTGAATCCTGTGAGCGCTTTCAAACCCTACACCAAAGAAAGCGGCCTCCGCCAGAGGTGGCGAAGGCCGATTTTTCCATAACTGCGATCGTCGACTATCTGATGCTGGGCGATGCCTTTTTCTCGTCTTCCTTGCTCTTCTTGTCGGAGGTCTTTTCCTTGGCCGACTTCGGCTTTTTGTCTCCGTCCTCATTGACCTTGGAGTCCGCGGCAGACTGCTTGATCAGCACCTTGCCCGCACCCTGGAGGGTCTTGGAAGCGACGAGTTCTTCGTTGAGCGTCTCTGTCAGCAGCGCAACGACATCGCGTTCGCCAAGTGCCTTGGCGATCTCGATCGAAGCGGTGTAGCCAGCAATCTCGTAGTGCTCTACGCGAGAGGCTGCGCCGATGATGCAGACGTCGAGCGTTGCACCCTCTTCGTCCTTCTCCAGGGCGTCCTGACCCTCTTCAATCAGGCCTTCCATACCGTTGCAGTGCTCGCCCGTTGCTTTCTTGCCGAGGATCTCAAAGGCCTGACGCAGGCGAAGAACCTGGCCCTTGGTCTCTTCGAGGTGGTTCGAAAGCGAAGCCTTCAGGGACGGATCTTTCGCGCCCTTGGCCATTTTGGGGAGTGCTTTTACCAGCTGGTTTTCAGCGCTGTACAGGTCGCGCAACTCATCAATCAATACGTCTCTCAAGCCCATGGAAATTCTCCTTGTGTATGCAAGCGGCGGGCTCACCGTGCGACGCGCGCGCAGTTGATAGGAGTGCTTTTCATGTCGGAGAGTTGCCGCGCTATCCTCAGCCACGACGATTGGCAGGCATCGACGCCATGCGCTGGTAGAGCGCCTGCAGAGAACGAACTCCGGAGTGCGCTTCTTCCACGTCAGGAGCCTCATTCGTATCGTTCCAACCCGACGCTTCGCCCTGCCCGGAGACCTGAATCACGATGCCATCGCGGCGTCCGAGGACGTTGAGGTCCTTGTAATACAGGCCGTAGTTGACGCCCTCCTGTGGGATCAACCACGCGATCTGGCCCCGCACCGGCGTGATGGATTCGTCGCTCCACAGAGCACGCGCGCCGTAGCCTGTGCAGTTGATGAACGTGCGCTGTGGTAATGCCGCGAGGTCCTGCGGTGAGTGGAACTCCTGTGTCTCGATCTTTCCGCCCGCAATCAGAAAGTCATTGAGCAGCTGACGCGAGTAATCGGCCACGTTGAAGGTGAGGGAAGTGTTGCGACTGACAAAGGGAACAGGAAAGGGATGGCTTCCCGGCGGCAGAGGCTGCATCGCGGGCGTCAGGTCGTGGATGCGGTTCTGGTAGCGGGCGAAATCGAGCTTCTCGGCACCGGGAACCGTCGTCCTCGAATGCCCCGGAACAGCGCCTTCTTCATCCGAGAGAGCGTAGCGGTCGGTCCACTCGATGGGGTTACCGGGCATGCCGAGATAGCTCTGGTACATGGCGAAAGAAGCGCGCGCCATCGACTCCCACTCGGCCGGGAAGGCCGCTGAAGCGGCGGAGGCAAGCGCGATGCGCGAATCGGGCGTCCAGCTCCCTGTAGCGCGCGAGGAGCGCACGAAGGGCGGCCTCTCCTTGGCATAAATGGTGACCCGCACGCCTTCGCGCTGAAGCAGGGTCGCGGAGGTCAGGCCCAGGGCCCCACAGCCGATCACAGCGATGTTCTTGTCTCCGTTGACGAGAGCTTTGCGCACTGCGACGGCGCCCGAGCCCCAGGAGAGCGACCAGCCGCTGCCGCCGTGGCCGTAGTTGTGGACGACGAACTTGTCGCCGACCCATTCCGCATCCAACCGAGGCCCCGCCGCGCGGAAGGGCCGCAGGCAGACGGTGATGCGGAAGATGCGATCTTCATGCGCGCGAATCGGCGGGATCGGACCCACGGCGTCGTAGAAGGGAAGTGCAGGCGCGGCCGCAGTGCGTACCTGTCTGGCACAACCCGAAAGTCCCAGAGCTCCCAGACCGGCAAGCGCACCAGAGCGGTGCAGAAACGTACGACGGTCTATCTGAGGCGTGGGGGGAACTTTGGCCATCCGAGGGATCTCCACTGATTGTTTGGTTTGATTTGTTATAGCACCTCGGGAAAAGAGTGGAGATCGGCACGCCTATTGAGGACCTTTGTAAGTGACATGCAAGGACAGTTGTAGGGCGTTGAGAATCTCAGCTTCCATCTCGGAATGTGCCTTTTGCGTAATCGGGATCTGCGCGGAAGAGCCGGAGGCGATGGCATCCAAACTCGCTATTACTTCCTTGAGGAAGGGTGAGTTCGATTCAAGCCGATGTGTGCGGACCAGTTCCTGAATACCGACGATGTAATCGGATGCAATTTGGGCTACCGAGTTCTCAGGGCCATAGCGCGGACCCAGGGTAATTCTATGATCGGCAACGCACCTGGGCCCGATCACGTCACCGAGGTCGTACAAAATATTCTCCGGCCATTCGTCCGTCAAATCGAGGTGAGGAAAGTGCTCTGTCTCAGCCGTCGTGAATCCAGGTCTGCCCCGCGTTACCAGCGTGAAATTAGTCGCCGCGCCAGGCGGCAGAGGGTGCTCAACGCCTCCCACGAGAGGCTCCATCCAGAGAGCGAGTCTCCCGGGAGGCGCTCCAGGGAGTCCAGCCCTTTCTTTTACCGTTGAAATCGCAATCCCTCCCTTTCATAACTCAGCCTCAGCCTGCGTTTCGGTGTCCGGGTAGATCGCGAGGTTAAATGAGTTCAACGAATCTTTGGACTGCTTTCCGTTTTCGAGATGATAGGTGTATCGAAAGCCGCTGGAGGTGTCCTCGATTTGAACGCGCAAATTGGGATCAATGTCATTGTGCAGGTTAAACCTTCGCTTTGTTTCCGTGCCGTCCGGATTGGGCCAGGGAATAGTTATGCTGTGCTGGTTCGGAGAGAGAAAGACCTTTCGATTGCCATAGCCTGTGGGAACGCCCCCTTCGCCTGACCAGATCGGGATAGGGGGCGCGGGGCAGATCTGAGCGAAAAGGGCGGTCGGGGCGCTGAGCAGCGCGCTGACTATGTACAGATGGATTCGCTTATTGAGCAAGGGCAATCTCCAGCGCGTTCGCGCTAATCTAGCGACGAGAACTCAATCAGTGCTAAGTTTGGGTTCTGTTCGCTTAGTAGCTCGTGAGAGCATCCAACGATAAAGAATTACTGCACAAGTGCCGTTTCCCGCACCAAAAGCTGGCCAGCTTTCCAAGGAGGACCAGCGCCATTCTGAAGAATTTATTGTTCCATTCGCAATGACGGCAGAGACGAAAAATGGAATGAGTATGGCGAAGGCCCCGGCAATGGCACCTGCGAAACCCAGAAGTATCGTGTGTATCCTGAGGATTCGATTGCCCATTGCGATCATAGGAATTCCCGCCAATACCCAACCAACTGCGAAGAACGGTAGGCTCCAGAGAAAGAGTAAAGCAGTCATACCGGGGTCTTGAAAACGTAATCCTGCAGCAACGGCGGATGTATACCAGCAGATTGCCAATGCTGCGAACGAAATCGCGATGCGTAATGGCAGGTTGGAGTGGGCATTCTTCATCGGAGGGAGCTGCGTTATGGCTTCAGAGCTTCGGCTGCTTGTTGACGCACATACTGTGTTTCTTTGGGATCGGAAGCAATCCGGTTTAGCTGCGAAGAAAACTGTGCTCTCGTGTCCTTATCCAGCCGAGATGCGGCATCAACAGCTGAGGCGCGCAGGAACTCATCCTCTTGATTGAGGTTGGATGAGATAAAATTCACAGCCTCCGGAAGTCGAATTCTGCTCAAGCCAAGCTGGCGTATCACACTGCTCGTAAGGTCGGCGTCCGAGCGACTGGACACCACTAGAAGCACTCTATGCACGGTCGGAGCGTCAGTGCGGGCCGCTTGCAGCAGACTTGCCGCAATGACCAAGGTTTCCTGATTCGAATTGCGAGTGCTCTCCAAATTGGCCTTAAGGTATTCGATAGCCTTTTCCGGGAGTTTCGGTTTTAAGCTGCCGAGAATAAGAAGAACGAGTTGCCGCCGAGAGTTATCTTTCTCCTCTGCGAGTTTCCCTAAGTCATCGATATAAGGTCCTAATAAACCGGCGCTATCAAATCGGAGCATTACGCTGATGAGAAAGTCGTATCCAGCTTCGACAATCTCATCATCTGGAGAGTGAACACACTGAAAGGCCAAAGGAAGTACCGCGCCTACTTCCGTCTGCGACAATGCCCCAACCGTGATTTCGTTTACATGTCCGTAGAGTTTGTCCATTTTTGTGAGGCTTCCGGCCAGCAGGTTGAGTATCTTGCGATACCGTTCATGCATCGACGTCTCCTGAGCAGAAGCCGAGATCGCGAAGAGCATAAGCAAACCGAAAATCTTGATCGTTCTCATAGGCCTTTGTGAAGTACAGTATGGACTGATTTCAGCGTCGAGCTCAATCAGTTTTAAGCTTGGCCCTTGTCTGCCGAATAGCTCGTGCAAGTCGCCAACTGTAAAGAATCAATCCTGCAGCCCCAATGCAGCCGCCAAAAAGCGGCCAGCCTCTCATGTAAGCCCAGTCCAATTTGAAATGTTCTCTACCTAAAGAAATCGTCCAGAGGATCACTGTCGGGAGTAGCGTGACAGAGGCTCCAGCAATTCCTCCGACGAGACCAAGAATTATCTTTGGAATTTTGAAGATCCTATTGCCCAACATGAACATGGGTATGCCGACCAATGCCCAGCCAGTCGCAAAGAAGGGCAAGCTCCAAAAAAGAAATAAAATGTTACCCTGGCGTCCAGACTGTATAGCCCGGGAGCTATAGAAGATACCAACCAACAAATGCCTAATGCTTCGAGAGAGCTGATAATGCGGGCTGAGGGTGTTGGGTTCATAAATTTCATGGAAGCTCGGCTACGGCTTCACAGCCTCTGTTGCTTGTTGACGCACATACTGCGATTCTTTGGGATCGGAAGCAATCCGTTTCAACTGAGAAGAAATCTGTGCTCTTGTCTCCTTGTCTAACCGAGATGCGGCATCGACAGCCGAGGCACGAAAGCCTTCATCCTCTTGATCGAGATTGGTCGAGATAAAGTTCACAGCCTCCGGAAGCCGTATCCTGCTCAGCCCAAGCTGGCGTATCACACCGTTTGTTAAAACGGCGTCGGGATGAGCCGACACAAACGCTAATACTCTATGCACGGTCGGAGCGTCAGTGGGGGCGGCTCTCAACAAGCATGCCGCAATGGCTAAAGCTTCTTCGTTGGAATTGCGAGTGTTCTCCAGACTGGCCTTCAGGTATTCGATCGCTTTTTCTGGGGGTTTGGGGTTCAGACTTCCGAGTATGAGAAAAACTAGCTGTCGCCGAGAATTGTCTTTTTCATCTAACAGTTTTCCCAGCTCATCGATATAAGGTGCCAATAATTTGGCACTGTCCAGTCGAATCATTACACCGATAAGAAAGTTGAATCCAGCTTCGCTGGTCTCCCTATTCGGAGAGTGGACACACTGAAAGGCCAAAGGAAGTATCGTGCCGACTTCAGCCTGCGATAATGCCCCAACCGTGACTTCGTTTACATCGCCGTAGACTTCGTCCATTTTGGCGAGGTTTCCGCCCGGCTGGGTGAGTATCTTTCGATATCGTTCATGCATCGGGGTCTCCTGAGCAGAAGCCGACATCGCGAATAGTATGAACAGACCAACGGTCCTCAGAATTGTCATAGATCTTCTGCTTTCCGTGAAAGATGTCGTCTTCTAAGTTCTAGTGGCTTGGTACGGGGATAGCGCCCGTAGTCGTAGTTTTCCATGTTGCGTGGGTCGGGTCTGCTAAGCATTTGAATAGATTCCCTGTGGTATTTGTAACCTTGTTGTCATCGATAATTGTTACACCATTAACCTTCACAATATGTGCTGGGTAACATGTATGGGATATTGCCGCCTGAGCCGTTGGATTGTTCGGGTCAGTGGTGTCCAATGTAATAGTCCCGTTCCACTTAATTCCACCGAGTTGGGGCTCAAGAGGATCTTGGCCCAATCCGCTTAAAGTGACTACTGCTTGGTGGCCTCCGGGAAATGAGACGCTATGAGTTTGCATCGTGGTGAGGTTTGCCTTACCTCTGTCATTCCAAAGTAGACAATCATACTGCTTGTTGTCTTCGTCGGCACCGACATAGGGACCGTCATAGATATTGGGACTGGCGGGAACAGATGAGAGATTCGCATTCGGACCATTTGCAGGTGACCCCCTGCTGTAATTCCGTGTGGCGCCAGCATCCACATAGAAGTTATTATCGACTTGTTTGTCCGGAACAACGAAGATCGCCTGGGTGGTGCGATAGGTACCACGATTTGCATCGCCTTTATAATATAAAGGCCAATACGGAAATGGTTCCTGGCCGTTACCAGGGTAGACATAACAGGGTGTAGGCCCAGCGATATGGTCCACGGGAATGTACGTGGAATAAGAGACATTGAAGCGCGGACTGTAGGTCGTCCACGTAGAGACACCACTTGTTAAGGCTGGTCGCACCGATGCACTCATAACTCTTTTACTTCTCGCGCTGGCTGAAGTAGGAGCGGCGCGGGAGAGGCCCTGCGTGGGACCGCCTCCTGCAATGGTGTATGCGCCATTTCCGCTGCCGCAGGCCTGACCAGACAGCGTGACCGTTTCAGTTTCCGAAGGAGCTAGTGGAAGACCGCAACTATCGATGGATGGCACGGGATTGACGGCAGACAGAGAGTAGGAATTGCCATTGGAAACACCTGACGCGGAGTAGTTTATCGTACCGCAATATGTTAATCCCGCTCCAAAGTCGCGATAGTCGTCAAAGGAAAGCGTTCCGGTGATAGAGGAGCCGCTCTGATTCAGATCCCAACCGATAGAGTTGCCAACATTATCGGAATCGATCCACTGGCCGGAGATGTTGTCACAGCTGGGGGCGTGGTCTGGTGCTGTGTACGAAAAGGGGATACTGGGCGGTCCATTCCCTTCGTCGGGTGGCCCTTGGCCTACGTTTGGGTCGATGACTGCAAAAAAGGTAAAGGGTGCGGTACCGGCTATAGCGTCAAATCCTGGTTCAATTCGAATGGAACTGCCTGCGGTGAGAGTGACGGTTGCCGAATCCTGCACCACAAAACTGGCGCTGCTTGTGATGGAATTTGAAGCTTGAAACACGGAAGAGCCGGAGGTCACCGTCTCGGACGGTAGGTCCAGATCGGCGGGTAGTTGTCCAAAGCAACGGATGCACGAAACGGCGAGAGCCAGGATCAAGAGTCCCGGACGAGAGCGCCTGATCCATACAAGTGAAGCGGATGAGAGATGTTCCATGACGCGAATCCTTTCCACTGTTCTTCCCGGATCTGGAGACCTAACGGCCTTTGAGTTGTGCCACTTTTTTCGCGAGCGCCCTGTTTTTCTTGTCGAGTTGAATCATCTGCAGCGTCAGCTCTTCAATCTTTGCCAGGAGCTTCGCCTGCATGTCGCCCAGGCTCACGCCGTTCTCTTTGACTTCCGACTCCGATGGGATATCCGGAAGATGGTGATTCGCTTTAATAAACGCCGCGACTTCGGCTAATGGCCTGACTCGATAATTCGGTTGGAACACGTAGTCCGCCCATCCGGTGTTCACGAGGACTTCTTTCGCTTGAATCGTGCCGTTGACGGATAACTTATATTGAGGGCTCGTCGTGCCTATGCCAACATTGCCTGATGCATTGATCAATAGTCTTGTCAGGTTAGAGCCGCTGGTGGCATCCATAACGGTAAAGCCAAGAGGCCAGTCCCCGGCGTTATAGTCTGAGTATCCGACTGTCCAAACAGCCGGATTGGCCGTTGCGGCACTCCTATCAAATTGAATAACAGCCGCACCAGGGGAAGTTGATGGGTTTTGCAGATTTAGCAACTGCCAGTGACCGCTATTCTTGACGAATAATGGATACAGTCCAGGCGTCGTCGTGCCGATCCCGACGTTGCCCTGTGTATAGATAGAACCAGCCCGAGCATCAAACACAATCCCATAACCAACGTAGTTACTACAACACTGAGACTTGATTCCTAACCCCCACCAGCTATCAATTTCGTTATCGACGGTTGAGAAGGTTGCGGCATCTCCGTTCCCGTTGATGAATTGGCCGGGACCAACACCGCTGGGCGGGGCCAAAGTGAATGCGGTACCGTTATATGTTTGTGTCGCGGCCGTGTCCGCAGTCATGAGGGCCAAGGCCAGCCATGCAAGCTTCATGTACTTTGTCATCTATTCGATTCCTTCCCATTGCGGTGACGTTAATTTATATCTCCGCCTTTGGTTGCAGCGGTCGCTTTCCACACCCATTGCAGTTAGCGAAATGGTATTTGCGTGCGCAACTTATCCTGCGTGGCTTTCTCATAGAAGGAGAGTTACTTCCAATTTGGCATTACGCTGGCGGGCAACGTGCTCTGCGCTATGACGCTTGTTGTAAAGATCAGAGACAGAAAAGTGATTTGCAGTTCTACACGCATCGGAGATCCTCGAAGAGATTCTTGTAACTCAGTTGCCGAGCTTATGATGAGCAACACGCGCGAACAACTTAATAACCGATGATTTTTTTGAAGATTCCCGAATAGGGAATTGCAACGCTATCTAGATATAATTCAGCTTCGCGCTGT
The DNA here is from genome assembly GCF_000179915.2 of Terriglobus saanensis SP1PR4. Lineage (NCBI taxonomy): Bacteria > Pseudomonadati > Acidobacteriota > Terriglobia > Terriglobales > Acidobacteriaceae > Terriglobus > Terriglobus saanensis. Next base: position 3,913,166 of record NC_014963.1, on the reverse strand, counting down.
TTAGCTTCTCCTGTAGCTGCGCTTCGATCGGCACTTACAAAACGCCATTCATCTAGAACCTATTAAATCGCCATTTTGAAGAATCAATAGCGCACAAACAAAAAGGCCGGGAGATGATCCCGGCCTTGCGTTGATTTGGAGAAGAGCGTTATGCGTTGGTCGTCTCGGCTGCTTCTTTTGCGGCCTTGGCGGCATCTTCGGCGACCTTGTCTGCGGCTTCCTTCGCCGCAGCCTTGGCTGCTGCCTTCTTGATCTCGGCGGTGTTGCCTCCGAGATCGTCCGCCATCTTCTCCGTGGCGAAGGCATCGATCGTGTCCCCGACGCGGATGTCTTTCCAGCTGCCGAGGTCGATACCGCACTCCATGCCGCTGGTGACTTCCTTCACATCTTCCTTGAAGCGCTTCAGGTTGGCGATCTTGCCCTTGTAGATCTCCACGCCATCGCGCATCAGGCGAATCTGCGCATTGCGCTGGATGACGCCGTCGCGAACGATGGAACCGGCGATCTGGCCGACCTTCGTGATCTTGAAGACGTTGAGCACTTCCGCGCGGCCAAGGTAGTTTTCCTTGAACACGGGGTCGAGCAGACCAAGCATCGCCTTCGTGATCTCGTCCTGAAGCTCGTAGATGATCGAGTGCAGACGAATCTCGACGTTCTCGGCTTCGGAGAGCTCCTGTGCCTTGCGCTCCGGACGAACGTTGAAGCCGATAACGACCGCGTTCGAGGCAGAGGCGAGAAGGATATCCGACTCCGTGATGGCGCCGACGCCCGAGTGAAGAACGCGAACGCGTACCTTCTCGGTCGACATGCGCTGCAGGCTGTCTGCCAGAACTTCGACCGAACCCTGCACATCGCCCTTGAGGATGATGTTGAGGTCCTTGACGCCTGCCTGCTTGATCTGTTCGGCAAGACCTTCCAGAGAGACGCGGCTGCTCTTGGCAAGCTGCGCCTCGCGCTCTTTCATCTTGCGGTACTGTGCGATGCCCTTGGCCTTGTCGCGATCGCTCATGACGATGAACGTGTCACCGGCGTCCGGGATGCCTTCGAGACCGAGGATCTCGACCGGGGTCGAAGGTCCAGCGGATTCGATCGGACGTCCGCGATCGTCGAACATGGCGCGGATCTTACCGAAGGTGTTGCCGACGATGTAGCTGTCGCCCGTCTTCAGGGTTCCGTTCTGTACGAGGATGGAGGCGACTGCACCGCGACCGCGATCCAGCTTGGCTTCAATGACCGTACCGACTGCGGGACGCTCGGGGATCGCTCTCAGGTTGGCGAGATCCGCTGTGAGCAGGATCATCTCCTCCAGGAGATCGAGACCGATGCGCTTCTTCGCGGAGACTTCCACGAAGACCGTGGTGCCGCCGAGATCTTCCGACTGCAGGCCACGCTCGGCAAGCTGCTGCTTGACGCGCGACGGATCCGCACCGGGTTTGTCGATCTTGTTGACCGCAACGATGATCGGCACATTCGCCGCCTTCGCGTGATCGATGGCTTCAATCGTCTGCGGCATCACGCCGTCATCCGCTGCAACCACCACGACGACGATGTCCGTGACCTTCGCTCCGCGTGCACGCATGCGCGTGAAGGCTTCGTGACCAGGCGTATCCAGGAAGACGATCTCGCGGCCAAAGGCAGGAGAGTCCGGCTTCGTGACGTGCACCTTGTACGCGCCGATGTGCTGCGTAATGCCGCCGGCTTCGCCGCTGGCGACGTCGGTAGAGCGAATCGCATCGAGGAGTGATGTTTTGCCGTGATCGACGTGTCCCATGACCGTAACGACGGGGGGACGCGTGATCTCGATCATGCCGGTAGTGTCTTCGAGCAGGCCCTCGATTGCTTCGTTCTCAAGCTGCTCTTCGACGGAGATGATCTGGGCGTCCGCGCCGAATGCTGCGGCGATGCCCTTGACCAGCTCGTTGTCGAGCGACTGGTTCACGGTGACGAAAATGCCGCGCATCAGGAGCATGGCGATGAGATCTTTACCGCGTACTTCCAACTTCTCGGCAAGGTCCTTTACGGAGATGCCTTCGGTCACGGTAATGGTGCGCGTGATCGGCACTTCTCCCTGCGGAATCTGCGGTCCACCAAAACGAGACGGTGGCGCAAAGCCCTTCATCGGGCCTTCCTTGCTCTTCTCGTAACGCTTCTTACCTGCTGCGCCCTTGCGTGCTGCTGGACGCATACCCGGCTTTGGAGCTCCGGCCATATCGCCAGGCGCGCCTAAGCCGCCACCTGGACGGGGCGGTCCGCCAAATCCGGGGCGTGCACCGAAACCGGGACGTCCGCCAGGCGTGAAGGGACGCGCACCCGGTGCTCCAGGAGGCGGTCCACCCGGATAAGTGCGTGTGGGATGCATGGGACGGCGAACTCCGCCGGGACCCATCGGTCCGCCGGCGCCGCTGCTGGGACCGCCGGGACCCATCGGTCCACGATTGCCTTGATATCCACCTGTGCTGCCGGGGCCACTTGCGCCGGGGCGCTGGAAGATGGGACGTCCACGCGGAGCGACAGGTGCCGCTCCAGGGGGCGCTGTGTAAACGGGACGCGGGCCAGTCTGCGGCATAATCACGCGACGCACCGGCGGAGCGTCCACAACGGGAGGCGGCGGTGGTGGAGCTGCCACTTCTGCGACAGGCTCCGGAACGGGAGTCGCTGCCACCGGCTTCGGAGGAACGGTTCCAGCTGCAGGAGCAACCGGCGCTTTCACAACGACCGTTCCCATCGGAACGCGGGAGGCAATCGCAGGTGCCGGTGCAACGATGACCGGCGAAGCGGCGCGCGTCTGCGGAACGATGCGGCGACCTGTCGTCTGCGGTGCAGACGAGGTGCGCTCCGAGGAGAACGTCAGCGTCGGCATGACCGGCTGCGTGTTGGGTGCGCGTGTCGGAGGAGCGACGACAGGAGCTGGCGGAGGTACTGGCGCAGCAGGGTGAGCCACAACGACAGGCGGTGCGGGGGCCGCAGGAGGAGTCACTACGGGCCTTGCCACAACAGGCGCAGAGGGAGGAGGAGTTGCCACCACAGGCGTTGGCGCTACGGCGACGGGCGGAGCGGACGGTGGTGGTACAGCCACCACGGGAGGCCGTGCTACGACAGGGCGCTGAGCAAAGGGAGGTGCAGAGGCACCTGCAGCTTCTGCCTGTTTGCGCTCGAGGATAGCGCGCGCGATGTCTCCCGGTTTGGAGGCCTTGGAGAGATCGATCCGTCCGCGTGTGTCGGAGGCGGAGGAGGACGAACGAGAGTTGGACGAGCCACCGGTGATGTGGCGTCGCACGAGCTCGGCTTCGCCGGCTTCAATGGAGCTCGAATGGGTCTTTTTTTCTGCCACGCCCACAGCCGTCAGAGCATCCAGAATGGATTTGCTCTTCACTTCCAGCTCGCGTGCCAGATCGTTAATGCGTACTTTGCTCAATCAATCCTCGTTTTGTTCCCCTGCACCCTCAACGCGTCATAGCGGCTCCGCGGTGCAGGTTTAGAAGGCCTATAAATTTATTATCGCCCGAAAATGCAACTAACGGACTATTTCCAGCGGAAAGCACGGTGTGGCTAGCGATCAGGCTAACCACGGTCGTGCTCATCCGAGTCGATCGTTTCGTCTGAAATTTCCTGCGATTCAGCCACCAGGTCGTCCATCGTCTGGTTGTCCAGTTCAATGTCTCCCTCGCGGTTGTCCGCATCGCTAAATCCGTCTTCGTTGGAGGCGCGATCTTCCTCGTCCAGGATGTCCTCGGTCGACTCATCGACTTCGATCGGGACATTGCCCGTACCCGCGTTCTCCGCCGCAAAGATCTCTTCCGGTGTCTTGCTCATGGAACTCTCCTCATCCTCGGCGTTCTCTTCCAAGGATTCGTCTGCAGATTCGGCCAGGGTCGTATCCACTTCGGCCGTCTCGACATCAGATGCTTCTTCCGCGGCAGGCGCAACATCGGTCGATGCGGCTTCTGCCGCAGCAGCCGGACGCTCTTCACCCTCTTCGTACTGACCGAAGTAGTGGCGAACCGCGACCGTAATCTTCTCGACGGACTTCTCGCCGATTCCGGGAACCTCTTCCAGCTCTTCCGCCGTCATGTCCGCAAGGCTCTCCACGGTGGTGATTCCCGCCGCGATCAGCTTCTCCAGAACAGACTCGCCCAGTTCGGTAACCTGTTCGATCGGAGTCTGAGGCGCACCCTGCATGGCCGACATCTGCTGCTCGACCTCCTGGCGCTTCTCTTCCTCGCTCTTGATGTCGATCTTCCAGCCGAGGAGCTTGGCTGCAAGGCGAACATTCTGTCCTTTTTTCCCGATCGCGAGCGAGAGTTGCGTGTCGTCCACAATCACTTCGATCTGCTTCTCCGCGAGGTCTGTAATCGACACGCGGGCGACCTTGGCAGGCTGCAGGGCCTTTTCGGCAAAGGTCGTAATCTCTTCGGAGAACTCGATAATGTCGATCTTTTCGCCGCGCAGTTCGCGGATGATCGACTGCACGCGCATCCCCTTCATGCCCACGCAGGCGCCGACCGGATCGACATCCTTGTCGCGCGAGACGACGGCAATCTTGGTACGCTCTCCGGCTTCACGAGCAATGGCACGAATCATGACGGTGCCATCGTAGATCTCCGGGACCTCGGATTGGAAAAGATTTTGCACGAGCGAAGGAGCGGCGCGGCTGACGATCACCTGCGGTCCCTTGGCAGCACGATCCACACGGATCAAAGCAACACGGATGCGCTCGCCGACGGCGAACTGCTCCAGGCGCGACTGCTCGCGCTTCGGCATGCGGGCTTCGGCCTTGTCCAGGTCCACGATGACGTCCATCGGCTCGACGCGCTTCACCGTGGCGTTCAGGATCTCGCCGACGCGGTGGTTGTACTCGTTGAAGACCGTGTCGCGCTCGGCTTCGCGGACCTTCTGGAAGATGACCTGCTTTGCCATCTGGGCGGCGATGCGGCCCAAAGGCGACGTGTCCTTGTAGAAGCGCAGTTCCGCGCCTACTTCTACTTCTCCAGCGAGTTCTTTCGCCTGATCCAGCGTGAGCTGGTTCTCGGCGTCCTCGACCTGCTCCGCACCTTCAACGACTGTCTTATAGACATACGCGCGAATCTCGCCCGACTCCTTGTCGAACTCGCCGCGCATATTCTCCTGCGTTTTGTAAAACTTGCGTGTTGCCAGTGCGATCGCGTCTTCTACCGCGCCCACAACGATCTGCGGGTCAATCCCTTTGTCCCGGCTCATCAATTCAATTGCTTGATACAGTGCGCTTGCCATGGTCTGTTACCTCAAAACCTTCTATTCAGTTGTGTGGAGCGTGTCGTCTTACTAGAACCGGTTTCGGCGTTTAAATTTCCGCCACAAGCTGGGCTTTTTCGATGGCATTGAAGGGAATTTCAACCGTCTGCGGAGCCTCAGCCTTTGTTCCTTTTTTCTTTCCCTTGGCCTTCACGGCGGCAAGGTCCAGGGTGGCGGTGCCGTCCGTAAACGTCATCCGCCCGGTAAAGTTCTTTGTGCCGTTGATCGCCTGGAAGGTCTTCAGCGTGACCAGGCTGCCAGCGAAGCGTTCGTAGTCGGCCGTTTTGAAGAGCTTGCGTTCAATGCCTGGAGAAGAGACTTCCAGCGTGTACTCGGTCGTTCCCGGAACCAGCTCTTCCACGTCCAGAAGCGTTCCGAAATCGGTGGCAAAGGCCGCACAATCCTGGTGGGTTACGCCCGAAAGCGCTTCCACGGGAACACCGCGGGGAAGTGCTTTGCTCTCGTCTGTCTCCGCCTCGCGCAGCATGGCAGCGCGTCCCTCGGCATTCTTCTCTACGAAGATCTGCAGGGCGCTGAATTTGCCTGCACCGGTAAAGGAAACCTCAACGATTTCAAGCTGATGCGAGGCAGCGACACGGTCGGCTGCATCGCGAATTTTGTCGAGTTCAAGGGCCATGGCCGTGCCTCCTTTCGTGCGTTTTAGAGCAAATAAAAAGTGGGCTTTCGCCCACTCATCTCGTCCGCCACATCTGCCCGTGCATTCAGGGCGCGCCTACTGCGGCAGCAAGTTCGTCTGCATGAATCAGTATAGGTGGTCAGGCATGCAAATTCAAGTACGGTCAGGAGGTCTCACTTGGAGCGCGGCGCCGATCTCAGAAGGAAAGTGAAGACCTAATCGGTCCGTGGACGTCCATGGAACACAATCCCAATGCTGAACGTCTGCAGCGGAATTGCGCCGGAGCTGACGCTGTATCGCTGCCCACTCAGGCTGTTGGGTCGCGATCCCGCGAGCACAGCGCCCGATCCGCCCTCAAAGCGCAGGGAAGCGATGGGAGCCAGGTGAACATCCGCTCCAAGGTAGCCCGTCATACCGAAGTTGTTCAGACGGTTCGTTCCCTGGTTGGCCACAGGGGTGTAGATGCCGTAGTTGGTCTGCACCAGACCGAAGGAGACCTGAACATAGGGGTCGACCTTCACTGGCCCAATATGCGTCGCCAAACTGCCTCGGGCTCCGCCCAGCACCGTTCCTACGTGACCGCCGGCGGCATTTTCCACGCCAAGCGCGCTCTTCTGGCTCGACGTTATGCCACCACGCAGGTCAGCGCCTACCCGGATCGGACCAAAGGTGTGGAAGTCGTAGTAAACACCGCCCGTAAAACCCAAGGGCGAAATATGTCCGCTTCCGGTGGCCTGGGGCGTTGTCGTACTCAACGTGTCCGTGTAGTTAATGCTCGACATATGCTGCCCAGTCGCCAGGAGATATACGCCCACTTGCGCACGCACAGCAGTTACAGAAAGAGCACAGACTACCAAAGCGAAAACCTTACTCAAACGCATGCACCAACTTTATCGCACAAGTTTGGGAAGCGCCTAACGCCACGTCACTTCAGGCAACCCCTCAAAGAGGGGTTGGGCAAAGAAAAATCCCTGCATCAGGTGTACGCCGCAGGCCTGGAGGGCCTCACACTCTTCCACTGTCTCTATGGCTTCGCCCACGACCGTGATGTCGAGAGACTTGCAAAGTTCAGTCATGGCGCGCACGATCGCCTGCGACCGGGGTCGCAGATGCAGCTCCTTGATAAGCCGCGCATCGAGTTTGACGATGTCGGGATCCAACTCGGCAAGCAGGCTCAGGCCGTTATACCCCGCGCCAAAGTCATCCAGGGCGATCCCGAAACCATGCTTCTTGTACTCCTTGATAATGCTCTTCAGGTGGGCCGTATTGCGAACTGGCTCGTGTTCGGTGATCTCGAAGATAAGCCGATCAAGTGGGAACTTGTATTGCCGTGCTGCCCGAAGAGTTTTCTGAATGCAGCCTGACGGGCTATAGATGGCCTCGGGCATGAAGTTCACGGCGAGGCGCGCTCCCGTTTTCACCATGCCCAGCTCTGAGGCCAGACGAATGGCCTTCACGCGGCACGCCTGATCGAAGGCATAGCGATTTTTTTCATTGACCATGGCGAGCACTTCAGACGCTGGCTGGTTTTCTGGGCCGCGGACCAGGGCCTCGTAGGTTCGGACGGTGCGCGTTTCAACGTCAACAATGGGTTGAAACGCCATGGTAAAAGGAAATGGCTCTTCGACTCCATCCCGACAATCCCTACAGCCGGTGTTGGAGGTTGGCTCAAGAATCATAGATTGCACCTAACCTGTTTCAAATCTAGGCTTCTGCGTATCCACTGAATGCCCAGAGTCGGGCAGAGGCAATCGTTTCTGCAGGAACCAAAGTAATGGGATTGGTCAGAACAGAATTGAAGATCGAGATTCCGGGTATCTTCCTCGCGCGGGGCGGTTCAAACGGCTTTGCGGTGGTATAAATCTCCGCCGCATACAACCATTTCCAGACTGGACTACACTTGATTGAACCTTATGATTCAGAATCCGGTTCCTGAAGCCCTTACATTCGACGATGTTCTTCTCGTCCCCGCATTTTCCGACGTGGTCCCAACCCAGGTCAGCACGTCCACACGCCTAACCAAGCGCATCACGCTAAATACGCCCCTTCTCTCCGCTGCGATGGATACCGTCACCGAGAGCCGTCTGGCGATCGCCATGGCGCAGGCTGGAGGCATGGGAGTTATTCACCGCAATCTTTCCATCGAGCAGCAGGCGCAGGAAGTCGACAAGGTCAAGCGCTCCGAATCGGGCATGATCGTCGATCCCGTGACGATCGAGCCCGAACGTCCCATCGCCGATGCGCTGGAAGTGATGCGCCGCTACAAGATCTCCGGCGTTCCCGTGACGCAGGGCAAGAAGCTTGTCGGCATCCTGACCAATCGCGATCTCCGCTTCATCTCGCAGACGGACATTCCGATCTCCGAAGTGATGACTAAGAAGAACCTCATCACCGTCCCCGTCGGCACTACCCTGGAGCAGGCAGAGCACATCCTCCATCAGCATCGCGTGGAGAAGCTCCTTGTCGTCAATGACGCCTATGAACTCAAGGGCCTCATCACGGTCAAAGATATTCAGAAGAAGTTGAAGTACCCGAACGCCTGCAAGGACGACCAGGGCCGTCTCCGCGTGGCTGCCGCTATCGGCGCGACGGGCGACTTCCTCGAACGCGCCGCAGCCCTCATTGACGCACGTGTCGACGCACTTGCCATCGACAGCGCACATGGTCATTCCTCGCGTGTGCTCGAAGCCGTTCGCGAGTGCAAACGCGCCTTCCCGGATGTCGATCTTCTCGCCGGAAACGTCGCCACCTATGACGGCTGCCTCGCTCTGATTGAAGCGGGAGCGGATGCCATCAAGGTCGGTATCGGACCGGGTTCGATCTGCACGACACGTATGGTGACCGGTGCAGGTATGCCGCAGATTACGGCCATCAGCGAGGCGTATCGCGCGGCCAAAGAGCGCGGCATTGCGATCATCGCCGACGGTGGGATCAAGTACTCTGGCGATCTCACCAAGGCCATCGCAGCGGGAGCCTCCGTTATCATGATCGGCTCGCTCTTCGCCGGTGTGGATGAGTCTCCCGGCGAGATGATTCTCTATCAGGGCCGTTCTTTCAAGAGCTACCGCGGCATGGGTTCGCTTTCCGCCATGGCGCAGGGATCGGGCGAGCGCTATTTCCAGGGCAAGGACGATCTGAACTCGGCAGGAACGGCGCCGCGTTCGATCACCTCACCCGAGAGCGCGCAGAGCAACCGCCTTGCGAAGTTCGTGCCGGAAGGCATCGAAGGTCGCGTTCCGCATCGCGGACCGTTGGAGGCGATGGTCTTTCAGCTCGTCGGCGGTCTCCGCTCGGGCATGGGATACCTAGGCTGCTCCACGATTCCTGAGTTGCAGGAGAATGGCCGCTTCGTTCGTATCTCGGGCGCTGGCCTCCGCGAATCGCACGTGCACGATGTCATCATCACGCGCGAAGCTCCGAACTATCACGTTGAGTAGGCACGTCGAATAACATCCCCATCGCGCGGCCTGAATCCTCCGGGTAAACTTCTGTCGAGGCGATCCATGACGACAGAAAAACTCGAAGCGATTCAGGCCCAGCTGCGCAAACAAAATCTGGACGGCTGGCTCTTTTACGACCACCATGGGCGGGACCCGCTCGCCTATGGCATCCTCGGCCTGGACCCTTCCATGCACGTCACGCGACGATGGTTTTACTTTCTCCCCGCAGAAGGTGAGCCGAAGAAGCTGTCGCACCGCATCGAAGCCGGTCGCCTGGATACCTTGCCGGGCTCGAAGACGCTTTACTCGACGTGGCAGGAGCTTGAAGCGGCGCTGGCCGCGATGCTCTCCGGCGCAGGCAAGCTTGCGATGCAGTACTCCCCGCGCAATGCCATCATGTACGTCTCCATGGTCGATGCAGGAACGATTGAGCTGCTGCGCGAGATGGGTAAAGAGATCGTCTCGTCCGCTGATCTAGTTAGTGAGTTCGAAGCCGTACTCACTGCAGATCAAGTCGCCACGCACTACGTGGCCCAGCGCAAGATCGACGCGATCCTCGAAGCTGGTTGGAAACATATGGGCGATATGGTTCGTGCGGGAGCGCGTCTGGATGAGTTCCAGATGGTCACGTGGCTGGCTGACGCGATGCAACGCGAAGGCCTCGTCTGGGAGCACGGACCCAATGTCAGCGTGGGTGCGAACGCGGCGGATTCCCATTATGAACCGGTGCAGGGAAGCGCTGCGGAGATCCGGCGCGGCTCCTTCGTTCTGATTGATATCTGGGGCAAGCAGGCAGACCGTCCCGACGCCGTCTGGTACGACATCACGTGGACCGGCGTTGTGGATCGCGAGCCGACGCCTTTGGAGCAGCTTGTCTTCACCACGGTGCGCGACGCGCGGGATGCGGCCATCCACCTCGTCGAAAAAAGGTTTGCGGACAACCTGCCGATTGCGGGCTGGGAGGCCGACGATGCTGCTCGCGCGGTCATTCGAGAAGCCGGTTTCGCGCAGCACTTCACGCACCGCACCGGCCACAATATCGGAACGGAGCTACACGGCGCAGGGGCGCATCTCGACAACCTGGAGACGCACGACGAACGCCGCATTCTGCCCATGACGTGCTTTTCCGTGGAGCCGGGAATCTATCTTCCACCGGGGCCGGAGTGTTTCGGGGTACGCAGCGAGATAGATATGATGACCTCCGTCGGGAAGGCCGTGGTGACCGGGAAGATTCAGCGTGAGCTGGTGAGGATCTAAGTACGCCGCTGAGAGCGGCGCTGTGCTGTGATCAAAATAGCAGCCAGCGCCGCGTCGATGACCGCGATCAGCGCCCACTCCGCTTCTGCTAAGTTTCGCCACCAGGAGCTGTTGTTGAAGAAGCCCGTATCGATGTAGGCATCCACCAGAAGCAGTACGAGGAGGAGCAGGGCCCCGAGCGCAGTCCAGATCACGATCCTTCCCATTTTGGTAGCTGCGGCATGCAAGGACGCGATGCCAAAGGCGACGCCGAGCAGTAGACCTATCAGCGTGACGGCGGAGAGCGCATCGTGCAGCGAGCCCAGGCTTTCGACAAAGAAGGCCAGCACCGCCATCACGAACAAGCCGACACAGCCAGCGCGCACCAGTCGGCGAGGCGCATTACCCGGAAGGCCGCTGGCCGAGGCGGCGAGGAAGAGAGCGGAAAAGATCAGCGCAAAAGCGGCGATCGGGTAGCCAGAGGGGTTCTTCGAGCGTGAGAGCAGGTAGGAGATGACCGGGGTGCCGAGCACCGGTTGCGCCCGGTGGAAGGCCCACTCCATGCCTCCGGCAAAGACGGCGCAGTTGACGAACAAGAACGTGAGGCTACGGCGAAACGACATTCGTTCAACGTTAACACTCGAGATGTCCTCTTCCCAAACCCTTGCCTCGCCTCTCGCTGCTATCATCAAGAACGAATGACGACCAAGGCTGTTCTCCCCAACCAGAGCCGAAACAAGAACCTGCCCATCGTGGTCCTGATTGCCGGATGGGTTGTACCCGGCCTTGGCCACCTCCTTTTGCGGAAGTACATCCGCGCTGGACTTCTCTTCATCTCGATCGTGACGCTCTTTGCCGCGGGCCTGGCAATGGGTGGCAAGCTCTATGCAACAGGTACGGGAGACATGCTGGACCTCCTGGGCGTCGTCGCTGACGCGGGTAATCCGGTGCTCTATTTCGTGGGTCGCATGCTGGACTGGGGTAACGCACCGGTGCTTCTCGCGGTCGCCGAATACGGCACCAAGTTCATCGCGGTGGCCGGCCTTCTCAACGTGATCGCGGCAGTCGATGCGCACTCTCTTGCCAATGGCAGAAAGGTTGGGCTTTAGCCATGTCGCATTTTTCGGCTGTCCTTATCTTTGCCGCCTGCGCGTCCGTCGTCTTCGGCATTACGCAGCGGGCGGAACCGCGCATGATGATCCGCTTCGGTCTCTTCTGCTTCGGTCTCTTCGTTGCTGGAACGATGGCGGCAAGCTGGCTGATGTTTCTCATCAAGCACTAGAAGCGTTTGCACTTGATTACTTCATTTGCAGCGAAGTAATTGAATCGCGATTTAGACACCGGAAGTGAATTAGAGTACCCCGACTGTGGGTAAAATAAAGCCGATCTCCAAACCCCTGTCGAGCGAAATTGCACAGACAAGGGTAGATTTTCCAGTGGGGAGATCTGCGAGGAAAGCCCGTATGCGTGGTCTTCTGGTTCTCTCTCTGTTCGCAATTTCGGCATTAGGACAGGTATATAACCCAGTCGCCAAGGAAAGAGGGCCGGAATCGATTCTGGGTTTACCCGAGGGAGTTCGCCGGGATCTTGCTTTTAGAAAGTGTGTCGTTCCCAAATACGTCGGTGATGTTGGTACTAACGACCAAGCCTATACGAAGGGTCATTTCCGATCTGCTACTTCCGTTGGCTACGCTGTCGTTTGCTATATTGCTGCCCGCAAGATTCAAGACATCCTCGTTTATTCGAATACGGAGGGTGCATGGAGCGGGGAAGTTATCGATCAAGGGGCGTTCGATCCTTCACCCCACGCAGATAAATGTGAAGCCACGGTCGGTGTTGCAACATCGAAATACATTCTTGATCATGCACTGGCTTATGCACCGGATGAATTAAAGTCCCTCCCTCGACTTGACCACGATGGCGTTGAGGTTGGCATCTGCGAGAAGGCATCGATTATTCACTATTTCAGCAAGGGCAAATGGGTATTTCTTCAGGGAGCGGACTAAACTCCTGGTCTTTAGCGGTCCTTAACCCAGACCATCGCATCGAAGTCCGTTCGCTCTTCAAACCCAAATGACGTGTAAAGCCGCATTGCGGCGGCGTTGCGTTTGGTTACGGTCAGCGTAATGCTCTCAAATCCGCGAAGCGTCAGCTCGGTCAGAGCATGGCGCAGGAGAAACCGGCCCAGGCCTCTCCCCCGCAGGTGCGAGGCAATGGAGATCTGGGTCATATGGGCGACGCCCTCCTGCACCACGGAGCAGAGAAGCAGCCCCTGCATCCGCTGTGTGTGCTCGTCCCAGAGAACCCACGACGCCTCCGCATCGAAGACACCGCATCCTGGAAAGCGCACGATGTTGTGCAGAAACCGCAGTGCTCCATGGATCGACTCGTACTGATCATTGATGACCGAGTCACCATGTCCCGCGTAGGCGCGATAGACCAGTTCTCCCGCCTGCTGAAAGTGCGAGGTCGTCCAGCGAACCAATCGAATTCCCGGCGGTAGTTGCATGGGTGACTCGGAGCCTGTCGGTGGCAACGGATTTTCCTGCAGACTTCGCTGCATGAACAGTCTGCGGTATGCGGTGAAGCCTGCTTCGCGAAAGACCTCTCCGAGGCTTCCAGAGTCATGCAGAAGAAGCTGCGCTTCCACGCGCAGAATGCCGGGAGTGTTCTGCAGCGTTTCCAACTGGGGACGAAGAAGTGCGTTCTGGATCTCGGCGTGGCTGTATTCGGAAGACCCGGCAGGCCAGCAGAAGACGTCGCCTACAACTGCTTTCTGTCCTTCGTAGACCGCAAAGCAGTAGCCCAGGATTGTGCCGGTTGGCGCGTCAACGGCTACCAGACCGGGAAGAATCCGTGCGTCCAGGTACTGCATGAGCATCTTGATGGAGGGTGCGTAGTCCCATTGCAGACGTCGTGTCCACTCACGGGACTCCTCTTCCAGAAGGAGACGCATCTGGGAGCCGCTGAAGTTGCGGAGATCTCGGATTTCGAGGTTGGACCGGAGTGAGTTCAAAGCCGCCTTCATGAGACTAGCGCAGCTTGACCGCGGCAAACTGCCGTGGAAGCGCTATCTAACGTGCTGCATACACGCGATACACAGCCAGCCCCTGCCAGTCATAGAGAAAGAGCGGCTCATACAAGCGGTCGGGAAGTAGCTTCGGCAGGGCAGCGGTCTCATCGGCGCGGATTACGAGGATATGTTCCTGCTGCGGCACGCCGTCGATCACGGAGACCTTTTCTGTCGCCGAATCTTCGTGGAGATAGTGGCGGAGGGGAACATTGCGGTAGAACGCCAATCCATAGTCCATGTCGCGGCGCACATGATGGGTGACGAGGATGGGCACTCCGGGGGCGATCAGGGCAATCTTGTCGGCAAGAGGCCGGGCGGAGTAGTTGGCGTCCAGCAGCCAACCGTTTTCTCGCAAAAGAAAGATCATCAGAAAGAGCACGGGCGCCAGCGTGAGGATGCGCAGGCGCTTCAGGCCCCATCGTTTGACCAGGAAGATGATCATCACGGCGAAGGCGGTCGCGATCAGGGCCGCAATCAGGATGGTCGAAGCGGGCGGTACCATGCGCTGGTAGACCATGTACTGCGGGCAGAGCAGAAGGACAAAGGCAAAGATGCCCGCCGTGACGCCGTGGGAGATCAGCAGCCAGTTGCTGAGGCCAGTGCGACGGACGCGGTTGAGATAGTCGCCGGTCAGAATCGTGATCGGAGGGATCGAAGGCAGAATGTATCCCGGCAGCTTGGATCCGGAAAACGAGAAGAAAAGAATGGGGAAGAGCGCCCAGATCACCAGAAACTCCGGGAAGGCGTCTCCGGCGCGGGAGTGGCCGAGATAGCGGGCTGGGTTCTTGCGTGTCTTCCACTCGGCGATAGCTATTTCGATGGAGTCGACGAGGGCGCGGAGAGCAACGACCGTCCAGGGCATGAGCGCCAGCAAAAGCACGATCAGGTAAAAGAAGACTGGCTGATGGTGCTGGTAGCGGTTGGAAGCAAACCGCTGCAGGTTTTGTTCGAGCAGAAAGAGTTTGTAGAACGTTGGATTGCGGATCTGCACTGCAATGTACCAGGGCAGCACCATCACGAGAAAGAGCACCAGTCCTGGTATCCAGATCATCCGGCGGAGAACGCTCCACTCGCGCCGCAGGCCGGCGAAGATGACGATGATGGACATGCCGAGGAAGACGGCAACGGGGCCTTTCGCGAGCGTGGCCAGAGCGCCGAAGAAATAAAGATCGAAGAGCCAGAACTTCTTTCCCGTTTCGTACCAGGCGTACCAACCCAACATGCCGATCGCGAAGGGCGCAGCAAGCTGCATGTCTGTCGAGGCTCCACGGGCGAAGGCGATGATGGCCGTGGAGCTGGCGGTGATCAGCGCCGCATCCAGATGCCCGCCTGGACGGAACCTCCGCATATGAAGGTAGATCAGGATGATCATGGCGAACGCGCCGGTCGCCGAGGGCAGGCGGGCCACCCAGTCGTGCACGCCCAGCTCCTTAAAGAAGCTCATGGTGCGCCAGTAGTAGAGGGCGGGTTTTTCGAGCCAGGGATGGCCGTAGAGGATGGGGGTAATGCCGCCAGCGATGGAGCAGTGAAAGCTGGCATTGAGGTCCTTTGCGTGGAAGCTATGCGGCCACATCCGCGCGTGGAGATCGTGGCACTCTTTCGAGTGGACCTCCAACATCTCGCGGGCGATCTGGGCATAGCGCGGTTCGTCCGCGCCGACGAGACCCATCTCCGCTCGGCTGAACTCCATGTGCCCCAGACGGAGGGGCATCAGGCCAAAGAAGAGAAGGAAGGCCGTTGCGGCCAGGAGGATCAGCATCTCCCACATGCTGGTTGCGGCGGGCGTGTCCAGCCAGCGGCTCAGACGTTCCCGCAAGGGACGCTTTCCTGCGGGCTCGTTCTGGAGGTCTTCAGGCATCGTGGGCAAAGCAAGAGATCCACATAAAGCTAACAGACGGCGACGGTTGACTAGCGTTCCGACTTGTCCGCTGACTTCTTTCCGGGTTTGCGAATGAGGTTCTTCTCGGAGTAGGCGTCAGCCTTCGCGAGGACTTTTACGGTCGCCAGAATGGCTTCCTGTTCGGCAACTTTTGCCGCTGCGGCCTTGGCAGCGTCTTCTTTGGACTGGCGAGCCTTGCTCTTTCCGGTCCGCTTGGCGACGCGCGTAAGGATCTGGTCCATGCGCGCGCTCAGTCGCTCGGAGCGGTCGATATGAAAGGCGAGGTCGGGAAGATGCCGCACACCCATGCGCTCCAGCAGCTGGGAGCGAATGTAGCCCCGGGCGGCGACGAGGCCCTCCAGGGTAGCGTCTTCCTCTTCTTCTGTGCCGACGACGGCGACGTAGACGTGTCCGGACTTGCCTCCTGGCGCAAGTGCCACCTCGGTGACGGTCGTCGATCCGATCCGAGGGTCGTTGAGTTCGCCTTCGATGATGATGGCGATCTCTTCGCGAAGGGTTTCGGCGAGACGGTTACGGTGGTGTTCTCTGGCTCTGTGTTCGGGCATGTCTCATTTAAGGGTAACGCAATTGGGGATTCTGTGGGTTGGACAGGGTTGGTGCGCTTCAGTCCTCCTCTTTGTCATCCCGTAACGCCGGAGAGATCTGTTGTTATCGCGCGGAGCGCGATCGGATGCGCCTTCGGCGCATAGCAAAAGCGGAGAGATCTGTTGTTTCGGCTTTCGTCGGGGTCGCTCTTCGAGCGAAGGATGTGCTTTGCGCATACCCATGTCCCAAAGGCGGGACATGGGGCACCCGGACTTGGTTAGTCGAGAAGCTCTACGGTAGCGTCCAGGATCTCGGCTCCCAGGCCGACGCCGATGCGGGTGGCGGCGCGTTCGACTTCTTCGAGGAGGCCGAGGAGGTATTCGGTGGAGTGGGAGATAGCGGCGACACCGAGGACGGCCCGGTTATAGACGACGGCCTCGTCCATCTCTGCGATGGAGATGTTGAAGGCGTGACGAAGCTTATCTTTCAGCGAGCGCACGACCTGGCGGCGGTCCTTCAGAGAGTGGGCGCCTTCGATGTTGAGTTCGAGGGTGAGTCGGGCAGTTGGCATAGGAGGGTTTCGAGGGAGAAATGGAAGTCTGTATTGACAGTACCGTGCTTTCCCCGGAAGATGGGTTGCGAAAACAGAGTAACGCTTTGAAGGAGATCGAATGCGGACGTTAGCGGCAGTGCGCGTGGTGGCGGCGATGGTGCTGGGTGTGGCTATGGTGGGACAGGTACGTGCGGCTGAGATCCCGGAGTTTACGAACTGGCCGAAGGATATGAGTCCGCAGGAGGTGGGCAAGCGTGTCTCGGAGCACTTTGTTCCCCAGGAACACCAGTACACCGCGACCATCCACTACTCGGAGATCTGCACCTGGTATGGCGCAATGACGTTTGCCCAGTTGACCAAGGACACAGACCTGCGGGACCGGCTGATCAAGAAGTTCGAACCGCTGCAGGTAGGTGGAACCGAGGCGGCACGGATTCCGGTGCGACATCATGTGGACGATTCCATCTTTGGCGTGGCTCCGCTGGAGTTTGCCATCCAGACTGGTGATGCAAAGTGGCTGGCGCTGGGAAAGAGCTGGGCGGACCGGCAGTGGGAGAATCCGCAGCCCGACGGCCTGAGCGCGGAGACGCGTTACTGGATCGACGACATGTACATGCTGACAATTCTGCAACTTGAGGCCTATCGGGCGACGAAGGACCGGAAATATCTGGATCGCGCGGCGGTGGAGATGGTCTCGTACCTGGATAAGCTGCAACAGCCGAACGGGCTCTTCTATCACGCTCCGGATGTGAAGTACTTCTGGGGACGTGGAGACGGCTGGGTGGCTGCGGGCATGACCGAGATGCTGCGTTCGCTCCCCAACGATCATCCGCAGAGAGCACGCATCATGAAGAGCTACCAACTGATGATGTCGTCCCTGCTGAAGTACCAGAACAAGGACGGATCGTGGCGGCAGCTGATCGACCGCGAAGATTCCTGGCCGGAGAGTTCGTCCACGGGGATGTTCGCATTCGCGCTGATCTCGGGCGTGAAGAACGGTTGGCTTCCGGCGCAGGGAAACGCCGCGGCGGCTCGTCGCGCCTGGCTCTCGCTGGCCGGGTTTGTCGACCAGAACGCCGACGTAACTCAGGTCTGCGAGGGGACGGGCAAGCTGGACAGTCTGAGCTACTACTACGAGCGCAAGCGCCGGACCGGGGACTTCCATGGGCAGGCACCGGTGCTTTGGGCTGCTTCTGCGTTGCTGCGGTAGGACTCGGAAATAGGCGTGCCCCATGTCCCGCTTCTGGGACATGGGTTCTTAGCTAGAGGACTCGGCGCAGAAGGCTGCGGACGGTTTCGGTGACGACGCCGTAGACGACGTGAGTGGCGACCTCTGAACTTTTTTCGCGAGAGCTTTGTTCTGCAGGCGAAGCCGCGAGGCCCAGGGCCGGGAGCGCTCCCTCATGAGTGGCTGCGCAGAGCGCCATGCCGAAGGCGGCTCCGCCACGTTCGGTGGAGGCGGGATAGTACTCCGCCGCGACGCCGTAGACAGCGCCTGCGAGCGCACCGAAGCCCCAGTGGATGGTCTCGCCCGCCGCATTTCGCGTGGAAAGCGCCAGGTGATGTCCAGCCGCCTTCTCTGCAAGTACTTCCGGCGGCTCGGGTTCCCCGTGGACGCGGGGCGGGAAGATGGCCTCTGCTGCGGACTTGGCGGCGGTTCCGGCGAGGCCACCGATGAGTCCGCAGCAGAGGCCTTTCCAGAAATGGGGGATACGTGTCTCCGTAGTCATACGGAAGATGGACGCTCCCGGAGGTCGATGGGTGGCTTGGAATGAATCGTTTGGCTCGGTGGCGCATTTAGAATGAGGGGACTCTTCAAAGGACGACAACGATGGCAACCGAAACAATGACACGCGACACGGTAATTCTGGGCTCAGGATGCAGCGGGCTGACGGCGGCGATCTACACCGGACGCGCCAATCTGAAGCCCCTTGTGCTGGAAGGGCATGAGCCGGGCGGCCAGCTCTCCATCACGACACTGGTGGAAAACTTTCCCGGATGGCCCGAGGGCGTCCAGGGACCGGAGCTTGTGGAAAACATGCGCAAGCAGGCACAGAAATTCGGAGCGGAGATGGAGATGGGGCATCTCGTCTCGGTCGATCTGACGAAGCGTCCGATCGAACTGAACCTGGGCAACAAGACGATCAAGACGCGGACGCTGATTGTAGCGAGCGGAGCTTCGGCGCGCTGGTTGGGTCTGCCAAGTGAGCAGACCCTTATCGGCCATGGTGTTTCGAGCTGCGCGACCTGCGACGGCTTCTTCTTCAGCGGAAAGGACATCTGCGTCATCGGCGGCGGCGACTCCGCGATGGAAGAGGCGCTCTTCCTAACGCGTTTCGCCACAAAGGTTTACGTGATCCATCGCTCGGAGAGCTTCCGCGCCAGCAAGATCATGCTGGAGCGCGCGATGGCGCACGAAAAGATCGTGATGATGACCAACACCGTTGTCGAGGAAGTGCTGGGCGTTGAGGAGAAGGAAGTCCGCGGCATCGTGATTCGCAATGTAAAGAGCGGACAGACGAGCGAGATCCCTCTGGCTGGGTTCTTCCTGGGCATCGGACACATTCCGAACGCGAAGATGTTTGCCGGACAGATGGACCTGGACGAGGACGGCTACATCCTGAGCAAGGAGCAAGTCTTCTGCACGCATAACGGCGAGGTGATTCCTGGCGTCTTTGCAGCGGGCGATGTGCAGGACCGGAAGTATCGGCAGGCGATTACGGCTGCGGGTACGGGCTGCATGGCGGCGCTTGAGGTGGAAAAGTACCTGGAAGAGCACGGACGATAACTTCTCGCTGAGGGACTTTCGATGGCGGAGATTCATAACGGCCGGTTCGCGGCGCAGATCGAAGGCGACTTTGTCGTCTTCCTGATCGGGATGCGCGTGAACCGGCTTTTTGCGTTTTCAAAGTGGTTGCCGGTCACAAGGGCGATGCCGCGCATGTTGACCGAACTCTTCCAGCATCCGGAGCTTGGGCTGCTGCACGCGAGTAGCGCCCTCAGTGGCCGAACGATCGCGATGACCCAGTACTGGCGGAGCTTTGAGCATCTTCATGCCTACGCGCATGCGAAGGATAAGGCACATCTTCCGGCATGGGCGGAGTTCAATCGCCTGGTCGGAGGGAACGGAGCGGTGGGCATCTTTCACGAAACGTACATGGTGAAGGCGGGCGAGTACGAGGCGGTGTATGCCAATATGCCGCGCTATGGCTTGGCGAAGGCTGGCGAGATGGTGCCTGCGGTTGGACGGATGCAGAGCGCGAAGGCACGGCTGGGGCGGGATTAGTGCGGTTTGTTGTTTTTCTTTTACTGTTGAGCGGGGTGGCCTGGGGACAGGAGCATGCTCCGCGATGGGCGAAGGCGGCGCGGATCTTCGATCTGCAATGCGAGCATCATTGCGAGTCGGCCGAGGTGAGGTCGCCGGACGGACAATACTCTGTTGGATTTGATTACAGCTCGGGAGAGTCGGCTCGGATTGTCGTTTTGCACGGTGCAGAGTGGGTGGCGGATCTGGATCTGAGCGCCTGGCAGCAGGGGGAGATCCAGTGGTCGCCGGGGTCGCGTGCGTTCTCCATTATGGGAGACGAGGGAGAGCATCCGCCTGCGGTTCGGGTTTGGGTGTTGGCGAAGGCCGGGGTGCGGGAGGTGGATCTTCACCGGATGGCTGGTGTGGCTGCGGGGTGGAAGGATGCGCGGACGCTGGTGGTGGAGACTGATCCTGGTGCTGGTGTGGAGGTGGATGTTTTGCGTGAGAAGGTGCGGCGGGTTGCGGCGAAGGAGTTTGCTGAGCGGTGGCGTGACAGGTTGGGAATTCCCGTTCGACGGTAGGCCTTGCCGTCCGTAGAAACCCTTTGTCATCCCGTAGCGGAGCGAAGGGATTTGCTTCTTTTTTGCCGACTTCTTGAAAACCTGTCAAGCCCCTCCAAACAAATATTCCTCGCAAATGATTGAAAGCATGAGTAATACAGTCCATGTCAAACTGCCGATTTACCTACTCCGAATCGCTACAATTAAAACAAGAGAAAAGATCCACACTTGAAGCCGGGGTGCCCCATACATCGCGCTTTTTGCGATGTGTGGGTTATGCGCGAAGCGCATCGTTCGCTCCAAGAGCGATCAGGTGTTTACAGAGAAAAAAGCGGATCCTTCGCTTCGCTACGGGATGACAGAATAGAGGGCTTCCTGAAGCGTTGGAACCAATCAATAAGGAGAGAGACTGTCCGCATACTTTTTCAATGCAGGCGTGTGGGCATTAAGCTGTAACTATGTCGATTGCAGAGAACTTAAGTGAAATTCGCGCGGAGATAGCCGCAGCGTGTGAAAAAGCCGGACGGGATGCCA
Source organism: Terriglobus saanensis SP1PR4 (assembly GCF_000179915.2). Lineage (NCBI taxonomy): Bacteria > Pseudomonadati > Acidobacteriota > Terriglobia > Terriglobales > Acidobacteriaceae > Terriglobus > Terriglobus saanensis. Next base: position 3,892,190 of record NC_014963.1, on the reverse strand, counting down.
GCGAAGTGAAGTTGATGGCGGTGTCGAAGACGCATCCGCCGCAGATGCTCGCGGAGGCCTACCGCGCCGGGCAGACGCTCTTTGGCGAGAACAAGGTGCAGGAGTGGGAGCACAAGCGCGACCAACTGCACTCGCTCATAGGAGAAGAGGTCGCCAAGGTGGAGATGCACCTGATCGGCAACCTGCAGAGCAACAAGGCGAACAAGGCGGCGTGGGCGTTCTCTGGCATCGACGCTGTGGATTCAGTGAAGGTGGCGGCGAAGCTGAACTCGGTTTCGGCGCAGTCGGGGCTGGTGCTTCCGGTGTTGATCGAAGTGAAGCTCTCCGAGGAAGAGACAAAGCACGGTCTGCCTGAGTATGCGCTCTCCGGAGTGTTGCGCGAGATCCTGGAGTTTGATGGCATCGAAGTGCGCGGCTTCATGACGGTGCCTGCGTTTACCGAGGATGTTGAAGGCGCGCGGCCTTACTTCAAAAAGCTGCGCGAGATTCGCGATGCGATGCGTTCGGAGTTCCATGGCGATCTCGCGCTGCCGGAGTTGAGCATGGGCATGTCGCACGATTTTGCCGTGGCGATCGAAGAGGGATCGACGTGCGTGCGGATTGGGACGGGGATCTTTGGGTCTCGCGGTTAGCCTGGTGGTGCGCGAGGTCACGGGTGGGGTGACCTTTGCGGTGCGTGTGCAGCCAGGGGCGAAGCGTTCTGGGGTGGTTGGGATCTATGGCGAGGCGGTGAAGATCGCGCTGGTTGCGCCTGCGGTGGATGGCAAGGCGAACGAGGCGCTGGTGCGGTTTGTTGCTACTCTACTGGACGTACCGCGAATGAGCGTGGAGATCCTGAGTGGGGTGAGCTCGCGGTCGAAGGTGGTTAAGGTGTTGGGGGTTACTTCTTCGCAGGTGGTGGATGGAGTTTTGGGTGTGGAGTTAGGGTGAGGTGTTCTGGATGCGCTTTGCGCATAACCCACACATCGCAAAGAGCGCGATGTATGGGGCACCCGTTTTTTGTTCTACTTTGTCATCCCGTAGCGTAGCGAAGGGATCTGCTTTTTTCGCGTTCCTAACAAGTCTGGTTTGTGCGCTCTGCGCGATCCCACTCTTTCGCGATAAAGCTGCGAAAGAATGGGGCACGGGGCGAGGCTCGTATCGATAGCGCTACATGACACATACGTTTAATTTGTGCGATAGACTTTTCGGCATGCGAAGCTCTCGTTTTCTTGCCCTTGTTTTAGCGATGTCGTTTGTCCCTGCGCTCTTCTCGCAGGGTGCTCCTCCTTCACCCGCCGAAGCCGAAAAGTGGATGGCGGCCACTGAGGCCGATCTGCTGACGGCGGCGAATGAGGCACAACGTGCGGCCTGGGTACAGGAGACCTTCATCAACGACGACACCGAAGCCATTGCGGCCAAGGCGAATGAGCGCTTTGCGGCGCGCGCGAATCGTGCAGTGATTGAGGCTCGTCGCTTCGATGGGCTGAAGGGCTTGTCTACCGACATGCAGCGGAAGTTTATGTTGCTGAAGCTGAACGGCTCTCCCACGGATGAGAAGCTGCTGGCGGAGTTGACGCAAGTGAGTGCTTCTCTGGATGGGATGTATGGCAAGGGCAAGTACTGCGTTGGTGGAGACAAGACGAAGTGCCTTGGGATCGACCAGATCGATGTTGTGATGGCGAAGAGCCACGATGCGAAGGAGCTGGAAGATCTTTGGGTGGGTTGGCACAAGGTCAGCGTGCCCATGCGGCCGAAGTATGAGCGCTTGGTGGAGCTGTCGAATCAGGGTGCGAAGGAGTTCGGCTTCAAAGACACAGGCGATCTGTGGCGTGCCGGGTATGACATGAAGCCCGAAGAGTTTTCGGCGGAGTTGGATCGTGTGTGGGGTCAACTTCAGCCGTTCTATCAGGAACTGCATGCGTATGTGCGTGCGGGATTGATCAAGAAGTACGGTGCTGCGGCGGAACGGAAGGACGGCATGATTCCCGCGCATCTGCTGGGCAATATGTGGGCGCAGGAGTGGGGCAATGTCTATGACCTCGTAGCCCCCGCGGATGCCGTGAAGACGTATGACCTTGAGGCTGCTCTAAAGACGCGGATTGGGAATGTGCCACCGCTTGAAGCGGGGAAGCAGATGGCGAAGTTTGGCGAAGGGTTCTTTCACTCACTCGGATTTGCGGAGCTGCCGGATACGTTCTGGCAGAGGTCGCAGTTTACTCGTCCGGCAGATAGAGACGTTGTCTGTCATGCGAGTGCGTGGGACCTGGATAACGATCTCGATCTGCGGCTGAAGATGTGTATCCACGTGGACGATGTGGACTTTGTCACGGTGCATCACGAGCTCGGTCACAACATGTATCAGAGGGCGTACCGGAAGCAGCCATTCCTCTTTCGCAACGGAGCGAACGATGGGTTCCACGAAGCGATTGGGGATGCCGTGGCGTTGTCGATCACGCCGGAGTATCTGAAGACGCTGAAGCTCATCGAGACTGTTCCTCCGCCTGAGGCGGACATTCCTTTGCAGCTGAGAACCGCGCTGGATAAGATCGCGTTTTTGCCGTTTGGCCTTTTGATGGATAAGTGGAGATGGCAGGTCTTTAGCGGAGAGACGAAGCCTGGGGATTACAACAAGGCATGGTGGGAGCTGCGCGAGAAGTACCAGGGCGTTGCTCCTCCGATCGCACGTACGGAGGCAGACTTCGATCCTGGTGCGAAGTATCACATTCCGGGAAATGTGCCATATGCGCGTTACTTCCTGGCGCGTATCTATCAGTTCCAGTTTTACAAGGCGATGTGCGAGGCGAGCGGATACAAGGGGCCTCTCAACCGGTGCTCGTTCTATGGAAGCAAGGCGGCGGGCGACAGGCTGAATGCAATGCTTGAGAAGGGGCAGAGCCAGCCCTGGCAGAAGACGCTCAAGGAGATGACAGGCAGCGATCATCTCGATGCCGGTCCCATGCTTGAGTACTTTGCTCCGTTGACGAAATGGCTCAAAGAGCAGAACGCAAAGAACGGGACAAAGGTCGGTTGGACGGTGGAGAAATAAGTTGGTCTTAGATCTTCCGAGCCACTTAATAACCATCGAATGTATCTCGCCCGCGGGTAACTTACCCGCGGGCGAGATTGTTTAAGGTTTAGTGAATTTCAATTCCGCTCAGGAGCGAGGAGTTGACGACGGAAGCGAAGCTGATGACGTAGCTGCCGGAGTCGCTGGCAGGAAGGGTGAACTCTTCCACGATGGCCTTATTGATTCCACCGGACGCCGCAAAGATATCGAAGTTAGTCAACGCAGTATTGCCGTTGATCGTTACGTTGAAGGTGCGGGCACCCGCTACTTTGAAGTAAGTCTCGGCAAAGTGCAGCCGGATCGTGTGAGTCGATCCGTGGTTGAAGCCGGGAATCGTGTAAGTGAAGTTTCCTGTGTGTGCGCTCTGATAGACCGCCATGGGTGCAGGGTTGGGGACTGCGGTCAGGTCAATGGTATTGGTGTGATTTTGTTTGCCTCCACCTGCAAAGTCAATATCTGCAACGAAGGGATCCACTTCCGGGCCGCCAGCATTGATCTGCACGTTTCCGACTGCAGGGCACTCATTTGTTGCAACGGTGACCTGGTTCGAAGTCGACGAGGTGCCATTGGGATCGGCGGCCGCAACGGCATAGTAGTAGGTCGTGTCGCAAACCGGATTGGTATCGCTGTATTGCGGCGTGATGAGTTGGCTGGCGATCAGGCTTGAACCGGAGGGCGTGAATGCAGGTGTTGTGCTGCGATAGACGTTATATGTAACGCTGCCGCAGTTCATGGGGGCGGTACTTGCATTCCAGTTAAGGTTGATCTGGGTGGTAGAGGCTGCCTGGGCACTCAGACCGCTGATGGCAGTCGGCAGGCCCTCGCAGGGGACAGCACCGTTGTACGGTGTGACCGTCATGGAGTCGACTCGTGAGACGCTTTGGGCGGCGATGTTCGTCATCTGGACTGTATTTTTTCCGGCTACAAGAGGAACCACGATGGTCTGGTCCTGATAGACCTCAAAGCTTCCGGTCTCCGGGAAATGCATATCATTTGTGATGAGAACTCCATTCACGGTGATTCCTTCTGGCCTGTCCTTCACGCCAGGATAGAGACCCTCCTCAAAGGCGTAGCGGAAATCCAGAGTGTAAGCGCCAGCGACGGGAACGACCACGTTGAAGAAGGTTGCTGTGCCTTCATCGGCGTAGGCCATGTCTACCACGATATGTTTCGGGTTGATTGAACCTGTGGACGCAATCGTGGAAGGGAACCAGGACTTCAACTGTTCAAAACAATCAAATCCTCCGAGCAGAGCATCGGGAAAGTAATACCTCAGTCCACCACCGTCTACCGGCACACCAGCGACTAGGCCATTGCCTTTCGAGGTCGGTTGCGGTGTCGGACATGCTCCAGAATCTTGAGCCAGCATGGTGCCTGCTCCTAACGAAAGCATCAGCAATAAGGCGAGTAATGCGTTTTTCATTTCACTTTCCTTTCAAATCTTTCCAGTTGAAGAGAATGGTTTGCGCGGCAACATTCGCGCACAAGAGAATGTTGGCTCCAGAAACATTCCTTTCTGCCACACATCCCAACGAAAAATCACCCGAGGTCTGTTGCTTAGTGGGAAGAACACCGAAGCAGGTCTCTTATTCCAGTGACCGCGCTGCGCTTACTGCTTCAGTACTGATATGGGAATTTGCAACATACAGCATCTGGGAAGGGAAGTTACTGTACACAGCCTCGCGCGGTCTACGAATATGTTCGTTCGAAGACAGCCTGTTCGCAGGAGAAGTATATGAAGAGAAGATTATTTTTTGACAGGAGAGATCGCAGATTCCCGTTTGCGGAAATTTAGTGTTCTGAAATATGAAGAGAGAATCTTTGTGCGGAAGGGTGAGCGCGGGAGTGCGCTCACCCTTGGTCTCTATGCGGGGATAGTACGGTCTTTTTTCAGCTCATCAAAAAGGTCGAAGAAAGATTGTGGAGTTGGCTGCAGAGCGGTGAAGCCGAGCAGTCGGCTCTTCGTCATGTCGTTGACGCATTCGAGCTGGCGTCCGAGATCGCCATCGGTGTGCCACCAGGAGACGAGCTTGTCAATGTTGTCTTCGGCGAGGTTGTGTTTTGCGGCGATGGCCTTCCATAGACCCGCAGCCTTCTCCATGCGGTCATCGAGCGGTGCAATAGCTTCCGGAGGCCCCTGCGGTTCGATGCCAAAGTAGGCGGCGATCTGGGGCCAGAGCCAGCGCCAGCGGAAGGTGTCTCCGTTCACGATGTTGAAGGCTTCGTTGTGGGCCGCCGGTGTGAGTGCGGCCCACTCCAGATGCTGCGCGAGGATGCGTGCGTCGGTGACGTCGGTGATGGCGTTCCATTGCAGATGCGAACCGGGGAAGATGAAGGGCTCGCCCGTCTTGCGGCAGAGCGTAGCGTAGACGGCGAGCGTTGTGCCCATGTTCATCGCATTGCCACGGGCGTATCCGATGACGGTGTGCGGACGATGGACGTTCCATGTCGCGTTGCGCTTCGCTGCTTCTTCAACGACGATGTCTTCCTGCGTGTAGTAGAAGTTCAAACCGGGCAGGCGGGGCGTGTCTTCCCGGAAGGGAGTTTCGGCAGAGGTCTGGCCGTAGCTTTCGAAGGGGCCAAGATACTGTTTGGTTCCTGTGACGAGAGCGATGTGCTGCAATTCGATGTTGGCCGGAAGCGCCCAGAAGAGGTTGCGCAGCATGTCTCCGTTGACGCGGACGTTCTCCGCTTCGTTGGCCTGACGCGACCAGACATTGAGAAAGATGTCAGTGATCTTCTGGTCCTTGAGAGCCGCGCGGACGGAGTCAGGATTTTGAAGGTCCGCGGCGATGGGTGTCACTCCAGCAGACGCCTGCGGCTTGCGGGCGAGGCCAAGGACTTGCCACTGATTGCGCGCGAGATGAGAGGTCAGGGAGAGTCCCGTGATGCCGGTTGCGCCGACGACGAGTGCTGTACGCGCGGAGTTCGATTGCGAAGTCATACAGGTTGGATGACTGGTGAGGCAATAAGGCGCGCCGTATCTCCCTCCTGAAGCACGACAATCTGGTCCTCGATGCCTGCTTTCCTTGCGGCGGCCAGGAGACGCAGGGGCGGTTCTTCCATCGGTTCTTGACCAAGAGGGAACGTGCCGAAGTGCATGGGGATGAAGGTGGCGGCGGACCCGAGGTCCTGGAAGGCCTGCAGGGCTTCTTCCGGGCTGGTGTGGACGGCACGGTAACTGTCCGGGGAGTAAGCGCCGATGGGGAGCAGGGCCGTCTGAGGGTGGAGGCGACGGCCGATCTCGCGGAAGCCGGAGAAGTAGGCAGTGTCGCCGGAGTGGTAGATCGACTGGGTGGCCGTGGCGAGGACGTATCCGCCGAAGTGGCGGTGAGTGTCGGAGAACATCCGGGCTCCCCAGTGTTTGCAGGGGGTCATGGTGACGGTGACTTCACTCTCTTCGACAACCGTATCCTGCCACCATTCGAGTTCGGTGATCTTGCGGAAGCCGAGTTTGGCGACGAGGTCGGAGACGTTGCGAGGGACGATGGCCTCGGGCGGGTGGCCGGTCAGGCGCTTGGTCCGGCGGATGATCTTGCGCAGGGACGGCAGGTTGAGATGGTCCATGTGCGCGTGGGTGAGAAGCACTGCGTCGATGGGCGGAAGGTCCTGGATGCGGAGGCCTGGGTGACGCTGACGGCGCAGGAGAATCAGGTATCGGGAGAAGACCGGATCGATGAGGACGTTCTTTCCTCCGATCTGCAGGAGGAAGGAGGAATGGCCGATGAAGGTGGCGCCGACTTCTTCTGCGGAGACGAGGCGCGGCTTTTGTTGGGTTCCCGCGATGGGCTGGCGATGAGATTCGCGGACGACGTTCCAGAGCTGGAGGAGTTTGTTGACGATGGGAGGATGTTGACGGGGCATGGTTGAAGATTGGATGAAATGGCGGTAGCCGTGGATTCCTGCGCTTGCATCTCATGGCCTGAGGTGCGTCGTGTTTGAACAGTCCTGTCCGCCAGCGGAACGGAGCGTCTGGGAATATGTGTCGCACAGCCCACTTGAGGGGATGTGGGACCTGTGCGGCGTTCCCGTCAAAGTGGTGGCGAAGCGCACGTGGACCGCAGTGATTGAGGACAATCTCTTTGGACGGGCTTCGCAACTGGCCTATTACTTCTTCTTTGCATTGTTTCCTACACTGATTGCAATGTCGTCTGTGATGGGGTTGGCGGCTAAGAGTGCTACCCATATCTATGTCCAGTTGCTGGACAAAATCGCTTCGCTGGTCCCTCCGGCCGCGTTTGGTATTGTGATGGACACCTTCCACCAGACGACGCAGGCGAGTTCCACCCGGAAGGTGACGCTGGGGCTTTTGACGGCGTTGTGGTCTGCGAGTGTGGGCGTGAGCGCCATCCAGGACACGCTGAACGCGGTCTACAAGGTGAAGGAGACGCGGAGCTACTGGCGGGCACGTGGCGAGGCGATGGTCCTGACGATCGCGGTTTCCCTGGTGTTGACGGCCGCTTTAGGTGCGCTTCTGGGCGGATCGATCGGCGCGGAACTGGTCCGCTACAAGTTTTCCGGAGCGATTGCGGTCTCCATTGCCACACGGACGGTAGCGTGGATTGTGGCGACGCTGCTGATGGTGCTGATCTTCGCACTGCTCTACTTCTTTTCGCCGGACGTGCAAAAACGGAAGTGGCACTGGTTCAGTCCGGGGAGTGCGATTGGGCTTCTGGGGTGGGTGCTGGGGTCGTTGGGGCTGCGTCTGTATCTGCACTGGTTCGATAGCTACTCGGTGACGTATGGGTCGCTGGGGGCGGTGATCATTCTGTTGACGTGGTTTTATGTTGCGGGGTTGATGTTGCTGCTGGGGGCCGAGGTGAACTCGGAGATCGAGGCGGCTGTGGCGGAGAAGCTTATTTTGGATAAGCAGATCGCTGAGGGAACTGTGGTGGCGCTGCCGCAGTAAAAGTGTCAGGCATCTTTCCACCGTAACTTTTTTGTCATCCCGTGCGAAGCGAAGGGATCTGCTTTTTTCGCTCTTGGCGAAGGATGCGCTTTGCGCATAACCCATGTCCCAAAGGCGGGACATGGGGCACCCGGTTGTGGGCTTCCTAATACATCAGGTTTGTGCGCTCCGCGCGACCCACCCTTTCTCGATAAAGCCGAGAAAGAAGGGGGCACGACGTCGGAGGCTATAGAACTTTGTCGAGGGTGATTGGGAGTGAGCGGATGCGTTTGCCTGTGGCGTTGTAGACGGCGTTGGCGATGGCCGCGGCGACTCCGGTGATGCCGATCTCACCAATGCCTTTTGCTCCAAGATCTGAGCCTCGCGAGTCGTCTTCTTCGATCATCTGAATTGTGATCTCGGGGATGTCCGCGTTGGTGGGAACGTGGGCTTCTCCGAGATTGGCATTGACCCATGCGCCGTGAGTCAGATCGAGCGAAGTCTGTTCCATCAGGGCGTGACCGAGACCCATGACCATGCCGCCTAAAAATTGAGAGCGAGCTGTGCGTGGGTTCAGGATGCGACCTGCAGCAAAGGCCCCTGCCATATGGGTGACACGGATCTTACCCGTATGGTGATTCACTGCGACGCGGACGAACTGTGCACCGAAGGCTGCGCGACCATATTTGGAGCGACCGAAGGTGCGACCGGCGATGCCTTTGACGGAGAGTGGACGCTCTTGCGTTTGGGTCATCTTCTTACGGAGTTTCTTTGCGGCGTCGAGGATGGCTGTGCCGACGGAGAGCGATGTCGATGAGCCGCCCGCCATGAAGGCCATGGGTAGAGTGGTATCGCCCACTTCGACGCGGACCTGCGTAAGTGGCAAACCAAGGGCCTCGGCAGCGATGACGCCGAGGGTGGTGATGGTGCCCTGGCCGATCTCCTGAGCCGAGGCCTGCACCAGAACGGTGCCATCTGCATTGAGAGTGAGTCGCGCCGTGGAAGGGAAGTGATTGGTCGGATAAACCGCAGTCGCCATACCGTAGCCGATGGCCTCTTCGCCTTCGCGTGTCTCCACGTTGCGCTTGTGCCAACCGATGGCCGATGCGCCCGCGATGTAGCACTCGCGGAGTTTCTTGGAAGACCATTCCTTACCTGTGTCCGGATCTTTTTCGGCGTAGTTGATGAGCCGCAACTCGATGGGATCGATGGCGAGTTTGTCGGCGAGTTCGTCGAGTGCGCTTTCGAGCGCAAACTGCGCGGGCGTGATGCCAGGGGCGCGCATCCATCCCGTGGCGTTCACGTTGAGGCGGACGCTCTGATGGTCGATGAGGGTGTTGGGAACGTTGTAGAGATGCGAGGTCATCTCGCCGATGGGTTCAATGAAGGTGCCGGTCTCAGCGTTCTGCAGAATGCCTTCCTGCATGAGCGTGGAGATACGACCGGTGCTGTCCGCGCCGAGCCGGATGCGCTGGCAGGCCCCGCCGCGATACGGCATCATGCTGAAGGTCTGCGGGCGTGTGAGAACGAGTTTGACGGGATGCCCCGTATATTTGGCCGCCATGGCCGCGAGCGCGAGATGCGAGTTGTTACCCTTGGAACCGAAGCCGCCGCCGATGAGCGGAGCGGCCACGCGTACCTTCGATGACATCTCCGCGCCGAGCCCGATCTGTAGACCGAGACGGAGCATGCCGTCGCGCATGCCAAGGTCGAAGGCTTCGCCCAGAAAGATGGCGTCTCCGTAGACAAACTGAGTGGAGCAGATGCAGGTGAGTTCGATGGATTCTGTTTTAGAAGGCGCGTGCCAGTGGGCGAGCGTTGCGCCGGGTTCCATCGCGTTATGGTGCGTGGGGTCGGTGGTGTAGATGTGGTCGATCTGTACTTCAGATTTGTTGAACTCGTGTTGGGGATGGCCTCGTTCTTTGTGACCAGCTTCGCCCGAGCCTACTTTTTTTTCGGGCTGGGCTTTGTGCAGATTCGCCTCGAAGTCGACGTGCGCCGGAGACTCGGCATACGTCGCATAGATGAGGGTGATGGCGTGATTTGCGGCTTCGGAGTTCTCTGCTATGACGAGCGCGATGGGCTGGCCGTGATAGTGGATTGTGTCGTTCTGCAGCGGAAGATATTTGGCTAGTTCGGACTGCATGAGGCTGCGCGCTTTTTTGAGACGTGGTGCGTTTTTGTGTGTGAGGATCGCGTGCACGCCCACGATCTGCTCTGCTGCTTCGGTGTGGAGGGCGAGGATGCGGCCAGCGGGAATCGTGCTCTGCACCGCTGCCGCGTAGAGGACCTTCTTCGGCGTCTCGCCGGGATGGAGATAGGCGGACAGGGTTTCGTCGGCGAAGTCTCCCGTGTAGCGCGCCGCGCCGGTGACCTTAGCCCGGCCTTCCAGGCGAACGGGTGCTCCGGTGAGCTTGGGATTGTCTGGCATTTTCGGTTGGATGCGGGTTGTTGGGGATGTGATGGAAATAGTGGGGTGTTTCTTGGATTCGGATGGTTTGAAAAGCAGATCCCTGACAAATCCGTTTGTGCGCTCCGCGCGACCCCACCCTTTCGCAAAGTACGCGAAAGAATGGGGCACAGGGCGTTCGCTACAGGTTATGAGGTTCTTGCGAGTACACTGCTGGCACTTATGAATCTTTACGGCGTTGTGGTTGGGTTGATCGTACTTTCGCTGCTGGCAGTGAGTTTGTCGCGGCTGGGTAAGGTGAAGACGAAGGCGGATTACCTGGTGGCTGGGCGAAGTCTGCCCGCGTTTGTGCTGGTGTTTACGCTGCTCTCGAGCTGGATTGGTTCGGGCAGTCTGCTGGGTGGAGCGGAGAACGCTTACCGGCATGGGTTCGCAGCACTGTGGCAGGGTGGTGGAGGCTGGGCTGGATTGCTGCTGATCTATTTCATCGCGCCACGTGCCCGAAAGTTTGCGCAGTTCACCATTCCCGACTTACTGGAGGCGCGCTACAACCAGACGGCGCGCGTGCTGGGGGTGATTGCCGTGTTGTTCACTTACACGGCGATTACGAGTTACCAGTTGATTGGTGGCGGAGATATTTTGCACCTGATTTTTCCGGATGTGGTCACGCCGATTATGGGGCGCTACATCCTGGCAGGATTCGTCATCGTATTCACGGCGATTGCGGGTATGAGTTCTGTTGCGTACATGGACGTTGCCATTGGAATGCTGACTACCGTCACGATGTTGGTGGCGCTGCCCCTGCTGGCGCATAGCGCGGGAGGTTGGGGCGCAGTTCACGCCGCGCTTCCGGCGACGCACTTTCAGGTCCTCGGCGATTTGAGTGGATGGCAGGCTCTGGAGCTGTTTCTGCCGACGTGCCTGTTGATGCTCGGAAACCAGTCGATGTATCAAAAGTTTTTCTCCGCAAAGAGTGAGAAGGACGCACGACAGGCGGTGGTTGGATGGATCATCGGCACGGTGATTCTGGAGACGATTATTGTGGCGATTGCTGTTGTGGGATCTGCTCTGTTTCCCACGGGCGAGGTGCATGCGCGTCCGCGCGAGATCCTGGCGTACTCGGCGCTGCACGGATTGCCGGGGATTCTTGGGGCGGTGATGATGGGTGCGATCTTTGCAAAGATCATCTCGACGGCCAACAACTATCTGTTTTCCCCTTCGACCAACCTAGTGAATGATGTTTTTATCCGTTACGTCAGGCCGGGTGCCAAGAACAAGGAGATTCTTCTGGTGTCTCGCGGGATGGTGGCGCTGCTCGGTCTGTGGGCGCTGTTTCAATCTCTGGGGACGGAGAGTGTGCTGAAGAAGACCCTGTATGCCTACACGATTTACTCGGCTGCGCTTACGCCTGTGATTCTGGCGGCTTTCTTCTGGAAGCGGGCAACGGCCGCGGGGGCGGTGGCCAGTATCGCTGCGGGAACGGTGATCACGGTGAGTTGGGAGCGTGTGAGTGGTTGGTTTCCGCGTGTTGTGGCGGAGAGGGACGCGATTCTTCCTGCGCTGCTGGTATCCCTGTTGGCGCTGGTTATTGTGAGTTTGTTTACCAAGCGGCATGCCGGGTTGGTTGCAACGGAATAACCGCCGGATCGCTCTGTCTCCCCGTGAAATGAATCTTGTGTGAGACGAAATGACCATCCCGGGCATCTGAACAGTGAAGCTGAGAGATGATGCGAGGTGAAGGGTATGCAGGACTTAGCGACGGCGGAGCAGAAACGTGTCTTGATCCTGGGTGCTGGATTCGCCGGATTGAACGTTGCCAAGGGATTGGCTGATGCGCCGGTCAATCTGACGCTGGTGGATCGGAAGAACCATCACACCTTTCAGCCGCTGCTCTACCAGGTGGCGTTGGCGGTGCTTTCTCCCGCTGACATTGCGCAACCGATCCGGGCGATTCTTCGTTCGCCCAATACAGAAGTGCTGATGGACGAAGTCATTGCGGTGGACAAAGACACGCGCCGCGTCACGCTCAAATCCGGGACCGTACTGAGGTATGACTATCTTGTGATAGCTACGGGATCGACTCACTCGTACTTCGGGCGCGACGATTGGGCCGCGCTGGCGCCTGGACTCAAGACAATCGAAGATGCGCTGGAGATTCGCCGTCGTGTTCTGCTGGCGTTTGAACTTGCTGAAAACGAGATGCAGGAGACAGGCCAGCATCCGGCTCTGAACTTCGTAATCATTGGCGGCGGACCGACGGGCGTGGAGCTGGCAGGTTCTATCTCGGACATTGCGAAGCTTTACATGAAGAGCGACTTCAAGCACATCAATCCATCGACGGCGCAGGTGACGATTCTTGAGGGATCACCGCATGTGTTGAGCATGTACCCCGAGGACCTGCAGAAGAAGGCGCTCGAGCAACTCGCGGGCCTGGGCGTGAATGTGCGTACGAACGCTCACGTAACGGATGTAAAGCCGGGATACGTAATGGTCGGCGACGAGAAGATCGACTCTGTCGTGACGTTGTGGGCTGCAGGTGTGCAGGCTTCTCCCCTTGGAAAGCTATTGGGCGTGGAGACAGATCGGCGCGGATGCGTTGTGGTGGATGGCTATCTCCATCCCGCAGGACATGAAGAGATCTTTATCTGCGGCGATCTTGCCCATGTGGAGATCGATGGCAAACAGGTCCCGGGAGTAGCACAGCCTGCAATGCAGATGGGCACTTACACCGCAGAAAGTATCAAGCATCTTCTGCGCGGAGAACCCATAAAGAAGACGTTCCATTACTTCGACAAGGGAGATATGGCAACGATCGGAAGAAAGGCCGCGGTGGCGCGCGTCGCGTGGCCTTTCAAGGCCGACCTGAGCGGCTTTCCTGCGTGGATTGCCTGGTTGATCGTGCATATCTTCTTCCTGATTGGATTCCGCAACCGGCTTTCGGTCTTTCGTTCCTGGGCTTATACGTATCTCTTCTTTGAAGAGGGTGCGCGTTTGATTACTGGATCGCAGCAGCTGCCAGGGTGGCAGACGCACGAAGCTGCGGCAACGGCGACTCCTGATGAAGTCTCCACGAAGCCTTAGTTGGCATACGAAGTAGTTCTGAAGGGAATTTTTTTGTGTGTTGACGTGTCTTTTAGAACAACGGAGGAGGCTGTCGTCGGAATGTAGCGACTGCGGCCTTATCCGTTGGCAGGAGACGCATGGCTCACTCTCAGATCGAAGCTCCCGATTTATCCGATGCGGCATCGGAGGTAGCGCCGCCGAAGTTAGCCGATAAGTTTGCTTCGGCACAGAAGTCTGCACAGACGCTGAAGTGGAGCAATCCCGCTGTGATCGGATTGCTTGCCACGGCGTTGGGACTGGTCGGCAATCTTGCGATGGCCTCGTATAACGATCGCAGCACGCGTGAGTTGAATCGAGCCAAGATGCAAGCGGACCTGATTCAACAGGCAGTTAATACGCATAGTCTGCAACAGTCCTGCCGGAACCTGCTCTTCTTCATCGATACAGCCTTTATCTCGGATAGCAAGGGAAAGATCACGCAGCAGTGTCTGTATCCGCTGCCGCAAACGGAGATTCCTTTCTCAAATGCCGTTGCCTCTACTGCTGCAGCAGGGACGAGTGCTTTACAGGCAGTGAATGCATCGAGCAATATGGGCATCAAGGTGACCAGGAGCGATCAGCCGGATGCGGTGCGTTACCAGGTATCGTTCACTGTTCCCAACGAGCCGAACAATCCGACCTTCAATACAGTGAAAATTTATTGCACGCAGCTCACGAATCGAGAGCGGACTCAAAGCAAGATTTATCCGGAGATGCAAGGGAACTGGAGGCCAGGCGACCGGGTTAGCTTCACCATCGACGTGCCCACGAAATTGGCGAATACGCAGACGGGATGGAACCTGACGTTTTGCGTCGGAACAGACAGCGCGTGTTATCCCAGTCCTAATCTTCTAAAGTTCATCTCGTAGTTGCAGTAGCTCGCCAGATCATCGGCTTTGCATCCTGGCTCGACTCGCTTACAGTAAGCGCAATGAGAAAACTTCCAGTTTGTGCGTTGCTGCTGGCGATCTCCGCTGGGGCGCAGAGTTCTGTTTCGAAGCAGATGAATGCGGCGGTGCAGGCGTATGTGGACAAGCATGAGTACATGGGGACTGTGCTGGTAGTGCGGCACGGCAGTGTTCTGCTGGACAAGGGATACGGCATGGCCGATGCGGAGTGGTCGATTCCGAATGCTCCGGATACACGGTTTCGGTTAGGTTCGATTACGAAGCAGTTTACGGCCGCGAGCGTTCTGCTGCTGGAAGAACGTGGCAAGTTGAAGACGGACGATTTGCTGAGCAAGTATCTTCCGGACACGCCGAAGACATGGGAGAAGATTACGCTGGCGGAGTTATTGACGCATACGAGCGGAATTCCGAATGTGACGGATTTTGCAGGCTATGACCAATGGAGTGCGGCGGTGAAGACGCGTGCGCAGCTACTGGAGAAGTTTCGAGATCTGCCTTTGGATTTTGAGCCGGGCACCAAGTACAACTACAGCAACTCAGGTTATGACGTCCTGGGGATGGTGATCGAACGAGTCAGTGGGCAGGATCTCGGAGTGTTCTTACAGGAAAATATCTTCGGTCCCGTAGGAATGAAAGAATCGCGGCTTGGTGTGGATACGATGATCCTTCCGCATCGCGCAGTAGGCTATGAATTGAAAGATGGCGTGCTCATCCGGGCAGGGTATACAAGTACGAGCGTGTCTTTCGCTGCGGGTGCAATTCACTCCACGACGCACGATCTTTTGAAGTGGGAGAATGCGCTGTTTGGAGGGAAGGTGCTATCGCCCGCGTCTTTCACTAAGATGACGACTCCTGTGAAAGCGCTCCATGGGATGGGCCTTGTGATGGGAGAGGTTGCCGGGCATAAGACTGTGATGCATTCGGGGAGCGTGTATGGATTCAATAACTACATGACGTATTTCCCGGCGGAGGATGTCAATGTCATTGTTCTTGGGAATGAGAGTGGCAAGGCTCCAGACCAGATTATGGAAGAGCTGTCGAAGTTAGCTTTGCAGTAAGTGGTCGATGTTACTAGCTCGACTCGATAACTGAAAAAGCAGATTCCTTCGCTTCGCTACGGAAGGACAAAGTATGTCGTAGGAATTACGAAAGACATAGAAAGGGCAGCCGATCTCCGGCTGCCCTTTTTCGTCCGCAAGTTACAGGTTATGCGGGAACGGCTTCCGCGGATTTGACCTTCACGGGCGTGAGCCAGTTGTGACGGTCGGCTTTCTTGCCGTTCACAAGGGCAAAGAACTCATCATGAAGGAGCTTTGTGATCGGGCCCATATTGCCGTCTCCTATGAGAATGCGATCGACGGAGCGCAGATGCGTGACCTCAACCGCGGTGCCGGTGAAGAAGGCTTCGTCGCTGATGTAAAGCATCTCGCGGGGCAGAGTCTGCTCGACGACAGGGATGTTGAGTTCCTTGGCGAGTGTAAGGATGGACGCGCGCGTAATGCCGCTGAGCACCGAGTTCGCAAGCGGTGTGGTGTAGAGCACGCCGCCGCGCACGAGGAAGAGATTCTCGCCAGAACCCTCGGAGAGGTATCCATTCACATCGAGCGCGATGCCCTCGGAGTAGCCATTCACTTCAGCTTCCATACGGATCAGCTGCGAGTTCATGTAATTTCCGCCAGCTTTTGCGAGAGAAGGCATGGTGTTGGGCGCGAGGCGGTTCCAACTTGAAACGCAGACATCCGCACCTGCATTGCCAGGCACGTATTTGCCCCAGGGGTAATTGATGATGTAGATCTCCATCGGTGAACGAAGGGGATTCACACCGACCTCGCCGTATCCACGGAAGGCGATGGGACGGATGTAACAGGGAGCAACGCCGTTCGCTTCGACGACTTGCAGGACGGCATCGCAGAGTTGGTCGAGGGTGTAGTCAATCGGCATGCGGTAGATCTTTGCCGAATCCAGAAAGCGCTGCATGTGTTCCGGAAGGCGGAAGATGCCTGCGGTATCACCCTGTCCGTAGGTGCGCAGACCTTCAAAGATGGAAGAGCCATAGTGGACGACATGGCTCATGACGTGGATCTGGGCTTTCTCCCAGGGGATGAGGTTTCCGTTGTGCCAGATCTTCTCAGTCGTCTCTATTGCCATAGCTTTCTCCGAACCGATCGCTGGATGCGAGTAATTGCCAGTATATCCGCCTAACGCAGCAGATATCCGGTGAGTGCGAAGGCTAAGCCGACGGCTCCTATCGCCAGACCCAAAAGCCAGTAGGTTCTCTGACGTGTGAGGAGGGTGATGGAAGAAAGAACGACCGCGATCTGCAGGAGGGCTTCCCCGGCATCGAAACGAGAAGCCCGATGTTCCGCGAGCTCGACCTTTTCTTCTAACTTGCGGGCGCGCTCTTCGCTCTCCTTCAGATCGTTGTCCCACTTGGCGGTGTGCGCTTTGTACGCTGCCTGGTCTTTCAATGCGGTGGGATTGGTAGGAGCCACGACTGCGAGAAGGTCGGAGGCGAGGTTGATCTGGTTCTGCCGGACCTTTTTTGCCTGATAAAGCCCCCATTCATCGGTAGAACGGGCCTGGGCGAGAATGGCTTCAGTATGAGAGCGGTGGCTCATGACGGTAACAAGGGCTACCAGTACCGCAAGTACGCTGATCGAGAACGAGACGGGGTAGAGGTGCGATTCGCGTCCCTTCTCCTGGTCTTCGACAAATTCCTGAATTTCGTTCGCTTCCATGTTTCCCCTTATTTCACGCAGGCTTTCGCTATGGCGTAGGGCTATTGTAGGGAGTTTCTCCACCGGTTTTCCACGTTGCGCGTTTGCGGGATCGTGAATGCTTCGTTACTCTCAGAAAGGTTCAGGGAGTGAGTGCTTCGCACTGAGTCACCGATCAAGAGACGGTGTTCAGGGGTTGCACAGAACGAAATGATCCGGTAGAGTCAAGAGGTTGCGGAAACAAAAGGTTGCCTGCTGAAACACGAAGTTGCAGAAAGCAAGATGTTCCTGTAGAGTTGGAAAGTTGCAGAAAACAAGAAGCAGCCTGCTGAAACATGAAGTTGCAGAAAGCGGAATGTTCCTGTAGAGTCAAGAAGTTGCAGAAAACAAAGAAGTAAAGAACAAGAAGTAAGCGTTTCACGCTTGCGGTCTGCCAGAAAAGAATGGCGACAACGGATAGGGCCTCAGAGAGGCTTCCGGCGAGTTGATGGAGCTGCAGTCCAAGCGTTTGTTGTGGCAAGCTACGGCGGCCCAATCCAAACCCAAGCCACTGCTCTACAAGAGAGGCCTAGAGCCTCGGAGTTACTGCTTTTATGGCAGTCAACTTTAGAGATGATTGAGATTTTGTGCGCTGTTTCGCGAGCTTCCGAGTGTGTTTCGGTTTGCCTTGGTTCTTCCAGCTGGTTCTTCTCCCTGACGGGTTGAAAAGAAGATTGGCGAGGGGATTGACAAGGGCAAGCGAAAGCGATACTCTTAGAGAGTTCGCGCAAAACGTCACTGACAAGTAGTCGGGCCAAAAGATACTAAGTAGTTGAGTATCAAGGCGGATGAAGAAGGTCAGTACCAAGACGAAAACAGCGCCATCAAGTTCGAGGACACTCTACAGCAGGCTTTGCCTCTTAGATGTCCTTGATCCAAAGCAGACGGCTCAGGCCGATCTGGCGAGGATCTTTGACAACATAGTTGAACGTGCCAGTCGTGAGATGAAGTAGGCCTTTGGTTTAGTCATTCTCACTAGTTTTAAACCTGTCGGCCTTTCGAGCGCTGACAGGCGCTTGACTCTTACGACCTCCGTCGTAAGGCAAGCAACCAGAATTCAAACGAGAGTTTGATCCTGGCTCAGAATCAACGCTGGCGGCGTGCCTAACACATGCAAGTCGCACGAGAAAGGGACTTCGGTCCTGAGTAAAGTGGCGTACGGGTGAGTAACACGTGACTAACCTACCTCCGAGTGGGGAATAACCTAGGGAAACCTGGGCTAATACCGCATAACACTTACGAGTCAAAGCAGCAATGCGCTTGGAGAGGGGGTCGCGGCAGATTAGCTAGTTGGCGGGGTAATGGCCCACCAAGGCAATGATCTGTATCCGGCCTGAGAGGGCGCACGGACACACTGGAACTGAAACACGGTCCAGACTCCTACGGGAGGCAGCAGTGGGGAATTTTGCGCAATGGGGGAAACCCTGACGCAGCAACGCCGCGTGGAGGATGAAGTATCTTGGTACGTAAACTCCTTTCGATGGGGAAGATAATGACGGTACCCATAGAAGAAGCCCCGGCTAACTTCGTGCCAGCAGCCGCGGTAATACGAGGGGGGCAAGCGTTGTTCGGATTTATTGGGCGTAAAGGGTGCGTAGGCGGTTTGGCAAGTTTGGTGTGAAATCTTCGGGCTCAACTCGAAGTCTGCATCAAAAACTGCCGGGCTTGAGTATGGGAGAGGTGAGTGGAATTTCCGGTGTAGCGGTGAAATGCGTAGATATCGGAAGGAACACCTGTGGCGAAAGCGGCTCACTGGACCATAACTGACGCTGAGGCACGAAAGCTAGGGGAGCAAACAGGATTAGATACCCTGGTAGTCCTAGCCCTAAACGATGATTGCTTGGTGTGGCAGGTACCCAATCCTGCCGTGCCGAAGCTAACGCGATAAGCAATCCGCCTGGGGAGTACGGTCGCAAGGCTGAAACTCAAAGGAATTGACGGGGGCCCGCACAAGCGGTGGAGCATGTGGTTTAATTCGACGCAACGCGAAGAACCTTACCTGGGCTCGAAATGTAGTGGAATCCGGCAGAAACGTCGGCGTCTAGCAATAGACTGCTATATAGGTGCTGCATGGCTGTCGTCAGCTCGTGTCGTGAGATGTTGGGTTAAGTCCCGCAACGAGCGCAACCCTTATCTCCAGTTGCTACCATTCAGTTGAGCACTCTGGCGAGACCGCTTCGGATAACGGAGAGGAAGGCGGGGATGACGTCAAGTCCTCATGGCCTTTATGTCCAGGGCTACACACGTGCTACAATGGCCGGTACAAACCGCTGCGAACCCGCGAGGGGGAGCCAATCGGAAAAAGCCGGCCTCAGTTCGGATTGGAGTCTGCAACTCGACTCCATGAAGCTGGAATCGCTAGTAATCGCAGATCAGAACGCTGCGGTGAATACGTTCCCGGGCCTTGTACACACCGCCCGTCACATCACGAAAGTGGGTTGCACTAGAAGTCGGTGCGCTAACCGCAAGGGAGCAGCCGCCCAAGGTGTAATTCATGATTGGGGTGAAGTCGTAACAAGGTAGCCGTAGGAGAACCTGCGGCTGGATCACCTCCTTTCTAAAAGAGAACGCTCCGGCACATGACCACGTCCCGTGTATCACGGGCAGCTTCGGCTGAGTGGCTCATGAGTTGTCGGAAACCTTCCAGTCTAAGCCTTCGGGTGAATACTGGAGGAGCCTGAACTAGACCTTCTTTTAGTCTCTTCGATCATTACGATGGTCAGATCCGGCGTAGCCGGTTCGCACGTTCAACTGTGTCCTCGAAAACTTTCGAGAGCTCAACGAGCTCCACAAGATCAGCGAGGGCTTGAGATGTTGTAAGATATCTTAAGCCATCTAGCTGGGCCTGTAGCTCAGTTGGCTAGAGCGCACCCCTGATAAGGGTGAGGTCGGTAGTTCGAGTCTACCCAGGCCCACCATTGCGCTCGTTATGTGCTTTATCATGGGGCTGTAGCTCAGTTGGGAGAGCGCCTGCTTTGCAAGCAGGATGTCATCGGTTCGATCCCGGTCAGCTCCACCATTATCTGCTCTCGAAGGAAAGTTACTGAATGAGGTTGAGCTTCTGGAGTTATCCAGGTGCTGAGCCTTGGGCGGCAACTTAGCTCATGCCACCACAAGGTGGACGCGTTACAAGGCGCGTTGAGGATTTTTGACAACTGAATAGATTGGGTAAATGTAACTACAAGGCTGAGCCTTCAAAGCATGGGTAGTTTCCTTGCGATGAAGATTTAGTGTTGAGTGTCTTTAGAATATTCAGTCAGGCGTGGATGTATCGGGTGTGTTCCGATGCGTGAAGCGATCTGACACGGCGGACTATATAAATTATCAAAACGTAGATTATGAGGCGCTTTGGTCAGCAATGACCTCTGCGTGCGAGTAAATTCTATGGTCAAGCTACTAAGGGCGCACGGTGGATGCCTTGGCAGAAACAGGCGATGAAGGACGTGGCAAGCTGCGATAAGCTTCGGGAAGCCGCACACAGGCGTTGATCCGGAGATTTCCGAATGGGGAAACCCACCCAGGTAAAACCTGGGTATGTCCTACTGAATACATAGGTAGGAACAAGCGAACGGAGGGAAGTGAACCATCTCAGTACCTCCAGGAGAAGAAAGAAACCTCGATTCCGAAAGTAGTGGCGAGCGAAATCGGATGAGCCCAAACCCGTCGCATTACGGTGCAACGGGGGTTGTAGGGCCTGCAACAGTAGAGTTACCAATCTGGTCGATAGTCGAACTTCCTGGAAAGGGAGATCATAGAGCGTGACAATCGCGTAGACGAAATTGATCCAGACTCGAAGCAGGTACCTGAGTAAGGCGGGGCACGAGAAACCCTGCTTGAATCCACGGGGACCATCCCGTAAGGCTAAATACTCGTTTCTGACCGATAGTGAACCAGTACCGTGAGGGAAAGGCGAAAAGCACCCCATTGAGGGGAGTGAAAAGTACCTGAAACCGTGTGCCTACAAGCAGTGGGAGGACTATGCCCGTAAGGGAATGTCTGACCGCGTGCCTATTGCATAATGAGCCGGCTAGTTATTCTTGTCAGCAAGGTTAAGCGTGAGCGAGCCGCAGCGAAAGCGAGTCTGAATAGGGCGTTCAGTTGGCAGGAATAGACGCGAAGCGGGATGATCTACCCTTGGCCAGGTTGAAGATGGGGTAACACCCATTGGAGGACCGAACCGGTGTTTGTTGAAAAAAGCTCGGATGAGCTGAGGGTAGGGGTGAAAGGCTAATCAAATTCCGTGATAGCTCGTTCTCTCCGAAATAGCTTTAGGGCTAGCCTCGGGTGATTTGGATCGGTGGTAGAGACATGATTGGACTAGGGGGCTTTCCGGCTTACTGAATCCAGCCAAACTTCGAATGCCGATCACAACCAGCCCGGGAGTCAGACTGTGGGGGCTAAGCTTCACAGTCGAGAGGAAAACAGTCCAGACCGCCTGCTAAGGTCCCCAAATTATAGTTAAGTGGGAAAGGAAGTCGGAACGCTCAGACAGCCAGGAGGTTGGCTTAGAAGCAGCCATCCTTTAAAGAAAGCGTAATAGCTCACTGGTCAAGCGGTCCGGTGCCGACAATACAACGGGGCTAAAACTATATACCGAAGCAGCGGATGCACACTTTTAGTGTGCGTGGTAGGAGAGCATTCTCGCGACGATGAAGGTAGACTGAGAAGACTACTGGAGTTTCGAGAAGAGACCCTGCCGGCATAAGTAGCGATAATGAAGGTGAGAACCCTTCACGCCGAAAGTCTAAGGTTTCCTGAGGAAGGTTAATCCGCTCAGGGTTAGGCGGTCCCTAAGCTGAGGCCGAAAGGCGTAAGCGATGGATATCCGGTTAATATTCCGGACCTCCCAGTACCTCGTTATTACGATGGGGTGACGCAGAAGGATAAGCAGGCCCTCCTATGGCTATGGGGGTTGATGTACGTAAGCTGGTCTCGATAGGCAAATCCGTTGAGACTTAACAGTGAGGTACAAAACAGTAAGGCGTATGCCTGAAAGCTGCTGATTTCACACTGCCAAGAAAAACCTCTAAGGAGAGGGATTGGGAACCGTACCACAAACCGACACAGGTAGACGAGGAGAATATCCAAAGGCGCTCGAGTGAAAGCTTGTTAAGGAACTCGGCAAATTAGACCCGTAACTTCGGGAGAAGGGTCGCCACGTTAGGGTTTATAGCCCGAGGTGGCCGCAGTGAAACGCGAACGGCGACTGTTTAACAAAAACACAGGTCTCTGCAAAGTCTAAAACGACGTATAGGGGCTGACTCCTGCCCGGTGCCTGAAGGTTAAAAGGAGGGGTTAGACGCAAGTCGAAGCTCTGAATTGAAGCCCAGGTGAACGGCGGCCGTAACTATAACGGTCCTAAGGTAGCGAAATTCCTTGTCGGGTAAGTTCCGACCTGCACGAATGGAGTAACGATCGTTCGACTGTCTTAACGAGTTGCTCGGCGAACTTGTAGTACCGGTGAAGATGCCGGTTACCCGCAGCTAGACGAAAAGACCCCGTGCACCTTTACTATACTTTTACTATGGTTTACGGCAATTGCTGCGCAGGATAGGTGGGAGGCTTTGATACCAGGATCTCGGTTTTGGTGGAGCCAACGGTGAGATACCACCCTGCGATTGTTGTGATCCTAACCTGCTCCCATTATCTGGGAGAGGGACATAGTAAGACGGGTAGTTTGACTGGGGCGGTCGCCTCCTAAATTGTAACGGAGGCGCGCGAAGCTACACTCAGGTCGTTTGGAAATCGACCGTCGAGTGCAAAGGCATAAGTGTGGTTAACTGCGAGACCTACAAGTCGAGCAGATGCGAAAGCAGGCCTTAGTGATCCGGTGGTTCTGTATGGAAGGGCCATCGCTCAACGGATAAAAGGTACGCCGGGGATAACAGGCTGATCGAAGCCAAGAGTTCATATCGACGCTTCGGTTTGGCACCTCGATGTCGGCTCATCGCATCCTGGAGCTGTAGAAGGTTCCAAGGGTTAGGCTGTTCGCCTATTAAAGCGGTACGTGAGCTGGGTTCAGAACGTCGCGAGACAGTTCGGTCTCTATCTGCTGTGGGCGTAGGAGATTTGAAGGGGGCTGTCCTTAGTACGAGAGGACCGGGATGGACGAACCTCTTGTGTTCCAGTTGTCTTGCCAAAGGCACGGCTGGGTAGCGAAGTTCGGTTATGATAACCGCTGAATGCATATAAGCGGGAAGCATGCCCTAAGATGAGATCTCCCAACCCAAAAGGGAAATGAAGGGCCCAGGAAGACCACCTGGTTGATAGGCTGGATGTGGAAGCGCAGTAATGCGTGTAGCTTACCAGTACTAATCGCCCGTTCGGCTTGTCCATAGAATTTACTCTGCGCAGATGTTTTATATAGTCTGTTCGAAGAGATTCTCGACACAAGCCATGTAGTTACTAATAGAAACAAACAGGAAATACCTCTAGCCCAATCTATTCAGTCGTGAAAGATCGCAACGCGATCATTCGACAATTTGCCGGTGAAAATACCGCGAGGGCCACACCCGTTCCCATCCCGAACACGGAAGTTAAGTCTCGCTGGGCCGATGGTACTGCACGGGTGACTGTGTGGGAGATTAGGTGGTCGCCGGCATTATTTCAAAAGCAAAGCCCACTCTTCGGAGTGGGCTTTGTTACGTTTGAAGCTATTCTCAAGCAGTGTCTTCGCAATGGATAAAGATGAGCGTCATGTCTAGAAGTCGAAGAAATTAGGTGGAGGCCGTTTTCGCTGGCCTGGAAATCGAAATCACGATGAACAAGGTCGTGATGAGGCAGGAAGATCTGACGCTTCCGCTGGGTGGCCTCGATCTGATACAACGAGACGCCGGATATGGTATCGAAGCAAAAGCGACGCTAGTCCAGGCCAGTTTCCCCCGGAGACCAGTAGGCGTTCAAATTACTCCCGAAGAGCGAAATACCAGCCTTCTTGCACGCTCTGAAATGGAGCGTGTCTACCCCTGCGAAGACCAACTGCGGCGACTGCATGCGCACTGCTTATTTCGCCATCAGTAAAACGACGTCGGCGAGGTAGGGGCCATCCCTCACGCCAAATTTCCGTAGGATCTTTTCGGCTTGCACAGCGAGGTTTCATCCGAAGAAGAGAGCGGGGCTTTGTGAAGGAATCGGGCGCTCAGAGCGCTATCATGAGGCTTCGAGGCGCGCCAGAAACGATAGTGTGCCAGATGATCCGAACAATAGGTGTGGACTTCTCTTATTACTTCGTTGAGCGACAGAAGTAATAAGAGACGGTGAGCCAAGAATGGGCGAATTGCTTGTATCACTTCGTTCACTCCATCTATTGAGGCTGTTCGATGCGAGTATGGCTGATTCTGGTTTTTACAATTGTTGCAGAAAGAATTCCAATGGGTGGCGTAAGCTTCTGTGCCTCTGCCGACGATAACTGGATCTTACGAACCACGCTCATCCCCCGGACAACGTGCCCGAATGCGGCAAAGCCCTGGCCATCTGGATTTCGTTTTCCTCCGAAGTCAAGTTCTGGCTGGTCGCCGATGCAGATGAAAAACTCAGATGTTGCAGAGTTCGGGACATTGCGGGCCATCGAGACCGTGCCATTGACATGATGGAGGCCGGTCTTATTCGTTCGTTCAAGACCAATTGCAGGGAAAATTTTTTTCTCCAAGTCGGGATTGATGCCCGCTTGAATAACCTCAATCTTGATCAGATTGTCAGGTTGGTTCTGTGGAGTCACAGTGCGGTGAAAAGCACCTCCATCATAGAATCCACCATTTACGTAGCGCAGGAAGTTTGCAGTGGTCGCTGGCGCTTGTCTTGCGTCGGCTTCCAATTCAATGTCGCCAAGATCGGTGTGGAGAAGTATATGAGGGTTGGTCTGCTGTGCACATACAGGCAAACTAAGCAACATCCCCAGCAATAAGAAGCGGGTCATCGTACGAGAATAGCACTGCTGACAATTTACAAAATGATATCAACAATTTTCTCTCGGCCTCTTTTCTCTCGACCCCCGCATTTATTCTGTGCATCTGCGCAAGCGTTACGGCAAGTACAAGAACGTTCATAAGCGGTTCAGTCGCTGGGCGGCCAAGGCGGGTTGGGAGAAGATCTTCCGTGACCGTGTCAGCGAGCACCGGAGGCGAAGCACCCAAAGAACCCCTTTGATAAAAACACGGTTGCCCACGGTGGTCCGGTCTACGGTCTTCACACGCACGGGAAGCAGACCCTCGATCCGGCTCCACTGCACTCACTCAACTCAGAACGCCCAATACCCATGAAAAACAGGACAACAAATCAAAGGAACGGAGCAAAGTCTATTGTCGATACTGCCTAGAATGAATGGAGATGAGTGTTCATGTTGAGAGATTCAGCGGTAGGGTGGCAGAGTACGCCCAGTATCGCGAACGTTACGACCCTTTCGTAGCGTTGCCGCTGCTCGAAAAGTGGTGCGGTCTGGTGCCGGACTGGACCGTTGCCGATATCGCAGCAGGTACGGGCACGTTGAGTGATGTCTTCCTTGCGAATGGCCATCGGGTGATCGCAGTGGGAACGAGATACTGGATCAATGCTGGGCGATTCGGAGCGCGGCCTTCAGAAAAGCCGGTGAGATCTTTTGAGCACTGAAGAATTTCAAATTCGTCGCGCGGAACCTCGCGATATCCCCGAGCTTCGTGAACTGATCGAGTTGTCCGTCCGTCATCTGCAGAAGAATGATTACAGCGCCGCGCAGATCGAGGGTGCCCTAGGGCATGCGCTTGGGCTGGATACGCAACTCGTTGAAGACGGAACGTACTTCGTGGCAGCACCTATTGCAGAGCCAGATCGGATCGTTGCGTCCGGTGGATGGAGTTACCGAAGGACGCTCTTTGGTAGCGACCATGGGCCGAATCGGGAGCTAACCTTGCTTGATCCTGCCACGGAACCGGCAAAAATCCGGGCGATTTTCGTTCATCACGGGTGGTCGCGTCGGGGACTGGGTACTTTGATGTTGAAGCACTGTGAGGACGCGGCGCATGAAGCCGGTTTTCGAAAGCTTGAGATGGGATCGACTCTCACTGGTGTACCTCTGTACTCCCTCAAAGGATACCTTCCGAGGGAGTACAGAACTATCCCGCTTCCAAACGGAGAGACACTTCCGATTGTCCACATGACAAAGACACTTTAGCGCTTCCAAACGCGACGAACTATTTTTTGAATGTTTCCTGATGGAGTTGTGCCAGCCAGGTCTTGCCTTGTTTTATCCAAACTGTCGAAGTCAAAGTTTCGCCATCCATTTTCTGTCCTCCGGCCGTGCCCTCGAAATGAACGCGGGCGACGATCAGAGCTGATTTGGCCGAAATCCGAATGACGTGCGGATCGTGAATCTGAAAAGACGAAAAAGTCAAAATCTTAAGCTGGTCAACATTCTCTGCCTCATTCATCAGCACTCCCGTAGCTTCGATGCAGAGGTAATCCGGGGCTAAAAGCTGCTTAAAAGCCGTGATATTGGGTTGTGATCCCACGAAGGTCTCCCACACCATGTTCTCGCGAACAAGAATGTCTCTGCTTAGATCTTCCGCGTGAACGGTTGTAGAGAGGGCAAGAACGGTTAATGAGGCAGCAAGAGCAAACTTCGGATTCAACTTCAATGGGATCTCCCGGATCGACTTCAACTAATGGTTGTTGTCGATAAGACACGGAGGCGCTGAATTTATTCTTTCTCTCTTGAAGCGTATCCGGACTTGCAAGTACGGAATGGTCCCTGATTTATTTGAAGAGCTTCAGATCGACGAAGCTCCCCATGGCGGCATACCCAACGTCGGACGGGTGAAGATGGTCGCCGTGATCGTACTTCGGAAGGAACTGGTCTGGGTGGGCGGGATCCTGGGTCGCCTTATCGAAGTCGATGACACCGTCAAAGCTGCCTTGTGTGCGGATGAAGGCGTTTACCTGCTGCCGCATCGCTTCGCCCGCGGGTGAGGCGTATTTTGCGCCGACGAAAGGAGTAAGCGTAGCGCCGATGACGCGGATATTCCGGGCACGGGCGCGCATGACGATCTCTTTCATGCCGTTGATGATGGCGTCGGCAGTGACCTCGTCTCCAGGTCGCAGAGGCTGGACGGTGCGTCCTATGTCGTTGATGCCTTCCAAGAGGATAAGGAATTTGATGCCCGGTGCCGCGAGAACATCTCGATCGAGACGGCTTAATGCGCGCGGTCCCGTACCTTCGTGGAGAATGCGGTTGCCACTGATGCCTTCATTCAGAATGGAAAGGTACTTGGTCTTTTTATTCGAGGCCAGCCGCGCAGCTAGAACATCTGGCCAGCGGCGATTCGCATCGACTGTAGAGGCGGTGCCGTCTGTGATGGAATCCCCAAGCGTCACAATTGCAGCTGATTTTTTTTCGGCATTCACCTGGACGTTTTTGAGGAAGTACCAGGAGGTATTGGTCGGTGCTTCGTCCATGGCTTCATCCGCAGCGTGGTTGCCGGCAGCGAAATAAGTGGTCTCCACAGCAAGAGGATGATAGGTGACGGTAGTGAGCGCCTGTGTCGGAACGACGATGCTGATGACGAGATCGGAGAAGATGGGCAGGGTCAACTTCACAGGATCACTGGAGAGGAACTGTCCCGTGGGGATGGTTGTCGAGCTCTGGCCTCCGAAGGTGATGGCCCGGTCCGTAGCGGGGAGGATGCGGCTTCCGGCAGAAAGAAATGCGACGTGTACCGAAGAGATATTGAGCGGCACGCCGCCAAATTCATTGGTCAGGGTCAGACGCATGGTGTTTCCGCCCTGCGAGATGTGCACGACTTCGCGCACCGTGGTCTCCGCCTCTCCTAGCTTGAGGGTGTCGCTGATCTTTGCGTTTCCGCTCAGCGGCGAGGTGGCCCAAGTACCGACCCACTGGGTCTCAGCCTGTGTAATGGAAGCAACAAACAGAAGAAGGAGGAGTGAGATGCGTCGCATGAAGATGTCTTTTACCTCGACTAATGTTGTAGACGGCAGAGAGTTCCCGACGGTTTGATCTTACTGAAAGTAAGATACCTGTGGGGATCAATCGAAAGGTTCGCCATCCTAGGAGTATTCTGAGCGTGCATTCAATCCACGGAGGAACGACAGATGAATTTCGGTATGCGATTAGCAGCGGTAGCAACAGCGATGACGCTGGCGGTGGCGCCTGCGGTCGCCCAGAAGAAGTCGGTGAAGGTCATTCTGAAGGACCCGCAGGGCAAAGATGCCGGAACGGTCACCTTCAAGCAGGTTAAAAAAGGCGTGAAGGTTGAAGTGAAGCTGGAAAATCTTCCCATTGGCGACCACGCAGTCCACGTGCATGCGGTGGGCAAGTGCGAAGCTCCCGATTTCAAGACGGCGGGTGGACACTTCAACCCCACCACGAAGCATCACGGATTCATGAGCACAGACGGTCACCACGACGGAGATTTTCCCGAGAGCGTGACGGTTGGCGAGAACCACCGTGGCGAGAAGACGTTTGTTGCGGATTATCTGTCTCTGGATCCGTCTGCCCCGAACTCGATCTTCGCCAACGGCGGAACCTCGGTCGTGGTGCATGAAAAGAAGGACGACCAGATGACGGATCCAGCCGGAGCTTCGGGAAACCGGATCGCCTGCGGCGTCGTTCCTGCGGCATAAAAGAGTCTGTGTCCCATTCTTTCGCGGCTTCATCGCGAAAGGATGGCGCGGAGAGCACAAAGCAGTCTCAAAGGCACTTCGTAAAAGCAGATCCCTTCGCTTCGCTACGGGATGACAAAGTGTACATGGGCAGATCCTTTTCCCCGTTACACGATGACAAAGTACGGTGGTAACTCAAAGGCGCGGCCACTGGCTGCGCCTTTGAAGTTCCCCCAGGGAACTCCGCCAGAGGACATTGCGTATAGAGATGCATGGGCGTTCTGCACATCTCGATGGCTTCTCTGGGACCGAAGACGCCCCGGCTTGCCCGCTTTCCGGAGAATCCTTTCCCACGGCCGAATGTGAAGATCGTTCCGTTGGCGCAAATCGGCGATACACTTCCTGTTACAGCGGGTGGCGCCATGAACAATGGTCGGGGTCCGACCATGGGCGGCCAGCGCGCGGAGAGACCTTTGGAGAAGACGGCGGAACAGCTGGAGTTGGAGAGGCTCGTCGTCGCCTGCTCGCAGGGAGACTCTTTGGCTTGGCAGAAGCTGGTCATCTCCCAGCACCGTCGCGTCTACGGCATCTGCTATCGCTTCACCGGTTCTCCTTCCGACGCTGAGGACCTTACGCAGGATGTTTTCCTGAAGGTCTACCGGAATCTCGACAATTTTGATGCGACGAAGGGCGGCTTTACGACCTGGCTTACGACGCTGACGCGTAACCTTCTGGTCGACCATTTCCGTCGTACGCGGCAGGAGCGGGTCACTGATTCCATTGATGCGAGCATGGACGGCGAAGACGATGGGCCAACGATGGCCGACCGTCTGAGCGATCCGCGCCGCAGCCAGTACGACCAGGTGGCGCAGAAAGAGATGCGTGCGCGCATCCAACATGGTTTGAAGCAAATGTCTCCGGAACTGCGCGAAGCGGTGATTCTCCGCGATTTGGAAGACATGGATTACAAAGAAATTTCCGTTGTGCTGAATGTTCCGGAGGGTACGGTGAAAAGCCGCATCAGCCGGGGGCGCGCGGAACTTGCAAGGCTTTTAGGACGTATAGAAGGGCAGGTGGTTTAGATGGCCGACAAGACACAATTCGGCGGACAGCAGCGAGGAAGTACAGAAGGATTGACGTGCGCAAACTGCGAACGGCTCCTGATGGATGCTCTGGATGGAATGCTCACGGCGGAAGAACAGGCAGCGTTTGATCTGCACCTGATTCATTGCTCCGCGTGTGCGAGC
This sequence comes from Terriglobus saanensis SP1PR4, assembly GCF_000179915.2. Classification (NCBI taxonomy): domain Bacteria; kingdom Pseudomonadati; phylum Acidobacteriota; class Terriglobia; order Terriglobales; family Acidobacteriaceae; genus Terriglobus; species Terriglobus saanensis. The sequence continues at coordinate 3,862,241 of NC_014963.1, read as the reverse complement.
AAGGTGGCCGACGCGCGCCGTGGTGCTGCGTGGATGGAGATGCTGAAAGACGCCCCACCTGAGCCACCGGATACGCTCGTCAATCGCATTCTGTCCCAGACCTCCGGGATGAATCCTGGTCTGGCAGTTGCCGGAGCACAGGCGCAGGCGATTCCCGCTTCGGGAAAGGTCCTTGCCTTCCGTCCCCGCTTTGCGGTCGGGGCGCAGAGCTTCGTTCGTATGGCGATGCAGCCTCGTCTGGCGATGACGGCAGCGATGGCGTTCTTCTCTGTTGCGCTTACCCTGAATTTGGTAGGCGTTCGGGTCACCAAGATTCGTCTTGCCGACCTGAAGCCTTCAAGCCTTCGCCGCAGCTTCTATCAAACGAATGCCCACGTGGTCCGTTATTACGACAACCTGCGTGTGGTCTATGAGCTGGAATCCCGTGTGCGCGATCTACAGCGGGACAATGATCGAGAGACTCAGCATCACCGGACAGAACCTGCACCACCTGCACCGGATACGAAGAAACCCGCAGGCGGCGGCTCCAGTCGTCGCATCCCCGCTGCGAAGTTTACAACGGTTGCAATGAAGGCAGATCGGGCCAGAATTCTTGATGGAAATGCAGGAACATTCATACGAAAGAACGTACGGATGACGGGGGTATGGGCATGAGCTACGAAGAGCAGAAGTTCACCAATCAGGATGCGCCGGAACCCCAGGCCAGCGAGCCGGGCTATGTTCCTCCAGTGGGGTATCCAGGCGGCTTTATTCCCCCGCCCGTCCCTCCTACAACGCCCAATCCAGGCCTCGCAGCGCTCCTTGGCTTCATCCCCGGTGTCGGCGCGATGTACAACGGCCAGCTGGTCAAAGGACTTGTGCATATCGGTATCTTCGCCGTGCTCGTCTCGTTGTCTTCTGACGTCAATGGGATCTTCGGTCTCTTTGTTGCCGGTTGGGTCTTCTACCAGGTCATCGAAGCGCACCAGACTGCCGTGGCGCGTCGCAACGGCATGCCTCTTCCGAATCCCTTCGGCTTGAACGATCTTGGGGACCGTATCGGCTTTGGTCACGGACAGGGTTGGCCAGGATCTGGACCGTACGTGCCGCCTTATACGCCGCCCGGCAACGTTCCTCCGGGCTATACCGCTCCCGGTTATGTCCCTTCGGGATATGTGCCTCCTGTTGCTCCGGGATATGTTCCTCCCGCGAATCCTTACAGTGCGGATCCGGCTTACGGAGCTTCGCCCTATACTCAGCCGCCGCCGGAGTATGGCTACGCGCCTCCAGTAGCTCCTCCCGTCATTCCGCCGCCGGATATGAACAGCTTTGCATCACGCGTTCCTACGGGCGCTATCTGGATGATTGGGCTGGGTCTGTTCTTTCTGGCGACTCATACCCATGGTGTGTACGTCGTCCACGGATCGCTCTTCCTTCCGCTGCTCTTCATCGGCCTGGGTGTCTGGATGTTTGTACAGCGCAGTGGCATCCTTCGCATTGCGAACGATGGCTCCGCAGCGTATCGATGGAACCTGCTGCTTGCGGCACGACGCTCCGGCTGGTTGATCCTCCTCGGTGTGATCTTTCTTTTGCAGAGTCTCCATATTGTTCGCTGGGGAAGCGTCTGGCCGCTGTTTTTCATCTACCTCGGATTGTGGGCTATTGCTGAACGGCTCATGGCACAGCAGATGGCCGCCGAGAGTTACGCTGCTTCGGCTCCCGTCGTGCCTCCGGTGCAACCGAGCGAAACGTCGATCGTCCCATCGCCCAGCTACAACGATCCGGGCGCAGATCATCACGATGACCGCAATGGGGAAGGACGATAGCCATGGCCACGCCTCCTTACAATCCGAACATTCCCCCGCCGAACGATCCACGCAACGACCCGCGCTGGCAGCGTGCGCAGAGCAAGGCGTGGCAGGCTCAAGCACGCGCCAGCCGTGATGCCTGGAAGGCCCAGGCACGCGCACAGAAAGACCAGTGGCGCGCCTACCGTCGCAGCCTTCGCCGCACTTCGCTAGTTGGACCGTTGCTTCTCGTCGCCATAGGCGTGGTCTTCCTCCTGGTGCACAGCGGTCGCGTCTCTATGCCGAATCTCGCCAGTTGGTATGCGGAGTGGTGGCCGGGCCTGCTGATCGTGATTGGCCTCTTCATGTTTGCGGAGTGGGGCATCGCGCGGGCCAGACGGGCTTCGGATGCTCCTCCCCTCCGCTATCAGCTCGGCGCGGGTTTCAGTTTTGTTGTGGCCCTGCTGATCATAGCTGGCATCGCGGCAAGTGAAGCCAAGGAGCACAGCTTCGACTTCAGTGACATGAAGATCAATGGCGAGGACTGGGACCACTTTGCAGGATCGAAGCATGAAAATGATCCGGCACCCATCGTCCGTGCACTGGCTGCAGGAAGCATCCTGACGATCGATAACGCACGCGGCGATGTGGCCGTGACGGGATTGAGCGACGACGGGCAGCTCCACCTGACCGCGCATAACGAGGTCTACAGTCAGAACGATGACGATGCGCAGGACAAGCTGAAGCAGCTTGAAGCGCGCATCGCGACCACCGGCGATACGATGTCGATTACCATTCCCACTATCGACAGTGGACACTCGGACATCACGGCCCAGGTGCCCGCAGGGACACAGATTACGGTGAATGCCAATCGTGGCGACGTGCATGTGAGCAACATCAAAGCGAACGTCACGGTCACAGCAAATCACGGAGACATCGACCTGAAGGGGATCACCGGCGCAGTGATCGCGCACATCAATCAAAGCTCTTCCGCTCTGGCCATCGCGAGTATTACAGGACCAGTTACGGTGGAGGGTCGTGGCGATGAGATCAATCTCTCCGACATCGCCGGCAAAGTGAACGTGAAGGCCGACTTCTTCGGCGGCGGCCACATGCAGCACATTCGCGACGCCGTCATGTTCCAGAGCAGCAAGATCACCTTTTCGCTGGCGCGCCTGGATGGCGAGGTCAACATCGATGGTACGGACGACTTCAACGTGCAGCAGGCTGTCGGTCCGGTCACGGTGGATACCAAGAACCGCAACATCAACTTGACCCGGGTCTCCGGCGATCTCACGGTGCAGAACAAGAACGGTGAAGTCGAGATCGGTGCTGCCGCTCCACTGGGCGCCGTACGCGTCGACAATCACAACGGCTCCGTGCATCTCTCCATTCCTGACCGTGCCGGTTTCACCGTGCAGGCCGACACGACCGACGGCGAGGTCCACTCGGACTTCTCACTCGCCAGCCGCAGTAGTGAAAATGCAGGCAGCCTGAGCGGTACCGTTGGCGGGGGCGGACACGCGATCCGTCTCACCACGACGCACGGCGATATCGCATTGCGCAGAGCCGACCTTGCGCCTCTGCCGCCCGTCCCACCGGCAATGCCCGTTCTCCGTATGCCGGAACCCCCAGCGCCCCCTGTACTCACCCAGAGCGCAGATCCGGAGCGCGCACTCGCTGAGGCGAAAGAAGCAGTGAAGCAGGCGGAACAACAGATGCGTCAGGCCCAGCAAGAGGCAAATCGCGAACGCGAGCAGGCTCTGAAGGACGCAAACAAGCAACGTGAGGATGCGCTGAGGGAAGCCAGCAAGGCAAGAGAAGAGGCCTTGAACGAGGCGCGTAAAGCTCGCGAAGATGGTTTGCGAGAAGCCCGTAAGGCCCGTGAAGACGCGTTGAGAGAAGCGGCCAAGGCACGTGAAGAGGCTCGCCGGAACGCGCACTCTGACAACCAATAATCGTCAAGCACGCAAACGAAAGAGGCCACCGATGAGGTGGCCTCTTTTATCTTGGAGCAAACAAAACTACTTCAGTTCGTAGCCTGCGAAGAAGTATCCGATCTCGAAAGCCGCAGTGTCTTCAGCATCCGATCCGTGGATGGCGTTCTCTTCGATCGAAGCAGCGAAGAGCTTGCGGATTGTGCCATCTTCCGCGTTCGCGGGATTGGTCGCGCCCATGAGCTTGCGGAGATCCGCGATCGCGTTGTCCTTCTCGAGAACCATCGGGAAGATGGGACCGGAGGTCATGAAGGTCGTCAGATCGTTGAAGAAAGGACGAGCCGAATGAACATGGTAGAAGCCTTCGGCCTGAGCCTTGGAGAGAACAATCTTCTTGATGCCGAGGATCTTGAAGCCGGCCTTTTCAATAACGGCCAGAATAGCGGCGGTGTCGCCCTTGCGGACGGCGTCCGGCTTGATGATGGAGAAGGTACGCTGTGACATGATGCTCCTGATCTAAATAGAGTCCAACCCTTCCATTGTACGGGAAACGCCGCAACTGACGCGGGTTCCGACGGTTTCTGGCGGCAAAGTAAAACGGCGAAGCCATTATGGCTTCGCCGTCGGTATTTCAATGGAAACTATGCTTTGCCGAGGACACGCGCCATCATCTCGCCGATCTCTGCGGGCGATTTGACTACGTGAATGCCAGCGGCTTCCATCGCGGCCATCTTGCTTTCAGCCGTGCCTTCGCCGCCCGAGATGATCGCGCCAGCGTGGCCCATACGGCGGCCCGGAGGTGCGGTCTGTCCGGCGATGAAGCCAACGACGGGCTTCTTCACGTATTGTTTGATGAAGTCCGCGGCTGCCTCTTCGGCGGTTCCACCGATCTCGCCGATCATGATGATCGCTTCGGTTTCGGGGTCATCGTTGAGCAGCTTAAGGGCCGCAACGTGGTTCGTTCCGATAATGGGATCGCCACCGATGCCGATGGCCGTCGACTGGCCGATGCCGCGCGTCGTGAGCTGGTAGACGGCCTCATAGGTCAGCGTTCCGGAACGGGAGACGATGCCTACGTTGCCTTCCTTGTGAATACGGCCGGGCATGATGCCGATCTTGGCCTTGCCGGGAGAGATGACGCCAGGGCAGTTCGGTCCGATGAGAACCGACTTCGAATCCTTGACGATGCTCCAGGCCTTGACCATATCGAGCGTCGGGATGCCTTCGGTGATGCAGATGACGAGGGGAAGCTGGGCTGCAACGGCTTCGAGGATGCCGTCTGCCGCGAACGGTGGGGGAACGAAGATCACCGTTGCGTTGGCGCCGGTCTCTTTCACTGCCTCTTCGACGGTGTTGAAGACAGGCCAGCCTTCGTGAATGGTCCCACCCTTGCCGGGAGTGACTCCACCGACGACCTTGGTGCCGTACTCTGCACAGCCCTTGGCGTGGAAGGTGCCTTCGCGGCCTGTGATGCCCTGAACGATGAGGCGTGTATTTTTATCGACCAAAACTGCCATTACTTGCCTCCCTTAGCTGCGACGACGGCGAGGTCGGCGGCTTCTTTCATCGTTGCGCCCACTTCAAAGTGGAGGCCGGAGTCCGCAAGGATCTTGCGCCCCTCTTCGACGTTGGTACCTTCCAGGCGAAGGATGATGGGAAGCTGCACGTTGAGGTTCTTTGCTGCGGCAACGACTGCTGTCGCAAGAACATCAACGCGCAGAATGCCGCCAAAGATGTTGATGAAGATCGCTTTGACGTTCGGATCGGCGAGAAGAATCGCGAAGGCGGCTTCAATTTGCTGCTGGTTTGCACCGCCGCCCACGTCGAGGAAGTTCGCTGCTGAGCCGCCAGCGTACTGAATGATATCCATCGTCGCCATGGCGAGGCCTGCGCCGTTGACCATGCAGGCGATATTGCCGTCGAGCTTGATGTAGTTGAGCGCGTCCTTGCTGGCTTCGACTTCGAGGGGATCTTCCTCGGCCATGTCGCGGAGTTCCTTCAGGTCCTTGTGGCGGAACATCGCGTTGTCGTCGAAGTTGATTTTGCAGTCAAGCGCCATCAGCTTGTCGTCCTTCGTGGTGATGAAGGGGTTGATCTCAAGCAGGGAGCAGTCGGTTTCGATGAAGGCTTTGTACAGGCCAATCATGAATTGGACGGCCTGGTTGATCTGGGTCGGCTTGAGGCCCAGCTTAAAGGCGAGATTGCGCGCCTGGTAGGGTTGGAGACCGAGAGCGGGTTCGATCGCTTCCTTATAGATAGCGTCGGGATTCTCTGCGGCAACCTCTTCGATTTCCATGCCGCCCGCTTGCGACGCCATGAAAGTCAGTTTGGCGGTAGCGCGGTCGAGCACGATGCCGAGATAGAGTTCGCGATCGATGGCGGAACCTGCTTCGATGAGAAGGCGCTGCACCTTCTGTCCCTGCGGTCCAGTCTGATGCGTGATGAGCTGCATGCCGAGGATGGCTTTGGAGGCAGCGTTCGCGTCTTCGAGCGACTTGGTGACCTTGACGCCGCCACCCTTGCCGCGACCGCCTGCGTGGATCTGCGCTTTGACGACTACGACGGGGTTACCGGCTGAGAAGAGCTGCTTGGCTGCCGTGTCCGCTTCTTCAATCGTGCTGACCATTTCGCCTTCAGGGACCGGAACGCCGTAGTGGCGCAGGATCTCTTTGGCCTGGTATTCATGAATTTTCATCAATGTCTCCGGGCAAAGTACTAACGAGTCATCGTACCGAAGCGCATAAACAAGGGGCAAATCGTAATCGCACAATCGTGCGATTACCGCATTGGGCGGCGACCTTCCTGTGAGTGCTACGGTGGAGAGGATGACGAATCTCTTAGAGCAGGCCGCCAGCACTCCCCTTTCCCGCGAAGAAGCACGCCTTTTGATGCAGGCACTCCTGCGCGGAGATTTTTCCGAAGAACAGATGACGGCGCTTTTGCTCGCTCTCCAGCAAAGAGAAGAAACAGCGCAGGAACTGGCTGGATTTGCCGAGGCGATGCGGTCCGCATCTGTCGTTCTCCCTCTGACAGATGAGGAGCGGGCCACGCTGGTGGACACCTGCGGCACGGGCGGCGACGACAGCGGGACCTTCAACATCTCCACCGCCGTTGCACTTACGGCTGCGGGCGCAGGCGTTCCCATAGCCAAGCATGGCAACCGCTCCGTTACCTCCAAGTGCGGTTCGGCGGATGTGCTGGAGGCCCTCAGTATTCCCGTGGGCCTGGAAGCCGAACAGGCCGCCGAGGTGATTCGTGCCAAAGGCTTTGCTTTTCTCCTCGCGACGAAGATGCATCCTGCGATGAAGATCGTGGCTGCTGTGCGCAAGACTATCGGGACACGGACGATCTTCAATGTCCTGGGACCGATGACCAATCCCGCAGGCGCAACCACGCAGGTGATGGGCGTCTATTCGGCGCACCTGGTGCCGATCGTCGCCGAAGCGCTCGCTCTGATGGGCATGCGGCGCGCGATGGTGGTGCATGGAGCGGGCGATGAGGGTGGTTCCGGCATCGATGAGTTGTCCATTTCGGGAGTGAGCCAGATCTCTGAAGTGCGCGATGGCGTGGTGAAGAGCTACACCGTCGCGCCCGAGCATGCCGGTTTGAAGCGCGCTCCGATGAGCGCCCTGGCCGGTGGCGATGCAAAGGAGAACGCAGCGATTCTGCGTGGGATCTTTGGCAGTGAACCTGGGCCTCGTCGCGATGTGGTTTTATTCAACGCGGCCGCCGTGCTCATGGTGGCTGGCAAGGCGAACTCGTTGCGCAAAGGCGTGCAGGTGGCCGTTGCTGCGATTGATTCCGGTGTGGTCTCGCGCCTGGTCTACAGCCTCGGCAAACGCTAGCGGCCCCGCACTTATTTCTTTGTTTTCCATGCGCTACGGAACTTTCGCTGTCATAGAATCCGTATGACAGAAAAGCGCTTCTGCGCTTGGGAGTCTGCGCGTGATGGAAACAGGAATGGTAACTACCGGTCTTGAGCTGCCGGGTTTTCGTATTGTCCGTAGTCTTGGAATCGTGCGCGGCATTGTCGTGCGCTCGCGGAGTGTCTTTGGCACGCTGGGCGCAAGTCTGCAGACCATGATTGGCGGCGATATCACGCTCTACACAGACCTCTGCGAAAAGACACGTGAAGATGCTTTTCGTCGCATGGCACAGCATGGAGTGGAGCACGGCGCAAACGCGATTATCGGGATGCGCTACGACGCGAACGAGTTGATGCAGGGTGTGACGGAGGTGCTGGCCTACGGCACCGCTGTCTACGTGGAGAAGATCTAGAGGAGAAGACGATGGCACGTGTGACCGGCATTGGCGGTGTGTTTCTGCGATCCAACGACCCAAAGAGGTTGTCCGCCTGGTACGTCGAACATCTCGGCATGCAACCGAAGGAGTGGGGCATTAGCTTCGACTGGACGGACGAGGTGCCCCCCGGTACGGGCACGACCGCGTGGAGCACCTTTCCCGAAGACACGACGTACTTCGGCGAAGGTGCGCAGCGCACGATGATCAACTATCGCGTGGACGATCTCAACGCATTGTTGGAGGAACTGCAAGCTGCCGGTGTCACCATCGATCCGAAGCGCGATGATTCGGAGTATGGAAAATTTGCGTGGATCGTGGACTGTGACGGTAACCGTGTGGAGTTGTGGCAGCCGCTGCCGGGTTGAGACCCTTGGGACTGCTTCTCCACAGTGCGCGGCGGGATACGATAGTCGCACGGGAGATTGTTTGTGATTGATCCATGTCATCCGGGGATTCTGGAAGTCGTAGTTGGGCCCATGTTCTCAGGCAAAAGCGAAGAGCTGATCCGCCGCCTGAAGCGCGCGCGGATTGCGCGGCAGCGCGTCGCCTGCTTCAAACCGGACATCGATCTCCGCTACCACCGGACGCATATCGCGTCGCACTCCGAACAGACGCACGAAGCCGCCGTCGTGACGCCGAATGCAGAACGTCTACGCGAGGCGCTCTTCAGTACGCGACAGATTGACGAGGTGGAGGTCGTCGGTGTGGATGAGGTGCAGTTCTTCGATGAGGGCATTCTTCCGCTCACGATGGAACTAGTGGCTCTGGGCAAACGCGTCATTATGGCAGGACTGGATACGACGTTCACTGCAGAGCCCTTCGGCCCTGTGCCGAATCTCATGGCGCTTGCGGACAAGGTGACGAAGCTTTCGGCGGTCTGCATGGTCTGCGGACAGCCGGCGATTCATACACAGCGTCTAGGGCATAGCCAGGAGCTGGTCGTGGTGGGAGCTGCCGGGCTCTATGAAGCGCGGTGCCGTATGCACTTTCACCCATATGTGGAAGAGGGTGTTGCGGAACAACTGGAGCTTAGCGTGGTGAAGGATTAACAGCAGATTCCTTCGCTTTGCTACGAAATGACAACAGTGGCGCTGCGGGATGACAAACAAAGATTGGAAGTTGCTCTAATAGCCCTCGCTAATGAGGGACGCTTCCGTAATCTCTTCGGCGTGAGCAGGCTGTGCACGCTGTTCCGCGTACTTCGCCATGACATCGACCTCTACGTTGACCTCGGATCCTTCTACAAGAGTGTGGAGGTTGGTAGCAGCGTAGGTATGGGGGATGATGGCGACCGTAACGATGCCTTCCTCGAAGGCTGCAACGGTGAGCGAGATTCCCTCTATCGTGATAGAACCCTTGTGCACGATGTAGCGTCGCAGCGGAACGGGCACTTCGATGCGGAGGAGCCAGTCGGTCTGGGTGTTCGCGGCGGAGTTGACTGCGGTAAGCGAGAGCAGACGTCCCACGCCGTCCACGTGCCCCTGCACGATGTGCCCGCCGAGCGGCGATCCGGCGGCGGTAGGCAACTCCAGATTGACCACGGTGCCCTGGGTCAACCGCGAGAGCGAAGTGCGCGCGATGGTCTCGGCGGCGAGGTCCGCAGCGAAGGTATTTTCCGTGATGTCCAGCGCGGTAAGACAGACGCCCGACACGGCGATGGAGTCGCCTAGCTGCAGCTTGCTGGCGAGGAGCGGAGCGCTGACGACGATGCGCATCGCGCCTTCGGTCGGCGAAAGGGTTTCGATGGTGCCTGTCTCTGCAACTAATCCCGTAAACATATCTTCAGGTTAACGCAGTTTGGGTGGTGTGAGGGCAAAGACATCGGCCCAGGGATCCCGAAGATTGCCACGGATACAGGCATCCAGAGATCCGGATTCATTCTGGAAGTCGCACCGGGCGACCTTTTGCAGATGCTCTACGAGGCGGAAGGGCGAGTGATTGCCGTAGGCGAAGGGCAGGGCGTCATTGCCCAGCTCTGTTTCCGCAAAGAAGAGCACGGCTTTGTCCACCATGTCGGCATCGAGAAAGGCGGTATTCAGGCTCGGTCCGGCCTCCAGAAGGACGGAAAGGAGGTCGAAGGTACCCAGGAGCTTGAGCGTCCCAGGGATGTCGAGCTCATGCGTGCCGCGTTTCGTCAGGATCTCGCTCACGTGCTCGACGCGCACACCCAGGGTGCGTAGGTGCTTCTGCGTCTCGTCCGGGGCTCTGGCGGAGCAGAGGATGATCAGATCGTCGTTAATCGTGTCCAGGATGCGCGCCGTCAGCGGAAGGCGGAGGTGCGTGTCGAGGACGATGCGCTGCAGCGGCCGACGCCTGGGCAGGTTGCTGCGGTCGGTGAGCAGAGGGTCATCCGCGATCAGAGTGCCGACGCCGGTGAGGATGGCGTCGTTGCTGTGGCGTAGCCGATGGACCTCTTCGCGCGCCGCAGTGCCCGTAAGCCAGAAGGGAGAGTTGCCAATGCGATTGGCAGGCAGAGGAGCCAATTTGCCATCCACCGAGAGCGCGGACTTTAAAGTAACGAGCGGCTGCCGTGTCAGGATGTAGTGCGCGAAGGCATCGTTCATTGCCCGGGCCTGCTCTTCCAGCAGGCCATGCTGTGCGACGATACCCGCCTGTTCGATTCGTGCCATGCCGGAGCCCGAAACCTTCGGGTTGGGGTCGAGTGTGGCCGCGACGACCCGGGCCACGCCTGCTTCGATCAGCGCATTGGCGCAGGGGCCGGTGCGGCCGTGATGACTGCAGGGTTCAAGCGTGACATACGCCGTCGCACCCTTCGCCTTGCCGTCCGCCTGCTTGAGCGCGACGATCTCCGCGTGGTCCCGCGCAACATAGCGATGCGCACCCTGGCCGACGATCTCTTCGCCGTGAGCGAGCACGCAACCCACCTGCGGATTGGGGGAGGCAAGGCCGCTGGTGGCGCGGGCAAGCGTCAGGGCCTGCTCCATGTGCCTGCGGTCGATCTCTGTGAAGGTTTCGGTCATATCTCCTTTGTACGATGCGCGAGGCTTAGCTCGGGATGACAGATTTCGCGTATTCAGCGCCCCAAGTCGCCTGGGACGCATCCCGTTTAGACGTTCCCCTGTGACAGCGGTCACCGCAAGGCTGCGTCTCTGGCGGATATGGTCGGGGCACGCGACAAGCCAGAGAACCCACCCAGTGAGGCGCTGGAAGGAGCTGGTATTTTGACGGACCGAATGGAGAGCAGCAATTCATGGCAATGACACGACGGAATTTTCTGACAAGGGTGGGGCAGGCTGGTGGGTATGCTGCGGCATTTGCAAGTATGCAGTCCCTCGGCTTGCTGCCGATGAAGGCGACTGCAGAGGAGAGCGTGCTGGCTGCTTCGGGGATCGGCAAGGGAATTCGTATCGCGGTGCTGGGTGGTGGAGTCGCTGGGCTGGCGTCCGCATATGAGGCGAAGAAGCTGGGTTATGATGTGACCGTGCTGGAGGCGAAACCGCATGTCGGTGGACGCAACTGGAGCGCGCGTGCGGGCGACGTGGTGGAGTTCGTAGATGGAACGAAGCAGCCTGTGACCTGGAGCGACGGGCTCTACCAGAACATGGGAGCGGGCCGCCTACCCTCGGTGCACTCCAACATCCTGTCGTACTGCAAGGAGCTCGGCGTTCCGCTTGAGGTAGAGGTCAATACTTCGCGATCGTCTTTTCTGCAGAGTGACAAGGTGAACGAGGGAAAGCCCTTCGTGCAGCGCAAGGTCATCAACGACACGCGAGGCAATGTGAGCGAGCTACTCTCGAAGGCGGTGCAGAATGGTTCGCTGGACCAGGAGCTGAGTTCGGAAGACAAGCAGCGCATGACGGAGTTTCTGAAGGTCTACGGTCCGCTGGATATGTCCGGAAAGTACAAAGGGTCGGATCGCGCGGACATCAAGCAGTATCCGGGAGCAGGCGCGCAAGAGATGATCGTGAACGACCATACGATCCCGATGCACACGCTTCTGGATGCGAACTTCTGGAACGGCGTGCTCTTTGAAGAGGCCTGGGATTGGCAGGCGACGATGTTCCAGCCGATCAACGGCATGCAGCAGATCTCGTTCGGCTTTGAACGCGCTCTGGGAAATGCTGTGATTAAAGACGCCCCGGTGACGGAGATTGCGAAGACATCGAGCGGCGTTCGCATCACCTATACGAAGAAGGGCAGGAGCGAACACATCGACGCCGACTACGCGATCTGCGCGATGCCGTTGACGATCTTGAATAAGACCAAGGCAGACCTTGATCCAGCGCACAAGACTGCCGTGGCCGCTGCCGCGCCGGCGTATCGCTCAGCATTCAAAATCGCATGGGAGTCGCGTCGCTTCTGGGAGAAGGACTACAACCTGTACGGAGGTCTGTCGTTCACTACACAGGGGCCAAGCCCCATCTGGTATCCGAGCGCGAAGATGATGACGGAGCGCGGCGTGGTCGTGGTCGGTTACATGGATGAGCACGATACCAAATTTAACGAGCTAACGATGGACGAGCGCTTTGCACGCTCACGCGCGTCCATGGAGAAGATGCATCCCGGCCACGGGCATGAACTGGAAAAACCGATCTACGACGCGTGGAAACAGATCAAGTGGAACGAAGGTTCGTGGGTCGGTGCGATGTCGGCGCAGACGTATGAAACGCTCACCACGCCCGATGGCCCGATCTTTTTTGCGGGAGATCACACCAGCCATATCGTGGGATGGCAGGAGGGCGCGGCGCTGAGCGGCAAACGCGCTGTGCAGATGATCAGTGATCGCGTGAAGTCGAAGTTGGCGTAGACAAAGTTGCGCGCTGTTCATGAAAGAGCAGCGCGCTTTGTCTGACAGCCTACGCCTTCGCCGACTTGAGCACCTTATACAGCTCGCGAGCCACGATGAGTTCCTCGCCGGGTTGGAGCATCCACGTGCTGACGCCGATCGTATTTCCCTGGCCACTGGCGAGTTCGATGGAAGGATTGAGCGCGCGCAGTCTGGTGAGAACGTCTTCCGGCTTGATGCCGACGACGGCGGGGTCGTACGTGAGCATCAGGATGGGGACGTGGTTCGCGATCGGTTCGGTGAAGAAGGTCGATTGAATCGTCGGGATGTCTTTGAGTGCGTGCAGAACGACGTTGGCGCGGCGGAGGTACTCGTGCTCCATGCCCTCGTCCGTCTGTTCGAGAATCCAGTCCACGGCGGCGACCATGCCGACGATCTGCTCCTTGGCCACCTTCATGCCACGTCCCACGCCCATGTGTGGATTGTTGTTCTGCGCTGCCAGATCGATGAGGCTCTTCTTCCCAAGGAGGAGACCGGCGTTCTGCGGTCCGCGGATGCCTTTGCCTCCGGAGAAGGCGACCAGGTCGAAGCCCATGCCGGTGTACTTCCAGAGGTTCTCAATGGGAGGCATATCTGCCGCCGCATCCAGATGGCAGGGAACGTTGTGCTGGTGCGCGATCTCAAGCCACTGCGGCTGATCGATCTGCCCGGAGCGCGTGGAGTTGAAGAAGTTCGTCATCACGGTGTTGGGCGTGAAGGCGCGCTTGTAGTCTTCCAACGTCGTGACCTCCACGATCTTGATGCCGCAGAGGAACATGGCGTGGTCGTACTCGTAGCGGTGTGACTTCTGCACGATGACTTCGTTTTTCGGAAACTTCGCCGTGCCGATCTCCTGGGGAATGTCCATCGGCAGGCAGTTGTTCGCGGACTGGATACAAGCCGCCGTTGCGAGCGACAGAGCAGCGGATGCGCCGCACGTCACCATCGCACCTTCGCAGCGAAGCTTCTTCGCGATGTATGCCCCGGCGTTGGTTTGCAGTTCTTCCAGATGGACGGGATGCAGCGCGGCCTCCGCGACGGCGCGCTGCACCTGCAGTGGCATCACGGCGGCGGTCAGACCGGTGAAGGTACCGCGTGCGTTGATGAGCTTCCGCACGTTGAGCTTCTCGTAGTAGTCGACTGGGGCAATGGAGCTTGCTGGAGCCGCGGCTTCTGCAGAGCGACCGAAGAGGGGCGCCGCGCCCACTGCGGCCATCGCAGCCTGGGACCAGCGGAGGAAACGTCGTCTGCTTACAGAACTGCCGAGGGAGGAGTTGAGCATGGGCACCCTTTCGAGATCGTGGAATTGCTTCCACGATACGCAATGCCGCTGCTTCTTCCTATCGGACGGTTGTCTTAGTCGCCGAGTAGAGAGTCTACAAAGGCGTCTGCGTCGAAGGCGATGAGGTCTTCCATCTTTTCGCCGATGCCGCAGTAGACGACCGGCAGACCGAGTTCGCGGGCGATGGCGATCACGATGCCGCCCTTCGCCGTGCCGTCCAGCTTGGTCAGCACGATGCCGGTGACCTGCGCAGCCTCCGTAAAGAGCCGGGCCTGCTGCATGCCGTTCTGGCCGGTGGTGGCGTCCATCACCAGGAAGGTCTGGTGTGGCGCATCCGGTATGACCTTCGCGGCGGTGCGGCGCATCTTGTCCAGTTCGGTCATCAGGCCGGATTTGGTGTGCAGGCGTCCGGCGGTGTCGATGATCACGACGTCCACCTTGCGTGCCTTGCCTGCGTTCAGCGCGTCATACAGAGCCGCCGAGGGGTCGCCGCCCTGCTTCGTTTTCACGATATCGACGCCGGAACGCTGCGCCCATACCTCAAGCTGTTCAATGGCCGCGGCGCGAAAGGTATCCGCCGCGCAAAGGAGAGCGGTGCGATGCTGCGCACGGAAGAGTGCGGCGAGCTTGCCCGAGGTGGTCGTCTTGCCTGTGCCGTTCACTCCGACCATCATGATGACTTCTGGGGGCGTGGCGGCGCGCGCCACGGGGGACCGCACCGAGTTGAGGATCTTCAGGAGTTCGAGCTTCAGAAGCCGCTTGAGCTCCGGCCCGCCGTCGATGCCTTCACGCAGCGCACGCTGGCGTAGGGTGGCGATGATCTCCTGCGCTGTGTCGACGCCGATGTCGGAGGTGATAAGAACGGCTTCAAGCTCGTCGAGGGTTGCGGTGTCTACTTCGCGCGTCAGGGCAAGGACGGAGTCGATGCCACTGTTGAGACTTTCGCGGGTGCGCGTGACCGCCTGGCGCATCCGGGCGAAAAAGCCGCTGGAGTTCTCTTCCTCATTGTCCTGCTCGTACATTTCTTCAGGAAGAGATACCGGCTGTTGCTCTTCTTCCTGCTGGAGCTCTTCTTCGCGCTCAACTTCTTCCGCGAGCGAGAGATCCGGGGCGACGGCGTCGCGCATACGTTCGAAGAAGCTGCGCTTGGGTTGATCCTCTTCGGATGTGGGCTTGGGTTTTTTGCCGAAGAGGGAGAAGGCCATAGGAATAAGTGTAATCGTTCGCGGGGCTGGAGCTACTCGTCCTTGCCGGGACGGGTCATCAAGGCGCGGATAGCGTCCAGGGGAGCCTGGTTATGGTGGAGGACCTGGTTCATCTGCTCCGTGATGGGCATTTCAATGCCGTGGACAGAGGCGAGGCCCAGCGCAGCGGAGGTGCAGCGAACGCCCTCGGCGACCTTGCCGTTCAGGCTCTCGATAATCTCCGGGAGCTTGCGGCCTTTGCCAAGTTCCACGCCCACGGTGCGATTGCGCGAAAGGGTGCCCGTGCAGGTGAGGACGAGATCGCCCATGCCGGCTAGACCGGCGAGCGTCTTCTGCTCCGCTCCGCAGGCGATGGCAAGGCGCGTGATCTCCGCCATGCCGCGCGTCATCAGAGCGGCGGCGGTGTTGCTACCCAGGTTCAGACCGGTGGCCACGCCCGCAGCCAGGGCGATGACGTTTTTGAGGGCTCCGCCGAGTTCGACGCCGACAATGTCTGCGTTGCTGTAGAGGCGGAAGGACTCCGACGAAAACTCCGTCTGCAGGCGCTGAGCCAGTGCAAGGTCGGCTGAAGCGATGACGGCGGCGGTAGGCATGCCTGCGGCGACTTCGCGCGCGAAGGAGGGGCCGCCCAGCGTCGCCACGGGATTGCCGGTGATCGACTGCATCACCTGGGACATGCGCAGGTGGCTGTCGTCTTCAATGCCCTTGCTGGCGGAAACAAGGACCTGATGCGGCTGCAGGAGCGGAGCGATCTCGGCAATGGTGGCGCGGAGATGTTGCGACGGCGTGACGGAGACGATGACGTCCGCGCCTGTAACGGCTTCTTCAAGAGAAAGCGGAAGCGTCAGCGAAGGATCCAGAACGAAGCCTGCGAGGTAACGCATATTGTCGCGGGTGACGCGCATCTCGTCCGCATGTGCGGGGGAGTGGGCCCAAAGGCAGACTTCGTGACCGCCGCGGCGAACGAGGGAGATAGCGATGGCGGTGCCCCAGGCACCGGCACCGAGGACTGCGATTTTGCTCATGCTTTGCTTCCGAACCGATTTTCTGTGCCTGCCATTAGGCGGCGAATGTTGCCGTGATGTTTGAGGGTAACGATGACGGGAATAGCGACGTAGCAGAGATCGACGAAGAGGAGATGCTTGTTGTCCGTCGCGATGGCGATGACCACGAAGACATACCCCGCCAGCAGAGACGCCACAGAGACGTATTTCGTGAGGAAAACGATGGCGAGGAAGACCGCGACGGCTATCAGGGCGCTGAGCGGAGCCCATGCGAGAAAGACGCCAAGCGCGGCGGCCACGCCTTTGCCTCCACGGAAGCCGAGCCAGACCGGAAAGATATGCCCGATCACGACGACGACGCCTGCCAGGGCGACGAGCTTATAGTCCTGCGGTGAGGTGAGTTGTTGGGCGAGATGCCGCGCGATGACGACGGCGAGAAAGCCCTTGAGGGCGTCAAGAAACAGCGTGAGCGCGCCCAGACCTTTGGCTCCGGACCGCGCTACGTTGGTCGCTCCAATGTTGCCGGAACCTGTGGCGCGGATGTCTTCCTTGCGAAAGACGAGGACAAGCAGGTATCCAAAGGGGATGGAACCGAGCAGATAGGCGATGACGAGAGCAATGATCCAGATGTGCATGATTTCCCTTGCGACCGAGTGAGTTTACATCAACTTGTGACGCAACATATTCAGCGCGTGTTGTGCGGCAAACCAGCGTACACGTTCGCGGTCTCCGGTGAGATCGAGTTGTTTGACCTCGACGGAAATTCCGTCGGCAAGACCGAGATAGACGCGGCCTACGGGCTTGTTCAGGGTAGCTCCGCCGGGCCCTGCAATGCCGGTGATGCCGATGCCCAGGGACGCGCCAGTGCGACGGCGGATGCCTTCCGCGAGGGCGCGGGCGACTTCTTCGCTCACAGCGCCGTGCTGGCGGATCAACTCGGCGGGAACGTCCGCGAACTTCGTCTTCATCTCGTCGGCGTAGACCACCGCGCCGCCAAGAAAGGTACGCGAGGAACCCGGTACGCGGGTAAGCCGTTCCGCTACGAGACCTCCCGTACAGCTCTCTGCCGTGGCCAGGGTGAGGTGGCGCATGCCAAGCAGAAGCAGGACGACGGTTTCGAGCGACTCCCCGGTTGCGGAGAAGACCAGGTCGTCCAGTTCGCGCTCACATTTTTCCGTCAGCTCATCAACGCGCTGCTGGGCCTCTTCCAACGTCGCTTTGGCGCAGAGGAAGTGAAGTTGAATTTCTCCGAGGGTGAAGAGAATCGTGGTCTCCACATCGGGATAGGTCTTGTAGATCGGAGAGACGCGCGCGTCGATCTGCGACTCCGGTGCAAGGGCGATGCGAAGCATCCTCTTTGCGATCGCCCGCTGCGGAAGCAGGAGGCGCAGGCGTGGGACGCACTGGTCGTGAAAGATGGGCTGCTGTTCTTTCGGTGGCCCCGGAAGCAGGATGACGATCTTGCGATGCGCCGTCTCTGTATTCGGTGCGCGGAAGGCGGTGTCGAGCCATTGTGCGGGCGCGGAACCATTGGCGTTTGGCAGACTCTCCGCGCCTTCGAGTACGTCGGCTTGGCGAAGATTGTTCGGCGTAATCGGAATCTTGCGTGCCGCGAATCGCTCGTGCAGGCCCGCGATGATGGCTTCAACGCGAACAAGTTTCAGGCCGAGTGCAGAGGCTGCGGCTTCGCGGGTCAGGTCATCTTCCGTTGGCCCCAGACCGCCGGAGAAGACGATGATGTCCGCGCGTGAAAGCGCGATCCTGGCAACGTCTGTGAGGTGTTCCAGAGAATCGCCAACGACCGTCTTGAAGGCCACCTGAACGCCAAGGAGGTTGAGTTCTGCCGTGAGCGCGAGAGAGTTCGTGTCCTGCCGGAAGGGCGTCAGCATCTCCGAGCCCACTGCGATGATTTCAGCGATCATGGGCGGGCCTCCACGAGGGCAACGGAACCATGAAAAGATATCTGGGTCAATTGCATAGCTGAGATCAAAAGAGCGGCCTTCCCTCTGTCTGTAGATCGATATGGAAGAGAGCATCCCGCGTGGCGAGTGCGGCCGTCCCATCTTCCGTAAAGCAAAGACCGATGAGGTTAGGCCCGGATACGGCGAGGCTCGCCTGCTTCTGTGGCGTAATGCGGACAATACCGCGACGGCCCGCGAGCGATGCCGCGATGAAGACGTTTCCTTTGGTGTCTACGGCCATACCCTGCGGCCGACCGAGGCCGCGAAAGTAGACGCCGACTTCTCCATCCGGGGAGACGGCGTGAATCACATCGTGGCTCGCAGTGGTGGGTGCGGAGACGAGGAGGGTTCCGTCATCGAGCATGGCGAGGTGATACGCGGCCATCGACGATTCGAGAGTGGCATGCACGAAGATCTCTCCGCCGGGAGCGATCTTGAAGATCGACCCACTGCGGTCACCGACGAAGAGGTTGCCGTATTCATCGAAGGCAAGCCCGGTCGCAATCCCCATGCCTTCAGCATAGGTAGTGACAGCACCTGCAGGAGAGATGCGGTAGACGGTTCCTTCGGCACGTGAAGAACAGTAGAGATAGCCGTCGCGGTCAAAGGCAAGGCCTGTGGCGTTGAGGATTTCGCGAGCGAAGGGACGCATTTGAAAGTCGCGGTCGATGCGGAAGATGGAGACCGGTGTCTGTTGCCCGCGCGGTCCGGAGAGCGTGCAGTAAAGGTTCCCGTCGACATCCATTGCAGGGTTGGCGACGGGGTTCAGATTGTCCGCTAGAGGCACTGCAACACTGAGGGGCAGCAAGTTCGATTTTGTATTTTGCTTCAGAAGCGCGATGTCACCGGAGATTGTTCCATCGTTGACGCGAAGCATGGCGCGCACGCTGCCTGTCATGGTGAGGCGGGCGGCCACATCTCCAATCGTGGCGGTCGGCAGTATCCCGTTTTGCGCGGCAAGATGCGTACCCCGGATCTCTACTTCTCCTCCGGGCATGGCGGCGGAGGGAATCAACTGGTCCAGATGTGGTGCCGGGGGATGCGCTGGGTGAAGCAGAGAACCAAGCAAAGTCATAGGTTAAGGGTATGCCTGCTGTTGTGGTGACGCAATGGCTTCTGTGGTTGCCTCATCAGTTTGCGACGGCAGCGTCTTTCGGAAAGGTAATGATCAGGGCCTTTGCCGGACCTTTGGAGGTGCACTCATACTCACGCCTGGCGGCGCCATCCAGCCAGGCGGAGTCCGTTTCTTCAAGTACCTCCGTCTCCTGATCCGTGCGGACGGTGAGAGATCCCTCGATGATGTAAATAAACTCCAAACCGGCGGAGGATCGCGGATGGAATGCGTCACCGGTTCTTCCAGGAAGGAAGTCCGCGATGCAGGGAATCGTGCTGCGATCCGGAATCAGGACGCTCATGCTTTCGGCGAGCAGAACAGGATTGCTCTTCTCGCCAGCGGGCAGGCGAATGCGGTTCTCCGCGCGCGAGATCCGGAAAAAGCTCTTCTTCTCGTCGCGGAAAAAGTAGGAGAGGTCTTTGTCGAAGACGGAGGCGATGCGTGCCAGATTTCTCAGAGTAGGAACGACCCGGCCGGTCTCCAGTTGCGAAAGAAAACTAGCTGAGAGTCCTGCGGCACTGCCGAGATCCACCAGCCCCATAGAACGGCGGAGCCTGAGGCTGCGGATGCGCGAACCAATCGATTTGGCCTCAATGACCTCATCGACGTTGGCTGCATTCACTGTGTTTGGCGGAAGATCAGGAGTTTCGGGATGTTCCATGGCTCATCCTACATTCTAGGCAAAAGAGTAGGCTTGTTGCCTGCACATTTTTGCCTCCTAGCAGGCGTTAGCCCAACTGCCTAAGTATTTAGCTATATCCCGTAGGCCATTTTTCTGCGGAATATATTGTATCGGGCTGATTTACGGGCCAGCGCTGGCAACCCTTCTTGGCACGCTTAGATCCGCTCCGGCAGAAGCCATGCATGTGCTGCTGCTCACTCTAATGGAATGCGGGAAGGCAACATAGATCGCCGTCCCGTATCGCTTCACCTCTCATCGAACTAGGAAATCGATTGCAAGCTGCTACAAACCCTTGTGAGCCCTGTGCACGAAAGAGATCCGTCGGATCCGGTCGATAGCCCCCCCAAATGTGATCGTCAAAAATAAGCGCAAAGAAAGGCTCTCTGCTGCTTCGAAAGACGAAGTAGCTTGGCTCGTCCAGAACCAAGTGCTGGGCTGGTGCTCCCGGAAAGATGCCACACTTCGCCGCGGAATGCCGAATTCGCGCTGCAGCAGCGCCGTAACCGGCGAGATCCACGGAAAGCGGTTGCCCAGGAGTCTGACCGGGCTGACTCCATTGATGGAGTGCCTGATCTCGATAGGCGTACAAGAAGGCACACTGGCTCAAAATTGAAATAAAAAGAAGAAGACAGCGAGCGGATGGCCAAATGCGCCGGAAGAACTCCATGAGCCTGTCGGGAAAGTGATCTGGTTCGGTTGCCGGTAGGGCTAGGATTGAAGTGATCGCGAGAAGCCCGATAAGAGGCTGAAGGAGGGCCGCCTCATAATCGTTTTTTTGAAGACGAACTCCTACGCTTGCCAGATAGATCAACCAGCCTGACAGAAGTGTCAACGCGAGAGATTTATCCGTGCGTCGTCTCAGGGCTTGGTAGGCGCAAACAATGGCGGCCACTAGACCGAGGGCGACAACCAGACTGGATCCAGCCAGGATGGCTACGCGGAGAGGAAAAGCTCCGCGGAAAGCAAAAGGGGAAATCATGCTCGCGGTGTAATTGGCTTTTGGCACGAAAGCCTTCAAGAACCATGCCTCAGGGGTGGCGAGAGATCGAGCAAGCTCAAGCAGGAATTGACGCGTAAGGCCCAGGCTGTAAGCCGTGCCCAAGTTTGAGGAGGAAAGAATCCGGGCGAACTGCGGATCCTGGTCGCAGGTCCAGAGAGTATGCCAAGCTGCCTGCGTTGAAAAGCCAAGAATGCTTGCAAGGCCTATTGCCAAATTACGAACCCAGGGGAGGCTAACCCTTCTGTACAAGCACATGCACGCGAGAGGTATAAGAAATGTGCCTCTGGGGTGCGAGCACAGAAGATACCAGGTAAGAGCCAGTATCCCGGCTGCAACACATGCCTGAGTCCAGGCGGAACGCTCTTGCGGCCTGACTCGAAGCGCGCGAAGCAGGAGCAGAGTAGATCCTAGAAGAAGTACCTGCTCTGGTCGGCCCAATACCAAAAGGAAGGGCATAACCCCGAGCGTGGACCACGCTACTAGCAGCCCGGCAACTTCCCACTTGCGAATGCGACCTTCGAGGTAGACGCAGAGTTCTCGCCAGGTAAGAAGGAGCCATCCCAAAGCCAATCCGACGCCCCAGAGACGCATGCGCAAGGGGGTCGAGAGACCTTCAAAACTCCAGGTATCGATCATTCGTGCCGGCAGAAGAATGCGAGGGGTCTTGAACGTATAATTTGCGACGCAGGACGGCTGGAGAGTTAACGTGATGCTTCGCATGTGGCTATAGTTGAGCCGCCCCAGGATAGCCTTCCACGTGATTTCATCAGTGTAAATCGGAAGAAAACATGCAAGCAGGAAAGAAAAGACACCGAGCGTGAGAACTCCGCAACAAAGGATAAAAAGTAGTCTGCTGGAGTCTGCAGGCTGAGACGGAGAGTGGTTGTCTTGAACGTGCCGTGGTTGGGTAATGCTTGACTCCTCCCGCAATGCGGCTACCGAGCCGTTAGGCAATGTAAATTGTTTGTCGAAGGAGTGGAGGGGCCGGAATCCAACCACCAGCAAGCATGGGGCAATTTTAACAGTATTTGATACATAAACTTATGAATTCGAGCGCTAAGCTCAGTGCATATATTCGCTGTGAGTGGAGACGTCTCCGGAGATCGATCTTCGGCCAATAAATATCGGAGCACACCGGCTCGCCAGAGAACGTTTGGCCGAAGATTTTTATCGTCCTGTGAAATGCAAAACTATCGTCGCGACGATCAGTGCATAAGCTCCTGCGGCAAGGTCATCCACAACGATGCCTGTTCCCTGCGGAAGGCGTTCAAGCTGACGAACGGGTGGGGGTTTGGTGATATCGAAGAGCCGGAAGAGAAGAAGGCCGAGTAAGGCGTACTCCCATCGGGGGGGCATCAACGCCAGCGCAAGCCACTGACCCGCAACCTCGTCGATCACGACGATCTGGGGGTCCTTGCGTCCACTCTCCACGGCAACGCGTGTTGCCGCAGGAATGCCGATCAGCGTTGCAGCAAGCGCCATGACTAATGTGATCGCGACCAGATGCAGCGGATGCACGCTGCGCGCGACGGCATACCAAATCAATGTCGCGGCAATGGAGCCGTAGGTGCCGGGTCCTGGCTTGAGCAGGCCCGCGCCAAAGAAGGTGCCGACAAGCCAGGCCCAGCGCGTCCGGTGGACTCCGCCAAGGCCCACGGTCGAGTGCGTCATCTCTTCGATGGCCGGATCAATCATCGTCGTCCGTATCTTCGTTCAATTTACGAAGCTGGGCGTTGTCCAGATCAGCGAGCACGTCGGGATCGAGGATGGGCGAGGTGATCTTGTACTCGCCGGAGGCCCATTTCCCCAGGTCGATGACGCGGCATCGGTCACTGCAAAAGGGAACATTGGGGTCGTCAAGGGCGACGTCTTTGCGGCAGATCGGGCAGTGGAGGGTCTTTTGGGTTGCCATTTCAATCTTTGATGATAAATCCGTGTTCTGCGACTCTCCATAGGAGTGCGGGTTGAATTGCTTCTGGCGATCAAGAAGGCGTACTATCTTTGGCGGCACCATGCAGAAAGGCTTCACCATGACCCATGCAGCAAACAAAACAATTCGATTCGTAACACCCCTGATCGCAGTAGCGATGTTCGCCGGCACCTCGATGGTGGCTTCGGCACAAACAGCACAAAACAGCGCACCTGCTGCCAACATGTCGATGAACCCCGAGCAGGAGCAGGCGTTCCACGACGGCCAGGAAGCCCTCAAGATGGATACGGCGGCAAAGCGCAAGATCGACGCCACCGCATCGCACCTGTATGTCCACCCACCTGTGAAGAAAGAAGCACGTGACGCGTATCGCGCGAACTTCCAGAAGGGTTATGAGCAAGCCAAGCAGGGATCTTAGTCTCCTGCTTCAGATAGAGAAAAGGCTCCCGCCCGGGAGCCTTTTTCTTATCTAGTCGAGAATGCGGGCGACCACGTCGTAGTCGTGAGCTTCGGTAATCTCGCAACGATAAAAGCTGCCGGGAACCAGAGTTTCGTGGTCGCCGAAGTCGTTGATGAGCACCTTGCCGTCGATTTCGGGGGCGTGGAGCATGGTGCGGCCCTCCCAGAGAAGGTCGGTCTCTTCCGAGACACCCTCGACGAGCACTTCCATCTGTTTGCCGATCCACTGCTCGCGCGCCTTGGCAGAGATCTTCTGCTGCGTGCGCATGATGCGGCGGCGGCGCGCTTCGATGGTCCGTTTCGGGACTTTTTCACCCAGATCGAAGGCCGCTGCGCCTTCTTCATCGGAGTAAGTAAAAACGCCGAGCCAGTCGATGCGGGCCTGTTGAATGAAGCTTTCTAGTTCCTCGAACTCCGCAGCCGTCTCACCGGGGAAGCCGACGATAAAGCTGGTGCGGATCACGATACCGGGAACGATATTGCGAGCCTTCTCGATCATCTTGAGGAAGATCGCGCCCGAACCGCCGCGCTTCATCCGCTTGAGTGTTCCGGCAGCGGCATGCTGCAGGGGAACATCAAGGTACTTCGAAATATTGTCGTGCGCCGCGATGGTTTCGAGCAGCTTCGTCGTGACCTTGTTCGGATAGGCATAGAGGAAGCGGAGCCACTTGATGGGGCCGATGCCTTCCACGTTCATGGTTGCGAGTGCTTCGAGCAGCGTGGCCAGGCCGTCCTTCATGCCCAGATCTTCGCCGTAGCAGGTCGTGTCCTGGCCGATCAGCGTGATCTCGCGAACGCCCTGCTTCAGAAGTGATGCTGCTTCCGCAAGAACGGAACCGATGCGGCGCGAGCGAAACTTGCCGCGCAACTGCGGGATGATGCAGAAACCGCAGGGATGATCGCAGCCCTCGGCGATCTTGATGTACGCGGAGGCGCGCGGCGTCGTGAGGATGCGCGGCGTCTCGTCGTCGTAGAGGTAGGAGGGAAGCGCAGCAGTCGCGCCGTCCCAGTCCATGCGCGAGAAGCGGCCCTGCTGTTCGCGGAGGTTGCCTTCCGCGCGCGAGGCCTGCTCGTTCACTTCCGTTTGAGAGTGCTTGTGGACCGCCGAAGGTGCACGGTCGATGAGGGAGGATTCACTCAGAATATTGAAAGGGGAATCGTTCTTCGGCTGATGAATGCCTGCAGCGGCCAGGATGCCGTCAAGCTCGCCTGTGCCGACGACCGCGTCGACTTCAGGGATGTTCTTCATGATCTCGTCGCGATACCGTTCGACGAGACATCCGGCCACGATAATCTTCTGCGCGCGTCCGCCGTTGGCGACCTTGTGCTGCACCATCTCCAGGATCGTATTGACGCTCTCCTGTTTGGCCGAATCAATGAAGGAGCAGGTGTTGATGACGATGACATCGGCGTCCGAGGCGGCGGGAGTCAACTCCGCGCCCGCGTGGTGAAGCATGCCCATCATGACTTCGGAGTCGACGAGGTTCTTCGGGCAGCCAAGCGAGACGAAGCCTACGCGGAGTTTGTCGCTGAACGGGGCTTCGAGCACGGCTGCGTTGGTCGAATTGGGATCAATGGACACTCCTACCAGTTTACAGGGAATTGTGGGAAATCCCTGATTTGGCCATTTCTTCGTGCTCGTCCCTGTAAAAGCAAAATAGGGAAGAATCGTTCCACCTCCGATGGCAAGCATCGGAGGTGGAGCGGCGATCTATTACTTGTGGGACGTTGTTGCAGGCTGTGATGGATAGGGATGGCTGAGCGCATCTCCGACAACAACATCTGTCCACCCCACAAAATTAGAGGCGGCATAGAAGCTTTCGGCAAGGGTAAAACCCCTCGTGTATCGGTCCAGGGCGATGGAAGGAGAGGAGATGGCCTGGAGCAATGGCTCATCCGTATAACCCTTCACTCCAGTGATTCCCTGGTGGATAAGGTCGGCAATCATGGATTGACCAAAGCTCTGCGGAAAGAAACTACGGGCACTCGTCGAAACTGCAGTATCTCCTATGGCCCCCGGAGTAAATTTCAGAGAGTTATAGGCCGCCTGATTGAAAAAGGGGTCGTTACTGCCCCAGGACCAATAACTAAGTAAATTGGTTTGGTTTCCTACGAAGGCCTCATTCAGATCAAGGTCCACTGAAAAGCCCCTCGTCATAAGGTTCTGACCAGCCTTCACCATATCTGCATTAAAGTCGGCAAAAGCACTTTCTTCCGTGATGATTGGGCTTGGAAGAGGTCTGGGTTGTTCGTTCGGGTCGTTGATCACGAAGTCCGGCTGAACGTCCAACAGGAACTTACCCGGCTTGAGTCCTTTTTCCGCTGCCAACGAATGAGTGGTCAATGCCTCCGCATCTGGAAGAGTGTAGCCATCCAGACGGGTGACAAGGTAGCCGCCAAATTTCGCATGCGTGAAAGGCTCATTTGCATTCCAATAACGATTTTTCCAGGCGGTTCCGACGGCGAAACCAGCTGGATCGTTGAAAGTAATGAGTTCGGCGCCAGCCAGCTTATCGTAGTCCAGCGCGGCAAGTGTGCTGTCCAGCGAAGTTTCCGTCGTTCCACTAAATGCCTCGCCTGTCTGCCCGCCAGAGACGCGGATCGGGACACCTCTGGTTGTCACGATGAAGTTGATCTGGGTATGCGTCTGCAGGTAGGCACGAATGGGAGTTTCAATCTGTTGCTGATATTCGGCGAAACCGATCGTTTCGTTGTCCTGGCTCCGAGAAGAGTCAATGCACTGAACACGCAGTACATCAGTCACGCCTCGTTTCTGGGCATACTGCATGCCGATCGCCCTCGAAGTTGGGCTTGAATTGTTGATGATGACCAGCACCTGGTTCGGCGTTGCCGCCTGGCAAGGGAAGGCGATGGCGCCAAGCATTACTCCGACGACAAGAGCCAAGGGAAAGAGCTTCGTTCGGGTTGATTTGTGGAAGGGGGCGGGGATGGAAATACGAGCAAAGGTGGTCATAAAGAACTCCTCTGGTGACAAAAAACACGAGAGGATGCCAACTTATTTCATAAAACAGGAATATATATAAAACGATATTTTGCTGGACGTTATATTTTGGACCGAGACGGAGTAGGTTTTGGGTTCCGGCGAGCGATGGTACGATAAAGCAGTGCCGGGCCCTACGCGACGTAATCCCGCCAACCCCGCCAGGTCCGGAAGGAAGCAACGGTAACGGGCTAGTGCGTGCGCAGTAGGTCGCCCGGTGCTTTTACTTTCTCCCCACTCAAAACTCTTTCCACGGCATGCAAGTCCGCGCTGGTTCGCGACTCCGGTATTCTTGTCCTTGTGGCCAACAAAGCCATGGAGGACCAAAGAGTGAGCTTGACCTTGAAGGTGCGCGTTCCGGTGCGCGCAAAGATCTCCGCCGTGGGAACGTATGTTCCGCCTAAGTTGCTGACCAACGCCGATCTGGAAAAGATGGTGGACACAAACGACCAGTGGATCCAGGAGAGGACCGGTATCCGCGAGCGTCATATCGTGGATCCGGGCGTGGCGACCAGCGATCTCGCGGTAGAGGCGGCCAAGCGATGCCTGGCGATGCGCGGCATCGATGCGAGTGAGATCGACGCGATCCTCGTCGCGACGGTAACGCCGGATATGACCTTTCCAGCTACCGCCTGCCTTGTACAGAACAAACTCGGTGCGCCGCATGCCTGGGGGTTCGATCTCTCCGCAGCCTGTTCCGGATTTGTCTACGCGCTTCAGGTGGGTGCTAAGTTCGTGGAGAGTGGAGCACATAAGAAGGTACTGGTAATCGGCGCCGACGTCATGAGTTCGATCATC
This sequence comes from Terriglobus saanensis SP1PR4, assembly GCF_000179915.2. Lineage (NCBI taxonomy): Bacteria > Pseudomonadati > Acidobacteriota > Terriglobia > Terriglobales > Acidobacteriaceae > Terriglobus > Terriglobus saanensis. The sequence continues at coordinate 3,835,014 of NC_014963.1, read as the reverse complement.
GATTACACCGACCGATCCACCTGCATTTTGTTCGGCGATGGTGCAGGTTGCGTGCTGCTGGAGCCGTGTGAAGGCGATGAAGTCGGTCTCGTGGATTTCTGGCACGAGGTAGACGGTTCCGGCGGAGCCAGCCTCAACATGCTCGGCGGCGGCAGTTTGCATCCCACCAGTCAGGAGACGCTGGATAAGCGCATGCACTACATCCATCAGGATGGACAGGCGGTATACAAGTTTGCCGTCCGCAAGATGGCAGAGGCCGCGGAGAAGATCCTTGAACGCAACGGCATCGAGGGATCGGAACTCGCCTGTTTCATCCCGCATCAGGCGAACAAACGCATCATCCTGTCGACTGCGGAACGGTTGGGAATGCCGGTGGATTCGGTCATTATCAACATCGATCGCTACGGAAACACTACGGCTGCAACGATCCCGCTTGCGATTGGAACGGCGTTGGAGGAAGGTCGCCTGAAGAAGGGTGGACTTGTGCTTCTGGCCAGTGTCGGCGCGGGCTTCACCGTCGGCGCGACGCTTTTGCAGTGGGAGTTCTAGAGCTTAGGCGGGCTCAGGCTGCCGGGTATTGGAGCGGTTCGCACGGGTGGTGCGAACCAGGCTCCAAATCCCGTAGACGACTGCCGCGATGATGGCGATCCAGAAAACGATCAGGACCACTGCGGCCCATCGGCTCTCAAAGAGCGTCCAGACAAACTTCAACTTGTTCGCATAATGCAGGCCCAGCCACGCGAAGAGGCCGTGCCGCAGAGCGCGCGAAATTGTAAAGGCCATGAAGAACTTGCGCTTCGGCATCTTGAGCGCTCCAGCCGCCAGCACAAACGGAATCAGGGGAAAGGGCGGGGGCAGAATCGCCGGAACAGCCACCGCCAGGAAGGCATTCTTCTCCACCCAATGCGTGATGCGCCCGAAGTACCGGGCTGGAACGCGCTTCTCCAGCATGTGGACGCCGCCGAGAGAGCCTACGTAGTAACACGCGGCCCCTCCCAAAACGGAACCGGCCGTAGCCGCCAGCGTGAGGATGAGCCACGCATGCTGGCGTGCCGCCAAAAGAGCGATGAGCAGATCGCTTGCACCGGGCAGAGGAAGTGGAACAAAAGAGGCGTCTACAACGGATAAAAGAAAGAGACCGATCGCCCCCAGCTTGAAGAAATCCGCCATGAACGTGCTGCGTCCCGCGAAGGCGAAGACAGCAAGAGCGGCGTGGCTGGAGAGGAGATTTTGCATGGGAACTCTTGGTTACAGACGCGTTGGGAGGAAAGGTTGACTCGGATGTGTCCGGAATTGTCTTACTTCTGTTGTATAACGTCTTCATTCGCCCACCCATCCAGCGAGAGGAAACGCACGATGCAGCAGAGTTCCAGTGTGGCAGAGAGCAACACCGTTACGGAAAGTAAAGCAGTACGAAACAGGCAGGGCCCCCAAAAATCCGAAGATCGACTGGCCTGGATGGCGCTCATCCTGACCCCTGGCATCGGACAGGCCCGTGCGTTGCGCGCGATGTCTCGTCTGCGCCAGCCGAGCGATCTCTTGCGTGCAGACCTCACCCAGCTTGAAGGTTTGGGCATGCCCGGAAGTTCGGCGGGTTACATCGCGGACGGCAAAGCGAAGACCGTAGCCGAAGAAGAGATCGAACGCATCTCCCAGGCGGGAGCAGACTTCATCACGTACGACGACATCGCGTATCCGGAGCGGCTGCGCGAGATCTACGATCCTCCGGCAGTGCTTTGGCATCGGGGAGATATCCGTCTGCTTGCCTACGCCGGGATCGCCGTTGTGGGCACAAGGCAACCTTCGCCCTACGGTGCCGGGATGGCGCAGATGCTCTCGCGTGACCTCGCCAACCGTGGCATGGCGATCTTCAGCGGCATGGCGCGCGGCGTGGACACCTATGCCCACAAGGGAGCGTTAGAAGCTAATGGGAAGACCGTTGCCGTCTGGGGAACGGGCATCGACGTCATCTACCCCAAGGAGAACAAGCGTCTGGCAGAGGAGATTCTGCAGGGCGGCGGCGCCATTGTGAGCGAATATCCCCTCGGGACCTTTCCCGCGCCGCAGAACTTCCCCATCCGCAACCGGATCCTTTCGGGAATGTCCGTGGGAGTTCTCGTCGTGGAGGCCGCCGAACACTCCGGCACGCGGATCACCGCACGTTGCGCGTTGGAGCAGAACCGCGACGTCTACGCCGTACCTGGAAACGTGACCAACAAAAACGCCTGGGGACCGAACACCCTCATCAAACAGGGAGCTAAGCTCACAGCGACGTGGGAAGATGTCTGGGAGGAGCTTCCGAGCCAGGTCCGTGTGGAGCTGGAAGGCAGGGTAGGGGGCGGGTCTGAATCGAAAGCCGGGGGTACCGCATCTCTATTTCCGGAGCAGGGCAATGGTTTGGCCCTGTCCACAGCAGAACAGAAGGTCTACGATCTGCTGCGGATGGATGAGAGCATCCAGCTCGATCTGCTGATCGAGAGCCTGGAGGGGATTCTCCCTTCGGCGGAAATCTTCAATGCTTTGTTCGAGTTGGAGCTTGCTGGCAAGGTGCGGCAGATCCCCGGGAAAAATTATCTGCGGACCTTTTAGAGACCTTCCGAGGAAGGCATTAAGAAACCTTTTGTTGTTTATGGGGTCGAATACTGCAACTGTGACTTGCAGGACAGAAATGACGGCCAACAGGAAACCGTGTTAGGTTCACGGAGACAATGGCTCAGAATGCGGTTGTCCGCCCGATGGCGGGAGTAGTTAGAAAGAAGTGGCAAAATGGCAAAAAATCTTGTGATCGTGGAGTCGCCTGCAAAGGCCAAGACGATCAATAAATATCTCGGCAGTGACTATATTGTGGAAGCCTCTCTGGGCCACATCATGGATCTGCCAAAGAACGGCATCGGCGTCGAGCTGAAGAAGCGTACGTTTGAACCGCAACTCATCATTTCTCCGGGTAAGGAAAAGCTCGTCGAGAAGCTCAAGAAGCTGGCCGCCAAGGCTGACGCTGTCTTTCTGGCGCCCGATCCCGATCGCGAAGGCGAAGCCATTGCCGCGCATCTGGAGATGCAGCTGACGGGCTCGCTGAAGGGCAAGTCCACGATCCAGCGCGTCACCTTTAATGAGATCACCAAGAAGGCCGTTATCGAAGCCTTCACCCACGCCCGCAAGGTCGATGCCAACCTGGTGGACGCGCAGCAAACACGCCGCGTTCTGGACCGCCTGGTGGGCTACGAGATCTCTCCGCTGCTCTGGGACAAGGTCCGCCGTGGTCTCTCCGCCGGACGTGTGCAGACGGTGGCCTTGCGTTTGATCGTGGACCGCGAAAACGAGATCAAGGCCTTCAACCCCGTGGAGTACTGGCCCGTGGACGCGAACCTGCGCCCTTCGGGAAACAAGCAGAACTTCACGGCTCGGCTCTACGCCGTGGATGGACAGCGGATCTCGGTAGAGACCGTCGGCGCTCCCGCTTTTGCCGACGAATCGACCACTAAGAACGCCGTTGCTCAACTGGAAAAAGCGAAGTGGACTGTCGCCAGCGTGGAAGCGAAAGAACGCCGCAGGAACGCCCCGGCTCCCTACAGCACCTCGCGCCTGCAGCAGGACGCGGCCAACCGGCTTGGTTTCAACGTGCGCCGGACGATGGGTGTGGCACAGCGCTTGTATGAAGGCATCGAGCTCGGGCCGGAAGGCACGGTGGGTTTGATCACCTACATGCGTACCGATTCGACGCGTGTTTCGCCCGAGGCGATCAGCGAAGCACGGACGTACATCAAAAGCCTGGGCGAGAAGTATCTGCCAGAGAAGCCCAACAGCTTCAAGGGCAAAAAAGATGCGCAAGACGCCCACGAAGCCATTCGCCCGACGCATGTGGCGATGACTCCGGAGAAGATCAAGAAGTTCCTCTCGGACGAGCAGTACCGGCTCTATCGCCTAATCTGGCAGCGCTTCGTCGCCAGCCAGATGACGGCTGCCGTCTACGACCAGACTGCGGTCGAGATCGAAGCCAAGGCCGACCGTACCTACAACCTGCGCGTGACCGGATCTGTTCTGAAGTTCGACGGATTTTTGAAGGTCGCCGAACCGGCGAAGTCCGACGCCATGGTGCAGAAGACCGCCGACGCGATGAAGACGGAGAACCCCGGCGAAGGTGAGGAGGACGAGGACAAGTCTCTCCCCGCGCTCAAGGCGGGACAGGCTCTGGACTTGGTCGACATTGTGACGGAGCAGAAGTTTACCGAGCCGCCGCCACGCTTCAACGAAGCCTCGCTGGTGAAGGAGCTGGAAGAGCGCGGCATCGGCCGTCCATCGACTTATGCCTCCATCATTAATACGATCCAGGAACGCGACTATGTGAAGAAGATCTCCAAGAAGTTCATCCCGACGGAGATCGGCATGGTGGTCACGAGCCTTCTGGTGAAGAACTTCCCCTACATCTTCGACATGGCGTACACGGCCAAGCTCGAAGACGAGCTCGATCTCGTCGAAAGCGGGGAAGAGAAGTGGACCAGCCTGCTGGACGGCTTCTACACCCATCTGACGGACGAGATCAAAATCGCCTCGGAGGAGATGGAGGAGATCAAGCGCTGGGAGAAACCCACGGACGAGAAGTGCGAAAAGTGCGGCTCGCCCCTGATCCTGCGCTGGGGCAAGTTCGGCAGCTTCTATGCCTGCTCGAACTACTCCAAGATTAAGCCGATGACGATTGCCGTTTCCGGTTACAAAAAGGACGCGAAGGCTGTCGCAACGAAGATCACGGCCAAGTTCAAGTTCCCCTTCGCCATCAAGGGAATGGTGGATGACGCGGAGGCTTTCTCTGAAGAAGTTCACGATGCCAAGGAGCTGACTGCCGCTCTGAAATTGGCGGCGGAACGCGGCAAGAAGATCGTTGCCGATCCCGTCTCCTGCGACTTCACGAAAGAGAACTATGCGGACAAGCCGGACCTCGCCGCGGGCGATGCCCAGGGCACGGAAGAGGAAGAAGAGTACTGCGACAACTGCGGCAAGCAGATGGTCCTCAAGAACGGTCCATGGGGACCCTTCATGGCCTGCCAGGACTACAACGCGGATCCGCCGTGCAAGACGGTTCGTCGCCTGAACCAGAAGGTGCAGCAGAAACCGCCAGAGCCTACTGGCGAACCTTGCCCGCTCTGCGGCATGGAGCTGGTGAAACGCACCGGCGCCTATGGCGAGTTCGTCTCCTGCTCCGGCTATCCGAAGTGCAAATACGTGAAGCAGGTGCTTCTCGACGTGCCCTGCCCCAAGGACGGTGGTGCGATTGCCGAGCGTAAGGCGCGCACGGGCAACTACTTCTACGGTTGCACCAATTACCCGAAGTGCGACTTCACCTCGAACCAGAAGCTGGTATCCGGCCCATGCCCGAAGTGCAACTCGAGCTACCTGCTTGAGGTGGCGAAAGAGGGAACCATCCACCTTGTCTGCCCGAACAATACGGAAGCACTTCCCAAGCGCCGCAAGAAAAAGGGTGCAGAGGAAGTCACAACTCCGGTGGTCGAATGCACGTTTGAGAAGGACACGGGCGTCGCCGTGGAGACAGCTCCTGCGAAAGAGGCGACTCCTCTGGCACGACCCGATCCGGAGAAAACGCGTCCCCTGGTCGAAGCTGTCGCTTAGGCCTTTACTCCTCCGAAGGGCTGGTGTCGACCCCGTGTCGGCACCAGCCCTTTTCTGTGTTGCGATAATCGGTTATAATGAGACAAATGGCCTAGCTGGCCGGACCTATGCGTCAAGCTCCAAAACGCGCGGTTCTATTGCGCGAAATCATTGATAGATTGAGAGTTGAGCGAAATGGCAAAGGCAATGTGGAACGGCCAGACTGTGGCCGAGAGCGAAACGACCGAGATGATCGAAGGCAATATCTACTTCCCCGAAGAGACAGTAAAGCGCGAGTTCCTGCGCTCCAGCTCGACGAGCTCAAGCTGCCCGTGGAAGGGGCAGGCCCGCTACTTTACGCTTCTGGTAGACGGCCAGGAGAATCCCGACGCCGCCTGGTATTACCCCGATCCCAAACCGGCGGCCCGCCAGGTAAAGCATCACATCGCCTTCTGGCGCGGTGTTGAAATCACGAAGTAACTGGATTTATGCAGAAGAGCCCGGGCCATGTGCCCGGGCTCTTCTGCGTTCAGGTACTAAGCGCGACATTCGTCCGGCCGCCAGGCGGTGATCGCTTCCTTGATCTGCTTCCGTCCGAGGTTTTCACGCACGGCGCGGCGAGCCAGCTCCAGAGCTTCCGCATCCGAGGCAAAGCGCAGGCCGACCAGCTGGTCGACGCAGAGGGCTTCGACGATCGCAGGCTCCGTGGGCATGAGGCGGGAGAGCCGGATCTGCTCTTCCAGGCGGATGATGCGGTCCTGATTCTTGAGCGCGTAGAGGCGGGTCTTTTCCACGAGCAGCAGAATCGTGATCGCCATGAGCAATAAACCGAAGTGATTCGGGTTTGGGCGCACATACAAGGCGCGGGCAAACCCGATGACGAGGATGAGGGCGAGGGGCATGAGGACGAAATGCGTCATGGGATCCCACTTGGCGTGGCTCTTGAAGCTCTGAGGCATAAATCAATCTCCGGGGTATGCGCCAAGGATACACAGCCGGCGTCGGGGTGTCGCAGTATTCTTGAGGGATGGCAGAGACAACCAAAGCGACGAAGCGCATCGGCATGCACCTTTCCACCACGGGGGGAACCTTTACCGCGGTGGAGCGGGCGGTGGAGTGCGGAGCGAACTGTTTTCAGATTTTTTCCTCGTCCCCAAGGCAGTGGAAGGCGGCTGCGGTGAAGCCGGAAGACGCGGCGAAGATGAAGGCGCTTCGTGCGGAGCACGGGATCAGTCCCGTTTCGATCCACGCCAGCTATTTGATCAACTTGTGCTCCCAGACGGAGTCGGTCCGGCAGAACGCGACGGCGGCGTTTCGCGGAGAGGTGGAACGGGCTCTCGCGCTAGGTGCGGAGTACCTGGTGCTGCATCCAGGGTCGTACAAGGGGCTGACGCGCGACCAGGGACTGGCGTACGCCGCCGAGGGTATCGAACGGGCGATTGACGGCCTTGCCTGGCAGGACGCGAGCTTCAAGATTCTGTTGGAGAACACCGCAGGCGCGGAATTTTCGCTGGGCGGCAAGCTGGAGCAGGTCGGTGAGCTGCACAAGCATCTGCAAAAGTGCGCCCCGGTGGCTGTCTGCCTGGATACCTGCCACGTCCATGTTGCCGGGTACGACATTGTGAGCGAGGCAGGCTACGAGGATACGGTGAAGCAGATCTCCGAGACGATCGGTCTGGAGCATGTGCTGCTTTGGCACTGCAACGACGCCAAGGCCGCCTGCGGCTCGAAGCTCGACCGGCACGAGCACATTGGGGATGGAACGATTGGAGCGGCGGCGTTTCGGCGCTTGCTGCGGGATCCTCGGTTTGCGCATGCGGCCTTCATCGCGGAGACGCCGGTGGACGAGCCGGGAGATATTTTGCGGAATATGAGTACGCTGCGGGCTCTGGCTGCGGGATAAAATCCTCGCGATGCGAAGAGAAATTTTGTTGCTGGCATTGCTTTGTGTGAGCGTGAAGGCTCAGGTGAAGGTGGAGCGCGATGTAGCTCCGCCTTCGGCGCGTTTTCCGGCGTCGTGGTATCCGCCGGATAGCGAGGTTACGAGCACGTTAATGCCCGTGGTCGGACGACCATATGTGGGTGTGATGGTGACAACGACTCACTCCCCTATGCCAAACGGGGAGGTGGGGACGTTTTCACAAAAAGCTACGCAGATGCGCGACAGCGCCGGGCGTTTGTACTCCGAAACGCTGATAAAGTGGCCTGGACCTGACGGCAAGATTCTGGACATCCGCGAGATAACGGTTGATGACCCCGTAGCGCACTGTCACCTTACATGGAGTGAGCCACGGACTAGGGCCGGTCAGCCTACGGCTAGAGTCCGTTGTGAGAGCCGAATTCTTCATCGGCAACCTGCAAGCCCGCCAGTAAAGGAGGGCGATATGGTGCGAGACGAGAAGGAACCGGGAGGTGGTCTATCGCACATTGAGCCGCTTGGTGCCAAATTGCTCGATGGAGTTCGTGTACTTGGCAAACGGGTAACACGTACTGCAACGGCGACGGTTGCAGAAGGTTGGTATTCGCCCGAACTTCAGGAGATTTTGGTCCTAAAAGTTGGTGACCCTGAAGTGTATAGGGCTGAACTCACGGAGATCGTGCAGAAAGAACCAGATGCCACATCGTTTTATCCCCCGAAAGGCTACAAAATTCTCAGTGACATCGAGCAGCAAGAGCAACGGTGAATGGGAGAGTCGCTACCTAGAAACGGCGCGGCGATACAATCGATTTGACATGTCTGAAGAGCAAATCATTGATCCCACGCAGCCGCTGCGTTACACCCCTTCCGAAATTGAACCCCGCTGGCAGGCGATCTGGGACGTGGATGCGTCTCTCTACGCCGCCGAGGACGTAACCGAGGGCAAGCCGAAGTACTACGTTCTGGAGATGCTGCCCTATCCGAGCGGTCAGTTGCACATGGGGCATGTGCGTAACTACTCCATCGGCGATGCGCTGGCGCGCTACCAGTGGATGCGCGGTTTCAATGTGCTGCATCCGATGGGTTGGGACTCGTTCGGGCTTCCGGCGGAGAACGCCGCGATCAAGAACAACATTCCGCCGCGCGAGTGGACGCTGGGCAACATCGCCGAGATGCGCGTGCAGATGCGCCGCATGGGTTTGAGCTACGACTGGCAGCGCGAGGTCACCACCTGTCTACCGGATTACTACAAGTGGAACCAGTGGCTCTTTCTGAAGATGTACGAGAAGGGCCTTGCCTATCGCAAACAGTCGAAGGTGAACTGGTGTCCGCAGTGCGCGACGGTGCTGGCGAACGAGCAGGTGGTCAACGGCCGCTGCTGGCGTCATGAAGACACGGTCGTGGAGCAGCGCGACCTGACGCAGTGGTTCTTCCGCATCACGAAGTACGCGGACGAGTTGCTGGACGGCATCGACAAGCTTGACGGATGGCCGGAGAAGGTCCGCACGATGCAGCGGAACTGGATCGGTCGAAGCGAGGGCGCGGAGGTCATCTTCCATGTCACCGGCACCAGCCATACGATCACGGTCTTCACCACGCGCATCGATACGATCTTTGGCGCGACCAGTGTGCAGATTGCGCCGGAGCATCCGCTGGCAAAGGAGTTCGGCGCAGCCGACTCCGCGTTGCAGCAGCAGATCGACGCGATGATCGAGCAGCAGAAGATTGCCAAGGAAGCTGACTCTCTCGGTGCGATCGAGAAGCAGGGCGTGGCGACGGGCAAGTTCGCGACGAATCCCTTCAACGGCGAACAGGTTCCGATCTGGATTGGCAACTACATTCTTGCGGATTATGGAACCGGCGCGATCATGAGCGTGCCTGCGCATGACGAACGCGATTTTGAGTTTGCGACGAAGTACGGTCTGGAGATCAAGCGTGTCGTCGCGCCGAATGTCGACATAGACGAACTAGCATTGCCCTACAGTGGCGAGGACGAAGCCGTGCTGATCGACTCCGGCGACTGGACGGGAAAGAATCCGTTGGAAGCGCAGGGAGAGATGGCTGCGTACGCTGAGGCGAATGGCTTCGGCAAAGCGACGGTGACGTATCGCCTGAAGGACTGGGGCGTCAGCCGCCAGCGCTATTGGGGTACGCCCATACCGATCGTCTACTGCGACGAGTGCGGCATGCAGCCGGTGCCTTTGGAGCAGCTTCCCGTGCTCTTGCCGGAGAAGATCGACATCAGCGGTGAGGGCGGTTCGCCGCTCTCGCGTGTGCCGGAGTTTGTCAACGTAAAGTGCCCGACCTGCGGTGGCGAGGCGAAGCGCGAGACGGACACGATGGACACCTTCGTCGATTCGAGCTGGTACTTCTATCGCTACACGGATGCGAAGAACGACAGCGCTCCGTTCGATTCGGCAAAGGCTAACTATTGGTTTCCCATCGACCAGTACATCGGTGGTGTGGAACACGCGATCCTGCATTTGATCTATTCGCGCTACTGGACGAAGGTGATGCGCGACCTCGGCCTGATCGAGAACGATGAGCCTGCGACGCGTCTCTTCACGCAGGGCATGGTGATCAAGAATGGCGCGAAGATGTCGAAGTCCAAGGGGAACATCGTCTCCCCTGACGAGATGATCGCGAAGTATGGCGCGGATGCAACGCGCATGTATGCTCTCTTTGCCGCACCCCCGGACCGCGATCTTGAGTGGCAGGAAGATGGCGTTGCGGGCATCTCGCGTTTCCTAGCACGTGTCTATCGGCTGACCACGAAGTACGCACCGGCGATTGCGGCGCATGAGAAGCGCGAGAAGAAGACGCATGCTGGTTCCTTCGCGGCGCTTACGCCCGAAGGCATGAAGCTGCTGCGCAAACTGCATCAGACAATTGCGAAGATCACGCTGGACTTCAGCGGCCGCTGGCACTTCAATACATGCATTGCCTCCGTTATGACGCTGATGAACGAGATCAGCGCAAGTGAGGCGTTGATGGATGGCGGCGCGATTGCCGTGGAGACGCAGACGGAGGTCTTCCGCGTCTTGACGTTGTTGCTTGCGCCGTTCGCTCCGTTCCTCTCGCAGGAGCTGTGGGGACTGCTCGGTAACGAGGGGCCTGTCTTCCGTGCAAGCTGGCCCGTCGCAGATGCGGAGTTGGCAAAGGAAGACGAGATCGAGATCCCGGTCCAGATCAATGGAAAGCTGGCGAGTGTGGTGCGTGTTGCCGCCGATGCCAGCGAGGATGCGATCAAGGCTGCGGCGTATGCAGATGAAAAAGTCGCCGCTCGGTTGGCGGGCAAGACGATCGTGAAGGTGATTTATGTGCCGGGCAAACTCGTCAACATCGTGGTGAAGTGATGCCAACGCCTCAGCAGAAGATCGATGCGCAGCTGCGTCCTACGCAGAACTTTGTTGCGACGATTACTTGGTGCCGGAACCGGCCTTCGCTGACGTTGCTGGAGATTGCGTGGCGTTGGATTTTCGGGATTCCCACCCTGCTCGCTCTCATGCACTACGGCAGCCAGATCCTGGCGAGTGTTCCATGGCGCTCTACGGGCATCGCGCAGCTTTCGATCAATCAACTCTTGACTGATCCAATGCGGGGTTCAGCCACAGTAGCGCAGGCGCTGATGATGGTGGCGCCTCCTGCACTTGTTGTGGCGAAGTGGCTCGCGCCGTTGCTGATTCTTGCGTGGGCGATTGTCTCTGCATTGGGACGGACTCTTGTCCTCCGACGGATGGACGAGAACCTTCACGCGCGACCTTTCACGCTTCTCGTTCTGAATGTGGTCCGTCTGATTCCTCTCTGTGGTGGAGCGGCCCTGTGGTGGTTCGCGCTTTCGGCAGTGGCGCAGAAGACGATTTTGCAACCCTCTGAGGCGGGCGAGGAGCCGCAGGTGATGGTCTACATCGCCGCAGCGATTGCACTGTCTCTGGGGCTGTTTCTCTTTTGGGCCGCGATTGGGTGGATCTTTACCGCGGCTCCACTTCTGGCGATGCGCGATGGTCTGGGGCCGGTTGCGAGTCTGCGTGCCGCGATGCGCCTCGGAGGTCTGAGGGGGGGATTGGTCGAGATTAATCTGGTCATGGGCATCGTGAAGATCGCCTTGCTGGTACTGGCGCTCGTCTTCTCCGCGACGCCGCTTCCTTTTCAAACAGTGATCACGGATGATTTTCTTTTCTGGTGGACCTTCGGTGTCGGGGTGGTCTATTGCATCGGTTCGGACTTCTTCCACGTGGCGCGGCTGGCGGGGTATCTCCACCTCTGGGCCGCGACCGAATCAGTGAAATCTTAGGTTTACAAGAGACACTTTGCCGAAGGACGGCATCACACTTTCCCGTAGAGCAAAACTTCAGGAGAGTGAACGACATGTCCCTTGGTATCTATCTGGTTGGGTATTTGATCTTGATCGGTGGTGTCACGTATGGCATGCACCTGGCTCACATTCCGCAGCATTGGATTGTGGTGGTGGACCTTGTGCTGGTCGGAGCCGCCATTCTTACAGGCGTCACGAGCACCCGGCAGAAAGACCCATCGTAGGCGGTTGTATCCGATCCGTATTGGGCGCACACAGAGCGATCTGTGTGCGCTTTTTTACTTGAGGGGGAGCGGCCAGATTTACAATGAAGCTGTGCCTACTCCTAATTCGAACTCCACCATTGTCATTCTTGATTTCGGCGCACAGTACACGCAGCTCATCGCGCGCCGCATCCGCGAGTTCAATGTATTTTCCGTTGTGATTCCATGCACGGCGTCGTTGAATGAAGTGCTTTCGTACAAGCCAGCAGGCGTGATTCTCTCCGGCGGTCCCAGCTCGGTCTATGACGACGACGCGCCAAAGGCCGACCCTGCGGTGCTGGCCCTGGGCATGCCGATCCTTGGGATCTGCTACGGCATGCAGTTTATCGCCCATCATCTCGGCGGCAAGGTTGAACCCGCAGCCAAGAGGGAGTATGGCAACGCGATGATTGACATCGTCGCGCAGACCAAGATCTTTGGTGGTTTGCCTGAGCAGCTGGATGTGTGGATGTCGCACGGCGATTCCGTAGTAGATATGCCGCCGGGATTCAAGCTTACGGCGAAGACGGAGCATGCGCCTGCTGGTATTGCGGACGAGAAGCGCAAGATTTGGGCTGTGCAGTTTCATCCCGAGGTGCATCACACGCCGCAGGGAACGGAGCTGCTGCATAACTTCGTCTTCGACATCTGCGGAGCGAAGGCCGACTGGACTCCTGAACACTTCATCCAGACGACGGTGGAGAAGATTAAACAGCAGGTCGGTTCGGGACATGCCATCTGTGGTCTCTCCGGCGGCGTGGATTCCTCCGTTGCCGCTGTGCTGGTGCAACGCGCGATCGGTGATCGTCTGACGTGCATCTTCGTGAACAACGGCGTTCTGCGCAAGGACGAGTTCACCAAGGTGCAAGCGACGATGCGCGAGAAGCTCGGCCTGAAGGTCGTTGCCGTGGATGCGTCCAAGCGCTTCCTCTCGCAGCTTGGCGGCATCACGGATCCCGAAACGAAGCGCAAGATCATAGGTCGCGAGTTCATCACCGTCTTCGATGATGAGGCGGCAAAGATCCTTGCGGCAGAAGCTTCAGACAGCGAAGTGGCGTGGCTGGTGCAGGGAACGCTCTATCCCGACGTGATCGAATCCTCCAGCGTCAAAGGACCTTCGCAGACGATCAAGAGCCATCACAATGTGGGTGGCCTGCCGGAGAACATGAAGCTGAAGCTCATCGAGCCTCTGCGCGATCTCTTCAAAGACGAGGTGCGACGCATCGGCCGCGATCTCAAAATGCCGGACGAGATCTTGGATCGTCAACCGTTCCCCGGCCCAGGGCTTGCCGTACGTATCGTCGGCGAAATTACGCCGGACCGCGTAGCACTGTTGCAGGAAGCCGACGAGATCGTTGTCACGGAGATCAAGAGGGCTGGTCTCTACGGCAAGCTATGGCAGAGCTTCGCCGTGCTGTTGCCGGTGAAGAGCGTGGGTGTGATGGGCGATCAGCGCACGTACGCGTACACCTGCGCCATCCGCGCCGTGGAGTCGGAAGACGGTATGACGGCGGACTGGGCTCCGTTGCCGTACGAGGTGTTGAAAACGATCTCTTCGCGCATTGTGAACGAGATCCGCGGAATCAATCGCGTGGTCTATGACATTACATCCAAGCCACCCGGAACGATTGAGTGGGAGTAGGCTGGACGCTTACTTTCCCGTTTCCAGCTTGTCCCAGATATCTTGAATGGCCCTGGTCACGACAGCGGGTTCTTCTAGCTCGATGTCGTGACCGCTGTGTTTGGCTGTGCGCAGCTCGCCCTGGGGAGATCGACTGGCGAGGTCTTTTTGCATCCAGTGCATGGCGGCTTCAAACTCTGCTTCATGGGCTTTCGTCAGGCCGTCTCTTGTGATGGAACGACCATGCTCAATCACAATGAGCGGTATCTGAGTGTTCCACGCGAAACGTTCGCGCGCAGGCAGCATGCCTCCTTTGCGTAGGTCGTCTGGTTTCAACGAAACGCCCTGAATGACCTTCGGATCGATATCGATAAAGCGCCACACCTGTTCTTCGTGAGCGGAATCGACCAGCACCATTCCCTGCACCGTATCGGGATACTTTGAGGCAAACCTGCGGACGAGGATGCCGCCTGCCGAGTGGCCCACGCTCAGGTAGGGCGGCGGAATATGAGCGGACAAAAGTAACTGACGAAGGTCCTCAACCTTCTCCTCCAGAGTGTCGGCTGCCGGACCATAGCCGGGTGTGGCATCGGTCGTACTTTTGCCGAGGCCTGCCCTATCGTAACTGCAGGCTTCGGTAAACTTCGCGACCTCCGTCTGTACCTTGCTCCAATCAGAACTTGTGTTGTCCAGGCCGGATTCGAAGACCACGACCGGACCGCGTCGTTCGCCAATGCAGTTGAGATAGAGCTGATGCTTTTTGGCGGGGTACATCTGACTCTCTGCAGTAAAGGTCGATGTTGCCATGAGGACAAACAGACAAAGGATGTTTCGCCGGAAGCAGATCATTTTCTAATCTCCTGCGCTTGACTAGTGTACTAAACAATTAGTACACTAGTCAATAGAAATGAAAAGCAAGAACTCCAGCGCGCGACTTTCATTCCGCTTCCATCTGAATCCGGAGACCGGTGTGCCTGTCTATCGACAGCTGATCGACCAGGTGCATGGCGCCCTGGCATCGGGCGGACTGAAGTCTGGTGAGCAGCTGCCTACTGTGCGACAGCTCGCAGTCGATCTTGCGATCAATCCGAATACGGTGACGCGCGCTTATCGCGAGATGGAGATTCGCGGCCTGCTGGAGACCCAGCAGGGGACCGGAACTTTTATCGCGGAACAGCAGACGGAGCGGGACAGCGGCGTTCGTAAGAGACAGATGGAACAACTTGTAAATGAGTTCGTCGCCCGCGCTGGAGCCAGTGGGTTTACGTTGAACGAGCTGGAAGAAGCCCTGAAAAAGTACGCGACCAAGGAAGCTACACGGAGGAGATAAGCAATGCGTATTCCTATGGAGATCAGCACACCGGGAGTAGCCATCCTGGTGGTTTGCGTGGCGGTGGGTGGTACCGGAGCAGCATGGGCGGCCAATCCGATTCCGATCGTCGTGGCCGCACTCATTGGCTCCTTCTTCCTGTTTTCCGTGAAGGTGGTGCGGCAGTGGGAGAAGGTAGCTGTGCTTCGCTTCGGACACTACCGCAGACTCCAGGGGCCGGGGTTATTCCTGATGATCCCCATCGTGGACACGCTCAGTGCTTTCGTCGATCAACGCGTGCGTATCAGCACGGTGACGGCGGAGTCCGCGCTGACGCAGGATACGGTTCCAGTCAATGTGGATGCGATCATCTTCTGGCTGGTGTGGAACGTGGAGAAGTCCATTCTGGAAGTGGCTAACTTTGAAGACGCCATCAGCCGCAGCGCACAGACAGCGTTGCGTGAATCGATTGGGCGGCATGATCTGGCCGAGATGATCACAAGCCGCGAAACGCTTGGACAGGAGCTGCAACGGAATCTCGACAGCAAGACGAACCCGTGGGGGATTACGGTGCAGTCCGTGGAGATTCGGGATGTCCGCATTCCGCAGGCCCTGGAAGATGCGATGTCGCAACAGGCGCAGGCCGAACGCGAGCGGCAGGCCCGGATCATCCTTGGTGACGCAGAGCTACAGGTTGCAGCGAAGTTCGCGGAGGCGGCTGAGGTCTACGCCAACAATCCCACTGCGCTCCATCTGCGAGCGATGAATATGCTTTATGAAGCCATCAAGGAACGTGGATCGATGGTGATCGTTCCGTCTTCTGCGGTGGAGACGATGGGGCTGGGTGGGATGCTGGCTACGACGGCGCTGCATAAAACGCACTGAGGCGATTCGAAAGAGGAAGGCCCGAAGCAGTCGCTTCGGGCCTTTTTTGCGGCATGGATAACTGTAAAAGCAGATCCCTTCGCTTCACTACGGGATGACAAACGGGTAAGGGGCTAGCCGAGCTCTGCCAGCGATTTCGCGCCGAACTTCGTGTACCAGGGGGTGGCGGCCTTGAGAGCTGCGTTGACGTTTTCGATGTTCTTTACGCCTTCGTCTTCGAGCCACGCTTCAAAGGCATCCGCGCCTTTCTTGCCGTAGACGTCGATACCGTCTTTCCATGTGGCGCGGCCGCAGAGGACGCCGTTGAACTTCGTTCCGCTTTCGGCGGCGAGTTCCAACGTTTCAATGAAGACCGGGTTGGAGACGCCAGCGGAGAGGTAGATGAAGGGCTTGTGCGTCATCGATTCTGCATCGCGGAAGTGCTGCAGGGCCTCCGCGCGGGTGTAGGCGGATTCTCCCTTGTACGCGCGCGTGCCTTCGACGAAGCTCATCTCGATGGGAACTTCCACCTTCAGAACGTCGACCGAGTAGCGTGCCTTGCCGAACTCCGCCATGGAGCCGGAGACGACTTCGGGCTTTTTCTTCGCGTAATCGAGAGTCTTTTCGCCCTTGCCATCGACATCGTACCCGACGGTTTCGAGGAAGAAGGGAATGTCGTGATAGTTGCATTCGTCGCCGATGCGTTCGACCCAGGCGTGCTTCAGGTCATTGATTTCAGTGGTTTCAAAGGGCGAGTAGTAGAGCAGGATCTTGATGCAATCTGCGCCAGCTTCCTTCAGGCGGCGGACGCTCCAGACGTCGAGGAGGTCAGGAAGGCGGCCCTTCGTGGCGGAATCGTAGCCGGTTTTTTCGTAGGCGAGCAGAAGGCCAGCGCTGTTGCGCTCCTTGGCGGCAGGAAGGCCGAATTCCGGATCGAGGAGGATCGCGGAGGAATAGCGCGTGAGCACGCGGGTCACGAGGGTCTTGAAGACCTCCAGATCGTGATCGTTGGCGTCCGCGCCGCGGGCTGCACCGAGGGATTTCTTGAGTGATCCGCGTTGGTCCATGGCGGCGGCGGCGATGACGCCGCGGGCGTCTGAGACGGCTTTCAGACCGGCGAGTTTTCCGGGGGTGGGCTTCATGTCTGGTGTCTCTCCTGAGGTTTCTGAGGCGCTTTCCGATGGTAGCCGATTTCATGGGATGGAGGCGAGATTGCACTGGAAACGGGGCTTTTGCCCGAGGGGTACAATAGAAGTAACGCCATGATTTCAGTTTCGAATGTCTCTATGCGCTACGGTTCGAAGATCCTTTTCGAGGACGTCAGCACAACCTTTATCGCAGGCCGTCGCTATGGCCTGACCGGGCCGAATGGCGCCGGGAAATCTACCTTTATGAAGGTCCTCACCGGCGAGCACGAGCCGCAGAAGGGCAATGTCGTACGCCCGAAGAAGCTCGGCGTACTCAGCCAGGACCAGTACGCGTTCGACGCCTACCGCGTGATCGACACCGTCATTATGGGCAACAAGCCGCTCTGGGCGGCGATGGAAGAGCGCGAGGCTCTCTATAACAAGCCCGACCTCACGGACAACGACGGCATTCGCCTCGGCGAACTCGAAGGCATTGTCGGCGAAGAAAACGGCTACGAAGCCGAGAGCGACGCGGCCATCCTGCTGCAGGGGCTCGACATTCCCGATGAAGTCCACGAGCGCAAGATGAGCGAGCTGCAGGGCGGACAGAAGGTGCGTGTGCTTCTGGCGCAGGCCCTCTTCGGCGATCCGCAGGCCCTGCTGCTTGACGAACCGACAAACTCTCTCGATCTTGACTCGATCCACTGGCTGCAGGACTTTCTCCAGCGCTACAACGGAACGCTGATCACGATCTCGCATGACCGGCATTTCCTGAACAATGTCTGCACGCATATTGCGGACATCGACTATCAGACGATCATCACCTACAACGGTGGTTACGACGACATGGTGCTGCAGAAGACCAGCGTTCGTACGCGTATCGAAGGACAGAACGAAGAGCGCGAGAAGAAGATCGCCCAGCTCAACGACTTTATCGCCCGCTTCAGCGCCGGTACCCGTTCCAGTCAGGTGAACAGCCGTAAGAAGGAGGTGGAGCGTCTGGCCACGACCGAGCTTGCTCGCTCCAACATTCAGCGCCCCTTCATCCGTTTCGACCAGATGCGTCCTTCGGGCAAACATGTGCTCGAGATTGAAGCCGTGACGAAGAACTACGACGGCAAGGAAGTCTTCGCGCCGTTTTCGAGTTCTCTGACACGAGGCGACAAGGTCGTTCTCATCGGACGTAACGGCACAGGCAAAACGACGCTGGTAAAGTCGCTTTTGAGCGGTGTGGACGATGTGCAGGACAACGACTTCGAGCGCACCTCCGGTGTGGTCAAGTGGGGTCACGAGGCGCAGATTGGCTACTTCGCGCAGGACCATACGGCGGCGATCCGCAAGGGAACCACGGTCTCCGAGTGGCTCCACGGCTATGACCCGAAGAAGACCGTCGAAGAGATCCGCGGGATTCTGGGACAGATGCTCTTCCGCGGCGAAGAGGGAACCAAGAAGACCGAGGCCCTCTCCGGTGGCGAATCTGCCCGGCTCCTCTTCTGCAAGCTGATGTTGCAGAAGCCGAACATCCTGATCCTGGACGAACCGACGAACCATCTTGATCTGGAGAGCATTAATGCCCTTAACCAGGCGATCCAGAAATATGAAGGTACGGTACTGCTGGTGACGCACGATCAGGATCTGATCGAAGAAGTTGGAACGCGCGTCTGGCACTTCGAGCACAACAAGATCGTGGACCACAAGGGCCCGTTCGAGGAGTACCAGCAGCAGCTTGCGATGACAGCCAAGTAAATTTCTTATCCATACTGTGGAAAAGGCAGCCCCAAGGGCTGCCTTTTGTCTTTTCGTCGGGGAATGTCCTTGACATGGGGGAGGGGTGTCCCTGAGGCTAGAAATATCACCAAAATCCTGATTCATGTGTTCACTGAACGGGGAACTCTGGTGTGTTTTCGAGAGTTCGAGCGAGCAGCCGAACGTATTTCTCTAAGCCCGCATCGCCGCAATTCGCGGGGGCGGGACGCAACAATTCTGAGGAGCGACGCAATTTATGAAATTTAAGAATCTGGTATTCAGTAGTGTCCTTGCGGCTGGGGTTATGGCTGCCTGTACGCTGACGGCAACGACGGGCTATGCACAGACCGCCGGTAACGGCACAATCTCAGGTAATGTGACGGACGGCTCGGGTGCCGCGATTCCCAATGCCCCGGTGCAAATCATCAACACCGACACGGGCGCGACGCGTTCCCTGACAACGAATGGAAACGGTAGCTTCAACTCGACCTTTCTGCAGTCTGGTCGCTACGAAGTGATTGTTGGCGGCGGTTCGTTTGGCAAGGTAGACCACAAAAACCTGATTCTAACCGTAGGTGCGGTTTTGACCGTGGATGCGAGTCTTCCCGCGGCCTCCGTCAATGCGGAAGTGACCGTGACTGATGCTCCACCCCTCATCGAGGAAGACAAGACGAACGTCTCGCAAACCATCGATCAGACGTTGGTCAGTGGTTTGCCGGTAGCGGGTCGTCGTTATGACAACTTTGTACTGCTTGGCACGAACGTAGTTCCCGATGGCAGCAGCGGTCTTATCTCTTATCGCGGTATTTCGGGTCTCTACAACACGAACCTGATCGACGGCGCGAACAATCAGCAGGCGTTCTTTTCAGAAGGCCGCGGCCGTACCAGCGGTGCACCGTACGTGTTCTCGCAGGACTCGATTAAGGAATTCCAGTCTTCTGTTTCTGGTTACTCTGCGGAGTTCGGTCAGGCTGCGGGCGGACAGATTAATGCCGTTTCGAAGAATGGAACGAACACCATTCACGGTGATCTGTTTTACTACCTCCGTTACCCGACCTTGAATGCGCTGGATCCGCTTACGAAGTTCAACGGACGTCAGCCCGGCGCGAATGCTGCACTGCTTCAGCCGGCAATTCACCAGCAGCAGCAGTTTGGCGGCTCGGTGGGTGGTCCAATTATTCGGGATAAGCTCTTCTACTTTTTTACTTATGATGGATTCCGCCGTTCGAGCCCGCTTCTCTATAGCTCTTCCGCGCCGATTTCCACTTTTACCTGCCCCAACGGTGTGAACGCAGCCAACTGCACCTTGGCGAAGAATTACCTCCTCAGCCTTGCGGGCCCCGCTCCCCGAGTTTTGAAGCAGGACATTTTCTTCCCGCGTCTTGACTATCAGCTCAATGGCAATAACCATATCAGCGCTGAATTCAACTTCGAAAACTACAAGTTGCCCAATGGTTACAACACGGCAACAACGGCTACGGCAAATTCTGCTTCGGCAAACGGTCGCGCCGATTTCCATGAGCGGTTCTTCATCGCGAACTGGGAATCGGTTCTAAGTTCCACCATGACGAATGCGCTTCGCTTCCAATGGGGCCGCGATCTCGAAGTTACCTCGGCGAATGCTCCTGGACCTTCGGTTACGATCTCGGGCGTACAGGCTTACGGCATGCCGAATGCCCTTCCTCGTCTCGCATTTCCTGACGAGCATCGCTGGCAAGCTGCTGACACGATTTCCAAGGTATGGGGACGCCACATCTTCAAGGCAGGCGTTGATGTGAACCTGATCCACGAGTATCTCGCAAATCTTTTCCAGGGCGGCGGCGTATATTCCTATGCCGCACTCAATAACCAGTGCGCGGATCCTACAGTTCAAGGCATCACTCCTTGCAGCGCTACGGCGAATAACGTGGTCAGTGGAACGCAGGCAGCTTTCAATAACTGGGTGCAGGACGTCTTTGGTGTAAACGGTGGACGCCATTACTCCAGCTTCGCGCAGGTGAACGATCCCATCACTCATATCGGTGCGGACGACTTCTGGAATAAGGATCTCGCGGGGTTCATCGAGGATACCTGGAAGCCTTCGGGGAACTTTACGATGAACATCGGGGTACGCTACGACACGCAACTTGTGCCTCAACCTCCAAATCCGTACACCACAAGCTTTAACGGTGTAGCTTCTCCGCTCGGTAACTTCTTTACCAAAACGATCAAGACAAACTACAAGATGATCCAGCCGCGTATCGGCTTTGCGTGGTCCCCCTATACGGGCACTGTAGTCCGCGGAGGCTATGGCATCTTCTATGGCCTCACCTCCAACTCAACCTTCTATGCCACGCGGGTGGAGAACGGTGTCTATCAGCAGGCGTATTCGCTGAGCGTTGCGCAGTCCACCCCTGCAAATGCCAACATCACTCCCGTAACGTATACCTTCCCCGCAGGTTCGCCGAGCAACATCGGTGTTCTGTTCACGCCGCCGGGCCTGCCCTTGGCTGCTCCATTCGCTGGTGCAGTGACTCCCACTGTCAATGGTTCGGCAGGCTTGCAGAAGCTTTCCTTCCGAGGTCAGGATCCAAACTTCACCAATCCCTACACCCACTCCATGGATCTTGCGGTCGAACAGCAGCTTCCTGGAAACGTCAGCTTGACGGTTGCGTATGTTGGAACGCGCGGTATGCGTCTGCCTTACTTCATCGACGCAAACCAACCCCACACAACGCAGACGCGGACTTACTCCATTCGTACTTCTGCAACTGGCCCGGTAACGAGCCAGGTAACCGTTCCTTTCTACGCCAGCTCTCTGGGCCGTCCTTCTCCGAACGATGGCGGAATCCTTGTAGGCTACTCGGGTGTGAACTCCTGGTATCACTCCGCTGCCTTTACCATTCGCAAGCCCTTCAGCCATCAGATCGAGCTGCTGGTTAACTACACCTGGGCCAAGGCAATCGACGGCGGACAGGTTCCCGGACAGTTCGGTACCTTCAACGGTACCGACACGATTCTGGATCCGTTCAATCTGAAGAACCCCGGTACGCTGAGTGAATACAGCCGTTCCGATCTGGATATGCGCGGTCGTTTTGTCGGCAGCCTTGTGTGGTCGCCGAAACTTGCTCTGTCGAATCACTTTGCAAGCTACGCCGTGAACGGCTGGGGTCTGGGAGTCATCGCAACAGAGCAGACTGGAACTCCTCTCACTGCTGGTATGAGTGGTAATGCTTCCGGCGGCTTTGAAGGTGGTGTGACAGGAGGTTCGGTGGGTAACAGCCCATCGCCCTCCACTGGACGTGCACCCCAGTTCAAGCGTAATGCGTTTCCAAGCAACGGCGTTCGCAATGTGGATGCCCGCGTTTCGCGTGACTTCCCCATCCACGAAAACGTCAAAATGCAGCTCTTTGTCGAAGCATTCAACGTAGCCAACCGGAAGCAGATTCTGTCGTACAACACGACGGCATTCCAATACAGCAACACGACGGATATCGTTCCTTACACTGGTACCCCAGCGTTTGGAACACCGAGCTCCACCTCCGGCGTCCTGTTTGGGCCGCGTCAGATGCAGTTCACCGCAAAGCTATTCTTCTAACCCGAAAGCAGAAGCATCAGAAAAGCCCTGGCAGCCGTCGGGGCTTTTCTGCGTTGCTTCTGCTTTGAAGAGTTCGAGTCTTACATAACTTAGACCACTAACAGGCATAAGCGATGCCACATCTCGCCACAATATGTCAGAAAACGACTCCCTAAATCCGCAGTAACGATCTAGTCCGTTGACTGACTGATTTGAAAGCATCTCAAAAAATGCTGTGGGTAAAGGGTGATGCCATGAACGAAAGGTATATAACAGCCGAAAAGAAATCCGCAGTAAGAGCTTGTCGCACACCTGATATATCCGAAAATATTGCGCAGTTAACTTCATCGGAACTCGAGCGCATTCGAAGTCTGGCCTACCTGATCGAACGTGACGGGTCGTCCACCGTCCATGTACGGGGTTACGCAGCAGAAATCGATCAAGCTGCCCATCTGCTATCCAGTGCGATTTTTTGCGAGAAGAAAGAATAGGTAGCGCAGGATGCGGCGTTGGACTTTCTTTACCGGGGAGAAGCTTTCGCAGGTCCCGGCTGCGATAGGTCCGCCTTGATCCATTTCCCCCCGCTCAGAGTGAAGCGGCTGGTTTCGGAATAAGTGTCGTGGTTGGCTCCGGGATGAACGTGGATCACGGTATTCGATCCCGTTCGGTTCCCGTCGAGAACCACATCGGTGCCGACGCCGACGTTAGCCCCGTCATTTGCCGTGTAGATGTCGATGGGGAAGCCGGTAATGGTATTGTTGCGAATCTGGAAGGTCTGGGTTGCGTTGAAGTAACTCGATTCCACCGTAATTCCGGAAGATTTTGCGGGTTGCGTTACCCCTTCGATGCGGTTGCTTTCGATCTCGGTGAGCGAACCGAAGATACGGGTTGGAAGTCCAACGGCGCTGAAAGGAGCGCCAGCTTCCACGTTGAAGAGCAGATGGTTATTGCGCAGATGCGATCCGCCGCCCTGCGTGGCCGCTGTGATGGTCGCGTTGCGAAATTCGACGCCCTCGATCGTCAGGTCCGTCCATGCGTCTCCGCCAAAGCCCGTGCAGATGCTCTTGCCGCAATCCAGTAGACCTCCGGTCACGTGAAGGCCCGAGCTCAGGTTCGGGTTGAGCGACGAGTTGTAGACCTTGATGAGAAATCCGGCGGCAGTGAAGTGGGGGTTCGTAAAACTTACATTGTTGCTGAAGAAAAAGACCGAACCATCGCCGTTTTTGCCGCCGCTTGCTGTGTCATTCAGAAAGTTGATGTCCATGGAACCTTCCGCATCGAAACACACGTCCGCACAGTTGACCGCTACGCTGTTAGAGACCACGGCGTCGTATCCCACGGAGCCCCAGGCGCAGGCGGTCACATTATGACATCGGATGTTGTTAAGACGGTAATGACCCGCACCCATGGACTGCACCATCGCCCTTGAGTTCGGGCCACCGGCGTTGAAGTTGGAGTCGCGATTGAACCACTGCACGCAGTTCGCGGTACCGTCGCAGGCGACATCCTCGGCAGTCACGTTGTTGGTCCCCTGGAACACCACGCCGTAGACCGCTCCCGTCACCGAAACATGAGAGACCTGCAGATCCGCACCTCCCATGGTGTGGACGATGCCGATGTTCTTACCCTGGACGTTGCTCATTTTTATGTGAGAAGAATTGGAGGTAGACAGGGCGGTCGCATCGGCCGAGCCGTCACCAGCGAACTTGCAGTCCTGCAAGCTTGGGTTGTCGCCGGTCGATTTAAAACCAAAACCCGCGTGCACGGTGATCAAAACGCCAGAAGCACAGCTCACCTTATTATTGCCGGTGAGCGTGATGACCGCATTGAGTGTCACCGGGGCATTGAGACGCAGGGAGTGCCCCTGACTCAGGGAGATGGGACTGGGGACGCTTCCCGAGGCATTCACGCTGATCGTACCTTCAGCCACCCCAGCTGCTTTCATGGCCGCGTCGGCGGCCACGATCTTTGCCCCAAGGTCGACCCCGGCGAACTGCTCGGCCCTGTATTGTGTTGCGGACTGGGTCCGCTGCTGCCCTGACACAGGAGAGATCACAGGGCCAAACAAGCATCCGGCTATTAGAAAGCGAAGCGAGGTGGTAAGGGTCATAGTCGTCTGCCTAAATGGACGAGGCTCGCGTTGGCAAAGATGCGCGGAACGCAGTTGAGCACAAGTCCGAGGTGAGGGAAGGGATGGAAATAAAGAATAAGCGGCAGCCGACCAATCGGCTGCCGCTCTAAGTGTGTAATGCTCTGGGCATCTTCGTAACCCTTTCGGATGTACGAGGCCTCTCGATATGGTGCACCCGAGAGGATTCGAACCTCTGACCTACAGCTTCGGAGGCTGCCGCTCTTACTTCTTAGGCTGCCGCTCTAAGCTTCCGGGTGAAACAAGGTATTGAAACCTTGTGTGTATGAAACTGAATCTAGAGAAACATTCGCTCTTCGTCAACAGCTATTTTTATGCAAGCTAAAGCTTGTATCTAGGCTCTTCTGCGAAGAGCTGGGGAAAACCGCTGCGGCTCGATCGCGCGAAGCACTTCCATTTTTGCGTCCATGCGTGTGTGTGAATAGTGCTCCATCATCTGACGTGAAACGTGACCCGCGATTGCCATGACGCTCGTTTCGGGTGCACCACACTCAAGCATGCGGGTGATTGCCTGGTGGCGAAGATCATGTGGACGAAGCCAAGGCAGGCCCGCAGCTTTACGTAGCTCGTCGAATGGCTTACGCAGCCATGACGAACTTGCAGGACGCGTTGGGTCATATGCGCCACGGTGGACTCGAAGAGGAAAGAGGTAATGAGTTTGCTGCGTAGATCCCAGCCTGTGTGCCCTCATCAACGCTCGCTCGAACTGCTTTAGAGCGGTTTCATTGAGAGGTATACGTCTTCCACGAAACTCGTTCTTCACAGCATCGCTGGCGATGTGAATTTGAGGCGGGTTCGTGTGGAGCATGACGTCGGAGATCTTCAGATAGCGAAGTTCGACTCCGCTCGCAGTCGTATTGTTCGTGATCGACGCGACAAGATAAGCAAGCTCCCAATCCGGATTGCTTGCCGCAATAGCGAATAGCTGATCCTCTTCCGCTTGCGTCATAGTTCGGGGCGGGGTCCACCGGGGGAGTTTTAGAGGGGTGTAGAACTTCTTCATCGGCTCCCACAGGCCAGCGTGATCGAGGATCTGAGAGAGCGTATTGAGTTCGTGATTGACGACGCTGGGACCTGCGGCTTTAGCCCAGAATCCGCCCTCATTTCGGGAGCGATGTATCTGGTATTCACGCATGTGGCCAGGGGTTATCTCTTCCAGTCGAAGAGCTCGAAAGAAGCGGTCAAGACCTGCGATGTAGGTTAGGTAAGTTCCTGCAGTTCCATTTTTCAGGTAGGGCTGGCGCCATTCCATCCATCGGTCCGCAGCAACAGGGAAGTAAAGTCCAGGTAGTCCAGTGTCAATGCTCATGATCTTCTCGTTCGCCAGCCGGCATGCCGGGCAGGCTATATGTCCTATTGAGTGCTGAGAGAGATCATATTGCGTTCGCCTTTTATTCGCTTATGCAATTTCGGACGAATCCATTCCGTGTCCCATCTTGGTTCGTCGCCTCCTGCTGGTCGACAAACACGAATGTATAACATTAGATTCCTATTGTTATGCATCATGTAGCGCTCGTATGCGCTCAGGAGCGACACCATCAATAGCCGAATATCTCTCACCATCGAAACCGACTCACCAGTGCTTGTGCGCGTTGACGTATCCTCGCTTTCTCCGCTTCGGAACTCGCGCGGTACTCACCTTTTGAACTTCCGGCTCTGGAGGAGGATCTGGCAGCTTCTCTTCCGGGAGCGCGACTTCCTTCATTCTTTTTTCCTTCAACTTCTCGACGCGCTCCGTCAATCGTTGCTGGATGGACTTGTACTTTGGCTGAAGTACGGCAACTGCAGCGCGGCCGTACACAAAGCAATCGAGCGCCTCGTTCCGTTCTCCTTTTTTCTTCCACTCCAGCTTCGTTACGTAATCTCTTGTCACCTTCACCAACTGCTCGCTGGTTACCTGACGAAAGTACTCCGGAGCTAAACCCTTGGAAAAATGACAGTAGGCGACACCCTCTTCCTTCACTTGGAAGCTTGTAAAGATGTCTTCTTTCGCTGTGTCCGTGCCGACCGTGTAGAGCATGGCATGCGACGGTCCCTGCTCACTCCCCCTGCTGACCAGCGGTTTCCCGATACCGGCGCGGCCAACGATGGCGTGCCAGCGCCGCGCGGCGTTCTTCTTCGTGAACTCGTAGACCCGCGCCGTATGGTGACCACCGGAGTCGATCAGCGCGCATGCGACGGTCATTGTGACGCCGAGCGTATGGGACAGTGACGTGCGGAGATGCGCTTCGAGGTGAGCCCACGGACTATCTACATTTCGGATCTTTTTCCCGTCTTCACCTGTAATGGTTTCTGGCAAAGAGGGATCACCACGGAAGATCTCATGATCGATCACCCAGCGCTCTTCATCCATTCCCCAACCGAAGCGGGTGCACTCCAGGCGGTCATCCTGCACATCAACGCCAGCAGTGATAAACAACACTCCAGCCGGTAATTCTTCGGCGAATTCCAGTTCAGACTTCCGTTTCTCCAGTTCGTGAAGGTCGGCACCCTTGCCGCGGATTTCCCACGTCTCAGCTAGGCGTGTGTTGATGAAGGTCTTCTTACGTTCGAGGGATGTCTTCGCCGTGAGCCATTCGCTCACCAGATCAGTCCACTTCAGCCACGGAGGATACAAAGCATTTAGGTGGAAGCCCGCGGTCTTTCCATCGCGGCTCTCGGCCGTCGCTCGCCATTCTCCTTTCCGGATCATCTCGTGCTTCGACCGTTCGCGGATCTCGCAGCCGAATTCGCACGCATAGAAGACATCGATGATCCGGCCAGTGCCGCCGTCGATGGTGTATTGAAGCCGCCTCCACCGGAGATCCTGAAACGTTCCGCAGTGCGGACACGGTACGAAGTACCGGCGGCGATCAGATTCCTCCTCTGCTTTCTCGATTCTGGAGAGGTTCTTAATGCCAGGCGTCGAGGCTAGGATTTCTTTCTTGTTCCAAAACGTCGACGTGCGCCTGCGGGCTAGATCGACCGGGTCGCCTTCAGTGCCCGCACTCTCCGGATAACGATCGACCTCATCCATCTCCAGGATGCGAATGGGCATGGAGGCGAGTCCAGCCGGGGCGTTAGCACCCGCGAGGATAAGAACACCGCCTGGGAATTCCTTATTGAGCAGCGTATTTCCCGAATCACGCGCGCGAGGGGACGGGAAGAGCTTCCTAAGCACGGGAGTAGAGCGAATCATCTTCGCAATGCGATTCTTGGAAAATTTCTCCGCCTCACCCTCCGTCGCCTGTACAAACAAGATCGGCGATGGCTGATAGTGAGAGAAGAAGCCAAGGGTATTCATCTGGATCTGCGTCTTCCCGCTCTGAGAGCACATCTGCATAACGATGGTCTCGATGGTCGGGTCAGTGATCGCGTCCTGGATGCCACGTTGATACTCCGCGCTGCCGGTATAGAACTTACCCGGAAACGCGCCAGCCTCGGGCGGAACATACGCGTACAGGTCAGCCCACTGCGAGAGCGTCAGCGGCGGAGGAGGAGCGAGAAGGGCATGCCCCTTGGTGAACGCGACCCGAAGGCGCTCTATACCCTCAAGAGATGTCGCGTACGGGCTCAACTGAGATCCGCCTCGCGGTCGGCCAGGCCGGTAGCTTCGCGCACGGCATCAATTGTGGAGAGGTTGGTAAGGACCTGACGCATCTCCGCTTCGAGAATCGCAATGGCGCGCCCGTGGTCTTCCAGGCCAAGCATCTGCGTCGCAAGGCGGGACGGCACGGCGAGAAGCTGAGTCTGGATTGAAATGCTCGACGCCGCCAGTACGCGCTCGACGTCGGCGATGGCCGCGACTTCGCCGCGCGCACTGGCGAGCTTGAGTTCGACCAGGTCAGCTTCAGCTCTCAACTTTCGGAGGGCGGCCTCGTCGAAAGTTTCGGAAGTCGGAATTTGCGGAGCGAGGGACGAAGCGCCGAGTCCATTTCCGCGATTTCCATCAAGATTGATCCGATAAGCGACGTACCACTCCAGCACCTTTGCCCAGATAAAGCGCCGCTCTCGTCCATCGCCAACGAATGGCAACCCATTGTCTTTGATGTAGTTACGGATCATCCGCTCAGACTTGCCAAGCATGGAAGCTACGTCCTCTATGTCGAGGCACTCCATCTCATTGGGCAAATCTGCGGGCATCTAACCCGGAGAATCATGGAAATGGAAATGAACTGGCAAAAACCCTGTCGCTAGGTCGACCGTGCGGTGGCGCGTCACCCGCAAAAGCGAAGATCCGGGAAGTACCTTTCGGAATCAGGGACCGGCGTCACTCCTCGGTTAGGAGCCCGGAGAAGCGCATCCATCGGCGGGGCTAGAAAGATCTGTTTTCGTTGCAGTCGAAAGCGAGAATTTATACAAATTTTTCGGCCCTCACTTCATCGTTCCTGTACTATCTGTTTCGTCTAGGCTTCCCAAAGCACATCACCTAACCGAAATCCTGCGAAGTGGATATTCGATCAAAGACTCACGAAAGGGTCTCCTTGAAACGCGCAAAAATCGTGTTTTGCATTATGGCGTCCATCCTGCTTCTACAGGCGGGCTCTCTTCACTCTCAGACCCTTGTGCTCCACCGTTATGTCGCAGAGGAACATCCTGCCTTATGTCGTCCTCCTGCCTTCGAGTCGCTCCAATCCGATGACGCCGCTATGGCAGCGCTAGAGAAGGCCATCACTCCCATCGGTTCAGGTCACATCGAGCTCGCAGGCCAACTGAGCCTCTCCGCAGCTGTTCAAACGTCGGTCGTGTCCAACCTCAAAATCGATTTGAATAAGGATCGGACGCGTTTGCTTGCAGGGGGTAAGCCCTTACGAGATAACTTGACGCACCGTTTCATATTTCCCCAGGATCTGCTGCCTCAAGATCTGGTCAGCAGCGGCAAGGTGAAGGTTTCAAGGAAGAGCGACACGCTTTTTCTCATTCAGAGAGAGCCCGTTGCGCCAGCGACTTCCGCCGCAGCCGAAGTTGAATTGGATCCACAAAGTGGTCTTGTAAAAATAATAAGAATTTGCGGCCATCCTCCAAGTTCCCCCGACTCTTTCACGTTGACGACTCTCGAATATTCCAATTACATGAATGTCTCTGGAGTTGCTCTTCCTTCGAAGATCACACTGCAACACGGGAACGTCGCGCCCATCACACTTGCTCTTCAGCCCTTGCAGTAATTCCGGAAGACTCCGATGCCTACTATGCGCAAGATTCTGCCTGCCCTCGCCTTCATTTTGCTCCAGTCCGTCGTTTCTCTCTGGGCGCAGTCGCCCATCACGCCCGCGAATGAAACGGGGCTCCCTGCGGACGGCGTTTATTCCCCAAACGACGAGAATATTAATCTCACGAATGGGAACGTGCAGTTTACGCTGCCACTCGTTTCGCTTCCCGGCAGAGCCGGGCATGATCTGCATCTCAATCTCGTTTTCAACAGCAAGGCGCTCTCTCCAACGCTGAACGAGAGGCCTTTCGATCCAGTCAATGAGACCTCGGCCTACGGAGTCTTTGGAGGCTGGCAATTGCCAAACTGGTTTACTGACAGTCCGATTCATATCCCGCAAATTGTGGCTTCATCCAATCCCGTCGTAGGACAAGATGTTCTGCACGATGCTTTTGGACAGCCCTCCGGCTACGTCAATATCATTTGCTCGGCTGGATATGTGTATCTCGATGAAACTGGGGCACCTCACTCCTTTGGCAATATCACCAACTGCATGGGGGACATTGCTCATCCAGAGCTGGAAAAGCATGTGTCGGATGCCTACGATGGTTCGCTCTATCGCTTGGACTTCAACAATGGCGGCCTTTTTCGCCCGGACGGGTCGCAACTTCGGGGAAACCAGGATACCGATAAAAACGGCAACGTCATTACGTATGCCTTCGATGGCTTCACAGGGAATTACAGTATCAAAGATACTGTCGGTCGAACCGTAACCATCACGACGAGTAGTAATCCAATCACGGACTCCAAAGGACAGTTGAGCCCTGGTTCAACGACCGATTGGGTTGTCACCTATAAAGGGGAGGATGGACAAGACCGCACGATCAGCATCCATCGCGTGCTCACGAGCGACCCCATTACACTACAGGCAACCTGCACAGATTCGGTCGGCGAGTCGCAGAATACGACCTCGACACTCTCTCCGTTAGGAAGCATCTACACCGTCACGTTTTCGGGTTCACCCTCACGGACCTATACACTGACGTTGAACGGAATGGAGGAACTCACACGCGTGAACTATCCCACGGGAGGATATGTTCGTTATGAGTACACCGACTTTCCTGGATCAGAGCAGGTCAACGGAGCTTATGTTGGCATCACTTGCTCGAACATGTCGCATCGTGAAGTGAGCGCGAAGTATTTTTGTTCCAATTCTTCAGGGCGGTGTTCCCCAGAAGTGAGAACCACCTATACTCCGACGATTCACACGCTTGGGCTAGGTGAGAATAGTGGAATCGATGTCCGCAATAGCGACGGACGGACGCATGTGGATTTCATCCCGATGATCCAGCACCAGGCCCTCGAATCGAATCGCGTGATCTATCAGGGAGAGAGTACACCGCTACAAGCCATCAGTACGCAATACGATACGGCCGAACAAAAGAGTCAAGTCACAACAACGCTTTATTCGGGGGGACAGCCCCAGGTAGCGACCAAGGCAACCTATGGATACTTCACCAAGAATTTTATTTGCCCGCAGTATCCCTATTCCCAGACCAACTGTAACGAGACTCCTGCGCCTGGTGAAAGCCCGATTGTCACGAGCGAGAAAATCTTCGGCTTCGACGGGGCGCTTATCCGGGATACAGAGACCACACCAACCGGTTATGAGCAAGGTTTGCAATACAACTGGAGCCTCATCTCTTCGCAAACGGTCACGGGCACGGGCGGTGGCATGGCGAAAACAGACAACGAATACGATGTCTATAGCAATGGTCTGGCTGTAACGGGAGCGGACAGCTCAACCCATATCCAAGTAGGAAATTATCGAGGGAATCTCACTCGTGTCAGACGCTACACCCTGAATGGTACCGGACCGATCGATAGTCTTCAGTCTTACGATGACACAGGCAATGTGGTCGCCACTACAGATCCGCTCGGTCACGTCACGAATTTCCACTATCAAGACGCGTGGTCTTCGCTGGGATGCGCTCCGTCATCCAGCAATGAATTTGCATATCTCACCCAGGTTCAGGATGCGCTTCAGCATACTTCTAATTTCCGGTACAACTTCTGCACTGGAACCCGGCTGGAGGCGTCCGATCTAAACAACAATTGGACGACGACGTCCTATGACAACTTCGCGAGAGTGAATCGGATCAGCTTTCCGGATGGTGGATGGCAGCAGTTCTCCCGCTCCGACTCCGCCCCCGCTTTTGAGAATGTCCAGATCGCCGAGAACACTGCTGGGCAGACGATAAACAAAGCAAAGTCCTTTGATGGCTTGGGGCGCGTTTTGACGGCGACGACTACGGAAAGCGGTAGTAGCCAAATTTACACGGCGGATTACGGCTACGACAATCTTGGCCGAATCAGCACGGCGGGCAATCCCTATCGCCTTACTGATTCTTCATTTGCAACGACCAGTTACACCTACGACTCACTAGGCCGCAAGACACTCCAGACGCAGCCGGATGGCTCTACCCAACAGTGGTCTTATAACGGTAGCCAGACCGTCTTTACCGATGAGACCGGACACACCTGGTCACGAAACTACGATGCGCTAGGCCGCCTCGGCAATGTGATCGAGCCAACCGGTGCTTCCACCGGCTATGTTTACGACTCTCTCGGGAATCTTACGACTGCGACCCAGACTGGAGTTGCGGGCGATGCTCGGCGTTCTCGCAGCTTCACGTATGACTCGCTTTCGCGGCTTATCACAGCGACCAATCCGGAGACGGGAACAATCTGCTACGGAACTTGGACTAGTGGAATTTGCTCAAATGGTTACGACGCAAATGGGAACCTTATGGCGAAAACTGATGCTCGCGGGGCAACAGCGACCTACGGTTATGATGCGTTGAATCGCCTGACATCGAAATCACGCTTGGGCGCGTCGACGGATCTTTACTTCTATGACGGGTTAGTGGGAACCTGGGGAGCTACTTCGTTGCTTGGCGGCAATTTGGTCGGGCATCTAAGCTTTATCCGATCGTTTAACCCAGACCTAGCTGGCAATACCTGCGACATCAATAGTCGTAAGAACTGTGACGACCAATACTTTGGTTATGACAACGTTGGCCGGCTCAATCACTGGACTGGAGCGCCGCCCTCTGAATGGGGATCCACGTCGCACAGCATCAATACTACATACGATCTGACCGGCAATCCGCTGCGGATCTCCTATCCTGATGGACGTACACTTCGGAAGGACTATGACGCGGCGGGCCGTTTAACGGCAGTGACGGATGAAAGCCTGAACAAAGTGATGGTTTCGGCGATGAGCTATTTCCCCAACGGTGCCGTTCAGAGCCTGAGCTACGGCAATGGTGTTGTAGAAAAATTTGGACAGAACAATCGGCTACAAACATGCACCGATGTGGTCACTCAAGGGTCGAACACTTACCTAAACAAGACCTATCATTTTCAGCCGAATGCAACAGGTGCTTGCGGCAGCGAATCTAGCAATAACGGCAACATCTGGAGTATTGCGGATGGGACCGCGGGCGCACTCTACAGCCAATCCATGAGTTACGACAGCCTCAATCGGCTCATCTCATGGACTGGACCGAACTTCGTCGGTATGCAACAGATGGCGTATGGCTATGACTCCTTCGGAAACATGACGCAGGTCCCGGGGACGCAAGCGCTTGCCCCCAGCGTCGACTACGATGCGAACAATCGGTACCTCCGCGGCGGCTCCGCACTTGAAGCGCGGTTCAGTTGTGTCGGCGCAAACGGAGAGACCACGGGCTACGATGCAGCGGGAAACCTATTGTGCTGGGGTACGCCGAACAGTAATGCACAGGCGTACACGTGGGATGCGGAAAGCCGCATGTCCCGTCTCTATGCGGCACAGAATAGTACGCTAAATCTGAAGGCGCTCTATAGCTACGACGCGATGGGCGCACGGGTTCGGGCCGATCAGTTGGATAGCTCAGGCCACAGCATATCCTTCCGGGAATACAGCTCCTTCGGCGGTGAGTTGTTAAGCGAGAAAGACCAGAACGGTTGGTGGACCGACTACATCTTCGCTAACGGGAAGAAAATAGCTCGTGTCGACCCAAACAATGTCTATCGCTGGATGATCGCGGATCAGGTAGGGACGTCTCAGTTGGAGTTAGATGCCTCAGGTACCCTTCTGTGGAAAGGGGAATTCCTGCCCTTCGGCCAAGAGCCAAATCCCGCCGCCACTACGAACCGTTACAAATTTACCGGCAAAGAACGAGACGCCGAAAGCGGCCTAGATAACTTCGGGGCGAGGTATTACGCGAGCAGCCTGGGCAGATTTATGTCACCAGACTGGGCGGATAGTCCGAGCCCCGTTCCCTGGGTTCTTCTCGCTAACCCGCAAAGCCTCAACCTATATAGCTATGTAAACAATAACCCCATGACGAGGCGGGATGAGGATGGTCACGCTACTTTATGTGGTCCTGATCTATGGAATTCACAAACGAATACCCTGACGTCGGGTAGCTGCGTTGATCTACCTGATCCTCTAACGAGAGGTCAAATTATTCGCCAGACCCATGACAACTTTATGAATTGGCGTAACAATCTGGCAGTTAATAAATGGCTGAGCAAGAAGCTAAATCCTCGATCTGTTGAAAGCGCGCAATGGGCTGTGTTGCTGGCGGAAATCTTAGAGAGCGATCTAGGCCTCGCAAGCGATGAGATTGAGGATCTCACCAAACCGGGATCCATCGATAACAAGGGTATCAAGCTCACACCTGACCAAATTGGAGCGAAGCTCCAAGATGGTGGATTCACAAAATCGGCGGCGAGCGATGGAACTCCCGTGTATGTCAAAGGAGATAGACAATATACGGTATATTCACAAGCTAGATCGACAGACGGCCCATCAGCTCAGGTCAAAGATAATGGCAGCGTGGTGGGGAAAGTCAGGCTCAAATAGGTGCGTATATGAATTGGATTTTGGATAAGGATCGTTTCGATCATCTCTACCTCGAGGCGAAGTCATGTGTTGATACCGACAGTGGTCGTCTACCAACCGCCTTCAAAAGGCTGACCTTTGATGATGCGCAGATTTGCACCATTGAGTTTGCGAATATGCTCCAGGAGCTACTGAAATGGTCAGGAGATCCTTATTTTTCGTATGTTGTGTTAAAACCGGACCCAATCTACTACTTTCATAGGCTATTCAATGCCTTTCCAGCCATCGAAGTTGGAAGAGGAGCTACAGCAAGGGATTACATCAAGTGGCTCAACGATGGGCCAGAGGAAAGTCCGGCAGATGCATTGGGAACGAACTGCACGGAGTGCGTGATTGTCCCACCGTCGAAGCGATGGTTTGTACATGCCGTACGGTCTGCGCTTAGTGACGGAGGCCATCTTTGGATGCCTAGTGACTGGGTTGATCGAGCAGTGTCAATGTATCCCTATTTATCTGCGATCGCGATTCAATAAAAGAGACGCGAAGTTCGATGCTTCGCTGGCGAGCAATCGCGGCGTAGTTTACCGAGTATGTGCAGCTCCTGGATATGGGCGGAGTGGATTTTTGTCACACGGCGGTCATCTCCGACCTAGCTCGGAAGGCTGCCTCAAAATCAACTGCTCAAGCCAGAACGATTTGTTCAGGAAGTTGCAGGGTGCTGCGGCTGTTCCTCTCACAGAGGTGAACTCATGAGCAAAGCTCCAAGCAAGGATTTGGCACAATTCGGATTGTTAGGACTACTGGTTCATGCGTTAGGCATCTACGCGTTTGTCATCGTGCCCAAGAGTGCACCGGTCTTGGTATGGAAGCTCTTGATCGACGACCGCAAAGACTGGTTACGGCGGTGAACGGAATGATCTTCCATCTAAGCTTCCCGATGGAGAGGCAATACGCCGACGCAAGGCTGGATGGGCTGAATCAGTAATCCATGGAACATACAGTGGCACCCGAGCCACGCTGTCCATAAAATCGGAAACCTCTCGACGACTTCTTACGGTCGAGAAGCTCAATGGCGTTGTTGTGAATGACGGACGGCCAGAGCATTACGGAGGAGACGTGGAAGCCGGGAGCCCTCACCGTAAAAACGCGGCTGGTATACGAGAAGCGATAATGCCATGCTTCGCATGGGGTTGGGGATGACACAACACCCCAGAATGGTTCCTGTACAACAACCTTAGGTTGCTGTACAGGAACCCATGAAAACAGGGCGGATAATAGAAACGCCAGCAAAAGCGTTAGTCTGGAGTCGTGCGCACGTTGCTGTAGGGGAACTCTAGAAGTTGCAGATCCTTAGCCCACCTCCGGCCCCCTTGCTGTCTTGTCATCGACGCGCAGGCAGTGTGCGGCCACGATCCAAACTCCCATCAAAATCCAGACCAAGCGGTGCTCTATGAAGCCGCCCTTATACACGAAGGCTGTCGGCGGGAAGATCTCGGAGGCGGAGTGACCTGCCTTGCTGGAGGAACGTGCGCGTGATGCCGAGATGCGCCTGACGGAGTGGGTTCGGGAAGCGTTGCTGTAGGCGTCGGCCGAGTCCGGGCCGGACTCTGGGGAGGTTGCGCTGGGCGCAGTCCTGGCTCTGCGGTCGCTACTTCTCAATCTCCACTTCCGTGCGGCTAAGGGGCAAGCGATCCCGGAGCCG
This sequence comes from Terriglobus saanensis SP1PR4, assembly GCF_000179915.2. Taxonomy (NCBI): domain Bacteria; kingdom Pseudomonadati; phylum Acidobacteriota; class Terriglobia; order Terriglobales; family Acidobacteriaceae; genus Terriglobus; species Terriglobus saanensis. Next base: position 3,798,842 of record NC_014963.1, on the reverse strand, counting down.
GAGATGCACGACTGATCGAACGGGTGGACGAGACGAAGAATCGCCCGTCTCATGACTGTCGCCGCGATCCCTTCAAGCTGTTGCAGAGCTCGTGCGCTATGCCGTTGTAGGGTTTGCCGTCTCGTTCGATGCGGTCGTCTCGATGTCCGCCGTTCATCCCACGCCCTTCCCAATGCTCAAAGGTCGCGTCTTCACTATCAACGTGCGTTCCGCAAATGCAACAAATACCGTGATCCCGGCTCCACATCGCATCACGGCGCCGTCGATACTCCGCGCGACCGTGGGCGGTTTCGGTGCAGATCTCGCGGCCGTCGCGCATGATACGCACCGCAGGCTTAGGCATCGCTTTGCCTTTACGCCGTGGGCGTTCGCGTACTTTGTTGAGGGGAGTCCGACGGAGCATCTCACGCGAAAAGTACCCCCTGATCGCGAACGGGCACCACTCTGGGCGCATCGAAGAGTTCTACCTCGTCACCTTCGAGAGGATGAGATTGAAGCTCAGCCAATCGTTCAGCGCATTCGCGCGTATCGAAGCGCTGTTTTCTATCGATCACACCTAACAAGCTGCAGCGGATGACATCTTCAGCTAACTCCAGAACGAAGCACGCGTGACTAAAGCTCGTCAGATACGCCAGGCGGTCACTGATCTTGGGCGTTGGACGGGCGATCCAATCGCGCGCGAGCAGAGCCTCGTCTGTAGGTGCGCCCTTCTTCCCATCCTGCGCTTCTTCCAGCGCAACCTCAATCATGCGGAAGTAGTAAAGCGCTTCCGGTTGTTTGAAGCGTGGCAGCAAACCTCCGAGCCACGTCCTGCGCTCTTGCACGATCTTTTCGCCTGTCGGCACACCGTCAGGGACTCCATTCTCATTCTGCTGTTCCATCGCTACCTCCTTGCGCGATCGCTTCCATCTCCGTGGCGAATCGGGCGGCGTTCTCTTTCTCCGCACTCTCTTGCTCGCGTCTGTCCGCTTCAGCGCGAAAGTCTGCCGGTGTAAAAGACTTCCGCATCTCGCATGCAGCGCACTCGTACGTGCGCGCCGCCATGGATTCGCGAAGCCTGCGGAGCTTTTCGTCCTGATCCATCGGCGCAGCCTGGTGACGATCATCCGTCATGCGACTCACGGCGTCAGTAAAGATGCGGGCATTTTCCCGCCTCTCCTCCGGATTGTTTCGGAGATACTCGACCCACTCTTCATGCTCACGACGCTCCTTCTCCTGTCGCTCAGCTTCGAGACGCTGGCCACGCAGCCGCTTTGCTACTGCCAACACGCGACCAAGTTCCGGCATTGCCGTCTGTCCTTCGCCGCGGATCTCCATCGCAAGCTCCGCGATCGCACCACGGACGTCCTGCATATCGAAAGGTGACAGCGCCTTGCCGTAGATCAGGTACGTCTCTGCGCTGAGGGACGCTTGCCGTGCCTCCGCCATCGTGAGCAGAAGACGGTTGATGGATCGCTGGTAGTCATCCGGTTTGATGAGTTGCGCCAGGGTCGTTCGGAAGTCCGCTAGCGCGCTGGAAGGCGGCGACATTGCGATTTGTGCGCTCCTGCGCTCGATTGCTTCGGCCTGCATGTTTCTCTCCTCGTTGCCACTCTTCGATTGGTTTGCGGTACTCGCGCTCACGGAAGAAGCGCTCTATGCGGCTCAAGAATCCCTTGTCACCCGGTGGCCACTGCGCGACGGCTTTCGCGATGTCCTGCGTAAGCTGCAGGATGATTTCTTCGGCCATAGCGCGTGAACAACCGGTGGACAAGCACTCAGCGGTGACGGCTTCGAGAACAGCAGTCACTTGCGCATGTGTCACGTCCATCGGCCCTATGCTGCGCGAAGTCGCGCTAGGGTGGGCGCAGACGATCTGCGCTGCGATGGATTCATACTCCTCGGCAAGTTCCACCACGCGGGTCGCGGAAGGCTTTTGCCGTTCTTGTTCCGTGGCGTTCCGTTCCGTCTCGTTCCGTACCGTTCTTACCGGTTGCTCAGCTTCGGAATCAGGTAGCTGAGCTATAGGTGAGCTATTGTTTGTCTGTTGCTCAGCTTGTGGAGTGCTAGAACCTTCGTCTTCCGGAGTGCTTCCCCATCGCCTCTCGGATGTTGCCTTGCCGCCGTTCTTCCTTTTGAGGTGAAGTTCCTGAGCTTTGAGCCATTCGTTATACATGCGCGCGTTGAAGATGCGACCTTCCGGGCCTTGCTTGAACTGCTCAAGCACATGCTCGCGGATCTGCGGCCAGTCAGCACGCTTGCGGCTCAGCTTTGCAAGCTCCTTCTCGTCGTTCGGCAGCATGCCGTCAGGCTGCTGAAACTGTGCCTTCAAAAGGTTGTCGTAAGCGCGATACTCCGCGTCCGTCATCTCCTGGACGGTGGCGCTTCCTTGCCACGCATCGATGTCGATCTTTACCCAGCTCTGCCACGGTTCCGGCACGGTCTACTTCCTTTCCTTCCTACGCTGCGTCCGCGTCATCGCGGACCTGACACATGTCTGCCCGTGCCCAGGTCTGGTTTCCGAATGGATCTTCTAGGCAGACCATGGGAGAGTTCTTGTAGCCGACTACGGTTCCGCCACACACATAGCGACCGTCTTTGGTGAAGCAGTCGGCTTGTTCGCCAAGCGACTTCTGGGTCGGGATCTTCTTGCGATTCAGAGTGGGCGTTTCGCTAGGCATTGTTCACCTGCTCCTCCAGTGCTGTGCGGATCTGTCGTGCGAACATTTCCGGTATCTGCGGCACTACGGCATTACCGAGTCCTCTAAGTCGGTCCACCCGAGCGGGTATCCCATGAGCCACTCGACCCACGTTGGGTTCAACTGCCCACTGACTGATTCGCTCAGGTAACCTGTCGTCCGCCCTGTCGCTGCCCGACTCGGCCTCATTCCCTTGCGCTCGATGTGATCCATCGTGCTGGGCGTCGGCCAATGCTTTCGGCCACTTACTTTGCCCGTTCTCACTATGGCAAGTAGATCTCCCCTGCCTCCCTTGTCCGCCATCGAGGATTTCGGTGTTGGCAGCATCTTCACTGCCGCAGGTAGACCGTTCCGGGGGTTCATCACATCGAAGTTGCCGCGCTTCTCCGCATCGTTCGCACGAGGAGTCGGCCACATGCCGCGCTCCACTTGCTTTACGTATCGCTCCAAGCACACCGTCTGCTTCCGCCCTTCCGGTGTTTTCCCTTGAGGAGTAGTTCCATCTGGCAGCGTTTGGCCACCGCCGCCCACAGTTGGGGTAGGCCACAATCCAGATCCTTTCGCGGAGATGCGGAGCGCCGACGTCGGCAGCAGATACGATTTCCCACTCCGCGTCATACCCGATTTCGGCCAGGTCTCCGAGTACTGTTCCCATTCCCCGTCCAAGCAAAGCTGCGACGTTCTCCACGAAGACGAAGCGGGGTCGTAGCTCGCGAACGATGCGTGCGTACTCTCCCCAAAGTCCAGACCGTTCTCCGGTGATTCCTGCCCGCTTTCCTGCATTGCTGATGTCCTGGCAGGGGAAACCTCCGACAATGACGTCGACTGGCTTGAGGTTGTGGGCTCCGCACTCTCTGATGTCTGCATACCGCTCCGCATGGGGAAAGTTCTTGGCCAACACACGCTGGCAGTAAGGGTTGATCTCGACCTGCCAAACGGTGCGGAACCCCGCCCGCTCGAAACCGAGGTCAATGCCGCCGATACCAGCAAAGAGCGAACCGACTGTAAATTCGGCCATCTCATTGGCCTCCTATACGTGCAGCTCCAGTTGGGCGTGCATACTGGCGTGCCGAAGGAGTGGCGTCGAGCTCTTTCAGGATGCCGAGCGTGATGCCGCTCTCCCGCAGCTTCTTCAATGCAATCGCTTCGATCTGACGTATCCGTTCGCGTGTAACGCCTTCAATTTTGGCGATCTCTTCAAGGGTCATGCACCGGTCCTGCGCGTAGCCTCCCTTCACTCTTGGGCCTGCTATCTCTTTGCGGCTTTGTACGGAGCCGGGGATGGCATCACCAAGTTCGCGGGCGGGCCCGGCTTGTTTCCGAAGTGTGGAGGGAGTTTGCTTCTGACCGATCTCGCCCGCGTGTGCTCTTCCCGTTCGTGCTCTCTGGAAAGGCACACGAGAATCACCAGCCAGACGAGCACCATGGTCACCATTACTATCAGCAAGAACACTGACAACTGTTCCAGGCCGTTGAGCGTTGAGTACATCACTTTTCCTCTCTTGTTTCGTAGTTGCTTTCTTCAAAACGTGCTCCGTCCTTCGGGTGGCCTTCGCCACCAGTTCGACAACTGTTTCGATCGAATAAATTTGATCCGTTGGGAGGCGGCTACCTCACACGCGCATGGGCATCACGCCGTAGCGCAAGGTTTCTCCCTCGAACGGTTCTGCGTAGAGCATCATGACCTGGTCTTTCTCGCCGATGTCGACCGTCACATCGCCGCGCAGCTTCTTCAAAGCGTCGACCAGGTACTCACCTTTGAATGCCATGGCCAGCTTCGTTTGAGGTCCACCTTCAATCGAAACGGCCTCGTCGGCGTCGCCCGAGTCAGGCGTCGCGCCGTTCAAGGTGATCGACTCACGCTCGAAGTACATGCGGATGCACTGCGTTTTAATGTCCGCCATCGCGATACAGCGCTGTGCGGCGAGCAGTAGACGCGGTGCAGGAAGCACTATCGCTAGGCGACGGTTTTCCGGGAGGATCTTGTTGTAGGGCGCGAACTTCTTCGCGAGGCGGCCTGCACGGATCTCGATGATCTGCGCTTCGATGCCTTCCATCCGAACTCCGATTGCGCTTTCGCCAAGTTGTATCGAGACGGTCGCATCACAATCGCGTAGCGTGGCCAGCAGCGCGTCACATAAATCACCGGGGAGAAGGATCTCGCACTCGGGAAGGCCCTTCATCTCGATTCGATAGACCGAGATCCGATACCCATCGAGGGCGGCGACTTCCAGGTAGCCATCTTTCGCGGTGAGAAGGGCACCGTCGACAACGAACCGGTTTTCCGATTCTGTCATCGCGAATGCAACGTGTCGAAGGGCGCGCAAAAGGACGTCCTGAGCCATAGCGATCGTCTGCCCCTCTGTGGGCATCGGAAACTCAGGAGCACCTTCGACCGTCGGCACCTGGGCGCGGCAGGCTCCGGAGCTGAAGCGGGCTTTGTCGCTCTTGAAGGTGATCGACACCTCTTCGGTATCGAGCAACTTCACATAATTAAGGAGGCGCTCCGCAGAGATTGCGACCGGCCTATCGTCAGGAAACTCTGTCAGCAGGTTCACGCGAATTCCGACGTTGAGGTTGTTTGCCGAAATGCCCATGCCCTCGGGCATCTTCTCCATCTTGATTGTCCGAAGGGCTGGGATGCCCACGGACGCCTTTGCAATCGCGGGGCGAACAATCTCCACTGCCGACCGCAGCATCTTGGTCTTCATCTTTACGTCTGCCATCACTTCTCTCCATTCATGACCGAGGCGAAGATCTCCGTCCTCGGATTGGTGCGGTCTTCGTCGTCAAGTTCGAGGTGCCAGACCTTTACACGTGCGTCGGAATGGATTACGCCTGCTTCGACCAAGCCATCCGCGATGCACTTCCAGAAGTTGTCGCCGTCGCCTCGCTGTCCAGGGCCAAGAACGATAGTTACGGCGAGGTAGTAGCGGATCTTGTCGCGTTCACGTTGCGTTGCTGGCGCAATCGACTGTCCCTTTGCTGCAATCGCAATTGCAGCCTTGAACGCCTTGCCCTCCGGTGTTACGCGAAATCCGAGGCACGTGCGACCTAAACGGCTCCTGCGCTCGATCGGTAGTTTGTAATGGTTGACCGAGGGTGGAACCAACGGAACTCTAAGCGAAATAGCGGTCATTTCGTCCCTCCATCGTTCAACGATTGTGGCGAGGGAAGGACATAGACCAACTCCCAGCGGCCAAGGATGAACATCTTCGTTGTGACCAGCTCCTTCTTCCGTAGGTGCATCTGGAAGTGCGCTTGGGTCGGACGCGGGTGCGTGCAGGCTGGACAGGTTGCCATAGCTACCACCACCCGCATAGAAAGCCGATACGGCCTGCGATCAAGGCGCCAGTGACGAGTGCGGCCATGGCCATGCTGAAGGAGCTGATGATGCTGGCAAGGTTGAACGGGCGGCAGTCCTCGACCAAGAACTCCCCAAAGTCGAAGGCTTCGAGATTAGGAAGGGTCACTGTTGTGCCTCCATTCCGGAGAGAAGGCCGCGCTGGGGATTGAGGGCGACGATGACGGTTCCACCGTCGCGGCGCTCGTCCGTGGCCTGGACTCGGTCCGCCAGCTTCAACTCCGCAATACGACCGGAGATGGAGTGCATCGGACGACCGACCCTCTCTGCCAATTCTTTGCAGGTCAGACCAAAAGGCTTCCGGCGAAGCTCAGCGAGGATCTGCTCGCGAACGGCTTCGGTCTGTTGTTTGGCTGCGAGGAAGGCGGCGTTGCTTGCCGCTCTGCCGCGATGCTTGTTCTTCGACGGGTCTTGGGAGTGGACGTGGCGGGCGACCATCAGCGCGCCTCCCGGTGCCAGAAGCCATTGAAGAACACGCCATGTCGATACTTGCGCACACGGCCGCAGGCCCAGCAGAACTGCATGCCGAGGTAAGGGTGCGAGGCATCACGATGCTCACAGTTGCAGAAGAATGCGCTGATGAAGCTAAGGGCTTTTTTGAGGGGGTTGAGTCGAGGAACATGCGGCAGCCGACCGATCGGCTGCCGTTCTAAAGCTTTTTCTCTCTTGAGCATCTTTGTAAGTCCTTTCGGATCTACAAAGTGTCGAAAGATGGTGCACCCGAGAGGATTCGAACCTCTGACCTACAGCTTCGGAGGCTGCCGCTCTATCCAGCTGAGCTACGGGTGCGCGTGTTCAGTTTACACCGGGGGCTGCTGCAGTTCGGCATCACGTTTTTTGCGCATCTCTTCCATCACGGAGGAGATGAGTTCCTTTGCACCGTTGATGCCTGCCAGGACGGCCTGCAGGTCAAGCGCGGGTACGGCCGGGTTGCGGTTGGAGGTGCAGTAGACACCGTGTTGGCCGATCAGCGCGAGCGAGTCCGTCAGGACGTCCATGGTGACCGCCAGACGGCCCCGTTCCGTGCCCATCATGAACTCGTACTTTTCGAGTTCTTCCTTGCGGTCCCAGAAGATGGATTCTGCCATGGCTACCACTCCTTCGCTGCGGAGTCCGGTGTGAGCGAAATGGAAGACGGCGGCGCCTTCCAGCGGAGGACGGGATTGCGGGCTGCTGCGGTCTCGTTCAGGCGGCGGATGCGCGTCGTGTGCGGAGCAGTCTTGACCAGCTCCGGGTTTTCAGCAGCTTCGCGGGCAATCTGCTGGAGCGCATCGATGAGCAGGTCGAGCTCTTCGCGCGACTCACTCTCGGTCGGTTCGATCATCATCGCGCCGGAGACGATCATCGGGAAGCTGACCGTGTAGGCGTGGAAGCCATAGTCGATCAAGCGCTTGCCCATGTCGCCGGTTTTGACGCCGTTCTTTGCCTGCAGCTTGTCGGAGAAGACGACCTCGTGCATCGATGGTGTCTTGAAGGGCAGATCGAAGTAGCCTTCCAGCTTGGCGCGGATGTAGTTCGCGTTGAGCACGGCGTCTTCCGTGGTGAGGCGCAGGCCGTCGGGTCCGTTGGCCAGCGTGTAAGCCAGTGCGCGGACGAACATGCCGAAGTTGCCGTAGAACATGCGGACGCGACCGACGGAGAGCGGACGGTCGTAGTCGAAGCCGAGGCTCTTGTCCGCCTTGCGGACGACGATAGGCGTGGGCAGGAAGGGCTCCAGGATGGCCTTGCACGCCACCGGGCCGCTGCCTGGGCCGCCACCGCCATGCGGGGTAGAGAAGGTCTTGTGCAGGTTGAGGTGCATCACGTCTGCGCCGAAGTCGCCCGGACGCGTCTTGCCAACGAGCGCGTTCATGTTCGCGCCGTCCATGTAGAGCAAAGCGCCTTTGGCGTGGAGGATGTCCGCGATCTTGTGGATCTCGCTCTCGAAGACGCCGATGGTGGACGGGTTCGTGAGCATGAGCGCTGCGGTATCTTCGTCGACGAGCTTTTCCAACTCAGCGAGATCGACCATACCTTCGGCGTTCGACTTCAGGTTCTGCACCTGGTAGCCAACGACGGCAGCCGTCGCGGGATTGGTTCCATGCGCGGAGTCGGGAATGAGGATCTTCTTGCGGGCGTTGCCCTTGCTCTCGTGATACGCGCGGATCATCAGGATGCCGGTGAATTCACCATGCGCGCCCGCGGCGGGCTGCAGCGTGATCGCGTCCATGCCGGTGATCTCGATGAGGTACTGCGAGAGATCGTGCATGATGCCGAGTGCGCCCTGCGAAAGCGACTCGGGCTGGTAGGGATGGGCTTCGGCGATGCCTTCGAAGCGCGCGACGGCTTCGTTCACGCGGCCGTTGTACTTCATCGTGCAGCTTCCGAGAGGGAACATGCCGAGGTCGATGGCGTAGTTCCAGGTGGAGAGACGCGTGAAGTGGCGAACGATCTCGATTTCGCTGAGTTCGGGGAGAGCGCCGTACTCTTTACGCACGGATTTACCGAGAAGAGTCGACGCGTCGACCGCAGGCACGTCGAGTTCGGAGAGGCGGTAAGCCTTCTTGCCGGGGGAAGACTTCTCGAATATGAGTCCCTCGTTCTGCGAGGTGTGCGTGGTCGCTTTGCGCGGTGTGCCGATAAACTTTTCGTCTGACATAATCTTCTGACCTCAGGGGCTAAAGCCCCGATTTTCTCGCGCTCTGTGGCACGGCTGAAGCCGTGCCCTTAACCAAATTTGTCATTCCGCAGCGAAGCGGAGGAATCTGCTTTTCCCCACGCGACGAGCAGCCAACCTTTAGAACTCAAAGAACCCTTCTGGAGAGGTGAAGCTGCCCGCCTGCGGAGAGTTGAGTTCTTCTTCGCGAAGAGAGAGGGCGATGACGACGCCGTTCTCAAATTCGAGCGTCAGTTCATTGCCTTCGTTATAAAGTGCGGTCTTGACCTCTTCGCTGATGACGAAGCAAAGGGCGTCGCGATAGCCGGGGTCGCCGAAGCCGATCGAGACTCCGTTGGCGTCGGCGATAACGGGCCAGGCGAGCAGTGTCAGTAAGCTGTCGTCGAAGCGAAGCTGCAGGAAGTCGAGAACGAATTCGACTGCTGTCAGTTCGGCTCCGTTGAGAAGATCGAGATCCATAGCTATGCCTTCAGGGCTGCAGCGGCAGCGTCGATCTGTACGCGAGTGGTGAGTTCGGTCGCGCACCAGAGGGAGGCGTTCGCGCCAAGCTCCGGATAGTGGTGGCCAAGCGGGAAGCCGCCGATGATCTTCTCTTTCAGAAGGCCAGCATTAGCGGCTTCCGTGGTGTCCTTGGTCTCCAGAACGAACTCGTTGAAGCGCGGCGCGGAGTTGAAGAGAAGCTTGCCGTTGGCGCCGATGGTGTTTGCGGCGTAGTGCGCCTTGGCCAGGTTTTGCTCTGCGAGTTCGCGGAGGCCTATCTTACCGTAGACGGTGAGGAAGATCGTGACCATCAGAGCGACGAGCGACTGGTTGGTGCAGATGTTGCTGGTGGCCTTCTCGCGGCGGATGTGCTGCTCGCGCGTAGAGAGCGTCAGGACGAAGCCGCGACGGCCTTCGGTATCCGTGGTCTCACCGCAGAGACGCCCGGGCATCTGGCGGAGAAATTTTTCCTTGCAGGCGATGACGCCGCAGTAAGGTCCGCCAAAGCCGACAGGAACGCCGAAGGACTGGGCTTCGAGCGAGACGATGTCTGCTTCAACCGGAGGAGCGACGATGCCAAGCGAGACAGCCTCCGCGATGGAGACGATCAGCAGAGCTCCCTTGGCGTGAGCGATCTCCGCGACGGCAGCTACATCTTCAATCGTCCCAAAGAAGTTGGGCGACTGGATGAGAACGCAGGCGGTGTCTTCGGTGATGGCGGCATCGAGCTTGGCCAGGTCGACACGTCCGGATTCGCCGATGTAGTCCACCTCGGTGAGAGGAATGCCCTGGTGCTGCGCGTAGGTGCGAAGAACCTCGCGGTACTCCGGGTGTACGGTGCGGGCGATCACGGCACCGTTGCGGCCTGTGACGCGGACGGCCATCATGACGGCTTCGGCTGCGCCGGTAGAGCCGTCATACATGCTGGCGTTGGCGATCTCCATGCCGGTGAGGTCGCAGATCATGGTTTGGAACTCGAAGAGCGCCTGCAGGGTGCCCTGGGCGATCTCTGGCTGGTAGGGCGTATAGCTCGTCAGGAACTCACCGCGCTGCGAAAGGGAGTCGATGATGACGGGGCGGTAGTGGCGGTAGGCTCCAGCGCCGAGGAAGCTGGCGTATCCGGTCGCGTTTTGTGCGGAGTAGGCCTTGAAGGCTTCGATGACCTCTTGTTCCCCGTGCTGGCGGGGAACGTCCAGGTCGCGTTTGAGCTGGTACTCCGCGGGAATGGTGGCGAAGAGATCGTCAATGGAGGCGGCGCCGATCTCGGCAAGCATGGCGGTACGGTCAGCAGGGGACTTTGGAAGATAGCGCATCAATTACGATTTTAGAGTGTTGCGCGGATATGCGCTTACCGCGCAGCGCCAGTATGGGTCTAAGTTGTGAGATAAGACGCGGAGGCTTCGATGCGGCGGTTGCTCATGGTCTTTTTTCTTGGTGCGATGACAGTCGAGGCACAACAGGCGGGGCAACCGGGCCCGACGATTGCACTTCAGGCCCGGCCTCAGCCGGAAGCCGGCGGCGGAACGGTAGTGGGCCACGTTTATTGCGGAGATACGCACGCGCCTGCTCACCTGGCGCATGTTTCCTTGTCTCCTGTGCCGCAGGTAGGTTCGCAGGGCGGCGGGCGGTTTGGCGGTGGCATGGTCACGGCGGACATGGATGGAGCGTTTCTGATCCAGGGGGTGGCTCCTGGCAGCTATTACGTCAACGTGCAGATGCCGGGATATGTGAGTCCCTTGCAGAGTGTGGCCTCTGCGGATCTGACCGATTCCAGCGCGGACGCCCAGCTTCGTGTGCGGCAGAAGGTCCAAATGGTGACCTTGAGCGGCGCGGAGTCTGTGCGTGTGGATGTGACCGTGGATCGCGGATCCGCGATCAGTGGAGTCGTACGGTTCGACGATGGAACGCCTGCGGCCAATGTGTTTGTGAGCGTCTACACACCTCCGGTTGCAACGGCGACGAACGCAACGACGGTGACGTCCGCCAGCCAGTTCGGACGAGGCGGGCTTGGCACAGGGGGCGTGCGGGGTAGCGGATCGACGCAGACGGACGACCGAGGGGTATTTCGGATTGCCGGGTTGCCGCCGGGAGACTATATGGTCTCCGCGAACGTGGTGCTGCCCGCGGCCGCGACGCCAGCCCCCGCGCCCACTTCCGGCGGCGGAAGAACGTTCAATCCGGGAACCAACCTGATCGTGTATGCGCCCGCTACCCTTCATCGGTCGGGGGCGACGACCTTCACGCTGGGGTCAGGGGATGAGCACAACGGGGTGGAGATTACAGTGTCTCTGCGCGGGCTCCATGTGGTGAGTGGACATCTCTCAGGAAGCACGGACGACGGAGGCCGTCGCCGCGTGGTGCTTCACGATACGGGTGATGTTGCTTTCAGCCGGAACGCACTGGTAGCTGCAGACGGGAGCTTCCGCATGGAAGAGGTCCCGGATGGGGATTACACGATCACCGTGGCGGGTGGAGGGACGGTAGGCACTGCCACGGGCATTGGGGTGGCGGTGCACGGTGGGGATGTGACGGACGTTGTGTTGACGCAGTGAGGTTAACGACATCGCCGCCGCGATTGGCGACGGCGATGTTTGTCTTTATTGCTTTCAGCCTAGTGCCCGGTCTCTTCTTCGACGTACTTGGTATAGGTGGCGGAGTCCAGAAGGCTGTCGAGATCCGCAGCGTTCGTCAGCGCGACTTTGACGAGCCATGTGCTGTTCGCATCGGTGTTGATGGTCTCCGGCGCGTCGTTGAGGGCCGAGTTTACCTCGGTGACTGTGCCTGCGACGGGGGAGTAAAGGTCGCTGACGGCCTTGACGCTTTCGACGGAGCCGAAGGTCTCATGCGCGGTGAGCTTGTCTCCCACCTTGGGCAGTTCGACGAAGACGATGTCGCCAAGCGAGGACTGCGCGTAGTCGGTAATACCAATCGTGCCAGTGGTGCCGTCGACTTCAATCCACTCGTGCTCTTTGGTGTACTTGTATGTTTCGGGATAAGCCATCGTGATCGTCTCCGAAGGTGATTGTAGAGCCTCGGGCGTTTGGCCCAAAGCACTTGAGGTTGGCTCGCGGTGGAAATTCGCCGCGTGGGAAGTCTATTTTTTGGCGCGTTTGTAGAAGGGTGTTGGAACGACCTTTGCCTTTACGGGCTGATTGCGAATGGTGACGGCGACTTCGGTATCCAGAGCGGTGTACTTCACCGGCACATAGGCCAGGGCGATGTTCTTCTTCAACGTGACGGAAGGCGAGCCGCTGGTCACTTCGCCGATTACGGTGCCGTCAAGCGTCGTTACAGGGTAGCCATCGCGGGCGATACCGCGTTCGACGATTTCAAGACCGACGAGCTTGCGCTTCGGTCCACCAGCATTCTGGATCGTCTGTAGGGCGGATTTGCCGACGAAGTCGGATTCCTTGTCGAGCTTGCAGTAGCGTCCCAGGTTGGCTTCAAAAACGTTGATCGTGTCCGAGATCTCATGGCCGTAGAGCGCCATGGACGATTCGAGGCGGAGCGTGTTGCGTGCGCCAAGACCGCAGGGAAGGATGCCGAACTCCTCACCCGCAGCGAAGATCTCCTGCCATACGCGTGCGCTGGTGGCTTCGTCCGAAGGGATATAGATCTCGAAGCCGTCTTCCCCCGTGTAGCCCGTGCGGGCGATCATCACGTTATAGAGACCGGCGACCTTGCCCCACGTAAACCAGTAGTTCTTGATCGTGGAAAGATCTGTGTCGGTGAGCTTCTGCAGGACATCGATGGAACGCGGTCCCTGGATGGCGATCTGCGTGTACATGTCCGAGTAGTCGTTGATGTGTGTGGAGGGCATCTGGCCGATGGTCTGGCGCACCCACTGGACATCCTTCTCACGCGTTCCGGCGTTGATGACAATGAGGTAGTCGTTCTCAGACAGTTTATGCAGAACGACATCGTCGACGAAGGTGCCTTCCGGTGTCAGCATGGCGGAGTAGTGTGCCTGCCCGATCTGCAGCTTGCTGGCGTCGTTCATGAGCAACTTCTGCACGGCGTCGAGCGAGCCGGGTCCGCGCAGCTGAATGTCGCCCATGTGCGAGACATCGAAAACGCCGACGCCGTTGCGGACAGCGTTGTGTTCGGCCATCAGGCCGGAGTATTCGACGGGCATGTCCCAGCCGCCGAAGTCGACCATCTTGGCTTTCAGGGCGCGGTGGGTGGCGTTGAGGGCTGTTTTACGCAAGGGTGTTTCTGACATCTGTAGATCTCCGAGGTTCATGGTATCGCGGGGGAGAGCGGGATGCGCGGTCAGCGCTTGTTGGCGTTCATGAAGCTGGAAACCGAGAAGTATCCGAAGAGCAGCGTGAGCGCACTATAGAGAAGAAATCGATTGTGATTCGCCGAAGCCATGTGGATACCGTCACGGACCTTTGCAGCGTTGACGGCGAAGGCCAAGGCAAAGAGGAGAAAGAAGCTTCCTGTGACTTCGAGCCAGAGGGCTTTCGACGCCTTTTTCAGTGGAGCAAGCGCTGCTTGCTTTGCGGAGCGCTTGGCCTGGTCCACGGCACGAACCGTCTGTGCAACGGAGGCGAGTGTTGCCTCGGGAGATCTGCGGGGTTGCTGCGGGGAGAGCACTTCTGGCCGCTTGGCCTGGGGATTAGGATCGGGAGCCGTAGCTGCATCCATGGCCTGTACGGCGGTGCGGGCGGCGTGGCGTGCGCCTGCACCCAGGATGCGGCCTAGTCGTACTTTATCCATTCCCAGAGTGTAAATGCCGAGTGACGCCGTTGGCCGACCGTGCATCCAATTCGCTGACGTTACATTGAAAGGATGATCTCCAATGAAAAGTTTCTTATGGGCCGTGGGTGGTTTGTGCGCAGCAGCTGCAGGTTGGATCGTTCTAGGGAAAAAGCGGATTGAGCCGGTGCAGGAACTTGCACACCAGTTGGAACACGCCTGGGCGGATCATCACACGAAAGTTTAGTGACAGGCATAATTCCAGGGACTCGGATTGCGATGGATCGGTTCGGGACGTAAGGTAAAGAGATGTTTCGTCGGGCACGCATCTATGCCCGATTCTCTTCGTCCAATCAGAAACGCCGCGGAGGTGCAAATGAGTCCAAAGGTAAAAGAACTAATTCAGAAGCTTGGCGAGGCGATCCACGAGTCCGTTTCGGAGAGTGACCAGATTGCTGGCGTCGTGAAGGACATCCGCGAACAGGGTTTTGATGTGCTTTTGATGTTGGAAGCCACCATCGGTCTGAATGAAGTGGAAGAGGAAGACGAAGAAGCAGACGTCGAGGCGGAAGAGGGTGCCGCTCCTTTTACGCGAAACGATCTCAGTTTTTTGAAGTCGTTACGCATCACGTTGCCCGATGAAGGAAAAGAACCGACCGATTAGCGGCATAGCTCAAGAGCCGCCCTTCGGGGCGGCTTTTCTATTTGCTTCATTTTGAAGCGAAAGAGTAGCTTGGGGGCTATAAGTTCGCGAGACAGTGCTTATGGCGGTTAACTTGCATCCAAGAAAAGTGGTCTCTTGCACAGAAGGTAATGTGCCAGGTTGTCGAGCCAGACGAACGCAGTCATGACGAGGGGTGAACGACGATGAAGGATACGTTAGGAATTTTGCTGGCTGGCGGAGCCGGCGAAAGATTGTTTCCACTGACACGAGACCGCGCCAAACCGGCAGTCCCGTTTGCCGGACAATATCGCATCATCGACATCACGCTCTCGAACTGCATCAATAGCGGCCTGCGCAAGGTTTACATCATGACGCAGTACAAGGCGCTCAGCCTCAACCGTCATATTCGCGAAGGTTGGGGAACGGTTGTCGCCAGCGAGCTCGGCGAGTTCTGCGAGATTCTGCCGCCGATGCAGCGCGTTAATAAGAACTGGTACGAGGGGACTGCGGACGCGGTCTACCAGAACATCTACTCGATCGGTTCCGAGGAGCCGAAGTACTGTCTGATCCTCTCCGGCGATCACATCTACAAGATGAACTACGGCTTGATGATGGAGGCGCATTGCAACTCCGGCGCCGCCGTAACCCTCGCTACGCTGCCCATCAATCCCGACGAGGTTTCACGATTCGGTGTGGTGGAAGTGGCGAAGAATGGTGAAATTACAGGCTTCCAGGAGAAGCCGAAGTCGACCACCATGCGCTCCCCCTTCAATCCGGACAAGGTGGATGCTTCGATGGGCATCTATCTCTTCAATACCGACGTGCTTCTGCAGGAGCTGATCGCAGACGCGGAAGATCCGGACTCGAAACATGACTTCGGGCACAACATCCTGCCCAAGTTGCTGGGTCGTCACAAGATGAACGCCTATAACTTCGTGGACGAGAACCGTCAGGAAGCTCTTTACTGGCGCGATGTGGGCACACTTGAGGCCTACTACGAGGCAAATATGGACATGTGCTCCATCTCGCCTACGTTCAACCTCTACGACAAGTCGTGGCCGATGCGTACGCGCCCGACGCAGTATCCGCCGGCGAAGTTCGTCTTCGGCGAGCCGGGACGGACGGGCATGGCGATCAACTCGGTAGTCTCGCCGGGCTGCATCATCTCCGGTTCAGTCGTTCGGGAGAGCGTGCTTTCGCAGGACGTACGCGTGAACTCGTACTCCGATGTGGATTCCAGCATCATCTTCACGCACGTTAACATCGGCCGCCACTGCCGCATCCGTCGAGCGATCATCGATCGCGACGTACAGATCCCCGACGGGACGGTGATTGGCTATGATTCGCAGGAAGACCGGAAGAAGTACTTTGTCACGCCGGAGGGTCTTACCGTGGTGACGCGGGACTATTCCATCTACGAAAACCCTGTATCGACGGACTTTATCGAAACCCGGCACGACGGGTTCTAGTTTCAGGGCAAAGAAAACGGCGGAGGCCTTAGGCCTCCGCCGTTTTCTTTTAAGCCGTTTAGCGGTGTCCGAAGCGATAGATCACGCCAGCGGAGATCGAGAAAAACTCGCGTGTCTCCGTTCCGAAGTGCTCGATGATGATGTCCGGCGACAGCCGAACCGCCAGGTGGGCGGAGCGGTTGATGTCCAGCGATCCACCAAGGGCAGCCATTGGCTTGACGCGGTTGGTATAGAGGCCAACTTCTGCAGGCGGAATGCCCTTGAGGTCGGAGTCGAACTTGCCAGCCGACACGCCACCGAAGGCGTGATAGTTGATGCCGAAGTGCTGATTACCGAAGGCGTGATACTGAAGGCCGACCAAACCGATGGTCTGGTAAACGACCGGACGCGTCGGAATCGAGAAGCTGTTCGGGAAAACAGGGGTTGTGCCCCACTCGTAGCGGAAGTCGACCGCAGGTCCGATGCGCGGGGTGATGAAGTAAGTCGCCATGACCTCACCGCCACCCATGTTGATGCGCTTGGGGATGTTCTGTCCGGCTTGGCCGTTCAGGAAGCTGGCGCCGCCATAGATCTCGTACTTCTCCGTATAGGTGACGGGCGCTGCCGGTTTGAACACATCCTGCGCCTTGGCGGCGAATGAAAAGGAGGCGAGAAGCGCGAAACCGAGAAGAATCCTGGATGCACTGCGGGTACGTTTGGTGTGGGCTGGCTGGAGCAGGGTATTCCCGGCAAAAGCTGGCCGGGCGGATATGTGTCGCATGTTCCTCCGGATCGATGGTGCGTCCCTCTAAAGATATACCGTTTGGGGCAGG
The DNA here is from genome assembly GCF_000179915.2 of Terriglobus saanensis SP1PR4. Taxonomy (NCBI): domain Bacteria; kingdom Pseudomonadati; phylum Acidobacteriota; class Terriglobia; order Terriglobales; family Acidobacteriaceae; genus Terriglobus; species Terriglobus saanensis. The sequence continues at coordinate 3,782,018 of NC_014963.1, read as the reverse complement.
AAGGTGGCGGTTCGCGTGCAGACACGCAGAGAAAGCAGTGATTCCATTGTGCGACAATGGAGGCGCACGGACAGCCTGCGCAAGCGGGCTGGGTACGTCGCGGGAGGAAGTCATGGGTGAACTGTTTCAGCCGACACATTTGCTGGTGATCGGCGTTGTTCTGCTGGTTTTGTTTGGTGGTCGCAAGCTGCCTGAACTGGGAAAAGGTCTGGGCGAAGGTTTGCGTGGTTTCAAGGACGGCATGAAGGGCATCAGCGATGACCCCAAGGATGCAGCCCACATTGTGACGCCGAAGCCGGACGAGCAGCCTAAATAGGCAGGGCGCGGGTCAGCGTTCTTCTGCTGGCCAGTGGGTGGAGCTTGGATGAAAATCGCTTTTCCTAAAATTCGTTCGCCCTGGCTCATTGAGCCGGACACAAAAGTGCGCCTCGAAAAGTTATCGACGGCCACACGCGGGAACTTTCACGACGAAGATGCCGCCAAGAAGGAACTGGAAAAGCATCGCGTCAAGATGGCCCCACTGCAGGAAAAGCTCTATGCCGGTGCCCAGAAGAGTCTGCTGATCGTTCTGCAGGGAATGGATACTGCGGGCAAAGACGGCACGATCAGCCATATCTTTACCGGCATCAATCCGCAGGGATGTGACGTCACACCCTTCAAAGTGCCGACGCCGCTGGAAGCTCGTCATGATTTTCTCTGGCGCGCCCATGCCGCAGTCCCACCGCGTGGAATGATCGGTATCTTCAACCGTTCGCACTATGAAGATGTTTTGTCTCCACGTGTCCATGGCATGGTCAGCGACAAGGCTGCCAAGGAACGCTTTGCGGAGATCAACGCTTTCGAAGAGATGCTGGTGCGAAACGATGTCGTGGTGTTGAAGTTCTTCCTGCATATCTCCCATGCGGAACAGGGCAGACGTCTGCAATCGCGCCTCGACGATCCTTCAAAGCATTGGAAGATCAGTCCAGCCGATTTCGCAGAGCGAAAGTTCTGGCCCAAATATGTTTCGGCATACGAAAGCATTCTGGAAAACACGAGTAAAAAACATGCCCCCTGGTTTGTGATTCCGTCCGACCACAAGTGGCACCGGAATGTTGCGATCTCCAGGATCCTTGTGGATGCTCTGGATGGGATGGATCTGCAATATCCCGTGAGTACTGTGGATATCTCCAAGCTGAAGGCTTGAGACGCAGCGCGTTTCGCCTGAACCCGGTTAAAGCGTAATCAAGACCACTGCGGGAAGCGCCAGGAACATGCCGATCATCTGACGACGCGTGGTGCGTTCGCGCAGAAGCCATGCGGCTAGCAGGATCGTGGACGCCGGATAGAGCGAAGAGATGACTGCCGCGACATCCAGACGTCCGAAGCGTGTGGCGGCGATGAAAAGCAGATTGCCCGTAGTGTCCAGGCCTGCTCCGGCCGCGATCCAAAGCAGCGTCTTGCGGGTGAGGCCTGGGGTCTCCGTGGGAGCTGCAGATTTCGTTGCGTAGAGAAACAGAAGCGAGAGCGCGCAGGTAATCGTCGAGCCGATGCGGGCGGTTCCCAGGGGCCACAGAATGCCCGCATTTCCAGCGTATTTCAGCGAGACAAAGTAGAAGCCGAAGCCCAGGCCGCCAAGCAGGGCGAGCAGGGAAGAGCGGTGGTAGCTGCTTTGATCGAGGTCCCCGGGTTCGAAGAGAGGATCGCTGGTGTGCTTCGCCGCGTCTTCCGCTCCAGGCGCGGCAATCCGCCAGATTGCGATCGCCGCCAGGGCAAAGCCTATGACGCGCAGGATGCCGGGTGCGCCTTCCGTAAAGGCGGACACAATGGCTGGCACAGCGGCGCAGAGCAAGCCACTGATCGCGGCGGCGGAGCCCATATGTCCCGCCGACAGGGCGATGTAAAAAGCCATCAACGAGAGAGCGGCGACCACGCCACCGGCGAGTCCCCAATAGAGCGGAGCGCCGTGGGGGAAGGGATCTCCGTGGAACCACGCACTGGATCCCACGATGGCCAGCGAAAGTGAATGTCCTAGAAGAACGACCAGGAGAGCGCCACGGACCGAACCGCCGAGGCGCTTGACGCCCATGCCTCCGCCGAAGTCCCCGCCGCCCCAGCACAGCGCGGCACCGAGGCTCAGGATCGCATTGGTAGCGAAGGGCATTCCAGATCTTAGCCTTCCCTAGCGCTTATGGTTCTTATTGCTTGGCTGCAGGGGGGGTGGGCGTCTTGGGACGGATGTCATAGGGCGTTGGGAAGTATCCCTTTTTGGTAATGACATCCAAATTGGGACGCGAAACCGTCACTTCGGTAGAGCGGTACTTTCCGTCGATGAACGGTTCGTGCGAGTAGTAGCCGATGGTGTATTGGGTTCGGACCTGCTCGGCGATCTTCTGGAAGCTCTGTTCAATGCCGCGCTGACGATACTCGGAGACAGCCTGTCCGCCGGTCTCTGCGACATATCTGGGAAGGATGTTGTCGCGCATCATGAACGGCAGATGATAGCGGTCAAGAAAGCCGATGCCCCACGTCGCCGAATCTCCCACCAGTGTGGCATAGAGGGTGATGTTGTGCGTCTGAAGATACTGGACGACTTCCTTGTACTTGGCCTTGGAACCCTGTTCCTTGCCGTCGGAGATGACGTAAATCACGCGGCGGCGGCCGACTGGACGGTCGGCAAGTGAGCGCGCAGCCATGAAGATAGCGTCATTCAAGGTATGGATCTCTTTAGGAATGGTGATGGTGTTGGAGTTCGAGTTGCGAACGGGCGCGGTGTTGGGATCGAACTGATGGCCGTTAATATTGGTCGTCTGCGAGAGCGGGCCGGAGTTGTAATACATCGGCGCCTCACGGCCTGGGGTCTTGGAGCGCTCCAGGACAGCGGCTACGCGGGCCGACTGCGCTCCGGTAAAGTCTGTGCGCATGGTGGGGCCGTTGTTGTAGGTGAAGATGGCGAGCTCATCGTAAGGAGCGAAGGCGCCCTGCACGGCGGCAAGAGAGTTATTGACGCGCTCCATGACGTTAAAAGGCAGCGACTGGTCGATCACAAACGCCGCCGAGATGGGGAAAGCGTCGACGGTCCAGTAAGCGATATGTTGGCGGACGCCATTTTCGAAGACGCGTACTTCGCGCCAATCCACGCCCGGAACGAGTTGGCCCTTGTTGTCCTTCACCGTGAAGGGGAGTTCTACATAATTAACCTGAACACGGGCAAGGGTAAAGGCCTTGAGGCCTTCGCCAGGAGTCGTGCCTTCCGGTTCGGCCTGCTGATCCGCGGCGGCAGTGGTGGCGCTGCCGTTCTTGCCGGAGGGGGCAGTGGGGTGAGGGGCCTGCTCATCAGGCGAACTCGAGGTGGAGGGCAGGTTCTGTGGTGTGCCTTTGCCGGGCGCGACGTTGCTGACCCCCGTCATTTGGGGGGCGGGGCTGTCGGGCAGCTGCTGTTGGGCCTCTGGGCCCTGCTGGCCGACGAACATCATGGACATGGCAACTGCGAGAATACTGAACTTCACCTGCGAACCCCCGTGCTTTAACTGCTCAATAAGACTATCAGTGTCACTCGGTTGGACGCGCGGGAGGGCGCAGCGTGTTGTGCCGAGGAGCGGTAGGAACCCAGATCGGCTACGACTTGGTGAAGATTAGGGTGTCTCTGGGATCATTCTGGGACAGGTGTAGACAAAGAAGCAGGTTTTTCCGTCAAACTGAAGTATGCGTATGTTTCGAGTCACTTCGGTTGCGGTTCTGGGTTTTGGTCTTCTGTCGTGTGGGGCGTGGTCGCAGGAAGCGCCGAGCCCGGGTGGACCTCCACCACCAAGTGACGCCGCTCCTTTGCAGGACGATTCGCAGCTTTCGAGCGCCGGTACTCTCAAGGTGCGCGTGAACCTGGTGAACACCTACTTCAGCGTGCGCGACAAACAGGGTTTTCTGACGGGGCTGCACAAAGAGGATTGTTCGATCGAAGAGAACAAGATCCCGCAGAAGATCAAGAACTTTACCCAGGAAAAGACGCTCCCCCTGACGATCGGCATTCTGCTGGATACCAGCGGAAGCCAGATGAATGTGTTGCCGCTGGAAAAAGACGCGGGCGCGCAGTTTCTAAAGGACGTCCTACAGCCGAAGGACGAGGCGTTTCTGATCAAATTCGACATCAACGTGGACATGCTGGCGGACTACACCAACAGCCCGCGCGAGTTGAAGCGGGCCTTGGACAAGGCAGAGATCAACACGGGCGCTGGGACCGGGTCGGTTACGGGAAACGGAACTCCACGCGGCACGCTGCTGTACGACGCGGTTTATCTCGGCGCACACGACAAGCTGCGGCAGGAGGCTGGCCGGAAGGTGCTGGTCGTTCTGACGGACGGCGGCGACCAGGGCAGTCAGTTGAAGCTCCAGGATGCCATTGAGGCGGCGCAGAAGGCGAACGCCATCATCTACGTGATTCTAATCGCCGACCGGGGGGGCTTTGGCAACTTCAGCTTTGGCGGGTCGGGCGATATGGACAGGCTTTCTCGTGAGACGGGCGGCCGCATGATCAACGTCGGCAACAACGGGAAAAAGCTGGAAGATGCGTTTGCGCAGATCTCTGACGAGTTGCGGACGCAGTACCTGGTGAGCTATACGCCGCAGAATGCTGAACTGGATGGTACCTTCCGCAACATCAAGATCACTTGCGGCAAAGATGCCAAGGTACAGGCGCGCAAGGGCTACTATGCCGTGGCGGATGCCAACACCGAATAAGGACTATTGCGGCTGGGTCAGCTTTTCGTGCGCGGCTTTGTCCATAGCGGCGCCTCGTTCATTGTCGTCGTGAGCAACGATGCGCTCCATCATGGTCTGCGCGAGGATATCTCCGTTGCCGTCGGAGTAGAGCCAGCCTCGTGAGCCATTCGTAAGCAGGCGGACGTTGCCCTTTCCGTCGGTCAGGACAAAGAACGGGACCGCCGTCGCGCCAAGCTGCTTGAGAAGTTCCGCGTGGGTGTAGAGCGTTGGTGGATCGGTCTTCGGATTGGGTGTGGATGCTGGCGAAGGTTTGATCTCCGTTGGCCGTACCTCCACAAGAGGCCACGCCTGGGCGCGGATGTTAAGGCCTTTGCGAAGGACAGCCACCGCCTCCGGGATGCTGGCACAACTGGCGCAGTCCTCGGGATAGAGGACGTAAAGATTCACGTCGGAGAGGTGTGCCCCGTAGGTCTTTGGACCGGCGGTCCGGCTTACGTCGAAGGCAGGCATCGGTTTGCCGATGGCTTCATAGCGTCGCTGCGCAACAGCTGCGGCGTACGCGTCCGTTGCGGTGAGCGGTGCTGTGCGAGCGGCGATGGCGAGTTGGAGATCGTTGAGTGCTCCGGCGATCTCGGCAGGGACGCGGTTGTCGAAGCGGAGCAACTCCTGCAGATGCCAGGCGGAGACTTCCGCAACGCCGGGCGTGAGAAGCGGATTGTGACCGCTGACAGCTTCAAGGAGTTTGGGCTGACGGATGAGTGCGGCGTCGATGCCCGCGGAGGGGACGGCAAACTCGACGAGTCCAAGGACGTAATCGTAGACGGCGTTCGTCTCCGGTGTAAGCGGAAGGCGTGTGTCCATGTCCTTCAGAAGAAGGAGAACGTCTTCCACGTGGTGCATGTTGAGGTCGGCCTGCACGGCGAGGTAGTACGCGGACGGCCGATGTGGGGCCTTGTCGTCCAGGACGTACTCTGTGGCTGCCTTATAGGTGCGCTTCCAGTCGCGGCCAAGTGAGCATAGGCGCGCATACGAGTAGAGCTCTTCGCCGACGTGTGGAGCAGGATCGAGGCGTTCGCACTCTGTGTGCGAGAGGTTCATGGCCGAGGTGAGAGCCATGAGTTCGGTATCGGACCAGTTGCCCACATCGGCGCGTGTGGCGTCGAGTGGGCGCATGATCTCGTCGTAGATACTGCTGGGCGGAAGCTGGCCGTGGAGTTGCTCTGCCGTCGGCGCTGGCTCCTGTGCGGGGATGTTGGTCGTCAGCAGAAGTACAGCGAGGGCGAGAACGCGCAAGGGGCTAGGCCTCCATCGCCCCCGAGTATACGGCCATGCCCGCGACGGCATCTACGCCCATGTTGTCGAGTTCGGTGATCTCGTCCGCGGACTTGATGCCACCGGCGACGATGAGCTGCTTGGCGGTGCAGGCGCGAAGGATCGCCGCGACTTCGATGGGGAAGCCACTCATGGTGCCTTCCGTATCGACGTGGGTGTAGAGGAAGGCGGCGCAGGAGTCTTCGAGCCAGGTGACGGCCTCTTCCGGCGTGAGGTCGACAGATTCCTTCCAACCCTTGACGGCAACCTTGCCGTTTTTGGTATCCACGGAGAAGACTAGCTGCTCTTCGCCCAGTTGCTTCTTCAGATTCTCGGCAAAGGGGAGATTGAGGATCGCGTGGCGCTTGCGGTCGGCCTCGTTGTCGCCACCGAAGAGCGATGAGCCATAGATCACGCGCTTGGCGCCGAGATCGAGGAGACGCTGGCCGTCTTCGGCGCTCTTGAGACCTCCGCCGATCTGGCAGGGAAGCTTGTCCGTAAAGCGCGAGATGAGCGAGGCATTCGAGCCCTGGCGCATGGCGGCGTCGAGGTCGATGAGTTGCACAAGCGGATATTTGCTGAAGCGGTCGATCCAGTAATCGAAGTCGTCAAAGGCGAGCTTAAGTTTTTCGCCCTGGACAAGCTGGACGATCTGGCCGTTCATAAGGTCAATGGAGGGGATAAGCATTCTGCCTCTTCTTTATTTCTTAGCTGGATATTCGATTAGCACGGCAAGCGCATGGGGATTCCCTGCGCTGCGAGTTCTTCTTTCAGGGCACGGCTGCTGGTGACGCCGAAGTGAAATATGCTGGCGGCGAGAGCGGCGTCGGCGCGGCCTGCCTTGAAAACATCGGCGAAGTGCTGCGCGTTTCCCGCGCCTCCGCTGGCGATGACGGGGATCTGCACGGCGCTGGAGACGGCGGCGGTGAGTTCGTCATCGAAGCCGGAGCGTGTGCCGTCAGAGTCCATGGACGTGAGAAGGATCTCGCCTGCGCCACGATCTTCGGCCTCGCGCGCCCAGTCGATGACCTTGCGCCCGGTGGGCTTGCGGCCTCCGGAGACGTAGACCTCGGCGTCGGTGATGGCGTTGCCGGTGGTGGAGCGGCGTGCGTCAATCGCAACGATGACGGCCTGGGCTCCGAAGCTCGCTCCGATCTCGCCTATGAGCTCTGGCCGCGCGATGGCGGAGGAGTTGATGGATACCTTGTCTGCGCCTGCGGTAAAGACGGCTTCGGCGTCCGCTGCGGAGCGGATGCCTCCGCCGACGGTGAAGGGGATAAAGAGCTGCGAGGCGGCGCGCTTCACGGTTTCGAGGAGTGTGCCTCGGCCCTCGTGCGTGGCGGTGATGTCGAGGAGCACGATCTCGTCCGCACCAAGAGCAGCGTGACGGTGGGCGAGTTCGGCAGGGTCACCGGCGTCGATGATGTCGAGGAACTGGATGCCTTTGACGACGCGTCCGTCACGGACGTCGAGGCAGGCGATGATGCGTTTGGTCAGCATGATTTTTCTATCCGGTCTTGCGATGCCATGGTCATTACAGTTCTAAAAAATTGCGAAGGATTTGGAGGCCGGTCTCGCCGGATTTTTCTGGATGGAACTGGACGCCCATGACGTTGTTGCGTTCGACGGCGGCGGTAAACAGACCGCCGTACTCCGTGGCCGCGGCGGTGTCTGTGCTGACGGGCGCGCGCCAGGAGTGGGTGTAGTAGACGAACGAACCGGGGGCGATGCCACGCAGGAGACGCGAATCTTCACGGATCGCTTCGAGGGAGTTCCAGCCTACGTGCGGGCTCTTGAGCTCGGCGTCCTGGAAGTGTGTGGGGAAGCGCTCGACGGTGGCGTTGAAGTGGCCTAGGCCGTCGGTAGTGTCAGCTTCCGTGGAGCCGTCGTAGAGCCACTGCAGGCCGACACAGATGCCGAGGAAGGGAACGCCGTTGGCGATGGCTTCGCGTGTAGCTACGGTGAGCTGGAGATCGTGGAGGAGCTGCGTGGCGCGGAAGTGTCCTACGCCGGGGAGGACGATCTTTGTGGCATTCCGCACGTCGTCGGGGGACTGAGTGACGTGTGTCTCCGCTCCGAGAAAATTGAGAGCTTTCACTACGGAGGTAAGGTTTCCGGCTTTGTAGTCGATGACTTCGATCATAGGGGTCTCGGGAGAAACGTTTGCTTGAATACGAAAACGATGGCTATGAAATACGCTGCTGCAAGAATGAACCACCACCGCGATGCCAAGAATCCAGAAAGCAATGGAACAACCGCGAAAAACAAGAACGACCAAACCCACAGAGAAGGTGACATCGATGGGGTAGGAACATTGACTGAACAGATCGCCAGAAGGAGATCGCAAAAATACAAAAGACTGAATGCGCTGAGCGCATGGCAAACCAGTCGTAATGTCTTGTTTTTTAACATTCAGTTTCGATTTTTAGAGCAAGCCTTTGGTGCTGGGCAGCAAATCCTTCATGCGCTCATCGCGTGAGCAGGCTCCACGCAGTGCCCGCGCGAATGCTTTGAAGATGGCTTCGATCTTGTGATGGTTCGAGCGTCCGTACATCGTCTTGACGTGAACGTTGGCACGAGCGCCGCGGGCAAAGCCATCGAAGAAGTCTGCGAGCAGTTCGGTCTGGAAGTCGCCTACGAGGCGGGTCTTGACCTTGTCGTCGACGATGTAAGCGACGCGGCCTGAGAGATCGACGGCGGCGACGGCAAGCGTCTCGTCCATGGCCATGACAAAGTAGCCCGCGCGAAGAATGCCCTTCTTGTTGCCCAGGGCCTTGTCGAAGGCTTCGCCAAGCGCGATGCCCACGTCTTCCACGGTGTGGTGCTGGTCGACGTCGAGGTCGCCGGTGCAGGTGAGCGTGAGGTCGAAGCCGCCGTGGCGCGTGAAGAGCTCCAGCATGTGGTCGAAGAAGCGGATGCCGGTGGAGACCTTGTAGACGCCCTGGCCATCGATGATCAGCTTCAACGCAATCTGCGTCTCAGTGGTGTCGCGCTTTACGCTGCCGGTGCGGGGCTTGAGCGCCTTCGGTACGGCAACGACTTCGGGTAGAGCGGCTGTATTCTTCACGGTCTTGCTTGCGGACTTACTCATATTCCCTCGCTGGTTCGGTTTCGGTGTCGACAATTTTTGCGTCGGCAGGTGTCCAGTTGATTTCACTTAATGATTCTCTGAGCGCAACGATGCACTTCTCTAACTGCTCCTCCACGCCGATGGTGATGCGCACGCATCCCTGCAGGCCGGGGTCGGAGGAGCGATCGCGCAGAAGGATGCCGCGCGTGCGCATGGCGGCGATAAGCTGCTTATGCTTCGGCCCGATGCGCGTGAGAAGGAAGTTAGCGTGCGACGGCCAGAAGGGAATCTGCATCTCCTTCAAAGCTGTTGCGAGTTTGTCTCGCCCCGTGGTGACCTGTGCGCAGTACCAGTCGAGATAAGTCGTGTCTTCCATCGCGGCTTCCAGCGCGCGGAGGGCGATACCGTTCACGTTGTAGGGCGACGCAGCTTTACGCAGATGCTTCATTAGTCCAGTGTTGGTTGCGAGCAGACCGATGCGCAGGTTCGCCAGGCCGTAGGCCTTGGAGAAGGTGCGCGCGATGACGAGATTCGGAATGGTGTCGATCTCGGGCATCATCGTCTCGCCGAAGAAGTGGAAGTACGCTTCATCGAGAAGAACCACTGCATGCGGGGCGGTTGCGGCGATGGTCTTGATCTGCGCGCTCGGAATCGTGGTGCCCGTGGGATTGTTCGGCGTGCAGAGGATGATGAGCTTCGTCTTCGGCGTGATGGCTGCGAGGAGGCGCTCGTAGGGGAAGGCCAGCGTATCCTCTGCCTGCACCCGGATCACGTTCGCTCCCATGGCCATGCAGTTCACGTCGTACATGAAGAAGCTGGGTACGGCGAAGATCACCTCATCGCCTTCATTGAGGAAGGTGTAGGTGACGAGGTGAATGGCTTCATCGACGGCGTTAGTGAGCAGCACATGCTCCGGCGCAAGCCCGAGGTGTGCTGCGGCGATGCGTTCGCGCGGCTCGCGCTCCGGGTAGATGGTGAGGTCTTCGAGCGTGGTGCTCTGCAAAACCTCGAGCACCTTCGGTGAAGGGGCAAAGGTGTTCTCGTTGAAGTCGAGACGCATGGCGTTCCGGCCCGCGAGTGGCGGGTGGTACTCCGGCATGCTGAGAATGCCTTTGCGCGGATTAACGCTCATTGGATCTTCCCTTCGGGGTCCTGGCCCTGGTCGTCGAGCAACATGCGGACACGCACGGACTCAGCGTGGGCGGTCAGGCCTTCAGCTTCGGCAAGGGTGATGGTGTGCGGGCCAATCTCGTGCAGCGCCGCGCGTGTGTACTGTTGCACGGTGATGATCTTCACGAAGTCCAGCACGGAGAGACCGGCGCGCATGCGACCGACGCGTCCGGTAGGAAGAACGTGGTTGGGGCCGGAGATGTAGTCGCCCATGGACTGCGGCGTGTGATGGCCGATGAAGACGGAACCCGCGTTCTGCACCCAGCGCAGATCCGCTCCGGTGTCCACGGTGAGGTGTTCGGGCGCAAGGCGGTTGGTGAGCGTGCGCGCTTCTTCGATGGTGTCGGTGACGAAGGCGTAGCCCTGCGCTGCGAGCGACTGCTTGGCGATCTCGTTGTCTGCGGACTGACGCTCGGCTTCGGCGATGACCTGCTTGGCGAGGTCTTCGCGCGTGGTGATGAGGATGGCGAGGGCTTCAGGGTCGTGCTCGGCCTGCGCAACGAGATCAGCGGCGATGCCTGCAGGGTTACCGATCTCCGAGGTGTAGACGATCTCCGTAGGGCCAGCAGGCATGTCGATGCCGCACTCGTGCGAGACAGCGATCTTGGCGGCGGTGACGTAGAGATTGCCGGGGCCGACGATCTTGTCTACAGGCTTGATGGTTTCGGTGCCATAGGCCATCGCGGCGATGGCCTGCGCTCCGCCGATGCGATAGAACTCGGTGATGCCTGCGAGATGCGCGGCGGCGAGGGTCTCTTTCGCGGGCTTGGGCGAACAGACGACGATGCGTTTCACACCAGCGACCTGCGCGGGGGTGGCCGTCATCAGCAGGGTCGAAGGCAGCGGATAGCGTCCGCCGGGGACGTAACAGCCGACCGAGGAGAGAGGACGGACGATCTGTCCGACCTCCATGCCTTCGACGGGGCGGAAGCTGAAGGGTTTGGGAAGCTGACGCTCGGCGAAGGCAAGAATGTTCGCCTGCGCGAGACGCATGGCGGCCTGCAGCGCGGGCTCGGTGTCGTTCCATGCGGCCAGCATCTCTTCACGCGTGACACGGAAGGACTGGTCGGGCTCGCCTTTCTCGGGACAGCCGAGGCGAAGGCCGTCGAGGCGGCCGGCGTACTCGATGAGAGAGGCGTCGCCGCCATGGCGGATGTCGGCCAGTATGGTGCGGACGGTCGTGTCCACCTTGGCGGTGTTGGAGGCCCCGCGGATTTCGAGCTCGGCAAGCAGTTTGTCTGCGCGCTCTTTGGATTCGCCGAAGGTGTGGATGAGCTTCATTGCTTTACCTCGGGGCTGGGCCCCATTTGCTTTCGGTGGTTCTTATAGCGCAGCTAAGGGGAAAAGCAGATCCCTCCGCTGCGCTACGGGATGAAAAAAAGGGGCAATGGGTGACAAGAGCTAGAGGACGACTTTGCTCAGCGGGTATTCGACGATGCCGCTGCCACCTGCTGCCTTCAGCCTGGGGATGACTTCGCGCACGACAGCCTCTTCCAGGATCGTATTTACGGCGACCCAGTCGCTGTCGCGCAGATGCGAGACGGTGGGCGACGAGAGCGCTGGAAGCACATTGAGCACCGCGTCCAGGTTTGCTTTAGGCACATTCAGCATCAGGCCAACCTGCGAGAGAGCAGCGATCGCGCCGTTGAGCATCATGGAAAGGTTGCCGATCTTCTTCTTCTTCCACTCGTCGGTGTAGGAGGCCTTGTTCGCGATCAGCTGCGTCTCCGACTCCATGAGGGTTTCGATGATGCGGAGGCGGTTCGCGCGGAGCGAGCTGCCGGTCTCGGTGACTTCCACGATGGCGTCGCAGAGCATGGGCGGCTTCACTTCGGTTGCGCCCCAGGAGAACTCAACTTTCACCGGGATGTTCTTCTCGGCGAAGTAGCGCTTGGTGTACTCCACAAGCTCGGTCGCGATGACTTTGCCTGCGAGATCTTCCGGCTTCTGGAAGGTGGAGTTCTCCGGAACGGCAAGGACCCACTTCACCTTCTGGCGCGAAGCCTTGGAATAAGTAAGCGAAGTAACGCGCTCGACGTCGGAGTTGTTCTCGAGGATCCAGTCGTTGCCTGTGAGTCCGGCATCGAGCGCGCCTGTCTCTACGTAGCGGGCCATCTCCTGCGCGCGGACGAGCATGCACTCGATCTCAGGATCGTTGATGGTCGGGAAGTAGCTGCGTCCGGAGGCATAGATCTCCCAGCCTGCGCGCTTGAAGAGGTCGAGGGTAGCGTCCTGGAGGGAGCCCTTGGGGATGCCGAGTTTAAGTTTGTTTGCCATGACGTTTAGAGGGTCTCCAGAGGAATATTTTTGGTGAAGCAGGATACGGTGCCTTCGTGGCAGGTGAGGCCGTCGCCTTCCACGTTTACACGGAAGAGAAGGGCGTCGGTGTCGCAGTCCGTTGCGACGGAGACGATCTTCAGGCGGTTGCCTGAGGTCTCGCCTTTCATCCAGAGCTTCGAGCGCGTGCGCGACCAGAAGGTGACGAAGCCGGATTCGAGGGATTTGGCGTAGCTGACTTCGTTGAGGAAGCCAAGCATGAGGACCTGGCCGGTCGTGGCGTCCTGCACGATGCCGGGGACGAGGCCGTCCATCTTGGCGAAGTCGATCTTGATTGCGTCTGACATTGCTTTCCGTGTCCTTTGGTGGTTGTGGCCGAAGCTAGGTTTCATTCTGCGGCGGACACAACAAAGCCCGCCAGCGGTTATGCGCTTCAGCGGGCCTGGGTCTTGTTACGTTGAATCTGTGTGAGCGGTGTTACGCCTTCACAGCAACGGACGCCGGCACGCTGAGAGCGTGGGTATGGTGTCCGTGATGATGGAAGCGTGTGCTCATTCTGTCTTCAAGGTTATCTTGGGGTTCTCTGGGGTGTCAACGTGGGCCCGTATTTTTGGCGACAATGTAAGCGGAGGAACGGCCGATGAGGAAACAGTTTGCAGTGTGCGTGCTGGCATTGGCGGGCTTTTGGAGTGCGGCGCAGACGACCGACGCGCTACTGGATCTGAATACGGCGACGGCGGCGCAGTTGAAGACGCTGCCGGGCATGGGCGACGCCTACGTGAGGCGCGTTGTGGAGGGACGGCCTTATACGATGAAGAACCAGCTGGTGCAGAAGGGCATTTTGCCGCAGACAGCCTACGACAAGATCAAGGACAGGATCGTGGCGCATCGTGTTGCGAAGCCGTAACAGGTCGTTCGTGATATCAAATGGCGCTTTCTTTAGGTACCTTCAGTACTGTTTCAGCGTTTTCCGGTAGTGGGGCCAGATAGATTCGGATAGAGTGAAGAGGCACCGTTGCACACTGGCTGGTGCTTCCTCCAGATGATTTCCAGAATGGGACAGACCGTTGTACGAGCGCTCGGCCTTGCCGTGATGGCGGCCTCGTCACTCGCAATGACGGGCTGCGGATCCGTGACCGGAAGCACAACCTTCTCGCAGTTGCGGGTCATCGACGCGAGTCCCGACTCCGGTGGCCTGGACATTTATGCCAGTGGGACTGCCCTGGCATATAACCTTGGCTTCGGGACGATTACCTCGTACGTAGCGATCACTCCGGGAACCTACACAGTGCAGGTCAAGCCAGCGGGATCGGCCACGGCCGTCCTCTCGACCAAAGCGACGCTTCCGGCCAGCAAGCAGTTCACGCTGCTGGTGGGCAATGTGAATGCGGGTCTTGAAGGCTTGGTGCTCGCGGACCAGAGCGGACCTGCACCTTCGGGCCAGATTGCTCTTCGCTTTCTCAATGAGGCGACCAAGATCGGCGCACTGGATATTTACCTTGTGCCCAGTTCCGCTACTCTGTTGACGACGAGCGCGATCGCCACGGGCGTCGTCTTCGATACCAACACGGGCTACCTGAACGTGCCCGTGGGGACCTACAAGCTCTATATCCTGCCGACGGGAACCGTTGTCTCAGCAGATACGGTACCCACGTACACAGGCTCAAGCGTCACCTATCCGCAGGGAAGCGCGCGAACGATCGTGCTACTGGATACACAGGTTACGACAGCTCCTGCGGTGCAGGTGATTACTGCGAACGACTACGATTCGGCAACGGCTACGAGTTAGGCCGCAAGGCGGGTTTTATTTGCACCATTTTGTCATGCCGCAGACTTGTCATTCCAATGTTTTGTTATCCGCTACACTTTGTCATTCCGCAGCGCAGCGGAGGAACCTGCTGTTCAGGGAATTTTATTGTTTGAATTTTTTACAGGGCACAGGCAGGAAGCAGATCTCTCCGCTACGCGACGATAAAGCTGTCGCTCCGGTCGAGATGACGAGTGGATGAGGAAGTGGCGCGAACAGAATTGATGTCTGTAATCAGAAGAGGCCCTCCATCCGGAGGGCCTCTTCTGCGTTGATGCGGTGGGGCTAGTAGCGGTAGGTCTCAGCCTTGTAGGGACCTTCGACCGGCACGCCGATGTAGTCGGCCTGCTTCTTGGAGAGGGTGGAAAGCTTGACACCGATCTTTTCGAGATGGAGGCGAGCGACTTCCTCATCCAGAAGCTTCGGCAGAACATAGACACCGACTTTGTAGGTGTCCTTGTTCTTCCAGAGATCCAGCTGCGCGAGGGTCTGGTTGGAGAAGCTGTTGGACATCACGAAGGACGGATGGCCGGTCGCGCAACCGAGGTTGACGAGGCGGCCTTCGGCGAGAATGAAGATCTGGTTACCGGAGGGGAAGGTGTACTTGTCCACCTGGGGCTTGATGTTGAGCTTCTCTACATCCTTAGCGGAGTTGAGGCGCTCCATCTGGATCTCGTTGTCGAAGTGGCCGATGTTGCAGACGATGGCCTGGTCCTTCATCTTCTGCATATGCTCGAAGGTGATGATGTCCACGTTGCCGGTGCAGGTGACGTAGATATCGCCGCGGCCGAGCGTGTCTTCGAGCGTCGTAACTTCGTAGCCTTCCATCGCAGCCTGCAGGGCGTTGATCGGATCGATCTCCGTAATGACGACGCGAGCTCCCATGCCCCGGAGAGACTGTGCGGAGCCTTTGCCTACGTCACCGTAGCCGCAGACGACGGCGATCTTGCCGCCCATCATGACATCGGTCGCGCGCTTGATACCGTCCGCGAGCGACTCGCGGCAGCCATAGAGGTTGTCGAACTTGCTTTTGGTGACAGAGTCGTTGACGTTGATGGCGGGGATGAGCAGTTTGCCCGCGCGCATCATGTCGTAGAGGCGATGCACGCCAGTGGTGGTCTCTTCGGAGACGCCGCGCCATTCCTTGGCGACGTTGTTCCAACGCTTCGGTTCTTCCGCAAGGATGCGCTTCAGCATCGCCTTGATGACGGCTTCTTCTTCGCTGCCTTCAGGATTGTCCACGAAGGTGCGGTCGCCATTCTCGAGCTCTACGCCCTTGTGGATGAGGAGGGTGACATCTCCGCCGTCATCGACGACGAGCTGTGGTCCGAGGCCGCCGGGGAAGCTGAGCGCCTGATCGGTACACCACCAGTACTCTTCGAGCGTCTCGCCCTTCCAGGCGAAGACGGGAACGCCGGTCTTCGCGATCGCGGCGGCGGCGTGGTCCTGTGTGGAGAAGATGTTGCAGGAAGCCCAACGGACATCCGCGCCGAGATCGACGAGAGTCTCGATAAGAACGGCGGTCTGGATGGTCATGTGCAGTGAACCGGTGATGCGGACGCCAGCGAGAGGCTTGGCGGCGGCATGCTTGGCGCGGATGCTCATGAGGCCGGGCATCTCCTGCTCGGCGACGGTGATCTCTTTACGGCCCCAGTCGGCGAGGGCGATGTCTGCGACTTTGTAGGGAAGGGTGGTAGCGGGAGCTGCAGTTGCCATATTCGGTATAACCTCGTTGATCGTCCTGGATTGACGGTTAAGGATAGCAGGGCTCGATCAATGAGCCTGCTCCATAGCGAGCAGTTTTTCCTTGCGGTCAACACCCCAGCGATATCCGGTGATGGCGCCGGAAGATCCGACGACACGATGGCAGGGAATGGCGAGAGCAACCGGGTTGGAGGCGCAGGCCCGTGCGACGGCTCGCGCGGCGGTCGGTTTTCCGAGAGCAACGGCAACCTGGGCATACGAGCGTGTCTCGCCACGTGGGATCAGTTGAAGCTGCTGCCAGACACGAAGCTGGAAAGCCGTGGCGCGAAGGTCCAGGGGGAGAGCCAGGGCCGCCTGTGGTTCGGCGATCAGGGCGATGACCTGCTGGAGAGCTACCTGGTCGTCAGCGGGAACTAAGTCGGCCTTGGCAAAGCGTCTCTGGAGATCCGCGAGGAGTTCTTCGTCTGTGTCTCCGAGCGCTATGGCGCAGATGCCCTTCTCGGTAGTGGCTACGAGGACGCGTCCCAGCGGGCAGGCTGCAATGCTGTAGAGAATCTCCAATCCAGCGGCCTTGCGACGGAGATCGCCTGGATGCATGCCGAGGTCGCGCGCGGCGTTTTCATAGAGCCTGCTGGAGGACTGGAAACCTGCCTGATAGAGGGCATCGGTGATGGAGTGGGCTTCGATCTGTTCCGCGAAGTGCTTCATGCGCTGCGCGTGGACATATTGGCGCGGTGTGACCCCAACTGTTGCGCGGAAGAGCTTCTGCAGATGGAAGGGCGAAAGACCGACATGCTCGGCGAGTTTGGAGAGCGGCACCGTCCGGTCGCTCTGCAGGTCGAGATAGGCGCAGGCCTTCGCGACCAACCCAGCTGTCTTAGCGGATGGGGCAAGGGAGTCATCTTCCGGCTGGCACCGTTTGCAGGGGCGTAATCCAGCAGACCGGGCTTGCGCTCCGTTGTTGTAGAAGCGGACGTTTGCGGGCTCGGGGCGGCGGCTCGGGCAGGTCGATCGGCAGAAGATTCCCGTTGTGGTCACGCCGTAGACAAAGTCATTGCTGGGTTCCCGTTGCAGCACCATGCGCCAGCGGGGATCCTGCAGAAGCGTTGGGAAGACCTGTGCGGTAGTGGGCGGGTTGAACATGAGATCTGACATAAAAGTATCTTCGAGCGGAAGGAATGGGGGAGCACTCCGAATCTTGCGCTCAAATTAGAAAAGCTAAATAGGTTACTTTTGTGCGGATTCTTTTGACCCACCTAAAGGTGTCCACTATTCTTCCGATGATGGCGTATATAGACTTCGGGCCCGCTTTACATCTTATAAAGTCTTCAGAACTGGGTCATCTGTGTCATATCCTATGGCGAATTTCGGAAGCGAACTGAAGCAGCAACGGAACTGGCAGGGCATCCAGTTAGAGGATATCTCCGCTGCGACCCGTATTACCGTACGGCACCTGCGCGCCCTGGAAGAAGAGGCGTTTGGAGAGCTGCCGGGTGGGGTCTTCAATAAAGGAATCGTTCGGAGTTACGCACGCTTTCTCAATCTGGATGAGCACGCGACCGTCTCCGCGTTTATGGATGCCTGTCGGCGGTCCGGTGTGCGCAGCCATGAAGAGCAGGAGTGGAGCGAGTTTGCCGAAAATGTCAGCAATCAGCGAGGCAAGCGGCGCAACAGCGACCTGTGGAAGTGGGCAGGCGTGGTGTTGATGGTGCTGGTGCTTGGTGCGCTGGCCTTTGGCGTCTGGTGGTGGATACGGCACTACAAGATTGTGGCGCGATAGCGGAAGTAGCGATGGTCAGTCCGTCTCAGAGTGACCACCCCATACGTTGATGACAGCTTGACTCGGGGTTCTACTTACTCGCTTACTGACTCTTCTGAGCCTGACTGAACGCTTTATCAATCAGGTTCGCAGCGAGCGAGAGACCATCTCTGGAAAAGATCGCTGCCTGCATCTTTTGCGCATTCTTCCGATAAAGAGGATTCTCTAGAACTTCAGTGACCAACTCCGATAGCCGTGGCTGGGTCAGCTCTTCCAGCGAAGTCGCCAGACCGACCTTTTTCGCCACAAGTCTTGCTGCTACGCCGGGTTGGTCGTTGGTTACAGGGATAGCAACCAACGGAACGCCCTGCGACAATGCCTCAAGGACAGTATTCAGGCCCGCATGGGTGATGCACAGGTGGGCCCGCTTGAGAAGCTCCAGTTGTGGCGCGCGACGAACCAGAATGACGTTACTCGGCAGCGGGTCGAACTGCGCAGGATCAAGAACACCACCAATCGCGATCACGAATTGGTATTGGCTATGGTCCGCTGCCACATTCCTGATGATTTCGAATACATGGCGCAGACCAGTTTGCAGCGTTCCCATGGAGGCGTACACAAGCGGCGCATCGGAGAGTTCTTCCCAGGGAAAAGCCACTTCAGGCCGCGCGGAGTCGTCCTGAAAAGAACCGGTGTTGGTGTAAGGCGATGGCTCCGGGCCACTAAAATCCAGGTCTTTAGGGATTTGTGTGATCCAGGCGAGCTTCGAAGTGGTCGTGGATAAGTCCTTCCAATCCACGCTGAGACCGACTTCCTCGGCATATTTTTTTGCTGCTTCGAGAGATGGCTCCAGAAGCGATCTGAAAACTTCTACTCCTTCCAGATTTCTCTTCTTTGCTTCCGGATCGGTGCTGTGCGGCCAATCGAAAAAGCAGAGCGGAGTTTCTCCGGAAACATCGAAATGCAATGCGTTCGACACATGGATATAAGGCAGACCCAGATGGATCGGGACCAGTTCCATATATTTCTGATACGTATCGAGCACGACTGCTTCGCTCCCCTCTTTTACGAGAGCTTGTTCCAAAGGCCGTAACAGTGACCCGGCTACGTGGCCCAGAAGCGAGAAGACGGTGCGAAGGCCTTCCTCACCTGCGGTCAGCTCACTGTGAAGTTTCTCCACGTAGACGTGGGACCCGATTGGAAATTCGTTCTCACCCACAGGGATGAAGCGCAGGTTGGCAGTTCGGGCGAACGGCTCCGCGTCGACTGCGGAGATTAAAGAAACATCGTGGCCGAGCGATTGAACTTTCCGCGCTAACGCGATCATGGGATTCAAATGGCCGAATACGGGAAGAGTGATGAAAGAAATTTTCATAAGAATGATTACAGAGCAAACGCGTGATCGACCTGTGTCAATTCGTGCTTCTTTTTGAGATTGACCCAAGTTAAGCGTGGAACTTCACTCCTGTGAGTCCTTCACTGAGGGTCCACAAGCCTTTCGCTGCCTTTGAATCGATAGCGTAAGGTCTCAAGCCGGGCTTGAGTGGAATGTTCGATTCCGAGATCTGGGCGATTTCAACGTCCTCGCAGTAAACGCCGCCCACTCCTGCGAGTTGAGGGCTGGTCCCGCACCAGGTCGATGTCGCCGCACCCTGTTCAAGAGTCTTAAATTCGCCTCCTTCCTCAACTGATTGGCCTGCCGGACTGGATCCGTGGCGATCGTTGCGGGTAAATCCTCGGCCTTTGAGTTCCTCGTCTGTCATATGACGAGCGAGGTCTGTATAGATTGCCCCAGGGTGAACCGAAAAGGCACGCACTCCACTCGCTTCGCCACGCCGGTCAAGTTCCACGGCGAACAGAATGTTCGCTGTTTTTGATTGGCCATAAGCAGACCATCTGTCATAGGGGCGACGATTGAAATTGGGATCGCCAAAGTCGACTCCGGTGATCTGATGACCGCGGGAGGAAAGCGATACGATCCGTGCGCCGTTTGCTTTGCGGAGAGCCGGCCAAAGGCGCGCTGTGAGTTGAAAGTGGCCTAGATGATTGATGGCAAACTGCGATTCGTACCCTCGCGTATCCCGTTCCAGGGGCGACGCCATAATGCCGGCGTTGTTGATCAAAATATGCAGTGGGCGGCCACTTGCAAGGAACTCGCTGGCGAAGGCATCAATAGAAGTTGGATCGAAGAGTTCGAGACGGCCCTGTTCTACATGGGAAATGCCGTGCAAGGCCCGGCGTGCTTTCTCAGGGGTGCGGCTCGGGACGAGCACCGTGGCACCGGCTTCAGCGAGGGCACGCGTAGTTTCGAGACCGATCCCGGCATATCCTCCCGTGACAATGGCTACCTTGCCGCTGAGGTTCATGCCTTTCAACGTCTCCGCAGCGGTGGTGTTCGATCCGAAACCGGAGTGGATCGGTTGTTGCTTCGTTGGCATAGTTTGTCTTCCTCTATCTGACTGAGAGCTTGGACGGAACGCTCTATGCAAGGGCCTTGCATAAAAGGGCTATTAGTTTAGACCGCTCATTAGGCGGGAACTCGTCTGAAAACCCGCCCAGTTGAAATTCCCCAGAATCAGTCTGGTAGAGTCGATTTTGCCTTTACGGTAAACTGATATGAGTTAATTCAAAGGTTTTGCAGGTGGAGGAGAAGTTTTGTCTAAGCGCGATCGTTTCCTATTTACGTCCGAGTCCGTTACCGAAGGCCATCCCGACAAGATCGCCGACCAGATCTCCGATGCCATCCTGGATGCCTGCCTGGCGCAGGACCCGATGAGCCGTGTTGCATGCGAGACGCTGACCTGCACAGGCCTGGTCGTCATCGCCGGTGAGATCACGACCGAAGCGTATGTCGACTTTCAGAAGCTGGTGCGTGATACCGTCTCCGATATCGGGTACAACAACGCCGCCTATGGCTTCGATTCGAACACCTGCGCGGTGATTTCGACGATCAACAAGCAGTCTCCTGACATTGCGCAGGGTGTGGACACCGGCGGCGCTGGCGACCAGGGAATGATGTTCGGCTATGCAACCAACGAGACGCCTGAGCTCATGCCGACGCCGATCTCGCTCGCGCACAAGCTGGCTTCCAAGCTCAGCGAAGTGCGAAAGTCCGGTCTGATGTCGTACCTCCGTCCCGATGGCAAGAGCCAGGTGACGGTCGAGTATGACTCGAACCACAAGCCTGTCCGTGTGGATGCGGTCGTTATCTCGACACAGCATGCGGAAGAAGTCACCAATGAGACGCTGCGCGCGGACATCCTGAAGAATGTGATTCAGGCCGTGATTCCCGCGGAGCTCCTGGATGCGGACACGAAATATCACATCAATCCGACGGGACGCTTCGTTATCGGTGGACCTATGGGTGATACGGGTCTCACGGGTCGCAAGATCATCGTGGACACCTATGGTGGCATGGGACGCCACGGCGGCGGAGCGTTCAGCGGCAAGGACTCCACCAAGGTGGATCGTTCTGCGGCGTATATGGCGCGTTATGTGGCGAAGAACATCGTCGCGGCGGGTCTGGCGGATCGCTGCGAAGTGCAGTTGGCTTACGCAATCGGCGTGGCCGAACCGGTCAGCGTTCTGGTGGACACCTTCGGTACCGGAACGGTTGCCGAAGACAAGCTGGAAGATCTGGTCCGCAAAAACTTCAAGCTGACGCCCAAGGGCATCATCGAAACGCTGGATCTGCGTCGCCCGATCTTCAAGCTGACAGCTGCTTACGGCCACTTTGGACGTTCGGGCGACACGTTTACTTGGGAGAAGACGGACAAGGCTGAAGCCTTGCGCGTCGGCGCTGGTGTGGGCGAGGTTGTCGCCAGCCGTTAGCCTGAAGTCAGGCATAGGGGTGCGAAAGAATGAGAGCAGGCGAGGGTCCATACCACCTTCGCCTGTTGTCGTTTTAAGCCCGCAATAGTAGTTGCAAGCAACGAAAATGCTGCAATCTGCATAAAATTAAGACTATGTTGATCCGATCGGAGTTCGATATTCAGTTCCACCTGCCGGTTGAGACACCGATGGTGACGATGTTGCACCTGCATCCGTCGCTGGATGGTGCGTTGCGGAGCAGCGACGATCTGAACGTGGAATATATCAACATGAACTCGCGGACGGAACTCACGCCCTTCGATTACCTGGACTCCTTCGGAAACAGGTGCTCACGCTTTACGGCGCCCCCAGGAGCACTGCGTCTGTGTGGGAAGAATCTTGTTGAGATCGGCGGAGAGCCGGACCTGCAGGGATACAACGCGATCCAGCACCCCATCCAGGATCTTCCGGATCATACCCTGCAGTTCCTACTCTCCAGCCGTTACTGCGAGGTGGACCGCTTCGGTGCGATTGCGAGCGATCTCTTCCAATGGACGCTTCCAGGATGGAGCAGGGCATCGGCGATCCGTGACTGGGTCCACGACAAGGTTGCGTTTGATTACAAGAAAGCCCGCTCGACGAAGACGGCAATGGATGTCTTCACCGAGCGAGAAGGCGTCTGCCGGGACTTCCAACATCTTGCGGTCACGCTGAGCCGTGCGATGAACATTCCGGCGCGTTATGTGACCGGATATCTGGGTGACATTCGCGTGCCGTATGCGGGCGCGGGAGATTTCAGTGCCTGGTATCAGGTCTGGCTGAGTGGACGCTGGTGGGATATGGATGCGCGCCACAATCAGCCCAGAATGGGACGGTTGTTAATGGCTGCCGGACGCGATGCCGCCGATGTTGCGATTACGACGTCGTTCGGACAGGCCAATCTCACCCATTTCTATGTCGAATCGAATGAAGTGGACAAGAATGGCGTTGCGGTTCCTTTGCCAGTAAAAGTAGGCGACCCTTTGGCTCCGATTACGGCTCCTGTGGTGGGGGCTTAGCCCTCCATCGCCTGTCTCAAAGTCTGCCAACAGTACAATGGACAGACATGAACAGGCTTGTACTTGGCAATCTGGTATATCGTCCCCTCCGCTCCATCATCAGCGCGCTTGCCGTTGCGATTGAGGTCATCATGATCCTCTCCATTGCGGCGATCATGCTGGGTATGTTGAACGGACAGAAGACGCGCAATAGCGGCATCGGCATGGACATGATTGCCCGCCCCGGAACGACCAGCAACCTCATCGGCGTCAGTGGAGCGGCAGCGCCTGCGAAGGCATCGGCGATCTTCGAGAAGATCCCGCACGTTCTGGTGGCCTCGCCTGTCTATATTCAGCTGACCGCGGGCGCGTCGATCGAGAACATCTATGGCATCGACTATGCCAGCTTCAATGCCCTGAAGCCCTTTGTTTTTCTGCAGGGTGGCCCGTTCCAGGGACCGGATGACATTATCATTGACGACTTTACGGCGAACTCCGGCAAGGGCCTTCATATAGGCGATCCCATGGACGTGATGCATCACACCTTCCGCGTCAGCGGGATTGTGGAACATGGCAAAGGCGGACGCAAGTTCGTTCCGATCGACACGATGAACTCGATCGAGCATTCCGAGGGCCGGGCGAGCATGTTCTACCTCAAAACGGAAGACTCGCCGAAGTACCAGGAAGAGATCCGCCAGGCGATTAAACACACGGACGGTATGGAGCAGTACGACGTACAGACGCTGGATGAATTTCTTTCAGCATTGACGCCCGAGAAGTTTCCGGGATTCAACATTGCGTTGAACGTGGTCATTGGGATCGCCATCATCATCGGCTTCATCGTGATCTTCCAGTCGATGTATACGGCGGTCATGGAGCGGACGCGCGAGATCGGCATTCTGAAATCTCTGGGCGCATCGCGGTTTTATATTCTCTCGGTGGTGCTGCGTGAAACGGGAATGCTGGCTGTCTGCGGGATCGCTCTGGGCGTAGGCGTGACGTATCTGATGCGCTCCATTTTTCACGTCAAGTTTCCGACGATGGAGTTTGCGGTCACACCCGCCTGGGTACTCCGCTCCGTTCTCATCGCCTTTGTGGGAGCTCTGTTAGGCGCGCTGTATCCCGCCTGGAAGGCTTCACGGAAAGATCCCATCGACGCGCTCTCCTACGAATGAGCAATTTTGGGAACTGAATCCGGATTTTCCCGTTTAACATGTCGGCAAGCAAAAGTCCTTCCTGTTCAGATATCTCCGTGTTTGGTGGAGGAAAAGATTTGAAGAACCGTCTGGGCCAGGTCACCCTTTTTGCGATCGCCGGGGTTTTTCTTTTTCTGCACACGCTGCATCTGCGGGCCGACTTTCCCAATCACTCTCCCTGGGTGGACTGGGCCAAATACACGGATGAGGGTTGGTACGGAGACGCCGCCATCCGCTACTACCTGCGTGGGGCGTGGCAAGTTCCGGGGGACTTCAATCCTGCAGCAGCGCTTCCGGTTTGGCCTCTTCTGGAAGGCATGCTCTTCAGCGTGACGGGGGTAGGTATCGTTCCGGCCAGATCGCTGGCGGTCGCGGTGTTTGTGGGCATCGTGATGGCAGTCTATGTCCTGATGCGAAAACGGGGCACGGGAAGGGAAACGGCGCTGGTGGCACAACTCTCCCCGGCGGTAGCCGTGGCGATGCTTTCTGTGAGTCCCTTTCTTTACGCTTTTGGACGGATGGCAATCCTGGAACCGATGTTGATCCTGTTAACCCTGATGGCCATGTGGTTGGCTTGGACCCCCTTTCCTAACAGGATTAAGTCATGGGCCAGAGTGATTGGTCTGGGCGTCCTGGCGGCGCTGATGATCGGGACAAAGACGACGGCTATCTGCCTGATGCCTGCAGTCTTGTGGATGCTATGGTGCGGGGAGGGACGGGTCTGGAAAAGGTTTGCCCTCTCAACGGTGATGGCGGGTGTGACGGCGACGGCGATCGTTGGGACGTACTTCGTCCTGGCCATTCGGCCTTATTATCTCGCTGATTTCAAATACCTTTTCCAGGCGAACCAATACACGGGGATCACGCGGGCGACCTTCTGGAGTGTCGTGACGGACACCATTCACAACGCGGCCTGGACGAGCCCAGCGATCTGCGTCATCGCGGTCTTTGTTGTCGTTGTGGCGATTTTTCGCAGACGGATCTGGAGCGATCCGTTGTTTACCGGTTGCATACTATGGATCGCGGGCTACTTCGCTTTTCTGGCGTATCACGCCTCGTTGCAGCCACGGTATTACATGGTGGTGGCGGTCCCGTTGACGATCCTGGCGGTGCGCGGGGCCGAGGACTTGTCCAGCGAATGGAAGCCTGCGGCTGTAGTCTTTGCGTGCATTTTCGCGGCGGTGGGCGCGGTACACGCGCGGGAGACGCTGCACTTTGTCCGGCATCCTCAGTACAGCTTTGCGGATGCAGCAGCCAGGGTGAAGGGTGTCGTCGATGCGGAGCACGGTCATAGCCGCACCGTGCTTTCGATCAGTGGAAGCGACCTGACCCTGATGACGGGGCTGCCTTCCATCTGCGACGACTTCGGGACGATGGAGTTGCAGGACCGGATTGCGGCGTACAAGCCGGGGTGGTTCATCGCCTGGAATTATGTGGAAGACGACAAGATGGACTCGCTCGCGCAGTTTTACCAGTTGACGCGGGTGGCGGAGTTTCCAGCGATGGACGATCCGGACCGCAATCTGCTGATTGTTTACCGCCTGGATCCGAAGAAAAAGCTCGTGCCGGCGGTCCATTCCCTAAAGGGCACCCTGGTGGGTAAACTTTAGCGGCTGGCGAGAGGTTTTCCGCCCCGTTTTGGTTGACTCTACAGCCTCTTCCGGCTATTCTTAGGACTCGCGTAGATTCGCGCTACGGCCTCCTGTGTCTTTTGGAACTGTAACGTGAACGCGTGGTGGATCCACCCGGGGCAAAGCTGGCTATTGGTCAGCGGACTACCTTCCGGAGAGTGGCTCGGCTGCTTGATTGCGGCAAGCTGTTTCCAGAGAGAAGTCGGGCCCCCAAAGCACCCACTCCATTTGCTCCAAGCATGTGGCCGGAATTTGGGCTCGTGTTGGCTGGATGTTGTGTTCTGCAGGTTGAGATTTCCCATGGCGAAGAGTTTGCAAGGGTTTTAGATTCAAGAGTTTTAGAGCGGAGAAACACGATGGGCACTTTTGTACCGAGCTCGAAAGATATCAAGCGCAAGTGGTTCGTCCTGGACGCCACCGGCAAGACACTGGGACGTTTCGCCAGCGGCGCAGCACGTGTGCTGACGGGCAAGAACAGCACCCAGTACACCCCCTACATCGATGTGGGCGACCATGTTGTTGTGATCAATGCGGAGAAGATTGTTCTGACGGGTCTCAAGAGCCAGCAGAAGATGTATCGCCGCTACACGGGTTTCCCCGGCGGTCTGCGTGAGGAAGAGTTCTCCAAGCTGCTCGTTCGCAAGCCGGAGATGATTCTGGAGCAGGCGATCAAGGGCATGCTGCCCAAGAGCAAGATGGGCCGCCAGATGGCGACGAAGCTAAAGGTTTATCGCGGCGACAAGCATCCGCATCTGGCTCAGCAGCCAGAACCGCTTGAAGTAACGGCATAAAGGGAGTTTCGAGGGATTATGGCAGATCTGGTTCAGTACTACGGCACGGGGCGTCGCAAGTCTGCGGTCGCTCGCGTATTTCTTCGTCCTGGCGGCGGAAACTTTACGGTCAACGGCAAGGCCTCTGAGGTCTACTTCGTGACCGAGCAGCAGCGCGCGTCCGCCAAGCGGACTCTGCAGACTGCCTCGGTCGAAGGCCAGTTCGACATCATCACCACAGTCAAGGGCGGCGGCGTCATGGCGCAGGCCGATGCTGTGAAGATGGGTATCGCTCGTGCATTGCTTGAGTTCAACATCGAGCTCCGCAAGGTGCTCAAGGCCGACGGCCTCCTGACCCGCGACGCTCGCATCAAGGAGCGTAAGAAGTACGGTCAGAAGGGCGCACGTAAGCGCTTCCAGTTCTCGAAGCGGTAATCTTCCTGCCGGGGCGCGGAGACTTCGGTCTTCGCGCTCCGGTTTCGTTCTACCAACCGGAGTCAAATTTCCCGAACCAGGGACCAATCCCGGCCATTGCCGAGGATGCTCTCAAGAAAGAGTTGAAGATATGGCAAGCATAACGATGAAGGAGTTGCTCGAAGCTGGCGTTCACTTCGGACATCAGACGAAGCGCTGGAACCCGAAGATGAAGGAATATATCTTCGGCGAGCGCAACGGTATTTACATCATTGATCTGCAGAAGACCCTGAAGATGTTCAAGGAAGCGTCGAAGTTTGTGACGGACCTTACCTCTTCCGGCAAGCTGATCCTCTTTGTCGGCACCAAGCGCCAGGCGCAGGATGCGATTGCGGAAGAAGCGACCCGTGCGGGCATGCCGTACATCAACTCCCGCTGGCTCGGTGGTCTTCTGACCAACTGGGTTACGGTACAGAAGTCGGTCAAGCGCCTCCAGGAGCTGGACGAGATGTCCACCGATGGACGTTACGAGCTTCTCACCAAGAAGGAAGTCATCAAGCTGGAGCGCGAGCGCAAGAGCCTGGCGACGAACCTCTCCGGTATTAAGGCGATGCGTCGTCTTCCCGATGCGATCTTTGTTGTGGATTCGAACAACGAAGCCATCGCCGTCGCAGAAGCTCGCAAGCTTGGTATCCCAGTCGTCGCGGTTGTGGATACGAACTGCGATCCGACCGTGGTCGACTACGTGATTCCTGGTAACGATGACGCCCTGCGCGCGATCCGCCTCTTCACCACGAAGATTGCTGACTCCGCTGCGGAAGGCGTGCAGATGATCTCCGACAAGGCGTTTGCGCAGGAGACCTCTGACATCATGCCCGTGATGACGGAAGCTCATTTCCTCGGCGAGGAAGCAGAAGCTGCTCCCGCTGCTACCCCATTTGCCGAGTCCACCCCGGTAGCTGCTGACGAGGAAGAGACTGTTGACCTCGAAGCTGCTCTTGGCGGCGGTATCCGCAAGGCCCCTGCGAGCGAGACTGAAGCTGAGCCCGAAGTGGTTGCAGCCGAGGCAGGCGCGTAAGAGGCTGTTCACGATTCCTCATTGAGAGCGTGGCTGCCTGCTTCCAGATGGCGCCACGCTCTTTTTGCGTCCACACATGCTGGCCGCACAAAACATAAGATCTGAACCTAGAAAAGGAAATCATCATGGCAACCGAAACAGCGAAGATTGACGCGAAACTGGTGAAGGAACTCCGCGAGAAGAGCGGTGCTCCCATGGGCGACTGCCTGAAGGCGCTGCAGGAAGCACAGGGCGATATGGAGAACGCGTTCGTCGTTCTGCGTAAGCGCGGCATGGCGTCGGCGGCGAAGAAGGCTTCGCGCACGACCAACGAAGGTGCTGTGGGTACGTACATCCACGCAGGCGGCAAGATCGGCGTTCTTCTGGAGCTGAACTGCGAGAGCGATTTTGTTGCCCGCACGGAAGACTTCCAGGAGCTTCTCCGCGACATCTCGATGCACATCGCTGCAACCGATCCCCGCTATGTGGGTAAGGAAGAAGTCACCGAAGCCGATCTCGCTCGCGAGAAGGATGTTTTCCGCGCACAGGCCCTGGCCACCGGCAAGAAGCCTGAGTTCGTCGAGAAGATCGTCGAAGGCAAGATGAGCAAGTTCTACGAAGAAGTCTGCCTCCTGGAGCAGCCCTTCATCAAGGAGCAGGGCCAGTCGGTGAAGCAGATCATCGCTACGAAGATTGCAAAGCTCGGCGAGAATATCTCCGTTCGCCGCTTCGCACGCTTCAAGGTGGGTGAGCCGACGTTCACCGTCGCCCAGGCAAAGGTTGTTACGGAAGAGCCTCAGGCGTAATTTGTTTTGAGTTGGAAGAGCCCGGACTTCGGTCCGGGCTCTTTTATTGTCTCTGAAATCTTTTGAGAGAATCTCCTTCTTTCGCTTCCCGACAAATCCGGTTTGTGCGCTCTGCGCGACCCCACCCTTTCGCATGAAGCCGCGAAAGAATGGGGCACGGGGTATTTCCCAATTGAGACGACTCAATGCATAACATGCCATTTGCTCAGGCGACATCGTGCGCCACCCGCACTTCGGTGAGGCAAGGTTCTGGAGGTGCCTGGCGATACAGTGCTGATTTGCTTTGCGGAGGCAGGGTGGGAGCGGTTTCGCAAGGACTTCGTTCGTCTGGCCTGAAGGGCTTCAGGCGGTCTGAAAGTGAGCCCGGAAGCAGGCCTTCGTGCGATACTCAATTTTGAAATGTACAAAAGAGTCCTGTTAAAACTGTCGGGAGAAGCGCTGGCTGCGGGCCGTGGTTTTGGCATTGACGCCGTTTTTGTTCACCGGATTGCGGAAGAGATTGCAGAGCTTCATGCCAGCGGTTGCCAGGTCGGCATCGTTGTGGGCGGCGGCAACTTCTTCCGTGGCGTCGCGGAGCAGGCGATCCACATGGACCGCGTCGCGGCGGATCACATGGGCATGCTGTCGACCGTGATCAATGCGATTGCGTTGCAGGATGCCATTGAGAAGCAGGGCGTCCAATGCCGTGTGCTCTCCGCCATTGCGATGCACCAGGTCGCGGAGCCTTATATTCGTCGCCGCGCGCTGCGTCACCTGGAAAAGAACCGTATCGTTATCTTCGGTGCTGGCACGGGGAATCCTTACTTTTCGACGGATACTGCCGCTGCATTGCGCGCCATGGAGATCAAGGCCGACGTGCTCTTGAAGGCGACTTCGGTGGACGGTATCTATACGGCCGATCCGAAGAAGGATCCGGATGCGACGAAGTTCGACCGGATTACTTACATGGATATTATTCAGCGCGGGCTGCGGGTCATGGATACGGCTGCGGTCTCGCTCTGTCACGATAACAACATGCCGATGCTGGTCTTCTCCATGCGCGAGCGCGGAAATATTCTGCGGGCGGTGCAGGGCGAAGAGATCGGTTCCCTGGTCATCTCGGACAAGGCTTAGCTGTAGCGGGACTCAGAGATGCCGGAAGTACCCTTGAAGCCCGTGCGCAAACCTCCTCTTCCGGGATTGACGGGAGTGCGGACGTTTCTGGCGCTGGGTATTATGTTGTTTCATTTCACACCGCCCCATATTGAGTGGATCAAACCGGTGATCGAAAGTGGATTTACCTACATCAGCTTCTTTCTGCTGATCTCGGGGTTCATTCTTTCGTATAACTACAGCGAACGTGCGGCTACGCTGAAGGTGCGCGAGTTCTACCTCGCGCGCATGGCGCGGCTCTATCCTGTCTACCTGCTTTCGTTGATCGTGTCGCTCCAGATGTATTCGCAGGAGTGGCATTACCAGACGCATGTGCACTTCTGGGAAGGCACCATCCTGACGCCGCTGCTGCTGCAGGGATGGAACCCAATGCTGGCGACCTTCTGGAACACAGTGGCGTGGACGCTGTCGACCGAGGTGATGCTCTACCTTGCGTTTCCGTTTCTCAATCGGGCAAACTGGTGGCCGAAGTCTCCTTCCAGACTCATCGCATTGTTCTTCGGTTTCTGGCTGTTGGAGCTTACCGTACCCACGGCGTATCTTTTGATCAATCCGGACGGGCTCGCCCACATGGACAGGTACTCGTACGGGTTCTGGATTCGCGCGGTGAAGTACACGCCGATTCCGTATGTACCGATCTTCCTTGCGGGGATTACGCTGGGACGTCTGCATAGCATCGTCCATGTGAGCGATCGTGTGCGGATGTGGATGGCTGTTAGCGCAGCGGGTACGGTGCTGACGATCTTCTACACGGTGATTGAGAAGTTGCCCTATGTCATGCTGCATGGCGGTTTGTTGACGCCGATCTTTGCAACGCTGATCTTCGGGCTCACCGGCTCGCATTGGATGACGCGGTTTCTTTCGCTGAGGCCGATTGCGATCCTGGGAGAGGCAAGCTTTTGTCTCTACCTGCTGCACTTCAATACATGGATTCTGCTGCATCTCTTCCATGTTCCGGACCGGCTGCACCTTGCGACGCTGGATCCTTGGCTTTCATACGTCATCATTATCGGCGTCGCTTATATTGCGTTTCGTTTTGTGGAGACGCCGTCGCGAAGGTATCTGCTGGCGCGGTGGGTGCATAGGAAGCCGCATCCGATGGAACCTGCGAACATCGGCGGGTAGTTTAAAAGCAGATCCCTTCGCTTCGCTGCGGGATGACAAATTTTTCGATGGTCAAGAGTTTGGGTGCCCCGTACATCGCGTTCTTTGCGATGTGCGGGGAGGGATCTGCTTTTTTGAATCCCAGATAGATCTGGTTTGTGCGCTCCGCGCGACCCCACCCTTCGCGATGAAGCCGCGAAGAATGGGGCACGGGCGTTATTTCTTCGCTTGGAGGGTTTTTGCCTGGGCTTCTACCTCGCGCATGACGCGGAGCATGTTACCGCCGTAGATTTTTTTGATCTCTTCCGCGGTGTAGCCCTTTTCCAGCAGGGCCCGTGTGAGGTTGGGGAACTTCGCGTAAGAGTCGAGCCCTTCGGGAACGCAGCCTACACCGTCGAAGTCTGTGCCGATGCCGACGTGGTCGACGCCTGCGATCTGGACGGCGTGGTCGATATGCGCGACCGCGTCGGCCAGCGTTGCCGGAGGAAGCTTGGCAGCCATCTCGGTCTGAAGGGCCTTCATCTTCTCCGCGCGCTCGGCCGGGTCTTTCAATTCCATCAGTTTCGTGTACTGTGCACGCATCCCGGCCTCAAGAGGCTTTTCGGCTTTGTAGTAGCGGTCGGAGAGGAAGTCGCAGCCGAAGCTGATGTTGGCCACGCCGCCCTTGGCTGCAAGCTGGCGAAGCATGTCGTCGGTGAGATTGCGTGTGTGTGCGCTGAGGGCGCGGCAGGAAGAGTGCGAAGCGATTACGGGAGCGGTACTGACTTCGAGCGCATCGGCGAAGGTCTTGTCGGCCGTGTGCGAGATGTCGACCATCATGCCGAGGCGGTTCATCTCGCGGACGACATCTTTGCCAAAGGGTGTGAGGCCGTTGTGATGCATGATCTTGGGATCGTCGATATCGCCCTGCGAGTCGGCCCAGTTGTTGGTGTTGAAGTGCGTCAGGGTCATGTAGCGGACGCCGAGGGTGTAGAAGTCGCGCAGCAGGCGCAGTGAATCTTCAATGGCGTGCCCGCCTTCGATGCCCATCAGGGCGGCGATCTTACCCTGTTGCCGGGCTGCGAGTATCTCGTCCGCCGTGGTTGCCAAGGCAAACTCCTTGGGGTGGCCTTCCACGATGTCGTGACGCACCGTGTCGATCATCTGGAGGGCCCGGTTTGCCGAGTGATTGTCCTTGACGTAGTTTGCACCGACGTAGACGGCGAAGAACTCTGCTCCCAGAAAGCCTTTCATGCGCTTCAGGTCGGTCTGCCCGCGAGTGTTGGTCCCGGCGATGTCGAAGCCCTCCACGGTCTCGGAGGTGACGTCGTTGTGCATGTCCATCAGGAGGGCGGAGCGCGTGATCGCGTTCACCTCGGCGTCTGTGACGTTGTGGCGAGGCGTGTGTTCCGCAAGAGCAAGCGGAATCATGGACAACAGACAGATGGGGGCGACAAAGCGCAGGCAGTCGTGCAAGGAGTCCTCCAGATGGGAAACGGGATGACTCCTTTATAAGCTAAGTTCTAATCTTCGCGGCTACCGAAGCGCCTGATAGGCCTGCCAGGTGAGCGAACCGATCAAGGCGACAAACATCAGGGCCGCCGCTCCTCCGGCAACGCGGAGGTAGGGTTGAATCTGTGTGAGCCGCTGTTGCAGCTTATTCTGGCGCTCGCGTTCCTCTGAAAGGATCGCGTCGTCGAGAAAGAGTTGATCTTCTTCATAACGTGTGAGCATGGCGCGGTACAACAGAAGGCATCCAGCCACTGCCGTAACGCCAGCCCAGACAATCAAGAGTATGCGCATGATGAGCCTCCAGTTCCGTGGAACCGGTCCCTCTGCCGGGCGGGTCTGTGCTCACGTTCACAGGCTCGGAGGGTAGGCGGGGCCGCCCGGCGGCAAGCATACGCCTACTTCTGCACCTCTGTACATGGCAAACTCTGCATCCTGAGGTCGTTTTTTGCGTCTAATTTCCGTAGTGTTCCTTGCAGGCGAAATCGCGGCTTGCCGCGAGGGTCCAGCAGGCATAAAATTGATCGAAGCGCAGTTTGCAAAGGAGAACACCCACATGGCCACTGCCATTACTACTCCCGAAGTCGTCAACGCACCTCCCGTATCGACCCAGCCGGTCAATCTGACGGCTTCTGCGATCGTTAAGGTGAAGGAAATCATGGCGACGCAGGATCCGCATCCCGCCGGTCTTCGCATTGGTGTGGTCGGCGGTGGATGTTCGGGCTTCCAATACTCGATGTCCTTTGAGAACCAGCAGGGCATGATGGACAAGGTCGTCCGTTTCGATGACCTGAAGGTCTTTGTCGACGCCACCAGCGCCATGTACCTCAACGGTTGCACGGTCGATTACGTGGAGACGCTTGAGGCCGCGGGTTTCAAGTTCGAGAACCCCCAGGTCAAGAGCACCTGTGGCTGCGGATCTTCCTTCTCGGTCTAAGTCAAAGTATTTGAAAGCAAAAGCCCTGCCCATCGGCAGGGCTTTTCTGTTGCAGGCCTCCGAACCTTCTCGACGTTATGACGTCTAAAATCAGACAGGTGCTTTTGCAACTCCATTCATGACCGAATTTGTCATCAAGCTTGCCGATGAACGTGGCCGAGTACAGGAGCAGACCCTTCCGGCTGCGACTGCGGACGAGTTACGCAGCCGTTTTACGCAGGCGGGTTACTACGTTTACTCGGTCAAACCGCGTGGCGTCGGTTCGGCGAGCAAGCGCAAAAAGGTCAAGCTCGAAAGCTTTTTGATCTTTAACCAGCAGTTTGTCACCCTGATCAAGGCGGGTTTGCCCATTCCGGGATCACTGCAGTTGCTGGGGCGGCGGCAGAAGGACCTCCGCCTGAAGGCGCAGCTGGAAAATATTGCCGAGCGCGTAAAGACGGGAGAATCGCTCTCCGCCGCCTTCGATGCACAAGGGGGCTTTCCGCTCGTCTACACCACGACACTTCTGGCCGGTGAACGCTCCGGAAACCTGGAAGAGGTGCTGCAGCGCTATCTCGACTTTCAGCGAATTTCTCTGACATTTAGGAAAAAGCTTAAGGCTTCGATGGTCTACCCGGTGCTGCTGGTCACGCTGGTGCTTTCGCTCTTTATCTTTCTGATTACGTTTGTCGTGCCACGTTTTGCCACACTTTACGATCAGCTGAACACGCCTCTGCCTGCGATTACTGTCTTCCTTCTGCATGTGGGCAACATCGCGCAGAATTATGGGATTTACATCGCGGTCGTCCTCGTCATCACCGTTTTTCTACTCTTTCGCTGGTCGAAGACGGACGCCGGTGCCCTGATGGTCGACCGGTTCCGCCTGGCGATTCCGTTGTTTGGCGCGGTATGGCTGAAGTACCAGGTGGCACTCTTTTCGCGAACACTTTCGACGCTGCTTACGGGCGGACTTCCGCTGGTGCCGTCGCTTGAAACGGCTGCACGTTCGATCTCTTCGCGCCAGATCTCGAATGCGGTGTTCAACTCGGTTACGAGCGTGCGGGAGGGCAAGAACCTGTCCTTCAGCATGGAGACGACAAAAGTATTTCCCGAATTGGCCATCGAGATGGTGGAGGTCGGTGAGTCAACCGGCGCTCTTCCCGCCATGCTCAACTCGGTCGCCGGATTTTTTGAAGAAGATGTAGAAACGTCGCTGACGGCGGCGATGAGCTTGATTGAACCGACGATTCTGATCGTGATGGGCATTGCGGTCGCCATCATTCTCATGGCGCTTTACCTTCCGATCCTGCAACTTGGTGCAGGCGCAGTCAATCACTAGAACTTCAAGCGCGAAAGATTTCCAGAAGAGCAGGTAGCCCTTCCCGTATCCTCGGAGTCAAACCCACGTATGGCACAAGCACCGCTGGCAATCCCAATTCCGCACCCCGAGCTTGGCGAGATAGAGCGCGCGCATCTTCTGGCGAAGCGTTATCGCTGCGAGTACGTCGACCTGCAAAACTTCAAGATCCAGCATGAGCTCTTCAAGGCCGTGCCCGTGGAACTGATGTTCCGCTACAACTTCGTCCCGCTGGAGCAGCACGAGGGACGACTGATCATCGCGGTCAGCGATCCGTCGAAGCTGATGGTGCTCGACGAGATCTCCGGCCTGCTGGGACAGCGACTGGTCACGCGCGTCGCCACGCTCTCGCAGATCAATGAGCTTCTGAAGAAGACGGAACAGTCGCAGCGCGTTCTTGAGGAAGCCACGGAGGGATTGACCTTCGACGTTCTCTCCTCCGACGACAATCCGGACGAGAACATCTCCATCGAGCGGCTGACCAGCGAAGACGATATCTCGCCGATCATCCGTCTGGTGGATACCACGATCTTCTCCGCGCTCGAACGCCGCGCTTCGGACGTGCATATTGAGACCTACGACGACTCGTTGCTGGTAAAGTACCGCATCGATGGCGTACTGCAACTCGCCATGGCGCCGATTGCTCGCGAGCATCACCAGACGATTCTTTCGCGTATTAAGGTCATGTCTGAGCTGGACATCGCCGAACGCCGCGTTCCGCAGGACGGACGTTTCCGCGTGCGCTACAAGGGCCGCCTGATCGATTTCCGTGTCTCCATCATGCCCACGGTGCATGGTGAAAACGCCGTGCTCCGCGTACTCGATAAAGAGTCGATGTCGGAGAAGTTCAAGAAGCTTTCGCTCGATGTCGTGGGCTTTGGCGAAGAGGACCTCGCCCGTTTTCGCCGCTATATTAAAGAGCCGTACGGCATGGTGCTGGTGACCGGACCGACTGGTTCCGGCAAGACGACGACGCTCTATGCCGCGCTCAACGAGATCAAGAGCGAAGAAGACAAGATCATCACCATCGAAGACCCAGTGGAGTACCAGATCCGCGGCATCACGCAGATTCCGGTCAACGAGAAGAAAGGTCTTACCTTCGCTCGCGGTTTGCGCTCCATCCTGCGCCATGACCCGGACAAGATCCTGGTCGGTGAGATCCGTGACGCGGAGACGGCGCAGATCGCCATCAACTCCGCACTGACGGGCCATCTTGTCTTCACGACGGTCCATGCAAATAACGTGGTCGATGTGTTGGGTCGCTTTCTGAACATGGGCGTCGAGCCATATAACTTCGTCTCTGCACTGAACTGCATCCTGGCCCAGCGGCTGGTGCGTCAGAACTGCGACTTCTGTTCTGTGCTGGTGGAGTACAACGACGAGCAGCTCGTCGAGAGCGGCCTGAATCCTGAAGAGTGGAAGGACTTCAAGTTCAGAGAGGGCACCGGCTGCATCGAATGCGGCGGCACGGGCTATCGTGGCCGATCAGCGATCCACGAGCTGCTGGAGCTCGACGATGAGATTCGCGATATGCTTCTGGAGAAACGTCCGGGGTCTGAGATCCGAAGGAAGGCACGCGAGAAGGGCATGAGCTTCCTGCGCGACTCCGCTCTGCAACGTGTCCGTGCCGGGATTACGACGCTCCGAGAGATTAACAAAGTCACCTTCATCGAGGCCATGCGCTAGAAACGGAATCCGTCAGTAAACTAGCGAAAGCCCCGCCATGCGATTTCTCTCCTCCATCTCGTCAGGATCTTTGCGACCGCGTCTCGTCTGTGAAATTCGCAGCGGCAGCGTCACAGCCGCGCGCGCCGACGATGCCACGCGGAAGCTGGCACAGGTTGCGTTTGCAGAACTTCAGGATGGAACGCTTGCGCCGTCCTTGCGCGAGGGCAATGTGCTGGACCGTCCCGCGCTGGTCGCGGCCCTGCGCAAGGCGCTCGAATCCGTCAGCATGCGCACGCGCGATGTCACGCTGATTGTTCCAGACGCGACCGCTCGTGTGCTCCTCCTCGACTTCGATACGCTGCCCAGCAAGGCTGCCGATGCGATGGCCGTTGTGCGCTTCCGCCTCACGAAGCTTCTTTCCTTTGAACCGGAGACGGCTGCGGTCAGCTATCAGGTCATCTCGCAGGGCCGTGGTGCGTTGCAGGTGCTGGCCGTTGCCATGCCGCGTGCGATTCTTGCGGAGTATGAGAGCGCCGTGCGCGATGCCGGCTTTGAGCCCGGCTCCGTTCTGCCCAGCACCCTTGCGGCTGTGGGCGCGCTACAGGCCACGGAGCCCGTGCTTCTGGTCAATGCCGGAACCGACTCGATCACGACAGCAATTACGCGTCGTGGAGAAGTACTGCTGCACCGGACGCTGGATCTGGCGCGTGTCGTCCGTGTGGAGATACCCGTCAACGCAGAGAGCGAGGGCGAAGCCCCGGCACCGCTCGTGCCCTACACAACGCTTGAAAAGAGCGACTTTGTCGCCGTCGAGATGCAGCAGGCCATCACAGTAGCGGCCGCGTACTTCGAGGACTCTCTCGGATTCGGCCCGCGCGAGATCTTCATCGCGGGCGAGCGCGATGCTGAGGCGGCGCAGTTTGCCAAAGAGATTGATCTGGAGCCGAAGCCGGTGCTGGCTTCGGAGGACGTGCTGGCCACGGCGACATCCCAGGTTCCGCGAGCATATCTCGCGGGCGTTCGAGGAGCGACCTCCTTCTAATGCGCATCACCATCAATCTCGCAACGCGGCCCTATGTTGAACTCGGCCCGATCTTCCGGCGGTTGCGCATCGCCATGGGCGCTCTGGCCGTGGTGGCCATCGCTCTAATGGTTTGGCTGCACACGCTGACGGCAAAGTCGCGCGAGCAGCAGAAGAAGCTCGACGCGATCCACGCACAGACGGCAAAGCTTGTGGACGAACGGCACCAGAATGAAGCGCGCATGAAGCAGCCGCAGAACGCCGCAGTGCTCGATCGCGCGCAGTTTCTGAACCTCCTCTTTGCGCACAAGAGCTTCAGCTGGACGGCGGTGCTAATGGATCTGGAGCAGGTGCTTCCGGCGGGTGTGCAGGTGTTGAGTATCGAACCGCAGATCTCTGTGACAGGCGATGTTCTGATCCGGATGCGTGTGGCTGGCGATCGCGACCGCGCCGTCGATCTGGTGCGCAATCTGGAAAAAGGGAAGCGCTTTATCTCCCCTCGTCTCGTCGGTGAGTCGGCGCAGCAACAGAAGGAAAACGGACAGCAGCAAGGGCCGCAGTTCAACATCGGCCCGCCGGTTCTTCCGGGCGGCGTAGAGTTTGAGATCGTCTCTGGCTACAACCCACTGCAGCCACGCGCTCGCGCAAGTGAAGCTAAAGCAGCGGCCGAGGAAAAGCAGGTGCAGCCATGAAGATCAGCGTAAGCCGCGAACAGGCCATCAGCTGGCTGGCTCCACTGAATCTACATATCGCGGGAGCGGCTCTGCTTGCGTTGGTGAACTTGTATCTCCTGGTTCATATCGCCCTGGTCTGGAGCAACTCTGGAACACAGGGAGACGATGCTCTCGCTTCTGCCCGGGCGGAACAGGTCGCTGCCGAAGTGGCGGCGCGTCCTCTGCGTGGGCTGGATACGAAGATCGAGGTCTCGAACGCCGAGGCGACGAAGTTCTACGAAGGCCGCCTGCCGTATGCGTACTCCAACGTTG
Organism: Terriglobus saanensis SP1PR4; assembly: GCF_000179915.2. Lineage (NCBI taxonomy): Bacteria > Pseudomonadati > Acidobacteriota > Terriglobia > Terriglobales > Acidobacteriaceae > Terriglobus > Terriglobus saanensis. The sequence goes on along the minus strand of NC_014963.1, from coordinate 3,743,812 downwards.
CGGCGGAGCTGGGCGCGTTGAAGACCAAGTACAATGTCCGTCTGTCACGTGTTCAGTATCTGCAGAGGCCTCCCGCCAATGGCGTGACTGAAGTCGTCATGGATGCGGCGCTGACTGGGGAGTACCGCTCGCTCGCCGGATTTGTGAATGGCCTCGAACGCGACCGCAGCTTCTTTCTGATCTCCGCCATCGGCCTTACCGGACAGCAGACCGGGATTGTGAATCTTCGTCTGCGCCTGATGACGTACCTGCGCGAGCCGATGCCGATTGCGCCTTCCGCTGCTAACGGTGAAGGAGCTGCGCAATGAAGATCTCCGCGGAAAACCGCAAGCAGACCATCCTCGCCGCAGTCGTTGGCGTGATCGCCGTCGTCTGCGTGATCTATATGGTGTCGCAGTTTGCTTCTTCGCCGTCAGCGCCCGCGCCCACGACTCCGGTGGTGGCGGATGCACCCGTGGTCACCCCTGGAACACCAGGACGTCCGGCGAAGGTGGTCGCTTCCTCTTCGCGGCTGGACCCGACCCTGCACATGGAAGCCATGCTGTTGACGGAGTCGCTGGAATATACCGGGAATGGCCGCAATATCTTCTCCCCGAACTCTGCGCCGCTGGCCGTAATTCCGAAGGCTATTGCGTCGGCCCGCACCGGCGCAGCCGCTGTAAGTGCTCCCGTCTTCACCGGCCCGCCGCCACCGCCACCGATCGATCTGCGCTTTTTCGGAGTCGCGACCAAGGCGGACGGTTCGCGACAGGCATTCCTGCTCCGGGGAGACGACGTCTTTCTGGCGGCGCAGGGCGACATCGTAAGCCGCCGCTACCAGTTGAAATCCATCAGCCCGAACTCGATCGAAGTCACGGACTTGCAAAACAACAATACCCAGCGGCTGCCTCTCACCGTCCAATAAAGTACAGATATGACGAACCAGCGCCAACACGCAACCGGGGAAGAGGGTTATCTTCTGATCGGTCTTACGGTTGCCGTGTTTTTGCTGCTCCTCGCGCTGGCTGTCGCCGCGCCTTCGGTTGCCAAGGACCTGGAGCGCGAGCGCGAAATCGAATCTACTCATCGCGCGCAGCAGTATGTCCGGGCGATCCAGCTTTATTACAAGAAGTCCGGCGCGTTTCCCACCTCGATGGACCAGTTGGATAAGGCCAATAACATCCGGTATCTCCGTCAGCACTATCTCGATCCGCTGACGGGCAAGGAGTACCGCCTGATCGGCCAGGGAACGCAGCAGACCACACTGAAGGGATTTTTCGGAGAGCCGCTTGCCGGACTTGCCACCACCGGCGCGGGCGCCGGGATCGGCTCACCATCGGGTACAGGCACCGGGACGGGAACGGGCACCGGAACGAGCAGCAGCGGGGGATTGAGCTTTGGATCCAGTTCGAGTTCCAGTGGTTCGTATGGGGCGGGTAGTTCCTCCGGAACCAGTGGTTCTTCCAGCTTTGGTTCTACAAGTAGCTTCGGGACAAATTCCACGACAGGTGCCTCCGGATCGACCGGCGGGATCGGTGGAACCTCCGCGTCCGACTTCAAGGGAGGCTCGGGCCCCTTTATTGGCGTGGGCACCAATAAGACGGGGAAGGCGATCATTGCCTGGAACGGCGAAGAGGACTTCGCCAAGTGGGAGTTTTTCTACGACCCTCGCATTGAACTGATGAAGGCGAAATCCAATATCCTGGGTGGCGGCATCGCGTCCAGCAGCGGATCCAATCTCGGCAGCAGTTCCAGTTCGTTCGGAGCCAGCGGGAGCACGGGGAACAGTTCCAGTGGGACGAGCTTCGGGGGCAGCTCAGGCTCAAGCGGATCGAGCTTCGGCAGTGGTTTTGGAAGTAGCTCCAGTTTCGGAAGCGGCTCTGGATCTTCGACTACTACTACGTCCCCAACTACTCCAACCTCGCCGACGACCAGCCCGAACAATCCTCAGTAATTCCCTTTCTTCTAACGGGTTGCGGTCGCGGACCAGTGGCCAATTCGACCGTTCGGTCCCACGGCGAAGGGCATCGAGACGGCGTTCCATACGCCAGCCTCCCCTGCCACGGGTATCCATGTCTTTCCATTGTCGACGCTGAGATCTGTCCCGCCGGGGCCGAGCGTGAGCCAGTTGGCTGTGTTGTAGACCACGGCAGATCTGTATCCCGGCGGCCCCTGAGCCGCAGCCGTCCAGGTTGCTCCCCCATCTGTTGAGAATGCGGCGCTTGTTGTGGTGGCGTTCGGGGCGGAGTAGTCGCCGCCAACGGCTACCCAGATGACTGTGAGTTTGCCGCTCATGGACATCGTTGTCCGACCGGCAATGGAGAAGACGCCTCCGCTCGCGTTTGCCACGCCCACGGGCACAGCGACTCGCCGCCAGGCCAGAGGACAGGTTTCATCGCTCTTTCCTGTAGCGCACTTGGCATAGGTCGTATACACAGCTCCACCCGAGGTTCCGCCGGTGCCGAAGGCTAGGAACGGGCCTACGCTGGCGAGCACGCTGTTACTGGCGGCGAAGGCCGAGGCCCCCGAAGGGGCGTCGAGGCCAGGATCATCCGTGGCAAACCAGGTGTCGCCACCGTCCTGCGAGAAGAACATGGCAAACTTCCCGCCGACCGGATCGCCGAGAAGGTAGAACTGCCGTCCGGTTACATGCCGGATGGCGTCGAAGAAGCCTGTGGCGTCGGGGTTGGTGAAGACGAGTTTCCAGGTCTTGCAACCGTCGACGGTCTTATAGAGCCGGGAGAGGTCGCCTTTTCCGCTGGACATGATTACGGCGGTCTCTGCGTCGGCGGCCTGGATTCCACGAAAGTCGAGCTTGGCGGCACCCTGCGGTACGGCGCACTTGTTCCACGTGGAACCATCATCCACGGAGCGGAGGACTGTTCCGTCTGTACCGCTGGCCCAGACGACGCTTTTTGCAGCATCGACGGCGCGGAGACTGGCGGTCGAGCCGGAGTGCAGCTCGATCCATTGGGCGAAAAGGGGGTGGGTTTGACAGAAAGCGGAGGCACAAAGCAGGGCAACGGAGAAGAGCTTGCGCATGGCGACATCTTAGCCGAGGTTTCCTGCATCCTGGTATGCATAATTTGCATCAGATACCTTGACAGCAACACACTCAAGGTGCGATCTTGGATCTAGCCCTGAGACGGCTGCACATCTGGCCCATCGCGGCCACGGAGGATTCAAAAGCATTATGGGCAAGATTATCGGTATTGATCTCGGAACCACCAACTCGTGCGTTGCCGTGATGGAAGGCGGCGAGGCCAAAGTTATTCCGAATGAAGAAGGCGGGCGTACGACCCCCTCGATTGTTGCGTTTACCAAGAGCGGCGAGCGTCTCGTCGGCCAGGTCGCCAAGCGTCAGGCGATCACCAACCCTGAGAATACGGTTTACTCGATCAAGCGCTTCATGGGACGTCGTCCCAACGAAGTCAGCGAAGAACAGAAGATGGTGCCGTACAAGGTCGTTGCGCATGGCGACAACATCGCTATCTCCGCGCAGGGCAAGGAGTTTACTGCTCCTGAAGTTTCGGCCATGATTCTTCAGAAGTTGAAGAAGGCGGCAGAGGACTATCTCGGCCAGTCCGTCACGGAAGCCGTCATTACGGTTCCGGCGTACTTCAATGACGCACAGCGCCAGGCCACCAAGGACGCAGGCAAGATTGCCGGTCTGGATGTAAAGCGCATTGTGAACGAGCCCACGGCGGCAGCACTTGCTTACGGTCTCGACAAGAAGAAGGACGAGACGATTGCGGTCTATGACTTCGGCGGCGGAACGTTCGACGTTTCGATTCTCGAAGTGGGCGACGGCGTCATCGAAGTAAAGTCCACCAACGGTGACACGCACCTTGGCGGCGACAACCTGGATCAGCGCATCGTGGACTTCCTGATCGACGAGTTCAAGAAGAAGGAAGGCCTCGACCTGCGCGCGAAGGGTAACGAAATGGCCCTGCAGCGTCTGCGTGACGCGGCGGAACGCGCCAAGATTGAGCTCTCCACGACGATGGAGACGGAGATCAATCTGCCGTTCATCACGGCGGATGCGAGTGGACCGAAACATCTCGTAGAGAAGATGACGCGCGCCAAGCTGGAGTCTCTCGTTGAGGACCTTCTGCAGCGCTCGGTCGGACCCTGCAAGCAGGCGATGTCCGATGCCGGTGTGGACGCAAGCAAGATCGACGAAGTCGTTCTCGTGGGCGGACAGACACGTATGCCTCGCATGCAGGCCCTGGTGAAGGAGCTCTTCGGCAAGGAACCGCATAAGGGTGTGAATCCTGACGAAGTTGTCGCGATCGGCGCGGCGGTACAGGGCGGCGTTCTGGGCGGCGAGGTCAAGGACCTTTTGCTCCTCGACGTCACACCTCTCACGCTCTCGATCGAGACCATGGGCGGCGTTGCCACGGGCATGATCCCGCGCAACACGACCATCCCGACGAAGAAGACGGAGACCTTCTCCACGGCTGCGGACTCGCAGACTGAGGTTGAGGTACACGTCCTCCAGGGCGAGCGTCCGCTGGCCGCGCAGAACCGTACGCTCGGCAAGTTCAAGCTCGCCGGTATTCCTCCCGCGCAGCGCGGTGTGCCGCAGATCGAAGTCACTTTTGACATCGACGCGAACGGCATTCTGAATGTGACGGCGAAGGACAATGCCACGGGCAAGGACCAGAAGATCACCATCACCAGCTCCTCGGGTCTTTCGAAGGAAGAGATTGAGCGCATGGCGAAGGAAGCCGAAGCGCATGCAGGCGAGGACAAGGAGAAGCGTGAGGAGATTGAGGCACGCAATCAGCTCGACTCGCTCGTCTACAACGTGGACAAGATGTTCAAGGAGAGCGGCGACAAGGTAGCCGAGTCCGACCGCAGCGAGGTAGAAACTGCCCTTGCTGATGCGAAGACCACGCTGACCGGAACGCCTTCTTCCACCGAGCTCAAGGCAGCGCATGACCGCCTGACCGCCGTAAGCCACAAGCTGGCCGAGGCGATGTACAAGGCCAACGCAAGCGGTCCCACGGACGGCGCAACAGCCGCAGAGGGAACGACCGAAGAGCCGAAGAAGGATGAAGGCGTCATCGACGCGGAGTATGTCGATGTCGCGGACGAAAAGAAGTAAACGCACCACGCGGTAACGGATACGAGGGAACCGGCAGAATCGAATCTGCGTAACTTGTGTCTAAGAAGTAGAGGGCGCTCAAGCAATCATGCTCTGAGCGCCCTCACTGTATCAAAGGCCTGAAAGGAGGCCCACTATGCAAACCATTCTCTGGACGTGTGAGCAGTACCTCGCAGGCCAATTGAAAGAAAAGAGCGTCTTCGATAGCGAGGAACAGGCCCGCGAGTTCGCCCGGAAGCTCAACGGAGTTTCCCCGGATATCATGCTGCGCATTGAAGCCATGCCGATTCAGAATGTCTGGAACTAAACTAGTTCGTACCACGTTGAACGCATAGCGTTCAACGTGGTACGCTTGGCGCGTGATTCTCTCTTTTCGCGACCGTGCAGTGGAGACGCTGTTCAAAGAAGGTCGTCACAAGAAGTTTGGCTCTATTACTTCGGCAGCGCTTCGCAGATTGGCTGCTCTTAATGCGGCAGTTGATCTGGAGGCGCTTCGTTTTCCTCCAGCGAATCGTCTGGAAGTGCTTCGTGGAGACCGTACTGGTCAGCATAGTATTCGCATCAATGATCAGTACCGAATATGCTTCCGATGGACGAAGGCCGGGGCAGAAGACGTTGAAATCGTGGATTATCACTGAGGTGCTTCATGTCGATTCCAAGAGATCCAAATCATCCCGGCTTCCCAGTTCATCCAGGTTCGATTCTGCGTGAAGATTTCCTTGTGCCGCTGAATCTGAGCGCAAATGCATTGTCGATCGCGCTCCGCGTGCCTTCCACGCGCATCACCGAGATCGTCGCCGAGCGTCGTGGAATTACTGCAGATACTGCTTATCGGCTTGCCGCATACTTTGGCGGGCCAGCGTCGTTCTGGATGAATCTCCAGGCCAATTATGAACTCGCGATTACTTATAAACAGGCCGTCTCTGTCATCAACAAAGAAGTACGTCGCCGCGTTGCTTAACCGGAGAAACAATGCCTGAAGGCAATGAGATCCATCGCTGGGCCGAGCGACACAACGCCGCCTTTGCAGGAAAGAAGATTCGCGTCGACGCTCCCGAGGGCAGCCGCTTTCAGGACGCAGCGCTCGTGGACAACCGCAAGCTGGAAAAGGTAATTGCAGTAGGCAAGCATCTCGGCTATGACTTCGGTAAAGACCGCATCCTGCATATTCACCTCGGTATGTACGGCGATTTCTCCGAGGGCACTGGACCTCTGCCGCCGGAGAAAGGCGCGCTCCGCGTTCGCCTCTACGACGCGCAGGCGATCAAGGGGCCGGTAGAGCCCGGCGAGAGTAAGCGGCATGCGTGGTACTCCAATGACGACGGCACCGGGCATATTGAGGCCGCGAAGGTGGCCTGGGTAGAGCTTCGCGGACCGACGGACTGTTCTGTCTTTTCGCAGCAGCAGTGGGAGGCGCTGGAAGCGCGGCTCGGGCCTGATCCTTTGAACGGCGATCCCGCGACGAAGTTCGTCGAGAAGGTGCGCGCGCGAAAGACTGCGGTTGCGGCGCTGCTGATGGATCAAACCATTGCTGCCGGGGTTGGCAATATCTATCGCGCCGAGCTACTCTTCCGCGCGAAGCTCGATCCGTTTACTCCTGGAAACGCGGTGAGCGAAAAGACGCTCGAAGCCATCTGGAAGGATGCGATTCCGCTGATGAAGGCGGGTATGGTGGACCGGCGCATCATTACGACGAAGCCGAAGGACAGGCCGACGAAGAAGACGGGTCTACCGTTGAAAGAAGAGGCGCATTACGTCTATCGTCGCCAGGGCAAACCTTGCCTGATCTGCGGAACGAAGATCCTGACGCAGGTGATGGCAGGACGCAATCTCTTCTGGTGTCCCAATTGTCAGGCGCCCGCATCTCACAGTATGAAGGTGCCCGCATAATGTTCATTGATTGGAATGAGGCGCAGGCCATCGGTACGGTCGCTCTGGTGGTTACCTCCGCGGCGGCCATTGGCTATGCCGGTTTGCAGCTGCGGCATGAACGCGGGTACCGCGCCGTCTCGAACCTCGAAAAGCAGCTTGCCTTCTTCCACTCCGACAAGTTTGTGAGCGCGCGCCGCACTTTGGCACAGGCGCGGATTGACCCGCAAGGGGAGCTTCTTGCGCTTGATATTGAAGACCCGCCGGTAAGCGCGTTTGAGGTGCTGGATTTTTATGAGCATCTTGGTCTTCTTATCAAAAAAGGCCATCTGGAGACCTACGATGTCTGGCACACCTTCTATGAATGGGTGCAGCCGGTCTATGCGGATCTTCGGCCGATAACGGAGAGTAAGGATTCGCCGTGGTCCGATCACTACACAGACCTGCGTTCCTTGGTGCGTGAGATGGATGTAATTCAAAAAGACCGTATGCGGAAGCAAAAGAGCTCTCAATACAAATTATGGTCGCGCGATCGTATCGCGGAGCATTATCGTTATGAGATCGAAGCCAGCGGATCGAGCTCCAGCATGCGACGTTTGCGCCGCCGCAACGCTTTAGTCGCTGCATCATCTAATTCTTAGAAAGACACGATGGCACCCACGCAAAACAAAGATTATTACGCCGCTCTCGGCGTCAAGAAAACAGCGACCCCGGACGAGATCCGGAAGGCCTTCCGCAAACTTGCGCGTAAACATCATCCGGACGTGAATCCGGGCGATAAGAAGTCGGAAGAGAAGTTCAAGGAGATCTCCGAGGCGAACGACGTCCTTTCGGATGAGAAGAAGCGGAAGATCTATGACCAGGTTGGCTTCTACTCGGACAACATCGACCCGGCTGCTGCTGAGGCAGCGTCCCGCGGCGGTTATGGCGCAGGCGCACAGCAGAGAGGCTCCGCGCAGAATGATGAGGTGCCGTTCGACTTTGGCGGCTTCGACTTCTCCGGCTTTGGAGGCGGTACGGGAAATCCACGTCGGCCGCAGCAGGAGAGCGGAAGCCGCGGTTCGTCGTTTAAAGATATCTTCGGCAGCATGTTCAACGGCGGCGGCAAGCAGGCGGCCCGTGGGCCGCAGCCCGGTACCGACCTGGAATACCAGGTGCAGATCGACTTCTGGACGGCGATCCGGGGAGGCGTGACTCGCCTTGAAATTCAGCGGGCTGAGACGTGCCCGACTTGCAAGGGACAGTCGACCTCGGGTGGAAGCATTGAGTGCCCGGAGTGCCATGGCTCTGGCCAGGTCACGCAGATGGGTGGCCGCATGAAGTTCAACATCCAGTGCCCGCGCTGCGACGGCGCGGGTGTGGTGCAGAACGAGTGCGCGACGTGCCACGGCGATGGTGTCATCACGCGCCGTGAGCCGCTGGAGTTGCGCATCAAGCCAGGTACACGCAACGGTCAGCGTATTCGTCTGGCTGGGCGTGGCAATGCGGGCCTGCACGGCGGTGCTCCAGGGGATCTTTACCTGATCATCAAGGCCGGGACGCACCCTGTCTTCACGCGCAACGCGGACGATATCCACGTTGTGGTTCCGGTGATGGCCTTTGAAGCAGCGCTTGGGGCGAAGATCGATGTGCCTACGATCGATGGTCGGGCGCAGCTGAAGATTACGCCGGGAACACAGACGGGGCAGAAGCTTCGCCTGAGGGAAAAGGGCGTCGTCTCTTCCACTGCGGATGCCGTGCGCGGCGATCAGATCGTGGAAGTAAAGATCGTTGTACCGAAGATTCAGGACGAGCGCTCGAAGGAGATTCTGCGCGAGCTGGCCAAGCTGAATCCGATGGACCCGCGCGAAGATCTCTTCCGCGAGGTCTAAGAGCTACTCTGCAGTTTGATTATTGGCTGTCTGCAGGTGCTCGCTCCAGGCCTTTACGAGTTTGAGCGAGGGCTGACGGAGATTGCTGCCACGTGTGACGGCCTGCGCTCCGGGTTTCGGGAGCATGGTTCGATTCACGACTCCTGCGAGACGCTGTGCTCCTACGGGAGCGATGCCTACGGTTCGTGCTGCGAGCCACGCCTGTGGCGTCAGGGTGATCTCCGCAGCCCCTGCGACCACGGCGCGAAAGATCTGGGCTGCGGCGCGACGGACTGCGATGGAAACCAATGGGGTGGTCGCCCCAGCGGCGAACCAGCGATACTCTTCCTGACGACGTCCGGAGAACTTCGCTTGCACATGCGATCCGCTGCGGATGAGGCCGGGGCAAACGGTAGTCACCTGAATTCCGTCGGCGGCGAGTTCGGCGTGCAGGCCTTCGCTGAATCCGACGAGTGCGAACTTGGAGGCGACGTAGGGCAGGAGGTGCGGAACGGCTACCTTGCCGCCGATGGAGGCGATGTTCACGATCTTGCCTTCGCCGCGCTCGCGCATTTCTTCCACGACGGCCTGGACGGTGTAAAGCGCGCCAAAGAAGTTCGTCGCCATGGCTTCTTCGAACGCGTCTTCCGGCTGGCTGACGAAGGGGCCCACGTGGATCACACCGGCGTTGTTGATGAGGACATCCACGCGTCCGAAGCGCTGCCGCGCGGCTTCGATGATGCGGGTCGCGTCTTCGCGCAGGGTAACGTCGGCTACGACGATTTCAATGGTGGAGGCGCTGTGCGCGGCGCCTTCGCTGGCGAGGATGACACGGGCGCGCTGGAGTTCTTCTTCATCGCGCGCTGCGAGGACAAGATGGGCTCCGGCGCGGCCGAACTGCCGTGCCAGTTCCAGGCCAAGGCCCCGGGAACCGCCGGTAATGACGACGACTTTGCCGCGCATCGAACGGGCGCGTACGGATCGAACAAGCGCCACTGCGGTCATCCCTAAACCTGCGGCAATTCCTGCCGCCATCCCTGTTGCCTGTACCGTGCGTTTGAGAAGACCCATGCAGGCTAGGACGCCGCCGACCGCGACGGTGGTTGTAATTTTTGACGGTCCTGAAATCGCACCTTACACAACCAGTCACCTTGCGCCATAATCAAATCAGGTAGTTATGGCGACGAAACGGAAATCGAAGGGTGCTTACATGATCTCGGCCGTGGCCGAGATGTATGAGATTCATCCGCAGACGCTTCGCATGTATGAGCGCGAAGGCCTTCTGCGTCCCTCGCGTTCGGATGGCAATACACGACTGTATACCGAAGAGGATCTTGAACGCCTGGAGTTCATCCTGAATCTCGCGCGGGATCTCGGTGTGAATATTGCCGGGATCGCCATCGTTCTCCAGATGCGGGAGCGGATGGAGGAGATGAACCGGCAGATGCAGGGATTCGTCGACTACGTCCGGTCGGAGATGCTGCCGCACATCCAGCGTGCCTCGGCTTCGCAGTCGGGGCTGGTGCCTCTGCGTCGGCCGCTCGTCGTGCCGAGGGTGGACGTCCCTATTGTGATGCCCACTCCGCGCAAGACGGCCTCCAAGCCGAAAAAGCCGTAGCAGCCAGCATCTTCTAAACTGGCTACAGACTGCATCATGAATCTTTTCCTACACATCCTTCTGGGGCTGGCGATTCTGGGTACGGCCACCTCGACGATCTACTGCGGCATGGTGGTGATGGCCACGCTGCGCTTTGGCCGACGCAGGCGACGCGATGCCCGTCTTGGGGCCAATTTCCTGCCTCCGATCAGCGTTCTCAAGCCTCTGCATGGTGCGGAGCCGGGATTGGCAGAGAACCTCGAACGGTTCTTTACGCAGGATTATCCAGACTACGAACTGATCTTCTGCGCGCGTCACGCGTCGGATGCGGGGCTGCAAATCGCTCAGACCATCGCACAGCGTTATCCCGAGGTGAATGCGCGCTTCCTCACCTGTGGGGAACCGCAGTATCCCAATGCGAAGATGTGGTCGCTGGCGTTCATGGCACAGGCCGCGACGCACGATCTTCTTGTCACCAGCGATGCGGATGCGCGGGTGGTCCCGAGTTACCTGCGGGAGTGCATTCAGTCGCTTGCCGATGGCAAGACCGCGCTTGCTTCCTGCATGTATATCGGGACGGTAGAACCGGGCGCGGGTCTCAGCCCGCGACTGGATGCCATCGGCAAGAGTGTCGAGATGGTGTCGGGATGCCTGGTCGCCGATATGGTTGAGGGGGGAACTCGCTTTGCCCTCGGCGTCACGATGATCCTTCCACGGCAGTCGTTTCTGGATGCGGGAGGCTATGAAGATCTCGGCCAGTACTTCGCAGAGGATTTCGTCCTGGGGAATCGTCTTGCTGAGAGTGGCCGCCGGGTCATCATCTCCTCGCACGTAATCCGCCTGGTGGTGCTGGAGACTCCTTTTGCGGAGTCGTTCCGCAACCAGGTGCGATGGATGAAGAGCACGCGGCGCTCGCGTCCGCTGGGGCACCTTGGTTCGGGCCTGACCTTCGCGGTGCCCTTCGGTCTGATTGGGCTTCTGTGGGGAGTGCTGGCTGGCCAACCGCTCCACGGTGCGATGTTCCTGCTGGCGGCCTGCGCGAACCGGATCCTTCTGGCGGCGGTCGCGCTGCACACGCTGGGAGAGCAGGAGTGGTTTACACAGTCACTGCTTTATCCTTTGCGCGATCTCATGGGAGGCATCCTGTGGGTAGGCTCTTACTGCGGTAGCGGCTTCACTTATCACGACGCCAACTTTGAACTGACGCCGGACGGGCGTGTCGTACCCGCTACCACAAAGGGATAACGCTCGTTACTGGTTGCTGAGGACGGTCTTACCGCCCCTCTGCGCCAGGATATGCACGGGGCCAAACCGTTCGAGATCGGCCCTTCGGACGTCGTTGTAGGTCATGAGGAAGATTCTCTGCTTGCCAGCCCAGGCTGCGCGGAGCGAGTCGTCCGTCTCGAAGATCCTGGGAGCGTCAGGCCAGAAAGACCCGAACCACGGCCCGTTCACGTGTCCGTTCACAAGGGAGACCGGCTGCCTTGTGTAGAAGATCAGTGTGGAGCCTGAGGTCAGTTCGCCATCGAGCATGATGCGGTCGCCGGGCTTCAGTACGCGTGCGATCTCTTCGGCGAGTCCCTTCGATCCAAGGATCGGGTAAAAACGATCCAGCCCGGAGTGCACGCACAGCAGAACGCCGCACATGCTGATGCCGAGCACGAGATTCGCCGCGTGCGTTCGACCGGAGCGGCGCAGCCACCACGATCCCAGGCCCACGCCGAGCATCGATACGGCGACGCCCCACAACGGCCCGAGGAAGAAGCCCATCGCGCGTCCGGTCAGGTCGTACAGGTGTCCCAGGGCGAGGTTGTACTGGTCTGGATTGATGGTCAGGAGGTCCGCGAGGTCCGCGCCTGCTGGTGGCTTTGGCGCGACCATCGCAAAGTGCGCGCAGGCGATGGCAACCAGCGTGGCCAACGGCAGGAGCGCCCAGGTCGCTCCGCGGAGCACGCCTTTGCGGGCTGGTTCTTCACGGCGATCAGCTGCGTTCAACACTCCGCCCGCCATGAGAGCCAGTGCGGGCAATGCGGGCAGCGAATAGTACTCCTGCCGCGACGACAGGGTGAAGAAGCCGAGCACCATGCCTGCCCAGAGCAGAAGGGCCAGCGAGCTTTCGTACTCGATGGCGTCCGCTACGACGCGTCGCCGCAGCACATGCCACGTCCGCAGCAGGGCCGAGGGGAGAAACGCGGTCCACGGCGCGAGCCAGAGGAAAAACATCAGCCAGAAGAGAGGGATCGGGACTTGTCCGTAATCGTGCGGGATGCGCAGACCCCGGAAGCGCATGAAGTGCTCATTCACGATGTAGAACCACAACCATCCCGCGCGAGCCGGTAAGCCGAGACCCGCAGGCATCGCGATGGCGGGATTGCGTAGGGCGGCCAGCACATGCCAGGGCAGCGCAATCGCCAGGAACAGGAGCATACCGCTGCCCGGCCACATCTTCTTCAGCGCGGCAACCTGTCGCGTGACGAGGAGATAAAAGACCACGAAGCCGATGGGGAAAACGATTCCGATGAGGCCCTTAGTGAGAAGGTTCAACGCCATGGCTGCAGCGAATCCCCAGGCAGGCCAGCGTGCGCTGCGGCCTTCCTTCACCCGATCCAGTGCCATCAGGAAAAGATGAACGCCGATCGTCATCCAGAGCGCGTTCATGATGTCCGGGATGTAGAAGCGTGTGAAGAGATACGGCCCCAGGCTGGTCGCCATAGCGAGTGCGGAGTAGAAGCCGCCGCGTTCGCCGAAGAAGCGAACGCCCAGGGCGTAGACGGTGAGGAACAGCGCCAGCACCATGAGCGAGAGCGGAAGGCGCGCGGCCCAGTCATACGCGCCGAAGATCTGCATGCTGCCCGCGGCCATCCAGTACATTAGGGGAGGTTTATCAAAAAAACGGACACCGTCGATGTAGGGCGTCACATAGTCGTGCCGCAGCATCATCTCGCGCGCCACTTCGATGTAGACCGAGTCGACATCGTCCAGCAGGCCCGGTGAAAAGAGGCAGCCCAGATGCAGAATGAGCCAGATCATGACCAGACCGGCGACAGAACGTGAGCGCGCACGACGGGGATGAGTTAGAGCAGGAGGAGCGTTCAAGGCTATTTCGTTTCGACTGTGAGGGGTTTCATCATCGTCCGTCACATTGCGCCAGATGTCAACGTGCAGGCTCCCCGAGAGGACGATCGGTTACCAGAGCCTTGCCGCTGACCTCCATGAGTACGACCTGACGCTTGCCCAGGAGCGCATCGACTTCGTCTCGTTTTTCTAGTGGAACGAAGAGAACCTTCCGACGCCCTATACCCCAGACGTCTTCCAACTCCTGCTTCGTCCAGAAGATCTTTGGTGCATCCGGGAAGGTCGAGCCAAACCACATTGAGGTGGATCTTCCTTCGACCAGAGGCACCGTCTCCCCTGCGTAAAAGGGGATCGAAGACCCATAGGATTGGTCGCCGTAGAGCATGAGTTCGCTGTCCTTCGCGAAGGCGCCGGAGTCCATCAGCTCCTCATAGCGCGCTTCGATCTTCTGCGACGACAACATCGGACCGAAGCGGACCAGAGCGATATGGGCCGCGATCAGGAAGATGGCTGAGGTCAAAGCCATGGTGAGTGTGCTCGCCTTATGCTCTCCTTTTTTGCGCAGCCACCAGGAGATGCCGGGGCCGGCGGCGAAGGCAATCATGGCCAGCGTGGCGGGCAGACGCAGCGCAGCGAAGGATGGACCTGTGAGGTCGAAGAAGTGGGACATGGAGAGCGTGTAATCGCCCACGCCCCTGTGCGCGAGCATCTCACCGATATCGGAGACGTAAGGGAGCTTGCGGCTCTGCCATAGGCCGCCTGCCAGTGCCAGAGCAACGCCCGCGCCGACGACGGTGAGTACAACGTGCCCCGCGATAAACCATCGCCGCACTTTGGTGTCCAACGCAAAGCGCCGCTCTGCAATCACCACACCCGCCATCGTCAGCAGGGCCAGAGGCATGTAGACGGGATAGGTGTAGTACTCCTGATTGGTCGACATTGCGAAGAAGATCAGGACGATGCTGGTGAAGCTGCCCAGCAGAACGGAGGTGCGCCAGGCGAAGTCGCGCCGCGTCGACCGTTCGCGCCAGGCTGCGATGGCGACCGCGGGCCAGAGGAGGCTCCACGGAAACAGCCACACCAGATGCAGCGACCAGTACAGCCAACCGGGCAGCTTGTTGTAGTCGTGAGGCATTCGCTTGCCGAGGAAGCGCAGCCAATGCTCGTTCACAAAGTAGAACCAGAAGAACCCGTGGCCTTGCGCTCCACCGGTATTACGTAGCCCCGCCAAAATGTGCCACGGCGCGGCGAATGCTAGAAAAAGAAGGCCGCCCGTCAGCAGGCGCAGTTCCCGCCAGCGTCGCAGATCGCCCGTAAACAAGCCGTACGCCAGAAGAGCGGCCCCCACAAAGACGATGGCAACGAGACCCTTGGTCAGGACAGCAAAGGCAAGCATCGTCCACGCGGCGTAAATCCAGGCCTTTTTCCGCAGCTCCAGTCCACGCAGGACGCAGTACAGCGTACCCACCATGAAGAGGCTGAGCAGTACCTCGGGAATGAAGACGCGCGTGAAGAGAAACACACCGACACTGGTCAACACGGCGGAGGCGGCATAGAGGGCTGCGCGGTCACCCCAGGCGAGCATTCCCCATCGATAGGCCAGCAGCGCCAGGGCAAGGACGCTCAGCGCCAGCGGGAGATGCACCGCGAATGTATCGTATCCAAAAACTTTGAACCCAGCCGCGACCACCCAGTAGGGCAGCGGGGCCTTTTCGAGATAGCGAATTCCGTTGACGCGCAGGGTAACAAAATCGCCGGTCTCGGCCATGTGTCGGGAGGCATTGGCGTGGGTCGCATCGGCGTCGTCGAGCAGAGGCGGAGAAAAGAGCGAGCCCGCATACACAGCGAGGAACAGGCCGAGAATCCACACCAGATGGGAGCGTCGAGGCCACCAGTGTGCTTCGCGAAGACCACTCTGAATTTTTGTTCGCGAGACGGGTCTCTTTCCTGCTTTTGACTGCTCGCGATCTGTTGCGACCGTGGTCATATTCATATTCACTAGACGCCCCAAATTCGCAGAAGTTCCGAAAGAAATGCGCCTTCTTCATTCTCCTCTATTTCCACTCTTGTAGACTCCATGCAAGGTGGCCCATTCGGGTCGCAAATTTCTGCCTCTGAGGACTTGCTCCCGTGCCCACCTTTGCAGCGATTGATATCGGTTCCAACTCCTGCCGTCTCGCAATCGCCAGTGTTCAGAACCACACATTACATACGTTGCACGAGGACCGCGAAGTGGTGCGGCTTGGCGAAAGTGTCTTCGAGACGGGTATGATCTCGCCCGACGCGATGGCGAACACGATTCGCGCGCTCAAACGATTCCAGAAGGCTGTGCAGGCCCATGTGGTCGATCGCGTGCGCGTGGTGGCGACCTCTGCCATGCGCGATGCGCGTAACGCAGCGGCGTTTATCGCGTGGGTGAAGTCTTCCACAGGATGGGATATCGACGTCATCTCGGGCCTCGAAGAGGGGCGCTTGATTCATCTTGGCGTGGTGACGCATGAGCCTGGGGCTCGCGGACGATGTCTGATGATCGATCTCGGTGGCGGTTCCTGCGAGGTCACACTGTCGGAAGACGGCCGTATTCGGGAGATCGTCTCACTTCCTCTTGGCGCGGTTCGTTTGCAGCAGGAGTTCTTGCGGAACGATCCGCCGACACGCGAAGATCTTCATCGCCTGCAGAGCTTCATCGATCGTGAGATCTCACGCGCGCAGCGCAAGCTGGGCGAACCAAATGTCGCGCTGGTGATCGCGACTTCGGGCACGGCTGCGGCTTTGACTGAAGCCGTGGGCGCGCCGCAGTTCGTGCCCGGTGCAAAGGTCGCTCCGAAGAAAACGGCGGTGAAGAAGCCCTCTCTCAAGAAGGCGTTGAAGAAGCCCTCGAAGTTGCAGCCTCTCTCTGCCACAGTGCTACAGGTGCGCACTGTGGCCAACAAACTGGCGAAGATGACGAATGTGGAGCGCGTTGCGGTTCCTGGGATCGGACCAAAGCGCGGTGACATCATCGTGGGTGGGGCCATTGTTTTCGCCACGCTCATGGAGCGCCTCAACCTATCCTCGATTCGTTATTCGACGCTCGGTCTGCGCGACGGCATTCTTGCGCAGATGCTCGCCGATACGGATATGCGAGCGTCCGTGCACCGCGCGGTAGAAGAGGAACGCTGGTCCGGCGTTCTGCGCGTGGCCAAGCGCTACGGAGTGGATGCGAAGAAGTACGAACCGGTACGCGCCGATGCAGTGAAGCTCTTCGATCTGCTGGTCCGCGTGCATGAACTGCCGGACGAGTATCGCTTCTGGCTGGCTTCTGCAGCGGTGATGCATGATGTGGGCAAGTTCATGAACCACCAGGGTCATCATCGGCACACACAGTACATTATTGCGAACTCCGAGATCTTTGGATTTTCTCCGGTACAGCGCGCGATTGTTTCGGCCATCGCACGCTACCTGGGAAAGAGCCGCCCGGATGCCGAAGACCGTCCCATGCGCTTCGTTCCACCGGAGGAGCATCTGCATGTGCGGCGCGCGATTGTGCTTCTGCGGCTGGCGGTGGCTTTAAACCAGGATCGTGTAAATGACACCTTGCGGATTGCCGCGAAGATTTATCCAAAGCGGGTGGTGCTTGAGCTACGCGCCACGCGTGGCAACGCCGAACTGGAGTCCTGGTCGGCGCGGAAGGAGTCAGCTTACTTTCGCGAAGTATTCCGTCGCGAACTCTTGGTCGAAGTGGCATAAAGAGCGCGAACCATACGTGGCTCCATCAACCATTGCAGCGTGGGCCCATTTTGTCCCGCGGCGCGGTCGGTGCTGATCTTCGCGATGGAGCCCTTCCGCATGCGAACGGCAGCGGGCTTGCCAATGCGACCTCCGCCGGTCAGCAGCCGACCTATGAAGGCCGGAAGATTCGGATTGTGACCCACCAGCAGAACGTTCTCTTCGTGCGTGCAGGTCGCGAGAAGCTTTTCAAACGCTTCATAGTCCGCGGCGGGCGACAAACCCTCCGACAAGACGACGCGCTGCTCATAGCCGGTCTCTGTGCCCACGAGGGACGCCGTCTGCACGGCGCGCTTCAACGGACTGGAGATGACGACGTCAAAGTTGATCTTCAATGCCGTCAGAGCGTGACCCAGCAGAAGGCAGTGCCTCTTTCCGTCTTTATCCAGGGGCCGTCTTACGTCCAGTACGGGATTGGCGCGACGCGTCCCGGCGCTCGCATGTCGAAGGATATACAAAGTCATGGCTCTACCAGTCTATCGAATGCGCACCGGAGGCTGTAGCTCCCACATCTCCGCTATGAGGATTCCACCAAGACGAGGCACGCTTCCCAGGCATTGGAACCCGGCCTCTCCTAACGCCCGACGCCATGCAGGAAGCTGCTGAATGCGCAGTCCTGCGAGGATGCGAAACGCCAGATAGAGGAAGCGGATGAGCATACGCGCTGGCCAGTGCATGACGCCTGTAGGAATATTGAAGTCCGAGATGAGCCAGAGGGCTTTTGGCGCACTGCTGGCGGCTATCCGAAGAGAGAGCGTATGGACGTCGCTTGTGGACAGGCAGTCGAGAAAGAAGTGGGTCGCGATGAGATCGTAGGGGCCGCGTACGTCAAAGCGCATGGCATCGATGCAGTGGGTGTGTACACGCTCGGAGTCGCATCGGGCAGAGAGCAGACGAAGCATCTCGGTGCTCTGATCGACCGCGTCGACGACGATCTGGGGTGAGGAGCCGATCAATGCTGCGGTGAAACGCCCATCGCCATCTCCGAGCACAAGGGCGAGCTGTGCGTCTGTTGCAGTGGACAAGAACTCGAGGCGGCATCGCGACAGGATGGGGCCGAACGTCGCGTACTCCGCCCAGCGATAGAGACGCGCAACGCGGTCAAACCCCTTCACCGTAGTGTCGCCGCGTGAAGATGGGGAAGGATGGTGAGGAGATGCGCGAAGGTGTGCTGCCGCAGCGCGGGCATGCCTGCGATCGACGCGATCGGCGTGAGTAGAACGGCGTCTGCGAGGACGCGCATGCGCAGGCGGGAACCTTTGACGCCCCAACTGACATCCGCGGCCCAGAGCGCGAGCGCCGATACAGATGCAGCTCCTGCTACAGCGGAAGACCCATTCACGAGGAACAGAATGCCAGCCCCTAGAACGATCGCGCCACACAGGCTCCGAAGATTGCATGCGGCCCACTCGGTCATCGGATGGGGTTGCACGTCTTTTTCCCAACGAGCGATGGCTACGCAGTTGGTCCAGCAGAGTAGCGCAAAGAGCGATCCTCCGCCCAGTAAGGGAGCCACGCCAACACGGATGGCTGCGGGCATGATGCATGCGGCGGCGAAGAAGAGTGCGACGATAAACTCTTTCGGCGGGCGCAGAGAAGTCAGGTGGATGAGAAGCAGATACGCCACGAGCGGGACACCGAGGAGCATCCACGCAAAGCGAATGTTATGCGGAAGCGTGAGGACGATCCAGGATTCGAGAGGGATAGCGAGTGCCAGCGTGAAGACAAATCCACGCCAATGTAGGCGATGGAAGCGGTGCCTGTCTTCCAGGGGATGCTTGCCGCGGAGACTGTCCAGCAGGCGATCAAGTGCGTAGAGCATCCACACTGCGAGACCAAGGGCGCATACCTCCGGCAAGGTTGGAGTCGCGTCGACGCTCCAGCTCAGAAGGCAGGTCCAGACGATAGCTACGAGAGGTGCATCGAGACTGAGGAGGTGCCACATCTCCGGAAGGGAGTGCGATAGGGCAGTGGCTCTTTTTTCGGCCAAAACATCTCCAAAATGCAATGGACGCATTTCTATAGGGGCAGGCTTGAAATAGGCCTGTCCCTTATAGATTATTTGGCTTCGGTCGAAAGAACCAGCTCGTCCCGGCGCGCAGCCTTTTCGCCTGCGCGCCAGAAGGTAGGATCGATGTCCGGGAAGATGTTGTCGCGCAGCTCAATTTCCGCGAGACGGGCTTCTTCCGCTTCGGTAATCGCGCCGTCCCTTTCGAAGATCTGCCAGATGGATTTCACCAGGAGAAAATCGCTGTTGTGATTGGCGAAGCGCATCTCGGCGTAGTCGCGGGCCGCTCCGGTGGTGATGAGGAACTGCCAGTCAGAGGATTCAAGGAGAAGAAGTTCGCGGCAGAGCTGGTTGACGATGCGTTCGCCCATACCGCCATCCCGCCACTTCGTACCCGTGCAGACTTCGCGCGTGTAGATTTCGGCTGGATAGATATGCGTGTAGGTCCAGCTCGTATCGGGATTCATCCAGACGGTGTTGTCGCCGTTTGCTCCCCAGGAGCCTTCCTTCATGTTAATGAAGCCCGCGCGTGGGTATTCGTCGAGATAGGTGGCGCAGCTCGTGAGTTTGATGTCCGCCGAGGCGTGAACTTCGCGCGCTACATTTTCCAGGAAATGAATGCCTTCAAACCACCAGTGACCGAAGAGCTCGGCGTCGAAGGGCGAGCAAAGAATTGGAGGGATGGAGTCGGCACGGTCGTTTGCGAGAGCTTCGCGCACGAGGTGTACGTAGTTCTTCGCATGGTCGCGGGTCTTTGCCAGGGCTTCCTGCGGCCAGTAGGGCTCTTTGTACTGCATGTCGACTTTGGAACCGGTGACCCGCCAGTAGCGGTGCCCACCAGGCCAGCGCTTTTTGTGGAAGTCGAGATAGCCGGGGTCGCCGGGGTATCCGCCTTCACCGCTCCAGACCTGAACGCCAGTCCGCGGGTCGCGCGGGAAGACGGAAGTGGCGTGGCGCTTGTCGTAGGGGCCGTTGACGTAATACGGCTGATAAAGACGGCGGCTGGCCTTTTCCGTCATTGCGATCAAATTTGGATCGAGAGGCACTGTGCCATTGAGAAGCTCGTAAGGGGAGGGAATACGCTCCGACTCTTCGACGAGGTGCGTATCTACAAAAAAGAATTCGATGTCGCTTTCAGAGAGCGCCTGTTCCGTGCCAATACGGTCGTAACCGGGGTAGGGGAACTCTTCGCCTGCTGCCGCCACGGGGTAATTCCAGAAGCCAGCCGGACGATAACCGCACTCAGGCACCCAGATGCCGCGTGGCTGCTTGCCGATGTGACGGCGGTGGGTTTTGACGGCCATGCGCAACTGCGCCCGGACACTTTCGTCGGTACCGAGAAGCGGGTTGTAACCGTGGGTTGCGCCGCAGGTAATGATGTCGATCAAGCCGCGTTCGGCGAAATAACGGAAGCCCGCGATAATGTCTTTATTCAAAGCTTCGAAGTCGTCCAGCGCCTGCTGGAAGAAGTCGCGCCAGAAGCGGGCTGTCTCGGCGTAATGCTTCTCGCCGCCCTGTGTGAAGAACGCTTCATCCTCGTTGGCGGCTACGATTTTGCGAGTAACGTACTTCGGAAACTCTTTGATGAAATTCGGGTGGGAAAGCTGCTCTAAAAGAATGGGCGACAGATTGATGTTCGCAAAGAGCCCAATGCCATCCTTTTCGAGACGCTTGAGTGCCCGAAGTAGAGGTAAGTAGGTCTCTGCCGCGGCTTCGTGCAGCCACTCCATACCGTGGGGCCAAGTGCCGTGATTCACGACGTAGGGTAGATGCGCGTGCAGCGTAAAAGTAAGAAATCCTGCAGGTTTGGTCACTTGCTTCATTCGTCTCAACGTTCCTTGTGGGCTGTGAGGTGCGATGGGGTGGACTGGCCGGCGTGGACGTCCCCCTCAGTCTATACCTGGATCTTCATGCCTTCAGATGCCGACAGCGGCGCGGCAGGTTCATGTTCGTAGGACGGCCCGCAAAAAGAAAAGGACGAAGCGTTACGACGCTTCGTCCTTTTAAACGGATGCTTTTGCTTAGTGAGTTTGTAGAGAGGGATCGCCAGGAGTAGAGGAGTCAGCCGCGGTTGCGGTACGGATGGCGATCGAATTCGCGAGGTGGAAACGCACAATCGATTCCGAGGGAATCTGTACCTGCTGTCCGCGGGTCACAGCGTTGATACCGGCACCGGTACCGCCGCCTGCTGCCGCGCCGATGGCTGCACCTTTACCGCCGCCGAAGATGCCTCCGAGGATAGCTCCTGCTGCAGCGCCCACGCCAGCCTTGGTGGCAGTGTTGGCGCCGCGGCCCTTGCCCTTGACGTCATAGGGTTCCGTGGTGAGGGCGATGCGCTCTCCGTGGCGGTTCAGGCCAGTAAGCTCGACGGCCAGTTCGGAGTTACCGCTGAAGTGGCCCGCGTCCTTGGCTTCCGTGACGCGACCGGTGACCGGCGTACCGTGGGCGAGAACGACCATGCCGTCCTGGATGACGTCAGAGGCGATGACACCGGAGAAGGCATCGCCTGTCTGCGTGGTGGCGCTATCCAAAGGCGTGGTGACGCGTACTGGCAAGGTACTGCCAGACGCCAGCGTAATCGTGCGATAAACCGGACCCGCAGGAGCACGTGGCGGCGGCGGTGGTGGTGGAGGTGCAGCGACGACACGCGCTTGCTCAGGGAGCGGCTGGGGTGGCGGCGGCGGGGTGTAACGCTGCACCGGTGCAGGCTCGCGAACAACTTTCTCGTGTTTCACCTTTGGCGCAACCGGCTCGGGCGCAACGGGAGGCGGAGCCGTTACCGTGGCGGTTGTGGTGGGTGTAGGACCTACCACGAGGTTGTTGATGACCTTCGCTACGCCAGCGACGGCTGCGGCGTCATTGGCGGCGAGGGAGCGGGCTGCTTCGCTGGAGACCTGGCCGTTGAGGGTAGCCGCGCCCTGTTGTACGTAGACCTGGATGGCTTCATTGTGAAGGGCGCCGTCGCTGGCGATCTTCTGTTGGATGTTCGACATCAGGGTAGGATCGTCGACGGTGACAGGTTTAGGCTTGCAACCGGTGGCGATGAGGGCCAGTGCCAGGGTTGCGACTGCCCCGATGTTCCGGGTTGCGTTGATACGGTTCATACCAATCTCCTCCAAAGACTCTTTGCTCATGGACCAGCACAAGAGCGTCAAGTCGATTACAACAGTTTCTCCGCCAACTGAGAACCCAAGACTTTCGAATGGGTTCGCACTTGATTAGACGCGGGTTCGGGGCAGGAGTGTTAGCAAAACTGGTCCATTGTATGGACCAGAGTCAGCACGACTTCCTTTCAGCTCTTTGCCGTACTTGGGGGCTTGCTGGTTTGGGGGCCTGCTGAGATGCGGGCCAGAGATCCATTTCGTTCTTGATTACAAAATCCACGGGGAACTCCGCAATTCTCCGTGAATGAAAATAGAAGTACCGATCGGTTGGCTCGGCATCGGTCTCTGGCAATAGTTTTTTTTCGCTCATAATGCCCATGAGCGTGTTGTCATCCACTTTTCTGAAATAGTTGAATACAGGCTGAAGATCACACATCATCGTGGCGGAGATTTTGCCTCGAAACTCTGCCATCCAAAGCGTTCCTTCACCGCCTATGACCTGATAGGGAAATAAATTTCCTTCCTCATCGAAGCAGACGAGTGGGGTTGCATCCATCTTTGAGCGAAACCATTGTCCGTACCACTTCACCTTGCTGACGGCCTTCGTGGCCCAATGGTCCGTGTTGAAGGGGCCTGTCGCCCAGCGTGAATAAATTTCGTCACATGAGATGGGATCAAGCTGGTCGAAGAGGTCGAGCAACTTTGAATCGTCTTCAATAAACTCCTGATTTTTGTATTTTTCAAAAGCCTGGGCTAATTCATTTTTTAAATCCATTCTGCTCTCCCTATCCCTGGCCGTTGCTCGTTGCTTATTGAAAACGCCTATCCATCACGTCCGTGTTTGCCGTGATTCTCGCAATCTCCTCTGGAACAAGAATGAAGTTAGAAGGCAGATTGTTTTTCCGGAGCCATTAAACCCCATAGTGGGCTCGTCGAGGTGCGGGCCAAAGATCTGCCTGGCTGTGAGGAACGAGCTTCGCGGGGAACTCCGCCACCCTCCGCAGGCAAAAGTAGAGGTAGTGAGTAGCCGGAACGATTTCGAGCCCCGTCAGCAATCTTTTTTCCTGCATAATGCCCATGAGCGTGTTCTCGTCCACCCTTCTAAAGTGGTTGAACATGGGCTGGCTGTCATAGCTCAATGTGGCAGAGACTTTACCTCGAAACTCTGCCGTCCAGAGAATGCCCTCCCCGCCCAGAATCTGGTTCGAAAATAAATCTCCCTCCTCGTTGAAGCAGATGAGCGGAGCGCAATTCATCTTGGTTTGAAACCATTTCCCATACCACTTCATGTCGGTGAGAGTCTTGACGGCCCAGTGGCCGGTTTGGAAGCATTCTCCCGCCCAGCGTGAATAAATTTCGTCGCACGAGACGGGATCGAGATGGTCGAAGAGTTCGAGCAACTTCGAGTCGTCTTTAATAAACTTCTGATTCCTATACTGTTCAAAAGCTTCGATTAACTTATTTTCCAAAACCTTACTGCTCCCCTTATTCCTAACTTTCGCTGGTTGTTCTCGAAACGCTTGTTTCTTCACATCCGCAGCGATGTCTAACCGTAAGTTCTGCAATTAGCTTTTGAAGTAAAGGCTTTTCGCGATAGCTGGGACCCGTCAGGATCTTCTGAATCAGCGCTAAAAAGTTTCAGACGTGAGGTCGTCTCTTTCAGGAAAATCACCTGCGCCGTGATAATTCTGGCGACAGTGTCGGGTTGATCGAATCCGGCCGGGAATGGCCACTCTCTTCCAAGCCACTCAAGCGCTGTATTTAAACCCCCATGGGCAATACGATTTGCGGCGTGCCTCGGTAAATCAAGTTTGAGCAACCTTCCGCATGATGATCAGATTCAGGGAAGTCATCCCGAGATTCTCAAGAGTGAACGAAATTTGGAGGTCCTCTCCCGAAGCTAAGCCTTCTGGGGGACTTGCACAGATGCAGACCAAAGATTCGTTTCGTTCCTGTTCACAAATTTGGCGGGAAACTTCGCAACCCTTTGCAAATAGAAAAAGAAGTACCGATCGTTCGGAACGAGTTCGATTTCCGTCAATATTTTTTTTTCGTCCATAATGCCCATCAGCGTGTCGTCGTCCACTTTTCTGAAGTGGTCGAACATGGGCTGAATGTCGCAGATCAATGTGGCGGAGACTTTACCTCGAAACTCTGCCATCCAAAGAATTCCCTCTCCACCCACGACCTGGTTCGAAAATAAATTTCCGTCCTCGTCGAAACAAATGAGTGGAGCGGCATCCAGCTTCGACCGAAACCATTTCCCATACCATTTCATGTCGCGGAGGGCGTTCCCGACCCAGTGTCCCGTCTGAAAGCTCCCTCCCGACCAACGCGAATAAATTTCGTCGCACGAGACGGGATCAAGCTGATCGAAGAGGTCAAGCAGCTTCGAGTCGTCTTGAATGAAACGCTCGCTCTTATACCGTTCAAAAACTTCAATTAAATTGTCTTTCACACCAGATCGTCCTTTCTTTCCATCGCGATCAGTTGGTTCTTCGGAACGCTTGTTCCATGATGTCGGCAGCCCTGTCTAATCCGCGGGTTTCTGCAATTACCTTTTGGAAGTAAAGAGCTTTTTCGCGGTAATCGGGAACCGTCAGGACCTTTTGGACCAACTTCAAAAGTGCGTCAACCGTGAGGTCGCTCCTTTCAAGAAGCTCGCCCGCACCGTGATACGCAATCCTGGCCGCAATGCCGGGTTGATCGAACCCGATGGGCATGGCTACCATCGGAACGCCTTTTCCGAGGCACTCAAGCGTAGTATTCAAACCCGCATGGGTGATACAAAGCGCGGCACGCTTCAGCAAATCGATTTGAGGGGCTTTCCGTACGGCGATCATATTGGGAGGAGCCGTTACGAGATCCTCCAGAGAAACATTTCCGCCTACCGGAACTACAAACTGCATCTCGGGGAGTCGCGCGGCAACTTCAAAAATGATGTTGTAGATCTCTTTTTGTCCGTTCAGCAGAGTTCCCAGAGAGGCGTAGATCAAGGGAGCGCCGGTCAACTTTTCCCATGGAAATGGGACGGGTTCCCGGCCCTGATCGTCGTGAAATGGGCCTGCATAGTGAAACGCGGGTGGCCATGGAATGTTCGGGTAGTCAAACTCCCTGGGAATCTGCGTAATAATGGCCGACGGAGATAGGGTTGCGCCAGGAGCGCTCCAGTCGACCTGCAATCCCTCCTTTTCAGCAAAGGGTTTCGCAACCGCCAGGACCGGGGCAAACAACGCGCCAACCGACCTCAATCCTTCGAGATTCCTGGCAGCGGCCTCGGGTGAAATCTCGTGCCGCCAACCTAGGAAGCTCGCCGGAGACGTCCCCGATAAATCCGTGGGGAGAATATTCCAGATGTGGACATAGGGCATGCCGAGGCTCATCGGAATCAGACCAAAGAAAAAGTGGACCGTATCCAATACCAAACCTTCGATACCAGCCTCTTTCAGCTTTTCCGGCAAATACTCCAAGGAGTCCCTGAGCAGGGCCGCATGAACGTGCTCAGCGCTATAGCGCACGGCATCCAGCCCCTGCAGTTCCGCCGCCTGAGCATAGGCAGCGGCAATAAACCCTGCTGGGTACTGTTTTTCGCAGTAGGGCACGAAAGCCAGATTCGCGGAGCGCACCATCGGTTCGGCGTCCGGAAGGCCGAGAAATACTACCTCGTACCCCCGGGATTGAAGCTTGCGTGCGAGTGCAGTCATCGGGTTAAGATGTCCTGCGTGCGGCATACTTACGAAGCCAATTTTCATGCTCATTGGAGCTAAAACACGCGAACTTCGATTTCATTCCCCAATTTGTCTTTTGTGGGGAAAAAAAACTTAAAGTAGCCCGAAATGGAGCATGGTTGCCCGCTCTTTCAAAGAGTTCTAAATTGGCGGGTTGAATATGCCATCATTGGAGCGTCAGCAAACCTTCGCCAGAAGTTCGGCATCCAGTTTAGGGAAGCAATTGCGCCGTCACGGGCATGCCGCTACGAGCTGGACATAAACGCACTCCCGACGGGAAGATAAGGACAAAAAAATGGCAGATAACGAGAGCAACGTAAGCGGTTTGGGATGGTTTCTTGCAGGGCTGGGTATCGGCGCCCTGGCCGGTGTTCTGTATGCACCGAAGAGCGGGAAAGAGACCCGCGAGGACTTGGCAGCGAGTGCGCGTGATGCGCGCGAAAAGGCCAACCAGTATGTCGATCAGGGCAAGGAGCAGGTTGGTCAGTATGCCGAAAAAGGCCGCGAGTACTACGAAAAGGGCCGTACCCAGTGGAGCGAGTACGTAGACAAGGGTAAGGACTACCTCCAGGAGCAGCAGGGTAAGGTTGCGGCTGCTGTGGATGCTGGCAAGCAGGCGTTTGGCAAGGCCACCGAGAACACGGGCGATCAGATCAGCGAAGCCGGACAACAGATTCAAAACTCGTAATCTGTTGAAGTAGACTTCTGGACGGGACCCAAGCAGGGTCCCGTCTTGCTTGACCAAAACTTTCTATTTAGAACTGAGGCGCTGTGATGCACTTGACGACAATAATGCCTGCTTTGCTCTTGCAGACCGACGGTATGACGGTGGGTGGGTTGACCCAGAGCCAAGTCACCGTGTTGATGATTTTTGCCGGCGCAGTCACGCTGGCCGTCGTCATTCAATGCGGCATTCTGATCAGCTTCGCGCTGGCGGGAGCCAAGGCGCGTAAAGAGATTCTGGGTTTGATCACGCAGATGCACGGTAAAGCGATGCCGCTGCTCTCCAGCGTGCAGGCTGTTGTAGATGAAACGAGCCCAAAGGTACGCAAGATCACTTCGAACGCCGTCGAAATCAGCGAGATTGCGCGTGCCAAGGCAGTTGAAATTGACGCCCTTTTGAGCGATCTGACCCGAAAGACGCAGAAGCAGGCCGCGCATGTGGATCAGATCACGACGGATGCTTTGAATGGAGCGCAGACGATTACACATTCCATCCAGCATGCCATTATGGCTCCCGTGAAGCAGTTTGTCGGTGCTGTAGCTGCGGTAAAGGCCGCTGTGGACAAGCTGAAAACGCGGGTTACGCCAAAGGCGAATCCGTACGTTGCCCGCTACGGCAGCAGGTACGACTCTCACGAAGGCGAAGAACGTATGGGTGAGGGCGAGGATTATCACGCTTAAGTAGTTTTGAATTCAGCCAAAAGGCCCATCCGGATCCGGATGGGCCTTTTGCTTTGTTGTTTTGTCTTGATGTCTATCGAAAGCTAATTGCTGCTGATCCAACCGCCGCCAACGACTTCATCGTCCTGGTAGAAGACGGCGGACTGGCCGGGCGTGACGGCACGCTGTGGCTCGTCGAATGTGAGGGTGATGGTGCCGTCTTCGTTGGGCGCGATGGTAGCGGGCGCAGGTTCATGGCGGTGGCGGATCTTTGCTTCAACGCGAAGCGGCGTTTCGAGAGTAGCAATCGAGATCCAGTTGAGGCGATCGATCCTTGCCGTACGGACGAAGAGATCATCGTCGGAACCTACGGTAACGTTGTGCGTGGTGGCATCGATGCCCAGGACGTAGAAGGGCGAAGCCGCGTGCGCATTGAGGTTCTGCTGCACGCCCTTGCGCTGGCCGACGGTAAAGTTGTGGATCCCGGTGTGGTGGCCGACGGTGTTTCCCGTGGTGTCGACGAGTTCGCCTGCGGTGTCGGGCATGGCCTGGTCCTGATCGTCGAGGTAGGCCGCGAGGAAAGCCTTGTAGTCGCCACCGGGTATGAAGCAGATCTCCTGCGAGTCGGGCTTGTGGGCGACGGCGAGGTCATGCTCTTCGGCCATGGCGCGGACAGCTGGCTTTTCCATGTGGCCGAGCGGAAAGAGCGTGCGAGCGAGCTGTGGCTGTGTGAGACCGAATAGAAAGTAGGTCTGGTCCTTACTGCGGTCGGTGGGTCGTTTGAGGATCCAGCGGTTTCGGGCCACGTCGAACTCGTTGCGGGCGTAGTGGCCGGTGGCGATCTTCTCCGCGCCAATCTGACGGGCGGTGAGGAGAAGCTGGTCGAACTTGAGGTGATTGTTGCAAAGGGTGCAGGGGATCGGTGTGCGCCCGGCGAGGTACTCGGCGACGAAGGGCTTGACGACGTCGGCTTCGAAGCGCTCCTGTTGGTTTACAACGTAATAGGGGATCTCAAGCTGCTCGGCCACACGGCGGGCGTCGTAGACGTCGTCGATGGAGCAGCAGCGGCCACGAACCTGCTCGGGCATGCCTTCGTGTCCGGCGAGGCGGCGCTGGTTCCAGAGCTGCAGGGTGAGACCGACGAGCGTGTGCCCCTGCGAGCGCAGAAGCGCGGCGACGGCGGAGGAGTCGACTCCTCCGGACATAGCAACGGCTATGGGGACTACCGCGATAGGCGCTTCGGCTATGGTCGAGTTTGGGGCTTCCAACTGCATTACCCCTATTTTCGCAGGTTTAGAGCGCCGTTGCGCGGAGGCGGGCGACCGTAGAGGTGATGATGGTCGCTGCCTGATCGATTTCAGCAGCGGTATTGAGGCAATTTAGGGAGAGCCGCAGGCTGGCTTTTGCTTCATCGTGCGTAAGTCTCATGGCGAGTAGCACATGCGACGGCTCCGTGCTTCCGGACTGGCAGGCGGAGCCAGCGGAGGTCGCGATCCCCTGCAGATCGAGGGCGATGACGAGGGCATCGGCGTCGATTCCGTCGAAACGAAGGTTGGTGGTGTTGGGAAGGCGCTCGGCAGTTCCGTTGACCTGGGTGCCGGGGATCTTCAGAAGGGCGTCTTCGAGGCGGTCGCGGAGGGTGGCGGTATCGTTCTTTAGCTGGACGAGTTGCGCGGCTTTGCCGAGGGCGACAATGCCGGGAACGTTTTCCGTGCCCGCGCGACGTTCGCGCTCGTGCGCTCCCCCATAGTGAAGAGGCTGGAGTGGGATGCCTTTGCGGACGTAGAGCGCGCCGATGCCCTGGGGGGCGTGCATCTTGTGGCCGCTGAGCGAGAGGAGGTCGCAGCCGAGGGCTTTGACGTCGATGGGGATCTTGCCGACAGCCTGAACCGCGTCCGTATGGAGAAGGGCACCGGCGGCGTGGGCGATCTCTGCGATGGCGGCGATTGGCTGCAGGATCCCGGTTTCGTTATTGCCGAGCATGACGCTGATGAGCTTTGTGTTGGGCTTGAGCGCTGCTTGGATGGACTCGGGCGTAATGAGGCCATCAGGAGTCGGAGGTACGATGGTGAGGTCGATGCCGCGCTTGGCCAGTTCTTCCGCAGCGTGGAGGACGGCGTGGTGCTCGATAGCGGTGGTGATGCAGTGGTCGCCTGCGCGAAGGGTGCCGAAGAGGGCGAGGTTATCGCTCTCGGTGCCGCCGGAGGTGAAGATGATTTCAGTTGCGCGGCAGCCGAGGAGGGCAGCGAGGTGCTGGCGGGCGTCGTCGATAGCGGAGCGGGCGTGCTGGCCGCTCTGGTGGATCGACGACGCGTTGCCAAAGGTCTCGAACCAGAAGGGACGCATGGCCTCCACGACCTCGGGGAGGACGGGCGTGGTGGCGTTGGCGTCGAGGTAGATGCGAGACATGCTGCTTTGATTGTAGGTGGCCGGGGCAAACCAGACGCGGAAGCTGGTTATGCGTTCGTTCCGCCGTCCACGGTCAGGTTTGTTCCGGTAATGTAGGAGGACTCCGGACCGGCGATGAAGGCTACCAATGCGGCGACTTCCTCTACACGACCGTAGCGATTAAGCGCCGTGGCCGCCTTCTGCGGTACAGCCCAATCGCCTGAAGCGGGATTTAGGTCCGTGTCGATCGGTCCCGGCTGGACGTTGTTGACCGTAATGCCTCGGCTCCCGACCTCTCTGGACAAGCCTTGCGCAAACATCTTGACGGCCCCTTTTGTGGCCGAGTAAGCCACAAGCCCCGGCGTCAGGACGCGCTCGCCCACACACGAACCGATCATAATGATGCGTCCGCCGTCCTTCATGTGCTTCAGAGCCGTCTTCGTCGCAATGAAGACGCCTCGCAGGTTGAGGTCGATCATGTGATCCATCTCTTCCAGAGACGTCTCCTCGAACGTCTTTGGAATGGCCGTGCCAGCGTTGTTCACCAGCACGTCCAGTCGACCAAACGTCGCAACAGTCTTCTCTACCGCGCTCTCGACGGCTTCGATGCTGGCGGCATCGGCCTGGATCGCAACTGCTTTTCCGCCAGCGAGTTCAATCGCCTGGACTACGGCGGAAGCCGAAGTGGCGTCCTTCGCGTACGTGATGGCGACACTCGCTCCATCTGCAGCCAGACGTTTCGCGATCGCTGCGCCGATACCCCTGGAACCGCCGGTTACGAGTGCCACTTTGTTGACTAACTTCGACATTAGAATCTCCTTTTAATACGCGAATGATCATCGTTCCAACCCGCAACTGCGGGCCCTATTCCTGCTTCCAGCGCATGGCCTTTGCTGGACAGATGAATATTCAGTAGGTGTGATGAAACGAAATCACTCGTCAGAAGAGAAAGTATTCGCGCTTCCCGCTTTTGAAAAATACTTTGAAGGCTGGGGAGTTATGCTTATCAGGCATGGAACTTAGGCATCTCAGATATTTCATCGCAGTCGCAGAGGCGGGAAGTCTCACGGTCGCTGCAGGCCAAAAACTGCACACGACCCAACCCTCTCTGAGTCGGCAGATCAACGATCTGGAGGCGGAGGTCGGGGCTCAGCTTCTTACACGCAGCGTACGTGGCGTAGAACTCACAGCGGCGGGGAGAGTTTTTCTTGACCATGCGCGCGTGGTGTTATCGCAGGTGGAGATCGCGGTGGAGTCAGCGCGCAGGTTGGCGGAACCTGCCAAGCCATACTTTGTGTTGGGATTTTTAACCGGGCACGAATCCACGTGGCTTCCCGAAGCGCTGCAGCTTCTGCGCGATGAGTTGCCGAAGATCCATGTTGTCGTCTCAAGCCAGGTCTCTCCCCAACTCGCGGTGGGTCTTTCAAACGGCAGCATCGACGCGGCTTTTCTTCGACGAGAAGACGGAACATCCGACCTGAACTTCCGCGTCCTTGCGAAGGAGCCCCTGGAGGTCTTTATGCCGAGCGATCATCGACTTACGGCATTGAAGTCAATCGACCCGCGTGAGATTGTGCGCGAAACATTCCTGAGCGTATCGGGCAAAGCTCTGAGCGGACTGGGCCGACCTCCAGCCTTGCGCAGGGTAATCGACGCGTATCTAAAGCAATGCAGGATCAAGATCAAACCCAGCCATGAGGTGGACAATCTGGCTGGGGTGATGTCCCTCATTACATCAACGCACGGTGTCGCTCTGTTGCCCACGTATGCGAAGAATCTGCTTCCCGGTTCGGTGACGAGCCGTCCACTCAAGGGCAAGCCGCCGACGATCGACTTATGCCTTGGCTATAAGAAAGACAACTCCTCGCCGGTGCTGCAGGTGCTGCTTTCGCGGTTCGACGAATTCGTCTCCCGCGTCTCAAGCAAGGCGCGCTAAAGAACTTGTTGCAGAGGTTGCAGGTTACGCGGAACGCAGATAAATTGGGTGCGAGAGTTGGAGCCGTGCAGGAGGGGACACTCCCGATGGAATCCGCATCAGTACTCATCGACGAGAAGATCAAGGCGCTCGGAGACTGGCGAGGGAAGATGCTCGCGAAGGTGCGCGAAGTCATCCACGCAGCGGATCCTGAGATCGTCGAAGAGTGGAAGTGGATGGGAACTCCCGTCTGGTCCCATGGCGGCATCGTTTGCACGGGAGAGACGTACAAGAAAGTCGTCAAGATGACCTTTGCCAAGGGAGCTTCGTTGAAGGACCCTTCCGGTCTATTCAACTCCAGCCTCGACGGAAAGGTCCGGCGCGCCATCGATATCCACGAAGGCGACAAGCTCCATGAGGCGGCCTTGAAGGATCTCATTCGCGCCGCAGTTGCGCTCAATCTCGAGAGCAAGAGCAAGCCGAAGGCGCGGCAGACGAGCAGCAAGTGAACTGATCAATGAGCCTCAGCAGCATCGCGATTTGGATGACATCTGTCTGCCAGAGGAGATGCTATGATCCCGTCGGGAGTCAGCCAATGGAACCGGCAAGACCGAAACTGCCCCTCGAAGCCATCGAACTCTACAACCAGTTCATCCATGGCGGTATGAGCCGTCGTGCTTTTATGAACGGCATACAGCGGTTAGCCGTTGGCGGTGTAGCCGCGTCCGCCATGGTCGAAGGCTTGATGCCCAACTATGCCCTGGGGCAGCAGGTCTCCCGCACCGACGATCGGATCAAGGCCACGTATGAGACCGTACCTTCGCCGAAGGGCAACGGAAGTATCAAGGGATATCTGGTGCGGCCTGTCAGTGCCGACACGCGGTCCGCTACATCGACGAAACTCCCGGGCATTCTTGTCGTGCATGAGAATCGCGGCCTGAACCCACATATCGAAGACATCGCGCGGCGTTTGGCTCTCGCGAACTTTATGGCATTTGCGCCGGATGGACTGACTTCGTTAGGAGGCTTTCCAGGCGACGACTACAAGGGCGGTCAGATGTTCGCCAAGATTGATCGTGCGAAGATGACCGAAGATATGGTGGCTTCCGCCGAGTGGCTGAAGGCGCGTCCCGATTGCACGGGAAAGATCGGTGTTATCGGCTTCTGCTATGGCGGCAGTATGGCCAATACGCTGGCAGTCCGGCTGGGCGCGGATCTGTCGGCTGCGGTTCCGTTCTATGGTGGCGCGCCTCCAGCATCCGATGTTCCAAAGATCAAAGCAGCGGTCCTTGTTCACCACGGGGAGCTCGACAAGGGCACGGCAGCGACGTGGCCTGCTTACGACCAGGCGTTGACGGCGGCAAATATTCCGCATGAAGGCTATATCTATCCGGGTGCAGTGCATGGCTTCAACTGCGATGCGACGCCGGAACGCTACAACAAGGCCGCGGCCGATCTCGCCTGGCAGCGTACCATCGATTGGTTCAATAAATACGTACGCGGTTGATCGATTTGTTCGCGCAGGCGGGGGATTTGTTCTGTTGCAGCTCCAGGACAAGTACGTATCTTCCCATTTACGATGGCGCATGCGACCTCCCTTTGCGATGAACACCTCTTGTCGAAATTTTTCCGCGCTTCTTTTCAGTCTGGGTCTTCTGCATGGGATGGCAAGCGCACAAGCCCTGAGCGCGAGTGAAACATGGTTACGCATTCAACATCGCTATGCGCCGTCGCCGCCCCCGGACACAGTCGATACGCTCAAGGCCGGAGATCCCTCTACGCCGGTGAAGGGAATTGCGACGACCTTCCTCGACACGATGGACGTCCTGCGGGAAGCGGTTCGTCGCGGGGATAACCTGATCATCAGCCACGAACCCACCTTCTACAACCACCGCGACGATACGGCGGCATTCGTCAACGATCCTGTGTACAAGGAGAAGCTCGCGTTTATCGAGCAGCACCATCTTGTGGTGTACCGCCTGCATGACGAGATCCATGCCGACCGTGCGGGAGATCACATTCTGACGGGTGTCTATCAGGCCTTGGGCTGGGAGCACTATCCGCATCCAGCCGGTCCGTTCGGCCAGTACTTCGTCACCATTCCGCAGACGACGCTGGGCCAGCTCGCCAGCGCGCTCGAGCTCAAATTACACATCCGCACGCTTCGCGTCGAAGGCGACCCGAGTCTTGCGATCTCGCATGTGGCTTTGCTGCCGGGCTCCTCGGGATTGTCGAGGCAGGTGCTCGCACTGAATCAGCCGCAGGTGGAACTGCTGATTGCAGGCGAGGCCAGCGAATGGGAGACAGTAGAGTATGTGCGCGATGCTGTGGCGCAAGGGCGTCCGAAGGCGCTCATCCTGCTTGGGCATGAGGTTTCAGAAGAACCGGGGATGGAACAGTGTGCGCAGGAGTTGCGCACACTGTTTCCGGGGATGCAGGTGGATCACATTCTGGCAGGGCAGCCGCTCTGGAATCCAGAACATCCGCCCAAGGGAAAGTAGAACGAGCTACTGCTTTCCGAAGGAGACCTTCATACCGCCGAAGACGGTCACCGGTGCTCCGGGTGAGAGGAAGGTTGTGTTGCGGATCGGGAATGCGGTATCTCCGTCCAATTGGATCGATGCAAATGGCCGAGGCGTGAAGTTGCCGTTGGCGTCGTAGGGCGTAGAGGCAAGCTGTCCGGCGGTGTAGTAATGACGGTTCAATAGGTTGTTGATCTGCGCGAAGAGTTCATAGTGCGCGTTGAACTTGTAGCGCGTGCCAAGGTTGACGACACCGTAGCCCGGGCTCTGCCCGGAGCCGAGGTAGTACACGCCATCGGGTTGGTGCTGGTTGTTCTCGTTACCCCGAACATACGAGGCACCGATGAGGTTGAAGTCTGCATTGACGGACAGCTTTCGCAGAGGATGATAGTCGGTATAGAGCTTCATCATGTGCTGCGGGACCTGGGGTATGCGATTGCCGGGAGAGATGGTGATGTTGCCTCCATCGGTCACGCCCGGACCACCGTCGAGCGCGTTGGTGTTGCTGCTGTTGCTTCCGCTGCCAATGATCTGCGAGCTCTGGTAGGTGGCATTCAGAAACGTGTATTCCGCGCCCGCATCGAGACGCCGCAGATGTGTTGACACGGCAGCCTCCACGCCCAGGCGACGGGTCTGGCCGAAGTTCTGGAAGTAACCGTAGCCGGTCTGTTGGGATGCGACGAAGAGCAGGTCGTCGTCGTTATTCGTATGAAAGAAGCCGAGGTTCCAGCGGATGTTGCCGTCCTGGTTGCCGCGCACGCCTGTTTCATAGGTGCGGCTGACGACCTGCTTCAGAGGTGGATCGCTGACGAGCGCGTTGGGCAAGCTGCAGGGGAAGTTGGGATCGGCGCAACCGAGTTCAGTGGAGGTGGGGGCACGGCTGCTTTCGCTGTAGTCGAAGTAGGCATGCAGAAGGCTCGATGCCTTGTAGACAACGCCTGCAGAGGGGTTGAAACGCTGGAAGGTGTTGATGGCGGTAAGTGTGCCTCGATAGGAGACCGGCGGCAGGCGGTCGAGATTGTTGATGTTGGTGTGGTTGTAGC
The DNA here is from genome assembly GCF_000179915.2 of Terriglobus saanensis SP1PR4. Taxonomy (NCBI): domain Bacteria; kingdom Pseudomonadati; phylum Acidobacteriota; class Terriglobia; order Terriglobales; family Acidobacteriaceae; genus Terriglobus; species Terriglobus saanensis. The sequence goes on along the minus strand of NC_014963.1, from coordinate 3,708,473 downwards.
GGCCAGCGGCGTTGAAGACCCACTTCCCCACGGAGAGAGTATCGCTGAGGAAGAAGCTGGGTGTATTCGTGCTGCCGTGCAGGTTCACACGGTTGTCCTGCGGTGCATCGTCTACCGAGGTAGATCCGTCGAGGAAGACCGGAATGCGCGTGACGGTGATACCGTCCGGATTCAGATAACCATACTGCGCGCTCTGCACGAAGGTCAGCGAGCCGTGGTCCCACGCGGAGCCGAAGGAAAATTGATTGTGGCTGGTGCGCCATGAGAGCACGCCCGAAAGGCCGTAGGCATGTTGCCGGTCCACGGTGTCGGTGTCGACGCCGGTGCATTTTTCACCGGGTTCATCCAGTTCCAACCCCTGCGCGATGCAGCGTAGAAAAGGGAATGGTGTGTTCACCGGTGTAATGCTTGCGGGGAAGGCAATTCCTGCTGCGGTCAGAGCAGCTTTGTCCGCGTTGCTCAACGTATAGAGCGACTGGTCGAAGGAGTCGTCGTTAATATCGCCGTTGGTCGTGTTGGTGCGCACGTGCCGCACGTAGGCGTTGCCGTTGAAGGTGAAGTTTTTGCTCAGCGCGTGCGTGGCATTGAAGGTGAGGAAGGGCGAGTGCTGCCATGTCCTATCTGGAATGCTGTACACGCTGGCGTAGCCGTGGTTCAGGCCGGTGGTGCGGGCGATGGCGCGGAAGTCCTGTGTGCCATTGCCGGTGAGGTCGTTGATCGAATAACCGCCAGAGAGTAAGAGGACCGTTCCTCCGTGGTTATAGCCAAGCTTGGCAAAGGACTGTCGCACGCTCGAAGGCGATTGCACGCGCCAGCCATCTTCGTGGAAGAGTGTCCCTGCGGCGTACCAGTTCAACCCGGCGTTATTACTGCCGCCGTACTCGGCGTCGACCGCGCGTCGACCGAAGCTGCCGCCGTATCCGCTGATGGAAAAACCACTGTTTGAGATACCGCTCTTCGTCTGCACGGCGATTGCGCCGCCCAGTGTGTTGAGACCGTAGACGGGATTCGATCCGGGGATCAACTCGACGGTGCTGATGGCGACCTTCGGAATCAGGTCCCACGCTACCACATCGCCAAAGGGCTGGTTCTGGCGAACGCCATCGAGATAGACGGAGAGGCCTGCGGGCGATCCGACCAGCGGTGAGGCCGTGTAACCGCGATAGTTCACATCCGGCTGGAAGGGGTTGTTCTGGTTCTCGTTGACGTAGACGCCGTTCAGTCGCCGCTTCATCGCGTCCGTCAGATCGATGGCGTTGGTGTCTTCCAATGTCTGCGCGGTCAGCGTCTGCACTGGCACAGGTACATCGGAGACGGGGATGTCGAGTGTGCCGATGGGAGTCGAGGCGATGACGTTGACTGTCGTAGACAGACCGCTCAGGACGAGTGTTACCTCGCGGCGGATGGGCGTCGCCGACTGCACCTGGAAGGTGATGGTCTGCGCATCGAAGCCGGCCTGAACGAACTGCAACTGATAGCGGCCAAAGGGAAGATCGGGCACGTTGAGAGAACCATCCGGAGCAATCTCAACACTGCGGCTGGAACCAGCAGCAGGTCCTGAAAGTGTGCCCTTTGCCTGCAACGGGCGACCGTCCGGGCCCTGGACGCGGATGCGAATTTCGCCGGTGCGGGCGGTCGCGGGAGTAACTACATTTTGCGACTCGGCGGTGTACTGCACTGGCAAGGTGAAGAGGAAAGACAACAAGGCAAGACGTAGATCCAGGTGCATTCTTTGTGGTCCTTTGTACGATGTCGCGCAGATGGCCCATGGCGGGATTCCCTGGAGTTGGGCGTCTGGAGATATATTCCGGAGGCCCCCGATCTGTTCAGATTTTTTTTGAGCAGATCGTGACAATGTCTCGAAGATCGCTATTGCATACTGAATTACGTCTTCATGTCCTCGTCCCCAGCCAATACGGCGGTTCACCTGCTCCTCCGCTCTTCGGCAAAGGAAAAGACGGACCGGAGCGTCCTGCTCCAGGAGGAGGTGCTCGACCTCTTCGATCTCATGCGGACACGGCTGCTCGGTTACGCCTTGAGTTTCGGTATCTCCCTTCAGGACGGCGAGGACATCGTGCAGGAGACGTTTCTCGCGCTCTTCCGGCACCTGTTGCAAGAGCGACCGCGCCAGAATCTTCAGGGCTGGCTTTTTCGAGTTGTTCATAACCTGGCTTTGAAGCGTCGCCAGAAAAATGCCGCCAGTGCCCTTCCTTTCGATTTTCCGGAAATCGAGAATAGCGATTTCGGCCTCAATCCGGAAGAACTGGTTCTCTTCAACGAAAGACACAGAAGGCTGCAGTCGGCGCTCGATGCTCTGCCTCAGGTAGACCAGTCCTGCCTGCGACTGCGCGCGGAAGGTTTGCGGTACCGCGAGATTTCGAAGATACTTGGCATCTCTCTCGGTTCCGTCTCCGCATCCCTCACACGCTCTCTGGCGCGATTGGAACGAGTAGAGAGGAGATAAGCCATGTCCGATCGGTTGCAGCATCTCTCTGACGCGGATCTTCTTCGGTTCCTTGACCTTGAACTTCCGCAGGCGGAAGCGGAGATGGCGCGCCGACATCTCGCGAGCTGCTCGGAATGCCATGAGCGTCAGGAAAGCATGGAGGGCACGCTCAGCGATTTGAACGGTCTCTGCAACTCCAAGTTTCTGGAGAAGATCTCTCCGTCGCTGGTTGCGCGTGCCCGGTTGCAACAGCAACTGAACGCTCAGGAAAAACCTGCTCGCTGGTGGCGCCGATCTCTTTCCGGGGGTCTGCTTCCTGCTTCCATGGCGGTTGCGACGCTCCTGATGGTGATTGGAGTTGCGGTCTATGGAGAGCGGAGATTGGCCAGGGACAAATCGACTGGATCGCAGGATGCCAAGTCCCAAAGCATACCGAACCGCCTTCTGACGCCGGGGGCGATCCGTCCCGTCACTCTTAGCGAGATCTGCTCCTCAACCGATGAGGATCTGGATCCCACGGTGCCTGCTTCGACGCAGAATGCTGTGCTGGAGGAGTACGGTGTTCCCCGTGGACGGGCAGGGAAAAACTACCAGATCGACTACCTCGTGAATCCCCAGCTGGGTGGCACCAACGATATCAAAAACCTTTGGCCCGAGCCTGAGCATGAGGGTGTTTGGAATGCACGCGCCAAGGACGAACTGGAGAAACATCTGCACCAGATGGTCTGCGATCGAACGGTCGACCTGACCGTAGCGCAGCGGGAGATCGCCACCGATTGGATTGCCGCCTACAGGAAGTACGTTCGTCGGCAGACGCCTGCATAAGAAGAAGGCAGTGCGTGGGTATCCTCTACCCACGCATCCGCGAACAGAACGAGCTCGTTGGCAGTCCCGTCTCTGGTTCAGAGACGGGATTTGTCGTAGAAAAGGGTCATTACACCAAACGTCAAAATCGTATGCTAAGCAATGGAGAATATTTTTGAACCAAACTGCGAATAGTTCCTCGCCTGTTGCCCTTGTGACCGGCTCCACTTCTGGCATCGGTGCTGCGATCGCCCGTCGATTGTCCAACGAGGGATATGCCGTAGTCCTGCACTCGCGCAGTTCAGCTGAAACGGGGCACGCGCTAGCCATTGAACTTGGAAAGGCTATTTACATTCAAGCTGATTTGGCTGACGATGCCGATAGAATCAGGCTCGTGAGGGAGGCTGTGTCTCGCTGGAACCGCCTCGATGTCCTTGTCAACAATGCCGGAATTAGCAGCGTTATTCCCCATACCGATCTTATGGCGGCTTTGCCCGCCGTGTGGCACGAGCTCTACGAAGTCAACGTGGTGGCCCCGTTTCGCCTTGTGGCGGAGGCCGAAACAGCTCTGAGAGATGCGGTCAGGCGCGGTCGACCGGCGTGCGTTGTCAATATCAGCTCACACGCTGGCGTCCGGCCCAAGGGCGCATCAATTCCTTACGCCGCGTCCAAAGCAGCGCTAAACCATGTCACCCGACTGCTCGCCCTATCGCTCGCCCCGGACATTAGGGTGAATGCCGTCGCTCCTGGCCTCGTGGACACGCCTCTGACAGAGGATTGGACGGCTGCCCAGCAGCTTTGGCGAGACCGTTCGCCTATGCGGCGGCCAGCCAGCCCGGCGGATATCGCCCAAATCGTCATGATGTTGATAGCCTCCGACTACCTAACTGGTGAAATTGTGGTCTCGGACGGAGCTATGGGTCTGACGTAGCGAAGCGATTAGCAGTGTTGCGGAAACAAACGTTTATGCAAGCCAACGTGCTTGGAACTAAATCCCAGCATATCGTGTTGCAAAAAGCTATTGCTATTGCTGCTCCATTGGCGACAGGTTTGCGCAACAGATCCTTAGCGTACGATTTTTGACGTTTGGTGTAGTGACCCTTAGAAGCGGTTTATCGATCCGAACCAAACGACTTGCGTACGGTGACGAAGAACGATCGCGGCACGCCGACGAATCCACCCGCACCGTTTGCGGCGACGAAGTAACGCGTGTCCGTAAGATTTCTGAAGCCCAGCGAAGCATTCCACCGATGCGCTGTGTACGAGAGCACGCTGTCGAGCGTGGTGTAGTCGGGGACGAATTTCGTGTTGAGGATGTCGCCGAACATGCGGTCTCGATTGGTCAATCCACCACCAAGATTGAGTCCATGAATGCGAGGGAGCTTCACGTCATAAGTCGTCCACAGGTTGAAGATATGTTGCGGCACACCGACGGGGCGTTTGCCCGTTGCCGCCGTGTTGGAAGGATTGTCCGTCAGCCACGTGTGCTGGCCGGTGCCGTTGGCTGAGATCTTCCAGCGGCGTGTGATGAGGAGCTGCACGTTGGCTTCTCCGCCATTCGTCTTCTGATCGTTGAAGACGGGGACATCGCCGACAAGGGTGAAGACATTGTTGCGCTTGACGTCGAAGGCTGCCCCGGTGACGACGACGCGATTGTTGAACGCGGAGAGCTTGAGGCCGGCTTCGTACTGCAGACCGTTCTCCGGTGCCTGCACGCCATTCTGCGTGGCCTCGGAGGTGAAGTTAACGAGGTTGCTGCGCGCAACTCCAAAGAAGGGCGAGACGTTGCCGAAGAGCCTGTACGTTGCGCCCGCGTTCCAGCTGAACGGAGAATCGTCGCGGCTGAATTGCGCGGGCGGCTCGATGAGTGTGGTTCCGGTGAAGATACGGCCCGGCACGAAGACCTTTGGCGTCAACGTCGTGTCCCACCAGTCCTGACGTCCGCCGACGCGGACCTTCAGGCGCTGCGTGACGTCGATCTGATCTGTAGCGTAAAGGCCAAAGTAGTTGGCAGAGAGATTGTCGTGGAAGCCGGAGTGCTTCGCATCCTGCAGGAAGACGAGGCCAGCGGTTGAGGTCTCGGGAACGACGGGATGGAAGATATCGGTAATGTTCGGAAGATCGGCGGTCGCGCGGTTATCATCGATGCTCTGGTGCTGCGCCTCGAAGCCGGTGAGCAGCGTATGGCGAATTCTTCCGGTGTGGAAGATCCAGACGGCCTCTGCCTCGTAGTCGAAGTCATTCAAGACATCGTGCTGCTTGCGGAGCTGGCGTCCGCTGAAGACGGTGCCGGTGATGGTACCGCCGTCTCCGTTCCGCAGGATGGAGAGGTTGCGATACATGTACGAGAAACGATTGGTCACAGTGAGCGATGAACTGACAGGCCATACATCGGAGAGCGTGGAACGGGCCAGGCTCTGGTCGCCAAGGCTGAAGGGTGTCGAGTATTTCGCAGTGCGCGAGACGCTGGCGATGGGGGTTGCGCCGAGGTAGATCAGGCCAGCGGGGTCGGGCGTGGCCTGCAGGCTGCGGCCATCGCCGACGAAGGTGAGGAAGTGATGCCCAACGTTCCAACTGAGGACAGGACGAAGCTCGTAGTCGGCGCTTTCAAGGGCGCGGAATCCGTTCTCATGCTGCGCGAGGCCATCGATGCGGTAGTTGAGGCCGTGAATGCGCGTGGCTCCGGTGAGGAAGGCGCTTCCGGAATAGAGATCGAACGAACCAGCCTGAAACGTTCCACCGTAGTGAAGAGCAGGGGACGGCATGAAGTGCACCATGTTGATAGTGCCGCCCGGAGGTCCGCTGCCGAAGAGCGAGGAGCCAGGGCCTTCGAGGACTTCAATGCGCTCGACGCCGTTGAGCGAATGCGGAATACCGTTGCGCTCGTCTCCATCGGAGAATCCGTCGTTGTAGATGCGCGCCTCCAGACCGCGGATCTGGAAGCGGTCACCGAAGCCAAAGCCGTCGGACCCGCCCTGCACGACGCCGCTGGAGTTGCGAATGGTGTCCTTGAGCGAGAGGTCGCCCTGTGCGTTGGCCAGTTCGCGGCCGATGATCTGAATGCTGAGGGGCATCTCCTCCAGCCGTGTGTTGGTCTTCCCGACGGCGGCGGTCTGTTGGAGGGCCACACCCTCGCCCTGCACGGTAACGGACTGGGATGCGGACTCCAACTGCAGCTTGATATCGAGCGTGCGCGGCTGGTTCGTGACGGTGAGCGGGATCTGCCGGAGACCGAAACCTGTGGCGGTAATGGTCACGGTGTACGTGGCAGGCGGCACGGTAGTGAAGCTGTAGACGCCAGTTGAGCCGGAAGAGGTACGAAGTATCCCCTGGGTCTGGCTATTGCTCAGCGTGACATTTGCGTTGACTACGACCGCTCCGGAAGGATCGATGATCTGGCCCGTAAGGGCTGGCTCCTGGGCAACAACCTGATGCGCTCCACATGAGAGAGCGAACAGGAAAAGAAAGGCAATCTTTTTTACGAATGATGTAAACACGAATTTCTATCCTCATATCGCAGATATACGACTAAAGTAGTCTGTATTAATTGCGACTAGTGAAGTCTGATATGAGGAGGAGGGAGATTTGTCAGCAGAATGTCACTGAGATGTCATGGTTTGGTTAAGTACAACACACGGAGGAGTAGATCCTGCCTGACCACTATGAACGTGCAGGATCTTCTCCTCGAAGCTGTGCTTCAAGCTGAGTGAGGAAATCCTGCACATAAGGGAATCTTGCGCGACACAACCTGATTCCTTCTTCTGTCTGCAGGTGTTCCGAGGCTACAGCGATCTTCCCTCGATACCATGTGATTGCTTCTTGAAGAGGAAGACCCATCTGGCCGTAGAGTGCGAAAACGCGCGCGATCCCAACGGCCCCAAGTCCGTCAAGCTTATCGGCGTCGAACAGGATTCTTGCTTCCTGCGACGTGAACTGAGAGCTTTGCATGTTCTCCGTCGAATGTTCCGAGATGATCTGCACGACGCGGTCAATCCGCGCTTCAGGACACCCTTCGGTTCTTAGAATTTCGATGGCCGTACCCATGCTCAAGCGGACATGTTCCGTCTTTTTGCCCACGGGCTGGTTGACATCGTGCAGAAGGGTGGCTAATTCAAGGAGCTCCTCATCGATTCCGCTTTGTGTCGCTGCGATTCTGCGAGCGTTGGCAAGCACTCGATCGAGATGATCGATGCGATGTGCGACCGATTGCCCAGGAATCTCTAAATGCCAGAGCACATGGTTTCGAACACGGGATACTAAGGTGTGCATATTCCTCTTGGGTTGCCGAATGATTTCGCCGCCTCTACAGCTAGACCTGGGCATGTCCGCCATCCACAGGAATATCGGCTCCGATGATGAATGCGCCGTCTGAGGAAGCGAGAAATACTGCAGCTTTTGCAATTTCATCCGGGTCGGCGAGCACGCCGGTCAGCGTCTGCAAAGCAGCTAACGTCTTGAACGGTTCAACCTGGTCTTCACGCAAACCTTTGCCGTAGAGTGGCGTCTCGGTGGGTCCGGGCGTCAGGACATTTGTCCGGATTCTTCGATGCTGAAGTTCCACGGACCAGCACCTCGCGAAACCTCGAAGTGCCGCCTTGCTGGCGATATAGACGCTCAATCCTGCAAAACCCATCGTTGCTGTGGAAGCCCCGCAGAGGATGATCGAACTCCCGTCAGGCATCAGGGGAATAGCTTTCTGAACAGTAAAGAAGAGACCGCGTACGTTCACATTGAACATCAAATCGAAGGAGCTTTCTGAGACCTCCTCTAACGGAATGAAAACCCCGATGCCCGCGTTTGCAAAGACAATGTCTACGCGTCCTTGTTCGCGACGTATTTGTTCATACAGGCGATCCAGATCCGCGTTGATGGTGACGTCACCTTGTACTGCGGTAGCGTTTTTCCCGAGTGACTCGATCGCGAGGTCGAGCTGCTTCTGACGCCGTCCGGTGATATAGACGTGTGCACCTTCTTCGACATAGCGCTTCGCCGTTGCGAGTCCAATCCCGCTATTTCCACCCGTGATGACCGCGATCTTACCTTCTAATTTATTCATACGTCTCCGATAAGAGTGGCTTATAGAAACAACACCCAGGATCGCAATTTATTTCAGACGGGTATTTGAACGAAAGCACGCCAAAGTGTGGGAACTTCGGCAGCCGTGGCCACAGCTGCTGGAAGCCGATGCCGAGGAGCTTGCAGAAGCATTATTTCGATGTGGCTCTGCGCTTACCAGCAACGCTTCCATTGTGCGCGCTATGTAAGTACTCATTCTTTCCCGATCGAACTGCCAAGAATGTGGCCTTGCTGACAGTTGGATTTAGCGGGATTCTACGGGAATGTAGGGTGCTGGGTAGGCGGGGCCGGTGTAGTCGGCGCGGGGGCGGATCAGGCGGTTGTCGTCGTGTTGTTCGATGACGTGCGCGGCCCAGCCTGAGATACGGCTTACAGCGAAGATCGGGGTGAAGAGATCGATGTCGATGCCGAGCGTGGTGTAGGTGCTGGCGGAGTAGAAGTCGACGTTGGCGTTGAGCTTCTTCTGTTCCTTGACGTAGAGCTCGATCTTGCGCGACATCTCGAACCACTTCGGATTGCCCGCGGCCTTGCCGAGAGATTCCGACATGCGGCGGAGATGGGTGGCGCGGGGATCTTCGGTCTTGTAGACGCGATGGCCGAAACCGGAGACCTTCACCTTCTTTGCGAGGAGATCGGCCACGTATTCGACGGGATCCGCACCGGCCTTGTCGATGGCGAAGAGAAGCCGCATGACGGCTTCGTTCGCACCGCCATGGAGCGGTCCTTTGAGAGCGCCGATGGCGCCGGTGACGGCGGAGTGGATGTCGGCGAGGGTGGCGGCGATGACGCGCGCTGCGAAGGTAGAGGCGTTCAGTTCGTGGTCTGCGTGGAGAATGAGCGCGGTATCGAAGGCCTGGACGGCGGTTTCGATGGGCTTGGTGCCGGTGAGCATCCAGAGGAAGTTGCCCGCGTGGGTAAGGGTCTTGTCTGCCTCGACGACAGGAAGACCCTTGCGAATTCGGTCGAAGAGCGCGACCAGCATGGCAACCTGCGAGGTCAGGCGTGTGGCTTTGCGGACGTTCGCGTCATGCGAGCTGTCGGCGTCATCCGCGTCGTAGATCGAAAGAAAGCTGACCGAGGTGCGCAGGACCTCCATAGGCGTTGCCGTGGTGGGCAGGCTGCGAAGGAAGTCGATGACCTTGGGGTCGAGATGCCGGGCTTCCGCGAGTTGTTTGGAGAACTCCGCGAGCTGGGTCGCGGTGGGAAGCATTCCGAACCAGAGAAGGTAGGTGGTCTCTTCGAAGGTGGACTTTGCCGCAAGCTCATGAATATCAATGCCCCGGTAGGAAAGAACGCCGGCATCACCGTCGATCCAGCAGATGGAAGACGTGGTTGCGACGATACCTTCGAGACCTCGGGTTGCTACTGCGGTAGACATTCGGTGATCTTTCTCCAAATCCGGTAAAGCTGGAAGTACATTCGGTTATAGCTCAGCGTTTGTGCGGTTGTCACGACGGCTGCGCGAATATCGGTGCGGCCTACGGCGTAAATCGCCCCGGAGAGAAGGCTTGAAGGTCTATCGGCGGTATTCCGCCGAGGATCAGTTCGGCCATTATCTCCGCCGTGGCGGGAGCCAGAAGGATGCCGTTCCGGAAGTGGCCGGTGGCGATAAAGCGGTCGGGCAAGAGTTCGCCAAGGACTGGAAGCCCGTCTGCGGAGCGCGGGCGAAGGCCTGCCCAGGCCTCCACCTGCGGAGCGTACGCGATGGAGGGAAGGATCTCCGCGGCGCGTTTGCGGAGGCGCAAAAGCTCCTCTTCGTCCGTGGAGGTGTTGAAACCCGCGTCTTCTACCGTGGCCCCAATGAGGGCCGTACCGTCGAGGCGCGGCACGATATAAAGGAACGGCGTGCGGAGGACGAAGTTGCCGAGATCTTCGCGGTGAAGCTCGCCGCGCTGGAGAAGGACCCGGAGCATTTGGCCCTTGGCTGGCTGGATGAGGGGGCGTGACCACGCGCCGGTGCAGTCGACGGTGATCTTCGCGGCTGCGACCTTCGCATCGTTCGCTTCGGTTTCAATGGCGATACTTTTATTTCGCACCGCCTGGAGCAGGGCCGCATGGAGATGACGTGGATTGAGGGAGTCTTCCTTGAGAAAACTCGCGGACCCGTCGTGGGCGTACTGCTGGGTGTAATGGGTCTGGATCGGTACGGTCAGGCCGCTCGCTTCTTCCGTGCGTTCGAGAAAGTCCGGATAGAGGGAAAGGCTGTACTGGGAGAGCTCACGGAGGGTGGCTGGATTTTCCGGGTCATTGGCTGCGAGCATTCCCGCGGCGGCGGTACTGGCGATGCCGGGCTTGTGTGCGTCAATGACGGTGACAGGGGCCCCGCGACGATGAAGTTCGAGCGCGAGGGAGAGACCGATGATGCCTGCTCCTGAGATCGCGATATCGGCTTTGTGCATTTGCTTATTGTAAAGAGAGTGGGGGAGCAGGCATCCGGGCGGCGTCTGCGCTTATGATTTGCGTGTAGGTTCAACGAAAGATCAGCGGGAGGCGGTTTGAGCGATTTGGAAAATGGGCAGAGAACGGCGTCGAATGCATTTCTGGCTTTGACGATCGGTGCTCTGGTACTTGCGATTGGCGGTCTGGTCTGGTCGTATACCTTGCAGAACCACCTGAGTGAAGCGGACAAGCAGCTTGCCGCCGCACAGGCGCAGAATACGGCCCTGCAGCAGAAACTGAATGCGACAGATGCGCGGTTGCGGGCGACGACGGAGACCTTTGGCCAGAGCCTGGGCGTGACCCAGAAGCAACTGGAGCTGCGAGGCGAAGCGATCCTGGCGCGGCAGCAGGCCGACACGAAGCGTCTGGAGCAGACGCAGCAGGCGACGCAGGAGAAGATCGGGCAGGTGTCGACCGAGGTCTCTTCCGTGAAGACCGACGTGGGTGGCGTGAAGACGGACGTTGCCACGACGAAGACAGATCTGGAAGCGACGAAGACCCAGCTTCAGCGGACGATGGGCGATGCGGGCGTAATGAGCGGTTTGATCGCACGCAATCACGATGAGCTTGAGGTGCTGAAGCATCGCGGCGATCGCAACTACGCAGAGTTCACGCTGCACAAAGGCGACAAGCCCGTGGTGCTGGCGACGGTCAAGCTGCAGTTGAAGAAGGCTGACCAGAAACACGGCAAGTACACGATGAATGTGATGTCCGACGACCGCACGATCGAGAAGAAGGACAAGAGCATGATGGAACCGGTGCAGTTTTATACGGGCAAGGATCCTGTGCTTTACGAGATCGTGGTGAACAACGTGGACAAGAATACGGTGTCCGGATATTTGTCTACGCCGAAGGGCCAGTAGCGTTTTCTTGTGAGCGGAGGAAACAGCAGATTCCTCCGCTTTGCTCAGAATGACAAATTCGGCTATTTGGGGAACAGCGTTGTGATGGTGCTGTTGTGATAGAAGTCGATGTGAAGTGTGGAGGCCTGGCGAGTTTGCCAGGCCTTTTCGTCGACGGGATACTGCAGCAGAATGTAGCCGCTGGCTGAGGCGCCGGGGGCGATGGTGGTTTCGCGACGCAGGGGCTTGCCTGCCTGGTCGAGCAGGATCTTCAGCTTGGGATAGGAAGCGAGAATGACGGCGATGTCGCGTGGCTCGGCGGCGCTGCTGTGTAGCTCCGCGCCTTCCGGTGGGGTGAGGTCGGCGTAAAGGTCTTTGAGGAAGAGTGGCGCGCGGAAACGATTGTCCACGGTTACTTGTGCGATGAGATAGATGACATCTTCTGAGCGGTCTTCAATTTCTTCGCCCATCTGGTGTTTGAAGACGGTGTGGATGGGGAGCGTCTGCACGCTGGTGATGCGGGCTTCGGCGAAGGGGTGATTTTCGTGATGGAAGAAGTAGAAGAAACCTGCGGCGAAGAGGGCGACGAGAACGAGGGCAGAGATGAGGATGGTTTTGGTGCTGCTGGAACGGGGCTCGGGCTGGAAGAAGTCTGCCATGTGTTGATTGTAGTGGGGTGGGAGTTTTGTCCTCGGTCGGTGATGATTATGGCCGAGGACGGAGGGCGGCGAGGAAGGCGTCGGCTTCGAGGGTGTTAAGAACGTCCGAGGGCGAGAGCCAGGCGCGCCGGAGCTGGGTGATGCCGAAGCGCATCTTATCGAGCTCGTCGGTGGAGTGTGCGTCGGTGTTGACGGAGATGCGACAGCCGAGTTCCTTCGCGAGACGGAGGTTGCGGTCGTTCAGATCGGCGCGTGCAGGCGAAGCGTTGTGCTCTACCGCCACGCCCAGTGCGGAAGCCTTGCGGAGAACCTTGTCGAGGTCGAAGGCATAGGGCTCACGGCGCAGGAGAATGCGCCCCGTAGGATGGCCGAGGATGCGGAGATACGGGTTCCCAAGGGCGCGGAGGATGCGTTCCGTTTGCTGCTCTGCGGGGAGACCAAAATGCGAGTGGATCGACGCGACGACCACGTCCATCTCCGCGAGTGTGCTGTCTTCGAGGTCGAGCGAGCCGTCGAGAAGAATATCGACTTCGATGCCGGGGAAGACGCGGATGCGGCCGTTCATCTCTTGATCGACGGCGCGAATCTGGCGGACGTGTTCGAGGGCACGCGCATCGTCCAGACCGTTGGTCATGGCGAGATTCTTGGAGTGGTCGGTGATGGCGATGTAGCCATAGCCACGAGCCAGCGCGGCCTCCGCCATGGCGAGGATGGTGTCGGCTCCATCGGTGGCGGTCGTGTGCATGTGAACGTCGCCACGAATGTCTGCGCGGGTGATGAGCGCGGGCAGGGTATACGTTGCGGCGGCTTCGATTTCGCCGCAGTTTTCGCGGAGTTCAGGAGCAATGTAATCAAGGCCGAGCGCGGCGTAGACATCGGCTTCTGTTGCACCGGCGACGATGGCGTTATCGTCGAGGCGTGCGAGCCCGTATTCGCTCAAGGTGAAGCCCTGCTTGATCGCGCGCTGGCGCAGCGAGACATTGTGCATCTTGGAACCGGTGAAGTATTGCAGCGCTGCGCCGTAGGTTGCGCGCGGGAGCAGGCGGACGTCGACCTGCAGGTTGTTACGCATGAGGAAGCTGACTTTGTTCTGTCCCTTGGCGATGACCTGCGAGATAAGCGGAAGACCAGCGACGTGTTCCACGGCGGCGGAGACGATATCGGGTTCGCAGGCAGGGCCAGTGACCAGCAGATCAAGGTCGCCGACGGTTTCGCGACCGCGACGGAGCGAGCCTGCCGGGGTAACGGTGTCAATGCCGGGAAACTCTAAGATCAACGCGGCGATCCGCGCGGCGGTCTCGTCGGCGTCATCGATGCGGAAACGACCGGAGTTCTTGCGATAATCCTCGATGCCCTTGGCGATCTTGTCGATGAGCTTCTGTCCGAAGCGTGGCAGCTTGGCGAGATGGCCTGCTTTGGCCGCTGCTTCCAGGGCGTCGATGTCGGAGATTTCGAGCGCACTCCAGAGAAGAGCTACGGTTTTTGGGCCCATGCCAGGGAGGCGGAGGAGGTCGAGCATGGTGGGGCGATATTTTGTGAGGAGCTCGTCGCGAAGCGGCATGGAGCCGGTAGCGACGAGGTCGCGTACGTTGGCCGCCATACCTTTGCCGATGCCGGGGATAGCGAGGAGAGCTTTCGGATCCTGCGCGATCTCGGCAAGCTGCTGCGTCTGCTGTTCGACGGCTTCAGCAGCGCGGCGATAGGAGCGGATGCGAAAAGGATCGGCGGCGTCGATCTCAAGAAGGGCCGCGGTTTCGTCGAGCAGGCGTGCAATGGTGACATTGTCCATGGGGAGGACAGGATAGCGCGACGGATGCTCTCGCCGCTTGCTATGCCTCTTTGATCCGTGTGACCTGGTCCGCCTGTGGGCCCTTTTCGCCCTGGATGACGTCGAATTCCACTTCGTCGCCTTCCTTCAGGCTCTTATATCCGTCCAGCTGAATTGAGCTGTAGTGAACAAAAACATCGGGTCCATTTTCCCGACCGAGAAAACCAAATCCTTTTGCATTGTTAAACCACTTAACGCTGCCTTTGTATTGCCCCATGCTCTTGCCTCGTCCATACCTCTAGTCGGCAACTTTTCGTACGTACCGATCTAGCTGATTAAGACGCGAGGTAACCTCGTATGGTTTGTTAGAGATGCGATGGCATAAAAATAAGTTAAATTGACCGCTATCAGGCAGACACGGAGCTTTTCCGCGCACTATAGAGAAGCGTGCCGACGATCGTCTTTCCATCGTGAATTTTTCCCTCAAGAATCATTTTGAGGACTTCCGAAAGAGGGACGAGGCGAATTTCGATGCGCTCGTCTTCTTCCGGCTCCGCGACACCAAGGCTAAGACCTGTAGCCAGATAAATTTCCATCCATTCGCCGACAAAGCCGGGGCTTGGATAGTAGCGGACGAGCTTCTTCCACTTTTTGGCGCGATAGCCGGTTTCTTCAATCATCTCCCGCTTTGCGGCGGCAAGGGGCGTTTCGCCTTTGTCGATCTTGCCTGCGGGGAGTTCGAGAAGAAACTGTCCGGCGGCGTGGCGATACTGGCGCTCGATCACCACGAGTGGATCGTTGGGATCTTTGCTGTCGTCAATCGCAAGGACAACGACCGAGCCGTTGTGGCGGATGATGTCGCGGTAGCCTTTGACGCCGCCGGGTTCAAGAACGTGATCGGTGTAGACCGAGAAGAAGCTCCCCTTATAAGCGACCTTTGAGGAGAGCAGCTTCGCCTTTTGCGAGCTACGGCTGGAGGCTGTTTTGGGTTTCGTGCGAGAGATTTTTCCAGAAGATGAAGACTTTGCCATGAGATCAACCGTATCAAAAGTGCATCCAATCGGGAGCACCCTTCATCTGAAAACGCGGGGCAGGTCAGCATGCGGGTTGCCGTGAGAGACTTGGAGACGCCCGAGACGTATCCTGAACAGCCAATCGCAGCAGAGAGAACCGCATGACCGCCGAGTGCTACCCGATCACTGTGTTACCCAATCTGTCGCGTATCTTTCGCGAGTACGTCGAGTTGCGCTCCGCTCCTGCGGATGCCCCGGTGCGAAAGTACTATGCCGGTACGCCCTTTGATGGCCGATGGAAGCTGGGCGTAGACCGCAAGCTGTCTGCGGATCGCGTGCGCGTTGCAAACCTGCTGAAGGCGCAGAATGTCGGTTTTGGTGCAGGTGAGGCCGCGCTGGAGAATATCGAACGGCTTCGTGAAGGCGCTCGGACCATCGTGACAGGGCAGCAGGTGGGGATTCTGGGTGGACCTCTGCTGACGTTGATGAAGGCTGCGACGGCGGTGCGCAAGGCGCAGGTCGCAACCGAAGCGGGTGTACCGCATGTCCCGGTGTTCTGGATGGCGACCGAAGACCACGATCTGGATGAAGTGAATCAGATCACGCTGCTATCGAAGACCAGCGTTGAGACGCTCCGAGCGGAGATCGCCGGACACAGGCTGGAGCCTGTGGGTGGAATCTCAGTCGGGGATGAGTTTGAAGCGGTGCTGGCACAGGTGGAAGAGCTGCTGGGATTCGCTCCTGTGTGCGAGCTGCTGCGCGAGTGTTATGCCCCCGGAGAGACTTTGGGCAGTGCGTTTGGCAAGCTGCTGGCGGCCTTGTTCCGTGAGCAGGGTTTGATTGTGATCGACGCCAGCGCACGTGAGTTTCATGCGTTAGGCGCGGACGTTTTGCGCGCGGCGATTGTGGATGCAGATGTTCTGCAGAGTGCGTTGTTGCAGCGCAGCGAAGATCTGGCACGCGAAGGGTATCACTCGCAGGTACTGATCGTCGCAGGTGCGAGCCTGTTGTTCCTGGTCTCCGAAGATGGGCAGCGTTTGCCCTTACGTCGTGTGGATGGTCAGTGGAAGGCTGGGCTGCAGACGTATTCCAACGAGCAGTTGCTGCAGATTCTGGAAGAAATGCCAGAGCGGCTGAGCCCGAATGCGCTCCTGCGACCGGTGTTTCAGGATGTGCTTCTGCCGACCTCGGCCTATATCGGCGGGCCTGCGGAGATCGCTTATTTCGCGCAGTGCGAAGTCTTGTATCAACACATTCTGGGCGTGATGACGCCTGTACTTCCGCGGCTCTCCGCCACGCTGGTAGAACCTGCGATTCGCACCGTGATGCTGCAGCACGAACTGGCCCTGCCCGATGCCATGCAGACCGTGGAAGAGCTGGCGCAGAAACTGGGCGCACGGGCGATGCCGATTGAAGGCAAGCAGAAGATCGCTGCCGCAGGGAACGCTCTGAACGAAGAGCTGACGTCGCTGGTGGGTTGGATGGAGCAGGTGGACGAGAGTCTGGGGCGATCCGCTGAGGTGTCTGCTTCCAAGATGCGTTACCAGATGAATCGCCTGCGGCGCATGGCGGCAACCTTCCAGTTGCAAAAGGAAGCGAGTCTCCGCAAGCATGCCAACGCGGTCGTGAATTCGCTCTATCCACATCAGCATCCGCAGGAGCGTCTGCTGGGTGGGGTGTGGTTTGTCGCCCGCTACGGCGAGGGGCTGGCGCAGCTGCTGGTGGACAACGCCGAACAGGAGTGCCCCGGTCACCGGGTCATTGACCTCTAGCAAGTCACCGGCCTGGCTGGCGCGCTAAAATACTCTGGCGATGAGTAAGCATAAGAAACAAGAGACCAAGATTGGGTTCGAAGTGTCTTGCCCCGAGTGTGGGGGCATGTTGCGCATCGACCCTGTGACGCAGTCGGTGATTGCGCATACGCCCGCGCCGCGCAAGCGCATGTTCGAGGATCTGCAGACGGCGGCGAGTGCGATGCGCGAGCAGGATTCGCGGCGAGACTCCATCTTTCAACAGTCGCTGGACGCGCAGAAGAACCAGGCGGACATCTTCGACAAGAAGTTTGCCGAGGCGCTGCGAAAGGCGAAAGAGACTCCCGATACAGGCAAGCCGCTACGGGAGTTTGATCTCGACTAGCTGATTGGGTTTGGGGCGGTCGAGGCCGAGGGTGCGGCGTCCCGCAGGGCTGATACGGTCTGGAGTCCAGATTTTTGTTGTGATAAAAGCCGCTTTGCTGGTGCTGATATTTTCGAGCCCGGCGAGGCGGTTTTCTATTTGCGCAGCCATCTGGGACTGCCAGAGCTCATCCGTGTTGGTGGGGATGAGTGTAATGGTGGCACGGTATTTCTGAGGGACGCCGGGGATGTTGCGTCCCGGAGCTTCGAGATCTTCCTGTAAAGAGAGACTGTCGACCAGACCGAGGTCGACGATGTTGCACTTGAGCTGCGGATCAAAGCAGTCGTGCAGGGCGCGGAGGAGGTCGGCTTGGGTGAAGGGCATATTGGAGGACGACGCTGGCTTAGTTCTTGCGTTCTACGAGGTAGCGAGCTACGGATTTTAAAGAATCCGCGGCGGAGCCATAGGACTCAAGTTCAGCGAAGGCTTCTTCGATAAGCGTGTCAGCCTGGGCGAGCGACGCTTCAATGCCGAAGACGGCGGGCCATGTGACCTTGTCGCTGGCGGTGTCCTTGCCTGCGGTCTTGCCGAGATCTTCGGAGCTCTGCGTCATGTCGAGCACGTCGTCCACGATCTGGAAGGCTAGACCTGCGCGCTGGCCAAAGAGACGGAGATGTTCGACCGTCTCTGCGCTGGCTCCGGCGAAGATGCCCCCAGTGACGATGGAAGTAGTAATAAGCGCGCCGGTCTTGGCGCGATGGATTCTGTCGACCTGTTCGGCGGTGGGTTTGGTGCCTTCCCCTTCGATGTCGAGGACCTGGCCGCCGATCATGCCGTAGGGGAGACCTGTCCCGTCCGTGGGACCTACTCCCGTTCCGGTAGCAATCGCGATCTCGCGGATGATTTGAACGGTCGCTTCCGCAGGGCAGGAGAGTCGCGACAGTGTCTCGTAGGCGAAGGTCTGCAGAGCGTCGCCTGTGAGGATGGCGATGGCTTCTCCGAAGACGATATGCGAGGTGGGCTTGCCGCGGCGGAGATCGTCGTCATCGAACGAAGGCAGATCGTCGTGGATCAAGGAATAGGTATGCAGCATCTCGAGCGCGGAGCCGAGGTCCGCGATGCCGGCAGGAAGCTTGCCCGCAACCATGCGCCCGGCTTCCATGCAGAGGATGGGACGAAGTCGTTTCCCTCCCGCGAAGACGCTGTAACGCATGGAGCGATGGATGGAGTGGGGGGCAATCTCCGAACCAGGCAGAAGACGTTCCAGCGCCGCGTCAGTTGCCGCAGCGCCGCTTTTCAAAAGTTCAATAACTGAGGAGAGGACTTCGATCATAACCACCTTGCCTAAAAAGTATATGCCCTTCCCCGTTCGCGGCGAACGAAAGGAACTGTGATCAGGAGTGCGGCGATAGAAATCGCGATGCCCAAAGATTGATCGGAGGATCTGCGATAGACGATCTCAATGGAGTTGTCATGGCCCGGTAAGAGAGGAATGGCGGCTAGTCCGTCCGTCCTTGGCCGAGTCAATGAGATCTCCGTGCCGTCGCGGAGGAGGTGCCATCCATGGAAGAGGCGGAGATTCAAGATGAGAAACTTCGGACCCGCCTTGACCTGATAGAAGGTGAGATAGGGATCGCCCGAGGAGATCGTCGTAACGCGGGGAAGGCCCGGAGAAGGCGGAGCGTCGGGGTTGTCGTTCGTCCAGAACGCTGGATTACCATGCGCCAGTGAATCGTTGTCCGCGTCGGTGGGGGTGTACTCGTCCGTGGGGTCGATGCCTTGGTGGTTCTGAAGAGTGGAGCGAATGTCCGCGACGGTGTCGTCGTCATGGAAAGGCTGGTGGTAGAGATGATCTCCGGTGAAGGCGAGGATGACGGAGAGTGCAAGGGCTGCTACAGAGGCGAGTTTATTTTTCCCGAGATGCGAAAGAGCCAGGGCAAAGAGAAAAGCGGCGATGGCTTCTTCCACGGCGGTGAAGCGCCAGGGAAATTGCAGAAAGAGAAGTTGTGGGGCGTGCCGCCAGATCGGAGCGGATGGCGGGGTGAGCAGGAAGAGAACGATTACGGTGACGATGGTGAGGAGCATCACGTTTTGGTGCGATGGACGGGCGTTGCGCTTGAGCCCATTCCTGCTTGCAAAGAAAGAGGTACTCAACAGCCATGCCGCAGAGAGCAGAGCGACGGCGAAGATAGCCAAGGCGGCGAAAGAAGCTTGCCGAAGTACGGCAATGTGCGAGTCTTCGCCGGAGTGGGCGAAGAGGAAGTTGTTCCAGGGCTGCATGCCTTCGAGGACAGCCATCTGGATCTGTACGTAACGGCGTTCGTACGCTGCGGGAAGAATGTAGAAGGCCGCGAGGGCGAGCCCCAGGGCCGTGCCAGCGCTGCTTCTCAGTGCGAGTGACCACAGAGGCCGAATGCCAGCTTTTCTTTCGAAGAAGAGGCGCAGGAAGACGATCAACGCCAGCGTGTAGCAGCCGACGACGGCAGCGGGAGCATTGGTCAGCCAGAGCAGCGCAACCGCGATGCCGAGGGGAGCGATTCGGATGCGAGGGCGCAGTGCTTCAAAGAGGAGTAGCGGCATCCATGCGGCGGCGAGGAGCTCGGCGAATGCCGTGCGCTCATATGCGACGAAAAGCATGTACGGATTCGCCAGATAGACGCAGGCGGCGATGAGGGCGGCGTTGGAGGTTGTGTGCGCGCGGGCGAGGCGATAGAGCGTGAGACCGCTGAGGGTCAAAGCAATCCAGGTAAAGACGATGGGAACGGCGCTCCATGGAAGGATCGTGCCGAGCGCCGCGCCGAGCATCCACGTGAGCGGCGGGTAGAAGAGGAAGCGTGGCTCGCCCGCGTTCCATGCGGCGGCGAAGTCCCATCGCGGCAGCAGAACGCCCTGGCTCCACTGGTGCTGCGCCTCCATCCAGTTGCCGACGTGGAAAGGAAAGTCGTGACCGCAGGAGGTCCCGCCGAGGATGAGTGGGAGCACCGCCAGCAACGCCGCGAGCGGCAGAAGAAGGCGGTGCCCGTTCTCACCCATCATGGCGGAGAGGCGCTTCATTTGGGAGTGAGTGTGAGCAGGTGGGAACCCGCGCCATTGAAGTTGAAGGGTAGCGGCAACGGCCGGCCGCTGTACCAGGAGGGAAATTGGTCCATGTACCAGGGGCTTGCGAGGTTGCCGGACTGGCCGTAGGGAATCACCATCGTGGCATGTTCCGGATCGTAGGGGTCGACCGTGAAGCGCTGCGAGGGACCATGGTCGGGGCTGACGGAACGCACTGCGGAGATGTCTCCTGCGAGCGGGAGTGACGGTGCTCCCGTGTTGCGTCCGACGATGGGCCGCATCCATACCGCCTTGCCGAAGATGGGATGATTTTCTGCGAGACGGTTCTGATCGCCCCAATGCCACTTCTCCAGGTTCGAGGGAGCGCTGGCCTGATTCAGGCCCTTGTCGAGTGCGGAGGTAAGAAGCTCGTTCCAGTCGGACTTGTCTGCGGGGAGCCACTGTGCGGGTGTTCGTGCGATGAGTTCTTCCAGAACGAAGCTCTTCTCTCCCCAGGTGTAGAGCTTGGCGGCGTCCCCGAGATGAGGTTCCAGGAGCATGGGCCAGAGAGCATCTTTTGTAGCGGCTACGATGGCGGGTGCGGGAGATTCGATGGTGACGTTGCCGTCCCAGGAGCGCAGAAGATCGGCCGCCTGACGAAGTCGCTTGGAGGGTGCCTTTGCGTGATCGATCGCGTAGGCAAGACGGTGGGCGATGGTCTGGTCGAGTGCAGAGAAGGTGTCGTTCTGCAACGCGGACATGTCGTCGAGGGTCAGGTCCTGTTTCGAGGCGAGAACCTTCCAGATGCGTTCGTTGCGGTAAGGTATGCCCCAGTCCAGAGAGATGGCGAAGGGATAGTTTTCATCCGTGATGCGCGAGTTGGCGGTGGCGAGGATGCCTCCCGGAGGATCGAAGACCTGGGGAAGCATGTCGAAGGGGATATATCCGCTCCATTCGTAGGTGCCGGAGGTGACGGGAACGGGCGTGAGACCGCTGGCGTGTGTGGCTTCGCCGCGCAGAGGGATCTTGCCGAGAAGGTGGTATCCGATGTGGCCCTGGTCGTCCGCATAGACGACGCTCTGAGACGGCGCGCCGAAGTTGCGAAAGGCGTCGAGGAACTCAGTCCAGTTCTGCGCGGAGTTCACGAGCGCAAAGGGAGAACGAATTACAGCGGGATCGTAGACGTTCCAACGCAGAGCGATCTGGCGCGTCTCTTTGGGATAAAGCGGGGAGAGGATCGGTGTCGAGACATTGCCGTGCCGTGTGAGCGTGATGTCGAGATCGACGTTCCGGCCGTGGGCGACCTGGATGAGTTCGTGCGCGTGCTCCAGTGGAAGCCATGTACCGTCCGGCGTCTTGTAGCGGTCGTGGTCCACGGTTTCGACGTAGAGGTCCTGCACGTCCGCGCCGCTGTTGGTGAAGCCCCAGGCGATGTGCTGGTTGTGGCCGACGATGATGAAAGGGACGCCAGGAAGAGAAACACCGGTGGCATGGAAGTTGGGGGCTTCTAGATCGGCCTCGTACCAGATACCGGGGATGCCGAGGGCGAGGTGCATGTCATCCGCGAGCAAAGGATGACCGGAGGCGGTGTGCGCACCGGCGACGACCCAGTTATTGGAACCGGCGGTGCAGTCTTCGCAACGGTAGCGCGAGACGAAGGGCGCGAGGATGGATTCCACTTCCGCCAACTCGCGCGTGTGTTCCGGGCTGCGGAGCGAGGCCTGCGAGGCGTCGAGGGGGATCTCGATGAACTCCTTGGGAACGGTAAGGTCAGGCTTCCCCTCGGAGGGGGGATGGTCTCGCCACGAGCCCACGGGGTAGAGATCGGCCTGTAGCTCCGGCGAAAGTCTGGCCATGACGGCTTCGCGGTTCAGCTTGTCGGGAAACTTTGTGCTGAGGTCCTGCGCCATGACGAGGGCGATGAGCAGGGAGTCTCGCGCTGTCCACGGGGCTGGTTTGTAGCCGAGGACACGGAACTCTGCGGGAAGCTGCCCTGTTTGGGAGTCGATGAGCGCGTTGACGCCCCGCGCGTAAGTGTCCAGCCAGTGGTGTTCAGCGGGGTCGAGGTTGGCGACGGCGCGATCGGCTGCAGCACGGATCTGCAGGTAGCGCTGCAGACGGTCGTGCGGGATGAGGGCGCTGCCGAAGATCGCCGCGAGTTCGCCTGCTCCGTGGCGGCGCAGAACGTCCATCTGCCAGAGGCGGTCCTGCGCGGTGGTAAAGCCCTGCGCAAAGATGAGGTCGTCCATCGTGGACGCCGTGATGTGCGGGATGCCGTGCTCATTCCGCTCCACGCGCACGGAGGCGCTGAGGCCGCCGACCGGCAGCGAACCTTCGACCACCGGAAGCGAGGCGCGCAGTGCATGGGAGAACCACAGGCGCGCGCCCAGGACGCAGGCAGCGACCAAAAGAACAAAACCCAGGAGGACAAAAACGAGGCGACGCAGCCATGATGCCGTGCGCGAGAACGGACGCGCAGGCGGCTGCCAGGAGGGAACGGATGGGGATGGTCTTGAGGTACTCATTGCTGAGCAAGTCTAGCGTACTGGCAGGGCGAAAATTGTTTTTTACCAGTACTTCGGACAGGCTGGTTTGCACGAGCGCGACGGCTTGGCTTTGGACTGTGCAACAGTGTACATAGACCTATAGACACAGATTCTTCAAGAGATAGACCTGGGGTAATGGGGAGGCGATTACGATGGCGGAGGGGTTTCAGGTGGAGTCGGTGCAGGGCCTGCTGCTAGGGCTTCTGGCCATGATGGTGATCATCGCCGGCTTTGCGCGCAGGTTGAACGTCTCGTATCCGATTGTCCTGGTGATCGCGGGCCTGGTGGTGAGCTTTATTCCCGGAGTGCCGCGTTTCCCCCTGGCTCCCGATGTCGTGTTTCTCGTCTTTCTCCCACCGCTCCTGTTTGCCGCGGCATGGCAGACCTCCTTGCGAGAGTTTCGCCAGAACATTGCTTCGATTTCCATGCTGGCCATTGGATTGGTTGCGTTTACCGTCTGGGTGGTAGCTGAAACGGCGGACCGCTTTATTCCGGAGCTGGACTGGAAGGCTGGGTTTCTTCTGGGGGCGATCGTCTCGCCCACGGACGCCGTGGCGGCGACCTCCATCGCGCGGCGGCTTGGCCTGCCACGACGGATCGTGGATGTGCTGGAGGGCGAAAGCCTCGTCAACGATGCGACTGGCCTGCTGGCGCTGGAGTTCGGCATCGACATGCTGTTGCGCGGACAGCCGCCGACTGTGACCCAAGGGCTTCTGCGGCTGCTCTGGCTGCTGGGCGGCGGCGTGCTTGTCGGGCTGTTGATTGCGGTGGTGGTGTCGTGGTTCGAACGCTGGGTGGATGATGGTCCCGTGGAGATTGCGATCTCTGTGATCGTGCCGTACGGCGCGTATCTTGCCGGGGAGTCGGTCAAGGCTTCGGGCGTGATCGCCGTCGTCGCCTGCGGTCTCTACATGGCGCGCAAAAGCACGGAATACTTCTCCCCCGACACGCGATTGCAGGTCGTTTCGGTTTGGAGTGCACTGACATTTCTACTGAATGGTCTGGTCTTCCTTCTGATCGGCCTGCAGCTTCCCTATGTTCTTGCGGGCATTCGCGGCTACAGCCATCTGGCGCTCATTGGATACGGTGTGGCGTTCTCTGCGATCCTGATCACGGCGCGCATGATCTGGGTCTTCCCTGGGGCATGGGTAGCGAGGACCCTTATCCCGAGAATTCTGCACACCGGGGATACGAAGGCTCCTGCGGCGCAGGTCTTTGTGGTGGGTTGGACCGGGATGCGTGGTGTGGTGGCCCTGGCCGCTGCCAGTTCGCTGCCCTATGTCCTGGGGAATGGGCAGCCCTTTGCCGCACGGAACCTTATCGTATTCCTTACGTTTGTCGTCATCCTGGTGACGTTGGTGGTGCAGGGCCTTACGCTGCCTCCGCTCATCAAGGCGCTGGGTTTGAGTGATCAGGGCGTGGATTGCGAGGAGGGCGATGCCCGTCGCATCGTTCTGGAGGCTGCGATTGCCTATCTGGAGCAGCCGCGCGAAGGGAAGAGCGAGCAGATACGGCATGCCTATGAGGACCTGTTGCATCAGTACGAACATCGCCTGGAGGGGCTGACCGAGTGCGGCGATCCTTCGGTCGTGAGCGATCCGCCACCGATGCGCGAGGCGGCCAGGATGACCCTGCAAGTGGAGCGGCAGGCCCTGATTCAGCTGCGCGACCAGGATCGCATCTCCGATGACACCCTGCGCATGCTGGAGAGGGAACTCGATCTCGCGGACAGCAGGCTCGGGTCGATCAGCGCGAGTACAAACGCTGGCTGAAGATCGGTCCGTAGGCTTATGCTTGAGCGTTAGGAGTCTGTCTTGCATCTGCGCGTTCTGTTTCACAACAACTGCTTCGATGGCGCATGTTCTGCGTCCCTCTTCACACGCTTCCACCGTGAGTGCATTGGAGGTGTGGACGAGTACAGCTACAAGGGCCTGATGCATAAGGCCGGGGCGCAGTTCGACCCTGCGGACTTCCTTGAGGTCGACAAGGGAAATCAGAATGCGATTGTCGATTTCAAATACTGGAATTCGCCGAAGCTGACCTGGTGGTTCGACCATCATCAAAGTGCGTTTCTGACTCCAGAAGACCGCGCGCAATTCGATGCACAGCAAACGGACGGACCGCATGCGATGCGTCAGTTCTTCGATCCCAACTACATCTCCTGCGCCGGATTTATCGCGCACGTTGCTTCGAAGAAGTTCGGGTTCGACACCTCCGGTCTGAAGGACCTGATCTACTGGGCGAACCTCATCGACGGAGCCAAGTACGAGAGCGCACGGTCAGCTGTGGAGATGGACGCGCCTGCGATGCGGTTGGGCATGATCATCGAAGCGGCGAAAGACAAGACGCTCATCCCGCGTCTGATTCCCATGCTGACGGAGATGAGTTTTGCGGAGCTGCTGGAGCAGGACTTTATCGCCCAAGAGTTTGAGCCGCTGATGGCGGAGCACAAGCGGGCGATCGGCATGATTCGCAACCGAGGGCTCGTGGAAGACGGCGTGATCTCCTTCGACCTGGCTGACGAACCCATCGACGGCTACAACAAGTTCATCCCCTACTACCTCCATCCCGAGGCGCTGTACACGGTCGGTCTGACGAAGGCGAGCTTTCGAACGAAGATCTCCGTGGGAACAAACCCCTGGTTCACGGTGCCGGAGAACACTCTGATCAACATCGCTGCGATCTGCGAGCGCTATGGCGGCGGCGGACACGCCCGTGTGGGAGCGATCAGCTTTCCGCCAGACGCGGATGGTCTGGCCAAAGCGCGCGTGGCGGCGGCAGAGGTGCTGGCGGAGTTACAGGGGCGCTAATTTCCCCTTCAATGAGCAGCGACATTTGACCTACTTCGATCTTGGTCAAGTGGCCCATGACATCGCGGTCCGTTGGCTTGAAAGTTAAGTTTCTAACTCACAGGCTCTACAGAAGCCTCTCCCAGGCTGTACGATTTTGCGTAACCCCCTCTCCCCGGCCGCAACTTTCTAAGTGCGGCCTGCGTCGCTGATCAAGAAGTAAATCCTGAAAAAGTAATGAAGGAGAATTATGGAGATGAATAGTCGACGTAGCTTCTTTGGCAAGATCGCTGCGATGGCGGCTGTCGTAACCGGTACCAAACTCTTCGCGCAGCAGGCTGCACCCGTTCCTGCTCCTGGCGCAGCACCGGCGGGCGGACCGGGTGGAGATCGCCCGCGTCGTGGTGGCGGAAACCATATCCACAACGGCATCTATTACTTCTCCGGAACCGGCTCGAATGATGGCTATCCCCGCGAAGATCATGTGCTGGTCACGGATCCATTTGAGAAGCACGTCACGCGGACGATGGATGCGTTGAAGAAGTCCGTCGAACGCGCGGGATGCACGATGGACAGCATCATTCATCTGGAAGTTTTTCTCTGCCTCCCCCACGCGGACACGATTCCCATGCCGACCGGCAGTGCGCGATTTGCAGCGCATAAAGCGCAGTACGACGCGTTGAACAAGATCTATGGAACGTACTTCAGCCCGGGCAAGGCTCCTTCACGCGCCTGCATGGCGTTGGAGTGGATTCCTGGCGATTCGCTGATTGAGATTGTTGGAAGCGCCATAGTGGTCAATCCACCCGCACCCCCTGCTGGTGAATAGTTTAAAAAAGAGATCTGAAAGGAAGTTACGCATGAATCTGAAGTCCGGTTGGAATCGTCGATCTTTTCTCTCCACCCTTGGTGCTGCTACGGGCAGTCTGTTTGCCAATCCCAAGTTGCATGCTGCGAAGTCCAAGGCATCCGCGCACGGTGTAGACGGCAGCCCCATTGTGCCGATTACCTCCGGTCTCGGTTCGACGGGCGACATCTACGCCGAGCTTGGGGTGAAGCCGCTGGTCAATATTGTTGGAACGGTGACTGTCATCGGTGGATCGGTGATGAAGCCCGAAGTGATGGAGCTGATCCGCAGAGGCAACGAGCACTTTGTCCTGATCGACGAACTGGAGATTGCAGCGGGCAAGTTCATTGCGAAGCTTTGTAAGTCTCCCGAAGGCTACACCGGCCTGGTTACGGGTGGAGCGGCTGCGGCCATGGTCGTGGGTTACGCCGCCATGATGACCGAAGATCTCGAACCCCGCATGAAGCAGGTTCCGGACACGACCGGCTTCCCGCGCACAGAGGTCATCATCCAGAAGAGCCATCGCTACAACTTCGATCACCAGATCCGCCAGACCGGCGCAAAGCTGATTGAGGTGGAGACGCGCGAGGAAATGATCGCCGCAATCAATCCGAAGACGCTGGCCATTCACTTCACCAACATCCAGTCCAACATGGGCAAGGTCAGCGGACCGGAGACCGTTGCGATCGCGAAGGCGCACAACATCTACACCTTCAACGATGCGTCGGCGGACGTTCCGCCCAAGGAGCGTCTGTGGGAGTATCCCGCAGTCGGCTTCGACATGGTGACGTTCTCGGGCGGCAAGGACATCTGCGGACCGCAGGCCTCCGGCATTCTGATCGGCAAGGAAGAGTTGATCCGCTGGTCTCTGCTGAACATGAGTCCGCAGGAAGATCGTATCGGCCGTTGCTGCAAGGTGGGCAAGGAGACGATCTTCGGCCTGCTGAAGGCGTTGGAGCTCTTCGTTAACCAAGATTACGACGCCGTGCTTCGGATGTACGACGCGCGTGCTCAGGTGATTACGGACGCCGTGAAGAAGTTTGGTGTGACGGCGCTTCCACGTAAGTTCGATCCCCAGGCGCTCGGCAACGTAACACCCCATTACAGCTGGCAGATCGACCAGACCAAGCTGAAGATCACCGCGCAGGAAGTCATGCAGCAGCTTGCAGACACACCGAAGCTTGGCATTGGAAGCTTTGGTGCAGGCGCGGCAGGCATGCGGGGACGCAATCCGGACGCTCCGCAGCATCCTGAGGGCGAAGCACCACGTCCGCGACGGAACCGTCCCGCTCCGGATCCCACCACTTTTGGGTTTGCCGTTTGGCAGATCAAAGACGGCGAGGACAAGTTCATCGCTGATCGCCTGGTGGAGATCTTCAAGGCTGCGCCTAAGGCGTAGTTTGGAACACGAACAAAAAGAACCTCGTCCTGCTCAAGCGGGACGAGGTCTTTTTGTTGAACATTCGCTTTGCGGTGCCGAGAAGAGGATTTTCGATTTCGCTGCAGATTTCACGATGCGAGATTCTTATCTCGTGTGGTGGAAGATCGCGAACTTCGAGACGTCGTTGAAGATGATGAGACCGAAGACGAGAAGGATGACGAAGAACGCGGCCTGGTAGATGCGTTCCTTCCATGCCGGGTTCAGGTCGCGGCGCATCACGCTTTCGACGAGGAGGAAGAGGATCATGCCTCCATCGAGGATCGGGAAGGGCAGCAGGTTGAAGATGCCGAGGTTCACGCTGATTCCGGCGGCCAGCATGAGGACGTACCACTTGCTGATGCTGGAGGCGGTGTCGATCTGCTGGAAGATGCCGACGGGGCCGGAGACGTTGCGGACAGAGACTTCCCGTGTGAACATGCCGTGGAGCATATCCACGATCAGCAGGGAGGTCTTCTTGTTGTCATCCCAGGATTGCTTTACGGCGCCTGCAAACGACATGCGCTCGACGCGGGCTGGCGGTGGGTTGACGCTGAACCCGAGGCGGTAGACCTTGCCCCGTTTTGGGACTTCGGTGAGACGTGGGGTCGCCTTCAGCGTCAGGGACGCGTTGTTGCGTAGGATGCCCAGCGTGATGGGCTGACCCTTCTGGTCGGTCATGTATGCGCTGGTGGCTTCGGTGGAACGCAAAGGAAGACCGTCGATGGTGGCGATTCTGTCGCCAGCCTGCGCGCCTGCTTCAGACATCGCACTGTCCGGAAGAACGGAGGCGACGATGAGCGGCGTGTTCTGCGCACGGGGAATCCAGCCTGTGGCGATGGGGTCGTAGTCGTCCAGCTTGCCGTTGGAGGTGATGATGATCTGCTTGTCCACAGACTGGCCGTTGTGCAGATAGGAGATCGCAACGGGTTGGTTCAGATGCAGCATGGAGCGGTTGAAAATGTCGAGCCAGGCGGGATTTTCGACCTTATCAAAACGGGTGATGGTGTCACCCAACTGAAGTCCGGCTGCGTCGGCGGCGGAGCCTTTGGCTACGTAGTCGATTACAGCCGCGCCCTGCAGACCTTCCGCTACTTCGTGGTGGAAGAGGTTGACGGCGAAGAGGATGAAGAAGGCGAGGATGAAGTTGAAGACGGGGCCCGCGAGGGCGATGAGAATGCGCTGCCAGCGCGGCTTGACGTTGAAGTTTCCCGCGTCATCGCGAGGTGCGGTGTCGTCCGTGTGGGCGATGCCATCTACCTCGATTTCGCCCGTCATTTTGACGTAACCGCCGAAGGGGAAGAGGTTGATGCGGTAGTCTGTGCCGCTCTTTCCACGGTAGCCAAAGAGACGCTTACCAAAGCCGAAGGCAAAGGCTTCTACCCGGACGCCGCAAAGTTTCGCAACGAGGAAATGGCCAAACTCATGCACCAGAACCATTACGCCAAGGATAAGAACGAAGTTGATCAGGCCAGGAAGATGCGAAAAAAGGCTCAAAATCGGTGTTTCCTCTATTGTTTCTCTTACTTATGACTCGGCTGCGATGATTTCGCGAGCAAGTGCGCGGGCCTGTTGATCGAGAGCGAGAACGTCTGCGATCGTGGCTGGCGAAGATGCGGTTGTCCGAGCCAGAACCTCTTCGATTGTACGCGGGATACCGAGAAATGGCAGGTTTCCGGCAAGGAAGGCGGCAACGGCGATCTCATCCGAGGCGTTGAGCGCGATGCAGTGGGCCTGGCTCTTTTCGGCTGCTTCATAGGAGAGACGGAGGCAGGGGAAGCGGTCGAGGTTGGGCTGTTGAAAGTCGAGCTGCGAGAGCGTGGAGAGGTCGAAGGTGAGGTCGGAGGCGATCCGGTCGGGGTAGGCGAGCGCGTAGAGGATCGGCAGGCGCATATCCGTGACCGAGATCTGCGCCAGGATACTGCCATCGATGTACTCCACGAGGGAGTGAACCGTGGACTGGGGGTGGATGGTCACGCGGACTTTGCCGGGGGGCAAGTTGAAGAGGCGGCAGGCTTCGATGATTTCGAGGCCCTTGTTGAGCATGGTGGCCGAATCGACGGTGATGCGCTGGCCCATGACCCAGGTCGGATGTTTGAGGGCCTGCGCGGGCGTGATCTTCGCGAACTCATCGAGCGGCGTGTTCCGAAATGGACCGCCGCTGGCGGTAAGCCATATCTGCTTAACCTCTGCCGAGGTGCCGCCACGCATGCACTGGTGGATGGCGTTGTGTTCGGAGTCGATGGGGAGCAGCGCCACGTTGTTCTTTTTGGCCGCGGCGATGATGAGTTCGCCTGCGGCGACGAGCGCTTCTTTGTTGGCGAGACCGATGGTCTTGCCCGCGAGCACGGCTTCGTAGGTGGCTTCGAGGCCCGCAACGCCCACGATGGCGGAGACGACGAAGTCGACTTCGCTGAGGGTGGCAACTGCCACGGAGCCTGCGGTACCGTGGAGGACTTCGGTGTCGGTGTTGTCCACGAGTAGCGCCTTAAGCGTCGCGGCCGTTTCTTCGTCGGCCATCGAGATGTATTTCGGACGCCATTGCCGGCACTGCTGGAGGGCGACTTCAACGTTGCGTCCGGCGGCGAGTGCGACGGGACGGTAGAGCTCCGGGTAGCGGGCGCAGATATCGAGGGTGGAGGTGCCGATGGAACCGGTGGATCCGAGAATTGCGATGTTCTTCACGTAGTTTATTTTCGCAGATCGTCGGTCAAGGGTTTTGATAGGAAGGGCAGACTACTGTCGCGGCATGCGTGCTTCGAGAGAAGCGAGTCGCTCGCGGATGTCGATGGCAAAGTCCAGCTTCTCCGACAACGAATGAATCGCCGTCGTCTGCTTCTCATCTCGTAGCTTCATCTCTGAAGCGATACCCTGTACGGCCCGCGCCTGATTTTCGTCGCGAAGCTGCATTTCAGTCCGAAGAGAATCGATGGAGACCTTCATCGAGCGAATCTCCGGGACAAGGATGTCCTGAATGGCTTCGCGGAATGCGTCTACGACATTCTTTGTGCTCATGGCTGCAATAATTATCGCCTAAAAGGGACCGAGGCCGAAGGCCTCTTTCAGCAGCAGGAGATACCAGAGCACCGGTGCGGCGGTAAGGAGGGCATCGATACGGTCGAGGATGCCTCCGTGGCCGGGAAGCATTGCGCCGGAGTCCTTTACGCCCACACCGCGCTTGATGGCGGATTCGAGAAGATCTCCCACCTGGGCGGCGATGTTGACCAGGGCGGCGAGCAGGAGGGTCTGCCAGACGGGTTCGCTGATGTGGAGGAGGGTGTTGCCGCGGCTGGTCAGCGTGTTCGAGACCACGATCAGAATGGCCGTAATGAGCACCGACCCGGCGATGGAGGCGAAGGCGCCTTCCCAGGTTTTGTTTGGGCTGAGCGAGGGTGCCAGCTTGTGTCGGCCGAAGGCTTTGCCGATGTAGAGGGCGGCGATATCTCCTGTCCAGACAGCGAGCATAAGGAAGATGAGAAGCGCGACGCCGTTCTCTTTTTGCGCGAAGAGGGGGAGGAGCGAAAGCGGGTAAGCGATGTAAATGAGCGCAAAAAATCCTGAAGCGGCGGTGGGAAGGGCGCGCTCCAGTTGTCCACGAAAGGCGGAGACGGTGAGCAGAGAGAGACCGAGAAAGCTTAGTACCGGGAGCGGGGCCTCCATCGGTCGGTAGTCGGTTACTACGAAGAAGATGATGACGGCGGGGATCATCCACCAAGCGGGGATCGGTGCGCCACCGGCCTTGGTGAGGGCGGCGAACTCGTAGGCGGCCAGGCAGGCCACGATCCCGCAGAAGGCGATGAGGGCCTGGGGATTACTCCAGAAGATGAGACCGAAGACGAGGGCGATCAGAACGATGGCGGTAAGAATGCGCTTCATGCTCTGGCAAGGATACAGCTTCAAGACTGCGCGCCAGGCTGTTAGGACTTCTAGCCGTGAAGAACCGGAGCCGGGTCAGGTAGTTCTTCGTCGGTCTCGACCTGGCCGATGCCACCGTAGCGACGGTCGCGGCGCTGGAATTCAGCGATACTTTCGAGGAGATGCAGGCCTCGGAAATCCGGCCACAGAAGGTCGGTGACGTGAAGTTCCGCGTAGGCGATCTGCCAGAGAAGGAAGTTGGAGATGCGCATCTCACCCGAGGTGCGGATGAGCAGATCCGGATCGGGCAGGGCGTGCGTATACATGGCGGCGGAGAGAGAGTCTTCCGTGATGCCGGCATGTTCGTCCACAGCGAGAAGATCTTCGACGGAGATGCCGCGGCGCTTAGCCTCTGCCAGGGTGTTCTGCATAGTGAGGCGGGCGGCATCCACGATCTCGCAGCGGGAGCCGTAGTTGAGGGCCAGAGTCAGGGTCGTACCGGTGTTCTTGGCTGTTTCGGCTTCGGCCCATTGCATGGTTTCCTGGACTTCTTCCGGAAGCTCATGGATACGACCGATATAGGCCATGCGGACATTGTTGTCCTGCATGCGCTTGACGTTGCCGACGAGGTAGGAACGAAGGAGCTTCATGAGGAAGCTGACTTCGGACTTTGGGCGACGCAGGTTATTTTCCAGCGAAAAAGCATAGAGCGTGAGGTATGGAAGATTGATGCGGGAGGCGGTCTCGACCACGAAGTGGACGGACTCTGCGCCTTGCTGGTGGCCACGGAAACGCTTCATGGCGCGTTTACCGGCCCAGCGGCCATTGCCATCCATGATGATGGCGACGTGCTCGGGAATGCGTGTGGGATCCAACGTGCGGTAGAGCGCGGCCTCTTCAGAGGACAGCTCGTGGACGCGGAGAGGCTGTGTAAGCGGCAAAACGACCTCGCAGAAACGACCGTATCACTTCGTCCCTGCAGGCGCAATTGCACACTGCAGGGACGAAGTGCGGAGGAGGGAGGTCGTGCGGTTCGCTTCCTTACGCCATGCGTCGGCGGCCAGCGGCCAGCTCACGCACCTGGTTCAGGAAGATGGAGCGCTGAACCGGGTCCAACTGGCCGACAAACTGTGCAATTTCAGCTAGAAACGGATCGGCGGTGAGCACAGCCGTCTCACCCTGATGCCGGCTTTTGGCATCGCGGAGGAGGTCGGAGATGTCCACCTGGAGAGCGCGTGCGAGACGTTCGAGGGAACCGATCGTCGGCATGGCCTTTCCATTTTCAATCTTGGAGATATAGGTGCGTGGCACGCCCATGCGGCCGGCGAGCTGACGCTGGGAGAGATTGCGCACGAGCCGCAGATCGCGGACTGCGGACGCTACCTGGAGACCAGAGTCTTCGCGGGGTAGGGCTGTGGGGACGACAGCGAGGGTGACGGGCACGGGTGCCGGCTCTTCAACGTCAAGTGATTTGTGGCAGCGGCGGCAAAGGCTATCGATCCGACGAAACTGGACCAAAGCGCAATGATCGCAACGAAGTACTTCCCGCTGTTCGACGGGCGCCATCATGGTTGCCATATTGTGTAGTGCGGACAGGATGCCAGAGCAAGGCTCCTGTGTCGTATGTCCGATAAGAAACAGGCGACGTGCCTAGAATGACAACAGATTCCTTATGAGTCAAGGGGAATCTGGGTAGTTATCGGCAACACTGCCGAAAATAACCGGAGGGGAATCTAGAGAGTAACGAGTTTTAGTCTTGAGTTTTTTGATTGGGGTGTGGGCGCTGAGTGCTTATTGGTCTTTCAAGCTGCCGGAGGGGAGGGCTCTGACGCCAGCGGCTAGCCATTTTTCTTCCATGGTTGCGATGGTGGATTGGGAGATGCCGCGGGTGAGGTCTTCCAGAACGATGCACTCGAAACCCATGTGGACGCCGTCAAGAGCGGAGTGGCCAACGCAGTAATCCGATGCCAGGCCGCAGAGAAAAAGACGATGAAAACCGCGTTCGCGCAGATATCCCGCCAGACCGGTCGGGGTGGTGTGATCGTTTTCCAGGAAGGCGGAGTAAGAGTCGATCTGCGGGCGGGTGCCTTTGTTCAGGATGAGATCGAGGTTGGCAAGATGCAGGTCGCGGTGCAGTTCGGCTCCCAGAGTCATCTGGACGCAGTGGTCGGGCCAGAGAGATTGGGTGCCATAGGCGGCTTCCACAGTATCCGTAAACGGCTGCTTGCCGTGCGTAGAGGCAAAGGAGATG
Source organism: Terriglobus saanensis SP1PR4 (assembly GCF_000179915.2). Classification (NCBI taxonomy): domain Bacteria; kingdom Pseudomonadati; phylum Acidobacteriota; class Terriglobia; order Terriglobales; family Acidobacteriaceae; genus Terriglobus; species Terriglobus saanensis. The sequence continues at coordinate 3,674,570 of NC_014963.1, read as the reverse complement.
TGGCCGAGAGGATGCCAGTCGCGGGTGGCGATGACATGTTGGAACTTTTGTGAAAGGGCATTGATCGCGGGGATAATTTCGTCTCCGCCGGGGACGGCGAGTGCACCGCCGGGGGTGAAGTCTGTCTGGAGATCGATGACGAGAAGGACGTCTGTCGATTGGATCGTAAAGTCTGCCATGGGCGTTCAGGGTAGCATCTGGTGGAGAATGAACCGCGAGGATCTCGAACTGCACCATAGACTGAAGAGATGACAGAAGAGACCCGTTCCGTAAGCCCTGCAAAGTCGGTGGAAGTGCACGCGGAAGCCCGTGTGCGTGTGCGCTATGCGGAGACAGATCAGATGGGCGTGGTTTATCACGCAAATTACCTGGTCTGGTTTGAATTGGGACGCGTGGAGATTCTGCGCTCCCTCGGGCTGAGCTACAAGCAATTCGAAGCAGAGGGCTTCATGATCGCGGTGGTGGAAGCGACCGCGCGGTATAAGTCGCCCGCCCGCTACGATGACGAAATTGCTGTGCGGACCCGGATTTCAGCCTTGCGTGGATCGCTGATCAAGTTTGCCTATCGCATCGTGCGCGTCGAAGATGAAACTCTTCTTTGCGAGGGCGAAACCACACATATTGTGGTGGATAAGGCGATGACGAAAGCGACGTTGCCGGAACAGTACCAACTGGCATTTAAAGCCCTGATGGATGGTACCGCCACCAAATAACCCTTGAAGGTTACGGCGGATCAGCCAGCCTACATTGCGGGCGGATGATGAGGATCGATCGCGTCTGTCGCGGCTTTCGTCGTGTTGACGAGGTCGCGGAGTTCCTTGGATGGCTTGAAGAAAGGGACACGCTTTGCGGGGACGTCGACCCTCTCGCCGGTTTTGGGATTACGGCCGATGCGGGAGTTGCGCTGCCTCGTTCGGAAGCTGCCGAAGCCGCGAATCTCTACCTTATCGTCGGCCTTGAGCGCGCTGACGACACCTTCGAAGAGGGTTTCCACGATGATTTCGCCGTCACGCCGTGTGAGGTCGCCGAGATCCGTCACCTTGTCTACCAGATCAGCCTTGGTCATGGAATATGTCCTTTCGCGCCGCGTCGTACAGACTTATTTTAGACGGACGGCCCTTGAAGTGGGTCGCCCTGTTTTTCGTGTCGCATAAGAACGTTCCAATCCGGGGCCGGCTTATACAAAATGATTGGTTACTTCCACATGTAGTAGAAGCCGGGAGCCTGGTCGAGAAGCTTGGAAGGGTTAGGGAAAAGATTGTCCGCGTCTCCACTGATTAAGTTCGAGAGAAGGCCGTGTTTAATCTTTACCGGACGTTGAATGCCGGGTTCACCGGAGATGCCAGCATCGCGTGCGGTGTCCATCAGGGCTACGCGGAAACCGCCCTGCTTGTCGATCAGGTGGAGGCCAATGGCCTGCTGTCCGGTCCAGACCTGACCGGTCGCCAGCGGAAGGATCTTGTCGTCCGAAGTACCGCGGCCTGTGGCAACGTCATGGATAAACTGCCCGTGCATATTGTCGACAAGGGTTTGAAAATAGGCCTGATATGGAGTGACCGTGTCAACACCGCCAAATCTGTGGGTTTGTTTTTGTCGTTGTCGTTGCTTTCGTCCTTTCCCGAAGACAGAGCGAGCAGCAGTCGGGGCAGTTTTGAGCGACGATTGATCAGTCTGATATTCGCGGGTCGAAACCGCATAATCATGATCCGTCGGGAGCTGCCTCTGACTGTTATCGCGAGTCCGGTTGAGCCTGTCGCATAGGCCGAGCGAGGGTTCTCCTTCGTGCTTGCCCTGGCTGCTGCTGGCTCTGTGTTCGAGATGGATGTCAGCGTTCATTGAAAGTGTTCTTGTCTTTTTCCTTCTTAGGAGGTTTTTCTTTTGCGTTATTGTCAGGCTGCAACTTGCTGCCTGGAGACAGTCTCTGCTCTGGTTCCAATAGCCCAGATAAAGCCCAGCAGCTCTCGAGCTACAGCTGTGACGATCTTCCTCTGATCCTTGCCGGCCGCGCCCAGCTTCATATATCGCTTATGCAACCGGTGTTGCGCCTTCCACGCAATCTCCTTGGTCTCTTGTGAAATGGTCTCCTGTCGTCTGCGCAGACCGTACCAGATACCTGGTGGACGACGATAGCTCCATGCGGCTTCGACAACGATGCGTCGGAGGTGCGCGTTGCCGGTCTTCGTGATGCCTCCGCGTCTGGTTCGCTTGCCGCTGGAATCCTCGCTCGGTACAACGCCGCAGTAACCCATCAGCTGGCGAGCGCTCTCAAAGCGAGATACCTGGCCCAACTCGCTCGCAATGGTGACCGCCGAGATATCTGCAATACCGCGCAGTGCCTGTAGATCGTTGATGACTTGTTGCAGCGCCGGAGATGCCAGCTTCACCGCTTCCATGATGGCTTGCTCCAGTCGTGCGACCCGCTCCCGCATGTGCTCGACCTCGTGCAGATAATCCTGGCGCGTAGACTCTTGCGCGATCTGGGTGAAACGCAGCTGCGCGACCCAGATTAGATAGGGTCGTGTCCACGGCCTGACTCCGGTCGGTGGACGCTGACCGGAGCGCAGAAGGAACTTGCTCAAGCGATGCCGCGCTCGGGTCTGATCCTGCTTGGCTGCCTCGCGGGCTCGCACCAAATCGCGTAACGCTTCCGACCCCTCATCCGGAACCCACACCGCCGTCAGATCCCCGGACCGATAGCACCGTGCCAGCTTCTCAGCATCCCGCCGGTCCGTCTTCACTCGATCGCCAGCCTTGACTGGTACCAGCGTAGGTGCCACAACCTCGCACTCGACGCCCAGTTCCGCGAGCTGCCAGTACACGACGTAGCCCGTCGGCCCGGCTTCATAACAGGCTCTCAACTTGGCGGCCGGACCAAGCTTCTTGATCAACCTGCGGATAGACTCAGCACGGTTGGGAATCGTTCCCAGGCTCCGAACCTCACCTTCCGGCTCCGCGACCGCCACGGCGATCGTCTCAGCATGGACATCCAAACCTAGAAATCGTACCTTCTCCTTCATGACCGGCTTCCTTCCGCTTGTGGCTCTGAACTGCGCGCCCTTCGACGCTCACAGCTTAACCCACGGTCGGCGCATCGGCGCCGGTCACTCCATACTGACTGTTCTTTGGGCGTGAGGTCACGGGTCGGGTCGCCTGCGTCCTTGAGTTCTCCGGCTTTAAGGGTCACGTTCTTCAGCTTGGCCCAGCGAAGAAGCTCGCCATAGTTGGTCCACTCCATAATGACTCCGATAGAACCGACGACGGAGGCGTCGTTGGCATAGATCCTGTCGCATCCCGAGGCGATGTAATACGCGCCGGAGGCGCCTACGCTTTCAATGGAGGCGATGATTTTCTTGTGGCTTTCCTTGCGAATGCGTACGACTTCGTTGAAGAGTTCCTGTGATGCCGCTGCGCCGCCGCCGGGCGAGTTGATGTGGAGGATGATCGCCTTTACATCGCTGTCCGCCGCCATCTTACGCATTTGCTGCGAAAGGGTGTCCGCGGTCAGGATGACGCCTGTAACCTCGATGACACCGATTTTCTTCGAGGAGGTCGCAATTCCGTTTTCTTCAGAATCGTCCGCCTTGAGCGATTGCATCGTGCTCCATACCGTGCCCGCGATCAGCAGGGCGAGCATCAGCAGCGACCCGCCGATGATCAGGAGCCAGAAGCCCGCCGAACGCCTGCGGGGTGGAGGCGCGGGGGCATAGGCGAATGCGGTGGAGGGGATGGGAGGCGGTGGGGGAACGGTTTCTTCCGGCATGTTAGGTGGAGTTTACACCCGATTTTCAGGGAATAATCGAATGCGTCTAATTCCTTTTGGCTGTCGTCCAATGGATGACGTATGATTATGGTCTTTGACTGAACTTATCCCCTCCAGAAGTAGCTTGGCGTGGTGGTGCTTCAGGAAAAGGGGACGTTCAGGTCGATCTCATGTCACATCCGCATATCAGCATTATTATTCCGGCCTTCAACGAAAGCGCTCGCATCGAGCGGACGCTTGAGCGCGTTCTGGAGTGCGTCGAGACGAGTGGCTGGGACGCCGAAGTGACCGTGGTCGACGACGGATCAACCGATGACACTGTCGCCATCGTGCATCGTTGGATGGAGCGTTCGAACTGTCTGAGCCTTCTACGGAACCCGGGAAACAAGGGCAAAGGGTACTCCGTACGCAATGGCCTTCTGCAAGCTACGGGCGATATCGTCATGTTTACCGACGCGGACCTTTCTGCACCGATCGAAGAGGCTGCGCGCCTGTTTGCAGCAATCGATCAGGGAGCGGACGTTGCGATTGGATCGCGCTGGCTAGATCGCGACCGCCAGACGCGGCATCAGCCGCTCTACCGTCGCTTTTTTGGCCGCTGCTTCAATGCACTTACCCGCATGGTGATGGGTCTACCCTTCGCTGACACCCAATGTGGCTTCAAAGCGTTTCGTCGGTCTGCGGCGCAGGTGATCTTCAGACTGCAGAGGATCGAGCGCTGGGGCTTCGATCCGGAGATCCTGTTCATCGCGCGCAAGCTGGGCTACGGAGTTAAGGAAGTTCCGGTTACCTGGGGACATGATGAGCGCAGCAAGATGAGTTATCTCAAGGACGGCGCGAAGATGTTGGAGGAGATGGCCATCATCCGGTCGAACTCCGTTGCGGGTCGCTACGATCGCGATATCGCCGCGATGAAGGACACGTCGAAGATGGTAACTCCGCCGGTTCATATGCACAGCTCAGTACGCGATTAGGCTGACCTAAAACCTATCGTTGCACGGGAATATACGGCTCAGCCTGCATCAGGTTGGAGAGCGTGCTGCGCTCCTCCTCGTTGAACTGCGAGCGGTAAGCCGGTGAGTTCAGCACTGCGCCGCGCTGCTCGGGCGGCAACCCCTTCAATTCACGAAAAGATCTGGCTACGGCGCGACGACGGTCGAGAGGAAGTCCACCGAGCTGCTGCAAGGCACCCCGTACCTGCTGGCGTTGCTGCGGCGAAAGGCGTTCCATCTGCTCATTGCGGTCGATCATGCGCTGCCGCTGCTCTGGAGGCATCTGATTCAGAGTTTGCAGCCGGTTCATCAAGCGCTGTTGTGTCTCAAGAGGAAGCTGACGGAAACCGGGTTCTGCCCGCAGGGCCTGCTGTTGCTGTTGGGGGTTGAGTTGGCTGCGCTGCTGCATCCATTCGGTGAAATGCTGTTGCTGCGGCCTCGGACCTATGGCGGAGCGGGGTACCTGTCGCGAGGGCGGAGTCCCCTGAACATGCGGTTGCGGCGGCCGATTCTGGGCGAGCAGGAAGGAAGAAGAAAGCCCCATCGCCAGGAAGAAGACAAGCGCGCGCCTCTTGCCAGAATTCTTCTGGTAGGGGGGAGGCGTACGCATTGTCTGCAGCCTGGTCATGATTTCTTTCCCGAGAATAAGCAAAACTCTGCTCATTCCGTTAGATTTTCCTTTTTGAAGCATGGCTCGGTTAGCTGGCGGAGTCGTTGCCGTCATCCGTGGAATTGTCATCGACAAGCTGGTCGATCTGCTGCAGGGCGGTTGCATCGGTATCGAGCAGCTGAAGGTCCTGAACCGTGGCTGAAGCCTGCACGGATGGATGCAGATGGACAAAGCTGGCGTACCCGCCACCTCCGACCGCAAGCATTATTGCCATGGCGCCTGCCATGATCGGGCGAAGCTGCAGATTGGAGGTGAAGAGAAAACGGGAGCGCAGCCGGGCGAAGAATCCCTCCGGCTGTGCCTGTTGGGCTTCGCGCAGACGTGCTGCCAGCTTTCCATCGAACCACGGCGAAATTTCAGGTGCGGTCCAGTCGCTCATGGCAGCGAAGGTGGCACGCATTCCGTTCAACTCGGTGAGACACTCCGGGCAACCGGCGATATGACGTGCCGCTGCGTGATCGGCCAAGGGGGCTCCGTTCGGCCCCGAGGGGGCGTCGATCAGATCCAGGATTTCGGTTTCGTACTTCTTGCAGTCCATGTTCAGCTCCTGCACCTGTTTCCCCGTAGTGCGACGGCAGCAATGATCCAAAAGTTTTCAAAATTACGTTCTACTAACTACTTAAACCCGAAGTTCTAGACAAAGTCTTTCAACGTCTCGCGCAGAGTCTGGTAGGCGCGGAAAAGGAGGGACTTTGTGGCAGATTCGCTTAGTTTCAATACTTCGCCAATTTGTTTGTAATCCATCTCTTCGTACTTGTGCATTAAGACCGCCATGCGCTGGCGCTCCGGAAGGGCCATAACGTGCTGGCGGATCGCCTTCATACGTTCCTGCCGTAGCATATTGGTTTCAGCCGAAATATGCTGGTCGGCCACATCGGGTGTCGTGCCTGTCTCGGAATCCGGCTCATCCAGGTGAATCGTCTGGGCCGTGCGCTCGTTCTTCGTGTCGCGCGCATGGTTGACGGCCAGATTGGTGGCAATACGGTAAAGCCATGTACTGAAACGAGCCTCAGCGCGATACGTTTCACGTGACCGATAGACCCGAAGAAAGACCTCCTGCGCCATCTCTTCCGCAACGGCCTGGTTGTGAACCATGCGATACATAAAATGGACGATCTGGCGGCGGTATTTATTGATCAGAAAATCGAAGCATTCCATCTCACCCGCGGCGAGACGGAGCATCATGGCCGCGTCGTCAGTTTCCGCGATGGGATTGTGCGCAGGGACGGCTTTCGCTTCCAGTTCCTCGTGTCCCAGAATGCCCGGATTGAGCGCCAGCGATGCCATATCCTCTGGAACACCGTCGTCCTCATTTTGTTGCGAAATTTCACCCTCTTCGGCTAATTCCGCGTTCGGAACGGCCTCTTCCCCTTCCTTGCCGGGAAGCGGCGCGGTCTCTTGGCCGGGTTGGAGGGGTTTCTTAGGCACTGGCGTTCGATTGTACTTCGGGTAGGACGCAGTTTATGGCCTACAGGCTTCCTCCGCCGCCGGATGCAGTGAGGCGATGGTATGCTGAAAGCAGGGTAGCCCTTCGAGAATACCTGCCGGAGACGGTCATCGTCCGGGCGCATAACTCAGCGGTAGAGTGCCACCTTCACACGGTGGAAGTCGTAGGTTCGAATCCTGCTGTGCCCACCAATCCTTTCAACAACTTAGGCGGTATGACGGTCGAAGCATTTGCGGCTTTTTGTGGCATTTCGTCAGTAGACTGATTTTCTCCTCCCTTCATCAGCATTGCGTACACCGATCCGACCATCTCCTGCACACTCTCCGGAAGCTCCTGCATGTACTCGTGAGCCGTCGTGTCGGGCCTCGAATGCCGCAGATGCGCCTGGATGTCTTTCACCGATCCCATCTTCTGCGCCTGCGTCGCCATCGTCCGGCGCATGACCTGAAAGTTGAGTTTCGGAATGCCCAGCGACTCCGCCAGCGGCTTCAGAACACGGAAGCGGTAGTTGTCCGCATCCATGAATCCACCGTCGGCATTCTGGAAGATGAATTCCTCCGGAGACGCCTTGCGATGTTCCGGCTTCGTGCAATTCCCGTTCTTGCAGGAGGCCTTCTTGCACTCCATCTTCCAGCGCAACAGCTCATCTGCCAGACCATCCGGTAGGTGAACTTTGGTGAGGCTGCCTGGTGTCTTCCCGAACGGTCGGAGCGTTCTGCGATAGACAGTCTCGGTCAGGGTTAGCGTGTTCTGGTCATCGAAGGATCTCCACCTGAGCGCAAACAACTCACTCGGGCGAAGCGCCTCCGTCATATCGAGCATGAGGAGCAGACGATCTCGCCTGCCTGCATTGGCCAGGATCAGCCAAAGCTGCTCCCAGTTCAGTACCTGCTTGTCCTTGGGCCGGAGGTTCTTCGGAATCCGAAGCTTCCGGCTTGGATCTTTTGTCAGGTACTCCTGCTCGATGGCTTCATCGAAGATGGACTTCAGGTACGACCTCGCTTGCTTCACACGATCCTGCGAGTACCGCTCCGCAAGACTGTTCAGGTGCGTCTGCATCATGAACTTGTCGAACGAGTCGAGCGGATACGCTCCGAATCGATTTACGAGGTCGAGCTGAATCTGCGACATCTTCTCTTTCGCCGTTTCAGGTCGCCAATCTCCCTTTCGAAGCGGAAAGTAGCGATTGAGCACAAACCATGCGAAGGTGACGGAACTGTCCTTGAGGACCCGGCCTCCGAGGTTCTGACCAGTACGTTTGGTGACTTCGGCTCGTAACGCTTCCCGCGCCTGGAGCTTTGTCATTTTGGTTTTGAGGGCGAGCTTGACGCAGACTTTCTTGACTCGCTCCTCGCCTGTATCAGGATCAAGGACCATCTGGCGGAAGTAACCAAACCACTGCTTTCCGCGCAGTGAGACCCAGCCTGTTTGGTGCGATTTACCCATGATTCCTCTGTTTCCGCGGGGAGACAGTGGGCACTCTTATTTTACCGAGAGTGCTCAGCCTGTGCGCCTGCGCAGTTTGCCGATTTGCTCGTGTTCGGTGATGAATAGCTCAATACCGCTGGCGCGGTATCGCAACGCTCCATCGCCCATCCGGATGACGGGAAGAAGAGGTTTTTTGCGGGAGGAGTGATCCCATACCCAATCGGTGCTGACGTTCAATCGCCGTGCCACATCCTCTGCTGTGAGGAGTGGTTCGACTGGAATCCATCGGGTAGGAGGCTTTCGCGGCGGCGCGGTTGAGTCTGAGACAGAGTTGGCCAAATGAAGATCACGGTTTTCCATCGACACCTCGCATGTGCGTCACATCGAGAGTGCGGCGAGGCGGCACTGGAGTCCAATACTTCTCATCAATACCAATCAAAGTTCCATGCATACCAGGCGCGTAGAGGTAGGAACCTAGTGGTTCCTAGCAACCTCAATGAGTTTCCAGTAACCAAAACGAAACTAATTGACGTATCTGGTTCCTAGTTGAACGATTAGAGGTGCAACATCGACTCTCGTCCCCCGAGGAAGATGTGGAGTCTTGACGTCACTGCCAGCGGAGTACCTGGGCTATGTCAGACATTGTCGAGTTTCGCCATCTGGAATATCTGGTTGCGATTGCCGAGCGCAAGAACTTCAGCAGAGCAGCCGAGCATGTACTGCGCTCCCAACCTGCCGTCAGCCACCAAATCAAAGCTCTTGAGGATGACATTGGATATCCGCTTCTTGTTCGTAAAGGACGCGATGGAGTCTATCCCACGCCTGCGGGAGAGTTCATACTTGTGTGGGCCAGGATCGTCCTTGCCGGAAGGAAAGAAACATTCCGCATGGCCAGAGCCATCCATGACGGAACGGTTCCACCGCTTCATCTGGGCTTCTCATCTTTTGTGAATGGATTCCTTCTCGACAACTTTCGTGTTGCATATCAGGGGATGTTTCCAGAATGTGAGATCCATTTATTCAGCGGGAATACAAAGCATATTTTGGAGCGACTCGAAAGCGGCGCGCTCGATTGTGCGCTCCTTCCAATGCCTATCGACAAAGATGTGTGGCGTGCCCGTCAGGTCGCACGCTCACCACTCGTCATCTGCATGTGCGCAGACGATCCCCTCAGCAATCAAGCCCTAGTAGATATTCGCGAAGCTGCGCCACGCCTCAAGGTGTTCCGTGATCCAGAATTGCATCCCGCAGCGCATGCTCGGCTTTTGGAGATGTTTTCTGAGTTGGGCGTGCCCCTGCATCTTGCCAGCTTTGCGGCGACACCGGCAGACATTCAACTGATGGTGAAGCAGGGCTACGGACTCGCATTGATCGACCAGCTCTGGCCTCTCGACGCAGGTCTGATTACGAGGCCCTTAACGGGCCTAAACTGGACGGCTGACACTGCGTTCGTTACGACGAAGAACCCGAGCCACATGGCTTTGATGTTCATCGAGAAATACCTGGATGAACACGATCTCGGGAGCACGCGTAAACAGCCGCAACCGGCGGCGCTCCGCAGTCCTCATCAACTAGAACTCATCCGTCGATGAGCGATCTATAAATCGAACTTTGAGCACTATAGAAATTACGTCTTGGACTTCGCGAATCTCCTGACCTTACCTTTCGTGACATGGCGAAGCAGAACCGCCATCAGGAGATTACCTATGTCACTGAATTCGTATCGTCGTAGCTCGCTTACGCGGGGTTTCCTCCAAGTTGGGCGCACGCTTCTGCCTGCGCTCTTCACCCTCGCTTGTGCCGGAGTTGCCCACGCCCAGGGAACGATGGACTTCTCTGGCGCAACAACGCTCATGACAACCTTCAAAACTTTTGCCATGTACGCTGGTGCCGTTATCTGTCTGGGCGGGCTCATTTTTGCGGGCATTCGCATGATGAGTGGGCGATTTCAAGATGCCATTCCAGGACTCTTCGGTGCGCTGTTTGGCGCTGGAGTTCTCGGCTGGGGAGCCGGTTGGATCGGCTCGCTGACCGGGCAGTCGATGTAGGAGGTACATCGGATATGACTCGGCGAGGAGAACCGCAGGCAATCAATCAAGCGCTGAATCGACCGAGAGCCAAGCTTGGTCTCGATCTTACGGCATGGATGGCGATCGTATTCGTCTGCGTTGCGGTTTTCCTCGTTGGGTTCCGACTTCTGGCGATGATGGCGTTCCCAACGCTGGCCTTTGGCGCGTGGCTCATCATCCGTAAACACCCAAAGATGTTTCAGCTCTGGGGCCTGAGCCTCAACCAGCGGAGCTACTATGACCCGCGCAAGCACTGAGCAAGCAAAATACGTTCCGTGGTTCGCCAAGGCGGGCGCGGCGTGCAGCATCGTCCCGATTGCGCGCTTTGTCAGCGACCACATCTTTGCGCTGAAGGGCGGCGGCTATGGATGCCTCTTTGCGCTCTCCGGTGTGGACGAAGAGGGCCTGACCGACCAAGAGCTTGAGTCGCAACTTCGCATGATCGAAGGCGCACTGCGTGGGCTGCCGGAAGGCGGCTGTCTCTACCAGTACGCGCGCGTTCGCTCTGGGTACGATCTACCCCGTCAGCAGAGTTACAGCAATCCGGTTACGCACGGGTTTGTACGTGACCGACTTGAGTTTCTGCAGCAGACCGCGGCCTTCCGCCGAATTGACTTGCGTTGGTGCCTTACGTTGGAACCATCCAAGGTCGAAGCCTTCGACCGCAGGCCGCCGGAGAACGCCGTCGCAACGTCGCGGATGCTGGCAGAGCTTGAGAAGACAGCCACCTTGCTTGCCGGAAATCTCGGCAGCACCATAGGGCTTAGCCTGTTGGACAAGCAGGCTGCGTTTCAGTTCTTCAGCTATCTGTTCAACCTTCAGGACTGGGCGGAATGGGGACAACTCCGCAGCGACACCGGCGTGGACCGTCAGATCGTGCAGAACCCCGTGTCGTGGGAGAGCGATCATCTGCGCATCGGCAGGCGATACGTGCAGATGTATTCGCTGAAGACGACGCCGGAGGCATCGCGTCCCTGTCTCTTCGCGGACCTGCTCAAGCTCGACTGTGACAGCATCCTGTGCTCGACGTGGCGGCCTAAGTCAACGGCGACGGCACGGCATGAGATCGACCAGCAAGAGAAGTTCATCTCGTTCTTCAAAGTTGGTGTGCTCTCCCGCGTCATGGCGGGCAAGGATACGGCATCGCTTGATACCGGAGCTGGCGCGAAAGCCGCCAATAATGCCGTCGATGACCTCGGCGACGTGATTCGCGAGCTCGATAAGAAATCCCAGGGCGAATACTCCCTCCGCTTGCTTGTCGCCGCACGTAACGTCGCTGAGTTGCACTCGCTATCTCCCGCTGTGCATCGCGTCTTCGTAGAAGCACGCGCACAGATCATGGAAGAGACGTTGGGAAACCTCTCCGCGTTCTACGCGATGTTCCCCGGCAATGGGAAGTTCAATGTCTTTCCGATGTGGATGGCGGAAGACCACCACGCGCGGCTGTCCTCTATCTTCGCCCCGAACCTCGGTCACCCCTATTCCGATGACCTTGATGCGGAGTATCTGAACGTCTTCGAGACTCGGACGGGAACACCTTTCTTTCAGGATGCCTATGTGGATGGCGTGCGGGTGCAGCTCATCCTCGGGCCTACGGCCAGCGGTAAGTCCATGACCGGGAATGCCACCATCGCGCATGAGCAGAAATACGGCGGATTTACCTATATCTTCGACATCGGCGGCAGCTATGAAAGCGTCGTCGAACTATACGGTGGCCGCGTAGACCGCATTGGCAAAGACGGCCCGCGCGCGAACCCGTTCACGCTCGAACCAACGGAGAGCAACATCCAGTTCCTCTATAGCTTCATCAAGCTGCTGCTCACCAACGGCGGCGCGGAGCTGGAGCCAGAAGATGATGACGTGATCCACAAGGCGGTTCAGGATATGTACCTGCTCGATCCCGCGAACCGCCGCCTTTCCAATCTTTACCTGCCCAAGAAGCTCGACCGATATCTGTCGAAGTGGGTTGGCCGAGGAGTCTATAGCGCGATCTTCGACAATGTGGAGGACAGCCTCTCGTTGTCTCGTGTGCAGTGCTTCGACTTCCAGGGTGTGAACAACGCTCAGTATGCCGACCTGATTGAGCCTCTAATGGTGTGGCTGCTGCGACGCATCAACGATGTGCTCTACAACCCGGCCAATCTGGGTGTCCCCAAGCACATCCTTATCGAGGAGGTCTTCTCTTCGATGAAGAACAAGCAGCTCTTGGACGCTGCTTTGGCTTCGATCAAGACCGTCCGCAAGAACCTTGGCGGAGTAACCATGATCGGCCAGTCCGCCGAAGATCTCGGGGCGAACGCTGACAGCATCGTGAATTCCTGCACCTCGTTCCTGTTCCTGCGCGATGCCACGTTCAATCGAAAGCGGTACGTCGAGCTGTTCAAGATGAACGAGCAGCAGCTCGCTCTCTTCGAGAGCTTGCAGGACCGGGAAGCGCTGTACATCCGCCGCGACGGCCTGACCAAAGTTGTGCGGCTGAATCTGGACAACCGTAGCTATGCAGCCTTCTCCACCAAGCCGAAAGACCGGGTTCGTCGCTCCAAGCTCATTGCCAAGTACGGACTCACCGAGGGCATAGATCGTTTTGCCCAGGGTGATACCGAGTAACCGCAGAAAGGACAGGAACCATGAAGCCACTCGTTCCCATCGCCGTCGCACTCAATCTAACTTTGGCCTCGGTATCTTTGCACGCGACCGGGCCAGCGCATCCTCTTCAGCCCAGCGTGCCGCGCACGGTGACTGTCTCGGAGTCGCAGACTCCGCCTGTGATCCGTGCGGGTCTATTGCAGTCCACGCTGATCGTCCTGCCCGCCGAGGAGAAAGTCGCTAACGTCTTCGCTGGAGATACGGTCGATTGGGTTTTCGACGGCGGTCATGTGGCTTCGCGCTTCATCAGCGTGAAGCCGAAGACGGCGAACGGATCGACGGACATCCACATCGTCTCCGACCACGGCAACGAGTACACGCTCCAGTTGCGTGAAATCTCGGATGATGCCGATGCGCACTACGACTCCAAGGTGCTGATCGAACCCGGCGATAAGGCTGCAAAAGACCGTCTGGCGCAGTTGCCTGTGTTCGTGCCGGCTTCCGAACTCGACAAAGCAAAGCAAGAGGCCGCCGCCGCGCAGGCCGCCCAGGCAGCCACGCTGAAGTCGCAGCAGGCGAAGGAAGAGACCTACCGGAGCCAGTATCCCGGCTCACTCCACTTCGATTACCTATGGGACGAGAAGAAAGGCAAAGAACTTGGACTGCAGCAGATATGGCGCGATGACAAGTTCACCTATTTGCGCGGCCAGTTTCAGGAAACGCCCGCGCTATACGAGGTGAAAGACAAACAACCGTCGCTCATCAATTTCGATTTCTCGAATGGCCTCTACACCGTGCCGAAGGAAGTGGATTCAGGCTATCTCGCCATCGGCAAACAGCGGGTGGACTTCCATCGCAGCACAGAGGGGAGGTAACCATGCCAGAGCCAAATGAGAACATCTCCGCCACAGTCCCCGAACAGCCGGAGGCAAAGCCGCCGCTCCGGAAGAGTATGCCCGTCATCATTGCGCTGGTGGTGATCGTCGGCTTGATCGGCATCGCCAATCTCTCCAGTCTGTTGAGTGGAACCAAGAAGAATGCCCCGGCGAGCTCGTTGACCATGAGCCCGACGACGCCCAATGCCCAGCAGGTGTCGAGTTTTCAGACGCAGCAGCAGATGCAGGCAAGGCATGATGCCGAGGAACGGCAAAGACAACAGGCACTCGCAGCAGCAATGCAGCAGCTTCAGCAGGAACAGAGCGTGCCCGGCCCTGAAAGCACAACTGCTGCATCGATGACTCCCGCGCAGCGGGAGGCCATCTACGGAGGAAGCAGCAATGCTCCGCAGCGTACTTCCAATGTCTCAGAAGCCCAGGCCGAAGCGAAGCAGAAGAGACTCGCCATCGAAAAGCAGCAGCAGGATGCACTCAACAGCGATACGCTAGCGATTGATTTCTCACATGCGGGATCGACCGGGCCGACCGCAGTTCTGTCCACCAAAGCAGACGGCCCCGAAAAGGGATCTGCTGAAGATACATCCGGTAGGCAATCGGCTAAGGATGCCGCGTCCGCTTCGACGGCCAAGTCTGATGCGATGTCCTCCTACACCTTCGACCAGTACCAGGGGCAGCTCTATCGGATCTTTGAGGGCACGGTATTGGAGGGCGTCGTCACGAACCATATCGACGGCGGACTCTCCGGCCCTATCCTCGTCATGCTCACAACGGATTATTACTCTCACGACCATCAACAACTCCTAATGCCGCAAGGCACGCGCCTTATCGGCACCGTGCAGAGCGTGGGCAATGCCCAGCAGCGGAAGATGTTCGTTACCTTCCATCGGGCCGTCTGCCCCGATGGGTTCTCGCTCGACTTCGATAAATATCTTGGTCTGGACCAGATCGGCACCGCTGGCCTTGCGACGAAGGTGGACCACGGATACCTGACGGCGTTCGGCGCTGCTGCCGCCATCGGCGGACTCGGTGGCCTGGCGCAGATCGGTAACAGCGGCACGGTGCTTAATCCTTCCACGCAGATTCGCAATGGCATTTCGGAACAGACCGCAGCGGAAGGCGAACAGGTGCTCAATCACTTCCTCAATCGGCTTCCGATCATCACCCTAAAAGAGGGTTCCCGCGCCCGCGTCTATATCGGGCGCGACATCCTCGTCCCGTCTTACGCAGAACATCGCGTTGATCCCACCCTGTAACGAAAGGAGGCATTGTGCATCCATCCATCGCCAGTCCGCGCAAGCATTTTCTCCTCACGGCTTTGCTGATCCTCGCACTCTCAGTCGCCGGTGCGAACGGAGGTTTTTCCTTGCTTGTGCGTGGTGGCGGTGCCGTCCTAGAGTTCGTCGGCCACCTCATCAGCGGGTTCCATGACTTCTCTCTGGACCGGCTCGATCCGACGTATCCCCGTTGCTTCTAACCCTTCTCTGAATCGGAGGTTTTTATGCAGCTTTCACTCAAGAACCGTCGCAAGTGGCTTCTCGGAGGCGGTCTGTTACTGCTGACCGCCACGCCGAGTTTTGCGATCTTCGGGATCGGCGATATCGTCTTCGACCCGACCAGCTATGCCAGTCTGGTATCGCAACTCACCACGCTTCAGACGCAATACACGATGCTCAAAAACAATATCGAGCATTTCTCCATCAAGCAGCAGTGGCAAACCACACTGACTGCCCTCAAAAATGCCAACGTCAAGAATATGTTCGGTGAGACCAACGGCATGACGACGGCGCTTAACAGCAACTCGCCGTCGGCTTCGACGGCTGGATGGACGGCTGCGACTGTCCCGGTCAGTTCTGACCTGCCGACCTACATCGGTAGCCAGGCTCCGGGGAGCCCGCAGCTTTCGCAGCTTGCCATGATCGAGATGTCCGATTCGGTGTCGCCGGACTGCATTACCGCCGTAGGGCAGTATCGTGCCGCACGGACTCAGAACGCAACTGCGAACAGCAGCCTCACAGCCAACCAGCTCGATGGCGGTAGCTCGACCAATAGCGAAGTACAGCAACTGAATCTGCTCAACGCGGCGGAAGCCCAGAAGATCTCCGAGATGCAGTCACAGGGCGTATTGCAAGCGTGCGTCGCGTCGCAGATGGCTGTCGCCAACATGCAGCAGCGGAACGCCGCTGCTACTGACCTCAACACCGCCGTCTTCGTTCAGACGCAGCACGCAGCGCACGACATGAGCGCCGCGAGCGAAGGCAACACCTGGCAGACGTATTTGCCTTAGCGGAGAGCCATGCTGAAGATCCTCAACACGAAGTTGTTGATTGCCATCCTTGCGGTGCTGGCCGCTATCGCCAGCGCCGCGATCTATCAACACCATGAGGCCGCCAAGGCTGCGGCACTCCTCGAACAACAACAGCGTGATACTGAGCGCCGCAGGCAGGAAGACGAGGCCTTCCGCAAGAAGGTTGAAGAAAACAAGAAACGGCACAATTCGGCTGCTGGCAACGAAGGCAAGACCTGGAAAAGCTATATTCCCTAATCTCTCGGGAGGACCATCATGAGCATCGCCGTTCTCGCACAAGCACTGCCGTCCGCATCGTCGGGCATGGACTGGCTCTACCAGTTCACAAACAACCTGACTAATCTCACGACACAGAACGGCGGCGCACTGACTCAGCTCGGTTGGACTGAGCTGAGTTGCATCTCCCTCTTCACCCTTGTGAACATGGTCATCAACTGGAACACCAGTACGATGACATTCCGCCTGCACCACCATCCCGTGCGTGCCGGCGACCTCACCCACTTCCTGCTCAAACTTATCGTGTGCAGTCTGCTGCTGAACTATTGGGTGAATCCGTTCCCAGGCGCAAGCTTCGGTATCAATCACTTCTTCAGCTACATCGCACAAGCGATGGTCGCAGCGTTCGATCAGCAATCGCTTGACCAGTTACTCCAACTGCTCAAGAACGCTGGCGATGGGACGTCAATGCCGTCTTTTACCGCGCCGGTTCAGATCCTCTGCTATGTACTTGTCCAGATCATGCTTGGACTCGCCTCCGCCATTCTGTTCGTCATCAATTGCAGCGCCTTCATCCTCTACGGTGTGACCGCACTCTTTGGCCCTGTCTTTGTGCCGTTGCTCATGACACAGACCTTCAAGGCGAAGTTCTTTCATTTCCTCGACGTGCTTATCAGCTTCGCCATGATTCGGGCTGTTGCTGCAGCGTTCATCTATGTCTGGGCAGGATTCATGAACGGATTCCTCCAGCAGACCTTTAACGGCAATTATTCAATGGATATGTGGATTGCCAATTTAATCCCTTGCTTGATGGTTTTCGTCGCGTTCATCATTAACATGCTGTTCATTCCGAGCATGACGCAGGCCATCTTTGGCGGTGCGGCGGGACTCGCATCATCAGGCCAACAGGCGGTCGGGAATATCGTCAGGACGCTCGCAATCACTGGAGGCGTGTAGCTATGTGGAATTACGGGAACGGAAGCTCAATCGGTGATGCATTGGGAGCATTGGGGTTAGGCCGGGGAGTCGTCAAGCCTCTACTCAAACTCTTCCTTATCGGAGTAGTGATTGCAGGGCTGATCTACGCCTACGTCGTTTTCAAAGCCGTCTCGGGAAGGAGTGAACCGCATCATGTCCACGCGCACAGTACCCATTGACCACGCCCTCACGCCATCGCAAGCGATGATGGCCGATCAGATCGGCAACGAGGTTTATTCTTCACACTATGCCGAGCGCAAAGCCTATCGCCTCATCATTGGCTGTGGAACCGTTCTACTCTGCGGTTCCATATGGCTAAACTTCGCGCTGGCGCACCGTCCCATTGCCGACCGCTACATCCGCATCGACGAAATGGGCCGCGCTCAGGCGATCCAATACACGGACCTCAATTACAGTCCACGCGAAGGTGAGGTGCGGACGTATCTCACCGATTGGGCAAACTACCGTTACACCATCAATCGGGAGACGATTGCGAAGAAGTATCCGTTGAACTACTACTTCCTTTCGCAGCCGCTTGCCTCGCAGTTGATGGGCACGGATAACCAGAGTCATCTTGTCTCTCAGGTAGTCGGCGGGCAAGTCGAATCCAGCGACGTGCAGGTTCGCAATGTGACCATCACCTCGATGTCGGAAGAGACCGTGCAGGGTGTTCGCATCGCGCGGGGAACGGCGCTGGTGACGTTCGATAAGCTCTTCTCCGAAGAGCATTCGCATGATCCCCGCACGGAGCACTGGCTGGCTTCTATCACCTACTACCTGAACCCGAAGCAGGTCAGCGATCAGTCTAGAATTTACCCGCAGTATGAGTTCATCAATCCACTTGGCTTGACCATCACGGAGTTCCACGAGAACCGTGTGTCTGTGGACCCCATTACGTCCGGTGGCGTTGGAGTAAACCCCAATGCCGTCGCCCAGCCTGTCACGGGAGCGGTGCGATGAGCTTTCACCTCATTCTCCCGTTCTTCCCAGAGGAGCTGCGCGCGCTCCTCTTGGACCCATCCATCTCCGATCTGATGGTGAATGGGACGACGGGAGTGTTCGCGGATCGTGGCGGCGTGGTCGAGCACATCCCGCTCTCCACG
The DNA here is from genome assembly GCF_000179915.2 of Terriglobus saanensis SP1PR4. NCBI lineage: Bacteria > Pseudomonadati > Acidobacteriota > Terriglobia > Terriglobales > Acidobacteriaceae > Terriglobus > Terriglobus saanensis. The sequence continues at coordinate 3,656,120 of NC_014963.1, read as the reverse complement.
CCCTACACAAACGACCGTTTGCGGGCGGCCATTGAGCGCGTCGCTCGCCTGCTAGGACAGGATCTGACCAGTCAGAATCCGATCCTGAATACACGCTTGCCGGACGGCTCGCGTGTGGCCGTAGTCGGCGCTCCATCCTCGATCAATGGACCGACACTTACCATTCGCAAATTCAACCGCTGGTACACCTCCGATGAGTTGATCGCTGCTGGCAGCTTGCCCGAGCCGGTTCGCGACAAAGTCATTGGCTTCATCAACGAACGAAAGAACGGCATTATCAGCGGTGGAACCAGCTCGGGGAAGACGACCTTAATGAAGGCGCTGCTTGACCATGTTCCACAGCATGAACGTCTGGTGGTCATCGAGCAGCCCGCCGAGTTGAAAGTCAATCATGCCAACGCAGTCCGATGGGAGGCTGTTGAGGCGATTCCGGGCCAGGTTGCCATCACTCCGAGCCAACTCTTGGCCGCCGCTCTGCGGCATCGTCCTGACCGGATCATCATGGGTGAGATACGCGATGAGTGCGGCTATGACCTCCTGCAAGCGATGAACACCGGGCATGGCGGAACGCTCTCCACCATCCACGCAAAGTCCGCATGGGATGCCCTGAATAGGCTTTCTGATTTGGCCCTGAGTGCGCGGGCCAACTTGAATCACGCATTCATACGCTCCGAGACAGCGGAGGCCATCGACTTCGTTCTGTACTGCGAGCGCGACGCCACGGGCCGCCGCCGGGTGCGCGAGCTGATTACCGTGAACGGATACACCCACGCAGACCAGAGCTTCCAGACGGAGGACATCTATCGTGCTTCCGCCGCCTGAGCATCAGGCTTCCAGCTAGAGAACCCAATCCGAATCGAGGTCACTCCGATGTACCGTCATGCTGCCAAATCGGCTGCACAGCCCAACTCGTCTCTAAAAGCGCCCAGCGTGGCGTTCCGGCATCGCCGAGAGCGCAACGGCGAGTGCTCTGAGCCGTCCTTCTATGGAGTCTTTGTGGCGATGAGATGGGCTGCGGTTTGGGCGAACATTCAGCGCCGAGATCGAGAGTTTGACTTCGGTGCATCGGGGACCCTTCCGCCTCGTATCCCGTCCTCTGCTCGGGGTCACGCTTCGGGGCCAAACCGGCGCCCTGCGGCTCGGCGTCGTTCTGCTTCGACTAAGTCGCCCCTACGGGGTCTCGGTTCCTCCCAAAAGAAGTTTGAGAGCCGCGGCAAAGAACACCGCGCAAACTTCTTTGGGGCCCCGCCAAGAAAGCACTCCTTGGCACTTGGGAGCCGGGCCCACTCGCTGGCTTTGCCAAGTGTGACCCGAGCAGGATACGGGAAATTCAACGAAACGGAGATCACCACCATGTACTCAAACAAAGTCACCCTCATCGGATTCACCGGCGCTGATGCAGAAGTTCGCACCAACAACGACCGCAGCCTTACCACTCTCTCGCTGGCAACCAAGTCTTCCTATAAGAAGGACGGCAAGTACATCGAGCACACCGAATGGCACCGTTGCGTGATCTTCGGCAAGCTCGGTGAGTTCGCCGCCACGCTCAAGAAGGGCGCTCATATCCAGGTCGAAGGCGAACTGCGCAGCCGGAAGTACGACAGCACGAAGACCAACACCGAAGTGACCATCTGGGAGATCCGGGTGAACTCGATTCTCAAGCTGGACCGTGCCGCCAAAGCGGCAGCGGAGGACGAGGATGAGTCCACCGAGGAAGAGGCCGCATAAGCCCTTCCTCAGTAGCTGAGAGTCCGGCATCGAGCCGGGCTCTTCGGCTGCTAAGCCCCGTGGCATCGGGCTCGGAGTACGGACGGATTAGAGGTATCCACATGAACGAAACAGCCCAAGAGTTTCTTACCCGTTGCTTCGCTCCGGGAGACACTATCGCTCTCTTGCTTCGCAACGAGAGCACCGCAAAGACACAGCAACGCATCGTTCCTTTGGAACGTGCGCTCGCACCCCGTTACCGTGGCTGGCTCGCTCATGAAAACCACTACGGTGCGAATATCTATGTGTCTGCCAATCCGCTGCTCGCCGGCAGCCGGAAGCGCACCAAGGATTGCATCGCTTCCATTCGCCATCTCTATATCGACATTGACGTGAACGGAGAAGCCCGGCTCGCTGCGCTCCGGGCTTCCGAGCTTGTGCCGAAACCGAATGTAATTGTCTCCACATCGGCAGGCAAGTACCAGGTGTTGTGGCGCGTGGAGGACTTCGACTTCTACACCCAGGAGATGACGCTCAAGCTCCTCGCGATGGCCTTCCACGGTGACATCTCCTGCACGGACTGTAACCGCGTTCTTCGTATCCCCGGATTCAAGAATTGCAAGTACGATCCCGCACAGCTCGTCACCGTCGAGTACCTCTCCGATGCGACCTACCAGCCGGACGACTTTCATCTGTATGTCCTTCGCGAAGCCTGCATGATCCCACCTACCCCGCAGCAGCCGATACGCCGGGATATGCAGACCAACTCCGAGCATGATTGGGCCTGGGTTTCGCGTGAGCTTGCCCACGGTAAAGACGCCGTGAACCTCACGCTGGAGCTGGCCTCGCACCGCTCCGATAAGCCCAATCCCACCTACTACGCCCAGCGCACCGTGGACATCGCTTCGGCCCGTCTCTGGCTGATGGAGGGCACATCCATCGCGGACGTAATCGCGATGCTTGAGAGCCGCAGACAGCCTGAGCTTCCCGCCGCACTTTGCTCCGCTCGTGCGCGGGAGATCGCTGCCACGGCACAGCGGATGATCGCTCGCAACAAAGTCGCCTGAATTTATTACCCAAAGGAGAACAGCAATGCCACTACTCGAAGTTATCCAAACCCGCCAGGTCAGCGCCTCGATCAAGTTGACTGACTCAATCGCTACGCAGGTCGATCAGTACGCCGCTTTCATCCACGCGTCCGCAGACGATGTCGTGGAACAGGCGCTCGCTTATGTCTTCTCCAAAGATCGCGACTTCCAAGACTTCCTGAAGACCCCACAGGCGAAGCAGGCTGCTTCGGCGCTTCGCATCCGAAGAGCGCCAGCTAATGATGCTGCGGAGCCGCATGTAAAGAAACCGGCATCCGCAGCATCTTCGCCAGCACAAGCACCGGCAATCGTGGCGGGATCGAAGGCATGATCCAGCCGCTAAAGCAGTGGCAGAGCCACAACGGTGCTGCGCACCGGAAGAAGATTGACACTCCATCCCTAGTAGGGAGCTGCTAAGGAACTTTCGTTCCTCATAGCGAACTTACTCAGAAGCGTGGACTTACCGAGACCTCGGTTCCTCATTAGTAACCGGGGAGAAGGCCATCATGCTACTTCAGACCGAAGCTAAAACAAGCAGGCCCCAACGCCTACGGGGACGCGGACGCCGAAGTCAAAGCATCGGCACGAAGCTCACCGAACAGGAAGAATCCGCCTGCCTTGCAGCCGCAGAAAAAGCAGGTAAAGCGCCGAGCGAATGGGCACGAGATGTACTCGTAAGTTCAGCCCGGTATCGTGAGTCTTCCCAGGACGCCCCGCTATTCGTCGAGCTACAGGCGCTTCGCTTGCTCCTCATTAACACGTTGGAACCGCTGTTGCGCGGAGAAAAGATGACACCGGAGCAGTTCAAAGAAATGCTCCGGTACGTGAAAACCAATAAGCGCAAAGCGGCCGCAGATATGCTCGCCAGCTATGCAGAAGGGACAACAGAACAGCCATGACCGACTCACAATGGGGACGCAAAGAAACCATCGTCCGCCCGCCTCACTATCCCGTCTACAGCTTCGGATCCGTCTTCGTTGCACTCCTGATGACCGTCCTCTGTGTCTACCTCCACCTCGCTTTTGTCATGACGCCCCTACAACGCTACTACCTGTCCTGCTATGCGGAAACGGGTTTCCTCGGCACCATACGACAGAGCAGCGACTATCAGCTTGTTACGGTAGCCGACCGCCAGCGTCAAGCCCGGCCTGTCACCGAAGCCGATGTGCAACCAGGTTCTACGCCGCAGGTCATCGGCAAGCCGATACCCTTGGCGCTTTCCCCAGCAGCCCATGCCTCCGGCATCGTCTTCCTGTATCGGGGAGCCAAGGTTTCCTACATGAACCGCCCTCTCCATGACTACCTGCGCCGCTTTGTTTACGACGGCGAAAGCTTCGTCGCTATCTTCCGCGTCCCGCTCTGGTCTGGGCTTGCAGTCTTCCTTCTCCAGCTACCGTTCGCCGTTCTCAAAGACATTCGACGGCTCAAGGAAATGAAGTATGGACGATTGCTGAAAGGCCCCGTCCTGGTCTCGCCGAAGGCATTCAACCGGGCCGTCAAAGGCGATGGCGTTGGCTTCCGAACGACCGAATCCAAAGACCTCATGCGGATTCCGCAACGCGCCGAAGGTCAGCATATCGAGCTGATGGGCGACACAGGCACGGGTAAAACGAGGCTCATCATGCAGCTCCTCTTGCAGATCAGGGAACGCGGTCACTCAGCTATCGTGTACGACCCAGCCTGCGAGTTCGTTCAGCGATTCTACGATCCCAAAAACGACACGATCTTGAATCCCTTGGACGCCCGCTGTCCTTATTGGGGACCGTCCGAGGAGCTGCGCCGACGTGCCGAAGCAAAGGCCATTGCTGCTTCGCTTTATCAGCCGACTACAGACAAAAAGGGTGAATTCTTCACCGAGACACCGCAGAAAATCTTCGCCCATCTTCTGACCTTTGGCCCGAGTCCACAGGAGTTGGTGGAGTGGATGGCGAACCCCGACGAGATCGACCGCCGGGTTCAGAACACAGAGATGGCCATGATGATTGCGAAGGGTGCGCAACAGCAGCGCAATGGCGTTCTGGCATCGCTTGGGTTGATTGCGGACAGCCTGCGAATGCTGCCCCGGAAGGAGACGGCGCATACCCGGTGGAGTGCAACAGAATGGGCGGAAGATCGCCAAGGTTGGATCTTCATTACCTCGAAACCGAGCGAGCGTGAAGCTCTGAGGCCGCTGCATAGCTTATGGATCGACTTGCTCGTGCTGCGGCTCCTAAACGAGCCCAAGGACGGTCAGCATCCGGTGTGGTTTGTGCTGGACGAACTTGCAAGCCTGCAGCGGTTGCCGCAGCTTCATACCGCCATCACTGAAAACCGGAAATCGAAGAACCCTCTGGTGCTCGGATTCCAGGGCAAGGCTCAACTTGAAATGATCTACGGACATCTGGCCGAGGTCATGTTGTCACAGCCAACGACCAAGATTTTCCTACGCACCACCGAGCCCAAGGCTGCCGAGTGGGTATCAAATGCCATCGGCAAAATCGAAATCGAGCGGCTTCGCGAGACTCACTCCACCGGCCTGCGTGCGGGCAGCAACTTCAGTGTCGAGCGCCAGGTTGAACCGCTTGTGTTGGACTCGGAAATCTCCGGTCTACCCGACCGGCACGCATTCTTGAAACTCGGCAATCATGTCTCCCGGTTCGCCTTCGACTACTGGAATATTCCTGCCACTCAGCCAGCTTTCGTGCCGCGTCCCCTGGAGGATGACGACCTCACATTCGAGCCCGTCACGCTCAACAAGAAGCCACCGAAGTCTGTGAAGACGATGGATGCCGGACTCCTCGAAGGCGAAGATGAACCAATCGAAACTGGGTTCTCCCTGGGTGACTGACCATGCTGACTATCTCAAAACCGCTGTCGGCATCGCAGGCTCACACGTATCACGCGAAAGAGTTTACGTCGGCCGAGCAGAATTACTGGAAGCAGGACGACCGCATTTTGGGCGAGTGGCACGGCGCGCTAGCCGAAAAGTTCGGCCTGTCCGGAGGCGTTGACGAGGAACACTTCGCACGTCTCGCGGACGGCCAGCATCCGATCACCGGTGAGCAGCTTGTGCGTCACCGCGTCGTTCAGGAATACGAGACCACGGACGGGAAATCGGTCGCACCCGTAGAGCATCGCGCCGGTTGGGATGCTACCTTCTCAGCGCCCAAGTCTGTATCCCTTACCGCACTGGTGGGTGGCGATGACCGAGTGCGGGACGCGCACCGGCAAGCCGTAAATATCGCCTTGAACGAGTTGGAGCGATACACCCAGGCCCGGATCGGCGGCAACAGTCCCGCCGAGACCACTGGCAAATTCATCGCCGCCAAGTTCGAGCATGACACCGCCCGTCCGGTGGACGGCTACGCTGCTCCCCAACTCCATACTCATACCGTCATCTTCAATGTCACCGAGCGCGAAAATGGACAGACGCGCGCCTTACAGGAGCGCGGCCTGTTCGCATCCCAGCAGTTTGCGACCGCCGTCTATCAGTCAGAATTGACGTATCGCCTACGCAATCTAGGCTATGCGATCGAGGCGGGCCGCAGCGGCGCACCAGAGGTGAAAGGCTATTCACAGGAATATCTTGATGCCTCAAGTCCCCGCAGCCAGCAGATACGCGAACATCTCGAAAAGAGCGGTTATCAGGGGCCGGAGGCCGCCCAGATCGCGGCGCATTCCACTCGTGATCGCAAACAGATCCACTCGCCAGCAGAGGTATTGGTGGCACACCGGCAGATCGCCGCGGAGTTCGGAAACCAAGCCGACATGGTTGTGCGGGAAGCGCGCGAACGCGCCCAGCTACAGTCGCATGAACGCGGTCAGGACGATTCCCGACAGGCGGCACGGCAGGCCGTAACCTATGCGCGTGATCGTAGCTTCGAGCGCGAGGCCGTCACGGACGAGCGTGACCTGTACCGCGATGCGTTGCGACGCGGCATGAGTGAGACCACCTACGCGGAGGTTCGGGCCGGGTTCGAGGCACGCATCGCTAGCGGGGAGTTCCGGCTTGTACCGGGACAGAAGCATGACTCTGGGCGGCAGTTCACGACCGCCGAAACCATCCGCGCCGAGCGGGACGTCCTCCGCCAGATGCAGCAGGGACATGGGCGCGCCGAACAGATAATGCCCATCCAGGCAGCCGTTGCACACACCCAAAAGCAACAGCAACTCAATGCCGGACAGAAGGCCGCCGCAGAAGAGATTTTGACCTCTCGCGACGTGGTTCAAGGGCTTGAGGGGAAGGCCGGTGTGGGTAAGACGACCTTACTAAAATCGGTGCGTGAAGCGGCTGAAAAACGCGGCTATGTCGTCGAGGGTTTTGCCCCAACCTCCCGTGCCGCGAACCAGCTTCGCGACGCCGGAATCTCTGCTGACACACTGCAAGGGTTCCTTGCGCGAGCCCGCCAGCCCGTTCCCGAGCGGCACCTGTACATGGTCGATGAATCCAGCCTCGCCAGTACCAAGCAGGTGCGTGGCTTCCTCGACAAGCTGGAGCATGGCGACCGCGTTCTTCTTATCGGAGACACGCGACAGCATCAGGGCGTGGAGGCCGGCAAGCCTTTCGAGCAGCTAGTCAACGCAGGAATGAGAACCGCTCAGGTTGACCAGATCGTGCGCCAACGGAATGCCCCCGAACTGCTGAAAGCAGTCGAGCATCTTTCGCGCGGCGAGATCGCCGAAGGTGTCGCTCTTTTGGAACAGCAAGGGCGCGTCACCGAGATTGCCGATGCTCAGCAGCGCATCGCGGTGATTGCGAAAAGCTACTCAGCCAGTCCGGAAAATACCATCGTTGTGTCCCCCGATAACGCATCCCGCCGTCAGATCAATCAGGCGGTACGTTCTGAGCTACAGGCTCGCGGCATCGTTGACTCAGAAAGCCACGCGATGCGCGTGCTTGCACCTCGTTCCGACATGACCGGCGCCGACCGAACATGGGCCGCTCGCTATACGGTTGGAGACGTACTCTATTACCCGCGCGGCAGCCACGACATCGGCATCGATAAGCAGAGTTATACAAAGGTGATCGCTACTCAGCCTCAAGATAACTTCTTGATCGTGCAAAAGGCTGACGGCGCTGAAGTCACTTACAATCCAGCCCGACTCTATGGTGTGAATGTTTACCGAGAGTTGGAACGGGAATTCGCTGTGGGCGACAGGCTCAGCTTCACGGCTCCGTCTAAAGAACTCGGCGTCGCAAACCGTGACCTAGGCACCGTGCAACAGATCGGTCAAGACGGAACGCTCACCGTGAAGATGGATACCGGCAAATCAGTAAGCTTCGACTCAAATCAGATGCGTCACTACGACCACGGCTACGCTGTCACGAGTCATAGCTCCCAGGGACTCACGGCAGAGCGTGTCATGGTGAACCTCGATAGCAGCATTCACGCCGACTTAATAAACCGACGATTTGCATACGTGGCCGTGTCCCGGGGGGCGCATGATGCCCAGATCTTTACTGATAGCGCAGCGTCCCTTATCGGCAAGCTGTCGCACGATGTTGTGAAGTCCTCGGCGCTACAAGTTGGACAGCAGGTCGCAACCGACCAGGGAGCGGGCTTTCAGGTGTAGGAGAACTACGTAAAATAGTGTTATGAAAACCCGCGATGACTTTCCGCAGAAGACGAAGAGAAACGTGGCGATGCGCGCGGGTTGGCATTGCTCTCTTATAGGCTGCGGTAAAAGCACCGCTGGACCGAGTGAAGAATCTTCTGATTCGTTCACCGTGATTGGTGAGGCGGCGCATATCTGTGGCGCTGCGTCTGGTCCGGGAAGCCGGCGTTATGACTCGTCTATGACGTCGGCAGAGCGCAAGAGTATAGATAACGCGATCTGGCTCTGCGCAGATCATGCTCGCATGATCGATCGGGACGAGGTGACCTACTCCGCCGATGAATTGCGGGCGATGAAACGCCAGCATGAAGAATCTTCTGGTCGAGACCTTCGTCTCGGAAAAGTACAAGGTATAGGGGCTGGGCTCCTGGCTATCGGCCCAGACATCATTTGTACCGGCGACATTCCGACGATCGGAGAAACGAAGTGGGTGCTCCATCTGAAGCATTTCGTGACGGGAGATATTCATGAGCTGGCAGGTTTCATTAGCACTTTCTCGGGGGCTCTGCTGGAGCATAAATACATACTCTCCGATGAGTTGGGAGACGGACGTTTGCTATCTCAGGCCCCGACCTTATCAAAAGACCGCAATGGTTATCTGTTGTCCTGTCCGCTCGCTATAAGCGCGCGCCGCGTCGACGTGAAGAATTTGGGCAGCGATATGGCTATGCAACCGGATACCAACGACATTTATCTCGACAGCAAAGGCAACATTGCCCGGGTTTCAGGTCTCGATTATCTGCCGCAGAAGGTCCGGTCGCTGTTATCGATGCAGCGAGGGGAGAACGTGTTCGCCCCAAAGGCAGGCGTTCGCTTCTTCGAATATCTGGAAGCATTCAAAGGTACGCCATGGCTGCCGTTGCTGATGAAGCTCGATGTCATTCGGCAGGCGGCCATTCCCGACAAATCGAGCTTCAGGGACAGCGAAGATACCCCACTGCGGTGTGTGACTCGTGTTCGCGGTTTTGAACTTCTGTCGGAAACGCCTGTCGACCAAAGGCTTCCCGTGCGCGTTGACTTCGAGGTGCTAGGCCATGGGCGATGGCAGCATGATCTCTCTGTCTACATGCCGACCAGAGAACAGATGAACGAGCGTGCGCGACTGCTCGCAGAGCGTCCCTCACTGGCGCTCAGCTAGTCTGACTGTTCGGCCAGCATTGAGCAGCGAATTATTCGGACCTTCTTGCGCGAGCGTTGACGAGCGATTGAATGCGGATATTGTCCCAAAGCACGACGCGGCCGTTTGCATGCGTAATGGCGCGAACGTCGCCATCTTGCGAGACGACGAATCCGACGCTATCAGGATTCGCGGCGCAATAGCGAAGCATTGATCGGTGCCGTGTTCCGTAATGATTCATATTTAGCTTCTTGACCTCCGTGCCCTGAGGATTCCGTGCAACAACAGCCTTGCTCGGCTCGTCCCGAATCGTGATCTCGACGCCGAAGGCCTTGAGGTGAAGATTGGAATTGAGCCATATCAAGCCGTCAACACGTGAAAGGGACGCGAGGAAGCGTACACAGCCTGTTAGCTCATCGTTTGTATCGTTCAGCTCTGTACCATCGACTGATTCACTGAGGTAAAGATCGGTCGGAATCTCCTCTAGGCCTTTGTCCAGGTATTTCCTATGGATGGTGTCGGAGTATGCCGTGTGCCGGATGCTAAGCACGCTGGAGCGAAATAACGCTTCGGCGAGTCGGCTGTAAGAGAGGGAATATTTAGGATTCAGGCCCGTGGCGCTGTCGGAGATGAGAATCGCCCCGCCATGCTGGTATTTATGAATACCGATCAGGATTCTGCAAAGGGTCGATATCCAGTTCTGTTCCAATGAGCCCGGCCAATGATCTCTCTCGCGGTAAAGCTCGTTGCCAACTTCCTTCTGCACGCGCCGCTGAAACAGCCTGACCGATTTCATTAGCTTCGTGTGGACTGGCCCCGCTTGAAGCGCGCGCAGCTGGCTTTTCACTAAAGTGTCTTGCTTGAGACTGCCTAGAAGAAGCGTTGATCTATATGCGGCGATCTCTCCTGTTGCCTGGATAACCGCCTGAAACATCCCCGGCATTTCCGGCGCGCTGGACGCTTCCTTCGCAACGTAGGTGCTGTAGTGAACGCTTTGATCGATAAGACCCCAGATACGTAAGCGCGAGTCATCGTCGACATCGACGGCCAGGGTCGATCCCCATGGGTCCACGGCGGTTGATAACTTCACCAGGTTTCTGACGGTCAGCGGAAGGTCTTCAGCAAGAGGAGAGACCTGCCAGCGATCGGCAACGATACGCTTGGGAGGCTTCGGATCGGGGTTCTTCCGTCGAACAAAAGCGATTCGGCAGGAGATAGGCTGCGCTTCTTCCTGTTTGAGACTCGCGAAATACATCGTCTCAAACAACTGGGTCAGAACTTTGAGCGCTGGCGGCCGCTCCTTCCGGTCCACGAGCTGCGCGCGTACATGAGTGGCAAGATCTTCAGGGAAGCTTGCGGCCATTTCTATGACAGTTCCTCCGTTATGGCTTATGTTCGCAGCGTGCAGCTGGGGACGTAGCTTGGATCTTGATATTCAAACAGCTGGATCTCGCCAACCGATGTCAGATGCTGGCCGAGGAACACTGAGAGCGCGAATGGGCCATAGAAAAACAGACGGGTCCTGCGCACATCATAAGTTTTAAGGCTCCGTCCCAGCGTCTCCCTCACGGACCGCGCAAAGGCCACGGCATCACTGGCACCACGGATGGATTGCGCGCCCTGTGTCGCCGGCGAGACGAAGAGATATCTGCGTGGAATATAGCCGGTGCTCTCGACATACTTCACCATGTCCTGCCGGCCGTCACCTCTGATATTGAGGCCAAGAACAATGTCGGTTCCATCCGCAGAGCCTTCCAGCTCTTCCACCGTCATTTCATAGGCATCTGCCGCAATCGCGTCGGAACGCCAAGCCTCCTTAGCGGGCGGCTGCGGGATCTCGAATGCCCAGCCTCCGACCGTCGCAAAGATCGCGCCCAGAGCGACGCCCGAGGACAAAGCACACTTCCCGCGAAAGCGAATAAGCCGCTCCTTTCGCTCTTTTAGAATCTGCTTTTTGAGGGCATCGAGCTGCGGAATCAATTCATCATTCCAGCGCTCGGACGTCGGCACCTGCCGCTTGGATCGGTCAAAATATTCCGACCAGTCAATCGAGTAGTCAGCTGGAACCTCGAAGTTCTCGCTGGTCCAGTTCTGAAGCCAAAGCGTGATCTTCTCCTCCGAGGCAATGCTGCTCGTCACTGCCTCAAAGAGGATCTTCTCGATATCGGTGCGCTCAAGAACCTTCCCTTTGCTTGCGCCGATCTTGCGCATTGTCTCGGCGAAGGCGGGAGCTACCATCGACCGAACTTTCTCTGCGTAATCGGGATGACGAAGCAGACGATCGATGAAATGGGCGATGGCGCGATCATCGTGATGCATGTCCGCGTGACCCGTATCGATATGAACTTTCTCATGGATGAAATCGATGTAGTCGCCTAGGCCGACGGTCTTCAGGCGATCGTCTAGTTCCTGTTTTGTCGAGTCGAGGACCTCGGGCATATCGTTGTAGAACGCTGCAATGCCGCGTAGGCGGGCGAGGCCGTTCTCGATGGGCCTAAGCGTTGGCGATAGCGACTGACAGACAACCGTGAAGCATTGATAAGCCTCCGGCGATGCAGCATCGCGCGAGAGGAACTGTTCGATGACGTCCTTCAGCTCCGCTGGCTGCACGTCGTGGTCCTTAACCTGCATGAAGGTGCGTGAGGTTTTTCCGTCCTTGCTGTATCGCAGGTCGATATCGCCGGCACCCTCGTGCAGGAGCTGCTGAAACGCCCCTTCGACGAGCCAGATCGGCACGTTGCAGGCGGCAAAGCGTGTCTGGAAGTCGAACCCGTCGCCGGCGTTAATCCCCCCCATGGCCTCAGGCGCAAGAAAGGAACCCGGATAGGCGGCCTTCTTCTCTCTGGGATTGCTGCTCGTCTCAGAGACCTTCTCCGGTTCTGTCTTTTTCTTGGGTGCCATAATGTCCATTCTCTGCGGCTATTTCAGCGCCGCATAAACCTTGATGTTTGCCGCGAGTTCCTTCCTTGGCAGCCTGACAGTGGGGTCGGTTGAGAGGGCCTGCAGCACGGCCAGCAATGCAGCGGCGGGCTTGATCTTGTTGCGGTGCAGTTCATCGATCACCCACAAGATGCCGTGCACTTCCATCTTGGCCTCGCTGGCAGCGGTTCGCAGCTCATTGTCACCGGTGAGCAGGATGCAGCCGGGGTGATTCTCGGCGAGCGCGAATGCGAATCCGTCATGCACTGAGAGCTTAGGCAGGCGGCCCACATGCGCCTGCGCGCGCAGGACAGCTTCTCCTGGAAGATCAATCACTTTGAGGCCGCGCTTAATCAGGTCTTTCTTCTGCGCGGCGGTGAACTTGATGAGTTCCTCTTCAAACAAGGTGTTCGGGATGAGGAATTCGTAAGGCAATGACAGTAGGGCGTCCAGGAGGGACGCCTTACGCAGATCGATCAGGCAGCTACTGTCACTAATTACTATGCGCATCGGCGTTCTGCGGTCCCTTCAGCCCTACCTCAACTTCCGAGGCAGGCAACCGGAGGAGTTCGGCAGCTTTCGGCAACGAAATGAGTTTCTCCGCGAGAGCGCGGTAGCAAAGGCGTTCAAAGCGCCGTGCTCGTTCCCGCTGACCACGCTCACCAGTTTTTTCAAGCTCCTCTGGTTCCTGGGTGCGCCAGCCTCGGGCGATGGACTGAAATGCATAGACAAGCGTCGACTCACTGATGACGTCGATTTGCTTCAGGCGCATGAGGAGGGCCATTCCGCTGACCCGGTAGATGCGTTTGAGGTCAATGATCTCCTTATAGCCAAGGGCGTTACGGTGCTTGCCTACTTCCCTGAGGAGATGTTCGCGCGGCATGAGGAAGGCTCCCGCAAAAAGCGTCGCTGCCTTCTCTTCGTCTTTGTCGTTCAGGCTGTTGGTGTCAATCAGACGATGTGCGAGTTCGTGCGCAAGAGTCAGCCTTCGACGTTCAAGTGAGAACGCATTGTTAACGACAATGACCGGCAGGCCCTGTTTCCCCTCGCCGCGACCGACCATGCAGGTGAAGCCGGATACGCGGTCAGGTAGCTCTGCCGTGAGCACTTTGAGCCCCTTCTCTTCCAGCAACTCCGTCATGTTGGGGATGGGATCACTGCCGAGCTGCCACTTGTCGCGGGCATCCTTGGCAAGCTTCTCCGCTTCGTCGATGTCGGTCAGCTTCACGGGACAAGGCACGGGGCAGTGCCATTCGGCGCTGTCTAGGTCGAGGATCATCTCAACCTGCAGATAGCGTTCTATCCATTCCAAGACCGCCGTTTCCACATGCGCGCGGTCTTTGGAGGTGGTGTTCGCCTTCGTTCTGAATTCAACGCCGGAGAGTTCGATGCCCTGCGTATCAAGCAGGTAGCTGAGCGACACACCAAGCGCCTTGGAGAGCGCCATGAGCACGCCGGAGCTGGGAATATCCTCTCCGCGCTCATATTTTCCGATGGCCTGGGCGGTTACCTTATCGTTCATTTCCGAGGCGAGATCCCGTAAAGATAAGCCCGCCTTTGCTCGGGCAAGTCTGACGCGATCAGCAATCATGAACAAATCTCCACTGGTTTACAAATTGACATATTCCATATGTACTGTAAACTAGGTCGAGGGTCAAGCAGTTTGGTGGCCGGAACCTGAGTAGATACGAAGGGATACAACGATGAGCAACCTCGAAGGCATAGCGCGTCATTTCAACCTCCCTCACGCCGAATTCGATCCGGCCTGGGACTCGATCATGCTGGCCAAAGGTACGCGGGAACGCTTGCTTGCGCAATCGTTGCTTTCCTTCACCGTTCGGCAGAAGCTGCCCTTCGAGGCGGCACCGATGCATGGGCTGATCCTGCTCACCGGCGCGCCCGGCACTGGCAAGACGACGTTGGCGCGGGGCCTTGCCAATCAGGTTGCCAAGCACCTTAAAGGCACGAAGTGCAAGTATGTCGAGGTCGACCCCCACGCCCTGATGAGTTCGGCGCACGGGCGCAGCCAACAGGCGGTAGCGAAACTGTTCGAGCATACGATCCCCGAGATGGCGATGGACGGCGCAGCAATTGTACTGCTCGATGAGGTGGAGACGCTTGCCGTCTCCCGGCATCAGCTCAGCCTCGATGCAAACCCCATAGATGTCCACCGGGCAACCGATGCGGCGCTTGCGGGCCTGGACAGGCTGACGAGGGAGCACCGCAATGTTCTGCTCATCGCCACCACGAATTTCCCGAAGGCGCTCGACAGCGCGGTTCTTTCGCGAGCCGACCATATCGAGGAGATCGGGCTGCCAAACTTGTTGGCGCGGCGCGAGATCATCGCCGATACTCTCAAGGCAATTGGCAAGGTGTGGACGAAAGTATCGGATCTCGAAGCGCAGGCAGATCGCCTCGCGAAAGTCGCTGATGGCCTTGATGGTCGCCGTATTCGTAAGGAGATTTTCTCGGCGATCGGCTCGGACATCGAGACCGCAAAAGATCCCAACCGGCTGACGGTGACGCAGATCGAGGCTGCTTTCAAGCACTCGCTGAAACTGCAGAAGGAGATGGCGGCATGAGAATACGCAGGGACATAAGTTCCATCCCGTTCCGGTCCGCCAGCGAGACCTGGCAGCGCATCATTGACCTGGTCACGGGGCCAGATTCAAAGGATGCCCTTCAGCTGAAGAATGCCACCGGCGTCATGGGTTCCCTCATTACCGATGAATCTCCATCGAAGCGGGCCATCATGCTGGAAGGCGTTGGAGCACAACTGCGCATCTATTGCCGCTTCGGCATGAAGGCGGTCGAAGAAGGCGCGAAAGTCGACGCCCTGACCTGGAATCCGACCGCCGGCGACTGGACCATGCATGTGCCGTGCGACGCCGACAACATGAAATGGGTCAAGGAATCGCTGGCGAAGACGTCTCCCCGAATCAAGGTGTTCGATGTCGACGAAGCTGACCGGGCTGAGGAAGAAGACTCGGTCGAGGTTGCAAAAGGCAGCAACGCACTTGTCATTGATTGGAATATTGGAGGCTCACTCTAATGGGAACCAGCACTTACTCTCAGGTTTTCAGCCAGACGCACAGCATCGTGTTTTTGAGCGATAACCTGCGCAACACGCTCCGCGAGGTGATTCGCGAATACGGCCTCAGCCCTGACAAGTTGATGCAGGACTGGGACACGATTGAGCGCGGCATCAAGACCTGGCTCAGCTCCCAGCACCTGAAGACAGTCACCGTTGAGTTCTTCAAACCCGGTTACTCGATCGCGTCGGCAAAGTGGGAGTTTCCGGTCGTCTACACCGGCTCAGGCGTCGACGATGACATGTGGCTAGACAAGAATTATCTGCGCCAGCTGATCGCCAAGGCAGCGCGGCCCTCTTTGGATTGCACTTACCGCATCGTTCTTTCGAACCATCCCGGCGCTGCTACCGTGAACGGTTTTGTGGATACGGATTTCCTTTCAACCGGACAGCTCGCTGCCCGTCACTCCGGCACGGTCATTGCGACCGGTCACTTGACTGCCGGCGCAACTTACTGGAGATAGTCCATGCGCACAACGGATCAGGCATTCGATAAGTTTCGGCAGAATCTGGAACTCGGCCCAACGGAAAGCGCAGACGCGCAGAAGCGGCACAAGGATGTGCGCGAATGCATCCGCAAGGGCTTTGATGTCGCCAACGACGTTCTCTCGGGTTCTTACCGCCGCCATACAAAAACCAAGCCCCTCAAGGACGTCGATGTCTTCTTCATCCTCGGGCAGAAAGAGAGATGGCGGCGTAGCAAGCCTCCCATCGACATGCTGACGGCCTTCGACGAATGCCTAAAGAAAGAGTTCACGGACGAAGGACAGACAGAGATCGGCCGACGGGCGGTCACGGTCGTTTTCGAGAAGAACTACTATCCCGACGACCACCACGGGAAAGTGCTGAGCATTGACGCGGTGCCAGCCTTCGAGATCGAGACCGACGTTTTTGAAATCCCCGATAAGGTCACAGGTACCTGGATCAAAACGAATCCCAAGAAACACCAGGCACAGGCAACGGCGAAGAACAAGGAAATCGATGGCTACTGGGTGCCGCTCGTTAAGATGATTAAAGGCTGGAACCGCGCCAACGGCAAGCCAATCAAGCCTTCGTTCCTCATCGAGGTCATTGCAGAGGAGCTGGTCGAGTCGCCGTTTTCTACCTATGCCAACGAGGTGCGGAACTTCTTCGCGGCGATGGAAGCGAACATCGGCCGCGAATGGCCGGACCCGGCTGGTCTTGGTCCGCTTGTTTCGGACCAGATGACGCCGAAGATGATTACGGCTGCAAAGACCGCGCTGCAGGAGGCGCAGCGTAAAGCGGCCTTGGCTTGCAGGGCCGAGCGGACTGGCCGCCAGGGTGAGGCACTGAAGATTTGGAGAGAGATTCTTGGGCCGTATTTTCCTTTGACTTGACGATTTGATCGTTCGGATCCGCAGATGTGTCGAATCGGCCCCTATCGGTTCCCGCATTACGACGCAACATCATTAAAAGGTTGGCTGGGCCAGCAGCTGCCCGTGGTCCGAGGATGGACGCAAACGGGCTAGGAAATCTGACGAGGATCCCTCGTTTGCTGTCGGCAACGTTCAAGGGTTATCTCACGCTGTCTCGTCAGACGGATTGAGGTAATCGAAAGTGGCATTTGGATGGATCAGAAACCAGATTTTCCACTAGCCCGACGGATCGCGTTCGATGCGTAAGAAAACCTAAAGCAACTGCCACAATAGATTGTATGGATGTGCCACGGCAAACCGCGACTGGTGAACAACCCCGTTATTCGGAGTTACAACCATTGATATTTCAGAGTCTCTGCAAAGAGATTCTGCAAGCGGACCCTCAGTACCGCAATGTACAAGAGTACGGCGTCTCCGGGCAGGCTCAGAAAGGTATCGACATCCTTGCTGAACGTCTGGCTTCATCCGGCCTTACGGTTGGCCAGTGCAAACGCTACCAGACGCTAACGGATGGACAAGTCTCTGGCGCAATCAAGGAATTCCTGAAACACAAAACGTATTGGAAGAAAGAAGGGGTCGATACCTTCATCCTCTTCGTGTCCTGCGATGCCAGAAATACGAAAGTACAGGCCGAATTTCTACGTCAAAGGAAAAGGCTTCGGAACTTAGGGATTTCATTTGAGCTTTGGTCAGATACGACCATTACGGGGAAACTCAGGTCTCATCGAGGCATTGTTAGTGACTATCTTGGCCACGACTGGCCGACCATTCTTTGCGGCGGCAGCCTGCCATTCCAGCCACCCGTTTCATCCCATTTCACGCAGGTGTTTGTAGCGCAGTTCGATAGAATCTCGACGCATTACGCTGACGCGGTCGAGCGAGACCTAGAAGTCGCAAGAGAGAGTTGGCGGGCTGGAAATCGGCGGGAAGCGCAAGAGGCTGTCGAACGGTACAGGCAGCCGCAAGCGTGGGATTTGTTGGCTGGTTTAGCCAAGGCATCCGTCTGCCGCACAGAGGCCCAGATCGCCCTTGAAGACGGCGAAGTTGTACAGGCAAGAAGGCTTCTGGACGAAGCTAGATCTCACAATCCAGATCTCACACCTCGCCTTGAGGCATTGGTGCTGCGTGCCGAAAACCGCCGCAAAGAAGCTCAGCTTCTACTTCAAGCCTCTTTGGACGTTGAGAATATCTCGCTCTACGCAGCACTTTCACTAGAACTGGGCGAAGTAGATGAGACGCTCGCAAAACTGGTCGGGCTCGCTGAAACAAGTGACACCCACAGACTCCGCGCGTTGGCCTACTTGCTCAAGGGGGAACGCGGCTCCGCCTCTGACGAGATTGAGAAGGCGATCGAGATCTCACCTTCCTGGACTGTCAATCGGCATGCGGCAGCAATCGTCGACTACTACAGATGCCTTTCTCCCCAACGCCCTCTGGCGGAACTGCCTCCTTGGCCAGAACCGTCCGACTGGGGTCATATCAAGACAGATGACGAGAGCCGCGCGCGTCTCGCCAAGTCCGCAGTTACTTTCCGGACGCTTCAAGATGAACCGAACACCAGTCTCGCCTACGCTCGCCTCCTCAGGACATGGGAGCTCGCTTGCATCGCTTCCGATCCCGCCCGACGCGATGATGCAAATCAGCGCTGCGAGGAGATTCTAAGCCAAGACCCAGCCAATGCCCCCTGCGTCGTGTGGGCCAAATCAAGAAGGCTAGATGTCGATACCACACGGGCCAGATCGATATTGGAGCAGAATGCGCATGCCCAAGATGGCGGAGGAGAAGCAACGATCGTTCTCCTCATTTGCCTCATCGAAGAGCGCGACCTTCCAGCTGCTAAAGCATTGCTTGAAGAGAAGAGAGATCAATTCACTCAAATCGGGCACGAAAGCCTCTGGAGGTTCTGGCACGATCAAGTCGCAGCAATGAATGCGGAAGTTGAAGTCCAAGAGGATTTCACTCTGGATAACCTGTTCACAAAAACTTCACTCCGGGCCCACTTGCGCACAACCGGGGATGCAGAGCCGCTCCTGAGGCATCTCGAAACCGAACATGCGAAAGGCGAGACGGATGCAACATTCGAATTGTGTGCCACGTACGCTGAGCTAGGAAGATGGTCGGAGGCTCTGCCTCTAACGGACACATTGCTAGCGGCCATGGAGACGACGGAAGCCCTGCGAATTTGTTGCACCGTCTTGTTCCAGAACGGTCAATATTCGAAGTGTGCTAAGGCCATAGAGGAGAACCGATCACGCTTTCCGTCATCACGACTTCCCGTGTCGTTCATCCAGATGAAGATTGGGGCTCAAGAGCGCTCGGGGGAAGTAATTTCAGCGATTCGCTCGGCCGAAGATGCCCTCTCTGTCGACGGCAATCGCATCAACTATCTCAACCTCGCCAATCTCTATCTGGAGTCGGGCGACTTCACCGCGCTTACACAGCTTGCATCCAGGCATGAACGATTCCCAGATCTATCGAATGAAGACACCCTCAGGCTGAGCGCAAGACTAGCGACCGTTAGCCCAATGGTTGGGACTTCGCTCTGGAAGCGTGCCGTGAAGTCAGGTGTGAGCGACGACCTTCTAGGAGTCGTCGTCAATATCGGATTTAACCTCGGCCTAGATTCCGAGCTCGGAGAATTCATGCAACGCATGACAACTCTTCCGGAAGAACGAGGATTTCGGCGGGTCGACTTTCAGCAGCTCCTCGCTCACGCTGAATCGCGAAATCAGATTGCGAATAGGACCTACCAACAGTACCGATTAGCGTCAGCCTGCCTCTATGTCGCAGTCGATGCTTTTGGAAACCAGCTTTCAACCTGGTATGGGCGACGCCTGGAAGACAACCGATCCGACCTCTCAAGTCAGCACCCTACATACGCCAGACATGGTTGGCGTTCGAGACGAGAGTCGGTCACCCCGTCCCCTGGAAGACTGTGTGCCGACTTGACGTCTCTTCTGCTGGCACACCATCTAGGCATCCTGCCCCTTATAGTCGAGTCGTTTCGTCCTATTCGCATTCCTCATGGAAGCGTTCTGGCCCTTGCCTCGATGCGAGAAGCCGTTGGCAGTCACCAGCCTGTGCGCGTCGCGGCGCTTCGCGGTGTTCAGGATGCAATTGGCAACCGTACGATCACAGTCTGCGCTGTCGGTCCGGTATCAGGGATTGTTATCGACTATCCGCCAGCCGACCTTGGAATTGAGTCCGATACGATACGACCGTTGCCGACACCAGTCATCTCGCCCAAGGTAGTGATCGACAACCTCCTCGGGCTCGGCAGGCTTCCCGCAGGGAGAGCGGCGGCGGTAATCACTGCTCTTGGGACCACTCCTCAGGACGGCGGCGTACCTGTGACACTCGGAGTCGGGGCGGCTCTGGTCATCGGTCTCACGCTATTAGAGTCGTTCTCGGAAGCGAATGTCTTGACCGAGGTTTGTAAGACATTCCGCGTTCAGATTACTGAGGAGGATGCAATCCTTCTGAGCAATGAACTGGCGGGGTATCAACGAGCGGCAGAGGATGCAGCCTCTCTTGCGCAGTTGATCGAGAGAATCAACAAGGGCCTGGAGGTCAAGGACTTTCAACTGCTTCCGGTTCTGGATGATTCCTTGCAGGATCAGAACGGATCGGCTGACGACCGGAGGTCACTCGTCAGGCGGTGCGTCATTGATCTCCTTCGCTACAGCGGGGATAAAAGCCATCTGTTATGGATCGATGACCGAGCACTGAACGCGACCGCCCATCACGACGGCGTCAGGATTGTCGATTCCGTCGATATCCTCTCCGGCCTACATTCCTCCGGCTCATTGAAGGATGAAGCATTCTTCAGATACCTGAATCAATATCGCGCATCGGGGCTCCGCTTCCTGTCCCTCAGATCCGATGAACTCGTCTTCTGGCTACACCAAGCCTCATCTGCTACTGACGAATTCACCGAATCCTATGAACTTCGCGTCGTGCGATTGAACCATGCAAGAGCTCTCCACGACGCTTCTGCGTTGCGAACATCTCCCTCGATGGAAAACCAAAGCCTCGAATGGCCATTCCTCTTGAATTCAGCGACCGCGGTCGCTGACGCAATGCGCGACATCTGGAAGACCGATGGATCGAAACGGATACGGGAACAACAATGCGCGTGGCTCACAGACAATCTCTTACTCATGGATCGCGGTCGTACCAACACCGGAATTCAGCTGAGCCCCGAGGCAGATCTCTCAATTGAAGCGATCACCCTTGCGGAGCTAACGGTGACAGCATGCGGGACATTCGACTATTCCGATAAAGGGAGAGAGGCGAGACGTGAATATCTGTCATGGGTCTACTACCGCGTGCTGCATCCGAGGTTTGAGGCAGACGAACAATTGAGAGAGGCCACTTTGGAACAAATGACCCAAATGCTTCTCTCGATGCGACCGAAAGAACCCAAGGCCAAGAAGGTGCTCGCGGCGCTATCGCTTGTCGTCCATACCTGGATCGACGATCTCCCGGAAGAAATCGGCACGCGATTCATCATGGATAACGGCCTGATGAATCGATTTGGGGTGTCAGTGATCGGCATGGTGTCGGTCGGGAAATTGCGCTTCAAATCGGACCAGTTCTGGCGTGCCGTTCGTGACGTAGTTCGGACGAAGAAGGCAATTGGGCTAGACGCAGCAAGGATTTTCACTCAGGTGAGAGATGGCTTTTCCGTTCTAGCAGTTGAAAATCTTGCAACAGGCGAGGTGATCGTCTGGGACGAAGCTCCTCTAGAACTCCTGTCTTCGGTGCAAGCGCAGCAGAGCGGTGCGATGGCAGCCATCAGAAGCTCTTTTGATCTATCAGACTCAGAGTTTGACACGTTGAAGCAAAAAATTCGCAAGGGTGACGGAGAAGAGATCCTGCAATACGTGGCGACGCTCCGAAATCTGAGTGCAAACCACTTCTATCAAGCCCTCGACTGGAAGTTAGGAAACCATGCTTCTGTCACTGGAGACGACTTGATCCCAAAGGATGAGCGCCTCCTGACTCGGTACCTTCGTCTCGACGAGGATGCAGATGCGAGCGCGACTTCCGAACGTATTGAGGGTGGTTCGGTAATGCTGGCGAGTCTTACTCTGCAGTCGGCATTGGAGCGCCTGATCATGCTTCCAAAGAACCTCGAAGCTGCAGCCCTTGAAAGACTTGAGGAGCAACCGCAGAGTGAGCGGCGTTCGATCTTCAGACGGTTGGCGAAACGCTCCCACGGAAATCCTGTATCTCTCGCCCACTTCATTCGCCTGCTATATCACTTCGGCTTGGAGAATCGAGCCTACGTACGATGGGCAGATCGTCTAGTTCGCAAACTGCTCTCAGTCAACGGTAGTCCTGAGCTTGGCGCGATGCTTCAGATGCTGACAATTGTTGAACGCGAACTTTCGCAACACCCATCGTTTCCGGGTCAATCCAGCCGAATCCGACTCCTGATGATTTGGTCACATGTATCCCAACTGCAACGGATCTTCGTTGGCCGCAAAGTTGATATGAATTGGATCCAGACAAATTTCGGAAAGGGTTGGAATCGACTGCCCGCCGAACTCTATGGAGATCAATCTGAATACTGGAGAGATGTATCGCATCCCTCGAGGCTTGAACCAACCCGACTGCTCGCCGCCTTGGTGTACTACGCCACACAAAACGGGGCGAGATTGCGATCAGAAGTTCAGGAAAGCCTAAAGACATCGATCGGAACGCAATCGGGAAACTTCATCGATCTGCTTTTCGACGCCACCCATGAGCCTGACGCCATAGGATCGATTCTCTCTGAGTCAATGGGATGGCTAGAAGGGCTTGATGAGGACACTCGTTCTCTTTGTCTGGCCGCGCGGCACCCTGATACTCCAAGGCAGATCGCGGAGAACCTATTGAATGGTGGAGACCCGCTCCTCTGGGTACATCTTCAATCAGTAGTCAAATCTGGCATCATCCCGGATGATGCTCGAACGGATATCCGCATCCTCCTGCAGACGGTTGACCTGGCAGCCCTGTACGCAACCAATCCGAATGTGGCTCCGTTAGCCTTAGCGTTTGCCGCGACCCATGCCAGAGAGCTAGGGCAAGATGTGGTTGAAAAGGTCAGACGAGAACTTCTTCAAGTGATCGAGGACTCGAAACGTGACGCAGACCTCGCTCGTGCGATGAAAGTGGACGACATGGTGCTCTCTGCCGCTCTCTATCTTTATCGGGGAGCCGATCTTGGTGAAAGTCCCTTCCGTTCGATCGGAGAGCTCTGGCTAGAGCTGGTGCAGGCGTCGCCAAGATGCGCAGAACTGTGTAGAGGTATGGCTGATCGCCTCATAGAGGCTCTGCCCAATGCCGACTCTCGCCATCTTTGGAAGCTTCAGGTTTATCTGCGATCCATCAAGACGGATCCAGAGATCAATTTAGGCACAGACTTAGCGTTGCCCAGTTCTTCGCGAGACTAGTAACGGTACCGCGGACAACCGCGCAGTGGGATATTTTCACAGCAATACTGGCCCGAGCCGCTATTAATACCAGTTTTCTCCTAAATTAGACGGCTTGATCCATCCTTCCAGGCCTTCTTCGGGCTCTTCATACATCACCACCCGCCATTCCTCTTCGTGCCTGACAAAGACCAAGCCACACTGGGCCATCATGTCGCAGATCAGGTCGTAGATAGGTGCAAAGACTTCGATCGATGCCCACACAAATTCCTGCAACCACATTTCACGCAGGATGCGTTCGAGCCGCATCATGAGGCCCTTGACGGGCGGACGCTTCTGAAACGCCTCGTGAAGACGTGGTGCGTGATCCTTTAGGTTCAGTTCCAGCCCGTGGACATGGCCGAGCAAGTAGCCGGCACAGATAAAGACATCCCCGAAGATCTGCTGAACCTCGCGAAACACCTCCGCTGCGCCGCGCCCCTCGCGGTGCGCGCTGATTTGGTCCATCGCTGCGGCGAAGCTATCTTCTATTGCACGGCAGAGAATGCCTTCAAATTCCTCGACCGCCTCAGGGCGAAAGATCGCCGAGGACCGGCTGGCGGCATATTCGCTCCAGACATCCATCGCCTTCAAAAATGTTTGTCGCGACCGATTTCCGCATTCCAGAGGCTTGCCGTAGCTGTCGGGAAACATCCGAAAAAGATGACTCTCGTGTTGCACATGTGCCGCTTCGTGAGCGATGCATGCTCGTGCCACGCGCTGCATCTCCGGCTCCGGCGAGATAGTCATCAGGCCGAGTCCGGGTCGCAACACAATATGGAAACGCAAATCGCCCTCCCGGCGCACGGCGGCGGTTCGTGCCATTTCCATCGCCTCGGGTTGCGGATTCATCTCCAGCGGAATCTGTCCTTCCGGCATGTTTTGTAACGCGCATGCGGCTGCCCGGCAGTCTGGCGCCACCGTCACCCCGTCCAACGCCTGCAGTTCAATTCCGGCTGATGCGACGAGATAGAGCATCTCTTCGATCGCTATGGCGAGTGCCTCCTGTACCTCGGGTTCTTGAAAGCAGGAGACATCGAGGCTGCACCGCTCAGGCAGCGGAAGGCAGACTTCACCCAGCGGACGGAAGGTCAATTCGCGAATGGTGCTCATCGTGGACACTCCCTCACTTTCCCGCAGGAGAATTCCAGGCAGATAAGTCCGCGCCTCCATCGCTTGTCGGAAGGCAAAGGAAACCCGCACCCGGCGAACATTAGCAAGTACCGTTTAGGGGAAATTTCAAGCGGGAACAGCATACTCCTCCCCCCAGGGGGGCGGAAACGTCTGCGGTACGCCCCCGCAAACCGCCCTATAAACCCATGATCGGGGAGTTCGAAAGCCGATAACACACGGCTCCATGGACCTTTAGCTTTAGGGGCCTGGACATTCGTCCACAGCTCCCCGACCGCAAAAGTCGTAGGGAATCCTTCAGCGCGCCAACAGCGTGCCTATGTGTTATGGGGTTTCGAAACCCCAGGACGGTGCGTGCCCGTCCCGCTTCTATCTTCACGCGAACCGCTCTCCTTAGGCAAATAACAAAGTTCCACCCGTAGGGATGAGTTCCTCCTCGCCTGTCTTCAACCGCTGGGCGGCTCTTCCGGTCGCAACGCGACCCAAGATTCCTGTTCGCTGCTTGGCGAGACCAATAGAATCCCACTCGGCCGCCTGCTATTCTTGCTGTTTTACTGCACCTCGAAACTGCGCAGCAGTCGCGGCATGCATGGACCGTTTTGTCCTGCAATTAGCGAGAGAACCGTGCGCCAAGGAGACGCTTGCATCGAAGCATGGAACATACCTTCTCACAAAGCGAACTTGAGGCCATTGCGTCAGCATTGGGCGACACCACCGAGGGGCTGACGAACACAGAGATCGGCCACATCTTGGCAACTCTCAAAATGGCGGACCCTAGCCCAAACATGACCAAATGGAAACGCTTGCACAATGCGTTCGTCGAACGTCAGAATTTCAGTCAAAATCGGCGCGCCATACTCGAATTCATCCGGCAGTCGATGAAACCCGAACGTTATGTCAAAGCGCCCGAGCGCTTTGAGCGCATAAGGACGAATCTCAATCGCGCCATCGCGTTTTCTGGACTGGCCGTAGATGTAACTGGCAAAGTAATCGCTGTCGCGCGAGCTGAGACTCTGACTGAAGCTCAATGCCGGGCCGACGAATTGCGGGCTGATTTGACACGGCGAGGCGTGCACGCAGATGTGCTGCGTTTCTGCAATGCTGAGCTCGTGGCGGATAACTACTATCACGCAGTATTGGAGGCGACTAAGAGCATTGCGGATAAGCTCCGTGGAAAGTCCGGCCTCACCGACGACGGGGCGAAGCTCGTGGATGCTACCTTGTGCGGCTCTGCCCCTCGACTGGCCATCAATGATGGCATCACAGAGAGCCAACGAAGCGAGCAATCCGGCTTTGCCAATCTCATCAAAGGCACGTTTGGCATGTTCAGAAACCCAACCGCGCATGAGGCTCGCATCTTGTGGTCTATGAGTAAAGAAGACGCGGAAGATCTTCTTTCCTTGGCCTCTTTGATTCACAGGCGGTTGGACGCTGCACGTTGATTCGATCTACGCCGACGACGTACGATATCCAACCCGTTAAAACGGGATATCGTCGTCACTGAGTGTAGAGTCAGTAGATTCTTCAACGTCATCCGCAATTGTGTGCCCTAACTTCTGAATGATGAGGGCTGCGAACTGATCGGGGCTTTTCTTTCGTAGATCGATATAGCTAATGTGCTTGCTGAGTCCAGGAATATCGGTGTCATCGAATCTTGCCGGAAGAATGTACTCCTCTTTCGAAGAGATCGCCTTCTCGAATGCACTGCGACGTTCGTGCGTAGGCCAGACTTTCTCGGCATAGTTCTCCGAAATAAACATCACGCAGTATCTGGCCGAACTGCTGTACACCATATGCAAGTGCTCGGTGAGGTTCTTGCCCCAGAGGGTGACTTCCTCGTAGTTGTCGTAAAACAAAGAAATATCGCTGTCTCTGAGAATTTGCGCGACTTGATCCACATACGCCCGGTCCTCGCCTGCAAACGAAAGGACCACTTCATATGCATTTCCTAAGCCGCCGACATCATCCAGTGACGAAACCTTGTAAATTGGTCGGCCCGATATTTCGGAGGCCTTTCTCATCACGAATCGATCGTTTTTGAGCTCTTCGTTGAAGGCGGCCACCAAAGACTCCATACGATCTCGGTCAGGGCAGATGAGCGGATGCACGCGCGCTTCCAGGAATCGCGAAAATTGCTCGTCCGGGATCTCACCAATCTTCAGTCGGTTCCATAGCAACTCAGAATCCGTCCAATCGTCGTTGTTGACTGAGTGCTGCCAGATATCGCCTTCCGCATCCTTGAATCGGTAATCGGTGGAAGGCATTTGCGAAAGTGGCCATGTCCGCTTCAAGAAGGAGATCAGGTCTGACTTTCCGTAAAAAGGCTCGCTGGAATCCAAAAACAATCGATCTACGATAGCCTGCCGTGTTATTTCAGTCATCCGTTGCCGCTTGTGTGATTTCTTCATTCGTGGCATTCCTATCGATGAGTCTAAGGCAGATCCCCTAATCCGATAAAGCCTTCACATCTTCTGCAGATTCCAGAGATGCAGGCGAGACTCCACATATTGGCGAAAGGAGTCATAACGGGTAATAAGCTTTGCGTCTCCGTTCGAGATAACCCGCTCTCGCTCAGCGAGCACAAATGCATACAGCGGCTGGACCATGCCAACCTTGAAGTTGTCATCGGTCCCCTGCAGTTCACTGAGAACCGGCCCTAGATAGTCGAGGACTCGTCTTCCGTCTGCATCCACCGCGATCAGCAACAAGAGGCGGTCAATCATGGCAACGATGGCTTTCGATTCCGGAGTGACATGGATCTGAAAATTCGCCTTAGCTACGTTGAGGTAATTCCAAAGCTCGTCGCCGATCACAATGCGGGGATAACCCGCTTCCTTGGATTCAAGCACGTAGGCTCGCTCTAACGCGGTGCCGTAGATTTCTCCGGGAACAATCTCCGTCGCGAGACCCACATCGATACCGCCTCGAAGCGCATGTTTGCTCGCCAAGGCAGTCATCATCACTACAGCTGCCGCAGTCAGCGCGGAAAAAACCGTAGCCATAGATGTGAGGTGACTCGATTCATTGTGCAGTGGGACGGAGGTGACAAAGGAATCCGAAAAGCCAACGAATTTCGGGCAGACTGGCGCAGGCGCGTGGGTTTTCAACCCAACCAGCCCCATTTCGAACGTGGCAAATTGGTTCGCAAACGTCTTTCGCAGCTCTAAGACAAACCCAGCGGTCTGTCGGAGCACCTCTGCCACTTCCTCATGTTGCTGGGGGGTCTTCGGCAGGTGCAGTTGCTTGAACCTCTCGCGCTGTCCAAGCACGTCAAGGAACGCGACGAGATGATAACCGAGACGGAGTTGAGTGTGTTCCATCGGAGCACCTTCATCCACGGTACACGATTCGTCTCAGGGCTGAGGAGTTGCAGCTGTAGTGCCGCGACGCCGTGTGACGAAGCGCACTGGCCATATCCGGTGGGGGGAGCGGAAACCACCTGTGAAAAAGGATTTCTGCGTGTACGTCGTTAATTATGTGAGCCATCTCGCGTAGGCGCTGATATCAATCATCGGCACAGTGGCGCAGCTCTGGAGCCGAGAGATGAGTTCCAAAAGAAAGGCCGTAGCCGGCTTGCCATGAGGTTGCGTAATAAAACATCCGCTTGCGTCGCAGCCGAACAAGCCATGTGCCGCCACACAACCCATGTCGAGCCGGCCGTCTTTGGCGTCCGCTTCAAGCGCTCGCGAGAGTGCATCTCCAAGAGGAGGATTCCAGTCACTCTCGAACGTCAGCAGACCGCCCAGAATATGGTGGAGTGGCTTTGGATCGGCCATCCCGCCCACGTGCGGAACGGGGAGGCTGGTGCGGTGGAGAGCACGGACTCCCTCTACTTTCTTTTGGGCGTAGTCGACATGTTGAGCGTTCACCGCTTGTTTTGATTCAAAGACTGCGTAGACACTTTCGGCGGGCACGACGAACCCGCCTTGGAAGTTGTATATGAATGGTGTGTACTGCCTGTCAAAGATCACGATGTCAATCTGATCGCTGGCCGCCCCAAGACTGTCAATAACCGTCGCCTTCGCAATGCTGTACCGCTTCGGCAAATAGTCCGCAAGCATCTCTCGCCAAACGCCCTCGCTGGCATCGCCCAGTGCGCCTGGGTGACCAAGCGTACGGCGCGAAGTGCCAAGCCGGTGTTCGACCTCCGCATGGAGGCCCGCCATCAGGTCTGCCAGATTCCACTTCATCGCACAATCTCCTCCCATGTGGGCGCATTCCGCGCGGTGCGCGCAGCCGCGGCGATCGACTGCTTTTCCGTTGCTGTGAGGTCATCGGAAATCACATTGTTCGTGTTGGCGGGATCGACGATGCGTGCCGCGGAGAAGGACTCCGCAAGATATTCAAGTATCGTCCAGACATTGTCGGAGAGGGACAACCGGATCTTGCCCGCTAGAGCCCTCATGACCGTCAGCTCAAGGTAGAACGACGGGAAATCAAGTCTCTTTTGGTTCCGCCACAGCTTCAAAATCCGCATCTCGGAGACCAGACCGGAATTGCGAACATGGTCAATATGTGTCTGAACGTTTGTCTTTGTCCAGGTCTTTGCCCGTCGCCGATAGAGCGCGTGATCCTCGCACAAATAGTTCTGCAGTTTTCCGGGCACCAGATCAACCGATTGCCCTTGCACCCGTACGTTGATTGACACGTTCCGTAAGCCGGTTGAAGAGTTTGTTGTGAATCTCTTCCAAGGTCTCGATGGTTTGCGGCTCCAGAGAGATGAAGAGGTCGATATCCGTCCCGTTCAAGTTGCACGTCCCCTTCGCATACGAGCCACTCGGGGTCATATTCAGGAGGCGACCATTTGCCCACTCAGTTACCAGTGGAGATAGCTCGCGCTGCACGCTCCAGAGCGGTGACAACAAGCCAGGAACAACCGTTTCGCGATGAAGAATACCTGCCAAGTATTCGTCCGGTGTCATTGACATCCTCATTAACATCATTTCACGAATAAGTTCTCTTCTTGCAATCAGAGGGAGGAGTTGCACTCCTCACCCTGTCTCCAGCCGCTGACGCGTCTTCCGCCACCCTCCACAGCGGCCTGTTCCTGCCGCAACGCGACCCTTGAAGTCCATGTGCGCTCACGCGCACGCATAAGGAAACCAAACCTCGCTGAGGGCGCTGCCCTGGCGCGGCGCAAGGGGTTTCCCAACAGTCTTCCGCGCTGCGCTTGTGCAGACCTTCGCTTCGCTCGTCCTCCGCTTTGCTCCGGATGGGAGATACCCCTCCCCTTGCGCCTTGCCGCCCCGCCTTCGCCAGGAGGCGTTCGGCATGTAGGTACATGCCACGCATGGCATGAAAAGCAAAAGCAACCGCAAAGGAGAGAGACACCATGAGCAGCGCAGCCACTACAAACAACATCCTCGCCACCATCGACAGCAAGAAACCCTCCACGAAGCAGGAACTCATCGCCGCCAACATCAAGCTCTTGATTGAGCAGTTGGAGGCGGGACACTCCGAAGCCCTCACCAACTACCTCACAGCCATGAGCCGTTTTCATTCGTATTCCTTCGGAAACGTCTTGGAGATCGCGCGACAGATGCCTTCCGCGACAAGAGTTGCGGGGTTCTGGACGTGGAAGAACTTAGGTCGCTCTGTGAAGGCCGGACAGAAGGGCATCCGCATCCTCGCTCCCATTGTTGGCGTTCGCCGCAAGAAAGACGAAGAAGCCAACAAGGACATCACCAAACAGAATGAACGCGTGTTGCTTGGCTTCCGCAATGCCTATGTGTTCGACGTTTCGCAGACCGATGGCGTAGACCTGCCCACCATGCACGAAGTGAGCGGAGACCCCGGCGAGAACATCGAGCGTTTGACCGCGTTTCTCAAGGACAAGGGCATTCAGCTTGTCTATAACTCCAACATCGCGCCCGCTCTCGGCATGAGCTATGGCGGACGCATTGCCATCCTGCCGGGACAGTCGAAGGCAGAAGAGTTTTCGACGCTAGTGCATGAGACGGCACACGAACTCTTACACAAGGCCGAACGCCGCACCGCAACCACGAAAACCGTACGCGAGACGGAGGCGGAAGCCGTGGCTTTCGTTGTAGGCAAAGCCGTTGGACTTATTACGGGCAGCGCATCCGCCGATTACATCAGCCTGTACCACGGTAATGCCTCGCTGTTGGCCGAAAGCTTGGAAGTCATCCAGCAAACCGCCAGCGTCATTCTTGCTGCACTGGAGCCGCCCATCGTAGACGAAGCCGCCACGGATGGACTTGCAGAGGTGGCGGCATGAAAACCATCCTCGCCATCTTGCAGAAAGCCGGAGGCTGGAGGGCCAGCCTTTATCTCAAGATCGAAAACCCGCCGTACATGGAACTTGTCATCGAGGCCGTGGACGAGTCCGGGCCGTGTGGTCTGCCGTCGCTGTCTGTGGCTCACTACGGCATCCAGAATGGTGATCCCATGCGTGACCCGGAGATGTGCTTTGAGCTTGGCTTCGCCGGTGGCCCACACCTAAACGCGTTTTATTGGCGGAACGATTACGCAGGCATAGAGCAGTGGAGCCGCTTCATTCAGGACGGCAATTACTGCTATCACACCCAACTACACCAGCAACACGAGACGTTCGCCAAGTTGTGGAACAGCAACCTGCGTTCGCAGGGCTTCACTGAAGTTTTCACGGACAAGTGCATCCTCGGCTAGTCCGCTCGCCTTGGAGCGGAGCCATGCCCGACGTGTGCCGCTCCGTAACCTTCACCCTTCAACCGCTCGAAAGGAGCACACCCATCATGGAAACCCAAGTCATCCAAGCCACCGAGTATCGCAACGTTTCACTTGCTCTCCTGAATGAATCCAAGACCAACCCGCGCCGCACCTTCGAGGAAACCGCTTTGAAGGAACTGGCCGACTCCATCCGCACCCAGGGCGTACTGTCGCCGCTGCTGGTGCGGCCTCTCACCGAGAAGGGCTTCGAGATCATCGCCGGGGCACGGCGTTACCGCGCCGCGCAGATGGCCGAAACTCCTACTGTGCCCGTTCGCATCGTCAACCTCTCCGACGCCGAGGCGTTAGAGGCTCAACTGGTGGAGAACCTTGTCAGATCGGAGATTCACCCAATGGAGGAAGCGCAGGGATTCCGTGCTTTGCTGGACTTGGAAGAGCCCAAGTACAGCATCGAACAGATTGGAGCGCGTGTCGGCAAAAGCCAGGCATTCGTCGCCGCTCGATTGAAATTGACCGACCTTGTCCCGTCTTCCGTCGATGCCTTCTATGCCGACGACATCGGCGTTGGCCATGCGCTGCTGCTGGCGAAGCTGCCAGCCGACCAGCAGGAAGACGCACTCAAGGCGTGCTTCAAAGAGGTCTACAACGGAGCCTCGAAACCAGCCCGCATTCTGCTACCCGTACGCAACCTACAATTCTGGATTGACTCGAACATCCTGTTAGTCCTGAAGGATGCGCCGTTCAACAAGCGGGACGCGCAGCTGGTTCCTGCTGCTGGCAGTTGTGCCGACTGCCCCAAGCGGACGGGCCATAACAAGCTGCTGTTCGGGGATGACCTCGGCAGGCATGGCGACCGCTGCACCGACCCCAACTGCTATCAGGCCAAAGTCTCCGCGCATGTAGCGACGGCCATCGCTGCCAAGCCGGAACTGGTACAGATCAGCACCGCCTATGGTGGGCAGAAAGAAGGTAGTCCGGTATTGCCGCGCAACAAGTACACCGCGATTCGGGACGACAAGCCGAAGTCCACCGATGAGGCCAAACGGCCCGAGTTCAAGGTGTGCAAGTTCACCACCGAGGCCATCATCACTGAGGGCAGCGATGTTGGCACCATTCATAAGGTGTGCGCCAATCTCACCTGCCCGGTTCATCATCCGCAGCAGAAGCCCGGCCGTGACGAACAACGTTGGAAGGCCGACCAGGAGAAGCAGCGCAAGGAACAGGCCATTGCGAACACAACGGGTCTGCACGTTCTCGCTGCCATCGGCTCTGCGGTGCCGGTGCGTCTTCTCAAGCGTGACCTGCTGTTCATTCTTGAAAGGCTGGTTACCGTCATGGAAGAGAACCGCATCGAGACGCTGGCACGGCAGCACGGCATCCGCCAGAAGCGCGACGATGGTGGTATCAAGAAGGCGTTCGCTGCCTATCTGCACCGGGCGGATGAAGGCACGTTGTCCCGCGCTCTTGTCGAGTCTGGCATCCTGCTAGCCGCGACCCGTGGCAATCCGTCCGCTGTCCTCAAGGAGGCCGCGACGACCTACAAAGTGGACGCCGAGGCCATCGCTGTCAAGGTCAAGCAAGAGTTCGCCGCAAAGGAGAAGGCGAAGAAAACACCGCTGCCAGTCAACAAGAAAACCGCGAAGAAAGCGGCCTGAGCACTTCCATCTCTGGGAGCGCGGCGAACCAGCCGCCCTTCTTTCCGCCCCCAGACGGCGGCAAGGGGAACACGTGCCGTTTTCCCCCTGCACCCTCATTCCCTGCACTCCGGCCCGCTCTCCGGCTGCGCGGCAGAAGACGTTCCGAGGCTGTTACGAAACTCTAAGACTGGATTGAGCCAATCGTTGATAAACTTGCAGCTCGTCGAGCTCTCGAGAATTGCTGACAGCAGCTAGCCAAAACGGAGGGACATGGGTTTCTGGTCTGCCCACAACGAGTACTGCCTATGGAGCGTGTCATGACCAACAGAAACCAGAACGATTTTCAATTTCTTGCTGAGAACAGTGCCGATATTATTTCCCGCTTTGGCCTGGACAGAAGGTTGTATTACGTCTCCCCATCCTCATTGCATATCCTTGGCTGGACGCCGGAAGAAATGATAGCAATGGCTCCGCTTGCCCTGATTTTCCCCGAAGATATACCTGTTGTGGTCGCAGCCATCGAACGGAACCTCGCTCCAGGCATTACAGCTATGCCTGTCGCAGCCCGGATGAGAAGAAAAGATGGAACGTTGGTGTGGATGGAATTCACCGCTCGTGTGGTTCGCGATCCTATTACGGGTGAACCAATTGAGACTGTGACCTCTGCACGCGACATCAGTGAGCGAAAGCTCCTGGAGGAAAAGCTCTCCGCTCTAGCGCTTACCGACGGCCTGACCGGCATAGCCAATCGTCGTGCATTCGACGAAGCCTTGGAGCGGGAGTGGAAACGAACCTTGAGAGAGGGTTCACAAATGTCCCTCTTGCTCCTCGATATCGACCGCTTCAAGCAGTTCAACGATCAATATGGGCATCAGGTTGGGGACGATTGTCTACGGACGGTAGCTTCTTTGATCGTTGGGGTCGTGCGTTCCACCGATATTGTCGCCCGCTATGGAGGAGAGGAGATCGCAATCATCCTCCCTGCTCCCGACAGAAGTGGCGCGATGGAAATAGCGGAGAAAGTAAGAGCTGCTGTCGAATCTCTCCAGATCACCCATGAAGGAAATCCGGAAGGCGGAAACTTGGTTACGGTCAGCATTGGAATTGCGACTGCCCTCGCCAGACAGGGTGGAACTATACGCATGCCGGAAAGCCTGCTCTTGGCCGCGGATAATGCTCTCTACAAGGCAAAGCACGAGGGTCGCAATCGCGTCGCCACGGCTCTCCTGTTGGTGCCTACAGATATCTAATCTCACGACGTTGTTGGACCTTTATCCGAAAGCATTCGCAAAGATTCACTGCTTCGTTAATGCACGACTGCACCGAGAGTCGAGAATCGCCTCCTCGTATGCGGTTATGCAGGCGACAACGCGAACGGCACATCCGAAACCCGCGACTTCAGAGATGCTATGCGGCGGCAACATCTGATCGATCAAATCTACAAGACTTCTCAGGAGTCCTTGGGATGGGTCGATAGAAACGCACCTCTCATTACTTAAGCGCTCAAGCAATTGAGACGAAAGCGTACAAGGAGGAACGAGGCTCTTACTAAACTCCTGCGATTTAAACAGGAAAAAATGAGACGATGCCCTCGTGGGAGCGAGGGTCCGTCTCATGGGATACATCGAAGGCGACGGTCGAAGCCAAGGAACGCTGTTTCCAGTCGTGTTGGATGATCTTGTTCCGGTCGATCATATATGCCGAGTGATTGATGCTTTCGTCGACAGGCTCAAGATGAACGAACTGGGCTTCGAGCGTGCGGAGGTTGCAAAGACAGGACGGCCCGGTTACGATCCGCGCGATCTCCTGAAGCTGTATCTCTACGGCTACTTGAATCAGATTCGTTCGTCACGCCGATTAGAGCAGGAGTGTCGACGCAACGTGGAGCTTATGTGGCTGCTGAGCAGGTTGTATCCAGATCATAAATCCATTGCGGAGTTCAGGCGTATGCACCGCGAAGCGGTGACTCTTGCTGGAGTGGAGTTGGTCCGTTTCGCAAAAAGCTGTGGCCTCATCCGAGGGGAGTGGATCGCCATCGATGGCAGTAAGTTCCGCGCTGTCTCCAGCATCGACACTGCCCGCGAGAGATTCAAGCTTCAACGGTACCTGGACAGTATGGAGGATGGCGAAGAGCATCAGGAAACCGTCGATCCATCTGCTGTGCAAGACGCGCTTGAGAAACTCACAAACCGGCTGCGCGGCAGGAGTCAAGTTCCTTCTCCTGCACCTTTCCCTTCGGAGCTAGTCCCCAAAATCCGAATGAACAAAATTAGGCCCGGTATTACGACTCGGGTGCTTCAACGGTAGTTCCCTCGCTTTTATGCCATGGTTCATGCGATGTTTCCGCCAGATCGATAGGCAGCCACAGTGTGAACACCGATCCTCTATGTTCGTTTGCCGTAGATGTTCGCACCTTGAGCGCGCCCTGGTGTTTATGGACGATGCGTGAGGAGATCCAAAGCCCGAGACCTGTCCCGTTGTTGCCTTTGGTTGTGAAGAACGCCTCGAAGATGTGTTTTGCAACCTTCGGCGTCATGCCGCCCCCAGTGTCCGCGACTGTGATACGGACACCAGCTCGGCCGGTTGACCACAGAGTCGAGGGCCGCGTTCGGACTCTCAACCAACCGCCGTTGCGCATGACATCGACCGCATTTCCGATAAGGTTGTTGAGTACCTGCCGAACATCGCCCTCGTAGCAAGTCAATTGAACATCCGGCGCGTATTCTCGCTGGACATTGATGTTGAAGTTAACGAGTCGTCCACCGTATAGGGCAAGGACCTCATCCATCAGCGTCTCTGGAGCGATGGTCATGGGCCGCGTGGACTGGCGGTGAAAACGTAGCGTTTGGGCCGCAACTTGCGATACGCGGATAAGCTCCCTGTCGGCTGTCTCCAGATAATCCCTCGATTGCGGGGACATACTTTCATCGGATCGAATGAGATAGAGCAGGTTCGTGACGGAGGCGAGAGGATTATTGATTTCGTGAGAGATCGAAGAGGCCAGCCTGCCGACGGCAGCCAGCTTCTCGCTCTGCAACAAGGCAGCTTCTGCCTGTTTTTGGGGGCGAAGGTCTGCAAGAAACGAGGCGACCTCTTCTACCTCACCCGATGCATCGCTAATTACCGCCGCCCCGACGAGAAATGGGATCAAGGTACCGTCTTTCGCCTTATAAGACTTTTCGTACGCCACGCAGCTTCCGCTTGTTTTGAGTTGTTCGAGCGCAATCAGATCAAGGCGTCGATACTGGGGAGGCGTTACTTCATCACAATTCAGAGCCTCCACCTTGTCGTATCCCAGAATCTCCATGAGTGCCGGATTTATGTAGGAATGGCCCCCCGCCAAGTCTCCTATGACGATTCCGATATTCCCCTTCTCAACCAATTGACGGAACCGCGCTTCGCTCTTCCGAAGAGATTCAATCGCGTTCTTTTGGTCGAGGGCCGCGCCGATGCGATGTCCGAGTTCGACTGCCGTCGAAAGGTCTTCTTCATCGAACGGAACAGGACTGATGTTGCGGCAGAAGGTCATTACGCCGAATATCTTCGTATCCGCCACAATCGGCACATAGATGGCTGACCGAATTCGGAGTCTGTCATAGTGGTGACGCTGCACTTCGTTCTTCGCGACTGCCTTCAGCAGTGCTTGATCGATGCTTGGAAACAATTGCGGATTGCCATCGGAAAGCACCTGAATAACGGGATGAGCCTTCTGCCCCGGAACGGGTGGAAAGCGGCTGAGTTCTTCAATAAGAGCCCGGAGGGCGGGGTCCTTATGTACGCCAACGCTTCGCTCGATCTCACCGGAAGGTAAAACCATGTCCAGTACACAGAAATCCGCGAAGTGGTCAGTGGTGAGTTCCGCGATGCTGTCGAGCAGCAGACTGAACTTCCGATGTTCCAGTAAGACCTTGCCGGATCGGGCCAGCAAATCCAGATTCCATTCGGCACGGCGACGTTCGGTCACATCCCGGAAGACGAGGACAACACCGCGCATCTCACCCTGGTCAGTGCATACGGGAGCCGCGCTATCGTCGATGGCGATCTCTGTCCCGTCCCGGCGAATCAGTAACGTGTGATTAGCCATGCCGACAATTGTGCCGAGACGCCGGACCTTGTCCACCGGGTCTTCGACGATCTCCCGCGTCGTCTCATTCACAATGACGAAGACCTCGCGCAGAGTATGTCCGGCAGCTTCGACCTCAGACCATCCGGTCAGTTGCTCGGCCACTGCGTTCATCATGACAACACGATTCTCAAGGTCGCAGGAGATTACACCATCACCAATGGCACGCAGGGTTGTCGCTAGTAGCTGGTCGGGAATCGTTCTCAAATCAGCACGTTCTCCTTACTTTTTAGACCTTTGCTACGGGTTGGCTGGGAATTAATCAATCTGGTAGTGCACCTACAACCACGATAATATCGTGTGACAACGCTCGTCGATAGGACGCCCGATGAGGATCGCAGCGAAGGCACAGTAACGCGATGTCACGAAGATGACGAGCATCAGGAGTCGAGCACGCAGACTACTTACTTATGTGTGGTTGCGAAGTATGCCGCTCATCTCTAATTCTGCAGATCTTCTGCAAGTTAGATTCAGACTGTAGCCCCTCTCCATGCCCTTGGAGACCACGCTACCGTGAGGCGACGATGGGCGTGCGGCATGTCCTCTTCAAGCCGAGACAAAAGAGATGGAGCTGACGGAAGAGAGGCGCTTCCTCAACAAAGCCTTTCACGAGTCTGTAACACTGCCTGATCGAAATGTCAGTATGGGTGGCGGGTCCGAATAGAGACACTACAGAATGATTTGCCCGCTGTCGAAAACGTGACGGACGTTCAGGCTGGAAGGAAACCGTGCGCCGCAAGCACGGTTTCCTCGATCTCCGACGAGTAGATGGGGCAGTGGTTCGCGAACACAAAGGCTTCGAGTTTCCGTGCATGCTCGGAACTGAGAAGTCCCAGATTCTTCAGTGTGGCAATCATGCAGGTTCGATCATCGAAGTGACGATAGCGCATCGACCCATGACTCCATCTGCCCCAGATCAGCACGTCGAGGCCGTCTTCGCCAGGGAAGATCGTCATCCTCACCTGCATTCAGCGAAGCGCGCCGTTCCTTGGTCCAGCCCTGCGGAGGCGAGTCATGGCGCCGAGGGCGGCGACGATCACGATGGCGGCCAGCGATGCGAGGCACAGCCAATCGATCGTGCCCTCGACAGCGCCCCATGCGAGACAGAGATGGCCGTAGGAAGCTGCCAGCCCGAGTGCGCCGACTGCGTGAAGAATCACACGTCCCTGTCGAGAAGGTTCCACTCCGAACAAATCGCGGTGGTGACGCCGCATCGCTATTGCAAGGGCGGCAAAGCCAAACAGCGCGAGGATGAAGGCAAGTCCCATTACTCCGTTCCTTCCAGAATCGTTGGGCCAATCGCAGCAATGGGATCAGCCAAGGCGGGAGGCGCTGGCAAGTACGTGCGCCGTCGCGTCAACATTGCGGCCGTGGCGAACAGTAGCCCAAGAACGAGCGAGACGAAGTCGAACCCGCTATAGAGCGGATCGCCACGCATGAGACTCGCGAGCGTGCCACGTGCAGAGGTTGCTGCATTGACGATTGGAAGCAGAAGAAAGAGAAGCGCCGCAACCCCTAGAACTTCGACCCG
Source organism: Terriglobus saanensis SP1PR4 (assembly GCF_000179915.2). Taxonomy (NCBI): domain Bacteria; kingdom Pseudomonadati; phylum Acidobacteriota; class Terriglobia; order Terriglobales; family Acidobacteriaceae; genus Terriglobus; species Terriglobus saanensis. Next base: position 3,617,657 of record NC_014963.1, on the reverse strand, counting down.
GGCTTTGCGCATCGGGCGCGCAGCGGACCAGACCAGCAATAGGCCCCAGCAGCCGAAGGCACACAGGATCTCAACGTTTGCGCGAGAAGCAATGGATAGGGGCAAGAGGCGGTTGGCCCAAAACAAGGCGGCGGTCGCTGCCGGATAGCCCGCAAGCACCGCCACATTGAGAGTTTCGACAATCTGGAAACCTCGTCGACTGTACTCGGGGTCCAAAAGGTTGCGCCGGCGCTTGGCGGTCCAGAGAATGAGGCCGCTCGCAACCATCGCGGTTCCCGTCGCGCCGCAGAGAAACAGCAGCCAGCGCAACGCCGGTCGCGCAAAATGGGCTAGATGCAGGCTGAATATCGCAGTGGCCGCCGCGCTCGTCTGCGAAGTCGGGCCGACCAGGGCGCCGGTGACTCCATTGAAGGTGAGGTTCGCGTTCGGACCGGCGACAAGCCCGTTGAGATGCCGATCAACCGTGATGGTCGCGTTTGTATTGCCCGGATTGGTGACGCGAATCCTTTCAGCGCGCCCGCCCTTCCATACGACTTCAGCCGCACTCAGAACCGTATTGACGGAAACCAGCGGTGCCGTATGACCGCTTGCGGGGGCTGTGTGAGTTCGTGAGATGATCATCTCGAAATAGGGCAGCGGGTTGGAGTAATTCGCGAACATGGCCCATGGCATGAAGAAGAACATCAGGATGGCTACGCCGCTGTAGGTGATCATCAGATGGAACGGCAGCGCAAGGACAGAGAACGTGGTGTGCGCGTCGAGCCGTGAGCGCACTCCCTGTCCCGGACGGAACGTGAAGAACTCGGCAAAGATTCTTCGATGGATGATCAATCCGGTCGTCAGTGCGACCATCAGGCCAAGACTTGCCATCCCGACCACAAGCAGGCCGAGAAATTGCGGCAGGTAGTGGAAGGCGTAATGAAACTGAAAGAAGTAATCGCCGCCCTCGGTGTCTCGTATCACCAAAGGTCTGCCATTGGCGTCGATGGTCGCGCGCCGGTCGGGCGGCAGCCGCTGATCGTCTTCCTCTTCGGTGGGAGCCTCCCCAGGCTTCGGTCTCGCCTGCCAGGTGACATCGGAACCCGGATAGCGGTTATCCGGCACACTGATGGTCCACGTTTCGGCGTTGGGTGCTTTCATTTTGAGAAATGCGACGGCACCGGAAACCGATTTCGCCGGGTCGATAGCGGCCGCAATCTCCGGTTTCATCCAGGTAGTGATTTCCTGCCTGAAGTAAGCCGCGGTCCCGTTGAAGAAGACGAGAAAGATGATCCAGCCAAAGACCAGCCCCGTCCAGGTGTGCAGCCACTGCATGGATAGGCGGAATGTCCTTTTCATGGCCGGCCTTTCACGATGATTAATCCCAAGGTCAGTCCGCCCGCGATGACGGCGATGAGGATAAGCACGAGCCAGGCGCGGGACGGCGAGCGGGCGGAGAATGCCCAAAGGATCGCTGCTACGTACAGAATCGGCGTACACAGGATGGCCGTAGTGGTCGCTTCTACTTTCGCCAGCGGCACCAGGCGCGCCACCAGCATGCTGAAGGCGGTTCCCGCGAAGTAGCCGCCGAACAACGCGGCGCAGACCCGCGATGTCACATCTTTTTTGCGCGCACGGCTTTGAATAGGTAAGTTCAGCTCGACCATGCGTCATGCACTCCGTGAGGGGAAGTGTGTGTAGAGCAAGCGCTCGAACAAGCGCGGAATGAAGTGGCAGTTCATAGCTCTGCCTCGCGGCGGAGCAGGTTGTGATAGACGCCCGTGAGCGCGAGCGTTCCGTGCGAGTCGCCATTCAAGGATTGGCGGACCTCGATGATGGCACGGTCGAGGTCGTACATCAGTACGCGCAAGCCGTCGTCCTTGATCATCGACTGGGTCCAAAAGAAAGAGGACCAGCGCGACCCACGCGTGATCGGATTGACGCGGTGCAGGCTGCTTGCTGGATAGAGGACCATGTGGCCTGCGGGCAGCTTCACGGCATGCTCACCGTAGGTGTCCTCGATCACCAGCTCGCCGCCATCATAATCATCCGGCGGTGTGAGAAATAGAGTCGAAGAAAGGTCAGCACGCATGCGGATGCCGGCGCCTGGGACCGCGCGTATAGCGCCATCGACATGGGAATCGAATTTCATGCCCGCGTCGTAGCGATTGAACAGCGGCGGCAATACGCGAAATGGTAACGCAGCGCTGTTGAACAGTGGGTTGCGGCCCAACGCGCGAAGGATGATGTCGCCGGCCTGCCGCGCGGTTGCAGAACCCTCCGGAAGTTGCAGGTTGTGTTTGGCCTTCGCCGCCAGCTCGCCGGCCGTGGCTTTACCGTCGACCATCTCCGCAGCCTCCATCAGGCTGCGGATGGTTGCGACTTCGTCCTGCGACAGTATCTGTGGCATTTCTATCAGCATGGGATCAGAAACCTCCATGCTTGCGGGGAGAGGCGAGGCGGAGGCCAAAGGTGAACAGGAACGTCCGTCCCGCTACCGGAGTGGCGTAGCCATTGCCGAAGGCAGAGTTGTAGGCCAGTGTGTTGGTCAAGTTGTTCACGTTGAGCCCGAGATGATAGCGCTCGAGGTCATAGGACAGCATCGCTGTGGCAGTCGTTGCGGTGGGAATGTGTAACGAATTGGCGTTGTCCACAAAATAATCGGAGCGGAAGTTGAAGCCGCCACCACCGAGCAGATGACCGTGAAGCGATGGAATCAGCGTCGCCACATCATAGGTGGTCCACAGAGCGATGCCATTTTTGGAGACATAAGGAACCCTATTGCCGATAGCGGATACTGGCGTGAAGGCGCTGATTGCAGAGTAGACAATCTTGTTGTCCATCAAGCTGTAGGAGGCCTGCGTATCCCAGGCGCGCGTGATCTTCCCGGTCAGTCCCAGCTCGATGCCTTGCACGCGGTCCACGTCACCGGTCGTGGTTTGTATGCCCGTTATGGCATCCGTGTAGGCCGTATTATTTTTTTCGAGACGGTACAGGGCTGCCGTGGCTCCGAGGCGATCTTGCAAAAGGCTCCACTTGCCGCCGACCTCGTAAAGATTGGATCCTTGCGGCTTGAGGTTGGGTTGACTCTGCGCCGAAAGGATGGATGAGGTCGTACTGAGCGACGTGATGTTGTTGCCCGACGGTGTAACCGAGCGCGCGAAATTGAAGTAATAGGTTTGATGTAGTGTCGGCTCCCAGAGTAAGGACGCCTTGGGGCTGGCGAACTGCGAGGGCGCGTTGAATATCGTCCCCGATGCGTTCCCGCGGACGCTGTAATGATCCCACCGTACGCCGCCAGAAACAGATAGTTGATGCGTCAACCAGACCCGGTCGCTGATGAAAGGACCAACATCCCAGCTTCTCGAGTTCGTACCCGTGGATGCTAAGACCAGAGAGAATCCCGGCGAGTTCTGATAAATAGGGTTGAGCAATGTCCCCGGTGTTTCAGTTCCACTGGGCGTATAAAATTTCATGCTGGCGTGTTGATAATATTCATCGACACCCGCGACCAATTCATGTCGCATGCCAAGCGTATGGAACCGCACGAGCGCCGTGGTGACGTTCTCGGCGCCGGAACTTTTTGGCGTGTTGCCGCCGACCGGCCAGATCACATAGTTGGTGTTGAGGTTGCCCTTCGACACATCGGTGGCGCAGGTTCCCGCCGGGATGCCATAAAGATAAGAGAGAAGCGGTGAGACGTCGAGGCACAAGCTCGGAGTAAATCTAAGATCGCGCGTGTAATGACCGACGCGCGTATCGTTCGTGAGGGTTAGCCAGTCGCCGAAATGCCCCTTGTAAAGGATTGTGGCGACATCGGCGTCCATCAGATCACGATCGCTCTCGCGGCCATAATAGTTTTTACGAGATACACCCAGTTCCGTGACCGGTACACCGACGACGCCTGTCACCCCGCTGTTCATCGGCACGCCGAAATCGGGTCGTTGATCGCTGTGTTGGTGGAAATAATCCACGACGACTGTCTGGTCGGTTCCGAGACCGAATCCTACGGAGGCGAGAACGCCCCAGCGGTTCGAGTACACGTGGTCACGATCCACCACGTCCTGACCGTTGCCCATGGCAACGATGCGCGCCGCCGTCGTGTCGTTCAGCTGTCGATTGATGTCGAACACGCCGCGCCCATACGGACCTGTGCCGCCGGTTACTTCGTACGAAGATGCATTGCCGAGATGCGCTTTCTTGCTGTCGAGCTCGATCACGCCACCTGTGGTGCCATTGCCGAAGCTCTCGGAGGCCGGCCCCTTGATGACCATGACGTTCTCTGTGGCGAAGCTGTCGCGGACGTAGGAACCGAAGTCGCGCAGGCCATCAACATAGATGTCGCCGGAGGCGTCGAAGCCACGGATGCGGAACTGATCGCCGCTGATTCCGCCGTTACCCTCGCCGGTGGCGACCGTGATACCAGGCACGTACTGCAAAACTTGGTCGACCGTTGTCGCCTGCTGTTGTTCGATCATCACCTGCGAGATCGAGGTGATTGTTTGTGGCGTGCTTTGTAAAGTGTCGGGGAGGCGGCCGACATCCGTCGTGGTCTGTAGCGCGTTGGTGGAGGCAGTGACCTCCACGGTCTCGCTTGCGGGAACAAGTTCCACGACAGCCATCGTCGGCGATGTGACGCGAACCCGAATGCCGGTGTCGGCCAACATCGCATGGAGCGCTTGTTCGGCGGTGAAGCTGCCGGAGACGCCCGGGGAGTGAATCGATCCGATCGAATGGATCGCAAGCGTTATATGAATGCCCGTTTCGCGCTCGAGGGCGCTCACGACATCGCTCAGCGGCCCCGGGGGGATATCGAACCGGCGAACCGTTGACGAGAGATGACTCTGCGAAGGCTGGGTGCCCTGGGCATCGGCCCGTTCCGGAGCGACGAACAGAACACCACCGCCGAGGCTGGCGAGACTGGCAGAGGCAGCAAGGCCGGACAAGACCGGTCGCAAGGTTTGGATCGCTTTCATGAAATCTCCTTGGAGGGATTGGTGTTGTGGAACATGGAAATGGCAACACGCGTCGTGACGAGGCGGATGTGTGTATGCAGCTGAAGCCAAAACCGCGCCATGCGCGCTTGCGGCCTCAGCCGCGCGCACGCAAGCGCATCTCCCTTGGCCGCCGCTGCCTTGAACAGCCTGATAGCTTTGTGCGAATCGCGGGGACCCGCAACGCCCTGATCGAGGGCCAGCCCATAAGCGTAAAGATCTTCTGGCACGTTGCCTGCAGCACAGCGCTCCAGTGCGTTTAGGCCAAGTTGGCGAAGCATTAGTTCCGGTCGCTCCAAGAGGAGAGGCGCAATGCGCCGACGAAACCCGTTATCGCTGATCGCGATGGCGTTCCGAATCAGTTCGTCCGCCGTTTTGTGATGGCCCTGGCTGAAGAAGATGGTGGCGAGATTGTATTGCGCCCAGTGATCGCCAAGCTGCGCCGCCTTGAGATACCAAAATGCCGCACCGGCCAGATCACGCGGTCCCGCCCATCCTTCTTCGAGGAAGCGAGCCAGCGAGTTCATCGCCTTAAGATTTACTTTGCTCGTTCCACTTTCGGCTGCCGCCTTGAACAACGCAAAGCATCGTGGGCGGTTTGCGGCGTCACCCTTGCGCATCAACATCTGGGCGAAATTGACTTGCCCCCACGCATAGCCTGCCACGGCGGCGTTCTCGAACAACTCGGTCGCCCGGTTGAAATCGACGGCAACGCCCCAACCCTGCTCGTAACAGCGCCCAACCATGTTGCGCGCTTCGACATTGCCCTGTGCGGCAGCTTTTTGGAACCAGCCGAATGCGGCTGTAGGATCGCGTTCGACGCCACGCCCGTCGAGCAGCAATTGACCCCATACAATCTGAGCTGCCACCATTTCCGCTTTCGCGGCAGTCTCGATCCATCGCGCTGCATCGCTTGGATTCCGGACCAACATGTCCCGCAGTTCGTCTGTAGTGACTCGCTTCGTACGAATTTGCACGACCCAGCGCGGCGGGATCAGTACGCTGTCCGAGGACGGCACTGAACACGTATCCTGAAAAGTTCGATTTGGCACTCCGCTGCTCCGATCCATCGCAGATGCGATATACGACTGAATGGGTCTGGATTAGATTAGCGAGGAAAGATTTGGCATGCTCCGTGACACTGGACAGTGCCTACGGCCAATCGGACATCACAGTTATCGGACGGACCAGAATGAGCGCGAAAGCCGATGTGCTAAACGGTTAGTGCAAGATTTTTCGGACGGCGAGACGGCAGTTATTAAGGGGCACTTCTCTGCGCTATATGTTTACGCGGCGAATTGCCACAGCGGAAATGATGTATTGCTTAGTGGGATGAGAAATAGCGGCTCGGCAATTGACCCGTGACTCGCTTGAACATGGCAGTGAAAGCCCAGGCTGTTTCATAGCCGAGTTCATCTGCGATCTCTGAAAGCGGTCTATCGTTTGCCATCATCGGAAGTGCCGCGAAGGTGCGGATCTGATCTCTCCACGTATGAAAGGAGAGTCCCGTTTCCTTCAGGAAGAGTCTAGCCAGAGTTCGCGGAGAGCAATCGAGCCGTGTTGCCCAATCTTCCAGCGTCCGCGTGCTGCCGGCGTTCTTGGTTAACGCCGCTTCCACAACCCGCAAACGCTGATCATGCAGCGGTGGCAGGCTCACGGGGTGGAGTGGAGTCCAGTCGATCTCGCCCGAGAAGGTCTTGACGATCTGACCGTCCTGACCACTCTCGTCATATTCGACTGGCATTTCCATCAGCCGCAAGACCAGTTCTCTGAGGAATGCAGAAACCCCAAGCATTCGCGGCACATTCGGAGCAGGGGACGGGCAGAGGTCCTCCCGGATGTAAACCGTCCGGAGTTCAACCGCGCCAATCATGGTTACTTGATGAGGATAGTCAGCAGGCATCCAGACGGCCCGCTGGGGAGGAATGATCCAGCAGCCCAGGTCGGTGTTCACTTTCATCGAGCCGGATGCTGCATAGATGAACTGCGCTCGATCGTGGGTGTGCCACGGACCCTTTGCTCCAGCAAGGGAAGAATGGGCGATCGCCGCTAGCGAGCGGGGCACATGCTTCAGAGATACGAAATGAGGCGAACGCCGTTTTGCCATGACCGTTTTGAAGTAGAGCGCGTCGGATTACGCGGAGCACGCTAGACTGCCTATGGCTATTCTAAACACAGACTGAATCGGTCGCATATGCGGCTGATAAGTGCTTTAGCTGCGGCTGATAAGTGCTTTAAGTGATTGTCATTTGGCGAAGTGCCGCGCGGAGGCACTGACAGACAGCATAAGCAAAGGAGACACGTACTATGCTTCTCGATTTATTGAAGGGCTTGATGATTCCAGCCACTGTAATCGGCATTGAAGACATCACTCCGCACATGCGGCGAGTAACTCTCTCGCATGAGAAATTCCGACGGCTAGAGGTTAAGCAGCCAGGTCAGTGGCTCAGCATCCTCTTTCCTGCCACTGCCGGAAACAAGCAGCAAAACAGGGCTTACACCATACGAGCATTCGATGCGGAGAAGGGCACGATGGCCATAGATTTCGCCCTTCATGGCGATCTTGGATGCGCCTCAGGCTGGGCACTGCGTGCTCGTGCAGGAGACATTCTGCACCTCTCCAAACCCCGCCCTAGTTTTGACGTAGACCTTGGCAAGCATCGGTATGTTCTCATTGGAGACCCCAGTTTTCTGCCTGCGGCGAACGAGATTCTCGCGACCCTTCCAGAGAGTGTGGACGCTAGCGCTTTTATCGAGGTAGCTGACGCAGCCGACGAGCAGCTTCTTTCCACGCGAGCGAATCTTACAGTGAACTGGCTGCACGCGCATGATCGTTCTCCGGGCACCACAGGTCAGCTTGAGCAGGAAGTTCGGCGAGCAAATCTCCAGGTCGAGGATTGTCAGATTTGGCTCGCCGGAGAGTCTTCGATGGTGCGTACGATCCGCAAATATCTCCTTACGGAATTAGGACTGAGCCGTTCGGCGCTTCATGCTGCTGGATATTGGAAACTTGGGGCAGCCGGTCATAGGGAGAGAGGCTGACAAGTTGAAAATTGTCCTTAATCATTAGGCAGTCACTCCTTTGTAGCGAAGTGCTGCCGCTAACCTATTGATCAGAGTCCCACTGAGCAGACCTAGCCTTGTGGCCCTGGTAACAATCGGCCGTTTGTTGAGAGTGTTGAAATCTATTGCTTCGATGGCGTCCAGAATCGCCTCACCTCCACAACGGAAAAGTCGAAGGGTGGATGCAAGATCTGAGTCAACGCGGTTCTCGATGGGCCTTCCAGCAGCGAAGAGAACGCGTGTTCTTCCCGTGAGATCGCGAAGCAGTTCTCGATAGGCCGGGGTAAACTCCCCGACTTGGATCTGTGTTTCCGTAACGCCAAAACGTCGCATCTCGTCTTGAGGAAGATAGATGCGCCCACGTTCCGTGAAATCGGCACCGACGTCCTGCCACATGTTGGCATATTGCAATCCCGTGCAAATCTTGTCTGACAGAGCTAATAATTCTGGGTCTCGATACCCGGAGACGTACAGAACGAGACGGCCTACTGGATTCGCGGAACTGTCGGAATAGGCGGCTAGATTTTCGAGCGCTTTATACCCTAGGAGGCCTGGTCACTCCGGAAGCTGACGAGAAGATGGATAAACGGTTCACGCGGAATACCACACGCATGGATGGTCTCAGCAAGTGCAATGAGGACGGGATGCCTCACGGAGGCTGGAGAATCATAAATCTCGTGAAGCATCTGTTCCCACTCGTCGAGAAGACTAAGGGCCAAAAGCGGATCGCCTGCCTCGTCCGAGAGATCATCGGACACACGGCAATAGGCATAGATCGAAGAAAGGTGGACGCGAATCCTTGTAGCCAGAAGCCAAGTGGTGACGTGAAAGTTTTCGTAATGCGACTCTGCGAGCGCCTTACACCATGCGCGCGCATCCTGGAGGTTCGGAGCAGTGGCTGGTTCGACAAACGCCGGAGGGGCACCCTGAAGCCGTGTGTGCGGCGTATTGAAAATCATCGATGAAGACCCAAGTGTTTGAGAGTCAATTTCCGTTAAGATAGCCGGTTTGATACCCGGAGGCGGGGTTCGCGAGCAGACCATTATGTTTCTGGCCAATGTATCTTCGTCCCAAAGTGGCGATTGCTCTGATGACTGTGCTTCGGCTGCCCTATCTCCCAAAGGCGAGGCTCTTTTCCTTGAAGGCGCCGCGAACACATTCGCGAAGGAGTCGATGCGCAGGATCGGCATCTGATCGCGGGTGCCATACCTGAAAGATCGTAACGGGTTCCAGGTTTAAGGGTATGCGGAAGGTATGGAGTCCAAACAGCGAAACTGCAGAAGAAGTAAAGTATCGTGGCACAGCGGCGACCAAATCCGAGGTTGCAGCTGCTACTAAAGCTGAAAAGAACGACGGAACCCAAAGGCCGATCGTTCTACTCAAGCCTAGTTTTTCAAGTTCAAAATCGATCGGACCTCGCGGTTTGCCCATCCGACCCGAGGAGATGTGTTTGTGACAAGCGAACTTCGCGGCTGTAATCTTTTCTCGCGCAAGAACATGGCCAGCCCTCACCGCACCGACGAACTTCACTTGATCTAGCATCTGCACCTTGATCTCGGGTCCAGCCATACTCCTTGAGACGATGTCGAGGTCGACGCTTCCTTCGCGTAACGGTTCTACACTTTCGTCTGGTCTAGCGAGGAAGCGCACATTCATCTGCGGAGCCTTTTCATTTAGCCGATCCAAGATTTTGGTTGCGAACGCGCCCGCGAATGATTCGTCGGCACGAATAGTAAAAGTTCGTCTCATGTCGGCAAGTGAGGCAGTCGGTCCTGAGTGGACGATGGAACGGGCCTCATCTGCTAAAGCCTGGATGCGTGCTTTCAACTCAAGCGCTTTGGGCGTAGGTACAAGGCGCCTGCCTGCCCGAACAAGAATCGGATCGCCCATTAGCTTGCGGGCCCGTAAGAGCGTTCGGCTCATCGCCGGGGCGCTCAAGCCCATCCTTTCTCCTGCGATGGTCACGCTCTCTTCCCTCAATAGAACATCCAGCGCAAGTAGTAGGTTCATATCGGTGGATTGCATAGAACGCAAGTATACATTTACCGCGAGACCATTTTGTAATTAACGCCTAAGACTTATCGTTCTTCTAGACAGCGACGATGCTGTCCAAGAGGACGATTCGAATGTCAACAACATCTACCGCTGCTTCGTCTAAGATGCCTCGCCTATTCCGAGGCCGACGCACCCTTGTTTTCGCGATGCCAGTACTGCTGCTTGGTGTATTGGGACTCTACCTTATCTTCACGCATGGCCAAGTCAGCACCGACGATGCTCAAGTGGACGGTCGACTTGTCCCGGTGTCTCCAAAGATCAGCGGCTATATCAGCGAACTCCTGGTGGATGACAACCAGATTGTCCATAAGGGAGCGGTGATCGCCCGCATTGATCCGCGCGACGCACAAGTTCGTGTGGATCAGGCCTTAGCTGCTCTCAAAGTTGCGCAGGCGCAAGCTGCCTCTTCCCTAAGTGATGTTCCCCTCACTGCCGGAGTAACCGGCAGCGCCGTCGCAGGCGCGGAGGCAAACCTTGCGGATGCAAGGGCGGAATACGCTCGCGCCCGTGCCACCTCCGAGAAAGCGCATCACGCGGACACTTCTTTAATATCGGCAAACGTGGCCGACCGACAGGCCAACTATGAGCGGACTCGTGCAGACCTTGCACGAATGAAGGATCTCGCAGACAAGCATGAAATCTCCCACCTACAGTACGACCGGTTTGTAGCGGACGAGCTCATGGCTAAGAGCCAGCTCGAAGCCGCGCAGCAGAGTTTGGCCTCTCAAGGGGGAACAGCTCAGATCAGCGACGCTATAGTGCAAGCTGCAGCTGCGCGTGTACAGCAAGCGCAGGCCCAGTTGTCCGCAGCGCATACCAATCGCGGACAGGTCGGTATGCGTAGCCAAGACGCCGATGCGATGCAAGCGGCGGTCTTGGCGGCTCATGCGAACCTCGATGCGGCGAAGCTTCAAGTCTCTTACACGGAGATCATAGCTCCGCAGGAAGGCAAGGTTACGAGGCGAACGGTCGAAGCCGGTGCCTATGTTGCCCCCGGTCAAACCCTCCTCACCTTGGTTCCTACCCGCGATGTTTGGGTCACGGCGAACTTCAAAGAGACTCAGCTCCGCAATGTCCACGGTGGTGAGCGTGTCGAGGTGAAGGTGGATCAACTGGGACGGACCTTCTCTGGGCATGTTGCTTCCGTCTCCAATGCGACGGGTTCTCGCCTTTCTCTGCTTCCCCCCGAAAACGCCACAGGCAACTTCGTGAAAATTGTGCAACGTATTCCGGTTAAGATCGCGCTCGATCCAGAGGCTGTAAGTTCTAACGCTCTGAGCGTTGGAGCGAATGTTGACGTAACCATTCACACCCGCTGAAGCGGCATTCGAGATCGGAACCGATATGGCAACCACAGCGATAGCACTTCCAGGACCGTCAGAGCGACACGTTAGCCCGTGGCTCCTCGCCGCCACGGTGCCGCTCGCCGCCTTCATGGAGTTTCTGGACACCACGATCGTGAATGTGGCAGTGGAACATATTGCCGGCGATCTATCCTCAAGCGTTGACGAGGCAACGTATGTGCTCACGTCCTACCTTGTGGCGAACGTAATCGTGCTACCGCTCAGCGGTTACCTTACTGGCCTGCTCGGCCGTAAGAACTATTACCTCTGGAGCGTCGTAATCTTCACGATTGCCTCGGCTCTTTGCGGTCTGGCGCCATCGCTTGGCTTTTTGGTGTTCTTTAGAGTGCTTCAGGGGCTCGGTGGAGGAGGGCTTCAACCTCTCTCCCAGGCGATTCTCATGGACGCTTTCCCACCGGAAAAGAAGAGTACGGCGCAATCGCTGTTCGCCGTTGTGGCGACGGTTGCGCCGGCCATTGGGCCTATCGCGGGCGGTTGGCTCACCGACAACTACAGTTGGCGTTGGATCTTCTTCATCAACATTCCGATCGGCATCTTCGCCTTCGTCGCAAACTCACGTCTCATTCAGGATCCCCCACATATCGAGCGATTTGCACCACGTAGCAGGAAGTTCGATTACCAGGGGTTGACGTTTCTTGCCGTGGGGCTGGGGTCTCTGCAATTCGTGATTGATCGCGGTCAGGTACTTGATTGGTTCGGATCGATCACCATCACCACGTTTTCGATCCTCTCGGTGGTGTCGCTTATCGCGTTTGTGGGATGGGAATTAACCCATTCCCATCCTGTAGTGGACCTGCGCCTTCTCGCGAACAAAAACTTCTCGCTTTCGGTATTCGCAATGCTAGTCTTTGGCTTCGTCTTCTACGCCGTGACCTATCTGCAGCCGCTGTTCTGCCAGCAGATGCTGGGGTGGACAGCGACATCGGCGGGTCTCGCCCTATCGCCAGGTGCACTCGTGTTTTTTGTATTCATGCCGGCGATGCCACTTCTCATCAAGCGGATGACGCCTCGCTACATGATCGTGCTGGGTTTTCTGATGCACGGCGTAGTCTGTTTGATTTTGGTCCACTCAAATCTTCATGTTCCCTTTGGCAGGGTACTGGGAACACGCATCTTCGAGATCGTGAGCGTCGTTTTCCTGATGATTCCGATCAACGTAATGGCCTACGGATTTCTGGTCAAGACGAAGATAACAAGCGGGAGCGGTCTACTCAACCTCGGTAGAAACATGGGAGCCAGCTTTGGTGTTTCCATGGCTGCGGCAATGTTAGCCCGACGCGTCCAAACGCACCAAAGCATGATGGTGAGCCATCTGACTCCGGCGGACCTGGCCAATCGCGCCGTCATGAGTTCCAACACGCAGTTACTGGTTCAGCACGGTTGGTCATATGTCGATGCGAAGGTGGGCGCAATTGCGCTGGTTGCTCGTGTCGTGGAGCAGCAGGCGATGATGCTTTCCTACATCGACATCTTCTGGGTTCTTGCGGTTGCATCGTTCTTGGCCGCACCCATTCCACTGTTGATACGCAGCAAGAAGAGCACTGGTCCGGTGGAACTACATGTCGAATAATGACCAGCCTTGCCTGCGAGTATTTGTCTGCGTGACCACACGTACGCGAGGCCGGCAGTGTTGTGCCAGCTCAGGAAGCGCAGAGATCATTCCTGCTCTTCGGACGGAGTTGGCACGCAGAGGCCGGGCTGCCGCGCACATTGATGTTCGTCCTTGTGGATGTATCCATCACTGTGATGAGGGGCCAACGCTCATCGGCTTCACCGGTGAGATTGCAGAAAACCCTCGGCCGCCTATGGAATTGAGTGAGCAGTTTCTCGGCCGCTCCGATCTAAACCTGACGCAAGTGAGCCTGGATCAGGTTCGCGCAATCGTCGACAAGCTCTTAGGACACAATCATGACATCCACGTTCGTAGTTAAGAAAACTTCCTTGCTCGCATTCGCTATTGTCTCTCTATTTGTGGGCATGCATCATCCTCTACACGGGCAAGCGATGGAGGAGCGGAACATCACCCTCGTGGAAGCGGTTCATCTCGTCACGACGCAGAATCCCAACGTTCAGATAGGTCTCATTGACGCCGCTCTCGCCAGGGAAGATCAGCGTCGTGCCCTTTCAGCTTTGCTTCCGCAGGTTAGCGTGGGCATGAATGAAAGATTACAACGCATCAATGTAGAAACACTCATCGGCACGAGATCTGGCTTTCCTCAGCATGAAGGCCCGTTCCAGGCCGTGAATGTCGGCACGAGCTTTAGTGTTCCCTTGTTCAATGCAGCTAATTGGCAGCATTACCGTGCTCAGGGAGCCAATCGTTCTGCAGCCGTTGCCGACGCCAATAGTGTGCGCGAACAGATCGTGACCCTCACGGTGACCCAATACCTGCTTTGCGTCCGCTTGGCAGCTACAGTGAACGCGGCAGAGTCACAAGCGGCTTTGGCGGACCGGCTCTTTCAGCAAGCCTCTCATCAGGAGTCTGCAGGAGCGGGCACAGGTCTCGATACGCTACGAGCCGAGCAGCGGCTCAAGGTACAGCAGCAGGCGTTAATCGTAGCCCGAGAGGACTCAGAGACGGCGTTGTTCGGGTTGGTACGTTTGCTCAGTCTGCCGCCTTCGACGAATGTGGTCCTCATCGATCAAGATGCTTTTGCAAACAAAAAGGTGTTCGCACCTGAGGAGGCATCTTTAGAGGCGGCCTATGCACAACGTCCAGAAATGATTGCCGTAAACGACCGGTTGCGGGCTGCCCACCTCGAAGGATCGGGGGCACGCGGTGAGAGACTTCCCACTCTGTGGATCAATGGTTCATGGTCTGAAGAAGGAAAACAGCCGGGTAACGCAATCCCGGTTTATCAGTACCAAGCCTCTCTCTCGATCCCTGTGTTTACAGGCGGACGGATACGCTCGGAGATCGCTTCTTCCACCCTTCGAATCAATCGACTGGAAAGAGAGAAGTCCGAACTGCAGAATCAGATCGCGCTTGAGGTGAAGACTGCATCAGCAAGGCTTAAGGCCGCATTGGAAGAAGTCTTGGTAGCTGATGCGGGTCTGAACCTCGCGCAGCAGGAAGTCACGCAGGCCCAGGATCGTTTCCAGTCCGGCGTGGGAGACAACGTCGAAGTCGTTACAGCGCAGGACATCCTCGCCCGAGCCTACGACGGACAAATTGCTGCGCTGTACAAAGAAAATCAAGCGCGGGCGAATCTTGCGCGGGCGCTTGGCCACATTGAAGAAACCTATAGGAAATAGGGGCATAGCCGTCTGGCATCACCCTTGATGCCAACTTCTAACGCTCCTCAGCACAGCGGAGGGCTAAATGAGGACACAACGTAAGAACGAACTCGTAACCCTGCCGCGCAAGGCGGTCTCAGCCGTGTCCGCCGAATCAAGCGTGTGCAGAGCACTCGATCTGCTTCTGAACAAAATGATCGAGGTGTATCTGGATGCGGAGAAGGTTCATTGGTATATCAAACTCAACAAACTGGAACGCGAGCCACGCGGCGCTGCAAAGCTAATGTGCGGAAACATCCTTTCATCGATGAAGCTCGTTGCAAAGCTGGAGTGTCAATTTAGTGCCGCAACTGTGGCTCGCTGCAACGAAGTGATCGATATAGCAGAGAGACGTGTGGCCGATCTCTAGGGATCACATCACTCCGGAAGGCTGGCCACTAATGGGGATTGATTAACAACGTGGGATGACAGCACGGCTCAAAACGCCCATTGGAAAAGGAGAAACTGAACCTTGAAGAGCAAAGAGAAAGAAGCGACTCGAACGCAGCACCTAGACGCAGGCTACGTTCACCGCGCCAATCTTGCGTTCGAAGTCCTCTTCCAAGGGAAATGGAGAATCCAAATTCTTTGCGCCATGCGATCGGGCCCGATCCGTCTTGGACAATTGGCGAGGATCATGCCTACCGCATCCAAAAAAATGCTGACACAAAACCTAAGAAAACTCGAATCCGAAGGCATCGTTATCCGTAAGGACCTGAGCGATCTTGTCCTTCATATCGAATATGACCTGAATGAACGAGTGAGAGAGAGGGTCTGCGCCCTCTTGGATCACTTAGTAGAGTGGGGCAACTTTTATCTTGACGTATCGAGAAACGACCGGTCATAGCAATCTGGTGGAGAACGAGTCCGCGACCAAATCGCTGTCATCCACGGCATGGGCATCCCCTCAGACGGATACTCAAGTATGTTGGATATCATTCGCGAGTAGCGGTCTCATCACGGACAAGAGGGCTGGGCCGGGGTCGACGTTTGGCGGGACAATAAGCGGTGCTGTGGGTGACTCACGGAGCCAAAAGCAGCCATCCGTTGTCCCGGTTTTCGTTACGTGTCTTCCGGTTCACCGTCACGGCGACGTTCCTATGTGGGCAGCGCGTATCGCACAAGTTCATACCCGCTTCCTACTTCTTCCAGATTGATCTCGATCACCTCATTGACTAGCCCCGTCATGCCAATCGCATCCAAGACAATGCCAAAAAGTTCAACTTCGATCTTGGCGGTCATTCGGTCGGGGCCATTTACGCAAACCAGCCCCGCATGTATTGGAACGTCTGCATACTGCCCGTGAGAACCTGGTTCATGGGCAGAGCCTCGAAAATCTGTGCTGTTCCGAGTGACGAAGATCCAGTCGTGGTCCAGGATGAATTGCTTCAGTTCCCAGTCCTTCGATCCGCCTTTGCCGAGCCAGGTCACATGCGAGCTTTCGACAAAGCCGCGCTCGCGCGCGAGCAGCGCCAGATCAGGGCTGAGGCATTCGTCAATCAGGAACTTTGGAACCACCTCAACCTGCAATCCGCGTCTTGAGGTTGCCCCGCCTCATGCTCAAGACCGGATAGTCCCTGCGCTTGGGGCGACCCCGCTGAGGCACGGCCTTCGCGTAGATGGATGCGAGTTCCACCTGAGATTCGGTCAGACGCGGATACATCTCCAGAATCTCCTTTAAGGGTGTTTCGGCGTCGAAGAGCGCGGCCACGCTGTAGACCGGAATTCTGGTTCCACTAATCACTGGAGTGCCGCTCAGAATCTCTGGGTCTTCCACTACCATCTCTTCGGCGTCGGCGAGCCTGTGCAGTCGATGATCCACGCTCTTCCACAGATCGTCGAAGCGGACGGTTAGAAAATGATCTCCCACTACGAAGTCTTTCCACTGTTTCCAGGTTGAGGGATGAACTGCTGCATCGCGAATGGTCTGCAACCTGGCGGATGCCGTCAACCAATCCGCCGTCTCGTAATAGAAGGCGATGAAGAGACAGGCATCGGTGCGGAAGGTACGCACGGGCGAGGTGCTGTACCAATGATCCGGCAGAATCCTATCGTCAATGACCCGATTGATCTGGGGCAGGGAAACGCCCGCCGCAACCGCCGCTTCCGTTGTCGTCAGGTTTTCCATGAGTTGATTCATTCGCCACCTCGATCCGATTATAAGTCTTCATGGGCTCCTGAAGATTTAATTCCTGACCGGTGACGCGTGGTTGAAGGTCAGCGTAAAGCCAAGCTGGGTTGGTTCCCCGCGGACCAACCCATGCCCACTTCGGTGTGCTATTGCTTTGTGGCATTTTTGTGGCAAATACCGCCGTTTAGGCCGGTTTTGCCGGTTTTGCCGTCAATTATCCCCTTTGCCGTCAATAACTTAGCTTTGGCACGGCACCTTCACACGGTGGAAGTCGTAGGTTCGAATCCTGCTGTGCCCACCATCAGATCAACAACTTAGAGCAACGATGCCTTCCCAAGGGCGCAAATGGGCACAGAGAGGGCACAAAACCCAAATCTGACTGTTCTCGCGTCTCATCGATGCGCCATCTCCCTTTCCCGCCCAAACAGAACGTCCACGACCTTACTCTGCGCCTGTCGCTTCTTCTCCATCCGAGCGTGCGTGTAGATCTCCATGGTGGTGTTGATCTTGGCGTGGCGCATGAGCTCCTGAACCACCTTCACATCGTCTCCATATTCCGACAGCAGCGGAGGAGAGGGAAACCGAGGTTCTGCTCCACAACCTCAGAGAGCTAATCCAGACTGCTCGGCAACGAGCTTTGCGGGCCGTCGACGCCGTTCAAGTGCAGACTTGCTGGGAGATCGGCCACCATATTTTGTGGAATTTGAGCAGGGTGGTTCTGCTCGCGCCGAATACGGCAGTCGTTTACTCCAAACCCTCGCTGCGTCGTTGGCTGCAGAATTTGGACGAGGCTTCGATACGTCGAATCTGCGCTATATGCGGCTGTTTTATCAGGCTTTTCCAATTCGTGACGCATTGCGTCATGAATTGAGTTGGACCCACTACCGAACGCTCCTGCGAGTAGAAAACGAAGCCGCGCGGTCCTTGTATATGAAGGAAGCGGCGACTCGGGGCTGGACGCCCGGGCTTTGGAACGACAGATCAACACGCTCTATTATGAACGGCTCCTCGCGAGTTCAGATCGAGCTGCCGTCACAGAAGAAGCGAAGGGAGCGATCGCAACTCTGCAGATCCCACGGGATTTTGTACGCGATCCCGTGATGCTCGAGTTCCATTGGTCTTACTGGCGTGGGGAGACTTCTTGAAGCGGATCTCGAACGTACCCTTCTGGATAATCTGCAGGCATTCCTTCTTGAACTTGGCGGAGGCTTCGCATTTATCGGACGGCAGTATCGCATCAGCACAGAATCGAAGGACTTCTATCTAGACCTGGTCTTCTACAACTACCTGCTCAAATGTTTTGTGCTGTTCGATCTCAAATCCGGCGAACTGACGCATCAGGACATAGGGCAGATGGATATGTACGTACGCGTGATGGATGAACTCAGGCAGGATCCCGACGACAATCCCACCGTAGGGGCATCCTTTGTGCGCAAAAAGATGCATCGGTGGTTCGCTACTCCGTTCTTCATGACAACGAACAGTTGTTCGCGAGCCATTGTAAGCTGGTTCTTCCTTTAGAAGAAGAATTGAGAAATGAACTGGAACGCGAGCGTGCTCAACTATCGAGCACCAAGGAAGACAGAGATCAAGGACAATAAATTCTTTTGGTCCAGTCCGGCATGTCCCAACCAGCGTCACGTGTATACGCAGGAGCTGTCGGTCTGCCTGCAGCAGCAGTCTGAGACTTGCAATGTTTTGGCATGTACCGCATCTTCGAAATCTGCTATACACGCAATACACCTATGAAACTCCGTCTGATTCTGCTGTCCGCTGCCATAATTGCGACTCTGCCACTGCCGTCCCGTACTCAAAGTCCCATGTACTCCATCGATCCGTACCGCGATGAGCCATTTGTTTTTGAGCGGTATGACACCACCACCACGATGAAGGCCGACGGTACCGGAGACGTCGTGCAGCATGTGATCGTGCGCGTTCAGTCCGATGGCGTAGCGCGGCAGTTCAGCGTATTAAATCTGTCCTACGCTTCAGCGAATTCGACAGCGACGATGGAATTCGTACGCGTGCACAAGCCGGACGGTAGCACTATCAACACGCCAGTCAACGAAGCCATGGAGATGCCGGCCGAAGTGACCCGCGAGGCACCAATGTACTCGGACCTGAAGGAGAAACATCTGCCTGTGCGTAGCCTTGCGTCGGGCGACCGGCTGGAATACCAGTTCCACACCGTTCTTACCAAGGCGCAAGCGCCGGGACAATTCTGGGGGGCGGAGCATTTCCTGGTGCAGGGTGGCGTCGTTTTGGAACAAAGTCTAACGCTCGCTGTGCCGGAAAAGACCTATGTGCAGGTTTGGAGTCCGAACCACAAAACGACGCCGGTGAGGCGCGACGGAATGCAGGTGTGGACATGGACCTCGTCGCAGATCAAGGCCAGCGCGCGCGACGAGAACGGCAAGATGACCGCCGCCGAGGTGAAAGACCCCGACGAGGACGCCGACGGACGCAAGCTACCCAGCGTGGCATGGACCACGTTCCGTAGCTGGGCCGAGGTGGGTGACTGGTACCGCAGTCTGGCAGAGCAGCGCCTTCAGCCTACCGCCAGCGTGCGAGCCAAAGCGGACGAGCTGACGAAGAACGCGAAGACACCTCAAGAACAGGCAGAGGCTCTCTATCGCTTCGTTGCGACGCAGATCCGCTACATCTCGCTCTCGTTTGGTGTGGGCCGCTTCCAGCCGCATACACCCGACGAGGTTTTGGACCACGGCTACGGCGATTGCAAAGACAAGGACACCCTGTTGGAGAGTTTGCTGCGCTCCAAAGGGATGACCACGGCACCCGTACTCATCGGGGCGGGTATCGCCCCGGTAACGGAGGTACCCTCACCCTCGGTCTTCAACCACGCCATCACAACGGTCGAACTGCCTGACGCAGCGGGCAAGCCGGAGCAAGTCTGGCTCGATTCCACCGCCGAGGTCGCACCCTTTCGTGTTCTCATGCCCATCATCCGCGATCAGCAGGCGCTCGTTATCCCGGATAAGGCACCGGCCTCACTTGAAAGAACTCCGGCCAACCCACCCTATACCTATCACGAAGAGTTTGTTGCTGTGGGTACGCTGGACAGCGACGGCCTGATGAAAAGCCATATGGTGCTCACCGCGAGATCGGACAGTGAACTGGATCTACGCATCATGATGCAGCGGCTGTCGCCTGCGCAATGGGATGACGCGATGCAGTACCTTTCGGGGGCCATGGGGTTTGGCGGCAAGGTGAGCGGCACGGACATGCGTCAGGCCGACGCAAGCGCCCCCGTAAAGATCACCTACGACTACAGCCGTGAGAAGTACGCTGGGTGGGAGAACAAGCAATCTTTGCCCCTCTTTCCCGTCGTTGAACTTACTCTTGTAAGCGAAGAGAAGGCGCCCGAACACGATATCGACCTTGGCGCACCGCGTACGGTCGAGGCTCACAGCACCATTACCCTTCCCGCGGGCTATCGTGCCGAGCTGCCTGACGCAGTTCATGTGTCCCGGGAGTTCGCTACCTACGATAAGACCTATCGCCTCGTCGACGGTAAGGTCATCGCGGACCGCAAGCTTGTCGTCAAGGTGCATAAGCTACCGCGTGACCGGTGGAAGGACTACCTTGCCTTTCAGAAAGCAACTCTGGTGAACGACGGGGAGCCCTATCTGCGACTCATTCCGCCCGATCACCTCACGATCAACAACGAGGGCGCGAAGAGCGCATCCACCGCACCGGCCAAAGATGCGATGCCTTCCGCCGACCCCTCGAACCCTTCCGATGCAAGACAACAACTGGCAGAGATCGCCGCCATGCTGCAGCGAAGAGATATCGGGGGGGCACGCAGCCGCCTGGAAGCTTTACGTAAGAGCTCGCCGGATGCGCCTTACGTTCTGGGTATGCTTGGCCTGGTCAAGGCGAGTGACGGCGACCTCGACGCTGCCGCCCGCGACATCGAAGCAGAGATGAAGGCGCATCCGGATGACGATCCCTCGATGGTGCTCGGATTAGCCCAGGAGTACAGCAATAAACAGCGTTACAGCGATGCTGAAGCATTACTGGGCAAGTACGGCGGCAGCAACGCTCGGGTTCAGCAGATGCGTGTCTTCATCTATAACAAACAGGGTGACTATACGCATGCGCTCGGAGTTCTGCGCGATCTGCAGGCGCGCCAGCCTGAAGACCGCGCAGTGGCTTCGCAGGTGGCAAGCACGCTGTACGAGCTGCATCGCAACGAAGAAGCTGCTATGGCCGCAAAAAAGGCGATGGACGGTAGCGATGACCCGGATGTCATCAACAATAACGTCTACGTGCTGTCGGAGACGAAGATCGATCTGCCGTTCGCGGAGACCCAGTCGCGTCGTTCGGTCGAATTGCTGGAAAAAATGACCGCCTCCCAGGTTTTGGAAGAGGCGAATACGAAGGCCTTTGCTGCATCGGCGAACCTCACGGCCTCATGGGACACGCTGGGTTACATTCTCCTGCTGGAGGGCAAACCGAAGGAGGCCGCACCATACTTGCGCGCAGCATGGTTTTCACAGGAAAACATAATCGTCGGCAATCACCTGGCCCAGACCTTCGAGGCTTTGGACCGCAATGCAGATGCGCTATGGATGTACCGGCTTTCCAGGCAGACGGAGCATGCGGGTGATGCGAAGCAGGACTATGCCGAAGTGGCCGCAGCCATTGCGCGCCTTGAGAAAAACGGGGTCAAGGCAGCGAGTGGCGAGAGCTTTCCCACGTCGATGCAGGACTTTCGCAGCTACCACGTGAAGAATAGCGCGGGCGCAGAGGGCGGCGGCACGGTGCGTCTGCAGTTGAACGCCGATGGGGTCGCAGCCGCTATGCTTGTCTCCGGCGATGCAAAACTCAGGCCCCTGCTGGACGAGACAAAGTCGTTGCGTCTGCCCGGTGCGGAGCCAGCCGGATCGCCCGCGCGTATTTTGCGCGATGCCGTTGTGTATTGCGGAAAGAAAAGTGCGACTTGCGATTTCGTCTTGATGCTGAACTCCGGCATCGCAGTCGAAGGTGCGGCAGAGTAGATTCACCGATGCTGAAAGGCCCTCCAGCTCATTCGTGCTTTCTCGCGTAATCATTTTGATCTGTCCGGTATCGAGCGCAGGTGGAGCGCAAAAGCAGAGCACCTGTCACCGCGATATACGACGCTGCTTAATGAGATTGTCTGTATACAGACATAGCAGGGCTGAAAGGGATCGATGCAAGGACTTGACTATCAGCATGGAGTTGGATTCTATGGAAGGGCTTTTGAATGCAGTGGAGGCCGGGCTTGGCATTACCTTCGTCTCGCGTTGGGCGGTGCGCAATCAGCTTTCGCTCGGTACGGTGAGGTTCGCCATAGTTCGTGGACTAAAGCTCACTCGCAGGTTTTCCATGATCCACCCAGCGGGACCAGAACTATCGGGTAACGTCAGCGCACAGCACTTTGTGCATGTGAAGGTGGACCCGTCCACCGG
Organism: Terriglobus saanensis SP1PR4; assembly: GCF_000179915.2. Classification (NCBI taxonomy): domain Bacteria; kingdom Pseudomonadati; phylum Acidobacteriota; class Terriglobia; order Terriglobales; family Acidobacteriaceae; genus Terriglobus; species Terriglobus saanensis. The sequence continues at coordinate 3,595,342 of NC_014963.1, read as the reverse complement.
TTTGCGAATCGTCATCGTCCGGGGAGCGGCATCTAGATTGCTACGTAGAGATAGGTCCCGTCGGTGGCGAAAGATGGGGAGTAAAGCTGCACATGCCCGGTACTGGCCTGGATCGCCAACTATGCGCTTTAGCGCCTAATTCTGTTGTGGATGCCTCTAAAACACTCAACAAGTGACTCGGCCTGATATGGAGTGACCGTGTCAACACCGCCAAATCTGTGGGTTTGTTTTTGTCGTTGTCGTTGCTTTCGTCCTTTCCCGAAGACAGAGCGAGCAGCAGTCGGGGCAGTTTTGAGCGACGATTGATCAGTCTGATATTCGCGGGTCGAAACCGCATAATCATGATCCGTCGGGAGCTGCCTCTGACTGTTATCGCGAGTCCGGTTGAGCCTGTCGCATAGGCCGAGCGAGGGTTCTCCTTCGTGCTTGCCCTGGCTGCTGCTGGCTCTGTGTTCGAGATGGATGTCAGCGTTCATTGAAAGTGTTCTTGTCTTTTTCCTTCTTAGGAGGTTTTTCTTTTGCGTTATTGTCAGGCTGCAACTTGCTGCCTGGAGACAGTCTCTGCTCTGGTTCCAATAGCCCAGATAAAGCCCAGCAGCTCTCGAGCTACAGCTGTGACGATCTTCCTCTGATCCTTGCCGGCCGCGCCCAGCTTCATATATCGCTTATGCAACCGGTGTTGCGCCTTCCACGCAATCTCCTTGGTCTCTTGTGAAATGGTCTCCTGTCGTCTGCGCAGACCGTACCAGATACCTGGTGGACGACGATAGCTCCATGCGGCTTCGACAACGATGCGTCGGAGGTGCGCGTTGCCGGTCTTCGTGATGCCTCCGCGTCTGGTTCGCTTGCCGCTGGAATCCTCGCTCGGTACAACGCCGCAGTAACCCATCAGCTGGCGAGCGCTCTCAAAGCGAGATACCTGGCCCAACTCGCTCGCAATGGTGACCGCCGAGATATCTGCAATACCGCGCAGTGCCTGTAGATCGTTGATGACTTGTTGCAGCGCCGGAGATGCCAGCTTCACCGCTTCCATGATGGCTTGCTCCAGTCGTGCGACCCGCTCCCGCATGTGCTCGACCTCGTGCAGATAATCCTGGCGCGTAGACTCTTGCGCGATCTGGGTGAAACGCAGCTGCGCGACCCAGATTAGATAGGGTCGTGTCCACGGCCTGACTCCGGTCGGTGGACGCTGACCGGAGCGCAGAAGGAACTTGCTCAAGCGATGCCGCGCTCGGGTCTGATCCTGCTTGGCTGCCTCGCGGGCTCGCACCAAATCGCGTAACGCTTCCGACCCCTCATCCGGAACCCACACCGCCGTCAGATCCCCGGACCGATAGCACCGTGCCAGCTTCTCAGCATCCCGCCGGTCCGTCTTCACTCGATCGCCAGCCTTGACTGGTACCAGCGTAGGTGCCACAACCTCGCACTCGACGCCCAGTTCCGCGAGCTGCCAGTACACGACGTAGCCCGTCGGCCCGGCTTCATAACAGGCTCTCAACTTGGCGGCCGGACCAAGCTTCTTGATCAACCTGCGGATAGACTCAGCACGGTTGGGAATCGTTCCCAGGCTCCGAACCTCACCTTCCGGCTCCGCGACCGCCACGGCGATCGTCTCAGCATGGACATCCAAACCTAGAAATCGTACCTTCTCCTTCATGACCGGCTTCCTTCCGCTTGTGGCTCTGAACTGCGCGCCCTTCGACGCTCACAGCTTAACCCACGGTCGGCGCATCGGCGCCGGTCACTCCATACTGACTGTTCTCGTCAGTTGAGATTCGGCTGCGTCAGCAGTCAGCAGGCACAGGTTGACTATTGGTACCGAAGTCAGCGCACGGCCCTGCTTGCGGCATCGATGTTCAGGATTGCGACCCTATTGTTTCGCTGCGGCGAAGAACTTTTCGATGCGGGTCCTTGCGATCATTTGCCGGAATGTGCCGTGCTGTTTCGGGTCACCGGAGTCGTGCATCAGGTCGGTCATCGAGACACTGAACTCCTGCTCCTTCCAGACGTCTGGCAGCGCGTCGTGGGAGTAGCCCTGTAAGAGTGTTTCATCTCCATCGTGCACGGCGCTTAAAAGTGCCTTCGAAATAACGTCTACGTCGTGGAGTGCGAGGTTCATCCCCTTTGCGCCCGTAGGCGGCACAAGGTGTGCTGCATCACCAACGAGGAACAACTTGCGATACTGCATGGGTTCATAGACGACCGAGCGTAACGGGATGACATCTCGACTCAAAACGTCAGCATCGGGGATCGATCCATCGCCGAGACGAAGCCTGAGTTCATCCCAGATACGCTCCGCTGGCCAGTCCTGAGGACTGTCGCTGACATCGCACTGAAGATAGACGCGGCTCTTGTTCGGGCCACGCGTGATCTGTGCGGCGAAACCGTGATCGCTCACAGCCATGATCGCCTGCCCCGAGAGCGGAGCGGCGCTTACAAGTGCGGCAAGCCATGCGTAGCCGAACTCATAGCTGTACTTCGTAAGAACGCCATGTGGAACGGTGTTGCGACTTGCGCTGTGTCCTCCGTCGCAACCGACGATGTAGTTACAAACGATCTCGTGCCGCCCGCTTGCGTCAGAGTAGCTCACGCGCGGTTGGTCGAGCTCTTCGTTGACGATGCTCATTTCAGCGACGTCGAAACGGACATCGCCGTCCATCTCATCGATCAGTTTCCGCAGCAGGTTACTTACGAGTTGCTGCTGCGTACAGAAACGACCCTGTTCAGCATTATCGCCCACACTTCCGAATGGGCGGGCTGCACCGTTGATTCGTATTTCACCATGTTGCGCGATCGGCCCCTCGGGAAGTAACGTCTCCATCTCCCACCGTTCGAACATCTTCACCGCGCGCGGTTCAAGAAATCCGGCACGCTGCCGCGCTTCGATGTAGGTGCGATTGCGGCGTTCGAGAACGATGCAGGCCACTCCGGATTTTCGCAAGAAACTAGCGAGCGTCAACCCGGCTACACCGGCACCCACGATAACAACTGCAGTCTGTTCACCGCCTGATTCCACACCCGCCTGGTTAATCCCTGTCTCTGTCATGAATCAAAGATAGGAGCTGCTGCGCTCAACAACAACGCGATATCCCGTCAAGTGATTCGCGTTTCCCGCCAAAGTAAATCGACATCAGACGGAACGGGTTTCTACCGATAATGGACGAACCTCAATGCCAATCTGAGCGTGCTGACATATACCGTCCTGGGGAACTGCCGAGCATCTTACGGAACATGGTAATAAAACTGCCGACACTCTCATAGCCAAGATCGAAGGCCACTTGTTGAACGGTTTTCCCCTCTGCCATCCAACGCAGCGCGAGTAAGATGTTCAACTGTTGTCTCCACCGGCCAAAACTCAAGCCCGTCTCCGAAAGGATCAATCGTTCTAACGTCCGTTGACCGAGACCCGACTGCCGCGCCCACGTTTCAATCGTCCCGCGTTCAGCAGGATTTGCCATGATGCCGACGAAGATCGCGCGTAAGCGTGGATCGGACGGCATAGGGAGATGGAGGTCGCCGGTGTCGGCAGCAGCCAGCTCACTCAACAGCAATTCACTGACGTGCGATTCCGTTGCTGTCTGGTCGCCGTCCATTGGAAATTCGGCGGACCGTACGATCAAGGCGCGCAGCAATGGGGTGACCGTGATCGTGCAGCATTTGGAAGGCAGAGGACGTGCGGCCTCTGCGCTGACGAGAGTGACATAGGTACTAACCTCTCCGGCGATTGCCAAGCGATGTGACAACCCACCCGCGATAAAGAGCGCGGAACCTGGCGGCACAAGCCAGATACCAGGTTCAACTTCACAGGTCACTACGCCGGATAGCACCAGCAGGAGCTGCGCTTTCGTATGAGAGTGAAAGCCAAGCTCCCAGCCTTCCGTATTCGCCTTTCCGCCTACGGTCACGACCCTACGCTGCGCCGCCCAGCTTGTTTTCAACAAGTCTTGTAGATGGTCGTATTCGATCGAGATTGGCATAGGCATCGGTGTTTGGAGTCGCCCTAGTCCAGAAGCGACCAGCGCGATCTCCCCCTCAGATGAGTTTAGTCTCTGCGTACCAAGTGGTTTCGCGCAGAGGATGATGCCAGAGAGACGCACACCGAAGATATAACCGGGAACAGCCGATTTCGCAGTGGAACGCGCTTATCTTCTCTCATCATGTTGACCGATTCTCGGCTCTTAAAGAGTGGATTATCGCCAATGCGCTCAGTGACGCGTCGTCGATGATTGCATCGGCCTGTAATCACCAATTGATAACGAAAGACCAAACGAGTCTTTCGTGTCCCGAAAGGCGTTGAGAATGAGATGCTTTGATCTTCGGTCGCACCTGCTTTCATCTTCTAGTTGTGCAACGTATACCCTGGCTCGTGCAGGCATAGTACGCCACCATCACAATGAAAATCGCCACTGCCGCGACCGGATGTACGAACCAGCCGAGCACGCCAGCCAAGAAGTAGAGTAGGACACCGAGAGCCGGACGTATTAGTTGCGTTGCGAACATGCCTAGCGGCACACAGGGCTTTACGAGCTTCGAATGGTGATGCAGATACGAAAACGCCGGTAACCACGCCGCCGACATGAGCCCAGCAATGAGTGCGTAAAGAACTACGGCGGCCTTTTGATCCATAAGATTGCCTTCTACAAAGGCGCTCGCTAATACGCCCGTCGGAAACGGGATCAGTGCCGCTGTCCCAAGAATGCCGAGATTGATCCAATTCATGGCCAGATCTACCTTGCGAAGACGTTCAAAAAGATAGTGATGATTGCACCAAATGACTCCCACGTTGAGAAAAGCCACTGCATAAGCAAGATAGGATGGCCATTCCTTCAGCAACTCTCCTGCCAATCTCCCCGGCGTTGCGCTCGGACGATGAATCTCAATGACGAGCAGGGTGATGACGATGGCAAAAGCACCGTCGCTGAGTGCTTCCAGGCGAGCGGGCTCAGCAAAATTGGGTTCATTGTCCTTGGGTGTCTCAGCCTCACTTTCAGTGGCTGCAGAATTCGAGGACTGAAGATCCGGAGGAGAGAAGGTGCTTACAGCCTTGTGATTGAGATCAAGGGCACACGCGTCGGGGAGTCTAGTTATCGGAGTCATTCGGTCCTCATCGCGCGAAAGAATCGTTTCTGTAACAGACCATACCAACGCTCTGTCACATGAGAACTCCGGTTCTTGCTTTGGAATTCGGTTCTACATCCTAGCGAGCGCAACGGCCGCATATTCAGTTTTGACTATTGGATTCTCATAACTTCGTGCGGGCCAAGCCAATAGATCTCCCCAGACTTCAGATGGAAATTCTGTGAATTTACGACGGGGAGGTCTTCAAGAATGCCGTATCCCACTCGCGCAAGCTCGGCGCACATTTCGAGGACGATGGTCCGATCCAATGGAGAGGACGAGGTAGCTGGCTCCTGCCTGCTGCGACTGTTCATAGTTTTCATCCAAGGCGTCACTGCATTGTGCTTGTGAATACGACAGGACATGCGGAAGTCTTGTCCGGGGTTTTGATAGGCAAGGTTGAGTTGAAGATCATTCGGCTTAGCCGACATTTCGAAATGTGAGGTTGTAACGAACTCGGCCGAGCCGCGGATATTCACCCTCCTTCAACGGCGCAATGCCGTGATAACACAACCTCGCAGAACCTCCCCACACAAGCACATCGCCATGTATGACCTGAATGCGTTGTGTCTTGTCCCCGCGCTCCAAACCGCCAAAGAGGAAGGTCGCGGGCAGTCCCAGCGAGACAGAGACAATAGGCTGCGTGAAATCACGCTCATTCTTATCCTGATGCAACGACAATCTCGCACCAGGTTCGTATCGATTGATCAGGCACGCATCCGGGACGAAGTTCGGGAAGCCTGCTTCTTCTGCGGCAGCTGTTGCGAGCTCTCGAAACGCCCTGGGCATGGCGGGCCAGGGGCGATTCACTTCTGGGTCGATCTGGTCATATCGATAGCCGGTGCGGTCCGTGACCCACCCAAGCGGGCCACAGTTCGACATGGCGACCGACATGCGGAATCCGCCCGGCGTCACCATATTGCGAAACGGCGACCGTTCGACCACATCCTTGAGTGAAGCAAGCAACTCCTCTTCAGCGTCCAGTGCAAAGCCAGCAAGGACAGCCGTGCCAGCACCGAGGATATCTTTCGATGGCCGTGCGGGTGGCTCCATTTCAAAAAGCGATGTGCTCATGACTCCCTCTAGTTGGCATCGTGAAAGATGATGCCGACGGTATGACGCTCTCCCGAACGCAAGCGGCTGACGCCGTGACGGAGGTTGACGCGATAGGTGCCTCGCGTACCCTGTACGGGCCGGTGGTGCACCGCGAAGGCCACGGCGTCACCCTGGCGAAGCGGAACGACCTCGGGTCGCGATTGCATACGAGGCCGTTGCTCCGTGAGCACGAATTCGCCTCCGGTGAAATCTCGCTCTGGTTCGGAGAGCAGGATCGCGACCTGGATCGGAAAGACATGTTCCCCGTAAAGATCCTGATGCAGACAGTTGTAGTCGCCGGGACCGTATTGCAGCAACAGGGGAGTGGGTCGCAGTTGTCCTGCATCGTGGCACCGACGGATGAAATCGGCGTGGCTCTCTGGATAGCGCACCTCGATTCCCATTGCTTCGTTCCAGCGATTCGCGACTGGAGCGAGCTGAGGATAGAGCGCCGTGCGGAGACCATAAATGATAGGTACGAGCGGATAGCTGAAGTATTTGTATTCGCCACGTCCGAAGTCGTGCCGTCCCATGACGACGCGGCTGCGGAAGATCGACTCCTCCGGATAGAGAGACGCGACCGCCTTGCACTCGTCTGCGGAGAGCACGCTCGGCAGCAGGGAGCTTCCTTGCTCATCGAGGTCTTTCCTGATTTGACCCCAATTGAGCGCATTGACGCGTGTAACAGCTCCTTCGGACGGAATCGAGCCTGCGCTGGCTTCCCTGGCTACTTGAACTTCATCTGCGAATAAGGTGTTCATGCCTGTGCCTCGCGATCCAGCAGTGCTCGTTTGCGCTCCACGCCCCAGCGATACCCGGAGAGCGCTCCATCATTTCTGATGACACGGTGGCATGGGATTGCGATAGCCAGCGTATTTGCTCCGCATGCCTGGGCGACCGCCCGTACAGCCTTCGGCATCCCGATAGCCTTCGCAACATCCGCATAGCTCGCAGTCGTACCGACAGGGATTTGCTGCAATGCCTTCCAGACCCTTTGCTGAAAGGCCGTACCGCGAATATCCAAGGGCAGGTCGAGTCCGACGCCGGGCCTTTCAATGAAGCCAATTACCTTCGCGACCAGATCTTCGTAACCGCTCTCGTCGCCGACAAGCTCTGCCTTGGGAAACTGGTCCTGCAGATCGCGTACCAACAGGAGCGGATCATCCCCCATGAGGACAGCACAAACGCCGCGCTCGCTCTTGGCCACCAGGATGGAGCCGAGGGAGCACTCCGCAATCGCGAAGTGAATCACGGTATTTATGCCGCCGTCGCGGAAGCTGGTTGGCGTCATCCCGAGAACTTCGTTTGCGCTTTCGTAGAAACGGCTGTTGGAATTGAATCCGGCATCGTAGATTGCGTCTGTTACTGACTGACTTTTGCCAAGGGTCTTGCGGACACGCTTGGTTCTGTGAGCAGCGCCGTAGCCGCTCGGCGTCAGCCCGGTGATCGCCTTGAACGTGCGATGCAGGTGAAAGACACTCATCCCCGCATGTTTGGCCAGCTTCTCAAGAGAAGGAGTCTCCTCGGAACGCTCGATGAGTCGGCATACCTTCTCGATCTTTGCGGTGTTGGCTTCGGTCAGCGAGGGCCCAGCCGGCTTGCATCGTTTGCAGGCTCGGAAGCCTGCTCTCTCTGCTGCCTCGGTTGTCGTATAAAAGCGCACGTTTTCCGGGCGGGCGAGGCGAGCAGCACACGACGGGCGGCAGTACACCCCCGTCGTCTTCACCGAATAGAAGAACTTCCCATCCGATTCCTTGTCCCTCGCTAGGAGGGACAGCCAACGAGGATCGTTGGTTATCTCAGCCGCAAGTTTCTCGATTTCCATCTGCCTGTTCATTGCGTACTCCTTCAAACCTTACTTCTCAACCTTAGCGAGATGTCTCGACCGCAACACCCCGAATCTTGCTTTCGAATTCAAAGGGTAGGATCACGATTGGAGAGATCGTGACCAAGCCCCTTACACCCAACGAATTGAAGCTATCAACAGAGCAACAACCATTCCATCCGGCGACTCTTCATCTCGCTTCAATCGACGTGGATTGGAGACAGCTCGTCAAGCAGATCGGGCCGTGTACGCACCTACCCAAACCCGCACGGGAACCTTACGAGGCCTTGATACGTGCAATTGCCTACCAGCAACTGCATGCCAAGGCGGGGGACGCCATCCTCACAAAGTTCACGGCACTGTTCGGAGGGTCTAACTTTCCATCTCCAAACCAGATTTTGGCAGCGGATTTCGACTCGCTTCGGGCTTGCGGATTCTCAGGGAGGAAGATCGAGACGATTCGCGAGATTGCGTCGGGCTCCCTGAGTGGCTTGGTACCGGACCGGAAAGACGCGGACAAGATGTCCGACGAAGATCTCATCTCACGGCTGGTGGCCCTTAAAGGGATTGGTCGGTGGACCGTTGAGATGTTCCTGATCTACACCCTGGAACGAATGGATGTCCTACCCGCGGACGACTTCGGAGTGAGAGAGGGACATCGACGCTTGAAGTCGCTACCCAAGGCGCTTTCGGCGAAGGAAATCACGAGAGAAGGACAGCGGTGGAGTCCCTATCGAACCATTGCCGCGTGGTACCTTTGGCGCGTACCGCGCGATGGTTCTACGAAAGGCTGAACTGCTTCTGCAATGTCAAGTCGGTCGCTTCTAATTCCAACAGTCGACGCTTTCGTTCGAGGCCACCAGCATAGCCCGTGAGGCTTCCGTTGCTGCCGACAACGCGGTGGCACGGAATGATAATGCTGACTGGGTTCCTGCCGTTCGCAAGTCCCACGGCACGGATGGCGAGGTGGTTGCCCAGCAGGTCCGCAAGCTCTCCATAAGAGCGCGTCTCTCCATACGGGATGGGTTGCAGCAGCTTCCATACCGATTGCTGGAAGGCCGTTCCGTGCAGCAGGATCGGCACCTCGAAGTGAACTCGCTTGCGTTCGAAATACTCATCAAGCTGCGAGCGGACAACGTCGAAGCCCGTGGTTGTCCTCGATCCCAGCGAATGCGCTTTAGGCCCTCTGAGGTGATCCGGCATGTATAAGCCACTCAGAACTCCGTTCGTATTTACCAGCGTCAGAGTGCCCAATGGCGACTCCATCAGGAAATGCTCAATCATTGACATTGTGCTTCCTTCCAGCGATGGGCTTGCCCGCGCGAACGTTTGTTGCGATGACCTTTGCGATCTGCGCTGCCACACTCAGCGGTTCTTCGTGTGACCAGAATCTAAGGACAGTCCAGCCTTCCATACGAAGCTGTTCTGTCGTGTCCTCGTCTCGACTCTTGTTGCCTTGGATCTTCGTTGCCCAATAGCTCGCATTTGTCTTGGGTGGCGCATGATGTTGCGGGCACCCATGCCAGAAGCAGCCATCGATAAAAACTGCGACCCTCGCGTTTCGAAAGACCAGATCGGCAGTTCTCCTGAGGTCTCGTAGCGGCCGCGCCGAAACGCGATAGCGCATCCCTAACGCATGCACTGCTGACCTCACAGCGATCTCAGGTTTTGTATCTCTGGACTTGTTTCCCTGCATCACTCGACGTACAACTGGCGTACTGGCCCACGAGCCACTAGGCACTTGAGCTGGGACGACGGCACCGTCGGGATTCCTTGATGCGTTCCTATTTAACATCGCCTCCTCCTTTCGCTTCTGTTGCAAGCGTTCTCAGAAGGTAGCAACTTCAATCCTTCATCTCACTCCGTTCCTTGCTTCCAAATTCCAATCTTCTTGAGCGAAATCCGTCCTCGAATTTGAAGGCAAGATACGGAGTGTCTCTCCACCGATATCGGAATAACTTTCGAGATGCAGAGGCGGACGCCATGCTGGCCTTCGCCAACATCCGCTGCATATGGAGAACATTATGTCGAAAGAACAAGAGAATAAAGCTATCGTAGGTCGTTGGTTCACCAGCTTCTGGGGACCCACATGCAACCTCAGCATCGTTGACGAGCTCGCCGCACCGGACATGCTCTTGCAGTATTCGTTGCACGAGCCCCGTCGCGGACACGCGGACATCAAGGCGTTCATGACTGATTTCCGTGCCGCATTCCCAGACCTCAGCTTCGGCGGAGCGGCAGACCTCATCGCAGAAGGCGACTATGTCGTTGGTCGCTGGGTCGGTGGCGGCACGCACAGCGGGGCCGCATTCTCCGACTTCTTGGCAGGGGCGTTGCCAGCTGCGACGGGCCGCAAGATGCACTTCACCGGAACGACAGTGCTGCGTCTTGAGAACGGCAAGATCGCGGAAGAGATTGGACTCGACGACGGCGTCACCGCACTCACTCAACTCGGCCTAATTCGGGTTGTCTAATCAATAGCGGCGGCCGTTGCCCAGACAGCGGCCGCTTATACGATCAATCGCGCCTTAATCCGGAGTCTGTGAAAACAAGTCTGCTCGGGCGTGTCAGTTGTTGGAAAATCGCCAACGAGCGTTCGAGTAGGAAGTCGGGCTGGAAACCTAGGCACGACATCGCAACACTCCCTGCGGCAATATCCTTTCAATGCCGGGATGCAATGATCCTTCTCAGCCAGCAGAAGCCCACCGGGGCAGAGGCCAGGAAGAAGCTAAAAAATAACTACCCTATCCCTGGACAACTAAAGAGCGACTACAACTAAAGTTCCACTCTGTCTGAAGCGGTTGCCCTAATGATGTAAAACTCGTCTTGTTGATCTTGAATCTTATCCGTCAGGTTTGATGTGGGAGCTGTTCTCAGCCCACGTCGGCCTGGCGGATATCTGTTTGTGGATTGCCCGAAGGATGGGGATGTTCCGATCTCCTGCTCTTCGTCAACCTTGCCGATAGACAATCACGAAATGGCGAGAGGCAATCTTATGGAAATCGTTACAGTATTCGATCCCGTAGTCTTTCTAGCGAGTGCCGGTCTGGGACGAAAGCTCATCACGGCGAAGGGCGGCAGCGTTCTATTCGCTCAAGGCTCAGATGCCGATTCGGTCTTCTACCTGCAGAAGGGTCGCGTAAAAATTACGGTGGTTTCGACCGCCGGTAAAGAAGCTACCGTCTCTCTTCTCGGAGCCGGAGAATTTGTAGGGGAAGAAGCGATCGGAGCCATTCCGGGCTTACGCCTCTCAACGGCAACAGCCATTGGTCCATGTACTGCACTCAAGATCCAGAGATCCGAGATGATCCGTGTGATCCATGAGGAGCGCACCTTCTCTGCGATGTTCATGGCACTTCTTCTTGCTCGCAGTATGCGGACACAGGCAGACTTGGTGGATCATCTCTTCAACTCAAGCGAAAAGCGTCTCGCAAGGATCCTCCTGCTCATGGCTGAGTTCGGCAAGCCAGACGATCAGGAAAAGTTAATTCCGCACATCACACAAGAAACGCTTGCAGAGATGATCGGTACTACCCGCTCTAGGGTGAGTTTCTTTATGAACAGGTTTCGCAAACTCGGATTTATCGACTACCACGGCCGCATTGTTGTTCGCAAAGCTTTGCTCAATGTAGTGCTCCGCGATTAGGGTCAACCCCTTCGCGCTGACTACCTTCGCAGCCATACTTTATGGCACCAACGCCCGTTGTTTATTAAATTGTGGCGCACCTCTGTGCTAATCATTTGGGTTCAGTCTCACTTTTGGCGAAGGAGCGTCGTCGGGTGTAGATCTGTATGGATGAACCGAGGCAGGTTAATCCGAACAGTGCGGAAGTGAAGCTGATCTGTCTTCACCAGAAGGCAGGAACGATCCACATGGAACTCCATGCGTACCAGGCTTCCTCTCTATGCCGAGGTTGCAACCACCATTCCTCCAGGGTACATCGCCGGTACTGGCGCACCATCGCAGACCTGCCCTGGGAGGGTTTTCCGGTAACGATCCTGCTCCAGGCACGCAAGTTCTTTTGTGCGAGCGTGGAAGTCGTGAGCCGTGACCGTGCAGGAAGCTTCGGCTGAGCCATCGCCAGAGGTGCACCTGCTGCGGCACAGTTGGCGGACCGCTGGCATCTGGTGAATACTCTTCGAGACTCAGACCAGATCCCTTCAGCGTCATCGTCCTCTAATGAGAGAGGTACGCGATCTGCTGGAGCCTCCAACTGTCTCGCACTTATCGGCCACGGTGGCTCCAGGAAGCACAGAACTCTCCTCCTGCTTCTTTCGTACAAGACTGAGACGGGCCAGAACGCCGCTGTGGATGCCGCACTCAAGATGCCCTGGAGCAACGACATGGTCGAAGGTCACATCCGCCGACTGAAACCGCTCAAGCGACAAATGTACGGCCGCGCCGGCTTCGGTCTGCTCAGACCCTGGGTCCTGAACCCAGTCCAAATTCGCGGACGGATAAGGCGAACACAAGCTCTCATATCCGCTTCACCAAAAGTGAGCCGGAATCCAAATAGCTCGCAAAGCAACAACAGTGTGGATTGTCGCATGAAACAATCCGATACCTCGCGCCACTGTTAGGCGACCCATTTTTTTGTTTTTATCCGCTTGCAACGTGCTTAAATGCCGGCATGCGCAATCTTGTCCTTTTCGCTTCGCTTATGGTCTTTCCCCTCTCTTTCGTTCATGCTGCGGATATCCCTATTCCTGCGAGCATTGTGGAGAAAACAAAGGGCATGAAACACCTGGATGGTTTCGTGCCACTCGATTGGGACGCGCAATCAGGCAAGCTGTACATCGAAGTGCCAAAGCTAAATAGTGACATGATTTATGTCGACTCACTGCCCTATGGGACAGGCTCGAACGATCTGTCCCTTGATCGCGGCCAGATCGGGGACAGCCGGATTGTGAGGTTTGAGCGAAGTGGACCGAAGGTGCTGTTGGTACAACCCAACGTAGCGTTTCGAGGGGTTGGAGCGGACCCTTCGGAAGCCTTGGCCGTCAAGCAATCGTTTCCGGAGTCCGTCCTATGGGGCTTTAAGGTCGAAGCGGAAACAAACGGTGCCGTACTCATTGATGCAACGGATTTCTTTCTCAGTGACGTGCACGGAGTGGTCAACCGACTCGCGGAGACCAAGCAGGGAGCATATCACCTGGACGCTTCCCGTTCGGTGATCGCTATGGACGACACGCGTGCGTTTCCGAAGAATACCGAGGTGGAAGCGAAGCTGACGTTTGCGATTGACAGCACGACGGATGCGAAATTCGTCAAGGATGTGACGCCGGATGCGCACGCGATGACCGTGCACGAACGGGTTTCTTTCGTAGCGTTGCCGGAGGAGGGTTATGTTCCCCGGCGTTTCGACCCGCGCGCCGGATACTTCAGCTCGGATTACCGCGACTACACGGCTCCGTTGGGTGAAGTCCTCGATCAGAAGCTGTTGGTACGGCATCGACTCTTGAAGAGAAACCCCTCTTGCCAAAAAGCTTGCGAGGCTGTCACACCTATTCAGTACTACGTGGATCGCGGAGCGCCAGAGCCAATCCGTACGGCGCTTCTGGAAGGTGCCCGTTGGTGGGATGAAGCCTTTCAAGCGGCCGGATGGGCAAAGGGCACGTTTCTCGTCGACCTGCTACCGGCCGACGCGGATCCGATGGATGTCCGCTACAACATCATCCAATGGGTTCATCGCTACACGCGCGGATGGAGCTATGGCTCTGCCGTCATCGATCCACGGACGGGCGAGATCATCAAAGGCAACGTGACGTTGGGTTCTCTGCGTGGGCGCCAGGACTATCTCATAGCCGAAGCGCTACTTTCTCCCTACAAGAATGGCAAAGTGCCGGCGAACGATCCTATGCTGTCGATGGTGCTGGCACGATTGCGGCAACTTTCCGCGCATGAGACTGGGCACACACTGGGCCTGGTGCACAACTTCGCAGCATCCAGCTCTGGGCAGGGAACTAGCGTAATGGACTATCCGCATCCGAACATCCAGTTGGATAAAGAAGGAAACGTGGATCTATCCCACGCGTACGCAACGGGTATTGGTGCGTGGGACAGGCTCGTGATCGATTACGGATACCGTCAGTTCGCACCACACATCGACGAGCAGTCAGCGTTGTCGCGAATTCTAGAGGATCCCCAGAATCGGAAACTTTCCTTCCTTAGCGACGATGACGCACGGCCCTTCGGCTCCGCAAGTCCGGTTGCGCATCTTTGGGACAACGGGCCGGATGCCACAGCAGAGTTGAATCGCATTCTCGATGTCCGCAAAGTGGCACTCGCGCACTTCGGCGAGGATGCAATCCGCAAGGGTACACCGATGGCGCAGCTTGAGCAGACGCTGGTGCCGCTGTTTCTGCTCCACCGCTATCAGACGGAGGCGACGATCAAACTGATCGGCGGGCTGCGTTACGAGTACAACCTCCGCGGCGACGGACAGCCGGCTCCGGCGATTGTTCCCTTGAAGGAACAGGATGCCGCTTTGACCGCCGTGTTGAAGACCCTGGAGCCGGATACGCTGACGCTGCCAGAGTCGTTGCTGACAATCCTCCCGCCCGTGCCGCCTGGATACCCACGGACGCAGGAATCTTTCCCAAGTGAAACCGGTCTGGCGTTCGATCCGATAGCAGCGGCCGAAGCAGCGGCCGACCTCACTTTGAATGTGTTGTTCGATCCAGCGCGCGCGTCCCGGCTACTGCAATACCATATGCGCGACACCGCAGACGGCAGCAAAGGACCTAGCCTCCGCGTCATGATGGAGAAGGTATCCAAGACGACTGCAGAGCGAACCGAAGGAGGCCATACCGTCAGTTCAGAAGTGATGCGCGCGGTCGAATTTCGTGGGCTTGAAGCAATGCTTTCCTTGGCGGTGAACGCCGACGCCGCCTCGCAAGCGCGAGCCATCGCGCGTTACCACATTGAAGACCTTCTCAAGCAGTGGACAACAGAGCCCCCGCCTTCTGACAGCGCGGAGGCCATTCATCGCTTAGCGATGATCGAACGAATCAACGAGTTCAACAAGAGCCCGGACAAGTTCGTTCGAGCGAAGGCGATTACAACACCACCTGGTATGCCGATTGGTGATGAGGAGGAAATGTAGTCCACCGTTCCCCACTTGCAGCTTCGCTATGTCGATGTCGCGGAAAAACCAGACCGCAGTTCGGAACAGAACATACCAAGCACGACGTCAGCTCAGGTGAGCCACGCCAGTTGTGTGAAGAGACTGCGGCTGGCGGCGCCAGAACGGTATGATCGTCGTAGGCATCGTACGATGCCTGTAATCTTGTAGTCTGCTCTTCGCTCCGAAGCAACCGAAGCCATCCAAGCCTAGAAACATAAGCAAATCCGAGAAATCTCCGCTCGTGAAGGCCTCCCCAAAAAGAACACACGTAGGGAAGCAGAAGGCAGCTTAGTCGAGGCCGAAACGTCTGTTTGCTTCAGGCCCAGGATTTCGTCCGGGGCTTTTCTGTGGGACTTTGCTTCAGTCCTCAATTCTTGAACCCAATCGCTCCCTTGAGGAGTCTGTTATCTGAGGCCTTCCGCCCCTTGCGGAACCCCCGCAAATCACACGGGATCGCTGTTAAAGGAGCAGATTCGCAGGATGGTGCAGTACAAACGCCGTAACACGTTAATCCTCATACTTCTTGGATCTCTTTGCGTTGTAACGCCCTTCGCAATCGACATGTATCTTCCAGCGTTCTCCACCATTGCCGCACAGTACAAGACTTCCACCGCAGCGATTTCGCTGACGCTCTCCACGTATTTAGTGGGCTTTGCACTCGGACAGATGATTTATGGCCCTCTTCTGGACCGCTTCGGCCGGAAGCCCCCGCTCTACGTCGGTCTCACTTTCTACATTCTTTCTTCCGTCGGTTGTGCTTCAGCTCCTACGCTCAAGCTATTCATTGCACTTCGCTTTCTCGAGGCGCTCGGAGGATGCGTTGCCCAGGTAGCCGCTGTCGCCATGGTTCGCGACTTTTTTCCTGTCAAGGAAAGCGCGCGCATCTTTTCGTTGCTCTTCCTGATGATCGGCGTCTCTCCTCTGGCAGCACCTACGGTTGGTAGTCTCCTGATGTCGGCTTTTGGCTGGCGCTGGATTTTTGTGACACTGGCTTTTATCGCTCTCGTTATCCTGACGGCGACGTTCTTCTTTCTACCCGAAGGCCACCAGCCGGACCATTCCATTTCCTTGCGGCCAAGAGCGTTGCTGGGTGGTTTCTGGGCCATCCTCAGTCAGCCGCAGTTTCTCATCTACGCTTGCTGGCGCGTTCTCCTTCGCCGGCCTGTTTGCCTACGTCGCAGGCTCGCCCATTATCTTCATGGACGGCTTCCACATGAGCACCAAGGCTTTCGGCATCGTCTTTGCCGTGCTCGTCATGGGCTTCATTGGTGGTAGTCAGGTGAACATCTTTCTTCTGCGCCGCTTCAACAGCCAGCAGATTTTCTTCTTCGCACTCATTCTTCAGGTGCTCATTGGCAGCATCTTTTTCGCCGGGATTGAAAGCCATCTCGTCGGCCTCAAAGCAACACTCGTACTTTTTTTTGTCTTCCTCTTCTGCATTGGCCTCACCTATCCGAACTCGGCTGCTTTGGCGCTTGCGCCGTTTTCGCAAAACGCCGGACGCGCCTCCGCACTGATGGGCTTCCTGCAAACAGGCACAGGCGCGCTTGTCTCCGTGGGCATTGGCACATTCGGTGCCAGTTCCATTGTCGCGCTGCTATCAGGCACAGCGGCCACTGCATTAGCCGTGCTGTTGCTGGGGCGTCCCTATATTGCGTCCATGGTTATGAACCACGACGCCGAAACTGTCGTCATGCACTGAAGTACCAACGTCTAAGCCTAGCGGTTTCAACAAAGAGTCGGCTGAGAACGATGTTGCAGTTGTAGGAGATGCAAGGAATTTCCGATGCTCGGCTATATTGGAAGATTGAGTGCAGAACACCGATAGCTAGAAGAAAATCCACGTATTCCTTTCCCAGATTCGTTCTTAGCCTACTTTGACACCGAACCGACTAAGCTCAGATCCACCGCAACGTCGTTCTCCGCCTTCCAAAAGAGAAAGCTCGGATTCCTGAGACCCCACTGAACATACGGAACAGCGAATTGAGCCTTTGCCGTTGCCGTGGATCCAACGATACGTATCTGCATTGGAACGGTAATGTCGTGTCCAGTGCCCAGCAATGTAAAGACCCCGCTCACCTGGATTGTGGAATCGCCCGAGGCTACAATCATTCCGCGATACGCTTTTGGCGCGAACGACACGGTGGTGAACTGGTCGACTTTGAGGATGTCCTTATTCATTTTCTTGTCGCGGCTGTCATTTCCCGTTTTTCCGCTGCCAGCTACAACAGTAACCAGACCTGAGATCTGGGTGATGGCGCGATCAAAACTGATCGACCCGGATTGGACGTGAAAGGTTCCATTCACAACCTCGTGGGTTGTGTTCAGTTTGATTCTGACCTCGCTCGCGTCCGGTGTAACGGTGAAGGTCTGGTGTTGGGCGAATGCGGCTGGAACCAGGCTGACCACGAGAGACATGATTCTGAAGAACTTCATTTCATTTCCCCTTTGAATGGCCGCTACTACCGACTATCGCTTCGGTCGCAGCTCACCTCAGCTTGCTAAGGCCTGTGGAAGAACAACCGCAGGCTGGGTTACGCGTGTGAGCCTAGCAGTCACGCGCATCGCTCCGGGCCACGCTCCCAAAACGAATGGCAAGATGGCGCGTGCGAATGGGTTGTTCAATCCATTTGCAGCAGCTTCCGCCAGCCACATCTGGGGAAGCATCGCCGACCGCAATTTCGCTTGAAACACTGGGGCGGACTCCGACGCGGTGAAGGCGGCGACAGCGCACCGAGCCGTATGCAGTGCGATAGATATGCCATCTCCGGTGAACGAGGGAATAACCGCGGCCTGATCTCCAATGCAGTAAAGCCCTTCGTCGGTTGTGCGGCGCAAGTAACCATACGGGATGTGCGTAATGGCTATAGGCTTATCGATCTGGGGTTCGGCGCCGGCGAGACGCATAGCAAGGTGGGGGCAGTCCTCTTGCATCCTCGCTATGAGTCCCTCCCAGCGCAGCCCCGCCTGTGCGAAATAATGCCGCTTGACCACGCAGCAAAAATTAGCAACGCCATCTTCGACAGGCTGGATACCACCGTAACCTCCGGAGTAGAGAGTCAACTCCGATGCTCCCTGCAAGTCGGCGGTTTGCGTAGGAGACAGTCGGTAGTACATCTTGAAGGCTACCCATTGGTGAGGATCCCTGGGCCGCCCGTGTCCACGGAGATCGTGCTTACCACTAGCGAGGAAGGCCGTTGGAGCTACGTAGCTGGTACCGTCTTCGAGCGTAGCCTGCCAGAGACCGGTGATCGTGCGGGTGAGCGACTTCACACTCCGGCCACGCAAGACTTGAACTCCCGCAGCGATAGCCTCGGCGATGAGCGCAGTATCGAGGGCTCTGCGTGTGAGTGAAGCCGCAAGAAACGGTAAGGGAGCCTCGGCGGCCCGTCTTGCCGCAGCTAGACGAACATAGCCCAGAGAAACAGCACCTAGCGTGGAAACGTCTATCCCAAGTCCATGAAGGTCCTCTAAGGCTTCTCCGCTCAAGAATTCTCCGCAGACCTTATGGCGTGGGGTCGCCTCACGTTCAATCAACGTGACAATTCTTCCTTTTCGAGCGAGTGCTATCGAGGCTGCACAGCCTGCCACTCCACCGCCGACTATAAGTACTTCGCTTTGCAACTCTATCTCTCCTGGCGCTTCGAGGACGCATTCATACACTCGCGATCCACGTGGTTTGTTTCGTGGACGGCTGTATGTAGTAGACGACTAGAAAACGCTTCGGCATGACATTCTGGCCGAATCGTCATTTTGGGCAGGATGAGCAGGTTTTGCTAACCCGTCTAATGATGAAGGACGGTGTGACTCGATGAGATGTAGTGACCTCTTGATCGTCGTGCTTGCGGTATTCGCCTTTGCGGCAAAGGCGATCGCGGAGTCCATCCCGGTGAGGCATAATCAAAAGCCTATGCACCGATTTATGGTGGCCCGCTCAGACGACGGAAAGACCATTGCGAGTGGTGAGTTCACGCAGGTTGTGCATGGCTCTCAAGTAATGATGCGTCTGACATATCGCTTTGGCGATGGCTCGATTGATGACGAGGAGACAACGTATACCCAAGGCGGAACGTTTCGGTTAGTGAGCAACCATCACCTACAGAAGGGCCCGTTCTTTACGAAGCCTGTCGACTTCACGGTGCACGCCGCCACAGGCACAGTAACCTTCAGATCCGTAGACAGAGATGGCAAGGTTCACGACCAAAGCAAGCACATGGCATTGCCGGCTGATTTGGCGAACGGCATGGTCGGTACTTTGTTACTCAATGTGCCGCATGATACGGCACCGTTTCGGGTGGGAATGCTAGCTGCAGTTGGAGGTGGTCGTTTAGTTCATCTCGAAGTTTCGCCACAGAGCGATCAGACGGTTCAGTTGGGAGGACAGACCTTCCAAGCGACAGTGTTTCGCGTTCATCCGGTGTTGGGGAGTATCGTGAGCCTGTTTGCCCGAATGATCGGGCTCCAGCCGAAAGATGTGACTGTCTGGGTCTTGGAGGGCGACGATCCTGCGGTGGCGGTAGTCATCGGACAGCTTGGGGGCTATGGGCCTGTTGTCAGTTCTGACCTGGTAGGAACTGACTTCGCGAAATAACGATGTCGCTTCTATCTCCATTCGAAACCGTGTCTTGCCCAAATCAGTCGCGACGGGTGGTGAGTTCGTGCCAGTTGAAACCAATATCGACAATGAGCAGGGAGGCAAGCGTGAAAGCGATCACTCCAACAGCGGAGAGTACGTCTCCGAGATGGCTCCAGTATCGCGGCCAGAGGTTGAGCACTCGACTAGAAACGAAGGTGAACGTGACCGCGTACGAGCGCGTCATCCACTGACGATGCTGCATGATCTGCCGATTGCGGGCGGTGATGAAAGCGGCGGTGGTGCAGACCATCCAAGCAGCAGCCTGCATGGACGTTCCGGGCAGACCCGGGCGACCTGCGGCGAGAGCAATTCCAGTAAATGAACCCACAAACACCGATACGACATACACGCGACCGAGGATGCGATGCAGTCCAAGTCGGCGCTGACGGAATCGCGAAGACAAGTTGATGGGGCCGATCACGAGAGCAAGGGTACCTGCGACCGTATGCGGAATGAGCAGGCCGCGGTCAGCAATCACCTGCAGCCGGTAGGCGTGGTACATCGGATAGTCGGTAATGAGAAGCAGTTCTGAAGTGATGAACACGAACAGCACTGTGATACCGAGCGAAATCCAGAGAACCGTCTTGAATCTCGAGCCGCCGGAACTCACGCGAACAAGTTGGCTCATAGTGGTTGACCTCCCTTCCATCGCCCCACACACAACCTTCCAGGCCGCCAATGCTCCAGCGTCATCGCCTCTTGCGGGACCTCAGCTTCGGCCAGCAGATGACTCCAGTCCTCACTTCGGAAGGCCCTTCGGAATGACACAGGCCCGTCATGTCGAACAATGGAGTGCCACCGGCCCCAGCTAAACATGCGATAACTCCACTCCGCTCGCTCTAGATCATTGATGAACCAACCTAGCTGCACCGTCGTCTCCATCCACCGGAGCAGAGCAACAATTTCTTCATTCTCCAGATGGTGGGTCATCAGCGAGCTAACGATCACATCGATCTTGTTCTCCGGACAGTACCGCATGGCATCGCCCGTCACCCATGAGATTCCGAGAGTTGCCGGGGTCGACTCCGCCGCTGCGCGCGCTGCATGAGGGTTCATGTCGATTCCCGTAAGCTTTGCGGCAACGCCCCACTTCTTGCACCAAATCGCAATTTCACGCAGCAGATCGCCGCCCCCGCTGCCCACATCAACGATGTGAATGGGTTCCCGCAGGTCGCGCGGTATCCCCTCCAGCCAAGCCAGTGTGGGCCGATACCCCAGGAACCAACGATTTACTCTTCCCAGACTGCGTAGGCAGTCACGGAATTCCTCATATGTACAAGGTCCATCCATCAACTCGGGCAGTTCACGTGGAGACACCCTCTGACTCAAATCGATCTTTGGTTTAGACCACATGAAAGCGCATCGTTTCTGCCGTCAGACCAGGTCCAAACGCCATCGCACACTCAGGTTCGATGTGAGGATTCAAAAACGAATGCCGGTGGGATATCTCCGACGGGCTCGCCATGCGACGAAAGACCGAGCGCAATCTGGGATCCTCCAGCATGTTCTCTGCAAAGACGACGAATGAGTCATACACCTCGTGCTCTGGTACAGCGGTTGCGATGCGGTTAATGTGAGCAGTCGTCATCTAAAGTAGGCCCTCAGCCGAAATGCGTGAACGCATTGACTCTTTTTTGCGGAGTTCTAATTCTTGAGTTTCTCTTGAGTGATTTCCGTCATGGGATGGTCGGCAGATTTCAGCAGCAGCGTGACGTCCCACATTTGCTCGGTACTCAGTATGTGTTGGAAAGCGGGCATCCCCGTGAGCCGGATGCCGTTTTTTACCTTCCAATACGTCTCGCCCGGCTCATCGTCGCTTACACCAACGACATTGCCCTTGGAATGCTTCTTGAAGAGCTGCGGTGCGCGCGGGTACATCCACTTTGTGTAATCCACGTCATGCCCGGGGAGACCGTGACACTGCGAACACTGCGCCTTATAGACGACGGCTCCCGCTTCGTAAGCTTGCTCGCTACCTTCGAAAGGGGGTGATTCCATCTCTCTCGCGATTCTTGCTCTCATCGGTACGTGAACAATTTGCGCCTCCATCGGAAACGATGGGTCCACTGCTGCGACCGGAGGATGCCCAAATCGCAAGTAAACGTCCGCACCGCCGAAAAGCACCACAACGGCCGCCGCGAAGCCTATTGCGATAAGACCAATCTGGCGACTCCGTGACATCGATCCTTCAGCCGTTTCTCTCATCGTTCTGCAAGACCTCAGAGTTATAAATCGCAAACGCCTGTCCGTATCGGGCTGCTAGTTCGCTTATAGAACATCCCTACGAGCGCAACGATGACGTTATGGTCAGTTTGGTAAGACCGGCTCTGAGCCGAGAACTCAAGCAAACACGGACAACCTCCGTTCTCAATAGCCAAGGCCTGTCATTCCCACGTGCTCAGTTCGTTAGACGGGAGAGCACATCGGTGATTGCACTCGGACGACTGACACTCGATTACGATTTGGTCAGATTGAGAGGAGACTTACCGATAAGTCGTGTGTGCAGAGTGCCATCTGCAACCGACGTTGTGCGGCACAGCGCCAGTTGGCTTACGATGCCCATATGCGACTCTTGCTGGTTGAGGACGAACTGGAGATTCAAGGCTTCGTCAAACAATCGTTGATTGATGCTGGGTGGGACGTGCAAACGGCTGACGATGCTACTTCGGCACTCGAGGAGGTGACGAAGCACGTCTTTGATGCCTTGATCATCGACCTTGGCCTACCTGACCTTGACGGAATCGACCTCATTCTGCGGCTTCGCAGATCAGGGATTAAGGCCCCTGTACTTATCCTTTCTGCGCGACGCTCGGTCGACGAACGCGTGAAGGGTCTCGAACTGGGTGGGGATGATTACCTTACAAAGCCGTTTGCCGCCGCTGAGCTCGTCGCTCGCATCCGCAATCTAGTTCGATTGGCATCGCAAAAGGAAAACATCAGCCATATTCGGATTCATGATCTGGAGATCGATGCCGTCAAACGTAGGGCGACTCGGAACGGGCAACTGCTAAACCTAACCCCGCAAGAGTTCTTACTGCTCGAATATCTCTGCCGCAACGCTGGTCGAGTGGTTACACGTTCAATGCTGCTTGCCGAGGTTTGGGGTATGCAGTTTCAACCCGACACGAACATGGTCGACGTCCATATGTATCGGCTCCGCGGAAAAATTGATCCTGAAGGTTCGGAGTCACGCATCAAGACTCTACGAGGTGTTGGGTATGTCTTCCAGACGCACTAGATCGCTGATTCATAGCGAGGCTTGGGGTATCTCCCTGTGGGCCACGCTCGCATTTGCAATCGGATCGTTGCTCGTCTTCTGGGGCTTGCAGAATTTTGTAGCCAAAGACATTCAACGCAGAAGCGATACCTGGCTATCCGGAGAAGTTGAAGTGCTCGGGGATGTCGCTGGCCGGACCCCTAAGGACCGACTCTACGACAAGGTCGTTAGAGAAGTTGCTGAACTGGCTAGCCGCGAAGTGCCTAATCGAGATCGGTCTTCTGGCAACGGAAGTGATTCCGTCTTCTTCCTGCAGGTTGGCACGGGTGGTGACGATGCTCTCTGGGTGGGAACCGAAGATAGAGCGTCCGCCGTCGCGGCAATACGATCGGTTCCTGCACGAGGCGACTCCCCTTACGACGTTCGGATCAGAGGTTTTGCGACTCCGTTTCGTGTTGCGAGCGTAAAGATAGCGGACGGCAGTTACATCTATCTAGGCCTCTCTGAGAGGGATGAACTCCGCGTCCTCAGGAATCTAAGACTGCGGTTCCTCGCGCTGTGGCTCGTCATCGTTCTGCTCGGTTTCCTCGTTGTGTTTTATGCGACATGGAGGATGCTCCGAAAGGTAGACAACATAGCAGTCGTTGCAGCTCATATCGGACGGGCCGACTTGAGCAGCCGAGTTCCTGCTCCAGAAGAAAAAGGCGAAATCGGACGCCTCGCACGCACTCTGAATCAAATGCTTGACCACATCGAAGCGACGGTAGGCCAACTACATACCATTACCGACGCTCTCGCGCATGATTTGCGGAGTCCTCTCACAGCCATACGCGGCAAGTTGGAAGCTGCATTGTTGCCTGGTGCATCCACCGATCCGACGGAACGAATCGTCTCCGCTATCGAGGAGTTAGACCGCCTGAACAACTTCCTGAACACAACCCTTGATGTGTCAGAAGCGAAGGCTGATGCACTGAGGGTTTCGCCTGCCGAAATAGATCTCGCAAGCTTGGTCGGCGCAATCGCAGATTTCTTCGAGCCGAGCTTTAGCGAACGCGGGTGTTCGCTCCAGGTCCGCATCATGGAAGCTGTTTACGTATCAGCGGACGCGGCCCTCCTGCATCGAGTGATTGCGAATCTCTTGGACAACGAAATCAAGCATCTTCCACCCTCCAGAACGGTATGGGTGTCTGTTCAAGCAGCTCGCGAGGTGGCGCTTCTTATTATCGAAGACGACGGTCCTGGGTTCGATTCGGATGTTCTTCCTCATCTTTTTGAACGTCGAGTGAAGGGCAAGAACTCACGCGGTCATGGTTTGGGTCTCGCATTTGTGCGGGCGGTGGTTCGTGTTCATGGAGGATCGGTCGAAGCCGCGAACCGTGAGGGCGGCGGAATCCGTATTACGGTATCCCTCCCCTCACTGGAGAGTCATGGATCTTCGGAGCTCGCCGTCGCTGCCCTGGTCGGCCAATAGTTTCAAGGCCCCTGCGCTATCGCGACGTTTCTCGTCGGTCCGTACACAGGAGATGAAATGACTCGTGGACATCATGAACACCACAAGAACGACAGAATCGGGTGGTTGCGCGCTGCCGTCTTGGGCGCCAACGACGGTGTCATTTCTGTTTCCAGCATCATGCTTGGCGTTACCAGTGCGCACGCATCGCACAGCAGCATTCTCCTTTCGGGAATCGCGGGCCTTACGGCCGGCGCGATGTCAATGGCTGCTGGGGAATACGTTTCTGTCCACTCCCAGGCTGATACGGAGGCCGCCGAACGTGCGAGGGAAGAATCAGAATTGGCTGCGTATCCTGATGCCGAACACGAAGAACTCGCACAAATCTATGTCCGCCGAGGCCTCGATCACGGTTTGGCCACCCAGGTCGCAAGTGCGCTTATGCGGCACGATTCGATTGGCGCGCACCTTCGGGACGAGCTCGGCATCACAGAAGAAACGAACGCACAGCCAGTTCAAGCTGCGCTCGCCTCTGCTGCCAGTTTCACTGCTGGAGCGGCGCTTCCTCTTTGTATCGCCTTACTGGTTCCTGAGTCCCACGCGGCTACTTTCATCGTCCTTGGATCGCTGCTCACGCTTGCCCTATTAGGGGGGTTAGCCTCGTACGTGGGCGGAGCTTCCATCTGGAAGGGCTCTTTAAGAGTCACATTCTGGGGAGCGTTTGCGATGGCAGTAACCGCCGGAATAGGAGCTGCGATGGGTAGGAGAGGGCTGTGACGGCTTGCGGGCAAGGCTTGGGGAAACGTCCGTTGATTGGTTGGACTCGGCACGTCGAAGGTCCCAAAATCCCAGTCTTCATGGCATCCCAGCACCGCATCTTCCAGATGCGGCCAATCCTCAATCTTGACGTACGAAACGCATTCTTGATCCGTAACATAATCGCGGCTAATCGAGTTGGGGTGGAGTGTCTCAGGGTGCTGGATGACCCACTCTTGTAAGCGTTCTTCTGTGCATTGAAGTTTTAGAAGGATATTACCGGTACGTCCTGCGAATCTTCTGGATTTTGGGTCATTAAGAGCGGAGCCTTGCCTTAAAGAGGCCCCCTTGTTGATATCTGTTCATTTGCTCTCCTTTGCGATTTCGAATTTCTTCTAAGCGGAGCTCCTGGGCTGTGAAAACGATGAACGAAGCTACCCAGATTACCGGAAACACACAATGATGAACGATCGTTGAAGCTGACATCCTTTTGTCTCCGGGAAAGTGCCGGCTGCTCGGGCGTGGAGACGCAGGCGCGGTTGGAGTGCACGCGCAAAGGGCACGTTCAAAAAGGCACACTCAATCGGAGATCAGATTCGGAAGGAATCAAAGGGGAGTAATGAAGATGCTGCGAAAAGACCTCGATTCAAGTGAGAGATTCTCATCAGGCGGTTTCGAAAGGGTTGATTCGTAACAAGAGATAAATGAGCAAGGTTCGTGCGTCCAAGAGCAGGCACATAGGATGGGCGCTAGGGCGACGAAGCCAGACCGAGCCAACGGCTCGCAGCAGGGATACGGGACAACAGAAGACTTTCCAACAGAATCACGGCAATCAGGGAGACGGCCATCGCCGGAAGATAAAGCGCTAGGGCAAGAACACTTGCTATGAGAGGCACGGGCAGCGTGGCTTCCCGACCGGTATAGGAGCACCGAGGACACTAACCTGCCTGCGCCTCCACCAGAGGATAACTGCGCTCACGCTCAGTAAAACGAGGCCCATGGCGGTTGTGAGTCCGAGCAGCTGATTGAAGAGGCCAAAGAGCTGGCCCTCATGCGCAGCGACCCTACTCCGACCATGCGATCCAAAAGTAAACGCTGGTTGAAGTTCTGGCGGCTTACGATCGTCCCACTCTGCGAATCTGCCTGAAGCACGTCGCGAAGCGTACGGTTACTGCCTGCGGCGCTGTTTGTGATGTGCCAAATGGTATAGACAAATCCTCGGCGTTTGGGGTTCCTTTCAAAGTCCTCCAGAGACACCGAACAACAAGGTGCTCCTATATGGCATCTATCTGATTACACGCACGAGAGTTGGCGGTCATCCGAAGTCAGGAAGTGCTGAAGCGGAAAGCTGCCTGCAAAGTGTGCCATCCGACAGAACGACGAACGACTGGCGGTTTTGGCGAAGTCCCGAGGTACCGCACAAAATCTTAGAATCTGCCAGGACCCCGTGAAAATCGAAGAAACGCTGCAACTGGCTGCGGAGACAGCTGGTGTCGGTACCTGGCACCTGACACTTCCAGAGAATGAACTCCGCAGTTCGCCCAGATGTAGAGAGATCTTCGGTCTCTCTGCTGACGCTGCTTTCCGCTACGAAGACTTTCTATCAGCCGTACACCCTGATGATCGCGCTCTGGTCGAGGCTATGGTCGAGCACGCCCTTGATCCAAAAGGAACAGGGTTGTACGAGCTGGACTACCGTGTCCTCTACCCAGACGGCACCGTTCGTTGGGTTGGAGGCAAAGGCAAAGCTTTCTTTGAGGAGCAGAACGGGCAACGAGTGGCCACACGATTCATCGGTACTGTGCTTGATCGAACAGAGCGTCGGAAGATCCAAGACGCGCTCATCGAAGCTGAAAAGCTTGCCGTCACGGGACGTCTGGCCGCATCCATTGCTCACGAGATTAGAAATCCGGTAGACGCTGTCATGAGTCTCCTCTACCTCATTCGCTCGGAATCCTCGGAGACAAAGCGTTCGGAGTACATCGAACAAGCTGAGGGTGAGCTGAGTCGGGTGGCGGAAATTGCCACGAACACGCTTCGGTTCTACCAGGACCCGGCTGGCCTTACGACATTCGACTTGGCCGATCTTGCAGACACAGTACTCAATCTCTTTCGCGGACGCATCAGCACCTCGCGAGTGAAAGTCCAGGCGGAGCTGCCTCGCGGTGTTTTCGTCTCCGCGCCGCAGGGAGAGTTGCGGCAGGTGGTCGCGAATCTCGTAGGTAATGCATTGGATGCCATGCCAACCGGTGGCCGTCTCATCCTTCGCATCCGGAAGTTCGTGAACAGCCGAACGGGTAAGCAATGTGTTCGTCTGACCGTTGCGGATACGGGTATTGGGATGAGCCCTGAAGTTCTGGCTCGAGTATTCGAAGCCTTTTATACAACCAAGGGCGCGGCGGGCAACGGTCTTGGACTTTGGCTCAGTCTTGAGATTCTCAAGAGGTGCGGTTCGTCAATGCAAGTGAGAAGTGCCGTAGGACGCGGCACGGTCTTCGAGCTCTCCCTTGAAGGGGCTGAGCCCAAGATTCGCTCTTAGGGTATGTTTACTGGCAGAGGGGTCGGATGGAATACCTTATCATCCGCCCGACCGATGGCACGTCTGGATGTTCGACCTCTCGCACGATTCACGGCCCCGAAATGGGCCATTGGTTTTTGGATTGCCGCCGCAACAACTAAGATGGTGTCGTAAACGACCTCAGCCAGCAGGTTTCGTGGCAACTCGTTCCGCCCTTCCTACACGTCCCCTCTGCTGCGTGCAGCATCGAAGGCGATATTCGCGTATCTACCTTTGAGTCGGTCACTAACTCCGCTCCACCCGTGACTACCGGTTTTGGCCAGCCAGGCCCGACATAGAGCGCCTCAGAATCTGGCGATGAGGCTGATGCCGCCAACCAAGAGAACGCCGCCTATGATACGGCCGGCGTTCAGCGGGTGAGGCTGCATCCTGAACCAGCCGTAGTGATCGATCAACAGTGACGTAATAAGGGCGGCAGTCACGGTAAAGCCAACAAACGGCCCAGCGCCAACCTTATTAACGAACGTGAGACCTGCATAGACCTGTACTGCTCCGACGAGACCTCCGACGACTGCCCACCAGGGTAATTCAGCCAAATCTTTCTGTGTGGGCAGCGGTTGGGGATGAATCAGCGTAGCGCCTGCAAAAAAGAAGGTTATGAGCGCAAAGGAAATAGCCGAAGCAAGCCACGGGTTCACGACATGCTTGTTGAGTTGACCGTTCATGGCCGCTCCGCAACTCTGTAGCGCACCTCCGATGATGATGAAAGGGATAATCCATCCGGCGTTCGCATCCATGAGACTCTCCTCCATGTTTAGCGTTGCCCAATCAGTATGTTCATCAGGATTGCTCCGCCGAGTGCGGCAAACAGCGCGACAGGCATTGCCACCGCACCGACCTTCAAGAACTTCCAGAAGCTCACGTCGAGCTTCTCTCCGCCTGTGTTTTCGTCCGAGTCTTTGCGAAGTGCAAGCAGCCAAAGAATCGTAGCCAGCGAACCGGTGACGGAGAGATTCGGCCCGAGGTCTACGCCGATCAGAACGGCATTAGCCATCAACCCCTTCGTATGAGCGGCCTGGATAGTGCCGCCCGCGATTAATCCCAGCGGCAGGTTGTTCACGATGTTGTTCGCTATTCCGACGACGAAGCCGACGACCAGCGCGCCAAGGTTCTGCCCCAGATGGGATGCCCAGGCGAGCCACTGCCGGGTCAGGTTCAAAGCTCCTTGACTCTCGACCGCATCGACCATGACGAACAAACCGGCGACGAGCAGCAGTGTCGCCCAACTAATCTCGCGTGCAAGCTTGATGGGATTGCTTTTTGTCTTGATGGAGACCACAGCAGTAATCACAAGCGCAGCGAGGCATGTCGGTAGACCCAGATCCTTCTTCAAGGCGGAGGCCGTCAGGAGGACCACAATCATCAGGGCTAGACCAGCAAGAACCAGCTTGCCGTTGCCGGTCAGCTCTATATCCTCGACCTCGCATTCGATGCTCTTGCAGAGATCGTCTCGGAACAGAAAGCGCATGATGAAAAATGTCACAAGGATTGAAAGCACTGATGGAATGCCGAAGTCTGCGAGCCATGTGCCGAGCGGGGGCATACCCGTATGAAAGACCACCAGGTTTGCCGGGTTTGAGATGGGGAGTACGAAGCTCGCAGCGTTTGCGATCAAGGCACACACAAACAGGTATGGAAGTGGCGAGACCTTCGCCTTACGCACTGCCGTCAGAATCGCCGGCGTCAAAACGACTGCGGTAGCGTCGTTCGACATGAAGATGGTCACTAACGTCCCCACTCCATAGACAAGAAGGAACAGACGTGAGCAGCTTCCCTGAGCCCCGCGAACCGCTACGGATGCGACCCAGTCGAAGACACCCTGTTCCCTCGCAAGTTCGCTGAGGAGCATCATGCCGATGAGAAACAGGTAAACGTCGCTGCCCTTGGCTACCGCCTGCCCAGCTAACTTCAGCGGCACAAGATGCAGAACGATCAGCAGCAGCGCTCCGCCGGAGATCCACCAGACTTCGGGAATCCCGCGCGGACGCGACAACATCAGAGCGATGCTGACGGCGACAATTAGAGGCAGTACAACGTGAGCAATCTCTATCGGAATCATCACCACTTCTTTCCGTTCTTGTTCGGTCCGAGTTGGGTTCCGAGCAGCCCATGTTCCGGCCAAGCCTCCAGTGCGTTGTCTTGATCGCGCTGCTCGGACTCCCGTTCCGTGCGCTGTCCCACAGCGAGACGAATCTTGTCGCTCGCGAACTTTCCGTGCGCATCTTTGAAGGACACCTTCAATGGGTGGATTCCTTCATGGGGCGTCAGCACTTCAGCCTCCCAAACGTGACTGTCGTTTACGCGCTTCATCGGGTGCGCCCGCCCGTCCAGATGTGCGGTAGCTTCTATGGCTTCGGCCTCGCTCCAGAACTTCGCTCGAACCTTCAACGTTTCTTGCGGTATCTCACTGGACTTTGTCAGAAGCCGCTCATCACTCGGCGAAGTAATGATGACAACGGGCAATTTGCCCAGCTCTATAAATCGCCAACTCACTACGTTGCCGTCGATGTTGGTGACTGAATAGCCGACTGTCCCCTCTTCGATCTGCCCCGTGGAACGTGTGGCGAAGTAGAGGGTCCGGCCATCGTTGGCGATCTCGTTGTAGTGCGTGTGGCCCATATCGATCAAACGTACATCGTATTCACGGACGAGACGGCTCACCTCTTCTCCGCCAACCTTCAGATCGCTGGGGTAACAGTGCAACAAGATAACTTTGGCCTGGCCTTTCTTCGTCGCCAGTTTCAACTCCTCCTCTGCCCACCGCAGTTGTTCTTCCGACACAGTGAACGAAGGAGGCTCAGGCACATCGAAGGCATTCATCGCCAAGAACCGCGTTTCTCCTACCGTAAAGGCATAGTGGGTTTGCTCGGACATCGCTTCCTTGAAGTTTGCGAAGCTCTTTTCATGGACATCGTGGTCGCCAATGATGGCACACCACGATACCTCCAGGCTGTCGAGCTCGCCGCGCACGACTGCATAGGCAGAGCGGCTACCGTCGTCGGCCACGTCTCCAGGCAGGAAGACGAAACTTACAGAGTCGGCGAAGGCTTGATTGACCTCATCCACGATTCCCGCTAGGTCGAGGAGGTTTTGCTCACCAACCTTCGTCATGTGGAGATCGCCAAAGTGGACCCAACTAACGACACCGGCAGGGTCGGGCGGTTGTGGTTGAAAAAGACGTTTGGGTGCGAGCGTATTCATGCTGGAAGCTCCTGGGGACTAATTGGGGCGGATGTGTTTTTATTTGGTTCGTTCGCGCTCGTAAGCGTTTCGGGAATCGCGGTCCACAGCAGGACAAACGCGAGGGCGGCGATAGCTCCCAGAGATAGGAAAGAGATGCGGTAGCTGAAGTGCTGAATGAGTTTCCCGCCAAACGTCGTACTGAGAGCTGCGCCAAGCCCGACCGCTGTTGCGAGACTACCTTGAACGAGATTGAACCGGCCTGTGGCACGAGTTCGATCCGCCACAACGAGGATCGACACCACTCCAAAGATGGCATTCGCCACCCCGTCCAGCAGTTGAATAGCGATCAGGCTCTCCGTGTTGTGGGTCAAGGTGTATAGAAGCGCGCGGACGGGAAGGACGCCAAAGCCGACCATCAGCAACGGCTTCCGGCCATGCAGGTTGGCGAATCGTCCGATAGCTGGGGCGAAGCACATGATGACAACCTGCGTGACGATGATGCAGGCCGACATGAACGGAGCAGCGCTTGCCCGCGAACCATGAGAAAGCATCTCGCCGAGTTGCGGCAACATCGCCGCATTCGCAAAGTGGAATAAGAAAGCGCAGGCGAGAAAGATCAAGAGAGTTCGGTCTCCAAGAAGTGTTTTCATCACGGAGACTCTCGCAGCGACTTCCTTACCGTCTACCTGAATGGCTCCGCCACGGGCGAGGTCATAGTCGATATCCTTGCTGCTGATTGCTCGAATCGCGAGCACAGTGGGAATGGTCAGTACTGCAGCCGTGATGAAGATGGCTCGGTTTCCGAAAAAGTGACTCATGCCTGCAATCAGAAGCGCACACACCACGTTGCCCGCCGAGTTGAAGGACTGGTTTTTCCCAAACTGGCGATCAAAGAACGTCATGCCCACAATTCCCATCGTGACCGCCGCGAGTGTCGGTCCCAGGAATGGCCCCGCGCCTCCGATCAGGACCTGGGACGTGTATACGGCCCAAGGTGCAGCCGTGATACTGAGCAGGACAGCTCCTACCGCGAGCACAGCAGAGGCAAGTACGAGGATCAGTCTCTTCGATCTGAGTTGATCGACAATCGCGCCAGCCGGAGCCTGTAGAACAACTGTGATACTGCCGCCGATGGTCAACGCCATGCCGACCCGCCCCGGTTCCCAACCGGCTCCCGCCAGGTAGGCAGCGAGAAATGGCCCAAGGCCGGTTTGCACGTCGGCTAGAAAGAAGTTCGTCGCCTCCAGGGCGTGAACACTTCGTTTCTTGCCGGGATCGATTTCCGTAGAGTTGACCATTCGTAGCAACTTTCTCGGAACTAAGCGCTCTTGAGTTGAAGGTTCTTGTGGCCTCTCTCAAGCTTGAGAGGACCATACTGCTTCACATGAGCAAGAGCTTCCGCGGCGCGCGCAAACTCAAGTCCTTGGTGGTAAGCGCGAACCTTGAACGCTTTGGTAGCGCTGTCGCGGGAGCTTTGATATATCCCGGTCAGGATGCTGGAGTGTTGCTCTTCTTCCTCCCAGTGCTCATCTGCCCTTTGCATCAACTCATCGAACTGTTCCGTGATGGACTCTTTGAGTTCGGCGGATACGCGAACGATCCCAGAGCCATCGTCAGCCAGAACCGTGAAACTGAGATGCTCCGATGCTCGGAGCAGATCGGCAGCGTATTTGCTGTGTCCGTCTTTGATTGCCCGCTGAGCTAACTCGGTCAGTTCGGCAACGGCATCCGTCGCAGACGACTTTGAGCTTTGTCGGAGCACTGCTACCCGGCCCATGTGCTCATAAGCGCGGCGTAGGTCGTTTGCCTGGTGATGCTTATCGTGGTGATGACCAGCAGTTTTCTTGGCGGCCTTCTTCGCAGCTTTCTTCACTGCCTTCTTCGGAGGTGGCATAAAGCAGTCCTCTCTTTCTCTTGGTACAGAGTTCGATGCCGTTGGGGTTCGGCTCATCGAACAGGCAGCTCTATTTATCACAAACTGGTCGTTATAGCTCCCGAGCGGATACGTGGGCATAGAGTGCCCGCGCATCCGGTCAAGATTGGGATAGAGCGCAAATCAGAGGCAGTCTCAGTTTTGAGGCGGCGGTGGAGGAGCCATTCCGTCCGGCGGCGGGGGTGGTGCTGCTCCGCTCGGCGGCGGCGGAGGTCCGTCTGGGCCTGTCGGTGGAGGAGGGGTATCAAGAGTCGCTCCACAAGGTGCGGGTGAGGCGGCTCTGTTTCTGCGTCGAGGTGCGGGTGCGGGAGGTGCCAGCGGTACTGCCGGTGGGGGTGGTGCCACCCCTTCAGCCAGTGGCCCTGGAGCTGGCGCATTTGCTGAAAAGGTTTGATCGTTCAGCCGGATGCTTGCCGCTTCGACTAAAGATGGTCCATTGATCTCTGACTTCGTACCGGTCACTGTTATCTTTTCGCCCTTTCGGACGGCGGTGCCAACCTGCCCGCCGAGTCCGGGTGCCAGATGAACGACACTGCCGTTTTGGAGGTACAAACTGCGTACCTCTCCGCTGGAACCAGCGTTGAAAGCGCGGACGCGAGAGGATTGGGTGACCATGGAGAGTTGCGGTGGGATAGGCGCAGACGCAGCAGCCGATGGAACAGCCGGAGGTGTTGGTGGTGCGGGAGCCGGGCTCTGTGCAAATGCCACAGAGCTCAATGCGAGCGCGAGAGTTGTGATTCTTAGAGAAGATGGAATGTGCATTGGCAATACCTCTACCCGTCATAAGGCAAGCGGCATGCCATTCCTCGAAACCGCCGAAGTCTCGTAATCGCTATACGTTTCGGAGATCAGAAGCTTTAGGAGCCCCCGGCCTGACCGCAATTCGCTCATACGCTGTGCTGATTGTGTACAGATCGTTCGCGATAGCGCAGGCTCGTAGTATCTGATCTCCATAACAACTGCCAAGATCGGCATGATTCCGGTTGGCGGGTAAGTTGCATACCATAACGACAGCGACTTGATAGAAGTTCAAAGAAGCACGACGAGAGAGAGGAGCCGAATGCCGAAGATCTTTTGGAGAAGTCTTCGCTCCCGCATCCTGTTGCTCGTGGTTCTAACGTTTCTCTTCCTGACGGCCGCTGCCATCAGTTTGTTTACGTTTCTCCGCAATCGCCATGCGGAAACGCTCTCCCTCACCGAGCATCATCTTGTCAGCGTGGCTGCCAGTCTCGCGCGAAACTATGCCGACCGTCGGACCCCGGATAATTCTCTCCGAACGATCAAGCCGGGGCCGCCACCGCCTCCTCCCCTTCCTCCTGCTCCTCCGGTACCACCGCACCCTGAGCGCGACGGACCACCGCATCCAAAACCTGATCTCCTCAAAGGGCTCACGGCAGAAACATTGCAGCACGAGGACGGCGTAGAGGGGGGCTTCTACGCGGCCAGAGCTGATGCGCTGATTGGATACGCCTTCCCAACCCACGAGGGGCCAGGGGCGGAGAAGGGTATGCCGGAGCGAGAACGTCCTACCATCGAGAATCTTGCGCGAGAAGCGGTAACGGCAAACGCTACCAAGACCTTTCGCTTTGAGGGGCCGCATGATGCCATTCTCTTTGTAGCGGCTCCCATCCATGAGCCGTCACGGACAGATGAGACCGTCAAGGCTAGCGAGGAAGTTACTGGCGCTGCCTGGCTCATGGAGCGTCTCCCCGGAATCGAGGGCGGACAGAATCGAGAACTACTCTATGGAAGCGTTGGGTTTGGCATCGCTGCATTGATTACTGCGTTACTTGCTGTGTTCGTGACGACGGAGATTCGGAGTGGAGTCAATATTGTTCTCCAACGGCTTGGTTCGATGGAGGGTGGCTTGCCGGCCGCGAGTCAGCAGATGCAGGGCCGTCCGCCGCTGGAGGAATTTGATCGCGTCCTGCACGGTATCGACTCATTGGCGCTCGCTTTACAGGAAAAGATCGAGAACGAGCGGACGCTTGAATCTCAGGTCCGCCACAATGAACGACTGTCTGCACTGGGCCAGTTCGCCGCTGGCATCGCGCATGAACTCCGAAATCCGCTTGGAACGATCAGAATGCGGACGCAGATGTGGCAGCGATCCACTGATGCGGAAGCGGCTAAACGAAGCAGCGCCGTGATCCTCGAAGAGATCGACCGTCTGGACACAATCATTCGCCGCCTCCTTTATTTCGCCAGACCGATCCAGCTTCAACTTCAGCCCGTCTCGCTTGATGATCTATGCGCGGTTACGGCCTCGACATGGGCGGAAAAAGAAACGGCAAAAGGTATCCAGATTATCTGCAAGGCAACGTCCCACAGCGTAGTTCTGGCAGACCGAGGCCGACTGTTGCAGGTGCTCGACAACCTTATGGATAACGCCTTCCATTCGGCATCGCAATCCACCGCGCAAGGTGGAAGCGTAATGATCAGCACGGCACTTGATGCTGACTTCGCCCAAATAGACATCATGGACAACGGGCGAGGATTTACGCCAGCAGCCTTGCGTCATGCGATGGACGCATTCTACACCACGAAAGACACGGGAACAGGACTCGGACTTTCCATCTCGTTTGAGATAGTGCAGGCTCACGGAGGCGAATTACTTCTCGCCAACTGCGAGGGCGGCGGAGCCGTAGCTTCCCTCCAACTGCCATTGGATTGCAATGATCGGGATACCCTAAGAATTGCGGAACAAGAGGCCGGACAAGATGTTTGAAGTGCTCATCGTGGATGACGATCATAACTTTCGAGAGACGCTACGGGAACTGCTGTCGGATGCGGGATACCTAACCCGCATTGCGACGAACGCAGAAGAAGGGATCGCCTTGCTTCAGACTACGACTCCCAACCTTACGCTCTGCGATTGGAAGATGCCCGGCGGAGGAGGGGAGCAGTTTCTCAAGAGCCTCCAATCCGAAGGGTTGTTGACCACCATGCCTGTCATCATCCTCACTGCCCACGGCACGGGGCCGAATGCAATGCAGGCGATGCAGCTTGGCGCCTATGACTTCATTACAAAGCCTCTCGACATTGACTTGGCCCTCGCCACCGTCGCACGCGCAATCCGGCACATGGAATTGCAGCGCGAGGTCGAACTCCTAAGACAGCAGAGGTTCAGAGATCGCTCTCTTAAAAACCTCAATGAATCTGAGGAGGAGTCGAAGCCTCAGCTCATCGGCAACTCGCCGGCGTGGATTGAGGTCTTTAAGAACATCGGCAGAGTCGCCGCTACCGACGTGGGAGTTTTGTTACTGGGAGAATCAGGCACTGGCAAAGAAGTCGTTGCCCGCGCGATCCATCAAAATAGCGCCAGAAGCCGTCGATCCTTGATCATTCTCAACTGTGCAGCCTTACCTCCCGAACTGCTGGAGTCTGAGCTCTTCGGACACGAACGCGGTGCCTTTACCGGAGCGATGGCCCAGAAACGCGGGAAGTTTGAAGCCGCCGATGGAGGCACAATCTTCTTGGATGAGATCGGAGAGCTACCGCTGTCGCTTCAACCGAAGCTCTTGCGTGTTCTACAGGAGCACACCTTCGAGCGGGTTGGTGGAACGGCCTCCATCCATGCCGATGTCAGGGTGATTGCTGCTACAAATCGTCCGCTGGAAGATGATGTCGAGCAGAAGACTTTTCGTGCTGATCTGTTTTATCGTCTGAATGCCTTTACGGTCCGGCTCCCGCCACTTCGAGAGCGCCAGTCCGACATACTTCCATTGGCGGAGTATTTCCTTGCGCGCTACGCTCAACGAAATCAACTCGCCTTGACTGGCCTTACTGCCGATGCCATCGTAGCCCTGCAAAACTATTCCTTTCCAGGCAATGTGCGGGAACTGGAGCATCTGATCGAACGAGCTGCCGTCAAAGCCGGCGGACGCGCCATTACAGCCGAACAGATCCAGGAAGAGTTAGCGAAAGAGAAGGGTGCCGGACCAGGTGTGTTTGATACTCAAGCCGCAGTCGCACTGCCATTCCATGATGCAGTAGCAAGTTGGGAGCGCCATCTCATCAATCTGGCGCTGAAGGCCTCTCACGGCAACAAGTCAGACGCTGCTCGCAGGCTGGGAATCCATCGTCGACTTCTCTACGAGAAGTTAACGCAGTTTGGACTGGTATAGCCAGTCAGCGCATCATCTTTAAGGTTTTTTATCTGGAGCTTCGGCATCCTATCGTTCGGCCTTCCGCTGTTGGGCGTGATGCACCATTTTGGCCGAACCACTTCCTGCAATATCAGGGACCACCCTATCGGAGTCAGCAAAGCACACTCGAAAGACCTCTCCGGTGGAGTCAGGTCGTGCGGAGCTATATATACCTGCACGGAATCACCGTATTTTGCGAAAAGTTGATACGTCACCCACAACCCAAGCTTCGTACCAGACTCACCTTTCGTCGTAAAGAGAAGTTCGCCGGGTCCAACGCTCTAGTTGCTTCCTAACGAATTGAGCATCCCACTAGCTCTATCGTGGACCCGCGAGTAGGACAGGGCCGCAAAGCTCAGTTGCATTCGCGATTCTCGATCCATAGGCTCTCCCTGCTATCTAAACAATTCGCCTCTTGTTCGCCCAGAGGGCTAAGAAATCGTTGAGATTCATTGCGAAGCAAGATTGCAACAGCAGAATCTTCAGGCTAAATTCAGCTTGGATCGCTAATCTGGACTCGGAGCGACTGTTTCATCATGCGAGTTCTGATCGTGGAAGATGATCTGAAACTATCCTCAGTGTTGCGGGATGCGCTCGAGAGGAAGGCATACCGGGTGACGGTTGCTTATACGGGCAGCGAAGGTTTAGCGCTGGGAATAGATTTCGAATTTGAGTTCATCCTTTTGGACGCGATGTTGCCCGAGATGGACGGGTTCTCGGTCGCCCGGTCGCTTCGCCAGAGCGGTATCTCTACCCAAATCCTGATGCTCACGTCACGCGACTCCACTTCAGACATCGTTCGCGGTCTCGACAGTGGAGTGGATGACTATCTTACGAAGCCGTTTTCATTTGAAGAACTTTTCGCTCGTCTTCGTGCGCTTGCGCGAAGGCGAATGGTTCCGCACACCATGCAATATGAAGTAGGCGATCTTTGCATGGATCCTGTCACGCACACCGCGACACGGGCCGGCAGGGCCCTCTCCCTAACCCGAACTGAGCATTTGCTATTGGAGTTCATGATGCGAAGTCCTAATGTAGTTCTTCGCCGGGATGCCATCATCAATGCTGTCTGGGGTTACGAGACGACCGTCGAGAACAATACCCTGGACGCGTTTATGAAGCAGCTTCGCTTCAAGGTGGACAATGAGCACAAACAAAAGTTGATTCGCACTGTCCGCGGATTCGGATTTAAGCTTTCAGCGGGGGATCAATGAGGGTCTCTTCCATCCGTCTTAGACTTACGGTCTGGTATGCCACACTTGTCGCGTTCACGATTATCTTGCTTGGATCGACTGTGTACATAGCCGCCGCTTGGGGTTTGCGCAAAGCCGCAGACGTAGAGTTGATCTCAGGCCTGGACGGCATCGACACATTTCTCCACCATAAATTGGCCATTCACGAGATGAACGACCTGGGGGAAGAACTGAGGGAGCATTCAGCCTTAATGCCGCGAGGAAAGATGTTTCGTGTCCGAGATGCCAACGGTAAGGTTCTTTATCAGCCGGACGCAATGGCTGCCGTCAAAGATGTGAAGCCTCCACCGACCGGCATTCATAAAGAGAGTCAGACAGCAGCTGGCCACAACTATCAAACCATCAGTCGTATGGCTCACGTTGGTCCATATGTCTTCTCTCTCCAGGTGGCAGTAGACCAGACTGGCTATGGAGAGTTGATGGAACGTTTAGCCCTGCTCTTCCTCTTTTGCATACCACTTGCTGCCTGTGCGGCGGCGGCAGGGGGATATTGGATGAGCGGCCGTGTGCTCGCGCCGGTCCACCTCATCACGGCGACCGCAAACACGATCGATGCGAAGAACCTTCAAAGGCGCCTGGCACTTTCGGGGAATGGGGATGAGCTCGATCAACTCTCGATCACGATCAACAGTATGTTGGACCGTATCGCCGCATCGTACGACCGCATCGCACAGTTTACGGGAGATGCTTCGCATGAACTGCGCGGTCCGGTAGCGCTTGTAAGGTCGACTGCAGAGCTCCTTATGATGGATGCGGCGGATGTGGAGAGAGTGCGTCGCGGCTTGACGGATATTCTGACCGAGAGCGATTACATGACACGCCTCATCGCCGATCTCTTGACCCTCGCACGGAACGGGCTAGAGGAAAACACGGCAGGCAGAGAGCTGTTCGAGCTAGGGGCTTCAGTTGCAGCGATGACTTCCAGAGCTACCATCCAGGCAGACCTGAAGCAGATACGACTCGATGTGGACCCCGTCGAGAAGTTGCTCCCCATTCACGGTAATCAAGTGGTTGTGGAGCGGGTACTGATGATCCTGTTGGATAATGCCATTCGCTATACACCTTCAGGCGGAAGAATCGTGGTTAAGACATGGTCGGAGGGGCAACGCTGTGGCTACACAGTCAGCGACACAGGTATCGGCATCGCTCGCGAACACCACAGCCGTGTCTTCGAAAGATTTTATCGAGTGAATACCGCCCGAACACACGGGGACGGAAGTAGCGGTCTGGGTCTGGCTATTGCAAGAAGCCTCGTCGAATTACATGGCGGTTCCATACATCTGGACAGTGAGCCCGGACAAGGTTCCAGTTTCGAGATCTCGTTTGCCGCAGCCGATTTCGCTGCTCTGCCCTTGAAATCATTTTCGACAGTCTAATGATTCCTCGCTCATGGGAAATTCAGGATCTCGCAGTTATCTTGAAACCCGATGATGCCGAAAATACCATTTCACTTCGCCTTACCCGCTGCTTGCCTTCAACTGCTTCTTGGAACCGCGATCTATGCACAGATCACCGTCACTGGAAGGGTGAGCGATCCTGACGGTGCTGCCGTTCCACAAACCGAGATTCGTCTCCAGCGCTCCGGCTCTGATTCGATTCGCGCAGTGTCTGACGCGGAAGGTGAGTTTCGTTTGCAGCACCTTCCGCCAGGAAAATATGCTGTGCACGTTTCAGCAGAGAACGGCTTCGACGAGTACTCGACAGAAATAACCATCGGGAACAGCAGCACCGCTACTCTCCAAGTACAACTCCAACTGGCCTCTGTTTCACAGGACGTGACAGTAGGACCAGAGACGGAGAAACTTTCGTTGGATAATGCAGATAACCGAGATCAGATTCATGCAGACAGCAAGTTGCTTGAGCACGTTCCCATCTTCGATCAGAACTATATCGCCGCTCTGACTCCCTTCCTTGATCAAACAGGCTTGGCGACAAGCGGAGTTAGTATCGTTGTCGACGGCGTAGAGATGAAGGGAACTGGAGTATCGGTATCGGCGATCTCGGAAGTGCGCATTAACAGCGACCCCTACAGCTCAGAAACCAGCCGTCCGGGCAGAGGTCGCATTGAGATCATTACCAAGCCCGGTACAGCTCAACTGCATGGCAGTTTGAACTTTACTTTTCGCGATTCGGTGACAGACGCTATCAATTACTTCGCTGTGAGCAAGCCGTTTGAGCAAAAGCGCATCTATGAAGGCTCCATTACCGGACCCGTTCCGATCGACCAGCACACGATGTTCCTGCTATCCGGTTCCCGGTCCGAAGACAATCTCCAATCCATTGTGCATGCGGTCACACCGTCAGGCTTGATCAACAATAACGTCGCCACTCCTATTCACGATACTGAGTTTGCGACGCGGATAACCCATGAGTTCAGCGCCTCTCATCGCCTGTCTCTGCAATACAACGTCTCCGATGTCGTCACACGGAACCAGGGAGTGGGGGGCCTTGTGCTTGGTTCCGCTGGCTTAAACACACAGAGCCGCGAAGACGATGTGATCTTGAACGACAGAATTATTATCTCGCCATCTTTGTTGAATCAGCTGCAATTGTTCTACGAGAAAGACCGTGATCCGATTCGGAGTGCAACTCAGAAGCAGAAAATGATCGTTGACGGTAGCTTCACGGATGGCGGTGCTCAGGGAGACATCTTACAGACGGAAAATAACCTCAAGATCAACGACATCGTCAGTTGGACGCACAAACGTCACTACGTAAAGTTTGGTATCAACATTCCCAACCTGAGTCGCCGTGCCTGGGAAGATCAATCCAACCGCCTTGGGACCTACAGCTTTGCCAGTCTTGCAGACTATGCAAATGGAACGCCTTATTCCTTCACACAGCAGGCCGGACCTGGGCGCTCCGTCTTTTGGATGAATGAACTGGGCACCTTCTTCCAGGATCAGATCCAGATCAGCCGGAATCTTCAGATCGCCATCGGACTTCGTTACGACTGGCAGACCTATTTCAAGTCTTTCCACGATTTCGCGCCTCGGGGATCCATCGCCTACAGCAGCAATGACCACAAGCTGGTGTTACGCGCTGGAGCCGGGTTGTTTTACGACAGATCCGGCGCACAGCCTATCGCAGATTTGAAACGATATAACGGTTTCATAATTCGCTCCGTGACGCTTCTGAATCCTGCGATCTCCAATCCTTTCCCAATCGGTACAGATATCTCCAACTTTCCGACAAACCTGGTGCGTCTTGGGCCGGGCGGTCGAATCCCTTACATCACGAACTTCAGTGCTGGCGTGGAACGCCAACTGATTTCCGGTGTAACGTTCGCGGCTACCTATCGTGGCACCGTGGGTGTCGCGATGTTTCGATCGCGCGATGTCAATGCGCCGTTGCCGCCGTCGTACACAAACCGTCCAGACCCGCGTTATGGAGTGATACGCCAGATTGAATCGGAAGGGCGGCAGCTGGGAAACGCGTTGGACCTGACTCTCCAAGGAAAAGCTGGCCGTTGGTTCTCAGGGGTGGCTCAGTACTCTTTGAGTAGAACGGACAATAACACGGGGGGAATCATGTGGTTTCCAGCAAACCAATATTCTCTCTCGGGGGAATATGCTCGCTCGGATCTCGATCAACGTCATCGTTTCAACCTGCTCGGCACCGTTAACGAAGAGCACTGGCTGAATTTAGGTTTTGCCGCAAAGCTTTATTCGGGACTACCTTACAACGAGATGGCAGGAGTAGACGTATTCCACACCGGCCTCTTGAACGCTAGGCCAAATGGGGTTGCTCGTAATAGCCTAGAAGGATCGAAGATTACTGAGTTGGACCTGCGATGGGGTAAGGAGCTCAGGCTCCCGCTCAAGGTTGGCGATGTGCAGTCCGGCCTCGCTTTCAGCGTGGACGCATTCAATGTTACAAACACAACCAGTTATATGACTTTTGTCGGAAATGTTCGCTCTGCTTTTTTTGAGCAACCTACAGCAGCAATGCCAGCACGGCGGTTTCAATTCAGCGTGCATTACAAGTTCTA
The DNA here is from genome assembly GCF_000179915.2 of Terriglobus saanensis SP1PR4. Lineage (NCBI taxonomy): Bacteria > Pseudomonadati > Acidobacteriota > Terriglobia > Terriglobales > Acidobacteriaceae > Terriglobus > Terriglobus saanensis. Next base: position 3,553,032 of record NC_014963.1, on the reverse strand, counting down.
AATTATCTAAGCAAGGGTGTGCTCAGATGACCGCCTAACCTGAAGATTGCCTGAGTCTCAATTGTTTTATCTTTCACGCCACATGCCAGTGGGCCGTCGTATGCTGACGATGCTCTCAGAAATATAACGTCAATTTAGGAAAATTCATGCTCCCTCGGTTCACGGCAATCTTCATGGTGGTCTGTTGCTTCGGCGGAAACTCTGTCGGACAGACTCCCTTGCAAGCGATCCCAGCAAATCCAGTACCGGCGATGAAAAAGATAGCGGATCTAGAGTTGCCTGCAGCAATCGAGGGAAATTTTGACCACCTCGCAGTTGATGTTAAGCGTCAGAGACTGTTCGTGACGCCTGAGGACTTCAAAAAAGTTCTCGTACTGGATCTCGCGACGGTTAGGGTGATCAACCAGATAGCGGTTACACGACCCCACGCTGTGCTTTTCCGGGCAGACCTCGACCGTCTTTATGTGACAGACGGAATAGACGGATCCCTGCGTATCTTCGATGGAGCTTCGTATGTGCCGATGAAACGCATCGGTCTCGAAAAAGACGCAGACTCAATCGGCTTTGACCCGTCACGGAAGCTGCTTTATATCGCCAATGGCGGTGGGGACGCTGGCCAGAAGTTTTCCATGCTGAGCGTAGTGGACACCACGCGTGACGAGAAGTTGCAAGACATCAAGATTGATGGCGACACCCTGGAGGCAATGGCCCTTGATGCATACCGGCCGCGTTTGTACCTAAACGATAAGGCCACCCAGGAGATCGTCGTAGTGAATCGTCTCCAAAATGTACTTACTTCGCGCTGGGCCCTACATACCTGCAAGGACAATGTGGCTCTTGCGTTGGACGAACAGCGTCAGAGACTTTTTGTCGGCTGCCGTAACGGGCAGATCGAAATTCTGGATAGCAATACGGGGATGTTTTTACAGACGCTCAAGATTCACACGGGCGTTGATGATCTGATCTACGATCCAGTGAGCCGCAGACTCTATGCGAGCACTGATGGCTTTCTCGATGTGTTTGATCAGACCGATCTGAACCACTATGAACAGCGTACGAGCGTGGAGACAGGGGTTAAGGCAAGGACAGCCCGCTTTGTTCCGGAACTGAATCGTCTCTTCGTGTCCGTTCCGAAGCAAGGTACTTCTTCCGCGCGTGTCCTTGTCTTCGAGCCCACGAATACGCAGCCACCTCGCGCCCCCCTTGCCGACCCAAAAGAAACAGTGAATGCGCCGGTCGCCCAAAAGATCGTGCTGGAAGAGCTCGCTAAGCATCCGCTGCTTCGGCGCATAGGACTGCACGTGATTCCGCCAGGACAACAAACGATGATCCTCATTGCAAACGGAAATGAGACGAGACTCGGCATCCATACTTCAGAGGGTGACTTCGCAGCAATCAAGGACGGCAAGATTTACGGTCCGCGTATTGCAGACGGTGAATATTACAACATGAAGATGCCGATGTTCGATGCTCAACAGCGCAAGATCGGGCTGTTGGTCATGGAGATTGCATGTACGGATGCGACCAGTGAGCAGGATGCTGCGCAGAAGGCAGATCAAATTAGGACTGAATTGGCTTCGAAGATTCCCGATCTGATGTTCCTTTTCGCTCCACTTCAAAAATAATCAATCGGTTTATTCATGCCCACTGTAGTCGCTCTTTGACTGCGGCAGGAAATCTGTCGCCCAAAACAACCTAGAAGCGTGGAGATATAAATGTTCCGACGACTTGTCATCCTTTATGCGGCGATCGTATGTACCGCACTGCTCTCTCCCTGCTCGCTTTTCGCCCAGATCGACCGTACAGAATTGAATGGAACTCTCACGGACGCGACCGGTGCAGGAGTCGGGGAGGCATCTGTCACTATCACCCAGGAAGGTACCAACCAGACACGTCGGACGACGACGAATAGCAGTGGCCAATATGTGGTTTCGTCGCTTCCTATCGGTCGCTTCTCCATCGTCTTCACCCATGAGGGCTTTCAGGATTCACGTGTGGGCGATGTGGACCTTCACTCTGGCGACACGCGAACTGTGAATGCCAAGCTCGTCGTAGGTTCGGTGAGTGAGGCTGTAAACGTAGAAGCCGATCGTGAGGGCGCCCAACTCGATAAGAGCAATGCCACCGTCGGAGGTACGGTGCAATCGGTTCAGGTGTCGCGCTTGCCTCTGAATGGAAGGAATATTACAAACCTGGAATTGCTGGCGCCGGGGGCCATCGATTCTGGTTCGGGTGCACAGTCGTCTATCCGCTTTGCTGGAAACGGAACGGACGACAACAACTTCCGCCTGGACGGTGTGGATGCCAGCGGCGTCTTCCACGCCTCGCTCAAATCCGCACTGCGTCTGCAGTTTTCGACCGAGGCTGTGGCCGAGTTCAAAGTAGACACGGGAGCATATACCGCAGATACCGGCGGATCGGCCGGAGCACAGGTGAGTCTCATCTCCAAGTCCGGGACCGACACGTTCCATGGCAGTGTTTTTGATTACTTCCGAAACAGCTACTTCGACGCGAACGGGCCGATCAAGTCGGCAGTGAAAAAGCCGGTGTTCCAGTTGAACCAGTTTGGTGGAAGTCTTGGCGGTCCCATCCTCAAGGACCGAACTTTCTTTTTTGTGAACTACGAAGGATTCAAGCAGCATCTCGGAGGCGTGCCACAGACTGGCTTTGTGCCAAGTCCTGCTTTTCGTGCTCAGGTAACGGCAGCTCAGCCCTCGCTGGCTTTCATAGTAAATGCTTATCCTACGGGGGTTGCTGCCACCACCGATCCGAATATCTATTCGTACACCGGCGTCGTTGCTAGTCCGAGTAGCGAAAATACAGGAACGGTCCGTATCGACCACAGATTTTCTTCCAATGATTCCGGCTACGTTCGCTACAACATCGACGACGGCGTTTCTGCGAGCGCATTGAATGCTCTGTCGCAAGCCATCAACGTGACATCGCGTATTCAGAATTTTGTGGTGGAAGAAACTCACATCTTCAGCCCCCATGCCATCAACGAAATCCAGCTTGGATTCAATCGAAATACCTATATCCAGGCTCAGCAGACAGGCTTGCCGTTCAACTTTGCTATCACTGGACTGACCTCTCTGAACGAAAACTATAGCAAGGAACAGGTCGGGCAATCAGAGTCGTTGAATGATACGGTGACCTGGACCAGATCCAACCACACCTTCAAGTTCGGTGCGGAGCTGAAACTTCTTCGCTTCAATGAACAGAACTCCGTGGACGGAACTGCAACGTTTCTGAACACCGCTGCGTTCCTCGCCAATCAGCTCAGCACGTTTTTGACGACGGCCGCCCTTCCTGACAAAGGCATGCGGAAGTTTCACGTAGCCGGATATACCCAGGACGAATGGAAAGTATCGCGTGGCCTGACGCTTAATTATGGTTTGCGGTACAACTATTTTTCGCCTTTCACTGAGGCACACAACAGCGCCATCGCCTTTGATATCGCCGAATGTGGAGGGTACTGCCAGTTTGGAGGACAGTTCTACCATCCCAACTACCTAAGTTTCGATCCGCGCGCTTCGGTGGCCTTCTCTCCAGAGTCGCTCAAAGGAAAGACTGTTTTCCGTGCCGGTTTTGGCGTTTACCACGGTGAGGTGCAACTGGGCGATGAGGATAGCCCGGCCGTCAATAACGAGCCTTCTACTCTTCTTACGAGCGGCATCCAGTCAAATGGAGCGCTGGTGCAATACAGCTATCCGGTTGCCCCTGCACTCACGCCTTCGACCGGCTTGGCGCTTACCCCGCGCTCCATGGCGCTTCATCATCCAGATTCATACGTGGAGCAATGGACCGCTTCGGTCCAGCAGGCCCTTCTCGGGCAGACGGCTCTCACGCTCACATACCTTGGTTCACACGGAGTGCATCTCTTTCGTCGGAGCTATACCAACCTGATCAACCCCGCGACAAACTCGCGTCCGTTGCCACAGTTTCCAAGCCAGATCGACACGAAGTACAACGAAGGAATGTCGTCGTTCAACTCCGGCGTTGTGAGCTTGTCTCGGCGCTTCCACAATGGCCTCTTCTTTGGAGGAAACTATATGTACTCCCATGCGATGAATGATGGGTCTGTGGGTGGAGGCGATGGTGATGCAGCCCAGAACCTTTCCTGCTTCCGATGCGAGTATGCCAGCAGTGATTTTGATTCGCGAAACACAGGCACGATGAGTGGGGTGTACGATCTACCCTTTGGTCGCGGGCGCACCTATCTCCGCGATTCAAGCAAAGTAACGGATCTGTTCGTCGGTGGATGGTCTGTCACCACCCTTTTTACGGCACGCGCAGGATTTCCTCTCAACGTTACGCTGGCCCGCGGCGCCACTGAACTACCTGATGGGAACAATCAGGCACAACGCCCCAACCGCGTTGCCGGTGTAGCTTTGTACCTTCCCAATCGCAGCACCTCGCAATGGATCAATCCGGCTGCCTTTGCTTTGCCTGCTGTTGGCACATGGGGCAACTCAGGGCGAAATATTGCAAACGGACCTGCCCTTTGGCAGAACGACTCTGCGGTGGAAAAGCATTTCCGTGTGAGAGAGCGCAACGATCTTCAGTTTCGCGCGGAGGCATTCAACTTCTTCAATCGCGCACAGTATGCAAGTCCGGCGGCGGCTCTCAGCATTGCGACGGTGGGCGGAGTAAGAACTCTTTCGGTGCCTTCGAACTTTGGGCATATTACCTCAACGGTCAATAACGCCGGGCTTGTGGGAAGCGGAACACCTCGCGTCCTGGAGTTTTCTCTCAGGTTCACTTATTAATCTTAACCAGGACCAATGAGGATCCTCCGCTTACATATCCGGCTCATCCTGGCTCTCTGTCTTCTGGCAACATCACTTCTGTTCGGGCAAATCGCAGAAAACACCTTTCTACTTTTAACCTGAAGAGTTACATATCGAACGGATCCTGTCAGCGCCACCGCTGGCAGGATCCGACATCGGTCAGAAGGAATTAGAGAAGCTTCTGCGCATTCAACGAGATCGGAGTGCAAGCGAAGTGGTGCTGGCCCAGCATGGTGATGAAGGAAGATATCTTCGTCTTCCGCGATGTCCTTGGCACCGATTTTACGAGCGAGAGATTTTCCGCCGTAACGACGTTGGGTATGCGTCTGAAGAACGGCTCGGAAATGGTCGATCCGCCAGCTTCTCTCACAGATCGCCGAACGTGGCGAAGCCGCCGTCGTGTATGACCATTTGCATGGAATATCTGCCGTAGTTCTATAACCAATCGCACGGTGGTGGCAACAGATCGAGCATACTGAAGCCGAAGGACGCAGCGGCGCCGGAGCAGCACAGATTGCAGCAGACGTGCATCTGGTCACTTACGAAGATCAGTCGCTGCTTGATGCAGGCCACCATTCCAAGATTCAAGATCGTTAACTACGATTTCTGACGGTTTATTTAAAGATCCCTACTTATGCGTCTTTGGGAGCCGGTGAATTTCACTTACAGGGGGCGCGTTCGACGCGTTGTCGCAGCCTTTCCAACCGGCTGTTTGCGGCCTCACCCGTCGCTTCCAAAAGACTGGAAAACCCCATCCCCTCAATGCAGAATGACGCCGACACAGCACCACAGAGCAGGGCTTCTAATAGATCCCCTTGTCTTGCAAGTGAACCCAGCACACCTCCACAGAAGGCATCTCCGGCGCCCGTTTGATCAATAACCTCAACGTGTACCGCGGGAATTCTGAGGTACTCTTCAGATCCTGCGAGATGGGCTATAGTGCCCCCAGCGCCGCATTTGATGGCAATGAGAGCTACTTCGGGAACTAGGCTTCGGAGCTGGTGCATTGCCTCCAGCGGGCCTTTACCGGGAAACAGTGCGAGAACATCCTGCTGGCTTGGCATGAATAGATCCACCGTACTCACCAGTTCCATCATCTTTTTCAAGCTTCGATTGCCGAGAAGGTCATGATCATCCATGTCGAGCGATATAGATTTCGTCCCACCCGCGCGGAGCTCTTCTATGAGTTGTTTAGTAGCTTCGAAAGGCAATGGTGCAATATGAGCCGCTGCCTGGTAGCCGGATGCCGCGTCAGCCAGCGCTGGACTAAAGTAAGTCCAATCTCTGCTTTCGTTGCGGGAGATGAAGTGTCGCCGACCATCTTCTTCGTAAAGTCCCCAGTTTCGCATTGTCTTCGGGATCGATCGGCAGCGGGAGAGGTCGATGCGTTTATCCAGCAATGTGATCGGATAGTCTGCTCCAAGCGGTGCGACGATACTCGAGACCTTTGTCCAAAGCAACGCCCCCATCGCAGCATATACAGCGCTGCCTCCTGGAACCCCCCAGCGCGTAGATCCATTTGGATAAACGAGGTCGTCAATGGTGAAATTGCCGTAGATCGCAGGCCCGGAGGTCACACTCCTTCCCCTGGTCGTACCAGCGTAAAGCCCATGATGGAGGAGTTGTGAAAGATCGTACTGTAGAGGCCGCGACGGCGTTGCCCATCGAATTGAACCTCGCGCATCAGCAGAAGAGGGAAGCCCACTTTGACATGCAGTAGCTCAGAGTGCCTTTTACCCGCTGTAACGGCGGTCAGAGCCGACTCACTCGACATCAACTGCCGTTGAAGCTTAGTCGCCATGAATTCATAGATCGATCCTCCGTCGAAGGTCTTGATGAGGGGTAACTTCCATGCGGCATCCTCCAGCAGAGGAATGTAGTCGTAGGCAACAGCCAAGGGCTTTGTGTCGATCAGACGTAGGCGAAAGATCTCGGCTACGGGCGAACCATCCGGTATTCCAAGTGCTGTCGAAACCTCGGTGGTGGCTGAGCCTCGGCGAATCCTTAGACCTTCAACGCGAGCTTCTCCACCCGTCTCACGGATCAGAGCCGACATCGAGTGCATGGAGTTCAGCGGGCTGCTCAGATATACGGGGCTTTCCGCGACGAAGGTACCTACGCCGTGGCGAATGGTCAGTAGCCCCTCGCGGGTCAGGAGACGAGTTGCCTCGCGCAGAGTTTGTCGGCTGACACCGAGCTCCCGCGAAAACTCCAATTCGCCGCGTAGTTGTACGCCAGGCTGTAGCTGGCCGGAACGAACCTGTTCCCGAATAGCGTTCGCAATCCGCGTCGTGAGGTTCTGTCGCGGAACACCATTCCATATGCGATCCGAGAGGCCTCTGGTCGCGTCCATATTCTCCGTTGAGTCCACCATGATGCTTCATTATGCCAGCTCTGTGGAAAATGGCGACCGATAAATGTCAGAGGTCAGACGTCTGTCTTAAATTCATCGTCCGGTCATCTCCTGTTCTCATGGCTTTCACAGAAGTTCCTTACTTTCATTTCGAGGCCCTTCAGGAAAAACATGATGCAATCCCGGCTGTTTCGAATCTGTTCCGTGCTCGTCATCCAAGCTTTGATCGCTACTCCGCCAACCTTCGCATGGGGAGTAGATGGTCATCGCATGATTAATCGGGTCGCATGTTCCAGTCTTCCCGCCGATGTTCCCACATTCCTTCGTAGTTCCAAAAGCATGGCTGCAATGGGCTACTATGCTCCTCTGCCGGACCACTGGCGAGGAGTAATGGAGCCGGAGCTTGCAAGTACAAGTGCTCCGGAGCACTTCATACAGTTGGAAACAGTCGACCATGTGCTCACGCCATTGCCGCGCAAGCGCTATGACTATGTGCGAGCGTTGGCCGTGGCGCAGGCGTCACATCCTGACATGGTCATCACAGCGGAAAAGCTTGGGATGCAGCCCTATCAGACGGATGAGGTCTGGGAGCGCCTGAAGGTCGCGATGCGGGACTATCGGGATCTTGTGGCTCACAAGGAAGATACGGAGCCGGTCGAGCAGGAGGTTGTCTTTCTGGCAGGATGGCTTGGTCACTACATCGGAGATGGCTCCATGCCGCTCCATACCTCGAATAAGCCCAATGGATGGGTCGGCCCAAATCCAAACAACTATACGACTGAGCATGAAATTCATTCCCGTTTTGAGAGCGAGTTCGTGCACCAGAATGTTCAGGAGTCAGAGATTGCTCCGCTGGTTTCCAAGCAGCCTGCGGTGATTGGGGATGTCTTCGATCAATATATGGGCTACCTAAGGCAGTCTCATGCTCTGGTGGAAAGCACGTATCGGCTGGAAAAAGAAGGGGCCTTCAATGGTCCTGGAAGCAAAGAGGGCAAGCGCTTCGCCGTCCAGCAACTGGCGTCGGCAGCGACTGAGCTAAGAGATCTCATCTACACAGCCTGGCTGAGGTCGGCCGATCCTATTCCTAACAAGCGCTAAGCGCGAATTAGATGGACCGGAGCTACGTGCGCCTGTCTTCGACTTCACCGCAGAGTCGCGTCGTCGCACGTCCGTATACGACCAATGTGAACCGAACTTGCATTCGATTTACTCGCTAACGCCACACGCTTATGGAATACCAGGGAGGAAGCACATGCGGTATTTATTTCTGTCGACTGTAATTGCCTCCACATGTCTGCTCGCGGGCAGCCTATTCGCCCAGACACGGTCAGCACCAGTAGTGCTTATTTCCATTGACGGCATGAAGCCGGAGTACGTGATAGAAGCCGACGCGCACCATCTGCGGATACCGGTGCTACGCACCTTCATCACGCAGGGAACATACGCTACTGGCGTTGTCGGCGTGGTACCTACCGTGACTTATCCCAGCCACACCACCATGGTCACTGGGGTGTGGCCCGCAGAGCACGGCGTGTTAGACAACACAGTCTTCGACCCATTGCAGCAGCACCCGAACACCTGGTACTGGGACTTCGCAGATATTAAGGTGCCGACGTTGTACACAGCCGCCGACGCTGCCGGGTTAAAGACGGCAAACGTAGGCTGGCCGGTGACCATAGGAGCGCCCATTGATTACAACATCGCAGAGGGTACACAGTCCGAGCACACGGATAGACCCTCCGGCTCGCCCTACCATCCCGCTGACATTCTCGAACAGATTGACATTCACCTCGTAAAAGAGACCGATCAGGATGTGACAAAGACTGCGGAGGCTGTGGCGATTCTGCGTAAATTCAAGCCTGACCTGACCCTGGTGCACCTAACGGATATGGATCATCAGGAGCATGAGCACAGCCCCTTCAGCGCGGAGGCAAACGCCTCGTTGGAGGGGCTGGATCGACAGATCGGGCAGATTCGCGATGCCGCACTTGCTGCAGACCCGCGAGCAATCCTGGTCGTGGTCTCGGATCACGGCTTTCTATCTGTAGATCACCGCGTGAACCTCAATGTGCTCTTGGCGGGCGTGGGTCTCATTCAGGTGGGTGCCATAAAGGCCGGCACCAAGAAGCCAACGATCACGAGCTGGCAGGCTGAGGCTTGGCCCGCGGGCGGATCGAACGCCATTGTATTAAGTCATCCAAATGACCCTGTACTTGTTGCACGGGTTAGGCAGGTGCTCGAAGCTGCAAAAGCAGATCCTTCTAACGGCATCGCCACGATCCTGACACATGACGAGATCGTGGCCCGCGGAGGCTTTCCGAACGCAACTTTCCTGGTGGACTATCGAGATGGCTTTGATCCAGGCAATGCGTTTAGCGGTGCCGTTGTTCAAGACGCGCCCTCAACAGGTATGCACGGCTACCTGCCTTCGCGACCGGCCATGTGGTCAGCGTTTTTGATCCAGGGGCAAGGTATCGCCGCCGGTCGTAACCTCGGCGTAGTCGATATGCGTCAGATTGCTCCAACCATCGCCCAGCTTCTTTCTATTGCGCTGCCTGCGGCCAAGCTCTCGCCGCTTAATGTTCGTTGATGTCCCACCGTTCACGTCTGCGTTCCATCTCGGCACCGCAGACCCACATACATAAACTGCTGCCTCATCCAGCACGTTCGCTTATGCCGGAACGTCCGAGGTCAACATTGAATCGCGACAATAAACGATATTTCGGAGAAAACATGCGACCTATCGCATTCATACGTGCAGCTTTTCTAGTTAGCGTTTTGCTCGGCGGTAAACACGTCCTGGCTCAAACCGCCGTCGATGGCGCTATCGGTGGCACGGTTGAAGATGCCAGCGGAGCCGCTGTTGGCTCGGCAGTTATAACAGTAACCAGTAGAGCGACTGCGGCTACGCAGACCGTCAATGTCGGATCAGACGGAGCTTTCCGTGTCATTCACCTGCAGCCAGGCGTCTACTCGCTCAAGGTCGTCGCCCACGACTTTGGAGATTTCACGTCGACCGATGTTGTCGTGCAGGTGGGGCAACTCACGCCCGTCCGTCCCATGCTGAAGGTTGGATTAGCGGCGCAGGAGGTCAGCGTCTCCGAAGAGGCGCCCCTCATCAACACCTCCTCCCCAGACTTCAGCAATGTCGTAACCCAGATTGAACTCAGCGACCTTCCAGTTAACAACTACCGCTGGTCAAGCTACGCCCTCCTGACGCCCGGTGTGGTGGAAGGGGGTGGCTTTGGTCTGCTGAGCTTCCGCGGGCAGAGCACTCTCCTGAATAACGTCACCGTAGACGGCGCAGACAACAACCAAGCGTTCTTCTCCGAAGAGCGCGGACGCACCACGGTGGGATATTCCCTACCCAAACCGGTCGTGCAAGAATTCCAGGTCAATACCTCTAACTACACCACCGAATACGGACGCGCCGCAGGGGGCGTGGTCAATGCCATCACAAAGAGTGGCAGCAACCAATTCCACGGTGAGGGTTATTTCATCGATCGAGATTCAGCCACTGCAGCGCAGAATAACTACACGAGCCAAAGTGTTCTTAACGCGGCCGGTCAATTTGTTGCGACCAAGTTCAAGCCAACTGACATTCGCAAGCAGATGGGCTTCGCAGTCGGCGGCCCGATCCTGCGGGATAAGGTCTTCTTCTTCTTTGCATTTGACGACTATTACCATTACTTCCCCATCGTAACCGTCGCTTCCGCCCCTACCACCTTCTTTGCGATCCCAAATCCTACCCTGCCGCCAGGGCGCACCTGTGCAACCATCACTACTGCAAACGACACCAACTACACGGGTGATAGCGGGGCTTGCACACTCCAAACCAATCTTGGCCTGCCGACCTACGCTGCGGCCGTTCCGAAATATACGTCGGGCTTGTCTTCGCTCAGCGGCCTGCTCGGCCAGGCTCCCCGCTATGCGAGCCAGACGATCTTCTTCCCCAAGCTGGATTACCAGATCAACTCACGAAATCATCTGAGCCTCGAGGTCAACCGCCTTCGTTTCGTTTCGCCCGGCGGGCAGCAGACCAATGCAACTGCAAGCTATGGCACTCAGAGCGTCGGCAACATTTACGTACGCACAACCTGGGGCGTGGCGAAATTGGACAGTTTTCTGACTCCCAACCTCAGCAACGAAATCCGTTATCAATATGGCAGAGATTTCAACTTTGGACAGAACGAGACCCCGACAGCGTACGAAAATGCGACTTTCGACAATACAGTAACCGGCTACACGAATCCATATCAGATTCCACCCAACGTCAATATCACAAACGGATTCCAATTCGGAACGCCGACCTTCTACAACCGTCCCGCATACCCCGATGAACGTCGCTGGCAAGTAACCGATACCGCCGCCATACAAAAAGGAAAGCACAACATCAAATTTGGTGTGGACTATGTTCACACCTACGATCTCAGCCAGAATCTTACTAGTGTCTTCGGCGCGTACAGCTACACTGGCGTACCCACATATCTTACTGATTACTTCCTTGCTCAAAGCGCCACGACCGCTGCCTCCGCAAAGCACTACAGCTCCTATGCCCAAGGCTTCGGTCCTCTAGGCTTCCAATTCACCACTGCGGATTACGCCGGATTCGTTCAAGATGAGTGGAAGATTTCTCCTCGTCTCACATTGTCTATCGGCGTGCGTTATGAATATGAGCAACTTCCCTCGCCTCAACTCGCCAACGCCGCAATTCCTTCTACTGCTGCGTTCCCGGACGACCGTAATAACATCGCTCCCCGCATTGGCTTCTCTTACGACGTCTTCGGCAACGGCAAAACGGCGTTACGTGGCGGATGGGGCCTGTTCAACGCACGCTTGATCAACTCCACCATCTATAACGCCATCGCTCAAACCGGTGCGCCTGGTGCCCAATCCGTGCCGTCCATTCAGGCCACCGCGGCAGGAGCACCTGCATTTCCTGTCATCCTCGCCGCTCCCACCGGGGCCGCTGCTGCTCCCACGGTGTACTTCTTCGACCGTCATTTTCAGTTGCCTCAGATCCAGCAATTTGATCTGGCCTTGCAACAGGATTTGGGTTTCAAAACCGTATTCAGCCTGAGCTATCTTGGTGCGCTTGGTCGCGAGCTACCTAGCTTTGTTGATACCAATCTCCCTGTGCCACAGCAAATCACCTACACCGTCGTCAACAACGGAGTCGCGAACGCTCCGCTAGCGGATGGATCCATTATTCCAACCTCCTATTACACGGGTGCCCGTCCAAACTCCTCTTATTCGACGATTACAAATATCTTCAGCGGCGTAAATTCTAACTATCATGCGCTAGCCGTTCAACTCAATCACTCTATGGGCCACCACTTGCAGTTCCAGGCGAGTTACACATGGGCCCATGCGTTGGACTATGGAGAAAATAACACGACCTTCACTAACTCAAACTCCCTTCTCGATCCAGCGAACCTCCGTGGCGAGTACGGTAGATCCAATCAGGACGTCCGCAACCGAGCCATTGTCTCGGGTATCGCAACATCGCCGTGGCATCGAAATGGTTGGATGAGCTACTTCGTAAACGGTCTCGAATTGGCACCCAGCTTCTCTGCACAAAGCGGCAACCCCTTCTCAGCCACAACGAACGGTTCTGCGTCTGAGTACGTCAACGGTGTCAAGTCTCCGGGCACCTCAACTAGCTCCTATAACGGATCCGGCGGAGCAAACCGCATTCCGCTCATACCTCGCAACACCTACAGTCTCCCGAATGAAGTACTCTTGGATCTGCGCGGCTCCAAACGCTTCACCTTCCGCGAAAGTTACACGATCGAGCTCTTTGCGGAGTCGTTCAATATTATCAATCGACAAAATATTACCGCCGAAAATGGAACAACATACGCAATCGGCACAACCGGAACCGTCAATACTTTGACGGCCAACTCTACGCCATTGGGAGCTGTCACCAACTCCAATAACAACAATATCTATGTTCCGCGCCAGATTCAGTTCGGCGCGCGACTTACCTTCTAGGTGCGATATCTCAATAGGTTGTCATTCGATCTGAATGTTAGAAGTTGATTGTGCGCACAAAAGGCTTTAGGAAAGATCGAACAGGCTATCATAGATGCCAGACTGACAGCCCGTGGTCGAGAACAGGTGGCGAAACAGTACTGGAATAGGGTGTGACATTGAAGCTGGCCGCGGCCAGTTGATGGGCCTGGTTTTTAGATACCAGTTACTGGGTTAGTTTTCGGACTATTTTGTTCAGCCAGATCGCGGCCAGCCGCGATCTGGCTCGTGTAATTTGCACCGCTTTTCACTCTTCGGAAATGGTGAGATGAATGCCGCGTTCTCAGATCCCAGTACCGTTCGCACCTTCCGCTGCGATCTCTTGCGCGAGCATTTGAATCGGGATAGATCCGGCATGGATGATCGCAGCGCGCTCCGTCTATTCCGAGAGATCGCGAGGGAGAACCGCAGAAAATTCGAAGCTAGTGATTATGCCTGGCAAGGGCCGGCGTTCGAGCTTCCCACGGGGTGCAAGGATGGGCGTGAAGCAATCCAAAAATTAGCTTCCTGAACGGCGTCTCGGAGATATTCCAGGCGGAGATTCAGCATGTCTTTCACCTTGGTCTAATTCGCCAACGTGCTTCCCGCAATCTCCCGAATCTTGATATTTCGAAACCACACAGGAAAGCCGTGGTCTTGCAGCAAGATGTATCCGCTCGCCGTTTGACCGTAGCTTGGGAAGACGTCGTACTTGCTTTCCGGGAGAATTTCCTTGAACTTCGGCGAGTCACGGTCGTACTCCAGTACCTTGACGCCGTTCAGCCAGTGTTCTCCGTGCTTGCCGTGTACCACGATGCGAGCGGTGTTCCACTCGCCGACGGGTTTGATCCGCTTGCCGGCTGCGGCGGGGATCATGTCGTAGAGCGAAGCAACCGTGCGGTTGCCGTTTATGCCTCGCTTCGCATCCGGATGCAGTGCGTCGTCCAGCACCTGGTACTCAAAGCCGATGGGTGAGCCGTGACCGTTTTTCCACGGCATCAGGTTCAGATCCACGAAGTACATGATCCCGGAGTTAGCTCCCGGAGATGTCTTGAAGTCCACCGACAGCTCAAAGTCCGCGTAGGTGCGCGCCGTGACGATGTCGCCGCCGTTGCCGGACTCTTCGCCGCCCGCCTCGGTCACCATGATGGTGCCGTCTCTCACCGCCCAGCCGGTTGTAGGGAAGCCCCTACCGCGCGCGCTGCGCCAGCCCTCGGTCGTCTTGCCGTCAAAGAGCAGCCGCCAGCCCTCGGCCTTTTCCTTCGGTGTGAGTGTGTTTGCCTTCTGTGCGGAAGCCAAGGAGACGGCTAGAATGACACTCAGGGTGACAAGAGCATGAGCTTTTTTCATACGCAACAGCATAGCTGTTTATGGGCAATTGGATCGCGGTGAGTGGTTCTCACTCGATAGAGCACGGAACGTACTTCGCATCAAACAAGCTCTTCTGCTCGATGCGCTATCGCAACAGATTGGCAGTATCCCCTAGCAAAATGTTTTCGTTCGCAGCCGTGATTCTTACGTCGCCCTCTCCGGAGAAGAGAGGAGATACTGATTCCGCGTCGCTCTGGAAGCTTTTCAATCCCACGCCCACCAGATGATAGAGCTGGTGTGGACGCTATTTGCACCAGTGCCTTTTGGGGAAGGCAGACAGCAATGATTGTCGTGAGAAGTGACGTGATGGGCAGGATGCCAGGGCACAATGATCCCAATGCGCTGCCATTTTCTGACCTGTGGGAATAACAAGGGCAGCGGATTGTTTCACTGATAGCGAAATACTGGAGATGCAGTCGCCGATCAGAGCTTATCTGGTTCCTATATTTAGGACAGAGAGCGAGAAGTCATCATGGATGAAGTTACTTAGTCAAAAGGAGGCGCTGGTGCAATCCGCGTTGAAAAATGTTCCTGGATTACAGCTAATAGAGGGCTTTCTTTCACCGGAGGAATGCAATGCGTTCATTATCTCCTTGGAAGAGTATAGAAAATCTTATGAGATCCCACTGATATATCGCCCGGAGCGTAAACGATCTCTCAAGTACAGAGTCATCAACGGCGAAGATATTCAAAAGAGACTGCCGACAATTCAGAAGCTTTACGAAAGTATCCTTCCAACTGTGCAAGGCGTAACGAATCAGAACATCGTACCTTTGAAAAATCGCGTCGTCGGGGTAAATATCAACTTCACCCCTCCTGGGGGAGCATATCGGTGGCACTACGATCGAAACGCGGTAACTGCGGTTCTTTATTTGAATGAAGTAGATGGTGGAGAGATCGAAGCCTACCCCGACTATCGCTTTCTTCTAAAAGGGGCAAGGTCATCTAGACTGCAGGGTTATGTAGACCGCTTGCTCCGATTTGGCATATTTCTTCGACTTGGGCGCAAGTGCGTAATTGCGCCCAAGTCGGGTCGACTCGTAATCATGCGCGGAGATCGGTGCCTACATAGCGTACGAACTGTCTCAAGCAGCCGCGACAGGATTTGCATAGTCATGTCGTTCGATTTTGCCGACGCAGTTTTTTCTCAAGAACTCGCACTCGACTCCTATCTCTATTCGTCGCAAAGGTATATCGCGAAAAGTGACCCCAACTATTCCTCTAGATGAAATGGGCAGGAACATTGCGTTAAATGATCACAGGTAGCTTAGGACTTTGGGTCGAGGAGAGGAGGATAGCAAGCGTAATCCGGAATAATCGTATGGCCCATGTGTCTCTTATTAGCAGCAAGACAAAGGAGCATATAGCCATGTCATCAAGCGTTCAGGATCCCAACAAACAGGATTCCAGAAATGACTTCCCGGATCTTGCCATTTCATCCGATAGGAAGCCGTGGCCAGAGGACACAACGTCCGTTAAATTAAGCAGAAAACATTGGATAATTGCGGTTGCCTCAATCTTGCTAATCATTCTCGAGGCACAGCTACTTTTGTCGGTTCGAAAAGAGTCTCAAACCTTCGATGAAAGCGCCCACCTCTACGCAGGGTATTCCTATCTAAAGCGTGGGGACTTCGGCATCAATCCTGAACATCCTCCATTGGTGAAGCTCATCGCTGCACTTCCGCTGTTGCCGCTGCAGTTGCCGGTTCAATCTCCTCCTGAGGTCTTTTTTCGGATAGCTTCAGGCATGGGTGGGATTCAATTTCTCTATTCCAATGATGCCGACACGCTTTTATTTCGCGCGCGGGCAATCGTCACTCTTTTCACTTTATCTCTCGCGCTGTTGGTCTTTCTGGCAGGTTATGAAATGTTCGGCGCTGGCGCGGGTCTGTTTGCGCTCACCCTGTTTGTTTTTGAACCAAACATTCTGGCAAATGGAGCTCTGATCACCACCGATATGGGTGCCAGTTGTCTCGTCTTTGCGACGGTATATGCGTTCTATCTTTATTGCAAAAAACCTTCTGTTCTGAGACTCGCTATGGGTGGCCTGGCTGCGGGACTGGCTTTGGCAGCAAAACACTCAACTATCCTGCTGCTTCCTGTTTTTCTGGTGCTGGTAATAACCGAGATTGCGCGACGTCGAGGTTCTGAACCGAAGACATCGGAAACCCGCGAGCGCAAGACATTTCGGTTGTTAAGCGCTCTCGCAAGTATCACGGTTATTTCGTTGCTCATTCTCTGGGCCTTCTACGGATTTCGTTACAAAGCGCGTCCAGACAACCTCGCGATGACACCCCCGGCTGCCATATATCTGAAGAGCCTTAAGAATCCGCTGGAGGCAGGCACTATCGGATTCCTGGAGAAACAGCGATGGCTTCCGGAAGCCTACCTTTATGGCTTGACTGATGTCCTGACGATCAGCAGGGAGGGACGGCCTGCATTCGTGTTGGGGCACCTTTATCCAACTGGTCGCTGGTTTTATTTTCCCGCTGTATTTGTGATCAAGTCGACGCTAGCGTTCATGATCCTGCTGGCGTTAACTGTTGCCGCAAAGAAAATCTGGCACCGTGAATATCGCAGAGAGCTCGTCTTCCTTGTTGTTCCAGCGACGATCTGGTTCGCCATCGCTATGACTTCGAAGCTGAATCTCGGGCTCCGTCATATTCTCCCCATTTATCCTTTCCTCATGGTGCTGGTAGGCGGCGTTGCGTGGATGCTCGTCGGACAATCGAAGCGTTGGCTTTACGTTGTTATCACTCTGCTAGCCCTTCACTCAGCCTCTTCTCTATGGGCGTTTCCCAACTATCTGCCTTATTCAAACGAGGCCTTTGGCGGGCCGTCGAGTTCCTATAAAGTGGTGTCGGATGCGAATGTTGGTTGGGAAAGCGGTCTAAAAGTCCTGCAAAGCTATCTCGACCAGCACCATATAACGCATTGTTGGTTTGCCTATGATGGGATCGTCAACCCGGCCTACTATCACATCCCATGTTCGCCGATGCCCACATTCTTTGCGTGGCTTGCGCAACAGCCACAGGGCGTGGTTCCGGAAAAGATTGATGGCCCGGTGTTTATCGGATCGAATGAGATGACGGGGTTCGATTTCGGGCCGGACGATCTGAACCCTTATGACCAATTTAGAAATCTCCACCCGTCAACCGTCCTGCAAGGGGAAATTCTGGAATTCGACGGTAGTTTTAAAGTAAACAAAATCTCCGCCCTCAGCCATTTCGTAGTGGGCAGTCGTCTCTCTCATCAGGGACAAGTCGATGCGGCTCTTTTCGAATTAAATCTTGCTGAGCGCCTTGATCCAGAAGCTCTTTTGACGCACGAGATGCTCGCATCCCTCTATGCGCAAAAGAAGCAGCCGGATAATGCGACGCGTGAATACCAAATCGCAACGCACATCTACCAGACGGTTCATCCCGAATTTCAAAGGTTTCCTCCGGAAAATCCATTGACCGATCCCTCCTCATCATTGGTGAAATGAAAGGAGTAACTTCAGGTGAAATTATCTTTCTTCGGCCGGCACGTCTTGTCTAGTCCGGAGAGATAGAACTTGGGACAGACCGGCAAGGTCAATTTAACGAAAGCGTCTACGCGAAATCCCCAAAGGGTACAGTAGTGGTTTCTCCAGAAATGAGATCAGATACCTTGACATCAAAACGAGGAAACGACGAATATCCAAAATTGTCCCCCGACTACAGCATTGTTATTCCTGCCTATAACGAAGGCGCACGTATCGGAAAAACTCTGGAGCATGTGCTGAAGTGCGTTCACGGAAAAGGCTGGAATGCTGAAGTTCTTGTGGTGAACGATGGATCTCGTGACGATACCGCGTTGATCGTGCAAGGATTCGCCGCGAGTGATCCAATCCTGCGACTGATAGAAAACCTCGGCAATCGTGGTAAAGGGTACAGCATACGCAACGGGATTCTGAATGCTTCTGGCGACATCGTGATGTTTACAGATGCCGATCTATCCTCGCCAATGGAAGAGGCGGAACTGCTCTTTGCAACGATCAACGAGGGCGCCGATATCGCGATTGGCTCGCGCTGGCTGGATCGCAAGCGGCAGACTCTTCACCAGCCCCTGTACAGGCAGTTTTTTGGACGCTGTTTTAATGCGATTACCCGATTGATTGTCGGACTACCCTTTGCTGACACCCAGTGCGGATTCAAAGCCTTCAAACGCAAAGTAGCCCAGACTATCTTTCAACTGCAATGCATTGAACGCTGGGGCTTCGATCCAGAAATATTGTTCATCGCAATCAAGCGCGGATACTCCATTCGCGAGGTGCCAGTAACTTGGGGCCACGATGAACGATCTCGAATCAGCTATTTGAAGGATGGAATTAAGATGCTGGAAGATATAGCCTTCATCCGTTGGAATGCTTTTACCGGCGTCTATAGACGACCTGTAAAAGATCTAGATATGAAGTTTCAAGAGATTGTCCATTCGATCAAGAAGTGAATTCGTTGCACTGTCCACGTGGTCAAAGATTTATGTTCCGGCTCCCATCGGTTAGTCGTCCGGCCAGTTTCGCGATGAGTGTAGGTGCCCCATCAAAGGGATAACGATCTGACTATCGGATAGATCGTCATCCGTCTCCGCGAGTAGCCATCTTCATTATTCCCGCATTATCGACCTCGACGTCTAATGCTTCGAACGTAGCTCGGCCCTCGTCAAACAAGCAACTCTACTGCGCGCTCTTCTAGCTGATCAAGCCACTTCGTCATGTCGGAGCACCTCCTGTGGAGGATGGACATGGCTTAGTATAGTACGTACCGGTAGGTATATATTAATAAGAGGAGGATACACCCATGATTCACACGAACGTTCTGAAGAGCTTAAGCCTCTTCGCCGAGCTGGATGAGGATAGCCTTAGCGAACTGGCCGAAGGCGCGGCGGACGTGATTCTGGATGGCTGCGAGTGGCTGGTCCGCGAAGGTGAGACCTTGGAGTTCTTTGTCGTCTTGGAGGGCGAACTCGAACTGACGAAGGAAGTGCTCGGTCAGAAGGTGCGCGTCGCGCGGTTTGGTCCTGGAGAATTCTTTGGCGAAGCGGGTGCTTTATTTCAGATACCCTCGCTTTCCTCTATTCGGGCGGTTGGACCCAGCCGCGTGGCCCAGTTCTCTTCGCAACTGCTACAGGCGCTAGTACAAGGCCCATCGCAATGTGGCGTCACGATCCTTAGGACGTTGAAGGAACGGCTCCTCACCAGTGAGCAATACGCGAGGGATCTGCCATCGGCGCGCGTTGTGCTTGTTGGCGCAGGCCTCATCACCGATCTGGCTGAGCTTCGAACCTTTCTGAAATTGAACCGTATCCCTTATGCATGGGTGGACCGTAACAGACATCCGGACGCGGTCCCGCCCTGCATCCCTGCAAGCTACCTCAACCCTTGCGTCGTCGTGGATGGAGACAAGTGGATGCCTTGCACGGCCTCTCCGCGAGAACTCGCGAAGGCGCTTGCAATACGGACAGCGCCCGCCGAGCCTATTTACGACCTGGTGGTGATCGGTGGTGGCCCGGCGGGCTTAGCGGCCGCGGTGTACGGCGGGTCGGAAGGACTATCTGTCGCGCTGATCGAACGGCACGCCATAGGCGGCCAGGCGGGAACGTCCTCGCGCATCGAGAACTATCTGGGCTTTTCCAGCGGGATCTCCGGTGATGATCTGAGTGAGCGGGCTCACAAGCAGGCACGGCGCTTTGGCGCGGAGATCGTCCTTACCCGGAAGGTGAAGCAAATACGTAAAGAAGACAATGCTCCTTTTTGCATTGGTCTTGATGGTGAAGATTCCATTCAAGCGCGCTCTGTGTTGCTGACAACGGGAGTAGAGTGGCGCCGGTTAGAAGCTGAAGGGCTGGACCGTCTAGTGGGTCGAGGATGCTACTACGGGAGCGGTTCGATTGAGCCACCGCAAGTAACGGGAAAGACGGTCTTCATCGTCGGTGGAGGCAACTCCGCCGGTCAAGCCGCGCTGTACGTCTCCCGGTATGCAAAGAGTGTGACCCTGGTAGTGCGTGGCTCGCGGTTGGAAGCAAGCATGTCGGAATACCTCGTACGACAGATCGTCAGCAGAGGAAACATTGCTATTGAGTGCGACACAATTGTCTATGCCGTGTCAGGCGGCGCTCGCTTGCACTCTGTCTGGACACGCAATAGCGTGACCGCCGACGAAGTGGAGCGCCGCGTCGATGCCATGTACGTCATGATCGGCGCCGAGGCGAAGACGGACTGGTTGCCGACCTCCATAGAACGGGACGAGGATGGATTTGTCCTGACCAGGCGTGACTTGACGGAAGCCGGCCACTGCACGGATGGCGCGCAACCATTCCACCTTGAAACCAGCCTTCCTGGCTTTTTCTGTGCCGGAGACGTGCGCCATGGTTCGGTAAAACGTGTAGCCAGTGCAGTTGGCGAAGGCAGCATAGCGATTTCTCTGATTCACCAATTCCTTGGGAATTTGCCGCCGTCATCCAAAGAAAGTGCCTTGCACTTGAAGCTCCGAAGCTAAAAATCTGCCGAATTTTGAATCCAATCATTGGATCGGTACACCTAATACCTACCAGTACGACTTTATATTGGAGTCGACTGGTGCATTTGCAACCCAAACTCTCAATTGGAAACACGGAGATCCTACATGCTCAACAAACTTTTCGCTTTTGTCGCTTTGACTCTTTCCTGCTCTGCCGTGCAAGCCCAGGCCACGTACGCCGCCGAGCGGCTCGCGCGTCAGCAAATGGCCGTCAGCGTGGGCGGCAGCATCACGCGCAAGATCACCCACGACGGGTTGACTTACGATCCAACATCTGCCGGTTTGGCTGAAGGCAGCTATCGCTTCAACTTCAATCACTGGATCGGCGTTGAGGCAGACTACGATTACTTTCGCAACTCCCAGAAGTTCCTGACCACGACAAGCACCTTTCGCCTCAAGTCCGATGTTCATACCTTGACGGGCGGCGCTGTCATCAATCTGCCAAACCCGCTGACAAAACGGTTCAATTCATTCCTGTACGTCGGCGGCGGAGAGATGTTCTTTGTCCAACCCAATGCGACGTCCTTTGAGTCGCAGATGGCTTCAGTGATCGCCTTCGGCGGCGGAGTCGACGTCCCATTCAGCAGGCACCTGGCGCTTCGCCTGCAGGGCAAGAACTACCTGTACAAGGCACCCGACTTTGGATCTGGCGCTCCAAAGTTGGATAAATACGCCCAGACTCTAGTACCAACAGCGGGCGTCGTTTTCAGCTTTTGACCCGTCCTGAGCCCTGAAGTAACGCCACCGTCGCGATCTCTCCTGAAGAAGCCTGACCAGAAAGTCCTTTTTGATCGGAACAAACCGCCAATTGCAGTACCTACCAGTACGTATCAACGAGGTGTATTATGTATATAAGCCGACTAGCCGCACTCCTCCTTTCTGTCACAACGACTATGGGCATCGCACAGAGCACGCAGACAGCCGAACTCGCGTACACATCCGCACAGGTCTCCATCCCCTCCTGGACCGCCGCGAACGTTCAGCATGCGTATGGCTTGCCCGAGTTGAAGCCGAAATCTAAAGGATCAATGACAGTGAACAATCGCGGCATAACCTTCAACGGGAAGTCGGGACGATACGACATCCCTTGGGCCGAGATCGCTGCGATCAGCAACGGAACCGAACGTGTCGAACTCTGGGGCACGACGGGACGTATCGTGCGCATGGTGATTCCGAACGGCGGAGGTCTTGCCGCGGCCACGGTCATGCACCACAAGGTGAACGAGCTTACGGTGGAGTTCCATGATGTTCGGGGAGCGTATCACGGGGCCATTTTTTTCCTCCCGGGCGATGATGCTGCGCACGTGATGAGGAGTTCTACGCAGGCAGTGCCTTCACTGAAGGATCAGGTTTCTATGGCCCCACCGGCTACGCCGTCGATTTCCTGCCAGGACGCGAGCGGGCTTACGGGGGCAGTGCTTGTCTCACCTCCTACATGGACTGAAGCCGACGTGCCGGCAGCATATCGTGCCGCCGTCTATGAGCACATCATCAACCGCCTCCAGAAGGTGCAAGGCGTAAGTCATGTCTACCGTGCCGGAGAGTCGAACACCCAGCCGGTATGTCCGCAATTCACCATCGCTATTTCCGTCGTCAGCTTCAAGCCCGGCAACCAGGTGGCCCGCGCCTCCATGGGGCCGATCGGTTTCTTCGCGAAGACAACGCAGATGGTCTTCAACGCAACCATCACAGATGCGTCGGGACGCCTCAACAAGACGGAGCCACTGAAAGCTAAGGTGCGTGGCGAATCGGAAAGCCTCACCATCGCGGACGGCGTCGCCAAAAGACTGGCCAAGCTCTACGCAAATGATCTTAAGGAATTCAACAGGGGTGTCTCGGCAAACCGAAACACCCCTCCTGCTGTTCTGTAGTTTTCTGTCTATCCGTCTTGCCCCGAAGGAGCACAATAAAGGAACCATGCGAACCGCCAGACATTCCTCTCCAGACGTCAGTTTCAACTCGCAGATTCAGTACCGCGCTTTGCCCGACAGTGTGAAGAAAAACGAAGACACGGGCAAGCTCACGAAACATGAGATGAAAACCCAAGAGACTCGGGAGCTTTTGCTTCGTGCAGCAGAACGCATCTTCGTGCGTGATGGATACGAGAGAGCTGAGCTCGGGGAGATTGCCCGACTTGCCGGACGCACCAAGGGCGCAATTTATGCGCACTTCAAGAGCAAAGAGGATGTCTTCCTTGCGCTCGTACAGGACCACGCCTTGCGACGCAGAGCAATCATGAGGAAATTCATGGAGCACTCATCAACCATCGAGGGGAACCTCGACGCTTTCCGAAAATACTTTCTCGACTTTGCGGCGGACGATACCTGGGGCTTTCTTCTGCTGGAATTTAGGCTTTACTCCGTGCGTAATCCAGACTCCAAGGAGCATTTCCGAAAAGTCTACGAGAGTATTCTTCCCGTGAACGAAGAGGAATCCTATTCGGCTCTGCTCGGCCCCGCTTCAAAGAGTAAAGAAGCTATTAGCCGCACACTTGCGGTCCATACGGGCTTTTCCATGCTGACCGCATTGCAGTTGGAGTGCAAATTCGATCCAAACACCGTGGACTCGAGTGCAGTGCGGAAGATCGCCGGAAAGCTCTTCGACATGCTGTTCTCTCAATAAAGCCTGGCTTCTCGTGACTTGATTCGGACTTCCAGGCCTAAGGAGGCGCGGGGCAGCAAACGAGCCATGCACCACAGCCTCGTGGGCCTTGTAGACAGCAGCAAGCTGCAGCCTGGGCAGACCGCGCTGCGTTCGGCTCTATCTGCTTGTCACAGGGCAAGATATTGGTTACTTGGGAACAAGACGGTCGGTTTTGGTCCTCGACAGATCGAATTCGCCTGTGCTCGAGGAGTTTGCCTTCTTATACACGCCTACGTTGGTGAATTCGTTGCCGGATCCGTCCCGCGAAGTCGTTGTTACGGTCATGGTATTCCCGTCGGCGGAGACGATCCTGCGGCTTGTCGCCCTGGTTTCCAAGCCGCTCACGTATCTCGCAATCACGACATTCGAACTCTCTCTGTGAAGGGAGACAGGCAAGAGAACTCCCTTCGCACCCGCAACCATCGTTGGATGGTCATCGTAGTGGGCGACGTAGTCTGCACTGAAGGAAGCCCCGTTCGCTAGATGAGTCTCGGAATGATAGTGAACGCCGTTTGGAGCTGAGGTCATTTCGATGGTCATCCGTGCTGGACAGTATGGCGCCGGATATTTTGATCTCTTGATGTCAAGGTTCCACTTGCCTAGAAACGGGTCCGCTGCACGCAGCATCCCTGGAGATAGAAACAACACCGCGATGAAGGTAGATCGAAGCTTTCTCATATCTGCTCCTGGATTCGTAATTCAACTAAAGGGATCGCAAAAAATTGAGGATGGCTTGCTTGTCAGTTTCTGGGAGTCGGTTGAAGCGTTTGACTGTCTCGTTAGCTTCTGACCATCCATACTTTTGGGAGTCGCGGTCCTTCGAAGGATTGTCACCGCCATCGAACCCCGGAAAGGAGAAGTGATCCTGGATTGCGGTCATCAGGTCTTGTGTGCGCCCATCGTGCAGGAAGAACAAGCGTTGCCCGAGGCCCCAGAGAGGTGTTGTGCGGAATTCATCTGGCCCGGCGTTGCCCTGCACGACGTTGTCCGCCAAAGTTGCTCCCATATGATGTACGAGCAAGTCGGAATAGAGATTTACGGTTTGTCCGCGCAGCGCGACCGTTTTGGCGCCGATTTCATCCGACGGGCTGATTGGGTTTGCCATTCCTGGAGTTTTGAACGACGGAGTGTGACACATGGCGCAACCGACCTCATTGAAAAGATGTTTGCCTCGATTCGCACTCGAAGACAGCGGCGCGGGCTGTGGCGCATCGACGAAGCGCATGAATTCCGTGAACATCAGCCAGGCAGGCATAATTTTAAGAGGGTTGAAGTAAGACACATCGTCGGTTCGCGGGACGTCGAAGGGTGCATAAGATAGGTTGCAATCGGTATTTTCGTTGCGGCTGGCAGGGAACAGGTCATTGCTGATTCCCATCTCCACGTTGTATGCCTCACCGGCAAATAAGGTAAGGGAAGCGTTTTGCGCCTTCCATCCGAAACGGCTGATGGTGCCGTTGTTGGGAACGATGTTTGGGTGACCTTCGATGCCAAGAGCGTGCTTCATCTCCCGGTCGGCATTCATATTCGCTCGAATGGCGGAGTCCTGAATCGCTTCAATCAGACCCAGGCCAAAGAGCTGGAGCGGAATGCGAAATGCGGTATTTCGCTTCTGAACTTCTTTCTCGAAGTCGGGCTGCTCCAGACGGCAGGCGGGTGCGTCGGAACGTCCTTGAAGTGTAAAGAGGCTATGCACACCACCGTCACGGCTTCCGTCTCGGTTGAATTTGAAACGGACCTCACGGAATGCGCCATTTGGTTCTTCAAAGCTCGGTACAACGTTTGTTGCGCCCATTCTGTGAGCAACGATATGCGCAGCATTGCTCCGGGTAGCGCTGCCACCGATGGTTGGCTGGAAGTGGCACGTGAAGCACTGGTCTGCATTAAACACCGGCCCCATGCCCGCCGAGTTGATCAGCTTTAAGGGCGAAAATGGGTTTTTGGGATCGGGATCGATGGGAGCAACCCCCTGTGGCTGTTGAACGCAGGTGTCGCATGTTCCTTCCAATTCGGAGACGCGCAGAAGGCTTTCATTAAAAAGCGCCATCTCATTCGCGTTGAGCCCGGGTACGGGGTTGGGAATCGTCGTTGCAGGATTCGGCCGGGGGCCCGGATCCTTTGCGCGAAGCGAAAGCGGCCCGAATGTTGCGCCCATTTGTGCCAGCGTGGTGGTGCTGATGGTTGTAGAGAGGATAATCAGAACCACTCCAAGCAGCTTGAACTTTTTCATTAACCTGTGTCGCTTCACTTTTCGATCCCCTTCGTCTCACCTCTCCCTGTTTATGTTCGTGCCAATAAACCGGAGGGTCGTGCCGTGGACAAATTGCTGTCCTTTATCGCGACTGATAAAGTCGAGTCACTGTTCCACTGGCGGGTGTTAGTCAGCAGAATGGTTCCTGCTGCTTCCAAATACCAGTGACCAGATCTGACGAGATCTGACAAGCTGAAAGCAATCCTTCAATTGAATGAAAATAACGGAGATATTCCAATTCGGGGATTATCAGGTCGATACTGTTTCTCGCACTTTCAAGCGGGGTCAAGCTACGATTCTCCTGACTCGGCGTGCCTTTGACGTCCTGCTTTACCTGGTCCGGAACCCCGGCCGGGTCCTGACCAAGGAAGAACTGCTCAAAAACGTCTGGCCCGATGCCTTCGTGGACGAGAACAGTCTCGCCCAGAGCATCTCGGTTCTTCGTAAGGCTTTGGCTGAAAAGCCCGGAGAGGGCAGCTACATCCTCACCGTAGCCGGACGTGGTTATCAATTCACCTGTCCGGTTCGTTCTCTGAGTTCGGAGGCTCGGCAAGTAGAGCCTCCGCCAGCAAGTAGGCAGGAAGGTCCCTCGAATGGAATTGTTTATCAGGAAGCCACGAAACGAACCGGCGACGCTATCCAGGAGGAAGAACTCGGCAATCCTCGGTTCGTCTCCGGCAATCGGTTTCGCGTCCAGGGAATCTCTGGAGCGATCCTGCTTCTTGCCGCTATCCTTGGCGTCTTTCTAGCATGGCGAAATTGGCACAGAACTCAGCCGCCGCCATTGGTCGTCATTGCGGATCTTGAAAACGTAACCGGTGAAGCGGGTCTGAGTCAGGTATTGGACAGTGCGGTTGCCACTGATCTGAAACAGTCGCCATATCTGAATTTTCTTTCCGCGGTGCACGTGCAGGAGACGTTGTCCCAGATGCAGCAACAGAAAGATACCCCCCTTACGCCGGTTCTGGCACGGGAAGTATGCCTTCGGAACAATGCACAGGTAATGCTAAGGGGCGTTGTAGCGAAATTCGGTCGGAGGTATCTTATTACCCTCGATGCCACCGAGTGTGTTTCGGGAGACGCGTTGGCCAGTAGCAAAGCCGAGGCGGCTGACACGGATGAAATTCCACATGCTATCGATGCCGTGGCAGACGAGATGAGAAGGAAGCTTGGAGAGTCACGTGCGTCGATTCGTCGGTTCGGGACTCCACTTTTCGCGGCGGATACCGGCTCATTCGAGGCGTTGAGAAACTACTCCAACGCCGTCCATCTTGGTTCGCACGGACGATACAGCGATGCGATTCCCCTATTCCAGAGAGCGGTCGAACTGGACCCAAAATTCACCATAGCTTATGCAGACCTGGCTGCCAGCTATCGCAATGTGGGCGAACGCGCCATGGAGGCAGAGAATCTCAAGAAAGCTTATGAGCTGCGTGATTCGGCCAACGAGCGTGACCGCTTGTTTATCATCGCCCGGTACCACGATAGTGTGACCGGCGACCTGGATGAAGGTCTGCGTAACTATCAGACGTGGACGAATATTTATCCGCGGGACACGGCTGCCTGGGTTAACATGGCCGACCTCTATATAAGGTTGGGGCAGGCAGAGCTAGCCATCGTGCCAGCCAAACGCTCCCTGGAGCTAAATCCCCAGAATGCTATCGGCTACGTTGTGCTTGGCCGCGCGCTCATGCATGCTGGGCAACTGAATGCCGCCAAGTTCGTCTGCGAGCAGGCTATAGCGAAGGATCTGGATGGTGACGATCTGCATTCGTTGCTGATGCAGGTCGATTTCGCGCTGCACGACGCGAACGGAGTGGAGGCGCAAATTGCCTGGGGAAGAGGTCATGCCTCGGCGACACGGATGCGATTGAATGAGGCGCTCCTTGCTGCGGCCCAAGGCCGTTTACAGCAGGGGCGCGAGACCATGGAAGCAATCTCGATCTCTTACAAACGACAAGGACTTGCTCAACTCCATACCTTCTATCTGGAGGCAGGAACACGCATCCTGGCTGAGACGGGCCACCCGCAGGAGGCGCGCAGATATCTTGATTCGCTGCCGCCTGTGCCCGGCATGACAGATCCGGTTGTGGCTATGGCCGAAACAGGTGAGGAGGGCCGCGCAGAGGAAATACTTAGAAGAGAATTGGCACAACATCCGGACGATACGATGTGGACAAATCTCAAGGGTCCGCAAATTCGAGCGGCGATCCTGCTGGCACGGCATAGGCCAGAGGAAGCGGTCGAAGCCTTGCGCCCCGCTATGGCCTATGATCTTCGCGAATTCGACACGCCTTTCATGCGCGGAACAGCCCACCTCAATGCCCATCAACCTGAAGCTGCAGAACGCGAGTTTCACAAAATCATCGATCACCCAGGGATAGATCCTCTTTCCTACCTCTACCCTCTGGCCCACCTTGGGCTTGCTCGTTCCCTCGCGGCAGAACATAAGGCCGGTGAAAGTCGCGATGAATACGAGAAGTTTTTAGCACTTTGGAAAGATGCAGATCAGAACGAGCCGATCCTGAAGCAAGCGCGTTCCGAGAATAACTCTCTTAAGAACGCCCATTAGACTGCAGGTGGTCCTATGCGGACTCCAATCCGGGCACACTGAGAGCAGCCTGAACAGAGGCTGGTGCACGCTTCTCTCGGTATGCAGTGACGTTCATGCGTGCGACTGGTTTACACAGCCTACACTTTGAGCCCTTCTCGACCGCTGTTCTTGGGAGAAAGTCTTGGCCTGCGTTCTCAGGTCATTTCCTCAGCGTAGATCCAGTGACATCCCCTTTTTGCAACGATGATTGATTCGAGCAACGTAGCAGCAATGACATCTGCTGGATTGACATGAAACTTCTTCGGCAGGATCGGAGCTAAGAGTCGAAGAAGCGACAACGCCGCTCCCTCAGCAGCTCTTGCTTCATTTCGCTTCCCGCCGATAAGGCTGGGCCTGCAAATCGTAAGGGATCGGAAGCCGATCTCCTGGATGTCCCTCTCCACCTCTCCTTTCGTTCTGTAGTAGAAGCTCATGGAACCCGGAGATGCGCCCATGGCACTCACAATCGCGTATGTTCCTACGCCTGCAGTGTGTGCGGCTTTGCCAAATACGATAGGTAGTTCGTAGTCAACGTAACGGAACGCTTCTTTCGAGCCTGCTTTTGCCTGGGTGGTTCCCAGCGCGCAAATAACAGCGTCCGGCCTGCGCGCCATCAAAGCTGGAGCGAGTTCCTCAAGGCGCGACGTGATCGGGTTAACCAGTCTGCCGTTCGGTGCCAACGGTTTCCGTGTTGGCGCAGTCACCTCGGAAAAGGCATCATTGGAGAGAGCGAGTTCTAATGTTCGGCCTCCCACCGATCCTGTAGCACCCAGCAGTAGCAATTTCATCTTCGGTATCTCCCTTCCACGCATCCCGAAAAAGTCTTCTCACAGGTGCTCATCCCCTTCAGCAGCGTCGGTGTCGGTTTGTGTGGACCGATACAGGCAGCTTCTGCGAATTGCCAGGGTAAGAAAGGCGTGATCTTGGTCTGCACTGAGAGGCCAAGACTACGCCGCTCTAAGCATGTTGCTCGCCTTGCGCTGCGTTCGATACAGCTTCCCATTTCTCCCAGTTGCTCAGCCGCTTCGCGTAGACCGCCCGGAACTTTGGGATCGTACTCGAGCCGAGTACCAAGCGAAGTGGCGGCTCAGTAGCGTCCACTGCTTCGAAGATGGCTGCTGTGGTTGCTGCCGGATCACCAACTTCTCCGGGTTTGAATGACGAACGAATCGCTTGACGTATCGGATCATAGGCCTCAATGGCCGGCGGAGATTGCACCGCTGATTGAAATTTGGTGGCGAATTGGCCCGGTTCCAGGATAGTAACTTTGATTCCAAAAGGAGCCACCTCACCCGCCAGTGCTTCCGACATGGCTTCGATGGCAAATTTGCTGGCGGTATAACTTCCACCGGTTGGGAAACCGATAATGCCCCCAATGCTCGACACCGTGATGATGTGACCGTTGCCCTGTATCCGTAAGATCGGCAGCGCTGCCTGAATGACGGACAGTGTCCCAAACACATTGGTTTCAAAGTTGGCTTTGACCTGCGCGGGCTCCAATTCCTCGATTGCCCCCATGTAACCGTAACCGGCATTGCACAGAATGACATCCAGGCGCTCGAAATGTACGAACGCTTGAGCGACCGCCTTGAAGACGGCATCGCGATCCGTAACGTCGAGTGGTAAGACCAGGACTGCATCCGCGTGAGTCTTGACGAGTTCATCGAGATCGCCCGGGTTTCGTGCCGCGGCGACAACCCTGTCGCCGCGTTTGAGAGCCGCCTCCGCCCAGACACGGCCAAACCCTCGTGAAGCACCAGTGATGAACCAGACCTTTGACGACGACATAATAGAGCTCCTTATGCTGTAAAATCGCACTGGATGTAAATTATCGCACTGAGTGCAAACTTGTCAACGAAACTCTTCTGCCGTCAGACTGAACACAGGTGGCTAAGATAGAAAAAATCCCGAACGACCTACGCGAACGCAAACGCCAGTTGACGCTTGACCGGATTGCCGAAATCGGTCTGAAACTCTTTGTTGAAAATGGTTATGAGACGACGACGCTCGATGCGATAGCGGCGGCATCGGGAATATCGCGCCGCACGTTCTTCTACTACTTGAAGTCAAAAGAGGATGTTTTGCTGGCGCATGATAGCGGCAAGTTCGCTCCCGCCCTGCGTCCTACATTTCTCAAGCAATCGCCGAAGCAATCGCCAATCGCCGCCGCACGGAAGACATTCCTGGCCCTTGCTTCGACGTATGAGACCAAAGAGTCCATCGTCGCGGACCAAATCCTCCGATCGATAGAAACGCTTCGCCTACGCAAAGAGGCGCTTCTTGTTCAGGCGGAAGAAGTACTGGCTAATGCGATGTACGAATTGTGGCCAGATCAAACTCGGCGCCCTACTCTACGCATGGACGCCATGATGGCCATGGGTACGCTTCGAATTGCCAGAGAGAACTGGCTGCGGGAAGATGCGGCTCACCCGCTAACGCATTACATCGACGAAGCATTCGATCTTCTCGATCACAAGTCGAAGCGATGATTGGAGTACCTTTACCGTTGTTCAATGCTTGGCTGCTGGTATGACCAAATTCCGATTCCCGCTCACGTCCCATCCACCGCCAAGTGCGCGGAAGGTGCTTACTGCGGCGCGAGCTGCTTCCGCCCGGATGCTCTCGACATCATTGCGTGCAACAAGAAGTTGACTATCTGCGTCCAGAACGTCACTCAGTGGAATTGCGCCGGACTTGTAGGCCCGCTCCGAAAGGTCGCGAACTCTCGTGAGAGAAACTACCTCGCCCTGCAGTTCTTCTAAGCGAAGTTGCGTTTGCGCAAGTTCCATCAGCGCATTCTCAATATCTTCTGTTGCCTTGAACGCTGCCTGCCGATACTCTGCAAGCGCGCCAGCATAAGCGCCACGCGCCTGTGCGACCTCGGCATTAATCTTGCCGAAATCGAAGAGTCGCCATCGCAATGCTCCCGTCCCGGCAGCCTGAAAAGCCTTCCCATTGAAAAGAATGCCTCCGTTAATGCTGTCAAAACCCAGAACGCCGGAAAGTGAAATCTTAGGATAGTAGTCGGAAACCGCAACACCTATTCGTTCGTTAGAAGCGGCCAGACGGCGCTCGGCGGCGATGATATCGGGCCGTCGACGCAGGGCGTCGAGAGGTTGGTCGGCTCCGCCGATTGCAGGAATTCTAGGAATTGCGCTTGGCTTAGAGAGCTCCTCGGCATAGGTTCCCGCCTGAGCCGCCATAAGCACATCCAGTCTATTGAGCTGTGCTTCAAGAGCGACCCTCAAAGGAGGTACGGTGGATCTGGCTTGCCTGAGAAGCGCCTCAACTTGTGCAGTTTCTCGCTCGGTTGCAACTCCCAGGCGTCGACGGATCCTCACCAACCCCAGAAGATGTGTGTCGGTGTCGATGAGTTGCTGAGCTACGAGAAGTCGCGCCTGGAATTCCCTAATCTGAAGATACGTATCGGCTGCTTCCGCAGCCACCGTGATTCGGGTGCCAAGCTGCTCAGCCTGGGCGGCTTGCAGTTCGTCAGCCGCCGCGGCTGCCCCGCGGCGCAGCCCGCCTGAAACGTCAATTTCCCAGCTCGCCGCTGCTCCGGAGATATATTCTCGTTCGTCGCGTTTATAACCTGGAAGTCCATTCGCAACAGAGCCAAAATTATTCACAACGCTTTGATGTAAAGCTGTACCCGTTGCCCCGAGATCGACTGTCGGCTTAAGTTGGGCACCCGCCGCCGCCGCAGCAGCCCGCGCTTGACGAACACGGGCAAACGCAGCCGCAAGATCAAGATTCTGGTCAAGCGCACGTTGAACGACTGTGACGAGTATCGGATCATCGAAGCCGGTCCACCAGGTCTCGAGGTGAGGTGCCGGTTTAGCCGTTTTCTGAGTGGCGACCGCAGGTAAGTTGTGAAACGGAGCAAGCTGGATGTTTGGCTTCGTATACTTCGGGCCCACGGCGCAGCCCGTTGCGCCCAGGAGCGAGGAAAAGGCTTACTACAGTAAGGCTGAATCGCGGCTTTTCGCTATTGGTAGTTTCCAACTTGTAACCTCGGCATTCATCCACAGATGTGTCTTTCATACCGCTTTCTTGCTCTCTTCTTTGCGGCTTAGGTTTCCGATGAACGTGTAGAAGGCCGGCGTGAAGAGAAGACCGAAGCAAGTCACGCCCAACATTCCGAACAACACCGCCGTGCCAAGGGATCGGCGCATTTCCGCACCTGCTCCCGTCGCTACCGCGAGCGGAGCAACCCCCAAAATGAATGCGAAGGAGGTCATCAGAATCGGGCGCAAACGCGTATGTGCTGCATGCACGGCGGCTTCACCGGGAGAGGCACCATTTTGATCTTGCTTCTGACGCGCGAACTCAACAATCAGGATCGCATTCTTCGCTGCCAGGCCAATGAGAACAACGAAGCCAATTTGGGCCAGGATGTCGATAGGCATACCGCGGATAAGCAGGCCGGTGACGGACGCAAGCAGACACATTGGAACGATCAGGACGATTGCCAGAGGCAACTTCCAACTTTCGTACTGTGCGACCAGCACCAAGAAGACGCACAGCGCAGCCGCACCGAAAACGATGAAAGTCGGCGTCCCACGTTCTTGTTGCTGGTAGGCAAGCTCGGTCCATTCGAAGGCGATACCCGCCGGAAGAACCTGGTGTGCAAGTTCCTCCATCCGGACCAGAGCGGTCCCGGACGCCACGCCCGGCGCCGCGACTCCTTGAACCTCAGCAGCCGGATACAGGTTGTACCGTGGTACACGATAAGGAATCGTGTTGTCCTTGAGTTGCGCTATTGTTCCGATCGGCACCATCTCGCCAGAGGAATTACGCGCCTTCAGGCGAGCGATGTCTTGTGGCGTACGCCGAAATTGCCCATCAGCTTGGGCAACGACCCTGTAGGTTCTGCCGAGATAGTTGAAGTCGTTTACATATTGTGAGCCGAGGTACACCTGCAGCGTTGAAAACACGTCCGTTGGTGTGAGGCCTACCTTTTCAGCTTTCACGCGATCAATGTCGGCGTAAATGGATGGAGATCCGGCATTGAACAGCGTAAATACGCCTCCGAAGTCAGGGTCCTTATTAGCGGCCGCGGCCAGTGTGTTGGCAGCTTTTACAAGGGCCTCAGGACCAAGCCCTGCGCGATCCTCCAGCATCATTTTGAATCCACCGGAGCTACCAAGCCCCTGCACCGGAGGTGGCAAAACTGTCAGGACGTATGCTTCTTTGATGCCCGAGAGGCGCTTCTGAAAGTCAGCCAGCGCAGAGTTAGCCGACACCCCTGGGAGTGAATGATCGTAGAGTGCAGGCAAGCCGGAGAAGATTGTTCCTGAGTTCGATGCTACCGTCGATGTGATGGCGTCAAGGCCTGCGAAAGACACGATATGCTCAACGCCTCGCGTCTTCAGACCAATGTCCATCACTTTTTTGACGAGTGCTTCTGTCCGGGCCAGGGTTGCTCCGGCCGGTAACTGAACGATGGTGATGAGGTAGCCTTGGTCTTGTTCGGGAATGAAGCCGGTCGGCGCATGCAAGAGTTCCACGCCAGCAACAACGATCAAACCGACATAGACAACGAAGACCATGGCAATTCCGCGGACTAGACGTCGAGTAAAATTCGCGTAGCGAACGGAGAGCCAATCGAAGCTCCGATTGAAACGGTTAAATCCTCTGTGAAGCAGGCGTTGCACGAATCCGGCCTGCAAGGCGAAGTGCGGGTTGTGCGCTTTGAAGAGCGTGGCGCATAGGGCGGGGCTCAAGGTCAGCGATACAAAACAGGAGATGACGGTAGATGCAGCGATGGTCACCGCGAACTGACGGAAGAACAGGCCGGAGATACCCGACAGAAAAGCTGATGGAACGAATACTGCACAAAGCGTGAGTGCAATTGAGATAAGTGCGCCACCCACTTCGTCCATCGTCCGATGGGCAGCTTCCTGCGGCGACATTCCGGATTGGATATTGCGTTCAACATTCTCAACGACAACGATCGCGTCGTCGACAACGATACCGACCGCAAGTACCAGACCGAATAACGATAGGCTGTTGATAGAAATTCCAAGTAGCGCGAGGACCGAAAACGTGCCGACAAGCGATACCGGGAATGGCAACCACTGGAATGATGGTCGCTCTCCAACTCTGCAAAAACAGGAAGACCACGCCGACAACGAGCAGAACGGCAATGAAGATTGTTATGACGACTTCTTTGATCGATTGACTGATGAAAATTGTGGGATCATAGACGATCGCGTAGTCGACACCTGGAGGGAAATCTTTTTTCAGATTTTTCATCGTAGACAACACTTCTCGGTCAACGGCGAGCGAGTTGGCGCCAGGCACGGCATACATCAACACCGCGGCAGCGTTTAAACGATCTATGAAAGCAGTAGAGCCGTAATCTGCAGCGCCCACTTCGACGCGTCCAATATCTCCCACACGCGTTATCCGTCCATGGCCGTCCGATTTCACAACGATTGAGGCAAACTGCTCGGGTGTGGAGAGCCGACCAAGCGCCTCCACATTAATCTGATAGGCCTGATCTCCCGGGGAGGGAGGCTGATTCAAAATGCCCGCAGACACCTGCAAATTCTGCGCGCGAAGCACTGTGAGCACCTCATTGGCAGTCAGGTTATTCGCCGCGACTTTGTCCGGATCAAGCCAGATGCGCATCGCGTATTCGCGTCCGCCCTGGAACTGCACGTCGCCGACGCCCTGCAGTCGTGCAAGCGCATCCTTCACATGGAGAGTCATGTAATTGGATAAGTACAAAGTGTCCCGCGACTTGTCTGGAGAAAAGAGACTAATCTCCAGGAGAATGCTGGGCGTCGCTTTCCTGACTTGAACACCGAGGTTCTGGACGTCTACCGGCAGTCGGGGCAGCACATCCTGAACCCGGTTCTGGGTCAGCATCTGTGCCACGTTCAAGTCAGTGCCAATCCGAAAGGTAACGGTGATGGTGAGCCTGCCATCTCCCGTTGATTGACTGCTCAGGTAGAGCATGTTCTCAACGCCGTTGATTTCCTGCTCAAGCGGTGTCGCTACCGTAAGAGCGACTGTTGCCGCCGACGCACCGGGAAAGCTGTCGTGACCTGCACTGTTGGTGGAACCACTTCAGGATATGGCGCGACCGGCAGAACGGCGAGTGCACCGAGCCCTATCAATGTTATGAACGTACTGAGCACCGTCGCGAAGCGCGGACGGTCAATAAAGAAATGTGTCAGGCGCATGTTGCTGGCTCCGTCCTTAGTCTCGGCTGGGGACGAGGCGTATCTCGCCGTCCTGTGTGGTAACTTTCGCTCCAGGTACCGCGTAGGAAAGTCCGTCAATAACTACTCGGTCGTTCGGGGTCAGTCCCGATTGAATCACTCGTAACCCGTCGCGAATCTCGCCCGTTACGACCGGCTTTGGCGTGACAATTCCGTTTGGTGAGACCGTCATGACGATGCGCAACGATTGGTCAGGCAGCACTGCTGCGTCCGGTACCAGAAGCTTGGGCGTAGGAGCGGAGACGATTACACGAACTCGTGCGAACTGGCCGGGTGTCATAAAGAGATCGGGTTTCTAACGGTAGCTCGGGCATGGATCGTGCCACTTGATCGATCAAGAGTGTTGTCCATGAAGTCCAGGACACCTTGCCGCGCGTATCGGTCTTCATTGCCCAAACTTATGTCGATCTTTTCGTGCAAAGGGCCGTTCTTAGCAAGCGAGCGATGCTTTGAGAACGCTAGGAAATCGGATTCACTCATGTCGAAATCCAAGTGAATGGGGTCGAGCGAGACGAGGGTCGCTAACAAGGTTGTGGGACTTGCCGCTGTACGACTACCAGAGATGAGATTGCCTACGGAAACGAGATGCGTACCGATGCGCCCCGTGAAGGGAGCCTTAATCCGGCAATGTTCGAGATCGAATTGCGCATCGCGAACCCAGGCTTTAGCACCTTCGACTGAAGCCCGCGCGGTTTGTTGGTCGGATGTACGTTGATCGACGTTCTCGACAGTCCCGGCATCGCCACGCTCCAACTCTTTGGCGCGACCAAGTTGTTGATCCGCCAACAAGAGGCGAGCTGTCGCTACATCAAGTTGAGCGGTCGCCTCCGCGAGTTTGATCTCATACTGACGCGGCTCAATGGTGAAGAGAAGATCGCCGCTGTGGACGATATCTCCATCTTTGAAGAAAATTCCTGTAAGCTTGCCACCAACCTGAGCACGAAGCTCGATCTGGTTTACCGCTGAAAATTGCCCCAGAAAACCTATCCGTGTATTGAACTCGCGAATGAGCGGTTTGCTGACCACGACCTGTGGAAATGGGGTGGGGTGAGCCTCGACAGATCTTCCACTTGTGTCAGGCGCATACCTGAGCCATGCACCCACAAGAACTGTCGCCGCTATCCCAACGGCAACCCACAACTTCGTCGATCCTCGTCCAACGATTCGCCGTCCCTTATTTTCTGCCTGCTCGTCGGCGGCTCGTTGCATTCCGCTGATCATTTCTTCGCTCCTGTAATTTCAACTCAAAAAGCTGATTAGCCCTTTCCCGGCCTGGCCAACCAGATCGGCAAGAGTTATTTTTTGTAAGCGATTTCTTGAGGCAGCCACCCGCTCGAAATCATATCCAGACAGCTCCTAGCCCGACTGTTGTTATTCAAAACATCATGTCCGCCTACTGTAGATAACGGCTACAGGTGATCGTCTTTATCTCGCGATGGGGGAACCAATATTGCGTCAGCAAGCGAAAAGATCTGTCCGCCCAATTTTCTGGAGAGATAAGTGGGCGGACTGGTGTCTATCGCTCATTCCTCGCTGGACCTGTGAGTAGTCGTATGCGAGCGACGCGACGTGATTCAATACCGACTACCATCAAGTTCCTTCCATGTCATTGAGCATGTGAACAGTCATTACTTATGGATAAGTTATCGGGGTATCCCAGCAGATATGGCTTCGGAGCTGGCCCGGTGCCTGGTCTTGATGATCTCCGCGGCACGTTCTCCGATGACGACGCACGGCGCCATGGTGTTACCGGTTGTTATGCGGGGCATGATCGATCCATCGGCGATGCGAAGATTCTCCACTCCATAGACTTTCAAGTGGCTGTCCACAACCGACATGGCGTCTCGCCCCATTTTGGATGTGCAGGTCTCGTGGCAGTAGCTCACGGCGGCATTCCGAACAAACTGATCCATTTGGCTTGCTGGGAGCTTTCCTGGGACGACTTCGCGTTTAGCAAATGGGCGAAGGGCGGCCGAGTTGCCGATCTCACGGCAGAGTTCCACGCTTCGAATCAACGCTCGTACATCGTCAGGATGTGCCAACGTATTCGAGTGAATTTCCAGTGGATCTGACGGCGCCGGTCCTGTCAGCCGGATGTATCCTGTGCTTTTCGGCCGGATAAGTGTCGCAAATAATGACCAGCCTCGTTGAGGCGGTGGATAGCTGCCGGCTACGTCGGGACTCGGGTAAGGAAACTCCAGCAGAAGGGGTTGCACATCGGGTTCAGGAAGTGATGGGTCACTCTTCCAGAAGACCGTTGCTTCGCAGCCATTATTGCGCATCACGATATCCTGCTCAGATTCCCAGATGCAGCTTGCTGCGATGTGATCCTGGAAGTTTTGTCCCACACCCGGCAGATGCTGAACGAGCGGGATACCAAACCGTTGTAGTTCCGCTTGATCTCCTACACCGGATTGCATCAGCACCTTTGGTGTGTTGAAGGCTCCCAACGACAGAATGACCTCATGGCCAGCACCGATGCGGATCGTCTTCCCTTCATGAACGACCTCGACGCCCGTTGCACGCTTGCCTTCAAAAAGAACCTTGCTCACGAGCGTGTTCGGAAGGACCGTCAGATTTGGACGATCCATGTAGGGGAAGATATAGGTACGGAAGATGGAGAGACGCTTTCCGTTTCGGATCCTTGTATCGACGATAGAGCTGCCGCCTGCACCCTCCACCATGATTCCATTGGGACTGTCGAAGACAGGGATTCCGACACTCTTAGCACCTACCAGCATGGCGAGCGCCATCGGGTGAGGGTCTGGCGCAGGCTGTACGAACACGGTTCCTCCCGTTCCCCGATAACTCGGATCCGGCGAGCCGTGCCAGTCTTCGATGCGTTGATACGTGCGGAGTATGGATTCGTAGCTCCAGGATGGATCGCCCGATTCCTCGGCGAAGAAATCCCAATCACTCTTGTGCCCGCGCGACCAGATCATGGCATTGATACTTGACCCACCACCAAGTAACTTGCCCATGGGAAGTCCCATCGATCTGCCGTTCAAATGGCGAGAGGGATGAGCCGCAAAGGCCCAGTCGCGTTCCGATCCGATATTGAGCGGCCACTGGTTGGGTTCCGAGACCGTTGCAATTTCGTCGAGGCCACCCGCTTCTAACAACAGGACACTGGCGTTTTCTATCTCGGCGAGTCGGCGGGCGACTACCGAACCAGAGGATCCAGAACCGCAGACGATAAAGTCGTAGGAGGACCGCAGGTTCGATTTCAGATTCGCCTGATTGGCTTTGACCTTATTAAGAAATACTTCTGATCCGTTTCCCTGATCCTGGTTATTCATATCGCTCCTTGCTCTCTATGCTTGAGCAACGGTGACGAAATGAGATTTCAGAAAAGGGCGCAGGTTTTCAGATCAGTGCGATTTGGTAAGCCACTCAGCTTGAATTGGGTAGATTTTCAGTCGCTCTAAGAGCTTCTGCGAAAGTCTCCGGGGGTAACTCCCAATTTCTGGCGGAACAGGCTCGTCATGTGCGCCTGGCTTGAAAATCCACATTCCAGCGCAATGGCGGCTATCGGCGAACGCGCCCGCTTTAGCAGATGTTTTGCATGGCTGAGACGACGATCTACCAGATAGTCATGCGGGGTTACTCCACACGATGCATAAAACATGCGAAGAAAGTGAGCTCTGCTGTATCCACTCTCTGACGCAAGCGTTTTCAGAGACAATTTCCGAGTGAAGTTGTTTTCTATCAGGTCTTTGACCTTTCGGAGTATTGCTGGAGGCAGAGGGGAAACCCGCGCGTGAAGTCTCCTGGACAGAGCGGAGGCGCTTGTCAAAAAGCGAACGGCTAGCGCTTGCGCAAGGGATTCCGCATACAGTTGGCCTGACTGCGCGCCAGCTTCCAACTCTTCCGTAAGTAAGTCCAGCAGGCGAGTGGTGGTGGCATCGCGCACCGAGAGACTAAATACAGGGGCATCGGATACTCGACGATCCATCTCGCCAGAAATACCCTCGGTGAAGCTCTTATCGAACGTACAGCAGATCAACTCCGTCGCAGGAAACAGGCGTACATCGGGGACGGGCCCTGCAGGCACGATCGTGATATCTCCTGGCACCTTTGCATAGGAGGTAAAGCCACCACGTCCCGTACTTCGTTCGCCACGGGCCGAGAGAGGGCCCACCATCTGCCAAATAGAATGCTTATCCAAAGACGTCGGAACCAGAATTCCGGGAGAGCTGATGCTCTTTTCGACAACGAACCCCTCCCATGGAAGGTCGGCACTGGATGCGATTACTTTCATCGGCCGGTACGAATCGATCGAAGTAGAAAGCACAGAATTCCTCCTCTCTATTATAGCTGTCATCGCAGGTTGCATATTGACAAAACTCTTGAATTCGCGTCGACTGCATTTTATTCCATGATCTGTCAGAACACTTGGCGGTAATTGCTTTTTCACATCGCCGAATGCTCGCAGCAGCTATATGAAGGCGCTTGATGAGCTGTTCTCTTTGCTGAGGACGCACAGCAGCAGCATTGGTGGAAGGAAAGCTGTTTCGCTCCGCGTATAAGGGCCGCAAGGTGGCTGGGGCAGCTTGAATGAATGGGCGGCGCGATTGGTCGTGCAACTGTCGACAGCACAAATTGGCATCGAACGATTTGGTGCGCATGATCTTCGCCGCACTGCGCGAAACTTTGCCATAATTCGGCGGCGATCTCGAGTAGGTCAAGTTTCTTTTCGGCAGCTGCAGAAGCTTCGCTTGCCGTCGGCCAAAATGCTGGACCGTTCCGATTATTATCGGAACGGTCCAAGTATTGAAGCTTTAGAAGGTGAGTCGACCCGTAAGCTGCACTGTTCTCGGTGTTGCTGTCGTCAGTTGTCCAAATTGTGAAGAAGCTACGTTGCCTTGCAGGCCGCTATAGTTTGTGTGATTGAATGCGTTGAAGGCGCTGGCCTTCAGTTGAAACTTCAGAGTTTCTGTAAAGTCGAAGGTTTTCCCAAGAGTCGCATCGAACGTTATTAGACCAGGATTCGAGATTTCGTTGCGACGAAGATTTCCACCCCGAACCTGCGCAAGACTGAGTGGCGAAATTGGCACGGCAGCGAATGCCCCCGCATTCAAATACAGTCTCGTGCTGCGTGAGTTGGAGAGATATGGGCTAACTCCATTGACGACATCGGGACGGTCTGAAGGATACGAGGAATTGGAGTTCCGGACGACGACCGGCGTTCCTGTTTCAGCACTCACGATTCCGGCAATCTGCCAGCCATCCAGAAGCAATTTGGATCGGCGGGAGTGCATTCCCATGATCCCGGCTATGTCCGGTACCCAAAGAAAGTTGCTATGAAATCTCTGGCGTACGTCAAACGGGGTGCGTCCGTAATCGGCCTTTATGTTGTCATTGTCTTGAGGGTTTGTCTGCAGCAGAAGATTGGCGTCGGCAAAGGACATATTGCGTGACCAGGCATACGATGCTCCATAGCTGAGTCCATGCCAGGGAGCCTTAATGAGTTGAACCTGTAATCCGTTGTAGTTGCTTGCATCGCCCGCATAGTAATAGCGGAACTGCGGAAAGTTAGGTGCGGGCAAAATGCCGGTGGTCCTGTTCGGCAGATTTCTGGTCTCCGTCATATTCAGTTTCGAGGCGCGATTGCCTACGTAATCGATTTCGAGCCGATGCGAAAACGGTAGAGTCTGTTCCATACCCAGCATCCATTGCAAGCTATACGGATTGGGGAAGTTGCTGTTGATTGCCGTGTTGACTACCTGTGTAGATACAATCCCGCGGGCCTGTAAGTCCGCCAGCGCATCCTTGTAGCTTGCACGCGGCAGAGGATATTTGAGGCCGGAGTTCGTCGCCTGCGCTCCGGTCAACGTGATACGGAATGGTGTGCTTGCCGAGTCCTGAACTTCTTCGATCGGACCGCCGAAGATCGGGTGTGGGCTCACGAAGACGCCAGCGCCGCCGCGTAACACTGTGTTCTTCGCGCCGCCAGGTGCCAATGTGAAACCGACTCGAGGCTGAAAATTATTGTAGTCGCCGCTATACATTGAGTTTGCCGGTAGATATGCACCGAAGCCAGGTCCCAGCTGTGGGTTGGCTGGATCCACTCCACGATTGAAGACTCGTCCGCTATTCTCTTTGGGGATCGTGAAGTAGTCATAGCGGACGCCAAGATTCAGGGTGAGATCAGAGGTGATCTTGTAGTCATCCTGCACGAACCCACCGTACTGATAGGAACGAAGATTGAACGGGCTCAGATCAAATGTGATGACCGCCTGATTCGGAAGATTTCTCACGAAGTCAGAGGTGGAACCGTACTTTAGCGTCGCTGTGTTGAAGTCGGTACGTCCAGCGTTTTGCCATTGCAAAATGAAACCTGTCGTAAGCGAGTGTTTGCCGAGGGTTCTAGCAAACTGCTGTTCGAAGGAATAGAAGTGACCACTCTTCACAAACTGTTCCGAACCCTCCGAGTCGATTCCACCCACGACGAGCTCTTCGAGATCACTGCTGAATCCACCGTCAAGACGCTGCAGGCGGATGCGATTGGAGCCGAACCGCGTGAGGGAGGTCCAGTTGTGGCCTGAGTGGGTATATCCGGCGTTGATCGCATCCGCGTGTCCCGTCGTGGTGCGAGCATTGATGCTGATCGCATCTGGATTGATCTTGAAGGGACGCGCACGAATGTAACGAACGTAAATGAGGTTATTTTCATTCGGGTTGTAGTCGATACGGGCTGCACCATTCCCGTCGCTCTGCTTCAAAGCTCCCACGCCAAAATATTGCGCGCTGATCGCGGTCGGATCAGCCGGTTGTGCGATTGTGGGATACGCATTGAGAACGTTTGCATACTGAGGCGCAATGCTCTTCAGATAAGGCGTTGGCACTGTTGCAGAGACCGCCTGAAATGCGGAAATTCGCGCGCCTTCATAGCTTCCAAAGCCAAAGATTTTCTTGGGGAAAATGGGTCCGCCGATTGATCCTCCAAACTCATTGAAAGTCAGACGAGGCTTAAACGTAAGGAATTGGTTTCGGGCATCGAGGGCGCTGGTTTCATTGATTTCATATAAGCTGCCGTGAAATTGGTTCGTTCCGGACTTCGTGACGATGTTTACATTTCCCGACATAGTGCCACCAACCGTCGCGGGCGCGATGCCCTTGACGATGCTGACTTCGGCGATCGCGTCGTTGTTGATCGTGTTGATGATATTGGGGCCCTGGTAGAAGCCAAACGCAGGCGTCTCCGGATCGGAAGTAGCATTTGTACCGTCCACCGTGAGATTGAAGCCGGCAGGCGGTAATCCGTTGATGGAAAGGGAAGCGCCAGCAGGCGAAGGACCGCCGCCATTCGTGGTGATACCTGCGCCGAGTTGTAGAACAGAGGTCCAATCCTGGCGAGATACCGGCAGTTCAGTGATCGCCGTGCTGCTCAAATTGAAGACCTGTTGCGGCGAGGTTGTATCGAGCGTAACGGAATCCGCCGAGACTTGGACGATCATCGTGTCCGAGGACAGAGTCAGCTGAAAGTCGAGCCGATCCTTGTCCGCGGTATTCAGGGTTATCTTCGTCTTGCGCTGCCCCTGAAAGCCAGGCGCGGTTACTTCAAGACTGTATTCGCCGATCGGCACAAAATCGAAGGAGTAAGCGCCATCCGAATTCGTTCCTCCCTTGCGTTCGAGCCCGGTTGCATCGCTCTTCAAAACGACCTGGGCGTCTGGAACCAGGGCACCAGACGGGTCCGTGATCGTGCCTCCAACGCTGGCCGTGCTGACCTGGGAGTAGGCAATAATTCCACCAAAAAAAAGAGCCAGGAGGAAAGAGATCGCTGCGTGTGCAGAGCGGTTGCCGAAAAGGGGGTTGCGCATTTACGGAACTCCGTGTGGGTGGGTTTTAAGGACGCACACGTATATCAACCCCATGTTTCCAAAGTCAATACATAAATTTCATTCATGCAAAAATATGGAAATAATGAAGACCAAATGCAATCGTCAGAAACGTCTTTGTCTTGGCAAGCCGTGGAGGGCCAAGGCCACCCGAAAGGCCGCAAAGTTGACGTTTAGTTGAAGCGGGGCGCTAAGCTGAAGTCGAAGTGAACCGCAAAACATCAATGAAGGTCTTTGAAATTGCTTTCGCCGCATCGACTACGGCGTCGCGAATCGCCGCCTCGCGATCGACATCCAGTCGCTGTATCGGTGTGGATACGCTTATCGCACCCACTACGCTTGTTGCGGAAGAATGAATCGGGGCCCCATAGCAAATACCACCCAGCATGGATTCCTGCCGATCTACCGCGAAACCGGATTTACGCGACGCTTCCAATTCCAGACGCAATGTCTGCCGATCGCCGATGCTGTGTTCGGTACGCCTGACGAGACCGTATGTTTCGAGCATGCGGTCGGCAACCTCGCTGCTCTGATGGGCCATAATCGCTTTTCCCATCGAGCTGCAGTGGGGAGGGATAATGCGACCGGCGCGATTGGTGACGCGAATCGGATGGAAGGCTTCGATCGTGTCCAAAACTTGGATATATTCGGTAAACAGATAGGAAAGACTAACGGTTTCGTCGAACTGGCGACTCAGCTCTTCCATAAAAGGACGTGCCGTTGTTTTCAGTAATTCCGCTCGTTCGTAGAGTCGTCCGTGGAGAACCTTACGCGTGAGTTGGTAGGTGCCATCTCTATTTTGCAGCA
Organism: Terriglobus saanensis SP1PR4; assembly: GCF_000179915.2. Classification (NCBI taxonomy): domain Bacteria; kingdom Pseudomonadati; phylum Acidobacteriota; class Terriglobia; order Terriglobales; family Acidobacteriaceae; genus Terriglobus; species Terriglobus saanensis. The sequence continues at coordinate 3,508,597 of NC_014963.1, read as the reverse complement.
GATAGTCGCGCTTCTGTAAGGTCGTCAGCACGCGGTACAACGATGATTCGGGTTGGCCAATGGCGCTGCTCAATTCTTTAAGGGACAAAGCCGATGCGCTCGAGTCGAAGGCCTCCAACGCGTCAAGCGCGCGTTCAATTGTGCGGGAGTGGTAGCGCTCTGACTGCAGCTCCGGTTTCAGATCCGACATCTCAGCTGCCGTGGCCCACTGTGGCCTGCGTCTGCGTGGGCTTTCCAATTTAGCGGTGAGTTTCTTCGGCATCTGTGTCCCAGGATTCATTCGATCTGTGTGCGCAAAGCGCATCGTGTCGCAAGTCTAACGCAGGCAATGAAAATGACGTGCCGATTAACATGACAGGATCGGAACGTCCTGCTTCCTGCCGTTTCAAGCAAAAAGCACTCGGTAGGAATTTTTATTACTTGCCAAATATGAAAGTTAAGCTCTAAACTCACTCCGCGATCGAATTTAGCTCTTTGAAGGACCACTGTGATCTACACGACTTTTAGTGTTCGCTCTTGCCATCTTTTGCTGTCTGCAGGATTACTCGTCAACTGCATCGGGTTTTCTGCCCGGGCGCAGACTGTTGCCTCTTACACTTTTAGACCTTCCGCAGGTCTCACCGCAGGCTCCAGGTCGGCGCTACTTCCGACTCTGTTTTCCTCGTCGCATGCAGCCAACCTTCTTCTCCTTCGCAATGGAGACATCCTCTGTTTTTCCTTTTCAGGAACAAGGGAGGGGGATTCGAATGTTGCCATTGTTGTTTCACGCCTGCCTAAGGGAAGCCAGACCTGGGAACCGGCCGTCCTCGTTGACCGTGAGGAAGGAAAGTCTTACCAGAATCCGGTCCCTATCGAAGATGCGCATGGCCGTATCTGGCTTTACAACACCTCTCAGAGCGCGAATAAAGGCCAGGCCGATTCACAGGTACTCAAGGTCTACTCCGATGATGGAGCCAAAACCTGGTCCAAGCCAGAAGTCGTATTCGACAAGGCCGGTTCCTATCTTCGTCAGCCCACGGTCATGGGAGAGAACGGTGAACTCCTGCTTCCCATCTACTACTCGACCAGCAGCGGCATCACGAACGGTGCGGATACGAACTATTCGGTAGTAGACGTAAGCAAAGACGCTGGCAAAACCTGGCGCGAGTGCCGCGTTACGGGGTCCAATGGGCTTGTCCAAATGAGCATCGTGAAGCTTCGTCCGAAGAGTTACGTTGCCTTTTTTCGTAGCAGGTATGCGGACTTTATCTATCGTTCCACCTCGACGAATGGTTGTGAATGGACTGCGCCGACTAAGACCGTTCTCCCGAACAACAATGCATCTATCCAGGCGACACTCCTCAAAGACGGCCACATTGCGATCGCCTTTGACAACACGCAGGGAAAATCGCCTGAGAAGCTGGCCGCTCACGAGCCGCAAACGGGCCCACGCGCACCTCTTTCCGTCGCTCTATCGTCCGACGCAGGGCTCACTTGGACGTCTGTTCGCGACCTCGAGATTCCCGATGCGGCTGTCAGGGCGTCGGTTGTCAACTCTCCGGGAGTGGGCGACACTATTCAGTTTCCGGGTGAAGAGGAGTACAGCTATCCTTCCATTCTGCAGAATCCTTCCGGTCAAATCCTCGTCGCCTACACATATCGCCGTGTTGCCATCAAGGCAGTCCTCTTCGATGAGTCATGGATTAGGCAAGGAAATACCGTCGGCGTCTACAAGCCAGCAAGATGAGGAAATTGCTCCAACCCGCATCCGTTCGTATCATTGCGGACGATCTCACCGGCGCATGCGATGCGGCAGTAGCCTTCGCGTGCGCTGGCATGAAGACTGAGGTTGAGCCTTGCTGGAACCTCTTTACGCCGTCGAACGCAGAGGTCATTGCCTTCAATACCGAAAGTCGGGATATCTCGCGCGAAGCATCCATCGCCCGTGTTACGGAGGCTGTGAGCCGCCTGGATTTGGAGCAAGGTCATCACATCTTCAAGAAGGTGGATTCGGTCTTCAGGGGCAATACTTATACCGAAATCGCCGCGATTCTCTCGTCGGTACCTCACGACCTGGCCATCCTTGCACCAGCCTTCCCGGAACTCGGTCGGATGATTATAAAAAGCCAATTGCATCACCGTGACCTCTCAGGCGAACATGCCCTCCCTATTTTGGAAGACCTCCGCAAAGCCGGAGTAGATCCAAAGGTGATCACCCACCACACTGAAATTGCAGTCGGGCACAAACTTTTACTCTGTGACAGCGACACACAAAACGATCTCCTTGCCGTGGTTCAAACAACTCTTGGACTGGCCAATACCGGTCGCGTCCTGTGGATAGGTTCCGGCGGTCTCGCTCATGCCCTGGCTGCTGCTTTCATGCCGTCGTCTTCCGAAGCCTCTTCTATCTCTCCAGGAGGCAAAGTTGTCTTTGTTGTGGGCAGCGACCATCCTGTCACTCTAAGCCAGCTCCAACATCTGAAATCCTCTGAGCCAAACGCAGTGATTCTCCCTGTCCCGCGGGGCATTCCAGATCATTTGCTTCGGGAGCAGATTGCTCCTTACCTGTCACAAGGCATCTCGTGTCTCTTTGCCACTGGTGGAGACACTGCTCTTGCTGTCTGCCGGGCGATGAAAATTCAACGTCTTCAGATTCAATCCGAGTTCGCGCGCGGTCTTCCCCAGTCCCGCATCTCCGGAGGCCTCCTGGACGGGATCACTTTCATGCTTAAGTCCGGCGGCTTCGGCGACGAAAGCGTTCTCTCCCGCATCGTCCAAACCTTATCCACCCAGGAAATGAGATCAGCCCAATGACTGCATCACGCATCCCCACCGTAGTTCTTACTCTTGGTGACCCGGCTGGAGTAGGTGCCGAGGTAACCCTCAAGGCTCTCGCAAAGGAAGAAGTTCGTGCTTCCGCAAACTGGATCGTGCTTGGAGACGGGCCCTCCATTGCTGCCGCTGAAAAAAGTACCGGTGTAAATTTTGTGGCGCTAGGCGTTGACTTCCGAGATGCAGCGTTGCTCGATACGAAAGAGCCAATTGCGTTCGGTGCACTTCGGGCGGACTACGGCGCGGCGGCGGTCCGTTACGTTCATGACGCCACTCTTATGTGTCTCGACGGCAGCGCTGATGCCATGGTCACGGCTCCGCTTAACAAAGAAGCCGTAACGATGAGCGGCATGTCGTTCTCCGGACACACCGAATACATTGCTGAGCTTTGCGGGGCCACCGAATCTCGCATGCTCCTCGCCGGAGTAAAGCTCAGTGTCGTTCACGTCTCCACGCACACCAGCCTGCGCAAGGCCTGCAATCTCGATACCCAGCGCATCATCCACACCATCCATCTTGGTAATGAGGCAATGAAGCTCCTCGGTCACGTAAAGCCGCGCATCGCGGTCTGTGGCCTCAACCCCCATGCAGGTGAGCATGGTCTCTTCGGTTCCGAGGACGAAGAGTTCATTAAGCCTGCAGTAGAAGCCTGCCGAGCCCAAGGAATCGATTGCGAAGGACCCGCCGCACCAGACACTATTTTCTTCCGAGCGGCAAAAGGGTCGCACGATCTCGTCGTCGCTATGTACCACGATCAGGGTCACATCCCCATGAAGCTTCTTGACTTTGAAGCTACCGTCAATACTTCGCTTGGCATCCCCATCATTCGCACCTCTGTCGATCACGGTACAGCCTTCGACATAGCAGGCAAGAACATCGCCGGTGAAGGCAATATGCTCGCCGCGATGAAAATGGCCGTCACCATGGCCACGCATCGCATCCTCAAATCCGAATCTGCTCAGGTGTCCTAAGTGCGCCCACTCGATCTCGTCGTTCTCGGAATCTATATGGCCGCACTCGTAGGCATTGGCCTTCATTTTGCGCGTCGACAGACGACCACAGAGAGCTACTTTACAGCGAACCGCAGTATCCCCGGCTGGGCAATGGGCATGTCTCTGCTCGCCACCATCATCACGAGCGTCACTTTTATCGCGTATCCGGGCGCGGCCTATGCAGGCGATTGGTCGCTCCTTGTTCCCGGTATCATGTTCGTGGCGATTCTCATCTTGATCGGCTCGGTCGTCGTCCCGTTCTTTCGGCACGTGGTTCACATGAGCACCTACGAATACTTTGGCCGACGCTTCGGAAAGATCGTTCGGCTCTATTCGTCCTTAGCTTTTGCCATCGGCCATTTTTCCAAGATGGGCTTTGTCTTCTATCTTCTTGCACTCACCATCTCCAGCATGACCGGCTGGAACGTCAACACTGTCATCATTGGCACCGCTCTGATCACTATTTTCTATACGATGCTCGGCGGTGTTGAGGCCGTCGTCTGGAGCGATGTTGTCCAAGGCTTTGTCCTCTGGACAGGCATTATCGTCTCCATCGCTTATCTTCTCTTCCTTCCGAGGCAAGGGCCGCACGCTGTTCTTGCCGACGCGTGGTCGCACGGCAAGATGAGTCTTGGCAGCACGAGCCTGAACCTCGACAAGCCCACGATTCTGGTACTTGCGATCTACGGGTTTTTCTTCTACCTGCAGAAGTACACGGCAGATCAAACGGTGGTCCAACGATACCTGATCGCTAAGACCGATCGGAGTGCTCTGCGTGGCATGTTTCTGGGCGCATCGTTGTGCTTGCCGGTATGGACCGCCTTCATGCTTATCGGCAGTCTTCTATGGAGCTTCTATCGCCTCACCGGCGAAAGTATCCCCAAGAATCTGACTCGCCCGGATCAGGTTTTCCCGCACTTTCTTATTACTCACATTCCTTCCGGACTAGCGGGTCTGTTTGTTGCCGCATTGCTGGGCTCCGCCATGGCGATGCTTGCGTCCGATATGAATTGCCTCTCGACGATAGGCGTTGAGGACTTTTATTTTTTGGCACGCCCACAAAGCACGGACAAAGAAAGACTCAGAATGGGCCGCTTGATCGTGGTTTTCAGCGGCCTTGCTGCTGGCGGTGTTGCGCTTCGCCTGGCTCACAGCCAGGGGGGCGCTCTATCGCTTTATTACACGATTACAGCCATCGTCGCCGGTGGCTTGGCCGGACTTTTCCTGCTCGCTTTTCTGATCCGCAAAGCCAACCGGGTAGGCGCCCTGGCAGGAATCTTCGCGAATCTTCTCTTCACAATCTGGGCCACTCTTACACTTGGCGGCAAGACCATTAACCTCGGCCGTTTCAACTTTCCGTGGCATGACTACATGATTGGCGCTATTGGACATCTGATCCTCTTCGGCTTCGGCGTCGTCTTTAGCTTCTTCTTCCCACGCTCCAAACCAATTGCGGAAGATCTCACCTTGTGGGGATGGAGAGAGCTTCGTCTCTCCCGAACCCAATCGGAAGCGACCGCCGCAACAGCCACCCAAGTACTTCCTTGAGGAGAATAAGTATGAACCGTCTCCACCGCGCCATCGAACTCGCAGAGGGCAAACCCATCCTTGGCGCTGCTGTATATTTCTACGACCCTATCTTCCTGGAAATGGCAGCGCACCTCGGCTTCAAGGCGATCTGGATCGAGATGGAGCACGCCGCCATTACCTTTGCAGAGGCTGCCGATCTTTGTCGGATGGCAGCAGGGAGCGGTATGCTCACCATGATCCGCATCGCAGATACCAGCCGGAACAATGTACTGAAGGCCGCCGAATGTGGGCCTGACATGATCGACATTCCCATGGCAGATGACGTGGGCAGCGTGGAAGAACTTGTCCGTTATGCACGCTTCGCCCCGGTTGGCGCCCGTGGTTTCTTCAGCGTCTCACGGGCGCTGAAGTACGGCCTTGTCGACGATGTTCCAGCTGAACAGCAGAAACTCAATGAGGACCTTTCGCTTCTAGCCCAGATCGAGAGCAAGGAAGCTCTCGCACGCATTGATGAGATCTGTGCGGTCGAGGGAGTTGATATCTTCATTGGCCCAGCAGACCTGGCTGCCAGCCTCGGATATCCCGGACAGACTTCGCATCCTGCAGTCCTTGAAGCGGCTTCGACGATCGTCCGCGTTGCCCGCAGCCACGGAAAGAAGATCGTCACGGCCTGTGGCGCGGCTGATTACATCCACTGGACCCGTCTCGGAATCGACCTGCTCTTCGCGACGAACGATATTGTCTGTCTCCGGACGGGAGCCCAGTTGGCCCTGAAGGCCGCGGCTGAGGCTATTGCTCAGGCGGCCATGGAGAAGGTGCATTCGCACCATCGCGTCGAGGTTGGAGAGGGCTAGAGAAAGCGATGTCTATGAGAACCATTACGTTCCTTCAACCCAGGCGCCTAACCTTCGGTCCAGGTTGCATTACAGACTGCACTGCGTACATCGCAGCGCTTGGCAAACCTCGCGTTCACATCGTCTCTTCTCCATCCATGACGACGGTTATAAATACTCTCCGAGTTTCTCTTCAGGAACTTGGATGTAAGGTAACGTTTGATCTTAGTGTCACCGCTGAACCCACGATCTCGATGTTCGAGAAGGCTTTGGCGTATGCCCGTGCGGCCGGACCGACCTGCGTTCTCGGAATTGGCGGTGGCAGTCCTCTTGATGTTGCCAAACTCATAGCGGCTTTTACATATAGCGAGCAGGCGGTTCAAGAAACCTTCGGCATCGGACTTCTCAAGTCGCGTGACTGCCATCTCGTCTGCATCCCCAGTACTTCAGGAACCGGCAGTGAAGTCTCCCCAAATGCTATTTTGCTTGATGAAGAAGCCGCTTTGAAGAAAGGCGTTGTCAGTACGTTTCTTGTGCCGGATGCTACCTTCATCGACCCCGAACTTACTTACTCCCTCCCTTCCTCGATCACTGCATCCACTGGCCTGGATGCGCTGACCCACTGCGTCGAAGCCTACACGAACCTTTTTGCCCACCCCCTCGTTGACTTGTATGCTCTTCAGGGAATCACGCTCTGTGCGAAATACCTGGCTATGGCCGTTCAGGATGGACATGATATTGAAGCCCGCATTGGAATGTCTCTTGTCAGTCTCTATGGTGGCCTCTGCCTCGGCCCTGTGAACACCGCTGCAGTGCATGCTTTGGCTTACCCTTTGGGCGGCGAGTTCCATCTTGCTCATGGGCTCTCGAACGCCATCCTCTTACCTGCAGTCTTTCGCTTCAACGCCAAGTCCACACCGGACCGTCACGCGGATGTGGCCCGGGCCCTCGGTGCGCCCGCAGGTCTACCCGACGAAGAGACTGCAGCCTTGGGTGCCGACCTCCTGACTCAATTGGCCGAGGCTTGCGGCCTCATCTGCGATCTGGGCCGTCACGGCGTTACGAGAGGAGATATTTCACGTCTGGCTCGATCCGCCATGACTGTGACGAGACTTCTAAAGAACAACCCTAGATCGATTGAGCAGGCCGATGCAGAACTGATTTATCATCAGTGTTTTCTGGGATAATCTGCGCATTGGGATACCCCTACGCTTTGAGGTCTAGCGTGAGGTGAGATGGTCGGAGCGGCTCCCTTCTATGGGGCGGTCGAGCGCTACGATCGGGAGACGGTCGAACTCATGGCTCATTAGAAGAGACTTGGCCTTACCGGTGCGTGCGGGGATGACGACCAACCCTTCAATATTGCATCGACTAAATCACAGAAGCATGTTCTTGCCCTGGCCCCGCAAACTTTGCGGTCGAGATCGTCTAAGGTAAGAGGCGCTACCGATGCGGTCGTCTTCCTTACGGCGTAGAACCTAAGCGCAACAGTCTTGACCTTCTTTTTCCCCTATCGGCGGCTGAGTTGCGGCTGGGTTGATGGTTCCCATACATCGCTCGTTGTTCCTACGAGTTCCTTCATATTCGACCAGGTGCGACGTCCAGGGATAGTTTTGCGGCCGAGGACCACGGCCTGAGCATAAGCGATCATACGTTCCTTCACCCGGCGTTTTTCCTGGTCGGGCCAGGTTTCGTAGGGGTGTGGGCCACGCACCACAACGAGGTCTTTTTGACCATTGACCCGGCTGTAAGAATCCATTGAACCCTCCAGGCCATCCGCATAACACCAAAGACCTCGCGCGAGGAAGACGCTGGGCCATTTGCTCATCCCTGCCAGGATTGCGGAACTTGGAAAGAACACGATATTGTTTTCGATCTCGATCCCACCGATGAAGAGTCCACGATCCCGCCCCGGCCCTCGTCCATCGTCCTTCGGAGTCGTCTGTGATTCGAGATAGCCGACGCCGCTTGAAAATTCGGCAATCAGGAGAGCACCCTTGATATTGTTGTCATGTACTGGCTGCCCACAGGTGATCGTCGGCAGATCATAGCTGCAGTCCTTGTCGAAGTTGATCGTCATGGCCCAACCGCTCGCCATCGTACCTCGCGAGCTGCCGAGAAACATCACCGGCATGCCAGCATCGGGTGTCCCGCCACGGATCGCTGACGCGGCGTCTCGATCTTGACTCAGCCCACCAGTCGCGGAGAGCGCGCGTATGCCTTTGCCCGTTCGCAGACTGGCGACAATGCTTAATAGGTCATGCCCTTGCTGGAGCGTGTTCGTGTCACTGTAGCCACCCGAGATACCAACACCACGCCGATCTATCGCCAGCACATCGAAGCCGGCTTCGTGGAGTTCATACCAGACCTGCCGCCAAACCGCTTCGCCTTTCACGCCGGTGGTAGCGTTGGGCCAATCGTCGTTGGGGATTGTTTCCCCCGTCTTTGGATCGATCGTATAGGCCTTGTCGGAAGGGTCATCGATTGCGGTGATTCTGTCACCTCCGCCGCCGCTCATAATGATCAGCGACCGCACCTTGCCACCGTGACCATTCTTGACGCCATCGCCACAGATATACCAGCCGCGGATCTTAATATCGTCCGGTGCGTGCATGTGCAGACGCTCGTAGGCTTCTGGAGGGGCGGAGAATTCGACGGTGTAAGTCTTCGAGTCAACCTTAGCGATCTGCTCGTTGTAAGGCGCCCTGGCAAAGAACGCGGGGCGTCGAATCGTCTTCAGATCGGTGTTGCTGCCCTTTTCTTCTATCTTGCCCAGAAGGAAACGGCTGTGTGGATCGGTGAGGCTGTGTTCCTTGTTGGGTGGATGTCGAGAGAGGACCTGTTTATAGACACGGTCGTAGCAGCTCTTCTCTTTCTTACAATCTTCCCAGCGGCTACGCAGCTTGGCGTCTGTAAACTCGTCGACATAGAAGTCGCCGCGGTAACCTTCGGGCGGCTGTGCTGCAACGGATGTGAAAGGGATGCATGTCTTTGGGCTGGCCTGCGTGGGCAGTAGGTAGCCCGGCAAGACCAGGTCGCGGTCATAGCCAACCCGCGCTTTGCATTCGGGCGGTGGGACCGGCGCTCGGGTTGGCCGGAATTTGTCAGCTGTGCTGGAGGTTGTCTGTGCAGAAGCAAACACAGCAAGCAAGACCGTCAGTGCCAGAATAGAGCTGGCATAAGGAAGCTTGGTTCCACTGCTTTTAACTCGATTCATAACCGGCCTCAGAATTTGTATAAGTTGGTACGTGTCCGTCGTCTTAAATGGCTTTTGTTTTGATAAAAGACAATATATCATCAAGAAATACAATCTCTCATCAAAACCGTTGCAAGAGCGAATGGAGAACCCATGGCAGTCGCGTCCTGTTTAGAGCTATGTGTGGGAGTAGGGTTGAGGGCGCGTCACTGCATGACGCGTCTCTGGCAGGCTCGTCTCCTCTTATTCTTTGTTGGAGTCCTTCAACTGTCGACCGCATCCGGCTTGGCTGCTGGTTCGGAGGGTGGACCTCGGCAGCTACTCATTACGTATCGCTGTGCTGCGGTCGACCGCCCCGCGTTCCGTAGCTATCTTCAAGACCAGGAAGGGGCAATGCTTGAGAAGTTGAAGAGTGAAGGAGTTCTAAAGGGATATCAGATTCTCTTCAACCCTTTCGTCACGACTGGTACCTGGGATGCGATGACGATCCTCAACTTTTCAAACTATGCCTCCACGCAGCGATGGAAGGAGATAGAGCGCAAGTCTCCCGGTGGTCTCTCGGCAGCAGGTCTGAAACTGGCGAAACCAATCCAGACCTATTCCGCTGATCTCGAATGGGAGGGCAGTGATAAAGCACCTGGATCTGCAAGCAAGAGAGTCTTTTATGTGATTCCTTACAACTACAACTCCCTCGACCAGTACAAGGCTTATGTCGATGGCTATGTCATTCCGCAGGTGCAAGGCTGGATCAAGGAGGGGGTTCTAAGTCGCTATTCGATTTATCTAAACCGCTATTCCGTAGGCGATCCCTGGGATGCTCTGTTCATCTACGAGTATCGGGATTTAGAAGATTTTGGCAAACGTGAAGAGACTGTAGCCAAGGTGCGCGGACCGCTACGTAACGATCCAGAGTGGAAGCATCTCAATGACATTAAAGCTACAATCCGCTCCGAAACGGAAAATACCATTGCAGAGCTTATCGTGGGGGATGCCAATCTATAACAGGCTGATCAATGTAAGCGCTCAACACGGATGGACAGAGAATGAAACTAGGATTCATCGGAACTGGCACAATCGCGGCCGCTATCGTGAAAGGTCTTCAAGCGAGTCCGGCCAAATGTCCCGTCTTTTTATCGCCTCGCAATGTTGAGATAGCCAGACGGTTGGCTGAGCGGTACGCCAACGCGCAGATTGCAGCCACAAATCAGGCAGTGCTCGATGCCAGCGACACAGTGATACTCGCGGTACGTCCCCAAATAGCGCATGAGGTTCTTACGTCGTTGAGGTTTCGGCCCGACCATCATGTCGTTAGCCTGATTGCTGCGGTGTCTCTGAAGTATCTGCAATCGGTCACAGCGCCGGCCAGTATCGTTACAAGAGCTGTTCCGTTGCCAGCCGTCGCTTACAGGCAGGCGCCTACCGCTATGTATCCGCCAAACCCGACGATCAAAGCTTTATTCGATGAACTCGGCATAGTTATCGAGCTTGAGAGCGAAGCAGAATTCGACGCATTCACAACCGCTACCTCTATTATGTCTACTTACTTTGGCTTCGCGGATACGACGGCATCCTGGATGGAACATCAAGGAGTTGCACCGCAAAAGGCCCACGCATTTGTGGGACAGATGTTGCGCGGCCTGGCCGCGGCAACCACCGTTGCTCCCGACCGTACGTTTGCGCAGATGGTGGAAGATCACCAGACGCCCGGAGGGCTGAATGAGCAGGTATTCAGAGCCTTACTGCCTGATGGCAGACTCGTTGAACTGGATCGCGCTCTGGATGGAGTCTTAGCGCGCCTCATAGCAGGAAAGTTGAAAGGATAATTCGCCAAAGCGAAGAGACACCCAGAGCAGATCACCAATTGCCAGTTGGCATCGAATGCAGAAAAAAGCTTTTGCTGTTATCTCTTTCTTTACTACTCGACAGTTGAATGCCTTCCCCAGTCGAAACGTCTGCCTAAAATTCCTTTCACGATCAGGTGGTCAGTTGCGGAAGTTGGTCCTACGCCAATGCCTAGGTTAATCTCCCACTTTGGAGAGACGTTTAAGTCTGTGACGGCAAAGATCTGCTGTTGCTGGTTATGGAGTGTATCGAACCCACCGAGTCGGCCGTAGTCGGCATAGTATTCGAGGCCACCACTCACTTTTCGTGTGAAGTCATAACTGATCTTCGCCCCCGGAGAGAATCCGAGGCCCTGATTCACGTCTGGGCCATGCCACGTGCGCTCCAGCGCTGGATTGATGGCAAAGTACCAGCGACCAATCGTCTTGTCGATGATGGGCCGTATCTCCCAAGTCCAGGTGTCCGGCGAGTAGATAGCCCTTTGGTAGCCGACTTCCGTCGAAAGGCTTAGACCAACGGGAAGATGCCAACTGTCTGGTGCTCTCACCCGTGGTCGTATGTGATCTCCCACCCATTGGATGCCGTGCCCGTCCTGTTCGCTGGTGAAGATATAGAAGCCGATCTCCGACCAACTGTTGATCCCCTCGGTAAGTTCGAGCGTCTCATGTTCCTGGTGGTTTGTAGGAATGACCTTGCCGATGTAATTCTTCTGGCCTTCAGGAGTAAAGTTTGAGTGGAGTTCAACCATCAGGTTTTTGGGTGGAACAGTATCTGCACCGTAGACCTGAATTTCGTAGTTGCCCTGGGCCTTCGCGGGATGCGCCGCACAGAGAGCAAAGGCAAGCATCAGCATCTTCACGCACTGTCGAGTAATTGACTTAGGCATAGTGGAACACCATCATGAATCCGCGGTCCATGTGATCCTGCTGGTGACAGTGAAAGAGAGTCTTACCGGGATTGTCGGCCACAAACTCGACCTCCGTGGTACTTCCAGCACGAACCAGCACGACATCTTTACGCAGTCCGTGCAACTCCGCATTGTCGTCAATGCGCCGGACCTCAAAGGTGTGTCGATGGAGATGCATTGGATGATCGTCGGTACTCTTGTTCTTCATGACGAGTCGATACCTCTGGCCTGTCTGAAGAACAGGGGAATTATTCTGTGGATAGCTTTGGCCGTTGATTCTCCAAAGTTCTTCGTTCCCATGGCCTTGAAACTTGGAATCGAAGAGAAGGTCGATCTGCTTGGCATCGGGAGAGCTGGTTGCTGTTGCGGCGTCTCCAGCAAACTGCTGATAGTTCCAAACGAGTTCCTGTGGTTGGTTCCATACAGGTTTGCCCTTTGAGTTTGCGTACTCGATGACGATTCCCATGCCGATAGCCTGAATATGCTTGCGGACTTCGCCCAAAATCCAGACCCCGGGGTTTTTCATTTCGACGATGGCGGAAACACGTTCGGCGGGTGACAACCTTAGCATTCTGACCGACTGTGATTTCGGTACGGTGTTGCCATCCAGCGCTATGACATTGAAGTGATGACCCGAAAAAGAGATCCAGTGAATCTCAGTCGGACTGGAGTTGAGTACATGAAAGAGAACTCGCTCACCCTGTTTCACTTGCACGGGATCTCCGAAGCCAAGCATTTTACCGTTGATGGTAGCAACGTCGTATACCGGATTCATGGAGCCATCGTCGCCGCCCATGAAGTGTCCTGCCCAATCATGCAGCGCCAGAAAAACCTCGCGGTCATAAGGTGCTGGGTTCTCACGGGGTTCAATCATAAGAAATCCGTGAAGTCCGCTGTACTGCGCCTTCATCAGATTCTTACCCGCGAACGTGTGGGTGTGATACCAGCGGAATCCCGCCGGATCTGGTTTCATGACATAGCGGGCGGAACCGCCGGGAGCAATCATCGGTGTCCCTTCTTCCATTGCACCGTCAATATCGGAGGGCAGGAAGAGGCCATGCCAGTGAACCACCTCCGGATCACTGGTTAGATTGCGGATTGCAACGGTTTGCTCTTGCCCTTGTCGCATTCGCAGCAGCGGTCCAGGCACCTGCCCGTTATAGGCGAGAGTATGGATGTGATGTCTGGGCGAGGCTTCGAGAGTGTAGGGTGCTATTTCCAGTTTGACGTCCGAACCGGCCGCTCCACGGGCGATTTCTGGCAGCAATAGCGAGCCTGCAGCCAGTCCGAAAACTTGACCGAAGCGTCTGCGGGTAAGCGTCGATGGTCGTACTTGATACGGCATGTCTATAGTATGTCCGATGTGGCTTATGTCTGGCGGATCCAGAGCCTTGTACGATGCTTTGATCCGCCAGACGATGCTTCCATCGTGATCGGTGGTCGTTCAGCCGCGTAAAGCCTTTGAAATCCCCTCGAGACCGCGTTCAAACTCTTCGGATGTTGGCCATCCAAATCCTAGCCTGAAGTATGTATCTGGCATCTCAAACCAGTGCCCAGGACCCAGGTAGGTGCCATGCTGTTCCATGAGACGCTGATAAAATTTGGCCGTCCCCCCGTTAGGGATACTCTTCATACGTGGAAAACACACAACGCCTCCGGATGGCCGAACCCACTCTAAGAGTTCTTCGCTGTTGATCCAGTCGCTTACGATTCCCAAACGGCGACGCATCTCCGTAAGTGTGGGGCCAAGAATTGCAGTACGATTCGCGAGAATTTTCTCGCCTATCCACTCATGAAGTACGCTACCGCAGATGCTGATCTGCTCTTTGGCAGCGAGAAAGATCTCCTGAAGATTTTTGTCTGAAGTAATCAGCCATCCAAGTCTGATTCCCGGTACTCCATATGCTTTAGAGAGGGAGGAGACGCTGATTACATGCGACCCCAGCGAGGCGGCCAAGGGGAGAGCACCACCTAACGATAGATCACGATAGGTTTCATCTACGACAAGATAACAACCATGCTTGCGTGCGAGTTGCACTAACTGTCGAAGCTCGCCCTCGCTCATCATCACTCCGGTAGGGTTGTGTGGACAGGTCACGCTGATGAGTTTGGTGCTGGGTCTCACAGAGGCTTGAAGCGCTTCCAGATCGATTTTGAAGCCATTCTCGAACGACAGATCGACAAATGTGATTTGACATCCAATGGCGCGCGGCGTCTCTAGATTCGTTGCGTAATTCGGACGGACCACAACCAAATGATCTTGAGGCGACAGGAGAGCGGTCGCGATGATAAATAACGCGCCTGCAGCGCCCGCGGTGATCAGAACATCGTCGACTGACAGCTCTGGGTTTTCTTCGATAATCAATTTGCGCAATGCTTCGCTACCGCGATGCTCGTTGTAAATCAGAGCGAGATCGGGAATTTCCAGGTTGAAATCGGATAGGCGTTGATCTGTGATCGAACTCTCCGACAGGTTGTAACGGATGCGGCCATAGCCAAATTCTTCAGGTGACTCCACCTCAATCGGCATTCTCACGTATTGCATGGTTGAAACCTCCCTGTGTATTCGAGAAACATATCGCTTCTGACTTCATCTGGACACCCCCCTGATGTGGGGGTCTCATCCGGGGAGATGGAGCAGGCAAACGTTAGTGAGTTGATCTGGGCGCGTTTGTATTATTCCAAGCCCCAATTTGATTGCGTTGACCATGGTAGACAGCAAATAGTTCAGCAAGCGAGCAGATCTGAAGTTTTCGGAAGATCTGTTTTCGATAGTCTCTTACGGTGTGTCTGCTAATCTCCAATCGCAGTGCAATCGCCTCAGACGTGCAACCGATCAACAGCAGATCTGCTATCTGCTGTTCGCGTGAGGAGAGAAGAGCAGCTTCAGGAAACCTTCCGGCGATTCGCATTCCAGAAAGAGCGTCATGTCGGCTAAATGCTTCGGCTATTGGCCCGCAAAGCGTTTCCAGGTCGGCAAGCTTTGTATTAGAAGCCAGGGATCGCGTCAGTTTCCTGTAAATACTGAACTCTACGACACCACCACACGCAACAAAGTAGAGGCCAAGTTCCTCAAGCCGAGTTGGCCAGCCAATCGTTCGGAACCCGAGCTCTTCTTCGGGCGAGAGTTGAAAGTATGATCCTGTACGCTCGTCAGGTTGGGGAATAGCTTTATAGTCGCGCACCCGGACTGCGCCAAGACTATTTCGACACTTGAGGACTGGATTTAGGCGGTGAGTAAAAGAGATGTAATTTTCTATGCCTTGGCGGCAATCGACTGAATCAAAGTTGTCAAACACGAGCCTTGGGGTTTCATCAAAGCGGTGTATCACGATCGTCGCAAGATCAAACCCGGAGAAACAACAGAGCGCATTCGCAGCAACAACCGGAAATTCATCGTCTCCGATGGCGCCGATGACCTGCGTAATGGTTTGAAAGACTGATTGCATACTGCCTCCAACCGGATTGCATGATTGCTTGCGACAACGCTTGGATTGAATCGGCGCAGACGATTGCGGCGACTCAACGGGATCTTCCGAGAAGAGCTTTCTCCGCGATAAGACGCACTCTAATTCGTCGTCTCCACATGAGAAATCCGCTGCAGAATAGAACTGCAGGCATCAAGCCAGTGGCGCACCAAACAAGGCGCGAGGCGACTCCAGCGAATTCTCCATAGTGAATCTGCATGAGGCCCGTAAGAAATCGCTTCATGGCAGGGCCGCTTTTTAGTTCACTTACCTTGACGACGTGCACCGTCCCATCATCAGTCTGCTTAATCTGAATTTGATTGTTCCCGCTGCGGCCATATTCGCCGGGAAGTTGATAGGTGATGGTTACGGGTTCTTTGGCTTTTTGGGGGAGGGTAAGAATCCGCCATTCCGCATCAGGCTCCGCTGCATGGGCAGTAGCAACGATGGCGTTCAACGAGAGCGGATAAGGTTGTTTCTTCGCCTTAATTTCCGCATCTGACCGTGTCATTGCGGCCTTGCCTAAAAGCGGTTTGATGGCGGAAGAGGCTTGCGGTATTGTTTCTGGAAGAAGCGCCTTGTTGATGGTGGAGCGCCACGCCATATAACAACCCGTTGAAGCGATGACCAGGAGCGGCCACATTGCCCAGAATCCAATAGCATAGTGTAAAGGACGGGCATTGGCGCGGGGGCGAAATCGAGACGAGGTCCAACGCTTCGGCCACCACAGAATCAGCCCGCTGCACGCCATGAAAATGGCCACAAAGGCTACACAGGTCTGCAGGTATGCGCCGTTCTTGCCAAGGAACAGAGCGTGATGGAAGTTCACTACAAAGCTCATCACATCTTTACGCGGACCTCTTGTGCCGAGGACGGAACAAGTTTGCGGATCGGTGTATACGGTCGTTGCTTCTTCTTTGGTTGTTGAGCCCATTGGGATCGTGAGCCACTCCAGGGTTCCATCGGGATGGACGGGCAGGCGTACGCTGCGTACGGTCTTGAGTGGATTGACGGCCTGGGCTGTGCTCACGCAAAGGTCAAGATTTGCGGTTGGATCTGTTGCTGGTGTGTGTGATGAAGTGTGGGTGAGGGAAGGGAAGATGAGCCTTTCGAGTTCATAACGAAAGATCAGCGCGCTACCGGACAGACCAATTAAGACCAGCAGAGCCCCGAGACTCAAGCCAAGCCAAAGATGGACGGCGAGAAGAAGTGAGCGGTTCTGCGGCTGCGACTTGCTCTTTGCAGCAGTTCGACGATCAGGGCGACTCGTTTGGTCCGTCAGCATGTGCCTCCAATCGTCATCCACGCTATGTCATTAGATTGGCGCCCGATGTGGTTATGCATTCTTCTTTTGCAGCAGGTTCTCCTGGGAGACGAGGATGCCATCCTCATCGCTATAGATCCAATCCCCAGGGCGAAAGACGACGTTACCAAACCGAACGGCCACATCAGATTCGCCTATTCCATTCTTCCCACTCTTCCTGGGGTTGTTGCCGAGCGCCTTGATGCTGATTTCCATCTCCCTCAGTGCAACTGAGTCGCGCAGAGCACCGAAGATCACAATGCCTGCCCAGCCATTGCTGATCGCAAGAGACGCAATCTGATCACCTACCAAAGCTGAGCCTAGAAAGCCTGCACCGTCGACGACCAGAACTTCACCGTCCGATTGGGCTTCGAGGGCACGGCGTACCAGTACATTGTCGTCATAGCATTTAACCGTGCGGATCCGGCCGTGGAAGGATGAACGTCGGCCAAATTGCAAAAACTGCACGTCACAGGAAGCGCAAAGGTCGCTATAGTCATCGATAAGGTCGGCGGTTGGAATGCTTCGCATCTTCATCAAATTCCTCTCAAGCAAGTGACTGGAATGAAGTTTGGAGAGGGACCGTGTGCACCTCAGAGATAGCGCCTTGTATTCAGACCGTTTTGATTATTAGTACATCAAAATACAATTTATTGACAAGGCCATGAGTGCAGCCCTAGTATCCGCACAAGTCTTTTGGTCCCGTTACACCCGTACTATCGCTGCTTTCAGAATTGGAGCGCCCGCACTGATGTCGATCAACCTAGCTGAAATTAGAAGTGAGCCTGCCCGGATCCCGATCTCGACCAAAGAAGAGCAACTACGGCAACGCACGATGAAAAAGGTGAGTGCTCATCTCATTCCATTCATGATCGCCATGTTCTGCGCGAACTTTCTGGACCGCGTAAATATCAGCTTTGCCGCACTGCAGATGAATCACGATCTGCATCTGACTCCACAGATCTATGGTTTTGCGGCGGGCATTCTTTTTGTGGCCTATACAGGACTTGAGGTGCCAAGCAACCTGATCCTGCAAAGGGTGGGTGCGCGGATTTGGTTGTCGCGCATCATGATTACCTGGGGGATCATTGCTGCGGCAAACGCGTTTATTTTTGATAAGCACTCGCTTTACGCTGGACGACTATTGTTAGGTGCGGCAGAGGCCGGGTTTTTCCCCGGCATCATGCTTTACCTGGTGCGTTGGTTTCCAGCCAGGGAACGTGCTGCGGCCATCACGATCTTCATGATTGGCAATCCGATCGCGATTATCTTTGGTGCGCCGCTTTCAACGACGTTGCTTTCCTTCGGCAATATGCTAGGTTTCGCGGCGTGGCGATGGCTTTTTTTCTTGGAAGGATTGCCCTCAATGGTGTTGGGCATTCTTGCAATCTGGTGGTTGACGGATCGACCGGAAGAGGCGAAGTGGCTGGCCCCTGACGAGCGCGCCTGGCTCGCATCGATCCTGCGCTCTGAATCGAAAGAGCGCGAGTGTGTGTCTCCAGCAACAGCAAGTGCGGTCTTTCTGCATGGGCCGACGCTGGCGTTTGCAGCCTCGAAGTTTTGTGTCTTGTTGTCCTTTTACGGGATTGCACTTTGGCTGCCGCAGATTGTGAAATCAATCGGCCATCTGACAACTCTACAGACGGGCTTCGTGTCTGCCATTCCATATCTTTGCGCGGCAGTCGGCAGCATTTACGTGGGCCGCAGGTCGGACCGGACAGGGGAACGGCCGCGCCACATTGCATTTCCAGCGTTCTTTGGAGCGGCTGGTTTCATTCTCGCGGCGTATTCGGGAAATGCGTTCCTCGCCATGGCTGGACTTTGCATTGCCGCGACTGGTATCTGGTGCTCCAACACGATCTTTTGGACGATGCCAGCTGCGACTCTCTCAGGTGCATCGGCTGCCGCTGGATTTGCGCTGATCAACTCGGTTGGCAACCTGGGAGGCTTTTTCGGTCCCTACATGACCGGGTGGGTGCGCGGTGCTACGGGCAATTATGCGTTGACGCTGGTATTTCTGGGTGGATTCCTTGCGCTGAGCGGTGTGATCGTATTGATGATTGGACGGAGTAATCGCAGAAAAAATGACCTAACGGCACTGCGCCAGGCGTAGGTTAGAGGTCTTTAGAAGTAACTCTTGTTAGCGCTGATCCAGCCTTTTGTGCCAGCCCTATCTTCTGTGTCCGCGCACCCTCAAGGTGCTTCTGTAAGAAGGCGGAGGCCGCCTGTAAGTCTCCACTCTCAACCAAGTCAAGCAGAGCAAGGTGCTCCTTGCACTGTTGAATCATGCGCGAGCGTCCGGCGGTAAGGCGGTATTCCATCAGGCGACGCAAACGATTCACGCGCCGAATGGATTCCAGAAGGAAGGGATTCTGAGCTCCCGCTACAAGTGTTTCGTGAAACGCAGCGCCGATCTGGAAAGTATGGCTGCGGCTATAGCTGAAGATTCCGCCGTCTAGCATCGCCTGCTGTTGATTGCGGAGATCCGCGATTGCATCGGTACTCAATGTATAACCGGGCTCAAGCAGAGCGACCGGTTCGATGAGCAGTCGGAAGCGGAAGCTTTGCTCGTACACTTCAGGCGAACTTAGAGTGGGTTGAAACTCCCAGCCGTGGCCCGGAAGCCTCTCGAGCCAGCCCTCGTGCTGCATGCGCAGGAGGTATTTGACCAGCCGGCTGCGACTTACGTCGTAGTGGCGCATGAGCTGGTTCTCAGTGAAACGTTCAGGCAGCGCTCCCGAAAGACGGTCGGCCGCAATGTCGAAGTACACCCTATCGTCTGTTTCTCCCGCCTGCAGATGCTGATGTTCAAACGCATCAGCGTCGCGCAGCAGAAAATAACCTCGATTCGGCCGCTTCTCCAGAACGTTCATCTCTTCGAGTAGTCGGAACGCCTCCCGCACCGGAGTCCTGGAGACCCTAAACGCATCTGCGAACTCCTGTTCCGCCAGATGCTCTTCGGCCTTCCTTTTCGTAGTGCGGAGCAACTCTACGATCTGTGAGGCGAGTTGCGTTGGCAACGCGGATGATTCCGTTTCTGAACGGCTCTGCTTACGCTTCAATTCCGAACCTTCTTTTCCTGCAGTAGATGCGAAATCCTGGATCGGCTACCGTGTCAGGCGACCTAGTAACGGTATGAATCCAAACCACGATGATTGTACTTTGTACTATTTGTTTTTTATTGGTATAAAATACGAATAATCCAATGCTTAGATGTGACATAAACCGGATGAGCTACGAGCTGCGTGGCGGTAAGACGCCCCAATGAAAGAGCGGCTGAATGACACAACTTACGCACGAACAACGAAGCTGCTCATTGCGAATGTGGAGTACGTTCTTGTCTCGGCAGGATGGGGCGACGAGAATTTTCGCCGCTTGCCTTGTTCCTTGAAGATTCTGGCCGAGAATGCTGCCCGCCGGTCACCTGGCTCGCTCAACGCTTTTCAGTCCTGGCTCGCGGGTGGCGGACGCACGCATGCCGAGATCGAATTTTATCCGGCTCGTGTATTGATGCACGATACGACGTGTGTGCCAGCGCTGGTGGACATCGCGGCGTTGCGAGACGCTGTCGTCCAGCGTGGCGGAGATCCGGCGATCGTTAACCCTCAGATTCCAGTCGATCTTGTGATTGATCATTCGGTCATGGTGGACCGCGCAGGATCGGCGGACGCATTCCTCTTCAATCTTGATCGAGACTTTGAGCGAAACGCCGAACGCTACTCTTTTATCCGCTGGGCACAGCAAAGCCTGGCTAACTTTCGTGTGGTGCCGCCGGCCACGGGGATACTGCATCAGGTGAACCTGGAGCACTTGAGCGAGGTGGTGCGTGTTGTGCCACAACTTTCCGGCCCGCCCATGCTAGTTCCCGATACGCTTGTAGGGACCGACAGCCATACCCCGATGATCAATGCGCTCGGGATCCTCGCATGGGGTGTCGGCGGAATCGAGGGAGAGGCCGCTGCGCTTGGTCAGCCCATCGCGCTGCGCGTACCAGAGGTCGTCGGTATTCGACTGGTCAATCGCCTGCGGGCCGGAGTGAACGCCACGGACCTGGCCCTTACGTTGACCGAGGTATTGCGAGGCGTCCAGGTTATCGAAAAAATTGTTGAATTCTTTGGTCCCGGCATCACCTCTCTGAATGTTGCAGACCGCGCTACAGTATCGAATATGGCTCCAGAGTATGGTGCTACATCCTCCTTGTTTCCGATCGACGAACGTACCCTGGAGTATCTGCGACTGATTGGCAAGAGCGCCCATCACGTTGAGATCGTTGAGGACTACGCGAAGGTGCAGGGGCTTTGGCATACTCCCGACCATGTACCGATGTTTACCGAAGTGGTCGAATTTGATCTTGCTACAGTAGAGCCAAGTCTGGCGGGACCGAAGAGGCCGCAGGACCGCGTTGCTCTCTCGCAGGTACGAGATAGCTTCCTTTCCATGCTTGCCGCGGCGCCGATTGAGGTGAAACAGCCGCGTTCCATCGTGGTTCCGGGACAGCCCTATTCTGTCCAGGATGGTGCGGTACTCATCGCGTCCATCACCTCCTGCACGAACACATCGAACCCCGCACTGATGATTGGGGCTGGTTTGTTGGCGCGTAACGCGCGGCGCAACGGGCTTAGCGTGCCTCCCTGGGTGAAGACCTCACTGTCTCCCGGCTCTCATGTCGTGTCTGACTACCTTCTTGCCGCCGGGCTTCAGGCACCTCTCGACGAGCTTGGCTTTCAGTTGGTCGGCTACGGATGCATGACCTGCATCGGCAACTCCGGTCAGATTGACGACGAACTGGCTCTGCTGGCGCAGCGGGACGAACTCGTGGGGACTGCTGTGCTTTCGGGCAATCGTAACTTTGAAGACAGGATTAACCCCTCCGTGCGTGCGGCATACCTGGGTTCTCCGGCGCTTGTGGTCGCATATGCGCTTGCCGGTTCGGTACTCATCAATCTTGCCACCGAGCCCCTGAGTATCACTACGGTTGGCGTTCCTGTTTATCTTGCGGATATCTGGCCAACGGATGAGGAGATAGAAGAGGTGTTTGCTGAGTTTGTTACACCCTCCGTCTTTCGCGGTCGCTCAGGCACTGTTTTCGCGGGGCCCGAGGCATGGCAGAAGATTCTTAGCGATGAAGGCCAAACCTACAAGTGGCGAGAGCAGTCTACCTATCTTCGACAACCGACTTACTTCGATGACGTGGCAAACTCTCCTGTTCCGCGGAGCAATATCTATGGAGCCAGACTTCTGCTGTTGTTGGGTGACTCGATTACGACAGACCATGTCTCGCCAGCAGGCGCAATCCCGCAGCATAGCCTTGCGGGAGTTTACCTGGCTGCTTGCGGCGTTGCTCCTACAGACTTCAATCAGTATTCAACGCGTCGTGGAAACCACGAGGTAATGCTGCGTGGACTGTTCAGTAATCCTCGATTGCGCAACGAGCTCTTACCTTCAAACAAAAGTTCTATTCCGCAAACACTTTTGCAACCCGAAGGTGACGTACTCTCCGTCTACGAGGCGGCCCTGCGCTATCGTGAGCGACAGACGCCGCTTCTCATCATTGCCGGAAGTGACTATGGGGGTGGCTCGAGTCGGGACTGGGCCGCCAAAGGACCGGCTCTGCTGGGAGTTCGTGCTGTGATAGCGGAGAGCTTCGAACGCATACACCGGTCGAATCTGATCGGCATGGGAGTGCTTCCGCTGCAGTTTCTCGATGGTAGGAAGCGGGACTCGCTGAGGCTCGATGGCACGGAGAGCTTCGACCTTTTGGGTCTTAGTCAGGACTTGATGCCCTCGCAGGTTGTTACGTTGCGTATTCACCGTCAAACGGGTGCCGTCGAAGAGATCGGACTTCTGCTGCGCGCGCAGACTGCGATGGAAGTTGAATATCTTCGACACGGTGGACTGCTGCCGTATGTTCTACGACAACTGCTCGAACTGGAGCCAGTGCACGCCTAGATATCACGACCAGGAGACGAAAGATGAAATTGTCCGCTCTGCTCTTTACTTTCTTTCTGGCTTCCGCAGGGATTTCTCAGACGACGCCAGCCACTGTGTCATCGGCTGCACCCTTGACGCATACTAATATCCATCCGCCTCTTGAAGACTGGGCTCGGCTTGGAGTCTACGAAGCAGAGAATAAGCGGCTAGCCGCATTGCCCATCACATTGCCCCGAGTGGTTTTTCTGGGTGACTCCATTACGAATCACTGGCAGGATGCAAAGTACTCCAGCCTGTTTCAGGACAAGCCGAACTATATTGATCGTGGTATCAACGGTGGAAATGCGGGTCAGATGCTGCTTCGTTATAGGAGCGATGTTCTGGCCCTGAAGCCGAAGGTAGTCGTCTTGTTGGCCGGAACCAATGATCTCGTCGCTTTCAAGGTTTCCGATACGGTCGCCTTCATCGAACAGACGATCAGCTCCATCGTGGATCTCGCAGAAGCGAACCATGAGCGCATCATTCTTTGCTCCGTGCTGCCAGTCAGCGATGCGCTCCGTCCGCAGACGACGGATCGTCATCCCGAAGACATCCTTCGGCTGAATGCATGGTTGAAGAGCCATGCGGCTGAGAGGCACGTCCAGTATGTCGATTACTACGCAGCGATGACAGATGGGCACGATCGATTGCAGACGTCCCTTACGATCGATGGTCTTCATCCCAACCACGCCGGGTACGAAAAGATGGAGCCCCTCGTGAATCAAGCCATTGAGCGAGAGCTGGCTCACCGATAAAAGTATTTCTCTATGCAATCGAGCAGACAATCTGACCCCAAAGGATATCGATCATGAAGAACTTGAATCGCCGAATTGGTTTGTCTGCATTTTTACTAGGAGCTGCCGCAGTTGCGCCACTGCGCGCTTTTGGCAGTACCTGTGGGGAACTGGGTTCGTTGCAACTTCCAAATACTTCGATTACATCGGCGGTCGAAGTCGCCGCGGGTACCTTTATTCCCTCATACGAGAAGTCGACCTCAGAGCGCAAGATCTATCCTGCGGCGGTACCAGCCTTCTGTCGCGTGGTGGGCGTGATTCATCCGGTGGCGGAGTCAACAATTGGCTTTGAGGTTTGGCTGCCTGTGGCCGCAGCCTGGAACCATCGGCTGCAAGGTGTTGGCAATGGCGCCTATAACGGACGCATCAGCTACGGACCGTTGGAAAATGCGGTCAACCTGGGATATGCGGCCACCAGCACAGACACAGGACATACAGGTGGCGATGTAAAGTTTGCCATTGGTCATCCGGAGAGGATAGCTGACTGGGGCTACCGCGCGGTGCATGTGACGACCGAAGCGGCAAAGCTGATCCTGAACAAGTATTACGGGGCGCCGCCGGTACATTCCTATTTCAATGGATGTTCCACCGGTGGACACCAGGCTCTGCAGGAGGCGCAGCGCTTTCCGGATGACTACGATGGCATTCTCGCAGGGGATGCCGGGAACGATCGCGTTCACCTCAACGTTGGCTTTCTCTGGGGATTCGCTGCGGTGCATCCTGACGGCCAACTGATTTTGCCGGACGACAAACTGCCGTTGATTCACAAGGCGGCGATCGATGCATGCGATGCAAAAGATGGTGTCAAGGATGGCATCCTTGAAGATCCCCTCGCGTGCAAGTTCGATCCCGCGGTGCTGCTGTGTAAAGGGCCAGAGACGGCTGCGTGCCTGACCTCGACGCAAGTAGAGGCGACGAAGAAGATCTATGCGGGACCGCGCAATTCTCGGACGGGCGAACAGATCATCGCCGGCTATGCTCCGGGCAGTGAGGTGATTACTGGTGGTGACTATACGGGCTGGAAAAACTTCATCACCGGACCGAAGGAACCATCGCGGCTCGACGTTTGGAAGTACTGGGTCTTCAACAATCCTGACTGGGATTGGCATACCTTCGACTATGACCACGATGTAACGACTGGAGACGCCAGAATGGCGGAGGTAAATGCCAGCAGCGGCGATCTGCGAGCCTTCAAAGCACATGGCGGCAAGCTCATGATGTATCACGGCTGGGTTGATCCGGTTGGGCCTCCTGGAGACGCAATTGCTTACTACGATAAGGTAGAGCACGTGGTGGGAGGCGCTTCCAAGGTGCAGGACTTCATGCGACTCTTTATCGTTCCGGGGATGTCGCATTGCAATGGGGGCCAGGGCTATGAACTGGCTGGTGGCGCGCGTGGCGTCGATGATCCAGACGGTGTACCCAAGTGGCCGCATCCAGATGCGGAACACGATATGTTGATTGCCCTCGACCGCTGGGTCAGCCAGGGTGCCTCCCCGGAGGAGATGATTGCCGCTCATCGTAAGGACGGAGTGGTCGAACGCACCATTCCTGTGTGCGCTTATCCCAAGGTTGCGAGGTGGAACGGCAAAGGTAGCTCGGATGAGGCGAAGAACTATCGCTGTGTCAATCAGCGTTAGAACTGCCGTGAAGGATGCATGATTGAATAAAACAACTCAGCTCAAATACGAGCTGAGTTGTTATTTAAAGCCGACACTCCACAGACGCTGCTGGTCGGCGGGCCAACCTCTGTAGCCGATGACGTTCGTTCGTACGGCGGCTATCCGTGTCGAGTTGTAGAGGACGACGGCGGGCACATCTTCAATAAACTGTCGCTGCAATGCATCAATCGCAAGTTGACGCTTTGCAGGATCCTCAATCTGCATCGATGCCTGAAGCAGCTGCTTGGAGTACGGCGTATCCCAGGTTTTGCGCGGCTCTTTGGATTTATCACCGATGAGGACGAGAAAGTTGAACGATGGATCGAGACGGGCGGAGAAGGAATGCGCCATCGTCTGGTACGAACCGGACGCGTATCGGTCGGATTGCGTGGCCCAGTCAAGGATTTCGATTTGCAGGTTGATTCCTGCACGAGCCGCCATTGCTTGGATAAGAACGGCGGAGTCAAAATTTTGTGGATAGCGGCGATTGGTGATGATCTGAATGGGCTGGCCGTGGTAGCCGCTTTCCTTTACGAGGCGACGCGCCATATCCAAATTCTGTTTCAGGATTGCAGATTCTACCGGCCCATGGAACGGGCTGACATTTGGGACAGGTGAGCTGTCGGGCTGAGCTGTGCCCATCGTTACTACCCTGGTCAACCCTATGCCGTCGATGGATAGAGCGATTGCACGCCGGATGCGGACATCTTGCAGAACTGGATCCTTTGTCTGAAAAAGGAGTACGTAAAAATCCATCTCTGAGTTCATCTCAATGCGGATGCCAGGCTTTCCTTTTATGCTGGCCAGTTCTGTTGCGTTTACAGCGTCAAGAACATCCAGGCTACCTCGCAGCAGTGCCACCCGTGCTGCCGATCCGTCGGGAATGATGAGAAATCGTACCTTGTCTACCAAAGCTTGCTTACCACCGCAGTTTCCATCACGCGGGCCCGGCAACGAAGCGTAGCGAGGGAAGCGGTCGAGTTCGATGTACTGGTTACGCTTCCAGACCCCTACCTGGAATGGTCCCGTACCGATCGGCGTACGAAAGATACCATCTGGTCCCACCGAATTACGTTGAAGGATGCCGGTGCCCCCGCAATCGGAGCGGGCGAGCGTTTTGAGAAAGAGTGGGGCTGCTTTGCTGAGTCGAATCACGACGGTTTGAGGATCAGGCGTGAGGATCGATAGGATTTGCGTCATGCCATCCTGGCTGAAATCGGAACGGCACCGCCAGTGCGTCTTGGGTTTCAGATAGCGGGTGAGCGACCACAGCACGTCATCGGATGTGAACGGAGCACCGTTATGAAAGACCACGCCTTCGCGCAACGTAAACGTGTAGGTTTTGCCCTCGTCAGAGATCTTCCAACGGCTGGCGAGCATGGGACCAAGCGATCCATCTTCCCGCGATGCAACCAAACCTTCAACGATATGGAGCACGACCGCATCCGTATTCGCATCGCGGAATGTCCCGGGATCAAGTGAAAGGATATCCGCGGCGAGGCGACCTCGCAGAACCGTTTCTCCAGCGGAATCAGCAGGAAGCGCCAACGCAATCAGCCCCACGCATACAGCGCCAACAAAGCGCTTCTTTTGCCACCGGTATACCTTTGATATTGCTGGCCGAAGGTGATCGGCGACTCCAGGGGGGGTGTCGGATCGGTGCGCTTCAAACATATGTGGCCTCGGCATCTTCGCGGATTTATTTTCTGACACTTAGGTGCAAACTCATTTCGAATCATGCTCGATAACGGACTTGATACGCTGAGCGGCCCATAGAACCTCGTCCGATGAAATGGAGTTCGATGAAGCCCTGCGTGAGAGTTCTGTGAATGAGGACGGTCGTCCTGTCGTATTGAAAGGTCTATGGTCTAGCTGCTAACTGACGCAGGACATACTGCAGGATGCCGCCGTGCTGGTAGTAGAGGATCTCCTGCGGAGTGTCGATACGGACGGTGACCGGAAACTCGATGAAAATGCCGGGTTGCGATTCAGTGCGAATAGTAATTGTCTTTCCACTTGTAAATTGAGTGTCGAGTAGATCGCGAAGCTGGCCTGGAGCAGTTCCGACGGAGTAGATCTCTTCACCGGTCAGACCGAGTGATTCTGCATTCTGGCCGGGAAGGAACTGCAACGGCAGAATGCCCATGCCGACCAGATTGGAGCGATGGATACGTTCATAGCTCTCGGCGATGACGAAGCGGACACCGAGCAGACGCGGACCCTTGGCAGCCCAGTCACGCGAAGATCCGGAGCCATATTCCTTGCCAGCAAGGATGGCCAAAGGCGTATTGCGTTGAGCGTAGGCCACGGAGGCTTCGTAGATCGTTGTGAACATACCTTCGGGTAGCAGCCGTGTGACGCCACCTTCCGTGTCAGGAGTGAGCTTATTGCGCAGGCGCACATTGGCGAAGGTGCCGCGGACCATCACCTCGTGATTGCCGCGACGGCTGCCGTAACTATTAAAGTCTGCTGGTTTGACACCGTGATCGGTGAGGTATTTGCCAGCTGGCCCGTTCGGTTTGATAGAGCCCGCAGGCGAGATGTGATCGGTAGTGATGGAGTCGCCTAAGGAAGCCAGAATGCGTGCTCCCTGCAGATCTTGAACCGGTGCTGGCTGTGATGGCATGCCTTCAAAATAAGGAGCTTTGCGGATGTAGGTCGATCCTGATTCCCAACCATAGGTCTGACCGACGGGAAATTGAAGGCGCTGCCAGTTCTGATCGCCGTCGGAGATGGTGCTGTACTGTTTGCGAAACATGGATGAGTTGATCGAAGAAGCGATGACCTCGGAGACCTCGGCCTGGGTGGGCCAGATGTCTTTCAGGAAAACAGGTGCACCTTCTTGATCGGGACCGATGGGGTCCGTATCAAAGTTGTGTCCAATATGCCCGGCGAGAGCATACGCGACGACAAGAGGGGGACTCATGAGATAGTTGGCGCGAACCTCGGGTGAGATACGGCCTTCGAAGTTGCGATTACCAGAGAGGACCGAGACGGCGACCAGCCCATGGTCTTCGATAGCCTGCGATACGTCCGTGAGCAAAGCGCCAGCGTTACCTATGCAGACGGTGCACCCGTAGCCGACGACATGGAAACGGAGTGCGTCGAGATACTGCATGAGGCCCGACTTGACGTAGTAATCCGTGACGACACGCGAGCCGGGTGCGAGTGAGGTCTTGACCCAGGGCGGTGTCTTCAAACCTTTTTCGACTGCTTTTTTTGCAAGCAGACCTGCGGCCATCATAATGTACGGGTTCGAGGTGCTGGTGCAACTGGTAATAGCCGCGATCACGATGGAGCCGTGATGCAGATAAGGCTCTGGATCAATACCGAACCGGCTACGTACGGAAGTCCTGGGCGATACCGGTTCGATTGGTGCGCCGAGGCTATGGGTGACATCTCCCTCTAAGCTGGCGTGCCCACCTTCGCCCTCCCAGCGGAGAATCTGGCGAATGCTGGATCGATTAGCGTTTGGACCAAGGAGGCCGGGGAGTTGGTGTTCGAAAGAGCTTGCGGTCGCCGAGAGAGCGACACGGTCCTGCGGGCGCTTAGGTCCCGCCACGCTGGACACCACTGATCCAAGATCCAGTGCTATCACAGAGCTGTATTCGGCCTCGGGCGTATCGGCAGTGTAGAAGAGACCCTGCTCGCGATAGTAGGCCTCAACGAGCGCGATCTGTTCGTCGGTGCGACCGGTCAGGCGCAGGTAGCGCAATGTCTCTGCGTCGACAGGGAAGAGCCCGCATGTCGCCCCATACTCAGGGGCCATATTCGCGATAGTGGCACGATCAGCGACCGGCAGCTCGGAGATGCTGGGACCATAGAACTCTACAAACTTGCCGACAACGCCGTGCTTGCGAAGCAGCTCGGTCACCGTCAGGACGAGGTCGGTTGCAGTGGTTCCTTCCTTCAACTTGCCCGTGAGGCGAAAGCCTACGACCTGCGGGATGAGCATGGAGACTGGCTGTCCAAGCATGGCCGCCTCAGCCTCAATGCCGCCAGCACCCCAGCCAAGAACTCCAAGACCGTTGATCATCGTGGTGTGGGAGTCGGTGCCAATGAGCGTGTCGGGATAGACCGTGACGTTACCTTCGGCGTCCGGTGTACCGGTGAAGACGACACCGGCGAGATATTCGAGATTGACCTGATGGCAGATGCCCATGCCGGAGGGCACAACGGAGAAATTATCGAAGGATGATTGTCCCCACTTGAGGAAGGAGTAACGCTCACGGTTGCGATGAAAATCCAGCGCAGTGTTGATGTCATAGGCGTTTTTAGTTCCGTACTCGTCCACCTGAACAGAGTGGTCGATGACGAGTTCAGCCGGTTGGAGTGGGTTGATCTTATTTGGGTCGCCGCCGAGGGCAACCATAGCGTCGCGCATCGCGGCGAGATCGACGATGGCAGGGATGCCAGTGAAGTCCTGCATGAGGACGCGGGAGGGCATGAAGGCGATCTCTCGGGACGCTTCGGCCTTCGGGTCCCAGTGGGCGAGAAAGCGGATGTCCTCCGCGGTGACGGTGCGGTTGTCTTCGCAGCGAAGAAGATTTTCGAGCAGAATGCGAAGCGCAAATGGAAGACGATCCAGGTTGATGCCTTCATCTGCCAGCGCGTGCAGGCGAAAAAAGTGCACTCTCTGATCGCCAGAGATCAGGGTGGAGGCGGCTTGAAAGGAATCCGGATGTTTGGAATTCATAGGTCTCCATTGGCACGAGTGCCGACCTGATGGACTGAGACATAGACCATAAAATCGTAGATCGACAAAAGCATCATTTTGATCTTAGTTTATATAAAATACAATTATGCAGCTTTTGTGTCACGGTTCCCACTAATCGAGAACAAATCTTCCTCCGACCTGCCGGAATGGAGAAAGTCGTAAGTTCTGAGGGAATCTGCAAAGGGGCTAAGAAAGTTGCTTTTTGTAACTCAGGCGTTTGTGGTGGCGAGGCTTCCCTCTCGCAGAAGGAAAGATGGAATGAATCAAGTTAAAATCCCCGCAGTCTATATGCGCGGCGGCACCAGCAAGGGAGTCTTCTTCCGCACCGATAGCCTGCCAGAGGACGCTGAGTTGAGAGACCGGATCCTGCTGCGAGTGATTGGAAGCCCGGATAGGTACGGGCAGCAGATCGACGGGATGGGTGGGGCGACCTCGAGTACGAGCAAGGTGATGTTGGTGGGACCGTCCTCACTGCCAGACTGCGATATCGATTATTCGTTTGGGCAGGTCGCAATCGATAAAGCGATCATCGACTGGTCGGGCAACTGCGGAAACCTGACGTCGGCAGTGGGGCCATTTGCGATTGCGCAAGGAATCGTGGGTGCTCCTTCCAGCGGAATCGCCAGTGTGCGCATGAGGCACACGAGTTTGAATGCAAGAATCGTTGCCCATATCCCGATGATGGACGGCGATGTCGTCGAAGACGGAGACTATGAACTCGACGGCGTCACATTTCCGGCGGCCGAGATTCGAGTCGAATTTCTGGAGTCGGAAGCGCAGTCACAAGGCCATGGGATGTTTCCGACGGGCAATGCGATGGATGTGCTGAAGCTGCCGGGGCTGGGAGACGTGGAAGCGACGATGATCTTCGCCGGTAATCCCGCGGTCTTTGTCGATGCCGCACAGATTGGCATGCGCGGCGATGAGATGCAGAAGGATGTAAACGAGGACTTGGAGTTGCTCGCAATATTAGAGACGGTCCGAGCCCATGCAGCAGTGCGCATGGGACTTGCCGCAACCGTGGAAGAGGCGACGTTGCGGCGACTGCATACGCCAAAGCTTTGCTTCGTATCGCCCCCGTTGGGATACAAGGCTTCGAGCGGAAAGATGGTCGACCCAACGATGATCGATCTCAATGCGAGGATCCTGTCGATGGGAAAACTGCATCATGCGATGACAGGGACAGGCGCGATTGCGCTCGGGGTCGCGGCTGCGATACCCGGCACGGTAATTCATCGCCTTCTGGGCAAGACGATGAGCGGGGTGAGATTTGGACATCCTTCCGGTGTAATGATGGCAGGTGCTGTGGCCGAGCAGAGAAATGGAACATGGGTGTTGATTAAGGCGGTGATGAGCCGAAGTGCACGGCGTCTGATGGAAGGAAATGTATTGGTGCCAGCTGCTTTATTTGGGAGCTTGAAATGAAGGTCAATCCGGCCGATGGGTTGCTGCGTGTGCGCCCCAGAGAGGTTGGCGTTGACGCGGATGCGGTTGCAGCCTTACTCGATGAGGCAAAAGATGCCGGTCTAGACGTGCATAGTTTGCTTGTATACCGTAGCGGGCATCTGGCCGTAGAGGCTTACCGGTGGCCGTATCGCTCGGATCGGCCTCGTATCAGTCATTCGGTGACCAAGAGTTTTACCGCGTGTGCGATTGGGTTGGCGTTGGAAGAAGGGCGTTTGTCGCTCACCGACACGGTAATAAGTTTTTTCCCCGAGCATCTCCCGGCGAGAGTCGATGCGAACCTCGCGGCAATGACCATTCAGGATTTGCTGACAATGCGAACCGGACACGTGGAGGAGACTTCCGGGTCGCGGTGGCGCGCGATTGAGACGAGTTGGATTGCGGAGTTCTTCAAAATTCCTGTAGTGCATAAGCCAGGAACTGTTTACGTCTACACCAGCGCGGCAAGCTACATGCTTTCGGCGATCGTCACCAAAGTTACAGGCCAGACGATGCATGATTATCTGAAGCCGCGTTTGTTTGAACCCTTGGATATCGAGGGAGAAATCTGGGACATGGGGCCGGAGGGGATTAATCCCGGAGGGAATGGCCTCAGCTGCAAGGTCGTCGATCTACTGAAGCTTGGAGTTCTGCATCTGCAGAAGGGTATGTGGAAAGGCAAACGGGTCTTGCCCGAGACGTGGGTCGACGATGCGACGCGAGCATATGGCGACAGCAACTATGGCTACCACTGGGTTACAGGACCGGAGGGAGAATTCTATGCCATGGGGCTCTTTGGGCAACTGATTCTGATCTCTCCCGCCTACGACGCGGTGATAACGTTCACGAGCGCAATCAACGATTCGATGGCTTGCTCCGGACATCTGGTCCCGCTGGTTCACAGGTATCTGTCACGTCTCTTCCCGAAGCATACGTTGAATGCTGAGGATGTTGCTGATGCTCGGCTGGAAGCGCGTTTGAAGAAAGAGACGGAAGTTGAAAAGCTGATGTCACTGGTTGAATCTCGGTTTGAGCACGCCAGCATACTCATCTACAACGTTGAGGAGAATCCGTTCGGGGTGAAGGCTCTGCACCTCGATACCTCTCCTGCGGTATGTACCTTTCGCCTCATCGACAACGAGGGTGAGTACGCCGTGACTGCCGGGATCGGCAACTGGCTTGAAGGTGAAACAGATATGCCGGGAGCGCGTTTGCACCATGGCTACAACCTAACGCCCCTACGCGTCGTCGCGGGAGGACGATGGTTAGACTCGGATACTCTGGAACTGAACTGGATCTTTCCAGAAACAACTTTTCGAGATACGGTCGTATGCCGGTTTGCAGGAGACAGAATTACTGTATCGCGGAGAGTGAACGTGAACTCAGGAGCGAGGCAGGATCCGGATCTTCAAGGCAAACTGATCTCTGTGTAGGTCAATTGCGGCAAGCTTGGGGTGGCTGCAAGCAGGGCGCGCGTGTAGCCGTGCTGAGGGTTTCTCAAGACCTCATCGGCAAGGCCTGACTCGACGATGCGTCCGTTAGACATTACGATGACCCGGTTGGCAACCTGTTCCACGACCGAAAGGTCGTGCGTGATAAAGAGACAGGCAAATCCGTAATCGGCCTGCAGGCGTTGAAGTAGGGCGAGCACCTGCGCCTGGATGGTCATGTCGAGTGCCGAGACTGGCTCGTCAGCGACAACGAGGCGCGGACGCGAGACGATGGCACGGGCGATGGCGACTCGCTGCCGTTGGCCGCCCGACATCTCATGGGGATACCGGTTACCGAAGTCGGTCAGACCTACTTCGGAGAGAACTTCCTGGACTCTTCTAAAATGTTCCGCAGTCGTTCCAGGTGCATGGCGTAAGGGTTCTGCAATGATGTCGTCGATGCGCATGCGTGGGTCGAGAGAAGAGAAGGGATCCTGGAAGATAAGTTGGGCCTGGGCGCGGAAGGTCCGCATCTCTTTTCTGGATAATTTCGCGATATCTTTGCCATCGAAGCGGATCGCTCCTGAGTCAAGACCCTTGAGTCCCATCACTGCACGGCCAAGCGTGGTCTTGCCGGATCCGCTCGCGCCCACGAGCGCCATAATTTCACCTTCGCGTAGTGTCAGGTCTATGTTGTGCACGATTGGCTTCACAGCGCTGGGTCCGAAGAGACCTGGCCGACCAGGGTAGGAGATGCAGGCCTGGTCTATTTGAAGAAGGACTTCGCGGTCAGGAGCAGGTGCTTGCTTATTCTGCGAACGCTGAGGTCGCGAGCAGACGAGACGCCGCGTATAGCTGTGGGCTGGTTGCGTCAATACTTGGCTCGTATCACCACTTTCGATGAGCTTGCCCTTTTCGAGGACGATCACCCGCTCGGAGTAACGCGAGACGAGCCCAAGATCATGTGTGATGAGCAGGGTTGCGACTCCGTTGTCGCGGGCAAGCTCGACCATGAGCTCCAATATTTCGCGCTGACTAAGCGTATCGAGCGCCGTGGTGGGTTCGTCCGCAATCAGGAGCTTCGGCTTCAGCAACAGAACCGATGCCAGCATGATTCGTTGCCGCATGCCTCCAGAAAACTCGTGAGGGAAGGACTTAAGACAGCGCTCTGGATCGGTGATGCGGACCCGAGAGAGCATCTTCACGCAGAGTTCGCGGGTCTCTTCGGCGCCTAGACCGCGATGCAACTTCAGCCCTTCGGCGAGCTGGTGGCCAACCGTGAGTGCGGGGTTGAGCGAAACCATTGGCTCCTGGAAGACCATGCCGATTTGTGAACCCCGCACGGCGCGTAGTTGAGGCAAGGTGAGTTGTGTAAGATCCCGGCCACCAAGACGAATAGCGCCTGCGGCCAAGCGAACTCCCGGGGGCAGGAGCCCGAGAATCGCGCGGGCGGCCATGGTCTTGCCGCTGCCCGATTCGCCCACAATCGCGAGGAATTCATTCGGCACCATGTGGAAGGAGAGATCTTCTAGCAGACTGCGTGGATTACCGTGACGGGGAGCTGTCTCGATGCAAAGGTTCTCCACTTCGAGGAGATGGGGCGGGCCCGTCGTAGTCTCGTTCATGCACTTTCCTTGTTTCGAGGATCGAGCCAGTCGCGCAGCGCATCGCCAAAGAGGTTTATCCCAAGCAATGTGAAAGCGATGCAGAGGCCCGGCACGATGCTGAGCCATGTGGCATTTTCCATGTACGGCCGAGAGGAGGAGAGCATATCGCCCCAGGTTGGCGCTGGTGGCGGCACGCCAACGCCAAGGAAGCTGAGGGCGCTCTCCGATAAGACCACCCATCCGAAGACGCTCGTACCCAATACGATAATCGGCGGTAAAACGTTGGGTAGAACGTGACGCCCCATGGTGTAAAGCGTGCTGTTTCCGGCAACCTGGGAAGCCTCGATGTATTCTCGCTGACGAATAGACAGGACGGCTCCACGGATCACCCGGACTACCGAGGGGAGATAGGCGAGCGTAAGGGCGAGAACGATGCTGCTTCGACCAGAGCCAAGCACTGCGATCAAACCGAGAGCAAGCAAAATTCCTGGAAGCGCGAGCATCGCATCGTTGACCATCATGACGAGACGATCCGTCCAGCCACGAACGAAGCCGGTGAGGATACCCAGGGCCGCGCCGATGACGAGGGCACCTAAAGTCGCCTCGAAGGCGATCGAGGCGCTGATGCGCGCGCCCAACATGGCGCGACTGAGAACATCGCGGCCGAACTCATCAGAGCCTAGCCAATGGGCCATCGATGGCGGTGCCAGCGTGTGGTCGAGGTCGATTGCGATCGGATCATACGGCATCCATGCGAAACCTACAGCAATGGACAGCAGAAGTATCCCAACAAAAATACAGCCAATGAGTGCATTGAGGCGGAAGTGATGACGGCCAATACGCATCAGTTGGCCGCCACACGAGGATCGAAGAAGGGATAGCAGAGATCCACCACTAGATTGATCACGACATAAACCAGGCCTGTGAAAAGAAGGCATCCCTGAACGACTGGATAATCGCGCGCCATAATCGCGTCGACCATGAGGCGGCCAAGGCCAGGCAAAGTGAAGACTGTTTCGATGACTGCAATGCCGCCGATCAGTTGACCAAGCGTAAGACCGACCAATGTCAATGTTGGAGCGAAGGCGTTTGGGAAGACATGGCGGGTAAGAACTCTGAGTTCGGAAAGGCCCTTGGCTCGTGCATGTGTAACGTACTCCATCTTCAGGACGTCGAGTGAGGAAGCGCGCATCATGCGGGTGAGTACGCCACTTTCGACGATCGTAAGCGTGAGGACGGGAAGCACAAGAAAGAGCGCCCATTGCCATGCGTCTTCAGCGAACGGAATGTAACCCACGACCGGCAGCCAACCGAATTTGAGACCAAACACCAGTAACAGAAGAAGGCCAAGCCAGAAACTTGGGATTGCGAGAACCAGCGAGGCGGCGCCTACAACGGCTATATCGATCGAGCTGTTTTGTTTCCATGCCGCGATCATGCCTGCACCGATGGCGATCAAGGTAGCCAGAATGACAGCGACCAAAGCTACTACCGCAGACAGTTGGAAGCGCTGAAAGATGAGGCTTGTGACCGGTTCGCCAGTGCTGATGGACACGCCGAGATTGCCGCGAATCCCGTGCGACAGCCACGTGACGTATTGTGTTGGCAGAGGGCGATTCAGTCCCATCTCCTCGCGCATCGCGGCGACCGATGCTTTATTCATATCGTCGCCGAGGAGCACCTGAGCCGGATCGCCTGGAACGAGCCGTATGAGCGTGAAGACGATGAGCGATACAAGAAAAAGCGTGGGGAGAGTCAGCAGCAACCGCTTGGCAACATATTGCAGCATCGGTGTTCTTCCCCTCATGAAACGTGACCGCTAGACATGCTCAAATGCAACGTGTTGCGACGGCAAAATCAATTCCATGGCTCCATATTTTATGGACGTGATGGATTTAATTGAACTTTAGATCGAATAAATGCAATTTACACCATGGCCGCGATTTCGATCAATGGTTACAATTCGAAACTCAATCCCTGTGCGGAAGATAATGCCTGGGTCAAGGCCTCTCAGGAAGCCCTATAGGAAAGCATAAAATTGGTCTTTGTGATATAAAGAACAATTATTGACGCTTGCAAGAGATTAATCGCAGCTGCTCTCTTAAGAACACACATTTAAAAATCCGATCCCGACGCGCGCTCATAAAGGAAGGCTTCTATGGCAACAGTAGATCCAACATTGGACCTTGGCAGGGAATCCCGTGGCCTTCGAGTGGTCGAGGCGTATAACCGCATCAAGGATTCGGTCGTACGCACCGAAATCGAAGATATCTCTAACCTGTTTTCGGGAAGCAACGCGAAAGTATTTGCAAAGCTGGAGAACCTCCAGGAGACGGGTTCTTTCAAACTACGTGGAGCCACCAATAGGATCTTGTGCCTCACTGACGATGAGAGAGTCAAGGGAGTGACGACGGCATCGAATGGAAACCACGGCCTGGGTATTGCCTCTGCAGCGAAACAAGCAGGCGTTTCGGCTGAAGTATTTGTTTCAATGCCGGTTGGACCGGAGAAGACAACGCGGATCGAAGGGTATGGCACGCGTATTCGCCGTGTGGGCGCGGGGCCTTTAGATGCAGAGCTCGCAGCCCGCGAACACGCGTCCGAATCCGGTCGTATCTTCATCTCGCCTTATAACAATTGGGACGTCCTGGCAGGTCAGGGTACCGTTGCCGTGGAATTATTGGAGCAAATTCCAGATCTGGATGCTGTTTTTGTCACCGTGGGCGGCGGCGGCTTGATCGGCGGCATAGGCTCCTATCTGAAATATGCTTCGCCACGTACGGAGGTGGTTGGCTGCTGGCCAGAGGGATCTCGCGTGCTGTATGAATCGCTCAAGGCCGGTCATATTCTTTCGATGGAAGAGAAGGACACCTTGTCAGAAAGTACGACTGGCGGCGTTGAGGAAGGCTCAATCACCTTTGAAGTTGCTCGCAGTGTCGTGGATTCGATGGTCTTGGTGACCGAGGAAGAGATCCTCAATGCGATGCGTCTGGCCTATAGAGAAAAGAACTGGATCATCGAGGGCGCAGCTGCCGTGGCTCTAGCCGCTTTTATCAAGACCGTGGAAAACTATGCTGGCAAGACAGTAGCCATTGTTATCTGCGGCGGTAATCTTTCTGCGCGTGCTCGTAAGGCGATCTAATGGCAAAAGTCTATTCACGTGCCCTGATCGAGGCGCTGCTTGACCCGCAAGATGTCATC
Organism: Terriglobus saanensis SP1PR4; assembly: GCF_000179915.2. Classification (NCBI taxonomy): domain Bacteria; kingdom Pseudomonadati; phylum Acidobacteriota; class Terriglobia; order Terriglobales; family Acidobacteriaceae; genus Terriglobus; species Terriglobus saanensis. Next base: position 3,470,893 of record NC_014963.1, on the reverse strand, counting down.
GTTGCGATGGAGGAAGCATTCGTTGCGTACTCTCGTGGAGAGGCCGTTGTGCCCCCTGTCGGAGAAATGCTGTTCAAAGATCCCCCGGGCGATTGCCACATCAAATATGGCTATCTGAAGCATGGAACTACCTTTACGATTAAGGTAGCCACGGGCTTTTGGAATAACCCCGGACTTGGTCTTCCTTCGAGTAACGGAGTGGTTCTGGTCTTTAGCCGCCTGACGGGGGAGCTGCTCGTAATTCTTCAGGACGAAGGCTACCTCACGAATGTTCGCACCGCTGCCGCAGGTGCGGTGGCAGCAAAATATCTTGCGCCTTCTCCTATCGAATGTATTGGAATGGTTGGCGCTGGCATTCAGGCAAAGCTTCAACTCGAATATCTACGCAGTATCACTTCCTGCCGCAAAGTAAAACTTTGGGCGAGATCTAATGACCGAGCGCGCGCCTTCCATGTAGATGGGTTCGAGATTGAGGTCTGTCCCACGGTGAAGGACGTTGCGAGAAACTCGCAATTGATCATCACTACAACGGCATCCACGGAGGCCCTTCTTTTTGCTGGCGATGTATCGCCGGGAACACATATCACTGCGGTCGGCGCCGACGGTGGCGAAAAGCAGGAACTGGACCCACAGTTGTTCGCTCTGGCAAAACTCCGCATCGTGGATAGTCGGAGCCAATGCTCGGCCTATGGAGATTCTTCGTTTGCTCTGGCGCGCAATTTGATCGCGATCCATGACCTGACGGAGATAGGCGAGATGATTGAAAATGAAACTCTGCGTCGCCAGAACAGACAGGATATTACGATCGCGGACCTTACCGGCGTAGCTGTGCAGGACATAGCGATCGCGAGTCGCGTTCTTGCAGCATTTGAAAACAACCAGCAATGATCGAGAGCAAACGATGCGCAGCTTTTCGGCTACGCATTTTGTTGGTCATTCCATCTTTCCGGAGAACGGTATCCCGTCTCTCTGAATGGATGTGATTGTATTATGGATCGCCGCGAAGACAAATCACGATCCGGGCAGCCTGATACGAGATCTGATAATTTTTGAGCAGTTTATTTCGTAAAATTTTCTGAAAAAGCGCAGAACTGAGCGCGGATATCGCTCCGCAGCGTTCACTCGTTTTTTACCTCTAACAATGTTGAAATCCGTCTAAATATTTCATTTTATGTAGCTTAGACTTCATTCACAGTCTATTCAAAAATCTAATTGACAAGTGTATTTTGTGCGGATAATATCCACTCTCAATACTCATATTAGTACTGTGGACTGTTTCTGAGCCGATTGCGGTCTCTACAGGGCGCACCACCATTTCACGAAATCAGTACCTATTGAGAGGCCGACGATGCGAAAGATGTTTCGAGTCGATGTTCTGATGTTCTTAGCAGGACTATTCATAATCCTATGTACTTTGCATTCGTCAGCTGGTGCTCAAGTGGTGGGCGCCACGGTCTCCGGAAAATTGGAAGACTCTAGTGGCGGCGTCATCGTGGGTGCAAAGGTCACTCTCACAAATATCTCTCAGGGCGTCGCACGCTCACTGGCTACGAATCGCTCCGGTGAGTACTCGGCGCCCAATCTCGTTCCAGGCCCTTACGAAATTCATGTGGAGGCGAACGGCTTTCGTACCGAACTCCGAAAGGGTGTCTCCCTCAGCGTAGGCGAGCAATCGACGATCAACTTCACGCTGCAAGTTGCTTCGGCAGATCAAACCGTTGTGGTTGAAGACACTGGTTCCAGCGTGGAACTCGGCAACTCGGCGATCAGCACCGTGGTGGAGGGCTCGACGATTCGGGAACTGCCTCTGAACGGCCGTGACTGGACGCAGATCGCAACCTTGCAGCCCGGAACAGCCTCTGTGCGCAGCCAGCCAGCGGCGGGCAATCCCAGCAGCCGCGGCAATCGCGGATTCGGTCAACAACTTACCATTGCTGGCAGCCGTCCTCAGTTGAACAGCTATCGACTGGACGGTATCAACGTGAACGATTATGCCAACTCGACGCCTGGTAGCACGGCAGGACTTACGCTGGGTGCAGATGCGATCGGCGAGTTCTCGATCATCTCCAGTAATTACTCCGCCTCCTATGGCCTTTCGGCTGGCGCTGTCATCAACGCCATCACGCGGGCAGGCACCAATCAGATCCATGGCTCGGTGTATGAATTCGTTCGGAACAATGTCTTCGATTCTAGAAACTACTTCGATCAGTCGAAACTGCCCTTGCACCGGAACCAATTCGGAGCCACTGCAGGCGGCCCCATCGTGAAGAATCGTACCTTTCTGTTCGGGAATTACGAAGGTTTCCGCAATGTGAGCAGCTCAACGTCCGTCGCGAATGTACCTACGGTCCAGGCGCGCACCGGTGCGCTGGTGACCGCTGCTCCAGTAACGGTGGATGCCTCCATCAAACCCTACTTGCCCCTTTGGGCCCTCCCGAACGGCATCATTACGGGCGACACAGGTCAGTACGTTTTCCCGGCAAAGCAAGTCACGCCCGAAAACTTCTTCACGGTTCGCGGAGATCAGATCTTTTCTGCGAAGGATTCTTTATACGTGACCTATCTCTGGGACAAAGGCTCAACGGTACAGCCCGATGTTGTGAATGTGAACCAGCAGCAGAGCACAACCAAGCGGCAGATGCTTTCGATCTCAGAGAATCATGTGTTCTCTAACTCGTTCTATAACTCGTTCCGCATGGGCGCAAACTACGAAACCGCCTCGTCGCTCGTGAAGATTCCAGGAGCGAACCCTCTCGGCTCCGACGCGAGCCTGGGGCCTGCCCCGGGTCTTAGTGCTCCCCTGATCAGCGTCACCTCACTCACCGGTTTCACTGGAGGAGTCATCGGTGGTTCCTCGGTGCATTACGGATTCAGCACACCACAGTTCACCGACGACGCGTTCCTAATCAAGGGTAAGCACTCCTTGAAATTCGGCTTCCTGTACCAGCGAATTTATTCGAACATGACCTTCTCCAACTATAACTACGGGAACTTCAGCTTTACTTCGCTCCCTAATTTTCTTACCAACAAGCCTTCTACTGGAACAGTGACGACAACCAATCCGGTGCCAATCAATCTTCGCCAGAACGTATTCGGTGCCTATGGAGAGGACACCTGGCGGGTGACTCGTAACCTGAATGTCACCGTAGGTCTGCGCTACGAGCCAGCGAGCGTGCTGACTGCAGAGAATGGACGTCTAGCCAACATCCGCGATCTCACCAGCACCACACAGTTCCTGGGGGACCCGCTCTTCCAGAATCCAACCCGCAAAAACTTCTCTCCTAGAGTTGGCTTCTCTTATAGTCCTGATTTCTCCCACGGTAAGACGAACATCAGCGGTGGCTACGGCATCTTTGATGTGCTCCCGCTTACCTGGGAGTTCAATCTGCAACTTGGTCAGCAGGCTCCCTATCAGATCAATCTAAGCAGTTCCACATTGCCTTCGGGGTCAGCCAATCCATTCCCAACCACCGCCTGGAACTACATCCGCAACGGAGCCGGGACAGCCAAGCCGACCGTTGCCTACATTCAATACAATCCGCCTCGGAACTACATGCAGCAGTACAACCTGGCCCTTCAACAGGAATTGCCAGCCAAGATGAGCTTCAAGGTAGGTTATGTCGGCTCGCATGGAGTTCATCAGGGACTGACCACGTCGGATGCGAATGTACCGCAGCCAGTAGTGAATACACCAGGGAGCCTTGTCTTTCCATGCGGGACCGCAACCGTTGTCAATATCAGCTGTCTGGCGTCATCGAATGCGACTAAGAAGCCGAATCAGGCCTTCGGAACCATCTATGGAAGTGGATGGTTCTCGGACAGCAGCTACAGCGGTCTGCTGGTCGAATTGAAGCAGCGCATCGGCAAAAGTCTGCAGTGGCAAGGCTCCTTCACTTGGCAGAAGAGCGTCGATGGTAGCTCGTCGATCACCTCCGGCACTCCATATTCCAACTCGGTGAATGGGTTCCTCTTCCATCAACTTCGGGGCGTGTCCGACTTCAATATCCCTCTGGTCTTCGTTGCGAATGCGGTCTGGACATCGCCCGATCTCATCAAGAGCCATAACTTTGCTTCCTACTTAGTCAACGGTTGGCAGATTGGTGGCATCTACCAGATCTCGTCTGGATCCCCGTTCACCGTCGTCATAGGTGGTGACACACTCGGCCTGGGAAACAGTTCGCCTCTTGATTTTCCAGACCGTGTTACGGGCACTGGGTGTAGCGGCGGCAACCCGGTCAACAAGGGGAACTGGGCCAAGTACATTAATCAGTCGTGTTTCGCCGTACCGGTAAACACTACAGGGATTGCAGGCACGCGGTTTGGCAACGAGCAGCGCAACTCTGTATCAGGGCCTTCCTTTAACGAACTGGACTTCTCGCTGGTGAAAAACTTCGCGTTGACCCGGATCCGAGAAGGATCTGCGTTCCAATTCCGCGCCGAGGCATTCAATCTCCCCAACCACCCTAACCTTGCCCCTCCGCTTTCGAATAACTCCCTGACATTGTCTGGATCGGCGTTCACGACCGCGTCGAGCTTTGGACAAATAACAAGTACAGCCGGATCATCGCGCCAGCTTCAACTAGCAGCAAAACTGCTCTTCTAGCTTTGATTGGTGATGTGGAGTTACCTGTCCGGTAAGATTGGCGTATTACCGGACAGGTTGCGACACTGACGAGACTTGATCCCAAATTGCAGAGGGGTTCCAGAGCATTCAGATCGCTTGGCCGTTAGACGGATTGCTATCGAATAAGAACTTGCACTCTTCCGTGCGACGCGATCCGTCATGGATTGTGAATTGCCGCAGGTTGCCAGTCCTGTCACCGCGCCAGAGCGAGACGCCCGCATAGACTCCATCGTTGCGCAGAATGTAATACACCATCTCGACGAAACGGAGCGCAGTCATGTCGCTCCCATACCAATGCACAATGCGGTGCAGCGCATCCATGCCTGCTTCTTCCGGTGACATCCCTCTGCGCATATTTTCCACGATCGTTCGGGCCCCGGCTATCTTGATGTTTGCTTCTGCGCTTCCCGTGCTCCCCGCTGAGCCAACCTCTGGGTCCAGATAGCAACCAGCTCCAATCATCGCAATATCGCTAGTTGTTCCCGCCAGCCTCCACGGAACTCCGCTCGTGGTGGCTGCGCTCGAAATCTCTTTCTTTTGATTCACAGTGGAGACATACAGAGGCGTCGACACCGGAAGCAGAGCGTCAAAAATGGCACGCCAGGTAAATTGAGGCCCGAGACCTACTTGAATGGCAAGCGGCTCCAACTTGCGAATCAACTGATTTAAGTCCTGCGGCGAAGAAGGAAGGAAGTGTGTCTTCCTGAAGGTTGTTGGCCAGTTCGGATCAAAGATACCTTCACCTGGCAATTCCGGATGGGACTGAATCTTCTTCCAGACAGCCCACATCCTGCGCGTACGCTCAGTAGTCAGGTTCTCCTTTGAAAATCCCTGGCTGATCGCAAAGCGTTGTGCATCGAGACCTACGAGAGAAGAATATCCAGTTCGCTCCATGACCGCGCGTGCCATAAGAGAAGCGTTTTTTATCTTGCTTACCGCCCCTACGGCTGCGCTTCGACGTGTTGGTCCATGCAAACAGCAAGCGTCTAGCTGAACTTCACATTCTTCGTTAGGAAGTCCTCCAATGCCCGTGGAATAGTCATTGGGGTCGTCCTCTTGAGTCTTTGTGACATGCAACGCGGCGTCGAGCGTGTCACTCCCTTGCTTCAGCATCTCGAAGGCAGCGTCGATTCCTATTGTCCCCGCCTGCGTGCAAAGGAGCGCGGGCAACCTTGGCACGAAAGGATGAGTTGGCTTCGGATGGCTATGAAGCGTCTGGTCATGATCATGATTGGGCGGAACAGATTGGGCATCGCCTTGAGATCCAAGGGCAACAGCGGCTGAAGAGATGGCTGCTGTGGCGAGAAAATCTCTGCGTGAAAAATTCATGAGGTTCTCTCTGGAAAGTGCTGGCGAAGCCTGGCACATATGTCAGGCTTCGTCCGTAGTCGGAACGTTATTTCTGAACAGCGCTCACGCTTGCACTGAGAGGGAGAAACCTCCATTGCTGCCAAGTGTGATTATTGTAAGGGAACTGGTCAATCTGCTCGCCAACGGTGACGCCTCCTCCATCGACATCCAGTGCCAGCCCACTGTTCTTGTTGGTCAATACGAATGAGCCACTCGTAGTTGCGGTGACCGTCCACTCCTGGGAAGTCTGGTTGGCTACTAAAGTAGCTTGATCGACCAAAGCGCTATTCGCCTTGGAAGCTCCAACAACATCAAGTACCAGATTGCTCGTGACATTGGTCAGCGTGACGACATTGTTTCCAAGATTCTTGAGCTTCCATTGCTGATTCTTTCCGTTGTTCAGTGTGTACTGTTGCACCACCGTGCCAGATGTTGTCGAAAGCCCTGGGACATCGAGAACCAGATTGCTTTGAATACTTTGAACAAAGTAAGTACCATCGGGAATCAGGTTCGCGCCCGGAGAGTTCGGAAGCAGACCGTAAAAACAGACCTGTCCTGATTTTGTCTGAGCAGTTCCGAAGCTAGCCAGGTAGACCATCCCGTTCGCAACCGTGGGTGCATTGAATTTGGCATAGAAGTTGCACGTGTCACGCGTGGCATTCAACTGACTATTCCAGATCTCAGTCATGCTTGTACTGGAGAGGGCATAGGCGTGCAAAATGCCAGCGACCGAAGCGTGCCAGGCGCCCTGGCCGTCGGGTCCTGCACCGGTGTTGGTGGAGGCCCAGAGAATAGAGTTTGTAACTCCGTTTGCGGATACCGACAAACTTCCACCGGGATGGCCGACTGCCTGCGTGGTTCCAGTAAATACTGGCGCGCTTGCAAGAGTGGAACCTGTGAAAGGAAATATCTTTGCGAAGTCATTCTGTCCCCAAATAATAGCGTTGTTATTGAAGTAAATGATGGAGTGGATATGAGAAGACGTCGCCTGAATATTCTGCAGGTTGTTGCCGAGATGGCCGAGATTGGCCGCATTGAAGACGCGGAGCACGCCGTCTTTGCCCCCAGCTACTACAAGGTTCTTACCGGGGATATACACCGCGCCGGAGGAACTGAAATCCTGATCGGCCGCGTCTAGTTGCGAAAAATCACTGGGTGTCCCCCAATCGAGCAGGTTCAGATTGGCGTCGGACTTCAGAAGCGATTCGCTGAAGTTCGTCACTCCATCAAAGGTGCCGTTGCCTGTGACGTTGTAGATATTGCCAGCAGCATCGCTCGTCGGACCAGTTCCCGCCTCCCAGAACGCATTGCCATTCGTCGTTGGAGCTGCATTAAAGACTCCAATCTGGGCCAGAGAGGTGGCGTTGTAGGCAAACAGAAATCCTTTATAAGTGCCTTGGTCGCAGTGCGATCCAAAGGCGATATAAATGTTATTATTCGCAAATAAAAGGCCCGGACGCTGAAGCTCCGCTCTGGAGTTGAATCCAGTTGCCTGGATCACCACCGGACTGCCCGTATGTTCGGCCCCCGTGGAGAGATCGAGCGCATGCAACTTATGGGTAGAGGTGCTGGTGGTCGCGTCCCAGGTTTGGGCCACGACATAAATGGCATTCGTTGCTGTGTTAATCACGGGCGTGCCTATGGTGCCAGCCGAGCCAAGCATGTCTGTGCAGGTGGCACCGTTATTGCTCACCGTGAAAGCAGTGCCCAGGTTTACTTTCCAGATCTGTGCGCCCGTGTTGGCGTCCAGTGCATAGAGACTGTTATTCGTTGTGGCTGCATAGAGCACATTGCGTTTAACACCGCCTATGGTGACACTAGGGTCCACGAGGAGTTGGGCATAGATTTGATCGTCCAACTGGACCTTAGCGACGATTCCGAATGTCGTCGTGTTGACATTGACAGGAGTCAGGATGGTCTCGCTCGCATTCACTCCATCGCGAAAAGGGTCATTATGCTGGGTGAATACTCCCGCCTGTGCATGACTTATCTTCGGCTGGAAGATCGACAACATGAAAATGCAGCCTGAGAGTGCGGCCGCGCGGCTTACAAATGAAGAGAGATAGGACACGATAAACCTCCTTACGATTCTCTGAGTATGCGAAGGGGGGATTGCAGTGGATCACTCGTGAACCGCTCGGGCACTCTGCACCGATCGAACGGTTCGCAAGAATTCTATGACAATCCCATTAGGTTCACGGCAAAATTGGCGAACAGTTTGTAGTTCTTTTGGCTTACGTTCGACGTAATTTTAGAGGAACAAGACACGTACGATTAACTAACACATGCCAGGTGCCGGTATTCCTCTTTCGAAATATAAATTTCTATTCATGCTCGAGCATTTCTGTGTGGAGCGAGCCACCTCGTCGCAGGCCCAGGCCCCCTGTTTGAGCATCGATTCTAAGTTGCTCCGCGCGCTGTAAGATATGCATCCAATCAAAGTTAGCGGAGAATTGGCTGGATCAATAGAGGAGGAAGTGGCATGAAGCTCGGTGAGGAAGAGGAACGTCTCCGGAAATCGGAGACTCGGGAAGAAAACTGGCAGAGGTGGGGAACCTATCTGCCGGAACGCCAGTGGGGTACGGTCAGAGAAGACTATTCCGCAGACGGCAATGCTTGGGCGTTCACACACGATATGGCCCGCTACCGTGCCTATCGGTGGGGCGAGGATGGACTCCTTGGCTGGACGGACCGAGAGTGCCGCCTCTGCTATTCCACTTCTTTCTGGAATGGCGCGGATCCCATCCTAAAGGAGCGCCTCTTCGGCCTTGGCAACTCTGAGGGCAATCATGGCGAAGATGTTAAGGAGCAGTTTTACTATCTCGATGCAACACCAACGCACTCCTATGCCAAGGCTCTTTACAAGTATCCACAGCGAGCCTTCCCGTACGACGACCTGGTAACGACGAATCGTGATCGTACGTATGCCGATTCGGAGTATGAACTCCTCGACACGGGCATCTTCGACGAAGAGCGCTACTTCGATATGCAGGTGGAGTATGCCAAAGCCGCTCCGGAGGACACGCTCATACGGCTGACCATTTCAAACCGTGGTCCGGACGCAGCGACTCTAACGGTGGCACCGACGTTGACTTTGCGTAATAACTGGTCATGGCGAAACATTGAACCGGGCGAAGAAACACGTCCATGGATGCGGCTGAAAGAAGCAGAGCCGCACACGATTGTTGCGAACCACAAGACTCTGGGCCGCTATCGATTTATTCCTTTGAATGAGATGCCCGAAGAGGTCTTATTCACCGAGAACGATACAAATATAAGACGACTCGACCATAATTTTCAGGGCAAGCAAGGCTTCACGAAGGATGCGTTCGATCGTTACCTGGTGGGTGGTGATGCTGCCGCCGTCAATCGGGACAACGTCGGGACCAAGGTGGCGTTTGTCTTTCGCATGAAGCTCGAAGCAGGAGAGACGCGCGTCCTTCGATTGCGCCTTGTTCGCGAAGATGAGCATGAGCCCGCACCGATAGATTCGTCAGCCTTTGACGAATGTTTTTGTCAACGTCTGGCAGAAGCCGATCAGTTCTACGCTGCTCGATTGCCAAGCGCTTACAACGAAGATGAGCGCAACGTTGCACGTCAAGCTTATGGCGGCCTGCTTTGGAGCAAACAGTTCTACTATTACGTGTCGCAACGCTGGCTTGAGGGCGACCCGGCGCAGCCATCGCCACCGAGAGAAAGGTTCGATGCACCGAATGCGCAGTGGCGGCATCTCTTCTGTCGCGACATTCTTTCGATTCCCGACAAATGGGAGTATCCGTGGTTTGCCGCCTGGGATACCGCGTTCCATATGATCCCGATGGCGGAGATCGATCCGACCTTCGCTAAAAACCAACTTCTGTTGCTGTTGCGTGAATGGTATATGCACCCGAACGGCCAGATGCCAGCCTACGAGTTCGCTTTCGGAGATGTGAATCCACCAGTGCACGCGTGGGCCGTAATGCATGTGTATTTGATCGATGCCAAAAGCAAGGAAGGGAAGAAAGACGTCGACTTCCTGGAGCGTGCCTTTCAAAAACTTCTGTTGAATTTTACCTGGTGGGTGAACCATAACGACGTAAACGGTAAGAACCTTTTTGGGGGCGGATTTCTCGGGTTGGATAACATCGGCGTCTTCGACCGCAACATGGCTCTGCCGAACGGAGCGACACTGAATCAGGCCGACGGCACGGCATGGATGGGGCTGTATTGCGCCGCGATGTTAACGATGGCGCTCGAACTGGCACAAACGCGACCCGCGTATGAGGACATCGCCAGCAAATTCTTCGAGCACTATGTCGCCATCATTGACGCCATCAATGATGGGGGTGACGGCGGCCTATGGGACGAGGAACAGGGCTTTTACTTCGATCGACTTGAACGAAAAGGCAAGGAGCCGATCGCGTTGAAGATTCGTTCTATCGTCGGCATTGTGCCGCTCTACGCAATCTGTCTGCTGAAGCAAGACCAGATAGAAAAGCTACCGGGATTCAGCAAACGTCTGCATTGGTTCCTCAAGAACAGCCCCGGACTCTCGCGTTACGTCTCCGATGTTGAGTCCGAAGACCCGGAGTTTAAAGGCTCAAAGTTTCTTGCACTTGTGCCTAAGGAACGGTTGCTGCGCATACTTCGCTGTGTCCTGGATGAGACGGAGTTTCTTTCAGATCACGGCATTCGTGCGTTATCGAAATATCATGACGAGCACCCATATGAAATCGAACTCGAAGGCCACAAACTTGTCATCAAGTATCTTCCCGGCGAGGGAGACAGCGGCATGTTTGGCGGCAATAGCAACTGGCGCGGCCCTATTTGGTTTCCGGTCAACATTCTGCTGCTGAATGCGCTGGAGCGATACCACGCCGTGTACGGTGATGCTTTTAAAGTAGAGTGCCCCACCCGCAGCGGAAAATTTCTAACGCTTCTTGAGGTTCAGCAGGAGATAGGGAAGCGTCTTGTAGGTCTCTTTACACGCGACGAGTCTGGTCGGCGGGCTTCTCATGGAGACGAGCGACGTTATATCGATGACCCACATTGGCGTGATCTGGTTCTCTTCAGCGAATACTTCTGCGGAGACACTGGCCGGGGTACTGGTGCGAGCCACCAGACGGGTTGGACCGCCCTGGTGGCGACATGTCTGCTTCGTGTGAGCGGCAGCAAAGGAGAGATGTAATGAGCCTTCGGATTACAGAGGAAACCAGGAGCGAAGCGAGAAACAACGCCACGCACGGCGTTTGATGGCGATTGTGCCCGGCAAACAATTACGAGATCTCTAAGCCGCCCGTCGCTCCGTAGATTTCGCCCGTTACATAGCTCGATTCCTGCGACGCAAGGAGAACATAGAGCGGTGCCATCTCTACTGGCTGTCCGGGACGCTTCATGGGCGTCTCAGATCCGAAGGCAGGAATCTTCTTATCCGGCTGGCCACCGCTGGTTTGTAATGGTGTCCAGACAGGCCCAGGCGCAACGCAGTTGACCCGGATGCCATCTTCGGCGACCTGCCTCGCGAGCGCGCGTGTAAATGCGAGGATAGCGGCCTTTGTCGGAGCGTAGTCCAACAGCGACGAGCTCGGATGCGTCGCTTGGATCGATGCAGTTGTGATGATTGAACCGCCTGGAGGCATCAGCGGAAGCGCAGCTTTGCAGAGCCAAAACAATCCGAACACGTTCACGCGATACGTCTGCTCCATCTGGGCCGTACTGATGTTGGCAATCTTCTCCACCGCGTGTTGTTTGCCCGCGACCAAAGCAAGGATGTCGAGGCCGCCTAACTTCTTATGAGCTTGAGCAATGAGCCTTTTGCAGAAGGCTTCGTTGCTGATGTCCCCAGGGATCGCGAACGCTTTACGACCTTCCTTCTCGATCAGCGCAATCACTTCCTTCGCATCGGCTTCTTCGCTGGGAAGATAGTTGATGACGACATCTGCGCCTTCGCGAGCAAAGGCAATCGCAGCAGCACGACCGATACCTGAGTCGCCGCCGGTAACAAGGGCTTTTCGGTTGGGTAAGCGGCCGCTTCCGCGATAGCTTTCCTCTCCATGGTCGGGGCGGGGAGTCATATTCTTCGCCAGGCCCGGTACGTTCTGGGGCTGACGTTTAAATTTGGGTCTCGGATATTGTTTCGTGGGATCTTGCAACTTGTACAGGTCAACCATCGGTTCGTCTCACTCTCGCGAAAAATGCTTCTTTGACTGAGATGCAATTGGCCGTTTCACGGTGTGCCTGCTTTTGTGGAGTAGTAAGTTGCGAAGCATACTCCGTGTCACGAGGCAGGACAAGCCTCTTTTGAGCTACTACGCCTTCGAAAATCTTGCCCCACAAGGCGCTTCTGGCGACGGCATTCGCCTGGGGATCCGGATGCGGAAAAGGAATTGCTTTAAGGGATAATGGAATAGGACAGTTGCGTCCGCGATGTGAGGTCTCCACTGGGATATGCGCAGAACACCGCGAAATCTGACTACGAACTTTTGCTGCTCAGCACCTGTCAAGCCTCGATGCGTACACGAGTGCAATGATCTCCGGGCGGTATAGCGCAATGTCTTCCAGTGAGGCGAATGTGAACACGAAAGAACCTTCGGTGACGAATCTCATTTCCCGTTGGAAAGGCGGAGACCCGGCCGCACTTCACGAACTCACGCCTTTAATCTACGACGATCTTGTACGAGCAGCCAAAGCCCGTCTGGGTAATGAGTCCTACGCGCGGACGTTGGAGCCAAGTGCACTTGTTCACGAAGCGTTTTTCCGGCTTTCCAAACAAACAACCCTCATCGCGCAAAACCGCGCGCACTTCTATGCCATTGCCGCGATCACGATGAAGCGAGTTTTGATCGAGCATGCGCGCAAGCGAATGGCACAAAAGCGTGAGGCCGGGGAACGAGTCACCTTGCATCCGGAGATTGTGGCGCAAGACGGCCCACGCCTGGATCTGCTGGCTTTGCATGAAGCATTGGAACGATTTTCCTCACTGGATCCAAGGAAGGCACGCATCATCGAACAGAAGTACTTTGGCGGTATGACCAATGAGGAGCTAGCTCTGGTGGAAGGCATCTCCGTGGCGACCGTTAGTCGGGAGCTGCGTCTGGGCCAGGCATGGTTGCGGCTTGAGTTGAGTGGAAAGCACGCAAAGACATGATGGATGCTCGCTGGAAAACGATCGAACAGATTTTCTTCGAAGCGACTGAGCGACCGAAGAAGGATCAAGAGGACTTTGTGCGGCTTGCCGCGGCCGGAGACGAATCTCTGATCCTTGAAGTTCTTTCTCTCTTGCGCGCGGAGGCGGATGCAGACAGCGTGCTCGATGCAACTGTCCGGCACCAGTTCGACGATTGGTTTGCCTCTGAAGGCAGTAGCGCTTCCACTTCTACCGGCACACGGCTGGGCCCCTATCTGCTGCTGCGAGAGTTAAACTCGGGCGGAATGGGTACCGTCCACCTCGCGCAGCGTGTCGATGATCAGTATTCCCAGATCGTTGCCATTAAAACAGTGCGTGCAGGGTACGCCACCCCCGAAGTATCGCGCCGTTTCCGGGAAGAACGCCAGATTTTGGCCACGCTCAACCACCCAAATGTTGGAACGATTCTGGACGGCGGCGAGACCTTGGAGGGGCATCCCTTCCTTGTCATGGAATACGTGGAAGGTCAGGCGATTACAACGTACTGCATGGAACACAAGCTTTCCACCCCGGAGCGTCTGGATCTCTTCAGTGCCGTTTGCGGCGCGGTGTATCACGCTCACCAGAAGTTGATTCTGCATCGCGACATCAAGCCGGAAAACGTGCTTGTGTCGAAGGACGGTCATCCGAAGCTGATTGACTTCGGCATCGCGAAAACGCTCGGACCTTCGGTATCGAGCGGCGCCGGAGAGGCAAATCCAAAGACATTACTCTGGCTCACACCCAGCTACGCTAGTCCTGAGCAATTCCAGAGTAAACCACTCTCCGTAGCTTCTGATATTTACTCCCTGGGTGTGCTGCTGTACGAGTTACTAACAGATGTCAGGCCCTACGACCTGGAGCGTCTCACCCCTGCGGAAGCGGAACGGACTGTTCTCCAAGAGACGGTACGCAAACCCAGTGCCGTTGTGGCTGCCACGCGGCTCAAGCGTGAACTTTCCGGTGATCTGGACCGGATTGTCCTCATGGCGATGGAGAAAGCGCCAGAAAGACGATACAAGTCTGTCCAACATCTCACCGAAGACTTGCAGCGGTTCCTCGAGGGGCGGCCCGTGCTTGCCCGAAAGGCGACCTTCCTCTATGTCTTGCGCAAAGCCTGCATCCGGCACAAAGGCACACTGGTGAGCATTTTTCTATGTATCGCCATGTTGGCCGCATCCTATGCTGGCTACAGGTGGAGATCGCGCGCCGCAGAGGCCCGTGTGCAGGAGATCAGCAGCTTGGCGCAAAGCACCATCGGCAGCATGGCTGAAAATGCTCAGCAGAGCGGAAGCTCTACCGAGGTGCGTGCTGCAATCTCCCGGCGCGCCCTTGCGTACCTGAACCAATTAGAGATAACCATGGGGAGCGACCCGCGGTTGCTCCTCGCCATGTCCTCCCTCCATATCCGTGTCGGCGATATAGAGGGTCTGCCTTCTGTGTCCAATCTCGGTCGTACAGACGAGGCGATCAAGAGCTACCAAAGCGCGCTGCAATTTGCAGAAAAGGCAGATGCGAGATTGCATAGCGCCGAGAGTACGGCGGCGCTTGTGGAAGCTTTGCTGCACATCGCATACATTCAAACATTCGAAAAAGACGTTGAAGGCGCTACTAAAACGTATGCAAGGGCTTTGTCTCTCGCCTACCCATATTGGAGGCAGGATCCGAGTTCAACACAGCGTGAGCGAACGCTGACGATGGTCTACTCCGGTATGGGTGATGCGGCCATGTGGCGTCTGGAGCCGAATATAGCGTTCACCGATTTCGAAATGGGCTTTAAGGTGCTTGGCGGTCAACCGAACGGGAAATTGGACCACGACCTTTTGCTGGCGGACCTCCACCTCCGTACGGCGGATGCGCTCAATGACTTTGGCCGGTACAAGGAAAGTCTGGAGGAAACGCAAACTGCTGCTTCCATCGCTTCGGAACTGTCTCAGGCATTTCCCTCTTCCAGAGCTCGCGGAACACTTCTGTTTTCTTACCGGACCATGGTGAACACTCTCGCCGGAAGAGACTTCATCAATATAGGAGATAGTCAGCAGGCAAAAGTCTATGCGGAAAAGACCCTTGCTCTTTCAAAGTTGCTGGATTCCCATGACTCCAAAGACATCCAATCAAGCTTCACCACAATCTCTGCACTTTCCGCAATGGCAGATGCGGAAAGGCAAAACAATCCGGCAAATGCTGCTTTGTGGTATCAGCGCGCTTTGTCGCTTACGAAAACTCTCCAGCCAGCATATGGGGCAGAACTTCAGCACCGTATCTCAATACTCGATGAGGCCCTCGCCGAAGTACTTCCGGATGCACAGCGCGCCGAGCAGATGAATCTTCTCAAAGACAATGCTCGCATACGGGCGGAGCAGGCGAACTTCAGCTCGCATGGGCTCATCCATCTTATGGGGGCATACTGCAGGTTGGCCGACGTGGAACTTGAAGCGCACAATCTAACGGAAGCGACCCGTTATGCGGAAGATGCGTCGCCACTCCTTCAACAATATGACAGGAATTCCCCCAGCCTGCTTGTATTGAGGAACGTAAGCTTGTGTCTGCGGACTCAGGGGGACGTACATCTGAGCAAAGCCAGAGAGATAGCTGGATCCGGCACAGCTCGCACTTCTGAAGTTCAGGCTGCAATCTATTCCTACGAACAAAGCAGCCAAATCTGGAGGAAATGGCAACAGCGAGGCGCTGCTTCCCCCGAGAGCACCCGTGAAGCACGGCGGGTTGAAATCCGGCTGCATCAGGCGCAGGCTTTGCTGAAGCGCAGTTCGTAATTCGCAAGGTTTGCATGCCCTCGTAGAAGATCTACAAACCTTGCCAAGAGGATTCATCGCTGAGGCGGCCCGCAGCGATGAGGTTGTCTTTAATGTCACACTTCGCTTACGCCATTGCGGACAATGAGACCTGAAGCTTCTGCCTGGCGCGCGTGAGGCGCGACATGACGGTACCCATAGGACACCCTAGAACGGCGGCAATATCTCGATAAGAAAGTTCTGCATATTCTCTTAGGACGATGATCTCCCTCAGTCTCGGGGAAAGTCCCTGAATGGATTCCTGGACCTGCTTTCGTTCGAATAATTTCATATAGATCTCGCTCGGTCCAAGCGAATCGGAAGGAATGGAGTCAAAGATATCTGCATCCGGTGAAGCTGAAATACTCTGAGGAGCATTCCGTCGGCGCCTGAGTTCGTTGAACCAAATGTGCTTCAAAATCGTAAAGAGCCAGCCTTTCATATTACTTTCGGCCAGCAGGTCCTTCTGACCGGGAATCGCGCGTGCAAAGGTCTCTTGGACGAGGTCTTCGGAGTCTTCACGACTGCGGGTCAGCGACATGGCGTAGCTGTAGAGGGAAGTTCGGTAATGCAGCAAACCAATATTTTTTTGTTTGGCGACCGTCGCTGATAGGAGAGAAACGTCTTCTGCATATACTTCGTTATGGAAACTGTCGGGCATAGTGGTGACTTGGTTAATCATCAAAGTTGGTCTCTGCCTATATATGCGCAGGACAACGAAAAACCTCGTCATGAAAATTTGTTTTTCTTAATGTTTGGCGTTTTGTCGCCGGATGGTCTGGGAATAACGCTGGAGAGCTCAAACAGGGTCCTCTGCAGCAAGGTTCTCCGTCAGAGGATGGCTATGGTCTGTAAGATTTCAAGGACTTAGCTCTGGAATCGAAATTTCTCTATCGCGCAAAGCTGAACGCGATTTGTATGCTTAGCACATGCCTGCATGCTTTTCCTTGTTCGCCCGCATCGTTGCTCTTGCTGTGTTTGCCTTCGGTGCCCTTTTTTCACAGGCGAAACAGGCTGGAGCAGAGACCACGCCAATCTCTGCCATCGT
This sequence comes from Terriglobus saanensis SP1PR4, assembly GCF_000179915.2. Lineage (NCBI taxonomy): Bacteria > Pseudomonadati > Acidobacteriota > Terriglobia > Terriglobales > Acidobacteriaceae > Terriglobus > Terriglobus saanensis. The sequence goes on along the minus strand of NC_014963.1, from coordinate 3,453,935 downwards.
TATCGAGGGCCTCGGCAAGGGAACAGCCAGCCTCGACGGCCCTTGGCAGTTCCATCCAGGAGACGATCCGGCATGGGCGACTCCCGCTTTTGACAGTTCTCGCTGGGAGCAACTTCGTGCGGACCGCCCTTGGGGCAAGCAGGGTCACGCCCACTACACAGGCTTTGCCTGGTACCGGTGTTCCATCTCGCTCACCCCAGCCCCTGGTATCGCTCCGCAGTTTTCGCTTTTGGTGCCGCATGTCAAAGATGCATATGAAATTTATTGGAACGGTTCACTCATTGGACGTAACGGCAAGCTCGACTCCCATCCGGTTTGGTACTACTCTCAGTCGGCGCAAGTTTTTGAACTTGGCGACATGTCGCGCGGCGTTCTGGCCGTGCGCGTTTGGAAGGCCCCCCTGCTTTCCGATGATTTCGGTGATGCAGGGGGATTTGAGTCAGCCCCTCTGATCGGAAGTCCCGCAGCCATCGCGACCGCTAGGGCTGCGCTCGACTATCAGTGGCTGCGCAGCCAGCAATTCGTTTTTGGGGATAGCCTCCTCTGTGCCCTGGTTGCGTGTTTGAGTCTTCTCCTCTGGTTGCGAAATCCTACTCGGTGGCTCCTATTCTGGATGACAGGCTTTGCCATTGTTTCACCGGCCAATCTGCTGCTCCTGAACGCTCATCTCCACTGGTCTTATGTTGTGGCCATGGGAGCTGCACAAGTCCTATCCTCCATACGGGATGTATCACTCTGGTTTCTGCTTGTCTGGCTTCTCTCTCTCCATGAAAATAGTGCGATAACCCGGCTCACCCGCATCCTTGCTTGCATTTGCCTCGCGAACGGAATTCTGGATGGCGTACTGATTGCCTTGAGTTGGAGATCGCAGTGGAGCGGAATGGTCCAGGCCGCCGATGCTATATCGGCCTTTCTCTATACTCTGCTTGAGGCTTTTCCTCTGATTTTGGCCGGCTATGCGCTTTTCCATCGCAAAACACTTGACTCGACCCGCTGGCTGGTAGCTATTACGGCTTTCCTGGATGAAATGCTTCTCGTTTTTAGGAACGCGGTTAAACAGGGCCGCCAATTTACCCATTGGCCCATCGCGTCCAGCATCGATTCGCCACTCTTCACGATCGGTGGCAGCGCAATCTCTCTCCGCACTCTCGTCGGAGCATCCCTCCTTGTCGCCATCGTCTATGCCGTCTATAACAGCGTTCGCGATGACCAGCGTCGTCAGGACAAACTGAGACAGGAGAAGGTGGAACTCATGCGTGAAAGTGAGCGAATACGTCACTATGCCGAGCACGACGGTTTGACCGGTCTTTGGAACCATCGCATCATCGTTCAGCGATTGCGCCAGGAGCTGGAACGCTCGCGCCGCGAAAAGGTGCCACTCAGCGTCATCCTGATTGATGTGGATCATTTCAAGAAGGTCAACGATACCTTCGGTCATCCAGTGGGAGACCTGGTACTGAAAGAGCTCAGCGCAATCTTTATGAGTTCTTTGCGCACCCACGACTGGGGCGGACGTTACGGCGGCGAGGAGTTCCTACTGATCCTGCCAGGTTGCAGCATAGAAGGCGCGCTGAGCCGCGCCGAAGAACTGCGCCTGGCTGTGCAGTCGGCGCGTATCATGGATGGCGAGACAATGCTGGAGGTGACTGCAAGCTTCGGCGTGGCCTCGAACTTCACATCGAACCATGAGTATGAGGCTGTGATTCGAGTCGTCGACACAGCTCTCTATCGGGCCAAAAGCAGTGGGCGCAATTGCGTCGTCTCAGCTGAACCCAACATGCCATTTTGTTAAGGATAGTTTCTTACCTATGGTTTGTAGGTGCTTCGCTTTGAGATTCTCTGGCATGCTGGACCTTGGGAGGGAATGCAGCTTCAATCCACTACATTCCCTCACCAATGAATGCCACGATTCAGGTACCTGCTATCGGGGTGTATCACCTAGAAGCGATGATTGCTCTGCGAATGCCTCTTCCGTCTCAGTCCTTACCTTTTTCACAATACCGGTCCACACTGGATTCGTATTTGACGGATTCCAAGTCCCATCGGCCACGGCCGCTTCATAAGCCGCCCGCTTTTTCATCCCATTTTGGTAGGCTGAAAGCTCTTTTACTAGCTTAAAGGCGGCAGCAATCGCCACTCCCACATCGTCCTTGACATCTTCTGGCACCGTAGCATAAACCTCTGGCTTATGCTCCTCGATCCATTGGAACGCGATGGGCAAAACAACTGAGCTTACCCAGTCACCATAGGCATTCAAGGCTTCTACTCCTGCAATCCACGACGGATGCATCTCCCAGTCCTGATGAGTTCCGTGAAACTGAGTCTTCTTGTTTTCAGGTGGACAGTAGCCACACTCTACCTTGATATGCTGCATGAACATTCTCCCTTTTTGCTGATGACATTTGGTTGAAAAACATAGTGCGAGGACGATTGTAGAGAATCGCCTAACCATATTGGTTTACGTCGAAATGACACTTTCGATGTACGTGCAGACCCTATCGTCACAAACGGTCTGCTGCTTGAGCTGGGGATGAGCACCGTTTAGTGCACCTCGGACTTCCTTGGTCGAATGGTCCATTCTTCTGTTCTGATCGGCGGACCTCTGCCTTACACTGTCTACCTGACCGGTCTCTCATTCTGTGTAGGACACGACATGGTTCTGCCTAGAGGAGTTATGAAGCTCAACGTTTCCGTGGAAGGCGACACTGACCATATACGGCCGACCATCGCGGCCGTGACAGTTCATGCGATCGTGATCGTTCTAATTTTCCTGGTGCATGGCGCAGCGAAGAATGTTTATCCCTATCGGCTCCCTGGTACAAAGATCGGTCAAAGCACTCTCCTGGTCTACCGTCCCGGCTCACGTATCACTTCGGACGCAGGGGCGATCATGCGTCACGAGCAGAACAGGCCAATTCCTGCTTTGACAACAAAGAATGTTCAAGATCAGGCAGCACCATCCGCGTCTGCGAAAGCAGAGAAGGGCCAGGAGGACTCTGCTTTGAGCGGCAAAGGCGAGGGCGATGTAACGATAGCCATGGGCAAGGTATTTCCACGACCGCAACCTGACCTGAGCGCCTTGGCTCATGGTCGCGGCGGCAATGTCATCATGGATGTCGTCATCAGCGAAACTGGAAAGATCTCCGAAGTGCGGCTCGTTCAGGGAATCGAGCCGACCATCGATCAGTTCGTCATGGAGAAAGTGCGCGGTTGGATCTTTGAACCTGCAACCCGAAACGGAGTTGCAGTGGCAAGTGAACAGGAGCTCATCTTTCGCTATGAGAGAGTGTAGACCGGCCATCGAACGCCGAAGATCACGCACTCTCCCAAGGGGAGAGCGGATATTCAAATCCTTCCATGTCCACGCGTTCCCCGCGAAACCTGACACCCTCAAGCCGCAGTCTCGCGCGTTGTTCTTTTGCTGCCTCACCCGGTAACTTGATCGCCCCGCCCGCTCCCACCACCCGATGCCATGGCAGTCGATCTGGGGGATCTGTCCTTAGCATCCGGGCGACTGCTCGGTGATACAGCGGATAGCCGGCAGCAGCGGCTACCTTGCCGTAAGTACTCACTTTGCCGGAGGGGATCGATAAGATGATTCGCCGGAACGAGCGATCTCGCTCTCCCTCGAACGGCGCTTCGCCACGGAATGGTATTCGCCGAACCGCCCTTCCGGCTATTTTGGTTATGCCGATAAGCGCCCGACCTTTTGCATCTTCGTTTGTACCTTTGACGCGTTTCACACTTCCTCCCGATATCCTCGACGATCAAAAGTCGTCGACTCTTCCAGAGCTTCTAGTGATAGTTCCTTTGCGCACGATTTAATCTGAGTGCAACAAGGATTGGGGAGACCGGCTTAACCCCGGTCTCCCCAATTTCTTTTACAGCTTGGCTGAGTAGATGCTGCGCATGAGCAGGTTTTCGAGCTGTTCCTGTTTGCCTGAACGCGGCTGTGGATCGATTGCATTCTCAAGGGCCATCTTTTCTATTTGGTCCAGAGAGTACTTTCCGGCGAGCATGCTCGAGGCCTCGCCGGATTTCCATCCTGAGTAGCGCTCCTCGAGCAGGGCATCATATGTGCCATCTTCGATGATGGCGGCTGCCGTGAGGAAGGCACGTGCGCAGAGGTCTACTCCACCCACATGTGCGTGCACCATGTCCTCTGCGGTAAAGCTCTGGCGGCGGACTTTCGCGTCAAAGTTGCAACCTCCTTTGCCCAGACCGCCCGCTCTGATGACGTGGTACATCGACATCGTCATCGTCCACAGGTCATTGGGGAACTGATCGGTATCCCAGCCGAGAAGAGCATCGCCACGATTGATATCGAGCGAGCCCAGAATGCCGAGGCTGCCCGCCGTTGCGATTTCGTGCTCAAAGGTATGGCCGGCAAGCGTCGCGTGATTTGCTTCGAGATTGACCTTCACCTCGTTCTCCAGGCCAAAGCGCTTCAGAAAGCCATATACGGTTGCAGCGTCAAAATCATACTGATGCACGGTTGGTTCTTTAGGCTTGGGCTCGATGAGGATCTGGCCTTCGAAACCGATCTTGTGCTTATAGTCGACTACGAGAGACAGGAAGCGACCCATCTGTTCGAGTTCCTTTTTCATGTCCGTATTCAGAAGTGTTTCGTATCCCTCACGACCACCCCAAAGAACATAATTGCTGCCGCCGAGGCGCTTGGTCGCATCCATGCAATTCTTTACCGTCGCGGCGGACCAGGCAAATACCTGCGGGTCAGGATTGGTGGATGCACCGGCCATAAAGCGAGGATGAGAGAAGAGATTGGCCGTGCCCCAGAGCAGTTTCGTGTCGTATCCTTGCATCTTCTCTTCGAGATAATCCACCATGATGTGGAAGTTCTTCAAAGTGTCGGCGAGTGTATTGCCGGGTGGAGCGATATCTGCATCGTGCCAACAGAAGAATGGAAGATCCAGGACGCGGAAGAGCTCAAAAGCTGCGTCAGCCTTAACCTTGGCCTGTGCAATGGGATCGCCCGCGGCAAACCAGGGACGGGCAATCGTGGGTCCGCCGAAAGGGTCGCTGCCCGTCATGGCGAGCGAGTGCCAGTAGGCGACCGCAAACCGCAGATGCTCTTTCAGCGGCTTGCCGAGAACTACCTTGTTTGCATCATAAAATTGATACGATAGCGGTTTCGAGGAACCGTGACCCTCGAACTTTATTGTCTCGAAGTGAGTAAAAATCGTTTCGGGCATTCCATTCTCCTTACACCGTCAAGATTACGTCAGAGAACGATTATCGGTGGGGGACAACGATGCGCTTATTGTTTCCTCTTCATGCAACTTATGTGACGACTGGCCTGTTTCGGTAGGTGAGATAAAAGCCAGCGGGTACAAGGAAGACCGTGAGCAGCACGGAAAGCGTCAGGCCACCGATCAGCGCTTGGGCCAGCGGTGCATACGATTCACTGCCTTCGCCCAGCTTGAGCGCCATCGGTAGAAGACCGATCAACGTAGCCAGCGAAGTCATCAAAATCGGCCGCAGACGCACGCGACAGGAAGTGATGATGGCCTCGCGAACATTCATCCCGTCTTTGAGCAGATGATGGGCGAACTCCACAATCAGGATGCTGTTGGAAAGCGATATGCCTGCCAGCATCACGACTCCCATAAGCGACATAACATTGAGCGTTGTTCCCCAAGCCAGAAGGGTCAGAATAACGCCCGTGATTCCTGGAGGAAGAGCCAGCAGGATGATGAAGGGATCCAGGAAGGAGCGAAATTGAGCGACCAGGATGAGATACAGCAGAAGGACAGAGAGAGTAAGTCCAATGGCGAAGCTGCGGAAGGAAGCGTTCATCGAGTTCACACTTCCCGTGAGCGTCACATCCATGCCATGCGGGGCATGAGCTGAATCCACGATGGCCTGAATCTGCGTGGTGATCTTTCCAAGATCTTCGTTTTGCGGACGAACATAGATATCGACGAACCGGCGGATCTGCGTATGATCTAACTCCGTCGGTGCATTGAACTGCTCGATGTTTGCAACCATATCCAGACGCGTTGGTTGTGCAACATTGGTTCCATGCAGCGGAATCGCTTTCAAATCTTCGATCGATCTGACCTGACCTTCCTTGTACATCACGGTGAGGAAGTAGTTGTTGCCACTTTTGGGGTCGATCCAGATACTTGGAGCGATCATCTGGTTGGAAGTAAGTGCGGTGATGAGATTGGATACGACTTCTTTTTCCGTAAGTCCAAGCTCACTTGCTCGTGTACGGTCCACTGAAATGCGTAGCGCGGGATAATCGATGTCCTGCGGAATATAGACGTCGGCCACACCACGGACTTTGCGTATCTTTGCCGCGATGGACTGCGCCATGCCGTAGTCGGCGTTGATATCGTTCCCTGCGATACGTACATCGATCGGTGCAGAGCCGCCCATATTGAGGACTCCATCTACCAGGCTACCGCTGGAGAAAAATGTCTGCAGTTCCGGCATCTCTTTCGCAAGCGCGTTCTTAACCTCATCGATGTAAGTAAAGCTGCTCGTCTTATGTTCCGGATTCAGAGCGACCTGAGTGAATCCCGTATGCATCGCGGCGTTGGGCGAATAAAGCGCGGAGAAGCCGGGATCGACACCAAGGTTAGACACGATCATCCCCATGTCGTGTTTGGAGACGACGCGACGCACTATTCCTTCCAGTTTGGCCGCTTCGACCTCTGTGTCATTCAGACGGGTACCTGAAGGCGCTTTGAAATTGATGACGAACTGGGCAGCATCCGTGCGTGGAAAGAAGGACAATCCAAGCAAGGGAAAGAGCAGCAGGCTGAGGAGGAACACAATGCCGGATACGAGCAGTACCTTCTTGGGTGCATCCAGAACCTGCTGCACCAGACGGTCGTAGCGGTGTAATAGCCCGTCGAACCCCGCGGTAAACCTTGCGTTGAAACGCACCCACAGTCCTACTTTATCTACAGTCGGATCGGCATCGATCGCCTGCTCTGTCTCCGCGGACTCGTGAACCACGTCGCCATGTGCGCTCTTGATGAACTTGGAACAGAAGAGTGGCACGACCGTCAGGGCCACAAAGTAAGACGCAAAGAGTGAGATCACGACAGCGAGCGCGAGTGCAGAGAACAGGAAGCGGCTCACACCATAGAGCATTGTTACAGGGAAGAAGACGACTACGGTCGTGAGAGTGCCGGCGAGCACGGGAAGAGCGACCTCGCTGCCCCCTTTTTCCGCAGCGACAGCAGGCGTCTCTCCGTTCTCCAGATGGCGAAAGATATTCTCCAGCACCACCACAGAGTTATCGATAAGTCGCGACAGCGCCAGAGCAAGGCCGCCAAGCACCATGCTGTTTACCGAGTTGCCTGTCATACGCAGGACGATGAACGTAGCCAGCAGAGAGAGGGGAATCGAAAAGAAGACGGCAATGGTCGCGCGAAGACTCCCAAGAAACACAAGGATCATGAGGCAAGTGAGAAAGAGGCCCACGCCGCCTTCGTGAATCAAGGTTTCAATCGCGGTGCGTACGAAGCGCGCCTGATCGAAGACGACCTCACTCTTCAATGCGGAGGGAACGTCATAGAGCTTCTTCAGCGTCTCTCGCACGCCGTTCACAATCGCGATGGTGTTGGAGTCGCCACCTTGTTTGAAAATCGGCACGTAAACCGCACGCTGGCCGTCGACCCGAACGATGCTGTACTGCTTCGCAAAGGAGTCCTTCGGCGTTGCGACATCTCCGATGCGGACCGGCGATTGCCCGACGGTCTTGATCGGCACCTGGGCGATATCGTCCGGTCCCTTGAGCATCGAGTTGGTATAGATGCTGTAGTCGTAGCGTCCAATCTCGGCGTCCCCAGCGGGCAGGATAACGTTGGATTCATTGACTGCCCGGACAACGTCCATAGGACTGAGTTGATTAGCCTCAAGCTTGTACGGATCGGCGTAGAGCTGGATCTGGCGCCACGTTCCACCAAAGGGCTGAGGAACAGAAGCACCCTGAACGCTGGCAAGCTGGTTACGCACATAGTTCTGTCCGATGTCTTTTAGCTTGCTCTCGCTCAATCCGGCACCGGTCAGTGGAACCAGTGCGACAGGAATGCTGGAAGCATCCTGCTTCAGGATGATGGGTGGATAGGTGCCTGGAGGCATGTCGCGAAGATCGCTCATGGCAAGCGAAGAGATGGAGGCTGCTGCCGCATCTGCGTCTGTACCCGCACGGAAGAAGACCTTGATAAGGCTCACACCGGGAAGAGAGCGTGACTCCATGTGGTCAATACCGCTTGCCAACGTGAACTGACGTTCGAGGTGATACGTGATGTTTGTCTCGATCTGTTGGGGTGGCATGCCTGAGTAAAACGTAGCCACAGCCACCACGGGCAGATTGATGGTTGGAAACATATCAACCGGCATGTCTCCTGCACTCACAGTGCCAAGAATCATTACTACAAGGCACAGCACCAGAATTAGATAAGGGTTTCGGATGGAAAATCCCGACATGGTTTCGCTCTTTTCTTTCGTCCTGGGTTAGCTGCGGCTCGATGTACTTTCGTACGTAGCAGGGTGGGCATCGACCTTCTCGCCATCCGACAATCCGGTGTGCCTGCCAACGATCACCCGGTCTCCACTCTGCAAGCCGGAAAGGATCTCCACGCGCGTTGCTGTTTGCAGACCGACGACGATAGGGATTAGATGAACTACCCCGCCACGCACTACGTAAGCCTGCTGTATACTGGTCCCGAGGCCTTCCACTGCATCCAGAGGCACGCTTAGAACATTGGGACGCGCTGCCAGATGGAGATGCACCTCTGCATACATGCCCGGAACCAGGCTGCCATCCCGGTTCGGCACATCCACCTCTGTCTCCATGGTGCGTGTCGCCATCTGCACCGTATTGCTGGATCGCGTGATCGTTCCTTGCAGAGTGCGCCTGGGGTTCGCAAGATTTACGTCGACCGCTTGTCCGTTCTTCACTTCGGAGACAGCAGAGACCGGAACAGGTAGCGTAAGACGAAGCAGGTCGTTTTGCGCGAGACGAACGATCGGCATGGCCTGTGTCTGCGAAGATGTACCCGCCTGAATCATCGATCCGGTGTTCGCATAGCGCTTTGTGATCACACCGCTAAAAGGCGCGCGAATGGTGGCGTACTGCATCATGGCCTCCGCCCTGGCATACTCCGAGTCGGCTGCAAGCTTTGCCTGTTTGGCGGCCTTCACCGCGGAGTTGGCGCTCGCCAATCTCGCCGTCGCTTCCATATCGCGCGACTGTGCTACATCGACTTCCTGTCTGGGAACCAGACCTTTATCTCTTGCAGCAACATCCCGTATCCGCTGGAACGAAAGGTGGGCCATGTTCGTTGCAGCAGAAGCCTGCTGGACAGCCGCCTGCGCGGTGACCACATTGGCTTCAGCGACGGCAACACCGGCTCTTGCCTTGGCTTTGTCGTCCTGGATCTCGGGAACTTCGAGCGTAGCGAGAATATCGCCTTGATGCACACGATCTCCGATATCCACGCGAATATTCTTCACGTAGCCAGAGATCTTCGCCATGACGTCGACCTCTTGGTAGGGCCGGAACTCTGCAGAAACAGTCAGATCGTTCTCAAGCGTTGCTGGAGTCACATTCGCAACTGGAACAGTGGGAACTTCGGTCACAGGAGGCGCGGCGGACTTGCAGGCCGTGAGGTTGGAGGCAGTGAGCGCAGCCACAACTCCGAGCAACGCTTTACGTTTGGTAAACGCCATCGTCTTCGTTCCTTTCAATTCAACAGACCAGCGGCGAAGTCCAGCTCCGCATGGCGAGAGAGGTAGGTGTAGGTGGCGTCTGCCGAAGTGATTTCGGCTGAGGTTTCATTGAGCTGCGCTTCGTTCAACTCCACAATGCTTCCCAGACCAGCTTCGTAGCGGTCCTGTGCCAGTCGCAGAGCCTCTTTGCTCTGCGCAACCAGCCGTGCGGAGACATCCAGGCTGCGGTAGGCTTCATCCGTCTGGTACCAGGCGTTCCGGACCTGCTCGGTTACCTGTAGCTTGACCTCCTGCACATCCCGCGAGCGTGCATTCGCTTCCAGCTCCGCTTCCGTGCGACGAGCCGTAAAAAGACCGCCATTGAAGATCGGAATGTTCAGGTTGAAACCCGCTGCCGCGTAGCTGTCATGCAGCGTGTGGTCGCGATAAGGAATCTGACCAGCCGTCCCTAGAACATTTAGTGTGGGATAGCTCAACCGCTTTTCGGAAAGCGCAAACTCTGCGGCGGCATGCTGCTGGGCTTGCGCCGCGCCCAGGTCTGCACGCTGCGTCTGCGCGCCAGCGAGCAACTCCTCTGGAGCGGCTGGAGGCACTTGCGCTTCTGTTACCTCGATAAGCTTCGCGGAGATGATTCTTTCCGATCCCATGGCAGTGGCAAGGTGGCCTCTCTGTTGGGCCACCACGCTCTGCGCCCGCACTACAGCCAGTTCCGCCTGGCTCTCCAGTACCTTGGCGAAGTTGACATCGAGCGTCGATCTCAGCTCGCTTTGAGCAAGCGCGGAAAGCTGGCGTGAGATGAGCTGCCGACTGGCATGGGCTGCCTCTGCGGCTCGCAGCACCGCTTCGGCCCCAAGCACCTGGTAATACGCCTCACGCACGTTCAGTCGGATCTGCGCTCTGGTCAGCGTCATTAAGCTGCGTTGCGCTTCCGCAGTCGCTTGGGCGCTGCCTACAAGAGCGCTCGTCCGTCCGAAATCGGTCACGAGCTGCACGAGGTTGCCGCCATAGGCGAAGCGGTCCGAGATCGCGGAGGTTGTGATATTCCCCGTTGCCGTGGAGCTTCCCGTATCGGCCACCAGCGCGCCCGTGGCGTTGAAGCCCACCGTTGGCATGTAGGCCGACCGTGCTTCTCGAATACGTTGCGCGGAGGCGCGAGATCTCAGTTGAGCGGCGAGCAGACGAGGCTGATTCGCGATCGCCGCCGCCTCGGCTTCTGCCAGGGTCAGCGTTGGTGTTACAGATGCCGCGGCCACTTCCTGCCCCCGCAGGAAACTACTCGGCACGGTGAGACAGACCAGGACGCCGGCTACAAGAGCCGTGCAAAATCTCATCAGGAAATCACCCAAATCTTAGAAATTGATCCCGCACTCTGTGCCTCATGCGGTGACCATTGAAACCGTGAATTTAGCTCTATTACCGGACCATCTGCGTATGCTCAGTTGCAACTACTTCGAGGAGCGCCGTGCTTTGCCGCCAGATCTGCGGAGAAAAGCGAGTCGACGCAAGGGACAAAATCGAAGGATTCGAGGCCGTTCCCGTTACAAGAGCTTTCTGCCCTACAAAGCCGTAAAGCCCGCAAGCTGAGGCAGAGAAGAGACCCATTGGTTCCTCGGTAGAACTCGAATCGCATGGAGTGGGCGCATTCCCGACACTCGCAATCAGATGGGCGGCAACCCCGCCGTGACGCTGGTAGCCAACGACATCGCCCTCTGCAGAAAGCACTTCACGACGCGATGGCGTGACCTGATCGCCACCAATCTGCTCTCGTGTTCCGGTCGGATCCATATCGCTCGCTGCTGGAGCAGGCGCGTTCCAGCTTGTGATTGGGTCAGCCATCGCGCGAACCGACACCCGCAGTGGAATGCGTTCCCCGGCAACAAGCAGCGCATCAAACTGGATCGTGAGAACGGATTCTTCTTGGTTCGCATAGGGCGTCTTGTCCAGAACGAACGCCTTCGCCGCAACGACGTGCCCGACAACAGAAGCTCCTGGGCGAACCACTGCACCATTTTTCAGCAAGACCTCTTGCGTCGTCTTTGCCACGAACTTTTGTCCGTCGTGCACGCTGGCTGCGTTGATCCCGCTTGAGAACACGATGGGTAGCGTCGTCTTGGGTGCGAGCAGTTCCGCACGAGTAGAAACTGATGCCTGACCAAAAACAAGCGTTCCAGATATGCATCCAAGAGCAACGAGAAGCCAAGTGCGCACTGTGGTCATCGGAACCTCCAATAGTCTATTTGCGGATGAATCACCTGTGTCCCTTACACTCGTTGTCATTCGCATCGTCTTTAGCTCCTTTGCGCGGTGCTGCGGCGTTTCTACTCAAATATTTGGTGCGGCCGCACTATTGTGGCTATAAACACTGTGAGACTACGTTCTATTCCCATCGATCTAGCGCCGCTGGGCAGCCGTGAAGGTTTGCAAAACCGTCATCCACAAAAGCAGGCGCGCTGCAGTCATCGGTCTCTGCAATGGTCTATCTGCAGTGAACCACCTTCGTTCCTTACAAAACTCTGACAGTTCCCTTACATTTGTAAGGAAGCCCTTGTCCTTAGCGGTTGCGTGCTGAATCATCGTGAAGGAGCGGGCGCGAGTGACACATCTGCGGGCAAAGATTCTCATCATCGAAGACGACAGGAAAATGGCTGCGGCTCTCGTCGCCGGCATGGAACCCGCAGGCTATGAAGTAGCCACGGCGTCCAGTGCGGAAGAGGGCTTCTTCCTTGTGCACACGCTGCAGCCGAACCTCCTGCTTCTGGACCTTACGCTGCCGCACCGCAGCGGTCTGGATATTTTGAAACAGATTCGCAGAGAGGGCCTCGACCTCCGGGTCCTCGTTCTTACGTCGCACAACACGGTGGAGGACCGCGTGGAAGGACTCTCTTCCGGCGCGGATGATTATCTGGGAAAACCGTTTTCATTTCCTGAACTCATGGCGCGCATCCAGGCCCTGCTCCGTCGCACACTGCCGACTCCTGACACCTCCGCGATTCAGATCGGCGATCTGGAAATCGATGCGAAATCGAAGGTCGCTCATCGCGCCAGTGTACGTCTTGAACTTACGCCACGAGAGTTCGATCTCCTGCTGTACCTTGCGGAGAATCAGGGGCGCACAGTTTCGCGGGAGATGCTTGCGAAGGATGTGTGGCAGGAGTCTTCTCGCTTCACTCCCATCGACAATGTGATCGACGTTCAAGTGGCGCGCCTGCGCAAGAAGCTGGACGATCCCTATCCAACCAAACTGCTGCAGACGATTCGCGGTGTCGGATTCAGCCTTAGGGAGCCGCAGCCATGAGGCCCAGAAAACTCCGTACAAAGTTGACGCTCTGGTACGTTACGGTTCTCGCCGTTCTCCTCGCGCTCTACATAGGTCTCGTCTTCATCTTCCAATACGCCGTGCTCACGCGTCAGGTCTATCACGACGAAGTGCAGGATGTAGAGACAGTAGAGGGGCTGCTTTACTTCGATCAGCAAAACGTTCTCCACCTCAGGGAGGATTACCACTCTCATCCGCGCTCGCATCTGCTCATTGATCGGTTGATGGAAGTGCGCGATCTGTCAGGCAATATTTTGTACCGTAGCGATACTCTGCACGGCTCCAGCCTTGGCGGTTCGTCTATGCCGGAGGAAGGGAATGGCACCTTCAACCAGCGTGTCGTCAAAATGGCCGATGGGGAACATGTCTTCCTCATCAGCCATCTGCACGGCATGCAGGGTAGAACGGTTCTCATACGGCTGGGCTACAGCTTGAGCCTCTTTCGCGATCGCATGGAGCAGTTTTTTGCTCTGCTTCTCGTGGCACTTCCTGCCGGTCTCTTATTGGCGGGTTTCGCCGGATACGCCATCGCGAAGCGCGCGCTACAGCCCATGGAGGAGATGGCCGCGCGCGCAGAGCAGATTACCGCGAGCAATCTGCATGATCGTCTGGAAGTCGAAAACGAGCATGACGAACTGGGACACATGGCCCGCGTCTTCAATCATCTCCTGGAGCGCCTGGAACAGGCATTCGAGCAATTGAGACGCTTCACTGCCAACGCCGCCCATGAACTTCGCACGCCACTGGCTTCGCTTCGCGCCGTGGGCGAGGTGGCGCTACAGGAAGCATCGACTCCGGAAGAGTACCGCGAAGCGATCGGAAGCATTCTTGAAGAGACGAGACGCTTGAATCAGACGATCGAAGGGCTGCTCTTGCTCGCAAAAGCAGAGTCCGCCCAGCCCGGAAAAGCGCAGACCTCCTTTCCCATTCCAGAGCTGGTGCGCGAGGTATTGAACCTTCTTGGGGTTCTGATCGAAGAGCGAAATGTAACCGTCTCCGAAGTCTATGAGGACAACGGCAGTCTCATCGTCTATGCCGATCGGAGCCTCGTCCGAATCGCCCTGATCAACGTGATCCATAACGCCGTGAAGTTTTCTCCACAGGACTCTCCGCTTCAAATTACCTATGGCACAAACACTTCTCACGCCCAGGTGAGCATTCACGACAGCGGACCTGGGATTGCATCGAGCGACGAACAACTGGTATTTGAACGCTTTTTTACTGGCACTTCTTCTGCGGCTTCCGCAAATCGCGGCTCCGGTCTGGGGCTTTCCATCGCCAAGTTGGTGCTTGAAAGAGATGGTGGAAGCATCACCTTCGACACAGCAGTTCTTCATGGAGCTAAGTGCATCATCCGCTTACCGCTCGCGCCGTAGCTCTCTTGGACGGCTACTGCAAGCGAACCCAATGACGGACTCTACCTCGTGTCGGTCGATCGAACGAGTTTGTTGCTTGGCGCGAGTGTTGGATGCGGACGAATCATAGCCGTTCGTATCTCATCCGTCATGCGCCATCCTCCCACACCATTCCATGCTGGCTCGGTAGACGCACCTTGTTTTTCTATACGACGGCATGCGAAACAATCGCTCTCCGCGATGATGCGCTTCACGCGTTCGATCTCTGAGGAGTTCAGCACCGCTGTTCCAGCCGAGATCGAAGGAGGCGTTGTGGATGGAGTTGTCGCAGCCGGGCCAGGCTCGTCCGCTGCAAAATTTGTGACCAGGTAGAGAACGACGTTGTCCAGATCTTCTTTTGAGCCATCCGTGCCGCGGGCTGCCATGTTATCAACAGTTTTTCTCCACTCATCCGGGGTCTTCCTTAGACGGGTGGTCATATCCGCGCGGTGACAGGCAGTGCAGTTGTGTACAAATTCCGCCTTGCCTTTGCCCTCCGGCAGAGTCTGGCCAACGGCTTCCCCAGAGAGGCAAAGGAAGCACAGTGACGCAAACATCGCCCCAAACACTACTTTCAATTTTTGGTCCATATCGTCATCGCTCTTCCGGGGTTACAACGTTGATCTCGCCTACCGCCTAAGCTTTGCTTAGGCGGTAGAAGAAGACCTGGCCTTATTTCGGTGTCAGGCGGAAGAGACCACCTGGCTTTGCATCCTCGATCATCCACAGCGCGCCATCAGGAGCAACTTCCACGTCGCGGACTCTACGACCTATATCCCATCGCTCCGCAGTCTGCGCTCCTCCCTTGCCGTCGAAGGTGATGCGGATGAGCGCTTTCGATATCAGTCCGCTCGCAAGAGCCGAGCCATTCCACTTCGAGAACATTGCTCCTTTGTAGAACACGAGGTTGCCCGGTGCGATGACTGGCACCCAATAAATAACAGGCTTCGTCAAGTCGGGGCGTGTGTCCGGATTGGGAATGGGCACACCGTCATAGTTGTGTCCGTAAGAGACCAGCGGCCAGCCATAATTTTTGCCGGGTTCGATCAGGTTCAACTCATCGCCGCCCCGTGGTCCATGCTCAAGCTCCCACAACCGACCGTCCGGCGCAAAGGCCAGACCATAGGGAGTACGGATTCCCGTGCTCCAAGTCTCCGCTGGCGTCAGATTAGGGCCGGGAAAGGTGTACGTTCTTATGACCGGGGCGGTCTTCGCTTCTTCCGTATTTGCAGGAGGATCGATGACGGGCACAGTGGGCGTGCCTGTCTTGCCAGCCATCGGATTGCCCGGAGCCGGTTTGCCATCCAGCGTCAGTCGCAATATCTTACCGAGCGGCTGGTTAGGGTCCTGGGCTGGCGTCATCCGCTGACGATCGCCAGAGGAGAGAAAGAGATACTTGCCGTTTGGAGAAAAGGCAACCTCCGCGCCGAACTGGCCGCCATCCCCTCTCTCGCCGTCGCGCCAGATCACTTGGAGCCCCTCAAGGCTTGCCGCATCCTGGCCGATCTTCAACTGGGCACGCGCAAGCGCCAGGCTCGACCCTCCGTCGCCGGGTTCTGAATAGGTGAGGTAGATATTGTGGTCTTTGGCATAGTGTGGCGAAACGTAGACACCCAGCATTCCACCCTGACCTCGATAGAGAACGGCTGGCGCGCCCGTAACGGGCGTCTTTGCTCCTTGCTGGGTGACCAATTGCAAACCGCCGACCTTCTCGGTAATCAGCATCCGCCCGTCGGGTAGGAAAGCGATCTTCCAGGGCAAGCTCAACGTCGTTACCTGAACCATATTGAATGGCAGGCTAGGCTCAGACTTCTGTTCCCCTGCATTGACCTGTGCCAATGCTCCGCTCGCGGCCATGGCTAGGCAAAGCCCCGCGATCGCAAAATGCTTCATCTTTTTCTCCCTTTATCAATCGAGTGATCGGTGTCGAAAAATCTTGTCACGCCAACGCTTGTCTTCGAAATCTTTTGTTCCGTTACAGAGTAACCCGCTTAGTCGATTGTAGGATGAACGACACTATCGGAACGGCTTCCGAAAGGTCATTGTCGGCCATGAAGTTGCGATCTCTCCTTATAAAGATTGACCTAGCCGCTTCTCAAGCAGACCTCGATAGGTTCTGCTGACACGCGAGCGGTGACCATCTTTCAGAACAAGTTCGAACTCGCCGTGAGAAATAGGCTGGAGCTCGACAATGCTATCGATATTAACGATGGCCGACCGATGGACGCGGATAAAACGCATCGGATCGAACCGGTCGGTAAGCTCGTTGATTGAAGCGCGGTAGAGCAACTCTTTCCCGCCGACATGTAGATTGACATAGACGCCTGCGGCCTCGATCCAATCGATATCCACTACGCGAATGAAGCGAGTCGTCCCTGCAGTTCTTACGACCAACCGGTCGATTCGTCGGTCGACTGGCGGCGTCGCGGAGACCATGCGCAGAATGTTGCGTCCGAACTCCTGCACGCTACGCTCATCATGCCGAGTCTTGGCACGGGCCAACGCGGCTTCCAGTCGTTCGTCACTAAAGGGCTTCAGCAGGTAATCGAGTGCATTAGCTTCAAAAGCTCGAATCGCATGTTGATCGTAGGCCGTGACAAAGATAGTGAGTGGCATGGCTGCGGCGCCGATGGCTTCGATGACTTCCAGTCCACTGAGCTCCGGCATCTGCACATCGAGAAAGATAAGATCGGGGGCCTCGCGTTCGATAATTTCTACTGCTGCCTGTCCGTCGCTGGCTTCAAAAATAATCCCAACGCGCGAGTCTTTCTGCAACAGGTCGATCAGGCGCTGGCGTGCCGGCGCTTCATCATCCGCCACGAGAATACGCAGGGCTTCATCGCGCGGTGCGATCATCGGTTTCTCCTCCAGACCATCGCAAAGGCAAGGATATCTCGACTTCTGTGCCTCCTTCAGGCCGTCGCGATACTGCAAAATGGCTGCTTCCCTTGGGATAGAGACCCGCAATGCGTTCGCGCGTGACGGAGAGTCCGAGTCCTGTGGAGTTTTCGAGCGTCCAACCGGGTGGCAGCCCTACTCCATCGTCGGTGACGCGAATCTCGAGACGCTCCGCGTTCCGCCGTGCCGTGACGATGACCTCTCCACCCGAGGCACGGTGGGAGATACCGTGACGGATCGCATTCTCGACGAGGGGCTGCACCATGAGGCAGGGAACCAGCACGAACTTTACCTCCGGTGCGATGTGAGTTTCAAAACGTAGGCTGGCTCCAAAACGAATGGTTTGTATCGCAAGATAGTGATCCAGAAAAGCCATCTCTTCCGCGAGCGGGACCTCTTGTTTGTCGTGGGCCTCGAGGGAAAGCCGGAGCAGATCTCCGAGATGCTCGATCATGCTGCGCGCGAGCCTGGGGTCTCGTTCCACCTGCGAGGAGATGGTGTTCAGCGCGTTGAAGAGGAAATGCGGATCCAGTTGCATGCGCAGTGATTCAAGGCGGGCCTGAGAAAAGCTGCGCTCCATGCGCTCCAATCGCAGCTCGCTGGCCAGGTAGTGCTCATGGTAGCGAAAGGTCTGGCGTGCCCCGAAGATAAGCCAATAGACCAGCAGGCTCCAAAGAATGCCGCCGCGAAATGCCATGAAAAGGAGCTGTGTACCCGTCAGCGAATTCCACGCGCTCAGACCGAAGAGCGCTCGCACGGCTGCAAAGACGTAGACATAGAGAGTGGTTAAAGCGATGCTGGGCAGCAGCTGTGCAAGGACACGCTTGCCAGGATGAGCTTCCTCGAATGGAAGTCGTTCGTCCACCCAGAAGATAAGCGGAGTGACCAACCCCCAGGACCACCACTGCGCGAGCGAACCGAGGAGCGGGTGGATCCAGTTGGAAGCCGATAGATTGGGAAGCGCAAACAGCAGGCCGAGGATGCTCCAGAGCAGGAAGGCGACGAACCAACGGCCCCACCTGCTGCTTCCGCCAAACACTGAGCGCCGCTCTCTATCGATAACCAAATGCCTCCCGCTCTTCTTTCCCTCTGCTATTGCGCGGCCAGTGTAAGCCCTTTCACGTCGTCGAAGTGCATCTGAAGCCCCCACCCGTAAAAGTTATTCACGATGGCTACAGCCACTTCATTATCACCGGCCTTCAGGGGAAGCATCAACGAGCCGTTTTCCAGCGATAGACGTCCATCTGGCGTCTTGCGTGCCGCCGGTGGCTGATACAGGTTCTTGTCCGCAAAGACGAGTTGACCATTTACAAACACCACAATCTCGCGGAGCCATCCCAGCGTAACGTGCTTTTCCTGGGTGCTCTCGGAGTGAATGTTTGTCTTGAGCCAGACTACGGCGCGGTCCGCTCGGGCCAAAGGCAATCCATAGATGCGGCTTGCGTTCACCAGGCCTCCCCGTTCTGCGTCGAGCGAGGTCCATGCCGCCGAGACCTTCGGCAGATCGGCGAAAGTCGGCATTTGACCCGCCTCCAGCTTCGCGAAGGGCGAAAGCTTCCAGTGGCGCACGTAGCGATCGTCGGACATCGTTGCGTCGCTCTCTGGTTCACTGGGCAGGCCTTCCACTGCGTCCGGAGTAACGACGAGATTGGCGAAGATGCCGGGTCCTTCCAACATGAGGCCGCCCTCGCTGGCGTCCCCCTCCAATCGTCCAATCTTCAAGGTCGGTTCCGCCGCGCCGTTCACGTAGACGTGCATGCGTTTGCCGGAGACTACCAGCTTAATGTGATTCCACTCGTCCATGCGCAAGGGTGCAGGCCCTTGATACTGAGGGAAGACATCCCACAATAAAACACCGTGCGTCTCTGGAGCGTATTGCACGCAATCCGGGGCCTCCTGGCATTTGGGCCTGGGGCGCAGATAGAACATTTCGTAGTTGTCTTTGTCTGCGCGACGGAAGACGAAGCCTGCGCCCATGTCGCTGGTCGCCGCAACATCGTACTCGATCGTTCCGTTGCGAAAGGTAAGGTCTTTGAGCACCGCTGCACCGGTGGGAACATGCTGCGCGTAGTTGCCAGCCTTCAATTCAATCGACGGCTTGCCCTTGAATTCGACAAAGTCTACCTTCCCGGCTGTCGTCGTCCAGCGGTCATTGGTCATTGGAACTTTGATCTGTTCCGCTGCGTGAGCCGAGGCGCTCACTGTGAAAGAGGCGAAACAGATCAGGATCTGAGAGAGGGAGGCGATTGAGTTTCTCATGAGCCGGATGCTATCGAGCGGTCATGATCGTGTCGCGTGAAATGTTGCGAAACGGACCAGCGAGTTGTGAAGCGGTTGCAGAGCCAGGCCGAACTCCCATAGCGTCCAGTATCCCGCAGCAAAACCATCGGGGATTTGCTGCGGGATACTGGTCAGCTAACTCTGACTGGCTTCCTTACGTTCAGGAATCTCCGCACGCAAAGCGTTAAGTCGTTCTGTCAGATGACTCTGAAGAGCGGTGAACTGCGACGCGCCATAAAGATTATTGCGTTCACCCGGATCTTTCTTCAGATCGTAAAGTTCTCCTTCTGTGGGATCGAGGACGTATTGAATCAGTTTGTATTGTTCCGTGCGAATGCCGCGGTGCGGAGCTACTTTCTCCGGGTTCGGCCACTCGTAATACTCGTAGTACCACTCCTTGCGGAACTCCGGATCGTTCTTCTTTGTCAGCGGCAGAATGCTCTTGCCTTGCATGTGCGCTGGAATTGGCACACCCGCAAGATCCAAAAGAGTGGGTGCAATGTCTGTGTCCAACACCATCTCTTCACGCACCGTACCGGAAGGAATACGCTTCGGATAACGTACCTGGAACGGAACGCGGATCGAAGGCTCGTGCATCAGTCGCTTATCGAAGAGCCTCCACTCTCCCAGGAAGTATCCATGGTCGGAGCTATGCAGGATGGCCGTGTCGTCGAGAATCTTCTTTTTCTCCAGATGATCGAGAACGCGGCCGATATTCTCATCCACTGCGACTAGCCCTGCGTAATAATCCTTCGCGACGCCTTCGAGCGACCCGCAGGCCACGTGACTGGACGTGGTTCCAAGCTTGTTTTCCGCAGCAACAAAGCTCTTTGGCTTGCCGGGATATCCCTTGAGATCGTCATCAAAAGTCACGGGCTTGGCTATGGGTGTGCCGTTGTAGAGATCCGCATGACGGCGCGGACGGAAGAAGGGCTCGTGCGGTGCAACAAACCAGATCAGAACGCAGAACGGCTTGTCGCCACGATCTTCGTCGATCCAGGAAATGGCGCGGTCGGTCGTAAGGTCGTCTGGATAGACGGCCTCATACTGTTTCTGCGGACCCACTTTCCCTCTGCGGCCTTCCTTAAACAGAGGATTCGCATAGTCGTTGCTCGGATTGTTGTGTCCGAAGTAATAGTCCCAATTCCGCTCCTCCACGCCATTGCGCGTGTGTACCTTCCCCAGGATCGCAACCTCGTATCCCTCTTTCTGAAGGATCTCCGTGAAGAGCGGGATATCCGAAGCAAGTGGAATGCGGCCCTTCGTATTGTCGAGCGCCCCCGTCGAACGCGAATACATGCCCGTGAGTGCAGTCGCACGGGCAGGGGCGCAAAGCGCATTGGTGCAGAACGCGTTGGTAAAGCGAACACCTTCGCGTCCGATACGGTCATGGTTCGGTGTCTTGAGAATGGGATGTCCGGCGATGGAGAGTGCATCCGCCCGTTGGCCTTCTCCAAAAAAGAAGACGAGGTTAGGGCGCTTCTGCTTCGTCTGTGCGACTGCCGGCGGAGTTGTCGCTACGCTCGAAACCGCTGCTGTGCCTGCAATGGCAAGCGACGCCTGTAGAAAATCACGCCTGGTCGCTTTGCTTGGCGTCACAGCCTGAAAGTCTTCGTTGGATGATTTTACTTCTGACATGGAAATCCTTTCGTCTATCAAAACGTGCGTTGCGCCTAAAAAGAGAACTTCAACTTGAAGACAACATTCCGTGGATCAAGTGCGGACGTGATCTTGCCAAAGGTCGCTGCACCGACGGTGGTTCCCAGTCCATTAAACGCCGGGTGGTTGAAGAGATTGAAGAATTCTCCTTCAAACTTCGCTGTGACCGGGGTATCTCCAACTAGGCGGAAGGTCGCTTTTTTTGAGAGATTGAACTGCGTGCTATTCAATCCAGGCTGGCGGATGGTGTTCAACCCCAAATTCCCAAACGTGCCCAGTGCAGGCTGGCTAAAGTTAGTCGTTGAAAAATAGCCATTGATGTTCCCATGCTGATACGTTACCGGACCGGTCACATTTGGGCGCTGTCCCGTGTTGCCTACGCCTGCGCGATCTGCAGAGATCGCCAGGGTCACAGGCGTGCCACCCTGGAAGGTAGAGACCCCGCTGACTTCCCAGCCTCCAAGCGTATAGGCCGCAAGACTGCGGCGGCCACGGAAGAACGGCAGGTCGTAGACGTAGTTAATCGTGAAACTCTGCGGGCGATCATAAGCCGTCGGGCCTTTCTCATTCACAAACTGGTTCTGCCCTACCTGCGATCCGAGCGAACGCGAATAGGTATAGGCTGCTTCGAAGAGAAAGCCATTTTTGAAACGACGGCGCGCATCGACCTGCAATGAGTTGTAACTCGCGGAAGCGGAACGCACGTCATAGTTGATCGCGGCATAGCCCCTATAGGGCCGAACAGTATTGACGTTCACCGTCCCTGCTGCCACAGCAGCGTTGGGTTGCGCCTGGTTGATATTGGGCGTCTGGTCCAGATGACGCGCGCTGTTACCAACGTAGCTTACCGAAAGCACAGTGGACCCCGGAAGCTGTTTCTCCACCGTGAGGGAATACTGCGTGACTGTTGGATAAAGCTTGCGTGTATCAAAGGCAGCGAGCGTCGGTGGAAAGAGTGTCTGCGCACCCGAAGCGAACCCCGTCAGTGTTGTGTTGTAGATCGTCGCGGATTGTGCGAAAGGCGGATTGCCGCTCAGGTTCTCATGGTTATCGTTGTCCCAGTGATAGAAAAGCCCGTAGCCGCCACGAACCGATGTAGTGGAGGAACCGAACGGAGACCACGCAAAACCAACACGAGGACCGATGTTATTTCTCGCTCCAGTAAGCGAGCGGGGAAGGTCGAGTCCCTTGAGATTACCCGGCGTAATAATCCCATTAAGAGGATCGCCCGTACCAGCGACCAACGTTCCAGTCGAAGTCACTGTGGGCGCATTGGCGGCAGAGTATAAGCTGGGCACAAATCCCGAGATGCGGTCGTACTTGTCGTAGCCATTGGGCGCACCTTGGAAGATCGTGTCGCGAACCCCGAGATTGAAAGTGAGGTTACGCGTAATCTTCCAGTCGTCCTGCACATAGGCTTCATACATATTGGAGAAGAGATAGACATTGGGTACATTGCTCTGTTCCACGTAGCTGAAAGCATGACCGGTGAGGAAATCAGCCAGCGCATTTCCAGTAGCAGATCCCGTGAAGCTGAACGACCCTGCCTGTCCGCCATAAGGAAAGCGATCGAACTTCTGAATGCGAAGGATATTGAAACCTGCTTTGAACGAGTGACTATGCAGCTGCTTCGTTACGTCATCCCGCCAGGTGTAGACATTATTCGTGTTATTCGTCAGACCCTGTGCGCCAATGGAGGAGAATCCGCTGATCGTAATCGTGGGGATCAGATTGTAGATGTTCGCGCCATACAAGCTTGGGATAGTCAACCCCGCTGGACGCTGGCCGTTGGAATCGGGCGACTGCGTAATCTGATTGCGCGAATAACCGATCGTCGCCTGATTCAGCAGCGTTGGCGAGAAGATATGCGTCCACTGCAACACGCCGCTCTGCCCCGGCTTCGCAAAGAATCCACCGATGGTTGCAAAAGACTGGTTGGACGGCTTCAAGATTGCTTGTTGCTGGCTCCACGCATCATGCGCATAGCGTGCCGTGATCGTATCGCTGGGCGACAGCGTTGCATCGATGCGAATCAACTCCTCGCGCCATTTCGTCTGGCTCTTCGGACTGATGACATAGTTCGATGAACTCGTGCTGTTGGGCAGTGGGAAGTAGGCATTCAAAAGAAGTGTCGCGTTCGGATCGATGTTCGTGATCTGATTTCCAGCGTAAGGCAAGCCCGTATCGGGGTTGGTAATCGCCGCGGAACCGGCGAAGTTTCCGGCCCTCTGTGCGACGGTAGGAGTAGTCGCCGTGAAAGTGCTTTGCGGAGCCGAAGTGAAACTCGTAAGCTCCGGCCCGGAACGACGATCAAACGCCTGCGACCAGAAGAAGAAAAGATTTCGGGTAAATTTGCCCTTCGCTCCGGGCAAGAGGTGGCCGCCAAAGTCATATCCAAAGTTGTTGTCATGGAGTGGTGGCTTGGAAGTGTTGAAGTAGTTGCGCGCATTCAAAGCGTCATTCGAGAACACCTCGTACACATCGCCATGGTACTTCTCACCACCGGAGCGTGTCACAACGTTCACCTGGCTGTAGCCGAAGGAGCCGATATCTGCTGTGTAGTTGCTCTTATGAACCTGGATCTCCTGAATCGCCTCCATCGGAGGGAAAAGATTCAGACCCCGGTTGCCGCCCGTATCCATCGCAAGAATGCCGTCATAAGTGAAAGCGTTGGAATTGATGCGTCCACCGTTGACAGAGGTCAGCGGATTGCCCTCCTGCCCCACGCCCATGCGCTGGCCAGTCTGCGAACTGCTCACGCCTGTGCCGAGCGAAAGAAACTGGGTAAAGTTGCGACCGTTCGTTGCAAGCTCGCTCAGCTGTGTTCCTGTGATGATGGTATTGAGTGAGCCCTCCGACGTTTCAATCGCAGGAGCAGCGGTCGTAACCGTCGTCGTATCCGACGCTCCACCTACCGCAAGTTGAAGATTGATGGTGCGGGTCGTGTCCGACTGGAGGACAACTCCATCCTGTTCTATTCGCTGAAACCCGGGTGCCTGCACACGCACAACGTACTCCCCGGCACGGAGAGCAGGCAAAGAGTAAATTCCGCTTGAGTTTGTCTTAGTGGAGCGTTCAACACCTGTCGCGGTCTGGCGAACCGTTACCTCCGCTTCCGGCAGGACAGCGCCCGCACTGTCCGTGACCGTTCCACTAAGGGTTCCGCTTCCGGAGCTCTGTCCGTTTGCGGAAATTGAGAGAAAAGAAGAGAAAAACATCAACACAAAGGAAAGGGATCGCTTCGATAACATAAAGCCTCTCGGACGACATAAGTCGCAAAGGCGCAGAAAGATTTCCGCGCACAAAAAACAGGTAAGACACAAAAGCGTCGAACACTAATTTTTTATTCATTCAGGGGATGAGAAGAAGAACTAGACCGCCCATAGTTCTTGCCGGACCGCAGAGAGGGTCAACAGCAACAACAATACGTCAAATGGATGTGTGTGCTTCGCATACGAAAGAAAGAATAACACAAAGCAAGCGGTTGCATAAATTCCCTCTGCTTTACATGGAGTGAATCTCCCCCTGGCGTCGGCCTTCCTATGCGAAAGCATTTCAACAAATCTGAACCGCTTTCAGTCCAAGTAATTCAGCGATCTTTTTGATCGAGGATGCTACATGTCCGACACCGATGGCACAGTGGTGTGCGGGACCATTTGCGTTCCATGACTCTGCGAATGCTGTCGCCCCCACACTGAATTTGTAACTGCTATTCGTGTTGCCGATCTCCAAAATAGGCCCCGCTACGCTCTCTCCTTCGGCGACCAGTAACTTGAAGCCGTGCTCGCGATCTTCCACGACAGAGAGAAGAGTCACCGGGCCATGCTTTACGGACATCTCTACAGAAAGTCCGTTTCCCACCTTGCCGTGATACACCTCCAGAGGCCGAACCCTGATCTTGTCTTCCGCGATCCCGACGTGACCTGGCCCGTCATGTCCCATAAGGACGACATCCCGCTCGAAGTCCATCGCGTAATACTCCGTGAAAGACCCACCGGCACCGAGCAAATCCATGATCTTCATTGCAATGGCATTCTTGATTTCATATTCGCCCGCCACGGGTAAGCCACTTCCAGTCAGCATGGAGGTTCCGAGAATGATCGAACTCATCGTGTCTTCATTCTCAGCGATTCCACTGCCTTTATAGTAGTAAGCCATCAGATCCAGACGCTTCTCCTGGGCAAGTTGATCGAGCGCGACTGCTGTTTTTGCCGCCCTGTTCAGTTCGACCTCTGTGCAATCTTCGCCAACGGTGAAGAACTCCCGAAAGCTCCGGATCTTGCTCTGGATCGCTTCCTCGTCAACCTCTCGCCGCAGTGCGCTCAACTCATCCACTTCAATCATTTCAATATGAACATCGAATCGCCCGCTTACCTGGACCAGGTCGGTAGAGATATCCAACATCCCACCGTAGTAGTGGCCCATGAGACCGAGACGACTCTCAGCCAACCGGTGCACAACGTAGGCGGCCTGCAGCCACTCTTCAATCTGCTGCCAGCACGGATGTTCTGGTTCCAGCGTTCCCGTCACCTGCTGGAACGCAATCGACAACCTGCTAAGAACGTTCGCGATCTCAGGAACGGGACATGCGCTGCAGTAGGCCAGCCAGTCCCCGGTCATCTTCCTTCTGTCTTGCATTGCATTGAACCGCGCGTAATCAATGCTTCGCTCCGGCTGCAGATTCAAAAGAACCACAGGCACCTTGGCACGTTTGATCAGAGGCAGAACGGTAGATGATAAGGCGTATGTTGTGACATACACCAGCAGGATGTCGATCTCTTCCTTGCGGCAACGGTGTGCCGCTTCCTGTGCCTTCTCGGGGCTGTCGACGAGACCCAGATTCACGATTTGCCGGTTAGGAACAGCGATACGTTCCTCCACGGTCGTGAGATATCCACGAAGCCTCTGCTCCAAACCTTCGAACTGACTCCAATAAGCCTCCAGGCCCAAACCGACAAGACCCACACGCAGCGCGCTGTACTCAGCTTCCATTCGATGACATCCTTTCGTTCGTTCTCTCTTGGTCGGTTGTAGATGTCTTCTGACCGGACATATGGAACACCTCGTTCATCATGGCGAAACGTTCTCCCGAGCGTAGAGAGGGAACCTGCACAAACAGGTCTGCCATCTCCTGCTGCCATCGCCGGTCCACCTCGCTCTCATCAAGATACTGAAGAAAAGAATCGAAGCTCAACACTTCCATATACAGAAACAGGTCCTGGTTGCGTCGAAAGATGGAATACTCCACAACGCCCGCGGCCCGCAGCTCAGAGATAAGTTCCGGCCAGACTCTGCGGTGGGCTTCGTCATAGGCCTGTTCGCAACCTTCCTTGATGCATAGTTGGAACGCAACCCGTTGCATGTGCGGCTACCCTCACTTCCATGTAAGCACAGCAACTTCGAAGGGTTCCAATTTCAACGAACGGCGAGACTGAGCTTCCGCCGTTTCGATGCTGTCGGCTGCCGACGTTACAACACGAGAGACGCGATAACTTCCCACGTCAGATGGCAGAGTAACTTCCTGTCCGCGATTTCGCTTATTGATCAACAGTAGCTTGTGTCCCTCTTTTGTATCGAAGGCCTGGATGGTTAGAGAAGAATCTCCACCGGTCGTGTCAGGAATCTTGTCTCCCGGTCCGAAGTTGTCGTGAAGCAGCTTCAAGATCAACAAACGTGCATTGGGCTTTGAAGTCTTGTAATTCACCATGCTGACACTCGGAAACTGGGATTTGTAGCCCACCAATTGCGACTCACCAATCACATCGATCCCCATGCGAGCGCATTGCGTATAGAGGTCGGCATACATGGCTCCAGCCAGATTCCAATAGGCAGGTGGCTCGTCTTTTGCGACGTATTTTCCGGGCTGGGCATTCTCCTTCCCATCTTCGGCAAGAATCACTCCAATCTCATCCAGATCGGTCTTCACCGAGGGAGCATAGTGCTTCCGAATGGTCTCGATATAGCGGACTGTGTTCAGGAAGCCTTCCTCTTCCGCAAAAAAGGTGAACTGCCAGTGATCGAGCGTTTGGTCGTCGCCGGGCGAAGCGTAGAAGTGGTAGGAGATGAAATCGATCGGAATACCCTTGCGATGGTGCGCCGGGTTCAGAAAGTACGCAAACATCTCCGGACTCTTTCCCGGGATCGCCATGGCAAGCGCCACGAACTTCAAATTGGGATCGACCTTCCGCATGGCTTCCACCGTCGCGTCATAGAAACGCGTGTAGGTCTCCGGAGACCAATGGTGCTCGAAGTCGATCTCGTTTAATAACTCCCAATACGCCACCTTGTAGTGATGTCCTGATTCATGCCACTTCCCGTACTCATCCGTGAGCCCACCCTTCGTGTACCAACTCAGAAGTCGGACGAAATAGCCTGCCACCTCCTTCATCGAAGGATCGCGTAGCTCTGTTCCCTGTGTGTAGTCCCAGGAAACCTCGTTCGGATCCGTGGGGTAGGTGACCGGTTTCGCCGTCTTGTACATCCATGCAGGGATCGTGCTGAAGTTAAGGATGACGCTGTGCCCTTCGGTCGCCTTCATGAAGTCTTCAAGCGTGGGATCGATATGCGAAAAGTCCCACGAAGTATGACCATCCTTCGGCTCCTCAAGCTCTGCCACGGCCTGACGTGGATAGGGAAGCCAGGGAACGTAACGGACATAGTCCGCTCCGAGCGCATGCAGCGCCTCAAAAGATCCATCATGCATCGGCGCCCCCCGAAGAAGCATCGGGTTCACCACGACCTGAAGCGTAGGAGTCGATTTAGAAACCAGAGACTTCGATCGATCAATCTTGATCTCATACCTCTTCGCATCCTGTGCGCCAGAAGAGCATGCAATGCCAAAAACAAAGATGGCTGCAAGAGACAAATACTTACTTCTCAGAATCATAGTTTCCTCTCTTATGAAAGCCTGGTACTGGATCTAGAACTGGAACCTGCCGCCGACCTGGACGATGCGTGCGGCTCTCGTGGATGTAATTGAGCCGAACCCCGGACCGACTGAAGTATTCGCCGATCCAAACTGTGTGTGATTGAAGAGATTGAATGCTTCCAGCCGCAACTGGAAGTTAGCACGATCTTTCACAGGAAAAGCCTTGAACAAGCTGGCATCCCAATTTTGATAGCCAGGCTGCTCGACAGAGTTACGCCCCGCATTGCCCGGAGTCCCAAAGGCTGGTTGTACGAACGCTGCCACGTTGAACCACTGTGTGGGGGTGTTCCGACCAATCCTCGGGTCCGACACACGATTGGGACGCGATTGACTGAAGGAGCCGATATTCAGGTTGTCACCCGCTAGCGTGGGCGTGCTGTACTGGCCTGAACTAAAGCTTGTAATCCCGTTGAACTGCCAGCCTCCAATGAGATACTCCACGGGAAGAGGAGCCGTTCCAAAGAATGTTTTGCCACGGCCGAACGGAAGTTGATAGGCATAGCTTATGACCAGCCGATGCGGCACGTGGTAGTCGGAGACTCCACGGTCGTAACGAAAGAAGTCGGTCGAGAGAGCAGAGAAGTCATCCGTGATGCCGATGTCGATTGCCTTCGAGAACGTATAAGCAACCAGAAAAGAATTTCCATGGCTCAGCCGCTTCTCCAGTTTCGCGGTGAGTGCGTTGTAGTTCGACCGGCCGTAGTTGCCGGTCACCAGGATGAAGCCATACTGTGGGAAAGGAACGCGGTTCAGGAGGGGGATCTTCCCCGTCGTATCGACAGCGCCAATGTTCGCATTGCGCCGCTGCGCCAGCTTCTGCCCGCTACCTCCTGCGTACTCCAGTTCAAAAAGATAATCCGATGCAAAGGATTGTTGAATATCCAATCCCCATTGGTTGATGTAAGACGTGCGATTGTTCTGATCCAGAGTAAAGATATTTGCGTTTGCCGGCGGGAACGCAGTGGAGCTCGAAGCGAATGGATTGAAGATCGAGACAGGAGTGGTAGAACTCGGCGTATTGCTCCGGGAGGTATAGAAGGGGCTTCCCTGGTTCTTGAACTGTTCTTCGTTGAAGTTGTCGGTGGCGTAATAAGTTCCTACACCGCCGCGAATCACCGTATTGGTAAGAGAAGGTGGACGCCATGCAAAGCCTAGGCGAGGCGCAAAGTTATTCTTATCCGGCTTCACAATCGATCGCCGGATCGTAGAGCCCGCATAGTAGAACTGACCGTTTGTTGTATCGAAGAACTGACTCCGATCGCGGGACTCGATGGGAGATCCCGCATACTCGTATCGAAGCCCAAGGTTGAGCGTCAACGACGGGAGGACCTTCCAGTTGTTCTGCGAGAAGAAGCCGTAGTAAGCAGTATGCAGGGATTGGGTCGAGTCGCCACTGGCTGCCGTAATCGAATAGGGTTCGCCAAGAAGAAAGTCGCTGAGCCCGATGCTGCTCACACGATTCCCTGAAGCATTCCGCGTCGAATAGCCGTTGTTATAAACAAGATTGGGATTCGATCCGAAATCCGTGATCTGGGTGAAGCTCTCATGCAGGTATTGAAGCCCGTTGACCGAGGTTAGCCGTCCATGCGTCCAGGTAAGGTTGTCGGAGACCTGGTAATTCTTGTCATCCGCTCCGATCACTTCGGTGATGGAGCCTACCGGACCGAACCCCGAGATGCCGAAGTTGGGTACGCCATACGTGGCGGCATCCGCATTGTTCGCATACGGTAGCCCAAACAGATCGCCCGCGTAGTTTGGACCAAAGGCACTCTCTGCATTGCGGAAGGTCGCCGAGTCGTTGACACCGAATCGGAATTCGTTGAAGAGAGTCGGTGAGAAGACGTGTGCGTAAGTACCCGTCCAGAGATGGTCGTTCAAAGGCGCCGTATTGCCACCGAGTGGATTAATCGCCGGTGAGTACAGGATGTCATTGCTGTCGGACCAGGTCGCATAGATGCTGTCGCGATCACTGAACCTGTGATCCAGTCGAACGTTGTACTGATTGATGCTCTGCGTATTGCGCGGTGTACGGATTGTGTTAAAGCTCGGGAAGTTCACACCTCCGGCGCTTCCAAGGTTCGGAGCAGGAATAAACTGCAGTGCCTTCTGCGCAGTAGCATCGAGCTGCGCCGTCGGAATAATATTTCCTGCGAAAGGCTGGTTGGTCAGGGGATTGATCACATCAACGCACTTTGCGGAAGAAGAGTTCGCAGCGCAAAAGGCTGAGTTGGTCGGATAGAGCCCAGTCCCTGCGCTATCGTCCGCTAGATTGCCTTGCAGTTGCGCGACCGACGGATAGATGCTCGTCAGCGTCTGCCCCTGGGTCAGCCGAAAGGCTTCAAAGTTGAACATGAAAAATGTCTTGTCTCGCCCGTTATAAATCTTCGGCAGAAGAACAGGCCCGCTCAACGTAGCACCAAAGTTGTTCTGATTCAGCGCTGGCTGCTGCGCTCCCGCCTGCTTTGCAAAGTAGGTATTGGCAGCGTAGGCGCGGTTGCGATTCAGTTCAAACAGGACGAGATGGAACGGGTTTGCGCCGCCCAGCAACTCCGTGTTGACGATGGAAGCAGCATGTCCGAACTCAGCGCCGAAGGTCGTCCTCTGCACGCGGAACTCCTGGATGGCGTCCACCGAGGGACGAATGCCCGTATTGCCAAACCGGGCATTGCGCGTCTCGATTCCGTTCACCAGGAAGCTCGTGTCGCTCTCCCGAAGGCCAGCGAAGGACACCGTCGTGTCGGAGCGGCCAGTCCATGTTGTTGCAGGAGAATTGCCTGCGCCGATGGGTGCGGCCCCTGTGGTCAGCTGAGTCAGTTGAATGAAATTGCGGCCATTCAGCGGCAGCGTATCGATGCTGCTTTTATTGATCACCTGACCCACGGAGGCGCTCTCTGAGTTGAGAAGAGCGGCTTCACTGGCGGAGATCGTCACAGACTCGCTGCTTGCTCCCACCTGCATCCGCACGTCCAGGCTGACACGCTGTCCGATGACCACCGTGATGTTGTCCAACTCCGTTGTTCTGAAGCCGGGCTGCGTCGCAATCAGTTTATAGTTGCCCGGCTTGAGCGAGCTGAAGACCGCCAGGCCGTTCGCATCACCGGTCTGCTTGATCTGTTGACCGGTCTCGACCTGCGAAAGAACGAGCCCCACCTTCGGGATGGCAGCGTTCGATGGGTCAATGACTGCCGCGACGATATCTCCGGTAGTCGATTGTGCTCTACACCTCTGCGGCATAAAGAGCACCATCGCCATAATTATTAAAAATAGCGTCGATCTCAACCAGGCCCCGGCCCGGCGCCTCGCGTTGTCCCGCAAGGACCTGCATGTTGATGGTACGGATTTCATATTGCCTCCTGAGTGCAGGCCCGAGCAGCGATGACGGTGCAAGCCTGCGAACGACGGCCATACTAGGCATCTCACTCACGAGGCACCATTGGAAAAGGGCGTGGAACGACTATTTCGTTCTGCGAAATATCGATTGGCCGCACATTCCCGGAATTGGCCTTCTTTGCAGCATTTTGCCAGCTGGTCGAGATGCCGCAGGGTCGTGTAATATTTCGCACTGCGGAAGAAGGTCGGAGCCATGTCGTCTCAGAAGAAAGAAAGCCCCTCGATTCAGCCAGCACATGTTCATGCCGTTCGAGACAACACAGTGCAGTCCGTCGTCAGAGCGTGCGAGATCCTCAAATACGTGCAGGCCTCCACTGAGGAGGTAAGTCTCGACGAGGTTTGTAAACATACGAAGCTGACTCGCCCTACGGCCTACCGTCTGCTCTGCACTCTCGTAAGCTGCGGTGTCCTGGAAAGGGTCTCCAAGAACAATTACAGACCGTCAGGCAAGCAGGGCCTGAAGAGAAAGCTGCGCTTTGGGTATGCTTCGCAGAGTGAAGAGTTCTCCTTCTCCAGGTTGGTTTCCGACAGCATCCGCAGCAGCGCTTACCGTGCTGGGATCGACCTGCTTGTTCTGAACAATCAATACAATCCAAAGGCCGCCGTCCGGAATGCCGACGTCTTCGTTCGCGAGCACGTGGATCTCGTCATCGAATTCCAGACAGTTCACCAGAGCGCTTCGCTGGTCGCTTCCAAAATTCTCGAGGCGGGAATTCCGATGATCGCGATCGATATTCCACATCCCGGCGCTACCTACTACGGCGCGGATAACTACAAGGCAGGGATCATCGGAGGCCGGGCATTAGGCCATGCCTGTGTTCAACAGTGGGGTGGCGCAGTAGACGAAGTCATTTTGCTGGAGCTTCCCATCGCCGGTCCTCTGCCTCGGACGCGCATGATCGCGACGCTTGCGGGGATCCGCGAAATCCTGCCGAAGTTGCCGGATGAGAAGGCGAT
Organism: Terriglobus saanensis SP1PR4; assembly: GCF_000179915.2. Classification (NCBI taxonomy): domain Bacteria; kingdom Pseudomonadati; phylum Acidobacteriota; class Terriglobia; order Terriglobales; family Acidobacteriaceae; genus Terriglobus; species Terriglobus saanensis. The sequence continues at coordinate 3,421,402 of NC_014963.1, read as the reverse complement.
CTTCCTGGATGGCAAAGGAAGGTTCGAAGACAGTCTCCTGGCCGTGAGAAAACATCTCTACAAAAGCACGTCAAAGAAGATCCTGCTCGCCGCGCTGAATGACCCCAGCTGCCTTGGAGGTCTGCAGGCCTTTGAAGAATTTGGCCGCTCAGAGCATTGTCTGGCCGTAGGTCAAAACGCGAGTATCGAAGCGAGGCGCGAGATGAGACGACCGAACTCTCGTCTCATCGGATCGGTCGGATATTTTCCCGAACGCTATGGAGAGGCCGTGATCGCACTGGCTGTCGATCGAGTCCAGGGTCGGGAGATCCCCTCTGCCGCCTTCGTCAAGCACCGGCTGATTACAGCGGCCAATGTGGACGTGGCCTATCCCAACGACTCCCAGATCAGCTCCGCAGATACGGATTCGCTGCTCTTCAGCAAGCACTAGCAGCATGGGTGGGTTGGAAAACGCTCCACGCTAAATCTTGTGCAGGTGATGACATTGGCATGACATTTTGCTGACATCAGGCGCCCCTCCCCCTCGTAACGTTGCCCTCTGCCGAACATTCCGCCAGAGTTCCATCTCAGCCAATTACGGAAAGAGGATTCACATGCGCGTGTCGAGTGAACGGAATCAAGAAAAAACCGCACCGTTGCAAAAGCTTGCCGCGGTGCAACGGAAGATCGTCGCAGGACTCTTAGCCGCGGTATTTTGTGGCGTAGCCTCTCTGCACGCGGGGGCGCAAGCCTTCAGTGTAACCAACATACTTTCGGATGGATCGGTGCCTGCGACAACGGTCGATCCGAACTTCATCAATCCTTGGGGTGTCTCTGCAAGTCCTGTTTGGTGGATCAGCGCTGCAGGCACCGGTTACAACTACGTCGTGCAACCCTCTGGAACGATTGCCTTCAAAGTCATCGTTCCTCTCGGAGCAGTGCCGACTGCAAATGGATTACCGTCCGGCTCCGTAACAGCAGCAGGATCGACGGGTCTCCTGCTCCCGAACGGAACGGCACCCAGCTTCCTCTTCTCCACGCTGGACGGAACGATCTCCGGTTGGAACTCAAAGCTCGGCACCAACAATGCGCACGCACAGATCGTGGTCAACAATAGCGCCACCAGCGCGTCCTATACCGGCCTGGCGCTCCTCAACACTGCGAATGGAAGCTTCCTGTTAGCGCCCAACTTTGCGACGGCCGCAGTCGAGGTATACGACTCCACCTATAAAGCAGCGAAGCTTGCCGGGACTTTCACCGACCCAAATCTTCCGGCAAATTATGCACCGTTTTCCATCCATATTTTAGGGACGCAGATCTTCATCGCATACACCCAACGCACAGCAACGGCACCGTTTCGATCGCAGGATGGCGTTGGTGTGGGTGTCCTCGATGTCTTTGACACAGCAGGCAACTTCGTAACGCGTGCCGTGACGGGCGGCAACCTGAACTCCCCCTGGGGCGTGGCCTTCGCGCCTGCGAACTTCGGGATCTACAGCAACGATCTGCTGGTCGGAAACTTCGGCGACGGCAAGATCAATGTCTACGACCCGAAGACCTACGCCTACGTCGGACAAGTGATGGACAGCACAGGCAAATCACTCGTCTATGCCAGCCTGTGGGACCTGCTGACCGGTGGGACTAAGGTGACGGGCAGTGCTTCCGTCAGCGGAGGCGATCTCAGCACCGTGTATTTCACGGCAGGTTTGGATAAAGAAGCACACGGCCTGCTGGGCGCAATTTCAAGCACGTCCACAGGCGGTGCATCGACGTTCGGCTTCACCACTGCGGACAGCGCGCTCATCGTCAAGGCGGGAAGCTCGGTCAACACCTCCATCAGCGTTGCGCCCGTTAACGGCTTCAGTGGGAGTGTGACGCTCACCTGCACCGGCCTGCCCGTGGGTGCGACCTGCACCTTCGCGCCCAGTCAGCTGAGTGTGTCTCCCACGGCAGCAGCGATTAGCACCGTGACGATCCAGACAACTTCCACCATGGGTGCGCTTCGTCCGTTCAACAAGGGCCGACCGGGTTCGGGCATCGCCCTGGCCTCGCTGGTCCCCTTCGTGTCGCTGCTGTGCTGGCGGAAGAAGCGACCGGGAGCTTCATTACTGCGTGCACTTTTGTTTGTGTGCGCAGGAAGCATCGCGTTCCTGGCTGGCTGCGGGGACACCACCATCCCCACACCTGCGGGAAGCTCCAGCGTAGCCATCGTTGCCACCTCGGGCGCGACAAGTCAGCAGACCATGGTCGCGTTAACGGTTCAATAGATTCGGGCAGGTGGCCGCATACCTTCGGTGCGGTCACCCTTTTTCTGTCTGAGCTGCCTGACGCTTATACGGCAGAGGCGTGCTCGAATTCGTCGAATACCGCAGCGTAATAAGCACTCAGAGCATTCGTATGCACCTTATTTCCCACATTGGTGAAGTAAGCCAGGCTCATGAGAACGAGAGTCCTGTCTGCCGTGAAGATGCAGAAATTAGCGTCCTTCTCGAAAGACTCCTTCTGGAGATCGAGCAGAACCGCGAGTTTTCCTATCGCCAGTCCCATGCCGCCGTGGGTCAGATCGTCAAGGAAATCGGTATTCGGAAAGTACTTCTTTAGAAATTTCTCGCTCCGGTACTGACTTTCAATCTCAGTAATCGTATGCGCAAGATCCAGCCAGCCGTCTCGCTTGCCACGCTTATTCTTGATCGCGTCGATCTGAGAGTCCGAACACTTCATGATCCACATCACGCGCAGCGCAGTTTCCACAAGTGGGCGAAGCAACGCCTGCGCGCTGGAAGATCGCCGGGAAAGCAGGAGATGTCCAATCGAAGCATGATGCTCCGAAGCAACGTCGAAGAGCGCTCCAGTGAGTAGGCTGCGGTAGGAGGGAACCTGCCCAAAATACCAGTCGCCACGAACAACAAAGTTGCGAAAATCGTTGCTTCTCTTGATGTTTCGAAAAAGTGGCCCGTTCGTAATCATCCGCGTCAGAATAGCAGCGTGAGCGAATGAGTGCATCTTTCTGCGCAATAAGGAGATCGAAACGCGACAGGCTCCGGGTCTACCGGCGTTCGCGGAGACGATTCGCCTCCTCCATGGGATTCCAATGGTCTTTTCCGCCAAGTAGGCCCGTCGGCGTAAGCTGCTCTTCTTCCGCAGCCGAAAGCGGAGGATAGTTCACGATGCGATGGCCCCCGTTCACTCCCGGCCCGTGCGATTTGTACTCGTGGTACGAACTGGTCTTCAGACGTCCAGCCCACTCCGACCAGCCATCCGCGCTCAGCTTCTGCTGTACGTCTGTGTCGTAGAAAAGCACGGTGGAGTAGTCGCGCCACGGACGGCCCAGAACAACTTTGTCCCCAACGTCCTCGCCGGTGATGCGGCTGTGCAGGAAGAAATAGCCGGAGTCCTCTTCAGGAAAGTGCCTGCTCTGTGCCGTCAGCATTACGGTGTCATGATGCCGCGAGTGCATCTCGCAATGGTCAAAAACCGCCTTGGCATCACCGAAGATGTAATCGACGTGACCCTCGATATAGCAGTTACGGAAGTATTCACGGGATGCGCTGCAGGCCGTCTGCCCCGGAGGTGGAACGCTGCCATCCTTCGGCAGGTTCTCGTGGCAGGTGCGGCTGTTCGCATAGAGCGTATCCTGCGCGCCCAGCAGTCGTACGTTGTCCAGCACGGCGCGGTCCGAATTGAGAAGCAGGGCTACCGCCTGCGCACCTTCTTCTGTACGTTCGTTCTCCATCTCCCATGTGTTTTCAATCGTGAGGTTTTCGGCGGCGAAGCCGTCCGCATCCACACTCACGCTCCCACTCTTGCCCGTGCCCCCCGCCCTGCGGGCGGAGTCGTTCCAACTCAGCACCACATCCTGCGGCCTCTTCCCAACGCCGATCAACCGGATGTTGGGTGTGGTGATGTGAATCTTTTCTCGATATCGGCCAGGAGCCAAAAGAATAATCTCTCCTGTGGACGGCGCATGATCGACGGCCTCCTGCAACGTGTGGAAGTCAGTGTCGCCAGAGGCGGAGACGGTAACCCGCTTCATCGATTCCGCAGTCAGAGAAGATGTGACGCACAAAGTGGCGAGGGCAAAGGTGAAAAAAGCACAGGTGCGTGACACGGTGGAGATCCTTTCAGCTAATCCTGATACGGCACGAACTTATTCGCGCACGAAAAGTCCATCTGAAGCTTCGGTGCGGGAGGCGTGTTCGTCACACCTGTACCGCTGAAGGTAAAGTTCGCACCCTTGGGACCGAACGTAATATTGCTGTAGCGAGCGCGGACCTGCTCCGGCTTCACACCTCGGACCTCCACACCATCCAACGTGATCTCCGTCGGATGCTCAGGGTTCAGGCCTGCAACCTGCACGATACCGGGAGTCAGACTCAAAACATTTTCGACACGGATGCCCTTATAGTCGGGCGTGAACGATCCTTTCAAACCGAGATCGTCGATCCCGTCGGTTGTCTGGCCGTTATAGAACGGGCTGATCGAGATCGGAACTGCCACGTCGCGCATGCAGAGGTTGCGATAGACCACACCCCGCACCATACCGCCGCGCTGCACGTTGCTCTTGATGCGAATGCCGCTGGTCGTGTGGTCGAGCGTCAACGTATCCACAAGAATCTCCGACTCGTCACGAGCCTCTGACCCCATGGACATCCCGTGGCCACTGTAAAAATGATTGTCGATCACACTCATGTGGTGGACGCCGGCCTTGATCGCGATATTGTCGTCGCCGTTGTCGATCCAGCTTTTGGTGATGGTCACGTTCTGTGATGAGCCGGGATCGATGCCGTCCGTGTTGCGTGCATCCGTGCCGCGAATGGTGGGAGTCAGAAGATGGACACCCCACGCCGTGAAGCCGTCCGTTCCGTTCACCGCAACGTGGAAATTCGCTGAGTTATGCAGACGGATGCGGTAGAGAATCAAACCGTCGGCATGACTGGCCACCAGTAAGCGTGGCGCGGAGTACTTCAGATTTGTAGGCTCGGCGGCGCGAGACTGCTGCCACCAGCTATAGGTCTTTCCAAGCAGCGTGCTTCCACCGCGACCGTCGATGGTTCCCTCGCCCATGATCGCCGCGTTCTTTACATCCTTCACGCTGAGCAACGGCCTGCACGGTCGGCTGTCAGGCCCAGAGGTGCCACAGCCGCCCGGCTGCGTGTCATAGAGTTTGGGGTCGCGCGAAGCGTAGAGCGTCACGCCCTTTTCAACGAGCAGCGTGACTCCCTCCCGCAGTTCGAGAGGCCCGGTTAGGAAGGCATTCGCGGCCCCGTCGGTGCGCAACGCTACGGCCCTTCCGCTGCCGCACGTGTCGATCGCCTTCTGAATGCGATCGGTGTCGAGCCGCTGTTCATCCGCTTCACGGAGAGTATTCTTCTCGGCGTGAAGCTGCGCCCTCAGGACAATGCATGCCGGTGGAATAACCGGCTCCGCCACGTGGCGTGTGTCCTGCGCGAGCACAGACAGGGCAAACGAACAAAAGAAAGGAAGGGCAAAAGAGGCTGTTCGAATCACGAAACTCCACTTGGAACAGGCAAGGATCGCACTGCAATCGTTGGCCTGAACTATATGGAGGCCCGCCGAGCCTCGTCAAGATTCTTTGCTTCGTTCGTCTTCGCGCTTATCTCAGGATAATCTGCAGGCCGTTTCGTTTAGCTTCTGAGGTGACCTTTGCGGTCGCGCCATCCGTCTCCAGAGACGTGGATCTTCCTGAGACCTCGGCCTTCTTCTCCTTCGGAGTCCAGCCGAGAACCTCGAAGCGATAGCTCTTCCACCACGGCGTGTACTTTCCTTCCTGCGGAAGCACGCTGATCTGAAGCGAACCGTCTGCCTGCTGCGCGCACGCAAAGTGCACACGCGCATATTGTCCCTTGCGATAGTCGAAGCTCTTGCCGTCGTCTGTGTAGACTTCGCCAGCGCATGGCTCCTTCGCATCGCTTGCAAGATAGATGCGGACGGTCAGAGGTCCTTGTGGTGTTTCATCCACACTCTGCGTCAGCGGCGCCATCGGGATGATGCTTCCGCCGCGAACGTATACGGGCAAGGCTTCCAGGGTAGGCGTCACCATCAGAGGCTTCTCCTGCGTCAGCTTGTCTCGCTGCTCCAGGTCGAGGGTCTTCATCTGCTGGTTCCGCTCGTAGCGCTCGCCACTCCAGTAGTCGTACCAGGTTCCGGGAGGGAGATGCACCTCGTACGCTGCCCCCTCTTCAGGGGAAGGATTCGGAGCGACGAGGATGTGTTGCCCGAAAAGGAACTCGCCGCCGCCCGTGTCCAAATCCATCGCGCGGCCGTTCGCATTGGCATGTGGAAACTCAAGGAAGAGAGGCTGCATGATGGGCAGACCATCGCGAGAAGTCTCCTCAGCGGCAGTGTAAAGATACGGCATCAGGCGGTAGCGCTCCTCGATGTAGCGCTTGCGGATGGCTTCATGCACAGGGCCGTCCGCCCACACCTCGTGCGGACGTGTCCCTTTGGCGGCGTGGTCACGATCGATCGGCTGAAAAGCCGCCACTTCGATCCACTTTGTGAGCAGATCGGGCGACGGAGATCCTGCAAATCCGCCCACGTCAGCTCCGGACATGGAGAAGCCGCTGAGACCCAGGTTCACAATCTGGGGAACGGTCATCCGCAGATGGTTCCACGTGGAACTATTGTCCCCCGTCCACGTTGCGGCATAGCGCTGGCCACCGGCATAGCTTGCGCGCGTCAGCACGAAGGGCCGCACATTCGGTTGCAGCGCCAGAAGACCTTCGTACGTACCGCGCGAGTTCTCCATCCCATAGACATTATGGATCTCCGCGTGGGTCGCAGTTCTCTCCGCAAATCCCGGTTCGTGGATGCGGTGCTGAATGTTGTCCGGCATGGTCTTGCTCGGAACTCCAAAGACTGCCGGTTCGTTCATATCGTTCCAGAAACCAGCCACGCCCATGGAGGTGAAGTCCTTGTAGAGCGTTCCCCACCAGGCACGTGTGGTGGCCTGAGTGAAGTCCGGAAAGACCGACGGCCCGGGCCATACCTCTCCCACGTAGGTCGAACCATCCGGATTCTTCACGAACTGGTCTCCGGCGGTGCCGCTGTCGTAGGGAGCGTAGTCAGCATTCGGTAGATGAGCGATGTGCAGGTCGGTGATGACTACGAGGTGGAAGTGGTCCTGCGCAAGCTGCTTCACCATCTCCGAAAAGTGGGGGTAGTGCTCGTCGTCTACGGTGAAGGGGCGGTTCTTGTTCTGGAAGTCGATATCCAGGTAGAGGGCATCGCTCGGAATCTTGTCGTCGCGGAGGCGTTTCGCGACCTCCATTAGTTGCGATGCGGGATAGTAGCTGTAGCGAGACTGCTGAAACCCGAGGGACCACAGAGGGGGAAGCGGCGTGGGTCCAGTCAGCCAGGCGTAGGCGCTCACGACCTGCTTTGGTTCCGGACCGTAGAGAAGGTAATAGTCGATGGGGCCGTTGGGGGCCCCAAAGGAGATCTGATTCGGGTTCTCGCGGCCAAAGTCGAAGAAGCTTCTCCATGTGTTATCGACCAGAACGCCAAGGGCCCTGCCGTTCTTGAAGTCTATGAAGAAGGGAATGCTCTTATAGATGGGGTCGGTCGTCTCCTGCCAGCCGAAGGTGTCGGTATTCCACATGGCGAAAGCCTGGCCGCTGCGGTCGAGTGGACCGGGCTTGTCGCCCAAGCCGAAGAAGCTGTCCTCGGACGTCCGGTCCTTACGCACACGGAATCGATCGCCTTGCCATGTCACTGGCTCCGCATCCTTCTGCAAAACTCTTCCGTTCAGGTCCGCGACAGTCAGCGTGAGGTCTGTACCGATGGTCACGCGAAGCTGCTGCGTGTGGAACCCCCGAGGTTCTGCGACGACGTGGACTGAACTCTTCCGTGCTTTCGGCAATACGGCCCAGGATGCGTCCTCAGACTCCTTGCCCGCCTTCCACATCCGCACTCGCAGAACATCCTCACGCAGTGCCGAGATCTGAAGGACGGTTCCGTCCGCGCTTGCCTCGACTCCGTGTCCCGTCGGTTTGAACTGCTGACCATAGGCCGAGAGAGCCTCCGTGACGAGAATGAGAGTGAGGGAAGTCTTTAAAGTGAGGGAAGTCTTTAAAAGGAAAGATTCGCGTGATCGCATATGAGGAGAAAAACGCGAATCGATCGATCAACGCAAGCACCCTGCGATAATTTGAGGATCAACTTTCAGTCAACACGCAAGCGCTTTGTTTTCAGTCAGAAAGAGCTGCCAGCTAATGCGCTCCGGTATCCAGCGAATAGAGATTGCCCGTAGCTCGCTGCGCTCGCACGACTGCCAGATTGTCCGGTGTCAGACCGCAGAAGAAGAAATCCATGATGCTGCCCGCATGGAAGTTGGACAGGGTGGCAAGCTCTTCCACCCGGCCATCCTGCACCGCAACGCGAACGATGGGCTGACGTGAGTCCATAAATCCATGGGCGATGATCGCCTGGTTGTCCGAGGTCCAGACCGGGTCGGCGAAGGACCCGTAGGCGAGTTGCCGCCACTGATGGGTCGCCGTGTCATAGAGCATCAGTCGGCGCTGATCGAGAGAGATCGCCGCGATGTGACGTCCGTCCGGCGACCATCTCGGGCTGAAGAGGTTCTCCGAACCCGGCAGGGTCTGCACGGCACGGGTGTCCAGATCGACGATCTGCACCATGCGTGCTTCTTCTTCCTTCCCCATGAGGTCCGGGACCCGTCCGAAGGCGAGCGACTTTCCATCAGGCGACCAGGTAGGATCTCCGGCGTTCCGCGACTCCTGCAGGACGCGCTCCAGGGCGCTGCCATCGGCTTTTACTAAGTAAATCTGCCACGCTTTTCCGGTCTCCCGTCCCATGAGGGCGAGCCGGTTGCCATCCGGAGACCAGCGCACGAGGAAGACCTGAATGGCATCGGGCGTCAGTTGGAGTTTTTCGCTGCCATCGATCCGCGCCCGCCAGAGCCGCCCATTCGTATCGGCCCACGCAACCCACTGCCGGTCGCGGGAGAATTCGAGCCGATGTGCGTCGCGGAGAAAGCTCTGCACCGGACCGAAGTCCTTACTCTGCGGGCGGTAGATCTCGACATCCGACTGCACGTCCACACCGGTGAAAAAGATGCGTGTTCCAGTTCGTGCGGCCACGGCGCCCTGAAAGACCATCGGCCCGTCCGTCAGTCTCTGTGGCGTTCCAACGCCATGACCACCCATACGCCATAGGTCCGATTCATTGCCGTGCATCGCCTGAAAGATGAAAGAGGAGCCGTCGGCGGTCCACACACCGCAACAGGTGTCCGCGTCTTCCTTCCACCCCTTCAGCAACGGTTTTGGGCTGGCACTGCCAGCATCCAGTTGCCACAGCGCCTGTGTGTGCGTGATCGGATCGAAGATGGTGAAACGCAGGCGTTTTCCATCGGAGGACCAGCGGAGCCAGAACGCCCTTCCCGGCAGCTTTGCCATCTCCTCGATGGATCTGTCTTTAAGGTGGGCGACGAAAAGCTTCTCTTCCGCAGCGAAGAGGACATCTTCTCCGTTTGGCATCCATGTGGCGTCATGCGCCAGCACATTCGGCACCCGCTGGGCCGATCCGCCACCCACGGGAACCATCCAAAGAGGTTGCTCCGATTCATTCGAGAGGTGGCTCCGTATCAGGAGCCTCGATCCATCGGGCGAGATATCGCCCACGGACGGTCCCATGACCTCGTCCGGAATCCCCAGGGGCTTTGCGTCTCCCGAGACGGTCGAAATCTGGACGAGTTCCACTTTGCCTTCCTGCACATCGGAGGTAAAAAGGTGGACTCCGTCGGTAACGACTGCGGGGAAGGCCTCCATGGCACGCGATCCGGGGAGAATATGGCCATCGTGCGTGATCTGGCGAAGTTTTGGAACGAGCACCTGCTCCCGCCCCGCACCGAGAAAGAAAGCTCCGGCGATTACAACAACGAGAGCGACTCCTCCGGCGAGCAGGTATCGGGTCTGGATCCGCCGGGACAGAATTTCGCCTGGCGAAATTCCGTGTGCCCCCGTCGGAGAAGCTTCGATCATGGTGGGAGGGTAAAAAGGCGGCACATCGGTTGAGGTCGGTGTTGGGGAAGCTGCGGGAAGAACTTCGGGCGTCTCCTGAGAGACCGAGTTCGGGGGGAGAGTGACCGGTGCGATGAATCGGTAGCCGCGCTTCGCCAGGGTTTCTACAAAACGAGGGTTCTCGGCGGAGTCCCCGAGGGCTTCTCTTATCTTATTAATCGCTGTTCCGAGGGAATGGTCGAAATCGACGGTCGTATCTTTGCCCCAGAGGCGAAGCTGAAGCTCCTCGCGCGTGACCACCTCTCCTGGGCGTTCCACCAGGGCCATCAGGACGCGGAAGGGCTGACTTTGAAGCTTTACGCGAAAGCCCGCTTTGTACAGCTCTCCCGAAGTCAGGTCGGCCTCAAACAGGCCGAAAGCGATGCGGGCTTGGAGCGAATTACTCGTCATAAAGAAAGAGCGGATAGGCCCCGGGAAGGAGGGCTAGCGGATCAATAAACATTATTACAGAGATACAAATCGATCGATGGGAAGCTGCTAAGTGATTGATTTGATTTGATGAAAGTGTTGATCTAAAAAAGAAAGACAAAGGAAACGAAGAAGATTGCGGTGATCTCTGCAGAATGACGAGTGTTAGTCCCGGTGAAGCAATCGGCCCGTGAAAAGACCCGGACCGATGTTTCTTCCTGGAGGCTTTAGTTTATGAACACCCCTTATAAGATGAGAAGCCCGGTCAGCCGTATTTTGGGCGTGGCCGTCGTCATTCTCTCCTTGATCCTTGGCACACAGTCGCGCCTTCTCGCACAGACAGATACCGGTCGCGTGAATGGCGTCATCACTGATTCCACCGGAGCGGTCGTACCCGGCGCGTCCATCACCATCGTCAACACCGAAACGTCCGCCACCACGGCCATCCTGGCCGACGACAGCGGCAACTACAACGCTCCCGCTCTTCCGCGCGGAAGCTATAAGGTCACTGTCTCAAAGGCGGGTTTTACGTCTGCGGTGCAGAGTTTCAACCTGCAGGTTTCTCAGGTGCAGACCCTCAGCTTTGCGCTTACGGTAGGTTCCGAGAACACAACCATTGAGGTTACCTCCGAAGCTCCCCTGGTCGACGCAGCCACGTCGTCCGTCGGCGAGGTCATTCAGGGACGCCAGATCACGGAGCTCCCCCTCAATGGGCGAAACTTCACTCAGTTGGCTCTACTGACGCCAGGTGTCACGCGCGGAAACTATGGCAATGGCGCCTCCGGTGTGAACGGGGATGCCGAGACGTTCCGTAACGCGTCCGGCGGCGGTGGATCGCTTTCGAGCAACGGTCTTCGTCCCCAGGCGAACAACTTTATCCTCGACGGTATCGACAACAACGAATCACTGGTCAACACACTGGACTTCTTCCCGAACATCGAAGGAACGGAAGAGTTCCGTGTGAACACCAGCACGGCTCCGGCGGAGTTTGGCCGGGCGGGTGGTTCGATCGTTCAGAGCTCGATCAAATCCGGAACCAACTCCATTCACGGTTCCGCATTCTGGTTCGCACGCTCCAGCCTCTTCGACGCCAGCCCGAACTATCGTTTTCAAGGGGCAAGCGTTGCGCCTGTGCTCCCCTTCAAACGCAATACGTTTGGCGGATCGGCAGGCGGACCGCTTCTTAAGGATCGACTCTTCCTCTTCGGCGACTACCAGGGTGTGCGAGAGAATCAGCCTCTCAATCCTGAGATCGTTACCGTGCCTACAGCTCTGATGCGTACCGGCGACTTTACCGAGCTGCTAGGACAGGGCTCCACGATGGCACCGTCGATTTGCGGCGTCGCGAATGCCGCTCCTACCGTGGTAGTCAACGGCGGTATCTATGATCCAAACACCTGCCAGCAATTTGCAGGCAACAAGATCCCTGCAGGGCGTTTAAACAGTGCGGCAGTGGCCTATCTCAATGCCTACCCGCTGCCCAACCTGCCCGGTCTGGTGAATGGCACACAGAACAACTACCGCACCATCCGCACCAACATTACGCACAACAACACGATCGACGGCCGTCTGGACTACAACGCGACCGGCAAGGATCGCTTGTTTGCGCGGTTCATCTACGACAACAGCAACTTCTCCCGCACCTCGCGGTTTTCCACGCTGCCTGCAGGATTCGCTTCCGGTGTCAGCTATGTTCACGGCCGTGGCTATGCGATCGGCGAGACGCATACTTTTTCTGCGAACGTGATCAACGAGTTCCGTGCCGGATATAACCGTTACACCTTTGCCAACCGCCCGGTCTTTTCCAACACGCCGATTTCGGCAAACCTGGGTATCGTCAATGCGAATCGCACCCCGGATCTGGGCGGCGGCGCTCTGATCGGCGGTAACCAGAACCAGATTGAGTACACGGGCGATTACGGAAGCTACGTGGTTCCGGAGAACACCTACCAGATCAACGATGCAGTGACGTACACACTACGTCATCACACCTTCAAGATCGGCGGCAGCGGCATTCGTCGCGACGTCGCCTTCTTCCGTCCTATCTCCGGAAAGGGCTTCTTCCAGATTGGAAACGGCGACTTTACCGGCTATGAAGTTTCGGAACTGCTTGCGGGTTTTGTGGACAACTACAGCATCGGCGCGCAGACTGGTCTCTTCGGAACGCGCAACTACGAAGTAGGTGCGTTTATACAGGACGACTGGAAGGTAAACAGCAAGCTCGTTTTGAACCTCGGATTCCGCTATGACCTGATCACTTATCCGACGGAGCAGCAGAATCGGCAGGCGGCACTGAACCCTACGTCCGGTTTCATCGACCTGGCTGGGCAGAACGGTGTGCCTCGCTCCATCATCGATCAGCGCTATACGAACTTTGCACCGCGCGTCGGTTTCAGCTATGACGTCTACGGTCAGGGCAAAACGGTTCTCCGTGGCGGCTACGGCATCTTCTACTTCCTGGATCGCGGTGGGATCGATAACCAGCTGGGCCAGCAAGTTCCCTTCGGTGGCAGCACAAGCTATTTTGCCAGCAGCGGTTACCGTATTACATTTACGGGACAGAACGCGGTGAACGGATCGCTCATCAGCACGGCAGCGACGAATCCCTTGCCGCTTCCTGGCACGCCCAACTTCGATCGCACTAACCCTCCGGCAGGCATCAACGTCTTCGCGGTCAATCGTTCGGCGAAGCTGCCCTCGGTTCAGCAGTACGATCTGCAGTTGCAGCAGCAGTTTGGAAACCGCACTGTAGCTACGGTTGGGTATGTTGGAAATCTGGGAACGCATCTGGCTACCGGATATAACTACAACACCAAGCCCTTCGGTTCGACAGGACCGAACGCTTTCCCGAACCTGGGACAGGTGGTCTACAACCTGAACGACGGCGTCTCGCACTACAACAGCCTGCAGGCACAGTTGAACTATCGTGCGGCCAAGGGTCTGACGCTTACGACGTCCTATACCTGGTCGCACAATATCGACAACACCAACGGTTATATCGGCTTCTCTGCTGTCAGCGATCTGTACTTCTACGACCACACTCTGAACAAGGGAAACTCCACCCTGGACCAGCGTCACGTGTTTGTTTCGAGCGCTCTGTTCGATCTGCCGGTTGGCAAGGGACGGATGTTCGGGAACAACATGAATCGCGGTCTGGATCTGTTGGTGGGGGGCTGGCAGATGAATACCGTTGTCCAGCTGGAGACGGGTTCGCCCTTCTCTGTTACCTTCCCAACCTTCGGCGGCGGCGTTTCGATTCGTGCCGATGCGGTCAAGCCAGTCACGTTCGCGCACAGTATCACGGGCACGTATTTCGACACGAGTGCGTTTTCTAAAGTCGTTCCTGTCAATCGACAAGGCAACACGGGCCGGAACCAGTTCTTCGGTCCTGGTCTTGCCACGGGCGATGTCTCTCTCTTCAAGACGCTCAATTTCACGGAGCGTATCAAGACGGAGCTTCGTGCGGAGGTCTTCAATGTGACCAACACGCCGCAGTTCACCAATCCGACGACGAATCCGACGGATGGCAACTTCGGTCGTGTTACTGCAACCCGCCAGGCATCTGAACGCCAGATGCAGATGGCGCTGCGTTTCCTTTTCTAAAGGATTCACCAACGGAGGCAAAGCACCACACGACCTGGTCGTGTGGTGCTTCACTTTCTGTCTCACCTACGCACCACAAAAATTGGACGATATGACTTTCAAGCGCTGCGCTGCTCTCTTTCTTCTCTTATCCTCTTCGGTGTTTGCGCAGGCTCCGCGCATGATCAAGGTCGACCCGCCGAACTGGTGGGTGAATATGCCGAAGGCGATGTTGCTGGTGCAGGGAGAGAACTTTACGGGCGCACGTTTTCGCACGGATAGCCCTGCGGTCCCTATCGATCACGCAAAGATCTCGGCCAACGGTCACTGGGCGGAGTTGTGGCTGAGTGCGGCACCGCAGAAGCCGATGAACATCACTGTGATTGCGGAGACAAGTGCAGGACGTGCGGCGATGCCGTTTACCTTTGCGCCGCGACGCGGAGAGAGCGATGGCTTTGCAGGCTTCTCTTCGCAGGATGCGATGTATCTCATCATGACCGATCGTTTCGCGGATGGAGATCTGACGAACGACGGACCGGATGCGCACAGTCCCGCGGCGAGTGCCGTTGCAGTCGAAGAGCGTGCGCGGCCGCGCGGCTGGCATGGTGGAGATCTGCGCGGAGTGATCGAGCACCTCGATTCCCTCCAAACCATGGGCATTACGACCGTCTGGATTACGCCTGTTTATCAGAATCACGAGCCCGATAGCTATCACGGTTATGGAGCGACCGATATGTACGCCGTCGACGAGCACTACGGCACACTTAAGGACTATCGTGCACTGGCTGCTGCCCTGCATAGCAGGGGAATGAAGCTCGTGCTGGACACCGTTCCCAATCACGTTGGACCCGCGCATCCGTGGGTCAATGATTCACCTGAGCCGGACTGGTTTCACGGGACGAAGGCGAATCATCACGTTGCGCAAGGCGACTTTCTCCCGCTCGTTAATCCCCATGCGCCGTGGCGTGATCGACGCGATGTGACCGAGGGTTGGTTTGCCGATGTGCTGCCGGACATGAATCAGGAAAACCCGGTGGTCTCGCAATATCTGATTCAAAATGCGATCTGGTGGATTGAGCAGGGCGGTGTCGATGGCTTGCGCATCGACACGTTTCCCTATGTTCGACGCGAGTTCTGGCGCGATTTTCATGCGACGCTGCAGAAACTCTATCCCCATCTGACCGCCGTGGGGGAGGTTTTCAATCCGGATCCAACAGTTACTTCTTCCTTTGCCGGAGGGGTCACGCGCGACGGCGCCGATACGGGGCTTTATACTCCATTCGATTTTCCGCTGCATGTCGCCATGGGTAACGTGTTTAGTGGAAAGGCAACGATGGACCAGTTGGCTGAGGTACTCAGACATGATTCTCTCTACCCACATCCGGAGCGTCTCGTCCCGTTTCTGGATAACCATGACACCTCTCGATTTCTGAGTTTGCCGGGCGCGAGCGTGGCCAGGCAGAAGCTGGCGCTTGCGTTTCTACTGACGACGCGCGGGATGCCGCAGCTTTACTCGGGGGATGAGATCGCGATGACAGGCGGCGACGATCCAGAGAATCGCCACGATTTTCTCGGTGGTTTCCCGAGGAGCGGACAGGCAAAGGTGACGCCAATACCGGATCCGGCGCCGCAAGAGATGTTGACCTGGGTAAGACAGCTGCTTAACCTGCGGAAAAAAGAGAGCGCCCTGCGGAGCGGTGTAGAACAGATTGTTTATACGTCTGCCGATAGCATCGTCTATCTGCGAACAGAAGGCGGGCGACATCTTCTGATTGCGATCCATTCAGGGGATGAGGATGTTCGCTTCCATATCCCGAAAGAAAATACTGGTCTGGAAAATTTGAAAGCGGCGGAGCTTCTCTTTGGAGGAGGGAGCTTTGAGTCTGGCGTGAGCGACGCGACGATGAGCCTGCCTGCAAACTCGGTTTACATTGGCGTCTTGCACTAAGGAAGCTTGATGCTCGTAGCGCGCAATGCTGCGCTGGGCGATCGCGTTAGCTGGAACCAGCACTAATCGGCACGGCGCTCTCACTCATTTCGATCTTCATGAGAGGAGGCGTGGTGTACTCAAGCTTTGGGTACCAGTCTGTACCGCGACCTTCGGGTGTGAGATCGAGGATCGTCCAGAGTGGATCGATGTCTGGAGCGCCTCGCGGGTCCTGGCCGGGGTCGGCCATGCTGCCGCCCATCTCTCCGCCCCAGAAGTGGCGGATCGTGCCATCGCGGCGTGTGAAGATGTTTAATCCCGGATAGTCCTCATCTTCGGCACTTACATAGTTGCGCGTGTAGTCTCCTGTAATGTCGGAATAAAGTTGCAGGTTGACCCAGCCTCGCTCTCTCTTGAAGTCGAGAAGCCGATCGATGGGGGAACGTGCAAAGACCACTAAAGCAATGCGTTCGCGGAGGTTCCTCGCCGTACCATCCCATGCGGAGAGCAGCGATGTGCATACCGGGCAAGGACGCGGGCGCTGCGGCGGGAACATGAAGCTGTAGACCGCAAGTGTCTGTTTGTCGCCGAAGAGTTGGTCGAAGGTAGTTGGCCCCGCTTCTCCTTCGACCTCGTAGTTTTGCGGTATCTCTCCGCCGGGTGGCAGTGCGCGACGCAACTCTGCGACCCGTTCGATATGCCGCCGCAGTTCGATCTCTTCTGCAAGCAGAGCATTGCGCGCCTCCCGATAGGCGCTGCTTTCCTTCGGAAAACTCACCGTGTTCTTTGCTGCGAGTTCCGTTGCCGGGACAAGGATCCTTGGGTCAACCATATCGTTCTCCTGTCGGACAAAGCTTTTTCGAACTAAGCGGCTGCGGTCTTTCGAGTACCGACGACGGCGAACATCACTCCCTGCGGATCGTTGGCGAGGATGATCCACACCGGACCGGGAACCTCATGCGGCCCCATGAGAATGACGCCCTGCTTCTCCTGAATGCGTGCTGCCGCCGCGTCAATATCGCCGACGTTGATGTAGTAGAGCCAGGTCGGTG
The DNA here is from genome assembly GCF_000179915.2 of Terriglobus saanensis SP1PR4. NCBI lineage: Bacteria > Pseudomonadati > Acidobacteriota > Terriglobia > Terriglobales > Acidobacteriaceae > Terriglobus > Terriglobus saanensis. The sequence goes on along the minus strand of NC_014963.1, from coordinate 3,404,393 downwards.
CCGAGGATTTTGAGTGATCGCGCGTCATCATGCCACCGATGGAATTTCCGCCGTTGCTGAAGATTCTGTAAGCACCCATTGGGCCCATGTCCATGATGCTGTCTTCTTTCCAGCCGAAGAGACCGGAGTAAAAAGGCCATGCGGACTCGCCATCATTCGCTGCGAGTTCGTTCCAGCCGACTGTACCTGGGGTTCCCTCGGGAGGAGGCGTTGGCGCGTCCGCGAGCGATCCCTTGAATAAGAAGAAGACCGCCCCTTGCGGGTCTTCTACGGAAGCGAAACGACCGACTGCGGGAATGTCCTGTGGCGGGAATTTCAACTTACCACCAGCCTGTTCCAGCCGATGAGCGTAGGCATCCACGTCGTCTACACCCACGAACCCAACCCACTCTGCTTTCATGCCACCAGCGGACAGCGAAGGTGTGATTTCCATGAGACCAGCGGTTTCTCGATCTCCAACGCAAAGAAGCGTATATGGCATGCCACCGGGATCGCCGGACCCTTTCGCCTTCCAACCTACGACGTGGGTGTAGAAGTCTTCCGCCGCTTTGTCGTCGGTGGTTCTGAGTTCGTGCCAGACGAAATTGCCAGTCTTTAGCTTCACGGGTGTGTCTGAAATCTGTGCCGTTGTTGTGCTCATCCTTGCCTCCTCGCTTCGGCTGTGTACGCCGGCCACAACAACGTAGCAGAGGAAGTGTACGCTGTCCACAAGAAGAAGATTAAAATTCCGCGACAGGTCTTGTTGCATAGGAAGGCAAGTTCGCTGCCAAAACAGGAGGTTTCCGCGGAGTAGGCCGTTCGTTTTATCGCGAACCCGATTTCAAATTCAAAAATTGCCTATATTGTTCACTTCCTGACCGTCAGGAACCGTACCTGTCTCACTTGTCTCATCCCCGGCTCTGTAGAAACTTCACGCTTAGCAAAACCCCTTAATCGCCGTTGCGTCGGCGGTTTTTGAAGCATGGTATCCGGGGCAGGAAGGAGGCACGGCCATTTGCGGAGACTTACTTGGAGAAAACAACCCCCCCGGACGGCTACCGATTCGGAGGATTACGATCTCTACGTAGGTGGGAGCCAGCCGACGCGGGATGCCGGTCTCTTCCTCCCGTTTAGAATCACCGGGTCTAGCAATGTAGCACCGTGGTCGACATGGGTACTTGATGCGAAGCAGAGTCAGCAGACGTGTTTTTATGGAGCAGGGAGTCGCTTCGCTTGCCGTACTGAGCGGCCTTCCCGTTCTCGCGCAAGTACCAGACAGTTCGGGGTCCGCGCCTGAGTTTCGCACGTCCAACCGGCGTTGGCAGGATGCGTACGACAAGGCGCTCAGCATCCTCGCGCACAACGTGCAGGTGATGCCGAAGTATGACAAGCCGGTGCTTATCGAAGGCGCCAGCTATGCGGGTATCTGGCAGGAGTGTGGGCCGCATGAGTCGCTTGTCTATCGGCATTTTCGCAAAGATGTTGCGCGCAACAGCCACATGACGTTCTTTAAGCTGCAGCGCGCGGACGGGCAGCTTCCCGCGAACAACAAGCTGACAGAGACAGGTTTCGGACAGATTCAGATGGTGGTCCCCATTGCCGCGACGGCGTGGGAACTGGCGCGGGCGACGTGCGATGACGAACTGCTGCGTGTGGCGTATACGTCCTGCTCGCAGTGGGATGAGTGGCTTGCGAAGTTTCGCAACACGCGCGGCACCGGACTGGTGGAAGGCTTCTGCACCTACGACACCGGGCACGATAATAGTCCGCGATGGAAAGGTATTCCACCGCAGTGTCCGGGCAAGGACGCGAAGAGGTATCCGCCGATCCCGAGTCTTCCGCGGCTTTGTCCGGACCTATCGGCTACTGTGTATGGCGGACGTCTTGCGCTTTCGGCGATGGCGCAGGCGCTGGGGAAGACAGCAGATTCTCAGCGCTGGATGGATCGTGCCGGAGATATTCGAGAGCTGATTCTCTCCAAACTCTATGTTCCCGAGGATGCGGCCTTCTACGATCTCGATGGGGAAGACCACTTCGTTAAGGTTCGCTCCGATATTCTCAGTCGGATGTGCGGGGAACACGTGGTAGACCAGAAGCTCTTCGATGAGCTGTGGACGCTACAGATCCATAACCCGAAGGCGTTCTGGGCTCCGTTTCCACTGCCTTCGGTTGCGTTGGACGATCCGCAGTTCGTACGGCCCATCCCTAGAAACTCATGGGGCGGGGCATCACAGGCCTTGACGGCATTGCGCGCGGTTCGTTGGTTCGACCACTATGGGCGCGCCGCCGAGTTCAGCTTCATGATGGATCGCTGGTGTGAGGCACTGCAGCGAGACATGACATTTCGCCAGCAGCTCGATCCGCTCGATGGCGTGTTCACGAAGCAGGATATGCCGAGCTACTCCCCGGCATCGCTGGTGATGATGGAGTACACCTGGCGTCTCGTGGGTGTCTGCGAAGAGGCGGATGAGTTGCAGTGGAATATCCGACCTGGGCATCCTGCGGCGGAGGCGGCGTACTTCCGCATCGTGACCGATGCTGGACGTGTTGCCGAGGTGAATTATAAGAGCCATGGCGGAGAGGTTAGGTTGAACGGCCACCTAATTGCCAGCCTGCAATCAGGTGTAGCGCGCCTCGTTACAGATAAGACGGGCAAGCCGGTCGCGCTGCTGGGGATTCATGAACAGGCCCAGAAGGTTTCGTTGAAGCTTCCTGGCCATGCGACGCGGACGCTGTCCCTATCGCCCAATCAACGGGTATCTCTCTAGACTCCATTTTGGTACGAACAGGAGCAGTGATGCGATCTGTCCCCAGAGTTCTTTCGCACTGGGCGATGCGCGCGTTACGGAGTATGTGACGATTCTGATCTCGCCATTGGAGCTTGTTGTCGTTATGGGGTCGCTCTTCGAGCGATAGATGCGCTTTGCGCATAGCCCACACATCGCAAAGAACGCGATGCATGGGGCACAGGTTAGGTTTTGGAGTTTGACTTCGTTTATGCGGTGGTGCCTTGAGCCGAGGCTGAACGGAGCCACTGCTCCATCTGTTGATGGCCTACCAGCCCCGGTTGCTGAAAGACGGCGCGTCCACCAGAGAGGACGACGAAGTTGGGGATGCTGCGCACCTGATAGCGGGCCGAAAGTTCTGGGTGAGCTTCTGTGTCTACTTTCAGGACGATGGCCTTACCTGCCATGTCTGCGGCTGTGCGGGAGACCTCCGGAGCTGCGGTCCGGCATGGGCCACACCAGCTAGCCCAGAAGTCCACCAAAACCGGTACGGTGGCGTTCTGGACGATGTCGTCAAACAGGGCGGTGTCGACGGCAAGGGGCTCAGCGATGGGAGGGAGTTCGGTCTTGCACGCTCCGCAGCGGCCAGTGGCGCTAAGATGCCTGGCCGAGATGCGGTTTTTCTGTTGGCAGTGACTGCAGGTGCGAACGACGGGCATGGTTGACCTCGATTTCTGGATGAATCAATACTTGAGTGGTTCGCGACGTTCCACCTTGCCGTGAGCGGCGCGTTCGTACTGTACGGGCCAGCTGGCGGGTTTGTGAAGAGCTTCCGCAGCGTGCAGGGGCCAGTAGGGATCGCGGAGAAGTTCTCGCGCCAGCAGAACAACGTCTGCCTGGCCTGTGCGGACGATCTGATCTGCCTGCTCCGGTGCGGTGATCATGCCGACTGCGCCCGTCGGGATGCCGGCTTCGCGTCGGATGCGGTCTGCGAAGGCGACCTGATATCCCGCGCCGATGGGGATTTGCTGACGAGGATCGTTGCCGCCGGAGGAGCAGTCCACGAGATCGATGCCTTCGGCTTTCAAGAGCCTGGCGAAGGCGATGGAGTCTTCTACCGTGAGGCCTCCGGTCGGAATGTTTTTTGAGGGATCGATCCAATCGGTGACGGAGAGACGAACCCAGACCGGAAGTTCAGCGGGGAAGTTGGCTCTGACCGTACGAACAATCTCGAGTGGAAAGCGTGCGCGGTTCTCCAGACTGCCACCGTACTCGTCGGTGCGCGTGTTGGAGAGCGGAGAAAGGAATTCATGCAGGAGATAGCCGTGGGCGGCGTGGACTTCTGCGAGGAGAAAGCCAGCGGCGGCAGAGCGCTGTGTGGCTGCGGCAAAGTCTGCCACTATTTTGTCCATGCCAGAACGGTCGAGCGCTGATGGCGTCGGATAGGTCTCGGAAAACCGCTCGGTGGTTGGCCCAACCGTCAGCCAGCCGCCTTCGTTCACTGGAACTGCTCGCGAAGGCACGTCCCACGGTTTTGCCATGCTGGCTTTGCGTCCGGCGTGCGCAAGCTGGATCGCCGGAACAGCGCCCTGGGCCTTCACGAAGGCATTGATTCGGGCGAGCGGAGCGATGTGCGTGTCCGTCCATATCCCTAGATCGCCGAGCGTGATGCGGCCTTCGGGGCTGACTGCTGCAGCTTCGGTGAAGACTGTGCCTGCTCCTCCGACGGCGCGGCTGCCGAGATGCACAAACTGCCAGTCGTCAGAGATGCCGTCGGTGTAGCTGTACTGGCACATGGGCGAGACGACAACTCGGTTGGGAAAGGTTACCGAGCGTTGCGCGAGCGGAGAGAAGAGATCGTTCGGAGCGGTTGCCATGACTTGTTGGATGTTCCAAAGCGAAGGAAGGTTCGTGGGTCCCATAAGTGACCGAATCTGGCAGAAAACCAGCAGTTCTTCTTCCAGATCTCCAGGACCGGATATGAGTCATCGGGGAGGCCGGATCATCGAACTACGCGCCGGCGGAAAGCGATTGGAGATCAGGGCGATATGCTTGTCCTGAAGCGTTGGCTAAAGAACGGCAGGTTATGAAAAATCAATGGAGTTGTCTCTGGTCGAATTCGCTGCGACCGATGGACTGGATCGTGCGCAGTGCCGTTCTGGCCTCACTCATGCTGGGATGCGATGGGGCTGCAGCGCAGGTGGGGTCAGGGTCGCCGCATGCTTCGGCGCACGTGCAGGTGCAGACGCAGGCCGGAGACACAGACAAGGCAGGTTCTGATTCGACGATCGGGGGACAGGCCCTCGACCAGGATGTGGCCGTATTGTCGAGGGTGCCCTCCGATCCGCTTTTCGTCCGCGATCCGTTTCGCCTGCTGCTCGTACCCACCGACAAAACAATGAACGAGCTTCGTAAGAAAGAGGGGCTCAGCTTTGCGGCGACCTATACCGTCGTCAACCAGTACGCCACCTCGACACCTGAAGGAATAAGACATAACTGGGGAACGGGGCGGTTCGATCTGGCGGGTGGATGGAAGGCGTATGACCACGGCGGAAGCGCGGGTTCGTTCAGTCTGCTGGTGCGTTCGGGTACGAATCTCGGCGTGAGTCAGCAGTTCAATTTGAGCGATTCGCTGGGTTCAGGATTGGTACTCAATTGCCTGCCGGGTGGGGGTGCGCAGCGTCCGATTACTCTGAATGTTTTGTATTATCGGCAGGATTTTTATCAAAAGAGGATGGCCTTCTATATCGGGAAGATTCACCCCAACGAGTTCATCAGCCTTAGCCTCTACAACAACGACGAACGAACGCAGTTTCTCAATGCAGAGAACGATGGAAATCTGACCATTCCCTCGGACGGGACCTACGCGGGAGGCGCAGCGCTCGAGTATCAGGTCACGCCTCGCATTTACATTCATGCGGTCACGGTGGATACAGAAGGTGGGCAGGAGAAGAACCTTAAGACGCTTGTCGATAAAAAGTATATGAACGCCGTCGAACTGGGATGGAAGAAGGGCTCACCAACACAGCAGGAGCATCTGTTCCGGTTCGTGGTGTGGCGTGACGATACGGCGACACAGGGAAGCGGAGCCGGGGTGGGATTTGGATCGGATTATGAACTGAAAGACGGCTGGGTTCCATTTGGGCGCATTGGGATCGCCACGGATAAAGGCTCATCGATTAAGAGAGTGTTTGACGCGGGGTTGGTCCATATACGGCCCTTCGGACGACGAGGCGATATGTTCGGCGCATCCTTCACGCTCACAGACCCAAGCCATGGAGCGAAGCACCATGAAAGTCTCTTTGAGACGTTTTATCGCGTGAGGGTGACAAAGAGCCTGGAACTCGGGCCGGATCTCGAAGTGTCCATCCACCCAACCAACAATGCTCACGCGTATACGACGGCGCTGCTTGGAGCGAGGATGAGGATCATTTTTTAGTTGATCACGGAGACGCTGTGCGGTTAAACAGAGCTTCGCGTGCCCGTGAATGCAAGATCTCCCAGATTGTTTTTCGGAAGAACTTTCTTCTTCAACTTTGGACGGCCTGTTTTAGGAGCAGGTGCGGTCGTATCCCGAATCACGAGCCATGTCTCCAATAGGCAGCGCACATCGCCGCGCTTGCCGGTCTGCAAAGTACTGATCAAAAGGTCTGCCGCCATACGTCCAGCTTCATCGCATCGCGCGGAGACACTTGTAAGCGCTGGGTAGGTGGAAGCTCCCAGCACGTCGTCGCACCCGATGACGCTGAAGTCGCGGGGGACCAGAACGCCCTGTTCTGCGAGCCCCGCGAGCAAGCCGTGGGCTACAAAGTCGTCGAAGGTGATTGCTGCGGTCACGTCCATATTCAGAACGGTGCTCGTGACTTCTCTGCCCGCGTCAAAGCTTGGATGTCGTGCTGGAACAGACTGCATCTTCATTTTGTGGCGGGCCGCAGCGTTGCTCACAGCCGAACGTCGTTGCTGGTCTGACCAGGAGGCAGCGGGCCCACTGATGTACACCAGATGCTGGTGGCCGAACGCTGCAAGATGAGCGACAGCCGCATCAATCCCGGCAACGGTGTCGATCAGAACCCGAGGCAGTCCGGGCGTATCTCGATTGATCAAAACGACGGGCTGCCGTTCTGAAAGTTCGAGGATTTTTTTGTTCTGCATGCGCGAGGAGGCGAGGATGAATCCTTCCACCTGCATGACAAGCTTGTTCACCAGGCGCTGCTCTCTCTCTGGATCTTCATCGGAATCGCCGAGAAAGACGCTGTATCCGGCGAAGTCTGCTGTAGCCTGGGCCGCCCGGAGCAGGGGAGGGAAAAACGGGTTCGCAATATCCGGCACAAGGATGGCGATATTTCCCTGCCTGCCCGTGCTGAGTGCGCGGGCTGCCAGGTTCGGCAGATATCCAAGTTTGGTTGCGTGGAAGCGAACCTGGTTCACCGTCTCCTGGCGCAGCATCTCCGGACGGCTGAAGGCTCGCGAGACAGTGGCTGTGGAAACGCTGGCAGCCTTTGCTACATCGCTGATCGTGGGGCTCGGATTTGTCTTGATCGGACGCATATCAGAAGTCTATGCGTCCAGGATAGAAATTGAAATGAAAGGGCCAACAGTTACGCGTCAAGCAGGCGAGGGCCGTGAGCATTATCCAAAGTTGACGTCGATCAGATGCTGAAGATAGACCTTCGATTGAAGGATATCTGCGGTTTGTTTCGGACCTGAGATCTCACGCTCGATCGTCACCGTGCGATCGTAGTTCACTTCCTTGAGCTTTTTGAATAAGGCAGGAAAGTCCACGCGGCCTGTGCCAATCGCAACTTCTTCGCCCAACGTTCGAGGGTTTGTTGGAAAGAGTCCATCCTTCGCGTGCATGCCGCGAACAAGATGGCCGAAGACGTCCATCGCGTCCACCGGGTTTCCTTTGCCATAGAGGATGAGATTGGCTGTATCCAGATTTACAAAAACGTTCCCCGTTCCAACATCCTGAATCATGCGCAGCATGGTGATGGGGGTCTCTTCGCCGGTTTCGCAGAGCAGCATTCGTCCCTGGTCCTTACAGTGTTGTGCGACTTCTTTGATAGCCTCGACGGCCACGGGATAGGTCGGATCGTTTGGGTCTTCTGGAATGAACCCAAGATGCGTGTGGATGGATGGGATATCACATGTGCGTGCAAAGTCCGCAGCCAACTTTAGAGCATCGATCCGGGCACGCCGGTGTTCCTGGGGAAGAATGCCTATGGTCAGCGGACCGCGATAAAAGTCGAAGATGCGAGGGCCCGGATTGTGTTCACTGAGCGCAGAGACTTCCACGCCGTACTTCTTGAGCGCGAGCAGGAGCGGCTGTGCTTCGCGCATATTCAACTCGTCGAAAAAGATCTGGCAGGTTGGAAATCCCAGGTCATGCACATGCTTGATGACTTCTTCGGAGCTTCCTCCACGCTTGACTTGCACGACGATGCCGAGGCGCGGGACGGAAGAACTCCGTGTCTCCCGTGCCTGACTGTGTAGCGGGAAGGCGGTACTGGCTAGAAGAGCGCTTGCCGATTGCAGAAAGCTGCGTCGATTCGAAAGCCCCATCGATGTTCTCCGACGTGTGAAGGTGTGTTGCAGAGATTGACGCGAGAATATCATGCAATCGGTTGCATGATACGGCAGAACTTGTTATGTTTGGGACTCGCCGCTCTCTCTTGCTGTTTCGTCAGCAAACATCCATGCAGCACGGAGTCGTTCTCATCGGAGGAAAGATGGAAAATCAAATGGCACGTCGTCAGTTTCTGAAGACAGTCGGTGCAGGTATGCTCGCCGGCGCAGGTGTGGAGTTTGTCGGAGCCCCTTCCGCTGTGGCGCAAACCGCCACCTCCTATCCTTCCGTACCGAAGACTCCCAGGCTCTTCTCCGGTTGTTGCGCCTACACCTATCGTCATGAGTTCGAAAATGGTTCTCTCACGCTCGAAACCTTTATTGAAAAGGCCGTAGAGTTGCGCCTCGATGGCGTCGATATGACGGTCTACTATATGAAGTCCACCGCGCCGGGATACATCGAGAACCTTCGCTATCTTGGCTACAAACACGGCGTGCCTTTTTCCGGCGCAGGATGTGGCGCGAGCATGGTCCAGGCCGATGCCGCGAAGCGTGCCGACGTTCTCACGCAGATTAAGAAGTGGGTCGATGTGACGGACCGCCTCGGCGCGCCCCATTTGCGTGTCTTCGCAGGGAAGCAGCCCGCGGGCACAACCCTCGCGCAGGCCACAACATGGGTCGTCGATACCATGAAGTCCGCATGCGATTATTCAGGCAAGAAGGGCATCACGCTTGGTCTTGAAGACCACGTTGGCGTTTCGCAAAGCGCGGACGTCTGCCTGGAGATTATGCACCGCGTGAACTCGCCCTATGCTGGCATTAACATCGATATCTCGCACTTCGCGCCTTCACCTACGCAGGACTCCTATGCGCAAATTGCCGCATGTGTTCCCTTTGCCAGCCATACCCACATTCGGAATACTTTTGACGATGGTTCGCTGATTGACATGGATCGCGTCTGGAAGATGTTTGCCGATGCCGGGTACAAGGGCTACATGTCGTACGAGGGAGAAGAGTTGAACAAGGCAGGCGTACCCTCGCAGATCGCGCAAATTCAACAGCTCTGCAAGAAATACTCCAGCGTCTAGAGGTTCCTTTTTCCAGGCATCGGAAAGCGCCTGCTCGTAGAAGGAGCAGGTGCTTTCCGATGCCGTAAGAATGGATCTTTATTCGCGCTCAAGTTCCGCGCTCGACTCAGGATCCAGATACACCATGCAGCGAGGATGCGTACGAAGCGCCGTAGCAGGGCAATTCCCGCTGACCGGCTCATGGACCATATCGCGTACGGCCCTGGCTTTGAACGATCCGGGAACGCAGCAGAACAGTCTTTCTCCACGCAAGAGAGTCGGTATCGTGAGCGAGATCGCCTTTGTGGGTACGTCCTCGAACGTTGCGAAGCATTCATCGTCGACCTGTTGTTGACGGCAAACATCGTCCAGGTCCACTACCTTCACGAAGAGTGGGTCGTCCAGATCGGCAGGGGGATCGTTGAACGCAAGATGTCCATTTGCGCCGACACCCAGCAAGACGATATCGATAGGACCTTCTGCAAGCTTTTGCGCGTAATCTTCGCAGACTTTTTCTGGCTTGTTTCCCGGTTCGATCAGATGATAGTTGGCCAGAGGGACGCGATCGAAGATGGCATCGCGCAGCCACATGCCGAAGCTCTGAGGAGAGCGCTCGGGAAGGCCAATGTACTCATCCATGTGGAAGGCCGAAATGCGCTGCCAGTCGATGCCCGGCTGGCGGATGAGCTCATGCAACATCTCGCTTTGGCTGGGGGCCGCGGCGAAGATCATTCTCAGCGTTGGCTTGGAAAGGAGCTCTTCACGGATTGCCTGAGCGATATCCGTTGCGGCCGCTTTGCCCAGAGCCTCTCGCGTTGGTTCAATTCGAATATTCATAGAGGTCTTCAGTAATCCAGGGGTGGTGATCGTCACGCTTTCACTTTCTTTATGCTGATATTTTCTGTGGGAGTTGGTTTAAGAGGTGTTGAGGGCATATCGTCCTGCAGTGTCTGCAGGAAGTACATCGAACTCGCGCTGTGCAGCGGTGCAAGGTAGCCCACGATTACGTAGGTGAGGAATGAAGCGAGCATGGGAGCGCCTACAGCGAGGGCGTTATCGTAGCGAGAAGGCATGCCGAGCCACTGTGCCGGTGGAAAGATCTTGGCCAGACCGAACGTGGCCGCTCCCATTACCCAGCATGCGATGGCCGCAGCGGGCCCGCTGCGCCGGAAGGGCATGAGCAGCCCCAGCAACATCGGAATGGCGATGGGCCCAATCAGTGCGCCGTACCAAAGAATCACCAGCCCAATCACTCCGCCGAAGTGTGAAGCAAAGAGTGCCAGAATCATGCTGAGTGCAAGGAAGCAGAACGTAGAGACGCGGCCTAGTAATAACTGGGTTGCGTCTCTCAGTTTGTCTCTTCCACCGCGAAGTACTGGAACGATGTCGCGCACGATGACTGCGGAGACCGCATTCGCATCGGAGGAGGTCATCGCCATGGTGTGGGCAAAGAGCCCGGCGAGCACAAGGCCGATCAAGCCCGAAGGCAACAGCGTCTTTGTAAGCAACGCATAGGATTCAGATGGATCCTGTAAGTGAGGAAAGATAACCGGCGCAGCCAGCATCGGAAAGAAGAGCACCGGCGGCCACACCAGGTAAAGAGACGCTGAAAGCAGGGAAGACTTCCGAGCGTCCTTTCCTGTAGAGGAAGCAATGAATCGCTGCGCCAGGCTCCAGCTTCCGCCGTTATACGAAAGCAGATTCACGAAGAAATAGGTCATGGCGAAGGCCACAGTGTAGTCCCCATGGAATGGCTTTACATGGTTCGCGGGAAGATACTTCCACATCGTCCACAACGAGCTCACACCGCCCAGACGATGCAGTACGGCCACCAGCATGGAGATACCGGCAACCAGTTGAATCACGAACTGGCTCAGGTCGGTCAACGCATCGGCCCATAGGCCGCCCATTACGGAGTACACGACCGTAACGCCACCGGTCAAAACGACTCCCCAGAAAAAGGGGACGTTTGCAAAGGCGTGGAGAAGAATCGCCGAGGCGCTCCACTTTGCACCTACGTCGAAGATCTTAAGGAGAGCGCCGCTCCATCCCAGCAACTGCTGTGTCGGCAGGTTGTAACGGATCTTCAGATATTCGAGAGGGGAGATGACGTTTAGTCGCTGCCGCATCCTCGCCCACTTCGCAGGGAAGATCCCCAGACCGGCGATCAGCGCAAGCGCGATGGAGCACGCCCACCAGAAATAAACCGTGATGCCCGAGGTATACGCCAGGGCCGCGTATCCCACAAAGACGGCGGAGCTATACCCGGACATGTGGTGCGAGATACCCGATAACCACCACGGCATAGAGCCGCCTGCGGTAAAGAAATCGCTGGCGGTCTTGACCTTTTTGCGGGCCCAGTAACCGACACCGATCATCAAGACGAAGTAAGCGCCCAGTACGAGCCAGGCTAAAGATCCCATGGGTCCGCTCTCAATCGGCGCATGGATATATCCTTTCATGCAACCGCTTGCAGAGCAAATGAATTTTGAGACATAAATAGAGCTTATGGGGCGAAGACCTAAGGCTTCTTTATCTCCGGCACAACGACTTGTACAAATGCGCCATTTTTTTGCAGACTCTGCTGCGCCGCATCCATCACGGCAAAGATCTCCAGCGTTTCCCGTTCTGAGACAGGAGGCTTCGAGGTCCGCGCAAACTTCACAATCTCCGTCACCAGTGGGCCGTAGCCAACCTGGAGATTGTTATTGGGTTCGGCGTGTCCCCCTTCGCGAAAGATTACGGCGCCATAGGTCGATTCCGGGTGAATCAGACGAACGGTCCCCATGCGGCCATCTGTCCAGATCGCGGTGATCACGTCTGTGTCCTTTACGCGGGTACGTGCGACCTGTTGCACGCCCGGCCCCATGATGCTGAAGAGCGACTCAATCGAATGAATGCCGTAGTAGGTCAGGTCCAGGGGAAACCCTTCGATGTACTTTCCGGGCCCCCAGGTTTCCGCGCCCACAACATTGGCCGGACGTTGTTCGTGGCCGTACCGCAAGGAAGAGGTACTGAACCAGGGAATGTGCTGCTCATCGAGAAACTTAGCCACCTGGAGCGCATCGGCCAGCGTCCCCCCAAGGGGCTTATCGATAAAAATGGGCTTTTTGCACTTTACCGCCTCGCCGAGTTCCCGCATGCGTGCACTCGTGTCCACACTCAGCACCAGAATGGCATCGCTTTGCGTGCACAGATCTACCATCGAAGGCACGAAAGGAATGGACCAAGTCTTCTGCAGAGTTTCTGTAAATTTCACGATCCGGTCGCGACTGAACGGAAGAGTAGGACTCCCACCACGGTAGGCCACCACGATCTTCGCGCCTGCAACGTGGTCCATGGCTGAGGGATCATTCAAAATCCGTGTGAACTCCACCGCATGCGAAGAGTCTGTTCCCAGAATGCCAAGTTTCAAATCCTGTGCGTGCGCCGCGTCGGAGCGAACATACGCCAGCAGAACGGCTGTAAGGACAAATGCTTTGCGAAGAGAACGTGTCTGTTGTGAGCAGGTCTTTGCTGAGAACATTTCATTCCGCCTTTCGTGTCTTCTTTGCATCTTTCATCGGTCTTCGTGTTCAGGTGATCGCGCCAACGAATTTGCGACAGAACGCGCCTCATCTTGAGGAACGCGATTGTTTCGTTGACAAGAAGTTCAGGAGCAATTAACGTGAACCGTATCATAAACAGAATAGATTCCACTGAGAAGAACGATCATGATGGCTGAGCCGCAGATTCGGAATGAAGTGGGACTCGAAGAGCTTCTGACGCAACCCTCTGCCGCGGATATTGCCGCAGCCTCGGGGTGGAGCGGAGACGTTTTAGTCCTGGGCGCTGGCGGCAAAATGGGACCGACCCTCGCGGTTCGGATCAAGCGGGCCATCCAGGAAGCGGGTGCAAAACATCGTGTGATCGTCGTTGTTCGTAAAGACCGCGAGGGTGTCTTTGCCGCGCATAAGGACGGCATCGACCTGATTGAAACCGATTTGCTCGATCCTGCAAGTTACGCCCGCATGCCTGACGCTGAGAATGTTGTCTTCATGGCAGGCAGAAAGTTTGGCTCTGTAGGCGACCAACCGATGACCTGGGCTACAAATGTCTGGATGGCCGGTCTTGCAGCGCACCGCTTCCGCCACTCGCGCATCGTTGCCTTCTCTACCGGCAACGTGTATCCCTTCATGCCCATCCAGGGGCGTGGAGCGGATGAAACTGTTCCTACCGCGCCGACGGGCGAATACGCGCAATCCGCACTGGGACGCGAACGTCTCTTTGAATACATCTCAAATGCTCATGGCACGCCCACACTGATCTTCCGTCTTAACTACGCCGTCGATCTTCGTTATGGTGTGCTGGTCGACATCGGCCAGAAGGTCCTGGACGGCAAACCGATCGACCTCACGACGGGATATGCCAACGTCATCTGGCAGGGCGACGCAAACTCGTACTGCCTCCGCTCTTTCTCTTTATGTACGTCACCTGCCCGCTTTCTAAATGTGACAGGTCAGAGGACGATCTCCGTCCGGGAGATGGCTGAGCGTTTCGGCAGCCGCTTTGGAAAGATGCCGCAGTTCACTGGCGGAGAAGCGGCCACTGCACTGTTGAGCGATTCCTCCCTATGCACCGAACTTCTGGGTCCGCCGGAAGTAAGTGAAGACGAGCTTTTTGAGATGACCGCCAACTGGCTAAGTGCCGGAGGTGTGACCCTGGGTAAGCCAACGAAATTCGAGAGCCGCGATGGACGCTTCTAAATCAATCTGGATGCAGAAGCTGCGGGCAGGCGGTGTGATTCCCGCACATCCGTTGGCCCTCACCTCGGAGCGCAAGCTGGATGAGCGGCACCAGCGCGCACTCTCACGCTACTACCGCGCGGCAGGCGCAAACGGTGTGGCCGTTGGTGTGCACTCCACTCAATTCGAAATTCGTCAGCCGCAGTTCAATCTTTATAAACCAGTGCTGGAACTTGCTGCGGAGACGCTCGCGGGTAGCGATATGGTGATGGTTGCGGGCGTCTGTGGCAAAACGACACAGGCATTGGCCGAAGCGCGCACCGCAAGCGACCTTGGTTACAACACAGCCCTCCTGAGTCTGGCGGCTATGGGTGAAGCCCCTGTGGACGAGATCCTCGCGCATATCCGTGCTGTGGGGCAAGTGATGCCCATCCTCGGTTTCTATCTCCAGCCTGCAGTCGGTGGCCGTATCTTCCCCTACGATTTCTGGCGTCGGTTTGCAGAGATCGAAAGCGTCATCGCCATCAAGATCGCACCCTTCCATCGCTACGCCACGCAGGACGTTCTTCGCGGAGTGATCGCTTCGGGCCGTAGCGATCAAATTACGCTCTATACCGGCAACGACGATCACATCGTGCTGGACCTTCTTTCGCCGTTTACCTATGCAGGCAAGACGGTACGTATGCACGGAGGCCTGCTCGGTCACTGGGCGGTTTGGACCCAGACGGCAGTAGCGATGCATCGCGAGATCCGCGAAGTCGTGGCATCAGACGGACCCATCGATCTCAAGTGGATCGTTCGGAACGGAAAAGTGACGGACATGAATGGGGCCATCTTCGACGTTGCAAATCATTTCCACGGCTGCATCGCAGGCATTCACGAAGTCCTGCGGCGTCAGGGGCTCATGGCGGGACGCTGGTGCCTTAACCCAAAGGAGGACTTGTCTATTGGCCAAATGGAAGAGATTGACCGCGTGGTCGCTGCCTATCCTCATCTCGTCGATGACGCCTTTATAAAACAGAATCTCGATGCATGGCTGGCGTAGCACCACTCACGAAAGGAGGTCGTTGAAAGATTTAGCTACCGGAGTTTGTCACGGGATGAAGGAAGCCGACATCCGCAAGATCGCCGGAGATATGCTGTCCCGCTTCCACAACCGCAGCGATCAACTGTTGTCTTCGTTTCTCTGAACACCGTGCAGTGGGCGTGTTCACGCTTAGTGCACCACACACAATACGGTTCCGGTCGAAGAGTGGGGCGCCGACCAGCAGAGCGCCCGTTACAGTCTCCTCATCATTGATCGAATAGCCTTTGACCTTCGTGCGCGCCAGTTCCGCCTTCAGTTGCAATACCTTGGTCTTTGTTCGATTTGTGTATTGAGGTAGAGCAAAGTTTTTTAGAAGAGAAGCAAGCTCCTCCGGCGACAGGAATGCCGCCACCGCCTTGCCCAGCGCCGTCGCATGAATAGGGCAGTCATCACCGATCTGAAAAGAGAGACGCAGCGGATGAGAGGTTTCGAGAACGTCAATCAAAACGACCGCTTGTGCTCTTCGCTCGGCCAGAGCAACGGACTCGTCCAGGTCGTCCCGAAGACGAATCAAGTGAGGACGAGCTACATCCGTCAGGCGAAGTCGCTCGCTGTGACGCCGCGCCAGACCGCCGGTCTTCAGCGTCAGACGATAGCTCCCATTGGCCGCATACTGCTCAACATATCCGGCTTCTTTCAGCGTAAAGAGAATTCGAAAAACAGTGCTCTTTCCAAGTCCAACATCGGCGGCAATCTCCTTCAACGCCTTTCCGCGCTCACTCGTGGCAAGAGACTCCAATACGGCCAATGTTTTGACGACAAGCTCGATGTGATTTTTTGCAGGCATAGTGTGTTTGAAACAGTCCAGACAGCAGCATACAGACGTGCCAGCCGTTTAACAGAAATCAAAGTGCGGAAGATTCTAAGAAAATTTTCGCAAAAGTGTGCAATTTCTCTTGACACTGCTCAAGCGTCTGCCTACGCTCGTCCTATCGTTGCGAAAATTGGGCTGGTGGATCGAATGCGACCGACACGTCGACGGGCAATGTTGCTGCTATCGCTCTTCGCCGCCTTGTCCGTGAGAGCTCAAACGGTTGCACCGAAGTTGATCGACGTTCATTTTCATTACAACGGCGAACCCAACGTTCTCGGCACCCTACTCGAAAAACTCAACCAGGCCGATGGCCTTGCGGTACTGTTGATCACGCCCAAAGGACTGCCCGAGGCAAGCAAATTCATCCAGGCACATCCCAATCGCTTTGTGGGTTTCGGCGATGTGAACCTCGACGACCCTGACATCATGAACCAGATGGAACGCTTTCACCTGGCCGGAATGCTCGGACTCGGCGAAATCACCAGGACTCTCAAGAACTACGACGACCCCATCTACTGGCCAATCTACGAGCGCGCCAACAAATATCACATGATCCTTCTGTTCCATACGGGGATTGTGAATCGTCTGCACCCCGAAGTAGCAGAAGATGTCAGCTTCGATCGAAGCCGGATTACGCGTCTCGATCTGATTGCGCGCCGCTGGCCAAAACTCATCCTCATCGGTGCGCATCTCGGCAATCCCGATTATGCCGAAGCTGCGGAGATAGGACGCTGGGATCCGAATCTGTACTTCGACGCCTCCGGCACAACTCTTCTGAAGAAACAGGAGGACTATCGCTTCTTCCGCTCGATCTTCTGGTGGAGCGGAGTCGTCAGTCCTCATACTCCCTCCGGTGGGCCTGGAGCCTTCACCAAACTGCTCTTCGCCTCCGACGTCTTCGGCGGAGATCTGAATGAGTTTGACGGATCGCTCTCTCGTTACCACGCGATGTTGAAGGCCTGCGATGTCTCAGAGTCTGACCAGGCACTGATCTTCTCCGGAACCATGTGGCGCATTCTGCAGCAGCAAAAAGAGGCCATCGCGGCAGACGTGCTCCGCTGAAAGTTGTTGTATCCAGATTTAGAAGCATCGTGGAACACCCTAGTTTGAGAGGACCGTGCATGAAATTTCGATTGCTTCGCTTTGCGATACCGCTCCTCGCCATTGGCGTCCTGTGCTCTCCTGGCCAGAGCGTCGCAGAGAGAGTGACGCTCAAGCAGCAGGGAAATGCCGTGGAAGTTACGATCGGCGGAAAGTTCTTCACCACTTATCACTTCGATCCAAAGATTGCGAAGGCCTATCTGCAGCCGCTCCGCACCGCGAATGGAGTGGTAGTGACACGCGGCTATCCCGTGATGGAGACCATTCCTGCGGGCCACGAGCATGACCGAGGCTTCGAGCCGCATCAACGACCACTCTACTTCGCACATGGAGATATCAACGGATATAACTTCTGGGCCGAAGGTCTGTATTCGAAATACTATCCGCCCACAACGCCTTCTAACTTCGGTCGGATGGTCTTCCGCAAACTGGAAGAGGTCCGCAGTGGCGCGTCTTCCGGGCTCATCCGTGCCTCCTTTGATCTCGTGGGTCCGGACGGAAAGACCTTTGCACGTGAAGACCAAAGCTTCACCTTCAGCGGCGGTAAAGAGACACGCATGGTCGACTGCATCTTTGTCCTTCATGCTCTCGACAAGCCGGTAAAGTTCGGCGACACCAAAGAGGGCACCTTCGCTGTGCGCGTGGCACCCGAACTCGAAGCTACCAACGGAACCATGACCAACTCCGAGGGAGGCCAGGGAGAAGCCCAGGTCTGGGGGAAGCGCGCAAACTGGGTAAACGTGGATGGAACGATCGATGGACAGAAGGTGGGCATCGCCGTCTTCGACAGCCCTAAAAGTTTCCGCCATCCCACCTACTGGCATGCGCGTGGATACGGCCTCCTTGCAGCCAATGTCTTCGGACTCTCCTACTTTCTCAACGATCCAAAGCAGGATGGAAGTTACACCATCCCTCCGGGGCAAAGCATCACCTTCAGTTATCGCGTCTTTATCCACGAAGGTGATTCCCGTCAGGCAAAGGTCGCGGAAGAGTACGGCGAATACTCCAAGCATCCGTAATTGCGCTAAGTACATTCAACTTTGGGAGGTGAGCAGAGATGGACGAGAGCAGACGAGAGTTTCTTAAGACAGGCGCAAAGTCAGTGGCCGCAGTCGCTGCTGCAGAAGGTTTTGGTAAGTGGGGCTCCGCACAAAAACGTGTCGGTGCAAACGATCGCGTACGTGTCGCCATTGTTGGTCTGCGCGCACGAGGCGAAAACCATATCAAAGGCTATGCTGCGCTGCCGAACGTGGAAATCGCTGCCCTTTGCGATATCGACGATACCGTACTTACCGAACATGCAGCCAAAGTGCGAAAGCTGGGACACCAACCAAAGACTTACAAAGATATTCGTAAGTTACTCGAAGATAAATCTATCGATGCTATTTCCATTGCTACTCCACACCACTGGCACGCCCTGATGATGATCTGGGCATGCCAGGCTGGTAAGGATGTCTATGTTGAAAAGCCCTGCTCGCATAACTTGTGGGAGGGCGGCCAGATGGTCAAGGCGGCCGCAAAATACAATCGCATCGTCCAGCATGGAACGCAGACTCGCTCTAATGTAGGAGTGATGGACGCCATACAAAAAATCCGCGACCAGCAGATTCTAGGCGACGTCTATCTCTCGCGCGGCCTCTGTTTTAAATGGCGAGATACCATTGGTCGCACGCCGATCTCTCCCGTCCCTCCTGGCGTCGATTACGACCTGTGGACAGGGCCTGCACCCTCTCTACCGTTCACTAAAAACCACTTCCACTACAACTGGCACTGGTTCTGGAACTACGGCAACGGCGATCTTGGAAACCAGGGTATTCATCAGTTGGATGTTGCACGCTGGGGACTTGGTCTTGGCTTTCCTGACAAGATCTCCGCTATCGGTGGGCACGTCATGTTTGATGACGACCAGGAGACGCCGAATACTCTCAACTGCGCCTTTGAATACAAACGTCTCAACAAGAAGCCCGTCCTGTTGGAATTCGAGGTTCGCCACTGGATGACGAATCACGAAGCAGGTATTGGCGCGGCGCGCCCCGCAAACGCAGTGGTGGGAGAAACGGCCGTAGGTGGAATGGGACCACTGGAGGGAAGTTATAACTCTGTGGGAAATATTTTCTATGGACCTAAGGGCTATCTCGCGATCGACAACGTCGCAGGCTACCAAACCTTCTTCGGGCGCGATCAGAAGCCGGGCCCATCCAAAGCCGATGGCCCTGAAGACCACTTCGCTAACTTCATCGCCTGTGTCGTCAGCCGTAAGAAGGAAGATCTCCGCGCACCTATCGAAGATGGTCACATTTCCTCAGGTTTGGCGCACCTTGCAAACGTATCGTATCGTCTTGGCAGAACGCTCGACTTCGATCCTCAAACTCAACTTGTGCAGAACGATGAGGAAGCGAACCGCTTGCTGCGCGGCGCTGATCGAGGCTACCGAAGGCCGTTCGTCGTTCCCGAGCTAGTCTGATCAACCGCGCTTTTTGGAGTGTCATGAATCTCGCAGGATTTTTTCAAAAGTCGCGCACAATGCGGCATCGTCTGGCCGTATGGGGTCTTTGTCTTGGCCTCTGTCTTTTGGGGTCGGTCGCAAACATAGCGCAGGAACGACGTGCTCCCAAGACAAATCCGCTTGTCCAGGAAGATGCAGCGCGAGGTATGGCACAGTACAAGGCCACCTGTGCGATGTGTCATGGATCGGAGGGGAAGGGTGCATCCGGTCCAAGCCTCATCGACTCCTCTCTCGTCCGGCATGATGAAAATGGAAATCTCATCGGCGATGTCGTGCGTAACGGACGGATCGCCAAGGGCATGCCTCCCTTTCCGAATTTGACGGACGGACAGATCGCTGACCTTAGCGCCTTTCTGCATGCGATCGTCACCGCGTACGACAATCGCGCTTCCGCCAGCGGTCCGGCGCGCGGTCTTGCGGCCAAGCGCCTGCTTACCGGAAGTGTCGAAGAAGGGAAGACGTTCTTCTCCGGCGAGGGTAGGTGCGCAGACTGCCATTCTGAATCAGGAGACCTCAAGGGAGTTGCTAAGAAATATTCGGCACTTGAACTCGAAGGCAGGTTGCTCTATCCGACGCTGGCGCATGAAACCGCGACCGTAGTATTCCCTTCGGGAGAGAAGGTTCACGGAGAGTTACTCCACCTGGATCCGTTCTACGTATCGCTCATGGACAACACCGGAACATATCGATCCTGGACGCTCAAACACGGAGTCAAGGTGATGGTCGACGATCCCTTGCATGCTCATCGCGATCTTCTGGCACGGTATCAAGACAAGGAAATTCATAATGTTTTTGCGTATCTCGAAACGCTCCAGTAAGTTCATCGGAGCGGGAGTTCTGTTAGCTGGAGGCATACCTTGTCTATCCGCCCAAAAGACAATCAAGCGCCCTGTCGCTGCGAGCGTCGCGACAAACTCCACCCCGTCCGTTGGTGAAGAGTGGACAACTTATAACGGGGATATCTCCGGCAGACGCTTCAGTACGCTCAAGCAGATCCATCGCGAGAACGTGAAGTCGTTAACGCTCGCCTGGGCTTTTCCCACGCATGGGCCTCAGCTCAAAGGCACGCCTTTGGTCGTCAACGGAATTATGTATCTCACCGCACCCGATAAGGTGTGGGCCATCGATGCGCGCTCGGGCCAGCAGGTCTGGCAGCACACGCGCATCTCCGTCGGAAATCATATCGGCCAACGTGGAGTCGCCTTCTATCAAGACAGGCTTTACTTCGGAACGCCCGACGCGCATCTCGTATGCATCCGCGCTAAAGATGGCAAACAGCTCTGGGACGTTGAGATTGCAGACAAGACGTTCGGTTATTACCTCAGTGCTGCACCTATCGTGGTGAAGGGCCACGTACTCATCGGGACCTCGGGCGACCAGGCTAACGTCCCACACTTTCTTGAATCGCGCGACTGGGAGACAGGCGCAAAACAGTGGCGGACAGAGAGCCTTCCAAAACCCGGCGCGCCCGGATCGGAGACTTGGCCCGACGCAAAGAGTATGAGCCACGGTGGTGGTCCCATGTGGCTTAGTGGAACGTACGATGCCGCGCTCAATCTCGTTTATGTGGGAACAGGCAATCCTCATCCAGTGCTGGACGGTCTTGCTAGAAAGGGCGATAACCTCTTCACCAGTTGTATCCTCGCGATCAATCCAGATACAGGCGCGATCGTCTGGTATTTCCAGGTCTCACCGCACGATACACACGACTTCGACGCCGTAGAAACGACCATCCTCTTCGACGGAGACTTCAAAGGCAAGCCGCGCAAGATGCTCGCGCAGGCTAGTCGCAACGGATTCTTCTTCCTGCTCGACAGGCAGACGGGTGAGAACCTCCTGACCAGTCCCTTCGTGCCCAGCAACTGGACCACAGGCATTGATTCGAAGGGAAGACCCATCCCCGATCCAATGAAGGAGCCCCAGTTAGACGGTGCACTGGTTCATCAAACCTTCATCGGTGCCACCAGCTGGATGCCTCCGAGCTTCGATCCGGAGACGAAGATGCTTTATGTCTCTGCGGTGAAAGGATACAGCTACTGGCACCTGGTTCTTGATGAGAACAATGAACCCGAAGACCATCAGGGAGGAGCTTCCATTGGCCTTACGACCAACTCGGAGCTGATTGCGATCGATTACCAGACTGGCAAAGTGCAGTGGACGCGGGCCAGTGGCGCGGGTGTCAACTCTTCCGGGATTCTCACTACGGCAGGCCATGTTCTCTTCACCGGCGATGCGCTTGGCAACCTGCTCGCACTCGATCCAACCAATGGCGGCCTGTTGTGGCACACGCGCGGAGGAGCGAACATGAGCAACGGGCCCATGACATACATGCTGGATGGAAAGCAGTATGTCGCCACAGGCGTGGGCGACATGCTCTATGTGTGGAGTCTGCCGGAAAACTAGAGCTACTCGGCTATTACGACGGGTTTCTTTGAGATGCTATAGATCGCCACAGATCCCAGCAGCGCGGCAATCGACATTACCTTCCATGCCGGATCGTAGCTGTGGTGTGCGTCGAAGATACGCCCTGCTACCCATGGCCCGATCCATTGGCCAATCGAATATCCCATGATGACGAGCGCCAGGATCTTTCCCAGCGAAGCGACGCCGAAACACTCGGCCGTGACCAGGGGAATCAACATGTAGTCCGCTCCCATGGAGAAGCCGAAGAGTAAGGCAAAAGTTGCGGCAATCAATGGTTGGTGTGCGAGATAGAGCAGTGGAATTGCAGCGCCCAGCAGAAAGTAAAACCCGGCCATGGTGTTCTTTCGCTTGAAGCGATCGGCGATATACCCAACCACCACGCGCCCTCCAAGACTCGCAATCAGAAGCATCGATAGATATCTCGATGCGGACGCGGAAGTGTACCCGCGGCTTATCAGGAAGAAGATGAAGTGCTGGATCACGGCATTCAAGGCTCCGATGACGAGTGCGGATCCTGCAACGAGCAGCCAGAAGTTTTTGTCCTTGAACGCCACTTTCATTGCGCCGAGGGTGGAAAGGTCCGCCGCCGTGTGGACCTCCCGCGGCACAGGGACGAGTGCCCCATCGGGATAGAGCCCAAGGTCTGCAGGCTTCGAGTGGGTTACCCAGAAACCGGTTGGAAACAGCACAAGAAGAATCGTCGCACCCACCATCTCCAGCGCATGCCGCCAGCCAAAGTGATGAAGAAGCCAGTTCATCGTGGGTGGAGAAACCGCGCCTCCCAGACCCAATCCCAGGTAGGCATATCCCATAGCCCGCCCGCGCTGCGTATGAAACCAGTGCGCGACCAGCACCTGGTTCGCAATCGGTCCTGCCAGTGTGTACCCGATCACCTCAAAGATGCACAGGAGCTGGTACTGCCAGAAATGGTTCATGAAACCCATTCCGATGAGTGGAAGTCCCACCAGCCCTACGCCGGAAAGAATCACCCAACGCGTGCCGATCCTGTCGATCAGCACCCCGGCAAGAAGTCCGAAGGGAAGACCGATCACAAGGAAACCCAGCAAAAATCCCTGTGTCACCTCTGCCCGCGTAAATCCAAGAGAGGTGACGAACGCGGGATAAAAGACGGGGAAACCGTAGTAAATAATGCCTACGGCGCAAAATAGATTAAGGAAAGCCGCTCCTACAATCCACCATCCATAAAAGATTCCAGCAGATGCAGGCTTCGTCATGCAGCAACTTTCTGAGGACAAGGATATCGAGAAGCATTCGCGCCCCGAAGCAGACTTTTACTTGCGTGCACTTACGGCATGACGTTCGGTACGCTTGGTTGCTTCAGGCAGCTTAACGCTTGCTCCGGTAGTTGCAGCAATGGGGCCGCAGGACTCTCGTCGTATCAGTTCCGTGGGAAGGACAACGCGCTGAGGCTCCAGTCCCGGTTGTGCGATGCGGTTCAATACGAGCTCCACCATTTGCTTGCCGAGTTGTTCGGGAAACTCGCGCAGGGTTGTCAGTCCCGGATAAAGCCACGCGCCGATTGTGTCATCGCATCCGGCGACGCTGACGTCCTCCGGAATGCGTCGTCCACTATCCCGCAGCGCGCGATACGCACCGTGCGCCGTCGGATCGTTTCCGGCAAAGATGGCCGTCACGGGTTCGCCGCGTGACAACAAGGATTTGGTCCCGAGATACCCAACTTCCTTGTCATCTTCTGAGTCCGTCGTCGTGTAACGGACCTCCAGCCCGGCCTGCTCCATGGCGCGCTTATGTCCTTCAAAGCAACGCGCGAACCATGGAAGCCGCAGGTTCCCGACAAACCAGATATGACGATGTCCCAGACCGATCAGATAGCGCGTCATGTCCTCTCCACCCTGCGTGTCGTCGGAGAAGATCAGATCGCTCTTCGAATCTTCCGACGCGTTCAGGATGTTATTGCCCAGTGCCACGTACGGAATGCCCTTCTGGTCCAGAAGATCGGTAAGATTGGCCGAATTTGTTCCCGCCAGAATCAGCGCACGCACCACGTCGCGTCGCTGCACCACCTTTGGCAGGTGCAACTCCTCCGGCGGAGTATTCGGTGAGTAGTTGAACGAAAGAAACACCATGTCCCAGCCGTTTGCGGCGCAGTGGGCCTCGGCGCCACTCAGAACGCGCGAATGAAACGGATGGAGCATGACCCGATTGCTCAGGAGAAAAGCCAGCGTCTTGGCCTTGTTTCTCTTCGAGAGATCGACTTCCAGCTTGGCGGCCGCGTTTAAAACCACCTTCCGGATTGCCGGATCGACGCGGCTGTTTCCATTTAAAACGCGAGAAACCGAGGCCACGCTCACCTTGGACAGCGCCGCAATCTCACGCAATCCAATCTTCGTCTTTGCTTGCTTCGTCATTTTGAAACCACACTTTGGAGCAATATTTTCTCGTAAACCGTGTACAAATATACTCCGCAAAATTCGCCATCTAAATGAATAATCGCACTTTTATGGCAAGGATCTGTCATTATGTTGGCTCTGCGGCCGATTCGATGAGAAAAATTTCTCGAATACGTGAAAACGATTGACAGTCTGTGCGCGAGTCACGTATTCAAAGGATCTGGCTGTTGTGACGCAGGCAGCCATGCCTCGCTTTCAAGAAATCTTTCGTCTCCGTTAGAACTGGCCACCCATGCAGCAATCCTCAGAGGAGCTTCTAAAGAATGAGTATCGAAGCCACACAAGTGCGCTATGGCAAAGTCGGAGAGATGAGAGTGGAAGTTCATCCCACGCGGGAAGCCATGGGAGCAGCCGCGGCCTTGGCAACTGCGAAAGAAATTCTCCGGTTCGGTAAAGTGGGAAAAATCGTATCTGTTATCTTCGCGACGGGTGCCTCGCAACTCGCGACCCTTGACGCTCTTACCAGAATAGAAGGTCTACCCTGGCAGCAGGTCGTGGGCTTTCATATGGATGAGTACGTAGGCCTTCCCATGGAACATCCTGCGTCGTTTCGCGGATATCTTCGCCGAAATCTAACCCAAAAAGTCGGCATGCAAAAGTTCTTTGAGATCGATGGCACCGCAGCTAATCTCGAGGAAGTCTGTGCTACCTATGCGAAGGAGATGCGCTCTATACCGCCGCAGATCTGCATGGTCGGCATCGGTGAAAACGGGCATCTTGCCTTTAACGATCCCGGTGTCGCGGACTTCAGCGATCCGCTCGACGTTAAAGTTGTCCCGCTCGATGCCACGTGCCGCATACAGCAGACTGCGGAGGGATGGTTTGCCAACCCGGCCGAGGTGCCAGCCGAGGCTATCTCCATCACGATTCCGACGATCCTTCGCGTTCCAACGCTTATTGTCTCCGTTCCCGGAAGCCGTAAGGCCAGCATCGTTCGACGCACACTGGAAGAGCCTATTTCTACTGCATGCCCTGCAACGATCCTGCGGGAACACCCTGGCACGGTGCTCTATCTCGATGAGGAAGCTGCAGCGGAAATTGGAAATTATCTTAGCGTTGATTAGCCCTCTGTCTCACTAAAATAGAACTCTTCCATACGGAACGACAGGGGAAAGCATGAAAGTTTCCGGCGCGGGCAACGCACCGTTCGCTCCGTCTTCAGGCAAATCCAGCAGCGTTGGACGCACACGCTGGTGGATCGTCTGGACGCTCTTCTGCTCCACCACGATTAACTACATCAGCAGGCAGACCTTCTCCGTTCTGTCGCCCATGATTGCATCGCAGTACCATCTCTCGCATGCGGACCTCGCGAAGATTATCGGTGCTTTTCAACTCTCTTATGCCCTTACCTGGTTGCTGGGTGGCATCTTTCTCGATGCCGTAGGAACGCGGATCGGCCTTACCATCGCAGTCATCTGGTGGTCTGCGGTCAATATCGCCATGGGTTTCGCACGCTCGGTTGCAGGCTTTGCCGCCATGCGATTCATGCTCGGCATCGGCGAAGGTTTGAACTGGCCGGGGGCGAGTAAGACCGTAGCCGAATGGTTTCCCAACGAAGAGCGCAGCGTGGCCGTTGCCATCTTTGATAGCGGCTCCAGCGTGGGTGGTGCACTGGCAGCCATCGTCATTCCGTGGATCGCAATTGTCTTTGGCTGGCGATGGTCTTTTGTCTTTTCGGGTGGACTTGGCTTCGTGTGGCTCTTTCTCTGGCTCTACGTGTATCACCCTCTCGACCGTCACCCGCGCGTATCGCCGGAAGAGGTCGCTCTCATTCGCGCAGGTCATGAAGGCGTTGAAGTCATCCAGCGCACAGGGATCTCGCGCTGGACCTATCTTCTGAAGGACCGCAATGTCTGGGGAATCGTCCTCGGTCGTGCACTCACCGATCCGATTGGATGGTTCTACGTCTTCTGGCTACCGCAGTATCTCAGCGACGCGCGCGGGTTTAGTCTCAAACAAATCGCGCTCTTTGCGTGGATGCCCTTTGTGGCGGCAGACCTTGGAAACTTCACGGGCGGCTATCTCTCCAGCTACTTTGTTCGTCGTGGTATGACGGTTTTTCAGGCGCGCTTCTGGGTCTGCGTCATCAGTTGTGTTCCCATCCTGGCTGGTATTCCCGCTGCACGCGTAGACAGCGCACACAGTGCGCTCATTCTCATCTGCTTCGCTCTATGGGGATACGCGAGCTGGTCCACGATGGGGCTCACGCTGCCCTCGGATCTTTTTCCGCAGGACGTTGTAGGCACTGTCACGGGTTTTAGTGGATTCGCGGCGGGACTCGCAAGTGTCTTCTTCACCTTCGTCATCGGTGTTACGGTCGACCGCTTCTCGTATCGCCCGGCATTTCTTGTGGCAGGTCTGCTGCCCATTGCTGCGACGGTTTGCCTCAAGCTTCTCATCCGACCAGCAAGACCTCTGCCGGAAAATCCTACCTCGGCGTGATCCGACTTACGCTTTACTGCGTGCCGACAGATACACCTTCGGTGTGAAGGCCAAATCCGGCACAAACGGATACAGCGGCTTGCGATGGTGATTGCCCAGGCGAGCATAGTCCTGGATCACGGAACCATCCGAGAGCGCCATCAAGCTGGGGTTTGCGATTGGCTTCAACTCGGGAGATAAATAGCCGGACTTCACCACAATGATGGAGAATGACTTCGGTTCCAGTCCTAGCCGGGTGAAGTCGATGATGTCGTGATAAGGCCGACGTCGCGCGCCTAATACCAGCGTGATGCCTTCTACTTGGACCACCGCTTCACGCAGGAGTGGGTCCGTTGCAGGCAAAAGAAACTTCACCTTAGCCTGTGCCTTCACCGGTTTGCTGGCATGCGAATCCAGGGTGGCGCCGATGGAGAGAGGAAGTGTCGCACCCACGCCCGCGGCATAGCAGGCATTGGTTGCCGCTCGATCGGCGATGCCCGCAAGCACTACATTCTTTGCTTTCACCCGAAGAAGCTCTTCGAGCATGTCGGCGCGGTCACCTACGCCGCCCGCCGTATCGTTATCGCCTGAGTCGGCAAGGATCACAGGCTGCGTCTTCGCAGCAATGGCTTGCTGAACGCACTCTTTCAAAGTGCAGGTCGCCGATCCAAATTGGAATATCTTTCGTGCATCCCAGTATTGCTGCGCAAGGTTCAGGGCGACCTTCTCTTCGTTTGCAGGATTCGTTCCGGTGACGACGACGCACGCCGTCGAGCGTGGCTCGTCCGCCCACATATAGCCTACGAGCATCGAGACATCCAGGATGCCCGGTTCTTTGTTCATTGCCGGTAGCTGCGCCCAGAGATGCTTGCCCGGCTCCCATTCTGTGCTGCTAATCTCTCCTGAAACAAGCGCAGGCACGGGAGCCCACATCAGCGTGGGGTGGATATTCTTCTCGAGGCAATGCACCAGCATGTCGGTCGCACGGATCATCGTCTCTTCGCGATCAATATGCGGCGCGGTTCGGAAGGCCGAAAATAGATCGATATTGTCGATCACTCGCTGGCTCACACTGCCATGCAGGTCATAGCTTGCAGACATCAAACACTTCGTCCCAACGACCTTTCTTGCCGACTCCATCCAATCGCCTTCGGCGTCATACATGCCTTCCACCGACATCGCGCCATGCATCGGAAGATACAGTCCATCCAGCGGAAGCAGCGCCGTCAGACGCGCCAAGAAGTCCCCTTTGATCGCATCGTAGGTGGCGCGCTCCACCTGTCCGCCGGGCACAGCCACGGCGCTCAACGTAGGCATAAAGGTGACGGGATAGCGTTTCAGAAAGGCGAATGTCGGAGACGAACTCAGCGCTTCGCCCTTTGTGACCGTGAAGTCTTCCATGTGCGTCCGTAGCTCGCTGTACGTGCTGCACTCAATGCTGATGCCGCCAAAGGCAATACGGGGAGGCTTTGCAGGAGCAGCAGGAGCAGCAGGAGCAGCAAGAGCTGCACGCGATGCTATGGAGCCAAGTGTGACGATCGAAGCATTCTTCAGAAAAGATCTGCGCTGCATGCGAGCTCCTTTATCGTTCCGAATCCTGTTTACCTGCAACACGTCGAAAGAAGGGGCAGATCCATCCGTGGATCTGCCCGAAACTGCAACCGTCTTACACCTTTGGCTCCCAGCCCTTTTCGTAGGAGCGTCCCCAAAGCTTCATCGCCTCGGCATCGTTCTTCACATGCCCGGTCGTTGTGTCGATGTCCAGCTCTCGATTCACCATCCACGAAATATTGGCCAGTTGCAGGGAAGTGATGGAGAGGTTGATGTCGTGGATATCCGAGTGCAGCTTTTCGCCCGTCCTGATGGCACGGATAAAGTTCGCGAAGTGCTCATCCGTCATCTCGTCCTGGCTCAACAGATCGCTGCTCTTCGCAACCCTGCCCAGCTTGTACTCGTCGGTTTTATTGCCTTTCCAGTCGTAGACCTCGTATCCATCGTGGGCCAGGATGACAGACCCTTCTGTGCCCTGGATCAATACGCCGCGATCGCGTCCGTAGTACTTCATCCCCTGGCAGCTCTTGCCTTCCCAACTGATCATCTTGTCCGGATACTTCAAGGTCACAACCAGCGTGTCGTAGAACTCCCAGTCGTCCTTGAACTGATAGCGACCGCCCTGTGCACCCACGCGTTCCGGGTAGCCCACACCCAATGCCCATCGGCATACATCCGTCTCATGCGTTCCGTTATTCAGGGCCTCACCCGTGCCATATCGCCGCAGCCAATGCCAGTTGTAGGGATGGATGTTGTCTTTGTACTCCGACCGGGGCGCAGGCCCCTGCCACAGGTCCCAGTTCAACTCCGGTGGTACCGACACTACCTTGCCGACACCCATGGATGCGCGTGTATTCGCATACCAGGCCTTGCCAAAGTACGCGTGCCCGATACGGCCCTCGTGGATCTGTTGCACCATCTTCGCTTCATGGGCGGAAGACCTGTGCTGGTTGCCCACCTGCACCAGCTTTCCATATTTCTTCTGCGCCTCGACCAGCAGTTCGCCTTCGCGAGGATTGTGGCTCGAAGGCTTTTCGACATAGACATGCTTGCCTGCGCGAAGTCCCAGGATCGCCATCGGCGCATGCCAGTGGTCCGGTGTGGCTACCGTCACAGCATCCACATCCTTGGCTTCCAGAACCTGGCGAAAATCGCCCGTCGTTGCAGGAGAATATCCGAGTGCTGCCTTCGTCTTCGCAGCAAAGTTGGTCAGGTTCCTCGAATCCACATCGCACAGATGGGTAATCTGGCACTTGCCTGCATTTGCCTTCAGTCCGGCCAAGTGAGCAAGAGCGCGCGAGTTCGTACCGACGATGGCAAAGTTGACGCGCTCGTTTGCGCCCAGTATCTGCGCGTAGCTTTTGGCCGATGTGGCCACTGCAACCGTCGCCGCGCCCGCAGCAAGACCGTCGATAAAGGTGCGTCTAGAGATCATTGTTCCTCCGCCGATACAAATTCTCAGGGGTCGTTGAAGAGAGTGTGAGGCAGACACACGCGGTTTGTGCAGCGTGTGCGTTGGGTGAGACGCTATCATGCAAGCGGTTGCAGGTCAAACTCTTCTTTGAGGCGAAGGCAGCAGAATTGTGGCCTGGGCCTCCACTTTCGTGGATTTCTCGTGGCTAAGTCCGCAAATATCGGAGCCAGGAATACTTGACCCCCCTAACTCCGGATTTGAGGCCGCCAAGGAAGGGATGCCCCCGTCTGAAGGCTGTAGGCGCCTAAGAATGGCTCAGGAAGAAATCTCTCACTTCCAGCAAATTGTTTCTTTACATGCAAGCGGTTGCATGCTAACTTACGCCAATATCCCCCGCAAGACGTAAGGCATCGCTCTGCTGAAGTTTCCTTTGAAACCTACAGAGGTAGCAAAAGAGCAAAAGGAATGCGGCCGGAAGAGCCGCAAGCGCTTCACTCTTACATCCCATTCCGGGATGGCAGTTGGCAGATGGACCACAGATTCTGTCGCGTTGTCTCCACCGGCTTTATCCATGTTCGATTTCAGGAGGTCTTATGAAACGCCTTTTCGTCAGAAGCGGTCTGATCCGTATCCGAGCATGTACCTTGACCCTCTTGCTCGTCCTCGGTCTGTTTTCCGGTAGAACTCTCCTCTCCCAGGTTCTGTACGGCTCGATCTCCGGCACCGTACAGGATGCCAGCGGTGCGGCCATCCCCAACGCCACCGTAATTTTTACAAACCCCGGCACCGGGCAGGTCATCACGCTCAAGACTGATGACGCCGGTCACTACCTTCGCCCGGATTTCCAGCAGGGCACATACAACATGAACGTCACCGTTGCCGGATTCAAGGCCTATACCAAAAATGGTATCTCCGTGAGCGCGGGTGGAGTTCTTCGCGAAGACGTTCCTCTCCAGGTCGGTGGCTCGGACGAGTCCGTTGTTGTCTCCGCGCAAGCTCTCGGTCTGCAGACCGACAAGGCCGATCTCCATACGGAGCTCACTGCGAGCGACCTCACCGATCTTCCCGTAGGCCACTATCGCAGCTTTCAAAGCCTCATCAATCTTGTCCCAGGTGCAACACCCGGCGTCCTCGCAAACTCTCTCCAGACAAGCCCGGAGCGTTCACAGGACGTCAACGTCAATGGCGTCAATACCAATAACAACGACACACGCGTCGACGGTCTTCAGAGCATCTATCTCTGGCTGCCTGATCACGCGGCGTACATTCCCCCGGCCGAGTCCATTCAAACCGTCAATATGTCGACCAACAACTTCGACGCGGAAAGTGGCATGGCAGGCGGCATCGTCACCAACGTCATCACCAAATCCGGCACGAACGCGTGGCACGGCTCTGCGTTTGCCATGAACAGTAACTCGGCGGTTGCCGCAAGGAACTTCTTCAACCGCAGCAAACAGGCCTTCACCAATATCAACATCGACGGCGTCACCATCGGTGGTCCCATCAAGCACGACAAAATCTTCTTCTTCCAGAGCTGGGAAGGAACCCGCGAACGGCAGGGAACTACGGCCGTCATGACCGTCCCCACCGCCGACCAGCGGGCCGGAAACTTCAGCGCCTACAGCTCACCACTTTACGATCCGCAGACAGGAAACGCGGATGGCACCGGTCGTTCACGTCTCTCGAGCGCAGGTGTCAATAACGTTATTCCCACAGCGCGCCTGAACCCATTCGCTCTCAAAATTCAGTCGCTCATCCCTCTCCCCAACGGCGCAGGCACCAGCAATAACTACACCAACTCTGGTTCGCAGTCACTCACACGCGATAACTACGACACCAAGGTCAACTACAACGTCTCCGATCGAACCAGCCTCTGGGCCAAGTACAGCCTTATGCGCGCTACTACCGGTTGTCCTCCCGGACTTGGCGACGCGGGCGGCGTCCCTCTCTGTTCCGGCTACATCGGAGTGTCGGATGGCGTCACACAGGTTGCAGATCTCGGTTTTACCAAAGTCATCACCCCAAACCTTAGCTGGGATGGAACGCTCGGTTACATCCGCCTCGGAAACAATGTCTACGGCTTTGGATACGGTCAGTCCATTCCGATCACTCAGCTTGGTATTCCGGGAACGAACGGTGGCAACGGCAGCATCCTTAACAGCGGAGCTCCGCAGTTCATCATCTCCGGCTACTCGCAGTACGGTGGAGACACCGACACGCGCCCTTACCTCTATCACCAGGACACCTACGCCATTGCGCAAAATGTTGGCTGGTCGCACACGAAGCACTATTTCCGCTTCGGCTTTGAAGTCATTCGTCACCACATGAACTTTTATGAACCGGATGGCGGTGGCAACGGTGGACCGCAAGGACAGTTCAACTTCGTAGGCGGCATCACGGGCCTCAACGGAGGCCCTGCAACGACGCAGTACAACTCCTACGCGGCATTTCTTTTAGGTCTTCCTCAATCGGACAAAGAAACGCTGCAATTTGCCAACTTCACGACCTATAACTACGAGTGGGCCGGATACGCACAGGACCGCTGGCAGGTAACGCCAAGCCTTACTCTCTCCATCGGCGTTCGCTATGAGCTCTACCCCATGATGACGCGCTCGGGACGAGGCGGTATCGAAGAGTTCAATCCCGCGACCAATCAGGTCGCGCTCGGTGGAGTCGGCGGAAATCCCAAAGGGCTTGGAATCTCCACGAACCATACGCTCTTCGTTCCGCGTGTTGGCTTCGCGCAGAAGCTCGACGACAAGACGGTCCTTCGTGGTGGATACGGTATCAGCATCGATCCGCTTCCGCTGGCACGTCCTCTGCGTGGCTTCTATCCCTTGACGGTCTCTTCCACTTTTACCTCGGCTAACTCGTATACCGCACTTAACTCCCTGTCCTCGGGTATCCCGGCCATCGCTACTCCTGACTTCACGCAGCCGAATCTTACCGTTCCCGGCACGGCGCAGGAACGTTATATCGATGGGAACTCCATCAAGCGCGGATACGTTGAATCCTGGAATCTCGTCTTGCAGCGTCAGCTTCCCTGGAACCTCTTCTCCACGATCGCTTACGTTGGAACGCAGACGATTCATTCCTTTGTAGATATCGATGTCAATGCGGGCGTACCCGGTGGCGGTACGGCAGGACAGCCGCTCAACACGGCGGCTCTCAAGCGTACGGCAATCACCTGGGCCTGGAATGGTCGCTACAACGCGAACTATCACGGCCTGCAGGCATCGATCGAAAAGAGAGCGGCCAAAGGTCTGACGATTAAAGGTGCATACACCTATTCCAAGGCGATGAACTTCACCGACAACGACGGTTGGGCTCAGTTAGCCTTCAACACGCCATCGCAGATTCCCAAAAACTATGCGCGCGCCGGATACGACATCCCCCACAACCTGCAGCTTGCATCCACTTACAGCTTGCCTTTTGGGCGTGGACAACGCTTCGCCACATCGGGGATTTCAAGCGCTCTGTTCGGAGGTTGGCAGGCCAACGGAATATTCTCTGCCGTTTCGGGAAGGCCGTTTACCGTCACAGCGTCTACCACCTCGTTGAATGCTCCCGACAATACCCAAACGGCAGATCTGATCAAGCCCATCGTGCGGTATGGAACGAGCGGCCCTGGGGAATACCTCTACGATCCCTCTTCCTTTGCAGCAGTCACCACGGCCCGTTTCGGTACTTCCAGCCGAAATGCTCTGAGGTCTTCTCGTCAGGTCGACTTCGACGCTGGGCTCTTCCGCACCTTCCCACTCTACGAACGGTTGACGATGACCTTCCGTGCGGAAGCATTCAATCTAACCAACACACCGCATTTCTCCGCTCCCAATGCGAACGTAAGTAACTCGGGCTTTATGACGACTACCGCCGCCGCGCAGGACCAGAGAAATCTTCGTTTCGGACTCAGCGCTAACTGGTAGATTCAGGCGCGAGCGGAAGAGCGGCAAATGTGCCCGCTCTTCCGTTTTTTTTTGCTCTCGACCCGGATTCATTGCAGCATCGAAATGGAAGCACTCTCTGAGAGAACGGGTCTTGCGGACGGAGCATCCTCCACGGGAAATGCATAATGGATGTACTTTCCCTTGTTCGCAGGAGTGATCCATGAAACCGTCCCGCCGCTTCCTCACAAAGACCCTGAGCCACCTTTTTGCTGCGGGAACTCTCGGTGGCTTGCTTCTTGTGCCTTCCTCAGGCGTGGCACAGGCAAATGCCGCGAGTGCGCGGTTCGATTCGACTACTCAGGTATTTCGTCTCGATGGAGGCGATGTGACGTATGTCCTCGGCGTAAACAGTGAGGGACAGGTTCAGACCCTGTATTGGGGCAAGCATTTACCTGCGACGGAACACTTCGATGCGGCTCGTCCTTCACAGGGCAACGCGTCCTTCGACCCGCCAGTGACGACGAAGCCTCACGAATATGTTGGATGGGGTGGGGCTCTTTATGTGCAGCCGGACCTGAAGATCACGTTCCCTGATGGGAACCGCGACCTCGTGCTTAAGTACGTCTCGAACAAAGTGAGCGATGCACAACTTGCGATCGTGATGAAGGACATCTCGCGCGAGGTTTACGTGACGCTGCAGTACCAGATGGATTCCGAAACTGGAATTCTCCGCCGCTCCGCGGAGATTGAGAACCGCACCGGAGCGCCTTTCACGATCGAGCAGGTGGCGTCTGGCACCTGGAACCTTCCGCGCGGGACAGAGTATCGCCTGCGCTACGTCACGGGCAGATGGGCAGGAGAGTGGAATCTTCAGGAGCAGCCCGTGCACGGCGGCATGACGGTGCTGGAGAGCAGACGGGGGACGACGGGGTCGCACAATAACCCGTGGTTCATGATCGACCATGCCACCACGAAAGACCAGGATGAGGGCAGCGTCTGGTTCGGTGCGCTTGGATGGAGCGGTTCATGGCAGATCGCCATCGAACAGGACGTGATGCAGCAGGTCCGCGTGACGGGTGGTCCGAACGCCTTCGATTTTTCGTATCTGGTCAAGAAGGGAGAGCGCTTTCAGACGCCTTACTTCTATGGTGGGTACTCCAGCCACGGTATAGGTGAGGCATCGCGCCTTTTGCACCGCTTTGAAGTCGATAGCCTTTTACCCCACGCGCCGACGCCGAAGCTGCGACCTGTCCTCTACAACTCGTGGGAAGCCACAGAGTTTCGGGTGGACGAGCCTGGGCAGATGGCCCTCGCGGAAAAGGCGGCGACCCTCGGGGTTGAGCGTTTTGTGATGGACGATGGTTGGTTCGGGCAGCGCAAGGACGACCATGCCGGTCTGGGCGATTGGTACGTCAACCCGCAGAAATTTCCCCATGGATTGAAGCCACTCATTAATAAGGTGCATTCGCTGGGGATGGAGTTCGGCCTTTGGGTCGAACCGGAGATGGTCAATCCTGATAGCGATCTTTACCGGAAACATCCCGACTGGATTCTTAACTTTCCGGGACGCCCGCAGACCGAGGGTAGAAATCAGCTCGTCTTGAACTTAGCACGTCCTGATGTCCATGCCTATGTGCTGCAGTGGCTCGATAAGCTGCTCACCGAGAACGATATCTCCTTCATCAAGTGGGATTACAACCGCAACTGGGCAGAACCGGGTTGGCCCTCGGTCGCAAAGGACGAGCAGAAGAATGTCTATGTGGATTTCACACGGAACTTCTACGACATTCTGGAGCAGATGCGCAAAAAGCATCCCAATACGGAGTTTGAAAGTTGTTCCGGTGGTGGAAGCCGGGTGGACCTCGGCGTAATGCATTACACCGACGAGGTCTGGCCTTCGGACAATACGGATGCCTATGACCGCCTGTTCCTGCAGGAAGGGTTTACTTACGCTTACACCCCCGGGGTGATGATGGCCTGGGTGACCGACTCTCCCAACTGGGTCAATCACCGTTCTGTGTCGCTGGATTACCGCTTCCTCTCCGCCATGCAGGGTTCGCTCGGCATCGGGGCGAACCTGAACGAATGGAAGCCGGAGGATTTTGCGACGGCCAAGCAGATGGTGGCCGCGTACAAGGGGGTCCGGGAGACGGTGCAGCGCGGGGCACTCTATCGATTGATGTCACCCAGAGAAGGAGAAGCGTCGGTTACCGAAAGCGTCTCCCGCGACGGAAAACAGGCCGTCACCTTTGCCTTTCTCCATTCGAGCACGCAGAATTATCCATTTCCGCGGATCTATCTCCGGGGTCTTGACGAGAACGCAACCTACGACATTAAGGCGCTCTCAGGAAAGCTCTCGTCCGACACTCCTGCCTTCGCGAGCGGAGCTTATCTCATGCACCGTGGTATCGACGTTCAGCTTCGAGGAGACTTTCAGGCGATGGCTTTCACCTTGAACCGCCGCTAGCTGCGGCGCTTCAAACAACATTTTGCAGAATCGATCAGGCCGGCCCGGGTGGGGTCTGCGGTTGCTCGTTGCCTTTATTTCGAGACCAAAAACGATGATCTTCCCATAGGGAATAAAAAGAACTGCTTTTCAAAAGGCAATTGTTTGGTTTGTAACAAGTATCGATGTGAAGTCTAAGTAATTGATTCTAAATAAAATTATTGTGAAGTTTCTGTGCCAAACGGTGAGTCACTTGTCAGTTTCGCGCTCTGGCGTTCAGTGTGGCTCTGTTTGTGTTCGGGAATTAAGCCGCACTTCAAATGTTCGCGTCCCCCAGAAATCTCAGACAAGAAACGGCTAATGTGCCTGGTTTTGCACCGAGGGAAGGGAATGCTCGGAGTCAGGTTTTGTCTTTCTTGATGACGTTATGGATGCAGCCTGCCGAACGCTAAACAAACTTGTAGGAATGCAGTGCTTTAGGAGAGCCACCCGCATGAAGGTTTCAACCTCGTTACACCGAACCGTGTTCGGAATCGTGCTTTTTGCCTTTTCGGCGTTGAGTGCGTTCG
Organism: Terriglobus saanensis SP1PR4; assembly: GCF_000179915.2. Taxonomy (NCBI): domain Bacteria; kingdom Pseudomonadati; phylum Acidobacteriota; class Terriglobia; order Terriglobales; family Acidobacteriaceae; genus Terriglobus; species Terriglobus saanensis. Next base: position 3,367,680 of record NC_014963.1, on the reverse strand, counting down.
CCCAGCTCAGTACGGCCACCGTCTTCGGCAATATCACCGACACTTCGGGAGCCGCAGTACCCAATGCCACGATCACCCTTGTCCAGACCGATACGAATTTCACCCGGGCAGCTATCTCTAAAGGAGACGGTACCTACCGTGAAGAGTTCCTTCCGCTCGGTCCTTATAAGGTGACGGTCGCGGCCCCGGGCTTCAAGACCCTTGAGCGCACTGGCATCGTTCTCTCCGTCATGCAGAACGCGGAACTAAGTCTCACGCTCGACGTCGGAACCACCACTGAGACCGTCAATGTGAGCGCGGATGTGCCTCTGGTCAACCTGGGAAGTTCCACTTTGGGACGCACAGTAGACAATGTGGAGATCGACAACCTTCCGCTCGTGAACCGGGATGTCAGTCGCCTGCTGCAACTCGTCCCAGGGGTACAGTCGGTCAGCACGGTGAACAACCTCGGCTATCAGGAGATCAAGGTCTTGGTGAATGGATCGACGGACGGCTTCGTCGGCCAGGTATCGTACTATCTCGACGGCGGTCTCAACATGACGGGTCTTCGGAACAGCGGAAACCAGGTACCGAATCCCGATGCGGTCAGCCAGTTCAACGTCGTCACCAATAATTACAGCGCGCAGCTGGGGCGTTATTCCTCGGCGGTGGTGAGTGTGATCACGAAAGATGGCACGAACAAATTTCATGGTTCGCTCTTCGAGTTCTTCCGCGACCGTAACTTCAACGCCATTGCGCATAATTCTGGTGCGGGAGCTACCAAGAACCCGTATAACCAGCATCGCTTCGGCGCGACCGTAGGCGGTCCCATCCGTCATGACAAGGACTTCTTCTTCGGCAGCTTCGCTGGGTACCGCTTTATTCAGTACGCCAATTACAGCGGCAGTCTGCCCAGTCCGGCGCAGATCACCGGCAATTTTTCTGAGAACACGCCTACCGCTGCGGAACAGGCGAGCTGCACGACGACGCCGACCGCCGCTGCGAATACCGCCGTCCACTTCCTGGTGTGCAATCCGACGACCCGTTTGCCCTATGCCAATAACACGCTGCCTGCGGTCGATCCGACGGCCGTGAACATCCTGAACTACCTTGTCAAAAACCTTCCAGCAAAACAACCGGCGGTCTTCGGCGATACGCAGTATACCTATCGGTCGCGCTCTCCTTTGCCGGAACAGAACGAAGAGTACCTTATTAAGACAGATCATCAGGTCACCAAGTCGCATCGCCTGACCCTCAGTTATTTCCTGCTGAACTATAAGGTCCGTCAGAATCCTACCGGCTTCACACAGGCCTGGTCGTATTCCAACTACGCCAACAAGCAGCAAAACGCCAACATCAGTGATGTCTGGACCATCGGTCCGCGAACGATCAATCAGTTCTGGGTGAACTACACGCGCCAGAACGGCGGCCGTATTCCGGTTCCGGGTGGCACACTGGCGGACTTCGGTTCTGACTTCGGCGTGGTCGGAACGCCTTCGCGTTCGAACATCAGTGTGGGCGGCGTAGAGGGCTTTACGCTGGCACAGGCCATCACCGGCCCTAAGGCTGGTACGAACGTCTATGGCGTTCGCGATATCGTCACTACAACCCGAGGCAAGCACTCCCTATATGTGGGCGGCGAGGCAGGGCTGGAAAAAGACTTCCAGCAGACCTCGCTGGGCAACTACGGGGCGTTCACCTTCTCCACGACGAATGGAGCAAGCAGTGCGCGCACCACCAATGGCCTGTCGGACTTTCTTGCAGGCATCCCGGTCAGCATGGGGCAGGATACGGGGCTCTACGCCAACGCCAACTACTTTAACTATGGCCTCTTTGCGCAGGACGACTGGCGCGTCTTGCCGAATCTGACGGTCAATCTCGGCATCCGCTATGACTGGCAGCAGGCGCCGACGGACACGCAGGTGCGTCAGACGAACTTCGTGCCGGGGCAGCAATCGCATGCCTTTCCTAACGTATCGATCATTGGAAAGACCGGGCCGCAACTCGCTCCCATCGGGATGCTCTTTCCCGGAGACTCAGGTGTGCCAAAGGGAGGTGCCTTTACGCCGAACAACCACGCATCGCCTCGCGTCGGCTTTGCCTATGATCCATTCTCCGATGGGAAGACTGTTTTCCACGGGGCGGCTGGTCTGTTCTTCGGTGGTATCTCCGGCAACCAGTGGGAGTTCCCATCGAACTTCGCTCCCTATGCCGTTCGCAATACCTATAACAAGGTGGTCTCGCTGACGCATCCGTATAGCGGAGATCCGACTGAGTTCCCGACCGGTTCGAACCCTTACCCTGCTCTAAACTTTTCTCGTGGAAGCGGCAATGCGACCTTCCTTCCGCTCAACCAGGTCGTTGCGTTCGACCCGAATTATCGTTGGCCGTATACGATCCAGATGAACTTTGGATTTCAGCAGCAGTTCGGTAAAGGTCTGGCTCTGAGCGCCAACTATGTTGCGTCGCTCAATCGCAAGACGCCGCTCTATAACGACATCAACGGACCGCAGTTCAACATCACTGCAGCAGGCACCAGTGGGGCAAGCTGCACCGATCTCACCAAGGCTTGCGGTTATGCAAACACCAGTGCCACCGTCAACAATCGTCGGCCGCTCAACTCCAGCTTCGGTCAGTCTGCGGCAAATCCGATCTACTCCAACGTGTACATCATTCGGTCCAATCAGAACTCCAACTACAACTCTCTACAGATTTCCATTGAGCAGCGGTTGACGCACCATGTCAGTGCGCGCGGTTATTACACCTGGAGCAAGACGCTACAGAGCAACGCGCTCGATAGCGGCAGCGGGTTGAACGGTAGCTTTGTGGATTCGAACTATCCCCAGCTTGAGTATCGCCAGCGTTCGGACCAGGACCGCCGCCAGATGATGACGATGTCCTTCGTCTGGAAGCCGGATTACTTCGACAAGTACAACCGTGTGGTCAGGATTGCGCTGAACGGCTGGACGGTGTCGGGCATCTGGACAGCGAACAGTGGACAGCCGTTTACCGTGACTACGGGGAACGACAACTACTTCTCAGGCAATGGCAATAACCGCCCGAGCATCGCGCCGGGCAAGTTTGCTCACCTCATAGACAATGGCCGGTCGCGTGTTGCGATGATGAATCAGTGGTTCGACACAACCGCATATTGCCGACCGGGTGTCGATGCAGGCTGTCCTGGTCTGGGTCCTCTGGGCCTTTTGGGAAATACTCGCCCTGCGCAATTGGACAGTCCAGGATATCGGAATGTGGATGCCTCGCTCTTCCGCGACTTTGCGATTCATCAGGAGCTTCGCTTCCAGTTGCGGGGTGAGTTCTCCAATGTCTTCAACCTTACGAACCTTGGTACTCCCTCGACCGCGATGAACAGCACTACCTTCGGCAAGGTGACCGGTACAGGCGGCAGCAACCGCATTATCCAGGTCGGAGGCCGCGTCTTGTTCTAGCCTTCGAGAAGAGGCCCTCTAAAGAGGGGGTAGCACTTCGGTGCTGCCCCCTTCTTTCATCACGTTCATCACGCTGTTGCGATGCACCTCTTATAATGATCAGGTCTTGCTCAATAAACTTACATTTGCCAATCTCGGTCATCGGCCCGTTCGGACACTCCTGAGTATTCTGGCCATCGCTGTGGAAGTGACGATGATTCTCACGCTGGTGGGCGTGAGCAACGGCACGCTGCATGAGTCAGCCCGTCGCGCGCGAGGTACTGGTGCGGACATTCTGGTGCGTCCTCCGGGAACTTCCGCGCTTTCGACGGTGAGCTCTTCTCCCATGAGCGACAAGCTTGTCGATGTCTTTCGAGCAGAGCCGCATATCGTCATGGTGACGGGAACTATCGTGCAGCCGCTGGAACTCTTCGATACGCTCACCGGGCTCAACATGGATGAGTTCGCAAAGATGAGTGGAGGATTCCGATTCGTTCAGGGCGGTCTGCCCGTGCAGGATACGGACCTGATCATTGACGAACCCTATGCGAGAGAAAAACATCTCCAGGTAGGGAGCACGCTGAAGTTGATCTCCCAGGAATGGCATGTTTCCGGTATTTACGAGCCCGGAAAGCTCGCGCGCATCTGCGCGAGGCTGGAAGCGTTGCAGCGTTTCACTGCCAACACACACCGTTTGAGTCAGATCTACCTCAAGGTGGACGACCCGAATCAGGCCCAGGCTATCGTCGATTCGCTGCGCGCAAAGTATCCCGGCTATCAAATCTATACGTTGGAGTACTACACCTCGCTTCTGTCTGTGAACAGTCTCGGTCTGCTGCGTAACTTCACTTATGTGGTGATTGGGATTGCCATGATCGTTGGCTTCATTGTGGTCTTCATGGCCATGTATACGGCGGTGCTGGAGAGGACGCGAGAGATTGGAATTCTCAAGGCCGTTGGAAGTTCTTCCGGCCTGATTCTCAACATGTTGTTGCGCGAAACGCTGTTGCTCGCGGTGATTGGTACGGTCGGAGGCATTCTGCTGACGTACCTTACGCAATGGTTGATGGTGCACTTCGCGCCGGGTGGCATGACGCAGGAGACGGTCTACAAGTGGTGGCCCATTACAGGAGTCATCGCGATCGCAGGATCCCTCATCGGCGCGATCATTCCCGGAATCAAGGCAGTTCGTCAGGACGCTACGGAGGCTCTGTCTTATGAATGAGACTCCCATCATCGAAGTGCGGCAGTTAACCAAGACTTATCGCGTCGGCGAGGTCGATGTGCATGCGTTGCGTGGCGTCGATCTTGAAGTGCAGAAGGGCGAGTTTATTGCGGTGGTCGGAACTTCGGGTTCAGGCAAGTCGACGCTCTTCAATGTCCTCGGCGGGCTTACGCCGCCTTCTACGGGGAGCGTCCATATCGGCGGTAAAGATCTCTCGCATATGACGAACGCGGAGCGGACGAATCTTCGCAAGGATACGGTGGGATTCGTCTTTCAAAAATACAATCTGCTGCCTACGCTCTCGGCAGAAGACAACATCAAGATTGTGAAGTACATCGGTGGCCACGGCACCGATTTCGATGCGCCGTTCAACGAAGTGCTGCGTTTACTTGGAATCGCGGAACGACTGAAGCACAAACCGCGTGCGCTCTCGGGAGGGCAACAGCAGCGTGTGGCGATTGCGCGCGCGATTGTGAATGGTCCAGCCATCCTTCTGGCGGATGAACCCACAGGGAATCTCGACAGCCAGAACTCCGCTGCCGTGTTGAATCTGTTGAAGGATCTGAATGAACGTTTGGGTCAAACGATCCTCATGATTACGCATGACGAGGAAGCAGCATCTTATGCGCATCGACGTGTGCATATGCGGGACGGACAGTTGTTGCAGTAACGGCGTTCCATTACGAAGCTGCTGCGAACGCCCAGTTGTTTCCAATACAAAAGTTCACAATGGAACAACACAGAATTGCAATGCTATTCGCAATGAGTAAGGGCAGATGCGCCTCATGGACGAGAAGCCGCATCAGTGCAAGATTTCCCAGCAGAGAGACCAGGCCGTTGGAGCAATGAAAACGGATCAACTGCGAGAGCCACGAGGAATCTTTGCGACGGTCGCGCCAGGTGTAGTGCAGGTGCCAGACGAAGTTATGCAGCAGCGTTAGCTCGATGGCTGCAGCCGAGGCATAAAGGTAGTGCCCCGGAATCCAGTGGTTGATGAACGCCAACGCTGTGAGTTGCACCGCCATGCCTATCGCACCCACGAGATTGAACTTCCACCAGCGCAGGAAAGGCGTCATGGTAAGGGCTCCTGCCGGTAGAGTTCTGCTGTGTGGCGGAGGGTGACGACGATTGCCAGGACAAACATGCAGACCGAGGCAATCGTTCCTCCCAGATCAAAGAGCAGCATCTTGTGTCCGAACAGCGTGGAGTACGGACTACGCAGAAGTGCGAGGTTTCCGATGATCAAGAGAAGACGAATCTCTGTGGGGCCGAAGATGCCTTGCGATAGTTCGAAGCAGGACAAGGTGTAGGTCGCAAGATAGCTCTCGCTCGACAGCAGAAGAAACGTTACCAGCATCGCGATGGCCGTTTGCCAATGCAGAAATCCTGAAAAGCCGAGACCGCACATCAAAGCGACAGAGCCAAAAACATCCACCATATGGTCGACATAAAAGCCATAGCGTGGTCGTTGTTGCCGTCGCACACGAGCCAGAGTTCCATCCATGCTGTCTCCAAACCAGTTGAGCAGCACGCATAGGATGACCAGAAGCAAAGCATGCCGATGAGAGCGTGACAGGGCATAGAAGATTCCGGCTCCGACCTGTGCGCCCAGGCCAAGCGCTGTGAGCTGATCTGAAGTGAGCCATGCAGGCGCGCGTCCCGCCATCCACTGTAGAAGGCGCTTCTCCTCGGAAGCTGTGAGCGACTGGTTGACTCTGCGTACCGTGGCGAAAGCCGTTGCGTTACTCTTTGTGACCGGTTTCGTTTTGATCATCGGGATTCCTCTCTTTTGCGTTTCTGGGCTACTTCCGAAGTGCATTGCAGGTGGAGCGAAGCGTGAATTCGAGCGACTCGCGCGGAATACTCTCAACGAAGGGTCGAACCACCCAGCCGAGGCCGCGTGGAATGGATCGTGTCAGCGAGACCGATTCAATTTGCATGTAGAGTCCGCCATCGCGCTCCTCATAGCTCCAGTACGTGTTCTGTCGCCAAAGAAAGCCATGCTCTTCGCTGGAACTGAGGACTCGTTCGTTGATGGTGCCGGGATTGTCGATCTCGGAGATGCGGGTGCTTTGCGAGGCGCTGTATCCGTGCTGCCCGCCCAAGTGCGCGTACGTGATGTCGTAGGTCGTATCCATTACGACGGTAAGGATGTGGCGCTGGCGTACGCGCATCCATGCCTGGAGATGATCGCCGTGTAATGTGAGCACCTTCGCCTGGAGGACCTGGGGAGAGAAGTATTGGGGATACGCAGTAAAGTCTTTCATCAGCTGCTCGAATTCCGCAGCCGTGGCTCCGGGGGCAAATGCGGTTCCACGCCAGTGGTGAAGCAACGCTCCGGGTAAAGCTCCACTGGACGAAGGCGTGAGCTGCTCGATGGTGAACTCCCCACGCCGCTCTCCGGTCTCATTATGTCGAGCAAGAAAAGTAATCCTGGATCGGTGTTGCTGAGCCAGACGTAACTCGATGCCATGGGTATACACATTGAAAGCCGAAACAATGGGTGGCGCTGGCTCCGCCGCCGCGCAACTCGAAGCTACATAGAGGCTCAACGTGAGGTAAGCGGGGAAGAGTGAGAATGGTCGTCGCTTCATGTCTGAACCCTCCTCCGTTTGGGTCTCCGAGACAAGACACGGAAGCTCATCTGGAGGAGGTCTAGTTCTCACGGCGCAAGTGGTTGCAGGAAAAAGATTTATCGGAAGTTCTCTTTTGGCCGATTGTCCGGAACGACGCTGCGATTGAGTACACTGGTCACGAGCTATGTCGGATTCGCTACCAGATCGGCGCTATCGCTTCGGAGTTTTCGAGGCAGATGCGGTCACGGGAGAGCTTCGCAGGCAGGGCATGCGCGTGCGCTTGAATGCGCAACCGTTTCAAGTGCTTTCCATGCTCCTGGAACGTCCCGGCGAAGTACTGACGCGCGAGGAAATCTCGCGGCAACTCTGGCCCGACGGCACCTTCGTCGATTACGAACATGGCGTCAACTCCGCGGTGAATCGCATTCGAGAAGCTCTGGGAGATGCGGCGAGCAATCCGCGCTTTGTGGAGACCCTGGCGAGGCGGGGCTATCGCTTTGTCGCTCCCGTCGAACGGATCGCTCCGAGTGAAACCGTGTCGGACGCGGTATCGTCGGAAGAGCAGACAGCTGTTGCTGAAACGAAAGCGCGCAGCCGAATTTTAGCTACGCCAGAGGAGCTCCCGAAGATATCCCACCCCGTTGTACAAACACTTTTCCTTTTGCTTCAGCTCATGTATCTGGGATTTTATGTCGGAGCGTTAGCTAATCTGGCGGAGATTGAAGATCTCTTCTCGGTTTTGCCGAGAGCCAGCCAGGCCTTCGCTCTTCTCGTTCTGACGGCTGCGGTTCTGATTCCTGTCCGAGCATTTGTACTCTGTGCCGTCCTCTTTCATGCTCCAAGGGCGGGCGAAAAGCTTCTTAAACTCTGGCGGTTTTTGTTGCCACTCGACGTGCTCTGGTCACTTTCACCCTTCCTTCTGTTGCATCACATGAGCTTCGGACTGGCACTTTCCTGCACGGCACTTCTCGTCTATTCTCCTTTTGCGCAGCGTTCTCTGGTCCTCATGGGGGCAGGCGGTGCGGAGCATGAGATCTCTGCGGTTCTTCAGAAATGACATCAACCCACTTCGTCAGAAAGCAAACAACGTGATCCTTAAGAACCTCGCCATGCTCGCCGCCCTTCTTTCGCTTGCCACTGCAAAAGCTCAGCAATCCGATCAGCTCATCGGCGGTTGGCAGATGCAGGATGCCACCCAGGTTTCCGCTTCTGCGTCTGCGGTCGCCAGCGCGAAGTTCACGGCCGACGGCTGGTACACCGCGACGGTGCCGGGAACGGTGTTGACCACGCTGGTCAATAACAAGGTCTACCCCGAACCGCTCTATGGCGAAAACATGCGACCGATCCCGGAGAGCCTGAACAAGAAAAGCTATTGGTACCGCTCCTCGTTCCTGGTGCCTGCATCGCATGCAGGGCGTCGCACATGGTTGCACTTTGCCGGAGTGAATTACTCGTCGGAGGTGTGGATCAACGGCAAGCAGGTTGGTACGACGCGTGGAGCATTCATCCGTGGCGACTTCGACATCACAGCGGTGGTCAAACCGGGACAGAATGCGACGCTAGCAGTGCTGGTCAGTCCACAGCCGCATCCCGGTATACCGCATGAACACAACGTCGCCCTGGGCGAAGGTTTGAACGGCGGCGAAACCGCGATTGATGGGCCGACGTTTCTGTCTACCATCGGTTGGGATTGGCTACCGGCGATTCGCGACCGCGATACCGGAATCTGGTTGCCTGTGACCTTATCTTCAACCGGGCCGGTAATAGTGAAGGATCCTTTTGTTACCGCTGATCTTGCGGCGTCGCACGCGACAGCTGACCTTACGGTTGCGACTACGCTCAAGAATGTAACAGGTGCGCCCGTCTCTGGAACGCTCGTTGGTGTTCTTCATGGGCAGGGAAGAGAGATTACTTTCCGTACGCCGGTCACGGTTGCGCCGAACGAACAGAAAGTGGTCTCGTTGGATAGCAAGTCGGTTGCCGCGCTTCATGTCACTGATCCAAAGCTCTGGTGGCCCAATGGCTACGGCCCGCAGAATCTCTACCAGATGACGATGCGGTTTGAATCCGGCAAGAGGGAGTCGAGTGCGCAGACCGTGCAGTTTGGCATTCGCAAGATCGAGTATCAGGTGTCGGATTCGGAGAATCTTACGATCTCCGTCAATGGCGTGCGCGTGATGGTGCGCGGCGGCAACTGGGGTCTGGACGAGGGCATGAAGCGTGTTCCACGTGAGCGATTGGACGCGCAGTTCCACATGCACGCGCTCGCGAACATGAACATGATCCGCAACTGGGTCGGCCAGAGTACGAACCCCGACTTCTACGAGATGGCGGACAAGTACGGCATTCTGCTGTGGGATGAGTTCTTCCAGCCGAACCCGAGTGATGGCCCAAACGTTACCGATATTCCGACGTATCTGGCGAATGTGACGGATAAGGTTGTTCGTTATCGCAACCATCCTTCTATCGCCGTCTGGTGCGCGCGCAACGAAGGCTATCCGCCGAAAGAGCTGGACGACATGCTCAAAGCGATGATGGGCAAGCTCGATGGATCGCGTCTCTATCAGTCGAACTCCGCTGACGGCCGCGGTGTCTCCTCGCATGGACCGTACTACTGGCGTGCTCCGCGTTTTTATTACACCTTCAATGAGAGTTTCAAGACCGAGGTGGGCTCCATGTCGATTCCGACGATTGAATCGATCCAGGGCATGATGCCGGAGAGAGACTGGGAGACGATCAACGACGACTGGGCGCAACACGATATGGCCAAGGGCGCGGAACACGGCGATACCTATCCTACGGAGCTGGCCGCACGCTTCGGACATATCCGCAACCTTGCAGACTTTGTACGCAAAGGGCAGCTTGCGAACTACGAGGCGTATCGCGCGATGTACGAAGGGCGCAATGCGTTGATGTTCAAGACCACCACGGGCATCATCACATGGATGAGTCATCCGGCGCAGCCTAGTTTTGTCTGGCAGCTTTATCACTATGATCTCGATCCGCAGTCTTCGTTATTCGCGGTGAAGAAGGCGGGCGAGCATATTCATGTGCAACTGAATGAGGCTACGGGACAACTGGAAGTCGTCAATAACCAACCGGACGATCTGCACAACCTTACCCTGCAGGCAACGATCTACGACCTCGATAGCAAAGTCATCACGCATCAGACTCTGCCGGTCGACAGCGCGGCGGGAAGCAAAACGACCGATGTCGCGGCGCTGAATGTTCCTCAGGGGATCTCTCCTGTCTACTTCGTGAAACTAGATCTCAAGGCGACGGACGGCTCTTTGCTCTCGACGAACTTCTACTGGCAGAGCACGAAGCCTGATCAGTTCGCGGATCTGGCGCAACTGCCCAAAGCCAAGCTGCATGTTGAAGGCAGTGCGCGTAAAGATGGCGATCGTACGATCTTTACCGTGACGCTTCGCAATCCTTCATCGGTCATTGCTTTGATGACGCATCTTCAGCTTCGTCAAAAGACTGGCGGTGTGCGCGTGCTTCCCGTCTTTTATTCCGACAACTACATCTCACTGATCCCCGGCGAGGCGCGCACCGTTACGATTGAGGTGGCAAACAAGAACCTTACAGGCGACGCCCCCGCGCTTGCCCTGGATGGCTTCAACGTGGAAGTGGAACCGACGCAGGGATCTGCGTTGCTGGTGGAATTGAATACAACGGCACAGCCTGAGCTTTGGCCGGCAACGAACCTCGTTGCGGATCCCGTTGCGAAGTAAACGGAAACCGAAGCGCGGTCGCTAAACGCACAGAAGTGTTGGCTGAGGCATATCGGCGTGACTTCACCGCAATTGTCGTGAAGACATCTGTTGATTCCGCGACTCCAATAAGAAGAAGATGATCTGCGGGCCGCAACGCAAACAGATCCAGTAGAATCGCCTCGCACGTCGGTTGGTTTGCTGCAGCTTTGTGAAGCTCAGCGATAACCGGCGTCCAGTGCAGTTAAACCGAAGCGAACGTTGAACCGGTAGGTCGCACGTTGTCGGAGGATGTATGGCAGAAAATCGTGGAGTAGTTTTCCTTGGACAGAACAAGGTAGAAGTGCAGTCGATTGATTTCCCCAAGATGCAGAACCCTGCAGGGAAGAAGGTTGGGCACGGCGTCATTCTGAAAGTGGTTTCAACTAATATTTGCGGCTCGGATCAGCACATGGTGCGTGGCCGTACGACCGCGCCGACGGGTATGGTGCTTGGACACGAGATCACAGGAGAGGTGATTGAAGCGGGCTCTGATGTCGAGTACATCAAGGTAGGCGACCTGGTTACAGTGCCATTCAATGTGGCCTGTGGGCGATGCCGCACCTGTCGTGAGCAGCAGACCGGTGTTTGTCTGAACGTGAACCCAGGCCGCGCGGGCGGAGCCTATGGCTATGTCGATATGGGCGGTTGGATTGGTGGGCAGGCTGAGTTTGTCTTCGTTCCGTATGCCGATTTCAACCTCATCCCGTTTCCGGATAAGGCACAGGCGATGGAGAAGATTCTGGACCTCACCATGCTGTCAGACATTCTGCCGACAGGCTTTCACGGAGCAGTGACGGCGGGTGTTGGCGTTGGATCGACCGTCTACGTCGCTGGCGCGGGTCCCGTAGGGATGGCCGCAGCGGCTTCCGCGCAGATTCTCGGTGCGGCGGTCGTGCTGGTCGGTGATATGAATACGGACAGGCTGAAGCATGTGGCCGATGTTGGCTTCGTTCCCGTCGATCTGCGCGAGGGCGACAACCTCGGAGAGCTGATCGAAAAGATCCTGGGTAAGCCCGAGGTCGATGCTGCCATTGATGCCGTTGGTTTTGAAGCCAAGGCGCAGGGCAAGAATGGGCAGGAGGCTCCGGCGACGGTACTGAACTCTCTGATGTCCGTTGTCCGTGCGGCAGGTGGCATCGGCATTCCTGGTCTTTACGTTACAGAGGATCCAGGAGCGGCGGATGCAGCGGGCAAGACAGGAAACCTTAGTCTGCGCTTCGGTCTTGGCTGGGCGAAGTCGCACCGCTTCTACACCGGGCAGACGCCTGTGTTGAAGTACAACCGCCAGCTGATGCAGGCGATTCTGCATGGAAGAATTCCCATTGCGAAGATCGTCAACGCAACGGTGATCTCCCTGGGCGACGCGGCGGAAGGTTACAAGGCCTTCGACTCCGGCGCCGCTAAGAAGTTCGTGCTCGATCCGCATGGACTGCTTGGAAAGTAGATCGTTTCGCGACAAAGCCCCGCAGATGCGGGGCTTTATCGTGAAACCTTTATTGGTTAGTTTTCTACTGAGCTGGCTCCTGTGAGGTCGGTTGCGTTGTGTGTCGCAGGGTATCAGCGAGAGGTTGCGCCGGTATGACCGTCGGATTCTCATTCGCTACGGAGACAGCAAGTATGCGAACCTTGTCATTCTTCGGCAAGGTCAGTGTCTTCGCATTCGCAGGGACGTCCATCGCGTAGGCGAACAAGTAAGAGTATTGGTAGGGCACATTCAGACCATCCGCGGTGTGATGGTGCGAGACATACCAGGCCACTTCGGCTGGTTTCACATATCCCTCGCGGAGGCCGACGTAGTCTTCCGGATAGTGAAGAGCTGCGGGAGATGCCTCACGTGCTTTGAAGTCACCCGGCCACTCCGGATGGTGGGCAGAGATGGCCCAGTCGCGATGGTCTTCGTTCTTCCAGAGGCGTGTGTCCCACTGGCCGATGAAGCCGCCCCAGTCCTGAACAGTGACCTTTGTAGCGCTGCTTCCCACGCGGAACTCTGTCTCCTGATCGCCTCCGACAGATGCAGCCAGAAGGTAGACGCGGTTGAATTTTCCAGCAGGCAGTTGAATCGTCTGGCCGTTTGCTACCACTGCGTTCGGAGTTCCAGTGGCAGGGGCTGCAAGTTTGAAGTCGACCCCATGGAACGAGAGTTGTGAGGACAGCATCTCGGCAGGGAAGGCGTTGCCCTTGCCGTCCATGCCTTCGCCAGTGGTCTTGGTATCGTCGTTGCTGGCGGTTGCCAGGTCATATTTGAGATCGACGCTCTGCGAAGTGACTGCAGGAACGGTTGCTTTGGCTGCGCCTAACTTCAGTGCGAAGGTGCGCGGCTGGTAGCCGACAAACGACGTGACCAAAGCGCCGCCATCGATCCTGGCTTCACCCAGAGGTTGCTCCTGTCCGTTGACTTCGCGCGCTGCGCCGACTGGTGCGGTAAACGAGACGCGTACATCCTGCGCGGGCTTGCCGTCCAGTTCGACCAGACGCACGATGGTTTCGTCACTGCCTTCTGCTTTCTTCAGGGCAAGAATGCGCACGCGCGGATTGCTGACCTGGACCAGCGAGAAGCTCTTGCCCAGTGTGCCTGCATGTTTTGTTGTGGAGAACGCGCGCAGCGGATCGTTCAGGCGGTATCCCTGCCAATCCGTCTGCGCCTCACGCCATCCTGCAGCGTGTCCGATGAGGCCGAAGGAAAACTCGTGATGTCCCCAGTCTTGATTCGCCTGGTCGGCGTATGCGGCGGGGGAACCGTTGGCCGTCGGCTGCAGACCTGGTGTGCGGAGCAGCGTCAGACGGATCGTATTGTCGGAAGGTTTGTCCGAAGCGTTCTTTGCTTCGGTGAGGATCGTAGCGCCGAAAGAGCCGCTTGCATCGGTGAGATCGATCCATCGATGCGAGAAGGTTTCGAACTGACGGTCTGTTGCATTCGGACGTTGGATCGTCCCTACTTCTTCGTTATACGTCGCGTTGGGGTTGGAGGCCGAGAGAGGAAACGCTACTTTGAGGTTGACCTTCTTGCTGCGCCAGTCGATTACGTTCGCGAATTCGACGCGGTTGCCTGCATCGCCTGCAGACAGGCTGATGGTCTGCACGAACTTCGAGCCCATCGAGTCGCGTGCGACCTCGATCGATACACGCACCGGACCGTTCTCCTTGATGCGAATCTTCGCCGGTCCGCTGACATAGCCCACGGGAGCTGCCTGCTCCTGGTCGAAGTCCATGTTCCATGCAGGCCATTGCTTTGGCGTGTCGTTGGAGAAGGCCATGCGAATCGGAGCGGAGAGCAGCTCCTTATTCAGCTTTTTATCGAAGACACTCGATACATCGCCGTCTGCGTTCAACGCTACTTTGTAGCGCGGGTTTTCCAGTGAGTTTGCCGTGACTTTCAACGCCGAACTGGGCGCTGGAGCGGAGGCTGCGGAGACGTCGTAGACGGCAAAGCCTACGGAGGGTGCCTTGGCCACGAACAACACTTTACCGTCCTGCATCTGTGCAGGGACGTCTTCACCGTTCGGGCCCTTGACGTGCACGGCACGTGGAGCCGCGCCAGCAAAGGGTACCTTTGCTTCGACCAGATCTTCGCGATCGATGTTGAGCGAGTTGAAGACGACTAGAGGTGTGCCAGCGCCCTGCGTGTTCATCCCCGAGGCGACTGCTTCGGTGGCGCTCGTCAGCACACCAGCGAACTGATTGGCAACAATGATGTCGTCGTTCCAGGCGAATTCATACGAGCGAGGTGTCGCAGTTCCTGCGGCCGTATCGTGGAAGTGGCCACCAAGCGCAAGCGTCCAGGCATCGTTCATTCGTTTCTGCGGGTAAGCGCGGCCTCCCATGAGAGCTGCCGCAACAGAAGTCTCTTCGGCGGCTTCCGCAAGCAATTCGTTCTTTACGACCCAACGCTTGTGGTATGCCTGCGATGTGAGCGACCCCGCCGAATGATTGATCAATTCAAGATCGCCCTGGTAGCTCGGCATCTTCGCCATCATGTCGGGCTTGATGTCGTTGAACATCTGGTCGGCTTCGGTCTCGATGACATGCACTGGACCTTCGCCGACACGCACCATTTCGGTCGACGGTGGCGTGGGCTTCAAAAAGTTGGGGCGCGGCGGTGGAGGAAGGGTTGTCTCGCTCTTGGTTGCGATTGCCTCCAATAGCTTTACGGAAAACTCCTGCGTGGCTCCGCCGATGTCTCCCGTGCCCACATAGTGGTAGTCGGCATAGACGCCAGTGACCTTGCCGTCCAGATCGATTCGCTTGACCCAGTTCGGTTCATTGTTGCGCGTGCGATTCCGCGTCAACATGGATTTCTGCTGTGTGGTGAGGGTCGCCATCTCCTCTGCTGAGACGACGGGCATGGGAACGGGAGGATTTTCCTTGCTCAAATCGGTGTAAACATTGCTGCCGTAGCCGCTTGGATTCAGCGCTGCGATGACCTTGGTGCCATCGGGTCCGATCCAAAGACCAACGTTGAAGGGGATACCTTCGGGAGTCTGTTCGGGCGATCCCGGGCCGCCGATCTTTGGCGCCGGCTGCCATTCTGCGTTCAGTTTTTGCGTTGAAAATCCTTTGACGCCGGCATGCGCAAGGATTGCAGGCAACGAAGCTGGGAAGCCAAAGCAGTCCGGAATCATGTACTCGTTGCTGTACTTGCCGAAGTCTTTGCGATAGTAGTCGTTGCCGTAGAGGACCTGGCGGAAGATGGCTTCGGCGCTGGGCAGATTGACGTCGCCTTCTTCCACGGAGGATCCCGCCGGAAACCATCGTCCTGCCGCGACATACTTCATCATCCGCGCGTAGTCGTCGGGGAAGTACTCCTTCATCAGCCGATAGCGATTCGAGCCGGTCCAGTTGAAGACGTAGTGGGGATACTTGTCGATGTAATCGAAGTTCACTTTCAGTGTCTTCAGCAGATATTCGCTGATCGTCTGCGGCATCTCCCAACGCCATTGCGTGTCCAGATGAGCATAGGGAACGACATATAGCGTCGGTACCGTTGTAATATCCGGAGCCTTATTGATAGGCCCTTGCTGCGCAAAAAGAGGCGCACTGAAGATCGGGAGTGCCAGGCAGGAGACAAAAAGCAATCGATTGCATTGCTTGAACAGGGGACGGCGTGCGAAAGACTTCAGGAGCATGAGACACGTTCCTCCAACCCGGTTGGGTTCGGTAACCAAAAAGCTAAGTGGGACAAGCTGAGTCTCTAAACTTCGGCTCCCCTGAAAATGGCGCGGTCTTGCGCCGTCCATCATAAATGCCCACGATGAATGGCGAATTGCGCACCATCAAGCAATGGGGCTTCTTTTGGCAACGATGCCGGTTTCTCCCTCTACAGATAGGACTATCTATCTACCCCTCGCATATCCAGCCTTGCAACGGGTAAAGCCGATACGTCCACCGAGCGAACGCCATTGCTTGAGACGAGAACAGCGATCAATACAGGGGAATCAACGATTTTTATATTCCAGGAAATTCCTCTTGACGAATCAGAATCTGGGTGACTAGGATTGCGCGGATCAATGGCAACGTTGCCGATTCGTTCCCTATGCGAATTTCAGATTCTGGGAAACGCGATTGGCAATCAGACCAGAGACGCCAGGCGCAGTTCCTTCAGGAGGTTCACCGATGGGGCTTAAGCAATTCTTCAAACACTTCCCATTTCTATTGATCTTGATTGCCGGTACGAGTGCGACAGGATGGGCACAGCTGGCAGGCAAAGGCGGTCTGAACGGCCGTGTGACCGACGCGGACGGCGGAGTGGTTTCGGGAGCCACCGTGCAGATCACAGCGGACGCAACCAACACCAAGCAAATCGTGACGACGACAGGAGCGGGTGAGTTCTCTTTTTCTCTTGACCCAGCGAAGTACACCCTTATGGTGACGCACTCAGGTTTCAAGAGCGTGACGCAGGAGAACATCACCGTCAACGCTTTGCAGACGTACTCCGTAGACGTCCTGTTGCCGACGGGCGCAACGTCGGAGTCGGTGACTGTAACCGATGCGCCGCCGACGCTTGAGACTTCGAATGCAACTCTGGGTGTGACGATCGAGCAGGAACAGTATTCGGCCTTGCCTCTCATTCAGGATGGCGGGGGCCAGCGTCGCGCGACGGACTTTGCGCAGCTTCTTCCTGGTGTAAACAGCCAGACGACGAATGGCAACCTGACCACGAACGCGGGAACGGTGAATGGCAGCGGCAGCCGCGGTGCGGTGTCTTCGATCTATATCAACGGTGTGCCGATTACTTCGGCTGCGGGTGAAGGCGATCCTCGCTTTGTGTGGACTTCGATGGCGGTGGATGCGATCAACCAGTTCCAGGTACAGACGGTTGGGTATTCCGCGATCTATGAAGGGCAGGGAGTTCAGAACTACGTTGTAAAAAATGGAACGAATAAACTGCATGGCTCTGTCTACGATTATTTCCGCGATACGGGCCTCGACACGTGGGGCTTTCAGAAGGTCAACAACCCGCTCACCAACGTTCCGCAGAAGCCGAGCGAACACCAGAACGAGTATGGCCTCTTTCTCGGATTTCCTATTTTGAAGGACAAGCTGTTTGTCTTCGGTGGATACGAGGGCTATCGCTATCGCAGGCAGGTTCCCTATCAGAATGAGACGATCCCCACGATGCTGATGCGACAGGGAAATTTCTCTGAGCAACTCGTTGCCGGTGCCGATTGTCTGTCGACCAATGCGGCGAAGCGGGTCGGCTGTATCTACGATCCGGACACTACAACGTTTAATGGATCCGCCTATGTAAGAACCCCCTTTCCAGGAAATATTATTCCGGCTGGGCGTCTTTCGCCTGCAGCTCAGAGGCTGCAATCGTATCTTCCGGCTCCAACGGTCGGTGGTATTTCGAATAACTACGTAGTGAACTACAAGACCGGTCTCAGCAACTGGACGACGACCAACCGCATCGATTACACGATCAACAACAAGCAGCAATTATCGGTTGTGCTTGCGTGGGGACGTCAAGCCACAACGGCCCCTGCTGCCGTAACGGTCTCTTCCACCTCGAATGGTCTGCCACCGCCGTATATCTCGTCGCAGCAGTTCTCACCCAAGACAAAGGTGTTTTTGATCGAGCATACGTATTCGATTACTCCACGCATTACGAATCAGTTCAAGTATGGTTTCGGACGTTACGACGGTCCCGGTTACAACCAGGACGTGGGGTCGACGTATGGTGCGGCGGCGAACGGAATCACAGGACTGCCAGCGGGACAGGCGCAGGATTCTTTTCCCACGGTGACGTTTACGGGCAATACGAACATCAATCGATGGGCGGGCTATTCCAGCAATCGTCCTGTAGCTACGGGCTATGTTGTCGTTGACAACGTGCAATGGGCCTTGGGCAGACATCTCGTTACGTTCGGCGGCGAAGTTGCATGGATGCAGTACAACTTTCTGAATAATTCGACGGGAGTGAACCCGCTGCAACTTACGTTCAATAGCACGGCGACGTCAGGATACAACGGTTCTACGACGGCTCTTCCGACCACGGGGCAGGCCTATGCAAGCTTTCTTGCTGGCGCTCCCAACTCTGCGACCTTTACTCTCTCCGCTGTTCCTGAGACGGGCGGGCGCTTTCGGCCTATCTCCCCTTACATTCAGGACAATTGGAAGATTACTTCGAAATTGACGTTGGATATTGGCCTGCGCTATGACTACTACCCGACGTACCGCGAGGTGCAGAACCGCTTCGCCTACTTCGATCCCAACGCGACCAATCCTTTGATCGGTGCTAAGGGCGCGCTCGCCTTTGGAGGAAACGGTGCGGGCAAGTGCAACTGCAACAGTCCAGTCAACGACTTCCTGAAGAACTTCGGACCGCGCATTGGTTTTGCCTATCAGCCAGACCCGAAGACGGTCTTTCGCGGAAGCTATGCAGTGATCTACACGCATGGCAATGCGAATGGTGGAAGCGCGACTTCTCGACAAGGTTCGGGGCTTGCAGGGTACAGCGTTTCGCCATCGACCAGTTTCAATAATCCCAGTACGACACAGGTCGGAAATCAATACTGGAAGCTGGATACTCCCTACCCTACGTATACCGCGCCACCTACGCTGGACGCATCGCTGGGTACGTACAACACGTCTCTCTCCACGGCAGCCGCGCAGACGCCTGCCTATGCCGATCCCTATTATGGTGGCCGTGCTCCGCAGTTCATCAACTGGAGCTTCGGTATGCAGCGTGAGATCAGCAAAGACATGACGCTCACGATTAGCTATGTAGGTTCCCAGGGACACTTCCTTACGCCGGATAGTCTTACTGGTCGCGGCAAGTGGTCCAATCAGCTGGATCCTGCGTATCTGACGCTGGGCTCGAAGCTGTCGCTTCCTGCTACGGGATCGACTGGACCGGTGAACCTCGCATCGGCAGGAATTACCGGATTGCCGTATGCCTCCTTCGGAGGTACGGGTAATCCGACCATCTCGCAGTTGCTTAAGCCGTTTCCCCAGTACAGCAGTATCAGCGATACCTATGGATTCGTAGGCAATACGCGTTACCACGCACTGCAGATCTATATGACGCGCCGTCTGGCAAGCGGTCTTACGTTTATGACGAACTACTCCTGGTCGCGCGCCATCGACAACAATGCGACCTTCCGTTCGGGATATGACATTCCCGCTTTCGCGGCTTCGGACGGTCAGTTCCATGCGGCGCGTTCGCTGGACAGAAGTCTTTCGCTGGGAGACCAGAGACACAAGTTCGTGTTGACGGGTGCGTACGATTTGCCCTTCGGTAAGGGAATGCTGGGTGGCTCGAACTTTTATATGCGGGCTCTCTTTGGCGGGTTCAAGTTGTCCACAATCTTCAATGCTTACTCGGGAGCTCCCGTTTCGGTCATCATGAACTCCTGCAATACGAACCCGTCGCAAAGTGTGTGCTATCCCATCAAGAACCCGAACTACGGTGGGAATGGCAAGATCGCGAATCCTCTTCCGCTTACGTCGGCCACGCTCGGCCAGACGCAGTACCTGGACCCCAATGCGTTTCTGGCGACGCCGTCCTACCAGTTCAGCACGATCGCACGGACGGCTCCTTACAATGGTCTCTTCCAGCCTGGAAACTACAAGCTGGATCTCAGCCTGCGGAGAAGCTTTGGCATTCCGACAGCCGGGCTTCATGAAGGTACACGGCTGGTGGTGGAGGCGGACTGGTTCAACGTGACGAACCACACGCACTTTGTGTATAGCCAGGCGGCGGCGCCGCTCAGCAGCTGGGGTACCTCCAGCTATGGCACGCTCGTTGTAGATTCAAACTCTCCCACTAACCGGGCGCTGCAGCTGGCGGCCCGCATTGAATTTTAGTAAGAAGTTCTATGTCCCACGGGAGACGAATAATGATTGGTACCCTGCGTTTCTGCAGCCTTGCTGTAACGACCCTGCTTCCGTTCTCTGGCCTCGCGGCCAAAACCTGCAACGTGCGTGCCTACGGTGCGAGGGGCGATGGAGCGACGAAAGACACCGTGGCGATTCAAAAAGCGATTGACGCATGTGCAGGGAAAGGAGGGACCGTCGTGATCGGCGGTTCCTCCAAATTCATCACCGCGCCGCTCACGCTCAAGAGCAAGATGATCTTCCGTGTCGAAGCTGGAACGACTCTGGAGGCGAGCACGGACCACAACGATTTTCCTGAGAAGGAGGAGTTCAAGGACCACGGCAGACAGGCAATGCTCACGGCGAAGGCTGCCGAAGACATCACGATCACCGGCGGAGGTGTGATTGACGGCCGGGGTGAGTCCTGGTGGCCACAACCGAATCTTCCGCGACCACGGCTCATCGTCTTCGATCATTGCAAGCACATTCGTATGGAAAATATCACGGCGCAGAATTCGGCGATGTGGCAGATTGTGCCCTATTACTCGGACGATCTTGTGTTTCGCAACATGAAGGTGCTTGCTCCGCAAACCTCGCACAACACCGATGGCATTGATCCGTTTGCCTCTACTAAGATCGTGATCGATCATGTTTATATCGATACAGGCGATGACAACGTGGCGATCAAGAGTGGGCAGCCCGGATCGCCTGGACCGGACCTGCCAAGCCGCGATATCACCATCACGGATTGCGAATTTCTTCATGGGCATGGTTTGTCCATCGGCAGTGAGATCGCCGGTGGGGTGCAGAATGTGCGGGCGGAGAGGATTCACTTCAAGGGTACGGATCAAGGCATTCGAGTGAAGTCGAATCGCGACCGCGGAAACGATATTGGCAATTTTGTCTTTCGCGATATCACGATGGAGAATGTGAAGACTGCGATTCTGCTCAGCGAGTTCTATCCCAAGATTCCCGACACGATTACAGAAGAGCCAGTGACGCGGCTTACGCCTCACTTTCACGACATCACCATCGAGAATGTGCAGGCCGTTGGCTCGCGCGATGCGGCCGTCATCGTCGGTCTTCCCGAGTCGCCGATCCGCAATCTGAAGCTTACCAACGTGCATATCAGTGCGATTCATGGCGCTACGATTCAGTACACTGACCTTGTTGCTACGGACTTTGTGGTGAAGGCGGAACAAGGGGAAGCAATCAGGATTGGCGCCGGAGTGCATAGCAACCTGAAGTGAAGAGGGGATGGAATGCTCCTTCGCAGTTATATGATGGTCCTGTTTACGCTGCTCTCCTGTTCTTTACTTGAGGCTCAGGACGTCCATATTCATGTGTCACCCACGTCTACCGGGACGACGGCGAGCACAGACGATTTTCCGACGATTCAGATGGCGTTGGATCATGCGCCGGACGTTGGACCGAGAGGCCGTCTTTACCTGCATATCGCGCCGGGGACATATCGAGAGCGAGTCTGGGTCTCTCCCTTGCGCGCCCGCACGACATTGCTGGGGACTGGAAGCGATCCTTCACAGGTGGTAATTACGGCTGCGCAGAACGCGAAAACTTCTCAGAGCACCTTTTTCAGCGAAACGGTGGAGGTGAATGGAGATGGCTTTCAAGCTGACAATATCACCTTTGAAAATACTGCTGGCAACAACGGGCAAGCGGTCGCGATCGCCGTTCATTCCGACCGAGCCATCTTCAAACGGTGTCGCTTTCTCGGGGATCAGGACACACTTCTCGCAAACTTTGGCCGACAATACTACGTGGATTCGTACATTCAGGGGGGCGTGGATTTTATCTTTGGCAATGCGGCGGCGGTCTTCGAGAAGAGCGAAATTCATATTGCTCGACCGGGATATCTTACGGCGCAGTCGCGGACGCAGCCATGGCAGGCTACTGGGTTCGTCTTTCAGCACTCCCGTGTGACAGCGGATGATTTCGGCGACAAGGTTTTCTATTTAGGTAGGCCATGGAGACTCTATTCGCGCGTCGTTTTTCTAGATACAGAGCTGCCAGCATCTCTAAGCCCGGAGGGTTGGTCTCCCTGGAAGCATGGAGATGAACCCCGCGATACCTTCTATGCCGAGCGAAACAGTTCGGGGCCAGGTGCGCGAGCCGAGTCGCGTGTGTCTTGGTCGCATCAACTGACGGCGCGACAGGCTATTCCGTTTGGGACGTTGGAGTTTCTCGCAGGGAAAGATCACTGGAATCCCGTGCGCGAGGCGGCGAACTTGCCATGATGGCTCTTTGTAGGCTTTATTTAACTCTCAACAGCGATCTATAGATCCACCTGTTTCGCGGAGAAGAATGAAGAAGCGTCGTCCCACGGTTACCGATGTTGCGAAACTGGCTAACGTAGGTGCGTCTACTGTTTCGCGTCACCTTCGCGGCGTGAGCGTCAGCCCCGAGGTGGCGATTCGCGTTGCAGAGGCGATTGTGCAACTGGGGTATCACCCGGATGAGACGGCGCGCGCACTGCGCGTCGGCAGAACACGGACGATTGGTGTCATCATCCCGCAGGTTTCGAATATGTTTTACAGTCGCGCCGTGCAGTTGATTGAAGAAGAAGTGGGGAGGCGTGGATCTGCTGTGATTCTGCTGACGCATCAGGAGTCGCGGAAACAGCAGGCTGTTCAGCTTGCCACCATTCGGCGCTATCGCGCGGACGGGCTGATTCTGGCACCGGCGGCAGGGTCTACGTTGGAGGAGCTTCGCTCCGCACTTCCCGGCACACCGGTGGTTGCCATTGATCGATTGATTTCGCCGGAGATGGATTCGGTGGTGCTGCGCAACCGAGAAGCGGCGCGCACTGCAACGGAGCATCTGCTGAGTCATGGTTATAAGCACATCGCCGCGGTGATCAGCCGTCCGGAGATCGCCAGCTTTCAGCAGAGGTGGCAGGGCTATGTCGAAGCGATGGCGGAGAAGAACCTCGACACCATACTGATTCAAGCTCCCGACCACGACCAGCTTCGCTACGCCCTGACGTCCAGCTTCCTCGGACAGAGACGACCGGATGCGCTGTTGTCCTTCAGCAATCGTGTGACGCAGACGATTCTTCTTGCGTTCGATGAGCTTGCTTTCGCGCGCGAGGACCGCATCCCAATGCTGGGATTTGACGACTTTGATCTGGCATCGCTGGTGGATCCGCCGCTCTCCGTAGTTCGGCAGCCGACTGAGAACATGATGCGGCACGCGACGAATATCCTCTTCCGCCGAATTGAAGATGGTGAGTTGATGGAGCCGCAGAACATCGCGCTTCCGGGGCAGTTGGTCTATCGCCGCTCGTGTGGATGTTCCTAGAAAGTTGTCGGAGAGGAAGCGGTCGCATGCGGAAATATCTTGCTCCATGTCTCGCTGTTTTGAGTGCGACTGCGCTGGCTGCGGCTCCGGTATCCACACCGCGCCAGATGGCAGATACGGTGCTGGCGGAGACGCAGAGTGAAGCTTCAGGCCGGATGCTGTATCGAGGCTCGACGGGTTGGAAGTATGAGGTGGGTACTTTGCTCGACGGCATGGCGGCGATGTATCAGGCCACCAGAGACCCGCGCTACCTGGAATATGTGCGTGCCACCGTCGATCCGCTGCTGACCGGCCATGGAGAGGTGAAAGAGTTCAAACCGGAGGCGCACTCGCTCGACGACCTTGAGATGGGGCGCGCTGCACTGTTTCTTTATGGAGAGACGCACGATAAGCGATATGCAGCGACGGCACAAGCGATGCGCATGGAACTTGAAACCCAGCCTCGTCTGGAGAACGGTGGTTTCTGGCACAAGCAGATCTATCCCAACCAGATGTGGCTCGACGGGGCGTATATGGCGGAGCCGTTTTACGCGGCTTACGCGAAGATGTTCGGAGAAGAGAAGGACTTCTCGGACATTGTGCATCAACTCTTGCTGATGGATGAGCATATGCGTGATCCGAAGACGGGTTTGCTCTTCCACGGCTGGGACGAGAGCAAGCAGATGGCGTGGGCCAATAAAACAACGGGACTCTCGCCCGAGGTGTGGGCACGGGCGATGGGATGGTATGCGATGGCTCTGGTCGATGTGTTGGAGTGGTTTCCACGCGATCATCCGCAGCGTGTGGCCCTTATCGGAGCGCTCAATCGTACTGCGGCCGCGATCGTTGCGACCCAGAGTTCCAGGAGCGGTCTATGGCGTGATGTTCTGACGGGCCCGGACGAGCCTGCAAATTTTGAAGAGTCTTCTGCCGCCTGCATGTTTGTGTATGCGATGGCGAAGGGATCGCGGTTGGGCTGGATTGAACCCAGGTACAAGAGCGCTGCGCTGTTGGGCTGGAAGGAGATCGAACGGGCTTTTGTAAAGCCAATGGCGGACGGCAAAGGATTGCAGTTGGAGGGCACGGTTGCTGTCTCAGGTCTTGGGGGCAAACCGTATCGCTCAGGAACCTATGAGTACTACATTCACGAAAAAGTGGTAACGAACGATCTCAAGGGGCTTGGAGCTTTTCTACTGGCAGGAAGCGAGATGGAGCGCCTCAGCCGTGCGACGAAATGAATGGCTGAGGCTCCAAGAATCGCAGTCTACTTCTGAACACCGAAGGTGAAGATCGTGGTCGACTTTGCGATTTGTCCAGGCTTCAGTTCTGTGGAAGGGAAGCCGGGGTGATTGGGCGAGTCCGGATAGTGCTGCGTCTCCAGGCAGAAGCCTGTTCGTTTGCCGTAGCTGATTCCGTTCTTGCCCTTGAATGAACCATCGAGGAAGTTGCCGGTGTAAAACTGTACGCCCGGTTCGGTGGTGGTGACGGTGAGCGTGCGTCCGGTCGTAGCATCCAGCACAAAGGCGGCGCGCTTGATTACGCCGTTGGGTCCGTTCAGGATCCAGTTGTGGTCATAGCCGCCACCGAGTTTGAGTTGTGCAAAGTCGCTGTTGATACGCTCACCCATGGTGTGGGGTTGGCGGAAGTCCATCGGCGTCCCGGCTACGGTATCCATGTTGCCGGTCGTGATGAGCGTGGCATCCACTGGAGTGAAATGCTCGGAGTCGATCGTGATGGAGTGGCTCAGAATGTCGCTGGCGCCGTCTCCATTCAGGTTGAAGTAGCTGTGGTTTGTGAGGTTCAGAACGGTGTCTTTGTCCGAGGTTGAGACGTAGTCGATATGGAGGGCGTTTCCCACGAGCGTGTAGGTAACGTGCGTTGTGAGCGTGCCGGGGAAGCCCATATCTTCGTCAGGACTAACCAAAGTCATCTCAACTCCGTTGCTGACTTCTTTGGCCGTCCAGAGCTTTTGATCGAAACCACTGGTACCCCCGTGCAGGGAGTTGCCATGATCGTTTGTAGGAACCTGGTAGGACTTGCCGTCGAGTGAAAACTTGCCGCCTGCGATACGGTTGCCATAGCGACCCACAATCGCACCAAAGTATGTTTTCTTGTCTGCGAGATATCCTTCGATATTTTCGTAGCCGAGCACTACGTCGGCCACATGCCCGGCGCGATCTGGCGTGCGTACGCTGACGATACGAGCGCCGAAGGTCATTACTCGCGCTTCGACCGTGGCACTTTTCAGAGTGTAGATTTCAACGGCTTTACCGTCGGGAAGCTTGCCAAAAGGTGCTTTGGTTACTGCCGCATGTGCGTTTATACCTAATCCTGCTGTCAAACCCGTCATGAGTATTCCCGTCCAAAGTAGCTTCATTTCAGCGCACTCCACTTTTTGTATACTGCCGGTGTCCATCGTATCCGTACAAGGGTATCTCTGACTATGTCATCTTCTGTGATGGTCATCCTTGGTTCTGCGACGTCCTCCTTTTCCTTTATGCTGACAATATGACTGCGGAATAGGTCTCCCACGGAAACCAGATCGAAGAGGAGTATGCATGCATTCTGAAGCACAAGATCCGAAAGCTGTCTTCATTCCCGTGATTCTTGCAGGAGGCAGCGGAACGCGTTTCTGGCCGCGCAGTCGCCGTGCACGCGCCAAGCAGGTGCTGGCTCTCGACGGCGACCGCACGATGATCCAGCAGACGGTGGATCGACTTGTTCTGGTTGCGGCCAAAGAGAACATCCGGATCATCGCGAACGATACGATTGCTCAAACGATTCAGACGCAGCTTCCCGAGGTTCTTCCTGAGAACATTATCTGTGAACCTGCGGCGAGAAATACCGCGCCCGCTTGTGGCCTGGCGGCCTTTTTGCTGGAGCGCGAACAGCCGAATGCGGTGATCGGGATCTTCCCGTCGGACCACGTCATCATGGATCCGCATCGTTTCGCTGTGGCTCTGGGAACCGGCATCGCAATCGCTGCTGCGGGAGAAAATATCGTCGTGTTGGGAGTTCCGCCGACGAGGCCCGAGACCGGTTATGGATACATTGAGCAGGGCGATGCTGCCTCCGTCGTCCAAGGGCTCCCACTTCCTGCGCGTCACGTTCATCGCTTCACAGAGAAGCCGGATCGGAAGCGCGCCGCAGAGTTTGTAGCTTCTGGCCGATTTGCGTGGAACAGTGGAATCTTTTTGTGGAGCGCAAAGACGCTTTGCAACGCGCTCCGAGAGCATTCGCCCGACTTGGCAGGGCAGCTGCAGGAGATTGCGGATGCCAATGGAACATCGCACTTCGAAGAGACCTTTGCGCGCGTCTATCCTCTTTGCGAAAACATCAGCATCGACTACGCCGTGCTCGAACCTCGGTCCGCAAAGGGCGAGTCCGCATCCAACGTGTACTGTATCCCCGCGGAGTTTGGCTGGAACGATCTTGGTTCCTGGACTGCTCTGCATGAACATCAGATCTCTCAGCAGACGAGTTCCTGCGATATTCACGCGAACGTTGTGGATTCGAGCGGAAGTGTGGTTCTGGCTTCCACGGGGAACTACGTTTACGCTCCTGGGAAGCAGGTTGCTCTCGTCGGTGTGCACGATCTCGTCGTTGTAGAAACCGAGGATGCACTTCTGATCACAACGCGCGAAGGGGCACAGGAAGTTGGGGGAGTGGTCAAGGCCCTGAACGCAAAGGGTCTTCAACAATTCACCTAAATCGCGCCATGCAGAAAGACAGCGAACTTGTCCTTGAACAATAGAATTCTGCTCACCGGGTCCACTGGACAATTGGGTGCGGCTCTTCAACCGTTACTAGCTTCTTTGGGAACGGTGGTCGCGCCGACTCGATCCGAACTGGACTTGAGCGATGCTGCGTCGATTCGCAGGACGATGCTTGCCGTCAGACCACGTTGGGTCGTGCATCCCGGGGCGTACACGGCCGTGGATCGAGCCGAGACCGAACCTGAGATTGCTCATGCGGTGAATGCGGTCGCTCCCGGCGTCTTTGGAGAAGAAGCCAAGCGGATCGGGGCCGCTGTGATTGCTTTTTCTACCGACTACGTCTTTGACGGAAGTGGAAGTGCTCCCTGGAAAGAGACCGATAGCACTGGTCCATTGAACGTCTACGGACAGACCAAGCTGGATGGGGAGCGCGCCTTAGCTGCATCGGGCGCAGCCCATCTTATTTTTCGAACGAGCTGGGTCTACTCAGCGCAGGGCAGGAGCTTTTTGGGAACTATTGCGAAGCTTGCGCGAGAAAAAGAAAAGCTGTCGATCATCAACGACCAACATGGTGCGCCGACTTCTGCATCGGATTTGGCGGAGATGACGGCCTACCTTGTTCGTCAACTGGAAGATGGAGGCGAGGGACGAAGGGCGGAGGATCTTGTGAGGACCCAGAGCGGTGTCTACCACGCAGCCGGGACAGGAGAAGCGACCTGGTTCGATTTCGCGAAGCACATCGTGGCTTTTGGAAAGGCAAGTTATCCCGATCAGACCTTCGCCGAGATCCTGCCTATCCCAACCGCGGAGTACCCGACGCCCGCGAAGCGTCCTCTGAACTCGCGTCTGGACTGCACGAAGCTGTGGGATATATTCGGGTGGACGATGCCGTTGTGGACGAAGTCCGTGGATGAGGCGCTTGCTTCGCGAACGGCGAAAGGCATATGACGCTAAGCCTCGACGCATAGAGACTCAGGAAGCTATAGTCTTCGACGCGTGCGTCACTTGCCCGAAGACGCGCAACAAGTTGCCGCCCCAGAATTTATCGATGCGCTCTTCGGAGTATCCCCGTCGCAGCATTGCATCGGTGATCATGGGGAGGTCGCGTACGTCACGCATGCCGCGTGCGAGCGTGGGGCCACCGTCGAAGTCTGTACCGATGGCGACGTGGTCTTCTCCGACCAATTCGATTGCTTTATCGACTACAGCCACCCAGTCGTCCACTTTCATCATGACGGACTCCGGCACCTGTGCGCCGAGCATGGGGAACTGTGGTGCAACCAACTCATCTACTTCGTAGATTGTCTTGCCCTTCACGCGATCAGGAATGCTCGCGGTGTCCCAGAACGTCTTCTTCCGTTGTGCAGTGAGCCAGTCATATTCCTTGGGGTAGGCGAACTCGCTGCCGATCTGGAAGCCGAAGATGCCGCCCTTCGCAGCGAGCTTCTTCAGCAGAATATCCGGCATGTTTCTCGGAATATTGTTCACGGTTCGCAGACCGTGATGCGTGGCGACAACCGGAACGTCGCTTACATCGATGGCCTGCGAGATCGTTTCGTCGGAAGAGTGAGAGACGTTGATGACCATGCCCAGCCGATTCATCTCACGAATCACATCGCGTCCGTGATCGTTCAGACCATTCGATTTTGGAGGCGAGCAGCAGGCGTCCGCGTAGTTCTGGTTCCAGTTGTGCGCGGAGAGTTGTGCAGAGCGCAGACCGAGCGCGTACAGTTCACGGAGAACACCAAGGTCGCCGTCCAAGTCGTAGCTGCCTTCGAGATCGAGCACAGCAGCCATCTTTCCCTTGGCGCGGATGCGTTGGATATCGGCGGAGTTCAGAGCGAGTTCCACGTGATCGCGGTTCATCTCCAGCTGACGCAGCGCGTGATCGATTCTGCGTAGCGCCTGCTTGGTCTCAAATCGTGCGGGGTAGTACTCCTCCGGAGTGAAGACCGAGAGGAAGAAAGCTCCCACTCCGCCTTCGCGTGCGCGTGGCAAGTCCCACTGGCCCACGGTCGTTTGTGTTCCCATACTTCCACCGTGATAGAACTCGCGATCCAGTGCATGCACGTGTCCGTCGAAGATCAACGCGCGCTTGTGTATGGTCATGGCGCGTGCGGAGATCTGGGGTACGGAGGGTGAGGCACTCCATACAGCGGGGCTCAGAGCAACAGGTGCGACAGCGGCGTATCGGAGAAAACGGCGGCGAGTAAGCATGGTTTCTTGGAGTGTACGACTTGCGGCGTACAGCTTGCGTAGGACAAAGCTCCTATGTGCTTCGTTATGTGGCGTATGTATACTTCGTCGCAAAGCGCACATCCAGAAGAGGTTCTGTCCATGGCAGAAACAACACCGAAGCGTCCGCGGCTTGCAGCCGTGGTGACCGCCTATAAGCGAATGCTGCACCCGCAACACATCGTGGATCGTTTCCTCGAAGGGTACGGAGTGAATGGCGCATATCACCATCCCGAGATGGACCTGGTTTCGCTCTATGTGGACCAGCGCGATGGCGAAGGCGATCTGACGCAGGAGCGCTCAGGCAGGCATCCGCATCTGCGCATCGCGACTTCCATTGAAGACGCGTTGACCCTTGGCACAGGCAAACTTGCGGTGGATGGAGTGGTGGTCGTTGGAGAGCATGGCAACTATCCGCTGAGCCCCGAAGGCATCACCATGCATCCTCACTATGAGTTTTTCGAAAAGATTACCGCCGTCTTTCGCGCCAGTGGACGTGCCGTGCCTTACTTCAACGATAAAGAACTTTCGTGGAAGTGGGATTGGTGTAAGAAGATGGTCGCGGTTTCAAAGGAGCTCAACTTTCCCTTTCAAGGAGGGTCGAGCCTGGCGGTGACGTGGAGAGTTCCTTCGGTCGAGTTTCCAACCGGTGCCACGGTAAAAGAAGCGATCTCGATCGGATACGGCGGGATGGGAAGTTACGACTTCCATGGCCTGGAGACGCTGCAGTGCATGGTGGAGCGGCGCAAGGGCGGTGAGTCCGGTGTGGAGTGGTTGCAGACGTATCGCAGCGATAACTTTTGGAAGGCGTACGAGAGCAATGTCTGGTCGCAGAAGCTGGTCAAGGCGGCGCTTAGTCGAAGCGCGACGTTGCGGTCTGCAGTTCCGACTTTTACGGACATGCTTCCAACCATCGAGCAGATGAAGACCATCGTGCCCAATCCGGTTGCGTATCACTATCAGCATCGCGACGGCCTGAAGAGCACCATGCTTCTCCTCGGCGGGATGGTGAGAGACTTCACCTTTGCTGCGGAGATTGAAGGACAGGCAAAGCCCTTCTCTACACAGATGTATCTACCAATGCCGGATGGTCGCACCACGTTGGCAAGCTTCTTTACGCCGCTGGTCTATAACGCGGAGAAGATGTTTCTTACGGGCAAGACGCAGTATCCCGTGGAACGGACACTGCTGACGAGTGGGCTTCTGATCGCCGGTGTCGAAAGTGAAGCTAAAGGGAAGCGCATCGAAACACCTGAGCTGGCCGCCGTAACCTACCAACCTTACCCCGAATCTTCGTACTGGAGAAGCTGATGCTGACCCGCCGCCGTTTTGTAGGTTATTCCGCCCTCTCGTCTGCTCTGTTGGCAAATGGTCCACTGCTGCGCTCCGCCTTCGGCCAGGCGACTGGTAATGGACCGCTGCGGCTGGCGATCCTTGGCAGCGTCTATCGTGAGGGTTCCGCTTTGCAGACCATCGCAGACCGTTTCATGGTGGGTTAT
Organism: Terriglobus saanensis SP1PR4; assembly: GCF_000179915.2. Lineage (NCBI taxonomy): Bacteria > Pseudomonadati > Acidobacteriota > Terriglobia > Terriglobales > Acidobacteriaceae > Terriglobus > Terriglobus saanensis. The sequence goes on along the minus strand of NC_014963.1, from coordinate 3,336,655 downwards.
CCGCACGAGGGCGAGTGGCACATGCCGGAGATAAAGGTCGTCTCGCTCTATGTGGATCAGCGAATTCGCAAAGCGGAAGAGGGACCGAACGAGTTTCAGAAGGCGATGTCCGGCAATTTAAAAGCCGCGTGGCTCCGCCCTACGCCGGGGGTTCCTGCACTCCACGAGGACCAGCGTCGCGTGGGTGAGAAACGCGCACCAGCTGCTACTCCGCCACCGCCGCCTGTCACGCCCCTGGAAGAGCTTGGACCGATGAGTGATCTGAGCGAAGCGCGCGCCAAGCAGTTTGATTTCCGCCTCTGTCGTAATATTCCTGAGGCTCTGCGCTGTGGCGGAAACCTCCTTGCCGTCGACGCTGTGTTGACGGTCATCGAGGATGACGAGTATCCGCGCAACGACAGGGGAGAGATCCTGCTGCCGAACTACGATTTCTTCCAGCAATGTGCCCAGGTTTTTGAGACGGACGGACATGCGGTTCCTTACTTCAACCACAGGCAGCTCTCCTTCAGCTACGCCGAAGCGCAGAGCATGGTGAAGACCGCAGAACGTCTCAAGTTTCCGCTGCTCGCGGGTGCTTCCATGCCGGTAACGTGGCGTCTGCCGGATACGGATATCCCATTCGGAGCCAAGGTGCAGGAGGCTGTAATGGTGGGCGTCGGCAGCTTGCAGGGCACGGGCTTTGACGCGCTTGAAGCGATGCAGTGCATGCTGGAGCGGCGCAAGGGGGGCGAGACAGGCGTGAAGGCTGTGCAACTGTTCGAAGGCGACGATGTATGGGCAGCAGGAGATGCAGGCCGTTGGTCGAAGGATCTGCTGAGCTCTGCGCTTTCACGTAGCGATACACCACTGGGGCTGACCTGGCTGGACGGTCGTACGCAGGATCTAACCGCTCCCGGTCTGTTGCCGCAGCTCGTCAAGGATCCCGCCGCAGTCCGCATCGAATACACCGATGGCACATGCGGCACGCTGCTCTTGCTAAACGGAGCGATTCGAGACTTCAACATCGCAGCGAGAGTGACGGGCCACGGTATTGTCTCAACCCAATTCTTTATGACGCCAGCGCCGAACGAGACGCATTCTGCATGTCTCGCGGCGAAGATCGAGCAGATGTATCAGACACGCAGTGCGCCTTATTCTATCCATCGCGCGTTGTTGACTACGGGCATCCTGGAGGCGAGTCTACATTCGAAACATCGCATGAATGAGCGCTTGGATACGCCTCAACTTGAGGTCAGTTACCAGGCATCCGCAGAGTCGCAGTACTCTCGGACCTAACGGGGACCAAGTGCTTCTTGAACAAAGAGGCGGCCAGCCGAAGAAGTGACAGTTTTCTTACAAGCCAAAGACACATCTGTTGCACTTGTGCACTAAATTTGCCGCAGGGTAGTAGAGAGAGAAAGTCGCATCCACACTTGTATGTCTTGCGACTCAGCTTGATCGCTGCGTGAACATTCGTTAGATCCATCGTGAAAGCTGAGACGATGCTGTGAGCACGTTGAAAGTGGAATTTGAAAAGGATCTGCCGAACGCAACTCGAACAAACCTGCTGGCATTCGGCATTGCTCTCCTTTTCTTGTATCTCAGGACATTTCGCGTTCCGATAGTACCGTTTGCAGTGAATGGAGACGAAATTCTTTTCTTCTCCCGTGCCCTCCGCATTCTTCATGGACAGGTTATTTATAGGGACTTCTTCGAGCTTGTAACTCCGGGCACCGAACTCCTTTATGCATTGGGTTTCAGGTTGTTTGGTGTGCGTGGCTGGGTCATGGAAGCCTGGCACATTGTGCTTGGCACATCCCTTTGTCTCGTCATCACATCGATCGCGCGGCGGATTCTGCGGGGTGCCGCTGTTTTTTTGCCGATGCTGCTTTTTCTGGCCTTCGATCTCAGTAGCGCTATGGATGTCACGCATCACTGGTGGGGCACACTGGCCGCACTGTCGGCTGTTGCTGTGCTCATGCCAGGACAGGAATCATGGCGCATCGTCGTCGCAGGGGGACTTTGCGGCATAGCAACGCTGTTTACACAGGTCCAGGGGGCGCTTGCTCTTCTGGCATTCATTGCTTTCTTAGTGTTCCTGCGGGGCAATGGAACGGTCCGCTTTTGGAAGCAGATCGGTCTGTTGCTTCTGCCTTTTATCTGTCTATGCACGAGTGTGCTTGGCTATTACGCATACGAGGCAGGAACCCGTCGCCTTGTATACGATCTCTTGATCTTTCCACTGACGGGCCTCTCCGGAACCGTCAATTCACCCAGAACCTATCTTCATCAGTTGCCGCGCCTCCATGGTGCTGGGGATTTGGTTCGGTGGATTCCTTTTTTGGTGATCTATTCTCTGGTTCCTTATGTCTACTTTCTAAGTCTGCGTGATTTGAGCAAGATAAAAGATGGACCGACGCAGGACCAGCGAAAGCAGTTGGTGCTGCTCAACCTCGTGGGGCTCGATCTTTGTCTCGCGGTCAGTTCAGGTCCAACGTTCTTCCGTCTCTGCACGGTTGCCCCGCCCGCCCTTCTTCTTTGCGTCGTGATGATCTATCAACCAGGAGAAGTACGTAAGCTTGCACGCTACACGTTATGGTGCGTTTCCGTGGCATCCATGATTTGGCTGCCGATTCATCGTCAGATGCAATGGCACCGCCCACTTTTGCTGCCCACAGGAAAGATCACCTTTACGGATAAGGGACAATGGCAGGAGATGGGTTGGCTCCTGCAGCGGACCTCCCCTGGTGACATTGTGTTCAACCAGAGTGCCATGACCCTTTATCTGGGACTGGAGAACCCGACGCACGCCGAGTTTGTGAACAATGACGATTTCACCTCGGTCCAGGATGTAAAACTCATTCTCGATGCTTTGCAAAAGCACCCTGCGAAATACGTGGTCCTGGGTCCCGATATTCCCACGACCCCGCATGACCATGCCGGTCCATTCCGTGACTATATCCATGCACACTACTGCTTGGAGCAAACGTTCTTCCTGGGCCCTGCTCAATCTCCAGAGGGACTCTGGAGATTGAGCAAAGAAACACCACATATCCAAGGCGGAAATCTTTATTGACTTCACCCACATCTTTGAAGCTCGAAAGCGGGAAGTTGTTGAAAATATTTGGCGTCCCCGACGGGATTCGAACCCGTGTTACCGCCGTGAAAGGGCGGTGTCCTGGGCCTCTGGACGACGGGGACGCTTTGGTGGGCGAAAGCAAACTGGTGTTTGTGCTCTCAAGCCATCTCCAACGCTATCAATACCTGAGGGTTGTGTCAAAGTGGAGGCAGCTTGCGCTAGTCTTTCCCCATGCAGAGATATCGTTATCTTGATGCTTTAACAACGGCATTTGTGGTGATTTTGCTGGTGTCCAACCTGTTGGCGCAGAAGGTATGCCGCATTGGACCGTTCGCGGTCAGTGGAGCCATCCTGCTCTTTCCAGTGACGTACATCTTCGGCGATATCTTTACGGAGATTTACGGGTACGCCGCATCCCGGCGAGCGATCTGGCTGGGCTTCTTCGGAACCGCGCTCCTGTATGCCGCGGCGACGGTGACCATTGCCCTTCCGGCCGATCCGGGATGGCACAATCAACAGGCGTTTGCGACCGTGTTCGGTTTCATCCCACGTATTCTTGCGGCAAGTCTGACGGCATTCTGGGCAGGAGAGTTTGCAAACTCCTACACAATGGCCAAATTGAAGCTCGTGACCCGTGGGCGATGGCTGTGGACACGGACCGTTGGGTCAACGGTCGTGGGGCAGGCTATTGATACCGCGATCGTCATCACATTGACTTTCGGCGGCACTCTTCCGTGGCGCACGATTGGAGCGATGATCGGGACGGGATACCTACTGAAAGTTGGCTATGAAGTGCTGGCGACTCCGCTGACCTATCTAGTGATTTATTGGCTAAAAAAGGCTGAGCATGCAGACGTATTCGATACGCATACGAGCTTCAATCCCTTCCGCTTTGGAGCAAACAAGGCCGAGATGCAGGATTAGCGCGATATCCTTAGGCAACGATGCTAACTGCTTATCTTGCGAGTGAACTTTCTCATGGGGGTCCTCTCACCGCCTCCACATCTGTGGATGAATCTTCTATTGACCGCGCACTTTGGATCGATCTCTTCGAGCCAACACCAGAGCAAGAGGAGCTCGTAGAGACGCTCCTGCGCGTGAATATCCCAACGCGAGATGAGATGCGTGAGGTGGAGAGCAGCAGCCAGCTCTACCGCGAGGATGGTTCGACGTTCGTTACCCTGCGTGTGGTGACGCGTCTGAAGGGCTTTTCCCCAATGCTGACTTCGATCACGACTATCCTCACCGGGCAAAAGATGATCACCGTGCGCTATGCGGAACCAACGTCTTTTCGGAATTTTGTAGAGCGCGTAGCCAAACCCGAGTCGCATGTTCCAACTGCGCTCTCGTTGTTTCTTTGTTTTGCCGAGACCATTGTGGATCGTGATGCGGACCTCCTCGAGGAAGTGGGCGACTCGCTGGATCCGATCTCGCAGAAGATTTTCTCTCAGAATTCGAACTCGATGCAGTCCATTGCAACTGCCGACTTGGGCGGCGTGCTGAAGTTGATTGGTGCGAGCGGAGATCTGTCCACAAGGGTGCGGGAGAGCCTGCACTCCGTCGGCAGGGCTGTACCTTTTTTGCAGCTTGAGGGACTGGATGCCGATTTGCGGAGCCGCCTCAAGACCCTGCAACGAGATGTGCATTCGCTGCTCGATCACGCCACGTTTCTTACAGCGCAGATTCAATTTCTGCTGGACTCCAACCTTGGATTGATCAGTATTCAGCAAAATGCTGTGATGAAGACGCTGACTGTGGCCTCGGTGGTTTTTCTCCCTCCGACGTTGATCGGTTCAATTTACGGAATGAACTTTGCCCACATGCCGGAGTTGCAGTGGCAGCACGGCTACTATTACGCCCTTGCCCTAATGGTGGTCTCTGCCATCGGCCCATACCTCTATTTTCGAGTGAAGGGCTGGCTCTAGAAACAGGCGTGCGGAGTGGCGACTTGCTCATGAAAAATCACTGTGCGAGACTTGAGTCTGCAACGCAAAACGTGGCTTCGCGGTTTTAGGTCGCAGGCCGCAAGCAAAGGCAAGCCGGGATGGCGGAACTGGCAGACGCAGCGGACTCAAAATCCGCCGAGGGCAACCTCGTGGGGGTTCGACCCCCCCTCCCGGCACCATGATAAGCTACATAAAATGAATAGGTTACAATGACCAACGCCTCTCAGCCCGAGAGGCTTTTTCATGCTCCAAAATGGCTGGTGCCGGTTTGTACCTCATTTGCTCCCCCCGATTCGAGGAGGACATACCGCTATCGCACCCAAGGCGTCTTCAAGCGGAGAAAGTCCGAACCCAAAGCGATGCTATCAAGGTCTTAGGCAAACACCAGAATGACCTACGGGCATGAATCAAGATCCTCGAGAACGTCCAACAACCACCAATCCGCTTCGAACTACTTGCCTTGCAATTTTGTTTCGTATGGTCCGAACTTGGCGATCATGGCATCACTTTCATCAAGGTTCGTTGTGATGGCTACCTCAAAGGAACGTCCGCTCGGGGGAACGCGCACTACGACATGTCCATTTCCGCTCTGGATCTCTCTCAGACGTTTTGTCGCGATGATGTTTTCAGGTTTCAGAGCTGTCGAATACACATCACGCGGCCCGGCATAGAGATCTTCGCTCAACATGTTCCCCAGAGAGGGAATGGTGGGATGCGCCGAGTCCCACGCGCTCACGATGAATGCCCTTGGGCGAAGAGAGCCAACCCAACTCGCTCCGCAGGCATTGACATAGCCATGATGGTTCGCCACAGCCACATCAACGGGGCCTGCCGCTTTCGCAACTGCTGATTCAATATCGCCCCACGGCTGCCGACCGTAGGTGACGTCATGATCCATGTCACCGGCCGAAAAATAACGGAATCCGCCATAAGAAAGCCGCAGAGCGACGGAACATTTATTTTCGGTCGGATAATCCGATGTGGCCAGAGTCTTGAGCGAGGGAAATGTGTCGACGGCATCATGATCTTTTCCATTCCAGACTTTTCCGTTGGCTGCTAAATTCTGCACCGTAAACATAGGGTAGGTTCCTGGACTTGAGTGACGAAGTGCTATCTGTCTTGAGGATCCGGGCACAAAGCGTTCCACGGTTCCGCCGCTTTTCGCGAAAGAAGATATGAACTTCCGATAGTTGAGTTGATGAGGATCGTTCAGTTCGACGGGATAGTTGTAGTCGGGATAAGCCCGGTCGAGAATTATTTTGATCGGGATTTGTTCGTGAACATCCATGACTCCAGTTAGTTGGTAAGGTCCCAGACGAGACATGGCTGGCCTTGGAGTCAAAAGATCAAGTCCACCCATGTGATCGGAGTGCAGGTGGGTCAGAATGAAATAATCGATCTCTGGTTGACGACCAAATGGCATATGACGCGAAATGTAGCGTGCGATCCATTCCCCTGGTCTGCGAGATGCATCAGGAAGATGTGAGATCCGGTATTTCTCATCGCTGTCCCCGTCGGGCGCGGCCTGCAGCGCGCCGGCGTCAATTAAAATCGTCGTCCCATCGGGACAAACAGCAAACGCTACATTGCCGCGGCCGGTGGAGATGTGATGAATATCCAAAGCGCCGGGCCTCCAAGGCTGCAGCTTTGTCACGATTGGAGACGCTTGCGATGTGGTCGAGACGTTTTGGGCGGGATTGTCAGTGGGCAGCAAAGAACCGAAACTCGCTGCGGCGAAGCCCCGCAGAGCAGCGCGACGTGAAATGAAGGGAAGATTATTAGGCACGTAGTCACCTTTCCAGTGGTATCTGATTGTTCTGAGAGTGTGTCGAGGCTGCGAGAAGTACTATCTAAGGTCCGCATGAAGGGCCTCGGTCCGGCCGTTCGCAAGATCGCGGACGACTACGCTGACTACTTTCGATTCGGGTTCTCGCACGTTATAGAGGAGATATCGATCATGTGTCAGTACGACCTGTTCCGGATGCACCTCCCGATCGTCGATGTGCATGGATACGAGTTCGCTTTGCTGTTCGTATAGAACCGCTTTGTTCGGGCTATCGCCCAAGCCAAAGCGCAGACGCACACGGATGCTCAGGCCCTCTTTTGGCGCGCCAATTTCAAAAGGCATGTTCGGCCGAAGAACTGTCAGCATGGCTAGCGGTCGATCAGAGTGGCTACCGGTCCACCATGACCAGTCCTGCTCTCGGTCGGCGATGAACCGACGAACCTCGGACAATGCGCCGCTCCATTCGATCTGGTGGTTCGTGGATGCATCCCTTCGAACGGACAAGACCCATTTGTTATCGATTGCTTTGAGGAAGCTCTCCCAGGAGGGATCTTCAGCAAGATAGAGGGTTCGGAAACCTTCGAGTTGGCTTGTCCACCACCAGCTTTCTCCGCCGTGAGAGTCCTGCAGGCCAATCATTGCGAGGCGCCCTTCCCACTCCATGAGGAAGGGTTCGAAATCGAGAAAATCATCAAGCCCAAAATGAAAGCTGCTGATTGCGCCATAGTCGCCTGTATGGCATGCCTCGTCCAGCAGAATGCGTGTCAGTTCCTCGTTTTCATTGAACTGCCACACCATACGTCCCTTGTCTTCACGGATAGCCTTGATACGCGTATCGCGAAACTCGGTCCAGGGCAATGGAACGTCTTTTTGAGGAGGATATGGTCCAAGCCGTGCATCGCCTGGAGCGACCAAGTCGTCCAGATGGCTATATGTTCCGAAGCCGCTTACGCTCGTGTAGGTTCCGTATTCCTCATCACCGCGGGCGAATTGAATACTGAAGCCATGCATGCTGGCGATCCTTTGCGCCTCTGCGATCCATTGGTGCGAAGCGTTCTTTGCTGTCCATAGATGAATGTCCAAGCTCTGGGCCAGCCTGACAGCTTCGCTCGGGCTACCGTTGCCCGGCGCCTCGATCTGGGCGCTATAAACCTTGAGCGTCGAAGGTAACGATGAGCTCCTGCGAGCAGACTGCGGGCGAATTCTCTTCGATGCCGAAGCGCCAAGTATTCGTAACGCGTCAAGAGCGTAGTAGGTTGCGGTAAGGTTTGGATTGGCCAGCGGCGAACTTCGAAAACCACCTTCGTCCGTGAACTGTTCGTTGATCCACCGGATACAGCCGTCCGTATCGCGCGGCTTAGAGTTTGCCTGAGATAGTAGGGACACTGCTGCCCATGTGTAGATCATGTTCTCGCATCGACCCAGCGCGGGAAAAGGACACCATATAAATCCTCCGGTTTCTAACTGGCAACTCCTTATCCAGGCGATTCCGTCAGCCGGAAGATGCACCTGCTGTCCGAGGTCTTCCAGCGCTCCCATCCCCCAAAGCGTATTGACGATGTGGCCATCGGAGCCATCAGCGGCTACGCTGTTGTTGAATGTGCCATTCGTCCTTCTCCGCAGTTTGAAGTAGTCTCGCCACGCTGCTGAAGAGAGATTCTTGTCTGCGCTGATCATTTTTCTCAAGCGCAGCGCCATGGCCTGATGCTGAAATGTTGGATAGGCGTTTTTTTCAAAATAGGTGTTATAGACAAACGGTTCCTGCAACATCGCAAGCTTGTCTGGTCCGATGGTCTTGCCTAACCAATTCAGTATTTGTGCTTGTTCATAGTCGATCCTCCAGAGTGGCTGTTGAGAAAGCCCTGCGGGTACCGGATAATGCGAACGCACGAAATCAGCTAAAACCTCTGTTTCGGGAACGGGCGACTGCAGTATTCGATAACAACCGACAGCAGCAAAGGTTGGCGTGATATGGGCTTTCGTCCTGGAAAGCCATCCGTAGCCGCCCTCGGGCTTGCGGTGGCGGGCTACAAAGGAAAGTATCCTATCTCGGTCATATGGCATCGAACTTGTGCGTCCGAAGGATGGCAAGCAGGCCGCAAACGGCAGAGAAGAAAGGGTACGTGCGAATGTTCGCCTCGATATAGTTCTGCTGTCAATCAATGGACTGATTCCTGTCATGTAATCAAGATGGTTCGCGTTCACGAATGCTGTGGAGCCAACAGTCATCGTTCAAGAGCTTACGGTGCCGGCTATATGGCGTGGCCAGCACCAGCAGTTCTTGAGATGACGGAAGAGTTCAGAAATTCAGCTTGCCGGTGAATCGAATGATCCTTGAATCCGCTGCACTTCCGAAGGTCGAAGTGATCTGGCCGAAGTTGCTGTTTGAGACATTGTTTGCTGGCACCGCGAAATTTGGCGTGTTGGTGAGATTGAAGGCCTCTCCCCGCAACTCCAGATGCAGTCGCTCCTTGAGGGGGAAGTCTCTGGAGATACCCAGATCAAGATCAGCATCGCCGGGGCCTCGTAGTGAGTTGCGATTTGCCGTTCCGAAGCTGGATGTTGTGACCGGTGCGAAAGCAGATGTATCAAACCAGGTAGAGAACTTCCCAATCCCGTGCAGCGTAGCAACATGAGGTGAAATCTGATTCGCGACCTGCGTATTGAATGCCGCGTTGAGCGAGGTAGCAGAAGCCACAGGGGTAAAGGGTAATCCCGTGTACTTTGAGATAACCGCGTTCACTTTCCATCCCCCGATAATTGCACTGGCGATGCCACGCTCACGCAGGAAGGCATGGCCTTTTCCAAAAGGAAGCTCGGCGGTGAAGCCCATGTCGAAAACATGCTTTCGATCAAAGTCACTGACTGCACGATTGCGATACTGATAAGCAACTGCGTTGAACAGTGGTACGCTGTCATCGTCTGAAGCTTCATCGAGAGACTTGCTGTAGGTATACGAGGTTGTCAGCAGCACCCCATGCTTGAACGGATGTTTGAGGCTGAACTGCAATCCGTCGTAGTGAGCCGTGTTGTAGGGAAGGATGACCTGCGTTTCGGCATTGCGACCGAAGGCAGCGTAGAGGGGCTGTCCCGCAGCGCCGAGTCCGGGAGTCTGTCCTGCATTCGCTTCAAAGTACGTGGTCTGGCGAATGGTCTGCGTTCCCACGTAGCTCGCCGTGAGGTCGAAGCCTGCAGGGAGCGACCGCTCGACCGTGAAGTTCATCGATTGAACATAGCCTCTGCGGAAGTTACCCGCTGGCAGAGTTTTTGTATATGCGGTGAGCGGAAGCGCGACGGTACCGTCACCGCCAATCGCGGGTGCGACGGTCGCATATCCGGGGATGCCGGTTACGAAATTGCCAGCGGCCACATAGGAATTGTTTGCATTGATGGTTTGGGCTATGGTTACTGGGTAAGGATCGCGCATGGCACGAGTGAAAGGATAAGGATCAATACTGATTCCATATCCACCTCGAAGGACGGTCTTGTCATCGATACGATAGGCGAATCCAAAGCGAGGAGCGAACTGCAGTTTGCTGGCATTCGATCCAGCTCCGGTTGGCTGTCCGTTGGTTCCTCCAAGAACCATACGATTTGTTGTGAAATCGTACCGATCCATGCCGGACATGATTGGATACAACTCCCAACGGAGACCGTAGGTCAGTGTCAAACGATGGGAAGCCTGCCACTGGTCCTGCGCGTAGACACCGTATTGCCATTCCGTCTCGGAGATGGGGTTCTCGAATTGATAGCTTTTCCCAAGGGAGTCAGGAAGCCCCAGCAGGAACTGTGCAAATGCGTTGGCTGAGGTTGGAGACGCGCCGCCTTTGAGAGCGGTGACACCGCCGGTGAATGTAAAGCCACCGCGCGGACCAAATCCTCTCTGTGGTTGATACTGGTTCAGATGATTGTTGAGCATCTGTGTACCGAAGCGCATGGTATGCGAACCAACCACCCACGTCAGGTTGCCAACGTACGTGTAGGTAAAGTCATTTTTCAGCTCTGGGGTATAAGCATCCGGATTGCCGAACGTCTCAAGTCCAGTGACCGCGAATGAAGGCAAGCCCGCCTGGTTGGGATCGGTCCCATAGCTTCCGTTGCCGTCACTGTTTGTTCCCGGTATTCCAAGGCCAGGCCCGAGGTTCCTTGCAAAATCGGCCTCATACCATGCGAGATCGTTATGCCCAACGCCGAAGTTCGCGTCGAACAATATGTTTTGCGAGAGAGTACGTGTATAGCCGATGCCACCGATAAAAATGCGAGTCTGACTATAGCCGGAGCCCGAATTGCTCCCTCCGGGGCTAAGACCTGTACCTCCGCCGATTCCCAGCGTGCTCGGAGACATGACGTCGGCCCTGAGGTAGCTTAGTTTTGCGAACATCGAAGATTTTGGATTGATCTGCCAGTTGATCTTTTCGTCGAAGGAGAAGCGATCCAGACTGTATGTGCCTGCAACGGAGAGGTTGTTTGAGGTCCCAGGAAGATTGGCATGCGGGATGAGAGCGAGAACTCTTTGAGCCGCGGGACTGATGCCGCTCTCAATCGCATTTCGTCCGTCGATGTTCTTGCTCGCTATGGTCGCACGTCCCGTTCCGTCAGAGTTACCAGTGTTGGGATCGTATAGTGCAGCCAAACCTGTAAAGTCCCCGTTTCGCTCTGCATCTGTTGGGACCGAGACGATTTCGGGATAGAGCTGGCGCTGGGATAGACCTTCAAAGCCGGAGAAGAAGAAGAGTTTGTTGTGAAGGATCGGACCACCAATGTTCGCTCCGAACTGGTTCAGGATATTTTTCGGGGCCGAACTGCTCGCACCTGAGAAGTAGGTCTTGTTGTAGAAATAGTTTCTTGCGGCGAGCGCCGAATTTGTATTCTCCTCCCAGAGTGTTCCGTGAAACTGATTCGTCCCGGATTTGGTAAGGACCGAAACGACTGCGCCGCCAGCCAGACCTTGCTCGGCGGTGAAGCTGTTCGTCACGATGTCAACGGATTGGATGTCTTCGGTGGGCGGGTTGTAGAGGGTGTGGTGCGGAAGATAGACCTGCTGAATGGCAGCACCATCAACAGCGGTTTCATTGTTGTTGCGGGATGACCCGTTGATGTTGGTCGTCAAGGAGCGGGAAGGAGTGTCCATCACGGAATTCTGGTATCGCGATGGAGTTGCGCCCGGCAGCAGGCTAAGAAGACTCTGATAGTTATTGAATCCTCCGATCGGAATGTTGCTAAGCTCTCTCGTCGTAAGTTCGCCATGGATCGTCCCGCTGTCGGTCTGCAGCTCAGTGTTCGATGCATTCACCTCAACTGTCTGCGAGGTCCCGGCAACGCTGAGCTTTTCATCGACGCGCACGATGAGGTTTGCTCGAATATTGAGGCCCGTCTGCTCGGCTTGAGAGAACCCACTGGCGGTGACCTGGACCTTGTAAACACCGGGCAGGAGATCACGAAGATCGTACCCACCATCACCGTTTGTCGTTTGCCGGTGTTCTGTTCCCGTCTGGACTTCGGTTGCAATAACGGTTGCACCAGGAACTGATTTTCCGCTTGGATCGGCCACTGTTCCAACAAGGGTGCCGTACAGAACCTGGGCATGCGCAAGGGAACTGAACTCTATCGGCGCAAGTATCAGTACTGCGGCTCCGATCGTTCGTAAAAGTGAATTCATCTGGCTCATCTCCTCAAAGTATTGCGTCTGTTGCGCTGAAATTAAGTAAAGCTTCGTGATCCCTTACCCCACGAAGGCAGGCCCTGTTGGGCGAAAGGGCTTTGCCGTTCGGGGGGGAAGGTACAGAGCGAATCTCTACGACCACCGTTGCGCAAACAAGTGGGTATGGGGTGGGAAAGAGCTACTCCGCAGCCCATCGATGGCGTGGGAACGCCGTTCACACCCTAACGTATGTCTTTGATACGCAGTCGATTGCAGGGCGCCACCCAATAGCTTTCCGGGTTTGTTAATTTACTGTTACTGCGCGCTCGAATCGCTCGACCGAAGTCACGCTGCCCCGATTCATCCTTTGGTACGTTTGCGAATGTAAGATCTGGAGTGGACCACATCGGCCGATCTACCAATGGAAAGTTTTCAAGAAAACGTACGCAAGCAACTCGAGCGTCTTGCTGTCAGCGCGGAGTTCGGGCGAGCTGACCGCATGGTGCGCTTTTTGCGTTTTGTTGTGGAACGATCCTTGCGTGACGATGCGGACGCATTGAGGGAGAGACAAATAGGCATCGAGGTGTTTGATCGCCCCTCTGATTGGGATCCCAAACTCGATAACGTTGTCCGGAGCGAGGCGAGACGACTCAGAGCGAAGCTCGATGCATACGCGGCCAGTAATAATCCGGATGAGACGATCCGCATTACGATTCCCAAGGGGGGATACGTTGCACAGTTCGTCGAGCTCCCGGCAAAGAGCAGGTCTCCAGGAGTCCTGCCGCAATCTCAGGGTGCGGCCACTTCTGTTGAAGGATTTTGGCACCGCTTTAAATCGCCTACTTCCATCGCGACGATAAGCGCCTTTGTAGTTCTGACTGCGCTAGCTGGTTCGTCGCTCATCTCTCTACACAGGTCTGTCCAGGCAAAAGCGGATAGTTTCGACATCGTGCCTTTTTCGAACGAGATCGGACAGCAATTCAGCCCGTCGATTGCCCCAGATGGAACGCGAGTCGCCTATGTCTGGGACGGGAACGCGGACAACTACGATATCTATATTAAGGACCTGAAGACGAGCGGAGTCGTCCGTTTGACGGACGACAAGCAGCCCGACATTCATCCCGCCTGGTCACCGGATGGGAGGGAGGTCGCCTTTCTTCGGCGATCTCCCTCCGGCACTGAGGTGTTCGTGAAGTCCGCAGGTGGCGGTGCTGAACATCCGGTTGGTGCTATTCGAGATACAAGCGGTCTTTGGGCTTCCGAGAATCCTTTTTCCGGTTGCCAAAGTCCAACCTGGACCCCGGACGGTCGGCAATTGTTGCTGACTGATGGTCTCGGCAAGGACTACGGAGCCGGTCTCGTTCTCCTCTCCGTCGATTCGGGTACCGAGAAACCCCTCACCTCGCCTCGTCCGCAGGATGAGGATTGCTATCCAAGGTTCTCTCAAGACGGGAAACGAATCGCATTTGTACGCTATATCAGTCACGGCGCCGGGGAGATCTTCACCATGGCGGCCGATGGCACAGACCTCAAGCAGCTGACGACGGACCACAGGAATGTTCGCGGGGTCGATTGGGCTTCGGACGGATGGCACCTCATCTTTGCTTCCAATCGGCGAGGGTCATACGAACTCCGCGAGATAGATAGGAATGGAGGCGAGTCGCAACCGCTGCCGTCGGATACCGCCTCCGCATCGGAGCCTGCTATTTCACGCATAGGCAACTGGATGGCGTTCGTCGAGAGCGACGAAAACTGGAATATATGGCGGGTGCCCATCCAGAACGGTCACATTGGGAGCCCTAAGCGCTTTCTGGCTTCTCAGGGCCACAACCATTCCCCGAGTTTCTCACCTGACGGTCGGACGATTGCCTTTGTATCGGATCGGTCCGGAACTCCCGAAATCTGGTTTGCCAATGAAGATGGGAGCAGTCTCAGACAGATGACCCATTTCGGGGGACCTTGGCTTGGAACGATTCGGTGGTCTCCTGATAACAAGGCGGTTGTTTTCGATGCAAGGCCGAATGGGAACTCTGAGATTTTTACTATGTCCGCCTCGGGAGGCAAGCCAACCCTGTTTGAACACGAGCAATTTGAGGTACGCAGGCCAGGATGGTCACGCGATGGAAGATCGGTGTACTTCGATACTACCCGGGCCGGTATGCCTCAAATATGGAAACGGACCTTAGCGACGGGCGCTACTCGGCCGATCGCTCCAAAGGATACGCTGTATCCGTCCGAATCCATGGACGGTCAGACATTGTTTTTCTTTAGTGGAAATGGACGAGGAGAGCATAGTCTCTGGTCCGAGAGAACCGATGGGAATGATCTAAAACAAATACCGGGGGTTCACCCTAATCCGGATCTGGATTGGGCAGTGAGCAAAGATGGAATCTACTTCGCGATGGGCGATGCAGTGTCGGCGAGACTTAATTTTTATTCTTTCCGAGACGGCCGGATTACGTCGGCTGGAAAGCTCACACAGGCACTGTCCTTAGGTACACCAAGCCTGGTTGTGTCTCCCGACGGCAAGTGGCTCTTGTATGCCTGTATCGACAGTACGAAGAGCGATATCAAGATTCGTCGCGAGTCTGCTTTGGCGAGAAATCGATAAGAAGAAGATCACTACGAGAACAACAAGCTGTGTACCGTGCATCTCTGAATTTTAGCTGGAACGCTCAAATTCAGGCCCGGAGTGTTTTCCCTTTTATGATCAAAGATCCTCTGTCAGGCTCTCTTTGAAATTAGATCGCCGAGCCTTCACGGATTTCATCTGTGGCACGTTTCACGACGGCCTGTCCATCCGATACTTCTCCTCGAATTGCGACTTGTTCCCCTGCTGTGGCTCCCTTGCGCACGTTAACCCAATGAGCGCGACCATTGACAACTGTGATGACAAAGGTGCGCTCCGTAGTGGTTACGACACTTGTGATCGGTACATAAAGCGCGTTGTCGTTCGATCCAACCGGCCAATCGACTGTCGGGTACATTCCGGGAGCAAGTGTCTTGTCCGTATTGAACACGTCCAACTCCGCCATCATCGTGCGGTTCTGTTGGTCAAGTGCGTTCGGTACGCGCGCGATCTTGCCGGAGTAGCTTTTCCCAGGACGAGCAGGGACATGAAAGGTGACAGACCTACCCTTTGCAATGGAACCGACGTAGCTTTCGGGCACCGGCACGACCAGTCGAAGATGCGAAATCTGTTGTAGTTTGAGAAGCGGCGTATGACCACCTGCGTCCACCATTATGCCGGGATGTACGAAACGATCGGTGATGGTACCGTCGAACGGCGCG
This sequence comes from Terriglobus saanensis SP1PR4, assembly GCF_000179915.2. Classification (NCBI taxonomy): domain Bacteria; kingdom Pseudomonadati; phylum Acidobacteriota; class Terriglobia; order Terriglobales; family Acidobacteriaceae; genus Terriglobus; species Terriglobus saanensis. The sequence goes on along the minus strand of NC_014963.1, from coordinate 3,320,933 downwards.
ATGACATTCAGATAAGACTCCATATCCTTTGTCGCCTGAAGCTTGCTCTTCGCCGAACGGACTGCAGCTCGGCGGCTTTCCACAAGCGATGCGGCTGCTTCCTTCTGCTTCTCGGCTTGCTCCAATTCATTGCCCGCAACCGCTCCTGGCGTCTTGGCCGCTTCCTGTAGACGTGCGTACATGCTTGCCGCAGCCGCTGCCTGTGCTTGCGCCTGTGCGACCTCTGCCTCCGCTTGATGCAACGCCGAGTCAGTCGCATTCGTCTGTGCGCTCATCTCCGGCGCGGAAAGTTGAACGAGCAACTGTCCGCGGTGAACCACGCTTCCGCGATCCACCAGCATCTTAACGACATAGCCTGGCACACGGGCTTCGATGTCGGTCTGGAGATACGGTTGAAGTTCGGCAGTCAGCGGTATCGTCCGCGATGCGGAGCGGCTTTCTACCTTCGTCATCTCGATGTGCGCGGCGGTCTGAGACTGCGCCGCTACGCAGGCGAAAAGTGGGAGTGCAAGAGCAAGACGAACAGACTTAGGAGTGGGCATAGTAGCGGCTCGAAGGATCTTCCGGGTTGAGAGAGTTGGAGGTTATGGCAGCCTTCCGTTGAAGTAGGGCGTAGAAAATGGGGAGGATCAGGAGAGTCGTCAAGGTAGAGAAAACCAACCCGCCGACGACGGCGCGACCGAGCGGGGCTGATTGCGCCCCGCCTTCGCCAAAGCCGATCGCCAGAGGGATCATGCCGCAGATCATCGCGGCAGCCGTCATCAAAATGGCGCGTATCCGTCCCGTCGCACCTGCACGGGTTGCTGTCTCCACGTCATGATACTCATACCGTGACTGCTCCGCGAAGCTGATGAGAAGAATCGAATTTGCAACGGAGATGCCGACCGCCATAACCGCTCCCATGAACGACTGGATGTTGAGCGTCGTTCGCGTGAGAAGCAGCATTAGAACAACGCCGCACAAAACTCCAGGAATTGTAGAAAGAATTGCGAGTGGCAGACGTAGCGACTGGAAATTCGCCATGAGCAGCAAGAAGATTGCCGCAATGGCAAGTAGAAGGCCCAGACGGAGACCGGAGATCGTCTGCTCAAGAGCAGGAATCTGGCCTCGGACCACGACCGTCGATCCCTTGGGCGGAGCTGCAATGCCCTTGAGAGCAGCTTCGATCTTCTTTTGTGCGTCACCTAACGCAATGCCATGCAGGTTCGCAGTAACACTCACGATCCGCTGCCCACTCAGCCGTTCAATCATCTCGGGCATTGTTCCATACTGAAGGCTCGCCACCTGATCCAGTTGAGGCTGAGACTGTCCATCACGCATCAGCGGAAGTGCGGACAATGCACCGAGCCCCTGCATCCGGTTCGACGGGAGTTGCACCTGAATCTGGAACGCATTGCCATTCTTTGGATCACGCCAGTAATTGGGTGCTATGAACCGAGAAGAGCCGGTTGCGGGTACAAGGGAGTTGGTGACATCGGCCATCGTCAAACCAAACTGACCTGCGTAGTCCCGGTCTACCTTCACATCCACCACCGGGTAGGACTGAGCTTGAACCACGGAGACATCTCTCAGGAATGTCAGCTTCTGCAACTCCGCCTGCACCTTGGCGAGATAGCCGTAGTTCTGATCGAGATCCACACCCTGAACATCGATCTGAACCGGAGTCGGAGAGCCGAAGCTCATAACCTGCGAAACGATGTCACCTGCCTCGAACGATATCTTCAGGTTCGGCATCTGCTTCTGGAAAGCCGAACGAAGCGACTCGCGCACGCCCTCATCGTCGGGATGACCGTGCCGTAGTTGCACCTGAACCAGAGCCTCTTCGGGGCCGCTTGTGAAGAGGTGAATCAGGTTGACGGGGTAGCTTGAAGGCTGAATGCCTACGTAGTCAGAGGTAATCTCGACGTTGTCTTTTCCAACGGTGTTCCGGATGAGTTCGAGAGCCTGCAGCACCATCGGCTCGGTCTCTTCGATCCGAGTGCCTACAGGGGCCTTCAGGCGCATACGCAGCACAGGCCCATTTGAGTTTGGAAATATCTCCGTGCCGAGGAGGGGAGATGCTACAAGCAAGATGACGGCTGTCAGCGCAAGGTAGCCAACGATGATTTGCCATCTCCAGCTTAAGGCTCGTTCAAGGTAGCGGTCATAGCGGAGGCGAAGTTTGCCGAGGGCTCCCTCCGTCTCTTCGCCACGATGTGACTCTTTCATCAGCCAAGTTGAAAAGACCGGAACGAGACTGCTCGAAAGAAAGTAAGACGAGATCATGGCGAAGCCGACGGCGAGCGAAAGCGGAACAAAGAGCTGACGACCAACGCCCTTCATGAAGAACGAAGGAACGAATACCGCCAGGACGCACAGCATGGAAAGCAGTCGCGCGGTCACAGTGCGGCGGCAGGCTTCGAGCACAGCTTTGGCCCGAGAAACGCCTGGCAACATTTGCGTATGGATATTTTCGATTTCGACCGTCGCCTCGTCTACGAGGATACCGACCGCGAGCGCTAGTCCTCCAAGTGTCATGATGTTGATGGTCTGTCCCGTGGCCCATAAAAGAAGCACGGCACCGGCAAGCGCAAACGGAATGTTTGCAACCACGATCACGGAGCTACGCCAGTCGCGCAGGAACAGGAGCACCACGAAGCCAGTCAGGACCGCGCCCAGTAGGGCCTCTCGCACAAGGCCATTGATCGCGTTTGAGACATAGCCCGATTGGTCGAACGCGAGCTGTACGTCAACATCGTCCGGCATGACCTTCTTGAAGCTTGGGATAGCTGCTTTGACTGCTTGGATCACGGCAAGGGTGGAGGCATCCGACCGCTTGGCCACCGGGATATAGACCGTTCGCTTTCCATTAACATGCGCGTAGGCCGTGACAATGTCGGTGCCGTTCTCAATCGTGCCGATGTCACGGAGATAGACGTTTGTCCCGGAATGCGGGTGGATGGGCGTCGCCATCAGGTCGGTGAGTTCAGGACCCAGAGTGGCATTCGTTCGGACAATCCGATTGAGTGATCCGTCGTATAGATTTCCCGAAGGGGCAACAACCGTCCCAGTGCTCACAGCGGAGATCGCCTGTTCAGGGGATACACTGTATTGCTTCAGCTTGTCAGGGTCGAGAGTGACGACGATCGTTCTCTGATTGCCGCCGAACGGCGGTGGCGCCGAGACACCCGGTAGGGTCGCAAACAGAGGTCGAACCTGGTTGAGGGCAATGTTCTGCAATTCTCCTTGGGTATGCGTCGAACTGCTGAACAGCAACAATCCGACAGCGACGCTTCCCGGATCGAAGCGTGTTATGAAAGGAGGAACGGTTCCCGGCGGCATGAAAGCGCGAGCGCGATTCACATAGCCAACTGTCTCGGCCATCGCCTGCTCCATGTTCGTGCCTTCGCGAAAGCTCAGTTTCATCAGGGCAGCGCCCTGAATGCTCTTGCTATCTATGGACTCGATTCCGGTGATGTAGAGGAAGTGGTACTCGTAGTAGTACGTGAGAAAGCCTTCCATCTGCGCGGGATTCATTCCGCCATACGGTTGTGCGACGTAGATCACCGGATTTCCCACTTGAGGGAAGATGTCCATCCGCATTCGGCCGACCGCCATAAAGAAGCCGGCCAGAATCGCGATCAGGGCCACGATGAGCGTAAGCGGTCGAGTTAAGGCTGCCAGTACAAGACGCATGTGAATCTATCTCCCGGTTCGCTATCGGCTCGCCGCTTGTAGAAAAGGCTGAAGATCACCTCGGACTGCTTGCAAATGAAGAAGAGCTCGCCACACATTCAAGCGAGCGATTGAATCGTCGATTTCGGCCTGGACTCCAAGCCTCTGTGCCTGAGCCACTTCATCGATCGATGATAGGCCCGCTTTGTAACGGGCATTGGCTTGTGCAAGGGTCGTTTGCGCGGCGGACAGAGCCACAGGCGTGTTCTCAGCAATGGCGCGGCTGGTCCGCAGAACGGCCTTCGCCTGCGCGAACTGCTCTTGAAGCTCTCGGCCAGCGAGTTGTTCATTCGCTTCGGCTGCTTTCAGAGACGACGCTTGAGAGGCAGAACGAGCGTGGACGCTGGCAAAGTCCATGAATGGGAACGTGATATTGACCCCGACCGCGTAGTCCCCGACATTCGGAGCAAGGCCGTTTGCTCCTGAGAGCCGTTGCCCGTTGGTCTCCGCGCCCGTACCACGCGCATACGCAGCGCCTTCCAAGTTGAACTGTGGCACCCAACTCTTTTCGATCGAATGGAGTTGAGCTGCGGATTGAGCAACTGACGCCTTCTGCTCCGCCATGATGGGGTTAGCGGACGGTTGGAAAGGAAGACCATCTTCTGTGACCGCTGGAAGCTGTTCGAGAAGATGGGTTGAAGCCATCTCAGGAGCAGCTGTTTCTGGCTTTATTAAGAATTTTGCAAGGGTAGCCTTGCTCGTTTCCATCGCTTCGTCTGCGAGTGCTAGCTGCGTCTTTGCAGCGGCTTTTTCTGCCTCGATCCTTGACTCGTCGGCGCCGGGACGAAGCTCTGCGGAAGTCAGGGCATGGACGCTCACACGTAGAGTCTCCCAGTTGCCTACCGCCGCCTGTGCTGCTGTTTTCGCCCGCATCGCGACGAGCACCGTCAGATAGGCGTCTGCCGCCGCTGTCGCTACTTCGATTTGGGTCCTCTTTGCCGTGGCGTCCGCCCTATCCCTGGCTGCAATCGCCGACTGAACATTCGCATGACGTAGTCCGAAGTCGAACGGCTGCCAGCTAATCAGCAGCCCCGTCGCGCTGCCCCACACAGAGCCGCCATTGTTGCTTCCAATGACCGGACCAGACATCGAGGGCAAGGTGCTCTGGGGTAGGAGAGCTCCGAAGACGTTATTACGAGTCGCACGGTTGAACTGAGCAATGCCGTCTACGCGGGGAAGGTAGGCGGTACGAGAGAGTTGAATGTTTGCGATGGAAGCATTCAACTCGGCCTCCGTCACATGGATAAGGGGATAATCGCGTTCGGCGTCTTGAACTACCGTAAGAAGTGAGAGGCCGCTGGTCGTTGGCCCCACAGCATCCACCGCTTGAGCCCGCAAGATGGATGAGTGGGACACAAGCAGAAAAAGCGGCAGCGCTCTGAGGAAAGACCGTGGGCTACGGAGAGCTCTAGGAATTTGGCTATTTGTCATCAATCAACTCTCCAAAAAGCTCCCTCACGCGCTGCTTGGCAATCTTGAGAGCGCGACGTCCAGCCGGGGTAATGCCATAAAGACGCCGGACACTCTTTCCAGATCGCTTCTCACGGGCGCGTAGATATCCGCGCTTCTCCAGAGTGTGAAGGATCGGGTACAGGGTTCCAGGACTGATCTTGTAACCGTGACGCGCCAATTCTTCAGCCATACCGGAGCCGAAGATCAGCTCCTTGTCCGCGTGGTGCAGGATGTGCAGCCGAATCATTCCTGAATAAAGATCTCGATCGTCGGCCATATAGTAAACGAGTTTCGTTATCGAAAGACGATATCACAAGATACGTCACAGCCGAGTTAAAGCATTCAAGGTGAACGCGCTAAGACGCATCTTCGATGGGATGAACGCTGAAGCCGGTTGAACCCGAAGTGAAATAGCGCCGCCTCATCCAAAAAGCAACATTCACCAATCCGATCAAAGCGGGCACTTCGATCAACGGACTGACTACGCCAACGAAAGCTTCACCTGAGTTCAGTCCGAAGACGGCTACTGCGACAGCAATCGCCAACTCAAAGTTATTTCCGGCCGCTGTGAAGGATAGGGTCGCCGACTGAGCGTAGTTGGCACCCAGCTTCTTACCCATCCAAAAGCTCACGAGGAACATGATGAGGAAGTAGATGACAAGCGGGATTGCGATTTTCACCACATCCAGGGGCAGGCGAACGATGAGATCGCCCTTCAGTGAGAACATGACGAGGATGGTAAAGAGCAGGGCGATAAGCGTAAGAGGACTGATTCGGGGAATGAAGCGAGTCCGATACCATTCCTCTGATTTCAACCGAATCAGGACAAAGCGCGTGATGAAACCTGCTACAAACGGGATGCCGAGATAAATTCCGACGCTTTTTGCAATCTGGCCGATGCCGATCTGGACAACGCTACCCTCCAGGCCAAACCATTTTGGAAGCACTGTCAGAAACGCCCAAGCATAGAGACTGTAGAAGAGAACCTGAAAGACGCTATTGATGGCGACCAGACCAGCAACATAGTCCGTATCGCCTTCAGCCAGCTCGTTCCAAACAAGCACCATTGCGATACAGCGGGCAATCCCGATCAAGATCAGGCCGCGCATGTAAGCTGGTTCACCACGCAGGAACACGATGGCGAGCAGGAACATCAGCACGGGTCCGATGAGCCAGTTCTGAACAAGCGACAGACCGAGTAAGCGCTTGTTGCGGAAGACCTCGCCAAGTTTCTCGTATCTCACCTTCGCCAATGGCGGAAACATCATGATGATGAGACCGATTGCGATCGGAATATTCGTGGTTCCGGTCTGAAAGCGGTTGACGAATCCCGCAGTCGATGGAACGAAGTGCCCAACGGCGACACCAATTGCCATTGCCAGAAAGATCCAGAGCGTCAGAAAGCGATCAAGAAACGAGAGCTTCTTGCGGTCCGCAGGAGCGTAAATCTGCCCTTGCGTGAAAGGCGCGGTAGACATCAACAAGCCTCGCAGGATGTTTCTTGAATCATTGTGGGAAGGGGTGCGCCGTCGAGCAATGCGTACTTGGACGGGAAACAACAAGCCTTCGACAGTCGCGCCCGATCAGACTGCATCGCCTTATCTTCCTTGAGCCAGCCCAAGGTTTGTTTGAGGATTTGTGCCGCTCCAATATGTGGAGGCACCACGATCCGATAGTGCATCCACTTTCCCTCGCGCCGTGCCGCGACGATGCCCGCGCTGCGAAGGTAAGCGAGATGTCTGGAAACCTTCGGCTGAGGCCCGCCGAGAATCTCAACGAAATAGCATACGCAGATCTCCTGATCTGCCATCAGGTTCAGGAGGCGGAGCCGGGTGTTATCGCCGAGAGCTTGGAAGAATCGCTCGACATTGAATTTTTGTTTCGCCATGCTTTAATGTATACGCCTTGACGAATGCGATATCAAGACATATAGTCGCCTAGGCATATGTGATGAGAGGCGCTTGATTGGCGTATCAGTCTCTTCCTTAGTCTCCTCCTCGGAACCCTTGACAGTTTTGCGATCCAGCAAGAGATCAACAAGATCGGTAAGCAATAGCCCGAAAGGAAACGATGCAAAAGATCATCTTCGCTTGCGTTCACAATGCTGGCCGGTCGCAGATGGCCGCAGCGTTCTTCAATCAGCTTGCCGATCACAGCAAGGCGGAAGCTGTTTCGGCTGGTACAGAGCCCGGACTTCGCGTACACCCGGAAGTTCTATCCGCAATGCGGGAGGTCGGGATTGACCTGAGCAACGCCCAGCCTCAAAAGCTTACTCAAGCATTAGCTGAAGGCGCTTCGCTACTCATCACCATGGGTTGCGGGGACAAATGCCCCTACGTTCCTGGCTTGCGCCGAGACGATTGGCCTTTGCCTGACCCGAAGGGGCGACCAATGGAAGAGGTAAGGGGCATCCGGGATGAAGTGAAGGCTAAAGTACTGAACTTGATCGAGGCTGAAAAAGCAGGAAAATAACGAATCGCCCCCGAGGGAGCGCGATTCGACATTAAAGGCGCTTGGAGAGTTTCGTAACAGTCTCATTCCCCCTTCCGTCAGGTAAGGAAGTGGCATTGCTGCCACTCCCTCCCCTTAGAACCGGACGTGATAGTTTCCCATCATCCGGCTCAAGCCGTTGGTAAGCCCCGCGCAAGCGGGGCCGGGGTAACAACGCACAGGGATCAGCGACGTGCGCGGGCCTTCTTGAGTCTCTCGCGAGACTCGAAGTATCCGTACCAGCCAAGGTCGAACGGGTTAGCGTCCGACTTGACCTTTACGTGCCGTCGGATGCGGGTCTTGGTGGGATCAACCAACCAAGCCATCATCGGAGGCGCCGGGTGCGGGTTAGGGCCAGCAACCGCAGCGAAGCACCACTTCCGTCCTCCAAGCCGATGCCAGTATCGTTTTGCGATCCAGGCAGAGGTCTTGTTTGGATGGCGGAACTTCGCCCATCGCCAGAGCGAGTGCCAGAGGACCATTCCCGTCTTCCGGTACGCTGAAGACGCCGAGATATGACGGTGATAGTTTGCCCATCCACGGATGATCGGGTTGAGCATCCTGATCAGACTTTCCTGATTTGCGCTGCGATTCTGACGAATCACACCGCGCACCTTCTCCAAGAAGGCGTGCATATTCTTCTTGGACGGTGTGATCAGGAACTTCCCGTCGTACTTTCGCACGTTCTGCCCCAGGAAGTCGAAGCCGTCTTCGATATGCGTGATGCAGGTTTTCTCAGGTGAGAGCTGCAAGCCACGTTCGAACATGAAGCGCTCAACGAGTGGCTTGACCTCATCCTCCAGCAGTTCTTTCGAGCTTCCGGTGATGATGAAGTCGTCCGCATACCTTACGAAGTTCACCTTCGGGTTTTCGGCTTTCCATCGTGCAGCCTTCCTATCGAAGGTCGCCTTCAGAAGGCGCTCCAACCCATCCAGCGTCAGGTTGGCCAGCGTGGGCGAGATGATCCCGCCTTGTGGTGTACCTGCCTCCGTAGGGAACAACGTTCGATTCTCCATGAAGCCCGCCTTTAGCCATTTCCGCAGCACATCTTTGTCAGCGGGTATGTGGTCGAGCATCCACGCGTGGCTGATGTTGTCGAAGCAGCCACGGATGTCGCCCTCAAGAACCCACTGCGCACTGCTCTTGCGAGCCAGCACGAGGAAGCACTGGTTGATAGCGTCGGCGGTCGAGCGTTCCGGTCGAAAACCATAGGAGTTGGGTTCGGCTGTTGTCTCCGCGATTGGGAGCAGCGCAAGCAGGTATAACGCCTGCATGGCGCGGTCTTTCATCGTGGGGATTCCCAGCGGTCTCAACTTCCCATTGGTCTTCGGGATATAGACCCGCCTCAGCGGTCTCGGCTTATAGCCGCGCCGTTTCAGCGTGTCGATGGCCTTGTATCTGGACGCCGGTGTGCTCCAGATCGCTCCGTCCACTCCCGGCGTGTTCTTGCCCTGATTGTGCGTCACTCGTTTCACAGCCAACGCTCGGCCATGGAACGAGTGGGTCAGCAGCCATTGCAGGGCTTTCACCTTGCCGTAGCGGCCTTCCTGTGTTGCCTTGACGATACGCGCCTGCAGTCTCCTGACCTTCTGCTCGCATTGAGACCAGTCGATCTGTTCCCATTGCGCCGCAGGGTCGGAGGCTGCACACATGGATCGCTCCATATTCATTTGCGTTTCCTCCTTCGAAGATTCCGTAAGTTCTTTCGTCAACCGCGACCTGCTGGAAGTCTGCCTGCTTTCGCAGCGGAGTGATCTACTCCTATCCGCTCCATTACAGAACGGCATTCGCTTTCTCCAGCCTCCTTTACCCGCTGCCTCGACAGCTTGCCTTGCGGCACAGCTTGCCCCCGAGAGGGCGAAGCATCGGGCTTACCTTGTTCCGTTTGAACGACACGAATGACTTAGTCCCTGCCTGTACACCGGCGGCCTTTCTGTCCGTGTGCTCCAAGTGCAGATGGAAGCAACCGGCCGCATGCCTTTTGGCTGGAGCCTGACAGCGCCTTTGGCTCTGTGGGGATGACGGTGCCTACGGCAGTTCACATGTGTTGGACATATCATTCAGCCTGCCCCTCTCACCGCTTCGACGCTTGCAGTGCGGAAAAACGCCTCACGGAGTTCTTCCTATCCAAAGGAAAGAGAGTGGTTGTCTCGACAGCTATTCGACCCAGCCGTTACCAGCCACGCCGATGTCGATAGGCTACTGCGGACGGAACCGCAGGTTCAGTTCACTCCTTTCGTGTTGAACAATCATTCAAACGACTTCAAGTCGCACTGCACCTTCCCCCTTTACGGCCTGCGGCGCTCATCAATAACGAAATGAGCGTTTACCGGCGCCAGCTCGTGAAAGGCTTCAATCACCTGGTTGCGGCCATCCTGGCGACCGAATCCAGTCGTCGAAGGCAGCCACCGGGTCGTCTTTCTGTCGAGCGATGACGAGGACGCCATCGCCCCCGTAGCGGATCTAACCAAACAACTCGGGTTCGCACCCGTCAAGCTGGGGAAGCTCAACGAGGGTGGCGCGCTGGTGCACGCACGCGGCCGCACCTGGGGTCGCTTATCTTCCAGGATTTGTTCAAGAAGGAGCAGTGAGCGGACACGCTTGTCCTTTTCCCTTAGAACTTTCGCTTGCATTGCAACCGCTGCAAAAAATCGACTTCTAAGAATTGTTCCGCCTTCTTCATCTATTAGGTCAGATCTATTCCAATTCTGTATAAAATGGCTTCGTCATGGCGCCGAGTTTTTTGGGACGTTCTTTGTGATGTGCTTATCAAGAAATTCGTGAAGCAGGCTGCCAGCGGCGCGCCCCCCCAAACTAATTAGTGCGTTCGTGAAGACGAGCCCATATCCCCGATCGGCATGAGGATAATAGAGGTTTGATATCAGACCAGCACCCACATCACCAAGTAGATACGAGTAGTTTGGGGCCGTCCGCCCGCTATCATCGCGTACAACGAGCGCGAAGCTTATGGCGTGCAGTGCGCGGGATTTTGTGGAACCTGTTCCTTGGTAGAAATACCGAGGATCCTGATGAAACAGGGCAGGGAACACTGCATGGCTTAGCATGCTTTGGAAAAGACCGTCACCGTAAGCCGCCGCGTAGCGCTTCCCGTACCCTGCCGCATTCGACCCGTAACCGGCGTACGAGTTGTTCGCCTGCTCGACTCCCGCGACAATCGCCGTGCCCACGAAGCGGGTCGGATCTAGAAACTCATGAAGTGCTAGCCCGTACTTTTGTGCCCCAGTCATCGGCGCAGCGTCATGGACAAAGCTCACGTAGTAATTCGGCAGAATTCCGATCAGTCTTTGCTTTTCTTCGGCCTTGATCTGTTCCGCAGCGATCTCTTCAGTTGGCCGTACGGTAACCTCAGTGATGGCAGATGCAACACTCAGGACGATCGTGGGAATCGCGGCCGCCTGCTGCCCGCTGAGTTCCAAAGCATCGGAGGCATATCCCTGGAATCCTTTTTGCGGCAGCACTGTGACACGATAGCGGCCAGGCGGGAGATTGCTGAATGTGAACTCTCCATTCGTACCCGTTGATGATCTTCGGAGTTCCTCGCCAGTGGCGTCTTCAAGATGAATATCGATCCCGGCCACTGCGGCACCTGTCTGGTCGAGAACCCCGCCGGACAGCGCTGACTCCCCTTGCGTCGTAGATTGAGAGATGGATACAGACGTCGTATTTTGGGGGACCGGCCCATCTGGTAAGTGCAGTTCGCGTGACGCATAGCTCAGCTCTTGAGCCGCGACCGAAAAGGTGGTGACAAAACAGCCGATAGCAAAGAGGCATAGAGTTCCGCAATTCATAATGTTGAATCGCAAAACCTTCTTCGGCCTTACTTCATTCCTCGGCTCTGGGAGAGAGCGTATATCGAGGGACGAGGGTACGCGTAGATTGAGGCGACCCCGATGCAGGAAGAGTTTCTTTGTCTTGTTCAGGTGATCCTCAGGAATTCTGGAAGGCAAATAGTTTTTTGCCTCCGTGATATGGAACATGGTTGCTCGTCTCGTACCGTCCGCCGCCAGGGAGCACTGGGATCACCTCTTGTGGAAAGTTCAGGACAGCGATCTCCCATTGCCGCGAGTCTTCATTTGTGCCATCGTAGTCCCCGTGGAGCTTCAGGAATCTCACTAGGCTCTTACGGACCAGTCGCCCGTAGAAGATGCAGGCAAGGGTTTTGCGCGGAGGTTATCTGCATTGTCTGGGCAAGCATCATTGCCGTGCTGCCGTTGGAGTTTTAGGTTCTTGCCCCACTTGTGTTTGACCCGCAGCGGCATCCGCCGCTGTGGGCCGCCGCTTCAGAATCGGTTCGCCATGGTTGCGTTCCGCTCGGATTAGCAATGGCATCGACACTTCGTTCTGAGTCATGAATGTAGTCACCGATCTGGTCGGGGATTTCAGCTCGCCTGCTTCCGCCCAGATCTCATAATCATGATCCAAAGAGAGAGAACCAAAACGAAACGTCCCGCTAGTGTCGACGGAAGCTACGAGAGTCGATTTGGCCTGAATATCTTTCATGTAGACCATTGCGTCAGACACTACTTGGCCGTCCTCATTCTTCACTAAGCCAAGGATCGTTCTATGTGGGACGTACCGAGGGCCGTTGTAGGCGCCGCCAAAGCGAATGCTCACTATAGGCTTAAAAGGGGGAGGAGGACCCGACGTCTGCGCCTCGGCGGAGATTGCGGCCGGAAAGAACATCAACACCGCACTTGTAAAGGCGAGGGCATGAGTAGATTCGCAACGACGTGAAGCTGAAGAGAACATCATTTGGCCTCCTAAGAACTTGCAGCATCCCGATTTTTCCTTGGCCACTCCTTCAGTAAAGATCAAGTAACAGCAGTTGAACGTCACGATTGGTCACCGCTTGTCACGATATGGACTAAGAAGAACGAGTTTAGTTTCGTGCGAAGAGTGAGCCGAATGTTGCGTGATGAACTGTCTCTTTCGTTCCGGACACAAAACTGCGTCGGTATCTATGGTCAGCTCAATGGCGGCCCAAGTGAGGATCTTCTTTCACAATGTCAAGCGTGATGCGTGGCCCGCACTTCATACAGGCCGCACCCAGTATGGTGCGAATGGAATGTGCCATCTGTCCTTGCCTACCGATCACCTTGCCCAGATCAGTCGTAGCGACACTGAGTTCCAGCACGATTGCGCCATGACGTGCGGTTACTTCGACTCGCACCTGATCTGATTTATCCACCAGCGCTCTTGCGATTTTGCGCACCAAGTCGCGCATCTCTTCCGCCGCGTGGGGCTCCTGCGGATGTTTCGGTATGTCCATCACGTTACCTCGAGTCAGGAATGATACGAGAGCTACCGGCGCGCAGCTTCGGTCGTTCTTGGCACTTCCGCCGCATGACTATTGGTCGGGATGTGGAAGTTTATCGTTACATCATGCATCCCGATGAAGGACCTGACAGGCCGCTTGGGAGTGATGATCTCCCTTACCTTCGCCCACACTTGGTAATCATGTTCCAGTGGTAGCCCACCGAAGAGGTAGTTTCCATTCTCGTCCGCAAGCATCTGGCCCATCTGCGATGTCTTTTCATCTCTAAGGAAGACCTCTGCTTGAGCAATTCCTTTCTCATTTGCATCCCGCACAAATCCTTGCACGACGCGCTGTGGTACCCGATATGGCGCGTTGTGCTCAATGCCGCCGCCGCGGACGGTCACAACAGATTTGAATGGTGCCGGTGCTTCGAGCGGCGAACCTTGCGCTGCGGAGCACCGGCTGAGGATTAGAAAGATGCTCGAGACGGTTAGGCTGGCGGGTAGAAGCCGGGAGCGAGGCCGTGAGATCGAAAACATGCTCAACATCGTGCTCCTTGTGCAGCGGTTCCTACTACAAGAGCTGCGGTTACGTAACTTTAGGAGAACGCGTCCGGGCTGTTGCTGTGGTAACGGTTTGTAACGAATTGTCATCGTGGCACAGGCGTTAAGTGGCAGTGTTCTCCGCAGAAACGCCGATGCGCCCACACGTTTCACTGGCCGAATGCTCTCTGATCCTCCCTTCTGACAGGTAGCGGGGGAATCCCGCAGCTTTTCCAGCTCTCGTCTGTTTGCCTTCCGACCTCGCTCGCCGACTGCGCGAAGGGTCGATGTTTCCCCTGCCTGCGCCTTTCCCTTTGCTCCATCCGCGCACGAGTATCCGCAACGGCGTTTGCGGATGAACGTACGGTGGAAACAGCCGCAGTGTGATCGCGCTGTTCGGAATAGCTGTCCAAGCCGTTCCACCGCTTCTCGTGGAAAGTCCCCTAGGCTTAGGCGGCCAGTCGGCGAGACCAATGGTTTGGTCATCACGAACGACCATGAGCTGACGTGAGATAGGGTTTGTTTTTATGGGAGATGGCCATCACCTGGACAGAAGGCTCGGGCCGAGCCTCCAGCGGTCAGCGGGATGTTCTATTTGCCGGAATGTAACGATTCGTGATGACAATTCGTTACCCGCCACAACGTTGCCGAGTAGTTCGGTGAACGTCTATCGCATTGGGGGGCCGACACATTCTGACCTTAATTCTTCGACGCGCCATAACTTCCGGCAAAAGCACGGTACTTCTATCTCTGCTCTTCGTAGCCTTTACATGTGTTGTCCCATCCCTGTCTTATGGTCAAACCGCTGCGAAATGGGACAAGCGCGGTCATGAGGCAGAGCTGCGTGCAGACTTTGATGCGTCGTTTGAAGCTTATCGTCAAGCGCATCTCCTGAAGCCGAAGGACCTTCGATATCAGACCCATTATGAAAGGATGCGTTTCCAGGCCTCGAACGCACATCTCGATAGAGGACGGGTTTTGCGGCAATCCGGCGATCCTGGCGGGGCTATGACGGAGTTCGCCCGTGCTCTGCAGATTGACCGGGGTAATCAATCGGCCGCGCAGGAACTTCGTGCATCACAGAACGCGCCGAACATAGCGCATGTAACTACAAGTGCAGAACCTGGTGGAGGTGCTGGTGTGACACCCGCCGGGGTAGAGGCGCAGACCCTCCATCAGAAGCGTGTGCGGCGTGACATTGAATCCTTAGATAGCCCAGTCGAACTCAAGCCAATTTCAACAGATCCGATCACCATGCACATGGTTGAAGACAGCAAGGTCATCTACCAGGGGATTAGCAAGCTCGCGGGCCTCAACGTAATATTCGACCCCGACTACAACTCAAGGCGAATTTCAGTTGATCTATCCAATGTATCGCTGACCAATGCTCTCCGGATTGTCGGAAAGCTCGCCGGCACATTCTGGTCTCCGCTAACGGAGAATACGATCTTCGTTGCTCAAAACAACCGTGCGAAGCATACCGACAACGACAGTCTCGCAGTTGAGACTTTCTATCTCACAAATATGTCGCAGCAGAATGATGCCAATGAAGTGGTGACCGCACTCAGAAACCTCCTGGATCCAAGCACAAAAGTGTTTCTTCTAGCTTCACAGAATGCAATCGTTATCCGCGCCACGCCCGCTGAACTGGTCCTCGTTGAGAAGCTCATCGATGACTTCGACCGCATTCGCCCGGAAGTCGTGGTGGATGTGGCTGTACTCGAGGTGAGTCGTGATCTTGAACGAAATCTTGGTATTACGTTGCCTACCAGTTTCAGCCTGAGCGCCCAGGCGAGCAATGCAAATTCATCCAGTTCCTCTAGTTCATCCACAACTTCCAGTTCAACCTCTGGCCTGACGCTGAATACTCTTGCAAACCTAAATGGAACCAATTTCGCGGTTACCTTGAGTAGCGCTTCGGTGAACGCCTTGCTCTCAGACTCCGATACGCGCGTGCTGCAAAACCCACGCGTGCGTGCCAGCGATGGCCAACAAGCGACGTTGAAGATCGGATCCAAGATACCAGTCGCAACCGGTTCGACCACCTCAACACTTACCTCAACCGCTACCGCTACGACGCAATTCACCTATGTGGATGTGGGCGTCAACATAGACATGACGCCCACCGTGCACCTTGATGGCCAGGTCTCTCTTAAGATGAAGATCGAAGTGTCCTCGCAGACCGGTACAACCACCATCAGTGGTGTGTCAGAACCGATCATCTCGCAGCGCGTGGTGCAACAGGTGATTCAGCTTAAGGACGGGGAGCCCTCCATCCTCGCGGGGCTTCTGCAGCAGAGCGATACGAAGAGTGTAAGCGGAACACCCGGACTCGGAGAGATACCGTTCCTCAAGTACTTCTTCAGCAGTCAGGATAAGAAACAGTCGAGTGACGAGATCGTTTTTCTGCTTATCCCGCACATTGTCCGAGAATCTCCATTGACCGACGCGAACACGAGGATCATCGATAGCGGCACAAACCAAGGTATTGAACTGCGGCGCCGCAGCCCGAACGGTAGGCTTGCCACCAATCGCGATCTGGGCGGCGACGGAGCCACAGACCTGACCGTCATCAGTCAACCAACGTCCGCAGCAAACGCAGCGTCCGCGATGATTGGTCAGCTTGCCGCTCAAGCACGTCCTGTCGCTCCGGCATTAGGCGATACAGGCGCTGCCATTTCGAAGCCATCCGCAGCTTCCGTTATATTCAATGTGGTGCCGTCGGTGGCAAATCAAGCGGTGGGATCCACCTTCCAGGTCGCCGTGATGGCTTCCCATGCAGCGGACTTGTTCAGCGCTCCGTTCCAACTGAATTTCGATCCAAAGGTTTTGTCGCTTGTCCGCGTGGATAGCGGGGAATTACTAGGCCGAGATGGCCAGCCCGCGGCCCTGATGCAACGTGACGGTGGCAGCGGTGCGGTCTCCATCTCTGTGTCGCGTCCCCCTAATGCTGGCGGCGTCACGGGTGATGGGAGCGTCGTGATTCTAACGATGAAAGCCATCGGCCCCGGAGATTCCACCTTAACCTTAACCAACCTGAACGCCACCGATAGCAAACATGTCAGCCTATCCGCAGTGGGTACCCAGGCGGCGGTGCATGTTCAGTAGGTTGGCCGCAGGACTCATTATGCTCGTTCCGCTCGCTGCTGTATGCCAGAGCCCGGGCGTAACGGTTGACAGCCCTACCGTCCAGAACAGTGGGGCCGCTCCGAGCCAAGCGCAGCCGACGTCAGCGGAGGCGAAAGTGAAGCCTGGAGTAGCGGTGCACAGAATGCTTCCCAAGCAAGAGCGTAACGCTGATGATGCCTATCTCGAAGGCGCACGCTGCTTCGCTCGCAGGGACTTCGACAAGGCTCAACATCATTTCGAACAAGCCGTTCGCCTCGATCCTGGCAACAGGACCTACATCCTCGCATTACTCTATTCGCGCGAAGTCAATGTGAACCGCCTGATCCGAGCTGCGCTTAGGGCCCGGCTTCGAGGCGATTTCGCTAATGCAGATGTGTTGCTCATGTCGGCAAGACGTCTCGATCCGAAAAATCCTTTGGTCACGCAATACAACGCCGGGCAAGAATTCCAGCAATCGGCCCCGCGTACCAAGGAACGCATGGAAGAGGAATTCGAAGGACCCATTGCCTTTGCTCCTTTTGGCGGGGTGAAGAGCTTTCATATCCAAGGTGAGCTAGGGCAAGTCGTGCATGAACTTTATGGCGGCTTCGGCATCGCTGCCGTCTTCGACTCGTCGGTTGCGAGTGACACGCCGTTCCGGATTGACATGGACGATGTGGATTTTATTGATTCAGTCCGCGTCCTCAAGAAGGCAGCTCATCTCTTGGCTGTGCCGCTCGATCCGACGACCGCCCTGATCGCGGCAGACACGAAGGAATTGCGTGAATCTCTCACGCCACTCGTGGAAGAGACCATCTATCTCTCTGGTCAGACGCCGCAGCAGATGCTGGATTTGGCGAATATGACGCGAGCACTCTTCGGCCTGACTCAGATCGCCGTCAACACGCAGAGCGGAGCTGTTGTAATACGTGGGCCGCAAGCCGTGGTACATCGCGTCCATGATTTGTTCACAGAGCTTGCCAGTAGAACGTCGGATATTCTGTTCGATATCAATATCTACGAAGTCGACAAATCCACGACCCGCAATATCGGGTTTGCACCTCCGACCTCCGCTACCGCCATCGATGTCGCCAGCACCGCACAAAAACTCATCTCGGACAATCAAAGCCTGCTCAGCCAATCGATCTCGAGCGGAGCTCTTACTCTCTCTGGCAGCACCTATGACCAAGAACTGCAAGAGGTGGCCTTTCTGGTTGCGGCAGGTGTTTCAGGAAGCAGCTCATTCACAAGCATCCTTGGAACGTTGGGAAGTTTTGACGGTATTCCTCTGCTCGGAATTTCTATGAGTTCGACAAGCCTGAACATGCTTCTGAACTCTACCGACGCCCGGATGTTGAATGCTCTCCAGTTACGTTCAAGCGATCGACAGGAAGTCACGTTCAGGGTCGGGTCTCGTTATCCCATACTCACGGCGATTACCACGTCGGCTTCGAGCAGCGATGTGGCCAACGAGCTTGCAGCCGCTGGTGTCAGCAGTTCGGTCATCGCGCAACTCACAGGTTCAAGCGGCAGTGGCAGCACGTCTACACCGCAAATTCAGTTTGAGGACATCGGCCTCACGCTCAAAATCACACCTCGAGTGCTGCGCAGCGGAGAAGTGCAACTGGATCTTGACTTCAAACTGGAATCCTTGGCGGGAACTGGGGTCGATGACATACCGATTCTCAATAATCGCGCACTAAAGTCCGTTGTGACCATCCCACCGGGAGAGACGACTATGCTCGCCGCATTGGTCAGCACCAACGAGACCAAGGCGCTAGACGGTGTCCCTGGCTTGGATAATCTCCCCGGTTTCCAGAGTACCGACAGGAATGCCGATGGAGCCAAAGACGAACTTCTGATCACTGTGACACCACACATTGTGAGTGGCAGCACGACGCGCATCAGTGTGTATGGACCAGTCGGCAAATTCTAGTCGTGACATGCCAAATGGGTGATGACCAATAGACAATAACTCCGCCGCAAACCTGAGAAAGAAGGATCCGGATGATCGATCGACCCAAGCAAACTACGAACCCACCAAATGAGTCGTACCAGATTTCCCGTGATCGTCCCGAATCTGAGATGAAGAGCCGGGAGCGAAGGGCATTCGATCTCTACTCGAAAACATGTCCTCCGCGGAGTTGCTCTATCGCTTGTTCTTTGGAGAAGGTCGGGGCTAGGACCGAGTCGCGTAAATACCAAGTGTCTAATGTGTTTCCAACAGTGTTCGATTTTAGCGTTTTATGCGCACTGGACCGAGAGACGTTCCCCTCTCGAAGGCGATTGACGAAGCTGCCAGATTCCAGCAGATCTTGCCAGATGGACCCTCCGGTGGCTCGATGCCCCCTCTAATCGTCTAAACAGCAAAGATAAAGCGATAGCCCGACGGCTCGGGCTATCGACGAGGCTAGAGGGAAGTCGTGCCGGATATAGAACAGTCGATGCGGGTTTGGTGGAACCCGAGCACAGGTTTGAAGAACGGGCTTGAATATCCGATTCGGCCGAGCAATTCGCGGCATGCCGGTTCTCGAGTCTAACCTCCTCAATACCGAGTAGACTGGAATTTGCTCTGTGTTGCAGGCTGAAGTCGCTGAGGTTCTCAATGCCGACGGTTTTCCAGGGCGCAGGTTTACTAGGCGCCGAGATCCCTTTATCTGCGCTCGGCGCTCTGTTGCTCCTAATTCTTTATCGCGGCCTCCGCGACGAACCATTCCTGCGCTCGTGGATGATCTTTGAGTTCTCACAGACGGCCTTTCTGTCTGGAGATCTCTTCCTCTTGTTTCACGAATCCCTTACCGCAGGGCAGCAGGTCATCAGGACAGCCACTTTCCTCATAGGTGGGCTCGGACCGATCTTCTTCTTGCAAGGGTTCCGTGAAGCGGTTGGCCGCCCTCTATCTCTTAAAAACCGCATGTACATTTCTCTCTTATCTCTGGGCAGTGGGGTCATCCTGGCGAGCGCGGTTCTCCGGAAAGGACAGGTCGAGTCCCTTCATCTAACGATCTTCGGAGACCTGGCCATGACAGGCGCTGCTCTCTATATCGCGATTGTAGGCATTCGGCAGAAAGCCACTCGGGTTCTGGCCATCGGTGGCGGATTGAAATTCCTAAGCCTGGTGCCGAAGTTCCTTCTGGCGACAGCTTTCCTGTCACAGAGCGCCGGCGCGCTAGGCAAGCCTGATCCACAAGCGTCCGTATATCTCTGGGTCCTTCTTCTTCAGTCTGCTACCTCTGGCCTGATGATCCTTGGAATGGTAGACGTTGTCGACCACAAACATCAAAGGATAAGGCAGACCCTGGACCAGACCATGGAACAACTCACGGCAGCCAATCTCGAATTGGACCATCTTGCGGGCATTGATCCTCTCACGAATCTGGCGAACCGTCGTACCCTGGAAAGACATCTTGCTATCGAATGGCGCAGAGCGGTGCGCGGCGAGCGGGACAGCCTTTCCATTATTGCGATCGACGTCGACCATTTCAAGGAACTGAACGACACGTACGGGCATCCAGCGGGCGACGATTATCTCAAGATGCTTGCAGTAATGCTGCGAGAGATATTTCGGCGTGAGGAAGATCTGGTTGCCCGCGTTGGCGGCGACGAATTCGTCGTCCTGCTGACGGGAATCGACGCGAGTGCTGTCCAGAGCCTGGCGGAGAGGACGCGGTCTCAGATGGAGGCCTCGAGTTCGCATTGCACCCTGAGCATAGGCTGGGTGACCGTCAAACCTACTCCAGAACTCAGGCCGGATGCATTGCTTCGTACGGCAGACCAAGCTTTGTATCGCGCGAAGCAAAATGGCCGCAACCATGTTTCCTGTTTTCCTTGACTAGAGCGAGGGCTCATAAATTCTCTTGGCTTCGCCCAAGTCGCTTGCATCCACATGATGTTCAGACTTTTATGAGACCGCTTTTAGTGCGCATCTTGCCACGCTGAGCGCAGCGACCGGCGGGCCTTAGGAACTGCAGAGGGGACAAATCTTTACGTGCGCGGAGAGTCTGGCGAAAGCTTGAGCAACCTTCTTATTCCTTCGCCTTGCCACTTCTCGCCGTTCTTCTGCCTTGTCTGCCGCAGATTTATGTCTGCGCCGGACTGCCGCGGTTCGTGGATGAAGAGCGCCTCTCAACTCTTCGGTAAGCATCCGGTACTCCTCGCAGACAGCCACGCAGTGGGTCTCCTGAACTTGCAAGCATCGATTCTCACACTTGTTGGCCGCTTCTTGTCACCTCCGAACACCCTGGAGTGAGTATTTCTAGCTCATTGGAAGATGAGTTGGAAATGCTAGAAGCGCCGACCGAGTTCGGTACATCGGCAGGTCGGAGAGTACTAAGTTGGAGGAGCAAATCTATGGTCCGATGCCTTGAGGGTCTAACTTCCGAACTGCATAACATCGCGGACATTGAAACTGAGTGCGCCACTTAGCTCATTCAGCCTCGACGGAGCATGCTCGGAACGTAACGATTGGCTCGGCCTTCACCGATTCCAAAACGGGATGGCGCACCCTGGGGTCTACTGAGGCGGCGGCGGTGGCATATCGCCGGGCGGCGGTCCATCGTCCGGACCTGTCTCCTGACGTTTCTTCTCATTAGTCACCATCTTGTCGAACTTCTTCTGCTGCGGCCCGTCCAGTATCATCCGAATCGTGGCATTAGATCGATCTATGAGCTCCAAAATCTTCGGAAATCTCTCTCGCATAGGGACACTCTTATCCCCAAACAATCTGTCGATAGCTTCAGAACGCTCCCGAAGAACTGGGAGGATGTGTGCCCTCTGTTGCTCCGTGAGCTTAAGGGCCTTAGTTAGCCGCTTCAGTTCTTCATCAGGGGTGCGGCCCTCTGCCATCGGCGGCGGCGGTACTTCCATCGGAATCTGAGCGTAGACTGGAGCTGTTTCTGCAGCCATCAAGAGAAATGCGCCGAACAAGATCAAGCGGGTATAGGGCAATCGTTTTAACATAGGTGCGCTCCAGACTGCCCTTATGCTAGTGCGTCAAAAAGCCGGCGACTGTAACGGAAAGTCGTGAAATTGTAACGATTGGTCATAGTCTTGGGATGCTCCTCGTCGAAATTGCATAGTGCTACGAAAGGAAGCATGCTCTCGCGGAATCGCATTCTTCCTCCTGTCCGCTCAAGCGCCATTGAACTTCTGAGGATGGAGAGCAAGCATGTAGCCGCTACTCCGCACGGTGCGGATGCTGCCTCCGAACTTCGGAAGGCACTCCAGTTTCCGCCGCAAACGGAGAATGTGCATGTCTAGACTCCTGTCGAGGGGCTCGTAGGGCCGGAGCAGCACGGTCCGCACCAGAAGTTCCCGACTGCACACTTCATACGGCCTCTGTAGGAGAAACCGAAGAAGTTGAAATTCTGTTGTACTCAACGACAGCTTCGTCTTTCCGTAGAAGACTTCGCGAGTTTCCGTATGCACCAGGAATTGATCGATCACAAACGAAGCGAGATGTCGCTCCAGAGCAGCTTGTGGGCCGGAGCGACGCGCAACGGCACCCATCCGTGCGAGCAATTCTCGAAGACTGAATGGCTTCGCGAGATAATCATCGGCTCCTAGTTCTAAGCCCACAATACGATCGGTCTCGTCACCGCGAGCACTGATGACGATGACGGGCGTATCCACAAACCGATGTATCTCTCGAATGAGGTCGAACCCGCTGTAGTCCGGCAGGCCAATGTCGAGCAGAATCATTGCAACAAGGTTGCTGCGGGAGATTTCCAGCGCGCGTTGACCAGTATGCACGGTATGGACGATCCAACCGTGTCGCGCGAGAAAGTCCGTAAGCATCCGGCATAGGTCGACATCGTCGTCCACGATCAAGACGTCGCGCGACTTGATGTGGTGATCTGATAGGCCGTGAATGTCTTTCTCCTGCACCGTTTCGGTGAACGCTTCCTTTCCGTGACGCTCGTCGCCGCTGTGACAAATCGTTACTGTCGGTGACTACCTGTTACCGAACCGTCTTCTATGGTTCCCGTCTATAAGCAAAGAGATTCCATTCGGGGAGATCCATGAGAAAACAAACTTCTGAACTGTTCTATTCGTTCGACGAGGCGATTAAAGGACCAATCCTGCGAATGTCGGCCTGGTTTCCATCGCTCCTCGCAAGCTTTCTTACGGGCGGCGCTCTCTACGGTTTTCTCTACGCGTTGCTCTCTGTCTGTTTTGACGTATCGGAAGTTGTTCGGTTCTACGGAAACGGGAGATCGATCTCTGTCGCTGCGCCGAACAATCCGCCCGTGACGCGAACTGCGCTCCTACGTTCGGTGCTCGCTTCGCTCTTCATCTTTTCGGTCTGCCTTGCTCTCGGCGGTCATGCATTTGCTCAGAGCGTGCGCCCCCGCATCTCCACGGAGGTCAATACGCAGGAACGTGCAACCATTCCTGGTACTCACCCGCCCATGGCTCGGACGGAACAGGATACGGGCCGCGCACACTCCGATAAACAACTGCAGGGATTAAGTGTGGTGCTGAATCGGACCGCGGAGCAGGAGGCCGATTTGCAGGCACTTATTACCGCGCAGCAAGACACGGCCTCTTCTCTCTATCACCAATGGCTGAGTCCAGAGCAATTCGCCGAGCGATTCGGAGTTGCAGACTCCGATATTGAAAAGATCGAATCCTGGCTTCAGCAACAGGGATTCACGGTTACGGGAGTCTCCCGCAGCAAAACCCGTATAAAATTTTCCGGAACTGTGGGGCAGGCAGAAACTGCCTTCGGGACCCAGATTCATTACTACCAATCAGGTACCGTCCGAGACTATGCTCCGTCGACGGACATCTCGATCCCGCGTGCGTTCTCTTCTGTTATTCAGACCGTTTCAGACCTTTCGACCTTTCGGCCCAAGCCCCATGTGAAGTTTAAGAAGGGACAGCGAGATTCGTCTGTATCTCCGAACTTTACCTCCGGCCAGTCCGGTAATCATTACCTCAGTCCCGCGGATATCGCGACCATTTACGACATAAATCCAGCCTATAGCGCAGGCTACACAGGAAGCGGCCAGGCGATTGCCGTCGTGGGACAGTCCGCAATCCAAGTCTCGGACATCGAAAACTTTCAGAAAGCCGCGGGTTTCGATGTAAAAGACCCTACGCTCGTTCTGGTTCCGAACTCAGGAAGTTCGACGTATTACACCGGCGGAGACGAAGCGGAGTCGGACTTGGATCTTGAGTACACCAGTACCATCGCGAAAGGAGCCACGATCTACTTCGTTTACACCGGCAATAATCAAAACTACGGTGTATTCGATTCTCTGGAATATGCAATTGACACCAAGCTTGCGCCCATCATCAGTGTCAGCTACGGGGCTTGCGAAACCGCTATCGGATCCACCGACTACGCGACCCTCAACGCAGTCTTGGCGCAGGCAGCTGCCCAAGGACAGACCGTTGTCGCCGCAAGCGGAGATTCCGGATCAACCGATTGCTACGAGCAGACCACACTCACAACTTCACAGAGACAAGCCCTAGCAGTGGACTTTCCAGCGAGCAGCCAATATGTCACAGGCTTAGGGGGCACAGAGTTTTCATCCTCAGATGTGTCCTCATCCAACACCACGTACTGGGAGTCTGGCAATAGCAGTGATGTGGTCTCCTCGGCAAAATCCTATATACCGGAGCAAACCTGGAACGACGATTCGTCAAGCAACGGCCTTTCGTCCGGAGGCGGAGGAGTGAGCATCCTTACCTCGCGACCGAGTTGGCAAATAGGCGTCGCAGGGATCCCCTCAGGAAGCTACCGCCTCGTGCCTGACATTTCACTGGATTCCTCGCCGGCAAACGCAGGCTATCTCTTTTGTTCCAGTGATAACGACGCAACGGGTGTGAGCGGAAGCTGTTCTAACGGATTTCGTGACAGCAACAATTCATACCTTACGGTCGCCGGTGGCACGAGCTTCGCCTCCCCGATCTTCGCCGGAATGTTGGCATTGATCAATCAGAAACTCAATTCCTCTGGACAGGGCGTCGTCAACTCCACGCTATATGAGTTGGCATCGAACTCCAGCACCTATACATCGTCTTTCCACGACATCACGAGCGGAAATAACGCTTGTACGGCAGGTTCGAGCTATTGTTCCGGTAGCGCGACAAGCCAGTATTCCGCAGCCAACGGCTATGATCAAGCGACCGGGCTCGGATCCGTTAATCTCTACAACCTTCTTTCAGTGTGGCCGGTGCCCTCGAATACATCTTCGAAAGCTACCTCAAAGACCGTACTGACTGCTGCGACGACTACACCGACTTCAGGAGAAAGTGACCTGGTGACCATCACGGTCTCGTCGAACTCCGGTGCGGTCTCGTCCGTCCCGACAGGCACCCTCTCAGTAGCTGTCGACGGCACTACCGTTAGCTCATCACTCGCCTTGTCCAATGGATCGGCGAGCTACACGTTTTCCTCGACCGTTTCCGGCACCCATGTTGTCACCGTCACTTATTCCGGAGATTCCATTTATGGCAGTTCAACGGGAACCATAACCCTTACGATCGGCTCTACTGGCGGAACTACTTCCGGAAACGGAGGTTCCGGCTCTACGACGGTCACAGTGACACCGTCGGGTGGCTTTACCGGAACGGTGGACCTATCGCTCTCCACAACAAGCACATACCTGCAGCAGTATGCTTGCTACGATCTGTCGAACGCTAATGTGACCGGTACCGGTTCCGTCAGTCAGACGCTGACCGTTTACTTGGGTACGAGCTACTGCGAAAGTGCGCAATTGAAGGGTAAGATCCATACATTCAGAAGCGCCGCCCAAGGAACCGCACCTTCTCCTGCAACAACGCCCGGATTCCCAGGCGGCATGGTGAGCCTCGCAGGGGCCTTTGTAATGGGGTTTTTGACTCTGCGTGGCCGACGAATGCGTCTCTTTCCTGCGGTTCTACTCGCCGCGTTTGCCGGAGCCGCGCTGGTTAGCTGTGGAAGCAGCGGAGGATCCTCTTCGAAGAGTTTCGCGGTTTCCGTGTCTCCTTCAACGATGACCATCTCCGCAGGCAGTTCGGCTGTGCCGACGGGCTCCTACACCATGACACTGACAGGCACTTCTTCTGCCCTCTCATCGTCGACGAACTTAAACCTGACCGTGAACTAACTCCCAACGCAATAGCAGCGAAAGGGCCTCCCAATTAGGAAGGCCCGCGATATCCAGAGAGGGTCACGTCAATGAAGTATGAAAAACAGTTCGAAATGCTTGCCGATGGTTTCGGCCCTGCTGTGCCGGTTTTCCGAGTACACGATTTTGCCGAGAGTCTTGCTTATTACTGCCAAACACTGGGGTTCGAGATTGAATGGCAGGAAGCAACTCGATCCGCGTATATCTCCCGAGGAGCTTGCACCATCCTGCTCACCGTTGATGATCAGAGTCAATCGGGTATGTGGGTCCGGGCGGAAGCAAACAATGTGAATGTCTTGTTTGAGGAATACTTGGTGGCTGGTGCAAAGATCGCGAAATCGCCCACCGATTTTGGGTCGAGTCTGGAGATGCAAATCGAAGACCTTGACGGCAATATTCTCAGCCTCTGGGAGATCCGGGCAGAACCGTAGGTCGTGTTCGATCTAAAGTGATAGCACTCGCCTCCGCGCATACATCAACGACGTTGCGAAAGTCTCCAACCGCACGATAAGGCTAAAGCTGTGCTCCCGAGGAGATCCAATTGTCCAGTCCGCTTGTCTTCTTGAGGTAGTGGATGTAAGCCTCCATGAGCTGAGCGTCGATTGCGAGGCTGTCAAGATGCTTCTGACCTACTTGCATGAGCGTCCGGAATCTGTCCTTAGGCGTTATAGGCGTAGGTGCTGATGCATCCCCGTTGTTGGCCCGGATGTCTATTGCTTCGAGTTCAGCAGCGGCAATCTTGTAATCGAGCTGTGCAATCTTCCCCTGCGCCGCTAACTCTGTGACGGAATGCCGAACTTGTCCGCATGACTCGGTCTGCTGTTGTCGTCTTAAGGTTACCTGATGTTCCGCTTTAGCAGCATCCGCCGCCGTTTCCCTCGCATGAGCGTGTCGACCGAAATCAAACATGGGAAGTTGAAGTTGGACACCCACGGCCAGCGTGTTGTAGTTGCCGTGCAGGTTGTAGTAGGACGACACGTCGTTGAAGGGGCTGATTCTACCGTATTGTGCCTGGAGAACAACTTGAGGACGCCACGTATAACGCGCATCCCCGAAGCTGGTCTGGAGGTTGGCCCGTGCCTCCGCCAGTGCTGCAAGCACATCTGCCCCGGCAGCACAGGGAACGTCCAGATGCATCGCGGTCAGCCCGATCGTTCTGAGAGGTACGGATTGGACCTCAACTGTGATAAATCCTTCCGCCGTCCCTGTAAGTACGGCAAGATGTTGTTTCAAAAACTCAATACGGTGCGCCATCTGAATCTCCTGAAGCTCGATAGCCGCTGTTTCCTTCTGCACCTTCATGGCTTCCAATTCTGTTTCATAGCCCGCGGCCAGCCGATCGCTTACAATTTCGATCAGACGGGAGCCGATTTTCTTTTGTTCCCTCAGGACAGCCTGACTACGCAGCGCGTATGCGAGCGAACTGTACGTCACGGCCGCGTCCTCTTCCACCTGCTGCCGAACCTCGGCAAGCGACTGATCGGCCGCTTCGACACCGAAGCGGGTAGCGCGGATGTAGTTGCGTTGCGAGTAATTGAAGACAAGAGACTGCGCACTTGCGGTGAAAACTGTCGGAACGCTGAGCGTAATTCCCGAGGACGCTCCTAGGCCGCTTGAGACGGATACAGATGGGATGTAGACATCGCGCGCCCCGGAGAGCGCCGCTTTGGCTTTCACAAGATCACTCTCCGCGACCTTTACTCGTTCGCTATTGCGCGTGGCCTGCAGTGCCACGTTGCTGAGCGTGTCTTGGCTGTAGGCTCTATCTGCTGCCACCATCGATGCCATCGCTATCAATGCAGTCCATATGGGCCGAAGAACCCATTCTCGAGTCCATCCGAATTTGGTCTTGATTGAATATTCCACTAATTAACAGATGCCTCATCAGCTAGAGAGGAGCACGTAGATATGTAACGATTGGTCACGTCATTCCTCCAGGAAGACCCCCTGAAGAGGACTAATCGAAGTGACGCACGGCAAGCCAGCTCAACCCGGTTCCAGCTGTTCCAACAATCAGCCATTCGTCATGCTCCCGTGGAAGGTGACAGAGGGGCCACTGGGCGGGTCGGGTAATAAAGAAAAGATCAGTGCTATCGAAGGTGCCTCTTATGAACGTCGCACCCGCGAAATCTTTACCGTCTCGTGCGCGGACGCTTACAACCACGTTGGATCCAGCCTGATTGATGCGCAATGATCCGTGCTGCAATGGTTCTCGACCACTACGCCAGCTCATGTCCCAACAACCGTTGAGATCGGCCACCGGGGCTGCTGTGCCATTCGCCCGTGGGGATGGGGCGCTCGATGGAGTCTGAGTGGTCCCGGCCATCCGCCCGGTTGAGGTCCCATGTAGGCAACGACGACGAAATGGGGCAGAAGGAAAATGAGAGTGATTGGCGTGATACACCTGGGGAACAAATCGCAAAGCCCTAAAGAAGCGGGCGGCGAAACCGTCGCGCCGCCCAGGTGTTATAAAGAATGAACCGCTGTGAAGCAACTGGTTGTACTTCCGCCTTGCGCGATTACGATTTGGCTGGTGGCGGCTCCAATTCGACCTTGTGATGAGCGGCGGTCTTCTTCAATTTCTTTGTGACGGACTTCGCGATCTTATTGGCGATGTCAAGAGTGTCCGTATCGCCGCGCTCTGACTCTTTGAAATCGCGGTTGAAAATCACGGCCCCACTGCGGTCGACCAGTTGGACGTGAACTTTGAGACTGGTAACTCCCCAGAACAGCCCCAATGGTCCAGCCGTAGAACGCAATGCAGCATTTCCCTTGGTGAACGTAGTCAACGTCAGCTTGAGTTGAAACTCCGGACAATGCGCCGCGGGCGAGCGATCGCCATCGCGAAAGATCTGCCCAAAGCGTGCATCCGCATGAATTCCCCGGATCATTTGTTCGTACAGCAGCACCCTGTATTCAGCGGGAATAGGCTGACCCTCGACAGCGATACTTGCCAGCTTCATCGAAGCAGGTGCTGTTGGTACATCCCCACACGCTTGGCCTTCTTCTTCCGCAGATCCTTGGGCCAAGGGCAGACCGAATACCTTCGCTGCCGCCAGGGCTTCTGACTTCGGCAACAGAAAAACGGCTCCGTGATATGCGTCATGGACATCACGGAACTCCACCGTGAGCAAATCGACCTGTCCTTGAGCGACAGCCGCGAGAACTGCGCCGCCCCCAAACGGGATGAGCATCCTGCCAACTCTGCCTGCCTTACCCCCCATCTCCATACGAACATTGCCAGCCGAGACCGCAAGGACGTGTCCGTGCTCGATAGTGGTTTCGCCGGATGGTGTCGTGAAGACCACACCGTTGGGCGACAGTGCAAGTGAGCCCTTGAGGTTGGGAGCCAGCTCCATTAGACCAAGGAGATGACTTGCGTGTTCCGATCTCCACACAGGTGAACTGGAGATTGCCTGCCCGGAGCTTGGCTCTGGCCCTTGTGAATAAATGAGTTGCACTGGAAGCAGCAGAGTGATTGGAATAACTTTCGAGCACAAAAGCCTCAAAGCACGTCGACCAAATAAGCGATGCATCTGAATTCTCCCGACTTCCTAAAGCTAACGTGATCCGCTCGGAGTGGCGAATCTGGGTCAGCGTTTATGTAGGTGACGACAGTATCTTTCCGTTGGCGCTATGGCTTGCGTCTGACCTCTTGTTCGGAGGGCAAATTGGACGCGTTCCAACCACCACCCAATGCAGCAATCAATTGCACCGCCGCAACCATTCGGTTCGTTCGCAAACTGACCTCAGTTTCCTGGCTGCTGAAAACACTGTTTTGTGCCGTCAGCACATTCAGATAGGTATCCACTCCGGTCCTGTAGCGGCTCAACGCGAGCTGTTGATACCGTTGGGCGGAATCAATCGCCAACTGTTGGCGCTGTTGCTGCTCGGAAAGTTGACGGGTGGCGATCAGGTAGTCCTCCACCTCTTTGAAGGCATTCAGAACCGTCTGGCGGTAGGTTGCAACGTCGGCGTTGTACTGCGCCTTGTACTGTTGCACGGTGGCCCGCCGCGCTCCAGCATCAAAGATTGTTTCCGTCGCGCTGGTGCCTAGCGACCAGAATCCGGCGGACAAATTGAGCAGGTGCGAGATGTTGGAGCTCTGCGTTCCCGCGCTCGCGGTCAGAGAGATGTCAGGGTAATAAGCGGCCTGACCGACACCGATCAGAGCGTTCGCCTGGGCCATCGTCCGCTCGGCTGCT
The DNA here is from genome assembly GCF_000179915.2 of Terriglobus saanensis SP1PR4. Classification (NCBI taxonomy): domain Bacteria; kingdom Pseudomonadati; phylum Acidobacteriota; class Terriglobia; order Terriglobales; family Acidobacteriaceae; genus Terriglobus; species Terriglobus saanensis. Next base: position 3,291,025 of record NC_014963.1, on the reverse strand, counting down.
GCGATATCGGGACGTCGTTCTAAAAGCTGAGACGGTATCCCGACAGGTATGAACGGGGGCTTGGCCTCCAGGGGACGGACGGGAATCGAGAAACTGCCTGCAGATTGACCGATAAGCAGAGCGATCGCGTGTTCGTATTGGCCCCGCGTGGTGGCTACTGAGGCCGCATTCGCTTCGGCGGTGCGGAGGTTGGTCTCCGCTTGGGCGACGTCCTGGTCAGAGTCGAGACCGGTACGATATCGCGTCTGCGTAAGGCGCAAGGTTTCCCGATAGGCCTCGACTGTCTTGTTGTAGAGCTCCTGAAGAGCATCCTGGCCCCGAAGCTCGAAGTAATATTGGGCCAAACTCGACTGCTCGCTAAGAGTTTCGTTAGCCAGATTGGCGGCACTCACTTGGGCAGCGTTGGCGTCCTCGCGAATGGTATTGCGGACCTTCCCAAACAGATCAGGCTCCCAGGAAGCACTGAATGGAAGTGAATAACTCTGACTGGTCGAACTCGCAAGAGTCGTTCCCGTTGTGCCTGTACCGCTCGTGTCCGTAGTAGAAGTTGTCGCCGTCGCCGTGCTCTGGCTACCTTGGCCTTGGACGTTCAAGCTGGGCGCAAATGAAATCGAGGGGTAAAGAGATGCGTGGGCGTTGCGGACTACAGCTCGTGCGGCCATGTAGTTCTCGAAGTACTGTTTGATGTTCTGGTTGTCGATGTTGAGTTGTTCTTCAAGACCATTCAACTCGGTGTTCTGAAACACCTCCCACCACTTGCCCCGCAGCATGGCGTCTTCTGGATGGGCCTGACGCCATCCGTTCGCGCGAGCTTCCTCGCTGCCGACCTGATTTTCTTTGTAGGCATCAGGCGGGGCGGTAGGCAGATTCGCGCGAACATACTTGGGTCCGACACGGCAGCCTGAAATGAGGACAAGAGAAAGAGCGAACGTTACATGAGCAAACTTCATAGTGCCTCCTGAGCTGCGACCGCGTGAGGACGGTTTGAAGTGCCACCCCCGAACCGGTGGCGCAAGCGATCCAGCATGAGATACACCACGGGAGTGGTGTACAGGGTGAGTACCTGGCTAACAAGAAGGCCGCCCAGGATCGTCAGGCCAAGCGGGCGACGAAATTCCGAACCAATCCCAGTACCGAAGGCCAGGGGAACCGCCCCGAAGAAGGCAGCCGCTGTGGTCATCAAGATGGGACGGAAGCGCAGAACGCAGGCTTGAAAGATAGCGTCCTCTGTAGCAAGATTCTGTTCGCGTTCGAGCTGCAGGGCGAAATCGATCATCATGATGGCGTTCTTCTTCACAATGCCGATGAGGAGGATGATCCCGATCAGGGAGATGACGTCCAACTCCGCATGGAAGAGAACCAGCGTAATCACCGCACCAAGCGATGCGGAAGGAAGAGTCGTCAAGATCGTGATGGGATGAATGAAGCTCTCGTAAAGAACGCCCAGCACGATGTACACCGCGAAGATGGCGGTGGCAATGAGAATGGGCTCGGAGTCGATCGAAGCCTGATAGAGCTGCGCTGTGCCCGAGAACGCTCCATGCACACTCTTCGGAATGTGCAGCTGATCTTCGAGATTATGAATCTTGCTGGTTGCACGCTCCAGTGAGGTTCCGGATGAAAGATTGAAAGAGATCGTTGAGGACGGATAGAGACCGGAATGATTCACCGAGAGCGGTGCGGTGAGGGTCTTGTAACTACTGATCGCGCTCAAAGGTACCGAACCGCTGGAAGTCTGGATATAAGTATTCCGGAGGGTCTCGGGGTTCTGCGTGAACTGCGATTGGGCCTCAAGGATGACATGGTATTGATTCAGCGGTTTGTAGATCGTTGATGTCTGCGCCTGCGAAAAGGAATAGTTTAGGACGTCATTGATATTGGCAGGCATAAGACCGAGGCGGGCCGCCGTCAGACGGTCATAGGTCAGATATGTTTCCAGGCCCCCACTCTGCAGGTCGGAGTTCACGTCGGCCACGGCGGAAAGCTTCTTCATCTCGCGAGTAAGAAGAGGAACGTACTTCTTCAGGTCACTCGTGGAGTCGGCTTGTAGCGTGTATTGATACTGAGCATTGGACTGACGGGCTCCAAGGTTGATCTCTTGGGCAGCCATCAAGAATGTCTGGGCTTCCTTCACGGCTGCAAGGTTCGGACGTAGACGGTTGAGCACATCCGTGGCGCTCAGCTTTCGCTGGTTCAAGGGCTTCAGAACAACAAACATGAAGGCGTTGTTCGATGTGCCGCTGATGCCGCCTCCGGTGAAGCCAATGACGTTTTGGACCGCGGGATCTGCGCGAACGATCTCTACCGCCCTCTTCGTGGCGTCATCCATCATTGTGAAAGACGCATCCTGAGGCCCCATGACCGCGCCCATCAACAGGCCGGTGTCTTGCTGTGGAAACAAGCCCTTGGAAACGCGCACGAGGTAAACCACATTCAGGACGATCGTGAACACAAAAACAACGAGGACGAGAATGGCATGGTCCCGAATCACCCAGCGAAGAGTGCGCTCATAGAGCCCGCGCAGCCAGTCGAACCCTCCCTCGATCACTCGATATAAGCGTCCGTGGTCCGACTTCTCGCGCCGCTTTAGCAGCAGGGAGCAGAGCATCGGCGTCGTTGTCAACGACAGGATCATCGAGATGAGAATCGCGATCGAAAGTGTTACGGCGAACTCCCGGAAGAGCCGTCCGATGATGCCGCCCATCATCAGGATGGGAATGAAGACTGCAAGGAGAGAGAGCGTGATGGAAATGACGGTGAAGCCAATTTCCTGTGCCCCTTTGTAAGCAGCTTCGAGCGGCGCCACGCCTTCCTCAACGTAACGCGTGATATTTTCCATTACGACGATGGCATCGTCGATCACGAATCCGGTTGAGATGGTAAGAGCCATGAGGCTGAGGTTGTCCAGGGAGTAGTGCAACAAGTACATCGCGCCAAAGGTTCCGATCAGGGAGATTGGAACCGCGATGCCCGGAATGATGATGGCTCTCCAGTCACGGAGAAACACGAAGACGACCAGGATCACAAGCATGATGGAGAGGAGCAATGTCAGTTCCGTATCACGCAGGGATGCACGGATCGTGGTCGTTGCGTCCATGATCTTTGTGATCGTCTGTCCGGCAGGGATGGCGGAACGCAGTGCGGGCAGCTGCGCATTGATTCGATCCACCGTTTCGATGATGTTGGCACCCGGCTGCTTAAAGATGATCAGGTCAACAGACTGCCGACCATTCACGTAGCCGCTGGAGTGGAGATTCTCTGTGGAATCCACCACCGTTGCGATATCCTCCAAGCGGACCGCAGCGCCATTCTGGGTGCTCACCCCAAGCTTGCGGTAGTCCTCTGCCTTCGAGAGCTGGTCATTGACGGTGATATAGCTCGTCGTCTGGCCGTCGGACACTGCCCCGGTCGGACTGTGAGCATTCTGGTTCTTCAGAAAAGTGGCAACGTCCGCGAGGCTGAGGCCATAGTGCTCAAGCTGTAGCGGGTTGATCTCAACACGTACCGCGGGGAGCGTAGAACCACCGATCGTGATCTGTCCGACGCCCTGAATCTGGGCGATCTTCTGCTGGAGGATCGTGGATGCAGAATCGTAGAGTGCACCCACTGGGTAGGTATCGGATTCGATACCGAGGATCGCGATGGGCGCATCAGCGGAATTCACCTTTCGATAGACCGGGTTAGAAGGCAGGTTGGTCGGAAGGTAGGTCCTGGCTGCACTAATGGCGGCCTGCACTTCTCGCGCCGCTGCGTTGACGTTCTTGCTGAGATCAAACTGTAGAGATATCGTGCTCGATCCAGTCGAGCTCTGGGAGGTCATTTCCGTGACGCCGGCAATGTGACCGAATTGCCGTTCCAGTGGGGTTGCCACCGCCGCAGCCATCACGTCGGGGCTCGCACCCGGAAGCTGAGCGCTGACAGTGATGGTTGGCGAATCAATCTGTGGCAATGGCGAGACTGGAAGAACGTTGAACGCCAGAAGCCCAGCCAGTCCCAATGCGGAAGTCAGGAGAATCGTAGCGATCGGTCTACGAATCGCGGGGGCAGAGATGTTCATACCTCTTCCCCGAGCGGCAGATCCCGCTGCACTGTCGGTTGGACATTCTTTTTCCGCTGCAACCTCTGGCTCATGCGATCGAACCAGAGATAGATCACCGGCGTTGTGTACAACGTGAGTACCTGGCTCAACAGCAAGCCGCCCACCATCGCAACACCGAGTGGCCGGCGCAGCTCCGCACCAATCCCGCGCCCAAGCGCCAGCGGAAGACCGCCGAAGAGAGCAGCCAGAGTGGTCATCATGATCGGTCGGAAGCGCAGGAGACTCGCGTTGTAGATTGCCTCTTCTGGGTCTTTGCCCTCGACACGTTCCGCCTTGAGAGCGAAGTCCACCATCATGATGCCGTTTTTCTTCACAATTCCAATCAGAAGCACAATCCCGATGATGCCCACGATGCCCAGGTCCATCCGGCAGAGTATGAGCGCGAGCAGCGCGCCGACGCCTGCCGATGGAAGAGTCGAGAGAATGGTGAGCGGATGGATAAAGCTCTCGTACAGCACACCGAGGACGATGTAGACCGTGAGGAGCGCCGCGAGCACGAGAATGCCTTCGTTGTTCAGTGAAGTTTCGTAGCTGGCTGCCGTCCCCTGGAATCTCGTCTGTACGTTGGTCGGCATCTTCAGGGCGGCAGCCACATCATTCACTGCATTCACGGCTTGGCTCAAGTGAATGCCAGGGGCAAGATTGAACGAGATCGTAATGACGGGGAACTGAGACTGACGATTGATGGTCAGCGGCGTAAGAGACTTCGTGATCGTGGTGAATGCCGCAAGCGGGACTGGATAACGCGCAACCGAAGAGTTGCTCGAGCTTGCACTGCCGCCCCCTGAGCTGGTGCTGTTCTGCGCGGTGGCCGACGAGCCGCCGTTGGTTGAAGAAGCGTTGTTCAGCGCGGAGGTGCTGCCATTGGTCGCGGATGTCTGGAGCACAGTGCTGCTTGTGGTGGACCCCAAAACTGCCCCGCTCTGAGCAGAGCTGCTCAGTTGACTGCTGGCTGACGTCGTTGCGAGCGTGGAGCTACTGGATGTGGTCGCGCTCACGCTGCTGCTGCTGCCAGCCGCCAGTTGAGAGTTCGTCGAGGAGGAAGACGAGGTCCCGCTCTGGCCGGAACCTCCCGCTCCGCCATTGCTGCTGGAATTGCTTGCAGTACTCGTGCCCTGCATGTAAACGTCGTTGAGTCGCTCCACTCCGGTTTGGAACTTCGAATCGGCCTCGAGGATCACATGGTACTGATTCGTCTGGGTGTAAAGCGTCGAAATCTGCCGCTGGCCGAAGGCATCGTAGAGCGTGTTGTCGAGACTCTGTGGGTTGATGCCGAGACGAGACGCCGTAATGCGGTCCACATCGATCCTGACGGCGTTGCCGTTGGGGAGCTCGTCTGTGGTCACGTCCTCCAATTGGGGCAGGGTACGAAGCTTGGCTACGAGCTTCGAAGACCACGCCTTTAGCTCTGTGCTGTCGGAGTCTTCGATCGTGTACTGATATTGCGTGCGGCTTACACGATCCTCAACAGTGAGATCCTGTACCGGCTGCAGGTAGGTCTTAATTCCAGTAAGGCGGTTCAGCTTCGGTCGGAGGCGTTGGATCACTTCCGTCGCTGACACGCCACGGGTGGACAGTGCTTTTAGATTGATCTGCATCCGTCCCGTGTTTGGCGTGGTGTTGCTGGCCTCCACTCCAATGAACGAAGAGACAGACTCCACAGCGGGATCTTCCAGGACCGACCGTGCCACAGCTTGTTCACGATCGCTCATGGCATCGAAGCTGGTCGCCTCCGGAGCCTGTGTGATGGCTTGGATAATCCCGGTATCCTGCGTAGGGAAGAAGCCCTTGGGAATGAAGTAGTAGAGAAGTCCCGCGCAAATGATCATGCTGAACGCGATCACTAGAACCACCGACTGCTGGCCGAGCACCCACTTCAAGGTTCGCCCATAGAAACCGATGATCCGCTCGAACTGGTGCTCCGACCACTTGTAGAAGCGCGTCTCCTCTTCCGGAGGGGTGTGCTTCAGCAACCGGGACGCCATCATCGGTGTCAAGGTCAATGACACAACGGCGGAGATGATGATGGTTACGGCTAGCGTAACCGCGAACTCCCGAAAGAGGCGGCCAGTGATATCCCCCATGAAGAGCAGAGGAATGAGCACGGCGATCAGAGAAACTGTAAGCGAGAGGATGGTAAACCCGATCTCCTCAGCACCTTTGAGGGCTGCCTCCAGAGGATCCAAACCTTCTTCGAGATAGCGGCTGATGTTCTCAATCATGACGATGGCATCATCGACAACGAAGCCAGTCGAGATGGTCAATGCCATCAACGTCAAATTGTTCAGACTGTAACCAAGCGCATACATCGCCGCGAACGTACCGATCAGGGAAAGCGGAACAGCGACAGCTGGGATAACTGTTGCTCGCCAGGATCGCAGAAAGACGTAGATGACGGCGATGACGAGTCCAATTGTGAGCAGAAGTTCGAATTCGACATCTTCGACGGAAGCGCGCACCGTGATGGTTCGGTCCGTCAGTGTATGCACTTCAATAGACGCAGGCAGGCTAGCCTGCAGCTGCGGCAACAGCGCTTTGATCGAGTCCACGACCTTAATTGTGTTGGCATCGGATTGCCGCTGGATGCTGAGAATGATCGCCGGCGTGGTGTCCTTCCAGGCAGCCAATCGACTGTTCTCGACGCCATTGGTGATCTTTGCGACCTCTGGCAGCATGACAGCCGATCCATTCCGGTAGGCCACAACGACTTGCTTGTATTGATCGGCGGAAGTCAGCTGATCATTGGCATCGATCGTGTACGCCTGCTGAGCCCCATTGAGAGTGCCTTTGGCCGTGTTGACGCTCGTACCGGTGATTGCTGTCCGCACATCTTCGAGAGTCAGCCCGTAGGACGCGAGTGCGGTCGGATTCGCTTGAATACGGACCGCAGGCTTCTGACCTCCCTGGATGGTGACAAGGCCCACTCCCGCGAGCTGCGAAATCTTCGGTGCCAGACGTGTGTCCGCTAGGTCCTGCACCTCGCTCAAAGGCAACACCTTGGATGTGAGTGCAAGCGTCAATACAGGAGCGTCTGCGGGATTCGTCTTACTGTAGGTTGGAGGGATTGGAAGATCCGTCGGAAGATACGAGTTCGACGCGTTGATTGCAGCCTGAACCTCCTGTTCGGCGACGTCGATGTCCTCGCTCAAGTCAAACTGAAGCACAATCACAGACGCACCTCCCGATGAGGTGGAGGTCATCTGCGACAGACCTTGCATCTGGCCGAACTGTTTTTCCAAGGGCCCGGTCACGGTGGAGCTCATCACCTCGGGACTGGCCCCGGGATAGAGCGTCTGCACCTGAATGGTCGGGTAATTGACCTCCGGCAGGGCTGAGATGGGTAGTTGCCTGTATGCCACGACGCCAACTAGAAGGATGGCCACCATGAGCAGGATTGTCGCAACCGGCCGCGTGATGAAAGGCCGTGAGATGTTCATTAAGCAGGCCCCATCATGGAAGGTTGGCCCGAGCCAACCGTCACTTTTGCGCCATCGGTGAGACGATCGAAGTTGCTGGTCACAACAGTGTCGCCGGTAGTAAGGCCTTCAATCGCGCTCTGGCCTCCTTCGGTGTTGAGGACGGTGATGTTGCGCAACGCTACCGATGAATCCTGTTTCACGAGGTAGACAAAGGCTTGCTGGCCGTTGTACTGCACGGCCCCGGTTGGAACCAGCTTGGCATTCTGGAGGGTATCCACCTGCAGCCGAGCGTTCACAAATTGGTTGGGATAGAGCGATGCCGAGGCATTGTCGAACTGAGCACGCAGGCGGACCGTCCCGGTACTCGTATCGACTTGATTATCAAGAGTAAGCAGCTTACCGGTGGTGAGGCGGTTGCTCTGGGAGCGATCGTAAATAGCAACCGTCAAAGCCGCCTGACTGGGTCTTGTCTTTTGTTGAATCTTTGGAAGATGGTCTTCTGCCACAGAGAAGACAACCGTGATCGGGTTGAGCTGCGTGATCGTCGCAATGGTGGTTGAGCTTCCGGAAAAGATCGTGTTTCCGGTGTCGACAAGACGCAGTCCGATCCTTCCGCTGATCGGCGCTATGATATGAGAATAGCTAAGCTGAACTTCGTAATACTTCACCTGGCCTTCATCATTGGCCACCGTGCCTTCATACTGCCTTACCGTTGCGGACTGATCGAAGACAGTCTGCTCGGCGATCGCACGCTCTTTCAGTGCCTCTTGGTAACGTCGCAGGTTGACGCGAGCCTGATCCAAAAGCGCTCGATCCCGGGCAAGACTGCCTTGCGCCTGCTGCAACTGCGCTTCGGTCGGCCGTGGATCGATCTCGACCAGCACCTGCCCCTTGTGAACCATCTGCCCCTCGCGGTAATTGACCGCAAGGACTCGTCCGCTAACCTGGCTATAGACATTCACCGTCGCCAGTGGGGTTACGGTGCCGAGTGCATCCAGGAAGATATCCATATTCCCGGATTGAACCTTGGCGGCCGTAACTGGGGTGCTGTTGTCGGTCGCTGCAAAAACCGCCGATGGAGGTCCAAAAGCCTTCATGCCTTTCCGGTTTGCTCCGGCGCCTTGTGTTGGAGGTCCTCCAGGTCCCATGCCGGGAGGCATTCCACTCGGCGGCATCGTCGGAAGAAGCAGAGGGATCATCAGAATGCCGCAGACGAACAGAACGAGTACCCAGGCGAGCCACCGGTTTTTTTTGGGTTTCGAGTGGGGAGCGGGTTCATTAGGAGTGGCGGATGTAGGCTGGTGCATCGGCCTGTCGGAAGAGAACATTGATACCTCTTGTCCAAGAGTGATCGAATACAAGTTGCGCGGGGGTAATGATGGGTCACGGACTGTAACAAAGTGTCACCAGGCGTTTTCTCTGGGAAGTTTTGGCGCAGACTATGAGAGGAGGGCGAGCACATGACAGAGGCACAGACTGTGGAGAAGGACAGCGTCCTAGTCATTGACGATGACGTGAAACTCTGCGCGATGCTGCGGGATTACCTGACTCGTCACGGTTGGAACGTGACATCCGCGCACACGGGAGCCTCGGGAATGGAGGCTGCGCGCAAGGTCCGTGCGGAACTCGTGGTACTCGATGTGATGCTGCCTGACTTCGATGGCTTCGAAGTCCTGCGTCGTCTGCAGCGTGAGATGAATCCCCATGTGCTATTACTGACCGCAAGAGGCGAAGAGATTGACCGCATCGTTGGCCTCGAAATGGGAGCAGACGACTACCTTCCGAAGCCATTCAACCCTCGGGAATTGCTCGCTCGCATGCGTGCCGTGGTTCGCCGAGCGCATGTTGTGCCACGTGTCGATTTGCCCGCCGGAGAAGCGACTCCCGGTTTCTCCATTGATGCTTCAAACCGTCAGGTCACGTTTCATGACCGCCTGATCGATCTAACCGATGTGGAGTATCTCCTCCTACGCATCTTTCTTGCCCACCCTGGGGAGGTACTCAACCGCGAAATGCTTTGCATGGAAGCCCTGCAACGACCGCACCGCGCTTATGACAGGAGTCTCGATATGCATGTCTCACGTCTGCGCAAGAAGCTTGAAGCGTTCCCACTGTTCAGTGGCGGACTCATTGCGATACGGAGCAGCGGTTATCTATTCTCCCCATCCATGCCTGCGGCTCGCATTGGAGAGGCCTAGCAGGCCCATGCGTACCTTCTTCCTTCAACTCTTTCTCTCTTTTTGGCTTGCCACGATCGCAGTGTTCGTGGGAGCCACCCTCTTCTTTCCAGGGGACGCGCCGCAGTCTCCGACTGAGTTGCAGGCTATATTCAAAAGTTCGGCTCAGCACTCCCTGGACATAGTCCTTCAGGACTACCGATCCCAAGGTTGTTCCGCTGCTTCGCTTTCCGATCCCATGTGGGTCGTTGCGAATGCGCAGGGAACCCCACTGTGTGGTCGCTCGTTGACCCGCGTCGAAAGCGAGGTCCTCCAACGTGCCATCAGTAAGGACGCGTTGGCGGGGACCAGGAGCGGTCGTCAATGGATTCACGCGCTGCCCATTACGCTGGAATCGGGCACGAAGTGGTTCATTGTCCTAAAATCGCCATTCGGGCGTCCGCCTTGGTTCCCACCGTTTCCCAAGAGCGCCTTGCCGGTCTCTATCTTGGTGACGTTCATTTTTGCGTATTTGTTGACGCGTCCGCTTCGGTCCCTCTCCAAGGCCTTCCGTACTTTTACTGCGGGCGACTTGGATACACGTCTTGCTGTCGCTGGTCGATCACGCTGGGGACAATTCGATAGCGCTGATGTGAGAACACTTATGGCGGATTTCAACAGCATGGCGGACCGAGTGACGGAACTGATCGATGCGCAAAAGATGCTTATTCGAGATGTCTCCCACGAACTTCGTTCTCCACTTGCGCGTTTATGTATGGCAGTCGAACTTGCCCGCGAGGGCAGCAGTGCGGATCAATCAGTTTTCGATCATATGGAGCAGGAGACCGAGAAAGTAAACGCGCTCATCGGCGAGATGCTCACGCTCTCGCTTCTGGAAAGTACCAGGCAGACGCCTCGCCTAGACAGCTTCAACATGCAGGCTCTGATAGAAGAGCTGCTGGAGAATGCGAACTTCGAGGCCAGCGCACGGGGTTGCAGGATCGAGTTCGAATCCAATTTGACGACCAGCCTGATGACTGGGCAGCCGGAGATGCTTAGCCGGGCCATCGAAAACATTCTACGGAATGCGATTCGTTATACGCTGCCAGGCGGCGTTATCGAAGTTGAATTGAGCAATCTTGATCAACACGATTCAGCCGCCGCTCAAATACCCTCTGGCGGTCTTAAAGTCTCAGTGAGAGATACAGGACCGGGAATTCCTCTGGATCATCTCTCTCACATCTTTCGGCCCTTTTACCGTGTAGACATGGCAAGATCGGAGAGCTCGGGCGGGTTCGGCGTTGGTCTGGCGATCGCCGAACGCGCTGTTCATCTCCATGGTGGGAAGATCATGGCGAGCAACCGTGCCACTGGAGGGCTTAACGTCCAGATTCTCCTCCCGCCCTCACTGGAGAACGCGGACGATGACAGTCCAACTCCGGCTCATCATTTCTTTGGCCAAGGTGACTAAACGTCACAAATCGTGACCGCTGTTTACTCTTTATTCCGATGTACCTCCAGAAGGCATTTGGCATGCCGGGGATCCCCGACGTGTCCGAAGTGTCGACCGAGATATTCCGGGTGGCAGAATGCGACAAAACCCTTCTGGCTCCCACGCCTGTCCCGGCAATTCCAGGTAAACGAGATAGCCATCCCGCCGTCGACGCGATGGCTATTTCTGTCAGGCGCGTGCAATCGAAGGCGACGGTATAGCCAATGATGGCTGTTCATCTTGTCGCATCTGCCCCCGTTTCTCCTTACTGCTCTTTGTGGCCCATGACAGATCCCGCTATGTCACTGGATTTCGCGGCAATAAGGGAATTCAGCGAGGCCTGCAGGGGTGCCAGAGCGCCCGTGCCAAGGCCGTGCAAACTCTTTGCGCCGGTCCACTCCAGGCTTCTGTTGCGCTTCGCTCCGGCCACCGAGCAGTATGGAGACGAACTGTCAACTCACTTCACGGAAGACCCCTGATTGTGATAAACGACTGAGACGGAGCGAAGTTTCTCTGCTCTGCCATACTATTCTGTATGTCACCTGGATTGTTACAAAAAACTGCTCAAAATTCTGAGAGTGTTGTGTATGCGACGCCAGCACTCGACAAAGGACTAGACATCCTTGAATTGCTGGCACATGAACGGATTGGTCTCACCCAAAGTGAGATAGCCCGGGCATTGCAGCGGACAGTTTCTGAGATCTTTCGTATGCTCAATACCCTCGAAAGGCGTGGGTATATCGTCGAAACGGCCCAGGATCGATACGTTCTTTCACTGCGTCTGTTTCAACTTGTTCAGGAACATCCGCCGACCGAGCGCCTTCTTTCTGAGGCGCTTCCACGGATGCACCGGCTCTCGGAAAAGTTGATCCAATCCTGTCACCTCGGTGTACTAGAGTCTGGGCGTGTGGTGATTCTCGCCCAGGCGAATGCTCCGGCTTCGGTAGGGTTGTATGTCAAAGTCGGCTCCGCAGTGGATTTGATGGAGGCAGCTACGGGACAAGTGATTCTTGCTCACCTACCCATTGAATCGAGGCAAAAGATCCTGAACGATTGGCAGAAAGAGACCGGCCGCGAGGTTCCATCCGATCTGTTCGATCATCTTAATACGATTGAACGGCGTGGATACGAAAAGCGAATGAGTTATCAGATCGAAGGCATTACTAACATTTCCTGCCCGGTGATGAGGGAGGGGAACCGCGTCGTGGCTGCTTTGACTGTTCCATTCATCAAGCGCCTCGGCGGAGGCGTCTCTCTTCGAGACGCGGCGACGTTTCTGCAAGATGCAACCCGGGAAATCTCTGCAGCGATTGGCGCCCGCACGCTCTGAGTAGAGTGGAGCGATCATTGCGGGAGAAGTTCTTATTAAAGTCTGACTGAACTGCTCAATTCATCCAATCCATACTGTGCAGCCCATACTTCATGTAAAGGTTTAGCGAGGCATCTGCTTCAACATAGAGATACGACCAAGGCTTTCTTCTTAGAGGCATCGGCCGTCTAGCGTTTCTCGCCCCTAGTGTTCGACAACCGTCTCTCAGTATGCGACGCGGGCTGCGGGCACTCAGAATGTTCTTGATTTCAAGTCAGAACCATGCCTCCTGTTTGCCATCTCCCTCGTTTACGGGGACAGCAATGCAGATGCGAAAAAAAAGCTTTTTTATTGACAATATGGCGGATCATAACGTAATCATGTTTCATACATGGAATTCACGCTACTCATATGAAATTCCAGTGAAATTCCAAAGTCCATCTCACTTCCTTTAAGAACCCTTCCAACAGCGATAGATTTTTTAGCCGACCAATCTTGCAGCGAAGAGACCCCATTGAAACAAAGGCGGTCATTGCTGGATTGAAGGCGGTTTTTGATCCATTTACATCATTCGAATGCCAGGAGATGCGCCCATGTTGAACCACGTTCGGACCCTTCTCCGCATAGCGATTGTCGCAGTTTGTGTCTGTATGAACATCAGCGGCAATGCCTTTGCGCAAACCATCACCGGATCAGTGAGCGGAACTGTCACCGATCCTAGCGGGGCCGTCGTCAAGGGGGCGACCGTGATCGTCACAAATGTTGATACCGGCGTCTCCGTGACTGACACGACAAACGGCTCCGGTATCTTCAATCTCCGCTTCCTGCAAATTGGTCGGTACAAAGTCGTCACGAATGCGAACGGTTTTCAGTCGCAGAGTTACGGCCCCTTTCCACTCGAAATCAATCAGGTTGCGAAGGTGGACGTGAAGCTTATGGTGGGCACCTCGACGACCACGGTCGAGATTACCGACACGCTTATGCCGCTCCTGGACACCGAAGACAGCACCATTGCTACCACCCTGACTGCTAATGCGATCGAAAACATTCCTCTGAGCGGCCGCAACTGGTCCAGCCTCTCTCTTTTTGTACCGGGTGCGACTTCATCAAACCCCAGCACCTTCGGCGGTTCGGGTAACGGGAATTCAATTGAGCGCAACCAGAACGGCGGCGGAGTCTCTCAGGCCAACGTCAACGGTAACCGGGCTGAAGGGAACAACTATCGTCTGGACGGTATCGAGATTAACGAGACCGTCAACAACTTGGTTGGCTATAACCCCAACCCCGACGCTCTTGGTGAGGTCAAGGTGATCTCCGCAAATGCACCTGCAGAGTACGGTAACGTAAATGGCGGTGACATCGTCGCGGTGACCAAGAGCGGAACCAACCGCTTTCATGGGAGCGCCTCCGCGTACCTGCAGAACTATCTGCTGGACGCTAATACCTGGAGCAACAAGAATCACCCACTTGTGAGCGATCAAGTTGCGCGTAATCCTTACACGCAGTCACAGTACAGTGCTACCTTTGGTGGCCCAATCATCAAGGACAAGCTCTTCTTCTTTGCAGATTATTTTGGTACGCGTTACCACCGTGGCGGGAACTCGACAGCCAGTGTACTCACGTCGTTGATGCGGACGGGTGACTTTTCTGAGCTGCTCAATCCGGCCATTATGTGCTCCAGTACAGGAGGAAACTGCGCTGCTTCCGGCGCGGGAAAGCTGATTCAACTATATGACCCGAACAACAACTATCAGCCATACGTGGGAAACAAGGGCGTTCCGATCAACAATTCGGTGGCAAAATATCTTGTTGCGCATCCTGAATATTATCCGCTGCCGAATCTGTCCCCCGGCACGAACTCGCCCGTATCGAATAACTACAGCGGCCCCAGCAAAAGCGAGATCCATAACAACCAGTTCGACGTAAAGGTTGACTACACCCCCAATACAAGAGATCGCATCTCTGCTCGCTACCTTCAGGGCACGGCTGGCGATTCCTCCACCAATCCATTAACAATCAGCTTTCCTGGCACAAACGTGTATCCCGACAAGGGCATCGCGATCAACTATGTTCACACCTTCTCGCCGGCTCTCATCAATGAGTTCCGCGGAGGTTTCACGCGCGTTCGGTTTCAGCAAGGGGAGCCGGTGGATGGAACTGGCGCTTTTGGTCTGAAGGGCAATTCCATCGTAGGTATTTCCGGAACCCAGGCCTTCCCAGGCTTCAGTGCATTGAATGTGGCAAATCTGTCGACTGTCGGAAACTCGGCGGGCGGCACCGAATTGATCGATAGTACGTTTCTCTATGGAGACGATGTGACCTGGAAGCGCGGCAAGCACCTGCTGAAGGTCGGTGTTGAGCTTCTCCGATACCAGCAGAACAACTACTACCCCGGCAACGATGGTGCCAATGGCCAATTCAACTATGGCAATAACGGTACCGCTACGACCCTCTTCACTTCGAATCCCAACGCGGCGGCAAGTGCAACGACCAACGCCAACGGTTACGCGCCGGCAGACTTCCTTCTCGACCGCGCGGCTTTCGTCGGCATCGGTGGTGTGGCCGGCCGTACTGGTCAGCGTCAGTGGCGGTCCGGATACTTTTTTCAGGATGACTGGAAGTTCCGTTCAAACCTGACCTTCAACCTGGGACTTCGCTACAAGTACTTTCAGCCCATCTACGAAGTCAACAACAAGGAAGTTAACGTTAATCTGAGCACGGGCCTCCTCGAATATGCGGGCAGCGTTCCTTCAACGAATACAGTGGCGGGTTCGACAGTTTGTGCAACTCGCGCGTGTTACAGTACAACGTACAACAACTTCATGCCGCGCGTGGGATTCTCTTACCAGCCGACGCCCAAGGTCGTGGTTCGTGGCGGCTTTGGTATTACCAAGGCGTTGGAAGGCACGGGCGCCAATCTTCGTCTTACCTACATCCTCCGTTCCAGTCGTCGGTCGAAAAGTATGGTGTCGCTCCATCCACTACCAATCCCGGCACGTCCTTCAGGACGGAGGATGGCTTCACCTCAACTTCCACTAACTATGGCAGCGGCTTTTACCGCGCTGACGATCCTAACCTGAAGCCGCAGGTCACGAATGAGTTCAGCCTAACGACCGAATATCAGGTAAGCAACTCCAGCACGTTCCGTGTCAGCTATGTTGGCGAGACCAGCCAGCATCTGGTCCAAGCCGTCGCTGGTAACCAGCTGCATCAGCCATGCTCGATCAACGGAGTACTGTCCACAGATCCGAATAGCACGGCTTGTGCTGCGGCCAATCCCGCGCCGTTTAAGGCTCTGGTAGGTCAAGGCGGAGGTCTGTTTGAGACCGTCACCGAGGGTATGGCAAACTACAACGCGCTGCAGGTTTCCTATCGGCAACGCGCGAGCAAGGGCTTGGAATATACGGTGAACTATTCGTATGCACGTGCCATGACTAACGCTGTCGGATTCTTCGGAATTTCTGGCATCAATGGTCCCAGCCCATATGCACAGAATGCCTACGACAATGCTTCGGAGTATGGTCCGGCGGGTGGTGACGTGCGCCATTCCGTGAATGGAAATGCAGTGTATGCGGTACCCTTCGGGCACGGCAAACAGTTTGGTTCCGACATAAACCCATTTGTCAACGAAGTCCTCGGTGGCTGGAAGCTGGCCATGGCAGGCGTCGTATACAGTGGAGCGCCGGTTACCATCAGCGGCTCTGATTTCGCCTACACCAACAACAAAACCTCACGTCCTAATCAGATCAGCAACGTGAAGCTCAATCAACACACCGTCAACAACTGGTTTGGCGACGCCACCACAAAGTACGGCCCAGCCACGGCCGGCACCTACGGCAACGCACGTGTTGGCTCGGAACGCGGACCTGGGTTCCAACAATATGACGTCTCACTCTTCAAGGATTTCGCCGTCTTCCGTGAGAACATACTTGGATTCAGAGCTGATGCGTTCAACGTCTTGAACCAGACGAGTCTTGGCGCTCCCAACAACGATTCCACGAGTGGCACTTTCGGTCAGATCACAAGCGTACGATCACTTCCGCGGCAGCTCACGCTGTCTCTGAAGTATCAGTTCTAAGCGAAGGCGGCCAGCAATGGAAAGCCGGAGAGATTCTTCTCCGGCTTTCCCGCGTAGCTTGAGGGTTTGGGGATTTCTTAGACATTTGGTGATTCTTTCCAGGGCGTCGATTCGTGGGTTACTAAGTGACGTGCGCCGAGAATCCGCGAGTTGTGACTACGAACTTGTCCTGTGGCGGGGCTATGGCTTAGGAGCGGTGCGGTTCTTGACGCGTCTCCCCTTCGTCTGGGCGCGAGAGCTTGAAGCGCGAACTACGATGGAGGGCTGGATGAGCTTTATTTTCGAACCGGATTGAACGCGGTTCTGAGCTAATTTCAAAGCCATTGCTGCGGCGATTTTGCCGATCTGTGCGCTGCCTTGATCGACAGAGGTTAGAGGGACGCGCAGGAAGTCCGAATACGCTAGGTTCCCGCAACCCACGACGGCCACATCCTCTGGGATGCGTAAGCCAGCATCCAGAATTGCGCGCATCGCACCAAGCGCCACCGGATCATTGAAGCAGAATATGGCGTCTGGCTTTTTGCGGGCTAGAAGAAGATGTTGGGCAGCCTCGTAACCACCGGCCTCACCGTTGTGATCTCCCGAAGCGCCGATCGGAACGATATGTCCTGGAAGGGGAGCCATCTTGTGTGCAGCCAAAGCCTCTCTGTAGCCCTCCAATCTCCCAACGGCCGTACTGACTTCTGGTCCACGGATGTGTGCAATCCGTTTGCACCCTTGCTCAATCAAATGCGAGGTCGCCAGCTGGCCAACGACTCGGTCATCGACGCCGACGAAATTGGACGACAATCCCTCGAAGCGGCGGTCCAGAAGAATGTAGGGGACCTTTCGCTCTTCTATTTGCCGGAAACTATCTGTGCCGATCTGGGAGGACGCGATAATCATCACGTCGACGCTGCGAGCTAGGAACTGCTGGATTTCGTGCTGCTCCACCTCCGGCTCCTCGTCGGAGCTGACGATCAGCATCCCGTAACCCTGCCTCCGAATTTCGGCAGACATAGATTTTGCAATGTTCGCGAAGAATGGATGCAGCAAGTCGGGAACGATCAGGCCCATCGTTAGGGTGCGGCCTGTGATCAGAGCCCGTGCGGCATAGTTGGGTTGGTAGTTGAGTTCTTTCAGCCGGGCCAGGACGCGTTTCTTCGTTTTGTCGCTGATATCGGGATGATCTCGGAGCACCTTCGAGATGGTGACCACCGAGAGGCTCAAATCGCGCGCAACATCCTTCAGCGTCAATGTCATCCGAGACAAAATCTCCAATGCCCATAGTAGAGGAAGTTTTGACGATGGGCATACTTACTCTACCGTGCAGGCACTCCAAGGCTCACCAAAGCGGCGCCGGGTACCTCGAAGGCTAGTCGTTTGTCGTTCACTATCCATAAGAGTATTCCCGCCCGACGGTGGGATCGCGGTCGTCGAATCGTCCCCTCGCTTCCGTCCGCGGATGCGTAAAACACGCGCAAAATTCGGACGTTGACAATCACACATCCCGACTGGTGTAATTTTGCCCGCTTCGAAAAGTCAACGATAACTGTAACCATTGCGTCATTCGATTACTAAATACGCAGATGGAAGCGGCCTTCCATCTGCTGTCAGTTTGCAGGTCATCGAGGGGCCGAGCGAATAGCAAAACTTACCTGGAGGCTGGAGATGGGGCTGATGAAAAATGCTAAGCAGAGGGCCGGGAAGACTCTTGTCTCCATCGTCCTAACGATGTTCTTCCCGTTCTTGGCGGGTGTTTGCTGGTCACAAACGACCCAGCAATTCACCGGACATGTTGTGGACCCCAGCGGCGCTGTCATCCCTGCCGCCCAGGTGACGATCCACAACCAAGCCACGGGTGTCGATGTTACGACTACGACCACAAGCACCGGACTCTACAGCGCACCTTATCTCACGCCGGGGGCCTACGACATCACCGTTACGAAAGACGGGTTCAGCACGCAACAGAAGACGAGCATCCAGCTCACCGTCGATCAGACCTCTACCATCGATTTCAGCATGGCGGTAGGAGCGGCAAGCGAGGTGGTCACCGTGAATGCGAGTGGCGCACAAGTCGAGCTCTCCAAGGCGGATCGCGGAGAGTTGATTGAAGGTGAGCGGGTAACTCAAATGCCGCTTGATGGGCGGAACCCATTCAATCTGGTTGGTCTTAGCCCAGGCGTTCGTGATACCTCGAGCTCGCAATACCCGCGACCCTTCGACAACGTAACGGGAAACCAGTATGCGAATGGTTCGCCCCAAGTGAGTCAAACTAACGTCGATGGCGTTGGCAACGACGCATCCGATCTGGGAAGAACAGCATTTACACCTTCCGTTGACGTGGTTCAGGCATTCAAGATTGTTCTGAACGCATACGACGCCTCTTACGGGCACTCCGGCGGTTCATCGATCGATGTTTCCCTGAAGTCCGGTGGGAACCAGATCCATGGTTCTGTCTATGAGTACATGCGCCGCAGTTGGCTGGATACCAATGCATGGCAGTCGAACTATAACAATCCCGCCAACCCCTCGAAGGCGCCTCACAAACGCGATCAGTACGGATTCGAGTTGGACGGCCCGATCATCATTCCTCATGTGTTCGACGGAAGAAACAAGCTGTTTTTCCTCGCCAGCTATGAACAAATGAACGACATTCTCCCAAACCCTTCCTACAATGTGTACTCTCTTCCGAATCCTGCGTGGCTCACCGGCGACTTCAGTACCGCCACGTATTGGAACAGCACGACCAATAGCCTTCAACCGTTGACGATTTACGATCCACTTACACCGTTGCATACAGTGGTCGACCCAATCGACGGCAAGACGAAGCTGGCGCACGATCCATTTCCCGGCAACAAAGTTCCGAGCAACCGAATCGATCCTGTTGCCGCAAACATTCTTTCGTACTACAGCTACCTTAATCCGAATGTAAATCCGGGAGCGGGATTTGCTCCATGGACCAATAATTACGAGAACCTTCAGGTGGAGCACGATCTTTGGAGAAACGCCGTCTTCAAAGTTGACTACAATCTGAGCGACAAGGACAAGTTCTCGTTCCGTTGGGCTGGACAGGGGCGCTGGATTGCTGCCAACTGGAATACCGGCGCACCTGCGGATGATCCAGCCAATTCGAACGGTCACGGCGTGGCGCCACTCTCTGAGACCGGACAAGTTCAGTGGACCCACATCTTCAGTCCGACTCTCTTATTAAATGTGGGCGGGTCGTTGCTGACGTACAACAACAAACAGCTCGAAGGCACGACCTTCTCTGACAACATCGTGGCAAAGCTGGGGTTCGCCGCCGGGTACTACAACCAACTTCAAAATATCCATACTTTTCCCTACATCCAACCCACCGGTCTGCCGAACTCGGCAAACTTTGCTGACTTTGGACCGAACTGGCTGGGCTATTCGGGACTCCGGCATACGATCAGCCTGCTCCCCACGGTGACCTACATACACGGAGCCCACTCCATTCGCACGGGCATCAATATGAATTTTTATCAGTATGTCAATCCTGTGGGTGGCAATGCCGACACCTTCCAGTTCACGTCGAACTTCAGCAACCACTACTACAACTCGCCTGATGCGCCGGGTTATTCGAGCGGAGCGTCTATCGCGTCCTTGCTCCTGGGCTACCCAAACTCAGGAACCCTGAACGCGAACATTCACCAGTTTTGGTCTCAACATTACTTCGCGCCATGGATACAGGACGACTGGAAGTTGACAAAGAAACTGACGTTGAATCTCGGTATGCGGTGGGATTTCCTGACTCCACAGGTCGAACGCCACAATAAGGCGAACGGCGCATTTGACCCGACTGTCCTGAATCCAGTCTCTTCGCTGATCCCCGGTGGGACAGTGGCGCTCGGAACGAGTACAAACCTCCAGGGCGGCTTGACGTTTGCAGGGGTCAACGGTGTGCAGCGGGGCGCATACGCCATGAATATGCTGAACGTCCAACCTCGGATTGGCTTCGCATACGCCATCTCGGCCCGTATGTCGATCCGAGGTGGCATTGGAGAGAACTACCTAGCCGACACGTCCGCGAACAACGCGGACGGTTTCAGCAGTTCCACCTCCTATACCAATTCACTCGATAACGGCATCACGCCCTACACTGCGACAACCGGACAGGGTTTGAGCAACCCAATTGCGTCGGTCCAGCAACCTGCCGGGGCATCGCGCGGTTACACGCAAGATCTCGGGCAGAATTTCACGTTCGTGAATCCACATTACAAGATACCTGCCGTGTGGTCCTACAGCATGACCTACGAGGTTGCTCTGAGCAAGCACGATGTAGTGAACGTCTCCTATGTCGGAAATCGCGTCTCTAACCTGGCGGTGAGCGACAACATCAATCACATCTCTGCTCAGTGGAATGCCCAGTGCGACGTGGAGCGGGGAGGCAATCGTCACATCTGCGACGACACCGCCACAGGCCAGATCGCCAATCCATTCGTCGGCATTGCGGGATTTCAAGGAAGTTCTTATTATTCGTCCTCGATTATTTCAAAGTCTGCCTTCACACGTTCCTTTCCTCAATTCGGCGATATTACAGAAAACGGCAGCACGAGCGATGGAAAGAGTTGGTACAACTCCTTCCAGGCGGTCGCATCGCATCAGGTTTCGTCGAGTCTGACCTTGCATGCTACGTACACACACGCGAAAGCAGAAACCTCCTCAGGCTGGGTGGACACGGTCAACCGTGTGTTTGCGCGCCAGGTGAGCACCAGCAGTGACGTCAATCATTCGATCACCTTTTCGGGGGTCGGCTATCTGCCCTTCGGAAGGGGCCAGCTCTTCGCTTCGAATGCAAATAGGTTTGTAGATACGCTCATCAACGGCTGGCAGATTAGTCCACTCTTTACCTACTACAGCGGCCTTGCGTGGCGTCCAACGGACTCCGGTGGATCTGGAGGGCCGTATGACTACGCCGGAAACTGGGAAATGGCTTCGACGGGCGCTCCAATTGATAAGCCGATGGGAGTTGAGCATACGGTCCTTCCGCGAGATGGTACGCACGGATACACTCGGCTCCGTGGAGTGACACCCTGCGTCGGATACAAGGACACGGATACAGGTCAGATCATCCCGAGTCCGGCAGCAACTGCGGCCGGCTGCACGAACATCGAGTTTGTGCGGGCACCGAACGCATATGCCATCGGCCGGGCGAACATCGATTTTGGCGTTCGTCAACCGGGTGCATACAAACTGGACATTGCCGCCTCGAAGAACTTCAGGATTCCGGAAGCTTCCAAAATTTTCCTCGGGGAGGCGGCGAATCTGCAGCTCCGCGCTGATCTTCTCAATGCTTTCAACCATGCAAACTGGGACGAAAGCTACAACAACGATCCAACCAGCATTGATTTCGGAACGATAAGCCAGGGTCCAAGCGGACCCACCAACAATCCGCGGTACGTGCAACTGTCAGCTCGACTCAGCTGGTAAGAACCAGCCTGGCGTTTCCACGGGATGCGCCAGGCGTTCTTTTCTCATTCAGAGTGATGCATTCACATCTGTCACTCCATCCATCGTGGCTCGTGCGTCACCTGAGCACTTTGTTCGCAGAGGAGCTCCTACCCGATGCTTCAGTTATCTTTCTGGCCGATATCGTTTGTGGCATTCTCTTTCTCCGCATGTTTTATTGCGGCAGCAATCAATGCTGAATCGCCACCTACGGTATCTCGTCAAGTGCATGTGGACATGGCGGATGCGAGAGGGCCGGTAGATCGTTTCTTCGACCTATCGGTAGGCTCCGATTATCCAGGCACGTTGATGCGTGATGACAGTCAGGCGCAGCTCAAAGTCGTCACGGACGAGCTCGGGTTTCGCTACATCCGGTTTCATGCGATCTTCCACGACGTCCTCGGCACAATGAAGACTGAATATGGAAAAACCGTTTATGACTGGTCGGGGATCGACCGGCTTTATGATGATTTGCTGGCGCGGCACATAAGACCGTTCGTCGAGCTTGGCTTTACGCCAAACGCACTTGCTACCTCGAAGAGCAGCATCTTCTATTGGCATGGCAATACGTCGCATCCCCAGCCTGACGGTTGGCGCGATCTTGTGGACGCTTTCATCCGGCATATCGAGGCACGTTACGGCGGGGATGAGGTGCGTACATGGTTCTTTGAAGTTTGGAACGAACCGAATCTCTCAGGTTTTTTTGAGGGTGGAGACCAGCAGGCTTACTTTGCCCTCTACGATCTGACCGCAAAGACGATCAAGTCTGTCGACCCGGCGTTGCGCGTGGGCGGACCATCTACCGCAGGTGCGGCCTGGGTGCCTGAGTTTCTGGCCCATATGAAGCAGAGCGGCGCAGGCGTCGATTTCGTAACGACGCATACCTATGGGGTGCAGGGTGGCTTCCTCGATGAGAATGGAAAGTCGGACACCAAGCTTGATCCGTCTCCGGATGCGATCGTTGGCGATGTGCGCCGCGTTCGTTCGGAAATTTCAAAGTCACCGTTCCCAAACTTGCCGCTCTATTTCTCCGAGTGGACCACCAGTTATACTCCGCGGGACGCTGTTCACGATTCCTACATAAGCGCCGCATATATCCTGAGTAAGCTGAAGGCATGCCAAGGGATGGCGCAGGGGATGAGCTACTGGACTTATACGGATCTGTTCGAAGAACCCGGCCCTCCTACCGCTCCCTTTCAGGGCGGGTTCGGACTCATGAATCCCCAAGGGATTCGCAAGCCAGCGTACTTTGCTTATAAGTACCTGCACGCCCTTCAAGGAGAGAGTCTTCTAAACAACGACGAACAGTCCCTGTTCTCGAAGAGCGGCGGTGACCTTGCTGGCGTGATTTGGAACTTCGAGCAGCCGGAACAGAAACTCAGCAACCACTCCTTCTACACGAGACTGGTTCCTTCCCACAAAGCCGTGCCCATGATGGTGCAAGCTGTGCGTCTTGAGCCCAAGTCCATCTACCATCTCAAGGTTTATCGGACTGGCTATCGCGCCAACGATGCCTACAGCGCCTATATCGAGATGGGTTCTCCGACGACGCTGACAGTACAACAGGTGTCTCAGCTAAATCTGTTCACACGGGACCTTCCCGAGACGGAGAGGAATCTTCGGAGCGGAGCGATGGGCACACTCAAATTCACCGTACCCATGAATAGCAACGATATTGTTCTGATCAAACTGACGCGAAATCGATAACGGCGCAAGAGGCCTGCAGTCGGTCTCTTGCGCGAGAGGAGCTATGAAGAATCAAGTCGAGCCAGCGAGCCAGCGAACTTTCCTCCCCTGGGCCATCCGGCGGGTTGCACCCTTTCTTCTCACCCTGGCCAGCGCGAACTTCGCAGCGACTGCACAGGAAGCCATAACGCATCCGGGTTGGCCGGGGGCCGGCCAGCTCTTCGTCGGCGCCTGCTACCAACCCATCGATCGATCCCCTGAAGAGATTGACCACGATATCGCGATCATGAAGCATGCAGGCTTCAACGTGGTGCGAATGGGGGATCTCTCGTGGGATTCCTTTGAACCTTCACAAGGACAGTTTAAATTCGAATGGTTCGACAAGGTCATGGATAAGATGCAGGCCAACGGCATCAGGGTGATTCTGGATATTCCCGGCACGCCGGCACCGATCTGGCTCCATCGCAAGTACCCCGGCGTCGATATCGTCAACCAGAATGGGGAACGTCGACCACCTGCCGAGCGTTACATGGATAACATCAGCGATCCTGACTATGCCCGCGAAATCGCGATTCTCGCGGAGACGATGACGAAACGGTATATGCACCACCCGGCAGTCATCGCGGTCGGCTATGACAACGAGATCGGCAATGGTTTAATGTCGTACTCGGAGGCCGACCGGCAGCGGTTCATTACCTGGCTTCGGAAGAAGTACGGAACGATCGAGGAACTCAATAAAGCCTGGGCCACACAGCGCTGGTCGCGTCGGCTAAATAGCTTCGATGATGTTGATCTACCGCTTGCCGACGGGCCCGGCCCGTCTGAACGCTTCCTGGATTTGCACCGTTATTGGTCAAATGTTTCGGTTACACGGCTCCATGAACTCGACGCGATCCGTCGCCGCAATATGCCGGATATCCCAGCGATCTCCAACCTCTGGGACAATGCGCAGCGCCGTGGCTTCGACTATCTGAGTACATATAAATCGTATGTATCTTACGGCGCCGAAGGCTTCTACCCAGGGGATCCTGTAAGCGGCGCATTCGGGGCCTTGATGACCAAAGGGGATTTACCAACGCCGATATGGTTCAACGAGTTCACGGCAGGGGGCGGAGGCTACTATGGAACGCCTGGCAGAAGCCGCATGTATGCCTATCTGGGATTGATGATGGGCGCGCAAGGATTTCTAGCGTGGACGTTCAACAGCCACCTCGGTGGAGAGGAGCAGGCGCTCTTTGGGCTACTCGACCACGACGGCAGACCTTCCTGGAAGGTCGATGAGTTCGCGCACATTGCCTCCGAGTTTCGCGAGATGGAGAAGTTTGGCTTTCCGCGCTACACGCATCCGGAGGTAGCCATCGCCTACTCCTTCGATTCGTTCGTTGTTTCGCATCCGAATGGTCCCTCCAACACGACGCTTCAGTACTTTGCGCCCTCTTATACGGATCAGGTGCAAAGTGCCTTCGAGCCGTTCTTTCATGCCAATATCGATACGGCCATTATCAACATAGGTCATGACAGCCTATCGCCATACAAACTGGTCGTCATACCGGCCGACTACGTGATGGACGATGCTAGCGCCAGGGCCATTCGCGCCTATGTAAGCGGAGGAGGAGCTGTCCTGATGACCGCGTTCTCCGCGAAAGTCGACGAACATGGACAGTGGTTCGATACTGCTCTACCGGGAAGACTAAGCGACGTCTTCGGGCTGCGCACCTCGCAGTTCTATAAACCGGAGGAAGCGCCGGAATTCACGCTCGACGGAAAGACCGTGAAGGGGAGCATACGCTTCTACGAAGTTCTAGAGCCAGGGACGGCAGAACCGCTGGCGAAGTTTTCCAACCTCCCAGGAACACCGCCTGCCCTCACCGTGAACAAGTACGGCAAAGGGCGGGCATTTTATCTCGCGGCTCCCGCGCAGCGTTCTTTTCTTGAAGCGATTCTTGGCACGCTCTATGGGCCGCTGGGCATACAACCCGGTCCCAACACACCCGAAGGGGTATATGCACGAGTCGTGAATGGCCGGACACTTTACGTCAACACAACGAACGAGACGAAGAAGGTCATCCTCGGTAAGGATGTACAAGAAGTTTTCTCCGACCGGAGATACAAGGGAGAGATCGAGCTGGCTCCATACGGTGAGGAGTTTGTGAAGTAGCGTCATGCTGGCTGCCAACATTGGCGAGTGGCTTTCATTGGTTGGATAGAGGACAATTCGCCTTGGTCGGAGACTTGATATGGTTTTGATCACTCGTCGTGAGCTTCTTGCTTCTTCTGTTGCTATCTCGGCATCGTCGCTACTGGAGCGGTCTCTCTGGGCCCGGGACATGAACTCGATTTTGGATAGGAAGCTTGTCTCTGCAGCTGATAGCGTGACAGCTATCGCGCCTCGGGAGCAGTTGCTCTTCGACTTCGGATGGAAGTTCAAGTTTGGTCACGGCACCGATCCCTCAAAGGACCTGGAATTTGGCTACGGCCAAGCCGATTTTTCAAAGACGGGCGAGTTTAAGTTTGCGAAGGCTGAGTTCAACGACTCTGACTGGGTTCCCGTCCGTCTGCCTCATGATTGGGCGGTGGCGCTTCCATCCGTTCATGACGATTCCGGAACCGGAGATAGCCAACTGCGTTCCCACGGATATAAGCCGTTGGGGCGACGCTATCCAGAGACCAGTGTGGGTTGGTACCGGCGTGAATTCGAGACTCCCGCGAGCGATGCCGGTCGTCGCATCTGGGTTGAGTTCGACGGTGCCTTCCGCGATGTCCTGGTTTTCGTCAATGGTTGTTTCGTTGGCCGCAGCAACAACGGGTATATCCCGTTCCGCTTCGATCTGACAGATTTCCTGGCATACGGGGCGAAGAACTACATCGTTCTGCGCGTCGACGCCAGCTTCGGAGATGGCTGGTTTTACGAGGGCGCGGGCGTCTATCGGCACGTCTGGCTGCTCAAAACCCATGCTGTGCACCTTAGCAGGTGGGAGAGCGTCGTCCGTTCCACGGTTGACGGCAGACCTGCAACGCTGCACCTTTCGACGATCGTGGAAAACGAGCACAATGAGCCACAAAAAGCCAAAGTCAAGTGGAGCATCGTAGATGCCCGCGGCGTTGCGGTAGCGACAGCTGAGGCTCTCGAACAATCGATCAACCCAGACGGATCCGCGACTTTCCAGGCATCTGCGAAGTTGTCAAATCCCGCGCTCTGGTCGGTGGATGCACCGAATCTTTACTCGGCCATCGTTACCGTCGAAACGGAAGGCTCGGTCTGCGATGGTGAGCGTGTCTCTTTCGGCGTGCGTAGCCTCGCCTTCGACCCCGAGAAGGGCTTTTTCCTGAACGGCGAGTCCTTGAAGATCCAGGGTACCTGCAACCATCAGGATCATGCTGGCGTGGGGGCTGCCCTGCCAGATCGACTGCAGTGGTTCAGGCTCGCCGTGCTGCGTGAGATGGGCTCGAACGCGGTTCGGACCGCGCATAACATGCCTACACCCGAATGGGTCGAAGCATGCGATCGTATGGGCATGATGCTGATGTGCGAAGCCCGGCAGACGAGCTCAAGCGCGGAAGGTCTCGGCCAACTTGAAGTGATGATCAAGCGGTACCGCAACTCTCCGTCGGTGATCATCTGGTCCATTGGCAACGAAGAAAATCAGCTGCAAGGGCCGATGGCCGAGCAGGGAGCGAAAATTGCAGCCACTATGGTGCGCAAGTGCCATGAACTAGACCCGACTCGCGTTGTTACTGCCGCTGTCAACGCCGACAATAGGCGGGGGATCTCCGACGCCGTGGATGTTGTCGGCTTTAACTACCATCTGGATTTTCCGGATGCCTTTCACAAGGACAACCCAAAGCGCCCAGTCTTCGGTTCGGAGACGTCGAGTGCTGTGAGTACGCGCGGTGAATACACGAATGACTCGAAGCGCAATGTAGTCGATTCCTACCACGGGGTTTATGAGCTGCCAGAACTATGGTGGAAATTTTACGGGGAGAGGGATTGGACCGCAGGAGGATTTGCCTGGACAGGCTTCGACTATCGTGGTGAACCGACCCCATACGGTTGGCCGTCCGTCAGCTCCAACTTCGGGATTGTCGATCTGTGTGGATTTCCAAAGGACTACTTCTACTACTACAAGGCGTGGTGGCGTCCTGAACCCTCGCTGCATCTCTTTCCGCATTGGAATTGGACTGGCAGGGAAGGCACAGACATTCCGGTTTGGGTGTATTCCAATCTGGACGAGGTGGAGTTGCTGGTGAACGGAAAGTCTGCTGGCAAGCAGAAGGTTCCGCATCTGAGCCATCTCGAGTGGAAGGTAAAGTACGAGCCCGGCGTGATCGAAGCACGAGGATCGAGGGACGGCAAGGTGGTCATGATCGAAAGGCGAGAGACCACTGGAGCACCGCACTCTATCCGGCTCACCGCTGACCGCACCGAGATGAATGCCGACGGTGAAGATCTTGCTGTTCTCAAGATCGAGATCCTCGACCGGCAGGGCAGACCTGTACCAACCGCAGATAACAAGATCGTCTTGAAAGTTTCCGGCGAGGGCACACTCATCGGTGTTGGCAACGGAGATCCAAACTGCCAGGAAAGCGATAAGGAACCGAGGCGCTCGGTTTTCAATGGTCTGGCCCAGGCGATCGTCCAGAGCACCATGGAGCCCGGAAATATTCGTGTCGAGGTAGTGAAAGAAGAAATGGATGGTCCCGGGTTGATACCTGCCTCGTTGATCATCGCTACCAAGCAGGTGCGGCTGCGGCCCACAATCCCAGTCGTTCCAAGAGGGTGACGAGTGTGCTGGTGTCTGCGAGATTCCAGGACTCCGCGAACGGAGTTCCGGGCTCCACAGAATGAAATGAGATTGAGGCAGGGTAGAGGTTCAAGTGAATAGACGGCAGTTTCTTCGAAACGTTGGTGCAGTGGCCGTAGGTGGACCGCTTGCGCTCAACGCAGAAGGCCCCGGCGTGGAAGCGGAGATACACGTCAGTCCGTCGGGTGATGACCTCAATCCAGCAACCCCTGTTGCGCCAGTTCGAACCCTCTCGCGGGCATTGCAACTCTCTCGGAAATGCAAGCACGAGACTGGTTTTCCCGCGTTGATCCTTCTGCACGGAGGAGTCCACGAATTATCCGCGACGCTCCGGCTTACGAGCGACGATGCGGGAACGGCTGCTTGTCCGCTACGCATAGAAGCCTTCGGAGACAGCGAGACCGTGCTAAGTGGAGGTTCCCGTCTTTCTCTCGAATGGAAGCCATACCGCGATGGGATCTATCAGGCTTCCGTCCCTCCTGGCACCAGGACCGACCAATTATTTGTCAACGGACAACGACAAATCCTGGCGCGTTATCCGAACTTCGACAAGAATGCGTGCTATTTCAACGGGACGGCAATCGATGCTTTGAGTCCCGAGCGCGTGCGGCGATGGAAACATCCGGAAGGCGCATACGTACACGGCTTGCAGGCGTCGCTTTGGGGGAGCCTGCACTATCGTGTGACCGGTCGCAACGTGGAAGGTTTTCTGACCATGGAAGGCGGCTGGCAGATCGATCGCGACCAACCGATGCATAAAGAGTTTCGCTTCGTAGAAGGGATCTTCGAGGAGTTGGATGCGCCAGGCGAGTGGTACCTCGACGAAGGATCCTCGACGCTTTACTTCTATCCTCCCAGTGGTATCGATCTGAAGAGAGCGCACGTGGATATCGTTCGCCTCGTCAATCTCATCGAAATCGGTTCGAAAGAGGCAGCGACCGCGCATGGCGTCCGCCTGCGCGGCCTCACCTTCCGCCATACGCAGCGCACCTTCATGCAGACGCGGGAACAGTTGCTGCGCAGCGATTGGCGCATCTTTCGCGGTGGAGCACTCCTGATCGAGAACGCCGAAGATATCAGTTTTGAAGATTGTTTCTTCGATCAGGTTGGCGGCAACGCAGTGTTCGTCAGTGGCCACGCGAGACGGGTGGGTTTCAGAACGTGCCGCATTGAGGAGGCGGGATCGAATGGCATCTGCTTTGTGGGCAGGCCTGGCGCGGTGCGCAATGCTTTGCTTGGGTACTCCCAGGAAGCGTCTCTCGATCAGATTGACCGGAAACTGGGGCCGAAGGACGACGCATATCCGCGCGACTGCTTTGTGGATGACTGTCTCATTGCGAGGACCGGACGTTTTGAAAAGCAATCGGCCGGTGTTCACATCTCCACCAGCTGTGAGATCCGGGTGACAAACTGTTCGATTTACGGTGTACCTCGCGCCGGGATCAACATCGGCGATGGTACATTCGGAGGACATTGCGTGGATGGTTGCGATGTATTCGATACAGTGCTGGAGACGAGTGATCATGGTGCGTTCAATTCGTGGGGGCGCGATCGCTGGTGGCATCTCCATGGTGCGAATGAAGACGACCTCCTGACAGGCTCGCTGCTTGACCTGCCGACACTCGATGCGGTGCAACCCATTGTGCTCACTCGCACGCGCTGGGCATGCGCGCATGGATGGGATATCGATCTGGACGATGGATCGACGAACTATCGGATTACAGAAAATCTCTGCCTGTGCGGCGGCATCAAGTTCCGTGAGGGGTTTTTGCGGACTGCACTCGACAATGTGCTTGTGAACAACACGTTTCATCCACATGTATGGCCCGCGCATACTGGCGACGTGATTCAAAGGAACATTGTCTTCGCTCCATATCAGCCGATTCGAATGCGCGGCTGGGGTCAATTGATCGACCTGAACTTCCTTCAACGGGACGGCGCGACGGCAACAAAGAGTGCTGAGGACCTGCAGAGGCTCTCCGGGCAGGATGCACTCTCGCTTGAGGGAGATGCGCTGTTCCTCGACCCTGTAGGAGGCGACTTCTCTCTGCGGAGGAGTCTCCAGCGCGCCGTCTTGACATCGTGGGTCTATCACATAGGCAATACGGAGTTCGGTCTAAGAGACTGCGGATGCTTGCCCAGACTCCGGATATCGCAAAGTGGCTCGCCACGCCATCGGCCACGCTCGCCGTCACTAGGGGACGTGACACCATGCCGTGGATGGGAGCTACCGTTCGCAACCTTGTAGGCCAAGGTGAAATGTCCGAGAAGGGGGCGCCCATGGAGACGGGTGTGATCGTGGAAACCGCGCCTCCAGATTCTGTTGCTGCGCGTGCGGGATTGCAATCGGGCGACCTCTTACTTGAAGTGAATGGTAAGGCGGCGAAAACTACACATCAATTGCGGTCCATCACAAATTCATGCAAGTCCGGCCAACGGCTGAAGCTGAGCGGACTACGGAACCAGCGCAAGGTTGAGTTTACGTTGCTCTGTGCTGAGTGATGCCCTGCACAGGGCAACCACTCGCGAACGTCGGTCAGCCAATCGCAAAGCTGTTGGCTCCTGAAGAGTACGCAGTCCAAACCGCGGCTCAGGCCAGGATGCGGAACGAGTAAGCGTCGAGGATCTCAGGGCTTCGCGGTGGAAGCTTAATTTCTAGACCGTGTGCGGTCTGCTGAAAGTTCAGGCGTCCTGCGTTGCCCAGCATTTCTACGCCGCGAATGAGTTGCGGATAGACGGAGTTCTCCTTCGCGAGTGTCTTCACCCGGAGCACGCCGTCGTGTGGCCAACCCAAGGCAAATACGTAGAGCTGGTCGCCTTTGCGCGTGAAGCGGATATCTTCCGCGGTGTAGGGGCGGGTGTGCTGCTCGTTGAAGTTGTGCGCACCGGTTATGTCCGGCGGACCCTCGCCGTAGACAGCGAACGGTCGCGTGCCGTAGATGGCCTCCCCATTCACCGCCATCCAACGTCCGAAGTCGCGCAGAAACTTATGCTCCTCTTCATCGATCGTTCCATCGCCACGAACAGGGATGTTGAGCATCAGGTTGCCGTTCTTGCTTACGATGTCGACGAGCATCTGCGCGACAGTGCTGGGCTGCTTGTACGAGTGCTCGTCGAAGAGCGAACGTCGATAATGCCAGTCCCCAATGCAGGTGTCTGTCTGCCAGGGAGCTTCGAGGATGCCTTGTGCGCGGCCACGTTCGATGTCCAGCATGGTCGCACCCATGTGCTTGGGGGTGTACTCCTTGGCCGCGACCACTGCCTCCTCGCGGCCATTGTGCCAACGCATGTTTGCGTTGTAAAAGTGGGCGACAACGTCCAACCCAGCCTGGCCAAGTGGAAGCTCCGTATCGTCGAAATAGAGCATGTCCGGCTTATACTTGTCGACCATCTCCTTGCAGCGCAGAAACCACCTGCGGGTGAACGCCGGATTCATTGACGGTGGCTCTTCATGCCATTTGCGATCACCGCTCTCATGCCAGGCATTGGCGTTGGCGATGGTCTTTATGCCGTCCGGCATCACAATGTTGCGGCCCGTGTAAAGCTCCTGCGGATCGAGCCCATCCCACCACTGGCCTTTCCCGTCCGCCTTCGTCAATGTGTATGCGTCATAGCGCAGCCCCGCCATCGGACCCTCCGGATCGTAGCCGTAAGCTGGCTGTAGCCAGTGCCATGCGTGCGAGGAGTGATTTGAAATGCCGAAGCGAAGTCCATGCTGGCGCACGATCTTTTCCCATGTGCCGACGATGTCCTTCATGGGGCCAACTCTGGTAGTGTTCCAGTGGTTATAGGTGGAGTCGAAGCAGTCCAGGTTGTCATGATGACAACCCAGTGCGTAGAAGTACTTCGCTCCCGCCTTGACGTATAAGTCCATTAACTGGTGGGGCTGCCAGCGATCCGCCTTCCACATGTGGTCGATATCTTTGAAGCCCACCTTGGAGGGATGCCCATAGGTCTTGCAATGGAACTCATACTGCGGATTGCCCTGGAGGTACATGTTGCGCCCGTACCAATCGCCCTGCTCCGGGACGCACTGTGCCGACCAATGCGCCCAGATACCGAACTTCGCGTCACGAAACCACTCCGGCATGCGCCACTGCTGCAGAGACTCCCAGGTCGGCAGATACTTTCCCTTCGTGATCCCGTTTGTAGACGAGACGCTTGCCTGCGCTCGAAGGTAGGGGCCGAAAGGAACAGCCGCAGCAGCCAATGAACCTTCCTTCAAGAGTGCACGTCGGGACAAATTGCCTGAAATCATTCGATCCTTTCGTATTCGTAGCACTACAACAGGCCGTGTGATAACGCTGGCGCTCACAATCGCGTCATTTGTTGTGAGGCGTCGTCTCAGAGGGCGAGATGACGGAGATCTCGGCTGCACCTGCTCTGCCAGCATTCTGTGTGTCTTGCAATGCCGTAAACCGGAAAAAGCGGGCGTCTGATGGAGGGAAGAAAACCTTTTGCAGTTCGGGATTGTTAGAGATGTTTTCGAAACGGCCCGAAGCGACAGCTAGACTCCAGGTCTGGCCATCGGCGCTGGTTTCGAAACGGTACTTTTCTACGATGCCCGAGGGATTACCGTCCCGACGCGGCAGATATGTGAAGCCAGCGACCCGATGAATATCTCCCATATCGACCGTGATTTGCGGAGCTGGCAGTGCATTCGCACCGGTCTCCCAGAGCGTTTTCGGATTTCCGTCGAACGCATTGATCGCAGGATGCTCCGGCAACTCGTTCGAAACGCTGACAATTTTCCAGCCGATCGGAGCGACACCTGGCATATCTTTCAGAGCCAGCATACCGAGTCGCCCATCTGGAGCAATGCATGCCGCCAGGACTTCACCGCCATTTACCAGATGGATAGGCGTCCGATAGATAGCCGACCGAACTGTGGGCACGGTGCCGTCCAGGGTGTAAACAACCGGCAGGTCCTTCGTGCTGGTGATAGTGACGTCTCCATGAGTATCCCTATCCCCGATCACGGGCGCCTGGACTAGCTCAGCCTGTTTGAAGAGACCTATTTCGGCAAGGGTGGGTTCCATTCGGGAACTGTTGATACGAATACGCACTTCATCGGTGCTCACCGGCGAGTCCAGCCGCAAGAGCCTCTTGTGACCGATCGTCGTCTGTTGTTCCACCTGCTTCCATTGCGATCCATCCTTCACGTCCACGGCGAAGGATTCGATTCTCTGGCCGCGATGGTCGACGGCCTCTTGCAGGGAGATGACGTCGAACTTGGCCGGGTGTGGAAGCTTTATCGTCAGGATGGCTGTGCTGCGACCAGGCGTGGCCTCCCACCACGTATCCGGATTGCCGTCGAGAACAGCGGAGGGACTGTGCATTCTTTGACTTGAATCAGCCGTGAGGGTGCCGCCGTCCGCGAGGTTTCTCGCAAAGGTTTCGCTAACGACCTGATTCATCAGACGGACGTTGGCAACCTGTAGTTCCGGGATCAAGCCGCGATTATCCGGTGACAGGTTCAGCAGCCAGTTGCTGTTGCGGCCGACGGATTGGTAATAGATATCTACGAGTTCGGCGGCGGTTCGCGAACTCTTACCTTCAGCCCAAAACCAACCGTGGAGAATCGGAACATTGGTCTCTGCCGGATACCACCAGAGGTACGATCCGGGGACGAGTTTGGAACGGCTGCCCAGATCCTCATCCCTCATATCCGGCCACCGGAACTGATCCGGCGGGGTGGGAAGAGGGATCACGCTCCACTCTGTCGCTCGACCGACACCGCTCTCATTGCCGACCCAGCGAGCATCGGGCCCCTTGCCGAAGATGATCGCATGCGGCTGAAGATGCCGGATCATGTCGTACCAGGCGTTATAGTCGTATGTCTCCTGCACGCTCGGATCAGGGTTCGCACCATCGAACCAGACCTCATCGATCCGACCGTATTCCGTCAAGAGTTCGTAGAGTTCGTTGAGGAAGTACCGGTTGTAATCGTCGACCTGGTACGTAAATCTGCCAAAGCCCGCAGGCTGCGTCCGACCCTTGGATGGATCCGTCTTGAAGAAGGTGGGATCTGTCGGAATAATCGAGCGCAGCTTTGGGCTTTGGTTGCCATAGTAGCCTTTTGGATTGGAGGGATTGGTTTTCAGCTGATAGAGGTCAGCGGGTGAAAGATATACGCCAAGCTTGATGTTGTATTTCCGCGCCGCCGCGGCTACATCGCGAACAAGATTTCCGTTTCCGCCTTCCCAGGGACTGAACGCTACGGAGTGATTCGAATAGCGGGTCGGCCACAGGTTCAATCCATCGTGGTGCTTGCATACGAGAATCACCATCTTGCCGCCGCCATCCCGCACGGTGCGTACCCATTGATCCGCATCAAGTTGTACAGGGTTGAAGACGGAAGGATCCTCGTGGCCGTTGCCCCACTCAACGCCTCGAAAGGTGTTTGGTCCGAAGTGGATGAAGAATGTGCGCTCCAGACGCATCCAGTCCGTTTGGTTCTGGCGGGGCAGAAGCCTTGATGCCTTCTGGACGATCACCTGACTCGAGTCGTTTCCGATAATGTGCTGCAAAGTGGAATACCCGGCCGACGATGATGCGTCTTCGCCTTCTAGCGCCGCTTGCGCGGTGGCAGAAGACAAACCCAGGGTAAATACGGACAAAAGAGTGAATGTCGAGACCGCACATGCAAGTTTCATAGCTTCAGCACTCCCGACGCTGTGTTGGACACCTTGAAACTGCGGTTTCAAAGACCTGAGTGTTGATGAAATGTTGGAGCGACCACCGTTGAAGCATAATGGATCCTCGGTTGGCCCTTATCAAAAGTTGCAGAATACCCGGTCACGACGTGTTCCTTGGACGGTTGGTTTTCCGTCCGACTTCCCTAAAAACCATGCCTGTCATCCTGGAATTATACGTTTACTGTAGCGCTTTCTAGCCAGAGCCACGGACTGTTTTATCGATTGTTTCTAAAGAGCGCGTTAGTCCCGAATAGCTGCAGGCCAAGCTTCACAAGCGCATAGTCTGCTTACAGGACGAAGCCCACTTGGTGGACTCGTTGTGCAGGATCTCGTTCCTCCATTCTTCGGTGAGATCATGCGGTCTTTGCTACCTTGAGCAAGCAATGTCTTTAGCTTCCAAAATTTGAAATTATTGTTCGCGCGTGCGGCAGTGACGGCAGTTCGTGTCTTGATTGAGTTATTCACTTCACTTACGGCGCTTCAGGTGAGTTGAAAGATCTTGTCCATCAATTGCCACCTTCGAGTAAGATCTCCCGCGGCATCCACCTGCTGGAAAGTTCCCATCAGTGTCTCCCACTCGATCACCTTTGGATTAGCGGCGTCCAGAGCCGCTTTCCTCTCAAGCGTGAAGTCATCGAGCGTATCCATGATCATAAAAAGTCGGTCGCCCAGGCGGTAAATCTGCATATCGAGCACGCCAGCCTCACGAATACTCTCCCGGATCTCAGGCCAAACTCCCTGATGAAGACGTATGTACTCAGCGATGAGGACCGGGTCGGGGCGAAGATCTAACACAAAACAATAGCGTTGCACTTAATGTCTCCTGTGTGATCACGGCTTTTAACACCCTGCGGAAACCACTTCACGCGCAATTTTACATAATGTTATTCGTTACCTTTATCGTCTATAGTAGGATCCTCCTACAGTCGAACCACACTGATTAGATGGGAAACTCTATGCAGTATCGCGCGCTCGGCAAAACGGGTATCGAGGCGTCCATCATCGGCTTCGGTGCGTCCAAAAGGTGCGGAGAATCATTGCACCCGCGCACAACGCGGTTTGGCGTTCGGGGCTGGAGCAGAATCAAGACGCACCTCGAAGAGCCATCGGGAGCCGCGATGCTTGGCGTTGAGGCGCATCATCACCGTTGGCGATACGACGTTGTAGGGTTCGATTGGCGGAGGGGCACCTTAGCACCTCTTCACCGACACTTTGCCGCCGAAGACCTCATCAAAGATGTTGCGCGGGCCGATGTGGGAAGTGCAGTTGCTGCGCAGGCGCGTCCGTGGATCGAAGAGATAGAGTGGTTACTTACAATCGCCGAGTCAGCTCCGCTCATGCATGGTGTTATCCACTGGCTGCAACGTGGCTCGCGGTTTCCGGCATTGTTGGAACGCTATCGAGGGCGGCTCCCAAAGGGACTTCGGCATGTCATGCAAGGAGACCTGACGAGGGGTAATGGAGCCGATGTATGAAAGCAGTTTCGCTGACCGGACCCGGTCAAGTAGCGATCACAGAGATCACGGAGCCTGTCTCAAAGCAGGGAGAGGTCCTTTTGCGGGTCGAGATGGTCGGCCTCTGCGGAACAGACCTGAACAGTTTTCGCGGCAAGAACCCACTGATAACATACCCGCGGGTGATCGGACACGAGATCGCCGCAACTGTTCTCGAGGGAAGCGTAAGCATTCCTGCAGGTACGCGTGTCACGGTGTCACCTTACACCCACTGCGGCCACTGTGCTGCATGCAGTCATGGTCGCGTGAACGCATGTCAATTCAATCAAACCTTTGGTGTACAGCGAGACGGCGCAATGACCGAGTTGCTGAGCGTTTCGGCGGATAAGCTGTATCCGTCCTCGCTATCGTTTAAGGAACTCTGCTTGGTTGAGCCCCTAACGGTGGGAGTCCACGCCGCAGCTCGTGCGCGCGTCGATTCCAAGGACATCGTGGCCGTGTATGGTTGTGGGGGCGTTGGCCTGGGCGCTATCGCAGGAGCTGCCTTTCGGGGGGCCACAACGATCGCGATCGATCTTGATGACGAGAAGCTCGAAACGGCCAGGGCAGCTGGCGCAGTCCATCTGATTCATTCGAGCCGGGATAATGTACACGAACGTCTACAGGAGATAAGCGGTGGCTTCGGACCGGATGTGGTGATCGAGGCTATCGGCCTTCCCGACACCTTTCGGGCGGCGGTCGAAGAGGTGGGCTTCACCGGACGTATCGTCTATATCGGCTATGCGAAGGAGCTGGTTAGCTACGAGACTAGGTTATTCGTACAAAAGGAATTGGATATTATGGGATCCCGAAACGCACTTCCGCAGGACTTCCGGGAGGTGATGGCGATTCTAGAGGCAGGCAGGTTCCCAGTCGACCGTGCAGTCTCTACAATTGTGCCACTCACGGAGGCTCCGGCGATGCTTGCGAAATGGTCAGAGAACCCCGCCAGCTTTACCAAGATCATGGTGAGCCTTTAGGAACAGCATAAACATCTGAGATGAGTTTAATGGATACGATCATGGTCTTTTGCTTTGCAGCCGGGAATCGAAGAAATGGCATCGGCCTTAACGGTCCTGCCTCTTGGACATTACCTCAGAACGGAGTTCGATGATGCTGCAAGCCAATGATTATCATGAAATATAAGTGACCGCTGCATAGGGTCGCCACCTTCGAACGCATCCTCGCGGAGACTCCCGCAATCTTCGGCGCGGAACAGATGCGAGTCTTCCTGCGCTTGCTCATCCACATGGACTACAGCTTCCTTGAGGAGGTGGCGAGTCACCTCGCCAAGGGTGACGAGAACGCGCAGCAGTCCGACGAAGAAATCGTGCTGATGGCATTGGAAGGGACGGCAGACGAAAAGCTAACCAGCTTCGCAATGACCAAAGCCCCTCAGTCCGAGAGGCTTTTTCATGTCCGAAAGAGCTGGTGCCGGTTTATACCTCATTTGCTGTTGTCGATTAGGGAGGACACAAAGATGCCGAGGAAGGTCATTCGCAAGAACGGGGGATTTTGAGAAGGAGCCGGGGGGCTAGGATCTGGTGGGATTTGGTACTACATTCAGGGCGTCGAGTGTCTTAAAAATGTAGGTCACGCATCCTCGTGAAAAGACAACTAAATCGTTGCGCGTTTTTAGCTTAAGTGAAGCTCGGGCCACTTTGAGCGTAATGAAAATGGCCAACCGCCCTCGATGTCTCCTTGGCTGTTCCATACGGCTATGCTGAGGCTAAGATGTTGTCACAGACGCGGACTTCCACCTTCACAAGGTTGGGCCTAATCCCGCTTAATAAAATTTTGTATGCTGGTGCGAATTTGACCGACGAAACGATCGCCTTGAAAGCGCCTTCCCTTAGGCGAACGCTCAAGCTCTGGAATCTCATCTTCTACGGCATCATCATCATCCAGCCAACGGCTCCCATGGGGATCTATGGCGTTGTCAGCAACGTCGCTCGTGGACATGTTGTGTCTACCATTTTGCTGGGCATGGTAGCGATGCTTTTCACGGCCGTTAGTTATGGGCGGATGGCACGTGTCTATCCCAGTGCGGGATCTGCCTATACTTATGTCGGAAGCGAACTCAACCCCGTCGCGGGTTACGTCGTAGGCTGGTCCATGCTGATGGACTACCTTTTGAATCCGATTATCTGTGCCATATGGTGCAGCGCCGCTGCCAGCAACATTTTGCCTGGCGTTCCCTACGCCGCATGGGCGGTTGCTATCGTGATTCTGTTTACTGCGCTTAACCTGGTTGGCGTTCAGGCTTCAGGGCGCGTCAACGCTGTTCTTGCCATTGCAATGAGTATTGTCGTGTTCATCTTCCTGGGCTATGCGATCCAGTACCTTGCACGGGTAGCCCGTCCCATTGGAGGTCAATGGCTCATACCCTTCTATGATCCATCCAGCTTCTCCGCCTCCAGCTTCTTCCGCGGCACGTCGATTGCCGTCCTCACCTACATTGGCTTTGATGGTATCTCCACGATGTCCGAGGAGGTGGAGAATCCTCGTCGAAACATCATGCTGGCCACGGTTCTCACTTGTTTAATCATAGGTATCTTGTCCGCTATCGAAGTCTATGTCGCGCAACTGGCTTGGCCCCATACTGGCGCGTTTCCCACTTCAACTGTCGATACTGCCTACGTGCAAGTAGCCAGAAGGATCGGCGGACCGTTGCTCTTTCATCTTTTGAATGCCACTCTCCTGATTGCTAATTTGGGGTCCGGCATCGCGGCGCAATTTGGAGCAGCCCGGCTCCTCTACAGTATGGGACGCAGCAATGTGCTACCCCATCGTCTCTTTGCTGCGCTGAGTCCGAAGACAGCAATCCCGCGAAATAATGTCCTTATCGTTGGTGCCTGCACGCTGCTTGGAGTATTCGTGCTTACCTATGAAAAGGGAGCCGAGTTGCTAAACTTCGGTGCATTTATCGCGTTCATAGGCGTCAACGCGGCAGCTCTCGTACATTACAAGTTTCGTTCAGGCGAAAAGATTCGGTTCGCCGCCACGATTCCAATTGCGGGAATCACTGTTTGTACTTTTATCTGGCTTCATCTTGGGCGAAGTGCACAACTTTTGGGCTTTACGTGGATAACGATAGGTCTGGTGCTTTACTGGACGCGACGTCGATACATTTCGAAGGGGCCTTCGGCGACGTCAAGCCCACTAATGGATGCACCAAGATAGCCGACAAGCGTGCCCATGCGATCCTCGTCCTCAGGTATCGCATGGGCACGGGCGCTACTCATGCGATAGACTTGCGCCCATGCGCAAGCTGGCGATCTTCTGTGTGCTCCTCCTCTCCGCGACCCTTCCTATCGCCGCCCAGAACCCTACCGTCCGCACGGTCGACTCCTCGAAGCCAGCCCGGCCGAAATCTGCGCTCACCTATATCTCGCCCGAGGTCCAGCCCAACGGTTCCGTCACCTTCCGGATCGCCGCTCCCAACGCCAAAGAGGTCGTTGTCAGCGTCGAAGACGCCAACATGCCCATGGCCCAGGACGCCGCGGGCCTTTGGACCCTCACCACCCAGCCTTATTCGCCTGAGATTTACTCCTACCGCTTCCGCATCGACGGCAGCTATGTTCTCGATACCCAGAACCCCACTATCCAGACCAATCTCCAGGAGCTTGTCAACACCTTCACCATCCCCGGCAATCCGCCCATGCCCTGGGAGATCCAGGCCATACCCCACGGTGAAATTAACCACCACTTCTACACCACCAGTGTTGTTCTCAACGCTCCCGCCAATCAGGATGAGTACTACGTCTACACGCCGCCCGGCTTCGACGCAAAGGCCAAAATCAGATACCCCGTGCTCTACCTGCTCCACGGCTATTC
Source organism: Terriglobus saanensis SP1PR4 (assembly GCF_000179915.2). Taxonomy (NCBI): domain Bacteria; kingdom Pseudomonadati; phylum Acidobacteriota; class Terriglobia; order Terriglobales; family Acidobacteriaceae; genus Terriglobus; species Terriglobus saanensis. Next base: position 3,250,505 of record NC_014963.1, on the reverse strand, counting down.
CGACGGTGCCGATGGCTGGCTCTCCGCCGGCAGGGCCAACGATATCTTCGACAGCCTTATCGCTACCGGCAAGGCTAAGCCCATGATCGTTGTCATGACCCTCGGCTACGGCAACCTCGCTGTTCTCAAACCCGGCCGCACCCCCGCCCTGAATATCCAGAACATCGACCTCTTCCAGGCCATGCTTCTCACCGAGATCCTCCCCAGGGTCGAGGCCGAGTACCCTGTCATCGGAGATCGCGATCACCGCGCCATCGCCGGTCTCTCCATGGGCGGCGGGGAGAGCCTCCTGACCGGTCTCAACCATACCGACCTCTTTGCCTGGATTGGCACCTTCTCTGCTGGCCTCAATCCCGCTACGCTTGCCAAGCTCCCCACAGTCACTCCGCAGAAGGCCAATCTCCGTCTCCTCTGGATGGCCTGTGGTGTTGACGACGCGCTGCTCAAACCCAACCGCGCCGCCATCGCGACACTCAAGGCCCAGGGCCTGCCGGTTACTGCCATCGAAACTCCTGGCCATCACCAGTGGCCCGTCTGGCGCGACAACCTAATCCACTTCACACCGCTGCTCTTCCAAAAATAACCCGACGTGCGTCAAACCAGAACAACGCAAAGAGACCTGGAGACTACATCACTTCTATTACGAGGGAAAGACAGCGCCTGATGTGCGATTGCATGCGACGGGCGCGGGCAAGGTCAAGATGAACGCCTGGAAGATACGGCCTATCTCCGGCAACTGGCTTACACGGCCCGCACAGTTTAGCCTCTGAGATAATTTGGCCCCGATTCGAAGGAATAGTAGAGATGCGGGACGACAAAGTGAATTCAGTTAAGATGATCGAGGCCGATTTAGAACTGCCAGTTTACACAGTGGTACCGGATTTCAACTATGTAAACTCAAGACGATTTTTTGCCTGGGATTTCTGCCGCTGGTTCGGACAACGCTCCAGGGTCTCTGCGCCGCTTTCCCTGGATTCACTCGGAAAACACTACAACATAGAGGTCCTCGCTCACCCTGGAGCGCCCTATGCGGAGGCTTTGCGCGCCCTTAGAACTGCTGTTCTCCTGTCGAAGCCTGAAATGGTTAAAGTCATTCTTATTACGAGTAGCACCCCCGCTGAAGGAAAGAGCACAACTGGAATCAATCTTGCAGCGACCTATGCTCGAGCAGGGGTACGCACATTATTTGTAGAAATGGATCTTCGGAGGCCAGTGATTGCTAGCCGAATGAATCTATCGAGCTTGCACGACGGTCTCTCCGGCATACTCACGGGACAGTTACCCCCTGGTTGGGCTATTTCACTACCCGAGATTCCCAATTTCAAATACATTCCCGGCGGCAGGCGGACGCCATTTCCTTATGAGCTGCTCAGCTCGGACGTAATGAAGAATCAGCTTTCCTTGTGGAGGTCAGAATATGATGTGCTGATTCTCGATGGCCCTCCCGTATTAGCCGTGGCTGATTCCGTTATGATGGCCGAGCAAGCCGACCTTGTTCTACTCATTACGCGCTTCGGCGAGACCACAACTCATTCTTTGCAGACTGCCCATCTTCTTCTCTCGCGCCATCTGCATGGAAATCTTGGTGTTGTTCTGAATGCAGTGCCTCCAAATACCGAAGGCTACTATGATTAGCACGCCCACTACAATTCCTCTTCTCATGTATTCGTTCTCAACGGCATATTGCATTTGCCTGAAAGTTTGGTAAAGTCTGGAGGAAATGTTGCGACGGTGTTATTTTGGCTGGGAGCTACATTTGCAACTAGCATGGCTCGTAGTAATAAGAGAAGGATGGAACGTTCCGTCATCCCACAATAACTACATAGAAATCCTCCCGTATTACAGAATCGTTGGAATGGCTCTTTAGCTGCCAATGATTCTTTCCTCTTTATCGATCCAAATTTATGCACAAGGGGACGTTGGTGAGCATCTTGTTCTTCTACGTTCCACCAGCGTCTCGATTCTTTTCGCTTAGCTATTTACTCAATTAATCTATGAGGGCCTTTGCCTGTCGGTGATAGGAAACGCTTGTGACGACACATGGGTTGGTGTAGCATTTCGGACACATTGTTTGGCTATTTAAACGTGACAGGTGAAGATTATGTCTCAGGTAAATACGGACGTTACCTTATCGTCAACTTATCGAGCCAGAATTGACGACCTGTTTCTGCGGATGAACCAAAGGGAAGTGCACGTTGTTGCGAAGTTGGTGCGGTATTCTGAGCCGAAGCCGCTTCTCCTGACGGTCAACGCCATCAACCAACTCTGCGATGGTTGGATTTACCTGCCCATCGCCCTCTACGTTGTTGTTTTGCGAGAGTGGAGGCTCCTCGTCGCTTTAATCACCGGGGTCGCCCTCTCTCATCTTTTCTATGGCTCAACCAAGCCTAGATTTGCGCGAGTGCGTCCTTGTAACTTCGTCGAGAATATACCCAGCCGTAGTCGTTGTCTGGATAGATACTCTTTCCCAAGCGGACATTGTATGACGCTGTCAGTGGTCGGTTTTCTGCTTTGCTGGCAGCATCATGCAGCCATTCCCGCACTCGCTTTAGGATTGCTGTTGCTCTGTTGGGCGCGGGTTGCAAGCGGTCAACACTATCCTTCGGATCTGGTTGCTGGTATTGGAGTGGGATATTTTGTCGGCACTACTGTCGCGCTCATCCTTTTGTAACGCGCAAGCGGAACTCAGGCCGTAGGAATATCTTCGATTACAACAGACAAAGTGTGATGATCTCGCAGGCTTCATCCACGGCGCGATGGAGGGTGCACTTCTGCTGGCTAAAGCAGAACGCAGTCTGGTGCCGACGGAGAGGTTTAAGAAGATCTTGTTTTCCATGCTTCTGAGCCAGAAAGTTTAAAAGGGCTAGTAAAAAGGACGTGCCCGCGTTTTCCATCATAGGCACGTCCAGTAAGGCCAGTTTTTCGGCGTAGCGTTTCGAGGAAGGCTCACTACTAAGCGCCAGCGGCGGTCGTCTCCAGGGAACGATTTTTGCGGCCGAGCAAGATCGCCGAGATGAGGAAATAGACACCACCAAAGACAGCGTAGCCCCCCAAATCCTTAACATGAACCTTCCCTCCGAGTCCGCCGAATAGAAATGCGCCGCCCGCAATCATCGATTGCACACCGCTCAGAATCATGGCCCACTGTCCCTTCATTAAAGACCGGCGATAGATTCCAACCGCCAGTTGTAAAAGCCCAGCGGCAAAGGCCCAGGCCCCGAAGGCAGCAACCGCATAACGCATCTCCGAACTCGCGCCCACGCCAATGCCGATGGCGGTTACGACGCCAAGAGCAATGTTGCAGTACTGCAACGTTTTGGAAGAGGCAGTTGAGTCGGAGGTATTGCTGGAACTCAGATCAAAGAGCGTGCAAGCTACGTCCCAAAGTGGATAGGCGACCATGAGGATGACTGCCAGGAGGGGAGATGAGGTTGCAAAAGCAATGACGAGAGCTGCCCAAATAAACTGGATGATCGTTCGGCTGAAGTAGAGGGTACGGAGGGAGCTTGTTGGCTTCTGTGTTCCTGGGTTTCTAAATGTATTTGTCATGGAGTTATTCCTTTCGAGGTGCAGCTACCGACTAGTTGGTAGGTTGGGGTGATGGAGGCGACTGTTCTATAAATACTTGTTAAATTCCAGGTGAAAGTCGCTTAAGCGCGCCCTCGGTAATCAGGGCGAAAACTTCGGTGGAATCGTAGGCACGGGCCGAGATCATGGCTCCATGTACCAGAGCGAGAAGGCTTTCGGCTTCAACCGCAGCCGATAGACTGAGTCGGATTACGCGCACCGCGACGCCAGCCTCAAGCGTTTCACGGAACCAATCGCGCAGGTCTTGGAAGTGTCGTTGAATCTCTACTTTGACTTCCTCCGGCAGGGTTGGCAGTTCAGCGCCAAGCAAAGCCGCAATACAAATCGGCTCGGTCTTCGCACGAATGCAGCCTTCCCAGTGGTTCATATAGGCAGCAAGACGGGCGAACGGATCCGGTATTTGAGCATTTAGCATTTCAATGCCCGCATTCAGTTTCGCCCGATGTCGCTTTAATACCGCAGTCACGAGCGCCTCCTTCGAGGGAAAGTGGTAGTGGATACTCGCTTTTCTGATTTTGACCACGTCCGCGATGTCGGCATAGCTGAACGCGGCATAGCCGCGCTCCGCAATGAGTGCGTGGGCTGAGTCAAGAATGCGTTCTGCGGTGTCGTTTTCCATTTTCAAACTACCTATCAGTAGGTTGGATGTCTAAGGAGGGTTTGGGATGCACAATTTTGTAACCGCTGGGTATCTTTTGTTCTGTGCGTTTTAGATCACCGCATCAAGCATGCGTGCGGTAAGCGACAAGCTGAGAGTTAAAAGATGTGCCGCTGAGCCTGGACGTCTTCAGCAGAACTTCAAAGTAGTGGAACTCTCCACCACCAAAGGTCGTGCGAAGTTTTCGCAAGCCCTCTTCGGACGTCAGGAACTCTGCGGCGGCGGCCGTGGCATCGGAATCTGTGCCCGCGATAATAAGGACGTTGCCGGTGTGGCTCGGGTTGGGCAAGTAGGAAATCACGCTGTAGCCATAGAGCGCATTGCGATCCATGACTACTTTGTAGATCGGCTCTTCTCCTGGTTTCGGCTGGTGATTGGAGACGAAAGCCTGCGAATGTGCATCGTCGTAATCCAGGCTGAAGTTGACCTGATCGTCAAAGAGATGAACCCAGGGATTCGCTTTTTTCCCGCCGATCAGGATGAGATTGTTCCGCTTGAGGGATTCCGCTTCGTAGAAACGGGAGTGCACCAGGTGCATCGAGCGGGCGATCGGCCCAATCTCGATGATCTCCTGGGCCGCGTGGAACCCACCAAAGGTGACCAGATTGTGATTGAAAATAGTGTGCAGGTCGGCCTTGCGTTCGGCGCTCATCTTCGGAGACGATTCGAACTCGTGGATATAGGCCTTATCCAGATAGTCGCTCAGAGTAATGGGGTGGCCCACGATCTCCTCGCTCATACTGACGGCTTCATCGGGAAGAACGATATCGGTTAAGGTGTTCGGCTTGGTAAATTCTGTCCAGAAGGCCACGACGTTTGGTTTATTGGCCCAGGCCCGCGTTGGCGTATTCAACGAGCGCATCTGGACGAACTGGAATATGCAGATGGCGGCCAGTCCAGCACTTAAGAAGATCCAGAAAACTTGTGAGTTCTTCCAGCGAGACGCCGAGGGCAGCAGTGAGTCGATCCCCAGGGGAACCGGCGGTTCGCCCGTGGCAGGTATGTCCGGGGCGAGCGAGCGGTATTCGTAAACAGGGATATAGCTACCGCGTGGAATCGTGAAGATCAGGGTCTCGTGTGCGCCCTCCGAGGAGAAGTAGGAGTCGATCCGTTTGCGCAGCTCCGTCGCGTTGACCCTGACGATGTTGTCCTGCCCGCGATCATAGCTCTCCGAACGGCCAAAGACCTGGACTCCGATCTCATGCTCATGAATCTCGTTTGCACCGGCCTTGACGGACCGTTTCCCGACGAAGCGAAGGAAGTCCCGCAATCTGGTGGACTTGCTGAATTGGGTGCTGTTTGCGACACGTTCGATGATCGCCAGCCGCTCTTCTACAGAAGCTGGGATGGAGGTGTCAGACAGGGAAGCCGGATTTTCATGAAGGACAGACATGTGATGCTTGCAGCACCTAAGAAGCGAGAGAGCAAGTTTAGCATTTGGCCTGAATCTCTGGTTTTTGGGCCAGATGGTCACAACTCATCCAGCAGTGGGGCGACGGAGGTGCCTTTGCATCTAAATAGTAATAAAGGGCTTATATGCTTCTAGCGGTTAATTTTACCTGCGTTTGCCCGTGAATTAACTTGGCAATGTTACTAGCCGATCCAGAGGATTGGGCGTTCTCAATGCACCCCTTTGCACCGTTCTGGAGGCAGTATGAAGAAGTACCTGGTGGGGAAGATGTCCCTTCCCGCAATTTTGATAGCAATCGTTTTCACCTTATTTTCCGTAGTCAGTTCCGCACAGCGTTATCTTGGAGCGATTCAGGGCGAAGTCGCAGATGAGAGCGGCGCGGTCATTCCAAATGCATCGGTGACGGTCACGGAGGTGGCAACCCACTTCAAATCGACCACAACGACGAATGCATCGGGCGTCTACTCCTTCCCGGCCCTGAATCCGGGAAACTATACGGTCGTTTCTACAGCGACCGGCTTTGGAACGGACACGCGCCACGAAGTAGTGCTTACCGCTGGCGAGTCGCAAAAGATCGACTTCAAGCTGAGGGCAGGCGGGTCCACGGAAAGTGTGGATGTCTCCGCCAGCAATCCCTTGCTCGACACCGGATCCGCGAATATTGCGACGACTCTAAGCACAAAAGAAGTGACGGACCTGCCCAATGTTGGCAGGAACCCGTTCGTTATGGCGACCTTGGCGGCGGGTGTGGTCAATACAGGATCGGGCGGTTACTTCCAGGGCAAAGCCAGCCAGTTCACCAACCCGTTCAGCGGCGTGGCGGTCCAGATTACAACCGATGGCAACGCCGGTCACAATCGGCTTCTGCTCAATGGTATTCCCGACGATCCCGCCGAGCGTCTCTCCGGTGCCGGATACACCGGGTTTGTTCCTTCACCAGAGGCCGTCGAAGAGGTAAAGGTACAGACCTCCATCTTTGACGCGCAGGTCGGCCATGGAAACGGCACCGTAACGAACACGGTCGTACGCGGTGGAACCAACAAACTGCACGGCGCGGCCTATTACGTGTTTCAGAACACGTATCTGAATGCCAATACCTCGGAGAAAGTGCTGAATCAGAACTCGACTAATCCGACCGTTCGGACGCCGCGCAACAACGATCAACTAAGCCAGACCGGCTTTGTGGTCGACGGGCCCGTATGGATTCCAAAGATCTACAACGGTCACGACAAAACGTTCTTTATGGCGGCCTTTGAACGCTATGCCTCGCACACGGCGATCAATTATTCCGCACGCGTACCGACAGCAGCCGAGCGCGCGGGCGACTTCTCCGCACTCTGCAGTGCCTTCGATGCAACTGGGTTTTGCACCTCGGGCATTCAACTCTATCGTCCGGCCTCGGTCTTGGACGGTAATAACAATCGCACGGCGTTCTACGCAAATAACAACATCGCATCCGCGATTAACCCCACAGGCGCGGCCCTGATGACGTATCTGCCACTGCCAAATGTGCCTGGAGCCTCGATTACGAGCACCAACTATATCTCCACCAAGACCTCCTATCCGAGCACGTATCCTTCCTTCATCTTTCGTTTGGATCACCAGGTCACAGCGAAGAACCGCCTGAACGCAACCTTCTTTCGCTCTGGCCTGACACAGAGCTACCCCTTGCAGGGATTTCCAAAAGCCGTTGGCCCGACAGGCTATGGATACAGTGTCTACCGCAACAACCGCGGCGGAAGCATCGACGATGTTCATACGTTCACATCGAGCATGGTGCTCGATTCACGCTTCGGCTTGATTTACCACCCGTTCGGCCTGCAGTATCCCGGCAACTCGAACTTCGATCTCAGCAGCATCGGCATGTCGACCAGTAACTATCCGAATCTCTCCTTTCCCGGTGTGACCCCGACGGATTCTTACGCAGGCCTTGCGGCGGGTGCGGGCGGTCAAATCAGCTCCAATGTTACTGGTTCTCTCTCCGAGATCCTTACGAAGATCTGGGGAAAGCACTCGGTTCGCTTTGGATTTGAAGGCAACATGATCCGTTATAACGTGCAGAACCCGCTCAGTGGTTTTGGCGCGCTGACCTTCGACCGTCGCTTCACGCAAAAGAACTCCGTCAATACAGCAGTGGGCGCGGATGCGAGCTCGGGCGATGCCATGGCGTCTCTCCTGCTCGGATATCATTCGGCAGCGACGTACAACATCCAGGCGGCCTATGCTCTGCAACAGATATACGTGGCGCCCTTCGTTCAGGACGATTGGCGCATCACTCCCAAGTTGACGTTGAACCTCGGCGCCCGCTGGGATTACGAATCGCCCATCACGGAGCGATACAACAAGCAGGTCACGGACTTCTGCACCACGTGCGCCAGTCCGCTGCAGGCCTCGGTTCCCAACCTTGCTTTGAACGGAGGCCTTCGCTTTACGAGCAACTCGAACCGTTTTCCGTATCCGCGCGATCTGAACAACTTTCAGCCGCGCCTCGGAGCGGCTTACCAGGCAACGCCGACGACCGTCGCTCGCGCCGGATTCGGCATCATCTACTTCAACACGCTGGAATCACCCATCGGCACCGGCTTCAGCCAGACAACGACCTACAACAACTACACCACCAGCGCACCGTTGTATTCACTTAGCAATCCGTATCCATCCGGCGTTACGCTGCCTACGGGCAGCTCTCTGGGTCTTGGAACGGGTCTCGGACAAAATATTAACTTCGTTGATCCGAATCACGTCACGCCAAAGAGTGCTCAATATTCTGCAAGCGTGCAACAGCAGTTTCCTGGAAAGTTTGTTCTGCAGATCGCGTATATCGGTGCACGTCCCACGCGGCTGGAAGTCAGTCACAACATCAACGTATTGCCCGCACAGTATCTGAACCAGGGAGCTGCAGGCGTTTCTTTCCTCAATGCAGCGGTGACGAATCCGATGGCTGGAAAATTCACTGGGATGGGTACCACTTCACTTAACAACGCAACCGTTCCACAGTACCAGTTGTTGCTACCGTTTCCTGAGTTTGGAACGGTCACAGAGCAGTACTCTTCTATTGGCAGCGCGCCTTATAATTCCATGCAGATTCAGGTGCAGCGTCCGATGAGGAACCACTTCTCTATCCAGGGCAACTTCACCTGGCAGAAGATCATGTTGCGGAATGGCTTCTTCAGCAACGGCAATCAGGTCACCAACCCAAACCTTTACTCGGTGCAGGATCTCAATGCCACGCTTATCGGCAATGTCTTTGGCACGATAGAGCTGCCGAGATTCCTGAAGCGCCCAGCATATGAGCGTCTGCTGATTGGAGGATGGCAACTGAACTCTGTCTTCCGTGCGCAGAACGGAAATCTCGTAGCTGCTCCTTCCACGGTCAATATCATCGGCGATCCGAATCAGGGCAATAAAACCTACAGCCGTTACATCAACACCTGCTACCAGAACCAGGCAGGGGCTAACGTGGCTTCTACTGCATCAGCACCCGCCTGCGATGCTCTCTCTCCGAACCCGGCGTACCGTCAGCGGTATGCTTACGATCTGCAAAACAACAGCACCTACATCGGTGTTCGTCAGCGAATCTATCCGCTGCTGGATCTCTCCATGTTCAAGCGGTTTGTGGTCCGTGAGGGTGTGAGCTTTGAGATTCGGGGCGAGTTTTTCAATGTGCTGAATACTCCAAACTTCAGCGGCCCCAACACCACGATCGGCAACTCGCAGTTCGGAGCGTCGCCCTACTCCAGTATTAACGGTGCGACTTACTACACTCAGGCAAATGACCCGCGCATCGGCCAACTGACTGGGCGTATTAATTTCTAACCGCCATTTCGATTCCGCAGCTACTCGGAGATTGTCTTCCGATCGGCTGCGGAATCTTTCTTTTATTTCAGATCTCTGCCCAACCATGCCTGCACAGCAAGCGAGACCAGGAACTATGCGCCCTCAAAGAACTCTCTTTGCGATCCTTGGATTGATCGTCTCGCTCCCTTTGTTTTCGCAACAACGCTCAGCGCATTTGGCTTCCACCGCTTCGGCCGCCGTTTCGCTGGCGGAGTTGCGCGCGGGATTTCAGAACCCTCCACTACAGGCACGCCTGCGTTGTTACTGGTGGTGGCTGAATGGCAACACGGACAAGCCAACCATCACCCACGACCTGGAAGAGATGAAGGCCAAAGGTTTCGGCGGAGCCCTTCTAGTCGATGCGGATGGTTCAGGACAGGCCGGCAATACGCGTGTTGCGCCGGGGCCGACGTTTGGATCTCCTGCGTGGGTTGATCTGTACACGCATGCGTTACGCGAAGCGGATCGTTTAGGACTGGAGATTACGCTCAATATCAACAGCGGCTGGAATCTGGGGGGGCCACCCGTGAAGCCCGAGCAGGCCTCCAAGATACTCACGTACACACGAGAGATCCACGCGGGCGGCAAAGTGCAGTTGGTGCTCAAGCAGCCTCCGACAAAGAATGGTTTCTATCGAGATATTGCTGTGCTGGCGTATCCGCTGTCGCACGGCGCCAAGCTGCCGGAACAACCGAACGATCGTCAGGGAGATCGCTATACGGCGAACAGCGATCAGGAAGATAGTGTGCCGCTGACTCTTCAGTTTCGGAGCGCGGCGGCGGAGAATGGCTTCAGCATGCCGGACTCTGCCTCAATGCTGGACGATGGGACGAGATCGCAGTTTGCTTCGGATCCCACCTACGCAGACACTCAGTTGCATGAGGTGAAGAACCTGACCATCCTTATGGGGAAGGACGGCAGCCTTCAGACAGAACTGCCGGCAGGGGAATGGGAGTTCCTGCGTATTGGATATACGGACTCCGATGCGCGTGTCTCTACCTCAAGCGGCGCATGGCAGGGCCTTGCCATTGACCATATGAACCGTCACGCGTTCGACACGTACTGGAACACCGTGGTCGAACCTCTTCTACGTGTGGCAAAGCCTTTCAAGAGTCTGAAATATCTTGCGACCGATAGTTGGGAGCTTGGAGGTACAAACTGGACGGACGACTTTCAAAGCCAATTTATAAAGCTGCGAGGCTACGATCCCATTCTTTACCTTCCAATCGTTGCTGGACGCATCGTGGATGGAAGAGGGGACAGCACGCGTTTCCTTACGGACCTGCGGCGAACGGTAGCCGACCTCATCGTGTCGGAGCACTTCGACGTCTTCGCGGAGAAAGCAAAAGAACACGGGCTCGGCATACAGGCGGAGAGTGGTGGACCACATGGGGCGCCTATCGATGCGCTTGAGACCTTTCGCCATGCCGCAGTTCCGCAGACAGAGTTCTGGTCTGCGAATCCTCACCGCAGTCTGGATCGTGAGCGGTTCTTTACTAAGGAAGGTGCCAGTGCCGCAAACATCTATGGCCAGCGCTTCGTCGCACAGGAAGGCGAAACCTCCATCGGCCCACAATGGTCGGAGTCTCTGGCAACGGATCTGAAGCCCGCCTTCGACATGGCCATTACTGAAGGTATGAATCGCCTGGTATGGCACGAGTTCACATCCAGTCCAAAGGGCACGGGACTGCCGGGTCAGGAGTACTTTGCTGGCACACATCTCAACCCCAAAGTGACGTGGTGGAATGCTTCCGGTGCATTCTTTGCATATCTGAATCGCATCCAGTTCGTCATGCAGGCCGGTACGCCGGTCAACGATGCGCTGTACTTCTACGGCGACAACGTTCCTAACTTCGTGCGCCTAAAGGCCGACGATCCTGCGGGTGTACTTCCCGGCTATGATTATGACGTCTCCAATGAAGACGCGTTGCTTCGCACCATCAAAATCCAGGGCAGGGAACTCATTGGCCCAAGTGGTGTGCGATGGAGCGTGATGGTTTTGCCCAGGACAAACCGCGTGTCGCTTTCTGTCCTGCAGTTCGTGAAGCGTTATCTCCAGGCAGGTGGAACAGTGGCGTCGCTCTCGCCTACCTCGCCTACCGGACTGGTTGATGCGCGGCAGCGACTCAGCTTTGATGCTCTTGTAAAGGAGATTTGGCAGGGATGCCGGGACGGTTCGGTCCATCTCTTCGAGAGCGGAACAGTGGTCTGCAGTTCGAACGGCCGCAATGCGTTGGCCTCCGCCCACGTGCTGCCTGATTTGAGGATCACCGCCTCCGACCCAAAAATCCACCTGGCGGCTTCAAGCCATAGTGGGATTGATTATGTGCATCGCCGCGTCGGTACATCCGAGGTCTACTTCCTTCGTAATCCGAGTGAAAGAGCAGCTAGCTTCACCGCAACGTTCCGCGCAAGCGGCAACATTGAATTATGGGACGCTGTGACGGGAGAGATGAAGCGTAGCGTTTTATCGCAAGCCCATCCTGATGGAACAACGGATGTTCCGTTGAATTTACCTGCTTTTGGCTCGACCTTCGTGCTCTTTGTGCAGCAGTCTTCGGTCGCAGGGCTGCGGAGCGAGATGCAGCGCGTCGAGCCGCTCAAAGTCATCGACGGTTGGAACGTCTCTTTTCAACGAAACCGTGGCGTCTCAGGTGTTGCCCGCCATACGAAAGAGTTGACAAGCTGGACCACGTGGAACGAAGACGACGTTCGGTACTTTTCAGGAACGGCAAGTTACTCTGCGGAATTCGATGCACCAAAACTGGCTGCGGAAGAAGAAGCCTGCCTTCGTTTTCAGGATGTGCGGGAGATTGCGCAGGTCGCTTTAAACGGAAAGCCTGTGAGCACCATCTGGGCAAACCCCTATATGGCCTGTATTCACATTCCAATGCTGAAAGGTTCGAACAAGCTGACGATCAAAGTAACAAATCTTTGGCACAACCGGCTTCTGGGAGATCTTGACCCTGAGCAGAAGACGAAGATCACGAAGACGAATATCAAGACCATCCAAGGTCCACTGCTTCCGTCGGGCCTGATCGGACCTGCGGAGTGGGTCATCTACAAAACACGCTAGTTCAAATGCACGGTACAGAATGATCGAGGGCGGCCGATCTCCAACGTAAGAGATGCTGCCTTCCGCCGCATTACAAGCGGGCTGCAGAACAGCAACCGGACGATTGCTTCGGCGGTCGCTTTCAGTTCTAATTTGGCGGAAGTTAGGGAGCTAAGGAGACTCTGCGTAGCTCCCTCGTTGTTCTGGTCTCAGCTGAGTTCGTAAGGATGCCGCTGCGGCCGGCTCAACATGCGGTTGGCTTCTTCGTCATTGAGGAAGTGCTCGGCTTTGGGGTCCCAGTGCAGGTGACGCTTCGTCTTCATCGCAATGTGATGAATGAGACAGGTAGAGCAAGCCCGATGGCCGATCTCCGCAGGTGCAGTCGGGGCCTTGCGGCTGTGGATGCAGTCCAGCCAATTGCCATGCTGCTCATCGCTTGTATAGAGGTGGACTTCGTTCGGACCGATGACGCTGGTAAGGATCTTGGGGTCGCTTGCTCGAAGCGGATCGATCTTTACAGGCTTATCGTTCGCCGATGCTGTTGGGGTACTCATGCCATCGCGGCAGACAAAAATCCAGCCCCTATCTCCATAAAATTTGATCCCGTTTTCAAAGTCGCCCGAGATCGTCATTTCCACACCGTTGGCATAGCGCGCATACGTTTTGAAGCTGCCGTGGACATTCCACAGTCCCGGCTTCTCGTCAGTGTAGTGAGGAAACTCAGCACTCCCCCAGATTTCGATAGGCCCGGTGTGCTCTGTGTCCATGCCCCAATGTGCGGTGTCGACATGATGCGCGCCCCATCCGGTAATCATCCCCGCACCGAATTGCTCACAGCGAAGCCAGCCAGGGCGATCGAAGTCGCTCTGGGGCATTACACGATCTACGGTGTAGGGAACAGATGGCGTCGAACCAAGCCATGCATCGTAATCGAACCTCGCAGGGACAGGCATCGGGGTTGGGCTTCCTCCGGCAGGATCTCCTGGAAGTCCGACCTCCACACGCTTGAGTGTGCCGATGCGGCCGTTCCGAACTAACTCACACGCGCGATGAAACTGCTTCCAACTCCTCTGCTGTGAACCTATCTGCAGAATTCTGTCTGTCGCCTCCACTCCCTTTACCATCGCGCGCCCCTCACGAATCGTGAGCGAGGCAGGCTTTTGAAGATAGACATCTTTCCCGGCATGCACGGATTCGATTGCCAATCGCGCGTGCTGGTGGTCTGGCGTAGAAATCAGAACGGCGTCGATGTCTTTGTTAGCTAGCAGTTCTTTGTAGTTCGCATATCCAAGGGTTCCGCGATGCTCTCTACCTAATTTGTTTGTGTAGGTATCGTCCACGAACTTCTTGCCAAGTTCCACCCGCTTGCTATCGAGGTCACAGACCGCGATGATGCGATTGTCGCGTCCAGCCACGCCTGTGAACTGCATTACGCTCGGCATGTCATGGCCGCGAGAGATCCGACCCACGCCGATGGCCCCAATCTGGATACGGTTCGACGGAGCGTTCTGACCGAAGACGCTGGAGGGAACGATGGTGGGGAAACCCACTGCAGCCACCGCAGCGGAAGTCTTGAGGAACGTGCGACGACTACTCGACATATGCGTTTCCTTTACAGAACTGTCCGGAGAATTAAGGCTTCTTCTGCCAATCAAGATGAACTCGCTTTGCATTGCTCTGGGCTTTGATGCTCAGTTCTGCGGCCAGCAGGCACTGCTCCTGGTCTTGTGCGGTATGAGTACGATTGACGACATCCCCAACAAGCTGTGGACCGAATGGAAGAGTCAGGTTGTTGCAGTCGATATAACGTGAACTCTTGCCATCGACGACAAAGAGATTATTTCCCTGCGTGTTCACTGCAACATTAGTGTACTTGCGTGCTTCGATGTATCCCTCGGTCCCCAGGATGAAGAGTCGTCCATCTCCCCACGTGCCCAGGCCATAAGGTGTAAACCAGTCCAGGCGCACGTATCCACAGCCATTGTTTCCATGCAGCATCATGTCGCCGAAGTCCTGGAAATGGGGGTGCTCTGGATGCTGCAGATTCGCTATCTGTGACGCTACGACCTCAGCCTTTGTGGAACCGGTGTAATAGAGGAACTGGTCGATTTGGTGAGAGCCGATGTCGCAAAGAATGCCGCCGAACTGCGCATCGTTCCAGAACCAGTCGGGACGTCCACCCGACCCGCCAGCATCTCCTGCGCGCTGTGAGATTTGGTGCGGCGCAATGTTGATCGTCTGAATGACCCGTCCGATCACCCCTTGCTTCACTAGCTCTCCAGCCTTGACCGCCGCCTTCACATCGAACCGCTCAGAGTACTCCACAGCATAAATACGCCCAGTCTCCGAGATCGTTTTGCGAACGGCTGCAAGCTGATCGAGCGTGGTTATTCCTGGCTTGTCCGAAAGAAAATCCTTCCCGCTCTTCATAACGCGTACACCAAGAGGAGCGCGCTCACTGGCGATCTGAGAACTTAGCACCAGTTGGATCGACTTGTCGTTCAAAATCTCCTCGACGGTTGATGCCCACTTGACATCGGGATAGCGCTTTTTGAAACCGGCAATCTTGTCAGGCTCCGTTGCATAGGCGAGCACCAGCTCGCCGCCGCCGCGTCGAATGGCTTCCACCATCAGATAAATGTGATCATGGCTCATACCGCACACAGCGAAGCGGATCGCATGTTTGGGCGTTTCCACCGGGCCGGGTGGTACGACCTCGTGAAGCACGTGTCCGCTTAAGCCTTCACCGCTGGCGCCGGCTCCCACTGCCATAAGAGGCAAAGCGCCGGCCAAGCCAGCTGCGCCCATCCCTTGTAAAAAGAGACGTCTACTTTGATCGTTTATCGTCATTACAATCCTTCTGGCTTTTATAGATTTTGATTGGAATATCAAACTTAATATGCCCTAACGCTTTTCGAAGCAACTTGAAAAGCTTGAGCCTTGCGAGCCAGAAATATAAACTGAGCCGTCATGATCTGGCAAGTCCAATAGTGAAGCGTAAACGGCCTTCCGTTGATTTCAAAAAATTGGGAAAACTTATCTCACAAAGCTTTGCTCTTTCTATTTAGAGTAGAGGATGTCTTCTGTGGTATTCGAACGCTGATGGCGATTTTGTTTTTTCGCCTGACATATTTTTGAGGTGTGCGAACCTGGTCTAAGACTGAGGTTGAAAATTGGGTTTAAACGGACTTTGTGCCGTCGTGATTGGCGGTACTTCGGGGATCGGACGGGCCATCGCTCTCGGCTTCGCTCAGGCAGGTGCAGATGTGATTGCATCGTCGCGTTCGGAGGAAGCTGTTGCAGAGACCGCATCGGCAATTGAGGCCCTTGGCCGTTCCACAATACGTCAGACGAGCGATGTGAGCGATCGCGTCTCCCTGGAGCGCTTGCTGAGTGCAAGTGTCGCCCGGTTCGCAGGCGTCGATATCCTGGTGAACGCCGCTGGAATTACAAAGCGAGAGCCCACGCTCTATGTCTCGGAGGAGAGATGGAACCACATCATGAATATCAATGTGACAGGAACTTTGCGGGCGTGTCAGGTCTTTGGTAAACACATGATCGAGAGGCGGAAGGGACGCATCATTAACCTCGCGTCGCTCTCGACCTTTGTTGCCTTTACTGAAGTGACGGCCTACTGCTGCAGCAAGGCCGCTGTAGGCGCTCTTACTCGATCTCTTGCTGTCGAATGGGCGCCATACGACGTACTTGTCAATGCGATTGCGCCGGGAGTTTTTCCTACTGCGCTAAACAGCAAAATCATCGACAGCGCGCGCGGGCAAGAACTTAAGCTGAGAACACCGATGTCTCGCTTCGGTGATGCGACTGAGCTAGTCTCCGCGGCACTCTATCTTGCCAGCGATGCAACAACCTTTACTACCGGGCAGATCCTCGTGGTGGACGGCGGTCTTCTGGCTAGCGGTGTGAACCAATGAAGAAAACCGCGCGACCGCCGAAGCGTCGTTTCGATCTTCTTCAGGAAGATCGTGCCTCAAGCATCCTGGCACGCGACATCAATCGCGACATCATCCTGGAACTACTGCGACTGCGCCAGCCGATCGCACGGGTTGAACTGGCGGAGTTATCCGGGATGCAGCGTTCCACTGTTTCGTTGATCGTCGAGCAGTTGATCGAAGAAAAGTGGGTGGTGGAAGGTGCGATGGTACGCACACCGCGCGGCCGCCCTCCAACGATGCTGTCGCTTAATCGCGATCTTGCTATCCTTGTGGCCGATGTCAGACCCAGCCAGGCGACGCTCGCGGTCGTCGATCTCAATGGCCATTTTATTTTGCGGGAAGTAGTTCGTTTGGCGAGCGATCCGAAGCTCGGCGTTGCCAGAATCGCAGAAGGAATGTTGCGTCTTCGCAGCCAGCACAAACACGGAACCTTTGAAGGAATTGGAATCAGCCTTCCCGGGCGTGTCGATCCAGAGACACATCAATTGATTCTTGCGCCGAATCTGAATCCGAAGTGGCTTAAGTACGACATCAGAGCCGCTCTTGAGCGTGAGCTGGGTCTGCAGGTTGAGATGGATAATGCAGCGAACGCGTGCCTCCTAAGTGAGTTGTGGTTCGGCGGCATGCAAAATGTGCGGAACGTTGTCGTCGTGACGATTAGCGAAGGTGTCGGAACCGGAGTGCTTACGAACGGTCAACTTATTACGGGTCGCAGGGGGCTCGCGGGAGAGTTCGGTCATATTCAGATCGATCCCGCTGGCGCACTATGCAGTTGCGGCAAACGGGGCTGCTGGGAGACCTTCGCTTCGTCGCGTGCGGCCCTTCGGCACCATGCGGAGTTGCTTCCGAAAGATCCTGCCGACGACATCATGGACCTCATGAACCGCGCCGACGAGGGAGAATCTGCCGCACTGGAAGCCATAGCGCGGCAGGCGAAGTATATCGGGGTTGGTCTGCGGATGATCACCGCAGCCCTGAGTCCCGATGCGATTGTGTTTGCAGGAGACATCACTGCCTGTTGGCCACATGTTGAGTCCGTTATTCGAACGGTGGTCGATGATGGAATGCTCGCCGGAAGCGCGCCGTTATTACTCCCCATCGGAGACGGTGAGACGGCGCGTTTGCGTGGCGCCGCTGCCCTGGTTCTGCAACGCCATGCTGGATATCACCGTTCGACTACTTGAGAGAACTCTGAAGAAGGGAATCAAGCCGATGAAGATCATTGCCGCGCGCCTCATCGTATGCTCACCGGATCGTAACTTTGTAACATTGAAGATCGAGACGGACGAGGGGATCTATGGTCTCGGCGATGCAACGCTGAACGGGCGTGAACTCGCCGTCGCTGCCTATCTGGAAGAGCACGTCATCCCGTGCCTCATCGGCCGCGACCCTTCGCGCATCGAAGATACTTGGCAGTATCTCTATCGCGGTGCCTATTGGCGTCGCGGTCCAGTCACTATGTGCGCGATCGCTGCGGTGGACGTCGCACTATGGGACATCAAGGGCAAGGCATTAGGAACACCTGTTTACAACCTGCTGGGAGGGAAGAGCCGCGACGGAGTGCTCGTGTATGCGCATGCAAACGGCAGCAATATTGAGGAGGCTGTTGATTCTGTGCAGAAGCATGTTGAGATGGGGTATCTCGCCGTGCGTGCGCAATCGGGGGTTCCAAATGTTGCATCCAGCTATGGTGTACCTAAGGCGGGGAAGTCATACGAGCCTGCAGAGCGTGGGTTGCCGAGTGAAAGCCTATGGTCGACGGAGCGTTACCTTAACTTTGCACCGAAGTTATTTGAGCGACTACGGAGCGAGGTAGGTGAAGATCTGCATCTCTTGCACGATGTCCACCATCGCTTGACGCCCATTGAAGCGGCACGTCTTGGCAAAGAGTTGGAGCCCTTCCATCTCTTCTGGTTGGAAGACCCCACGCCAGCCGAGAACCCCGATGCCTTCCGGCTGATTCGAGAACACACACTTATTCCCATCGCAACGGGTGAGGTCTTCAACAGTTTTTGGGACGCGCACGATTTGATCCGCAATCAGTGGATCGACTATCTTCGCCTGACCATCGTCCACGGCGGAGGAATTACCGCACTCAAGAAAACCGCGGACTTCGCTGCGGTATATCAGGTACGCACCGGTTTTCACGGAGCGACCGACCTGTCACCCATTACGATGGCGGCGGCCCTGCATTTCAATCTGGCCATTCACAACTTTGGGATTCAGGAACACATGTGCCACACAGCGCTGACGGATGAAGTCTTTCCGCACTCCTACTCTTTTGACGCTGGCTATATGAGTGTCACCGATGCGCCCGGTCTGGGCGTGGATATCGACGAAGAGCTGGCGGCAAGGTATCCCTACCAGCGTGCATATCTGCCTATTGCACGCAAGCTGGATGGCACGCTGACTGACTGGTGATACTCTCGCGACATAAGCGGCTCAGCCGATTTAGCGGAGTTCATTCAGGAAACTCGTCAAGCGTGGTAACAGCTTCTCGGCGCGATATTCTTTGGCCTTTTCAAAGGCAGTCTTGCGCAAACCCTCCACCATCGTCCGATCACGAAGCTGCTCGGCGAGGTGAGCCATCGACCGATATTCGATGACGGCACCATACTGTCGCAAGTACTCCTTACAGGCGGAGTAGCCTTCGGCCGGAAGTGCAACTGGAATCCCGGCCGCGACGCTTGTGATCAAACGGTCGGGAACCGTCACATCGAAACGGTCTCTCCTCTGTACATTCCCGAGTTCATACACGATCAGGGAAGCATCGAAGCGAGCGGCGAAGTTGGTGAGCTTGTCAATATCCATCCCGTCGAAGGGACATGCGTGCTCTTCGCTCGTTTCGCTCTCGGGCGATCGATTGTAGTGAACGTCGATGCCCTGCTGCATGAGGGTGCGCAAAGACACGGAGACATTGTCCGAAGGCTGGCCGGAACTCCAGTCCGTCCGTCCAAGGAAGACCACATTCGGTCGTGCATCGGACGGTTCCACAGGAACCTTGCGGGCGTACTCTTCAGACCAGCAAGGAGGCAGCACAAGCGTTGGTACCTTTGCGGTTCCAGGCACGTTCTGCTCGAAATACTTTTGCATATACGCGCTTGAAACGACGAGACCGTCGAGGCTCTTCATCGCACTGCCCATCACCAGGTGCTGCAGCTTTACGGTCAAAGGGGTAAGCCCGATGGGATGGCAAAGCACATTGAGGATAAATTTCAGATGCGGACGTCTTCGCTTCAGGGCTTTGATGTCCGCCAGCGGACGTGTTCCCCAGAATGCAAGCACGTGGGTAATATGCGCTTCGTCAAGAATACGAAGCGTTTCTTCCAGGTACCGCTCGTCATTTGTGCCGAAGAACTGTGCCTGAACTCTTGCACCTCGAGCAGCAAGGGACGATTGCAAAGGGGAATCACTGCGTCCCGGCCAGGAAAGATAGTCGTAGACCTGGGTGAGTTCGACGCCAATCTTGCGAAATGCCAGGCACAGGCTGTCTCGATGTTGAATGGGTGGCCCCAAATACGCTATTCCAGACATCGTCTTCCTATCGGCTGTGATCAGTCTATTGATCCTATACGGTGCAATAGGCTGTTGTCTTTTGGGAGCATCAAAGATGCTCCAGCCATCCACTAACGCAGCAGTTATGCTGAAGGTATGAGTTCGAAGGCAGCAACCACCGCAGGAAAGATTCTCCACAACTCGATCTGGTTCGGTCTTGAAACCGTCATCGAGACGATTGTCTTTCTCTCGGCGTCCGTTGCTGTTGCCCGATATCTGGGGCCGCAAAAGCTTGGTTACTTCAGCTACATCAATTTCTTCGTGATGATTGTGACTCGAACCAGCGGCTCCGGTCTGGCCGGAGCAACCCGGAAATATATGTCCGAGTTTATCGCGCTGGACCAGCTTGGAGCGGCACGCGCCGTCTACAACCTGGCCTATCGATATCAGCTCCTGGGCGCAGTTTTGATCACACTCCTGGGCTTGGCGTCCGTTGCCATATGGGGTGATCCGTCCTATAAATTGATGTCGTATCTGTTGATCCTTTCCATCGTTCCAGGGGTCATGTCGTGGGTGCCCGCACAGGCGAATAATGCGTTTGAAGATGTCTCTAAAAACACCCTCAGTGCGTTCGGATATCTGATCGCGTATGCGATCATCATCAGCCTTACCATCCACTTTCATTGGGACCTTGTGGGTGTCGCATCGGCCGCTCTGATCTCGCGAACTGTTGAGGTGGTACTCCGTACCATTCCTCTCAACGCGAAGCTTCGCACATTTCCGCTGGATAAACTGGAGAGTGAAGTAGTTTTGCGGATCCGGAAGTTTTGTCTGGAGGCGATCGGAATTCAACTTCTCATGTCTGTCGTCTGGGACCGTTCGGAGATGGTCTTCCTTCGCGCTTTTTCGAGTCTGGAGCAGATCGCCTTTTACTCGATCAGCTTCAGTCTCGCAGCGAATCTTCTCATCGTTCCTCGAACCTTTGGCTCTGCCACGGGAATCTCCCTCATGGTCGAGGCAGCGCGTGATCCTGATCGTATCGACAGCATTGTGAAGAACTCCTGCCGCTATCTGCTGCTGGTTGTCTTTCCGGTACACCTTGGCTGCGCGGCAATTACAAACGAAGCGATCCGGTTCGTCTATGGTGCAAAGTATGTAGGCGCGATTCCAGTCCTGATCGTCGCATCCATTCTTTCCATACCCAGGGCCTTTCAGGAAATCCCCGACATTCTTCTTCGAGCAGCAGATCGACAGAAGAAACTCTTCCTTTGGCTTATCCTCACCGGTGTCCTGAACATTGCGCTCGACGCAGCGTTGATCCCTCACTTCGGCGCAGTAGGAGCGGCATGGGGCAATGGCCTCTCGCAAGCATTTGGCATTGTTGCCATGTGGAAACAGGCGCAACGGGCTTATCGCTTCAGTCTCCCGATGCAGTCCACAATTCGGCTTGGAGTAGCGGGGGTACTCATGGCGGTCATCGCCTTCGCGGTAGGGCGTGCCATTCCAGGTATGCCAGGGTTGATCGTGGCGGTAGTCTCGGCTGTTCCTATTTACCTGGGGCTGGTCAGGCTCACTCGCGGCCTTGAGTCATCGGATCGCCTGCGTCTCATGCCGCTCATCAATCGGCTTCCTGGTCCTGTTCGTCCGGGCTTCTCCGCTCTCGTCGCGTTTGCTGTACCGGCAGCGGCAGAGATTGACATGATGTAAAGCAACTGCCACAAACTTCAGCTTGGGCGTGAGCCGAGGGAAGAGATGAGTGAACCTTTGCGGTCAGCCATTCCCAGGTCAATCATGGTGAGTAGGGCTGCTCGAATATGCTGGCGCAACTGTTCTTCGTTCATTCCCATCGGATCAAAGAGTTCATTCAAAGCGAAACCGTTCAGCAGCGCTCCGAATTGAGTGGCTTCTCTTCTCTTATTTCCACCACTGAAACCCGTGACCTCGGAGAAGAGTGAATCTACTTCCTCTCCCGCACAGCGATAGCACATCGCTGCGTGCAAATCGGCCAGGCGTTTCTGTTTGTGTGGGTGACGAATCGCGTAGAGTTTGAACTCGATGTCCAGAAGCATGCGGCGCTTATCTTTTAATATCTTCATGAGCTTGTTAATGAAGACCTCAAGCCGTTCCTCGAAATTCGAGGCTTTGCTCAGCAGATCGGCAAGGCGGGAGTGGTCGTTATAAATGTCTTCTTCAAAGATTGCGAAGAAGACATCTTCTTTGTTTTCGAAATGCGCATAGAATGCGCCACGTGTTTTTCCGGCTTCCGCGGCGATGTCTTCCAAGCGCGCCATTTCAAAACCATCGCGCGCAAAGATCACGCGCGCGGCGGTGATCAATGTTTGCCGTGTCAACAGCGAACGCTCCTGACGCTTAGCACCATGGTCTGAAAAATCAACAAGCGGATTTTCTGAATCCTGATTCACCCTCTAAGAATCTCATGGAAGATACATACATGTATGAATGACTTTTTCAGCTAGCCGGAGGATGTTGCATGACGTCAAATAAAGTCGAAAATCGGCAGCCACAGATCGGTGCGGGCACAGTCCTCCAACGTGCGACGGCCTGCCTCGTGTTTGGTGTTTTTGGTCTTGCCGGATGTGACCACAAAGTTGCTGCGGCGCCTCCTCCTGCACCTGTTCCCGTCTCTGTTGTTACGGTAAAAGCCGAAGATGTCGCCATTACCAGCGAATGGGTTGGAACCCTCGATGGTTTTGTGAACGCGCAGATTCAGCCCCAGGTCAGTGGTTACCTCGTTCGCCAGAACTACCGCGAAGGTTCGTCCGTAAGTAAGGGGGAGGTGCTCTTCCAGATCGATCCTCGTCCCTTCCAGGCCACGTTGGATCAGGCCTTGGGGCAGGTCGGTCAGGCCAAGGGGCAGTTGGGTCAGGCGCAGGCACAGTTGGGCCTGGCAAAGATTAACTTGAACAGGGACACGCCACTCGCCGAGCAGCGCGCCATTGCCCAGAGCCAGCTCGACAACGACAAGCAGACGGCCATGCAGGCAGAAGCGAGCGTAAAAGCCGCAGAAGCCGCCATCGCATCGGCCCAGGCCAATGTTGAAAGCGCAAGATTGAACCTTGGTTTTACACAGGTCCGGTCGCTGATCTCCGGTATCGCGGGGCAGGCCACCACGCAGGTAGGCAATCTCGTCAGCCCGCAATCGGTGTTGACCTCCGTCTCGCAAATGGATCCCATCAAGGTGTACTTCTCGCTCAGCGATGGCGAGTATCTCGCTCTCATCAATCGTGCACGTAAGGGCAAGGGCGATCTTTTGAAAGATGCCTCGGCGATCCAACTCTCGCTCAAACTTGCGAACGGTGAGACCTTCCCGCAAAAGGGGCACATCGCTTTCATCGATCGTCAGATGAATCAGCAGACTGGCGCCATCCGGATAGCGGCTGTGTTCCCGAATCCCGGTAACGTACTGCGTCCCGGTCAGTTCGGCCGTGTCTCCGCGGATACAGAGATTCGCCACAACGTTCTTCTGGTTCCACAGGTTGGCGTACAGGATCTGCAGGGCGTCAAGCAGGTCTTTGTTGCGGGTGACGATAACAAGGTTCACGTTCTCAATGTGACGCTCGGATCAGAGTCCGGCGAAAACTGGATTGTGACCGGTGGTCTGCCCTCAGGGTCACGCGTCATCATAGACAATGCCCAGAAGCTCCAGGAAGGCGTGCCCGTGGCTCCTCATGCCGCCGTTACACCGCAGACGTCCAGTTCGGCGGGGAGGTAATCGATGTCGAAATTCTTTATCCGACGGCCCATTGTGGCCATCGTTATCGCGATCCTGACTGTAATTCTCGGCACGGTCTCCATGCTGACGCTGCCAACAGCACAGTTTCCGGACATCGCTCCGCCTGAAATCCAGGTGCAGGCGAACTATGCCGGTGCCGATGCAAAGACGCTCCTGCAGGCAGTATCTACGCCGTTGGAGCAGCAGATCACCGGTGTAGACAACATGCTCTACATGTACTCGGTGAATGCGAACAACGGCCAGTCCCAGATCTTTGTCGACTTCGACGTCAAGACCAATCCCGATACCGATCAGATTCTTACCCAGCTCCGCGTCTCGCAGGCACAGTCCCAGCTTCCAGTGCAGGCTACGGTTGCGGGCATCACGGTACAGAAGTCTCTGACTTCACCCTTGTTGCTCGTCTCGCTCTCTTCCCCGGACAACAAGTACGACGCCAAGTTCCTTACGAACTACGCCATCATCAAGCTGCAGGATGAGATCACGCGCGTTCCGGGTGTCGCGCGCGTTCAGGTCTTCAGTGGACAGTATGCGCTCCGTATCTGGGTGCAGCCGGACAAGCTGGCGAAGCTCGGCATCACAGCGCCTGAAGTCATCGCAGCATTGCAGACACAGAACAATGTAAATCCCGCAGGTCAAATTGGTGGCGATCCCGCACCAGTAGGCCAGCAGTTCACCTATACGGTCCGCACCGAAGGCCGTCTTGTCACGCCCGAAGAGTTTGAGAAGATCGTCCTGCGCGCCAATGCAGACGGTTCGATCGTGCATCTTTCAGACGTTGCACGCGTCGAGCTCGGTCAGCAGTTCTATACGCTGAATGGTCGTTATAACAAAGCGCCAGCCGGTGTTCTCGGTGTCTACCAGCTTCCTGGTTCGAACGCCGTAGAAGTCTCCAAGCTCGTCAACAAGCGTCTTGCTGAACTTTCTACAAGCTTCCCGGCAGGTCTGAAGTATGACGTTCCCCTCGACACCACCAAGGCTGTTACCGCTGGCATTCACGAAATCATCCTTACCCTCTGCGAAGCCCTCGCGCTCGTAGTCGTCGTGGTCTTCATCTTCCTGCAGGGATGGCGCGCCACGCTCATCCCCCTGCTTGCTGTTCCGGTTTCGCTCATCGGTACGTTCATCATCTTCCCGGCGCTTGGCTTCTCGATCAATACGCTTTCGCTCTTTGGTCTTGTGCTGGCGATCGGTCTCGTCGTCGACGATGCCATCATCGTGGTGGAAGCCGTCGAGCACCATATCGACGAGGGCATGACCCCGCAGGACGCCACCTACAAGGCGATGGAAGAAGTATCTGGCCCGGTCATCGGTATTGCCTTGATCCTTGCCGCAGTATTCATCCCGACCGCTGCGATTCCTGGAATCACCGGACGTCTCTACCAGCAATTCGCGATCACCATTGCGATCTCGGTTCTAATCTCTGCCTTCAACGCGCTTACCCTCAGCCCCGCTCTTGCCTCGCTGCTCTTGAAGCCCAGGGACAAAGAGAGGAAGCCCGGTCTGCTCGGTCGCTTCTTCAGCTGGTTCAACCGCATCTTCGGCAGAACCACCGAAAGCTACGTTTCTACCTCGAGCGTTCTGCTGCACAAGTCCGGTCTCTCCATGCTGGTGCTGGTCGGTGTGGGTGTCCTGGCCGTGCTCTTCGGTTCGAAGCTTCCCACGGGCTTTATCCCTACGGAAGATCAGGGCTACGCCTTCGTCGCTCTGCAACTGCCAGATGCTTCGTCCTTGCAGCGTACGGATGAAGCTGCTTTGAAGATCTCGGACGCTCTCTTGAAGACCCCCGGTGTTCGCGGTGTCATTCAGGTCAACGGCTTTAGTCTTCTTACCCAGACGCAGAGCACCAACACCGCCTTCTTCTTCGTTTCGTTGAAGGATTGGGATTTGCGCAAGTCGAAGGAAGAGCAGTTCACCGCGATCCAGGCAAGCATGGCGAAACAACTCGCAGGAAATCCTGATGGTATCGCCTTCAGCTTCCCGCCGCCTTCCATTCCCGGTGTAGGTACCTCTGGCGGCGTCACCTTTGTTCTTCAGGATCGCTCGGGCAACGATGATCCGATGTTCCTTACGAAAAACCTCGGTGCCTTCCTCGGAGCTCTGAAGAAGCGTCCGGAAGTCATCGCTGCAATTCCTGCTTATCTCCCTGCCGTACCGCAGATCTACGCGGCCGTGGACAAAGAGAAGGTCATTCAGCAGCAGGTCGCACTCAGCGATGTCTACACCACCATGCAGACCTTTATGGGAGGCTATCTCACCAACTACTTCAACCGATTTGGTCGACAGTGGCAGACTTACGTCGAAGCGGAAGGTGTCACTCGAAGCAAGATAGAGAATATCAATCAGTTCTACGTTCGAAGTGCAAATGGAAGCCAGGTGCCTCTGTCCGCGCTGGTCAACATCAAGAAGATCAATGGACCGGAGTTCATCTACCGATTCAATGAGTACAACGCCACCCAGATCAGTATCGTGGGCGCTCCGGGGTACAGTTCCGGGCAGGTGATGAAGGCGCTCGAAGAGACCTTCGCGCAGAGCATGCCGCCAGGTATGGGCTTCGACTACGCCGGTATGTCCTACCAGGAACACAAGGCATCTCAGGGTCTACCGTCCTGGGTCGTCTTCGGACTCTCGCTCCTCTTCGTCTTCCTGATTCTCGCAGCACTGTATGAAAGCTGGACCCTGCCGTTCAGCGTTCTTCTCAGTACCCCCGTCGCAATCCTCGGCGCATATCTTGCGTTGAATATCCGATCGCTTGAAAACGATGTCTTTGCCACCATCGGTCTGGTCATGCTCATCGGCTTGTCTGCAAAGAACGCCATCCTGATCGTGGAATTCGCGAAGACGAACTACGAGTCTGGTCAGAGTATCTCGGAGGCAGCACTCAACGCCGCACGTCTTCGCTTCCGTCCCATCGTGATGACCGCGCTTGCCTTTATCTGTGGTTGCTTACCTCTATGGACCGCAACAGGCGCAGGCTCAGTATCGCGACGCATCCTCGGCACCGTGGTCGTCGGCGGTATGGCGCTGTCCACTGTGATCGGCATTCTCTTTATCCCGGTCACCTTTTCCTTCGTAGAATACGTCTCGCATCGCTACACGCGGGGCGGCAAGGGAACCACGATGGACTCCAAGCCTGACGTCGACCCCGTTGTTCTTGGTAAAGCGGCAGGCGGCGGCCCGCAAACAGAAGGCAAAACTCTGACCCCAGGAGGTCACGCATGAAAACCCTTCTGAAACTTGGCAGCATGGCTGTCCTTGGTGGCTCCATGGCGCTCGTACTGGCTGGCTGCAACGTCGGACCGAAGTACAAGCGTCCCGTTTATCCCGCACCTCCAGCCTTCCGCGGCGCGGATGATGAGGCTATTGTTGGAGAGGCCAAGAACTCCATAGCCGATCAGCAATGGACGCAAATCTTCAAAGAGCCGGAGCTCCAGGCGCTCATCACTCAGGCTCTTGCCAACAACTACGATCTGCGGATTGCTGCGCAACGTATCCTCGAGCAACAGGCGCAGGTGCAGATCACACGCTCGCAACAGTTTCCCACGATCAGTGCCGGTGGAACCGGCGCTGGTGCGGAGATTCCTTCGATCGGCGGAAGCTCGATCACCAGCCCTCTCGTCGTTGGATCGTTCAATCTGTCCGCAGCGTGGAACCCCGATTTCTGGGGCCTCTATCGCAAACAAACAGAAGCTGCGCGGGATCAGCTTCTCGCCCAGACCTGGGCCCAGCGCGCCGTCCGTCTCACGCTGGTGCAGCAGGTAGTCACTGCGTACATCCAGCTCCGTGCCCTCGATCACCAGCTCGAGATCGCGCGGCAGACTTACAAGATCCGCCAGGACTCTGTCGGTCTTACACGCCAGTTGGAAACCGGTGGCTCCGTCCCGCTCTCGGATGTTCGTCAGGCCGAGCAGCTTTTGTACACAGCATCCTCGCAGATCCCGCAGCTTGAGCAGCAGGTACAGCAGCAGGAGAACGCGATCAAGTTCCTATTGGGCGATAACCCCGGCACGATCATCCGGAGTTCGCCGACTGCGCTTTCGCCGGTGCCTCAGAATCTTCCCGTCGGTCTGCCCTCTGAGCTTCTGGAGCGCCGTCCTGACATTCAACAAACGGAAGCGCAGCTCAAGGCGGCGAATGCAAACATTGGCGTGGCCCGAGCACAGTTCTTCCCTCAGCTCTCGATTAGTGCTTCGGGCGGTGTAGGTGGAGACAGCTTCCCGGATATCTTCAAGAGTGGTGCACAAACGGTATACGGCATCGGTTCGCTGTCGCAGCCTCTCTTCGCCGGAGGCAAGCTTCGCGGTCAGCTTCGTCTTTCTCAGCAAACGGAGAAAGAGATGGTTCTGAACTATCAGAAAACTATCGCTGGCGCCTTCCGCGATGTCTCTAATGCCTTGATTGCAGTGAATAAGCAACGTGCCTATCGCGAGCAGCAGCAACTTCTTGTTGATGCCGCAAAGGATGCTACCCGTCTCGCCCGCATCCGGTATCAGGGGGGCTCAACTGGCTACCTGGAAGTGCTCACCACCGACTCGAATCTCTTTTCCGCGCAATTGAGCTTGGTGACTGCACAGCAGAATGAGGCACTCACGCTTGTCCAGCTCTACGCAGCACTTGGTGGCGGCTGGCAGTAAGGCAGGCTCCCCGGAAAATAAAATGTAATCCCATATTCCCCTTGACATTCGACAAGAGCAGATTGCATCCTGTTGTCGAACGTCAAGGGGAGAATTGCATGCCGCCATCGACCGATTTATTGCAGGGAACGCTGGACGTTCTGATCTTGCGAACTTTGGCTCTGGAGCCCATGCACGGGTGGGGTATCGCCAGTCGCATTCAAAATGTCTCAAAAGATGTTCTGCAGATTGGACAGGGTTCTCTCTACCCCGCGCTGCACCGTCTGGAGTACAAGGGTTGGATTGAATCCGACTGGGGCTCATCCGAGAACAACCGCCGCGCCAAGTTCTATTCATTGACGCGCGCTGGTGAGAAGCAGCTCAAAGCCGAACTACAACAGTGGAATCGTTTAAGCACGGCCATCGCGCTTGTGCTGGGGCAAGGCGCGGAGGTGTCCGCATGATCCGCGAACTGCTCACACGTCTGCGTTTCTTTTTCAACCGTCCTCCCGCAGAGAATCTTGAAGAAGAGATCCGTCTCCACATCGAGCGGTCCATCGAAGCAAACGTCGACGCCGGCATGTCCCCTGACGAAGCGCGTCGTAGGGCAATGATTGACTTCGGCGGCGTCGAACGAACGCGCGAGGCGTGCGATGAGCAGCGGCCCGGGCAGTGGCTGGATGTTCTGCGGCAGGACATTCGCTACACTCTGCGAACCCTTCTCCGCGACCGTGGATTCGCCTGCATCTCCATCCTGATTCTCGCGCTCGGCATCGGTGCCAATGTCGTCGTCTTCAGTGTCGTCAATACGATTCTGTTACGGCCCCTCCCATTTCACGATGCCCAACAGTTGGTCTGGATGGCGGGCAATTTCGGCAAGGGCGGTCTCTCCGACACGTCGTATCGCGTCGATGACTATGAGGCGTACAAGCAGGACAGCCGTTCGCTGCAAAACCTTACTGGATTTGTCCCCTACCTCTCTGTGGGTGAAACAAAGTTGATGCACTACGGAGAACCGAAGCCCGTGGCCGGTGTATGGGTTCTGGAGGACTTCTTCAAAGTACTCGGAGTTGAGCCTGTGTTGGGACGTCAGTTTCTGCACACTGAGGCGGTGAAGGGCGGACCTCCGGCCGTGATGCTGAGCTATCCCTTCTGGCAGCGACAGTTCAACGCAGATCCAAAGATCATCGGACAAACGATCACCCTGGACAAAGACACGATGACCGTGGTGGGTGTACTTCCATCCCGCTTTGATTTCGGTGCTGTCTTTGCGCCGGGAGCTAAGATGGATTACTTCATTCCGCTGGTGACGGAAAATGTGCGCAACTGGGGGCACATGCTGGCCCTTGTCGGCCGTATGCGACCAGGCGTTACGCTCGCGCAGACACAGGCCGAAGCGAAGACCTTGCTTCCGCAGATCAACGCATCGTTGGGGCACCAGGCTGGCACGGACTATGACACAAAAATCACCGGATTAAAAGAAGAGGTCAGCGGAAAGCTGCGGCGTTCGCTCGAGGTACTGTGGTGCGCCGTGGGTTTGATTCTGCTGATCGTCTGTGTAAACCTGTCCAACCTTTTAGTCGCACGCGCAGCTTCACGAAGCAAGGAGTTTGCCCTGCGTGTAGCGTTAGGTGCTGGCCGCGCGCGATTGGTTCGTCAGTTGATGACAGAGAGTCTTCTACTCTCTGGAACGGGGGCAATGCTCGGATTACTCCTTGCATACGCACTCACGTACTATTTGGCGCACCAGGGATCCGTGGCCTTACCGCTCATGAGCAGTGTGCGCGTGGATGGCACCGCACTGCTCTGGACCATCGTGCTCACCGTCACAGTAGGCCTGCTCTTCGGATTGGCTCCTGGCTTGAAGATGTCTGCAGGGAATTTGCAGGAATCTCTAAAAGACTCCGGACACGGAACGAGTGATGGCAGAAAGTACGATCGTTTGAGGTCTGCTCTGGTGATCTCAGAAGTTGCCCTGGCTTGTGTCCTCGTGGTTGGTGCTGGTTTATTGTTGCGCAGCTTCCTGCAGGTGATGCAGGTCGATCTTGGTTTCGAGCCCACACACGTCTCTTCCATCCGCATGGACTACCGCACCGATTACGATGGCGGCGGCGCAGCAAGCCTGGCGAAGCGCTGGGCCAGCTTACAGGAAGCAATTCGTCAGATTCGTTCCATTCCCGGGGTTCAGTCTGCAGGCATTACAGATAACTTACCGCTGGAGCATGGTCGGAGTTGGGAATTGCGTGCCAAAGGAAAAGCGGTCAAAGATGGAGAAAATAAAGACGCGCTCGTCTACATCGTTACGCCCGGCTATCTGCAGACCATGGGAATGCGCGTTTGGCGTGGCCGAGACTTCCAATGGAGCGACTCTTCCGCGACTGAATCGTTCATTATCATCAACCGAACCGCTGCGCGACGAGAGTGGCCGAACGAGGACCCCATCGGAAAACTCGCACAAGGAATTGGGGCTGGCGATACACGGGTGATAGGCGTGATCGACGACGTTCAGGACAGCAGCCTGGAAGCTGAATCGAGTCCCCAGGTATATGTACCGGTCGGCCATGGTGAGTTGGCGAAAGCGGAGGTGGTGATCCGCTCGGAGTTGCCGCCCGAGGTGCTAACGCCCAGCGTGATGGCAAAACTGCGCGTCATGAATCCGTCACAGGCAGTCGTAACGCTCAAACCAGTGCAGGGCCTCGTCGATCGCGCGTCTGCTCCTAGACGTTTTTTTGCCATCCTCGTCGGGATCTTCGCCGCTCTCGGATTGATTCTTGCGTCACTTGGAATCTATGGCGTGATCTCCTACACGGTCGCAAGGCAGACACAGGAGATCGGCATTCGTATGGCTCTTGGAGCCAGTCGGGAACGCGTACAGCGCGGCGTCGTCCTGGCAACGCTCAGAATCGCGATGCTAGGTGTCGGCCTCGGAACTATCTTTTCATTCGTGGTGGCACGTAGCATCAGTTCACTTCTCTTCGGCACGAAACCTGCCGATCCACTCACCTTTGTTGCAATGATCGTTCTATTGACGCTCGTTGCCCTGGTCGCAGGGTACCTCCCCGCACGACGCGCCTCTCGGGTTGATCCGATGATCGCTTTGCGTAGCAATTAATCACTTGGCTTTGACTTAGAGCGCGGCGCATCCAGAAAAAAGCCCACCTGCTCAGGTGGGCTTTTCTGCGAATTGATTGGAGGACCGAATGGGATTTGAACCCATGAGTACTGGTTTTGCAGACCAGCGCGTTAACCACTTCGCCATCGGTCCTCATCTCCGCCGCGCAAAAACAGCACGGCGGAGTTGTCTCTATCTTACTGCGCTTATTTGGGTTGTGTCGTCGTCCGCAGATAAGGCTTTACGGTTTTGTATCCAGGAAAGACCGTAGCGGCTTCTTCATTGGAGACTGCGCCCGTAATGATGACGTCCTCACCCTGCTTCCAGTTTGCCGGGGTGGCCACCTTGTGCTTCGCCGTCAGCTGGATGCTGTCCAGAACGCGTAGGATCTCGTCAAAGTTACGCCCCGTTGTCATGGGGTAGGCCATGGTCAGTTTGATCCGCTTGTCCGGTCCAATCACGAAGACCGTGCGTACCGGTGCATTGTTCGCGGGTGTCCGTCCTTCGCTCGTCTCGCCTGCATCCGCGGGGAGCATGTCATAAAGCTTCGCGACCTTCAACTGAGGGTCGCCGATCATTGGAAATTCAACCGGGAAGCCGCTGACATCCTTGATGTCCTCTGCCCACTTAGTGTGGTTGTCGACTGGGTCGACACTCAGGCCGAGAACCTTTACGCCGCGCTGAGCAAACTGCTTTTCGAGACCGGCCACTGCACCCAGTTCCGTCGTGCAGACTGGGGTAAAGTCTTTGGGGTGCGAAAACAGCACTGCCCAGTTATCGCCAATCCACTCGTGAAAGTGGATTGTGCCTTCCGTTGTCTCTGCCGTGAAGTCGGGTGCAATATCGTTGATACGAAGGGACATGATCTTTTGCCTCGGTACAGATTTGGTTGGGGGTGCAATGCAAAACCCACCCGGCGGGTGCCTTGGGTGGGTTCTAAGTCTTCTTTGGATTCGTTTTTTACTCGTCCTCAGAATGGCTCATCCACACACCCCTACCGGGCCACAGCAACAGCAGCGGCAGGAATAGACGAATGTGGAGAACTTCTTCATCATTTGCAACAATATCCACGAAGGAGCTTCATGTCAAACCCCATCCCGCAACGTGAACTGGCCTGGTCCCAGGTCGACGTCTTCGCCGAAGCTGCCTACGAAGGCAACATGCTGGCGATCTTCCACGACGGAACCGGCCTCTCCACCGCGCAGATGCAGTCGCTTGCGCGAGAGACAAATCTCTCCGAGACCACTTTCATTCTTCCGCAGGACGCCGAAGCCGAGGCGCGGGAGGGTGTTCAGGTGCGCATCTTCACCACGCAGGAGGAACTCCCCTTTGCCGGGCATCCGACACTTGGCACGGCAAGCTGGCTCTGCTGGAATCATCCTGTGCTTCGCGGTTCTTCGAAGATCAGGATGCGACTGAAGGGTGGCGTCATCGACGTTCAGTTCAAACCGTCCTCTGATGGAGAGCGGGGCATCTATGGTGAAATGCAGCAGTTCGACCCTGTGTTCAGCGAAACGCATAGCCATGCTGCCGTAGCAAAGGCACTCGGTCTACTGCCAGAAGACCTCGACGCATCCCTGGAACCTCAGACAGTATCCACAGGCTTGTCGTTTTGCATCGTGGCTCTGCGCGATCCATCCGTTCTCTCACGACTCTCGATTCCCCCAGACAAGTCAACCCAGTATTTGGCGACAACGGGCGCCAGGTTTTTCTATTGCGTGGCTCGTTCGGAAAGCGAGTCAGAAACCTGGCACGCACGCATGCAGTTCTACAACGGGGAAGATCCAGCCACAGGATCCGCCGCTGGATGCGCTGTGAGTTATCTGGTCCATCACAGCGTTGCGCCTAGTGGAACCCCGATCGTGCTTAAGCAGGGGCTCGAGATGCTTCGTCCGAGTCGGATCATCGCAAGCGCTACGCGTACCGAGGACGGAGTGGGAAAAGTGTTTATTGGAGGTCGCACCATCCATGTTGCAAAAGGACGCTTTTTCCTTCCCTGAATCCGTTGCTTTCCCACAGGCTGATACACACCTTGCCCAATGTTTGCGCACACATGAAAAAAACGGTGGAAGCGCAACGATGAAAACCCTAGAAATGCACAGAAAATTCACGGTTGCCAAGTTCCATGGCGCTCCGTACTGTTGGGAAGTCGATCGGTAGTCATCCACGACGCCGAATCAAAGCAGCACAAGAGCTCACTGAAAAAAGCTCCAAACAATATCGAAAGTCGCACTTTTTTTAAATGTGTGCGACTCCGCTCATGGGGCGCTTTCTCAGGCCTTCGGAGCCACTGCACCTTTCGGCGCAGACGGGAAATCTTCGTCTGTACCGCAAGTTTTCGTAACACTGCCTCACTTTAGGCCTCTTCAAGCACGGAAGGAAATAGTTAAAAAATGCGTCCAAAGAAAATCATTCTCTGCGTCGATGACAATGAACAAACCCTTGCCATCCGTACGTTCCTCCTCGAAACTCGCGGATACCGTGTCCTGAGTGCCCAGCGTGGCAGTGAGGCACTTGAGATCATCGCGGGTATTGCACCGGGTTCCCTCGACCTTCTTCTCTGTGATCTGCTCATGCCCCAGATGGATGGCAACGAACTCATTCGACGTGCGCGTGAGCTGCATCCCGCTCTTCCCACGCTCATGGTCTCGGGCACGGTCAACTCGCTGGATCGAGGAAGCAACGCGGATGTCTTTTTGCCCAAAGGCGCATCCTCTCCTGTAGAACTTCTGGAGCGCGTTCGCATCCTCGTAGCACGCAAGCGTGGCCCAAAGAAGGCTGTTCAATCGCAGCCCGCAGTGGAGTTACACATCACAGCACTCGCTTCGTAAGCAGGCGCGACCTTAGGCTTCCACCAGCCCATAGCGTCGCTGCCACTGGTGTTTGAGCTGAGACCGCACCATCTCCCGCTCTACTTCAGGTACGTCATAGGGCCGCTCGATAAATCGGGCGGCTTCCTTCTTAGCCATCTCCAGTAGATCGCGGTCTCGCAGCAAGCTCGCTACACGGAAATCAGGCATGCCCGCCTGTCGTGTTCCGAAGAACTCACCAGGGCCGCGTTGGGCAAGGTCCAACTCGGCAAGTTCGAAGCCGTTCTGCGTACGAACCATAGCTCCTACGCGCTCTTCCGCCTGCGGACTTACACGTGCACCGGTAACAAGGATGCAATAGCTCTTTGCCGCTCCACGCCCTACACGTCCGCGCAGCTGGTGCATCTGCGCCATACCGAACCGCTCTGCATGCTCGATCACCATCACACTGGCGTTCGGGACATCCACGCCCACTTCGATGACGGTCGTAGCCACGAGGACGTCAATCTCGCCTCTCTGAAAGCGGCGCATGGTGACTTCTTTTTCATCTGCGCTGAGCTTGCCGTGCAGCAGCCCCAGACGTATGTCGCGGAGCGCTCCGGCACGAAGGTGGTCATACATCTCGGTCGCGCTGCGCATGACGGTTTTCTCGCTGAAGAGCTTCTTGGGCTTCGTCGCTTTCTTCGCAGCCCGCTTCTTCGGCTCCTCTACTTCTGCAGGAGGATCGACAGCGAAGTCCAGCTCCGGCTGGTCTTCCTTTGCGCCTTCGATCATCGGATACACGATGTAGGCCTGACGTCCCATCTTCACCTGCTTCAGAACAAAGGCCCACACCTCTTCCGATCGTTCTTCCCCCGTGCGTCGCGTAACAATCGGCGTTCTCCCCGGAGGAAGCTCGTCGAGCACGCTCACATCCAGGTCGCCGTAAACCGTCATCGCCAGCGTTCGCGGAATAGGTGTAGCCGTCATCACCAGAACATCCGGGTCGCCGGTCCCAGGCTTCTTCATCAGCGTGAATCGCTGTCGAACGCCAAAGCGATGTTGCTCATCCACAATCACGAGACCAAGGTTCGCAAAATCAACCTTCTCCTGAATGAGCGCCTGCGTCCCCACCACAAGCTCGCTCTCACCAGCAAAAATCTTGCGCCGATTCAGACGCTTCTGCTGCGCATCCAGAGATCCCGTGAGCAGGGTGACTGTATACGAATCGCCCAGCAGCTTCTTCGCGCTGAGATAGTGCTGTGTTGCCAGGATCTCGGTAGGGGCCATCAGGGCTGCTTGATACCCGTTTTCAATCGCGACGATGGCAGCCTGCATCGCTACGATCGTTTTGCCCGAACCCACATCGCCCTGCAGAAGTCTCCGCATGGGCTGCGGCTTCTGCATATCGGCGACGATCTCCCCCAGAACACGTTTCTGCGCGGGCGTCGGGTGAAATGGAAGCACGCGTTTGATCGCCTCGCGCACCTTTGTGCCTGTCGTAAAGGGAACACCGGTACGCTCACGCATACGCTTCCGCTTCAACTCCAGCCCAAGTTCGAGGTAGAAGAGTTCTTCAAAGATCAGACGCCGATGCGCGGGTGTCGCGGAGCTCTGAAGATCGACCATAGAGGTTCCGGCTTCCGGAAAGTGCACGCGGCGCAAGGCCTCGAGCCTATCCATCAGTCCAAGCTTCTTGCGGAGCGCACCCGGCAGCGGCTCGTCGAGCGTCCCCTCCCGACCAAGCTCTTCCAGAACATCCCATACCACGCGTCGCATCCACTTCGATCCCAGCTTGGCGCCCCACGCGGTCGTACCGCCGAGCGTCTCGTACACGGGCACAATGCGCCCCATCTCCAGCATCTCGAAGCCGCCCTCTTCGCCAGGCTCAGGAAGGATTTCGAACTGGGGCTGCAGCATCTTGAACTTACCTGCGTTCGACCGTGACGGCTCCATTTTTCCGTAAAGCGCGACGGTCTGCCCCAGCTTGAACTTGTCCTTGAGATAGGTCCCGCGAAACCACATGGCTTTCACGGTGTCCACGCCTTGCGCCACAGTCATCTCAAACAGAGGCATGGAACGCGTGTGTAAAAGGACGCTCCCGCGTACCTCGCCAATGACGCTGGCCATCTCTCCCGCCTTCAACTCCGCGATGGGGCGCGGATGCAGGCGGTCTTCATAGCGAAAGGGCAGGTGGTATAGCAGGTCCTCGACCGTTTCCACGCCACGCTGCACCAGCGCAGCGGCGTTGCGTTCGCCAACGCCCTTCACAAACTTCACATGGGTAGAAAGATCCATCAAGAGCGATGCTATCAATTTCGTCGCATGTGTGGGCTGGCGACGGATGAAGGCTTAGAAGAGGGATCTGGATCTCAAGCTCGTTGCCGCAT
The DNA here is from genome assembly GCF_000179915.2 of Terriglobus saanensis SP1PR4. NCBI lineage: Bacteria > Pseudomonadati > Acidobacteriota > Terriglobia > Terriglobales > Acidobacteriaceae > Terriglobus > Terriglobus saanensis. Next base: position 3,213,856 of record NC_014963.1, on the reverse strand, counting down.
TTCTGCTCCGCCGTTGCAACCTACACGCGTGAGGTACTCGCCGGCCTTAGTCTTTTCTTCAAAATCCAACAAAGGCGTGACAATTACCTGACCACGAGATGACAACCCTATTCGTCGGGGTCATTAGTCTCACGACAGCATGGCCCTGGATTCGGTACAAATTCGCACCCGCTCTTTGCTACGCCGCCTGAAGAACGGTGACGTATCGAAGCCCTTGAGTCGCGAGCAGAAGATACATGAGGCCATCTTACTCAGCTTTTCCTCTCCCGTTCCCGATCAAGTCGGACAGCTGCTCCATCTTTCCAGCAGAGAATGGCAGAGATTGCTACATTGGCTCGACGTCAGCGGTCTTACCCTTTATCTGCTCGAGCGGTTCAAGGAATTGGGGCTGCGCGACACGCTTCCGCAACCCGTTCTCGACCGCTTGCAACAGAACATGGACGACAACAAGAAACGGACGCAGGGCATGCTGGAGGAGTCGATTGCCCTCCAGCGAGAGTTTCAGCAGGCCGGTCTTTCCTACGCCGTCATGAAGGGCGTATCGCTCTGTCCGATTTCGGTGCCTCGTCCCGAACTGCGGCATCAATTTGATCTTGATTACCTCATCGCCGAGCGAAGCGTTCCCGAAGCTCGCCGGGTTCTTGAGAGGAGGGGCTATCGCTTGTACGCGATCAGCGGCAAGAGTTGGGAGTTCAAGCTCAACGAGACGCCGCACGTCTCCACAAAAGATTTTTACAAGGATCTCCCCGACCGTGCTGTGGAGTTGCATCTGGAAACCGAGACCTCTAGCCAAACTTCGCGATTGGCCCGCATCGTTCCTCGAGAGATATGCGGCCTGACCATGCCTGTACTGTCGCCTATCGATCTGTTTCTGGGCCAGGGCTTGCATGCCTTCAAGGATGTTTGCAGTGAGTTTTCCCGTACAGCACACCTTCTCGAGTTCTACCGCCATGTACTCGCGCGTTACGACGACGATAGGTTCTGGCGAGATTTGCGCGCTACGGCGGAGCGCGACCCAAGGGCCTCCTTGGGAATTGGAGTGGTAATTTATTTGATCACTAACATTATGGGTGATTTCGCTCCCGAGATGCTGATGGATTGGACTGTGGGAGCCCTTCCTCCCTCGGCTCTGCTTTGGGTAGATCTATATGGCCGCCGAACTGTTTTCGGAAAGCATCCGGGCTCCAAGCTTTACCTCTTACTGCAGAGGGAGCTCGAAACAGCGGGTGTTTCGGGTAGGCGTCCGATTAAGAAATCGCTGCTTCCGTCGAAGCTACCACCGATTGTGATCCGTTCTCTATCGCACGAAACGATTTCGACTCGCATTGCGCGGTATCGTGTGCAAACCCGCTTCATTCTTTCCCGCCTGCGCTTTCACGCTGTGGAGGGTTTTCGTTATGCTGTCGAGTCGTATCGCTGGCAGCGGCATTTGGATCGGCTTCCTATATGACTTCTTCTTTACGCCCAGCGGCTTTTGCCTTTGACGCGATTGCACCAGCGTTCGACTCGCGTTTTGGCGTATGGGAGAGTGTGAGCGCACAGCGACGCGCGGTACGTACAGCGTTGCTTCAACAGTTTCCTGCGGGCGGGCGCGTCCTGGAGATCGGTGGCGGCACGGGCGAAGATGCATGCTTTCTCGCGCAGCGTGGATTCGAAGTGCTGCTTACCGACCCCTCACCAACGATGGTGAAACTGGCAAAGCAAAAGCTACGGCCATTTGGTTCCTCCGCGGAGATTGCCGCGGGAGAAGAGATGAAAGACTTTGCCACGCGCTATCTATCGTTGGGCCGACCATCGTTCGATGGAGCTTTTTCCAACTTCGCGCCACTCAACTGCGTCGCCGATCTTGAGCCCGTCGCGTGTGGGTTGGCCCGCCTTTTGAAGCCTGGTTCGGCCGCGATGCTGGTATTTTTCGGTACTTGTTGCCCCGGAGAAATGGTTGTAGAGAGTCTTCGCGGACGGCCGCATCTGGCGCTTCGCCGTTGGAAGCGCGGCGCTGTATCGGCCAGATTGGCAAAACGCGAGTTTCAGGTTGTCTATCACCGTCGCTCGGAGATAGTCCGCGCATTTTCTCCCTGGTTTGCCCTCGAACAGAGAATCGGCATCGGCGTGACCGTGCCGCCCAGTGCGGCAGAGCCGTGGATTTCGAAACAACCACGACTGCTCGCAGCGATGGAGCGCTGGGACCGTGTTCTTTCCCATCCTCTGGCGATGCTGGGAGATCACGTGCTGTACCAATTTCGCCGCACAGAACAATAAGATTCAAAACTCCACGAAGAGTGAAACAACAACTCTTCTTCAACACGGGCCGTACATATTTCAGGGACTAACGACGTTGATGACATTGAGACAAATCGCTGAAGTCAGTCTTCCAACACGCTGGGCCAATTTTCGCCTGCTAGGGTTTGAGGGCGTTCACCAGGGAAGCGAAACAGGGAATGGATACCAGGAGAGCGCTTTGGCCCTCGTGCTTGGCGACATTCATAACTCACCACCTGTAGTTCGCATTCATTCGCAATGCACCACTGGCGACGTATTTCACTCGCTGCGCTGCGACTGCCACGATCAGCTTCACTTGGCGTTGCGCGTCATTGCCGAAGAAGGCACCGGGATACTGCTCTATGAGCATCAGGAGGGGCGTGGGATCGGTCTTATGGAAAAGCTGCGCGCCTATGCACTCCAGGAGCGAGGTCTCGACACAATCGAAGCCAATTTGCAGTTGGGACATGCCGCTGACCTGCGTGACTATCGACTACCAGTCGAGATTCTCCGGTTTCTCAAAATCCCCTCCATACGGTTGATGACGAACAATCCAGAGAAAATCGACGCAGTCGCGGCCGCTGGAATTGAAGTGATCGAGCGTTTGAGTGCCGATGTGCCAGGAAGCCCCTATTCCGAGTACTATCTTGCCGTTAAACGCGAGAAGATGGGCCATATTTCCGACTTAGCGCCGAATAAAGTAGAGCACTTTACCCGGCCAGATCTCATTCGGTAAAGGATGACATTGAGTTGACATTCTTGAGACAAGTGGGTGGCTTGCGAAAGGCTACGCTGGGCATCATGAAACGGAAGTCCTCATTGTCTTTAGTTCCGTGGAATACCCAGTCACAATATGGCCGATGGGCTACGACCGAGGTGAACCTTGGCTGATGTTCTACTCACTCATTCGTATCACCTACCGTACGACGCAAAGCAGCTGCGCAAGATGCAGCCATATACGCCGATCGGTACGCTCTACGCTGCCACGGCACTGCGCGATCACGGCATCTCAGTCGCCGTCTTCGATGCGATGCTTGAACCTCCCGCTGAGAAGTTCCTGGCGATGCTGCTGCAGCACCGGCCAAAGATCGTTGCCGTATATGAGGATGACTTCAACTTTCTCTCAAAGATGTGTCTGACGCGAATGAGGGAAGTAGCCTGGGAGATTGCGAAAGCTTCCAGGGACATCGGCGCTATCGTCATCATTCACGGTTCCGATTCCACAGATAGCCCAGAATTATTTCTCGAGAACGGATTCGACTATGTCCTTTGTGGAGAGGCAGAAAACGTCCTTGTAGAACTATGCTCTTCGATCCTTACGGGGACCCATTTATCAGAGCAGGATGGACTCATAAAACTTGATGAGCAGGGGCAGATGGTGAGTAGCCCGCAACGATTAGCAAAGAACCCTGCCTGGGCACATCTCTCTCTCCCCGCTCGTGATCTGATCGACTTGGAACCATATCGCGCAGCATGGCTTGGCGCACATGGCTATTTTTCAACGAACATGGTCGCCAGTCGCGGCTGTCCGTTTCGCTGCAACTGGTGTGCAAAACCGATCTCCGGCAATCGCTTTCATCTTCGCGCAGCTTCAGCGGTCGCGGAAGAGATGGAGTTGCTCAAGCGCGCAGGGGTAGAACACATCTGGTTCGGTGACGATATCTTCGCGCTGAATCGCCACTGGGTAAAAGAGTTTGCAGAAGAGGTTACGAAACGAAATGCAGCGGTGCCGTTCAAAGTGCAGTCGCGCGCCGATCTGATGGGTGAAGAAACTGTACTGCATTTGAAGACTGCAGGATGTGCAGAGGTTTGGATGGGCGTAGAGTCTGGTGCTCAAACCATCCTAGACGCGATGGACAAGGACATTACTCTCGATGCGATAGTGGCTTCTCGTGAGCGGCTGAAAGCGGCGGGCATTCGCGCATGCTTCTTTCTACAGTTCGGCTATCCGGGTGAAACCTGGGTCGAGCTTCAGCAGACGATCGCTTTGGTTCGGAAGTTACGACCTGACGACATTGGAATCTCCTTTTCGTATCCACTGCCGGGGACAGCCTTCTATGAGCGCGTCCAGATGCAACTTGGCGCCAAGCGTAACTGGGCCGACAGCGACGACCTCTGCATCATGTTCAGAGCCGCCTATACGACAGACTTTTATCGTGCTGTCCGCGAAGCTCTGCATGCCGAGGTTGATTCGTGGCGCGTGGCCGATTCATCCGGAGAGACGGACGCCAGGGTCGCAGCCTTATGGCGAACGGTGGATCAGTTAGAACCAATAAGCCGGGATGCGGAAGCCCTCTCGTTTTCTGAAACCGCGGAAGGCTTCATTCCTCCAGTGATTGTGCCCGTCGAGCAGCTGATTTCAATCAGGAAAGCATAGATGCAGGCGCGCCCGATGGCTTACGGAGATATTCAGGCCCGCGTCGACGAGACGGGCCGCGGGGACGCTGATGCACATTGCGGTGTGAGCCTCCAGTGTCCCTCTTGCGTGACCGATGTCGATGGATTGAATTGTCCCAGGTGCGCATTCCGCATGCAGACTAGCAACGGAATCGTACATGCTTTGCCCGAAGAGAGAATTCAGTACTACGCCCAATTTATCCAGGATTACGAGCGAATCCGTGCAGCAGAGGGCCGAGGTAGCCAGAGTGAAGAGTACTATCTAAGACTTCCGTATCAGGACTTAACTGGCAAAAACAGCAGGCAGTGGGAGATCAGAGCGCGGAGTTACGACTTTCTGATGAAACGTGTGCTGAAGCCCAACCTTGGATATGAGAAGGTTCTGGACCTTGGCGCAGGCAACTGCTGGATGAGCTTTCGACTCGCTCTTGCCGGGTATCAACCTGTCGCGGTGGACCTGCTCACGAACAAGTACGATGGCCTCGCGGCCGCTGTGACCTATCAAAAACGTCTTCCAAATCCTCTGCCACGATTCCAGGCAGAACTGGTGCGTCTGCCATTTCAGAGTGAGCAGTTCGACGTAGTTATCTTCAATGCCTCCTTTCATTACTCCGAAGATTATGTTGCGACTCTCCGCGAGGCCATGCGTTGCGTCAAACGCGGAGGAATGGTCGTCATCAGTGACACCCCATGGTATGCGCGGGAGGAAAGTGGAAGGCAAATGGTCGCAGAACGCCAGGCCATATTTCTTCAGCGCTTTGATACGGCATCCAATTCGGTGAAAAGTCTTGAATATCTGACCGACGAGCGGTTGCGCAGGTTGGAGGAAGAGTTTTCCATTCGTTGGACAGTGCACTCTCCCTGGTATGGCTTCAAGTGGTTCATGCGTCCGTGGATCGCAAGACTACGCCGCCGGCGAGAACCGTCCCGCTTTCGGATTTATGTGGCGCGGAAACATGCGTGACTCTTGGCACGAGAGTGACGAAGTATCTCTGCATGGGGCTCGTTGTGCCATCGGACCACAGGAGACATTTCGAGCTTCCATACACATCGCGGGTGGGCATCTGACACAGGTAGTGCGTGATGGAACCATGTCACTGCCACTGGTATCTGGAGAAACAGAGATCGACCTGAGCGGCTTCCTGTTGCTTCCTGGCTTGGTAAATGCGCACGATCATCTGCAGTTCGCCCTTTACCCAAGGCTTGGAAATCCGCTGTACCAGAACTACATCGAATGGGGCGAAGACATACACGTTCGGTTTCCCGAGGTAATCGCAAAGCATAAGTCCGTTCCTAAAGATGTCCGCCTGTGGTGGGGAGGGATACGAAATCTTCTTTGCGGCGTCACGACAGCATGCCACCATGACAAGTTTTGGTCGGAGCTGCAAAAGAGAGAATTTCCCATCAAGGTAGTGCGGCACTTTGGATGGGGACACTCTCTCGCTTTGGGAGGCGATCTTCGTGCGGCCCGTTGTGCGACCCCAGAAGGAAGCGTCTTCATCCTGCATGCGTGTGAAGGAGTGGATGATCAAGCTCGTGATGAAGTATTCGAACTTTATCGGCTTGGATTGTTGGATGCGCATACCGTGCTTGTTCATGGCCTGGCTATGGATCACGAAGGTGTCGCATTGGTGCAGGAGAGAGGGGCATCGCTCATTGTCTGTCCCTCTTCCAACATGTTCCTCTTCGGCAAGCTTCCGGATATGAATTTGCTGGGCAAAATAGAAAGCGTCGCTCTCGGGAATGATTCACCTCTGACCGCAGCAGGGGACTTGCTCGATGAGGTCAGGTTTGCGATCAGGTCTTGCAGCATCACGCCGGAGAGTGCCTATCGCATGGTGACGGAGGCCGCCGCAACCATACTTCGATTGAAAGATGGCGAAGGAAAGATCCGGATCTTAGGGCCGGGCGATCTGGTCGCTATTCGGGATACGGGCCACAACGCAGCAAGCAGATTACAGACACTTTCGATGATAGAGATAGAGTTCGTAATGATCGCGGGACGCGTGCAACTGGCTTCGGAGGAAGTTTGGAAAAGACTTCCATCTCAGGTGAAAGAAGGACTAGAGCCTCTCTTGGTTGAGGGGGTGGTGCGTTGGCTACGCGCGCCGGTCAAAGAGTTATTACGCCGGGCGGAAGAGGTTCTCGGTGCAGGCGAAGTGCGTCTGGGAGGGCGGACGGTCTGTTCTCCGGTACTGCAGTAATGCTCGATAAGGCAAATGCTGGCGAGCCGCTCGCTCCGGTCGCAAAGAAAGCGATGTCACACTTCGGTGTACTTTCCTATAAAGGCACCGGGCATCTTAACCCGTTGATTGCTTTGTCGCGAAAATTGGTCGATCGAGGGCACCGGGTTACATTTTTCCAGAGTTCTGCACTTGAGCAGAAGATACGCCAGCAGGGCTTGGAGTTTTGCGCGATCGGCGAGTGCAACTCCAGTCCCGGAAGACGAGACAAGCCCTCATCCCGTCTCGCAGCGATATGTAATGGTGTGGACCGTATCGCCGGAGACATGGAGACGTTTCTCCGGGTGCTTCCCGCGGCGATTTGTAACACCGGAGTAGATGCGCTCGTCGTGGGTGAGATTGCGTTGTCCGGCCCCACCGTGGCTGAAATGCTGCATCTGCCTTACTTCATCGTGTCCACGTCTATACCGCATAACTTCGGTTGGGATGCTCCTCGGTCCATCGTGGCTCGCGGTTCGTGGCTTGAACGTTTGCAGAGGGAAATACTGGAAGTTTCTGTGCTTCGCATGAGAGGTCCTGTGTGTCGCAGGTTGGATCAATATAGGATGCAAATTGGTCTTGGGCCTACTCGCGAGATTCAAAAGACCTATCCAGAGTTGGCGCATATTACACAGATACCGCAGTGCTTTGATCTACCCCGACCGTCGCTCCCCGAAAGCTTCTTTTACACTGGCCCCTTTATCGAAGAAAGAACCAGAGCATCGATCGGATTTCCATGGGACTTACTGGATGGCCGCCCTTTGATCTACGCATCGCTGGGCACGACGCGAAAGAACGATCCTATGATCTTCCACCGAGTTGCTGAGGCCTGCAGGAGTTTGAATGTGCAGTTAGTGATTTCCCTCGGTGGGCGGCGAGACCCGGCATCCTTCGCAGATCTTCCCGGAAATCCTCTGGTCGTCAGCAATGCTCCACAACTTGAACTTTTAAAGAAAGCTGAAATCGTCATTACGCACGCTGGACCGAACACTGTGCTGGAAACACTGATGGAAGGAAAACCAATGGTTGCGCTTCCCATGGTTCTGGATCAACCGGCAGTCGCCGCTCGTTTGGAAAGACTCGGCGCTGCAGAGGTGCTTTCGATAGAAAACCGTTCGACTCAGCAGATCCACACCGCGATTATGAAAGTGCAAAATGATCCAGGCTATTGGGGTGCCGCCCAGAAGTTGCAAGCACAAATGCGCTCCATCCTGGGTCTCGAGCGTGCCGCAGACATCATGGAAGAGGCTTTGAGAAGGCGAGCCTCCAGAACATCCAGTGGACAACACTTGGATGACATTCGTCTCACAAGAAACTGACAACTGTCTCCGTGGAGTGCAGCTACGCTGAGTTGTGATTACTACGCAAACTCAGCATGTTGTTTGTTGGCTTGAACGTACGGTACTTTGTCTGGCCGTTCTTTTTCTTGGCATGCATACCCTGCCTCGTGCCTGGCGCACCTTGAATACCGATTTCCCAAACTACTATATGGCCGCGCGACTCGTGCACGAAGGGTATGACACTTCACGAATGTATGAATGGGCCTGGATCGAACGAGAGAAGGATCATCGTGCCGTCGATACTCGCGTGATCGGACTGGTATCGGTCACACCGTTCTCGACCCTGGCCGCATGGCCACTCACCGGACTTACACCGCTCACTGCGAAACATATTTGGATCCTTCTGAATCTTGCCTTCCTGATTCCAATCGGTTGGATATTACGGTCGATTACAGGTTTAGGTTCTCGACGAGTCGCTCTCATCCTGTTTCTCAGTTTTCCTTTGCATCGAAATTTGTTGTACGGTCAGTTTTATGTGCTTTTGTTGCTGCTGATCTCCGGAGCATGCTTCTGCTATCTACGTAGACATCGAAGTCTTGCCGGGGGACTCCTCGCAGTGGCCGCGGTCTGCAAGGTGTTTCCGCTAATCCTTTTTATATTCTTTCTGCAGCGCAGAGATTGGCGTGCGCTCATAGCTGGCGTGACTACTGGAATTTCTGCTGTTGTGGTCTCCATCGCAGCCTTTGGCCTTAATGCACATCGCAACTGGCTACAAGAACAATTGCCCTGGATAATGCGCGGAGATTGGCTCGGGGCCTACGCTTCGAGCGCCTCGATCTCCGGCGTCCTGCATCGCCTTTTTCTTTCGGAACCTCAGTGGAACCCACATCCCTGGCATAATTCGCCGCTCTGTTACGCGCTTTTAGCGCCCACTCTACAGATGCTGGCGCTCGCGCCTGCCATCCTGCTAATTCGCAGGGACGACGAAAGCAAAGAACGAGTTCTACTGGAGTGGTCGGCCCTGCTCACCGCATCTCTCACTATCTCCACGATCCCCGCTTCCTACACCTTCGTTCTCATGGTCTTTCCCGTGTGTGTGCTTGCAGCGATCTTACTTCGGCAGCGACGGTATGGCTGGCTAGCGGCGCTGGTCTTTGCTTATCTCGGCATCGGATTTCCAGTCTCTGCGCCGTCCAGACCATTGGGCCTTGTTTTCCTCCTGTATGTTCCGCGACTTCCTCTGATGATGGCGGTGCTCTTCGGAACGTATGCACTCATGTGGAATCGCAGGCGTGAGAGTGGCTCGACGAAGGACTGGAGCCGTTATGTGTGGGGTGTGGGTTTGACCGCAACCGTGATCCTGAGTGCACGATCAACACTTCGCGTACAACGTGCAGAGCGGCAGGAGTATGCCTATCGCGTGCCTCTGCAAGCGCAGGGCTTTCTCAGCTCCGGCCCACAATCCACGGCCGACGGAATTCGTTACGCAGCATTTACTTTCACTGGCTACCATTTGGTTATGGAGAACCAAGGCAAAGTCTCGGCCGATTCCAGTATCGATGCTCCCTATGATGACCTTTCCTTCACCAGCGGCTACGGGCATGTCCTAGTGGAGCGTGCATCAAGCTCTGGCTCACAGATCGTGGATCTCAACAATCCTTCGGAAGTTGTGATCGAGGACGCGCATGAACCAATGCTTTCAGAAGATGGCCAGACTCTGGCGTTTGTCCGCGATAACCACGGTCGTGGGCGTCTGATGGTGCGGAGAAGGCTTGAGTCTAGCAACACAACCGAAGTAGCACTTACACCAATTCAGCTGAATGTCTACGAAGCATCTTTTCTTTCCGAAAAGGAATATGCATTCTCCGCAACAGAAGATGGCCACTTGCCTCAGATCTATTGGACGGACGCTGCACACGTCAATACTCCGATTTCCTTGGAGGCTTCGCGCTATCCGGCACTCTCTCCCGATGGTCGGTGGATGGCTTACAGCCATCTCGACCATGGCGTCTGGAATCTTTGGATTCGGAATCGGGCAAGCGGAGCAATACGCAGAGTCGCCGATGTTCCGTGCAATCAGATTCAGCCTGCCTGGGAAAGTGACTCGCAAACGCTGCTTTATGGTACGGACTGTGGCAGAAGCGTCTGGTTTACAGCCGTCGCGCGGCGAAAAGTGATTCCATAAACAACTTGCAGGGCTTTAGGTCCGAGTGATCAGAAGGTCGAGCTGGTGAATTGCCTGTTCTGAGTCAGAGTATTCGATCTCGTATGTGGGGACGTCGGCGAACGCTTGCTGAAGGATAGCCTCGTGCTGCGCACGAATATCACCAGCAGAAAAGAGCTCGTTACACATGCGCTGTATGGCCGTGCCTTTGGGTAGTGACATCAGGCTCCCGGTTGCGGAGGGGTAACGGTTAAGATAGACGATTGCATATACTTTGGCTTCGCTGGCACTCCTGAGAACAGGTAGTTCAGAGACAGGAACCTCAATGGAGGGTTTTCCTTCCATGCGCGGTGTCACCGCATGCGCTGCCAACTCCGGAAATAATTCCCTCGCAGCCGGACGAAAGCGCACACGATGTGCGTGTCCAATGACACGAGGAGCTTCGGACTGATTGATGAGATAACTTGTGTCGTCCGAGGTATAAGTCCACCCAGCACGTGCGCAGGCATACGCCAAAGTGGACTTGCCCGCGCCAGAGTCACCGCACAGCAAAATGCCTTTTCCTTCTTTACCAACACAGGCCGCGTGCAGATCCGTGACCACAGAAGCACCGAGCAGGAGGTAAACCATCTTTTCGAGAAAGTTGTAGCGAAAGTAGAGCCTGTTTTTCAGGGTGGACTTCTTCAGCCATGCGAAGCTGGTACAGGTTTTAAGATCCAAGAGTGCCTGATTTTCCACATCGGCGACTAGCGAATATAAGTGGTTATACTCTCGGCGCGTCGGCTCCGGCGGACATGCGCGATTAGCTCCCTCGCTGATGCCGATGCGTATCTGAAGTGTTGTGGCTCCTCGATTTTCATGGACGTGTCCGAAGCTTTCATCTGCGGCCCGAAGCACTTCAGGATCGTTCGTGAGAATTTCGACAGCAAAACCGAGTGGATAAAAGACCCCCCGCAGGGGAAGCTCCATATCGTAGAGCAGAGCGTTCTGCGGCCGTGCAGGGGACTGCCTGGCAATCTCTCCCGGAACTGTTTGCTCGGTGAGTTCGCTGGTCATAATCGCCTTTCGTTCCGCTCTTCGTACCTTTTGAGATTTGATAAGTTACGCCGAGTCTAACGAGCCGTACGACAAGGATTGTCATTTCAAGGTAAGGAACTTGTCACCGCTCTGCGACGCATTGTTCCCTAAGAAGTATCGTTTTCCGGTTTGGTCGCCAGAATTGAACCGTGACAATGAATTGACAAAGGGCAGACGATCAGAAGACACCGCATCGTTAGCGTAACTACTGTGCCACGATTTCCGTTCGGCGGAGGTAACGACGTGAAAGCTTTTCACGAACTCAAAGCAGAAAGTCTCACAGCAGACGTGCTTCAGAATGAGGTCAGTTCCAGAGGGTATGCATTGGTCCGGGGGCTTTTGCCTAAGGAGGCTGTGCATTCCGTATTAGCAGACGTGACGCGGATTCTTTCCGCCGCTCAGTGGCTCGTGCCGGAGTACAGCCCTTTGGAGCGAGTAGCTGAGCGCGATGCCGCGTGCGGCGATCCGGACCCGATCTTCAAGCGTGTCTACCAGGAAGTATTCAACCTCGAATCCTTTCACGCACTGCCGCATCAACCCGCATTGCGGAAGGTGATGAAGATGCTTGTCGGCGAAGAGCTTCTGGTGCATCCGAAGCCGATTGGCCGGCTGATCTTTCCTCGTTGCGAACGTCTCGTAGTGCATGCCCATCAGGATTACGAGTTTATGGGAGGAGATCCCGAGTTTTTCACGACGTGGATTCCTCTTCATGATTGTCCAGTAGATGTAGGCCCTTTGAGGATTCTCGAAGGCTCCCACCGTTATGGTGTTCAGTATCACGAACGAGAAAATCTTCATGTCCCCGAAATCAAAGCGGAGGACGCGGTTGGCGATGAGTGGGTCGGCGGCAATATCCATGCGGGAGACGTACTGATCTTCCACAGTCTGACCGTACACGCGGCTTCGCCAAACGTGTCTGGGCAGATGCGTCTCTCGCTCGATTGCAGATTCCAGGATGCCCGGCGCGTCCTCAATCCTTCCAATCTCGTGTACGCAGGCGAATCCGGGAAGTCCTGGGAAAAGACCTATGCTGGTTGGCAATCCGACGATCTCAAGTACTACTGGAAGCGCCTGCCACTGAACTTTCGGCCCTCTAAAGCCGAATTGGAATATTTGGCGGAGACGGCCGAATCGTCATCGCTGCGCGCTCGGTATGCGCGCATGGTCGGCCAACTTACTTAGCCGTTGAGGCAGGCTGTCGCCATCAACAAAGAAGGGTTTCGGTGAGAAGTCGAGATCCTTTCTCTACAGAAGGTCGATACTCTGGCGCATGAGCGCGTGAGCTTCGACAGTAGTGAACCAGGGATCTTCTGGTGGTTTGCAGGCAGACAGGTGTAACTGTGTGTCGAGCAAAAGGGGAACGAATTCCACAATTTCCAGGCCGAATCCTGCCAACGCGGGGATGTGGGTCGGTGTATTTGTCAGAAGCCTGATCTTCTGAATCCCGAGGTCGCTCAAGATCTGTCCGCCGATTCCGACGTGACGCAGTGTCCCCTCGCTCCCGTATCCCTCGCTGTGCAATACGCCCGCTGGATCCGCTGCTTCTTCCGTGTGACATCCTTGTCCCAGATTATCCAGGTAGACCAATGCGCCGCGGCCCTCTTGGGCGATAGCGTACAAGCTTTGATCGACGAAACGACGGCAGTTGCAGGATGTCGAGTTGAAGACGTCTCCCCGAAGGCACTGCCGATGAACGCGCACAAGTACTGGTTGAGAATCTGCGACATCCCCCAAAACAAGAGCCGCATGGGATTCTCTGCTGTCGATTTCACTTTCGAAACGGATCATGCGGAAGTCGGCAAACGCTGTGGGCAGTCTCTCTTCAGAAGTTCTTCGAACATAGCGTTCATGTTGTCGCCGATGGCGAATGAGTTCTGCGACGGTGAGCATCTTGAGACCGTGCTCGTTGCAAAATGCAATCAGGTCCGGAACGCGTGCCATGGTGCCATCGCTTTTCATGATCTCGCAGATGACGCCCGCTGGATTGAGCCCCGCCATTTTAGCCAAATCTACAGAAGCTTCCGTCTGTCCGGCGCGCACCAGAACGCCTCCCTTGCGGGCGCGTAGTGGAAAGATATGCCCAGGACGTGCGAGGTCTTGTGCCGTTGAATCCGGATCAATGGCGACACGAATGGTGTGGGCGCGATCGTGCGCAGAGATTCCTGTCGTAACGCCCTCTCTTGCTTCAATGCTTTGGGTAAATGCTGTGCCAAAGCGAGAGGTATTCTCCTGGGCCATTGGACCAAGACGCATGTGGTCGGCCCAATCTTCGGTTAGAGTCAAGCAGATAAGACCTCTGCCAAACGTCGCCATGAAGTTGATGGCCTCAGGAGTTACAAACTCTGCGGCGAGCGTCAGATCGCCTTCGTTTTCGCGGTCTTCGTCATCCACGACGACAATCATACGCCCGCGAGCGAACTCTTCGAGCGCTTCTGGAACAGTGACAAACGGCGTTGGCATACCTATCCATCCCATGCAGGTAACTTGTTCTCTGCGCATTCGAAAGCGTCTGCGCAGATTGACTGTTTACGGGTTAAAGAAGCGAAGCAGTTCTTCCTCATCGTGCTGACTAAGTTGAGCTCGCACACGCATATGACGTACAACGGTACCGGAGATACGAGGCGGGAAGCCGTCGGGCGCGGTATGGCAGCGAGAGCAGTTCTGCGCAAAGATACGCTCTCCGTCGCTGTGAACCTGTGCTGTCTTCTGCGGTGGAGCTGGCGGCTTTTGATCGACCTGCGCTGCTGGTTGCTGGGCCGGTGTAGTCTGGGCATGAACTGCGGCGACGAGAGGTAAAAGGACGGCCCCGAGGCCGAGTGCGCATCCAAGAATATGTTTCGGGCTCATCATCTTTATTTTCCTTTCCAGGTCGGGAAGAGGAAGCGATAGACGATCCCTGTTTCCCAGATGTTTTTATCGCCAGTGGAAGAGAACTGCCGCGCGTAGCTGGTGAGAATTCTCGTGTTGTGCGGTAGGTTGTAGTCAAGACCGAAGTCAACACGTTGCGTGTTTACCAGCGGCAGGCCATCGCTCACGATCTGGTCGCGACGGAACGTCTGCTGCATGCGAAGCACAGGCTCGATACGTCCGACCCAACTGTCCAGACCACCGAAAGCCTTTGTTCGATAGTCCGCCTCAATCCAGTAGCCCTGCGCATGATGCGCACGTGCAAACTCCGAACGGAGCCGAAACGCGGTATCTTTGGGTTCCCACCAGACATGCATGCCATAGAAGTTTTCCTGCGTTCCCTGTAACAGCCGCCCGTAGGAGAGACCCACCTCCACGCGGTTGTCCGGCAGGTATAAACTCACCCGGCCACCGGCAGAACGTTGGGAGTTGAACTGTTCGTTTCCGCTCCGGGCGGAGAAGTAACCGACATAATCGATAGAGTACTTATTGCGTGAGATCGCAGACCCGCGCAGTTCGCCTCCAAGCCCGGTGCCGGTTCCCGTGCCCAAGCCCGCAATCAGCGGTCCATCCTGCAGATTATTGATCCATACAGGAGAAAGGCGCTCGTTAAACGTACCGAAGGGCGTCAGGAAACTGCCGCCAACGATGGTCAGGTGACGCGATGCAAGATAGTCACCCTGAAGATAAGTGAGCGCAATGAAGTGATTGTGATCGTATCCCGTCTGATCTGGGACAAAGGACTCAATCAGGATGGCCCTCGACTCAACGAGGAAACGATCCCCAATCGGTATAGCGATCAAGGGCTCGATGACCGGCGAGTAGGTCGTGTTACCGCCGTTGGTGCTGGTTAGAAACCCAACACCGCCAGACAGCAGCGGCGTATCTTGTGCGGCCCCGTATCGTACCGCGCAGAGCATGGCCACAACCAGAGCAATGCGTTTGGTTGGCCGTGCCATTTCAGAGAGAGAAGAACGCAGAATGGATCGCGACATATCTGCAAGTTAGCGATAGGCCACTTACTGCGTGTCTCCCGTTCGTCTGACCTTTGTCAATTGATTGTCACTCAAGGACGGCGATGGATTTCAGCAGGCAGCGCGAGAGGAAGCACGAAGCAACAAAAGAATGACAAATCACTGACTCACCCATGACACCGCGGATGTGCTTGCTCTCTAGGGTCAATAAGGAAGAGCTGACTGCCAAGGCAGAGCGCCCCACTTTCTGGTGTGACCATATGACGTTGAAGCGACACAAGCATTTGAACTCCTTTCTTGCCCGAAAAAATCGGATAGTGCTGCTGCCCAAGATTTTTGTTGGGTGCTTGTTGTTGTTCTTCGCAGTAAGTGAAAGGGCACAGGGTTTACTCGGCCAGGATCCGGCACAGAATGCTTCACAATCTTCGTCTTCGACGGATGAAGATACCAGCGCGTCCGCGATGGCTTTTGGCGGAAGCTCGACTTCCAGCTCGAGCTCGGACTCTGTGGACGATCGCACTTCCTCGACAACTCCCGGTAATACAACTTCAAGCAATTTGGATGCCCCCGTCGCACCTCTACCCGCTGACCAGATTATTCAGATTCTTCAGCAAAATCCCGATCTGACGATGGAGGTGAAGTCGCAGGTTGCCGATCGTATGCAGCAACAGGGTATGCAGGTCGAAGCAAGCAATATCACCGACGAAATGCTTTACAACCAGATTTCAACGAACGCCAGCGTGCGTGCCAATATCACAACCTACCTTCGTGCAAGAGGGTACGTCTCACAAAACGGTCTTCAGGGTACCGGCGCCGGGAGCACTCAACCTGGAGACATGAGCATAGGGGATGGCCAGAGTACGGGCACTTCAAATCTTGACCAAAGTGACGCCCCACCGTCACCCACTGCAAACTCCGGGACGAACCGCTCGAATAACGCGACAAAGCGGGAGCGCCAGGATACGAATGCGTCCACGGATGCCCCAAAGGTTGTTCATCGAACTACGCCTTATAATCTGCGCTCCATGCGTGATCTGTACACGCAGATCCCGGAACAATCTAGACCGCTCAAGCGGTTCGGCTCTGAGGTTTTCACAAATCGAGACCTTTCCTCTTCCATGGGCCAAGGGGTCTCGAGCGGAGACACCCCGCTTGATGTCTCTCTGGGGCCAGACTATGTCGTCGGTCCAGGCGACACGCTCAAGATCAATATGTGGGGTGGCGTGACCCAAAGCACCACGCGCGTGGTCGACCGGGAAGGTCAAGTTCTTCTGCCTGAAGCAGGTTCGCTCCAGGTGGCTGGGCTTCCACTTCAGCGAGCGGAGGGCCTGATTGAAGGTGCGCTCAAGCGGCAGTATCGCAATGTCCAGGTCTCCGTTACGATCTCTCGTCTGCGCTCAGTCCGTGTCTATGTTGTCGGAGATGTGCAGCGGCCCGGCGGCTACGATATCAGTTCGCTCGCGACTCCGCTGAGTGCGCTTTATGCGGCTGGCGGCCCAACCTCCGTCGGTTCGCTCCGCATCGTTCGGCACTCTCGTGGACAGCAAAAAATCGAAGATATCGATCTCTACGACTTCCTTCTCCATGGAGTCCAAAAGAACAGCGCCCATTTCGAAAGCGGAGATACTCTGCAGGTTCCTCCCGCGGGTCCGCAGGTTGCTGTCTCAGGCGCAGTCAAGCGACCTGCTATTTATGAACTCAAGCCTGGCGAGTCGACGCTTACTTCAGTCATTGAAGACGCAGGTGGCGTAACAGCGGCTGCCTCCCTCAGCCACATCACGATTGAGCGCATTGATGCCAATCGTCAGCGCGAGACCGTTACGCTAAACGGCCCCAGCGGGCAAGATCTCCAGGCCAATCGCGCCGCTATCGACCAATTCGCGGTCAAAGATGGAGATCGCGTTTATATCGCACCCATCCTCCCCTATAGCGAGCGCGCTATTTATCTGCAAGGGCATGTTGTGCGCCCTGGCCGTTTGCCTTTCGCTGATGGCATGAGGCTTAGCGATGTACTCCGCAGCTATCAGGACATGCTGCCAGAGCCCGCAGCCCATGGCGAGATCATTCGTCTCGTTCCTCCTGATCTTCATGCGGAAACAATTGCCTTCGATGTTCCTGAAGTCCTCATCGGGAACGCCAACGTGCCGCTTCAGCCCTTCGATACTGTCCGCGTCTTTGGACGGTACGAAATAGATGTGCCCAAGGTGACCATTCATGGTGAAGTGCTTAGGCCGGGAACGTATCCACTCTCGAAAGGCATGACTACCGCTCAGCTGGTGCGGATGGCTGGAGGATTCAAACGGGATGCTCTACTGGACAGCGCCGATCTTACCAGCTACGGCGTGGAAGGCGGCAATCGGGTCGCGGGTCAGCTCGCAACCATTCGGATCGGAGCTGCCGTTGCGGGTACGGAGACAAATGTAGACGTCCCGCTCAAGCCGGGCGACATTCTTACCATTCACCAGATCACAGGTTGGAATGATATCGGCCAGGCGGTAACGATCGAAGGCCAGATCAAATTTCCTGGAAGTTATGGCTTTCAGGAGGGAGAGCATCTAAGCTCTGTCCTCCGACGTGCTGGAGGTCTGCGCGATACCGCGTATGCCGAAGGCGCGGTCATGATCCGTGAGCAGGTCCGTCAACTCCAGGAGAAGAGTCGGCAGGAACTCATCCAGCAAATTCAAACCAACTCCGCGGCTGCACGTCTCGGGCCGGCGCTTGGGTCCGGAGACACCGGAGGAACCTTGCAGTTGATCAAAGCGCAGCAGGAGCAGTCTCTAGCACAGCTCAAAAGCCACCCCTCCACGGGCCGCATGGTAATCCATATTAGTGCGGACATCGACAGCTGGGCGAATACGCCGGCGGATATTGAGCTGCGGCGGGGCGACGTATTGACAATTCCGAAACGTCCCGGCTTCGTCCTTGTTTCGGGTCAGGTCTACAACGCCACTGCGCTCACCTATGCCCCTGGCAAAACGGCCGCCTGGTATCTGAGCCACGCGGGAGGAACCAATGGAACAGCTAATCACAAAGAGATTTTTATCATCCGCGCAAACGGTTCGGTTGTGGGTCGCCACTCTTCCAGTGGCTGGTTTGACGCGAAGGTGCTTTCAACCAAACTCAATCCTGGAGATGTCGTCGTCGTACCGCAAAAGATCATCGGCTCCTCGCTGCTGTGGCGAAATATCTTGACCACGGCTCAGATCGCCTCTTCTATCGCTATTACCGGCGGTATCGCAGCAGCAACCCTGTAGGTCTGATGTTAGTGTCTCGCAGGCTCATGGTGATTTTTATGGGTTTCATGTTGATCGTGACTCGACAAGCCGCAGCATCTTCCGACCTTTACGATACGCCCGAACGGGATGTCGCCAACATGGCGTCAACGTATGTGCCGGTTGAGAGCTGGGTGTACCCAGCCTTCGAACTTCTCGCGTCCAAAGGCTACGTCCAGAGCGCGTTCTTCAATCTACGCCCTTGGACTCGACTCGACTGCGCCCGCCTTCTGGAAGAGGCCAAGGAGCTTACGGCAGATGAGTCAGTTAGCCACGATACAGCCGCTACCCTGCGGAGTCTGAGACAAGAGTTCGCGTTGGAACTACGACGGCGCGAAGGGGAGCGCAACACGGAGTTTCGGATTGAGTCCGTCGACCAGCGCACCACGGCGATCGCAGGGCGACCGCTGACAGACGGTTACCACTTCGCAGAAACTCTGGTGAACGAGAATGGACGCCCCTTCGGCCAGGGCACGAATCTCTACTCAGGTTTTTCGATACGAGCCACCGCTGGACCCTTTGCTGCATACGTCAGGAGCGAAATCCAGCGTGTTCCTGCTGCCCCTCTTCCCAACGCTCAGGCTCAACAGCAAATAGCTATCGCGGACTTCACGCCATTCGGGGCTGCAGGGCCGCCATCGCACTTTCTCCGCGGACGGTTACTGGACGCAAATGTCTCTTTTGCGTTCGCCAATAATCAGTTTACTTTCGGAAAGCAGACCCTTTGGTGGGGTCCTGCGAGGAGCGGTTCGACTCTTTTCAGTAATAATGCTGAGCCAATCACCATGCTTCGCTATGACCGCGTCCAGCCCATTGAGCTGCCGGGATTTCTAAAGCTGCTCGGTCCAATCCGCGCGCAGTTTCTCGTCGGACGCCTCTCCGGCACGCAGTATGTGCAAGCACAGGATACGGTTTTTGGAAGCTCGGGTGCCGCGCTCAAGAACCAGCCATGGATCCATGGCGAGAAGTTCACCTTTGAGCCAACACCGAATTTTCAGTTCGGCGTTTCGCGCACCGTGATCTTCGGCGGTAAGGGTGCCCCGCTCACTAGCTCGACCTTTCTGAAGAGTGTTTTTTCCGCTGGGGAAGGGGACGAAGAGAAGGATCCGGGCGATCGGCGCATCGCTTTCGATGCGCAGTATAGGATCCCCGGTCTCCGAACATGTCTTACAGGATATGTCGATGCCTTCACCGAAGATGAACCGTTTCCACTCAACTATCCAAAGCGGAGTGTATGGATCTCAGGCTTCGCTCTCCGATGTGTCCCACGATTGCCCCATGTAACCCTCCGCGCGGAAGGTCTGATTGCGCCTCATCGTAATGAGTTTCCCGGCTACTACTACTTCAACGTCCACTATCTAACCGGCTACACCAATAATCGCCAACTCATCGGCAGTTGGATCGGTCGGGAAGGTTACGGGGAGCAGCTATGGGCGACCTGGCAGCTTTCACCGCGCTCCTCCATCGAGGTAAGCAACCGCAATATGAATGCAAGCAGCGAATTCCTGGGTGGAGGATCACTTCGGGATCTGCGTGTCTCTGCCGATATCGCCCTTCGTCCCGAATGGCAGCTGCGTCTCGAAAACCAGACAGAGTGGTGGCGGTTCCCAATGCTGTCCCTACAGCCGCAGCGGAATAACGAATTCACACTCCAGCTTTCTTATAGACCGATGGGAAAAACAAAATGAACATAGCTCCTCCCACATACGTGCCTACCGAAAACAGCAAACGGATTCCAGCCAACTGGGCCGTCCGTGCATCCTTGCTGTGGCAGCACCGAAAGCTGCTGGCCCGTGTTACAGTGATTTCGCTCGTCTTAAGTCTGGGGATCGCCTTCACGATTCCGAAGCAGTACAAGTCCACGGCCAGCATTATGCCGCCTGATCAACAAGGCGGTGGTGCGATGATGCTGGCGGCGCTTGCCGGCGGTCGTGGAGGAGGAGGACTTGGTGCGCTTGGTAGCCTTGCCAGTGGACTGCTCGGCGGACATACCACGACCGCACTCTTCGTCAGTTTATTGCAAAGCGGAACAGTCCGTGGCCATATTATCCAGCGCTTTGACCTCAAGCGGATCTATCACAGTCGCTATAACGCCGATGCTGCCAAACACCTTGGTCGGGTAACAAAGATCTCTGATGACAAGAAGAGCGGCGTCATCACGATCGAAGTGGAAGATAGAGATCCTGTACGTGCCCGCGATATAGCACAAGCCTATCTGGACGAATTGAACAAGCTGGTCACGCAGACCAGTACGTCGAGTGGGCACCGGGAACGCATCTTCATCGAGCATCGACTTGATTCTGTCCGAAACGATCTTGAACAAGCGCAGCTTGAGCTAAGCGAGTTTTCGAGCAAGAACAGTACGATCGATATCAAAGAACAGACGCGGGCGATGGTCGAAGCAGGAGCGCGCGTGCAGGCGGAGATGCTCGTTGCGCAGTCTGGTCTCCAATCTTTGCGCCAGATTTATGGCGACAGCAATATCCGGGTAAAAGAAACTGAAGCGCGCATCGCGTCTCTCCAAAAAGACCTCGTACAGATGACCGGCACCTCGGCTCCCCTACGATCGGCAAGTTCCGAGGCTGACGGCCCCGCCACCTCGGACGATGATAAAGGATCACTCTACCCTCCCTTGCGACAACTGCCACGCCTCGCGGTCCCGTACGCAGATCTTTATCGACGTGTGAAAGTGCAGGAGGCCGTCTTCGAACTCCTAACGCAGCAGTATGAATTGGCCCGCCTTGAAGAAGCGAAGGATGTTCCGGTCGTGAGCGTCATTGACGCGCCAGGAGTGCCAGAAAAGAAATCGTTTCCGCCGCGTCTCATCGTAGCTCTCGCCCTGACATTTCTTGCGTTTGCGGCAACGTCCGGCACCCTTCTCTTCCGCGAAGCATGGGCCAAGCTCAATCCCAATGATCCACGCAAAACTCTTGCTGCGGAAGCAGTTCCTGTGATCCGCAGACGAATTCACTCGATCATTTCTTCAAGGAAGAATGCCGCATGAAGAGGCAGGCAATGAAACGTCTAAGTGAAGATGCAGCGACACGGAGGTATGTGCCGCTCAATCAGCATCGTGGCCGGGACGGTAAGACCATGCACTCAATGCGTTTCACTCCTGTCCTCTTGGAAATGCAGGGGAAAGCTTAACTGTGAAAGTCCTTATCACTGCGGCACAGTTCTCGTCTAACATCTCGGGCCTGCAACGGCACGCATTCAATCTCGTGCGCTGCCTTCTGCAAAGAAAGGAGATCTTAGCGGTGCATCTGGTGCTTGCTCCGTGGCAGCGTGAGCTGGCACAAACAGCAGGCTTGAATGCGATGCACCGAGTCACGACGTATGTTGCCGACATGGAGCAAAGCCTCTTGAGTCGAAACCTCTGGTATTATCGACGACTGCCGGAGTTAGTTGCGCAGATTCAGCCTGATGTCGTGCATCTTTCGTATCCGGTTCCAGTGAACGCGTCCGCGATCTCATGTCCCATCGTGTTGACACTGCATGATCTTTATCCATATGAGATTCCGGGAAACTTCGGTTTTCCCAAGGTATTTTTCAACCGCATGATTCTGCAGCAATGTCTGCGAAGCGTTGACGCAATCGCCTGTGTGTCTGACACTACGAAGCTCCGCATGCGGCTTTACGCGCCACGGCGCACGTGGGGGAAGGCGCTCCGGATTTACAACTGTGTGGAGCCAGAGTTAGTTTGCGCAAAGCAATCTCCCATACCCGACTGGCAGGGTGAGCCCTTCCTGCTCGTTGTTGCGCAGCATCGTAAAAACAAGAACGTCCCTCTCCTCATCCGGGTCCTTCATCGGCTACTTCGTGAAAAATTAGTTCATCCAGAGATGAAGCTGGTAATCATCGGCATCACGGGGCCAGAGACACCTCGTATCTTTCGGCTCATATCTGACTTAGGGTTGAGTAAAAGAATAGTGTTTCTGCAAGGGCTCTCTGAACCGGCACTGCAGTGGTGCTATACCCGTTGCGAGGCGCTCGCGGCGCCTTCGGAGACAGAGGGCTTTGGGCTACCTGTTGCCGAAGCGTTGCTCGCAGGTTGCCGTGTTGTCTGTTCGGATATCCCTGCCTTTCGGGAGATCGACGAACAGCACTGTCGGTTTATTGCTTTGAGCTCCGACGCAGAGGAGAAGTTCTCACAGGCCATCCTTGAAAGTCTTCAGGATCCCCCACCCTCTCCTGTGTCTCTGCCACAGTTTTCGTCTGAAGTGCTGGGAACTCAATATGTAAACCTCTATCGCGAGCTTTTGCCTTCAGCGTACCGCTTGAGAGGTACTCACTATACCGCTTCGATTCAGGCACCCACACCCAAAGAGCATTCGTTATGAAAGAAGCAACCGGACTACTTGTAGAAGAGACGGAGAGATGAGCATGACGACATCTGATTCCTACGTTTCGGAACTATATCGAGAGACAGAAGCACAGTCCTGCGAGCAGCGGCAGACGACTTCAAACAGGCTATTCTTGCGAGGTTTCGTCGTGTCCAAGTTTGTAGCTGACTTTCTCCTCTGTGTCGGCACGGCGTTTGTAGCGTTTCTGCTACTCTCCCATCGAAACAATTCGGTCAGATATCCGCTTGGATCCGAGCTCGGCGTTCTCTGTGTAGCCGCTCTGTTTGCCACCACGCTATTACAACGAAAAAGCTCTTATACCGCATACGACAACCTTAGTCCGATCCATGAAACGGCGGCTACCGTTAGGATGTCGATACAATCTCTTCTCGTCATAGTGCCCGCTAGTTTTCTTCTGAGACTGGAGCTTCCTCGTTCCGCAATGGTTTTGGCCTTCGTTCTGATGCCTCCATTGTTAGCAATCCAGAACAAGTTGTTCCGGCGAATAATCCTGAGAGTGTCGTATCGAAGCTTGGATATCGGGCAAATAGTTGCAGACGAATCGGACAAAATGGGAGGTGCAGTTGCGCCAAGACGGACGAGGGCTCTTGCTGACGAAAAGTCGACATACGCTCCCCGTCACTATGTCTTCAGCAAGCGGTTGGTCGATCTTCTTGTCTCTTCTGTCCTTCTGGTGCTGCTTTTGCCTGTTTTTATTTTGTTTGCTCTGCTCATTTGCGTAAGTTCGCCAGGTCCAGCGCTCTTTGTGCAGAGAAGAGTGGGCCAAAATGGGAAGCTCTTCCGAATGTACAAATTTCGTTCGATGTCTTCCGGAGCACGGAGATATGAACGCTCACCACAGACATCTAGCGATCCACGCATCACGAAAATCGGCAGAATTCTGCGCCAGACCAGCCTGGATGAACTCCCTCAACTCATCAATGTCTTCCGGGGAGAGATGTCGTTGGTCGGACCTCGCCCTGAGATGCCTTTCGTCGTGCGCAGTTATAACGCGCGCCAGCGGCAACGACTTCGGGTAATGCCAGGGATCACAGGTCTCTGGCAACTTAGCCGCGACAGAGCGTTCCCTATTCACGAGAACATACATCACGACCTTTCTTACATCAGGAGTCGAACCCTGTATATGGATCTTGCAATTCTCATCCACACCCTGTTCTTTGCAATGCGCGGAGGAGTATGACGAAGCATTCTGGATCTCCAACTGAAGTAAACGACTCGGCAATCTCCTCTTGCTACTGCGGCGAAGAGAGCACCACATCTACTTCGGCCTTTAGCCACGAACATGCCGATGTCCTCGGCGTAAAAGTGTCGGCGATTAACATGAGCAGTGGTGTGGATCTGGCAGATCGATGGATTTCAGAAGGGCATCCTGGATACATCTGTGTGACCGGTGTCCATGGGGTGATGGAGGCCCAGAAAGACGCCGAATTCTGCGAGATCCTGAATCACGCGGCTATCAATACCCCGGATGGCATGCCTATGTCTTGGGTAGGTCATCTGCAGGGGTTTGCCGATATGGACCGGGTCTTTGGCCCTGATTTCATGTCGGCGATGTGTCAACTTTCCCTAGATCGGGGCTATCGTCACTTCCTGTACGGAGGACAACCCGGCGTTGCGGAAGAACTCAAAGAAGTTTTAGAAACGAGATTTCCAGGTCTGCAAATTGTCGGAAATTTTACGCCTCCTTTTAGAAGCTTGAATACAGACGAGGAGGGCGCACTCATGGCGCAGTTGCGCGACTCAAAACCACATATTCTATGGGTAGGGTTGAGCACGCCAAAGCAGGAGCGATTCATGGCGCAATATGTGGGTCGTCTCCAGGTGCCCCTGTTAGTGGGTGTAGGAGCAGCGTTTGACTATCACACGGGTCGCGTCCGCGATTGTGCGCCTTGGATCAAGCGCGCTGGTCTGCAGTGGCTGCATCGATTGATGCAGGATCCTAAGAGGCTGTGGCGTCGCTATCTCAGCAATAATCCCGCATTTGTCTGGAATATTACGCTGCAGATGCTAAAACTGCGTCGCTATCCGAGAACCCCAACCGCGCCTGCTCCAATGAGCAGTCAAACGAAAAAGTAGAGGATGTAAGCTGACTGTCTCTGCGCTCGTGTGTCTGAGAAATAAAGCGCCGAATTCATCTTTTAGAGAAGGAAGCTGTATGCGATGCAAATCCGCTGTTTTATTAGTTGGATTGATGGTCTGTTCCACCGTACTGAGGGCACAGAAGTCAACCCTCTTGGGTGACTGGCGAGAACCCACGGGTTCAGTCCTGCGAATCGGATATTGCGGGACTGAAGTCTGCATGAAGATAATCTCTGTTAGTGCACATGCACCTGCCACAGTCGATATTCACAATCTAAATCCCGGACAGAGAAATCGAGCTTTATGCAACCTCGAGATAGGTAGCCATTTTTCGCTCACCGACCCAACCCATGCGTCGGGCGGAGCACTTTACGATCCAAAATCCGGAAGAACCTATCATGGCACCATGTCCGTGGAGGGCAATGATCTGAAACTCCGCGGCTATATTGGAGCTCCGATCTTTGGGAAAACAGAAACCTGGCATCGTGTCTCTGAGAAAATTGCCGTTTGCGCCAGTAATGGAGGACGGTGATTGTTATCCCGGCAGGAGAGAGCGATCACTCTTTCTCATAGTGAATGACGTCTATGGCCAATTACGTCACCTCTTATCAAAACAATCTCGTGACAATTGACTAACCACGACATGACAACCGCTGGCCATCGAATGGCTACTGTGAGTATGACCGGTAGTTACAGATTCGGGTCATTACGCCCATAGTCGTTCAAGTCGAGATCGATTGTCGGAAACCTACAGGGAAAAGATTCAGAAGGAGTGTTCATGAAAACGAAGTTCATGCTATTGGTTCTATGCAGTGCGATGGTAGCCACAGGTGTGTTGTCCAGCCACGCAGTTCGTGCGCAGGAAGCACCGAAACGGATCGAAATCACGGCTAAACGTTTTGCGTACGAACCGGGCGAGATCACCGTGAAGAAGGGGCAGCCGGTTGTGCTTTCCATCAAGAGCTTGGATGTAGCGCATGGACTGCGCTTTAGAGAACTAAATTTGAATGCGAAGATCGATAAAGGCGGCACCGCGGAGTTGCGCTTCACCCCGGATAGGGCCGGTGACTTTGTAGGTCATTGCTCAGTCTTTTGCGGTTCCGGTCACGGCGGCATGGCCCTGACGCTGCACGTCGTGGACTAGATATGCGCAATTCTCTGACTGCGTTCGCTGCAATCTGCATGGTGGGATTGGCTGGATGCAAGGCCAATCCACCGAGTAAGCTCGAAACTAAAACTATCACCTTTGCCAAGCATCACGTTTTTGTGGGGAACAAGAAACAAAAAAATCCCTTGCCCTATACCCATGAAAATTGGGACGACGGCAAGGAAGCATTCTCCCACTACTGCATCGCATGCCACGGCATGGATGGGCAGAACACAGGCATTCCGTTTGCCGACCACATCTCACCGCCAATTCCTTCGTTAGCTTCGGAGGATGTACAGCGATATACAGACGGTCAACTCAAGTGGATCCTGGACAACGGAATCCGTCCGTCAGGAATGCCCGGTTCCAAAGGGACTTTGAGTGACGACGAGCTCTGGTCAATTGTTGTTTTTCTGCGTCACCTACCTCCCGCAGGCAGCCAAGGCGTTCCAGAGATATATACCCATTGAAACGACGAGCGTCAGGTGCGTAAGAGGCAGCAGTATTTATGAGCGCAGAGAGTAACCATTACGTTGAAGAACCCGCCGCATTGCTGGTTGATACGGGGCTGCCCTTTGTGGTCGGGTTTTTCTTTTCATTTCGGCTCTTTATCATGCTCCTTGCCGTGCGGGTTCTGGGAACCGATCCGCAGGTCGGAACCGCGATCAGCTTCGCGCTGAACTATTTGCTTCTGATTGTCGTTGCCTTCCAGTCGGTGGGAGCTGCAGACCGTACGTTCGGAAGCATGTTGAAGCTTCCCAGTATTCAATGGGTAGTGCTGTTTCTTGCCTTTTCCTGTTGCAGCCTGTTCTGGAGCTCTACAATTTCTCTGTCTGCTGCTGTTGCATATTGGTGTGCGATGGCTGCCGATGCGGCGGTGGTGGTCTTGCTTTGTCGTTTGGAGCCTATGAGAGACTTCATGCACTCTCTGATGAAAGGCTATGTCTGGGGTGCATGTGCCGTCGCAATCATCGCATGGCTTCTGCCAGGACAATCGGATCTGAGACTTGGAGATGATGAACTGCTTGGGGCGAACCAGATTGGTTATTTGTGTGGCTTTGCTTTTTTCTTTGCTCAATATCTTATGCAACAGAAAGTAGCAAGGTTTTGGATCCTGGCACTCTTGCTTGGAGTGACCCTTCTCCGAAGCCTAAGTAAAACAACAATTATCGGATTTTTGTTGGCTGAAGCTTTCTTTCTTTTAAGGGAAAAATCGATGAGCAGAAAAACAAAACTGCTCATTATTTCGATTGTCATACTCGTTGCCATAGCATTTTCGAGCCTCTTATTCTCTTATTTCAGCATTTATTTAGATGCTGGTAATAGTCCTGAGACACTTACCGGTCGTCTCACGATTTGGGCGGTCGTCCTGGATCAAGCGATAAAGCAACCATGGGCTGGTTACGGTTTCTATTCCATCTGGAAAGTGATTCCATCCTTCGGCGAATTCGAAGCTCGAAGTGCACACAACGAACTACTCCAGCAGTTCTATTCCTACGGAGTGGTGGGAGTCTGCATGATGGTGGGACTTTACGGCAGCTTCTATCTGCAGATTCGGAGATTCGTCACTGGCTCTTTGAGAACTTTCTATCTCACTTTGCTGCTTTTCGTCCTGATACGCGGAATTGCAGACACCGAAGTATGCGATTTTTCGCTTCCACTGTGGGCAATCATTATGTTCAGTCTGCTGCTGGAGCGAGGACACACGATGGACGGTCATCCAGTCACTACCCTTTCCTATCGGGCTGCTGAAATTTGCCAGGGTATCACAAGTTCGTCAGCTCTGTGAGATTCAGTCCGAAGACTGGGTAGACTTCATAATCCAAGATAACGATAGGGGGAAGCTTGTCTCATCGAACGAATGTCGGACATATGCTGACTCAACTCATTGAAAAAGAGAAGGCGGATACTTGTGGGGATCAATCCAGGCGCAATTATCTTGAGACGCATAAAACTCGCTTTGCCGATATTCTGAGATTGTGTCGAAAGCAGGTTCCAGATGCTTCCGCACGCGTGCTTGATATCGGAAGAAGTGAGCTTACCGCACATCTCCTGAACTTCTACCGGAATGTCCACACGCTGGGTCTGGATCCATTGATCGACGATGGAGGCCATCGTGAGACAAGCGAAATGGTCACTGTCCCTCACATCACCTTCGACCTTCTGAACTCGCAGAGCGTCTTGAGTTGGCCTGATTGCGAGCGTTTCGACCTGATTGTGTTTTCAGAGGTCATTGAGCACTTGTGCGTAGCGCCGGAGTTCGTGTTGGCTGCCCTCAGTTCTCTACTGACCGAGCGTGGAATTCTCATTTGCACGACTCCCAATGCCGCCGAGATTGGCAAGAGAGTTCGATTGGTGTTTGGTCAGAATCCTTATGAACGACTACGGCTCTACTCGACTAATCCCGGACACGTCAGGGAATATACGCGACAGGAACTTTGCAGTATCGCCGAGAGCGTGGGGCTAAGGTGTCTCCAACATTCTTATTTCAACTGGATCCAGGATAAAAGCGGTAACAAGCTCAAGATGGGCGCGATGAAGATCCTTCGTGCCTTTCCATCATTTCGTCCGTTCCAAATCTGTGTGCTTGCAAGAGAACTCTAATCTTCCCCGAAAAACGCGCCCACACGAGATTTGTCTGAAAGTGTCCTGACAATCCGATGACAGGGTCCTGACAATCTTTCGGCTCTCCACGCATAAAGTGGCTTTAAGCTGACGATCAACGGCGTGTCATCCCTCAGAGTGATGCACCGGGCTCGTCAAAACGTTCGTAAAGTGAGGCGAGAGATCACAATGGATATCGAGTCGCCAAAGGTAGTTGTTTGCGGAGCCGGTGGGTTCATCGGTGGTCATCTTGTCAAAGATCTTCTGGCCCAGGGCGTCAGAGTTGTCCGTGCCGTGGATGTCAAGCCACTTAAGGACTGGCATCAGGTAGCCGCAGGGGTGGAAAACCTCTCGCTCGATCTCAAACAGAAGCGTCATTGTTTGACAGCAACCAGGGGAGTGGATCAGGTCTACCAACTGGCAGCGGACATGGGCGGCATGGGCTTCATCGAGAAAAACAAAGCTCTGTGCATGCTCAATGTCATGACAAACACTAATCTGCTTCTGGCTGCCTGTGAGACAGGGGTTGAGAGGTTCTTCTATGCCTCATCGGCCTGCGTCTACAACGCCGATCGGCAGACCCATGCTAATGTGATTGCCCTGAAAGAGCAGGATGCTTATCCCGCCATGCCCGAAGATGGCTATGGCTGGGAGAAGCTATTCAGCGAGCGGATGTGCCGTCACTTCGAGGAAGATTTTGGCCTGATATGCAGAGTGGCTCGCTATCACAATGTCTACGGCCCAAATGGAACGTGGCGAGGTGGACGGGAGAAAGCGCCAGCGGCAATCTGTCGTAAAGTCATCGAAGCAAGAATGTCTGGCTTACATGAAATCAACATCTGGGGAGATGGACACCAGACTCGTAGCTTCACCTTTATCGATGACTGCATTTATGGCACGCAGAGAATTATGAACAGCAATATCAACGAACCTATCAATCTGGGTTCAAGCGAGCTTGTCAGCATTAACCAGTTAGTTGACATCGCCGAAGAGATCGCAGGGATCCGTCTTCGACGCACCTACGATTTGACCGCGCCCAGAGGAGTCAACGGTCGCAACAGCGACAATACGATGATTATGGATCGTCTTGGCTGGGAACCATCGATCTTGCTCCGTGATGGAATGGAAAAGACTTATCGTTGGATTGAAGAACAGATTACAAAGGTTGAAGATTACACCGATACAGAAGTAAGTGCTGTTTATGCAGGCACGGCCATCTAGGATGTGCCTGCATCGTTTGTAAACTACGCTCCTATTGTTTCCGTGCAGGAGTCGCAGTCCGTTCAGGAATTGGAGCCACGGCGGCGCTGCAGTGGCTTGCTGCATCGCATGCACGTATCCCAAAGTAGACGTTATCTTTGGACACAGGCAATGTCGCAGCGAATTCCGAGTCAACCATCTTCAGCTGATCTTTGAGACCGTCCGCGTTGACCGCATACTGCCAATCTGTAGAGGCAGTTTCACGCCACACAATCTGATAGTGGGCCGCTGCACTGAATGCGCTCGGAGCGCTCCACTTTAAGATCGTGCGATTATCCAGATTCGATGTAACGACACGCACATTCTGGGGAATTCCAGGAGAATTGGCGAGAGTTGCAAGGGTCGCCATGTTCAAACGGGCTACGTTCGCGATGTAATTGAAGTCATCAAACTTGAGCAGATCGCCGTATTCTTTCCCATTTTCGATGCGAACGTGTTGATGCTGATGATCGTAGTTTTCACGCCACTCCGTAAATCGAACCGCAGGGAAGCCTTCATCCGAAAAACTCTTGTGATCGCCTCCACGCAGATAACGATCCAGCCGAAGTTCCATTACTCCTGCAAAGTTTGGTGCAATGCTGGCAGACTTCCCCATTGCCTTTGAAGAGAAGTACGTTCTGTCGGCGTCGAGCACCTCACGGGCCAACTCACGGGAAGGGGAGTCGTTGTCCATTCCCAGTGTTAGCATCTGGCGAATCTGTTCGATGGGAGCGGAAGGCAAAATACCTTGCGAAAAGATGCGAACAAACGACTTATTCTGGAGCGTCTCCCCAGGAGTCGTATCGCCGCCCACGATGTCGTTGTTCAATACACCCTCGAGCTGCCACCCCTCTTTCTTTGCCAAAAGCGAGAGATGATGAGACCCATTCAGACCTTGCTCCTCACCCGCAACGGCTACAAAGACAATGGTCGCTGGGAATTTGTACTTACTCAGCACCCGCGCCGATTCCATGGACACCGCCGTACCGCTCGAGTCATCGTTAGCGCCGGGCGCAAACGAATGCGTATCCATCACGTCGGTTTCGCGTGTGTCGTAATGTCCGGTGACAAGATACATCCGCTTCGAGGCAGCTGGATCTGTGCCGCGGAGGATGGCATACACATTGCGAAGTGGAGTCGGTTTGAGAATGCGCGGCCGGCTTCCCCCCAACCCGGCCTGCTGCGGTTCTTCGATGAACTCATCAACGTGAACCTCTAGGCAACCGCCGCAATCCCTGCTGTACAGCTCAAACTGTGACTTGATCCAATCGGCCGCTGCCAGAACACCGGTGCCAGGCTTCAGATCTGTCTCTGTGGAGGAGATCGTGGACCGATTGCTGAAATCCACCAAGCGCGCAATGTTTGCCTTGAGCCGGTCGCTCGATACGGCTTTGAGGGCTGCAGCTATCTGCTGGTCGGGAACAGCCTTCGTGATCGGAGCGCCGAAAGCTTTGTAATCAACACTCTCCTGCGGTGTACCGGAGTGTTTCTGAGCGAACGACGTAGAGGCAGCGATTGCAATGGCAGTAAGGAATAAACCCGTTTTCATCAGACTCCTTCAAAAATTTCACCGAACTTAGAATGGAAGAAGCAACGCAGTGCCTGAGAACTGAAGGCACTGCATCGACAAAGAGCGGTCCACGGCTAGAAGATGATCTTCCCAATAATTTGGAGCTGCCGCGAGGAACCAAGGTCTCCAACGGGGAAGCGGGTTGAGGAGATAATACCGAACGTTGTGGAGTTTGCCGAGGTCGTCGGATTGCCAAAACTCGCATGATTGAGAATATCGAACGCATCGGCACGTAGCTGGAACTGCACGGACTCGGTGATCTTGGTGTTCTTTTCGATCGAGAAGTCTGTATCCGCGAAACCGGGACCGACCAGTGAATTGCGGCTCATGTTTCCAAATCCGGTGGATGGTAGCTGAAAGGTGCAGGTTGCCGCAGGTGTTGTGCAGGTAGACGGATTGAACCACTGGACCGTGACATTGCTCGGACGCGTTAGCCCGTACTGCACCGGTCGCAGCAGGTTCGGATGAAGAACGTTAGCAGTTCCAGTGAACGTTGAGGTGGTCGTGATATTCAGCGGGTTGCCTGTTTGCCATTGAGTGATGCCTGAGAGCTGCCATCCTTCGACGAGCCGATTCCCTCTGAAGGGCAGCGTATAAATCGCGTTCAGACTGATTCGGTGACGTGTATCAAAGTCCGACGGACCATAGTTGAGATAAGGACGAGTAGCATCCTGCAGTACCGTTCCGCTTAATGAGCCCGTATCCATCGACTTCGAATAGTTGTAGTTGAAGTTGAAGTTCAGGCCATTGCGAAAAGCCTTACGCGCGGTCAACCACATCGCGTTGTAGTTGGACATGCCGATGGAAGAAACCTGCGTAATGTTGACGTTGCTAATGTTTGCGCCTGCCGAAATCGGGCTGCTTGCTGCTATGGACTGAAACGGCCTTACACCTGCCGCATTGGGTTGGTTTACGTTCAGCGGTGTCCGCAGGTGCTTTCCAACCGAACCGTAGTACCCAACTGAGGTCACGACGCCGAAGGGTAATTCATGTTGTACATTCACGTTGAAAGTTTCGGTGTAGGCGTTACGCATATTGCGTTGCACACCGCTGATGCCGATACCCGCGAGCCCCGCTGAGTTGTAGAGGTTGTTCAGTGGGATAGTCACGGCAGAGTTGCTATAGTTCACACGATTTGCAAACGGTGGGTTGCTATTCAGATTGCCGATCACATTGCTTTCGGGTTGGTCGGCCATATAGCCGTATGCACCTCGGAGAACGGTCTTACCCGAACCAAAGACATCGTAGGCAAACCCTAGTCTTGGCTCATAGTTGTAGTTTTGCTGGTAGGGGCTGTTGCCGTACCCGTTGGTTCCAACGCGAAAGAGTGACGCTGTTGGAAGATCGAAGACGACCAGGCGATTGGCGCCATCCATCGGTGATCCATTCCACTCATAGCGCAGGCCGAGTTCGAGGGTAAGCTGCGGCAGCGGCTTCCACGCATCTTGAACGAACGCACCGAGAGCATTGACGTAAAGACGGTTCGAAGTACGCGTAGGCGTAATCGTAAAGCTGTTCGCTCCACCAGCCTGGAAGTTCGCAATCGTATTGAAACCGATGGTGCCTGTGTCCTGCGAGAAGTTCACATTGAGAAAGCGACGGAACTCTCCACCGAACTTGATAGAGTGTTTCCCGACCGTGTAAGTCGCTGTATCTGAGAAAATTCCGAGCGTGTCAAAACGTCCCTGCGGGAAACCGGAAGGACCGCCGAAGTTTAGGTTTGGTCCGGTGATGGTGATCTGGGGAATGCCGTTAGGACCGGTGGTTCCAGTGTCAATGCCCAAAGTCGTCGGGTCCGTAGTCACATTGGGGTTGAATGAAATGGAGATGCGGTTGAAGCCTAAACGTGCTTCATTGACCAGCCTGGGCGTAAACACATGGGTTTCGTTTACGGTAAGAACCTGGCGCGTCGCGGCGCGGTGGTCTCCAAAGCCAGAGACGGTATTGCCTTGTAACGTGGGCTCCGTGCGGACATCTTTTTGCAGAGCATAGAAACCGTGCACCGTATCGTTGGAGTGGAAGGTCTGGCTGACGTCGATCGTGCCCTGGTCCGTTTGAACGGGTCCGCCGGCAATACCAACAAAGCGAGATCCCGTCGAGTCGTTGGCCACGGGTATAAGCGCCAGAAGATTACGAGCGACCGGATCGGTTACTCCCGCACGCTGAGCGGCGGTCAACACTCCACTATTAATAGTGAGACCTTGCGACTGGCGCAGGCCTTCGTAGCTGGCAAAGAAAAAGGTATGGTCTTTCCAGATAGGGCCGCCGAAAGCTCCGCCGAAGTTATGGCGTTTGAGTGGGGCAATTCGCGTGCCCTTCGGATTGAAGTAATTCCGTGCGTCGAGTGCCTCGTTGCGGAGATATTCAAAGGCTTCACCGTGGAAAGTATTGGTTCCCGAGCGCGTGCTGACATTGACGACAGAGCCAGAGGAGCGACCATACTCAGCAGAAAACGTCTGGTTGTTGATCTTGAACTCGGAGGTGGTATTGATAGAGGGCTGGAAGGTAATCTGATTTTGCGTCAGGTCATTCAGGTTGACGCCGTTGATCTGAAAGTTCACCGAATCCTCGCGATTGCCCGCTGTCACAAAGCTGTTGGCGCCAAGGCCGCGACTGGGGGCCGTGAGTGATCCCGCAGCCGGCGCGGTCACTCCTCCCGGAGTAAGTACCGTTAGATCCAGAAAGTGGCGGCCATTCAGCGGGATTTCCTGCACGGTCTGACGGTCAATCACTTGCCCCACCGTGATCGATTCCGAATCGATGATCGGAGTAGCGCTTTCAACCAGAACGGTTTCACCTGCAGACTCCAGCTTCATCGCAACGTCG
This sequence comes from Terriglobus saanensis SP1PR4, assembly GCF_000179915.2. Lineage (NCBI taxonomy): Bacteria > Pseudomonadati > Acidobacteriota > Terriglobia > Terriglobales > Acidobacteriaceae > Terriglobus > Terriglobus saanensis. The sequence continues at coordinate 3,179,475 of NC_014963.1, read as the reverse complement.
AGACCCGTTTTTGCATCAACCAGCAGCGTGAGTTTTTGCAGGGTGTATGTTCCAAAACCAGGGGCCGTAACACGCACCGAGTAGTCGCTCGGTGCCAGCGAAGGAACGACGTAGGAACCGGCGTTATCCGAAGTAATCGTACGATCGGCTCCAGTAGCTAAGTTGTGAACGACGATCGAAGCGCCGGCAACAACCGCGCCAAGCGGATCGGTGATTGTGCCGGAAAGCGTCGCGGTGGACTGTGCCAGGGCAACCCACGGAACGAGGGCTCCGACCATGACCAGGAAAACTAAATGAAAGGGACGAAGAACGCGCATCAACAACCTCCAGAATAGGAAATGCGTAAACAGCTTCTAGCTTGCTGATAGGTATCGAAGGAACTTGCTGCATGAGCTTTGAGGCACAGAGCGATCTTTGCCGCTTCTTGATAAGGAAGTAGCCTTACTGCAATAGAAATTCCAGAAGCAGGTCGTATTTTTTACGACGCTTCAGAAGTTTGCATGCAAGTATCTGTTGCTAGTGGCCGTAATATATCAGACATTCATCCAGCATTTGTCACGTTCTATATTTCCTCTACAGAGGCTTTATGCGCCAGCCCATTTCACTGTTTACTCTGTTTATTGCCGGATTCGGCATGCTCTCTCCGCTGGGCGCCCAGACGATCTCCCGAGACCTCGGTCAACTTACAGAAACTCCCGCGATTACTGGGTATGAAGCCCCTTTGCTCAAGGTACTTGAGCAAAGGTTAGCTGGCATGCATCCTCAGCGCGATGCCATGGGCAATCTCACTGTGACCTTCGGATCGGGCGCTCCACATCGACTTATCGCTGCTCCAATCGACGAGCCCGGATATGTCATAAGCAGGATCGAAACGGATGGCTATGCCCGATTGCAACGTCTGCCGCAAACTGGTCTGACCCCTCATTGGAACGAGTTGAATAATGCCCAGCCGATGTTAGTAGAAGCCCGGGATGGCACACTGCATTCGGCCGTGATGTCCGGGCTTTCCATCCACCTCGAACCCGGTCGCGGCGACGTACCCAATGCGGACGATCTGGATCATATGTATCTCGACCTGGGTGCCAGTTCCGCCGCGGAAGTGCTCCGTGCTGGAATGGATCTTCTCAGCCCTGTCGCTGCGGAACGACATCTTCTGCGGGTGGGCCTTTCGCAATGGAGCGCCACTGCCGTCGGTGATCGTTACGGTGCTGCCGTCCTGCTTGCATTAGCCGATGCCCTTAGCAAGGAGCACGGAAGCGGAACGACCACACTGGCCTTTGTTATGCAGCAGTGGGCGGGATCGCGAGGCTTGACGCGCGTGGTTGCCGCAATCCATCCCGACGAACTGATCTACTTAGGGCGTACGCGGCAGCCAGCGAGAAGCGCATCCGCCACGGAAGCGACGGAGAACGAGCGCTTATCCATGGTGAGCGCGGAACCACTCGGTTCGGGAAGCCTCGCTTTAGACGCCTCTGGCTCTGCCACCGGGCCGGAGAGCGCGTTGGAAAGAGAGTTCAGAGCAACCGGAAAAGCAAGGTCAACGAATGCCTTCGCGCCAGTCTTGGTGCGTGGTTATGGTCCGGCTATCCGGTTGCCAGCACAATCGGTTCATCTCAGCATCCCACTCCTCTATCCCTTGACCGCCGGGGAAACCCTGGATGAGCGAGATGTCGAAGATCTGCTAAAGAAGATTGCGAAGCACCTTGGAATCGCCATTTCGTCACAGCCCAGTCTCATTACTGCAGCGATGACCGAACCTGGATTGTCTGCGAAGCCTGTCGCGGCTCCTTCATCAGGAGTCTTGTTGAAGGCGCTGGTTGAAGCGTATGGCGTGAGCGAACAAGAACACATGGCCCGCGAGGCGGTCGAACGAATGCTTCCATCCTGGGCCCATCCGGAAATAGATACAGGTGGAAATCTCATCCTCCGTCTCGGCTCGGCTGTGACGGCAAAGAGCGATGCGTCCGAAGGCATCGTCTTTATGGCGCATACTGACGAACTGGGCTTTCGGATCCGTTCGATCAAGGACGACGGCACTCTGGAACTGGACAATAAAGGAGGAGGCTCGCCTGCCTTCTTCTGGGGACATCCCGCGCTGGTACATACAGCAGACGGAATGAGGGCGGGCGTCATAACCTTGCCGCCAAACTGGGAATCGACTCACTTCAAATTTCCCGCAGACTTTCGAGCCAGCGCCAGCATGTACGTAGGAGCCTCCTCTGCGGAAGAGGTAGTAAAACTTGGCATCAAAGTGGGAGATCAAATCACCATCCCCAAGCGATATCGCCCTCTGCTTGGGAAACGCATCTCCGCCAGAAGTCTGGATGACCGCGTCGGCTGCGCCGCAATGATTCACGCAGTGTGGGAGCTCGGGCCCAATACAAAGCGAAATGTGACCTTCGTCTGGTCCACACGGGAAGAATTGGGCTTGCTTGGCGCGGGTGAGTATGCGGCTGCGTCGGCGTCAGCAGGGAGGACCCCCGCCACCGTCTTCGCAATCGACACCTTTGTCTCTTCCGATTCACCCATCGAGTCCCATCGCTTTGCCGACGCTGCGGTGGGCGGCGGCTTTGTGGTTCGCGCCATCGATAGCTCCAACATTGCGAGTTGGCCGCTCGTGCAGCGTGTGCAGGCACTCGCGGAGCAGCACCAAGTGCCTGTCCAATACGGCGTAACCGGCGGTGGAAATGATGGAGCGACCTTTCAGCGTTACGGCTCGGCCGACGTTCCGCTGAGCTGGCCGTTGCGGTACTCTCACTCTCCCGGGGAAGTGATCGATCTGCGAGATCTCGACGCTCTCTCTGCGATAGTGACGATACTGGCCAAGGGCTGGTAGGGTACAGGTCAGATCCATGTGGGTGGGACTGCCCCTTGGGATAGAGAAAGAGAAAAGAGATGCATGTCGAGAAAGTCGAAGCGGACAGCCTTACAGAACAGGCTCATCGCTCCATCAAACGTTACATTCTCAAGGGGAAACTGAAGCACGGAGATCGAGTGACTGAGGACTTTTTCGCCCAGGAACTCGGCATCAGCAAGGCCCCCGTGCGCGAAGCCCTGAACGCCCTGCAAAACGAGGGGCTGCTTCGCATCCAGCCGCGTAAAGGCGCCTATCTGCATCACTTCACGGAGAAGGAGGTCGCGGACCTCTATGATCTTCGTGAAGCGATTGAGGTGTTTGCCGCCAACACCATGGTGATCACTCCGCAATTGATCGAGCAGCTCTCAGAGAGCGTCGAACGGACCTGCATGCTTCTCAAACAGAACAAAAAGACAAAGTACATCGACGAAGATATTGCATTTCACAAACTGATCGTGGAAGCGACCGGAAACCGCGAGTTGCAGCGAGTCCATGCGAATATTCAGAGCAAGCTCTGGCTCTGCCGCTGCCAGACCTATCAACTGACGTCGCCCGACACCCCCGCCGCTCATCGGGAGCTCTCCGACGCGATTGCCAGAAAAGACCGCGAGGAAGCAGCGGAGGCAACGCGCCGTCATATCCGGTTCGTCAAACTGTCGCTGCTGGAGCGGATGAGAGATCCGTCCAGAAAGTCGCCTCTTCCGTAGGAATGTTGCCTGCTAAACTGGCCTTTAGATGCCTCCCTCTATATCCCCGATTGTTGAACTCAAAAGCGTCCGCAAGGTGTATGACACCAAGGTCGCAGTCGACAACGTCAGCCTCCGCATCGAACCCGGCACCATGTTCGGCCTGCTCGGCCCCAACGGGTCAGGGAAGACCTCTTCCATTCGCATGATGATCGGCATCACGGTGCCCGATGCAGGGACGGTAAGCCTCTTCGGCCAGCCCTTCTCCCGCGACCATCTCCAGCGGGTCGGGTATCTCCCGGAAGAGCGCGGCCTCTATCGCAAAATGAAGGTCATCGACCAGCTTGTCTTCATGGGCCAGCTCCACGGCCTCTCGGAACAGGTCGCCACAAAGCGGGCACACGCTTGGTGCGAACGCCTGCAGATCACCGAGGCCATCCCTAAGAAGGCCGAAGAGCTATCCAAGGGCATGCAACAGAAGATCCAGTTCATCACCGCGCTCATACACGAGCCGGAACTGATTATCATGGACGAGCCCTTTAGCGGCCTGGATCCAGTCAACGCTGGCCTGCTCGAAGACACGCTCCTGGAGCTTCGCAAAGAGGGAAAGGCGATCCTCTTCTCCACCCACCGCATCGATCAGGTGGAAAAACTCTGCGACGAAATCACCCTCATCCATCGTGGCTTCGTCGTCCTCAGCGGTGGCGTCCGCGAGATCAAAAGCCGCTACCCACGCAATCGCGTCCGCATCACCTTTGAAGGAGACGATAGCTTCCTTCAGCATCCCTCCATCGCCGAGCAGAAAAACTACGCCGGACAGTCTGAGATCATCCTGCACGGAGAAGACGCGCAGCCCCTCCTGGTCTACGCGGTAAACCATGGGACACGCATCCAGCGCTTCGAAGTCATGGAACCCACCATCGAAGATATCTTCATCTCTACCGTAGGAGGCAAAGTCGATGCGTAACCTGCTCCTCATCGCGAAACGCGAATATCTGGAACGCGTCCGTACCAGGGCCTTCGCCATTGCCACCGTCCTCATCCCTCTCGTGATGGTAGGGGCCATTCTTCTCTCTACGCGCGGAACGAAGTCCGCCGGTCACATCGCCATCGTCTCCTCCGACTCGGCTCTAGCGCTCGACCTGCAGGAAGAGCTGGAAAAGAGCGATAGCTCCGAGATGCTGGTCGATGTGGAACAGCCGACACCCGGTTGGCAGCAGCGACTGAACACCGCCGTCGGGAAGAAGGACATCGACGGCTATCTGCTCATCGATTCCTCTACGCCCGATCCGGTCATTACTTACTCCTCGGGATCCAAGGGAGACATCAGCACCAAGTCAACACTCAACAACGCTCTCCGTCGCGTCCTCGCGCGCGAGCGCCTGCTGCACCGCGGCATGAGGCGGAACGACATTGACGCCCTCCTCAAAACGCCGGTTCTGCAAACGGCCACCGTCAGCAATGGACACGTCTCCAGTTCGAATACCACCACCGGCTTCTACGCCGCCTATGCGCTCTTCTTCCTTATGTACTTCGTCGTCATGATGCACGGCATCAACGTCGCCAGTTCGGTCGTGGAAGAGAAAAGCTCACGTGTCTTTGAAGTGATGCTCGCCACCGTAAAACCCTCCGATATGATGGGCGGTAAGCTCCTCGGTGTGGGTGCGGTAGGCCTCACGCAGGTCGGTATTTGGGTGCTTTGCATCGCGGCCCTGCTCTTCACCCCAGCACTCGCGCTCATGGGCGCAGGAGACTTCAAGCTCCAACTATCCGGCTTTCAGCTTGTAGCCTTTGTGGTCTTCTTCATCCTCGGCTTTATGCTCTATTCGTCCATCGCTGCGGCGGTGGGGGCCCTCGTAAGTTCGGAACAGGAGCTGCGGCAGTTCAACATGGTCATCGCCCTCCCCATGGCGGTCAATACCTTTGTTCTGGCTCCCGTCATCCTGGCGCCGAACTCGCTTCTCTCCACCATCCTCTCCTTTATTCCCACCTCTACGCCTCTGCTGATGTTCCTTCGCCTGTCGATCGCCGATGTACCGCTCTGGCAGGTAGGCCTTTCCATCGTGACGCTCAGCCTCTCCATCTGCGCGGTCGTCTGGTTCGCCGCCCGCATCTACCGTGTCGGCATCCTGATGTACGGCAAACGGCCCACACTGCCGGAGATCCTTCGCTGGGTCAGGTACAGCTAGCCCCTGCCATCGAGGTACGATGGATGCATGTCTTCCGTAGCAACGCCTAATCTCGCTAGCTTCCGCAAATTGGCAAAGAAACACACCCTTGTGCCCGTCTATCGCACCGTCACGGCCGATCTGGAAACGCCCGTCTCAGCCTTTCTCCGCATCGCTGCCGCAGAGCCCGAAGCCTTCCTTCTTGAATCCGTAGAGGGCGGCGAGCGCGTCGGTCGTTACACCTTCATCGGCATCCGCCCATACAAAAAGATCGTCTCGCGCGGCACCGAAATCCTGCTGACAGAGAAAAAGAAGACCAGGAAGATCACCGGCGACGTCTTTGCCACGCTGAAGCAGGCGCTCAGCGAACATAAACCAGCCCAGCTTCCCGGCCTGCCGCCCTTCACCGCAGGGGCCGTGGGCTTCTTCGCCTACGACGTCGTTCGTCAGATCGAAAAACTTCCGTCCATCGCGGCCGATGAACTCGGAGTCCCGGACGCCTGCCTCATGTTCTTCGACGAGATCCTCGCCTTTGACCACGTCCGCAAAGAGATCTTTCTCATCCTTACGGCTGACCTCACCCGCCAGCCCGATGTCGATGCGGCCTACGCGCAGGCCCTACGCAGGCTCGGCAGCCTGGAACGGCGTCTTGCCTCGCCCCTGCCCAGGCCGAAGCGCCGCAAGGCCCACACCGGAAAGCTCGAACTCACACCACGGACAGCCAAGCGCGACTACATGAAGTCTGTCCAAAAGGTGAAAGAGTACATTGCCGCCGGAGACATCTTCCAATGTGTCCTATCCCAGCGCTTCGACTGCACTCCCGGCGTGGATGCCTTTGAGATCTACCGCTCGCTGCGCATCGTCAATCCCTCGCCGTACATGTACTTCCTGCGCTTTCCCATGCAGAAGGGAAGCAAGACCTCGGAAGCGCACATCGTCGGTTCTTCGCCGGAGCTTCTCGTGCGCGTCCACGATCGCCGAATCGAATATCACCCCATCGCTGGCACACGTCCTCGCGGCACCGATCCAGAGCACGATCGCGCGCTCGAAGCAGACCTCCGTGAAGACAATAAGGAGGTCTCCGAACACGTCATGCTTGTCGACCTGGGCCGCAACGATCTTGGCCGCGTCAGCGAATACGGCTCCGTGAAAGTAAAAGAACTGATGTTCGTCGAGCGCTACTCCCACGTGATGCACCTTGTCTCCGCTTTGGAGGGAACACTGCGCAAGGACATGGAGCCCCTCGACGCCTTCCGCGCCTGCTTCCCTGCGGGCACACTCTCCGGCGCTCCCAAGATCCGCGCCATGGAAGTCATCGAAGAACTCGAACCGGCACGCCGCGGCGTCTACGGCGGCTCCATCTTCTATGCGGATTTCAACGGAAACCTGGACTCCTGCATCGCCATCCGCACCCTCTTCATGGATGGAGAGCGCGGACACATCCAATCGGGCGGCGGCGTTGTCGCAGACTCCGTAGCCCAGGCTGAGTTTGAAGAAACGGTCAACAAATCCAAAGCCGTAGTCCGGGCCATCGAACGGGCCCGTGCACAATAGTTCAACAAAGCACTAGCTGGCGTTGCAACCGTGGTTGTAAACAATCGGCTTACGCCATTCCTGCTGCGTCGCCAGCAGGATGCAGCTCTCACCGGACTCTGTATTCACGCGCCAGGTAATATTCCCCTGTCTATACACCTGAAACTTGCCCGTACCGGTAAAGGCCCGCCCGTTGGGTGGATTCGGCGCGATCGTATCGATCTTTGGTGCGCTTAGGCTAGTGACAGCAGACATCGACGAAGGCTGAGTAACATGCGCTGGCTTCGAATCACCCTCGGATGGCGTCACCGGTTGGTTCTGGTCGTCGGACACGACCTCGCCCGCCGCTACATCGCGATTTGTTTTGTAGCGGTTATATCCGAGATAGCAGAGGTAGCCAACTACAACCACTGCCACGATGGCCACAATACGCTTCAACATGTCGGCCTCTCTGTACCAGGGAAGATCCTCTTCTGTTGTACCTGCATGGGGTACCTTCGTGCTGGTTTCTTTTGCAACAACTTCTGTTCCATCAATACTTTGATGCGGAATGCCTGCGTGTGTATGGACGGTGGAGTCAGGTTCCATCTCCACGTGCGGCGTCTCGGTATAGGGCTGTTTCGGAGGCATCCCCATCATCATCACCCACGCCGCAGGATCTCGAACATTCCATTCCCTGCCTGAGAATCCAGGTTGGTACCCTGCGGCCGAAGGTTTACCATATTGAAGTGCCAAAATATTCGATCGTAGTCCCGTTCCATAACGAAGAAGAGAGCGTCACGGCGCTTTATGACCGCCTCAAAAACGTCATGGAGCACGTCAACGACACGTTTGAGATCGTGTTCGTCGACGATGGTTCGCGTGACCGTACCTATCGCCTGCTCGAAGAGATCGCTGCCGTCGATAGCCGCGTCCTCGTCATCAAACTTCGACGCAACTTCGGACAGACCAGCGCGCTTGCCGCAGGCTTCGACCATTCCAGCGGAGATTGTATCCTCGCCATGGACGGCGATCTGCAACACGCACCGGAAGAGATTCCTGCCTTTCTCGCCAAACTCGAGGAAGGATACGACGTCGTCAGCGGCTGGCGCGCCCAGCGCGGCGATAACTTCGTCCTGCGGCGCTTCCCCTCGCGCATGGCCAACTGGCTCATGGCCAAACTCAGCGGCGTCGATATCCACGACTTCGGAACGACCTTTAAAGCTTACCGCCGCGAGGTCATTCAAAATATCCCCCTCTACGGCCAGATGCACCGCTTCATCCCCGCGCTCGCCAGCTGGTACGGCGCAAGCATCTGCGAGATTCCCATCTCCAATCCCCCACGCATGCACGGAACCAGCCACTATGGTATCTCGCGCACCTTCCGCGTCTTCTTCGATCTGGTGACGATCCGCTTCCTTCTGAAATACGTCACTCGCCCGCTGCACTTCTTCGGAAGTTTCGGTGCACTGGGAATGCTGGCTGGCTTTGGAATCTCGCTCTGGCTTCTCGCGTTGAAGCTCTTCACGCATGGTCACGTAATGCAGGAACACAGCCCCCTCTTTGTCGTGGCGAGCGTCGCCATTCTGGCAGGGATCCAGATGATGGGGATCGGTCTTCTGGGAGAGCTTCAGGTCCGCCACTTCCATTCGCCCCAGAACCGCGCTCCTTACACTGTGGAGCGCATCGTTCGGCTTCGCTCTTCGGAAGAGACCATGCTCTCGTAGATTCTCCGCAACACAACTACAAACAGAAAGGCCCGCGATCGCTCGCGGGCCCTTCTCGTTCGGTACCAATTAGAAGTTGAAGCTCACCTTCCCCGTGATGGCGCGCGGCGAAACAAAGTGCGTTCCGCTGAACGTCGAAAGGAAGTTGTATACCGCGTACCTGTTCGTAAGATTGGTTGCCAAAACGCTGACGTTCGTCTTGATGCCATCCTTTACGTGGAAGATATCGTCCCAGCCGACGGTCGCGTCAAAGAGCGTTCGCGGAGCGACGCGGTTCGGATTCTTGTCGTCGTTCTCAGTGCCTTCCGCCGGAAGGTTCAGAACAGGCGTCTTTAGATCGTTCGGAGCACAAGCGATGATCGGATTGTTGATCGTCGCAGCCTGGCTTCCGCAAGTCAGCTTAAGCGCCGCCTGCTGATCTCCTGTCAGACCCAGCAAATCGTCGCGACCCGCTCCCGCAACCAGTCCACTCTCGTAGTGCCAGGTAAACCCGCCATACAAGCTGTGATGGAACTGATACGTTGCGTTCGTGGACTGCTGAAACGCCTGATCGTGATCGATACGGAAGACAGCAGAGGTATTCACCGTGGGATCGTTGGACAACACGCCTCCAACCTCAGGTCCGAAGAAGCGCGAACGCGTGTGGCCAAGCGAGGAGTAAGCAGAGAATCCCTTGTAGTTCGGAACGGTCAGCTTGATTCCCAGACCATCGATCTTCGACTTCTGCCACTGGATCGGGAACGCCAGCGGACTGTTGACGACGATGTCGAAATCGAAATCCCGGTCCGTGTACTTCCAGAAATACTCGGCACTGACAACGAGATAACGGCTCACACCCTGTTCAAACCCGGCGTTGTACTGATGGCGGGACGCCGGCTTCAGCGGCACCGCGGCAAGTGGTGTCGCTGAGGTGCTCTCAAGTCCACCAATGCCGGTGGAACTGGAGACGATAAGGTTCTCGTTATAGGGCGTCAGGAAGAATTTGCCATATCCAAGCCGGAGCACGGTACCAGCCTTCGGCACGGTGTAGCTCACGCCCAAACGCGGCTGCGCCATGGATCGGCTGCTGAGGCCGCTGTAGTTATCGAAGCGTCCTCCAAGAAGCACAGTCCAATTCTTCCAGGCGATCGTGTCAGAGATATATGCGGCCTCTTCAAAGATAGGAGCCGTTCCCTGAAAGTGGTAAAGCTGGCCACCACGGCTGAGATCGTAAGGTGCCAGCCCAGAAAGAAAGCCGTCATTGGCCGTGAAACCCAGGGCAGCGCATTGTGAGGGATTGGTGACCGACGGGTCGGTAACGGGGTTGCCGGAGGCGTCAAAGCAGGGGGGATTGAAGGTCGGATCGGTCACGCCGAGGCCAAAGCTCTCGGCCAGACCATAACGGCTGCCAGTAATCCCAACTTTGAAGGTGTTAATCCCGGAGGTGAAGATAAAGTCCCCACGCCCACCTGCCTGCTGTAGGCGACGACTCTGCGACAAGGTGACAGGTGTGTCGTCCGTGATGTCTTTGCTTGGATAGTAATGAAAGTTGTCCTGCCTCAGAAAGGGAGCAATCGTAAACAGGCTTTTTGCGCTCAGAGTATGCGTCCACGATGGGGCAATGTTGAAACTGAAGATCTGTGCCCGCTGGTCCTGCGTCTCCTGATCGAACTGGTCCGGCTGTTGGAACCAGGACCGTGAAAACGAAAGATTGAGTTGCAAAGCGTCCTGTTCCGTAGGCTTCAAATCGAAGCGGTCGAACACGTTAAAGTTATTGCCATGATCATGCACCGGCCGGAACTCGGGCGTATCCAGGTAGCGCCCCGCGTTCACTCCATCCACAGAGAGAAAGTCACCGAAACGTTTGGTTCCAAGCCCAATTGCAGCAGCGGCGGTCGTTGTGCCGAAGCTGCCATAGGTAAGGGAGACCGTTCCCGTCGGCTTCACCAGCCCAAGCCCTGAACGCGTCGTCGTTTCTACGACCAGACTTGCCTTGTCGCCGTACTCCGGAGGTGCGATTCCATTGATGACGTTGATCGACTGAATGATGTTCGTCGACGGCGGATTGCCGAAGACACGGCTCTGCTGATCGGAGATCGACTGCCCGTCAATCGCAAAGGTCGTATCCGCATGCTCACCCATCGGATGAAAGAGGCCGTTCGAATCCGATGCAATTCCAGGTGTGCTCTGGGTTACAAGCGAAGAGAGGGGAGCAGAGGTGCTCTCGAGTGGAAGCTTGTCGAAGAGATTGCGATCGATCGTGTTGGACGATACGGGATTGTTGCTTACCATATCGTCTGATTCGACCGTGATCTCCGAAGCGACGCCAATGGAAAGCTGGAAGTTCGTGGTATTGCCACCCGCACCACGAATCGCCGCATCCTGCGCGGAACTCGAAAAGCCAGCAGCCAGGGCGGTCACGTGATAGCGATTGAACGGTAGATTCGTTGCCGTGAAGTGACCAGCACTGTCTGTAGTAAAGCTTCGCTTAAATCCGCTGACGGGATTCTCGATCGTAATCGTAGCGCCTGGGATGACAGCGCCTGTGGAATCGGTGACTATACCTGAAAGCGATCCTGAGGCCGTCTGCGCGTTCAAAGCCGCTGCAAAAAGAAAGATCGAGAGCGCAAAGACGAACGACCGAAAGAAAATTCTGTTCATAGGGAAAACTCCTGCCGTGAGTACAACGGGATAGCGGTAAACGCTAGAGGCAGGCGATCTTCGGGAGGGAGGAAGGCTCTATCCGATCGCGTGCGACGACATGCTCCGCAGCATGTCAGTCGGCGGAGGCCGGCAGGCCAGATCGAATTGCCAAAAAAAACTAGGAGTCGTCGGCGTGTAGTGCTCGACCAAACGAATCGTCGGTTCCACGTGCGAGACAACAGACGTCCCGGCGACGTGTAAAGCAGAGTGCATTGCAGTACAGAGCGGACAGTTCTCAGGGGTGGTCTGATGAGAGCTCTGGCTCCTGGAGGGAAGACTGTCGATTATCTCAGAATGCGTATGGCAGGCTTGGGCCACACTGCCGACAACAAAGAGGGACAGGCAGAGAAAAACAAACGCAGAGAGCCAGAACGGCGTACCGCGTTTTTTTGACGCCCGGCTTGTGTTTCTCCACAGCACACTCTTGAGCATAGAGGGTTCCTTGATGAGACGCAACCCGCAATAAGAAAACCGTCTCTGCTCTTAACTTACGTGCACAATCGGCCGTCGGTTTGGATCACGAACCGCTCTGCGCAAAACTTCGTGGGTCAAGGGTGCTGTATCGCCCTCTCCAAGGAAGATGAAGCGGAAGATATTCCTCGACGGACTGACGTCGGTCCACCGAAAGTATGCATGTGGAACCTTCTTCGTACGCTCTTCCAAGCAGATCAGGAGTGCGGCAATAGAGTTCGCCACAACGGGACTCTTTGCAAAAAGAATGCGGTGACATCCCACGCGCCGCCCACTCACGTGAAGCTCATTGGAAAAGTCCGACGCCTCGGAACGATAGATCTCTAAAAAGTAAAGGCACTCTTCCGACTCGAGATTATGGAACTTGCGAAGCTCTAGGTCGTTCTCATCAAGCTGGCTGATTGTCTCCCCCTCTTCCGGTGCATGGGCGACCACGCGAAAGACCTGGTCGTCGTCATCCCGCAGCAGTTCCTCGGCACTCGCATCGAAGGTCACGCTCGTGACGCGCAGCTCCGTCGACCGAAGGGCGCGCGAGAGCAACGAAACACCGATGATGGCCGCAATAAAGATGGAAGAGATTTTGAGTCCCTCAGGGCGCTCGAAGATATTGGCAAGCGTCGTATATCCAAAGACCACCGTCGTCCCCGTGAAGAACCAGCGGGAAATTGGATTTCTGCACGCCAGCATCACAGCCACGGATGCGGATGTAATCAATACCAGAACGCCGGTAGCGTACGCACCACCCTGTGCGTCCACATCCGCATGGAAGAGCACGGTGACAAAGATCGCAATCCCCATAAACACCAGCACGAGGGGACGCGAAGCCTTGGCCCACTCCGGCGCCATGCCAAAACGAGGCAGGTAACGTGGAATCAGGTTGAGCAGGCCCGCCATGGCCGATGCACCCGCAAACGCCAGAATGCAGATGGTGCTGACGTCATAGGCGGTTCCCATCGCCGTCCCTAGGTAATGGTGCGCCAGCCATGCCATCGCGCGACCATTGGCCGCACCACCCTCGGCAAAGTCCTTTGCCGGGATAAGCACCGTCGTAATCACGCTGGTCACAATCAGGAAGACACTCATGATCACGGCGGCAGTAATCAGTAGCCGCTTGGTATTGCGTACGCGTTGTTTCTCATCCTTGGCTTTGATCAGAGGCATCACAGCGACGCCCGTCTCAAATCCGGAGAGTCCCAGAGCAAGCTTTGGGAAAAGCAGAAGCAGAAGACCAAGCGTGCGGAAAGGATGTTGCCCGCGCAGAGAAAGCGCATGATGCCATGCGCGCAACGCCTCCGGGTGATGCACAAGCTGGACGACTCCCTCGTAGGCCACAACCGCATTCAGAATGAGATAGATTCCCACGAGCCACACAGCGATCGTGATCGCCTCCTTGAAGCCTCTCAGGAAGACCCCTCCCAATCCAATCAGTAGGATCAGCGTCACCACCATCTGGCTCTGCATCCAGTGAGGGGTCAAAGAGTTATGCACCAGATGGGCTGCCGCGTCCGCGGCGGAGAGCGTCATCGTAATGACAAAGTCTGTCGTTGCAAATCCCAGCAAGGCCAGCACAAAGAGCTTGCCCGCCCAATCCGGAAAGAGGTTCTGCAACATCGCGATACTGCCTTGGCCGTTGGGGCTCGCCTTGGCTACCCGGCTATACACGGGGAGAGCAGCTCCAAGGGTGACCAGCACCAGGATCAGCGTCGCAAAGGGCGATAGGATTCCGGCCGCGAGGAACGCGATACCCGGCTGGTATCCCAATGTGGAAAAGTAGTCCACACCGGTGAGGCACATGACCCGCCACCAGGCATTTTCGGGTGGGTGTTCCTGGATTGTCGTCGGAACACGGAGATCAGCTAACAGCCAATCGGCAAAACTCATCGGCACCCCTCACCCTCATGGAGTGCCATGGGAGCTATAGGGTTGGCCGGGCGGGGTACAACTTGCGACGAGCTCAAGAAATCTGCCACCCTTCTTTTTCATCCTGCCACCAGATCAGACGATCCATACGCGGATAGTACAGTCCCAGCATAATCTGAGCCTGCTCTCCCACCGCACGCGCCGCCTGGGCATAGGTCTGCATCTGTCCCAGGTACTTCGCTCGCTGCACGTCAAAGTAAGCGTGATCCGGGTTCCCATGCTCTGAGGATTTAAAGTCGATGATCCATCGCACGGAGGTACCCTCTGCAAGCGGTTGGTCTCCGGCAAGAAACGTCCGGTCCATCCGGATATGTACTCCCGGCGAATCCAGATCTGCGGTATGCAATCCAAACTCGCTCTGTGCGCCGGGGTGAGGATGCAGAAGCCACCGCCCCGTCTTGCTCGACAACGCGGATTCAAGAGCGACCAACGCCAGTCCCGCCGCACGCTCCGCATCCCGAGGCGATAGCCCCTGCGACCGCGCATAGTTCGTCATCCGCCCCTTGGTGGAGCTAAGTCTTCCCATCTCCTGCTCAAAGGCGGCATTCGCAGCGGTGCCCTCAGACATATCCTCCGCTACGCGCGCGGCTACCTCTTCCAGGAAGGCATGCACCGTTTCACCCACGGCGCGCACTTCGAGCGATCCGCCGGAGCGCTGAAACGCCGGAAGCGCGGGCAGGTCCACATTCGCCGTTCCTTCAGGCTTCGTCGCAAGCAGGCGTTCTCTGGGATCAAAGTCAGCACGCAGCCTCCGCAGGATCGGTCTCTTCGCCGCCACTTCAGCGCCAGCCGCAAGCGCCAGGCCACTCCCTTCCTGCGGTTCCGCTGCGGAACTCGGCCAGAAAAGTAATTTAGTCGGAACCGGCGCGGGCTCAGCAAACAGAGCTTCCGCAATCGGCCACGCAGCATGTAAGAGCGTTCCTCGGCGCGCGCCCACGCTGTTGTCTTTTTTCGTTGCAGGCGAGGCAAACAGATGCAGCGCGCTCCGCGCCCGCGTAGTCGCTACATAAAGAAGCCGCTTCAACTCCGCTTCTCCCCGGGCATTATGGTGCCCGCGGATGAAATCGTTCAGAGACCCCGGTTTACCCGAACTGCTCTGGATCGGTGCCAGCAGAAGATGCGATATCTCCCCAAGATCATCCTCGTATTGGAACTCTGCCCAGTCGAGCAGGGTAGAGTCATTCCGTCTCGAAGTCTTTTCCAACGAAGGCACAATCACCAGGTCCCACTCCAGCCCCTTCGCCTTATGGATTGTCAGAATCTCGACTGCATCGGGAGCAGCCGCGTGTTCAGCAAAGAGCTTCTGTAGAGAGTCCTGCAGCGCCGAAAGATTTGGCTCCCCCCTCTGCGCGGTCATCTTCTCTAAAAGATGAAAGAATCGCGTCACATTCGCCGAACCCTCCGACCCGGCGCAGAGATCTCCGCCTAACAGGTGCCACGTATGTTCCACCCAGCGCACCAGAGGCATCCGTCCCCTCTGTCCCAGCGCCGCAGAAAGAATCGTCCATGTCTTTTCCGCACGGATTCGAGAAGCCTCTGAGAGCAGCTTCAATCGCTCCGGCAACATCTGCTCCAAAGGCCGCTGCGCCTGCGCAGGATCATCGCCAGCCGCAAGAATGTGCAGGTCTGCAAGCCCCAGCCCACACCACGGAGCATGAAAGATCGCAAGCCACGCCGTCCGGTCCGCCGGATGCAGAAGCGCGCGTGTCAGGGACAACACATCCAGGACCTCCTGCCGGTCCGCAAGCCGCTCCATCTCCACAGCACGGTAGGGAATCCCCGCCTCCGCCAGCACTTCCATAATGAGGCTCGCATGCGCCTTCGTGCGCACGAGCACCGCCGCAGAAGAAGCCTTAGGCTTCGCAACACTCACAGGCCGAGAACGCCAGTCATGCAGCAGACTCGCAATCTCCTCCGCCTGCTCTCGTTCGCGCTGCTTGTTATAAGCTCCAGCCTGTGCACGGTCCATGTAGGGAAGCGGCGTAGCATGCCAACGAAGCTCATGCTCTTGAGCCGGAACCTCCGCCGTCGCATCGTGATAGACGATCTCTCCTTCGCGCTCTGGAAACAGCAAGCGAAAGACCTCGTTGAAACCCTTCACCAGCCGCTCCTGCGAACGGAAGTTGGAGGTCAGAACCAACCGGCTCAGCGGCACATCGCCCAACCGTTCCGTCGTCAGCGCCTTGAGAAAGAGCTCCACCTTCGCCTCGCGAAAGAGGTAGATCGACTGCTTCGGATCGCCTACCAGAAAGAGCGTCTGGCTCGAACCGTCCCACCCTGCGGTTAACGCCTGCAGCAGGTCGTACTGGCTCGCGGAGGTATCCTGCATCTCGTCCATCAATAGATGCTGCATACGCATGCCCATCATCGCCGCAAGATCTCCCTTGCCGTTGCCATGGCGTAATGCCTCCCGCGCAGAGAGCGAGACCTCCGTAAAGTCGCACTCGCCGTCCTCAGCAAAGACGAGTCGCAACTCACCCAGAGCATTGCGCAGCAGCCGGAATAGTGCCTTCGCCACAATCCACTGCTCCGGTGGATACGGAGGCGACGGTGCAGAACGAACATTCTCAATCGCAGCAGAAAGTTCCGGGCTTCGAATCGAATCGACGAGTTCTTTCAACTCCACCTGCACCGGTTTCGGAATGATGAGATTCACATGGTTGGATTGGTAGCTCTTCCGCCATCCATCCTTGTCTTTCGTCATCAGAAGGGCGATCAAAGCCACCCAATACGGCAGATGACCACACTCCGTCCCCGGAGGAGACAAATGCTCCCGGCACGGAATCAGGAAGTTCTCCTTGTCCTTGTATCCCGGCTCGTTGCACAGACTCTCCGCAATCTGCGCCACTCGTGCAAGACTTGCCCGTGGAAAAGCCTTCTGCAGCCGCGTCAACGATACGCAAACGTTATGCTCCAGCGCCGCATTCAGACGCGGAAGCACCTGCTCATCCAGAAACTCATCTGTAAGCTCCGCACCGCGCAGTGGAATCAGGCTGCCCCACTGCTCCCGCTTCTGCAACATGCCGCAGATCAGCGCTTCCACACCCGCCAGATTCGCATCGCGATGCAGAAGAATCGTCTCAATGGCCTGATGGAGTTCGCGATCCTCGCCGCCCAGTTTCAACATCACGCGTCTTGCCGCGCGCGCATAGAGAGGCCACGCGTCTTCGGCCGGCTGAAGCTTCCCCCAGCCGCCCGCCAGCACAGGCATGGATCGTGCAATCTCCGCCGCCAGCGAGTCGATCGTACGGATGTTCAACTGCTCCGGCTGTTGTAACAACTGCCAGCCGTGCTCCGCATCGCGGGCCAGTACCTGCTTCGCCAGATCTCGCGTCGTGCGTTCGAAGCTGTCAACCTCAGTGTCCTGAGACGCGGAAGAAAGCGCGGAGAGAATGCGGTTGCGAATCTCCTCCGTCGCCTTCGTCGTAAACGTAATCGCAATCACCTGCGCAGGTGACTCGATCTGTGGATCCAGCAACAACTTCAGATACCGCTGAATCAAAAGCCCCGTCTTGCCCGAACCTGCTGGCGCTTCCACAATCCACGAGCGTGTCGTGTCGAGGGCCTGTTCGCGTTCATACCAATCCGCCGGACGAGAACTCACGCTTCGTCATCCTCGGAGTCTTCCTCGTCGCTCAACTCCATCAACCTCGCGGGATCAAGGCGACACAACAGCCGCTGTCCACAGTGCTCACAGGTCTTCGGATATTTCTTGGGTCCCACCGCGGCGTCACCCGCTGCAAAGGAATCCGCCAACTCGAGCAATGTCTCCTGCCACTCCTGAATCTGCTGATCGAAGTCGAGATCGGCAGATCGCTTCCTCAGCGGCGGAAAGACATCCGGTGTACGCGTCATCCCCCGCAGCCACAGGTCCTTCTCCGCCGGTCTCAAACTTGCGAATCCAATGCCGCCTACATTTCCAAGCTCTCCTGCAATCGCATAGAGAGGGAGTTGCGGCTTGTCCGGCCGGTCGCCCAGCCATTCGGAGGGCGAACATCTGCCTGTCTTGTAATCGATCAACACAAACTCAGGCCCGTTCTCCCCGGCAATCTCATCCACGCGGTCCACACGGAGTCTCAGGTGCAGATCGCCAATCATCGTCTCCTCGACCTCATGCTCTGTGTAGCGAACCTCGAATGGCACAGGCCGCTTGCGCTCGATCTCCAGCCACCGGCTCAAAAGCTCATGCAACCGCTGATGTTGGATGGAGATGTACGCGCGCTCCCAGCTGGAATCGGAGACCTCCAGCGCTTCGGCAATGCACGTATCCAGAACAACATCGCGCTTCGTCCGTCCACTGACAGGATCGATCTCGGTGCTCAGTCGCTCCAGTTCCGCTTGTGTCTTCGTACGACGCCAGAACTTTTCCAGAGCTTCATGCGTCGCATTGCCGCGCTCCGGTGCGCTCATGCCCGGGTCGACCTCGTCCGGTTGCGCAGAAAAAAGCCGGGCCTCCGCAAAGGCGCGGAACGAACACGCCGCCTGCAGTTCAAAAATCTGCGCTCCACCACGCAAACGTTCACCCGTAAGAGCGGGAAGGGGAGTGCTGTCTTCAACCTCTTCCATCACCTCAACCGCAGTATCGACAGTGTCCACCACCGCACGTCCCCACGCGTTCAGACCACCCAGCGCCATCACCGCCGGAGAGGGCCGCATTGTTCCCGCCGCCCGGGTCACCGCATAGCTGAAGACTACCTCCGCTGCGCTCGACGCAAGGCGCTCCGTCACAGATCGCGCAAAGGCGAAATCCATCGCTGGAGCAGCACCCGGCATGCCCGCCTCTTTCTGAAGCGTCCATGGCAACAACGGACTTGTAGAGCTCTTGCGAGGCCAGCGCATATCGTCCGCATGGAGAAACCACACGCCTTGGAAGTGACTGCCCGCTGCCTCCATCGGTCCCATGATCTGAATGCGCGCCCCACGCGACTGGGGTGCAAAGAGTGTCTCCTCTGCCATACTCCGCAACGTCGAAAGCATCTCTTCGTACGTCACACGTTCGCCCAGAGCATCCATCCCCGCCAGCTCGTCCAGCAGATCATCCCATCGCTTGCGCAGTTGAAACTCGCGGCTATCGGCAGACCTTGGCCCCGGCCAACCCGCCGTTTCCAGGACCTCGCGCACGAGGTCACTCCAATCCGACCATCCCATTGCCTTCTTTAAGCGCGGCTGCGCGAGCTTCTGTGCCTGCATCAGTGCTGTGGAAAGAGACTGCAGACTCGTGTGGGGGGTCGCATCACCCTTCACAAAGATCAGCATCTTTGCCGCTTCGCGTAACTCAAGCTCCAGGCTCAAACGCTTTCGCCTGCGAAGCACCTGCGCATCGAATCGGGCGCGCTCGCTGACATCTGCTTCATTCCCAAGGAAAGGGCTTCGAACGATCTGGCTTACCTGTTCCAGCTCAATCGGCCCATGCAGCCACCGCAGAAGTAGCAAAGCGTCGCGCACCATCGTGGTCTTCGAAAGTGCATCGCCCAGTGAAAACTCAAACGGCGGCGCGCTCTCGCTTCCCATCTCATAACTCCACGGCGCAATCCGTTCGCGAAAGACGCGGTCGATCTCCTCCCGCGTTTCGTCAAGATCGGGCACCACCACGGCAATCGTCCCGCTGCCCTCGCAAGCGAGCAGATCTTTCACCCAACTCGCGCATGCGAGCAATTCTTCACGATCGTCCGCACACGTGGCCAGCGACAGACTCTCCGCTTGCTTTGGCTGTTCCGCATGGTCAACGGATGCGCCACGTTCTTCCATCGCTTCGATCACGACGCCCTGCGAAGGAAGAACCCTGTCAAACCCCACCAGAAGAATCTCGACCACCGGCACTGAAAATCCACCGCCGCGGACGGTGCTGGCTAACCTGCTTGCCGCAAGCGATCCAGAGACCCACCTCTGCTCGTCGCAGATCCTTTCAAATGTCTTCAGCCATCTGCCGAAAAGCGCCACATCGGGCCCGCTCACTCCCGTCTGAAAGGTCGTAAACGCCTCATGAGCATTCCACTGCGACAGCAACCGCGTCGTATCGGAGGCCATCTCGCCCATCGCTCGTGTCGAAAGCAGGCTTCCGCTATCCGCCGTCGCTTCAATCGCCCGCATCCAGACCCTCCGCTCCTGCGCACGATTCAACAGAATACAGTCGGTTACGCCCTCGATCAGCATTTTGCGCCATTGGTCGGCAACCCATCCGTCCCAGGTCAAAATCTGGGGAGCCTGCCAGCCGGAACGGCCTTCTTCCCGCATCGTCCCCTCGAAATGCAACCGGAGCGTGCGCGCCGCACGCTGGTTTGAGGTCAGCACCAGCGCTCCCCGGGAAAGGGCATCCATCACTTGTTCGACTATCGGCAGGGCGGGGCTCACTTCTCCTTTTATACGCCTTTTGCGGGGTATCATCAGCTTGGAACCGGAGGCTCCAACATGCCCAAATTCTTGCTCACGCTGTTGCTCTTATGCACCGTTCTCGGCTGCAAGCATCCATCGCCCGCCGCTCCCGTGCAAGGACAGCAAATGAGCTACACCGTCCGTGGAAAAGTCATCTCCACCGAGCCTTCCACCGGCGAGGTTACCCTCGCGCACGAGGCCATTCCCGGCTTCATGGAAGCCATGACCATGCCCTACAAACTGAAGGATCCCTCCACGATCTCAGAACTCCACTCCGGAGACCGCATCACCGCTCGCCTCCTCGTTCTGAAGGACTCCGATGGAGAATTCCACGACCCCCGTCTCGATCAGGTCGTCGTCACCGCGCAGGCCAAGCCGGACTACAAACCGATGTCGGATTACCACGTCCCCCAGCCCGGCGATCAGGTCCCGGATTTCAAATTCATCAACCAGAGCGGACGCAGCGTCCACCTCTCCCAGTTCAAAAACAAAGCCGTCCTCATCACCTTCATCTACACGCGTTGCCCCATGTCCGACTTCTGCCCCAAGATGAGCCGCAACTTCGCCGCCATCGACCAGCAGATCGCGCAGAATCCCACGCTTTACAAAAACACGCATCTCCTCAGCATCAGCTTTGACCCCGCCTACGACACGCCAGCGGTCCTCCGCAGCTACGGCGGCGCGTACACCGGCAAATACACCAAGGAAAACTTCGACCACTGGGAGTTCGTCGCTCCGGCCAAAACCGATCTTTCTGCCATGGAACTCTTCTTCAACGTCGGCGTCACTCCTGGCGAGAGCAACTCGTTCAACCACTCTCTCTCCACGCTTCTCATCGACCGTCAGGGCCGCATCGCCGCTTGGTATCCCGGCGGAGACTGGAAACCCAGCGACGTCCTCACCGCCATGCACCAGGCCGCCGGCATCGCCTAAAGACGCTTTGTGCCCCATTCTTTCGCGCATTTTGCGAAAGGGTGGGGTCGCGCAGAGCGCACAAACCAGATATCAAAGGAAACCGCGGAGAAATCTCAAAATAAGCCCCGGAGATATGCTCACCCCACCTCCAAAGTTTTGTCATCCCGTAGCAGAGCGAAGGGATCCGCTTTTGGCAGATCCCAGCTTCATCGCGCATGCATATCAACCAACCGCCCAAAACCCCACAAGCGCTATGCTTGTCCTATCACCCCGCATCACTTAAGGAGCCGCATTTCCCGATGGCAAATCTCACCATGCGTTTTGGCGCACTTCTCATCATTCTCGGAGTCGCAACCTGGTTCGTGACCGTTCCGCACGCCCCCACCTCTGTGATCCCGGCAATCTTCGGCGTTCTTCTCATGCTCTTCGGCGCGCTCGCCCGCACGCCAGACAGCAAAAAACGCATGCTCTGGATGCACATCGCCGTCACCGTCGGGCTGCTTGGCTTCATTTTTCCCTTCGTGCGTGCGCTCAAACCCTTTATTGATATGCTCCGTGGTATGGCCGTCGCCCATCCCCGCGCCGTCATCGAACAGATGCTCATGGCCCTCATCTGCCTCATCTTCACCGTGCTCTGCGTAAGAAGTTTCATCGCCGCCCGACGTGCCCGCATCCAATAGCTACACACAGAAACTAAGCAAGCAGGAGACAGCACAAGCATGGGATCGATGGGACACGGTGGTATGGGGGGAATGCGCGCCGACAGGCCTGCACGCGGGACGGGCCGCGGCGTCGCGGCAGAGATGACCGCCGCGCGCCCGAAGCCGAAGCTGCGTAAGGTGATGCCAGAGGTCTGGAAGCTGGTCAAACCCCGCATTGGTCTTCTCTCGGCCAGCTTCGCCATCATGATCGTCAACCGCGCCAGCGGCCTCATCCTGCCCGCCTCCGCCCGCTACCTCATCGATGACGTCATGAAGGCCGGCAACATGGGCCTACTGCCCAAGATCGTAGGAGCCGTCGCCCTCGCTACCCTCACACAGGCCGCGACTTCTTACGCCCTCACGCAACTGCTCTCCAAGGCTGGCCAGCGTCTCATCACCGAACTCCGGATGCAGGTGCAGGCCCACATCGGCCGCCTGCCCGTCGCCTTCTACGACGAGAACCGCACCGGCACCCTCGTCGCTCGCATCATGACCGACGTCGAAGGCGTGCGTAACCTCATCGGCACCGGCGTCATCGACTTCTTTGGCGGCGTGCTGACCGCAATCTTTGCCTTCTGTTATCTCATTCACCTCAGCGTGCAGATGACGCTTGTCACCTTCGTCATCCTTGTGGTCTTCGCCCTCATCCTGCAACGCGCCTTCAAGGTCATCCGCCCGATCTTCCGCGAGCGTGCACGCATCAATGCGGAAGTCACGGGACGTCTCACCGAGTCGCTTGGTGGCGTACGCGTCGTCAAGGGATACCACGCCGAACAGGTCGAAGCCGATGTCTTCGCCAAGGGTGCGGAACGCCTCCTCCGCAACGTCATCAGCTCGCTCACCGCACAGTCGCTCATGGCCCTGGCTTCTACTGCGGTACTCGGCGTCGTCGGTGCACTCATCATGTACCTCGGAGCGCACCAACATGCCGCCGGTCACCTCACTGAGGGCGAATACGTCACCTACGTCATGTTCCTGGCGTTCATGATCGCGCCCATCGCGCAGCTTGTTTCCATCGGCACACAGCTCACAGAAGCACTCGCCGGACTCGACCGTACCACCGACATCCTGAACGAACCGATGGAAGACTCCGATCCGGAGCGCTCCACCATGTTCCCCAAGATCGTCGGCCATGTGGACTTCGACAATGTTTCGTTCGAATACGAGCCGGGTAAGCCCGTCCTCCACAACATCGAGTTCCACTCCGCCCCCGGCACCGTCACCGCTCTGGTCGGTTCCTCCGGCTCGGGCAAATCCACCATCATCTCACTCATCTGCGGCTTCCATACCGCAACCAGCGGCTCCGTCATGATCGATGGGATCGACCTCGCCTTCGCCAACCTCGGCAGCTTCCGCTCTCAGCTCGGCGTGGTCCTGCAGGAGACCTTCCTCTTCGACGGAACCATCCGCGAAAACATCCTCTTCTCCCGCCCCCATTCCACGGAAGAAGAGTTCCTTACCGCCGCCCACATCGCGCGCGTGGATGAGTTCGCCGAACGCTTTCCAGATGGATACGAAACCATCGTCGGTGAGCGCGGCGTCAAGCTCTCAGGAGGCCAGCGCCAGCGTCTTTCCATCGCCCGCGCCATCCTCGCGGACCCGCGCATCCTCATCCTCGACGAAGCCACCAGCTCTCTCGATTCGGAGAGCGAAGCGATGATCCAGAACGGTCTCAGCTACCTGATGGAAGGTCGAACGACTTTCGTCATCGCCCATCGCCTCTCGACGATTCGTAACGCCGACCAGATCCTCGTCGTAGAAAAGGGCCGCATCGTAGAGCGCGGCACCCACGCCGAACTTTACGCACTCAACGGCCGCTACAGCGAACTCTACAACCGTCAGCACGGCCTGGAAGCCAACCTCTTTCTGGCCCCCGGCGAAGGCGACAAAATCGAAGAAGTAGCCAAAATCTAAATCAGATCCACCCGTGCCCCATTCTTCGCGGCTTTATCGCGAAGGGTGGGGTCGCGCAGAGCGCACAAACCTGATCTGTCAGGACAACAACAGCAGATCCCCGAACCACCAGAAAACAGCCCTCTCATAACCCAATCCCCAACTCCGTCAACACGAACGCATAATCCATAGCAATCTCCTTCAAATAGTCATACCGACCAGAAGCCCCGCCATGGCCCGCGTCCATATTGACGTGCAGCAACAACGGCACCTCAGGATTCGTCTTCAACGTCCGCAACTTCGCCACATACTTCGCAGGCTCCCAATACATCACCTGCGAGTCATTCAGGCTCGTCTTCACCAGCATCGCCGGATAATCATTAGGCTCGAGATTGTCGTAAGGCGAATAGCTCCGCATATACGCAAACGCCTCCGCCTCATTCGGATTGCCCCACTCCTCGTACTCGGCAACCGTCAGGGGAAGGGAATCGTCCAGCATCGTATTCATCACGTCCACGAAGGGAACGTGCGACAGGACGATCTGAAACAGGTCAGGCCGCAGATTCACGACTGCACCCATCAACAACCCACCCGCACTTCCGCCTTCGATCACGACCTTCGTGCGGTCGCCGTAGCCCTCAGCCAGTAGATGCTCGGTCACATCCACAAAGTCCGTAAACGTAGTCTTCTTTACCATCATCTTGCCCGCGTCATGCCAGGCATCACCCAAGTCGCCGCCGCCACGAATGTGGGCATAGGCCATGACGAATCCACGGTCCAGCAGCGACAAGCGGTTCGTCCCAAATCCCACCGGCAGCGGATATCCATACGAGCCGTATCCGTAAATGTAGAGCGGATTCGTCCCATCCTTGTGAAAGCTATCGCGCCGATACACCAGCGAAACCGGCACCTTTACACCGTCCTTCGCTACCGCCCAGACGCGCTCCGCAGCATATAACGTCCGATCGAAACCGCCCGGAACCTCCTGCTGCTTCAGTAGCGTGCTCGCACCGGTTGCGACGTCGTATTCAAAGACCGAAGCGGGCGAGACCAGCGATTGGTAGCTGTAACGAAAGCTCGGCGTATCGAAGATACGGTTGGCATGCAGGCCTGCCGAATAACTCGGTTCCGGAAACGTCACCTCGCGCGCATCGCCTGAGAGCTTCGCACCCTCAAAATCCTCGAAATTAAAGATCCGCAGCTTGTCCAGCCCCTCGACCTTCTCCGTACTCACCGCAAACTTTTGAAAGACATTGAAATCGTCCAAAACCACATCTTCGCGATGGGGCAGCAGTTCGGTCCAATGCTCCCGTCCAGCAGCTTCGACCTTCGCCGTCACCACGCGAAAGTTCTTCCCCGTATCGTTCACGCGCAGATAAAAGACACCGTCTCGGTGATCGACCGTGTACTCCTGGTCGCCGACACGTGGCGCGATCAGGACAAACTCTCCTTCGGGATCGTCACTACGGAGAAAATGCACCTCGGAGGTCGTATGGCTTCCGGCTTCCAGCAGCAGATACTTCCGGTCGCGTGTCCTGCCCACACCAAGATTGAAGCGCTCATCCGCTTCTTCGTACACCAGCACATCTTCGCTCTGTGGCCGCCCCACGCGGTGGCGGTAGAGCCTGTACTGCCGTTTCGTCTGCTCATCTTCCACCGTGTAGAAGAGAAAAACCCCATCGGCAGACCATGTCACCGACCCGACCCTCTGGGCCGTATCGGGCAGGGTCTCGCCTGTATTCAGGTTTTTCAAATGCAGGTCGTACTGCCGGAAACCCGTCGTGTCCGTCGTATATGCCAGCAGGCTTGCATCCGGGCTCATCGTGAACGCCCCGAGAGACATGAAGACCTTGCCCTCGGCCAGTGCATTGACGTCCAGAAGCACCTCTTCCGGAGCGAGTTCATCGATATGTAGAGGTGCGTCTGTCGCGGCGGCCTTGCGGCAGTGAACGCCATATTGTTTTCCGGCAATCGTA
Source organism: Terriglobus saanensis SP1PR4 (assembly GCF_000179915.2). Classification (NCBI taxonomy): domain Bacteria; kingdom Pseudomonadati; phylum Acidobacteriota; class Terriglobia; order Terriglobales; family Acidobacteriaceae; genus Terriglobus; species Terriglobus saanensis. Next base: position 3,153,595 of record NC_014963.1, on the reverse strand, counting down.
TGGGTGTAATAGAACCACTCGCCATCCGGCACGGGCAGGCTGGTGTCCGTCTCTTTGATATGCGACAGCATCTCCGTGTAAAGCTTGTCCTGCAAGGGAAGCGTCTGCCCAAGATAAGCCGCCGTGTATGCGTTCTCCGCTTCCAGATACGCGATCACCTCAGCCGACTTCTTTTCGCGCAACCAGAAATAATCGTCTTCCAGGATCTGCCCGTGTAGAGGCGTAGGATGGGGTTCGCGGCGCGCTACCGGTTCTACTGTCTTCAACTCCATGCATTCTCCATCGCCGAAAGATTCACAGCGTCCATAACAGGATACAAGTCATGCCATGCACCCGAGTGTGAACCGTATTGTGAGCAACCCTTGCGCGTCGTATCCACCCTAACCATTTGTAGGCCTTTGGAGACCCGAAAAATGAACGTTCACAAAAAGCTTCTTACAAGCTGCGCCTTTGTCGCAGGAATCATCGCGTCAGGTGCAACTGCACAATCGAATCTGCAGAACACCATGCCTCAGCAGCCCACAGGGACCTCTACCCAGCAACAGCCCACATCAACCTCCGGCGGACAGCAGGCAGCGGGGTCAATCACCGAGCCATCGGCTCCGGGAGCAGCGGCCAACCAGGCGCGCGATAAGATGTTCCTCCGCAAAGCCACCGAGGGTGGCATGACCGAGATCCAGTTTTCGCAGGTAGCCCAGCAAAAAGCCACCTCTGAAGATGTAAAGAAGTTCGCCGACCGCATGGTGCGTGACCACACGACGCTCATGCAGAAGATGGAACCCTTCGCCGAGCAATACGGCGTCACAGCCCCAAAAACGCTCAATAAAGAGCATTTGGCGGAGCTCGACAAGCTGAACGCGCTCTCCGGCGATGACTTTGAAAAGGAGTACATCAGCGCTATGGTGATGGCTCACCACAAAGACCTCAAGGAATTTGAATTTGAGCAGCGCGCCACCGACAACAATGACCTCAAGGCGAACCTGGACGAGGCCACCAAGGTCGTCGCCCGTCACACCGGTCATATCGACATCCTTGCCAAGGCGCACTCCGTTCCCACACCCTCCATGTAAAGCTTCTCCGTTCCCAAAGCAGAAAAACGCGGGCACTTGAGCCCGCGTTTTCTTGTTTTGGAACGAATCGCATCAACGGAGCGTAGAATCGACCATGATGTACGTACCCCGCGCCCGCGTGGCCATGAAGTTTTTTCTCCTCGTAAGCTGCTTCCTTGCAGCATCAGGCTTCGCTTTTTCTGAGACAGTGGCTTCCATGCCCGCGCAGCCTACGGGCTACGTCACAGATAACGCCAGCGTTCTCTCCGCCACAACCAAGAGCGATCTCGAATCCTACTGCGCCCAGCTTGAGCAGAAGGCCCACGCGCAGGTCTTTACGGCGATCCTCAAAACCATCGATAACGACGAGCCGATCGACCAGTTCGCCAATGAGCTCTTTGCCAAGTGGAAGGTCGGCACCAAGGGCACCAATCGTGGCGTTCTCATCGTCGTCTCCATGGACCACAAGTACCGCTTCGAAGTCGGTTTCGGACTCGAAGGCATTCTCAACGATGCCAAGGTCGGCGATATCGGCCGCGAAATGGTGCCGCTACTGAAGCAGGCCCAGTACGACCAGGCCATCCAGACGGCTGTCCACGGTGTCGGCTCGGTCATTGCAGCAGACGCTAATGTGACTATTACCTCGCCTGTGCACCAGTATCATCGCCAGCCCGTGCGGACGCAGGATCCTGGTCCACTTCCTGCAGGTATCCGCATCTTCGGTATCCTCTTCGTCATCTTGATCCTCTTCCTCGTCTTTCGCCGTCGCGGCGGCGGAGGAGGTGGACCCGGCGGTGGCAGCGGAATCGGTGGATTCCTTACCGGAATGATCCTCGGCAACCTGCTCGGCGGAGGAGGCCGTGGCGGTTTTGGCGGGGGCGACGGAGGAGATAACGAAGGTGGCGGCTTTGGCGGTGGCGGCGGCGGAGAGTCCGGCGGTGGCGGAGCGAGCGGCAACTGGTAGCAATCGAATTTTGAAATTGGAGGCGAAAAAATGCCACAACAAGTGATCGAAGGCAGTACAAATGAACAGCGAGGAACTATGAAAGGTCTTTGGATAGGTTTAGGTCTAGTTGCAGTTCTTCTGATCGGCGCGGTCTTCATCGGCGGAAGCTACATCTCTGCGAAGAACACCATGGTCCAGAAGGACCAGGCAGTCACCGCAGCGTTCTCCGAGATTGACGTCAACCTTCAGCGCCGCGCCGACCTTATTCCCAACCTGGTCGCGACGGTCAAGGGTTACGCCAAGCAGGAACTCGCTGTCTTCACGGCCATCGCAAATGCGCGCGCAGGCCTCCTGACCGCGAAGACCCCGGACGAAAAGCTCGCCGCGAACGATCGCCTCTCCGTTGCCCTCTTGCCGCTCACGCGCATGCAGGAGACGTACCCCGATCTTAAGAGCAACGGTCAGTTCCTCCGTCTCGAAGATGAGTTGGCTGGCACCGAGAACCGCATCGCCGTAGCCCGTCGCGGCTACAACAAGGCCATCGAAGACTACAACGTCTACATCGGCCAGTTCCCGGCAAGCATCTGGGCCAACATGGCTGGCTATCATCCTCGCACTGGCTACTACCAGGCCGATCCCGGAGCCAAGACCGCACCTTCCGTCGATTTCAATAAGTAAAAAAGCAATGAAAAGGGCCGCCGCGAACCTTCGCGGCGGCCCTTCGTTTTTGAGATCTTACTTCGTGAAAGAGGAGATGGCGCTTGCTTCGTCGTCCTTCACATCGAACACGGTGTACAGCTTCGTGATCTGCAAAAGGTCCTGAACCTTCTTGGTCAGGTTGAGGAGCTTCAACTCGCCGCCGGAGTTCTTCACACTCGTGTAGGCCGTCACTAGTTCGCCCAGGCCTGAGCTATCCAGATAGCTCACATCGCCCAGATTCAGCAGAATGCTCTTCTGGCCTTTGTTGATCAGGTCGCGGATGGCATCCCGCAGCGTGACGCTGCCTTCGCCCAGTGTAATGCGCCCGCTCAAATCAAGGACCGTGATCCCGTCTACCTGTCGCGTATTCACCTTCATGCTCACTATCGTCATCCTCCTGGTTTTGTTCTCAAATTGTATTGGCGGTGTTTCTCGCCGCTCTAGTGACTTGCGTTTTCTGCAGTGCGACGCTTGATCAGCGTCACTTCTGTTCCGGGGTCCAGCTTGCGGAAGTGTACGTCATCCATGAACGCCTTGACCAAAAAGATACCGCGCCCGCTTCCGCGAAGAATATTCTCCGGTGCAAGAGGGTCCGGAAGCGACTCAAGATCCACGCCCTGTCCTGAGTCGGAGACGACGATCTTCATCAGATCTTCCTCCATGGCAAACGAAACGTGGAATTTCTTCGTTTCGCTATAGGCGTTCCCATGCATGACCGCATTGATGGCGCATTCACGAACCGCCATGGCGATATGAGGAACTTCATCCGGGTCGAAACCCGCGCGTTCCGCAAAATGCTCCGCCTCCTGCTCGACTTTGGACACGCTCTCCAGGGTCGAATCAAGAGTCATTTCGATGCGGCTTGTGATGGAATCGGCCAATCGTCTCCACTTAGGCGTGTTTCTCTTGGTATTCGCAGTGTGCTTTGCGTTACGGCCAATGTCAAGGAACCACTGCACGAACTCGCCTCTTCCGGGCACACTGAGTAGACTCAAGGAAAGGGGGTGACAACAGATACGATGTCCGGACTCACCACCCTCGCCACCAGCCTCAGTGCCCTTATCGGCCGCTCTGTCGTCGCCGCCGATGGCCGTCGGCTGGGCTATGTCCGTGAGCTCCTTGTGGATCCCTCGGTCACAGGTAACTGTGTTGCTTACCTGGCTTTAGCCGCACCTGCGACGGTTACGGCGCACATGCTGCCGGTCGTCTCTATCCTGGATGTTGTCCCTTCCTCCAAAGAACCTCTGCTACTGAGAAGTGGAGCCGGGAGTAGCGAACTCAACCTCCCCGAGCGTGTCGTTTTTCTCGAAAAAGATCTTCTCGACCAGCAGATCATCGACGTCCACGGTCACAAAGTTGTTCGCGTCAACGACGTCGATCTCGTCTGGGAGGCGTCCCACGGACAGGCCGATCTCTGGAGCCTGCGGATCGCTGAGGTCGAAGTTGGTATTCGTGGCGCCGTGCGTCGTCTTCTGAAAGGCCTTCCCCGGTCGACGGTGGAAACTATCGCCCATCGCTTCCAGGCCCGCGTCATCCCATGGGAGTTCGTGGATCTGATCGACCGCGATCCCTCCCGCCGGGTCCGCCTTAAGGTCGAGCAGGACCGCCTCTCCCATATGCATCCGTCGGACATTGCGGACATCCTCGAAGAACTCGGCCCCGCCGAGCGCGACGCTGTCTTCACCTCGCTCAACGAAGAACTCGCCGCCGAGGCCCTGGAAGAGGTCGATCCCAAACTCCAGAAGGCCCTCATCGAGAGCATGGACTCCGAACGCGCCGCAGGCATCGTCGAAGAGATGGACCCCGGCGCTGCCGCCGATCTGCTCTCCGAACTCTCCGACGAACGCTCGGAAGCCATCCTCGGCGAGATGGACCCTGAAGAACGCCAGGAAGTCGAAGATCTTCTCGAGTTCCCCGGCGACTGGGCCGCAGGCCGGATGACCACCGACTTCGTTCAGGTCAGTGCCACAGCCGACGTCGCTACGGCCATCGAAGCCCTCCGCGCCTTCGAAGGAGACACGGAAAACGTCACGGAAATCTACCTCGTCGACGAGCAAAACCGGCTCAAAGGCATCGTTGCCCTGGCAAACATTCTTCTGGCCTCGTCGCACACACCTCTCGCCAACGTTGCGGACTCTCGCCTCGTCTCCTGCGCGCTCGACGCCAGCGGAAAGCAGGTCGCGGAGCTCTTCGACAAGTACAACCTGCGTTCTCTCCCCGTACTTGAAGAAGATCATCAGATCGCCGGTGTGATCCACGCCGAACACGTCATCGCGCTGCTGCGTGCGGAGCGATAACGTGAGCGAAAATCTCCAGAACAAATAACGCCCAGCGTACCAAGGAAGGGAAACGGTTTGAAACAGACGTTCTGGAAACGCTGGCGCATTACGATCATGCTCGTCTTCGCGGCGCTTGGTCCCGGCTTCATCACGGCCAATGTCGACAACGACGCAGGCGGCATCCTCACTTATTCCCAGGCGGGCGCGCAGTACGGCTACTCGCTCCTCTGGACCATGCTGCCCATCACCCTCGCCCTCATCGTGGTGCAGGAGATGTGCGCACGTATGGGCGCGGTTACGGGTAAGGGCCTCTCCGACCTTATCCGCGAAGAGTTCGGCCTCCGCCTGACTTTTATCGTGATGCTGCTCCTCATCTTTGTGAACTTCGGCAACGTCATGGCGGAGTTCTCCGGCATCGCCGGTTCGCTGCAACTATTTCACCTGACGAAATACATCAGCGTCCCCGTCTGCGCCTTCCTGGTCTGGGCGCTCGTCGTCAAAGGCGATTACAAGGTCGTCGAAAAGATCTTCCTCTTCGCCTCGGTGGTGTATCTCGCTTACATCGTTGCCGGTGTTCTTGGCCGCCCCGACTGGCACGAAGCCATGGTCCAGACCATCAAGCTGCCGCCGCGCAGCGCCTGGAGCGACCAGGAATACCTCTACATGACCATCGGTGTCATCGGCACCACAATCACGCCATGGATGCAGTTCTATCTGCAGTCCTCCATCGTGGAGAAGGGAATTACGGTCCGTCAATATAAGGCCTCAAGGCTCGACGTGATCATTGGCTCCGTCTTCACCGACGTCGTAGCCTGGTTCATCGTCGTGGTCTGCGCAGCCACCCTCTTCACTCACGGCATGCGGAGAATCGACCAGGTTGCGGACGCCGCAGAAGCCATGCGGCCCATCGCGGGCGACTATGCCTTTATCCTCTTCGCCGCGGGACTCTTCAACGCCTCGCTCTTCGCTGCGAGCATCCTTCCGCTCTCCACGGCCTACACCGTCTGCGAGGGAATGGGATTCGAAAGTGGCCTGGACAAGACGTGGAAGCAGGCTCCGTTCTTCTACTGGTTCTACACGCTGCTCATCGTGGCGGGAGCCTCGGTCGTCCTGATCCCCAACTTCCCGCTGGTGCGCATCACGATCCTGTCGCAGGTGCTCAACGGCCTGCTTCTACCAGTCATTATGTACTTCATGCTCCGCCTGATCAACAAACGCGAACTCATGGGCGACTACATCAACTCCATCTGGTTCAACGTCATCGCCTGGGCCACCGCCATCATCGTGACGGCCCTGTCCCTCGTGCTCGTCTGGCGCGGAATAGTCCAAGCCCTCCATCATTAGGAAGCTTTCGTGCCCCATTCTTTCGCAGCTTCATCGCGAAAGGGTGGGGTCGCGCAGAGCGCACAAACAGATCCATCAGGAGACCAAAACCGGGTACCCAGATCTTTGACTCCCGGCAATCTCGCTCCTCACTTTGTCATCCCGTAGCGAAGCGAAGGGATCCGCTTTTAGCCAGGAAATCTAGGAAACCGAAATCTTCCCATCCGCCAGATCCTTAATCAACCCCAGATCCGCCGCCAGAAAATCCATATGCGGCAGCTTCTCAAACCCCATCCAGCGCATCTCGTTGAAGATCCGGTTATCCAGCTCCCCCGCAAATGAACGCACCACAAAGAACTGCAGATCCACCGCACCGCCATTGCGGTAGTTATGGCGAATGCGGATCAGCGGCCGTCCAATCTCCGCATCGATCCCAAGCTCTTCGTTCAACTCGCGCTTCAGCGCCTGCTCTGCGCTTTCACCCGCTTCAATCTTCCCACCGGGAAACTCCCACTTCAGCGCCATCGGCTGATCCGGCTTCCGCTGGCAGACGAGCACCTCGTCCCCAGCCTCCCCTGGACGCAGAATCAACGCCGCCGCCACCAGCCGAACCTCGCCAGCCTTGGTGCCGGGCGTACGCCGCGGGCGATTCAACTTGGGAATAGGCTTCTTCACGTTCCTCTGAGTGTAGATGCGAAGAACGTTGGGAGTGGAATTACAACGGACGAATGGCAGCCGGATAGTAAACCGGCCAGTTCCGTTCCACGCTCAGCTTCTGCAGACCTTCAGAAGGATTTACAGGAAAGGCCCTTTTGGCGATCTCCAGCATCGCCGCGTCGTGCACACTGTTGCCAAAGACCACATCAGGATGCGAAATTCCTGCGGCCCGTAGCGATTTCGCCTTGCCCTCGTCCGTCGGTATGTCCCGCAGGACGCCAGTGACGATGCCGTCCCGCACTTCAACGCAGGTGGCCAGGATCTTCTCATGGGTGATGCCGATCTCTTGCAGCGCCTCTTCGATCATCCAGTCGTTCGTGGAACTCACCGCCCAGATCTCCACGTCTGAAGCCTGCAGCTCCTGGATCAGAGCGATCATCTCCGGGAAGAGATGTGGCTCGATCTTTTCCTCAAAGTAAGCCCGTGCGCTCGCGCGCAGATCGCTTTCGGCCAGACCTTCGTAGATCTGCACCATTTCGCCGCAGATCGTCAGCTCGTCCACCTGGCTCTGATGGTAGGCCTGGTGCCGTGCCGTGATGCGCTGCGTCGCTTCCTCGGAAAGAAGGCCGGTATCGATCGTCCATTGCAGAAATCCGGAACCGGCATCGGGCGACCAGAGCGTTCCATCGCAGTCGAAGACGGCAATCTTCGGTTCCATCTCCCAGACTGCCTCGCGAAACTCCTTCGTCGAGAGGACGATCTCCCCTGGAATGGAGCCTTTGGCCGAGCTATGGGTGGAGGAGGTTGGCGCGGAGGTCATAGCTGTATCTTCAAAAGGGGACATATCCATCATTTTCTCAGATGGACACCTATCAGAGGTAGAGGCGATGCCCCATAAGAGCTACTCCGCCTTGAACCTTTCTGAGCACTCCCTGCATCTATACCTTTGACCAGCAACACGCGCCCCCGCTAAAGTAAGGCCTCGCGCACGCTTTGCTGAAGCAGCAGCAACACCCTAAGGAGAAGTAAAGACATGGCAGGACAATATGTCACCGAGGTAAACGACGCCACCTTTGAACAGGACGTCCTTAAATCCGACCAGCCCGTTCTTGTAGATTTCTGGGCTTCCTGGTGCGGACCGTGTCGTGCCCTCGCACCCATCGTCGATCAGGTCGCTGAGACCTACAACGGCAAGCTCAAGGTCATGAAAATGGACGTTGATCGCAATAACGCGACCCCCGGCAAGTACGGTATCCGTGGCATCCCCGCGTTGTTGATCTTCAAGGACGGCAAAGTTGCCGAGCAGATCGTCGGCTACGTCCCCAAAGAAACCATCGACGCCAGTGTCACCAAGGTCCTTGCCTAAGACATCGCTTTGGGAATACAGAAAGCCCGGCTAACCCGCCGGGCTTTTCTGTGTCCGCATCCGCTAAACTCTAGCCATGTTGGAGTGGGCACTCTTCCGAGCACTCACCGTCGCGATCTTCATCCTTGCGACGGCCTTTTTCGTCGCGGCGGAGTTCTCTCTCGTCTCCCTCCGCGAGACGAGAATCGAGCAACTGGCAGCCCTGGGCAAGCCCGGCGCGCGCTCAGCGCTCCGTCTCAAACGCAATATGGACGAGTTTCTCGCCGCCAACCAGCTTGGCGTCACGCTCTCCTCGCTTGCCCTCGGCTGGGTAGGCGAAGCGGCTCTCGCGGACATCGTCCTCCAGATCTTCGCAAGTATCTCGTGGATGCACACAGTCCCGTTCATCGCGCGTCATGTCTATCTCTACGCGCATGGCATCTCCACGGTCATAGCCTTCTCCTGCATCACGTACTTCGAAGTCCTCCTCGGCGAACAGGTCCCGAAAGGTCTGGCCATGCAGCGCGGCGAACGCATTGCCCTGGCCATCGCCGGACCGATGGACGTCTTCATCCGCATCACCCGTCCCGCAGTCAAGCTTATGAAGGCCTCCGCTGCCTTTGTTCTGCGCCTCTTCCGCGTTCCTCTCACCAGCGAAGGCGACGTCCATTCCCCGGAGGAGATCAAGCTCGTCGCCACGGCCACACGCCGTAGCGGCCTGCTTCCTGTTTTCCAGGAGCAGATCATCCATCGCGCCATCGAACTCAGCCACGTCACCGTGCGCGAGATCATGACGCCGCGTGGCCGCATCTTCTCCCTCCCAGCGGACATGCCCATCGAGCGCGCCTCCGCACGCGTCATCGACGAGCAGCACTCCCGCGTGCCCGTCTATGACCCCGCGCTCGGTCCAGAGCACATCATCGGCATTCTCTACTCGAAGGATCTCTCCCGCCTCATGCACTTCCGCACGGCCACGCCCCGCCCCACAGGAGACACTGGCCTTGTCCTTCGTCAGGTCATGCGCGATCTCCTCCTCGTTCCGGAGACGAAGCTGGCCGTCGATCTCCTGCAGGAGTTTCAGGAGCGCCGCCGTCAGATCGCCATCGTCGTCGACGAGTTTGGAACCACTGTCGGCTTGGTTACCGCCGAGGATCTCATCGAGCAGGTCGTCGGCGAACTGGACGACGAGTTCGATGTCGCCATTCGCTCGCTCTCTGCTCTCCCGGACGGCACATGGGAGTTCGACGGAACTGTCCCCCTGCGCGACCTCATCACCAAGCTCCAGTGGCAGTTTCCCCGCGAGGCCGGTGTGGACACCCTCGCTGGCTTCCTCCTCGCCCAGTTCGGGCATATCCCGGTGCCGAAGGAGCATGTTGACTTCGGCAACCGGCGATTCACCGTTCTCCAGACCGTCGGCCACCGTATCAGCCGCATCCTGGTGCAGGACCTTCCTCCGGCCCCCGCACCCATAGCCTCAGGCGCATCCCAACTGCGCGTCCCACCGCCGACCCGGGCCCAGGCAAGCACGCAGGTGCGTGGATGATCGCTCGCACCTTCTGGCCCATCCTGCGCCGACTCTTGCTTACTCTGCCCGTGCTCTGGATCGTCGTCTCGCTCGTCTTCCTTCTCATCCACCTCGTTCCTGGAGATCCCATCGCCCAGATGCTCGGCGAAGGCGCTACGGCGTCCGATCTATCGGCGCTGCGCCACGCCTACGGCTTCGATCTTCCCCTCCATACCCAGTATTTCAACTACTGGAAGGGGCTCTTCCACGGAGACCTGGGACGCTCGCTCCGCCTGAACGACTCCGTCACCCATCTCGTAGCGCAGCGGTATCCGTATACGCTGTCGCTGACAGGGATTGCGCTTATCCTTTCTGTAATCATGGCAATACCGGCTGGAGTGCATGCTGCACTTCATAAAAACGCATGGCAGGATCGCTCCATCGGCATCCTCAGCCTCTTCGGCCTGAGCTTCCCCAACTTCGCCCTCGGCCCGATCTTCATCCTCGTGTTTTCGATCTCGCTGGGCTGGCTCCCTGTCTCTGGCGCTGGCACCGGGAGGACCTTTGGGCCGCAATATCTTTTGCACATTACGCTGCCCGCGATCACACTCGGCGTCTCCCTCGCCGCGATCCTAACCCGCATGGTTCGAACCTCGATGCTGGAGGAACTCGGCCAGGACTACATCCGGACCGCGCGCGCCAAGGGTCTTTCTGAGAGCGCGGTCGTCTATCGGCACGCCCTCCGCAATGCTTTGGTTCCGGTGCTGACCGTAATCGGCCTGCAGTTCGGTTCCTTGCTTGCCGGAGCGATTGTGACGGAGACGATCTTCTCCTGGCCGGGCATCGGCCGCCTCACGCTTTCTGCGATCTCAAATCGGGACTACGCCCTTGTACAGGGATGCACCCTCGCCATTGGCCTCACCTATCTTGCGGCAAATCTGTTAACGGATCTTGCCTACACGCTCGCGAACCCACGCCTTCGGGTCTGACCCTAAGCATGAATGATTCACTGAGGCCCCATGCGACTTCTCACTGCCGTTTTCCTTCTGGCCTTCAGCGCCGCATCTCATGCCCAGCAGATGCCGTCCACCCGCCCTCGGAAGCTCGACATCCCCGGCCTGACCTCTCCCGCTGTTCCCGGGAAGCTAACTCCTGCTGCCACAGAGTTTTACGACAAGCTTTATAAAGTGGGTTTCCACATCCCCGAGGGCTGGAACTTTGAACGCAAAGACGGCGTTCTCTCGAACTTCAATGTGGACACTGGCACAACCAGACGAGAACTGGATGTGCGCGGCGTCGCGGCCATCAACTTCAACCCTTACCCGCCCACAACCTTTTCGGGTGCTACCTTCTACTATTCGGTCCTCCCCATTGCGAAGGCGGATTCCTGTCTCGTTCAGACCGGCGCGGGGCGTATGAAGCCTCTGGGTTCTGCAAGCGTTGGTGGGATCGACTTCCAGCACGCGCACGATCAGCACGGTGCAGCAGGCTGCATCGAGTCTCGGATCGACACCTTCGCTGCCATGCGCGGCCACGCCTGCATCCGCTTCGATCTCGTAGTGAACACCTTCTGCGGCCAGACTTCAGGCTCCATGGACATCACCGAGCAGCAGCTCAAGGACATCGAGATCCGCCTCGCCAACATCCTCGGGTCTGTCCATTTCGACGCGAAGTAGCCTCTACTCGATCAGGCGTACGATCTCGGCTCGGACTTTATCGGCGTTGATTTCTACGATTGCCAGGGTCACAGGCAGACCGAACCTGCGCGGCCCGGCGCTTCCCGGATTCAGGAAGAGCACGCCCTGCTTGTCCTGGATCGAGGGCGAATGCGAATGTCCGCTCACCACCACACGCACACCCGCAGCCACCGGATCGAGATCGAGGTCGCGAGCCGAGTGCAGCATGTAGAAGGTGATTCCACCCAAGGAGACCATCTCGGTCGCAGGAAGGTCCGCGCAAGCTCCGTGGAGATCGATATTCCCCCGGATCGCCGTCACGGATGCGATCTCTCCCAGAGTTCCCAGGATGTCGAAGTTGCCGACATCGCCCGCATGGAGGATCGCGTCGCACCCCTGCAGTGTTTCTATCGCTTCTGGGCGTAGCAAGCCGTGCGTATCGCTGATGACTCCTATCTTCATCAGCCGAGAATACTGCACGCGTATTTACAAGTACCGTGGCGAACTGTAAAACGACATCGGAGACTAGGAGAGCCATCCACTTTGAAAAGCCGTCTTACCCGCCGTACCTTCGTCGCTCTTGCTGCTTCCGCAGCCGCCTCCAGGAATCTGTCGGCGGCACCCCTCCCGGAATCCGATCCGAGTCTCACCCTCTGGATGGAGACACCCGCCGCGCAGTGGGCGGACGCTCTGCCCCTCGGCAACGGCAGACTCGGCGCAATGGTCTTCGGCGAGCCTCTCAAAGAGCGCATCGCCCTGAATGAAGACACGCTCTGGGCCGGTCAGCCGCGTGATACCACCAATCCGGACGCGAAAAATCACCTGCCCATCGTGCGCAAGCTCGTCCTCGAGGACAAAAACTACGTCGCTGCGGACAAGGAATGCCAGAAGATGCAGGGGCCGGAAAACTTCGCCTTTGAGCCTTTGGGCGATCTGCACATCGAGCACCTTGGCCTCACAGAGGCCACCCATCTGAAGCGGTCCCTCGATCTGGACACCGCTGTTGCCAAAACGAGCTTTCAATCCAGCGGTGTGACCTTCTCGCGGGAAGTCTTCGTCTCGTTCCCGGATCAGGTCGTCGCGCTTCGCATCACGGCCAGCAAACCGTCATCGCTGAATCTCCGTCTCTCGCTTACCTGCGAGATGCCCGCGAAGACCTCTGCCCACGCCGATGGAACTCTTCTACTCGCAGGCAAAGTCCCCACAGAAAACAACCCTCAAATTTCGGACTCTATCCGGTACTCCGAGGTAGACGGGGAAGGCATGCGCTTCGCGGCTGTCCTCAGTGCAAAGGCGGAGGGTGGCACGGTTCAACCCGAAGGCGACACGCTCGCGATCTCCAAAGCCACCTCGGTGACCCTCCTGCTTACAGCAGCGACTGGATTTCGCGGATTCGCTTTCCCGCCCGATACCCCGGCCGCCGCACTCGAAGAAAAGTGCAGGAAGGGGTTGGCTGGTAAATCGGCGTACGCGGTCCTGAAGACGAAACACGTAGCTGATCATCGCGCGCTCTTCCGTCGTGTCGGAGCTAACCTGAACTCGACCGTACCTGACGGCGCGAACCTTCCCACAGACGCCCGGCTCAAGAACTTTCCCACCACGCAGGATCCGGCGCTCTTAGCTCTTTATTTTCAATACGGCCGCTACCTTCTGATCGCCAGCTCCCGCCCTGGAACCCAGCCCGCCAACCTGCAAGGGATCTGGAACGACCTCGTCCGTCCGCCGTGGAGTTCGAACTGGACTGCGAACATCAACATTCAAATGAACTACTGGCCCGTGTTCACGGCGAACCTCGCGGAGCTGAACGGCCCGCTCGTTGACCTGACGCAGGACATGACCGTTACCGGTGCCAAAACCGCGTCCGTAAACTACGGTGCTCGCGGCTGGTGCTCTCATCACAACATCGACCTCTGGCGGCAGGCCTCTCCGGTAGGCATGGGCTCCGGAGACCCCACCTGGGCGAACTTTGCCATGTCTGGGCCGTGGCTCTGCCAGCATCTTTACGAACACTTCCAGTTCACCGGAGACGTGGACTACCTCCGGAAGCGCGTCTATCCGATCCTGCGATCCTCCGCGCTCTTTTGCCTCGATTGGCTCGTCCCCGCGGGGGACGGCACGCTGACAACGTGCCCCTCTTTTTCCACCGAGAACAATTTCTTCACGCCGCAGCACCAGAAAGCCGTCGTCAGTGCGGGGTGCACCCTCGACCTCGCCCTCATCCACGAGCTCTTTGGAAACTGCATCTCGGCTTCTCAAGTCCTGAACGAAGACCAGGCATTTGCCGACAAGCTGAAGGCCGCGCTCGCGAAGCTGCCGCCGTACAAGGTGGGCAGCGCGGGAGAGCTTCAGGAGTGGTCGGAGAACTTTGAGGAGGCCACTCCCGGCCAGCGGCATATGTCGCACCTCTATCCGCTCTATCCGGGCGCACAGTTCACGCGCGACACGCCGAAGTGGATGGCGGCTTCGCGGCGGTCTCTGGAGCGTCGCCTGGAAAACGGTGGTGCCTACACCGGTTGGAGCCGCGCATGGGCCATCGGCCTTTGGGCAAGGCTTGGGGATGGGGATAAGGCGTGGGAGTCACTCGGCATGCTCATGCAGCACTCCACCGGCAATAATCTCTTTGATTCGCATCCTGCAGGGCCGAACCGGAGCATCTTCCAGATCGACGGCAACTTTGGTGCGACCGCCGCGATGATCGAGATGCTGCTGCAGAGCCATGCTGGGAAGATCATTCTCTTTCCAGCCTTGCCGAAGGCCTGGCCGAGCGGCAACTTCACTGGCCTACGGGCGCGGGGCGGCCTTCAGTGCGATCTGATCTGGACGGGTGGGAAGCGTACGGCGAATCTGCGGGCTCTCCGGGATGGAAAGCACAACCTCGTCGCGCCTGCAGGATATGCCCTCTCCACGGGGAGCCAGCTACCCAGTCCGGAGATCGGTTTGTCCGTGGTCGCGGGACGACAATACCGGGTCGAGGTGACGCCAGCTTAGGGGTGCACCTTCCCCATCACTCCCGCCACGCCATCCTGCGGCGGATAATCATCCCATGCCCTCTCCCGCACCGGCGACCAACCTGCAGCTTGTGCGCGAGTACATTCTCTATCTCCGCGTGGAGCGTGGCCTGCGCCCGCTCACGCTGGAGAGCTACCAGGGCGATCTTTACGCCTTCTCCGAACACCTCGATAGCCTGCATACCTCGCTGCTGCAGGCCACGCAGGAGAACATCGCCAGTTTCATGGCCCATCTCCGCGAGCACGACCAGGAGTCGCGGTCGATTGCACGGAAGCTCTCCTGCCTGCGTGGCTTCTACCGATGGTTGCTTCTGGACAAACGCATCCATCACGACCCGACTCTGAATATCGAATCGCCGGCTTCATGGAAAGTCCTGCCCAAATCCCTTGCCGAGAGCGAAGTCCGCGAGATGCTGGACCGTACCGGCGTCGCCGCACACAGTCAGCAGGCGGGCGCGCTCTCGCTGCGCGATCACGCCCTGATGAATCTGCTCTACGCCGGTGGTCTGCGCGCGGCGGAGATCTGCGACCTCCGCGTCGAAGACCTTCATCTCGATCAGCAACGCGCCCAGGTCCGCGGCAAAGGCGACAAGGAACGCATCGTTCCATTGGCGGACACCGCTGTGCAGGCGCTTGAGGTCTATCTGCAGCGGGGACGTCCGCAGCTTGTCGCGAAGGGGTTACAACGCGCTCTTTTCCTTTCGGTCCGGGGAAAGCCGCTGACCAACCAGACGGTCTGGTCTATTGTGAAATCCACCAATCAGCTCGCCAGTCCGCATAAGCTGCGGCATTCCTGCGCGACACACATGGTGGAGCACGGTGCGGACCTTCGCAGCGTCCAGACCCTTCTCGGACACGCGGATATTGTTACGACGCAGGTTTACACGCATCTTGCGCTGGGCCGGTTGAAGGAAGTCCATCGGCTGCATCACCCGCGCGGACGTTCTCGTACATTGGCACCCACGGCATGAGCAGCTTCTCCGAACTCGCGGATAGCTTTCTCGCGATGTTGCGCGACGAACGCGGCGTCTCTGCCCATACCCTGCGCGCATACACGCGGGAGCTGAATGACTTTACGGCTTTCCTCGCCGATCTTCTGGGCAACGAGGCGGAAGTAAAGCAGGTAGAACACCTCCATATCCGTTCCTATCTTGCTGTTTTGTATGACCGTGGACTTTCGCGTGCCTCGGCTGCGCGTGCGCTTGCGGCCGTTCGTTCGTGGTTCAAATGGCTGGCAAAAGAAGGCAAGGTGCAGCAGAATCCAGCGCTGCTGGTTTCGACGCCGAAGCTGCCGAAACATCTCCCTCGGGTTCCCAGCGCCGAAGAGGTCAACCGCGTTCTCGACTCCATCGAACAGACCGGGAAGAAGGACGAGAGTGCGTCTTGGCCGGAGCGCGACCGCGTCATCTGGGAGCTGCTCTACGGCTGCGGCATCCGCAACTCGGAGTTGGTCGGGATCGACCTCTCCGCGATTGACTGGAAGAACGACGCGATTCTCGTTTTGGGAAAAGGAAGGAAGGAGCGCTACGTTCCTCTCGGGGACGCTGCGAACTCCGCCATGCGCGCCTACATGCCGCAACGCGAAGCAAAGCTTCAGGCGGCTGGAAAAGGGAAGTGGATGCACTCCGGACCTCTCTTAATTAACCTCGTGGCGCGTGGCGACTGTCGTCTTACCACCCGTAGCGTGGGCCGCATTGTGAAAGCGATTGCTGTGAACCGAGGTCTGCCTGCGGACGTCCATCCGCATACCCTGCGACATGCCTTCGGAACCCATCTTCTGGAAGAAGGAGCGGACCTTCGGGCGATCCAGGAGATGCTAGGGCATGAGCGCCTGTCGACGACGCAGAGGTATACGCAGCTCACCGTGACCCAGGTGCAGACGGTGTACGAGCAGACGCATCCGCTGGCTTCGGTCCAGCGCAACTAGGCAGCTGGCGCGATGGCGGTATAAGCTGCGACTCATGTTTCGAAGAATGATGGTTCTCTTTTTTGCGGGTACCGTGAGCGTCGCGGCCCAAAATGCAGCTGTCGCCACGCAGCCGGAAGATAATGTGGCGCGACCGACGCCTACCTATACCGCCGTGGATATGCCCGCAAATCCGAAACTTCCAACGCTGTGGATTGTGGGTGACTCTACCGCCCGAAACGGGAAAGACCTGGGATGGGGAGACCATTTCGCGCCACTCGTCGATACTGCAAGGATCAACGTCGTCAATCGCGCCCGAGCGGGACGCAGCAGCCGCACGTTTATTCACGAGGGCGCTTGGGATATGGTGGTGCGCGATCTCAGGCCCGGTGATTTTGTGCTGATTCAAATGGGGCACAACGACGGCGGCGATCTGGATGGGGCGAAGCCAAGGGGATCGATTAAGGGCATCGGCGACGAACAGAAGGAAGTCGTTCTGCTCACGGGCGAGCATGAGGTGGTGCATACCTTTGGCTGGTATCTGCGGAAGTACATCGCGGACACACGGTCTAAGGGAGCCACGCCGATCCTGCTGGATCTGACGGTGCGGAATATCTGGAAAGACGGGAAGATCGAGCGGGATATGGGATACAACGGCTTCATCCGGCAGGTCGCCGAGAGCGAACATGCTCCTTTTGTGGATCTATCAAACGTGGAAGCGGACAAGCTGGAGACCCTGGGCCAGACCAAAACGGCACTGCTTTTCCCGATCGACCACACCCACACCAGTTCCGAGGGGGCAACGGTGGTGGCAACTGCCGTCGGTGAGGCCCTCCGCCGGTCGGATGCTCCGGTAAAAGCCTTCCTGCTTGCAAAGCCTTAGGTCGCCCGCCAAGGGATCAAGTAAACTAGAACTTGGGCGAAATCATGCCTGAAGGGACCTTTCTTGCTTAACTCTGTCCTCGCTAAAGTCTTTGGTACATCGAACGAACGCGCCGTAAAGAAGCTGCTCCCGATTGTGGAGCAGATCAACGCGCTGGAACCGCAGATCCAGGCTCTCTCGGATGACGCCTTGCGCGGCAAAACCGCCGAATTCCGCGAGCGGATCGCCGCCCGCACGGCCTCCATCGAAGATCTGGAGGAGCGGGTCGCGGAAGAGAAGGTCGTTCTCGACGAGATTCTGCCCGAAGCCTTCGCCGTGGTGCGCGAGGCGGGAAAGCGTGCCGTGGGCATGCGTCACTTCGACGTGCAGATGATCGGCGGTATCGTGCTTCACTCGGGCAAGATCTCCGAGATGAAGACAGGCGAAGGAAAAACTCTCGTCGCCACGCTGCCTTGCTATCTCAACGCGCTCGCCGGTCGCGGCGTACACGTGGTCACGGTCAACGACTATCTGGCCAAGCGCGATGCCGAGTGGATGGGCAAGATCTACGGTTTCCTGGGGATGAACGTCGGCGTCATTGTGCACGATCTCGATGATCGCGAACGCCATGCTGCTTATGCTGCGGATATTACGTACGGAACGAACAACGAGTTCGGCTTCGACTATCTCCGCGACAACATGAAGTTTGAGCTGGGCGAGATGGTGCAGCGTGGGCATTACCACGCCATCGTCGACGAAGTGGATTCGATCCTCATCGACGAGGCCCGTACGCCGCTCATCATCTCTGGACCTACGGACCAGACGACGGACAAGTATGCCCGCGTCAACCTCATCATCCCTGAGCTTGAGCTTGGCGAGCTGACCGAGACGATCGATCAGAAGACCTATACCGGTGACTTCGTTGTGGACGAAAAGGCCCGCGCCATCACGGTGACGGATGAGGGCTGGGAGAAGATCGAAAAACTTCTCGGCATTGGCAACATCGCCGACCCGGAAAACTGGGACCTGAAGCACCACGTCGAGACGGCCAT
This sequence comes from Terriglobus saanensis SP1PR4, assembly GCF_000179915.2. Classification (NCBI taxonomy): domain Bacteria; kingdom Pseudomonadati; phylum Acidobacteriota; class Terriglobia; order Terriglobales; family Acidobacteriaceae; genus Terriglobus; species Terriglobus saanensis. Next base: position 3,135,289 of record NC_014963.1, on the reverse strand, counting down.
CAAGGCCCATCAGCTTTATAAACGCGACGTGGAGTACGTGGTCAAAGAAGGCGAGATTATCATCGTCGACGAGTTCACGGGCCGCCTGATGCCGGGACGCCGCTGGAGCGATGGTCTGCACCAGGCCGTGGAAGCGAAAGAGGGCGTGGCGATCCGCAAGGAAGACCAGACGCTTGCGACGATTACCTTCCAGAACTACTTCCGTATGTACAAGAAGCTCTCCGGCATGACCGGAACGGCGGAGACGGAAGCGGCCGAGTTCGACAAGATTTATAAGCTCGAAATCGTCGTCATCCCAACGAACCGCCAGATGCTGCGCATCGAAAATGCGGATGTCGTCTACCGAACGGCCAAGGAAAAGTACTTCGCAGTGGCCGACGAAATCACCCGTCTGAATGAGATAAAGCAGCCTGTTCTCGTGGGTACGACTTCCATCGAAAAGAGCGAGCTGCTGAGCGAGATCCTGAAGCGCAAGGGTGTGCGTCACGTCGTTCTGAACGCGAAGTTCCACGAGAAGGAAGCAGAGATCGTAGCGCAGGCGGGACGCCTGGGCATGGTCACGATTGCCACCAATATGGCAGGCCGTGGAACGGATATTCTGCTCGGTGGAAATGCTGAGTTCATGGCTCGGCAGGAGCTGGTAAAGAAGCAGCAGGCGCGCGCGGTCAGTGCAGCGGAGGGAGCCATCTCTCCCGTGGCCGGTCCGGGCATGGTGCGCTTCTACTACCAGAACCAGGAGTTCGAAGTTCCTCAGCCACAGTGGGAAGCCGTGCTGGCGACGCATAGCGCGGCCTGCTCCAAGGACCACGATGCTGTGGTGGCTGCTGGCGGTCTGCACATTCTGGGAACGGAGCGGCATGAGAGCCGCCGCGTCGACAATCAGCTTCGCGGACGTGCGGGACGCCAGGGCGATCCGGGTGCTTCGCGCTTCTACCTTTCGCTGGAAGACGATCTGATGCGCATCTTCGCGCGCGAGTGGGTCTCCACGCTCTTGCAGCGGCTGGGTATGGAAGAGGGCGTACCCATCGAGAGTGGTATGATCTCGCGCCGTATCGAAGCTGCGCAGAAGGCCGTGGAAACGCAGAACTTCGAGAGCCGCAAACACGTTCTTGAGTACGACGACGTGATGAACAAGCAGCGCGAAGCCGTCTACGGTCTGCGCCTGCGTCTTCTGGAGGGTCTCGACCAGAAGCAATTGATCGTCGAGGATTACGTCGCCAACGCCCTCAGTACCATCCTGGAGGAGTTTGCGCCCGAGAAGGCGCATCCCGATGCATGGAAGGTTGAGGAGTTGCGTGCTCGTCTTTTTGAGAACTTCGGAACTGGGATGGAAGAGATCGACTTCTCGTCCCTGAATCGTCACGAACTGGGCGAGGCGATCTACAAGAACCTCGAACAGCGCTATGACGTGAAGGAAGAGATTCTGGGCGCGGAGGGTCTGCGTTATCACGAGCGCATCGTGATGCTCAGCGTACTCGATGGTCTGTGGAAGGACCATCTTCTGGCGATGGACCATCTGAAAGAAGGCATCGGTCTGCGTGGATACGCGCAGCAGGATCCTCTGGTGGCTTACAAGCGCGAGTCTTTCGAGATGTTTGAAGCGATGATGAATCGCTTCCAGGAAGACACGCTGCGAACGCTCTTCCGCATGCAGATTCTCGGGCCGGATGGAACGCCGGTGGAGACGATGGAGCAGATGAATGCGATTCGCAACGCGGTTCCGCCGCCACCCGCTCTTGAGGAAGCAGCAGCACAGCCTGTCCCACTTCCACCCTCGCACGCGGCTTCGACGACCATTGACGCTCTGGAAGCAGAGCTGAAGTGGAAGAAGGAGAAGGAGCTCAACCAGGCGCGTCTGGCTGGCGCCGACAAGGCAGAACCTCTCTCGCAGAGAGTGGCTGGCGAAAAGGTTGGGCGCAACGATCCTTGCCCATGCGGTTCAGGTAAGAAGTTCAAGAAGTGTCACGGAACAGAAGCGTAAGCCGACACTGGCTTTGAGGAGACCGTGCTTACGGGCGCGGTCTTTTTATTTGGAGATGTCGTCCAGAAGCACGTTCGCTTTTGTGGCGAGGGTGCGCGCGCCTTCGAGATCGCCCATCTTCCACGCTTCCTGAGCGCGCTTTACGAAGAGACGAACCCGTTCGACCTGATCTTGATGGTCTTTTTTCATTTCCTCGCTCAATTGGTCGAGCCGCTTCTGCACGGTGTTCAGCAGAGACTCTGCCTCCTGTCGGCCCTGCGTTCCGGCCTCGCCGCCGGTCGTCAACTCTCCGATGGGAGAAGGATCGGCGGAAGTCGCGGGGGAGCTGGGAAGCGCCGGGGTGGCCACGGCGGCAGTTTCGGTGGGGTGCGGTGCGGGCTTTCTGGAACGCTTTGGACGAGGCTTTTGGATTGCGGGGGGCGTGACGGCTACAGGCGCGGGAGCTTCCTGCTTCGGTAGTTCGTCGGTGTGATGGGTAGGCGGTGGAATCGTGACCGTCGCGATCACAGGGGGTGGCGCCGGAGGTAAAGCAGGGACGCGGATTTTCTTGCTGCACCCGGTGGCTGCGAGGCACGCGACGGCCGCTAGAACAAAACTCGCGCGGAGACCGGGTTGAGAGGTGGGGTTCATGCCAGATGGTTGTTCCCTACCAGTTTATGCGCCAGCGGCAGGCGGAGCAGAAACTCTGTGCCTGGATTTGAGGATGCTTCTTGTGGTGTCCTGGAAGTAAACTCCAAAGCTCCACCATGCAGTTGCACAATGCGATAGGTCATCGCCAGGCCGATGCCGCTGCCGCGCACCTTCGTGGTGAAGTAGAGATCGAAGATGCGAGGCCGCGCTTCCACCGGGATTCCATCTCCTTCGTCCTGAATGCTGAGTACAGCCGATTGCTGGTCCACATACAGTGAGAGACGTAGCTCGCCGCCATCTGGCATCGCTTGCACCGCATTGAGGAAGATATTGAGGATCGCCTGACGGATCAAGTCCGCGTCCACGCGGACCGGAAGCCTCGGAGCAGTTGCCGTAAATTGGATCCGAACGTCATTCTGTTCCACCTCCGCGGAGGCGAGATCCAGGACGGAGCGCATCAGGTCGCCCAGATCGTGATCGTGCAGGTGCAGATCGATGGGCCGGGAGAAGTCCGCGAGGGCCTGGACGACGCGGTCCAGCCTCTGCATCTCGGAGGAGAGAATCTCGACATGTCTCAGGGCGGCTTCGCCATTCGACGGCTGCGCCAACTTGCCGCGCAGAAGTTCGAGGTGCACCACCATGGCATTGATGGGGTTCTTGACCTCGTGGCCGACTCCGGCGGTCAAGCGACCGATGGCGGCGAGCCTGCGGGAGACTTCGATCTCGCGCTCGAGTTCCTGCTCTGTTTCGGCATCGTGGAGGGTCAGCAAAGCGCCCAGGCCGCCCGGTTCGCTACCGGTGATGAAATCAATGGAGAGCTCAACGGTGCGTCCGGAGTCCATCTGGATTTCTTCGTCGGCCAACGTCGTTTGGTGCGCAAAAGCCCTTCGGACGGCAAGATCCAGAGCGCTCTGGTTGGCAAAGATCGTTTCTACGCTGGCGTTCAACACCTGCACGCGCTCTAGCGGGAGAAAATTCGAGACTGCTTCCGATGCGATCACGACGCGTCCATCCGAGGTGAAAAGCATCACGCCGTCTTTTAAGGTGTGCAGCATCTTGTTCAGGTTGGACTCGAGGGCGATGTGCTGCTGCTCCGAGCTTTCGAGTTGGCGTCCGAGACGGTCGATGGTAGCCGCGACGCGGACGACCGCATCTTTCGGAATTCCCTCCGCCTCCGGATCTCTTTGGTGGGTGGCACGAAGGGTCAGATCTTCGAGCTGCCGGCTGATCTGTTCAATGGGACGCAACGCGGCTGTGGAGAGAAGCGCCGCAGCGACGATACAGCCAAGGATGGCGACGGCGGAGAAGAGAATCGCGGCGCGCAGCAATGGAACGTAAGCGTTACGGAGGAGCGAGGAGCGGACGCCGACATGAATAGTAAGGAAGGGACTTCCATTTCGATCCAACGAGAGAGGCAGATCCAGGACCTGGGCTGGCCCAAAGACGATCCTCGCCTGCTGCATCATGCCCGCCTGATGCGCGGCTGAAAGCAAAGTGCGGTACGGCGCGGACTGGTTGAGCAGTACCGGATCGGTCGAAGTCAGCACGGCGCGATTGGCGTTGGTAATGAAGACGTCCTGCACGGCCGGCGAGTAGCGGACGATCGACTCCATGAGGCTCTTCAAGGCTTCATCGGAGCGCAACGCATCCGCAACAGCCAGATGAAAGGCTTCGTCTCCCGGCGCGGACGGCGGATTCTTGCGCAGGCCATTCTCAATCGCCTGACGAGTCGACAGGAGAACCTGATGCGCCAGGACATCGTTGGCGTCCGCCGTCTGCTCTAGCCGCTGACGCAGTAGTTCGCCCAGAAAGAGCACGGAAAGGACGAGCACCAGGGCGAAGGTGAGGGCGGTGGTGACCAGGACAAGTTTGGTGCGCAGCCGCATGGCGGTTTATTCCCCGTTCGCTGAATCTGCTGCGTATTCTTTGAGTTTGTTTTGCAGGGTCTTCGAGCTGATACCGAGGATCTCTGCAGCCCGCGTTTTATTGTTGTGCGTGGATTCCAGTGTTTTGAGAATTAGCTGCTTCTCCGCCTCGTCCACAGTGGTGCCCACTTCGACGCGGACGATGTTTTCTTCCATGGCCGGGCTGGTCATCTCAGAGAGATGCACGTTATGAGCAGGCGCGAAGCCGGCTTCTCCAAAGTGCGGCGGCAGATGTTCCACGCCAAGCGGGCCTGAATGCGCAAGAATGACCGCACGCTCGATCGTGTTGCGCAGTTCCCGTGCGTTGCCGGGCCAGCCGTAGGCGGAGAGGCGGCGAAGAAGGTCCGGCCTGAAGTCCGAAACGGTGCATCCGTGCCGAGCATTCATTTCGGACATCATGGCCTGAGCCATTTCGGGAATGTCTTCGGCGTGGTCGCGCAGAGCGGGCATCTCCAGATTGAAGACGTTGAGACGGTAATAAAGGTCGCCGCGCAGATCTCCGGCACGAACGGCGGCCTCGGGGTCTTTGTTCGTCGCGGCGATCACACGGACGTCCACGGCGGTTTCGGACTTGCTGCCCAGGCGGCGAAGCTTTCGGTCTTCCAGGACACGGAGCAGCTTGGCTTGTGTGGCTGCAGGCATTTCGCCGATTTCGTCGAGTAGAAGCGTGCCTTCTTCGGCGAGTTCGAAGCATCCGGCGCGTCGTTCGATCGCGCCGGTGAACGCGCCTTTCTCATGGCCGAAGATCTCGCTTTCGATCAGGGTTTCGGGGATGGCGGCGCAGTTCACGGCGACGAAGGGCTTGTTTTTGCGGCCACTGAGGTCGTGGAGAGCGCGCGCGGCAAGCTCTTTGCCGGTGCCGCTTTCGCCGGTGATGAGGACGGAGACATTGGAGGAGGCGATGCGTTCGATGAGCGAAAAGACACCCTGCATGGCCTTGGAGTGGCCGACCATTGCGCCGAGGACACCGGTCTCCTGCACGGATTTGCGCGTCTCGACGATCTCGGTTTGGACGGATTTCTGGTTACGCGCGCTGTGCAGGATGGCGCGGAGGCGAACCGGATCCACGGGCTTTTGGATGTAGTCGTAGGCACCCAGACGCATCGCTTCGACGGCGCTGTCAATGGAGCCCTGCGCGGTAAGGACGACGGTGGCTATCATTTCCGGGAGTTCCGTAATCCGGCCGAGCAGTTCGAGGCCGTCCATGCGCGGCATCTTCATATCGGTCACAACGATGTCGGGGGACCACTGATGTACGCGGTCGAGACCCTCGACCCCGTCTGCGGCCGTGTTCGTGCGATATCCCCAGGATGCGATCAACTCCGCGAGACCTGTTCGTGCGTTCGGCTCGTCCTCTACCACGAGGACCTTGGCTCCATCCAACTTGATTTCCATCCTTGCTCTATCGTCCTCTTAGTAGGATGCACCAGAAAGTCCTCAGTTTGCGTATTCTAGGCATATGCTGGATTTTGAAACATCGGTAGCGCAGGTGAAGGCAAGGCTGGATGCGGGCGATTCGATCGTTCTGTTGGACGTGCGGGAGTCCTGGGAGATTGAGACGGCAAGCATTGCGGGAACGCTAAATATTCCCATGGGCGATCTTCCCGCCCGCGCCAACAACGATCTGGACCCTGACGGCGAAATCGTTGTTCTCTGCCACCACGGTGCGAGATCGCTGAATGTGACGGCGTGGCTGCGCAATCAGGGCTTTGAGCGAACGCAATCCATGGCTGGTGGCATCGAGCAGTGGTCGCGCGAGATCGATCCCACAGTCCCACGGTATTAACACGCGTTATTGAACTTTATTCCGCAATTGAGATAAAACGCAGACGGACATAATCCGCCGTCCATGCGCCGTCGCTGTCCCGGAGGACGTGGGCAAGCAGTTCCGTTACTTCATGCAGGACGTCGCTTTTGTCCGAGGGAGCGAGCAGATCCAGGACACCGTTGCGGAACGTGGTGAGCCATGACTCCATGCCGTTAGGCAAGGGCGTAGGCCGCGGGATGAGTTCCATTCTTTCGACACGGAAGCCAGCATCCGCGAGCAGCGCGCCGTAGGCCTTCGGTGAGGGATAAAAGGAGTCCGCCTGCGTTTCGGCGTCGATTCCGTACCGCTTCAGGACAGATTGCAGAGCGACGCGGATGGAGGCGATGTTTCCGATTCCACCCATCTCTGCAACAAAACGGCCTCCGGGAACCAGCGCACGATGCACCCCCTGCAGCAGGGCGGGCTGACCGGTCTTGTGGATCCAATGGAGTGCGGCGTTGGAAAAGACGGCATCGAAGGCGTTTTCGAAGGCGAGTTCCGTTGCCTTGCGCTCTACGACATTCAGGCCCAGAGAATGGGCAGCCGCGAGCATGGCTGGAGAACTGTCCACACCGGTCAGGATCGCGCCGGTGGCAGCGAGGCGCTGGGTGAGGACACCATCGCCGCAGCCGAGATCCAGGATGCGTTCGCCGGGTTTGGGATCAAGCCAATCCACCACACCGAAGGCCATGTCGGCTACGAATCGTCCGTTGGCGGCGTAGGCTGTGGTGTTCCATGCCTGTCCTGTTTGCTTCTGCTGCGTCGACTGCGTCATATTCAGATTGTCGGCGTCTTACATGGTGCGCCGCAATCAAGATTAGAAGTTTGCATGGGACGGTAACGATGAGCAATAACAGCGCACTTGAGTTTGCAACAGAGAATGGCGCGCGATTCGTCGACGAGTTGAAGGCGTTACTGCGGATTCCTTCTGTTTCGACGTCGCCTGAGCATAAAGATGATGTTCGCCGAGCGGCGGAGTTCGTCGCGGCGGAGTTGAAGCGGATCGGCATGGACCATGTGCGTCTGATCGAGACGGATGGGCATCCTTTGGTTTATGCGGACCATCTCCACGCTGTCGGGAAGCCGACGGTGCTCTGCTACGGACACTACGATGTGCAGCCCGCAGAGCCCTTGGAGGAATGGATCTCTCCTCCCTTTGAACCCACCGAGCGTGATGGCAATCTTTACGCGCGCGGAGCGGTCGACGACAAGGGACAGATGTGGATGCACGTGAAGGCGCTGGAGTCTCTCCTGACGGCGCATGGCGGCGTTCTTCCGGCTAACGTACGGGTCATCGTCGAAGGCGAAGAAGAGGTCGGAGGGGAGGGCATTGCCGCGTTCGTCAAGGAGCATGGGGATGCGCTGCAATCGGATGTGGCTCTGGTGAGCGATACCGAGATGTTTGCGCCCGGCCTGCCCACGCTCTGTGTCGGCCTGCGCGGCATGATTTATACCGAGATCGAAGTCCGTGGCGCGCGGACCGACCTGCATTCCGGCATGTATGGCGGTGCTGCGCCGAACCCGTTCTTTGCCCTGACGCAGATCATCGCGCAACTTAAAGATGCCGACGGCAGAATCCTGATTCCGCATTTTGCCGACGAACTTCAGGCCCCTACAGAAGATGAGCTCAAGGCGTGGAAGTCGCTTCCGTTCGACGAAGAGCACTACCGCGAAACGGAAGTAGGTTCGTCTGACCTGACCGGCGAGCCGGGATTCAGTGTCCTGGAGCGCACGTGGGCCAGACCGACGCTCGAAGTACACGGGATGCCGGGTGGGTTTATTGGCGCAGGAGCAAAGACGGTTATCCCGGCGAAGGCAGTCGCGAAGGTTTCGATGCGGTTGGTGCCCGACATGATGCCGCAGAAGAGCTTCGAGCGGTTCAGGGATTACGTGCTCTCGCTTGTGCCCAAGGGTGTTTCTGTTGAGGTTCGGTTGATTCACTCCGGCGATCCCATTGTGATCAGCACCGATAATCCATACGTTCGTGCGGCAACGGACGCGATGCAGTCGGTTTTCGGAAAAGACACGGTGTTTGTGCGCTCGGGAGGGTCAATCCCGATTGTCGGCGACTTTGAGCGTCATCTCAAAATCCCGACGCTCATGATGGGCTTTGGCCTACCGGATGACAATCTGCACGCTCCGAACGAAAAATTCCATCTTCAAAATTTCCACGACGGCATCCAGTCCATCATCCGTTTCTTTCAGAATGTGGCCTGATGGTCGGGGGATTCGTACTCGCGGGCGGGGCCAGTTCACGCATGGGGCAAGACAAGTCCATGCTGAAGCTCCATGGCCGCTCGCTGTTGGAGATCGCGGTAGAGAAGACGCGCGAGGTTTGCGGGAATGTCGCTGTCCTGTGCGGGCCCGATCCTTCTCGTACGCAGGGCCTGGCAGAAGCGGTGATGGATCTACACGGGGAATGCGGTCCTCTGGGAGGGATTGAGGCCGCGTTGGCTAAGACCACGTTCGATTGGAATTTATTTCTTCCGGTCGATACACCGTTGCTTCCTGAAGAGCTATTGAGCGCCTGGGTCCGTGAGGCTTGCAGTGAGGGAATGGTCGCTTCCATTCTTTCAATCGAAGGCAAGTGGCATCCACTACCCCTCCTGCTGCATAAAAGCGCGTTGGAGTCGATTCAAGCTTCCATCGCTGCGGGACGATTCAGGCTAAGAACTGCTTTGACCGATGCCGCTTCGGCGACTGCTCAGAGGCTGGAGGAGGCTGAGGTTTCTACGCTGCTTCGCCGAGTAGTATCCTCTGACGAACTTGCAGAGTGGTTCGCCAACGCCAATACTCCAGAAGAGTTCCAATGCATGGAGTCGGGCATAAGGCCTGCTTCTGCCGCAAGTAGAGACAAAGTGAGCCAAACCGCATCCTATAGAGATAACCATGACTGATCCAAATGAAGAGATAGAAAAGCAGAATGTAGAAAAGCGGAGCCAAGTGGATACTCACACTCCTGCGGAAAAGCTGGCGGACGTCTCCTTGGACCCCGAAATTCGCTCCGATAATGAGACGAAAGGGATTCCGGAGGCCGAGTCGTCGCTCACGTCGGATGTTTCCGAAGATGTTGCGCCTGCGGTGGAAGAGTTCATGGCCGTGGCCGCTGAACAAAATGAGGCCGCAGCGGAGGAGATTGCCGCCCAGGATAATAACGTCGAGGTGGCGCCGTATATCTCCTTTGAGGATGTCTCCAAGGCCTTCGGCGATTTGAAGGTGTTGGAGGGCGTGAGCTTCTTTGTGAAGCCTGGCGAGACGCTCTGCATCCTGGGTCGTTCAGGTGTGGGCAAATCTGTTTCGTTGCAGATGCTTATGGGTTTTTTGAAAGCCGACAGCGGCAGGATCCGCGTCGCCGGAGAAGACATCTGTGCCTTCAACGAGAAGCAGATGCAGGAGATTCGGAAGAAAGTCACCATGGTTTTTCAGAATGGGGCTTTGTTTGACTCCATTACCGTTGGTGAGAATGTGGCCTTCCCACTTCGGGAAAAAGGCGAGTTAGACGAAGAACAGATGCGACAGATCGTGAAGGGGCTGCTAGAAATGGTGGGAGTCGCCGGTATGGACGACCTTCTGCCCTCGGACCTTTCGACCGGTATGAAGCGCTCTGTGGCGATCGCCCGTGCGCTGGCCTCCCAACCCGAGGCGGTGCTTTACGACGAACCGACGACGATGGTGGATCCCCTGATGGCGCACCTGCTTGGAAACCTCATCATGCGTCTGAAAGATCAGCTTCACCTTACGAGCATCGTCGTGACGCACGATATGCGGCTCGCGGAGAAGCTCGCTGATCGCATCTTCTTTTTGCACGAAGGCAAGGCCGTGTTCTTTGGGACGATGGAAGAGATGCGGAAGTCCAAAGACCCGATTGTGCAAGAATTTTTAGATTTAGATGACCTGGTACTTCCGGTTTGAAAAGGGCCAGAATCTCAAGAATCTCAAGGCTTCTCGGATACACTTGAGGATGAAAGTATTGCCTTTATTTTGCTTCTTTGATTGCAATTCTCTGCGCGCCGGCTTCATGGAAAAATTTCGACACAACGGGTGAAAACGCGTTGTGTCCCTCACTGAGTCCAAGGAAAAACTTATCTCAGAATATGCCGAAGGTCGCTTGATATCTGGGGAAGGGCGTGCAGGTTCCCTGCAGCGCGCCAAGGGGCATGCCTCAAACGAAAACTGGAAGCTGTCGATCACAGGGATGGCGTGGGCTGCTCTGGATGTTTTGACGGCGGTTTTTGCTGCCTATCTTGCCCTGCGTTACAGGACGGTCATGGTTCGAGATCATGCCGGATCTTTGACCGTGATTGTTGCGGGCGGCGTGCGCATGTTTGCGCTCTCGATGGGCTGGTTTGCCGTCTGCCTCGTATTTTTTAGCCATTCCTATGGCCTCTATGGTTCTATTGAGGGACGAAGCGGTTTGCATGAGCAGCGCATGACGCTGCAGGCGACTGCGGTTGCCGGGCTTCTTCTTTGCGGCACGCTTTTTCTTACGCGCGCACAGATGGAATCGCGGATGGTTGTACTGCTGACGATCATCTTCACGATGATCATCCTCTGCGTGCGTCGAGCCATCTGGCGCAGCATGGTCTATGCCCGCTACCGTGAGGGCATTGATACCCGTAATATTCTGATCGTGGGCTCTGGAAGTGTTGCGCGCGCCTTGCGCAATCATCTGGAATCGCGGCGGCATCTGGGTTTTCGCTTCCGAGGCTTCATCGGTCTCAATGAGCAGGAGAGCAACTCCGGCGATCCCGACGTGATTGGCGATCTTCCCAACTGTCTTTCGCTTGCTCGCGGACTTTTCGTGGACGAGATCTTCTTTTCCGTTCCTGCGGAGCGCGCCCAGGTGATCAGACTGGTGGAAGAGGCTCGGACCTTCAAGATCGACGTTCGCGTGATTCCAGATCTCTACGACGGTCTGGCGTGGAATGCGCCCGTCGAATACGTCGGGCAGTTTCCCACGATTCCACTCCATCGCGGCGAGTTCCCTATCGGTTCGTTCATGCTGAAGCGGATGCTCGACTTGGCCATTTCGCTTGTGGGTCTCGTGTTCCTCGCGCCCTTGTTTCTCATCCTGGCTGCGGTGGTCGCTCTGGATTCCAAAGGACCGATCTTTTACAGCGCGAAGCGCATTGGCCGTAAAGGACGGAGCTTCAACTGCTTCAAATTTCGGACGATGGTGCAGAATGCCGATGCTCTGAAGGCGCAGCTTGCAGGCCAAAACGAACGGGATGGCGTTCTCTTCAAGATGAGCAACGATCCTCGCGTGACGCGAGTAGGTCGCTTTCTGCGGAAGTACTCTCTCGACGAGCTGCCGCAGCTTTGGAACATTGTGCGGGGCGATATGAGCCTGGTCGGACCACGTCCACCCATGGCTGCTGAGGTGGAGCAGTATGCTCTGGATCATCTCCGCCGTCTGGATGTTCTGCCCGGCCTGACGGGCCTCTGGCAGGTTGAGGCGCGTCAGGATCCATCCTTCGATAGCTATATTTCTCTCGACACGGCTTATGTCGAAAACTGGAGCCTGTGGCTGGACTTGAAGATCCTGCTGCGGACAGTCAGCGTCGTCTTCGGTGGTACGGGGACTTAATTTGGCAAGCTTGGCCGCGATACACTGACTGAGTGAAGATTGCGCTGGCGCAGATCAATCCAACTGTAGGCGATTTCGCCGGAAATGTTTCCGTGATCCTGGATTTTGCGCTGCGGGCAAGCCGACTTGGCGCTGAGCTGGTGATCTTCCCGGAGCTCGCTGTATGCGGCTACCCTCCCGCTGATCTGATTGAGAAGAAGACTTTTCTTGAAGCCGCGCAGGAGGCCCTTGCGCAGGTGGCTGCCTCGACGGAGAAGAATGGTCTGGCAATCCTTTGCGGATCGGTTCTCCACTCGGGTGCCGTGCCGGGGAAAACGGCGCGTAATGTTGCGGCTTTGTGTCAGCGTGGCAAGGTGAGCTTTATTCAGCAGAAGATGCTGCTGCCCTTCTACGATGTCTTCGACGAGCAGAGGTACTTTGAACCAGCAGTGTCGCAGTCTTTAATTGAGATCAATGGCGTCAACGTGGCGATTTCCATCTGCGAAGATGCATGGAACGACAAGGGGTTCTGGCCGAATCGGCTGTATGCCTCGGATCCAATCGAACGCCTAATGAGCAGCGCCGAAGAGGGCAATGCACCCAGACTTCTGCTGAATATTTCCGCATCGCCTTTCTGGCGTGGGAAGCTGACGACGCGGCGGAAGATGCTCGCCGCCTTGGCGCAGAGGTATGGCGCGGTGGTGGCCATGGTGAACCAGGTGGGCGGCAACGATAGCCTGGTCTTTGACGGTAGCTCCTTCGCCGTGGCTCCTGATGGTCGTTTGCTGGCGCAGGCGAAGTCCTTCGAAGAAGATCTGATTCTCTTTGATACTTCTTCGGCGGAGCGCGTGGACTCCACCGCTGAGGCTGACGATACGGCGCAGCTTTGGGATGCGCTTGTTTTGGGTACGCGGGACTATGTGCGGAAGTGCGGTTTCAAAAAAGCGATTGTGGGGCTGAGCGGAGGCATTGACTCGGCGGTCGTCGCTGCGATCGCTGTGGATGCTCTGGGTGCGGAGAACGTGAAGGGGATCGGCATGCCGAGCGAGTACTCCTCCAGCGGTTCGGTGGAGGACGCGCGCGCTCTCGCGGAGAACCTCGGTATTGCGTTCGACCTCTTTGCGATTCGTTCGATTTACGACAGCTTTACGCTGGCTCTGGCACCCTCATTTCAAGGCACGCCTTTTGGTTTAGCAGAAGAGAACCTGCAACCACGTATCCGTGGCACCCTGCTGATGGCACTTTCGAATAAGACGGGCGCGCTGGTTTTGACCACGGGCAATAAGAGCGAAATGGCCGTTGGGTACTGCACGCTTTATGGAGATATGGTGGGCGCGCTGGCGGTCATTGGCGACGTGGTGAAGATGCGTGTCTACGATCTGGCGCGTTACGCCAACCGCAAGCGCGCGGTTATACCCGCCGATACGTTGACCAAGCCTCCGTCGGCCGAACTCCGCCCAGACCAGAAGGACACGGATTCTCTGCCGCCGTATGAAGTACTGGATCCGATTGTGGAAGCTTACGTGGAGCGTTATGAATCGGTGGGGCAGATTGCGGAGACGCAGGGCGTCAACGCAGAGCTCGTTCGCCATGTAGTGCAACTCATCGAACGCAGCGAGTACAAGCGTCAGCAGGCGGCCCCGGTTCTCAAAGTTACGCAAAAGTCGTTCGGTCCGGGAAGAAGATTTCCGATTGCTGCAAAAGTTCAGATCTAAGCCATGCGCATCGTTCTATCAGCGCGAGAGGGAATTACTATGCCGTCGTTCGTTATGAAAGCAGCTGCACGCCTTTTTTTCTTTTGTACCCTCTCTGCTGCCTCTGTTCTGGCACAGGCCCCGGCTGCCGCCGCGCCTGCGGACCCGCTTCCCGCTGCAAATCCGCGCTTCTTCGATGCGTCTACGCCTACGGTCGATACGGTGAATGCCTTTCTGAAAGCGATCTGGGGATACGATGTCAACCGCATCTATCGGGTGATGGCGATCCAGAAGACCGCGGCACCGAATATTGCGAAGGTTACGGTCTTTGTGACCGATCCGAGTCCGGGAGCGAAGGTGCAGACGATGCAGTTCTTTGTGACACCGGATGGTAAGCACGCTATTTCGGATGCTGTCTTCGACTTTGGCGAGAAGCCCTTCGCTGCGACGCGCGCAATGCTGACGGCGCGCGCTGACGGGCCCGCACGTGGCGCAGCGGGTAAGGAGTTGCTTCTGGTTGAGTTCGCCGACATGCAGTGCCCGCACTGCAAAGACGCGCAGGCGACGATGGACGACCTGGTTCGGGACTTTCCGAAGGCTCGCGTTGTCTATCAGAACTTTCCTCTGACCGAGATTCATCCCTTCGCGGCGCAGGCGGCTTCGTATGGCAATTGCATCGCAGACAAGAGCCCGTCTGCGTTCTATGTCTATCTGAAAGATGTCTTCGACCATCAGGAGGCGCTCAATCCTGAAGCCGGGGAAGCTACGCTCAAGAATGCTGTGACGAAAGCGGGCCAGGATCCTGCTGCGATTGCCGCGTGTGCGGCGACGCCTGCGGCCAAGAAGCGGATCGAAACTCAGATTGCGCTGGCGAACGATGCCGGCGTGATGGAGACTCCGATGCTTTCGGTCAATGGGCACCTTCTGCCGATTGGTTCGATTCCTTATGAGACGCTGAAGCAGATTATTGTTTTTCAGGCTACGCAGGATGGTATCGCGCTTAAATAGGTTGGTGATTGAGGAGCAGAAGCGGATTCCTGCGCTCCGCTACGGAATGACAAGAATGGGTGCGTATGGATATCTGCGATGAACCTACCCCACCCTTTCGCGATGAAGCTGCGAAAGAATGGGGCACTCCTCGGTTCCATTTTTTCGCAGCTTTAGCTTGTGCCCAAGTAGACGAAGCGCAGGATGAACATGGCTGCCAGGAGATAGAGGAGCCACTCCTTGCGCTTCGCTCGGCCACTGAGAAGGCGGAGCAAAGCGTAGCTGGCGATGCCCATGCCCAGGCCACTTGCGATGGAGTACGTGAGTGGGATCATGACCAGCGTGAGGAATGCAGGGAAGGCGATCAGCGGATCGGTCCACTCAATTTCTGAGATCGATCCAAGCATGAGCGCGCCCACGATGATGAGCGCTGGTGCGGTTGCGGACGAGGGGATTGCGCCGACGAGCGGTGCTAAGAAGAGTGAGACTAGGAAGCAGAGGCCCGTTACAATCGCCGGGACACCGCTTCTTCCGCCTGCTGCGACTCCGGCTGAAGACTCGATATAAGAACAGACGGTGCTGGTGCCTGCCAGAGATCCAGCGATGGTCGCCGTGGCGTCGGCGAAGAAGATGCGTGAGAGGCGGGGGATGCGTGCGTCTTCGGTGATCAGGCCAGCTTTCTTCGAGACCGCGACCAGTGTTCCGATGTTGTCGAAGAGATCGACGAAGAGAAAGACGAAGATGATCTCGAAGGCGCCGACGTGTAATGCGCCGCGGATGTCGAGTTTGAAAGCCGTTGCTGTGATGCCGGAGAGGCGGTAATGCGTCGGCGTCCAGTGAACGCGGCCAATTACGAAGCCCGTCAACATGGTCCCCATGATGCCGATCAGGATCGAGGCACGCACGCGAAAGATCTGCAGCAGCGCGATGAGGAGCAGCCCGAAGAGAGCGAGTGCGGTGTCGGGAGATTTTAGATTGCCGAGAGTTACGGCGGTGTTCGGGTCTTTGACGATGATGCCTGCTTCGGTCAGGCCGATGAACGCGATGAAGAGTCCCACGCCTCCTGCAACCGCGGCGTGCAGTTCGCGGGGGATGGCTTCCACGAGCAGTTGCCGGATACCTCCCAAGGTAAGCAAAAGAAAGATCACACCGGAGAGAAAGACTGCGCCGAGGGCGGTCTGCCAGGGGATGTGCATCTTCAGGCAGACCGTATAGGTGAAGTATGCGTTCAGTCCCATGCCCGGGGCGAGCGCGATGGGATAGCGTGCGATGACGCCCATGAGGATCGATCCGAGACCCGCGCACAGACAGGTTGCTGCCGTGACGGCTGCAATCGGCATACCGGTTTTGGAGAGGATCGCGGGATTCACGAAGACGATGTACGCCATCGTGATGAAGGTGGTCAGACCGGCGAGGATTTCTGTTCGCCATGTGGTGCCGAGGCGTGAAAACTCGAAGTAGCGTTCGGCGCGTGCGAGCAAGAGAGGTCCTCAGAGAAGGGTTCTGTTTAGAAGAGGATACATTCTTACCGTTTTTATTCCTGCCTTAGGCCTCCATGGGATCGATGCGGACGGCACGGCGTGCGGGGCCGTAGGCCGAGGAGAGACTCACGAAGAGAAGAAGCAGGGCCGCGCCGATAAAAATAGCCGGGTCTGTAGGTTGCAACTCATAGAGCATGCTTTTGACGAAGCGAGTCAGCCAGAAAGAAGTAGCAAGGCCGACGGCGATTCCTATAAGGGCCATCCACGAACTTTCGCGGAGAACCATATTGCGCACTTCGCTGGGTCGCGCTCCCAGAGCGATGCGGATGCCGATCTCGTTGACGCGGCGCGCGACGTTGTAGGCCATGACGCCGTAGATGCCGATGCAGGCGAGGATAAGCGCAAGGATTCCGAAGGAGACGGTGAGGAGAGCGAAGAGACGTTCCTGCGCGATGGAGTCGTTAATCTGCTCCTGCTGCGTCCGCACATCGAGGAGAGGGAGGTCGCGATCGACGTCTGCGACCGCACGGCGGATGGCGGGAAGCAGATCTTCGGGACGCCGCGAGGTCTTCACCACGAACGTCATTTGCTCCTGAAACTTGACCTGCGGGTAATAGAGGTAGAACGTCGGAGGCGGTGTGCCCTGGAGTTCTTCGTAGAGGGCATCCGAGACGACGCCGATGATCTGGATGGGAGCAGCATTCTTCTCCGGGTTGTGAAAGGTTTTGCCCACAGGATTCAGGTTGGGATAGAACCTGCGCGCGAGGGCCTGATTGATGACGGCGACGGGTGGAGACGATGCCGTGTCCGTCGAGGTAAACGATCTTCCATAGAGAAGAGGAATGCGGTACGTCTCGAAGAAGCTCTGGCCGACGGTGTTGTTGTGTATGCCGTCGTTTTTTTCGTCACGCTTCTCCTGTTCTGAAGGCTGAAAGTTAACCGTGGATGAATAGTGCGCCAGGATAGGGCTCATTGAGAGCGTGACAGAAGAAACTCCGGGTACGAGGCGGAGACTCGCTTCCATCCGTTGATGCAGACTGATAGCCTCCTCTCCGGGAAAGTGGGATGCGGGTGCTTGCAGGGTGAATAAAAGAATGCCCTGGGGATCAAAGCCGAGGTGATTTCGGTTGAGGTTGATCAGCGTTCGAGAGAAGAGGCCTGCGCCTATGACGAGAAGCACAGAGAGGGCGACCTGCAAGGTAATCAGGCCTGAACCTGCCAGGCCTTTCCTGCGGCGGGTGGTCGATCCGGAGGTGTCCTTCAGCCCGGTGTTCACGTCCTGGCGTGTAAGTTGAAGCGCAGGCGCAAGCCCAAAGAGGAGGCCTGTGCCAAGGGAGACGGTGAGCGCGAAGAGGAAGATGCGATGGTCGAAGTCGGAGTGCAGGGAAGGTGGACGCCATGGCGACGAATAAAGATGTGGAATCACCTCGCGGCCCAGATATCCGAGGGCAAAACCCGTTGCACCTCCGAAGCAGGAGATGAGAAGACTCTCTGTAAGTAACTGTCGCATGACCCGCGCGACTTGCTCCAAGCGCCATGCGAACTGCGACCTCGCGTTGGCGGGCCGCAGATCGTGCGAGTAAGAGATTGGCCATGTTGGCGCAGGCGAGCAGAAGCACAAGTCCCGTCAAGGAGAGAAGGACGATCATAGGGTCTTTGAACGTGCGAACGGATTCTGCCATCCCCTGGCTCCCATCTTTCGCAAGGACGGTGGGCATTTTGTCCCCTTGCTTGATAGGAAGGGTGGCACGGATGTCCTGCTCCAGCCAGACTTGCAGCGCCGCATTCACGGTCTCGGGAGAGGCACCCGCCCGTGCGCGTCCCATGATCTGTACCCACCAGAAGTCCTTATTTTGCAGGATCGAAGCTTTTGGCTGTTGAGGTAGAAGAAGAGGCTGCATCGCGAAAGTGAAGAAGATGTCAGGTGCATTCTGGACGCTTGCTGCCCCAGTGAAGTCAGGCGGGTTGACGCCAACAATTGTGACTGGAATGAAGTTGAGTTGGACCACCTTGCCGATCGCATCCGGAGAGCGGCCGAAGACACGTTTCCAAAGGCCATCGCTGATTGTGATGACAGGACCAGCCCCAGGGGGCCTATCGTCGGAGGGTAGAAGAGGACGACCGAGTGTCGGGCGCACACCGAGCTGCTGATATAAGTTTCCTGAGACGATCTGCCCTGAGACCATCTCTGTCTGTCCAGAGACGGTGAAAGTGAAATCGCGCTCGCGAAGACGTTTGAAGGCGAAGAGATCCTGCAGGGCCGGATGTTCAAGGTTTTGTTGACGGAGGAGTTGATAGACAGGGTAAGAGAACGAGGTCGTTTCAAGTGTGTCTTTCGTGTTGTAGTTCGTGCCCCACGAGGAGTGGATGGGGGTGTTCCCCGAACTGAAGAGCGTGAGGATGCGCAGTTGCTGAGGTTGTGGCACCGCGAGTCGATCCAGCAGGGCGTTTTTTGCCAGAGAAAAGATGATCGTGTTCGCACCTATGCCGAGTGCAAGCGAGCCGATGGCGACCGCAGTGAAGCCGGGGCTGCGGCGGAGCATCCGCATGGCATAGCGCAGATCGGCGTAGAGCTCGTCGAGGAGACGCAGACCAAGCGAGGCGCGGACGTTGTCCTTATGTGTTTCGAGGGTTCCGAATTCGAGGCGCGCTCGGCGGGCGGCTTCCCTTGCAGAGAGACCTTCGCGTTCGAGGTCTGCAGCGCGAGCTTCAAGGTGGAATGCGAGTTCGTCGGAGAGCTCTCTTTCGCGTTGATTGCGATGCAGGAGAGAGCGTTTGAAAGAGCGAAGGCGCGCGAGGATGGCCATGGCTAGAGCTCCTCGGCGGTGGTGCTTAGGATGCCGGCCATGAGTTCGGCCATGCGGTTCCAGCGCACGGTTTCGGTGCGTAGCTGTTTCCTTCCCGCGGAGGTCAGGCTGTAAAACTTCGCCTTGCGCTTGTTCTCTGACTCGCCCCACTCCGAAGCGAGCAGGCCGCTGTGCTCCAGCCGAAAGAGGGCCGGGTAAAGGGAGCCTTGTTGAATCGCGAGCTGTTCTCCAGAGATCTGTTGAATGCGAAGAAGCACACCATAGCCGTGAAGTGGGCCGAGCGAGACAGCTTTGAGGATCAGCATGTCCAGCGTGCCCTGCATGAGGTCCATTGGATCCGGCATAGTCGCCACTCTCCTAGAAGGTCTAGGAGGAAAGATAAAGCCGCTCTCCTAGACTGTCAAGGAGAAGATTTGTCCACGGGAGATCCCCGTGGACAAATTGGTGGAACTATTCGTTTCGCAGCGCCACCATGGGATCGATGCGTGAGGCCCTACGCGCGGGGAGATAGCCAGCCAATGCGGCGACGCTGAGCAGGAGAACCAGAACGCCAAAGTAGATTCTTGGGTCCCCTGGTTCCGTGCCGTAGAGAAGCGAGGAGATGCCGTTGGCTGCAAGCAGCGCGGCGATACTTCCCACGACTACGCCGAAGCCGACGAGCTTCAGCGTGGAGGCCATGACGTCGCCGCGTACTTTCTGCAGAGAGGCTCCGAGCGCCATGCGGATACCGATCTCCTGCGTTCGTTGCGTGACAGAGTAAGAGATGACGCCATAGATGCCCAGGGAGGCAAGCACTAGCCCGAGACCGGCGAAGGCAGCCACGAGGATCATGAAGAAGCGGCGGGGCGAGGTGGACCGGTCGACGAGGGCCTGGATGGGACGGAATGCGACCTCAGGCTGGTCCGGATTGATCTGTCGGAGGGCCTTCATGATGCTTGGCGCAAGAACCTCCGGCGGAAGCTTCGAACGGACGACAAGCTCCGCGCCGACCGCTCCCGCCTGGGTGACGGGCATGTAGGATTCGAAGGCGGCGGCGGTTTCCACACCGGTCTCACGGACATCGTCCACAACGCCGATGACGGTCCTTTCGCCACCGACCGTCACAGTCTTTCCTATGGCGCTCTCACCGGGCCAATATTTTTTAGCAGCAGCGCTGTTGATGACAACGACTTGTTGCGTCTCTGCGCGATCGCTCCAGCTCAGATCGCGTCCCTCGCGAAGATGAATTCCCATGGCCTGCAGATATCCAGGAGTTGCGATGTATACGAAGGTTCCGGGGTGATGCTCCCCCTTTCGGTATTCGCTTCCCTTGGGGGAGAAGCCCCAGGTACGATTGCGATCCAGGGGAAGCATGTCGCTTATTCCGGCGGCTTCCACACCGGGAAGATTCTTCACCTGTTCCACTATCGCCTGAATGGCGGCACCTTGTCTTTGGTAGGCCATCGCTGTCGTCAAACCCTGAATGTTGCCCAGCTTGTATTCTGCCCGCAGAGATCCGGCCCTGCTGGGCTGGAAGCCAAGATCGACGTCCAGAACATGCAGAAAGCTGCGAAGGAGTAGACCGGCGCAGACGAGGAGAACACAGGCCAAAGCTACCTCGCTGATCACGAGAACGGAGCGCATGCGCTCCTGTTTGCGGCCTTCTCCCGCGCCGCGACCGCTCTCTTTCAAAGCTTCCTGCAGGTTGCTGCGCGTGGAGCGCAAGGCGGGAACCAGACCGAAGAAGATCGCCGCCATGATGGTGAGGAAGAAAGCCCAGGCGAGCGCGACGGTGTCCACGCGCACACTGCTGAGGAGGGGAAGAGCGATGGAACCCTGGTGTGCAAGCCATGTAGTGGTTCCATATGCGAGGGCCAGCCCGAAGATGGAGCCGGAGAAGGCGAGGACGAGGCTCTCCGTCACCATCTGGCGAACCAGGCGTCCACGTCCCGCTCCAAGAGCGCTGCGAAGCGCGAACTCTTTCTTCCGTGTCGCTTCGCGGGCAAGGAGGAGGTTCGCAAGATTGACGCAGACGATCAGGAGTACCATTCCCACCGCCGACCAAAGGACGATAAGCGAGCGGCGCAACTTTCCGCTGACATGGTCTTTCAGGCCGCTGAGGGTCGCGGTATACCCGATGCTCCACTCGGGGTTATGTGCGTTGTGATGCAGGCGTGGACCGATCAGATTCCACTCCGCCTGGGCTGCAGACAGGGTTGCGCCTGGCTTCAATCGTCCAATGAATGAAAGAACGTTCCCGTCGCCTCGAATGTTGTCCATGACCTGGGGCAGAAGGATGTCCATCTTCATGCCCGGATCGAAGACCGCGCCGAAGTCGAAGCTTTCGGGCATGACGCCTGCGATGGTGACTGGCTTGTCGTTGAGGGTGATGGCCTGTCCCACGATGTTGGGGTCTGCGGCGAACTGGCTGTGCCAGTAGGCATTGCTTAGAACAACCAATGGAGCACTGCCGGGAATGCTCTCTTTCTCTGTGAAGAAGCGACCGAACGCGGGCTTCACTCCGAGGAGTTGGAAAAAATTACCTGCGACCCCGACGCCGGAGACGGGTTGGGGCAAGCCGTGTCCCGTGAGTTTGTAGTCGTTGGTGCCATAGAACGGCATGTATGCGGTGACGTCTTCAAAGGAGTGGTTCTGCTGGCGGAACTCTTCGAAGGCGTCCACGGAGTAGGTTGCACCGGAGAGTCCCTTAGCGTCAGCCTGTTCCATCCAGACGAGGCGATCCGGAGCGGTGAAGGGAAGCGGGCGCAGGAGAAGTGTGTCTACGACGCTGAAGACCGTGACGTTCGCGCCGATTCCAAGCGCGAGGAGGAGGATGGCGACGATGGTAAAGACGCGATCCTTTTTGAGGGTGCGAAAGGCGAAGCGTAGGTCCTGGAGAAGAATGTCGAGTGAAGGCATACCACGTGTCTCCCTATGGTGCTGTTTGGCTTGTTCGACTCCACCGAAGCGAATGAGCGCCTGGCGGCGGGCCTCTTGGTGTGTGAGGCCGCGCTGGATGTTTTCCTCGACGGCGAACTCAAGGTGTGAGGCCATCTCGGCATCGAGATCTTGATCGAGCGGTTTTTTGCGGAAGAAAGAGGCGAGGCGATGGAGGGCGTAACGGAGGGTGTCCATGAGTTATTCACTCCCTTCTGCCTGCATGGCGAGTACGCGGTTCATCACGCCAGTAAGGCGTCCCCAGTAGGCGGTGTCCTGTTGAAGTTGTTTCTTCCCTTTGCGGGTGATGGCGTAGAACTTCGCCTTGCGATTGTTGTCGGAGGTGCCCCACTCGGCGGAGATTCGCTCCTGCTGTTGCAGTCTCACGAGAGAGGCGTAGATGGTGCCCTGGTTGAGCAGGACTTCGTCGCCGCTCACCTGCTCGATGCGTCGGGCGATTCCGTATCCGTGCAGTGTGCCCATTGTCTCCAGTGTCTGCAAAACCATCAGGTCCAACGTTCCTTGCAATAGGTCCAGCTTTTGGTCTGCCATCGTTCTCTCCTGTGGTGTGCCCACATCAACATGACACACTTACGTGTGGTTGCACCACAGGAAACGAAGATGTCATGAAAAAAGTTCCAGGAGCTATCAAAAGTTTTTAAGTACGTGATTTGTAAGTGTCCGCAAATGGACACACATTCTTTGAAACGGCCACCGTCCGGATCAAGGGTGTCTGCAAGTGATTGATTCGGCGAGGGAATCTTTGGCACTCTGGCTGCAACTATAGATAGCGATGGATATCTCACGACCAGACCTGAAACAAAAAAAGACACAGCGGCAACGCGTGTACGTGATTGCGGCAGTGGTTGTGCTCGCAATCATCACCGTGATCGTGCTTCGGTTGAAGCCCGCTTCCCCCACCGTAGAGCGAGCCACGATTTGGACCGACACCGTCAAGCGCGGCGCTTTGCTTCGACAGGTGCGTGGACCAGGCACGCTGGTGCCGCGCGAAGACAAGATCCGCCTTATCCCGGCAGAGACAGAAGCTACCGTCGTTCGCATTCGCGTGCTGCCTGGTGCGAAGGTAGAGCCGGACACGGTGCTGATGGAGCTGGTTGACCCGCAGGTGCAGCAGGAGCTGCTGGATGCGCAGTTGCAGGTCAAGGGGGCGCAGGCAGACTACGTGAACACTCGCGCGAAGTTGCAGAGCGACCTGATGACGCAGAAGGCTGCGGCCGCTACCGTGGGTGCGGACCATTCGCAGGCGCAGCTACAGGCCAAGACCGATAAGTCGCTCTATGACCTGGGAGTGATCAGCGGTCTCACTTATAGCGCTTCCAAAGGCAAAGCCGACGAACTCACCACGCGCAATGGCATTGAAGGTCAACGCCTCACGCTGAATGAAAAGGCCATCGAGACGCAGCTGGCCGTGCAGCAGACGAAGGTACAGCAGGCACAGGCGCTGCTTGGCCTCAAGCAAAAGCAGCTCGAGGCTCTTACAGTGCGTGCCGGGATCAGCGGCGTTCTGTCGGAGCTGCCGCACCAGGTGGGAGAGCACGTTGCTCCGGGAACGACGCTGGCGAAGGTGGTCCAGCTGGACCAGTTGAAGGCCAGTTTGAAGATTCCCGAAACCCAGGCGCGCGACATCCAGATCGGCCAGCCGGCCGAGGTGGATACCCACAACGGCGTGATCGAAGGAAAAGTTTCGAGAATTGATCCCGCAGTATTGAACGGAACGGTGACAGTTGACGTAGAACTAGCTGGCGCTCTGCCGCAGGGCGCCCGACCTGACCTGAGCGTGGATGGAACGATCAATCTCGACAGGCTGACGGATGTGCTCTATGTCGGTCGACCGGCATCGGGCAATGAGAACAGCACCATCACGCTCTTCAAGCTGGGAACTGATGGAAAGACGGCGATTCGCGTTCCGGTGAAAGTGGGCCGCGCCTCCGTCAACAGCATTCAGGTCGTGGAAGGTTTGCAGGACGGCGATACCGTCATCCTGTCCGACATGAGCCGATGGGACAACACAGATAAGATCCGCCTGGAATAAGGAGAAGAGCATGAGTATAACTGATTCAGTGATCCAGATCGAGGGCATGACGAAGGTTTTCTATACGGACGAGATTGAGACGCACGCACTCTCTGGGATCCACCTCAACATTGCACGCGGCGAGTACGTTGCCATGTCCGGGCCCTCGGGCTGCGGCAAGTCGACGCTGCTTTCGATCATCGGTCTTCTCGATACACCCACCGCTGGACGTTACACGTTGAACGGCAAAGAAGTAGCGAATCTAAACTTTGCTGATCGTTCCCGCATCCGTAACCAGGAGATTGGCTTCATCTTTCAGAGCTTCAACCTGATCGGCGATCTTTCTGTTGCGGAGAACGTTGAGCTGCCTTTGACGTACCGCGCTGGGATGCCAGCGACGGAGCGGAAGCGCCGTGTACAGGAGGCGCTGGAGCGCGTGAACATGGCGCATCGGATGCGGCACTTTCCGGCACAACTCTCTGGAGGTCAGCAGCAGCGTGTGGCTGTGGCGCGCGCCCTCGCGGGATCGCCTTCGATTCTGCTGGCGGATGAACCGACGGGTAACCTCGATTCGAAGAACGGCGAAGCCGTGATGACGCTGCTTGCGGAGCTTCATGCTGAAGGCGCAACCATCTGCATGGTGACGCACGATCCTCGCTTTGCTGCTCATGCCGAACGGCAGGTCCATCTCTTCGACGGCAAGGTCGTTGCGGAGGGGGAACTGAACCGTTTGCTGGCTGAGGTGCAGGCATGATTTCGACCCTGATTGCGGACGTTCGCTACGCTTTGCGCCAGCTGCGTAAGTCTCCGGGCTTTACGCTCACGGCGGTGCTGACGCTCGCGCTCGGCATCGGCGCGAACTCCGCAATCCTCACGGTCGTGCACGCCGTGTTGCTGAAAAACCTGCCCGTGGCGGACCCCAAGTCGCTCGTGCGTCTTGGAGATAACGATGACTGCTGCGTCAATGGGGGAATCATAGGGGACGGAGATAACTCCATCTTCGCGCTGGATACGTATGAGTCGTTGAAGCAGAACTCGCCGGAGTTTGAAGAGCTTGCAGCGGTTCAGGCTGGGTCCGGGTCTCTCACGGTACGTGGCACTGGAACTCACTCACTGGCCAGGTCGTCCGTGGGAGAATTTGTCTCTGGTAACTACTTCCGCACATTCGGTCTGCAGCCGAACCAGGGGCGTCTGCTGGCACCATCGGATGACGTGGAGGGGGCCGCGCCCGCGGCGGTGATAAGCTACGACGCTTGGCAGCGCGATTACGCGGGAGATCCGTCCGTCATTGGAAGTGCGTTCTGGATCAACTCGTATCCTGTCACGGTAGTGGGTGTGGCGACGCCGGGTTTCTATGGAGATCGCCTGACGCCTAACCCCCCTGATTTTTTTATTCCGATCACCCACATGCCGGTGCTGGCGAACGCACAGTTTGTGCATAATCCAGCGGTTCGCTGGCTCTACCTCATCGGCCGGGTAAAGCCGGGGATCTCTAACGCCACATTGCAGGAGAAGCTCAGTGGCCAGCTGCGCAACGTTCTTACAAACAATCCCGATTACACGACGGAGTTTGGAAAGAAGGTTCTACCCAAGGCCCATATTGTGCTGACCGAGGGTGGAGCAGGCATCCAGACTCTTCAGCAGGAGTATGGATCGGGTTTGCATCTTCTCATCGGGATCTCCGGCATGGTGCTGTTGATTGCCTGTGCGAACATCGCGAACCTTCTACTGGTGCGTGGCATGGCTCGTCGTGCGGAGATTTCCATACGTACGGCGCTCGGTGCCGCACGCACCAGAATGATGGTTCAGTTGCTTACCGAAAGTTTTGTTCTCGCCCTTATAGGGAGCGTCGTTGGTCTGATGGTTGCGTATTTTGGAACGCGGATGCTGCTAGCGCTCGCTTTTCCTGGAGCGGAGAACGTTCCCATTCATGCAACGCCCTCTGCTGAGGTGCTTGGGATCGCCTGCGGACTTGCGCTCGTGACAGGAGTCCTCTTCGGCGCTATTCCGGCATGGATTACATCGTATGCAGAGCCTGCCGATGCCCTGCGCGGTTCCACACGTACCACGGCAGCAGGTTCTTCGATTCTGCAGCGCACCCTCGTGGTGCTGCAGGCCGCGCTTTCGCTTGTTCTCCTTGTCGGTGCCGGTCTCCTCTCGCAGAGTCTCAACAAACTGGAGCACCAGGACTTCAAGCTCACCACAGCGAACCGGTATATCGTCCATATTAGTCCGCAGGCTGCGGGATTCAAGACGACGCAAGTGGAAGCTCTTTATCGGACGATTGAGGAGCGCTTCCACGGGATTCCGGGTGTGAAGTATGTTGGCATCTCAACGTACACGCCGCTCGAAGGAAATAACTGGAATAAAAGCTGGCAGATCCAGGGACAGCCTGTCCCGGCTGAGGACGCGGACAGCATTGCCTCCTACGTCAGGGCAACGCCCGAATACTTCGATGCGATTGGTACGCACGTGGTCAGGGGACGCGGCATTACGGACCGTGATACCTCCACTGCGCCCGGCGTTGCTCTCGTCAATCAAACCTTCGTCCAGAAATTTCTGAAGGACAAGGAGCCCATCGGGCAACACTTCGGCAGCCGCGGAATGAAATCGTCAGGCGATTGGGAGATTGTCGGCGTGGTGGAAGATACAAATTACAACAACCCCCGCAGACCTACGCGGCCGATGTGCTTCATGCCGATTGTGCAGCGGGACGCCAGCAGCGCGGATAAGCCCATAGAGAAAGACACGGCACTCTACGCCGGTGCGATCGTGCTTGCGACAGAGGGGCCGATCGAGGGCTTAGAGTCCATCACGCGCAGGACGCTTGCGAGCATCAATCCCAACTTCACCGTGGTCCGGTTCCAGACCTTTGGAGATCAGGTTCAAGGCCGCTTTACGCAGGAGAGGCTCATCGCTCGTCTTACTTTGCTCTTCGGTATTCTCGCCCTGCTGCTGGCGGCGATTGGTCTGTACGGCGTTACGGCGTACTCGGTCTCCCGGCGTACTCAGGAGATCGGCGTTCGCATGGCGCTGGGCGCGAATCGTGCTTCCGTCGTTCGCATGGTCTTGCAATCCGCCATGCTGCAGGCGGGTTTAGGGCTGGCCATCGGTCTGCCGCTTACCTTCCTCTGCGTCCGGTTCATCAAGTCGCAGATGTATCAGGTCCAGAGTTACGATCCTGCCGTCCTTTCCACTGCCATATTCACCCTCGCACTGGCCGCCTTTTTAGCGGGATGGCTGCCGGCACGCCGCGCCGCTTCCATCGATCCCATGCGCGCACTGCGAACGGAGTAAGAATGAAGAAGAAACTTTCAATCGCGGCCATCAGCATCACTCTGACCGCCGGAGCCCAGACGCCTGCCACACAGACGACCTCACAGACAACGGTTGTAGAAACACCGGCTGTGCGGGTCGCGGCACAAAAACCCGCGCTGCGGCTGGACATTCCTCATTCCTATAATCCCATCAATACCTATCGAGCGACGCTGGTGCCCGCGCCGAATCTGGCCAACTCACCTCGGATTGATGGATTGATTCACAATGGGATCCTCGATCTTTCTCTCAAGGATGCGATCGCCCTTGCCTTGGAAAACAACCTTGACCTTGCGATCTCGCGCTACAACATTCCCATTGCAAGCGCGGACGTCCTTCGCACACAGGCTGGCGGATCCTTCCGTGGTGTTAACACGGGCGTTGTGCAGAACACACCGGGTGGCGGCGTAGGCGGCTTCGGTTCCGGTTCTTCGGGCGCTGGCGCGGGTGGTACGTCGGGCGGTGCAGGTGGTGCTGGTTCGGGCGCGAACGGTCTCGTGTCCTCCACGCTCGGTGCGGGAACCAATGTGTCTTCGTATGATCCAACGATCACGGGAAGCATCAACAACGAGCACTACTCGCAACCGCTTGCGAATCTGGTCGTCTACGGCACGCCGACTCTGCAATTGAACGACACGAACGGCAACTTTGGCTATTCACAAGCTTTCCCCACCGGAACATCCTTCTCCGCGGTGTTCAAGAACAACAGGGAAACGACGAACAGCTCTTCCAGCTTCCTGAACCCGTCGTTGACCACCTACTATAGTGTGCAGCTCCAGCAGCAGCTGCTTGCTGGATTCGGACTCGGCCCCAATCTCCGCTTCCTTCGCATCGCGAAGAACAACCAGAGAATCTCGGATGCCGCCTTCCGTCTTCAGGTGGCGACGACGATCACGCAGATCGCGAACATGTACTGGGACCTCGTCGCGGCCTATGAGGATGAGGGAGTGAAGGAGCGTGCGCTTGAGTTTGCGCGGCAAACTCTGGACAGCGGACAAAAGCAGCTTGCCCTGCAGGCGATTCCCGCCATGGATGTCATGAAGGATGAAGCCGAGGTGGCCAACCGTGAGCAGGATGTCACCATTGCGAAGACCACGCTGCAGTTCCAGGAGCTTCTGATCAAGAACGCTTTGACGAAGAACCTCGACGACCCGATCCTTGAAGCCATCCCGGTTCACCCAACGGACAAGACGACGGCGCTCACGGACGCTCCCGCGCCCGATCCGGTCGCGCTGATCGATCAGGCATTGAAAAACCGCATTGAACTGAGCGAGTCGGACATCGATCTGGAAAACCGCCGTCTCAGCCGCGACGCGGCACGCAACGCGCTTCTGCCCACGGTTTCTCTGATCGGATACTACGGAGGTACGGGCCTTGCAGGCGTCCAGAACCCGAACACGAGCATCGTCTCCACCGCACCGGTGGGATTTGGCGGGGCGGTAAGGAACGCTTTCAACAATACTGCACCGGACTACTACGTCGGGCTCAATATGAATATCCCTCTGCGGAATCGCGTGGCCAAATCCGACCAATACCGTGCGGAGCTGGAAACGCGGCAATCAGAGATTCGCCTGCAGCAGCAGAAGAAGCAGATTCGCATTGAAGTCCGCAACGCGCAGTACGCGTTAGCGCAGAGCCAGGCACGTGTGACTTCCGCCATCAAATCACGCGACTTGGCACAGAAGACCTTCGAGATCACAGGGAAAGAACAGGAACTGGGGGCTGGCTCGAACCTGCAGACGCTCACGGCTCGACGGGACCTCTCTATCGCGGAGTCTGCGCTCGTCGCTGCCATGACGGCCTATGAGAAGGCTAAAATTGAGCTCGACCGCGCTCTTGGGACTACGCTGGAAGCGAACACGATTTCCATCGAGTCTGCAAAGACCGGAATAGCGGCGAACCAGTAGCTGCTGCGAGGATGAACAAGATGTTAGCCGACAGTAAGCCCGAGACAGAACGAAGACCATCCAGGGCGGATGCGGCGAAAGAACCGCCGTGCCGCCTTCTGGTGGCGGACGATCAACCTCAGATTCTTGAGGCGCTTCGTCTGCTTCTAAAACCCGAGGGCTATGAGTTGGAGATGGTGAAAACGCCAGCGCGCGTCATCGAAGCTTTGTCCTCCGAGACCTTCGACGGTGTCCTCATCGATCTGAATTACACGATGGATACGACCTCCGGGCGGGAAGGCTTGGACCTGCTTTCGCGCATCAAGGCGATCGATGCACAGCTTCCTATCGTTGTGATGACGGCGTGGGGCAACATCGATCTTGCCGTGGAAGCAGTGCGCCTGGGCGCGGGTGATTTCATTCAGAAGCCGTGGGAGAATGCGCGCCTCCTGAATGTATTACGTACGCAGATGGAACTTCATCGCAGTCAAAAGCGTTCACAGTGGTTGGAGGCTGAGAACAGAATTCTGCGCGCACAGGGCGAACACGAGATGATCGCCTCCGCACCCTCGATGCGACCCGTGCTGGAACTGATGGCACGTATCGGCCCGTCGAATGCGAATGTTTTGATCACAGGTGAACACGGCACGGGAAAAGAGGTGGTAGCGCAGACGCTGCACCGGCTCTCCTCACGCGCCGATCGGCCCATTGTTGCCGTAAATACGGGCGCGCTTTCGGAAGGCGTCTTCGAGAGTGAGCTCTTTGGGCACGTCAAAGGAGCTTTCACAGACGCGCGTGTGGACCGCATTGGCCGCTTCGAACTTGCCAGTGGCAGTACGTTGTTCCTGGATGAGATCGCTAACATTCCCATGCGGCAACAGGCCAAGCTGTTGCGCGTGCTGGAGACGGGCGAGTTGGAACGTGTCGGATCTTCCGTAACGCGCAAGGTCGATGTGCGCATGCTGTCAGCGACCAACGCTGACCTGCATGCAGAGTGCGCAGACGGCCGCTTCCGCGAAGACCTTCTATTTCGACTGAATACTGTGGAGATTCATCTGCCTCCCTTGCGCGATCGTCGCGAAGACATTCCGCTGCTTGCGGGGCACTTTCTTTCGCGTTACATTGCGCGGTATCGCAGATCGATCTCGGGATTTGAGCCCACGGCGTTGCAAACGCTGGTGCAGTATGCATGGCCGGGCAATGTGCGCGAGCTCGACCATACCGTAGAGAGAGCAGTGTTGATGGCGCATGGCAACCGCATTGAGGCCGCCGATCTCCGCATCCAGGCCCCACGTTCGGCGGCGCAGAGCCTCGACCACATGAGTCTGGAAGAGGTCGAAGCGATCCTGGTGCGAAAGGCGCTGGCGCGTGCCGACGGCAACGTCAGTCATGCGGCGGAGGCGCTCGGTCTCAGCCGAGGCGCGCTGTATCGGCGTATAGAGAAGTATGGACTCCAATAACGACGGGCAGATGCCGTCGTCGCGCACACGTCTTCCCCTGGGCAAATCGCCGCGTCGCCGCAGTTTTGAAAATCGGATGCGCGCTTCGCTCTTTTTACTGAGTCTACCTGCGCTTGCGCTCTGCATTTTGGTGGGGAGAGATCTGGGTCTGCAGTGGTTGGGCCTCAGCGTTGCCATCACATTGGTCGTGATCTTCTGGTGGCTTGCCGTGCTGTTCCTCATGGACCAGATCAAGCTGCCTCTGCAGACACTGGCGAATGTTGTCGCAGCGCTGCGGGAAGAAGACTACTCTTTCCGAGCACGCGGCGGCCGCAGGGATGATGCACTTGGAGATCTTGCTCTTGAAGTGAACGCGCTGGCGAATCAACTCCAAGGGCAGAAGACGAGTGTACTGGAGACGATGGCGCTGCTGGAGATCGTGATGGGGACGATGCAGTCGCCGGTCTTTGCGTTCGATCCTGCGGGGGATCTGAAGCTACTGAATGCGGCTGCTGAGAGTGCGTTCGGTCTGGATTCAAGCTCGTTGGGAAAACCCGCCGTTAGTCCGGCGCTTGGAAAGATCCTGCAGGCGAACGATGGAGAGTTGTTGTCCTCGGTCGCTACGCAACCTCAAACGCGCTGGGTGGTAAAGAGAAGCCACTTCCGTCTGCGTGGAGTTCCTCATACGTTGGTCGTCCTGTCGGATGTGAGCGCTGCTCTGCGGGATGAGGAGCGGCTTGCCTGGGAGAGACTGATCCGCGTGCTCGGGCACGAGATCAATAACTCGCTCACACCGATCAAGTCTATCGCCGGAACGCTGCGGTCGCACTATGCTTCCAAGGTGGACGATCCCGATGGTGATTTCTCCCGAGGTCTTGAAGTTATCGAAGATCGTGCCGAATCGTTGAACCGTTTTCTACAGGCTTACCGCGAGCTCATGGGACTGCCCGCACCTCGACGTGCCGAGACGGATCTTGCTCTCTTGCTGCAGCGGGTGGCGCTGCTGGAGCGGCGTCTTGAAGTTTCCACGCATGCAAGCGAGGGCGTTTTCCTGTTGATCGATGCGGACCAGATCGAACAGGCATTGATCAACCTGATACGAAATGCAGCCGACTCTGCATTGGGTGCTGCACCTGCACGCGGGGAAGCACCGAGAGTAGAGCTCGCGTGGCAACGCGATGCCGACGAGGTCCTGCTCACGATTACGGACAACGGATCGGGTATCGCGAACACGACGAACCTCTTCGTACCGTTTTACACAACCAAGCCGAACGGCTCCGGCATTGGGCTGGTCCTGGCGCAGCAGATCGCTGAGGCGCACGGGGGAACCGTGCGTCTCACTAATCTTGAAGGGGAACAGAAGGGCTGCCGCGCCGAAGTTCGTTTACCCTTCGCTTCCTGATTCATCCGTCCATGCGCAGTGCCTGGATGGGATCGACTCTTGAGGCGCGTCGCGAGGGAATCCAGCACGCCAGTAGAGCAACGGCCAGCAGCAGGAGCGGTACCGTGAGGAACGTCACCAGGTCGTACGGGCGAGTGCCATACAGAATGCTTGTGGACAGTTTTGCCAGCGCCAGAGCGGCTGGAACGCCTAGCACTACTGAGAGTATGGCCAGCCGCATCCCATCGCGTACGATCAGCCGCTGTACCGCACCCCTTTCCGCGCCCAGTGCCATACGGATGCCGATCTCCTGCGTGCGTCGGCTGACGGCATAGTTCATCACGCCGTAGAGCCCTACCGAAGCCAGAAGCACACCTACTGTTCCGAAGATGCCGAAGAGCGTGCTGACGAAGCGCGGCAAGAAGAGAGCATCGCGGAGATGTTCTTCCATTGTCTGCATATTGAAGATGGCGAGCGTTGGATCCAATGCCTGGATCTCGCGACGCATCGCCGCGACCAGCGTAGAGGAGTCGCCATCAAAACGAGCCATGATCGAATAGCCCGCAAACGGCGGATCGCCGGCGATGGACTGGTTGATGGAACGGTAGAGAACGGGCCGCTGCTCTTCGCCAATCGTGCGCGACTTGGTGTCTTTCACTACGCCAATGATCTCGTAGTGAACCTCTCCATCGCGGATGGTTTTTCCGATGGGATTCTTGCCTTGATAGAACCTGCGCACCAACTCTTCATTCACGATGGCGACCTTAGGCGCGGTGGGGTTTTCATCGCCGAAGTCTCGGCCTGCGACGCGTGGAATACCGAGTGTCTCAAAGTAGCCAGAGCTTGCCATATAGAGTTCCACCATGTTCTCGCCGATCGGCTTCGGCTCGCCCACGGCGGCCAGGCCATCGCTGCGGTTTCCTCCGGAGAGAGGCAAACCATCAGTCGTCGCAGCGATCGACACGCCGGGCAGGGCCAGAACGCGCGATCGGATTGCGTTGAGAAGCTGGACTATGCGGATGGGAGTATATCCGTGCACCTGCGGGTCGATGGAGAGCATCACCAAACCGCGGGATCGGAAGCCGGTCTCAATCTTCGCTGCACTCTGCAGGCTGCGAAAGAAGAGCCCTGCTGCACACAACAGCACCAGGGACAATGTGATCTGCGCTACAACCAGCACGTTGCGCAGCGTCCAGCGATGTCCCGGTCTAGCCAGGGCATCTTCGCCTTTCAGCGCGTTTGGCATCAAGGGCCGCGAACCACGCCATGCCGGGATAAATCCGCAGACGATCCCCGCAGTGATGCTCAGGACAAACGTGTAGAGAAGCACTCTCCAATCCACGCTCACGCCGAGGTCTACAGGGATCGGTACCGGAAGACGGAAGGAAGAGAGAGCGTAGGTGGCCCATAGGGAGAGGAGGACTCCAGCCACGCCGCCACCGATGGCCAGCACAACACTTTCGAAGAGCATCTGCCGCAATAGCTGTGCGCGCGTGCCTCCCATGGCCAACCGTATGGCCATCTCCCGTTGCCGCTGCGCTCCACGGGCGAGTAATAGATTCGCAACATTCGCGCAAGCAATGCAGAGCACTAAGAGAACGACTACGGAAAGTGCGGCAAGGAAGAGCTTGATCGCCTTGCCATCGCGAGGGGGAAGCGATCCAGCGGGCTCGAGGTGAAAATCGATACCTTTGTCCGTGGCGGAGTGGGTCTGTGCGAATCGTTGTGCCACAATATGGAGCTCAGCTATGGCTTGCGCCTCGGTTACGTCGGGCTTCAGTCGCGCTCCTGCGCGTAACCAATGACTATCGCGTGATTCGGGCTTTGGTGAGTTTGCCATCAGTTCCGGCAGCTTGCCCAGCGGAACCCAGAACTGCGGATCCAGAATCTGATCGAGACCGCGGAAACCCTTGGGCGCTACCCCAGTTACCGTGTAGACATGGCCTGAGAAGCTGATGGTTTTGCCTGCAATGGTCGGATCTCCGCCGAAGCGGCGTTGCCACAGGCGATAGCCGAGTACGATCACGGGAGCCTTTTCTTCTGTGCTCGTAAATCCACGACCGAGCGGCATATTCAGTTGGGCCACGTCAAAGTAGTTCGCAGTGGCGGCCTGTCCCCAAACGCGCTCTGGATCGCTTCCTCCGCTGATGGAGGCCGACACAAGCTCGAAGTACGCCGAGACGCCTGTAAATGACTTTGCCTGCTCGCGAATATCTTCAAAGATCGGATAGGACAGGTTGTTGCAGCACTGGTCGCCATCATGGACCATGTAGATGGTGGTCAAAGTCTTCGGATCGCCAACGGGCGCGGGGCTCAAGACAAACTTGCTCACAATGGAAAAGATCGTGGCGTTCGCCGCAATGCCCAGCCCGATCGAAACCACCACAGCGAAGACCAATCCCGGAGAACGTATGAGCCGGCGAATGGTGTAAGCAATGTCGCGCCACAAGGACTCCGCAGCGGACTCCCAACCGGTCGCCCAGACCTTATGCTTGACCGTTTCGACGTTGCCTACTTCGGCGCGTGCCGCGCTGATGGCGTCGCGGTAACTCATACCTCGCCTCACCTTTTCTTCCGCAGCGGCTTCGATGTAGCCACGCAATTCTTCATCAAGTTCGCCGTTGCGTTGCCCTCTGTGCAAGAGCGCCTTTATGCCGTCGATCAAACTTCGCAGAACGTTCATACCCATGCCTCCGCTCATCTTCCGGATCTACGCTTCAAGAATCTTGTTGATTGCGCCAAGTTGGCGCTCCCACGATGCCGTCTCCGACTTCAGGGCCTTACGCCCGCGATCAGTCAGCAGGTAATACTTCGCTTTGCGATTGTTCTCGGTTGCACGCCAGTCCGCCTTGATCCTGCCCGCGCGTTCCATCCGGCTGAGCGCAGGGAAGAGTGAGCCTGGATTGACGCGAAAGACGCCGTCGCTGATCTGCTCAATCCTGAGGGCGATGCCGTATCCGTGCATTGGCTGCAAGGCCAGCGTTTTCAATACCAGCATCTCCAGCGTCCCCTGGACCAGTTCACTTTGTTGCTCGGGCATAAGCTTCTCTCCTGTAGATCAACTAGAGGTTGGCCTCTCTCCACTAGTCCACCAAGAGGAGTACGTAGGGGAAATGAAGAAAGTTCCCGATTTTTTTTGGGAACTTGCGGGCACTAAACTATTGAGGTGAATACGATGCGGATCGACGCTTTCCTGCAAGAGAGTCCTATGTTTGCCGTCAACCGGACCGCGCGCAGTTTCGAGGCGCTGGCAACCCGCGCCTTTATAGTGGATGACCTGAACTTTCTGGAGGGTCTGGTCCTGGCGACGATTCTTTTCGAGGCGCCGCGACAGGTCAAGCCATCGCAGCTGGCGGAG
This sequence comes from Terriglobus saanensis SP1PR4, assembly GCF_000179915.2. Classification (NCBI taxonomy): domain Bacteria; kingdom Pseudomonadati; phylum Acidobacteriota; class Terriglobia; order Terriglobales; family Acidobacteriaceae; genus Terriglobus; species Terriglobus saanensis. The sequence goes on along the minus strand of NC_014963.1, from coordinate 3,100,084 downwards.
GCCTTCTCGACGACGCGAGGAAATATCAGCCATAGCCTCTCCTCTCTGGAAGGGAAGGGCCTGGTGCAGAGGAAGATCGATCCCGCAGATGCGCGGGCGTACCTGCTGACGCTGAAGCCAACCGGGAAGAAATGCGCAATGCGTGTGATCGCGGCGTTCGACAAGATGCAAAAGGATTTCGAAAAGAAGGTGGGGAAGGCGGCTCTCAAGGAAGCGCTCACCGTGATGCGTGCACTCGACGAGCTTGCAATATCTTCTCAGCATTGAGAGCCAGGCCGGAACTCACTGCAGGAGCCGCGTTCCGTGGAAGCTGCGTTCCGCGACAGTGTCGCAGAGAGGCTTCCATTGACAGTCGAGGCACGCGCTGCGAATCGTTCCGTCTGCAAAGGACCGGCGCAGAGTCTGCAGCACGTCTTCTGTCAGGAGCAATGATTCCCCTGGCCCGATCGCAAGCTCCAGAAGAACTCCGAGATCTGCTGCTGCCCGTTCATCGCGTAAGAGCACACTGGGATCATGGCAGTGACAGACTGCTTCCTTGAAGAGTGGGGAGCAGAGATCGTCGGGGCCCTGAACGATCTTGACCAGGGCTTCGCCGCGTTTAATGCTCCAGATCACCTCTTCAAAATTGCTCACGAAGGCGGGGGTGTACCCCTCGCCTACGAAGGTGAGCATGCAAAGCAGATGGTGCGCCCGGAGTTTTATCGTCATTTTGGGGCTTGGTCTGACATGGAGCGTCTGCTGCGAATGAGGGTAAGAGTGCAGGTCGCGAGAGCGGCCTTGATCAAAGCTCCGACCCAGAAGGGAGCGAAGCCAACCAGAAAGGCGCGATGTGTGCCGAACAGGGTGGACAGCCACAGAACGCCAAGTCCGAGGTTAATCGCGTTGGCTGCGAGCATCGAGAGGAAGCAGGCCGCGACGCCGCGATCCATTTTGCGATCGGAGAGCCAGCCAACAAACACGGCGATGACGGGAAAGCTCACGATGTAACCGGCGGAGGGTCCAAGCAGAGCGTGCACACCCGCCGCGCCGTGGGCAAGAACGGGCAAGCCTGTGGCGGCTTCGGCTAGCCACGCCATCACGGTGATTAAGCCGACGCGGGCTCCGAAGAGAGCGCCAAGGACGATCACGGCATACGTCTGCATGGTGATCGGAATGGGACTCAGGGGAATGGATGTCCAGGAAGAGGCTGCGAGAACCAGCGTTCCCAGGGCGACCCGGAGAGCCGTGTTGCTGAGAAGGGGATGAGTCTTGAATGACGTTTGAGGATAAGTTGTTGCCTGATACAAGGGCGGCCTCCAGGGTGGCAAAGAGACAATACGCCAGCCTCTGTCCTTTTTATCACTGGGTTCAACCAGTACCCCGGAAGTTTTGTATTGATCTAAATAATTTAGCTGCTAAACCACAAGAAAGGCTTACCGGGCGGTCTGCCGGGTTATCACGAGTTTCGCCAAACTAAAGCCCTCTGCTGTTGCCCTGGCTTGGATTTCGGAGAGGAGTTCCGGTTTCAAAGAAGGCGTCTTGGAAAGTATCCATAGATTCTTGTGGTTGGGACTGCCGATGAGCAGCCAACTGTAGTTTTCTCCGTAGCCTAAAACCCAATACTTTGAAGTGAACGGCCACATATAGCTCACCTTCAGCTTGCCGTCGCCGCTTTTGTCCTGCGCCTTTCCCGTTCCGTTTTTCACATCCGCGTACGGAGTCTTTGTTTCGCAGGAACTCACAATCTGAATATGGTCTGTCTTGTCGCCCTTCGCGATCAGAATGGTGGCGTCGCTTGTGCAGTGCTTCTGACGCTTGTTGGGATACCGAGCGATCTCGTACCAGGTGCCGGTGAATTTATACAGATCCAGTTTGGGAACCGGCGTGACGGTTTGGCTCTGTATCGCCGAAGGTAAGGCCAGCAGGGAAAGACACATGAAGCCAATTCCGATAGTTTCCCGCATCTGCTTGAGCATCTAAAGAAAGATGCGGGTGACTCTGCTGGGGTCGCCCGCATCGCCTGAAGATCTTCTTGCCCTGTCATTGGGTACAGAACCGCGAGGTCACCGATTCTGTTGAAATCAGAATATTCAATGCTGTTACATCCGTGCTATTTGAGCGTCTGCCCGTCACCTGCAAGGAGGTGGGGTGAATTATAGTGACACCAGTGACACCGCCGACGCAAAAGAGAATAGGGCAGCTTGATGGACTGAGAGCCTGCGCGATCCTGGCCGTATTTCTACATCACTCCATGGGGTACAAATCCACCTGGATGGGTGTGGACCTCTTTTTCATCCTGTCGGGCTTTCTGATTACTGGCATCCTGCTGAGTAAGAAGAAGGACCGGATGTCCTCTTACTTTGCCTCGTTCTACGGCAAAAGAGTCCGTCGGATCCTCCCACCTTATCTTTTGCTTCTGCTGGTGGCTTCTGCCGTATTCGGTACATGGTGGTATCGATACTGGTATATGTACTTCGGCGCTACAAACTTTTTTCAGATGTTGAACCTGCCTCAACCAGAAGCACTCGGGCCACTCTGGTCCCTCGCAGTGGAGGAGCAGTTCTATTTCGTATGGCCCTTCGTGATATTTTTCTGCAAAGAAGTGTGGGTCGCCAGATGCGCCGTTTTCTTGATCGTACTCGCTCCTGTTCTGCGCGTTGTATGCACGCCGCTCTTCCTCGACACACTGCCCATCTATACCGGAACACCCTTTCGGATGGACCTGCTCGCATCGGGCGCTTTGGTGGCGATTGTCTGGCGTAAACGCAGGCAGGTCGTGGAAGTCTGGGGTCGCTATGGCCTTGTGCTTGCCGCGCTTGGATTTGCCGGATTTGAACTGACTCAGAAGTTTGCCCACCTCTATCAGGCCTCGAACACGCGGTGGAGCAATTTGCTCATCTACGAATGGTCCCTGGTGATTTGTCTTGGTGTTTTTCTGTGGGCGTTGAGTGGATGGAAGGTTGGCATTTTAGAGTGGACGCCACTGAAGTACATCGGACGTATTAGCTATTCGATGTATCTCATCCATGAACTGGTGATCGATGTCCTCGTCCCGCGGTTTGGAAACTTCACGGTCAAGACTACTTTGATCGCTTTTATGATCTCTACAGCCTATGCAGCTCTGTCATGGCACTTCATCGAAAAGCCGATTATCTCAACCGGGGCGCACGAGTCAATCTCTCGATAAGAAATACAGGCATTGTGCTGAGTGAGAGGGCATGCTTGCGGCATGCCCTCCTAGCAAAGGATCAGGGATTGTGTGCGTGCATCACATCCATGCCCAAACCATGGCCGGGAGCGTTGAGGTCTGGAACGATTTCGATGTTGAGCATCATGCCAGCGTCTTCGTGATCCAGAATGTGGCAGTGGATCACAAATTCACCGATGTAGCGGTCGTAGAAGGTGCGAGCGTGCACCTGGTAGCCATTCTCGACGAAGACCGTGTCGCGTAAGACGTGGTACATGCTGCAGTACTGCTTCTGCATCTCCTGTTTATCGATCGGAAGGTCTGTGCGGCAGTGACCGCTTTTATCGTAGATTGAGACCTGCTGTCCATTCGCCTCCAGATACGTGACGTCCATGATCTCGAACGGGTTCACGTGAATATGGAAGATGTGGGGCTCTCCTTCGGCGGTGAGAAGCCAGTCGTCGGAGGTGTTGACCTGTCGCGTGATGTTTACGACGTCGGGGTCATAGACGGCATTGTTCACCATAAATTTAGGAAATGCGATGGAGAAGCCCGCCTTTTGAAGGTCGCTGTGCGGTGCGGGGAGTTCAAGGAACGGAGCCCAGGGTGAGAGGTTGCCCTTGAGTAAACCGTCGCGGACGCTCTGCGGCAGTTGAGGATTCGCAGCCGCCAGAGACTTTTCGATGTACTCTTGCAGATCTCCTGCAACGGCTCTGCCGCCGCGAACATGAATGTAAGCAAGCAGTTGTGGTGTGGAGGGTCCCTGTCCACCGCCAGTGCCTGTTGCGGGGTTGACGCGTTGCGAGGGAGGCGCGGCCTGATCGAGCAGGCAGTAATCACCATCCTGAGCAAAGACGAGCAGAATATCGCTACGATAGCCGGGCTGCATGTAATTGGATTCGTTGTCGCCACCGTCACCGACCTTTTCCAAGTGCTTGCGGGTCAAACCATCTACGGCAATCTCAAACTGCGGGATGAGTGTCGTCGGAGTGGCGACACAAAGTTGTTGTACTGCGGATTTCTGCTGAAGCCGGTTGCCCAGTAACGCAGAGGTGGCGACCAGGTTGGCTCCTACGCGGGGCAGAGAGGCGCGCACTACCTGAAGATTTATGGTGTCGTGAATGCCAGCGTGAACAAACCTCCAGCGTTGGATCTCTCCGGCGGGAAGAGTAACAGTCGGCTGCACGACGCCATTCACCGTGGTGAAACGGCCGTTGGTGTCCCAGATGCTGGAAGAGAACATCTGCAGATTGAAGTTTTCGATTGCGCCTATGGTCGCGTGATTCTGTGGAGTGGGTTTGGGGCAGATCCAGGGAGCGTTCAACGGACCGTTGGGATCGGTGCTCGCGACCGTATAGAGGCCTTTGGTGGTGAAGATCGCCTGCCACGGGCCGCCTTTCTGGTCCGGTATGTTTTGGAAGCAAGCGTAAGGGATCTGCTGCAGGAGGAAGAGTTTCTCTGGCGTGGGAGTTCCGCTGCTGTCGTGCAAGATGGTGTCGATATCCGCCAGCGGGTGCGGATCATCGGGCGTAGGCGGAACATAGGGACGATTGCCACGCACCACGAGAATGCCGGAGGCGCCGCTCGCTACCTGGGTCGCCGTCGATCCGTGACGATGCGAGTGATACCAGAACGTGCCAGCGGGATGGTCATTGGGAATGTTGAACTCGTACGGGAATTCGGTCTTCGGTGCGATGCTCAGGAGCACATTGTCGCTGTTGCCGGTAGGCGAGATATGCAGACCGTGCGTGTGGATGTTCATCGTGTTGAAGCAGCCGACGCCGGGAGGCAGAGCCAGACCGTCAGGGGAGGGTACTTCGCACGATGGATCGACCTTGCTGAGGTCGTTAATGAGGTTGATGTGCAGGGTATTCCCCGGCAGCACTTCCAGCGTGGGACCGGAGTTGCATCCGCCGTACGAACGCAGTTCAACCGGGTCTTCACCACCTTCGGGATCGTCGGGGTCCGGATTATTGATGGTGAACTTCCCGAGCACGTAATGAAGCGTGGCGTAGACCTCGGCGCCGACACGTTTGACGTTGCCGTTGGGATTACAGGTGGACTTGAAGGCGGATGTGCTGAGGCGAAGAAACTTTGTCGCTGGTGCGTTGGGTAGAACTTCCGTCAGCAAAGGCGGCTGCTGGAAGTTGTGCACGACTGGAGGTTTCTGCGCCATGAGCGGCGGAACGGGAAGGGTAAGCGCAGAGAAGGCAAGCAGGCAAGCAATGTTGATTCGAATGCGCATGGGGCTTCCTTTGAGGTGAAGCGGTTGAGGTGGAAGGTGTGGAGTGGCATGCGAGACGTCGCATCAGAAGCGGGATCATCGCAATCAGGGGGCCCGTGCAAAGACTAAGAGCCAAACCGGCTCCAAGGCGATACGACAGCGCCGCGGACAAAGCCGCGACTGCTGCCGTCGCCGCTGCGCCACACCGTTCTTGCATGTTCAGCTTCAGTGCAAACAGAAGTGCGGCGGTATTGACTAAAAGGAGTACCCAATCGAGGGTTGCGAGGCGCACTCCCAGAACGCTGCAAAGCGCGCCCAGAGCAGGCCAGCAGAGCGGACATCCGAGCTTGGGCACAAGCGCCATGGCAAAGAGGCCGGAGCGCGTACCTTTCGGCGAGTGCTGTGACGTTTTCATGCGGCGACCTCTCGCAAACGGGCGGGGGGCGAATGACGTCGCTGCCAAAAGGGCTGATCGGCCCAGCGCTTCTCGCGCGCGTAATGAGTACGGTGCATGTGGCGATACCCCGCCAGATTCGCTCTCAGCATAGCTTCATAGCGCGCCTTTGCTTCGGGTTCGCGGCCCATCAGGCTCTCCGCGGCGACGTAGGAGGCGAGGATTCCGGTGTGCAATGCTTTGGTGATTCCTTGACCTGCGAGAGGGTCATAGCTTGCGACGGCATCGCCTGCAGCGACCCACCCTGTGCTCCCCGCGCAATGCAGTACGGTGGTGAATGCCGGGACGACTTGCAAGGTTTTTGTGAGCGTTTCGGTATGCAGCATGGCGAGATGCCGTGTCTGCGCCAGATGCTGCTCCCAAACCGCGCGCGCGGGCAAACCGGCAGCGCGGGCCAGGTCCACATCTGTTAGCAGGCTGATGATCCGATGGCCGCTGGGAAGAGGTGCGGTGTACCACCAGCCAAGCGCGCAGGCTTCGACGATCATGGTCTGGGCTACTTCAACCCGCATTTGCGTGGTGAGACTGTAGGCAGTCAATCGGTCGAAGAGATCGCTTCTGACGCGCTGCGAGCGAGCAAAGACGGCGTTGCGGCCAGTTGCATCGACAACGAAGCGCGAACGAAGGTTCTCTGCTCCACGAAGATCCATCGTCCATGTCCCGGTATCACGATGGGCCGCGCGAAAGGTTGTTCCCTGAAGCAAAGTCGCTCCCTGCTTCTCTGCGGCTTGAGCGAGATGGCGGTCGAAGGCGCGGCGGTCCAGGTGAAGACCGAATCCGTGTGCGGAGAAGAGATGATGGTGTTCGGAGAGTGTGGGGTCTCCCCAGGACAAGGCTATACTTTGGGCCACAAGCGTTTGGGCATCCTTGGTTGCGTCGACACGCAATCGGTGAAGCAGAGGCATAGCCTGCGGTGCCAGTATCTCGCCAGCACGCGGTGTGTCGTACTGCGATGCCTCTACGACGGCAACAGTCAGGTGGGGCCAGCACTGTCGCAGAGAGAGCGCGCAGGCACAGCCCGCGGGGCCGCCACCCAGCACAGCGACGTCATAGATGGGATGCAGCACGCTAATCCACCTTGACCGCATAGAACGACGCAACCACGCCTGCGGGTGCGGTGCCGCCGTTGCCATTGGAGTGAGGGATGGTCCGTACGACTGATCCTACAAACGCGGTACGTTGCAGTTGTTCGGTACTATTGGGCCAGACGGGCACCAGCCAACCGATATAGTCATAGATCCAGAGCTCTCCGCCCACGAGACCTTTGCCTTCGAACCGGACCTGCGAGGGAGATCCGTAGGCGCGTGAGCCATGCAGCGTGAGAGACCAGCCCGGGCCACCAATGGTGCCTGTAAGCAGTTCGCTGGCGTTGTCATCATGAATGACGATGGTGCCTTCGCCAAATTCAAGTTTGTCGAAGTCCACTGAACCATCCGGATCGTTCAAGAGACTACGGTAGGTCCAACTTCCGACCCATGGATTCTTACTCATCGCTTTCTCCTTCTCGTTTTTCCAGGGTGTTGCGTTCAACGCTGATGTATTTGGGGTTTGCCGGAGACGGCACGTTCAACTCCGCCTGCGGGATATAGAAGTTGCGTATAAGGAAGCCCAACCGAGACCACTCGGTGACCATCTTCAGGTCTCCCGCGTTGGTCTGCGGAATGCCCCAGGCCCAATTCACAATCTGGAATGCCGGGTTGCTCTCTGTGCCGGGAATGAATTCATAGGCTTGCATCGGACGATGCGCTGGCCACCAGAGCGTCTCCCATACCTGGTTCTCGCGCTGCAGCCAGAAGTCCTGCTCGCTGTCGGGATTGATCTGGTTGAAGAGTTCATAGGAGACGTTGATCTCCTGGGTCGAGCATTCGTTGAAGTCGGCCTGCCAGGGGAGCGCCATCATCTTGGTCAGGTCGCCGGGCTGCAGTCCCTTCCTGTAGTCGCTGGCCTGACTGAGCGGTTGGTCGATGTACGCGCTGTAGTTCACCTCGGTGACGCCGATCTGGTTCTCATTCGCCGCAGTCTGGCGGAAGCTAGAGAAGAGTGGGTCGGCCTTGATACGGTAGGGCTCTACATAGATGGAAGGGTTGCGCATGATCCAACCCACTTCAGCGCCGGGACAGAATGCGCCTCCCGCAAGATTGGAGATAACGTAGCGATCGAGCTCCAGACCCGTCTTTGCCTGCAGGTTCAAGTAAGGCTGCCATGGATCGATCTCCGAAGCTGGAACCCAACCTTCGAGGATCTCGTTGTAGAAGTTTCCTTCTCCCCACTGCTTCAGCAGATAAAGTTGGAAATCCGTCAGGCAAAGGAATTTGGACGGCAGGTTGTTCGAGATGGGATTATCGCCGCTGAGCAGCGGCATCAGCGGAAGATGATGCACCCGGCTAGAGGGTTTGGTTTCGACGCGGAAGACATTCTCTTCCCCGGTCTTGCGCAACAGGTCGTAGAGATACGTGCGATAAGCGCGGAAGGGGTCGGCGGTGTTTTCGGCGCGCGCGCGCGCGAGAGCGTCCGCCAGAAGTGTGCCCGAGCGGAATTGGCTGGAGAGCCGATCCAGCAGAGTGAGAATTGCGCGATGAGGAGAGACGGCCTGCTGCGATGGTGGTGTGGTGGCGGTAAGCGAGGCTGCAGGGTTTTCCGCGGCAACTAACGCACGCGGAGGTGTGAGTTCCTCGGCGAAGTTGTGGATGGCTGTTTCGAGACGGTCGCGCGCTTCACGATAAGCCTCGCCCGGATCCGTCTCTGCCTCCTTCGACTGCGCATACAGAAGCTTCCAGTGCGCGAGGTAGGGATCGACTTCGGTGGGCGGGATACTGCCGCACGTGACTTCGGCAAAGTGCTGCAGGGCTGCCAGTAACTCTTCTCGCGACGAAGCCTTCTTGACCACGGCCATGAGCCGGAAGCCTTCCCGTTCTTTGCGAGAGTTGACGGCTTGTTGATCCATCAGGTCCAGGCCTGCGTCCATCGCTTCGAAGAAGAGCGCGCCGGAGTTGTTTGCTTCCACCGCCGATTGGCTGGCCCGTACATAGGATTTTTCGTTCAACTTCGGAGGGATCGAAAGCTTGTCGGGATCGAAGTTTCCGCGCGGCGATTGGTTATGCGGGTAGTTAGAGCCGGCGAGCACGTTGGTCAGATAGGTGTACTCGTCGGCGCGGAAGAGGATGCTCCAGATGTCGCGATAGAACCAGGGCTTGTAGGTGGGATTCCAGCGTAGGTCTGAGGCCTTCCAAAGAGCAAGCTCTCCGGTGTCGGAAGGAGCAATGTGTTGTGGGTCGTTGAACGTGCCAGCCTTGCCGTAGAGGTGAGTGCATGTAGCAAACTGTGTGACTGCCATGTCCTGCATCACGTCGTCCAGCGTGACCATGTCGAGAACCTGGGGAACGTAGGCCGGATATCCCGCGATCACCCACGACGGATATTCGACATCGATGTAGCGCGTGCGTGCGACCTCCTCCGAGTACATGAAGAGACGTGCATGGACGGGGCCGTCGGAGGTGTCGTCAAACCAGCCGTCGTTGTTGGCGTAGGTGTTGATGCGCGGTTCGCCAAAACCGGTGTTAAAGCTTCCGGAGTAGCCGTGGCCACCGAGCACCAGGAGGCGGCCCTCATTGTCGGTAAGGATCTCGCCCAGCGTGTGAATGGCGCTCGGCTGTAAATCCTCTGGTGGAAAGGTGGTCGCGTAGGTATCGCCAGCGTAACGATTGAACGCGGCTCGGCGCTTGCCCTGAAGGTCGACGATCTGGGGGCCAGCATCTATGATCAAGCGCTGACGCGCGTTCGGGTCCGTGATGTCCGCGTTACGCAGCGGATGGCCAGGAAGGTAGCCATGTTCGCCTTCGAGCTGTTGAAACTCGTACCAGGCGCTTTTCTTGTTGGCCAGATAGACGCGCCACTGAATGTTGCTCAGGACGCCACGATTGCCGCCTCCTTCAATTGTGTCGCCGATCCTGAGCGGGCGGCCCTCCGGACTCGCGTCGTCGTAGACATACACCTGGAAGCGCGCGGCCTGGCGCTTAATGCGCCCTCGAATATCCTTGAACAGATCGATACGCACCGGGCCTGAGCCGTCCGCCGTAACGGAAGGATTACCTTGCGCGTCGCATGCGATGGGAAGTGACGCGGGCGTCTCCGGAGAGATGCAGAACTCATCCGGGCTATTTCCCAGGCGTGCGATACCGATGCCGGGGTGAATCTTGTAAATGGGAATTGACTGCTTGTCGCTCACGAATCCACTCCTTTGCGATGGCACACCATCGGCGATCTCTGCTACGGACTAATCCAGAAAGTTGAGAGACACGCCGTCGAGCCGGAAGAGTTCGCGTTCCTCTTCGTAGTCGGCCCCAATCACCACCAGCGTGATGCTGATCTCGGTGGCGCCCGCATCGAAGAGGCTGCGCGCTGTCTTCGTCACATCCACGCGATGGTTGCGCGGTGTGTTGTGGCTACGAGGCCGCAGATCATACTTTCCACGCACGGGAACGGCGCAGTGACCGGGGCCTCCTATGCAATCGCCGTGCCCGAAGATCGCGAAGTATCCGGCGTAATGAACGTCTTCCATCGGCGTGTTTGCGTTTGCGTCGGGCAGGTTCAGGAACACACGCACAAAGCAGGAGCGTGGCAACTGCGGAACGCGGTGCAGACGGATCTCTGCGGTACGGAACGCGGTACGCGTACCTTCCGCGACGGGGATGGAACGTGAAGTGAAACGTGCTACAGGCGAAGCTGCTCCCACGGGCAGTAGGCAGGAGCTGCGCATATATTCGTATCCGAATCGCTTCATCTCCAGCGTGTCGCGTACGGTGTAACTCCACGGCGTAAGAACTGAATCGAGATCCACGGGATTCGAGTGGGGATTAAGCAACTGCCACTCATGCCACAGGCGATCGATGTTCACATGGATCGGCCAGAAGACCGGATCGTAGGAAGCTGTGAGGTTGCTGAACATATCGCCGAACTGCGGCTGAGAGTAGAGATCCGACTTGCGATGGAAGGCGCGGCCAGCCACTTTTACGCCGCGGTTGCGATCGCTCTTCCCCAGCAGGGAGAGTGGTTGCTGCTGGTCAAACTGCGGATTCATGCCGCCAGTCCAGATATGCATGGTGTTGTGCGGATTCTGGTCCATGAAGCCGAAGGCGTCATCGTAAAAGCTGCCACCTCCGAAGTCGCGGAACGTGCGCAGGCTCATGATCTGCGCCATGTCGTCCGCTGTGGGGTAGTGATAGTGGATGGTCTTGTTGATTGTGGAGCCAGCAAATTCGCCGGGATACCGCAGGGGATACCAGAGCGGATTGGCAGCGAGCAGAGCATCCAGAAAGCTTTCTCGATACTTTCCAACGCAGTAGATTGGGCCGATGAGTTGACTTACTGCGGTAAAGAAGCTCTGTTGTGAAGCGAAGCGCTGGTCCACGATGGGCTGTAGTGCTCCCGTCGGGATGCCGTTTGAGTGCAAATACGGTAGCGAAGCCTTCGTGAGAAAAGCCTGCAGTGCGGGTGGGATGATCTCACCCTTGTCCGGCTGCGCTGGCCGATATTGCGGCATCGTCCAGTCCCAGTACGGCAGCGTGACGTCAGGATAGAACTCCTGGATGACCTGCTCCATCTCGTACAGATAAACGCGATGCCATGGCAGAAAGCGTTCCCATCCATGCTGGCAATGGTTCTGGTGGATGAGTGCGACATTGTTGTAACTGCGCGCATCCTCCGCCCAGTCGTTCAAGGCATAAAGGTGTGCGAAAGCCTCACGCAGTCGCGCAAGTTGCGCTTCTGTCATGCAATCGATGTTGACGCGCTGGCGCAGCTCTCCGTTCTGGTAGCGGTATTCGTTGCTCTCGCCGTCATATTCAGCAAAGGCCTGCAGGGCATCGTCGCAGGCTTCGACCTCTACCACCTCCATGTTGGTCTGGTGGGTCCAATCGCTGTCGGGAAGGGGATAGCTTGCATGTGCTGGAGCGCTCTCCGGAGCGCCTTCCAGAATCCATCGCTCGATTGCGTCAATGTCCTCGTCTGCCATCGGCGGTTGTCCCAGGGGAAGCCGTGGAAACTGCGAGCCGTCGAAGGGTGCTTGGCCGCGCAGGCCCAATAACAGGACGGAATCGGAAGCAGACGGAGCCGTTTTGCCTGAGCAGCAACCGCCTTTAGCAGGTAGCGTGACGAGAGGAAGTCCCAAAATCTTCGCGGTCAGGAACTCCTCGCGAGAGAACTCACTGAGCGGAAGACCGGCGAAGGCGGATATCTGATCGTTCGCGGCTTTTTTGAGAAGGGCTTGGACATCGTGGAACGAAAGAGAAGAGCTGGCCACCGGCATATACACCTCGACAGATTTCTGACAACGCACAAGCGAGCGCGGGAATTCAGAATCGGAAAAGAAGATGACAGAGGGGAGATATGCAGAAGGTGGGCCCGAACGCGAAAGAACTCTACAGGTTCGTCGAGCCACTATAGGGTGCGACCTGTGAGCAGTCAATAGAAATGTGGCGCATGGCAATTGATTTCTATCTTGCCAAAGTTCGGTAGGGACACTGCGGCTACGCGTTCACCTTTACGTGCCGCAGAAGGTTTGGCTCACGCACTCTTCCGGTAGGGCTGGCGTGGCATACCGCTCGAACTCCGGGCGGTCTTCGTACGGACGTGAAACGACATCGAGCAACTCTTCAAATGGTTGGAAGTCCTGTCGAAGGACTGCGGCTTCAATCACGGCTTCCATCCTGTGATTGCGCGGGATGAATGCAGGACTAGCCAGTCGCATACTCTTGGCGCGCTCCTGTCCCGAGACATCTTCTTCTTTCAAACGATTTCGCCACGTGTTGGCCCATGAGTCGTAAGCGCTTGGGTCGGCGAAGAGCGTACGCACTCCCGCGTCACCCTCCGGCCCCGCGACGGCATCGCTGAGCCGACGGAAGGTGAGCGTAAAGTCGGCGCTGTTGGCGGCCATACGATCCATCAGGTCCTGCGCGAGGACCGCATCGCCTTCTCGTTCAGTAAAGAGGCCGAGCTTGCGTCGTAAGCCAGCCGCCTGGGCCGCTTCAAACTGCGACCCGAAGGCCTCGAGCGCTGCCCAGGCCGAGGCCGTTGCAGCCTCTTCGCTTCCTTCCTCCCGCTGTAGAAGCGGCAGCAGTGTTTCGGCGAGACGGGTCAGGTTCCAGTGTGCGGCGTGCGGCTGGTTGCCATAGGCGTAGCGTCCTCGATGGTCGATGGAGCTGAACACCTTGGCCGGATCGTATGCTTCCATGAAAGCGCACGGGCCGTAGTCGATGGTCTCCCCGGAGATAGAGGTATTGTCGGTATTCATTACGCCATGGATAAAGCCAAGAAGCATCCACTGGGCCATCAGGTACGCATGCCGGGCGATCACGCCGTCCAGCAGGGCGCGGTAGGGCTTTTCTCTCTGTGCAGCTTCAGGGTAATGCCGTGCGATCGCGTAGTCCGCGAGTGTTTGGATTCCTTCGGTATCTCCCTGTGCGGCGAAGTACTGAAAGGTGCCTACGCGGAGATGGCTCGCTGCGACACGGGTGAGTACGGCTCCGGGTAAGATCGTTTCGCGGAAGACCTGCTCGCCTGTGGTCACTGCAGCCAGGGCGCGGGTGGTCGGCACGCCCATCGCCGCCATGGCCTCGCTGACGATGTATTCGCGTAATACGGGACCGAGTGCGGCTCTGCCATCGCCGCGTCGTGAAAAAGCAGAGGGGCCGGAGCCTTTGAGTTGAATGTCGTAGCGCAGACCGTCTTGTCCGATCACCTCGCCGAGCAGATTGGCGCGTCCGTCACCGAGCTGTGGAACGAAGTGCCCGAACTGATGTCCGGCATAGGCCATCGCCAGCGGTTCGGATCCTTCCGCTACGCGGTTACCCGCCAGAATCTCGACGCCTTCCGTGCTCGCCAGCGCACCCGGATCCAAGCCTAGCTTACGAGCCAGTTCGATATTGATCTTCACCAGGCGCGGAGCTGCTACCGGCGTAGGATCCACACGGGAGTAGAAGCGTTGCGGCAAACGGGCGTAGGTGTTTGCGAACGGGAAATGCACAGAGTTCTGGTCGGAGCCGGAGGACACGGGCGTTGCTGGAGAACTCATACCTAAGTTTACTTGGCTTGGCAGTTCGCGTTGTCGCCGCCGCCACATCATGCCACTTCGCTGGTGCCCTTGACGGAAGACAGCCAGGATGGTGACTCCAGCGCCTGTCGGTCCCAATGCGCCGTAGTGGCAGCAGCCTCGTAGGTGCTCTCTAAAAACTGGAGCAACGCTTCTTCCGGATCTGCCGACTGCCGCATGTCCTCATAGGGCAGGATAAATTCGCCGAGCGCTTTTTCGAAGCTTGCTGCGGCAGGCTGTACAGCACTCTCTGGAAATCCCTCGGGCTGTGGATAGGCATAGCTGTAGAACAAGGGCTCCATGCCGGGTGCTCCGGGCCAAAAGCCACAACTGCTCACCTCGTGGGAGTACGCATCACGCGTGACGTGGTCTGGCAGGCCGACCACTCCGGGATGCTCCGGCGCGCTGCGTCCAGAGAAGCGTGTGCAAGCCAGATCGAGCGCACCCCAGAAGAGATGGATCGGACTGACCTTACCGATGTACCGGGATCGGAAGGTGTTGAAAACCCTTGTCGTCTGCAACAGAATGCGCCAGAAGCGCTCGACGTATTCCGGGTCGTATGCCTTGTGCGTCACATCCTCGTCGAACGGTATAGGCTCCGCTACCTCCACTGGCACAGGCCAGATGCGTACGGGCGTTCCCAGGTCTTCGAGCGCGGCTATGACCTTCTGATAGAAGGCGGCCACGGTCATGGGCCTGAGAGGGACGTCCTGGCGGTCGCCCTTGTCGGTTTGCAGGGTAAGAACGTGATCGATGAAGTCGAAATCGATCTGCAGGATGCGTGTTCCCTGCCACATCGGAGAGGTAGTAAGTCCGCGGACGGTAGGGTAGAGCGTGACGTTCCATGTGTGATTGGCCGGAGGCATCAGCGCAAGCCGGATCTTGCCCACGATTTGAGCCCAGATCTGGAGGGTCGCGCACGTTTCACTCCATTCGCTCTGCGGCAGCGCGGGCCAGGCTTCGTTGCTGGTGCGGGGTTCTGTGGATGCCATAGGTCTCTTCTCCCGGAGATACGTTAGTTCTGAGCCGAGATGGATTTCGTCACAACCTTTGCTTGCTACGTTAGCACCAGGGCTTTACTTTTTCTGTCGCGGTTTGTCTTGTGAGGCAGAGGCACCTTGCAGAATGAGCGCGAGACCTTCGCGAAAGCGTCGGTCGTAGCGGTCGAACAAGATCGTTCCGGTTTGCCGAAGGAACGGGAACTCTGCAGGATCCAAACGGGCGTTTCTTTCTTCTACCGAGTAGCGCGGAGATCGCTGGCCCGGGGTAGGGAAGACCGCCTGCTCTTCCATGACGAAGCTGAGCGTGTAGTTGTAGATCGTGCTGAACAGAACGACGGCCGCGCGCACGGAAAAGCCAGCTGCAAGCATCCGGTTTCCAATCTTTTCAGTCGTCTTCAGGTACTCGGTATTGGTAAGCCTCGTTCCTGCCACCATACGGGCGCCATCACGGTACGTGAGTAGCGTCTTGCGCAGGCCTTCGCCGAAAGTTGAGGCCCAAACACTCCAGTCGGAGGATTTTCGCGCGGGCACGAGATCTGCCGCACCTTCCGCAAGGACGGTCGTCGCCATCTCGTCGAGCAACTCCTCCTTGCTCTTGAAATGCCAGTAGATCGTCGCGGCCTGAACATTGAGTTCCACGCCGAGTCGACGAAGCGTCAGTTGCTCCAGCCCATCCTCGTTCAGCAGTTTCAGCCCTGCCCGTGTCACCATCTCCCGGTTGATTTTCATGAATCCAGCATAGCAAGCTTGCGCATCCAATATCTAACGGTGTTAGATATATTGAACGACGTTCGATTCTGAAACCGCGGAGGAATCTATGAAAGCAGCAATCGTTACGGCAGCGGGCAAGATGCCCGTCTATGGTGATTTCCAAACACCCAACGCACAGGCGGGGGAAGAACTGATTACAGTACGAGCTTCCGCGCTAAGCCACTTCTCGAAATCGCGAGCATCGGGCTCGCATTACAGCTCCGGCGGGGTATTTCCCTTAGTCGCTGGATCCGATGGTGTCGGAATAACGCAGGATGGAAGACGAGTCTATTTCGTTCTACCGGACGCCCCCTTCGGAGCTCTTGCAGAGTTTTGCCCGGTGAACTCCAGGCGGTGCATAGAACTTCCAGACTCTCTGAATGACGTCACGGCGGCTGCCATCGCAAATCCCGGAATGTCCGCCTGGGCGGCGCTTGTGGAGCGCGCTCACCTTGTGGCTGGAGAAACGGTGCTCATCAACGGTGCAACCGGAACCGCAGGCAGACTTGCCGTTCAACTGGCGAAGTACCTGGGCGCGGCCAAGGTTATCGCAACAGGCCGCAACATGGAAGAGTTGGAACAGCTCGGAGCAGATGTGGTGATCCCATTCACTCTGGGGATGCTGCACCCGTCCGGAGCAAAAGATTACGAGGAGGCTTTGAAGAAGGTCTTTGCTTCTGGGATCCATGTCGTTATCGATTATTTGTGGGGT
The DNA here is from genome assembly GCF_000179915.2 of Terriglobus saanensis SP1PR4. Taxonomy (NCBI): domain Bacteria; kingdom Pseudomonadati; phylum Acidobacteriota; class Terriglobia; order Terriglobales; family Acidobacteriaceae; genus Terriglobus; species Terriglobus saanensis. The sequence goes on along the minus strand of NC_014963.1, from coordinate 3,083,691 downwards.
GAGAGCGCGAAGACCATCATCGTTGCGATCGCTAAGGCTGTGGAGGACGGTACTCCCGTCCGCTTCGTGCACGTCGGCGGGTCCAGCGGGGAAGAAAACATTGATTTACCGGGCGCGGCCCTCCGTTCCTCGGCCATCCTGCTCATGGGAAGCGGCGTGGGGAGTGTTCCTCAGTCCGTTCTACTGCAGGCGATCAAAAATGTCTTCGACGCGGTTCAGCCGGCAGGCTTGAAGATTGCGACCACGGTCGTGCCGCTCTCTAAGGTAGAGGAAGTCTGGGACAAAGCTCCCGGCAAGCCTCGCGTGGTCTTTTCGATGAAATAGAACAAACCCATGGGCAAAAGGTGCGGTGATATTCTGGCAAAAGGGCAGACCGTGGTCAGCATGGCCACATGCCTCTAAAGGTGTTGTTTTTATGTCTGAATTTAGTTCGACCAGCACGACCGACGTTACGCCGCTTCCCTCTGATCCAGAAACCGTTACTGGCCATGTTGCACCAGCCGCAGTTGTAACCGAGGAAGAGGAAGGCGAATCCTTCAGCGACATTTTTTCTGCGTATCAGCGAACGAGTGATCGCCGTTCGGGCGAAGAAGGGCGACAGATCCGAGGGACCGTCGTCGCGGTCAACGCCGAGTCTGTGTTTGTCGATATCGGTTTTAAATCCGAGGGTATCCTTCCGCTGACTGCATTCCCCGCCGCTAACGAGCCGGTAAAGCAGGGAGACACCTTGATGGTCTCCGTGAAGGGGCGCGACCCGGACGGCTACTACGGGCTTTCGCTCTTCCGTGTCGCACAACCCAAGGACTGGAGCAGCTTGCAGGCAGCCTTCGCCGACGGAACGAATATCGTGGGTACGGTCACAGCTGTCGTGAAGGGCGGTCTCCACGTCGATGTGGGCGTACGTGCGTTCCTTCCTGCTTCGCGCAGCGGCGCACGGGATGCTGCGGAGATGGAAAAGTTAGTCGGCCAGGAGATCCTCTGCCGTATCACGAAGCTCGATGTGGTCGAGGAAGATGTCGTCATCGATCGCCGCGTTGTCACCGAAGAAGAGGCGCTGAAGGGCCGAGATCTGCGATTTGCCGCGATGCAGGAAGGCGCTATCGTGGACGGCACGGTGCGCAGTCTGGCGGACTATGGCGCATTCATTGATCTGGGCGGCATTGACGGGCTGCTGCATGTGAGCGACATGGCATGGAGCCGTATCGGCAATCCTTCTGACGTTTTGGAAGTCGGCCAGACTGTCCAGGTGAAGGTGCTGAAGATCGATCCGGAGAGCCGTCGCATTAGTCTGGGACTGAAGCAGCTTCAGCCGCACCCCTGGGATGACGTGGCGGAGAAGTTTGCCGTTGGGGATCGGGTGCGGGGCACCGTAACGCGCACCGCAGAGTTTGGAGCCTTCGTCGAAATCGCGCCGGGAATAGAAGGTCTGGTGCATCTCTCGGAGATGTCCTGGTCCAAGCGTATCCATAAAGCCACCGAAGTGTTGAATGTCGGCGATACGGTTGATGCCCTGATTCTGGCCATCGGTGTTGAGGATCGGCGTATCTCGCTGGGGTTGAAACAGGCCCTCGGCGATCCCTGGGTCGAAGCTGCAGAGCGGATTAAGGTGGGCTCGGTGGTGGAAGGGCCGGTCGTTACTATTATGAAGTTTGGCGCGTTCGTGCAAATCGCCGAAGGCGTGCAGGGACTTGTCCACATCAGCGAGATTACCGCTGAGCGCCGACTGAATCATCCGTCCGATGTATTGCGCGTGGGTGAAGTAGTTAAAGCGCAAGTGCTCGAGATCGACAAGGAGAAACGCCAGCTTCGTTTGAGCATAAAACAGCTCGTACCGACGAGCCTCGACGAATTCCTCGAAGAACACAAAACGGGCGACCCTGTCACCGGGCGCGTTGTTTCCATCGAGAACGGTGTGGCGCGAGTCGAGTTGGGAGAAGGGATCATCGCCCAATGCGTGTTGCCCACCTTGGCTTCTGATACTCCCGAGACGCCCGCAGCTCAGCCGACGGTTCCGGTCGATCTATCGGCGTTCAGCTCCATGTTGAAGTCGAAGTGGAAGTCCGGGGACTCTCCGGCGGTCTTGAACCCTTCGACCGAGACAAAGAAGTCTGAGGCGATCAAAGCAGGTCAGGTGCGTAGCTTTGTCCTTGGGAAGATCGATCCGACGGAGAAGAGCATCGAGCTGGTTTTGGACAAGTAACTTACTGAGCCTGGGTATCGGGGCTTTGCGATGCTCAGGCCCCTTCACCGAGGACGCTGCGCTCGCACGAGTTTGCTCATCGCTGCACTGGCGGGCGTTCCAAGACTGTCGAGACCATCCATCACAGCGGTGGCATCTTGCTCATTACGGTTCTGGCTGACCTTCCACTTACCCTCCACCCGTGACACCTGGAGTTCGAGTCCAACGATCGCACGGCTCAGTTTCGCGATGAACTCCGGAGGAGCATCCGCAACGCGCCACGGAACCTCCGCAATGACCTCATGTGTATCGGTCAGAGTGCGCAGGTGTTCGAGGAGCCAATCGGGATCCTCGATGGCCCGCAGACGTCCATAGACGTGGACAGCCACATAGTTCCAGGTCGGTACTTCATTTCCATGCTTCTTCTTTTCGGGATACCAGGAAGCAGAGATATAGTGCTGCGGCCCGGTAAAAATCCCAAGGGCCTCTTCAGAAGCCGAGAAGTTCTGCCACTGAGAGTTGACGCGGGCTACATGCCCTCGCAGGACTCCGAACGCCGAATTGCCTTCGTGGAGCACCATCGGAATATGCGAAGCGATCATTCCTTGGCTCGTCTGCGTCACCAAGGCGCAGAGAGGGTTGTCCCGCACAAACTGCTGAAGTGTGAGGACGTCGTTTTCCGCGTTCTCCTAGGGCGTATACATGCACTGCCTGTCCTGGAACTTTCTATCGAATAGGGATATTCCATTATTGCGGATGGAGGGCGAGACGTGCGGCGCGAATTTGCATCAGTTGCGCAGCCATATCGTGAATGAGGTAAATCTCCCGGTCGCGCGTCCAAGGCTGGTCGGATTCGAGGTCGTAACTCGCCGGAAGCACTAGCCCGTCCATGGCCCACGCGTCCATGCCTCTGGCGCGTGAAACCTCAACACAACGCTTAGCGTGATCGTGATGGCCAATCACACAGACGCGCCCGAGCTTCGAAGCATCTCCTGCAGCGTGCGTGATTGCAGCCTCGGCAACTCCGTCGGTGCTGAGGTATCTGACCGACTTGTCTGGAGCAATCACGGGGTTAATGGCCACAACCTTGGAGACACCTGCTTGCTCGGAAAGAAAGCTTGCGATCTCCCATTGGGCATAAATGACCGTAGCACGGCTGCGGCGTTGCGCCTCAAGCACCGCCATCGCGAGTGCCTGGTTGACGGGCCCCGGAGCAGGAGTAGATGTTCCTGGCAGCGGGGGGCGGTTGCCAAAGCTGTAAGCGATGATCGTATGGAACGTGGAGGCTGGCTGCGATGGTGCTTCCCAGAGAAATCCCACATCGAGCAGAACAGGCGCAAGCTTTGCAGCCAGCTGAGGGTCGGCTAGCGCTTTTCCCAAGGCGTCCTGGAGTTGCTTCGGAAATGGCTGCGGGAGAGCGGCGGCTTGCGAAGTGGGTGCTGCGGAGAGGGTCGCCGCCGCAAGGATGTTTTGGAGAAAAGACCGACGCTCAACCATGCCCTCATTATTGCAATGCCCGATGAACGGACGTTGACAGGATGAAAAGGGGGCGGTTGATCTACTTAGATGAGCGGCGTATTCCCTACCCGCGAATGAACGGTGCAATGCACCAATGAGCGAAAGCGTATCCAGCCGCTCCGATCAGCCCTGCTCCCGGAAAGGTCATGATCCAGGCCCAGACGATCTTCTCTCCCCAGACCCATCGCACAGCATGGGGGCCTCGGGTAGCGCCAACGCCTAAAACAGCCCCGCCGATGGCGTGCGTGGTGGAGATTGGTACCTTCGCGATGGTGGCAAATCCGATGGTCGTCGCGGCAGCCATCTCGGCGGCAAAGCCCCCGACTGGTCGAAGGTGGGGCGTAATCCTAGATCCGATTGTCTTTACGATGCGCCAGCCACCCGACATGGTTCCGAGGGCCATGGCTGCATGGCAGGAAAGAATGATCCACCACGCAATTTCGTGCTTGCCAGCCAGTCCATGAAAGCTGTTGGAGCTGGCCTTGCCCCATTGTTCATGCCCGGCGGCAGCCAGAAGTGCAACGATAATTCCCATCGTCTTTTGGGCGTCATTGGTTCCGTGCCCTAACGAATACAAGCCAGCCGAAACGAGTTGCAGATGGCGGAAGCGTCTCTCCGTCTTGTACCGTTCGCTATGGCGCGTAAGCCACGCCACCGAAGTCATGATAGACCAGCCAAGGACCGCCCCAATGATTGGAGAGAGAATGAGGAAGACGATGACGGGAATCCAGCCTTTGATCAGGATTGCGTGCCATCCTGCCTTTCCAATGGCCGCGCCCGCGTATCCGCTGATGATCGCGTGCGACGAACTGGTCGGCATGGCCGCCAGCCACGTAATAATGTCCCAGACAATCGCACCGATTAGCCCACCGCAGATAACGTACACGTCGACAGCCTTGGGATCGACGAGTTTGTCCGAGATAGTTTTGGCCACACCGGTGCCAAAGATAAACGCTGCGACGAAATTAAAAAACGCAGCCCAAAGCACCGCCTGTCCCGGCGTTAGAACGCGTGTGGTGACGACCGTGGCTACGGAGTTTGCGGCATCGTGAAAGCCATTAAAGAAGTCGAAGATGAGGGCGACAGCAATCAGAGCGAAAACAAGATAGAGAATCGGCACAATGAATTCCTTTGTTCCTCAGCCATTCTTGAGTAGAACGCGGACCAGAACTTCCATCGCCTCTTCGCAGCGTTCGATGGCCTCTTCCAGGAGATCGTGCAGCTCTTTTTTCTTAATGACGTCCAAGGGATCGGGCGTACCCGCAAAGAGTGTTCCCAGGAACGCCTCGCGGTCTCTCTTGACCAGTTCCATTGCGCCCGAGACCGCATCAATCGATGATTTAAGTTCGGCTATTTTTTTTTCGTGCCGAAGACTGTGAATGACATCGCTCAAGGCCTTGGAGATCGTGGACAGATTTCTTGCCTGACCGGTCAGAGTGGGATGTAAATCCTTGATCTCATAGAGTCTGAATCGCTGCGAGAGTTCCGCGACCCGGTCCACGACACCGTACATTTCGGTGAGTAGATTCAGGATGTCTTCTCGGTCAAGCGGCGTGATGAAGGCCTGGTCGAGACGAACCAGGCTCTCGGTCATCGTCCGCGCCGCGCCAAGTCTATCTCCCTCGATGGATTGCATCTGTCCATCTGTCTCAGGAAATCGGACGGCCATGGTTTCGAACTGTCTCGAAGTGTTGACGACACGATCCGCGAGTCCTTCGAGTTCGTCGTAGAATTTTTCATCTCTCGGCATGAGATTGAACATACGTCCCCCGTGCGTTTTTGGATGCCTGCGAAGATTAAGACAATGTCAATTAATTGACATTCGGAACGCTACGGAGTGCCTGCATCCCGCTCGTCTTTGGGGAGTCAGAGTAAATCTGCTGCGCAAGCCACGAGGAAATACCTCCTTTGGGCAAAGCCTTCTGCTCCGCCGTCTTATCCATATAACGAATGACCTGGTCCGGTTCGGGGGCCGCATTGGCGATCTTATCTTTTACCGCGGTCGGTGTAACCGGATCACTCATGACAATCTGTATCCGAAGTGCTTTCCCCTTCAGTTGCGGAAGGTACATGATCGGATCGAGAGTTGTGACTTTATTGAGAAACTCCGGCTTGAGGTACAAGGCGCGTTCCTCTTCCGGTATCTGCTTGGAACCCTTCAACCAGTCGGGCCAATCTCCCCAGGGATCGACTACGTGGAGCGCTCTGATCCGCGGATCCGCCGCAGCGGCGAGGATGGCGATGCTACCGCCTGAACCTTGTCCGAATAACCCGATTCGCTCGGCGTCAAGATCGTCGCGCTTTTCGAGGTAATTCAAAACCATCTGTACATCGTGGGTAGAGGTGGACAAGGCCTCCTGCAACTCGCTCACAAACCATTGCTTCATCGGGCGCGGAGTGTGAAAGCGTTGCCACGAAAGTGCGGAGCCGAAGCTGGCGATGGCGATCTTATTTTGCGATGCCTGATCGCACCAGGTACTCGCACGAAACACATCGGTATCGAAGGTGTAATTCAGAAGAAACAACGCGACCGGTGGCTTGCTTACGCCTGCGGGGCGTATGACGTAAAGATCGATTGGATCGCCTGGACGCCACTGTAACCGCAGCAGTTCGCGTGTGCATCCTCCGACCTCCACTTTGTTCAAGAGAACGGCTGCGGGGACATCGAGCGAAAGCCCGCTCTTCGCAAGAGAGAGCGTCGTCCAGTCTTCTTTGAAAGGTGGCGCTTCGGGCTCGATGACGGCAGGGGTCTCCGGCAACTCGGGCGTAACTACAGGTGCAGGTTTCGAGGAGGGCTTTGTCGACGTCGTGGTCTGCGCATGGGCCAGGCCGAGGGTGAGCGCGAGGAAAGCAAGTGCGGCGAATCTGCGGAACATTCAGAACTCCCGGAGAGTGGTGGAGGAAGACGATTGACCAAATAACGTAAAAGCGGCAGACCCGCCGTGATGGCCGGGTCTGCCCAGTTGCGGGTAAAGCGGGGTTTTGGAATCGCCAGTGACTACCGGCGGTGTTCGGTCTCGCCGTTGGGGCCATTGGTAGAACAAAAGGTGGAATCCGCCGCGAGGGTGAAGACCTGTCCGCCTACATCGCCGCCAGCTTCGGGTGCGGTGCAGTTGCTGCTGGTGATATTACCCACGTGGCCGTTGGCGATTGAAGCCAATGGCGGCTCGCCAACGCCAGTGGCGGGCGGGAGGAAGTGGGACCGAACTACCGTCAACCTGTTGGCTGTGACGAAGTCAGGCCGGGAAGTGCTCGTTCCGGAGGAGACAAACGCCTGCGCCGCGTTAGACAAAGCAACTGCGTTGGCGGTGGCGGTGGTATCTACGGTGACGAGCCGGAGCAACGACCAGATGGGATACGTTCCATCCTGTACATGGCTCAGAGTGACATGGGCCAGGTCTGCGCTGCCGGTGGTGGGGATCACTCCGGTATGCGTGGCGGAGTTGGTGAGTAGCGGATCGATGGTATCTACGGTGAGGTACTTGGCATTCGGCGCCAGTGCGCTGGTGAAGCCCTTGAAGTTAGCTACGCTCCAGAAGCCGTAGCCTAGCGTGTTGGTGCCGTTGTTGGTGGTGTCAAGCACTTCGCTTAACTCCTGGCCGGTGCCGATCGCGCGGCGGCGGTGTCCACCACTGGCAGTCATGATGTTCATCGGATTCAGGCCAACGCCGACGGGGTTGCAGTCGCGCTGAGTGGCGGGCTGGTTCAGACCGACATCCTGCGAGGTCTGTTCGACTGTCGTGTTGGGAACGTTGAACTCCATGGTGTTGTAGGTGCCGGAGAGCGGCTCACGGATGAGGGCTGTAACTGCTGCACCCGAAGCGACAGGAGTCGCAAGTGCCTGGCCGGTGAAGGAGTTGCGGCCGTCCAGAAACTTCGCCAGCGCGTCGCTGCTGATGTTGTTTACGGGGCTGGAGGGATTGTTGAAGCCGGTGCTGTCGCCGTTTACAACAACCAGGATAGGTGTAGCTCCGATGGGGGTGACGCTATATACGGAAGGAAGGGTGAAGTTGACGACATGGAAGGTGGAAGTGCTGAAGAAGCTGGAGATGTTATCGCCGTTGTTATAGCCAAGGCCGAGGTACTGCGCATTTGCGCCGGTGCCCATGGCTGTGCCGCAACCACCGGGGAAGGTGGAGCGGGCCGCGGCAAATGCAGCATCCTCAGGACGGATATCCGTACCCGCGGCGTTTACAACGCTATTGCTCAGCGCCGTTGCAACCTTGGGGGGAAGAGCGAACTCCGATCCCGCTGGCAGGATCAGGTTGGCTGGTGCGACACCTGCAGTGGGATAAGCGATCGAGCATTGAGCGCCCGTTGTCTTATTGGCGTTGAAGAGGCAGCGGTCGCCAACCACCGAATCCGTCTGCAGATAAGCCCAGACCTTGGTGGCAGAGGTAACATTGGCATCACTGCAGGTGGTGGCAGATGCCGGCAGGCTGGACGGCGTCCATGCGACCCAGGACTGACCTGAATCCGTCAGAGAACCGCCCGTGCTCGTATCGGTTGCAACGGCGATGGATCCGGCCGTGCTGCCCGTGCTGCTCCAGACGCAGGTGCCGCCCAGGCCGGAGGACGTGGACGAGGCCGCAAGGCCGGTTTCCAGGAAGAGAGCGGAAGATCCAAGGCCGTTGATCTGAACCGCCGGAGTTTGTGCATTGGCCGACAGCGCTGTGAGCGCGGCGCCGAATGCGAGAGATACCTTCAAAAGCTGCTTCATGGTGTTACTCCTCGATGCTCTGGTTGAGAAAGAGAGCCCGGCCTGATGCAGTGGACTTCAAGCCGAAGCTGGTTCCCGGGTCTGCGCTCGAACCGCAATGGAGGGAGGCAAGCCGGGTGTTTCGATGGAGAACCCGGAAAAATAGGGTGAAAAGGATGCCAGGAATACAGTGAATGCTCCTGCTGGATTCTTGTGCTTCTATCCATGGTGACGAGGGCAGCCGGTGAATCTCAACGACCGATTCTGTGTATTCATCGAAACGTAATCCGGCATTCATCTTGGCTGTCTCTCTTGACGACAACCTATGTTGAGGCGGAATTATTCACGCCGCATTAATATTCACAAGCAACCCGTCATGTACAAAAGAACTACTCCTGTAACACGCTTTGTTGAGCGCATCCCTTTGCGCACGGGCGAAGTTCTGCTGATACAAACATTCCCCAAAAATAAAAGAAAAATTTCTCCTCCTCGTCGTTGAGATCTGCTGTGCTCAAAAGTCATTTCTTTCAGGAGCGGTTGTATGAATTGTCGCTCTCTGACATAAGAAGCTCGCGCGCGATCGGCATCGGTCGCGTAGTGCAAAACTTAAAGGTTTTATCTCTCTGGAGGATGTGTGCGCGTTCTGTCGAAGTGGGTGGTTAGCCGGTCAATGGTGGTGGCGATGGCTCTGTTGACCGTTCTGGGAATGGTGGGCTGTGCCGGTGGGAACTCTTCCTCTTCGGGAAGCAATGTCACCGCAACTCCGACGTTCAGCCCCGGCGCTGGAACCTATAACACCTCGCAGACCGTCACCATTGCGGATGCCACCTCCGGAGCGGTGCTCTACTGCACGACGGACGGTATGACTCCAACGACCTCTTCGCCACAGTGCAGCCAGCCGACCACGATCTTCAAGACACAGTTTCTGCAGGCCATTGCGGTAGCGCCGGGTATGACCGCCAGTGCGGTCGCCTCTGCGGGCTATACGGTGAACCTGAACGCCGCCGCCACGCCCACCTTCTCGCCTGCTGGTGGTACGTATTCGGCAGCGCAGACAGTGTCGATCAATGACGCGACTGCAGGCGCAAACCTCTACTACACCACGGATGGCACCGTCCCTACGGCTGCATCCAAGCTCTACACCGGTCCCGTCGTCCTCTCCAAGAGCGGAACGCTTAGCGCCATTGCAATGGCCTCTGGATTTAATAACAGCGGCGTCGCCAGTGCGTCGTACACCATTGGGCAGGGAACGGCTACGCCGGTGATCTCTCCTGCGGGTGGTACGTTCAGCACGGCGCAGACCGTCACCATTACGGATGCGACTCCGGGCGCGAATATCTACTACACCACGGACGGCACTACCACGCCGACGAGGTCCTCCACCTCGTACGGCGGTCCCATCTCCGTCTCCTCCAGCCAGACCATTCAAGCCATCGCTGTCGCGTCCAACATCCCCAGCTCCGTGGCCACGGCTGCGTTCACCATTACGCTCACCGCCACCGCGCCGCCCACCTTCTCTCCGGCTGCTGGTACGTACACCACGGCGCAGACTGTGATGCTGAGCGACACCACGTCGGGCGCGACGATCTACTACACTACAGACGGCATCACCACGCCGACGACCTCTTCTGCGGTCTATGGCAATCCCATCTCTGTCTCCTCAAGTCAGACCATCAAGGCGATTGCGACCTCGAGCGGTTTTGGTACCAGTGCAGTGGCTAGCGCGGCATACACCATCAACTTGGCTGTTGCAGCGCCAACATTCTCTCCCGCCGCTGGTACCTTCAGTACCGCCCAGACCGTGACCATCAGCGATGCCACGACGGGTGCAACGATCTACTACACCACGGATGGCAGCATACCGGTGCCGCAACAGGGCACGACGCAGCCCTACAACAGTCCTATCAACGTGTCCCAAACTGAAACGATCAGCGCAATTGCTATGCTCGACGGTACCTCCAGTTCAGTCGCCACGGCAAGCTACACGATCAATCTCGGAGCGCCGATACAAGGTTCGGTCTTCAGCGGAATGCTGCCGGTCGGTGGCGCGCAGGTGCAGATCTATGCGGCGGGGCAGACAGGCTACGCCTCCGACGCCACACCACTGCTCGCAACCCCGGTGAAGACAGACGCCAGCGGCGCCTTCAGCGCCCATTATGATTGCCCGGCGTCGCCCGGCGACTTGGTGTATCTGGTGGCGACTGGTGGCAGCATAGGAAGCGGCAGTGCGAACTCCAGCCTCGCGTTTATGACGGCGCTTGGTCCCTGCGGCAACCTTGCGTCCACAGCGGCAACGTATGTGGTGAATGAGGTCACGACAGTGGCTTCGGCCTATGCGCTGTCGCCCTTCATGGCCGGTGCGACAAAGGTAGGTTCTTCTATAGCGAACTATCAGGGACTCACGAACGCCTTCAGGACGGTGACCAACCTGACGGACCTGACCACGGGCAACGCGCTCACCATCACGCCTGCGTATGTGAATAGCAACCCGGTCCCATTCCTTAACTCCAGCACCGTGCCGCAGTCGCGTATTCATACGCTGGCCAACGCACTGAACGCCTGCGCTGCAGGTACAGCTTGCTCCAGCCTCTTCAGTGCCGCAACACCGAATGGCGGTGCAGCGCCGACGGACACGCTGCAGGCTATCTTGGACATCGCCCAGAATCCTGGCGCGAATGCTTCGGCGGTCTTCAACGTCGTCTCTACCGCAGGGCCTTTCCAGCCCGCCCTGGCCGCAGCGCCCAACGACTGGATCCTTGCGCTTACCTTCACAGGAGGTGGGCTCGGGTTTGCTCCTGGATTCCAGGTTCCGTTCTTCAACGATCCATTCGATTTGGGTACTTTGGAGAACACCTCCATGGCGATCGACGCCACGGGTAATATCTGGGTCACGGCCTTCAATAACGAAAACGATGGCTCTGGATCTAGCTTTCCCGATGTGGACAGCGGGATGATCGCCGTATTCGATAATCTGGGCGCTCCTTTAACTAAGCCAAGCGCTTTGGACAGCTCGGGGAACGTCATCTACGGCGGCTATATCGCGAATCACATAGAGGACGGTACCGGGACCGCAGGCACTGTGGCCGCGCACGCGATCGCGATTGATCCGTCGGGCAATGCATGGGTGAACGGTGGATCGGTGATAGGTGCTATGTTCCCGCAAACGGGAACAGGACTTGCTGAGGTGGTCCGCAATGGACCCAACTTTTCCTTGGTTCTGCCCTATATTCAGGTTGGACCGAATGCCAGTCCGCTCACCATTGACGGCAGTGGCAATGTATGGCTCTTCGATGGCGCGCTTGAGCAGTTCGGACCTACTGGCGCGCTAAATTTCAGTAACCCCGGCGCGGGCATCGATCCAGCGAATCCAAATGCCGGTTACGGCAGCATTCAATCTCTCATGTTTGATTCGAATGCCACGCCTGCACTATGGGGTTCAGCGGCCGACAAAGGTGACCTTTACCAGATCAATCCCAAGGACGGAAGTGGCGTTACCAATTACTTCGCTGGAAGCACGGGCCAGTATACGAATCTAGCCGCCGGGAGCGACGGAAATATCTATGCTTGTGGGGATCAAGGCGGCCAAAAGCTCGACGTCCTAAACGTTGCCTCCATGTCCATTCTCAACAAACTTACAATCCCCACGGGAAGGGGGTGTGGGAACCAGATGGTAATGGACGGCGTTGGCCATCTCTTTACCGTCACCGGGGGCACATCGCCTGGAATCCTCGATGAGTTCACTGTGAGTGGTTCCCGCCTGTCGCCGATCTCTCCAGTGGGTACGGGATACACCGGGACCAGTACGGGAGAAGCCGCCACCATCAATCCCGACCCAAATGCGACTTTGATTGTTCCTTTTGGTACTACTTATATCCCGCCTGCAGGTGTAATGGGAGCGGCCATCGATGGCTCCGGCAATCTGTGGGTTCTCAACATTGACACCGGCACCACGACTTCTCCAGGCAACGTGCTGGTGGAGTTTGTCGGAATCGCCGCGCCGGTAGTGACGCCCATTTCGAACGCCGTCTCTTTTGGACAGGTGGGAGCGCGACCGTGACGCTTGACAAATTCATCGGAAATTATCCGGAGAAGCACCTTGTGCGTCACGGCTCCTTTGCATACTTGGTACGCAAACTCAACTCTGCCGTTCCTCATTCGTTCAACCATCACGGTGGCTGAACGAGGAAAAGTTCCAATCTTCGCGGATAAGGCGCAAGGCAGAGATTGTTCTGTTGGCAGGGAAGGAGTGCGTCGTGGAGATATGTCACGCATCGGAGCCTGAGGCCGGAGAAGACCCCGGACAGAAGGTTATCGGGAACCATAAGTTGGCAGACCAAACAGAAGTGGACCGTGCAGTTCTCTTGTTCATAAAGCGGGAACTTCCAGAAGAGAAAGAAAGGGATATTGATCAAAAGAAATTCAGGGACGATCCAAGGGAACAGATTCTCGAGTTGTATGACGAGTTTCGACCACGGCTACTGAGATACCTCCGCAGTATGTCGTTGAAGAGGGACCAGGCAGAAGAGGTAATTCAGGAGACGTTCATGCGATTGACGACGGAACTTCTGAAGCGAAATGAAATCGAAAATGTTCAAGGATGGATCGTTCGTGTGGCGCACAACCTTGCGGTTGATGGAATGAAGAAGAAGCAAAGGGAAGCGATTCGGAATGCGGACACCACGAACATCGCAGTCGAAAGTTGCGTGGATCCCTCCATTGGACCGGAAGAAGAGTTTTTGAAGAAGGAGCGGATCAGACAGATGGAAGTAGCACTCCAAGCGCTCAATCCGCAGCAACGTCAGTGCTTCAACATGCGCGTGCAGGGATTTCGTTACAAGGATATTGGTCTTGCACTCAATATCAGCGAACAGCGCGCCGCACTTGTGGTGAAACAGGTTTCGGTTCGATTAGCAGTGGTCTTTGGGCAAGAGAACTGTGGATAGGAGAAGAATGCTTCGGGTGCTCAATCCATTCTGGCGGCGGTTGATTCCGCAGCTCGCCGCTCATCTCTCCGATGAGCGAATGGCGAGTCTATTTTGCCAGGATCTGTCGTTCGTCGAACGGCAGATTGCGAAGTGCCATCTGGCGCAATGCTGGCTCTGCCGAGTTCGCCTGGAGGATCTCGAAGGCCGTCGCGCAAATGAGGTGATCGAAGTTTACCGTGCTGCTCATAATCGCAAAAATTTGCTACTGTCGCCCAGGCCGCGTGCAGCATTTGTCCGAAAGTTGGAAAACCAAACGAGAGAGAAGGACACCACAACAGCGCGGATTCCCCAGCTATCCAGAATCTTTCTCCTTGAACGCTCTATCGGGCGCTCCATGCTCATAAGTTCCATGGCATTCAGTCTCACCTGCGCGGTTGCCATGCTGTTCTGGTGGCCACACCGCGCTCTTGGCATAACGCCGAACGCACTTCTGGCGAATGCGCAGCAGTGGGACGCACTTTCTCGCACCGATTCACCCGGTGTTTTGTATCAGGAGATTTCCATCAGGACGGAAAGACAACAGATGAGGCGTTCGATCTATCGAGATCTGGAGGGAAAGCGTTTCCTCAAGCGCGTGAAGCTGAACGAGGGGGAAGAGTCTCTGAAAGGCGAATTGACGCAGGCTGGGATTGATTGGGAGACGCCCATCTCCGCGACCAGTTACCAGGCGTGGCACGATCATCAACCATTGCGTGCGGATAAAGTTGTGCGCGCAGGGAACCATTTGCTTCGACTGACGACAACGGTGCCTGGCGGCTCGGTCGCGGAACAGTCTCTGACTGTTCGCGATACGGATTTTCACCCTGTGCGACGCACTGTCGCCTTCCGCGACCTGGGGACAGTAGAGATCGCTGAGCTGGACTTCAAGATACTGCCATGGTCCGCAGTCGATGCAGGTGTGTTCGAGCCTCTTGACCGCTCCTTGTCTTTGGTTACGACCAACTCTGTTCGCGTCCCGCAGATCCCCCGCGCACCGGAGAGTTTGAGCCCGATTCAGTTCGATGAAGCAGAGCTTGGGGCGAGGTTAATTTTGAACCAGCTGCACGCCGATGCTGGCGAACAGATTGAAATTCACCGCGTTCCGCAAGGAATCGAAGTCGAAGGCATTGTTGAAACAGACGAGCGCAAACGCGAGTTACAGACTCGACTAAGCATGGTGCCGCACTTGACTATATCGATACAGAGCGTAACGGACGTGAAGAACAAAGAAGACTTCCGCGGCGCGACAGAGCTCAAAATCGCTTCGGTGGTGGACCGGCCATCGCCTTTAGAGACTTCGCTGCAGGCCCATGGGCGCAGCCTCAGTGACCTGAATGGCCTGGCTCAACAGATCTTCAATACGGCGCTCACGATCAGTCAGGAGTGCAAGGCGATTGCCTATTTACAGACGCAGTTCCATCCAGGAGAGCTGAGGCCGGGCCTTGTATCGGCGACGCTGTCTGAGCTCCTTTACAGCCATCGCGAAAGACTCCGCGCAGCTTTGAAGCATGAGCGACAACTGATCACCACTGCGGAAATCACGCCTGCATCGGCCCCAACGATTGGTCCACCCAACGTGTCCTCGCTCCTCGGGGCGGCTGACAAAAATCTCTCGCTTTCGAAGGAGCTCACGCAGGCCAGCGATCCGAATCCGCGCGCAGCAGAGGAGATCCTTGCCGATATGTCGATCTCCATGGACAATCTCACCGCAGCCGCACGCGAGGCGTACGGAAAGACGAAGACTCTGGGCGCCAATACCCCGAGCGGAAAGAACTAGGATGTCTCGGGTCATGTCGTCAGTACTGAATCAAGTTATGCTACGGGAGTCTATCGGCCCCCGGCAAAGCCAGCGTCGACAAAAGCTGGTTGGATGTTACTTTCTGTTGAGTGCCGTAAGCGCTTTGCTCGTCGTCGCGCTCGGAGGCTGTGGTGCCAGCACTGGTTCGGGTGCGAAGGCGGCTCCTATCACGCTTGCAGGTGCGAGCGCAGGAGCGGGGCAGGTGAAGGGTGGCCTCTCGGTAGGTTCCACCATGAAGCTCAGTATGATGCCGACCGGCGACAGCATCAACGCGGGTGTTGACTGGCTTGTGACCTGCGGGGGGAATCCGATTTCAGGCAGCATCGTCAACGGTGCGTGTGGAACGTTGTCTCCGGTGCATACGGCAGATGGAGCTACGACGGTCTACACCGCACCTTCCATTGCCCCTATCGGAAGCACAGTCACCATCACGGCCACCGTGACGAGCAACCCTTCGCAAAGCAGCAGCGCGAGCCTCACCATTCTTTCTGTGCCGATTGCGATTGCGTTTACAAGTCTAGCCCCGGCCTCGGTACTGATCAACGGAATCGCAAGTTTTGGGGTAACGGTCAGTAACGATCCGAACGCAGCGGGTGTTATCTGGACGGCGACGTGCGGGTCGGCGGTATGTGGCTCGTTCAACCCCATTATCTCTACAGGCAGAACTTCGTTTACGGCCCCCTCCACGGTGCCAGCGGGGGGGACTGTAACAATCACTGCAACATCGCTCACGGATACCACGAAATCTGTCAGCGCTGTGGTGACCATTGCATCACCTCCACCTCCACCGCCACCGCCTCCGCCTCCTCCCCCCATCGCCGTGAGTGTAGTTCCAAGCAACATCTATGTGATCCAAGGTGGAGGTGCAGCGCGCTCGGCTCACCTTACTGCCATCGTGGCGAATGACACGGCTGTCGGAGGCGTTGACTGGTCGTTGAGTTGCAGTACATCGAACTGTGGAGGCGCCATCTCTCATAGTGCAAGCGGAACGACGGTGACCTTCACCAATTCTTCCAATGTCCCGGCTGCCGGAACGATCACGATTACGGCTCGCTCCACGACGGACCCGACACAATCTGCATCCGCTACGGCAACGATTGTGACGACTCCACCCATCGTCGTGACAATGACGGACACGCCCCCCACGATGCTGAAGGCTGGATCACAAGCTACGCTCACGGCGACTGCGGCACCGAACACCGGCAATGCTGGGGTGAACTGGTCCGCGACTTGTGGGAGCGCAGGAGCTTGTGGAAGCTTCAGTCTCTCTCCCGCGCATACGGTTAGTGGTGGTTCGATTACTTACACGGCGCCCGCTACAGTTCCGGACGGCGGCATCGTGACGATCGTCGCCTCCTCGGCGGCATCGACGCCGTCCAATCCGGACGTCAGACTTACGACCATCACTGCACAACCGCCGCCGCCACTGACGCTGTCGTTTGCACAAGCGCCCCCAGCCACGCTGGCGAGCGTCGCACAAGCCGCCGTCAGTGCGATCGTTGCGAATGATGGCACGCCAGGAGGGGTTACCTGGTCAGCTCAGTGTGGCAACGCGTCGCCCGGCGGCTGCGGATGGTTTTCCTCGAATCAGACGGCGAGCGGAGCAACCGTGATCTATACCGCGCCTCCGGTAACGACCCCGGGAACGTCGGTCACGATTACGGCCACTTCGATTGCGGATTCAAGCGTCACACAGACCTCCAATCCCATCACGATCACCCCGGATCAAACGCTCTCGGTTCATTTCGTCCCGCTATTGCCCTCCTCGATTCAGGCCAATGCCACGGTAAACCTCAACGCGGCAGTTACGAATGATCCAAAGAATGCGGGGATCGACTGGCAGGTTTGCGCCAGTGGCTGTGGTTTCTTCACGACGATGCCTGCCAGACCCGCTATCATCGCGACGGCAATTACGCCATATGTTCCTCCGGTACCAGCGGTCACGGCGACGACCGTTCTGGGCTGGCCCAATGGCGCTCCGATTCCGTATACGGCACCAGTCCAGGTGCCCACAGGCGGAGTCGTCTCTGTCCTGGCTTCAGCTCACACGGATCCCACCACTGGAAATTCGGGAACAATCGCGATCAGCCAGTCGGCGACTGGGCCTGTTCTGAACGGAGTGGTGCAGGCAGGGTCCGATCCAGTCGTTGGAGCATCGGTTGCGTTGTATGCCGCAGGAACAAGCGGATATGCTTCGGCTTCCACGCAGGTTGCTTTCGCCGCGCCCACCGATAAAAGCGGAAACTTTACCGTGCCTGCGGGTTACACCTGTCCGCAACCGGGAAGCCAGATGTACCTGCTCTCAACGGGAGGTCAGGTCGGCACAAACAAAGCAAATCCGAACCTGATCCTGATGACTGCGCTTGGCAGCTGCAATGCTTTAGGTTCGAGCCCCGTCGTTGTGAACGAGGCAACCACGATCGCTTCCGCCTGGGCAACATCGCCCTTTGCGGCGAACGATGTGCTCACAGGAAACAACAGCTACTTCTATCTCGGTACCAGCAGTACCAATCTTGCGGGGTTGGCCAACGCCTTCGCTGCGGTAAACAATCTCGTCGATATCTCCACCGGAAAGGTGAGATACACGGTCCCCGCAGGGAACGCCTCGGTACCCTATGTGGAGATCAATACTCTTGCCGATTTCCTCAACGCCTGCGCGGAAAGTTCAGGTGGGGTGGAAGGAGATGGGAGTGCCTGCGGCACGTTGTTCAATGTAACGGATGTCCTCCACAATCACGCGGCGTTCAACTCGATCGCGCCCGCTGATACCTTGCAGGCGGCCTTCAATTTTGCACAGCATCCGGTAAGCAACTACGGCTATGCCTTAGGGGACGCCGCTGTTCTTCTGGCCTTGGCAAAATCGACTTCTCCCTTTCAGCCTATTTTGCAGGCTAGCCCAAATGACTGGTCTCTTTCGCTGAACTATACCTCTGGGGGCGGTCTATCTTCTTCCAGCACAGTCGGTTCCTTCGCACTCGATGCGACGGGTAATCTCTGGATTACAGATACAAGCGCTAGTAGCGTGATCGAGTGGAATGCATTCGGAGCTGCTATCTCTCCGTCGACGGGCTATGCGGCGGGCGGCGGTCCCATCGCGATCGATGCAACAGGGAACGTGTGGATCTCAGGTAAGGGTTCCCTGATCGAATTGACGAGTCTCGGCTTTCCTCTTCCATGGAGTCCCTTCGGCGGCGTCGCGAATGGAGGAGGAGATATCGCCATCGACGCACAGAGCAATCTCTGGATTACGAATACGAACGGCGTCAATGCGTTCAATGATCTTGGGCTGCAGCTTTCGCCAGTCGATGGATTCATCAACAACGGGGTCGCAGCTCTGAGTGCGGTAGGCATCGACAGTTCTAACAACGTCTGGGTCGGGACCACGGATGCCCATCTCGCGGAACTGAGCAATCCGGGCGGCCAGTTAGTTACAGCTTCGTCCATTCTCACAGGTGCGATTGCGCCGCAGATTTCTGCTGATGCCAGTGGCAATGTCTGGATCGTGATATCGGGGAACGTTTGTCAAATTCCTCCCTACGGAGGGAAAGGCGCAATTCTGCAGCCGGCGTGCTATCCGGAAGACCAGAATCCTCCAAACGGGTTGCTGCTTTCGAAGCCTCGAGGAATTGCTATGGATGGCGCTGGTGTCGTCTGGATTGCAGGCCAAGGCGGAGGGCTTAATCAGGGAGGAACAAGCATTCCGCCAGGTGTACTTCCCTTAGCGCCAAATCTTTCCGGCGTAGCATCAGCATTCCCTCTTGCTTCGACCAGCCTCGCCGCCGGGCCTTTGCGCGTGGCCGTGGATGGTGCGGGCAATGTGTGGGTACTGCTCGCAAACAATACTGTGACGGAATATATCGGCGTTGCCACTCCGGTGGTTACTCCGCTCGCGCTCGGCGCGCAGACCAAGAAGCTGGCGGCGAAGCCATGAAGAATTTTACCGAAGACTTGTTTCCTACTCGTTTCAATCAATGCCCAGAAGAAAAGGAAGTTATGAAGAGCTCAATCTCCATGCGTCTGCCCGGGAAGATTTCCGATCCACGTTCCGTTTGCTCCCTTGGGGCATTTGGGATCGCCTGGCTTGCGGCCGGACTGTTGACTCTCGCGGGCTGTTCGTCGGGGGGTGGATCTTCTTCCAAACCGCAGGTAGGAGCGATTGCATTCACTGACGTGAATGGCACGCCCCAGAAGACGGCACCGACGTCGCTGACGGTTGGCCAGGGAATCTATGTCGATGTGAATCTGACGAACGATCCCCAACTTCTGGGCGCCGACTGGAGCGTGACCTGTGGCAGTGCTCCTCCTCCGGGCACACCGCTGCCCCCGGGGCAGCCGCAGGATGAATCGTGCGGCACCTTTACCCCGGCCCACACGATAAGCGGACCGATACCGAGTTACGTGATCGATGGAAAAGGCTACGTGGCTTTCTATACGGCCCCGGCGGCAACGCCCAAGCAGGGAGTCGTTACACTTTTTGCTTCTTCCACGGTCGACCACACCCGGTTCACTTCCGTGACCCTCACGATCGGCGGTCTTCCCATCTCCGTGGGATTCGCACCCGCAGCGCCGAGCGTCCTTGGAGTAAACGCAACGGTGCAATTGAAAGCAGCGCTCACCAACGATGCCACAAACGCCGGCGTGAATTGGAGCGTCCTCTGCGGCTCCACCGCTTGCGGTTCTTTCAGTGCGACACAGACGATCAGTGGAGTTATCACGACGTACACCGCGCCCGCAGCGATACCGAATGGAGGAACGGTCAAAGTGACTGCAACCTCCGTGGCAGACCCGACCAAAGCCGTAAGCTCAACCATCCAGATCGTTCCGATCAGCATCAGCGTAACGCCACAAACTCTTTCCGTGGGTACCGCTGCGACCACCTCGCTTATAGCAACGGTTGCACATGATGGAGCGAACAAAGGCGCGGACTGGTCTGTAGCGTGCACAAATACGAAGACCCCAGGCAGCTGCGGCACGATCACCGCCCACACGATGAGTGGAGCAGAAGCCACTTACACGGCTCCGAGTGTTACCGACATCGCGGTCGGGAGCACGATTGTCATTACCGCGACCTCAACTGCCGATTCGACGAAGAGCGCAACTGCAACCGTAACAACCATCCAGGGCGACTTCGTCGCAGGTCTCGCGCAGGCGGCACATGAACCTCTGAGGGGAGCCCTGGTCACGCTTTATGCCGCAATGACGAGCGACACCGCACTGAGTCCCTCGACGAATGCCAACAACGTGTCTGCAGTAACCACAGCGATGACCGATTCGAAGGGCGGATTTTCAATCCCCTACGGCTATGAGTGCCCGAAGCCCGATGCGCAGATGTATCTGGTGTCGACCGGTGGCAATGCCGGGTCGGGCATCAACCCGGATCTCTCCTTGCTCGCCGCACTCGGCCCGTGCAGTCATCTGGATGCAACACGCTTCGTGATCAATGAGGCAACGACCGTGGCGGCCGTTTACGCTTTGAGCGGATTCATGAAGGACGCGCAAACCGTTGGTTCCGCCAGCGCGTCGCCTGTGGGAATGGTGGCGGCGTTTAGCACCGCCGCCGACCTGGTGGATGTTACCTCTGGCGTGGTACACACGCACACTGTCTCCGGTATAGGAGTCATTCCAAGACCGAAGATCAACACGCTCGCGAATTTGCTGAGCGCGTGCGCAAAGACAGCCGGTTCAGCTGTGGGAGACGGAAGCGCTTGCGACAGGTTGTTCCGTGCAACGAATCCTGGCGCAACGACTTCGACACAAGCAAGCAACACGTTACAGGCTTTGCTGGACCTTGTACAGAAGGCAACTGGATCTTTGAATCATCATGCTTCGCTTGAGACGCTCTATGAACTCGCGGCATCCAGCAGTTCTTTCGGCCCTGCGATTTCTGCCAATCCAGACGATTGGACATTGTCTGTCCAGTTTCCGAATGGAACTGGAGGGCAGGAGCTCAACGCTGCAGGGATCTCATTTACAAAGTTCATGACCACCGAAGGGGCACCCTTTATCGATCCTGCAGGAAACGTCTGGATCCGAGGAAACGGGAACGCCACGACGGAATTCGTGGGAGGGGCCTCGTACGCGAGAGATCCGCAGGCGCTGATTCCCACCATCGCTGCTACGGAGACCCTTCCATGACGATGCTCCGTAGTCAGCAAGAGCCCTTTTCATCCATTGCTAAGAAACAAGCCCCAAGGAGAAGACTGATGCAGACGTTGAGAAAGTTAGCGGCCGTGGCGCTTCTGACAACATGCTTGGCCACACAGGCGCAGGACGCTACCAATCCACCGTCCGCAAAGTCGACCAGGACGAAATCCACAAAATCGAAGCAGAAGACTCAGGAACAGATTCTGTTGGAGCAGCTCAATGAGAAGTTTGAGAAGCTCGATCAACTGAGTGAGAAGTATGACGAGTTGCAGCAGAAGTTTGATGCACTGCAGAAGCGCATGGCGATGCGCGACGCAGAGATCGACGCTACACACAAAACCGCAACGGATGCACAGGCCGTAGCCATAGAGGCCAAGCAAGCAAGTAGTCCCGAAGGTCCTGCTGTAACCCAGCTGCGAACCGAGGTAGAAGAGTTGAAGACGACCTCCTCTTCTCTCGCCACAAAGGTAGAGACCACCCAGCAGGCGACGAAGAAACTGGAGCATCCCGAGACGATTCACTTCAAAGGAGTGGATCTTACACCGGGCGGATTTTTTGCGGCTGAGACAGTCAATCGTCAGCGTGCGATCGGTGGAGACGTCAACACCGCATTTTCAAGCATTCCATTCTCCGGCCAGACCGCAGGCGTTCTGTCAGAGTTCAATGGGAGTGGGCGACAGTCCCGTTTAACTCTGTTGGCTGAAGGTAAGCTGCCTTCGGCAACGTTACGTGGATATCTGGAGGCGGACTTTCTTTCGGCCGGGACCACTTCTAACGATAACCAGAGCAACAGCTATGCGTTGCGTCTTCGTCAGGCGTGGGCACAGATACAGCTGAATAGCGGGTGGACGCTGACAGGTGGCCAGATGTGGTCCTTGGCCACCGAAAATAAAGAGGGGCTGACCAATCTTTCGGAAGCCGTGCCGCTGACGATCGACGCGCAGTACAACGTCGGCTTCACGTGGGAGCGGCAGTATGGCTTCCGTGTCGTAAAGCAGGTGGGGAAGAAGTTCTGGATTGGCGGCGCTCTCGAATCCGCGCAGACGCTTGATATTGGCGGCCACAATCTTCCTACCATCGCCTATCAGGGAACCGGCAATGCAGGCGGCCTGTTCAATCCGACATCGAACTATAGCTTCAACTACGCTCCCGATCTGCTGGCCAAAGCCGCCTATGAAACCAACTGGGGGCACTTCGAGATCCTCGGCATCGGACGCTTCTTCCGTGATCGTGTTTTCCCGAATGGACCTGCGCCGACCGGTGCTCCACAACCGCCTACGCCTTCCGCTTTAGGTGCGTTCACTTCGAAGACGGAAGGAGGAGGCATTGGCTCGAATGCTCGTGTCTGGCTGTTTGGAAAGAGGCTAGAAGTCGGCGCTCACGCACTTGTCGGCAATGGCCTCGGACGCTACAGTACGGCGACGTTGCCGGACACGACTGCTCATCCGGATGGCTCACTCGAATTGCTCGCGGGCGGTTCCGCGCTGGGCTCTGTCGAATGGCATGCCACACCGCGCCTCGATCTGTATGCCTACTACGGTGGCGAGTATGCAAAACGCGCCTGGTATGCCACTGGCTTTGTGGATACCACAGTAGGA
This sequence comes from Terriglobus saanensis SP1PR4, assembly GCF_000179915.2. Lineage (NCBI taxonomy): Bacteria > Pseudomonadati > Acidobacteriota > Terriglobia > Terriglobales > Acidobacteriaceae > Terriglobus > Terriglobus saanensis. The sequence continues at coordinate 3,060,791 of NC_014963.1, read as the reverse complement.
CCCTCTCTCGGCCAACCGATCTTGGCCGGTTACGGTGCCCCAACAAATAACGTCTCTGGTTGCTACACCGAGGTGCTGCCCGTCTCTTCGCCGAACGGTGGTGGCAATGTGACCGGCACAGCGGTGAACTGTAACGCCGACACCCGCAACATTCAGGAAGGCACCCTTGGCTATTGGTTCCGCTTCTACAAGGGCACGCGCGGTTCGTTCCAGCAGGGCATTCAATACTCCTATGCGGTGAAACATACCTGGCAGGGAATCGGAGATCCGCAAAACGGTATACCCGGTTCTCCCAAGGCCATCGACAACATGTGGTTCACCTCCTTCCGTTACTACTTGCCGCGCTAGAAGGACGGATGAACGACATGCGAAGTACCAACCAGAGCCAGGAGTCAAGGCCGTATATGCTTCGATTATTTTCTCGATTACTGTACCTCGTGGCATTTGTCGCCTTGTTGTGCGGCTCGTCGCTTTTCGGACAAAGCGCCAACGGACGCTTTTCCGGCCAGGTCACCGACAATGACGGAGGTGCAATCCCCGGCGCGAGCGTTCAGATCGTCAACCAGGAAACTCTGGTGAAGCGAGAAGCGAAGACGGATGCGGCAGGTGCGTATTCCGTTCTTTCGCTTCCTGCTGGACACTATCAGATCATCGTGGAGGCAGATGGATTCAGTCGGCGCTCGAGTGAGGTGATCACGCTTACTGCGGGACAAAGTGTTGTCTTTAATGCCCCGCTGTCAGTGGGAGGAGTGAAGACCGAGGTTGAGGTCAATGAAGCTGGCATGACCACTGTGCAGACGACGAATGCTTCCATCTCGACGATCCTGGGTCAGAAAGAGATCACAGGCTACGGTCTGAACGGCCGCAACTTCTCCCAGCTGGTCAACATGGCTCCCGGCGTGAGTAATCAGACTGGACAGGACGAGGCGAAGGTCGGTGTTGCGGGAAGCGCAAAGTTCAGCGTGAACGGTGGACGTGTTGAGTACAACACCTTCTCGGTAGATGGCAGCGACGTACTCAACACGAGTATCAATGCCAGTCGTGGACAGGGCGAACCTCTGATGGTCTATCCCAGTATCGATGCCATCCAGGACATGAAGGTGCTCACTGCAGACTACAGCGCTCTCTACGGAAAGAGCGCTTCCGGGAGTGTTCTGGTCACAACAAAATCCGGCACCGATAAGTTTCACGGGAATGTTTACGGTTTTATTCGTAATGAGATGTTCAACGCAAGGAATTTTTTTGATCAGCCCAATCCCACTCCTCTGGGCTTCGAAGGAAAGCTGACCTATCGCACGCCGCTGTATCGAAGGCTCGATTTTGGTGGCACGATCGGTGGTCCACTCTTCATCCCCCACCTCTACAACAACAGTAAGTCGAAGACATTTTTCTTCTTCTCTGAAGAGGTTCGTCGCGAGAAGACACCCGTGGATTACAACCAGGCTGTGCCGACCTTAGCCGAGCGGGCAGGAAACTTTTCGGACGTTTGTCCCACGCTTGTTCCAGGGGGCAGCGACTCTTTCAATCCGTCTGACTTTCCGGATTGTCCGCAGGGGCCTTACCTGCCGGATGGACGACCCGCAGTCGGAAGAAGTGTAGGGTTGAATTACACCAGCGCGGCGCTGCTCAACTCCGGCCTGATTCCCGCGCCTAACTCCAGTCGGGGCTGCAACTCTACGAATCCTTCTCCTCTGCCGCATTGCTATGTTGCCGCAGTCTCTCCGGCGACGCATTGGCGTGAAGAACTATTCCGTATTGACCACAACCTCACTGCGAATGAGCGAGTGTACTTCCGCTATGTCCATGATTCATGGGATACGGTGACGCTCGCGCCGCAATGGGGCGTCGTCCAGAACAGCTTTCCAACCGTCGAGAACCAACTCAACGGACCGGGTCTGAACATGGTGCTGAGTCTGGCTCAAACTCTGCCGCATGGCATCACCAACCTGCTCTCTGGCAGTTACGAGGTAGAACACATTACACTCGCGCCGCAGCCGGGAGTGGGGGTGGCGTCGCTCAATCGGCCCGCTATCCTGGGCGATCCTTGCACACAGGTCTCTGCGCCGGGAGGGAACTACACGCCTTCCACTCTCACGCAATGCCCCATGGGTTTTATCTTCAATAATGGCTTCGGCGGAAATAAACTGCCTGGGCTGGCCTTTCAAGGGAACAATGGCGCATACGGCGGGCATGGTTTTGCTGCGGACACAGGTTACGCACCGTGGAGCCAATCGAACCCGACGTTTAATCTGCGCGACGACGTCAGCAAAGTGGTTCGCAAGCACAATCTGCAGTTTGGCTTTGAAGGAACCTTTGTTCAGCAGAACGAACTGAGTGCGGTCACCGGGGCGAACTCCGGAGACCTGCAGGGTCTGCTTACCTTCAGCAATCAGCAGTCCATCCACACCACCGGAAATGCATTTGCTGATTTTCTCGCAGGTTCAGGGTTTTCAAACAATGGCACCCCCGCCGTCACACAAGGAGCGATCAAGAGTTACACCCAGGATAGCGGCCAGGCGAAGTACTACACACGGTACAAGGTCGCCGACTTCTATCTGCAGGACGACTGGCGTGTGCATTCGCGGTTGACGATCAATGCTGGTCTTCGTGCCAGTCTCTTTGGCGCCTGGTACAACCCAAAAAATACCGGCTATAACTGGCGGCCGGAGGCCTTCAGCCAGTCGCTTGGTTCCTCGATTTATATCGATCCTAATAACGGTTATCTCGTGGATAAGGGAACAGGCTCACCTGTTTCCTTGAGTCGCGTCGGACCTTACAGTCTCAGTTCCCTCAATTCCAAGATCACCAACGGCCTAGTGCAGTGCGGCGCGAATGGCATACCTGACAGCTGTATGTCGAATAAGCTCTTTCATCCCGCACCGCGTGTCGGAATATCCTGGGACCCAAAGGGGGATGGAAAGACTGCCATCCGTGTTGGCTATGGCCTTTTCTGGGAACATGGCACAGGGTACGAAGCGAATACAGGCTCGCTGATCGGCAGCGCTCCGCTGATCCTGAGCGAAACCCAATCGAACCTCACGGGCAATGTGAATCTCAATGGAAACAGTGCCTATAACCTGATTGGCTTTTCCTGTCAGGGTGGCACGGCGCAATGCGGGACGACCGCCGGGCCAGCAGGAGGCGCAACCTTTCCTCTCAATGTCACTTCGATTCCGACGAAGGCCGTGTATTCCTATGTGCAACAGTGGAGCCTGAGCGTGCAGCACGAGGTGCATAGGGCGATGGTGGCCCAAATTGCTTATGTGGGAACCAGAGGAACGCATCTGACGGCGGTCCGTGACCTCAACCAGCTACAGCCGCTCAGTGACGGTCTGAACCCATTCGCTGCGGGCCAACCGATCACCTCCAGCGTCTGCCAGAGTGGAACCACCGGCACACCCTTCTCTGTGGCTGGTTTGAATTCTGCAAGTCCCGGCTCAGGAATCACCGTACCGAGTTCTCAAGGCATCGGTCCATCCTCTCCGGGTTATGTCAACATGTTTGTTGCTTGCACCGGAAATCCTGGATTCGCAAACTTCCAAAGGACTCCGCCGGTCAAGCTCGGTATTAGCGCGGATGCTGTGCGTCCCTATCCGGGTTTCAGCAATATCATCTCTGTCGAAAACGTAGCCGATTCCACTTACCATGCGCTTCAAGGAACACTTCGCCAGACCACAGGTTCACTGACCATCGGTCTTGCTTATACCTATAGCCACTCTCTGGATGACTCGTCCGATCGTTCGACCGCAAATTTCGCCAATTCGCTCGACATCCACTCCAACCACGCCAGTTCGGACTTCGATCAACGTCATCTACTGAACATCAACTACATCTACGATCTTCCTCTGCTGCGTTTGCTTCAGGGCTTCGCCAACCTTGTGGGAAGCGGAAGTGACTCTGACGACGAGGAGAAGCCGACTCCCAACAGCGCGACCCCCTGGGAACTGGCACCAGTCTGGAAGACAGTGCTTGGTGGCTGGCAACTCAGTGGCATCACCACCTGGCAGACTGGAACGCCCTTCAGTGTGATCAATGGTGGCGGTGCAGACGGCACTGGTGCAGCCGACAACGCGGGAGTCGGCGACGCCCTGGGTGTCGGCTCCTACGCTGACATTCTCGGCAGCGCACGCGTCGGCAAACCCTTTGTTGCGCAGAACTCAAATAATGTCGGACCGCTGCTCCTTAATCCCGGGGCGTTCACTGCACCGCGAGGTCTTACCTTCGGCAACTCTGGACGCAACTACCTGCACAATCCTTCGCGTACCAACTTCAATATGTCACTCTTCAAACACTTCAAGCCATTCCAGGAACGTGTGGACATCGAGTTTCGTGCTGAGGCCTACAACGTCTTCAATCACACGCAATTCCGGATCACGGATGCGTCCCATCCTGGCAACACGGGGAATAACGTCATCAACTGCTATGGCTCTCAGGTGGATTTCTACTCCGCCGGGGCGTCCAGCTGTCTCGCGGGAAATTCGTTCCTGCATCCGGTGGACGCGCACGACCCGCGCATTCTGCAGTTCGGTCTGAAGGGTAGTTTCTAACATGAAGGAGAACGTCATGCAGCAGTTTGTGTCGGCGCGATCGCCGTTTCAAAGGTCCATGGGAAAGATCGCTTCGCTCAGCCTGGTCGGCCTTCTGTTCTGTGTGGCAGGATGCGGTGCAGGCCCCGACTCCGCCGCGACACCAACGGTTCAGGCAGGGCCACAAACCTATTTTGCACCGTTCGTGACCGGCACCAATAATGACGGCGGTATTCTCAATGGTTCGGGGATCTATGCTCTTGACGATGCTGCAGGCAAGATTTCGCAATCCACTTTCAACATCGCGCCACCTCAGCAAGGCCCTCAGGTCATCAATGCTGGGAACTTGAGCGCAGCGAAGAGAGGTCTTCTGGATATAAGTATCACGGCGAACTATATTCCAGGCACGACTCCCGGAAGTGGCTTTGTAGCCGTTGCCCCAAACTCGTCGAAACAAGGCTTCGCCATAGAGTTAGCTGGGCAGTCCGGAGGTCTGGTGCAGCTTCCGGGCCAGCCTGTCGCTCCATTGGTCGCTGCAGTTCAGTGCCTCAATCTCACAGACGACCAGCCCTACCAATTCATCACGATTCCCGGAGCATTAAATACTTCCGGCGCGCCACAAGGCGGTACATGGAGTCCGACGACTGAGACAGCATACGGCAGCGTGGACATCAGTTTCAAAGGTAGCGCTGTCACCTTCAAGAACATTAACCAGTACATGCTCCCTTCTACAGGTGGAACGAAACTTGCCTCCGCTTCAATGATTCCGTCTGGGGTCTGTGGACCGACCGTTTATGGGAACACGATTACCGTTCCAGGGGAGTTAGTGATCAAGAATCCTGGAGGAGCAGCCGGACAGTCAGTCCCGCCGCAGGCCACGTTCGGAATTGGTTCCACGGGATTGCTGGTGGAAGACAACGGAGTGGTGCTCACGGGGTCAAATGCGGGTCAATACCAAAATGTTCTGGGCGCTGGTACCGGCGCTGTGGGCCTTCCGAAGCCATCGAGCGCGCTCGACACGAATGCGCTTGTTAGTGCACAGTATCTCGGCTTCATCTACGGAGGAGGCACCTTTGCACAAAGCACATTGAAGGGTTGGTCATCCCATCTGGCCTCCTTTGGATTCTCCAGTGTGCCCTCGACCTGTGGCGCAGTCACATCCGGCACAAATACAAGCACGTCATTGATCTACGGGAGCGATTTCAATCAAGGTGATCCCTCGACCTCTACGGATGGATTTGGTAACTGCGATCTTGCGATCGATCTTGGCAACCAAGACTCCAATGGTCTGTTTACTAATGCTAAAGTTTGGCTTCCCGCGAGCTACGCCGCGAATCCGACAGGCGCGTCCAATATGTTCTCGGCGGTCGCCATTGCCGGTCAACTCAAGGGAAAATTCGCTCTTTTCCTTCTTGGAGTCGATTCCACCCAGCCGTGGGCGATCTATCTCCTACAGTCGAACTAATGTGGCTTTGAAGGGCATCGGAAAGTTCAACCTCTTAGAACCGGTGCATGCTTATCGTGTGGTCCCAGCGGGCGCAAACGTCAGCCGGGATCGCACCTTCACCGAAGCTTCGCGATTGGCAACATCGTAAGTTCTCCGGTGCTACAGCGGTCTCTCCGCTCACGGCAGTACTGAAGCCACAAGATTCGCGCCTTCTGCACTTTCCCTTACATGCGATCGGCTCTCCATAGCCTTTTGGACCGCGCGCCATCGATTCTCCACAGATGGCGCGGACGCATTTTCGCTGATCAGTCTTCTTTTTATATTGACAAGAAAATAAGAATAGATGAATATTCACAACAATACGTAATCAAATGAAAGTTCACGAAGCCTGAAGGGAAACCTGTATGCGCATCCGAAGGAATTTGAAGAAAAGCCGTTTCATTGCGTTTGTTCTCCTTTCCCTTTGCGCCTTCGCGGGCACCTTACGAGCGCAAATTGATACCGCCACCGTTGCAGGCCGCGTCACCGATAAGACGGGTGCGACGGTGCCGATGGCGGACATTACTGTGACCAGTACCGAAACGAACTTTGTGTATCACGCAAAGAGCGCACCGAATGGTGAGTGGACGATCAGTCCGGTGCATATTGGTACCTATAAGTTGACCGTAAGCGCGGCTGGGTTCAGCCAGGCGGTCGCTGGTCCGTTCAATCTCAGCGTTCAGCAGCGGCAACAGTTTGACCTTGTACTCCAGACCGGGGAAGTAAGTTCCGTTGTGGAAGTGACGGACACCGCACCGGTTCTGGAGACGGCGACCTCAGAGCGTAGCCAGCTGATCGATAGCCGCACGATGCAGACGCTTCCGCTGAATGGGAGAAATCCTGTGCAACTGGCACAGCTGTCGGCTGGTGTGACGGTCAGCGAGCCCGGAGCTCGTGATGAAGGCGGATACGGTTTCAGCGCCAATGGAGCGCGTTCTTTGCAGAACAACTTCCTGCTTGATGGCATCGATAACAACTCCAATCTTCCCGATCTTTTGAATGAAGCGAACTATGTCGTGATGCCGTCGGTGGATGCTCTTCAGGAGTTTCGCTTTGAAACGGACTCCTACTCCGCGGAGTTCGGCCGTGCTACGGGCGCTGTGATCAACGCAACGACCAAAAGCGGTACGAACCATATCCATGGAGTGGTCTATGAGTTCTTGCGCAATCAGGCATTTGACGCGCGGAACTACTTCGATCAGACGTTGCCTTCCTATCACCAGAACCAGTTCGGTGCGACGATCGGCTTGCCCATCCTGCACGACAAGCTCTTCCTGTTTGCGGATTATGAAGGCCTGAGGTTGTCACAAGGGCAGACCTATACGGCGCTTATTCCAACCGCTGCGCAACGGTCAGGAGATTTTACCAGTCAGCTGGATCTCACCGCGCCCACTGGCGTTTCGGACTGTAACGGCAATGTGACGTACAACGGCGAACTCTTCGACACGAAGAACACACAGGCTTCTGCGACCAGCCCCACTGGGTATTGCGGCGTGCCCTTTGGCTATAACGCGGATGGGACACCCTCCAATGTCATTCCGACAACGGCCATCGATACGCTGGGCGCGAAGTTGGCGGCTCTTTATCCAGCGCCGAACGCAAACGGGGCGGGCTATAACTATGTGTCGAATCCTAAGCTGACTCGCAACGCAAACCAGGGCGATGTCCGCGTAGATCAGGTTCTGACGCATAGCGACAATATCTTTTATCGGTTCAGTATGAGCCGTGCTCCATCCACGATTCCGGCGACGTTTCCCGGGCTGGCCGATGGCGGCGGCTTCTTCAGCGGCGTTGGGGATAACCGGGCCTATTCGATTGCTGTGAGCGAAACGCATGTCTTTTCACCGACCCGCGTGAACGAGATTCGTGTGGGCTATAACCGCCTGCATACGAATCGTTTCCAGTTCAACTCCGGCACGGACGTTTCCGGACAGATCGGATTTCCGGGTGTGCCATATCAAGCGGGTACGGATAACGGTGGTCTGCCGCAGATGTTCTTCAACGATGTAGCCACCCTGGGCAGCCCCACTTATCTCCCGTCGAACGAGATCCAGAACACTTATTCTCTTTCGGATACGTTCACGTTGATTGTGCATAGTCACAGCATCAAGTTTGGTGGCGAGTACCGCCCTGAAGAATTCACGATCTTCCAGCCCGCTGCTCCACGTGGCACACTCAACTTTGGAACACAGTTTACGGATAACCCGGCCAGCCAGGGAACCGGCGGAAGCGGTTTTGCAACTCTGCTCACAGGGCAGCCTGATGGCGGTGGCATTAACAACATCAATAATGTTGACTACAACCGTAAAGTTTATGGCTTGTTTCTGCAGGATGATTGGCGCGTCACGCCCAGTTTGACGCTCAATGTAGGTATTCGCTACGACATCTTTTCTGCTATCCTCGAACGGCATAACTCTCAGGCGAACTTCAATCCCATCACAGGGCAGCTTGATATTCCTAAGAGCAACAATGCTGTGCTCACGCCAACGCTTGCAAGTCTCTTAACCGTGAATCGAACCGCATCGAACGGTTTGATTCCGCCGATCTACACAAACGTCTCTCCCCGCTTCGGTCTTGCCTATCAATTCAAGAAAGGTTGGGTATTGCGCGCGGCTTCGGGGCTCTTCTTCAACGGGGAAGAGAGCGGGCCTTACAGCAATCCAAGTCCGGGCTTCAATCCCCCTTACTTTGCCTCGCAAAACTTTGTAGCACCTTGTAGCCTGGCGTCGTATGCCGCGGTGCTGGACTGTTCGGTTCCTGGACTTCGTACACTTGCGAATGGATTCCCGTCCAATGCTCTCAGCGATCCCAATACGCCGAATCTATTTTCCGAGGACAATTTGAAGACGCCTTACGTGGCGCAGTGGCACGTGACCGTACAGCATGAACTCACGTCGCACACCACGGTGGAAGTTGCCTACGTGGGGTCGAAGGGAACGCACCAATATACGTTTGGCAATTTGAATCAGGCCTCGCCTACAGCGGATTCTTCCGCTGCTTCCGCGCCGCGCCGACCTTTCCCGACGCTTGATACCTCGATCGGTTGGCTGCGTTCGAACGGATTCTCAAACTACAACTCCGCTCAGGTGAAGCTGGAGCAGCATCTGAGCCACGGTGTGGCAGCGATTGTGAACTACACCTACAGCCACGCTCTTGGAAATTCTTCGAACGCGAACCTGGGTGCGCAGAACAATGATTCCTTCCGCAATGAACGACTGCTCAGTGAGTACGGAAACCTGGACTTTGATAATCGGCATCGGTTTACGACAGGTTATTCCTGGGACCTTCCTATTGGTAAGGGAAAGGCTTTTGCGGGTAGTGCGGGCCCCGTACTCAATTACGCGATTGGCAACTGGCAGTTATCCGGAATTGCAACGCTGTCTTCGGGCACATGGTTTACCGTAACTGACTCCAATGCAAACTTTGCGAACTCCGACGGACAGCAGAGACCAGACTTTGTGCCGGGACAAAAGTCGTCAGACAAGCCCTGTCTTCCTGGCACATTCTTCAACACATGCGCCTTCCAAGACCCCGCGCTTGGATCGTATGGCAACGTATCTATGAATTCGGTAAATGGGCCAGGAAATAAAAACTGGGACATCTCCATCTTGAAGACGGTCCCGCTCAGCGAGGCAAGGCGTTTTGAATTGCGCGGAGAGTTTTACAACGCGCTCAACCATCCGAACTTCCTCTTTGCCGCACCCGGGCCGCAGAACTCCAACAATGCGACGACGTTCGGTTCAACAAACTTCGGAGTGGTGACTGCCGCTCGCGACCCGCGGCTCATTCAGATCGGGTTGAAGTTCTATTACTAAGAGGGACAAAAAAAGACCGCAGTGGTGATCCACCACTGCGGTCTCTTTCTTTACACGTAACTTACTTTCTGGAATTACACCAGAATCAGTTTGCAGCCGAAGGAACGGATTCTCTCCTGCACCTCTGGCAGCATGCTTACATCGCTGATGACGATGTCGACTTCTGAGAAGGAGGCGATTAGAGACATACTGCGCTTACTGAATTTGCTGGCATCGGCAACAACAATGATCTCGCGTGCAGCGCGGAGCATGGCGCGGTTCGCCATGGTCTCCTCGAGGTTTGTGCCGCTCACACCGAAGTCGGGATCGCAGCCAGCGCCGCAGAGGAAGAGCTTGTCGGCAGAGAACTGCTCCAGCATGTCTTCGGTGGAACGGCCGACGATCGAGGCAGAGTCGTTACGGACGGTGCCACCCATCATGATGATCTGCGTGTTGCGAGAGTTGAGCAGTTCCGCTGCAATGTTCACGCCATTGGTGATGACCTGAATCATGGGAATATTTTTTAGATTGCGAGCGACCTCAAGAGCAGTCGTACCTGAATCGAGGATGATGGTCTCTCCCTCGCGAACGAGGGTAGCAGCCATTGCACCAATGCGCTGCTTCTCTTTAGATTGACTCTTGATTCGCTCGTGGACTGGCGACTCGCGGAAGACGGTGTCCTGAATGACCGCACCACCGTGTGAGCGCTGCACCAGGCCGCGCTGATCTAGTTCATTGAGGTCACTACGAATAGTTACGGCGGAGGTGTTGAAGCGCTGGGCGAGTTCGTTGACCTTGGCCCGGCCTTCCGACCGGAGGATCTGTAGGATCTGCATGCGCCGCTCTTCGGCCATCATGCCTTCTTGCAAGGGTTCTTCTATACGTGTTTCGTTGAGATGTCTCTTGGCTACTTCTTTCTTCATCTCGCCCAATCTTTTGCCCGTGGTCAAATGCGAAGGAAAATCTTGTTCCGGAACATCCAGTGCAGTATAAGCCAATAGATCGCGAGCGTGAGTGCACCTATAAAGACCGGCTCCAACGCTGTGCCAAAGACGTTCAGGACACGCATGCCCAAGTTAATACGGAAGCTGCTTAGGATGAAATCTTCGAAGAGGTGGGCCATCAGGTAAGCGGCGATGGAGTTCATTCCCACTACAACAAGAGGATAGGCAATCCGTGTGTTTTTCTTGATGTCTACAAACCAGGAGAAGGCTGCGAGAAAGAGAAAGCAGACACCGCCGCTCCAGAGCGTCCAGGCAGGCGTCCAGATTCGTTTAACGATGGGACAGATACCGGTAAAGTGCAACAAAAGTCCCCCGCTCAGGAGAAGCACAGCGGCGATAAGGAATTTGCGAATTGGAATGACCGGTGTGCTCGCGATAAACCAACGTCCTGCAGCCAGTCCAAGAAGCATGGTGGCGAGCGTGGGGATAAAACTGAGCGTCAGATAGCCACCTTCATTGAAAAGGAAGCGATCCGGGCGGGGAAACAGATTAAGGAACCAGACATCGAAGGCCTGTCCAAGATTGCTGTTCTTATTCCAGTGCGAGGCGAAGCCATGAAGAAGATGCTGGTGCCAGGCGTCCGGAACTCCAACGGAAGCATAAGGGAAGTTGGGGCCGGGCGCGGGATAGAGCGCCCAGGCGAGCCAGTAAAAGAATAAGAGTGTACCGAAGGCTGTCCATTGCCAGCGCGGTCGAACAAAGGTGAGGAGGACGGCAAAGGTATACCCAAGACCGATCTGCGTGAGCGTATCTTCGAACGTATAGTTCGTCATGGGGCTGTGGATGGACCTCAGAAAGATACCCAGGGCGACAAGAAGAAAGCTTCGCCAGATGGTGTGGCCGACGATCTTCTGGAAGCTCTGACCCTTTTTCTGACGACTGCGTAGCGAGTAGGGAAGAGCGACGCCCACCAGAAAGGTGAAGGACGGCTGGATCATATCGTGGAGACCCATGCCGACCCACTGCACGTGGCTTTGATTAAAGGAGAGTATGCGCCAGATGGTACTGCTCGGGAAAGAGCGGGCCACGACTTCAAACTGCATGACTTCGCCCATCATGAGCAGCATGACTAAGCCGCGATAGGCATCGACTGCAACGTTGCGTTGCGGCGGAACGGCTACGGATGTGCCCATGAAGGATCTCCCAAGCAGTGTGGCTACGACTTGAATGTCTTCTGTCGTAGTGTGCGCCGATTCTAGCATGGTGAATCCTTCGTTAGCTTTCAAATTCTTTCGATGATGGCATTTATTGTTTTGACAGGTTTCGATTCATCCAATAAGCTCATCCAAAAGATTCGTTGACGACGACATCTTGTGATGAATGTGACTTAGGCGGGCTAAGGAGAGTCGATGAACTTCGACGATAAGGAAATAAGTTTTGCGTCGTGGAGCAGGCGGCGCTTTATGCAGATGAGTGCGGCGACTGCCGTTGCCGCAAACCTGGGAAGCCTTGCGCATGCCGAAGCGTCCGGGTCGGCAACGATGATCGACGTGCCTTTTCAAAAGAAAGACCCGCGCGTGGTCTTGATCGGGACTGGAGGTCGAGGCACGAACCTGCTCCAGAACCTGCTCGCCGCCGATGCGCAGATGGTGGGTCTCTGCGATCTTGTGAAGGAGAAGGCCGAGCACGCGGCTTCTCTCGTGGTAGCGGCAGGGCAGAAGAAGCCGGAGCTCTATACAGACGGTCCGCACGATTTTGAGAAGATGCTTAGCAGGCAGGATGTAGACCTGGTTGTGATTGCGACTCCGTGGGTCTGGCATACGGAGATGGCGATCTTCGGCATGAAGCATGGCAAAGATGTCGCCCTCGAAGTGCCTGGGGTTACAACAATCGAAGATTGCTGGAAGATCGTGAAGACGTCGGAAGAGACACGCAAGCACTGCATGATGCTGGAGAACTGTTGTTACGGATACAACGAGACGCTCATCCTGCGGATGGTGCATGCAGGGAAGTTTGGCGAGCTGCTGTACGGAGAGGGAGCTTACCTTCACGACTTGCGCGAAGAGCTGTTCTCAACAGCAGGTGAGGGTCTGTGGCGGCGTGCCGAGCACCTCAAACGCGACGGCAATATCTATCCAACCCACGGGCTAGGACCGGTAGCGAACTATATGGGGATCCAACGCGGCGATCGCTTCGGGTACATCGTTTCGATGAGCACGCCGCAACGCGGTCTGGACGCCTACCGCAAAGAACATTTGAAGGCAGACGATCCGCGCATGGCGGAGAAGTACGTCACCGGCGATATGAACACTTCCATGATCAAGACGGTGAACGGTCTGACGATCACCGTGAAGCACGCGGTGGCGAACCCTCATCCCTATGACAGGATCAACTTGATCGCCGGAACGAAGGGCGTTTTTCAGGACTATCCTCCGCGCATCTATCTCGACGGACAGAACTCCGATGAGTCGTGGGAGCCGATCGATAAGTGGAAGGAGTATCAGCATCCGCTTTGGAAGACCGAAGGGGAGATCGCGCAGAAGCTTGGCGGTCACGGCGGCATGGACTACATCATGCTTTACCGTTTGCTGCAGTGCGTACGCGAAGGCTTGCCGCCGGACATCGATGTCTATGACACTGCTGCCTGGTCTTCCGTAGCTCCGCTCAGCGTTGCTTCAGTCAGCCACGGCAGCGCGCCCGTGGAGTTTCCCGACTTTACTCGAGGCAAGTGGAAGCAGCGGAAGGTTTCGGCGATCGCCACGCAGGTCTAGATCTGGAACTGGCGTACGCGAAGGAAGTACGCCAGCCACCGGGTTAGCGATAGATGGTGAAGTCGCTTACGACGCGGTTAATCACGCCTGCGGGGCTTGGTGCATCCGGTCGGAGACCAAGAGAGATTGACGAGTAGAGCCCAAGAAGCTGTCCGAAGATCACGTCCACAGGCGGGCGATAGGCATCGGGGAACGACCCGTCGATTGCGTGGTAAATGTCGCAGAAGGGCAGGGCCTCAGCCTCACTTGATTTCAGGCCAACGACAATGCAGGTCGCGGTGATTTTCTTGGCTCGGATCTCGCGGAGAAGGTCGATCTCATAGCGAACACGTGTGCGTTCCGAAGAGAGGAAGCAGATCAGGTCGGTGTCGCTGTCGAGCGCGGCCATGGGGCCGTGGCGAAGTCCAAGAGAGGTCTGCGACATCGTCTTGATGTGGCCTCCAGACATCTCAAGAACCTTCAAAGAAGCTTCCTGCGCAACAGCAGCAAGAGAGCCAGAACCGATCATGCAGATACGCTGGGTTCCGTGCTCCGCGATGGCCTTTGAGAGATCGGCGGAATCGGCAATGAACCTCTTTGCGGAGGCGATCATGCCTTCGAGGATCGGTTGGTACTCGGCGAAGCTCCGGGCGTGGGCGAGGCATTGCCCAAAGATGACCATGTTGGTGAAAGAACTTGTCATGGCAAGACTGCGATCGTTCACCGCGTCGTCGAGGACTGCCGTGCAGGCATGAGGTTGGTTGGCCGCAAGGGCGGCCATGCGCGAATGAGGATTGCAGGTTACGACAAGATGCGAGATCTCGGGGTACATCTCCAGCGCCTGTTCCAATACGTTGACGCCTTCAGGAGAGTCGCCGGAGCGAGAAAAAGATATCCAGAGATAGCGACGTCCCGGTACGACGTACTCGGAGAGACTGGGAAGCAGGCTGGTACTTGCGACCGCCGATGTTTCACAGCCCCAACGCTTCCGAAGAAGGGGAGCGAGTGATTCGCCGATGTAGTCGGATGTGCCTGCGCCGATCAGCATAACGACCGGGCGCTTTTCGAGTGGGCCGACGACTCCGGCACGTTCGAGGAAGGCTACTAATTTCTCCTGCTCCGATTCGAAGAGCTGCGCAGTCCTGCGCCAGGTCTCCGGCTGTTGAGCGATCTCTTGCGGTGTGAACGTCAGTCCCCGTAGTTCCTGCTCGGCGATGGGTAGTTCAAGCAAACTGGTCAAGGCACCCACGAAATGCGACCTCCAACAGACTAAAGAGAAAGTAAATGAAATCAAACAAAAAAAATAGTAACATTAAGGCAGGCTAGAAACGCAACCCGATGTGACAACTTGTTTGAGCTGTAGTTGATGTACTCAACAACTCAAATAGTCTCCAGATTTTGATGGCAGAGCAGAAGCTGCACTGAAGCCTGGAATAACTATCGCCCCAACGTGACCGGGTTGGCCTGTATTGCCGAAGGGGACACGGACCCCGCAGAATATCTCAACATTGCCAAGGTCTCGACGCCACCTTACTATCAGGCCGACCTTGGAATCTCTAAAAACTTTGCCATCACTGAAAAGTTCCGGGTACTCTTCCGCAGTGAGGTCTTAACCTTGAATCACTCCAACTTTACTGTGCCGGATGGAAACGTCTCGAACTCCACCTTTGACGTAATCACGAGTACTTATCCTCCACGTCAACTTCAGTTTGCTCTCAAGGTGCAGTTCTAATGACACTCGAACGCATCGGATGGAAACTCGTCATGGCCCTTTTTCTGGGGGCCATGGTGCTCCAGGCTCGGTCGCAGCCCAATACCGCCGTTCCTGTCATCTTCGTCCATGGCAATGGGGATGACTCCGCAAAATGGATCGGCATCATCTGGCTTTTTGAGAGCAACGGCTATCCTGCCGACAAACTCTTCGCTGTTCGTTTTCCTCATCCCAACTCCCGTGCAGACGATTCGCGGGATGAGATCAATCGCTCTTCCACAACGGATGAAGCTGCCGAGCTCAGTGCGTTTGTCACCCGTGTACTCATCCAGACCCACGCTCGCAAGGTCGCCCTCGTCGGTAGCAGTCGCGGTGGCCTTACCATTCGTAATTACCTTCTTCATGGTGGCAGTGCGAATGTAGCTTATGCCTTACTCTCCGGAACCCCGAACCACGGCGTTCTGGCCACAGACAAGAATCAGGGTGGGGAGTTCAACGGAAAGGGCAACTTCCTTACGGCTCTCAACAGCCCCTCTTCCGATGGTTCGGAAGTTGTCTCCGGCGTCAGGATGATGACGCTCCGAAGCGATAAGCTCGATAAATACGCTCAGCCGACGGGCATCGCTTTCGGTACTCCACAGATGGCGACAGGCGTCACATTCGAAGGTCCCGCATTGCGTGGAGCCAGCAATGTTATGCTTCCCAATCTCGACCATCGGGAACTCGCCTTCTATCCCACGGCTTTTGCGGAGATGTACAAATTCATCACCGGAACATCTCCTCAGCGCAGGTCTGTTACGCCCGAAGACAATCCCACCCTCTCCGGTCTTATCACGGGCTTTGAGAATGGCGCATTTACCAATCTTCCGGTGAGCGGGGCGCACCTCAGCATCTATCCCATCGATACGGCAAAAGGCATCGAGAGTTCTACTCCTGCTTATGAAACCACAACAAAAGAGGATGGCAGGTGGGGCTCCTTTCAGGCTGCTTCGGTCCAGGAATATGACTTCGACCTCGAGTACCAGGGACGCCATGTTCACTTCTACAAGGCACCGCTTCCTCGCTCCACTACGCTACTCAACCTGCGCTTTATGCCCGTACCTCGTACAGCGGAATCCGGTTCTGCAGCACAGATAAGCCAGATCCTGATAGCTCGACCGCAAGGGTACTTCTCACGCGAGCGCGACGCGGTTCAAATCGACGGAAAGCTTTCCACCGACGAACCAAGCGGATTGCCCCTTTTGGACTCCTTTGTTGCCAAAGTTCCGGCGATCTCGGGCAAGCTCACGCAAGTCACTCTCCGCAACGAAACGATTTGGGCGCGCCCCTCGGAGGACTTCTCCAAAGAGCTGCCCATCGTTGATTTTCTGTGGTGAGTTTAAGCAAGCACTGCAACGTTCGTATAAACGGTGAGCGCGTCCGAGTGTTGGCATCGATCTGCATTCAAAAGAAATGCACTGCGATTCGCAATCAACTTGATAACGGTCTTCGTTGTCAGTTGTTGGGAAGTATGGAGGCGCGGGTCGGGATCGAACCGACGCATAAAGGTTTTGCAGACCTCTCCCTTACCACTTGGGTACCGCGCCACCCTGGGTGCCCAAGCTACGGGCTGGACTCGACCTTTCCGGAAAGGTCTTCAGGAAAAGGAATCAAATTGGAGCGGGAGACGGGATTTGAACCCGCGACATCTTCCTTGGCAAGGAAGCACTCTACCACTGAGCTACTCCCGCTCAACATTTGTAAGTATATCGACCGTTGAGGCATAGGTCAACGCGAGGGCTTAGTTCGTCGCATGGATCTGGAAAGGAATGTACGGGCCAGCAAGATTGATATGTCCGCGACGCACCACAACGGGCGTTAACAACAGGACCATCTCGTCTTCCATTTTATTTCCAGTGTTGTCGGTGATGCTTTGAAAGCCGGGAAGGTCGCTCAAGCCGGGGATGCCGGAGATGGCCTTGGACTGGCTTCGCGTGAGCAGCCCCATAATCATCGCCGTCTCTCCTGCGCGTAAGGTGAGGTCCGAAGTGACCAGTTGGTTTGCAAGAATCGGGATATCATTTTGCGCTTGTCCGCTCAACGCTTCGATCTTCAACTCAAGATGCACCGAAACGTCGCCACTCCGCTGCATGTGCGGCGTGGCCTTGAGCGTCAGGCCGAGGTCTTCATACTGGATCTGCGGCACGACAACGCTACTGGCCGAACTGCCCAGGAACTGGGACAGCAGAGCTGCGGCGGTACTGGATCCCGCAGCGGTAGATATTCCGCTGGAATAGGTTGACGTCACGATCGGGAAGCGGGAACCGCTGCGGAAGGTGCCGGTCTCACGGTCGCTGAGCCGAAGTTGAACGTCATCCAGGGAACGCGAATCGGAGCTCGAAAGCGTAAGGTTGAGCGTTGGAGAATTTGCGGTGGAAAGAATAACCGTAGACAAGCCTCCTCCGACCTTCAGAAACGAGCCGGTGAGCAGATTGCTGCTGACTCCCGAAGCAATCAGGGCCAACGCAATGGCGATCTGCGATGGATTGGTACCCAGCGCACCGGAGGCCACAATCTGGTCTGCCAGGGTCTGGTTTGCCGAGATCAAACTGGAGGCTGCACCCGCCGGACTGAAAGCCGTCAAGGACTGCGGCGGAGTCAGGCCTGTGTCCTGTGACTTGTTTTTGCTGACGGAGTAGAGTCTCAATCGAAGCAGTACTTCACTTCCGCCATCAATCAGGTCTTCCAGAGTGCGGTTGATGGCATTGAGTTTTTCCGCTGACGCACGCAACACTAGAGTCCCGGCATGCGGTTGGACCGTGGCCTGTTTCACGTCGAAGATATTTCGAACGATATTGCCGATATCGTTGAGCTGCTCGGTGGTCAACCCGGGGAGAGAGACCATCTCCTCCATTTGCCGCTCCAACCGCTCCCGGTTTCCCGGCGTGTCCTCTGCGACCAGAATGGTTTTCTCATCGAGGGGAATCGCCATCAGCTTCGTCATCATGAGGACGATCGGCATCGCCTGGTCGTAGGTCACGTCCTCAAGATCGAGACGAATGGGCTTGGAGGTGACCCCGGCGTCATAGCTCACGCGCAGACCGTACTTTTGTGCAACCTGTTGCAGGATGCTTCGCGTATCGGAACGAAGGTGGAAGGTCTGCCGCGCCGCCAACGGCTGCAGAACGATCTCTCCCGCGAGCACTTCATGCAAGAGTCCCGGTGTCTCCGCAGGCGCGCTGGCAAAGTGCTGCTGCACCAGTGGATCGTCGGGGCTCAGGACGCGCGCCTGTGACAGCAGGGAATTCGCCTGCTGATCGTGTCCCCTTTGCCTTTCGAGTGCCGCCTGCTGCACCAGCTGCGCGGCCCTTCGCTGACGTGCGGTCGTAAGGCCCAGCACATATTCGTTATGTTGCGGATTCAGCTGCGCCGCGCGTGCAAAAAGCTTCTCTGCTTCGGCAAAGTCTCCCGCTTTAAATCGCTTGGCGCCGTCCATGTAAACGGCTTCCGCAGCGTTGGCGTCTTTTGCGGAAACTTTCTGGGACGCTTCCTTCGTCGTGTCCGCCCGGGCCCGCAGCACAGGCGAAAACACCGCCGTACCGCACAAGCAGACACAGCAAATCGCGTGCACAAAGCGGCACGCGCATCTGCGCATCGAAGGAGAATCCATCGTCATACCTGTGGATTAGACGGCGCTCGAGACTTATCGTGCAATAGAAATCGGCTGAATTCGTGCTCGGTCAGGCCGTTCACTGCGCGAAGGCCGCTTCATACCGTTGCGGATCTCAGCGGAGTCCAGATGCAACTCGGTCAGAGTGCGGCTCAGCGTATTGCGGTGCATGCCCAGTTCTTCGGCGGCTTTGCACTGGTTGCCGCGATGGCGCGCAAGCACTTCAAGGAGATAGCGACGTTTGAACTCGCGGACCGCGTCCGTATAGCTCATGCCGGTGGCGTACATATGAGAAACCAGGTTATCCAACTCGCGCTTCACTCGGACTCACCTCAAAATTCAGATCATCGCACCGGGGTGCCAGTATACCTCTACACTTTGGCGGGTCTTATCGATGGTTCTCCTGTCTTAGGCGCAGGAGGCTTCCAGCAATGCGGTCCATAAAGTTGCGTGGCAAGACGAAGGATATCTCATGAGCGCCCTCAAGGAAACTTGGAAGTAAGAAAGATCTTTTCGCCAGGTCTGTTTGTGGCAGATATCCGGCAAGGGGGAGCAGCGTCGCCGCCACCACCAGATAACCCCGCAGAAGCCCGAACAGCGCGCCCGCACAGCGGTCTGCAAAGCCAAGACCAACGACTTGCATCGTCCCTCGAATAATCCGTCCCGCCAGCGCGAAAAGCAGCATGGTTCCCAGCGAAATCGCAAGAAAAGCCACCACCTGCGCCGCCAGCGGAGGTG
This sequence comes from Terriglobus saanensis SP1PR4, assembly GCF_000179915.2. Lineage (NCBI taxonomy): Bacteria > Pseudomonadati > Acidobacteriota > Terriglobia > Terriglobales > Acidobacteriaceae > Terriglobus > Terriglobus saanensis. Next base: position 3,041,193 of record NC_014963.1, on the reverse strand, counting down.
TAATCCATCGCCCCAGCGGAAGACTCAACTTCTGCGCATACCACCCCGCCAGCACAATGCCAACGACTATGCCTGCCAGTGAGCATAAGGATCGAACCAGGCCTCGGAGAAACCCCATGACCACAGAAGTTAATAGCGCACCCAAAAAAATCCAGTCGAGCACGTTCAGGTGGTGCAGGAACGTCTGCATCGCTTTAGGGCCCCTGGGGTGAATCCAGAGCGGACTTGTCCGTCAGCATGTGAAATGCCGCCAGATACTTCTCCCGTGTGCGCTCCACCACATCATCCGGCAGCGAGGGTGCAGGCTCCTGTTTGTTCCAGCGAATGCTTTCCAGATAGTCGCGTACAAACTGCTTGTCGAACGAGGGTTGCGCGCCTCCGGGAGCGTATCCGTCGATCGGCCAGTAGCGCGAGGAGTCTGGCGTTAGCACCTCGTCCGCAAGGGTAATACGGGGTGTGCCGCTCGCGTCTTCGATCAGGCCAAACTCAAACTTCGTATCCGCCAGCAGCAGGCCCTTGGTGCGCGCATGCTGCGAAGCCGCCCTGTAGATATCCAGCGTTAGCGTCCGCAGAGCTTCAGCTGTCTCCCCGCCGAGCGCGGCGACCACGGCATCGAAGCCAATATTTTCGTCATGGCCGGAGTGGTTCTTAGCCGCAGGGGTAAAGATCGGCTCCGGAAGTTCTTCGCTCTCCCGCAGGCCGGAAGGCAGGGAAATGCCGCAGACGGTACCCGTCTCCTGGTAATCCTTCCATCCGGAGCCGGAGAGATACCCACGAGCCACGCACTCCACGGGAAACATCTTCGCTCGCTTCACCAGCATGGACCGGCCTTCGAGCTGGTCCGCGTATTGGCGAAGGTCTTCGGGATACTCTGCGACCTTCGCCGTGATCAGGTGGTTTGGTACGAGAGCACGCAGATGTTCAAACCAGAAGAGCGAGATCTGTGTGAGCACCTTGCCTTTGTCCGGCACACCGCTTCCAAGGACGTGATCGAAGGCTGAGATTCGGTCGCTGGCAACAAAAAGAAGATGGTCTTCGCCAACCTCGTAGAGATCGCGCACCTTGCCCGTGAGCCACGGCTTACGGGGAGAAAGATCGGGATGGAGGAGTGTAGCCACTAGGCGACCGCACGCCGTGGTTCGGCGCGATTGATGTTCACGGAAACGATCTTCGACACGCCCGGTTCCTGCATGGTGACGCCGTAGATCACGTCTGCTTCGGTCATCGTCCGCTTGTGATGGGTGATGACGATGAACTGCGTCTCCCGGCTCATGTCATGAATCAGCCTGGAGAAGCGCACCACGTTGGCTTCATCCAGCGGAGCATCCACTTCGTCCAGCACGCAGAAGGGACTCGGCTGGAACTGGAAGATACCGACCAGAAGAGAAAGAGCAGTCAGCGCCTTCTCACCACCCGAAAGCAGCAGCACGTTCTGCGGCTTCTTGCCCGGCGGCGAAGCTACCAGGTCGATGCCGCTCTCCGCCGAGTTCGCCTCGTCCGTCAGCTTCATATACGCCTGTCCGCCGCCAAAGAGCTTAGTGAACGTCTCAGCAAAATTCGTGTTGATCAGAGCAAACGCTTCATCGAATTTCAGCTTCGAGATCTCGTCAATTTCCTTGATGGACATCTGCGTATTCTCGATCGAATCCAGCAGGTCCTTGCGCTGCCCTTCCAGGAAGCTATGCCGCCCGGAGGCTTCGGCAAACTCTTCCAAGGCCATCATGTTCACGGGGCCCATGGCTTCAAGCTTTTGCTTGAGCGAACGCGTCTCTTCTTCCGATTCAACGAGATGCTCCGCCTCGATGCGAATGATCGTCTCATCCGCGCGAAGTTCCGCAGACTCGATGCCCAGGTCGTTGATGGAAGCGGCATCGAGATGCTCGATCTCGGTAGCCAGTCGCGCAGCTTTGGCCGTCAACTGGCTCCGCTGTTCGCGCAAGGCCTCTGTCTCCGTACGCAGGGCACGCAGACGGCCATCAAGCTCGGCAAGCGATGCCCGCAGAGCGGAAGCCTCTTCGCTTAACTTCTTGCCTTCGCCCGACATCTCTTCCCTTACGCCGGTCAGCTCCGTCAGTTGCATCGCCAGCGAGACGTTTTCCTCTTCGCGGCGAGTCTTCTCCGCCGCTGCCGCTGCCAACTGCTGCTCCACCTGCATCAACCGCTGTTGCTGGTTATTGCGAAGTCGATCGTTCTGTTCAAAGTTCGCAGACGCATTGCGACGGCGCTCTTCCAGGCCTGCCAGCGCGGCAGAAGCCGCAGCCGCTGCCTGTTGCAGCTCTTCGCGGCGCTCGCGCAACTCAGCAGCGCCCTGCATGATGCCGCTGATGCGCTCTTCCAGCGCAGAGCGCTCGCCGTCGATCCGCTCGGCCTCTTCGCCTTTGCGCGCCTTCAACTCTTCTTTCGCACCGCGCGCATCGCGATTGCGCTCGCTCGCAAGAGCCCAGTCCTGCATTCGGCGTTCGATGCGTGCCGTTTCGGACTCCATCTGTCGCAGGGCAGCACCGGAGTTTGCGGCCTCGCGCTCGGCATCGCGACGCTCGGCGCTTTTAGACTCCAACACCGCCTGCATCTGCGTAATCTGCTGTGCCAACGCGGCGGAGTGAAGATCGGTCTTCGAAAGTTCGATCTCGACGGCATCCAGCTTCTGCTGGACCTCGCGCAACTCGCGCTTGATGGCGAGAGGACCCTCGGCGCGCTGCTTGCCGCCGGTTACGGTGATGTTGTGGAAGGTCTCGCCATTTGGAGAGAGAAAGAACGCCTCAGGATTCTCCAGTGCCAGCGAACGCGCTACTTCGGAGTCCGGCGCAACATATCCTTCGCGCAGCTTGGGGAGAAAGACTTCCAGAGACTTGCCAAAGCCATCCAGCACCTTGATGCAGTTCTTCAACGGCACCACGCCAGCGATCTCCGTGGTCATGCTGCCGGACATACCGGCAGAGTGGTTCACGCGTGCCTGTGCGTCATCCGGATGCACCAGGAAGGTAGCGCGTCCATCTACGTCGCCCTTCAACATCTGCATGCCCGCATCTGCGGCATCCCAGCTCTTTACGACGATGTAGTTCAACTCATCGCGCAGAAACTCGTCGACTACTGTCTCGTACTGGCCTTCGACTTCGAGGAAGTCTGCCAGCGTTCCCACCGGAGCCATTGGGGAGCCCTTCTGGTTCGCGCTGAAGATCTTCTTCACCGTATCGGTGGAGTAGCTATGGTCGCGGATGAGCGATTGCAAAGAGTTCCGACGTCCTACAAGCGTTGCCATTTCGGCGCGCATGCCGTCACCACGACGACGCGTCTCCAACTCTTCCTTGCGCCCGGATTCCAGCTGCAGACGAAGCTCTGCAATCTCCTGTTCCAACCGCGCCAGCCGCTCGTTGACGGACTCGAAGCTCATCTTCACCTGGCCGCGCTGCTGGCCAAGGGCCTCCAGTTCGCGCCGCGCCTGATCGCTCTCCGCATTCAGCCTCTGCGACTCACGATCAAGCCCCGCCAGCGCTTCTGCGGCCTGCGCCTCTTCGTTTCGCGTCTGCGAAGCCCGCTGCAGCAATTGCATCGTCTGCCGTCGGCCAGCCTCGGCCTCCTGTTCGGCGGAGTTTACCGCGCGCACAGCCTCGCCCGCTTCGGTCTGTTTCTGCTGAGCCAAAGCACGGGCGGCGGCTGTTTCCGCCGTCGCCGTTTCAAGGAAGCTCTTCAGCCCTGTGCTCTCTGCTGCCAGCCCTTCAAGCTGTGTACGAATCTGCGCCAGCTCATCCTGTCCTCCGGCAATGCGCGAGACGAGATCGCTGATGCGGTCCGTGTTTGCGCCCGTACGCGAGACGATGCGCTCCAGGTCAACTGCTGCCTGGTTTGCACGCAGGTTGGCGTCGCGAATCTGCTCGTCCATCGCATAGCCGCGCTGTACGCCTTCGGTATGCTCCGCGTCCATGGTCTCCACGCTGGCGGCCTGCGTGTCGATGCGCCCGTTCAACTCGGCAATCTTCTCCGCCGTCGCCGCCTGGTCGGCATCCATCTGCGCCATACGACTTGCGAGCACGACGCGCAGTTTGGTGCGCAACTCATCTCGCAGAGCACCGTAACGCTCCGCTTTGGACGCCTGCCGCTTCAGCGAGGCCATCTGTCGCGTTACTTCCTCAAAGATATCGTCCACGCGTGCAAGGTTTTGCTTCGCCGCTTCCAGACGAAGCTCTGCAAGCCGTTTCTTCGTCTTGAAACGCGTAATGCCCGCAGCTTCTTCGATGATCGAACGGCGATCCAGCGGCTTCGAACTCAGCAACTGTCCGATGCGCTCCTGCCCGATGATGGCGTAGTTCTCGCCGCTCAGACCGGTGCCCATGAAGATGTCCTGAATATCGCGCAGGCGGCAGATCTTCCCGTTCAGAAGGTATTCACTATCGCCCGAACGAAATAGACGACGCGTGACCGTGATCTCTCCCGCACGCACCGGCGTCCGGTTGAACTTTCTCCGCCGAATCTTCAAAATCACATTCGAAGAGGTAGCTCCCTGCGTCGCTTCCGCGTCTGCTTCAACCTCTTCCGCAGGTTTTCCAGCTTCTTCGGAGCCATCCGCTATCGTGCCCGGCTGGGCCTCCTGCACGGCTTCTTCGGTCGCCGCAGCAGACTTTGCCCGCACTTCGCTCTCGTCCCAGTCCGAGGGAACATCGTCTCGCATCACGATCTCTGGACCGTCGTCCGCAGAAGGGACTGCACCGTCGTAGACCTCAGGGTCGACCAGCGTCAGCGAAACCTCGGCCATACCGGTCGGTTTCCGGTCGCGCGTTCCGGCAAAGATGACGTCCTCCATCTTGATGCCGCGCAGGCTCTTTGCGCTCTGTTCACCCAGCACCCACGTAATCGCATCGGAGATGTTCGACTTGCCGCATCCGTTCGGTCCCACCACGGCGGCAATGCCGCTGCCCGAGAGCTGAACATCCGTACGATCGCAGAACGATTTGAACCCGAGAATCTGAACGCGCTTGAGCTTGAGCATCTACCGAAGAACCTCCACACCATGCAAAACGGGACGAACCACTCTTGTGGGCCGCCATACCGCGCCTGGGACTGCTTTCAAGCTATCCGCCCGCGTAGGCCGGAATCAACATCCAAACCCAATATGTTGTGGATAAGGAGGTAGGATTTCCATTGGTAGGTGTTCTGCAGCACTTCCTGTGGTTTGAGGGTCTACCTTCCAGTCCTTTAGACTCTTGGTCGGGAGCTTTCCATTTCCCTCAAACGCTCGGCGATCAATCCCTTGCGCCCATCAAACGCTATTCTTATAATCCGCATCATTACCTGAATGCATCACGAACTGATACAAAGAAAGCTACAAAGAAAATTGACGCACTTTCTTAGATTTCCCGGACTCGAGGAGCTTCACATGAAGAAGGTTGTATTTGCCTCCCTGCTGGCGGCCGCAACACTAACCACAGCAACCAGCTACGCGCAGTCGGCGGTAAACATCAACCAGGGTGCACAGGCTCCGGCCGCTGCAGGCCAGGTTCAGATGGCGCAGCCTGAGTACAACGCGTACACCAACGCCACCTCGCAGACCGACCCAAAGGCCAAAGCCGCCGCGCTCGAGTCTTACCTCACCACGTATCCCCAGTCCAGCGTGAAGACCTCTGTTCTTGAGCTCCTGATGGGTGCCTACAGCACCTTCGATCCGGCCAAGACGATTGACGCTGCCGACCGCCTGCTGCAGGTATCGCCCAACAACATCCGCGCTCTCGCTGTCGAAACCAGCCTTTTGAAGGCTCAGGGCGATCAGGCGACGGATCCCGCCGCCAAGCAGGCTGCTTACGGTAAGGCCGCAGGCTTCGCCCAGCGCGGTCTGAAGGCGACCAAGCCCGCCGATATGCCGGATGCAGACTTCGCCGCTATCCAGAAGCAGGTTAACCCCTATTTCTATTCGGCGATTGGCATTGACGCCCTCACCCGTAAGGATTCTCCTACTGCCATCTCGGCATACGAGTCAGAGTTGAAGTCCGTTCCCATCGAGCAGACCCAGGCTCCCGGTCCAATTCTTCAGGACACGTTCTTCCTAGCTCAGGCCTACTACGGTGCGACACCGCCTGATCTCAGAAAGTGCACCTTCTACGCCACACGTACGGCGAACTTTGCACCCGACCAGTACAAGCCCACCTTCCAGCCGCTGGCCAGCTATTGCTACAAGAAGTACCACGGAAGCGACGAGGGCTACGACGCTGTGAAGACTGCAGCGGCCGCGAACCTCTTTGTTCCTGACTCGTTGGTCATCAAGCCCGCTCCTACCCCGCAGGACTACGTCGACCAGACGCTGGCCAGCACGCCGAACCTGGATACCCTCGCACTAGCCGATCGTGAATTCATCATCACCAACGGCAAGCCCGAGCAGGCAGACAAGGTCTTCGCACCCGTCAAGGGCAAGGAAGTCCGCATTTCCGGCACAGTCATCTCCGCTACTGATTCTTCCGTTGCTCTCGCGGTTTCGGATGATGCGAAGCAGGCAACCAAGGCTGACTTCACCTTCGCGATGAAGGAGCCTCTCAAGACGGTTCCTGCAGTCGGTTCGACCATTGAGCTGACAGGCACCTTCGACTCCTACACGCAGAGCCCTCTCATGATCAACATGACCGGCGCCGAGCCCGTAGCCAAGGCGAAGGCTGCCGCTCCGACGCATCGCACCACCACCCGCAAGCGCTAAGCATCGCGCAGCAAGAAAAAGGGCAGCCCTCGGGCTGCCCTTTTACGTTTTCGTGTTACCACCGACTCGGTGCCCCATTCATCGCAGCTTTATCGCGATGAGTGGGTTATGCGCGAAGCGGATAACCTCTCTACTCCCCCAACATAATCCGCTGCACCCGTATCGCCCTGCCCGTGCCGCCATCACACTCCACCACCAGAGCGCACATCTTGGGATTGCCCTTCGCAGGCTCAAACTTTCCTGGCATGCCTGTCAGGAATCGATGCAATACCAGGTCTGTTTCCACACCGATCACAGAGTCATACGGTCCGCTCATGCCAACATCCGTTTGATACGCCGTTCCACCCGGCAACACACGTTCGTCCGCCGTAGGGATATGCGTGTGCGTTCCCACAATCGCCGTCACGCGTCCATCGAGATGCCATCCCATGGCGACCTTCTCGCTCGTGGCTTCGGCGTGGAAGTCCACGAAGATCACCTTGGCCGTAATCGTCTTCAATATCTCGTCGATCTTGCGGAACGGATCGTCATTCGAAGCCATGAAGACGCGCCCCTGCAGGTTGATGACAGCATAGGTCTGTCCTGCAGGGAGCGACCCTTCGTAGATGCCGTACCCAGCCGTACTTGGCGGGTAGTTCGCCGGCCTCAGAATCCGCCGCGCGCGTCCGTGTGAATCTGCCGGGACCTTCAGGTAGTCGAGCAGCTCTCGCTTGTCCCAGAAGTGATTGCCCGTCGTGATGACATGCGCGCCCAGGTCAAAGAGGTCGTCTGCAATCGAAGGTGTAATCCCAAATCCACCCGCGGCATTCTCACCGTTGATGACGAGGAGGTCGATCTCATGTGTCTCCATCACATGTCCGACGTGCTCCGCCACAATCTTCCGTCCGGCAGAGCCGAAGACATCACCCACAAAAAGAATCTTCACTGAGCGGGCCCCGACTCTTCTTCGCTCGCAGTCAGGATTACTTTGGCTTGTGGTCTCAAGAGAGGAAACAGGATGACATCGCGAATGGACTTCGCCCCGGTCAGCACCATCGTCAAACGATCGATACCGATGCCCTCACCACCCGTGGGCGGAAGGCCATAAGACAGCGCGCGCACGTAGTCCGCATCCATCTGGTGCGCCTCGTCGTCGCCACGTTCTCTCTCGCCAAGCTGCGCCTCGAAACGCGCACGCTGGTCCACGGGATCGTTCAACTCGCTGAAGGCGTTGCCCACTTCAAATCCGCCAATGTAGAACTCAAACCGCTCCACCCACTCCGGCTCATCCGGCTTCACCTTGCTCAGAGGACTGACCGCGAGAGGGAAGTCGTAGATAATTGTCGGCTGAATCAGGTGTTCTTCCGTAATCGTCTCGAAGATTGTGGCGATGGTTTTACCCAATGGATCGGCTGGAACATAAGGCATGCTCAAGCCTGTCGCGCGCAGGCTCATCACCATCGCATCGATCTTCGCAGGATGCGCAAAATCTCCATGCTCCGGAGCCGCGCCCGCAGCCGCAGGCCACCACTTCACAATCGCCTCGCGCATGCTCAGCTTCGTCCACTTGCCGAGATCTATCTCGTGACCACCAAAGTTTGTGATCGTCGTTCCATTCACTTCCTTCGCAACGAAGGAAACCAGGTCCTCCGTGATCTGCATCAGGTCGTGATAGTTGGCATACGCCTGGTAAAACTCCAGCATGGTGAACTCGGGATTGTGCCGCGTCGAAACACCTTCATTGCGGAAGTTCCGGTTGATCTCGTACACACGATCCATGCCGCCCACAACGAGCCTCTTCAGATAAAGCTCCGGCGCGATGCGCAAAAACAAATCAAGATCCAGCGCATTGTGATGCGTGGTGAACGGACGCGCCGCAGCGCCACCCGCAACCGGCTGCATCATCGGCGTTTCGACTTCGATGTAGCCACGATCGTCGAAAAACTTTCGCAGGGCACGCAGAACTGCAGCGCGCTTTACAAACACATCACGTGCAGGAAGACGTGTCTGCTTCGCCTCTTCCCCCTCGCCTTCAAAGTCTCCGGTGTCAGAGAAGAGATCGACATACCTTTGCCGATAGCGAAGCTCCACATCCTCCAGACCGTGGAACTTGTCCGGCAGCGGAAGCATGGCCTTCGAGAGGAAGGTAAGCTCCGTCACATGTACGCTCAGTTCATTCGTCCGTGTGCGGAAGAGATATCCCTTCACGCCAACGTGGTCGCCCAGGTCCATCAACTTGTACATCGCATAGGCGCGTTCGCCGACGGCATCCTGCCGCACATAGATCTGCAGCCGCACACCGTTCTGCTGCAGTTGGGCAAAGCCAGCCTTGCCCTGCGCGCGGATCGCCATGATGCGCCCGGCGACGGACACCTCCGGCTTTGCAGCCTCCAGCGCTTCGCCGCTCTCGCCGTCATACTGCGCCCGCACCTCGGGTAGCATGGCCGTCCAGGTAAATCCGTTGGGATAGCTGGCCGCAGCCTTGCTCAGGCCACCCTCGACACCCAGTGCGGTAATCTGCTGCAGCTTCTGCTGCCGCAGCTCAAACATCTCTTCTTCAAACTTCGATTCGAACAACTGGAGACCTTCAAAGCGGACGGATTCCGCGCAAAAGCTAAGTATATCCACCCGCTCACAAAACCACCGCTTACTTCGGTCACGCAAAGCATATCCATCCACACGCAACTTAACGCTCGTCTCAAGGGTCTAAAAGAGAGAGAAAGAAGGAGGGAAGTATGTCTTATTGGAAAACTTTTGGTTTATCCACCGTCGCTGCTGTTGCATTGGTGAGCAGCGCGCCCGTGTCCACGGCACAGGTTTCCATCAATATCGGGGTTCCTCCTGGATGTCCCTATGGATACTTTGACTATGCTCCCTATAGCTGCGCTCCCTATGGCTATTACGGGCCAGACTGGTTCACTGGTGGGGTGTTCATCGGAGCTGGCCCCTGGTTTCACGGTCCCCACGGCTTCTATGGTCATGTAGATAATCGCTTCGATCCCCATCACGGCTATGCCGGACCTTTGCCGAACCGTGGCGAGGCCGCATTCAACCACTTCCATGCCAATGAAGCCCGTGATGGACAGGGTCATGTCGGCAACGCAGGCCATGATGGCGGCAACGAGCATGCCCCTGGTGCCCCTCGTGGCGGCGGCGAACATGGTGGCGGCGGTCACCGCTAACGAGCCGTCCCGTGGTCGATTGGCCTTTGCCGCCGGCCACGGGGCTCAAAACGACGGACCGTGAGCGCGCGGCAAACATTCCAGAGACTCGCGATACCATAGGGTCTGCCATGAGCGACCCCAAATCACAACCCGGTAAACCTAAGGGCGCGCTCGGCGATCTCGTCAAAGCCGAATCCATGATTCAGCTAGCCATCGCGCTTCCCGCGGGATGCGTCATCGGCTGGCTACTGGGCAGTTGGGCCGACCGCCACTTTCACACCACCTGGATCGGTATCTTTGGCATCCTCATCGGTGCGGCGGCAGGATTTATTCAGATCATCACCACGGCAAAGCGCTTCATGAAAGATCCTGACTAGCAGTGGACTACACCGACAAGCATTTTGAAGACGCCATCGCCCGTGCCATTCGCTTGGTTGCCATCCTCACCGTCGTGGCGGTACCGCTTTTCTGGTGGAAGGCTGGTTGGCAGTCCGCTCTGCTGGTGCTCATCGGCGCAGCTATCAGCGGCAGCGGGTTATGGGAGTGGCGTCGCCTGATGAGCGCCATTGCCCTGCGGATGGACCTCGAAAACCAAGAAGGCAAGAGCCCCTCTATGGCGCCGATCCTCATCATGTTCTTCATGCGCCTCGGCCTGACGCTGGTCATTCTGTATGTTAGTCTTAAGTATCTGGAAGGCTCTGTTTTTGCGCTTGCTGCAGGCCTCGCGATGGGTATTTTTGCACTCACGTTCGAGGGGATCAGGCTGCTACGCGCGGGCACAATCTAAGAGCCGTTTCGAGACCTTTTACTTATGCCTGAACAACTTTTGCTGACCCAGTTTTTGAATCACCACCTCGCCGCGCCCGTCGATGCTCTGCTTCGCGCGGTACATGTGCATCCCGTTTATCCCGAAGCCCCGATCTCCAACGCCGTTGCGATGGAACTGATCGTCATGGCGATTCTTCTGGCCTACTTCGTGATCGTGCGCATGACGCTAAGCGTGGAGAAGCCCGGACCGGCGCAGCAGCTTGCCGAAATGACCCACGAGTTTGTCTCAGGCCAAGGCGAGAGCATCGTTGGCCACGGCTACGAGCGCTTCACGGCCTATCTGACGGCGATCTTCCTCTTCATCCTTCTGTCGAACCTGCTTGGCCTCGTCCCCGGTCTGGAATCGCCCACGGCGAACCCCGTGGTGCCGCTCGGTCTGGCGATTGCGACCTTCGCCTACTACCACTATCACGGCATCCGTGAGAACGGTGGCGGCTACGTCAAGCAGTTCCTCGGTCCCGTCTGGTGGCTTTCGCCCCTCATGCTTTTGATCGAGATCGTCTCGCACTTCGCGCGCGTCCTCTCGCTCACGGTTCGTCTCTGGGCGAACATGCTCGCGGGCGATCTGCTCACGCTGGCCTTCTTCTCGCTGGTGCCGATCGGCATTCCGCTCGTCTTTCTCGGTCTGCATCTCGGTGTCGCTGTGATTCAGGCGTATGTCTTTATGCTTCTGGCAACGGTTTATCTCTCACTCGCGGTCTCGCACGAGCACTAGAGAGCTGTGTTTCACCAGGTTTGACGCACACGGAGGGCCTCTGGCCGTGTGCGGGCAGGACCGGGTAGCAGCGTGAGGGGGCCAGTACGGTGAGCCTCAACCACCCACTGCAACCGGACATCTTCAGAGGCAAGGAGAAACATAATGCGCAAGCTTCAATACTTCTTCATGGCCGCCGCCGCTCTTCTGCTGGCATCACCCGTCTACGCTCAGGAAGCAGCCAACGCCAGCTCGCAGGGTATGTTGTACATCGCTGCCGGTCTCGGCATGGCGCTCGCTGCCGGTCTCTGCGGTCTCGCACAGGGCAAGGCAACCGCCTCTGCCGCTGAAGCGCTCGCCCGCAACCCCGGCGCTCGCCCTGGCATCTTCACCTTCCTGATCCTTGGACTCGCGTTCATCGAATCCCTCGCGCTCTTCACCTTCGTCATCATCTTCCTGAAGGTCAAGTAGTTCTTTCGTAGCAAAAAGAAGGCCCTCGCTTCGGCGAGGGCCTTTCTGCGTTGGAATGTTGTGGGTTAGCGCAAATGATCTACTGACTGTGCCCAAGGGCCAAAGGCCCGACCTATCGCGACGCCTGCGTCAACGCGAAGCCCCTCGCCGAAGCGAGGGCCTGATCTACGTGACGGGCGTCGTAGTTCTAGCGCGTCTCCTGGCATTTCGAATCCGGCATCCCACAGGGGATATTTGGAAGCGTGACCGGCTCGGCTGTCTTCTCCGCAATCGCAATCGCCGCGCGTCCCGCATGCGCCACGATCTTTCCGGGCATCACTCCCAGAAGCAGAACCGCCACCGCGCAGGCCGCCAGGGCAATCGATGCAGAGATAGAAACGTGCCGGTAGGCAGGCTCCTCAACACGGTCCGCATCCGGCTCGCTGTAGAGCGAAAGGATCAACCGCAGATAGTAGAAGCAGGCGACACCCGAGTTTGCAAGGCCGATGATCACCAAGGCGGTATGCCCTGCGTGGAACGCTCCAGCGAAGACGTAGAACTTGGCGAAGAACCCGGCGGTGAACGGGATACCGATCATCGACAGAAGGAAGAACGAGAGTAGCGCCGCCATCACAGGACGACGCTTAGCCAGACCCGTAAAGTCCTTGCGGCTGCGCGTCTCTTCGGAGAAGCCCGAAACCTGCGTCAGCACCAGGAACGCACCAACGTTCATCGCCGAGTAAGCCGCAATGTAGAACGCAGCGTTGGATACCGCGTCCGCGGGAAGGGAACTGAACGCCACCAGCAGGTAGCCTGCGTGCGCAATCGACGAGTACGCCAGCATCCGCTTGACGTCCTTCTGCAGCAGAGCGCCCAGATTGCCGATCGTCATGGAGAGCGCGGCGATGGCCCAGAGCATCAGTGCCCAACGCGCTTCATAGGCAGGGAAGCCGGTCAGCAGAACACGCAGGAGCACCGCGAAAGCAGCGGCCTTGGGTGCTGTCGACATCAGGCCAACAACAGGAGCAGGTGCGCCCTGGTAAACATCCGGCGTCCAGACGTGAAAGGGAGCGGCCGAGACCTTGAAGCCGAGGCCAATGATGATCATCGCAATGGCGGTGAGGGCCAGCATCGGCGTGCGTGTAACGGCGAGCCCTGCAGCGATGGCGGGGATGGAAGTGGTGCCTGTGGCGCCGAAGGTCAGCGCGATGCCGTAGAGGAAGAACGCCGTGGCAAACGATCCTAGCAGGAAGTACTTGATCGCGCTCTCGGAGGCTGTGATCTTGCCCTTGCGGAAGCCGGCCAGGATGTACGTCGAGATGGACGAGATCTCCAAACCGATGAAGACCATCAGAAGCTCGTTCGCGGAGGTCATCAACATCATGCCCGTTGCGCCGAAGAGCACCAGGGCGAAGTATTCGCCCGCGTGGGTGGCGTGGCCTCGGAAGTAGTCCATCGAACCAAGCAGCGTGACGAGGACAGTGGCCGCGATCAACAGATGGAAGAAGACCGAGAAGTTGTCCGCCACCATCGTTCCTGAGAACGCATGCAGAGCGCCGTTTCCGGCAACAAAGCGTGACTGATAAAAGGCCGCAGCGCCCGAGGCCGCTGTACCAACGATGGCAAGCCAGCCCAGGGGGGCGCGTGAATCATCATCCTTGAAGAAGGGTTCGGCAAGCATCACGAGGACGCCCGCGACCACAAGAATGTATTCCGGAAGCAGTGTGAGAATGTTCGAAGACAGAGGCATCTAGCGCTGTACTCCAGTCTGTGCCGCCGTCGCAGGGCCGTAGGTTTCGGCCTCCACGCGCAGAATCGTATTCGGCCCCGGGTTGACAGGGGTTGTCGCAAACGCAGCCGCAATCGGATCCAGCGCCTTCATGAACAGAGGCGAAGCCAGACCCATCACGACGAAGAGAAGCACGAGCGGCCACACTGCAAGATGCTCGCGTGCCGTAATGTCCAGCGGGCGAAGTGCACCGGTCAGTTCGCCGGAACGCGTACCGAAGCTGCCGTAGAACGTTCTCTGGATCATCGTGAGCAGGTAGGCCGCGGAGAGGATAACGCCCGTCGTGGCAATCGTCGTCCAAAGCATCGCATGCTGTGTCAGAACGCTCTGTGCCGAACCGGAGAGAATCAAAAACTCACCTACGAAAGAGTTCAGCATCGGCAAGCCGGCATTGGACAGGGACGTAATGACGAAGAGCGTCACCATCCACGGCAAGGTCTGTGCGATACCGCCAAGCTGGCGCATATCGTACGTTCCGTAGCGCTCATAGAGGAAGCCCATCAGGAGGAACATCGCGCCGCCCGAGATGCCGTGGTTCAGGATCTGATACATACCACCATCGAGACCCGAAGCCGTGAAGCTGAAGATTCCCAGCGTGATGAAGCTGAGATGAGCGACGGTGGAGTATGACGCGAGCCGTTTCAGATCGTTGGAGAGCATTGCAATGAGCGAGCCGTACACAATGCCAATTGCTCCAAGGACAATCAGAAGCGGTGCAATGCGGTGTGACTGCTCAGGAAAGATGCCAAAGGAGAAGCGCAGGATGGAGTAGAGCCCAAGCTTTCCAGCCAGTACCATCACGGCTGCAGTAGGAGCGTCAGAGATCGCATCCGCAAGCCAGCCGTGCAGCGGAAAGATAGGTACTTTCACCGCAAAAGCAATGAGGAAGGCGAGGGAAGCGAGCCAGAGTGCCTGCGTGGACCCCGGAATCTGGTGCGCAGCCGCCATGTGGATCAGCGTGGGAACGTCCATTGTGCCCGTGACGGTGTACAGCCACAGGATGCCAACGAGCAGAATCGCCGAAGGAATGAAGGCGTACAGAAAATACTTGATCGCCGAGCGCTTGCGCTTCTCCGTGCGGCCAAAAGTGGCGATGAGGATCGTCATCGGCACCAGTGCCAGCTCCCAGAAGGCGTAGTAGAGGAAGAGGTCCAGCGAGACGAAGACGCCGAACATCGCGACCTGCTGCAGAAGGAAGAGCGCGTAGAAGAGCTTTTTGCGCGAACTGATAGTGTTCCAGCTGGCAAGAACGCCCAGCGGAGCAAGCAGGCCGGAGAGCACCACGAGCCACATCGACAGACCGTCCACGCCCAGGTGATAGCGGATGGCGGGCGACGCGATCCACGGCAGGTTCTGATCGAAGGCAAACTGGCCAGCAGCCAGCGCGTGCCAGTGGGACGGAAGGTGCAGCGTTAGGCCGAAGGTGATCAGTGTGACGATAAGCGCTACGGTCTGCTGCAGGCGTCCACGATCAGGAAGGATGGCCAACAGAACCGCGCCCGCCAGCGGCGTGATGAGGATCAGCGAGAGGATGATGGGATCGAACGGCTGCATGGTCTCTGGGTTCTCTCTAGCGCAGGTGCAGGCTGGTTACGGCCATGATGAAAAGGACGACGGCGGCGCCGGCAGCAAGCCAGCCCGCATACGAACGAATGTTTCCTGACTGCATGCGTTGCGTCAGGTTCGAGCCACCGCGTGTGATAAAAGCAAGTGCACGGGCGGAGCCGTTCACTACACCGCGCTCCAGGACGTCTTCGAGCAGGAAGCGCGAGCCGATCTCGAGCGGTTTCACAATTGCGAAGTGATAGAGCTCATCCACATAAAACTTGTTGGCGACCAGGCGGTATAGACCGGAGTTTGCGGACATCGCACCCAGCGTTCCGGGCTTACGGCGATAAAAGAAGTCTGCGAGGAAGAGGCCGAAGAGCGCAGCCAGAACGGACACCGCTGCCAGACCGAGTTCTAGCGAATGAGAAACCTCATCCACATTCGCTACATTCTCCGCATGTGCTGTGACTGCAAATACCGGATCCAGGAAGTGCTGAATCTCGTTATGGCCACCGAGGGCTTCGGGAATACCTACCCATCCGCCAATCGCGGCCAGCACGGCAAGAACGCACAGAGGAGCCAGCATGATCCACGGTGACTCGTGCACGCCGTGCGTATGCACAGCCTGTCCAGAGTCGTGCTCGGTTTCCATGACAAGCGTCGTGTCTTTGCGCGCGTGAACGGGCGCGTGGTCGTCATGACCATGTGCGTCGGTGTGCTCTGTAAAGCGCTCAGCGCCGAAGAAAGTCTTGTACCAGAGACGGAACATGTAGAAGCTCGTCATGGCAGCTGTGATCAGGCCAACGGCCCAAAGCGGCTTGGCCAGCGGATTGTGCCACGCGAACGTCTGGTAGAGGATCTCGTCCTTCGAGAAAAAACCAGCGAACGGCGGGAAACCCGCAATCGCAAAGACCGCAACGGTCATCGTCCAGAAGGTCACAGGAATCCGCTTGCGCAGACCACCCATGACACGCATATCCTGCTCGCCGCTCAGTGCGTGAATCACCGATCCAGCCGCAAGGAAGAGCAGCGCTTTGAAGAACGCATGCGTCATCAGGTGAAAGACGGCAGCCGAGTACGCCGCGACTCCGCAACCCATAAACATGTATCCAAGCTGCGAGACGGTGGAGTAAGCCAGAACGCGCTTGATATCGTTCTGCACCAGACCGATGCAGGCGGCGAAGATTGCTGTTGCAGCACCGATCACAGCCACAACGCTCAACGCCAGCGGAGAACGGTCGAACAAGACGTGCGAGCGGGCCACCATGTAGATGCCTGCAGTGACCATCGTTGCAGCATGGATCAGCGCGGAAACAGGCGTTGGGCCTTCCATCGCGTCCGGCAGCCAGACATACAGCGGAATCTGCGCCGATTTACCCGCAGCACCAACAACAAGCAGCAGAGCAATGGCTGTCAGGAATCCGCCATGCAACTCAGGCTGTGCGGTGATCTGCGCAAACACGCGAGAGAAGCTCAGCGTGCCAAAGTGCGCAATGGTCAGGAACATCGCCAGAAGGAAGCCGAAGTCACCGATGCGGTTGACGACGAAGGCCTTCTTGCCTGCGTTCGAGGCAGAGTCCTTCGTGAAGTAGAAGCCGATCAGGAGATACGAAGCAAGACCCACGCCCTCCCAGCCGACAAAGAGCAGAAGGAAGCTTTCGGCCAGGACGAGCACCAGCATGAAAAACATGAACAGATTCAGGTAAGCGAAGAAGCGCCAGTATCCCTCTTCATGCGCCATGTAGCCCACGGAATACAGATGAATCAGAAAGCCAACACCCGTCACCACGCCCAGCATGATCAAGGTGAGATGGTCGACGGCAAAGGCGAAGTCGACGTGGAAACCGGGGACGGTGATCCAGGGACGCGACGCGATGCTCATCGAGAGCGGAGAGTTCACGGCCTTCATCGTGACCCAAAGCCACGCCACCAGCGCAGCGGACAGACCAGTAGAGAGCAAAGCCACGCCCGACACCGCGGCGCGAGGAAGTCTGCGGCCCACGGTCCCGTTGACCAGGAAACCCAGGAAGGGAAGCAGCGGTATGAACCAGAGGTATTGAGGAGACATCGTTTCGGCTCGTCCTTAGTTCTTCATCAGGTTGATCTGGTCAACGTTCAAGGTGTGCCGGGCACGGAAGATAGCGATGATGATGGCAAGACCCACCGCAGCTTCCGCCGCTGCCACCACCATCACAAAGAAGACAAAGATCTGACCATGCACCATCTTCCACTCATGGGCGAAGGCAACAAAGGTCAGATTCACAGCATTCAGCATCAACTCGATCGACATGAAGATCGTGATGATATTGCGCTTGATCAAGAACGATCCAATGCCGATGCAGAAGAGAACAGCAGCGAGGATAAGGTAATACGCAATGGGAACCATCTACTGCTCCTTCCTTGCCAGAACCACGGCGCCGAGAATGGCAACAAGAATCAGGATGCTTGTGACCTCAAATGGCAAAAGAAGCTCGGTGAAGAGCACACGCGAGATCTCCGTGATATTCGATGTCGTATGGTTCAGCGATCCGCCCAGCGTGGCGTAACCCAGTGCCGCACGCTCATGCATGAAGATGTAGGTCAACAGGGCGAGAATCGCGGCAACGCCGGGGATACCGGCAATGTACGCAGCGCGACTGCCCGTGGTCCGTTCTTCTTCGCCTGCATTGAGCAGCATGACGACAAAGACGAAGAGCACCATCACAGCGCCAGCGTAGACGATCACCTGGGCCGCAGCCAGAAACTCCGCGCCCAACGTCCAATAGATGACGGCGAGCGACATCATCACCACCACCAATGAAAGGGCGGAGTTGATGGGGTGCCGCTGAAAGAGCAGGTTCAGGGCTCCAGCGACACACAGCACGGCGAAGATGAGAAACAGCACAAGTTGCATCGGCTGATAAATCCTTCAAACGCTACAGCGATTCGAGACGAGTTAAGTACCGCGTGAATAAGTCGCTATCCGTGGATCGCGAGAACGAGCGCCGTGACCAGAATATTTGCCATGGCCAGCGGGAGCAGAAACTTCCATCCAAAACTCATGAGCTGGTCATACCGGAAGCGCGGCAACGTTCCGCGCACCCAGATGTAGAGAAACAGGAAGCAAAGCACTTTGAAGACAAACCAGAAGATCGGCAGAATCGCCTGCACAATGGTCCCACCAAAGTCGGGGATCAGATGCCCGAAGGGCGAACTTGCGCCACCGAAGAAGAGTAGAGTTGCCACGCACGCGACGGTGATCATATTGGCATACTCGGCCATGAAGAACATCGCAAACTTCATGGAGGAATACTCCGTATGGTATCCCGCCACCAGCTCAGACTCCGCTTCGGGCAGATCGAACGGAGCGCGATTGGTCTCGGCATATGCCGCCATCAGGTAAATAAAGAACCCAACGATCTGCAGGCCACCGATGACATTCCACGAACGCATGCCGTGCGCCGACTGCGAATCCACAATGTCGCGCAGACGCAGCGACTGCGAACGCATTACGCAGCCCACCAGCGAAAGTCCAAGCGCCAGCTCGTAGCTGATCATCTGCGCCGTAGCGCGGAGCGAGCCAAGGAGAGAGTACTTGTTATTGGAACTCCAGCCGGAGAGCGCAATGCCGTAGACGCCGATGGATGTAATGCCTAGAACGACCAGAAGGCCGATGTTGATATCGGAGACCTGGAAGATGTCGACGCCCTTGACCGTTGTGAGCGCACCGAAGGGAACGACTGCGATCGAGATCAGAGCGCAACCAAGGGCGATCACCGGTGCCAGCACAAAGAGCGGACGCTCGACGGCCAGCGGCATCAGGTCTTCCTTGAGAAAGAGCTTGATTCCGTCCGCCAATGGTTGCAGCAGACCAAAAGGTCCCACACGCGAGGGTCCCCACCGATTCTGAATGCGGCCCAGCACCTTGCGCTCCAGCAGAACGGTATAAGCTACCGCCGTCAGGGTCAGGACGAGCACGACGACCAGCTTCAGCAGGGTAATCAGGAAGTAGGTCTGGAATGGCGTCAGGTGGTTCACTCGGTCTCTTTGTCCTTCATGAAAGTCATTAGTCGGCAGCCGTTTGGGTATGTTCGTGGGTCAGCTTGCTGTAGCGCGCGGCAAGTTCCGTGAGCTTCGGAGAATAACGGCCCAGCGTTCCTGAGGTAAAGAGTGTGTCCTTCGCCGGAAGCACAAGATCGCGCCGCTGATGTGTGGTATCGATCTGCACGAGTTGCGATCCGGGCTGGGCAACGGTGGAAAGATGCTGGTCATTGCTGGAGAGAAGCTGCAGACGACGCAGATCATATCCCGGCACCAGACGCTGTATCTCGTCGAGAATGGCGAAGGGATCAAAGGGAGAAAGCTTCGGTTCAAGGTTGTTCGCCGAGAGCCAGACAGCGTGACGGTCGGCCTCACCAGACTGCGCTCCGCGGGTCTGTCCGAGATCCGCACGCAGACCGGGATTCTTGCCGAAGGGAACCAGCTTCTTCACATCCGCGCCCATCTTGTCGGCAACGCGCACGATCAGTTCGAAGTCGGAACGAACACCGGCGCGATCCCCGGCCTTCGAAACAAGCTGAAGATCGCCGTAGCTGTTCGTGACCGAACCAGACTTCTCGTAGAGGTTCGCCGCTGGCAAGATCACATCGGCCAGCAGGGCCGTCTCCGTCAGGAACATCTCATGCACGACGACGAACGTATTTTTCAGAGCAGCACGGTCAACGGCATAGCGCGATACCGGGTTCGCACCTACGATATACAACGCATCGAGGTTCCCGGCCTGGGCAGCATCGAACATGGCGAGCAGATCGAGACCATGTGCGTGAGGAAACCGGTCGCCGTACTCCGTGGCGAAGCTGCCGGGCTTGATCCATGGCTGATATCCGGGAAGAACATCCGGCAGCAGGCCCATATCGGCAGCGCCATGGGAATTCACGTAGTCGGAGAGCAACGCAAACTTCGCGTTGGGCAGGGCAGCGACCATCGTCTTCAGGTCCTGGCCACGCATCTCGGAACCGATAACGACAACGAGAGAGGCTTCGCTTGCGACAGCCTCGCGGAACGATTTGAGCGAATCCGCGTTAGAAGAGACAGAAGCAGATGCGCTCTCGTCTCCGGCGAGGAAGTTTGCCAGAGCGCCATAGCCAAACGGCGCAATGGACAAGAAGCTCTTCGCCTGGCGGCGCAGCTTGATCGCTTCGTGATTGGCCACGTAAACGCGCGCGTTGTTCAGGCGAACGTTGGTGCGCAGATTCCACGCCGTAAGGGGATTCTCATTGGTAGGATCGCCGCCGATCAGGAGCACCGCGGGAGCGCTCACAACGTCCCGCTGTGAAGCCATGCGGTCCGTTGTTCCAGCCAGAGCCTCAGCAAAGGCAACATAGTCCGCCGTGCGGTGATGATCGATGTTTGCCGTTCCCAGTACCGAACGTGCGAACTTCTGCAGAAGGTAAGCTTCTTCGTTCGTAATGCGGTTCGATCCGATGACGCCGATGCTCTGGCCGCCTTTTTCATCGCGAATCGAACGCAGCTTGCTGCCCACCAGAGTAAGCGCCTCTTCCCAGCTCACAGTCTTGTGCGTTCCATCGGCTTGCCGAACCAGCGGCTGCGTAATGCGGTCCTCGCGGTTGGCGAAGTCGAAGCCATACCGGCCCTTCGCGCAGAGGAAGTCGTTGTTCATTCCGCTCTTGTCGCGGTTATCTCCGCGCATGATCTCAGCGCCGTCCATGGTGGACCGGACACCGAGCGTCGTCTTGCAACCGTCGCCGCAGTGCGTGCAAACGGTGGCCACGTGGTTCATCTCCCACGGGCGGGTCTTGTAGCGATAGCTGTCCGAGGTCAACGCACCTACAGGGCAGGCATCGATGCACATGCCGCACTCTTCGCAGTCGAGCGCCTGCATGCCGTTGTCGCTCTGCGTCATGGGAATGTTCGGAGCGATGACAGCAGACGATCCGCGGTTCTGAATGCCCAGAGCGAAGACATCCATGCCTTCGCCGCACATACGCACACAGCGGTAGCAGAGGATGCAACGTGGACGATCGAAGTACACCGTTGGCGACCACTTCTGCTCTTCGCGGTGGTTCTTCGGCTCGGTGTAGAAGCTATCCGCCGCCCCATACTTGAAGGTCATGTCCTGCAGTTCGCACTCGCCGCCCGCGTCGCAGACCGGGCAGTCGAGCGGGTGATTGCCCAGCAGCAGTTGAATCGTCGCCTTGCGCGCCTGCGCGATCTCGGGCGTCTCGGACTGGACGACCATGCCCTCTGCAACCGTGGTGGTGCATGCTGTCGCGAGCTTGGGCACCTTCTCGATGCGGACCACGCACATGCGGCAAGCGGCCTGGAGCGAAAGCCCAGGGTAGTAGCAGAACGCAGGAATCTGTATACCCGCGTTCTTGCAGGCATCAATCAGCAGGGTCCCCGCCGGAGCGGTGATCTTCTGGCCGTCAACTGTCAGTGTTACGTCTGCCATTAGTGTCCAGCTCCAACAAGGTCCTGCACTGTAATGAACTGCTTCTCCGTGCGCTTGCCTTCGAGATACTCCTCGAACTCATGACGGAACTTCTTGATAAACCCAAGCGTCGGCATCGCCGCAGCATCGCCCAACGGGCAGAAGGTACGGCCCATCATGTTCTCAGCGAGGTATTGAATATTGTTGATGTCTTTTTTATTGCCGCCGCCATCGTAGAAGCGCGTCAGCGTCTTCAGAAGCCAGTCCGTACCTTCGCGGCAGGGAATGCACCAGCCGCAGGATTCATGCTGGTAAAACTTCATCGTGCGCATGGCGAACTCGACTATGGAGACCGTTTCGTCCAGCACCACAATGCCGCCCGAGCCAAGCATCGTTCCAGCCTTGCCCATCTGGTCGAAATCCAGACCGACATCGATCTCCTCCGGCAGAAGCACCGGGCACGAAGATCCACCGGGAACAACTGCCTTCAGCGCGCGTCCACCCTTGATCCCGCCAGCCACTTCGTAAATCGCTTTGCGCAGCGAGTAACCCATCGGCAGCTCGTACACGCCGGGCTTGTTCACATGGCCCGAGATGCCGAAGAGTCGCGTTCCACCGTTGCGTTCGCTGCCTACCTTGGCATACGCTTCGCCGCCCATCAGAAGAATCGGTGGTGCGGACGCAATCGTCTCGGCGTTATTGATCACCGTCGGTCCGCCGTAGAGTCCCACAATGGCAGGGAAGGGAGGCTTGATACGCGGAATGCCACGCTTGCCTTCGAGCGACTCCATCAGGGCCGACTCTTCGCCGACCTCGTACGCTCCCGCGCCCGTCTGCGTCACAATGTCGAAGTCCACGCCCTCGTGGCCAAAAATATTCTTGCCGAGGTAGCCCTTCGCATACGCGTCGGCCACGGCCTTCTCCACGATCTTCAGCAGATAGCGATACTCCCCGCGCAGGTAGATAAAGCCCATCTTCGCGCCGATCGCCAGGCCGGCGATCATCGTACCTTCAATCACCGCATGCGGATCGTGCAGAAAGATCACATGATCTTTGCAGGTACCCGGCTCCGACTCGTCGCCGTTCACCAGGACATACTTCGGCTTCTCCGAAACTTTGGGAACAAAGCTCCACTTCAGGCCCGTCGGGAATCCAGCGCCGCCGCGACCGCGCAGGCCGCTCGCCTTCATCTCCGTAATCACCCATTCGGGACCGTTCGTAATGGCATTCTGCACAGCCTTGTAGCCGTCCATTTCAACGTACTTCTCGATCTCTGCCGCGCCCTGTCCAAACCGGCGCGAAAGGATCTTGACTTCATCAGGATGCGAAACAAGGACTGGCATTACTTCACGTCCTTTCCGCGTCCGGCGGCATAGTCTTCCAGGATGGCGTCCATCTTGATGTTCGTCACATTCTCGTGGAAGTCGTAGTTCACCTGGATCGCCGGCGCCCAGCAACAGGCCCCAATGCACTCTACTTCTTCAAGCGAAAACAGACCGTCGGCCGTCACGCCCTTGTGCCCAATACCTAGCTTGGCCTTGCAGTGGTCCAGAAGATCGTATCCGCCCACCAGCATGCAGGAGATGTTGGTACAGACCTGTACGTTGTACTTGCCCGCGGGTTTGGTCCGCAGCATGGAGTAGTACGACAGCACGCCGCGAACATCGAGCTCTAACAGATCGAGTCGCTGCGCGATCTCCGCTACTACCGCGTCGGAGACATAGCCGATATCATCCTGCGCGTAGAGCAGCATCGGCACCAGGGCAGAGCGGCGCACAGGATAGATCGTGACCAGATGGTCAAAGCGCGCCGCAGTCTCCGGCGAAAAGATCGAGTTGGCAATAGCACTCACGCTGCAATGATCTCCCGTGCCAGCCTTTCGGCGGCTAAATCCATTTCATCTTCCAGCCCGTCTACAACGGCGGTCCCATTCTCCGTCAAAGAGAAGGGAACCGTACTTCCATCACTGCTCTTGTACGCCGCCGAAGTGAAGCTGATCCACTTCAAACCGTGCCGTACGGTAATCCGTTCTTCTGAAACTTCCACCACCGCGTGCTGTGGACTGTTCAGACCGTGGGCTGCAGCATAGCTGCGAAGCAGAGACGCCCAGGAAGTCCACATCTCGCGGTGTAACTTCTCATCCACTACCGGTCGATCTCGCCCAGCACAATATCGATCGACCCAATCACAGCCACAACATCGGCCAATAGCTTACCCTTGCACATTGTCTCCAGCGCCTGAAGTGTCGCATAGCTCGGGTTCCGCATATGCACACGATACGGCTTCGCCGTACCATCGCTGACGACGTAGTATCCCATCTCACCACGCGGAGATTCCACCGCCTGGTACACTTGGCCCGCCGGAACGGCAAAGCCTTCTGTCACAATCTTGAAGTGATGGATTAAGGACTCCATCTGCGTCTTCATCTGTTCGCGGTCGGGAAGAATGATCTTCGGCGCATCGGCTACGATGCGACCCTCAGGCATACGATCCATTGCCTGTACGCAGATCTTGACCGACTCGTACATCTCTTCCATGCGGACCACATAACGAGCCCACACATCACCAGCCGTTGAAACCGGCACCTTGAACTGATACTTTTCGTAGCCCGAATACGGCATGTCGCGGCGAAGATCCCAATCCACACCGGAAGCACGGAGCGGTGGTCCAGTCACGCCGAGAGCGATGGCATCTTCAGGCGAGAGATATCCAACACCCTTCAAACGGCCAAACCAGATCGGGTTTCCCGTGAGCAGATCTTCGTACTGCTTGATCTTTTCGGGCATTCTCTTCAGGAACTTGCGCGTGCGCTCCCAGAAATCGATCGGCGGTTCCATGCTCAGGCCGCCGATGCGGAAGTAGCTCGTCATCATGCGCTGGCCGGAGATCGCCTCAAAGATGCGCAGAATCTCTTCGCGTTCGCGGAAGCAGTACAGAAACACGGTCAGCGCGCCGATATCCATCGCGTGCGTTCCCAGCCATACCAGATGGGACTGGATGCGCGTCAGCTCGTTCATCAGAACGCGCAGCGTCTGCGCGCGTTCAGGGATCTCAAGGTCCAGGAGCTTCTCGACCGCCAGGCAGTAGGCCAGGTTATTGGTCATCGGACAGAGGTAGTCGATGCGGTCCGTTAGCGGAACTACCTGCTGATAGAACTTCGCTTCGCAGGTCTTCTCAATGCCGGTATGCAGATAGCCGATATCCGGTGAACACGAAATCACCGCTTCACCGTCAATCTCCAGCAGCAGGCGCAACACGCCGTGCGTCGAAGGATGCTGCGGTCCCATGTTCAGGACCATCGTCTGGTCTCCAGCAGGATCCTGGTTATTACGGGCCGAGTCCGCAGCCACCTCTTCCAGGGAAGGGTTCTGCGGATCGCGGGACTTCAGGACCGGTGTATCGAAGGGGTTTTCCAGAACTGCCATTAGCGATATCCCTCCACCGGGTAATCCTTGCGGAGCGGATGACCTTCCCAGTCCAGCGGCATCATGATGCGCGTCAGATTCGGGTGACCGGCAAAGTGAATGCCGAAGAGGTCGAAGACTTCGCGCTCGTAAAAGTTTGCGGACGGCCAAACGGCGGTAATCGTATCGACCGAAGGATTCTCTCCGGAGATTTCGACCGCAAGCCGGATCCGTTCTTTCAATGTCATCGAAACAATGTGGTATGCCAGTACAAAGCGCGGCTCGTTCGGATACCAGTCAACGGCAGTGACGGTTTCAAAGAAGTTATAGCCCGCAGCCTGCACGGCCTTACACGCAGCCACGATGTCTTGGCGCGCCACGGTGATCGTCAGTTCGTTCCGATCGAACTTCGCCTTGGTCGCCATCGCTTCCACAGCCACAAAGGCCGGGTTGGCCGGCATACCCTCGCGTACGGCGTCAAGAGTCAAAAGAGGTTCAGCCATTACAGGTCACCCCGGTCTTCCGCCCAGTCCAGAATGCCCTTCTTCCAGACATAGAACAAGCCCACACCCACAAATCCGAGATAAACCACCATCTCCCAGAAACCGAAGAAGCGTTGGCCGGTAATCGCCGGAAGCCGACGAAAAATCACTGCCCAGGGAAGCATAAAGACCGCTTCCACGTCGAACAGGATGAAGAGCATCGCCACCATGTAAAACCGTACCGAAAAGCGTCCGCGCGCATCGCCCACAGGATCCATGCCGCACTCGTATGCTCCGAGCTTGGTCTTGTTCCGCTTGTGCTTGCCAATGACGAAGCTGATCGCCACAAAAGCGCTTGCAAGCCCAATGGCCACAAGCACCTGCATGACGAGCGGAAGATAGTTCCAGAGGTAGGGGTAGCTCTGCATCGGGTCCTTGCTGTCGGCTGAAGAGGCGCCGGAATTGACGCCGCACGTCTGATTTTAGTTCGTATCAAGTCAGTGTCAAGAAACGGCCGATCATCAACAGGAACGGGCCGCAGTTTTTAGCCGTTCTTGTTCACGATCCATCAACGGAAGCCATGGCTAGGGGAGCGTGTACTCGAAGGTGTAGCTGTGCTTCCCACCTTCTATGACAATGTTCATCGAGCCGGCGAGGCCAACCAGCTCCCCGGTACCCGAGCCAGGGATCACCGTAATCGTCAGGGAAAACTGCCCCGCATGCATCGTGGCAGAGTGTTGCAGCAGAAAACTGCCCGACTTTCCGTCCAGGGTTCCGGTCACGCGCTCAATGGCGACATATCCGGCGGAACCTGTGGCTGGGTTTCCTCCGCTCAGCATCTCGCCCAGGGATGTCCCCTCCAGCGCCCCGTGGAAGTGCTTGTCGATGGACATGCGGCCCCGCGTTGGGTCCGGCGTCGTCTCCGAAGTGGACTGCTGGGGCGTCAGCTTGACCTCAAAACTTCCCGTGGCATGCATCGTTTTTCCTTTCGGGGCCTGCGCAAAGAGAGTGGCGGAGAACAGAGCGAACAGGAGAAGGCTTTTCATCGAAAGAGAGAAGTGTACCAAGCCACGACGGCCTCTCCGTACAGCGCGCTGACCATGCCGCCTACAGCCAGAAAACTTCCAAAGGGAAGCCGTGTGGCCCCGCTTGCCTTGCCTCGCATGAGGAGCAGGACGGCATAAAACGTCGCTCCGCAGACTCCGACAAAGAGGGCAAAGAGAGCAGGAGCGAATCCCAGGAATGCCGCAATCATCGCCAGCAGCTTCGCATCCCCCAGCCCCATGCCATCGCGCTTCCGCACCAGCTTATAAAGAGCACGAATCGCAAAGAGCAGAAGAAACGCTCCCACCACTGCCGCAAGCCGACCGAAGATCAGGCTCTCGGATCCGGTCAGAAAGATATTGCCACCGTCATGCGTGGCCCCAGGCGCTCGCAGCTCAATGTGGTGTTTGGCGAGGAGAACGTCGCCCTCATGTGGGCCCAGAAAGATCGTCCGCGTGCAGATCAGCATCATGCCGAGCAGAATCCCGGTCAGGGTGAACCCGTCCGGCAGCAAGTGGGTCTGCCAATCCATTACCGCCAGGCCGATGAGAAGAAAGCCAGCCACCCAGAGGGTCGCAATCTGCAGAGCGCCGGCACCCAGATAGACGGCCAGCGCAAACCATATCCCGGTCGCCAGTTCCACCGCCGGATACACCAGCGAGATCCGGCTGCCGCAGTCGCGGCACTTTCCTGCAAGCACCACGTAACTCAGCAGCGGAACATTGTCGTACCAGCGGATCTCGCGGCCGCAGCTTCCACAGCGCGAGCGTGGCGAAACGATCGACTCATGCTGAGGTAATCGCGCAATGCAGACATTAAGAAATGAACCCAGCAGAAGGCCGAGAGCAAACGCCGAGACAAGAAAAAGAGTCGCCACAGACAAAGTATAGTGGCGACCTTTTGGAATAAAGATTTGCTGGAGGGTTCATTTCGTCGGAGCGATGCCTACATCCTCCAGGAGAGATTTATGAACAGCCAGAAAAAAACGAGCAGTTCTGGACTGCGCTTAAGACCGAGCAGTATGCTCAACGGTCTCATGCGCCTGCTTTCCATCGCAGCCATCGCCATGTTCAGTTTGGAACCTTTGCAGGCATCGCAAATCGATGCTTCTGAGGATTCCGAAGGACACGGCAAAATCCAGTTCGTAGCCTTTGGAGATAGCCTGATGGACTGCGGCGTCTATTCTCCCTTCGCCACACTATTCTTCGGCGGTGGCAAGTTTTCTACAAATCCAACTCTGATCTTTCCTCAAGTTGTCGCTGAGCACTACGGATCCGTCCTTGAACCGGCGGCGCTCGGAGGCTTCGGTATTCCGCTTATTCCTGTCAATGGGCTTTGCTATGGGCAGGGCGGTTCCCGCGTGAAAGACCCCATAGGAGTGAATCACGCGCCGCCAGGCACGCGAAATGCGGATTTTGCTTTAGCGACAACGATTCCTGTAACCGAACAGGTACAGATCTATCTGAAAGTTCACAAGAGATTCAACTCGAACCAAATCGTTTTCCTCCAGGCAGGCCCTAACGATATCCAGGTTGATCTGGAAGCAGCACAGGCAGCAGGTACGGCTGCGGCCCAGCAAGCTGCCATTGCGGCAATCGAACAGGCTGCTGTGGATTTGGCCACTGTCGTTCATACCTTGAAGGAAAACGGATCTCCGCGCATTGTGCTGTTTAATATGCCCGATCTGGGGGTAACTCCCGAAGGTGCTGCCAGCGCGGATCATGGCGCGACTTTGACGCAGGTCTCTCAAGTCTTCAATACCGCCCTGGAGGGAAGCCTTCAACAACAGGGCCTACTCAATCAGGTGATCTCAATCGATCTATTCACATTCCTGGAAAATAGCACCAAAAACTTCAAGGAACTTGGATTCCAGGTATCCAATACCGGAACTGCTTGCGATGCCCAGGCTCAGGTTGCAAGGGCCACGCAACTCCATTTGAATAACCCTTCGTTTTTCACGGACTCCCTCTTCTGCTCGCCGAAGACTCTGACCGCACCCAATGCGGCTCAGACTTTCGAGTTTGCGGATTCGGTTCATCCAACAACGCATCTCGGCCAACTTTTTGCGCAGTTCATCATCCAGCAGATCGACGCCAGCCCGCTGAGGTACTAGATCGCAGGAAAATCATACGCATAAAAATGGGACAGACCTTGGTCTGTCCCATTTTTATGGCATCTCCGGCAAGGATTAGAAGTCCACGTGCGCCCGCACCGTTGGCACCCAGATTGGGCCGCGGTCGGTGTTGTAGCCAGGATGAAAGATCCCCTGCGATCCGAAGGCAAAGAACAGACCCCGCCAGGTGTGGGTGTTGTAGTACGCCTCCAGAATGTCCTCGCGTCCATAGTTGAGCGTCCCATCCCCGAGCAAAAATCCCTGTCCACCCAGCTTCAGGTAAGTCTGGTGGTCCCTCTTGATGGCATTCGAGACGAAAGCCATACCAATCTTGTCATTGGGGCGTCCATGCCCCGCCATCGCGTAATCAGCACCGAATACTACCGTCTGATCGACTTCTGTATAGGCGTACGACTCGTTCTGACCTTCATTCCACCCAAGACGCATAAATCCGCGCAGATTCGTCGTCACCTGCTGCTCCAGGTTCAGTCCCACACCGTACTTCACCGACGCAAAGTGCTCATGCTTGGTCACATCCGGTGTCGTATCCGTGTGGTTTAGAAACGCAACGTTCGCCTCGCGATAGCTGCCCATGTGTGCGTGATTCACAAAACCAAGCACCCGGATTACGCCCTTGCGGTCTTCCTTGAATAGAGGAGAGAACAAGCCCTTTCGGTACTCCAGTTCAAAGTTCTGCCCGCTGGCGCGATGGAAGGCCCAGTCGTACGCAATGCCGTTGGCCACGGTGGGCATCGCCGCAAGGGCGTAGCGCGCTGAAAAGTCATGGTCGTCGTACTCCAGAGTCCCGGCGTACGTGTAGCCGCGCGTATCTGCGGCGTAATCCCAGGCTCCGTTGTTATCGATGGTCCAGTTCTGAAACTGCAGGTGCGAGTCGCTGCCGATGGCATTTACGTCGAAGAAATCCGGCAGACTCATCTTGCCCAGCCGCATCTCGATCCGTCGCTCCGATACCTTGGTCGCAAGAGAGAACGCCGTCCGTGGGCTGTCCACAAGTTTGCTCGAAAGCCCGATTGCCTGGTGAAGAGAAAGCCGCGCCAGATAAGGCTTTGATCCAAGTGAGGGATTCCGCACTACATCCAGATTCGTAAATCCAGCCAGGCCTAGCGCCTGCGAAAGTCCGCGCCCACCCGCGCTTTCAAAGTTCACAATAAGGTCCGTATTGAAGCGCGAATTCTTATTAAGCTGCATTGCGAGGTAAAGCGTGCCGACGAGCGAGGTCTTATATTCGCCGCGGCCCACGAAGCTGTTAGTCGATTCATAAGGCGAATGGAACGGAGGATGTGCCTGAAAGATGATGTTTGCCTGACCGGCAGCGTAGAACCGCGAGCTGTCCGAATGGGGAAACATCGTGACAGGCGACTTCGACGTCGTCTCGGGCGGTGTTGACGAGTCCTGGGCAAGTAAAAGGCTTCCGGACAGCAACAGGATCAGGGGTAAAAATCGCATGCGGTAGGTCTATTCTCTCCGAACACACAAACGCCCGCGTCCTACCCAAGGAAGTGGGCGTTTGAAAACTATCTGCTGCGTGAACCCACGATCACCAGAGTAATGCCGGCAACCAGAGCAATGCCGGAAACGACGGGATTGATGGGCACGGTCTGCTTCGATTCGTGACTGATTTGAACAGGACCCGCGTCGATGTCTTTTTTCTGATGGGTGAACGTAACGCCCCCGAGCGCAAATCCTACGATGCCGAGGATGATAAGCAGAATTCCGATCAGTGTTGCTGGTTTCATGCAGAAATTCCTTCCAGGAGAAAGTCTTACAGCGCAGAATTTTGTGATGCGCTGCCCCTGCTCTGGGGATGCACTCGCGGCGGAATACGCCAAGGCACCCGCCTCACCTTGACCCACCTTCCGACCCGGCGTAGTGTCTTTCTTACACGGGAAAGGAGGATGATCCAAGCCTATGAAATCTGACAGTAACTTGTGTTCCACAGCACGTGAGGTGACTGAGGCCTAGAGCGTTCCGCTCCAGTCCTGGCAGGTCGGAAGTAGCTTCATCATCGCTTTTAGACTCCGCCGAGGCCGCCCGCAAGAGGGGGACGCCTCAGGTCAATCTCCACAGTCCACCGACAGACGGCCCGTTCGCCCTTCCGGCGTGGGCCGTCTCTCTTTTGCCACGATAAAATGGAGTCTATGGAACCCCTTGTCATCGCCGGTCGCACCTTCCAATCCCGTCTCATCGTAGGAACAGGCAAGTACAAGGACGGCCCTGAAACCAAAGCCGCCATTGAAGCCAGCGGTGCAGAGATGGTGACGGTTGCTGTCCGTCGCGTGGAACTCGACCGCACGAAGGACTCGCTGCTCGACTTTATCGATCCCGCAAAATTCTTCCTCCTGCCCAACACCGCTGGTTGTTACACAGGGGAAGAGGCCATCCGAGCAGCGCGCCTCGGCCGCGAAGTGGGCCTCTCGGACTGGGTGAAGATCGAGGTCATCGGAGACCAGAGAACGCTTTACCCGGACGTGGCAGGAACGTTAACAGCAACCCAGGTTCTAGTGAAGGAAGGCTTCAAGGTTCTTCCGTATACCACTGATGATATTGTATTTGCGAAGAAATTAATTGATGCGGGTGCATCTGCGGTCATGCCTCTGGGATCTCCCATCGGTTCCGGTCTGGGTCTGCAGAACATGGCGAACCTCCGCATCCTGCGAGAGCTGATTGATGAAGTTCCGCTTATTCTCGACGCCGGAATTGGTACCGCCTCGGACGCTGCGATCGCCATGGAGCTTGGTTATGACGCCGTCCTCGTCAACTCGGCGGTAGCGGCAGCGAAGGATCCGGTTGGCATGGCCTTTGCCATGAAGCATGCCGTGATCGCCGGGCGCGAAGCTTTTTTGGCAGGACGCATGCCGCGCAAACTTTACGCCACCGCGAGCTCTCCCTTGGACGGAATCTCGCGCTAGGAGCTTCTTTCGCTATACCGCTCCGGCGCGGAACTCCGTAGACTCAGGGTATGCGCGTCTTCGGCATCGATTGTGGAACGGAGTACACCGGCTGGGGCGTCGTCGAAGTCGACGATTCCGGCAAACGGCAGCGTCTCGTCCCCATCGCCGCTGGAGCCATCAAGCTCCATAAGAAACACAAGACCCCGGAGCGCCTGCAACAGGTTTACGTGGAACTGACCGGCCTGATCACGGCATACGAACCGGAAGTCGTCGCCATCGAGGACGTCTTTTTTGCGGCGAATGCCAAATCGGCACTCAAGCTCGGTCATGTTCGCGGAGTCGCTATGCTGGCAGCGGCGAGCTGCGGTCTGCAGGTGGCGGAATACGCTCCGCTCTCCATCAAATCCGCCGTCGTAGGCTACGGCCTCGCCGCGAAAGAGCAGGTTCAGTTCATGGTCGCCCGTCTCCTCGATCTGGAAAAGGCGCCGGAACCAGCCGACGCCGCCGACGCGCTCGCCATCGCCATCTGCCACATCCACACCGCGCAGACGCTTCTGCTCCAGGGCGGTCGATGAAGCGTCTTGCCCTCCTATACCTATACCTTCTGGCCGTGCCTGTCGTGTCGCAGAGTGCTCCCTCCGTCCCTCCAGCTTCCTCTGGATTTAAGTGGTCGATGGAGTTCGAGCGACCGGGCCTGACCTTACCGTGGTGGAAGATCGCGCGCGAAGCGGATGGATCGACCGTCTTTACCGCGCGCAGGGAAGATGCTCTACCTCCGCCCTCATCCACTTTCATCATGTCTGCGGCGACGTCTGTGAAACTCGAAGCGCTCCTTCGCTCCTCGCATGGCATGCAGCCATGCGAGACGAAGGCAAAGAACCTTGCCAATATGGGCATGAAGACAGTCATCTTCACCACCGACGGCACCTCTGCCACGTGCGCTTTCAACTACAGCGACAACAAACCGTTGCTTCAGGTTGCGGACATCGGGCAAGCCATCGCCTTGACCCTGGAGAGCGGCGCAGAGCTGGCCCGTCTACATCGGTACGATCGGCTTGGTCTGGACAAGGAGATGATCAATCTCTCCAAGGCCGCAGCGGAAGGGAACGCTCTGGAACTGCAATCCATCGCAGAAACCCTTCGTTCCATCGCGGCGGATACGCATGTGCTGGACCGCGTACGAGTCAAAGCCGTCCATTTGTTGGAACTCGCCTCAAATTAGGTCGAGA
This sequence comes from Terriglobus saanensis SP1PR4, assembly GCF_000179915.2. Classification (NCBI taxonomy): domain Bacteria; kingdom Pseudomonadati; phylum Acidobacteriota; class Terriglobia; order Terriglobales; family Acidobacteriaceae; genus Terriglobus; species Terriglobus saanensis. Next base: position 3,008,451 of record NC_014963.1, on the reverse strand, counting down.
CCTCGCGTGTCTTTCTCTCGCGTTAAGGGTCTAAGATAAGCGATTGGCGCTTTATCCCGGCTTTTCCGGACAAAGCGTGCATGAGGAGAGTCGAATGCGTTCTGTAAGAAATCTCTGGTTGTTGCCGCTCACGCTCGCTTTGGCTCTGCCATTGTTTTCTCAGGACGACCAGGGCCAGAATACTCCTCCTGTCCGTACCGCCCGCATCAGCTTCCTTTCGGGTTCCGTGACCGTGGATGGCAACGGCCAAAGCTTTGCCGTGCAGCTCAATATGCCCGCAGTCGCCGGGCAGCGTATTGCCACCGGCGATGACGGCCAGACAGAGATCGAATTTGAAGATGGCAGTGTCGTGCGTCTGACGCCCAACAGTTCCATCTCTTTGAACGCGCTGGACCTCGATAACTCGAACCACATGTCGACCCAGATTCAGCCTCTTACGGGCCTCCTTTATTTTGAAACGCGGGCCTCCGGAACTTCGACTTACTTTGTGGACGCAGCGGGAGAGCAGATTGCTCCGCAGGAGAACTCCGTCTTTCGTATCGGCATGGACGCGCTTCCGGCCGAAATCAGTGTGCTCCAGGGCTCCGTCTCTGTGTCGCGTCAGGGTGGATTTTCTGCTGTCCTTAAAAGTGGCGAAACGCTTCGTGGAGACGAGTCCGACAACACACGCTACTTTCTTTCGCAGGGCGTTTCGGAACAGACCTGGGACAAATGGAACGAAGATCGCGATCAGGAAGCACTGAATGAAGCGAACCAGCGCACCGAGGCACGCGACACACTCGAAGGCACACAGGGCTACGGCTGGTCCGACCTCGATGCCTACGGGAACTGGTACAACCTTCCCGGCGAAGGCCTCGTCTGGCAGCCCACGGGGGCAGATGCTTCAGGATTCGATCCCTACGGCAATGGAAGCTGGGTCTACTACCCGAGCGGCTATGTCTGGGCCTCATCGTATGCGTGGGGATGGACGCCCTTCCGTTGCGGAAACTGGAACTACTGGAACGGCTTTGGCTGGGGTTGGCAGGCGACGGGATGCAACACTTTTGGCGCGGGTTGGGGATACAGCGGATATGGCAACGCGGGTCTGCGGATACGCCGTTCCCCGCCGGGATACCGTCTCCCCATCCGCCCGGTTACCGGTCCCAGACCGCGTCCTGGCGAGCAGTTTCATCTGCGGCCGATCGTCCCGGTCCGCAATAGCTTTGCCTCGAATTCTGTCCGTGTGCAGGACAGTGGACGCACAGCAATCTTCAATGGACATCCGGTAACGCCGCTTCGTCGCCTGGGAGGCTACACTCAGCGCGGTGGGAGCGCCGTCGGCGCTGGCCTGCGGCGGGACTTCCCCGTAGACCCGGCGACGCAACGGCCATCCATGGGCATCCCTCCGACGCAACCGAATGCCGTGATTGTTCCGGGAGCAGGCTGGACCTCTGTAGGAGGCCGTTCTGTCACCGGAGCGCCAAGCATTCCTGGCGCGGCCGTTCATCCTGCAAACGGTGTGCCGCAGCCCGCGTCCGGCACCTCGCGCCCCAACTGGAATGGCACCGGAACCGGCGTTCGTGGTCACCAACCTAACCCCACGGCGCCCGCGACGGACATTGCGCCGACAACACGGCCCAATTGGAACGGATTGCAAAACCACCATCAACAAGCTCCAGGCTCACAGGAAACACCTGTGCCACAGCAGGTTCGCAATCCCACGGGCCAGTCTCATCCCCCGGCAGCAAACGCGGCGCCTACCTTCCAGCCACAACCTGCGGCCCCGGTACGTTCTGCTCCCGTTGTACCCACGCAGACGCGACCAGCGTTCCAGCCAACGCCAACACAACAACCACGGCCAGCGCCCGTGCAGCAGCCACAGTTCCATACGCCGCCTGCTCCCCGTCCCGCTTCACCACCACCGGCACCACGGGCTGCTCCTGTTGCACCGAAATAGGTTCTTACATCCGGAGTTCGCGGTGCATGCTGGCCAGGGCTTCCAGCGTCATCGCTTCCGCACGCACGGTGGGTGATACGTCCGTCTGCGCGCATGCTGCAGCGATGCGCTCGGGCGATACGCCGCCTGCCCGCAGATTGTTGGAAAGAGTCTTCCGCTTCTGCTGAAAACACATCTTCAGGAATGCATCGAACGGTTTGGCTTCGACGTGCAGCTCAGCAAAGCGCGGAGCGAAGGTCAGCCGCAGGACAGACGAATGGACATCCGGTGGAGGAGAAAAAGCCTCCGGCGGAAGGGTGAAGAGATTCTCAACATCCGCATACATCTGGGACGTGGCCGAGAGCAGACCGAAGTCCCGCGTGCCAGGCGATGCGGAGATGCGGTCCGCCACTTCGCGCTGCATCATCACCACGGCCATACGCAGGCGTTCACTCTGCGCGTAGAGATGCAGAAGGATGTCGGAGGTGATGTAGTACGGAAGATTGCCGACAAGATCTGCAGTCTCGTCTTCGCCAAGAAGTGCAGCAAAATCCGCATGCAGAACGTCTGCTTCTATGATTTCTACATTGGGATGATTTCGAAATTTGAAGCGCAGCTCCGGTGCAAGCGAACGGTCGAGTTCAATGCAGATCAGCTTTTTGGCGCGTTCGGCGAGGATACTGGTGATCGATCCGTGACCTGGCCCGATCTCAAGGACCGTCCGTTGAGAGACATCGCCGAGCGCATCGGCAATGCGATGGCGCGCCCCGTCGTCGACGAGAAAGTTCTGGCCCAGTTTAGGCTTGCGCGGTTGGGCCACGGCTATCGCATCCCAAGTGCGACGAAGTATGAAGTATTAGCATCCATAGCTATATAGACTAACGGTTTGGCAGGGCAGGGAGATTTCGATGCATGTAGTGTTTGCGGCTTCAGAGTGTGTACCGTTTGCAAAGACGGGTGGATTGGCGGACGTGGTGGGCGCTCTGCCGGCAGAGTTAAAGAAGCTCGGGCATCGCGTCACGACGTTCATTCCCTATTACCGACAGGTGGCGCGCGCCATGCCGAACCTCCCGGCGAAGATCGAAAGCCTCACGATTCCGTTTCCAACCTACAACCGCTTTGCCCGGATCCTCGATGCCGGGGAACAAAACGGAGCGCAGGTGTACTTTGTCGACATTCCGGAACTCTTCGATCGCGAGAGCCTTTATGCCACACCCTCCGGCGACTATCCGGACAACGCGGAGCGCTTCGGCTGTTTCAGCCGCGCGGTGATTGAGGCGACGAAGATTCTTGGCGTTCCGGACATCTTCCACGTGCATGACTGGCAGACGGCGATGGTCAGCGTGCTTCTTCGTTCGGTTTACTATTTCGATCCCGTCCTGCGCAAAGTGCCGAGCGTCCTGACGATTCATAACGCTGGCTATCAGGGCTGGTTTCCGCCCAGGACGATCGAGACGCTTCTCCTGCCCTGGGATATGTTCACCTTTACCAAGCTGGAGCAGAACGACACGCTGAACTTCCTCAAGGGTGGCGCGGTGTATTCGGACGCTCTCACGACGGTCAGCCAGACGTACGCCAAAGAAATCCAGACCTCTGAGTTTGGCAGTGGTCTGGAGGATACGTTCCGTCAACGCGGCGGCGATCTCTTCGGAATTTTAAATGGCGTGGATTACGGGGAGTGGAACCCTGCCACGGACAGGAACATCGCGGCGCATTACACGCCGGAAGATCTGTCCGGAAAGAAGGCATGCCGACGCGATCTGCTGCACGCCTTTGGTCTTGATCACATCGGCGATGAGACGCCGGTACTCGGGATCGTTTCGCGTCTGGCCACGCAGAAAGGCCTCGACTTTGTGGCGCAGATCGCGGATGAACTGGTAAAGGAAGACATTGCGCTGGTCGTGCTTGGCAACGGCGAGGAGTACTACGAGCGCCTGTTTACGGAGCTTGCGGAGCGCTATCCCGATAAGGTGCGCGTGCAGATCAAGTACGACAACGTGGTCGCGCACAAGATTGAAGCGGGCGCGGACATCTTCCTGATGCCTTCCCGCTACGAGCCGTGCGGACTGAACCAGATCTACTCGTTGAAGTATGGAACCGTACCGGTCGTCCGCGCTACGGGCGGTCTGGAAGATACCATCGACGAGCAGCACGACGGCGGCGGCAACGGATTCAAGTTCTGGGGATACAACGCCTGGGACTTCTTCGACGCGATCAAACGCGCCCTGGCTACCTTCCGCAATAAGGAACAGTGGGAAGGCATGATGCGTCGCGGCATGGCCGAAAATCACGACTGGGAAATCAGCACAAAGGCGTACGTGGAAGTCTACGAACGGGTGATCGAGCGTCGCGCCTGGTCCTGATCTGCAGCTCTTCAAAAGACCACAGAACCGGGTGCCCCATACATCGCGCTCTTTGCGATGTGTGGGCCTTCGCGTAACGCGCGAACCGCATTCAAAAAGCGAAGGGATCTGCTGTTTGAAACTAGATCTCGCCCTTTGAAGCGGTTCGCTTGAACCACAGAAACACAGGAACCCCTGCAAGGATCGCCAGCGTTCCGTAGAAGGAGTTTCTCGGTTCGGCCCTGAACGAGAAGACCACGAGCACAAGAGCAGACAGGATGAAAAGCACCGGCACGACCGGATAGCCGGTGACGCTATACGGTCGTGGTGCGGTATCTCGCTTACGGAAGACGAAGATCGTGCTGGCGGCGAGACCGTAGAAGACCCACTCCGAGAAGATTGCCAGTGAAAAGAGCGCCTGGAACTTTCCGATCATAAACAAAATAAGCGTTGCCAGAACCGCCTGGAGCACAAGCGCATTTGCTGGCGTCTGAAAGCGCGGATTGACTCGCGCGATCGAAGGGAAGAACAGGCCGTTGCGCGCTGCGGCGAAGGGTACGCGAGCGCCTGAGAGCGAAGAGCCTACCAAGGTGGCCGTAATGCTGACGGCCATGCCGATAGAGACGAGTCCCGCTCCCCATGGTCCGACGATGAGGCGAAGGGCATCGGCGGCGGGGCGGTCTGCGGCTGCAAGCGACGCTGCGGGAAGAATGTATTGGATAGCGGCGTTGGTGAGCATGTAGAGCGCACCGACGAGGGCGACTCCACCGACGAGCGCGAGGGGTAAGTTGCGCTGCGGGTTGCGGACCTCTCCGGCGACGGCGACCACGTCTGACCAGCCATCGTACGCCCAGAGCGCGGCGATGAGCGCAATCATGAAGCCTGAGAAGCCACCCGTCGCTCCGGTGTAGAGGGTAGAGAAGTTGTGCCAGTGGCCGAGCGGACCAGCGGCAACGAAGCAGACTCCCGTGATGATGACAATGAGCAGGATCTTGAGCCACGTGAGGGCGACCTGCACGTCTCCCGCTTTGCGCGTGCCGACAATATCGAGCACCGTAACGGCCCAGGTTGCGCCGATGGCGACGACCGTTCCCCATGTCAGGTGGAGAAAGGCCGGATTGTTAAAAAAGCCGAAGATTGCAAAGGTGGCGAGCGTGCGCGTGAGACCGGCGACGATGGAGGCGAGCGATGCGGGCTTGGAGACGATGAAGTTCGTCCACATATAGAGAAAGCCGGTGAGGTCGCCGTAGGCTTCGCGAAGGAAGGCGTACTCGCCACCGTAGTGCGGTCGGGCAGCGGCGATCTCGGCGTAGGTCATCGCGCCGAAGAGCGAGAGCAGGCCGCCGAGGATCCAGACGGCATAGACCATCGTGGAAGAACCGACCGCCGCCATCATCTCGCGCGGCACAAGGAAGATGCCGGAGCCGATGATAATGCCCACGACGATGGCCGTGGCGTGCCAGGCGTTGAGCACACGCGGAAGTTCACCCGGGATGTCCGGGGAGTGGAGCGGAGGAATGGTGGAGGTCAGCTTGGGCATGCGGTGGTTGGAGGTTAGCATGCCTCGGCATTGTCCCTCTATCTCAATAAGTTTTCAGCTGCGGCAGGGAAGCGAAGATAAAATCGCTGTCTGCCTGGCTCAACTCGCTCAGCAACACAGGAGTATCCTGCCGCCGAAGACCTTTCTGATTGATGCGATTCATCAGGTCCCAGGACTTTGCCGGATGCGTCGGGCTGGGATCTGCAGGCTCATGGGCAGGCAGATCGTAACGCGTGAAGTCGATGACTTTCTTCGGCGTCTCCTGGTGCCAGTCTCGGAGGAGCGCCAAACGAAGATTCTTGTTCATGAACCACTCGATTTCGAGGTTGTTGTAGGAATCACCCAGCCCGGATCCGCGTTCGATAAAGCTGTAGTTCCAGTCCTCGTTCGTTTTGTGCTGCCCTCGCCAGATCGATCCGAACTCTCCAAAGCTGACGAAGTGAACATCAGGCCATCGCTTTTTGGTATCGGTCACCCAGCGCTCCAAGGCCGAGCAGATCAGATCTTTCCCAAACTCATGCACCATCTGTGCTTCCCAGATGTTCGTCACCCATCCCCATTGGTTGCGCATGAAACCTTCGTCGAAGTGGATGGACTGGGTATGCATCACTTCACGATGCCCCAGATCGAGGCCCCAACCCACATAGGTCTCAATCGGTCCGACACCGCGGCGGCTGTTGTATCCGGTGATCTTGTGATCGAGCGCACCGCTTCTGCGCGCGCACAGAAAGTCCATCGTCCAACCATCCAGGTTGACGCAGTCGATGAAGTCAGACGTGCCCTGCGCCGGTTTACAGAAGTGCTCTGCAGAAGGATAGAAAGGGTAGGAAGGCGAGCCATCCGCTCCTCCGCCATCAATCGCATGCTGACTCCAGATCACCGCATGCGCTGTGTGGATGTTTTCCTTCTCCGCCAGATAGGCCAGGTTGTTGGCTGAAAGAAAACCACCCATGATTGCCTGCGGGCGATACCCCTGCCCGACGAACTCCGAGATGATCTGAATGGCCTCCGTCATCTCGCGATTCACCCGCTCACGCGGCAGGTACATCGCAGGGAAATATCCGGGGAAATAGGAGACCTCATCCCCAAATTTTTGATGACATTCCACGGCATAGTCCCTGATCTGACGAAAGTTCGTTCGTTTGTCTTCCAGCGCGTTGAGCGTAAAACCCCAGGTGAGGCGGCCGTTCGGGTTGGAGCGAGCGAATGCCTCGCGCATCGATCGCACGCCGTCCAGCGTGTGCCACGTGGACTCGTCGCGCGCCATCAATTTCACATCACGCGAGACTTCCCACGGCGTTGTCCTGATCATGATGCAGAACGTTACGAAGCGATTGCCCTTGAGCTTGAGTTCCTGCCGTGGCGGTGTCAGCAATTTACTCACAGCACTCAAGCCCGAGGACGCAGCCATGATGCTGGCACCGGTCGCGGCGGAACCGCTCAGAAGTCTTCGACGATTGATCGTTGGCATAGGGCTCCTGCATGGGCTTTTTCCTCTTGAGCCCAGTCAAGATTAGTCGGTAGAAGGATAGGGACGTGAAGCGCGCGAGATTTTCCCGGAAAATTCCCTTTGTGAACGTCTCCCACGGCGTGATATCTTCCACGCATTCCGAGAAATTTATTTCCAAAGGCCAGTAATACCCATTCCCCTAAACGGAGAAGACATGGCAACTGATGCCGTCTTTGCGCCTGCACCCCGCCAGCAGCCTCATTACAGACCAGTCAATCGAACCGTAGAACGCGTCTTTTATAGCGGCATGTCGATTCTGCTTTGCGTCTGTGTCTTCATCGGCTTCTCGCCCACTTACTTCCAGGCTGGCATGATGCGCGCGCCGCTTCCCAGTCCCATTCTTCATATCCATGGCGCGGTCTTCACCCTCTGGATGCTGCTTTTCGTCGTGCAAGCCGCCCTCATCTCCGCTCGCCGCGTTAAGTGGCACCGCTCGCTAGGCACCATCGCTTTTTGCCTTCCGCCCCTGATGATCGTGCTCGGCGTACTCGCTGCTATCGATGCGCTGCATCGTGGGGTGAAGATCGGCCCACTGGATCCCTTTGTCTCTTCTGCGATCCCACTGGTTGGCATTGCTGGTTTCACCGTTGTGATCTATGCCTCCTGGCGCGCCCGACGCAGACCGGATGCTCACAAGCGCTTGATCCTGATTGCCACAATAGGGCTCTGCGGTGCAGCCTTCGGCCGCTTTCCCTGGGGCCGCATTGGGCTTCCGCCCGCTGCTGGAGCCGTCACCGGCATCGGCGTGCTGTTACTCCTTCTCCTCGTCTACGAGCTCATCTCTGTCCGACGCATCCATCGTTCCACCATGTGGGCCGTGCCGCTTATCTTTGCGTCAGTTGCTCTCGCCGTTCCCATCGGAATGACCCCGCCCTGGCACGCCTTCTCCGCATTCCTTAGCCGAACTATCGGGCCGCATCTCTAAAAAGAACGGGCCGTCCACATCTTTGGACGGCCCGTTCTCTTGGTTCTTGTTGCGTTAGAAGTGGAAGCGAGCAGAGATCTGGGCCACGCGAGCATCCGGAGTCTCCGCTGCTGTTCCTGTGCCACCGAAGCGTGTGCTCGTGATCTGTCCAAAGCTGCTACCGATCGTCGCATTGGGCTGTCCATAGGCCGGGGTGTTGAGCGCATTGAACAGGTCCGCACGAAGATCAAGAGCCATCTCACGGTAGATTGTGAACTTCTTCAGGAGAGACAGATCGACGCGGTTGTAACCCGGACCGTAGACCACGGAGCGACCGTAGCCTCCATAGGCTGCGATGTCATTGGGGCCAGTTGCACTGGTTGGATTGATAAAGGCGCAGGGATTGAACCATGTGTTGACTGTTCGTGTCTGCGAAGCGCAGACAGCTCCGTTGCCAGGGCTTGGGAGATTGTTGCTGTTCGGATCGCCGACTCGAATGCCTTGTGCCTGACCGGCACCGTTAGTCGGATCGTTACTGGGTTGCACGATCTGCGGTTGGCCTGTCTGGACACGGAAGAGGGTCGTAAGAGCCCAGCCTCCGATGACCGCGTCGGCGAAATGGGACTTGTTGAGATACTTGCGTCCCATGCCGAAGGGCAGATCATATTGCAGGTTGACGACCGCGCGATGCCGCGTATCCGCGTAGGACGGGCCGTAATCGAAGCCAAAACCAAGTTGACGCCAATTGCGATAGCCCGAACCGGACTGGCCGTTTGCTCCAAGAGGAAGGAAGGCATCCTCAAGGTTCTTGGACCAGGTGTAAGTTGCCAGGAAGTAAAGACCCTTCGCCGCGCGATGCTCCACTGTTGCCTGCGCGCCGTTGTAGTTACTTACCGCCGAGTAGGACTCCAGACTGCCTGCACCAAACTGATTGAAGGGACGGGCTTTTTGTACATCAGCTCCGGGAGCGAGCAGTGTTGGAATCTGGTTCGCCTTCGGGTTTGAAGTCAGGTGACGTCCGACCGCACCAACGTAGGAGAGTGTGAGCGTTGTGTCTGCGGTGAGCTGCTGTTGTACCGAGAGGTTGAAGCTCTCAGTGTAAGGAGTCTGGATGTTCTTCGGATACGAACGCATGTCGGGGGTGTTCACGAAGTTCGAAAGCCCTTGAGCGATTGCGGTGGTGAACCCATTTTCGAGCGTAACGCCGTTGGTTGCGCAGCCGACTGTGGGATCTGTTGAGCAGCCTCCGCTGGTGATGTTGGAGGTGAAGAGGAACGGCGGATTGGCTCCCAGGTTGGGGAAGAACCCAACGCTCTCGATGCCTCCGAAGAAGATACCGAAGCCGCCGCGAACAACCGTGGTAGGAGTGGCAGCATACGAGAAGCCAAAGCGCGGAGAAAAGTTCAGTTTCTGCGCCGAGGCCAAAGAGTTGTTGCTGGTGTAGATCACCGGCACATTATTCGCAGCAAGCTCCGTGAGCAGAGCTGTGGGAAGGGTGTACTGGCGGGCCTTCTCCGGCAGCAGGAATTGGGCGGTGTTGTTGCTGTAATCGATCTGGAAGTTCGCCTGCCGACCGTCGAGTTCTACCTGCGGCTGGAAATATTCCCAACGGATTCCCAGGTTCAAAGTGAGTTTGGATGCCGCTTTCCAGTCATCCTGGAAGTAGGCGGAACGATACCAGCGCTGGTTGTGCACCGTCGAGATGTTCGAGATCGATGCGTTATCCATCTGATCTGCGATCATGTCGGCAGCGCCGAAGCCTGTCGTTCCGGCCTCGCCGGGAGTCTGTGTGAACTTGCCGGTGAAGTTATAAGTGCCGCGCGCCGTGGTGGGCTGTAGCGTCTGGACGCGGATCCGCTGGAAGTTCACACCACCTTTAAGACTGTGGTGATGGATGACTTTGGAGACGTTGTCCAGAATCTGGGCGACGTTCTCGTATTCGTCCGTAGGAACATATTCAGGCGAACCGAAGCTGGTCAATCCGTCGTTCAGGTTGAAGTGAGGCGTACCACCGTTTCCTGCAGAGAAAGGGATGCCTCCCAAACCAAGCTGCGGCGAGAGGTTGTCTCCGGAGTTTGCCTGCGAGTACTTTGCATTAATCCAGTTGTAACCAAAGCGCAATTCATTCGACAGCGTTGGCGAAAAGAAGTGCGTCTCACTTGCCGTGAAGTTGCGCCCCTTGTTGCCGATGTTGCCATCGGCTCCGAAGCCGCCGCCATCCAGAACACCGAAGATGGAGGGGAAGTTTTGAGCCTGGTTCGACACGCTGTAACGCGCGAAGACTTGGTCCTTAGAGCTGACGTTCCAATCAATGCGGCCGTCAAACTGGGTTGTGTTATCGCTGGCCGAACCCTGGAAGAGGTAGTTGTTAAAAGTCTGTCCCGTAACACCAAGATTTGGCGCGGGCAGCGCATTCAAAACTTTCTGGGCAGTGGGGCTAATCTGGGCGGGGCAGAAGACATTGAGCGCTCCGTTGCACTGTTGTGGGACGAGGCCGACGCTGCCAGGAACAGAGAGCGTTCTAACAGTGTTGTTCGTGAGCGTCGGGCTCAGCAACTCGCTGAAATCACCGGTACGCATCTTCAGCGTGGGGATCGAATTAATCGAAGTCTGACCGAAGATGATGCGATTTGCCTCGACGTCTCCAAAGAAGAAGAGCTTGTCCTTGAGGATGGGACCGCCAATGGTTCCGCCAAACTGGTTCTGGCGATACTTGGGCTTGACGGTCTGGAAGAAGTCCCGCGCATTCAGAATATCGTTCCGCCAGTACTCCCAGAGCGATCCGTGCAAGCCATTGGTGCCGGACTTAATGCTCATATTGACGACCGCGCCAGCGGCGCGGCCAATCTCGGCGTTGTAATTGCTGGTCTGTACCTTGAACTCCGCCAAGGCATCCGGAACCGGCTTGATGACATAAGAAGCGCCGTTTGGAATGTCGACAAGTACCGCGTTGTTGTCCACGCCATCGAGGATGTAGTTGTTCTGCTGCGATCTCTGACCGTTGGCCGAAAAGTCGCCCTTATTCGCGCCACGCGAACCCTGTTCCGCGGGAACCACGCCGGGGGTGAGTTGCGCGACGAAGATGGGATTGCGGTTGAGCAGTGGTGTCTGCACGATGGCCTCCGCGGAGATGGTCGCTCCGGTGGAAGCTTCCTGGGTCTGCAGGAGAGGCGGCGCGGAACTTACCTCAACGGTCTGATCGGTAGAGGCGACTGCCAGCGTGAGAGGCACTTCATTACGAGATCCTGCTGTAACGTTGATCCCGCGTTGTTCAAAGGAGCGGAAGGTGTCAGCTGAGGCCGTCACAGTGTAAGTGCCGATCTTGATCGGTGTGAAGGTATACGTTCCGCTGGCGTCTGCGGTCCGTTCGAGCGTGAATCCAGTCTGCTCATTCACTAACTTGACTTTTGCATTGGGTACGGCTGCGCCCGTGGCATCCAGAACTGAACCGACGATGGAACCCTGGTCCATCTGGCTGAATGCATTTGGGGCGAGACCAAGAAGGATTAAAACGATGAAATAAGCAAACGCTTTGCGTCTGTCCTTAAAGAAAGTACTTGTCATAAAATCGACCTCATTAAAATGAACCGCAGCAGACGAAAGAGAGCGAAGAATCGCTCGCGTCGTGAAAAGAAAGGATGGAAGGCAATGGTGAGGAACTTATCGGGAAGGGCTGTCTTTTGCAGCAGTCCTAGCACCTTAGTCCTAACTCGGAAGACTTGTCAAACGGCCTTCTCTACCTGCCCATCTGTAACATGGAGTAAGCGACGAGACATCTCGCTTTTCCATCAGAGATGAGATGACAAACGCGATGTCATGGCTGTATGTGCTGAGAAAGTTTTGTGAAGCAGAATAAGCTGACATCACTTCAGCGACTCGTTTCTGAAAAAGATGATATGGATGAAGTTATTCAGGGAATTTTTAGACGCCTATCGGGTCATCTTCAGCGACATATTTTTCAAGGAGCACATATTAATGAAGTCATTCAGGGAATTTTTCGACGGTCCTGCGGCTATCGCTCGCGGGGTCATAGTGTGCAGCTGTCTGGCGATCCCGCTGGCGACCATAGGCTGTCATCAGGCCACACCCTCTGACACGCGCGCGAGCGACGAACAGAAACTCCGCGCTCTCGATGGCCAATGGTCAAGGACGGCTGGCACACACGACGTGGATGCCGCAGTTGCCTTCTATGCAGACGATGCAATGCTGCTGCCTCCGGATGAACCGATTGTTGCTAGCAAGGCCGCAATCCGAGCCTCCTGGACGGCTACTTTCGACGTCTTTGCGAAGCTCTCGTGGGAGATCAAGACGATCGAAGTAGCCAAATCCGGTGATCTCGCGTACACAACCGGCGCATGGACGGGCGCTCTCAAAGGACCTAACGGTAGCCAGATACCGGTTTCCGGCAAATTGGTGTCGATCTGGAAGAAGCAGGCGGACGGCCAATGGAAGTGCATCGTCGACACTTACAACTCCGATGCTCCATCGACCCCGCCACCTGTTTCCAATAAATAACAGCCTTTCTGGATTGCATCTTCAAGCACTCTACAGAGGCGCGTCCTCTGTAGAGTGTGAAAGGTTAAGGCGGCGACTCAGCAATATGTGGGCTTGACACCGCCGGATGAGTTGATAGGATGGGCGACCAATCCTGATTCAATGACTTCGGAAACGTGGGAGACCCTCATGGCTGACGATTCACAATCGCTCCAGGGAAAGACGCCCGAGCAAGCGTCAACTGCAGAACCCGAAACAAAAAATAATTTGCTGCTGTCGCCAATCGCATACAAACCGAAGAATATCTTCGTCTGTTGCGACGGTACGGGAAACGAGTTCGCCGCGAAGGATTCACTGGATGGCAACTCCAATGTGGTGAAGTTGTACACGGCTTTGAAGCTCGATGAGCATCAGGTGGCGTACTACCACCCCGGTGTGGGCACACTGGGAGATCCCACAAAAGAGGGAATAGCCAGGAAGTGGTCGGTCGTCAAGGGACTGGCGTTTGGCCAGGGCTTCCAGGAGAACGTCCTCGATGCCTATCGGTATCTCATGCAGCACTACGCAAGCGGAGACAAGGTCTATCTCTTTGGATTTTCGCGTGGTGCCTATACCGCTCGAGCCCTCGCCGGACTGCTGCACGGTTACGGTCTGCTTTGTCGAGGGAATGAAGGACATATCCCGTATGCCTGGCGTATGTATACCGAAAGGATCGTCACCGAAAGAGAGCTGAACGCGCACACCGTCACGACCGACACTTCGTTTCGTGACACGTTTTCGCACAGGGATTTCTCCATTCATTTTGTTGGATTGTGGGATACGGTCTCTTCCGTGGGCTGGATCTCGACGCCGCTACGCCTGCTGGATATGGCACAAAACCCCTCGATTCAAAGAGGACGACACGCCGTCAGCATCGACGAACGACGATGCTTCTACCAGGACAACCTGTGGGGCGGCCCCGTAAAAGTAGACCTCCCGTCTGTGCCTGGGAATCCCGCGGCAGAGCCTATGCTTAAATGCCAGGACCTTCTACAAGTGTGGTTTGCAGGAGTTCACTCCGATGTGGGTGGAAGCTATCCACAGTTGCAGAGTGGGCTTGCGAACATTGCGCTGGAATGGATGATCGGGGAAGCCAGAAAAGCACAGGCTGTTTTTGAAGAAACCCGCGTTCGCATGGTGCTTGGGTCTCCGGCGCCTGGCGAGCCAACGCCGGAGACCGCAGCCCTGGCGCCCATGTATGAAAAGCCGAAGTCCTATAGTCCGCATCGTTCGCTGCAAGGCATTTGGTGGCTGCTCGAGTTTTTTCCGCATCGCTACTACGACAAGGACGACGCGACCGCGAAGATGCGTATTCCTCTCGGTGCCTATCGCAAGATTCCGAGGAATTCGCTCATCCATCCCAGCGTAAGAGAGCGATTCAAACATCCTTGTTACCAGCCGAAGAATATAACGGCTGACGAATTGGTAGACCCCTCGGAGGTCATAGGAACGTACAAGAACTCCGACGCGTACCTGACCTTCCAGCCGAAGATCTGCCGCGATCGCAAGCTGCGCCAGAACCGCCTGGTCGTGTTCCTCGTCACGGTGCTGGAGTTGGGACTTCCTCTGTATGCGGCTTTGTGGTTCGCAGTGTTAGCCTGCCGGCGCGTACATCCACCACAGATTCTGACCTTTGTGCGGAACGGTTGGTTGGCTTTCGAAGGTAGCGCGATGGGCCAATGGATTTCGAAGTTGCGTCCAGTCGCGGGCTTCTTTTGGGTGATGGTTGTCGTGACGCTTGTCGTTCTCGTACAAAAGCTGATTTCGTTTGCCCGACGAAGCGGTTGATCTCCTATTTGATGGCAATGGCTTCGTCGTAGGCAGCGCGTGCGATCTGAGCCATGACGTGCTCGATCGCCTCCGGGGTGGCGTGCGCATCGGTGACGAAGATGGCGATGGCGAGACGCTGTCCGTTGGGCAGAGTGATCAGACCGATATCGTTGGTGGCCGCATCCATGCCGTTGGCGGTGCCGGAGGTTCCAGTCTTATGCGCGACGGACGTGCCTTCTGGAAGATCGCCGTGGATGCGGTGCGGGCCGGAGGTGGCGTGGAGCATGATGTCGTTCAGGAAGCGCGTTGAAGCAGGGGAGAGCGGAGACCGGTCGGCCATAAGGCGAAGAAGCTGTGTCGCCGCGCGCGGCGAAAAGGTGTTGCGGTACTGGAGAGCGTTGGTGGCGTGCAGGCTCTTCTCGTTGTCGCGGACCTGGAACCCCGTAACACCGAGGGTGTGGATGTAGGCGTCAAGAACTGGAGGGCCGCCGAGGATGCGAAGGAGAATATCCGACGCGGTGTTATCCGATTTGCTAACGGAGAGGGTGATGAGTTCACGTAGGGGAACGTCGACGTTGCCCCGAGGGTATTTGTCCTGGAGTGGGCTATAGTTGGGCGGCGAGATGATGTCTACGGAGAGGTAACGGACGGGGGTGTCGAGGATCTCGTCGAGCGACTGGCCGGCGCGCTGATTCGGGAAGAGCTTGCCTTCATCTGCGCGGTGGAGGACAGCGACGGCTAAAGGGAATTTGAAGACGGATTGCATGGGCGGGTTGGCATCGGGATTCAGGTCGCAGTTGAGGGGTGTGTTGGGAAGGCTGCAGGCGACGGAGACTTTGGCCGGGATGGTCGCGGCGATGGTGGCGATACGGGATTGCAGAGAGGGCTGCGCGAGGAGAGTGGAAGCGAAGGTTAAGGAGAGAAGCAGATGAGCGCGCATGAGGTTCAGGGTAGTTCCGTTGTGGGGGTGTGGGCAGTGGCTAGATTTGTTCTGGTCTCGTGCTCGACTTCCCTTACTTTGTCATCCCGTAGCGAAGCGAAGGGATCTGTTTTTGCTTCCTGAGGAGTCCCGTTTGTGCGCTCCGCGCGACCCCACCCTTTCGCGCAAAAAGCGCGCGCGAAAGAATGGGGCACAAGTCGGAATTATTTTGGGCCGAAGGATGGGGGCTCGTCGCCTGGGTGGATGCCCCAGTTTTTGTTGGGGGTATCGCTTAGGTCGAAGTCGAGGTGACCGCCCTTGAGTGCGAAGGATTCTGGCAGCCACGTTTTCGTCGCAGGTTTACCGTTTAACTTTAGTCCCTGAATGTAAGGCGCGTTGGTTGAGGCTGAACTGGCTTCGATCTGGATGTCTCCGGCTGGGCGATGGACCGTGATCTTTGGGAAGAGGGGGCTGGCGAGGACGAACTCGGCGCGTCCGGGGATCTCCGGGTAGAGACCCATGGAGGCAAAGACGGCCCACGAGGACATCTCGCCGAGGTCGTCGTTGCCGGGGATGCCGTCGGGGGCATTCTTCCAGATGGTGTTGAGCACCTGACGGACGAGTTGCTGCGTCTTCCAGGGCTGGGCTGCGAAGTCGTAGAGCCAGGGAGTTTCGATGGAAGGCTCGTTGTTGAGTTCGGCGTGGAGCGGGCCGGATTTCGTAACAGCGGGAGCGTCCTTTTCGTCGTAGAAGAAGCGGTCAAGGCGAGCGACGGCCTTGTCGCGTCCGCCCATCTGTTCGAAGAGTCCGGCTACGTTGAACGGCACCATCCAGACATACTGCGCGGCACTGCCTTCGACGAAGCCATCTTCGGTATCGGGGGTGAAGTTCTTCAACGGTCCGCCGTTTTCGCCTTCGACTTTGGCCCATGTGCCATCGGCGTTGCGATTCATGATGTAACCCTCGTTGGGCGTCGCGTTCGGATTCCAGAGGTTCTTCCAGTACTGTGCACGTTCGGCGAAGCGGCGGCGTGTGGGTTCGTCTCCGAGGTGTCCGGCAAGAGCGGAGATGCCGAACTCTGCCGTGACATCTTCGAGCGTGTCTGCGGCTGGACCCCACGCGGGAGCGCCGACCGGAATGTAGTGCAGCTTCAGCCACTGGTCGAGACCCGGGCGCTGGCCGACGCATTCGACCGGGCAGCCGTCGTGACTGAGATCTTCCTTGGTGGGCACGTCGGCGGCGTGGACGAGCGAGGCCAGGGCGGCTTTGGCGTTGAAGCTACGGCCGCCGAAGGCCCAGACGTCGGCAATGGCGGGAGCGGCTGGGTCGCCGTTCATGACGTGGGTCGCGCCACTGAGGTGCGTCCAGCGATCCCATCGTCCGCCGTCCTGCAGAGACTGGTTGTAGAGACTCTGCGCGATGTCGCTGCCCTGTTTGGGATCGAGCCAGGTGAGGAGCTGGAACTGAGAGCGGTAGATGTCCCAACCGGAGAAATTGGCATACTGAGCAGCCTGGCCGGGTACGATGTGGTGGGTCTTGCGATCCATGCCGGTGTATTCGCCATTCACATCGCTATAGGTGGTAGGCGTTTGGAGGGCGTGGTAGAGCGCGGTGTGGAAGACGATGCGCTGTTCTTCGGTGCCGCCATTGATTTCGATCTGGCCGAGGCGTTTGTTCCACGTGGAACGTGCGTTGGCGGCGACCTGTTCGTAAGTGGTTGCAGTTGCACTCTCCGCGTCGAGGTTGGCCCGGGCGTTGGCGAGCGAAACGTAGGAGATAGCCACGCGGAGACGGAGGTCTCCGCCGGTGCCGAAGCCGAGCCAGGCTCCCGAGCCGTGGCCCATTTCAGGAAAGCCCTTGGGGCCGTAGCCGTTGCCGCCTTCCGAGGTGGTAGCGCCGGGCGTGAGTCTGTAGTCCTTCCATGTGCCGGTTTCGGTCACGGGCCGGTCGAAGCGAGCCACGAAGTAGAGCGTGTAGTACGAACGGCGGTCTTCCGTGCCGAGGTATCCGCAGAAGTTGCCGCTGGTGACGGAGCCGGTGACCGTGCCGGTTTTGGCGTCGATGCTGGTCTGGGCGTCGGTTGAACCTGACTCGGAGTCGGAGGTACGAACGAGGACGCGTGCCGGCTGTCCTTCGGGGAAGCGGAAGGTTGCCGCACCCATACGCGTGGCGGCGGCGAGGGAGACTTCCACGCCGTTGCCCAGCTTCACGCGATAGGAGCCGGGTTCGGCCTTTTCATCGCTGTGCTGAAAGGTGGCGGAGTAGGCGTTGCGGAAGTCCTTGGAGGGCGAGGTAGCGACCGGCTCAGTGATTGGCATGAAGGGAACATCGCCGGATCCGCCCGCGCATCCCCAGCCTTCGACGTTCGTCAGAGCGAAGCCGCGGATCTTTGTGGCGCGATACTCGTATCCGCCGGGCGCGGCAATCATGCGGCGCATGTTGACGGGCGATGCTTCGGGAGTGAACTGGAGCATGCCGAAGGGCATGGTCGCTCCGGGGAAGACGTTGCCGCCGTTGGTGGTGCCGATGAGGGGATTGACCAGCGCAGCCCGGTCCTGGCTTGGCAGGACCGACGGGAGGGTGAGCGCGCTGAGTACCAGAAGTTTGGAGACAGTGGATCGACCCTGGAGATTCATGCAAGCCAGCATACCGTGTGGAGATACGATTGATGTGAGTCTGAGGTGACGTTCTGCGGTGCGGCGTCATCCAACGTTGGCGACGCAGGAAATCTATTTTTTAGTGGGGGTATGACGATGGAGTGGACGCCGGGTGGAATGAGTGACGATGTTGAGGACCGGCGAGGAGACTCCGGGGGCGGCGGCGGATTTGGTATTGGCGGAGGTGGCGGCCTCGGGATCGTCGGCGTCGGCGTTTTGCTGTTGGTGAGCCTGGTGACGGGCCGGAATTACATCGGGCAGTACCTCGGCATGAGCGGCGGCGGACAGCAACAGCAGTCGCAGCGAGTGGATAACGGCCAGCCCGTGCAGGAGAGCGCGGCGGAACACCGCCAGGCGCAGCTGGTTTCCTTCGTGCTGGACGACGTGCAGAAGATGTGGACAACGGTGATGCCGGAGCAGACGGGCAAGAACTACCGCCACGCTCATCTTGTGCTCTATCGGGATGAGTTGCAGGGCGGCTGCGGTGATGCGCAGAGCTCCACGGGGCCTTTCTATTGCCCGCAGGATGAGAAGGTCTATATCGATCTGAGCTTCTGGGACGAGTTGAAGCGCATCGGTGGCGACGCGGGCGACTTTGCCCAGGGATACGTCGTAGCGCACGAGCTGGGGCATCATGTGCAGAAGATCCTCGGGACAGAAGGAAAGGTGACCCAGGCCATGCAGTCGAACCCAGGGCAGAGGAATGCCTTGTCGGTGAAGCTGGAGTTACAGGCGGACTGCTATGCGGGCATTTGGGGCCATTCCATGAAGGAACGCGGCAAGCTGGATGAAGCTGACGTGGATGATGCGTTGAAGGCAGCCGCCGCCGTCGGGGATGACCATCTCCAGAAGATGAGCGGACGTTCGGTGAGTCCTGAAAGCTTCACCCATGGGACTTCGGCACAGCGGATCGCCTGGTTTAAGCGTGGAATGGAGAGCGGACAGGT
The DNA here is from genome assembly GCF_000179915.2 of Terriglobus saanensis SP1PR4. Lineage (NCBI taxonomy): Bacteria > Pseudomonadati > Acidobacteriota > Terriglobia > Terriglobales > Acidobacteriaceae > Terriglobus > Terriglobus saanensis. Next base: position 2,989,414 of record NC_014963.1, on the reverse strand, counting down.
CAGTTCGTGCAAGACCTTTGCCGGGAGTAGCGACGAGTAAGAAAGTAGAACGTGCAAATTTCTTTTAAAGCTTTCGTTGTGGTCGTAGGTGCAGCACTTGGTCTGCCTGTTCTGGTGTTGGGACAACAGCCATCGAACGGCCAGGCTAAGCCAGTGGTCGCTCCGGTGAAAGAGCAGGTAACGGTGACGGCTTTCCGCACACCGCTCGGGTTGGACGCGAGTGCAAGTAGCGTGCGCCTGTTGAATGGAGTGTCGCTGGAAGAGGCTCCGGGATTCACATTAGATGATCGTCTGCGACAGGTTCCAGGAGTGGAGCTGTTTCGTCGTACGAGCGGGTGGGTGGCGAATCCAACGACGCAGGGAATTTCCTTGCGCGGTCTGGGATCGACCGCAGCGAGCCGGACGCTTGTGCTGAGTGATGAAGTGCCGCTAAGCGACCCGTTTGGCGGCTGGGTGCACTGGAACGAGATTCCGGTACTGGCCATCGAAAGCGTGGAGGTCGTACGCGGCGGCGCTTCGGACCTTTATGGATCGAGCGCGATCGGTGGCGTGATCAACGCTGTCCCGGTGCGAAGCTGGCAGACGCGGCGGGCGGCGCAGGGCATGTATGGCGCGATGAATACTGTTGCGGGCGATGGGATCTTCAGTGCAGCGCGCGATCGCTGGGGTGCTCTGGCGGCGGGAAGCATCTTTCGCACGGACGGATATATTCTGACTGCCCCTGAGGCACGCGGACTGGTGGATATTGCTTCGGGCGTGGACTCCGAGAGCGGAAGAGTGGAAGTACGACGCGGAGATGCGGAGCGCGGATACTTTCTGCGTGGCAATGTTCTGAATGAGACACGCAGCAATGGCACGCCCATTACGACGAACGCGACGCGGCTCTGGCGCTACCAGGGTGGATGGGACCAACCAGTGCATGTGGGGCGCGTATTTGTCCGCGGCTATGGATCGGACCAAGGATATCGGCAGAGCTTTTCTACGATTGCGACCGGGCGTGTCTCCGAGAGTTTGAACCGACTGCAGAGAGTTCCATCACAAGAGCTTGGTGCGTCAGGACAGTGGGCCTCTACTATTCGCGACTTTACTTTCGTCGTAGGAGCCGATGCGCGCGATGTGCGCGCTACGGATGTAGAGGCCCCGATCACTGCGGGCGTCGCCGGTGCAGTGACTCGGTTTTCTGCGCGGCAGCGGGCGGCGGGAGGATATGGCGAGGCGCTCTGGAGCCACGGTGGCTGGTCGGCGGCGCTGAGCGGACGCGTGGATGATTTCCGGACCTTCGATGCGCTGAAATTTGTAGGCACGACCAAGACGGTGCTCGCAGCTCCGGATGAAGTGGTCTTCGATCCTCGGCTGGGTGTGGTGCGACGCGTGGGGCGTGGATTTGCGCTGACGGGAACGGTCTTTCGCGCGTTCCGTGGACCGACGATGAATGAGCTTTATCGCACAGGGCAGGTCGGGCAGCAGACGACGCTGGCGAACGATGCTTTGAAGTCGGAGCGGGCTACGGGATTTGAGTTTGGTGCGGAGCAGAACACGCGCTGGGGAACGCTGCGGGGGAGCTACTTCTGGACGTCCGTGAACCGGCCGATTACGGCTCTGCTGTTGTCGCAGACGGGGACGGCGCAGACGTTACAGCGGGCGAACCTTGGACAGATCCAGAGCCGTGGCGTGAGTCTGGATTTTGTGGCGCATCCTGTGGGGTGGATGCAGTTGAGCGGCGGATATCAATACGCTCTGGCTACTGTGACGCGGTTCGATCCGGACAAGACGTTGGTGGGGAAGTGGATCCCGGAGGTCGCGCGGAATGCGGGCACGGTACAGATGCGTCTTTCGCAAAGGAAGGTGGGCGTTCTGAACGTGATCGCGCGGGAAAGCGGGATGCTCTTCGACGACTCCAGCAATATCAATGTGCTGCATGGATTTTTCCGGATGGATGTGAATGCGGAGCGTTCGCTTGGGTCGCGGTTTGATGTGGTGGTGACGGTGCAGAATCTTCTGGACCGGAGGATCGATGCGGGAAGGACGCCTACGCTGACGCTGGCTACGCCTCAGGTGGCGACAATCGGGTTGAGATGGCACGGGGCGCGGTAGGCTTTGCGCATGAACACATCGCAAAGTACGCGATGTATGGGCACTTGCTTCCTGATGAATCTGGTTTGTGCACTCTGCGCGACCCGATTCTTTCGCAAAGAGCGCGAAAGAATCGGGCACGGTCGATAGGTTTGTTCCAGAGGTTGCGCACCAATCGAAAATGATTCTATTTATGCTATGCTATGCTTCTGGTGATTATTGCTTTAGGAGAACCATGCTCTCTCAGATCGATACGGACTACATTCGGAATTTTGTTGAAGAGGCTTATGTGCGGCCTTGGGCCCGACGCCGTCAAGGGGAACTCGTCATCCCCGTACGAGATGTCTTCGATGAAATGGTGAGACGAGGATTGCCGCGTGGTCGTGTTCCCATGGTCTGTTCTGCCCTAAGAGGGCTCAAGCTCTTGACGAAGAATCACATCGAGATCAAATCGATTGAGGGCCCACCGTCCCAGCAAAGTACCACCGTCGTCTTCCATTATGTGGACAAGGCCGAGCCGGGATCCAGCAAAAAGCAGGTACCGGCTCCAGTGGAAAGTAGTGATGAGTGGGCTCAGCGTTTGACCGGACGTCTAAAAGGTCTTTTACGGAACGAGATCCAGGGGATGGGCGGAACTGAAGCCTTTATGCGTTGGGTACGTTCCGATGATGAGGAAGCGGCGTGAAGCGGAGAATCTTCTGGGACACGATGCTTTTTATCTATCTGCTGGAAGGAAATGAAAAGTATTCCAAACGATGCTGGCAGCTTCTCGCGCAGGCGCGAGAGAGGGGCGACCAACTTTATACAAGCCATCTCGCAATGGGTGAATTGCTTTCCGGGGGAGATAGAGCCGGTGATGCCCACGCGAAGTCAGAGATTAGAAGTGTCTTGAACGATGCAGGCTTCAGCTATCTGCCATTTGGCGAAGATGCCGTAGATACTTTTGCACAGCTGCGGGCCGTACAGAAGTTGAGAATTGCTGACTCAATTCATCTGGCCTGTGCTGGAGCCGCAGGCATCGATCTGTTTCTGACCGGAGACAGACAGTTATTGAAAGTGTATGTTCCCGGAATCAACTTCATCGCGGACTTCGATACGCCGTTGTTTTAGTGACACATCAGCTCAAGATGCGTAGGGGGTTCGACGGTTCGGGGTTGCCGTCGATGGCAGCGTCGCGTTCGGCGTTGAGGTAGGCGCGGATCTTTTCGGCGGTAGCGGCGTTGACGACGGCGGTGAGGGCGTCGGGGCCAGCGAGTTTGATGCCGCGGATGGAGCCGAAGTGTTCGATCAGGCGCTGGCGGGTGCGAGGGCCTACGCCGGGGATGGGCAGAAGTTCGGTTTCGCGGTCGCGGATCTCGCGGCGCTTGCGGTGATACGTCACGGCGAAGCGGTGGGATTCGTCTCGGATATGCTGCACAAGATGGAGCACGGGCGAGCGGCGGTCGAGGACGACGGGGTCTTCTTCCTGTCCGTGGACGTAGATGATCTCTTCGCGTTTTGCGATCGAAGCCAGCGGCTGGAGCGTGATGCCTAGCTGTTCCAGTGCGGCGTAGGCGGCATGGAGCTGACCGAGGCCACCGTCGATGAGGATGAGCGAAGGGAAGGGTTTCTTCTCTGCCTGCAGCTTGGAGTAACGGCGGGTGAGGATCTCGTGCATCGAGGCGAAGTCGTCCACGCCTGAGACGCTGTTGACCTTGAACTTTCGATAGTCGGACTTCTTCATCTCGCCGTCTTCCCAGACGACCATGGAGGCGACGGTTTCCGCGCCCTGGATGTGCGAGATGTCGAAGCACTCGATGCGTTTGGGCGGGTCGGCGAGGCCGAGGGCATCCTGCAGCGATGCGGCGATGGCGGCCTTGCTGGGTTGCAGGGTGCGGAAGCGCTGGTCGTAGGACTGCTTGGCGTTCTGGCAGACGAGGTCGACGAGGGAGCGCTTTTCTCCGCGTTGCGGGGCGAGGATTTCTACCTTGTGTCCGGTGCGGTCGCAGAGGAGCGTCGCGAGGAGATCGCGGTCGCGGAACTCTGCCGGGACCATGATGGTGCGGGGGACGTAGGGCTGGTCGAGATAGAGCTGTTTGAGGAAGGCGGCGAAGAAGTTGGAGGGGTTGAAGGTTTGGGTGTCTTCGGCTTGATCAGGAAGAAAAGCAGATCCCTCCGCTTCGCTACGGGATGACAAAGGGGTGCTGCTGGATGACAAAGAGAGGCTGTCGATAGTTTCTGTTGTTTCGGGTTCGTCGTCTTCGAGGATTTCAGGGAGGTCTTCGAAGAAGAAGTCGCGGCGGTCGACGATCTTGCCACTGCGCATGTGGAACTGGTTGACGGCGAGCATGTCGTTGGCGAAGTGGAAGCCGAAGACGTCGGCGTCGGAGTCGTCGGTGGAGGCGATGCGCTGTTTTTCCTGAAGCTGATGGACGGTGACGATCTGGTCGCGGAGGCGGGCGGCGAGTTCGTACTGCTCGCTGGCGGCGGCCTCGTGCATGCGCGCGGTGATGCGGTCTTCGAGTTCGCTTTCTTTGCCTTCGAGGAAGAGCTGGACGTCGCGGATGGCGTCGCGGTAGGTGTCGGGGGTGACGAGGTTTTCCACGCAGGGAGCGAGACAGCGCTTGATGTAGTACTCCAGACAGGGGCGCGGGTGATAACGCGAGAGATCGACCTTGCAGGAGGGAATGAGGAAGCTGCGGTGAATGAGGTCTACGAGGCGGTAGGCAAGGTTGCCGGGAAAGTACGGGCCAAAGTAGAGGGCACCGTCTTTTTTCAGCTTGCGGGTAACGAAGACCTTGGGGTGACGATCACGGACGGTGAGTTTGACGTAAGGGTAGGTCTTGTCATCGCGAAGAAGAATGTTGAAGCGCGGCTTGCGCTGCTTGATGAGGTTGTTTTCGAGGGCGAGGGCTTCGCGCTCGTTGGCTACGAGGATGTATTCCAGATCGACGGCTTCGCGCATGAGCGAGCCGGTTTTGCGGTTTGCGAGCTGGTTGGCTTCGAGGAAGTACGAGCGAACGCGGGAGCGCAGGTTCTTCGCCTTGCCGACGTAGATGACCTCGTCCTCGGCGTTTTTGTAGAGGTACACGCCTGGCTGGGTGGGGAGCGTCCGGATTTTTTCGTTGATATCCATTAAACGAGGGGGCCCGAAAGAAGGCGGGTGATCTAGTTTAGATGGTTTGCAGGATGGGAAGTTTCTACTAGGTCGGATGTTCGAAAGTTCCGACCTAGTTCGATGGCTGCTGTCGCTAAGTTGAACATTTCAATGTAAATGCCGGTTTGGCTCGGTGATTGCTCCCCTTAACCTCGGAAAGACCGGTCTACATGGACGGCAAAGGAGACTTTCGCATATGAAGAATCGAACGGAAGTTTTGAAGAAGACGTTGAATGGTGTTGGTGTAGCTGCTCTGTCTCTCGGTATCGTGGCTCTGACGGTTGGTTGCTCCACGAAGAATTATGTTCGTTCGCAGACAGCGCCGATTGTGGCGCAGACGAACCAGCTCGAGAAGCGGACGGGTGATGATCAGCGCAATATTCAGGACACAGATGCTCGCGCGCAGCAAGGCATTGCTGGGGCGAAAAGCGCCGCTGCTACTGCGGATCAGCATGCGATGGCTGCGGGCCAGAGCGCGGATGCCGCGAACGTGAATGCAAAGGATGCTTATAATCGCGTGGATTCGCTGGCAGGAACCGTAGCGGGTCTGGACAAGTACAAGCCTCTCTCCGATGTGAGCGTGACGTTTAGGTTTGACAAGGCCGTGCTGACCGCTGCGGACAAGAAGGAGCTGGATGCGGTTGCAAGCAGCCTGCAGACCACGCGTCACTATCTGCTGGAGGTTACGGGCGGAACGGATGCCGTGGGCGACGCTGCTTATAACTACGCGTTGAGCCAGCGCCGCGCGGATGCGGTAGTGACTTACCTTGCTGCGAAGTACAACATCCCTCCGCACAAGTTTTATATGGTGGGCATCGGCAAGGACCAAGAAGTGGCCACGAACAAGACGGCTGCCGGACGTGCGAAGAATCGCCGGGTGCAGGTTCGTGTGTTGTCGAATATGGAAGAAGAAGGCGCTCCTGAGAGGGGCGCTAACGGGAACTAGCTTTGGTTGGTATGTGAGAGCGGCGACCTTCGGGTCGCCGCTTTGTTTGCGCGGGGTTAAGAAATCACAATCAAAGTTGCTTCTCTGCTATGTAGCAGATGGAATAAACATCGTTTCCTTTGTGTCTAAAACCTCGCGTCCCTGCTTTCGAGCACGCTCAAAGAGGAAGACGACTTTCTTGGTCGAGGAAACATGAGCGAAAATTCATCCGATCTAAAGGCTTTTAAACGAGCGCCATCCGTCGAAAACTCCAAGTGGTACAAGGGGATTTTGATCACACAACTGGCGAGCGAGAAGGAGACGGGCGGGGACTATGATCTGACGGTCACGTACGCGCGAAGGGGAACCGAACCACCTCCACATGTTCACTCCCGCGAAAACGAGTTCTTCTATGTTCTTGAAGGGGAGCTTACTGCCTATGTCGGGAAAGAGATCTTTCAGGTGGAAGCTGGCGCCGGGTTGTTTATGCCCAGGGGTGTACCCCACGCGGTTCGGAGCAAGTCTCCCGAGACCCGACTGCTCGTACTGATCACGCCGGGAGGATTTATGCATGCCATAAATGAGATGGCTGCGCCGGCTGAGAAGCTGGAGATTCCAGCCGATGACGCGGTCACTTACGCCTCGGGCAACCTGGAAAACACCATGAAGATCTTTGAAAAATATGGCATTCATTTACTTATGCCAGAAGAGATCGCTCAAGAGATGCCAGCCTATCCGATGCCGCGTGTTTCAGGTTCCAATTGAAGGTAGGCAACACAGGCTTACTTGCTCTTACCTGGCGGTCAAGAGGTGGCCCATCTTTTCACGCTTCACTTCGAGGTAGCGTTCGAAGGTGGTCTCCGGGGGAACTTCGGCGGAGATGCGCTCGGTGACTTCGATGCCGTGGGTTTGGAGGGCTTCGACCTTTTCGGGGTTATTGGTCATCAGACGCACGGCGGGGACGTCCAGGTAGTGGAGGATTGCGGCCGGGAGCTCGAAGGCGCGGTGGTCGGGTTTGAAACCGAGCTCGACGTTGGCTTCTACCGTATCGCGGCCGTGGTCCTGAAGTTCGTAGGCCTGAAGTTTGGCCATGAGACCGATGCCGCGGCCTTCTTGTAGTTCATACAGAACGATGCCGTTACCCGCCTCGACGATGGTGGCGAGGGCGAGTTCGAGCTGGAGGCGGCAGTCACAGCGGAGCGAGTGGAAGACATCGCCGGTGAGGCACTGCGAGTGAATCCGAATGATGGGTGTTGTGGAGTAGATATCCCCGTGGATCAGGGCGACCGCTTCTTCGACCAGAAGACCCTGAGAGTTTGGCTTGGTCAGCGGGCGCTGGAATCCCTGGATGCGAAATTGTCCCCAACGTGTGGGGAAGTCCGCGTCCGCCATTCTTGTGATCTGTGTCCCGCTGGGAGCCGCACTGGGTATAGAAGCCATCATCCTGATTTTATAGATGCGCGAGGAGTCGTGCCGGATGCGGGGTTAGAGTGGAGGTGTGCATCCGCAGAGCTCCCAACTGATTTTGATCTCGCTGCTGGTGAAACTGGGCGTGGCGGCAGCCGTGTCCAGTTCTTTGGCGCGTTCGATCCTGTTTGAACGCTTATTGCTGGCTTCGCACCGCACGACGAAGCAGCGAACGCAGCTGGTGGGGCTGATTTGCGCTCCGCTGGTGCTCGGTGTGTGGATTCGGGGTGTTGTGCCGAATTTCCTGGCGGCGGATATCTCCTTTGAATTGACGGTCTTGCTGGGTGTGCTCCTGGGGCCAGCGGCGGCTTTACTTGGCGGCGTTCTGTTGGCCGTACCGGCGATCCTGCATCACGAGTATCTGGCCCTTCCGGTGAACATAGCGATTGCTTTGCTCTTTGGAGCGTTTCATCGATTCGCGAGCGCGGAGGAGATCTGGTCGTTTTCTCCGATGATCGACCTGAGTCTCTATCACTGGGTGACGCGGAACCTGAAGCGACCGCACGTGGACCGGCAGATTCTTCTGCTGGTCACGATTTCGGCGACCAATCTGGGACTGAGTGCGCTGAGCGGCCTATATCCGCGACGATATTTCGCCCTGCGGACAAACAATTGGGCGGTGGAACTGGCCATCTGCGCCTGTGCTCCGGTAGTGGTGGGCGTTCCGCTGAAGATCTGGAATGCGCTTCGTATGGAGCGCAAGCTGGAAGAGCAGCAGCGGCTTCTGGTGGAGGCGCGGCTGGATGCGTTGACGCGGCAGATCAACCCGCATTTTTTGTTCAATACGCTGAATTCTATTGCTTCTCTGGTGCGCCGGAACCCGGATGGCGCGCGCGAGATGGTGGTGAAGTTGGCGAATATTCTGCGGATTCTGCTGAAGCAGAGAGATGCGTTTGTGCCGTTCAGCGAAGAGATGCAGTTTACGGACGACTATCTGGCGATTGAGGTGGTGCGATTTGGGGAGAATCTGCGTGTGGTGAAAGAGATTGCGCCCGAGACGCTGAATATCGTCGTCCCAAGCATGCTGCTGCAGCCGCTGATTGAGAACAGCATCAAGCATGGGCTGGAGCCCCGGATTCATGGCGGCACGGTGACCCTGCGAAGCCGTTTGCAGAATGGGAAGTTGTTAATTGATCTGGAGGACGACGGGGTGGGGATGTCTCCCGACCGGCAGGTGCGGGTTGGGGGCGGTGGTGTGGAGCGGAGCGGCACCGGCATTGGGATGAAGAACGTTCGTGAGCGGATGGAGGTTCTTTATGGGGACGATGCGGTGATGGAGGTGGTGAGCCGTCCGGGGCGCGGGACTCGGATTACGTTGGAGATGCCGGCGCTGGAGGGGGCTCCGGAGTTGAAGTGAGGTCGCTCTTCAAGCGAAAGATGCGCTTTGCGCATGCCCCATGTCCCAAAAGCGGGATATGTGGCACCCGTGTTTTCGTTTCCGGATAAATGGTTTGTGCGCTCTGCGCGACCCCACCCTTCGCGATAAAGCCGCGAAGAATGGGGCACGTGGGGTTGGCTCAGACTCCTGCGAAGGTGATTTTCGTGGGTGGGGATTGTGGGATCTGGGCAAGGAGGGCGTTGAGTTCTACTTCGCGGGTGGATTTCAGGATCGTGCGGGTGGCCAGGAGGGCTTCGTCGAGGTAGCCGGGGTGGGTGACGAGCTCCCATGTTCCGGCAGGAAGGGCTTCGAGGAGATGCGCAAGGGTTTCGGAGTCCAGTGAGCCCGTGGCGGAGACGCCGAGGCAGCCCTGGGTGGTTTTGACCTCGCCGCTGGCGATTAGGGGCTGGGTGAGGAAGGCGCGTTCGAAGAGGCGGAGGGCAGCGACTTCCGCGCGGCGACGGATGGCGTTGCGTGCGATGCGCGCGCTCCATGAGGGTTCGATGGGGTTGCGGATGGCTTTGACGCCGCAGGCCGCGGCTGCGCGGAGGACGGCTGAGGTCACGCGTGGGAAGATGTGCGTGTGTTTGTGAGTGTCGATGTGGGTAGGGTGGATGCCGAACGATTGGAGCTTACGGATCTGTGCGGTGGCTTCGCGTTCGATCTCCACGGTGCTGATGCGGCCGGTGTAGAGGGCGAGGAGAAAGCCTACAAGCGAGCTGCGGAGCTGGCTGGTGCCGGCTTCGAGGAGAGTGGGGACTTCGTGTGCGGGCGCTGTTGGGGTGCCGTCCAGGAGGACGATATGACAGCCTACGCCGAGGGTAGGGTTCGCATGGGCGATGCGGACGGCGTCGTCAAAAGCGGGCCCGCAGGCCATCAGAGTGGCGGAGGTGAGGGCGTGGGCCTGGTGGAGTTCCGCGACGGCACGGTTAACGCCGAGGGTGAGTCCAAAGTCATCTGCATTAAGGATAAGGCGCGGAGGCATACAGGCGATGTTAGACTTTCTAAGGCGTGGGCGAGTAGCTCAGTTGGTTAGAGCGCCTGCCTTACAAGCAGGATGTCGGGGGTTCGAGTCCCTCCTTGCCCACCACACCTTTTCTGTTGCCAGCTCTTTTGTGGGAAAGCGGTTTGGCACGTTGACCGGTTTGTAGGAGAAGTTCTTGTCCGAGTCTGATTCGTCCCCCGAAAACAAGCTACAACCTGAGACGCTGGCGATCCATAGCCGGCGCGTGTACGAGCGCGAGTCGAACTCGATTCTTTTCCCGATTCACCAGACGGCGACGTATGTGCATGAGTCGGTGGGTGTGTTGAAGGCGGGATATGGGTATTCGCGCGGTGGCAATCCAACGGTGAATGCGCTAGAGCAGGCGATCAGCGCTCTGGAAGGAACGGAGCAGGCGTTGTGTTTCCGCAGTGGCATGGCGGCGATTACGACGATGTGCATGGGATTGCTGAAGGCGGGCGACCACGTGATCCTCTCCGAGGTGATCTACGGCGGAACGGTGCGGCTGTTTCAGCAGGTGCTGGGGAACTTCGGTATCGGATACAGCTATGTGGACACGACGGATATGGACGCAGTGCGTGCCGCGATCCGACCCGAGAGCAAGCTGATGTTTGTGGAGACGCCAGCGAATCCGACGATGAAGCTGACGGATGTTGCGGCGATGGCGGAGATTGCGCATGCGAACGGCATGCTGTTGGCGGTGGACAATACGTTTCTGACTCCGCTGTTGCAGAACGTTTTGAACCTGGGTGCGGATCTGGCGATGCTGTCCACGACGAAGTACATCGATGGACACAATGCGACGATCGGCGGATCGCTGGCGTCGCACGATGTGGCGATGATGGACCGTCTGCGTCTGGTAAGGAAGACGATCGGGACGATTTCTTCCCCGATGGACGCCTGGCTAACGCTGCAGGGGGTGAAGACCCTGCCGACGCGGTTGAAGATGCATGTAGAGAACGCGGGCATTGTGGCGGCATGGCTGGAGGGGAATCCGCGCGTGGTGCGTGTGAACTATCCGGGGCTGAAGAGCTTTCCGCAGTATGCACTGGCGCAGAAGCAACAGAAGGCGGCGGGCGGCATGTTGTCGTTCGAGCTGGATGCGACGACGGTGCAGGCGATTGCGTTCATCAATGCGTTGAAGCTGACGACGTGCGCGGAGAGTCTGGGGAGCGTCGAGTCGCTGATTACGAATCCTGCGACGGCTTCGCACTGTGACCTGCCGAAGGCGGAGCGCGCGCGGTTGGGTATTTCGGATGGCTTGATCCGTTTGTCGGTGGGGCTGGAGAGTCCGCAAGACCTGATTGCGGATTTTGATCGCGCACTGACGGAAGTCTTTCAAAAATAAGAGTACGGATGTAGGACTGCGGTCTTATTCACGATCTGAATGGCTGCTGATATCTTTGCGTGCATGGCCATAGAGACTGTGTTGCGCGAGGATGTTCGTTTTGATCGTTTAAGCCGCGGGCAGAACGCTCGCTTTCCTGCAACGGAGAATGACCGAGCCAGTCGCATTGCCCTGTGTGACAGCAGTGAGGACGTGGCCGAGGCGCTGGAGCGCTTTGTGCACGCGGGTCTGCGGCCTACGGTGCGCGCGGGTGGCCACTGCTATGAAGATTTTGTCGATAACAATCCCCAGGGAGCCATCATTGATGTGAGCCTGATCGCGGGAACCGCCCCTGAGCCCAATGGGCCGAAATATCGACTCGGCGCGGGAACAACTCTGGGACGGGCGTATCCGGAGCTTTACAAGCGCGATCTGGTGACGATTCCCGGAGGGACGTGTGGGCCTGTGGGAGCGGGTGGGCATATCTCGGGTGCGGGCTACGGGTTGCTTTCGCGTCTGCATGGCGTGACACCGGACTGGGTGACGGCGGTGGATGTGGTGACGATCGATCACGCGGGAAAGGCGAGGATCCGCCGGGCGGACAAGAAGAACGATGCCGACTTGCTGCGGGCCTGTCGTGGAGCAGGAGGGGGAAACTTTGGCATCGTGACGCACTTTCACTTCGACACTTTACCGAAGGCGCCGACCGAGGTAGTGAAGGGCAGCGTCAGCTTTGGCTGGGAGGGGATGACGGAGGAGCGGTTTGCGCGGATTCTTTTTCTCTTCAGCAACTACTGGGAGACACGCGGGCGCGATCCGGAGACGTGGGGGCTGTTTTCGATCTTCAATCTGTCGCACCGGAGTTCGGGGCGGCTGACGATGTCGGTGACGTTTTCCAATCCCGATGGCACGGTGAAGGACATGAAGGTGCTCGACGAGTATCTTTCGATCTTCGAGGAATGCAAGCCGGTGAGCGAACTGACGGTGCATCCGGCAATGGCGGAGCATCATCCTGAGGTACCAGCAACGGGGACGAATCTTTGTGTAGCAACGCACACGGTGCAGAAGATGGCCTGGATCGATTCGCAGGGCGGCGGCGGGGGCCGCAATGGTGGCCCTGCGATGGATTCGCGGCATAAATACAAGTCGACTTATATGAAGAGGAGTTTTTCCCGGGACGAGGCGGCTTGTTTCTACAAGCATTTGAACCGCACGATTCCTGGAGTCGATCTTTCGCGGAATACCGTGTTGGCCGATTCGTTTGGCGGAGCGGTCAACAAGCGGCAGATGCTGGAAGAGACGTCATCGGCGCAGCGGAGTTCCATTCTGAAGTTGCAGTTTATTGCGACCTGGAATGACGCCGCGCAGGACGCAGGGCAGATCGGATGGATGAGGGATTTTTATACAGAACTTTATTCGGTGTCTACTGCTGGTGCAAAGTACAGCGGAACACCGTTCTGGAGCGACCGCTATGAGGGTTGTTATATGAACTATCCAGACGTCGATATGCTGCGGTACGAGTTCTGGCCGCAGCTTTATTACGGTCCGGGAGAGCTTTATCCGTTTCTGCAGAGTGTGAAGCGGAAGTACGACCCGAACAATGTGTTTCATCATGCGATGTCGATTCGCGGCTGAAGAAAGCTGGTCTTGTGCCCCATTTTTTCGCGGCTTCATCGCGAAAGAGTGGGGTCGCGCAGAGTGCATAAACCGGATCTTTGAGGAAGACAAAAGCAGATCCCTCCGCTTCGCAGCGGGATGACAAATAGTGCGGTGACGGGAAACTTTCGACCTAAGCGAGCTCAGGTCTTCCGGGCACGACGGGCTTCGCCAGTCTGTGACCAAGACGCATGCAGGGTTTCTCCAAGAGGTAATAGCTCGCGGTCGCGAGGCAACCGACCAGCAAGAAGTTATAAGGAAAGTTATGAGCTATCCCGAAGGGTGCATTTTCCGGGTCGTAGCGACCGTTGAAGATTACTTGCTGCCAAAGGTATAGCCCAAAGGAGATCTTTCCTGCGAATCTGAAAATGCCCAATTCGAGAACACGGCTGATCCAGCTTTGTGGATGAAGAACTGTCGCGGCGAGCATGGCGGCGGGGAGCAGAGCGATCACCGGAGACTTGGCTGGCAGAAGTGCAAGAACCCCGATGGATATCGGCACGATGATCGAAGGCTGCAGGAACCGAACTGCCCAGGCCCTTACTGCGGTCTTCTGTAGGCCAATGGCCAGAGCGGCAGGCAACAACAGGAAGAAACAAATCGAAGCAGTTCCCCAGGGATTGCTGGATGAAGATCCTCCGCCCAGGCCATGTTGCCGAAGAAGAGCCCAGGTGATCGAAGCCACCGCGAGGACGCACAGAGTCGCAGCACGGTATCTCCGAACATAAAGCAGAAAGGAGGGTAGAAATAAGTAGAAGTGCTCCTCCACGGAAAGAGACCAGAAATGGGCAGTGGAGTAAGATGCGACTCCACCTGGATCTACATAATTGCGTACGAAAAAAACAGAGGCTGCTATGGACGTCCAACTTACTGGAAGTATCGCCGAGTGCATGAGCAGCGCTACCGCACCTAAGTACAGGAATGCTGCTGGCATGATTCGCAGCGTGCGGCGGATATAGAAGCCTTTAAGGTGCAGCGATCCTGTCATCCTCTCTTCTTCAAGAAGACGTGTGCAGATTAGGAGGCCACTGATTCCGAAAAAGAGGTACACGCCAAATAGTCCAAAGTGACTGATAAAGCGCGTGCTGAACGGGCCGATCACATACGTTTTCGCATGAAAGAGCAGAACGAGAAGGATCGCAATCGCCCTCCAGCCATCCAGTGTGGGCAAATAGCCGTTGGGCTTGCCGATATGAGGTTTCTTTTCAGAAAATTTCTGCGGCACCTTTTGCTCCGGAGTGCTGATATTGGATAAAGAATAAGTGCTCACTTACGGCCTCCGCAGAAAAATCAGTCAGAACTTATACGCACGTGGCGGACCCTCTTTGCGGAGTTCTCAGGAACGTAATTTTTTCAGAGAAGGGGAAGTCTGCTGTTGCTGGATTGCAAGCGAATACTCTGCGACGTACTGTTCGATCATCCGCTCCGTGCTGAATTTTTGCGCGTTCGCAAGACCACGAAGTTGCATAGCCGCTTTTTCCTGTAGAGCGTCTTTGATGGCTCGGGCTGCCCCGGGTACGTCCGAGGGATCGAAGTAGACGGCAGCATCTCCTCCTACCTCTGTCATCGGCTTGCGGTTGGTCGTAAAGACGCAGCAGCCGGAGGCCTGGGCTTCGAGGACAGGCCAGCCAAATCCTTCCTGCAGTGACGGGAAGATGAGGCCTTCGGACAAAGAGTAGGCGGCCCGAAGATCTTCATTGCTCACGTTGGACTTCTTATCGACGAAAGGCTCGAGGCCGGACTCTCGAACAAAGTCGACGAGCACGGAAGAGAGAGGCTTGCCGAGAAGCAGGAGGCGATGTTGCTTGAACTCAGGATATTCCCGCAAGCTCGCATAAATCTTGAGTAGGCCGAGCTTATTCTTGTACCAGACCGTGCCGCCGATATGTACGAAGTAGGGCTGCGAGGTTTGTAATCCTAGGTTCTTCAACTGCCTGCGCGCTTCTTCGGCGGGCATTGGGGTGTAGGGATAGTTCAGACCGTTGTAGATGACCGCGATCTTTGAGGGGGCGCGACCGCTGATGCGAGCGAGGTCGTTCCTTGTTGCTTCCGAAACGCATACCACGTTCTGCGCCTGCTTGATACCGGAGAGAATGAGTCGCTGAAAGACGCGGCCGGAAAAGCTGGTTGGGTTTTCAGGGACCTCGCCTGCCGCACTCTTGATTGCGAGCATGTCGTGACAAGTGACTACGTGCGGACGATCCTGCAAATGCTTCACGTACATTGCATTGGAGTGGTCGCAGATGTGTACTACTTCGAATTGCCGCTTGACGCGTCGGAGCTGCCTGGGGAAGAGCAGGAACTTATCGACATATCCAAACCATTTGCGCATGCCAGAACCGAGGAGAGTGGTGGAACCCAAGCGCTCCGGAGGTTGAAGCAGAGTGACCTCGTGTCCGCGACTCTCCAGCTCGCGTTGCAGCAGATTGCCAAACCGCAGCATGCTCTCCTGACGATCGCTGGCGTAGTTTCCGATGAGCAGTACTTTCACTCGTGTCCTCGTTATGGCGAGTTTAGTTTGTCTACGCGGCGATTTCGTCTGTAGTTCTACTTAAGTTGTAGTGTGGTTTTATGCGAGCAGCCAAAGGTTATTCTTGATTTGATTGGTCTTGATCTTCGAACCGAAAGATCGTTGGATCGCGAGGGAGAAGAGAGGCAACATCGAAGGGTACTGTAGAGACAGAGTTGCGATTCCTTTGAACTGGACTTGCTGTTCGGCAGTGTATAACGGAGCATCGAAGGGCTAAAGCACTTCGAAGAAAGTGCCAAGGACATCTATTGAGGCGATGAATTCGTCTCTCATGCAGCAGAAAGTCTTCGAGAGGTAATGTGACTAAGAAAGTAATTTTGGGCCACCCTTTTGGTAATGCCAACGTCCGGCAGGCATTGAGGGCGTTTACCGAAGAGAGGATTTTGCAGTCCTTTGTGACTACGCTTAGCGCGGAACACTTTCATATGCTCTCTCTGCTTCCAGCATCTTTTCGCAGAGAAGTGAAGCGTCGCTCTTTTCCAGGAATTTCAGTGGACCGGATTAAGTCCAGGGCCGGGCAAGAGTTGATGAGACTTGCAGGGGCGCGGTTAGGCCGGTCTGTTCCAAGCCTTCGAAGGGTGACCCCAAGCGTCGATGATGTCTGGAAGACGTTAGATTTACGGCTTGCTTCGTATGCCGCAAAAGAGAGTGGCCCCGATCTTTCGGTGTATGCCTATGAAGATGGAGCGTTCCATACCTTCTCATCTCCTCACGCATTTCAACGGGTCTATGAGTTGCCCATCGGATATTGGCGAGCGATGCATCATCTGCTGGAGGAAGAGCGAGAGTTGCAACCGGAGTGGTCTGCGACTTTGAAGGGACTGGCAGATGGTCAGGAGAAGCTGGAGCGAAAAGATCTTGAGCTGCAGATGGCTGACGCGATCTTTGTGCCGAGTGATTTCGTTCTATCCACGCTTCCCCAGAAGTTCGCGCGAAAAGGCACTGTCGTGCCGTATGGGTGTCCGGAGGCGTATTCCGAGGAGGTCGCAGGTGTCTCCAGGAGCTCCTCTTCGAACGAGCCGCTGAAGGTGCTCTTCTGTGGTTCGCTGGGGCAACGAAAGGGGCTGTCCTACCTCTTCGAATCTGTCGCGCGACTTGGGAGTCACGTAGAGCTTACTGTCGTTGGGTCTCCTGTCGCGCCATGCAGGCCGCTTGAGGCTGGCTTGTCGAAGGTGAAGTGGATCTCGTCTCTGCCTCATACGGAGCTGCTGGCCCTGATGCGGCATCACGATGTGTTTGTTTTCCCAACCTTGTTTGAGGGCCGAGCTCTTGTGGTTCTGGAAGCGCTCTCGCAAGGCTTGCCCGTGATCACGACGCAGAACAGTGGGACCACTGATGTGGTTCTTCATGGCAAGACGGGGTATGTTATTCCTATCCGTTCCGTGGAAGGGATCGAAAAGGCCCTCGAAGAGTTGGCCAGAGATAGGGAGTTGCTCCGATATATGAGTAATGAGGCACTGAAAGTTGCTCGACAGACCAACTGGCTAAGCTATCGCCGGAAATTGCTGGAAGCTATGCGAAATTCGGAAAATTCCCAAGTAAATAAACCGATAGTAATGTGACGCGCCGTACTTCGGGGTTCAGGCAGTAAGTTATTGCTACTCAGGTACTTGAACCCATCTGATATGATTTCAAAAGAGCATGCCTATGCGCCAGAGAGAGTCCGTTGAAGAATCCAGGGATCCCCGATGAAGTGGCGGCACGGTCGTCGTTTAGTGCCGTAGGCTTGCCAGAAATTTACCGGTTGCTCAAGCGTCGAAAGTGGTTGGTTCTTCTGATTTTCCTGGTCTTTGTGGCGGCTTCAGCGTTGTATACCTTGCGTCTGCCCAAGAGATACGAGGCTCTTTGTAAGATCGATATCGATCTCAGTACACCGAAGAGCGTGCTTGCTCTCGATTCGCAGTCGACTGCATCCGTTGCCACGGAGCAGAAGATGGCAACTCAACTTTCAATTCTGGAAAGTCAATCCATCGCGTGGAAAGTTATTGAAGAGTTAAAACTAGATGCAAATCCAGTATTTTCTGGAATTACTTCAAGTGCAACTCCGAAGCCACTTAACTCTCTGACGGATCAGGAGCGATATTCACTGATTCGACGTTTTCAGAGTGGACTTGGAGTTCAGTTAGAGCGCGGGACCGAAATTGTCCAGATTCGGTATAAAAGTACCAATCCTGCTTTGGCAGCAACCATTGCGAATACAGTTGCTGCCAAATACATTCAGAGAAATTTCGAGACAAAATATAACACCACGCATGAAACTTCGGCGTGGCTTCAGGATCAACTTGAAACGCTTCGGCATCAGGTTGATGCAGATCAGAAGAATTTTGAAGAATTCCAAGAGCGAACCGGATTGCTTCAGACCGGCGAAGGCCATAATGCCATCGTGGATAGGCTCTCTCAGCTGAATAGCGACTTGTCTAAGGCGCAGGCGGACCGGATCATGAAGGAGGTTACTTTCCGGGAAAGCATGGTTTCCGATGCCGATCAAATCGTGCCAACGACTACTTTTCCTGGACTCACTTCGCTTCGTGCACAGAAGATAACCCTGGAATCGCAATATGCTTCGCTTAGTTCGAAGTATGGAGACTCTTATCCTCGCGTTGCTCAAATCAAGAGCGAACTGGCCGAGGTAAACCGCACGATTACAACCGAGTTGCGGCGCGGAAGAAATCAGCTTGAGCTCGAGTACAAGTTAGCTTCGGAAAACGAGAATAAGCTAAGGGCGGCCACGGAAGCGCAGAAGCAGCAGATTTTTTCCATGAACGAGGATGCTCTTCATTACAGCATCCTGCAGGGGCAAGTGGCTTCAGGGAGAGCGCTGTATCAGGACTTGACGCGCAAACTTCAGGAGGCGCAGATCACTTCGGGCTTAAGCTCCGACACGATCTCCGTGATCGACCCGGCACTGACTCCCAATATCCCTTCAGAGCCTAGACGCGCTTTGAACATGGAAGCTGGAGCTCTTCTGGGCCTGGTGGTTGCTTTTGCGGTGGTGTTTCTCATTGAGAATGCGAATGCAACGATTCGCACGGGCGAAGACATTTATCGCTACTCGGGTCTCCCGTTGCTCAGCATCGTTCCCCATCTCTCTCCGGCTCAGCGAAATATGAAGCTTGGGAAGAAGGAAGTTGCAGGCACAGCCGATAGTCTTGGACTGGAGCCACGAGTCCTTCAATTCCCGCAATCCCATTTTGCAGAGTCTTTTCGAGTGCTTCGATCTGCGCTGCTTTTGAGTCATGCGGGAAATCCTCCGCAGCTTATCGTGATCTGCAGTGCGTGGACGAAAGAAGGTAAGAGCACCATTACGATCAATTTGGCTACGGTGCTTGCCCAGATGAATCGTAAAGTCCTTCTTGTGGATGCCGATCTTCGAAGACCCAGTCTTCATCACAAGCTCGGCCTGCCTAAGACGGAGAAGGGTCTCAGTAACCTTCTCGCGGTTTCTCAAAGCCCGCCATTGGTGGAATATTTGCATCCTGCCGCCGTCTTCCCGGGATTGGATTTTCTTCCTGCCGGACCTCTTCCGCCTTCCTCTTCAGAGCTTCTGATGTCGCCTCGAATGTCCGAGCTCTTTGAAGAGTGGAGAAAAGCCTACGACTTCATCGTTGTGGATACGGCGCCCTTGCTCGCGGTAAGTGATACGACGGCCCTTGTGGCTACGGCTGACACTACGGTGGTTGTGGTGCGAGATGACGCAACGCGTAAGCAATCCCTGCAAGCTGTTCGCGACACCATTGTTTCCGTCCGAGGAAGAGTGGCGGGCGTTGTTCTCAACGATGTTAAGACTTCTTCGGAGGCATACTATGCCTACTACGGAAATCAAGACGGCGGCGCTGCGTATTATGCGGAGGCAGAGAATGCTTAGTCCTCGACCCGTAGAGCAAAGAGTCATCGGTTGGATGTTGTTGGTCCTGGTCGTATTGGGTCTTAGTCCTGATGTGGCGCTAGGCCAGTTGGGCGTCCCCCAGACAGCACCCAGTCAATCAGTCCCGAATCAAACAGCACCAGGCTTCGGTTATTCAGAGCACGGTGGTATGGCCTTGCAGGACGATCTGGGTATCGCTCCCGGAGATGTGCTGACTTTGACTGTCTTCGATACACCTGAGTTCACCGGGCCGATTCGAGTGGCGAACGATGGCACGATTCAGTTACCGCTCGTCGGTAAGGTTACGATCGCCGGTCTGACTACTTCGGCTGCGGCCGAGCTCATTCGAAATTTGCTCATCAAAGGGGATTTTATGAAAGATCCCCAGGTGATTCTGAGTTTCACTGATTTTGGTAATCACAGTGCTGTTGTACTAGGTGAAGTATCGAGGCCGGGCTCTGTACCGCTCACTGGAAACCGTACTCTGTACGAGGTAATTGCCGGAGCAGGAGGCGCTGCTGTCACTGCCGGCGACACTGTGACGATCGTTCATGCAGGTGCTCAGCAGGCCACGGAGACGTATACGATGCACTGGGATCGCCCTCTCCAGGGCCAGCCAAATCCACTGGTTCGATCTGGCGATACCGTTCAGGTATCTCGGGCGGGCATTATCTATATTGTTGGCAAGGTGGCGAAGTCGGGTGGCTATCCGATCAATCACGAGAAGATCACTGTTGCGCAGGCGATCGTCTGGGCGGGCGGCATCCAATCCCTATCGAAGGCGTCCCATGCTCGCCTGGTAAGGCAGACCCCCAACGGTCGAGTAGTCACAGAGCTTAATCTGCCCGATATCGTCAACGGTAAGTTACCTGACGTGCCGATGCAGGATAACGATCTTCTCTACGTTCCCACCAGCCTCACAAAGACAGCCATTGCACGCGGCCTGGAAGCGGCGATCACAATCACAAGTGCACTGGTGATTTATAAAAATCAAGGCACACACTAGATCGCTCTTGCATCGGCTGTAGATGTCTTACATAACTTCTTCCCGCAGGCATGAGGATACGATGGCACAACGCGGCGTCTTGAGCACGGAAGCCGATCCTGGGCGAGGCGCGCGTCTTCATTCGATCAAGCAGCTACGTCGTCTGATTTGGATTTATCTTTTTCTCCTGATCTTTGAAGGGTCTTTTAGAAAATGGGTCCCGGGCCTTTCTGCTCCTTTCCTTCTGATTCGCGATCCTTTTGCCCTCGCCATCTGGATCCGGGGCGCGAAGCTGGGATTTGGAGATAAGCGAGCATGGACGGCATTTTATCTCTTTGCGTTTTCCATTACAGTGCTCGGCTTGCTTCAGATCATGGGCGCAGGTCTGGGTCCTTTAGTCTTCTTATACGGGTGGAGATCGTACGTCCTACACATTCCTGTGGCCATCGTCGTCGCGGATCTTTTCGACTTCAATGATCTCTACACGGTGGCGAAGCGGTGTCTCATTATGTCGATCCCGATGACCCTGCTAATGATTGCTGAGTATCAAGCGCCTCCGGGCTCCTTTATCAACCGGGGCAGTTCCGGGGAGGGAGGCCAAATTACTGGGGCTCTGGGACATATTCGGCCGGCAGGTACGTTTAGTTTTATTACTGGACCTGCGCAGTTTTATCCGATTGCCGCGGCGTTTGTTCTTTGGGGATACTTCCAGAAAGACCTGTTCCCCAAGTGGCTTCTTATGGCAGCGGCGGTGAGTATCGTTCTTGCTGCGCCCGTTAGTGTAAGTCGTAGTGTGCTCATTAGCGTGGTGCTAGTCGTGCTTAATGGAGTTATTGGGGAGATCGTGGCGGGAAGGTCATCGCGCTTCTTGAATATTCATCGGTTAGCCATTTCGCTTCTGGTAGGAGCGGGAGGAATATTTGGCTTGATGCAGGTTCCCGTCTTTCAGGACTCCGTGACGACCTTCTCTACGAGATGGGTAGCCGCTCAGGGAGGCACAGGCGATAACTCAAAGTTACAAGAGAGAGTTGTTGGAGGTTTTGGCAATATCGCGAGACCTTTCCAGGATCTTTCCATGCTCGGAAAAGGGATCGGCAGGGGCAGCACGGTGGTCGCTTCTCTGGAGGACGAAGACGCGCTTGGTTTCGGAGAGGATCCTCAAGAGCGAGAGATCAACGAGCTCGGATCCATCGCGGGTCCTCTCTTTATCATTGGCCGAGCTGGCATTGCGTTGATGCTCATTTGGTTATCGTTCAGGTCATTGCGGGCGGGACCGTCTTTAGCGTGGTTGTTGTTACCCATGGGAGTGATTGACGCCTACTCTATGACCATCGATCAGGCAACGATTCAAGGTTTTACCATTATCAGCGTCGGTATCGTCTTCGCGGCTAGCCGCCGACCAAATCGAGAGTTAGCAGCGCATGCCTAAAGTCTCAGGGAATGCTTCTCCTTCAAGACCAAAATCCGGCTATCTTCCTACCTTGGACGGATGGCGGGCGATCGCAATCATCGCGGTCATTCTGAATCATGATGTACCGCATTACTGGGGCTTTTTAAACACCGAATGGGTTTATGCCTACGGACAACCGGGTGTCGATGTCTTTTTTGCCATCAGCGGCGTTCTTATCTGTTCTCGCCTTTTAGCTGAAGAGAAAAAGTCCGGACGTATCTCGCTTAGCAGCTTCTATATTCGCCGTGCTTTCAGAATTCTGCCGCCGGCGTTCTTGTATCTTCTTGTGATTGCGCTCCTGGGCGCGTTGGGTAAGATCTTTGTCTATCGTGGCGAGTTGTTGGCGTCCTTGTTCTTTTACCGCAACTATACTTCGCTCTTGGGTCATGTCTCCGGCGCCCACCAGCCGTGGTTTACAGGACATTTCTGGTCACTGTCGGTAGAAGAACATTTCTATCTCCTTCTTCCTGCGGTCCTGGTTTTTTGGAAGGGAAGAACGAGAATCGCCATCCTGTCCGGACTTGCACTGGCAGTGATGGCCAATCGAGCTTACCAGCTCGGTCATCGGCCATGGGATTGGATCAGCTTCCATACCGATGTGCGGCTTGATGCGCTCTTGATACCAGCCGTCTTTGCGATACTTTTGCAGAACGAAAAGTATAAAGGTTGGATCGCGAAATTCACTCGACTCTGGCCGGTGCTGGCGGTTCTTGTCTGTTTCATCATCAACGGAGATCAGACGACCAAATTTTGGTATATGACTTCTCTAGTCTTTCTTTTTCCGTGTCTTGTGATCGGAAGCATGCTGCATCCGGCAACAATCTTCGGCCGCATACTTGAAAGCGCGCCGCTGCGCTATATCGGTAAGCTTTCATATAGTCTCTACCTTTGGCAGATGCTTTTCTATACGGGTCGCATGTATCAAGAAAAGCCACTCGGTGCTCTTGAGAGATGGCCTCTAAATCTTATTTGTACTGTGGCCTGTGCACTCGCCAGCTATTACCTCATCGAGCGCCCGGCGATCCGCCTTGGTCATCGCTTCACCCACGCGCCTGAAGTCAAAGGGTGACAGGAACGCGTCAGGCCAATCCCGCTGTTTCAACGCGGTACCGTTCAGACCGAAAGCGGCGGTCCAACCAGCAAAAGGTCGTACTTTGCAAAAAGCGCAGCATCCTGTTTCGGCATTGCATTGGTTTTCGTAACTTCGCGGAAAAATTCCTCCATCTTACCCGCAGGGGTGTACGAGATCAGCATCTTGCCGCCTTTATCTCCGTCAAAGGCCCATGCGTGAGGAATTTGACGTGGAGCGAGGATTGATTCACCTTGCCTGAGAACGATTCGATCTTTGCCTACTTCAAAAAGAAACTTGCCTTCGATAACATAAAACCACTCATCCTGGTTCGGATGGATATGGCGCGGCGGTCCGCCTTTTTTTCGAGTGGTATGTTCGATGATGAAAAGTTCGCCATTGGTATCCCGCGTGAGAACTTTGAACGCAATGTTGGTGATACCAAGACTGTGTGTCTCGTTCAAGCGGTCTTGACCTAAGTCTACTGGGTGGAGGACCGATGAAGGGGTGTCTGCGGAAGCCTGACCCAAGGCTGTGGCAGAGATAGCTCCAGCTGCAAGTGACAAAAAACTACGACGCTGCATCATGTTTAAAGGACACGGTGAAAGCATTTTCATTCCATAGAAAATGGGACCACTGAAAAAGCGCTTTAACCTTAGTGATAAGAACGCTTCCATCGCGTCGTGGCTTTCCGGTTCGGGAGATGCCAAGTCTGCTCAGCGATAGTTTGCGTAGCAGTACTGGAGTAGTGCCTTTCTTCCTTCGAGTTTGTCCTGTAGGCGAGTCTGATTTTTGATGAGTAACTTGCCAAAGACTTTTAGCATGGCGTATTCGATGGACAGGCGAAGTAAGATGAGCCATTTGGCGACGAGTGGCACGCCGATGCGATCGAATTTTCGCAAGAGATACCAGCGGGTTTTATAGAAGCGCAGCAGGCGGTGTCTGGTTTCCTGAGGAGTTCCGCCGCCTTCGTGAAAGATCCGAGCGTCCTGTGCGATCGTTATGCTCCAGGGAGAGCGGTTCATGCGCATGCTGAAATCATGATCGAGGTCCAGCCAGTCGAAGTTTTCGTCAAAGCCGCCGATCCCGTCGAAGGCCGCTTTTCGTACAGCCATGGCGCAGGTGAAGACGGAGATGTTTCCAGAGTGGTCCGCGAGAGATGATTCGAACTTTGCGTAGAGTGCCTGGCCGAGGAGAAGACTCCAAAGGTTAGGTTCGGTTGTGTAGGATTCGCTGGGACCACCGCCCGTTCCTATCGTTCGCAGCGCAACGAGACCGAGTTTAGGATTCGACTCGAATAACCTGGCTACTTCCAGGCAGAAGGGCGTTGTCGGATATGCGTCGGAGTCGAAGAGAATGACGATCTCTTCTTCGACGGAAGAGAAGGCAACATTCAGAGCCTTGGTGAGACCGAGGTTCTTCTTGCCTCGAATCAATGTAACGCCCTCGGGAAAAGTGCCCGTGAAGGCAATGGGCGAGCAGTCGTCATAGATGTACAGCTTGTCGAAGTGGTTTGCGTCCTGTTCGAAGCAGGCGTTTACACAACGCGTCGTGAGGTCCCACGTGTTGTAGTTCGTCGCCAGGATAGCCAAGGATGGCTTCAAAATTCCCCCTTCGAATTGCAGGCATGGAGAGATGCAGGGTATCTAGTTGTTGATAAGACTTGCGAGAAGGCTCGCATTCGCACTGGAACTTCTTGACTGGTAGCGCTGATAGACCATGGAAGACATCTCTGCGAGGTCTGGAAGTGCTGGTAATGCACCTGTGGCGTTTACCTTGATGTAGTCGAGATTCTTTTCGAATTCGCTCGAACTTAAGTTGGGATCGTTCTGTGAGGAAACAAACGGGATCGTGCCATGGGCGCAGGTGGCGCCAAAGACCGAGGACTTGGATAAGAGTGCATCAGGGTAATAAAGAAACGAACCCTGGGACTGCTGCATCCGTAAACTCACTTCTTCGTCGGAGAGGCGACCGCAGGAGGTGATCGGAATTCCCAGGGATTGGGATACGGAAGAAAGGTCGAAGGGTTCACCGATATCGATGATTGTGTGGGCATCGATCAGTTTGCATATCCTGTCCAACGCAGCCAGACCTTCGACGTATGTCAACTTGCGATGGGAAGCTCTTCCGAAGACCACGACCTGTCTCTTTCTTGCTGACCAAGGCGCTAAAAATGACGGCTCGCCAACAGAGGAGAAGATGGGCAGCAGTGGCCCGGTTCGGATGCCCCAGCGTTCCAGCAACTTCCGGTGGTAGGCGGCGTTCGTCAAGGTAACGTGACTCTCTCGCGCAATCTGGAGAATCAACCGCTTCTGCAGATGAGAAAGCCAAAAGGTGCTGCTCCAGGGTGTGCCTCGACCAGCGTTGAGTTCGTGAAACATCGTAAGCAGCTTGAATGGTGTCTCACGTTGAAGCTCCTTGACGCCGCTGATGAGCCAGAAGGGAATGCCGCGCTTTTCGTAACCGTAGGGAGCGAACTGCAGAAGTACAGCAGCAGGTTCAGAGGGAGCGAGAAAGCTTGCAAGCTCTGCTTTTAGATTGGTTTTGCTGCGCGCGGAAAGCGATCGTACGGGGAATCCTTCGATTTCCTCCGGGCCCTTCCAGGATGGATCGCCGATCAGGAAATTAGTGTGCAGGTCATGATCGCTTCGTAAACACTCGGCTAGCCGAAGAGCATTTTCACCGATTCCATCATGGGCGGGACGTAGCCTGGGCACGATCTGAAGCAATCTCAAAAGTGCTTCTCCATTGTGTGCAAAAGCGTTTGCTTCTCCGAAACAGTCACGATCCATAGTGAAGTAGGCGTGATCACAGAGGCGATTATACAATAGCGCTCAGAGGCATCCTGGGAGACTCAACGTTGAAGATTCTGTTCTGTTCCCACGTTTTTCATCCGAGTATCGGAGGAATAGAAACGGTCTCCATGCTTCTCGCTACGGAGTTTGCGAAGGCGGGAGCAGAGGTCACAGTGGTGACCGAAACAGGCGGTGGGCATGACTATCCTTTTGCTGTAGTGCGGCAACCAAGCGTCTCCAAGTTACTTGAGTTGGGGCGGCAGTCTGATGTGATCTTTCAAAACAATATTTCGCTGAAGACACTGCTCCCTCTCTTTCTATTGTTCAAGCCTATCTTCGTCACTCACCATACCTGGCTGACGCGCTCAGGTGGGAAAACGGGCTGGCAGGATTTACTGAAGCGTACCGTGCTGCGCTTTTGTTACAACGTGACACCGAGCCGAGCTTTGGCAGAGCATCTTCCTGTTCACGCGGAGGTCATAGGCAATCCATTTGAGATGGAGAGCTTCCTGCTGCTACGGGAGATGCCGAAAGATAGAGACATCGTCTTCATGGGGCGTCTGGTTTCGGACAAAGGCTGTGATCTTGCCATCGAAGCTTTGGCACAGTTGAAACAGATGGGACTGGAGCCTTCCTTCACGGTGATTGGCAATGGGCCGGATCGCGAGAAGCTTGAAGCTTTGGCTTTGAAGCTTAGCGTCGCGCAACAGGTTACCTTCGCTGGATATCTTGCAACGCAGCGTGCTGTCGAGGTCGCCAGGCATAAGGTGCTTGTTGTTCCTTCCCGTTGGGCAGAGCCTTTTGGATTGGTGGCGCTCGAAGGGATTGCCGCAGGCTGTGCCATTGTGGCTACCTCGGATGGCGGGTTAGGTGAAGCTGTAGGGGACTGTGGGATTCTGGTGCCCAATGGCGACTCGAACCTCCTCGCTTTGGCATTGCAGAGCGTTCTTTACGACACGGAGGAGCGTGAGGCGATGGTCGCAAGAGGACCTGCTCATTTGAGAATTCATCGACCGGAGTATGTTGCTGAGCGATACCTGGAGATGTTCCGTACGGTAACCGATGTGGGCCTCCATAAAAGCGCTCTGCCCGGACGGTCGGCGTGTTAGAAGTGGTTATACTCGGGAAGGCGATTGCGGCCTGTCCGCAACCTGCGGCTTCGCCGCCCGCTGTATGAGCGATACGGAGGACGTTTGCGACCCGCAGTCATTATCCTGACCTTCAATTCGGCGGAGACAATCGCTACGACTCTTCGTAGTGTTCGAAGCCTGACAGACGAGATTATCCTCGTTGATTCCGGAAGTACGGACGAGACAATCCAGTTGGCAACAGAACTCGGAGCGTTCGTCGTGAGTCATCCGTTTGAGAACTATGGTGCACAGCGGAACTGGGCAATCGACAACCTCGAAATTACCAAGACTTGGCAGTTGCATCTGGATGCCGATGAAGATGTGTCTGAGGATCTGGCTCGTGAAATCGAGGCCATTCCTGAAAGTACTGCCATGGATGGATTTCTCGTCGCCCGTTATTTGAAGTTCATGGGCCGAGTCCTTCGACACAATCTCGCTCCCACTTATCACATGAGATTATTTCGCTCAGGAAAGGGGCGCTGCGAGGCGCGGATGTACGATCAGCACTTTATCTGCTCTGGCCCGATTGGAACGTTGAAGCATTCGATGGTCGATGACATCAGGATGCCCCTTACTGAATGGACTCGACGGCATAACCAGTGGGCGGATGCGGAAGTCAAAGAGTTGCGAATGAAGCGTGCCAACGCGGAGATACAGGGTCGATGGTTTGGCAATAAGATCCAGGTAAAGCGGCGCTTGCGGCAGTGTTATGAGAATCTCCCGCTGTTCGTTCGTCCAGGGATTCTTTTCATTTATCGCTACATTTTGACCGGTGGATTTCTTGATGGCCATGAGGGGCTTATCTTCTGTGTGTTGCAGACCTTCTGGTTTCGCTTTCTCATTGACGCTAAATTGTTTGAAGCAGATAGGCAAAGCGCCACAAAGTAGCTGTACTTTTGCAAAGATGACGTGATTTACTGCAAGTCTTACCTATTCTCCTGTTGTAGATATAAAACTTTGCGAATAGATATTCACAACTTTCAATTCGTAAAGATTTCAAGAGCGGTTCTTTCCTTCGTTCAATATCTGACACTTTTCCTTGGCTTGAGTTATGGATGTGCGAAACGTTCTGAATCGGCGTTTCGACGTAGTCTAAGGGGGGCTTGGTTCTTATGGCGAATGAAGAAGAACGGCATCTCCAGGAGCGCACTACGGGCCGACGCGTCTTTGCACTGGATGCGCTGCGCGGACTCGCCTCTTGTGTTGTAGTGGCATTTCACGCTCGTTACCTCGCATACTTTTACGATCCGCACTGGTGGCAGGTCCCTTTCTTCGCCGGGCACCAGGCTGTGGTTCTGTTCTTTGTCTTAAGCGGCTATGTCCTTTCGCTGTCGTACTGGCGGGGACGCAGCCTGCCGTACGGCCGCTATTTTGTGCGCCGGCTCTTTCGTATCTGGGTGCCGTTCGCGGCGGCATTGTTTGTTGCGCTGCCGTTCGCTATCAAGCTGAATGGATCAAAGATTCCCTTATCTCGCTGGTTTTACCAGACCTGGCACACACCGGTGACGGGGAAATTGGTGCTGCAGGGTTTGCTGATGAGCAATCGTCCGGACATCAATACAGCGTTCTGGTCGCTGCGCTATGAAGTCTTGATGTCGATCGTGTTCCCTCCGCTCTGTTGGGCATTTTTACGTATAGGACCGGTCGCTTCGGGCTTCTTCGGCCTGGCTCTGTTGGCAGCGGGTGCGGTACTTCATTCGGCGACGTTGACCTGGGCGGCATGCTTTGTTTTGGGCGCTGCGCTGGCGGGTGGTTATCCCTCTTGGAAATCTCGCCTGACGCGCCTGCCTTCGTGGGCCTGGGGATCAATTGCCGTACTTTCCCTCGCGGCTTACTTTTATGGAAACGACATTGTGATCGCGTTCGGGGCTTGTGGACTCTTGCTGGTGGCACAGACCGAGTCTGTGGAACGTCTACTGGATTGGCCGCTGCCTGAATACCTGGGTCGAATCTCCTACAGCCTCTACCTTGTACACGGGACGGTGTTGTTTGCTGTGGTGATTCTTCTTTACGGCAGAATGCCGCTGAATTTCTTGCTCGCTCTCGGCGTAGTTCTCTCTTTTCCAGTAGCCCATCTTTTCTGTGTGCTGGTCGAAGAGCCCTCTACGGCACTCGGTCGATACCTGACACGCGAAAAAAAATCTGTCGCTGCGATTCAGCGAGAGTCGCACACAGAATCACGGTAACCGCAGCTCGTCAATGAGGCTTCACTTTCAAGAGAGAAGCAGAAGTAGCCTGCGGATGCCGCCTAAGGTGAATGCTCGGCGTCCGTGGTGCTTCGAGAAGTAAATCTGAGCAGCTTCTTTTTTTCTGCCCAGCTTGATGGCCTGCATCATGGCTCTGGGAGCCAGGTTCTTCATTTTCAAATCCCGAAGCTTCTCAGCACCTTCCGGCAGATTCATTTGCCGCAGAACGCGATAGGACGACAAGGCCGTGTCCGATGAATCGGAGGCAGAGATGGATCCACTGGCGGTTTCACGGTATTTGGCGGTGTATGTATCCAGAAAAAAGAATCCGTCATTTTGCAGACCCATCCGTAGGCCGAAGTCAAAATCGCCTCCATCTCCGACCTCGGAAACCGCCCTCCATCGAACAGCCCGAGCCACGTCGCTTTTTACCATGTAGCAGTCGTTTGGAAATTGTTGAAGGATACCCACTTCCCAGGAACGTGGCTGCAATCCAGCCCTTTCCGATGTTCGATGATATGCGGTATTCAGGCCATGGGATCGCGACACGTCGATCGTCCCATCATGCGAGGCGACATATTGCTTCCCGTAGGCCGCGGTCAGGTTAGGGTATTCCATCCAGCAATTAAGCAAATCTCCGATGGCGTTTGGTAGTAACCAATCATCGTCGTGCAGAAGAATAAGATGCGTGGTGGTGGCACGGTCGAAAAGAGAGTTCGTATTCTCATTCTGACCGAGCGGAGGTGAGTTGCGTCGATATTGGATGGGCACCGGCGTAGTCTCTTGCAGCTTTGCCACGGTCTCTTCTGTGACGCTATCTTCGGAATCATCCGCGATAAGGATCGCGTCGGGGAGCCTTGTTTGAGCGAGGCAGGACAAGATGGCCTCTGTCAACAAGTCAGAGCGGTGCCGGGTCGGAATGCAGACGCTTACGGTGTTACCGGACATCAGTTTCTCCTGCCGATGAATATGAGCTCCAGCTAACCGGATTCTCTCATGTTCCATCTCTCGGATCACGAACGCCGTTGCCTGTATGCCTTGTGCCGAGGGTATCCAGAGCTGTTTTTCACATCTACAAATCCCCAAAGGGTCAAAGGTTTTCCTTATTCCAAGGAACATCGAAGTTCTATTCGAAGCAGCATCACGAGAAAAGTGCCAATTCGTGTACTTACTCTTTTGGCCACTGAACTGCATTGCTCATGTCGTCCCCTAAACTGAGGTTTTTTCATGCGCAAGCCGCTTGCTATCTTTTTCTGCTGTGCTCTTCGGTCGCCGTGCGGCCCGCCCTTGCTTCTGCCGCCACCTCAACAAAACTTCCGACCACATAAATCCAAGGAAAATCTTCCCTAAGCTCTGACATCCAGAAATCAGGGCCAGGCGTTTCGAGAGTAGTCGAAAGTTTTCCTTTCCGTCTCGAATCGGGACACGCCTGAACGCTTGAACCTCTCCGGCCGATTAACGCAGTGAACGCTTGTCTGTGCACCGGAGAGATATGTTGTCTGACTTGAATTACGAAGATCGACGTTCGACAACTCCATTTGTGCGGATGTTTGTTCTGACTCTGTGCGCTTTGTCCTTTTGGGGATGCGGTAGTGGTACGCGTGCAGTTCCGGCATCTACAGCCAATACAGGAAGTAGTTCTTCCACGACTGCCCCCGCCCCATTGCTTTCCGTCGAGGCATCTTCCACTACGGTCCCGGTGGGCGGAGTGATCACACTCTCGGCCAGCCTGGGCGGAAAGACGGGAGCTTCTGTGGAATGGAGTGCGGGTGGTGTGTCTGGAGGAACCTCTTCGGCGGGATTTATCGCACCGGACGGCACCTATACGGCTCCTCTCATGCCTACCCCGGATGTCATGATCACCGCTGCGCTGACCAGCAATACAAGCGTTAAATCATCTGTGGCCATCAACGTGATCGCTCCGGAGACGCACCCCGGGATGATGAGTTTCTCTTTCTCTCTTCCCGAAAGTGCGCGAACAAGCGCGGGTGTTTACGGCTCGGACGGAAAGCTGATCAAGTCCCTGTGGAGTAATGTCACCTACTCCGCAGGAAGCCATATCGAATTTTGGAACGGAACCAACGATCTGGGTGACACGATTCCTGCAGGCTCCTACACCATCAAACTTCTCCGCAATAATGTTCGCTATGAATGGGGCCTAGTCGGCAATACGTCCAGTGCACCGACTGCATTGCAGAGCTGGGATATGCAAAGCGATTTCCCTGTAGACATGGCCCTGGTCGGCGGTGTCGCGTATACCGCGAACGGGTATTCGGAAGGACGTCCCAATACCTCTTCTTTTGGACTGAGCGATCCGCAGAGCCCGAGCAACGTGATGACGATTGGACAGGACATTCAATTTGCCTATGCTACTGCGGATGACGTTCGCGTCTATTTTGCGAATGTCGGAAATGGGTGGGGAGGCAGCCTTGCATTCGTCATGGCCTATGACACTGCAACGAAGCGTCAGTATCAGTTTCCAGCGGGAAGAAGTCCCGCCAGAAGTGGTCCCCCGCTTTCGGGAGTGCTGGATTTTGACAGCAGCGGGTTAAGTGGAAGCGCGCGGGTACATCTGCCCACTGGCATTGCAGTACAGCGCAATGGCAATCTTCTGGCCGTAGCGCATGGGAGCTATTTCAAGGATGGAGCTGCCGTGAAGTCGGCAAGTGAGGACAGAATTCTCCTCTTCGATAAACAAACGGGCGCCTCATTGGGTGCTGTTCCGATGGCTGATCCGCAGCGGATGGCTTTTTCTCAGGATGGAAGCCTGTGGGTCATTTCCAGCGGGAAAGTCGTGCAGATTGCAGGCGTTGGTCAATCGAATGTCATTGTGCAGTCGATTGGAAATCTCTCGAATCCTTTAGCGATTGCAGTAGGTCCGACAGGAGCTATCGCTGTTGTAGATGGTGGTGCGAGCCAACAGGTGAAGCTTTTCAACGCGCAGGGAGTGTTGTTGTCCACCTATGGCCAAGCCGGTGGATATGCCGACTGCGATCCTTCGGTGCGCGCCGATCGGCTTTATCTTGATAACACCGTAGGCACTGGAGCAGGAAATAATCAGGCGCCGGCAACATGGGTTGCTTTTCAACCGGATGGATCTTTCTGGATTGGTGATCTTGGAAACGACCGTGCGCTACTCATCTCGTCCGATGGAACTTATTTGAACCAGATCGCGTTTACGCGGTTTCTCTATCAAGTTGCGGCGGACCATGGGGATCCGACGAGGGTCTTCGCCGATTGGCTGGAGTACAAGGTGGATTATCCCAGCAGTTTAGGCACAAGCCCTGATACCTCCGCCGACTCCTTCAATTGGAGCCTGACGAAGAACTGGTCCGTCTGCAGTGTGCCGAATCTCAGGCCATTTACCAGGGTGATGACGATGTCCAACGGAAGAACGTATGGTCAGGTCGGAACCTTGACGAGTGTATCCAATCCCGAACTTGTGGAGCTACCGAAGACGGGCCCGCTTCGCCATACCGGACAGTTTCTTTCAAGCGCAAACTTTCAAGAGATATTAGACAACGAGGGCAGACTTAGTTATTGGATCTTTTCGAAGGCAGGGGTCAATAACGTACTGACGGCCTATCGAAGAGATTTGCTCGGCTTTGACTTACAGAATACTCCGCAATGGGGAAGTCCCTATGTCCTGGCATCCGCCTCCATCTTGCAACCAGCCAGCCTTACCTCGATCAATGATCCTTTTGGTTATGGTGGTTGGGGAATGTATATGTTTCCGGAAGCCACTACCTCCGGTAATTTCGTTACGTACAACACGGCGACCGTAGACCTTACCGGGCAAGATTTTCACCTGGGTGGGGTGAAGACAGGAGCTTCGGACTGGACGTGGAAGACAAGCCGCGGAGCCGCGATTCAGGTGCCCGATGGAAAGGGTTCTTTTCCGGATGGCCCAGCGTACGGAGGACACGATGGGATTGCCGCACTGGTAGAAGGGAACAACATTCTCCAGGGTTATGACGGCCAATATGGCCCATTTTCAAGCCAGTGGATGCACTGGTGGGAAGATGGACTGATGATCGGTCAATTCGGTCACCCTGCGAATGTCTTTGACGAGGATGGTGGATTCTTTGCCGGGTCCGCAGGCAATATCGGATCGATGACCTCGGTTTACGTCGGAACAGATTTGTATCTCTATAACAGCGACGAGAGTCTCCATCCGGGCATCCACCGCTGGCGGATCAGCGGCTTGGATACGATCCATGAGCTTTCCGGCACAGCGGCTCTCGGCAGCAATGTCATCCTGAAAACTTTATTTTGAGGGCGTGGCCTGGTGCAATGTGACGGAAGATCCAATTGTTGTCGATGCGGTCAACTCGAAGATGGAAGATAGGTTTGCAATGTGCCATCTCTGAACGGGGGTGAATCCACTCTCTGCCGTCATGTACATATAGACGTCTCCGCCGTAAGGAACAAAGCGCGTCTGCGCGATATTGCCGGCATTTCCTGGCGGTAAAGGCGCTGAGAAGGGGGGAGGGGGAATACGCGGCCTGGCGACTTCCGGCACCCCAAACTGGCCGATCATCAGGCCGTCCTCCCAGTAGTGGAAGTTTTGGTTTCCCCAGGTCGCGTACTGGCCGTCGTAGCTGGCAAAGATGTTATTTCCAACAGCCTGGGCCGCAATCCCTGCGTGTCCGCCGTATCCGGAGGAACTCGGAAAGCTTCCCACGCCATCCGGGAGTGTTAGAACTTTCTCCCTGTGCGTCTTCCAGAGGAAGAAAGTATGTCCGGCCATCGCTCCCGCGAGGTGAGGGAAACCTGCCTTCGCCATGGGCGACGTTTGATAGAGGGGATAGACGCCCGAGGTTGTATTTTGATTCGGAGGCATTTGACCCCAACCTCCACTGGTATTCGGTGCCGTTGCGGTCACATATGGAATGGCCGTAACCGTCGTGAACGGTGTTCGCAAGGGGTTGAAGCTGCTGTCAAAACCGATGAGACTCGATTTCGCGATAGTGAGGATCCTGTCCGAGGGGGAACCGGTGATCGTCTCTTTCGTAAGACTTCCGTCTGGCTGTAAAGGGGTTCGATCGCCCTCTCTGGCAGAAAATAAGGTTTTGATGAACCGGAGGGGCACTGTACCCGATGCTGGCAGCTCTACTTCGTAGAGCGTCTTCTCAGGCGTCATAAGATGGCCGTAGTAATGCCCATTGCGCAACAACTCTACGTTCTGAAGTCCAAACTTCGGAAGGGGGCCGTAACTCGCCGCGGGTGAACCATGCGCACCTTCAGCACCGACGGACCAGTTCCGTACCATCTTCCAGGAGCCGTTTCCCGAAGCCGCGGATGGATCACCGGGAAGCAGGGGCTTGGTATAGTCGATGACGTATTCAATCGTTCCGCGAAATAGGCGTGTCGGAGCGGACTGACCAATGCCTACCGTGTAAGTCTCGGGTTGGAACTGAATCTGATCGATGTAGCTGTTTGAGGACGAGATGTGAAGGATGCGCCCGGCGTTTCCGGCATCGCAGATCCACCACTCACCGGTCGGCGACACGGCAATCCATGCGCCCAGAGGTGTCGGTGTTCCCTTGGTTGCAGTGGCATCCAACAGAAGTTTCGTGTTGGTTATTGTTGGGTTGAAATCAGAGTAACCGCCCGATTGGCCATATGAACGTATCAGTTTATGGCTGATATCGAACTCCTTCGCCTGCTGCGCCGTTCCGCCATCGAGCACGTAGACGTGGTTATTTATTTTGTTCGTCGTGAGGAAGAGGGGATTGGATAGATTCGAAAGAGGCGTCGTGAGGGTGTTGGCTCCGCCGGGATCTTCCACAAGGTAGATCGTTGAGCCGGAGATCACCCAGAGTCCAGCTTTGGTAAATCCCATGGACGTAGGCGAGGTCATTGCCAATGCCGTTCCGTAGGGTTCACCCGTGACCTTGTTGAAGAAGTTGATTGTGCTCGCTGTGGGATAAGCAACGGCAAGGATCGAGCCATCGTTTTGTACTGCCACAGCCTCCGGTGCGTGGACTGTATTGAGTGCGATGGCGCTCATGGGGATTTTGGGCCATGCCAGCGGACCTATAATCGTCTGACCAGAGCTGAAGGTTGCAGGCGCTGCGGTGATCGCGTCGAACTTTGTGATGAAGTTTTGCCCCGTCCACACTTGGGCGTTGGAGAGGTACAGGAACTGTCCATCGTTATCGATACCCATGAACGCCACGTTCTGAGAGGTGTAAAGATTATTCGCGGGCCTTGGAGAGTTGGGAGATGCGGGATTGATATAAATCAGGTTTGCCGTGCCTTCGGAGTAGCCAGCCGCCGCCCAGATACCGTGGTTCGCAAAAGTCATTCGTAGCGAAAGAGGTGAGTAGGCCAACTGGTCCCAGATGCTCGTGCTCGTCGTCCAGGCGTTCTCTGTGTTGCCGATCACGCCATCCCAAGTGTACGTGACGTTGTTCACCAGGACCTTCACCGTATAGCTTGTGCTGGCAGGAGCCACAACGCCATCATCATCTTTTCCATCCCAGCTCTGCGTATATGTACCAGCGGGCTGCGAACTGTTCGACCAAATCGTTCGTATCAACGCGCCCGTGGAATCGAAGACTCCTGCGCTGGTTCTTGAACTGGACGAGAGTGTATACGTAAAGCTCGTGATGTTTTGAGCCACCGAAGATGAAGCGACCAAGAGGGCGAGAAGCGCAGAAAGAAAGATTCTTTTCATCTTTCAACCTTCGGCAAAGCTTTCACCCTTTCGTCGACGCGCTCACGCTTCCAGAGAACAACGCGAGCTGCGATGTCCACTGTGCGAAGCCAGGAACTTTGCGCAGGTCTCGAAACGCTCCTGCAGTGAAAACAGGCTTACAACGCGGAGTATAGCAGCTCTCTCTATTGCTTATGTCTCCGCAGGGGGCTGCGTGCGCAACGGTATGACGGCTGATCCTGTCGCACAAGGCGGTATGATTAAGTTCTCAAGCAAGCTTGGAGAGAATTGTGCTGATCGAAGAATATGTAGCCATGGAAAAAGAGTATGGCGCGAATAACTATCGCCCACTCGATGTCGTCATTGAACGCGCGTCCGGGGTCTGGTTTTACGATACGGAGGGCAAGCGCTATCTTGACTGTCTCGCTGCATACTCGGCGGTCAATCAGGGCCATTGCCATCCCAAGATTATGGCTGCTCTGATCGAACAGGCTCAGTATGTCACCCTGACTTCGCGAGCCTTTCGTAATGTTCAGTTGCCTCTTTTTTACAAAGAGCTGCATGACCTGACCGGCTTCGAGATGGCCCTTCCTATGAACTCCGGAACGGAAGCGGTAGAGACCGCTCTTAAAGCCGCGCGGAAGTGGGGATATCAGATCAAGGGTATACCGGAGAACCAGGCGGAGATCATCGTCTGTTCCAACAACTTCCATGGACGCACGATCTCTATCGTCAGCTTCTCAACGGAAGAGCAGTATCGCCACGACTTCGGTCCCTTCCTGCCCGGTTTCAAGATCATTCCTTTTGGCGACGCTGAAGCTCTGCGCGCCGCCATTACTCCAAACACCTGCGCTTTTCTTGTGGAGCCAATTCAAGGAGAAGCCGGAATCATTATTCCTCCCGCGGGATATTTGAATGAGGTCGCTTCGATCTGCAGAGAGAAGAATGTTCTCCTGATGGTCGATGAGATCCAGTCAGGACTTGGAAGGACGGGAAAGCTCTTCGCTTACATGCACGATGGCATCACACCGGATCTGGTCATTTTAGGGAAGGCATTGTCGGGAGGATATTATCCAGTCTCTGCCGTTCTGTCCTCTAAGGAGATCCTCGGTCTCTTTCACCCTGGAGATCATGGCAGCACCTTCGGAGGCAATCCTCTCGCGTGTGCGGTAGCGCGCGCCGCATTGTGCGTTCTGGTGGAAGAGAATCTCACAGAGCGGTCTGCTGAACTTGGCGCATTCTTCTTGGAAAAGCTTTCCTCCATTAAGAGCCCGCTGGTCGAATCGATTCGAGGACGCGGTCTGTGGATCGCCATCGAACTGACGGCCTCGGCGCGTCCTCTCTGCGAGGCACTTAAGGAGAGAGGCATTTTGTGCAAGGAAACACACGACAAGGTGATTCGTCTTGCTCCTCCTTTGACCATTACTCAGGAAGAGATCGCCTGGGCTGCGGAGATTATCCGAGAGGTGATCGAGGAATCATCGCAAGCTCTCTAGCGGAAGCCAGGTGTGTTGCTCGCATCGTCAGAGCCGAGCAACACACCCGTGGTCGAGAGCTAGAGAGCCGGGTGTATGTTCCAGTGTGTGATGGGAACGACCTGGACCTGAATGTTGCTTGGTGGACTGGTCAGTCCCTGGCATGTGGCGGTGAGATTCGTGTTGCCCACTGCAACTGCGCTTACCAGACCAATATTGGAGACTGTGGCGATGTCGGGTGAGCTGCTCAGCCATGTCACTGTAGTGCACACCTTGGTCGTTGTATCCGAATAGATCGCAGTGGCTACAAGAGGAAGGTCCGTCCCAAGTTCCATCATCGTCGTTGCTGGCGTAATCGTGATGGAAGTCACTGTGGGGGCTGCGCTGCTTACGATGAGAGCGGCTGGTGAACTCGTGATGCCGCCGCAGACTGCGGAGACGGTGATCGTTCCAGCACTGATCGCTGCGACTAAGCCAGAGCTGGAGACGGAAGCGAGAAGTGGGGCGGTGGAGTTCCACGTAGGTGTGCTGCAGACGGCAGTCGATCCGTCGCTATAGGTAGCCGTCGCGGTCAACTGGGCAACCGCTCCGATATTCAGAGTTACCGAACTCGGTGTGAGGCGGACGGCAGTGATCGTCGCCTTTGCCGGGCTGACCGTTACCGCTACGGGTGGGCTGGCGACGCTATCGCAGACTGCCGTTACGACAGCAGTTCCTTTCGCGATTGCGGTAACCAAGCCGGAGGTGGATATAGAGGCCATGAGCGGCGTGCTTGAGTTCCACGACGTCGCTGTGCAGGTGGCCGTGGTGGAGTCGCTAAAAGTTTCCGTGGCCATGAGCGCGGAGGTATCACCGACCGTTAGTGCCAGAGAGCCTGGCGTGACCATGACCGAGGCGACGGTTGGCTTTGTTGCGCTGACCGTCACCGCAACGGGCGCGCTGGCTATGTTATTGCAGGTCACCGACACAACGGTTGTCCCCTTTGCAATTGCGGTGATGAGACCAGAACCGGAAACGGAGGCTTTGGAGGGGATGCTCGAACTCCAGGTCGTCGTGCATGCGGATGTGGTGGCATCACTATACGTTGCCGTGGCCACGAGTTGGGAAGTATCGCCAACCGTCAGGGTGAGGGCAGACGGTGTGATCGAGACCGAGGTGATGATTGGTTTGGGCGGGCTGACCGTGATGACGGCGGGCGCGCTACTTACGTTGCTGCAGACCGCCGTGACGGAAGCCGTTCCTTTGGCGATTGCAGTGACAGCGCCTCCACCGGAGACAGATGCTATGAGGGGCTGGATGGACGTCCAAGTGGTATGAGAGCATGACGACGTCGAGGCATCGCTGTAGGTTGCTGTGGCCACCAGTTGTGAGACATCGCCGATTGTCA
Organism: Terriglobus saanensis SP1PR4; assembly: GCF_000179915.2. NCBI lineage: Bacteria > Pseudomonadati > Acidobacteriota > Terriglobia > Terriglobales > Acidobacteriaceae > Terriglobus > Terriglobus saanensis. Next base: position 2,950,916 of record NC_014963.1, on the reverse strand, counting down.
GTGCAAGAGAGCCCGGCGTGATGTTAACCGAGGTGATGGTTGGTGTGGGCGGACTGACCGTGACGATGGCGGGCGCACTGCTTACGTTCTCGCAGGCTGCAGTGATGGAGGCCGTTCCCTTAGCGATTGCAGTGACCGTACCACCACTAGATACGGATGAGATAAGGGGCTGAGCGGAGGTCCAGGTGCCGTGGGAGCATGCCGCTACGGAAGTGTCACTGTAGGTGGCTGTGGCCACCAGTTGGGATGTGCCACTGACGGTCAATGCGAGAGCGCCTGGCGTGATGTTGACCGAGGTGATGGTTGGCTTTGGCAGGCTGACCGTGATGATGGCGGGTGAACTGCTTATATTGCCGCAGACCGCGATGATGGAAGCTGTTCCCTTGGCAATCGCGGAGACAGCACCGCCACTTGACACAGACGCGATGAGAGGTTGTGCCGAGGTCCAACTGGGTGAGCACGATGCAGTCGAGGCATCGCTATAAGTTGCTGTAGCTAGGAGTTGGGATGTGCCGCCGACTGTCAGTGCGAGAGCGCCCGGTGCGATGTTGACGGAAGTAATGGTTGGTTTCGGAGGGCTGACCGTCACGATGGCGGGTACGCTCCCTATGTTGCCGCAGACCGCGGTGATGGAAGCCGTTCCCTTGGCGATTGCAGTAAGGGCACCTGAGCCGGAAACCGATGCAATGAGTGGTTGTAGAGAAGTCCAGGCGCTGGGTGAGCAAGCCGCCATGGAAGCATCGCTGTAGGTTGCCGTGGCCGTGAGCTGCGATGTACCGCCCACCGTTAGCACAAGAGCACTGGGCGTGAGGGTGACTAAAGTAATCGTTGGTTTGGGCGGGCTAACCGTAATGATGGCAGGTGCACTGCTCACATTGCTGCAGATTGCGGTGACGGAAGCTGTTCCTTTAGCGATTGCCGCGACAGTGCCCCCACCGGATACAAAGGCGATGAGCGGCTTAGCGGAGGTCCAGGAGCTGGGCGCGCAGGATGCTACAGAGGCGTCACTGTAGGTGGCTGTGGTCGTGAGCTGTGAGGTGCCGCCGACGGTCAGTGCGAGAGAGCCGGGAGTGATGGAGACGGAAGTAATGGTTGGTGCGGGCGGATTGACCGTTATAGTCGCTGGCACACTGCTTACATCGCTGCAGACTGCGGTGACAAAGGCCGTTCCCTTGGAGATCGCAGTGACAGCTCCACCACCGGATACAGAGGCGATGAGCGGCTTGGAGGAGGTCCAGGAACTGGGTGAGCACGATGCCGTCGAGGAGTCACTGTACGTCGCTGTTGCGGACATGCCGGATGTACCACCGACGGTCAGTGTCAGGGCGCCAGGTTTGAGGTGGACCGAAGTGATTGTTGGTTTGGGCGGACTCACCGTGACGATCGCGGGCGTACTCCCTACGTTGCCGCAGACTGCCGTGATGGAGGCCGTTCCTTTGGCGATCGCAACGACAGTACCGCCACCGGAGACAGAGGCGATCAGTGGTTGGATAGAAGTCCAGGAGCTAACTGCGCATGAAGCCACGGAGCTGTCGCTATAGGTTGCCATAGCCACCAGTTGGGATGTGCCGCCGACTGTCAGCGCGACGGTGCCTGGGACGATGTTGACGGACGTAATCGTGCGCTGGGCCGCGTTGACGGTTAGTGTTGCGGGGGAGCTTACGATACTGCCACAAGCTGCCGTCACAGACGCCGTTCCCGGTCCCATTGCGGTGATTACACCCGCATTGGAGACGGAGGCTATTCGAGGTTGGGAGGAAGTCCACGAGCTGGCCGAGCAAGCCGCCGAAGAGCCATCATTATAGAGTGCGCGAGCGGTGAGTTGAGCGTTTCCGCCTGCGGTCAGGGTGAGTGAGCTGGGAGCGAGCACCACAGAGGTGATTGTGGCTGTCGGTGCAGCGGGAGCAGTGGCTCCATCAAAAGCATAGGGAATCTGGATTGTGAAATTATTGAGAGAGGCTGAAATCAGTCCTTTCACCGGTGCAAAATCGTTCATGGTGAATGCACTGTTGCCGTAGAACGTAAGGTTCGAATTGGAGAAAGCTACCAGGGGCGAAACATCAACAGTGGAGCCATCTGAAAAAGTGCCTAGAACTCGCAAAGGAATGGGCGTGTAGAAAGCCCCCATCCTGCTGGGCAGGCATGCTCCTGGATAATCGAAAGCAGCTGGCCCGTAGTTGCAGGTTCCAGTCTGGCTTAGGAAACTTGTTGTATCTGGCCGCACGGCGATAGAAGTAAGCGAAGGCTGGTTGCCGGTATCGACGGCGCCGATCGTGGTAAGTGTTGTACGTGGAATCAACGCCCCTGTATCCACGATGTACTGAAAGCGGACTGGCAAGAGAGATGCTGAAGGATCCGTGATGGGTGTTCCTTTACCCGTTGCTCCTGCGCCAGCAACGGGAGCGTAGGTCACTGGATTGTAGGGTTGGTGATTCTGCTTATCCGTTTCCAGAAAGTTCCCGGTTCCAGCAGGTGTAATGCCTGAGTTGTGTCCATTGATAGGCAAAGCACCTGGATATTGCAGGTTGTCATTCCAGTTTTGCCATCCCAAGACGGAGGTCAGGTTTGTCGCGGGCTTTCCGTTGATTGGAAGCGTGTTATCGACAGTGCCCTTGTTGAAAAGGTTCGTCTGCCACTTGCCGACGATCGACGCGTTTCGCGTGAGAGAGAAGATGGAGACACTACCCGTCTTCGGGAGATAGAAGATGTTGTTTGCGGCGAAGACCGTCGGCTTCAGGGGCTGCTGGTCAGGATCGCTCCCGTTATTCGCACCTGAAAGCGTGCCAAAGACAGCATAGGGGGGACTATCTACGGTGTTCTGATAGAAATAAGTGGTTCCCAGATGGTCGCCCATCTCCGTCTGGTTCGACCACACGTAACCTTCGGCACCGCCAGAGTCAGATAGCTTGAAATTTGCGAGAAACTGGTTAGCTCGGCTGGAGTAGATGTTGCCATACATGTAAATCTTTTCGAGGCTTTCCGAAAAAGCAGCAACTTGATCGGCAGTGATGGTGTTTTCGTAATCGCAGTAGGTCGCGTTACTGCAGGTTGTTTCTCCCGTTCCACCAAGCCACGGCTCGAACGCATTGTAAGGTTGGGCATCGGTTGCAGATTCCATGCCGACAAGGTAGCCTCCCTCACTTGTTACAGCATAGTTGTAACGATGGATGGATTCGAGACCGCGATCTTTGATCAGATCTCCGCCTGAGTTTAGAACCAGACTTTCAATGCGATTTGCTTCAATCACGGGATAGTACGCCTGGGTGTAAATTCCGTGACTGCCAGCGTTATTGATTCCCGGTCCACCGGAGATTCCAGCGTCTCGAATTCGGTTTCCGCGAATGGTGGTGAAGAGTGTTACCTGGCTGAATCCCCCAGCAGAGTTGTTCTGGATAAAAATGCCGTTTCCGTCGTTCTGAATATCATTGCCAATCAGTGTGACAAATTGCCCATTTTTTACGCGGATGCCAGAGCAGAAATCGTTGAAGGCCTGGGTGCCTGTGGTTCCTGCCGGTGTAAAGGAATAAGTGTTTCTTCCATTGATAATGCGAATTCCGGAAACGATCGTGTAATCCGGCCCATTCGAGCCTGCGGTATAGGTAGCGTGATATCCATTCGGTCCCCATACATTAATGATCGCGTACTCCTGGCTTCCCGTGTTGCCGACTGCGGAAGTAGAGTTGGCGCCGTCCATGACGGGGAGTTGACCCGTTCCATCGGGCACACCGCAGAACATGAGCGGCTGTGAGGCTGTCCCTTGTCCAGCGATGCGAGCGGTCTCGTGGTAGGTAGTAGGAGAGCGGCCGGTTGTATCTTCGTTGTGAATGCGTACGATCGAGCCAGGACTCCATGTCGTAAACGGAACAGCATTGATGGTTTTATAAGGTTGTGACGGTCCTACGTCATATGTCTTTCCTGTAAAGGCCGGGTCAGTAGCGCACGGAACCGCCATCGTAAGGTTCGCTGTGACGAGGCCGTAGGATGGCTGCGGCCCTGCGACGTAGACATAGGCCGTCGATGTTTTCGTGGGATCTGCGGCGCTGGTATAGGTGAGAGCATAGCGTCCCACAGCGGTGGCAGAAAAGACAGTATCCCGCTTGTTGTTGTCCAGAATCTTACCGGCGTTTTTTGGATTCGACGTGATCGTCCAGGTGCCAGCTTCGTTCGTGTTGCCGATTACAAAACTCTGTAGCTCCACGGGCTGTCCGATGTATGCCTGCTGGTATCCAGGGGAGATCTTGACGGTTGTCGTAGGTGCACAGACCTTGAACAGAAAGCTGGCTACCTGGGAAGGATCATCGACGGACTGCGCCTGGACTGTCACCGTTGCGGGAGAATTCACGCTGTAGGCGCCGAGCGTTCCGCTCACGGTGCAAGAGCCAGCGGTGGGACCGATCGTTACGTTCGTCACGCCGATTGCATTCGAACCCCTGTCCAGAACGGCCGTTGCGCCGCCTGTGCTGGAGCTGACAGACCAGTTCACAAGATTGACCGTGCCACCCGTGAGCTTGACGCTAATTTGTCGCTGAGATCCTGGCAGGACCTGATAGTTGTAGTTGGATCCATTGGCGCCCGTGCCCGTGGGCAGGTTTGCTTTCAACACTACTTGAGCGGAGGCGACCTTGTTGCCAAAAGAGCAGTAGATCAGCATCAAAGCAGAAAACACTAAAATGCTTACAGCGACTAAACCTCTGCGAACATCCATATCTTTTCCCGTTTTCTTTGATTGTACCGAAAGGAAAACACGATCCGGTGCAGTGCGCTGACGTTCTCTTTTTTCTAACATAATAGGCTGAGGTCGATTCTGTATCCGATAGAGAGATACTTGTCCCCGATATGAAACGTGGGTACGATCTCAATGTTCGAGGACGGAGCCCAAAATGTACCTCCCACTTCGGTGCAAGCGCCTTCACCCGGACGGGGCGCTCTTGCAGATAAGCAAAGTCAACGCGCGATACTTACTTTCGAGTGGCAAGTTCAGAGTTGCGTAAATACCTTGATTTAGCCTCCTGTTAGCCCCCGAACCCGAAGAAGGCCATACACCACAAGCAGGAGGCATAATGCTGTGGCAGTCGACCAGCGGAGCAGAGAGAGCAAGGACAGTTTTGTTGGCATGAAGGTTCTGTGGGGGTCCATCTGGATCGTCGCGGTCAGCATTCCCGTCAGCAGGAAGAGCCACATGGACATGGCTCTGGAGAGAAACCAGCCAGCGGAAAGAAAACCGATTAGTGCGTAAACCAGAAGTCGTGTCGTCTGGCGTAGATCCGCTTCCGAAAGGCCAGGTCCAGCAAGAAAGTGAGCGGAGCCAGCGGGGAGCTCCGTGGTCGCCAACGGAGACTCCGGTCGCTTGTCGATGCCTCCTTCCGAAGATGACGTAGAGGCTTCCAATGTAGAAGTAGCCTTGGTACGAGCGAAGACATGCCCCAGGGTGGCACCCTCGCGAAGAGTCGAAAGCAGAAACATCACCCAGAAGATAAAGCCCGGTATGCCGATTTCAGCGGCGCAGACGACGATCGTATTGTGGGCCGTGAGCCCATCATTGAAGTCAGCAAACTGCATAAATCCAACCCCTACGAAGGGGTGAGATTTGATAAATTCAATGCCCATAGACCATGCGGCCATACGATCGCTTCCGGCTTCCATGGAGACGTCGCGACCACCGGACCATCCCAGTGCCAGAGAGGATGCGAAGATGCATCCCGCAAGGAGAAGGGCGGGTACATTGCCAAACTTTCTCCTGCTCGCAACGGCGATCATCACCATGATGGCGACTGCGGCGCCGCGGGAATGCGTAAGGTATAACCCCACGGTCAGAACGGAGAGCGGTATCCCCACGAGAAAGAGATTGGCGACGAAATTTTTCGTCTTGAACAAGAACATGCAGGGGATCAAAGCCACCATGACCTGTCCAAAGTCATTTGGATCGTTCACCACGCCAAGGCCACGCAGCCTCCGAAGCGTCGAAGCTCCATAGAGAAATGGGCTAGGATCGACGCCATTGCGGAGATCGTAAGCGCCATGTGCGATGAAGTATGCGCAGCCCAGCACCATGGTGATCGCCACGATCTGCAGATGTCGTTTGGTCTTGATGTTGAGGGCGGCCATCAGAAAGGTGAATGGCAGTGGCAGGAAACTGTAAAGCGCCTCCAATCCACCACCGATCCATCCACTGGCGGCGATGGAGAGGACAACGGAAACTCCAAGAAAGACAAGGGCCCAGACCTTGGGAGAGAACAGCAGCCCGGAGTTCAACAGGTCGGGAATCGACAGGAAGAACGCGAGCGCGGCGATGATGATTTCGATGTGATACGGGGCCAGAGGTCCAAAGACAACTGGAGGACTCATGAAGGCCGTGAAGATAAAAAGGAGGGTCAGGAAAAAGCGCATAGGGCGTCGGTGGTAAAAGTCTCCCTCATCAAGCGCTGAAACCCGTGTAATTCATTATAGAGCGTGCTTGATTGCGCGCGGTCAGAGGGGCAAATCCAGGACGGCTGAGGACTTCCCGGGGATTCTATTAGGCGGCAATGCAGCGATGTGAGTATCCTCAGAGGTCTGATAAATCTGCAGGCAGGAGCCCCTTTTAGACCATGCTTTCTTATCTTCAGAGTGTCTCTGTCGTGCTGCTCGGTCTTCTTGTAGCCCTGCTTCTCTCATGGTTGCTGAATCGGTTGTGGTCACCCGGCGAGCGCAAGGGGCTGAACGACGTCATGGGCTGGCAGCTCGGCGTTCTCGGCACGACGTATGCGGTCATCCTCGGATTTATGCTCTCGAATGTGTGGACCGCCTTTCGAGCTGCATCCATGGACGTCAATGACGAGGCTGTCGCCGTCTTACAGATTTTTCATGCCGGTGATAGCTTGCCCGATGCGCCGCGCGAGGCAATTCAGGACCTGACCCGCCAGTATGCCGTGGCGATGATCCAGGAGGAATGGCCCGCCATGACCATGCACCGTCAACCGGATGGGGGCGAAGTTATTTTGGAGAAGATGTGGAAGTTCCTGCCCTCCTCGGAGTTTGCTTCCGTGCGGGAAGCTTCGTCCGATCGCATCGGCTCTGCGGTGCAGGAGCTGCAGCACCAGAGGTATCGACGACAAGAGCAGTATGAAAGTCACCTGCCAGCCATACTCTGGGCCGTGCTCATTGCCGGAGCGATCATTGTCCTCCTGTCCTCGTGCCTTCTCGGGAACGACAAGACCGTGGTTCACTACTTCCATGTTCTGACCTTGACTCTGATGATTCTGGTTACGCTGACGGCCATCGCCGACATTGATCGACCATTCGAGGGAGGAGTGTCGGTGCGCGACCAACCGTTCCGCTCCGCCCTCGCGACGATGAACAGTGGGCATTGAAAAGATTTCAATGCGAACAAGAAAAGCGGTGGCTATTGGCCACCGCTTTTTCTTGTTTTGCTGCCATTTAGAACTTATATTTCACGGCCAGAAGGACGGTACGTTGGGTGTATTTAGCGTCCGTGATGCCGCGGTTTGCGTTTGGAACTTGTGAGGTGAAGTTTGTTTTATCGTTTGTCACCAGTTTTAAGGTCACCAGGTCGCTCGTGCTGAAGCCGGGTAACGGATGATTGAGAAAGTTGAATGCCGTTCCGCGAAGCTCGATCGCCTGGCTCTCCTTGATGTGGAAGGTCTTGTAAATGCCAAGGTCTGAATCGAAGAACGACGGTGTGCTGAGATAAGGAGCCTGCCGAATACCCACTTGACCAATCTGCGGAGCAGAAAAGCAATCCAAATTGACGTGCTGATACGTCTTCAGGTTTGCCTTTGGATCGCAGGTAAGAATTGGTAGAACGCTGTTCGCCGTGGTCCCGTAATAGGTAGCGGCCCCGATCGTTTTTGTTGTGACTTTGCCCTGACTATCGGTCGTGTTGTAGTTGATCGTAAGACCGAGATTCTGACTTGTGTTGGCCTGTAGATTTCCGCCTGCCTGCCACGTGGTGGTGCCCGAAAGTGTCCAGCCGTTCACGGCCCCACCGGCGAAGCGATTGCCGTGGATGGGCGATCCCAGGTCAAAGGCATACGAGGTGTTGACGACGTGAGGGCGATCGATGTTGAGAACGCCATAGTTATTGGCGACGTTGAACGCATCGAGTGTGCTGCTTACGATGCCCAATGATTTTGAGTAGGTGTAGTTCGCGTTGAAGGTGGCGTGGCCTCTTTGCCGAATAAGGCTGAACTGCAATCCGTTGTAGTTGGCATAGCCTTGATGAGAGTTCACCGAGATTGCGTTCGATCCGTACCCCTTGGAATAGGGATAGTAGTCGACCGGTGCGGTTTCTGGATCAGCAGGGGCAGGCGCACCTGTAATCGGATCCGGCCTGAAGAGACCGCCCAGCGGGATCTTGTTCTGGTTGACGAGATTTGCCCCACCCACGCCGGAGCCATTGCTCTGACCGCCGAGAAGAATGTTTTGTGTCCGATTCCCCACATAAGCGACTTCCAGCAACATCGCATGAGGAATACGTTGCGAAACTGTCATGTTGTAGGCGTAGGTGACGCCAACCTCATCGTCGTTCTGGTCTGTTGCATAGACGCTCGAAGGAAGTGCGCCAAGGCTAGCGGCGTTCGCGCCGAGTGCGCCGATCTCCTTGAGGGTAATTGCTTGGCCGCTATTTGAATTGAAGGTCTTGACGCCGAGTGCAGTCTGCAACGGGCCGGCATAGTCGTTGTACTGATCGTTCCAGCGATAGGCTGACCAGCCGCCGCGTACTACGGTCGATCCATTGCCGCGGACGTCATAGGCGAGACCGAGGCGAGGCTCAAGAAAGATAGTTTGGACAGGTGACCCACCGATGGGGAGGGTGCTATCGGTAGCATGCCAGTAGACGCCTGGATAAATCTTGCCAGCCGACACGTCGGCAGCATAGCGTTGCGGTTCCCAGACAGCCAGGCCGGTGCCGGAAGCATCCTGCCAGCGACCGAGATGTTCCAGGCGCAGGCCGAGATTGAGGGTCAGACGCGGCTTGATCTTCCAGTTATCCAGGATATAGCCAGCGGCCGTGGTGTAGTACATGTCATCGATGGGGTTCGTGTTGTTCTGAGAAAATCCACTGGTAATTCCCATCAGGAAGTTAGCGAGAGGGTTCGCCGTACCTATTTGTAATCCGGTGATCTGATCTTGCTTCACACCGCTGGCATAAGAAAGAGAGCCGTTCGTATAGCCGTAGGTTCCTTGCTTATTCGCACCTCGGCTCCAGAATCCACCCATCTTGAACGTATGGGTCTTGTAGACGAAAGTGAAGTCATCAGACACAGATGGCGACTTCTTGATTGAGTTGAACGTGCCTCCCTGCTGGAACAAATCCGGCTGAGAGATATCCGGCAAGGTGCGTGCTCCGGGCGAGTTGATCGAAGGAGCTAATAGCGAGGCCGTGCTGTAAACAGTTCCATACGGATAACCGATAGTGGCGTTGGAAATCGCCTGTAAATTTGCAGCAGAGTAAGGATTGTCCAGCCAGCCCGCAGAGATACGTAATTCGTTCGTCGCTGCAGATGAGAAGACGTGAATATAGCTGCCGCTCAAAACGTGTGAGTGGACGGGGCTGATCAAAGGGCCGCCTGGATAAGCCACGGCATTGCCTGGGTTGTAGTAGATGTGCGCAACGGTGGTCTCAGAGTCGCTGCCGTACTGGTAGCTGACGAAAACCTTGTTGCGGTCGTTGATGTTGTAGTCCACGCGACCGCGGTAGATGTAACCATTATGCGTGTTATTTGGTTGAAGAAAGTAGTTGTAGCCGGAAGCGTTGGTTGCTGGATCGACGTTGGCCGCAGGGAAGAGCTTGAGGAGTGCGAGAGCTCCGGCATCCATATATTGCGTAGGGATCTGCGTACCAGCGAGGGCCGTTCCGTCCGGAGCGAATCCAGAGAGATTCTGGCAGAAATCATTCCCGGTGCTGGAGCTATTTGCACAGAGAGCGGCATTGGCCGGATCGGCGAGGCTGAAGTTACCGGCGCGCATCGCGGCCGTGGGTACGTAAGAGGTTAGAGGAGCCGATGCTGGAAGATTTTGTCGGAATGATTCAAATCCGGCCCAGAAGATGAGCTTGCGGCTGCGATTGAAACCGGTATGTGGAATGAGGATGGGTCCGCCAATGCTGCCGCCCGGATAGTAGTACGAAGCCTCAGGCCGAGCCGTGGGTGTCGTGCTGTGTTTATCCTGCCAGGTGTTCGCGTTCAGAATGCCGTTGCGTGCATAGAAATAGGCTTGTCCATGATAGTCCGAGGTGCCGGAGCGGCTGATGATGTTGATCACTACAGGACCCTGTGGCGCATCAGCGCCGAAGTTAGAGGTCTGCACTTTGACCTCCTGCGTCATATCCGGGTTCACTGTTGCAATGGAATAGCAGGCGCAGCCCGGATCGATAATGCTCGCGCCATCCAGCAGATAGGCCGTGCCGCCTCGGTAAGGTGCTCCGTTGGTATTGAGTCCGACGCCCACTGCGGAGCCAGAAGATCCCGTATCGCTGAAGTCAAAGCCGGGACCATTTCCCGTGCCGCTCGCGGTCGTAGTCACACCGGGAAGAATCTTCAATAGCTCAGACATATTCCGGCTTTGGATGGGCAGACGGTCAATGTCTTGCGTGGTCAGCAGGGCAGAGCGTTCGCCCGAATCCTCTGGAGCAATCTCGCTCGCACTGCTCTGTACCGTTACGCTCTCGTTCGAGGTACCCACAGCTAGTGCAAGATTCGGCAGGTTGCGTACGTCGCCGGGGTTCACCACGACATCTGCTTGGCGCAGGCTGCGAAAGCCGGGCGCGGAAATATCGACGACATACGTTCCCGGAATGATACCGGCGAAGGTGAAATACCCACTGGTATTCGTTTCCAACTCGCGCTTGTCCTTGCTGGCAACATTGGTGAGAATGACATGAGCATTTGGAACGATAGCGCCGCTGGCGTCCTGTACGTTGCCGGAGAGGCTCGCGGTCGTCTGGGCGAAGACCCTTGGGGAAACTCCGCACACCAGTACAAGCCATGCCAGGAGTGGAAGAACGTACTGCAAGAGCGAAAACCTTTTTCTGAGTTTCATGAAACTGCCTCCTTCATCAAGTGCTGCTTATCTTTGGGTTTTGGCTCTGGTCATCAGACCGCCGGAGCTCCAAGTCGTAGGTTGAGAATGTTTCGGACAAACTGCTGGTTAGGGTGGAAGTGGTCCGAAGCCCGTGACCGTCTTCGCTCCAAATTTGAGGTGCTGGATCATCGACCGACGACCTCCACGATGCTCTGATCCGGCCCGCTCCAGGCCTTTGCGCCGCTCTGTGTCAGCTTGCCCGCGGCATCGTCCCAGTGAAGTTCCGTTAGCCTGGACGCGCCATGCTCATAGGCATACGTCGTTCCGTCGTCGTCGTAGAGCGTGAATCTGCCCTCTGCGCCGGGATACACGCGAACCCTGGCGATGGTCTGCTTGTCCTGTGTGCTTTCCACGACCGAACCGAGAGGCAGGATCGAACCCGCACGAACGAAGAGCGGAATGATATCGATGGGCGCGGAGGCCGTAATCCATTGACCACCCTGCAGCCGTTCATCGGTCCAGAAGTTGTACCAATCGTTGCCCGCCGGGAGGTATACCTTGCGCGTGATCGCGCCCTGCTCGGTCACCGGGGCGACAAGCAGTGCAGGACCGAACATATACTCGTCGCCGATGGTTGCTGTCTGCGGATCGTTTCCAAAGTCCAGAAACAGACCGCGCATGAAGGGCGCACCGGTTTGATTGGCCTCGTAGCCGAGCGAGTAGATGTAGGGCATCAACTGGTAGCGCAGCCGCAGGTATTTCTCCAGAATCGGCTCGGCTTGCTTGCCATAGGTCCATACCTCGTTCTGCGGACGCGATCCGTGCGAACGGAAGTTTGGTTGAAACGCACCGTACTGAAACCAACGTGTATAGAGTTCCGGATAGTCGTCGTAGCCACCGACGTTGTCACGCGCATCGCTTGGATCTAAAAGAGGCGGATGCACAGGCTTGTGCGTGCCGGGCAGGTACTGCCATCCACCGATATCGGTGGACCAGTAGGGCATACCGCTCGCGACAAAATTCAAACCCGTCGGCACCTGCCGCTTCAGCACGTCCCAGGTGGGAGAGATATCGCTCGACCAGAAGATGGCGCCGTTGTGCTGCGCGCCGAGATAACTGTCCCGCGCCAGGAGGAGCGCGCGCTGCTTCGTATCGCGCCGCATTCCGTCGTAGAACGCACTCGTATGGAAGAGTGGATAGACGTTGTAGAACTGCGTGCCGGGGCCTATGTGAAAGTAGCTGCCGTTGGGAGGGAGATCGGGTTCGGTCTCGTCGGCCCAGAAGGCGTCAAAGCCCTTCGTCACATAATTTTCCTTCACTACATTCCAGTACCACTTGGCCGCTTCGGGGTTCGTGGTGTCGATATCGGCGCCCGCCCGGTCATACGGTAGCCCGTTGGTGGGGGTGCCATCAGCAAGATGCATAAACCAGCCGTTCTTTAAGACTGTGGGGTAGTAGCGGCTATCCGGAACAAAGCGCGGCCATACGCTGATCATGGTGTGGAAGTGCAGATCATGCAGTTCGCGATTCATGCCTGTCGGGTCCGGCCACTTCGCCGGATCCATGTCCATCTGTCCCATCTTGGTGTAGTGGAACCAGTCGATGACTAGATCGTCGATGGGCAGATGCCGTTCGCGATAGCCATGCGCCACTCCCAGCAGCTCGGCCTGCGAGGTGTAGCGCTGCTTGCTCTGGATGTAACCGAAGGCGGACTTCGGAGGAATAGGGGTATCGCCGGTCAGCAGGCGATAGCCGCGATAGATTGCGTCGTAGTCGCCCGCGATCACGAAAAAGCTGACCCGCTGTCCGACTTCGCTGGAGAAGGTATTCTCCCCATTGAAGCCGAAGGAAGCCGTCGTCCTCGACGGATTGTCCCAAATCAAGCCATATCCTTTATTGGTCACCAGAAACGGAACACAGACGCTCTGTCCGCTGGGAGCGTTATAGTCGTGTGCGCAGTGCAGTACATGGCCGCGGTGGTCGAGTTCGCCTTCCTGGTTCTGCCCCATGCCGTAGTCGTGCTCGTCGTTGGCAGCGGAGAAACTGGCGCTCACCGTGTAGAACGGGGGATCGGTCGGGCGGCGATCGTAGTTCAGGGCTGCAGTGCCATCCTTATAGTTAGGCTCCGCCATACTCCAGTTCTGTAGATCCACCAGCGACTTCCCGTCGGCAGTCGCGATCTTAAGACCTACCCACGGTACGGTTCCATTAAAGAAGCGGGCAATGTCCCCTTGAGTTCCCGTAGGAGGGTGTTTCGGACCTTGAGGTGCAACACGGACGCTCAGTACGGAGGAATGCATCCCGTCTCCGTCCGGACCGGAACTCTTGCTCCAGTCAGCCTCGGATGCCTTCGCCCGAATTCCAAATCCGGGCGCGGCCACAGCATCGTCGTGCCGAAGGCTTAGGCTGACGCGAACGATGTTCGGAGCATAGGGCTCCACGGAAACTGTCGCTACGTCCCGTTGAAGTACCTGCTGAGCAGGGATTGAGGCGCAAAGCGCCAGAAAGCCAAAACCAACCAATGCGTCCCGAACCGCTCCGCATGCAATCTTTCGAACTCGCAAGCCTGCCTCCACTGTTTCTTTCCTGTCCTGTGCTGGTCTTCGCTACCTATTGCAAGGTTGTTCCCAGGACTTACGCACTAGACGCGTCGTATGAAACGACTTACAAGGTGCGTTACAGTGGTCAACCGGGAGAACCCCTCCTAAGTGGCTGATTTACTTGATTGACCGCGCTTTATCCGAGGGGTAACATACCTTGTTGTGGCTAGAGATCTCATGAACGCGGGCGATATTCACGGCGAAGAGATTCATGTTTTCTCTGCGGGTGATCGAAAGCGCGTCCATGCGGCACTCCATGAACTCATGGCTAGTCCTCCGCTGCGGACGACCCTGCAGTGTCAGCATTTGTTGCAATACATCGTCAACCACACCCTGACCGGAGAAGATGCGCTGTTGCGTGAGCGTGTGATCGGCAAAGAAGTCTTCGGTCGCAAGCCGGACTATGAGCCCGGCGAAGATCCGGTGGTGCGCATCCGCGCTGCAGATCTTCGGAAGCGGCTTGCCCTCTACTATCAGTCGATCCACACGGTGCCGGAGGTGCGCATCGATGTACCGTCAGGGTCGTATCGAGCAGTCTTCACCTGGAAGACAGAGGATGCCGGGGTGGAATCGCATCCGCATTTCGTTTCGCTCGAGGACCCTGCTGTGGTTCCTTCACCGGAGTCATCGACAGAAGTCGGACAAGCGTCGTTGGAGATCTCCGAACCGTTGACCGGTGCTCCTGTTCTTCCTCTGCCCTTGATTCCTGCGGCTTCCCCGGATCCTTCCTTTCGGGGAGGAAGCCGTTGGCCGTGGATTGTTGTCCTTGTGCTGCTGATCGCAGGCACATTCACCGGAGTCAACTGGTATCGCGGTCGCGCTGACCGCATGTTGCGTACCTTCTGGACTCCGGTGTTGGACAGCTCCAAACCGGTGTTGATCTCCATCGGAAGCAATGCCGTCTATCGCGTCTCCGACGACAAGGCGGACGAGTACAGCAGGCAGAATCACATTGAAAATTCAGGGATGGAGTTTTTCCCGAAGTTTGATCCGGGACAAAGCTTCGCCTCTACCGGCCTCTATCCCGCTGGTGACAGCTTCGTCGCACTTGGGGATGTCGCCTCGGTGGCTGAGACCGTGTCCATGCTTGCGCACTTCACCAAGACCTTTCAGGAACGCTTTCCCAACGACATCTCCTTCGCCGAGGTGCGCAATAATCCCACGGTCCTGATCGGTGGCTTCAACAATCCGATGACCCGTGAGTTAACACGCAACTTCCGCTTTGTGCTGGCCTCGCGTAACCGGATCGAGGATCGAAATCAGCCGGGAAAGGCGTGGGTGCTGCACGCCTCCAGCGACTCGCACGATACCGAAGACTACGCTATCGTGACGCGGGTTCTGCGTCATGAAGAGGATGAACCTCTGGTGAGCGTAGCCGGTATGGGCCAATACGGAACTCTGGCAGCGACCAATTTTGTCTGCAAGCCGGAAAGTCTGCAGCAACTGGGGGCCAATCTGGGCAAGGACTGGCAACGGCATAACTTCCAGATCGTACTTCGCATTAAGATCATCGACTTCAAGCCGGTCTCCACGTCTATCATCGCTACACATACCTGGTAGGCTGGCGCACGATCCGCTGGTCTGCCAGGAACGTTTGCGAACAGGCCAACCTCTTGAAATTTTGTTTTGTGCTTCCAGCGCTCGCGCTTTTCTTTTCTCTTTCGTCGCCAGCCCAAACCGGAGCTTCGGATAGCCTACCTCGCATCGACCGCAGCGGTGCTCATCCGGCGCTCATCGTGGATGGCGCGCCTTTCCTCATGCTCGGCGCGCAGATGAACAACTCTTCCGCCTGGCCTGCGACGATGCCAGCGGTCTGGTCCACGATGGACAAACTCGGCGTTAACACAGTGGAGGCACCTATCTACTGGGAAACCTTCGAGCCGAAAGAGGGAACCTTCGACTTTGCGCCGGTCGATATGCTGCTGACGCAGGCGCGCATTCACCAAAAACATCTTGTCCTGCTCTGGTTCGGTACTTGGAAGAACGGCAGCCCCGGCTATACGCCGGAGTGGGTCAAGCGCGATGGAACGCGGTTTCCTCTGGCACGCAAAGAGGATGGCACGGCTCTCTTTTCCCTCTCGCCCTTTGCCGAGGCGACCCTGACGTCCGACCGCAAGGCCTTCATCGCTTTAATGCAGCACCTGAAGACCTCGGACACAGAGCACACCGTGCTGATGGTGCAGGTTGAAAACGAAGCAGGCCTATGGGGAGCCATGCGAGACCATTCGCCCGCTGCGAACCGCATCTTTTCGCAACCTGTTCCACGCAACGTCCTTGAAGCGATGGGGAAGGCGCAGGCTCACGGCAATTGGAGTGAAGTCTTTGGCACGGATGCGGATGAGTTCTTCTCCGCCTGGGCCATCGCGCGGCACATTCAGCAGATCGCTATGGCTGGTAAGGCTATCTACCCTTTGCCGATGTATGTAAATGCAGCGCTGCGCGACCCGATCCATCCGGGAGGTCCGCTTTCTTTTGAAAGTGGCGGTCCGACTTTCGATGTTCTGCCTCTCTGGCATGCCGTTGCGCCGGCTTTGGACGGTCTTGCACCAGACATCTATCTGCCCGAGTATGACAAGTACATGGCAGTGCTGCAGCAGTATGCTCTGCCCTGGAACGCCTTCTTTATTCCGGAAACAGGGAACAGCGCCGTATATGCGCATTACTTTTTCGCGGCACTGGGCAAGGGTGCGTTCGGCTGGTCGCCCTTCGGTATGGACGCGACGGGCTACGTTAACTATCCGCTGGGCGCGGCACGCATTGACGACGAAGCACTCCAGCCCTATGTTCTTAATTACACTGCGGTCGCGTCCATCACGAGGGAACTCGCCGCGTGGATACGCAACGACCAGGTACGCGGGGTCGCGGAGGCGCCTGAGAAGCATGCGGAGGATGTTCTGTTCTCTACTCTCAAGAGTGTGGTTCCTCACTGGAAGGCGACGGTGTCCTTTGGCTTGCCAACCTTCTGGTCGGATAAACCGGCTCCAGGCAATCCAAAGCTGCAGGGTGAGGCGCTGCTGGTGGAACTTGGTCCGGATGAGTTTCTGGTGACTGGGGCACATTGCCGCATCGATTTTTCTGCGCTCACAAACGCAGCTGCAAAACAGCGCATGTGGATCACAGTCGAAGAGGGCTCCTATGTTCACGGCGAGTGGCAGCGAACACGTCTTTGGAACGGCGATCAGACCGACTATGGTCTAAACTTTACCGACGTTCCGCAGCTGCTTCGTGTTCGTCTGGCCGCTTACTAAAAACAATTTTCAGAGCAAGGAGCTGCATCATGAAGGCTTCACGTCATTTTTCGTTCATCCACTTTGGAGTGCTCCTTCTTCTCGCTGCCTCTTATGCGATCGCCGAGGAAAAGCGAACTCCAACGGAAGACGATATCCCCTATGGCGCCGCTGGAGGACAGGTTCTCACGATGGATTATTACGCTCCAAAGGGAGCAGGACCGCATCCGATTGCCATCATCATTCATGGCGGAGGCTACGTTGGGGGCACTAGTAAAAACGGCAGCGAGGCGTACTGCGCGGACTTTCTGGCGCCTGCAGGCTACGTTGTCTTCTCCATAAACTATCGGCTGGCACCGAAGTATCCCTATCCCGATATGGTGGAAGATGTCGAGCGGGCCGTCCGCTATATTCGTCACAACGCGAAGCGTTGGGATGCAGATCCCGGCAAAATCGCTCTTGTTGGAGGTTCTGCCGGAGGGTTCCTCAGCAACATGGTTGGTCTGCTCAACGCACCGGGGAATTCTTCCGCGCTGGATCCTGTTGATCGCGAGAGTGCCAAGGTGCAGGCGGTCGTCACTCTCTTTGCGCAGAGCAGCTTCGCTACCGTGCCCCTTAACCCAAACACTCATGCCCTACTTGATCTTCTTATTCAGGCGAAGGGCGAAGAAACGGCTCTCAAAGAAGCGTCGCCCATTACGTATGTTTCGAAGAATGCTCCGCCGTTCCTTCAGATCCTCGGAGATAAGGATGAGTACATTCCTTACTCCGAAGCCACCAATCTGGACGCAGCCCTGAAAAAAGAGGGCGTCAGCAGTCAGATTATTCGTATTCCGAACGGCATGCATGCAACCGGCGGTTGGTACAAAGTTCCCGACGTGCCAGATTGGGAGTCACAGATGACACTCTGGCTCAACGGAAAGCTCGGCCACACAGGGCCGGTCGGCGAAGGCATCCGGAGACGCGAACCCATCCAGACTCTGGCAAGATAACCTGAGCCGGCGCCTGCACAGGGAGATCACGGAGAATTTTATGAAGAAGACTATTTGGGCTGGCCTGCTTCTCTGCATCGTGACGAGCGTCATCCCCGCTGTCTCGCAGGTCAAAATGACCAGGGAGCAGATGACGTTCTACACCGCCGACTGGAAGGGAGAGCGATTTCCGGATGGGCGTCCGAAGATTCCCGACGATCTGCTCAAGCGTGCTCTCGATGTCTCGATCGAGGATGTCTGGGACTTCCTGCAAGGCGAGGGCTATCGGAGCCAGTTCGAGAGTGGATGGAAGGCTCTCCATCCGGAGAAGGCCTTCGCCGGTCGCGCCCTCACCGCCCAGTACATGCCGCTGCGACCGGACATGGCCAAAGCCATCGCTGCCGAAGGCAAGGCAGAGCATCGCTCCAGCTACAACAACAGCTGGCCCATCGCGGAACTTCAGCTTGGCGATGTTTATGTCGCCGATGGCTTCGGCAAGATTGTCGAAGGTACATTGATCGGCTCGAATCTGGGCAGCGGGATTGCCGCGCATACGCATACGGGTTTCGTCTTCGATGCCGGCATTCGCGATGCAGAGGAGAACCGCGAGATTGAAAACTTCAACGGTCTTTATCGTGGATACGATCCCTCAGCCTGGGCCGATATGATCCTCACATCGATCAATGCGCCGATTCGTATCGGCCGCGCCATCGTGCTTCCAGGAGATCTCGTCCTCGCAAAGACAGATGGTGTTGTCTTCATTCCAGCGATTCTCGCGGAGCAGGCGATTTCGTCCGCGGAGTTTACCAGCCTGGAGGATGCCTTCAACTTCGAACTCAACAAATCCGGAAAGAACGGTGGAGAGTTCGAAGGCGGCTGGACACCACGGAAGTATGACGCACTTGCCGCCTGGATCGACGCGCATCCTGAAAAGCTCAAGATGCCCCGCGCGGAGTTTAACGCGCTTCTGGAAGAGAAAAAGGAACCCAAAAAACGCTGAGTTGGCCTTATAAACACTTCCTTACAGTGGAGGGATGAGAATCCGGCTTGGTTGCTCCCTTGGCGCGTAGTATGGCAGTACTCACCCGAGTGGTGCTGGAGTGCTCATGCAGAAGGCCAGGCAGGATGGCCGTGCGCTTGAAATGGCTTTGAGCGCGATGCCTGTTGCGATCTCATGGGCGACACTCGCCGACCAGAAAATTATCTTCATGAACCGGAAGTTCACCGAGACCTTTGGCTATGAGGTCGGAGACTTCGCCAATATTTCCGAGTGGATTGAGAAGACTTATCCGTTTTTAGAAGATCGGGCGCTAGTAGAAGAGAAATGGGGCGCATCCTTTGTTTTGCCTGGCGCGCTTGAAGCGAACATTGACCCCATAGAGATCCGAATCCTCTGTAAAGATGGCACGCTAAAAACGATTCTGAATAGTGGCGTGATCCTTCCCGAAACGGGTTGGGCCCTCGCCACTTTTGTAGATATCAGCGAACGCAAGCGCGACGAAGTCCTGATCCAGTTGGCTGCGCAACGAGCGCGTGAAAATCAGGCGATCTATCACTTGCTGCTCGACCGCTCGCCGGAGATGATCCTGCTCGCCCCGTTCGATGAGTCTCGTCGCTTTGTCTCCCCGGCCGTACAAAAGGTTACAGGCTTTTCCCCCGCAGAGTACCTTGCCCTAAGGGGACTGGAGATGGTCCATGTGGACGATCATCCACGGGCAATGCGTGTAATTGAGGGCCTGAAGAATGGAGAGCTCTCACAAGTCTTTCGCTATCGTGCCCTGCAAAAGGACGGCGGCTATTGCTGGGTGGAGGCGATCGTGACAGGGTACGTGGATCCTGGTTCTCAGCGGACTGCGGGCTACGTGGCTACCGTCCGTGACATTACGGAGCAGAAGGAACGGGAAGAGCTTCTTGCCTCTCATTATCTCCAGTTAGCCGAGGAAGCCTCCCTGGATGAACTCACAGGGATAGCGAACCGCCGTTCTTTCAATCGAACTTTTCATCTCGAGGCGCTTCGCCAGACGCGTTCTTCCAGCGCTCTCGCCGTGATGCTGGTGGATGTGGATTACTTCAAGCAGTACAACGATCTCTATGGCCACTTGCCAGGGGACGCGTGCCTTAAGAAGATTGCGGAGACGCTCAAGCAGCTTCTCCGCCGTGATAGCGATCTCGTGGCGCGTTTTGGAGGAGAAGAGTTTGTCGTTCTAGTGCCGATGACCGACCCCGCCGGGGCTGAAGTGATCGCACGCAATATTCTGCAAGCCGTAGCCGATCTGGGTATCCCTCACGAAGCGAATCCGGGCGGAGTCGTGACGGTCAGCGTCGGTGTGGCTTGCTGGTCTCGCGGCTTTCCGTTGGATCAGGTTCTGCTTCTCGAACAGGCGGATCGCGCGCTCTATCAGGCGAAAGAAGCTGGACGAAATGGATATTTTCTTATCGAAGGGAAGCCACCTTCTTCATAGTTGCGTTTGCTGCGGAACCAAATTCTGTCTGTACCAATATGGAAAAGACGACAGCATAAGGAACTTTCGAATCTCCAGGGACGTCTGAGGTGGTGAGAGTACGTCCCCAAGAGGTTTGTTCTGCATGGCGGCACCAAAACTTGCTGATATCGCGAAACGCGCTGGAGTTTCAATCGCCGCGGTATCGATCGCACTCAATAACCGGGACACGAAGCGGGTCAGTGAGGCCAAGCGCAACGAGATCCGAAAGATCGCAGAGGAACTCAACTACGTCCCCAATGAATTAGCGAAGGCTCTGGCGGAGCGACGGACACGGTTGTTGGGATTGATGGTTCCATTACGGGACCCGATCTTCTTCAACCACTTTATTGCCCAGATGCTTAGCGGGATTCAAACTACCTTAATGCGTCGCGGGTACAACCTGCTTCTGTACTCCCCGTCGGGAAAGCCAGGACGCTCGACTCGCGATCAGATTTTGGAGAGCCGCTTCACGGATGGGTTGATTTTCGTCAATACCCGCTTCTGTTCGGTGCGCAACATTGCTGAGACGATCCAGGAACTCGATGCTGCGAAGATCAAGTTTGCCATGATCAACTCCTACTATGGCCACGCGCCGGTGAACTATGTCGGTGTCGACGATCCAGCCATCGGCGAAGCTGCGGTGAACTACCTTGTACAGGGGAAGCATCGGCGCATTGCTTTCCTTAGCGGTTCAGGAAAGCTGCCGACGCATATTCATCTGCTTCAAGGTATCCGTCGTGCTATGACCGCGCATGGGTTGGAACTGCCGACAGAGCGCATCGGCTGTTCGGAGTATGACGAGGTCACAGCTTTCACTATTCTCGACCGATGGTTCGCCAACAAGCGGACCGCGCCCACGGCAATCTTCTGTGCGGACGATCAATTGCTCATGCATCTGTACGACTATGTCGAGATACGGGGAAAGAAGATTCCGGAGGATGTCGCGGTGCTCGGTCGTGGGAACGCCGGATTAATGTCCTTGCTCCGACCTAGACCCACCGCTTTCCACATTCCAACGTTCGAGATGGGAGAAGTGGCGGCCGAGATATTAATCGATTCGATTGAGAAGCCGGAACAGAAGCGACAACGCGTGCTGCTTGCATCTCAGCTTCATCCCGGCGATACGGCTTAGATTCCTTAGACCGCTGGGATTTTTTTTATAAGGCGAGCCTCACCCATCCGCATCAGAAACACATAAAGAAGGCTGGATAAAAAGAAACCGACAAACCAGGCGTAATCAAAGAGTGGGCGTAACGCTGGAATGGCCAGACCGATCAGAGCAGCGAATACTCCCACAACCAGAGCAATAACAGCTCGTGGATTGAAGCCCTGCGTATACTCATACGGTCCGTGGCGATGATAGAGAGACTGAAGGTCCAGGTTGGTCTTGCGTATAAAGAAATAGTCTGCGACCATGATGCCGGCAACAGGCCCGAGCAGTCCGGAGTAGCCCACCAGCCAACCGATGTAGTTCGTATGGCTTGCCATCAACTTCCAAGGCTGCATTGCCAGACCGAGGACACCGGTGATCAATCCGCCCATGCGAAAGCTGATGAGACGGGGCGCAAGGTTCGAAAAATCATTGGAAGCCCCGACCACATTCGCGCCGATATTTACGTTCAGCGTTGCAATCAAAATGCTGATCAGCGCAACGAACGCCAGCACCGGTTGATGGAAGCGGCCCAGCATCGTAATCGGATTCCAGATCGGCTCGCCAAAGACCACGGTTGAGGCGGACGTACACCCAATCCCGATAAAGCTATATAGAGTCATCGCTACCGGCAGACCGAAGGCCTGTCCGAAGATCTGCGAGTCCTGCGATTTGGCGAACCGCGTGAAGTCGGGGATGTTCAGCGACAGTGTAGCCCAGTTTCCTACCATGCCGGTCAACGCGATGAAGAAGAAGTGCAGAAATGCAGCGTTGGAAGAGAAGCGGCTGGGCGCATGCAGTATCGGGCCAAAACCGCCAGCCTTGTGCGTCATGAACATCAGCAGGACCAGCGACATCACCAGCAGGAAGGGAGCGGAGTAGCCCTGCAGAAAACGAATCGACTCAAGCCCGCGCCAGATCACCAGCATGTTCAACAGCCAGAAGCCGAAGAAGCAGATCCAGATCAGCGAAGGGTTCGCCAGCGTACTGGGCCAGATCACGTTGATGATCGCCGCAATGGATTGGCCGCCAATCCAGGACTGGATCCCAAACCACCCACACGCTACCAGCGCGCGCAGCATCGCAGGGATATTCGCGCCTCGCGTTCCGAAACTGGATCGAACAAAAACAGGGAAGGGAATGCCGTACTTCGCTCCCGCATGCGCGTTCAGCACCATTGGAATCAGGACGATGAGGTTCCCCAGTAGAATTGTAAAAACTGCCTGCTTCCAGTTCATGCCGCCCGCAATCAGCGAAGACGCGAGCATGAAGGTTGTGACCTCCATCGACATAGAAAACCACAGCGCCACGTAGTTGTACGTGCTCCAGGTCCTTGCGGAAGGCGTGGTTGGTGCAAGGTCGGGATTATAGAGGCTCGGGTGTGAATCAAGGATCGAGCTGGCTCTCTCCCGTGCCGTGGTGAGGACAGGCCTCCGGGGTAACTTCATTGGAAGAGAATACCGAACTGTTGCCGGAAACTTGTCTTCAGGTTGTCTTGGCAGTGTCCCCTTCCGTACAGCCCGAAAGAGCGTTGACGAGGATGTCCGTCCATGACAGAGTATGAAGCTAAATTCTTTATTGCCTTGCGCCTTGCTGGCACGTTTGGAACAATTTCTTCAGATTTCCCCGGAAGTTCAACCTTGTGACAAACCCCGGTTTAACACGAGTATCATCACATCCACGATCATGAGTACGCAGAGAATCAATTTGGAGATATGGAAACCCAGGTCGGAAGCGGATCGAAACACCGTTCTTGCTGAGCTTCAGACCATTCTTGCCAGTTCGCACTTCAGCAACAGCAAACGGTATCCGGCCCTTCTCCGGTATGTCGTGGAAAGCCGACTTGCAGGGAAGTCGGATCAGCTTAAAGAGCGCACCCTCGGCATGGAGGTCTTTCAGCGCCCAGCGGATTACGATACCAGTACCGATACGGTCGTCCGCTACACTGCGGGCGAGGTCCGCAAGCGTCTCGCTATGTATTACCACGAGGACCATCCGGAATCGGTCCTGCAGATCTCTCTTCCCGCAGGTTCCTATGTGCCGGAGTTCATGCGCGTGGTCCCGGAAGACGAGCACGCCGATTCCTCCGCCATCGAGACGGTAGTCATGCCGCCTGCCGAAGCCGCCACCTTCGCAAGTGCCTCGTGGCTGGAGTCAACCTCTCATCCCGTCCCACATGTCCAGCCGGCGCCGGGCAGGCCTTCCTGGAAGATCGCTGCCCTCTCCCTGATCGTCCTTTCTGTGATCCTGTCGATTGCCGCAGTTATGCGCTATCGGGCCACATCGCAGGATCGCGTCCTCACTCAATTCTGGTCTCCTCTGGTGCACGATCCGGCTGGAGTCCTGATCTGCTCCGGGGGGTCCGTGTTCTCGCCTAACAACTACTCCGGCGTTATGACTGCGGGCAAAGGCGTGGAATATCCGTTCATCTCCATGCCGGTTGTCTTTTCCCTCGCTCGTCTCAGCGCACTTCTGGAGCATGGCGGGGCCAAGTATGCCCTGCAGGCCTCGGCTTCAACTCCTCTCACGGACCTTCGCGATCGCTCCGTCATTATGGTGGGGGCGTACAACAACGACTGGTCTCTGAGGCTGGTAGCTCCTTTACGCTTCCACTTTGCTCCGGAGAGTAAGGCTTCCATTGTGGACAGCCAGAGACCGAGTGTTCGCTGGGCACGCGATGCGTCTCTGCCTTACTCCAGCGGAGATGACTATGCGCTCGTCGCTCGCTTCCGGGATCCGACCACGGGAAGCATCGTGCTCGTTCTCGGAGGACTCGGACGCAACGGCACGGAAGCGGCGACGCAGTTTGTTACGACACCCCAGTATCTCCATATGCTCTCGGATCGCGTCGGAAAAAATCTCGGCAATCAGAACATTGAAGTGGTCCTGAAGACCAATGTCATCGAAGGCAAAACCGGCGCCCCTTCGATCCAGGACATCCATACCTGGTAAAAAATCATTACCGTAATTTTGTCATCCCGTAGTGGAGAAGCGATCTCAACAGTCTACGCCTACGGCGTTGCAGGCAGAATATGCAACGCCGCATGAGAGAGTTGGATTTGAACGAGGCTCTCATTCTCTGTTGAGAAATGTCGAGTCACGCATCTGCTCAAGCAACATAGCGTCTATAGCTGTAGGAGCTTGGAGCTATGCTGTTCCTCTGCATCATCATGATTCGATCACTAGAACTCGCACAGCTTGGAGAAGCCACTGCCTTCTATGATTTTCACGGCCTGGACGGCGTTACTCTTCCGGACGCAGCGGCTTTCTTTGAAGGCTGTGTAAGACGCCTGGAAGATCTCCTGATGACTCGGGGACCAATGATCAGCATCATGTTTCCGGCGTATGAGCCGCTGATCTTAGGTCTCACTCTTGCTTGCACCGCGCTGGTGCTCCGTTTTCCTCACCGTGGCAGATCCGTCTCGCATTAAGTCGCGAATAAGCCCGATGGATTGGAATCCATCGGGCTGGAACTCATTACAAAAGTTTAGGACTTAGTCTCGGCGTTGCTTTTCTCCATCGCCTTGTTGATTCGCTTGGAAAGATTCTTCGCGATATCTTTCGTCACGCTGAGACTGTCTGAATCGCCACGGATACTTTTCTTCACTTTATTGTTCAGAAGGGTTTTGCCATTGGCATCGTCCAGTTTGACGTTGAAGGTAACGGAGGTTGTTCCGACAAAATGACCCAAGGGGCCAGTCGAAGTGCGCAGCGTCTGGTTTCCCTTGTTGAAGCCGATGACCGCAATGTGAAGCGTAAGTGTAGTGCAACCAGCGCCAGCTGCTATGTCACCCTCTCTGAAATAGGTTTGATTGGGATTGGACACTTTCAACACACTGAAGAGGTGCTCGTACATCATCACGCGGTACTCGTCAGGCAGGGGCGTTCCGTCGACTCCGATGGGAACCACTCGAATCGAGTTCTCTGTCTTGGGACCATCGGTACACGAGGGAGCAGGAAAAGGCGTCGATGATTTCAGTAGAAGGGAGATCTTCTGTTGGAGCTCCGCTGCGGTCTTTGTGGGTAACATAAAGACCGCGCCGTGATAAGCCGCATGAGGATCACGGAACTCGATGGTGAGCAGGTCCACTTTCTTCTGTGAGGCAAGGCCAGCCATCGATCCGACGCCATAGATCGGAATCTTACGAACTACTTTACCTGTGGTTCCCCAACCGGTGGTGCGCTCTTCTCCCATCGAGACAGATGTGATTCGGTTATAAGCGATGAGGGCGTGTACCTCGGCTGTTGTAAATTCTAAAGCTTCCGGCGTCATCTTTAGGACGCCCTTGATACCTGGCTTCACATCGGGCAGGCCGACCATGTGAATCGCGTTCGCTATTCCGTTATCGCTTGAAGAAGCGGACGGTAGATCTTGTGCCATTGCATATCCTGCAACCAGGAGACATGCGAGTATGGCTGTGTAAATTTTCAGAGATCGTTTTTCTGGCAAAACGTTATCCTTTCGTGCCGCAGTGCATGTTGGGATGTGGCCAAACCAATGTTCCGGATTAGGCGATCGCATTCTCTCGTCAGTCGATCGAATGGCGAATGACTTCGAGGCCAGGAGTAATACCGTCGAAAAAGCATATTTCGCAAAGAAGGTGTGCTGTCCATCAGACGGCGCAGCGAGGTTGTCGATGCGTTTTGATTTGTAGAGAAATGTTGAGAGCGGGGAAGACCTGCTCTTTTGCTTCATTCTTCGCAGCGGAGCTGGACTTTTGGGAGGCAATACATCCATCAGCAACAGAGAAATACAGACCTCGACAGTTCTCGACAACCTTGTTGCGTCTGAAAGAGCGAAAATAGAAGGGTGACAGGACTCAACTCCACAAATTCCGCGCCGCTTTCCCCGCTTCTTCTCATTGATGATGATCAATCTCTTGCGTCTCTGATCGCAGAGTACTGCGCCGAGGCAGGGTTCTCGATCTTCTCCGCCCTATCCGGCGAAGAAGGTATTCGCGTCGCGAAGCAGCATTCTTTCCAGATGATCATTCTCGATGTCATGCTGCCGGGTATCGATGGATTTGATGTACTTCAACGTTTGCGACAATTTTCGACGGTTCCGGTTCTCATGCTCACAACACGTGGGGCCGCCATGGACCGCGTCCGCGGATTGGATGGCGGAGCAGACGACTATCTCGCCAAGCCGTTCCAACCTGAAGAACTGGTCGCACGCATCAAAACCATTCTTCGGAGGTCTTCCCCCAAAGAGATGTGCTCGAAGTATGTGGTGGGTGACTTAGAAATAGATGAGGTCGCGAGATCCGTTAAGCGAAAGGGAATCGTCCTGGAACTCACGGGTGCGGAGTTCCATCTTCTGAAGTTGTTGCTCAGTCAGCCGGGAGAGCCTATGCCGCGCGAAGAACTGATTCCACGAATCTTCGGTCGAGAACCGGGCAGTCTGGACCGAAGCATCGATAACCTGGTCAACAATCTTAGGAAGAAGCTCGGCGAGCATGCCGAGGGCAAGGAACGCATCAAGAGCATCCGCAACGTTGGATATAGTTATGTGCTTTGTGATGGCGGATCGGCACTATCTTGAGAATCTTTTTTCGTATCCTGGCGACATTCTGGTTGGTGATCTTCACCGGTGTGGCCTTGGTCTACTTCGTGCCGTCGGTCACGCTACCAAATGCCATAGAGAATCTGAGGTCACTACCTTTTTCGAAGCTGGAAGAATGCGCTAAAAAAGCTGCGGAAGAACATGCGCACGGAACGAAAGTTCAGAAGCCAGCTTCTGATTGCTTTGAAGGAAGACTCCTTCCTGCAGGGCCTGCTCCGGCTACGGATGTCCAGGGGAGAGCGCTCACCAGGGAAGAGATAGCACTTGTACAGAAGGCTCAGGGGCGAAACGAAACGGCGTTCCTCGGACTTCCGGATCGGACAGTGATTGCGTTGCGATCCAATCCTGCCGCCGCGAATTCTTCCATGTTCCTGGCTACTGTGCCACTGCGGCACGGCCGCTTTGCGATATGGTCTTTTCGCCGATTGTCTCGTCCCATTTTTCTTTCGGGTCTGATTTCGTTTCTGCTCGCTGCATACTTTGTTCGACCGATTACGCGACTGAGTGAGGTTGCCGATCAATTCGGCTCAGGCGATCTCAAAGTGCGAGTGGCGGGGCGCTTAGCAAAGCGTAGAGATGAACTGGGAGATCTGGGACGGGGCTTCAATCAGATGGCGTCCCGCATTGAGATTCTGGTGACGCGCCAAAGATCTTTTCTCGCCCATGCATCGCACGAACTCGGGTCTCCACTTACGCGGCTGAACATCGCTCTTGCCCTCGCAAAACGTAAGGCCGGGGTCTCGCTTGTCCCAGAGCTCAATCGTATTGAGCAGGAAGCCAACCGGCTCAACGGCCTTGTGCAGGAGTTGCTGCTCCTCGCTCGCCTGGAAAGCGGTAATGAGCTGGACCGAAACCCCGCGGTCTTCGACGTTTTAGCTCTAGTGGAGGAGGCGAAAGACAATGCGGAGTTTGAAGCAAAGCAGATCGGAAAGTCGGTGATCTCGCTCCGGGCCGACTCCTTCCATGTCGCCGGCTATCCAGACCTCTTGCTCCGTGCGCTCGATAACGTCTTGCGTAACGGTCTGCGCTTTGCGCGAGCCAACGGAGAAGTTCAGATCGATTGTTACCCGAAGCCCGATGGTTCGGCCGGCGTTATCCATATTCAAGACGATGGTCCTGGTATTCCTCTTGGAACGGAAGAGTCCATCTTTGAACCGTTCGTGACTCTGTCTCCCTCAGGAACAGATCCCGCGTTGAACGGCTCAGGCCTGGGTCTTGCCATCACACGACAGGCAGTACTGTCCAATGGAGGAACGGTGAAGGCGCTGTCTGTCCTCGGTACAGGTCTCACCGTTGTCATTGAACTTCCGCTCCATCCATCCTAAGCACATGACATGACTGTGAGGCCAGCCGGACAAGCGCTAAACCTTAGCGATGGCCGCCACGGGTTCAAGAACAACGGCTGTCACGCGCTCAATTTTTCTGGCCTTCACTTCCCAGGCAAGTCCGAGGAAGCGCAGCGCTGAGATGCCATACCAGTTGGGATCGAACTCGTACCACGCAAGACCATGACGAGAGGACTGCGGATGAGCATGGTGATTGTTGTGCCATCCTTCTCCGAACGTCAGCAAAGCTACCCAGAAGCTATTGCGAGAGGTATCGCTGGTCGGATAACGACGCGATCCCCACATGTGGGTGGCCGAGTTCACGAGCCAGGTCGAGTGAAGTCCCAGAACAGTGCGGAAGAAAATACCCCATAGAAGAAATGGCCAGCCTCCAACGGCAAGAAGGACCCCACCGAGAATTGTCATCGGCACCCAATGCCAACGGCTAATCCAGACATGAAATCTGTCCTTGCGAAGCTCGGGAACGAAGGGCGACAATTCGGCCGAATCATTGTGCATCGTCTGGCCCGTGAGTAGCCAACCAATGTGCGCCCAAAGTCCGCCATCTTGTGGAGAGTGCGGATCTCCTGGCTTATCGGTGTTCTGATGATGCATGCGATGAATGGCTACCCAGAAAATGGGTCCGCCTTCCAAAGCTAGCGTGCCACACACGGTGAGGAGATACTCCATCCACTTCGGTGTTTTATAGCCGCGATGCGTGAGAAGACGGTGGTACCCCATGCCGACTCCTACGCCTCCCGCAATCCACCAGAGAAACATGGAGACCGCGAAAGCTTTCCAGGTAAAGAAGAACAGGGCAGCGACGGCGCCGATATGGAATGCGACGATGAAAAATGTAGTGACCCAGACCACAGGCTGCTTAAACGTACGGTCGTGCCCAAGATTGTGCAGCATGTAATTGGCCTCGTTCTGTTCGACGAGAATTGGCGCCTGCGTGGATTGTTGGAACGCGTAATAGTTCTGTAAGGCAGCCGGGTTTTGATCGAATCATCGAATGTGTTCTACCGATAGAGTAGATCTACAAAATTTGGCGGAAACAAAATCCTTCAGACCGGATGTGGACAGCAAGCCTCCTTCTTCTGCTAAACTCAATAATGTCGTTGGGTTGGTCCCTCGGTGTCCAGATCGAACCGAAGTTGAACTCAATACCGCGATAAGATAGAACCAAGTGAAGTCGTCAAAATCTGCGAAACGCTTGATTTTATGTGACATAGATGATGAGTTTTGAAAATCTTGGGGACGTAGCTCAGTTGGTTAGAGCGCTGCCTTCTAACAGTCACTAAGAAAATAAAGTACTTACCTTCTTGGTGTCTGTTTTGGTGTCTGCTCTGATAGGCTAATGGCCTTACGAGGAGGAGATTCCAATGCCTGCTCTGATGCCCCGCAACCCCCATCGCAACGCTCCCGAATATGCGGATCGCGTTAACCTCATCAAGAAAATTAAAGTCGATAACGCCTGGCGTTTTGCTCCCGTCGTCACTGAAGCCAATGGACGGCTCAAGGACAAGGTGCGCGTCAACGGCCAGGTCGAAGTACACATCGAAGGCTCCTACTACATCGAGTGGTGGGTATCGGGACGCCGACTCCGCGAGGCGACGACGCGCGAAGATGCCATCGAGTGCGCCCGCCACAAGTCGGTCGAGCTTCGCGCCATCCGGGCAGGATTGATCGCCTCGCCGGAGCCCTCCCCTGTTGCCGAGGCAAAGACGCCTATCGGAGACGCCATTGACAACTATCTGAAGTACGTCAAGATGCAGCGGAAGAAGCGGACCTTTCTTACCTACCGCTACACCCTCGACGTTCTCCTGCGGGCTTCGTACAAAAGAAAGTACGCCGAGGATGCGACGCGGCAAGACGCCATCGACTTTATGACGTACTGCTACGAGCAGGGATTGGGAGCGCGTACCGTCTACGACAAGGTCGTGACGGTGCTCCAGCTCTTCAAGCGTCATGGCCGCGAGAAGCTGCTGGAAAAGGGCGACTGGCCCAGCTACGTCGATACCATCCGCCCGATCTACGAGCCGGAGGAGCTGACGGCGATGTTTAAGGTTGCGACCGAAGACGAAGCAGACATGCTCAAGTTCATTCTTGGCTCCGGCTTCCGCGACCAAGAGATTCGCTACGTCGAATACCTTGATCTCGACTCCAACCACGATCTTGTGCGCGTCACGGCGAAAAAGGAATGGGACTTTACACCGAAGAACTGGGAGGAGCGCGTTGTGCCCCTGCCTCATGTTCTGGTGGAGCGATTGAAGAAGAGGAAGGAGCGCAAGAATGCCCGGCCTCACGATCTCATCTTCGGCAACACCAGAAGCAATCCCGATAGCGAAATGGATATGGTGGTGAAGCGCGTCGCGGAGCGTGCGGGGTTGAACTGTGGTCGATGCGTGACAGAGCATGGCAACAAGTGTGAGGAAGGGCCGTATTGCATGAACTTCTTCCTGCACAAGTTCCGGCATACCTTCGCAACCAACCATCTCCGCGATGGCGTGGACATCCGCACTGTGCAGAGCTGGCTAGGCCACCGCGACATCAACTCCACGATGGTTTACCTCAAAGGCATCCGGTCGAAGGATGCCGCGCACAAGGTCAACAGTGGTGAGTTGGCGACGCTGGTGGCGTGAGCGACGCGGCTATACGAAGAAAAGCCTCCGTCTCGGAGGCTTTTCTTTGACTCCTGATCGCTCGATGTCTATTTGATGTCTATTTATAGATAGACATTTACCTGATGTTTGTATATCTACTAATAGTCAACAAGGCCATCTACGTTTCGCAACAAACGAATGGTGAAACTATGCAATGCGTTGACCAACGCCACGAGAAGGGCCAATGCGCTCTGGCCGTTTTCTGCCAGTAGTCTCGTCCGGCCCGTACTTCAGCCGAAGCCACTTGGCGACCTCCTGCGGATCGAAGCGTATTGCTCCGCCAACATGGAAACTCGGCAACGAGCCACGAGCAGCCATGCGATAGATGTGTTTGTCGTCCACGCCAAGCAACTCGCAGAGTTCCGCAACCTTCATGGCACCACTTCGGGCTTCCAGTTTTTCGATAAGGTTCACGCCGGGCCTCCAGAAGTCGGCCTTTCCCCATTACGTTCTTATCTCTGCGCCTTGCTGTCCAATACTTCTAAAAGATAGGGCAATCTGTTTTGCTTATGGGGCATGCGTCAAAGCGATAGTTGACGTTTTGGTTCGGAATGATTGACAATTTTATCCCGGCATCTTTGCGTACCTTCTTCGCTCATAGCCGGTAAGCGGTAGTCCGCACCGACGAGCAACGGAGGGTCCGCATGAGCATCGACGATCATCTCGAATTCCGCCTTCTCAAATATTTTGTAGCCGTCGTGGAAGCAGGTACTTTCACCGCCGCAGCCGTACGCCTTCATGTTGCTCAGTCTGCCGTCAGCACACAGATTCGGGCGCTTGAAGACGTTCTGAATGTCCAACTCTTTGACCGTGAGCACGGCTATGCGCTGACAGCCGAAGGTCGGACGATGCTGCGCTATGCGAAGTCGAGCCTGAAGACAAGACAGCGTCTCATTCAGACGTTGCAAGCCATCCACGCGGCAACCCTTCAGCCGTTGCGATTGGGATTCTCCCCCTTCGTTCAAAAGGGACTGCTGCACTCCGTTTCAGCGGTCTACAAAGAGGTGCTGCCGGACTGCGAGATGATGCCCGAAAGCGGCGACACCGATCAGGTCATAGACCGGATTCGGACGAATAAGCTAGACGCGGCAATCGTCACTCTGCCGATTGCCGGAGATGACCTGGAGCTACACGTTCTGGAGCGCGAACCTCTGCTGGTCTGCATGAGGAACACCGATCCTCTGGCGGAGTATGAGGCAGTAACTCCATCGTCTCTCAACAATAAGATCAGTATCTTTGCCTATCAAAAGCATCATCCCGCTGCCTATAGCCGCCTTCTGGAGATGTTCACCGCTGTCGGAATTACGACCCGTCCCTGTGAGCCAACGCACAACATCGAGCACATTCAATGGATGGTTAAAGAAGGTCACTGCTATTCGCTCATGCGTGCCGGACGCACGCTAATGAATGGGCTGGTAACGAGGCCAGTTGTAGGAGTGGATTGGACCATCGACACTGCGCTTGTGTTGCGCGCAGACAATGAGAACCCAGCGCTATTCTTGTTCGTCGAGGAGCTGACGAACCGCTTCTGGCAATCGGCCGAAATCCATGAGAAGAAGCCGCTCGCGTCGGGTCGTGTCCGGTCACACGGACGGAAGACCTCGGCTGAGAAAAACGACGATCAAATAGACCTCTTTACGGTCGGGGATAAGCGCAAATAGTAGCCCCATCTCAGAAAGAGATGGCCCTATGTCAAACAAGTATTGGACAAGTAGAAATTATCGACACTAAGCTCTGGCATATTCCCGACTGAGACCAGTCGATGGAGGTGCCGATGTCTTCCCAATGCAGTGTCGTAAGTCCCCGCAACACAGCCCACTCCCATTGCTCGCCTAGCAGGCGGCGAGCGCAACTCATTTCTCGAAAACTTATTCGTGCAGCGCAGGTGATGGGGCCAACGTTTGTTGCGCTCTCTCTGGCAGGCGCTGCGAGTGTTGCGCACGCCCAAGGAACGATGGACTTCTCTGGCGCAACCACTCTGATGACAACCTTCAAAACTTTTGCGGTATACGCTGGTGCCGTCATCTGTTTTGGCGGGCTCATCTTTGCGGGAATCCGCATGATGAGTGGACGATTTCAAGACGCTATTCCTGGTCTCTTCGGTGCTCTGTTTGGTGCCGGAGTCCTGGGATGGGGCGCGGGCTGGATCGGTTCTCTCACCGGACAGAACATGTGAGGGCAGCCAGCCATGACCAAGCGTGGAGAACCGCTACCAATCAATCAGGCCATGAACAGACCGAGAGCCAAACTTGGTCTCGACCTCACAGCATGGATGGCGATCGTCTTCGTCTGCGTAACGGTTTTCCTCGTTGGGTTTCGATTCTTGGCGATGATGGCTTTCCCCACGCTCGCTATCGCCGCGTGGCTCATCGTTCGTAAACACCCAAAGATGTTCCAACTATGGGGCCTGAGCCTCAGCCAGAAGTCCTACTATGACCCGCGCAAATACTGAGCAAATTAAACATACTCCGTGGTTCGCAAAGGCCGGAGCCGCGTGCAGCATCGTTCCGATTGCACGCTTCATCGGGCCGAATGTCTTTGCTCTCAAGGGCGGAGGCTATGGCTGTCTCTTTTCGCTCGATGGCATTGATGAAGAGGGTTTGACCGACCAGGAGCTTGACGCTCGGATGCGGTCGATTGAAGGCGCATTGCGCGGGCTTCCCGAAGGCTCGTGCCTGTATCAGTACACCCGCGTCATGTCCGGCTTTGAGTTGCCGCGCCAGAAGACATACAGCAACTCCGTCACACAGGTTTTCGTGGATGACCGGCTGGCCTTCCTAGAGAAGACGGCAGGCTTTCGGCGCATTGATCTCCATTGGTGCCTTGCGATGGAGCCATCGACACTGAAGGCGTTTGAGCGCAAGCCCCAAGAGAATGCCACCGACACATCGCGGATGCTCCTGGAGCTTCAGAAGACAGCAACGATCCTTGAAGGTCATCTCGGCGGCCTGCTAGGGCTACGGCGGCTCGACAAGAACGATACATTTCAAGTCTTCTCCTATCTCTTCAACCTAGAAGAGTGGGCCTTAGACTCGCAGCTCCGCGAGGACGCGGGGGTGGACCGGCAGATCGTCAGCAATCCCGTCACATGGCATGACGATCACTTGCGCGTGGGAAAACGGTACGTCCAGATGCTCTCTCTGAAAACCACACCGGAGGCATCCAGGCCGTGCCTTTTCTCCGGTCTGCTGACCCTCGATTGCGATAGTGTGTTGTGCTCGACATGGCGGCCCAAGTCCACCACAGCGGCCCGCAGCGAGATCGACGCGCAGGAGAAGTTCATCTCTTTTTTCAAGGTCGGCGTGTTAATCCGCGTGATGAGCGGACGTGACGCTGGCTCACTGGACACGGGTGCAGGTGCAAAAGCCGCCAACAGCAACGTCGATGACTTGAGCCTTGTCATCCGCGAACTGGATAAGAAGGCACAAGGCGAATACTCGCTTCGCTTGCTGCTCGCCGCCAACAGCGCGGAGCAGCTGCGGAACACTGCGCCCGCTGTGCATCGGATCTTCGTCGATGCGCGGGCGCAGGTGATCGAAGAGACGCTTGGCAATCTCTCTGCGTTCTACGCCATGTTCCCCGGTAATGGAAAATTCAACGTCTTCCCGATGTGGCTCTCCGAAGAGCACCATGCGCGACTCTCTTCTGTCTTCGCGCCACACATCGGCCACCCCCACTCCGAAGACCTGGATTTCGAGTACCTGAATGTCTTTGAAACCCGGACTAGGACACCGTTCTTTCAGGATGTGTACGTGGATGGTGTGCGCGTCATGCTCATCATCGGGCCAACCGGCAGCGGGAAAAGCATGATCGGCAACGCGACCGTTGCGCTCGAACAAAAATACGGCGGATTCACTTACATCTTCGACATTGGCGGCAGCTATGAGAGCGTCGTGGAGCTGTACGGCGGGCGCGTTGATCGCATCGGCAAAGATGGTCCTCGCGTCGCCTTGTTCTCCCTTGAGCCGACCGAAAGCAACATCAAGTTTCTGTACAGCTTCATCAAACTCCTACTAACCAACGGTGGCGCGGAGCTGGAGCCGGAAGACGACGATGTGATCCACAAGGCCGTGCAGGACATCTACCTGCTCGATCCGGAAAACAGGCGTCTATCGAATCTCTTCCTGCCTAAGAAGCTGGACCGTTACTTGTCAAAATGGGTTGGAAGAGGCGTTTACAGCGCCATCTTCGACAACATAGACGACAGCCTCTCGCTATCGCGTCTCCAGTGCTTCGACTTCCAGGGCGTCAATAACAAGCAATACGCCGACCTGATTGAACCGTTGATGGTCTGGCTGCTCAATCGCATCAATGGCGTGCTCTATGATCCCGCCAACCTCGGCGTGCCCAAGCACATTTTGATCGAGGAGATTTTCTCTTCGATGAAGAATCGCCAGTTGCTCGAAGGCGCTCTCGCTTCCATCAAGACCGTCCGTAAGAACCTTGGCGGCGTCACGATGATCGGCCAGTCTGCCGAAGACCTTGGTGAAAACGCCGACTCCATCGTGAATTCCTGTACATCGTTTCTCTTCCTGAAGGATGCAACGTTCAACCGGAAGCGGTATGCAGAACTGTTCAAGATGACCGAACAGCAGCTCGCTCTCTTTGAGAGCTTGCAGGATCGCGAAGCACTCTACATGCGCCGCGATGGACTCACCAAGGTTGTTCGCATGAACCTCGACGGGCGTAGCTATGCCACGTTCTCTACCAAACCCAAAGACCGGGTGCGCCGGTCGAAGCTAATTGCAAAGTACGGACTCACCGAGGGCATCACGCGGTTCGCCCAGGGTGAGTCTGCATAACCGAAAGGACCAGAGACAATGAAACCACCCATCCTCATCTTCGTCGCCTGTGGGCTTGCCTTAACCACCGTCGCCTCTGCCTCTAGTCCCACGACACCCGAGCCAAAGCACCTTCAGCCAAATGCGCCGCGCACCATCACCGTGTCGGAGGCCGACACGCCGCCTGTGGTTCGCGTCGGGTTGCTGCAATCGACGTTGATCCTTCTGCCCGCAGAAGAGAAGGTCGCCAATGTCTTTGCCGGTGACACGGTGGATTGGGTGTTTGACGGCGGGCACGTAGCCAGCCGCTTCATCAGCATCAAGCCGAAGTTGGCGAACAGCACGACGGATGTGCATATCGTCTCTGACCACGGAAATGAATACACGCTCCAACTACGTGAAATTTCCGGCGATGAAGATCTTCACTTCGATTCCAAAATCTTCATCACGCCCGGCGACAAAGCGGCAAAAGACAGGCTTGTTGAAATGCCCGTTTTCGTTCCAGTCGCCGAGTTGGACAAAGTGAAGCAGGAAGCAGCAGCGGCAAAAGCGGCTGAGGCCGCGACCCTAAAGGCTGAGCAGACAAAAGAGGAATCCTACCGGAGTCAGTATCCCGGCTCCTTGCACTTTGACTACACATGGGACAAGTCCAAGGGCAAAGGGCTTGGACTGCAGGCGATATGGCGTGATGACAAGTTCACGTATCTGCGAGGTCAGTTTCAGGAGACCCCCGCTCTCTACGAGGTAAAGGACAAAAAACCTTCCCTCATCAACTTTGATTTCGCAAATGGCCTCTATACCGTCCCAAAGGAACTGGACAACGGTTATCTCGCCATCGGCAAGCAGAAGGTCGAGTTCCATCGCACCCAGGAAGCGAGGTAGCCGTGCCCGAGCCGAATCAGAACGTCCCTGCGACCGTTCCCGAGCAGCCGGAGTCCAAGCCACCGCTGCGGAAGAGTATGCCGGTGGTCATTGCCCTGGTTGTCATCATCGGACTTATTGGCATCGCCAATCTCTCCAGCTTGTTGAGCGGCAACAAAAAGAATGCTCCAACCAGCGCGATGCCCATGCGCCCGGCAGCTCCGAATGCGCAACAGGTGAACAATTTCCAGTCGCAGCAGCAGTTGCAAGCACAGCGCGACGCGCAAGATCGCCAGCATCAACAGGAGCTGAATGCCGCCCTCCAGCAACTCCAGCAGACGGAGGGTGCTCCCGGTCCGGAGGCCGCAGGCGCGCCACCGATGACCACCGCGCAACGATCGGCGATCTATGGCGATAGCCCCAACGCTCCACAACGCACCTCCAACGTGTCACAGGCGCAGGCCGAGGCCAAGCAGAAGCAGCTTGCCAAGGAAAAGCAGCAGCAGGACGCGATCAACAGCGACACGCTGGCAATTGACTTTGAGCGTAACAGCCCCGCAACTCCCGCAAGTGCCGCGTCAGAGCCCGCTGCTACCGCAGCCGGCGGCGCGGCCCCTGTGAAGACTGCCAGCGTAGAAGCCAAGACGGACAGTAAAGGCAATGCGATGGCGAGGTATGACTTCGATACCTACGATGGGCGTCTTTATCGCATCTTCGAGGGCACGGTGCTTGAGGGCGTTGTCACCAATCACATTGACGGCGGTTTCAGCGGGCCGATCATGGTTTCACTGACCACCGACCTTTACTCCCACGATCACCAACAGCTTCTCTTGCCACAAGGAACGCGCTTACTTGGTGAAGTGCAGAGCGTAGGCAATGCCCAACAACGCAAGATGTTCGTGACCTTCCATCGCGCCATTTGCCCAGACGGCTTCTCACTTGAGTTCGCCAAGTACATCGGCCTCGATCAAATCGGCACAACCGGCCTTGCGACCAAAGTAGACCACGGCTACTTGCAGGCGTTCGCCGCCGCTGCTGCCATCGGCGGCTTGGGCGGGCTCGCGCAGATCGGGAACAATGGTAGTGTGCTGCAACCGTCCACTCAAATTCGGAATGGCATCTCTGAGCAGTCCGCTACTGAAGGCGAGCAGGTCTTAAATCACTTCCTGAATCGGCTTCCGATCATCACGCTCAAGGAAGGTTCCCGCGCCCGTGTGTACATCGGCACGGACCTGTCGATTCCCGCTTATGCAGAGCATCGGGTCGATCCCACGCTGTAAGAGGTGCCATTGAGATGAATGACCGTTATGAACATCTGTCCCGCAAATCGCAAGAAGCAAAGCGCGGCGGACATGACGCATGGGCCGTGCAGTCCACGGGCGAGAAAGTAGCCGTTGCTCTTGTACTGAATCGTGTCGATTGGCTCGCAGAGATCGGATACACCATTCCCGAGGCGATCGAACGCAGCGGCGCGGAATGGGTAACCATGATTCCCCAGGTTGCCCGCCAGCTAGGAGAGGAGGAATGAAAGCCATGCAGATTGTTACTTTCCATCATATTTGCCGAACCTTGGGAATCACCGCCGCCGCTGCGCTTGTCCTGGTACTTCTTGGGACAGAGACCGGCCGGAACGCGCTCGCGTGGGCCTACCTCCAGTCCACCGAGGTGATTACGAACGCGATACACATCCACACATTTCCCTTGGACAGGTTCGACCCGACTTGCCCTCAGTGCATGTAATTCAACCCAATCGCAGGAGGCGTTATGAAAGTCACACTGACTAACCGCCGCAAATGGCTCCTTGGAGCTGGCGCCGCATTGCTTCTCACCGCAACGCCGAGCTTCGCTATCTTCGGTATCGGAGATATTGTCTTTGATCCCACCAGCTACGCAAGCCTCGTGTCGCAGCTCACCACGCTTCAGACGCAGTACAACATGCTGAAGAACAACATCACGCATTTCTCGGTCAAACAACAGTGGCAGACGACGCTACACGCTCTTGAAAATGTAAACGTCGCCAATATGTTCGGTGAAACGGCGGGCATGAGCATTGCGCTCAATTCCAATTCACCGTCTGCCTCAACGACTGCTTGGAAGACGGCGACGGTGACGATGAACGGCAGTGCGCCTTCGTATCTTGCCGGTCAATCTCTCGGCAATGCGCGAATGTCACAGCTCGCCATGATCGAGACCGCCGATTCTGTTTCCCCGGAGTGCCTTACCGCTGTGGGTCAGTATCGTGCAGCCCGCAGCGAAAATGCCACGGCGAACAGCTCGTTGCTCTCACAGCAATTCGATGGCGGCGACAGCACCAACAGCGAAGTACAGCAGCTCAATCTTCTCAACGCATCCGAGGCGCAGAGGTTGAGCGAGATGCAGTCGCAAGGCACGCTTCATGCCTGCCTCGCCTCGCAGATGACAGTCGCCAATATGGAACGTCGCAACGCAGCCGTCGAAGACATGAATACTGCCGTCTTCGTCCAGCAGCAGCGTTCCGCCAATGACACCAGTGCGGCCAACGAATCGAACACCTGGAAGACTTACCTTCCATAACTGGAGAACACGATGTTGAAAGCGATCAACACCAAAATCCTCCTCGCCATTCTTGCAGCTCTGACGACTATCGGAGGCGTACTGACATACCAGCGGCATGAGGCGGCGAAAGCCGCCGCTGCCGCCACCAAAGCTGAGGCCATTCTTCAGCAACAACAGAAGGAAGCCGAGCAACGTAAGGCGGAGGATGAAGCGTTTCGGCAGCGCGTAGAGGCAGACAAGAAGAAACATAACTCCGCCGCCGCTCATGAAGGTAAGACCTGGCAGAAGTACATCCCCTAACCGTAACCGAGGGAGAGTAGCGATATGGTTTCCGTGGCTCTATTAGCGCTGGCGCTTCCAAGCGCAAGTTCGGGCGTCGATTGGCTGTACCAGTTCACCAACAATCTGACCAACCTCACCACCCAGAACGGTGGGGCGTTGACGCAGCTTGGACTCACGGAGCTGGCTTGCATCTCTCTCTTTACGCTTATCAGTCTGGTCATCAACTGGAATACCACCAGCATGACCTTTCGTTTTCATGCCCAGCCTGTCCATGCAGGTGATTTGGTCAACTTCCTTCTTCGGCTCATCATCTGCTGCCTACTGGAAAACTATTGGGTTAATCCGTTCCCCGGCGCGAGCTTCGGCATCAATCACTTCTTCAGCTACATCGCTCAGGCTATGGTTGCCGCCTTCGATCAAAACTCCCTGGACAATCTCCTCCAGCTTTTGAAAACCGCTGGCGACAATACCGCGATGCCGTCGCTTATGGCTCCAGTTCAGATCCTTTGCTACTTCGTCGTGCAAGGGCTTCTCGGCATCGCGTCGGCGATCCTGTTCGTGATTAATTGCAGCGCTTTCATCCTTTATGGCGTTACCGCGCTATTCGGTCCTATCTTCATCCCTTTGCTGATGACCAAGACATTTCGAGCAAAGTTCTTTCACTTCCTCGACGTACTCATTAGCTTTGCGATGATCCGCGCCGTTGCCGCTGCGTTCATCTTCGTGTGGGGCGGCTTTATGAACGCCTTTATCCAACAGACCTTCAATGGAAATTATTCGATGGAGATGTGGCTTGCGAACCTGATCCCGTGCATCATGGTGTTTGTCGCGTTCATTGTGAACATGCTCTTCATTCCGAGCATGACTCAAGCCATCTTCGGTGGTGCGGCGGGAATGGCTGAAAGCATCACGAAAGTTGCTGGCACGGCTGCATCGCTAGGAATGTCAGGAGGAGGATAAGGCCCATGTTCGACTTCGCACTACAAGTCATGTTCATCCGTCGCATATTGCGCCTGCGAATCGTCAGATTGGCGATTGTCCTTATCCTCGTCGGTTCTGTTGTCGCCGGAGCTATCTACACCTACATGATCTTTCAGGCAGTAGAGCAAAGGAGCCATTCTCCCCATGTCCACACCCACAGTCCCCATTGATACATCCTTGACGCCGGGGCAAGTCCTGCTTACGGATCAGATCGGCAACGAGGTCTATGCCTCACACTATGCCGAACGCAAAGCCTACCGTCTCATCCTCGCCTGCGAAACCGTTCTGCTTTGTGGGGCGATGTGGTCGAGCTGGTCACTTGCCCATCGCCCCGTAGTGAACCGGTACGTTCGCATCGACGAGATGTACCGTGCGCAGGCCATCCAATACAGCGACCTGAATTACAGCCCGCGTGAGGGCGAAGTTCGGACATATCTGATGGATTGGGCGAACTACCGATATAGCGTCAGCCGCGACACCATCGCCAAAAAATATCCGCTCAACTACTACTTTCTGTCCGGCAATCTTGCCTCCCAGTTAATGACCGAAGACAACCAGAACCGCCTTGTCTCACAGGTCGTTGGCGGGCAGATCGAGCAGAGCGACGTGGAGGTGAAGAACGTCACCATCACATCCATGTCGCAGGAGACCGTGCAGGGCGCTGTCATGGCACGCGGTACGGCCCTACTGAGTTTGGACAAGCTCTACTCCCCGAGTCACTCGCGGGAGCCGAGGACGGAGCATTGGATGCTCAGTCTGACGTACTACCTGAATCCCAAACAGGTGAGTGACCAGGCCAAAGTCTACCCACAATATGAGTTCATCAATCCACTGGGATTGACCATTACAGAGTTCCACGAGAACCGTGTCTCCGTTGACCCAACTGCTCCCGGAGCCGCCGCAGCCACGGCAAACGGAGCGGCGCGGTGAGACTTCAGGCGTCAATCGAGGTGCGTCGAACATCCCTCGCGCGGGCCTGCCAGCGGAGGCTGGTGGCCTGCGCTTACGTGGGTGGATGTGTCTTGAGGCAGCCTTTCAAGGCTGCGCTATTCGGCGAGCGCGATTTCAACGTTTTTATCTGGGAAGACGGCGCGAATTTCGATGTATCCGCCAAGAGCGCTGACATAGTTACGCAGTGTTCCGAGTTTGACTTCGGCCCGCTTTTCGAGGCGGGAAACTTCGCTTTGCTCCATCTTCATAGCGACCGCGAGTTTTCCCTGAGTCATCTTACGGTCCTTGCGCAGTTCATCGAGCGTCATGCGTTTGAGGATGGCGTTGGCGCGCTTTTTTGCGCGGGCACGGCTGGCCGGAGTCATCAGCTCGTTGGCGATGCTGTCGTAGGAGAGGGTCTTGTTTGCCATAGTGTCCTTTCTCGTGTGCCGGATGCAGAGGCAGGTTTCCGTTTACTTCTTCAGCGTGTGCAGGTGTTCGCGGTAGAGTTCATCAGCTTTGCGAATCAACTTCTCGTAAAAGCCGCGCCGCCCATGCTTGTCGCCACCGATGAGCAGGATGGCGGAACGTTTCGGATCGAAGGCAAAGAATGCGCGAAGCGCCAGATGCTTGTCGTGCGCGGTGCGCAGCTCCTTCATATTAGGAAAGGCCGATCCCTTGACGGTATCGACGTAGGGCCGTGCAAGAACTGGGCCTTTTTCCCTAAGAAGATTTACGGCTGTATCGAACGATTCTCGTTCTTCCAGAGTGAGGGTCAGCATCCATTCCCGAAACTCAGGCGTTGCGCGAACCTCGTAAGCCATGAAGATATTATGAGGTGTGGCTCATATAACGTCAAGCTCATATCCTCCGTTGCGGCAGCAAGCAAGGATTGGGTGGTGGTTCGGTGAGCTTCGAGCTGATATTGCCGTTCTTTCCCGAAGAGTTGCGGGCGCTTCTGCTTGACCCATCAATCTCGGATTTGATGATTAATGGGACAACCGGCGTCTACGCGGATCGTGACGGTGTGGTCGAGCATATTGCGCTCTCCACGCCGTATACGAACGACCGCTTACAGGCTGCAATTGAGCGGGTTGCCCGCCTGCTTGGGCAAGACCTCACCAGCCAGAATCCCATCCTGAATACCCGCCTGCCGGACGGCTCCCGCGTCGCCGTCGTCGGCTCGCCATCTTCCATCAATGGCCCTACGTTAACCGTGCGCAAATTCAATCGCTGGTTTACGTCGGAGGAGTTGATTGCATCGGGAAGTTTGCCAGAGGAGATTCGGGATGCGGTCGTGGGGTTCATTGGAGAGCGGAAGAACGGCATTATCAGCGGCGGAACTGGCAGTGGGAAGACAACTTTGATGAAAGC
Organism: Terriglobus saanensis SP1PR4; assembly: GCF_000179915.2. Taxonomy (NCBI): domain Bacteria; kingdom Pseudomonadati; phylum Acidobacteriota; class Terriglobia; order Terriglobales; family Acidobacteriaceae; genus Terriglobus; species Terriglobus saanensis. The sequence goes on along the minus strand of NC_014963.1, from coordinate 2,908,165 downwards.
CCTGCTGGACCATGTGCCATTGCGGGAACGGCTCATTGTGATCGAGCAGCCAGCCGAGCTAAAGATAACGCATCCGAACGCGGTTCGGTGGGAAGCAGTCGAGGCCATCCCCGGCCAGGTTGCGGTGACTCCGAGCCAGCTTGTCGCCGCCGCTCTGCGCCATCGTCCCGACCGCATCATCATGGGCGAGATACGCGACGAATGCGGCTACGACCTGTTGCAAGCCATGAATACAGGGCATGGCGGAACGCTTTCGACCATCCATGCAAAGTCCGCATGGGATGCCCTCAATCGGCTGTCCGATTTGGCCCTGAGTGCGCGGGCCAATCTCAACCACTCTTTCATTCGTTCGGAGACGGCCGAGGCCATCGACTTTGTACTGTACTGCGAGCGCGATCATGCGGGTCGACGCAGGGTACGCGAGCTTATTGCCGTGAAGGGGTACAGCCATGTAGACCAGTCCTTCGAGACAGAGGACATCTACCGCGCTTCCTCTGCGGCAGCGGCAGCATGAGACGCGGATGGAACCGGAATCGTTATGGTACTTCACGCCCACAACCCGGAGCTGAATCGTTCAATTGGAAGGTATGCGCCCGCGTATGGCACGAGCAGCCTGAAGACGTTCGGTTTTCGGGGGGACTTGCGGCTCTTTGCGCAGCTCTTGGTGAGAATGAGTGAACCGCTCTTGCCAGTGCATAGCATCACCAGAAAGCGAGTGAAGAGGATTGTTCAGGCGGGTGTCTCCCATAGGTATCCCGCTTTCTGCACGGTCACGGCTTCGGGGTCTTACCGACGCCCGGCGGCAGGCTCGTTCTTCTGCTTCGGCTTGCGCCGCCTTCGGTTACGGTTTCCGTCTTCGACGGACCCTCCGTAAATGCAGAACTTCGGCCTTGGGAGTCGGACCCACTCGCTAGGCTCCGCCAGGTGTGACCCGAGCAGATCGGGAATTTCAAAACGGAGACACAATCATGTACCTGAACAAAGCAATCCTCATGGGCTTCCTCGGCGGCGATGCAGTCGTTCGCACCGGCAAAAACAACAAACCGTTCACCACGCTTTCCCTTGCAACCAAGGAGTCCTATAAGGACAAAGAGACCGGCAAGTACAACGAGCGCACCGAGTGGCATAACCTCATCGTCTTCGGCAAGCTGGCCGAGTTCGCAGGCAAGCTCAAGAAGGGCGCTCACATCCAAATCGAGGGCAAGATTCAGCACTCGGAATACAAGGGCGTGCAGACCGACACGATCCGGGTGACTTCCATCCTCAAGCTCGACCGCGCAGAGCGGGTTGCCGCCGAGGAAGAGTTCGATGAGATCACTGAAGAGGACGTGGCCGCATAGGCCATTTTCTTCATGCAGAAGCCCGGTGAAAGCCGGGCTTCTCTTCTGCTAAAGCCTCGCACGATCACGCTCGCAAGGGGGTGCCACGATGAGTCAAATTGCCGTCAGCTTCCTCAGACGTTGTTTCGCCCCGGAAGAGACCATCGCGATCCTGCTACGCAGGCAGGACGCCGCTGCTCCCATGCAACGAGTCGTGCGGTTGGAGCGGGTTTTGGAGACCCGGTATATGGCGTGGCTCTCTTATGAGAACCAGCATGGTCGCAACAATATCTATGTTGCTGCCAATCCTTTGCGCCCCGGTAGCCGGAAGCGGACCAAAGAGTGCATCGCTTCCGTCCGGCATCTGTACCTCGACATTGACACGGACGGGGATGCCCGACTCGCTGTGCTCCGTACATCGGATATGGTGCCGCCGCCCACCTCGGTTCTCTCCACGTCGCCCGGGAAATATCAGGTGCTTTGGAGGGTCGAAGACTTCCACTTCTCCCAGCAGGAACAGACTCTCAAGCTGCTCGCCATTGCCTTCGGCGGCGATCCGGCTTGCACGGATTGCAACCGTGTTCTCCGCATCCCCGGTTTCCTGAATCGGAAGTACTATCCAGCGTACCGAGTCACGGTCGAATATCCCGACGATTCCATCTGGACTCCCAATGACTTCGAGATTGATACGGGCGCTGTCGATGCCATGCTTTTCGCTCAGGAAATTCCTTCGCACAGGTCACTCGGAAAGCACAGCAATTCGGAGAGCGATTGGGCGTGGGTTTCCCATGAGCTTGCCAACGGCAAAGATGCCGTGAAGCTGACACGGGAGTTGGCTTCGCGGCGCTCCGATAAACCCAACCCTCTGTACTACGCCCAGCGCACCGTCGATGTTGCTTCGGCTCGGCTTTGGCTCATCGAAGGCGTCGGCATTGAGGACGTGATTACGATGCTCGAATCCCGCCGTCGCTCCGAGCTTCCCGCCGCGCTTTGCTTCGCTCGTGCGCGGGAGATTGCAGTCACGGCACAACGCATGATTGCCCATAACAAGTCCGCCTGATTTCACACCCGAAGGAGAATGCAATGCCACTGCTAGAAGTCACCCAAACCCGTCGTCTTAGTGCCTCCATTCGGCTTACTGATACGACCGCTACTCAGGTCGATCAGTATGCCGCTTTCATCCGTGCATCAGCCGATGATGTCGTGGAGCAGGCGCTCGCTTATGTGTTCTCTAAAGACCGCGACTTTCAGGAGTTCCTGAAGTCGCCGGAAGCACAGCGGATTACGCCGACGCTTCGTGTTCGTCGCGCCACTGCCAATGATGCTGCTGAACCATCCATAAAGAAGTCGGTTTCTGCTGCATCTTCGACAACCCAAACACCGGCAGTTGTGGCGGGATCAAAGGCATGATCCTCCATCAACATCCCTGGCAGTACCAAAGCGGTGCTACGCACCGGGAGTATCTTGACACTCCACCCCTTACAGGTTCGTGCTGGAGCGCTATAAGGCGCTCTGGTACTACGACGGCAAACAAAAGACTTACGACGCGCAGAGCGCTTCGAAGCGCCTTGGGGCGCTTCGGGCGCTCTGACCTTCCGAGGAACTTTCGATGATCCTACTAGATGAAACGAAACTCGCAGAGAAAGCCGTCAAGCGCGCTGGCTATCGCCTCAAGACTGCTGGAACAAAGCTCAACACAGAGGAGCTTGCGGCGCTCGATAAGCATTGCCGGGAGATTGGGAAAACGCCCGGCGAGTTTATCCGCGACCTCATTCTAGCTGAGTTGGGCCGAACAGAGAACGAGAGCGGCGTCAACGATCACACGCTGACTGAGGTTTTGGGTGTCCGTCTTCTGCTCGTGAATGTTCTGCGACCGCTCGCCGCAGGACAGAGCATGCCGGTCGAAGCCTTCGACAAACTGCTCGACCAGATCAGCAATTTGAAACACGAAATGGCCGGAAAACTCCTGGCCGAAGGAAGGAGATAAGGCAATGGCAAAGACTACGTGGGGACGCAAAGAAACAATCATCTGGCCACAGAACCGGCCCATCTATACCTATGGCGCGATCTTCGCCGCCATCGTTCTAACGCTTCTGTCTGTGTATGGCCGCCTGCGGTTGATTGGTACGCCCTTGCAGCGGTTCTACACGCCGGTTTATGTTCGTACTTCCATCTTCGGATCATTTAGCCGCACGCACCGCAGCCAATACCGGATGCTCTTTCTGGCCGGACGTGGCATCAAGCCGAGCCCAGCCATTAATGATGATGTAGTGCGTGGCAAGACCGTGGAGCTTGAAGGCCGAATCATCCCTCTGGCCCTTTCTTCGGTTGCGCTCCAGCATGGTGACGACTTGCTCTTTCGCGGCCCGGTACGAAGCTACGTGGACGCCCGGTTGTGCGACTACCTCAAGGTGTCTATCTATAAAGGTAACGACCTGTCCACCCTCTTGAAAGCTCCGCTACTTTGTGGCGCGGGCCTCTTTCTGGTACTCCTGCCGTTCGCCGTCACGATGGACGTGAAGCGGCAAAAAGAATTGAAGTACGGGCGGCGACTGAAAGGTCCGGAACGGCTCACGCCGCAGGAGTTCAATCGGACCGTCAAGGGTACGGGCATTGGCTTCAAAAGCGATGGCATGAAAGAGATGATTCGGATTCCTGCAAAGGCCGAAGCACAGCACATGCAGATCATCGGGGACACCGGCGCGGGCAAGTCCGCGATGCTATTTCAGGTGCTCCGTCAGGTCCGTGGGCGGGACGATTCGGCCATCGTGTATGACCCGGCACGCGAGTTCGTGAAGCGGTTCTACGATCCATCGCGGGGTGACGTGATCCTGAATCCTCTGGACAAACGCTGCCCCTATTGGGGGCCAGCCGAGGAGCTGCGCAGCCGCTCTGAAGCAAAGGCCCTCGCCGCATCTCTCTTCCAGCCGCCGCAGGATCGGAAGGGCGAATTCTTTATAGAGTCGCCGCAGAAAATCTTTGCCTTCCTGATGGCCTATGGGCCGACGCCGGACGAGCTGGTGCAGTGGATGTCGAATCCCGATGAGATAGACCGCAGGCTCCAGGGTACAGAACATGCCCACCTGATCGACCCGCGAGCCCATCAACAGCGTGCGGGTGTTCTCGGCTCTCTCGGTCTCGTGGCGGACAGCTTACGTTTGCTTCCAAAGAGAGAGGAAGGCAATGGCGCATGGACGGCAACCGAGTGGGCCGAGAAGCGGCAGGGTTGGGTTTTTATTACCTCGCTTCCAGCCGAGCGCGAAGCTCTCCGACCATTGCAAAGTCTGTGGATTGACTGGCTTGTTTTACGGCTGTTGAATGAGCCGACCAAAGACCAGAAGCGTGTCTGGTTTGTGATCGACGAGCTGGCCAGCTTGCAGAAGTTGCCCCAGCTTCATACCGCGATCACCGAAGGCAGAAAGGGCCAGAACCCGGTCGTGCTTGGCTTCCAGGGCAAAGCTCAGTTGGAGTACCTGTATGGGCATCTGGCCGAGGTGATGCTGTCGCAGCCTGCGACCAGTGTCTGGCTGACGACGAAAGAACCGAATGCAGGCGAATGGGTGTCGAAATTCATCGGCAAGGTCGAGATCGAGCGTCTACGCGAGACGCACTTCGACGGCACACGAGCCGGTCATAACTTCACCATCGAGCGGCAGGTTGAGCCGCTTGTGTTGGAGTCGGAAATTTCCGGCCTGCCGGATCTTCATGCCTTCATGAAATATCAGAACTACGTGACCTTCTTTTCATTCCCGTACTTCGATATGCCCGAGATTGCCAAGCCTTTCGAGCTACGCGAGCGCAAGGACGACAAGCTGCCTTACGACCCGAAAACCGTGCGAAGTCACAGGCCGCTCACGGAATTGAAACAGGAACCAGAAGCATCCGCTCCGGCACCCATCGAGCCTGTTGCCTCGGAAGCGATCGAGCCGGAGATTTCCGCTGTCCCGGCTGAGCACGAAGAACAGAATGTGATTACGCACGGTTGAGGTGACGCCATGCTGAATATCTCGAAGCCACTCTCCGCCAGCCAGGCACAGACCTACCACGCCAAGGAGTTCACCGCCGCCGAGCAGAACTACTGGAAGCAAGGCGACACCATACAGGGTGAATGGCATGGAAAGCTGGCCGATGAATTTGGTTTGTCGGGACCCGTAGGCGCAGCGGAGTTTACCCGTCTATCCGAAGGCCAGCACCCGGAGACCGGCAAGCAGTTGGTTTCGCATCACGTCGTTCATGAATACAAGAACGCGGATGGGAAAGTGGTATCTCCCGTCGAGCACCGTGCCGGATGGGACGCTACCTTTTCCGCCCCGAAGTCCATCTCTCTTACCGCGCTTGTCGGGGGCGATGACCGCGTGCGCGAAGCACACCGTGAAGCCGTAAACGTGGCTTTGAATGAGTTGGAGCGGTATACGCAGGCCCGCATCGGCGGCAACAATCCTGCCGAGACGACCGGAAAGCTTGCGGCCGCAAAGTTCGAGCATGACACCGCCCGCCCGGTAGATGGCTACGCTGCTCCTCAGCTCCACACCCATGTCGTCGTGTTCAATATGACAGAACGCGACAGCGGCAATATGCGAGCCTTGCAGCCGCATTCTCTGTTTGAAAGCCAGCAGTTCGCTACTGCCGTCTATCAATCCCACCTCACGTACAAGTTGCGCGATCTCGGTTATGAAATCGAAGCGGGCAAGAGCGGCGCACCAGACATAAGGGGCTACACAGCGGACTACCTTGAGGCATCCAGCCCACGCCGCCAGCAGATCGAAGAGGCGCTAAGCCGCAGTGGTTTCACCGGCCCGGAGGCCGCGCAGATCGCGGCACACAACACCCGCGATAAGAAGGTCATCCTGTCTCCCGATGAAGTCCTGGCCGCGCATAAACAGATTGCCGACGAGTTCGGCAACCAGGCGGACAGGGTTGTGGCCGAGGCGCGGCAGCGGCGGATGGAACAGACACAAGAGCGCCTTCCAAACGAAAGGCACCAGCAAGTACGGGAGGCTGTCACCTTCGCCCGCGATAAAGGGTTCGAGCGTGAGGCCGTCGTAGACGAACGTGCTCTCTACGTGGATGCGTTGCGTCGAGGCATGGGCGAGATGACCTATCCGGAGGTCCGCGCCAGCTTCGAGGCGCGTGTTGCCTCCGGCGAGTTCAAAGCAGTTCTCGCAAACGCGCATGATGCCGGGCGCAGGTTCACCACCGCGGCGACCATCAAGGCTGAAAATGAAATCGTTCAGAAGGTTCAGGACGGACGGAGCCGAGCGCCGCAGATCATGGCGATTGAGAGCGCAGTCCCGCTCGTGGACTCGCGCCCTCATTTCAATCCCGCTCAAAAGAGAGTTGTCGAGGAAGTTCTTACATCGTATGACCGGGTGCAAGGACTACAGGGGCGGGCCGGATCGGGTAAGACCTCAGTTTTGGCGATCATACGCGAAGGAGCCGAGCAGAATGGCTACGCCGTCGAAGGTTTTGCACCGACATCGCGTGCTGCGAAGCAGCTCCGTGACGCTGGTCTTAGGGCTGACACCTTGCAGCGTTTCCTCGCGGGCGGCGGTCTGCAGGCCGCCAGCGATCCCGCAAATAAGCACCTTTATATGGTTGATGAATCCTCTCTGGCATCGACGCAACAGATGCGCGACTTCCTGAATAAGATTGCTCCGCAGGATAAGGTTCTGCTGATTGGCGACACGCGCCAGCATCAGGGTGTCGATGCGGGCAAGCCCTTCGAGCAGTTGCAAGAGGCGGGCATGAGAACCGCGCAGCTTGACCAGATCATGCGCCAGAAGGACGCTGGACTGCTGAAAGCCGTCGAGCATCTGTCCAACAATGAAACCGCTCTCGGTGTCGAGATGCTTTCGCAGCAGGGACGCATTACCGAAATCGTTGACCCGGAGCAACGTGTCGCGGCCATCGCGAAAGAGTATGCCTCGCATCCTGAAAACACACTTATCGTCTCACCCGACAACGCCTCGCGCCGCGCCATCAACCAGGCGGTGCGGCAGAAGTTGCAGACCCTTGGCGTCGTGGACGGCAAAGACCATTCCATGCGCGTGCTTATACCGCGCAACGATATGACCGGAGCCGACCGCGAGTGGGCTGCACGCTATCAGCCCGGGGACGTTCTCCATTACGTTCGCGGCAGCAAAGAGCATGGCATCGAGGCCAAAAGCTATGCCCAGGTCGTCACGACGAATCCGGCTGAAAACCTTGTTACCGTGCGGAAAGAAGACGGCCAACAAGTGAGCTACGACCCGGCACGGTTGCGTGGCATCGCCGCTTACCGCCAGATCGAGCGTGAATTTTCTATTGGAGACAAAATCCAATTCACGGCTCCTCAAAGGGACTTGCAGGTTGCCAATCGAGATCTCGGCACCATCCAGAGCATCGGAGACGACCGAAAGTTCAACGTCCGGATGGATGGCACGAAAGACAGAGTTGTGCGCTTCGATGCGAACGAGATGCGGCACTTCGATCATGGCTACGCCGTGACTTCGCATAGCTCACAGGGCCTCACTTCAGAACGCGTGCTGGTGAACATGGATACTGGCGTTCATCCCGAATTGATAAACAGCAGGTTTGCATATGTATCTGTCTCTCGCGCCTCGCACAATGCGCATATCTACACCAACGATGCTGTTAATCTCGCGCGGACTTTGAGCCACGATGCGTCGAAGACCTCGGCACTGGACGTCCTACGCGCACAACCTCCTGTTCCGAGCGCTCTTAAAGAGCAAGGAAAGATCATCACGAACAATTCCGGTCCTGGGCTTGGTTTGGCAATCTGACCTAAGTCTGTTCTGGGCTATTCAGGGTATCAAGAGCGACACTTCTGCCGAGTCGACCGAGATCCCGGATGGCTAGAATTTCCCGTAAACTAAAGGATCAAATCGAGAAACGATGCCACAACGTACATTCTTCGAGGAACGCACAGTGCAGCACGATCCAGGCGGCAAAGTCCGTCGTTCGCTCGCCCTCGGTGTCAGAGGAGCGGCCTTATTCGGCGGCGACCAAAAGCAATACCGCTACGTCTTGCGACGCACTTGGAATATTCATCTTCCCGCGTTCATGTTCCTGATGATGAATCCCTCTACGGCAGACACCTCTGTCGATGACCCTACGGTGGCACGATGCCAAGCCTTCGCTCGAAAATGGGGTGGTGGCAGCCTTTATGTGACGAACACCTTCGCTTATCGAGCAACCGATCCGCGCGACCTTCTAGCCGCGCCTGATCCTGTCGGGCCTGAAAACGATAGGCATATCTTGGCCACGGCTTATCGCGTGAGCAGAATCATTATTGCCTATGGCCAGCCCCACCGAGCCCTGCGGCAGAGGGGCCTCGACGTATGCGCACTGTTGCGAGGCAATGGGCATAAACTTCATGCCCTGAAGCTCAATGCTGATGGCTCCCCAAGGCATCCTTTGTACATCAACGGCGAAGCAGAGCCCTTCGTGATTTAGAAAACGAACCTACTGCACGGAACGGCGAAATACCGTTTGACTCTTTGCATCCTCGATGGTACGATTTTCCTACATCACGGAAGGATTTTCGGACAATGCAAATCGCGATCAATTCGACGGCGGATATCGAAGCTCTTCTGATCAAACTCATCAAGGAAGGTAATCCTGAAACGCCAGCAGAAGTTGTGGAATCGAAGACTGTCCCGTTCAAAGACATTAAGGGCTTCGATAGTCTGTCGGCACTCGAAATCCTCACAGAACTGGAAGAGGAGACCGGAATTCATGTTGAGGATGACATCTTCTACGTCGACGTAAAACCCAAGAAGTTCCGCTCGATTCAGGAAACCGCATCAGCGATATGGGCAACACTCCAGAAGGGAGGAAAACAACATGCCTGAAAATACCGATCTTCCAGGGCTCGGCCAGAGGCTCCGGCAAGCGCGGGAGGATGCAGGGCTTTCACAAGCGCAGGCTGCCAAGCTGCTAGGGCTTCATCGCCCGGCAATTTCCGAGATCGAAACCGAGGGTCGCAAAGTCTCTGCCGGTGAGCTCAAGAACTTCGCTTCTCTGTACCACGTGTCCACCGCATGGCTTCTAGGAGAGCCCGTGCAGTCGAACGAACAATTGAAAATGGCAGCAAGAAACCTGGAATCGCTCAAAGCTAAAGACCTTGAAACCGTAATGCGAGTCATAGATTCTTTCCGACGCGAGTAAACCAATATGCTCACGAAGCTCAAGACCGAGGTGGCCCGTCGTGCGTTGTCAGCACGACAGCGCTTCGGATTTTCTCTGGATTCACCGTGCGATGTGTATGAGCTGATCTCCAAGTACGGCTTGGCGCTTCGCTTCACCAATATCTCCACTCTCGACGGTCTGTACTTGAACGACGGCCTTCTCGGCTCGATTAATATCTCGGCCCTTCGGCCTTCTGGTCACCAGCACTTCACGGCAGCTCACGAACTCGGACACTTTCTGCTCGGCCACGGAGCGCATCTCGACGAGAAGATCGAGGACATGGAGAGTAATTCGACGGAAGAGACGATGGCCGACACGTTCGCGCGCCACCTGCTCATGCCGAAGCGGGCCGTCCTGAGCGGGTTTCGGAGTTTGGGCATGACACCGGCTGATGCCAATCCGGAACAATACTATGCCGTGGCCTCATGGCTAGGTGTCGGCTATACGACCCTGATCCAGCATACGCGTTGGACACTTGGACTCATCGACAGCGCTCAGCTTCATCAACTCACCTTGAAGAGTCCCCAGCAGATCAAGCGGAGACAGGTTCCGTCCGTATCGTGGACCGGTCGCAAAGAACTATGGCCTCTAGCCGGCTGGTGGAACGGGGCGAATGTGCATCTTCAAGTTGGGGATGTGGTGACAGGTCTCGTGTCTCCATCCTTGGATCATTTCGACATAGGTGACGGGTGCGCCATTGCGACCAGCGTCGGCCAGATATCCGCAACCGTCTTCGGGAGCGCCACCGTCAATCTCAACATCGCAAAGACCGACTATGTTGGGATGTATCAATATCGATATCTTGAGGAACCGATTGATGCCTGAGATTACTGAACAATCCCTGTCGCGAGCGTGGCTTCGTGCCATCGCGCTCGCGAATGCGAGTCCACGCAAGGAAGTCTCGACCCTTGTCGTCAATCTGGAGAACCTCGCGGGCGGAGTACCTGTTGAGGACGGGCCAATCCGGAGCAAGCTCGACGAAGCGTTGGAGAGCAACGGGAATTTTTCGGTGGCGACCGTGGCGAATACCATCTTCCCCTCGTCGCTCATAAAACCCGATGAGCCTCGTCACAAGTTCTTCGAGCGATACTTGCGAGTCTGGCCGCGGATTAATGCGATCCAACAGAACCGGCGGGGAACTTATTTTCAGCGCCTCATTGCATACCCTCATCCAGGGAACGGAGCTTTCAATCAACTGGATTTCGTAATCTCTGCATATCGCGGAGGCACCAAAAGGAGGTCCGCGCTCCAGTGTGCCATCCTGGCACCGTCAGTCGATCTGAATGCAACGCCGTTTCAAGGTTTTCCGTGTATGCAGCAGGTCGCCTTCCTGCCTGAAGGTGACAATGGTCTGCGCATCTCGGCGCTCTATCCCATGCACTATCTTTGGGCGCGGGCCTACGGTAATTACCTGGGTCTGCTCAATCTTGGCCAATTTATGGCCAGAGAAATGGGGCTTGAGCTGACCGCGCTCACTTGTGTTGCACTTGTTGCAAAGCTGGACAAACCGAACTTGATCCTGCCGTTCAAGGGAGACATCGATGCGCTTTGAGGACTACCAGAAGCGAGCTATGGATACAAACAGGCTCGGATCACACAACCCACTCACAGTCGCGCTCTACGGGTTGGCTGGCGAAACAGGCTCCATCCATACCCTATACAAGAAGCGGCTTCGCGATGGTGATCGCTTCACCGGATTCCAGGACAGGGTAAAGGAAGAGCTCGGAGACATCTTGTGGTATCTCACCGCTATTGCGAGTCTCGAAGGGCTCTCGCTTCATGAAATAGCTGTGCAAAATATTGAGAAGACCACATCACGCTGGCTGCCAACAGGCGAGGATGACTGGGTCGATTTCGATGAGCATTTTCCTCCGAACGAACAGCTTCCGCGCAAGTTCACTGCCCAGTTCGTAGCCTCGGTGGAGGATGATATCTCGAAGGTTGAAGTGTTGATCAACGGTGAGAGACTCGGTGCGAAGCTTAACGACAATTCCTATGTCCCCGACGGGTATCGCTTCCACGACATCTTCCATATGACCTGCGTCGCCCTCTTAGGTTGGTCACCCGTTGTGCGAGCGCTGCTGAAACGTAAGCGGAAGAGCGACAAAGAGACTGACGAGGTCGAGGACGGCGGACGTGCCATCGTCATCGACGAAGCCTTAGTGGCACTTGTGTTCGCGTATGCAACTCGTCACACCTATCTGGATGAGATCAAGGTACTCGATTGGCAGTTACTCGATCTATGTCACGAACTCACGTCATCGTTTGAAGTAGGAAAGCGTTCCCTTTACGAGTGGGAACAGACGATACTGAAGACGTTCGAAATCTGGCGCAAAGTACAAACACACGGTGGCGGCTGGGTTCGCTTCGACAGAGATACCCGTAGTGTGGAGTTCTCTGTAACCGAACTGCAGATTACACCGGACCGATAGACGCACCTTAGCGGATCTTCGTCCGTTGCGAGATACCAAGCCGAACCCAATTAACTAGCGTTCAAGGCGCACCCGAAGACGCCGGGCCCGCTCCCGGAATGCCATCTCGCCGCCTTCGAGGATGTCACAGACCGACTTACGAATTGCTCCATCTTCCAAGCCCCCAGCGATATAGGTGATCGGAGGTAATCCACCCGCCGGATGTGGACCTGCATCGGCAATGATGATTTGATCCGCATCGGTGTTGACCACAAGGTTCGCATTGTGTGTGACGATGATGACTTGGCGCTTCCTCTTGGCCTCAACAAACAAGCCGACCAACTCATCGAAGACGGACTTGGGATCGAGATTTTCCTCTGGTTGGTCGATGATAAGGGGTCTGTCGTCCCCCTCATCCAGGGCCAGATATAGCAACAACAAGACAATGCCCCGCGTTCCTGGAGATAGTTTGCGGATATCTACTCTGTCGTACTCGATCTCGTAGCGAACACTGATGTGGTCTGTGCTATACAGCCAATGCGCAAACTGCTTGAGCCACGCGCGATACTCAATCTTTTGCGCTGGCGCATAGGGGGCATGCGCGAGAAAGTCCTTCCAATACTTCGTAACAAAGGTGTTCATTGCCGCTTGAATCTGGGAGGCATCCCCTCTTTCCCAAGCTGGCTTCAACTCTGCATCGGCGAGCTTGATGAGCGACCCACGCCCGCTGAACGGTCCGCTCTTCCGACGGTCAATGAGCTTTTCTTCGGCAAATTCACCCCAGGCGCCCGCATCCACGAGACGGGTGACCGCGAAGCCGAGCTTGCGCAGTGTTCCTGACGAACTCCGCAAACGGGTCAGCAGCGGCGCATACAAGGTCGTCAACTCTGCCTGTTCACTGATGATCGCTCCGATGACTTGGCCATACGAGGCTTCACGCTCCGTTTGTAGCGTCTTCCGGCGTCCCGCCGCAGCTTGAGCATCCGTCAACTTCTCTTCCAAGGTCTTCAGCAAGGTGGTTTCCTGAGAGATACGACCCGACAAGGCGGTGTATTGCTGTCGCACTGCCACATCAGCCCCGATGATCGCCTCCAGCCGAGTCATTTCGGCTTTAAGCCGCGCTAACTGCACCGTCGATAAGTCGTCGGTATCAGCAATCAAGGGCGCATTCGGGTCACCGGGCGGTGGCAGGACGCCCTGTAATTTGGCTACCTCTTGCTCTGCCCAAGTAATGTATCCGGCCAGTGCCTTATCGACATCTCCCTTATAGATAAGAAGAAAGTCGTCCCACTGCGGCGCACTCAGGCCACTGGTGGGATACCGGGCCTGGACTTGCCGCAACATCTCGGGGGACTTCGCCGACCGCATGTTGGTTACTTCATCCTGGAGCGTAAGGAAGATGCGACGTTGGTTCTGAAAGTTCTGGATTTTCGTCGTTAGCCCCTGCGCAACCTGGTTCAATTGTGCATGCCGGTTGGCCTGTGCTTCCGATCCTTTGACGATCAGTTTCGCAAGGTCAGCGGTATAGTTTTTAATCAACTCGCGTTTCTGTCCCGTTTGTAGCACCAGCCCAGCGACTACACTTTCCTTTTCCAGTTCAACGGCAATTCGGTCGGAGATGGCGGCTATCGCTTCCACTTCGCGACGCTGCGCCTGCTGAAAGCGCATCGTCCGACTTTGAAGTAGCTCTTGGAAATCCGTTGCCCCGTCACGCTGGTCCTCGCGGTGTGCCTCGAAGATAACTCGTTCGACTTCCTGAATCAGCCCTTCCGAAGCACCTTGCGAAGAACACAGCTCCTCAACAAACTGTTGCGAAAGATAACGCGCTCGTGGATACGAGAACGGCCCGTTCGCATCGCTACCATCCAGACAGCGCGAAACTGTGTCGCCTCCACCCCACGTCAGCCTCACTTTTGCTTGATCCAAGAGCGGACGAGCGCGTACTAGAAAAGATGGACTTACATTCGCGTCTCCGCTCCATCCAGTGATTGCATCGCAGCCAGCCGCAATCATGTCTGCAAGAGCTGTTTTTCCAGACCCACGAGCACCGATGATCGCGACCAGACCGGGATTCAACGGTATCGTCGGCGTAGTTGCCCATGGAGCATCCGTGAGTGTTACTTCAGAAACCACTTGCGACGGGAGTGCATGGAGCGGGGGAGCGCTTCCGACATAGGCTCTACCATCTGGGTCAATGCAAGCCTGTCTCAGTGCATCGAAGGTGAGCGCTCCCTTGATCCACGAGAACCGATCCAGCATAGGTTGCCCGACCAAGGTCGCATCATGTGCATCACTGCCATGTAGACACGGCTTACATCCGTTGTAGTCCTTACGTAACTCTTCTACAGTTTTTATCCGTAGGCCAAGCCAGAACTCCCGCTGTGCGGCACTGCTCGAAAAGATCACATGGGCGAACCGTTCGATCTCCTGACGGATCGTTGCGTCCGCAGCTTGCCGGACGCCAGACGTGCCGTCATCGGCTCCGCCTGCGACCGCAACGACGATGTTGTGCTTCGCCCAGTCGCTCTCTCCTAGAATATCTTTCAGCCGCGCGAAATTGACCTTGAACTGCGTGGCGCCATGACGAAGCGCGGCGCTGTCATCCGCAATCGACGGATCGGCCCGTCGTCCCAGTCGAATCAGTTCCTCCCGCGTACAGTCGTAGCGGTCTCCATGCGCGTTGAACTGTAGCCGGCTTAGGATGCGTCGCAGTTCCGTCAGGTGATTCGGATCTTCGGGGCTCACCACTAAATGCACATTTACGAATCCAGTCCGGGCTGCTACGTCGAGACGCATCTCCACGTTTGGAAAAATGAGCTGAACATTTGGAAGGCGTCCCAGTCGATGGTGTCGAACAACCTCTTCGTAAGTTTCCGTGATGTAGTAGTCAGTTACGCCAATCGCTTCGATCTTGGGCGTGAGAGCTTCGAGCGTTTGAAGGTAGGTCTCCCATGGATCGGAGCCGCCAAACTGATTGTTCAACACAGTGCCGGGAGCATGGATATGAGGCTCCCAACGTCTCCACTCTGAACCGCGATCAATCATCGTTTGCAATCGCTCCCTTCGCGTAAGCCGATCCGAAGGTCTTTCCAGAAGAATTAATGCGTAGTGAAACAGTGTAGTCTCCCTCATTCGGATTCCCGAACAACAAGATTCAACGACTCTCTCCAGTCTTGTTTGTTCATAAACGCAGCTTGAGGGAGGAGCTACGCTCCTCGCCTGTCTCCAGCCGCACGCGTCTTCCGCCACCCACCACAGCGGCCTGTTCCTGCCGCAACGCGACCCTGAAATTCATGTGCGCTAATGCGCACGGATAAGGCAACCAAACCTTCGCTGAGGGCGCTGCCCTGGCGCGGCGCAAGGGGTTTCCCAACAGTCTTCCGCGCTGCGCTTGTGCAGACCTTCGCTTCGCTCGTCCTCCGCTTTGCTCCGGATGGGAGATACCCCTCCCCTTGCGCCTTGCCGCCCCGCCTTCGCCAGGAGGCGTTCGGCATGTAGGTACATGCCACGCATGGCATGAAAAGCAAAAGCAACCGCAAAGGAGACAACACCATGAGCAGCACAGCCACCACCAACAACACCGACCAGCAGCAGCCCAAGACGGCGAAAGAAGTAATCGCCGCCAACGTCCAAAGCCTCATCGAGCAGCTAGAGGCGGGACACAGCGATGCACTCACGGCTTATCTGAACGCGATGAGCCGATTTCATAACTACAGCCTTGGAAACATTCTGGAGATTGCACGGCAGAAGCCCGACGCGACCAGAGTAGCCGGGTTCTGGAAGTGGAAGGAGCTAGGCCGCTCCGTGAAGAAGGGCGAGAAAGGCATCCGCATCCTTGCCCCCATCGTCGGCATCCAGCGCAAGAAGAAGGAAGAGGCCGAGAAGGACATCACCAAACAGAATGTGCCTGTATTGGTTGGCTTTCGTTCGGCGTATGTCTTCGATGTCACGCAGACCGAAGGTGCAAAGCTTCCGGCCATGCGCGAGATTAGCGGCGATGTAGGGGAGAACCGCGACCGCCTTGTTTCCTTCATCAAGCGTCAGGGCATCGAGCTTGTCTTTACCGAGCGCATCGCGCCCGCGCTTGGCATGAGCTACGGCGGACGCATCGCCATCCTCCCCGGACAGTCGAAGGCCGAGGAGTTTTCGACGCTTGTTCACGAGCTCGCACATGAGATGTTGCACAAGGCCGAACGGCGCACGGCAACCACCAAGACGGTACGTGAGACGGAGGCGGAAGCTATCGCGTTTGTCATCGGCAAAGCCGTAGGGCTGGAGACGGGCAGCGCATCCGCTGACTATATCCACCTGTACCACGGCAACGCATCGTTACTGGCCGAATCGCTTGAAGTCATCCAGCAGACCTCCGCTGTCATCCTTGCCGCGTTGGAATCGTCCGTAGTCGAAGAGACGATGCCCGATGCAGAACTGGCACGGGTGGCGTAATGAAAACCATCCTCGCAATCCTCAAACAGGCCGGAGGGTGGCACCACGGCTTATCCCTCAAGATCGAGAACCCGCCCTATATGGCGTTGGTGATCGAGGCGACTGACGAATCCGGCCCGTGTGGGCTTCCCGTCCTCTCTGTCTGTCACTACGGCGAACGGAACGGCGACCTCATGCGCGACCCGGAGATGTGTTTCGAGCTTGGCCTTGCGGGAGGGGCGCACCTGAACCCTTTCTATTACCGCAATGACTACCTCGGGGTGGAGCAGTGGAGCCGCACCATCGTCCGCGACCACTACGTGTACCTCACCAGCTTGCACGATCAGCACGAGCGATTCGCCAAGCAGTGGGACAACAACCTGCGCTTGCAGGGCTTCGCGGAAGCCTTTGCAAAGCAACAGACCCCACGCGCCTAAACCGTTCTCCCTCCACGGAGCGGACACAAGGCAGCGCGACCGCTCCACAACCCCCATGCAGCGCAACCGCTCAAAAGGAGCCATCACCATGAACACCGCTATCGTCAACGCCTCCGAGTACCGCGACCTTCCCCTCGCCATGCTTACCGAATCCACCACCAACCCGCGCCGCACCTTCGAGGACGATGCCCTGAAAGAGCTTGCCGAGAGCATCCGCATCCAGGGCGTTCTCTCGCCCTTGCTCGTGCGGCCTCTCACCGAACAGGGCTTTGAGATCGTCTTCGGTGCACGGCGTTACCGCGCCGCGCGGATGGCCGAAGTTGCCACCATCCCCGTCCGCATCAAGCATCTCACCGACGCCGAAGCATTGGAGGCGCAGTTGGTGGAAAACCTTCAGCGTCGCGATGTTCACCCGCTGGAAGAGGCGCAGGGCTTCCGTGCGCTCCTCAACTTGGAAGAGCCAAAGTACAGCATCGAGCAGCTTGCCGCTAAGACGGGCAAGAGTCCGGTGTATGTGGCGACTCGGCTCAAGTTGACCGAGCTAACGCAGAACGTCGTGGATGCGTTCTACCGCGACGAGATCGGCGTCGGCCATGCGCTCTTGCTGGCGAAGCTCCAACCCGCGCAGCAGGAACAGGCACTCGCCGCTTGCTTCAAAGAGGATTGGAGCGCGGGTGGACGGAAGGCCAAACGCATCTTGCTCCCCGTTCGCAGTCTGCATTTCTGGATTGAGACGAATATTCTGCTTATCCTCAAACTTGCGCCGTTCGACAAACGCGATGCGCAACTTGTGCCAGCGGCGGGCAGTTGCCTCGACTGCCCCAAGCGAACAGGACACAACAAGCTCCTGTTTCTGGATATGGGCAAGCAGGACGCTTGCACCGACCCCACTTGCTATCAGGGGAAGGTCGATGCTCATGTTGCCAAGTCCCTTGCGGCTAAGCCCGAGCTCGTGCAAATCAGCACAGCCTATGGACAGCAGAAGGAAGGCAGCGCAACCTTGCCGCGCAACAAGTACGTCGAAGTCCGTCCCGATAAGCCCACCAGCAAAGAAGAGGCGACCCGACCGGAGTTCAAGACGTGCACGTACACCACCGAAGCTATCGTGTCCGAAGGCATCGACAAGGGCGAGATTCGCAAGGTATGCACGGAGCCAACCTGCCCGGTGCATCACCCCAAGGCACGTTCGCAAAAGGTCGCGGATGACCCCAAGGCGAAGGCGCAGGAGGAGCGGCAGCGTAGGGAGGTTGCGATTGCCAACACCACTGGCATCCGTACCCTTGCCGCCATCGCGGAAGCCGTTCCGGTGCGGTTGATGAAACGTGACTTGCTCTTCGTTGCCGAGCGGCTTGCTTCTTTGCTGGACGAAAACCGCCTGTCCATCGTCGCCCGAAGGTACGGCATCAAGAAGGCCAAACACACCGACTCTCTCGGGAAGCTATTTGCCGCCTATCTCCGTCGCGCTGAGGAGAGCGTGTTGGGCAGTATCTTGGTCGAAACCACCATCCTCAACATGAGCACTCGGCATAACCCCGCTCAGGTGCTTCACGAAGCCGCAACCGTGTACAAGGTGGATACCAACGCCATCGCTCTCAAGGTTAAGCAGGAGTTCGCGGCGAAAGAGAAAGCGAAGAAGGCAGCGCAACCAGCCGCCAAGGTCGCGAAGAAAGCTGCTTAGCTGCGGCAGTCACAAGGGCGGCGGCGAACCGCCGCCCTTCGCTTGCGTTGTGTACGCCGCAAAACGGCGGCAGGGAGACACCTGGCTGGTTTCTCCCTGCACCCATTTCCAGCTTCCTTCCGGCCTTTCGCCCGCCGGCTGCGCGGCAAGGAGTCAAGTTCCTCCTCCTTGCATTCTTTCCCTCTATTGCCTGCGGCGCTCGTCTACCCGAATGTCGGCTTCTCGGAAGCAATCTTCACGTCGGTGAGCGCATTTGCTATTTCGCATCAATCCAGGATCATTCTTGACGAGATGAGCGCTTCTTGGGATTTGAAGGTCAACTGAGCAAATTGCTTTCCAGAAAAACAACCAGCTTCCTGTTAAGAAAGCAAAAGCGAAGCTCTTCAGTGGCAACACGAGGATCTTCCGATACCACCAGCGCATGATCGAACTGGGTAGCAGCCTCACACTCTCTCTGCATCTTCCCTCTGCTGCGCCTGCGTCAGAGACGCGCGGCAATAGCATCTCGCGACGAAGGTCATAACGCGCTCCCCGCATCCGTTACCCTCCCACTCGATTTCAAGGCGCGTATATCGCGGATCGGAGGCAGTCCGAAGCAACGGCGGTACTCTCGGCTGAATTGGCTAATGCTTTCATACCCGACCTCGTACGCAGCTGTCGTCGCATCCAGACCGTCCATCAACATGCGTTCTCTCGCAGTCTGAAGCCGAAGCATCTTTTGATATTGCAGAGGGCTCATTGAGGTTAGCGCGCGGAACTGATGATGAAGCGTCGAGACGCCCATGCGTGCTGTGTCAGCCAGTTCTTCTACATGAAGCGGCTTGGTGAAATTAGCACGCAACCAAGAGATTGCTCGGGCGGTTCGTTGTGTCAGATCGCCGCTTGTCGCGATAGCTCGCAGGCGACCTGCTTGCGGCGTCTTCAAGAGCCTGTAGATGATTTCGCGTTGTAGCAGTGGTCCGAGGAAAGGTATGTCTTCCGGTGTCTCCAGAAGGTCGAGGAGCCTATCGCACGCACTGAGTAATCCCAGGGTCGTTTCACCGACGGCCAGACCCTGCCGATGCGTATCGCTCTTGAGTTCCGGAAGATCACGGCTGAGAACTTCTCGAACCATAGGCATGTCGAAACGCATGAACATGACCAGCAAAGGCGATTTCTCAGTGGCCTCTACGATCTGACTCTGAGCGGGCACGTCGATCGATGACAAAAGGAACGAGGACGAATCGCACACGTATTCGGTCTCACCAAGGATGATGTGCTTTTGCCCCTGCACGAAGATGCTCAGGCTCGGCTCGTATGAGGCTCGATAGCAGGGGGTCGGCTCGTCCCGGTGATAGAGCACTACTCCGGGGATGGCCGTCGTGTGCTCCCCGGCGTGGCCCGTAACCCCGGCGATACGACGCGCGAGGGCCCGCCTCGCAGTGAGCACTGCGGAGTCGATAGGTACAACGTTTTTCACCCCTGCTTGCATCGAAATCCCTTCCACATTCAGCCTAATTTGTTTTGTCACAAAGTTCGAGTCCATAGAGAATCAGGCAAACAATCGGCAGGATCGGGTAAGCAAGTATTCTGACTTCTCTCTAATGTTGAAAGTGACCGAGAGTGCGGCGCACGTTGTCGGAACTTTGCACGATCACAATCGAGAGGGATCATTATGAACATTTCATTTGAAGGTAAGGTAGCACTCGTCACGGGCGCGGCGTCAGGGCTAGGACTTGCAACAGCGAAAGCATTCGCGCGAGCCGGAGCTGCAGTCACCTTGGCGGATTGGAACGAGAAAGAAGTGCAGGTTGCCACGAAGGAACTGGCTGACCAGGGATTTAAGACATTGGCCGTTCGTTGCGACGTCTCCAACGATGAAGAAGTTGAAGCCATGGTGAAGCATACCGTCGCGACGTTTGGTCGTTTGGACGTTGCTTACAACAACGCAGGTATACAGAATGTCCTCGCCGAGACCGCCGATTCGCCCCGAGACGACTACGACCGTGTGATGGGCATTAACCTCCGCGGCGTATGGAGCTGCATGAAGTTCGAGCTGCAACAAATGCGTACACAAGGCAGCGGTGCAATCGTGAATTGCTCTTCGCTCGGAGGCCTGATCGGAGGCAATCAGCGCGGAACGTACCACGCCGCCAAGCACGGTGTGATCGGATTCACCAAGAGCGCTGCCCTTGAATATGCGACGCGCGGTATCCGCGTGAATGACGTCTGCCCAGGCATGATCCAGACGCCCATGTCGGACAAGATGATCGCGGAAGGCCAAGGCGAGGAGCTGAACAAGATGCTCGAGACGTTTGTGCCCATGAAGCGCATGGGACGCCCCGAAGAGATCGCGGATGCCGTTCTGTGGCTTTGCAGCGATGCTGCCAGCTATGTTACCGGCCAGTCGATCTCCGTCGATGGCGGCTATGTGATGCGCTAAAGAGGAAAAGTTGATGGGGCAGTTCACTTTTCACGAAGCGGTAACTCGGGCCGAACCCGTCAACGGAGCGCCAATCAATATTGATCGGCGCTCCCTGATCAAGTCTGGTATCGCGGTGAGCATCATTGCACTGTGGCATACCGAGCCCCTCGGGGCCAAGGAAGTAAAAATGTCTGAGAACAAAAAACACGGGGCAGTTGCGGGGACGCTGAACGCTGACGACGTATGGGCAGTTTCGCCGGCTCTGGCGCAATACACTGCGGGTCCGCTATTAGATGGCGTCTGGAAGCGGCCAGAACTCACGCCGCGCGACCGAAGCGTGGTCACCGTCGCCGCACTGATAGCTCGCATTCAATTGATCGAGATGCCGTACCACTTTGCGCTTGCCCTCGACAACGGAGTCAAGCCAGGTGAGCTATCGGAAATCATCACGCATCTGGCCTTCTACGCGGGATGGGCGAATGCGATGTCAGCTGTCGCAATCGCAAAGGACATCTTCCACCGGCGCGGTATCGGGGTGGACCAACTTCCGCCCGCGAAGGACAAGCTGCTGCAGTTAAACGAAGAGGCCGAGAAGCAGAGAGCCGCGCAGGTGAGCAACAACTTCGGCGCAGTCTCGCCGGGATTGGTGCAGAAAACAACTGATCTTCTGTTCCGCGATCTTTGGCTACGTCCCGCTCTCGCACCGCGTGACCGCAGTCTCGTGACGGTAAGCGCGTTGATCGCGAATGGGCAAACAGCACAGATCACGTATCACCTGGGCCGCGCAATGGATAACGGCCTCACTCAGGAACAGGCTTCTGAGGTTTTGACCCAGATTGCTTTCTACGCAGGTTGGCCCTGCGCCTTCTCGGCGTTGCCTGTGGTCAAGGACGTGTTCGAGAAGCGGCAGAAGTAGGTGCTGCCGACTCAGAGGGACGAAGACTTATGCCTAAGACGAATGAGAAGCAAGCAGGCTTGGAGGACGAAATGGGACAGGATCGCAGAAGCGTATTGAAAGCAGGAGCTGGGGTAGTAGCTGCCTCTTTTCTGACATCGAACACCGCAGCCGTGGCAGAAGCTCGCGCGGGCGCCGGTCCTTATGAGGCAAAGGCATACGGCGCTAGCAGTTCGACCGAACCACTCAAGGCGGTTCAGATCGAACGTCGACCCCTTGGCTCAAACGATGTGCTCCTAGACATCCAGTACTGTGGTGTCTGCCATTCGGATATCCATACGGTTCGAGGTGAGTGGGGTCCTGCCAATTACCCATGCGTACCGGGTCACGAAATCATCGGTCGCGTGCGGGCGATTGGGTCGCAGGTGACGAAGTTCAAGGTTGGCGATATTGGTGGCGTGGGCTGCATGGTCAACTCCTGCCGTACCTGTGAACACTGCGAGGAGGATCTGGAGCAGTATTGCCAGAAGGGGGCGACCTTCACTTACGACACGCCCGACCCAACCTCCAAGGCAGGCTTCACCCAAGGTGGATATTCGGACAAGATCGTGGTCACGGAGCATTTCGTGATTCGCATTCCGCCAGGTGTCAATTTAGCGGCGACGGCTCCGTTGCTGTGCGCTGGAGTTACGACGTTCTCGCCCATGCAGTATTGGAAACTGGGTCGGGGACAGAGAGTCGGCATCATCGGGTTAGGTGGCCTCGGTCACGTAGCGGTCAAGCTTGCGGCGGCACACAACGCGCACGTTACGGTGTTCACTACCTCGCCCGGTAAGCTCGCCGATGCGAAACGCCTTGGGGCGTCCGAAGCGGTCCTCTCGACTGACGCGAATGCGATGAAGCAACTCGCCAGCCAATTCGATCTCCTCATTTCGACGGTTCCGGAAGCTTACCACATGGAACCATTCACGGAGCTGCTCAAGCTAGACGGCACGTTGGTGAATGTAGGCGCCATGGCTCCGCTAGAGAACATCAATGGCCTAAAGCTTGCTTTGGGGAGGAGATCCATCGCCGGGTCGATCATTGGCGGCATTGCGGAAACTCAGGAAGTGATCGACTTTTGCACCGCACGCAACATCACAGCAGATATCGAGATGATCGAGCCCTCGGAAATCAATAAGGCGTTCGACAGGGTGGTGAACAAGGATGTTCGGTATCGCTTTGTGATCGATATGGGAGCGAAGGCTTAGTGGCCTTCGCTTTACTCCTCAAGGTTAAGGACTCTATGCGGACTCTCCCTCTTGCGTTACTTTCGCTTCTCCTGCTTTCAGGAGCACAGGCGCAAACCACCACCGCCACTGCCGCTCCAAATGTCGCGCCAGGACTTTCAATCAGCCATGCCGGTGTTCGGCCTGTCGTCGCGGGTTCGCCCAAGTTCTTTACTGGCAATGCAAAGGTCGAACAACTTTTTCCCGTCAGCGCACCATCCCGAGTTTCCGGTGGAATTGTCACCTTCGCGCCGGGTGCCCGAAGCGCGTGGCACACTCATCCGCTTG
Organism: Terriglobus saanensis SP1PR4; assembly: GCF_000179915.2. Classification (NCBI taxonomy): domain Bacteria; kingdom Pseudomonadati; phylum Acidobacteriota; class Terriglobia; order Terriglobales; family Acidobacteriaceae; genus Terriglobus; species Terriglobus saanensis. Next base: position 2,884,850 of record NC_014963.1, on the reverse strand, counting down.
GGCAGGTGCTTATCATCACGGCTGGCACTGGCCGGGTGCAGATGGAAGGTGGGCCGATACAAGTAGTCCACGTGGGAGACGTTGTAATCATTCCGGCCCACGTGAAGCACTGGCACGGGGCAGCGCCGGATTCCTCGATGTCTCACATTGCCATCCAAGACAACTTGGACGGAGACGCTGTCGACTGGCTTGAGCCGGTGACCGATCAGCAATACAACGGTGGCAAGTAGCCGTGCTCCTCGGCAAGATGGAAAGGATTCGAGCATGGGCAAGTGGACAAAAGACAGGATTCAGAGCCCTCCCACACAGCTTAAGGCTTGCTTGCCGCAAAGTGAGAGACCAGACTGCATCAGGCAAATAATCGGCAGGATCAGGTAAGCGTGCTGACACTCCGTCTCGTTAGGCTTAACTCAGCCGTCCATGCGGCGGAAGGAGAGCGACGGTGAACAAACGCAAACTTGGATTCAGCGGTCTCGAGGTTTCGGAGATAGGCTTGGGCTGCATGGGCATGAGCCATGCCTATGGTCCTCCGAAGGATAAGGCTGAGATGATCCAGCTCATCCACGCCGCCGTGGAGCACGGCGTGACGTTCTTCGATACCGCCGAGGTCTACGGTCCTTTTCTTAACGAAGAGCTGGTTGGCGAGGCGCTCGGACCTTTCCGTGAGGATGTGGTGATCGCAACGAAGTTCGGTTTTGCCGTCAATCCAAAGGACGGCAAGTGGACCTCGGTGAATAGCCGACCGGGGCACATCCGAGAGGTTGCCGAAAACTCTCTAAAGCGACTCAAGATTGACTGCATCGATCTCTTCTATCAACATCGCGTCGATCCGAACGTGCCCATCGAGGACGTTGCCGGAACCGTTAAAGATCTGATCCGGGAGGGAAAGGTCAAGAACTTTGGATTGTCCGAGGCTTCGGCCAAGACCATACGGCGCGCCCATGCTGTACAGCCAGTGACCGCACTTCAAAGTGAATACTCTCTTTTCTTCCGCGAGCCTGAAGAGACCATCCTACCTACGCTGGAGCAGCTTGGCATCGGCTTCGTCCCATTCAGTCCGCTAGGCAAGGGCTTCCTTACAGGCAAACTGTCTGCTGAAACAAAGTTCGATAAGACAGACTTTCGCGGCACTCTTCCGAAGTTTAGCCCCGAGAATATGAAGGCCAACTACGCCCTCGTGGAGGTGGTCACCTCCTTCGCATCGCGAAAGCAGGTGCCTCCCGCTCAGATCGCGCTCGCCTGGCTTCTTGCCAAGAAGCTTTGGATCGTTCCGATTCCCGGAACAACAAGGCTTGAACGATTAGAAGAGAACCTTGGCGCTGTCAATGTGGCGCTCTCCCCCGACGAAGTGCAGGAGCTGGACGAGGCTTCCTCGAAAGTGAAGCTCCAGGGTGACCGATACGCGCTTGTTTACCAGCAGCTTGTCGACAGATAACGGCACGACGCGTACTTATGGCACGCGCCTGCCCCTACACCATAGAAGAAGGATTGAGAGATGGATCTAGAACTGATCTCGTGCTTCGCAAGAATCTCTCCGCAAAACAGCTCTTTGTGCCCGGAGATTTGTATGTAGACCGATAGACGGTTCTGGTCTCCTAATGCCTTGCCAATCTCGGCAACTTCCGCATTGCTGTTTTTTCATGTTTGAAAGATGTATCGCAACAGAATTTCAATCACACTATTTCGGCAGAAATCGAAATAGCCGCCTCAGATTTCATCGCTGGAGATACCGCATGTGGATTGTACGCCTAGCTCTCGATCGCCCATACACATTCATCGTCACATCCATCCTGATTGTCGTCCTTGGCATCTCCGCGCTTGTGCACACTCCGACAGACATCTTCCCCAATATAGATATTCCCCAGGTGACTATCATCTGGACCTATTCCGGTCTACCGCCCAAGGAGATGGAGCAGCGGATCACTACCTTCAGTGAGTTTGTTCTCGCAAACGTGAATGATATTAAGGCCGTGGATTCACAGACCACCATTGGCGCTTCTGTCATCAAGGTGTCGTTTCAGCCACAGGTTCGTATCGATGCGGCGATCTCTCAGATTGGAGCAGCTGTCAACTCCATTCGGTTCCGCATGCCCCCGAGCGTGAACCCGCCGTGGATTCTCCGGTTCAGCGCGGACAGCGTGCCCATCATTCAGCTATCGCTGTCCAGTGATTCCTTGTCCGAATCCGAACTGTACGACTTCGGCTTGTTCCGTGTCCGCCAGCAGATTTCAAAGGTTCCCGGAACCCTGTTGCCTGCGCCGTACGGCGGTGTGGCCCGACAGATCATGGTTGATCTGGACCAGAATGCTCTACAGGCCAAGGGATTGACGCCAGTCGATGTGACCAACGCGATCAATGCCCAGAATCTGACGATACCATCGGGCACGGCCAAGGTTGGTGAGACGGAGTACACGGTCAGCACGAATTCGAGTCCGTTGGACGCTTTGACGCTCAATGATGTGCCAGTGCGCCAGGTCAACGGTTCGATGGTCTACATGCGAGATGTCGCCAACGTTCGCGATGGGTGGTCCGTTCAACAGAACGTCGCGCGAGCGAACGGAAAGCCCGCTGTTCTGCTCACCATTATGAAAGTAGGTGCGGTTTCCACCCTTGATATCGTGAAGAAGATCAAGGACGATGTCCTTCCTGCATCGAGGGCGATCGCCCCCAAGGGCCTTCAAATCAGGGCGCTGTTTGATCAGTCTATTTTTGTCAAAGCCTCCATCTTTGGCGTTCTGCGCGAGGGCGCGATCGCGGCCTCTCTCACGGCGCTCATGATTCTCCTGTTCCTTGGGAGTTGGCGAAGCACCGTGATTATTGCCATTTCGATCCCTCTATCCATTCTCAGTTCGATCATTGTGCTCAGCGCGCTTGGCGAGACGATGAACACCATGACCCTTGGCGGTCTCGCACTTGCCATCGGCATTCTCGTTGACGATGCCACGGTCACCATAGAAAACATCCACCGCCACATGGAGGGGCAACCCCTGCGCGAAGCGGTGCTGATCGGTGCATCGGAAATCGCAACGCCGACCTTCGTCTCGACACTCACGATCTGCATCGTGTTCGTCTCGGTCGTTTTTCTTACAGGCCCCGCTAAATACCTGTTTACGCCGATGGCGCTCGCTGTGGTGTTCGCGATGATGGCATCGTATCTCCTTTCCCGCACATTGGTTCCTGTACTCGTCCATTATCTGCTGGGCGCCGAACACGAGTTTGAGGGGCACAACGTCCATGAGGAACCGAACCAGAAAGCGCCCAGCCTTTTTCGGAGGATCAACGAGAAATTCAACCATCTATATGGCCTGTTCCAGGACCGTTATACTGCGGCGCTGGAGGCTTTTCTCCAGCATCGTAGGCAAGCGCTCCTTGCCTCGGTTGGCGTGATGCTTTCCGCATTTGTCCTTCTCCCATTTGTGGGACGCGATTTCTTTCCCAAGGTCGATGCCGGCCAAATCAAATTGCACGTCCGCGTGCGACCGGGGACCCGGATCGAATCAAGCAAGGTCTATATCAGTAGGGTCGAGGAGGAGATTCGCAAGACCATCCCCGGCAATGAAGTCGAGTTGGTGATGGATAACATCGGAATCGCGCCGGATTCTTTCAACTACGCCTTTGGAGATGGATCGAGTATCGGCAGCGCCGATGGTGAAATTCTGATCGCGCTCAACGAGAAACACCACCCCACGGAGAGTTATATCAAGCGTCTCCGTTCCCAGCTGCCAAAGAAGTTTCCGGACGCTACCTTCTTCTTTCAGCCCGCGGACATGGTCACTCAAATCCTTGACTTTGGACTACCTGCGCCGGTCGATATTCAGGTTCAGGGCTACGATCCGGCAAACTACCAAGTCGCCCGCCGACTACGGGAGAAGCTATCCGGTGTGCCGGGCGCGGTCGACGTCCATATTCATCAGGTGGTAAACGGACCGGATCTCCACCTCGCTATCGACCGCGTCCGTGCCGGACAGTTTGGACTAACAGCCCAGGATGTAGCCAACAGCATCTACATCTCGCTCAGTTCCAGCTCTGCCGTGCAGCCGAACTTCTGGCTCGATCCCAAGATGGGCATCACCTATACGGTGGCAGCGCAGACACCGCAGTATCAAATCAATTCGATCAATGCTCTTGAGAACACCCCGATTCCGATTCACACGGTGGCAGATCGCACCGAGCTTCTCAGTAACATGTCCACTCTCACTCCTGCGGTTATGCCGGTCAACATTAACCATCACAACACCGCTCCGGTGTTCGATGTCTTCGCCAATGTTGAGGATCGCGATCTGGGTTCGGTGGCAGCCAATATCAACCGCATCGTGAAAGAGGAGAGTGCGCATCTTCCCGCTGGAACAGTCATCGCTGTTCGCGGGCAGGTGGAGAGTATGAACGAAGCATTTGGCAGGCTTGGGCTGGGGTTAGCATTTGCCGCTCTGCTCGTTTATCTCCTGATGGTGGTGAATTACCAGAGCTGGATCGATCCCTTCATCATCATCTGCGCACTTCCAGGGGCATTCTGCGGCATCGTCTGGGCGTTGTTCCTCACCCAGACAACATTCAGTGTTCCATCGTTGATGGGCGCGATCATGTCGATTGGGGTCGCAACCGCGAACTCGATCCTGCTCGTGACCTTCGCCAATCAGCTGCGTGACCAGGGAGAAACACCGTTTCGCGCAGCCGTAACAGCTGGTTACACGCGACTGCGGCCCATCATTATGACGGCATTCGCGATGATCATTGGCATGCTTCCGATGGCGCTCGGCATCGGGGAAGGTGGCGAGCAGAACGCACCACTTGCCCGTGCCGTCATCGGCGGTCTTGGCATGGCAACTTTTGCAACGCTTTTCTTCGTTCCTCTGATGTTCACCCTTATCCACGGAAATACTTCGAAGCAGGAGGTCGCATGATCGACACGCAGCAACAGCATGGTTTAGAAGAAACACGCAATCGAACGCAGAAACGTGGTCGTTTTGCCATCGTCGGGTGTGTTGTCGTTCTTGTTCTCCTAGCGATAGGAATACTTCCCAAGATTGCGAGCTATCGAGAAGCCCTCGCGGCAACGTTGGAAGCTCCGGCAACGCACCCGATCGTCTCGGTTATCCGTCCTGTGGCGGGGAGTCCCACTTCCGAGCTCACGTTGCCGGGGAACGTAGAGGCGCTCTACTCCGCTTCGATCTATGCCCGCACGGAAGGCTATATCGACCGTCGCAACGTCGACATCGGCACCAAGGTAAAGGCTGGCGAGGTGCTCGCCATCATCGCGTCACCCGAAGTGGACCAACAGCTGCTCCAGGCACGGGCTATGCTGGCTCAGTCGGAAGCATCTCTGAAGCAAGCCAATGCGGCCTTGCAACAGGCGAAAGCGAACGCGGAACTTGCTCGCCTTACGAGAGATCGCGACATCCCGTTGGGCCAGGAGCACGCTATCTCCCAGCAAATCGTCGATGAAGCTGTTCAGGCTTACGATGCGCGCATGGCTGACACGGCAGCGGCGGAGGCGAACATCACTGCAGCGCAGGCGAACGTGACCGCGAACCGGGCCAATGTTGGGCGGCTTCAACAGATGCAGAGCTTTGAGCGAGTGGTTGCGCCCTTCGATGGAGTCATCACCGCCCGCAATGTCGAACGCGGGGACCTCGTCACGACCGGCAATTCCGGCGCAGGAAGGCCACTCTTTTCCATCGCACAGGGCAACACGCTTCGGATTCAGGTGGATGTGCCCCAGTCGGAGGTAGTCAACATTAAGGACGGGGACAAGACGGTTGTGACCATACAGGAACGGCTCGGCCGCGAGTACCTCGGCACGGTTGCCCGCAATGCCAGCGCTCTCAATAGCGCGGCCCGTACGATGCTCACCGAGGTTCAGGTAGACAACAAGGACGGGTCACTTCTGCCGGGGATGTACGCGCAGGTGAAGTTCGCGCTCTCCGGGCAACGTCGTTCTTTGATCATCCCCACGAGCTCTCTCGTGATCGATCAGGCAGGAATGCACGTCGTGACGGTTGAGAGCGATCGGAAGGTTCACATGCAGCCTGTGGTGATTGGCCGCGATATGGGCACGAAGGTTGAAGTTCTGAGCGGTATCAGTGCCTCGGATGTCCTTGTGTCCAATCCCAGCGACCTTCTGAGTGACGGCCAGAACGTACAAGTCCAGGCGCAATAAGGAAGAAAGGCTCGGAATGTCTCGAACACGAAGAATAAAGTGGACCGCCCGCAAACCAGGCACCGCGCTGTTTCTAGTTACGGCAATTGGGATCGCCGGTTGCAAAGTCGGTCCGAACTACAAGAGGCCGGTCGTCGATATGCCGGCGAATTACCGCCAAGCACAGGCCCCCGATATTGCTGCTGCGTCCAATGACCCTGCCTCCCTGGGAGACCACCAATGGGCGACGATCTTTCAGGACCCCATTCTGCAGAAGCTCATCCAGCAGGCGCTCACCGACAATCTCGATCTGCACATCGCCGCGCAGCGCGTCCTCGAAGCGCAGGCTCAACTGGGCATGACTCGCCCGCAGCAGTTTCCGTCGGTCAGCGGTAGTGTAGGCTACAGCGCGTTGCAGATTCCCCAGTCACTCGCTGGCAATAACAGCGACGGGACACCTGCCACTTCTCTCTACCGAGGTGGCGGCCCCAGCGCATCGACGGCGTGGAACCTCGACTTCTGGGGTATGTATCGTCGGCAGAGCGAAGCCGCGCGGGCCGACCTTCTTGCAAGTGAATGGGGCCAGCGTGCCACCAGAACGACTCTGGTGCAGAGTGTTGCCGATGCGTACTTTCAACTGCGCAGCCTCGATGCCGAATTAGAAATCACGCAGAACACCATCAAGGCGCGGACAGACTCTCTCAAGCTGACTCAAGCGCTCAACCAGCATGGGGCCGGGTCACTTGCAGATGTTCGCCAGGCCGAGGAACTCCTGCATGCGGCACAGGCCAATCTCCCTGAACTGCGGCGTCAGATCGCCGTCGAGGAGAACGCCCTCAGTACTCTCCTCGGGCACAATCCCGGCCCGATCGGCCGTGGGTTGCCGATTGACCAACAACCGCATCCGCTGGAGATTCCGGTGGGTGTCCCTTCGCAGCTTCTAGTGAGGCGACCTGATATTCAACAGGCAGAGGCGCGACTAGCAGCTGCCAACGCCCGCATCGGTGTGGCCCGCGCGCAGTACTTCCCGCAGGTCTCGCTGACCGGCATGGGCGGATTCGGCAGCAACCAACTGAATGCCATCCTCAATGGGTCAAACGCCTACTGGTATGCGGCAGGTTCCATCAGCGAACCCATCTTTGATGCCGGACGTATTCGGAATAACTATCATCTATCCCAGGCCCAGCAACAGGAAATGCTCTTCACATACCGCAAGTCGATCCTGAATGCTTTACAGGATGTTTCGAATTCTCTTGTGTCTTATCGGGAGACCCGCGAGCGTCGGCAGGAACAGTTTGAACAGGTAAAATCCGCTGCAGATGCCGTGCGGCTTGCTCGGCTTCGGTATGCCGGTGGGAATACCAGCTATCTCGAAGTTCTCACGACAGACACCGACTTGTATTCCGCGCAACTGCTTCTTGCACAGTCCCAGCAGCAGGAAGCAAACTCACTCGTTCAACTTTACGCTGCACTTGGCGGGGGCTGGCAATAGGAAAGTGAGGCCGAATGCGGCAACTACTTCGTGTGTCAGGGCGACGTGTATTCACAACGCCCGGGGTCAGCCCTGAGTAGCGAGGTCTGCAGGATTGCGGCTTCGCATCGTCTTTACATCGCGGATCGGGGGAAGGCCGAAATGGCGACTGTACTCACGGCTGAATTGGCTGACACTCTCATAACCAACTTCGTAAGCCGCTGTGTTTGCATCCATGCCATCCATCATCATTCTTTCCCTAGCCGTCTGCAGCCTGAGTTGCTTCTGGTATTGCAGGGGGCTCATGGAGGTGAGCGCGCGAAACTGATGATGAAGCGTAGACACTCCCATTCGAGCGATTTCCGCCAACTCTTCCATCCTGAGTGGTTTCGCGTAGTTGGCTCGCAGCCAGGCCATCACGTGGGCTGTTCTGTTGCTTAGATCTCCGTTGGTGACCACGGCTCGGAGGCTCTGGGCCTGTGGCGTTCGCAGAATGCGATACACAATCTCGCGCTGGATCAGCGGATGGAGATAAGGGATGTCTTGCGGAGAATCAAGCAAATCAATGAGTCGGATGCAGGCAGACAGCAAACCGGCAGTGGATTCTCCGACAGCCAATCCACGATTGTGTTTTGCGGGCTTCAACGGGAGGAAGTCTCCACTGTTGAGCATCTCGCGAACGCTCTCCATGTCGAGAAATATCTTCATTGTCAGGAGGGGTTTAGCATCCGATGCCTCCGTTACTTGACTCTGAATCGGCACATAGATGGAGGACAAGAAGAACGAGGACCGGTCGCACAAATATTCAACGCCGCCGAGTTCGATTCTCTTTTGGCCTTGGCTAAAAAGGGTAAGACTTGGCTGGCATGTGGCACGATAGCACGCTGTCTCGTCAGTGAGTCGCGTAAGGAGCAGCCCGGGAACCGGCGTTTCGTGGTCTCCCTTCACCCGAGCGTGAGACGCTATTCGATCTGCCAATTCACTTCGTAAAGCATCTACGTCATCTCTCATGGTCGTGTCCTCGTTTTCGCGTTCAGCCTAACGCCTCGCTTCCTATGTGTTCAAGATTCTCTGTCTCTGCCTCTTTTGGGGCAAATGAAGAGGATGGTTCCCATGGCGACAATTGATCCTGATACGAATAGGTATCGATTGTCTTAGGACACGTCGTATCTGAGCCAAAGCACTCCGTCGCCAAGCTTTTCTACGGAATTGAGCTTCAAGGAGGTTGCGAGGTGACCTTCCGATCCCTTCAGACCGTCGAATACGGACGGCACGTCGTGCCGCCCGTCGATCCCCGGTGCGAGCAGAAGGCTTACTTCGTCCAAGAGTTTCGCTTCGAGGAAAGCCCCATTGATGTGACCGCCGCCCTCCAGCAGAAGTGTCTTGATCTCGAAGTTGTCCGCAAGAGCATCGACAGCTTTCTCCAAATCGACAGCAGACTGTCCGGCCACGATGTACGAGATCTGCCGATCACGCAGATAAGCGAGATATTCCGTTTGAGCTTGCTCCGAGACGACGGAGATCAGGTGCTCGCCATCAAGATCCCCGCTATCCCAAAGCAAAGACCCTTGTGTGTCAATCGCTATCGCGTAGCTGTCCGCCCGACGAGCTACATGGACGGGCTGCGGCCCTGCCGGAAAGCCATCCTTCGACGCGAAAGTCCCTTCTTCGGCGAAGTGTTGTTGCATGGTAACTCTGCCGCAAACCCACGCGTCTCCGCCGAGCCGGGACCCGGTCTCTTCGTATTCGGTACCCTTTGTAATCGCCTTTAATGAGGCTCCGTCGATCTTCCCGTCAATCGTTGCGATCATGTGGCAGATGATGCGTGGTCTCATGTTTTCCAGTCTGGACCCAAAAATTGCAGGCGTTGCCGCCTTCTACAAGACTACTTAGCCCAACCGGGCGGAGTTTACCCGATCCTGCCGACTCTTTGCACAATCCTGCCGATCTTGAGGGAAATCGCTTCCGCCGCCGCATCCGGCACATCCATGTGGGTGTGAGAGAAAAATCATCATCGATAAAAGCGGTCCGCATCCATAGTCACGGCGGTCCAGAAGTTCTCAAGCTTGAAGAGGTTCCTGTGCCCCGGCCCGGTTCCGGCGAGGTTCTCGTGCGTAATCACGCGATCGGTGTCAATTTCGTAGACACATACCTCCGTAGCGGTGCATTCGCGCCGCCGGCCATGCCCTTTATCCCTGGCAAGGAGGCTGCGGGGGAGGTGCTCGCTGTCGGGCCGGGGGTGCATGATTTTGCGCCCGGGGATCGGGTGGCTTTCGTCGAAACGCTGGGTGCGTATGCAGAGCAGACCGTGGCGCCTGCACACTTCCTCGTGCATTTGCCTGACGCAATTAAGTACGAGACGGCGGCTGCATCAATGTTGAAGGGTCTGACGGCCCAATATCTCTTGCGCCGCACCTTTCGGGTGGAACCCGGACACATAGTGCTTGTTCAGGCAGCAGCCGGTGGCGTGGGCACGATCCTGACCCAATGGGCCAAACATCTGGGTGCAACCGTCATCGGAACCGTTGGGTCAACGGAAAAGGCAGCAATGGCCCGCAAGAACGGCTGTGACCACGTTATCGAATATCACCGGGAGGACTTTGCAGTCCGCGTGAAGGAGATCACCGATGGAAAGGGGTGCCATGTCGTCTACGACGGCGTAGGCAAAGCAACATTTCCCCATTCCCTCGATTGCCTTCGGCCCTTCGGTTACTTCGTCAGCTATGGATTCTCATCTGGGACCATCCCGCCGTTCGACATCATGCTCTTGCTTGAGAAGGGCTCGCTCTTCGCGACATGGCCGGGACTGACGATGTATTTGGCTGATCGGAAGGATGTTCTCTCGATGAGCCAGGAGCTTTTCGATGTGATCGCAAGTGGCGCGGTGAAGATTCCGCCTCCGACCCAGTTGCCGCTAGCCGAGGCCGCGGAGGCGCATCGCAGGTTGGAAGCGCGAGAGACCAATGGAGCGACCGTCCTTCTGACATAGTTGGGCGGCTGTTCAAACATGTTTAACCATCAACAAATCAAAACAAAGGACAACGGAATGAATTCCAATAGTGCGCAACGTTTTGCAGGTAAAGTAGCTTTCGTGACCGGTGCTACCAGTGGCATCGGACAGGCGACCGCCCTCGCCTTTGCTCGGGAAGGCGCAAGCGTAGTGGTCGTGGACATCGCTGAAGAGGGAGTGCAGAAAACAGCGCGCCTCATCGAAGAAGCTGGCGGCGCGTCACTGGCCGTGACGTGTGATGTCAGCAAGTCCGACGATGTGCAGGCTGCCGTCGCAAAGGCCGTTGCGACCTTCGGCGGAGTGGATCTTGCGTTCAACAACGCAGGCATCGAGCAACCCTACGGAGCCATCGCGGATGTCTCGGAGGAAGACTGGGACCGCATCGTTGCGATCAATCTACGTGGCGTCTTCCTATGCTTGAAGTACGTCGTGCCCGTCATGCTCAAGCGTGGCGGTGGAGCCATTGTCAACACGTCCTCCAGCGCTGGCGTGATTGGCATCAATGGTCAGGCAGCCTACGCCGCTACGAAGTTTGGTGTCATCGGACTGACGAAGTGCGCAGCTCTGGACTACGCCAAGTCCAACATTCGGGTCAATGCTATCTGCCCAGGAATTATCGACACACCAATGATTCAGCGCGTGGCATCAGGCGCTCCAGACGGCTACGCCAGCATGATCGCTCAAGAGCCGATTGGACGTCTGGGCAAGCCCGAGGAAATCGCTTCTGCCGTTCTATGGCTTTGCTCGGCTGAGGGTGGGTTCGCCACCGGACACGCAATGGTAGTTGATGGTGGGCAAACTGTTGGCCTTAGCGTGAAGTAAGCGATCGAGCAGTTTAGCGACCAATTGCCAGCACATGCTTCACGCTCGACTACGGAGTTGATTCGCAACAGCCAATGCTGAGGACTGATGGGGTGCGAAGGCACAGGTTCGGATTTATCCGGTCCAGAGTTTTCGGACGAGGAGGTTGAGTGTGTCTGAATTTATCGACGTCAAATTGAAGTGGGCTGCGATCATGCTCGCCGACGAATTAAGCTATGCCGGCGCAGCGCAACGGCTAAATGTTACGCCCTCCGAATTGAAAATACAGATCGCGGAGTTGGAGACACAGTTGTGCTTCCACATATTTCGTCCTAACCAAGATCACATCGAGGTGACGGACGAAGGGCGTTTTTTTTTGAGTGCCTGTCGTAAGGTTAGTGTGCTACACGGCCCGTTCAGATCGTGATCGTTCCGGATCACTAGCGGACCAATTCAAAATGCGTCGTTAGGTGATTTACGCTCTTGAACGTATGAGGGATCAGTCAGGAGTTCCCCCCAGATTCTCAGCCGAACGAAACCCGTGGGCCGCAAGAACCTCTTCATCAATTTCAGCAGAGTAGATCGGGCAGTAGTCTGTGAAGACGAAACTCTCCAGATCGCGAGATTCTTGGGGGCTGAGCAACCGGAGGTTTTCCAGGGTAGCCAGCATGGAAGTCCGGTTGTCAAAATGACGGGCACGCATTGATCCCTGGCGCCATTTTCCCCAAATCACGACATCGAGACCGTCTTCGCCGGGAAAGATAATCATCCTCACCTGCATTCAGCGGACCCTCCCTTCAAGGGTGCTGCCCCAATTCCACGTTTTCCCTCCCGACATTCTATTTGCCGAGATTGGCTCGAAATGTTCCGGGGAAACCACATGCAGATTAGTATCACCGTCTCAGAATAGCTACTCATTCCTTGCCTCATCCTTCGCGTTTGATCCACCAATAGGCACGACCTCGATACCGTGCGCACGAGCGTGAGGGACCATCTGGGGAGAGCCCCGGCCCACTCCGCAAGTATTATAAGCAGCGCGTAATATACTTGCGGTGCCACAGTGAGTTGTGGCGTCTTCTGTAGTTCACAAAACGAAACTTGATCCGTCCGTAGCATTCGGTCAATTGCTGCGGAAGCATCGGTTACGGCAGAAGATGAGCCAGGAGGCTCTTGCCGCTAAATCCGGCTATGAGAGGGCCTTCATCAGTCTCATCGAGTTGGGGAAGACCAACCCCTCTCTGCGGAGCATCTTCGACATCTGCGGTTCACTTCAAATGAAGCCTTCCGTATTTCTGCGCCAGGTGGAACAACTCTCCGGCTTTGAGTTGCCCGCAGGGAAGGGCTGAAAGCGCTGCTCGCCAACCTGCAAAGCGGGCAATCGGAATGAATGTGGGAAGCGGCACCCTTCGGTCGCGGTAAGGCGCAGTGACTCTCAGGAGGCAATTTTCCTCCGGTGAGAGGGCGACATCGACACCAAAAACGGCATTCATCTGGTAGACTTAATTTTGTAGTTGCAGTGGTGGTTTTGGTGTCTTCTTGGTGTCTGTTTGGTGTCTATAGAAGCCCAAAATTGAGTCCACAGCAACGAACTGGTAGAACAGAGCGAAAATAGCGAAAGCTGCGAACTCTCTGATTCTATGTGACATATTCCAAGTGTCTGAAAAGACTCGTGGGGACGTAGCTCAGTTGGTTAGAGCGCTGCCCTGTCACGGCAGAGGTCGCGGGTTCGAGTCCCGTCGTCCCCGCCATAAACCAAAGAAAATAAAAGGTTTATGGCACAGTGACAAGATCAGTAGTAGCCCGCGAGGGTGCTGAAGGGTGCTGAGAGTCTCCGGCACCTTTTTTTCTGCCTTCTAATAGGTGAGGCTCCCGTCGCGAGGGTGCTGGCGAGGGTGCTGAAAGCCTGGTCTTGCTGGCCTCAATCACCATCTCCATGACTTTGTTGTTAGCCTCACGTTTGTTCGCAGAGATCGCCCGCGTGTAGATATCGAGGGTGATCCGCGAGTTCGCGTGACGCAGGAGCTCCTGGGCTGTCTTCAGGTCCGCTCCAGCCGCTCTTAGGTTCGTCGCCAGAGAGTGACGGAAGCTATGCCATCCGATTCGTTTCCCAGTGATCTTCGCCCGGACGAGTGCGGGGCGAATGATCTTCTTCAGAATCATGTCAGGAGTGACCGGAGTTCTTCCCTCATTTCGAACCGATGGAAAGAGAAAATCGTCCTCGCCGTTGTAGCGGGATTCCTTCCTCCAGACATCGAGGCACTCAATGACCGACGTGTGCAGTGGAACGGGTTTGCGGCTAGCCTCGGTTTTCGTATCTCCGAAGCGACCCCGCACACATGAACGAAGGACGTTGATCTGCATCAGCAGCGGATCGACATCTCGCCATGTCAGGGCAACCAGTTCCGACCTCCGCAACCCCGTACTACCAGCCAGGATCACCATCGCTTTTACACGCAGCGGCAGTTCTTCCACCAGGGCCGAAAATTCGCCAGGTGTCAGAACATCCGGTTCGCGCAGGCGCTTTGACGAGGCCCGGACCTTGGTGATGGGGTTGCGATGCGTCCACTCATACCGGATGGCATGGTTGAACACTGCGGACATGATGTTCCGGATTTTGCTTTTTGTCGCTGGAGCGTATGGCAGAGAGTGCAGCCACTCTTCAACTTCCACGGTTCGGACATCCGATAACCACTTCTCACCCCACTTCGGAGCGATGTGATTGGTCAGATAGATCGAGGTCGATGCAATCGTGGCGAATGCTTTCTTGTCCTCAGTCAACTCGTGTTTGCGGTAGTGGGCTATGAGTTCAGAGACCGTAATCGGAACCCTGACCTCGACGTTGATGTTTGCGCGAAAGTCGGCCACGGCCTGCTCCGCATCCCGGCGTGAAGGAAGATCCTTCACTGTGCCGAGGTTGCGTTTCTTGTACGTGCGCTTCCCACTGGTCTCGTCATACCAGCGAAACACCCATACGTCCGGTCCGCTTTTGCGCTTTTGTTTCAAGAGACTTCCTTGTTGAAAGCGGCTCATGCTGTTCTCCTAGCATGAGCGTTGATGGCTGTCTCTATGGTACTCGTTGGTGGTCGCCGTTCCGAGCTGATTGCGCGAGCTTCCACCCACTGCAACAACTCATGTTTACAAAACGCCAGAGCTTTCGCTTGCCCTCTCCCATTGGATGGGCCGGGACTTGACCGAGACGTGCCCAGCGAACCAGCGTTCGCCTGTCCATCCGAAGGATTTGTGCAGCTTCGTGTGCATCAAGAAGGTAGTGCGTCTGTGCCATGGGGATACTCCAAACCGTGCGTCGAAGTCCACTCCGATACCTAACGAGCCCGTGGGCTTCCCGGTTGACCTCTGAATTGAGCCAATGATCGTGACAAATGTAGCTTTACGTCCAATGAAATTCAGGGATAGCGTTATTCCATGCAGGAATAACGAGCGCGGAAGGGCGATAGCGAAGCAAAGAGGAAAGGACTAAAATTTAGGTTGAAATTGACGATTGACTGCTGTCAGTCTGCACGCCGTCTCCCATTGCTGAGTTTGGAGGATGGTCATGGCCCTTCCGGAAATTCGCTTATTGCAAGCTGCCATCGCAGTTGCGAAAGACCTCAACTTTTCACGTGCCGCCGACCGGCTGCATATTGGTCAGTCCACCCTGAGCAAGCAGATTTACGAGTTAGAGAGCCAGTTAGGATTCCGACTCTTCGACCGAAATCACCAGACCGTCACATTGACCGATGCAGGGCGCGCCTTTGTCGAAGAGGCACGCGAGGCGGTCATGCATACGGAACGAGCTGTGACAGCAGCGACCGCCGTCTTCAATGGTGCTGATGAGATCTTCAATCTTGGAAAGTCAGCGTATACCGAACCTTTTCTTGTTTCCGCACTGTTGTCAATCCGCCTGCCTCTATTTCCAGGTATGAGGGTCAAACAATGGAGCAACTATTCAAACGAACTCGCGCGCCAGGTGATATCAGGCGATCTTGATGCCGCTATGACAACCGGGATTCCCGAGACGCCAAAGCTGAGCCTGCTCCGTATCGCGGACAATCCGTTTTACATCGCGATGGCAATGGACGACCCGCTTAGACAGTATCGAGAGATTGTGCTGGAACAGATGCAAGGGCGGAACTGGATTTTGCTCAGTCGCTATGCGAACGCCTACCTGTACGACATGATCCTACTCGTTGGTTCAGGCAAGAACGTGCGGCCGAAGGACATCTTCCACGTAATGAGTCCTGAAGAAGTATCTGAGCTAATTTTGGAACACCAAGCGTTAGCGTTTCTGCCGCGAAGTGCGGCTTGGCGTATCTCTCGAGACGGCATCACAATGAGACCGTTGTCGGAACCGCAGCTGCGACTGGTGACCAATCTCGCAGTTCGCTCTGATACAAAATCACGTCTAGTGAAAGAGTTTGTGAGAGCCACGTCACGAAAGATAGACAGTCTTGGGCTCAAGTCGCAACCTCGGCTACCGCTTACTGCATCGTGAAATCTGCTAGGCCGAGAGTTCGTCAGTATTTCTAATCTCGACGTTAAGCGGCCCTTCGTCGCCGCACTTTGGACAAGTAAACAAACCGGACGTAAGAGCTCTCCCTTCGAAGGCCTCCCGTCTGAATATTGACCCGCAATGAATGCAGACGTGGACATGAATGAGTTCGCCAGTACTAACCTTTGAATCGCCCATAGTCACTCCTGTCAATCCTCGTTCTAGTCCATTTAGTCGTTCCGCTGCTCTCGCATAGTCCAACTCTTCCGCGAGGATGATGGCTGCTCTTTTAGCTCGATTGGAACGGACTCGGTCACTCTCAATTCCTCTTCATCGGTAATCCGATCTGGGTTAAGACAGCTCGCAGATTCATCCCTCCGTTCTGCCCTCACGACACGCTGGCACACGTTCAGCCTCTGAGCTGTGGAAGGATTCAGGCTTACACGTAGTCCACACGATCTCGGACTCGGTACGCTTCGAGTCGCGTTTGAAACGCAGGATCGATCCGAGTTCGGAATCGACGGTCCTGGCCCGCGTAGCAGCTACTGCGCGGTTCATTTGTTGTAAGAGCTTGGCAATCGGCGACTTGTAAGCGTTTGTAAAGTTTTGTAAAGACTGCGGTAGCAAACTAATCATGGCGCAAGCTATCATTGCATAATAGTAGCGACCGATACCAAAAAGGATGAGGTCCGTAATGAAGATTTCCAAGAAGAAAGCCGCCGAGAACCGAGAGTTGATTCTGACAAGCGCAGCGAAATTATTTCGGGAACGTGGAGTGCCGGGCGTTGGCGTCGACTCACTTTTCGCCAGCTATCGGTCGCGGCTGTTTCGACTTGCGTACCGTATCTACCGACGTTGAGAGAGGTAGCAATGCGCAAGATTAGGTTCCAACCGGTCGTTGTCTCGATGATGGTCATCGCTCTTTTTACGGGCTGCACATCCATACGCAAGCGTCTCGTAGGTTTGCCGGGAAGCCCACCCGCGGAGGGTTCACGCGCGGTTACGGATGGTGGAATCAAGATCTCCGGCTGGAGCGGGAAGGTCGATGCCGCTGAGCAGAAAGCTGGCATGTCAATTTCCGATGCAAGGCTTGCAGAGGAAACCGGTGCATTTCACATCACGACTGGGCCAGCTGTTAGTTACTGGAAGACTGGTTCGATCGTCACAGGAAATTACACGGTGACAGCGACCTTCAATGAACCCAGGTTCATGAATCTCAATTCTCATCCCCATCCTTACGGGGTCTTCATCGGCGGGAACGATATGGGGACTTCATCCCAGACCGCGTTCTACTGTGGCGCGTATGGAGATGGGAGATTCATAGCGCGTGGGTTTGGGCCAGCACCGTTCCGACTAAACGGTCTCTTTGGAGAGAAAAATCAAGCCATCCATAAAGCTTCCGACAAAGGCCAGCCTGTAACGCAAGACATCGCACTCTCGGTCAAGGACGACAAAATCACTTGTTCGATCAATGGAACTGCGGTCGGCACATACGACAAAGCCACACTGACTGGACCCAAGAGGCTCAAGTCATTCGACGGTTCTTATGGCCTTCGTTTTGCACATAATACGGACGTATTTGTGACGAACTTCAAAGTGCAACAGCAGTAAACCTTGAGAGCTCTCTTGCTTTACCTAACTTCACACAAGCTTACGAAGCAGGTCTTCAAAGGGAGCTGTAATCAAGTCCAGATCGATTGCGCTCCAGCGCTCGATCGAAGGAGCCAATACAGCATGAAAACTATTTTGAGGAACGTGTTCTTTGCCTTTGCTGCAGTAATGATTACTGCGCTGGCCGTCGCGCAGGGAGCTGGAATTAGCTACGCCGAAGTCCAGTTCATTCCCCAGCAGCTCGCGCCGAATGTCTACATCCTTACCGGCTCGCCCGGTGCAGACGCTGGCCATCCCGAGGCAGCGGGTGGTCGTCGGTATCCTGGCGGGACCTGAGGGAGTGTTGATGGTCGATGCGACCTACGCGCCTCTTTCCGGCAAGCTTGCTGCCGCAATCAAAGAGATCAATCCCGGTCCGATCCGGTTTCTGATCGACACCCACTATCATCCTGACCATACTGGCGGGAATCCCAATTTTGCAAAGATGGGTGCTCTCATCTTCGCCCGTGAAGAAGTGAGACAGGCTCTCATCACGCCACCTCCTCCGGCAGTTCTGGCAGCGATTGGGGATGCTGCTTCTTGGAAAGATCCCGAGCGCCTTCCCATCGTGACCTACGGAAGCAATTCGCCGTTGAAGATTCACCTCGATGGTGAAACGGTAGACCTCATCCCCCTTCCATCAGGCCACACCAACGGCGACACGATGATCCGCTTCGAGACGGCCAATGTCATCATGATCGGCGACTTTTACCGCAACTACGGCTATCCGTTTGTCGACGCGACTCGCGGTGCCTCATTCAAGGGAACGCTCGAAGCCATCGATCTGTTGCTGAGTACCGCTGATGCAAATACGAAGCTCGTGCCTGGGCATGGGTCGTTGCCCACACTCACAGATGTCAAAGCCTATCGCGACATGATCCTCGACATTCGAGCCAAGGTTCAGACGATGGTGGCGAGCGGAAGTTCGCTTCAACAGGTGATTGCTGCGAAGCTCACCGCTCCATATGACGCCAAGGTTCCGGGTGGGACAGATCCCTTGCCCGCTGGCTTAGGCAATAGTGCCGATCGGTTTGTGTCGGCTCTGTACGCGGAAGCGAAGGCAACACGTTAGCTCCCCGCCGATCGGAATACCGGACCCATATGATCCTCCCCCACATAGAAACAGTGCTCAGGAGCAACCAGTGAAAACTCTGAAGACTTTGAAGATCACGTATTGGGCAAGCACAGGCTTGTTTTGCTGCGTGTTCCTTTTCACCGGGACCTCGTATCTGCTGCACACGCAGATTATGGATACGAAATTCCGTGAAATAGGCTTTCCCCTTTACATCATGAGCCTGATCGGAATTCTGAAAATAGCCGGCGCTATCACCCTCTTGGTACCGAAATATCCAAGCCTCAAAGAATGGGCTTATGCAGGTTTCGTCTTCGACTTCGTCGGAGCGGCATGGTGCCATTTCGCCGTTCAGGGTTTCGGCCAAGGGGTGAGGCTCGTGATTCCAATCACGGTCGTTTCCATCTCTTACTTCACCTACTACTGGCTGAACGATCAGCCGGGACTGTCTGCCCCGGTCGCCGAAGAACACTCCGCGCTGTAGGCGGTCTGCTGGTCCTAAGCCCAAACAACTGATTGTTCAGAAGGAAGTTTCCCTCAAATGAAGAATATCCCCGCATTGATTCGCTCCAAGTTCCATCTTGCAGCTCTGGTGCTCCTCTGTCTCCTTGGCGGATCGAGGATGCAACTTGTGGCCCAGGCTGTGTCCTCATCTGCCGTGGCAGAGATCGCCAATCCAGAGCTTCCCGATTCGCCCATTCCGGTATCGACATCTCAGAACGAGCGTCCTGGTGCTACATCTCAGTCATCATCAGTCCCGTCTCCTGCGCCCAATCCGAATTACCGCCCCATGAAGGTGCGCGAGAAGCTCTTCCTTTACGACTTGATTGGACCGGCAGCATTCCTCGTACCCGCGCTTCAGGCAGGTGTCGACCAAAGCCGCACGTTGAAGGTTCCATATCCTCCTGACGGATTTGTTGGACCGGGAAACCATCCTGAGCACGGTGCCATACCTGAGTGGGGCGAAGGTGCAGACGGCTACGCGAAGCGATATGCATCCAGGTACGGGCAATACCTTGCAGGGACAACCTTGCGCTACGGACTCGGCGAGTTGTTGCGCCAGGATGTGACGTACCATCGCTGCGATTGCACCGGCTTGATGAACGGGGCACACGGAGTCGAGGAGTTCGGACCGTGATTAGCGGCCGTGCTCCTCGAGGTACTTTTCTACTTCCAGAGCAGCCATGCAGCCTGAACCGGCGGCGGTGATGGCCTGCCGGTAGCGGCGGTCCTGAACGTCACCCGCGCAGAAGACGCCGGGGATGACGTGGCCGTTGTGCGTGGTGAAGACGTTGTCCTTGCTCCTGATGTAGCCGTCCTCGTCGAGATCCATCTGGCCGGAGAAGAACTTCGCGTTGGGAATGTGGCCGATGCCGAGGAAGAAGCCGGAGAGCGGGATGTCCTTCACGTCGCCGGTCACGGTGTGGCGGACGCGGATGCCCTTGACTTCTTTCTCTTCGACGCCGAGGACTTCTTCGACGACAGTGCTCGTGAGGAACTCAATCTGCGGGTGCGCCATGGCGCGGGCCAGCATGATCTTGCTGGCGCGGAATTGTGCCGAGCGGTGGATCAGGTAAACCTTGGTCGCGAAGCGCGTGAGGAACATTGCTTCTTCCATGGCGGAGTCTCCGCCGCCGATGACGCAGATCTCTTTGCCGGAGAAGAAGAAGCCGTCGCAGGTGGCGCAGGAAGAGACGCCGTGGCCGATGAGGGCCTGTTCGCTGGGCAGGCCGAGCCAGCGCGCGCTGGCGCCGGACGCGACGATGAGCGTGCGGGTGTGGACGATCTTGTTGCCGAAGTTGAGGACGATCGGCGACTTGGAGAGGTCTGCGCTGACGAGGTGACCCATCCCGACTTCAGCACCGAACTTCTTGGCCTGCTTGCGCATGTTTTCGACGAGTTCGGGACCCTGCACGCCTTCAGGCCAGCCGGGGAAGTTTTCGACCAGCGTGGTGATGGAGAGTTGGCCGCCGGGCTCGTGGCCTTCGATGACGAGCGGCTTGAGATTGGCGCGTCCGGTGTAGATGGCGGCGGTGAGGCCGCCGCAGCCGGAGCCGAGAATGACGGTGTCGCGCGTGGTGGTTTCGGTGATGACGGTGTTCGACATGATCTTCCTAATCTGTTGTGGCTGGTTGTGTCCCATCGCCGATTTGCGAGGCACACATTGGAAACGAGGGCGGCGAGTTTCGCCGCCCTCGTCTGTGTTGCCGTTAGCTAACTGACCGCTGGTTCATCTCTCATGGACGAAATGCGTGACACACCAAACGCTCCTGCAGCAGCGATTACTGACATCCAGAGAGCCCAGCCAACGTATAAGCCGTGATTGATCAAAAGGCCTACCACGAGAGGTGCGAGAACAGAGGCAATCGACATAACGGATTGATTGACACCCATCACCAGACCCTGACGCTGTGGTGAAACACGTTTTGAGAGCCGCGCCGTGATCGTCGGCCTGAGTACCGCCGCACCACTATGGCTCAGGGTAAGGAATACCAGTGTTACGAGAACGGTATGGCTCAGCGAGAGCAGACCAAATCCGATGGCCATCAGCAGGAAACCAGTGAAGACCAAGGTGCGCTCCCGGAACCACCGTACAAGGTGTCCCAGAGCTATCGCCTGGAAGAAGAAATTCAGGAGACCGGCGTAAGCGAACATAAACCCTGCGGTCTGCGGTCCGATCGGCTCTCCCCCCCAGGTGACGCGCCCGGCCAAAAACAAAGCAAACCCGGATATGAATGTGTTGAAGACAAAATAGAAGAGAGACAAGAGAAAAAAGATCCCGCTTGTCGCTGGATCGCGAAAGCAGTCCAAGATTGGTTTGACGGGAAGCAAAGTCTCGGACGGCCCTTTGTGCTCAGCCTTTATTCCCTTCGGCAATAGAATGGCCGTCGCCACGATGCTGAGGGCTGAAAGAACGCAAGCTCCCCAAATCGGCGTCGTCAGGCTGTGCCTGGCCAGAAGCCCCCCGAGACTTGGCCCAACGAGCATGCCCAGGCCAAAAGCAGCTCCGACAATACCGAATGCCTTTGTTCTCTGTTGGGGTGCTGTATTGTCCGAGACGTATGCGTGCGCGACCGAGATGTTCCCCGCGGTCAAGCCGTCGATGATCCTTGCCAGGAAGATCAGCCATAGGGTGTTCGATAAGGCGAGCAGTATGTATCCCGCAAGTGTGCCGATCTGGCTAATCACCAGCACGGGTTTCCTGCCAATCCGATCTGAGAGCTGACCCAGCGGAGGTCCAGCGAGCAACTGACAGAGAGCGAAAACCGACAGGAGCATACCAACGGTGAAGGCGGAAGCTCCAAAATGCTCTGCGTAGAAAGGCAATAGAGGAATCATCAGGCCATAGCCCATGATGTCTGTGAAGACGATGAGAAAAACCGGCACAAGAACTTTGCCGATAGGAGGAGCGAACGGGGTGTTTGGAGTTTGAATCGCGCTTGTCATAGTTTTCCGTCCTAAGCAGGTGTTTCGTCCGGGTGTACCGGGGTTGTGAAACCCTTCCCAAGGGTTGGGTTTGTAGCATCACTCCTCCTGCGGAGAAAATCCGCGCCCGTAACATCCAGACGCGGATTACCGCATGGAGATCCCGGGGCTTACTGCACGACGGGCTGAGCGATTGCCTCCAGTGCCGCCACCACGGTTTCCGCCTCCACACGTCCGGTCATGTAATCCGCATCGACGTGGGAAAACCGAATGATCCCAGAGGCGTCGATCACATACGTGGCGGGCACAGGGAGCTGGTAAGACCCTTCTCCATTGCGGAGTTCTAGATCGTTGTTGAACCGACTTTTGCCGAGTTCCTTCACCCCATCTCCCACTTGAAAGACGATGCCAAACTGCCGCGCCACCTTGTTCTTGAAGTCGCTGAGGATGGGGAAGGTCAGTTGGTTCTTTTCGGTGGCGATAATTCCGCCATCCGGTTTCTCAGGCGAGATCGCGACCAGTTTCGCGCCCAGTGCCTGAATCCTTGGCAGAGCCGCCTGCAGTTCACGCAGTTCGAGATTGCAGTACGGGCACCATTCGCCTCGGTAGAAACTGATGACGAGCGGCCCTTCAGCCAGCAGACTTTCGAGCGAGACTTCATGGCCGAATGCATCCGGTAGGGTAAACTCAGGCGCGGCATCGCCAACTTTCAAAGCGTGATCCAGCACGTCGGACGAGCGGACCCGCTCCATGTCACCGGAAATAATGCTGAACTTGTCTCCAAGTGAAGCCTTGACCTTTGCCTGTATTGACTCTGCCGCCTGTTTGTAAGCCATATTGATCTCCTGAGTGCCACGAGTTGACTATCTGTAGCACTCGATACATAATGAGAGGACGACTCTCGCGTGTCAAGCATTATTTGCAGCACTCGCTACAGAATGAGAAAGGTCGCTTATGGCACGGACTTTGGAGTTCGATTACGACACCACCCTGGAACGGGCGACCCGCCTCTTTTGGAAGAGCGGCTATGCAGGCACTTCGCTGCGCGATCTGCTGAAAGAAATGGGTATTGGAGAAAGCTCTTTCTACAACACTCTGAAAAGCAAGAAGCGAGCCTACCTGGAGTGCCTGAAGCATTACAACGAGACTGTTGATCGGAAGCGTTCCAAGGAATTTCTAGAGGCACCCACGGCTGCGCTGGGCGTACGCGCGCTGTTCAAGGACATCTTGGAATCTCTCGACAATCCCGATACACCTTCGGTCATTTGCATGATGGCTGGAAGCCTGACGCACGAAGTACTTGATGAGGCTGAACTGCGACAGTACATCGAAGGGCGAATCTCCACGCTCCAGAACGCGATGATCGCTCGGATGAGCGCCGATAAGCGGGATGGACTTCTCGCAGAGGGCTTCGAGCCTGAGCTTGTTGTGCCCGTCGTCAGCACTTACATGCAGGGCCTCTGGCGGATGGCCCTGGTGTCTTATGAGAGAACTCGCTTCGAGCGGCAGATCGATGTCTTTCTCACCGGACTCGGACTCTAAAGCGCATTTGAACAGAGATGAAAACTGGTGAGCGCGCTGGCATCTAGAGCTAGCGAGATAGGCGTCTGCAGTATTCAAAGCGCCGCAGGCCGTAAAGGGGGAAGGTGCAGTGCGACTTGAAGTCGTTTGAATGATTGTTCAACACGAAAGGAGTGAACTGAACCTGCGGTTCCGTCCGCAGTAGCCTATCGACATCGGCGTGGCTGGTAACGGCTGGGTCGAATAGCTGTCGAGACAACCACTCTCTTTCCTTTGGATAGGAAGAACTCCGTGAGGCGTTTTTCCGCACTGCAAGCGTCGAAGCGGTGAGAGGGGCAGGCTGAATGATATGTCCAACACATGTGAACTGCCGTAGGCACCGTCATCCCCACAGAGCCAAAGGCGCTGTCAGGCTCCAGCCAAAAGGCATGCGGCCGGTTGCTTCCATCTGCACTTGGAGCACACGGACAGAAAGGCCGCCGGTGTACAGGCAGGGACTAAGTCATTCGTGTCGTTCAAACGGAACAAGGTAAGCCCGATGCTTCGCCCTCTCGGGGGCAAGCTGTGCCGCAAGGCAAGCTGTCGAGGCAGCGGGTAAAGGATACTTCGAGTCTCGCGAGAGACTCAAGAAGGCCCGCGCACGTCGCTGATCCCTGTGCGTTGTTACCCCGGCCCCGCTTGCGCGGGGCTTACCAACGGCTTGAGCCGGATGATGGGAAACTATCACGTCCGGTTCTAAGGGGAGGGAGTGGCAGCAATGCCACTTCCTTACCTGACGGAAGGGGGAACGTCTTCCTGCCTCGCAGCCGGCGAGCGGGGGCCGGAAGCAAACGGGATGAGAGTCCGGGAGAAACCGAAGCGGGTCCTCCCGGCGCCCGAAAAAGAAAAGCCCCGGACGAATCCGGGACTTTTCATGCAGACAGGGTTATGCGGCCTTCTTCGCGGAGCCTCCTTTCTTGGCAAGTGTGGCTTCGACGGGCGGCTTCTTTTCTGCCCTGGCCTTCTCCTTCGCCGTGAACTCCTGCTTGACCTTGAGAGCGATGGCATCGGTGTTCACCTTGTACACGGTAGCGGCCTCGTGAAGCACCTGAGCCGGGTTATGCCGGGTGCTCATGTAGAGGATGGTGGCTTCAACCAAGACACTGCCCAAGACGCTTTCTTCGGCACGACGGAGATAGGCCGCAAAGAGCTTACCGAGAGAGTCGGTGTCTTTGGCCTTCTTGATGCCGTACCTGCGGGCAACGATGGACAGACGGTTTTCGTCCAGCAAGGATGCCAGCCGTTCGGCGACGAAGAGTAAGTCGCGTTTCATCAACCACCGGAACGGCTTCGGCGATGGCGGCGAGGGTTCGGATGCCGGTAGTGTTGGCAATCGCAGCCTCCCTACGCTGCCGCTCCTCCTGTGCCTTCGCTTTCGGGTCATCCGCGACTTTCTGCGAACGCGGCTTGGGGTGATGCACTGGGCAGGTTTGCTCCGTGCATACCTTACGCAGTTCGCCCTTGTCGATGCCCTCTGAGATGATGGCTTCGGTGGTGAACTTGCACGTCTTGAACTCCGGCCGGGTCGCCTCTTCTTTGCTGGTGGGCTTGTCGGGACGGACTTCAACGTACTTGTTACGCGGCAAAGTCGCGCTACCCTCCTTCTGCTGTCCATAGGCCGTGCTGATTTGCACGAGCTTGGGCTTGGCCGCGATGGTCTTGGCGACGTGTCCATCTACCTTGGCCTGATAGCAGTTGGGCGAAGTGCAAGCATCCAACTTGCCGAGGTCGGAAAACAGGAGTTTGTTATGCCCTGTCCGCATGGGGCAGTCAACGCAACTCCCGGCTGCTGGTACAAGCTGCCCGTCCCGCTTGTCGAACGGCGCGAGTTTCAGGATGAGAAGAATGTTCGACTCAATCCAGAAATGCAGACTGCGAACGGGGAGCAAGATGCGTTTGGCCTTCTGTCCACCCGCGCTCCAATCTTCCTTGAAGCAAGCGGCAAGCGCCTGTTCCTGCTGGCCGGGCTGGAGCTTCGCCAGCAAGAGCGCATGACCGACGCCGATCTCCTCGCGGTAAAACGCATCTACGACGTTCTGCGTTAGCTCGGTCAGTTTGAGACGAGAGGCCACATACACCGGACTCTTGCCCGTCTTTGCGGCAATCTGTTCGATGCTGTACTTCGGGTCTTCCAAGTTGAGAAGAGCACGGAAGCCGTTGGCCTCTTCTATCGGGTGAACGTCGCGGCGCTGGAGGTCCTATCCATCCGGCTCCCCAACCGAGCACTCCAGCGCCGAAAAGCGCGCCGAAAAGCCCTGGAATCGCGTCCTGGAACCGTCCACTCATCATGCGAATTCCCGCAAAAATGAGCCCTCCAAGGCAGATAACGGCCCCAGCGTACATTGCGAAAGTTTTGAAGGTTGTCATCAGCGTTTGAGCGCCAGAGAAGTCCATCGTTCCCTGAGCGTGAGCGACGCCGCTTCCGACACCCGCAAACACGAGTGCAGTAAGCGTCGGTCCCATCACATGAAGAGCGTGGCGGAGGGATTGCTTTGAGAGGGGTATTGCCCACCGTTTGGCGGAGCGATTGGACGACCGATTGAGAGGCTTTCCCAACCGGATTGCGTGGCGGATTCTGAGCATCTTTGCACCTCCGCTGACTCTGTGTCAGCATGGCGCAAACGTAAGGGTGCTCAGTTCGCGGTGTCCAATAACAAAAGGGTGTTTGGCTATTCCAAAACGTAATAGACGATGCTTGGAATGCTCCTTAACGAGGGCACTCGGGGGCGTCTATCTGGCTCGGAGAATTGGAATGGACTTCATATGCTCTGTGATCTGATGGCGCGTAGCCCGGTCGAGCGGTAGTTCCTTCTGGATCGCAGGCCAGAGACTCATCACCGTGTCCGCAGTTTCTCTGGCGATATCGAGCACCAATTTGCTCGGCACCTGGGCTTTTCGAGCAAAGCGCTCCAACAACTCCAGGTTTAATTCAGTTGGAGATTTTTCCTTGGCAATCGAGAGCGCCAGCCGATCATCCGCGATGTAGCGCACGGTCGATACGAAATCATAGGCGGGTGCTAGCAGTGGCATATGTCCGTCCGGATAGATAAGGGACCAGTTCTTCAGGTGCATATCGTTGTTGCCGATGGCCACGTTAAAGATCAGCCGACGGATAAACTCGGCGAACTGTGTCTCATCGGTCAACCGCCATAGATCGTTAGCCATATTCGTATAGCTGTAGTTCTTGTATTTGGCTTCCGAGAACTGGCCATAGAGCTGATTGAAGTCCTCGATATGGATGCGTTTGCCATGAGAACCACGATCAAATCGCCGGATGTAATACGCGTTTCCTTTGAACTGCTGCCAGGGCTCCGGAATGCCGGGAATCTCGTCCAGTGGAATCAACCCGATTTCGGGCACCTGAATCCCTATTGCACGCGCAAACTCCATCATGGAAAACTCGTTCTCCGGTAGCCCCGGATACGCGGGCGACGGCAGTTTGACAATCCAATGGCCGCCCATGCTGGAGGCGGGGATGGAAAGCTGGCGGTCGGGGTTTCCGATGGCGGAGAGTTTCAACTGCACGCCCGCCAAGGAGAATCGCAGTACATCCCGGCCTGCGCGCGCGCGGGTCACTCCGGGATTCTTTTCTGACGGGGGCAGGGTGCGGCCCTCCGCATCGCGCACCGTCACAGCGCCAGGAAGATCGTTTCCCAACAGCCAGAGCAGGAAGAATTCTCGCTGTGCGTTGACTTCGCCGTGCTCGGCAATGAACTGCCGTAACGCCCCTTCGGGGAGAAGATTGGAGAAGAACGGCGGCAACCTGCGCGTCACGGGGCGAACATTCGTGATCGGATTGCGGTAGGCATCGTAAAAGCTCAGACTCAGGACAGGACGGTTCTCATCGGAGACATACGCCGAATCGAAGACGAAGAGGTTCTGGTCGTTCGGCAGGTTTGTGAGTGTGCCCACCAGGGTTTCTCCAAGGCGCACTTCCAGTACCGAAGGCCGATTCGTATTATTCGCTGTCTTCGGCATCTTCCGGCACTCCGCCTACCAAGGGAATATTTGCCTCTGAGGCTAGAACCTGGCTCCGGCCCCCTGTGGCGTGTCCGACAAGAGCCTGCACGGCTGGAACCAGATGCTTCGGGATCAGCATGGGTTCCATTTCCAGAACGCGGGCCATCTCCAGCAGAGTGGAGACCCGGAGGTCGCCGCCGCGCTCAATACGGGAAACGGCGCTTTGGGGCTGACCGATGCGCGAACCGAGATCGGCCTGGGTGAGGCGCTTCGATTCCCGTGCTATTCGAACTTGTCCCTGAATATATGCCATGAGGTATACCCATGGAGAATTATATCTCTAAAGATATGTTTGCGCCCTTGTGCCCACGCTTTGCCAAAACATGCCAAAACGAGGGCGCAATTGTGCCCATTTCGTACTCTCCTCGCTTTTTAGGAGGGAGTGTTCGCCTTTTATTCGCTTTCCATTTTGCGGAGCCTCTGCCGATATCAGGCAGAGGAGAGGGGCGGAAAACGCGAATAATGCCGCAGGACGGCAGAGGTCTCAGGTCGATTTTGAAGGGTTTAGGAGCGTTTTTAGGGGAAATTTGAGGGCACAACATGGACACAATAACGGTTCCTCGGTGTACCTTTTAGGGCCTATTGGAGCCACCCATTGCCCGGCGTTT
Organism: Terriglobus saanensis SP1PR4; assembly: GCF_000179915.2. Lineage (NCBI taxonomy): Bacteria > Pseudomonadati > Acidobacteriota > Terriglobia > Terriglobales > Acidobacteriaceae > Terriglobus > Terriglobus saanensis. The sequence goes on along the minus strand of NC_014963.1, from coordinate 2,856,607 downwards.
CTATAAGTTACGGGTTTTAGGCTCACTGTCACGGCAGAGGTCGCGGGTTCGAGCCCCGTCGTCCCCGCCATACATTCCAAAAGACTTACGGAATCTATGGCACCCAAGTGACATCAAAAAGGTAGAGGTCGTGGGTTTGATATGGGTGCGATAAGCAGCCTATCCTGCTTTTTGAGGGTGTGGTTCAACCTTCCTTTCACCCAGATTGGGAACCATCATCCTTACAACCTTGCTCTGCGCTGCCCGCTTGTGCGAGCTCGTTGCCTGCGTATAAACGTCTAGCGTGATTCTGCTGTTGGCGTGCCGCAAGAGCTCCAGAACGGTTTTGACGTCCTCTCCGTTGGCCTTCAGCAGCGTGCCGAAGGAGTGCCGGAAAGTATGCCAACCGATGTTTTTGTGGATGCCGTTCGCCTTGGCGACCGGACGAATGTGACGCTTCATTAAGTTGTCCGGCCAGTACGGCTGTTTTCCCCTCATAGTTTCACTGGCGAAGACAAAATCGTCCTCCATTGGATAAGCACTCCGGCGACGCCAGCGTTGCAGATCCTCCGCCATGTAGATGTCGAGGGGAACCGGCTTGGCAGAGGCCTCCGTCTTGCAATCTCCGACTACCTGATGCCAGATGGAGCGAGTCACACTGAGTTCAAGATTGGTAAAGTCATGCCAGATGGAGCGAGTCACACTGAGTTCAAGATTGGTAAAGTCCACATCCCGCCACCGAAGCGCGAGAAGTTCGCTCACGCGTAGTCCCGTACCGGCGTCCAGGAGATCTAGAGTGCGCTCCCTTGGTTCGAGCTTACTCAGCAGAAGTTGGAGTTCGTGGAATTCCAGCACATCGGGAACGCGTTCACGCTTCGCGCTTTGGCGAACCAGTTTGATCGGATTTCGATCCGTCCACTCGTATCGCATTGCGTGAGTAAAAATCGCGCTCATAAGGTTCCGAATCTTGGCTCGTGTACCGTTGGCCCGCTTGATTCCATCCAGCCATTCTTCGACGGCAATGGACTTTACCTGGTCGAGCGTGTGATCTCCCCAACGAGGAAGAATCCAGTTCTGCAGGTTGTATTCATAAGCAGCTCGCGTAGAGAACGCTTTTCTGCCATTGCGATCACCGGCAGCCCCGCCCCGAAGAGCATCGAAAAGAGGCCTCGCATCTTCCCCTCAAAGAACATCCACTTCACGAACAAGAGCGCCAGATTCAAGTGTGCATGCGGACCGGCAAAATTGTCGATCGGCGTTCCAATCGGAATGTCGTGCACCGGCTCCGGATTCCCGAAAGTGTCGATATTGGCCACCAAAATGCCGAGCAGGGCCACGCCGCGCAAAATATCGATGCTTGAAAGTCGTTCACTCTTCTCTACGGGAGAAACCATCGCGCCTGACATTGTTGCATCTTCCTGAGCGGTAGTAGGGTAATCAGTGCAGCTTTCGACACCTTTGACTCCGATCTGCAGAACTGGGTTCGGCGGATTAAACACCAGTGCCGCATCCTTATTCCATGAGGACCTCCAGATACGTTGTTCTCCCAGGTAGCAAAGTATCTATTGAGCCCGACCTTAAATTCTGTAATCAGGTGAGGGGAAACGCGGAGTCACGTTTCTATGGTGGTAGAGCGATCTCTAGGGGGCAACTACCGGTGGTGGCCGCATTGTCGCTTTTCAAATTAAGTGGGTTCTGGCGCACTTTTGGTGAAGGTGCCCCGGCAGGTGTAGATCTGTATGGATGAACCGAGGGACTTTGATTCCGAACCACTCTGAAGTGAAGCTGATCTGTCTTCGCCAGAAGGCGGGAACGGTCCAGATAGAACTCCGTGCCTGCCAGCCTTCCTCTCTTTGCCCGGGCTGCAACCGCCGTTCCGCCAGGGTGCATAGCCGATATCGGCGGACGGTCGCAGACCTACCCTGGGAGGGACTTCCCGTAAAGATTCTGCTCCAGACGCGGAAGTTCTCCTGTAGGGACGAGCGATGTCCACGCCACATCTTCACAGAGCCGTTGCCTGGAACGGTGGCACGCTATGCTCGGCGAAGTCTTCGCTCGTGTGAAGCACTCCGTTGGGTTACGCTCGCGCTCGGTGGACGAGCAGGCGCGCGGCTGGCCCGTAAACTGGGTTTGCTTGCAAGCGGATCGACGCTGCTTCGAGAGCTCCGCAGACAGGCGCATCCCTCTGCATCCTCTGCACCGCGAGTGCTCGGCATCGACGAGTGGGCATGGAAGAAGGGGCATAGGTACGGAACCATTCTCTGCGATCTGGAGCAGGGACGAGTGATTGATCTGCTGCCGAACCGGAGCACAGAGACAGTCGCAGCGTGGCTGCGTCAACACCCGAGCGTAGAAGTTGTGAGCCGTGACCGTGCCGGAAGCTTCGGCGCAGCCATCGCGAGAGGAGCGCCTGCGGCGACACAGGTGGCGGACCGCTGGCACCTGCTGAATAATCTCTTCGAGACTCTAACCCGATCCCTTGAGCGCCATCGTCCTTTGATGAGAGAGGTTCGCGATCTTCTGGAGCCGCAAACAGTTCCGCACTTAGCGGTTGAGCAACCAGCCACAGAAGCGCACAAGCGAAAAGAACAGAACCGGGCACGACGCCTGGAACGCTATGAAGCCATGAAACGGCTGGTCGATGGCGGGATGAACCATTCTCAAGCTGCGCGGCATATAGGGATCCCGTTACGCACCGTGCAGCGATGGATGGCCTGCGGGCGTCTTCCCGGAACGCAAGGAACGCAGGCTTCCGAACACGGTCGATGAGTTCGGCGAGCATCTCGAGAAGCGCTACCGCGATGGCTGCAGGAACGCCACCCAGCTCTGGCGCGAGATCAAGCAACTCGGCTTTTCAGGCAGGGGTTGCAGCGTCTGGCGCTGGCTTCGAAGGCGCTTCGGATCCAGCGGAGAAGTAAGCGTCTCGCGGGGCGCAAGCAGGGCATTTCCCATCTCCCCGCAACACGTCGCCTGGTTAATGCTTAGAGCCAATCTCTCCAAACACAGATATCTGCAGGCGCTCTACAACGCGTCGCCGCAGATCGCAGCCATCGCACAAACAGCAAGACAGTTCTTCGAGATGATCCGTGCACGCGATGCAACCGTCTGGCCACGGTGGCTTCAGGAAGCACAGGACTCGCCGCTTGCTTCCTTCGCAAAAAGACTGACACGAGACCAGAATGCTGTCGATGCCGCACTCAGAATGCCCTGGAGCAACGGCATGGTCGAAGGTCACATCCACTGGCTGAAGCTGCTCAAGCGACAAATGTATGGACGCGCCGGCTTCGATCTACTCAGGCTGCGCGTTCTCAACCCGGTCTGAAATCGCAGGCAGAAAACACGAACGCAAACTCGCATACCCGCTTCACCAAATGTGCGCCAGAACCCATTTATTGTGATAAACGACACTCCAGGCCGATGCCTATGCGGGATTTCATCACTCTATGAAGGAGGAAGGATCGTCGAAGCCGCATGTTGGCGCATACGCGGCGCAAGTTCCACGACATCTTCGCCGCTACCGCGTCGGCTACTGCGTCAGAGGCCATCCGGCGCATCGGCTTGCTCTATGCCATCGAAAAGCAGATGCGCGGCAGCCCGCCGGAGATCCGGCTCGCAGCCAGACAAGCACTTGCCATACCCGTGATGGAAGCTCTGCGAGTCTGGCTCGATCAGACACTTCAGACCCTCTCCTCCAAGAGCGATATGGCCGGAGCGATCCGCTACGCGCTCACGCGTTGGACCGCACTCACACGCTATCTCTAAGACGGCACCGTCGAGATCGACAACAAAGCCGCCGAACGCGCGTTGCGTGTCGTCGCACTTGGACGCAAGAACTATCTCTTCGCAGGATCCAACTCAGGAGGAGAACGCGCCGCCGCGATCTACTCGCTGCTCGGCACAGCAAAGCTCACGGGATTAACCCGGAGCACTATCTCAGATACGTCTTCACCAATATCGCTGACCACCCGGCAACCGCATCGCAGAGCTCCTGCCCTGGAACATCCCGACCGTCCGCAGCAACAAGATAACCACTGACACCTAAATAAGTGTCCACCTAAAATAAGTGGAAACTTAGCCTGCAACTCTGAACCTGCATCCGCCAGGGGAAGATCAAACGCTTACGCCCTTCAGAATGCCTCTACACTAACAAACAATCTGGTTCAAAAGGTCGGGCAGACCACTAACGCTTAGCGAACCACCAGGGTCAAGCCTGCACTGCTTGTGTCGCCTGCACTGTCCGCTGCCGTGACAAGAATGCCGCTGGAGAACGCAACGTCTAGGGTACTGGCCGCAGAGGCGGAACCGAGATAAGCAGAATCTCCACTGTAAGTCGCTGACAGAGTCTGCGAACCGATTGCTAGCGAACTGGTGGTAAGACTGGCCACACCTGAAGCTACCGGTGAGGTTCCCAGCGCTGCGCTAGCAGAAGAAAACATAACACTTCCTGAGGGGCCAGCACTTGGAGAGACCTGTGCTGTAAGTGTCACAGGACTACCAAGAGTCGGGGCCGCTGATGAAAGGGACAGTGTTGTTGTGGTGTTGATGAGCGCAGGCCCCGAAACGGGTGCCTTTCCACTGCAACCAACGTTAGACGATAGGGATACTAATGTCAGGATCAGGAATAAGAAGGGGAGCTTGCGACGACGTGGCCTGAAGAGCATCATCAATCCGGCAAGGCTTCCCGTAACGGCAACAGCCATCCAACCATGGTGAGTCACACTAGCACTCCCCGACCCTGAGCGAACAATGAGAGGTGCTGAAGTTTGAATCGTCAGTGTTGAAAAAATGACTCCGCCATCCCCTGCAATTGGAGTGCTGAAGGAGCACCTCAGCCCATCTGGCAACTGCACGGGACAGGAGAAAACGAGAGTGCTTGGTGTGAGCACAACAGAAGCGGCCGGCGTCACTGTGACTATCACGCTTCCTGCTTGATTGGGTGCAATTGTCAGCGTCGACGCGCTCAGCCTGGTGGTAATGGCCGATGCCAAGATCACTACAACCGGACTGGGAGCTATACCCAGGTAATTTGAGTCTCCCTCGTAGTTTGCAGTGATCGTATTGGCGCCTGACTGAAGTTGCGACGCTGGTACCGTTACGAGAGCAGTTGAAATCGTCCCTGTCGCAGAGGAAGCGCTCGCAGTAATGGTTTGGGAGCTGAGAAGGGCGCCCGTCGTGGTGTTTGTGAACGTGACGGTACCCGTCGGATTGAGGCCATTGATGACGCCAGTCACTTCAACGGAGAAGGAGACGTTCTGGCCCAGGAGTACGGATGTCCGCGTAGCCGAGAGTGATGCATTCGTAGCGGCTTTTGAAACGGTGACTGATACTCCGGCGCTCGATGTGCTGGGAGAGAATGTGGCATCGCCGGCGTAGTGAGCGAACAACTCATAGGTGCCTACGGGCAAGCCGACGGCGGTGGTCCTCCCCTTAGCCGCGGTGAGTGTGAGCTCGGTCACTGAGTCGTTGCTGATGGTATTGCTGTTGCTGGTGATGCCAACATCGCCGCTAGGAACGCCGGTTGCTGGCGCGACTGGAGCGACGACAACATTGACGGCGATGGTTGATGTCGCGCCGTAGGTCGCGGTGGTGATGCCGGCGGAGGAGATGGTGATTGTGCTGGGAAGAAATGTTGCGGTAGCAGTGCTCCAACCCTGGACGAGGTTGTACGCATTGATGGTGCCGAGACCAGTGACAAGATCGTATCCCGTGGTGGTGCTATACCCGGGCAGCACGCCGAATAGATCGGAGGATACAGTCGGCGTGCAGTTGGGAAAACCGTTGACGCAATCAACGGCATTGCCGCTTTCGGTAACGTCGTAGAACATGCAGGGATTTCCGGCAGCAACGGTGGCCGAGTTGCAGGCAGTTGCGTTGCTTCCCGTGTATTGTGCCGTGGCAAGCTTATACAAGACGTAGTTCACGTTGCCCTGCTTTGACGCGGTCTTCTGCTGCAGAAGCGCCATCATGCCGGAGAAAATAGGAGCTGCGAAGGATGTTCCACCTGCTCCTTCGAGCGCGTTGTTGACGTCGCATACGCCATTGGGCGTAATGTCGGACTGGCAGTAAACGTAGAAGCTTCCCCAAAGACCGTTGCCAGCCATGAGCGATATATCGGGCAAATCACGTGCGCCGTCATTTGGGATTCCCGGGACACCGCTTTGCCAAGACGGCTTGGGATAGCCGCTGATGCAAGGGACGCTGGCATTTGAGCCGGTAACAGCGCAGTTGCTTACACCGCCTGAGCCCCCTTCGGTTGTGAGGAAGGAGTTGAAGTTCACATCGTTACAGAGCGACTCCGCGGTTGTATCCGTAGTGTCGCCGTTTGCCTGCAGTGCGGCGAGAACATCAGGGTTGCCGCAGCTATTATTCCAGGCGGATTCAGGGAGATAGCCTTTGGAGGAAGCGAGGGTGGTGGGATCATTGTTTGCGTTCCAGTACGCGGTCGGGTTGTCGAAGGTGGAGTGAAAGTCGGTTCCGCCCACCGCCACGTTGTAAGGCGTAGAAGCAAAGCCGCTGACAGCGAGGCCTCCGTGCGCGTATTGCGAATTCGGATCGCAAGTAGCCGATCCTGAATCGCCCGTGGCAACAAGAACGGTGATTCCTTGCGCCGCCGCTTGTTCCCAGAGAGTGTTGTAGTGCTGATTGCCAGCCGTTCCCATAGAGGCTTCACACAAGCCGTAACTGACATTGAGAATCGTCGCTAGGTTGTTGTTGATAATGTAAACCGCTGCACCGTCGACACCGTTTGTAGCAGTACCATCTGCTGACACCACGAGATCAATCGTCGCATTTTTCGCAACTGCGCCGGACCATTGCACATCCAGATCAGCTTCGTTCTCATTCTCATTCATACCCGGGTCGCTACCGTAGACAATAATGTTAAGCTTTTTGGCAGGGAGGCCGAACGTTGCGCGAAAGTAATCGATATCGGCTGGGTTAATGTTGGAGTCGCTGACGATGGCGATGGTTTGGCCAGTGCCATCAATACCTGCATTCCAGAGGGATGTGATGTTATAGATAGCGGCGAGATCGTAAGGCGCAAGCAGATGATAGAGAGTGCCGGCGTCGGTGGTGGTGAACTCAGGCTGTGATCTAGGAGAGGCTTTGACCCATGCGCCAGAGTCACGCTTCACAAGCTGCGGCTTGGTGTGAAGTGGACTGCGCGGGAAGTTGTTCAGGGACGTGAAGCCGACAACAATATCAGCAAGTGCCGTTGGAATTTGTGGGTCGTTTGCATTGGCAAAGTACGACTTCCCCCACAGGTTATAGGTATGAAGCGTTGTATGGAAAGCAGATTTCAATTGAGCGTGTGTACCGGAGAAGATCACTAAATTTCGTCCCGCCACGGCTTCCTCAAGTTGAAAACCGTGCCCGGTGAGCCAGTCATTAATTTTCTGAATGTCTTCGGCCGCCACGCCGAATTGTTCGCCATATTGAGCGGGTGTTAACCACTTGTGATAGTTCGGTGACTTTGGATTTTGCTGGTCGTCCGTAAACTTATCGAGTGCGACACGCCGTGCAGGGCTGCTCTTCAAAACAAGAATGGTACGTCCGAGCTGCAGCGAATCCAAAGCAGCTCCCTGATCCGCCGCCGAGGTCGCAAGTGGGTGAACATTACCAAGCAACGTGATGAGGCTGGTATCGTCAATGGCCCGCGTAATGAGCGGAGCTGCCTTCGCAGCTTGAAGCGGAACCTGAGCGATCATCGTGATTGCCGGTAATCCTGTCAGAGAGAGCAGAAGAAAATATTTGTACAAGGATGCGGGGAAATATTTCATGCTCGCTCATCTCCAAGGTGATTCTTCGGATAACGGTGGAACAGGAGTCTGGATGTTGTATCCAGACTCCCAACTGGTGAATGTTGATTACTGAGTGACGGTAAGCGCGATCGGCTGGGTCTGTGTAAGGCCGCCGGACGTCACCGTGACGGTGAGCGTGTACGTGCCTGCCGTGGTGCCGGGGTACTGATTAGCTGTCGTGGTCGTTGTGGTGCCGCCGCTCGAGCAACCACTCATACCTGCAGCTCCAAGTCCTAGCGCTACAAGAACGATTGCAGCAAACAAAGTGGGAAGACGGCGACGTTTCGGCCAGAGCAACAGCAGCATACCTGCAAGGCTGACTCCGCCCAGCGTAGTTCCCCAGGGCGATAGCGGTTTAGCGTTTCTGGCCTGATACGTATTGTTGGGAGGCGTGGTTGCGATCACGATCGTAACGCCTGCAGACTGTCCGGCGCTTAAGGTCATGCTTGTTGAACCTGCGATGCAAGAGGTTTCTGCGGGAGTACCCGTGCAGGCAAGTTGCACGGTGCCACTAAAGGTCGAGTTCGCCGCGATCGACAACATGACAGTTCCCGTTGCGCCGCGTGGGAGCGTCAAAGTCGCCGGAGTCGCTGTGATGGCGAACGCTGGAGCTACGGTGCCGACGACAAGAGTGACGGAGGCATTCGACTGGTTGTGGTTTGCGTCCCCCGCAAAGGCGGCTGTAATGAGATCGCTACCCGCAGGAAGTGCGGTTGTCGTCAGCGTAGCCACCCCGTTCGCAATCTGTGCGGTTCCTGCTGGAGTGCCATTGACGGCAAAAGAAACCAACCCTGTCTCAGTCACACCCGCACTCACTATTTGGCCGAGGGTTGCAATCAGTGTGACAGCGGTTCCCTGAGCTGGCGTCGGCGAGTTTGAAGTGAGCGCCATGCTGGTAACGCCCCGATTGACAAAGATGCCGGTGCCATCGAAGGTGGAGACGATGAGGTCGATTCCGCCGCTGTTGGTGAATTTGCCCACGAGGGTGAAGGCATTTTCGTCATAGAAGCCAGGGTCCAGAGCAGCTCCTGCTACATAGGAGTCTGGCACGGTGACTGCCGGACCGAAGTTACCTCCGCCTAGGTTGGGCAGTATCTGCACCGCTGAAGGTGAAGCGGACTCAATGTACTGATTGTTGGTTTGCACAAAGGCGAGGTCCGGAGCTCCATCGCTGTTGAAGTCTGCGTAGCTGCCCCAAATCGGCCAGTGACCACCATCAGCGATGGTGACTTTGCCGAAGGAGTAGTCGCCGTTACCAGGAAGAAGAAGAACGCCCGCGGTGTTAGGGAGAATCGTGCTGAGGGCTGTGCTCCATTGACCTGCGGTAAGCAGAGTCAAATCCTGCTTGCCGTCAACGTTGTAATCGCCCGCTACGATGTCAACAACTTCGTAGTTGGCGAGGATGATGGCCTGGTTCGCGATCGCGAAGTTGCCGCTATCGTCGCCAACATTGGGAATGACATATACATTGCCTGTGAAAAGCGAGGTATGGTCGATCGCTGCGATATCAAGCTTGCCCTTGCCTCCAGTAAAGTTGATGAGCTTGACCATGTAGAGGCTGTAGCCAAGAGGTATGAATGTGGCCGTCTTGAAAGTGCCGTCACCATTGCCGAGGAGAGTATAAAAGCCGGATCCTGAGCCGTTCTGTCCACCGCAAGCGGCGACGATGTCTGGAATGCCATCGCCGTTGGTATCGCCAACGTCTGCATAGTTGAGCTGAAAGCAGGTGGTGGTTCCGAGGTTCAACTGGGTGACTGGCCCAAACTTTCCATCGTGGCCTGCGGTTACAGTCGCGAGAGAGTCCGCGAAACCGCTTCCGGTGGCGAGAAGAATAGTTGTGGTGGTCGCATTAGAGATTGTGACTGGCTGGACATAGCTGAGATTCGTACCGGTGGCTGAGCCGATGCTTCCTGCTGAAGCAATCGTCGTGAAGGTGTAGTTGCTGGACTGATTGGCGGCGCCAGCACCGTTTCTGTAACCGATAACGACGTCTGTCGTGCTGCCATTGGTGGTCGTCTGCGCGATCAACTCCGGAACTCCATCGCCATCGACATCGACCGCGGCATCCACGCGTATGTTCGTTCCGTATGTTTCCGCGTTGGCTGCGGTGTTGGTTCCGGTGACCATGGGCGACGCCAGAAACTGGCCGCTCTGAACCCCGGCAGCGGCACCAAGGTTTTGGTAATAGGTGTACTGGCCGATACCGCTATCGGCGCTTACCAGCGAGTTGTAGGCGCTGCCATCATAGTTTGCGGGCGCGGGCTGGAAAAACTGTGGCGTGCCGGCAATGATTTGCGCAGGCTCAGCTGTGAACACGCCTGCACCAGCATTGGGGAAAACAGCGATGGAACCTGTGCTGTACACGACCAGATCTGAGAGACCATCGCCGGTCATGTCGGCAACGTTCAGTGTCATGGTGCTCTGCATAGCTGTGCTGAGCAGCGTAGGCAAGGCCGGCGGCGGAGCGACCGGCGGAACGTCGATTCCGCTGAAGGCAAAGTTCGGATAACCCACGAGCACGTGCGCAGTAATCGGGTTGCCGGAGGTGAAGGGGACGTCCCATACCGCGCCGTCGGCCTCCATGAAGACGAAGTCAGTTGTGGCGAATCCACTGCCGACCGTGCCGGGGGGCGGGAGCTTCGGCGTGCCCTCGCTGGTCAGGTTGGCCGAAAGGAAGGAGACGTTGGCTACAAAGATATCGGCGTTAGGGATCAAGATCTTGGTGGGCGCTACAGGTGCCTTGAATGTGCCATCGCCATTGCTCAACATAGTGCCAACGACGCTGCCGCCGTTGAAGCTGGCATTGAAAGCGTTGTCTGTGAGGACGAAGGCGATGCCGGAGGCCTTGATGCCATCAGTAGTGAAGACGGAGGAAAAGTTTAAGGCAGAAGAATAGTAATCGGGGAAGGTGGTGACTTCCTCGGGGAGAGCCGTCAGGCGTCCATTACTGTTGTTGACGTATGTGATCTCAGAAAACGACGTTTCGATGGTGGGACTGAACGACGAAACGATATTCAGCGTGACGATATCGAGAGCGCCATCGCCGTTGAAGTCGCCGACCATGATGCTGCTACCGGAGGAACCATACCAGGCTGCACCAGAAGCGAATTTCACCGGGTAGGACGCCGGAGCGGCGAAGGTACCGTCCCCATTGCTGAGCCAGATGACGATGGCATTGTTGTTGAAATCCTGGCCGATCAGGTCGGTGAAGCCATCATTGTTCATGTCCGCAGCAATCACATTCTCCACGAAAAGAAGAGCGGTATTACCGTTGTCGTTGGAGATAACCGGAGTTACTGAAGCGATGTTGGCGAAGGTGCCGGGGTTGAGGATGACGTCGATGACACCGTCGACTTTGACGGTCGCGACGTCCATCTTTCCATCACCATTGAAATCGCCGCTCACGGAGCTGTACCCGATGTTTGGGTCGCCATCGACCGCGTTCACATAAGGTGCGCTGATGAAGCCGGGAAAGTTCACATTGCTGCCGCCAACGCCGCTCGCGTCCGGGTGAATTTGGGTTCGCGATGGTTTACCGCCCGATGCGGCGGCGGCCCGCTTCTTCAGCTCATCAAGCTCAGGAGCCATTATAAGGTCGAAGGGCGACCTCGCCTGCGGCGCCCTATTGGCAGACTCACGTTTCGGAAGACCTGCTGGACGAGTTTCCCCCGGTTTTCCCGCGGGCTGGTTGCTGGATGGCGACAGGGCAGAGCTAAGGACGTTTTGGGCGTGACTCGAACTTGGAGCCATCGAGATTCCAAGCGCCAAAACGGTTAGCCAGCACACAACAGAAGTCTTCGTCGTCATTGAATCTCCTTGCGAGGTCAGCATGAACATTGGTTGAATCTTGTGATTGAGTAAGAACATACTCACAAGGCGGGGTCAACAAAACAGTTCCAAACCAATCCAAACCGCACCAATGTCAAAAAAAATGAGGAGGATACGGATTGAGCAATCGACTGGGCTCCCTTTCGCATCGGCCGCTGAGCAAGAGTCGGTCCTCGCGAAACGGCTCAAAACCGGACGCGCTTCCCTCCGGCAGAGTTGGCTCAAACTGTCCGGTGCGATAGGAACCTAGATTGCTTTTCAGGAGGACAGCGTGAGCAAGCGCCTATCCGCGACTTAGTCGATAGAGCTTCAGATTTCAACGGGAGGAGCTTCCAACCAGTGACGTAGTCTTATGGAGATTCTCGTACGCGTGCAGCTTGGAGAGTGGAAGGAAGCCTGAATCTGCGTTCTCCCATAGATGCTTTAAAGCTTGGAACCCCTTTTCAGCCGCTTTGCGGTTTCCGAGCAGTTCTTGCGTATGGGCGAGTTCCAACTCAGAAAGGATGACGTAAATGGGAAAATCAGCCTGTGCTCGATGTTCTATGACGCGCTGAAACTCTGCTGCAGCCTGCTCGAATTTCTTGGCCTGGATATAAGCCAAACCTCGATAGTACCCCGGCGACAGATCCATCGCTACACAGAAATCGTAGGGCCGCGTCTGCTCAAGAGACTGGATTGCCGCAGCATATTGCCGCTTCTGTGCATGAATTTCAGAACGAGCCGCCGCAAGCAGAGCAGCATTCACAATCGTGTTGAGTGGTGCGCGCGCGTTTGCAGCTTTCGCAAGATACTCGGCTCGAACTAAATTGCCCGTCTTGGCTGCGGCGCGGGCGGCTGAGGCTTGCTCAGCAGGATCTTCGGTCTCGAGGGTAGTGATTACCTTTAAGTCAGCGGCAGCGTAGGCCAGGTAACCAAAATCGGCTTCGATACTGACCTTATCCAGTTGGATAGAGGTTGAGTAATCGAGAGCTCCCTGCTCGATTGCGTTCTGCCTGGCGTGAAAAAAAAGCTCACGCGCCTTGGCAACTTGCCCGCGAGACATGGCAACCCAGGCGTAGTCGTCGACGACCAGATTCTCCTGAGGGTTTCCGCGAACAGACTCCAAAATTCGTTGCATGCCAGCATCGTCATCCTCCGCGGCGGCGGCGCGAAAACAAACCCTCCTGAAATATATTGGCGCCCTAAGTGTGTGAACCGGATCCTTGCAGAGTCCGTCAACCTTCGCATATTCGCCAAGGCCGAGGTAGGCAAAAGCCAGATTTCCGTAGAGAGCCTCGTTTGTTGGATCCAGTTGGATGACTCGTAGAGCAAACGGTAAGGCTTTCTCAGGTTGGCCCATTGTCAGATAAATATTCGCCAGGTTGTTCAATGGAACGGCATCACGCGGATAAATGGTGCGCCAACGCTCATAATCCTCAATGGCTAGCAGCGTCTCACCGGTCGCAAACTCGTAGTAATGCGTGATGATGTAAAGCCTTTCGCGGTCCGTAGCTCGGCCGCGCAAATCGAAAGCTTTTTTGTTGTACTGCATACCGAGAGCATAATGACTCGTGTTGTAGTAAGCCGTGCCCAAGCGTGCGTACGCAAGTGCAAACTGCGGGTCCAGATCTATCGCTAGTCTGTAGCTGGCAATTGCGCCGCCGTTAGGATCAAAGCGGGTTTCCTCGCCCAAGGTAAAAGCCTTCAACGCCGCTAGAGAAGCAGTAGTCGCCTGCATGAGTGGCACATTGAATTTTTGCAAGCTTGCTTCTGGTTCGCCAAGCCGACGTCGCATTCGCTCGGTGGCTAGATCAACCGCGGACAAAATCGAAGCCTGTGTGGTAGCATCAGCCTCCTGCGTCGTCAACAAACCTCCGGTACCGCACCGCCATGCGGAGAGTGAAATCTGATATCCCTGCGTCTTGGGGAGAATACGGCCCTTTAGAAGAACTTGCGCGTCCAGCGAAGAACAGGTCTGCAATTCTGCCTCAAAAGTCATTTGCTTCACGGCCTTAAGCTTCGCCCGAAACTTTTGGTCCGAAACGAGGCTCAGATATGGGGACTCCTGCAGTTTTAGCTGCACTGCGGAGGAAAGAGTCCCATCCAAATCAGGATTTCCGGTGCTGTTGATAAACGAGCCGACGACAACGCGGTCCTGGTCGCTGACAAGAGATCGATTGACATATTTATACATCGCGGCACAAAAGACGATCAAACCCACGAAGGTGAGGCCAGACCAAAAAGCGAAGCGTCTCGCGCGAGAAAGACTGGGGACATCACTCGAAGCCCCCAGGACATCGCCCGCGTTATCGGAGCCCTCAACGACAGCATTTCCAATTGCATACGGCTCGAAAGACGATGTTACGTCTCCGATAAACTGATATCCCCGGCCTTGGATGTTTTTGAAAAATCGCGGGTTGACCGCTCTGTCACCCAACGCTTCTCGCAACTTGCCTGCGACGACATAGAGGCTATCGTCGACCTCGATCAGCGCGTCACTTCCCCATAGTCTTCGTCCGAGTTCATCTTTGGTTACGATTTTTCCAGGCTGCTCTAACAGAATCAGCAACATCTGAAAAGGGAGCTCTTGGATTTTGCGACGTTCTCCGTCTTGCCGCAGTGTGCGGAGCCTGACCGACACCTCAAAGATGTCAAAAAGATAGATCTCACGGCTAGAAAGAGGCGCCGTCGAACGAGTCATGAATCAATTGTAGTAGGCAACATTCTCTACCGTTCGGGTTACGGGGGTTTCACTCATGCACATCATTTCATCTACTTCCTTTGAAAAGCTTACGACATTTTTTGGTTCTGATTCACTTTTGGTGAAGGAGGATCCGCAGGTGTAGATCTGTATGGATGAACCGAGGCACGTTGATCCCGAACAGTGCGGAAGCGAAGCTGATCTGTCTTAGCCAGAAGGCGGGAACGGTGCAGATAGAACTCCGTGCCTGCCAGCCTTCCTCTCTATGCCTGGGCTGCAACCGCCGTTCCGCCAGGGTGCATAGCCGGTACCGGCGGACGGTCGCAGACCTGCCCTGGAAAGGGTCTGCCAGTAAAAATACTGCTTGAGGCGCGCAAGTTCTTCTGTGAGAACGAGCGATGTCCACGGCGCATCTTCACAGAGCCGTTGCCTGGAATGGTGGCACGCTATGCGCGGCGAAGCTGCCGCTCCAGTGAAGCCCTGCGTTGGTTGTCGTTTTTCCTTTACCTGTAGAGAAGGGGCTTGGCGTCGTGGTTTTATTCCTTTACCTGTAGAAAAATTCCTTTACCTGTAGAACTCAAACGCTGCGGCGGCAGACCGGCTCCACTTCGCAGATCTCTGGCTAAATTCGTTCCTGTCCTCGGGACTGTGACAGGCGCGCAGCTTAGTCCAGAACGGCAAACCTCTCCCCGTTTCTGAACTGAGTGTGCGGCAAATTGAGGCGGGCAGGATCAAGCTGGCGATCACCGCCAGAAGGCTTCGGCGCAAGGCAATCGGGCCCGACCTGAGCCAGTGTGGGGAGTCGACAGGGGTGTTCAATCCTGGCGGTACCTTGAATTGCGAGGTTTGCAAGAAGTGAAGCGCTCGTAGAGAGCTGCCCGCAACCCGTCGCATCAACGCCCACGCGAGATCCTGGATTGGCTCCAGTAAAACCCCAGCATCAGACGCAGAAGGGTGAGCATGTGTTCCACGCGCTCGATAATTTCATCGTAGTCGGCAGGTCGATACATGGCGAAGCCTTCTCCTCTTGGTACTCAGCGTCGGAGTTGCGAATTCGCACAAAGCGGAGCCAGACCCTACCAACGTTCGACAACGGGCGTTTCCGGAAAACTCTGGCCCAGAACCGTGCAATCGTATGCTTGCGTGCAAGTGCAGACGCATAACGATTCCTTAAAGACGCTTTCTTTTTACTTGGATTTCGTGGAAAAGTTCACTCGTACTGGCTTTTACCGCGACCTTGAGTTCTTCTCCATGATGCTTCAACATATGTTCCAGATGACGGCGCGACTTGATAAAGGAATGAATCCACCAGGAGAAGCGAGCGTAGAGAAATATCGTAGGCAGATCATACCGCGCCACCTGTAACCAACTGTGCTCGAGCGCCAGAAAGTGAACGAGTAAACACACCGTAGACAGCGAGACCGCAACAATGAGCGGAATTCTATTGGCAGCCACGAAATGCAGGAGGGTCAGCAGTTTACCGGCAGCGCTTGGATCCTCTCGAAAGAGTGAGCAATATCGCACAGTATGTTCCGCGACAACACTGTTACCGTCCCTTTGTACCCCAAACGGTATTCATGGTCTCTGCCGGCACGAATATCTGGTTTGTTACAGATGGATGTGAAGAATGCGCAAGTGTACGAAGATTGTTTGGTTGTCGCTCTTCTGTGCATTAGTTCTGTTGGTGACTGGCTGCGGACAAGAAGCTGCAACGATACCAGATATCGCGCATCCAGTGGTAAATTCCACGGACCCCGTAGCCGCTGCAGTAGGCGTCTCACCTACTCGGGCCATTTCAGCAATGTTCAGTAAGCCGATGAACTCCGCGACCATCACGGCAACAACGTTTAAGCTGGCCGGTCCTGGAGGCACATCCATTCCTGGAAGCGTGACCTACAACGCCACCGGTTCCATTGCATCGTTTTCGCCCTCCACAGCTCTTGCATACAGCACCACCTACATAGCCACCATTACGACAGGAGCGACAGACCAAGCAAATCCTGCGAACTCGCTCGCGGCAGATTATGTATGGAGCTTCACAACGCTTTCGGCCTCGGGAACGCCCATTCCACCCACCGTTATCGCGACCACACCATTGAACGGAGCGACGGATGTTGCTCTTAATCAGACCGTGACCGCTACCTTTAGTACCGCGATGTCTCCTGCGTCGATCAATTCGACGACGTTCCAACTCAGAGATTCGAGCGGTCTTTTAATTCCTGGGACGGTCTCTTACGCATCCACGGGAAATCTTCTCACCTTTGTGCCGGCCGTTACACTTACCGCTGCGACGACTTACCTTGCAACAATCACCACGGGCGTGCAGAACATCAATGGAACGAGTCTCGCCGCAAACTATACGTGGGGCCTTACCACGGTAAGACCGCTCATTGTTGCTCCCGCCGTTGTATCGACCAATCCGATCAACAGTGCGACGTCTGTTCCGCAGAACCAGGCCGTCTCCACGAGTTTCAGCATGGCGATGAACGCTTCGACTATGAATTCAACTACCTTCAAGCTTGCCGGGCCGGGGGGCGCGGCTGTGGCTGGCACCGTGACCTACTCCGGAGGGGTGGCCAACTTTGTACCTTCTGCACCCCTGGCCACCGACACCACCTATGTCGCCACCATTACGACAGGGGCACAGAGTGCCTCAGGGATACCTCTAACAAATGATTATGTATGGACCTTCACAACGGTTCCCACCGCAGCCCCTCCTGGTGTGATTGCCACGAACCCTGTCACCAATGCCGCGAACGTGCCATTCAACCAGCAGATTGCCGCTACCTTCAACCAGGCCATGAACCCAGCAACGCTGAATGGAACGACGTTCACAATAACCGCGCCTGGCGGAATCCCCGTCGCAGGCACAGTCACCTATGTGGCTGCAGGTTCGATTGTGACCTTTTCGCCGACGGTTGCTCTCTTGCCAATTACCACGTACGTGGCAACGATCACAACGGGCTCTCAAAATGCTACGGGGATTGGTCTGGCCAGTAACTATGCCTGGGCCTTTACCACGGGCGTGGCCCCAGATATCACCCCGCCTACGGTCATATCTACGATCCCTCTGAATGGTGCGACAGATGTGCCTTTCAACCAGGCGCTTACGGCTAACTTCAGTGAAGCCATGGACCCCACAACCATCAACTCCGCTACCTTCACACTGACGGCTCCTGGAAATATTCCGGTTTCAGGCTTGGTAAGCTATGCGGCGATCAGCAACTCGGCCACCTTCACGCCCACGGCTGGCCTTGCAGCGAATACTCTCTTTACGGCCACCATCACGACGAATGCAAAAGATCTTGCAGGCAACGCCTTACTGACTAACTATGTGTGGACCTTCAGCACCAGCGCCGCTCCGGATACCACTCCGCCGACTGTTACTGTCACAGTTCCAAATGACGGTGCGATGGATGTTCCGTTGAACCAGGTGATCAGTGCCACGTTCAGCGAAGCGATGAACCCACTGTCGTTAAGTACAACAACTTTCCAGCTGATTCCAATAGGCGGGAATCCGGTGGCTGCCACCATATCCTACGATGCGGTCAATTTCATCGCCAACCTGCATCCCGTCGCATCTCTCGCCTCCGGCACCTCTTACAGCGTCCTTGTCACAGCTGGCGCCACGGATCTGGCAGGCAATCCGCTTGCGGCGGGGGAAGTATCAAATCCCTGGACTTTTACCACAAGTGTTGTCACTGTTCCTCCTACCGTTATATCGACCAATCCGGTGAACGGAGCTACGTCTGTTCCGCTGAACCAGGCCGTCTCCACGAGTTTCAGCATGGCGATGAACGCTTCGACTATCAATTCCGCTACCTTCAAGCTTGCAGGGCCGGGTGGCGCGACGGTGGCTGGTACCGTGACCTACGCCGGAGGAGTGGCCAACTTTGTACCTTCTGCGCCCCTGGCTACCAATACCACCTATGTCGCCACTATTACGATGGGGGCACAGAGTGCCTCAGGAACACCGTTAGCAAATGATTATGTATGGACCTTCACAACAGTTCCCACCGCAGCTCCTCCCAGTGTGATTGCGACTAACCCTGTCACCAATGCTGCGAACGTGCCGCTCAACCAGCAGATTGCCGCTACCTTCAATCGGGCCATGAATCCAGCGACGCTGAATGGGACGACGTTCACAGTGAACTCATCGCTGGGCACCGTAGTCACGGGCACGGTGGCTTATGTCGCAGGCAATAACACCGCAACGTTTACTCCTTCTGCCGCTCTACTTCCCAACACTACCTATGTGGCAACAATCACAACCGGCGCACAGGACACGACAGGGATAGGACTGGCCGCGAACTACGTGTGGACCTTCAGAACGGTGCCCGCGCCAACACCGCCAACGGTGATCTCCACTACACCGGCGAATAATGCGGCCAGTGTTCCGACCAATCAGGTGATCAGTGCCACCTTCAGCGAAGCCATGAACTCCGGCACCATTAACGGAACAACCTTTACTCTCACAGCACCGGGTGGAGTGGCCGTTGCTGGCGCGGTAACCTATCTTGCCACAGGCTCCATCGCCACCTTCTCACCTATTGCCGATCTCACTCCCAACACCACCTATGTGGCAACCATTACTACGGGCGCACAGGACCTACTTGGCGTAGGACTCGCCAGTAACTACGTCTGGACCTTCACAACCGTCGCAGCTCCCGGACCTCCTGTAGTGGCGGGAACAAATCCTACCAATGGAGCCAGTGGAATTGCCGTAGGAACAACTCTGAGCGCAATCTTTAGCGTGACGATGAACGCTTCGACTATCAATTCCGCTACCTTCAAGCTTGCCGGGCCGGGTGGCGTAGCGGTTGGTGGCACTGTGACCTACTCCGGAGGGGTGGCCAACTTTGTACCTTCTACCACCCTGGCCACCAACACCACCTATGTCGCCACTATTACGATGGGGGCACAGAGTGCCTCAGGGACACCGCTTGCAAATGATTATGTATGGACCTTCACAACGGTCCCGCCGCCTACGCCACCCACTGTTGTCTCTACGGTTCCGCTCAATGGAGCTACGGGAGTCCTGCTCAATCAAACGTTGAGTGCCGTTTTCGACAAGGCCATGAACCCAGCGACGCTGAATGGGACGACGTTCACAGTGAACTCATCGTTGGGCACCGTAGTCCCAGGCGCGGTGGCTTATGTCGCAGGCAACAACACCGCAACATTTACCCCTTCTGCCGCTCTACTTCCCAACACTACCTATGTGGCAACAATCACAACCGGCGCACAGGACACGACAGGAATTGGACTGGCCGCGAACTATGTGTGGACCTTCAGAACGGTGCCCGCGCCAACACCGCCCACGGTAATCTCCACCACACCAGCCAACAATGCGGCCAGTGTTCCGACCAATCAGAAGATCCTCGCCACCTTCAGCGAAGCCATGAACTCCGGCACCATCAACGGAACGACCTTTACTCTCACAGCACCGGGCGGAGTGGCCGTTGCTGGCGCGGTAACCTATCTTGCCACAGGCTCCATCGCCACCTTCTCACCCGCTGTCGACCTCACACCCAACACCACCTATGTGGCAACCATTACCACGGGCGCACAAGACCTACTTGGCGTAGGACTTGCCAGTAACTACGTCTGGACCTTCACAACCGTCGCAGCAGGGGACACGACGAAACCGTCCGTGATCTCCACCGTTCCGCTCAACGGCGCAACCGGAGTTGCCTTCAACACAGCCATTGCTGCAACCTTCAGTGAAGCGATGGATCCGACGACGATCACATCGTCAAGCTTCACGGTAACGGGACCTGGAATCATTCCAGTCGCCGGTGCCGTGACATACGCAGCAATTGGAAATACCGCCACCTTCACCCCGACGGCAAGTCTTGCGCCTGCAACCTTGTTCACCGCAACGATCACAACGAACGCCACCGATCTGGCAGGCAACTCGCTGGCCACCAGCTATGTCTGGACGTTCACGACCGGGGCGATACCTGATACAACTTCGCCAACCATTACGCTGACCAATCCTGTGAGCGGCGCCACTGCGGTTCCACTCACGCAGACCATCAGTGCCACCTTCAGCGAGGCAATGGATCCGCTGACCCTCACGACCGCAACATTTACGCTGGCCACCGCAGGCGGTGACGCCGTTACTGGGACAGTCGCCTACGACTCGGTGAACTTCATTGCTACCTTCACCCCATCCGACCCGCTTGTAGCGGGGACTTCCTACCTCGCGACGGTAACAGCGGGCGCAAAAGACTTAGCTGGAAATGCCCTTGCGGGTGGGTCCATTCCAAATCCATGGAACTTTGCGACAAGCTCCATTGTCGTTCCGCCACCGGTCAATCTCGGTACTGTCACACTGTTCGGTGGTTTCGGAGGAGCCTCCGGGATCACCAATCAGGGACTTCTGACGGTGATCAATGGCAATATCGGAACGACGGGTTCCTCCGTATTGATTACAGGTCTTCACGACAACACCGCGAATTGCATCTATACGGAAACCACGCTCAACATGGGATTGGTGAACGGGACTATCGATACAGCGCCGCCTTCACCGACCGTCGGATGTCCGAACGAAGGAACCGCTGCGACTGCGGCGATTGCTGTACAGGCCTCTACGGATGCGCTCAGTGCATACAACGCTCTTGTCGCCTTTCCGAATGGCCTGGATGTATCTATTTGTTCAGGTTGCGGAGGCGGGGCTCCGGGAGAACTTGGCAACCGCGTTCTGGCACCGGGTATCTACAAATCCACCCTGGGAACCTTCGCCATCAGTGTGGGCGATCTCACGCTGGATGCGCAAGGTGACCCCAATGCCTTCTGGGTTTTCCAGATGGAAACGACCTTGGATGTCGGCACGCCATCTGTCCCCCGAAACGTAGTCCTCACGAATGGAGCGCAGGCAAAAAACGTCTTTTGGCAGGTTGGCACCGCAGCAACGATCAACGGAACTGTTGGCGGCGGAACGCTGCAAGGGACAGTCATTTCCCAGGCGAACACTTCCGTTTCTACTGCCGGTGTGGTTGCAGTAACCACCATCAACGGCAGGCTCCTGGTCCTGGACGGCCCGCTCACACTCGTCAACACTGTAATCAATGTCCCTGCGCCCTAGGCGTGATGCGAATCGTGGATTCAGACGTTATGCCGGGGCAACTCGTAGAAAGCTCAGAGCTTGTCGACATTCACCCTACGAAGAAGCACAGGGCTTGCGCTCTTTGGAGAATTTCGGCCATGGCGCCCGCTTGCCGGTGTATGGAACTGATCGGGAGCGGTGGCTGCTCAAGCGCAAGCCCTTCGATGGCCTCGATTAACTGCGACGAGGCTAGTCTTCTCTCTCCCTCGTCGGCTCGACCCTTACGAGCTAAAGCAGCCAGCCCACCACTGCGGTACGCTTGTGTCCGCCTGAAGGCGGCGCGGTAGGAATTGACGCTCTGAAGCGACCACTCACAGTGGGCGCTCTTTCTTCCAGGTGTGGTCGGAGCAACTCAAAACGTTGCAGAGCAAGTTCACGCGATGCCTGCGGGATGGCAGAGAGTGCGTCCACACCCACGAGTGTGCCACATAATTAGAACAAAAGTTCGCCAAATAATTAGAAAAGCGACACCAATAACAACGCCAACCGCCCCAACCAGTATCGCAAGCTGCGGATCGTGAATCAGTCGACGGACCACTGGTTCGGTACCGATCCGTCCACAGCACTCTGCAGCTCTAGTGTGGACAACGGCACTTGCGCCTATGGCGTACCGGCGCAGTTTACCTACGGAAGCGCTGCACTCGGAACAGAGCGTGCTCCAGGTTACAACCAGATGGATGCCTCTGTGTTCAAGGATTTTCATACGTTCCGCGAGCAGTCTCTCAATGTCTGTGTCGATGCCGCGAACGTTCTAAACATGATCAGCATCAGCAACCCGAACAACACTCTCGGCGCGTCCAACTTCGGACAGATCACGAGTATGCGTTCGGTGCCGCGTCAACTCCAGCTCTCTGCCAAGTACATCTTTAAGTCGAGTCAAGTTCAAAAGTCCGGCATCCTCAAGGTGCCGGATTTTTTCGCCGCTAAACCCATACGTTGTCGCGATTTTTAGCATTGCGTGTGGTGCTGCGATGAACTTCAGGAATGGCAGGGCCGCATCGTCGGGTGTCGTTTTTCATTTACTTGTAGAAAATTGGCTTGGCGTTGCGGTTTTATTCCTTGACCTGTAGAAAATTCCTTCACCTGTAGAATCAAACGCTGCGGACGCAGTTCGAATCTACTTCGCAGTTCTCTGGCTAAATTCGTATCTATCCTCGGGACTGTTACAGGCGCGTAGCTTAGTTTGAACCGTATACTTCAGTCTTACCCGTCTCCAGTCTCTGCCGTTCGATTCGTCGAAGATTGGTCGTATCTACAGCTTCGACGGGTACTCCCGAAAAGCACCCCCGTCTGCTTGTAAACCTTTTCTCAGGGTTGGGGGATGGCCGTGCTGTCACCCTGGTTGTAGATCACCCCAGCCGGAACAAAGGTGTTCGTTGTCGTCCGTCCGCTTGCGGAGCCGACGCGTGACTCAATCCGCCCTGCATCTATACCTTTCTCCTGAGTCAGATAGCGGCGCTCGTTGATGGCTCGTGCGGCAGCCATTTTTGGGGTTTCGCCATTTCCATAGTTCCCAACGATGACCAACTTTCCAGCCGACTCACGCTGTAACTCCAGGGCGATATTGTCCAGGCAGGCTTTTGCTTCGTTATCCACGCGCACAGGGCGCTTTCGGTCACGCTCAAACGAGATCGCACAGAGCTCACGGGTCTGAGGAGCCGCAGCAACCGGCAGCGTGTTGATGCTCACGCTAGTAGTCGCGGTAGCCGTCTTGCCCAGATCGTCAACGACGTTGCAGGTCACCGTAATCGTGCCCGGTGCCGTACCGCTTGTGCTTAGGTTGGCAGTTGAGGTGGTTCCGCTGATGACTCCCGCGGTCGCGGTGTAGGAATAACTGAGTGGCCGGTTCTGCGGGCTCGTCGCCTGCGCCGTAATCGCAGCGCTATCTCCAGGCATCACGTTCGAGGGACTCGCAGAGCAGGTCACTGTGGGAGGATCGAACGGCTGCACCGTAAATGCAGCCGTGCATCCGGCTTTCTGGTTCACATGATCACCCTGCGAAACATGGCCGGAAACCGTGTAGCTGCCGGACGCCAAATGTGTTGTGCTGATGGTCGCCGTGGAATCCGTGCTACTCACGACACCGCCGCTCGTTGTCCAGCTATAAACGACCTTGCGCTTCGAGTTCAAATTCGTTGCAGTCGCAGTAGCCGTGACAGGATCGCCGGAGAACAAGGTCCCCGGCTGTACACTGCAGGCGAGCTGCACGGGAGGCGATAGCTGTTTACCGCCGAAAGCAAACAGCAAGCCTGAAGAGAGCCGCAGATCGTTCTGGCTTGCGCTCGATCCGGTAGAGATGCCATTGACAACGCCCTCGAACCTCGTGAGCATGTACTCCGCCTGCACTGCGCGGATCGAAATGCGGTGGGTCAGGCGAATATCCAGACCGCCGCCGCCGGTGAAGGCGAAGGAGTTCTGCACGGGCAGGACAGCACAACCCGCTCCGGCACAACCGTTCACAGTCACAGCAGACGCATGAACGCCTCCCGCGAGCACCTGAGCGAAGGGCGTGAAACGGCTCTGGTTGCGAAACGAGAGCCGAGGGCCGAAGACATAGGTGTAAGCCGTCCCGCTGGAGTTCACGACGAGTGGCTGATTGACTCCCGTGCCCGTGAGCTGCAACTGGCTGTCGTCATAGCCGCCAAAGTCACCCACGATCCCAAGATAGCGGTTGAAGTTGAACGCAACCGAAGCGCTCCCGCCATTGAGGCCGACCATACGATTGCCCGTAACCGTATTATTCGACACGGTCCCAAACCGCGAATATCCCAGAAATACCTCGACCTTGGGCGTGTCATGGTGTTCCGCCCGCGACGCAGGCGCCACCACTGCGGTCTGGGCAGGAGCCGCTTTAGGAAGCAACCACATCGGTACTACAGCTACAGCAACGGCCAGCGTAGCGAACATCCCCGCAAATACTTTCATCTCATTCTCCTGAATCTCATGGTCCCGTTCAGCCTCAAACGTCTTCCCTTGCGTGGCCCGCAATCACCCTCTTTCGAAGGCGGCTGCGGTGCAGCTTACTGGACGTTGATAACCGTGTTGACCATTGTGATCGACGCGTTCAAAGCGATCACTCTGCCGTTGATGGTCGTTATGGCGGCAACTCCGGGACTTGAAATCGTGATTCCCGGTGACGAAATGACGGTTCCTACCATCGTTCCGCCTCCTCCGTAGTTGATGACCGCGCCAGGAAGACCACCTACCGCCCAGAAGACATGGCTTGCCTGGGCACCGTTGATCAGAACAACGCTTTGGGATTCCGTAGGCGTGCCCACCTGGAGAGACGATCCCATCTGGAAGATCCAGTACGCATTGGCATCGCCTTGAGCGTCGAGAGTCAGCGGACCTTGCGTGATGTTGTAGAAGGTTGCGGAGGTGTAAGTGCCAGGAGCCAGGGTACGATTGCCAAGCTCGGTATTCGACAGCGTGATCCCTGGAGGAAGACCCTGCAGTGTGTTGTAGGCTGCCTGGGCTTCCAGCGCGGCCTGGGTCGCGGTGGCGAAGGTAGTGGCGGTTCCCTCATTCGGGCAAGCCGTCGTGGGCTGGCTGGAGCCAGGGGCTGTAAAGATCGTGGTGAGCCCCGTTCCCGGTGTCGTCGCCGTCGCTCCCACAAGTGCTACGTTCAACGGAGACTCCGTATAGGTGCACGCATTGACACCAGTAAGAGTCACAACGCTATCGTCGTGAAATCCGGTGATGAGCGACGACGCACCTGTGGTTCCGATATTTCCGTTATTGATGGCCGATAGGAGTCCCTGATTCGTGATTCCGGCGCCACCACCAAACCCTCCAAAGAGCGAGATGGTCGGACCAAGAACGATCGGCGGCGGCACAATGGCCGCAGCAGTCGTAAATGTCCAAGGATTCGCCGCTCCTGTGGTCCCCAGAGGATTTCCTGCAAGATCCGTTGCTCCGGAAGTTACCGTTGCAATGTAGCTGGTACTGGGGAGTAATGCGACCGTGGGTGTGAGAGTGGCTGTGAACGTGATTGCGTCATATGTCAATGTGGCGGCCACCGCATCTCCACCCTGCGTAAGCTGGAAGGTGGCGTCGGTGATCGTCAGCGGATTCATTGCCTTAGTGAAGGTTGCGCTTACAACCTGTGTCAGTGGAATGTTAATGGCACCATTTACGGGTAACGTCGAAACAATCTCCGGCGGGACAACGATCGGCGCACCGGTGGTGAAGGTCCAGACATAGTTACTAGCCAAGCCGGTGCCCGCGAGATTTTGCGCTCCGGTCGTGATCGTCGCCGTATACAGAGTGTTGGGCAAAAGATTCGCTGTCGGGTTGAACGTCAGCGTATTTCCAATGGCCGCGTAAGCAACCAAACCGGCGACGGGCGTGGTATCCGGCCCCGTCAGCATAAAGGTTGTCGAGTTGATCGTGGATGGATTCATCGGAACGCTGAACGTGGCGCTGACCGCTTGATTGGCCGGCACGTTCGTAGCTCCGGCCAAGGGATTGGTCGAAATTACGGTAGGTGGTACAACGACCGTTGCTCCGGTAGTGAAAGTCCAGACATAGTTCTGGGCTAACGGAGTGTCGGCCAGATTCTGTGCCCCGGCGGTGATCGTAGCCGTATACAGCGTGTTCGGCACAAGGCTTGCCGACGGGGTGAAAGTCGCAGTGGAACCCGCGGCGACGTAGGCGACTGCTCCCGTCACGGGAGTGGCTCCCGGTCCAGTGAGCGTGAAGGTAGTCGCGTTGATCGTGGCAGGTGTCATGGCCACACTGAAGGTGGCGCTGAGAGCCTGGTTGATCGGCACATTCACTGCCAGATTCGCAGGAACTGTCGAAATGATCGTTGGCGGCGTTGGCGCCGGAAGCGTTCTAAACATCCATGCGTAGTTGGTGGCTAACGGAGCGCCCCCTTGAGACTGGGCTCCGGTCGTGATCGTGGCCGTATACACGGTGTTGACGACAAGGTCGGCGGACGGAGTGAAGGCGGCTCCTGTGCCTGAGCAAGTAACCGTGCCCGCGACCGCTGTCGTGCCAGGACCGGTGACCACAAAGCTGGTTGCCGGCGATGTAAGCGTCGCGCAATTCATCGTATGGCTGAACGTCACGCTCAGCACCTGGTTGAGCGCCACCCCCGTGGCGCCATTGAGCGGCACGGTCGAAAGAACCACAGGCTGCTGCACTGCGGTCGTGAAGCTCCAGGTATAGTTCCCAGCCAACGGATCGCCGGTTGAATCAGTGACACCGGTCGTAAGCGTGGCCGTATAAATCGTGTTGTACGTCAATGCCGCACTCGGGATGAATGAAGCCACCGAACCCGTCGCGTTATACGCAACAGTTCCAGCTACAGTGGTCCCATTTGGTCCATTCAGAAGGAAAGTGGTGGCATTGACTGTCGCCGGATTCAGCACCTTGCTGAACGTCGCCGCGAGAACTTGATTGATCGGCACACCTGTCGCGCCATTTGCGGGCACGGTTGCGACCACCGTCGGCTGCGTAGCCGTTGTAAAGCTCCAGGTGTAGTTTGCCGACGGCTGAACGCCAATCATATCTGTCACCGCGGTTGTGATTGTCGCCGTGTAAGTCGTATTGAATGCAAGATTTGCTGCTGGAGCGAAGGAGGCCACGGATCCCGCAGCGGTCTAAGACACGGTGCCGGCAACCGCGGTCGCCCCGGGTCCCGTCACAAGAAACGTTGTTCCGGTAATGGTAGATGGGTTCATCGACTCATTGAACGTAGCCGAGATAACCTGGTTCACCGGAACGCCGGTCGCTCCTGCGACCGGCACAGTCGAAGTTACAGAAGGCGAGACAGTCGCCGCCTTCTCTTTACCACATCCACCCAAAAACACAAAAACCAAAGCCGTAAGGGAAGCTACAAATCCAAGCCTGCGAGTGCGCATTTAGTACCTCATGATCAAACCCGTGCGTATTACCTTCGATACCGCGTGTGCTCTTTTGTACGGTTACAAGAATTAACGTAGGTAATGAATTCTAAATGTATTCTTCCCACACTGGCGAAGTCTGAGCAACATATCTCCGTTTTAGGGGACATTAATGCCTACACGTGTAAGATACGGTGTAATTTTTTCACCGACATTATGTAATATCCTCTAGATTCAAGTCTTTCGCTGTACTCGCAGCAGCGCGCCTACAACTATCGCTAACCTCCTACAACTATCGGTCGGTTATTAAGAAAGCAAAATCCGAATTCGTTCTTATGTGTCTTTCGACGCTAATGGCAAGATTGTTCCCTCAATGCACAGTAAGAAAAATACATCAAATAAAAATGAGCATTAGCCAGAATGCCGGTCCACCCGTTAGAACTAGCCGAAGCTGCTTCAGGTGTCGTTCCTCTCAGTTACCTTGCTTATAGAGACCTATGCCTTGAAACCAAAAACTATTCTAGCTCCGGAACTATGGGTGACAGGGCTAAGCGGCGTTAGTGAATCTGTATCTCTAGTAAACGGCCAGGACTATACCTATCCGGTGAGTTACGGTAACCGAATCTCCCTTTAGATCAACGGGGTAAGTAGGCCCAAGAATCTTAGCTCTTTCATTGATTGATCGTTTTACTGATGAGACAGTGAAGATATCGCGGTCTTACAAGATGCGTATTTATGAAAAGTGAAGTGCTAAAACGGTGGGTATCGCCGTCGGTCATTATGGTCGCGATACCTATCGGGCCTAGCTTATTAGTTTTGTCGAGTTGCATCTGCAGCACCAGCGCTTAGCTGCGACATGGGACAACAACCTTCGCTTGCAGGGCTTCGCGGAAGCCTTCGACCCGCACAAGCACATACACAGATAGCCCAGATTCCCTCCTATCGGAGCGGACAGGGAAGCGTGTTCGCTCCAAAACCTTTACCGCAACATCACGCCAAAGGAGGGCAGCATGCAGGACAGCAGCGCATTCCAGTTCATCACCATCGGCGAATCCGCTACAGATCGTCGAATCCCCTTGCTGTGTCCCAACGCCTGATGAGACTTCGCTGCACGGCGACCGTACCGCCCTTCTCTCGCAGTATGACGTGAACGCCGCTGCCGCGAGTGTGAAGGTCTATGCCATCAAGCCTCTATCAAGAAAGTACTAAGGTTGCTGATCCGAGCTGTTCGGATGGAACGGATCTCGAAGGAAACAATATGAAGAAGATAATCTTCGCCTGCGTTCACAATGCTGGTCGCTCCCAATGGCGGCGGCATTCTTCAACCGTCTCGCCGACCCGGCGAATGCGGAGGGTATCTCCGCCGGAACAGAACCCGGCTTGCGTGTGCATCCGGAAGTCCTGACTGTGATGCAGGAGGTGGCATCGATCTGGGTGGAGCGAAACCTCAGAAGCTGACACAGGAACGCGCGGAGGGTGCTTCGTTGCTCATTACCATGGGTTGCGGAGACAAATGCCCCTACGTGCCCGGCTTGCGACGGGACGACTGGCCACTGCGTGATTCAAAGGGACTGCCCGTAGAAGAGGTAAAGTCGATTCGTGACGAGGTAAGGGACAGGGTACAAACCTTGATCGACGTTGAGAACCTGGGGCGTTAGGTAAGTCCGCTCCACGAACTTTGCTCTTGTTCTACGACTTGGACATTCGCTGAAATAGCCAGGAGCGCTAAAGTGTTTTGAGGTAGGCCACCAGATCGCCGGTCTGCGCCTTGCTGAGAGTGTTGAAGGCGGGCATCTTGCCTTTTCCTTGCTGAATGATCGCGCGCACCGTGGCATCGGCTGGACGAGGTTGGCGGCGATAGTAGTTCTTGAGTTCGGGACCAGACTTCGCGGTTACGCCGCTCGTGTCATGGCAGGCAGAACAGGATCGGTTGAACACGCGCTTGCCGTTGGTAACAGTCGGCGGCGCGGACTCTTGGGAGACCACCGCCTGCGGAACCGAAATAGCGAGAAAGAGAAGTGAGGCCAAGAATGCATCTAGCAAAGAGAGCGAGATCTCTTTCATGAAGATACCTCGTCAAGTTGCAGGGGCAATTTACGCAGGCGTTTTCCAGTCGCGGCGAAGATCGCATTTCCAACGCTGGGAGCGATAAGGGCAAGCGGCGGTTCACCGATCCCTCCGGGAAGACGGCCTCCTTCGACGAGGTGGGTCTCGAGGTGCGGTGTATCAGGCATTCTCAGCAGGTCATAACTATTGAAGTTCTGTTGCTGAATCATGCCGTCTTTGACGGTGATGCGTTCCTTGAGAGTGGCGCTCAGGCCCATGAGGATGGCACCCTCAATTTGTGCACGGATGCCATTCATGTTAATGACCGTACCCGGATCGACCACCGTGACAACGCGGTCAACGCTTATGTTGCCCTTCTTGACCGTGACTTCCGTAACCTGAGCGAGATAGGTGGTCTTCGAGAAGAAACAGGATATACCTCTCCCACGATGGACACCGAGCGGCTTACCCCAGGCGGCCTTCTCTGCTGTCAGGTCGAGCATTTCTATCATGCGCTTGGGATCGGCGAGCGCCCCATCGAAGTTCGATCTCGGAGTGCGGGTCTGAGCGGCGGTGTTCTCAAATAGACGGCGGCGATAGAGACAGGGATCTTGTCCTGCGAGGTGAGCAAGTTCATCGATGAAACTTTCGACAGCAAAGACATTGAAGGATATTTCGACGCCGCGCCACGCCCCGCGAGTGGCGCCGCTATCGATGGGCACATAGGATATTCGAAAATGTTGCGCCGGATAAGGTTGATCGAGGGCTCCGCCGAGTTCAAAGAGCTGAGCTTGTTTGGGGTCGCCTTGGCCGATGATAGTGGTGTCGACTAGACGATCCGTCCACGAAACCAGAGTTCCTTCTTGATCGATGCCAGCGCGGAGACGATGCATGCCTGCAGGACGGTAGCGATCATGCGTGAAGTCGTCTTCTCGGGTCCAGATAAGCTGGACGGGGCGTCGGACACTCCGAGCGATATGGATGGCCTGGTGATCGAAAGGTGCGCCGAAGCGGCGACCGAAACCCCCACCCATGAAGGTTACATGGACGGTGACATTCTTTTTATCGATACCGAGGAGTTTAGCGGCAGTCTCCCGGGTACCTTCTCCTGCCTGTGTCGGAGACCATATTTCGCAACGGCCTCCTTCGAGGCTGACCGTGATGTTCATCGGTTCCATGGTGACGTGAGCAAGGAAAGGGAACTCGTAAATGGCTTCAAGACGTTTGGCGGCAGGGACGATATCGGGATTGAGCTCGGTATTGGTCGAGTTCCAGTATTCCGGAGCGTCAAGTGCGGCTCGCAACTGCGTGGTGAGGGTTTCAGTAGATTCGTCATGATACTGACCCGACTTCCATTCGGTCGCCAACGCGTTGCGGCCCTGGATGGCGGCCCAAGTGTTGGTCGCCACTACAGCAACTTCTCGCGTGTTTTTGTTTGCTGATTGCAGGTCAGTGGGGATATCGAAGACTTCGAGAACACCGGGGATCGCTTTGGCCTTGGCGGCATCGTAACTTACAAGTTCGCCACGAAAGTACGGGCACTGAGCTACGACAGCGTATACCATTCCGGGCAGGCGAACATCGAGGCCGAACCGCGCTGCTCCCTTCACCTTGTGGGGGATGTCGAGGTGACGGACCGAACGACCGAGAAGCGAGAAATCTTTTGGATCTTTCAGCGGGACTGTCTTCGCATCAGGCAGTGGAAGGCGACGAGCCTCTTTGACGAGGGCAGCGTAAGAGAGTGTGCGTCCTGAAGATGTGTCAATAATCTGACTATTCCGAGCGCGGCATTGGGCTGTGGGGACGGCCCACCGGCGTGCAGCCGCGGCAATCATGACCTCGCGAACTTGTGCTCCGGCCTGACGGAGAGGCTTGTAACCACCAGCGACGGAACCGCTCCCTCCGGTACCATCAGCATCGTCTGCCTGAATGACGGTGATCCGCGAGAAATCGATCTCGGCCTCTTCGGCAAGGATCATGGGCAACGCCGTAAAGACTCCCTGGCCCATCTCGGATTTGTTCAAAACGAGTTGGATCTGTCCGTCGGGATGAATGCGGATCCAGGCGTTAAAAGGATCTTTCGACACTTCGGAAGAAGGATGATGAAACCGACCGCGAAGCGTGAGTCCTATGACCAGGGCTCCTCTGCCGCAGCAGAGGTTGTAAGGAAGGTGCGGCGGGAAATCGCCCCACCTGTCTTCGTTGGCACGGAGGTGGGTTTCGTGCTCATGCGTAAGTTTCCTCCGCGGCGCGATGGATGGCGTTGCGAATGCGGAAGTAAGTGGCGCAACGGCAAAGATTGCCAGCCATTGCGTCATTGATGTCGGAATCGTTGGGGCGAGGATTCTCGGAGAGTAATGCCGCCGCAGACATAATCTGACCGGGCTGGCAGTAGCCACATTGAGGAACTTGTTCAGCTATCCACGCTTCTTGGACCCGATGCAGGCCATTTGATCCGAGACCTTCGATGGTGATGATCTGCTTGCCCGCCAATGTAGCGACGGCAGTCTGGCAGGATCGGGTTGCGGCACCGTCGATGTGGACAGTACAGGCTCCGCAAAGTCCGATGCCGCAACCGTACTTTGTTCCCGTCAGATTGAGCAGGTCACGGAGCGCCCAGAGTAATGGCATCTCCGGATCGGCATCTACGGTATGTTGTTGATGGTTGATCTCGAGAGTAAAGTGAGCCATCGGCGACTCCTGGCCTAAGCCTCACGCACTGATAGAGGATTTGCCAGCGGTTTGCAGCCAATCGCGCGGAAGAAGCGGCGAAGCATCGGGATAGCGCGGCGAATAAACGATACAGAACTGCCGTTTGTAAGGTCGAGGTTCTTGCGGAGGTGATCCAACGAGCCCTGTGCCCCAATATGCTGTGCCATGCTGCGTGGAGAATCAAAATTGCTGATTCTCCTATGTGGTGGCTGGAGATCAGCCGAGTTCGGCCGGATGGTCGGCAGGAAGCTTGTGATATGGGTGCGATGACGCCAACCTCACCCCATGCCGCCGGCTAAGAAATAACGCAGCGCCGTCTCTCTGGATGCACACGGTGGCAACTTCACCAAGGGGCAAAATTTCTCCAAATAATTGAATGCTTCTGAATCATTGTCGGATAACCGAACCGACCGATTCTCCCGCGAGGGCAAGCGTGAGGTTGCCGGGCTTCAAGCCATTCACGATCCGGATTTGCTTCATGAGTTTGGCTTTCAGTAGAAGGTCCAGTACCGACGTCTCAACGGGAAGCGTAGCCAGATTTCTATCGATGAGTTCTTGTGCACGGATGTCCGGAATGAATTCAGCTTTGCCGTTCGCCACTGGGTCATCCGCATAGAGACCGTCCACATCTTTGACGAAGATAACGCTGCGTGCTCCGTACACTTCGCCCACCAGATAGGATCCAGCATCGCTTCCGTGCGGCGGTAGTTTGCCAACGGCTGGAGGGTGCTCCCACAGGGCATAGGGTGGGATTCCATTGAAGACCGCACCACGTGCGGCAGCGAGCATTGCTGGAAGGAGTTGAACGACGAACGGCGCCTCAAGATACACGAACCCGTATTGGGCCAGCAGGCACGAAACCATGTAGGCATTTTGCGCCGCGTCTTTCGCGCTCAACGTCGCCAGCGCGCCTGTGGGCAGTCCCAGATCCAGTCCGATGGAAAAGATGTGACGAGAACGAATACCGGCCCCAACTCCGATGATCATTCGATGTTGGGGTTGATTGGCGACAATTTCTTCCAAGAGGGGCATCAATGCGGACCGGCCACGGTCCATGATCGAACGTCCACCGATCTGAATCACATTCACATCCGGGAGGATAGAAAATACATGGCCGTCGGTGCCGCTGATGACGTGCTTATCGACGAGGGATTCCCGCATCAATTTAGATTTCACATGGAGAGCACCAGAACTATGCATGGTCATTCGAATGTCCATTCTTGTAGATGATGGTTCCTACGGGTTCGCCATTCAGTGCGGCGGTCAGTTGGCCAGGTATCAGCCCGTTCACGAACTGAATCTCGTGGATGTTGCGCGACCGGGCAAGGAACTCAAGAACGGCACGCTCCACAATCAGATCGTCGAGGTCAAGAGCGAGCAACTCTTCGACCGAGATTCGTGAAATATATTTGGCAGAGCGGTCTTTCTTTGGATCGGCTGTATAAAGGCCGTCCTCGTCTTTCACGTAAATCATCTTCCGTGCCGCGAAGACTTCGGCGGTGAGGAAGCATCCGGTATCGGTGCGTTGCGGCGGAATGCGGCCTGTGGCCGGATTCGGCTCCCATAGCTTGTACGGAGGCATGCCTTGGCAGACGACGGCATTCCGCTCCATCAGATAATGCGGCAGCGTGCTGAAGCCTTCTGGCTCAACGAAGGGTATTCCATACTGGGCAAGCAGGTAGTGCAGCATCTGCGCATTCTGCCAGGCAACGGCGGTCGCGAGAACGGTCAGGACTCCAGTGGGCAGGCCAAGATCAATCGCGACGCTATAGATGTGACGCGCGCGGGTACCGGCTCCGGTTCCAAGGATCATCTTGTATTTGCTTAGGTTCGCCACAATCTCGCTGACCAGCGGATATACGGCCGCTCGACCGCGATCCATAATGCTTTGGCCTCCAATCTTAACCACATTGACCCAAGGCAGGATGGTGAAGTCAGATGAATGCTCCGAGACTTTTGCCAAATGCGCATCAGAAAGCGAATCAAAGAGTTGTTTGCCGGGCTTGTGTAGGGACGAGTTACCGTTTTGTGTTTGGTTTGTCATCAATGCTCATCCTCAGAACTCATAAACATCTATTTCAAAGCTGCGTGTTTCGGCGAATTCGGCGTCAAGAGAGCCAAAGGTGGACTCGGCCCACGCGCCCAGCTTTTCAAGCGCCTGTTTCTGGATATTGGGGGGAAGGGCGACGAACCGGGCGCCTGTGCGATGTCGCAGCAAAAACGCATTCGGCGTAGCGAGAACGTGCCAAGAGGCGGCCACGGCATGGGTATGCCGCGCGGCCAAAGACTCCAACAAGGCCATTGCCTGTCGTCGCGACTGCTCCGTGGGGAAAGGAGCAAGATGGATGTCTTCCAGAATGTGTTTGAGTTGTTTCTTAAGCTGCGTATCGACTCCCCACTCCGGATTGGAGGAACGGCCGACCACCACGCACCCACCCACGCGCACGACGCGCCGGGCTTCGTCGAGTATCCCTGTCCAGTCGTCCACGCCACTGAGGACTTGCATCAACAACACGACGTCAAAAGAGCGATCGGAGAAGGGTAGATGGTTTCCATCAGCCTGAGTGAGAGTGCAATTCACGGCGTCTATGGAAAACTCCTGCAGCATTGCGAGGGAAGTATCCACGCCGAAGTAGGAATCGCCTGCGGCGACAAATGCTCTTCCGATTCGTCCTGTTCCGGCACCGATGTCGAGCACCCGGGCTGGCCCAGAGAGGCCGGTGATGGACCATATGGCCGCACGAATCGCTTCCGGCACCTCCCTGGGAAGCGAACGTTGATGCTCGAAGGTAGACGCTGCGGAGTCGAAAGTGGAGCTCATCGTTTGATCGGGCATCCGTTCCTTATCTGAACTTGGAAGTGACTTACAAACGCTCCTACAATTTGTCTACAGCGTTGTTCAGAACAGGTACAGTGCCCGCTTCGCGCGAGCATGGAGATGAAGCTCGGCAAGAAGAAACTCGTCCTTATGTCGCTCAATGGTGCGTGTACAGGGTCTTGTCAGTCACGACCTCAACCAGTTGCATCATGCCTCGATCCTCATGAATGAGGATGTGGCAATGGATCACGTACTGACCTGTGAAGTCGACAAAGCGGGAACGCATCCTGAACCAGCCAGGAATTGTCTCCGTGCAGGTCCCCTGCGCGCAGGCCGCATAGGGTTGAAGCTTTTGTGGACAGGTATTCACGTCATTTGAATTCGAGCATTGGGTGGTGATGTCAAACTGCGCGCCCGTGGGTATGCCGAAGGTATCCCACCACACGAACGGAGCCTGGGGCTGTTGTGACGGGCATGGCTTGAAGGTCGATGGGTCGTTCGGGTCCACATAGCATGGATTCCCCTTCGTGGTTGCCGCTTGGCTGTTGGGTTCGAAAACTTCGGTGATCTGGAAGGGATTGATGTGGATGTGGAACGGATGAGCCTTGTCGTTGGCCTGATTCATGACCGTCCACTCTTCTGCCGTGTTGAGCAGCATCGCTTGGTTCACCTTGTTGGGGTCGAATCGTTGTCCATCGATAGTCGTATTCCCCGCGCCGAATACCAGGGTCCGCTTCGTGAAGATCGTGTTCTCAGGAATGTCTTTCAGGAACGTAGGAAGTTGCGGAAAATCACTCTGGTTCTGGATGAAATCCATTGCGGGAGTGATTGGATTGCCCGTGACGTTTACGGTAAGCAACGGGAAGGGGTAAGCCGCATCCGGAGCCGCCTGGCATCCGGCTGGGGCCGACGAACCGCAGGTCTGTAGGGGAAAACCAGTATTCGCAGAGGCTTGAAGAATATAAGTACCGGGCTGCGTGGGCGCCTTGACTAGAAGATCGGCGCGATTGGCCGGCGACAGATTCAACGGGTTATAGGGCGATCCTTGTTTCTGGTAGTTTGCAAAGTTGAACTGCACACCATCCTGCGCGATTTGTCGCCAGCTTACGCATGGCGTCATGACCGCCGAAGCGCCCGACTGGTTGCAGGGCTGTGTCGACCCTTGCGCGGTGAAACTCACCAACTGTACGGAGTCGCGGAAATCGCCGTTCACAATGCGCCACATCTGCACTTCGCCGGGCTGCATCGTTATGATCGGTTGCCGCCTCCCGTTCACTGAGATCGGTGGCCTGGCTGCCCCTGGTCCTCCGCTGTATGAGGCGTTGAGCACCGGGAACGGCGTCGACGAAAGTTGCTGCAAAACCAAAACCTCCTGATGCAACTTGCCGCCGTAAAACTTTTGCAGGTCGTCATCGTACTGACCTTCAATGATGAACGCGCCGGTCATCCCGTTCGCCACGTTCAATGCGGTGGAGCCGTGTTTGTGCGCGTGGTACCACTGAGTCCCCGGCGCTTGCCCCATAAGGGTCGGAGGAGCGCCCGGGGATGGGGACTGGTTGTAGATAGGCAGTCGGAAACAGTACGGAAAAGCACCGATATTGAATTGCGGCCAGAGTCCCTGTGCAAGTTCTTCCGCGTTCGGAGGCCATAGCTGCATCATGTGAGGCAGTTTTCCCGGTTGTCCCTTATACGGGGCGGTAGCATCGTATTTCTTCAAGAGAGTTTCTTGAATCTTTCGCCACTCAAGCGGGATTTGCTCCCACTTTGCCGGGGAACCATCCTTCTCGCATGCGCCGAAGATCTTCGCGAAGTTGGTCTTTACTTCCGCATCACTGGGTTCGAGACCCTTAGCGCCACGCAGAGCTGGGTGAACGAACAACAACACGTTGTCTCCGGTGGTGCTGGGCGTTGTATGTGTGCCGTGAAAATGGAGATTGGAGGTGCTCGATCCATGCAGGCAATCGGGCATATAGTCGCCACCCGTGGGATAGATTGGGGCGTTCTGATTGGTCCAGATGACCGTGCCGTCCGTCACGGTCTGTCCTGGTGTTTGGGGAAAGATCGGGGCCGTAGCACCGCTGGTTCCGGCTTTGGTAGAGGTGTAAACATAGCCCGCAGCATTGTTGCTGAGAGGCTTGATGGTCGCACCCGACCTATAAGGTTTACTCGCAATCCAATCGGGGCGATTCGTGTTCGCAGTGACTACGTCGCAGCCGTCTGTGTTTCCTAAGCCCTCTTCGCCCCGATCGAGAGTGTTCGCAAAATGCTGGGAGTTGACCACGTTCTGGAATGTGATTTCCACCAGGTCGCCCACGCGTGCGCGCAACGTGGGGCCGGGAAGAGGATCGGGGGTTGTAGGCCAGGGTTGGGGATGCTTCGTGTCTTCGCCGACGTAGTAGCGCATATATTGGCTTGCACAGCGAGCGTCCGTTGTTGACTGGCCAGGAACGCCAACGGCTCCCCACCCAGTCCGCAGACCATCGACATTTTTAATGGTCGCGCGCAACACGCCGTCGGATGTTCTCGCGACTTCTGGTATGGGAAGCAGGTTCTGAGAGCCGGGTGTTGGGCACGGCACGATTTGTGGATTCTGGGCGTAAGCCAGAGGGACAATGACCAGCAAGAGAAACCACACGAAACCGACCGTGCGGATGCCGCGAGACCTGGGAGAGGGTGTCACCTCCGCCCCATTGCACTGCGGCCATCGATTCCATTGCGCTGTTACAAAGCGGAGGCCAGTCATACGTCATCCTTTCTCGGCGGTCCTGCCTGAATATCGTCTTATCCCTGCACTTGGATCGTTCCTTTTTCTCCCGGATGAAGAGAGCATGCGTATTGCAATGTCCCGTCCGCCGCGGGCGAAAACGCGTCCGACGTCGACTGTGGCGCAATCTGATTAGGCATAAAGTATGTCTCGTTAATGGAACCGTCGGAATTCAGGAGGCCGGGCCAATGCGGGACACCGTCGTTGTTTGCCCAGACGACTTGATCGCCGGGCGCTACCTGGGTCAGAGGATTCGGATGAAACTTGACGAGCGGTGGCTGCGGCTTATTGGAATCGATGTCAATGGTCCAATTGAAGGGCATCTGAGTGCCTCCTATCGAAGTGCGAAGAACGGACGAAGCACTCACGATGCGCGCGTCTTCCACCGGCGCTCGACAGAGCGACCATGGTCATCATTGCGCACCTCAATCCTCGTCAAACGGGCGAAGTGTATCGAATCGATGTGGGCCGGGTGGGAAGAAATAGAACAAAGTAGCGAAGGTCTAACCTGAATGCTTTTCGTGTGCCTGATAATGCTACTTATATGCTTCGCAACTGTTTACAGATTTTCGGTTTGTAAGTCAAGATCGAATAAGTCTTTTTCAAATATGGCGAATCAGCACATGGCCTATGAGCAACAGTGGGGATGATATTGATGAGACGTTGACCTGAGTTTTCAATTCACTCAACGGATTCTCGATCGGCGGGAGCGCCATCGCCGGATCCGTCCCCTTTTGGGAACGAACTTCAAACTGCGCAGATTGCCGAGTGTCATCGCCTTCGAGGCTCACGGTCCGAGAACTGACACGCCACAAGCTTATTGGGCCGTCAGAAGCCGTGTTACGGTTCCATAAACGGCAAGACCGTCTGTAAGGAGGAAGTGATCAGGTGAAGAGAATCTTCGTACCGATTTTAATGTTGGCATCGAGCACCTTGATGGCGACGGCGTGGCTTGGTCACTTACGATTTCGAAACAGTATCGGATTCTGGATGGCGTTGGGTGCCAGTTGGCTGCTCGTGCTGCCGGAGTACGTGCTCAATGTGGGTGCGACGCGATTTGGTTATGGCACTTACAGCGGCGCGCAGATGGCCTCGTTTCACTTAGCGGGTGGCGTTATTTGCGTAGCGCTCATCTCCCACTATTTACTCGGGGAGCGTCTGGGAGCAATTCAGCTTTTCGGCTTTGTACTTCTTGCGGTTGCAATGGTCCTCATCATGTACCGACCCTCCATGGGATAAGGGATCCTTCCGATTCTGTGGCCTTGCCGTATCGCGACTCTACTTTGCTAGGGTCAATCAAGCTGTTCCAGCAAAAGAGCGGGTCGCGGCGATCTAGTGTTCGGTGCTCACCGGTTCGCCATGGCCATGAAGTTTGCCGGGGAGATCGAAAATCAGCGCCTTTACGCCAAGTATCCAAACAGCCCCGAGAAAGATTCTCCGCAGCCATTTCTCGGCAAGACGCACCACAAATCTTGCGCCCAATGTAGCTCCGAAGAACATCGTTATCCCGAGAACGATGCCAAGTCTGTAATCAATGAGACCGCGCCACATGCAGATTGCCGTTGCAATCGCCGACGAACAGATGTTCAGCAGTTTGGTCGTGGCAATTGCCTCTCGGAATGAGGTGCCGAACGCCGTCACGAACACTGCCGTCAAGATCGTCACATAACCGCCGCTGAAAAATCCCCCATACATCCCCAGAATGAAGGTGGGGAGATAGCCGATTGTTTTCCTGCTGGCAGAGTGAATCACCACCTTGTCGCTGCCGGCCTTTCGATAGAAAGCGGAAAAAAGCGCCACGCCGATCATTGCGCTGGGAACAATCACAGAGAGGGAGGTGACGGGAACAAACAGCAGAAGAATGGCTCCGATCACTGAGCCAACAAACGTCAAAAGCATCAGCACACCGATAGGTTGGTGATCGACGGATTTCGCTCTACTGAGCGGCAGCGAAGCCCCGATGCTTAGAAAAGTAAGCGCAAACATATTGGTGGCCAGAGCGGTTCGGGGCTCGATATGAAACTGAAGCATTGCCGGAACAGTGATCAGGGAGGTGCTTCCTGTCACCACACTGATGGCGCTGGTCGCAAAAAAAATCGCGATGAGGTAGATCAACTGAAGGCTGCTCAAGGTTTCGCCCTGTTCAGCACGGTCAAGTTCGGTGGGCCTATCGCATTTTACTGCTCTGGACCCGACCAAGTTGGGCGGATTGGTACGTGTTCTGAGTTCTTTAGGCGCTAACCCTCGTCTTGTGCGTGAGTGTGAAACCGCATCGTGGCTAGCTCGCAAAAACAATTTGCATTCGCGACAGGGAGGGGCCTATATTTGCGACGTTCTCATTTCGTATTTTGCTGACCTTCACTGGGAAGTAAGACATGCTTCTTGCTTTGCTTGATGGCCCCGTACCCATCCCTTGCTGGTCCAATGCTGGACGAACTTTGAAGCTGTATATCGGTCGAACTTCTGTTAGATGAAGCCTGCTTTGCAGGTGCTTGCGCAGTATTTTCTGAGCCACCGGTTGACGGGCGCAGACCATAGCTGCTGGACTGCCCGACCTCTGGTAAAGCCCGCGCCGACTGCGCCATCCGAGTCGTAACACAGACCAAACCGCGAAGAATTAGGAGGAGCAAAATGGCCGATTTTACGCGCAGTAACGCCTGGAAGAATGGCGGAACCTTCGACAACAAAGATCTTTACTGGTACGCAATCGGAGTCCAGGCAATGATGGCCCGGTCCTTGGACAACACCGCGAGTTGGTGGTTTTTTGCGGCCATCCATGGCGAATATGTAACGCCGGAGAGCTTGAAGAATCCACGAGCCTTTCCATGGAGCGAGATACCCGGGGCGCCTGCCGTTCCAATTGTGCCTCTTCCGGCCAAAGCCACCTATATAACATTTTGGAATCAATGCCAGCACGGAAGCTGGTATTTCCTGCCATGGCACCGTGGTTATCTGCTGGCGCTCGAAGCACAGATAAGAGAGGAGATAAAAACGCTCGGTGGGCCCTCCACGTGGGCTCTGCCTTATTGGAACTATTTTGGACCCGCTCAGGAGTACGATATTCCACCTGCCTTCACGGCGCCC
Source organism: Terriglobus saanensis SP1PR4 (assembly GCF_000179915.2). Lineage (NCBI taxonomy): Bacteria > Pseudomonadati > Acidobacteriota > Terriglobia > Terriglobales > Acidobacteriaceae > Terriglobus > Terriglobus saanensis. The sequence continues at coordinate 2,815,937 of NC_014963.1, read as the reverse complement.
ACGCTGCCGAACGGGAGCCCGAACCCGCTCTTACCCATTGCTCGATATGGCCCGATGAATAGTGCCGACCAAGCGAATATCTGGGTTGCGACAGAAGCTGGGATTCAAAATCACCCGCCGATTCCGACCGACCTTTTCTACGGTCCCGTGACTCTAGATTCCATGAATCAACCCATCTTCGCGGGCGATAACCGGGTGCCAGAGTTTGGAGGACCGCAAACGGGATTTAATCATTCCTCAGGCACACACGGCGACCTGGAGGCAAATCCGCACGATCTTGTCCATGTGTATGTCGGAGGCACTTCTCCCGATGGTAGCGTTCCCGGTCTCATGAGTGTGCCTGCTCTGGCGGGACTTGATCCGATCTTCTACCTGCATCACGCCAATATCGATCGTTTGTGGGCGAGTTGGAACGTCACTCTCGGGAATCCAAACCCGACAGACCCCACATGGCTCAACGGCCCCGCTGCGGGAGGGAACCAAGAATTTGTCATGCCTTGGCCGGGCATTGGCAAATGGATTTATACCCCGCGAGACATGGGGAATTTCAACCAATTGGACTATACCTATGATGACCTAACCAGACCCGGCGGAGCCGTCAATGTGATCGCGGAAAGACTGGTGAATCTGGGGGCGGCCATTAAAGTCGAGGGATCCAAGATGAGCGCATCTGTTCCGGAAGGCAAGAACATTGAATTGGTGGGCGCGAGCTTATCTCCATTGAGAGTCGAGGGGGAAGGAGCGCATACTCTTGTGAGGCTCCAGCCTGAGGTTCGCCGTCAGTTGACAGCGAGCCTCGAAAAGGCCGCGGTCTCGTCTCCACCGGACAGGGTCATTCTCAATTTAGAAAATGTCCGTGGTACGCGAGACACACAAATCCTGAATGTCTTCATCAACTTGCCACCAAATGCCAAGCCAGCGGAACATCCTGAACTTTTAGCAGGAAGCGTGGGGTTGTTTGGCATTACCGACGCCAGCTTCGAGTTGGGAGATCACGGTGGTGAGGGCCTCAATTTTGCTTTAGACATATCCAAAGTGGTGGACAAGCTTCACTTAGGGAGCGCTCTTGATAGCGATTCTCTGGGCGTCACGATTGTGCCCAATAAGACCATCGCAGATGAGGACCAGATCACGATTGGGAAAGTCAGCATCTTCCGAAAGGGACTCTGACCTATGACCTACGAGGCGCGTGAATTCGCACGGGTTGCAACTATGGTAGGGATGATCAGTGTGGCCGCCTGGATCTGTCTGCTTGGCCCAGGCGGAGACGCACTCGTTCCCCATCAACATACTGGCCAACATTCATCCATGTTGAGGACCATGCCCGCCCACTTATTCATGGCGTCATTCCCAGGCCAAAAGCTCATTGTGGGCTGGGTTGTGATGTTCGTTGCGATGATGTCTCCGATGTTGATTGCCCCTATCTGCCACATACGTCTGCGAAGTCTTAAGTGTCGTCGGGTGCGCAGCGTGGGCCTTTTCGTAGTTGCTTATACGATCACCTGGCTGGTGTTGGGGTGTTGGATGCTTACCATGGCGGCGGTGATAACAACCCTGAGAGCGAGATCCTATCTTCCGATTGGCATCATTTTGGCCATCGCCCTCATATGGCAATTCTCGCCGGTGAAGCAATGTTGTCTGAACGGGTGTCATCGTTACAGCAGGCTCGACACGTTCGGACTTGCAGCAGATATGGATGCGTTGCGGTATGGTGTAACCCATGCAATTTGGTGCATCGGCTCGTGTTGGGCGTGGATGTTATGTCCGATGCTGCTGCCGCATGGACACTTGATCGCTATGGCTGCGATTGGCATCTTGCTATTCTGCGAGCGCTTGGAACAACCGACACTCCCGTCGTGGCGTGTACGAGGAGTGGGCAAGGCAGCACGAATTGTAACGGTAAAGACCCGTATTCACCTTCGTCTGAATGAAGCAACCTCTAGTCAGCCTCAGTAACTAAGCATCAGCCAGCCATGCAGTCCCCATCTCGAAAGTTTTACATCTCACTGGGTTCGCTACGGATGAGCAAGAAGTCAGGTTGATGGTGAAAAACTTGTCTGAGTTGAAGCATCTCTCCCCTAAGATGTCAGTTTGCATGGCAGAGACCACTATCTTCTTCGAACCGGCTTGCCCGAAAGCTTCCGTGAGTTTGAATCTTCTGAGCGCCGGTCCGGTTGCAATTCACTCATCTCAGGTTGCAGCTTCTCAAGTCTGGTGGTCTTTAATCCGGTCGAGAAGGACCATGTGGTGGCCCCACGGCAATTGTGCGGCAAGCTGCTGCACAATTGATTCGTCCGGCCATTCGCCGGCAAATCGGCGCATGTATTTCGACAGCCAACTTGCCGGCTGGCGTCGCACGGTGGTGCAAGAGCGGGGAAGTGGCGCATGCGGCCCGATCGAAGTGAGATCTCAAGGGTTCGTTCTGTCCACGACCAGGTTTCCAGAGAACGGTTGGGGGAAGAGCATTCGGGCAATTTCCGAAGGGTTATCTCCGTTCGAAACTCCGTCAAATTGCGTGCCGAAAGGGCTCCAAAAACGCCTTTCGACTCCGACTTATCCTAAAGAAAACAAACGTGCTCCGAACGCTACACGTGCCCTGTTAACCGAAGGGTTGTAATGGGTCGACTCCGATCTGCAAGACCATTAACCGACGCGCGATAAGTCATAACTAGTTAGCGGCGGCTCTGCATAAGGGCAAGCACACGATTCAGGCGGGGTTCGCCGCCGAGAATTCCATGGTTTTGTTCTTCGTGAGGAGAAGGCTTCCTTTTTGGAAAGGTGGCTTTCGATCATTGGATGAGTCCTCTGGTCGGGGCACCGGTGGCTGCCTGCAGTGTAGTCTTTTCCAGCCCAACGCCGGGATCTATCAGCGTCATGCTGTCACCGTCCGTCGTGCTCTCATCCAAGCATCCAAGTCAGTCAACAGGAACCTCCAGAGCCTCCTCTTGCCCTCGCCCAGCGCATAGGCGGGTAAGTATCCCTCCCTGGCCCAGCGGCTCACCGTTCGGCTGTTGAGGCAACCGAGATGAACGGCGGCCTCCTCTGCTGTCAGAAACTTTGCTGGCGTCTCTCCAAGAGGGCTCATGCTGCCACCTCCTCACGGAGATAGCCGCTTGGGATGAGGAGTGCCACCGGTGATGCGGGTTGCGGCATCAAGTCGCGGACATCCACAGGACGCATGTATCCGCTCACGGGTGAAATCTTCCGTGCCATGAGGGCTCGTCCTAGTTGCATTCTCATGCCGGCGTCGATCAATCGAAAGCGGGCCTGGAGAGCTTCAGGGAAGCTGCGCTAACCGCCGAAACTGTCAGCGCGATAGGGTTGTTGATCGACGCTGGCACAGGGCAAGATTACCCTATACAGGTGGCTAGGGTAATATATAGGATTACTTTCGAGCTATTGACCAAGGGGCTGGCTTGAGAGCCCATATGCTCGGGCATTGGAGATAAGCCGATGGCGACTCACAAATACAGAGAGATCCTGGAAAAGATTCAAGAGGACCTCCAATCGGGCCGTTACACTCCCGGACAAAGATTACCCAGCGAGACCGAACTGGTCAGGCGGTATGGGGCCTCGAGAATGACCGTTTTCAGAGCGATGCATGAATTGCAAACGATGGGGCTCGTCGTGCGCCGCGTCGGCTCGGGAACATTCGTTGCCCAAACTTCCAACTCAAAGAGCCATGTCTTTGGTTTGCTGATTCCTGAACTCGGACAGACGGAGATCTTTGAGGTGATCTGCAAGGGGATGATGGAGTCTCAAGACGCCGTTCGGCATTCGCTGCTCTGGGGGAACTCCACGTCCAAAGAGAACGAGAAAGAAAAAGTGGCAGAGCAGCTTTGCCAGCACTTCATTTCTCAAAAAGTTTCAGGTGTATTCTTTGCTCCGGTGGAGTTCTCGACTGGACGGTTTCGTGCAAATCACAGAATTGCGGAAGCGCTGGACGAGGCTCGGATCCCAATCGTGCTTCTCGACCGATGTCTTGAGACGTATCCACGTCGAAGCAGATACGACCTTGTCGGAATCGATAATCGGCGAACGGCATACCAGGCCACGGAACATCTGATTGCGGCTGGCGCAAAGCGCATTGCGTTCATCGCGAGGCCGAATTCGGCACCTACCGTGGATGCTCGCATCGCTGGATTTAGGGAAGCAATTCAGGCTCTTGCACCAACTCCAATTCGCGATTCGGTGAACCTTGGGGACGCGTCGGACCAGAAATTCGTAAAAGCTATTTTGAAGAAGGACAGCCCCGATGCATTTCTCTGCGCCAATGACTTTACCGCAGGCTTGCTGATGCAGACTCTCCTGTCGATTGGAGAACGAATCCCTGAAGATATAAGGATTGTTGGGGTCGACGATGTGAAGTATGCGGGTCTCCTTCCTGTACCGCTCACCACACAGCGCCAACCCTGCAGGGATATCGGCAGAATCGCTCTCGCGGTGATGCTCGATCGAATCGGTAACCCCGATCTTCCTGCGAGGGATGTTCTGCTCGGATGCCAGATGGTCGTTCGACAATCCTGCGGAGCCAAATCCAGGGAGCAGTAAAACGAACCGCCGCGTGCAGACAGACGAGCGCGACATAGAACCGCTCTCAGTCAGGCGACCATTGCGCTCGTGCAGCAGTTCATGACTCCGCGATCTGACGCCGCTTCAATCAAACATAAAAATTGAAGTGCAAGTTTTCCGAGGGCATTCTCCCCGGAGAGCGTTCGGTCTCGAATATCTTTGTGTCGGCAAAGTTGTATAGGTCACTTTTATTGAATGCCCTGCATTATGTGTTGACAACTATTCCTCAAGACGCATAAAAGTTGCCTTCGGGAATTGAAAGCAAGTTTGACGCTCTGCGATTTCCAATCGGCTCTCACTATCTCTGACCAAATGCTGAGAAATCAAGACGCGTCGGAATCGTAAGAGCACGAGCCACGAGTGAAAACTTCCAGGAGGCTGTATGTATGAGATTGTTTGTTCGCCGGAGAGTCAGATGACGGTAAAACCAGGGAAGTGTGCTTGGAATAAATCCGTATGGAACTGCATTTGGATTGCGCTCTTTGCGATCTTTGGCGTCGTGAATCCAAATTTTGTGAACGCGCAAACGAGCTACGGGAGCGTCGTCGGGACCGTAACGGATTCTGGAGGCGCACTCGTTGCAGGGGCGCAGGTCCAATTGACAAACAAGGGAACGAACGCAGGGCAGAAAGCGGTGACCAGTTCTGCGGGCACATACACGTTCATCAACCTCAATCCGGGCCCTTACAGCGTGACCGTGTCGCACGCGGGATTTAAAGCTTCAACGAACGATCAGGTGGAAGTCCAGATCGGCGGAATAACTCGCGCCGATTTGGCTTTGCAGGCGGGAGAGGTGACCGAGTCCATCACTGTAACGGGTACCACAACTGGCCTCCAGACCGATAACGCATCGTTGGGCGGCGTGATCGAGGGTCGACAGGTCTTGGAGGCTCCACTGAACGGTCGTAATGTGAACAACCTTCTCGATTTTGTACCGGGGGTGGTGCCGGGCGGCGGGACTTCAGGCAGCACTGTGGCGAACGGCGGAACCGGTCAGGTGAGCGCAAATACCCAGGCGATCTCATACGGAAACTATCAGATCGGCGGCGCATTCAGCGGGCAAAGCCTTTTCTTCATCGATGGCGTTGGATCTAATATCGCAGAAAACAATGTCAACACACTGGTCCCAACACAAGATGTAGTCCAGGAGTTCCGGGTTTCGACCAATAACGTTAGTGCGGAATTTGGTGGATACGGGGGTGGCGTAGTTCAGATCTCCACTAAAAGTGGTACGAATCAATTTCATGGAACCGCGTACGAGTATTTCCGCAATACGGCGCTTAATGCAAACGACTGGTTCTCTAACAACGCGGGTCTCGGCAAGGTGCCGCTCCATCAAAATCAGTACGGCGCCAACCTGGGCGGGCCCGTGTTGAGGAATAAGCTCTTCTTTTTCTTTAGCTGGGAACACGAATCCTTGAGTTCCGCCACCCCGGCCAGTTACGTTATGCCGACGACGGCGGAGTTGAACGGAGATTTTTCTGCAGACCCGCAGGTTATCTACGATCCGACAACCGGAAAACCATTCCCGGGCAATAGCATCGCTGGCAGGATCGATCCCGCAGCTCTGAAGATTCTTCAGCTTGAGACGCCGAATCAATCGATGGTGAAGCAGACCCCCTACGTCAACAATACGTTCGTGTCAGTACCCGCGGTGGGAGTTCAAACGCAGTACAACGCGCGCGTCGACGCCAACCTGGGCAAGGATACGATCTTCACACGCTACACGTTCTGGAACCCGCATAATGTGTCCGTCGACCCTTTCGGCAATAAGACGGGAGCGGGGCCTACAGGCAACTTCACTCAGGAAGCAGTTCTGGGAGACAACCATGTGTTTTCTCCCACATCGATCGCGGAAGTGCGCCTCTCCTATCTGGAGAACTATAACTTCCAAGACCCGCTGAGCAATGGCTTCAACATGTCGTCTATCAACAGTAATTGGGGGGCGATCCCAGGAGTTTCCGGGCTCAGCAATTACTCTCTTCCTGCGCTCGCAATCCAGGGGTATAGCGTAGGGCCAAACCTTTCACAGTTGCACTGGAACAATAACATCTGGGCGATCAACGGAAGCTTCACCAAGATTGTTGGCAGGCACAGCATTAAGTCCGGAGGCAATTGGAGACAGGTCCTATGGGAAGCATACGCGGGCAGCGGAGGAGTCAATTTGACCGCGATCCCTGGCTTCACCGCCAACGCGAATATACCCGGAACGGGCAATGCTCTCGCCTCATTTCTACTTGGCATTCCTTCGCAGACGAGTGTGACAGTAACAACTCCCACCTACGCGTTCCTCCACAATTACGGCCTGTTCGTGGAGGATACCTATCAGGCGACGCCTAAATTGACAGTCACTGCCGGTCTTCGCTGGGAACAACCGGGTGCATTTTCGGAAGAACACAACATCGACGCGGTTTTTCTGCCTAATGCGTCTCTGAGCATCGGCGGCATCAGTTCTTATACCAATCCGCTTGGCTCTTCTGTGCCACTCAAGGGGGTAGCCGCATTGGTGGCTTCGCCGCTCTATCCTTCTCGAAGGGAAGAGTCACTCCACTGGAAGACATTTTCCCCGCGTGTCGGATTAGCCTATCGCTTTGACATGAAGAGTGTGATCCGGGCGGGCTACGGCATTTCCTTCTTCCCGGCAGTTATGGATCAAACTGGTCCTCAGCTAAGTTCGCTCACCCGGTCAGCGACAAACAACGTGAATACGGTGAACGAGGCAATCGGCGCCACCGTAGCGAATCCATTTCCTAATGGGATCTCGCCGGCCCTTGGCCATTCCCAACAAGGCGTGGATAACCTCCTTGGAAGCGGTGTATGGGCGCGCGTCCCTGACCAGCCGCTTGGCTATTCGCAACAATGGAATCTGGCAATCGAGCGCTCAATAGGAAGCAGCACCACGGCAAGTCTTGCTTATGCTGGATCCAAAGGAACGCATCTGATTATTGCGTCGCCTTACACAGGTTCCGGCCTGCAACTTAATCAGATTCCTGACCAGTATCTATCTATGGGGAATGATCTTCTGACCCCGGTCGCGAACCCATTCTACGGGATCTTGCCTGCGGGATCCGTGGCCGGCGGTCCCACTATTCTCAAGGGCAGACTTTTGATGCCCTATCCTCAATATCCACTCGGCGTTTTGCAGCAAAGTGCTCGCATTGCCTCTTCTAATTACCATGCACTCCAGACATATTTCACCAAGCGTTTTAGCCATGCTGGCATAGTTCAGGTTGCATACACGTGGGCGAAGCTGATCAGCGATACAGATAACACAAGCTCTTTCCTCGACGGTCAAGGAGGTACAGGACTCGTTCAGGATCTGTACAACCTTCGAGCTGAGAAGTCGGTGAGCCAGCAGGACACCAGACACAACTTTGTGGCGAACTATGGGCTTGATCTGCCCTTTGGGCATAATCAGATCTTCCTCTCGCACATCAATCCAGTGACGAACGCCGTCATCGGCGGTTGGCGTGTCAACGGAATTACAACTCTCAGGAGTGGCGTTCCAGTTGCACTTACGGCGACCCCAAATACGTTGGCACAAAACTTTGGAGGCGGCACTCCGGGCTTCGGAGTGGGTAGCGGCATCATTCGGCCAAACTACACTCCAGGATGTAACAAGAGCGTATCGGGCAACCGCTCGGTCAGGGCTTTACAGTGGTTCAACACAAGCTGTTTCTCGGAGCCTGGCCCTTTCTCGTATGGAAATGAATCCAGAGTCGATACAGGAATTAGGGCTGCCGGAGTGGTGAACTTCGATTTTTCGGCCAATAAATACTTCAACATAACGGAGCAGGCCAAGCTGAAGTTTAGCGCTGAAATATTCGATTTATTCAATCATCCTCAATTCGCTGCGCCCGGTACAGGGCTGGGGCCCACCTTCGGTGTAGTGAACCATCAAAGCAGCATCCCCCGCACGGTTCAGCTTGCTTTGCGATTCAACTACTAAGGCCATCCAGCAAGCGCAACGCCACCCATGCGGCGCACCATAAATCCAGGTGCGCCGCACTACTACACCGCGGAGGTCCTCAAACAGTGGGATCTTCGACAGAGAATGATGAGAATTCTGATGACTCTTCGAACAGCACTGGCTCTTGCCATCATCCTTCCTTGCACCTTGTTTACAGTCTCTACAAAACTGTCCGCACAAGCCGCTCCTTCGTCGGCCTCAAATGTTATCGTTGCCCCCGACGGCGCGGTGCAGATTCCCAGTTACACTGTGCCGCCTTCCAGCTTTTTGAGCCCTAAAGCCAAAGCCTATATTGCGGAACATTTGAGAGATATGCAGAATCCTGAGCTTCTGAAGCAGGATCAGGGTGTGCCTCGTTTCATGAAGTCGTACCTGGAGCGAGATGCGAAGCTCTTTGCAGTCGAACGCAAGGAAACTTCTGTGGGGGGTGTTCATACTTATACCTACACGCCGCGGTCCAGTATATCCGACAAGAATAGAGCAAGGGTCTTGATTAACCTGCACGGCGGCGGATTCTCCGGTTGTTGGCCCGGCTGTGCGGAACTCGAGTCGATACCGCTCTCCGGGCTCATGAAGATCAAAGTGGTCACAGTCGATTACCGCGAGGGTCCGGATAATAAGTTTCCTGCCGCCAGCGAAGATGTGGCGAGCGTCTACCGTGAGTTACTGAAGGTTTACAAGCCGCGGAATATCGGCATCTACGGATGCTCAGCGGGTGGCATGTTAACTGCCATGTCTCTGGCGTGGTTTCAAACGCATGGACTGCCCACGCCCGGAGCCGTTGGCATTTACTGTGCCTCCGCAGGCGCGTTTGGCGGAGATGCGACATATATAGCCTTTCCCTTCGGAGAGGGGCAAATGCCTCCCACACGCCCTCCCGGCCAATCACAACTTGGGTATTTCAGCGGGACGGATATAAACGATCGCCTCGTCTCACCACTGAATTCACCCGAGATCGTGGCGAAGTTTCCGCCGACTTTGCTGATTACAGGCACCAGGGACTTTGCGATGAGTGGAACGATTCACACGGATACAGAGCTGACAAAGAGGGGTGTCAAGACGGAGCTTCATGTGTGGGACGGGCTGTTTCACGGGTTCTTTTATAACGCGGATGTGCCTGAGTCGCAGGAAGCCTTCAACGTAATGATCAGCTTCTTCGACCGCAACCTTGGGACGAAATAGCTCAGTTGAACATGAAAGTGTTGATACTGTTCTGGAACTATTCGTCTCAGGTAGCCGTCATGCCGTCCACGGTCTCGTAAGAAGAAACCTTGGAACCTCCGACAATCGTGGTGAAGGTTGTGGCGCGGTAGGTGCTGACGACGCGGACTCTAACACGCATGATTTAGTATTCTGGCTCATCGCTGCTGTGACTAGCGTTCGATCGGGAGGAGTCAAATGAAGGTTGGCATCAGCGCGTTTGCATGGACCTCGGCTTTTGGTGCCTCGCACCTTGAACTGCTGCCGATGATAAGGAATCTGGGTCTCCAGGGCGTAGAAGTTCCCATGTTCGATCCAGGTGTATTGCAGGTTGATAGTATTCGAGGCGCCTGTGAACGAAACGGTTTGATGCCTACGGTCTGCGCTATTCTCCCGAAGCAATATAACCCAATCAGTCCAGAGCGAGAAGTAAGACTCAGCGCTATCCAGCATCTAAAAAAATGCATCGGAGCAACTGCTGCTATGGGGGCCAAGCTCCTGGGCGGTCCGCTGTTCGCTCCTATTGGCTACCTGCCAGAGCATCGACCGACCAAAGATGAATGGTTATGGGCCACGGAAGTATTTCAGACTTTGGGCGATGATTTAAATGCCTATGACCTGACGCTATCGATCGAGCCGGTGAACCGTTCGGAGACATTCTTCTTGCGGACGGCCGAAGAGGCGAGTCGCCTCTGTGAGCTGATCGGCAATCCTCGAATCGGCGTCACGATCGATACGTTCCACGCAAATATTGAAGAACGTAGTATAGCCGAGGCAATTCGTAGTCTGGGTAGCCATTTAAAGCACATCCATGCGAGCGAGAATGATCGTGGACCGTTAGGTCGCGGGCACGTTCCCTTTGTCGAGATCGTCAACACGCTTGAAGAGCTCCAATTCGACGGATTCGTAATGATTGAAGGCTTCGGGTACAGCCTGCAGGAAAAGAGTGCCCCAGGATATCTGTGGGCATATCCAAATGTGTCGCCCGAGGCCTTTGTCTCAGAGAGTGTCCAGTTCTTGAAGGGAATCGCACCGAAGAATCACGCCCTCGGCTAAAGGGCTTGACCCGGCAGGTCAATGCTTTGCCGCCGCCAGCTCGGATAGGTTGATCAAGTCCGCCATCGCTTTATAACCGGCTGGGTTTGGATGGATGTGATCACCGGAGTCGAAAGCGAGCCGCAACTTGGTGGGTCGGTCCGGATCTCGAACCAGCACATCAAAGTCCAGAACTCCCTCGAAGACTTTCGATGCGCGAATCCAGGAGTTTACCTTCACTCGTATTGCCTCCCCTTCTACATCGTACGAATTAGTTCCCTCGAAAGGCATGAGGGTTCCGCAAAAGACGCGGATGCCGTGGTCGTGTGCCCGCACCGCTATCTGTTGCAGCCCCTGAACGATCTCATCTGCCGAGACCTTTTGAGAGGCGAAGATATTCTCTCGGAGGTTTGCGTTTGGGATCTTCAACTCTGCCATCCTGACTCGCGGAAAGCCAATGTCGTTGATTCCCTCGAGAACAATCAGATTGGCGATCCCGGGATTGGAGAGCACATCCTGGTCGAAACGGGAGAGGGCACTGGCGCCGGCATCATCGTGCAAGATGCGGTTGCCACCGATGCCTTCATTGATCAATGCGGTCGCCCTACCCCCGTTTGCCTCAACCAAACGCCTTGCGAGTTGGTCTGGATAGTCGGCGTATTGCGCCGGGAGGTTGTTTGAACCTTCCGTGATGGAGTCGCCGAAGGCAACCGTGGTCGTCGTCGTCATGGGCTCCCACATTTCTAGCGCCGAAAGAAAGAACCACGCGGGTTTGATCTCCGCCTTCGGAAGCTCGAGGCTCGAGGTCATATTTCCGGGACCCGCAAGATACGAGTCGTGTTGAGGGCCTCGATGCCAGGTCGAGATATCGACGCTGGAGGGCAGGTAGAGGCTGATGGAAACTTCGGAGAGAGCTTTCACAGGCAGATCGATGGAATCGCTGATCGCCGGAGAGGCGGCTGGGATGCGGATCTCCGAACTGCCGCCGAATGTTACGACGCGGTCTGTACCGGGCACGATCTTCGATCCCGTATCGGTTAGTGCAACATGCACAGCTCCAATGTACAAAGCGGACGCACCATACGTGTTGGAGAGGCGGATGCGTAGCCTTTCTCCTCCAATCGACGGTCGAACCACCATTCGGAGGGTTCCTGCGATGGGGGCTTCCGCGGCGGCGGGAATGAATTTGAATGGAGCATATTGGGAAGCTCCCCAGACACTCACCCAATGCCCGTTCGCCTTTGGTTCCGCGGAGCTCGAAAGAGTGCTGCCGGCAAGCCACAAAATGACAGTAACAATTGCCGCACCTGCTGGTCTCAGCATGAGAGTCTCTCTTCCTATCCAAAGCGGGAATGATCGTAGACGGCGTACGCACGCGGACTTCGACTAGGTTCGCGACTCGTTGATTGTTATGCCCAATTACACTGTCCGTCAATCGATGAGTCAAAATTGTTGTATAGACAATTGCTCAACTTGATTGCGGTGGCTGCGCCGCTGGTACAAGTTTCGCATCTTCTTCCGACAGTGGTCGGCGATTCAAGAGGAAATTCCGGGTATAGCGTTACATTTGATCTCTAAATGCAGGGCTATTGCAACAGGCGGGGAGCCTATCGCGATGCAATGATGTTGTCATCGTTTCAATGAGGCTGGATCCGCAAGTGCTTCGAAAGTGATCGTCCGGAAGCCTTCGCGTTTTCCGTCTTCAATCGCGTTGGCTAGACAACTTATAGAAGAATATGGTCGATTAAGCTTTACTATTCTTCCCGAGATCGATTAAGGTGCATAGCGATCGTTCGTTGCAGATCAAAAGCATGGAAAGGCCCGGGCTGGAACGCTGTGACTCAGCGAATCGAGCCTCGGCAACAGACTCTATAAGCCGGTGCCCCGCAGTACTTCATAACTTGGTCGTTGGAGGAAAGAATGCGGCTCCGTATCATCATCGCGATTACTGCGTTACTACTGACCGCCGATCTGCACGCGCGCGCTCAGAGCACGGGCACTGGGCCTTTCAGAGTGGGAGCTGCAAAAGTCGACACGACTCCTACTCCGGACCGCCTTCCCAAGGATTATTTGGGAGTTCTGGACCACGTCTATTCGCGGGCAATCGTGATTGATAACGGCCGTACCAGCGTGGCACTCGTTAGCCTCGACGCCGGGGCGGTGCCGAATGGACTCTGGAAGAACGTCAGTGACCGCATCCAGAAGAATCTGGGAATCTCGGCAGTGAGTGTTTTGATCACCGCAACCCACAGCCATAGCGTGCCACTGGGATTTGCAAGACCCGGAGTCGAAGAGAACAACAGGTCTTTAGCCGTCTTTGAAGATCAAATTGTCGAATCGGTGAAGGTGGCGAAAGAGAAGCTACAGCCGGCGCAAATCAGCTTTGGCACAGGCCTGTCGTTCATCAATGTTCAACGCGACATCATTGATCGGGCTACGCACGGTTGGTGGGAGGGCGCTAATTACGGAGGAATTTCGGATAAAACCGTTGCAGTCATCAAATTCGAGACGTTGGATGGGCAGCCGATTGCCGTCTACTACAACTATGCCGTCCACGCAGTCATTACCGGCACACTCGACATGGTCAGCGGTGACATACCTGGAGCAACATCTCGCTACCTTGAGGGCCATTTTGGCGATAAGGTCGTGGCTCTGTGGTCTGAGGGAGCGTCCGGCGATCAGAACCCTATCTATTTCCAGCAGACATATGATCTGAGGGCGATTCGGATTAAAGAATTTGCAAAACGCGGAATAGATATCAGCAACTCGATGCCTCCCGGTGGACAAGGCCTGGACCGAAACGACCCAGAGGTACAGCGTCTGATGGACGAGCAGAAGCAAATGATTGGTTCGATGGGCCAGATGCTCGGGGAGGAGGTGCTTCGGGTGATGCGCGAGTCGAAGCGGTCTCACGCCGATGGCCGATTGCTGGGCAAGATACAGACTGTAAAGTGCCCGGGACGGGAGCGAACGGGCGAGGGCCGCGGCGGGATCGAGGGGACCTATAAGGACGGGCCTCCAATCGATATCAAGCTCGGCCTTTTGATGATCGATGACATTGCGATCGGCACCGTCGACGCGGAGGTCTACAACACGATAGCGCAGCGATTGAAGGCAGAGTCCCCTTATACAAAGACAATGATGGCAACTCTCACAAATGGAATGGCTCCTTCCGGATATATCCCCGACGACGCTTCGTATGGGCACTACACCTTTGAAGTGCTCTCATCACGGCTGAAGGCTGGATGCGCGGAGACTGCGATAGTGGATGGCATCATCCAGATGATGCCGAGGATTGAATATTGATCGCTCGATTGCGATTTCGGGTGCTTCGCCGCAACAGAACGTGTACCAAAGAGCTGCTGAAAGGATGCTTTCCATGGGAAAGTTGAGTCGAGCTTTAGGTGTGGGTGTCTACGTATCGCTCGTGGCGGCAGCCAGCATCTTCGCGCCGGCGCAGAGCACTGCGGGCAGCGTTCGACCCGATGGAACCGTGGTTATTAACGACCTTCCGGTCCCTATCTCCAGTTCGTTGAGTCCGGAGGCTCACGCTTACATGCTCCATCTGCTCGTGGATAAGCCCTTCTCTGAAGGACCGAGCGAATCCGACATCAAGGCACTGCGCGCCTTCCAAGACAAAATCATGAACGGATTTCTGCAGCCGATACGTTCGAGGTATCAGGTCGACATTGAACACAAGACCGTTGCAGGTGTCTACACAGATATAGTTACGCCGAGCGATGGAATAGCACCTAAGAACAAAGACAAGGTGCTGCTGAATGTCCATGGCGGCGGATTCATTACAGGGGCGCGAACTGCCGGCCTCGTGGAGTCTGTTCCGATCGCAGCAATTGAAAAGATCAAGGTTGTTACGATCAACTATCGGATGGGCCCTGAATTTAAGTTTCCTGCCGCTAGCGAGGATGTTGCTGCTGTTTACGCTGAAATTCTCAAGGAATACTCGCCGCAGCATATTGGCCTCTACGGCTGCTCCGCTGGTGGCATGCTGACGGGGATGTCGATTGCTTGGTTTCATGCGCACCATTTACCCAATCCAGCCGCTGTAGGCGTTCTATGTGCCGGACTGGGTGAGATGTTTGTCGGCGACGCTCCACGACTCGCGGGCCCTTTGAATGGGATGTCGACGCCTGGGGCATCGGCTAACAAAACAGGCGGGCCGCGGCCTACTCTCGCCTATCTGAGTAACGCGAATTCCAAAGATCCTCTTGTCTATCCACTGAACTCAACTCTGCTCCTGGCTAGGTTTCCGCCGACGCTCTTTGTAACGAGCACTCGAGGATTTGAATTTTCATCAGTACTTGAAGCGGACAACGCTCTTGTGCGGCAGGGAATCGAGACCGAGCTACATGTGTGGGATGGATTGCCCCATGCGTTCTGGTACAACTCGAGTCTTCCCGAGTCGAGGGAAGTATACGATGTGATCGCTCGATTCTTCGATTCGCATCTTTCGAAGTGACGTTAGAGAGGAATATGCGGACACCTATATTAAGACTGGTCATTCTTGTTTCTACCGTTGGACTCCTCGGGATCAACGTATGGGCTGCGGAGAAGAAGATACAGGAGGATTGGGTGAGTGCCTGGAGCACGGCGGTTCATGAACCGTTGGCCTTTCCCGGGCTCCCACCTACTCCAGTTTTCGACAATCAAACGATCAGAATGATCGTGCGGCCAGCAATCGGGAGCGGGCGTGTACGCATCCGGTTTTCGAATGCATATGGAGCGTCTGTCCTGGAGATCGGAGCAGCACATATCGCTGTTGTGGAACACGGTTCGGCGATCATTCCTGCGACGGATCGTGTCTTGACGTTTGGCGGATCGGCATCGGTCAAGGTTCCACCGGGGGCACCCATACTGACCGACCCCGTCGATTTGAAGATTTCTCCATTCACGGAGCTCGCAATCACGATCTTTCTTCCCCATCCGATGTCGGCAACTACTACCCATTTCTGGGCACAGCATGAGACTTACGTCTCAGGCCCGGGTGACTTCACTGGCAGCGCCGAAATACAAAATGCTTCCGTTACAACGGCCTGGTACTGGTTGGCTTCTGTTGAAGTCCCGGCTGCCAGCTCGTTTGCGGCAGTTGTGACGTTTGGCGATTCGATTACGGACGGAGTTGGAGCCAAGCAGGGTCAATATGAAGATTGGCCCGATCAACTTGCCAAACGTCTGTCAGGTATCGCCGTTCTCAACGAGGGGATTGGAGGAAATCGCATTCTTCATGACGGCGCGGGAGTGAGTGCGCTGGCGCGTTTCGACCGGGATGTACTTGCACAGCCTAGTATCACGAGCATGATTGTTCTCGAAGGCATCAATGATATCGGGTGGCCGCACATGAAGCCGCCCGCGCCCAAGAATGGCGCACCACTACAAACGTCTCCCTTCGCCGGCGAGACCGTGACCTCGAAAGATCTCATTGTTGGGCTGCGTCAGCTGATCGATCGCGCCCACCAACATGGAATCCGGGTCTTCGGCGCAACCCTGACGCCTTATGAAGGGGCGGGCTATTTCAGTCAGGATGGGGAGACTGTGCGGCAGGAGGTGAATCAATGGATCCGCTCAAGTGGGGCGTTTGATGACGTCATGGATTTCGATGCGGCAGTTCGTGACCCGAGGCATCCATCTCGATTCCGCGAAGAATATCAATCCGGCGACTATCTTCACCCAAGCGCCGCAGGCTACAGGGCTATGGCCGCTGCGATCGACATCGAAGCACTGCGGACAGAGCCGCATCAAGTGCCTGTTGCCAAGACTTCAAAGAAGTAGAGAGGAATATGACGCTGCAACGTCAACACTTTCCGATAGTTCTTGAAGACAGCACGTGCCATGGTCGATTGGCTGGTGCAGGCCCGTTTCCAACGGATTTCACTCCGAGGGTTTTTCATGAGTAAGCCAGTCCTAATGGTCGGTTTGGGAGAACTGCTGTGGGACCTCTTGCCGTCAGGTCGAGTAATGGGTGGCGCCCCTGCGAATTTTGCATATATGGCAAGCGTGCTTGGTGATCGTGGTGTCGTGGCGAGTCGCGTTGGCAGGGACGCCTTTGGACGTGAAGCGTGCGAGGTCCTGGCGAAGCTTGGCTTGACGACCAGTTATATCCAGCACGATGACGCTCATGAAACCGGAAGCGCAAGAGTCTCACTCGATCTGGAAGGTTTGCCGACATTTACGATCAAGGAGGCAGTTGCGTGGGACTTTCTTGAACAGTCCCTCATATGGAAAGAACTGGCAGAACAGGCTGATGTCATTTGCTTTGGGACCCTCGCCCAACGGTCGCCGATTTCCTCGACTACGATCGACCAATTCCTCAGCGAGACGAGGGAAACAACACTCCAGATCTACGATGTAAATCTGCGTCAATCGTTCTTCAGTGTAGAAACCCTGGAAAGGTCTTTTCACCACGCAGATATTGCGAAACTTACCAACGAAGAGCTTTTGCGGGTTTCATCGCTCTTTGCGTTTCATGAGGCCGACGAAGTCGTATTGGCAAGACGCCTGCTGCGGCGGTTCGCATTGCGACTGGTCTGCATCACCCGCGGCGCCCATGGAAGTCTGTTGGTCTCCGAAAGGGAAGCGGTGGAACATGGTGGCTTCGCTGTAGATGTTGTGGACACCGTAGGAGCTGGTGACGCCTTTACCGCGTGTTTGGCCCATTACTTCGTTCGTGGTTGTGCGCTCGGAGAGGTTAGCGAGGCGGCGAATCGGTTCGCATCTTGGGTTACGACACAGGTTGGAGCAACTCCACGGCTTGACCCTGCATATCTCCAACAAATCTTGGGACATGCGCCCGGGACAGCGAGAACGCTCGTGACTCCGAAGGATTTGGGCCCGAGATCCGATCAAGATAACCGAGAGATCGAAATATGAAAACCAATGTCACTCGCCGCGAGTTTCTTAGGACCGTTACCATTGCATGTCTACCGGCTGCAAGTCCTCTGGCCGCCCTTGTGTCCGGCGCTCCGCCGGAGTTCCCGACAGCTTCCCGACTCTCCAAGGATCCACGTCGGCCTCAATTTCATCTATTGCCGACGCATAACTGGATGAATGACCCAAACGGCCCAATCTACTTTGCTGGGAAGTACCACATCTTCTTTCAGTACAACCCGGAAGCAGCAATCTGGGGCAATATGAGCTGGAACCACGCAATCTCGGACGATATGCTCCATTGGAAGAACTATCCTGTGGCCTTCACGATGACTCCGGGAGGCGCGGACGCTGCGGGGTGCTTCTCCGGATCGGCGATTCTTGCCGATCATGAGGGGAAACCACGGGTATGCGCAATCTATACAGGTGTGGTCAAAGACAAAGACCACGAGACGGTTCGGAACGAGGGGCTGCGTGAGTCGCAATGTCTCGCATGGTCCGAAGATCCGATGTTGATGCAGTGGACCAAAGTGTCGAAGCCGGTGATACCGCACCCACCGGATGGGCTGGCTATTACTGGATTTCGGGATCCGTCGATCTGGAAACAGGGAGATGACTATTTCCTGATGGTAGGTTCCGGGATGGAGAAGGTCGGCGGCTGCGTTCTGCTCTATCGATCGAAGGACCTGCTGAACTGGAAATATCTTCATCCGCTCGTCAGTGGTGTGTGGAATGGTGCCTACACACGAAATCCGGTTGGAGATGGAGAGATGTGGGAATGCCCAGACTTCTTTCCTCTGGACGGGGGACACGTTTTGATCTACTCCTCAATGGGCAAAGTCATTTGGCAATCTGGCGTGCTTAACCAGACAACCATGAGGTTCGAGCCAAAGAAGAGCGGATTACTCGATCTCGATGCTTTCTATGCGCCGAAGACGCAGCTTGATGCCCACGGGCGTCGCATCTTATGGGGATGGATTCCCGAACGCCGCTCACAGGCAGAGATGATCGAAGCTGGTTGGTCGGGCATGATGAGTTTGCCGCGGGTGCTGAGCCTTGATCGTGATGGCACGCTTCGAATGGAAGTGCTGCCAGATGCAATAAATCTGCGAGACGAATCGATCCCAAGGAAGCAAACAGAACCAAGTCTTTCGGTCGTCCTCGCTGATGCAACGGGTGAATTCTTGTGCACCGGGAAACGAGACACGGATATGAGGCTTTCCGTAATGTCCGGATCTGTCGCATTGGTTGAGATGGAATATTCTTCCAAACGGCACGCTTGGTTAGTGGAAGGAAAAAGCATTGTTCTCCAGCCTTCGGATACCCCGAGCCTGCATGGTTTCGTCGACGGCTCCGTCATAGAGGTGATCCTCAGCGAGCGCGTTGGATATACCAAACGGTTCTACTATCCGAGCGTCACCGCTCCCGACATTACAATTCAAGTAAGCGGCGCAGTTCACACTTTGAACGGTTGGAAGATCTCGCCGATTTCAGATGACCGACTTTCGACCGATACCGCTCTCACCTAAATCACTCGACCTCTGTGGGTTATGGGACTATCAGCGACACACTCCCTGGCTCTGATCCTCGTGCCTTTCAATTTGCCTTGAAGCTCAGCTACTAGGGCGCTACTGCTCGTGTTCGTCTGACTGAAGATTCCCGAGTCAGGCGAACATTCTTCTTCGTTATGCATATCCGATAGGCCGAGTCTGATACATCGGTGTCCCAAGGAGACGGGGAACACGGGTTCTTCTTGCTCCCCCGTGATCGCTGGCAATCAATCATTCAACGAAGTGTGATGCGCTGATGGCCACGAAGAACTGAATGGCTAACGGATTTGTGGGTGGCGGCTGGTGAATGAAATTTAAGAATCCGTTCAAGCCAAAGACCGTGAACAACATGCCAAGCAAATACACGCAATCGTCGAAACAATCTTCATAGGGACTACTCCTTCAAGGCTTCGAGCGTGCGTCAGCACGGCGTCGAGATATGGCGCAAGAAACGCGCCGCGGTTCACAACTTCAATACGGAAGGAAACGCATTCGAAAGACAACTCGATGTCCGCCCTCGACGACCGGATTGGTAGCCAGGGTGGCCGCAATCAGGTGATTAAAACCTTTCACGAGCTTGGCGCCAGTGAACGCCTTCTCGACGAAGGCGGAGGACGGGAGGCCGTCCAACTCCTCAGGCGGGCGGCGGCTCGCGACGGTCACGTCGATGTTGTTACGGGCGAAGGCGTGGGCGAGGGCCTGGCCTATCTTCCCGAATCCTACAATCGCGTAGCTCATGATGTTTCTCCGATACATGTGATGTTGCTATTGACTCCACGGCCTTCAACCGCCGTGAACTTAAGTTCCGTTCGGTGGTGACCTTCCGTAAACGTCCCGCGGTAAACCACTTTGCGGGCGGCCGGAAGGCCAGCCACTAGCCGAGGTGTGCAGACGTTAGATGGCCGTCATGCCGCCGTCGACGAACAGCTCCTGTCCGTTCACGAAGCTGGAGTCGTTCGAAGCAAGGAACAGCGCGACCGTCGCGACTTCCTCAGGTTGTCCCATCTTTCCCCGCGGGATTAGGGATTCGAAATACACCTTCGCTTCCGGGGTAAGAACTGCTTCCTGCATCGTTGTGGCAATAGCACCGGGAACCAGCAGGTTCACCCTGATCTTTCTCTCCTTGAGTTCGTTGAGCCAAGTGCGCGCAAAGGAGCGCAGTGCTAACTTGCTCGCCGCATACACTCCAAAACCAGGGAAACCTTTCGCCGCAGCATTGGACCCGGTCATGAAGATTGATCCACCATCGTTGAATAGCGGCAACGCTTTCTGCACCGTGAAGAGGGTCCCGCGCACGTTCAGGTCGAAGGTCTTATCGAAGTGCTCCTCGGTGATCTGGCCCAGCGGGACAGGCTCGCCGATGCCAGCGCTCACGAACAGAACGTCGATCTTGCCCTTCTCCCGCTTGACCGTCTCGAAGAGGCGGTCGAGGTCGTCGAGATTGGCCGCGTCACCTTGTACGCCGGTTACATTCCGACCGATTGCCTTCACGGCCTTATCGAGCGTCTCTTGCTTCCGGCCCGTGATGAAAACGTAGGCACCCTCTTCAACAAACAGTTTGGCGCTCGCCAACGCCATGCCGTCGGATCCACCCGTAATGACTGCAACCTTACCTTCAAGCTTTCCCATAAGTACTCCTTTGATTGATGTCTAGCGTTCGGTACACTTGAGTAGAGTGCTTTGGCGGTGGACGAGAACTGCTCGGGAGTCCAGATATTTTGTCTGTTCGTCCAAAAAAGAGGGCAGAACCGAGCTGTCTTGCATCTTTTAGTTGAGCTGCGCGGCTCGATGAAAAGCAGTGTAGAAGTTGTGACGCTTCCGCTCCATGATGCCGCGCTTGTCCGACTAGCAAAGCTGTGCAGTTTCATGCAGTTCTCACAGAACACGATGGCTTTCAAAGCAGATGGAGTCTAAGTTGGACCCGATAACAGACATCTTCAGAACGATGCACGTAACCGCAGTCGGTCTGCACAGGCTGGAAGCCACAGCCCCGTGGGGAATAAAACAGGAACAGCAGACCGAAGAAAATGTCACACCTGCCGACAAGAAGATGACTCCCACCGATTTGGTGCACTTCGCCATGCTGTCGCGCGGCAACTGTTGGCTGAGCGTCGAAGGGATTCCAGACCCGATTCCGCTCACCGGTGGCGATTGCTTTTTACTGGCTAAGGGGACTTCGATTGTTTTGCGCGACAGTCCGCGAACACGGCCGAGCTTGAGTTTCCGCGAGATGGGGGTCAAAGCTGACAACCATGTCATTCATCATGGTGGGGGTGGCGCACTAACGACGATCGTCTGTGGGGCCTTCAGTTTCGATCGCGCCAGCCTGAAGCCGGTTACGAAGTTATTGCCGAGCTTCATTCTGATGAAGGCCGATCAGGCACGCACGCTTGCTCTTCACATGACAATGCAGGCGCTGGCATCAGAAATGGCAGACCAGGCACCGGGATCTGAAGTCGTCGCGACTCGGCTAGCCGAGATTCTGTTTATCCATGTACTCCGGGCGCATATCGCGTCGAGACCGGAACGCAACAAAGGATGGCTTCGTGCTGTTTTCGATCCGCAAATGGGCACTGCCCTAAGTGCCATTCACGGCAGAGTGAATACGCCTTGGACGGTCGAATCCCTGGCCGAAGCGGCGGGCATGTCTCGCTCCGCATTCGCAGCACGTTTCAAAGAGCTACTCGGACAAACACCGCTGGAATACGTAACCGAGTGGCGGATGCAGAAGGCGATGCAGTTACTCGAACAGCGCGACAAAAAGCTCATCGATGTTGCTCGGTCGGTCGGTTATGAGTCCGACGCTGCATTCAGTAAGGCGTTCAAGCGAGTTGTCGGAGCCAACCCTGGGGAATACCTCAGACGTGGTTTTGAAGACAACGGTCATGCATGAATCGCGGAAGGACTCTGATCATAGGCGGCAGGTTCATGAGGTCTCGGAAGCCCGCGCCAGTGCTTGGGTGTCGACGTACTCTCGGACCTTCGTCAATTTGCCATTTTGAACGAAGATGTCGAAGACCCAATGGTCTTCCCACTTCTTGTTCGTGGCTTTGATTCTTCCCGTCGCCAAGCCGACTACAAGGACCCGGTCTCCCTGTGCTATGAACTCGGGCGGCTCTGGAAATGAAGTTTCCACGGTGTCGTTAGCTTGTTGAAGTAGATTCTCCAGTCCAGCATGCCCCCGGTGCGTGCCGGCAAGCGGCCAGTTCTTGCCCGGAATGATCCACTCGATATCTTCGTCAGCTAATGCCAGCAAAGCGTCTTTATCGCGGCCCTCAAGGGCCGCAAGAAAATCTTTCACAATCTGGACATTCTTCTCGAGACTCATCGGAATCTCCCCTTTCTACATCAGGCGTCCGATCTGATCGAACGTCTTGGAAATAGCTCGCGTGACCAATTGATTACGGCTGCTTCTTGAACAGATCCTGGAAGATAAGCGGACCCCAGACCTGGCCGCGTGCGCTCACCAACGCGCCGCCCTCGTTGAGCTTTCCCAGCTTGACGGGAGCGAAGCCGAGTTGTTTCGCCAGATCCACCACGGGAGCGAATGCGTCTTCGCCGTCGCTCGAAAGAAAGACGACGCGATGCCCACCCTCTACGATCGGGTCGGTAGCCAGTTTGGCCGCACCCAGGTGATTGAAGCCCTTCACCAAGTTGGCGCCGGTAAACGACTTCGCCACGAAGGCGGAGGAAGTGAGACCGTCCAACTCCTCCGGTGGGGTTGGAAACGAGTTCATCGCATCGATGATGGTCTTGCCGTTCCAACTTGGCAGGGCTTTCGCCATCTCGCGATGCTCCCCGAACGGTATCGCCAGGATGATCGTGTCGGCCTGAAGCGCGTCCTGCAGCGACTTGGCGACGACGGTGTGCCCAATCTCCCGGGCCTGTGGTGCCAATTCTTCGGGCGACCTGCGGCTTGCAACGGTCACGTTTATGTTTTTACGAGCGAAGGCGTGAGCGAGAGCCTGACCGATCTTTCCGAAACCTACGATTGCATAGCTCATTCTGTTCTCCGATCTGGGGTTTAAACTAAAGGTTTGAGAAGCGTGATCCCAGGACTGGCGGAGATGGAGTGCCAGCCCCGGAACCGCGCCGAGATTAGACCTGCGCCATGCCTCCATCGACAGCGAGATCCGCGCCGGTGATATAGGAGCTTTCATCGGAAGCGAGAAACACCACAGCGGCGGCGATTTCCTCGGGCTTGCCTCTGCGACCCATTGGAATCTGCGAGGTGAACTGGGCGACTGCTTGCTCAGCCTGTTCAGCGGTGAGGCCCGTCGTCGTCGCTAGGGCCGGGGTTTCGATTGCTCCCGGGCTCATGCAATTCACGCGGATGTTGCGGTCCTTCAGCTCCATCGTCCAACCGCGCGCGAAGTTGCGCACAGCCGCCTTGCTCGCGGCGTAGGCGGTAAAGCCTGCGAGACCCTTCACGTTTGAGACAGAAGAGTTGAGGATAATCGAGCCGCCGTCTTTGAAGAGGGGAAGGGCCTTCTGCACCGTGAAGAACATTCCCTTTACGTTCACGTCGAAGGTCTGGTCGAAATGCTGCTCTGTCGCCGTCGCGAGCGGTGCGATCGTACCCGCGCCCGCGTTCGCAAAGAGTATGTCGATGTGACCGTGCTTCTCTTTCACAATGGCATAGAGGCGGTCCAGATCTTCCAGGCGCGAAACGTCGCCTGTAACCGTTGTAACGTTTTTCCCGATGAGGGTGACTGCTTCCTTCAGCTCCTTCTCACGTCGCCCAGTGATCACTACGTGGGCGCCTTGTTCTACGAAGCGCTTGGCCGTGGCCAAGCCAATCCCGCTGCTTCCGCCTGTGATTACCGCAACCTTACCTTCAAGCTTTCCCATAATGACTTCCCTTGATCGCTGTTCTTCTTGTGTTTCCTGAATGCATGCATGAGCTGTATCATTCAGGAAGCATCTGGAGCAGCGATCCATTTGCTTATCTTCAGTATGTGGATCGGTGATCCATTTGTCAAGGAGTCCATGAGAGCTGATGCCAGAAAGAATTACAGCCACGTACTTGCAGTGGCGCGCGACGTCATCGCCGAGCACGGTGTCAATGCGTCCATGCGCGATATCGCCCGTCGCGCCGGCGTCGGATTAGCCACGCTGCTTCGTCACTTCCCGACGCGAGAAGCCCTATACGAAGCGTTGCTTTGCACCAATCTGGACGCACTGACGCAGAAGGCAGGCGAACTTGAAACGGCGAATTCACCTGACGAAGCGCTCTTGTCCTGGTTTCGCGAATGGGTGGAATTCACCCAAAGCTATAAGGGCGTTGTCACCCTGATGGCGGCCGCCCACACGAACCCGGACTCCGCTCTTTATGCTTCATGCGCAGCGATCCACTCAGCAAGCGCGCGACTACTGCTCCGCGCTCAGGCCGAAGGAACGGCGCACGCTGATATGAATGGGGACGATCTGTTCGCCTTGATGGCTGCGCTTGGCTGGGCGGTCGACCAACCCTCATTTGCGCCGCGGGCCGATCATCTCTTTCACATCATCGCGAATGCCATCCTGACTAGCGGATCGCTCGAGATAACCTTGGCGACGGACTCCGGCTTAACCTTGTGAAGCCGGCTTTATCGCCGCGCTGGCGCATACGAGGCAAGCAGGGACACGATAAACATGAACAGACTGACGCTGGCAAGGATGAGCGGGTCGGCTGGATGCGCACCATAGAGCAGGGTTTGTACAAAACGGCCCAGGCTTAAAGCCAGCGCCAGCCCAAGGATGATTCCAGGAGTGGTCAGGCCTTGGGATCGGCGTCTTCAACTCTGAACTACGACGTCTATGACACAGGATATTCAGCGATACAGACCATCTGCGTAAGAAATAACACCATACCTCCGTACAGTGCTGGACGGCAATACGTGGATCACACCAGCAATGGGCAACTTGTACTCTTCCGCGCCTCCCCGCTCCCTGTAGCAACGTCCCCGAACCTTCAGGGCCATTCTTTATAAGGGACTGCTGCCCCAAAATGAAGCGCGCCGGCCAACACGAACAGGTTTTGCTCCAAACGGTGGATACAGTCGGTGAATGTGCCCTTTCACCATGCCGTTGCTCGAGGGCATCCTTTCTGCGGGATCTATAGCGTTCTCAATATCAAACAGGCTGCAAAAGAATCTACTCCGGTGCAAAGTTCATGACAGGCCCTAGTTCTTAGGCAGGAGGGCACTATCCCATCCGCCTCCCAGCGCGATTTGCAACTGTGCGCTTGCAACGATTCTCCGAGCGGTCAATGCTGCCGCAGCACGCTCATCATTCAGCTCAATCGTTTGGTTCGTTAGCACTTCAAGATACTGAGCGAGGCCTCGCTTATACCGCATCATGGAGAGGTCCGTGCTTCTCTTCGCCGCTGCCACCGCTCGATCTTGTACAGTGGCCTCGTCTGCCAATACGCGGAGTGCTGCAAGTTGATCTTCTACATCGCGGAATGCAGAGAGGACCTGCTGTCTGTAGAGCGCGGCTGCTTGTTCGCGTTGAGCGATCGCAAAATCTACCTGGGCTCTTCGACGACCTCCGTCGATAAGCACTTCATTCACGCTTGGACCAGCGCTCCATAAGGCGCTACCGGCGTTGAATACATCGCTGACCTGCGAGCTTTCAATGCCACCGTTAGCGCCCAGTACGACACTGGGATAGTAGGCAGATTTTGCTACGCCGATGAGCGCGTTCGACGATGAGATCAGGCGTTCCGAAGTTGCAATGTCCGGCCGACGTTGCAGTAGTTCGGAGGGAAGCCCTGTAGGGATACTCGGAGGATCGCCAACAAGCGGCAGCTCCGCAATATGAAAGCCGGTGGCTGGTATGCCTACCAGCACGGCGATCGCATCTTCAAATTGTGCGCGTTGTACGCCGAGGTCGATCAACTGCGCACGCGCTTCTTCAAGCTGCGCCTTTGCCTGCTCGACATCGCTTTCGGACGCGAGGCCACCCGTCAGCCGATCCTGTGTTAGCTTCAATGACTCAGAAAAAGCATCGATCGTCGACCGCAATAACTGCGACTGTAGATCAATCCCTCGTATCTGCAGATAGGTGACCGCCAGCATTCCTTGAAGGCTGAGCCGCGTACTTGCAAGATTGGCTGCGCTTGCCTGTGCATTCGCTGCACTTGACTCAATCTGTCTCCGAATGCGGCCCCAGAGATCCGGCTCCCATGAGATATTGAGAGGAATCAAAAAATCCCAATAATCATGCTGAGCATTTGCCGGTAGCAGGGGACGTGTATTTGAGATTCGGTTTCGACTCGCGAAACCACTCAGGGACACGGTTGGATAAAGGGAAGCCTTGTTCTCTCGAACCAGGTCGTGCGCTTGTTCATAAGCATGCAATGCCGCAGCAATATTCTGGTTGGCGGTGGCGCACTGTTGTTCGAGGGAATTCAGCTTTTCATCTTTGTAGATAGCCCACCATGAGCCACGATCGGCACCGTCCGCAGGCTCTGCTTCTGTCCAGTTTCCGTTGTGCCCGTTATCGGAATACGCAGGAGGGGCCGGCATGGCGGGAGCCTTATAGTTTGGGCCGACCTTGCATCCGGCGATTACCAGCAACCCTAACAGCGCAGCCATGCTCGATATACCCCGGGCACTCATCGTTTGTTCTCCGCCATCATTGGAGGCTTGGACGCGTTTGGATTCACCACGCGAACCTCTTCGCCCTCCGAAAGCGAATCTGAAGGATTGCCCACGATTGCTTGTCCGGGCTGCAATCCACTCAATACCTCGACGGTCGTACCAAAGTCGCGACCTGGAGTGACTCGAACCAGGTGCACATGATGATTCGCGTCGACTGTGGCAATCCGCATACCGTCCTGCTCCAGAAGAAGCGCATTGGCGGGAACGATCAGCGCTGGAGCCGCATGCGATACATGCAGGTGAACTTCGGTGTAGCTTCCTGGGAGCAGTTCTCCCGTCTTATTTTCAACATCCACTTCAGCAAGCAGTGTTCTGCTCGCCGGGTCTACCGCATCGGAGGTTCGCACGAGTCGTCCTGGGAAGCTACGGCCGGGGTATTGAGGTAGCGTCAATGTTGCGATGACGCCGCTCTTTGCATCGGGTGAATTGATCTGGGGTACGTTTACAAAAACGCGCAACACCTGGTTTGCCGAAATATCGAAGATCTCTTTGTTTCCGGTGATCGTTCCAGCGCCGGCAGTGGTTGTACTTCCAGTGCTCGAGATGAGCTGCCCAGTGTCGATATTTCGGGCCGTGACCACACCATCGAAGGGAGCTGTAATCTTTTCGAAGGATTGCAGTTCCTCGAGACGTTTCACATTCGCTTCGGCCGAGTTTACCTGCGTGACGCGGGCATCATACTGGCTCTTCGCATTGTCCGTGTCCTGCTGCGAAACTGCATTTTTCCCGATCAGATCTCCAAAGCGGTCTGAGGTTGTCTTCGCCAGCGCGGCATTGCTTTGTGCAGTAGCCAAGTCAGCCCGGGCCTGCATTAGCTGTTGGTCAAGCTCTGGCGTTTCGATCACAGCTAGAAGCTCTCCCTTACTTACACGACTGCCGATGTCGTGATACCAGGCTTTTACATAGCCGGTCGTTCGCGCGTAGATCGGCGCTAACGTGTAGGCCTGCATATTGCCAGGAAGCACGATCTCCTGGGCGGTCGATTGCATCACTGGTTGCTGCAACTCCACTGTCGGCGCAGCCATTGCATCGGTATACGTCTTCAAATTCGAGGCTGAATGTTTCCGTTTCAATACGCCGAGCGCGCCAAGGCCAACCGCCGCGATCAACACAAGAAGCACGAGTACGCCCAAGCCTCTGCGGGAAGTCCTCGGCCTCTCTTCTCGTAACTGCTCATAGCTGTGCACCTCGCTATACCTCGATCCTCCTTCAGGCTTCGCGTGTGCTTGTTGCGTTCTTTGTCTTTCGACGCTCATCGCTCGTTCCTCTTGCCGCTCATTTGCGCCAGTTTCCATATCTTCCGGTCTTCGTTGATCGCTCATGCGTTTGCCTCTGGGAGCTGTTCGTCTGTGGACGGTGAAGTAATGCCTGGATCGTTGCGGTGCATGAAGGAAAAGAAGACCGGTACGAACGTCAGGGTGCCAAAAGTCGCCAGCAGCAAGCCACCGATCACGGCGCGTCCCAGCGGTGCGTTTTGCTCACCTCCATCTCCGAGACCGAGCGCCATGGGCACCATTCCGATCATCATCGCGAGTGCCGTCATAATGACCGGGCGAAAACGCGTATAGCCCGCCGAGAGCGCTGCGTCCAGGGAATTTAATCCAAGCTCCATCTGCTCTTTTGCGAAACTCACCACAAGGATGGAATTAGCCGTAGCAACACCCACACACATAATGGCGCCCGTGAGTGCAGGGACGCTGATATGCGTCCCGGTGAGGAAAAGCAGCCACACGATACCGGCCAGAGCACCCGGCAGAGCCGTAATGATGATGAACGGATCAAGCCAGCTCTGGAAGTTCACTACGATCAAGGCATAGACCAGAACAATGGAAAAGAGTAGGCCAACGATAAGTCCGACAAACGATGTGCGCATCGTTTGTATCTGACCGCGCACGATGATCTCTGTGCCTCGCGGCAGATGTGCGTTGGTGTCCTTCACCAACGCATCAATCCGTGTTGCCACGGTTGCCAGGTCAGTGCCCTCCACTGAACCATAAATATCGATCACCGATCGGGCGTTGTAGTGACTGACTGTACCTTGTTCCATCCCGCGTTCAATGGATGCCAGATTGCGTAAAATCTGGGGTTGCTGGTTCGATCCATTGGTCGCAATAGGGAAGTTCTCGAGTTGGGAAAGGCTCTGTACATCGTATTGCGGCGTCTGCACAGCAATGTTATAGCTGACATGATTCTGCGGATTCAGATAGAACGTCGGCTGCGTCTGAAAGCTTCCGCTTAGACCGATCAACACATCTGTGGCGACATCCCTTTGGCTATATCCGACCTGTTGCGCCCGTGTCCTGTCTACATTGACGGTCCACTTGGGCAGGTTGAACGGTTGCTGGATTCGCAAGTCGGTTGTGCCCGGAATCCTGCTGATCTTCTGCATCATCTCTTTGGCAAGAGCCCGATTCTGTGTGAGCTGTTGTCCGACGACTTGAAGATCGATCTGTGCAGGCAAGCCAAAGTTAAGAATTTGGCTCACCATGTCCGTTGGAAGGTAATAGAATACCGTCCCCGGAAACTGTTGCGTCAGCCTGTTCCGCAGAGTATGCGTGTACTCACCTGTTGGCCGATGTTTTTCTGCGAGCGTGACCAGAATATCCGCGTCTCCCGTTCCCACAGTGGCCGAGTTTGAATACGACAGATTCAGTCCGGAGTACGGGATTCCAATGTTATCGATAACCGTACCAAGCTCATCGGCAGGGATGGTCTTGCGGATCGTGTCTTCGATCTGATCGCAAAGGCGAGCAGTATCTTCAATCCGCGTCCCGGTATGTGCTCTCACATGTAGCTTGAACTGTCCGCCGTCCACCGACGGGAAGAAATCCTGACCAAGCCATGGATAGAGCAACACAATGGATCCGACCCAGAAGGCCGCGATCGCGAAAAGAAAGGTGAGACGGTACTCAAGGCACAGGCTCAGTACACCGTGGTACCAGTTCCTCAGCTTCTCGAAGCTATGCTCAAACATGATCTGAAATCGGATAAAGGGATTGCGACTCTTTCCGACTGACTCCGCGCGATCATGTTCATGCCCTTTTAGAAGGTATTTCGCCATCGTGGGCACGATTGTGCGTGAGAGAAAGTAGGACGCAAGCATCGCGAAGACAACAGCTTCTGCCAGGGGTACAAACAGATACCGCGCTACACCACCGAGAAAGAACATTGGTACGAACACGATGCAGATCGAGATTGTCGACACAAAGGCAGGAACCGCGATCTGTGCCGCTCCGTCCAGAATCGCTTGCTCTACTTCTTTACCTTCTTCCAGATTTCGATTGATATTTTCGATCTCTACCGTGGCGTCGTCGACGAGAATACCCACTGCCAACGCAAGACCGCCCAGCGTCATGATGTTGATCGTTTCGCCCAGCGCTGACAGCATCAGCAGCGAACAAATGACCGAAAGCGGAATCGAAACCGCGATGATAACGGTCGATCTCCAACTCCCAAGGAATATGAGAATCATCGCCGCAGTCAAACAAGCAGCAATTAGAGCCTCGCGGACCACACCGCTAATGGCGGCCCTTACAAATACAGATTGATCTGAAATCGGCTTGATCTTGAGAGCGGCTGGCAACTGCGCGGCAATGGCTGGCAACTGCGCCCGCACATTCGCAATGATGTCCAGCGTAGAAGAGTCGCCGGTTTTCTGAACGGTCATTAAAGCTGCACGTTGTCCATCCACACGCACCACGTTGGTCTGTGGTGGAAAGCCATCTCGTACATTGCCGACATCACGTATATAGATCGTGGCACCGTTGACCGTCTTGATTGGAAGAGCATTCAGAGCCGCAATGGAGTTGGGGGCACTGTTAGTCTCTACCTGGTAATCGGTCGACCCTATCTTCACATCTCCCGCTGGCAAGATGATGTTCTGTGCGTTTACCGCGTTCACAACATCTGAAGGAGAAAGTCCATACGCTTGAAGTTTCGCAGTGTTGATGTCGACCTGGACCTGTCTCTGCTTTCCTCCATAGGGGAAAGGCATAGAGGCGCCCTGGACCGTTGCAAGCTGGGTCCTAATGAAATTCGTTCCGAAGTCGTACAACTGCTGTTCGCTGAGACCTGCACCCGAAAGCCCGAGCTGCAAAACCGGAACACTGGACGCGCTGTACTGAATCACTAGGGGAGGTGTTGTGCCCGGCGGATACTGTCGCAGCTGGGTTTGAGCAATTGCCGTCACTTGCGCCACGGCCTGCGAGATATTCACTGAAGGACGAAAGAAGATCTTTGTAACCGAGACCCCGGTCAACGTCTGCGACTCAGTGTGCTCAATATCATTTACCGTTGTGGTTAGATTGCGCTCAAACGGCAGAACGATGCGATCGCTCAACTCCCCCGGCGAAAGTCCCGCGTAACTCCAGACAACCGAGACCACGGGGATGTTGATATTCGGGAAAATATCGACCGGCGTGCGCAGCATCGCCACGGGGCCAACAATAAAGAGCAATAGCGAGAAGACGACGAAAGTATAAGGTCGCCTAAGCGCTAAACGGACAATCCACATCGAGGCTCCTTTAATGCGGGAGAGCTCTAGATACCGAGCCGAACGAGATACTAGACTATCCGTTCAGTAAATAGACGAACCTCACCGTGGAAGGGACTCAACGATATATCAGGTATTTTTCGCGATGGTTCTATTCGACAAGTTTTTAGATGTCTTATATTTATTATTTGCAGACACCTGAATGCCCCCGAATACGGCCTCCACCATGGCGTCCGAATCATGCTGGTTCAAAGATCCGTGACCTGCCAACAAACGAAAGATCATTGGGCCGTATATGAGGTCAAGAGCAATTTCGGAATCGACCTCTTTTCGAATCTCTCCACGCATTACGCCTCTTTGCCACATCACACGCACAGCGTCTCGTCGTGCATAAAGGAAACGTTCTCGAAATAAAGTGAGAAATGCGGGATCGCTTTGGCCTTCCGCAATAAACTGGCAGAAGAGCCGGCCAGAAGGCGACTTGTAAAAAGACATAACCGACTGTAACTGAAGGGTAAAATCCTTGAATGCGGAGCCCGTATCAGGCATGACGACGCGTTCTGCCATGCTGCCGAGATAGGCATCCAGGGCAACTAAACTTTTATTGGGCCACCACTTATAGATCGTCGCCTTGCTGACGCCAGCACTACGTGCAATCGCATCCGTCGTAATTTCCCGTAGCGATTTACGTTCCAACAAGTAGAGCGTCGCTTTGAGGATGGATGCTTCTGCCTCAAGACTTCTCTGTCGTCCGCGAGACTTATTCTCCTGTACAGGCAAAGATCCCGATCTTTTTTTCAAGTCCAACTCCTTCAAGCGGCGGATCGAATCGATCCAGCTTTGCCGACAGGCTGCGTATATGGCATGCTCTGCATTGCCTGTTTCTGACGATGAAAAGATTTGTGATTCTTAAATGCAGACTCCGTACAACTGATTATGTGACGAAATCCAGCGCTTGCAAGTTTACGCCGAGGGGAAATCACTTGAACGCACTCAATTGTGATGAGTTCGCTTCGAGCCAAGATCAAATCAGCTTGAGACTCCAATACTTTCTTGCTAGGGTTGGATAAATGAAGCTACCCCCTGCGGGAAAAGCTCGCAATCTGGCGGCGCCGAAAACCCGGAAACACCGCACGAATTGCCTACACCAAGACGGGGCCGTTTTGCCAATAGAACAGTTGTCCACCGAGCGGCTCTCAGCCGCTATTTGGGAAGTGCTTGGCAATCCGGAGTACCGGCAAAATGCGACCCAAATGAAGAAGAGCATTGTCGAGACCAGAGGGCTGGATAAAGCGGCCGATCTGTTGGAGCAGGCTTTCACGCCTCGCTCCGGGGATGGGAAACGAGGCCCGGGCCATATGGGTGCGTAAAGCTGGTGTTATGAACAATTGGTGGAGAGTCGGGGGATCATCGTCTAGCACAAGCAGAAAGGTAATGAGGGAGTGACTATGATGTCTAAAGGACAAAGCGCCGCTTCATAGCGGTTATCAGATGGCCACGAGACGTAGTCGACATTACGGCTCTTCGTAGCAGAGTACCGTCGCTTACGCCCGGGCGGTGCTAAAGCTCCCCTTGAGGTTGTCGGTGACCTGTGCAGACGCAGTGGGACATGAGCGAATATCCCAACTTCCGATGCTGTCCCCCGCGCCCCAAGTCGACGAAGAGGAGCAGCCAGACGATCCGACGATCCGCGACAAGATGGAGAATGGCGCGGTGGCGAATCGACTTTTCTCGGAACCGGACCTTGTCTGTGCAATGAGAGCATCACTGCACGTCGACGGGCACCTGGATGTAGCGAGTCACCTTGACGCTGAAGGAGTTACATCCGTCTCTGGAAATCTACCTCGCAATTAACGACAAGGGAAACAGAACAGCGTTATTATGCCGTCGGCTGTCCGGCGACCTTGCATTGAGTTTGCATTCCTTCAGCAAGGTCTAGCCCTGGCCTCACAGCCTGAACTCTGACGACGGGGCTGATCAAAAGAGGACGTTACACAACGCAAGGAGGCTGTCATGCTCTCACCAAAGCCCGGGCTTCAGTCCGGATTGTTTCTCCTTCTCACGAGTCTTCTCATGGCACCGGCTATCGCGCACCCGGCTGGTCCGGTCTTTCTTGGAACAAACCCTGTAACTGTCGGCAAAGCACCCGTTCCCATGGGGAATATCGGCAGCCTAGGCGTCGATGCCGTTGGAAACCATTATTATGCCGATGTTGTCGCCGGTCGCGTGATCGAAGTCGCGCCATCCGGAACGAGTACGACGATCGCCACCGGCCTGAGCCAGCCAATCATCACGGTCGATTTCCTCGGTGACGTGTTTGTTGCGGATACCGGAACGGGCCGCGTTCTCAAGATAGCCGCATTGCCTACCCGCACGACGAGCGTATTGGCGTCGGTGACCAAAGTGCATGCGCTTGCACTGGACAATGGAAGCAATCTGTTCCTGCTCAGCGGAGATCAGCTCGTCGAAATCCCTGTGAACGGGAGCCCTGTGCCAATCAGCACCCTTCCCGGCGCAAGCCTGCTGGGCATGGGGCCGGGAGCCGACACGAACGGACACTTATACATCGTCAGTGCGCAAAGCGGGGGGTATTCGACGGAACTCTACACCTACAGCTATAGCGGCGGGATCGGTAAGTTTTCCGGTCCACTGAAGAATTTCCTTCCGAATCTGGCAGGCGCACCTCTTGAAGGCATCTTCGTGGACCCGCAGGGCGACATACTTACTGAAGCCAACGTCGCCGGGCATGGAAAGATCGTGATCAGCTCAACCAGTGGATACAAGCAAGCCCTTGTCACCGCCAGCATACCCACTGTGCCCATGGCTGAGGACGCCATCGGAAATCTTTACTACGTCAATGGCCCAAACCTGATTAAGATCCAGCTCGGCGCCGTGAACTTCGACTCCCAATATTCAAGGGACGGATCCGGATCCGTATTCCCTGAAACTGAAATAACGCTCAACTTCGGCCGTACACCCAACGTGCACTGGGTTATCTCGGATGAACCGACAGGTGGGCAGTTCCTGGAGGGAGATCTGTCCTCCGGCAGTGGTCCACTGGTCGACCAATCTCAGCTCTACTTCTACTTCTTCCCCGACCCTCGAACTTCGGGGTCCACCACGGGCATCGTCAACATTACGGATCTGAACAACGTAACAACGCTCAGCATCCCTCTGGTCGCGACTGCCATAGACGGAGGATATGAGGCCTATTACCTGCCGGCACCCAATCTGAAGGCGCACCCGAACTTTCAGCCCGTGACAGCAAATTCAACCACACCGGCCGTCGTACCGACAGTACTCTCGCGCTGCTCCTGTGGAACGTTCGCTCTCGATCGTGAGACGGGCGTCATCACGCGCGACGGACAGCAGATCGTATCTGGCCTCTTGAACGTCCGCGGAGCGGATGTGGACGGAAAGGGGAATCTCTATGTAACGCAACAGGGCGTCACGGGGGTTCTGCGCGTGGCTGCGGATGGCTCGTCTTCGCGCATTGCCACGGACATCGCCTATCCGAACGGCTCGGCAATGGATGGCCTGGGCAATCTCTTCGTGCTGGACGGAGACAACATTGTCAGGGTAGCTCCCGACGGCAGCGAAGTTGTGTTCGCTACTCCCGCCACCAATGGCGGCTATGCTGCGCCGCTCTCGATTGCTGTCGACCTGTTCTACAACGTCTATGCTGGCTATGCCACGAGCCCCAATGCCACCCATGGGGCCATCTTGAAGTTCTCTGCTGCAGGCGCGCACAGTCTGGTTCCGACCGATACGAAAAAGCCGACTGGCCTTGCCGTCTATCCTTGCGGCGCTCTCTTCTTTGCAGATGCGGAACGCGGGACGCTCGCAGTAGTTCCGGGCAATAAGCTGGAAAAGTATATCGGGTTTGCCCTCACCAGTCCGATCAATCTGCACTGCGCGGAGGGCGGCGCGATCAGCGGAGAAGACGCTGCAATTCCGGGCGGGCAATTCACCGTGTCTCCCATCACATTGCTCTTCCAGGACGTTTTCAACTATGACTTCGGCAAGGTCGCGGTAGGTGGCAGCCGCTCCATCACGTTAAGCGCCGTGTCCGTTGGAGCGAACGCCGGTACAAGAGGCCCGGCGGGAAGCGCGACTTTCTACGGCACCCCAGATCCTAACTTCACTCCCAACGACACTATCTTCGCTACAGCTCTGACCGAAATAAACCTGAGTTTTTCGCCCTCCGCGGCAGGTCGCTACGGACCTTTTGAGGTGCAAATTCTAGACCAGAACGACGGCGATGCTTTTGTCTTGAATGCCATCCATCTAACCGGAACGGGTGTAAGCACACACCAGCAGGCGGCGTTGCAATAACTCCTCGGGTCCTCGTTAGTTATCTGACTACGTTCTACACGTTTCTACCCTGTTTTCTGTTTGTTTTTGCTGGCGCACCATTTGTGGAGAAGACCCATGAGAAGCCGGCAATCGCAATGGCTTTGAATCTCATTACCGCGTTGGTCGTGGCGGCGATGCTGGATCTCACCATCTTTCTGGCCCCCGGAATACTCTTTCCGCAAGGCCGAGTCGGTCTTTGGGAGCTTGACTCGCTGGCGTTAGAGTGGACCGTAATCTCGTTCGTCTTGCTCCGTGTATTCAAGATGAATTCCGGGACGACGATTGTCGTGAGCCTGCTCTTTGGAATAGCTCGATGGTACTTTAGCTTTCAATAGCACTCTCCGTCCGTGAGCGAAGTTTCGGTGCGTCAAAACGGCAAAGTCTGTTTACCCGAAGTAGTCCTTGGCTCGATGAGTGCATTGGCGATTTGACGCCAAGTGAGCCGGCTGAGGTTATGCTAAGCATCGGATAGGAGATCGCCGATTGCACGATGGAAGAGGACGCCTTCGTTGCGCGTTGGTGGATGTCTATATTGCTTCTGCGAATTATGATTGTTCAATTTTCGCGGCTTCGATATACTTCTGACGTTTCGGACTTTCGGCTCCTGACGGATGCGAGATTTGAACTTTCGAGCCGGGCACATTCTTCGAGATCGAAAGGGAGAATTCGGATGTCCTTCCTGAGCAACAAGCGCTCCTGGCTATATTCCGTAGCTTTGATTAGCCTTCTTCTCCCATTCAGCGTGCAGTGTCAGCCGAAACCAACGCCGCAAGCACCTGTAACGGCGACGGCCACTCCAAATCCGACAGATCTCAATCAGTGCAAGGCTGGCGTTGCTTCTGCTTGTCTGACTTATTCAAACGCGTTGAACAGTGCTTGCGGCTCGGCTGGAAGTCCTGCTGGTCAGTTGTTCTGTGCCAGAAAGGCTTCCTGTTATTCGGATCGGTCTTTAGGCTTGAGCCACGGTGGCGGCGACAGAACTCCTACGATAGAATCCTGCGACGCTCAGGGAATTGGGACTGACCCATTTCCTGGTTTTGTGCCGGCATGGCAATTTCATTGGGGTGACGATACCAATAATGGGAAGCCGATTCGGGCTGGAGACTGTGTCCTTCAGTCGGGGGTGATCACAATCAAGAATACCGGCGAGATCGACTATGAAGGTGTCACCTACACAAACCACACTTCGTCTGGTGATATCTGGCACGCCACGTTCCACTTCTTTGACTCCGATGGCGTCCCGCTTTTCAATAGCGCTACTCACGACAGTCCACGTATGGGTGACGGCAACGGGGGGACTGTTCCTCGCTACAAATGGAATTTTCAAGAAAACTTCGACAAGTCTTTGTTCAAGAGGATTGCAAAGGTTACACAAACTTCCCAATGCTGAAGCAACTACTGCTATGTAACGAGATCCGCATTAGCCATTATTCCAAGTGCCTAAGATCCACGATCCTTAGTCGTGAGGTGAGTATGAGATTGCTTCGGTTTGCCTCTATCCTTGCGCTGTTGTCTGTTGCCACTGTTGGCGTCTTCGCTCAAAGCTAAGCGGTTCGCGACGTCAGTCCCAGGCCCCGTCGCAATCCCAACATGAGCTTGCACCAGAGCGGGAGCATCGTTAACACCATCGCCTGCCATGGCAACGATTCCGCCAGCATCCTGAAGCTTCTTTACAATTGCTGCCTTACGACAATCCACAAACTGTGTTGGTCGGGTTAAAGGGTTGTGGGCAACGTGACATCGACATGAAGCGAAGCCGTATGCCGATCCGCTCGAAGGTGCGTTCTTACAGGACGCGGGACTTTGGGTTCGAGTGCCAGTGGTAATTGGCCGATCGCATCGAGGAAGATCGTGCCTCCGTCGGCGGCTTCAGACTTCCCGCGTTTTTGTGCCATTGCCTCGGTGCATATCTGGTCTACTGCTGACAGGTGAACCAATATGTGTTTTTCGGCGACGGCAAACTTTGTCGGCAGCGGTGTGCTTGGGGCCGTGGGAATCGTGACGCTGACAAAGGTCAAGCACAGGCGCGAACTGCTGTTTGCATCGCTGCCCACTCTTTTTGCATTGCATCAGTTCATCGAAGGTTTCGTATGGCTGGGACTTGACGGAGTGCTGTCGGCGAAGGTGGCCCATAATATGGGGGCGGCTTTTGTGCTATATGCCCAGGGCCTGTTGCCGTTCCTGATGCCACTGAGTGTCATGCTATTTGAGCAGACGCGAGCTCGACGACGGGTGATGATGCCATTTGTCGTGCTCGGAGGTCTGCTGACGCTTTACATGCTCTGGGGGCTAACGGCGTATCCGCTAAGAGTCTCGGTGGAGCGTAACAGTATCGTCTATGTAAACGACGCAACCAACATGACTTGGGTTGCGGTGCTCTACATTATCGCAACCTGCGGGTCGCTGTTCTTCTCTAGGGTTTTGATAATGGTGGCTTTTGGAGTGGAAAATTTAATCATCCTGCTGGTAGTCATCGCCGTAAAACGATACGCAGGCACATCGGTCTGGTGTGGATACGCCGCGCTGGCCAGCGTGATCATTCTCGTCTACTTCTGGAAAAGCGCGGGAAACCGACCGTTCAAATATATCGAGACTATTTGATCAGCATCGCGCTCGAATAGTCCTTGAGAAGCGCAACGAGGGTCAGTCACTTCACCCTCATCTCCGGGCTCTTGTTGGGGTGACAAAGCCACCTTCACTGTGGAACCTCATTGTGACTCCTTCCATCGCTCTAGGCAGAGCCCCTTCGCGATGCGGAAGCTTATTCATTAGATTGCCTTTAATGGGTACAACAGGATTCGCGAACTGCTCGTATCCCATGCAACTGCGAAAGACGCATTACTAGACTGTAGCTATTTCGCTCCTTAAGCTCCGGCGAGGTCGGTGGCGCGAGCGCCCTGCAGAGCCATCGGATAGCCTGCCAGTCTTTCGTTCGGGAGCCTTCAACCAGCGGAACACCCATACGTCCGGTCCACTTTTGCTCCCTGCTTTGTACGAAGGGGGTGCAAGTTTGGCCCTTCGGCATTCTAGAATCATCTGCCGGTGGAGATCTGTAACACGCGGCTGCTGTCTCTTCAAGTAGTACCGGAGATCAACGTTTGGATGACGGTCTCGACCTCTGCGCTGAGCAGCCTTGTTCCCGAGACACGGTCGCCCCGATTGGGTAGAAGGGAACTGATCGATGGATTTCGACGATATACGGCCAGCAGCCCATACACCATGGCGGAACTGAGCCGGAGGTCTACCGTAACCTCGGCGGCATCTTCAGCGCGCCCTCGCGTTGGCTTGCAATCTGCCAGTCGACTCGCTCGCAGTATCCCCGGCCGGCTTCACCGGCGGTTTTGCCATGAAAAATGCATGCGCAATTCTTCTACAGGTAAATGAAAAACGACATATCCAGTTCACCAAAGTGAGCTAGACCCACGCTTAATTTTAGATAAGCGACACCCTGCACCGGGTACCGAACAGCTTGTAGCAGTTTACGCACATAAAAGCACTTTCCTGCCAGCAGCATCTCAAGTCTCAGTGAAGAATCTGTATCGAGACCTTTTGAATTTGTGAGGCACGGGTGAGCTGTTCCTAGATACAGCCTTATCCCGATGAAGGTGGAGTTGGCTGGGTCATGGGTTGCCGCGATACAGACGAGGAAGTCCTTGGGGTAGACCATTCTGTGCTTATAGAGTTTCAACGATTTGTTTTAGAGGGTTGCAAATGAAAATCGCTTTTTTGACATACAGCAATCATGGTCACATGCAGACGATGATCGCATTAGCACAACAGCTCAAGGAACGTGGACACGACGTGTGCTTTATTGGCACGCTGGATGGAGAGCCATTTGCCCGGGCTGCAGGTATCCCTTTCCTCCCATTTTGCGAAGGGGAATATCCACTTGGTTCGACGCGAGAGATTTTCAGGCAGTTGGGTAGACTGCAAGGGCAAGAGGCGTTAGAGTTTTCCATCCGGCTGATAGCTGATGATTTAGCAGCTTCCTTTCGCCATTTGCCTGGCGTCCTCAAAAGCGCCAACTTCGATGCAATTGTCTTGGACGAATTGAAGACAGGCTTAGGTCTAGTGCCGCGACACATGGGAATTCCCTATATCCATGTGTCGAGTGCCATTCACCTCGACTATTCTGGAAGCACTCCGCTTTGCGTGTTCGATTGGCCTCATGATCCTTCAGAGCAGGGACTGGCACGCAACAAGGCCGGATTGCAGGGCTTTATGCAAGCTTATGAGCCAGTTATATCAGTCGCAAGGTCTTATTCGCGGGAGATTGGAGCGGATATCGACTGGTCAAATCTATTTGCAACGCTCTCCGAACTGGCTTGGATTACGCAGATCCCGGCTGCATTTGATTTTCCATCCGTTGGGATGCCTCGCCAGTTCCATCATATAGGCCCACTACAACATGCCGAAGGACGAATTGAATCTAACTTTCCTTGGCACCTTTTGACGGGAGAGCCTCTT
This sequence comes from Terriglobus saanensis SP1PR4, assembly GCF_000179915.2. NCBI lineage: Bacteria > Pseudomonadati > Acidobacteriota > Terriglobia > Terriglobales > Acidobacteriaceae > Terriglobus > Terriglobus saanensis. The sequence goes on along the minus strand of NC_014963.1, from coordinate 2,775,767 downwards.
ATCTACGCCTCCATGGGAACTCTGCAAAATGGTCTCGAATCTGTTTTCAGTACTATTGTGGAAGCAGTTGGAGCTCGTCCCGGATTCCAGTTGGTTTTGTCCGTGGGACCTGAAATCGATCTCGGAAAAATAGCGCCTCTTCCACCTAATGCCGTAATGGTGCGGTATGCCCCTCAACTTGAACTCCTCAAGCGGGCTCATTTGTGCATAACCCATGCTGGATTGAATACAACGTTGGAATCGTTAGCGCATGGAGTTCCACTGGTGGCTATTCCCGTGACAAATGACCAGCCTGGAGTGGCGGCTCGGATCGCCCACAGCGAAACAGGACTCTTCGTACCGCTACTTGAACTTACCGTACCCAAGCTAAGGAGGCTAATAGACCAGTTGCTCTCAAACCCAGAATACAAACGCAACGCACAGAAGATGGGCGTTCTGATCACAAAGGAGAATAAGGCGCTGGAGGCGGCGGAATTTATTGAGCGACTCATAGCGAGGGTCATAACTGCAGATTCCGCGCTTCGCATCTCATCAAGGAATTCAGGGCGCCCAATTCGGTTTTGCTAATTACGACGAATCCAACGTTGTTCGCGATCTTTCACTTCGTGTGCTCTTGCATTAAAATCTAAGGCTAACTGGCAACCACAGCGATTTGAACGAATATTGCTGAGCTTCACGGAAGTTTTGCTGCGTCGTTCCACAATTTGCGTCTTCAGTATAGTGGCGCATTCCTAGTTGATGCTCTTGTAGATCGAATCAAAGTATCTCCAAACCTTGTCGTTATAAGGTTGGGGAGACGCTTCAACGAAAACGATCAGGCCGGAATTGACTTTCTTTTGGTCTCTGACAAAGATACGCAGATGTAAAGTAATGGGAGCTTGTTCCTTATAGTCGAGCATCCTGATATCTCCTTCGTAGACCTTGTCCGCAGTATTCTTTTCCTCTGCTTCTCTCAGGGATATCTCAACTGGAATAGCTTTGGAGACATCAGTTTTAGATGCAGCAAGGTTGGCCTTGATAAGGCCTGTGAAGTAGTCCTTCAAATAGATACCGATATCTTTGGCGGCAAAAGAAGGACTGTCATCGATCGCCCATAAAAAGCAGTAGGTCCAGTATCCTTCTGTGTTCTTCTTTGCCCAGTTGGGAGAGAACCTAATATCTTCCTTTCCCGCAAAGGGGATACTCTTTGCAAAGGCAGGAGGAAGACTAAATCTCTCCGACCTCCATCCAGGAGGTGCAAGTAACTTACTGTCCGAAGATTTTTCCTGCCCAGAGGATTGAAATATGCCGGTGAACAGAATGAAGCAAGCGAGTAAGAATTTAGAGTGCATAGTGTTTTGGCCATCCTTCTTTCATTAATGACTTTCGGCTTTAGAAACATTCGGTGCTGCTGTCGCTGCAGCCTTCCCGTTGGGATTATAGAAGTTCCAATTGGCGGGTCTATTCCTTGATGGAATCGTGTGCAAGCAGTTACGGAGGCTACAGAGCGACGATGGCGAGATAAAGTAGCGTCAATATATTCCCTCTGAGATCTATCTCTCCGTCTGGTCCTCCTGCTCATGTTCGAAAAGGAATTGGTTCAACACCTGGACGAACTTGCTAGGCTCTTCATAGAAGGGCATATGTCCACTTTTTTCGAAAACAGAAAACTGTGCATGTGGGATTGTTTTATATATCTTCCAGCTTGAGAGTAAGGCGACATTCATGTCGAACCTGCCGTGGATCACCAATGCGGGAAAAGAAAATTTAGAGAGAACGCCGGTAAGATCCAAGCGTTTCGTTGCAGCACCTGCTGCCTCATTGACTTCGGTGGATAAGTGAGCGCCCTTCATGCTGGCGATAAAGGTATCGCGATGCTCGGGGTCGTAGAAAAGCATGCTTAAGTAGCGGAAGAGAGGTCCAAATTCAGCTTCCCCAACGTTCATCTGCTTGTTATCTTTATCGCTCAGATCTGGAAATACTTTGCTGAAAAGGACGGGAGTATCGGAGATGCTCGGAGATCCTGAATCGACAAGGATGATGTTCTTTACGTGTTCGGGATGGCGTGAAGCGTAACCCATCGCCACCACGCCGCCCCAAGAGTGTCCTACGGGAGTAAATTTACTAAACCCAAGTCCCGCCCGAAGTGCATCAAGATCAGAGGCTTGAGCATCCATGTCTTGTGACGCGTCGGCGCGAAGTAGCTTCGATGCTCCGACACCTCGTTGATCGTAAAAGACGATTTGGCGTCTCTGAGCAAGTGTGCTCCAAGCATTCGTGAGTAGAAAATAGTCGTGCGGGATTCCCGGTCCGCCATGGATGACGATGAGCGGCGATGCAGGGCTAGGCAGTCCATAAATCTCGTACGATAAATCGACGTCAGCAGTGTGGACGATACCATGCTTAATCTCTTGCGGCTGTGCTGCTTTGATCCCAGGAAAGAATCCCAGTGTCAACAGTAAATATCTGTACATACTTCCTCACATGAATGAAAAGTGCCAGCGGATACCACTTTGCATGCAGCTCCTCGGTGGGTGCTGATATAAAACTGCTCTTCTTGCCGGAAGTTGAGTTATTAAGCTTGTTATGCGTCGCCCGGGCAGGAGGCTATCGGGAGTCATCACCAGTAACCTAGATACTTCTTCGATATGTGCTCGGAGTCACACCTAACACCTGATGAAATACTCTGGACATATGGGCGTGGCTTGAAAAACCGCAGGCGGCGGCTACATCTGAAAGCGGAAAAGCTTTCTGCCTCATGAGTTCCTGAGCGCGCATTACCCGGACCTGCAGGATGTGTTGGTGTGGTGTGCAACCCATCGCCGCATTGAACATGCGTAGAAATTGCCCACGGCTATATCCACTTTCGGCTGCCAGCGTCTTAAGATCCAGCTCCGCGTGTAGGTCACTCATTTGTTCCAAGGTCCGCTGCAAAAGGTGACGCGGAAGCGGTGACGGGCTCCTGCGTGGGCGCCTCTCTGGCGCTCCCATGAGCAGCAGGCGCGTAGCAAGAGCGTGGCCCAAATGGTCGGCGTAAAGCCGTCCGAGCGGCCCCCCCATTCCCGCTTCGGCTATGAGCAATCGAATGATTTGGCGCGCCGGCGGGTCGTAGAAGCCCAATCGAGAGTGAAGCTCCTCGGCGGGTCTTTTCTCGAGTTCATCGAGCACGCTATTCAGAAAGCTCGATTCCAGGGAACATAGTACGTGTTCACAAACGTCCCGTGTCGAAATCGCCGGAACGGTGCTTCCGTCTTTAATAAAAGTGATCATGCCAGGGAGATTTGGGTTAGAGATAAAGCCACCCCGGCCGTCCGGATGCTCACCAGTCCAAGGCCGCCCGCATACTAGTCCGAGAATGTGGCGATCCGCGATCGCCGCGGAACGTTCGCCCGATTCCGCGCTGTGTTCCTCGACCACAACACCCTTCCAGTTAAGCTTGCTGCTCGAAATTCCTATCCGAGAGGGGCCTCGTAAGAATGCGCGAAACTCTTTACTCTCTTCCACACCGACAAATTTCATATTTTTTGCCCGGACCTATAACTGTCTCGCTTTGCTGTGAAGGTTGTTAACTGCCCTATATCAATACGGTCTCGCTTATAAATTGCGACGGTATTCGCTCGGAGTGAACCCCTTGATCTGGCGAAAAATTCTGGACATATGAGAATGGCTTGAAAAGCCACATGTCGAAGCGATATCGATCATTGACACACGCCGGCTTCGGATCAGATCCTGGGCACGCGCTAAGCGTAGATCTAGCAAGTACTGGTAGGGCGTTTGGCCCGTAGCCGCTTGGAATATGCGCAGAAAGTGGCTTTGGCTGTATCCAATCTCTGAGGCCAGGGTTTTCAGATCCAGGTCAGCACTGAGATCCTGCATGCGTTCGACAACCCGTCGCAGAATGGGCTGAGAGAGACCTGATTTTTCAAAGCGAGTTGGCTTCCGCTCTGTTGCCACCAGAAGAAGGAGTTCCATGGTGAGCGCCTGCATGAGGTGGTCGGTATACGGGCTTCCATGCATTCCTCCTTGAGCCGCTTCGATCGAGAGGAGTGTTGTCAATTGATGGAGTGGCTGGTGACGAAAGCCCTCATTCAGTTGCAGATCTTCGGTGGGCCTTTGTTCCATTTGTTCGCTTACGTTTTTCACAAACCACGGTTCTAGCGTGAACAAGATGAAATCACTTTGTCGTTTGCGGCGCATGGCCGGAACGATGCCCGCCGGAAAGAAATTCATTGGTCCGTGACGCTTCATCTGTGGGATGTATTCACCAAGCGCATTCCGAAACTCGACCGCGCCCGTACCACGCCAGATCGCGAGTCTATGTTGTTCTGTAATCGCCTGCTGTTGCTCCCCGGCGACAGTACTGTACTTTCCGATAGAGAAACCCTTCTCTGGGAACTCACAATTCCATAGCGTTCGCACCGACGGCCCTAGCAAGAAGGAATCGAACGTCTTGCTCTCTGAATCCGATATGGAACCGACCATTTTCAAGCTGTCAACTCGAGATGACAGTGTTTGTCAAGGCTGGCAAGAAGTGATCTGTTTGTCCCAGTTGAACGTGTATGGAAGCGAGTAGATGCGTAAGCAGTGATGACAGAGCGGCGGCTTGTCGTGTATACCTTTGCTCGCTTGTGCCGATCAAGGTTCAGGCAGTCTGTCTTGGCATTCCGGTAGGACTCACCCAACATATGTTCGGTGCTTCCCGGAAGAGACCCGCCGCTCCGCCAAGCCTTCGCCACGGTGCTCGTGCGCGACTCGATATGAAGGCCAAGCAGGACCAACGGACAATCAGCCTCCTTTACCTGGAGCCCCTGATATCCAGACAGGTCACGTTTGCGCTCCTCGGCACAGAGGACGACTCTGTCTAAATCTCTCACGGTGGACCTCTGGATCACGCTTACAAGTCTCTCCTGCTTAATTGTCTGTCGGAAATGACTTCGCACATTATTGCTCAATGAGGAGGCGGAATTGTCACACTCGTGTCATAGAGGACATAAGCCCCGTCAAGATTAAGCAATAGGGGCAAGTCAGTTGAGATTGCTTCTGCAAAGTGGGGGCCAAATCTCCGTCTATTATTCTCGATAAACGCGGGATTTTGTTAGACCGCCCCTAAAGTTCCGAGCAAGTCCTTTGCCTCCCATCTCCATGAGAGAGATATCTCCTCATGAGGCGGGTTTGAATCGCTTCAAAAGGGACAGGTCAAGAGGATGTATTGATATTCATCAATCTGCTAATGAGGGGTGACTCGTTTCCAAAGTCTCTTTCATAAAGCGACGTTTGCTGCTAAAACCACGTTTTGCTATCAGAAAGGAACTCAGCCTTCTGCTAAAAATGAAATCAACTTGGACGTAATGGATCGCTGAAAATTAGGTTTATCTGGCTGGTAGTAGCCTGACGAGCCTAGTGTTTTATGCGGTGGATGTTTTCGGGTTTCACGCATAGCGATTGAAGCCGTTTGCGCGTCTGGACGCAATATTCAGAGAGAGAGTGCCAGGAGGCAGAATGCAGTTGCAGTCGATGTACAGGGCAGGATTTTCCGCCAGACCACGAACCGTACCAGCATGGATCGCGTTGATGGCAGGGCTGTCGCTGGCAGCTCCGACGGTATTAAAGGCTCAGCAAATTATGGGACCGACCGATCTGGGGTCGAAGGTGTATAAGCCAACCCCGTCGTTGGATTTGAGCTCGATCGACAACACTGTGGATCCATGTAGTGATTTTTATAAATTTGCATGTGGAAGATATGCGGCCAATCACCCGATTCCGCCAGACGATCGGACCGTCAGCACATTTACCATCCTCCGAGACGCAAATAATCAGGCGCTCCGGAAGATCCTGGAGAAAGCAGCGTCAGGTGGTCCAGGCCGAAGCGCGGATGAGCAGAAGATCGGGGATTACTATCGCGCATGCATGGACGAGAACACTATTGCCAAGAAGGGGCTGACTCCCTTGGAGCCTCTAATGACGCAGATTGATCGTCTGAGGAGCAAGCGCGACTTGATGACGGTGGTCGGTAGTCTGCAGAGGGTTGGCGTAGATGTGTTTTTTGTCTATGGCGAGGACCAGGATAGCAAGCATGCAGAAAGACAGATCGCGGTCATCGCACAAGGCGGTCTGGGCATGCCAGAAAAGGACTATTACCTGCGCACTGGAGCTAAAGATGTGGAACTGCGCAGACAGTATGTAGCGCATGTCGGAAGGATGTTAATCCTAGGAGGTAGTTCTCCGGAGCGGGCAGCGAAGGATGCCAGCGGCATCATGGCCATGGAGACTGCATTGGCAAAGGCTAGCCTGAGTGTGGCCGAGATGCGCGAACCGGAGAATGTCTACCACCTGCAGCCGATCGCTGTTTTTGAAAGCAAGCTGGCGGGGATGAACTTTGGACAACTCAAACAGGCGATCCACTCGCCAACGATCACTGAGATCAACAATAAAACGCCCAACTTTATCCCGGCGCTTGTGGCCGTTGTGCGCGACACCGATATCCAGGTGTTGAAGGCGTACATGCGATATCACCTCTTGCATGCCTTTGCGACACAGTTGCCAAAGGCATTCGATGATGAAAACTTTGCCTTCTATTCTCGTCAGATTTTGGGTGTACAGGAGAAAGAGCCGAGGTCGAAGCTGTGCACTAGCGCTGTCGACAAGGGAATTGGCGAAGCACTGGGTAAAGCATTTGTTGAGCAATATTTCTCTGCTGACAGCAAAGCCAAAGCGCTGCAAATGATTCTGGATGTGGAGAGCGCAATGGACCGCGATATCGACACCCTGGAATGGATGAGCACGGTCACAAAAGCGCGTGCGAAAGAGAAGCTTCACCTGGTTGTGAATAAGGTGGGATACCCGGAGAAGTGGCGCGACTATAGCTCGTTGGTCGTGGTGGCGGACGATGCGCTCGGCAACTTGGAGCGGGCGGCTGCATTTGAGAATGACCGAAAGCTAGGCAAGATCGGTAAGCCCGTCAATCGAGACGAGTGGTGGATGACGCCTCCAACGGTGAATGCATACTACGAAGCGACCTTGAATGATGTGGGGTTCCCCGCAGGGGTTTTACTGCCGCCCTTCTTTGATCCAAAGCAGGACGACGCGGTGAACTATGGACATATCGGCGCTGCGTTCGGACATGACCTCTCGCACGGATTTGACGATAAAGGTCGGAAATTTGATGGCAAGGGAAACCTGAGCAATTGGTGGACACCAGCGGATGAGAAGCAGTTCGAAGAGCGTACCGACTGCCTGGTCAAAGAATACAGCGCTTTCACCGTTGTGGACGATCTCAAAGTGAACGGAAAATTGACATTGGGTGAGAATACGGCGGACAACAGTGGTTTGGTGATCACGTATTTGGCCTTTTTGGACCGGGCGAAGCTAAGCGGTCTGGATCTGCAAATCAAAAAAGACGGATACACGCCAAAACAACGCTTCTATCTCGGATTTGCCCAGGACTGGTGCGAGAACGCGAGACCGGAAGATGCTCGTCAGCATTTACTTACGAACGCCCACACGCCGGATCAATACCGGGTGAATGGGACAATTGTCAACCAACCGGGCTTTGCAGATGCCTTCGCATGCAAGAAGGGATCGCCCATGGCGCCCGTCAATAGCTGCCGGGTCTGGTAGAGCTATTCGATCAGACGAGGCAGCAAACTGCGCACTGCGGAAAGCAATCTAATATGCGCTAAAAAATAGGGGTAATATCATGGCCAATGAGAAATACATATTTGTTTTGGTACCGGGTGCCTGGTACGGAGGCTGGGTTTGGCGCGATGTTGCGCCATTGCTAAGAGCTCAGGGACATTGCGTCAGCTCTCCGACATTCACGGGACTTGGAGAGCGAAAACATTTGGCCAATGATGCGGTAAACCTTTCAACGCATATTGAAGATGTCGTCAATCACATTGAGATGGAAGATCTTCGTGGATTAACTCTCGTGGGATGGAGCTACGGGGGAATGATTCTCCAGAGTGTCGTCGCACGATGTGGGGAACGAATCAGATCGATTATCTATCTAGATGCGTTCGTTCCAGAGAATGGGAAGTCAGTTGTTGACTATGTCCCTGAAGAGATTCGCGACTCACTGGAAACGGCAAGGACAGAGAACTCTCCAATTCAACCTCTTCCGCCGGAATACTTCGAAGTCTCTGCACCAATTCTTCTTGAATTCGTGTCCCCAAGGATTGCGCCTCAGCCGTGGCGCACGTTCTTTGAGAAAGTTCAACTTGCTTCCAAGTCTGCCCCTAAACCGACAAGCTACATACGATGCGAAAAAAATGGTTACACTCCATTTCAAGAGGCGGCAGAAAGAATTGGGCAAGATCCCCGCGTTCGGGTTGTCTACCTTCCGGTCAATCACCTGTGTATGCTCACCGATCCCGAGCTGACAGTGAAAACGTTGCTCGAATCGGCGTGATAATTGAGGTTGTCCATGAGTGTCATCCCTAATTTGAACGGCCAACGCGTCTCTGCACTATCTGCCGTTGGGAATACCCAACTCATACAACTTCGGAAGATCGTGCCGCCGACTGGGGCAAAGTTGTTCCTGAAGCTTGAGTACCAGAATCCGACCGCTTCTTATAAAGATCGCATGGCGCTTTCCGTGATTGAGGGAGCAGAGCGAAAAGGCACTCTCGGGCCCGGTATGAGAGTGCTCGAGTACACCGGTGGCAGCACCGGTTCGTCGCTCGCTATGGTATGTGCTGTGAAGGGTTACAAGTTCATTGCCGTCTCTTCCGATGCATTTGCAAAGGAAAAACTCCAGACTATTCGCGCATTTGGAGGGGATCTTCACCTCGTGCCCAGCGACGAGGGGCTCATTACGCCTGGGTTGTTCACGCGGATGGAAGAGGAAACTCAGAGGCTCGCGGCTGAACCCGGCACCTTCTTTGTCGACCAATTCCACAACACCGATGCGTTTACTGGATATGAGCAGCTAGGGCGAGAGTTGCTTCTACAGACATCGAGGATTGATGTGTTCGCTGCGGCAGTTGGAACAGCTGGCATGCTAATGGGTGTTTCGCGGGTGCTTAAAGCGCAGAATCCGAGGATCCATATCGTTGCGCTCGAGCCTGCCTCATCTCCTATGCTAAGTCGAAGCCTCAAAGGGAATCACCGCGTGGAAGGCATAGGTGTGGGATATGTGCCTGCGCTTCTCACTCGCGAGAACTACGATGAGGTCATCGAAATCGAGGAGAAAGAAGCGAGGCAGATGGCGCGACTACTGGCACGACAAGAAGGTGTCTTTGCCGGTATTTCGACAGGCTTGAACGTCGTTGCTGCCGCAAGATTGGCGGCAAAGATGAGCGCGCAAGATACTGTCGTCACCGTCGCGGCAGATAGTGGACTAAAATATCTTGCTGGCGATCTCTTCTACGACTGACAGAACGCACTCCTACTCGGTGGTCCCTAGCACGGAATTGGCTTCTTCGATACCTGAAAACCCCTCCATTTTCTGTGCGAAAGCCTCGGTATAAGAGAGAGAAATGATATTTGTTAGCCTTACTCGTCTGAGACTTCGATCTGTTCGGTTGCTTCCGAGCTTCCTTTTTCATCTGTTTCTGACCGTAAGACAAATAAAACGGTCTCCCGGGTTTCAGAAAGGCGCGTTACTTTCTGACCGGCGCTTGACCTTCTGGACCCTCACGGCTTGGGACAGCGTTGAAAGTATGCGGCAATACATAACAACCGGGTCACATAAAGCTGTGATGCCATACCTCCTCGACTGGTGCGATGAGGCATCCGTTGCGCATTGGAGTCAGCTGGACACAAAGTTACCATCCTGGCTTGAAGCGGGCACTCGAATGCGAAACGATGGCCGAGCCTCGAAGGTTAGAGACCCGAGTCCACACCATGCGAGCCTCTTGTTCACATCTCCCAGGACTATTGCCTCCGTCAAAATTCGACCATCCTGAAGAAATTCTCAGAAATGGAGTTTATCTGTAGGCGGCGGCGTAAACCTACCTAAAACAGGCTCGAAGGATTGAACGGCAACGTGTGACTGACTGCCCAGAATTTTGGTAGCGCTCAGTGGGAGCCCTGGCGTGATATGGGCCTACCTGCGCGTGTTTGCTCCGTTAGATAGGATCAGCACGCTGCTGTCAGCAAACAGGGCAAAAGCCGGAACTCCCAAGGGAAGCCGCGTTCGGAGGCTGTCTTCCCGTTTTGGGTCAAGCTTGGGTGGCTGCGACTGGCGTCAGGACGACAGATTACCCGGCCGATCTCCAAATATTCAAATGAACGGCCGTCGAGCTCCTCCCATTTCGGTATTCATACGTTTTTTATAAAGATCTTCGTCTGTAGGGAATAAATCTAGCTGAGTAACAGTCTTCACTGTTACAGAGGCAACAGATGAATTTCAGAGTCACATCCTTGGGGAGTGTAGTGTCTACCTGCACTCGAAAGATCTCTCCTGGTGAGTGCCGAGCTGACGGCTTCGGGAATTTTATATATCGCAGAAGAGGCGGAAGCTGCTGTCAGATGACAGGAATTATGTTTTTTCTATCCAGGTACTCCGTTATCTGAGGTTCAGATCGACGCTCCGAAGCTGCGAAAAACTGCAGCTTAAACACTTGACTCCACTTCACCAAACGAAAGGAAGCTTCTCTTGAAAGTTCAGTTTGGCAATTTCAGGTTTTCTATTCTTCTATCTTGCCTGCTTGCGGTACCTGCACTTGCGCAGGACGTTACGATGTGGAAGGTCGATCCACAACATACGGGTCTGAATTCCCAGGAAACAATCCTGACCCCGGCCCTCGTTGGAGACGCGACAAAATTCGCACCTTTGTTCGCTCAGAAATTGGATGGACAGGTATATGGTGCTCCACTTTTTATGAGCGCCGCAACCTTAAATAAATTGCCTGGAACTTTTCGAGATGGCAAGTCGCACAATGTTGTCTATGTGGTCACGCAGCATGACAGCGTGTACGCCTTTGATGGCGACGCTCAGAATATCGGTCCGAACGATTCCGCACCTCTGTGGCATACCAGTTTTTTGGTACCCAATTCCCAATTAGGTACACCCACGTCGGTACCATCTACAGATGCCAATGGAAACGATATCACCCCTGAATTTGGCATCAGTACGACTCCGGTGATTGATCCCGTATCTGGCACGCTCTACGTGGTTTCGCTGCTCAAGTTTCCAGGACAGTCGCTGAACAACCTCTATCGGCAGGAACTTCACGCCCTCGATCTAAAGACCGGGCTGGACAAGGTTACGCCGTTCGTACTCGACGCAAATCTGACGTTTCAGGGAACTGCGAATACGGGTACGCATGACAGCGATCAGGATCCAGTCACTGCGCCTATAGGTCAGATCCCGTTTTCACCTTTGCATGAGCACTTGCGGGCCGCCATGGCCTTCGATTCGAAGAACCACATCGTCTACCTGGCCTATGCTTCGCATAGCGACGAAATGCGCTATTACGGTTTGGTGCTCGGATTCGATAGCTCTACGCTTAAGCTCATCCATAGTTTTGTGACGACTCCAAACGGCAGTGGGACGGGAGGCATTTGGCAAGGAGGAGCTTCGGTAGCCCTGGACGAGAACCAGAACATCGTCTTCGTGACAGGAAATGGTCAATTTGATCAGGATCCCAGCACTGGATTGGTGGATTGGGGCGAGAGCGCGCTCAAGTTGCCGGCAGCGATGGATGGCCAACAGCAATTCCAACTGGCGATTACGGATACAAACTCTTTTTTCACCCCGTTCAACTGGGCGCTCCTGAACCAGGGCGGTACAGTGAATGGTCATTCCATCAATGGCGATTCGGACCTCGGCGCGGGCGGGCCTCTATTGTTGCCTACGCAGCAGGGTGAGCATCCGCACATGATGCTGTTCGGTGGCAAAGAAGGTACCTGGTACCTGATCGACCGGGATATTCTTGGCGGTGTATCGATTGATGATCCCAATAGCAAGCAGCCCATTCAATTGGTTCCTGAGCCAGACTTTCCACAGCTCACACTTACGCCAAGTTACTTCAACGGGGCCGTGTACTACGCCTCCGGCGGACATCCGATGGAGAGGCTCAAGCTGGTCTTTGACGCGGTAGATAACGTGACGAAGCTGGAAACAGCACCCACGCTCGGAACAGGCGGTAACATCAACAATAAGGGCGCGTCACCGTTTATTACTTCGAACGGTACCTTGAATGGCATCGCATGGGCCATTGACGGAAATCTGAAAGCCTATGATGCAAATACTCTGCAACTTATTTCCACCGGCTTCAACGGAGATATCTCTGCTCCGGACGGTTCTGGACGATGCCAAACCACCAAATTCAACAATAGTTTGGCCGTAGCGAACGGACATGCCTATTACACCTGCTTCTCCGGTACGAGCCAGGGCTTCCTCTTCGTGGCCGGTCTGAAAGCGGCGGCGGCGGTACCACCTGCAGCGCCGACTGCCCTCTCCGCAACGGCTGTATCTTCTACAGCAATCAACCTGAGTTGGACGAACAATGCCGCCAACGATCCCTCGTTGGCGGGTTTCCATGTGTCGCGCGCGACCAGTGCCAATGGACCATTTACGGTGTTGAACGTATCTGCTCAGGGCACAACATTTGCCGACTCGACCCTCTCGCCGAACACGCAATACTTCTACCAGGTGTCAGCGTTCAATAGCGCGGACTCCTCTCCGAGTAATACTGCTTCGGCCACAACGTTTCCAAGTTACACGCAGCCCGGTCTGGTGGGATTCTGGCCCATGGAAGATGGCACGGGGAACACCGTTAGCGATGCAAGTGGTAACGGCCATAGCGGTTCTCTGCCTAACGGAGGAGAGTCGTTGTTTACCTCAGACGGCTACATCAACGATGGCGTGGCCTTCCATGGCACCACGATTGCTGACAACATCACGGTTCCGGACAGCTCTGATCTGGATTTCACCGCATCCCAGAGCTTCACGTTAGCGACCTGGGTTCGATTGGACGCTATCACCGGAGTGGAGCAGCCGATCGTTCTTAAATCGGCAAACAATGGCAACGTATACGGCTTACTTTTCAATGGAAATAACCAATTTGTGATGCGCGGACCAGCAGGCGATGTTGCTGGCACTGTAGCAGCGACAAAGGGGGTATGGGCGCATGTAGCTATGGTGCAGGACGGAACGGCCAATACGCGTACGCTCTACGTGAACGGCCAAGCCGTGGCCAACGGTGTGGCACAGGATGCGAATGGACCAGGAGCGCTGGAGTGGGGCGAAGAAGATCTGCCTTCAGGAAGCGATCACGTACAGTTTGGCTTCCAGGGTGTGATCGACGAAACGAGGCTATATAACCGCGCACTCTCCGCGTCGGAGATCGCAGACCTGCTTCCAGTAACACTGCTGGATGCCAGTTCTATGCCTTCGCCGGACACTACCGATCAACTTGGTACAACCTTGTTTCCGATCAAGGCCCCTGTGAGCGAGGCTCGCATCAGCAAAACCGCAGGAAGTTACACCGTGGTTGCGCACTTTGCGAAGGCAGTGACAGGAATTTCCCCCACACTGACACAGAAGAATGGTGGCGCACAGGCTCAAGGAGTCGTAGGCACACCCATTTATGATTCCACCCAGACGAGTGTTTCAATTCCGTTGACCGGCGTTGCCAATAGCCAGCAATTGAATCTGCATCTGTCGGGAATTTTGGCGGCCGATCAAAAATCTGTTGTTCCGGGAACCGCAGACATTACGTTCCAGGTGCTTGCGGGTGACGTGAATGGTGATGGTGTCGTCGACAACAATGACGTTTCATTGGAAAATGCCAGCATCACTAACGCTTCAGTTCTGCCGACCAACGCCGCGTTCGATATCAATGGTGACGGTTTGCTTAACAGTGCTGACGTGAGCCTGCTTTTGGGTCAGACTCCGGGCGGCCAAACTCCCCCTGCAGCGCCCGCGAACCTCACCGCAACCGTGGGTACATCAAGCGTCGGTCTGAGCTGGAGTCCAAGCAACAACGCTATCTCCTATACCTTGTTCCGAGGCACTTCTTCGGGCAATGAATTCCAACTGATGCAGAACCTGACCGGTACTCAATTCACGGATAACAACGTGATCCCCGGTACGACCTACTTCTACAAAGTGGAGGCTGTGAACGGCGCAGGACCATCCTCTTTCTCAAATGAGGCACAGGCAGTTCTGCCAGGTAACAACCAGACAGCCGTTAGCGCGGTTATACAGATTGATTCTGGCAGCACGACAGCCGTGGGTACCTTTGTTGCGGACGAGTTCGTCAGCGGTGGCAACACAACGGGGAACGTTGGAGTGCCAATCGATACTTCAAGGGGGCAAAACCTTGCACCCATGGAGGTTTACCAAACCAACCGGTTCGGCACTTTCACCTATACCATTCCGAATCTCACTTCGGGTACGTCTTACATTCTGCGGCTTCACTTCGCGGAGACGTTCTGGACCGATCCAGGTTCACGTTTGTTCGACATCCTTGTGAACGGGCAGACTGTCCAATCCAACTTCGACATTGTCGCGGCAGCAGGCGGTAAAGATGTTGCTATCTCTGTTGATTATCCCGTAACAGCGCAGAATGGTCAGGTCGCGATTACCTTCCAAACTGTGAAAGACAACGCACTGGTCAGTGGTCTGGAATTGCTCAACACTGCGACGCAGGCTCCCTCGACTTCGCTGGTCTATCAAGTTGATTCGGGCAGCGCAGTCTCAGCGGGTGTTTTTTTCGCAGATAGCTCCTTCTCGGGAGGAAACACTTCCCAGACCAATGACACCATCACGACGACGGGGGTGAAAAATGCAGCCCCCGCCGCTGTCTACCAGAGCAACCGCTTTGGTACCTCAACGTACACATTCACTGGACTGAAAACCGGCAGTCCCTACATCATCCGCTCACACTTTGCAGAGACGTACTGGAACGCACCAGGCGCACGTCTCTTCAATATCCTCATCAACGACCAGGTTGCGCAGTCTAATTACGATATCTTTGCAACGGCCGGTGGCAAGGATATTGCGACGACCCTGGACCTGCCCGCGACAGCACAGAACGGCCAGATTACGGTGCAGTATCAGACTGTAAAAGACAATGCACTGGTGAGCGGCATTGAGGTCATCGGCGATGGAAGCATGATGCCACGACCGAATGCGCCGACGTCTCTGCATGCCGCGGCTGGTGTCGGTCGGGTTGCACTTACCTGGGCTTCAGCTGCGAGCGGAACGTACAGTGTCTTCCGGGGCAATGCAGCGGGATCGGAGGCAACGACTCCGATCGCTTCCGGACTTACTGGCACATCGTTTATCGACGCGAATCTGCCAAACGGACAGCCGTTCTTTTATACGGTTCAAAACGCCAACGCCACGGTAGCATCGTTTGCTTCGAGTGAAGTAAGCGCCACCCCTGGATCGTCCCTGACTGGTGCGCCTGTTTACCGAATTGCCGCTGGAAGTGTCACGCCGATCGTACCTTTTCAGGCGGACGCATTTTTCGCTGGCGGCGGAACTGCCACTGGTGCCGGTAACCCGGATCTGTCCGCAGTGGTCAATCCTGCTCCGGAACAGGTCTATCAACAGGAGCGGGCTGGAGGAACTATTACCTACACGCTTCCGAACCTCCTTGTTGGAACGAACTATAAGCTGCGCCTTCATTTCAACGAGTTTTACTGGAAGCAGCCCGGTCAACGCGTCTTCAATGTCATCGTGAACGGCGATACAGTCTTGCCGAACTTCGATATCATCGCAGCCGCCGGAGCTCCGGGGACTGCCATAGTGGAGGAGTTCACCGTTCAACCGGATCCGAACGGCAACATTACAGTCACCCTTTCGGGGGCGATTGCGGATCAGCCGAAGATCTCCGCACTTGAACTCTATCGCTAACCTCTGGCTGGAGCGCTGCTCCAGCCGATAGCTTCTGCAGAGAACGCCCGCGATGCTTGCGGACGTTCTCTGCATTTTCTTCGAGGTCATGCATCACCTTGAAGGGTGCGCGCATAGCGCCACTCAAGCTAAGCCGTCTATAAGAAGATTCAAGGACATTCATGAAAAAAAACTTTCTGTCAGCCTCCCACGAGAGACCACACCGCCGTACTCTCATCGCGACCGCATGCCTCATTGCCTTCGGGGTTGCCGTGTCTCAAGCGATGCCTCAAGAACATGCGAGAGGCACCTTCATGCCCCTCACTTCGACTGCGGCTAAAGCGGCCTCTTCCGCCGACGGCCCAGGTCAGTCACAGGCCGCATACATCCATTATCTGCTGGCCCTTAGGTTTGCAACAGATGGAATCAAACACGAGGCACTTAGGGAGGCTGCGGCAAGTCTTCGTGCGCAGCGTGAGGGTAATCCCGCGGCATCCCTCGCGTTTCAACTCATCGCCGAGCAACGTCAGAACATCCACATCAGACTGTGTTGTGTCACTGCGAACTTCATTGGAGCCAAATTCAGCGCAGATGGCGCTCGGATCCTGACCGTACTTGATGACAATACGTTGAGCGTCTGGGATGCGCATACAGGCGAGCAAACGGCTGGGCTGATGCATCACGATAATGAGGTCGTTGCCGTTGCGTGGAGTGCCGACGGGCATCGTGTTGTTGCCAGCTTGAACGATGGGACGGTTCATCTATGGGGTGCAAGCAGCGGTCAGCCCCTGCATCTTCCATTCCACACGGTGAAGCCTCTCTCACATATTGCGCTCAGCCCGGATGGCAAGCGAGTGTTAGGCAGCGCGGGGGGAGAAGTCTATCTGTTGGATGCTGTGACTGGCGAAGTTCTCTCGCCGAAGCTCACATATCACGACGACGTAAATGTTGTTGCTTTGAGCAATGACGGAAAGCACGCGCTGATTGGAACGGATGATGACTTTGCCGAGCTTCTGGATCCAATGACCGGCAAACGCCTGCATCGTATGGTGCATGGTAATGCAATCTTCAGCGCGACATTTAGCCCCGACAGTCGGTTTGTGCTGACCAGTTCGGGAGATCACACTGCGAAGATCTGGGATGCCAATACTGGTGCGCAGCAGGGAAGAGACTTCACGCAGACTGGTCCCATTAGCGACGCAGAGTTCAGCCCGGATGCCACACATATTTTGACCATCTCGCACGATCACACAGCTCGCGTGTGGGATGCGCGCACGGGCAGCGCTCTTACACCTTTACTACAACACAATGCGCCGCTTATAGACGGCGGCTTCAGTGGTGATGCGTCGCTCGTTTTTACTCGTGGACGAGACCAGTCGATGCGGATATGGAGTGCCGTAACGGGGGAAGCCACAATGTTACCCATTCACTACAACAGCAATAAGAATGGAGCCGAGTTTAGCCCCACGGATTCCTCGTTGCTGGTCACCGACGGCAATACGGCCGAAATTCTAGACATGCCTCCGAGCGATCCCGCGCCGGTGTGGCTTGCCGATTTAGCTGAGTTTACAGCCAGCCGTTCGCGCTTTTCTCAGTCCGCCACACCCGATCTTTCCAAGATAGAAAAAATGCGCGACGATTTGCTTGCGTCACAAAGGGACGATCCGTGGACACGATTCGGTAAGTGGTATTTCTCCACACCGGATCAGCGTACAGTATCGCCTTGGAGCAAACTCTCACTGCAGCAATACGTCGATCAGCTTATCGCTTTGAATACGAAGGAATCCCTAATCTACGCGCGACAGATTACTTTCGAGCATCCGGCATGGGCGCTAAAGATCGACGCTGCACAAAAGGCTCTTTCCTCCGGGATACCTCAGCAGCAGACGAAAAGAGAGGCTGTTCGGTGAAAGCCGATCATCCTATCTATTGGGTTCCGTTTATGGCTCTACACTGTCAATGAAAGAGCGGGGCTTTTGGCCCCGCCTTCATTGTTCCGGCTTAGTTTAGAAATCGATGCGCAGTGCTACTTGTCCGGTTCTGTTCCCGGCATTCTCGGCTGTTTGAGGAGCGCTCAGCACACCAAACGTGGCAGGGTTGTCGATCTGTGTAGCAGGAGGAGCGAAGTTCGTGTGGTTGAGTACATTCGTGAAGCTCGACTCGAACCTCAGTTTGGCACGTTCATGGAGATCGAAGACCTTTGCCATACCGAGGCTGACAGCAGCAGTCCCTGGACCCTGCAAGATGCCTACACCCGCGTTACCGAATCGTCCCGCTCCGACAGGTGTTGCAGAAAAGGCTGATGCATCGAAAAAGTGTGAACGAGATTGTCCTTGGTAGAAGTTCTTTGAGACAACATCCGGTCGCAATGTCGCTCCACGATTCGTAACGTTTGTGTTGGACTGATCGCTGCTTGAACTGATGCTGGGAGTAAGCCAAGGTCCTGTCTCCAGAAGCGTGACCGTATTGACTTCCCATCCACCGATAACCTGACTCATCCATCCGTTTGTAATATGGCTTCGTCCGGGACCGAAGGGAAGTTGGTAAGCGCCCGTAAAGAGGGCGCGATGGCGTCGGGTGCCTTCCACGTTGCCATAATTTCGTCCAGGATTGAAGCGATCCGTTATGGGGAGACCGTAGTTTACTTCCCCCGCAAATCCGGTAGGAGTGTCACCCTGATTGTTGGCGAGGTTTTTGGCGAGGGTATAGCTGGCATTGAAATAGAGGCCGCGCGACATGGCGTGCGTTATCTCTGCTTCAAGGGCATGATAATTCTGCTTACCCGCATTGAAGGTGCTGAAAATTTCGAACCAGTTGGGATATGGAGAACGAGGATCTACATAGGGACTCGCGGCCGTTGTTTGAAAAGGAGTTGTGCTCGCTGGTATCTGGTTCAGATCTTCCGTGATGCTGAGACGGTAGGTATGCATCCCGGCGTAGCTCATGCGGAGTGTATCGGTCTTTGAAAGCTGTCTTTCGACAGTCAGGTTCCACTGATTCGCCTGCGGATCACGATAGTTTGGATCAACCCCCTGATCCAGACCTCCGCCACCATACTGGATGCCAGTGCTGACAGGCGCGGTGTTGGGAAACTGGATGAGAGGATGTGTGCCACTTGCGTCCGTCACGGAAGAATTAGAATAAGTGTGCAGGTTGGAAGTAGGATTACCGCTGTTGTTGAACGAGAGCGGACCGAGATTCGTCATCGTGAAAATTCCGAAGCCCGCACGCACCGCAGTTTTTGTGTCGTTAAAGGGGCGGTAAGCCAAGGAAAAGCGGGGTTGCACATTGCCATAGTAGGTAGAGCGCAGACTCTGAGGCAGTCTGTCCTGGCTTGCGGTCAAGTACTTCGTGCAGGGAAGGCCAGTATGGTTCAGATTGCAGGCGTTGAATGATTGCTGGAAAGCCAGGTTCGAGCTCACCAGATTGTTCTGCGTCAAATACGAGGACAGCTGATCGGGCACAACGATGGAGTTCGTATTTTGATCGAAGTTTGCGAAGTTGCCACCGTCCCCTTTGAATGCCGGAAGCACCGTCCAGCGGAGACCGTAACTTAAGGTCAGCCGGGAGTTGACCTGAAATTCGTCCTGAGCAAACAGGCTGTACTGCCAAGCCGTACCAGCCACATCCGGGCTTGAGACGGCAAAGAACAAGGTTGTCGGTGCCCCGATCAGTAAGTCTCCGAAGGAGTTTCCTGTGAACGTGGGTTGAAAGGTGAACTGACCGAAGTCATCCGATGCCACGAATGTTTCAATGTCAAAGTAGCGAACGCGGCGGGCATCGAGCCCACCTTTGAGGGTATGTTTTCCGAAGGTGTAGGTAACGTTGTCGGTGAACTGGAGTGTCTTCGACTGCGTCGCACCGGTTTTATCTCGTCCGATGGGTGTAAAGCCCGTCCCGTTGCTAAAGTTGAACGTAGGGAAGGCAT
This sequence comes from Terriglobus saanensis SP1PR4, assembly GCF_000179915.2. NCBI lineage: Bacteria > Pseudomonadati > Acidobacteriota > Terriglobia > Terriglobales > Acidobacteriaceae > Terriglobus > Terriglobus saanensis. The sequence continues at coordinate 2,756,070 of NC_014963.1, read as the reverse complement.
GGCTCTCAGGATGCTGGCTGATATCGACTCCCTGTAAACCGAGTTGCTGGAGAGCGTCGGCCCCTCGAATCGCGAAGTTCACATTGGTAATGACATTTGTGAAACCGAAGCGAAACTCGTTCAGAAGCCGCGGCGTAATGGTGTAGGTGTGGGACAGCAGGAAGCTTCGGTTGTGGACGCTATCGACGTCGTTCGGCAGGAGTGCGTTGGCAAAGTTGGAAGTAATGTTCTTTCGGCTGAAACGTGCATAGACCGACTGTCTTGGATTGATCGTTTGATCCATACGGATGTCTGCGCCGTCTGTTGACGCCGGCGTGCTCTGAAAGTTTTCGTAGTTGAAGTTGGACTGTCCCGCGACGTTCGGCAAAGGGTAGTACTTCAACAGTGCGATTGCCGTCGGACTGATGGAACCAGGAGCGATGACTGGACCGGCAACGCAGCTGTTGTTACTGTCGCAAGTCTGCATATCAGAGAGATCGCCATTGCGTTCTGCAGCGGTGGGAACGAGAAATTGTTGTGCGGTTGCTGTGTGACGACGATTGCCTTCATAGGTAAAGAAGAAGAACGTACGGTTATGACCGTTATAGAGGTGCGGGATCTGAAGTGGCCCACCAAGCGATCCGCCAAAGGTGTTGAACTTCTTTGGCGCTTTGCCGTTGAAGCCGTAGGGCGAAGCATCCAGGGAATCGTTCTGCAGATATTCAAAAAGGCTTCCGTGCACGGCATTTGAGCCGCTCTTTGTCACGAACGTGACGTCACCCACCTGAGAGAACTCAGCACTGTTATTGAAGGCCGTCACTTTGACCGCGGAGATACCTTCCTGAGAAGGATAAGCATCCTGGAGCGGGCCGTTCTGACGGACGTTCGCGGTCGAGATACCATCGACCGAAAAGTTAACCATCGAAGAACTCGCACCGCCGACAGTCATGTTGCCTTGGCTATCCTGCTGCACATTGGAAGACAGCGCGAGAGCGCCTAGTGGGCTCGTTGTGGTGGCGCGGTTATTTAGCGGAAGCTGCGTGATCTGGATGTTGTCCTTCTCGTCCGAGATGATCGCGTTTTCGGTATTGACACCGCCCGCGTCGGCTTGGACGTCAACAACGGTGTCCTGCGATGCAATCGCCATCTTGAAAGGAATGCGCAGCTCCTGCCGAGCGGCAAGCGATATCGCGAGTAGAGCCGAATCATTGAACCCATTATGATGTACGGTCACACGATAAGATCCAGGCTTGACATTCTCAAAGTTGAATTCGCCGCTGCCGTCTGTTGTCGTGACCCGCTCTGTATTCTCAGCAACGGAATGCAACGTAACGGTGGCTTCCGGGATCATGGAATTGCTTGTATCCTGCACCGTGCCACGTATGGTGCCGAAAGTAGATTGTCCGAAGCACATGCCAGAAAAGAGGAGCAGCAGCGCAGCCAGCATCAAGATCTCTCGTGCCGCAATCGGTCTCTTCGTGGATAGCATTTCGTTGTGGCCTAATTTTTCATGAACTCGTTGTCTCAAACGCAACGCCAATTTTTCCCGTTCCGTGAGATCCGTGGTGTGGTCGAAGAATCCTCCAAAAGTGCTGTGCATCATGTTTCTATCTCCTGCCGGTGCGTGCCGGCCATACTCATTCCATCTCGTTACCAATCAGGAAGGCATAAAGATCTGTGATCTTTACAACTTTCTTATGGCTTTCTGCCTAGTCTCGATGCAGGACAAATGAAGAGAGCTTTTCGAATCCGGCCGTTTCTCTGGGGATGCGGCGGATGTGTCGGCATCCTGGCTCTGGGCGCACTGACGTTTCGCTACGAACGTGGTGCGGCAGCTTCCGTACCGCTCTACATTTTTCTTACTTTGATCGTGGCGTGGAGAGGCGGCTTTCGGGCTTCTATTCCGGTTGCGATTTGCGCAACCCTCGGTCTCGATTTCCTCTTCACTGAACCGCGATTCAATCTGCGTGTAGCTTCTCCGCAGGATGTTTTTTCGCTGGCATCGTTTGCGGGAGTTTCGCTGCTCGTAAGTCATCTGTCAAATCGCATTCGGAATCATTCCGAGCGGTTGAAAGAAGCGGAACAGCAGCAACGCGCGCTCTATGAGATCTCACGAAGTACGTTGCTCATCGATTGGAATAGCTCGGGGGGCGAGCAGTTTTGCGCTTTGATACAGGAGAAACTTCGGCTTTACGGTGTGGGGATTTGGGACGATCGCGAGAGATCGTTTAGCTACTCCGGAGATGCATCCGACTCATTCGATTCTTTACAGGCTTCCTTCCGAGCTATGAAGGATTTCAATCTGCCATCAAAAGACCAACGAATACGTCTTCTTCGTTTCGGGGTGCGTACCGTTGGTACGATCTATTTTCACGGTGAGCTGGAACTGCTCATGGCGGATACGGTTGCGACTCTGCTTGCAACTCATTTGGAAAGAATCAGGGCTCTCAAGGCAGAAGTGACGGCAGCTTCGCAGATGGTCTCAGAACAGCTAAGGACCGCGGTGCTCGACGGTCTTGCCCATGCAGTCAAAACGCCTCTGACTACCATTCTGGTTTCCAGTTCGGGATTAAAGGAATTGGGAAACCTGTCCCCGTTGCAAATAGAGTTGGCCGAAGTCATCGAAAATCAAGCCTCTTACCTTGCGACACTGACTGATAAGTTGCTGCGCACTTCGAAGCTGGAGTCTCGCGAGCTCTTCGTTCAGAAGCATAAGACTAGTCTCCGTGACATTTTTGAATCAGCCGTGGAAGAGTTGCGGATCGAGTTCGATATCAGTCGCATCGTCCCCTGCTTTCCAGAGAGCAGGATCGAGTGCGACATGGATCAGGATCTAGTGCGGATGGCGCTCGTCCAGTTGTTAGAGAACGCGTTGAAATACAGTCTGGGTGGTTCAAAGGTGCTGATGTCCGTGAGGGTGTTCTTGGAAGAGATAGAAATTGCGATTCACAACGAGGGTTCCTACATCCCTGCGGAAGAGAGAGAACTTGTGTTTGAGCGATATTTCCGAAGCCCCTCAGTCGAACACGGTGCACCAGGCACTGGCATCGGCCTTTCGGTCGCGAGGCGAGCAGTGGAAGCCCATAACGGACGGATTTGGATCGAAAGTGACCCTGAAAAGGGAACTACGTTTCACGTTTCCATTCCACTCGAGGGAGTTCGGAGATGAGTCACGGAACGGTTTTGATTGTTGAAGATGATGTTGCGCTGCGACACACACTGTCAGCAACTTTGAGCGCGCTGGGCTTTGAAATCATGGAGGCACCAAACGGAGAGACCGCTCTGGTGGAACTTCGAAATCATAAATTCGAGGTGGTGTTACTGGATCTCAATATGCCAGGTATGGGCGGCATGTCTGCGTGCGAGAAAATTCGTGCCGCACATCCCTGTTTGTCCATCATCGTACTCACTGTGCGTAACCGGGACGAGGATAAGATTGCTGCTTTGGATGCCGGTGCGGATGATTATGTTACCAAGCCCTTCGGACTTCCTGAATTGGCCGCGCGCATGCGGGCTGGCGTGAGACGGGTGCGCCAGCCCGAAGGAAGCGAACTTGGCCCGATTGAGATTGGGGAGTTGAAAATCGATCCTTTGGCGCGTCGCCTAACAAAGAATGGCGCTGAGCTTCATCTAACGCCCAAAGAGTTCGAACTGACGCATGTTCTGATGCGGCACGCGGGAACGCCAATCACACATCACAAACTTCTGTCCGAGGTATGGGGGGATGAATACGGAAATGAGCGCGAATATCTTCGCACGTATATCAGCCAACTTCGGAGAAAGATTGAGGATGACCCTTCCAATCCAAGGTATCTACTTACGGAAAACTATATCGGCTATCGATTCCAAGATCTTTTGTAGCGTCTTTATGCATTCCTTATGTCTGCCGGTGCAGCATTGGAGTTGCAAAGAGTGAAGAACAACTGGGGTCTCATGCTGAACACGATTAAATCCGGACGGGGCAGGCGTCTTTTTTTGATGTTCACGAAGCATACGGAAGGAAGCAGTGAGGTCCAGGAGAAGGAAAATCCATGGTCAAAATTGGTACTCTCGATTCTGTTCCTGTTCGCCGCAGTCGCCATCTTGGCAACGCTTTTTGGTTTCTTTAAACACGATCTGTCATAGAAGCTTGTAAATATAAATGACGACATGATCCCGTCATGAAGCGAGTCTACGGCAGCGGAACCCAAGGAATCTCGATCTTCCATCAGTAAGATCCGAACATCTACAAGCTGCTCGCCAACATTCCAACGAACGGGGGCAAGACATCGTTCTATCTCCTCCAGCTTCATCGGTTCTTCGTGATCCACCCCAAAACCGACGTAGATATTGCCGCTCTACTTGTTTATCGTGTTAATCCGAGCAATTAGAAACGATGATGATCCTTCACGCACGAATCCCGCTTATCTTTTTGCCTTGTCTTCTCACAACCTCACTGCAAGCAGTGTTCGCTTTGGACTTTGACTTTCACAAAGGCGGGCTCCCGTAGCGCCACCCAGCTTTCGGGTCGCTTTGTAGCGGGTGGTCGACGCGATACTCACCGAACTTACGCCTCCGTCTGATGTAGCCGACAGGCCCGACCTAGCTCAACTAGCCTGCATCGCCTTCGAAATGATTCATTCGGCGCGAAGCGCTTCCACGGGATCGACAGCAGCAGAACGGCGCGCTGGCAGATAGCTTGCCAGCGCCGCTGCAGCAATCAGAGCAACCGGTACAGCCATGAAGGTGATGGGATCGAAGGGACTGACACCAAAGAAGAGCGTTTGCATCAGGCGCATGAGTGCGGCCGCGGCCGCGAGGCCAATGATCGTACCCACTCCGGTAAGCGTCAGGGCTGAGCGAACGAACATCCAAACCAGTTCACCCTTCTTCGCGCCCAGCGCGATGCGTATGCCAATCTCTCGCGTTCGCTGCGAGACGGCATACGAGATCACCCCGTAGATGCCAAGGATGCCAAGAGCGAGCGCCATCGCACCGGCCATCGCAAGCATAACGAGTGTGAACGAAGTGCGCGCCATGGATTCGCTATAGATATCCTGCATGGTGCTGATGGCTGCGACCGGCAGATTCGCATTTACTGACGAGACGGCCTGTTGCATCTCGTTAATAAAGGTCTGCGTCCCGGCGCGATCGCTGCGTATCGCGAAGTAGACCCTGCGCCAGGCTCCCAGCTTCTCCGGAGCGGGGGAATCACCCAGCAACGAAGGCCAGTAGACCGTTGCGGGCGAGACCTGATCCACGCCGTTTTCACGTACATCCTGCACCACGCCCACTACTTCATGCCAGGGCATGCCTGGGAACTCTCGAAACCGTTTACCGATGGCTATACCCGGCGATCCCCAAAGCTCGTGGGCAAGGCTCTCGGATAGGATTCCGATCGGCCTCACGTTGTAGACCTCCGCCCACGTAAAGTCGCGCCCGGCTACGAGACGTGTGCCAGCGGTGTGGAAGTAGCCGGGCGAGACGTAGTTGTAAAGGCGCATCGGGGGATTTTCGGCTGAGTAGTCTTTCCCTTCGATGAGAATCTGATCCCAGCTCGGTTCGGCTCCGCTCATGGGAACAGAAGCTGCGAAGCCGGCAGAAGAGACGCCCGGGATCGCAGCCAGTTTGTCGAGGATATTGTTCTGCAGGTGCACGGTTGTTGTGGCATCGCTGACCAGCGTCTCCGGAATGGAGAGGCGCATGACCTGAAGGGACGCAGGATTGGAGAAACCGGGATCGACATTGCGCATCGCCCGGAAGGTGCGGATCATCAGGACTGCGCTGATGAGCAGCACGAGCGCCATGGCAACTTGCGCCATCACGAGTAGGTTGCGGCCGCGTTGGCTCTCACGGTTTCCGCTCGACGTCCGCATCGCTCCAAGCAAGGTCGGGCGCTGCTGCGAAGGGGCATAGCGCAGTACCGGGATGGCACCGAAGAAGAGACCGGAGAGTACGGAGAGGATGAGTGTGAAGGTAATGGAGCGACCGTCGAGCGAGATCTCGCTCAAGCGCGGGAGTTCCATCGGCCCGATCGCCGACAACAGGTGGAGTCCGCCATAGGCTACGGCCACACCGGCGGCTCCTCCCAACAGACCCAGCGTCACGCTCTCCAGCAAGAGCTCACGCGCAATCCTCCATCGTCCTGCGCCAAGCGCTGAGCGGACTGCAAGTTCTTGCTGGCGCGCATCCGCTCGAACCAATAGCAGGTTGGCCACGTTGGTGCAGGCGATCAGCATGACAACGCCGATTGTTCCCATAATCACCCAGAGAACCGTGTGGATGCTGCCCACCACAGTCTCCTTCAGCGGCTCTAGCGCGGGGGTGATTCTCCAGGTCAGATAGAAGTGGGAGTTGGTGCCCGGACCGTTGGACCACGAGTCCATCCATACGTTGAGCAGGCGCGCCAGATCGGCATTTGCCTGCGGGATGGCAACTCCAGGCCGAAGCCGCGCGATGCCGCGATATGCAAAGCCAGCCAACTGCTCTTTGACCGGATCGAGGGCCAGCGGAACCAGGAGGTCGAAGTCGTAATTGACGACCTTGAATCCGCGCGGCATCACCCCGGCGATCACACGCGGCTGAGAATTGACGCTGATGGTGCGTCCTACAACGGCGGGGTCACCGCTGAAGCGGCGCTGCCAATAGCCATAACTCAACATCACACGTCCCAGGCCATGGGAGTCCTGATCGGCGGCCGTAAGCCATTGCCCGATGAGTGCCGGGACATGCAGCGTTTCAAGAATGCCGCTCGAAAGAAGCGCTGTGTTGACCTGCTCTGGTTGGGCGATGCCGGTGATGCTTGCCGTTCCTGGCCCCCACACTCCCATTGACTGAAAGGCACGGTTCTGGCCAGCGAAGGTGAGATACATCGACGGCGACAGGCGCAGCTCATTGCGAAACTCAGCGAGACCGGGCGCACCCGGCGCGTTGAGATGAAGCGAAACCAGCTGTTCCGGCTCCGGATAGGGCAACGGCCGTATCAGCACGCTGTTGAGTACGCTGAAGATCGCCGTATTCGCTCCGATGCCAATGGCCAGCGTGAGCACCACCGTGATCGCGAAGCCCGGCGATCGCCCTAGCCGACGGCACACATGCTTCAGGTCCACTAGCAACGATTCGAGTCTTTGCCACTGCCAGACTTCACGGCTCCGCTCCTGGAGGATTGTCACATTGCCGAAATCGCGACGTGCCGTTCGTTCAGCCTTTTCGCGCGACATGCCCTCCTCTATCAGTTCCTCGATACGCTCGTCGAGGTGTTCCTGAATGGAGACAGAGAGGTCGTCATAGCGGCGATCTCTGCTAAAGAAGCGACGGAATCGTGACATGCTCTATCTCCTATGCTTTGGCTGCGGCGAGCACACGGCTAAAGCCTGCAAACATTCTCTCGAAACTGACCACTTCTTTTTCGAGATGGCGCATGCCTGCGGTCGTGAGCTTATAGATCCTCGTTGGTCTGCCCTTGGCCGAGGTTCCCGCCTCAGCTTCCAGCCAGCCAGCCTTTAACATCCGCTGCAACGCCGGATAGAGTGAGCCCTCTTCTATTTGAAGCAGATCGTCGGAGACCTGCTTGATGTGTTTCACCAGCGCATAGCCATGCATGGGCTTCAGCCGAAGGGATTGGAGAATCATCATCTCCAGAGCGCCGGGGAAGAGATCGCGATGTTCGGAATTCTTAGCCATGCTGGAGAGTGTATGGCCGGAATACCTATTTTGGCAATAGGTATTCCGGTGGCTCTCGATAGTCTGAGCAATTTCTAAATTCGCCGAACAGAGTCTCTGATCTTAAGTTCTGTATCAAGCATCACGTTCTGAGGAGGGAAGTCCTCGCCATTGATTCTGTCCAGCAGGAGACGAGCGGCCGTATAACCAAGCTGGTAGCTGGGCTGGAAGATGCTTGTCAATGCTGGTTCGGTGAGTTCGGTGAAGGCCAGGCCGTCGAAACTTACAATTGAAATATCGTCGGGACACTTCAGTTTGCTTGCCTTGATCGCCGCGAGCGCCCCGGTCGCCATTAGATCGCTTGCAGTGAAGATGGCTGTGGGGCGAGGCAGCATATTCAAAAGACGGAGCGTGCAGGTGTATCCGCTCTCGCGATCAAACTGGCCTTCCTGAATGTATTCAGGCGAAATCGAAAGCCTGGCTGCCTTCATCGCTTTCACGAATCCGGTCACGCGCTCTTCGGCCGTAACAACATTCGATGGGCCACGCACAATACCGATGATCTTGTGCCCCATCTCTATCAAGTGTTCCGCTGCCGCGTGACCGCCTGCCTCGTTGGCTACGGTTACGCTGTCGCCCTTCCATCCTTTGGGCACGCGATCCATACATACAACCGGCGGCCCTGCTCCCTGGGAAGCGATCTTATGATCGAGCGAAGGAATGAGGATAATGCCCGCGGGGAGAAACGATCGGAGATCATTCAGATAGGCCGTCTCCTTCTGAACGTCGTTGTCGGCGTTGCATAGCAAAAGGCGATATGACGCCTTGTATGCCATGTCTTCGACCCCCCGAACTACCGAAGGAAAGAACGGATTCATAATGTCCGGGATGATCATGCCGATCAGGTTGGTTTGGTTGCGACGCAGGCCTCGGGAGAGGTGATTGGGCTGATAACCAAGATCGTCGATTGCCTGCAGTACACGCTTCTTGAGGACATCGCGCACCGGTGCGGTCCCATTGATGACATGCGAAACCGTACCGAGCGAGACGTCTGCCCGTGAGGCGATGTCATGCATCGTTGCTCGTTCGAGTGGCGGATTTTTCTTATTTTGAGGTTTCATGCGTGCGTCTTATTCATCCAGCACACAGCGGAAGCCAATCGTGCCAGACCTGTCCAAGCTCGGCGCCATCAGCAGATATTTGCCGTGTTCTGACAGCTTATACGCCTGCGGGAAATACCACCGGGAACCCTGCGGCTGATAGTGGCTTCCGCCTCGCAAAATGGCCGCGCGTGTGTGTGTGTCTACGTACTCGTCGGTCCACTGCCATACATTCCCAATGAGGTCTTGCACTCCGAATGGGCTCGCTGCCTGTGGATGGGCGCCCACATCGCTTGGGGGCAGCAACGTGCGACCGTTATCTGTTGCAGGCATATTGTCGCGGATCCAATCATTCCCCCAGGGATACGTTCTTCCGTCGTTCCCCTGCGCTGCATACTGCCATTCCCACTCATGTGGAAGGCGTTTGCCAGCCCAGCTGGCATAAGCGCGTGCATCTTCGATCGAAACCCAGGTGACCGGCTTGTTCTCCCACCCTGGAGGGAAGGAGTTGTGTGTCCAGTCCTTGAGAAAATTGTGGTCGTCTGCGGGGCGATACTTTGTTGCGTCGACGAATTTTTTGAACTCAGCATTGGTGACGGGATAGGTATCGATCCAGAAAGAAGCGATTTTAACCTGGTTCTCGTGGTAGCGCCGTGCTGAAGTTTCGCCTGCATATTGCACGTCCACTCCTTCGTCGTTGGTTCCTTCAATCTCGATGCCGTTGACGCGGAAGAGAAAGTCGGTCGCTGGAATGTGCGACATTCTGTCAGGCTTTTGTGAGACCGTTTTGGTTTTTGCAATCGCAATCATCTGCTGGGGGAGGGTCGTCCATTGATCGGAGTAGGAGCTCAAAGGTTTGCGACTGAGCGTCTGCATCTTTTTCAAGAGCGATGTCAGATCCTCTGCATGTTCGCTGGTCGCCAGAATTACACCATAGCCATTCGCTTCGATGGAGAAGGCCAGTGTTATCTTTTCGCCGTTCTTCTGCGGCGTTAACTCCACGCCGTTCCAAAGATCGTAGTAACGCGTGTTTTCACGGAAGGGAAGCGTCAGTTCTGATCCGCCTACGGGATACATGTTCCGATTGACGATGGTCCATAACGTTGCAGTGTCGCTCGGCCATTTGCTGGCAAAGACTCCGTACTGCTGTGTCGGCGTGTGCGGTTCCCAATCCTGCGATACGAGTAGCTTGCTGTAGGCGTGCTCGATGATGGAGATGCGACGCAAGGCCTCTGCGTCGCGCGGCGTCATCTGGTTCCAGATGCCCCAGACGTTTTCCCACGATTCGAAGCCAGTTCCGTTGAAGAAAGCGGATTGCAGATCGTCCACATGATTGTGTGCCCAGCGGTTCGAGATATGCACCAAATGACGAGGTTCGAGCCATTTGTACCGGCTGACTGACGGCACAAATTCGTACTTCCAGTAACCCCAGGTCATGTTGTTGTAGTTCAACATCTCATCCGAACCTGGGCCAAGCTCCGGTTCGAGTGCGAGTGGATGATGAAGTGAATCGGAGGCATCGCGAAACGAACGCGGCACGCCCTGCAGGGTGTCTCCGTTGATACCATCAGCCCCGACTGACACCAGTTCCTTGGAAAGAGCTTCCGCATCGGCTGTTCCCTCAACGTGCGTTCCCTGGTCCCACAACATGGTCGGAAAGAGAACGCGCACGCCCTTCTGGTGAAAGGCATCCACAAAACTCTTGACGCCTTCCAACCCGCCGGGCATATCGCGAACGAGATCGTACTGGTTGCGATCATCGACGCCGATGTTTGGATACGTCGGCCACACCAGAACGCTATCGATGCCTCCATAGCGCGCATTCGCATCTTCGAGGTAACGGTCTACCGAGTAATGACGGGTCTTTGGATCGTAGAAAAAGCGATCGTGCACCATCATCTGCGGCTGCACAAAGCTGGACTGTGTCCACAGCAGGTCGGGGCGCTTGTACTCGGTGTCGTCCATGCCGACACGGATCTTTCGTTCTATGCGCCAGTGACGAACGTCCTTGATCCACGTGCGCACTTCTTCCGTAGTACAGGGCCGAGGTGCAGAGTGCATAAACCATTGGGGAAGGCCCGCGCATGTTGGCCCGGCGATCTGCTCACCCTGCATCTGGACATTGGCGTCCTGCGCGAATGCCGACACGGAAACGGAGGCTGAGGCAAGCGCCACGAGTTGAAGAAGACAGCGAAATCCCATTGCACACCTCGATTGGATTAGGGAGCCAATATAAAAGCTTTCAGAGAGAGGACGCAAGCAGCACTCTGAGATATCGGTCTGCATTTAGGGCGCCCGCAATGACGTTCGTTACTCTTTTTTAGAACCAGAGGATGGATGAATATCCAATAAATAAAGCATGTATAGCAGTCTTCCGATCTGCAAAAGGAGTTCTTTTTACCCGAGAAATCAATTTCTCATTTTTTATCTTGACAAGCGAGAAAGAGAATTTCTACTATGGCCGCGCTCGTAAATTGAAACGATTCAAACAGCCAAGCCTTAGGTCGGCTGACATCTCAGTTCCCTTTATTGGGGAGGTTTTCAGTGTCCAACATAAACAGAATTAGGTTCTACCTGCTCTCCCTTTTGGTCATCTTAAGCACGTGCTTTCCTTCCAGGGCTTTGGCACAGTTCGCCAGTGGCGTGGAAGCCACTGTCGTCGATTCCACGGGTGCGGCTGTTCCAGGAGCGGAGTTGATCTTCGTCAACCAGGGAACGCAAGTCGCCCAAAGGGCAACTGCCGATGGACAAGGCTACGTCCACATCCTCCAACTCGGCCCCGGCAAGTATCGTGCGGAGGTTCACGCAAGCGGCTTCAAAACCTGGCAGCAGAAAGACGTTTCCATTGAAGGCCACGACGTACGTACGATCTATCCGAAACTGGCGATCGGCGAGCAGAGCATGACGGTCGATGTGACTGCACAGGCTGAAATGGTCGAGACAACAAAGGGCAACATCGGCCGCACGCTTGAAACCGAGACGATGAAAGAGTCGGCCATGGTGGGGCAGAACGTTTATGCTTCTGTCGCCACACTGGCGCCCGGCGTAACGGGACTTGGAGACGCCTCCGGAAATATATCTGCCGCGGGCTCGGTTGGTACGAATAGCTTCAGCGCGGAATCTGGTTTCCAGATCAATGCGGCCGGACAGCGCCAGGAAACGAACGAATACCAGGTGGATGGTACGGTTGTGAATGGCAATTCGCGGGATGGCGTAGTCAACATCACTCCAGAACCCGAGACAATCCAGGAGATGAAGGTGACGGCTTCTACCTTCTCTGCGGAGAAGGGGCGCCAGAGTGGCGCGCTCATCGAGCTTTTTACCAAGCCTGGAACGAACCGCTTTCACGGCATGATTTCAGAGTTCCACACGGACAAGACGCTGACCTCTCGAACTGAATTTCAGAAAGACGTTCCGAAGTACAATCGAAATGATTTCGGTGGCACGGTTGGCGGACCTGTCTGGAAGGACAAGACGTTCTTCTTTGGATCGCTCTTTTGGCTTCGTTCGATTTTAGGCAGCACGCGCATTGTGAACGTAGAGACGCCAGCGTTCACTAATTACGTGACTACTAATTTTCCTACGACACTCGGTGCGCAGTTTTTGAGTAAAGCGCCTCCTAAGAATGCGCCAACCTCGAACTTCCTCACCGTTGGCCAGGTAAAGACCGCCTATGGAAGCAGCTACGCGGCACCGGCGATCCCGAACGATCTTGTTGCTATGGGCACTGCGACGATCAATGTTTCTCCGATCAGCAATGGCTTTCAGGGTCATCTTCGACTCGACCACAACATGCGCCAGGGCAATGACAAGGTCTTCTTCAGCATGTTTCGCAATACAACGGAAGGAGAGTCCGCGGATGGCCGTCCCGTTTATTCCTACATCAATCCCAATGCGACTCTCTATGCGAAGTTCGATTACCTGCACACATTCTCATCGCGGCTTGTGAATGAAATCGGTGTCAGCCTTACCCGCAACACAGGAAATCAACCAGATAAGATCCCATCGCTTCCAAACATTTATTACATTGGCGGCATTACGGACACCTTTTCACAGTGGGGCCCATCAAGCTGGACACAGAACAACTTTATCTACCAGGACAACATCTCCTACACGCGCGGAAAGCATAGCCTGCACTTTGGCATCGATGTGGACCGGCAGCAGGATCTGGATGACTTTACCAATGGACTTGTTCGACCCTTCTTCTATTTTCTGAATGTTCTGGATTTTGCGGCGGATCATCCTTTTTATCAAGGTGGCCCCGTTGTCGATCTGGCGACACATACGACGGCGCATAACCTTTACCAACGTGTGATGATGCTTTATCTTGCGCCCTACGTTCAAGAAGACTGGAAGATCACCTCTCGTTTCACTCTGAATCTGGGAGTGCGCATGGACTATTTTGGTCGTTTGTCGACCGTGCAGAATGGAAGGAACAACGTCGCCTTCTTTACGCCTGGAGCCGGAGCTACCGTCGCCGACCAGATCGCGAACGGAAGCATGCAGACGCGTAACGCTAGCGGCGCAGCAACGATCAATGCACAATACCGATTCGCACCCAGGATCGGATTCGCATGGGACGTCTTCGGAGATGGAAAGACCTCTGCCCATGGTGGCTATGGTCTTTTCAGCAATAAAGTGGGCGAGTATGCCTATGTGAATAACATGCGCACTAACCCTCCTGGGTATGCAAATCCGGCTCTGAGCATCTTTAATGCCGGGGTCACGCTCGCAAACTTCTCTTATGGCACAAGCAACTCAGGCGCGCAGGGCTTCGCTCCGCCACCCGGAATCAGCTATACCGCCGACGCCCATGGCGGCCTGGTAGGAACGCGCACTGCTGTCGGTGGTATCGATCCGAACCTGCGTCCTCCGCTGGTGCATAGTTGGGCACTTGGCGTGCAGCGTGCGATCAAAGGCTTTGTCTTTGAAGCCGATTATCTTGGCACGTCGAGTACCGATCTCTACCTGCAAACTGATGTAAATCGATATGCAGGAGACTACATTGCGCATGCAGGTAGCTCGACGCGACTCAACACCAGCTTCAATGCTGTGACGTATGGAAACAACGCAGGAATTGCAAACTCTAACCTTGGTGCATTTGGCGTTTCGCGAAGCTTCTCGCGGGGATGGACGATGCATACGACCTATACGTACGGAAAATCCCTTGACTACACCAGCAGCAACGACAATGGAGTGGGCGGAGGCCAAGCCATCTTCGATGCCCAGCATCCAGAGCGGCAGTATGCCCGATCCGATTACGACACGCGTCATCGGCTTTCCGCAGACGCCGTGTGGAACATTCCAAGTGCGGGCAATGGATTGCTTCACACGGTAACGAGCGGCTTCACTCTCTCTCCGATTGTGATTCTGCAATCTGGCAGACCGTTCAACGTCTATACGTCTGCAACCTATGCAAGTGGCGGCGACTATAACGCGGACGGCTACGGATATGACGTGCCGAATGCCCCAACTTTCGGCCGGTCCCTCAATGCAGATCGATCGGCTTTCCTGAAGGGCGTATTCAAAGCATCCGACTTCGGCAAGCCCGCGGCTGGTCGGGAAGGGAACCTCGGGCGCAATGTGTATAACGGACCGGGTTTCGTAAGTGTGAACGTGGCCATACAGCGTGCCTTTAACCTCAGGTTCCTGGGGGACGCAGGTAAATTGGAGTTGCGTGGAGAGTTCCTGAATGCCTTCAATCGAGTCAATCTCTCACAGCCTACCGGAGATCTCACAAACTCAACCTTTGGCCAGTCAACAGGCCAGTATATGCCACGTCAGATTCAGCTTGTAGGACACATCCGATTCTGACAATCTTCGAGGAGAGGCTGCCTGATGCGGTGGCCTCTCTTGGAGGATTGCGCATCCACTATCTTTTCGTTCAAGTGCAAGTATGTATTCATGCCAAGAGGTGTCTGTTGTATCAACCAGAAGCGTATTGGATCGCTCTACTGCTCATGATTGCCAGCATGCTGTGCTGGGGATCCTGGGCAAATACGCGCAAGCTCACCATGGGCTATGCGTTCTCGCTTTTCTATTGGGATTACGTGATTGGCATCGTACTCGGTAGCCTTGTCTGGGGCTTCACACTCGGCAGCATATACGGTGGGCCGGCGTCGTTCCTGCAGAACCTGCGCTCAGCCGACCATTCTCACGTTCTGTTCGCAATTCTAGGTGGAGTGATTTTCAACATCGCGAACCTCCTCTTAGTAGCCGCCATTGACATCGCAGGAATGGCCGTCGCGTTTCCGGTTGGTATCGGCCTCGCACTCATTGTGGGTGTTGTGTTGAATTACCTCATTCAACCTACAAGCAATCCGCTTCTGATCTTTGGCGGAGTTGCTTTGGTTGCGGTTGCAATTGTGCTGGATGCTCTCGCCTATAAAAGGCGTGAAGCGGGCAAGGCAATTAGTAAGCGAGGCGTGGTTTTGAGTGTGGTGAGTGGCGTATTGATGGGAAGCTTCTATCCCTTCGTGGCACGCTCGAGCATCGGGACAGGCTCTCTTGGGCCCTATGCGGTCGCATTTGTTTTCGCCGTCGGTGTTGCTCTCTGTTCTCTGCCACTCAATGCGTGGCTCATGAAGCACTCGCTCACAGGGGAGAGTGCTGTTGCATTTTCCGAATATCGAGTTGCGTGCAAGTCGTGGCACTTCTGGGGAATGGTTGGCGGTTTGGTATGGTGCACCGGCGCAGTGGCCAGCTTTGTAGCAGCACGCGCGGGTGCCGTTGGACCAGCCGTTTCTTACGCTATCGGACAGGGCGCAACGATGATCTCTGCCTTTTGGGGTGTTGTGATCTGGAAAGAGTTTGCCTCGGCTCCTGCCACTTCAAAGCGACTTATTCCCTGGATGTTTTTCTTCTTTCTAACGGGACTCGGCGCAATTGCCGTTGCTCCTCTCATCCCCCGCTAGCTCTAGATAGAGCACATGGAGAATCGGCTGCATGAAGAAGAAAATTGTTGTCGTTGGCAGTATCAATCTCGATCTCGTGGCCTTCGTGCCGCGGATGCCTGTTTCGGGAGAGACCATCACGGGACAAAGTTTTGCCACATATCCTGGCGGTAAAGGAGCGAATCAGGCTGTCGGCGCCGCCAGGCTTGGTGGCAATGTGGTGATGATAGGCCGTGTTGGAGAAGATCTCTTTGCAACGCAACTTCTCGATGAGTTGAGCTCTGCCGGTGTTTCAAGGCACTGTGTTGAGAGCGTACCTGGTCCCTCTGGCTCCGCTGTAGTCATGGTCACCCCTGCTGGGGACAACTCGATCGTGGTCATTCCTGGTGCGAATGATTCACTGCAACCAGCCGATCTGGATCTCTACCTTGATGAGCTTCGGAGCGCTTCTCTCATCCTGTCGCAACTGGAGATACCGCTCCCTACGGTGGAACGACTCGCCGAATTGGCCAGGGAGTTTGGCGTTCCGTTCATGCTCGATCCTGCTCCAGCGCGCGAATTGCCGCCGACACTGTTGCGCAACGTGACTTGGCTTACACCGAATGAGAGTGAGACACAGATTCTGCTTCAGGGATTACGTGGGAATCCAAATTTTGAGCCAGCAGTTGCCGCACAACACCTTTTAGATACCGGCGTTCGGAACGTCATCTTGAAAATGGGATCTAGAGGCGTTTTTCTAGCTGGAGAGGCGATGGAAACGACGTACCTCCCAGCATTTCCTGTCGAGGTGGTGGATACCACGGCCGCAGGGGACGCCTTTAATGGTGGTTTTGCCTATGGTCTAAGTGACGGCATGGAACCGATCGAAGCGGCACGATTCGCGAATGCAGTAGCTGCAGTTTCAGTTTCAAAGACAGGAGCACAGCCTTCAATGCCTAAGCTCGCAGATGTCAACAGAATGCTGGTGGGATAAAACGTAGGTCGAGTTAGGCGGGATAAGAAGCGCTTTGGCGCCTTCTCTATTTAGATCGAACTGCGCAAAGCCGATTCATGTGCCTGCCCTTGGACACATAGGGCGGATTCGGCTTCAAGTCTCGCGACTTGTCCGGAGCCGTCTGGTTCACGGGGCGCAATTTTTTGCAGGCGATTTATTCACTTAGGTTATTCCTTGTGTATTATGAGGCTACGCATGAGGAACACCATCCATTTCGCAGACCGTCGCCATTGCCTCGCGCTCTGTTGTTGCTTCATGCCCGTTCGCTCCTAGTGTCATCCCCCCAAGACTAATTTCTCATTATTCAGACTGATTGCTCGGGCTCATCTTATGCCGCACCCTATTGTGTGTTGTGGAAGAAGAGAGCTGTCGATCCGTTTTCCAACTGATTGATTGTGTTTGAGGAGTTTATGAAACGAGCTGTATCCCTTCTTATTCTTCTGATCGGCTTAGGGTCTAGCGCGGCCCAGCAAACCGTCACTTCTCCGGAAGCTGCTTTTGGATTCAAGCCAGGTACAGACCGCAAACTCGCGGACTGGAAGGAGCTGACTGCATACTTCAAGAAGCTCAGCACAGAGTCCGACCGGATTCGCTCCGAGGAGATAGGCAAGACTACCGAGGGTCGCCCCTTCATCGCAGTTACCATCTCCTCGGCGGATAACATCGCCCATCTTGACAAGTACAAGCAGATTCAGGCTCGACTCGCCGACCCCCGCATCACGACGGAGGAGCAGGCAAAGGAGCTCATCACGCAGGGCAAGACGGTGCTAGTGGTTACATGCAACATCCACTCTACCGAGATTGCCAGCTCGCAAAGCGCAACCGAGTTCGCCTACCGGCTCGCCACCGGAAACACGCTGGAGATTCAGTCGATCCTTAACAACGTCATCATTGTGCTTGTTCCGTCCCTCAACCCCGATGGGCAGCAACTAGTGGTCGACTGGTATAAGAAGTACCTCGGTACGCCCTATGAAGGAACGAACCCTGTTGTATTGTGGGCGCACTATACGGGCCACGACGACAACCGCGACTGGAGTTCTTTCACGCAGATCGAAACGCGGTTAGCCGTTGAAAAGGTCATTAATCCCTGGCATCCGCAGATTCTTTACGATATCCACCAGATGGGCTCGAACGGTCCGCGCATCTATTTACCGCCGTGGGTCGATCCCATAGATCCAAACGTCGACCCGTTGCTCGTCTCTTCCATGAACGCTCTCGGAACTAATACAGCGTTGGACATTGCCGCCACCGGTAAGCAGGGTGTCCTAGTTCATGGCGTCTACGACTTCTGGTCGCCGCTGCGCGACTACATCGCTCTGCATAACGGCTTGCGAGTGCTCACCGAGTCCGCGAGCGTAAACATCGCGTCGCCGATCGATATCCCCTTCGAGCGACTTGACCGCGGTATCGGCTATGACGCAAAGGTCGCGGCCTGGAACTTCCCGGACCCTTGGAAGGGCGGGCACTGGACACTTGGCGACATCGTCGCATACCAGATAGACGCTTTCTTCTCGATCGCCAGCAACGCCGCGACTTATCGCGAGCGCTATCTCAGCAACTACTACAAGATCGGCGAACACGCCGTTCATTCCAAGTCCGGCCCCTATGCCTACATCATCCCTGCGGAGCAAACCGATTCCGCCACAACCACGCGCCTCATCAACACGCTTCGCATCGCCGATAACGAAGTCGAGCAAGCAACTGCCGACTTCGACGTGGATGGAAAGCACTACACCAGCGGCAGCTATATCGTTCACCTTGCCCAACCATATGGGGCCTTTGCCAAGACCGTCCTCGAGATTCAGAAGTATCCCAATATTCCCGAATACCCCGGTGGCCCACTCCAGCGTCCGTACGACGTGACCGCACAGACACTGCCGCTCTTATTCGGCGTAACTGCAACCCCCGTCGAGAAAGAGTTCTCCGTTCCATCGCGCAAAGTCGAGGTGGCTACGGTTACACCCGGCCGCTTTGAAAAAACAGCGAACGCAAAGGGCTATCTCATCGACGATGAGACAAACAGTAGCCTCTACGCGCTTTTCGTCTTGCTCAAGGATGGCGTGCGTGCCTATCGCCTTACCGGCCCAGGCACAAGCCCAGGGACCATCTACATTCCTCGTCAAAAAGGACTCGATGAGCGTTTGGCCGCACTCGCTGAAAAGTTTCCTATAAAGATCCGTCCTGCAACCAGCGCGCCTACAGGCACTGCCTTATCGGTTAGGCTGCCGCGCATTGCGCTTTATCAGAGCTGGGTTGCATCCATGGATGAAGGCTGGACCCGTTGGATCTTCGATCAGAACAACATCCCCTACACCCGTGTCGTCGACGCCGACATCCGCAAGGGAGATCTCGATAAGCGCTTCGATGTCATCGTGCTTCCCGATAACGCCCCCAGAGCTATCACTACTGGTCGGTTTGGCGGCGGAGAAGGCGCTGCCCCTGAGCCTCAAGCGGCGCGAGCAGCAAGGCGCAACGGCAACCTACAAAGTACCGCGACGTCTGAGACCGAGCGCGGTCCGCAGATACCTCCGGAGTTCCGTGGCGGGCTTGGCGAAGCAGGCATAGCCGGTCTTAAAGCATTTGCCGAAGCGGGCGGCACCATTGTGACATTGAACCGCGCATCACAGGTCTATGCTACAAAAAATCCCGGTGCGGTCACTAATGCTCTTGAAGGCATTACGAACAAAGACTTCTATATCCCGGGCTCTATTCTTGAAGTAACCGTCGACCCTTCCAACCCGATCGCCTTCGGCTCTACGCCAACGGTGCCAGTCTTCTTCGAGCTCAGCCCTAGTTTCAATCTTACGAATGACGCACGCCCTGTAGCCACATACACGCGCGACAACCCACTACTCAGTGGCTGGGTCCTCGGCGGAAAATATCTCAAGGGCACCGCAGCCATTGCGGAAGAGCCTGTTGGCAAAGGCCGTATCGTGCTCTTCGGATTTCGTCCACAGTACCGCGCGCAGTCTGAGGTCACTTACAAGTTCCTCTTCAACTCCTTGCTCTACTCCAGTTCGAAGAGTGTCTCGCTTGCAGAAGTCGCAGGTCGCAAAGGAGGTGACTAGTGACGTTCCGTCAACTGCACTTTCGCTGTTGTAGCCAACACTAAGCACCTACGCACAATTTGAAAAGCACGCTGTCATTGGCGCCGTCAAAGGCTCGCATGCGTGCGTCTGTTTCTGTATTTCACGCTTTACGAAAAATCCGGAGAGTTCTATGTTTGCCCGACAGCAAGTTGATTTAGCAAAATGCCAACTCACCCCTTCGCTTGTGCGAAGCATCATGTTCATAGCTCTCTCGCTTCTTCTGCTCGTTGTCTCGGGAACTGCAACGCCACTTTGTGCACAAACATCCGCCGATGGCACAATCCATGGTCGTGTCATCGACGGTTCGGGTGCGGTGCTCGCCGGGGTTAGCATTACGGCGCATAGCCCAGCCGTTGGTGGAACATTCAAAGCTGTCAGCGACCAGGAGGGTAATTACCGCCTGACCGATCTGCCGCAGGGCACGGATTACACGGTCGAAGCCGAGGCTCCGGGCTTCGAGAAGTTCATCCGTCTGGGCTTGATCGTCCGCGCGGGTTTGAATGTTGCGGTCGACGTTCCTTTGAAAGTCGGCTCCGAGCAGCAGTCCGTTGAAGTCTCGGGTGATGCGCCTTTGATAGATACGCAAAGCGCTGAGCAGGCGGTCAATCTTAGTGGAGAACTGTTGCGCAACATCCCGGTCACGGGCCGTCACGACTGGTCGGACTCCCTGCAGATTACACCGGGCATCGTCAGTGCTTCGAGCGACGCGCAAGGCGGCCAGACTTATTTTCTCCGCGGCTCCGAGAACGAAAACCATGCCACACTCGTCGATGGCATGGACATCGGGAGCTTCGTGCAGAACTGGCCATCCAATACCATCAGCATCGCCAACGAATCTCTCGGCGACATCCAGATCAAGACAGGCGGCAACGATGCTTCGTCGCCAGCCGCGATGGGCATGGTCATCAATCTGGCGAGCCCTGTCGGTGCGGACCAGTATCATGGCTCTCTTCTCTATCTCATAGGCCCGGCGTCATTCAATGGAAACAACGTAGCCGGCGGCAATGCAGCCGCTTCTGCTTCGGAACAGCCCGACTTCTCATTTGGCGGTCCCATCGTCAAGCAGCGCGCGTGGTTCTTTGCTTCTGGACGGTACATTCATCGCAACGACGGGATCAGTCAGACAGCTGCGCAGGACGCGTATCTCCGAGAGATCTCTTCCAGCTTCGGTACGTTCCCAAATGAGTCTCGTGGATTTGTGTTCCTCGGCAACAGTTCAGTGCAACTCGGCACTCGGCACAGGCTGACTGCGCTTGTTCAGTACGATAGCCGCAAGCAGGATGCGAACTATCAGTGGTACACCGCAAACATCGCTCACAGCCAATACGGTGGGGGTGCCTACGGGCTTCGTCTCATCTCGCAATGGACGTCACGTCTGACGACTCGTTTCCTCGTTTCTTACAACAATAAGAGTGTGAACAGCAGCCTCGGCGCCATCGGCGGTGTAGGCAGCAAGCCCCAGGAGGATATCTATCTCACTTATACCTCCGGAGGTGGAAAATATACGGGTCAGGGCGCTTCGCTCGCCACGCTGAATAATCTATCTTCGGTGTCGGTGAATCCGGCCGACAAGCCGACTCTGACAGGCGACGTCACCTACTATGTTCCCAAGGCGTGGGGGACCCATGAACTCGGTGCAGGCTTTTATTTGGAACCGCATGAGCTAAGTAAAGTCACGACCTACTATGCCAATAACGGCGGCATTATTCAGCAGGATGCCGCTCTCAACAATCCCAACGATCCTACGCAGGGCTACACAATCTTCCACACACAGTCGGTTGGCGGTACGACGAGTTTCCTCAGCAGCTACATTGGCGCCAATGACTACGCATGGTACATTCAGGACCGTTGGCATCCCATCGCGCGGCTCTCGATCACGGCAGGGCTTCGTCCTGACTGGATATCCGGACGCGATGAGCAGTTCAAGGTCACAACCCAGCACTCCTGGAATTACGCTCCGCGTGTAGGAGTCGCCTATGTTCTTACAAAGAATCAGAAGAACGTAGTTCGTGCGAGCTGGACTAAGATCACGGACATCACCAATGCCAGCTACTTGGGGACCGCCGCAACAAGCACGGTAGCTACAACGGATACCTACTACAACTCGAACGGAACAGTCTACGACACAATCGTCACGCCAGCCAGCACCTCGAGTTCACTCGGAAAAACCTTCGATCCGAACCGCCATCAAGGTTACGTGCGCGAGTGGCTGATTGGTTACAGGACGCAGTTGCCGGGTGGGGTCGTCATTGACGCGAGCTACATTGATAGAGAGTACAGAGATCGTCCTGTCCAGATCGATACAAACCAGGTCTACACTACGACCGCGAGCGGGACAGTCTGGAGCGGTCTCGTCAATCCCGCGCTCAACAATACGTACTACGTCACAAATAACAAATGGAACTGGTTCGTCTACCAGGGAGTCGAGGTCACTGTGAGCAAGCAGACAAAGAAGCTACAGCTCTTCAGCACCTATACTTATTCTCCCGATCACTTTGGCGGCACATGGCAGCCCAACGATCCTAGTGCAATTATTGAGCCGACAAAGTTCGCAAACAATGCCGGACTCGGTTCCGTCCGCGGCAATGTGACCAACGACTGGACCGGCGATACACGCAACCGCATGTGGCAGCGCAATCAATCGCGCACCGGTTTGACCTACCGTGCCCCGTGGGGAGTTCGACTATCAAGTACTGTGACGGCGCAGTCAGGTACACCAGGTGGACCTGTCATTACAACATTGACAGCCCTTGGCACTCCTTATGTAAATCAGTACGGTCCATCGACACTCACCATTAATGGTCGTACAGTCTCGAATCCGCTGGCGACACCGTACCGGTTCAAGTATACGAACCGCGGTGTTGGACAGATCTGGTGCCCCTGGCTTATCCAGTGGAATGTTCTGGCAGGCCGTGAGTTCAGAATTACGGACAGTCAGAAAGTGGAAGCCGATTTTAATCTTTATAACGTTACGAATAATGGGTCCGGACAGCAGTTTGTAAATGGCAATAATGCTTCCTCTGCCACGTTCGGTTCACTACAGAACATTCAACAGCCGCGCTCGGCGCAGATCAGCCTGCGCTATCACTTCTAATCCACACCTATCTCTGCATGAAGGGAGATCCCTGCTCATGCAGAGCGAACAGCCTCCGATCTCTGATCTCAAGGAAGATTTCATGTACACGTTGAATCGAAGCATTCGCGTTCTTGCCCTTGCACTTTTGTTTCTATCAACGGATGCGATGACCACCATGCATGCGCAAGATAGTGAACACTTAACCCTGCAAGACTTGCTCTCGCCTGAACCCATCGGTGAATCCGCTCTCTCACCCGACGGCAAGACTGTGGCCCTGACACGTTCAGGCCAGATCGTTCTCCTGCCAGCGGAAGGCGGCTGGCCAATTCCGTTGACCAGTTCGCTTGGTGGCAAATCCGGCTTGGCCTGGTCGCCGGACAGTAAGCAAATCGCCTTCGCCAGTCAGGGCAGCATCTGGGTCGTCTCTACGTCGGGCGGTTCGCCGCGGCGTCTCACGAACTCGCCTGCTGGCGGTGGCGATCCTCGCCAGGCGGCTGATCGCAGTCCGCGTTGGTCGCCGGATGCGCACTGGATACTCTTCCAGAGCGGTCGTCGTGGCATAAACAGTTTGCTCGTTGTCAGCGCCGACGGTGCAACCACGAGTTTCCTCACCGGTCCGCATGATGAGGCTGGAGATGGCCGTTGGTCTCCCGACGGCAGCTCCATCGTCTACGTCTCTCGCAAAAAGGAATACTTCAGCGGTCGTCTCAACGTGCTTAAACTTGACGCGCATTCTGGCCTGCCAGCTGGCGAACCCACTGTGCTCTACACCGCTCCTGTCGATCGCGGAGGCGGATGGTCTATTCGCGGTGCTATCTGGTCTCCGGACGGTAAGACTCTCGCTACCGTGCTGCAAAACTCCGGCTGGAACCACATTTATCTCATCCCTGCTGCGGGCGGCCAGCCTAAACAGATTACCGATGGAAAATTCGAAGACGAAGATCCCGCGTACTCTCCCGACGGAAAGAGTCTTGCCTTCCTCTCGAACCGCGGCCTGCTTGAAGCAACGAATCTGTGGACCATTCCAGCGAATGGCGGCGATGCTCAGCAAGTCGTGAAGTTCGACGTCCCTGGAATCAGCTCTCAGCCGCAGTGGTCTCCCGATAGCAGCAGTATTTATTTTCACCATCAGTCGCCGCAGGAAACATCGGACCTGCTCGTGCAACAGATTGGTTCGCAATCGGCCCCGAAGTACCTGACGCATACAACGCCAAAGAACTTCTCCGCTGCCACACAGATTCCGGAACGCGTAACGTGGAAGAGCAAGGACGGCAAGGAAATCGTCGGTCTTCTGTATACGCCTCGCCAAACGAAGCCTGGAACGAAGCTGCCTGCAGTTCTGCTGATCCACGGTGGCCCGGAAGGGCAGGACGTCTTCCGGCTTGACGAATGGGCACAGTATCTCTCCCAGGCAGGCTATGCTGTTCTCGAACCGAACTACCGTGGAAGCACAGGTTACGGCGAAGTCTTCCGCAATCTCAACGTAGAAGACTCAAATGGCGGCGAAGTGGATGACGTTGCAGCTGGCGTTCACTACCTGATCGATCGTGGTCTCGTCGATCCAGCGCGTGTCGCCATCGCTGGCGGTAGCCACGGTGGAACAATGGTCGCCTATGCTGTTTCTCGTTATCCCGAACTCTTTGCCGCAGCAATCGAGATGTATGGAGTAGTCGACCGTGAACTCTTCGTCTACCGTACTAATCCCTCATCGTCGATTCGCTGGCAGATGAAGATGGGAGGCAGCCCTACAGAGAAGCCCGAAGTCTATCGCCGTGCCAACGTACTGCTCTCCATCGATAAAATCAAGACTCCCTTGTTGATTCTGCATGGAGAGAATGATCCACAGGTTCCACCTGCGGAATCGGCAGAGTTTGCCAAGGCCCTCGCCGGACACCACAAGACCTACTTCTACTTTACCTATCCCGGTGAGATGCATGGATTTTCTCAGCCAGCGCATCGGCTGGATGCATGGCAGAAAGAGTTAGCCTTTCTCGAACATTACCTGAACCCCAGGTTTGGAACGACGACGACATCGACGGATGAGGTTACGTTTCCTTCAGGCGATAAACAAGCAAACGCACACAGCGAAAAATGAATTTTAGTGAATTTGGCCTAAGGCTTGCCCGGCAGAGTCAGGTCAGCCGTTCCTATACGGCCGGTCTGGCTCACGCGAACCACGAATCGCACCCGCACCGCCTTCGTGTCATGCTCGATCTTCGCCGGAAGCTGCGTTCCGATCTCAATTCGACCGGTAGGAGGAACCCCGTCTGGCGCGGTAATTTTCATCGAATGCGCCGAGCGCTTAAGCTCCTTGCCCTTTTTGTCGAAGGTCGTGACCATCATCACCAGGTCGGCGTGACGCTTCTCTATGTCGGTTGCAAAGGTCCATACGAGACCTTTCGCATCGATGCGCACGGTAAAGCTGTCGGGATCGGTCGGCGAAGGCAACACGCTGATCGGTACGGCGTCGTAGACCATGGTGCTATCGGCTGCTGAGATCAGGTCGAAGGCCAGACGTCGGGACGGGTTCTGTGGATTTACCGGAGCGGGCCCACCCTGCAGGTAGTAACCCTCCCGTGTAGTCGCCACCAGCCCCGGGCGGTCCAGTGTGATCCTGATCTTGCGAAACTTCTGCGGATCCAGGGAAGTGTTTCCAGGCCGATAGGTCAATGTGTAGAAGCTTGCGCCGTCACGCACTGTTGTGCCGATCTCCGCGTCCACGTCGTTGCGTCCGTAGAGAGCCTTACCGCCTGTCGCGGTCGCCAGCTTTGCAAACTGGTAGTTGCCACCGAAGGGATCGTTGAACTCAGCGGCTGAACCGTAGGTGTTGTTCACCTGCAGGCCAGCAGGGTCGATTGTATACAGCGTGATCCGCGCATCTCGCAACATGTTCACACACTGCTGCACCAAGGAGTTCACGCGGTTCTGCGCATCAATCGGCACGTTTTGAAAATTGAACGGCGGAAACCCGCGGCCGATCCAAATCATGTTTTTGTGACCGGGGTGACCCTGCGTCGCCTCGGCCACACGCATCAACGTGCTGAAGGCCGTACCGTAGCGCTCAGCAATCCACGCGAACTGGTGCGTCTGCCATGGATATGCCACGAAATGATGGTCGAGCGAGTCGATCAGATCCTGCTTGTTCTGCGTGTAGTCGTGGAGTACGGTGAATTTTTCCAAGCTCACAGAAAGAAGCATCGTCGGCGTGGTCAGCTTGTCCGGCTGCTTCTCCAGAAATTTCTTGAGCGAGTACCGCGCGAAGGCCATGTCCTCAAAGCGCGTATTGAACTCGTCGAGCAGAATGATATTCACCGGCGCTCGCGGAGCGGTCTTATCCAGATCCTGCGTCGAATTGATGGCCGCAGCAGAGACATCGGGAAGGTGCGAACCTGTCTCCTCGAAGTTGAGGATGGTCTGATCTTCCTTGGCCTCGGTGACATGGAAGTCATTTCGCTTCAGGTCCGTGACGATGTTGCCCTTGGCGTCCTGTACGACTACATCGAGCACGACCAGAGAAGCATAGCGCCGGATCGTATAGAGCCCGGATGCGTCTGGTTGCAGAGTTGTGCCCTGAGCGGGAGGGCGCAATTGCGCCGGAGTTATAGCGGGAGTGGCCGAAGAAGGTGTACTTACCGGAGGGACAGGCTGTTGGGCCGAAAGGCCAAAGCTTGTGGCAAGAAGAGCAAGCATAGCGGGGGAGAGTTTCATTGCACCTCGTGCGGAAGACTTAAGGATTTTGTTCGCGCGGGTAAGACTGCTCCGAGGAACGACGCGAAGGCAGCCCACGGCCTCCGCAGACAATGCCGCGAACTCATACATGTTGAGAGCCTAAGACAAATAATCACAAAAGATCTACGGCAAAGAATGCTTCTTCGGTATATTCGGTAATTTTTTCTGCGCTTCTGGGTCCCGTTAAGTTCTGGGTCCCGTTAAGAAGGAGCAGCTGTGGAGGTTCTTAATGGCAAAAGGACGCTACTCCCAAACCATGTTGAAGTGAAGCTGATCTGTCTTCGATCGAAGGCCGGGGGCGATTTGTCGTTGTTCGATATGTGGTCGAACTCTCGAATCCTGGTCCGAATGCCGCGTGACTACTGCTTCCTATCCTCTGAAATCCATTGCTTGGCGCAATTACCCAAGCATCCGTCACCGGTCGCCGTAACCCTTTGCGGTAAGCCTCAAACAGCGTCGGGTTCGGCGGCGGCGGCGCCACAAAGTTGTCGAATCGCTCGTAACTCCCAGTCACAACGCTCGCAGTTGCCACATAGTGGCCAAGAATCCCGGCGTTCACAACCCGTGTGAAGAATGTACCCTGCGGCAGCAATGTGCGAAGGAGATTCGGAATGTTCTCCTGGCCCTCCTCTGCAAAGGTCTCTGCGTCGCGCGTTCCACCCCCAAAGGTTACCAAAATTGTCTTTTGCGCTGGCGGCAAAGCCGTACCTATACGCGCACTCATCGCTGCGCGCGTTATCGACATTGCCGACAAGGCTCCGATGGCCCCTCGAAGGAAGTCGCGTCGTGTTGCCGAGATCGTGCGCGCCGCGTTTAAGTTCGCAAAGCGAATATTCTTAGTGTCCAGCATCGACCTCTCCAGCTTACCTATTAGAAGGTATTTATCGTTGGCTTACTGTTATTGTGCAGCCTTGGTGAGAAAAGTACTGAGGAGATTTGTGCAGACATACTTTCGAGTAAGTTCAAGCGAAGAAACTTGTCTCTCATGATCCCTGCCGGGAAGTTCATCCCATGAACATTGATTCCGATCTTTCAGATAAGTGAGGTGCATACTATTTGCGAGGCAGGTATAGGAAATTACGCGTGTCTAACGAGGCGATATGAGCCTGAATGGCTGTGTTCGCGGCTAGTTAGGAAAGACAGGTGCGGTCCGACCTTGTTCGTTTGTCTCTCGGTCTGTTTTGGTTTCGCCTCTCCGCCAATCAGCCAGTGAGGGGTCTCATGATCCTACGTCGATTTTTTCCATTTCTCTCGGCTCTCATTCTCGGGTCTGGCTTGTCTTCCGCTCATCTACGTGCTCAGGGAACCGATCTTGGTACGATCCGTGGAACCGTCACTGATTCGAGTGGCGCGCGCATTGCGAATGCGCGCGTGGACGTCACGGATCTGTCTACCCAGATCACACGCTCGCTGAAAAGCGATGCCCACGGAGACTTTGGAGCGGCGGCACTGCGTTCCGGAACCTATCGGGTCAGCGCGGCGGCACCTGGTTTCGGCACATCTGTTGTGGAAAATGTAGTGTTGACCGGATCGGATGCTGCCAATGCAGACGTAACTCTGCGTCCCGCAGCGGATGCCTCTGTTCAGGTAACCTCGGAGGCCCCCACCATCAACACTGAAGATTCGACACTGAGTCAAAACCTCACGCCGACTGCCATCATCGAGTTGCCGCGCGACTCGCGCGATATCTATTCGTTCATGTATATCAATCCGAACGTTACTCAGAGCGGAGTTTCCGGTGACTTCAAATTCCTCGGGGCCCAGAGCTATGGGGCGGCTTTCTCCGTGGATGGTCAACGTGCGAATGGCGGCGTCTTCGGTAAGCAGACGCAGAGCAAGCCATCTCTTGAGTCCGTAGGTGACTTCAATGTCCTCTCCAACGGCTTCAGTGCGGAATACGCGGGCGTCGCTAACGTTCGCATTACTACGAAGCGTGGCGGCTCGGCCATACATGGTTCACTTTTCTACAACAACAAAAACTCCGCACTTGCCGCCTGGACGAGCGCAGATAAATCTGCCGCAGTATCGTTCGCTCCGTCCGCTTTTCAGGCGCATTATCCCAATCCTTATTTCAATATTACCGACGCGGGTGGCTCCGTAGGTGGTCCCATTCCGCGTATGAAGAAGACATTTTTCTTTGCAGCATACGAGCATAACTGGACCGTTATTCCTTCCTCCACTGGTCGAATCAATACATTGCCTCATCCAGCCTTGATCGCGGGAGATTTTTCGGGGGTAGCCAACGCTTCAAAGCCTCATGTGCCGGCCGGGACTTCTCTTTCGGCGGCGGAGATTGCGACGGACACTGTGGGCGGTTTGGGCACGCAATTCATACGCATTCCAAGCCGGCTTCTCAATCCAGTCGTCCAAAAGCTGTTTAGCATCTATTACCCTCCTGTCGGCCTTTCAGCGCCGATGGATTCACTTGGCCGTGTGGTGGGTTACCAGACTTCTGTCCCCGGTGCTTCAGGGCAAAATCTTGGCGATCTGCGCATCGATCATGATTTTTCGGATAAGAATCGCCTTTACGGCGTCTACCACGGAGGATCCGAGAACGATGCTCTTGTCGAAGTAGCGGCACCTATCACAGGGCTCGGTCTCAGCAAGACGGATCGACTGAATAACACGGTTTCCCTGTCTTACACCCACGTCTTCAACGATCACATCGTGAATGAAGCGCGTGGTGGCTTCAATCGACAGTACCTGTTCACCCACAGCAACACGACCTTGCGAGGCTACCTGCAGAGCATCGGTTTTTCCGCAGATGACATCACTTCCTATGGCAGTGTTGTTGGCGCGGGCGAACTGGATACCAATGGGCAGGCAGCGATCAACGTGAGCAACTTTGCCGGAGTAGGAACTGGCGGGCGTAATACTAATCGTCCCCTGAGTCAAAATCTCATCACGTTCGGCGATACGCTCACCTGGTCTCTGGGTCGTCATACGATCCGTCTCGGTGCCGATGTCGTCCGCAACGCGGCCCTCGACGGCTTTACCTCGGGGAGGGGGAACCCACGCGGCCTCATCAGCTACACAGGCAGCGGGACCACCGGCCTGGGCGATCTTCTCCTTGGAAATCCACCCGATTCCGCAAGCTTCACCCCCAAAGGGCGACCGGCTATGGATGTCTATAACTGGGAGTCGGGATATTTTGTACAGGACGATTTTCGTATCAGTAGTCGTTTAACTGTGAATCTCGGTTTGCGATACGACCTGTTTTCGCCCTTCACCGAGACGAATGATCTGATGGTCAACTTTAGTCCGGACCTGAAAAATCCAGTAACTGGTTTGAATGGTGCCTACATCATGCCGTCTACGAAGACATTGGAGTACATCGATCCCGCCGTAACTAACTTCGGCTATGTATTTGCGGATCAATCCGGTCTTGGCGTTGGCCGCAGCCTTATTCGGACAGACAGAACGGATCTCAATCCGCGCATCGGCGCGGCGTTTCGCCTGACGAACAGTTCAGTGCTGCGTGGTGGATATGGTTTCTTCACGCCCACATCCACAGCGCACATCATTCGTGATCCTCTGGCGACCAACACTTTCAACCAGACGTACTCGAAGCGTTCTGTTGCAGGAAGTCCGCCGCTCCAAGGGTGGCCAACGCCGGGCGAAACAGTCGCGACCTCACCGAATGCGGGCGGTATCGCATCGGGTTTTGGCAACACACCCACCGCAAACTGCGTTCCGGTCGATCTCAAAAATCCTCGGCTGCAGCAATGGAATGCAACCTTTGAACAACAGCTGCGCTTTCAGTCGTCGATCCGCTTCTCGTATATCGGTGCCTACATCACTGGCGAGACGACAGGCCGTGATCTGAATATGATCGCTCCGAGCGATAACCTGTATGGCGTGACTACCGGCGACGGCGTTACGATCTGTGATCCTGCGAATCTCGGCGACTGCGCATCTTCGCCTGCGGATTTAGCACGTATTCGCTTTCCTGCCCTCGGCGATTTCGTGACACAGTTTGGAAACAACGGACACGGCCTTACCACTTCCTTTCAGGCACAAGTGCAGCGGCAGGCGAAGGGCCTCACGCTCAGCATTGCCTACACTTATCTGGATCAGAAATCGACAGGTCTGGATACGGATAATGACAGTCTGGGTGGGGATGCCTATAACCAACTCGATCCGGGAAGCGACTACGGCACGGATTCGTACGTCTCCCACCACCGCGTTGTCGCTTATGGTGTCATCGATCTACCGGTTGGTCGTGGACTGCGGTATGGTGGTCAAATATCTCGATTTGCAGATGCTTTGATCGGCGGTTGGCAGACTTCCTTCAATATGTTTGCGAAGACGGGCACGGGATTTACGCCGTTCTACCTTTGCAACGACTGCGATCCGGTGTTTCCGGGAAACATCGCATCCGGGGCCATCGACGCGGTGGGCGACTTCAGCGGTGGATTTCGCGCAAGGATCATAGGAGACGTAAAGGCTGTTACAGGAAGGAATCTCCAGTGGAACGCCGCCGCTTTTGCTCTACCCCCCACTGGGTCTACACTCTTCAGCGATCCGACCAACGCGATTCGTAACTCTTTGACCGGGCCCGGAACGTGGGGAGTCAACCTCGGTCTTCATAAATCATTCCACCTTACCGAGAGGGTTGTGCTGCAGATCGGTGCCGACGCGGATAACGTCTTCAACCATCCTTTGCTTTCTCCGGATAACACTACCAGGGATGATTTCTCGAACGTTGGCACTTTCACCGTTCATCTGGACCCGGCGACGGGAGCTATCTTGCCGCTGACGACGGAGTACAACTCCAATCCCGACTTTGGGCTGAAGTATCAGAGTGTGACGCAGGAAGGCGTGGACAGTCGCCGTTCGATTCGTTTACGAGGCCGCATTACATTTTGAGGCTGGGTTCTTTCACTTATCAATTCGCGTTGCCTATAACCACCACGGTACCCAGGTCATACCATCCGTCCTCCTGCCTTCCTTCTATTCCAAGCCGGATGGCGGGTTTGCCGGATTGTGGATCCAGAATGCCAACGCGGACTTTGTAGGTCCCGGGCGGGAGATCCTCAGGGATATAGAGCGATTGATCGACGACCGCATCACCTGGAAGCCATTCCGTCAGTGTAGCGGGGACTTGAAGGATGGCGTTCCCCGCGCTGGATTGCAGATGCAGTGCGAGCTTGTAATCACGGTAAATCGGTGCGACCCCTGCGTTGAGCCACCACATGTGCACGGGCATCATTGATCCTGCATTGACTGCGGTGGGATATTCCAGACGGCGAAGGACGAATCGATACCCCATCTTCTTTTGGAATGCATCGAACTGGGTCTTCCATGCCGAAGGGATGGGTGAGGACTTCACGTTCAGCGAGGTGATGTGCCAGCGAAGCGCCTGATCCAGGATATAAGACACATCGAAGCCTTCCGCCTTCCAACCTGATGGTGTCCAACAGGTCTCCAGCGAGATCGGGCGATGACGCCAGACCTCCTGAATGCCCGTGCGAACGATCTGCTGTGGATAGACGTCGAGCATCTCAGGCTGGAAGTCGGGGGATTGAGACGAAAGCCTCATGTCGCCGAGGCAGTCGAGCCTCCAGCCTGCACCTTTTTGGGTTCCGTAGGCCAGCGCTTGCGGCTCATCGAAGTTCATCAGCAATAACGTATCTGGGAATGCGTCGATCCAGATATCGATCAGTGCTTTCTGGCTTGAGAGGGAAGCCATGTATGGACTCCAACCTTCTCCCCAGTATCCGACGGAAGAGATGTCTACAGTATCCAACGCCGGATTGCCGTTGTAACGTTTGCCTGCTTCCGCGACCAACTCACCCCAGTACTTGAGGTAAAGCGAATCGTTGAAGTCCGGCTGCCAGGTCTTGCCATCTTTGTCGTCCGTCTTGTTCGCGCGCTTGGCCCCTGACTCACGGTACCACTTTGGCAACGGAGCAAGACCGTCCTCGTCATAGGGCATCAAGCGGATAGCAAGACGTTGTCCGTGAGCTCGCGCCTCCGAAAGTGCGAGATCGATGATGTCCCAGCGAAACTTCCCATGCTCGGGCTCGATCGTGTCCCAGTACCATCTGCAGTAGGAGATGGTGGTGTCTGGAAAATCGGGCTTCGTCTTTGCGGGCGGCAATTTGGTCACTGGACCCATCTCCGACCATTTCAAGGGTGGGTTGGGCTCCTGGCCGTTAAAGCGCTGGAAGGTGGTGATGCCCATGCCCGGATTGAAGAGTACATCCGAGATCTCTCTCGGTCGCACAACCGTTGTCTTCTTTTGCGCGGTGGCGGAGCCGAGAGCAACTGCGCTTATTAAGAGCGCCAGACAAAGAGTGGACTTCATGCATTACCTCTTCTTCTTTGCAGAACATGGTAACTGGCGGGGAAATAAGTAGGTGATGAGAGAGAAGACGGATTTTGGCACGGTGAAACTCCGCAGATATTCTTCACCGAAGGGGTTCCATCTCTGGTGTAGCAATGTCAAGAACTGCGGGTGTAGTGGTGACCGTACCGTGCCAAACGCCTCCGCCAAAGGTGCTGATGTAGACCTGCTGAGAGTCGTCGGGGTCAAGAATGACGCGGTGTCCCCACTTGAAGTTGTAGCCGGAGATGCGGCTCCAGTGTGTGCCCCCATCACGTGAGACCCATGCCGAAGATTCGAAACCCGCCGCGTAGACGGTACCGGGAAGACGTGGGTCGATCGTTACGGAGTAGATGTGCTGGTCGCGGCTCAGAGCGCTGGTCCAATGCTGGCCGGAATCTTCAGAGCGGAAGACGCCGCCGCCCTTACCGTGTGCCCCCACGGATCGCGCCCAGGCGGCCAGAAACAGACGCGCGGGATGGGATGGGTCTGCCTCCAATCCATTCGGTCCGTTGACTCCCTTTGGAAGCGAAACAGAGTGCCAGGTCTCCGCGCCGTCGGTGGAACGGTAAAGCGCACCATCGCCGCCATTCCCAATGCTGCCGTCCTCCGAACGTCGTGCAACGACGAGATAGAGCGAGTGGTCGGGGGCGAGTGTAAGTCTCCATGCAAACGGCGAAGGCTGCCGGATCCCTGAGTTCTTCAGCGACCAGCTTCGGCCATCATCGATGCTCTTGTAGACACCTCGTCCGAACGCCGCCACATATAAGGTACGAGCGTTGGCAGGGCTGAAAGGATCGATCACAATGTCCGTCGGCGCTGTGTCGGCCATACCTTTGCCGGAGGGAGTCCATGTGCGTCCTCCATCGTCGCTGCGGCACACTCCGCCTTGAAACGTGTCGCTGGAAGTGTGTCGCCACATCTTGGGGCGGGGGAGGTCGTGAGTGCCGCTGTTCACGGTCCACGCCCGGCCTTTCACCTGAGGATCGAAGACCATCCAGTATGCGGTGTTGATCCACTTCTCGGGGATTCCGGCGCTGGAGCTTGTCCACGACTTTCCTGCCGTTTCACTGCGAAAGAGAGATATATCGGTGTAGGTAATGAATTGTCGATGATGATCGAATGGGTCGAAGTGAATGCCGTAGGCCGTGGTGACATCGAGCCCGGTGCTCGCCCAATCTCCGCCTGGCGTACGGTGCGAATAAGCTGCTTGCCACTGCTTGCCAGCATCCGTGGAGATGAGCGTGCGACCGAAGTCGGTGGCATAAACGAGACCGGGATTCTGGTCTGCAACCGTGAGGTTGAGCGGGTTTTCTCCCCATCCTGTGCCAAATCGGTCTGTGATCCACGCATCCTGAACATTTGCTGCCTGTGTCGTTGACTCCTTCCATAGGAGCTCCCACGTGTGCCCTGCATCCTGAGTACGGGCGACTCCGTGCCATGCGGCCCGGTGCCAAAGAACGCCGTCCATATGCAGGCCGCTATAAGAGGCATATGCGGTCTGCGGATGTCGAAAGCTGGTTGCAATTGCGCGGACGTTCGCGCCTACGCCGGGAAGAGATGAGGATGTCCATGAGGCGCCACGGTCCGTCGAAATAAAGATACCGTTCTTGGTTGCGGCATAGATGATCCAGGAACCTGATCCGGTGGGTGCAGCAGAGGAGTCGAGGAGCGATGAGGGCGTGGGAAACTGCTGGGTAAAATTGCCTCGCCTTGTTACGACAAAATGTTGTCCAACGATCAACAGAGTATCTGCACTCTCAGGAGCGATCCCGATTTTGCTGGCAGCTTCGGGCAGGGGAGCAGCAAAGGTCCAGTGAGTGCCAGCATCTCTGGAGGTAAAAAGTGCGGGCCGTGTCGATCCTGCCGAAGCATACAGGTGGTTGGAATCAGTTGGGTCGATTGCAAGCGCTGAGATAGGTTCAGATGGAGTAGCACTCGGCAGGATGCTCTCATCGGCGTGATCCGATGCCATCGAGATGTCCTTGATAGTCCTTGGGGTGGGAGAGATGAGCTTCCATGTCTCGCCGTCATCCCGGCTACGCCACAGTGCATTGTTCTGAGCGTAGATGACCTTGGGAAGCTTCGGATCGAAGAGGAAGAAGTGTACCGGGCCCCGCAGATTAAACATCCGCCAGGATGCGCCACCATCATGCGTGATGTAGGAGCCGCTCATGTCGCAGGCCACAACTACAGTGGAAGGATCGTGCGGACTGATCAAAGGATGAAACATGGCTCCGCCGCCACCTGGTCCAACCACGTGAAAATCACCTGGCCTTTGCGAGAGCGCGAAGGCCGAAACCACGAGGAAGAGGGCCAGCACACGGCGCAATCGGCTCATCTCGATTCTTCCTTATCTTTCGATACCAGTAAGTTGCACTCTCCATCTTTCCGTTGCACTTGTCAAGGACGGAAACCGACGTAACTATTGCACGCCAATCACGTCTACGGGGAGGTCGCAAAACCAGCCGAGTTCTGCCGCGTGGGCAAAGTATTGTTGGATCTTCGCGGCTTGCTGTTGGGGAGTCAGTTTGCTTGCTGCAAAGGAAACTTCGAGAGATTCACCCAGGGTACGACGCTGCTGCAAGGAGACGAAGAGAAGGTAGGCTTCATGGTCGATGCGGCGGTAGTAAACGGAATTATCAAACCGATGCACTGCAAGGAAGACGCGAGCACGTCTCATGCTGGGAAGCTTAGGGCGGGTATGGACGGTGAGTTCCGATACGGCGTTGCTCATCATGTCGTACTCAGGGGTCTGCTTGCGCACGGCGAGCACGAGTTCGTCGACGGGATAGTTGAGAGCAAGGAGTTGCAGGTGCGGCTGCAGCGAAAGTTTGGAGTCGCCGTCAAGGCCAGCCAGGTCTTCGAGCGTCAGGGATCTGATCCTGGCACGGTCGAACGATTCGACATAAGCCCATTCAAGTCCGGCGACGTCGAGGATGAGGGCATGCTTTGCTTTAGGAGAGAATTCAGGATGACCGTTTAGCCATACAGGAAGTCGTGCGCCGAGGTTGCGGAGCGTGAACGAGGTGCTGGGATTCTCTTTGAGATAGGCGAGAACAAGGGCGTCAAAACGTTTGGAGCCAAGGACGGCGGCGAGAGCGGGGAAGTCCTCGGAAACGGCAGAGATGACGCGGAACCAATACTGACGGTTATAGATTTCGAGGCGGTCGAAGGAAGTGAGACGGTCGTTCGGCTTGATATAGCCGGAGGCGATGTCTTCCATGGAGCGACCGTCTTCCGTTTGTTGCTGCATCTCAAAGTCTGGCGTGAGAGGTCGGCGGACGTCGTTCGCCATCTGGCGCTGGAGTTCAAGGAGCGTCATACACGGGCCTCTTGCGTGATGGCTTTCGGCAACGCGGTGCTGGTAGGTGTGGCATTAAGGTAGCGGTTGGCCTTGAGGGCTTCGTTGTGGACCTCATCGAAGGTCGGAATGTTGTCATCCCATTCCAGGAGAGTGGCGGTAACGCCGACGCGTTCAATGGCGCGGGCGTACATCTTCCAGACCGGATCAAGGACTGGGTGATCGTGCGTATCGAGGGTATACTTCTCAAACTTGGAATGGCCTGCGATGTGGACCTGAGCAACGCGGTCGGCTGGAACGGCGTCGACGTAGACCATGGGATCAAAGTTATGGTTCTGGGAGGAGACGTAGATGTTGTTGACGTCCAGGAGGATTCCGCAGTCTGCTGCATGGACGACTTCGTTGAGAAACTCCCATTCCGTCATTTCAGATTCGTGGAACTCTGCATAGCTACTGACGTTTTCTACTGCAATGGGGATCTCGAGGAAGTCCTGGACTTCGCGAATGCGCTGCGCGGTGATGCGTGCTGCCTCGAATGTATAGGGAAGCGGCAGGAGGTCATGTGTGTAGGTGCCGTCGACCGAGCCCCAGCAAAGATGGTCGGAGAGCCAAGGGGTCTTGGTACGTTTGGTGAGTGTCTTAAGACGCTTGAGGTGTTCTCGATCAAGCGGCTGCGCGGAACCAAAATACATGGAGACGCCGTGTTGGACGACCCGGTACTGATCGAGGATCTGGTCGAGAACATGGAGCGGTCGGCCGCCGTCCACCATATAGTTTTCGGAGATGATCTCAAACCAATCGACAACCGGTTTTTCTGTGAAGATGTGCTCGTAGTGCGGAACGCGCAAACCGATGCCTACCCCGTAGTCTGTGAATCCGTTAAAACGATTTGCTGGCATAGCTGGCTCCGAGGGTTACGTTGTGCAGAGATAGACATGGAGGCCTGAAAGTGCCAGGCCTCCATGCTACCGCGAGATTACGAGGCCTTTGGCTTGGATCCGTCCGTTGCGCAAGCACCCTGACCCTTGCAGGAGTTCTTGCCGGCATGCTTCTTGTCGCCACCGCCCTGACCCTTGCAATCGTTCTTGCCCTTACAGGAGTGTTTGGGTACATCCTGTTTGTCCTGAGCGATCATGACGCCAGCGGTGGCGGTCGTTGGGGCGTTGTTGGTTGGCTGAGCATTCATGCGGACCGCGGTGCCACCAAGAAGACCTGCGAATGCCGCGGCCAAAGCGAAAGACTTTGTTGAATTGTTCATGAGGATGAACCTTTCTATGGTTAGGGCCGCGCAGGCGCGCAGGCCGTTAGGGTTGAAGTTTGATTGCTCATTCTCCGTACAGTGAAACGAACGCACAAGCCATCTGAATCTAGATTCACTGGACGAAGCGTTTCCCATACTGCACCTTTGAGCGGCAAAATTGGAATAGGTTACAGAAGAATTTAAATTAATTTTCTGGGGAATAAATTTGTCCAACCGGTGTTTATCGCTATTCACCATATAGCTATGGCGTAGCGGTCCTGGGCTGGGTAATGGCCGTACGGATGGCGGCGTCCGGAGCGGAGGAGTCGAAGCTGATGATGCCGTTCGCACTACGTACGCCGAGTTGTCGCCAGAGCTTTGGCAGGTCGACAGGTACTGGAGCGCTTGACCAGCGAGCGTACATTTGCTCAAGGACGTGGGTGCCGGTCGCTGTGTCTCCTGTCTTGAGAACGCGGGCGGTAGGCCACTCTTTGTCGATTGTGCCGCCCGAACGAACGATGGCGCGGAGAGCGTCTTGCAGACCAAGACGGTTGTGGGTCTGACGATGGATTTCGATGTCGGCGACGAGGCAGAAGAGCGCTCCACCCCAGTAGGTGCGTCCCCATGTGTGGGTGTTGTTGAGGCCGCGATCGCCTTGCTCAGGTTCGCCATGGATCATGCCTCGGAGCATGTCGGCCCAGATACTTTCCGGGGACATCTCGCCTGCCTGAACGCGGGCGATTGGTTCGACGTAGCTGGCGAGGCCTTCTTCAAGCCAATGCTGATCGTCCGGCAGCGAAGGCAGGGCGGTGTGGACGAGTTCATGGGTAATGATCCAGTCGGTGGTCAATCCTTCGCGCGTGATGGACTGCCCGATGCGAAGGCGGAGAAAGGCTGGGAAGCCATCTCGAGCGCCCCAGGTCGTGCCTTGCAAAACGCGGTCGCCGTTGGCGACGGGGAGGATAAGGATGCGGGCCCTGGGAACAGGGAAATGTCCGTAGTAAAGGGCCACAGCGTGAGCAGCCCATTGGATGCGTTCAGTGATGGCGGTACGGGGGAGGTCAAGTGGGCCGTCAGCGAAATCAACTTGCAGCGTAGAGGTATCGATGCCGAAGGTTTGGGTGAACGCGATGTGCGGCTCATAGTGGGTATTTGGTCCGGCGCTGAACGCAGATGCGACAAACAGCGTGAGGACGCAGAGAGTTTGGCGGAGATTGCATTCCATCGTCAGCACTTCCTCTCGGCAGATGGCTGCGGCAAGGGTTGCAGCTAAAAAGGCCTTGTGTCTACTCCAAGAACATCACCGCTGTCAGTAGCCTGCGCAAAGAGAATGAGGTGGTGTGGTTGCGACGCAACGAAGGATCCTGGAAGTGGAAGCTGAATGGTTTGGCCGGGTGTCGGCTTTAGTTTGGCGATACGGATGAAGATGCGGGCTACGAAGACGTGAGAAAGGATGCGACCGGTGTTTTCGCCGCGGTAGACGCTGGTTCGGTCGGCATCGTCGGCTATGACGGCGAAGAGGTCGACGGCTTTGCGGGAGTCGCCTGGCTTGGCGGAGAAGCGAAGCGCGAGCACACGGCCATCGATATTGGCGGAGAGAATCTGGATGGCGACGGTTTCGGGCTTGTCCTGCTGATGCTGAAGGGCTCGCTGCAGGCTGGCATGGTCACTTCCAACAAATTGGTCGGTGCCGTTAACAACCATCTGGGGGGTGTAGACGCTGTCAAGGTGAAAGCGATTGGCGTAGGCATTCTGGCGGTCGGTGTAGGTGGGGGCTGAATAGGGATCGGCCCAGCCGAGCTGGTTCCAGTAGGTGACGTGCTCACTGATGCCGACAATTAACTGGCCATTGCGGGTAGAGCTGCCATTGATCTCGCGCAGGAGAGCGTCTGCAGGCGGGCAGCTGGAGCAACCCTCGGAAGTGAAAAGTTCAACAAGTATGGCTTTGGGTTTCGCGGCACGCTCGGTCTGAAAAGCGACCGATTTTGATGAGGGAGAGAGGAGCAGAATCGTTCCCGTGAAAATTGCTGCCAACCCAACTAACATATTTCTCTTTCGTTTGTACATCATTGGCTCCCTCAGATGAGCTGAGAATAGGACTGTGTTGGGGGCTAGGGGTTACAAGAATTTGAGGTTGTAACCTTCAGGAGATCGAAGGCTCTAATTCAGGTGTCACTCGAGGAAATGCGCGACGTTTCAGTCCCGCGAGAAATGAGGAACGATGAAACATTTAATCAACTGGTACACGCGCTTTACTGCGGCAACCTCGCACTTGCAATCGCCGATGCTGTTGGCTGTGCGGCTCTACTGGGGTTGGCAGTTTATGACAAACGGCTGGGGCAAACTGCATGGTCTGGCGAAGATTACTGATTTCTTCGCAAGTTTGAATATTCCATTACCCGCCTTGAGTGCTCATTTTGTATCTGGGCTGGAGTTTTTGGGAGGGATTCTGTTGGTTCTTGGATTGGCTACACGATTCGTCGGGCTACTTCTAGCTGGCAATATGCTGGTAGCCTACTGGACGGCGGATCATGAAGCGTTGACCTCGATCTTCTCCGATCCTGGCAAGTTTTATGTCGCTGATCCCTATACGTTTCTCTTCGCTTCATTGATGGTGATGATTTTTGGGGCGGGGATCTTCTCAGTCGACTATCTCCTGGAGAAAAAGTACGTCAAGGGCAAGGTTGCGTAGAGATGTCTGAAATGGAACAGCGCGATGAACAGCAAATGATCGCAGCGATTCTCGCGGGCGATGCACGACTGTTTCATGAACTGATCCGGCCCTACGAACGTAGTGTGTATGCGATGGCATTCTCGTTTCTGCGCAATGAGGCGGACGCCGAGGATGCTGCGCAGGAAGCTTTTTTGAAGGCTTTCCACAACCTTGCCAGCTTTCGCGGCGAGTCAAAATTCGGGACATGGCTCGTAAGCATCGTGCTGAATGAGGCGCGAAGCCGGTTGCGGCGGAAAAGTGCCGTGAGGATAGAGTCGCTCAACGAAGACCCGGATGAGCCAGGGCATGTATCTCCGGCGCTGCTGCGGGATTGGCGAGAAATTCCGTCCGAAGCGCTTGAGCGACAGGAGATCAAGCTACTGCTCCAGGAGGCTGTTACTTCGCTTCCTGAAATTTATCGTGAAGTCTTTGTGCTGCGCGATGTGGAAGAGTTGAGCATCGTCGAAGCTGCCGAAATACTGCAGGTAAGCATCGGAGCGATCAAAGTTCGATTGCATCGCGCGCGACTAATGTTGCAAAAGAGTCTCGCGCCACAACTAAAGCGACTGAATCCAAAGAGGAGGTGGTTCCAATGGTCATAGAGTGCAAACATGTATGGAATTACATCTCTGAATATCTGGATAGAACGCTGGACGCTGCCACGCGCGACACGGTGCAACGCCACCTGGAGCACTGTGAGATCTGTTCAGCGATCTTGGATTCTACGCGCAACATTCTCGTGCTCACGGCGGACGACCGCGTGTTCGAGTTGCCTCTTGGTTTCAGCGAGCGTCTTCACTCGCGCCTGGAGCAAGAGTTTACGAAAGATCCGCCACTAAGGCCTGCTTAGAATGCGTCAGGCATTATGAACGATAAGATGAGTCGCTTCCTCGACCACGACTAGAAGAAGTGTGACGACTGCAAGAGCGATCTGCCAGTTTTCTGCCCTGCGTTTTGCCGGAGTGACCGGTTCCACTCTCCACTGCGATGCGGGCCGTGCGCGCAGCGAGCGTATGCGCCAGATGACGTAGAGGTTCAGGATGGAACCTGCTACTGCAATCACCATCATAGGAATGCGAATCTTGTCCGCATGGAAGCCGCTGGAAGGGCGGTTTAATCCCGCAGCCGCTGCCAGTGCGCTAAGTCCGATCAGGACACGGACGCCGCTGATTGCCATGACCGCCGTGCATGCGCTTTGGAGCAGAATAAACGCCAGACTCGCCATGCCAACCAGCCACGACTTGCGAACGGTGGGTCTGTACTCGTCTTGTTGCTTCACATTAGTCAAATTCATGGGGTTCTCTCACCTCATACCTACGCCATGGTAATAGCTCTGCTTGTACCAAATATCACCAACCGGTAAAGAGTTGCTAATTCTTCCGATTCGTAGCCTTTTGACATTTGTGGCTTGCGATTTGATTTACTTCATAAAAATGGAAAGGCCATTGCGAATCATTCAACCAGCAGCTTTTTCCTGTCGTGACTGCAAGGCTGACTAGCACCAGTTATTTAACTAGCTCGGCTGGTTTGGAAGGCGCGGGTGCCATCTATAGGCAAGGATCGAGTTCTTCCAGAAGAGTTTTTCCTGGGCTGTGCGGCTCTTGTTTGCAGCGTATTGTTTCAAGATGCTGACCGTCTCGATATATGGCAGTATATGGTCGCTATTGGGCCAATCGCTGCCGAAGAGGGTCTTATCCTCGCCGAAGATATTCCATAGCTCATCCAGGTTTCCCCGATAGGAGCTGACGTCAGTCGATACCTTGCCGTTTTTTTCGAGAGGAATCTCTGAGAGTTTGATAAAGACTCGGGGAGCGCCGCCCAAGGTCCGGAGGGAGTGCCTGTATTCGATGATCTCGGCTGGAGCTTTGGGTTGGTCGGCGTGGGGAAGGTGATCGAGGACGATGGTGAGATCGGGGATGCGCTCGGCGATGGTTGCGATCGTGCGGATCAGGGCGGGGTTGAGATTGGCGCTCTCGAAGACGAGATGGGCCTGTGAGAGGAGCTTCAATCCGTCCAGAAAACCGGCACGATGTACATCTTCAACGAGATTGCGTCCCCAGAGATTGCCGTAGCGAAGGCCGAGGTAGAGGGGATCCTTATGCAGGCGCTCAAGCTCGCCTGCGAACTCAGATGAGCCAGGGATGAGGTCTCCGATGATGCCGACGATCAGGGGATACTTTTTCGCGATGGTGAGCAGCCAGTCGTTATCGCTGGACAGAGGGCTGGCCTCGATAGCGATAGCGCCGACGACACCGAAGTTGTGAGCGAGCCGCTCGTAGCGGTCGGGCAGGGCAGGTTTGTAAAGGACAAGGTCGGAGGGTTCGGGCCACGGAACCCCGCCAGGGCGGTTAGGATCGAAGAGATGGACGTGTGTGTCGATGACAGGGATGCGTTGTGACGCGAAGGCATCTCCGGTAGTCAGAGCGCCAGCCATATACAGACCGGACTTGAGGAGTGTTCTGCGATCCATCTTTTGGATGCCTCTGAATGATTGAGAGAACGAGGTCCGGCGAACAAGAAGAGTAAGCCTCGATGCTTGCCGGACTATTCGCTATTTAATGAGACACCCCATAGATTTTTACGGGACCGAGCAGACCGGACGGCAATAGCG
Organism: Terriglobus saanensis SP1PR4; assembly: GCF_000179915.2. Taxonomy (NCBI): domain Bacteria; kingdom Pseudomonadati; phylum Acidobacteriota; class Terriglobia; order Terriglobales; family Acidobacteriaceae; genus Terriglobus; species Terriglobus saanensis. Next base: position 2,713,373 of record NC_014963.1, on the reverse strand, counting down.
GCGAGTTGGCCTTGTAGGGCTTCACGTCGGCGAAGGTGTACTTTACCTTTGCGTCTGACTGTTGGTCGCCGATGAGCCGGTTGACCCATGCGTTGGTGACCTTGACCGAGAGCTCATTTTTTCCGGGCTTGAGAGCGCTTGTAAGGTTGACTCGGTAAGGAGCATGCCAGACTTGACCAAGCGATTTGCCGTTGAGAGTGACCTCAGCGATATTTTTGACGTCGCCCAGGTCGAGCCAAATTTGGGTGTTCTTCCTTAACCAGTCCGCGGAGGCGTTGATGGTTTTGCTGTATGTGCCCGTCCCCGAGAAGTACTTGATTCCAGCGTCGGAGCTATCAGGCCATGAGATAAGGCTCTCGAAGGAGGCTGTCGCGGGAGCACCACGGTCCGGTTGGAAACTCAGATCCCAATGCCCATCGAGGATGGCCAGCTCTGTCTCGTGAGTAGCAGGAACGGTGTACGACATAGCTTTCGATTTCTCACGGAAGACCACAAAAACTGTTCCCCAGGGCTCGAGTTTCAGGGGAACGGTCGTGTGTCCGTCGGCGATAGCGTATGAGACGGGTTCGGACTTGCCGGTTTCGGCATGCCAGAGCTGAGGCACTTTGCCAGCCACGCGAAAACTTGCATCGACACTTGCGGGGTGATCGCTGCGATTGTCTACGAAGTACACGTCTCCATCTGCCAGCCTGCGGTGGACGAAGAGGAGGCGCGTGTCGGCTCCCGGTTTGGTGTAGTCGAAGTCAGGTTTGAGGTTGAGAGCATGGAAGACATCGTCAAGGCTCTGACCCGCATAGACGATACCCTTGCCCACTTTGTGGATGCCTGTGCCATCACCAAAGAGATCGCGGCTGAGCCTGGCGAACTCTGCATGGTCGTCGGCGAGGCTGGGATCTTTCTCGGGCCCGGGACCTGCGAGCGTTGCGCCTTCTTCCACAAGTTTGTGAATAGCACGCAGGACTGGCAGGGACATCTGTTTGCTGTACGGATCGAGACCAAGTACGCGATAGCTCATTCCGCTTGCAGTGGTGATTCGGCCGTTCGAGGCTTTCAACTCGTGGATCAGGCCATCGGCGTTGATGTAATCGAAGCCATAGCCAGCGGGAATGTTCGGGGCTTTGTCTTTGAAGATAGCGGTGAGGTTTGAATCCTCGCCATAGAAGTAAACGACGTCGGCTCCGAAGTGTCCTTGCTGTAGGAGGTAGCTGGTGCGAGCCAGGTAGTCGATCCATGGACGTGCCTGCTCGGCCCATGTTTCGTTGCGATTGAACCACTGTCCGAAGGGCCCGAGCGTGAGACCAGGAGCTTTACCGATCAGCGGTTGATGCGCGGACTCATGGATGACGAAGCGGTTGATGCCATTTAGAAACTCCTGATCGGCTGTGGGTTTCAGCGTGGAAGGCGACCATGCCCACGGCGCCGCACCGGCTGTCATGGACTCTGCCGCCACAAGGTTCTGGCCGTAGATGTGTGCGACCGAAGCGGACTCGCGATCGTCTGCGTTGAAGGCAAACTGCTCATGGTTTACGCCTGGTGTCTGGGTCCACATGGCGGCCATTGGAATATCATCGAGCTTCTTGACCTCCATGCCATCGGCGACGAAGGCGCGTCCGGATTCATGAGACTCTCCATAGTGGCCTATGTTCCTCGCTTTGAGAGAGGCCTGTACTTGCCCATAGTGCTCATCTGCAATCAGGTCGGCGATGGTTTTGCGGAAGTCCCATAGAAACTGATCGCTGGCGGGAGCGCTTTCGACAACATGGCCTGTGAGCACCGGCATCCAGGGGAGCGGGTCGTAGCCGCGACGTTTCTTGAACTGGTCGATCATGTTGTCGGTCCAGTTCTGGGAACCTGCCTCCCAGCTGTCGGTGATGACGTAGCGAATGCCGCGCTTGCCCATCCAATCCGCGCCGACAGTCTCCTTATAACTGTCTAGGTATCCATTCATGTACTTCTTCACATAAGCGTGGTTTAGCTTATCGACTTCGAGTCCGGTGGCCTCCTTCGTCGCGGGATGATTTGTGATGCCCAGCAGGGAGTACCCAAAGCGCAGGACGACCCAGTCGCCAACCGGTGGCGTCCAGTCCAGAGTGCCGTCCGGCTGCATCTTGCCGGTAAGGTCGATCACGTCGGCCTTTGAGATGCTGTCGTCTTTGTCGACAGTGGGTGTTGCGAATCCATAGATGTCATCCATTGTGGTGAACGCAGCCTTCTCTTCGAAGCGGTTCACGCGAGCGCCCACATGCAGTGATAGTTCCGCGACCTCATAGCCCGTCGGTTTCGGCGGAACTTTGAAGCCTAGCGATGCGGGATCGATGCCCTCAGCCCAGGAAGGCATATGAGGCGAAGCACCTCGCTCGAAGACGACGCGAATGAACCGGGCATTCACGTCAGGCAGCGTGATGGTATGCTCTGGAGCGCCATGGTCGGGAACGATTGCGATCTCGCGGAAGGCTGTGCCATCGTTGCTCACTTGAACCGACTTCTTCGGATCACCAATGCCAGTCAGGGCTCCGACGATCTCGGGTATGTTCGCTGCAACGATGGTCAGAGAGCGAACACGTTGCGCGGTGGGGAACTCCCACTGAACCCAGGCGTCGCCGGCCTCCGGAATGGGAAGCTTCATCATCTTGGAAAGATCGCCATCGCTGAGAAGGTTTAGATCAGGAGAGCCCGAACTGGCGGTCATCTTCGCGTGAAGAGAATCGAGAGAAACATCACCCTTCGGTCTGCGGTATGCGATCACCGCGGAGTCTGCGTAGAACTGTGGTGGGGCAATGCCAGCGTCCATAACATCGCGGACTCCGATGTTTTGAAAAGCCCCTGTGTTCGATGGCGGATGAGCGAGTTTGCCGTTGAAGGGCCTGCCGCCTTCAACGGACGTCTCGGACCAGACGTACTTCTTCATCCCTTCGGATGGAGGCACCCAGGGGCCGCCAGTCTCGCTCCATCCAGGGGAGCCAGCAATGGCCTCTTCCATGCCCAGGCTGTCTGCGAGGGTGGTTGCGTATTTGAACGCATCCTTCCACTCAGGCGTCATGTAAACCAGGCGCTTGTCGACGACTTGCGGCGTCTCCAAAGCAGCATCGAAGTTCTGGAAGCCAGCAATGCCAGAGCGATGCATCCACTCAAGATCCAGCTTGATCCCTTCCTTGCTAATGTTGCCGTTCATCCAGTGCCACCAGACGCGAGGCTGTGCAGAAGACGGAGGAGTTTCAAACCCCTTCGCCACGGTGTCTTTGTCGGATTGCGCCGTCGCGCCCTGAGAGATAACAAAACAGATGCAGAGGATGGTGGCAATGCGCGACTGCGAGAACCTTCCGGGTGTCTCTTTAAGAGCATGTGCGTGCATGTTGTTCGGCTCCTTGTTTGAGAAAAATGATGTACCGCGGTTGCGCAAATTCGCAGGGGGTGCTTTGGAGAGTGTTATGTCTATCAGCCGCCCCTGAAATCGTTGCCATATGCGGCTACCAGAGTTGATCCGGTCATGCTGCATGTAACAAGTGACCCTTCGATGCGTAACGCTAATAAGCAGTTGGAACCCATCTTCGCCTCACAATGGAGCGCATGCCTGAAAGCGCACCCATCCTACATGAAGCGAAATGCGAAAGGAAAATATTCCCTCTATTGAATCTTCCGCGAATTCAGCCGAACACAAGGCGCAGGCTCTTTACGTATTTCTCTGTTCATCACTTGTATTGACAATGCCCGTCAGGAGACATAATGTTTCTTCCGGAAATTATTTCTAGTATGAACTCCGCCGAAAACGGTGGTGGAGAAGCCCATACTTCGAAGATGGAATTGCTTATGTGAATGAAGGTTTGGCCCCTGTTTAAGCGGTATGAGCAACATGCTTCTTCTAAAGGTCTGCGCCTTCATCTGCTGTATACAGGTATGGCTCGGGGCATCTGTGAGCGAAAAGTATATAAGAACGACCGCAAACTGAATGGCGGCTTCTCGTCTTTGGGGACTAGTGTTTCGTGCTGAGTCGAGGCCTTCTTTTACGGGTACATCAAGAGTCTCTACCTGCATTTGTATGGCGGAATCCAAACGGGGTAGCTAAAAAATGAAACGTTCACAGCATGTACGGATCGTCAGCTTATTTTCTTTCGTCTTTTTTGTGGCCGCTGCATTGGGGCAGGGAAACTCAGGCTCAATCCGTGGAACGATCCTAGACATGACCGGTGCTGCTGTTGCAGGAGTAACCGTCGAGGTAACAAGCGAGGCTACAAATGTTACGAAGTCGATTACAACTGCTACCTCGGGTTTCTACTCTGTAGACGCTCTTACTCCGGGGCTGTATACCGTTAGGGCATCGGTGCAAGGCTTCAATACGGTTTTTGTGCAGCATGTACAAGTCGATCCTGGCCAGACACGCGAGACGAGTCTGTCGCTCAAAGTAGGCAGCGTAGGGGAAACCATCAACGTCACAGCGGACGCGCTCGCTGTCGAGACACAAGACTCCGGTTCCGGAGGAACCATCACCTCGAAGCAAGTCGAAAATCTCATGCTCAACGGACGCAACTTTCAGTCTATGGGCCAGTTGATCCCAGGCGTATCGAGCACCGCTGGCAACAACCAACAGTCGGCAGGCGGCCTTACCGGAGGAACAACGCTCATCGTCAACGGCGCTTCCATTGAGTACTCCGTATACACGCTGGATGGCGTTTACAACATGAATACGGGCAATCTCGGCAATATCAACATTCTCCCGATCGTAGACTCCATCGACGAGTTCCGCATCCTCAAGGATAACTACAGCGCTCGCTATGGTCTGGCAGGCTCTGGACAGGTGATCGTGCAGACGAAGTCAGGCTCGGATACCTTCCATGGCAGCGCATGGGATTACTTCCGAAACGATGGTCTTGATGCGAATAACTATTTCGGAACGCAGAAGACGAAGCTACGCCAGAATATCTTCGGATACTCTTTCGGGGGGCCGATATTTATTCCGCATCTTTATAACGCGAATCGCAAGCGTAAAACCTTCTTCTTCGCCTCAAACGAGTGGCGTCGTATTGTGAATGGTTCGACCGCGCAGGGACTTGTCTTCACCCAGGCGCAACGCGCTGGAACACTCTCAGACACGAATCTGGCCTTCAAGGATAATCTTGCGCAGGGGCAGCTTGCCACACGAGGCGCGAACAACTGTATCGTCAATGGCACATTAAACCCGGCTTGCATCGATCCCACAGCAATCGCGCTCCTCAACTCGCTGGCATCGCTCCCAAACAACCCGGGCAGCTCCTTGAACTATATCAATCAAGAGCCACAGACCTTGTCGCAGGACAGTTATAACTACCGGGTCGACCACTATGTCACCGGGAACGAAGTGTTGACGGGGCGATGCTCTTACGAACAGGTTAAAAATGGCATTCCCTATAACTCCTTCGGAACCGGTATCTTTCCTGTGACTCCGACTACGTACTACACCACCGGTTTGAATATGATGATTCGACTCAGCTCCACCATCACTCCCAGCGTGATAAATACCGCAACCATAGCCGAAACCTATGACAAACCCCGCATTAACACGACCGGCTTCCTGACCCCAGCGGGAGTTACAATCAATCAAGCCTTTCCGACCGCAAACGTTCTCAATAAAGCTCCACAGATAAATTTCAGTGGTGGTTATACAGGCTTTGGAGCAGGCACCCCTCCTATCCATGCATCGGATGGAGAGGGAATTCTTCAGGACGACCTTAGTTGGACAAAAGGCTCACACGTCTTTCAGTTCGGAGCTTTATACATTGCAGGAGTCAAGAACCAAAATGTTTTCACCTATCCGGGAGGACAGTTCACCTTCAACGGAACGCGTACAGGTGATCCTGTCGCGGACTATCTTCTCGGGCTTCCCGCAACATATCATCAAGATAGCGGCCAGCGCAGCGGCTCCTTTCATTACCGCCAAGGGGAGGCTTATGCGCAGGATGATTGGCGCGCCACACGTCGCCTCACCGTGAATGCTGGTCTTCGCTGGGTGTACTTCTCGCCGAACACCAGTTCAGGCAATCAGGTTTCCTCATTCTTTCCATCGGCATACGATCCAACCGTAGCGCCTGTTGTAACGGCGGGCGGAGGATTTGTTACGAACCCCAACGGAGTTCCTCTCACCGCAACGGGTACCGCCGCCAATCTCTCTACGGGCCTTGTACAGGCTGGTGTGAACGGTGTTCCAAGCGGTTTCTTTACCCCCAAGTACACTAATTTTGCACCTAGGGTCGGGTTCGCCTACGATCTCACTGGCGATGGCAAAACCTCACTTCGCGCAGGTTATGGTATTGGCTATTCACGGCTTGCCGTTGAGGCCATCTACGGAGCCTTCGGCCAAAATCCACCATTCAATCAGAGTGCAAATATCCTGAGCGGTACTCTGGAAAACCCTGCTTCAGGTCTTGCATCCGGTGCGTCGCCGCAAACACTGGACGCTGTTGGACCGAAGTTCACTCCAGCTCAGGTGCAAAGCTTCAGCGCTACGGTAGAGCGTCAGATCGTTCCCAGCGCCGTACTTAGTGTCGCTTACGCAGGCTCTCTCTTCCGCCACCAGGAGACGGTTAGTTACGACCTCAACCAGCCGCTTGCGGTCGCGGCTCCTACCCAATCTGCTGGCTGCATTACAGGACAGGCTCCAGCGAGCTCTTACAACTTCGATCCCTGCATCAATACCAATACCAGCAGCCCAAACTTCACGCGACCGTACAAGGGGTACCAGAACATTTATGCAGAGGCCGGAATCGGTTCCGGCAACTACAACGCTCTACAGACTGGTTTTGTATATCGCAAGAACTCCGTGCAGGCCACGGGGGCTTATTCGTACAGCAAATCGCTCGCCCAGTTCGGACACACCAGTAATACCGGCGGTGGAAGCATCGGAACAAACGGAGGGCAAGGCATCCAGGACTGGCGCAACCTCGCGGCTGAATACGCTCCGACCAACTTCAATCGTCCTCACGTCCTCTCGATCTCCGGTATCTATGACTTCCAAGTCTTTAAGCACAGCGGTAACTTACTGGAGCGTCAGATCCTGGGTGGCTGGAGTCTTGCCACCCTTGGAGTGATTGAAAGCGGTTTTGCGTTGACCCCCGGCATCTCTACAGGCACCAACGGATTGGCGATCCGGCCGAACCAGGTTGCTCCTATCAGGCTGCTCAAGACCAAGGCGGAGTGGTTCGATACGACTGCCTTCGCGGCACCTGAGTTCGGCTTTTATGGCAATGCAAGTCCTGCCAGCATCCGCGGCCCGCGCGAGATCTCCTTCAATGTCGCGACCTATAAGACCTTTCCTATCCACGATAGAGTGAATGTCCAATTCAGAGCAGAAGCCTTCAATTTTCTTAACCATCCAAACTTCAGCAATGTCGATACCAGCGTCGGTTCAGCAACGTATGGAAGGGTCACCTCTGCGCTCGATCCAAGAGAGCTCGAGCTCTCGGCTCGCATATCGTTCTAACCACCTGTACCGCAAACTCGAAGCGCCGCCAGGAAATACCCTGACGGCGCTCTTTTCGTGATGTGCCGAATACTCGCGGAGCGATTGGCTACTCTCAACGCTTTTCTTCAAGCTCTACGCCTCCATGTAGAAGGTGTTAGTCCAGTGTGTTGCTTGAATACACGCATGAAATAAAACTCGGTAGAGTATCCCAGCAGATCGGCAATTCTCTTCAGCGGCAAGTCCGTTTCAGCCAGATAGCGCTTTGCTGCTCCGATCCTCTGAACCGCGAGGTAGGTGCTTGGGCTGCAATCGAAATAATCATGAAAGCGGCGGCGGAACGTGCTCGGGCTCATCCGGCTCTGTCGTGCAAGCCACTCGAGATCGACTACCGTCGAATGATTTCGCAGGTACTCTGCTGCGGCTAGAAGTTGACGTTCGCTTGGGTCCATGGCCAGTCTGCTTGATAACGAAAGAGCAGCGCCCACGATACTGTGGCAAAGACCTGCCATCAAATAAGGAGCATGCAGCTCGCGCTTCGCGACATGGATCATTCGCTCGAAAGTCTCTTCAAGATCGAAATGTAAATTCGTTGCAATCACAGGCTTGTTCTTGTCGAAGAAACCCTCTGAACGCCAGGAGTCTGCAAGCGGGCCCTCGAAAGTTACCCAGAACTCTTCCCACCCCGTAGCTGGGTCAGGCCGATAGCGATGCCACTGGCGGGGGGCGATCACGAGCACATCGCCCATGCGCAGTTTTATCTCTCCTGTTTCGTTGCTGCTGAATACACCACCACCCTTTTTGATATGCAAGAGTACGCATTCATCCAGAACGCGGCCACGCTCCCACTGAAAGAGATACGCATCGGGATGAATGGAAGGTGGGTATTCGGAATCCGAGGCAAGCTCTGCGTGTCCTACTCCAGTTACGTAGAGACCCCATGTCTTATCACGGGCGCTGATCGCGAAATACTTGCTGAACTGTGACATCATCTGTGAGCGAAAATTATATAAGAACGGCTGAGGACTGAATGGTTACATCTTGCGGCAAGAGACTACCGTATGGGAACTAAGTCGGAGCCTTCTTGCAGGGGCTGCGACGGTGAGGAAAACCTATGTTAGTCGCAGAGACCGCTCTTGACATCTATTCTTGTGGGGAACGGCTCGACTCGTCAGCCAACAGGCTAGGCTACCTTCGCGAAGCGAACGAGCTTCTTGGAAACGCAGACTTGCTGCGGCAGCGGATGGCCGAGGATGGCTATCTCCTTCTTCGCGGCCTTCTAAATCGAGATCAGGTTCTCGCGGCACGCAGAGACACACTCGAACAACTTGCAGATCAAGGACAGCTTGATCCCGATGCGCCTCTCATGGACGGTATCCAGAAGCCTGGGACGTCTCTATTCTTCCAACCCGAATTGGCCCAAAAAAACAACCGGCCATTGCAGAAGCTGCTTTACGCCGAAGAGGGAGAGTTGATGAGCTTCTTTCGCCACTTCCTGGGTGGCCCGACGCGCCACTTCGATTTCACCTGGCTGCGTTGCATCTCTCCTGGCCGTGGCACGCCGAGTCATTGCGACGTTGTCTTTATGGGCAGGGGAACGCGGAAACTCTATACGGCATGGGTGCCGCTCGGTAAGGTTGACTTTGAGGCCGGTGGCCTCATGGTGCTTGAAAACAGTCACAAGAATCAAGAGCTACAGAAGAGCTACGGAGCTAAAGATGTAGATAGCTACTGCGAAAACGATCCAAGCGATGGAGCTCGAATGGCAAACGGCTACAACGGCTGGCTGTCAGAGAGTCCTACTGAAATTCGGAGACAACTTGGCGGACGCTGGCTTGTCTCGGAGTATGAGGCGGGGGACGTTGTGATCTTTTCGGTCGACCTTGTTCACGGCGGCATGGATAATCGCTCGAATCATCTTCGCCTTTCGTCAGATTCCAGGTATCAACTTGCCAGCGAGCCGATCGACGAGCGGTGGGTTGGCGAAAATCCTCCGGGACATGGCAGTGCAGGGAAGCGAGGTCGCATCTGTTGAGCGGAGCCTCTACTAAGCAAAGAAGGTTGCGGATCGGCATGACCTACGGAAACGTCTCCGATCTTCCTGCCTTTTCCACCGGACCTCAAGGAAGTGACGTGCAGCTTCATCGCGAGATCGCACAGGCAGGTTACGAAGGATTGCAGGGAGGCCATCCGGGCCTATGTTCAAAATTTGGTCTTGCATTGCTCGGGTCGGGTCTGCTTGTGCAGCCTGCAGATGCGGACGAACTCGCGGCGTCATGGAAAGCGCGAGATGCTGTGGCAGTGACGTGCATTGCGGGCTTCGGGATGGAATCTGACACAGAGATGGATGTCTATGCTGCTGCAATCTGTAAAGCTGCCGTTGACCATCAGATACCGCTCATGCTCGAAACGCATCGTGCTTCCATAACGCAGGATGCGTGGCGGACCGTGCAACTCTCACGTCGCTTTCCGCAACTGCGTTTCAATCTCGATCTCTCACATTGGTACACCGGCCAGGAAATGTTGTATGGCGATCTTAGCGCCCGGCTTTCTTTTCTTAAACCCATCTTTGAACAGACTTTGTTTCTTCACGGGCGAATCGGCGATCGTTGCTGTATGCAAGTTCCGCTTGCCGAAGTATCGGAGGTTGGGCTGTCTATTTTTCGCCGTGCATGGACACAGGTCATGCGGCACCTTCTTCTATCTTCGCATGAGGCAGACATGGAGCTTTGGTTCTGTCCCGAACTGCTTGGTCCAACTTACAATTATGCGCGTCAGTTTCACGACGATGCAGGCGAGCTTCAAGAGGAGACAGATCGCTGGCAGGAAGCACAATTACTCGTCGCGATTGCGCAGGATTGCTTCAAGGATGCCTGTTCGTCACTGAAGGGTGGCGATAGATTTTCGACACCTACTTGCTCTATCACGGACAAAGTGGTGGACAACGAACACAAGATAAATCAGAAAGGGAATACATCGTGCAAAAGCTGAGACGGAGAGATTTCTTGGGTTTGTCCGCTATGGGCATAGGAGGTCTGCTAACATCGCGAGGCTGGGCGCTACAGATAACACCCACATCATCACCGTCGTCGAACGATGCTCTCTATTCCGCATTCCTCGATCCCGACCGTCAGTTCAGCATTCGCCCATTCTGGTTCTGGAATGGAGCGCTCGAAGTCGGTGAGCTCCGGCGTCAGATGAAGCAGATGATCGATCACGGTGTCTACGGAGCTTACGCCCATAACCGTGATGGTCTGGAAACACCCTATCTCTCTGAGACTTGGTGGAAGGTTGTAGGAGAAGCCCTGGATGCTGCGCAAGAACTAGGCTTTTCGCTCTGCATGGTCAATGAGTTTGAATGGCCAAGTGGTGAGGCTCGCGACTATTGGCTGCCCGGGCCGCAAAAGAGCCGCGTGGTTCAGGCAAACCCGGCGTTCCATATGAAACGGCTTCGGCAGGTTGAGACTACCTTGCGTGGCCCACAAACCGCACATCTGACTCTTGCACAAAATACTGCTCATATTGTCATTGCAAAGTCGTTCGGACCAGGGCAGCTTGATGCAGCTACCCTGAAAGTAATCGAGATTAAGACAGATGCCAAAGAGCTCACATGGGAAGTTCCTGAAGGTGACTGGATCGTCTTTAGTTATGTGCTTGAAGATACGATCGGCCCGGATCACGGCAGCGTGGACATTATGAGCCGTGAAGCTGTCGCGGAGTACATCAAGATTTATTACGAAGAATTTTACAAACGGCACGGAAAGCACTTCGGTAAAGCTTTGCCAGTTACATTTGCGGATCATGAAGGCACCTATGGAGGGCGCCTCCCATGGACGCCCAGGCTATTCGAGAGTTTCAAAGCAAAAGTTGGTTATGAACTTGTTCCGCTACTTCCTGCGCTTACTTACGACATCGGTTTGCAGACGGAGAAGGTTCGATGCGACCTGCTGGATACAGTGAGTGAACTTTATAGCTCAAACTTCTGGCAGCAAATAACAGACTGGTGCGAACAGCACAAACTTGAGCACACCGGTCATGTCTGGGAGGAGTCGCTGTTCTTCGGCCCGGCTTATCAGGGTGACTTCTTCCGTATCCTTCGCTCCATGACGAACCCTGGTTGTGACACGCTCGACGAGTGGGGAAGGCAGTCCATCTGGCTCAAAGAAAATGCGTCGGTCGCAGACTTTGAGCGCAAGCGCGTCGTTTGTGAGAACCAGGGGGTTCAAGGCGAGGGATCGTATCTGAGTCCCGAACGCATGCGCCGAGTCTCAAATGGCTTGGCTGCCTGGAATGTGAGCGAGTTTATTCCACACGCGTTCGACTACGATCTTGCAAAGACAAACTACCCGCCCGACTGGTTCCGTAGCGAACCCTATCTCCGCTGGTTCAAGTCGTATGCCGACCAGATGCGGCGTGTCAGCTTCATGAATCGCAATAGTCACGAACTTGCTGAGATCGTGCTGCTGTATCCCCAGGTCTCGGTGTGGGGACAATCGTCTACCTCCTTCAAAAGCGATAAATTCAGTTACATACTTCACGATGCAAACTGGAGCACCGACGCCAGGGAGACGAATGATCGGTATGCCGAACTAAAGCTGCTGTTATCGCGGGAACGGCTGGCTTATCAGGTTGCGGATGACGAATATCTCGTCAAAGGCAAGATCGACGGCGCAAGCCTTACGATCGCAGACTCTCACTTCAAGGTCATTGTGCTGCCACCTATGTCGACGATTCGCCGTTCCACAGCGCAACAGATCGCCAGGTTCATCGACGCTGGCGGCATAGTGTTTGCGCTTGGATATCTGCCCTACATCTCGGTCGAATCCGGCAGGAACGATCCCGCTCTTCTCGACCTTTGGAAGTCACGATTCGACACACTCAGTGGAGGACTTCAGCCAAAGCCTCAAACTTCAGGACGCGCTTACGTGGTAGACGGATCCGAAACCGATCTTCTCGATTTCCTTAAGCACCATGTGCGTCCCGATGCCTTGATTGTGGATGGCCCTGTCGAAAGCCTTTTTACACTACGCAAGAAGAAGGATGGCTCTGAGTTTTTTTGGCTGGTCAATGATTCTCCGATGCCGCGTGTCAATCTGCTCAAACTTCCCGCGCATGGCCGACCAGAACGTTGGGACGCAGAGACCGGTCTCCGTGTGCCGCTATTTTATGAGTCCACTCCTGACGGCACCATCATTCGTCTTAAGCTCGATGCCTGGGATGCGGCATACATTGTGTTTGATTTAGCAGGCGCGTCCCAGACACTTCGGCTGGAAACGACTAACCTGGATGACTTCCATATCGTGAAGGAGGATTCGAGTGGTGTTACTGTGCGCGTAACATCCCTTCTTCCTGCGACGGGTGGAAGACTGGCACTTACTAAAGATGAAAAACGCTACCATGGATCCTTGCCTTCACCTTCCACTGCTTTCCAGGCAATTGAGGGTTCGTGGGAAGTCACGGTTGGCGCGCCTGTAATCGAAGCTCCATATGCTTTGTCTGTCGAAGACCCGAACAACTTGGGAAGCGATGCGGCGTGGTATGCAAAGACAAGAGTAGAACTTGACTGGCGTGAACTTTGGCTATCGCCTATGCGTTACTCACTGCAGTCGTGGAATGTAATTGGCCCTTTTCCTAATCCGGACGATCTTGCTCTGGATCAAAGCTATCCTCCAGAACACGAAATTGACTTTGACAAAAGCTATATCGGAGATCATGGGGTGCGCTTGAAGTGGCTTCAGGCACATGCAGAACGTTACAGTGTCGAGCAAGTTTCAGGGTTCGGCGAGATCGGGTTGATCAAGCTCACAGGCGGTCCCAATGGCAACGACAGTTACATCGTCGACTACGCTGCTCCACTTGGCATCTCCCCACTCGATGGCACGTTCTATGCTCAGACCTTTGTCTATCTGCCGCAAACAACGAAGTGCCGACTTTTGCTCGCCACTGGTTCTCCACGTGCGGTCTTCGTCAATGGCCATCAGGTTTATTCGCGCTGGCTGCGTCCGCTCTACAACTCGCTCGACGACGCATTCGCAGCAAAGGTGGACGTTGACTTGAAAGAAGGTTGGAACAGCATCCTCGTAAAGCTCTTGCACAATCCCGCAAACGAGGTGGGTGGCCGCTTCTTTTGCCGCGTCGAAACGGAAGAAGGCCGGGTGATCCCAGGGCAACGATGCTCAACCCGAACCTATCAACCAGAGTCGAAATGGTTATCGGAGAGCTACTTGTGGTTGCGATTTGAGGTTCCACCTCTTGTATCAGCTCTCAACCTGCCACCATTTAAACAATCTTATCAGGCCTATATCGATGGGAAGTCCGCGGAGGCAACGCAAAAGATTCCTCTCTCGGCAGAAGCAAAACAGGTAACACTGCGCATCGATTCGAGGGAGATTCTCGACGTCCCCTTCACATTTACTACTGTTGCGAGCGAAATCCCCTTGGGCTCTTGGATGCGGCCCGGTCTACGTAACTTTTCTGGGGAGATGACCTACGAGAAGAACGTGCAAATCTCGGCCGATCTTCTGAAAGAAGGACTCCTTCTGGATTGCGGAGAAGTGGGTGTCGTTGCGGAGGCGTGGCTGAACGGAGAATACTTGGGGTCAAGATCCTGGGCGCCCTTTGTCTTCAATCTATCTCGCCGTGCGCGTGCGGGAGTGAATCAATTCAAGGTGAAGGTCGCAAATACTGAAGGAAATGCACGTGCGGTGGGGGCATCACGCAGGCACCTCGATAACATCGACATAAGTGGATGGCATGGTCCTGCCCGGCTTGTCCCTTTTGCGGACCGTGAGCTCCATCTGACTTCCTGAAAAAGAAAAGGGGGTTTCATCGTTCGGGCGAGGTTTAAAGTCAATGCGAAGCGCTACCTGTCGATCCAGCGAGAGAAGTGGTGAATGTTAATGTTTCGTGACTTGCACAACCTTCTCAGATGTTTCTAAGGCGGGACGTCTTTAATCGATCCAGGCCACCGTTTGACGAGTAACCTCTGCCGAAAGGCTCCAGGGGCTACACCTCATTAAGAACCGAGGTCAAGCAGGTGAGCAGGAGATCGTGACATGAAAAGACCGAACGTCGTACTTCTATTCGCCACGCTGCTCCCCCATGTTTCAACATTCGCGGCACCTCCAACAGCGGCGCCTGTTCACAAACCAAAATTGATCCTCGCTATCGCTGTCGACCAGTTTCGCTACGATTACACTACTCGTTTTCGCGGACGGTACACCAGCGGTCTGGCAACGATGCTCTCTGAAGGAGCGGTCTTCATCGACGCGCATCAGGATCACTTTCCAACGGTGACCGCGACCGGACACGCTACTTTCCTCACGGGGTCGGTACCCGCGACCAGCGGCATCATTGGCAATGAATGGTACGACCGAAAGCTGGGTAAGACCATTACTTCGGTTGAGGATGCAGCAACCACTCTTATCGGCGTTGACGGGCAGAAAGTGGGCTCCTCGCCGCATAACCTGATCGTGAGTACTCTCGGCGATGAAATCAAGATGTCTCATAGCGGTAAGTCCAAAGTGATCGGTATCTCCATGAAAGATCGTGCCGCCATTCTTCCTTCTGGACGCATGGCCGACGCTGCCTACTGGTTCGATAACGAATCAGGTGTGGTGATCAGCAGCACCTGGTACCAGCAACAGCTGCCAACATGGGTGCGAGAGTTCAATGCTGGAAAGCCAGCTTTCCAGCACCTGGGCTCGTCCTGGTATGCACTTGGCCAGGAGAAATCAGGTAAGCCCCTAATGACCTTGCCAAGCGAGCCGGGCAAAGCATATCTGTCGCAGTGGGAAGAGACGCCCTACGCAAACGACATGCTGGAAGAGTTTGCTGAGCGCGTGATGCACAATGAGCATCTGGGACAGCAGGACGGAACCGATGTGCTCACGGTGAGCTTTTCGGCTAACGACCATCTTGGCCATGCGGTTGGGCCCGACGCTCCCGAAGTTGAAGATATGTCGGTACGCACGGATCTCGTAATTGGAAAACTACTTGCGGCTGCGATCAAGCAGGCTGGAGGACGCGAGAACCTCCTCGTGGTGCTTACGGCAGACCACGGCGTAGCTCCTGTGCCCGAGGTAAACCAGCAGCGCAAGATGCCGGGCGGTCGCCTGGACAAGGCCGATTATCTTGCAAAGGTGGAAGCCGCGCTCGAAGAAAAGTTCGGTGTAGGCAAGTGGATGATTGGAACGCAGGAGTCCGGTTTCTATCTCAACGATGACTTGATTGAAAAGAAGAAGCTGAAGCATAGCGCCGTAGAAGATGAGGCCGCCACGGCCGCGATGAAGATGCCATTTGTCGCGCGCACTTACACACGGACGCAATTGTTACCGCGCGACGCCATGCAATCCAGAATCGACGACTATGTCGCTCGGTCGTTCTTCCCGGAGCGCGGGCCCGATGTGATCGTTATCATCAAGCCATACTACCTCTTCGGCAAGTCTGGCACTTCACATGGCTCACCCTATGACTATGACAGCCACGTTCCGCTTATTTTTTGGGGTGGTGGAGTTCATGCGGGTACTTATACCGAACGCGTCGGCATCAGCGATGTAGCTCCAACGCTTGCGGCCGTTCTTGAGGTGGAAACACCCAGTGGCAGCGTGGGCCACATCCTGAACGAGGTTGTAGATTCTTTCCTCAAGCAACAGCATCGTTCTATCTCGTCCAGTCATCGATCCAAACAGCAAGCAAGATTGCAGTAGGTTTCAACAAGAGGGAAGGGCCGCGGCCCTTCCCTCTTGTTGAAACCATTCGCCTCTACGCACAGATTCAAGAGTGGATGGAGACTTTGCCTTCGGGTGTTTTGGTAAAGGTGTGAAGGACTGAGCCATCGGCATTCAAATGACGCAATGTCATTAGCTTCGAGGTAACTTCTAGGTGGCTGAAGCCGTGGACCTTCTGCGCATACGGTCCACGTGCAGCTTCTTCGCCGCGAAGATTGTATAAATCGGCACCCCCACCGCCCGAAAGAAAGAAGGAGGTCGGATGTCCCTCGAACTCGAGGTGCTGTAGATCGTGGTCGTGCCCAGCAAGATAGAGATGAACGTTGTGCTCGCGTAGCAACGGATCCCAGTCGCGGATCAGTACCTTGTGATCGCCATGAGGGCCGTTCGAGAAAACGGGATGATGCGCCATCATGACCCAAAAAGGCGTGGTTAAAGGCTTCTCGAGCTCTGCTTTTAACCATAAGAGTTGTTCTGCCTGTTGCTCTGGTGTCAGGGTGAAGTTATAGTCGTTCTTCTCAGGCTTACCGTTTTCGTGAAAGACATTACTATCCAGAGCGATGAAGGTAATGAGCGGGCTCTTATTCGGAAAGCCGAAGCGGTACCAGAGCGAGGGCATCGTCCAACGGGTATGGGGTTGGCGGGCGTAGGCGAGTTCCGCGGTGACCTTGCTTTCGGGCATGCGTTGATAGTCGTGATTGCCGGGGATGGCATACGCGGGGCAGTTGAATACTGACTGAGGGTACATCTGCTCGAAGCCGCTCTGCCATCGCGGAGAGGTGACGCCCCCCGGCAGTTCGTCGTACCAGTTATCTCCGAGCATGAGCAGAGCTTCTGGGGACAGGGCATGTTGCTGGGTGTAATCGATCATGCCCTGCGCCACAACGTGCTGGGCGCGATCCTTGGTCTCTCTTCCCCAATCACCAAGCATGAGGAGATGGGCCGCGTCTTGCTTTGCGGGATGCCGAGACGGCAGGGCTAAAAGAGAAGAAGAAGTAAGAGCAGCCGCGCTGAAGGCGAAGCTTTGGCGCAGAAAACGGCGGCGATTGAGAGTTCCGGGTGCAAGCGGATCAGGAGCCATGTGGAAGCCTTTCATGGTTGGATGGAAGAGCCATTCGGAATAGAAAGAGACCTTTCTCCTCAGGCGACGGCTGCAGAGAAAGGTCCATGTCGGGCAAGAGCGATTAGCGAGCGCGGATCTGCTTCGCAAGGACTTCGTATTGGTCTGTGGAGAGAATGTCCGCATGGGCATGAATGGCGGCAGTCCAACGGGGCACGACATCTGAAATGGAGCCGAAGTTATACTCGTCCTCCCAGCCCTGGTTCTCTGCTGCAGTGAAATCATCGAGACAGTAAAAGCCCATCAGGTAGCCTAGACCGTGACCGTAGCGGACAATCTCGTTCAGACGAGCTACCTGCTCCTTGCCCCAGACGCCATGGTGTTCTTCGCCTCCCTTTTCAACGTAGGCCCAATCGACGCCCCACCAGCGGTGATAGTTGTCTGCTTTTTGCGTCGTGATTTGACTCATGGGGACAGCGACGAGGCTGTTGATGAAGTCGAGCTTGGGAAGATGAGCCGGATTCTCGACCGGCTTGGTATAGGAGCCAAAGACCCGAATGCTCCCGCCCGCAGGCACGTCATCATAGAAGAACCTTTGCTTAATGTCGTTTTGCTTGTCTTCTACCAGGATCATCATGGGACCAAATTTCAACGGGGATTGCTGGCCAGGATCGCCGGTCTTAGGTGCAGTGGTAAGCCATGCGTTGTATTGGTCCAGCAGGTGGTTGATGTATTGGAGATGCTCAGGCGGATCGTTCTTGATATCGAGATACAAAGTTACGATCGGCCAGTTCCCCTTGTTCCCATCCCGTAGAGCCTGTTCCATGACAGGCTTGATTTTCGGGAAGAAGTACGTCTCAAGGGTTGGATCATCGGGCGACGCATTTTTCGCACCGTGGACGATGTACGAGTGTCCGTTGATCCAGGCCAGATCTTCTTCAATCATGACCGGCGTACCTGAAGCGATGGCGCGGTCGATGCGATCGGCATACTTGCCATGGTCGGGATAGGCGTTATGCGCTAGGACGACGGTCCTTGCACCAGGGGTAACTGTCGTCTTCGGGGCGGCTAAGAGGATTGCGGAAGTGCAGATCAGCAGTGTGGTTGCTGTAAAGAACCTGGACATCATGTCTTCTCTCCTTCGTACTTTGTTCCGGGAATATGGAAAGGACGGTGAAGCGTATAGTCTTCACCGTCCTCGGTCTTGAGCGTTGTATGAAGGGCTAGAAGTCGGCACGGAGCATGAACTGCAGCTCTCGTGGTGTGCCGGTCCCAACCGCATTCGTGCTGAAGGGAGTAGTAACCACGCCGAAGTTACTGCCGGCAAAGACACTCGCTGGCGTTCCGTAGTGCGCGACGTTGAAGAGATTGAACGCTTCGGCGCGAAAGCTGACGCCAACCCGTTCGGTGACTGGAAAACGTTTTTGTAACGAAGTATCAAACTGCCAGAGGCCTGGAGCACGGGCGATGTTGCGGCCAGCATTGCCGTGGACACCAGCCAGCGGAGCAGAAAATGCGGCAGGGTTAAGCCAGCTCGTCGGTGTCTTATGTGCAGCGTAAACAGATACGCCAGGCACGAGGTTCGGTCGCTGGTTTTTGTTGAGTTGGTCAGGAAGCGCGCTGGTACTGCGGCTAATGGTGACATTGATCGGTAATCCGCTGCGTGCGGTGCCGATGCCGCTTGCCTGCCAGCCGCCCAGGAAAAACTCCTCCAGATGCGAGGCGTTGCCCAGGAAGGTATGACCGCGTCCGACCGGCAGCTTCCAGATTGTGCTCGCACTGAAGTAATGCCGCATGTCCTGATCGCTGGACGAATACTCGCAGCGGTGACAGTTGTAGTCCTGCGGGATATCGGCTTCGCCGCCGCCGATGCCACCGTTATCCAGTGAGTGCGAGAGTTCGTAGTTGGCCGAGATCAGCAGGCCGCTGGCGAAGTCGCGACGCAGTCCAGCCTGGAAGGCCTGCGTGTTGGCATCGTTGGAGGAACCGCGATAGTCGATCGTGGAATAACCGGCGAATGGACGCTTTCCGGTTGTCGGGTCGATACCGTTGAGAGTGACATCGGAGAAGACGTGCGAGGCATGCGTTCCGAAGTAGGCAATCTGAGCAACCGTCTGCTTAGCGACCTCACTCTGGAACGAAAGCGTCCATTCTTCGACCGCTGTGTCTTTGCGGTTGATGGGTGAGCCTGAGGGAGCAAAGCTATTGGCCGCCGCGCCCAGATAAGGCGTTACAGGAAAGCTCAGGCCCGGCGCCTGCTGCTGTGTGATGGAGTATTTGGTGGCAAGGTTCCCGACGGGGGTACCTAGATTTCCAAACTGACCATCGCCATAGTAGATGCCATAGCCTGCCCGCAGCACCGACTTACCTCTGAGAGCTGCAGGCGAATAGGCAACGCTGAGACGTGGAGAAAAGTCGAGCAGGTTGGGGTGATACCACTCTGATCCGGCCGGGCATACAACGGCAGAGCAGTTCAGCGGATCGACGATGATGCCGCGTCCCTGCACCTCATGATCCACACCGAAGTATTCATAGCGCATGCCGGCATTGATCGTCAGTTGTGGAGAGAGCTGGAACTGATCCTGAATATAACCAAAGGACTCCGTCATGCGCTGTCCGGTCAGGGGAACGGTGCCGGCGTAAGAATCTGAATCCATCAGGTTGTTCTGAAAGTTGGTTGTGCTGGCAAAGGTGTAGATCTCGTCCGGTACGCTGGGCGAGGATTTGTTTTCCTGAATGCGACGTACCGTCACACCAGCCTTGATGGTGCTACGTCCTCTGACAAGTGTCGCATCGTCGACGAAGGTGAAGGAGTTGTCATAGCGCACCGATCCAGTAGCATCATCGAGTTTAGTGAACGCACCCGTGACGACGACAGAGTAAGGCAGCGTGTTGGTTTCGCCCTGCGTGAACTCGGCGCGATTGAAGCCGAACCTGACGTTATTCATGAAGGTAGAGCTAAAAGCGGTCTGAGCTCCAATCACGATGTTGGGTGTGGTCAGGGTTGTGAAGCCCTGTCCGGTGAGATCCGCCGGTGTCTGAACTGCGTAGTGGTCCGTGCTGTAGCGAACAAAAGCATCCGTGCGGTTGTTGACGTGGTAATCGACACGTGCCAGTCCGGAGTCTTCGCGATCTGTGGAGGGTCCACTGCCATACCAGCTGACCGCGTTCGCATTGCCTGCAATGGTAACTGTGCCTACGGGGTACGCATTCAAAATCGGCGCCAGCGCAGGCGATTTGGCCAGCACAGCTGCACGGAAGCTCGCGCTTGGGACTGTGCCGGTGAGAGACAGGTTCTGCACCTGGCGAAGAGACTCCCAGTTGACGAAGAAGAAGAGCTTGTCTTTGAGAACGGGGCCGCCGAGGTTGGCTCCAAAGTTGTTCAGATGAAGTGTCGGAAAAGTACCGACCGTGCCCCAGGGAGTCGCATCGAAGTAGGTGTTGCGCAGGAACTCCCACGCCGAAGCATGGAATCCATTCGAACCACTGCGTGAGACAAGTTCGATCTGTCCGCCCGGCGTGCCGCCCTGATCGGCGCTGTAAACAGCACTGTTGGCACGGAATTCGGCGATCGCTTCGGTGGAAGGCTGGAGACGAATTGCAACCTTCTGGTACTGGTGGTTGATGCCCGAATTGTCGATGCCATCGAGATGCCAGCTATTGTCTTCCGCCGAGAGTCCAGCGAAGCGCACCTGGTCCTGTGTGCCGGTGCCGGAGTCGATGGCGCCCGGTACAAGCGCTACCAGGCTGACGTAATTGCGCCCATTCAGCGGAAGGTCCTGCGCCTGCGAACCGTGCACAACCCCGCCGATCTCCGCTGACGATTGATCGAGCCCCGTGACTCCTGCGCTGACATCGATCGCAGTTTCTACCTTGGTGACACCCAGCTTGACCGGCAGGGTATAGGTCTGTCCTACATCGAGCCGGATCTCTTCGACTTCTTGAGTGGCGAAATTGTCAGCGCGGAAGGTAGCCTTATACGTACCAACAGCGAGGGAGCTGATGGTGAAAACTCCCTCGCTGTTGGTCTTTGCAAGCCGTGAGATGCCCGTTGCCTTGGAGACGAGGGTGATTTCGACAGAGGGGACGCGGCCTCCAGTGGTGTCGGTGACCGTTCCCGTGATGGTGGCGCGATCCGTCTGCCCGAACAGCGGCATGGACGCAAGCAGAAGCAATAGCAATAGCTTTTTCATGTCATTGTCCTTGGTTCAAACGGTTATTTAGCGCTTGTAAAGAGCGGCTTTACTGTGGATCTTGTTCTGCAGTTCGTCACGAATGGCGATCCCAATCTTGAGGGCTTCTTCCTCGTTCGCGGCCTTGTCGAAAGGTACTTCCATCACGACGAAGCCACCCTGCAGATCGCCACCGTGCGCATCCGTGATGGGCAACATGAGGTCGAAAATCTTGTCCTTCTCGATCCGTTTGGAAAGCGCTTTGCCCAGCGCCAGATTCTGCATGTCATTATCCGAAGACTTCTTCCCGATCTTGCTGGCAATGTCGCAGGCAATGATGGCATTCGCAGTCGCATCTGGCGGGACCGCGTGAAGACCGATCTTTACGATCTCAGGATGCTGGTTCTTTTCGGCAAGGACCAGCCGCTGTGCCGTTGGTGCATCCACATGAATGAAGCCTGCAGGCAATGTGGTCTGAGCATGCGATACTGCCGGGACGAAGACATAGACGAGGACTGCTGAAAACAACTTGAAGCGATTGATCGAAAGCATGGTATCTCCTTGTTCCTGCGTGAGTGAGTCGTGGATGGATGGAGCTTTGCGTAAGCGTGGGCTAACGATTGACGCGATAGACCAAAAGACCAGCGTCGTCGATCGAGGTCTTGGGGTGGATCACATAGAGCTGCTTGAGCTCCGGCACGTAGAGGCCTGTCTTGCCGCCATTGGTTGGAATCTGCGCCAGCTTCGTGTAGTGGTCTTTGCTGTCCTGATGCAACACGGTCAGTGCCTGCGAGGCCATAATGAAGATGCTCTTGCTCTGCGGATCCCAGGCCATGCCATCCGAGATGTTGGCAACCGGCTGCTGATCGACAACCTTACCGGTCGCTGTGTCGAACGCATAGAAAAGTCCAGGCTTACGTCCAACGATGAAGAGGCGCTGCGTCACAGCATCGAAAGAAAGCGCGGTATTCAGGTTCAGGTCCGGAGTCGTCCATGTATCCACGACCTGCATTGTCTTTAGGTCGATCACGGCAATTTTCTTCTGGTCGCGTAGATTGGCATACAGACGGCCATGCGCATCGTCGGCCATCATGGCTTCTACATTGTTCGCTTCCACACGAATGCGGTTGACGATCTTATGCGTATCAACCGAGATCTCAGTGATCTCGGAGTAGGGTAGGTTCGCCGACTTGCCGCCGTTGCCGACAAAGAAGCTCTTCCGCTTCACGTCGTAGAAGCCCGCATCAGGCGAGTCCGTCTTGCCTGTCTTCGAGCCATCGATTAGCGCAATACGATCGATCTGGTGAAAGTCCGTGCCGGAAAGGATGATGCAGGAAGAGTCGCCTCCATCGGCGATGAACAACTCGTCGCGCTCAGCAACATAGGCGAGCGCATGGGGCGTCTTCACTCCTGGAATGCTTTGAAGATGCTTGCCGGTGCTCGCATCGAACATCTCGATGGTGTGGTTTTCCTCGGCGGCGGCGAAGAGGTGTCCACGCTTCAGATCGATGGTCAGAAAGTCAAAGTCTCCAGCAATCTCTGGAATGGTGACGTTTTGTACCAGGGTGACCGGCGCCTGCTGGCCGAAGGCGGCCGTGGCGCTGAGTGCCAGGGATGTTGCCGTGAGCGCCATCTGTACCGTTCGCAGCATGTACTTCATCTTGGATTGCATTCTTTCCTCAGTTCTCTCGGTTACATCGGATTCACGGTGGTTCCGTGTGGGATTGACTCGATTCAAGCCTCCATTCCTTAGAGCAACATGAGGAATCCTGCCCTGTAACTGTTTGTTCACAGACCATTCTTCGTCCATTCACATAAGCCTTCGATCATGAGAGAGAAATGAAACTTTTGATCATCGAAGACGATCGACGTATCGCGAACCTGCTCCAGCAGGGACTCTCCGAAGATGGTCACAGCGTCTTTGTCTCCCATCGCGGCGACGATGGTCTTGAACTGATCCAAAGCCAATACTTCGACATGGTCGTGCTGGACATTATGCTGCCCGGCCGCGACGGCTTCAGCATTCTCAAGCAGGCGCGTCACGCTCGATATGCAATGCCTATCCTGATTCTCACGGCCAGGGACGGCATGGCCGATATCGTTCGAGGCCTCGATCTGGGGGCAGACGACTATCTCACCAAGCCGTTCCAGCTTGAGATTCTTTTGGCGCGTGTCCGCGCGATGGGCCGCCGCGGTCAGGTGCCGCTTCTGGATCAGCTGCGCGTGGGCGATCTCATCCTCGATCGAAGTCAGAAACTCCTTCTCCGGGGGGATCTGGAGATTCCGTTGACCCGCAAGGAATTTGTTCTGCTGGAACTCCTGATGCGTAGACCGCAACAGGTAATCTCACGGAATGAGTTGATCGAAGTAGGCTGGGGATATGATGCCGAAGTGAGCGACAATAGCGTCGACTTCTACATCCACAGTCTCCGTTCGAAGATCAATGTGGACGGCCAGCCCAGCATGATCCGCACCGTGCGCGCGCAGGGATACGCGCTCAGCGCCGCATCATGAAAGAGCTTCTCAATCTTCGTTCGCTGCGCGTCAGGCTCTGCCTCTGGTATGTGCTTCTCAGCATGGTCTCTATGACGGCGCTCGGCACATTTTCTTACTTCTATCTACTGCATGCGCTCGCCAGTTCCAGGGAGCGGACGATGGAACGCCGCGAATTGCGCCTCTTGCGCTTCGTGCAAGACGAACCAGTCCTTGATCCTCATGTTCAGCTTGCGGACCAGCTCCACCACTTTATGCTGGCTAGTCCGGATACGGATATTCTTGAGGTCTCCGACCTTGCGGGCAAGACAATCTTTCCGGTAACCGCAGGTACCGCAGCCATCGCGTGGAGTAGCGATGCATGCGTTCATCCCTGCTTTAAGGTGTTGCCGATGGGGCAACATCGCTTCCGAGCACTGCAGCAGGTGGTCAGCATCCGCGGGCAATTGTATCGAATCACCATGGCGGGGATGATCGATGAGCACTACGACATTCTCAACATGGTTGAGACGTCCTATCTTATCTTTCTCCCGCTTATGCTCGTCGTCTCGGTCGCTGGTGGTTTCATGTTGAGCCACCGCGCCCTGGAGCCAGTGGACCGCATCACGCGGTCCGCGCACCTCATCAGCATTCGCGATCTGAGCCATCGCCTTCCTGTCCCGGATACGGGGGACGAGTTGCAGCGTTTCGCGGAGACATGGAATCAGATTTTGGAACGGCTTGAAGGGGCCGTGAAAAGACTGACTCAATTCACTGGCGACGTCTCCCACGATCTCCGGACTACGATCACTGTGATGTTAACCACAAGTCAATTGGCTTTGCGTCATGAACGTACGAAAGAGCAATACCGCACCTCTCTGGAAACGATCATGCTGGAATGCCAGTCGACGGCGGCATTGCTGGACGACTTACTGGCAGCCTCTCGCTCTGATATGGCAGAACAAAGGGTGGAAAGGGAAGCGATCGACTTCGCCGCTCTGGTGGCAGAGAGCTGCGATCATGTTCGAGCACGCGCCGAAATGAAACGACAACATCTGGAAATAGAACTTGACCAGACCGCGAGCATCTATGGCGATCTGTCTCTGCTTCGTCGACTCGTAAATATCTTGTTGGACAATGCTCTCAAATACACGCCGGAAGGCGGAGTCGTTACGGTGTCGCTGGGGCGGGTCGCGCAACGTTTGTGTCTGGAGGTTCGAGATACTGGCATCGGCATTCCAGAAGAGGAACTGCCGTATATCTTTGACCGTTTTTATCGAGCGGATACTTCGCGCAACCGCGACCAGGGCGGCAGTGGCTTAGGACTTGCGATTGCAAAATGGATCCTGCAGGCACACCATGCGGAGATCACCGTCTCTTCAAACCTCGGTCGCGGAAGCACTTTTTCTCTGTCTTTCGATGTCCTCGACGAGCCTCCGGTCCCCTTCGCAAAGCTTGTGGATGGAATACGTCTGGAAGGCTCTACCGTCGGTTCACTCTCATAAGTTTGATTGCCGCATCTCCTAGCTTGCCAGTGGCAAAGTGAAGCTGAAGCGACTACCTTTTCCAAGTCTGCTTTCTACCCAGATCGTTCCGCCGTGTTGTTCCACAATGTTTCTTGCAATCGCCAGGCCCAACCCGGTCCCATGCGTGCCGATAGCGCGAGCCTGATCCACGCGGTAGAAGCGCTCGAAGACGCGTTCAAGGTGTTCGGAAGCGATTCCCGGTCCGTTGTCTGTAATGCTGAACTGCATCATGCCTGGAGTATCTCTGGACGCATCCACAGCAATCACAATGCGCGCGCCGTTCGCACTCGACCCGTAATTGACGGCATTCTCAATCAGGTTACTGAGCACCTGTACAATGGCGCCAGCATCGGCGTAAATCATCTCAGAGGTCAACGTTCCGAAATCCATAACCGCTTCTTTCTCTCGAATGAAACCGGAAGTCGCATCCAGCGCATCGTGGATCAGCGTATTGGTGTCCACCGGAGCTGGCTTCACCTGGTGTTCTTTCGACTCAATGCGGGCCAGCGCGAGAAGATCTTCTGTCAAACGGGTCATACGTGCTGCATTGCGGGCAATGGATCCGAGAAAATCTCTGGCTGAGCCTTTATTGGGTACCCCTAAACGAGGATCCTCAAGGAGCGTTTCTACGTAACCGGCGATAGAGGTCAGTGGCGTTCGTAGTTCGTGAGACACATTGGCGACGAACTCCCTCTGCGTGCGTTCGACCTGTTCGATTCGCGTCAGATCGCGCAACACCACCACTACCCCACCGTCCATCATAGGCATCGCGTTGACGGTAAAAGTCTTCCCAGGCAATAACAGCACTTTCGTTGCTTTGGCAGGGTTTCCGGTTTCCATTGCGCGGCGCACACAGGCAAGTGCCTCCGGATCGCGAATCGTTTCTACCAGGGCACGCCCAATCTTCAGGCTGCTCAAGGATCGCGCCATCAGCCGGCGCATCCGATGGTTGGTCCAAAGAATGCGTTCAAAGGAGTCGATCGCAACGATAGGGTCTTTCATTGCATCGAAGACAGATTCCATCTTCAGCCGGATCTGAATCCCTTCCTCTAACCTTTCTGCCGCTTCAGAAGACAAGCGGGTGATGGTTTCAGCGAGAGGTTCGAACACGCGAAAAGCGGGATGCATCTCGGACGATTCGGGAACTTTGGACAAGGCTATGTCCTGCAAGGTGTCCAGAGTGCGCCTTACAACGCGGGTACACCACCAGGCCATTCCCCCTGCGGCCATAAGGGCCACCAGAATCCTGACCCACCACTCCGGAAATATGACCCACGACAGCCCATCGACGGCGAAGGCAAGAATTGCTGACGCCCACAATGCGATAAAGAGGCTCCGCTTCATCTGCGGCCTGCCAGGCTTTGGTGTTTCATCTCCAACCTCAATCGTCCGTTTTTTTGCGAGGAATGTCGAAACGGTATCCGGCTCCGCGCATTGTCTTGAGATAGCGCGGCGTTTCAGGATCTAACTCAATCTTTTCCCGAATCCTTCTCACGTAGACATCAACGCTGCGTTGTGTAACAAATCTGGCCTCGCCCCAGACCGCCTCCAAAAGAAAGTCCCGACTGAACAGTCGGCCAGGATGCCGCGCCAGGTAGTCCAACAGCCGAAACTCTGTCGCCGTCATCGGCACAAGCACCCGATTGACGCGCAGTTGCATGGCCGCGCTATCGATTTCCAGGTGATCAATTGTGAGAGTGGAAGAAGGAGCAGCATCTTCCGTCTGCTCGAACCGGCGCAAGACCGCTTTGACCCGCGCCACCAGTTCCCGTGTTCCGAACGGTTTGGTAATGTAGTCGTCTGCACCCAGATCGAGCCCAAGCACGCGGTCGCTTTCGGTCGCTCTGGCGGTGAGAAAAATGATGGGAACACCGCTGAGGAGCGGATTCCGTTGCAGACGACGGCATAGCTCCATACCATCGCCGCCGGGCACCATTACATCCAAGAGAAAGAGGGCGGGCCGTGACTTTTCTGCGTCTTCAACGATGGAACCAAATGTCAGGTAGCTTCGTACCTGAAAACCCGCACCTTCCAAATGATGTTGCACTAGCCTGCTGATATCTAAATCGTCTTCAAGAACAAACACCGTCTGAATCACTGGAACTCCTGTGGTGCGGTACAGTTCAAGGCTAGCTTATGTCCAAGCTCGCGAGCTTCCTTGTGAACTAAATCTTCTATTGTGTCGTCTCCAGAGTATCCTCGGTGCCCGGTCACGTCCAGATGCGTCTCTCGGAACCGGAGAGGTGACATGAAGTGCAGAAAATTCTTATAGAGAACAGGGACCGTACACTGATCGTGAATTGAAGGGATACCATCATGTCGGATCTGAGTCGCCGCTCTGCCATAAAGTTTTCCAGCTTCGGCCTCGCCTCCGTGGTCGCAGCGTCTGCGCCGGAAGCGTTTGGGCAGTCGCTACCGCAAGATCGGTCCGTTGCGGGTGTGTTCGATGTTCGCGCCTATGGCGCAATCGGCGACGGCAAAACCGTCGATACCCCGGCCATTAATCGAGCGATTGAAGCTGCGTCTGCGGTGGGTGGAGGCACGGTCGCCTTCCCGGCCGGAGTGTACCTGAGCTTCTCGATTCGTTTGCGCAGCCATATTCAACTCCAACTCCATGCCGGTGCGGTGATTCTTGCCGCTGACTCGCCTCTTCCTGAGCAGTCGACTGGATATCACGGCGGAAGCTACGATGCAGCGGAAGCGAAAACAGCGTGGGACGCGTATCAGGACTTCGGCCACAACCACTGGCATAACTCGCTCATCTGGGGCGAAGAGCTGGAGAATTGTTCCATTGTAGGATCGGGGTTAATCTGGGGTCGCGGCTTATCCCATGGCCGGGGCCGGCATACGCTCGGCTATCGATTTGTCGCCGAACAGGCCGGTGTAGGGAACAAGGCCATTGCGCTAAAGAACTGCCGCAACGTCATCCTGAGAGATTTTTCCATTCTGAAGGGTGGACACTTCGGTCTGCTACTGACCGGCGTGGACAATCTCACCATCGACAACCTGACCATCGACACCGACCGCGACGGAATGGACATCGACTGCTGCCGTAACGTGCGCGTGTCGAACTGTGTCGTCAACTCACCCTGGGACGACGGCATCTGTCCGAAATCGAGTTTCGCTCTCGGGTACGCTCGACCCACCGAAAACGTGACGATCACCAACTGCTATGTCACGGGGACCTACCAGTTGGGTACCGTCCTGGATGGAACATTCAAAAAGTTTTCCGATGGCAACTCCGATGTGAGCTCCAATTACACCGGTCGCATCAAGTGTGGAACCGAGTCGAACGGCGGGTTCCGCAATATCACGATCTCGAACTGCGTTTTTGAATGCTGCCAGGGATTAGCGCTCGAAACCGTCGATGGCGCACTGTTGGAAGACATTAGCATCTCGAACATCACGATGCGCGATGTGACCACCTGTCCTCTGTTCTTCCGTCTTGGAGCGCGTTTGCGCGGACCGAAGGAAACGACCAAGGTGGGCACGCTACGCCGCGTGTTAGTAAACAATCTCGTCAGCTATAACACTGCCTCGCGCTTGAGTTCGATCCTCTCCGGCATCCCGGGTTACCAGATCGAAGACATCAAGATCTCAAATATGTACGTGCAGCATGTTGGAGGCGCATCGACGGAAAGCCTCGCGATCCGCCCGCCGGAGCTCGAAAACAACTACCCGGAACCGGGAATGTTCGGCGCCATGCCAGCGCAGGGCTTTTACATCCGACATACAAAGCATCTCGAGATGAGCCACGTAGACGTCGAACCCTTCGCGAACGATCCTCGCCCTGTCTTCTTCCTCGACCATGTCGACCGGGCCGATTTCCTTGCGGTCACGTCGCCGAAGGGGCAACCGGCGTTTCAACTGGAACAAGTCTCCGACTTCCGCGTAGTCTCCAGTCGAGCCGCCGCAGATACGACCCTGATGTCCGCCGATAGCCGTTCCTTGTAGTGCTGCATCTCTTTTGGAATCTGTATGTAGCGTTCCGCAACAATAGATCGACGTTAAGAATCAGTCCAGCTTCCTCAATTCGTCAGCGATCTTGTCAGGTTTAAGGGGGACATATCCCTCGTCCGTATCTTTTTGCGTCGCAATGATCGCCTGCCCCTGCTCCGAGAGCAGCATTTTCACGTATTCCTTCACAAAAGGATCCATCGGCTTTCCGGGTTCGCGATTCACGTAGATGTGAAGGTATGCGGGAAATGGTGTCCGCTCTGCAGCAACATTCTCGTAGGTGGGCAAAAGGAAGGCCGCATCACGACCTTCTGAGACTGGGAGCGGCTTAATATTCGGGTTTGCGGTAGCGTCGAAAAAGCCGAGCAGCGCGATGCCGTAGGGATCGTCCGCGATGGCCTGTCCGAGATCGGCTGCCTTGGGAAGCGCCTCATAGCTACGAGTGAATGTCCGGTCTTCCAAAAACTGCGCGCGAAACGCCAGCGTGCCGCCGCTGCCCTGGTCCAGGCCATAGACGTGAATAGTGCGGTTTGCCCATGGTCCTTTGACTCCCAGTTGAGACCAGCGGGTAATCGTCCCGCCCTTCGCTCCATCGGTGAAGATTTGCCGAATCTGCTCGACGGTCAATCCGGCGAGGGGATTTTTCGCATTGATATAGATCCACGGAGGACTCTTCTTCCCGGCGCGTGGTCCAAAGGCGGCATAGCCGATATGAATGTCCAGAGGGTCGTAACCGTGAAGGCGATGAAACGAAAAGCGATCGTCTTCCCACATCGCGCGAGCCATCGGCGAAAGCGCCGACACGCCCGTCTGCAGCGCCGGAATCGCAACAGAACTGCCTTTCATCACGGTGTGAAACTGGCGCTTAAATCCAGGATGCGTCTTGAGGAAGAATTCATCGAACTTCGT
The DNA here is from genome assembly GCF_000179915.2 of Terriglobus saanensis SP1PR4. Taxonomy (NCBI): domain Bacteria; kingdom Pseudomonadati; phylum Acidobacteriota; class Terriglobia; order Terriglobales; family Acidobacteriaceae; genus Terriglobus; species Terriglobus saanensis. The sequence goes on along the minus strand of NC_014963.1, from coordinate 2,683,119 downwards.
CATCATCTCTTCCCAACCATCATTGCCGACGATCTGCACCTTGCCGTCGCGCGTGAGATAACTGGCCGAGTCCGGAACCGTAACAGGAGAGGGTTGATAGGCTGGGACGCCGCTCTGGGCTTGTGCGAAGACGCTTGTGCAGACGAGGGCAAATGCTGCGGAAAACTTATAAAACATATCTCTCCTTAGTTACCGTGTCCAGGTGATGGAGCCGATGTACGTGCGTGGCGCTCCCGGAGCGACGCGAAGGCGCGTGCTGCCGCCTTCGAAGTAGCGGCGATCGCCCATGTTCTGCACGTTGAAGTTGATGGAAAGTCTGCTCGTATCGCGAACCGTGCGTGCGTAGGAAGCGTTCATATCGACGCGTGCGTATCCGGGGGTGAGATACGTGTTGGCAAGATCGCCGTACCGCTTTCCAGAACCAAAGATTCCCGCGCCGACTCCCAGTCCCTTCAGATCACCGTGGGACAGGGTGTAGTGCGTCCAGAAGTTCCCAGCATGTCGCGGAGCGCCGGCAAGAAAGGCACCCACGGCGTAAGTGTTGTCTTTGGTGACCTGGGGAATGTCATAGGCATAGCCTGCGATGATGTTCCATTCGGGTGTCAGCTGGAAGGTCGTGTCCGTCTCAATGCCTTTGCTGCGCTGTTGTCCAACGGTGACGGAGTAGCTGGTGTGCGCCGGATCGGTCGTCAGTACATTCGTCTGCTTGATGTTGAAGGCAGCGACTGTAGCGACATATCGCTGCGAGGGGGAAGAGAACCGGATGCCCGTTTCCTTCAATTCTCCCCGCGTCGGTGCAAAAGGTGTGCTGAAGAAGTCTGTGCCAATCTGCGGCAAGAAAGACTTGGCGTAGGTCGCATACAGAGAGATATTCTCTCGCGGCTGATAGACCAGTCCGGTTCGGGGAGACCATGCCGTATTGCGTCCGGAGACGTGCGGTACAAAGGTGCCTCTTGCACTGGAATACGTATCGGTAATGTTCTTTGCGATGTCGTATCGTGTGCCCAGCGTCAGCTTCAGATTTCGTAATAGTTCGATCTGGTCCTGCGCGTAGAAGCCGCCATAAGAACCATCCGCATTGTTGGATAAACTCGTCGCGAGAACGCGAACCGGAAGGGCGGCATAGTTGGGAGTGTAGATATCGATCTTGGGAGTTGCGACGCCCGCCTTCGCATTGTTTGGATTGATTTCGCGATCCAGCTGAAAGCCACCGAGGATCGTATGGTTGATAGGACCTGTCTTTACACGGCCTACGGCTTCGTTGATCCAGTAATGCGTCTGGAAATTTTGCTCGGAGTACGAATCGTTTAGCGTAAGTGTCCGGTTGTCGGCTGCCAGCGATTGTGCCGTTCGCGAGTTGTAGATGGAGATGCCGACAGAACTGCGCTCATAGCTGCGAAGGACCCAATGACTCCCGATTGCCTTGTCGACACTGACGCCTACCTTGCCCTGACGATCCGGAGCGATCAGCTTGGGATCGCCGAGATACCTATTGATAGGAATGTTGGCAGGACGCGTGCCGACCGCTACGAGACCCTGATCGTTGACGGAGTTCTGGATAAGAAACTCGCTATAGAAGCGCACCGTGAGCGTTGGGTTGAGGATCCAGGTGACGGCCGGTGCGACAAAGAGCTTCTGCGTAAAGGCGTAGTTCCGGAAGCTCTTGGTATCGAGGCCCGAGAGCGTCAAGCGATAGAGCACGCTCTTTGACTGATTGAGTGGCCCGGTCCAATCGAGATTCAGTTGACGATAACCGAAGCTGCCGCCCTGGTAGTTCGCGTTGAAGGTCCGGTTGGACGTAGGCGCGCGCGTCACGACGTTCACCACGCCGGAAGGATCAAGGCGTCCAAAGACCATCGAAGAGGGACCTTTAAGTACTTCCACACGTTCCACATTGCTCAACTCAATCGGAGCGCGGTTAGAACTGGGGTCATTGCGGAAACCATCCTTGAACTGGTTCATCGTCGTGAAGCCACGGATTGTGATGCTCTCGTAGCGTCCGCCCGACGTCCATGGAATCGTTACGCCGGCGACATTTCTCAACACGTCATTCATGCTGCGTGCCTGCTGCTGGTCGAGCACCTGTCGGGAGACGATCTGGAGCGACTGCGGAACGTCACGCAAAGCAGTCTCGGTGCGCGTTCCGATGTCAGTTGCAGAGACCAGGCTGCCGTTCGTCGCAGAGACGGTGACGTCTTCTTTATGCCCCTGCACATTCATCGTCACATCGAAGTGCTCCGACCCAGCCGAAGCAGCGATCTGCACCTTCGTCTCTTTCACGTCAAAACCGGATGCCTGCGTACGCAGCACATAGCTTCCGGAAGGAACGTTGAAGTGTGCAGTGCCACTTCCATCGGTAGTACCGGATACCGAGGTCTCACCGCATGTGAGGGTGACTTGCGCGCCGGGGATGCTCGCGCTCTGTGCATCGGCGATGCTGAGATCGACCGTGATCTTCTCGCCACTGCAGACGCTCTCCACAGAAGGGCCTGCGACTTGTTGTGCCTGCGACACCGAAGATAGAGCCAACAAAATCAAACCATACAGATAGAAAGCGCACGTTCGCGGTGCTGCCATGTCGTCTCCTTGACCCGTTCGAGACGGTATCGATCTCTGCCATGTTTCCGGCGCTTCGCCAAAAGACTCCGGAGGATGGACGTGAAGTTACTTTGAGGTGATGAGTTCCTGAACCTGGTTCCGCACGGCTTTGTGGTTTGTACGTTCGCGCCGAGTTCGCCACGAAAAGAAGCGTCTCAGTGAAAGAGAGAGACCGGTGTACACCAATAGCAGTGCGCCCAGGGCACTCACGAAAGCGAGTATCTGTCCGATCAGGCCGAAGAGTTCACCGGTGTGAATAAAGCGAGCATAGAGACGCCACTGACGTCCACGCGGATTGTCCTGAAAGCGATCCCAGCGAACAACGTCCGCTGTCTTTCGGTTTAGAACAAGTTGTGACTTGGTACGAGGATCGCGACCATCCCCTTCGTCCATCGCAATGGTGATGTCTTTCCCTTTTTGCGACGGAATCCGGAGCAAAAGGTTATTCCACTTCGGGTCCTGCTGCATCGCCCTTGCAATCAAGACATCGAGTTGTCCGTAGCGCGCTATGGGGAGTGCCCCAGCGTTGGTCTCACGCTCAGCCCTGACCGCCGGTGGAGGATCTCCTGCGACGCGATAAAGCAGGGCGTTGGCCCAGGCATATCCCATCACGGCACCACTCAGCACAATGCACGCCAGCGGAAGAGAAAGCCAGAACCCAACGACCGTGTGAAGGCTCCATTCAGACGCTCGTCCCACTCCGGTCCAACGCGGAACGAATCCAACCTTGGCGTGACGCCACGTCAGCTTCCGTGGGAACCAGAGGATGAGCCCACTGAGGAGAAGGAAGAAAAAGCCGAGATTGACCGCGTTCTTGACCGCGCGTAGATTCTCGTGCCGCACGCCACCCCAGGCTACATAGCGATGTAGGTCACGCACTTGCAGGAAGAAGTTGCGAAGCTTCCCCGAGTTTGCGCTGAGGACATGGCCGTCACATGGGTCTACGAGAAGAAGCTTACCTGCAGGGAACGCGATCTCAGTCGCCTTCGTCCGATTCGCAAAGGAGGTCCAGGAGATAGGATCGGCGGCCTGTTGGGTCGCCGCTGTGGTGAGTATCTGAGAAGGGTCGAGACAGGGGCTTCCCGCTTCGCGTCGCTCGGCAGCATGTATCTTGCGCTCTGAAAAAGAAATGATCTGCTGCTGAAATGCCATCAGGCAGCCGGTTACAGCTAGAAAGCCGATGACCAGGCTCACGACGATGCCTACCGTGAGATGGCACCAGAATAAAAGACGCCTCGGGGTCATTTGCTCCCCGATTCAGGGCAGCGGTGTGGAGTTTGTTGAGTCGCAGTCTTACGCACTTTTTAGCTTCCGTTCAGCCAAAACTGTCCCTCTACTCTATAGTGATAGGGTCGTCAGCCTTGATGGGTTGTCGATCTCGGGCCTCCTTCGGTGCTTCGCCAAAAAGACAATCGGAGGGGGCCTTCTTCCCTACCTAAACTACGACATAATTAGTCCGAGTTCAAGGACGCCAAGCATAATCGGTTCGATAATCAGCTCTTGGAACGATACCGACTTTCTGACTGATGCCTAAACGGGAGCGTCCACCGATTCGAAATGGCCTGGATATCTGCTGGAACTTTTAAACGGGTCGTATCACATGGCATCAAGAAAATTCTTTGATGCATCTTTACGAGGCATAGATGCAGACAGTGAAACCGGCAAAACGTGCCGCAATGTGGTTTTTTCGCAGTGTTTTCCATAAAGCCCTCGGAAAGGGCGGGAGCCTTTAGAGTAGAGACGAGCGGGCAATCTGTTGCCCACATTTGCGGGGTGTCTAGGAACATGGAATTTCATATTGCGCGCTCTTTGCGGGATAAGTACGAACTCAGTGACCTGCTTTTCTCGTATACGGGCAACGTAATCTTTGGCAATGTGTCGGCGAGTCGCCGCCTGGCTCAGCAGATGAACGAGGCGCGTGCCGTAAGTGACGCGACCGCGGGACAGAGTCCATCCGCTGTCGTGCACGCCGGACAACTCTTTGCTATGGGGTTGATCGATGAGTTGTGCCACGTCATCATTGAGCGCTATCGCAAAGAGCAGGATCCTGGCGTTCTTGCGGATGCCCTCAAGTGGTTCGGAGAACGTACTTCTACGAAAGAACTGGACGCACTTCTGCTCTCGTTCACGGAAAGCTTTCCGAACGTAGCGATTTATACCGGCAAAATCACAGAGAAGGAATGGCTCGCGTCGTCCACCGACGGTGTACCCAACCGCGAGGCTGCACTTGAAGAGCTTTTGTTGCTCTGGCTGGCGAATCAGAATCCTGCGTTCAGGCCGTTCAAAGCGCTATTTGACGACAACAGCCTGCAGACTGGGGTACCGGTATACCACAAGTTCGCCGCGGACATCGATGCCTACTTTGAAACCCGTATCGAGTTCAGCCCGGAAACGAAGACGCTGCTGAAGGCGCTCCGTGCGCCGATGGAGGCTTCGCCCGATTCGCTGAGCGGCCAGCTCGATTTCATCCGTGAAAAGTGGATTAGTTTGCTGGGACCGAACCTTGGTAGTGTGCTCAAGCGCACACTGCTTGCCGTGGACGTTTTGCGCGGAGAAGAGATCGCGATCTGGATGCAATTCAATCCGCCAGATCGGAATGTGCGGCAGCACAAGCCGGTGGAGTTCGGTGGCAAAGAAGGCTTCGCGGGCAACGAGTACATCGGCTATGAAGAGTACTGGGAAGAGACCGTCCGTGATGACGGAACGATAGTACGTCGGAAGCGGCTCCGGACCCGCCAGGGCGGACTTGTGGACGGGCAGTACGCGCACGACTACCAGGCTCCACTGAATGAATATGAAGCCTTCTCTTCCGATGATGCATGGATGCCCACCGTGGTGTTGATGGCGAAGAGCACGTATGTCTGGCTGGAGCAGCTTTCCAAGAAATACGGACGCCATATCTATCGGCTGGACCAGATTCCGTTGGAAGAGTTGCAGCTGCTGCGCGACCGCGGTATGACGGGCCTTTGGCTGATTGGTCTATGGGAACGCAGCAAGGCATCGCAGACGATCAAGCGGCTATTTGGGCAGGACGACGCGGTCGCATCGGCTTACTCGCTGATGGACTATCGAATTGCCGAGGATCTGGGCGGGGAGGCATCTTATGCGCGCCTGCATGCTGCTGCGCAGAGTGTTGGTCTGCGGCTCGCAAGCGATATGGTGCCCAATCACATGGGGCTTGATTCGACCTGGGTCATCGAGCATCCGGAGTGGTTTCTACGCCGTAACGAGAGCCCTTATCCTGTATACAGCTTCGAGGGGCCGGATGTTTCGGCGGACCCGCGTGTCGAGATCAAGATTGAAGACCACTACTACGACCGTACCGATGCGGCAGTGGTCTATCGCATGCGTTATCGCGACGGCAATGGACGCACGGAGTTCGTCTATCACGGCAACGATGGCACTACCTTCGCATGGAACGATACGGCGCAGCTCGACTATTCGCAGGCGGCCGTGCGAGAGCATGTGATCCAAGTAATTCTGGACGTTGCGCGGCGCTTCCCAATCATCCGTTTCGATGCAGCCATGGTGCTGGCCAAGCGGCATGTACAGCGGCTTTGGTTTCCTCTGCCCGGCGTTGGCGGATCGATCCCGTCGCGTGCGGAAGATGCGATGACGCAGGAAGAGTTCGACCGTATTATGCCGAATGAGTTCTGGCGCGAAGTGGTGGATCGTGTCCAGGCGGAGGTACCGGGAACGCTGCTGCTTGCAGAGGCGTTTTGGCTTCTGGAGGGCTACTTCGTTCGCACGCTGGGGATGCATCGCGTATACAACTCTGCGTTCATGGTGATGCTGCGCGATGAGGACAACGCGGCCTATCGCAGCTATCTGAAGAAGACGATTGAGTTCGATCCGGACATTATGAAGCGCTACGTCAACTTCATGTCCAACCCCGATGAGCGCACGGCGATCGATCAGTTCGGCTCTGGCGATAAGTACTTCGGCGTGGCGACCATGATGGCCACGATCCCCGGTCTGCCGATGTTCGGGCACGGGCAGATCGAAGGCTACACCGAAAAGTACGGCATGGAGTACAAGCAGGCCAAGATGGATGAGTGGCCGAACGACGATCTCGTGGCCCGCCACAAGAAAGAGATTGCGCCGCTTCTGAAGAACCGCGCACTGTTTGCGGAGAGCGAGAACTTCGTCTTCTTCGACTTCTGGACCGAGCACGGTGCGGTGGATGAAAACGTCTTCGCCTACACCAATCGCCTGGGACGAGAACGCGCACTGATCCTCTACAACAATGGCTATAGCAGTACACGCGGCAATGTCCACGTGTCGGTAGCTTCGATGAACAAGTGGACCGGCGACCTGTGGCAGCGGTCTTTGAAGGACGCGCTGGCCCTGCCGGAGGGCGATGGTTTCTTCCTCGCCTATCGAGACACAGCGACGGGGCTGGAATACTTGCGGCGTTCGGACTCCTTGAGGGACCACGGACTCACGCTCAATCTGCGTGGTTACCAGTACGCTGTGCTGCTGCACTGGCGCGAACTGCGGGCCACGGCTGAGCAGCCGTGGGACCGGCTCTGCGACGGACTCAATGGTGCGGGCGTCCACAGCCTCGACGAAGCGTTGGCACGGCTCCGGTTGCAGCCGTTGAACAGTGCGATTCGCCAGGCAGTTGCCTGGGACTCGATTCACTTACTGGCTCCGGAAGAGGAGAGCTCAGCCTCGGAGGCGGACGCCGTCCAGGTATGGGGATCTCGTGCAAGAGCGGTGTTCGATCGCTGGTCTGAGCTGGAAGGGCAGGATTCGGTCGTAACGTCGGACGCTTATGTGTCCGCTGCTTCCGCGCTCGCTCTTCTGGTCGTCAAGGCGATGGCGGCTGCAAAGGCTGCTCCCATTCTGTCCGCGCATCCGCCTCTCGAAACGATGTGGTCACCGCTGCTTTCTGTGGTGCTTCTGCGCAGCTTGCCAGAGCGGCAAGGCAGTGTCGTCGACCGACTGCAACTGCGCCCGTCGCTGGCGGAAATCTTCTCGGAGATCGGTATGCAAAGCGAAGACGCTTGGCGCATGGTGGCCCGCGTACATCTTGCGCTCTCGAATCCTGACCTGCGCTCCACTGCATTCTGGGCCGAGGGTGATGTGCAGTGGTTGGCCGCAGTGAACGAGCACGAGGGTGTCCGCTACGTGAATTACGAGGCGTTGCAGCAGTTATTGCAGTGGCTGACCTTGGTAGCCCAGGTGCAACCGACAGGAACCATAGCTAAGCCAGTGCCGGTTGCGGAAGTTCTTGCGGCTGCACAGGCAACGGGTTATCGCTACGACGCAATGGTCAAGTTGTTGACGGCGAAGCCTGTAACCGAGACGAAGAAGGCCGCGAAAATACCTTCAATCGCCGCGAAGAAAACGCCTGCCAAGGCTTCCGCAAAGCCCGAAGCGGGAAAAAAGAAGGCTGTAGCGAAGAAAGTTGTAGTCAAGAAACTTCCCGGCTCTCAGTCGCCTCTGTCGAAAGCATCGTCGCTTGAGGCTCAACTGCTCGATCCGAAGCCTGCCCCGAAGAAGAGCGTAGCCAGAAAGTTAGCGAAGCCGGGAACGACGCCGAAAAAACCTTTATCCGGAGAGGATCCAAAACCATAGCCCGAAAAAGCAAAGAAAGTACTTAGATAAACCGTAGACCCATAACATCGGCCTAATCATGGATTAGGCCGAATTCCTTGGGTCCGCTCTGATAAGTGAACTTCTTAGGGTTGACCTATGGGCTAAGTGTTAGTAATCTAAGAGTGCGGGGTGGAGCAGCCCGGTAGCTCGTTGGGCTCATAACCCAAAGGTCGTAGGTTCAAATCCTACCCCCGCAACCAAAGAACATAGTTTCCCCAAAGTTCTTTCCCACCTCTAGCAATATTCGCCATTCAATAGCTTATGGCAACTTGCGAATTCTTTTTATAACTTACATGGTCCGGTTCGGTGTTACGGTTTGCGGTGATTTTTCCCGCAATTGCGGCCATTTCCGACCTGTATGCATCGGTGATGCATTTTCCGGACGATGTGTGCCAGAGTTGCCTCTTTGAAAGTAGAAATTCTCGTTTTCCTGGTTGGGAGAACCGATCATCCGACGGCCGTTTTGGTTTGGCGCATTTGGATTGCGAAGCGAGCGGAACTATTCTCTGGAAATTGCGTCCTAAAGAGTGGGCAGACTCTTTGGGAGCCGCCGTGGAAGAGGGACTTCGAGATGAATTCGAATTGGTTGAGAGCTCTTATGATGCCTGCCGTTCTGGCTGGAGCAATTCTGTCTTCGGATAACGCAATTGCTCAAAAAGTTGCTGTGAGCGATGCGCAGGTGCAGGCCAATGTGTTGCGCGCTCTGGCTGGGGAAGGAAAGCTCTCCAACCAGGCGATTACGACCTCGACCGTCTTTGGAACCGTCACTCTGACGGGAGCAGTAGCGGACAACTCCTCGCGTGATTTGGCGGAGAAGGTGGTGTCGCACACAGACGGTGTGAAGAAGGTGATCGACCAGTTGCAGGTTGGGCAAGATGCTGTCGTTGCGGCACAGCAGCAACCGCCTCAGGGACAGCAGCCCGGGCAGGACCAGCAGCAGGGCATGGATCAGAACGCTCCGATGAACCAGAATGCACCGAACCAGACCGCTCAGATGGAGCAGGATGGGCAGGCAGCGCTGGACGGGCAAAATCAGCAGGGCTATCCCCAACAGCAGCAGGATCCAACTCAGCCGCGTCGTCTCTATCGCCGGGATTATGAGCGACAGATGGCGCAGCAGCAGCAAAACGGCCAGGATCCCCAAGGCCAGGTTCCGCAGGGTTATGGACAGCCGCAGGGCTATCCGCAACAGCAACAGGCATATGGACAGCTGCAGCAAGGATACGGACAACCGCAGCAGGGTGGACGCCCTGGCGGCGTCAGCGTCCAGATTCCGGCCGGCACGATGGTCAATGTTCGTCTGAATCGCTGGTTGACGAGTGACCACGTGCAGGCGGGAACCGGATTCGATGGGTTCATCGCAAACGATGTGGTTGCGGGCAATGAGATTGCCCTACCGCGGGGCGCCACAGTGCAGGGAACTGTTCTGGACGTACAGCAGGCGGGTGCTCTCAAGGGTAAGGGTTCCATCACGCTGCAACTGCAGACTGTGCAGCTCGCAGGCAAGACCTATCCGCTCCAGAGTGAGCCGTGGACGATCGACGGCCGCGACAAGACGGGCCAGACGGTTGGCAGCACGGCATTTGGAGCGATCTTTGGAGCTCTGATCGGTGGCGCTGTGGGCGGCGGGGCCGGTGCTGGAGCGGGCGCAGCCATCGGTGGCGTTGCTGGTCTGGGAACCTCGGCGATTGCAGGTGGTGGACAGGCAGTCATTCCAGGAGAAGCGATCGTCAACTTCCGGTTGACGGCCCCCTCTCAGGTGGTCACGGTGAGCGAAGGGGAGATGCAGCGCCTGGGTGGGTATGCAGGACCAGCGACAGACTATCCGCGCGGGCCTGGTCCAGCCTATGGCTATGCGGGACCCTACGGTGGATATCCTTATGGCTATCCGGCAGTTGGGATCGGCATCGGGATAGGCTACCCCTACTACGGTGGGTATTACCGGAGACCCTACTATCGTGGCTACTATGGTCGGCGCTACTAGGTCGTTGTTTTTCCTATAGCGGGAAGGGGCTGCGGCATTTGCCGCAGCCCCTTCCGTTTTGGGCGGAAAACTCCTTGCGTGGGTGATTTATACTTGAAGCCTGTCCTGCCAGATGCCCATCTGCCGTTTTTGCGGTGGAGTGTGGCGCGAAGCAAAACCAAGGGCTGTCTTATGAAGGTCTCCGAGCACATTTATGATTCGCTTGCTGCAAAAGGACAATCGCGCCGTCAAAGTTCTGTTTGCCGTCATTATCGGCGCCGCCATTCTCTCCATGATTGTGTACCTTGTTCCCGGTCTTTATGAGGGCGTAACGAACAACGGGGACGGTGTGTACGCGTCCGTTCATGAGCCTGGCTTGATGGGCCGGATCTTTGGCGATACGGAACAGATCACGACGCAGGAAGTTTCGCGGCTGGCTCAGAGCCTGCAGCAACGCAGCGGCTATCCCGCTTTTTATCTTCCCCTTCTGGAGCGCCAGGCGCAGCAGATGAAGATCGCGTGGGCTATTGAAGATCAGGAAGCGTCGCGTCTGGGCCTGCTGGTTAGCGATGAGGACGTCAGCGCGGAGCTGCACCAGGGGCAACTTGGCCAAATTCTCTTCCCGGGCGGCAAGTTCATCGGACAGGACCAGTACAAGCAGTTCGTGCAGAACGCCGCTGGCGTGCCGACGACGGCTGACTTTGAAAAAGAGATTAAGGAAGACATGGAACGTCGCCGTTTGCGGCAGTTTGTCACCGCCGGTGTGAACGTGAATGACAACGCAGTGCGCAGCGCGTACCTCCTCTCCGGCACCAAGGTGAAGTTCGACTACGCGATGATCAGCCCGGAAGACGTGAAGAAGAATGTCACGTCGACGGACAGCGAGCTCCAGAAGTACTTCAACGACAACAAGGCGCGCTATGCGAAGGCTGTTGCTGAAGCCCGCAAGGTAACCTATGTTGCCGTGGCCGCAGATAGCCTTCCGGGTGGTAAGCCTCAGGTATCAGATGCCGAGGTACAGAGCTACTACAGCCAGCACGCGGACCAATACAAAGTCGAAGAGCAGGTGAGGGTTCGTCACATCCTGATCTCGGTTCCTCCGGGTGCGGATGCCAAGGTCGACGCAGCTGCGAAGACCAAGGCACAGGATCTCCTCACGAAGATCCGTGCTGGCGGTAACTTCGCCGACTTGGCTAAGGCAAACTCCGATGATCCTGGATCGAAGGGTACTGGCGGCGAGCTTGGCTGGGTAAAGTCGAACGGACAGATGGTCCCCGCCTTCCAGACCGCAGCCATGGCGCTTAAGGCTGGACAGACCTCTGACTTGGTAAAGACCCAGTTCGGATATCACATCATCCAGGCCACAGAGCGGCAGGATGCGCATGTGAAGCCGTTGACTGAAGTCGCAAGCCAGATCCGTCCCATGCTGGAACAGCAGAAGGCTGCAGCGGCAGAGCAGAGCTTTGTGACGGCCCTTTCCAACGAGGCTGCGAAACAGGGTTTGGATAAGGCTGCTGCGGCGCATCATTTGACTGCACAGACGACGGACTATATCGCGCAGGATGGCGTAGTCAATGGCGTAGCCGACAGCTCGCAGCTATTGCAGGCCGCGTTCGCCGCAAAGAAGGGCGATGCTCCCAAGGCCGTTGCGACGGGCGAGGGTATGGCGATCTTCCAGGTGGTGGATATTCAGCCCGCACATGCTCCCACGTTTGACCTGTGGAAGAGCCACGTTGCGGACGATTACGCCGCCGAGCAGGTTCCCACGATGATGCAGGCGAAGCTCACCAAGCTTTCTGAGCGCGCCAAGCAGCTCAACGATCTGAAGAAGGCCGCTGTGGAGATGAACATCCCCGTGAAGACCTCTGACCTCGTTGGTCGCGACGGCAACGTACCTGAGCTCGGTGCGATGAGCGGCGGCGCGAGTGTCGCATTCACACTTGCAAAGGGTGCGGTCTCCGCACCCATCGACGCCAGCCGAAGCGGCGCTGTCCTTCAGGTCGTAGACAAACAAGAGCCTACGACGGAAGACATCGCAAAGAACTTCGACAAGACCAAAAATGATCTGTTGGAGAGCAAGCGGAACGAGGTCTTCGCACTTTACATGGGAACGCTGATGGACCAGTACAAGGCCAAGGGTGGCATCCATTTGTCTCCGAAGAGCAAGGCGAACCAGGCGGCCAACCCACTCGGCCTGTAACGAAACTCGCTGGACAGAAGGAGCCGGGCGCTTATGCCCGGCTCTTTGTTTTGCATGCAGTTTCGTCCGGTGGAGAAATTAGTTGCCGCATACAAAGATTCCGCATCAGATGAAGTAAATGATCACGGAACGTAAATCGGGTGTGTTGCTCCATGTGACTTCGCTGCCTTCGTATGGTGGCATCGGCGACATGGGGCCTGCGGCGTATGAATTTGTCGAGTTCCTCGCCTCCGCGAAACAGAGGCTATGGCAGGTATTACCGCTGAATCCCACGGGGTATGGCAACTCTCCCTATGCTGCGATCAGCGCCTTTGCAGGAAATCCTCTGCTCATCTCGCTGGAGCGGCTGGTGCGGGACGGATGGCTGTACCAGGGAGAGATCGAAGGACTCGCCGGGCATGGCGATCCGACCGACTTCGACCGTGCGGGACGCGAGAAGCAGCCCCTCATCGAGCGTGCCGCCAAGCGGTTCCTGGAATGCGATAACACTATCCTGCAGGATAAATTCGCTCGTTTCTGCGACGCTCATGCTGCGTGGCTGACGGACTATGTCCGTTATGTTGTTCTGCGTCGGATGCATGATTATGCCTGCTGGTGTGATTGGGCTCCTGAGTTCGCCGCACGTGACCCCAAGGCCCTTGCGAAGTTCGATGATGAGCGATGCCAGGAGTTGGATATAGAACGAGCGGTGCAGTTTCTGTTCACCGAGCAGTGGTGCGCCCTGAAGACTTTTTGCACCTCTCGGGATATCGCCGTGATGGGCGACATGGCCATCTTTGTGAACTACGACTCTGCCGATGTGTGGACGAATAAAGAAGTTTTCCGGCTCGACAAAGAGTTCAAGCCGACGGTCGTTAGCGGCGTTCCTCCGGACTACTTCTCGGTGACGGGACAGCGCTGGGGCAATCCACTCTATGACTGGAAGCTGCTGGAAAAGACGAAGTTCACCTGGTGGGTGGGCCGTGTTCGTCGGCAGATGGAGCTTTACGACGTGCTCCGGCTCGATCACTTCCGCGGATTTGAAGCGTATTGGGAGATCGATGCGGCTGCGGAGACAGCCATCGATGGAAAGTGGGTTGAGGCTCCCGGACAGAAGCTGTTCAAGCAGCTGAAGAAGGAACTCGGCGAACTTCCGTTTGTTGCAGAAGACCTCGGCCTGATCACGGCGCAGGTGGATGAACTTCGCGAAGAGTTTGGTATGCCCGGCATGCGCGTCCTGCAGTTCGGATTCTCCGATCGCGGCGCGCACCTGCATCTGCCTCACAGATTTGTTCCGAACATGGTCGTCTATACGGGAACGCACGACAACAATACAACGCTGGGCTGGTGGTATGAGCAGTTGAATGAGGCGGACCGCGCCAACGTAGTGGAGTATCTCGGACCTCTGCAGCATCCGAACGATGTGGTCTGGGCAATGATCCGCGCTGCGGAACGCAGCGTGGCCGCGCTTTGCATTTTGCCTCTGCAGGACCTCCTGCATCTTGGAAGTGACGGACGAATGAACACCCCTGCAAATCCTGCAGGGAACTGGTCGTGGCGCTATGTTCCTGAGGCTCTACATCCCGACCTTGCACAAAAACTGCTGGCGATTACAGAAATCACGGACCGCGATGGCTATGTAGAGCCCGAGGAGGTTCTAGTGGAGCCGCATGTGGTGGAAGCCCTGGAGAGCCAGGCTCCGGTGGAGCAGGCGGTCGAAGAGCAGCACAGCTAGTACACTGGTTCTGGAACGAAACGATTAGGAGACTCTGCACATGCCGCTGTCTGGTGAAGCGATCCGTACGATGAACTTTGTGGATGATATGTCTGGAACGCTGCGCAGAATTATGGCAGTCCTTCCCACACTGACTGAGGAAGAGCGCGCACGCGTGGCGGAGCATATCCGTACCAGCGAGCCGAGCTACGCCTCCGTGGTGGCCTCTCTCGAAAAGAAGTAAGCTGCGATGCAAACCGTTGCAGTGATCGGTGCGGGATTGAAGGGGCGCGCGTTTGCCATGGCCTGCGCGCGCGCCGGATACCGCGTGATTCTGGAAGACGTTATGCCTTCCAAGTTACGCGACGCCTCCGTGGATTTCTCCGGACAGGATGGAGTGCTGGAGTTTGCTACGACGGTAGAAGACGCCGTGCGTGAGGCGGACTTTGCCATCGACTTCGTTCCGGATGAACTGGAGAGCAAGCTGGAACTGGTCTGCATGATCGACCGCATGGCCCCCCCAAAGACCTTTGTGATGGTGCAGACGACCGCGCTCAGCGTGAGCGATCTCGCTGCTTGCACCTACCGTGCGGAGAAGTGCGTCGGCGTGCGTCTGGGCGAGGGTGAGGTTTCGCTGGTGCGTGGGGTGCGCACGGCTGAGACCTCAGTGGATGAAGTGGCGGGTCTGTTTGCTGCACTCGGGTGGGCAGCTATTTCCCTGGATGACCGTGTCGTTGTGATGTAGTTTTGCTGCGCAATCCTAGTCGGGACTGCGTTCGCGCGTGTAGGGCTTCTGCAGAAGAGCGCGGGCCTCGTTGATCGCGCCCTGCGTGTTGTCGTTTGTCTGTACCGCAAGCCGGTACTCATTGACCGCGCGGTCGCGCTGGCCGGTGAGATCGAAGACGCGGCCCAGACCAATATGGCTCCAGACTTCCGTCCACTTGGGATCGTTATCGCCGCGAAGCGAGTCGCGATAGCTGTTGGCGGCGGACTGGTAGTTGCGCTGCGTGAAGAAGACCTCGGCGATGCGATAGGTCGCGAGCGATGAGTTCTTGTTGGCATCAAGCGCATGCTGATACTCGGCGAGCGCGCCGATCAGGTCACCCTGCGCGACCAACTGCTGACCCTTGAGCACGGCAACACGGACGGCCAAGTCGGGGGTGGATTTGAGCACCCAATGTTCCGGATCGATCACAATCCGCCGGGGACGTCCAAAGGTCTCGATGGTGTAGTGCGAGTCAGTCCCGGAGACATCGATCCGCTTATTCTCCGTCTTGCCTTCGGTTTCGATCCTAAGATCGACGGGCATACGGAAGAGATCGAGGTCCTGCGAGATCGCTCCGATGGTGCGGAAACCCTTGTTGCCACCCAGACGATAGACGGTGAACTTGCTCGTAAAGGCAGGAGCGCCCGTCCCATCGATCCACTGCGCAAAGAAGGGTGTGAGGTTGAGACCGGACTGCGCTGCGGCCACCGTTTCCACGTCGGAGGAGCGGACGCCCTTTCCAGCAAACTGCGAGAGCAGGCCACGAAGGAAGACGGGGAACTTCTCATCACCCATCTGGTAGCGAAGCATATGGAAGACCATGGCTCCCTTCTCGAGAGTCTCGGATTGGAACTGGGGCGAGTAGGGATCGACGCGACCAAGGGTAGCGAGGGGTGCAGTATCGTAAGCGAGTGCACCGGCGGAGACGTCCGTCACTGCATTCTGAAAGGCGGTCTTTCCGCTGGCGTCTTCGAGAAACATCAGTTCGGCATAACGGCTCATGCCGTTTGTGATCCAGGCATCGTTGAGTGTGTAGGGAGAGACTTCGCTGCCCCACCACTGGTGGGCAATGGTGTTGGAAAGAAGCCGAGAGCTATTGGCGTTGCCGATGCGATTACCCGCAATGGCGGCGATCTCCGGGGCCCAGGAGGCGGCGACGGCATCCTCAGGCATCTCCACGATGTTGAGCGTGGAGGACTGCGGTTCACCGAAGGTTGTTGTGAAGAACTCCTGCTGACGTGCAGCAATGGCGGCGTACTCGGCGGCGCCGGTCTTATGTTTTTCAGTCACATAGATGCTGACGTTGCGCGCGCCCGAGGAGCGGATGGCAGGAAGGAATTTGCCCGCAATCACGGTGCCGGGGAACCCGGGCTTCTGCCAGGAGAAATCGAACTCCTCCATGTTTGCCGAAGAAGTAGGCGCAGCAGCCGGAGCTGCTGGAGGAGTGTCCGCTTTAGCCGTTGTCGTCGGTTTGGCAGTAGTGCGGGTGCCTACTCCTCCGCCTGCGCGGCGAGGAGTCATGTGCGCTGTCGCGTGGAGGGTGGGAACAGTCGATGCCGGTGCGGCAGGATGATTCGTCGCTCCGCTTGCGATGACTGTTTCGCCCTTGGGGACACGGATGTGCATCTCCGCAGTGAAACGCTGGGTATAGAGCCCAGAGACCGGAAACCACCGGCCGGGGTAAAGCAGCATGGTAATGGGATCGGCGATGGCAGCGAGTTTAATGCCTTCAACGGGAGAGGTGTCCGCGCCGTTGAGGGTGCCGGTGTATTCAAAACTGAGCGTCGTGCTGGTGCCCTTGGCAATGGGAGCGGTCATCGCTACGTTGATCGTGGATGTCGTGGGGTTGCGATCGGATTGCAGAGTCGCGCCAGTTGCGTCGGTGATTTTGGTGACCCTGAGGCCGTTGTTCAGTTCGAAGGTTGCGGTGGAGACGTCTTCGAGCGCAGTGAAGGTGACCTGAACCGTTGCGGTCAGGCGAGCCACGGCGGGGTCGATATCCGCGTTGATCGTGTACGCCGTGACTTGGAGCAGCGGGCGTGACGGAGGAGCGGCGCGTCCGGCAAAGCTGCAAAAGATTAGAGCGACAACGGCGATACTGGTCTTCAAAAGGCGGTGACGTGACATACGGATGCGGTCCTCTGGCGGGAGCTGTATCTGTCTCAGTGAGTTAGACGCAGAAGACGGCGTTGCGGGTGAGGAAGTTGGGGTGGCTTCGAGGCGATTCATGAGCGGATTCCGAGCGCCTGGAGGACGGCGTCTTTGAGTTGACCAATGGCCGTGGTGTTGTTGGCAGGTTTCATTAATTTGCGGAGAGAAGCAAGGTCAGCTATCTGCGCTGCGCGTTCCGGGGAATCTTCAAGTAATAGATTAAGTATTTTTTTGATTTCGATAGCATCAGAATGATTCTGAAGGAGTTCAGGGACAATGCGTTTGCCGGCGATGAGGTTTGGCATCGCGATGGGAAGATTGCCGTACTGGTCTTTTGGGGCCGGGATCTCAGCAGGATATCGGATGAGGCGCTTGGCTACCCGGAAGGTAAGATCGCTGACGCGGTAGACGACGAGGAATGGATTGCCGATGAGTGCGGCCTGGACCGTCGCTGTTCCTGAGGCCACAACCGAAGCGCGGGCATGGTGCAAGGCGGCTCGGGCATCATGAACCAGGGTGAAGCTTGTTTTACCTTGAGGTGTCCTGAGTGATTCAAGGTATGCGGCAAACTCGGATCGTTGAAGGGTGGCCGCGATGGGGAGAATGAATTCGACATTCGGCGGATACTGCTGAGCCGCTTCGACCATCGCCGGAAGGTTTGCCCGAACTTCTTTCCAGCGGGATCCGGGGAGAAGCGCCACCCACTGCTTTGCTGGATCGAGACTGTTCCGTTCCGCATATTCTTCCCGCGTAACCGTGGGCAGCGGCAGATCCGCCAAAGGATGGCCTGTGAAGGTCGCATCGACGCCTCGATTGCGATAGAACTCCTGCTCAAAAGGGAAGATTACGAACATTTTAGAGACCCGCTGCTGAACCCACCTCAGGCGGGAGCGTTTCCAGGCCCACAGTTGTGGGGAGACAAACCAGAGGACCGGAACGCCAGCGCGATGAAGGTGTTTGGCGAGACGGAAGTTGACGTCGGGGAAGTCGATGAGGACGGCTACGTCTGGCTTGTTGATTTTGATCTCGGCGACAAGGCGGCGGTACGAGCGATAGATGTGGGGGATGTGGCGGAGGATCTCGGTGATGCCCATGACGGCAACATCTTCCGCCCGTATGGTGCGCTGCTGACCCGTCTGCTCCATCTCCGTGCCGCCGAGGCCTGTGTAGCCGGCCTCGGGGAGAGCGTCCTTGAGCGCGGTGATGAGTTGAGCGCCGTAGTGGTCTCCGGAGGCTTCGCCTGCGGAGAGGAAGATCGTCGGTTTGGGCTTCGTAGCGATGTGCGTAGTTTAGCTGGTCGTCTGAACGAAGGCTAACTCTAGTGTATCGGTGCGCCGCCACCAATGAAGCGTTCGATGCCCAAGTGAACGACTGCGTAGAAGAAAGCGCCTACAAGGCCTGCGCCCGGGAAAGTGAGAATCCAACCGTAGATGATGCGGCGGGCCCAGATCCAGCGGACGGCATGCAGACCGCGCGTCGCGCCGACGCCGGAGATGGCTCCGCCGATGGCGTGCGTCGTGGAAATCGGCACCTTCGCAAAGGTGGCCAGGGCAATGGTGACCGCAGCGGAGAGTTCCGAGGCGAAGCCATCGATGGGGCGGAGATGTGGCGTGATGCGCGATCCCATCGTGCGCACGATCTTCCATCCGCCGATCATCGTTCCGGCGGCGATGCAGGCGTGGCAGGAGAGGATGATCCAGATGGAGATCTCATGCGTGCGGCCAAAGAGACGGGTATGACCGAGGGCGTAGTTGCCGTAGCCGGTGGATACCAGCAGGGCCACGATAATGCCCATGGTCTTCTGCGCGTCGTTCGTCCCGTGTCCCAGAGAATAGGCGCCCGCAGAGACGAGCTGCAGGCGGCGGAAGAGTTTGGATGCCTTGTCCCGGTGCATCCGGAAGCTGCTCCACGCCACGATATGCATGAGGATGTAGCCAAGCACCATGCCAATGAGCGGCGAAAGGAGCAGGAACGCGAGGATCGGGATCCATCCCTTGATCAGGATGGCGTGCCAGCCGGCTTTGGCGATGGCCGCTCCGGCAAGCGCAGAGATAATCGCATGCGAGCTGGAGGTGGGAAGGGCAAGATACCAAGTGATGAGGTTCCACGTGATCGCACCCAGCAGGCCACCCAGCACAATATAGAGGTTCATGATGCGGGGATCGATGATGGTGGAACTGATCGTATGCGCCACACCGGTGCCGAAGAGGAAGGCGGCGATGAAGTTGAAGCTCGCTGCCCAGATCACGGCCTTCGTGGGCGTGAGCACACGTGTGGTGACGATCGTTGCAATGGAGTTGGCGGCATCATGGACACCGTTGAGAAAGTCAAAGCCGAGGGCGATGACCACTGTAATGACGACGAGGGCTAAAGGCGCGGCGTGCATGATTGCTCGTTTGTCCTAGTCGTTTTTCAGGAGAATGCGTTCCACGGTGCGGCCGAGACGGTCACAACGGTCGATGCCATCCATCATGAGATCGTGAACTTCACGCTTCTGCATCACGGCGATCGGATCTGCCTGGTCGATGTACACCTCGGTCAGAAACTGGTCACGATGCTGCCGCGCTGTCTCTTCGAGACGACCGATCTCGTCCAGGTTGGCACGAAGGGCGGAAAGCTTGGGGGCGGAACGCAGGAGATTGATGGTCGCCGAGATCTCGCGGGCCATACTATCGAGCGCAGAGACGTGCCAACGCAGGGAAGGATGCATATCTTCCAGTTTGTACAGCTCCAGCCGACGCCCAGCAGTCGCAACGGCAGCGATGGTCTTGTAAAGCTCGGTGGCGAGCTGCAGAATGTCTTCGCGATCGAAGGGCGTAATGAACGCCGTGTCGAGATGCAGAAGGCAGACGCGCTGGACCTGGTGCGCGATGTGGCGGTTCTCTTCCATGCTTTGCACGCAGCCATTCATTCCGGGCCACTGGTCCATGCAGGAGGAAAGAGAAGCAGTAACGCTGGTAAGGCACTGACCCAATTGTTCGAAATCGTCGAAGAAGCTTTTGTCCTTCGGCATGCGGTTGAACACGAGGAATATCTCTCTTTCGGTATTACAGATATCTCTGCTTCCGGTGCAAGGATAGCGTACCCCGTTGCGGATTTACGTGTCGAAATCAACCAATGCAGTAAATAAGTTACAGAAAAGTAATTCTTACGCGATTTGCGCGGTTATCGGCTCGGTTGGTTCGGCTTCCTGCTCCTGGTACTGCAGTTGATACAGCTTCCAGTAGAGGCCGCGTGCGGCAAGAAGCTGGTTGTGGGTGCCGGACTCGCGGAGCTGGCCCTTGTGCATGACGAGGATCGTGTCCGCACGTTGGATGGTAGAGAGGCGATGCGCGATGACGATGGACGTGCGGCCGGTAATCATGCGGTCCAGCGCCAGACGGACGCGAAGCTCGGTCTCGGTGTCGACCGAAGAGGTGGCTTCGTCGAGAATGAGCACGGCGGGCCGGTGCGCAAGTGCGCGGGCAAAGCTGATGAGCTGCTTTTGGCCGGTGGAGAGGGTTGCGCCGCGTTCGTGCATTGGTTCGGCGAACTGCAAGGGAAGCGTGCGGATGAAGTCGCCGATGTTGACCTCGTCCGCTGCGTGCTCCACCTCTTCGTCGGTAATGGAGGTGGTGCCGAGGCGGATGTTGTCGGCGACCGTGCCGGTAAAAAGGGTCGAGTCCTGCAGAACCACGCCAAAGCGCTTGCGCAGCTTATTGAGGTCCTGCTGACGAACGTCTACGCCGTCGATGAGGATGCTGCCGTGCTGGATATCGTAGAAGCGCATCATGAGCCCGGTAATCGTGGTTTTACCCGCGCCGGTGTGGCCTACGATGGCTGCCGTCTGGTCGGGAGCCACGGTGAAGGAGACATTGCGGAGAATCCACTCAATGCCGTGCTCGTGCGCGAGTTCGGATTCCGTTGCGGATGCGAGGCGAGCGGCTGTGGCTTCATCCAGCCTCTGATAGGTAAACCAGACGTTGCGGAACTCAATACTGCCGGAGAGGTCGCCTGCAACGGGAAGAGCGGGAGACGTAATCTGCGCGGGCGTATCGATGAGCTTGAAGACCCGCTCTGAAGCAGCCATCGCTGCTTGCAGGATGTTGTACTTTTCGCTGAGGTCCTGAATGGGACGGAAGAAGCGCTGCGCATACTGCATGAAGGCGATCAGTACGCCGAGGGTAACGGTGCCGCCGAGGATCTGGGTCTCGTGGAAGATGGCATGTCCACCGCGCCAGACGACGAGCGCAATCGCGATGGAGCTGAGAAGTTCGACCGCCGGGTAATAGAGAGAGTAGGCCTGCACCTGGTCGACGAAGGCATCGCGGTGGGCGGCGTTAATGTCCTTGAAGTCGTTATAGGCACGCTGCTCGCGATTGAAGAGTTGCACGACAGACATGCCGGAGACATGCTCCTGCGTGAAGGAGTTGATCTGTGCGATGGCTGTGCGGATGCGGCGGTAGCTTTCGCGCACCGAGATGCGGAAGAGGCGCGTGGCGTACATGATGAGCGGCAGGACCGAGAGCGTGAGGATCGCGAGAGGCCAGCTCATCTTCAGCATGATGATCACAATGAAGAGCAGGACGAAGACATCTTCAAAGATGGCGAGTACGCCAGAGGTGAACATCTCGTTAAGCGCGTCCACATCGGATGTGACGCGGGTAACGAGGCGGCCTACGGGATTGTGGTCGAAGAAGGCGACATCCATGCGCTGCAGATGACGGAAGATCTGCTTGCGCAGGTCGAACATAATGCGCTGGCCGGTCCACTGCATCAGGTAGGTTTGCACAAACTCCAGACCGTAAGAGAGAGAGAGGGAGCCGAGGAAAAGGGCGGCGCACTCGGCCACGCCGGTGAGCGGCGTCGTGGAAAGATGGCGGGCCAGCCAAGATGGATTTGCCGGGCGCTGCGCGGACATGTAGTTGTCCACAGCGACTTTAATGAGAAAGGGGCCCATTACGTCGGAGCAGGCTTTGAGCAGAATAGCGACAGCGGAAAGAGCAGTCGCTGCCTTATAAGGACGCAGGTAGGTAAGCAGGCGGCGCATGAGGCGACCGTCGTAGGCCTTACCGAGGACGTCATCCTCCGGCGTGGCGACTTTCTTCTTCTTTTTTGTATCCTGCGGCTTTTCTGGCATGTATCAGTTGATTTTAGATGCGTGGGAGAATAGGAGGGTGCGGGATTCGCTCGGTGTGTATCTTTCAGTGCCGTTTTGCAAGGCAAAGTGCAGTTTCTGCAACTTTGCCTCGGACGCGTTTGCGCCGGAACGGATGGACGGATACGTCGCCCGGCTGTGTGCAGAGATCCGCTCCGCACGGCAGATCGCTGCGGAACGAGGCGTAGTCGTCCCGCAGACTGTGGATTCCGTTTACTTCGGCGGCGGAACGCCAAGCCTTCTTGGTGTGGACAAATTCGAGGAGATATTTGCAGCATTGCGCGGCGAGTTTGATGTCGTCACAAATGCCGAGATAACGATGGAGTGCGCCCCCGGACAGATCGCCGAGACAAGTTTGCAGGCGGCGATGCGGCTGGGAGTTTCTCGCGTTTCGCTGGGCGTACAGAGTTTTGTGGATCGGGAGTCGGCAGCAGTAGGTCGGCTGCATACCGGGATTCAGTGCGAGAACGAGATTGCCCGGCTGAGGTCGCTGGGTCTGGATGTCGGGTTCGACCTGATCTGCGGTCTGCCGCACCAGACGTGCGAAAGCTGGCGCGAATCGCTGCGAAGGGCTGTCGCCACGGGCGCGCATCATGTGAGCGTCTACATGCTGGAGGTCGATGAAGACTCTCGCCTGGGGCGTGAACTGATCGGGCCGGGTGTGCGTTATGGCGCGGGTATGGTTCCCGACGACGGCGCGGTGGCGGAAATGTATCTCGAAGCCTGCGATGTGCTGGCTGAGGGCGGACTGGCACAGTACGAGATCTCAAACTTTGCCCGCGAAGACCACCAGTCGAGACACAACCGGAAGTACTGGGAGCGCGCTCCTTATCTGGGTTTTGGCCTGGATGCGCATTCTATGTTGCCGGATGAGCAGGGCAGAGCGGCCCGTTTTTCGAATGGCGATGAACTGGACGCGTATCTCAGTGAGGCGGATCCTGTGTCCGTGGAACGTGTTGAAGATGCTGAGGCTTTTGAAGAGAAGGTCTTTCTCGGGCTGCGTTTGAACGAGGGTGTCGAGGCTGCGCTCCTTGCGGATGTGCATGGTGCGGTGGATGAGATGGTGCAGGGTGGGCTGATGTGGTCTGCAAACGGGCGTTTTGGGCTGACTGCGCGTGGACGCGTGGTGAGTTCCAGCGTCTTTGGTGAACTTTTGGCGGTGCCGGCTTGAAGGAGATGCGAGTGATTGACCTGCGGAGCGATACGGTGACGAAGCCGACAGAGAAGATGCGTGCGGCGATGGCTTCAGCCGAAGTTGGGGACGACGTCTACGGAGAAGACCCGACGGTGAACCGTTTGGAAGCGCGGGCGGCAGAGGTCTTTGGCCGCGAAGCTGCAATCTTTGTGCCCACCGGATCGATGGGAAACCAGATCGCTATGCGTCTGCATACGCAGCCTGGAACTGAAACGATCTGCGAGGCTCGCGCGCATGTTCTGGATTGGGAGATGGGAACGGCGGCTGCATTTTCAGGTTGCCAGTTGCGCGCGGTACCTGCGGAGCGCGGCATTCTGACGTGGGGTGACATCGCGCCGAAGATCTCGCCGAAGATTTATTACAAAGCACAGACCTCGCTGATCTGGCTGGAGAACACGCACAACATGGCGGGCGGTACGGTGACGCCGCTGGCGGTGATGGAAGAGGTTTGGTACGGCGCGCAGAAGGCGGGCCTGAAGACGCATCTCGACGGCGCGCGTGTCTTTAACGCGGCGGCTGCGTTGGGCGAAGACGTTGCGGTTTTGACCAAGGGCTTCGATACCGTGATGTTCTGTCTCTCCAAGGGACTCGGAGCTCCTGTGGGATCGATGCTGGTGGGGTCGCGTGAGCTGACGGATCGCGCGCGGGTTGTGCGCAAGGCGCTGGGCGGTGGCATGCGCCAGACGGGCATCCTCGCAGCGGCAGGGTTGATCGCTTTGGAAGAGATGCCCACTCGTCTGAGCGAGGATCATGCCCATGCACGTCTGCTGGCAGAGACGATTGCGCATCATCCGCATTGCAAGGTGGGTCTTGAGGATGTGCAGACGAACATTGTCTTCATCACCATTAAAACCGGTAAAGCGGCGGAGCTGGTGGCAGGGATGAAGGAGCGCGGCGTGCTCGCGAGTGCTATCGGGGCCGACTCCGTCAGGCTGGTCACTCACTATGATGTTTCGCGGGCGGACTGCGTGTATGCGGCCAAGGTGATGATGGAGCTGCTTGACTAGCAGGCTGTCGGCTTACAATAGGCTATCGTTTGCATTGGTAGACGTACTTCCGCGCAGTGAGGATCACTACGTGCTTTTTCATTTGTTACTGCAGAGGAATGCATTGGGAAGCGCGGTGAGAATCCGCCACTGCCCCGCAACTGTAAGCGCACCATGGTCCCATGGGCCGGAACGGTTTTCGCAATCGAGGAAGCTTCGCACTGTGGCTCAGGGCCGCGGGAAGGGAAGCGGTCCAGATATCGTTGCAGCCGGGCGCGTAAGTCAGGAGACCGATTCCACTGCTGACACCAGCCACACTCCCGAGGGGGAGTGGAGGAGCAGATATGTTCTATGATTCAGGCCAGATTTTTGCCGGTATCCGTACGCAAGTTCGAACGTGCGCGTTGGGCGGTTTTGCAGCAATTCTTTTCACGTCCAGCCTTAATGCTGTCGTAGTGCGCGGCGACGTGCGCGATCCGCTGGGACGACCGATAGGGTTGGCGAAGATCCAGTTGCTACAGGGACACTTGGTAGTTGCTTCAGGGACCTCTAACGAGGACGGCAGTTATGAGATTCGCAGCGCGGGTTCGGGACGGTTTGTCCTGCTGACCGGTGCCGCAGGATATGCCACCAATGTGGCGCAGCCTTTCTACGGAGGCGATCTGGATGTCGTCACCAACCACCTGACGCTGGGCTTCCGTGCGGTTGAGGAGCAGGTAACCGTCACTGCGACAGGTTTGCCTACGCCGATGGAGCAATCCAGCGCGAGCGTAAATCTGATCTCGTCTGCGGACCTGGCAACGCGCGAAGGCGTGGTGAACGAGCTGCGGTTGCAGCCTGGGGTGAGCGTCGTCCAAACAGGCCAGAATGGCGGTCAGACCTCGCTCTTTGTACGCGGTGGAACGTCCGACGGCAACAAGGTGATGGTTGATGGCATACCGGCGGATGATGTGGGTGGACGGTTCGATTTCGGCATCCTGTCTTCGACCGCAGTGAACGGCCTGGAGATCCACCGAGGACCGGACAGTGTTCTCTACGGATCGGACGCGATCTCGTCCGTTGTGAGCTTCAATATCCCGCACGGTGTCACTCCGGCGCCAGTGTTGAACTACACAGGAGACGCGGGCAACTTTCATACCTATCGCAATGAAGCCGAGTTGAGTGGGGCGTATCGCAAGATCGATTACTACACGGCGTTTTCGCGCTTCGACAGCTCGAACGCTCTGCCGATGGATCGCTTTCACGTGACGACTGCTGCGGCGAATCTTGGATACAGCCTGAATGGTTCCACACAGCTTCGCGGCACAGTGCGGCGCGGTGTATCCGCATCGGGTCTCCCCGGAGCGTTTGATTTTGCAGGGATCGTGGCGGCGGGGAAACAGGCCGACGAGCAGACCTTCTTTGGCGGAACGATCGACAACATCTATCGCGGCAACTGGCACAATGTGCTGCGATATTTTGGATCGCGCAAAGATGAACAGGCTACAAACTTTTTCCCGGTGGGTGAGGCTGTTAGTGGCGCTTTTGGAGATACGTATTACGGCAACACCGTAACGATTCGTGGCGCCAACGGAACAAGCGGAACGGGACGTGCGGCGATTGCTTTTGGCGGGACGTATCCCCAGCCATCAGATTCAGCGAACAATCGCGACGGGATGCAGTACCAGACGGATTATCACTTCACTCCACATCTTTCGGCTTACGGAAGCTTCCGCTACGAGGACGAGCGTGGGACGTATCACAATCCCGCCAATTTCCTGGACCAGAGTGCACGCCGCCGTAACTACGACTACAACGTGCAGTTACAGGGCGATGTTTTGAACCGTGTGTTTTTCACTCTGGGCGGAGCGATCCAGAAGAACTACCTCTACGGCACAGAAGCGACGCCGCGCTTCGGTCTTGCTGGCTACCCTGTACGTCCGGGGTCTGGATGGTTCCATGGAACGAAGCTGCGTTTCAACTTCTCGAAGGGTGTGCAGGAGCCAAACCTCTCCACGCAACTCTCCTCATTGTATGTACTACTTCAGCAGGCTGGCCTTACCATTCCGGGCGTCAGTCCCATCGGTGCGCAACGGCTCCGCACCTACGAGGGAGGAGTGGACCAGAGCATCTATGGAAGTAAGTTGATGTTGAAGTTCAACTACTTTCATAACGAGTTCGGCAGACAGATTGAATTTGTGGGCTCTTCGGATATCCAGCAGTACTTCGGTATCTCTGTACCTTCTGGCGTTGCCAATTACTTTGGCGCTTATCTCAACTCGCTCGACTTCAGCGCGCAGGGTATCGAGACGGAGCTGGAATGGCGCGCCAGTCGGCACTTTTTTGCACGCGGCGGTTACACCTACCTCGACTCGAACGTGCAGAAAAGCTTTTCCAGCGACGTAACAGCGGAGCTTGGTGGATTTCCGACAACCAACCCAAACTATCCCGGGATCGCCATCGGCAGCAGTTCGCCGCTCGTTGGGCAGAGGCCCTTTCGACGTGCGCCGCAGACGGGATACTTTGTGGTGCAGTACACCGCGACCAAGTTCACTGCCGCGGTCAAAAGCGCGTTTTCTTCGCGGTCGGATGATTCGACGTTCCTGTCTTTCTCCGACTTCAACGGAGGCAATACGCTGCTGCTTCCGAACCGCAATCTGGACTTCGGCTATCAGAACATCGACGCTAATGTGACCTACCAGATCACGTCGAAGTTCTCCGTGTTTACGCAGATGAATAACCTGCTGGGACAGCAGCATATGGGCCCGATCGGTTATCCCTCCCTGCCGTTCAACTTCCGCACAGGCCTGAAGGTCAGGCTCGGCGGTGGATAGGATGAGCATTCTCTGACGACAACAGCCTGGCATTTTGCCGGGCTGTTTTGTGCCTGCAGGAGTGCATACGCCGCAGACAC
This sequence comes from Terriglobus saanensis SP1PR4, assembly GCF_000179915.2. Classification (NCBI taxonomy): domain Bacteria; kingdom Pseudomonadati; phylum Acidobacteriota; class Terriglobia; order Terriglobales; family Acidobacteriaceae; genus Terriglobus; species Terriglobus saanensis. The sequence continues at coordinate 2,655,933 of NC_014963.1, read as the reverse complement.
AACTGCGAGACTGCAGGGGGCGTCTCATCTTTTGTCCCCGAGGGAAACCATGGAACCGAAGCGCAAAGAAGCATTGAAGGGCAATACAGACCACTTCGGCCACTTTGCCGCAGTCACGGCAACGTACCTGGGATCCAGATGGGCGTTTGCTGGCGCGATTGGTGTCATCGTCTTATGGGCCGCGACTGGACCTGTCTACCATTACTCCGATACGTGGCAGCTCATCATCAATACCGGAACGACTATTGTGACGTTCCTGATGGTGTTCCTGATCCAGAACACGCAGAACCGCGACGCGCGCGCCATGAACCTAAAGCTGGATGAGTTGATCTGCTCGATCGACGCGGCGAAGAACCAGATGATCAATATCGAGCACCTTTCGGACAGCGAACTGGACGATCTGACCAATCGCTACGAGCAGGTACGTTCCCAGGCTATGAAGCGGCTTGGAAACAAGGCGGTCGACGAGGTGGATGAGGACGTAGAAGAGAAAATCTCTCGAACCGCCAAGTAGTAGATTCGATAGACCGTGGGAAGCGTCTAATGAGATAGAGGTTTTTTCATGGTTCGTATACTGCGTACTCTTGGATTTGGTATTTCTCTTTTGTGTGCGGCAAGTGCCGTTGCGCAGGAAGAAGGTCTGCAGCCCACGCAGGCCATTGTTCGTGTGGTGGGTGGAAGTAGCCCCGTCAGTAAAGACGACCTTCAGATCAAGGTAAACGGGCATGGCGTTCCCGTAACGCGTGTGCGGCCCGTTCTGGGTGCAAATGGGCACGTAGAGATCGCGCTCCTGATCGACGATGGTCTGCGCGGGAACTTCGCGAACAATCTGAGCGAAGTTCAAAGATTTGTTCTGTCGCTTCCACCCAATGTAGCGATCGGCGTCGGCTACATGCAGAACGGACGCGTTATCTTCTCGCACGGTTTTTCCGTGGAGCACGAGGAGGCGGTCAAGGCGATTCGCCTTCCCTTTGGACAGGCCGGCATTAGCGGCAGTCCGTACTTCTGCCTCTCCGACCTGGCAAAAAGCTGGCCCACGAACACTGGAGCGCCGCGCGTCGTGGTGATGATCACCAACGGCATTGATCCCTATAACGGTTCTGTGAGCCCGATGAACCAGAACAGCCCCTATGTCGACACCGCCATCCATGATGCGCAGGAGCACGGCCTGACCGTCTATGCCATTCCGTGGAATAACCGCGACTTCGGCGGTTTGGGTCTCGGCTCGTTCAGCGGACAGAACTATCTCAGCGATGTCGTCACGAGCACAGGCGGCGAGTTGCTGGGACAGGGAACGATCAATCCGCCCTCGATCCGGCCCATGCTCGACAAGTTCATGGCCGATCTGGGAGAGAGCTTCCTGATCAGCTTTGACGCTCCTGCAAACAAGCGGCTTCTGGACCTGAAGGTCACTGCGAAGGTCCACGGAACCAAGGTCAGCGCTCCCAAGGCGATCCGTGCAGGGAACGCAGCGCAGTAGTGGCTAACTGTCTTTGCGGTAGAGAAGATTGCGCATCGCCTCGCGGCGGGCCTGGTTTGCTTCCTTGTCCACCTTGTCTTTGGCGGCGGCCTCCGGGGCTTCCGGGGCGCTGCACTCGGGGCAGCGGTTGGCGAAACCGGGCTTATCGGGCTTCAGTTCAAACTCTTCGGAGCAGACGGCGCAAACTTTGATCGGAAAAGGCATACCTGTCTATGGTAGCGGATAGGATTTCATCTGGTGAAATATGAACGGGGCAGCGTCAAGCTGCCCCGTTCTCTTGCTGCAAAAGACCGTTGCGTTAGAGCTTCTTCTTCAAGTCGTAGGCCATATTCTTGTGCGCAGCCACGATCGTCTTACCTTTCAAAACCGCAGTGCGAAATTTGACGTCTTTCGTGTCCTTGGCTTCGCTGGTGAAGGCGCTGAGAGCCTTGGAATGATCCGAAACCATCTGGTCCATGTATTCCTTGTCGAAGTCGTTGCCGGAGAGCTTACTCAGCTTGTTAAGCTCCTTCTGGTGGTCGGAGTCCGCTTCCACGGGAGGATTCAATCCCCAGGAGGTCGCGAAGGGCGCCATGCTCTCAGACATCTTGGTGTGCTCCATCACCATGTGCTGGGCGAAGGTTTTGACAGCAGGATTAGTGGCCTTTTGTTCTGCGAGTTCGCTGAGCGTGATCTCGTTCTTGTCCGACTGAGCAGCCATGGCCAAAAACTTCTTGTCATCTTCGGTAGCGGCAAAAGCTTTGGTGGGAACCAAGGCAACGGTGCCAGCGATTGCTGCGCAACACATCAGTTTGTTGATCGTCTTCATGTCGTCCTCCAAGTGGCGCATGTGTTTCTGTTTCGTGTGGTTGGAGGCGGAGGAGAAGACGAGAGTTGCAACGCCATTTCGCGATATAGCTGTCTGGAGTGCAACGGTGAAATCCGGGTGCCCCGTACATCGCGCTTTTTGATGTGCGGGAGGGATGCTCGTCCCGTCTGGGATTGGGATGGAACGGAAGTCTAAGAGGGGTCGCTTTGCGCCAATACCCACATGCACGATGAAGCTACTCATATGGGCACCTATCGATGGCTCAGCGATCAGTGGGGCTGCACTTGAGAACACCGAGGTAGGCGCTCCATGGCCCAACGGCATCACGGTGTTGGTAGGCAAGGGTTCTGGAGATCTGGTGAAGATGAGTCATGTCATGGGTGACCCATGTGGCGAGAAGCTGGGAGAGTGTGACCGAGCCAAAGGCGGGATGGGTTCCGCGGCGTTCGAGGTCTTCGGGTTGCAGATCCCAGGAGCGAAGTTCGGCAAGGTTCGCTGCGCGGAGGTCTGCAAATTCTTCAAGGAGATCGTCCAATGATTTCTGAGGGGCGTTGAGGTGTGCCGCACGGTTGAAGGCTGGGAAGGGAAGGCTCTCCCCGTGTTCGAGGATGATCTTCGCGCGGGCGAGCCAGTCGGTCTGCTCGCCGTGGACGAGATGGCCGATGACTTCGGCTACCGTCCATGTGCCTTCGCCCTCGTTGCGGTGGGTCCACGCTTCGGGGAGGTCGTGGAGGAGGGTGGATAGGGCGGCGGGGGTGTTGGTTAAAAGAGCGATGGTTTGGTGGAGATTTTGGGGCATGCTTTATGTGTCTCCGTAGGAAATAGAGTATAGCTCTGTACTTAAATCCATTTGGTCGAGACCCAAGCATGGGCGATGAAGCTGCGCATTGGGTACCCGATTCAGAATTACGAGATATACGGGCGGAACGACGCGGTTACCGTATCGCTCTCGTCGGTATTCGCAAGTATATGAACCGTGAAGTTGAGGCCACCCGGTTCCACGCGGAGAACGATGTGACCTTCTCGTGAAGCGAGATTGTCCGTCCGTTTATTTGCGATCCGATTCTCAGCCTTCACCGTCGTCGCGAAGACATCCCGTTTGCCTGGATAGAGCGTTTTGGAAAAGAGATTGTTCAGAACATTTACCGTCGGATGTGCCGAATCCCAACTCTCAATGACAAAGACTTTCGGTTGAAGCGCATGGACAAATCTTTCACCATTCGCATTGAAATATCCATGGTGATTGGCGACCGCTACGCTTACAGGTCCACAGACTTCTGCCGCAGGAGATTCGACATCCCGCCAGGGATCGCGTCCGAAGTTTGTCTCCGAAGTCAGGTCGCCTCCAGTGTAGTAGCTGAACTTGCCATAGCGCATTCGTATGGCGCACGAGCATGCGTTCTCTGACGGGAATTCTTCTGTTTTCAATCGTGTAAGTTCGGGGAAGAGCTTTTGCGTTGCTTCACCTTTTCCCGTCCAGACTTCACCGTTCGCTGCCAGATTTCGCACTTCGAAATCGGGATGCTTTCCAGGATCCAGCAGGCTAAATTGGTCGTTCGCACCCACCCGGAAACGCTCGACTTTTCTTCCGGCTTGTACTTCGGAGTTCAGAAAGGCGCGGTAGTTCTTTTGGAAATCTTGCTCCGCCGGAATTGGATAAGAGAAGTCAGGCAAGGCACGATCCACATACCGGGCAATGGGTAGGATTGCAGCCACATCGCTGACGCCGGTGAGGTGGTGAGTTCCTTGACTGGAGGGAGGGCACTGAGGAGAAAGGTACCCGATGTGATCTCCGTGGAGATGGGTTGCAAGAAAGGTGTCGATTCCTTTCAGTCCCGCTGCGTCCAGTCGGCGCTTCGCATATCGGCCAAGCCACTCTCCCGGACGGTGCGCGGAGGATGGACGCGTTTCACTGAGATAAGGAGTTTCTCCATAGATAGCGCCTGCATCCACCATCATGGTGGAGCCGTCCGGCAGGATAAAGAGTGCAGAGTTTCCCCGCTGGGTAGCGATGTGATGGATTTCCAAAACGCCCGGCGTCCAGCGGGGCAGAGGTGTTGCCAAGGTCGACTGTCCGAACAAGAGGTGTTGCTTGCTGGTGACAGCGATTGAGGAGACCAGGGATGTGGCGATAAAGCGGCGTCTGGAGATCATGTGCACTTTTACCACTCGTTTGCGGATTCATAAACCAGGAAAGCCCCGGATTTCTCCGGGGCTTTCAGTTGTTGCCTTTGCGCGAAGCGCGTATCGCCCTCCGCGGAGGAGTTAGTACATGCCGTCCATGCCGCCGCCACCATGCTGGTGACCGCCGCCGCCTGCAGGGGCCTTCTCCGGGATCTCGGAGATCATGGCTTCGGTGGTGAGCATCAGGCCTGCGATGGAAGCCGCGTTCTGCAGAGCAGTGCGCGTTACCTTCGTCGGATCGATGACACCGGCCGCTACGAGGTCTTCGTACTTGCCGCTGCCGGCGTTGTAGCCGAAGTTCGTGTCCTTGCTCTCGAGGATCTTGCCGATCACGACAGCGCCTTCTTCTCCGGCGTTGTGCACGATCATGCGAAGGGGCTCTTCGATAGCGCGGCGGATGATGCTGGCGCCGATCTTCTCGTCGCCTTCGAGGGTCTTGATGAGAGCGTCGACGTCGGCAGCAGCGCGGATAAGGGCTACGCCTCCTCCGGGTACGATACCTTCTTCAACAGCCGCACGGGTTGCGTGCATGGCATCTTCGACGCGAGCCTTCTTTTCCTTCATCTCGGTTTCGGTAGCTGCACCGACCTTGATGACGGCAACGCCGCCGACGAGCTTGGCGAGACGCTCCTGGAGCTTCTCACGATCGTAGTCGGACGAGGTCTTCTCAACCTGCGAACGGATTTCGCGCACGCGGCCTTCGATTTCGGAGTCCTTACCAGCACCGTCGATGATGGTGGTGTTGTCCTTGTCGATGGTGACGCGCTTGGCGGTGCCGAGGTCCTCGATCTTGACGGACTCCAGCTTGATACCGAGGTCTTCGGTGATGGCCTTGCCGCCGGTGAGAATCGCGATATCGCCGAGCATTGCCTTGCGACGGTCGCCAAAGCCAGGAGCCTTGACTGCCGCTACGTTCAGCGTGCCGCGCAGCTTGTTGACGACGAGGGTGGCGAGAGCTTCGCCATCGACATCTTCAGCAATGATCACGAGGGGCTTGCCGGTGCGAGCGATCTGCTCGAGCAAGGGAAGCAGGTCCTTCATGGACGAGATCTTCTTCTCGTAAATGAGGATGTAGGGATCTTCGAGGGCTGCTTCCATACGCTCTGCATCGGTGACGAAGTAGGGCGAGAGGTAGCCGCGATCGAACTGCATGCCTTCGACGACGTCGAGCTGCGTCTCCATGGTCTTTGCTTCTTCCACGGTGATGACGCCGTCCTTGCCGACCTTCTTCATCGCTTCCGCGATGATGGTGCCGATCTGCGCGTCCGAGTTTGCCGAGATGGTTCCGACCTGGGCGATCATATCGCCGGAGACGGGCTTGGAGAACTTGGAGAGAGCGCCGCCGGTGACGATGCCGTTCTCATCGCGCTTGCCGATGATGGCTTCTACAGCCTTGTCGATGCCGCGCTTGAGCTGCATTGGGTTTGCACCCGCTGCAACGGTCTTCACGCCCTCGCGGAAGATGGCCTGTGCGAGTACGGTGGCGGTGGTGGTACCGTCGCCAGCAACGTCAGAGGTCTTGGAAGCGACTTCCTTGACCATCTGTGCGCCCATGTTTTCGAGAGGATCCGCGAGTTCTACTTCCTTGGCGACAGTTACGCCGTCCTTGGTGATCGTCGGAGAACCGAACTTCTTCTCGATGACGACGTTGCGGCCCTTGGGTCCGAGAGTCACCTTTACGGCGTCGGCGAGCTTGTTGACGCCGCGCAGAATTGCCTGGCGAGAGTCTTCGCCGTGCAGAATAGTTTTTGCCATGATGCTATCTCCATTGCTCTATCGTGAGAGCGAAATCTGAATGTGGTGCAGGTGGCGAAATTAAGCCTTGAGGATTCCGAGGACTTCTTCCTCGCGCATGATGAGGAGTTCTTCGCCGTCAAGCTTGATCTCGGTGCCGGAGTATTTGCCGAAGAGGATGGTATCGCCCGCCTTGACATCGAGGGGGAAGGTCTTGCCTTCGTCGTTGGACTTGCCCTTGCCGACGGAGATTACAGTGCCCTGCTGGGGCTTCTCTTTAGCGGAGTCGGGGATGATGATGCCGCCACGCAGCGTCTCGCCCTCTTCGACGCGACGGACCAGGATGCGGTCGTGCAGCGGTGTAAATGTGGATGCCATTGCTTTGGTTCTCCTTGGTAGATCGTTTGGGGCGAGAGTTAGCACTCCTGCCTTCCGATTGCTAAGTTAGACCACAGCCGGAAGCGTGTCAAGGCTCCCAGGTGAAATCTGAGTGAATTTGGCTCAGGTTTGTCGTCTAGCGCCTGAGGGGTCTGAAAGAGTAGACTTTTGACATGCTTTCGCACAGATTCAGGGTTTTTTTTGCGTCACTTTCGCTCGTTTTTTTCACGTTGGCCATGTCTTCGCAGGACGATACGAAGAACCGTGGAAGAAAGTACAAGGCGCCGCCGGAGACCTCTCATATTGAAGTTACAGTGTTGCGCGATGCCTCCGGAAAGCCGATTCCGAATGCTGCGGTGATCCTGCGTCCGTCCAAAGATGGGCGCGAAATCGGCAGCATGGAGCTGAAGACCGGGCCGGATGGCAAGGCTTCCATCGACATCATCCCGACGGGTTCGGTGGTGGGGATTCAGGTCATCGCGACCGGATTTTCTACGCATGGCGGACAGTTTGACGTGGCATCGACGACGCGTAACGTGACCGTCCGTATGCTGCGTCCCAAGGCGCAGGTTTCGACCTACGAGACAGACGGAAGCGGAGAAAATCGCGCTGCGGGCGTTCAGGAGCCTGTAAAGCATCCCAATGCGACGGCTCCCAAGGTTCTGGCACCGACCGATCCGGTGATTCAGCTTCCGAGCAAGTCTGCAGACGACAGCGCGACGCCTCCTGCGCCGAAGCAGTAGGACGCATGGCCCTGGAATCGTTTGCAGGGAAGCGCGCCCTGGTCACGGGAGGCGCTCGGGGTCTGGGGCGCACGTTCGCGGTGGCCCTGGCGTATGCGGGTTACTCGGTAGGCATCACGTATCGAAGCTCTCCTGAAGACGCAGACCGCACGCTGGCCGAGCTTGCCGATGCGGGTGCGGTGAATGTTGGGGTGCGTTGCGATCTGCGCGATCCTGAGGCAGTCTCCGCTGCGGTGGAGGAGATCGCGACCGATCTGGGTGGGCTCGACCTGCTCGTAAATAACGCCGGGATGTTCGAGACCTCGGCTCTGGAAGAGATCACGACAGAGCAGTGGGATGCGGTCTTCGAGACCAATACACGTGCTCCGTTCCTGGTTGCGAAAGCAGCTTATCCATACCTGAAGGCTTCGCACGGGCGCATCGTGAATATCGGCTCCCTTGGAGGGATTCATCCGTGGGCGACGCATGCGCATTACTGCACTAGCAAGGCGGCGCTCCACATGTTGAGCCAGACGATGGCGAAGGCGTGGGCTCCGGAGATCAGTGTGAACTGCATCGCTCCGGGGATGATTGTGAAGGGCGATGCTCCAGATCCCGCCTATCAGCGTTTCGCAGACAAGACGCCGATGCAGAGGAACGGTACGGCAGAGGATGTGGTGGAAGCGTTGCTGTTTTTTGCCACGGGGCCGCACTTCATCACGGGGCAGTTGCTGGCAGTGGACGGTGGTTTAGGGCTCTAAGAGTCGCTGCCGAAGATCCGCCTCCACCAGGATTTTGGCTCGAGGTCTTCATGAAGATGCAGGGCCTCCGGCTGTTCACCTAGAGGCTGGCCTTCGAATGCGGCGAGCGGATTCTCGAGGAAGAGACGGCGGGCAGTCTCTTCTCCCCGGCGCTTTGCAACGGTGGCGTAGGCGGGGCTGAGACGCGGATTACGACGTCCGACGCTGTGTGCATCGCTGGCGACGAAATGAACCCAATTGTTATCCAGCAGAAGATTAGAGATACGATGCGCGACTTTGCCGAAGTCGCCTGTGACGGAGTTTGCCGTGACCTGCAGAAGCAGACCGCCCTGCAGCCAGCTCTTCAGTGGCTCCAGGCTGCTTTGCAGCGTCGCGTTGCGCTCCGGGTGTGTGAGCACGGGAGTCAGTCCGGCAACACGGAGGCTGTAGAGGACCTCTTCAAGGTTGCGAGGAATCCCGTGATCCGGCAGTTCGAGCATGAGGTAACCCTTGCCGTTGATGGAAAACTTTGCCGGGTCTGCCTTGGCCTCTTCGATGTTTTCAAAGAGGAGATGAAAGTCGGAGCCGAGGCCAAGCGTGATTTTTTCTCGCACGCGATCTGGTAGAGCTTCGCGAACCTGCTGAAGCAGAAGTTCGTGCGAGGGACGATGGTATTCGTAGGCATTGTTCGCGTGAGGGGTGGCGACGATGTGGGTGACACCATCTTCTACTGCCATCTCCACCATGGCGACGGAGAGTTCGATGTCGACTGGTCCGTCATCGACCCCAGGCAGTAGATGATGGTGAATATCGACCATTGAACCTACCGGAGAACGCTGGAAGAGAGCAGCGCCTGGAAGAGTTTAAGACCGTCGGCGGAGCCAAGGATCGACTCGCTGGAGCGATCGGGATGGGGCATCATGCCAAGCACGTTGCGGCCTTCGGAGAGAATGCCTGCAATGTTTTCGAGCGATCCATTCGGATTTGCTGGTGCGATGATTTCACCTGCGGGTGTGCTGTAACGGAAGGCGATGCGGTCCTGACTCTTGAGCTGAGCGAGCGTGGCCTCGTCACAGAAGTAGTTGCCCTCCATGTGACCGATTGGCATCTGCAGCACTTCGTGTTCTTTCAGTGGATGCGTAAAGAGGGAATTGTTGGTCTCAGTGCGCAGGTGGACCTGTTTGCAGATGTAGTGCTGCCCCGCGTTGCGCATGAGAGCGCCGGGGAGCAGACCGCTTTCGCAAAGAATCTGGAAGCCATTGCAGATACCAAGGACGGGGCCGCCAGCATCCGCGAATTTTTTTACGGAGCCCATGATGGGTGCAAAGCGTGCAAGTGCGCCGGTGCGGAGGTAGTCGCCGTAGGCGAAACCCCCGGGGACGAGGATAGCGTCCACATTCTGGAGATCTTCGGAGGCATGCCAGAGAAAGGTCACGGGCTGCTCAAGGAGACTCTCGATGACATTGAAGGTGTCGTGATCGCAATTGGAACCGGGGAAGACTAATACGCCAAACTTCATACCTTAAGGTTAGCAGATCAACAGAAATCGATTACTTTTCAAACCGATGTGTCTTTATGGCGTGGCGCAGGCGACCTAAAACGCCTCATGTACCTCTTACTCAACTGTGAGGTACGTGAAATGAAGTGGAATCGTGGATTGAGCAAAGTACTTCTGACACTTTTTGCCGGTGTGATGCTGGCATTGCTGACTGCGCCAAAGAGTGAGGCGCAAGTTTCCGTGGGCATCAATCTTGGTGGTGGTGGAATCGCGCCGGCTTGCCCTTACGGGTATTACGACTATGCGCCCTATCAATGCTCTCCCTATGGCTACTATGGCCCGGAATGGTTCAACAATGGGATCTTTTTCGGAGCGGGCCCCTGGTTTCGCGGACCGCGTGGCTTCTATGGCCATGTGAACCGCAGCTATGATCCGCGCTTTGGATATCGCGGCGGATTTCCTGGTCGCGGAGCAGCGGGTTATTACCATGGTGGTGACATTCACGGATTCCGTGGAAACCAGATGCGGGACGGCGTCGGCCATGCTGCTCGTGGTGGCTTCGGTGGTTCGCAGGGTGGCCGGGGTAATGCTCAGGCCTTTCATGGTGGCGGTGGCGGCGGACGTCCTCAGGGCGGCGGTGGTGGTCAGTTCCATGGCGGCGGCGGTGGAGGACAGCAACACGGTGGAGGAGGCGGCGGCCAATCTCACGGTGGTGGCGGTGGTGGGCAATCGCACGGCGGCGGTGGAGGACATCGCTAACGTGGGCTGAATTCCAGCTCTATATGGAAGGAATAACGGAACGGGACGAACTCAGATGAGTTCGTCCCGTTTTGTTTGTGGAGCGTGTTCGCGGTGTTTCGGAAGATGTATTTGGAAGTCTTCTGAGATTGGTTGTGCGCTCCGCGCGACCTCACCCTTTCGCAAAAAGCCGCGAAAGAATGGGGCAAAGCCGTCCCATCTTTTCCATTGACATCCTACCCATAGTTTATCTATGGTTGCGGGCATGGCGAAGAAACAAGAATTATTGCCGGGAACATTGCATCTGCTCATTCTCAAAACGCTGAGCCGCGAGCCGATGCACGGCTACGGCATTGCGCTGTCGATCAAGCGGATTACCGACGATGTGCTGACTGTGGAAGAGGGATCGCTTTATCCCGCACTGCAGCGTCTTTTGCTGCAGGGATGGGTGAAGGCTGAGTGGAAGATGACGGAGACGAATCGTCGTGCACGCTACTACACGCTTACGCCGACGGGGGCGAAGCAGCTTGGCGTTGAGCTTTCCCAATTTCAACAGATGATCGCAGCGATTGGCCGAGTGTTGCAGGACGCTTAGGAGGCGAGATGGCTCTACTTTCGCGATTCTTCAAAAAGATAAGGACTCTCATCGGGCGTGAACGCTTCCACAGAGAGCTGGAAGAAGAGATGGCGTTCCATCGCGAGTTGGCGGAAGAAGAGATGGTGGGCCGTGGTGTTCCGCCAAGTCAGGCGCGATATGCGGCGAAGCGAAGCTTTGGGAATGAGACACGGCTTCGTGAGCAGAGCCATGAAGTGATGGGATTTCGCCTGGAGAGCGTTCTGCGTGATGTTCGTTTCGGACTTCGTGCCCTTGCGAAGAGTCCAGGGTTCACAGCTGTAGCCGTAATCTCACTTGCGCTGGGGATTGGAGCGAACACAGCGATCTTTTCTCTGATCGATCAGTTGCTCCTACAGAGGCTTCCAGTGCGCGACCCGCAACAGCTGGTTAGCTTTGGCAATGCGGAGAACGGGGGCGTAGCGGGTGGGATCGATCTAGGCCAGTTTGGATTGTTTCCGTGGTATTTCGCGCGGCAGTTGGAAGTGAATCCGGGACCTTTTCAGGGGATCGCTTCTTTCAGAAGCTTCACCGACAAGGTAAGTGTGCAGAGGCCGTCGAGCGCGAATGGACACTTAGATGAAAACTCTTCCGCGCTTCTGGTCCCGACAAACCTCGTCTCAGGGAATTACTTCAATGTAATCGGAGCGCGACCACTACTGGGCCGCACGATTACGTCTGCGGATGCAGCCACTTCTGGAAGTGGGGCGGTGGTCGTTTTGAGTTATCACTTCTGGGAGGATTCGCTCTCTGGAGATACGGACGTAATCGGTAAGTCACTTCGCGTGAATGGAACTCCGCTGACCGTGATCGGTGTGATGCCGAAGTCGTTTCAAGGAATCAAGTTGGAGCTGGAACCGACGGCCTTCTGGATTCCGGTCACGATGCAACCCGTGGTTTTGCGGGAACCTTCTTTGCTGACGCTACAGTCTGGTCTCTACTTTTTGCATGTGTTCGGACGGTTGAGTGCGCAAGCTGCAAGGGATAAAGGTGCGCTTGCACAAAGCCAACTGTGGCTGGACCAGCAGATCCACGCGGCAGTGCGGACGAGTGAAGGGACGAAGCTGACTACGGAACGGGAGCAGGAGATCAATCACGAATCGGTCCCGTTGCTGACCGCAATGCACGGTGTCTCTTCCGTTCGCAGCGAGTATGGTCAGTCGCTTCAGATCCTGATGGCTGTGGTTGGGCTGGTGTTGTTAATCGCGTGCGCGAATCTAGCCAACTTCTTGTTGGCGCGTGGCGCAGCCCGACAGCGCGAGATCGCCACGCGACTTGCCCTGGGGTCCAGCCGTGGGCGCATTGTGCGGCAGAGCCTGATTGAGACGCTTCTGCTCTCATTCGCTGGAGGAGCTTTGGGCATTGGTCTCGCCTTTGCCATCACGCGGTCTTTGATTGCGTTTGTCGGGCGAGGTGAGACGACGCTGGTGCTGAGTCCTGTTCCGGATGCTCCGGTGCTGTTCTTTACGTTTGCCGTTTCGATTGTGACGGCTCTGCTCTTTGGACTTGCGCCAGCACTTGCGTCGGCACGCGGTGGCACGAGTAGCGCGCTGAACAGCAATACACGAACGGCGCAGGGAAGCGAAGGACGTTCCGCGCGTCTGTGGCCCAGGGTACTGGTGACTGTGCAGGTGATGTTGTCTCTCGTGCTGCTGGTGGGCGCTGGCTTATTTCTACGCACTTTGAGGAATCTGCAACACCAGGATTATGGATTTGAGCGAGACCATCTGCTTGTGGCTGATTTCAATGCCAAGCTTGCCGGGTATCAGCCGAGTCAAACGTCGGCTCTGCATCAGCGGTTGCTGGAGCGTGTGAGTGCGCTTCCGGGTGTGCGGTCCGCTGCGCTTGCTGCAACGCCTCCGATCAGCCGGAGCGAGTGGAGTTCTTCCATTACGATTTCCGGCTATTCTCCAGCGCCGAAGGAGAATATGGGTTCAGTTTTGAATCGGGTGTCTGGAAGATACTTTGAGACGGCTGGAATCGCAGTAGTGGCTGGACGCGGCATTACATCAGAAGACTCCGCCACGAGTATGAAAGTCGCGGTAGTGAACGAGGCGCTTGCCAAGCGATTTTTCCCTAAGGGCGATGCGATAGGCCGATCGCTCGGGATCGATATGGGTTCGGAGAAAGGGCCGTGGCAGATCGTCGGAGTGGTACGAGATACACGATCCAGACACCCACGCACTGTGGATGCGATCCGCATGACATATATCCCTCTGGAGCAGATCGAGCCAACTATCCCGGCTGATCCTGGTGCTCGGGCGGATACACCCCCGGAGCCGAACCAGAATCGATTTGCCAACACGCTTTTGGTCCGGACGACAGGTGATCCTGCGAAGACGATTGCGGACCTTCGCGCCGCTGTGTCGGCGGTGGATCCGAACCTGCCTCTGCTCAGGGTGACGACGATGGAGGGGCAGATCTCCGGATTGATTACGCATGATGAATTGATCTCGACGTTGACCGGAGTGTTTTCGTTGCTTGCGCTGTTGCTCGCCGCGATCGGGTTGTATGGCGTGATGAGCTACAACGTTGTGCGGAGGACGAACGAGATCGGGATTCGTCTGGCGCTGGGCGCGCAGACGCCGGTGGTGCGGTGGATGATTCTGCGCGAAGCTCTGCTTCTGCTTGCGCTGGGTGTCTGTCTGGGAATGCCACTGGCCTTCGCTGCAAGCTCGTTTGTGAGACAACAACTCTTCGGTGTAGGGCCGGTGGATCGAGCGACGTTTGCGGTTGCGATTGCCGTAGTGGGCGGAATGACGTTGTTTGCGGCCTGGTTGCCAGCGCGTCGCGCAAGCAAGGTCGATCCGATGGTGGCTCTTCGGTTTGAGTAAAGACGTATGGAGGAAGTGATGGGAAAGATCTCGCAGTTCTTCAAGAAGGTTTTGGTCTTCGTACGTCGCGACAAGTTTCATCGTGACCTGGAAGAAGAGATGGCGTTCCATCGCGAGATGGCAGAGGAAGATCTGGTTGGGCATGGTGCGGGTTCCGGAGAAGCGCACTATGCCGCGAAACGGGTTTTTGGGAACGAAACACGATTGAGGGAACAGAGCCACGAGGTGATGGGGTTCCGTATGGAAAGTGTGCTGCACGATCTTCGTTTCGCCCTGCGGCAGTTGCGGCGGAGCCCCGGATTTGCGTGTACGGCGATAGGGGTGCTGACGCTGGGCGTGGCGGCGAGCGTAACGATCTTCTCGTTCGTGGATGCAGCCCTGATGAAGCCATTGCCTTACAAAGACTCTTCGCGACTCGTAGCTGTGTATGAGAAGGCGAGCTTTTGTCCGTTGTGCAATATTTCTTATCCGGATTATCTGGATTTCAAAAAACAGAACAAGGTCTTCAGCGCGCTGGATGCCTGGGCCTACAGTCGTTATTTATGGAAGAGTTCGACGGGAGTGGAATCGATGCAAGGCGCGCGCGTGGCCAGTGGGTTCTTCCACACGCTTGGAGTAAGTCCCGCGTTAGGGCGTGACTTTACGGAGGCTGATGACACACCCGCTGCTTCGCGCACGGTATTGCTGAGTTATGACACGTGGCAGAGGAGATTCGGCGGGAGGCGCGAGGTCCTGGGTCAGACGGTAACGCTGGATGATACGGCCTATAGCGTGATCGGTGTACTGCCGCGGGAGTTTCACTTTGCTCCGCGTGGCAATGCGAGTTTCTGGACTCCGCTGCATCATCCCACGGGATGTGAGAAACGGAGATCGTGCCACAACCTGTTTGCTGCGGGCCGATTGAAAGAGGGTGTTTCCGTAGCGACGGCGCTGGCGGAGATGCAGACGATTGCGGGGCAGCTGGAGCGGCAGTATCCAGACTCCAACCTCGGGCAAGGCGCGGCGGTGATCGCATTGAGCGACGCGATCGTGGGAGATGTGCGCCCCATCCTGCTGGTGCTGCTGGGTGGAGCGGGGCTGCTGCTGCTGATCGCGTGCGTGAATGTTGCGAGCTTGCTGCTGGTACGAGCGGAAAATCGCAGGCGAGAGATGGCCGTTCGTGGAGCGCTGGGTGCCTCCCCGGGGAGGCTGGTGCGGCAATTCGTTACGGAGGGATTGGTGCTTGTGACGGCGTCGATGACGCTCGGTGTGGTGAGCGCCTACGGCCTTTCAAGATTGCTGTTGAAGCTAATTCCTGCCGAGATGCTAGGCGGAATGCCTTACCTGCAAGGAGCGGGCATCGGCCCGCATGTACTGATGTTTGCCGCGCTGATTGCGGTCATCGCAGCGACGATTTTTTCGGTGACACCATTGATACGGTTGTCTTTGAGTGATTTGCGAGGAGACCTTGGCGAAGGCGGACGCGGCGCAGCGGGCACAATGTGGAAGCGGTTTGGATCGAATCTTGTCGCTGTAGAACTGGCCATTGCTGTGGTGCTGTTAGTAGGGGCTGGGCTGCTCAGCAAGAGTTTTTACAGGCTTTTGCATGTGGAGATGAACTTTCAGCCTGACCACCTCGCAACACTTTCGGTTGCGGCTCCCAATGCGAATTATGGAAAAGACGAGCAGATGATTACATTGTCCGATCGTGTGGTGGGGAGAATTGCGAGACTGCCGGGTGTGATCTCAGTGGGCCATACCAATCTTCTGCCAGTGAGCTGCAACTGCAATACAACCTGGTTTCGTGTGCTAGGCCATCCGTTTCATGGAGAGCACAATGATGCCCCGGAGAGAGGAGTGACGACGGAGTACTTCAAGACGATCCAGGCGAGGCTGATGCGTGGACGATTTTTCACGGAGACAGATGATGCGTCAAAGCCGCAGGTGATGGTGATCAACCAGACGCTGGCGAAGCAGTTCTTTCCCGGTGAAGACCCCATCGACAAGATGATCGGGAATACGGACCTCGCTCCGAAGTCGATGAGGAAGATCGTCGGTGTAGTGGACGACATTCGCGAGGGAACGCTGGAGCAGGAGATCCGCCCGGCGATCTACATTCCGTTCAAACAGGAACCAGACACAGACTTCAGCTTGGTGGCGAGGACGGCGCAGGATCCCAGCGCGTTGCTTCCGGAGATGGTGGCGGCCATTCGTGAGATTGACCCAAACCTTGCCGTGATCAATGGAACCACGATGTCCCAGCGTATCGGAGATTCTCAAACGGCCTACCTACACCGGTCATCAGCGTGGATGGTGGGAGCGTTTGCCTCGCTCGCTCTGCTGATGGGAGTGGTGGGGCTGTACGGAGTGATTGCGTATTCCGTAAGTCAGAGGACGCGGGAGATCGGTGTGCGCATTGCCCTAGGCGCGCCGCGCGGGTCTGTCTATCGAATGATCCTGGGCGAAGCGGGCATGCTGACTGTCATTGGGATCGCGGGTGGCCTGGCGTCTTCCATTGCTGTGGCGAGATTGATGCGAAAGCTGTTGTTCGGTGTGCAGGCGTGGGATGTTGCGACGCTGCTTGCGGTAGCGGTTGCGCTCGGAGTTTCCGCCATGGTGGCAAGCTATTTGCCAGCACGGCGCGCTGCCTCCGTAAACCCGGTAGAAGCACTCCGCGCTGAGTAACTTGTTCGCCGTACCAAATACCCTTTGGATTACGGTGAAGATCTCTCGCACGATCTGGCTATAGCGAAGGCCATCTTACCCTCACAAGCTATTGTGAGGTACGCCCTTTTATTGATACTGTCAGACTCTCGGTTCTGAGCAGAAGTTGGATACAGCATCCTACTGCCTGCCTGACGTATGAGAACTGAGGAAGACCTTGGGCTATCAACAATTGAGTTTCGGGCAGGTCACCTCCAGAAAGGCTCTCCGGATTACCGGAGAGTTTCTGGGAATCGTCTGTTTCGTGGCCCTTCTGGAAGAGCTGATACGGCATTTCGGTTTCTTCAATGGAGGTCAGGCCGTGTGGTGGCCGACGAATGGCTTCGCACTCGCTGTACTCTTGCAGACGGGTCGCTCGAAATGGCCACGGATCATCGTCGGAGTCCTGTTTGGTTCCTGAATTGGGCAGCTGGTGCATGGCTACCCTCTGCTGACAGATTTCGCGAATATGACCGCGAACGCGGTAGGACCACTTCTGGGTGCGTGGACGTTGCCGCGTTTCGAAAAGCTGGATGACTGGTTGCAGAAGCCGCATCTGGTCTCCCGTTTCGTAATATTTTCTCTATTCCTGGCGCCTCTGGTCTCCGGTTCGATCCTGGGAGCGTATCGCCACTTTCTACTTCAGGGATTTAGCTTTTGGACGGTCATGGAGCGCCGTGGGATTGCTGACATGCTCGGGTATGCCTTATTCACACCGCTAGTGTTGGTTCTTTGCTCGATCCAACTTCGTTCCGTCGCGAGGCTGCGCACCCTTTCTAGAACGATCCTGCTTTTGGTCCTTGTGGCGGTGATCGCGATTGCGGTTTTTGATCAATCGTCCTTCGCCCTGTCGTTTGTCCTGGCATCGGTCACGCTCCTGGTGACTTTGCGTCTCGGCTTTAGCGCCGCGGTGATCGCAGTCAACGTCATCTCAGTGATTGCCACAGTCGCTACTATGTCTGGCCATGGTCCCTTCGTTCTTGGAGGAGGAGCTGTCCTGTCTTCACGCATCATTCTTCTGCAGTCGTTTCTGACACTGAGCATGCTTGCCATCTTTTCCATCTCCGTCATTCAGCTTGAGCGCAAAAGCTTTCAGGACAAGCTGAAGGCGGCCTACGAACAGATGGAGTATCTCGCTACGACCGATCCGTTGACAGGGTTGACCAATCGAAGACGATTTGAAGAATTTCTCGAGGTGGAGTGGGCGCGTGCCTATCGTATGGGCAGTTCCGTTGCCATGCTGATGATCGATACTGACGATTTCAAGTTATACAACGATTCCTTTGGCCATCTCGCTGGGGATGATTGCCTGACCGCCATCGCGGAGGTCACGCTTCCGATGAAGCGCCGTTCCACCGACGTGCTTGCCCGATACGGAGGCGAAGAGTTCATCTTTCTTTTACCGATTAATACTTTGGCGAGCGCGGCGGTGATCGCGGAAGCTATCCGCGCCGGAGTGGAAGCCTTGTATGAACAGGAGGGCAGCCTTTTGAAACGAAAGGTGACCGTTTCGATCGGCTGTGCCGCGATGGTGCCTGGGCCGGGGTTGTTTTCAAAGATGCTGATCGAGGCATCGGACCGGGCGCTTTATCGGGCCAAGGAGAATGGCCGCAATAGGGTGGAGCTGGCAGAGCCGGTGTTGGCTGAGGTGGGGAAGTGAGGGGTAGCGAGAACCAGATCTCCCTTCGCTACGCTATGACAAAGCTTTGGGTTTCTACAGTGATCATGTTTGTGCGCCCTACGTGCCCCATTCTTTCGCGATGAAGCTGCGAAAGAATGGGGTACCAGAGAAGTATTTGCTATTCGAAGATGGGGACGTAGATGCAGTAGCCACGCGGTGGAGCAGGGAACTCAGCCTCTCCGTTTTCGTTGGTGGTGCGTTCGTCAGGATGCGCTTCGTCGTGGCCAGACCAAGCGAGCGGCTTGAACTTCTGGTTATGCCACTTGGTTTTGATCGACGTACCTGACCACTGGTCGCCGAGGTTGTTCAGAACGTAGATGAGGCCGGGCTGACCTTCTGTGCCGCCGCGCTGCATGATGTAGAGATCTGGATCTGCGTGGAGGATGCAGGCTTCTCCACCGGCGTAGCGATGGTGGGCGTCAATGAGCGCGTCGATGCCGTTGGGTGTAAGCGGGCGGGCAAGTTCGAGATTGTAATAGTCGTACCAGAAGATGCAGGGGTAGCCCTCGTTCACGAGAATGAAAGAGTACGCCAGAATCTTGTCATTCACGATCTCATTGCCACCCATGTCGTGGTTTTCGACAAAGGTTACGGCATTGAACGGGCGCTTGGAGACGACGGAACCATCGTCTGTGAGGTTGCGGAGATCGTAGTTGGGGGTATCACACATGTCCTTCAGCTTGTAACGAAGGGGAAAGTCAAAGGCGGCGATTTGGCCCTCGGTGACGGCGCGTACACGTTCGAGCCAGTTGTCGATGTCTTCGGGGCCGGACCAATATTCGCCGACAACAAAGGGACGAACCTCCTCGCCGTTACGTTCGTACTTATACTTGGCGAGAATGCCGATCATCCATGCGCCGAAGCCCTTCACGAAGTCGAAGCGGAAGCCGTCAAAGCCAAGTTCTTCGATGATCATGCGGGCGTAATCAAACATGTGTTTGTAGACCGATGGATTGCGGTGGCAGAGGTGAGGAAACCCGGCAAACTCTTCGCCTTCGATGATGGCTTCTTCGTAGCGGGACGGGTGGAAACAGTTCCAGTCACGAGGGAAACGGCCACTCTTGGGATTGAACTTGGTCCAACGCTTCTGTCCATCGAGAGGATTGACCTCTTCTTCATCCGCACCGGAGTTGTGGTTGATGACCATGTCGGCAATCGCGCCGATATGCTTTTCACGCATGCTGGCAAGGAGCTGTTTTAGTTCGGCTGAGTTGCCATAAAGGGTCTTGATCGCGCCCTTCTGGTCGAAGTCGCCGAGGTCGAAGTAATCGTAGGGATCGTATCCAGGGGAGTCGGGACTGGCGGCTTTAGAGATCGGGGGAAGCCACATGGTGTCGATGCCTGCGGCTGACAGTTCGGGGATTTTGGAGTTGAGGTAATTCCACCACTCGCCGCGCTTGTTTTCCTTTTGGGGAGCATCCCAGTAGAACGCCTGCATCATCACTGCCATGGTTTCTGTATCCTTTGAAGTTTCGGTACCTCACGTGTGATGCATCTCATGGGGTAGGCGTTTTATTGGGAGGCGACGATGCAGGAGGACCATTTGATCGGATCCAGCGGAGAGGTTCATCCCGCACGGCGCGCAGGAGCTGCACTGCTGGGTTGGTGGAGAGCGACGACGCTGGACGCGCTGATCGTTGGTGCGATGTGGCTGGTCGGGTTGTTGCTGATTCATGTACCGCTGGCGCCGATGTGGGCGATGATTGCCGCGTTCTGCCAGTTCGTCCCGGGGATTGGAACTTCGCTTTCGGTGTGCGGACCAGCGATTTCTGCGGCCTTTGCCTCAAGCGATACCGACTTCGACAAGCTCTGGTGGGTGCTTGGGCTGTATGCGTTCATCGTGATTGTAGATGGGCTTGTGATTCAACCGATGCTTCTGAAGCGGACGACGCGTGTGCCGTGGTGGGCCGCGTTGTTGGGACCGATTGTGGGTGGAATTTTGTTGCCGCCGTGGGGGGCGCTGTTGGCTCCGCCGGTATTGGCTGTGGTCTATGCGTTTCGCAAGCCCAAATCTTAGGGCGACGAAAGCTAAGCGCTGAGTTTGTACTTAGTCTCTGAGAGACGGAAGAGCGGTCGCCAGACAAGGCGGTTCATGGTAACGACCATGAGCGCCATGACGATGGTGGCGAGCAGGAGAAGCTGAAATTGGCCGCTGTCGGTAGCGGAGGAGATCTGCTCTCCCAGACCGAAGGTCTTCAGCGTCTGGTCATGGAGGCGGAAGTACTCCGCGACGATGCTCGCATTCCATGCACCGCCTGATGCGGTCAGAAGGCCTGTGATCAGGTAAGGGAAGATGCCGGGTAGGATGACAGTCTTCCATTTCTGGATGCGGCTGAAGCGGAAGAGGGTGGCGACTTCCAGAAGGTCTGTGGGAATGGCCATCGCCCCTGCGATCACGTTGAAGAGGATGTACCACTGTGTTCCTAGCAACATCAGCAGGATCGCCGCGAGACCCATGCCTCCCCGAAAGCGGACGAGGGCAAGAAGAAGGATAGGAAAGAGCGCTGTGGCCGGAACGGAGGCGGCGATCTGTGCGACGGGTTGTGCGATGCGTGCGAGTCGCGGATTGAAGCCGATGGCGACACCGACGGGGATAGTCCAAAGAGAAGCCAGTACAAGCGCAATATTGACACGAAGGAAAGTCGCTGCTGCTCCGCGCAGTATGGTGAGGAACTGCTGCAACTCGACGGAACGCAGCAGGTCAATGGCATGTACCGCGCTGTAGCCTACGCCGCAGAGCAAGGCTATGAAGACGATGGCACGAAGAACACGGGAGGGTGCGCCTCGCTTCACGGCGTCGTATTCGATGTGCGTGGTGCGCGTCGCGGCGAAGTGACGGTAGATCTTTTCGTTGAGTGGGCGAATGATTTTTTTGCTGACGGAGCGAAACGCGGTCGAGTGCTGCAGCGCGTGCAGAAGGGGAGAGCGCACGTGGGATTTGCTCTCCACCTGTTCGAACTTGAAGCGGTCGCTCCATGCGATCAGTGGCCGCCAAACGAGTTGATCGGTAAGCACCACGATGCCGATCATCGTTGCGATACCCCAGAGCATGGCGGGGAAGTTGCCGCGGCTGGCCGCGGTTTGCAGGTAGCTCCCGAGTCCGGGAAGACGGAAGTCACGCGGGCCGAGGACAAACATCTCGCAGGCCATCAGAAAGAACCATCCACCGGCGACGGAGACCATCGAGTTCCAGATAAGGCCTATGGCAGCATAGGGAAGTTCGAGCTGCCACAGGCGCTGCCAGCGCGAAAAGCCGTAGAGCGTCGCGGCTTCGTCCAGCTCCTTGGGAATGCTCTTGAGGGAGGCATAAAAGCTGAAGGCGATATTCCACGCCTGCCCGGTGAAGATGAGGATGATCGCACCGAGCTCGACGCCGATCTGGCGCGAAGGAAAGAGCGCCACCATGGCAAGCATGACACCAGGAAGAAAACTGAGGACGGGGATGGACTGCAGAATATCAAGCCCCGCAATCATCAAGGCTTCCAAACGGCGACTATACGCGGCTACGTAGCCGTATCCGATGGCGAAGGCCAGCGAAAGGAAGTAGGCGAGCGCCATCCGCACCATGGAGAAAAAGGCATAGCGAGGAAGAGCGCTTGGAGCCAGAGAGATGATGACGTCTGGCTGGGCGTGGGCCATCCACATCGTGGCGATACGCACGACACCGTAAAAGCAGGCGAGTCCGATGGCGGCGACGAGCAGATCCAGCATGACGGGCCAGGTGCGTCGCAGCACATGAGCGCGTGCAAGCGTTTCGCGCGTGCGCATGTAGCTGAAGTTACCCGGCAGCTGAATCATGCAACGACCTCATCTTCATCCGGCGGCATCTGCAGGGCTTCGGGATGGGTAAAGCGGCGACGTGAGGCGTCGAAGTCGAAGAGCTCAGCGAAGCGACCCCAATTGATGGCGGTTTCGAGCTGGCGTTGGGTCTCCTCTTCGCTGAACTGCTCATCGAGCATGTCGTGGAAGAACTCCTCGGGAACAGTATGGTCGCTCTTGGCGTCGATCGCGCGGACAATCTGACGAAGGAGAAGTACGTTTTCGACGGCGACTTCGCGGAAGATGTCTTTCTGACGAAGGATTTCGGCGTTGGCGTATTCAATGCCGATCGGGGTAAGGGCTGCGTCGCCTTCGTTGACGGTGAGGAAGCCGAGGAGAGACGCGGCGTCGACAATCGGCAGCAGATCGTCGATCTCGAAGGCCAGATCGTCGGCGAGACGATAGATGTCGTCCTTGCCATTATGGTCGAGCAGAAGTTCCAGCAAACCAGCGATGCCGCCGGGACGTGCGTGCGGCAACATCTGGTAGCTCATAAGGCGCTGATCGCGCACGCGTTTGCCGTCGGCTGTGCGCGGAAGGGCGGGCGGCTGCGTCTCAGGCTGTGTGAGTACCTTGTAGATGTAATCGACCAGGTCGAGGAAGGCGTGGGCCTTGCGATCGCGAGGATGCTGCAGATTGACTCGGAAGTCTGTGCGGACATGACCAGGATTGCGGCCAAGGACGATGATGCGGTCTGCGAGCTGCACGGCCTCTTCGATGTTGTGCGTGACGAGGAAGATGGACTTCGTGGGGATCGTCTTCTTGTGCCAGAGTTCGAGAAGCTCCGAGCGCAGATTCTCCGCAGTGAGCACGTCAAGAGCGGAGAAGGGTTCGTCCATGAAGAGTACTTCCGGCTCTACGACCAGGGCGCGGGCAAAGCCCACACGCTGGCGCATGCCACCGGAAAGTTCCTTTGGATATGCAGCTTGAAATCCATCGAGACCGACGGCGTCGAGCATGTGCTTGGAGCGTCGGCGACGTTCGATCGGATCCAGGCCACGTGCCTTCAGCGGAGCTTCCACGTTCTCAAGAACAGTGAGCCAGGGAAAGAGAGCAAAGTTCTGAAACACGATGGAGACATTGATCTCTGTCTCAGCGATGGGCTTTTCGTGCCAGAAGACCTTTCCTGCGGAGGGAACCGAAAGACCGGTGAGCATGCGCAGAAGAGTAGATTTGCCCGAGCCGGATGGGCCGAGAAGCGCGACGATTTCGCCTTCTGCAATGGACAGATCGGTGGGCGAAATTACCTGAATTCGGTTCTCGCTGGGCTGCGCGTAGTACTTTTCCACGCGCTCGGCTCGAATGATCGCTGGCTTCATAAGGTCGATGTTTCTTTAACGTGTGGTGATGCCTGAAGAGACTAAGGCAGAATCCAAAAGTGGGCCCGGTTACTGATAGACTGCGCCCAGCGTATCATCTCCCAAGGGTCCGCAGAGACCGGTTGTCCAGAGACTGTAAACTGCTTTGTCATATATAGTTGGAGTGGGTCAAAGAAATATGTCAGATATCGAAACGAATTCCTCCAAACCGCGAGTCCTGGTCGCCGATGACGAACAGGTAATTGCGAATACACTCGCGATCATTTTGAACCAGGCCGGTTTTGACGCGCGGGCCGTGTACTCAGGCGAAAGCGCCATTGAAACGGTTGAATCATTTCAGCCAAATATGCTCATCTCCGACGTCATCATGACGGGTATGACAGGGATTGAAGCGGCGATCGAGATTCGCAACCGTCTCCCGAAGTGCAAGATCCTTCTGTTTTCCGGACAGGCCGCAACCGCTGACCTTCTGGAGAAGGCGCGCGCGCAGGGCCACGAGTTCGAGATCCTGGCCAAGCCGGTACATCCGACCGATTTGCTCGCCAAACTTCGCAGCTAATAGCTTTTTAGGAAATCTGAATCGCGCCGGAAGCTCTTTAGCTCCGGCGCGAATCTTCGTGCCGTAAGCACGAAGATTTTGGTGGTCTTTCCACAGTGTGAAGAAGTACTTACGCCTCCGGTGCGTCGGCGATGTTGCTGGAGGTTTCGCTGGGATGAGTCTGAACGCGCTGCTTGATCCGCGCGGCGGGCGAACCGCCATATATGGTCCAGGGATCTAAGCTGCGCGTGGCGACGGCTCCCAACCCAAGTACGGCACCTTCTCCTACCTGGACACCGGGGCCTACGGAGGCACGCGCGCAGATCCAGGCGTAGGCTCCGACGGTCATGGAGAAGGCGATCAGCGGGAAGGCGGGATCATCATAGTCGTGCGTCGCACCGCAAAGGTACGCATCCTGAGAGAGGATGGCGTGTGACCCGAAGTGCATGGGGACGGGGTTGTAGATCTCAGCGCCGTTGGCAGCGGTCACCTGATCGGCGCAGATGAGATTCCAGGGCGCCCAGACGCGCGAACCGGGATAGAAGTGGCAGTTCGGACCCATGGTGGCTCCAAAGATCCGAAGCAGAAGGCTGCGCCATGCGTGCAGAGGCCGGGGAGAAGGCCGATAAAGCAGAAGCCAGCACGCGGCCCACAGGACACGACCGATGCGATTCTGCAGTGTGAACGCCGGACTGAGGTAAGGGTCAGCATCAGAGGCCGTGTCGATATGGTTTGCTGCATGATATTGCGGGGTCTTCGCCATCAATCTGTCCCTTCGGTGGAGTCTTGGTCTAGCGTTGCTGCGCTTGTTCAAAAAGGGCTATGACGGTCTTGGCAGTTTCCTGCGAATCGTACCGTGTATGAAAGGACTGCAGGGCGCGTGTCCGCATCCCCTTACGCTCTTCCGGAGAGACCTTGATCCAACGCTCAATGAGGTCTTCGGTGCCTTCGAGCGTGTCCGGCTCCATCAAGCCGATGCCATCTGAGACGACTTCGGGCGCGATGTTGACCTGATCTGAGACCAGAACTGGAAGACTGCAGGAGAGGGCCTCGGCAACGGCTATGCCGAAGTTTTCCTGATGTGAGGGAAGAATGAAGGCTTCAGCTGCATAAAGTGCGCCCCATTTAGAGCGGCCCTCCAGCATGCCGGGCCAATGGATACGATCGGAGACACCCGCTGTTTCAGCTATCTTTTGTAGATCTGTCGCCCATCCCTGCTGATCGGGGCCGCCGATCACAAGTTCCAGAGCGGGATCGAGATGCGCCTTCCGCGCAAAGGCTTCGACGAGAAGATCGACACCCTTCTTTCGATGAATGCGACCGAGATAGACCAGGAAGCGTTTGCCCTGCATGGCAGGCATTTGTTCAAAGAAGCTGGGGAGGCATTCTTCCGCTGTGCAGGGAGGTCCGCCTGAACCATAGGGAACCACCTGCGAAGTCCAGTCGTTGAGCGCAAAGCTCTGCCGGGCCAGCTTCTCCTCCTGAGCGGTGGTAAACAGGACGCGGTATGCGCCCTTAAGTACCCAATATTCCGCGAGGTACCAGTAAATGGCCTTCTTGAAATGCTTGAGTGGGAAGGTCTTTTTGAAGTATGGGTCGAGCATGCCGTGACTGAAAACGAGATAAGGCTTTATGCCTTTGGCAGAGAGCCTGGCACCCAAGCCACAGAACTGCCACAGACCATTGACAACGATTCCATCAAAGCGCCGCTGGTTGGCTTTGAGCCAGGGAATGAGCTTCGGGGTATAGCCATACGTCGCTCCCTCCGCGCCAAGAGGATGCACCGGGAACTTCAGATCTTTGAGAAAGGGGGAATCAGGACGATCGAACGTGACGACTTCTCCGATATAGCCGATCGAGGTATAGCTCATCAGGGTGCGAACGGATTGCACAGGGCCACCCGCTGCAGGATCCAGCGTGGCGATGATGTGGAGAATCCTCATTCTTCGGTCCCTGGCCCGGTGGTTCTGGAAGTCTTCTGTGTAAGCAAACCGCAATCTCCTCTGCAAGGTCCCAAGTTCGGGTGACAGCCTGGCGGTGAAGCCGACACGTTATGGCAGTCGTTGGGATAGGATATCCCGCGCAAGCGCATGCCCTTTCAGAGAAGTGCTGCGGAGCGTTACTTAGGAGTGATCTTTACTGCTGCGCGTCGGGATTGTGGTGAGCACAAAGACCATAATGAGAGCATCGGAACAAAGGAGAAGACTTGTTCTCCGCAAGGCGGAAACCAAGTTGCATGCGATTGTGGTCTCGCCTGCGGAGGAAGGTTGCGCTGATGATCTGGATGATTTTTGATAACGGCATGGAGCGAAGTGGGGAAGTGCCAGAGAACTGAGGGCGTACCTTGCGAGGGCCTGAGATGAGTATTAGGCCAACCCAGTTGTATCTTCGGAATTATTCCAAAGCAACTTAGTGTAGTGGTGCACATAATTTCTGTGACTGTACGCAGCGTTTTGTCGACACGTTCTGGGACGAGCGAGAGGAAGATACAAACGCAAAGCGTGAGCGATACGGCCGTGAAGAAAAAACCTTTGTCACCACGCGGCCTGTCCGATATCTATTTTTTCTTCTGCTTATCGCTCGGGATGACTGCTGTATTGCCGTGAGTGCACTGATCTTTGCAGAGGCCGCTGCAAGTGTTTTATTCCATGTAAACGCGATTTTATTTTGCGTAGGCGAGCGGAAGTATACTACGAGGAAATGTAGGCCGTTAGCGCTCATTGTCGCAATCAATGGCTTTTGACTCGGCTACAATTCTATTGACGGACATCATTTGCAAGTCCCGAGGAGGAAGTGAATACATGGCGCGTAGCGTAAAGATTGCAGTGGTTGGCTCCGGTTACGTAGGTCTCGTAGCCGCGGTTTGTTTTGCCGAGATCGGACACGAAGTTATCTGCATCGATAATGACTCTCGGAAGACAGAAGCTCTGAGCAACGGCATCTCCATTATTCATGAAGAGCATCTCCCCGAGCTGCTCGCAAAGCACAACGGCCATAAGATCAGCTTCACGACGGATCTCGCCGCGGCGGTGCAGGCCAGCGAAGTAATTTTTATCGCAGTAGGTACACCGCAGAGCGATACGGGCCACGCGGATCTCTCGTACATCGAAGCCGTTGCTTCCGAGGTCGCACGTTCGATCAATGGATACAAGGTGCTGGTTGAGAAGAGCACCGTTCCTGTGTACACGAACGAGTGGATCCGACGGACCATGGAGCGTCATGGCGTGGAGCACGATACCTTCGACGTCGTCTCCAACCCCGAGTTCCTGCGTGAAGGCACGGCAATTTCCGACTTTCTTCACCCAGACCGCATTGTTGTCGGTTCCGATCATGAGCGCGCGGCCGAGTTGCTAGACGCGATCTATGCGCCCCTCACCAAAGGCGATTACTACAAGCGTGCGGACGCGCTTCCAGGCCGCTTCAATGCCGAGAACCTTCCCCCGCTTCTCCACACTTCGACCAAAAGCGCCGAGATCATCAAGCATGCTTCCAATGCGTTTCTGGCGCTGAAAATTTCGTTCATCAATGCGGTTGCAAACCTCTGTGAGGCGGCAGAAGCAGATGTGGTCCAGGTGGCACAGGGTATGGGTCTGGATGAGCGCATCGGCAATCGATTCCTGAGTCCTGGCATCGGATATGGCGGATCGTGCTTCCCTAAGGACGTTGCCGCGTTTCGTTCGGTAGCCGAGCAGTTCGGTCTGGACTTCGGCCTGCTCAGCGAAGTGGAGAAGATCAACCGCGGACAGCAGAAACGCTTTTTCGAAAAGGTTCGTTCTGCGCTTTGGACTTTGCGTGGGAAGAAACTGGCTGTTCTCGGTCTGTCCTTCAAAGGCGACACGGATGACATTCGCGAGTCTCCAGCGATTGATCTGATTCGTCTGTTTCTTGCCGAGGGTTGCAGCATTACGGCCTATGATCCAGCGGCAATCGATCGCACGAAGGAAATTCTTCCGGCTTCGGACAAGCTCCGTTATGCTTCGGACGCCTATGACGCTGCGGAAGGCGCGGACGCTCTACTGATCCTCACGGATTGGAAAGAGTTTGCCGACCTGGACCTGGATCGGATGAGATTGCTTCTGCAGTTCCCGATTCTGATCGACGGCCGCAATCTCTATAAGCCCTCGAAGGTGACGAAGCACGGATTCTCTTACTTCAGCGTAGGCCGTTCTGTTGCTCGTCCAGTGCGTACCCCAAAGGCTTCAGTGCAAAAATTGCAAACTGTCTAAAAGCCTCAAACGATTTACGAACGAATATTCAGGGGCGCAGAGAATGCATTGGAAGACTGTACTTGTAACAGGCGGAGCTGGTTTTCTGGGATCTCATTTATGCGACGCTCTTCTGCAGCGTGGATCTCGTGTTATCGCAGTAGACAATCTTTCGACAGGTAGGCTGAAGAACATAGCCCACCTGTCGAAAGAGTCGATGTTTTCGTTTGAAGAGCACGATATCTGCGAGCCGTTCGACTATGGCGCGGTGGATTTCGTCTTCAACATGGCATCGCCTGCGAGCCCCCCGGGATATATGAAACTGGGAGTGGAGACACTTCGCGTGGGATCGGTGGGCACGGAGCAGACGCTCCAGATAGCTCGCCGTTACCAGGCTGGCTATCTCCACGCCTCGACTTCGGAGTGCTACGGCGATCCGAAGGAGCATCCCCAGACGGAAGAGTATTGGGGTAACGTCAACCCGATTGGACCGCGTTCGGTTTACGACGAAGCCAAGCGGTTCTCCGAAGCCATGGTGATGGCGTATCACCGTTATTACAAGGTGAATACCCACCTGGTGCGCATATTCAATACCTATGGGCCGAGACTCGATCCGAAGGATGGCCGCGTGATCTCGAACCTGATCATGCAGGCCTTGGCGGGTGAAGATCTGACCATCTACGGAGATGGTTCGCAGACGCGATCTTTCTGCTACGTCTCCGATCTGATTGCGGGCATTCTCGCGCTGGCCGAAACCTCAGAGGCTACGCCAGTAAACATCGGCAATCCTGACGAGTTCACGATCCTGTCCGCTGCTGAGATTGTGAAGGAGCTAACAGGTTCGAAGTCGAAGATTGGTTTCGCGCCTCTTCCTGAGGACGATCCCAAGCAGCGCCAGCCCGATATCTCCAAGGCTGGACGTCTCTTTGGATGGAAGCCAAAGGTCGCCCTCCGCGAGGGGCTTGGCCTGACCATTCCATACTTCCAGCAGATTGAACTTTAGGGAAGCTGAGCGCCTGAGTGCAGGCGGGGATACCATTTCACCTGAATATTTCCCGTGGTGAGATGCTGTTCTCCGTCTGCAACGAAGGGCGCCTTCCATGGCTCATAGGAGACTGCGGCGGTCACCTCTAAATCTCGATAGAAACGCTTGATGGCCGTGACCGAGAAGGTATTCTGAGTCGTGCCGAGCTGGATGAAGTCCTTAGGATTCTTCTTGTTTCGGTACTCGAACTCAATCGATTCATTCGGGGAAAGATGGTATGTCAGCCATAGCTGACCTCCCTTGGCCTCGCGGCCGATCCAGTCGCCCATGATGAAGCCCTTATTGGTATACCCCTCAAGCTGAATAATCTCGAAGTAGTTGAAGCGGCCTTGCACGCTGCGCGAGGTATTTGGATCGGTCGAGACCGCTTCCACGCGAAGGTCCATCTTCGGGAGCTTCGGCAAGTGCGAGAGATAGACTCCGGTGCGGTAGGCGGCGCGGCGCGGCGCGCTGGGCGGTGTTACATCGTCATGCGCCATTGTGTCCGCGTAGAGTGTCGCCCAGTGGGTCAAGAAAGGGAGTCGCCAGGAGAAGTCGAAGAAGCTGTAGCGAGCGCCTGGGTCTTCTGCGGTGGCTTTTTGCGCAGGCGTAACGTCGTCGAAACTGAAGAAGCTTTTTAGGAAGGTGTGAAAGGTAATGGGTTCATGGCCCTTTCCGCCCCAGATTACGCTGCGGGTCAAACCGAACTGAAAATTGCTGGTGGGAGCGAACGAGAACTTTTCCGTATGCATCCATGGGCTGTTGGGAAACTGGTGTCCTTTGAGGCTCCCAACCGAGATGTCATAACGGAGCGGACCGATCAGACGCGAAAGCAGCGGGATATGGAGCGGTTCGACTCGATTAATACGGAGGGCATACATGCTCTCCGCATTGTTGGACAGGGCCATAGAGCCGCCGCGTGCCGGACTGAGCCAGTTGTCTGTTTTACCGCCGGAGATCTCGTGCCCCAGAATATGGAAGGAAAGCGAAGCGTCGATGAGGCGGAAGTAATCCCGCGTGCCGACATGGAGGCCCGGAACCGTCAGGAGCTGATCGTTAAAGGTATAGAAATCGGGCGCAACGAGGGCCTGATTCTCTGCGAGCGTATACCCTCCGGCGGAGGCGGCGTGCTGATATTCACCGCGCACGTGGAGGGAGAAGCGACCGAATTCGGCCAGAGTTGAAACGCCGTTGTAGGTGTTGAACCCTTCGCCGTAGGGCCGACCATAGTCATTGATGTAGCTTTGGCCGACGTGATAGCTGTCGCGCAACACCGTGCCGCCATTGACCATGGCGCGCGCGTATCCGTTCTCTATACCGTAGACGTAGCCCCGCGGCTTGCCTTTCTCAGGGATCTCGCCTTGAAGAGCGCGCAGCGTGGTGGCAAGGATATCCATCGCCTGTTCGTTTCCGTCGCCATTGATGTCGATTTCGCTCCGCTGCAGCATGTGCAGAGCGCTGCGTCGCGTCCAGGGACGCATGTTGATGAAGGCTGTATCGAGGTATCCCATCGCGTGCAGACGGAGTAGGGCCGGATAGATCCAGCTATCGATGGGAATATACGTGGAGCCGAGCTTGCCATCGGCATAGGTGATCTCGCCATAGGCATCGCGCGAGCCGATGACCTCGCTCTGTTGCGGGATGGGGCGCGACGATGTCTGCGGCGTCCCTGGGGAATCAACTGCTGCAACAGCGGAAGCGGGGACGGCAGTGGCTTCAGGACGTATTTCTTCGGCTACGCTGAAGGCGGAAGAGAATAAAAACAGAAACGTAGCCAGCAACAGAAACTTCCGCAAAACTCACCTCACGCCCACACTCTGCAACTGCCTGAAGGGACGCTCTCCAGTCTACCGTTTTATCGCAGTCTTTATCGCTTTGAACCGAGCGTGCCGAAGCTGTCTTCCAGTGTGGCAGAAAAGCGCTCAATGAGAAGGTCATGGCGACGCTGGTTGAAGATTTTCTTGGCCTGCAGTCGGTCCTTCATTGCTTCGATCGGGTCCTGTTGATGCGAGAAGAAGCGGCATTCCACAAGTACGCTGCCAATACCTGCACGGGTGCGGCCCAGGGCCTCCTGTGCAACGCGGCACATGGCGACCGCATCCTGACCGTCGACGGGCATATGCGGAACGCTATGGAGTTCCTTGCTCGTAAGTGTCAGCTTTTGCGCATTGTTCGTACGGCAGACGAGGATCAAAGGAAGGCTGGATTGGGCCGCAACACGGAGCGCCGCATCGAGCTTTAATCCGTCCTTGACCTCCCCCAGCAGAACGAGCGTCACACTGCGCAGAGGGTTGGCTCCCTTCTGGATCTGCAGGCCCATTGCAACGCCTGCGGCGAAGGTGCCCATCTCGGCGACGGAGCCGGTAAAGATATTGGAATCGGTGGCCGGAGCGAAGATCGGGCGCGTTGCGTTGCGGTCGTCGGAGAGCGCCTGTCCGAGCACGGAGGGAATCGACTGGCCACGCAGAAGTGCAGCGCCCAGATTTTCTTTGCGTGCGATCAGTACGTCGCGTTTTCCCAGACCATCGAGCAGCGCCGCGAGCATCGCTTCTTCCCGGCGATTCCGTTTAGGTGTGCGGCTGTGTGCAGCAAAGCGATCCTCAAAGAGGCGCACACGCAGCATGGCTTCATAGATGTGCCACAGCTTCTCATTGCTGATTAATGGTTTGAATACCTTTTCGGCCACGACAGATCACCCCTCAAGACTTCAAACAAAGGGCGCTGACGGCAGTGCCGCCAGCGCCCGAAATTACCTTATTACCGCTTTGCTGGATCGCCAAGCTCTGTCTGGATGCCGAGGTCGGCAAAGGCCTTCTCTGCGACCTTGGCCTTGACCTTGCCTTCACGCACAAGGCGCGATAGCGTTGCGGCGACGATCGCGTTGGCATCCACCTCGAAGTGACGGCGCAGGTTTTCGCGATTGTCTGAGCGTCCAAAGCCGTCCGTTCCGAGAGCAACCAGACGACCGCCAAGCCAGGGAGCGAGCGAGTCCGGCATGACCTTCATGTAATCGCTGGCGGCGATGATTGGGCCCTGCGCGTTGCCAAGAGCTTCGACGACGGTGGACTTCTTCTCCGGCTGCGCGGGATGCAGGCGGTTCCAGCGCTCCGTCTCCAGCGCGTTGCGACGGAGCTCGGTGTAGCTGGTGACGCTCCACACATCGGCCTCGATGTTGTACTTCTCGGAGAGAATGGCTTGTGCTTTGACGACTTCGTTGAGGATAGGACCGGAGCCGAAGAGCTGCACCGTGCCTGCGCCTTTGGCTGCAGGCTTGAACTTGTAGATGCCGCGAAGGATGCCTGCTGTGTCGAGGTTCGCCGGAGCCTCGGGCATGACGTAGTCCTCGTTGTACATGGTGATGTAGTAGAAGACCTGCTCGTTCTCCTGGTACATGCGGCGAAGGCCGTCCTGCACGACGACGACGAGTTCATAGACATACGCCGGGTCGTAGCTGAGGCAGGTGGGCACTGTGGAAGCGAGAACGTGCGAGTGGCCGTCCTGATGTTGAAGGCCTTCTCCCAGCATCGTGGTACGACCGGCAGTACCGCCCATCAGGAAGCCCTTGCCGCGTGAGTCCGCGAAGGCCCAGACCATGTCTCCGATGCGTTGGAAGCCGAACATGGAGTAGTACATGTAGAAGGGAATCGTAGGGACGTTGTAGTTCGCGTATCCCGTTCCAGCAGCGGTGAAACTGGCCATCGAACCGGCTTCCGTAATGCCTTCTTCGAGAACCTGACCATCTTTCTCCTCGCGATAGCTGAGGAGCATGTCGGAGTCATGCGGAATGTACTTCTGGCCTTCTGAGGCGTAGATACCGACCTGCTTGATAACGGATTCGAGGCCGAAGGTACGACCCTCGTCGGGAACGATGGGGACAATCAACTTGCCGATCTTCGGATCCTTGAGCAGGTTACGCAGCATGGCGACGAAGCCCATGGTGGTGGAGACTTCGCGGCCCTTGGAACCGGCCATCCACTCCTTGAAGAATTCGAGTGTGGGCGCTGTGAAGTCGAAGGGCTTGACCGTGCGCTGAGGCAGATAGCCGCCAAGTTCAGCGCGGCGTGCCTGCAGGTACTGGATCTCCGGAGCATCGTCCGCAGGCTTCCATGGCTTTCCGTTCTTTGCCTGTTCTTCGGGGACAGGAATGTCGAAGCGCTTTACGAAGGCGACGACGCCCTCATCGGTGAGCTTTTTCTCCTGATGCGAAGCGTTGCGGGCTTCCGTGGTTCCGAGGCCGTAGCCCTTGACCGTCTTGGCAAGGATGACCGTTGGGCCGCCCTTATGCTCTACGGCACGCTTGTAGGCGTTGTAGATCTTCAACGAGTCATGGCCACCGCGATGCAGGCGCGAGAGCTCTTCGTCGGTCTTGTCTTCGACCAGGGTAAGCAGTTCAGGGTACTTGCCGAAGAAGTGCTGGCGGAGATACGCGCCGCCCTTGGCTTTGTACGCCTGGAAGTCGCCGTCGACGCACTCTTCCATACGCTTGAGTAGAAGGCCGGTGTGGTCGCGCTCGAAGAGAGCATCCCAGTCCGAACCCCAGATAACCTTGATGACGTTCCATCCCGCGCCGCGGAAGACACCTTCGAGTTCATCGATAATGCGTTTGTTGCCGCGGACAGGGCCGTCGAGGCGCTGCAGATTGCAGTTGACGACGAAGATCAGGTTGTCGAGCTTCTCACGTGTGGCAAGGCCGATTGCGCCAAGAGTATCTACTTCGTCCGTCTCGCCGTCACCGACAAAGGCCCAGACTTTGCGGTCGGTCCTCTCGATGATGCTGCGGTTCTCAAGGTAGCGCATGAAGCGTGCCTGGTAGATCGCGTTCAGAGGTCCGATTCCCATAGAGACGGTAGGAAAGCGCCAGAAGTCCGGCATCAGCCATGGATGCGGATAAGAGGAGAGGCCGGGAGTGTCGCGGAGTTCGTGGCGGAAGTTTGCGAGATGTTGTTCGCTCAGGCGGCCTTCAAGAAAGGCGCGGGCGTAGACGCCGGGAGAAGCATGGCCCTGGAAGTAAACGAAGTCGCCGGGCTGTTCGCCGTACTTGGCACGGAAGAAGTGGTTGAAGCCAACTTCGAGAAGGGTCGCCAAAGAGGAGTAGGTGGAGATATGGCCGCCAATACCGGCGTCTTTCTTGTTCTGGCCGTGGACCATCGCCATGGCATTCCAGCGAAGGAGGGCCTCGATGCGACGCTCAAGGTCACGGTCTCCGGGATAGGGCACTTCATCGTGCTTAGGGATGGTATTTTTGTAGGGCGTGGTGACGTCGTTCTGTGCGGAGAGACCGGCTTCGCGAGCGCGGGCACGCAGGGCTTCCATCAGGTCTTCGCCCTGCTGCGGGCCTTCGGCCACGATCATCTCGTCGAAGGCTTCAATCCACTCGGCGATCTCAGCTTGCTTGTCGTTTACTACCGGGACGGTGGTCTTCGTGGCCATGAGAAGCAATCCTGTCATCTGCGGCAGACTGCCAGCTCACCCGCCGGCGCACACAGACTCGAAATTTATTATAAGTGCGACCGGCACTGGTCATAAGCGAAACCACTTTAGGTGGAGTAGTCCGCGTTGATGTGGACATATTCCACGGTTAAATCGCAGGTTAAAAAGCGACAGCTCCCGTCACCCTGTCCCATATCGATGGAAATGGTGTATTCCCGCTCCCGCATGACGGCGTGGGTGGCGGCCTCGTCAAAGGCCTCTGCTCTCACACCGTTTTCGAAGACAGGAAGGCCCTCAATGGTGATCCGAACTTTTTCTAAATCGAATTCAACACCACTGTAACCTGCTGCGGCCAGGAGGCGACCCCAGTTAGGATCGGCGCTGGACCACGCTGTTTTGCAGAGGGGCGAGTGCGCGATGGACTTTGCAATTGTCTTGGCTTCCGTGTTGGAGCGGGCGCTGGTGATGTCGAGGGTGACGACGTGCGTGGCGCCTTCGCCATCGTCGATGACGGCGTGTGCAAGTTCATCGCAGACCCGCTGCAATTCCTTGGTGAAAGAAGACCGGACGGCGGTGCTTGCTGCGTCCCAGTTCACACTGCTTGCTCCGCTTGCTAAAAGAAGAACGGTGTCGTTGGTGGAGGTATCGCCATCGACCGAGATGGAGTTAAAGCTGCTTTCGACGGCAGGTCCCAGCAGACCGCGGAGATCTTCCGCGCCGATGGCTAGATCGGTGAAGAGATAGACGAGCATGGTCGCGTGCGGCGGACCGAGCTGCGGGCCAATCATGCCTGCGCCCTTGCAGGTGCCAAAGATATGGACGCTGTTTGCGCCGTCCTCTACGCAGCCCTGCGAGACCTTGAGCTTCGTGTCGGTGGTCATGATGGCTTTCGCGAAAGCCTCCGCGTCCGCAGGGCGTGAGCCCAGACCTGCGGCAGCAATCGGCAAGCCCGCAAGAAGCTTTTCTACGGGCAGAGGAACGCCGATGATGCCGGTGGAAGAAGGGAAGACTTCGTTTTGCGGACATTCGAAGATCTCGGCTGCGCTTTTGCAGGTGGCGTAGGCTGCATCAAGACCGGCTTTTCCCGTCGCACAGTTTGCGTTGCCCGCGTTGACCACTACGGCGCGCACGCGGCCACCGGTCGCGGTCATGAACTCTCTGCCTACGATGATGGGCGCGGCGACGACCTGATTTTTCGTAAACATTACGGCCGCTGTAGCTGCTGTATCTGCGACCGCGACGGCGAGATCGGGCCGTCCACTTGCTTTAATGCCTGCCTTGACTGCCGCCCAGCGAAATCCCTTCGGCAGCTCTTTGCGTACTGAAGCCATCTATTCCTTCTCCCAATCGGTGTCGCTCACGGCGACGGTTGTGCGTGTGGCGCTGCTCTGCATGGCAAGTTCCAGCAGACGAATCGTGCGAGCGCCGTCTTGTGGTGTGACGGCCAGTTCTGCTTCTCCGCGGAGCACATCGCGTATGTTGGCGTAATAGCCGCGATAATCGCTGGGAATCGTGGGAACGCGGCGTTTTTCGAGCGCTGCGGGAACGGCAGGATCCGCGGCGGTGGTGAGTTCTCCCCAGAACTGTTCTTCCTCGCGCCACCACTCGGTCGCTTCATCGAGCCTGGGAACACGGCCGCCGCTGTCGACGAGATTTTGCTGCTGGTCGATCCCGTTTTTTACAAAGCTGCCGTGGGTTCCGTGCGCGACAAAACGCGGTCCCGGAGCCGCACCGATCAGCGTGGCCTGCAGTCGTACGTGGACTGGTGCGCCCTCGCGTTCAAACTCCAGACCCAGATCGAAGGCGTCGGCGATCTTCGACCCCGCGCGGTCTCTCCGTACGTCTGCGGTGACAGAGACGGGTCTTCCAAGCAGAGCGATCATCTGATCCACCATGTGTGGTCCCAGGTCGAGGAGAATTCCGTTTTCTTCGCTCTCTTCTTCCTTCCACGTACCCTGGCGAAGGATGGGACGAAAGCGGTCCATCTTGGCTTCGACCGTGACCAGGCGACCGAGGGTGCGTGCTTCGATCAGGGATTGCAGCGTGACGAAATCCCCGTGCCAGCGCGAGCAGTGGAAGGGCGCGAGGAGCAGGCCAAGCTCTTTAGCGAGCTTCTCCATGGCCAGGGCATCGCTCCATGTTCCCGCCATCGGCTTGTCTACGACGACGTGCTTGCCGCGTCGAAGGGCCTGCATTGCCATGGGCGCATGGGTTGCGTTGGGAGTTGCGATGACGATCAGATCGACGTCGCTCGCGAGAAGGTCCTCAAAGCCGCGAAAGATTGTGGCGTCAGGCCAGGCGCGGGCCGCCGAATCGCCGGAGCGTTGGACGATTCCGCTCAGAACGAGCCCAGGAACCGCCGAAACGAAGGGCGTATGGAAGACGCGTCCCGCGAGACCATATCCGACGACGCCAACCTTAATCTCACCTTGGACCGGCTTTACCATGTGGCCGCCTCTGGCTTGATGCTTGCCCCTGTGCGGCTGCTTTCCAACACCATCTCGATGATGCGCAGGGCACGTACAGCGTCCTGACCCGTAACCGCCAGAGAAGCCGCGCCCAGAACGGCGTCGCGAACGTTGGCGTAGAAGCCCCGATAGTCTCCACGTTCTGTTTTCACCTGTGTACGCTCAAGCTTCGCCGGTTCCGCTGGATTCGGTGCGAGGGTGAGTGTGCCCCACGCGCTTTCTGCCTCCTGCAGCCAGCTCGGGTCTTCCATGGGAGGAACCTTCGCTCCCGCAACAATCGCGGGCTCCTGTGGATCTACACCGAGCTTCTTGAAGCTGCCTTTTGTTCCGTGGACAAGCAAGCGGGGCGAAGGATCAGCAGCCAGCATGGTGGAGCGTAGCCAGACCGTTAGAGGCTTACTCTCTACGGTATATCGCAGGGAGATATCGAAGGCGTCCTGGATTGCCGTCACATCACGGTCCGAACGCGAGGAGCCCCATACGGAGTCGGGTTTGCCAAAGAGAGCGAGGGCCTGATCGATGAGGTGAGGGCCAAGATCCATCAGCAGGCTATGCATGTCTCCTGCCTGTTCTTTCCATGTGCCTTGGCGCTGCACGGGACGAAATCGGTCGAAGTGAGACTCAAAACTGGAAACCCGGCCCAAAGTGCCTTCGGCGATGAGCTTTTTCACTGTAAGGAAGTCGCCATCCCAGCGGCGATTGTGGAAGGGGGCGAAGACGAGTTCCTTGGAAAGAGCGAGAGCCGTCAACTCGGCAGCTTCGTCGCTGGTGGCAGTGACCGGTTTGTCCACAACCACATGCTTACCTGCCTGAAGCGCGGCTTTGGCAAATTCAAAGTGGGTTGCATTCGGGGTGGCTACGACCACGAGGCCAATGTCGCTAGCGAGCAGATCTTCGAGCGAACGGACGATCCGGGTTGAGGGATAAGCAGCCTGCGCTGTATCTCCCGAACGTTGAAAGAGGACGGAGAGCTCCAGCCCCGGCACGGCTGAAACGAACGGCGCATGAAAAACTCTGCCTGCCAGACCAAAACCGGCGACTCCAACTTTGATGTCTTGACTCACTTGGTTTCTCCACAAGAACTTTTATCTCTTTGATTCTACGGTCGAACACTATGCAGACCGAGGCATCGCTATGAGACGATTGTGAAAATATTCTGCATCGCGGACACAACATCTCTGCATCTCATAACAAACGACAGGGTGGCGGGACTACGATTGAACACTAAGGGAAAAGTAGAAACCATTGGCTTGCGAAGGCTGACTCTGGTTGGATTGGCATGTTTGGGAACATCCATGGCTGTGGCCCAACTGGGCGGATCGAAGGGAACGTCGTCCAATGAGGCGACCGGACCTGCGACCGTTGCAGCTGCTCAACAGACTCTTTCCACAGTAAATACGCAGTCTTCGTCCACTACGCCTCAGCAGGCTGGCCAGGGCGATTATCGCGGGTCTCTCATTGAGGGGAAGTCCACCGGGACAGTCCTCGACCTGTCGCTGGATGACGCCATGGCACGCGGCCTGCGAACGAATCTCGGCCTTATCCTGCAGGGCACTGCGGAGAAAACGGCGGCTGGTCAACGGTTGCAGAGCCTCCAGTCCCTTCTGCCTACAGTGACAGGAACCGCAAGTTATACCGTGCAGCAGATCAATCTTGCGGCGTATGGCCTTAATTTTCCTGGTTTCAATCCCATCGTTGGCCCGTTCCAGGTCTTCGATTTTCGCGCATCGCTTTCACAATCGCTAGTCAACGTTCCTTCGATCGAACGTTACGTTGCTTCGAAACACAACTTTCAGGCAGCAAAGCTGACCGCCGAGGATGCGCGCAGTCTAGTGGTCCTGACGGTGGGTAATGCTTATCTCCTCTGCATCGCGGATGTGTCGCGCATCGAGGCAGTGCAGGGCGAGTTGAATAGCTCCAAGGTCTCTCTGGATCAGGCGACTGCGGCGCATAACGCGGGCACAAGTCCAAAGCTCGATGTGCTTCGCGCCCAGGTGGATTATCAGAACCAGCAGCAGCAGTTGATCTCCGCACAGAACAATCTGTCGAAAGACAAACTGGCTTTGGCTCGCGTGATTGGTTTGCCGCTCGATCAGGAGTTTCGTACGACGGATCTGGTTCCTTACGTAGCTCTGGATCATGTGGATCCGAATACGGCTTACACTCAGGCTCTGGCTGCTCGTAAAGATCTGAAGGCATCGGCGGAACAGGTGAAGTCGGCGAACTCGCAGAAGACTGCGGCGTGGGCAGAGCAGCTTCCCGAGGCACACTTCTCTGGTGATTTTGGCGATATCGGTGCTACTGTGGGCCACTCACACGGCACCTACACGGCGACTGGCGAGATTACCGCGCCCATTCTGCAGATCGCCAAGACGCGCGGCGATATTCTTGTGGCCGAAGCCGCGCAGGAGCAGGCAAAATCACGGCTTTCCGATCGTGCGCAGCAGGTGAATGCGGACGTGCGCGACGCCATCCTGGATATCGAAGCCGCTGCGAAACTCGTCGAGGCGACGAAGTCCAATGTCGACCTTGCGAATGAGGCGTTGCTGGAGTCGCAGGACCGCTTCCGCTCGGGCGTTTCGGACAACCTGGCCGTGTCGCAGGCACAGGCTCAGACTTCGCAGGCAAACGACCAATATATTAGCGCGCTGTACCAACACAACATCGCGAAGCTTTCACTCGCGCGTGCGTTGGGCATCGCCGACAGCAGCTACAAGACCTATCTGGGAGGAAAATGACCGTGGCAGAGCCCGATCAGCAGAATCAACAACCGGCAACCGACGATAAACAGGCCGGAAACAGTGCGCCGCCGCCACCTCCTGAGACGCCCGAGAAGAAGGCGCGCCGCAAGTTCATCATCTTCGGCGTGGTTTTGTTGCTCGTCCTTATCGCCCTCTTCTTTTACTGGAGGTCGACCTTTACGGAGAACACGGACGATGCCCAGGTGGACGGCGATCTCTATGCCGTTTCCGCACGTGTGGGCGGGCAGGTCATCAAGGTCAACGTCACGGATAACCAGGAGGTCAAAGCTGGCGATGTGATCGCCGAAATCGACCCCCGCGACTATCAGGTGGCTTTGGAGCAGGCCGAGGCCGAGTTGGCGAATGCGAAGGCAAGCTATGTGCAGGCAAGCTCAAACGTGCCGATCACAGCGACCCAGACACAGACGGAGTCGGCCACAACAGGATCCGACGTCGCTTCCGCTCAGGCAGGGGTTGCACAGGCCCTGAAGCAGGTAGCTGCAGCCCAGGCGCGCGTTGCGCAGGCCCAGGCGAATGCCACCAAGGCTGCGCTGGACGTAGAGCGTTACACGCCACTCGTCGAGAAGGACGTCATCTCCAAACAGCAGTTCGACCAGGCTGTCGCGACCGCTGCTGGAACCCAGGCAGCATTGCTTGAGGCGCAGTCGAATGTGATCGCGCAGCAGGAGAATGTGCGTCAGATGCAGTCGAAGCTGGCTCAGGCTCGCTCGCAGGCTTCGCAGGCCAATATCAACGGACCGAAGCAGGTAGCTGTGCAGCAGGCGAAGGCACAGGGCGCAACGGCTGACATACAACAGGCCCAGGCAAAGGTCGATCAGGCCCGCCTGAACCTCAGCTATACCCACATCACTGCTCCGACGGCAGGCGTCATCAACAAAAAGAATGTCGCCGTGGGACAAAACATCAGCATAGGGCAGAACATGCTGACGATCATCCCGCTCGACAATCTCTGGATTACGGCCAACTTCAAGGAAACACAGCTTCAGAAAATGAAGCCCGGCCAGAAGGTTGAGATCAAGGTGGATGCACTCGGCGGTCGCAAGTACGAAGGCCATGTCACCCAGATCGGTGGCGCTACCGGATCGCGTCTTTCGCTCTTTCCCCCGGAAAATGCGACGGGAAACTATGTGAAGGTGGTCCAGCGTATTCCGGTCCGGATCGATCTTGAGCCGAACCAGAACAACGATCACCTGTTGCGCCCAGGGTTCTCTGTGGATCCCGACGTCGCAATCAAGTAATTAACCGCTTGACGCCCGGCTCCGCTTTTGCGGAGCCGGGCGTTTTTGCTTGTCCGAAAGATTTTCGCACCCGATCAAGAATCGCTATCATCTACAGATATATGCCAATCGCACTCCAATTCTTTGTCCACTATGCCTACGGCATCGTGTTTCTTTGGGTGCTGATCGAGCAGCTGGGCCTCCCCATCCCTTCTGCTCCCATGCTGCTGACGGCGGGAACCCTCTCGGCAACGCACAAGATCCACGCGTTTCCAGTGATGCTCGCGGTCCTGGCGGCCTGCGCCATCGCAGATTCGCTCTGGTATTTTGCGGGTGTCCGTTACGGAGGCCGCGTCGTGCGGCTCGTCTGCCGTCTTTCGCTGGAAGCTTCCGCCTGCGTGAAAAAGACGGAGGGCTACTTCGAGCGTCGCGGCGCAATTACGCTGGTTTTTGCAAAATTCGTTCCCGGACTTTCTGCTCTCGCACCGCCCATCGCCGGACAGGCGGGCATGCCCTTTGCACGTTTTCTTGCGCTGGACTTGATAGGTTCCACGCTATGGGGCGGAGCTTTTGTCTTCGGTGGCAGCTTCTTTGGACGCCTCGCGGAGCGCAGCACGATGCTCTTTCATGCCCTCGGCCGTTATGGCGTGGTCATCTTCGCTGTTTTGCTGCTCAGCATCATCGGCTACCGGCTCTACCGCCAGAGGTCGTTTCTGCTCTCTGTGCGTGAGTTGCGCCTTGGGCCGGATGAGCTGAAGTCCATGATCGAGACTGCGGAAAATCTTGGCGGCGAACCGCCGGTCATCGTCGATCTCCGCCACCCGCTCGACTATCTGCCCGATCCGCGTGTCTTACCGGGCGCCTATCGAATCGGACCGAAGGAGTTGGAGAAACAGGCCGCGCTTTTGCCGCGTGATCGCGACATTGTGCTGTACTGCACTTGCCCATCGGAGGAGACCTCGGCGGCGTTGGCTCTACGCCTGCACAAGCTGGGGATTCACCGTGTGCGTCCGCTGAAGGGCGGATTCGAAGGCTGGCGCGATGCGGGATATCCGCTCATGGACTACACTGAGCCGGTTCTTCCGCGTATCGCCTAAGCTACGACGGCGATCTCTTCTTCCAACTGCTGCTTCTGATAAAGCCCACGGTAGTATCCTCCCGCGGAGAGCAGCTCTTCGTGCGTTCCGGTTTCCACGATGCGACCATCCACCAGAACAGCGATGCGGTCCGCGCTCTGCGCCGTGGAGACGCGGTGCGAGATGAAGATTGTGGTACGCCCCTTCATCTGTTCGCGCAGAGCCAGAAGGATGCGTTCTTCCGTGTAAGTGTCCACGCTGGCCAAGGCATCATCCAGAATCAAAATCCGCGGATTGCGCAGAAGTGCGCGGGCGATAGAGGTGCGCTGCTTTTGGCCGCCCGAAAGGGTGATGCCGCGTTCTCCAACCAGCGTATCGAAGCCAGCAGGGAATTCCTCGATCTCTGTGGCGATGTGTGCGGAGACGGCGGCCTCTCGTACCTGGGCCGGTGTTGCTTCGCGCACGCCAAAGGAGATGTTGTCGCGAATGCTGGTGGAGAAGAGAAACGTCTCCTGCGGCACAAACCCGATGCCTTCGCGCAACTGCGCCAGAGACCACTCGCGAATGGGGCGTCCATCGATCAAGACCATGCCTGCTTCGGCATCCAGAAGACGGGGGACAAGATTTACGAGCGTCGATTTGCCCGAGCCGGTAGGCCCAACGATGGCGAGACTGGTTCCCGCCGGAATCGTGAGGTCGATATCGCGCAGGATCTCGGCGGCACCATAACGGAAGGTCAGGCCACGGAACTCGATGTCGCCCCGTATCTCCGGCAGGACTGTGTTCTCTACTGCTGGCTCATCCCAGATGGCGGGCTTCTGCCGTAGGAGTTGGTCAATGCGTTCTACGGATGCGGTTCCGCGCTGAAAGAGATTGACTACCCATCCGAGGGCGATCATAGGCCAGATAAGCTGCACCATGTAGACCATGTAAGCCGTGAATTGGCCTACGGACAGGCGATGCTGTACGACCTCGCGGCCGCCGAAGAAGAGCGTCGCCACCAACGAGATGCCGAGGACGAACTCCAGCGTGGGCCAGAGCATCGCCATCAGGCGCACGAGCATGAGCGAGCGACGGATGTACTCCTGGTTCGCGGTCTCGAAGCGGGCGACCTCGGCTTCTTCCTGAGCGAAGGCGCGAACGAGCCGTGCACCGGAAAAGTTTTCCTGCGCCTGCGCCGAGATGTCGGAAAACATCGCCTGGATGCGTTCGAAGCGCCGATGGATGCGACGTCCCATGGTCTGCACGAGCAGCGACGCCGCGGGAAGTGGAAGGAACGCAAAGATCGTGAGCCTCGGGCTCATGCGGATCATGAACGGCAGCGCAGCGAGTGTGAAGACCACGGTGTTCGCCGAGTACATGATGGCCGGGCCAAGAAGCTGACGGACGGCATTCAAGTCGTTCGTCGTGCGGGCCATGATGTCGCCCGTACGGTGTTCATGATAAAAAGCGGGCGGTTGGCGTTCGAGATTTGCGAAGAGGTCGTTGCGCAGATCGAACTCGATCTCGCGCGAAGCGCCGATGATGATCCACCGTGTCAGGTAAAGGAAGATGGCTGCGGCGACGGCCACAACGAGAAGCCACACCGCATCGTGTGCGACATCCCGTTCGCCCACATGCCGCGAGATATGGTCGATCGCGCGGCCAATCAGCAGCGGCATCACGATCTTGGAGCAATTGTAGAGCACGACGGAAAGACCGCCCCAAGCCAGCGACGCACGATAGCGCTTGAGGTAAGGACGCAGCGGTTTGAGACGGTCAAGCATCGATAGTCCTACTTCTGTGCCGGTGCAGGGGGTGCGGTCTGATCCGAGGGAGTATCGGATTGACCGAGAAATTCGATGTCAAAGATCAGCTGCGCTTTTGCAGGGATCACAGGAGGATGACCAAACTCGCCGTAGGCCAGTTGATAGGGAACCAGCAGACGCCGCTTTCCTCCAACATGCATGCCTTCAAAGCCCGTATCCCAACCGGTGATGACGCGCTTCGCCCCTGCAGCAAAGACAAAAGGCTCGCCACCAGGATGATCGTGGGAGGAGTCGAACTTCTTCCCATCGGTCGTCCAACCGGTGTAGTGAACGGTGTAGTACTTGTGTGGCAGGGCGAGTTCTCCGGTGCCGATGGTGATCTCCACGTACTTCAGGGCATATGCAGTCTGAGGTACACCTGTAACAGCGGGCATTTCTCCCACAGCAGCCAATCCTTCTACCGGCGGCGGCGCCGGTACCGTAGTGTGTGTGCGGGCGCGCGCACGGGAGGCAGCGGTTCCGGTCTTCGTCGTAGTTGTTTTGCTTTTTGCTGGCTTGGTCGTTGCAGGCGTACTTGTCGTTTGTCCTTGAAAGGACGCGGAAGTGATGCAGGTTGCCATCACGAACATCACACTCAGATTGCGCAAAATGTCTCTCCTGCCTCTATTGTATTGCGATTAGGTGGGGGTTCGCAGCAGCAGATACGTTCCGCCAAGAGCAAACAGAAGGTCAACGCTCCACGCCGCGAGCATCGGTGGAAGGGCGTTCACATTGCCCATGGATTCAAAGACACTCGCGATGAGTTGGTACGCGATCGCCATGCCAATTGCGGTGGCGTATCCGGCCAGCGAGCCCCGTTTGCCCATCATCATGGCGAAGGGCACGGCGAAAATAGCCATCACCAGCGTCATCAGCGGATAGGCGATCTTGTGATTCAACTGAACACGGAGCCGCATGGTGTCAAAACCGCTCTGTTTCAGGTCGTGAATATACGCGCTCAGATCGCCGTAGCTCATCTCCTGCGAGGGACGGCTCTCTTTCTTGAAGTAGGCCGGAA
This sequence comes from Terriglobus saanensis SP1PR4, assembly GCF_000179915.2. Classification (NCBI taxonomy): domain Bacteria; kingdom Pseudomonadati; phylum Acidobacteriota; class Terriglobia; order Terriglobales; family Acidobacteriaceae; genus Terriglobus; species Terriglobus saanensis. Next base: position 2,611,178 of record NC_014963.1, on the reverse strand, counting down.
GCTCATGGATCTCCGGAAAGGTACTGGTTGCAAAGGGCTGGTAGGTGGCAATGCTCTCGTGATTGAAGGTGCGCTGCCATCCGTTTTCCATCTCCCACTGTTGCACCTGTGGGTTCCATCGTGCGCTGGTGGCAAAGATACGACGCTGCAGAAGGAAGCTGCCGGGTTGAAACTCGAAGACCGTCAGATTGGCGAAGACGTCTTTGTCGGAGTCGAAAAACTGGTAGTAAAAGATCCGCGTCGGCGAGCCATTGGCTTCCTGTCCGCTGATCCATTTACGGTCGGGCCGGAGAAAGGTCTGCGCGGGCTTTCCCTTGATCTCGCTGCGCAGGGCCTCCTGCCTGCGATTCGCCTGCGGCAGGTATAAGTCGTCAAAGGCGAAGAGTCCCACCGCAAGCACCGCTGCCAGAACGAAGATCGGAGCGACGATGCGGTAGAGGCTCATGCCGCTCGCTTTCATGGCGGTAAGTTCGCTCGATCGGTTCAGGCCGCCCACCGTCACCAGCACGGCGATCAAGGCGCAGAGTGGCGTCAGGCTGTAAATCATGTAGGGAATGAGGTTCAGCAGGTATCCGCCCACGGTCACGAGAGGGGTGCGGTTGCGAATGATATCGCCAATGAGTTCGAAGAAGCTGAAGACCACGCTCAGGACAAGGAAAGACGAGAGCACTAGCGCCAGGCTGGTAAGAAACTCGCGCATCACGTAGTCATCCAGAAGCAGAGGGAAGCGGCTATGCAACAGCCTGCGTCCTCTGTGCGCAGCGCCTTCGAGCGCGTGCTTGATGCCTTCTCCCTTTTTTCTGCTCCGCAGGAAGCTCGCCGTCACCCTCTGCAGCCAGACGCCTACACTTGCGATGCGTCCCAGGGCCACGGTTCCAATCGTCATCTGGCGCAGAAGAAGAACGCCTGCAAAGCCAAACAGAACATTGGCGGCCCAGACCCCGATGACAGGATGCAGCTTGCCTTGCTTTGCCAGCGCCACGCCTACCGAGGAGAGGAAGTAGTAGAGGAACACCAGGACGATGGTGAGAACGAATCCTGTGCTTTTGCCACCACGGCGTGAGGAGAGCCCCAACGGAACACCAACGAGCATCAGTACCACGCAGGCGATGGGATAGCTCAGGCGACGGTTCAACTCGATCATCGCGGCCCGTCTTTGCGGCCCGGGCTGCGCCTGCCACAGCTGTCCTGCGGTCATGGCGGCCATGGGCGCATCGCTCCGCGTCAGCTTGATATCTTCCTGCTGGCCCGCCTGCATGGGGACATCGTTTTCGGCGAAGGTGGAGATGTTGTACTGGTTCGGATCGGTCGGCGAGATCTGGTGCGTCGATCCATCCATGAAGTGCAGGCGAAGCGTTTGTTGTTTTCCAACAGCCACGACGGCCTGGTTCGCGGTGGTGATGTAGGGCGTTGCGGGCTGCGTCAGGTCGGCAAGAAAGACATGCTTCCAGATCGTGGCGCCCTGTGAAGGCTGCGTGTCCTGTACATAGAGCACGTAATTTTTGAAGTCTTCATAGAAGACGCGAGGCTGCACCTCGAAGGAAGCCTGCGAAGACTTCAGATCGTTTTCCAGACGGAGGAGAGACGCCGTGCTTTTGGGAGCGATGTAGAGCGAGTTCACCAGGCCGACAAGAAGCGCAACGACCGTTGACATCGAGACGACGCGCACGAACTGCATCACACCGAATCCGCTGGCGCGCATGGCCGTCACTTCACTGTCCGCAGAAAGGCGACCGAGCCCCAGAAGGATTCCCACGAGAACCGTCATCGGAATGGTGAAGGTCAGAGTGGCTGGAAGCGAATAGAGAAGGATGCGGCCGACGTCATTTGGGGTCGCAGAACCGCGCACGGCGAGTTCCAGAATGTGGCCGAGGTCGCGCTGCATGAAGAGCACGAAAGTAAACAGCGCTCCACCCAGCATGGCGTGCGAGACGACTTCGCGTAGGATATATCGCGTCAGTATCCGCACGGTGCTCCCGCCAGATGCTCTGTTGTTATGTCGGATCCTGCCAGTTCACCCATCTCTTCCAGTCTACTGCTGGACAGGCACGGAATCCGCGTTGCCAACAAATCTGTATCCCACACCGCGCGCCGTGAGCAGATGCGTCGGCCGGGCCGGGTCGTCTTCCAGATAGCGCCGCAGGCGGACGATAAAGTTGTCGATCGCCCGCGTGTCCGTATCCTCGCGTACACGCCAGACCTCTTCGAGGATCTCTTTACGGGAGACGATCTTGCCCTCGCGTTCCACGAGATAACGCATCAGCTCCGCTTCCATAAGGGTCAGCCGGGTCACCTTGCCGTTCACTTCAAGCTCCAACGCGTCGAAACGAATCACCTTGCCGGTGCCAAAGGTGTAAATGTCCTGAATCTCTTCGTCGGGGGCGTTGGTCACTGCCTGTTGCCAACGCATGCGGCGCAAAAGCCCGGTGAGTCTTGCCATCAGAATGGCGAGTTGAAATGGCTTGTTCAGGTAATCGTCGGCACCGGCGGAGAAGCCTTCGAGAACATCTTCCGGACGGCTCCGCGCGGTCAGCATCAGGACCGGCACGTAGTTCTGGGCATCCCTGAGGGCGCGCACGATCTCAAACCCGTCCAGGCCCGGCAGCATGACGTCGAGCAGGACTGCGCCGATCTTTTCGGGCGTGTCCAGAAGATAGTTCAGAGCGCTGCTTCCATCGGCTTCATGGTGCACACGAAAGCCCTCGGCCTCCAGATTGAAGATGAGTCCCTTCGCCAGATGATCTTCGTCCTCCACCAGAACAATGAGTGTCTTTTCGCTCAAGCTTTTTCTCCATGCTGGCCGGTCGACGGTAGCCAGAGGCTAATCGTCGTCCCTTTGCCGGGACCAAAGCTCTGCGCCGTTGCGTCGCCGCCATGCTGTCGCATTACGCTCCGCACGATAAAGAGCCCCAATCCTGTTCCTTTTACGTTGACTGAGTCGCGTCCCGTGACGCGATAGAAGCGGTGAAAGACACGCTTCAGCATCGCGGCCGGGATGCCCACTCCACTATCGTTGATCTTCAGCGAAACACGACCGTCGCGCGCAAGATCCAGTTCGGCGATGATACGGACGCCTACGGGCGAATATTTCACAGCATTTTCCAGGACGTTCATCAGGGCAGAGCGAAGGTCTTCCACATCTCCCGCAACGATAACGGCTGCACCTTGCGCTCGATCTTCCATCCGGACCGCTTCTGGCCTGAGCTGGTGTCTGCGGGCTATGTCGTTCAGGCACTCAAGGGTAAGAGCGCGCAGGTCGACCGGGAGTCGATGCCGTGCCGACTTGCGATGACTGGCATCGCCGGCGCGCAAAATTTGCTCTACGGTAGCGAGTAGACGCGCATTATCTTCCATCATCATGCCGTAGAAGCCCTGGCGCTGGTCTTCAGACATCGGTCGCTGCTGCAGCGTCTCTAGTGAGAGCTGGATGGAGGCAATGGGCGTCTTCAGCTCGTGAGTGACGGAGTTCAGAAAGCTGTCCTGCCGCTCGTTCCGCCGGATCTCACGAACGAGAAAGATTGTGTTGATGATCATGCCCGCGATCATCAGGATGAAAAGGACGATGCCCAGGACAAGCAGCACTGGGAAGCGCTTCCCGTTGACGATGATCCATCCAAACTGAAGCACCACGGCCGTGGCCACCAGGCAGACGCCCAGTGTAAGAAAGAATGCAATGGCTCCCCGCCGCCGTGTACTGTTCATGCTCAATGCATCCTCGCCGTGCCCCACTGCGCGCAAACGCAGAAAAGCCCCAGTGATAGATAGTATCCACCGGGGCTTGGGTTCTGTCTTGCGGACAGGTTAGACGCCTGCGGGCTTGGGGTTATTGCGGTCATATACGGCAACCTGGACCTTCTTGGCCAGACCGACCTTCTGCAACAGCCAGATGCCGTAGTAGTTCGGATCGAATTCATACCAGGTCAGGCCGTGACGGACCGATACCGGATGCGCGTGGTGATTGTTGTGCCAGCCTTCGCCGCCGGTCAGCAGGGCAACCCACCAGCTATTGCGGGAGTCATCCTTGGTCTCGAAGCGGCGCGAACCGAAGAGGTGAGTTGCGGAGTTTACTAGCCAGGTGGCGTGCAGGCCAAGCGAGACACGGAGGAAGGTCCCCCAGAGCACCATGCCGAGAGCGCCCATGATGCGATGGCCGGGAGATGCGAGCGCTGCGCCGATGCCCATCTGCGCGAAGCCAGCGAGCGTGAGAGGTAGCCAATGCCACTTGCTCAGCCAAACGTGAGCGCGGTCGCGGGTAAGGTCGGGAGCGTAGCGTCCAAGCAATGCTGTCTCAGAGTGAAGCGCGCGGCCTGAGAGGATCCAGCCGGCATGCGCCCACCAGGTGCCGTCATGCGGCGTGTGGGGATCGCCATCGTGGTCGCTGTACTGGTGATGCACGCGATGCGTGGCCACCCAGAAGATCGGTCCGCCTTCGAGGGCGAGCGTGCCGCAGGCAGTCTGGAAGATCTCCAGCCAGCGGGGAACGCGATAGCCTCGATGCGTGAGAAGCCGGTGGTACGTCATGCCGATGCCGACGTTGATTGCGAGGAAATACATGATGACGCCTGCGGCGACGTTCTTCCAGGACCAGAACACGGGGAGAAGCGCGGCGAGCGCGCCTACGTGGAAAGCACCCATTGCGATGGAGGTGATCCAATTGATACGGCCTTGCTGATGGTCGCGGCCCATGCGAAGGTCCTGCTTGACCTTTTCGCGGGTAGCTGCCGCGGCAGACACGCCGCTTGTCGGTACGATCACTGCATTCACGTCTGGAACTTCTGTTACAACTGGGGACATAATGTCTTCAAACCTCAGCTTCATGTAGAGCCGTTACTCAAGCTCGTATGGTCAACGTAACAGCCTTTATGCCCTTGCTTGTGTAACACTTTTGTAAGCGCAATTACGATCGTGTTTCATAAAGCGAAACGCTCGCAAAAGCTGGAAATATCCCATGAAAACGTTCTATTTCATCTGCTCTCGACCAAGGCTTACATAACTATGACAAATGCTCTCGCCCCCTTTCGCCTTCGCCCGACCTTCAGCCCACGCCCATGGGGACGTCGTGATCTCAAGCCCTGGTACACGCTCGATCCCAAAGAACAAGGAGCGGAGCCTATCGGCGAATCCTGGCTTACCGGGCCGCAGGCGGTAGTAGAGACAGGTGAACTCTCTGGCATAACACTCGCTGAAATTGCGAAGATGCATGCCGTACCGTTACTTGGAGCATGGGAGGGCGAAGGCGAGTTTCCGCTTCTGCTCAAGCTGCTCTTCCCGGACGATAAGCTGTCGGTGCAGGTGCATCCCAACGACGAGCAGGCGCAGGCCATGGGCCAGCGACGAGGCAAAACGGAGTGCTGGTACACCCTCGCGGCAGAGCCAGGAGCGGCCGTCGCCTGTGGTCTGAAGCCCGGTGTGACGCCGGACCAGGTGCGCGCTTCGGTAGCAGACAACAGCATGGAAGAGCTTCTCAACCAGATCGTGCTGCATGTTGGCGACATGATCTTCGTCGATGCAGGAACAGTGCACGCCATTGGGCCTGGACTCACGCTGCTTGAAACGCAACAGACCTCTGATATTACCTATCGCATGTATGACTATGGTCGCCCGCGCGAGCTGCATCTGGAACAGGGAATTGCTATAGCTAAGGCAAAGACCGCTGCCGGTCCTGTGAAACCGGAGGCACTGTCTCTGAACGCTGCGCCCGATGTTCGTGGGACCCGCCTTATCCAGCAGCATTACTTCACCGTCGACCGCTTCGACCTTCCCGCCAACGGCACACTGGATCTCGCAGACGCAGCGGGAAAGCCGCATTGCATCGTTGCGCTTGAAGGTAGTGCGACTCTCAAGGCCTCGGATGGCAGTGAGGTGGAGCTTCTTCTCGGAACCGCGACTGTCATCCCCGCTTCGATTACGAAGTACACTCTCTCCGCTGGAGCAAAAGGCTTTGCGTGCGTTCGGTCCATGCCGTAGAGCGAGTCTTTAGAACTGGAAGTAGAGGAAGGTCGAAACTTCGTTCATCAGGACGAGGACAGCAAAGAAGACGGCGGCCGTAGCGCATGCCCATGGCATGTTCGGCCGCCATCGTATCCGTTCGAGCAGAGGAAGCCCCACTTCGGTCGTTGCCTGCTGTCCCAAAATCTCCTGGGTATTGGGCAGATACCAGACGACAGGAAAGAGGGCGAATGCGAGCAACACGGGGATCTCGGTATCCAGCTGACCAAGGCCATGCCGTCCTGCCATATCGGCAATCATCGCGAACGCTTTTCCCAGGGACGCTGAACGGAAGAAGACCAAGGCAAACGCCACCTGCAGATAGACTCCGACGCGCATGCCCAGCACGGGCCACTTCGTGCTCACGTTGGCGTTGGGGCGGAAGTGTCGCCATGCTTGGGCTGCCGTCAGATAGATACCATGCAGCACGCCGAAGAGAAGAAATTGAAGTCCAGCGCCATGCCACATTCCCGTCAGGAGCATTGTCAGCATGGTCGGATAGGCCACCATCGCGGTGAATCCCCCAAGGGTCGCCAGCGACTTTCGCGAGACCTTCTTGCCCGCATCCATGCGTCGTCGCTGCACTCCAAGAAGCAGCGGGTTATAGAGATAGAGCGTGATGTAGCGCGTCAGCGTTATGTGCCAGCGCTGCCAGTACTCCGTGACGCTGGTTGCCTTCCACGGCGAGTTGAAGTTCATCGGAAACTCGATGCCAAACATACGAGCCAAACCGATGGCCATATCCGAGTACCCCGAGAAATCGAAGTATAACTGCATGGAGTAGACCACCAGGCCTGTCCACGCGGGTAAAAGCCCCAGCGCTCCGGCATGGGAAAAAGTAAAGTCTGATTTCGCCGCGAGATGGTCCGCGATCAAAACTTTTTTTGCCAGTCCGAACACGAACCAGGTGAAGCCAAGCGAGAAGTTCTCCGCTGTGACCTGAAAGCGGCGTCCCTCTGCGAACTGCGGCATCATCTCTTTGTGATGAAGGATGGGGCCCGCAATGAGATGCGGGAAGAATGTTACGAACAAAAGGTAGCTGAGAAAGTCTTTCTCTTCCGCCTGCCCCTGCGCCAGATCGATGAGATAGCTGATCTGGGTAAAGGTGAAGAAGGAGATGCCCAGCGGGAGAAGAATGGGATGGGGCTTACCGATCCAGTGATGCCCGGCAAGGTGGGTCAGAAGCGTGAAGAGGTACTTGAAGTAAAAGAGCGCAAGTAAGTTTGCGCCTACGCTGCACCAGAGCAGTGCTTTACGCCTGTGGCTATTCTCCGGCGCATCTGCTATCCAGCGCGACAGCGCAAAGTTGGTTGCTATGGAACCCAAAAGAAACAGAACAAAAACTCTGTTCCAGGCGCTATAGAAGACGACCGACATGAGCGTCAGCCATAGAATGACGGGCCGCCGTCCAAAGCGCCCCAGAAGATGGAACCCGAGGAGCGTAACGGGAAGGAAGACGAAAAGAAATCCGTAAGAGTTAAAGAGCATGGCAGTCGCTGCCTATCGAGGCAGCGGAGATCGCTGTACTGCGGCGTACGAGTGCGCTCCATGCCGTAGCTGAGCCTCTTCAAAGCTCTGGCCGGTTGCGGCATTGACTTCGTCAGAGACAAGTCTCGATACGACTTCGCTGCCACTGGCCGTGTAATGACGACCATCGTTGAAGTAACCGATCGGAAGCGGTGTAAGTTTGTTGTTCGTTACGCCATCCAATTCGGCTTCGTATCGAAGCAGATCTTCATCGCATGCTGGAATGGGTGCCACGTCGACGAGAACCGTACCGGAATGCCGCGCATAGTTCGAGCGATACTCCTCTGCGAGATTGCGTGGAAAGTCGCTGACGACTGTGGCGCGGGCGGCATGGGTGGATTCGCACTGGGTTCGCGCGGGAGTGGGCGGCGTGAAGAATCCGTTCCGAACCGTGACCCGATCTTCCTCTGGACGCATCTGGGTCGCGCCATAGAAGGCTTTTTTCAATCCATAGTAAGCAGTAAATCCGGCAGCATAGCCTGCGAATGCCACGGCTTCGCGTGGATGCGAAAGAAACATATGGCGAACCTCAGCAGGGTTGCCGTGCCGCATCAGTTCCAACATGCCTTCGGCATAGATCGACCGCTCCCACTGCCGGTTTTCGCGTTGGAAGCTGTCCGGGCTCAACTGCACGATGAGCACCTTCGGACGGGCGTTCTGGGCCAGATAGTGATCGAGAGTCATGTTGTCCGTGACGCTCAGGACGGCATTGGTGACGGCAATGTTGCAGGTCTTATAGCCGGTATCTTTTTCCACCAGCGCGGGGTCGATTCCAGTCATCGCTGTAGAGTCACCAAAAACTAGAACCTCACAGTTGCGTCCGCGCATCTGAAAGATCGCATCATTGGATTGAACCCAGACGCTCGCACCGTGGTGCAGAAAGAAGTCAGATCGTCCGAGACCTATAAACGTTGGTATGGCCAGCAACGGGAGAAGGACCACGAGAGCGCTATAACGAAGCGCCCGCCGACCTGTCTGTGCCGCTTGATTGTCTGATTCGAGCTTTTCTCTCAGTTGCTGAGATAGTTCAAGGTGCCCTACCGCGTCAGTTGCCATCATCATCCGTTCAAGGTGCGGGCAATGCCTGAGTCTAAACCTAAAACTCAGACGAAAGTCGCCCTATATTTTGTGCAACATCTGTCCATGGTGCACCTTCTAAGACGACGATCTTGTGCAACGGGTGACACAGGCGCCTGGAACTAACGCAAAAAGACGCTTAACTCATTGGCTGCCGCGCGCAGATAGGGTAGGTAACGGGTCTGCATGTCCATTACAGGCATGCGTGGAGCGTTACCACTCAGGTTCACCGTGGCAACAACCTTTCCAGCAGGTGAAAAAACCGGCACGGCGAGCGATCGAAGTCCGACCTCGAACTCCTGGTCGCAGACAGCGTATCCGTTCCGCCGCACATTACGCAGGAGCATCCGTAGCTTTTCTGTGGAGCTGACCGTCCGGGGAGTCAGCGGCGTCAGGATCACGCGCGAGAGATACCGCTCCACATCTTCGGGGGCCTGAAAGGCCATCAGCACCCGTCCCATGGAGGTGCAGTACGCTGGAAGACGCGAACCAATGTGCAGATCGACGCTCATCATGCGATTCACGGTCGTTCTGGCGATGTAGACGATGTCGTCACCATCCAGCGTAGCCACGGAAAAGCTTTCGCGCAGCTGCGCGCTCATGCGCTCAAGGATAGGCTGCGCCGCACTCGAAAGATTGTTGCTCGAAGTATAGGTATGGCTCAGGGTCAGCATCTTCGGCCGCAGAGAGTAGCGTTGCCCATCTTCCGCGCCCGCGAAGCCGAGCTTCGTTAGGGTATAGAGGCAGCGGCGAACGGCCGCCCGCGAAAGACCCGTTTTGACACTCAATTGAGAGATGGTCATCTGGCGGGTCTGCTGCGAGAAGGCCTGGATGACAGCGAGGCCGCGTGCAAGAGAGGTCATGAAGTTCGGATCGCCCGTGTATTGCTCTAGAGACTGGGCCGGTGTGATCCGTTTTGCCGGATCAACGGTCGCAGTGGACAAAGGCGTGGCGGTTTCGGCAGGCTTCGTTTCCGTTGGCATCGTTGCTCCTGTCCGGCTTCGTGCGATAGTCGGACTTCTATAACGATAAACGCACGAGAGGTCTGTACGCAAATGGAGGCGTATGGGGCCTTGCTAGAATCAGACTCGATATGACACTCAATAAGAAAGCCCACACCGATTTCCCCGGCGTGGGCTTTTTGTTGCAATGAACGCTTGCTATTCACCTGAACAATCAAGGACTATCACCCCATGAACCGCCGCGAACTCCTGCGCACCGCTGCCCTTTCTGCCGCCACACTCCCAGCCCGCAACTTCTTCGCGCAGACGCCTGCTTCCTCTGAGATCAAGCAAGTTTTAGTCGTCTTCAAATGCCACCTCGACGTAGGCTTTAGCGATACGCAGGCCAATGTCATGCGGAAATATTTTGAGGTTTATTTTCCCCAGGCCATTGCTCTGGGCGCGGCTCAGCGCGAACAAGGGAAAGATCCTTACACCTGGACGACAGGCTCCTGGCTGCTCTATGAGTATCTTGAACGCTCCTCTCCTGCGCAGCGGAAGGCGGTGGAAGCAGCCATCGCAAGCCGCGACCTCGCATGGCATGCCCTTCCATTTTCCTGGGAGACGGAGACGATGGATCGCACGCTTATCGAAGGTGGCCTGAGCTTTTCCGAAGAACTAGACCGCCGCTTCGGAACAAAGACGACTGGCTCCAAGATGACGGATGTTCCCGGCCACTCGCGCGGCCTGATCTCTCCCTTGGCTGCGCACGGCGTGACCTTCCTGGATATCGGCGTGAACGCCGCCAGTACGCCTCCCGATATTGCAGACCTTTCGCTCTGGCAGGACCCAACCGGCGCGCAGATCGTCCTCGCCTATCACCGCATGGACTACGGCGGCACCATCCTCGTCCCTGGATCTACACTCGCGTACTCCATGCAGGTCCGGAATGACAACAGCGGTCCGCATACGCCCGAGGAGATCGCTGCGATCTACGCTGATCTTCGGAAGCAGTTTCCGAACGCGGAGATCAAAGCCACGTCCCTCACCGATGTGGCCAACGCCGTCGCGCCGTTCAAAAGCAACCTGCCTGTCGTCAAGCAGGAGATTGGGGATACGTGGATCCACGGCATCGCCAGCGACCCACCGAAGCTCGCAGAGTATCGCGCTCTGGCGCGGCTTCGCCAGCAGTGGATCCAGGATGGCCGGTTCACCATCGGTGATGCGACCGATCGCCGCTTCCTGCGTCGCTTCCTGCTCGCGGTCGAGCATACCTGGGGCACGGATACCAAGAGCTACCTCGATAACGACCACTACCGTCCCACGGCGATCGTTGCGGCGGACCAACAAGGGCTTGCCGGTTACGCGCGCATGGAGACAAGTTGGAAAGAGAAGCGCGACGATCTCACTGAAGCCATCAGCACTTTACCGTCCGTGCTCCAGGCCCAGGTCACGGCTTCTTTGCAGAAGCTTGATCCCATCGAGCCGTCTTCCGACGGTATGCATCCGGTGCGCATCGGCGAAGTCATCGAGTGTCCTAACTTCCTGCTCACCTTCGATGCGACCGGAGCCATCACGCGTCTGCAGAACCGCGGGTCGCAGAAAGAGTGGGCCTCGCCCGCGCATCCCCTTGCGGTCTTCACCTATCAGACCCTCTCTTTGCAGGAGTTCACAGACTTCATTGCGCTCTATATCCACTCCACTGCAGACTGGGCTTACAAGGACTTCGGCAAACCCAACATCGACCACTTTGGAGCACAGACCGCCGAGTGGCACCCGCGCCTTCGTGGCCTGTGGACGAACAAGCTTCCCACCGCGCGTCGCATTTTGGCGGAGCTGGTCATTCCGCAGCAGCCCACCATCGCCGCCGGAACGGTTCTGCTCGAAAACATCGCCCCACCCCGACAGCTCTTCCTGGAACTTCTCCTGCCCGATGCCGAACCGACGATCCAGATCACGCTCACGAGCCTCAGCAAGCAGGCCAATCGCATGCCTGAGGCGATGTGGTTCAGCTTCAACCCTATCGTTCCAGCGGGCGCGCAGGGATGGAGCATGGACAAGGTAAATCAGACCGTGAAGCCGGATGAAGTGATCCGTGGCGGTAACCGCGCCATGCATGCGGTGACCACAGGCATTCGCTACGACGGTGCGGATGGCACCTTCAACCTGAGCACACTGGATGCTCCACTCATCGCGGTTGGCAAGAGATCGCCGCTCAATTTCTCCAAAGATCTGCCGCCGATGAACGCGGGCTTCCACGTGAACCTGTACAACAACGCGTGGGGTACCAACTATCCGCAGTGGTGCGGCGGAGACTGGGTCTTCCGCTTCAACCTCAGCGCTTAGAGAATGACGTGATCGAACATGCTCTGTTCGCGCGCGGCCACCTGTGGTCGCGCGGCAGCGGCAAGAAGGTAGTACTCTTCGCCACCATGCTCGTCCCAGAACGGCTTCACCTTGTCGAAGACGGGAAGCTGGGAAACGTGCTGATGAAAGGCTTTGACCTTGACGTCCTGCACCTCGCGAATATCGAGGCTCAGCGTCCAGGGCGCGGGCATCAGCGGATCGCGATCGGGCAAAATAAAGCTCGTGCTCTGGTGATAGAGCTTCTGCGGTGCAAACGGTTCTTCGTCGCCAACGTATCGTTTCGACCGGGCCGACCAGTGGAAGGCCGCGCTGGTAAAGCACGAAACCATGGTGTGGTCCGCATGCGTGTTGATCGCGCCGTCCAGGCCAAACGTTAGGACGACCTGCGGCTTCCATGAGCGGATCCTCTGGACCAGCTTGCCCGCGGTTTCCGAGAAGGAAGCAAACTCAAGCTGTCCATCCTGATAATCCAGCAGTTCATGCTTCGTAACACCCAATACATCGCAGCTTGCTGCAAACTCCACACGGCGGATCTTTCCAAGCTCTTCTGAGGTGGTGGCGGTACCGCGATTGGTCGCGGCTTGTCCATCCGTAAGGCAGACCACGTAGATTTCAACGCCTTCACGGGCGGCCAGGGCCAGCGCACCGCCAAATGCAAAACACTCATCGTCCGGATGGGCAATGACGCACATCAATCGCTTACTCAAAGTTCGTTTTCCTCGTAGATTTCTTCAGATAGGATTTCACTTGTGGCCATGCGCATCTCCAGCGCCGCCTCTGGATCCACCTCGGCCACGGGCGCAAAGCTTCTGCGATGCAGGGGAGTGGGGCCGTGCTCTTTCAACGCTCTGCGATGCTCCGGCGTGCCATATCCCTTATGAGACTCCATCCCATATTGGGGATGCTCCTCGGCAAATTTGCGCATCATGGCATCGCGATACACCTTGGCCACGACGCTTGCGGCGGCGATCGACAGACTCAGCGAATCACCATAGATCAGCCTTGTCTGCGCGCAGGGATCGCTGATCCGCATGGCATCGATCAGCAGATGGTCGGGCCGAACGGTCAGCGCGTCTACCGCCATCTGCATCGCCATGCGCGAAGCCTGGTAGATGTTCACACGGTCGATGGTCTCGGCGTCGACGGCCGCAATACTTGCGGCCAGGGCAACGGATCGAATCTCCGCATCAAGCTCTTCCCGCTGCTCACGCGTAAGCTGCTTGGAGTCGCGGAGACCCTTCGTCGCCAGCCAGCCCATCTCCTCGGGCAGAATCACGGCGGCAGCTACAACCGGCCCACAGAGAGCGCCTCGCCCTACCTCATCCACGCCTGCAATGACCAGATAGCCAAGATGCCGTAACGCCTGTTCAGGAGCGTCGCTGCAGACAAGCGTGCGCAGCATCTGACTCTTGGTCGTTCCGTCGCCGTAGAGCTGCTTTGCCTTCGGCATAGACGTTGCCGTTGGCTGCGCGGGAATCCGGAACGTTACCTTTTTGCGTAACTTTGTCACTTCCCAACAGTTTATAACCGCTGCGTCCCTTATCCTGAGTCGTCCCTCACTAAGTTCGTTTTGCGGTCTCTGGAGAACGTTTATGCCTATACCGCTCTATCGTCTGGTTGCAATTTCGATCTTCACTGCTTCCACGCTGCTGATCGCCCAGGAGGCAGCTCCTCCAAAGGCCGCGATCCCCGAATTCCCAGCAAGCACGACTGCAGCTCCTGCTGCCACGCCCGATCCTACTGCTCCCACCCAGGCTAATCCACTCCCAGCCACGGAAGAGACACCGGTAAAGCCTGCGCTCAAGCTCCTGACCAAATCAGAAGAGAAGGAACGTCGCAAAAAGGAAAAGCAGGCCGAAAGAGACCGGAAGGATGCCGAGGCCGACAAGACATACCTGAAGCTGCAAGGGGAGGATATTGTCGCTCCGACGCTCGACGCCGATGGCAATCCCATCAAACTCCAGCCATGCTCCAAGAAGGACAAGGCCTGCATCAAGAAGCGGAAGGCCATTCTCAACCGTAAGAAGGTGGGGATGAAGATTGAAAACGGGACGCTTACCGTGGATGGATGGACGGGCAAAGCCCGCCTGAACTACGACATCACGGAGATGAAGTATCTCTATGTTTCGACGCCCGGCCTGGGAACGGTCATCATCTCCAACCAGATCTTCCCCGGTTCCGTTGAAGAAAAGAATGCGCTGAGCGGCAGTACGCTTACTGTCACCACGTCCGATGGCCATACGATCCAGATTGCCAGTGAGAAGCCACTGGTGGACAAGAAGTCGCAATCAGTTTGGGTAGCTTCGGATCCAGCTTATGTGTATCCAGCAAAATATCCTACGCTTGGTTACGGCTCAATCGCGCACGCCCCCTACAACTGGCCTGGGGCTCGGCCCATGTCAGAGCAACAGCAGAAGCTTGCTGCGAAGGCTCCCGCTCTGCCGCCGGGACTTGAAGCAAAACAGATCGTGCTTCCGTGCCAGAAGGTGCTTTCCGGTCAGCATACGATCCCCGTCAAGATCAACGATGTGATGATGACGCCCCCCGCTTGTCCAATGTCGGCCTCTGACGCTGTACCAACGCCCGTCCAGCCGGCGGCACTTGTGCCCTCACCAAAATAGATCCTGGAGGTGAACGCGAAAACGCCGGCTTGCGCTGGCGTTTTTATTTTGTGGAGAGAGAAGGGGACTAAACCGAGCGAGCAACTTCGCGCAGACGGGCGGCTTTGCCGCGCAGACCACGGAGGTAGAAGAGCTTGGAGCGTCGTACTTCGTACGACCGAACCTTCTCAATCTTGTCGACCACTTTGGAATTGAATGGGAAGATGCGCTCGACACCCTGGCCGAAGCTCATCTTGCGAACGGTGAAGCTGGCCTGGGGTCCGTGAGAGAGGGCAATGACCATCCCCTCAAACGCCTGCAAGCGCTCCTTCTCGCCTTCCTTGATCTTCACCTGCACGCGAATCGTATCGCCTGCTTTGAAATCGGGAAGATCGGTACGCTGCAACTTGGCAGCAAGTTTCTGCATGATCGGATGAATCGACATAAGACGCACTTTTCCTTCGTGAACTCGAATTCCTAGTTTACACAAAAAAGACTGGTAGCGCATCAGAACCTGCATCATTTCTGGTTCAGTTTGTGGTGCCACTCACCGGGATAACGGAAACGACGATCTTTCCATGACCGCCGTTGCTCTTGATCGCGCCGCGATAGGCGTCTGAGGCCAGCTTTAGTGGCACGATCGCGCCGACGAAGGTCTCGAGTTTCTTCTCCTCAATCCACTCTGCGATCATGGCTAACTGCTTGCTATTGGGCTCAACGATAAAGAAAGCATCTTTGACGCGTTGGTCCTCTCTCCCCTCGCTCTGGGCGGCAATCGTGACCAGGCGTCCGCTGGGTTTGAGGACGCCCCAGGACCGTTCGAGGGTCTCTCCACCGACGCAGTCGAAGACGACATCGACCTTCTCCAGTTTGTCTTCGAACGGCGCACCTTGATAGTCGAAGACCTCGTCTGCGCCGAGCTGCTGTAGGAATTCGATGCTGTGCTGAGACGCCGTCGCAATCACGTAAGCACCGTGAAGATGTGCAAGCTGAACCACGAACAGACCTACGGCTCCTGCTCCGCCCTGAACCAGAACTCGCTCTCCCGGTTGCAGTTTGGCACGCTCAAACAATCCCTGCCACGCCGTCAGGGCTCCGATAGGAACGGTCGCCGCGGATTCATGTGTGAGACTTGCCGGTTTTGCCGTGATGTTCTCCGGCCGGGTAAGGCAGAATTCCGCTGTCGCTCCCTCGGAGAACCAGTCGTTCATGCCAAAGACTGGTTGTTCCACGTGGAACGCTTGAACGTCCTTCCCAAAAGCGGAAATTGCGCCAGAAAATTCATGTCCCGGTATGGCACCGACCCGTGGTTCTCCGGTGCGTGTGTGCGACGTTGGATACCAGAGAAGCTCCGTCGGTGTCACACCCGCAGCGTAAACGCGAATCAGAACTTCACCGTCACCGGGGATGGGTTGAGGCACTTCAACAGGGAAGAGCGTTGGATCAGAGGCTGGGCTGTTGACCTGCATTGCTTTCATGACGAACTTGTGACTCCAGTTTCAGATGAGCCCGGAAGGGAATATGGGATGCAGTCTAGCTGAAGCCAGCAGAAATTTTACTCAGAATCGTCGTGCAGCAGACGAAGATCTTCCGCGCCCAGTTCTGCTTTTTCCAGAAGCTCAGGCCGGTTTTGCTTCGTCTTCAGAAGGGCCTGTTGACGCCTCCAGCGCCGGATGGCCGCGTGATCTCCGCCGGCAAGCACCTCAGGCACCGTGTTTCCGCGAAATTCGACGGGCCGTGTGTAGTGCGGATAGTCGAGCAGGCCTCCACTTCCGTGAACAGCCTTGGGAGCATCTGCATTGGCGAGCGGAAGAGCATGGTCTTCACGACCAAAGCTCTCAAATCGCGCCGAATCTGAATTCCCGAGCACACCTGGGAGCAGCCGCACGACGGCATCGAGAATCACGGCAGCACCCAGTTCTCCCCCACTTAAAACATAGTCGCCGATCGAGAGCTCCCGATCGCACAGCATCTGCGAAACGCGCTCGTCGACTCCCTCATAGCGACCGCAGATGAAGACAATGCGCTCCAAGGTGGCGAGCTCCCGCGCTACCTCTTGCGTGAACGGCGTTCCCTGCGCCGAAAGAAGGATGACGGTCTCTTTGGCGGGATCGCGAACAGACTTCTCCGCAACGCCCAGCGACTCCACTGCTGCAAAGATTGGTTCAGGCTTCATCACCATGCCTTCACCACCACCGAAGGGGCGGTCATCTACGGTGCGGTGGCGGTCGCTGGTCCACTGTCTGAGGTCGTGGCTCTGCACCTCTGCAACGCCCGCCGACAAGCCTCGCCCCACAACGCCGACCGCATGTATTGAGTCGAAGAAGCTCGGGAAGATCGTAATCATGTCAAAACGAAGCATGGCCTATGGTCGCAGATCATAGGCCCAGAATCGAGGAGGGTCAGTCCCGTGGCGCGAACGTGGTATTCCTCGGTAACGGACTTCTCCTTACCTTCAGAGATGTAAGCGATAGGGGACGACCACGTGAAGCATCGTTTTCTCATTTGTTCTCTGATTGTTCTGGGAATCTCAGCTGCGGCGGCGGCTCAGACCGCGCCTGCTAGATCGTTAGCCAACACTTCAAGTTCTTCCACTCCTGAGACCGAAAGTTCCTCCGGCTCCTCGAGTGTTTACAGCGCGACGATCCAGCCGACGCGCCCTATGGTCAACGCTCCTCATAGCGCCATTGCCCTGACTGCTGGCACGCTTGGTGCCGGGCTTGAGATCTCTACCCCCATCGGACGCTACGTCGGGATAAGGGCAGGGGCGCATGGCATCGCATTCAGCGGCAACTTCACCTCGAATGATGTCCCTTTTACGGCACGGCTTGATGAAACGTCGGCTACGTTTCAGGTCGATGTATCTCCCTTTGGCGGACGCTTTCGTATTAGTCCCGGCGTCATGGTCTACAACGGCATCCACGCGAGCGCACGTGCTTTCATCGCTCCAGGACAGAAGATTGACCTGGGCAACGACACCTACACCAGCAGCGTAACCGCACCAATTACGGGCGACGCCAGCTTTCACTTCGGAAGCAACTTCTCTCCCATGTTGACGATGGGTTGGAGCAATCTGCTTCACTCCTCGCGCTTCGCAATCCCGCTCGAATTTGGTGCGGTCTTTACCGGAAAGCCGAAGTTCGTTCTCAACTTCAGCGGTTATGCCTGCGATGAACACAATATCTGCGGCAATCTGGAGACAGAAGCCGATGCACAGACCAACATTAACCAGGAACGTGCTACCTGGCAGGACAACCTCGACAAGGTTCCCATCATTCCCGTTGTCTCCATCGGCTTCGCCTATCGATTCGGAGGTATGGGCATTCCTTCGCGTTAAATGTCTAGCCGTTGATTTCCAATAGTCCGTCGGGCAAAGTCATCTCGATCCGCTTGTTTGCGACGTCGGGCTTCGTGAGAAAAGCTTTGGCCAGGGGGATCAGAAGTTCGTCTCCATCGGGGCGCTCTACCACCAGAATGGGAACAGCCTCCGGATGGCGTACCCCGTTGGCATCCGCGGGGAAGTGAACGTCGCGCACGATGCCAATGACGTGTTCTTGTTCAATAATTTCGCAACCGACCAGATCGCTTACGTAAAAGTCGCCCTCTTCGAGAGGGACACGGTCGGCCTCGGGAATTCCTACTTCAAATCCAGCCAGCTTCTCTGCATCATCGATGGAGTTCGATCCTTCAAAATGAAGCACGACGCGTCCCGCATTCTTTCCCATGGGCATCCAGTGGTCCACCACGGTGGCGGCCCTGGGCGAGGACCCTTCCTTGAGAAGGAAGACAGACCGTCGTTCGGTAAACCGGTCCGGGAAATCGGTCAACAGTTCTGCAAGCACTTCTCCCTTGCGTCCCTGGGGACGGAGAAGGTGCGCGATCACAATCCAGTTCTGCTCTTCGCTCATAGCCGTAAGGTTAAAGGAGTAGGGCCGTTGCTGTCTCGCAAAGGGACAAACTCCTTTGTCGCTACGAGGCGGAAGAGGAGTCCTCCACAATATCCAGCGTCACTCTGGAGTGGGACTTCATGCTGGCGGCTCCAAGGATGGTGCGCAAAGAGCGCGCGGTTCGTCCTTGTTTACCGATGACTTTACCGATGTCTTCCGGAGCTACGGAAAGCCTGAAAACGACGCTTCCGTTTTCTTCGATGGCGCGCACTTCTACCGCATCCGCCTTATCGACCAGTGCGCGTGCGATTTCGGTGATGAGCGCCTGAAGACCGGATACTGAGCCCATATTTTCCTGTGTTGATTCGGCAGTCAAAAGATTTACCTCTGGGAGAAAGAGAATCGATCATGGGCACAAGTCTCCGGCCATTTTGTTCTTTTTTAGCGCGGAAATGCATGAACCTAAGCAGAAGTCTATCCGAAAAGAAACCAAAAGAGAGGCAGGTTAAACGGAAAACCACGCGACCGAAGTAACCCAAGAGGGTATCGACCGCGTGGCTTGGTAACCTTTTTAGGGTGACCTTAAAGATTTACAGAAGAGCTTAGGCTGCGGCGGTTTCAGTTACCGCTTCCGTTTTCGGTGTTGCTTTCACGAGCTTCGCGACGATATCGGAGAGCTGTGCGCCGTTAGCGACCCAGTACTCGATGCGGTCGTGCTTCAGACCGACGGTGGCGGGCTCGGTGCGGGGATTGTAGGTTCCAACCACTTCGATGGAGCGTCCGTTGCGGGCGCGATCCTTCTCGATCACAACAATGCGGTAGTAGGGCTGCTTGCGGGCTCCAAAGCGCGCGAGGCGAATCATTAACACAGGGTCAGTTCCTCTCGAAATCGAAATCTTGGGTAAATTTGGGGAGAGGAAGCACACACCGGCTGTTCTGGCGCGGCACAAACTACATCTCATCCCTAACCGTTCAAGTATCGCCCAAATCCGGTCAAAGTGCAACAAAAAGGGCTATTTTCCACCCAAGTTCTACCGAAACTGCCAGCTTTAGCGGCTATTTCTAGAGGGTTTGGGGGCGGGATGAAGGAAACTAAGGACCTCTGCAAACCGGCTCGCCCAGGAGGCTTCGCTATGGGTTCCCTGCCAGACCCGCTGATAGTGAAGGTCTCTACCCGAAACCCAGCCCCTTTGGGTCAGCGTCCGCGCCAGCAGATCGGTATTTCGAAGATGCAACGCGCCCTCCTCAAGACCCATGTCGAGCCATATCCTTGGCCTGGAGGTCAGGGCCAGCTTGCCTGCGTCGGAGAGCAGGCTGCGACCGTTCCACCAGAGAGAGGGTGACAGAGCGCCGACCTTGCCGAAGATCTCGGGATATTCGAATCCCATCCAGAGTGAGATCAGGCCTCCCAGGGACGATCCCGCAATACCGGTTTCTTCCCGCTCGTTTGCGAGGCGGTACTCACTGCCCATCCACGGAATCAGGTCTTCGACGATGGCTTTGGCATAAAGCGGACCACCACCGCCGCCGAGTTTCGGATCCGGGACGGGGGTGTACTCGGACATGCGGGCGCTTCCGGCGTTCGCGATGCCCACTAGAATCAGCGGCTCCACGAGACCTTCGGCAATACAGGTATCAAGGGTCGCTCCCGCGCGCCAGGTAGATCCCGGTACGTAGGAAAGGCGGCCGTCGAAGAGATTTTGCCCATCGTGCATGTAGAGAACGGGGAAGCTGCGCTCAGGTTCGGCATCGTAGATCTCTGGGAGATAAACGGTTACGTCGCGCGCATGTTCCAGGTAGGGCGAAGACCAGTCATGATGGATGCGATAACGCGAATTATGGTCCAGGTCGTTTCTTTGCGTGAGATCGAGTTCGCGTGGCTGGGTCAAAATCGGATTCGCGTTCATCCTCTGCGGTAGGATTGCATCCAAGCGTACCAGACCGCAAAGGTCAGCTCCGGAGGTGAAGCCACGATGAACCGGGAATATCATAAGTGGAAATCCGGTGCGCTGGACCGGGAGATGGAGATGCTGGTCTTCGGGCACGCCGGAGTTCCGGTCGTGGTCTTTCCTACCTCCTGCGGGCGTTTTTATGAGTTTGAAGACCGGGGGATGGTGCATGCGGTCTCCGCTCAGATCAAGCGCGGACAGGCGCAGCTCTTTTGCGTGGACTCTGTAGACAGCGAGAGCTGGTATGCGCCGGAAGACGTTCCTGGCCGCTGGCGTATCGCACGCCAACTTCAATTTGAGCGGTACATTCTCGACGAAGTGCTGCCGGTCATCCGGTCGAAGAACCTCAGTCCTCATCTTGCTGCAGCGGGATGCAGCTTTGGCGGGTATCACGCGGCGAACATTGCGTTGAGGCATCCGGAGACCTTTACGGCGATGTTGAGCATGGGGGGAGCGTTCGACATTGGCCGGTTTTTGCGTGGGTACTATGACGAAGATTGTTATCTGAATCTGCCGACGCACTTTCTGCCGAACATGAGCGACCCGTGGTATCTCGATAAGTACAGGCACAACAGCTACATTCTGGCGACGGGTGTACAGGATATGTGTTGGGACGAGAATGAAAAATTCGCGGCCCTTCTGAGACGAAAAGGGATTCCCGTGCAACTGGATGTGTGGCAGGACGGTGCTGGCCATGACTGGCCGTGGTGGCAGAAGATGCTCGCGGCCTATCTTTAGAAACTGACCGCGCCAAGTGTGGTGCTTCGTGCGGTCCCTCGCAATTGGGAGAATCAATGAAGAAGATTGGCGTGATGTTTGGTATGGAGAACACCTTTCCCGGAGCTCTCGTGGAGAAGATCAACTCCTTCGGATACGACGGGATCTCCGCAGAGTTTGTAACGATCGATGTCGTGAAGATGGCAGAGCCGAGTGGGTATGACGTAATCGTCGATCGCATCTCGCATGACATTCCGTTCTACCGTTCCTATCTCAAGAATGCGGCCCTTAGCGGGACGCAGATTATCAATAATCCTTTCTGGTGGAGCGCGGACGACAAGTTCTTCAACTACGCTTTGGCGACGAAGCTGGGTGTTGCCGTCCCCCGCACGGTGATCCTGCCCAGCAAAGTGATGCCGCCGGATACGAATGACCGCAGCTTCCGCAATGTGGCTTATCCCTACGACTGGGAGAAGAGCTTTGAGTACGTCGGATTCCCAGCGTTTCTAAAACCGCACAACGGTGGCGGCTGGCGCGATGTTTCGCATGTTCATAACCGCGAAGAGTTCTTTGCGGCTTATGACCGATCGCGCGATCTCTGCATGACATTGCAGGCAGAGGTGAACTTCAAGGAGTACTTCCGCTGTTATGTCGTGGGGCAGAGGGAAGTCAGGATCATGCCTTACGATCCGAAGCGTCCAGAGGCGGAACGATACGTCATGGAGCTGCACACATACGATCCTGAACTCCTTGTGCGCATTGAACGTGACGCGCTCACGCTCTGCCAGGCGTTAGGGTATGACCTGAACACGGTGGAGTTTGCTGTGCAGGACGGTGTGCCGTATGCGATCGACTTCATGAACCCCGCTCCGGATGCTGATCTGCATTCGATCGGCCGCGAAAGCTTTGACTGGATCGTGAATGCCGTGGCGAAGCTTGCGATAGAAAAAGCCCAAACTCCCGGGCGTGCGCTGCCAGAGATGCGATGGTCGGCTTTTCTGAGTGGGCAGAGTGCTCTGTCTGTAACCGTTACACCGGTTCCAAAGCCGCCAGCCAAGAAGGCGGTTGCCAAGGCAGCCGTGAAGGCCGCTACAAAGACGGTGGCTGCAAAGACAACAGGGAAGAAGAGTGCCGCAAGGGTGCCCGGTAAAAAAGCTCCAACACGAGTTGCGAAGCCAACACCTCCGCGGTCGGGGTCGTAATGCTTCGCACGATTTGCATGGCAGTCGTCTCTTTTTCTTTGACGGCGTGCATCGCATTGGCGCAGGACGCACCGAAGCCTCTCGTGCTTCGTGTTGTGGATGGGCGCAATGGAAGTGCGGTGGTGCACGAAGATGTAAACCTCTGGTACGACGAGATGGACGGACGTCCGATCGTGCTGCGTACGGATGACAACGGAGTCGCGGTCCTTCCGCCTCCGTTGTCTCCGGCGGTCCGCATCTTTGTTGTTCCACTGGAGTCCATCGATTGCCGCAAGCCGGTGACGCCTCCCTTGGCGTATAGCTTGCGGACAATGATGGATATTGGGATCTCTGCGGAGAACGGGTGTGGCGCTCCGTTGGTTCGTCGACGATCCGGGGAGTTGGTTTTATTTGTCCGTGGACGGCGGTGGTATGACGGGGTCAATAAGTAGGTCTATCGCTGTTCTGAATCTCTAAATAAAAGTGCCTGAGGCGTCGGATCTTATTAGCATTCCATGCGCCGAGGGAATATCCAACCGCGCAGGAGCGGCTATGGCATTTAGCGGATCATCTCCGATTGAGCTGCACTTCACACGCCTGATCGCCCTAATTATTTCTCGACCTCTCGGTCCTGATTGGAACTTCCACATAGCCGAAGTGAGCATTGGAGGTGCGGTTACGTTCGATGACTCTCGTCGCGAAGCGCTGCTCCTGCTGGATCGTCGCGCTGAACACGCTATGAGGAAGCAGTGAAAACAGAAGCGTCAGAAAGGTTAAAGCCAGGAAGAGCAGTGTCCCGGTGCTGGCTGCGCTCAGTACCAACTCGAGTGCTTTGTTCCGTCCTGTTGGCTCGAGAGACTTTCTGCCGCGTAATGGCTCAGATGGCCTTGCCTGAACCAGATGGATTTTGGGTTTGGTGTCGGTGTTCATGGAAACGGCTCCTCGGTTATGCAACCGCATACATAACACCTGGGGGCGTACGTCTATTCCCGATCAAACTGCTTATAATTCTACGTTCGTCCGAATTTTATCTTTCTTCGGCCCGGGACTCTCCGGCCATGCATGCTTTGGATAGCGTTGCATTAATTCCCGTCGTACTTTGGGATAAAGGCGTTCCCAAAAACCCGCAAGATCCGCGGTTGTTTGCACCGCTCGATTGTTTGGCGCCAGCAGATGGACGACAAGTGGTGTTTGGTCCGGCCCGATCCGCGGGGTGTCCCGCATGCCGAAAAAATCCTGGAGACGCGACGAGATCCAGGGCGATTTTCCCTGTTCATAATGCACCTTCGTCGGTTTTCCTGTCTTGAGACGAATGCTCAGAGGAGCGATCTCGTCGAGAAGTCTGCCGTCTAACTTCTGCTGAAGAAGGGGCATGAGATTTTTTGCCGCTTCTCTAAGTTCGCCAAAACTCTGAAGACCCAGGCAGAGCTCACGCAGCGCCTGCGGAATATCCGGTGATGCGATTCCTGCGAAGGCCAGCCGCGAGAGGAAAGACTCCAGAATCTCTTTCTCTACGAAACGATCGATCCCAACCTCCAGCGCCTTTTCTGCGAGCAAGTTGGCAGCTTCGATCTCGGAGGCAGCGCCTCGGGACTCCTGAATCACAAGCTTGTCGTAAAGCAGGGCGCTGACTCTTTCGACGCGCTCTCCTGTTCGATTCCAGACCACGCTTGACCTCTCTTCGACGCGATCGGGGAAGAGGTCAAGTAGCCACTCCGGCTCGATCCGCGCCGTCATTCGGACGAGTGGCAGAGGGTTCTCTTTGCGATTCTCCGCGTCGAGCGCGACCATGAACTCAGAGTGCGGACGCTCGCCCGCCACCTCGGCGGAGACCCCCGTGGAAAGCATAATCTGATTGCCCGTCCGCCGACGGGCGACGCGATCCGGAAAGCCAGACAGAACGCTGAGCAGAAGCGCCTCGTCATCTTCGCCAATTTGTTTCGGGGGGCGCGCCATCCTGAGGAGCTGTTCCGTATGCTGCCGGGCGCGATGCTCCTGTGGCAGGTCCATTGTTTCCAGCAGATCGTTCTTGGTGCTGCGTTCTCCCAGGCCAAGCAACGCCGCGGCACGGCATCCATCTTCTCCAACGCCGCGGTTCAAAGCTTCCACGAGGATGCGCGCCAGGCGAGGAGGCAGGGGATATCGCACCATGCGTTGCTCCACACCGCCTGTCGCACCGATTCGATCGAGTAGGAGTTCAGCACTCTGCACCGCATCCGCAGGTGGCGCATCCAGCCAATCGAGGTCGCCGATATGGGCGATCTTCATGGCGCGGAGGTTGAGCAAGAGCTGCGAAAGATCGGCGCGCGCAATCTCGGGGGCGTCGTGTTCGGGTCGCAGAAAATAGTCTTCTTCGGGATAAAGCCGGAGGACCTGACCGGGACCGGTGCGTCCGGCTCGTCCGGCTCTTTGTGTTGCGGAGGCTTTGCTGACGCGCCCGATCTGCAGCGTAGGCATGCCGGTCCAAGGGGAGTACATCGCGAAGCGAGCCAGACCGCTGTCGATGACGGCCGTCACACCTTCAACAGTGACGGAGCTTTCCGCAACGTTCGTGGCTACGATCAGCTTTCTTTCAGTCGTAGGCAACACCGCGCGATCCTGCTCTGCAGGCGACAGGTCTCCATGCAGCGGAAGGACGAGTAAACCGGTCTGGCGCACAACGCCTTCGCATTCGCGCATGGTCCGCCGGATCTCGGCGGATCCAGGCAGGAAGGCGAGAATGTTGCCGGTGTGGTGCTCTTTGTTCAGCAATTCGAGCGCGCGTCTTACCTGAATCGAAAGGGAATCGGACGAGTACGGCATATTTCTGATTGACAGTGCAAAGAGCCTTCCTTCGGACCGAAGAACAGGGCAGTCTCCCAGGTATCGAGCAATCGGCGCCGCATCGAGCGTAGCTGACATTACGACGATGCGAATTTCCGGTCGTGCACGCTGGAGATGCTTCAAAAGCGCCAGCGCCAGATCGCTATCCAGGTGGCGTTCGTGAAATTCGTCGAGAACGACCGCATCCACCCCCTTCAGCGTGGGATCGCTCAGGAGCCGCCGCGTCAGAATGCCTTCCGTCATAAACCGCAGACGTGTGCGCGGCCCGATCTTTTCTTCAAAACGCACCTGGTAGCCGACTAAGCCGCCAACTTCTTCACCTAGTTCCCATGCAACTCTTCGTGCCGCCAGACGAGCGGCGATCCGTCTGGGTTCGAGCACGAGGACTTCGCCGGAGACGAGATCGAGGAGGGCCGGTGGAACGCGGGTGGTCTTTCCGGCTCCCGGGGGAGCTTCGAGGACAAGGTTGGGCGTCCGCTGCAAGGAGGCAGAAATCTCCGGCAGAATCGCATCCACCGGAAGAATGGGCTTTCGACTCACTAGGACAATCGGAACACGGCACTTCGTCGCAGTCAACGCGGCGCCCCATTCTGTTTTTATAATGGGTTATGTCGAAACGTGAATTCCAGACCGAAGTCAGTCAACTGCTCCAACTGATCATCCACTCTCTCTATTCGCACCCTGAGATCTTCCTGCGCGAATTGATCTCGAACTCTTCCGATGCGCTCGATAAGCTGCGCCATCTCACGCTGACAGATGACGTCTATAAAGCGCTTCTTTTCAACCCGCGGATTGACCTGGAACTCGATGAAGAGAACGGCACCCTTACGATCTCCGACACAGGCATCGGCATGAACGAAGAGGACCTGGTCTCTCATCTGGGTACCATCGCCCGTTCCGGGACGAAGAATTTCCTTGCGCAGCTCTCCGGAGATGCGAAGAAGGATTCGAATCTTATCGGCCAGTTTGGCGTCGGCTTCTATAGCGCCTTCATGGTTGCCGATAAGATCGAGGTCGTCTCCCGCAAGGCAGGCGAAGAGCAGGCGTGGCGCTGGGTAAGCGATGGCAAGACTGGCTTTGAGATTGAGCCTGCGGAGCGTGCCGTAGCCGGAACCACGATCCTTCTTCACTTCAATGAAGAGGGCAAACAGTACGCGAACAGCTGGCGCTTGCAGGAGGTGGTGAAGAAGTACTCCAACCACATTGCCTTCCCAATCTTCCTCACTTACGACAAGAGTTCATGGAACGAACCAGAGAAGAAGTCGGAAAAGACGCGCACGACCGAGCAGGTCAACGTGGCCAGCGCTCTCTGGCGTCGCCCCAAGAATGAACTCACGGAAGAGGATTACAAGGAACTGTACAAATCCATCTCCGGTGATTCGCAGGATCCGCTCTTCTGGTTTCACACCAGGGCGGAAGGGACCCTCGACTACACCACGCTGTTTTACATTCCTTCAAAGGCCCCTCTGGACCTCTATCAGGCGGAGTACAAGGTAGGCGTCAAGCTGTACGTCAAGCGTGTCTTCATCATGGACGACGCCAAAGAGCTGCTGCCGCAATACCTGCGCTTCGTGCGTGGCATTATCGACAGCGAAGACCTTCCGCTCAACGTCAGCCGGGAGATTCTGCAACAAAATCGTGTCCTTACGAGTATTCGCACTGCAAGCGTCAAAAAGATTCTTTCCGAACTGAAGAGCATCGCAGCAAACGATCCTGAGAAGTATCTGGCCTTTATCAAGGAGTACAACCGTCCCCTCAAAGAAGGTCTGTATGGCGACTACGCCAATCGCGAAACGCTCCTAGACCTGGTGCGCTTTAAGTCCACCAAGGCAGATGGTCTTACGAGTCTCGCCGAAGTGAAGTCACGCATGAAGGAGGGCCAGAAGGCCATCTACTACATCACGGGCGGCGCTGAATCTCTGTTGAGCAAATCGCCTCTTCTGGAGATCTACAGGAAGAAGGATTTCGAGGTCCTGATTCTCGATGATGAGATCGATGAGATCGTCTTCTCCGGGGTCGACAAGTACGGCGACCTCGATATTAAGGCGGTCAACAAGGCTTCGACGAGTGAAGATTTGAAGGACGATGCCGAGGCAGAGACAACGAATGTCGAAGCACTGAAGCCTTTACTCGACAAACTGAAAACCACCCTGGGAGACCGTGTCAAGGATGTTCGGGTCTCTGTGCGGCTTGCAGATAGCCCTTCCTGCATCGTCTCCGACGAAGAGGAGCCCTCCATGCAGATGCAGCAGATGATGCGTGCGATGGGACAGAAGGAGTTCCCCGCCACCAAACCTACGCTCGAGATCAACCCCGATCACGAGATCGTGAAGAAGCTGCTTGCGCACTCCGATGGCGCCGTCACCGAAGATGCCGCATGGATGCTCTTTGACCAGGCGCTCCTTATGGAAGGCGTGCCGCTGCAAGACCCCGCCATCTTCGTGCAGCGTCTCAATCGCATTTTGAGCCTGTCGATCTAAAGTCTGCTGAATTCTGGGGTGGCTAACTCTAGACAACCTCGTTCTCACAGCATGATCGTGGGAACGAGGTTGCAAGGACAACCGTGGAATGGCAGCAGGCAATGGATCGCCAGACGGGTTTAAATGGCACATTAATCTTGCCACTTCCGGTGCTTTGCGAATAATCTTCCGCCTTCGGTGTTGTTTTCTATGAGCTGGGAATCACTTTGAGGTAGACCGATAGGAAGTGTCGAGAGGTTTTGTTTACTCTCCCTCTTCCTTTGGAAAATTCTTGTGCGATCTGCAATCGAAGAAACTCCCCAGCCAAGGAGATTTCATGGCAATCGACCAAGTCAAATTAGAAGCGTTCATGGGCAACTTCGTCCATGATTTCGGTGCTGTGATGCACGCCGCAACCGTGGTGGTCGGCGATAAACTCGGTCTGTATAAGGCGTTGACCGATGGACCACTTTCAGCCGATGGATTAGCGAAGAAGACGGGAACAGATGCGCGGTATGTGCGCGAATGGCTCTCCGCACAAGCTGCGAGTGGATATGTACAGTACGATCCCGCAACGGACAACTTCAGCCTCACTGAAGAACAGGCGTTCGCTCTTACCGTAGAAGACGGACCAGCGTTTATTCCAGGTGCATTTGAATTTGCGACTGCGCACTTTAGCGCCATCCCAAAGATGATCGCGGTCTTTCAGACCGGAGAGGGGTTTGGCTGGCATCAGCACGATGCGGCGTTGTTCCGTGGCACCGAGCGCTTCTTCCGCCCAGGTTACGCGGCTAATCTGGTCAAAAGCTGGATTCCGTCTCTTGAAGGAGTGGAGCACAAGCTCAAAGCTGGCGCCCAGGTCGCCGATGTTGGCTGTGGACACGGAGCTTCCACCATCATCATGGCGCAGGCCTATCCCAATGCGACGTTCGCTGGCTTCGACTATCACGAACCGTCGATCCGCTACGCGAACGACGCTGCAGCCCGCGCGGGTGTTGCCGATCGCGTGCACTTTGAGGTAGCGAGTTCCACGGCCTATCCCGGCAAGAATTATGACTTGGTCACATTTTTTGATTGCCTGCATGACATGGGCAATCCGATCGGTGCGTCTAGCCATGTTCTGAAAAGCCTGGGGCCAGATGGGACCTGGATGGTGGTTGAGCCGTTCGCGAACGATCGGCTCGAAGAAAATCTCAATCCCGTCGGACGCATCTTCTACTCGGCGTCTTCGTTCATCTGCACGCCAGCTTCGCGTTCGCAGGATGGCGCAATGTGCCTCGGAGCGCAGGCAGGTGAGAAGCGCATTCGCGAAGCAGTCATGCAGGGCGGGTTTACACGCTTTCGCCGCGCCACAGAAACACCCTTCAATCTGGTCTATGAGGCGCGCCCGTAATCTACTGAACTGAAGCAGGCGTTGAGAGGCTCAAATCATGAGCCTCTCAACCGGCCGCAAGAACACTTGTCTTTGGTAGAGGGGGAGTGGGACCCAGCGTTGCAGGGAGATAAAGTGGATGAGACGGCGAGCCATCTTTCGAGAGACGCAGATGGTGAAGCGTAGCGCCTGTCTCTCGCAGCAGTTGAACTACTTCGGCCGATCTGGGACGGAGCACCTTCGGCGGCTGCCCATAGGCAAGGATCACCCTTCCCGCTTGCTTTGCCATGTGAACAAGGGCATTAACATTCTCCGGGCCTTCCGGGTCATCCACATCAAGAAGCTTGTGCTTGTCGGTCGTGCGGTAGGCGTGGACATTCCCGACCAACTGGCCGCCGTATCCCCAAAGGCGAGCGTACCGCCCGGTCCGAATGAGCGTTGGATCTGCGTGTTCGACACTGGCCACGGAGGGATTCATCAGCAGCCACATAATGGGTGAAAGCTGCGAATCCCAAATCTCTGTGAGCGTATAGCGATAGCGCTTGCAGGGAGAGAAGTGCGCACTGATGTTCGAATCCGCCGGCCATCGTGGTTTTGATTTACCGCCCGGGTCGTGCGGAGGGGTGACCTTACTTTTCGCAGAGACTTCTATGGGTTTGCGCAGAGCGTTCATCATCTTGTTTCTATGATCTTACTCGGCGGCATGTCTCAAATGAGGCAGCGAATCCTAATGGACCATCGCGTCGAAGGCGCCTGTCTCCACAGTGTTGCCGTGCTTCATCTGCACAAAGATGCGGTATCGACCGGCACTGGGGAAGCCGTAGGGAAACTCTACGGCATTGGTCACTGCAGGCCCTGTAGACATGCCCGGCATTTCCGACATGCTTTGACCCTCGGGCATCTCCGAGTTGCTGCCACCGTTATTGGCAAGCATCATGGCGGCCATGGCGGCTGAGCCCTCGGGATGGACGTGCGCAAAGACGGTGCCGTCCGTCTTGACGAAAGCAGCGTGTCCCGCCATACCAAGATAGGGCTGCATATCCTTGACGTCTGCGCCCGACGGATCGAGCAGGCGGAAGTGCAGAGAGTACCCGGTGTTCGCCGTGAGGGATGCGGGCTGGGACCACACCATGGTGTAACCGTCGGGCAGGGGATATCGTGGCCCAAGCATGCCTGCGCTCAAGGGGGCAGGGGATCCTCCAGCATCGTCTGCAGCAAGCGCAACGCCGTGTTGCGTTGTGGGGATGTCGATCGAACTTACCAGAGTTTCCGGAAAGCCATTGGCATGCACCACATCGCCATACAAGGAGTAGTGACCGGGCGGCATCTGCGGCAGATCGAGATCGAACTCAGAGCCGTGGAGTGTGGGATGAAGATGAAAAGCAACGTCCAAGTCGGGCTGACGGATGACATACAGATGCATCATTTTGCCATGGTCAGGGATGAAGTCATGGTTCGAGCGCTGCTGCGTTTGTTCCTTCTGCTCTGCGCCGGGGTTGCCGAGGATGAGGCTTAGCGAATCGCCCCGCAGCTCGGGCGTCATCGAGAGAGGACGGTAGATCTTCATCGAAGCCAGAGCGGCTTCGACATTCCACCACTTGTTGGCCTTCCATAAGAGCGCGCAGATCACCGCGAAAGTGACGACAGTGACCAGAAGCGCCTTCCGCCGTCCGGCAGGACTGGGTGTCGCATCCGGCACCAGGCTGCTTTCGCGGACAGCGGCGCCGAAGATGCCTGCCATGCCCAGGACGAGAAAGGTTCCCAGGAGAACAAGCGAGACGGCGACGCCGCGTTTCATCGCCAGAGTAGAGAGCGCGGAAGCTGGAACCGGGATCGCCACCGTTTGACTACCGGATGCGCCGTGGATCGAAAATCGGACCTCCCATGAGCCGGACGCCATGATCCAGAGAGTGCCCGTGTAAAAATGGGGATCCTCCTTTGACGACTGCAGAATATCTGGCGCAGGAGGGTGTTCTGCGGCGGGACCAGTCATGGGCGTCGCCGTAGCCTCGATCCTGTCTGGAAGAGTGCCACTGGATCGTATCTCCACGGTGGCCACCCCTGGAATCACTGTAGGCGTACGAATCGTGACGTAGAGTTTGTAGGGGCCTTTCGAGACTTCTTCAAAGATATCTTTGCTGCCGACGTGGGCGTACGCGGGAAGAGTGCAGAGTGTGAGGAGAAGTAAGAGAAGGCAAGTGGGAAGGTTGCGCGTGCTCATCTTTGAAGCCCTTGGACCCAGCGACCGAGGCGGGCCCCTATCCATAAAGTGGCCGTGCCGAACAAAACCGCAATCAAGAGACTCACGAAAAACTGCAGGCCGTGCTCGGGCAGATCAAAACGCGGGTGGAGAATGCGTTCAGGCCGAGCAAAGTAAGACTGATACATCGTTCCGAAGAAACGGTTGCGTGCGGCGGGACTCATGAGGAAGTTCGCAAAAGGCCAACTGACTGCCGCCAGAGATGCAATCGAAAGCGTGCTGGCGATGAACGTGTCGGTGAGCGAGGGCCATCCTGCAAAGCGTTGCCGCACAAGGTCAATCGCTACTCCCACGACGATCAGCAGGATCGGAAACTCCATAGGAATCATATGGGTCACGGGATTGTAGACCGGGCCCAGCCTCGGCTGGGCTGGAAAAAGTGGAAGGAAGAGAATCTCGGCGATGTTGAAGAGCATATACCCGCCGGTCAGAATCGTTGCCGTCCAACGATGCCGTAAACTTCCCGCCATCATCGCGAGTACGGGAAAGATCGTAAGAGCGATCGTCGTGTAAGGACTCCGCGAGTGCCACTTGATAAACGAATCGAAATCGATAAGGAAGATCGAGATATCGATCACGAGAAGAGTGCCGAGATAGAGCAGCATCCGCTGCCCCGCACGGTAGGCAGCTTCATCTCCATGCGACGCGGCGCGATTCACGTAGGTCGCAACCAGAAGGATCGAACCGATGCTGATCCCTCGCAGACCAAAGAACAGGAGCGTGTGCGGCGGGCTGACGAGTCTTACATCGAGACCGTAGGCATTGTGCCACCAGTCATCGAAGGGAGCAGAGGTCAGCATAGCAATGCCGCCCCAGGCCGCGACAAAAGCACCGAGTGGGCCGCGGAGGCCAAGTACGCGAACAGAGAAGGGACGGAATGGAGAGTTCCTGCGAAAGGTCGTCGGAAGAATGAGATAGGAGCACGCTAAGATCGCAAAAACGGCGGAAAGATAGATCGTTACATGCGCAGGGTTCCAGAAACTATCCCGACCAATGGTGCGGTGCCAGGAGATGTCCCAGGGGATGCCTACCGTATTGCAGGTGGCTGCCAAGGCAATGCACCAGAGGTACCAGGGCATCCGTGTGGTGGACGCAATTTGTTGGCTGGACTCTGTACTTGTTGGGTAAGTGTCTAAAGAACTTATCGCCTGCACACCGATATGAGTAGCCAATGAACCCTTCCTTCGCTCGAAAGAAATTTTGAGGAGGGCATCTATCCTAGCGTGACCAACACCTCATGGTGCTGACATAAACCTGAATCATCAGGTTTATTCCTCGGTCGGATAAGAAATATCAAAAAAATAGTTTCGTTACCAGATCTCCTTTCCAAATTCAACAAATTTAGAGTGAAGTCTCGAAGGACCGATTCCAGAGGCGAAGAACGGGCGTTTCTCGTTCGTAGCCAAGAATGCTGAGGGAACCAGTCGTTAGCGCCAGCGATTTTCCGTTCGACGGGGGCAATTCCATCCAGCACGCCGTGAGGATACGCAGGAAGTGCGCGTGCGAGAAGATCAACACCTTTCCGCCCGCCGCCTTCGCTTTTGAAATCACTTTTTCGGCGCGCGCAGCCACCTGAGGAAGGCTCTCGCCTTCAGGAATCGGGTCGTTCCAAACAGACCATCCGGGATGTTCTTTGCGAATCTCAGGCGTCGTGCGTCCTTCGTAGATCCCGTAATCCCACTCGGCGAGATTGGCATCGACCTCTGCCTGATCGCCCATCCCCGCGAGCTTGCAGGTCTCCTGAGCGCGCTGCCGTGGGCTCGTCAGGACGAGCGAAAAATCCTGTCGTGCCAGGTACGGCTTGAGTGTCACGGCTCTCTCTTTCCCTTGCTCGGTAAGAGGGATGTCGGTTCTGCTGGTGTGTGCTCCGGAGAGGCTCCATTCTGTCTCTCCATGCCGTACCAGCCAGATTTCGCTCAAAACTTTCATGCTGCTCTCCTCGATTTTTCCGCCAGAACGCCTTTAGTTTAGACCGTACCAGCCTTATCCCTGGGAAGGATTGTCTGCCGTCGTCGCTTCTGCGGAAGCGAGGCCGTGCTTCTCCATGCGATAGATGAGCGTGCGACGGCTTATGTCGAGGAAACGCGCGGCATGGGTCTGGTTTCCCCCGCAGCGCTCCAGCGCTCGGCAGATCAGGTTGCGTTCCACTGCTTCAAGACTGATGCCTTGCTCCGGCAGATCGCGCCAAAAATCTGCCGTGCTCACGTTGTTTGCAGAAGCACTCGTCAACTCTTCCGGCAGATCTTCTTCGGTGATGAGATCGGATGCGGAGAGGACGAGCAAGCGCTCAATGACGTTTTCCATCTGCCGCACATTGCCGGGCCAGCTATAGGCCGTCATGCGGCGGCGGACGCCCGATGAAAGCGTTACCTGCTCCAGATGATGCAGCTTCTTCGCTCGCAGGAACAATGCTTCAATGAGGCCGGGAATGTCCTCCCTGCGTTCGCGAAGCGGCGGTATCCGCAGCGGCACCACGGCCAGGCGGTAATAAAGATCCTCGCGAAACGTGCCGTCCTCCACCATCGCTGCAAGGTTGCGATGGGTTGCCGTGATCACGCGTACGTCGACCTTTATCGGCGTATTCGCACCAATTTTAGGAACTTCACCGCCTTGAAGTACACGCAGTAGTTTTACCTGTGCCTCAAGCGGCAGCTCGCCGACTTCATCAAGGAAAACGGTGCCCCCATCTGCCGCTTCGAAGCGGCCCTGTTTGTGGGCCACCGCTCCTGTGAAAGCGCCGCGTGTATAGCCGAAGAGTTCCGACTCCACGAGTTCATGTGGAATGGCACCGCAGTTGATCGCGATGAAAGGACGATTTCGTCGCTGACTGTTGTGATGGATGGCGCGTGCGACCAACTCTTTGCCCGTCCCCGTCTCTCCTTCAATCAGCACCGTAGTGTCTCGCTGCGAGACGCGGGCCGCCTGATCGAGGACGCGGAGAAAGCTCTTGGATTGACCAACGATGCCTTCGAAGCCATAACGCGCATCGAGCGCGGAACGCAGGTTGCGCACTTCTTCCAGCAGGTTCTGCCTCTCCATGGCCCGATGTACGACCACCAGAAGGGCATCGAAGTCCACAGGCTTCGTAACGTAGTCGTATGCACCCAGCTTCATGGCTTCCACGGCTGTCTCTACAGTCCCGAACGCTGTGATCACAATCACTGTGGTCTGCAGGCCTTCCTTCGTAATACAGCGTAGAAGCTCAAGCCCTGTGGTCGGCATGCGGAGGTCCGTAATGACGAGGTAAGGCTCCGTCTCCTGCAGCTTGATCCAGGCTTCTTCACCATCGGAGGCAAGTGAGACTTCGTAGCCTGCCTCTTCCAGCTGCATCTTCATCACACGCCGCAGGCTGCTGTCGTCATCTACGACGAGGATGTGCTTTTGCTTCATGCCTGCACCAGGTTTTGTTTCGGGAGAGGTTTTGCTTCGCTGCATGGAAGTTCCATGCGGAAGATCGCGCCGCCGCCAATGTTGGCACGACAAGTAAGCGTTCCGCCATGTTGTGAAGCGATGTTCGCGGCAATCGCAAGACCCAGGCCAGTGCCGTTCTCTTTCGTCGTAAAGAAGGGCTCGAAGATGCGGTCACGCTCCTCTGGCGCAATCCCACTGCCTTCGTCACAAACTTCAACCTGAAGTGCTTTGACGATAAAGTGCGTGCGGATCAAGACAGTGCCCTCGTTCGGCGTAGCCTGGATGGCATTGAGTAGAAGATTCAAGAGCAGCTGCTTGATCTGCTCCGGATCGCAATCGATCTCTCGCGCGTCGGATGACGTCTCCACTTCGAGCGCCACTCCCTTTTCACCCGCAACATGCTGCGCCAGAGCGGCGACGGAGTAAATCATCTCACTGGGCAAAGTAGCCTGGAAGCGCGGCAGACGAGGTCGTGCAAAGGTGAGGAAGTTGGTCAGAAGTTTGTTGAGCCGCTGCGACTCCTTGGTTAGGATGTCGAGGCACTCCGCCTGGCTCTCAGGAGAGGCCTGGCCACGGGTAAGAATTCCGGCGGCACCGCTGATACTCGCGAGAGGATTGCGAATTTCGTGAGCGAGCGAGGCGGAGAGTTGGCCCGCGGCGGTGAGGCGCTCCGTTTTCTTCAGGCGCTCGATGTTCTGGTGCAGTTCGGTGTACACATTCTCCAGTTCACGCTTCGTCGCTTCGACTTTCTTGCGCTGCATCCGTTCGCGGTCCGCGAGCGCTCCGGCGATGATGCCAGCCGCGCCAAAGGTGCTCAGTTCCACGATCTGGTCCTGCGCATCCAAAGGGGCTCGATGCCAGTGGCGGTGAATGGAGGGTGCTTGCAGTGCAAGAGCAAGAAGGATTGTCTTCAACGCGCCGCGCCAGCCAAAGAACAGGCCGGCGAGCATGAAGGGCAGGATGTTGAGGTGATGCAGGATGTTATGCAGGACTTCTGCATGCGGTGGCGTCACCCAGGTAAAAAACGCGAGCGTGATGACGAGCAGGACCACCGTCGCAATCTTGAGACGCCGGGAGAGCAGGGGCGAAACTCGCTCGGAGCGGAATGCGGATTGTAGGCCCACCGAGAGAAGTGGCATGTCTTCATCATCCCACGGAGGCCAAGGAGCAGTCTCTCCAACACGAAAGGGAGGCGGTGAATCGACGATGGGGCTGAAAGACATCCTGTAGGGGAGGAAGCAATTTGAACGCCAAGTGCAACGCACAGAAATCGGCGCAATTTTCTTCAGACACTCCCAATCGAGTGAACCATTCAGAACACCGCTGCTCCATATGGGACAGCTGCCGTGTATCGACTCTCATAGAAAGCCGCTAGAAGTGCGTGTTTCCTGCTTATGTCTTTTGGCTTGCTGATTGCCTTAGACCTTACGTGACGCTTTGTAAATTTGCCTTCTTCTCTTTAATCCTGTCGGTTCAGCCTGCGCTTGCGCAGACCACGGTAGCTTCTTTGCCCGTGGCTCCTGTTTCTGAGTCGTCCATCCCTTTGTCGTTGGTCGATGCCATTGCCATGGCGGAACGCGGAAACCCGCGCCTGCAAGAGGCCGCAGCCAATGCAGACCGCTCGGCTGCTGCGGCAAAGACTGCTCGTGCCTATACCAATCCAAGCCTCGAAGTGTTTCAAGGTCGCCAGTATGCGCGACCCATTTCAACGCCCGGCGTCCCCGGCCTACTCCAGCACTACGCTGCTTATCAGGCCATCGAGGTTCCTTCGGAGCGTGCGGCGCGTCAGCGCGTTGCTGTGGGCGGAATCTCCAGCAGCAAATTCGCCCAGCAGGGTGTGACGCTTTCTGTCGTGGCGGACGTCAAGCATGCGTTTTACGCTGCGCTGCGACGGCGTGAGGAAATAGGACATGCGCAGGAGAATCTGCAACTGGTCGAAGACCTACGAAGACGTGTGGAACTCGAAGTTCGAGTCGGTGAAAAAGGGCGTCTCGAACTGACGCGTGCAGAGGCCGAACTGGCCCGTGCGGGCTTCGCCGTGCGCAGCGCGCAGCTGGAATATGCCAATGCGATCGCACTCCTGCGCGTCGCAATCGCCGCACCGGCGGATGCGCAGCTGAGTCCGCAGGGCGAACTGGAACCACGCATCACTCTGGTTCCCGTTGCGCAGGTGCGCGAGACGGTTCTGCAGATGCACCCGGCGGTAAGACAGTCGCAGGCTGACATCCAGACCTCGAAGGCATCGCTCGACCGGGAAAAGGCCCTGCGCATTCCGCAACCGACGGCCTTTGCCGAATATGAAAATCAGCCGGATCTGCGTTTCTGGCGGGCCGGTGTCACCGTACCGATTCCGCTCTGGGATCGTCGACGTGGCCAGATTGGAGAAGCGCAGGCGGCCGTCTCACGCTCCAATGCTCTGTTGGCACAGCGACGACTGGAGCTGATCTCTGCGCTCGAGCGTGCGTATGAGCAGTACCAACTCGCAGATCAGCAGGCGACCTCGTTGGAGAGTGGCGAACTGCGCGCAGCGGAGAGTGCGGTAGAAGGCGCCAAGGCGGCGTACCGCTTCGGCGAGCGCGGCATCGTGGAAGTACTGGACGCGCAACGCGTTTTGCAAAGCGTGCGCGGTGACCTGCTGGCCGCGCAATATGCGCGCCAGTCTGCACTGGTGGATCTGGAAGAACTTGGTGCGGTTGCGCCCGGAACGAGGCCCTAATGACGATACGAAATCAAGTTTTACGCGCATGCGCTGTCATACTTTTTGTACTGCCGCTTCTTGTGGCGCAGGGATGCAAGGCGAAGCCGGAAGAATCCGCCGTTGCTCAGAACGTAGGTCCCAATGAAGTCACCATTCCTCCTGCGCTCGCTGGAAACCTGAAGTTCGGTTCGCCCGAGATGCGCAACGTGACGGGCCTGATGCAGGTGGCCGCGCACGTGGAGACAGATGCCAGCCGCATTGCGCGCGTGGGGTCACCCGTCTCCGGCCGCATCCTGCGACTGCTGGTCTTTGAAGGGCAGAATGTAAAAGCCGGAACGGCGCTGGCGATGCTGCACAGCACGGACCTCTCCGATGCGCAGGTAGCTCTGATCAAATCAGGCTCGCAACAAGGACTTGCAGCAGCATCCGTCAAGCGTGCGGAGCAGCTTGTGGAAGCGGACGTCATCGGACGCGCAGAGCTGGAACGACGGCGTGCGGAACAGTTGCAGGCCAGTACAGAGGTCTCCTCCTATCGCACCCAGTTACGCGGCCTGGGCATGACGGAGAATCAGATTCATCAGTTGGAGACCAACCGTAAGCTGAGCGCGGACTATCCCATCGTCACGCCAAAAGGTGGAACGGTATTGAAGCGCGAGATTACCATCGGACAAGTGGTGCAACCATCCGACCCTGCGTTCACCATCGCGGATCTCTCCAGCGTCTGGATCGTAGCGAACGTGCCTGAGGAAGATGCAGGCACGCTCCGCAAGGGCATGGAAGTGACCGTAAAAATTCCTGCCCTGCCGCAGGAAGAAATCACAGGACGTCTGTCCTTCGTTTCACCCATTGTCGATCCAGCCACTCGAACAGTGGCGGTCCGTATGGAAATGAAGAACACGGAAGGACGTCTGAAGCCGGATGAACTCGCCAGCATGATCTTCACCGGTCATGCGGACAGAAAGTTGACCATACCGAACACAGCCACGGTCCGCGAAGACAATCGTGATCACGTCTTTGTACAGATTGCGCCGCAGAAGTATTTGCTGCGTGAGGTGCAGTTGGGGGAGGAGCAAGATGATCGACGCGTTGTGCTTGGCGGCGTTCGTGCCGACGAGCGCATCGTGACGGATGGAGCCTTCCACCTCAATAATCAGCGAAAGCAGAACGCGATCAAGGGAGGCCAGTAGATGCTGCAGTCCATCGTGGCGGTCGCGCTGCGGCAACGCCTGATCCTTGTGGTCATAGCTGTAGTGCTTGCAGGTTTTGGCGTAAACGCTGCAAAGCAGCTCTCGGTCGATGCATTTCCCGATGTCGCCAATGTGCAGGTGCAGATCGCAACGGAAGCAGCAGGGAAGTCTCCGGAAGAAGTAGAACGATTTGTCACTATCCCCATTGAGATCGCGATGACCGGCCTGCCGGGTATGACGGACATGCGCTCTCTGAACAAGCCAGGGCTCTCGCTCATAACACTGGTCTTCACGGACGAGAGCGATCTCTACCGCGAACGCCAGATGGTCAGCGAGCGCCTCGCCGAATTGCGCGAGCGCATGCCGGAAGGCGTTACACCCGTACTCGGTCCCATCACAAACGCCTTGGGCGAGGTCTACCAATACACTCTCGAATTGCCCGGTGAAGCCGAAACGAAGCGCGCTCTTTCGCGCGAAGAGTTAATCGAGCGGCGTACCTTGCAGGACTGGGTCGTCCGTCCTCTGTTGCGCTCCATCTCGGGTGTTGCGGAGATCAACTCCACCGGCGGATTTGTGAAGCAGTACGAGACCCTCGTCGATCCGCAGAAGCTGCATTACTACAACCTCACCATCAACGATGTACGCCAGGCACTTTCCCGCAACAATGCCAACGCGGGGGGAGGGGTCCTGCCGCAGCACGCAGAACAGTATCTGATCCGCAGCGTAGGCCTTGTGCGCGGTCTGGATGATCTGCGCAACATCGTCCTGAAAGAGAGTGGTGGTACGCCGGTCTACATGCGCGACGTTGCCGACGTCCGCATTGGAACTGAAGTGCGTGCGGGCGCAATGATCAAGAACGGCGCGACAGAAGCCGTGGGCGGCGTTGTCCTCATGACGAGCGGTGGCAACGCCAAGGAGATCGTAGGCCGCGTGAAGGAGCGCGTAGCCCAGATCAACAGCAAGCACATGATCCCCGACGGCCTCCAGATTGTGCCGTATTACGACCGTTCACAACTCGTAGA
The DNA here is from genome assembly GCF_000179915.2 of Terriglobus saanensis SP1PR4. Taxonomy (NCBI): domain Bacteria; kingdom Pseudomonadati; phylum Acidobacteriota; class Terriglobia; order Terriglobales; family Acidobacteriaceae; genus Terriglobus; species Terriglobus saanensis. The sequence goes on along the minus strand of NC_014963.1, from coordinate 2,571,712 downwards.
TGCCGCGATCCACACCGTCACTGAAGTTCTCGGCGAAGGTGTTGTCCTCGTCGTAGTAATTCTGTTTCTCTTCCTTGGAGACCTGCGTTCGAGCCTGATCGTCAGCGCGAATCTTCTCCTGACTCCTCTGCTGACCTTCCTCGTAATGAATCAGATTGGTCTGTCCGCAAACCTCATGTCTCTTGGAGGTCTCGCCATCGCGATTGGCCTCATGGTGGATGGATCCGTCGTCGTGGTCGAAAACGTCTTCGGCAAACTCAGTCATGCAAGGCACGCAGGACACGGCGATCTGGGTAGATGGAGCAAACTCCAGGTCGTCCTCAATGCGGTACAGGAAGTCGCCACGCCAACAGTCGTAGGCGTCACCATCATCATCCTGGTCTTCCTTCCGCTCATGACGCTCGAAGGTATGGAGGGCAAGATGTTCGCGCCTCTCGCGTACACCATCGCCATTGCGATTGCGATTTCGCTGGTGCTCTCACTTACACTCTCGCCCGTACTGTCTTCGTATCTCTTGAAGGGCGGTTCGGAAGACGATACATGGCTCGTAAGAACATTGCGCAAACCTTATAGTCGTCTGCTGGGATGGGCACTCCATCATCGCAAGACGACCGTGCTGACCGTCGTAGCGCTCTTCGTCGGTGCACTTCTGATCTTTCCTTTCCTCGGAACGTCGTTTATTCCGGAGATGCAGGAAGGCACACTTTCTCCCAATGCAGATCGTGTGCCGAACATCTCACTAGAAGAGTCGCTCAAAATGGAGCGCGAGATGCAGCGGCTTATGCTGCAGGTGCCCGGCGTGCAGAGTGTCGTCTCACGCGTAGGACGTGGCGAATCGCCAGCAGATCCCGCTGGTCCCAACGAAGCCGATGTACTCGCTTCATTGACGCCCTTTGACGAACGGCCACGCGGCATGACGCAGGACGGAATCGCAGAGCAGATTCGTACCCGACTGACATCGCTTCCGGGCATTAATCTGGTCATGTCACAGCCCATCAGCGATCGCGTCGATGAGATGGTCTCTGGTGTTCGTGCCGACGTTGCCGTCATGCTCTATGGAGATGACCTCGACGTACTCGTAGCCAAAGCAAGCGAGATTGCTAAAGTCGCCACGGGCATCCAGGGCACACAGGACACTCGCGTGGACCGCGTCGGAGGACAGCAATACCTAACCATTGACATCGACCGCAGCGCAATCGCCCGCTACGGTCTGAACGCCGCGGATGTGAATGACGTGATCGAAATGGCCATCGCAGGAAAATCCGCAACGGACATCTACGAAGGGGAACGCCGCTTTGCTGCTGTGGTGCGTTTGCCGCAGAGCCTGCGCGATAGCGTCGAAGATATCCGCGAACTACAAATCAGCGCTCCGTCTGGCCCGCGTATCTCGCTGAAGGATCTCGCCACGATCAAGGTCGTCGAAGGCCCGGCGCTCATCAATCGCAGCATGGGCAAGCGCCGTATTGTGGTGGGCGTCAACGTGCAGAACCGCGATCTCGGCGGCTATGTCAAAGAACTGCAAGGAAAAGTAGATCAACAGGTCAAACTTCCCTCTGGCTATTTCATCGAGTGGGGTGGGCAGTTCCACAACATGGAACGCGCTTTGCATCACTTGATGATCATTGTCCCCATCACCATCGCGGCGATCTTTTTTCTGCTCTTCGTGCTCTTCAAATCCGTACGATTCGCCGCGCTCATCATCACGGTGCTTCCGCTCGCCTCCATTGGCGGCATCCTCGGCCTTTTTATCTCAGGTGAATATCTTTCCGTGCCAGCGTCTGTGGGCTTCATCGCTCTCTGGGGAATGGCAGTGCTCAACGGTGTGGTGCTCGTCTCTTACATCCGCAAGCTGCGGCAGGAAGGTCATTCGCCAGAAGACGCCGTTCGCGAAGGAACGCGCATGCGCTTCCGGCCGGTCATGATGACCGCAACGGTGGCCGCTCTTGGCCTCGTTCCATTTCTCTTCGCTACCGGTCCGGGCTCTGAAATTCAACGCCCGCTGGCCATCGTTGTCATCGGCGGCCTGGTCAGCTCCACAGCGCTGACTCTTCTCTTGCTGCCAGTCGTCTACGCCTTCTTTGAAGGAAGCTATGTCGAAGAGACAGAGGAGTCTGCCGAGATCCTGGTATAACCCTTCTCCTGCTTGATATCGAAGAGGAGTCTCAGACCATTGATCCCGTGACGAGACACCTCTACGACCTGCGGCGGAACATGATTCGTCTGGCGGACGTAAGAGATTTACCCGGACGAGTGCTAGGCCCTTGTCGTCGAAGACCTGCAGCAGGTGGTGCGGGCAAACCTATCTTTGGTCTCATGTGCATGTTGGTATTGAAGTTTGAGAGGCCGCAATTCGGATCGTGAATTCGCCGCGGTACTTTCTTCCACACATTCTGGCTTAGTACCGGACAGCTTCTCCAGCTATTCCGTCGAGACTCAAGGGCTTCGCTTTCAACGACGCAGCAGTCTGCAGGAACTAGGACTTGAAAGGGATATGGATACGATCCGGGACATTTTGCAAACAGGGTGAGGCGCAGACCGGCAACTGAAGGTTTGGCAGAAACCGGTGATCTGAGGCAATCGTCGACTACATGGTGCAGGAAACTAGAGCTGGCCTCTAAAAATAAAGTTAGGGGCTACTGATATTTCAGTGAATTTTGGTAATAGAGTGAACACAACACTTTCACATCTTTACCCTTAAGTTTTGTTCAAGTCTTGGCAGTGAAGCGAAGAGTTCGCAGCTGTGCATCCGTAAAGGCCTTGTCGCAAGCAGTCGTGTATCTGTTTTCCCAAACCGCTTTTTAGAGGAGTCACTATGAGCACCGGATCTTGTAACCCTTCAGTTTCACGCCGCAACTTCGTGCGCCTCTTTGGCGCAGGAGCCGCCGCCGCTGCCGCAATCTCGGGTCTTACCCCGGAACTGCGTGCCCAAGCCGCTGAGCCCAGCCCCTTCACACCGCGCACCAAACGTATGGAGCGCCCCCAGCTTCCGCCCGATGCCGTGATCATTTCGACCAACGAAAATCCTCTCGGACCTGCGCATTCCGCGATGGAATACATGATGAAGATCGCCCCGATGGGCGGACGTTATGACCGTGTTGGGGTTGGCCAGGATGTCGTCAAGACTCTGAGCGAGCAGTTCGGCCTGAAGCCAGGCTACGTTGAGTTCTATCCGGGTTCGGGTGGACCTCTGGATATGGCGTTGATGTCGAACATCGGTCCGGACAAGGGCCTCGTCTGCGCCGATCCTTCCTATGAGCAGGGACCTCGCGCTGCCAAGACCATGAAGGCTCCGCTGAAGATGGTTCCTCTCACTGCCACCTATGCGCACGACGTGAAGGCGATGCTTGCTGCCAACCCGAACGCGGGCGCTTTCTACATCGTGAATCCGAATAACCCTACCGGCACCATGACGCCGAAGGAAGACATTCTTTGGCTCATTCAGAACAAGCCGGCTGGTTCGGTCGTCATTGTGGATGAGGCCTACCATCACTTCTCGACGCACGAGTCGGTCATCGATCAGGTTGCCGCCGATAAGGATGTCATCGTGATGCGAACCTTCTCGAAGATCTACGGTATGGCTGGCATTCGCGCAGGTTTTGCGATTGCACGTCCTGATCTCCTCGCGAAGTTCAACACCGTCTCGCCCTACCTCCACATTCAGAACGTGGCCAGTGCTTCGATGATGTCCGCGGCGATGGCCGTAGCCAGCCTGAAGGATGCCGACCTCGTACCCCTGCGTCGCAAGCTGAACCGCGACAACCTGGACATGAGCATGGAGTTCCTGGACAAGCACGGATACAAGACGATCCCTGGATCGCAGGCGAACATGTTCATGGTGGACGTAAAGCGTCCCGGTAGCGACTTCACGAAGCAGATGCTGACGGAGAAAGTGGCGATCGGCCGTTCGTGGCCCATCATGCCGACCTACGTTCGCGTTACCGTCGGCACCAAGGACGAGATGCTGAAGTTCCAGACTGCTTTCGTCAAGTGCATGGACAAGCCCTCTACCACAGTAAACGCCCAGTTGAAGGCGGAACTCTACATCCCGTCCGAAATCGATCGTCACTACGTATAAGGCTCTAAAGTACTTCGCAAAGGGCCCCGGCGATTACTTTCGCCGGGGCCTTTTGGCTTCTGTCGTCCTTCCCGCAAACGTTTGGATTATCCTTAACTTTATGTCGAACCTTATTGAGGCTCTACCTCGCCTGCTTGGCGTACCGTTCCCCATGGAGTTTGCCGCTGGCGCCACGAACGCCGTTCAAACCTGTCTGCGGGTTCAGCCTTCAGAAAAGGTCACGCTGATTGCAGACGAGAAATGCCTGGAGATCGCGGCCTCCCTCGCCGCTGAACTGCAGAATTCTGGTTGTCGATGGAACGGCTTCATCCTGGAGGAGGAAGCCCAACGGCCTCTGAAGGAGATGCCCGCAATCGTCCTCGAAGATATGGAAACCTCCGATGTGAGTATCTTTGCCGTCGAGGTCCAGCCCAACGAATTGCGCAGCCGCATGCAGATGACCGACGTCGTCAATCGTCGCCGAATGCGTCACGCGCACATGGTCAACATCACGCCCGAGATCATGGTGCAGGGCATGCGTGCCGACTTCAATTTAGTGGACGAGTTGAGCCAGCGTGTGCTTGACCTCGTGCGCCAGGCGACCTACGTGCGCGCCACGACCGCCGCCGGGACCGACATCCATGCGCAGCTTTCGCCGGACTATAAGTGGTTCAAGACCTCAGGCATCATCAGCACGGAGAAGTGGGGAAACCTGCCCGGCGGAGAGTGTTTTACTGCTCCCGAAGAAGTGAACGGTGTCTTCGTGGTAGATGGTGTGGTGGGGGATTATCTTTGCGCACGCTTTGGAATTCTGCGCGCCACTCCGTTGACCATCTGGATTGAGGGGAACCGCATCAAGCGCATTGCATGCGATAACAAGGAGTTGGAAGCCGCGTTCTGGGCCTATACCCATACGGATGTGAACTCAGATCGCGTTGGCGAGTTTGCGATTGGAACCAACATCGGCGTAGAGAGGGTGATCGGAAACATTTTGCAGGACGAGAAGTTCCCCGGAATCCATATCGCCTTTGGAGATCCCTATGGAGCGCACACCGGCGCACCCTGGAAGTCGTCCACACATATCGACGTGGTGGGTCTCGGCTTCAATATCTGGCTGGGGAATGCGGACGGGGAAAAGCAGATTATGCGCGATGGCGTCTTTGTCATCTAAAGAAAACAAGAAGAAAGGGCGGAGACGATGCCTATCGTCTCCGCCCCTTCTTTTGGATCAGTTAGTGAACGCTGATGGAATCCGTCAACGTGAACCGAACGACGGTTTCTGAGGGAATAACGGCGTCCTTATTGCCAGTCATGGCTCCGGCCGCCGTACCACCGCCCGCACCAGCCAAGCCACCGATCAGAGCACCTTTACCTCCGCCAGCCAGACCACCGATCAGAGCACCAACACCCGCTCCGCCGCCGATGAAACCTGCTGTCCGCTTGCCCTTGCCCTTGACAATGGACGTATATTCGGTGCTGCTGACACGATAGCCACCGATGTTGGTGAGCTGAATGCCAATGACGCCTTCACCCTTGAAGTGGCCCTGTCCGCGTGCGGAGACGACTTCACCACGCACGTTCGTGCCGCTACGGAAGGCGGTCACGCCGTGTACCACGATAGGACCTGCAAGAACGCCGGTGAAGCCCTGTCCTACCGCAGAAGTCTTGCCCGAGAGAGTCTCGGTGACGCGGACAGCCACACGGGTGTGGTTAGGAACCGTGACGCCGGTGGGAGCAGGTGCTGAATTGGAGGAAGTCATTGCAGTCACGGGAGCGGGCGCGCCATCGGTAGGAGCTGGCGTCATTGCCTGCATGGCGGGTGCCGGTGCCGGGGCGGGAGTCGGTACAGGAGTACCGGGCGCCATGGCGTGAGCCGTGCCGTCGGGATAGAGGAGTACCTGCTGTCCGCCTACGGGAGCGTTGGTTGTGGTTCCGTCGGGATTGATGACGGGGGTTCCTGCGGGCACCGTGGAGACGGTGCTGCCTGCGGGGACGGCGACGGGCGGGTTCTTCTTGCATCCCGTGACTGCCAGCGCGGACGCCAGGCAAAGGGAAAAGACTGCTGCTCTCAAATGGAATCGCATGTTAATAAGCTCTCCTGGTTCGTGCTTCGGATCGTCATTCCGCGCAGAAAATCTGTCCGCGAAGGTGCGTGCCCTTATCTTGTGATGCTCGCACGGTAAAATCAATTCCTTGGAAACAAAAATATTTTGAGGTGGTAAAGATGGACGCGAACGCCGAACGTAGTTTTCCTCATGCAATGCTGCGTGAGATCTGGGAGCAGCCCTCTGCTCTGGAACGCACGCTGGACTACTACACGGACGGAACGACGTTTCGCGCGAAGCGGTTTGCCGAGGCGCAGATTGCCCTTCGCGATCACAACGATGTCGTCATCGCCGCCAGCGGTTCCAGCCGCCACGCCGGTTTGACCGCCGAAATCGTCATGGAGGATCTGGCACGCCTGGCCGTTGACGTAGAGTTTGCCAGTGAATACTGCCTACGGTCCACAAACACCAAGCGTGATCCTGCGGTGATTGTTATCTCGCAGTCGGGCGAAACGGCGGATACGTTGGCTGCCCTGCGCGAGGCAAAAAAACGCGGCCACCGTACCTCTGCCGTGACCAATGTGGCAGGATCGACCATGGCGCGCGAGGCCGATGCGAGTTTACCAACTGAGGCTGGGGTGGAGAAGGCGATTCCCGCAACCAAAAGCTTCACTGCCCAGCTACTGGTCCTGCATCTGCTGGCACTCTACGCCGCGCAGGAGCGCAAGGCGCTGGATGCGGCGGAAGTGACTCGCAGGCTTGCCCTGGTGCGCGAGCTGCCGCAGGCAGTCGCGGCTCAGCTTACAGAGTGGGAGAAGCAGATCGAGGCGCTCGCTCCTTTCTACGCGGGCGCTAAGACCTTTCTCTTCCTTGGGCGAGGCATCCACTACGCCATTGCTCGCGAGGGCGCGCTCAAGCTCAAGGAGAGCTCGTATCTGCATGCCGAGGGCTATCCCGCTGGCGAATTGAAGCATGGGCCCAATGCGCTGGTCTCTCCAGAAGTTCCGCTCATCGTCCTTGCGACCTATGACGCAGACGATGCGGAGAGCGTTCTGCGCTACGAGAAAACGGTTCAGCTTCTGGCGGATATGAAGGCACAGGGAGCAACGGTACTGGCGGTCATCAACGCGGGCGACGTGCGTGTTCGCGGCTTGGTTACGCATGCCATCGAAGTTCGGCCAGCCAACGAATACCTCTTGCCGATTATTGAGGTGATTCCGTTCCAGTTGCTGGCTTACTTCATCGCCGTGCGCAACGGTGTGGACGTCGATCGTCCGCGCAACCTGACCAAAGCCGTACTAGCGGACTAAGGAGATCCATGCAGTCGATTGTGATTGAAAGGGTCCGCGTGGTGGACCTTCGTTTTCCGACTTCCCGCGAGAGCATTGGCTCTGACGCGGTCAATAAAGACCCAGACTATTCGGCGGCTTACTGCATTCTGGAAACGAACTCCGAGGTTGAAGGTCACGGCCTTACATTCACTCTGGGACGCGGAACAGATCTCGTAGTGCAGGCGCTCGAGTATCTTTCGAAGTTTGCTGTGGGACGTACGCTCGATTCCATCACGGAGAACTTTGCCAAGTTCTCACGCGAGTTGACGGACGAAAGCCAGTTCCGCTGGCTCGGCCCGGAGAAGGGCGTCATCCATCTGGCGACGGGCGCTCTGATCAATGCAGTCTGGGACCTGTATGCCAAGGTTGAAGGCAAACCACTCTGGCGTCTCCTTGCCGAGATGGAACCGGAGCAACTGCTCAAGGCTGTGGAGTTCCGCTACATCGACGATGCGTTGACCTATGACGAGGCGCTGGCGATCCTGCAACGCGGTCGCGAGGGCAAAGCCGAGCGCATGGAGCAACTGCTGGAGCACGGCTATCCGGCGTATACCACCTCCGTCGGCTGGTTCGGTTTCTCAGATGAGAAGGTGCGGCGGCTCTGTCGCGAAGCGCTCGCTGACGGCTGGACACACTTCAAACTAAAAGTCGGCGGCGATGCTGTTGACGATCTGCGACGCGGGCGTCTTGTACGCGAAGAGATCGGCTGGACCAACAAACTAATGGTCGACGCGAACCAAAAGTGGGGCGTGCTGGAGGCCATTGAGCGCACAAAGCAGCTTGCCGAATTGCAACCGTGGTGGATGGAAGAGCCGACCAACCCCGACGACATCCTCGGGCATGCGCGCATTCGCCGCGAGGCTGCACCGGTACCCATCGCCACTGGAGAGCACTGCCAGAATCGCGTGATGTTCAAGCAGTTGATGCAGGCGGAGGCGATCGACGTCTGCCAGATCGATAGCTGCCGGGTCGCGGGGGTGAACGAAAATCTCGCCATCATTTTGCTCGCCGCGAAGTTTGGCGTTCGAGTCTGCCCCCACGCCGGCGGTGTGGGACTTTGCGAGTACGTTCAGCATCTCTCGATGTTCGATTACCTTTGTGTCTCGACTACGATGAAAGACCGCGTCATCGAGTTTGTCGACCATCTCCATGAACATTTCGTCGATCCGGTAAGGATACGGCGCGGGCACTACTTGGCCCCTGAAAATCCGGGATATTCGATTGCGGTCTTCCCGTCCACGATTACGAAGTACAGTTTCCCCGATGGGGAAGTTTGGAAGGAAGAGCAATGAAGCTGGTTACGTACGTAGGGGACAAGGGCGCTGCGGTTGCAGGTTTGCAGATCGGCGAAGAGGTCATCGCGCTCGAAGGTTACGCCACCGTTCTGGAGTTTCTGGAGGCAGGGCAGAAGGGAATCGCCGCCGCAGAAAAGCTGATCGCGGACAAGAACGCGAAGCGCACACCATTGGCTTCGCTGAAGCTGCTTGCTCCAATCCCAAAGCCGCCGCGTGTCTTTGCCATTGGTCTGAACTATCAGGTGCATGCGATCGAGAGCAAGTTTGATGTGCAGGCCGTGCCGACTGTTTTCTTAAAGTTATCTGAGACTGTTGTAGGCCCGGACGTCGATGTGATCCTTCCGAAGAGCAGCACACAGGTAGACTACGAGGCCGAGATGGCCGTTGTGATCGGCAAGGCTGGCTATCGCATCTCCGCCGCAGATGCGGACGAGTATATCTTCGGCTACACCATCTGCAACGATGTCAGCGCACGCGATGTTCAACTCGCGACAACGCAGTGGAGCATGGGGAAGAGTTTTCCGACCTTCACGCCCATTGGTCCGTGCATCGTTTCGAAGGATGAAGTGGGCGATGCGCATGATTTGGACATCACATGCGACGTGAGCGGAGAGCGGCTACAGGATTCCAATACCAGCCTGCTGATCTTTCGTGTGCCGCAGTTAATCGAGTATATCTCCAGCATTACGCCGCTTCTGGCCGGAGATATCATCAGCACGGGTACGCCTCCAGGCGTCGGTCTGGGCCGCACACCGCAGCGCTGGTTGAAGCCGGAAGAAGAGATGGTTGTGACGGTGGAGAAGATCGGTTCTCTCCGTAACAAAACTGTGGCGGAATAGCAATGGAACTCGACCGTATCGACTGCGCGCTCCTGGAGCATCTGCAAAAGGACGCGCGCACTCCCTACGCCGAATTGGGCCGACGTGTGGGTCTTTCCACGCCGTCCGTCATCGAGCGCGTGCGCAAAATGGAAGACGCCGAGGTGATTCGCGGCTACCACGCCCAGGTGGCACCGGAGAACGTCGGTCTGCCCATGCGTGCCTTTATCAAGGTAACCATTGCAGGCGACAAGCTGGAGAAGTTTGCCACCGTGGTTCGGCGGGTGCCGGAGGTGCGTGAGGCGCACCGCGTGACCGGCGCGGAGAGCTACATCGTGCAGGTTGCGGTGCGGGACATCGCCCACCTGGAAAAGGTGATCGACGCGCTCGCTCCCTATGTGGCCACGCAGACTTCCCTGGTCCTGGCTAGCGCAATTGAGTGGAATCCGGTTATTCCCGTGGCGCCAGTCCTTCGCTAAGAATCGGTCCGTACGTTTTACAATCATGGGTGGGGCTCAGATCGTTGACGACGCAGACACGGAATACCAAACAAAAAGACGCGATTCGAGGTGCCTTCATGGCTGCGGATCGCCCGTTGTCGCCGGAAGAGGCCTTAGCCCTCGCGAAGGCTCACGTGGACGGCGTGAGTCTCGCCACGATCTACCGCAATATCGCTTCACTGATGGAAGACGGCTGGCTGACAGCGGTGGAGATGCCCGGCGCTGCAACGCGCTATGAAGTGGCTGGAAAAGAGCACCATCACCATTTCCGCTGTACTGTTTGCGGCAAGGTCTTCGAACTGGAAGGCTGCACGGTCCAGATCTCGCGCAATGTCCCAAAAGGCTTTCATGTGACGGGACATGAGTTCTTCCTCTTTGGAAGCTGCGAATCTTGTAGCTGAATGAATACCTTTTATTTTCATATATTTGACTTGAAAATCTAAACCATCGGTTTTGCTACGCCCCCGGTAGGCGAGCGATCAGCAGAACCAGTGCTGCTCCCGCCAGAACACAGAATATCTGCGTAAAGACACGGCGTAGTTTGCATTCATGCTGCAGCTCCGGCATAAGATTGGCCATCGCAATGTAGAGAAAGCTGCCTGCGCTGATGGGAAGAAGCCAGGCCGTGGCTCCCGACGCGCCTGCGCCGATGACGGTGACAAGCGCCACACCCAGCAACGAGGGCAAACCGACAAGAACAGCCAACTGCATCGCGCGCCGCGTCGAGACATGCAGATGCACGAAGAGCGCGAAATCGCCGAGGCGGTGCGGCACCTCGTGCAACGTGATCGCCAGTGCGGTGACAAGACCTACCCGCGTATTCACGGTGAACGCCGCAGCGACGCTGACCCCATCGACAAAGCTGTGCAGCATCCCACCAAAGACGAGATTGATGGGACGCGAGGTGTGGTGCCCATGATGATGCTCGCGTGTGGTCAAAGTATTTGCGCCCGCAGGTTCGGCAGCCCCTCCGGTCAGCGCGGAAAAGACACGCTCCGTTGCGAAGAGGCCAAGCAGTGTGGCCGTGAGGACAAACCAAAGCATTGGCGTGTTTCCCAACTGAGCAATGGCCTCCGGCAGGAGGTGGAGCAGTGCGGTCGCTAGTAGGACACCTACCGCAAGCGAGACAAGACTTCCGAGGTACTTCCTCAGAAGAAAGTCACGCCCTTTGAGCGCCCATACGGCACCGAGCGCGATCACCTGAACCAGCGTTGTGGCAAGAATGGCCTTGGGAAATGTACTGAGGGCCAGAATTTGCATGACCTGTCTTTATATCATATTGCGACACGATTCTCAAAAAAGAGGTCCCGCCCTAAACCGTCTCAGGCGTGCGGATGCGAGAGCTGAGATGGTCGTTCGCGATCACGCCGTCACGGATGGTAACGATGCGGTGGGCGTATTCGGCGATGTCCGGCTCATGCGTGACGAGAATGATGGTGTTTCCACGCGCGTGGAGTTCGTCAAAGAGAGCCATGATCTCATCGCCAGTTTTGGAATCGAGGTTTCCTGTGGGTTCATCGGCAAGGATGATCGAAGGAGAGTTGACCAGAGCACGGGCGATAGCGACGCGCTGGCGCTGACCGCCGGACATCTCGTTCGGCTTATGATCCATACGGGAGCCAAGACCAACTGAGGTGAGGACTTCCTTGGCGCGCTCGATACGAGCGGTGGCAGAGGTGCCGTTGTAGATCAAGGGTAGCTCAACATTGTGCAGCGCAGAGGCGCGGGCGAGCAGGTTAAAGGTCTGGAAGACGAAGCCGATCTCCTTGTTGCGGATACGAGCAAGCTCATCATCGGAGAGTTTGGAGACGTCGAAGCCGTTGAGGCAATAGGTGCCTCTGGTGGGCGAGTCGAGGCAGCCGATGAGATTCATCAGCGTGGACTTACCGGAACCGGAAGGGCCCATGATGGCGACGTATTCGTTGTGCTTGATGCGGAGGTTCACGCCGCGAAGGGCATGAACCTCCTGGTCGCCCATGACATAAGTCTTCCAGAGGTTGGTGGTGGCAATGACTTCACCAGGCTCCACACAGTTGGACTTCAGGGATTCAATACGTGTGGTTTCATCGGTCATGGGCGGTCTCATTGCAAAGTGGTACGTGATGCAAGCGGGAGATGTTCCCGCAGGCTAGGATTCTGATTCGGCAGCTGTCGCGGATTCGATACTATTATCTCGTTTGACTCGCGTTCCACTGTGCAAGGTGCGAAGAATCTTGAAACGGCCGGTGATTACTTCATCACCCGAGTTGAGGCCGCTGGTAACTTCGATCTCGGTTGCACCAGTGATACCCGTGGTGACGGGGACGAAGTGGACTCGCAGATCGTTCTTCTGAGCCGTCAGGACGTAGACTCCCTGTATGGTCTTGGATTTTCCTTTTGCGGCGGATGGGCCGTTGGAAGAGGGAAGCTTCCCGCTGTTCTTCATATAAGTATCCTCCAGGGCCTGGTCGCGTTGCACAAGGGCCTGGATGGGGAGTGTGAGAGCGTTTGGAACGCGGGCCGTGGTGATCTTGGCTGTAGCGGAGAGACCAGGACGGAGGGCGGGTGCGTCTTCGTCCAAAGTAACGACTACTTTGAAATCCTTGGCTTCTTCCGTACCAGTGGTGGATTGTGAAGTGGCGATACCCGTCGTGCGCAGGAGCGCCTGGTCGCCTACCTCCGTGACGTGTCCCTTGAAGGACTTGCCGGGGAGGGCATCGACGGTTACTTCAACCTGCTGGTTGAGCTTGACGTTGACGACGTCCGTCTCGTCGACCTTGACCTCTGCGGTGATGACGGACATGTCTGCGAGGGTCATAAGGGTAGAACCCTGCGCATTCTGGATGCCGGTCACCATGGTTTCGCCCTCGCGGACGGGAACGTTGGTGACAAGGCCGTTAAACGGCGCACGGGAGATGGTTTTGTCGAGGGCGTCGAAGTTGGCGCGCTGGGAGGCGACAGCCTGGTCGACATGGCCGAGGGCGGAGGCGGTCTGCGCCTTGGACTGCGCCACGGCGGCCTGACGCTGCTGCAGGGTGGCAGCGGAGACGTCATAGGCCGCCTTGCGCGAATCGTAGTCCTGCTTCGAGACAAGCTTCTGGTCGTAGAGCTTCTCGTAACGCTCGATGTCGAAACGCTTCTGTTGAAGGTCGGCGACCGCCTGGGTGACGTTGGCTTCTGCGGTTTTTTCGGCGGCGAGGTACGAGTTGACGTCGGTCTTCTGGGAAGAGATCGTCGCGTTCTGCGCGGCAACGGTAGCCTGAGGTTGGACGCTTTCCAGCGTAGCGAGAACCTGCCCGGCAGCCACGTGATCTCCTTCTTTTACATAGAGATGCGTGATCCTTCCAAAGGCGGTAGCACCTACATTCACGTAGGTCTTGGGCTTGATCTGGCCTGTTCCGCTGACCACAGAAACGAGATCCTGACGCGAGATCTTGGTGGTCGTGACCTTCGTAACGTTTGAGCGGCTGTGCATGACGCTGCCGACGATAACCGCAGCAAGGACGACCACAATTGCGACAAGGATCAGAATTTTCCGTTTGCTCATAGGTGCGGTTTTCTCTTTTCGTAAAACGTCCGAGAGTGCATTTGAAGTACTAACGGACACACTTACGCACAGAGCGCGGAGGTGGTTCCGTGGCAGACAAAATGGCGCGTTCGGAGACGAGAAGAATGATAGCAGCGTTGCGCCGAAGCACAGGGATTTTTGCCGAGGGGATATCTCTTGGGCCGGTCGTCCGTCCAACTTGTAGGGTTGTCTGTGGAAGCCTAGAATATTTCGTATAAGCGAAAGTTGTAGTTTTGGGGTACTGGAGCGCGATGAGCAGATTCAAGGCATTGGTGTGGGGCGGATTATTTCTGGGTAGTGTTGTATTGACAGCGGGTGCCGTTGCGCAGGAAGCGCCGGTGGGCGATTCGTCCGTGACGAAGACGCCGTCCGTTGCGGAGAAGCCCGATCCGACGAAGCGCCGTCTTTCCGATCGCGAGAAGTTCCATCAGCAGAAAGAGCTTAGGGCGGAAATCAAGGAAGGGCCATACAAAAAGTGGCTCAACGAAGATGTCCTGTGGATCATCACCGACGAAGAAGCACAGGCGTTCAAACATCTTGCCAACGATGAAGAGCGCGATGCGTTCATCGAAAATTTCTGGCTACGCCGGAACCCGAATCCCGACTCTCCGGACAATGAGTTTAAAGAGCAGCACTATCAGCGCATCGCCTATGCCAATGAGCATTTCGCGGCGGGTAAGCCCGGTTGGAAGACTGATCGCGGCCATATCTATATTGCGTATGGCAAGCCGGACAACATCGAATCGCACCCCAGCGGTGGTCAATACGAGCGTCCGATGGAAGAGGGCGGCGGTAGCACGTCGACCTTCCCGTTCGAGACGTGGCACTACCGTTATCTCGAAGGCATCGGCGACAACATCGATCTTGAGTTTGTCGACGGCTGCATGTGCGGCGACTACCATCTGACGATTGATCGCTCTGAGAAGGACGCTCTGAAGCACGTTCCGGGTGCGGGTCTGACGCAGGCGGAAGAGATGGGGCAGTCATCCAAAACGGACCGTTTTTCCGGCGGCGGCCTGGAGCAGCTTGGCAAGGGACCCATGCAGTCACAACAGCAGGCGAAGCAGTTCGACCGTCTTTCGCTGATGGCGAAGATCATGGCTCCCCCTCCGATCAAGTTCAAGGACCTGGAGCAGTACATCGGATCGGCCCAGATTCTGAAGGGACCTCCGTTCCTCTTCGATGTGCGCACGGACTATGTGAAGGTGACGAACGAGACGATCCTGGTGCCACTGACCTTGCAGCTCCGGAATCGCGACATCACGTTCAATAACAAAGACGGCGTAGCGACGGGAACGGTCAACATTCTTGGACGCGTATCGAATCTGAACCATCGCGCTATCCAGACGTTTGAAGATACGGTGCAGATCAGTGAGCCGTCCGAACTTCTAGCTGCGGCACAAAACCGGCAGTCGGTCTACTGGAAGTCGCTCCCTCTTCGTCCAGGTCTGTATAAGGTGGACATCGTCATTAAGGATGTCAATAATCCGGATCATATTGGTACCTGGAAGCGCAGTATCAGTGTGCCGAAGTACGATGACGACAAGCTGGCGGCTTCGTCCTTGATCTTGTCCGATTCCATGCACCGCGTTCCTACCAAGGAGATCGGTTCGGGCAATTTTGTCATTGGAAACACCTGGATTCGTCCCCGCGTCTCTGCAGGACCTAAGACTCCGGTAAATTTCAAGAGAAATCAGGATCTGAGTTTCTGGATGCAGGTGTATAACCTTGGAATCGATGAAAAGAGCAAAAAGAATGACGCTCAGATCGAGTACGAAGTTAAGGACCTGGCCACAAACAAGACGATCTTGACGACTTCGGAGACGAGCCAAAAGCTGAGCCCGAATTCCGATCAGGTAACCCTGGAGAAGAGCATGCCGTTGGCAAGTCTGCAGCCTGGAAACTATCAGGTCACCATTAAGGTGAACGATGGCGTCTCTAAGCAGCAGATTGCGGAGTCGGCTCCCTTCACGGTGGAGTAAACAGGAAGTATGATTTCAGGTACGGTCGCGGGATATGGATGCGACGGCCGGCCTTCTTCAGAGAGAACAGCCTGAAGACACTTAATTGGCCAAGCGTGACTGTACTAGAGCGCCTTGTACGACGCGTTCAATTGGCAAGTATGGAGTGATATCTTCCGGTGTTGCGACTCGTTCGAACTCGAGGTTTTGTGGTCCCTCTGGCCGCAGTTTTGTTTGGTCTGGCGGCGGTGTCGCCTGTGACCGGGCAGACGTGGAATAGGGCGGGTACTTCGGCGAGCGTGAGCGGATGGGTCCGCGATGCAACAGGCGTTCCCCAGATTGGTGCGTTGGTACAGGTACTGGCACCCAACGCTCGGTTGGTGGGAACCGCCGTAACCGATATGAAGGGGCGTTATCGCCTGGTGAATCTGCCTGCGGGAAGCTACCTTGTGCGGGCAACACAGGCGCTCTATCTTCCTGCGCAGCGAGACAATCTGAAGCTTGTGAGTGGATCGCGTGCGGTGGTAGATCTCACGCTGGCGACTTTATTTACGCCCTCGCAATGGCTCCCGGCTCAGCGTCGTGAACCGGAAGAATCCGGTGACGATTGGATGTGGACCCTGCGGTCTTCGGCCAGCCGACCGATCCTGCGATGGGTGGATGATGGTACGGGCGCGGTAAGCTCGGTCGAATATTCCTCTAGCGCCACAGAACTCAGCCACAAGACGATGTCGGAGAATCGCCTTGCCTTAATCAGCGATGACAGCGGCTTTGCTCACGGCGGAGTGCATCAATCCCTGACGATGGAACGGGTTCACCCGGATGGCGTTGGAAGTATTCTTCGAGCCGACCTCTCTGGTGCACGGACGCCGTATCCTGTAGCCCCCTCAGCGGATGTGGTCGTCGGCTTTGAGCGGGGAACTGTCTGGAGTGGATACCAACGGACGCTGCTGACCTACCATTTGCACCCGGAGTTGGTGGGACGCGGCAGTTCCAATGGAATGCAGGCGGCCACGATTCGGTCCGCACAGCGCGTGGAATTGGGTGACACCGTCATGATCGACGCAGGGTCGATGCTCCGCGAGGTTAACATGGCAGGCAATGCGGTGTCGATGCTCCCCTTTGTGCGCGTCTCTGTGAAGCCCGCCGAGCATGTCATTTTGACTTACGGCTATGCGACCAGCGGCGAACTCCAGAGCCTCGATGATCTGGATCGTGTCGAGGTCGAAATGCCCGTAGCGGTGGCGATGAATGGGCATCTTCGCACGCAGCGTGGGGAACACCAGACGCTAGGATTGTCCGGACGTGCCGGACGCAGTGTGATGGAGATAGCGATCTATCGCGACAAGATCGACGCGGCCCCGATTGCAGGCACCGGCGTCCTAACCAGTACCGAGATCGCCGCTGGCGGTGTTGTGGCCGATCCTACAACGCAGAGCTTCCGTGCTCTCAGCGGGGAATATGAGAGTTCGGGGTATCGGGTCCTTTTGAAAGAAGAGTTGACCAAAGCCATCTCGCTAACGGGCCAGTACGAAACGGGAAGCGCTCTGATCGCGGATGGAAGCACAGATGCCAGTGTGCAGGGCGTGCTTGGTTCTCTACGAGCGATGAAAACGTATGCTGCCACGGTGTCTTTAAACGGTCGGTTGTTGCGCACAGGAACGCGGTTTCGCGCGGCCTATCGTTGGCAACCGGAGTCTACCCTGACGGCCGTGGACGCTTACCATTCCTATGGTGACGCAGCCTATTTTGGTTTACATCTCAGGCAGCCTCTCCACATCAACGGGATGCTTCCGCATGGATTCGAAGCTGTTGTGGATGTAACAAACCTTCTGGCACAGGGGTACCGCCCCTTCGTGTCGAGTGACGGGCGTACCCTCTACTTTGCCCAGGCGCCGAAGGTTTTACAGGCAGGACTCTCCTTTACCTTCTAACTGATTCGGTGGGTGTTTCCCGATCCCCCACATATTGCCTTTGTGCGATCTCTCGCGTGATTTGTACGGTCGAGATATGCCTGTTCAGGCAACGTTGCCCTTACCAAAAGAGAAATAATTCCTCGTTGACGGACGTCTCCAGTCGGGGTTATAGTCCCGTCCGAAATCAAACATGATGGCGGACGGTTGCGAGCGGAAGATCGATCAGGCTTGCAATTACCGCGAAAGGGACGAATGAATAACCTTTTGGCCTGTGCGCTAATAAGATCGAGATGGTTTGGAGCGCTGACGCTAGTGCTCCTTTGTGTAGGGATGTGTGCGCCTTTGTTCGCGCAAACTGCGGGCACGGCAAGCGTCCAAGGTACGATTTCTGACCCTACTGGCGCTGTAATTGGCAACGCTGCCATTACTTTGACACTTACAGAGACGGGCACCTCGAGAAGCACGGTAAGCGATAGTTCAGGAATTTTCAGTCTGCCGAATGTGCCGGTAGGCCCCTATAGTTTGTCGGTGGCGGCTACTGGATTTCAGGGTTACACGCAGAGGGGTGTTCTGGAGGTAGGGAACAATCTGCAGGTAAACGCTGCGCTGACCGTAGGCAAATCGTCGGATCACGTGGATGTACAGGCGCAGGGCGTTGCTCTGGAGACAGAGACGAGTTCGTTCAAGCAGGTTATAGATCAGGCGCGTATCACCGAGCTTCCCCTGAACGGTCGCCAGGCGACACAACTCATCCTCATCTCTGGTGGTGCAGTGACCGCGCCAACGGGCGATATCATCGGAAGCAAAAACTATTTCAGCTCGACGGTCATTGCAGTCGCCGGTGGACAGGGCAACTACAACAACTACGTTCTTGATGGCGGCAATCATGTGGACAGCTTCACCAATGTGAACCTGCCCTATCCGTTTCCCGATGCGCTGCGAGAGTTTTCTGTGGAGTCGAATTCGCTGCCCGCACGCAATGGACTGCATCCGGGGGCACTGGTCAACGTAGTGACGAACTCCGGAACGAACAGATGGCACGGAACGGTGTTTGAGTTCCTACGCAATAACATCATCAATTCAAATAACTTCTTTTCGACAGCTAAGGACACGCTGAAGAGGAACCAGTTCGGTGGGACTCTTGGAGGCAAGATTCTGACGGACAAGATGTTCTTCTTCGTGGGATATCAAGGCACGAGGAACCGGCAGGTGGGCAACGCCACCAGTTCCTGCATTCCTAGTGCTGCGGAGCTAACAGGAGATTTTAACCAGCAAGGAGGAAATTGTCCGCTTGTTGCCAACTGGGGTGTTGCTGGGACGAATGCGCAGGGACAGCCTACACCCGCACCTATCCTGGTCGATCCAGTTACGGGAGCTGATATTTCCGCTACAAGAAAAGTTCCGCAAAGTAGTTTTAACCAGGTTGCTCTCAACCTCATTAAATATCTTCCGATAGGTCAAGCAGATAAATTTGGCCGTATCAACGTCGCTCTTCCTGCGAATAGCTCGGAAGATCAATACATCGGCCGTATCGACTACACGTTCAACGACAAGCACTCTCTCTTTGGGCGTTACTTCATCGCACAGTACCAGCAGCCCAACTACTATTCACCGACCAATCTTCTCTTGACCACCACAGCAGGGAATGATGAGCGGGGCCAGGCCTTTACCCTAGGCGATACCTACATTCTCAGCCCGCGTCTGGTGAATACGTTCCATGGCACCTATACCCGCCGTCGCGACACGCGTGGACCTACGGCTGGCGGAATTAACGCAACGACCCTCGGCGCAAATCTCTTTGTCTACACGTCCGTGGATCTACGTCTTACGGTGGCTAATAACTTTGCCGTAGGCTGCGGCACTTGCGCACCAGGGTATTTCAACGTAAATACCGAGGCTTTTGCGGATGACGTCGACTATGTTCGCGGAAAGCACCAGTTAGCCTTCGGTGGTGAGATTATTCGCACGGGCGACAACACGCAGACCGGCTATCTCTACAACGGCAATTACAACTTCGGTGGCCAACTAAGTGGAGCAAAAAACAAAAATGTAGGCGAGCCGATGATCGATTTTCTGACGGGACAAATGAACGCATTTAGTCAGAGCCGTGCGCAGCAGACCACTTTCCGGCAGACCATCTTCAGCATCTATGCGCAGGACACCTACCATGCGACTCCGCATCTGACGATGAACATCGGTCTGCGGTGGGAACCTAACCTTTACCAGACGGACAAGTTCGGTCGTGGCAGTTCGTTCAGCCGTGCGGCCTTCGATGCCAATCTCCACAGTTCCGTCTATCCTCTTGCGCCAGCGGGATCGACGTTCTACGGAGATCCGGGCGTTCCAAAATCGTTTACCGACAACCGTCTGTCCAACCTGTCACCGCGCGTAGGCCTGACTTATGATCCCTTCGGTTCAGGCAAGACGGTCTTCCGGTTTGGCGGGGCCATCATGTATGACAGCCCGCCGCTGTACGCCTCGCAGCGTTTGACCTCGAATCCCCCTTATACCAATGAGATCGATCTCAATGGACAGATCCCGCTCTCCAGTCCTTGGACGGGATATCCAGGTGGAGATCCCTTCCCAGGAACATTTCCTCCGAATGCTTCGGCTGTGTTTCCTACCAATACCTTGTACGTCTTGATTCCTCGCCATATCCAGACACCTGCGGTCAACCAATGGACTGCGAGCGTACAACAGGATTTAGGCATGGGATGGAACATGTCCATCAATTACTTGGGCAATAAAAATTCCCACCTGTGGTTAGGACAGGGGCCGAATGCCGCGGTCTACATTCCTGGCACTTACACCGGAGCTGGGTCGTGCGGAGCTATGGTTGGCACGCCAGGCGTCAACGGATTCCCTGCGATTGGCGGAGCTTGCTCTTCTACAGCGAACACCAACCTTCGGACTCCGCTCTCCCTAGCAAACTCAGTGCAAGGCCAGTTCTACAGTGCGACGATGACCCAGATTAGCGATGGCAATAACTCGAGCTATCACGGCATCATCGCGGCGGTGCAGCATCGCATGTCGCATGACTTCAGTTTTCTGGCGAATTACACCTGGTCGCATTGCATCAGCGTAGGAGATGCGCCGGGAGACATCGCTGCACCGGTCTTCGAAAATCCATCAAACCCTCGTCTGGATCGTGCTAACTGCGGCTATGACGTGCGCCATATCTTCAACACAACTTTGGTGGCGAGCAGTCATTTCAAGAGTCTCCATGGGATCACCGGGGCGTTAGTCAACGACTGGCAGATCGCTCCACTGGTTCGTATCCTCAGCGGCGCGGTGTTGAACCTCACCTCCGGCGTGGATAACTCCCTGAACGGCATCGGCCTCGATCGTCCAAACCTGATCAGTGGGAGCGCCATCTATACCGGAACGAAGGTAACGCAGAGTGCTACCAATGGAAACCGCTTCTATCTCAACAAGACGGCCTTCGCTCAGAACGCTGCTGGAACCTTCGGCAACCTGGGACGCAACGCGCTTCGGCAGCCTAATTACTACGACGTCGATATGGCAATCAGTCGTCGCTTCCCGATCCACGAACAACTGGGCCTGAACATTCGAATTGAGGCCTTCAATGTACTCAATCATCCGAACTTCAACGGTTACACCACGGCACTGAACTCCAGCACCTTCGGCTACGCGACCTCGGCACAGGACCCGCGCATCTTCCAGATTGCTGCGAAGTTTACGTTCTAAGCTCCAGTCTTCCAAACAAAAACGGCCCACCGGATAAGTGGGCCGTTTCTTGCTCAAGTTACTTCTGAATTTGTGCGAAGTTATCGGCTGATTTGTTCATCTCTGTGGCGGTTGCGGCGTGGGTAAGAAGAAGTACACGGTGGCGGTAGACGGCCGACTGGCCCTTCTCAATCGTGAAATCAAGCGGAGCAGCTTTGGGATCGAAGATATGCCGCCCCAGTGGATTCGCTGCGAAGAGACCGTAACCGCGCGCGTGCCAGAAGGTAGGAGCGTTAGGATTTGAAGGATGGTCGAGAATGGCCACGGTGATGTTCTGGCCAGTAGCGTTGTGTCCGACGAGCATGCACCAACGGCCACGCGTTGCCCAGGCTGCGTCTCCGGTCTTTCCTTCGCTCGTTGTGTAAACGCCTGTAGCGCCAGCGCCGGTATAGCCTTCCACCTTCGTCTGTTTTCCGTTGGCGTCGGTGAAAATGCCGCCCTTCTCGTCAGCGGACTCGAGCCAGCGAGCGACGCGTATACCAAGGAGACCCTCCTTGTCATCGTGAAAGACTGCCTTGTTCAGAGCGTGCAAGGTGACGGTTTCGTCGATCATGCGTGCATCGCCATGCCGCATGAAGATGTAGTGTGTCGTCTGTTGCAGAATGGATTCACCCTTGCCTGTAATCCATGTGCTTTCGACGATGAGATCGCCACGGTCGCTTCCGCTCTTTGTGGAGACGATCTGTTTCTGTTCGATAGTACCCATCTTCGTGCGATTTTCTGCTGGAATCGCGTTGGAGTTGTTCCAGAAATCAAATCCGTTCACGTTGCCGTAGTTGAACCACATGCCTGCGTGGTGGGGATGGTCCTGGCGTTCGCCCTCGCGCGGAGCGAGTGGATAGCCGCGGGTTACTTCAATGTCACCCTCCGCGATGAGCGGGTAAAGTACTGGCTTCTTGAGCGAGGTTGGCCATACATAGGAAGTGAAGGGCTTGCCGTCGATCGTGACATCCACGCGCCGTTGCGCTTCATTGGGCGTCACCTGGACACCCAACGAAGCTTTCTTGTCAGCGGCAAAGAGCGAGACTGGGCCTAAGGTAAGAAGGGTAAAGACGATCCATCTATGCACTTTTCTATGCACCTTTTTTCCCTCCAATGACGAGTTGCTGTGTCTTGTCGTCGAAGGTGACGCGCTGTCCGGTCTTCATGGCAGCGACCGTCATGCAGAGAGCAAGTGAGTGGCTGTAGCCCGCGTCGATGCTGGCGTTTGGTGTTTTGCGAGAGCGAACGCACTCCATCCAATTGAGCATGTTGGCGGAGGTCATAGGATCGGCCCCGGTGTTCGCAGAGGTCTCTGCTGCGGCGACATTTTCGCTCAGAGCAAAGCTCTTGAGTTGGTTGGGCTGCATCTTCATCTCCGCAGCAGATCTGGCCGTAAGGCCGCCTTCGGGACTGACGCGTTGCTTGTCCATATCCAACATGCCGGCATTGGAGTAGTAGAGCTCCTTGATGCCACCGGCGGAGTTCGTCTGACGCGAAGAGTAGACCACCTGGAAGCCTTTCGTCAGATCGTCCAGAGGGCCGTAGTCGAAGACCGCAGTTAGTGTGTCCCAGTTTGTGCGACCGTCATGCCACTGGTAGATGCCTCCGTTGGCCACGACGCTGCGAGGATGAGGATATCCACTGAACCAATGAACAGTATCAATCTGGTGGACTAGCCACTGGTCCGGAATGCCGGAGGAGAAAGGCGAGAAGAGACGGAACTCAAGATACTTGCGTGCATCGAAGGCCTGGTAGGGCTTGTTGAGAAGGTAGCGTTTCCAGTCCGTGTCCTGCTCCTTCAATAAGGGAACTACATCGGGGCGACGCCAGCGTCCGGGCTGGTTCACATTCCAGGTCATTTCCACCATATTGATGTCGCCGAACTGGCCTGAACGGATGTATTCGTATGCCTTCTGATAACTGGGGGTGCTGCGACGCTGTGTGCCTACTTGAAAGACCTTGCCCGTCTGCTTTACGGCCTCTCGAATCGCGTGTGCGTCTTCGATGGTATCGGCGAGAGGCTTTTCACAGTAAGCGTCCCGCCCAGCACGTACGGCTTGTACCCCATGCTGCGCGTGCTGAAAGTCGGCGGTGGCGATCAGGACGGCATCGATATCTTTGCGGTCGTAGAGCTCTTCGTTATTGCGGGCGGTGGCGATGGTGTTTCCGCAGATTTTTTGCACGTAAGCAACACCTTCGTCGCGGCGGCGATTCCAGATATCGGAGACCGCCGCAAACTCGAAGTTTTTGTCTTTGGCGTGTTGCTGGAAGGAGGGAATCAGGGCCTGCTTCATCCTGTCTCCACAACCGACGATTCCCACTCGAACGCGGTCATTCGCTCCAGGAATAGCGGCATAGCTACTTGCATTCCACGAGATGGCAGTGACAGCCGTTGCTGCGCTTCCAAGCTTGAGGAAGTCTCTACGATTGGTGCCGTGATGTTCCATATGCTTCTCCGAGGTAGATTTTGGGCTGAGCAATTCTCCTCGAACGAGTTCACGTTGTCTTGTTCGATTGAAAGTTGCGCTCCGAAATCCTACGCTCGCGACGCAGCGATTGGCATGCGCAAAATAAGGTTTGCGCTACCTTTGCTTCTCGATCTTTTGCTGAGAGCTATCTGCATTACCACTTTCGGAAGATCAGTGAGGCGTTCGTTCCACCAAAGCCGAAGGAGTTTGTCATGGCGAATTGCATGGGTACGGGCATACCTTTGTCGCGCACCAGGTTCAGTTGGCAACGCTCGTCCAGTTCTTCCAGATTCGTTGTCGGAGGAGCCATCTGATCACGGAGTGCTAGCACTGTGATCCCGGCTTCCAGACTACCAGCGCCTCCGAGGAGATGGCCGGTCATAGATTTCGTCGAACTGACCAAGAGCGTCTTTGCGTGTTCTCCGAAGGTATCGGCGATGGCCTGGGCCTCTGCGCGGTCTCCGAGAGGCGTGGATGTGGCATGGGCGTTGAGGTATCCAATCGCAGAAGGTTCAAGCCCAGCGCTTGCCAGGGCGAGTTGCATGACGCGTCTTACACCGCGGCCGTCTTCCGGCGGCGCGTTGGTGTGAAAGGCATCTGAGTTCGCAGCATAACCTACAAGCTCCGCAAGGATGGTAGCTCCTCTGGCCTGTGCATGGCTCAACTCCTCAAGAACCAACACTCCAGCACCTTCGCCGACAACAAAGCCGTCACGCTGCGTGTCCCAGGGACGCGATGCAGTCTGAGGACTTTCGTTGCACGTGGAAAGCGCACGCATTGCGGCGAAGCCTGCAACGGAGAGGGGAGTAACGGCGGCCTCACTGCCTCCGCAGATCATCACGTCCGCATCCCCGCGACGGATGATGTGCCAGGCTTCTCCTATACCGTGTGCGCCTGTTGTACAGGCTGTGGAGCACGTAAGGTTCGGGCCGGCAGCGCCGTACTTAATAGATATCTGTCCAGAGGCCAGATTGGCGATTGTTGCGTTGATGAAGAACGGCGAGACGCGATCGGGTCCACCGGCGAGGAGCTTGGAATGCTCTCGCTCGATCACCTCAAAGGCGCCAATCCCGCTTCCAACATAGACGCCTACGCGCTCAGCGTTTTCTTCCGTCACCTGCAGACCCGATTGCTTCATGGCGAACTCTGCCGCAGCCATAGCAAACTGGATAAAACGGCCCATCTTCTTGATGTCTTTGCGGTCGATATACTTCTCCGGTGAGAAGTCCTTTACTTCGCCAGCAAAGCGGCAGCTGAAACGTGACGCGTCAAAGAGCTGGATAGGAGCGACACCCGATTCACCACGAAGTAGGGCGCTCCAGGTTTCTTCTGTGCCAATGCCCACCGGACTGACGAGTCCGACTCCGGTTACAACAACACGACGCTGTTCTTTCATACAGTGTTCCTTTCCTGCGAGCGCACATCAGTCACTTCTGTAAGTGAAGAAGCGTATTTTCTAGTGTCACGTTGAGCAGATTGACCTCTGCTTTTCCAACTTTTTTTTCTAGACTGCGCTGAGCAGCCTTCCACTTCGGCCTGGCTACAGTCAAGGTTTTTTGTCCGGTTACTGTCAGGCTGAGTGATCGTGCCCGTTTGTCTGATGCTTGTTCCACGGAGATATATCCAAGTTTTTGCAACGGAATTAGGTTGCGCGTCAGGGTGGTCCGATCCATCTGCAAAACCTCTGCCAACGACGAGATGGACTCTCCCTTCATGGCAGAAAGCGTGATAAGCAATCCAAACTGACCGATGCTGATGCCGCAAGGCGCAAGAAACGTGTCATAGGTCCTGGACACGATACGTGCAGACTGCCGTAAGCGGTAGCAGGTACAACCAGGATCACCGGGGTTGGGCTTCATCGTAGTTACTGACTCCAAGGCAGATCGATAGTCTTATATCAGTGTAATTACACGGAAAGCTTCAAGTCTAGCCAGTCGAGATGATGGTGGTTGGTCCTCTATTCAGGCACAAGCGCGTCTGAAGCCATATGTTCATGCTTGAACGTATAGTTAACGCTATACGTTGAATTTGCTTTTCGCTGTAAGATGCCATCATTTGTGAGATTGAAAGTACACCAGGGAGGGCACCGCATGTCCGAGATGAACGATATACAGAAGCGGGAGCGCGCGCGCAACACAGATCGTTCCGACACGAAAGTCTATCTTGTGGGCGGTGGCATCGCATCGCTGGCTGCCGCAGCTTTCTTAATTCGCGACGGAGGTGTGCTGGGCAAGAACATCACGATTTATGAAGAACTCGATCGGCTCGGCGGAAGCCTCGATGGTGCAGGATCGCCGGAGGAAGGATACGTTCTTCGGGGCGGGCGCATGATGGAGTCGAAGTACCTTTGCACCTATGATCTATTTTCCGCCGTGCCGACACTGGATCGTAGCAAGACGGTGACGCAGGAGATCTTCGAGTGGAACGAGGTCATCAAGACTCACTCCCATGCGCGTCTGGTGCGGGATGGACAGCCCATCAACGCTCCCGAGTTCGGTCTGAGCGAAAAGAACATTCTGAAGATCGAGTGGCTTATTGCAGAGCCCGAGGGGCTGCTTGGAAGGACCAGCATTGCCGACCAGATGGGCGAAGAGTTCCTCCAAACCAACTTCTGGCTGATGTGGTGTACGACCTTCGCTTTCCAGCCCTGGCACAGCGCGGTAGAGTTCAAGCGCTACCTCGTGCGCTTCACACACATGGTCCAGGGCTTCAACCAGCTACACGGGATCATGCGAACAGTCTTCAATCAGTACGATTCTTTAGTGCGGCCGTTGGAACGGTTTCTGATTGAGCGGAATGTGAAGTTTCTTCTGAAATCGAAAGTCGAGGAACTGGTGCTGCGTAAAGACATCGATGCAGAAGGCTTCGTGGAGAAAATTATTTATACAGCGGAAGGTAAGCTGGAGACCGTCGAGGTACGTTCGCACGACCTCGTTATCGTCACGCTTGGATCGATGACGGAGGCTTCAGCCTTGGGATCAAATGGCACAGCGGCCGTAGTGAAAAGCAAGAAAGACGGAGGGTCTTGGACTCTGTGGGAGAAGATTGCGGCCAGCAGACCTGAGTTCGGCAAGCCTGCAGTATTTACCGATCACATTGACGAATCAAAGTGGATCTCGATTACGACGACGCTCTACGACCCAGATTTTTTAGAATTGGTTCGCAGCATGACAGGAAATGTCCCCGGCGAAGGCGGACTTGTTACCTTCGCAGATTCCAACTGGCTCTGCTCGATCGTGATTCCTGCACAACCCCACTTCATCGGTCAGCCAGAAGATGTACAGGTCTTCTGGGGTTATGGTCTCTATGTCGATAAGCCCGGCAACTTCGTTCCTAAGCCTATGCAGGATTGTTCGGGGGCGGAGATCTTTACCGAGATCCTCGGTCACCTGCACATTTCAGAAGAACAGCAGAAGAGTATTCTTGCGAATTCGAGGACCATTCCTTGCATGATGCCCTTCATAACCAGCCAGTTCCTGCGGCGCGAAAAGGGTGACCGACCCGAGGTGCTTCCCAAGGGATGGAAGAACCTTGCCTTTACCGGTCAGTTTTGCGAACAACCTGACGACGTAGTGTTTACGGTGGAGTATTCCGTACGCAGCGCTGCGAGTGCCGCGTACGGTCTTCTTGATATCGACCGCAAACCGCCCGCGGTCTACAAGGGGCAATACGATCCACGCGTTTTATATAAGGCCATCAAAGGGCTGCACGATCTCGATTGAGCGAGCGAAATCTCTAGCGACTGAGCTTTGTCGTACGTCCCAGGATGTTGTAGCTGATGCCGACCGATGCGCCGTAGGATTTCATCGTGCCAAAGGTAAACTGCGGCCAAGTCTGGTATTCGATGTCGATGGCCCGAACTTTCCACCGGTCGCCGAGGTGCAGGTCAACACCAGCGCCGCCGGCGACGACCAGATAGGTACCCTTCGCGTAGTTGAAAGGGAAGTTGAACTGTCCAGCGCCCGCGAGAAGCTTGACGTACGGCTCAAGATTGCCGGGGCGAAGCGATACGCGGGGACCAATCAAATACGTTGTCGCGTGCGTATTTTCGTCCTGGTGATAGCGCAGCCAACGGGCCTCACCTTCAACGCCAAGCCACCAATAGGGGTTTGCATCTACCCATCCCTGGGCTCCCCCGAGCCATCGTTCGCCATACTGCAGCTTGTACAGGGCGACGCCTCCACCGATGCTGACAGAAGTGCCGGGTCCTACGCCTGCGGGAGCCGCCTGAGCGAACAGGCGGCTTCCGCAGAGTAGAAGTAAGAGATTGCAGAGAAGGGTCTTCAAGTTTGTTCCTTGATCTTGCACGTTTAGCGCACCGTTACGGACAGATCGGCGATCTGGCTGGCAGTGGTATGGAGACCTGAGGCCATGATACGAACCGTATATGTTCCTGCGGGTGTGGTGCTCATCTGCAGTTTGTTGGCGCATCCCGTTACACCAAGTCCTGCGAGGATGAGAACGGCGAGAGAGAGAAGAGCCGGTAAGCTACGACGTCTGCGCGAAGTGAAGAGAAGGAACCCCAGAAGTGCAGCGAAGGGAAGAAGCATACCGGCTTCCGCGACACGCGATACGTGTCTTTGAGTCAACTTCGCCGTTGCCCCGGCACCGAGTGGGTTGCCGGTGTCAAATACGAGGTGAATCGTATTTGTCCCTCCGCCTGTGACATCCATGCTGGTTTTGTCGAAGGTGCAGGTCGCATCGAGCGGCATGTCCAGGCAACCGAAAGCGAGTGTGTCCGTAAAGCTCTTCGAAGCCACAATCGTGACGTCGACTCCAACGTGATCTCCGCTCGTAACAGAGATCGTTGTAGGATTCGCCGTGATGCTGAAGGTAGTAGAAGCGCCAGCGGTGATCGTGTAGGACGCCGCGGTGGAGGGTGAGTAGACCGAATCACCGTTGTAGGTCGCCACAATGTTGTAGGAACCATTCTGAGGGAAGAAGATCAGCGTTGCTGCTCCAGCGGTCGAAACCTGCACTGTGCCAAGCGTTGCGCCGCCAGAGGTAAAGGTGACCGTGCCGGTTGGTGTAACAGGTCCGGTCCAGTGGACAACACCGACGAGCGTTACCTGCTGGCCTGCGAGATAACTACTGGACGATGCGGTCGTGGAAATCGTCGTGGAGCGCAGCTGCACGACTTCAGAGACGCCATTCGTTGTTGAGGGCAGGTTGTAGTTGTCTCCACCGTAGCTCGCGGAGAGACTGTGTGTGCCCGCGCTCAAAGAGGGAAGGACGAGAGATGCAGTTCCTGCGTTATTCAGTGCAACACTGCCGATGATCGCCGTACCGTCTCTGAAGGTGATGACACCGGTAGCATTCGCTCCGCCAGCCACGGTGGCAGTCAGAGTGATGGCCTGCAGGGTAAGTGCCGGGTTTGTATCGGAACTGAGCGAGGCGGTGGTGGTCTGTTGTTCGACCTGCAGCAACACGTTGGAGGTGCTTACCTGGGTTCCGCTATCTCCGCCGTAGCGGGCGATGATGGCGTGCTGACCGGCGATAAGCGCGCTCGTTGTGAAGGTAGCTTTTCCATTCACGGCGGTCACGTTGCCGAGAACAGTCGAGCCGTCGAGGAAGCTTACGGGGCCGTTCGCAGACTTACCGGTACTTACGATCAGAGCGGTGAAGGTTACGGGTGTGCCGACGACGGATGGATTCGCGCTCGAACTGATGGTTACGGTGGTGTCGGCGGTGTTGATGGCCTGCGAAAGTGCGGGAGAGGTGCTGACCTTGTCATTCGCGTCGCCAGAATAAGTCGCCGCGATGAGATGCGTCCCGGCACCCAGGGTAGAGACATCCAGGACGGTGATACCCGCAGCATTCAGAGCTGCGCTGCCAAGAGTCGTTGCACCATCTGTGAACGTTACTGTCCCCGTCGGCACCGTTCCGCTCACGCCGGTCACCGTTGCGGTGAAGCGTACCGTTGCTCCCACAAGAGCCGGATTCTGACTGGAAACAACCGCAGTGCTCGTTGCCTGGAGGACATGTTGAATCAAGGACGCGGGCGCTGCTCCCGAATGCGTCGCATCGCCTGCGTAGTTGACCGAGATCGTGTGCGAACCGATGGCGAGCGTCGAGGTGGTGAAGACCGCGATACCAGATCCATTGAGTGGAACAGTTGCTATCGTTGCGCCACCATCGAGGAAGACGGCATTGCCTGTGGTCTGTGTTCCTGTGCCGCTAATGATCGCAGTAAAGGAGATCGAATCACCAAAGGTAGACGGGTTCTGGCTGGAGGAGATTGCAGCGGAGGAGGTGGCAGCCTGCATGACCTGGATCAGAACTGCCGAGTTGCTCGCGGTGTGATCGACGTCCCCTGCGTATGAAGCCACTAGGTTGTGCGATCCCGCAGTCAGCGTATTCAGCATGAAGCGTGCGACGCCGGTTGCGCTCATGGTGGTTGTTCCGAGAACGGTTGCACCTTCCGTGAGCACGATCTGGCCGGCGGGAATGGTTCCATTACTGCTCAATGTAGCGATGAAGGTGACCTGAGTGCCGAGGAAGGCGGGGCTTCCGCTGGTGGTCAACGTGAGCGCAGTGGTGGCCTGCTTGACAACCTGGATAAGGGGAGACGAAATACTGGGGTTGTCCTTCGTATCCCCAGCGTAAGAGGCGGTAATGGAATGTGAGCCTGTGGAGAGGTTCGAGAGGGTAAGGTTTGCCTGGCCCGAAGCATTGAGGTTGATCGTGCCGAGATTAAGAGTTCCATCGAAGAAGGTAATCGCTCCGGTAGGAATACCACCCGTTCCCGAAGCAACCGCCGTGAGCGTAATGCTGCTCCCAGCGATCGACGGATTCACGCTGGAAGTCAAGGCAACGGTGGTCGTTGCAAGTTGAACCACTTGGTTCAAGGTAGAAGAACTGCTGGTCGCGTAATTCGTGTTTCCCGAATACGTCGCAATCACCTGATGTGTGCCTACGGTGAGGGTGCTGACGTCCAGTGTAACGATGCCGCCCGTCGAGAGAGTGCCGGTTCCGAGGACTGTTGGGCCCTCCTTGAACGTTACTGTGCCGTTGATCGCGCCAGCAATGGCGTTGGTCGCCGCAGTCACCGTGGCCGTGAATCGAACGGTCGCGCCGCCTGCGGAGGGATTAGGAGACGAGGTCAGAGCGGTGCCGGTCGCAATCTGACGAACCACCTGAGTGAACGTGCTTGAACCACTGACGTCGTTCGTTGCGTCTCCGGGAAAGCGGGCGACCAGGAGATGGGAGCCCACCGTGAGCGTGCTGGTGGTGAATGTTGCAACTCCGTTTACAAGAGGCTGGGTGGCTATTGTGGCCGCCCCGTCTTGCAGCGTCACGGAACCGGTGGGGGTTGTGGTGCTGGTCGGCGTCACCGTAATGGTGAAGGTCACCGGCGTTCCTATATCTGAAGGCGTTGCGGATGAAGTGAGCGTCGTCGTTGTCGTCCATTTATTGACCACTTGCGTGACGGCGACGGAAGTTCCGGAGAGAGTATTCGCATCGCCGACATAGGACGCAGTAATCGAGTGCGATCCGGCCACGAGGGCTGTCGTCGCAAAGGTAGCAACACCACTTCCATTCAGGCTTCCACTGCCGATGGATGTGGCGCCATCCTTGAAGGCGACGAGTCCTGAAGGCTGGATGGTGGAGGTCGTGACCTTTGCTGAAAACAGGACGCTGTCTCCTACCAGCGAAGGATTCGGACTCGCGGTAAGAACGACGCTGGGTCCTTGCTTGACTATCTGGGTGAGAACAGCCGAGGTGCTCGGCGCGTTCTGGGTATCGCCACCGTAGTGGGCCGTAATGTCGTGGCTTCCGAGGGCGAGCGCTGAGGTGGTGAAGGTCGTGACTCCGGTACCGTTTAAAGTTCCGGTGCCGATCTGTGTAGTGCCATCCAGGAAAGTTACGGTTCCCACAGGAGACGTACCTACACCACTCGTAATCTTGACAGTCGCTGTAAAGGTGATAGCGGCACCCAAGGCCGAAGGAGAGCCGCTCGTCTGGAGGGCGACCGTCGTAGGTTCAAGAGCGTCCGCCTCACCTGAAAGGTGAATGATCCCAGGGGAGTTTGAAGCGTTCGATTGGAGCTGAATCTCTGCGGTTACGACGGCGCCAACGGTCTGGGGCTTGAATTCGGCCCCCACGACGCAGGTGTCATTCTTGTCGAGCGGAGTAACGATCGCGCAGGAGGTTGTGCCCGGGTCTGTTGCAGAGTCAGCATCCGGAGCAATCGCGGTGAAGATGAGCGAGTCATTTCCATCATTCTCAAAGGTTTGGCTTTGAGGTGCCGAAGTGCGTCCAACACGGATGGGAGTATATTGCAGCGTCGCATAGGAATTGCTGACTTTCCGGATGCGGTTATTGAGAAGGTCGGCAAAGTAGAGATCGCCCGCAGAATCGAGTGCAAGGGCATATGGTCCATTGATCTTGGCCACGTTCGCCGGTCCGTTGTCCCCACTGTAGGCTGCGGCCCCGGGGATGCCGACGATGCTCGAGATCAGACCGGTGGTCGAGCTCACTTTGCGTACGAGGTGGTTGTTGGAGTCGGCGATATAAAGGTTTCTTGCTACGTCCACTGCGACGGCTGCTGGCTGCTGGAGTTGTGCCGCGACTGCCAGGCCACCATCGCCATTGTACCTGGGCACCCCTGTACCGGCTACTGTGGACAGGCTGCCGCCTGCGGTTATCATGCGGATGCGATGATTCGCCTGGTCTGCAATATAGAGACTGCCACCGGAGTCGATGGCGAGACCCAGGGGGTTATTGAATCGACCTGCCGAGGCGGGACCACCATCGCCCGCGAAGTCGGCAACCGTCGGTATGCCAGCAAAAAGAGTAATCATGCCGGTCGAAGGGTCTATCCTGCGAATCGTGTCATTACCAGTGTCCGCAATGTAAAGAAAGCCAGCTGCATCCATCGCAAGTCCACCGGGAGCGTTCAACGTAGCCAAGGTGGCGGAGCCTCCATCACCCGAAGATCCTGGGACGCCCAGCCGACCGGCAATGGTGCTGAGAATACCCGTGGCCAGGGTCAATTTGCGGATCGCATTATTCCTTGTGTCTGCGATATAGAGATCGCCTGCTCCGTTCAGTACGAGGGCGGTGGGGTAATTCACCGGGGCGCTCACTGCCGGGCCACCGTCTCCGGTCACTCCAGTGGTGCCATCTCCAGCGACTGTGGTGATGACATGGGTTACCGCGTCCACCCTGCGGACGCGGTTGTTGTTGGTATCGCTGAGATATATGTTTCCGGCGGGATCGACAACTACGCCACTTGGAATGAAGATAGGAGACGAGCGCGCGTCGCCGCCGTCGCCAGCATAGTTAAAACTGGAGTTACCGGCCACCGTTGAAACAGTGCCAGGAAGAAAAACTCCAACCGAACCTTTGCCGCTTCCGTGCAGCAACTGGGTTCCGAGAACCGTACCGCCGTTCATAAGAACGACCGCGCCAACGCGTTCGCCGGGAGCCTTGGGAGAGAAGGTGACTGAGATGGAGCAACTCTGTCCCGCAAGGAAGGTTCCCGTAGCGCAAGTTCCCTCGTCACTTGTTGTGAAGTCTTTGTCTGCGAGACCCGCTGTAACGACTCGAATGGATGAAGCCTGCCCGCCCGTCTGAAAGGGAACCTGAACGGTCAGCGTGGTGGTTCCCGTGGAAACTGGAATGGCTGCGCCAAAGTCAGTTACGGTCTGTCCATATCCGGTCGCGCTTAGTGCGCCAGCCAAAGCGAAGAGTGCAAGCCGCTGAAACTTATGGCCAAAGGGCGAAAACCGATACAAAGAGGAAAGATTAAACCGATTTTTCAGACCAAGCACTGCGACACCCCGGAAGTTATTTCTTTGGTCATAATCGATTACTTAAGGTTGGAAAAGAATCCCCCCTCGTTCCCCTGGGGGGAACTTTTGTGAAGAGCATTACAACTTTCAGGGAACACTTTTGAGGCAACCAAATGAGGACATAGCATTACTTCTGCACTTAAGAGTGCAGATCGGTTTATCAACCATCTGATGAAGTCTTTCGATTCGTCGTCCGACATCGCTCATGGCTTTGCTTCCGGGTAACTCGATCTGGAGACAAATGTGCACGATGCAGCACACAAATGGGAGCTCTTCATGTCACGGACAAACAATACGGCTAGACTACGAGATCTTGCGGTAGAGGACTTTGTCTGTGATCATGGCCTGAAGGCAAACGCAGACGATTAGGAATGACGTACCCGCAGTCGGCAAAATATTCCCTAATTTTGAGCTTGTAGGAAGAAATATTTTTTTGATTCAACGATTGGAGAGAGATTCCGTAAGGGAATTCGGTGACATTTGCCTGACGATTGTCACCAAATTGTCATTTCAGCTCGCTTGCCTTTGTGGTCGCTTCTCTAAAGGAGAGAATGATATGCAGACACTTTTATCTGCAGGAGCTTGATAATTGACATGGATGTAACGGAGTTACAAACAGATTCCCGTACGCAGATTCTTGTCGTTGAAGACGATCCGCGCATGCAGAAAATTCTCCAACGCGTTTTTCGTGAGCAGGGTTATCACGTCACAGTCTGTGGCGATGGTCAATCCGGTCTGGATGCGTTTCGCGCAGGGAGATACTCCGCAGTCGTTCTGGATCTGGTCCTGCCCAATATCTTTGGTCGCGACGTCTGCAAGACGATCAAGTCCGAGCAGGAAGATATGCCAGTGATTGTCGTGAGCGCCATCACCGACGTTGCGGACAAGGTTCTTCTGTTGGAGTTGGGAGCGGATGACTACGTGACGAAGCCGTTCAGCCCGAGGGAGCTGATGGCACGTGTGCAGGCTGCTATGCGACGTCGGCAAAAAACGTCCGCGATCACTACTTATAGCTTCGGAGATTGCGAGATCGATTTCTCCAAGATGACAGCGCGCCGGGGAGGGGTTTCCATTACGCTGACAGCCCACGAGTTCAAGTTGCTGAAGTACTTTGTGGAGCATGCAGAGAGGGTTTTGAGCAGGGACGTCCTGTTGAACGAGGTTTGGGGCTATAACTCCTACCCCACCACGCGAACGGTCGATAACCAGATCCTGAAGTTGAGACAGAAGCTGGAGCCAGAGTCTGCGGAGCCACGCTATCTGCGAACGGTCTACGGTGCGGGGTATAAGTTCGTTCCCTGATGAGAAAGGATACTGTGTCCGTTGAAAAGCACGGCCCGGGGATACGGACACGCGTCCTACTGTTAACTTCGTTGTCCCTGATTATTGCGGGCACGATGGTGTCCAGTTTGTACGTGGTCCGTTTCAAGTTGCGCCAGCGTGTGCAAAATACGCTGGAAGCAGACTTGAGACACTCTCTTGAGGCCTTCCAAGGAATGACAGCACGCCGACGCTTCGCGTTGGAACGTGAAAATACACTTCTGTCTCTCCTGCCAACTTTGAAAGCTCTGATGACCACGCATGATCAACGCACGATCGCGGATGGCGCCATAGACTTTTGGAAGACGAGCGGCAACGATCTCTTTGCGCTTGCCGATTCAGAAGGTCGCGTGATCACGGCGGACGCTCTGGGAACGCAGGATACCGACGATTTGAAACGTGATCTGCAGACTATTCTTGCGGATCATTCCGCACACTATCTTTTCAGCGATGGAAAACTCTACGAGTACTCGGAGCGCCCGATCTATTTTGGAAGCGAGGGAAGCGGGACCATCCTGGGTTATGTCATCAGTGGATATGCGGTAGATCACCACTTTCTGCTGGACGTTGGTCGTGGTGCGGGAGCGGAGGCGATGTTCCTCACGAGGAACATGATCGCGGTGAGTACTCTCTCCAAAGAGCAACAGAGCGAACTTGAGCGCCATCTGGCCTCCCTCCAGGTGGACGGCGAGTTGAATATGGCAATGGGGCGTGAGCGCTATCTGACCATTGGAACGGATCTGATCGATAGCGGGAGCGTTCCACTTCGACTTGTCGTCATGAAATCGTTTAACCAAGCCGAGAACGCAGAGCAGGAGATTAATCGACTCATCTTGCTCGCAGGCCTGTTGGCGATCATTCCCGGTGTTTCTCTGATGTTGTTCCTTGCCAGTATGGTGACGCGCCCCCTGGAATCTTTAGCTGCGGGTGTTAAGGCATTTGGGGAAGGAAATCTGAGCTATGATCTTCCAGCAGGTGGCACGCAGGAAGTGCGCTATCTGAGCCGCGTCTTTGCAGAAATGCGTGACGAGATTCAGAAAAAAAACAGGGCACTGCTAGAATCTGAACGTCTGGCAACGATTGGACGCATGGCTAGCTCGGTTTCGCACGATCTGAGACATTATCTGGCCGCGGTCTATGCCAACGCCGAGTTTCTCGCCTCCCCAGATGTTTCTCTCGACGAACGTCTGGAACTCTTTGAAGAGATCAGAATGGCCGTATACGGGACGACGGACATGTTGGATTCGCTCTTGATCTTTGGCAGTACAGGTGCCGCTTTACAGCGCGTGACTACTCCCATGAATGCTCTTGTGGAGCGGACGGTTGCGCGGGTTCGAACGCATCCAGATGCGGACCTCGTTCTGATTCGTATTGAAGAAACAGAGGGAGATACGGCGGCTGCGCTGGATGCCAGGCAGGTGGAGCGTGCGGTTTATAACTTATTGCTCAATGCCTGCCAGTCCGCGCGCGAAAGTGAAGGTCTGCGAGAAGTGAGCGTTCGGGTGAGCTCAGACGAATCGACCGTGAGTGTAAGCATCACGGACACGGGTTCCGGCGTTGCGGAGGGGATTCGCGAAAGCCTCTTCGATCCGTTTGTGAGCCAGGGAAAGCAAAAAGGAACCGGCCTGGGACTGACGCTTGCGAGCAGCGTAGCTCGCGAACATGGTGGAGAGGTAGAGCTGGTAAGCAGCGAGGCAGGCGCAACGGTATTTCGGCTTACCGTCTTGCGTTCCTTGCCCGATGAGATCAAGATAGTGCCCGTCTCTCATCCTCCCTCTGCGGTGGTTTTATGAAGAGGATCAGCAACCGACTCTTTCCAGCACTTGCGTTGATGGTTTTGTCCGCTCGTTCTTCTCATGGGCAGCAGACTTCCACACAGGCTGCACCCTCCGAGACCACGCAGGAAAAGGTGCAGCGGCTCAGCACTGCGGTATCGCAGGTACAGGCCCAGATGGAGGCCTACAAGACTCAACTGCAAGACTTGCAGACCCAGTTGGAATTGCTTCGCGAGCAGATGGCTAAAGAGAGCGGAGCCACGACGACGACGGTACCTACCGTTGCAACGAAGCGTCCGGACGTTGGTGGATCCTCGACTTCTATCGAAGAGATCAATGAGCGACAGGCGATCGACGAATCGCAGATTGCTACGCATGAGCAATCCAAGGTGGAGACTGCTTCTAAGTATCCGCTCAAGATCACTGGCCTTCTGCTCTTTAATAGTTACATCAATACACGCGGGGTCGATGTGCCAGCCAACCCAACCTATGCGCTTGGCGGCAGTGGAACCACCGGATTATCGCTGAGGCAGACGATTCTTGGATTTGATGCCCGCGGACCTCGCCTTTACGGTGCCACAAGTTATGCGGATTTGCGTGTGGACTTCTTCGGCAATAGTGGTTCACAGGCAAGCTACGCGGCCACGGGCCTTTTACGGCTTAGAACAGCGCACGCCGGATTGAAGTGGCAGAATACGGAGGCGTTTGTCGCACTGGATCGTGCCTTAATCGCCCCGAATATCCCGACTTCGCTGGTGGCGGCCTCCCAGCCCAATCTGGCCTGGAGCGGTGATTTATGGATGTGGGTACCGCAGATTGGACTGACCCATCGAATCGGTCTGGGTGACAGCAAGCGAATCGACGTTCAGGCGGCACTGATCGAACCAGCAGATCCTTTACTCCCTGGTACAACTCCGACAGTCAATGTGTCGCGTGCTGAAAGAAGCCGCTGGCCCGGTACAGAGGCACGCATAGCCTATGCCTCGGGCGAGCGTGGCGTTGGGCCTGAGATCGGAATCGGTGGCTATTTCAGCCCGCATATGACCAATAATAGCTCTCGCTTTGATGCGTGGGCGGGGACGGTGGATCTGCGTTTGCCGATCGGTCGGCATTTCGAAGCGACGGGGAATGCTTATCGGGGTCAGGCGCTGGGTGGACTGGGTGGTGGTGGATATGTCGATTATTACTACTACCAAAGTGTTGGAGGAGTGCAAAGCGCGCATGCGCTGGATGATGTAGGTGGCTGGGTTCAGTTGAAGGGGAAAGTTAACGAGAGGTTGCAGTTCAATGCAGGTTTCGGAATAGACAATCCCTTCGCGGAGGCCGTACGCGAAGCCGCCGCCAGTGCGACAGCCGCATCCGGTTATGCTGGGCTGGCGAAAAATCGTTCGATCTTCGGAAATGTGATCTACGGTCCAAGCAGTTATCTGCTCTTCTCCATTGAATACCGTAAGCTACGGACCAGTTATGCGAGCCAGTTTCCGCAGTCCAGCGACGTCATCGGTATCGGAGTGGGGTACAAATTTTGATGTGCGTAAAGACCAGGCGAATCTCCGGAGTGTGGCTGATAAGGGGAATTCTTCCACTGGTCTGCTGGTCTGGAACGCTTCAAGCGGCGACGGTCCGGGCACGGCTCGTACTTGTAAATAAGGACCAGATAGCCACGAAGTCGAAGAATTTCCCACCGTCGGTCCTTTGGCTGAAGCCAACTCGTCCCGATACCGTTTTTTTGCTTGCGCCTGGAAAATATAGTCTGCTGCAGAAGAACAAGATGTTTTCCCCTCACTTGCTTGTGGTGCCCGTGGGAAGCAATGTATCTTTTCCCAATGCAGATCCTTTCTTTCACAACGTCTTCTCCCTCTTCGATGGGAAGCGCTTTGATCTGGGGTTATATGAAGCCGGTTCCATGCGTACTGTGCTCTTCTCGCGCGAGGGAGTTTCCTATATTTTCTGCAACATCCACCCAGAAATGAGTGCCGTTGTGCTCTCGTTGGCGACACCATTTTACAGCGTTGCGGATGCGTTCGGAAACTTTCAGATAGGCTCTGTTCCAAGCGGAGAATATGAACTCCACGTTTGGGTGGAAGGCGGACAGCAGAGTGCATTGAACGACCTGACGCGCCGAGTTCGCATCACAAACGAATCGACCGACCTTGGGGAGATTCGTTTAGGAGCACAAAAAGAGCAGCATCATCTAAATAAATTTGGCCGTCCCTACGAGCCGGAGAGTAAGCCGGTTTACTAGGGATCCCGCTGATTCTTGATTATTTTCTTTCCCTGGGCTGAGTTGGAAATCACTCTGTGAGTTCTTGAATGAGCCAGGAAACGTTTCAACTTCAGTGGAGATCCCATCCCTCCGCGCGGCGACCTTGCTGCATCGCTGTCTGCACTTGTCCGTGGCATAGCGCGAGCGCACGGATGTGGAGTTCGCATGCCTTCCCTTAAATAAATATAAAAAAAAGTATTTCGAAGCGGAATAAAAAAGGCGCCTTGGTGTTTTTACTTTGCAACTCTCTTCTCAATAGTAAAAGTGTGTCGAAGCAGAACTAAGAAAAGGGCCCCGTATCTTTCCTTTGCACCCTCCTGCTCTCAGCTTCCAGCGGATTTCTCCGCCGGCGCGCTTGAGCTGTCTGTTGTCCAACCCTCAATGCTTGGCTTTGGAGAACTCATGAGACCCCAATCGATTCCCGGATTTTTTGTAGCCTTCGTCGCTACCTTTGTGCTGGCGTCTGCCCTGATGGCGCAGACCGCCGGTCCGGACATCACTACATGGCAGGTAAACCCGCAGCATACCGGCAATAACGCAAGCGAAACAATCCTCACTCCCGCAAACGTAGGGACCACCGGAAACTTCGGTCTTCTCTTTACGCAGGTACTAGACGGACAAACCTATGGCCAGCCGCTTTTCTTGAGCGCGGCCACGTTAGCCAAACTGCCCGGCAGTTTCAGCGATGCAAAATCTCACAATGTGGTCTATGTTGCCACTGAGCATAACTCCATCTATGCTTTCGATGCGGACGCGGATCTCCAAGGGGCGAATCCCAACGGGACGAACTCTTCTCCCTTGTGGAAGGCGAATCTTACCCCTGCTGGTGCAACAACCGTTCCCCAGACCGATGTAAGCTCGAGCGATATTCTAATAGAGCTTGGTATTACGACGACCCCTGTGATTGACCCCGTGTCCGGAACTATTTACGTTGTGGCCAAGGTCAAAAATCCTGCGTTTACCCCAACTCCCTACAAGCAATTTCTTCACGCGCTCGATGTGAAGACTGGCCTGGACAAGCCCGGCAGTCCGGTTGTTCTGGATTCGACGACGATCTCTTTCGATGGAACGCCGTTTCAGAAGCAAAACGATCTCGATCCTGTTACGGCTCCAACGGGGAAAATTCCCTTTTCGGCACTCCACGAACATCTCCGCTCAGCGATGGTTCTCTCTCAGGGCATTCTTTATCTAACCTATGCGTCGCATAGCGATACCCAGCCGTATTACGGCGAAATTCTGGCTTTTGACGCCAGCACCTTGAAGCTTGTGAAGACTTTTATCGCAACTCCG
The DNA here is from genome assembly GCF_000179915.2 of Terriglobus saanensis SP1PR4. Classification (NCBI taxonomy): domain Bacteria; kingdom Pseudomonadati; phylum Acidobacteriota; class Terriglobia; order Terriglobales; family Acidobacteriaceae; genus Terriglobus; species Terriglobus saanensis. Next base: position 2,531,600 of record NC_014963.1, on the reverse strand, counting down.
AATAGTGGAACCGTGAATGGAGATCCGACGCAACCACCCAATAAGACTGATCATGCCGCCGGGGAGGCAGGAATTTGGCAAGGTGGCGCTTCGCCAGCGATCGACGATGCAGGCAATTTATATTTCATAACCGGTAACGGTGCCTGGGATCAAAACGGCCCGACAGCCGATTGGGGCGAAAGTGTTCTTAAGCTCCCGGTCAGCCTTTCCGGTCCCATCCAGATATCCCAGCAGGACACTATGGACTATTTCACCCCTCATGACTGGCAGTTGCTCAATGACGGCTTTGGGATGACGGGTCTCCCCGGCGGTGATCGAGACCTAGGAGGTGGCGGCTTGTTGCTTCTGCCGGATCAACCTGGAAACCATACTCACTTGATGGTGGGCGGTGGCAAGGCGGGTACGCTCTATCTGCTGGATCGCGATAACCTGGGCGGTATTAACGCAAATGACGGCAGTGCCATTCAGGAGATCGTCGAACCAAATACTAATTCCATCTTTAATACACCGGCCTTTTTCAATGGGAGCATCTACTATGCTCCAGGCGGCAATCCCGTAGAGCGGCGAACACTCCAACTCGATGAAATCAATAGCGTCGTAAAGTTTTCGGATCCTCCCCAGACCACAGGCACAAACGATACCTTCGCCAATAAAGGCGCTACGGTCTTCATCTCATCCAACGGAACGACCAATGGAATCGTCTGGGCGGTTAAGTCCTCTCTCGAAGCGTATGACGCGACCAATCTCAGCAATCACATCTTTTCCTCTCGTACGAACGTTCCTGGTGTGGCGAACTCCGGTTGCACGACCGCAAAGTTCACAACCCCGACGGTGACCAACGGGAAAGCTTATCTCACTTGCTTCAACGGCACCACGAATCAAGGCTACCTCTTTGCTTACGGTCTCTTTCCTGCGGCTCCAGGAACTCCTGCGGCGCCCACGAATCTCACCGCACAGGGAATCTCTTCCAGTCAGATCACTCTCTCCTGGACCAACAACGTTCCCTCGGGGACAGCGTTCGCAGGGTTCACTATTATGCGGGCGACTTCTTCGACTGCTAATTTTTCGACGGTTGGGACTTCTGCCTCGAACTCGACGAGTTTTACGGACACAGGTCTTGCTGCGGGAACAACGTTCTTCTACAAGGTGGTTTCTACCAACAGCAACGGCAATTCTCTCAGCACGAATGTGGCTTCGGGAACGACCTTCCCACTCTTCCAGCCCTCCGGTCTGGTGGCTTATTGGCCTATGGACGATGGGCCAAACGCGACCAGCGTCGTAGACGTCACGGGCAACGGACACACAGCCACAATACCGGCCCGCGATGAAGCTCTCTTTTCCCCGGAGGGTTATATCGGTGGAGCGTGGGCCTTCCATGGGACGCAGTCGACGGACGAACTAATCGTTGCGGACAGCCCGGCTCTTCAATTTACCGCCAGCCAGAGCTTCACGCTTTCGGCCTGGGTCAAAGTAGACAATCTTACCGGTGCGGAGCAGCCTGTTCTCATCAAGTCTGCTGGTACCTCTTTCCCATATGGGCTCTTGGTCAATGCTGCGAATCGGTGGGTCTTCCGTGGAGCGAACGGAGATCTGGTCGGACCTCCCGTAACCCTCGGTGTCTGGACCAATCTTGCTTTGGTGCAGGATGCATTGCAGGCAAAGCGTTTTATCTATGTCAATGGTGTGCAGCAGTCACAGACGGCCGCAGCTCAAGAAGCGGACAGCCCGGGTACTCTCATCATGGGCGAAGAGACCATCAACAATGTTGTGTCCGGCTTTCAGGGCGAGATCGACGACGCTCGCCTCTACAACATTGCACTTCCTCCAGCTACCGTAACCAGCCTCCTGGCGCCTCCTGTATTGGAGGCCGCCTCTTTGCAAGCACAGGGAACAGCTGGCACCTTTGGTGTTACCTTGTATCCCGGCAGCGCAGCGCAAGTTGAGTCGCGCGTCGGATCGGTTCCGGGTAGTTATACCGTTGCTCTGCATTTCCCCGTGCCAGTTACTGGTATCACCGCCACGCTCGGTGTGCAGCAGGGCGCAACTCAAACTGCAGTGGGGCAGGTCAGCTCTGTGACCTACGACTCGACGCAGACGGTCGCAACCGTGGCTTTGACCGGAGTACAAAACGTCCAGGCCCTCAACCTCCATCTCGCAAACTTCTACGCTGTGAATGATGTGCCCGGCAAAGAGACCGGTGTTGCCGTCACCATTCCCGGTACTGCCGATATTCCCTTCAACGTGCTCCAGGGCGATGTTTCAGGAGATCGAAGAGTCGATCAAACCGATCTCAACGCTGTCACGTCTCAGGTCAGCGGCATTCCCGTGACGCAGACCAACGCAGTGATGGATGTCAACTGCGATGGCCTCATCAATGCTCAGGATTTGGCAATCATCCAGGGACAGTTGGGCAAGAGTCTCAATGTACAGACTGACGTCAACCTGGCTCTCTTCAAGACAACGGTTGCCCTCAGCACGAACGCAGGCAATGTTCCTGCGAACGCCGTGGACGGCATTGCGAACGACAACAGCCGATGGGAGAGCACCCAGAAAGTGGATCCTGAGTGGCTTTACATCGACCTCGGCGCATCGGCCCAGATCGACTCTGTCGATATCGATTGGCAGAACGCGTCGGCCAAAAACTATGTCCTCGAGTACAGCAATGACCAGACGGCCACACCGGCGAACTGGCTGCCATTCGCGACCATTACTAATAACCCTACTGGCGGAGGAGACGTCATCTCCCACCCGCAGACCGCCCCAGCCATCGGTCGCTTCGTTCGCATGACAGGCACTGTACGCAACACGGCCTTCGGCTATTCCATCGATGAGTTCAGGGTCTTTGGATTCTTCGTCTCCGACGCATCCACACGCATAGCACCTTCGATCACCAGTTCGACCACTGCAAGTGGAGTCGTCGGCTCAAGCTTCAGCTATCAAATTACCGCGAGCCAGACTCCTACGAGCTTTGGTGCGACCGGGCTTCCCGCCGGATTGAGCGTGAATGCTGCCGGTCTCATTACTGGAACTCCAACCACTTCAGGCACTACCTCGGTAACGATTACAGCTACGAACGCCACCGGCACTGGTTCCGGGACATTGACCATCACGATTAGTGCGCCTGTACTTCAGCCTCCTGCCAATCTTTCGGCGGTTGGCGGAACCGGTCAGATCAACCTCACCTGGTCGGCAAGCACAGGAGCAACGACGTACAGCGTCTTCCGCGGAACGGCCTCAGGAGTTGAGGCAGCCTTCGCGACGAATCTCGCCGGTACATCGTATGCAGATACTGCAGTGACTAATGGAACGAAGTACTTTTACTTCGTCAAAGCGGTCAACTCAAACGGTTCGTCGACGGCATCGAACGAAGTCTCTGCAATGCCGATTCCACCCATCGTTGTTCCATCGGCACCTACCGGCTTGACCGCTATTGCTGGCGACTCGACTGTATCGCTTACCTGGAATGCAAGCACCGGAGCAACCTCTTATAACGTTCTTCGTGGCACGACGGCAGGCGGAGAAAACGCGGCTCCGATCGCGTCGAATCTTACGTCCACCACGTTTACCGATACGACGGCTACGAACGGCACGACCTATTTTTATAAGGTCACCGCAACGAATACTGCCGGCGTCTCGGCCCAGTCCAACGAGGTCTCGACTACTCCAGCACAAGCCGCCTCTACGGCAGTGACCATCTATCAGATCGACGCAGGAAGCGCAGCAGCGGTCGGTTCCTTCAGCGCCGATCAAAGTAGCTTGGTCAGCGGCGGTACTACCAGCTCGACAACCAACACCGTCAATACGGCTGGTGTCGCCCATGCTGCTCCCATGCAGGTCTATCAGACCAATCGCTTTGGCACCTTTACGTACACTATCCCAGCACTTGTACCTGGTAATACCTACACCGTTTACCTGCACTTCGCCGAGACGTATTTCACAGCCACCAACCAGCGTGTCTTCGATGTCACACTCAATGGTCTGACCGTACTTTCAGCCTTCGATATCGTTCAGAAGGCGGGAGGCGCAAATATTGCAGTGGTCCAATCGTTTACCGCCACGGCAAACAGCAGCGGACAAATCCTGATTGGTTTTATTGCAGGTCCCCATGGCGTGAATAATCCCCAGGTCAATGGAATCGAAATCGTATCCAATGGAGGTTCCATGCCGCCGCCAACGGCTCCCACGGGCTTATTTCCAACAGGTGGCAACAAGCAGGTATCCCTTTCATGGACTCCGGGTAACGGGCCTACAGGTTCCTACCAGGTCTCCCGTGGCACGACCCCGGGTGGTGAAGCCAGCACCCCTATTGCTTCGGGAATCGCGGGAACCTACTTTATCGATACGACGGTTACGAATCTAACTACCTACTACTACACCGTAAAGGCGATGAACGCTGGAGGCATCTCTTCGGCGTCCAACGAAGTAGTTGTTGTTCCTGGGAAGGCAGTCGTTGGAACTCCGATTTATCAGATTGCTGCAGGTAGCACTGCGGCGGGGACAGCTATTGCGCCTTTCGCACTGGACGCAGACTTTGCCGGAGGCAATAGCTCCGGGACTGGAAATGCGATCGACACAACCACTGCTGTAAGTCCGGCTCCGCTCGCGGTCTATCAACACGAGCGTTCGGGCGGCACCTTCACTTACACTCTTCCCAATCTAACGCCGGGAGCAAAATACACGGTCCGGCTTCACTTTGCGGAGTTCTATTGGACTGCGGTAGGCAAACGGGTATTCAACGTGGCCATCAACGGTCTGACAGTTCTTCCTCACTTCGATATCGTCGCTACTGCAGGTGCAGCAAACAAGGCCGTGATTGAAGAGTTCACGGCGACGGCGGATTCTGCCGGGAATATTACGGTTCAATATTCTCCAGGATCTGCTGATCAACCGAAGGCAAGCGCGATCGAGATCTACCAGTAACGAAGCGAGCCGCCTGCCTTGGCATGCCAAGGCAGGTGGCAGCTTCGTTGTGCAGTTCCGCGACAATTCTCGAACCGACATCGATCGATGGAAGAAGGACATACATGACTTACTCCGTCAAAAGGTTTCCCCTCCTTTCATCACGTGCAAGGCTGACGCTTTTTACTTTTGCCGTGATGGAGATTCTCTCTAGAGGACAGTTTTTGCAAACGCAGAGCCTCCCTTCCGCGAAGCCCGTTGCATATCATGCCTCTCCTCTCGCTGCACGAGTGCAAACAGCTAGCGCTTCCGAGGCTTATATCGACTTTCTCCTCGCTCTTCGGCTAGCGGAGGATGGTAGCAAGCCGGAGGCTCTGCATCGGTTAGCGGAAAGTCTTCGAATCCAGAGCCAAGACAATTCTGCTTCCGGCCTTGCCTTTCAACTGCTGACTGAGCAGCGAGCCAACAGCCGTCTCATTCTGCGCGGACATACAGGCGTGATTACACACGCGGCGTACAGCCCGGATGGCTCAAAGATCGTGACTACGTCGGCAGACCACACGGCGCGGATCTGGGATGCATACAGTGGGCGCCAGCTTAGACCTTCACTACAGCATGCTGCCCGTGTGTTCACAGCGGAGTTTAGTCCGGACGGAAGACGCGTAGTGACCGGATCAGAAGATGGTACCGCACTCGTCTGGGACATCGAGACCGCGCGTCCGATCGGTACTCCCATGTATTTGAAAGAGGGCATTCCTTTGGCGCACTTCAGCCCCGACGGCAAATTGGTAGCGACGCTCTCGACCGATGGTAAGGTACGTCTTTGGAATGCAGAAACGGGACAGCCCGTTTCGCCAATCATCGGCTACCGTGGCGATGCTGTGTCTGTGGCCTTCAGCCCCGATAGCGCGCACGCCGTGGTCGCAACCTCGGAGAATATGGCCGATATCCTCGACGCGAAGACTGGAGCGCATCTACCCAACCCCATGCGACAGAACAATCTTGTTCTTACCGCCGTCTTCAGTGCCGATGGCAACACCGTTCTGACTGCTTCCGCAGACCACACGGCGAAGATCTGGGACGCAAGGACGCATCTACCTACGGGTTTCAGCTTCTCTCATGGCGCCTCCATCGAAGCCGCTGCCTTCAATCACGATGCCACGCGCGTGTTGACGACTTCTCTGGATCACACCGCACGTGTATGGGATGCGAAGACCGGTGAGCCGATTACGCCACCGCTTCAGCATGGTGCCGGAGTTGTTCGTGGGGCCTTTAGCCCCGACGGCAATTTTGTGGTGACGACTGCCGTTGATCGAGCGACCCGCGTTTGGGACGCCACCAGTGGGGAGCAGGTTTTCCTTCCCATACGCACCCCCGGCGTTGCGTCCACAGCTGTCTTCAGTCCCAACAGTTCTTCTTTGATGGTCTCCGAAGGTACGACCGTCCAAGTCTTCGACATACCGCCCACGGGCCCAACTCCAACTTGGGTCGCCGATCTTGCGGAGTACGCTTCCACCCAGACGAAGTACAACGCCCATGTTCCCGATCTGGAAAAGATCAAGCGCCTTCGTTTACAGCTTCTCGCCTCGAAGGACACGGATCCGTGGTCGACCTTTGGCCGTTGGTACTTTACCGAGAGTGGCGTTCGCCCTATATCGCCGTGGAATACCATAACGCTCAAACAGTACGTCGACTCTCTCATTGAGGTTGGCGACAAAGACTCCCTTCAGTACGCGGCGGAGCTGTCCCAGGATCATCCCGACTGGGTAATCAGGATCGCAGCCTTGCGAAAAGCACTAGGCGGTAATCCATCTGGCACATCCGTACTTGATGGGACTCGGGCAGGGATTCAAAAAACCCCATCTACTCTCGCCAGATAGGAAACGGCTCCGTCGTGAGAACAGGCTGGCGAAGTTCCTGCATGAGCGCGTGCTGCGGGCTGTGCTGGCAAACCGGGTCCATCGCGTTTGGATCGTTGGTGAGGAGCATGGCCTGGCAGCGGCATCCGCCGAAGTCCAGCTCCTTGCGCGCGCAACTCCGGCACTCCTCTGACATCCAGGCATCGCCACGAAAGCGCTGGAAGGCGGAAGAGAAATTCCAGATGGAAGAGAGATCTTCCGTTCGGACGTTCTGAAAGTGTATATCCGGGATCACCGCCGCCGCATGGCAGGGAAGCGCCTGGCCGATGGGATCGATGAGCATCGCCTGCTTTCCCCAGCCTCCCATGCAAGCCTTGGGATAGCTTCCGAAGTAATCAGGTACAACGGCTTCCAGATGGATTTTCCCTGCAAGCCGTTTCTTTGCTGCTTCCACGATCGGACCAGAGCGACGAACCTGTTCTTCCGTGGGCATCAGAAGATTGCGATTCTTGAGGGCCCAGCCATAATACTGAACGTGTGCGATCTCTAACCGATCCGGGCCAAGGGTCTCTGCTAATGCGATGAACTCTTCCAGCCGGTCGAGGTTAAGACGGTGTACCACCAGATTCATCGTAAAACCAATGGAGAAGCGTTTGATGATCGGAATCAGCGCGAGCTTGATCGCGTGCGCACGTGCGCCCGCAACATGATTCGCCGTGACTTCCTCAAGGTCCTGAAGGCTCAGTTGTAGATGATCCAGACCCGCTTCCACCAGGGTGGCGAGGCGGGCCTCGGTAAGACCAATACCGGACGTAATCATGTTGACGTAGAGCCCAGCCTCACGGGCGGCTCGAATCAGTTCTGGAAGATCCTTGCGCGCCAGTGGTTCTCCGCCGGTGAAATGAACATGCAGAATCCCGAGCAGAGCGGCCTGCCGGAAGACTTGGATCCAGTCCTTGGTGGAGAGCTCATCCTCTGCGCGTTGCATCTCGATCGGATTCGAGCAGTAGAGGCAATGCAGAGGACAACGATGCGTCAATTCGGCGATAAGCGAAAATGGTGGTGGCAGAAGCTTCCCGGATTGTTGGAAGCCGGTCACGGCTCATAGCGGATCACACCGCGTTGTTGCATCCGTTCCAGAAGAGCGAGGACGTCCTGCTGAATCAGTTCCGCAGGCACTCCAGGAAACTCTCCCAGCAGATCGGCCGCGATCTCGGCGATGCTGCGCTTGCCGTCAAGACGAGCAAGCACTTCACGCGCGGGGCCCTTCAGGTTGAGCGCTCCCTCAGGGATCAGCAGAGCCTCTCCACCGGGATGCAATCGGCAACCGAGAGAAAGTCTTGGAACGGAGTCGAGGTTCATCGCTGCTCCTTCAGTGCGTTCGTAATCTCTTCCTGGGGGACGAAGCAGCCGGGCGGAATGTTTCCGGGCGTGACATAGGCATAATCAATCGCGTCCAGTTGCGCCCAGAGGATCGCGCACTTGGCTTCCAGTGCCGCGACCACAGCTTCCTGTTCCGCGCGCGTGGCGGCATGTGTGGATACGTAGTCGAGAGCGAAGGCCGCATCTTCAGGGGCCTGCGTGAGCCGGTCGACAAAGTAAGCCAATCCGGATGTCAGATACGGATAGTGCTTCCTCATCTGGTCCATGCGTAGAGAGATGAGGTTGCGTGAGAAGAGTTCCGTGAGTGAGGAAGCCACTGCGACCAGAAGGGAGTTGTCCCGGACAAGCCCAAGGTAAGCATCGACGGCATAGCGAACGCCCGGCAGAACGCCGGTGCAGGAGATGACCTCCCTCCGTGAAAGTCCCGCGGCTTCTGCGAGTAGAAGCCATTTTTCGATGCCACCGTAGCCATCATGATCGCCATCGTGATCCAGAATGCGCTTTCGCCATGCGCGGCGGAAGTTCGGATCGTCCGACTTGGAAAGCACGAGAGCGTCCTTGATAGGGATACGGCTCTGGTAGTAGTAGCGATTGAGCGCCCAGGCCTGTAGTTGACCCTTGGTCAGTTCGCCGCGGTGCATCTTGAGGTGGAACGGATGCAAGTGGTGGTAGCGGTCTGAACCCACGCTCAGCAGTCGCTGATGGAGCTCGTCTTTAGAAAGAAGATTCATGCCGCCGCCTTCGAGGATGGGTGGAGCGTTAGCTCCCAACCGTCGTGACCGATCTGCCAACCGGCCCGGAGTGTCTCTTCGTGTTCCGCGCTCAGTGGATCGAGAATGGGATTGCTGTTGTTGATGTGAATGAGCACTTTAGTCGGGACGTTTATATTGCTTAGCAGGGCCAGTGTGCCATCTTCGCCCCCGAGAGGGACGTGCCCGATGGAGCGGGCCAGCGGGGTTCCGGTCTGCAGGCGGTTTAGTTCCGTATCGCTCCAGAAGGTAGCGTCCATCATGATGGCTTCGCAGGAACGGTAGAGGTGGCGCAGGTTGTCCGTGACCTCGGGGACGCTGGGTGTGTAGGCAATACGCTTGCCCTCGCACTCCAGGAGAAGGCCAATGCTGGCTTCGCCCTCCGGTGCACCGGGAATTGTAGAGGCATAGAAGGGAAGCGCGCCGGGCAGTGGAATCGGGGTGCACACGATCTGCGAGTCCGCGAGTGGAAAAGACTCATTAGGGCGGATGTCGATCCAAGTAATCTGACCCGGAAGGCGATCGAGCATACGGAAGAAACTATTGGCCTGCAGCGTCTGGCGGACCACTGAGGTCGCGTAAACGAGCAGCGGTTGGAATTCGCGGAGCAGTAAAAGGCCGAGTACTTGATCGAGATCTGCACTTGTCAGGATGATGGCTCGAATCGGCGTATTGCGTTGACCTTTCGTTGCTACCGGCTGAAGCTCGGGGGTCGCTTCGATCTGAGAACGAAGATCAGGGGAGGCATTGAGAAGGAACCAATTTTCTCCGTCGCTCGAAATTGCCGACTGAAGTTGTAGCCGGGCTGCAGCGCGCAAGGGCTGTTTCCGGCATAGATCGCACAACTGGCAGGCGCAGTTCCATTGGGGAAAGCCGCCACCGGCGGCCGTCCCCAGCAGTTTGAAGTGCAACATCCGTTAGAGCTCCGTGGGCGCGTAGGCGGTAACTTCACATCCGAGGGTTACTTCCTCGAAATCGGGGCGGGTCCATTCCTTCGTCTTCATCGTTAAATCTCCATGTTTAGATTGACCGCAGTGAACGGTGCGACGATCACTGCCGTGATCTTAACCCATTCAGAGCCGCAGATTGTCATGTCTTCTGAGTAATAAGCGCCATGGCTTTACTCATTGGTGAACTTGGGAAGCTCGTTGATTCATCAGTGGATTTTAAGCTCACAAAAGGGAATAAACGGATGCCTTCGGTTGTTTTGCTGGCTGGCGGCTTATGAAAGGGAAGAATCTGCGACTGTCCAGCACCTCAGCGATATGAGCAAGCTGTAAGGCCGTTCCGCGCAATCCACTTTTGCCATGTCCCAGGTCTTGTCATCCCGCTTAGGTCAAAACGTCACTGCAAGATGCGACCGAATCTTCTTTGGTGGGATGGTAGTCCTGTTGACCGGTTCGGTCGTGCTGGGGTTCGCTCGAAGCTATTATTTTGCAGGTTTCGTTCATGCCCCTTTGCCGAGCAGGATGATCCACGTGCATGGAGTGATCTTTTCGCTCTGGTTTGTCGTGTTGTTGGTCCAGACATTTCTTATTCCTGCAGGACGCGTGCGTTGGCACCGCAAGCTGGGACTGGTGAGTTATGGTGTAGCCGCACTCGTGGTTCTCTTCGGTGTACTCGCAGCAATCGATTCACTTCGACGCGGTGTTGGAATTGGTTCCTTCGACCTAAGTGTTTCCTTCGCCATTTCGATCATGGATATGGTTGCGTTCGGCATCGTGATCTTTTCTTCCTATAGGGCTCGCCATCGTCCTAGCGCGCATAAGCGGCTGGTCCTCTACGCTACCCTGAGCCTTATGGATGCCGCATTTGATCGGTGGCCCTATGAGCAGATGCGGATGCACTTCTCAGCGCATACGTATGTCTATTTTGGCTTTCTTTTCTTTCCTGGCTTTTATGATCTCGTCTCGACTCGACGAATTCAGAAATCGACTCTTTGGGCCTTCTTGCTCATCGCTACCCTTTACGAGGTGCGGATTCCGATGGGTTCAACTCATCTTTGGCATCTTCTCTCACACGCTGTCGCCGAATAACTTCATCGCCGAGAGGCGATCTTTCAGCACGATCCTGACGCTATTTGGACCTGTACGCCTGTTCGATCAGATATGCAGACTGTCGCAGATCAAGAGAGCACAGAGACTTGTCACATAAAGAAAACATGAATTGGAGGATGCAGAATGCTTCCTCAAGGTGTTCAATAACAATGGCATATTTCGAATTGATACTGTCCTGTATGGAGACTTCCACTCTGCGCAATTCCAGAAAGAAGATGGCGACATTGGGCCGAGTCCTGGTTGCCTTGCCCTTCCTCGTTTTTGGGGGATGCTCGCGGCAAAAGCCATCCATCGTCTTTACTCAAGTCCCGGGGGCCAGCTTCGGCGGTCCCAATACAAGCGGTGCGATCAGTGGCAGGGTGATGGGGTTTAAACAAGGGGATAGAGTGGTGCTGTATGCGCATTCCGGCAACCGATGGTGGATTCAGCCGATTTCTCGCATGCCGTTTACGAAGATTAAAGAGGATGGAACTTGGACGTCAATGACGCACCTGGGATTGGAGTATGCGGCTGTGCTCGTGCGGGGAGACTACGATGCAGATGCAGTGATCTTTTCTTTGCCCGATCGCAACAAGCATGTCATCGCAAAAGCTATAGTCCCCGCGGCCTCAGGATCGCAACTACCTAGTTTTTCTTCCAAAATACTTCACTTCAGCGGATATGACTGGGAGGTGCGCGCGGTATCCAGCCCTGAAGGTGGACTAGCGCATAACTATAAGCCGGGCAATGTCTGGCTGGACGACAAAGGCGCCATGCATCTCCGCATCTCACGCGAAGGCACCCAGTGGGTTTGTGCCGAGGCGAGAACGACACGAAGTCTCGGATACGGGTCTTACCAGTTCATGCTCGAGACCGTTCAAAATATGGAACCTGCGGCGACGTTGGGCCTTTTCACGCGAGACGAGAACTCGACGGATATGAAATACACCGAAATGGACATCCATGTCAGCCGGTGGGGGAATCCGGAGACCAAAAACGGTGAGTATGTGATTCAACCTTACCAAGTCCCGTCTAATGTCTACAGGTTCGAGATACCTAAAGGAAGTGTGTCGACCGGTTTTCGATGGTCGCCGGGCAGCGCATCTTTTTCGACTGCACATGGCGCCAGCCAGAACGGCAAGCCGGTGGCGGTCTGGACCTTCAACACAGGAGTTCCTGCGCCGACAGGTGAAAGAACCTACATTAATTTATGCGAATTTGGATTTCCCAAGGTTCCCCTGGAGCACGGAGCGGAGGTTGTCATTGACAGGTTCCAGTTCCTTCCTTAAACGAACTGGTCTTCGGTTGAACTACAGAACCATCGGCGTGATTTTGCTGTTTTTGTTTCGGCAAGAGCAAGCCCATGCCATCGATCCTTCGCGCGCTGTCGGACAATATCTCCGTCAGCAATGGCAAGTGGAATCCGGCTCTACGGCGATACGCATCAATGCGATCGCACAGACGCCGGATGGGTACCTTTGGGTTGGAACGGATGAGAATCTACTGCGCTTCGACGGGTTTCGTTTTGAAGAGATACAGCCGCATAGTGAAGGCCTTGCCCCTATCCGCCACGTTTTGAATCTGATCGTGGATTCTGGCGGAGCTTTGTGGGTGCGCACCGAAGACTCCCGGGTTCTTCGTTACAAGAACGGTTCCTTCAAATCACTGTTGTCTCCCGAGCAGGGCGAGTCCACAGTTACAGCAATAGGCAAGCCTCTAGGAGAAGGGATCTTTGCTTCCGGCCTTTCCTATGGCCTTGTGCAGGTGACGGAAAAGGGAATACAGCAGATCCACAGAAATGCCGAATCCCTGACTCTGGCGATTGTGCAAACTACTGACGATCTCTGGTTAGGAACGAGAGAGAACGGTCTTCTGAACTGGAGCCACAATACTCTCAACGTGATGAACCAAGGAATCCCGGATTTGAAGGTCAATTCCTTGCTGGCAACGTCGTCTAGTCAACTGTGGATTGGTACAGACGGCGGCCTGGCCCATTGGGATGGGCACAAGACCGTGAGCGATGTTCTTCCGGCGGAGATGAATTCGCTTCAGATCCTGACGATTGTGCAGGACCGCGATGGAAATCTCTGGATCGGAAGTTCGCGCGGACTTATAAGGTATAACTCCCGCGGAGCGCAATGGATGCCACGAGATGCCAGGGATCGAGGTACCGCAGTAACTGCGGTCTTTGAGGATCGCGAAGGTAATCTGTGGTTTGGAAGCGGAGGTAACCTGGAGCGTCTGCGCGATAGCCCTCTGACTACCTATGGCAATCCCGAAGAAGCAGCAGGAGATCAATATGGTCCCGTGTATGCAGACAGCCGGGGACGCACCTGGTTTGCTCCGCTTACTGGGGGGCTTTACTGGATGCGTGATGGAATCACGCATCCAGTTGTAACCGCAGGTCTGGATAAGGATATTGTTTATTCGATCGATGGCAGAGGAGATGAGATCTGGCTTGGGCGACAGCGGGGAGGTCTGACCCGCCTGGATGCAGTTGGAGACATCATCAAGGCTAAGACCTGGACCACAGCCAACGGGTTAGCAGAGAACAGCGTGTACGCGGTCCATCTGAACAGGGATGGAAGTCTTTGGATGGGAACACTTACATCCGGAGCGAGTCACTTTCAGGGAGGCAAGTTTCATCCGTTCGACGTTGGCAATGGTCTGATCTCGAATACGGTAGCTGCGATCGAAGAGGGCTCAGACGGAACCATGTGGTTCGCAACGCCTCGAGGCCTCTCCGCGCTCCATGGTCTTGCGGTGAAGAGCTACGGTACAACTGACGGACTTGCTTCTTCTGACGTTGTTTCTCTCCTCGCGGATCCTCAGGGTGGAGTCTGGGTAGGGACCACGGGAGGGTTTTCGTTCGCAGACAAAGGACAGATTCGAAGGATCGATGTTCCACTTCGTTCTCCAGAGACGGTCGTAGGGATTGCTTTAGATCGACAAGGACTTCTCTGGCTTGCGACGACGATGCGCGTGTTGAGTGTTCGCCGCAGCGCACTTCTGCAGCTTCCTCTCGTGGCCGGGGCATTTCGCAGCTATGGCATGCAAGATGGGATCCACAGTACCGAGGGTGTGCGACGCAACCGCTCGGTTGTGGCGGATGTTGCCGGAAACATCTGGATTACCACGAACCGAGGGCTTTCTGCGAGTTCGCCCAGTGTGTCGCGTCCCAGCCCGATTGCGATCCCACAGGTGGAGGGTGTGATGTCCGACGGAGTGGCCTTACCTACGTCAGGAGAGGTGCGTATTCCGGCCGGAGCACATCGTCTGACCTTCAACTATGCGGGACTGGATCTCCGCTCGCCAGAGCGTGTTCGCTTCCGATACAGGCTCGATGGCTTCGATAAAAAATGGAGTCCACCGATGGAGGGGAGGGAAGCGGTCTATACGAATCTCGTTCCTGGCAAGTACAAGTTTCGCGTCGTTGCGGCCAATATGGATGGCCAATGGAACCCGGTAGAAAGTGCCGTTTCCTTATATGTACAGCCACTTTTGTGGCAACGGTGGGAGTTTGAAATCGCCTGCGTCGGTATCCTTCTGCTCATGGCAGTATGGATCTACCGTGCCCGTATGCGCTACCTGATTGTGCAGGCCAACATGCGGTTTGAAGAGAGGCTGATCGAACGCACACGGATTGCACGTGAACTGCACGACACGCTTCTGCAGGGATTTATCAGCGCCTCCCTGCACCTCCACGTCACAGCCGAAAGCATGCCGCCGCAGTCACCGATTCAAGGCTCTCTGCAAACCGTATTGCAGATGATGGAAAAGGTGATTGAGGAGGGGCGGAACGCGGTGAAGGGATTGCGCACCTTCCATGGCACGCGGCGTGGTTTGGAGCAGATGTTCCGGGAACTGATCTCCGAATTAGGCGCCGAAGATGCAGCAGGCTACTCCGTGGTTGTAGAGGGAGAGTTACGCTCACTGCGTGCTGCCGTCTACGAGGAAGTGTGGCGTATCGGACGAGAGGCGGTCATCAACGCCTGGCGGCATTCTCAGGCGCGACAGATCACCGTGCGCTTCGAGTACAGTAGCGCACGCCTCACTCTTTCGGTGATTGACGATGGTCGCGGGATGGACGCCGCGATGATCCATCGTGGACGCCCGGAGCACTGGGGCTTGCAGGGAATGCGAGAGAGAGCGGCGCGCATGGGCGCACGGTTGCACATAGAAAGTCGCCCAGGGCAGGGAACGCGTGTGGTCTTGACGATTCCTGCCGCAATCGCCTTTCACGATGACATGAGGGATCGCAAGCTGGCGTCCACCGGTCTTGGCAGGATGTAGTGGAGATACGCTGTCGATTGTCGATATCTGCAGGGCTGTACCGTGGGGCTGAATAGTTGCTAGCGGCGTGAGTTATGCGAGTTGTCTGACGATTAGCAGAGCACTCATCACAGTGATGAAATCTTCTAGTAGTGCTATTGGAAGATCTTTCCCCCCGATAGCGTTGGTCAGGCGGCTGCGGGCTTCTGCTCCGCCGAGCGTTCCTGCAACCGCGCCAAGCGCTCCAGCAATCGCGCCTACGATGCTGGATGATGTAGCGATACCAAAGGCAGCTCCCGCGACCGCTCCCGTAACAATGCGCGTCGCGAACTGGGCGGGCACCTTGCGGCTGGGGGTCTTCGGCAGTTTGTCATTGAAAAGTTCTCCCAAGGCGAGGAGCGAAAGCACCCACGGAGTCCAGGTGTACCCCATAAAGGCCAACCAGCTTCCTCCAAGAGGAAGCCATCCAAAGCGGGCCGCCCAACTGACCGCGGCCAGGGGTGTAAGTGCGCGCAGACCCGCAACGACGCCAATAAAGAAGGCTAGAACAATCAAAGACATTGAAACTCCCCTCTGATGTCCGTTGAAGACAGATGTTGTCTTGAGCCAGACCTCAGAACTGTCTCAAATGTAAAGAGAAAGCACACTCTTTTGCAGACTATGAAGAGGTGGGTCCAAATGGCTCTTTCGGGGTATGACCTGCGACCAGGCTGTGCAAACGTAATGTTTAGGAATGACAGGTGATCTCTGGAGTTAGGGAGATTCCGTCCTTACTTTTCTGCCGGTCCCCTCGATCGACCTGTCTCCCGGAACCACTCTTTGAGAGCGCATCCCCTCTGTTCCTCGCTATACTTGACTTATACGTCGAGCGCAATCTTACGGAAGCAAAAATTTCCGTATGGAGAGGTAAAAGACCGATGCTCCGCATTCTTACCGTAGATGACCATCCCCTCCTGCGCGCTGGAATCAGCAGCGTAATCAACGCACAACCGGGAATGGAAGTAGTGGCCGAAGCCGCGGATGGTGAACAGGCTATCGTGGAGTTTCGCAAGCATCTGCCAGATGTCACCGTGATGGATCTCAGACTCCCACGGAAGAGCGGAATAGAAGCGATCGTCGCGATCCGTCAGGACTATCCCAAGGCGCGCATCATCATCCTGACCACCTACGCTGGAGATGTGCAGGCCCTGAAGGCATTCAAGGCTGGGGCCAGCGGCTACTTGCTCAAGAACATGCTGCGTGCCGAACTGGTGGACACGATTCGTTCCGTCCACGCAGGAATCCGGCGGGTTCCTGCCGAGATTGCCGCGATGATGGCAGAGCATGCCGGAGACGAAGCGCTCTCCCCGCGTGAGGTCGAGGTGCTTCGTCACGTTTCGGCGGGCCACTCGAATAAGGTCATCGCTTCGGATTTAGATCTCTCCGAACACACGATCAAGGGCCATCTCAAGAACATCCTGTCGAAGCTTGGCGCGAACGACCGAACCCATGCCGTCATGATTGCGCTCAACCGCGGGTTTCTTGATTCCTAGGTCGGATATTATTCGTCGGCGTCGTAGTTCAGATTCTGACCGAGCCATTTTTCTACCTCTGCCACGGTCATTCCCTTGCGCTCGTGATAATCGGCGACCTGGTCGCGGTCGATCTTACCCAGGCTGAAGTACCGCGATTTTGGATGACCGAAGTAGATTCCGCTGACGCTGGATCCCGGCCACATCGCGAACGACTCCGTGAGAAAGATACCCGTGTTCGCTTCCGCGTTAAGCAGGTCCCATAGGGCACTCTTCTCCGTGTGGTCCGGGCAGGCAGGATATCCGGGAGCAGGACGAATTCCCCGATATTTCTCGTGAATGCACTCCTCAGGGCTCAGATTTTCATCCAGACCGTAACCCCACTCGTCCCGCACGCGCTTGTGGAGGCACTCGGCAAACGCTTCCGCCAAGCGATCGGCGATAGCTTCGGCCATGATGGCGTTGTAGTCGTCGTTGTCCGCTCTGAACGCGTCGCAAACTTCTTTCAGACCCATTCCGCTGGTGACCGCAAATCCACCAATGTAATCGGGCAGTCCTGTCTCCTTCGGAGCGATAAAGTCGGCAAGCGATCGGCAGGGTTCGGTGCCTTCTCGGTTTGCCTGCTGGCGAAGGAAGTGAAACGTCTGGAGGACTTCTGTGCGTGTCTCGTCGGTATAGAGTTCCACATCATCGCCGACCGCATTGGCGGGGAAGAAGCCGTAGACGCCACGTGCCGTGATCAGGTTCTTCTTGATGATGGTGTCCAGAAGCGCATTGCCTTCCGTAAAGACCTGGCGCGCTTGCGCGCCCTGCCGCTCATCGTCGAGAATACGAGGGTAGATGCCTTTCAGACCCCAGGTGTGAAAGAACGGTGACCAGTCGATAAAATCGCGCAGCGTCGCCAGGGGAAATTTGTCCAGCACGCGCACACCGGTAAATGCTGGCACAGCAAGATCTTCAATGCGCCACTCGATGGGGGTACGTCTTGCACGAGCAGTTGCCAGCGGAGTGATCTGATGGCGTGGTGCGGAGTGGGCTTTGCGCAGCGCCTCGTAGTCTGCGCGATGTTTTATAACAAAATCCGCTTTGCCATCCTCGCTGAGAAGGCTGGTCGTCACGGGTACTGCCCGGCTGGCATCCAGAACATGCACAACGGGCTGGCTGTAATGCGGCGCAATTTTTACTGCAGTGTGTGCGCGGCTGGTCGTTGCGCCACCAACTAACAGTGGCAACTTGAAACCCTGCCTCTCCATCTCCTTGGCAACGTGTACCATCTCGTCGAGCGAGGGCGTGATCAAGCCGCTGAGCCCGATGATGTCTGCCTTCTCGGTCTTGGCGCGTTCGAGGATTTTTTCCGAGGAGACCATCACCCCCATGTCGATGACCTCGAAGTTGTTGCACGCGAGCACTACGCCGACGATGTTCTTGCCGATGTCGTGCACGTCACCCTTCACCGTTGCGAGCACGATCTTGCCCTGTGCCTTGACCTCCTGGCCGGACGCGAGGAGCGCGGCTTTCTCGGCTTCCATGAACGGCGTCAGGTGGGCTACTGCCTTCTTCATCACACGGGCGGACTTGACCACCTGGGGCAGGAACATCTTGCCCGCTCCGAAGAGGTCGCCGACCACGCTCATCCCGGCCATCAAGGGCCCTTCGATTACCAGAAGAGGACGGCCAAGCTTGACGCGCGCTTCCTCGGCGTCGATTTCGATGTAGGCGTCGATGCCCCGCACAAGGGCGTGCGAGAGACGCTCTTCCACCGTGCCGTTACGCCACTCTTCGGCCTTCTTCTCGCTGACCGCCACGCCGACGTTCTTGAGCGATTCGCCGAACTCCACCAGACGTTCGGTGGCATCGGGTCGACGGTTAAGCAGAACATCTTCAACCAGTACCTTCAGTTCAGGGTCGATCTCTTCGTACAACTCGAGCATGCCGGCATTGACGATGCCCATATCCATGCCCGCGCCAATCGCGTGATAGAGAAACGCGGAGTGCATGGCTTCGCGCACCTTGTTGTTGCCGCGAAAGCTGAACGAGATATTCGAAACGCCACCGCTGACCTTCGCATGTGGGAGGTTCGCTTTGATCCAACGCGTGGCGTTGATGAAGTCCACGGCGTAATTATTGTGTTCCTCCATGCCGGTGGCGACAGTGAGGATGTTCGGATCGAAGATGATGTCTTCGGGCGGAAAGTCCACCTCGTCGACCAGGATCCGGTAGGCCCGTTCGCAGATGCGAATCTTCTCCTCGAAGGTCGCAGCCTGGCCCTGTTCATCGAAGGCCATTACGACCACCGCGGCGCCATACTTCAGAACGGCAGCCGCGTTCTGACGGAACTTGTCTTCGCCTTCTTTCAGCGAGATGGAATTGACGATACCTTTGCCCTGCAAGCACTTGAGCCCGGCCTCGATGACCTCCCACTTGGAGGAGTCCACCATGAACGGCACTTTGGCTACTTCGGGTTCACTTGCCAGCAGTTGTAGATAGCGCGTCATGGCGACGACGCCGTCGATCATGCCCTCGTCCATGCAGATGTCGATGACGTTGGCGCCATTCTCGACCTGTTGTCGAGCCACGCTCACGGCTTCTTCGTACTTGCCTTCTTTAATCAGCTTTGCGAACTTGGGCGAACCGGCCACATTCGTCCGCTCGCCGAGCATGATGAAGACACCGGGCTGCTGGGTGAAGGGTTGCGATCCTGAAAGACGCAGCGGCTTCGTCTCCGTGGCCTTAACCACGTTATCGTTTTCAGACGCGCTCATCCTCTGGTTCCGCTCCGCCCGGCAAAGGATTCCACAAGGGCTGCGGTCCCAAACTCGCGAGGTGGTTGATTTTCAAGCGCTTTGGCGATTGCCGCGATGTGCTCGGGCGTATTACCGCAGCATCCTCCAGCAATGTTGATTAAGCCTCCGCGCGCGAAGTCGCCGAGATATCGTGCCATGTCGTCTGGCCCAAGGTCGAATCCTGTTTCCGAGAGGGGATTCGGCAAACCGGCGTTCGGATAGCAGGAGATCGCCACGTCGGCCTTCGCGGAAAGCTCACTCAGAAACGGATACATTAGATCAGGGCCGAGAGAGCAGTTAAGGCCCACCGACAGCGGTTTAACATGCTGCACCGCGTTCCAGAAGGCTTCCGTCGTCTGCGCGGAGATGAGCGTCTCACCGCCACGTCCTACCGCCGCCGAGATCATCACCGGCAACTCCTTGCCGTCCTGATCGAAGACCTCACGGATGGCGACGAGCGCCGCTTTGGCGTTCAGCGAATCGAAGATCGTCTCCACCAAAAGCAGGTCCGAACCACCAGCCATGAGCGCGCGGATCTGCTCCATATAGGCAATCTTCACCTGGTCGAAGGTGACTACACGAAAGCCCGCATCATCGGCGTCAGGGGAGTTCGAGAGAGAGACAGTCAGCGGACCGATCGCACCTGCCACAAAGCGATGACGCCCCGTTGCGTTGCCGACGCGGTCGGCCCACTCCCGGCACTGCCGTGCGGAGGTCTCGTTGATGTCCCAGGCCAGTTGGCTGAGCATCGGGTCTTCAAGGATCTTCTGATAAAACTCGGGATCTTTGCGGCCGCCGTGCTCGCGTGGATCTTCCACGAAAAACTCGCTCTGGGTAATGCTGGTGGCGCCGAAGGTGTTCGTCTCGATAATGTCCGCACCGGCCTCCAGAAAACGGCGATGGATGTCGCAGATCATATCCGGCTGGGTCAGGGAGAAGATGTCGCCGTTATTCAGCAGGTCTTTCGTCGAGTCTTTAAAACGCTCTCCGCGGATGTCGGCTTCCGTCATACCGTAGGTGCGGATCGTCGTGCCCATCGCGCCATCGATGATGGCGATGCGATCCTGGAGGATCTTTTTAAGGGGATGTAGCTGGGATAGGGTCATTTTTCTCTTGCGTTCTTGATGCATGGCATCCGCGTTCATTCGCGTTCGATCAGCCGCATCTCAGGCGTGGCCTGCCCTTTCATTATATCGAGTTAGGCAAAACAGGCCGCTACGTGGCCGCCTGTCTGGAAGCAATGTCTTTTATCGCGAATCCAAAAGATTAGATCGCGCAGAAGGGGTAAAGATGCACGGTCGCGCTTACCGGGCGAACTCAAATGGAAGACATAAGCGTAGAGCAGAACCAGACAGCCCGTCACGGAAGTAAGCACAAATGCTATGCCGTAGGGTGAAGCGGAAGAGCTTGACCTGATCGCCGGCTGTGAGCCTTGTTGCGCCAGCAGCAATGGCAATGGTCTGCAGGCTGATCATCTTGCCCATCACCGCGCCAGAGGAGTTCGCCGCACCCATCAGAATCGAAGAGAAGCCAAGACGACTTGCGGTGACCACTTGCAGATTGCCAAAGAGAGCGTGGCGGTGGCTCCGCAGTAGTTCATCAGGAAGGCGATACCCAGCACGGACATGACTGTGGTGGTTGGAAGCAGAAGCTGACGGACTACGGCAAGTAGAACGCGGCCAAAGCGTACTGGGCTCATCCGCAGCCGTGTCTGTCTGATCTTGTGGGAGAAGTGACGGTACGGATGTCGGAGGGGTCCAGGTCGACAAACAACCAAGCCACAAAAAACTCCAACGTGGTCTAGGTGAGAGGAACACGCATTTCGCCTTGTATAGCGCCACCCGGATTGAAGCCTCGGAGAACATCTCCGTTTTATCGGCGGGTTCTGACGGTGTGGACGGCAACAGCCTGGCAGCGGGAGCGATCGTGGATGAGCCCACAGGAAATAACTGAGATATGAGAGTTCTCTTCAGAGACGACCTCTTAGGCGATTACCTTGAATGTCGACACCGTGACGTAAATTGGCGCGATGTGCTATCGCATTAAGAGTGAGAACGTACATCCTTATTTATCACGCGGATTAATGTGTTCTGTTCCGGGCATAAAGCGTAATCTACGCAAGTCTAAGATTCGGATGAACTCTTTGGTACTCCCGGAGCAATCCATGGTTGTTGTACGCGAAGAAGCCAAGCTTCACATTTTGCTTATCGAAAGCAATAAGCAGATCTCGAAGCAGATCCGCTCGGCTCTCAGTATCTCCGACCAAATTTCCTTCAATGTCGAAAGTGTAAGTCGACTCCGTGATGGGGTTCGACGCCTGCAGCAGAATAAATACGATGCCATCTTGCTGGACTTTTCTCTGACCGATAACAAAGGTCTGGAGGCATTGCGCAGAGTGAATCCGGCCTGGGCCCAGACACCGGTGCTGGTCCTCGTCGGTGAAGACCAGGAAGCCGTCGCGAAAGAAGCCGTCCGCTATGGGGCGCAGGACTACCTATTGCCCAGGCATTTAGACAATTACTCTCTGTCGCGGGCCCTCCACCGCGCGATCGAAAGCAGTGCTGTTGACCTGCTCTCCGTAGAAAAAAATCGTGCTCTGGTCACGCTGGATTCAATCGGAGACGCGGTTCTTTCTTCGGATCTCTTAGGCCGCGTCACCTATCTTAATGGTGCCGCGGAGAAGATGACGGGCTGGACGCGGTTGGAAGCGCTAGGGCAACCACTTTCCGAGGTCTTTCGCATCCTGGATAGCGTGACTCGGGAGATCGCGCCGGACCCTCTGCAAAGGGCAATTGATCTGAATCGTGCGGTGGGTTTGCCTTCGGGTTGCGTGCTCCTCCATCGAGACGGTACCGAACGCGTCATCGATGACACCGCTGCACCCATTCACGACTCGGTAGGCACCGTGATCGGGGCGGTCATCGTGTTTCACGATATGAGCGAGGCGCGTGCTACAGCGATCCTGATGGCTTCCTCTGCAAACCACGATCCACTTACAAAGCTTCCCAACCGTATACTTCTGAGCGATCGAATTTCTCAGGCAATTTCTATCTCTCACCGCAAGCACAGACCGTTCGCCGTAATGTTTCTGGACCTGGATTACTTCAAAGCCGTCAATGATTCACTGGGACATGCCATTGGGGACAAGCTTCTTCAAGCAGTCGCAGACAGGCTACTTGCGGGTCTGCGCAACTCCGATACGGTGAGCCGCCAGGGAGGAGATGAGTTCGTCATTCTGCTCCCGGAGATCGAAAATGCCGCAGATGCAGCATCCAGTGCCAAAAAGCTTCTGCTGAGTATCGGTGCGCCCTACAACATTGATGAGCACTGCATCCAGATCAGCGGGAGCTTTGGCATCAGCCTCTATCCCGATCATGGAGATGATGCTGAAACCGTATTGAACAACGCAGATATTGCGATGTACGAAGCCAAGGAAACCGGGCGTAACGCCATCCGATTCTTCAAGCCGGAGATGGGATTGAAGGCCACCGAACGGCAATCTCTAGAGGTGGGGTTACGTCGCGCCCTGGAACAGAACGAGTTCTGTTTGTATTATCAGCCTAAAGTGAGTCTTGCTCTCGGGCAGATTACAGGGGCTGAGGCTTTGATCCGTTGGCAGGATCCTATGCTAGGACTTCTACTCCCTGCGTACTTTGTGACCGCAGCAGAGAGCAGTGGACTGATCGTTCGAATAGGTCGCTGGGTGATGCGGGAAGCCTGCCGACAAGCGAGTTTGTGGCAGACGCGGGGTCTCCCATCCATCAAAATCGCTGTCAATGTTTCGGCGGTCGAGTTTCAGGACAGGCATTTCGTTGAAGGTGTTAAGAACATCCTGCGAGAGACCGGGTTGGAACCTGGTTGTCTTCAACTTGAACTGACGGAGGGTGTACTGATGAAAGACGCGGACTCAACGGCCTCCGTACTTCGTGAATTGAGGCAGATGGGAGTACAGCTCGCGATCGATGACTTCGGCGCCGGTTATTCAAGCCTCAGTTACCTGCGCCAGTTTCCGATCGACATCTTGAAGATCGATCAGTCTTTCGTCAATCAGATTGGCGGCGGAGCCCGCGATGGGATCCTCATCAGCGCGATCATCGGTATCGGAAGGAACCTTAACTACATTGTCGTGGCAGAGGGAATCGAAACGATCGAACAAAAAGTTTACCTGCAGGGTCAACGTTGCGACGAAGGACAGGGCTACCTCTTCAGCCACCCGCTGGTTGCGCATGAGTTTGAGCGTTTGCTGCAAATCGGCATCCAGAATGTTGTTTAAGGTACGTAGCTGCTTCTGGCAGCGAAGTTGTTCTTTTGTAGTCTAGTCACTCCGTAGCGCCCAGGAATTTGCTGTTGGATCAGCTAAACGTCATTGAATGGAAAGAGATAAAATGGTTCTCCGAGGGGTGCTTTAGACGTCATCGAGTAAAGCAACGGTCACCGCGTCACAAAAATCTGCTTCTGAATCCACGGAGCGTGAGAGGATTTCTATATGAGCGATTTGATTCCTAAAGCAGGTGCAGTAAAGGTAGGCGGGCTGGGTCGGGCTGCGCAGAAGTTGCAGGCAGCTCGCGAAAAGGCCGCACGAGTCAACAGTGGAGCAAAGCCGCTTCCCGGAGTATCGGTGGCATCCTTCAAGGCGAAAGACAACTTCGCCAGCACAAAGAAGTCCACCTTCCAACGCAAGGCCGTTTAGACCAGACGGCTTTGCAGCTTGGTTTGAGTCACTTTACTCAGCGTGGAACTGCAAGCAGATCTGCAAATTCTTGGGGGGCGAAGGTCTGCCGAAGAAATATCCCTGCGCTTCATCGCATTGATGTGCCTGCAGGAACGCCAGTTCTTCCAGCGTTTCGACGCCTTCCGCGACCACCTGAAGGCTGAGGCTTCGTCCCATGCTGATGATGGCCGTCACAATGGCTGTGTCTTCCGGCGAACTGATGATACGGCGCACGAAGGATTGGTCGATCTTGAGCGCATCGAGCGAAAACTTGCTTAGGTAACTCAGGCTGGAATAACCAGTACCGAAATCATCGACCGAGACCTGGATACCCTTCGAGCGTAGTGTCTTGAGAATGACTTCCGTAGATTCAGCGTGTTTCATCAGTACGCTTTCCGTCAGTTCCAGTTCGAGATGCCTCGGATCTAGTCCCGTTTCTTCCAGGATGGCGAAGACGTCAGCGAGAAAATCCTCATTTCCAAACTGAACACCTGAGATGTTTACGGCAATCGTAATAGGGGGCAGGCCTTCCTGAAGCCACTTCTGCGTCTGTGCGCAGGCCTCGCGAAGGATCCATTCGCCAATGGGTAAAATCAGACCGCAATCTTCAGCAATGGGAATGAATTGGTCAGGCGGAATATTCCCCCGTTCCGGATGGGACCAGCGCAAGAGAGCTTCCGCGCCGATGATTTGGCCGGTGCGAAGATCCACCCTCGGCTGATAATGTACGTGGAACTCCTGTCGCTTGAGTGCACTCCGGAGGCTTTCTTCTGTGGATTGACGCTCAACGGCCTTTACATTCATCACCGCTTTAAAGAACTGATATCCCTGTCGCCCATGGGCCTTTGCCTGATACATGGCTGTGTCGGCATTCTTGATCAGCGTCTCCGCGTCCGTGCCGTCATCCGGATAAACGCTCACGCCAATGCTCGCCGTGACATGCAGATCACGCCGGTCAACCAGGTGAGGATCTGCGATCGCGGCCAGCAATTTCTTCGCCGCCACTGCGGTATCCTCGGCGAGTCGAACAGAGGAGAGCAGGACCACGAACTCATCGCCTCCCTGGCGACTCACTGTGTCCGAAGAGCGTACACAGCCAACAAGGCGGTGAGCGAGAGACTGGAGTAGCTTGTCCCCCGCCGGATGTCCGAGCGAGTCATTGATATGTTTGAAGCCATCTACATCGATGAAGAGCAGAGCTACCTTATGCTGTTGCCGAATCGCCAAGGCAATCGCTTGACTGACGCGGTCATGGAGTAGCATCCGGTTGGGAAGGCCCGTGAGAAAGTCGTGTTCGGCAGAATGAATCATCTCTATGGCCATGCGCCGGGCTGCACTTACGTCGCGTGACACCATCACCGCGCCCGTTGTACATCCGAGGCGATCCAGGATGGGAGAGATCGAGTTTTCGATCGGCGTCATGATTCCGTCGCGTCGCTGCAGCGCGCTATTCGGTTTGTCATAAATACCATCGTTTCCAAAGGCAAGAGGATTTGCCAGATTCGTCGCGATCCCCGTCGTGGCGTCGAAGATCCGGTATACCTCGGACATAGGTCTTCCAGACGCTTCTTCCAAAGACCATCCGGTCATGCGCTCTGCAACGACATTGAGAAACGTGATGTTGCCAGAGCTATCTGTACACACAACGCCGTCCGCAATGCAATTAAGCGTCACTTGCGCTCGCTCTTTTTCGGTAAAGAGGGATTCTTCCATTGCTTTGCGTTCGACTGCATAGCGTAAGGCACGGAGTAGGCCACGCCCTTCGATCTCTCCTTTGATGAGATAGTCCTGCGCACCTTCTTTTAAAGTCTGCGCGGCCATCGCCTCGTCATCCAACCCTGTGAGTACGACCAAGGGAAGGCTGGGTGCGGCGGACCGGGCTCGCCGCACCACTTCCATTCCATTGCCATCCGGCAGGCCGAGGTCCAGCAAAGCGATATCGTAAGTGTGTAGTACAAGATGAAGTTCCGCATCTCTCAGACTGCTAACGACAGTGACGTCAATGGTATGTGGGCCTTCGTTTAGCATCTCGAGCAGCAGGCGAGCATCTCCCGCATTGTCTTCCACCACGAGTAGCGCTTTAATGGGCTTTTTATTCACTTGGGAGACTCAAGCTTAGGAAGCTTTACCTTCGTGAGCCAGAAATCATTGACGCTCTTCACCAGCAGCTCAAACTCTTCAAATTGAACGGGCTTAATCAAATAACAGTTCGCGTGCAGCCGATAGCTGTTATTGATATCGACCTCAGCTTCAGAGGTCGTAAGGATGAGTACGGGGATCATCTTGAACTTATCGTTCTTCTTGATGTTGCCGAGGACTTCACGACCGTCCATTCTAGGGAGATTCAGGTCGAGCAAAATCAGGTCGGGAAGTGGCGCGTTCTCATGTTCTCCCGTGCGTTCGAGAAACGACATTGCTTCCACACCGTCGGACACAACATGCAGCGGGATCGTGTCATTCACTTCACGGAACGCTTCGCGTGTAAGGCGAACATCACCAAGACTGTCCTCGACCAGGAGGACTTGAAGCTGTTTACGGTTCTCTTTTGAAATCTCTATCAAGCTGCTTTTCCTCCCTGCAAGCTGAAACTGAAAGTTGAACCATGTTGAAGCTCTGATTGCACGGAGAGTACTCCGCCATGTCGTTCGACAATCTTCTTGCAGATAGCGAGTCCTATTCCTGTCCCGTCAAACTCCTCGCGTTTGTGCAGGCGCTGAAACATACCGAATATCTTTTCAAAGTACTGTGAATCTATTCCCATGCCATTGTCTTTGACCGAGAACTCCCATTTTTTTGCAACGTCCAGATGGGCAGAGATATGCACGCGCGGGATGCCGGTGGTATGGTACTTAATTCCGTTCGCAACCAAGTTCTGAAAGAGTTGGATAAGTTGGGTCTCATCGGCGAGTACCGTAGGTAGTGGGCCATAAGTTATGACAGCTCCGCTTCCTTCGATGGCCCCCCTGAGGTTTCTGAGAGATTGGTTGAGCGCCTCCTCGCTTGAAATGACAAGCGGTTGTTTTCCCATCGTCTCCACGCGAGAGAAGGTGAGCAGGTCCTTGATAAGTCGCTGCATCCGGCTTGCGCCATCCACGGCGAAAGCGATGAACTCGTCTGCATCGGAATCAAGTCTGCCTTTGTACCTGCGTGCAAGCAGCTGCGTGTAACTTGCGACCATGCGCAAAGGCTCTTGCAGATCGTGTGAAGCGATGTAGGCAAAGTGGCCGAGTTCTTCGTTGGACCGGTTGAGCTGTTCCACCTTATGCAGAAGATGCGCTTCTGCATCCTTGCGAACACTAATGTCGCGAATCGCCGTCGTAACAAGGGTGCCTTCCGGGCTAATCAACGGGCTGAGCATGATCTCGATAGGGAACTCGCTGCCGTCCTTGCGGCGTGCGATCAGTTCAATCCCGGTTCCAATCTTCTGCGCCAGGGCATCGTCCGCGGAACGTGTGCCGTCGGCGATGATGCGCTCGGCGAATCCCTCCGGGATGATGTTGGTCATCTTCTGTCCGAGAAGCTCGTCGCGCAGGTATCCAAACTGCTTCTCCGCCTGAACGTTGAGAAGGACGATGGCGCCCTCCTGATTTACCACCACCATGGCGTCTGGTGCGGCTTCCAGAAGACCTCGATAGCGGCTCTCCATCTGGGCGAGGTGAAGCTCTGCGGCGTTGCGAACGCTGATATCGCGAATGGCAGCAGTAACCAGGATGCCTTCCTGGCTTTCCAGAGGACTCAGCATAATCTCGATCGGAAACTGACTGCCGTCCTTCCGACTTGCAATAAGTTCTATGCCTGTTCCGATCTGCTGCGCGAGAGCTTCAGCCGCAGAGCGTGTTCCGTCAGCGATGATGCGCTCGGCGAATCCCTCCGGGATGATGTTGGTCACAGCCTGGCCCACCAGTTCGTCCCGACGATAGCCAAATTGTTTTTCAGCCTGGACATTCAGAAGGACGATCGCCCCCTCTTGATTGACGACCACCATGGCGTCGGGTGCTGCCTCTAGAAGGCCTCGATAACGACCTTCCATCTGGGCCAGATGGAGCTCTGCGGCATTGCGAACGCTGATATCGCGAATGGCAGCAGTAACCAGGATGCCTTCCTGGCTTTCCAGCGGGCTAAGCATGATCTCGATAGGGAACTGGCTACCATCCTTGCGGCATGCGATAAGTTCGATTCCCGTACCGATCTGTTGGGCCAAGGCCTCTGCTGCAGAGCGCGTTCCATCTGCAATGATGCGTTCGGCAAATCCCTCGGGGATGATGTTGGTTACAGCTTGCCCTACCAATTCGTCACGTCGATAGCCAAACTGCTTCTCGGCTTGGACATTGAGAAGGACGATGGCACCTTCCTGGTTGACTACGACCATGGCATCCGGTGCGGCTTCCAGGAGACCTCGGTAGCGGCTCTCCATTTGAGCCAGATGTACTTCGGCGGCTTTGCGAACACTGATGTCGCGAATTGCGGCAGTGACAAGAATGTCTTCAGCGCTTTCGAGCGGGCTGAGCATCAGTTCGATAGGAAACTCACTGCCATCTTTTCGTAAAGCGATGAGTTCAATTCCAGTCCCGATCTGTTGGGCGAGAGCTTCGGTAGCGGTGCGCGTCTCATCCGCAATTAATCTTTCCGCAAAACCCTGCGGGATGATGTTCTTTACTGGCTGTCCTACAAGTTCGTCGCGGTGATAGCCAAACTTCTTTTCCGCCTGGATGTTGAGGAGCACAATGTTTCCGCTCCGATTTACGACCACCATGGCGTCTGGGGCCGCTTCCAGCAGACCGCGATATCTGGCCTCGGATTCCTTGCTCTCAGTGAGATCGCGACTGATCACAGAGTATCCGCTTAAAGTTCCTTCCGAGTCTTTGAGCGCTGTGAGGGCAACACTCGCAAGGAATCGCGAGCCGTCCTTCCGCACGCAGATGCCTTCTTCTTCGCGTCTGCCGTGGAGGGCCGTAACGCGAAGAAGTTCTTCTAGTCTGCCATCAGCGACATCGTTCGTAGGAAAGAACAGGGAGAAGTTTTCCCCGACGACCTCATCTGCTTTATAGGCGCTGATTCGTTCCGCTCCGGCGTTCCAACTGATGATTTTCCCTAGCGGGTCCAGAGCAAAGATTGCATAGTCTTTAATTCCTTCGAGAAGGAGCCGATATCGCTCTTCACTCACTTCAAGTTCTTCCGTGACTAATTCTTGCCTGGAATGATCTGTACGTTTACTCCACCATGCTGCGCAGGCGAGCAAGAAGGTAAACAAGGTTCCCAGAGCGAGTACTGTCTTTGCTTGGTGTAACCGAGTCTTGGATTGATCCTGTCGCACTTCAAGCAGGTGCAGTTCCTGTTCCTTTAAATCCTGAAGCGCCGTTTGGAATTGTCCAGGAAAGGGGTCCTCTACACTTATTTGAAACGTTGCCAGGGCGGCTGCAAAACCGCTGGACCGACGGAGTTCAATGGTCGTTTCGCGTTGTCGAATCCGCCTTGATGCAAGCGTTTCAACGACACTGAGTCGCTGTTGTTGGTCTACATTGTCTATGGTCAGACTGCGAAGAGAGTCTTCGAGCGATTTGGTTTTGGTCAGCGTGTCTTGGTACGCTTTGAGATAAAAAGGGTCTGCAGTGAGGAGATAACCGCGATAGGATGATTCGCCCGTCTCAATCGCAACTGTGAGTTCCTGAAGTTTTTCGAGTACTGCACCGGTGTGACGTACCCAGTCGTCACTAAAGCTCGATAGGACTGTGGCTCGGTAGGAGATTGCCCCGACGATGAGAAGCGTGAGGATCGCGGAAGCGAAAGCAAGGTGACCCTTCCGATTAATCGCCGGTGGAGTCTTCATGATGCCTCATTCTCACTATGCGCAAGAATCAGCGATCATAGGTTGCCCCTCAATTGTTTGGCTATACCGACATAGGCCAAAAAATGCGGCCTAAGGTTTAACCATCAAGCGATGCTTTGCGCAATCGGGGACTGTCAAGAAGACTATCACTCATCCAGAGGGCACAGCGCTGTCTGTGATCCCACAATTGGGTTACTCTCTTGACTCTTTGTTACAGAATCATCCTTCTGCGAGTTCTCAAAAAGCGGCTCAGCGCGAAATTCCGAATGCCTGGTCACCTTTTTCTAAATAGTGCCATGTTCTGAAGAGCAACAGAGAGGAGTCGAGGCGGAGAGATCGTATAGGAGTTGCACAAATTGGCTGAGTTTCTGCAGGCCGCTGGCCGTAGCTCCCGCACTCCGAAACGGTATAGAGGTGCGGAGTGAAGATTGGTTGGGCTGGAAGCAGGCTGAAGGAAATCTGGCTCGGTTTGCTGCGGTGGATGAATCTGCGCTTGAGCAGATGGCCGGGAGTTTTGATGACATGCCGCACACTTACCATC
This sequence comes from Terriglobus saanensis SP1PR4, assembly GCF_000179915.2. Classification (NCBI taxonomy): domain Bacteria; kingdom Pseudomonadati; phylum Acidobacteriota; class Terriglobia; order Terriglobales; family Acidobacteriaceae; genus Terriglobus; species Terriglobus saanensis. The sequence goes on along the minus strand of NC_014963.1, from coordinate 2,501,029 downwards.
GCGTGAAGCCTTCGCGGGAATGACCATGGCATACGTGAGGCCCTTGTTATCCCAGGTTACGATGTTGTGCTCTTTCCTCTGTCTTCGATGGAGCGCAACGCCGTCTGACATAGTTACGCTGCCTCCCTCGGCCCTTGCTAACTTGTCAGAGGCAATCAACAAGCTAATCCGCTCGTCCGCCAGGTGGAAGTCGATCAGAGCAGCATTCTCACCCTTGAAGCTGACAAGGCGTCCACCAGCTAGAGTATATTTCGCATCCTCATCGGAGGCCATGCCGGCATTTGGTAATCGAAATGGAAAGTCTACTCTGCTCGCAAACCAGTTGGTCACCTCATTCGGAGAGTTCGATTGCACGTCGAGAGGTATGAGATGAGCGGATAGGCTGCGGTCCTCGGAGATGGCCAAGTCAATGAAGCTATTGGCACGCACCCGGTTTTGTACGAAGGGAAGCAGAATGAAACAGATCAGAATGGCGGCCGCAACCAGCAGAAGTTGCCCACGTGACTGCGCAATCGAAAATGGACGCCGGCGCACGAGAGATATCGGGCCTGAAGTCACAGGGTTTTTCGCGAGATCGTCCGGAGCAACGGAAGATGCTGTTTGTATGACTTGCAAAACCCGATCATGCAACATGGAGGACGCGGTTTGCGGGACGTAACTACTCCGAAGTAATTTTGAGAACTTTTCTTCTTCCGCCAGTTTTTCAGCGCAGGCTTCGCAGGTCACCAGATGCGCGCATGCTCGTTCGAGCTCCTCACCCGTCAGTTCTCCATCCAGCAAGAGCTGAATCGTAGTATCGAACCCAATGCAGTCAATCATGTGGTGCTTCTCTCTGGGGAATGCGACCCCTTAGCAGGTGGATTGGACAGTAAAATTCGGAGTTTACCGCGCGCTCTTCCCAGGCGCGACATTACTGTACCTGCAGGACATCCTAAGACTTTAGCAATCTCTTGATATGACAGCTCCTCAAACTCGCGAAGTAGGATGATTTCCTTGAAGTCCGTAGGCAGGAGATGGATGGCCGAACGAACCCGCTCGGCCTCCTCATTTTCCGCAAGAATTGCATAGGAATCTTTCGATTTACCGGGCACCTCCTCGATGAGATCACGATCTCCGTCCATCTCAACGAGTGGAGGAGCAACCCTCCGCTTTCGAAGCTGATTGAGCCAGACATTCCTCAAGATAGTGAAGAGCCAGCTTTTCAGGTTGCTATTGTCGCGCAGTCGGTCAATCGCCTGCATCGCACGAAGATAGGTTTCCTGCACCAGATCTTCGGCCTCAGCACGATTACGGGTCAGCATCATCGCATAGCTGAATAGCCCGTCGATATATTCAATCCCTACACACTCTGTTTGTGCCGCCGCGCATTGCCGTGGAGCCATTTTCCCATTTCCTATGGAACTTGATTGCAGAAGGAAGCTAACATCCTGAGATTGTTTCACTGGTAAAACCAGTGCCGTAAGCGGTGGTGTACTTCTGAACTCGCGCGCTAAAAAGCCACGCTGTATTCAATAAAATGACGTCTTCATCCGAGAAGCGTCTAGTTGGTTCTGTCCTTGAGTGAAGTGGTTCTCACCCATTTTGATCTGTACCGTGTGATCTTCGTGGCACAAGGGGTGGCACACGAAAACTTCTTGGCTGAGCGGAGATTGAAAGTGGAAAGCTTCGTCAAATCAGATCCGGCAGAATGCCGTAGCCGAAGAGAAACTTTCCCATGATTCACAGACTTTCCTATCGGTGAGATCCCCTTGGGATTCTTGTCCGTTCCTGATTCCATACAGGACACCATAGGTCATCTGCACACACGCCTGTAAGCGGCTCGGTTTGCGCTGTGTACTCTCATTGGCCATTGTTCTCCCTCGGTAAAGAAAGCGTCCAAGGCAGACTGCAGCTACACAGCTCGCCCCGTAACTTCTTCTACCTGTACAAGACACAAAGGCGAGGTGTTTATTCCAAAATTATTTAAATAATTTTTAGCGCAAGAATTCCGAAGTTGAGATTGCACTGGATGGGCGATCCGGGCAGACTTCGGCCTCTGTCGCGGATGCGTCATATTCTCGGGAATAAAGTCATTCTTTTCGTGTTTTGACAGGCAGAAACCCGCGCAGCCTGTATGAGCTGCAGAGCCCACTGGAATACAGGAAAAAATATGCCATATTTTTATATGGGTTATGAAATGGTCAGTGCGCTGGTGCAGCGCAAGGCCCAGTCGCCACCGCCAACAGATATCCCGTACAGCCCACCCGTTTTGGCTACTACTTCTGCACGTGTTGTGCCAGACGGTCTTCCCACCAAAGGGCGCCCAGCTTATCAAAAGCCTCTGAGCCTGCTGCTGCGGGCGGTGGCCTATAAGCTTGGAGCGCTTACACTGTACGTATTGGCAACGTGGTAATGCACGCGATCGGATAGCCTCCAGAGCTTCGCGCCTTCTTCCTCAGAGGGATCGACTCTGGTTCGTTCAATACCGGGATCTGATCCTGTTAGCCGACCCGCCATTTTGTGGAGAGCGCAAGCAGCTTGTCTTCGATCGACGCTGGCGCTTTTGGCTGAGCAGAAGGTTGGGACTTCCGCCCGGCAGGCTCCCGAAGCGCCTTAATCGAAAGAGAAATGCGCTTCGTTTTGGAGTCCGCTGAGAGCACCTTGGCTTTGACAATCTGTCCAGCCTTGAGGACTTCGCTGGGGTCTTTGATAAAGCGATTTGAGATCTCCGAAATATGTACGAGTCCGTCCTGGTGAACGCCAACATCGATAAAGGCGCCGAACTTCGTCACATTGGTCACAACGCCTTCGAGCACCATTCCCGGTTGCACGTCTGCAATATCTCGAACGGTCTCACTGAACGAAGGAGCGACAAACTGATCGCGAGGATCGCGGCCCGGTTTGCGTAGTTCTTCCAGAATATCGTTCAGCGTGAACGAGCCAGCCTTGAACTCGTTCTTATTCACCTTACCAAGCAGGTGAGGATTGAGGATGAGCTCAGAGACAGGGGTTCCGATGGACTGGGCAATCTCTTCCACCAGCGCGTAAGACTCCGGATGCACCGCCGTGCTGTCGAGCGGTTGCTCGCCGTCACGGATACGCAGGAACCCGGCAGCCTGCTCAAAGGTCTTTGGCCCGATGCCCGATACCTCATGCAACTGATTGCGAGACCGGAAGCGTCCGTTCGTATCCCGGAAGCTGACGATATTGAGTGCGATGCGTTCACTAATGCCGGCGACATAACGCAATAGCGTCCACGAGGCCGTGTTCAGATCAACACCGACGCGATTAACGCAACTCTCAATCACAGTTTCTAGAGATTGCTGAAGTTGGCGCTGGTCGACGTCATGTTGATATTGGCCGACACCGATGGACTTGGGATCTACCTTTACGAGCTCCGAGAGTGGGTCCTGCAGGCGCCGCGCGATGGAGATTGCGCCGCGCACGGTGAGGTCCAGGTCAGGAAACTCCTGGCGTGCTATATCTGAGGCGGAGTAGATGCTGGCGCCCGACTCCGATACGGTAACGCGGAAGACATTCTCGAGCTTCTTCTCCAGCAGAAAATCACGCACGAACGCGTCGGTCTCACGCGAGGCAGTGCCGTTGCCGATGGCAATGGCACGGACGTTATGGCTTTTCATCACGGCGTCGAGCTTCTGCGTGGCCTCGTTGGTTCGACCGGTATGCGGATAGATCACATCGTGGGCCAGAAACTTGCCCGTCTCGTCCACGATGGCGATTTTGCAGCCGGTACGTAGGCCGGGATCAATCCCCAGTACGCTGATCGGTCCAGCAGGTGCTGCTAGAAGAAGGTGCTGCAGGTTTTCGCGGAAGACCTGGATCGCGTCGGTGTCCGAGCGGCGCTTCAACTCCAGCCGAAGTTCTCCCTGGATGGATGAGTTAAGTAGTCTCTTCCAGCAGTCGTCAATGGCTAGATTCAGATGCGGCGTCCAGTCTCCCGTAGTCCGGAGGACGTGGGAACGGAGTAGCCCAAGGATGCGTGGCTCTTCCAATTCAATCAGCCAGTAGAGGACATTTTCTCCTTCGCCACGGCGCACCGCAAGCATGCGATGCGAAGGAATCGTCTTCACAGGCTCGCGATACTCGTAGTACATCTTGAATTTTTCCTGCTCGTCCTTCGCGTCGAAGCTCTTGTGACTGACGATCATGCCTTCTTCAAACATCAGATGGCGCGCGGCCTTGCGAATTTCAGCGTCTTCGCTGATCATTTCGGCCACGATGTGACGTGCGCCTTCCAACGCATCCTCAATGGTTGCAACTTCTTTCTCCGGATCGACCAGGGACTGCGCCAGTTCTACAAGGCCGAGCGCGGCCGGTTCCTGCGCCCAGAGATACACGGCCAAAGGTTCCAGCCCCTTCTCGCGAGCGATCGTAGCCTTCGTGCGGCGCTTCGGACGGTACGGAAGGTAAAGATCTTCGAGTTCGCTGCGGTCCAGCGTCGCTAGAATGCGCGCCTTCAACTCGTCCGTGAGTTTGCCCTGCTCTGCAATCGAGGTGAGGATCGTATCGCGCCGCGCGAGAAGCTCTCGGAAATAGGAGAGCCTTTCCCCAGTATCACGGATCTGCACTTCGTCGAGATTGCCTGTGGCTTCCTTGCGATAGCGAGCGATGAAGGGAACAGTGGAACCTTCGTCAAGGAGTGCAACGACGGAGCGCACGCTGGGCAAAGGAAGGTTTAGCGCTTGTGCAATGTGAAGAAGAATCTGCGGGTCGATCGGTTTTACGTCAGCCATATCCGTCTCTATCCTACCGACTGAGAACGAGGAAAACTGTACGCATGTTTGATAGGGAAGATCCGGCAGTGCGAAAGCCAAATCTCAGCGGAAGAGAATCGGGCTGCATAAAGAAAAACCGGTACAAAATCGCGTCTTCCACGATCCTATACCGGTTTAAGGAAATCAGATCAGACCTGGAGTACAGCGTCTTTGCTTGCAAAATCGATCTTCTGGTTCGTTTGAAATGCGCGTTCAATGATGTCTGCTGCGATCTCCAATCCGTTTGTCTTCTCGACGATCTTCTTGAATTGGAGTGCACGTTCGCGATAGCTCTGATTCGTAAGTACTTTTTCTATAAGCCCGAGTAGGCGATCTACGGTCAGATCTTCTACCTCCACGAACTCACCTACTCCGTGATACGCAATTCTGGCTGCCACGCCAGGTTGATCGAACCCTATCGGAATCGCCACCATCGGCACACCTTGCGCCAGCGCTTCGAGCGCAGTGTTAGCTCCTGCATGCGTGATGCACAATGCTGCTTGCTTCAACAGTTCAATTTGAGGAGCCCTGGCAACAACGATGACGTTAGACGGAATTGGTCCTAATTCATTAGTGTTGACGTTCTTGCCCACCGAAAGCACGACCTGCGCCTCTGGAACTTTCGCCACTGCAGCAAGGATGGTTTTGTATACCGGAATGAGACCGTTCACAAGCGTCCCAAGCGATGCATAAATCAGAGGCTTTCCAGTGAGCTTCTCCCAGGGGAAAGGTGCAGGCTCTCGACCTCCATCGCTGTGAAACGGACCAGCGTAGTGAAACTGGGGAGGTACGTCCAGATCCGGGAAGTCAAACTCCTTCGGAGTCTGTGTGATGATAGCCAGCTTAGAGAAAGTGCCGGTAGGGTTGGCCCAGTCAATCTCCAGTCCTGCCTTTTCCGCATAGCGCATCGCTATGGCCGCGATCGGAGCGAGTAACGCACCAGCTTGTTGCAAGACCTCGAAGTTTTTAGCTAAGGCTTCTGGAGTCTTACCGTAGGGCAAGCCGAAAAGACAGATCGGGGTCGATCCAGTGAAATCCAGATGGAGAACATTCCAGATGTGTACGTACGGGATGCCCATACTCATGGGGACGAGTTCGAGGTAGTGGTGGATTGCGTCAAGAACCAGTGCTTCTACGCCCGTCTCACGGAGTTTGTCTGGCAGATGATCGAACGCGGCCTCAACGAGGCGAGGCCCCGGCGCATCGAAGTGGTATTCCACGATTTCGAAACCGCTCATCTTCGCTACAGGAGCATAAGCTTCGGGAACGGATCCTAAGGGGAATTCTTTCTCGCAAAAGGGTACGAAAGTTAGTCCCGCCGCTTGAACGGTGGCTTCTGCATCCGGAACTCCAATAAACACTATTTCGTGCCCACGGGATTTCAGCTTGCGTGCGAGCGCTGTCATCGGATTCAAATGCCCCGATAAGGGCATACTTACAAAGCCAATTTTCATGTTCCTGATCTCTCCTTGCCCACGCGAGTCTGCGCCTGGGAGTCGGCTCGATCTCGAATTTCAGCATCCACGCCTGAATCGAAGTCGGCTCTGCTAATAACGACCCTTGGTGGGCGGTTTTATTCCCGGAGAGTATTGCGCTGATGTTGGTCGAAAGCGGTTGCATCGCTATTTCGGCAGGGAACCGAGAACTACGATCGACCTTGGTTGCAGCAAGTAGGTGCAACCAAGAATCGTCTCGCTCGGCGATTCCAGAACGTCCAGCGGAGAAGGTTGAAATGTGTCGACCACCCGAAACCATGAGCGCGCATTTTCCCTCGCCGTCGGAATCGCAAAGTGCAGCGGCTCCCAATAGGCGTTCATCATCAGGTGAAACGCCGGGCCACCACCGACATACGCGGTTGCGGCCAACGTATGCGAATCGTCTGAAAGGTCGGGGCTGAAGAGCTTCACGCCATGCCATTCAATCTCGGCGTGCTCCAACAGCGCACGTAGCGAAAGGTCGCGCTGATGAATTAAGGACCCAAAGTGTCTTCGCATACGGATTAGGATCGAAACAAATCGCCGAAGACCAGCGTTCTTCGAGCACAGATCCCAGTCGAACCAGCTTGTCTCGTTGTTCTGGCAGTAGGGATTATTATTTCCTCCCTGAGTACGCCTGACTTCGTCTCCCATCAGGAGAAGCGGTGTTCCGATGGAGATGAGATTGAGCGCAAAAGCATTGCGAATCTGCCGTTCTCGTAGTGCCTCAATCTCTGCGTTTTCCGTTGGACCTTCTTCGCCACAGTTCCATGAGCGGTTGTCGGACGTTCCATCCCGGTTCTCTTCACCGTTGGCTTCATTATGTTTCTCATTGAAGGACACAAGATCGTTCAGCGTGAAGCCGTCGTGACAGGTTACGAAGTTGATACTCTGCTCCGGTGGATGGAACTTCTCCATATAGATGTCCGGGCTTCCCAGAAGGCGTTGCTTCAAATTCATGACAGAGCCGCGATCCGATTTGAGGAAAGAGCGCACATCGTCACGGAACTTGCCATTCCACTCTTTCCAGCGGTCCTTGGAAAAGGAACCGACCTGGTAGAGTCCACCCGCATCCCACGCTTCGGCCATCAGCTTGGTTCCTGCAAGCACCGGATCTGAGTCTATGTCCCATGTGATGGGAGCATTGACGATCGGTCGGCCACTCTCGTCACGACTAAGGACAGAGGCCAGATCGAAGCGGAATCCGTCCACATGCATCTCCGAAACCCAGTAGCGAAGGCTGTCGGTGATCATGCGTCGCACAACGGATTGGTTGACGTTCAGCGTGTTTCCAGTCCCCGTGAAGTCCGCGTAGCTACTTCGGTCTTCAGACAGGATGTAGTACATGGGATTGTCCAGTCCCTTGAGGCATAGAGTCGGCCCGTCGGCCCCGCCCTCGGCGGTGTGGTTATAAACCACGTCAAGAATTACTTCAATGCCGGCACGGTGAAGCGCCTTCACCATGTCGCGGAACTCGTTGATACACGCGACAGGAGACGGATCGGAGCTGTAGCCGGGGTGTGGGGCAAAAAAGCTGATTGGGCTATATCCCCAGTAGTTTTGTAGCCCAACGGGGGCATCCTGCGGGTCAAACTGAAAAATCGGCATCAATTCCACCGCCGTGATGCCGAGTTCTATCAGGTAAGGAATCTTTTCGATCAAACCGGCGTACGTTCCGCGTTTATTTTCCGGCAGGCTGGAGTTTGGATGCCGCGTAAATCCCGCAACATGTAGCTCGTAGATCACCATCTGTTGAAACGGAAGCGAAAGCGGCTGATCGTTCTCCCAGTCGTAGCTCCGCAAGTTCACCACGACGGACCTCATCGAAAAAGCCTCGTTGTCGCCGCGCTGGGAGGACATCGCTCGGTCGTAGTGTTTGGCGCAGACAGCTTTTCCATAAGGATCAAGCAGGACTTTATCGCCATCAAATCGAGATCCTGCTCCCGGTGCATAAGGGCCATCGGCACGATAGGCATAAATCTGCCCGGCACCGATGTCCGGCACCTCCACGTGCCAATAGTGCCCGGTGAGATTGGTTTCGGGGGCGAGTTCGATCACACGGCTTGCGGTCTTTGCGTCTTCATTTTCGAAGAGCAGAAGGTGCATCGCACGGGCGCGCGAAGAGAAGATGCTGAAGTTGACGCCGTTAGCCGTCACGGTGGCTCCCAACGGAAAGGGGCTGCCGGCTTTCATCAGGCGATCTCCTTTCTCAGAACGGAGCTTTGCGGTGGAGGAAGGAGAATACCCAGTCTTTCCGCAACCTCTTCAGCGCTGCTCAACATTGTGGTCACGGGGAAGCCTTGGCTTCGCCACGCCTTCAATCCGCCATCCAGAACCCAGACTTTATGGACACCTCGATGCTGCAGGGCAATCGCGACGCGGGCGCTGATGATCTCGCGTTGCGAGGAACAATAGAGAACCATCTCCACATCGTCTGGAACAACAATGATTGGTCCGGTGCGGAGTCTGGCGGGATTAGCACGCACAGCGCCTGGAATACCTCCCTCGTTCTGTTCTCGATCTTCGAAGTCGAGGAGATCTATGACCGCAATCTTTTCGCCTGCTCGGAGCTTCTGGTCCAGCAGAGCGGGACTCATTCGATGGAGGCGTAACTGTCGCATCATGCGCACCATAATAAAGATGCGCCAGCTGATATAGAGGAGCAGGGGAATCCCAATCACAGCGCCGAAGATGGTTCCGAACCGTTCGGCGCCGTGGATCGCGAGATCGAGCTGGTCTGCAAACAAAAAGCCTAGAGCAGTGTAGCCAGCGGACCAGAGAAGTGAACCCATGCCGTCAAACAACAAAAAACTCGCTACGGAAGAACCTTCCGCACCCGCAAGAGGAGGCGTGACTCCATCCAGGCCAGGAACAAACTTCGCCACGATCAGGACACGCAGGCCCCAACGGTCGAAGACGTTTCGGGCTTTCTTCGAGCAGCGCTTCGGATCGGAGCTTAAACGGCAGACCAGACGCATGACTCGGCTTCCCCAGCGGCGTCCCAGCCAGAACCAGACTCCGTCACCCGCAAGGCAGCCTAGAACTCCGGCCAGAATCACGAAGCTTACATGTAGATGGCCGTGAGCGGAGAGCGCGCCTGCGGTCATGAGGAACAGCAGTGCCGGAACCGGCAGGCAGAGCTGCCGGGCGAAGACCGCAAGAAACACACTCGTGTAGGTCAGTTGGGAAAGAGCATTCATCGCGATTGCTCTCTATTCTAGTGGCATGCTTCAGTACGCAAAGAGCGTCGGTGAAGGAAGCAACCCCTCTTAAACGGTATAGCAAACAATATTGCGGCGTTCGCCGGGTAGAGCGCCTTGTCCGCGGCTTCCCGCAGCTCGTGTCTTGTGCCCGGAACCTTCGTTGCTATATCAATCCAGGATTGAAGGGAACGATTTAGTGTCCTGGCAGGGTGGCTAAAGGAGCTGCTTTGGTCTCGCCGAGACCGATACCAGTGTACCGATTATGCGGATTCCAGAGCAGCCATCCATCCATGTGGGCATCTGTCGCAGCCCTGATCTGGGCGGAGACCTCTGTGGGGCCGAAGACTAACTTGTCGAAGGCGTAATCGCGGAAGGCTTGAAGCCATGGACGAAACTTCCTGGGGTTGGCATGCGTGCGCTTCTCCGCATTGTCGAGCGTCAGCTTAATGGTGTTGTAGATGTCATCCGTCGAGGCCATTGGCTTGGGATGCCCCGGGATGCCGAACTTGAAGCCGGAGGGATAGAGCATCGGACACACGTAGTCCACGATCTTTACGACCTCTTCCAGATGTTGCCCAATGCCGGTATCGTTCGTGTTCCAGAGCACATAGCCAAAGATGTCAGCGGACTGAAAGACGTTATACGGAATCAGCGCCGTATGCGCCTGAGCGAGGAAATCCGAAATGGCCTTCACACGTCCCGCTTCGTCGGTGGGACCACTGAACTTCAGCTTGGTGGCTGCATCCGGAAAGCGGACATAGTCAAACTGGACCTCATCGAAGCCTGCCTTGGCCGCTTCCACGGCGATGGCGATGTTATAGGCGCGCACCTCGGGCTGAAAGGGATCGGTCCAGGAAAGGTGTTCGCGATCTCTGAAGAGTGCTCCATCTTCCAGATGAACGGCAAGATCGGGTCGCGCGTTTGCCAGCGGGTCGTCTTTGAATGTGACGATGCGGGCAATCATATAGATACCCTGCGCGTGGTTGGTTTTGACCAGATCTGTAAGGGATTTGATCGTAGTCAACTTACGCGCCCCAATCGACTTCGCCAGGGGAATTTCGCTGGGATAGACGAGCAGCCCGTGATCGCTTTTAATATTCACCACCAGCGCATTGGCCCCGCCGTGATGAATGATGTCTAGCGCCGAGTTGCGAATGATGCTGGACGAGACTCCAAACTCCGACAGATAGAGCGCCTTAACGGCGAAGGGCTTGAGGCCAAAGGTTCCGCCATTCTTCGCGGCATCTGCTGAGACAAAGGTCGCCGCCAGGTATCCGGGCGCGCGTGCTCCAAAGAACTGCGCCTCCGCAGGAATCGTATAGATGCCTGCGGCGTCCGCCGTAAGCAGCTTCCCGTTCACCGTAACGGTAGCGTCCGCCACTGGCTGATTCGTTGTGGCGTCGACAATGCGCGTCTGGACGGTGGCAGCGGCGTGAAGCAACGCCGCCACAAAAAACAAAGGAAGAGCGGCAAAGATCTGAAGCTGCGACTTACTCATGACCGGCATGGGAAGAATTACCTTCTGGACGAGCTTGTGCGTCACGCAGGAGTGCCTCAAAGGCGAAACCATGCGCGAAGTTTGGGACAGGGATACGGTGGATGGAGTAGGGGTCATCTCCGGCACGAGCAACCCCTCCGGAATAGCCAAAGGCGGCTACATATCCGTCCTGAGCGGAGGCCGCTTCCAGATCTGCATCGAGAATGCCATAGGGCCAAGCGAGCAGCGTAATATGCGTCCCAAGCTCCGCGTCAAGCTTAAGACGGGATTTCGTCAGCTGCGAATGGACAAAGGCCGTGTAGTCGGAGGGGGTGCGGTGGGCCTTGTCGTGGCGGAAATCCGGATGCCAATAGGTGTGCGATTGGATGTCCACCAGTCCGGAGGCATGCATCTCTTTGAGCTGGTCCCAGGTAAGCGCATAGGGGGCGTGGGAAATGGCCGAGGGATAAATGAAGAGCGTCACCGGGATGTGATGCTGCTTGATCAGAGGAAACAGCACGGTATAGACAGAGCGATGGCCGTCATCTACGGTAATCGCAAGCGTAAGGGTCCTGGGAGGCGGTGTCTTGCGTAAAACGGCCTCAACGACTCGTTCTAGCGGCACTATCGTGTAGTGGTGCTCTGCCAGGAAAGCGAGTTGCGATTCGAAGGTTGCAGTGGTAACCGTCGTTGCGGCAGGAGTCGTTGGATCGAAGCGGTGATAGGCCAGTACGGGAATACCGGTTGGGATTGTCTGCGAGTGCGTGGCTAAAGCAAAAGACGTCAAAAAAACGAAGGCGAGGAAGACTCTGTTGCTGGTGCGGAGGTTCAACGGTGGGCCGTCTTTCAGGGGCATACGTTGGGAAGGTGGATGAGGATAGAACACGTAGACCTGAAATAGCTCTGGCCATGCGAAGAAGAAACCGCGGCTAGTTCAGGGGGAGAAAAATTTCTATCACGTGCAGCATGAGAAGCAAAGCGGAAACATGTTCTCCTCACATCCCTTTACACTAAGGGGATGCTTTTACTGGATACACCCCTTCGTGACGTCAAACTTATTGAGCCTACGCTTCACCGGGATGGCAGAGGTTGGTTCGCGGAAGCCTTCAACGCAAGAAGCTTCCGCGAACAGGGACTTCCTTCCGACTTCGTTCAAGATAACCAGTCGATGTCGCAGCGCGGTGTTCTGCGCGGATTACACTATCAACTCGGTCAGCCCCAGGGTAAGTTGGTGCGCTGCGTCTCCGGACACATCTGGGACGTTGCCGTTGACTTGCGCCGCACGTCGCCGGATTTCGGCAAATGGGCTGGATTTCACCTTCGCCCCCTGACCAGCGAAGGAAAGCTGCAGATGCTGTGGATTCCTGAAGGCTTCGGTCACGGTTTTCTGGTATTGTCGGAGACCGCCGAGCTTCTCTACAAAACAACGAATCACTACTTTCCCCAGGGCGATCGGGCGGTCCGCTGGAACGATCCGGAGATCGCTATCGAATGGCCCCTGGCGGAACTGGATGGCCTGGAGCCTATCGTGAGTGCAAAAGACACAGTCGCACCTTTTCTCAACTCTGCCGAACTCCCGCCCGCTGAGGCCCCAAGCCAGGAGCGTATTCATGCCTGATACGATCCTCGTCACCGGCGGTGCCGGATTTATCGGCTCAAACTACGTCCTCTATCGGCTCGCTCAGTCCGGCGGGAGTGTTGTCAATCTCGACAAGCTGACTTATGCAGGCAATCTCGGTAATCTGGCGTCCGTTGTGGATGATCCCAGACATATCTTTGTACATGGAGACATCGGCGATCTCGCCCTGGTCCAGCAGCTTCTCAACGAATACAAGCCACGCGCCATCGTTCATTTCGCTGCGGAAAGCCACGTGGACCGTTCCATTCTGGGACCGGAAGCCTTCCTGAAGACCAATATCGATGGCACCTTTGTCATGCTCACAGCGGCACGAACCTATTACGACCAGCTTGAGGGATTCGAGAAAGATCACTTCCGCTTTCTGCATGTCTCGACGGATGAAGTCTACGGAACCCTCGGCCCGAACGACGCTCCCTTCCATGAGCTGACTCCCTTTGCTCCCAACAGCCCCTACGCCGCTTCCAAGGCGAGCAGCGATCATCTGGTGCGGGCTTGGTTTCATACCTACGGTCTGCCTGCGCTGATCACGAACTGCTCGAACAACTACGGGCCGCTGCAGTTTCCGGAAAAGCTGATTCCGCTCACGATTGCGAACGCTCTTGCCGGAAAGGCTCTCCCCGTTTACGGCGACGGCCAGCAGGTTCGCGACTGGCTCTACGTGCTCGATCATTGTCGCGCTATCGATGCCGTTCTGGAAAAGGGAAAGGTGGGCGAGACCTACAACGTCGGCGGAGGGAACCAGCAGACGAACCTCGATGTGGTTCACCGAATCTGCGACCTTTTGGACGAGCTTGCACCATCGTCGTCCCGCGCTCTCCGTCGGGAGCTGATCCAGTTTGTACAGGACCGTCCAGGCCATGATCGTCGCTATGCCATTGACGCGCGCAAGCTGGAAGATGAACTCGGCTGGAGTGCCCAGGAGAGCTTCGATACCGGACTTCGGAAGACCGTGCAATGGTATCTCGAGCATCCCGAGTGGATCGAAGAGGTTACCAGCGGGGCCTACCGGAACTGGATTGACCGCAACTACGCCGCAAGAGCGGTGGAAACACGCACCATGCAGGATGCTGGAGGCAGTTCAAGATGAAGGGAATTATTCTCGCCGGCGGGTCAGGAACCCGGCTTCACCCGGTGACCAGGGCCATCTCCAAGCAGCTTCTGCCTGTGTACGACAAACCGATGATCTACTACCCGCTCTCCACGCTCATGCTGGCGGGTATCCAGGAGATCCTCCTCATCTCCACGCCGCTCGACACTCCTCTTTTCGAACGACTTCTGGGAGATGGAACGCAGTGGGGGATCAAGATCGAGTACGCTGTTCAGCCGTCGCCGGACGGTCTGGCGCAGGCCTTTCTTATCGGCAAGGAGTTTCTTGCTGGCGAGGGCTGCTGCCTCGTCCTCGGCGACAACATCTTCTACGGTCATGATCTCGCTCCACTGCTTCGCCAGAGTGCCAAACTGACCTCTGGTGCAACCGTCTTTGCGTATCCCGTTCAGGACCCAGAGCGTTATGGCGTCGTGGAGTTCGATGCCAACCGGAAAGCGATCTCACTGGAAGAGAAGCCGCTTCATCCGAAGAGCCGCTACGCCGTTACGGGAGTTTATTTTTACGACGCTCAGGTCGTAGAGATCGCGGAGTCGCTTAAACCCTCTCCGCGTGGCGAGCTGGAGATCACCGACGTCAACCGCCGGTATCTGGAGCAGGGAACACTGCGTACAGAGATCCTGGGGCGCGGCATGGCATGGCTTGACACCGGAACGCACGAGTCTCTGCAGGAGGCTTCGAACTTCATTCACGTAATCGAGAACCGGCAGGGTTTGAAGGTGAGTTGTCCGGAAGAGATCGCCTATCGCCTCGGCTATATTGACGCAGAACAGCTCAAGAGCCTCGCCAGCGCTATTGCGAAAAGCAGCTATGGACAATACCTGCTTCGGCTCTTGGAAGACAGCATTTACTAGGCAAACTCTCAACGGGCTTGCCTACTTTTGTCATCCCCTAACGAAGCGCAGGGATCTGTTTCGAGATGCCTGCGCTTCATCACTACTCGCTGAGAATCTGAGGCTCCCTGCCGAACTCAGGCCCAAAGTAAGCCCGCTCCACCACCATGCAAAAAATATGCTCCAGTGCCAGATGTGACTCCTGGATATTCATCGTCACGCCCGACGGGATGATGACGTTGATATCGCAGAGCGCAGCCATTGTGCCTCCGCCGTTGCCGGTGTAGCCGACCGTCAGGATGCCCATCTCGCGGCACTTTTCCAGGGCCTTCATCAGGTTGGGAGAGTTACCCGAGGTCGATATGCCTAAGAAGACGTCGCCCTCCTGACCAAGGGCCTCGATCTGCCGCTCGAAGACGTGCACATACCCGTAATCGTTCCCGGCGGCGGTCATGATCGAACTGTCCGTGGTGAGTGCAATCGCACGCAGTGCCGGTCGATTTACCGTAAGACGGCAGACAAACTCTCCAGCAAGATGTTGCGCGTCCGCAGCCGATCCACCATTGCCAGCAATCATCAGCTTGCGGCCACTCTTCATCGCCTTCGCCGTAAATTCACCGGCGCGCACGACTGCGTCCGCAATCGTATCGTCAGCCAGAACGGATTGCATCACTGCAATGCTGCGCGCAAGCTGTTCCTGGACCAGGTCCTTCATCCGCAAAGAATCTCCGTTATGCATCAGCACCAATCTTATCGCGCATAGTGCGACTCTCTTTTTTTGTCATCCCGTAGCGAATCGAGGGATCTGCTTTCGGTTAAATGATCTGCCGCACCGTGTCCCCAGCCGCAGTCAGCGCGATCTTCACACGGTTAGGTTCTCCGCGCACCAGCGCCTCAGTAAACTTCAAAGCCTGTTTCGCTGTGATTCTTGCCGGAAGCATCGCCGTCAAAGGATCGACGACGGCCTCAATAATGACCGGTCCGGGCATTGCAAGGGCTGCCGCAATCTGCTCTCCTGCGGTGTTTGGATCGTCAACGAGAACTCCGTTCGCGCCCACAGCCTTCGCCAGCGCAACGAAGTCGATGGGCATCAGGTCGCACTGATACTCAGGATTTCCCTGAAAGACCATCTGCTCCCATTTGATCTGCCCCAGCGAGTTGTTCTTGATGATCACAATCTTGATCGGCAGCTTGTACGCTACCGCCGTCAGGATCTCGCCCATCAGCATCGTGAAGCCGCCATCTCCGATTACGGCGATCACTTGTCGCTCAGGAAAGGCAATTTGCGCAGCAATCGCATAGGGAAGACCACAGGCCATGCTCGCCAGCGTACCGGAACAGGAGTGCATCTGCCCGGCCTTGGCCCGCATATAGCGCGCCCAGACAGTTGTATTCGTTCCGCTGTCCGCGACCACAATGGCGGTTTCGCTGGCGTGTTTGCCAAGCTCCCAACCGACTACCTGCGGCTTCATCGGTGTAGCGCGACTTGTGCCTTCCGCTTCGATCGTCTTGCGCCACGCTTCCATGTCCTTCTGTGCGTCCTTTAAAAAACTGCGATATTCGTTGCGTTTCAGCATCGGAAGAAGGACCTGAAGCGTCTTCTGCGCGTCTCCTACCAGGCCGATGTCGGCTGGATAGCGCAGCCCAATGCGTTGCGCGTCGGCATCGATCTGAATGCACTTGCACTCGCCCGGCTTGGGAAAGAACTCGATGTAGGGAAATGAGGTGCCGATCATTACCAGCGTGTCGCAGTTCTCAATCGCTTCCTGCGAAGCTGCCGTACCCAGCAGACCGATGCCGCCGGTCGTATAGGGCGAATCGTCTGGCACCACACCCTTGCCCAGCAGTGGTTTGATGATTGGCGCGCCTAGCTTTTCGGCTAATTCGATCACTTCGGCCGAAGCATGCAGCGCTCCACGTCCAGCAAGAATCGCAATCCGCTTTCCCTTGCCGATCAGTTGCGCCGCTGCCGAGACGTCCTTCATCGCAGGCATATTTCCACTGACCGCATAGTTGGCGGAAGAATGATGCGGGATATTTCTCTCTGAACGGTCCTGCTTTCCGACCGGCTGTTGCTGGACGTCAATCGGTATGGTGATGTGGGCCACACCTCGCTTGCCGATGGCCGAGCGGATGGCAAGGTCCGCCACCGGCTCCATATGCGGAGCACTCATCACGCGAGCGTTATAGACCGCAACGTCCATGAAGATTTTGTCCAGTTCTACATCCTGCTGGGAAAAGGTGCTGGTCACATCGTTGTATTGCATCCCGGTGATGGCCAGCACGGGCTGCCCGTCCAGTTTTGCGTCGTAGAGACCATTCAGAAGATGGATTCCACCAGGCCCCGAAGTAGCAAGGCAGACGCCGAGCCGACCTGTGAACTTGGCATACGCGCAGGCCATGAAGGCAGCCGACTCCTCATGCCGCACGTGTATGAAGCGGATCTTGTCCTGCTTTTTTCGCAATGCTTCCATGACGCCGTTGATCCCATCCCCCGGCAGGCCAAAAATCGTGTCCACTCCCCATGCGATCAGCCGTTCTACCAGAGCATCCGAAGCGTCCATGATTCATCTCCTGGAAAAAACTTAAGTACTGCGATCCACATCACCGCTTCACGAGGGTTAAGACGTCATTCCACGGGGCATAGGATGTGTCCATTTTCTGGATGTGGCGCTTTGTTGGACGCAAGTCGAGCCGTTCGTGCTAGTCCCGAAAGTCCCTTATGATGGAGCAATTTGCACTGGAAATGGTGAAGTTTCAGACGAGCGAGATTCTGTGGGAAAGCGACCCTCAATTCTGAGAAATAAAGGGTTAGGAGAAGCAGGGAAGGTGCCTAATCAGTTATCATTAAATCCACAACGCAAAGCGCTTGCGCTGGTGGTAGCCACAAGATAGAGTGGGTCTACTTCCAATAGCTACCCCGAACGGATGGGGCGCGACGGAGAGGAAAAGTTCCCATTCCTTACGTCACGGCGGAGGTAAAGCAACAAGTACGACAGACCCAATTTCGGCCCCGTTTTTCCACGGGACTGCATAGGTCCTTCAGCGGTACTTTTGTTGTTTGCCGCTTGCTGTTGGACAGACATTTCACCCCCCTCGGCAGAACGCCGGGGACAGGAGCATTACAGATGGCCGCGACGACAACAAATCATAACCAGATCCAGACGAGCCTCTCTGACCTGACCCCCAGTTTCCCCGCGCGTGAAGAGATGCCCACCATGGGTGTCCGCAAGCGCAATGGAGCGCTGGAGCCAGTGGACGTCAACAAGATCGTCCGCGCAGTCCAACGCAATGCCCACGGTCTCGGCCAGGTCGACGCCATTCGCATCGCGTCCAAGACCATCGGGGGCCTCTATGACGGCGCCACCACGCGCGAACTCGATTCCATCTCGATCGACACCGCAGCCAGCCTCATCGCGGAAGAGCCACAGTACTCCAAGCTCGCCGCTCGCCTTCTCCTCGGCACCATCATGAAGGAAGTGGTTGGCCAGAATCTGCACAGCTTCTCGCAGTCCATCAGCTACGGCTATCAGGAAGGCGTCGTCAGCAAGGCTACAGCAGAGTTTGTGCAGACGCACATGCGCAAGCTCAACCACGCCATCAACGACGAGCTCTCGGATCGTTTCGAGTACTTCGGCCTGCGCACGGTGTATGACCGCTACCTTCTGCGCGACCCTATTTCCCGCAAGGTAATCGAGACTCCGCAGCACTTCTTCCTGCGCGTCGCCTGCGGTCTTGCCGGAACGCCGCACGAGGCCATCGAGTTTTACAACCTGATTGCCAGCCACGATTACATGCCCAGTTCGCCGACTCTCTTCAACTCCGGCACCAAGCATGCCCAGATGTCGAGCTGCTATTTGCATGATTCGCCGCTCGACTCTTTGGATTCGATCTACGACACCTACAAGAACGTGGCTCTGCTTTCGAAGTTCTCAGGCGGCATTGGTCTAGCCTTCCATCGTGTGCGGTCGGAGGGTTCGCTCATCCGCGCCACCAACGGCCTCTCGAACGGTATCGTTCCTTGGCTCCGTACGCTGGACTCCTCCGTTGCCGCAGTGAACCAGGGCGGTAAGCGCAAGGGCGCCTGCTGCGTTTACCTCGAGCCGTGGCATGCGGACATCGAGAGCTTCCTTGAACTCCGTGAGAACACGGGTGATCTCTCTCGCCGTACTTACAACTTGAATCTCGCCAACTGGATCCCGGATCTCTTCATGCAGCGCGTGGACGAGGACGGCATCTGGTCGCTCTTCGACCCGAAGGAAGTCCCGACGTTCCCCGATCTCTACGGCAAGGAGTTCGAAGAAGCCTATATCCAGGCGGAAACGGACAAGAAGTACCACCGCCAGATCAAGGCCCGCGATCTTTACATGCGCATGATGCGTTCGCTCGCCGAGACCGGCAATGGTTGGATGACCTTCAAGGACGCCTGCAACATCAAGAACAACCAGACCGGCAAGCCGGGCAACGTGGTGCATCTCTCGAACCTCTGCACCGAGATCACGGAAGTGACGTCGAAGGACGAGACCGCTGTCTGCAATCTCGGCTCGGTCAATCTCGCCCGTCATGTCACGCCCGAAGGCAAGTTCGACTTCGAGAAGCTGGCCAACACCGTGCGGATTGCCGTTCCCATGCTGGATCGTGTGATCGACATCAACTACTATCCGGTACCGCAGGCAGCCAGCGCGAACGCTCGCTGGCGTCCCGTTGGCCTGGGCGTGATGGGCCTGCAGGATGTCTTCTTCCAGATGCGGATTCCGTTCGACTCTCCCGAGGCATTGGCGATCTCGACCAAGATCCAGGAAGAGATTTACTACTACGCAGTACTCGCGAGTGTGGAGCTTGCAGAGCGGGAAGGGAAGCATCCTTCCTTCGATGAGACCCGTCTGGCCAAGGGTGAGTTCCAGTTCGACCTCTGGAACGTCAAGCCTGCAGATCCAGAGCGTTGGGATGCTCTCCGTCAACGCATTCTGAAGTCGGGTATTCGCAACTCGCTACTCATCGCGATCGCACCCACGGCAACGATTGCTTCCATCGTCGGCTGCTATGAGTGCATCGAGCCGCAGATCTCCAACCTCTTCAAGCGTGAGACGCTCTCCGGCGAGTTCCTTCAGGTCAACCGTTACCTGATCGAAGAGCTGAAGCAGCGCGGCATGTGGACGGAAGAGATGCGCGTGCGCATGAAGATGTCCGAGGGTTCTGTACAGGCCATGGAAGACCTGCCGGAAGATCTTCGCGCCGTCTATCGCACGGTTTGGGAAGTGCCCATGCGTTCGCTCATCGATATGGCGCGTGATCGCAACGCCTTCATCGACCAGTCGCAGTCGCTCAACCTCTTTGCAGAATCACCGAACATCGGCCGCCTCTCCTCCATGTACATGCATGCCTGGAAGAGTGGTCTGAAGACCACCTACTACCTCCGTTCGCGTCCGGCGACGAAGATCTCGAAGACCACGGTCTCCAAGGCTGCTGCGGCTTCCGCCGCATTGGCAGACACCGCTTCGAGGCCGAAGGTAGCTGACGCGGAAGCGATCGCTTGCTCACTTGAGAACCCCGAGAGCTGCGAAGCCTGCTCGTAAGCGAATCGATGATGTAGCCGCGAGGAGGGTCGCGGCTACATCCTTTCTTTCACCCTCACCTCTGCCTCACTTGTAAGGAGTTCTCCTTTTATGTCCTCAGAAGTTCTGCACTCTTCCGTCACCTCTCCCGTTACGATCCTCGATCCAGGTCTCTGCCTTACCCTGCGCCCCATGCGCTATCCGCAGTTCTATGACATGTTCCGCGACGGCATCAAGAACACATGGACCGTGGAAGAAGTTGACTTCCAGACCGATCTCGTCGATCTCAAGCAGCGCCTCACGCCCGCAGAGATCCACACCATTCAGCGCCTCGTCGCCTTCTTCGCAACTGGCGACTCGATCGTTTCGAACAACCTCGTGCTCAACCTCTACAAGCACATCAACTCGCCCGAAGCGCGTCTCTACCTCTCGCGACAGTTGTTTGAAGAGGCTGTGCACGTGCAGTTCTATCTCACGCTTCTGGACAACTACATCCCGGAACCAGAAGAGCGCAACGCCGCCTTCGCTGCGGTGGAAAACATCCCTTCCATCTCCAAGAAGGCCGACTTCTGCATGAAGTGGATGGACAGCATCCAGCAGCTCGATCAGCTTGAGACCAAGGAGCATCGCCGCCAGTTCCTTCTCAACCTCATCTGTTTTGCTGCTTGCATCGAAGGTCTTTTCTTCTTCGCGGCCTTCGCCTACGTCTACTTCTTCCGCTCCAAGGGGCTGCTCCACGGTCTCGCCTCGGGAACCAACTGGGTCTTCCGCGACGAGAGCGCGCATCTTGAGTTCGCCTTCGAAGTGGTGCAGGTTGTGCGTGCACAGGAGCCCGATCTCTGGGACACGGAGCTTGAGCGTCAGGTCGTCGTCATGATGGAAGAAGCGATTGATGCGGAAGCTCAGTTCGCTGAAGATCTGCTCAGCGGCGGTGTAGCCGGTCTTTCGGTGCGCGATATGCGTCAGTATCTCGGTTACGTGGCTGATTCTCGTCTCGAACGCCTCGGCATCGGTGCTCACTTCAACGCAAAAAACCCCTTCAGCTTCATGGAACTTCAGGACGTACAGGAGTTGACCAACTTCTTCGAGCGCCGTGTCTCCGCGTACCAGACCGCTGTTCCGGGCGAGGTTGAGTTCGGCGAAGACTTCTAAATTCACTCCCATCTACCTCAATCAAATGGCGCTCCGTTCATCGGAGCGTCATTTGCGTTTGGTATCCTTGCCTTCGAACAAGGGGAGAAGTTAAACACGTGAATACTGCACGAACTGCTTTGGCTCTTCTGGGCATTCTTTTTGCTGCCACCACTCTCAACGCACAGGAAAAGGTCGATCGCCCCAAGCCTATGGTTGTTGTCATCAGTCTTGATGCTTTCGGTGCCGAGTCGCTGCGCGATCCCAACATCCCCGCTCCCACACTGCGCATGCTCATGAAGCAAGGCGCGTATGCGCGTTCCATGCAGCCGGTCAACCCGACCGTTACCTGGCCTAACCACACCGCCATGGTGACAGGAGACACGCCCGCTCTGCATCACGTACTTGCGAACGGTCTCATCCAGAACCAGCGCACCCCAGGCTCGAAAGCAACCAAGATCTGGGCCGACGCGCCGAAGTCTGAGCTCGTCGCCGTTCCTACCGTCTACGACGCCGCACACGATGCTGGCATGACCTCGGCAGAAGTCGATTGGGTGGCCATCTATCACGCCAGCAGCATCAACTGGCGTTTTCACGAGGATCCCGATGTGGATGGCCCCGTTGAGCAGGACATGATTAAGGCTGGCGTGGCGTCGCATGATGATCTTCTGCACTTTCATCGTGGTCAGAGCCAGGCCTGGCGCGATCAGCTTTACACCGAAGCCGCCGTACGTATCATCAAGCAGCATCACCCCAATCTCATGTTGCTCCACCTGCTCGCTCTCGATAGTGCTGAGCATCACTACGGCTTCGGTACGGATGCCGGCTTCGTTACCATCGCGTTCCTCGACAGCTGCGTGAAGAAGATTGTCGAAGCCGTGCGGGAAGCGGGCGACACAGATCGCACGACCTTCCTGATCGTCAGCGATCATGGCCAGCAGAGCCTCCACCATCACATTGCGACCAGCGCTTACCTTCGCGAAGCGGGCATCACCTCAGACGAAGCCATCGCGATGCCCGAGGGTGGCCTTGCCCTCATCTACGCGAAACATTCCTCGCAGGCAATGACAGACAAGCTGAAAGCAGCCTACGAAGGCAAGCCGGGGGTTCGCTCTGTCGCGACTCCGGACCACTACGCTGCGGAAGGCCTTCCGACCCCCGCAATGTCCTCACAGGCTCCGGATCTGATCGCTTACGCGATGGACGACTACGCCTTCGCGGGCGGAGATACTTCGCCTGCCATCTCCGATGTGCCTCAGGCTGGCGCGCATGGATATCCCAACACCAACCCGCTGATGCAGGAGATCTTCATCGCGGCAGGAAAAGGAATCAAGCCCTCCGGCGAGATCCCCTCCTTTCCGAATCTGAACGTTGCTCCAACCATCGCTGTCTTGCTTGGCGTCAAGCTGGAAAATGTACAAGGAAAGCCTCTCTCGTCGATCCTGCGATAATCGCTGTTCAAACCAAAGGCCTGCCTCGACAAGAGGCAGGCCTTTCGACGCCCACAAGCGACGTGCTTAACTCTTCAAAAGTTTCGCAAGAGTGAAAATTTTCTTCAGAAAGAGTTGACACCTTTGATGTTGTGAGCCTATTTTTTCCCAGCCAAAAGATATCCGATTTTCACGGAGCGAATGGCGTGGGGTGCGCGAAGGTGCACAACCGTTCCCGTCCACACCGGGCACGGAATAGATAGGGACCACAACTTAAAGGGGCACACGATGCAACAAGTTCGAAATACCAAAGAAATCCCTGCGTTCAGATTGGCCCTCCGCGCACTCTGCGGTTTGCTTCTCTTATGCGCTGCAGTGCTTAGTCTGGGAGTTGCAAGTAACGCACACGCACAAACAGTTTCTGCCACTCTGGTTGGAACTGTCTCAGACAAAGCAGGTGCAGCGACACCGAATGCCAAAATTGTCGTCGTGGATCTGTCAACTAACATTCCGCACGAAGCACTGAGCAACGGAAGCGGCAACTATTCCATTCCGAACCTCGCGCCCGGCACTTACTCGATCACTGTCGAAGCACCGGGCTTCCGCCGCGAGACAAGACCCACGCTTGATGTAGTCGTCAACACGACTACGCGTGTGGACTTTGAGCTCCAGCCCGGCGCTGTGAGCGATACCATCACGGTCACGGATCAGATTCCACTTCTACAAACAGATCGTGCGGACGTAAGCACAAAGCTGGAAGCGGAGAAGCTGGAGAATCTTCCCCTTGCAACGAATCGTAACTTTCAGGGACTCTTGAATCTCATCCCTGGAACGACGCCTGCCAGCTTCCAGCACTCGCAGTTTTTCAACGCTCAGAGTTCGCTGCAAACGCAGGTCAACGGCACGCCACGTATGGGCAACAGCTACCAGATCGAAGGCGTGGACGACGACGAACGCACCGGCCTTCTTCAGATCATCATTCCTCCGGCCGATGCCATTCAAACAGTCGACATCTCTACTAATAACTTCGAAGCAGAGCTTGGTCGTGCGATCGGTGCCGTCGTGAACGTCACCCTGAAATCCGGAACCAATAGATTTCACGGAAGCGCTTCGGAGTACCTGCAGAACAGTGAATTCAATGCGAAATCGCGCTTCAACAGCACGAAGGGCCATGTCGCCTATAACTACTTCGGTGGCACCTTCGGCGGGCCGATCATCAAAGACAAGCTCTTCTTCTTCGCCGATTACTTCCGTACAGAGGACCACGAAGCAACGGCAAACATCCTCAATATCCCCTTCCGTAAGTACTACACCCCAAACGCCGCTGGCAATATCGATCTGAGCGATCTGTTGAAGGCGGATGGTACCGGACAGATCTATGATCCCACCACTGGCGATCAGAACTCCGGCGCAGGCCGCACACCCTTCGCAAACAATCAGATCCCTGTCAGCAAAGTGAACGCGGTTTCCCTCAACCTGCTCAAACTCATTCCTGCGGAGAACCAGAACACCACAGCCTATTCCAATCCAACGAATAACTATGCCGTGGCCTCGCCATTCCGCAAACAGGTCGATAGTTATGACGGCAAGATCGATTGGCAGGTGTCCGGCAAGGATCATCTGAGCGCTCGCTACAGCGGCCAGCGGAACAACGTCTTCCAGGCTCCCAGCTTCAGTAACTTTGCAGGTGGCCCTGGCAACAATGGCGGCTTTGCAGCGAACGGAAAGCAGAATGGATATAGCGTTGGTGTGAACTATGACCGTGCGTTCTCTTCGAGCTTACTCACCGAGGCCCGCATTGGTGTCGCGCACTATCGCAACGATGCGCAGCCGAGCGACTACGGCACGCAAGATGCAGCTACCGCCGGAATTCCCGGCGTAAATATCGATCCCTTTACCAGCGGTCAGATCGGTGTAACTCTTAACGGCGGATTCAGCAATCCTATCCTCGGCTATTCCGCTTCAATCCCCTGGATACGTGCCGAAGCGAATATCGACTTCGTCAATCATTGGACCAAGATTATTGGCAACCATACCTTCAAGTTTGGTGCGGACATTCGCCGCATTCGCGATGAGCTCCTTCAAGGCCAGACCTTTAGCCCTCGTGGTCAGATTACCTTCGACGCAAACCAAACTTCCATCCCAGGTGGAAAGACAAACGCCGCAAATAACATGGCATCGTTCCTCTTTGATCGTCCAAGCACTGCCGGGCGTGACATCGTCACCTACTTTCCTGCATATCGTCAATGGTGGATCTTTGGTTTCGTCGGAGATAAATGGCAAGCGACGCCGAAACTGACTCTTGATATTGGCGTTCGCTGGGAGCTTTATCCTCCTGCAACCCCAGCGAAAGCAGGAGGGTTCTCTAACTACGACTTCACAAACAATCAGCTCGTGATTGCTGGAGTAGGTGGGAATCCTTCTAACCTTGGGTTAAAAACGCGCTATAACTATTTCGCTCCTCGGACGGGGTTCGCTTATCGCGTCACAGAAGGCACAGTGGTGCGCGGTGGTTATGGCATCAGCTATACGCCATTCCCCGATAACACCTACGCTTATAACTACCCGGTAAAGTCAAATAACTCCTACAATGCCTGCGGTCTTGGATTTGGCCCTGCGGTGCTCTCTTGCACTGGCACGGGTGCCGGCGCGGTTGCTGGAGCTGCGGTGACCTTTCAGGCTGGCTTTCCAGCCCCGGTTACTCCAGTTATTCCTTCCAACGGAATCATTGCAGCTACAGGAACTTTGCTCGCACAATCTGAAATTCTCGTCCCTCAAGATTTCTATAACCCCTATGTCCACTCCTGGAACCTGGCCGTACAGCAGGCACTTCCTGGAAACTTCTCACTGCAGCTTTCTTACGTGGGCAACCACGGGGTTCATATCGCCACCGCACAAAACATTAACCTTGGCGACAGGCTCAATTGCGGCACCTCTTGCTATCCAGGACAAATCAAGTTCGGTAAGTCGGCAGCAGTTACAGAGCAATTTCAAGGAAATTCGACCAACTATCAGTCTCTTCAGGTGCAGCTCATACGTCGCCTGACGAAAGGCTTTTCTTCCACCACGGCCTTTACCTTCGGAAAGGGTCTTGGATACCAAAGCAGCGACGACGGTGCTCTTACGTTCTCTCTTCAGCCTCGCCGTAACTATGCTCCAAACGACTTTGATCGCCGTTTGAATCTGGAGCAATCCTTCACTTATGAACTTCCGATTGGTCCTGGCAAGCGCTTTCTTAGCAGTGGCTTCCTCGGTCGTGCGATCGGTGGATTCAAACTCTCGTCCATCATCTCCATCGTTTCTGGAAATCCCTTTACTGTGACAACAACGGGAGGAAACATCAATACCTCTGGGCAGACGCAGACTGCGAATCTGGTCGGCGCCTTCAAGGTCCTTCATAGTGTGGGAACTGGCAATCAGTGGTTCGATCCAACACAGTTCGCTGCGCCAGCGGGTTGTGCAGGTCTGCTCCCTGCAACCTCTACAACAGTTACCTGCCCAATCGTTTCGGGCGTCACAGTCGGCAATCTAGGGCGCAACACGTTCTATGGCCCCGGCTACATTCAGGACAACCTCTCGGCCTTCAAGACCTTCCAGATTCACGAAGACTGGAGCCTTGAAACACGCGTCGATGTCTTCCAGCTCTCCAATACGCCTCAACTGGCTAATCCTGGAGTACAGCAGGGCAGCACGACTTTCGGGCAGGTCACGAGTACGGTCGGTAGTGGATCCGGTGTGAACGGCATTGGCGGCGGTCGTGCGATGCAGCTCGCAGCGATCATCAAGTTCTAACCTCAAACCGACGATCCTGCTGCGGAGACCCTTCTCCGCAGCAGGATTTTCTTTGCTCGAGCCAAACCTCGTCTTTATGTGGCAGAATGGGCCCGAGCTCTTTTCTTGTCCCTCTGGAGGAATTAAGAATGTCTACGTCACGTCGCGGATTTCTCGCGGGAGCCGCTGTCTCAGGACTCATGGCAACTCAACTCAAGGCCATGGCCGCAACCTGCCCCTTCCGACTCGCCGTGATCAACGACGAAATCTCGCCCGACTTCGATCACGCCTGCTCTGTCGCGGCGAACGACTTCGGTCTCTCCTGGATTGAGCTTCGCAGCATGTGGGGAACGAACGTTACTGACCTCAATGCTGCACAGATGGCTGAAGCTAAGAAGATCCTCCTCAAATACAAGCTTCGTGTCACGGACATTGCCAGTCCTCTCTTTAAGGTAGATCTTCCCGGAGCGCCGCGCTCCAAGGAAAGTCCTCACCGCGATGAGTTTAAAGCCAAGGCCGACTACGAAAAGCAGGACGCGCTTGTGGACCACTGCATCGACCTGGCAAAGTCCTTCGGAACAGATAAAATTCGCTGCTTCGACTTCTGGCGTCTCGAAGACCAGAAGCCTTATCGGGCCACCATCAACGCCAAACTTACGGCAGCGGCAGAGAAGTGTGCAAAGCAGAACGTCAACCTGGTCATAGAGAACGAGATGGCTTGCAATACAGGTACTGGAGAAGAAGCTCTTGCAATCCTGCAGGCGATTCCAAACAAGAACTTCATGCTCAACTGGGACCCGGGCAACGCCGCAACCTTCGCGGACGCGACACCCTATCCAAACCAGTACGACAAGCTCCCCAAGCATCGCATCGGTCACTGCCATGTAAAGGACACCGTGCGTAAAGACGGTGGCAAGTTCGAGTGGCGTCCTGTTGGCGTAGGCATCATTGACTGGGTTGGCCAGTTCAAAGCGTTCAAACGGGACGGCTATAAGTATGGTGTTTCGCTCGAAACCCACTGGCATGGACCGAATGGTCCTGAAGCCTCCACACGTGAGAGTATGGCCGGTTTAAAATCCGCGCTCGTAAAAGCCGGAATCGCCTGCTAATCGTAGCTGCAACCTTACAACCTGTATGGTGAAAGGGACGGGCTTTCGCCCGTCCCTTTCATTGCTACAAGAAGTGCCTATCCCTTGGGGAGTTTCTGCGAATGGATCGTCGTACCTTTCTTCAATCGGCAGCTCTGGCCAGCGTAGCCTTCAAAAGCACTCTCGCGGCCGACACCAAACCCGTACGTCTTGGCGTCATCGGTCCCGGCAGCCGAGGACAGGAAGTCCTTCGCCATTTTCTCCACGTGCCCGGCGTTAGCCTGCAAGCCGTTTGTGACGTCTACGAACCACGTTTTGCCCAGGTCAACACGCTTGCAGGCAGAGAGATTCCGCATACGAAGGACTACCGCGAACTCCTCAGCCACAAGGACATCGATGCCGTCCTCATCGCATCTCCACTGAAGTATCACGCGGAACACGTCATTGCCTCTGTGAAAGCGGGTAAGGCCGTCTATGGAGAGAAGGCGCTGGGCTTTACGCCCGACGACTGCCAGCAAATCCTCTCAGAGGTCCTCGCCAGCAAAGCCATCTACCAGGTCGGTCATCAGTATCGTTATGCCTCGTGGATTCAGGAGAGCATGCGTCGTATCGCCAAAGGTGAGATTGGTGACGTGACCCACGTCTACGCCTACTGGCATCGCAATAACGACTGGCGTCGTCCTGTTCCTTCGCCTGATCCGGACAAGAAGCTCGAACACCTCATCAACTGGCGTCTTTACCGGGAGACATCGGGTGGTCTGGTCACGGAACTTGGTTCGCACCACATCGACATGGCAAACTGGGTCTTCGGGGAGCAACCGGAAAGCGTGCTCGGCACCACAAGCATCTGCCGTTACAACGATGGGCGCACGGTGGGAGACAACGTACAGGCCACCTTTAAATACTCACGTGGCCGGAGACTCGTCTTCTCTTCCATTACGGACAACGCGAAGAACGCGAATGAACTCTGGATCTACGGTACCGGCGGCAGCGTGCAGATCACGATTGAGGACGCCACGTTCTTTTACGAAAAGAAAAAGTCGAACGCGCCCTCACCGGCCAACAAAACCGTCGTGGAACGAGGAGTAGAAACCGGCGCCTCGTATTCCACCGGTGGCGAAATGCCGTATCGCGGTGAAGGCGAAAAAGTTTCGATCACGGAGTACGAAGACCCCACGCTCTCCGCCTGTCGCTCGTTCGTCGAGTGTGTTCGCGGGCAGCAAAAGCCGCTCGCGGACGCTTATGTGGGATACCGATCCGCCATCGCCTGTTCCGTCGCGCATGACGCTGTCTTTACCGAACTGAAGACAGCCATTCCCCGACCGAGAGCTTAGCTTTGCCTGGACGCCTTCCACGAAGGCGTCCAAATCGTTCGCGCATCGATTGAGCGCATGCCTGCGCGTCGTGCAGCCTCCAGGCCTTCATCGGAGTCTTCCAGAACCACGCATCGCGCGGGTTCCACCTTCATCCGGCGCGCCCCCTCCAGAAAAATATCCGGTGCGGGTTTGCCGTGTTCTACGTCCTCTACCGTTACAACGAAGTCGAACAGGGGAAGCAACTCCACGGCTGTCAGACTCGCCCGCACGTTTGATCTCTGCCCGTTGGAGGCGACGCACATGGGCACTTTCCCGTGCCAGGCGCGTGCCATGTCCGCGACGATCTGCACTTCGCGCATCTCCTCCAAGCTTCCATGAAACGCCACGTTGTAAGGAGCCAGAAGATCAGGCCGAGTGACCGGAAGTTTGCTGTAGTGATCTTCATACTGGTCCAGCAGGGCGTCCGGCGTAAGTCCAACACGCTCGAAGTACCACGCGTCGTCCACATGCAGCTTCACCCGCGCCAGTGCGATTTTCAGTGCCGCCAGGTGGGCCGGTGCTGTGTCGACAAGCGTTCCATCGCAATCGAAGATCAGGCCATCAAAGCTTCCAGCCGCAAGTAACTCACTCATCCTCTTATCGTACTGCGCCTTGCTTTATCCTGAGAACGTGAGCCTCAACGTCGAACCTTTTCTCGATTTTCGTAATGTCAATATCGCCCGTGGAACCACCACGGTTCTCCACGACATCCATCTGCAGATCGCACGTGGCGAGCACATCGCTATTCTCGGGCCCAACGGCTGCGGTAAATCGACTTTGATCAAAGCGATGACCTGCGAGATCTATCCGCTCGTGCAACCGGAGCTGTATGTTCGTCTCTTTGGCCGCGAGCGATGGGACCTCACCGAACTGCGCAAGCGTCTCGGCGTGGTCGCACCCGAGCTCCCCGGCAAGCCCACACGCACGACCACCGGCATGGACGCCGTGCTCTCAGGATTCTTCTCGTCCTCAACGCTGTGGCCCAACCTTACCGTGACCGATGAGATGCGTTCCCGCGCGATAGAAGTGCTGCATCTCCTCGACGCAGAATCACTTAAGGACAAGTTCGTCGGTGAGATGTCTGCCGGGCAGCAGCGCCGCATCATGATCGGGCGGGCACTTGTTGGCGCAGATACGGACGCCGCAGGAAACCGTATGCTGCTGCTTGACGAGCCCTCGAACGCGCTTGATCTTGCAGCTCAACGTGAACTCCGCAACACCATGCGTCGGCTTGCGCAGCAGGGAACGGGGCTCATCCTCATCACGCATCATATCGCGGACATCATCCCTGAGATCGATCGCGTTGTGATGATGCGTGAAGGGCGGATCGTCGCTGATGGCAGTAAACAAACGCTCTTGACTAAAGAAAATCTACGCATGCTCTTCGGTATTGACGTCGACCTGCACGAGCGAGAAGGTTTTTTCCACGCCTGGTAATTTACTAATCCTTGTAAACCCCATCGCCAGACCCCCGTCTCATCTCATACGCAACGTGCGTGTGATCGTGCCGGGTATCCCGCTCTTTCTTCCAAGGACTGAGCATTCCACCCGGTTCGACTGGTTTTGTCCTGGGCTGATAACTGACGCCGGGGGCAAAAGGGAAGGGCTGGATGGGTGAGCATCCGGCCCTTCCTTCTTTTCGCGCTCGGTTGTGGCATGAGTGCGTCATTCGATCAGGGTGTGTTGAGTCTGTCACCCGTAGCGAAGCGAGGGATCTGATTTGCTTGCCTGCATCGAAATCCTGCCAAGCCTTTCAGTTTTCATCTCTTCCTCTAAATCACTGAAAGCGAGAGTAATAAACTTCTGGAAATCTGCCGATCTTCTGCACGCATCACTATTGCTAAACAAGAAGGGGAAACCGCACGAGGTCTTCCCCCTTCTTTGTTAGCTCAAATGGATAAAGACTTTTGAGACTCCAGGCATTAAATCCCGGTAAGCTAGATGCCAGCAAAGTAGTCATTTGAGGAGAGATTTACCGATGTGCTTCGGAACGACTTGCTCTAAGCACCGTCTTTCAATAGTGCTCTTTTTGGCCGGAACATCCTGGGCTTCAATCTCTGGGCAACAGGTAATCCAGCGAGGAGCTTTCGGTAAACCAGCTCAGGTTCTGGACGAGACGAAGCAATGGACAGCCCCTCTGCTTGTCGGGACGGAGAAGGATGTAGAAATTTATATTCCCGACCTCTCCAACCCCGATTGGTTGAAACTTAACTATCGCGATTATTTTGATCGCGGATATTATACGATCACGTTGTTTACGTTCTACCGAACGCCAGCCGCGTGTCGCCGGAATCAGATAGGGTGGGGACTTGGAGACAAGGCTCACCTTGATGCTTGCACCGATATCCGGTATCGAGTCCGTACGGCCAAGATGGTTCCTCAGGAAAAATCCATCACCCTCCTAAGCGCGGCGATGGTTCTTGAGAATGGTGAAATTGACCAGACCACGATAGAAACTCGACAGGCTTTCCGTTTTGGAATCAGTTGGACGCGAATACCCAGTCCGCCCTCGAAAAGACCAACGATCTTGTCAGCATTCAGATGAAAAAATACGACGATCGAATGCAAAACGTCCGATGATCGGCTTTAGTGATCTGTCCCAGTAAAAGCAATCTGCAAAGGAACAAGTTCCGGCTGCTTGATTTTGCTCGGACCCAGGACGGCTACCCGTGGAATCGGGCCACGCACCATCGCCACTTCATCGCAGGCATGCAGACGAGGGCAGTTCTGGCAGTCCTTGTAAATCTTGTCCGGAAGCGCCGTCCGATCCATCGTGATGCGAAAGCCATAGTGGAAGAAGAAGTCCGGGATGCGCGTGAAAAGACACACGGACTGGATTCCATGCTCCTCGGCCTCATCCAGTAGAGCTTTCAATAAGCGGCCGCCTGCGCCCTGACCCTTTGCCTCGGGCTTCACCACAATCGAACGGACCTCGGCGAGATGCGGCCCATAGAGATGCAGTGCACCACAGCCGAGAAAGATCCCGGCTTCACTCTCCGCTACATGGAAATCACGCACGTTTTCGCAGATTTCGGCGTAATTTCGGCGGAGGAGCGTACCATCGCCCGAAAGCGAATTGACGACCTCGAAGATGTTCGCCGCGTCCTGGAGACGGGCTTTGCGAATGCTAGCGGCCATGATCCTGTTCCTTAAGCATCGCACGGACACGCTCGCGTGCGGAAACCAGCGCTTCCCGCACGCGCTTCGTCGCCGTTCCGCCAATCACGTCGTGGCAGTCTACCGTTGCGCGGAGGGTAATGGAGTCATGGAAATCATCTCCAAACTCTTCGCCAAACTGCTTTAGCTCCGATACCGCCAAGTCATTCAGTTCGCGTCCGCTATCCAGGCCAAAGCGCACCGCGTGGCCAATCTTTTCATGCGCCGTACGGAAGGGAACCCCCTTATAAACGAGATAGGTCGCCGCAGCCATCGCGTTGAGATAGCCAGCCTGGGCGGCAGCCTCCATGCGATCGAAGCGGAACTTCAGCGCGCTGGTGAATGGCGCCAGTAGAGGTAGCATGCCCCCTAGCGTGGCTGCCACTTCGAAAGTGGCCTCCTGCGTCTCCTGCATGTCCTTGTTGTAGGCCAGCGGAAGTCCCTTAAGAATCATAGACAGCGTCGTGACCGCGCCCAGAAGGCGCCCGCTCTTGCCGCGGATCAGCTCGGTGAGATCGGGATTCTTCTTCTGTGGCATCGCCGACGAGCCGGTAGAAAACGCTTCAGGCAAATCGAGAAATCCGAACTCTGCCGTTGCGTGCAGCGTCAACTCTTCCGCAAAGCGAGAGATATGCAGACCAAGCGTAGAAGCAGCCTGGGCAAACTCCAGAGCGAAGTCGCGATCACTCGTCGCGTCCATGCTGTTCGCCGTTGGAGCGTAGAAGCCCAACTCCGCAGCGGCAATCGTCCGGTCAAGGGCCAGTGTTGCGCCTGCAATCGCGCCAGAGCCTAGCGGGCAAAGGTTTAGGCGCTTGCGTGCATCAGCAAAGCGTGAAGCATCGCGAAGAATCATCTCAACATAAGCCAATAGCCAGTGCGACACAAGAACCGGCTCTGCGCGCTGCAGGTGCGTATACGAGGGCATCACGGCATCGCCCGCGCTCTCTGCGAGTGAGACCAGAGCCTCAGCCCAGTTTGCCAGATCACGCAACGCAGCATCGATGGCATCGCGGGTAAAAAGCCGCAGGTCCGTCGCGATTTGTTCGTTCCGGCTCCGTCCCGTATGCAGCTTCAATGCCAGCGTACCGATATGCTTCGTCAATTCAAGCTCAACGAAGTGATGAATGTCTTCAGCCTGCGGTGTTTCGGATACGACGACATCGCCCTTCGTAGCCGACTCCCCAACAAGCGCAAGTCCGCGAAGGATCTCAGCCAGCTCTGCGTCTGTCAGAATGCCCGCAGCGGCAATCATGCGCGCATGCGCCTTACTGGCGGCAATCTCCTGTGGGAGAAGCCGCCAGTCAAACGGAAACGAACGTTGCCATTGTTCAAACGCCGTGTTCAAGGGCTCGCGAAAGCGGCCCGACCACATCTTCACTTAACAACCTCTTTCACCTGTTGCAGCATGCGTGCACGTGTCCGCGCAGGAAGGCCAAGGATCTTGATGAAGCCAGCAGCATCCTTCTGGTCATAGCTCTCGCCCATCGTGAAGCTGGAAAGATCCGTGGAGTACAGCGAAAACGGGCTCTGGCGGCTGACGACATTCACGTTGCCCTTGTAGAGCGACAGCTTCACGCTACCCGTAAGGTTCTTTGCGCTCTCCGTAAAGAACGCATCGAGTGACTCGCGCAGAGGCGTGAACCAAAGACCGAAGTACACCAGCTCGGCATACTTGGCCGAAAGTACTTCCTTGTAATGCGCGACTTCGCGGTCCAGCACTAACGCTTCAATCTCGCGTAACGCCGTAACGATGAGCGTGCCGCCGGGAGTCTCATACGCTCCGCGGCTCTTCATCCCAACGTGGCGGTTCTCCACCAGGTCAATACGTCCCACACCGTTGCGCGCGCCGATCTCGTTTAGAAGTTCGACGATCTGGACCGGAGTTAGTTTTTGCCCATCGATCGACACAGGTGCACCCTGCTCAAAGCCGATCTCCACCAGTTCGTCACGGTCAGGCGCATCCTGCGGCGATTTCGTCATTGTCCACGTCGTGGGCAGGGGAGCGTTCATGATGCTCTCCAGTTCGCCGCCCTCGTGCGAGACGTGCCAAAGATTGCGATCACGCGAATGGATCTTCGTGCGGCTCGCTTCGACCGGAATGCCACGTGCTGCGGCGTAGTCGATGCACTCTTCGCGCGAGGTCAGGTTCCACTCACGCCACGGCGCTATCACCTTGAGGTCGGGAGCGAGAGCCTGAAACGCGTGCTCGAAACGCACCTGGTCGTTCCCCTTACCAGTGCATCCGTGAGCAAGAGCTGTTGCGCCTTCGGCGAGAGCAACTTCCACCTGATGCTTCGCGATAACAGGGCGGGCAATGGACGTGCCGAGCAGATACTTATGTTCGTATACCGCGCCCGCGCGAACTGTCGGCCAAACATAGTCAGTCACAAACTCTTCGCGTAGATCCTTGACGATGGCTTTCTTAGCGCCGGTGGCATAGGCCTTTTTTACGACTGCATCGATGTCTTCGCCCTGACCTACATCTGCGATGTAGGCGATAACGTCATAGCCATAATTCTCATTGAGCCACGGAATGATGATCGAAGTATCCAGACCACCCGAATATGCAAGAACAACCTTCTCCGCCATAACTACTCCTTCAGTAATTCAATCTTGTTCGTAAAATTGGGCCAGCGTTCCTATGCCAGCGTGGTGCGCTTCTTGCCATCTGGTCCGCGCTTCCGCTGGATCCGCTTCGCTCCGCCCAGCAGCATGAGCATGAGAGCCTTTTGCGCGTGAAGACGATTCTCCGCCTGGTCGAAGATGACAGCCTGTGGTGAATCCATCACCGCATCCGTCACTTCGGCACCGCGATGCGCAGGAAGACAATGCATAAAGACCGCGTGTTCTGAGGCCTGTGCCATCAGTGCTTCGTTGACCTGATAGGGCTTGAAGATGGGTGCGCGCTTGGTTGCCTCATGCTCCTGGCCCATCGAGATGCAGACGTCTGTGTAGATCGCATCGGCCCCGGTCGCCGCCTTTATCGCATCATGCGTGAGCTGCAGACTTCCGCCAGTCTCTTCGCAGATAGCGATCGCCTTGTGGATGATCTCAAGCTTTGGTTCGTAGTTTCTGGGTGTCGCCACGGTGCAGTGTGCACCGAGCAGGGCCCCAGCCAGAATCAGCGAATGACACACGTTGTTTCCGTCACCAACGTAGGTGAACTTCAAGCCTTCGCACGATCCGAACTTCTCTTCCAGTGTGAAGAAATCCGCAATTGCCTGGCAGGGATGCTCGTAATCGGAGAGCGCATTGATGACGGGTACCTTGCTTGTTGCTGCCATCTCCAGCACTGTATCGTGGGAGTAAGTACGCAGCACGATGATGTTCATCCAGCGCTCAAGATTGTGCGCCATGTCGCCCAGCGATTCGCGTTCACCTAGAGGAGATTGTGTTTGGTCGACAAAGATCGCATTGCCGCCGCAGGTATTCACCGCGGCTTCAAAGGTCAGGCGCGTGCGTAGGGAAGCCTTCTCGAAGATCAACACCATCTGCTGGGCATCCAGGGCGTGACGGAAGTCTTCCGGATGAGCTTTTACGGCGTGTGCCAGTTCCATGATCGCAGCGAGTTCCTGCACGGACAGGTCGGCGATAGAGCACAGATCGCGCCCACGCAACTGCTTCGCTGCTTCCATGAAAGCAGCATCGGACTGGATCCCCAGGACGGCGCTCGACTTTGTTCCCATCATGCTCTTTCCCACTTCCTCGTTCATCTTCGGTTGCATTACCAGTGTCTTAGTCCCCATGCCCATGCTCCCCAGCGAGACGTCCCGTTTCTGCGTAGGCTGGCGTCAACTGTGTCATCGCTGAGTCAAGCGCCGCCATACCTTCATCCACATCCGCACGCGTCAGGATAAAAGGAGGAAGGAAGCGCAACACCGTCTCGCTGGTGCGATTGATGAGAACGCGATGCTCCAACAGCGTCTTGACGATCTGACCCGCGAGGTCTGCGGAGTTCAACTCGATGCCAAGCATTAGGCCCATGCCTCGAACATCCGTAATGCAGTCATGCTTCTTGGCGAGATCATTCAGCTTCTCCACAAAGTAAGCGCCTGTTTCTACGACATGTGTGAGAAGCTTCTCGCGCTCAATCGTGTCGATTACGGTCAAAGCCACGGCACATGCCAGCGGGCCACCGCCGAAGGTGGTTCCATGCATCCCAGGAGTCAGTGCACGAGAAGCTTCTTCCGTGCAAAGCATCGCTCCCATCGGCAGACCACCGGCAAGCGGCTTAGCCAGCGTGGTCACGTCGGGCTGGATGCCATAGTGCTGATACGCGCACCACTTTCCAGTACGTCCCATGCCGCTCTGGATCTCGTCTGCCATCAGGAGTGCGCCGGTGGAATCGCACAGCTCGCGTGCGGTGGCAAAGAACTCCTGCGACAGGCCGTGAATACCACCTTCGCCTTGCAGAGGCTCAACACAGATCGCGCAAATCTCGTTCGAGAAGGCAGCGCGAAGGGCTTCTACGTCGTTGAAGGGAACAAACTCGACGCCTGGCATAACCGGTTCGAATGGCTCGCGGTACTTCGCCTTGTGCGTCGTGGCAACCGATCCCATAGTGCGTCCATGGAAGCTGTGCTCGAGAGCAATGATCCGTGTCCCGATGGTCTTCCCTTCGCTGCGCAGAAGATCAGCGTGGGCGCGTGCCAGCTTGAGTGCCGCCTCCCAGGCTTCCGTTCCGCTGTTGCAGAAGAAGACGCGGTCCATGCCAGTGATCTCCGTAAGTTTCATCGCGAGATTGGCGGTGCCTTCGTGGAAGAAAAGGTTAGACGTATGCAGCAGCTTGGCAGATTGTTCGGCGATGGTACGCGTGATCGCAGGATGCGCGTAGCCAAGTGCGGAGACGCCGATGCCGCTCAGAAGATCGAGGTAGTCATTCCCTTCGACGTCGCGGAGGCGAACACCTTCACCGCTTTGAAACATGACGGGATGACGATCATAGGTCTGTACCATCAGCTTCTTCTCTGCCGCCTGCGTCGCTACCAGGTTCATCTGGGCTGTCCCTCCGGTCTTCAATCCAGTCTCGTTCCGTGTTGCGCTGTTGATCGTTGTCGAACTCTTCATGCCACCATCACCTCCGTGCCGTCATTTACCCGAGACGTGCACAGGTCGGGCAACACTGCTGCCGCTTCCGCTGGCAGAATTCGTACGCGCTTGACGCCGCCCAGAAGGGCATCGCGGCATGCGTTCAGCTTGGGCAACATGCCGCCGCTGATCACGGCCTGCTTTTCCAGCGCTGGAATCTCTTTCAAGGAAAGCCAGCGCATCACAGAACCATCTGCACCTTTGACGCCGGGAACGTCCGTCAGGAAGACCAGCGCATCCGCATGGGTGCAAATGGCGCAGGCCGCCGCCATCTCATCCGCATTGATGTTGTAGTACTCACCGTCAAAACCGAGCGCAATTGAGCTGATGACTGGCACCGCGCCCATCTTCCAGATCGCATCCAGCCAGCGCGGATCGGTGGCCGCGATCTCGCCCACGAAGCCGAGGTCCGGCGTGGTTTTCTTCTTCCGCGCACGAAAGACGTGGCCATCGCCGCCGCTGATACCCACGGCCGACTGACCCTGCTGTCCAAGCGCCGCAACCAGGGACTTATTCACGCGCCCCGCAAGCACCATCAACGCGACGTCGCGCGTCTCTGCATCCGTTACGCGAAGGCCGGAGATAAACTCGCTCTTCTTGCCCATCAGCGCCAGCGTCTTCGTCAGTTGCACGCCGCCGCCATGCACGATCGCCACCTGGTTGCCATCGGCAACAAGATTGGTGATAGCCTTTCCAATCGCAATCAGCAGCTCCGGCTTTTCAAGAGCTGCGCCGCCGAGCTTCACAACAAACTTCATCGCAGACCCTCCGCTTCATCGAATCCGCACATCACGTTCATGTTCTGTACCGCTTGAGACGCAGCACCTTTCAATAAGTTGTCCAGGCACGAGACGACGAGAAGATCGCGTCCGTTCGGCGCAAGATCGAAGCCGATGTCCGAGTAGCTTGTGCGCAAAATATGTTGGATCTGGGGCAGATCGCCGGGCGCATGCACGCGCACCATCGGCGAATTCCTGTAGAAATCCCGCAGGATCGCATCCACCGCTGCGGGCGTGCTCTTTTCGCGCAGGCGCAGATAGATGGACGACAGAATGCCACGCGGAATCGGCAGAAGATGCGGCGTAAAGCGGATATCTTCCGACGTGAGATGTAGCTGCTCCAGCAATTCACCGGTATGGCGATGTCCATGCACGGCGTAGGCGGAGAGATTGTCCGCGGCATACATAAAGTGCGTCTTTGTCGTGGGAGCCTTGCCCGCACCGGAGACGCCTGACTTCGCATCGACCACGATGCCGCGCGAGAGGTCGATGACGTTCGCCTGCACCAGAGGCGCAAGCGCAAGAATCACAGAGGTCGCATAGCAGCCGGGGTTCGCCACCATGCGCGCATCTTTGATCTCTGCGCGATGCAGTTCGGGTGAACCGTATACGGTCTCGGCCTGCAGCTTCGCGGCGGCGGATGGATCATGATCTTCAAGCTTGTACACAGCAGCATTCGCGGGATCGTGCAGCCGCCATGCGCCGCTGAGATCGATGACGCGCAGGCCATTTGCAATGGCAACAGGCGCCCACTCGCGGGACTGCTCGTGCGGCGTGGCGAGGAAGAGGAAATCGACTTGTTGCGCACGCAGAAGTTCCCAATCGAAGGGGACGACTTCCGGTGAAGGCTTGCCATCATTCCGTGCGAGCTGAGGGTGCAGATCCGTAAGCGAGGTCGTTTCCGTCGATCCCATGCGTCCCAGGAAGATGGGGTCGGCGTAGGGGTGCGCCAATAGGAGCCGCGCCAGCTCCGCGCCTGCGTATCCTGTGACTCCCGCAACTGCTGCCTTTACGTGCTTCAACCGATCATTCCTTCCATGCGCGCCTTGAGCGTGCCTGCTTCTTTACTGTCTTTGCAGATGACGAGAACTGTATCGTCGCCTGCAATCGTTCCGATGACCTCGGGCCAGTCCTCGTAATCCAGAGCTGCAGCGATAGGCTGCGCGCTTCCAGTGGTGGTGATCACGACGAGGAGGTTCTGTGCCTGCCGAACCTTGAGTCCGAAGTTTTCCAGTGTCTCTTTAATGCCGGGGTCTTCGTCGTCTTCTTCGACTACCGTTGAGGGCAGGGCATAGCCGTTTGGTCCTTTGTAAATGCGGAGTTCGTGGATATCGCGAGAGAGCGTAGCCTGCGTGACGATGAAGCCTAGCTTAGCCAGCTTCTTGCGCAAATCATCCTGATTGGTGACGGTGGAAGTCTCCAAAAGTGTGCGAATTGAGCCGTGCCGTTGCTGTTTCATGCAGTTTATACAGTCCGATTCTGAATCGAGCAAATTGAGTAAAAGGCATCTAATTTCGAAATCAATGCGACCGGAATCGCCGCAAAAGCATGTTTTCTGAGGTAAAAAAGCGCGGCCATGAGCGGCCACGCCCTTTTCTGCATAAAAATGCATATCTATGTATAAATATTCACAGGGAATAAGTCAAGAGCCACAAAAAACCATGCCTGTGAGGCATTCGACCCATGGCAGATGACTGGAATGCGACGTATATTGAAGTATGGAATCCTGTAACTCTAGTTTGCGAAGCGCGGCCATGAAGGCCACGCAAGCCACCGGTGTCTCCACGCCGCGCCGCTTTGCCGGCCCCTCGTTGATTGATGCCAAGTTTGACCACGACTCTTGTGGCGTTGGATTTGTTGCGACCACAACTGCTATCCCCTCCCATGTGATCTTGAAAGACGCTCTTACGGCGCTGGCTCGTCTTGCACATCGCGGCGCCGTTGCTGCCGATGGTAAGAGCTCGGATGGTGTCGGCATCACGGCTGCAATTCCGCGCGACCTTCTTCTGCGCGTAACAGGTATTGCACTCGACGCTGCCAAGCCGCTGGGTGTGGGCATGGTTTTTCTCGAAGGCGAGAAAACCTGCGATGTTCTGGATGCGTGCGTCAAGAATCAGGACTTTGAAGTTCTGGGATGGCGTGATGTTCCGGTAAGGCCCGAGGTGCTCGGCGAGATCGCGCTGGAGACGATGCCGAAGATTCGTCAGCTCCTGTTGACCGACGCCAGCGGTGAAGAGACCGAAGCGATCGAGCGTCGTTTGTATCTTGCCCGCAAAGAGTTCGAGCGTCGCCGCGAGGCAGGCGAAGTCGAAGGATACATCTGCTCGCTCTCTGTGCGGACGCTTGTGTATAAGGCGATGTGCGCTGGACGCTTGCTGCCGGAGTTCTTTCCTGATCTACAGGACGAGAGCTATCTGACTTCGTTCGCTCTCTTTCATCAGAGATACGCGACGAATACCACGCCGACATGGCACCGTGCGCAGCCGGGACGGCTGCTGGCGCACAACGGAGAGATCAATACGGTCTGGGGTAACCGCGCCCGCATGGAAGCACGCTACTCTACGCTGCCGCAGGAGTGCATGCCCATCCTGACGCAGGGTGGAACAGATTCAACGAGCCTCGATGAAACGATCGAACTCATGACCCGTAATGGACGCACAGTTGCTGAGGCGATTCGCATTCTGTTGCCCGCAGCCATGGTGGAGCGCGATTCTCCATTCCTGAAATATCACATGGACATCACGGAGCCATGGGATGGACCTGCGGCGCTTGGCTTCACGGACGGACGGTACGTCGGCGCGGCGTTGGATCGCAACGGTCTGCGTCCTTGTCGTTTCGCCGTAACAAGCGACGGTCTCGTTGTTGCTGGCTCTGAAGCAGGTCTTGTGGACCTCGATCCGAACGAGGTCGTTCACACTGGACGCCTGGGACCGGGCGAAATGCTTGTGCTCGATCTCGAAAAGAAGATGCTCTACGAGAACGAGGCCCTTCTGGATCTCTTCGATTCGGATCCAACGTACGCCGCCATGGCCGATGACCAAACCGTCTCCGCCGATTGGGTCGACCTGATCCCGACGGCTGTAGAAGAGGTACAGCAGGCCCAGCGCAACTTCGGCTATACGAAGGAAGATGTGCGCATGGTGCTACAGCCGATGGCTGTGGATGGCAAGGACGCCGTGTGGTCCATGGGTGACGATACGCCTCTGGCTTATCTCGCAAAGGCTCCGCGGCCCGTATACGCCTACTTCCGTCAGAGGTTCGCGCAAGTGACCAATCCTGCGATCGATCCTCTGCGCGAAGCCTGCGTGGTTTCACTGCATACGCGTCTTGGACCGTGGTCGCACATGCTGGACAAGAATGCTCCTTTGCTGGGCATGGCTCTGGCATCTCCGTTTATCTCTCTCGGTAAAATGCAGGCGCTGCGTCAGGGCAAGTATCCTCACGCAGAACTACGGATGAATGAGTTGAACTGCTTCTTCCTTGCAAGTTCTACTCTGGAAGACGGCATCGAAGACCTCTGCGCGAATGCGGTCAAGATGGTAGAGGGTGGCACGGAGATTCTTCTTCTGACCGACAAGCGCGCGACGAATGAAAAGCTGCCGATCCCGATGGCAATCGCGCTGAGCGTCGTGCAGCAGGCGCTTGTTGCGGCAGGACTGCGGACCAAGACAGGCATTGTGGTTGAGGCGGGCGACGTTCGCGACGTACATCACGCGGCCGTGCTGATCGGCTATGGCGCAGGAGCAGTCTGCCCGTGGCTTGCGCTTGAGACGGCGCGTCTCACTGCGGGCGAAGGCGACAACCCACAGATCCCAGAGAAGAAGATGCTGCGCGCCTTCGATGCCGGTCTGGCCAAGATCATGTCGAAGATGGGCGTGAGCGTGGTAGACAGCTATCGCGGTGCGTATCAGTTCGACATTCTCGGACTCAGCAAGAAAGTCGTTGACCGTTGTTTCCCGCAGACGCCTGCGCCGCTCGGCGGCATCGGATATGCGGAGTTGGAACAGCAGCTTCGGCAGCAATGGGGAGCAGCACTCACGCCAGCAGTTGCCGATGCGAAGCGCGACGACCTGCCCGACTACGGTTGGGTGAAGTTCCGCCGGGCGGATGTGAGCGAGCCGCACATGTGGCAGCCGCAGAACGTGAAGGCTCTGCAGAGCGTCGTTGGAAGCGCACGCAATATGCCGCCTCCGACCGATGCGCGCGCGGCGTTCCAGATGTATTCGAAAAACACGGAAGAGCACGATCCCAATGTGTTGCGCGAACTCCTTGAGATTCGCCCCGCCGGGCCAGAGCTTTCGCTCGACCAAGTGGAGAAGCCCGAAACAATGTACAAGCGTTTTGTCGCGAGCGCGATGAGCCTTGGGTCTTTAAGTCCTGAAGCGCATTCGACGATCACGATGGCGATGAACACGCTGGGTGGCAAGTCGAACACGGGCGAAGGCGGTGAGGATTCGGATGTGTATCGTCTGCATCCATCGAACCGTCGCGTTCCGGAGCCAGGTGAGGCCGGTTCGTTCGTCCAGGTAGCACGCAAGGATGCAAGCGGCGGCGTAGCCGTCATGGAGCCTCTGGTTCAGGCCCCGGCCGTGCATACGCATCTCAACAACAAGATCAAGCAGGTAGCCTCAGGTCGCTTTGGTGTCACAGCGGAGTATCTTGCCCACGCCGAAGAAATCGAGATCAAGGTGGCACAGGGCGCGAAGCCGGGTGAGGGTGGACAGTTGCCAGGACACAAGGTGAGCGGCCTAATCGCGCGGTTACGTCATGCGCAACCGGGTGTGCCGCTGATCTCTCCTCCACCGCATCACGACATCTACTCGATCGAAGATCTGGCACAACTGATCCACGATCTGAAGACCGTGAATCCTCGTGCTGCTGTCGGCGTGAAGTTGGTTTCCAGCTGCGGCGTAGGCACTGTAGCTGCGGGTGTCGCCAAGGCATATGCCGACTACATCGTGATCGCCGGAAACGTTGGCGGGACGGGCGCGGCGGCGCTCTCCAGCATCAAGTACGCGGGTAATCCGTGGGAGCTTGGTCTGGCCGAAGCGCAGCAGGTGCTGATCGAAAACGGCATGCGTGGTCGCGTTCGTCTGCGGACGGACGGCGGCCTCTCCACGGCCCGCGATGTACTAATCGCTGCGCTTCTGGGAGCGGATGAGTATGCCTTCGGAACAGCTGTTCTCGTTGTTCTGGGTTGCGACATGGCGCGCCAGTGCCATTTGAATACGTGTCCTACAGGCATTGCGACGCAGAAGCCGGAGTTGCGCGCGAAGTTCCGCGGTAAGCCGGAGCATGTCGTGCGCTACTTCGAGCAGCTTGGGCAGGATGTACAGATGTTGCTGGCCCGCTACGGCCTGCCTTCTCTGGAGGCGGCTGTGGGACGTGTTGATCTGCTGGAGCAGGTGCGGCATGACGGCGGCATCGATCTGACGGCCATGCTGGCGAAGCCGACAAGCGGCGACGTTCGCTGGATGGGCGTCCGGAATGACCGGCCCCAGACGCGGCCTTCTCTGGAAGAGCAGTTTGTGGCTCCGGCGATGGAAGCTGTCCGCGCGGGTGTCGCTTTCAAGGGCGAGACCGAGATCGCGAACCGTGATCGCGCCTTCGGTGCACGGATCGCTGGCGAGATTGCGCTCTGGCGCGCCGCGGCAGAAACGCCAGTGGCGAAGCCGGATGTGCAGTTGACTGTCCACGGAACGGCGGGGCAGAGCTTCGGCGCATTCGCAGTGGACGGCATGCGGATCGTGCTGGAC
This sequence comes from Terriglobus saanensis SP1PR4, assembly GCF_000179915.2. Classification (NCBI taxonomy): domain Bacteria; kingdom Pseudomonadati; phylum Acidobacteriota; class Terriglobia; order Terriglobales; family Acidobacteriaceae; genus Terriglobus; species Terriglobus saanensis. The sequence goes on along the minus strand of NC_014963.1, from coordinate 2,457,434 downwards.
GGGCAGGCGAACGATTTTGTAGGCAAAGGCCTGAGCGGCGGTGAACTCGTGCTCCGTGCGCGTGGTCTGGCAGCGAAGGACAGTGGCAAGCACACGATCCTTGGCAACGTGGCTCTCTATGGAGCCACCGAGGGCCGCATGTTTGCCGCAGGACGCGCGGGCGAGCGGTTTGCTGTGCGTAACTCTGGTGCATGGACCGTCGTTGAAGGCATCGGCGACCACGGATGCGAATACATGACAGGCGGCGTAGTGGTTGTAATTGGCACCGTCGGCATGAACTTTGGCGCAGGCATGACAGGCGGCATTGCATGGGTGTTGGATGCGGATGGGTCCTTCCTGAAGCGGAAGCAGTACCACGAGGAGTTCCTGCAGCCTCAGCCTTACTCTGAGGTGGATCCGACGTCGCAGGCACGTCTGCGGAAGCTGCTGGAACGTCATGCAGAGGTATCGCAGAGCAGTAAGGCGGCGGCTTTGCTGGCGGATTGGGAGAACGTAGTGAAAGGCTTCGTCCGGTTTACACCTAAGCCGCAGGTTTAATGTAGCGCCGAAATCCGGGTATCCCGTACATCGCGCTTTTGCGATGTACGGGAGCGATGCCGGTTCTTTGTCTTCCCGTAGCGTAGTGAAGGGATCTGGCTGGTCTCAAGATCCAAGTGCAACATTTCTGGATAGGAGTGTTGTATATGGGGAATTGTTATGGTCAGCTGGATGATTTTGAACGTGTTGTGATTCAGAGTCAGCTGCAGATGGGTTGGAGACCAGCGGCGATCGCCGCCGGTCTGCAGCGTTCGCGATCGACGGTGACGCGGGAGCTGCGCCGCAACGGCTGGAAGCGGTCTTGCGAGAGCAGTGCGCAGAGCCGTCGCTGGGGCAACGGCGGCTACGTGGCGCGGCGTGCCGGCCAGCGGGCGCGGCAGGCTCATCGCAAGCCCCGCGTGGAGCGGAAGCTGGTGCCGGGCACTCCGTTATGGACCGAAGTTCGCCGGTATCTTCACCAGCGCTTGAGTCCGTTCCAGATCGCGTCCACACTGTCACGTATGCCCGAGCCTGTGCGCATCTCGCACGAGACCATCTACACCGCGCTGTACGCCATGCCGCGCGGCGAGCTGCGCACGGAGCTGCTGCGCCTTCTGCGACGCAAGCGTCCCCAGCGCGGCACACGCGATCCCAACCGCCACCAGCGGCCCTTCGTGGACGGCATGACCCTGATCGACGAGCGGCCCACCGAGGTGGACGAGCGTCTCGTTCCCGGCCACTGGGAGGGCGACCTCATCAAGGGCAGGATGAACCGCTCCCGCGTCGGCACCCTGGTCGAGCGCACCACGCTCTTCCTCGCCCTGGTCAAGCTCGAGGACGGTCGCGCCGAGACCACCGCCAACGCCTTCGCCACCATCCTCAACCGCTTCCAGAGCCCCATGCGCCTCACCCTCACCTACGACCAGGGAAGGGAGATGGCCCAGCACCGCACCCTCACAGAGAAGTCTGGCGTCAAGGTCTACTTCGCCCATCCCCACAGCCCATGGGAAAGAGGCATCAACGAAAACACCAACGGCCTGGTCCGCGAATACCTCCCCAAGGGACAGGACCTCAGCGTCTACTCCCAGCAGCAACTCGACGAAATCGCCATGCAGCTCAACGCAAGAATCAGAAAATCCCTCGGAAACAAAGCCCCAGCTGAACTCTTCCTACCACAAGGTGACTTCGACTTCGTACACTTCTGGCAAAACCCAGATAAAGTAAAAAACGTTGCACTTGGAACATGAATCCACCCCGCTTTTTTCGCGTTCCTGACGAATCTGGTTTGTGTGCTCCGCGCGACCCTACCCTTTCGCGAGAAAGCCGCGAAAGGGTAGGGCACAGGTTTTATTCCCTAAATTCAAAATAAAGTGTGATTGGGCATGGGTGGGGTTACCCATGTAGGATTCTGTTGCGCGGGTGTGCGCCGATGAGGATTCTGGACCGATGAAGTTGACTACGTTGAATGATGTTTTGTTGGTCGCTGGTAGCAAGGGCGAAGCGACGGTTGCCATGAGACAGGATGCAGGTGGTGCATGGCATTCCATCACCTCTTCTGAGTTGATGGGCCATGTGCGTGGTCTGGCTGCGTGGCTTCGCGCGCAAGGTGTAGCCAAGGGCGATCGTGTGGCCCTTATTGCGGAGAACCGTTGGGAGTGGGCTGTGACAGATTTTGCCACCATGGCCGTGGGCGCTGTAGGTGTGCCGTTGTTTCCTACCTTGACCGCAGACCAGACTGCGGCGCAGTTGAGGGACTCCGGAGCCAAAATCTGCGTCGTTTCGACCGCGGAGTTGGCAAAGAAGGTCCTGGGATCGCGAGAAGCCACAGGGGTGAAAACCGTAGTGGTGATGGAGGTGAAGGAGCCACTCGCGGGCGTGGTGATGTTTGCCGACGCGGCCTCGACTGCTCCCAATGCGGACTTCGATACGTTGCTGAAGAGTGTGGGGCCGGACGATCTCGCAACAATTATTTACACGTCCGGCACGACCGGGGATGCGAAGGGCGTCATGCTAACGCATGGCAATATTGCCTCGAACCTCACGATGACGACCGGCCTCTTCAACTTTTCCGCGAATGACAGTTGCGTTTCGTTTCTGCCGCTAAGCCACGTGACCGCGCGGCATATCGACTATCTCTTTTACGCGCTGGATGTGACGGTGGCTTACTGCGGCAAGGTGGAGCGACTCCTGCCAGCTTTCCAAGCGGTGAAGCCCACGATCTTTGTGGCGGTGCCGCGACTCTACGAACGGATCCGCCACTCGGTGGAACAGAAGAGCGCCGCAAGTCCTGTAAAGAAGAAGATCCTCGGCTGGGCAATTGGCGTGGGACGCAAAAGCCAAAAGACGCTGTTGGCGGGGAAGACGCCCGGCTCTCTGAGCTGGAAGCTGGCGAACAAGTTGGTTTACAGCAAGGTGAAGGCCGCGTTCGGGGGACGTGTCGGGACGTTCGTCTCTGGCGGAGCACCGTTGGGCATCGATCTGGCAAACTGGTTCGCGGATGCAGGCATTCCGATTCTCGAAGGGTACGGGCTTACGGAGACGTCTCCGGTGATCTCGGTGAATCTGCCCGGTCGGCACAAGATCGGAACGACAGGACCAACGATGAAGAATATTGAGTGCAGGATCGCGGAGGACGGTGAACTCGAGGTGCGCGGTCCGAGCATCTTCAAGGGGTACTGGCAGAAGCCTGAAGCCACTGCGGATGCAATTGATCCCGAGGGCTGGTTCCACACCGGAGACGTCGGAAACATCGATGCCGAGGGTTTTCTGACGATTACGGACCGAAAGCGAGAACTGATCAAGACGACCAACGGCAAGTTCATCGCACCGCAGCCGATCGAGAACAGACTGAAGGTAAGCAGCCTGATCGGGTATGCAGCCCTCCAGGGTGATGGACGAAAGTTTATCTCCGTTTTGATGACGCCGAACTTTGCAACTCTGGAAGCACAAGGCATCAAGGGGGAGCGCGAGGCCCTGGTGAAGGATGCCACCGTGCTGGCCCTGTATCAGGCTGAGATTGAACGCGTGAATGCGACCCTGGCACCATTCGAGAAGATCAAGAAGTTCCGCCTATTACCGGTGGAATGGGGCATCGATACCGGCGAAGTGACTCCAAGCATGAAGCTCAAGCGGCGGATTGTGGCCCAGAAGCATGCGTCGGATATTGCGTCTATGTACGGCGGGGAGGACTAAGCCGTTATTGACGGCGGAGTTAAGGCCTAAGATTGTGCTTGAATCGCTGTGGAAAAGAGGGTACAAACGGTAGGCTGGCTGAGGAGCGTTTTCTCCGACGCCGACGATTCCCGAAAAGTTTTGGAGTTTTATGGCTACGGCACAGCATGTGGCAGTTCGTGAAGTAATGGATATACGGCAGGCTGCGGATTATCTCGGTATCAGCGGGGATACGCTCTACCGTTACGCGTCGGAAGGTTTTGTACCCGCGTTCAAGCTGGGAAATCGCTGGCGCTTCAAGAAGAACCTGCTGGATAGCTGGATGGACCGTCAGAGCGGCGTAGTAACGCCTCCTGCGGCGGTAGAACCAAAGCAGAAGAAGCCGGTGCGTTCGGCGCTTTAGAGTTTGCTTGAGATCGAACGGCCCGGAGAGATCCGGGCCGTTTCTATTTAAGCCTTGAGGGTGAATAAGGTAATCTCCGGCGGGGCATTGAAGCGGAGGGGAAGGTGGATCGTCCCCAGGCCCCGATTCACATAAAGGAGTGTCGAACCGAGCTGGAAGGGCCCCTGGATGTACTTCTGCCCGTGCCGTGGAAGGACATAACGCGTGATGACGGGAATATTGATCTGGCCCCCATGGGTATGGCCGGTTAGGAATAGATCGCAACGCCTTTGGGTGGCGGCGCAGAATTGGATGAGTTTATCGGCGAAGTCCGGCTCGTGACCAAGGAGGACGACGGGGTTCTTTTCGGTAGGGGGAATGGCGGTGTTCAGGTTCGGATGTTGGAACAAGGAGTCTGAAATGCCGGAGAGCCAGATGCGGTCTCCGCGAAGATCCAGCGGAATGAATTTATCTCTTAGAACGATGAGACCCTGGTCTTCCAGGGCTGAGGTGACACCCTCCGGGTCCGCTGTGTCATGGTTCCCCAAACTGGCGTAGCGAAGAGGAGCCTTCAGCTTTGAGAGGACAGCGGCGCAGTCGGTAGCGTTCTTGAGGTTGTTGGTGTTGTCGTCGTGGTCGGCGGTGATGAAGTCGCCTGTAAGTGCGACGAGATTGGGATTGAGCGAGTTGACGACTGCTACGGCGTGCTCAACGAGGCTCGTTTCGTCGATCGGCCCGAAATGAAAGTCGGAGAGCTGGGCGATGGTGAAGTTATGGAAGGCCGGTGGGAGGTCGGGAATGAAGACGTCGTGGCGGACGAGGGTCAAATGAAGACGCCCTGGACCCCAGGCGTAGAGGCCCGGCGAGGCTGCGGCGGCCAGAGTGACTCCGGCTCCGGCTAGAAATTGACGGCGAGTAAGGGCCATAGGGTGATTCTAGTGGTTGCGGTAGCAGGACGTTTAGAATCGTCTGATGACCAGAGCGAAGCGGGTGGTTGCGGCGATGCGTGCCAAGGGGTTGGAAGCAATGGTAATTACGCATCCGGCGGATGTCCGATGGGTGAGTGGGTTTACCGGATCGAACGCGGCTGTTGCGCTCATGGGAGGGCGTAGGCGGCTCTTTACAGACGGGCGATATACGGCGCAAGCCAAGGAGGAAGTCCAGGGGCTGTCTGTGACGATCGCGAAGAAACCTGTAGCGCAGGAGGCCTGTGCGTGGCTGGAGAAGGCGGGAGCAAAGCTCTGCGGTTTCGATGCCGCTGTGACTTCTGTGGCGGCGCTGGAGGCGATGAAGCAGGCGGTCTCCGGGAAGGTGCGTAGGGGATTCTTTCGCGCTGTGTCCGGGATGGTGGTTCGATTGCGCGAGGTCAAGGATACCGACGAGGCCGAGACGATGCGACAGGCGGCCCTGCTGGGGTGTCGCGTTTATGACGAAATGCTTGGAGTCATTGAAGCGGGAATGACCGAGATAGAGGTGGCAGCGGAGTTGGAATATCGCGCACGCAGGGCAGGAGCAGAGGCCATGAGCTTCGAGACGATCGTGGCGAGTGGGGTACGCGGAGGGCTCCCACACGGAAAAGCCAGTGGGAAGAGGTTGGCCCGGGGGGAGATGGTGACCCTGGACTTCGGTGTTATTCTCGGTGGGTATTGCTCGGATATGACACGGACGGTTTATCTCAGTCGCAGCGCGAGGTTTAGCCATGTGGAAGCAGAGCAGAAGAAGACGTTTGATGCTGTGCTGGAGGCGCAGATTAGGGCTGTTTCCGCGGTACGGTCAGGCGTAAGTTGTGCGGAAGTAGACGAGGCAGCGCGCGAAGTTTTGCGGACTGCTGGCCTGGAAAAGGAATTCAGCCATTCGACAGGGCATGGTGTGGGTCTGGAGATCCACGAAGGTCCGCGAGTGGGAGCCAAACAGGCGCAGAAGCTTGAGTCTGGAATGGTGATTACGATTGAGCCGGGCGTTTATCTGGCTGGAAAGTATGGCGTTCGTATCGAAGATACCGTGCTGGTGACGGAGGCGGGTTGTGAAGTATTGACGCCTTCGGTGAAGAGTTGGATGGAGTTGTAATTTGGTTTAAGGTTCTAGTCCGCGAACGGGCAGAATGATATGAATTTAGTCGAAGAACTGGAGTAGGTTTTCTATGGAAGAGAAAGATTTGAAAGAACTTCGGGAATTGGTGGCATTTCTGAAGGAAAACGAGATTGCCGAGTTCGATCTGCATCGCGATGACGTGCAGGTGCGGATCAAGTTTGCCAGCGCGCTGCAGCCCCAGATCATTCACTCGGCACCGCAACAGTTCGCGGCTACTACAGGGGCCTTGCCGGTGGCTTCGGCCCCCGGTGCTGCCGCTCCGGTTGAAGAGCCTGCGGAAGTGCTGCATGAAGTGAAGTCGCCGATTGTGGGTACGTTTTATGAGTCCTCCGCTCCGGGCGTGGCCGCTTTTGTGAAGGTCGGCGATCAGGTCGAAGTAGGCCAGGTGCTTTGCATCGTGGAAGCAATGAAGCTGATGAATGAGATCGAGAGCGATGTCGCTGGCGAGATCGTGAAGCAAGTCGCTCAGAATGGGCAGCCGGTCGAGTATGGGCAGCCTCTATATGCGGTACGGGCCCGGTAGAATTCTGGTCGCGCTTTGTGCAAAGGATGCGCTGCGCATGACCCCATCTTTCGCGATAAAGCCTGCGAAAGAATGGGGCACCGGGTTGTTTTCGTTGATGTTGGATTGATTTGGTAAGTGAGGGTTATGTTTCGGAAGGTTTTGATCGCGAACCGGGGTGAGATTGCATTGCGGGTGATCTCTGCCTGCAAGGAGTTGGGGATTCGGACGGTGGCGGTTTATTCCGAAGCCGACCGGAACAGTTTGCATGTGAAGTTTGCGGACGAGGCGATCTGCATTGGACCGCCGCGCAGCTCGGACAGCTATCTGAATGTGCCTGCCGTGATCTCCGCTGCGGAGATTGCGGATGTGGACGCGATCCATCCGGGCTATGGCCTGCTGAGTGAGAACGCCAACTTTGCCGAGGTCTGCCGGGCCAGCAATATCAAGTTCATCGGACCTCCGCCGGAGGTGACCCGGATGATGGGTGAGAAGTCCACGGCGCGGCAAACGATGAAGAAGGCCAAGGTACCGATTCTTCCTGGCTCCGACGGCGTAATTGCTGGCGCAGATGAAGCGCTTGAGTGGGCGAAGAGTGTTGGCTATCCGGTGATTCTGAAAGCCGTAGCAGGTGGTGGCGGACGCGGCATGCGCATCTGCCGCAACAAGGACGAACTACCGGGCCTCTACAACCAGGCCTCTCAGGAGGCATTGAACGCCTTCGGGAACGGCGATCTCTACATGGAGAAGTTCATCGAGCGTCCCCGGCACATCGAGTTCCAGGTGCTGGCGGATGAACACGGCAACGTAATGAGCCTTGGGGAACGGGAATGCTCGATCCAGCGGCGGCACCAGAAGCTGATCGAAGAGGCCCCATCGCTCCAGGTTAGCCCCGAGCTGCGTAAAAAACTCGGCGGCGTGATTGAGAAGTCGCTAAAGGAGATCGGGTACTGGAATGCCGGGACGATCGAGTTCCTGATGGACGAGGACGGATCGATCTACTTCATCGAGATGAATACGCGTATCCAGGTGGAGCATCCGGTCACAGAAGCGATCACAGGTGTGGATCTGGTGAAGGCACAGTTACGGATCGCAAGCGGCGAAAAGCTGAACAGCATCATCACGGAGCCGATTGTGATTCGCGGACACGCGATCGAGTGCCGCATCAACGCGGAGCATCCGGAGAAGTTCACGCCAAGCGCGGGCAAGATTACGGCGTTCAACGTTCCCGGCGGAAACGGGATTCGTGTGGACACGGCGCAGTACTCGGAGGGAGTTGTGCCTCCTTACTACGATTCGATGATTGCCAAGGTGATTGCATACGGCAAGGATCGCGAAGAGGCGATGAATCGGATGCAGAGGGCCCTGAGCCAGTTTGTGGTGCAGGGAATTCATACGACGATTCCGTTGCACCAGAAGATCTTTGCGGATGCAGATTTTCGCAAGGGGGACTTCGATACGAAGTTCATGGAGCGGTTCTTCGAGCGGGAAGAGGCTCGGAAGGCTACTGAGCGGGGATAAAGTCAGTTTTCAATAGTGAATTTGCTGGCCGGAAGCGTATTGGCTCGCTATCGCTTCCGGTCAGCTACTTGTTGTTCTGCTTCGTCGAGCGGTCTTAGCCTCTGCACTATCATGCACAGCCTGCAGGATTGCGCTCCACCGTTCTTCCAGATGTATCCCATCAGAAAAGACCTGCGGAATCTGTCCCAGCACTCGGTGGATCATATTGACGCGAACGAATCCAGACTCCTCAACCAGCCGGAACTGCACCTGCGAGATTGTCGTCGAGGACATAAACATAGGTCCATAGAACTCAAGAAACGTGGGTGGTTTGATGGACTGCACATGCGCCCAGAAATATCCGGCGTTGTTTCCCAAGTCTCTGAACCAGCGGCCACCGGGCCAGGGTTCAATCTTGAGTTGTAGCGAGACTCCGTTTGGCCCTTTGTATCTCGATCCCATTTCTTCCAGCATCTCCTCGAAGACGACTTCGATTGGAGCTGCGATCTGTTCCTCTTTTACGATTTGAAGGGTACGAACTTTCTCATCAAATTCTGTAGAAATCAAATCATTTTCCTTCTGATTTTTCCTGCATGATGAAGCTGTGGATAATGAGTTCCCGTGTAGACTTCCTTCCGGATCTGATTTGTGAGCTGCGCGCGTGCCCCACCCTTTTGCGATAAGGCCGGGAAAGGATGGGACATATGGTTTTTACTTCTAGGCAGACTGGCGCTTGATGAGCATCGGTTGTAGTTTGACGTATGTTAGTGAGCGCCATAACCACTCAATGGGACCGAACCGAAAGGTCCGCAGCCAGATCGGGCTGATGATCAGATTCACAGACCAGACGCCAAATACAACACAGACAAGCTGGAAGTACTCCAGTTTGCCGTAGAGCTTCCACGGGCCCCAGAGAAAGAGGAATTGGCAGATAACCGTCGTCAGAATATAGTTACTCAGCGCCGTCTGTCCTACGGCTGCGAGCGCATGTTGCAGAGTGCGCAGAATATTACTCTTCACCACCATCATGACGGCCGCAGCAAGCGCAATCGCCCCAGCCTCTCGTGGAAAGTAATATGGCAGGAAAACCCATTTCTCAAGATCAAGGAAGAAAAACCCACCGGCATAAGCCTTTAAGATACCGATGAGGTAAATGGGGGCCGAGACCGCGAATCCGATAAGAGCAGTCCATGCATAGGTGGCGTAAGACTTTTCTCCTGTCAGGAAACCCGTTTTGAAGAGACCCATGCCGATCATCATCGCGCCCAGACTTTCTATTATAAATGTGATATATTCAAGCGCCGCGCGAGATCCGATGTAGTCATGACGGCGTTCGTTCACATTCGTCCAATAGCCAGCCTGCGCGCTTGCCATTGCCTTTTGGATACTGGCGTCGGTGACCTTGTGCTTTTCCACGAGTGCGTTCCATTCAGTCTCAACCGCTTTTTGTTCCAATGTAATGATCTTTCCGGTCCTCCGGTCGGCGGCGACGACGGCTGCATGCTTACTGAGGCGCAGGTCGTGTTCCGATCCTGTGTACTCGAAGAGGGCATACGTTCCCAGTACGAGGGAGATGAAAGTACCGACGGTCAGCAGAGTTTTTGCACTGAGCTTTCGAATCGGATAGAGGACCAGGAGCGCCGTCAACCCGTAAAGAAACAAGATATCTCCGTGCCAGAGGAAGCATCCGTGAAGGAAGCCAAGGGCTACGAGCCACATGTTGCGCCGTAGATAGATGTCGGCGATTTGGGCTCCAGCGCCTCTCTTTTCTGCGCGGCTCGTCATCAGGACAACACCCGCACCAAAGAGCATGGAAAAAAGCGCACGCATCTTTCCTTCAAAGAACACCCACTTCAGGATCAGGATCGCCAGATTGAGATGTGCATGCGGCCCTGTAAACGCAGGTTTCGGCATGCCTATCGGAATATCGTGCGCGGCTTCGGGCGCACCGAAATCGTTGATGTTTAGCATCAGGATTCCCAACAGGGCAAATCCACGGAGCACGTCAATGCTCGATATCCGTTCCTTGGACGTCGTAGGTTGTTCGAGTGTGATGGACTCGGCGTCTGCCTCATGGACATGGACGGAAAGATTGAGAGGGACAGCTTCAGCGGCCTTCATCATCTGCAGGTGTTCCTTGCTGGAAAGAAATTGGCTTCTCACCCGGACCTAGCCGATGAGACACATCACGATGCGAAGAGAAAGAGTAATCCTTCGTTTAAACCAGAGGTCTGCGGCTAGGGGAGCTGCGGGTTAAACACGCCGTCCTGGTCTTTATTCCCTCTACAGCATTTTTTTTGTTTTTCAAACTGAAGGATCGGGAACGCTATCGTGTTTTGCTGTTCGCGTTCCGAGGAATCACGAAAAGAAGCTGTCAGCCGTCGCGATCATTTCAGCCATAACTTTACCTGCCTCACTGTACTGGCAAAGGGCGGCACTCTGGCCTGCCCAAATGGTCATCCAGTCTGCTTTTGCCTGCGCGGAGGCGGGGCCCGTCAAGGTCTGGATGAGCGCATGCTGCAGAGGAAAGGGCAGGGGCGGAGTGCTGCTTTCGCCGAGTCGGTCCATCAGAGAATTCTGAATGCCCCGGGAAAGCCGCCCGGTAAACGCGTCGGTGAGCTGAGTATGGCGGCCAGCTTCTGATTGCAAGGCCGCACGGTATGTTTTATTGGCGCCAGAGCCCGCGCAGATCAGAAAGGCAGTTCCCACCTGGACTGCTTCTGCTCCCAGAACCATGGCTGCGACGAGCCCCCGTCCATCTGAGATCCCTCCAGCTGCGATGACTGGAATCTGTACTGCGTCGACGACCTGAGGAATAAGCGACAAGCCACCCATAAGCGACTCCGCAGCCGGACGAAGAAATGAGGCTCGATGACCGCCTCCTTCAAAACCGGAGGCGACGATGAGATCGAGGCCTGCCTGCTCAAGGGCAATTGCTTCCTCTGATGTTGTGGCCGTACCGATGGTTTTGATCTCTTGTTTGCGGCATTCTTCCAGGATCTCCAAAGGTGGAATGCCATAGATAAAGCTGAGTATCGGAGTGCGCGCATCGATAACGGCGCGAACCTGTGTTTCAAATTTCTGAACTTTGGCCTCTACCGTCAAAGGCGGTTCGATGCCAAGTTCCGCATAATATTGCGCGAAGGCACGGATTCTTTGCTCGATGGTTTCGGCGTTGATTTGGGTCGTCGCCAGGTCTGAGTTGGAAACCCACAAATTGATCGCAAACGGGGCGTCGGTCAGAGTGTGAAGTTCACCCACGGCCTCCTGAATGGCCGAGCCGCCCAGCATCACCGCTCCGAGTGAACCAAGTCCGCCGAGGTTGGAGACCGTAGCGGTGAGTGGCTGCGAAGGAAATCCACCGAAGGGTGCTTGAAGGATGGGAAATTTGATCCCTAGAAGCTGCGCCGCCCTTGTGTCTCTCCACGAATTTTTCACATTACCATTTGCCCGCATGCGCACCTCCATCCAGATGCACGACTTCGCCGTTCAGAAAAGGAGCGGACTCAAGATAAAGCAACAGGTCGGCGACTTCCGCAACATCCGCGAGACGCTTCAAGGGACTGAGCTGCTTCAAAAAATCATGCGTTTCTGCTGGATGCATGGGAGTATCCACGACACCCGGTGCAATGGTATTGAAGCGGATGCCTTCGTTCGCAAATTCAATTGCCAACGATCGTGTGACGGACTCCAATCCACCCTTGGTAAGATTTGCGAGAGCTGCGGGAAGAATTCCAACTGGTTGGCCAGCAAACGATGTGGAGATGTTGATGACATGCCCGGACTTTTGGAGGCGCATCTGCTTCACAGCGAGCTGCGATAGGTAAAAGAAGCCTGACAAATTCGTACGGATGGCATTCTCGACGTCTTCAGACGTGTATTCCGTAAAGGGTCTCGGGATAAAAACGCCAGCGTTGTTTACCAGCAGATCAATTCTTCCGAAATGCCTGAGGGCAGTGTCCACGACCTGCTGTGCCGTCTTCTGAAGGCCGATGTCGCCATCCACCAGCTTTAGCTCGTCCTTGCTGTGTAGCGTCGTCGCGGAGGAAATTTTCCGAGAGTTCGCCACTACGCGATAGCCTTTTGCGATCAGCCTCTTGGTGACTTCAAGTCCAATTCCGCTCGACGCACCGGTCACAACGGCTACCTTTGATTGTTCGGAAAAAGCGGCAACCCGGGCGGGCCCATCGGAGAAGGGATGTACTGTGGTCATGTTTGTTCCTGGCGCCTGATTCTGAAAATAGTGGAAGATGCATGCTCGTTGAGCTTGATTGTTCGCTCGTGTTTCGGAGACGTGTCGGTTAAACACGCCTTGGCATGGATTATTCCGGAAAATTTATCCGAAAGATTGAGTGATGTCCCTTTAGTTGCAGATGCCATGGTGAAGGGGCTGCGTAAACTTAAGACATGGATGAGCAAAGCGCACTATGGGAGCGGGTGGCACAGGGGACACCGATCCCGCGACTTTACGGTGTGCTGGATTTGATGGCGGTGGAAGGGCGTGGTCTGGATTTGTTTGATGTGGCGAAGGCATGGCGCGACGCTGGCGTGAAGCTGGTGCAGTATCGTGACAAACTTTCACCTTCGATGGTGATGATTGCGCATGCGGTTCGGCTTGCGGAGATCTTTCGTGGGACGGACACCCTTCTAGTGTTGAATGATTCTCCTGCGATGGCGCGCGATGCCGGGCTTTGCGCGGCACACCTTGGACAGACGGATGGCACGGTGGAAGCGGCTCGGCGAGCGGTTCCTTATATCGGTGTCTCGACAAATACGGAACGTCAGATCCGAACGGCGGACGGCGCTGCCTGCACCTATATTGCGATTGGACCAGTCTTTGAGACGAGGACGAAGGTCGATGCAAAGTCGGCCGTCGGATTGGCCGGCGTGCGGTCGGCTCGTGCCCTAACGAAGAAGCCTTTGGTGGCCATCGGAGGCATCAAGTTGGAGAATGCTGCTTCGGTGCTGGAGGCTGGAGCCGATTCTGTGGCGGTGATTTCTGCGTTACTGGAGGGTGGAAATCCGGTGACGCAGGCGCGAGCATTTTTACGAATAGTTGAGTAATCAACGCGCGGTTGGAACTCCTGTACAAGACTTTCTTCGCATCTTCGAGTAGAACTGACGCAATGGAAAATTCTGCTTCGTCTTCGGTAAAGCCTGAGTTTGTAAAAGGGCTAGGTCTATTTTCTGCGACCGCGATTGTGATGGGCTCGATGATTGGGTCGGGTATTTTCATCGTCTCGGCAGATATTACAAGGGGCGTTGACTCTCCGGCGTTGTTGATCGCAGCGTGGCTCGTAACCGCAGTGATGACGTTAATCGGGGCCTTGAGCTACGGCGAATTGGCTGCAATGATGCCGAAGGCGGGTGGGCAGTATGTCTATCTGCGCGAGGCGCTCGGTCCGCTCTGGGGATTTCTATACGGATGGACGTTGTTTCTCGTGATCCAGACGGGAACGATTGCCGCGGTGGGTGTGGCGTTCGGCAAGTTCTTTGGCGTATTTGTACCCAGCGTAAGCCAGTCGCACTGGCTTTGGCATGCAGGTACGGTGCCGGCCTGGCATGTGGGGCCGATGGTTCTGGGCAACATGGAGATCGGCCTGAACACTGCGAACCTGGCGGCCATCCTGATCATTACGTTTCTCACGCTGCTGAACAGCTTTGGCGTTCGGCTGGGTGCTCTGGTGCAGAACGTGTTCACGTCGGCGAAGGTCTTCGCGCTGCTGATGATTGTGCTCTTTGGGCTGCTAGCAAGGAACGCGACAGCAATTGCGGCGAATTTCACGGGCGGGCACTTCTGGCATAACGCTGGATGGGGTACATTGCATCCGGTCACCGTGGGTATGGGCGGCCCAACGGTAATGGTGGGCATGCTAACCGTGGTAGCTGTGGTACAGGTAGGGTCCTTGTTTAGCGCGGATGCCTGGAACAATGTGACGTTTACTGCGGGTGAGATTCGGAATCCTCAGAAGAACCTGCCGTGGAGCCTGGCGTTGGGAACGGGTGTGGTGTTGCTGCTCTATATCCTTTGCAACTTTATCTACCTGGCTGTGCTGCCGCTCCATGGCGTCGCGGACGCGGGAACGATTGTGGGGCGGGGAATTCAGTTTGCAAAAGAAGACCGCGTTGCAACGGCTGTGATGGAGCAGGCATTCGCAGGGTATGGGGCGAAGATCATGGCCCTGGCGATCCTGATTTCGACGTTTGGATGCGTAAACGGGATGCTTATGAGCGGAGCCCGTGTTTACTATGCGATGAGCAAGGACGGGCTGTTCTTCAAGTCGGCAGGCAAGCTGAGCGCGAAGTCGAACACGCCGGTGGTGAGTCTCTGGGTCCAGTGGTTCTGGACCTGTGTACTTTGCCTGAGCGGCAGCTACGGACAACTGCTTGATTATGTAATTTTTGCCGTACTGATCTTCTACGTGCTGACGATTGTAGGGCTGTTTGTTCTGCGTCGGACGAGGCCCAATGCGGAACGGCCCTACCGCGCAATCGGGTATCCAGTGCTGCCCGCTATATATATTGCGATGGCTACGTGGATCAGTGTTGTACTCTTACGCTACAAACCTCAATACACATGGCCCGGCCTGGTGATCGTATTGCTAGGTGTTCCTGTTTATTTTGTGTGGGGGCGTATGAACGGTGCTGAGTCGATTTCAAGGAATAACGAGGCCTGATGGCAAATTTGTTTGCACGTAAGACGATGGAAGCTCTGATGAGCGAATCACAGGAGCAGGGATCGCACACTTTGAAGCGAACCCTGGGACCTTTTGCTCTCACTTCCATGGGTATTGGCGCCGTCATCGGCGCCGGTATTTTTGTATTGAGCGGAATTGGGGCACATTCGGCAGGGCCAGCTTTGATGCTGGCCTTTGTGCTGAGCGGTCTGGGATGCGCGTTTGCGGGACTTTGCTATGCGGAGTTCGCGGCGATGATTCCGCTGGCAGGATCGGCTTACACGTATGCCTATGCGACGCTGGGCGAGCTGTTTGCCTGGATCATCGGTTGGGATTTGACGCTCGAGTATGCGATGGGCGCGAGCACGGTGAGTTCGGGCTGGTCCAACCATTTTGTGGAGTTTCTGGATATCTTTGGCCTGCACTTTCCTCTGTGGCTGGCATATGACCACTGGACCGGTCTGCGGACGGCGATGGACATGGTTGCGCGGGGGATCCTGGAGAAGACGCAGCCGGGATTGGTTGCTGGATCGAAGAGCTTTGCCGACGCTCTGGGCGCGCTCGTAGCTCATCCCACGGACGCGATGGTGGTACAGGCTCACGCGCTGCTGAATGCACCGAAGATTTTTGGCGTAGAGATTGGCTTCAACCTCCCCGCATTCCTGATTGCGCTTCTGATCACGGCAGTGCTGGTGGTCGGTGTGCAGGAGTCGGCGAAGTTCAATTCAGCTATCGTGATGGTTAAGCTGGCGGTCGTGCTCTTCGTGCTCGGACTTGGATCGCACTATGTGGACCGCAACAACTGGGGCCACGACTGGCACAGCTACGCGCCCTTTGGTATGGGGGGTATCGGCCTGGCGGCAGGGCTAGTGTTCTTCAGCTATATCGGCTTCGATGCGGTGTCGACGACGGCGCAGGAGGCCAAGAATCCTCAGCGCGATCTGCCCATCGGTTTGATTGCGTCACTGGCGATTTGCACGGTGCTGTATATCGGTGTGGCCGCGGTGCTGACGGGGATGGTGTACTGGCCAAATATCAACCTTGAAGCTCCGGTGGCACGCGCGTTCATGGAGCATCACCTTGTAGTGGCTTCGCATATCATCACAATCGGCGCGCTGGCGGGTCTGACGTCAGTAATGCTTGTGATGTTGTTTGGACAGAGCCGCGTACTCTACGCGATGGCGCGCGATGGACTCCTTCCTGCAAAGTTTTTCGGAGCGATTCATCCCCGCTTCCGTACACCCTGGAAGGGAACTATTCTGGCAGGCTTTCTAGCGGCGATTGTAGGATCGGTGACACCGATCGACGATATCGGCAAGATGGTGAACATCGGAACGTTGCTGGCATTTGTCATTGTGTGTATTGCGGTGGTCGTACTGCGCCGCGCTGATCCGGATCGCGTTAGACCCTTTCGTGCGCCATTGGTCTGGCCTATACCGGTCGTGCCGGTTCTGGGTGTGCTCTTCAATGGCTACATGATGGTGAAACTTGGGCCAGCGAACTGGATTCGTCTGATCGTGTGGCTCATCATTGGTTTGGTCATTTACTTTGCATACAGCCGAAAGCATAGCCGGGTCCAGAAGGGCTTGTTGCCGGAGCCTCCAACGGAATAGTCAACGTTTGTTTTGCGAGCCAGTGGATTTCCACTGGCTCGTTGTATTTAAATGCAGAATTGTTGTGTCGAATTTGAGAGTGCACTACTACTTTGTCATCCCGTAGCTAAAAGCGAAGGGATCTGCTTTTCTTCCTGACGAATCCGGTTTGTGCGCTCCGCGCGATCCCACCCTTTTCGAGCAGATCTCTTGGCTACGCTACGGGATGAGAAAGCCGGTTGGGGCCTCTGGACAGAGCGGATGCATTGACTTACCTTTCATTCTGCGGCTGTGTGAAACGTTTGCAGGTCGCCAAAGGGGCTTGAACGGATGCAGAATTTCGATCGTCGACGATTTCTTACCGCCGCGGCTATGAGTGCAGCGGCTACCCAGCTTCCTATGACGGCTTTTGCGGCACAGGGCAACGGCCGAACGATTGGCCCGAACGACACCATTCAGTTTGCTCTCATCGGCGCGGGCATCCAGGGGCAGAGCGATACGAAAAATGCCGTACAGGTGCCGGGTGTCAAACTGGTGGCTGTGGCGGATTGCTATGACGGTCGGCTGGCACACTCCAAGGAGCTTTGGGGCAACGACATCTTCACGACGCGGGATTATCGCGAGATCCTGGCGCGCAAAGATATCGATGCAGTCATCGTGGCAACGCCGGATCACTGGCATAAGCAGGCTTCCGTGGACGCCATGCGGGCGGGCAAGGACGTCTACTGCGAAAAGCCGATGATCCATCTTTACTCGGACGGGCCGGAGATGATTGAGACGGCGAGCAAGACGGGTCGCATTCTGCAGGTAGGAAGTCAGCGCGTGAGTTCCGTGGTCTATGCCAAGGCGAAGGAGTTGCTGGCGTCCGGTGCGATCGGGCAGCTCAATATGGTGACGGCGCGGTGGGACCGCAACTCTTCGAATGGCGCATGGAATTACACAGTGCCACTGGATGCGAGTCTTGAGACCTGCGACTGGCCACGGTTCCTGGGAACGGCTCCGAAAATCCCCTTCAATGCCGAACGGTTTTTCCAGTGGCGGAAGTGGCATGAATATGGAAGCGGCGTAGCAGGTGATCTCTTTGTCCATCTCTTCAGCGGAACGCACTTTATTACAGGAAGCCATGGACCCACACGCGCGATGGCGACCGGCGGCCTGCGGTTCTGGAAGGACGGGCGCGACGCTCCGGACGTGATGCTGGCGCTCTTCGATTATGCAGAGGGTTTTAATCTGAGCCTGCGGGTGAACTTCGTGGACGGTGGTGATGAGAGCGAGGGATTGCTCTTTACGGGTTCTGAGGGCACTATCGATATCGCCGGAAACAGCCTGACGCTCAGCAGAGTTCCACGCGAGTCGGAGCCGGGGCTTTCGATTGGGACCTATACGGATGCGATGCAGAAGCAGATCACATCGGAATACCGGAAGAAGTATCCATTGCCGCATCCTCTGACTGCGCCTGTGGCAGGTTCGGAGAAGTTTGTGGCTCCGCGTGGATACAACGATGGCTATAACCACTTTGTGAACTTCTTCGATTCTGTGCGTACGCGGAAGAATCCGGTAGAGGATGCGACGTTCGGCTTCCGGGCCGCAGGTGCTGCTTTGCTGAGCAATCTGAGTCTGCAACGTGGGGCAGTGGTGAAGTGGGATCCAAATGCGATGAAGTTGGTTTAATCGAAGGTCCGGATGTCTCTACATGCACGATGATGCCATGCATGTAGAGACACAGATTTGTCATCCCGTAGCGAAGCGAAGGGATCCGCTTTTTCCTCACTGATATAGTTTGTGCGCTCCGCGCGACCCCACCCTTTCGCGATGAAACCGCGAAAGAATGGGGCACAGGGCTAAGACTTTGGCACTGGAGTGGATGTGGGTGCAGATGCCGGTGGTGTTGGCTCTGGCGTAGGAGTCGGTGTCGTGGCGGGGGCGGCGGGCGCTATGTTTGTTGCGGGATCAGGTGCCGGCGCGGCTGCTGGAACAGGAACAGGAGGTGGCTCAGCGCCCGGAACAGCCACCGTGGCGGGTGTAGCCGGATCGTCGCGCAGCGTGAGATAAAGCTTAGAGTGATCGCCCGTTACCGGGACGGTAAGCGAGCCTGCGGCATAGCCCGTGGGGACTGGTTTTGCAGAAGCTGCGTCCGCCGTCGTCCCGACGGACGAAAGCAGAAAGAGATTGCTCCCCGTCAAAGTGCAGTCTGTGGCCGTGCAGGTGATGTTGGTCAGCGCGGGAGTGCGGACAAGGATGCCGAGAGGCATCCATTCCCCAGTGGTGCCGTCATCGGCCACAGGACGCATCTGCAAAGGTCCAAAGGCGGAGGGACCGAAGGCCTTCAGAGGAGTGATGGTCGCAATCGCAGTTTTCTCATCCTGCAGAACGAGCGAAGCGTCGGCAAGCGAGAGCATCGTCTTGACCGATCCGTCCACAGTGCTGACTTCAATCTTCTGCGTGCGTGGGAATGCCTTGTCCGACTGCACGACGAAAGTCATCGGAGCCGTGACATGGATCGCTTTCTCATCTCCAAGCGTGATGGGCATGGTCTTATCCGCGGCTTCCGGAGTAGAGGTCTTGGAGAGCAGCGTGAGTCCTGGGCGGGCCGACTGCAATGTGATCTTGACGGGCATCGTGCGTCCGTCGCGGAGTTTTGCCTGGGCTGTGGCCTGATCGGCAGGTGAGACGCCTTTCTCTGCCGTGAGTTGCAAGGAAGGGCCGCTGGCTGATTTCTCCGGTTTGAAGGTGACCCCTTCGATCTCTACCATCTCGACGTCTCCGAGTTCCGCGCCGGTCAGCACTGCCGTGCGATCGCCCGGGTGCATAGCGAGTTTCTCCAGATGGATGGCTCCGGTGTATCCCTTGAGATCAAGTTTGTCTTCCGTTGTCGAGCCAAACTGGCGAATGTGCAGGGAGTATCCTCCGGGGCTGATGTTCTTCAGAGCAACGTGCAGTTCCAGCGTGTTGGCAGGCGGGGTATCCGAGTTCGGTGGGGCCGGCGCTGGTTTGAAATCAACGTCTACAGGGCGACCCTTTTCCGTAGTGATTTGGATACGGTCGATACAGGCGGTCGCGGTGCCACTCAGAACAAGCTGGTTATCCTGTCCGGCGGTGAGCTGATTGTTTCCGACGATCTTCCAGTCCTTGCCGGGAAGCTGCTGGATCGCAATGGTTGGACCTTCAAATGCATCGAAGCCCCAGAAGCCATGCACCGTTCCTTCGGTCGTAAGTCCCTTAGGAGCTGATGAAGTCTCAGCGGGCTTGGCATCTCCTGCATCATGCAAAGGCTTCCGCGCAGACGCATTGCGGTCAACTTCCAGTCCACCTTCGAAGGCGTCCGGTTTGAGCGGCAGATTGCCGCCCTCTTTCAGGCGAAGAACGAGGTCGTGCGCAAATCCAGTCGAGAAGACCAGCGGAGCGCCTTCCAGAGGGAGAATCATCTTCGGCTGGAGTAGGCAAGCGACCTGATGTGCATCGTGCGGACGCAGTGGCGGTGGAACGGCCTTCTGGATCGCGGGCAGACCGATCACAATCACCGACTTGGGATTGAGAAACGAAGGAGGAGCGTTGAGGCGCAGATTCAGCGTCTGATTTTGAGGGAACTGAATGGCGGGAATGTACTGGTACTGCGCGGTATGGAGGCCGCTCATGAGGCGGACGGCATCGACGATTGCCCCGACATAGGCGGAGTAGACGCCAGCGCCGCCGAGGGGCGTCGCTGCCGCTGCGTTGATAAAGTCTGACGAGGTTCCGTTAGAAAGCATAGCCGCGACAGTCTGTCCGTGGCCATCTTCCAAGAGTGTCTGCGATCCGGATTGCCGAAGGCATGTGACCTGCTGATCTACGGGAAGCTTAAAGCAGTCAGGATTCGGCTTCAGGTTGAGCGTGGCTGCCAGCTTCTGGGAGTGCTCGGCAATGGCTTTCTGGTCGTCCTGTGGAACTGTCCGCATCGCATCGAGATAGCGCTCGATACGCGCCTGTTCAAAGGAGGCCTCGTTCAGATCCGCCGAGGCGCGGATGAAGATACCAGGGCGGCCTTTCACTGCGGACTTCAAGGTGGAGAAGTCGCCGCCGGTCTCTGGAGCTACAAAGAGAAGCGCTTGCTGCGCTTCTTCCGGAACGGTAATGGTCACGCCCTCTGCACGCGTCTTTTTATCCCAGGTCTCCAGGCGAGTGAACCAGATATCCGGAGGGGGATTGGTGGTGCCGCGTAGGAAGACCGCCACGAGCAGCAGATGTGCGGATTGCGTGGGCGGAAGGTCAGGGTGCAGCCATATCTTGTCACCCGGCTGCAGGTTCGGCACCTGGGAGATCGGGAGCACGGTGTCTCCGCGCGTCACCTTGACCTCGATCTTCGGTCCGGACAGGTCAAAGCGTGCGGTATCGGCGGCTTGCAGGTTCGGCGCAAGAAGAACAAGCAGGGCAAGGCAGGGAAGCAGCTTTTTCATATCTTCCCCTTAGACGGTGTTTCGGCTTGCGCAGTCTCCTTTGGGAGATGCTTTTGAGTGAGAATCGTGCTTTGCCCGTTTCGTTTCAACGAAAGGATGGGTATTTTGGTGACTGCGATCGGAAGAGGGAGTCTATGAGCTCAAAACGAATCGTCCAGTGCTGTTGCTGTATTGCAGGAGGTGGCCCCGCGGGCATGATGCTGGGGTATCTGATGGCGCGGGCAGGCGTGGAGACCGTGGTGCTTGAGAAGCATAAGGACTTTCTCCGCGATTTTCGAGGAGATACCGTTCATCCCTCCACGACGCAGATTATGCAGGACCTCGGGCTGCTGGAGGAGTTCCTGAAAGTGCCTCATCAAAAGGTGGACCACCTGGGCGGGGATTTTGGCGGGGAGAAAGTGACGCTCGTTGACTTCTCGCAACTCAAGACGCCGTGCCCGTATATCGCCTTCATGCCGCAGTGGGATTTTCTTAATTTCATCGCCGAAAAGGGAAAGCTCCTTCCAAAGTTGACGATTCTGATGGAAGCCAATGTGACGGCCCTTCTGCATGAGAGTGAACGTGTGGTGGGGGTGCAGGCGGAGACTCCCGAGGGGCCGATGGAGGTTCGCGCCACGTTGACGGTCGGAGCGGATGGGCGAAGCTCCACGGTGCGTGCAGCAGCCGGTCTTGTGGTGGAGGACGAGCACGCCGCGATTGATGTCTTCTGGTTTCGTGTGGAGAAGAACGACGCGGAGATGGAAGGGGTCTCGATGCATTCCAACGGTGGCAAGTTCCTGATCACGATTGATCGGCAAGCCTATCTTCAGTGTGCATATGTCGTGAATAAGGGTGGGGCGGAGGAGATCCACGTCCGTGGGTTGGAGGCTTTTCGCCATGATGTTGCCGTCGCAGCACCAGAGCTTCGTGCTTCGGTTAACGAGCTAGCGAAGTGGGATGATGTGAAGCTGTTGAGGGTCTCTGTCGATCGCTTAATCAAGTGGAGCGCGCCTGGGATGCTCTGCATCGGCGATGCCGCTCATACTATGTCTCCTGTGGGAGGTGTCGGAATCAATCTGGCGGTGCAGGATGCGGTGGCTACGGCGAATCTTCTGTCCGTGCCGTTGCGCGAGGGCCGACTGACCGATGCCATGGTGGAGAAAGTGCAGGCGCGCAGGCTTTGGCCGGCGAAGGTTGTGCAGACGTTTCAAGGTGCCGTGCAGAAGAACTTGTTGAAGCCTGCGCTGGCAGGAAAGTTATCGAAGATGCCTTTAATATTTAGGATCGCTTCGCGTTCGCGGTGGATGCAGGGGATGGCCGCTCGTTTTGTCGGTCTTGGTGTACGCCAGGAACGGGTCCGTTGGAAGGCTTTTTAGCCCAGAGAACGCAAGGATCGTTCGGAGCTTGCGGGTTCAGGTCCGTAGTGCTTCAATCAATTCAGTGAGAAGACTTCTCTCCATGCTGCTGTTGGCCGTCTTCGGCCTGCCTCTCGCGTCGCCGCTCTTTGCCCTGAGCCGTAACGCGGAGGAGCACGTGCCTGCCTGTTGCAGGCGCGGAGGCAAGCATTTCTGTGCAGGGGGCGGGGCAGAGAAGCGTTCTTCTTCGCAAGCCCCTCAATTCAATCGTCCTGCCGAGATGTGTCCTTTCTCCTCGCAGGCATCGGTGATCGCTCACCATGCAGTGCGTCCTTCAAATTCCAGTGCTATTTTCGCTTCGATCGTGAGCCACCCCTGCGGGTCGGCACAGACCGAGTCTAAGTGGCGGATCTCCCGCGACCGGAGCAGGCTCAAGCGTGGCCCTCCCGCTCCTGTTCTCTCCTAATCCTTTCATCCTGAAATTCTGAAGGCATCACCCCTATGTTCTTTCGCCGAAAAGCGTCTGCGCATTGAAGAGGGGTGCTCAGAACATTCAATGGAATGTTCCTGCTAGGCGAAAAAGGTCCGAGATCGAGCGAGCTGTGCGTGTAGTGTTTCGAAAATTCGCAAAAGACAGAATACGGTGGAAGTCGGCGCTTCTGCTCGTTCTCATTCTGTATCCGCTGGTGGCTCTGGCTGCGACGCCGAAACGTGCTGCAGAGATTTCATTACCAGCGTGCTGTAGAGCGCATGGGAAGCATCATTGTTCAATGGACGCCGATGCCTTCGGAGCAAGTCGTGCTCCAGCGGTGTCTCGCATCTCGGAGCGGTGCCCTTTTCAGGGGGGCAGCCCAGCTCCGCATTTCTCGAATGACTATGGTGCACCTTCTGATCTCTCGAACGCCGTTGCTCTTGCAAGCGATCAGCGGGTCGAGTTGCGGCGAAGCATCGCCACGCGCTATCTCGCGTCTTACGCGCACCCGAAACGTGGACCACCCGGCTCCAGCGATTACTCCCATAAAGCCTAACAAGGGACGCTGCGGTATGGCCGCAGCCCAACGCTGGAGAAGACAAATGTTTCGATCTGGATGTATTTTCTTGAGTGCCGTGCTGGCTTCCTCTACCCTGGCTTTCACGCAGGGAACTTTGACGACCGCTTCCGTGACGGGGAGAGTACTTGATCCGAGTGGTGCCGCAATTCCGCAGGTCAATATCTCGGTATTAGAAGTCGCTACAAATCAAGCAAGAACCGTGGAGACGGACGGCCAGGGACGCTTTCGTGTTCCTTTCCTGCCTGTGGGCACTTACCGGTTCACCGCGCAGCCGAAAGGGTTTGCAGCAACGACTCGCGAGATTCAGTTGACGGTAGGGGGCGCCTTCGACCTGACGCTGCAAATGGAGGTGGCCGAAGAGAAGACCGCGATCACGGTTGCCGCGCAACCGCCTGTGGTGGAAGAGAACCGCAGCCAGATCTCGGAGACCGTCCTGCAAAGAGAGATCAACGACCTTCCGTACAGCGGTAGAAACTTCCTGGATCTCGCGCTGCTTGCACCGGGTGTAAGCCCTACCAATACGGCAAGCGTTCAAACTTTCGCGGAGACGGCTCCGGTCGTAGGCCAGGGCTATTCGATCAACAGCCAACGCAACTTCTCCAATAGTTTTGTCGTGGATGGACTCTCCGCAAACGACGATGCTGCCGGTCTGGCGGGTAATTCGTATGGGCTGGATGTGATTCGTGAGTTTCAGGTGGTGACTTCGGGAGGGCAGGCTGAGTTTGGTCGCGCGCTTGGAGGATACTTCAATATTGTGACGCGCAGCGGCAGCAAGGATGTGCACGGCACGGTGTATGGGTTCCTTCGCAATCAGAGGCTCAATGCGCAGAACGCTTTGTCGCAGAACAAGCTTCCGCTCACACAGGGCCAGTACGGGGCGAGTCTTTCCGGGCCGATCCGGCGGGAGCGGACGTTTCTCTTCGGCAACTATGAAGGTCGACGCATGAATACCGCAGGCGTGATTACGATCAATCCGGTGCAGGCGGCTGCAGTCAACACACGGCTCGACACAATCGGTTTCACCGGGCCACGACTGACTGTGGGAAGTGGAGCGACCACGCTCTATCCCACAAACGTTCACACCGATAACGGCTTTCTTCGTCTGGATCATCGATTCAGTGATTCCGACCAGTTGAATGTCCGCTATAGCTACTACGGGCTGGCAAGCATCAATGCGCGCGGTGCCGGGAGCCTGGCGGATGTGAGTTACGGCACGGCGGTGCAGGATACAAATCACACTGTTGCGATCAGCAATATCGCAATGCTCACTCCACGAACCTTCAACGAATCGCGTGGGCAGTTCACCTACGACAGCTTGAACGCGCCGTCCAATACGCAGAACAGCCCCGCAGTGACGATCAGCGGCGTGGCAACCTTCGGACGCTTTTCTTCCTCTCCAACGGCACGTTTGAACTATCTCTATGAAGCAGTCGACAACCTGGTAATGCAGCGTGGAGCGCACACCTTCAAAACAGGCGTGGACTTCCTGTTCAACGACGACACGATCACCTTTCCCATGTCCATTGCGGGATCCTATACGTTCGCGTCTTTGGCTGCGTTTCAGACGAGTGGAACGTCGTACGCTTCGTTCTCGCAAAACTTCGGCACGCCCTTTGTGCAGCAGAACAATCCCAACATCGGCGTGTACATGCAGGATGAGTGGAAGGCGACGCCTTCTTTGACTTTGAATCTCGGCGTCCGCTATGACCTGCAGTTTCTGCGGACCATTAGTACGGACAAAAACAACGTTTCACCGCGCGTCGGTTTTGCATGGTCGCCGTTTGCGAACAAGGGAACTGTTGTGCGCGGAAGTTTTGGTTTGTTTTACGACCGTGTGCCTTTGCGTGCTCTGGCGAATGCTCTGTTGTCCGCGAATAACACGACCGATCCCTCGCATGGCCGCTTGCTTCAATACACCTATGTTCCTGGAGACACGGGTGCTCCGACCTTTCCAAATGTTTCGACCACACCGAATCCTGGCTCCAAGATAAGCTACGCATTGATGAACCCGAACATTCAGAATGCTTACTCTGAACAGGCGAGTCTTGGTGTGGAGCAGCAGATCAATCGAACGGGCACGCTCGGTATCAGCTATCAGCACACGCGGGGACTCCATCTGCTGTCTTCGCTGAATCGCAACATCAACCTGGACGGCTTCAGGCCTGACGCCACACGTGGCAACATCAAGCCGTACGATTCGGTCTTCGATTCGTACTATGACGGCCTGGCTGTTTCTTTTCTGGAGCGGCCTGTCTCATGGGGTTCTGCGCGTGTGTCCTATACGTGGTCGAAGGCCATCGACGATGTCGGCGAGTTCTTCTTCAGCTCGCCGATTAACAACTTCGATCTAAGTGTGGATCGCAGTCGTTCCGACGACGATCAACGGCACCGCCTGGTCTTCGATGCGACGTTGAATTCGCCCATGTCGCATGCCAAGAACGTGATGGCGCATCTCACGCATGGCTGGCGTCTGGGAGGCATCGTGCAGTACTACTCGCAACTTCCTTTCAATGTAACGACGGGCGGACAGACCAAGCAGCAGACGACGCAGCGGCCTTGTATCGCAGCAACCGGTTTGAGCGTCGCTCCGAGTGGAGTCACCAATGCCTGTACAGAAGGCCTGAAAGGTTTCGTCATCGGACGGAATGTCGGGACGGGTTTTGATTTCTTCGCGTTGAACGCGCGGCTGAGCCGAACCTTTTCGCTGACGGATCGCGTTCACCTGGAGGGCATTGCCGAAGCTTTCAATGCACTGAACCATCGCAACGACATGATTCCGAATGGAACCTTCGGCACGGGAGCTTACCCTGCATCGCCGAATACCTCAGGCACACCGTTTGGAGGTGCGACTGCAGTGGGCGATCCAAGGAGCGTACAACTGGCTGCGCGCATCAGCTTCTAGCTGGGCTGAACCGGGCTCCATCTTCCACGTGTTCTCAACGAGGAGATGGAGCTAAGGGACCGGCAAAAATTCGGTTGTCGCGGGAGAGCTCAAAAGCATCTTCACAGATTCAAGAAGTCTGTATGGGCCATCCAGAACGTTCAAAATGGTTTCTTCTTTGAGCTGCTCCGCCCAGGGAGAAAAGGTAAGTCGGAGGATGGGCATATGTGGGTTCGCGTCCGTGACGATTGCGAGCGCGGAGCCCACATCCTCATCGGAGAGAGTGTGACACAGCAAGACCAGGTCGGCTTCGTCCATGCAAATGGTGTGGACCAGGTCCGCGATGGAGGAGATACCGCGCCCCTGAAATCCGGTAGTTTCCAGAACAAGAAGTCGGGTTTCCATGAGCGTCGCGTTACGCCCAAAGACCACGATCTGTTTTTTTGTTGTGGACACGACGCCTGCACTTCCGTTGAACGGACAGATCCAAGCATAGCGAAGAAAATGAAGTCTCTTCGCCCGCCTACGTGCACTACTGCTGAAGGGGTTGAACCATCCACACAGGATCTACGAATCTGCGGTATACGGAAGCAGTCCTGCCGCTCGCAGATCGGATCGGGTTGCGGAGATCGCGACCGAGTATCGACCGCCATGGGTAATGGCTCCCGATAGCGCTTCTACATGCTCCTGGGACAGCCATAACTGGTTTTTCAAACGAACGATCAAGTTGGAGTATGCAGTTTCTCCATGATGGAAGAGAGCGTCATCCGGCTGTCCCTTCACAAAAAAGATCACCGTGGCGGGCTCGGGAGGAAAGCCCATAAAGATGAGACGCCACTGTTCTGGGGGTTCTAGAACCATTTGTTCACCATCTTTCTACTGCGGTGCGTGTCAGAGGGATGAAATCTCTTGAGGACGCCTTTTCTCGAGGTTTTATAAACCGGGTGTCCACATCTTCCGCATTTCCACGGAAAGAGATGAAGAAAACTAGAAAGGAAGTATTGGCCTCTCCCGCGCCGGACGGAACGGATAAAGTGGCCGCCGCAATACAGGCAGGTTTCTTTCAGGCTAAGTTTCAAGACTCTTCTGCCTGGCGGGCGGATACGATTGCCCGTACGGTTTCGATGAGTCGATAGGGACCCTTCGTAATATCCAGAATTCTCTCATTTCTTATCGCTATCAGCCACGGGAAGATGGTCAATCGCAGCACAGGAACATCCGGAGCCCACTGACCGGCTATCTTTAGCGCGGATTCCATGTCGTCTTTAACAAGGCTGTGACCTAACAAGATCAAGTCCACTTTGCTCGTACAGAGGGAATTCACTAATGCCTCGACGGAGTAGACGCCGCGAACTTGAAATCCCGAAGTTTTCAAAACAAGAAGTCGGGTTTCCATAAGCGCGACATCGCGTCCGAAAACAACGATCTGTTGAGTTGTAGTCAAATCGCACTTTTACTAAGCAGGGCCGGGAGAAACCCAAGCATACCGGAGGGAACGAAGTCTCTTAGCCTGAAGACGTGCACACTCTGCACATTGCGAAAGGCGAGTCCGTCGATAGGCGCTGGATGTGTTAGGACAATCAGCAGCGATCGCGATGGCGTTCGTACAACAATGGCCACAGGCGGCAAGACACGAGAAGTCAGGTGTCTCTTGTCTCTGCAAGAGATATGTTGATTAAGATCATTAGTCGATGCGGCAGAAATCGAATCAACGGTATAACACAGTGTCAATAACATGCAGTCGTGGATGACAATCTGGATCGCTACCGCGTTTTACGATCAGGCTCTAATTTGCTGGGGCGGCGCTGGGGGAGATAAGACGCGCCCCACTGATTTAGAGCGATCAAGACGGGCTGCAGGGATCGTCCCTTATCGGTCAAGACGTATTCGTGGTATGCGCTTCCGTCCGACGCGGGAATAATTTCCAGGATGCCGTTGTCTACCAATTTGTGCAAGCGGGCGCTTAACACATTTTTCGCCAATCCAAGACTCTGTTGAAACTCCGTAAATCGCTTCTTGCCTTGGAAGGCGTCTCGGAGGATGAGGATAGACCACCACTCGCCAATCAGGTCCAGGGTGCGCGCAATCGGACAGGGCGATTCTTTCATGCTTTTACGTTGCATAGTGTTTGGGCTTCCGCGTTCCTTGCTACTACCCACCAAGAGAAGATCAGTTGCATTATTATACCGAATTTGCGATGCTGCTATTTGGTTGCATTATTAAACCACCATGCCGATGAGAAATGGAAATGATGAACGATGACGCGCTCGTAGAGAATCAAAGAATTTTGTCTGCCATCGAATCGGTCGACAACGCGACCTCAGCGAATCCGCTCGACGGATTTCAGAAGACGGAGCGCAACGACAACAATTCAAGCCCAAAGATGCGCGCACGAACAGCTATGTTGCAGGGGCCGATCCTCTCTACGATCGTCAAGCTGGCCTTACCCACTATTGTTGTCTTGCTCGTCCAGACATTGGTGGGAGTTGCGGAAGTCTATTACGTAGGCCTCCTTGGCGTAGTGGCACTCGCGGGTACTGCGCTTGTCTTTCCATTCTGGTCACTGATGACGATGGTGTCGAACGGAGGAATGGGAAGCGGGGTATCTTCCGCGATTGCTCGCGCAATCGGGGCAGATCGTCATGATGACGCAGATGCGCTCGTATTCCATGGGCTGGTGCTTGCGATTGTTCTGGGATTATTTTTTTCAATCGGCGCGTGGCTGTTTGGACCGACCCTGTTCTCTTTACTGGGTGGGCGTGGCGAGGCGCTCGGTGTCGCGATTCGCTACTCACGATATATCTTCGCTGGCTCCATACCGATCTGGGTAGTTAGTCTTCTTACCTCTGCTCTTCGTGGCGCCGGTAACATGCGTGTTCCTGCGGTCGTTACCCTTACAGGGGCGGTTGTTTTGATTCCCGCCTCGCCTGCACTTATTTTTGGGTTTGGGCCCGTTCCCAGATTCGGTGTTGCCGGGGCAGGAATAGCCATCGGTAGTTACTACACAATCGCTTCTTTGTTGCTGCTCCGGTATATGACATCGGGCCGTTCGGGTCTGAAGCTTACCTTGGCGCCGCTGCAATGGCGTCTCTTTGCAGACATCCTGCGTGTTGGTCTTCTAAGCACGATCGCGATTATCCAGACAAACCTCACGGTCATTGCGGTCACGGGAGCCTTCGGCGTGTTCGGGATACATGCCCTTGCAGGGTACGGTATTGCATCGCGTCTGGATTACTTTCTTATTCCGGTATTGTTCGGGCTAGGGACGGCCTTACTGACTATGACGGGCGTGAACATTGGAGCGGGTCATGTACACCGGGCCAGGCGCATCGCATGGATGGGCGGCGGACTTGGCGCGTTAATCATTGGACCGCTTGGTCTCGTTATCGCTCTCTACCCAAATCTCTGGCTGCATCTTTTTAGCCATGAAGCGGCGGTGATCCTGCTGGCTGCAATCTATCTTCGTCGAGTTGCGCCCGTCTATGGTCTGCTCGGCTTTGGTTTCTCGCTAGGCTTCGCCTCTCAGGGCAGCGGACACATGTTCTGGCCCTTTGCAGCCGGAACAAGCCGACTGCTTATTGCGGCCGGTTTGGGGTGGCTGGCAGTCGCACATTTCGGTGCAGGTATCGCGACACTTTCTCTCATCGGAGCTGCCGCTATTGTCGTCGATGCTTTCGTCTGCTCAATTCCTATGTTCAATGGAAGCTTCGGAAATTCTGCGTCCACTTGAAATGTCCGCTTTGTACGTACAGTGGCGCTGAAAGAAATAAACGGAGCGCCTGTGGAGCGCATCGCCTTGTAAGTTGCAGATGTGATGGTGGACGCGGTAGGAATCGAACCTACAACCTGTCGATTAAGAGTCGAATGCTCTGCCAGTTGAGCTACGCGTCCAGGTTTAGCCTTCATGGATCTCGGGAAGATCCGCGCGAAAAGTATTGATTCGCTGGGCTGATTTATACAAACTATACCACATCTCGCCGCATGATTCTGCTGGCGCTTCGGTCCGCAGGTTAAGAAATCCCTCGCTCCTGCGGACCATCGGAACACGATTAACCGATGAAGTCGACCTTTGTCTTCTGAGCGATGACGCCACGATCATAGCCCATCTCGTACAAGAGGCGGATGGCCTCGCGACCGTCTTCACCATAGTTGAGTGTGCGCTCATTCACGTACATGCCAACGAAACGGTTGGCAAGCGAAGGTTCGATGTCGCCCGCGAACTGCATGGCGTAGCTGAGAGCTTCCTCGCGATGGTCGAGAGCATGCTGGATGCTGTCACGCACGGCATGCGTGGTGATGTTCATTGCTTCTTCGCCGAGTGAGCGACGGATGGCATTGCCTCCGAGAGGGAGGGGAAGGCCAGTCTGCTCGCGCCACCAGTTGCCGAGGTCGAGGACCTTCTTCAGCCCGTTGGCAGCGTAGGTCAGTTGGCCTTCGTGGATCAGGAGGCCGGCATCGAAATGTCCGGCGAGAACGGCGGGAATGATCTCCTGGAACTGGACGTTCGTTGTTTCAACCTCCGGAGCAAAGAGTTTCAAAGCGAGGTAAGCGGTCGTGAGCTCACCGGGGACAGCGATGCGCACTTTGCGGACTTCGTCGGGCGTGAAGGGCTTCTGCGAGACGATGATCGGGCCGTAGCCATCGCCTACGGATCCTCCGCAGGCCATCAGGGCATATTCGGACTGCATGTAAGGATAGGCGCCAAAGGAGATGGCGCTGACGTCGAAGAACGGGTCTTCAATGGCGCGATGGTTAAGCGTTTCGATGTCCTTCAGGGTGTGGTGAAACTTATAGCCAGGGACGCGAACCTTGTTCGTGGCAAGGCCATAGAACATGAAGGCATCATCGGAGTCGGGGCTATGTGCGATGGAGATCACGCGGGTGTCCGCAGTGGTCTCTAATTTAGCGTCTGCTTTAGTTTTCGTCTTCGGATCTGTAGGACTGAGGCTCATCTGCTGCTTTCTAAGAATGCTGCGTAAGGAAATTAGTTACGAAAGTTGGGTAGAGCGGAGGCGATGCCAGCGGCGGCGCAGATCTTAACCACTTCGCCTGGAAGGAAAGGGGCTACGGAGGCGATCCAGACAGCGTGGGCCGGAGCGTGTGTCAGGGTAGCGAACCATACGGCACCGCTGAGGAACACGAGGGCCATGGCGGCGGTGCCCGCGAGGGCGCCAGCAAAGAACGTTCGCCGGCATGCGAAGAGTGCACCCGCGATGGCTGCGGCAAACGGGTAGGACATCAGGTATCCACCAGTCGGACCGAGGAGCTGAAGCAGACCGCCGGGCCCATGTGTTGTGAAGACGGGCGCGCCGGCCAGGCCTTCGAAAAGATACGCTGCGGCCGCAGCCGAGCCAGCAACTGGACCGAGCATCATACCCATGAGGATGACGGCAAAGGGCTGCAGGGTCATCGGGACCGGAGAAAAGGGAAGTGGGACCGCGATATGAGCACAGATTGCGATGAACATCGACCCGGCAATGACGAAGACGGTGTTCCATACGATGCTGTAGGCTTTGGCGGGTGCGGCGGAGTATTTGCCTGCGACGTTGATGGACATAGTGATCTTTGTTCCTCGGTTTGGATTCAATTCAACGCGCGAAGCCGTTAGTCCCGTTGGCTTTGCGATTGTTGAGGTCGGGTCTGACGGAGACCGGAGGTCTGCGCGTGGAAAGGGGAGAAAACTGCTCTTGCGACAGGCGAGAGGCGAGGCCTGAAGCGAAGTCTTCCCGAGGATGGGGGCCTTGCTGCGGACGCCCAGCCTGGGCGTAGGAAACAAAAGTCTCCGGAGCATGATGCGCAGAACGAGAACGCCTGTTCGTACGCTGAATATGTTTTGTAATCGAGATCGCGGCCCAGATCAGAGCAGAACAGGAGAGCACCGCGATGGCGAAGAGAATCTGCATAGGCCGTGAGCAAGGATACCAAAACCGTAGAGGTTCCGAGCTTGATTCCCCTATGCAAATCGTGGGAGCTAAAGGTTGATGCCAGGGGAAGTTCAGGTTCTACTGAAAGCTGTCATGAATCCAAGAGTGAGCCCATCCCTTTCGTTGCATCGTCTTACCTCTGCCGCAGCGCGCATGGGAGAAAAGGCGTATCAACGTCGGCGGAGAATGGCGACTGGTGCTGTGGGCGTTTTAGCACTAATGCTTGGATATCATGTCGTCTTCGGACGGAATGGCCTGACGGCTTTCCAGCAGAAGCGTATGGACACCAAGAGTCTGGACGCGCAGTTGGGCGATCTGACGAAAGAAAATGAGCGTCTACACGCGCACGTGGAACGCCTCAAGAGCGATCCCAATGCGATTGAGCATGAGGCACGCGAAGAACTCCACTACACGCGTCCCGGAGAAGTGATCTATACCCTTCCCGTCGAGCCTGCGAAGCACTAGCGGTTCCCTAAACTCCATCAATCTACGTCGAGCGAGCCATCCAGATCGACGATGAGAACGTCTTTCTGCACCTGCATCGAGTGAATCTTAAGGTTTGTCAGCTTCATGGCATAACCGGTCGACTGCAGCGACGTGGCGAGCAGACTGCGCAACATATCGGCGGCGTTGACCTTCATCTGCTGGGGCAGCTTGCGACTCAGAAACGGGACGACGAGAAAATCCAGCTCCTTGTTGCCGGTAAAGCGCTCGATGCGCGCATCGCGAAAGCCGATGGTTTCTCCCTCCGCGTCGGGGATGAACGAAACGTCTGCCTGCGTGTTAAAGCCTAGGCCAACGCACTTGCCGAACATGCCTGTGCCCAGGCGCGAGTTGGTGCGTACATGGACGACGACGCGGTCGTCCTGAAAAGAGACGTGCGGTTGGTCGGCATAGACGAAGCAGGCGGAATTTGGATCTCCGCGCATGTAGTAACGACCTTCAATGTTGGTGAAGAGCTGCGCCTGCAGCGTGCGTTCGAGAGCCTTCGCCGTGATGCGGAGTTCCAGAGCCCTCGCGGGAACGGAAGCTAGCGCGAGCACCAGACCGGCGAGGAGGGTAAGAAGATGCCGCTTCACCGTGGGGTCACGCGGCTACTGCGCGATATGTGCGGTGGGAGCCGCGGACGAGGCGGTGGTGGTCTGCGGCGTCTGTGGTCCGAGACCCAGCTTGATGAGAGCGCGCGAATCCGGAACGAGCTTGCTCTGCCAGCCGTTGTCCGATTGGAGCTTTTGCATGGCTGTCTCACTTGCAGAGTCCCAGTGGCCGGTCGGTTCTCCCGACATGTAACCGGCTTTGATCAGAGCGGATTGAATCTGTGTCGCACGGGCGTCTTCGATCGCGCGCGGATGCGATACGGCTTCTGCTTTGTGCTTGGAAGCCTTTGTCCCGCGCTGTGAAGCTCTGCCGGAGGTGGGTCCGCGCCGTGTTCGAACAGCTTGGGATGGGGTTGAAGAGATCAGGGCGAGCAAAAAGAGAGCAGTGAGAGTAAATGGGCGCATGGTAGCGAGCGACCTCGGGGAGGAGTGTTTCAGGGTTCCTGTCACTGTTTCAAGTTACAGAAAGCGTGCGTCCTCTACAAGAGGCCGCGGAAAGTAAAAGGGGCCGGAGACATGTGTCTCCAACCCCTTCTGCAACGTTCAGAACGACCTACGGCAAGGTTCCACCGAGGAACGTGTTGGATTTATCACGTGCCCTCGCATTACGAATCACGAAGACAACGTCGTCGCCGGATTTTAGGCCATTGACGATCGAGGTCAGGGAAGCCTGGTCCGTCACAACATGGCGGTTGATTTCCACGATGATGTCACCCTTATCCAGCCCACGAGGGGAGAGGTCGTCCGCGAAGGAACCGGGACGAACCGCAGTGACCAACACGCCGCCGCTGATCTCCTGTGCCTTAGCCAGAGCGGGGGGGACGGCGCTTACCGTAATGCCGATCTTGCCCTGAGTGGCGTCGTCCTTCTGGGGCGAGTTATCGTCTGGGTCGCCATTGCCTGCGATCGCAGCGACGGTTTTGGAGCGATCTCCAATCGTGACGGTGGCAGTGTTCTGCTTTCCGTTACGCAGATAGGTGATCTTGGCCGTGGAACCGGGATGACGAGGTGCAATATCAGCGACCAGGTCATCCCCGTCTTTCACCTGTCGATCGTCAATGGAGACGATCACGTCCTGAGGCTGAAGACCCGCCTTGGCAGCGGGACCATTAGGCGTGATCCTGTTGATGAGCACGCCGCCCTTGGAGAAGCCGTACATTCGGCTTACCGCAGAGGAGACGCCGGTCTGGAACTCAATCCCGATCGACCCGCGAACAACCTTGTGCTCGGGTGCGATGAGCATGTTGTAGACGTTGATTACGGTGTTGGACGGCATCGCAAAGCCAAGCCCGACCGAGCCCGAAGATTGCGTGTAGATCGCCGTATTGACGCCGACCACCGCTCCAGTCATGTCGACCAGGGGACCGCCCGAGTTGCCGGGATTGATGGAAGCGTCCGTCTGGATGAAGCGCTGGAACTGGCTCTGCGGACCATCTTCGATGGTGCGGTTCTTGGCAGAGACGATTCCGGCCGTTACAGTCTGCGAAAGGTTGAAGGGGCTGCCGATGGCGAGCACCCAATCTCCTACCTGCGCAGAATCGGAGTTGCCCAGCTTGACCGTGGGGAGCGTCTGGTTTGTGTCGATCTTGATGACGGCGATGTCGGTGTCTTTGTCAGTACCGATCACGCGCGCCAGACGGCCAAGGCCGTTGTCGGAGTCGGTCGAAAGCTTGACGTAGATCTTGTCCGCTTTGTCGACGACGTGATTGTTTGTGATGATGTAACCGCGCGGATCCACGATGAAACCGGAACCGAGGGCGCGACGTTCGCCACCACCGGCACCATCTTCATCATCTCCATCCCCGCCGCCGGGCTGTCCGCCGAAGAAGCGGTTGAAGAAGTCCTGCATATCTCCCTGCTGCTGCGGATCATCATCGTTACCCTGACCCTGACCACGGCGCTGTGTGCGGCGCTTTGGTGCCGTGGACTGCTTGGGAAGTGACTCGGTATTGATGTTTACAACCGCTGGACCCACCTGTTTTGCAATGGTGGAGAAGGCGTTGGAAGTGGAGGTCATGGGTGGGATGCGGAGCGGTGCGGCGTCAGCGCTGTTGATCTGCTGCTCTTTGCCGTGAACTGTAGTGGTGAGCGCAGACCCGGCAAGGATGCCGACGGAGAGAACGCCGAGAAGTAAGAAAGTGGCCGATAGGCGGTGATTCCTAATGCGGTCAAGAAAGCCATTAGATTTGGGCTGAGTTTGTTCCATATGCTGCAGTATCCCTCGTATGGGTTCGGTCGCTCAAGCTTCCGAGTATAGGTCTGTTCCGGTATAGATGCACCGGCCCACCCTTTGGGGATTTAGACGCACGGAAAGGTCCAAAGGGTATATAAGGATGAGTCTAGGACTAGTTGGCTTCGGGCTCCAGGGCGACGGGAAAGGTCAGAAGTTCTGTTACAAGGATGCCTGCAAAGATAAGGCCCGCACCCTGAGCGGAGCGGAGGCTGAAGGCCTCGCGACGCAACAAAAGCGACATTATCCAGGCGAAGGCAGGCTCCAGCGAGAGCAAAAGCGCCGTGTGCGTCGGTTTGAGGTGCTGCTGGGCCCAGGTCTGAATGCTGAATGCCGCGGCTGTGGCAAAGACAGCGCAGATCCCAAGGGCCAGGACGAGGCGTGGTGTCATATGAAAATAACTTTTCTCGAATGTTGGTGTGGCGAAGGTCATGAACAGGACGCAAAACCCTATCTGCAGGGTGGCAAGGTGGCCTGTGGGGACTTCCCGGGCCATGCGTCCCAGGGCGAGCAGATGCAGGGCGAAGGCAAGTGCGCAGGCCAGCGACAGCAGATCCCCTACGTTGATCGCACTCCACATCTCTTGCATGGGAGTGCCGGAGGGTAAGGTCAGTCGAAGAATGCCAACAAAAGCGAGCACAGCTCCTGCGATTGCCGGCCACCTTGGGCTTCCGACTCCTGCGGGGCGCAGTTTTGGAATCGCACTCAGCAGCGGGACGAAGACTACGACCAGGCCTGTGAGGAAGGCAGATTTGGATGGAGTCGTACGCGCGAGGCCGACAGTCTGGAAATCGTAGCCCGCAGCAAGAAAGAGACCCGCGACAGCACCCGCGATGAGGGAGGTGCGCGTCAGGCTGTGCCAGATCCTCCAGTGAATGCCGGCAAGCACCACGAAGGCAAGTGCCATACGGATCTGGTTGAAGAACAGGGGACTGGCGTCGATGAGGGCGTCTTTCACCAGGACGAAGGTCCCACCCCAGAGGGCCACGACCGCCAAAAGGAGGAGATGCGCGGTGATGGAGTCTTTTCTGGTTGTCATGCCGCAGTATCCCTGTTCATTTGAGATCACAGCGGTCGACGAGCGTGAGCAGGATTCTTCGCAGCGCTATCTCCCGGCCACGCGGATCGTACCATTCGCGCAGGGTATGAATGCCGCCTCCGCGTCCTCCCGCGCCGATGGCGACGGCCTGAATCCCGAGGGACAGAGGGAGGTTCGCATCGGTGGATCCGACACGCTCGCTGGTCCGAATGCCAAGGTGACGGTCTACTGCCTGAATCGTCTGGAGGAGAGGAGAATCCTCGGGCAGCGTGGCGGCGGGGCGGTCGCCGATGGAGCGGATATGGAAGCGGAGGTTCTCCTCCGTACTGAGGTCTTTCCCTGGTGAGAGGTTTGCAGCGAGTACTGCATCTTCTACTGCACGGAAGAGGCGGACTTCGCTGGCGAGAAGTTCTCCTTCATCCACCGAGCGCAGATCGAAGAGAGCGGTCGCGACTTCTGGAATCGCCGTGACCGAGGTGCCACCTTGGATGGTGCCGACGTTGATCGTCGTCCGCGGATCTTCCAGGAGAGAGTGAGGCGTGAGTTCGGCGATCGCACGCGCCAGTGTGACGATGGGGTTGGCGCGCCCAGCGTCGGTCCAGGAGTGTCCTCCGGGGCCAGCTACCGTTACTTGAAAGCGTTTGCTTCCAAGGGCACGTGTGACGACTGTTTCTGTGCCGCTTCCCTCCAGCGCGATGGCAGTGGTGATACGCGGTCCCATCTCCCCGTGAAAGAGATGGCGCATACCCCGAAGATTGCCTTCGGCCTCTTCGCCTACATTTGCGGCGAAGAGAATGTTGGTTGCAAGGGGTAGCCCCGCGTGCAGGATGGACCCAATCAGCGCAAGAAGACCGGCAACCCCTGCGCCGTTATCACAGATGCCGGGGGCATGGAGCAGATCGCCGTCTTCACGGACGTCAATGGCTGTCTCCTGGGGAAATACCGTGTCGAGATGGGCAGAAAGCAGAAGCAGAGGCTCTCCGGGCACGGGTGGGCGAAGATAACCAATCGCATTGCCAGCGCCGTCGATTCCGGTAGAAGTCAGGCTGAGCGTCTGCATCTGTTCCAGCGTCCATGCGGCGCGCTTGGCTTCTCCAAAAGGAGGTGCAGGGATGCGGGTCAGATCGATCTGCCACTGGCGAAACCGTTGTTCCTGCAGGTGCAGCCATTGAAACGCGCGATGCACTGCCGGAAGCGCGGCGATCCGAACGATCCGTTGATGGGCTGAGGCGTTCATGCGCGCTTGTCCTTATCGGAGAGATCCTCCGACCCATATTCGACTTCGAGCAGACTGAGGCCTTGCGGCGGTGCCGTTGGGCCAGCGGCACCGCGATTTTTTGCAACCAGAATCTTCTCCATCTCAGTAGCAAGGATGCGGCCAGCACCCACATCGACGCAGGTTCCGACCAGGTTGCGCACCATATGGTGAAGAAAGCCGGACCCCCTGACCTGGTAGGAGAGTTCGTCTCCGCACAGAGTCCATGCCGACGAATAGAGTGTTCGGATATTGTCCGGGGCGTTGCTTTCCGCCTCCAAACGGGTCTTGCGCTCGGGATCGTTGGCGGCAAACGAGGTAAAGTCGTGTGTTCCTACAAACCTTTCCGCGGCTTGCATCATGGCGGCGACGTCAAGTGGCGCGGGATACTGCCATACCCAGCGTGCTCTTTCCGGAGAGCAGACGATCTCTTCGACATCCTTTGTGGGACGACAGAGGAAGAGGGTGTACCGGTAGGTCTTACTGAGGACGCCACGGCGCGCATGGAACTCCGGCGCGACGATTCCAGCTTCCAGAACGCGAATACTGGTGGGCAGGATGCGATTGAGGGCGCGCTTAAGATTGTCCGGAGGGATGGGCACGGCCAACTTGAGCGAGACGACCTGCCCCAGTGCGTGCACCCCTGCATCGGTTCGGCCAGAGCCCTGGGGCAACACCTCCTCGGAAGTTACAGAACGAATGGCGCTCGCCAGCGAGCCTTGAATCGTAGGAAGGCCCGGCTGTACCTGCCAGCCAGCGAAGTCTGTGCCGTCATAGGCAAGCTTCAATCTCCACGCTTGGAGGGAGGTTGATGCGTCGGAAATGGGAGTCGCGTCCGGCATGAAGTGAGGAGGGTGGCGCCAATGTGCGGTCATCGTAGGCCGTCACTTGGACGGTACCATGCGCGTTTGCTTTTCTACCCTGAAGCCAAGAGAGGCGTTGCTATACTTCAGAGGTTCCGTTCCTTTTGATTCTGTGGCGTTCGAAACTTTTGAAGCGTTGGGCCTTTTTGCGGCTCAAATGCGTAAAGAAGATTCAGGCGTTCGTGGAACGAAGTGTAGGTCTCGCCCGTATACGGTGCAGGCAGTTATTGTTGGAGAGCAAACACGTGAGATCGAAGAATTTGCAGGCTGCAGCAGGAATCGCCCTGATGCTGATGGGTTCTCTGAATGGAACGGCATGGGGGCAGCAGACACCTGCGCCTTCGCCGACGACACCCGCTGCGCCTCAGGCCGTGCAGAACGATACCACCGGCCAGGCCGGGCTCCCTCAAGCCCCGCAGCCGGTCTACACCGAACCGCTCTTCCTCCGGGATACGCCGGGCGACTACGCCAAGCCGAAAAAGGCTTTCCCCAAAGTCTGGGCTCCTTATACCTCGATGGACTACCCCCGTCCGCGTCTGAGCAATACACCGCGTCTGGGTGATCTGATGAGCGGTGGCAAAATCTACCTTTCGCTCTCTGACGCCATTACCCTGGCGCTGGAAAATAACTATGACATTGCTATCGCGCGCGTGAATCTGGATATCGCCGACACCGACCTCCTTCGCGCCAAGGCAGGCGGATCCCTGCGTGGTGTTTCCACCGGACTCGTGACGAACACCTTGGGCGGCACCACGACGACCATTACGGGTGGGGGTGGACCGGGCGGTACGACTACTTCGACCGGCGGCTCGGGTACGGGTGCATCGGGTCTCGTTCTTTCCACCAATGGATTGGGCCCTGTGCCACAGTTGCTAGATCCCACACTT
The DNA here is from genome assembly GCF_000179915.2 of Terriglobus saanensis SP1PR4. Classification (NCBI taxonomy): domain Bacteria; kingdom Pseudomonadati; phylum Acidobacteriota; class Terriglobia; order Terriglobales; family Acidobacteriaceae; genus Terriglobus; species Terriglobus saanensis. The sequence continues at coordinate 2,418,008 of NC_014963.1, read as the reverse complement.
ACTGGCACAGTGCAGGCGGAGCGCGCCAGCACTGTGCAATCGAGCAACCTCATCAGTGGAACAAATGTTTTGAGCCAAGACACAAACACCTACAACTTTGGTTATAACCAGGGATTTATCACGGGTACTACTCTGGCTGTGACATTCAACAATACGCACCAGACCAGCAATAGCACGCGCACCTCGTATAACCCACTTCTTCAATCCACCTTCCAGGCGCGTGTACAGCAGCATCTTCTGCAGGGCTTTGGGTGGGGAGTCAACGGGCGCTTCATCGTGCAGGCGAAGAACACTCGACGGATTACAGACTCCGGGTTTCGCCAACAGGTGATCTATACCGTCACACAGGTGGAAAGCATCTACTGGGCGCTTGTTTCGGCCTATGAAGATGACCTAGCCAAGACGCGCGCTCTGGAGCAGAGCACACAGCTTGCGAAGGATAACCGGAAACAGTTGGAGATCGGGACGCTCGCGCCACTGGATATTGTGAACTCGGATAATGCCGTTGCCACAGATCAGCAGGCGAGCATCCAGTCCAAGACCAACCTGGAGTACCAGCAGCTTTTGCTGAAGCAGGCGATTGCGCGCAACCTGAGCGATCCGCAGCTTTCGGTAGCTCCTGTGATTCCGACGGACCGCGTCGACCTTGGACGTCTTCCTGAAGAAGACCAGACCGTCGAAGATCTGGTCGCCCTGGCGTATAAGAACAACCCTCAAATTGAGCAAGCTGTTCTAAATATGAAGAACAACGACATCACGCGGAAGGCTCTGAAAAACGGACTTCTTCCGACTGTCGATGTCTATGGTTTTTATGGTTCTTCTGCGGTAGGCGGAAGTGTAGTCACCGCAAATAATCCGGGTGCTAACTCGTCAGGTTATGGCAATGTCTTCTCAAATCTGTTCAACAACACTTCTCCCGACAAGGGCGCAGGTGTAACGGTAAGCATTCCGATTCGTAACCGCATCGCACAGGCGGATCAGGCGCGTTCGCAGATGGAATATCAGCAATCCGAGATGCGTTTGCAGCAGATTTACATTCAGACCCGCATGCAAGTCATCAACGGGCAGTATGCGCTGACCAACGATCGTGCGGCGGTTCAGTCTGCGCAGAGTTCGCGTGACTTCCAGCTGCAGTCTCTCGACGCGGAAGAGAAGAAGTACAAGCTGGGTGCCTCCACTACTGCGAACGTTCTGCAGCAGCAGCGCAACCTAGCGACCGCAGAGAACAGCCTGATTTCGGCCACGGCTGCTTACGCCCGGGATCGCGCCAGCCTTCTGCAGATTCTAGCCAACACGTTGGATCGCTACGGCATCTCGCTCGCCGATGCCGCGACCGGCACCGTGGTCCAGAAACCGGCGGTTCCTGGCCTTACGGCCCCCGGGCCGACTCCCGTAGCAAAGCCACTCACTGCATCACCAGAACCATTACCTAACATCGCGCCAACGCCGGTTCACTAAGAAACAGGGACGTCGCTGCATTTAGAATCGGGCTTGTATGAGTGTTGATTACAAGCCCGATCAGAGCACCGAAGTCTTGAACTCCCTGGCGACTTCCGCCTCCGCGTATCTCCGCTCTGCCATGCACCAGCCGGTGCAATGGCATGAGTGGGGAGACGCGGGGTTTGAGCTTGCGGTTCGTGAAAATAAGCCGATTCTCCTCGATATCGGAGCGGTCTGGTGCCACTGGTGCCATGTGATGGATCGCGAGTCGTATGAAAACGCGGACACGGCAGATCTGATCAACCGATACTTCATCGCAATCAAAGTGGATCGCGACGAGCGTCCGGATGTGGATACCCGCTACCAGGCAGCTGTTTCCGCGATCAGTGGACAGGGCGGATGGCCACTGACTGCATTTCTGACCCCCGAGGGCAAGCCTTTCTTCGGCGGAACCTATTTTCCGCCAGAAGACCGTTTCGGTCGTCCCAGCTTTCAGCGGGTGCTGCAAACGATGGCGGATGCCTTTCAGGATCGGCGAAGCGAGGTCGAGGACTCTGCCGACTCCGTAATGCAAGCCATCGAATTCAATGAGAGCTTTTCCGGACGGTCCTCCGATTTAGGTCCCGACCTTGTGAACAAACTGGCGGAGTCGATGCTGAAGCAGTTCGATCCGCAGTACGGCGGATTCGGTTCTCAGCCGAAGTTTCCGCACCCCGGTGCGTTGGATCTTTTGACGGATATCGCTTCGCGTGGAGGCCCACTTGCGGAGCAGGCAAGCAACGTCGTGCGCGTGACCCTCGACAAGATGGCCCTTGGCGGCATGCGAGACCAGATTGGCGGGGGCTTTCATCGCTATTCAGTAGATGAGCGCTGGGTGGTTCCTCACTTCGAAAAGATGGCCTATGACAACGCAGAGTTGCTGAAGAGCTATGTCCGGGCCTTCCGGACTTTTCTGGTGCCCGAATACGCTGAGGTCGCACGAGAGATTCTGCGATGGATGGACGGTACACTCTCCGACCGCGAACGCGGCGGCTTCTACAGCTCGCAGGATGCAGATTTGACCCTGGACGACGACGGAGATTACTTCACCTGGACACGGGATGAAGCCGCTGCCGTTTTAAGCCCTGAAGAACTCGCCGTGGCAGAGATCTACTACGATATCGGTGAAATCGGCGATATGCACCACGATCCCTCTCGCAATGTGCTCCATGTGAGGTACACGCTGGCAGAGGTGTCGCGTCGCATTGGCATTACCGAAGAGGAAGTGCAGAGTCTACTGCTTTCTCTGCGCGGAAAACTCGCCAGCGCACGGAGTGAACGTGCTGCGCCGTTTGTCGATCGCACCATGTACACAGGATGGAACGGGCTATGCATCGCCGCCTATCTGGAAGCGGGACGAGCACTGCACAACCAGGAGACGGTTCAGTTTGGCCTGCGTTCCCTCGACCGCCTTTTGCAAGAGGCATGGAATGAAGAGACGGGTCTGGGCCATGTGATCTCGTATGCGGACGGGCATGTACCTGCACAGGCAGTAGCGGGTGTCCTGGAAGATTATGCCTTCGCGGGTCTGGCCTGTGTCGCGGCATGGGAGGTGACGGGCGAGAGCCGGTGGCTTCGCCATGCCGAGGCGCTAGCGGCACGGATGATTCGCGATTTCGCGGATGCCGTCGGTGGCGGATTCTTCGATACGGCGCGCGGCTCCGGCGTCGCTCTGGGTGCACTGTCGGCGCGAAGAAAGCCTCTTCAGGACTCACCTACGCCAGCAGGAAACTCCGCTGCAGCGCTCTTTCTTTTGCAACTCGCGGACTGGACGATGGATGAAAAGCTCCAGGCCAAGGCCGCAGACACGTTGGAGACCTTCGCTGGGATCGTCGAGCACTTTGGACTGTATGCGGCCACCTTCGGTCTCGCATTGCAGCGATTACTGCTGCCTGAAATTCAGATCGTCGTTGTGGGCGAGGACGATTCCTCCGCGGTACTCGAGGCCGCGGCGCTTGCCGGATACTCTGCAACCAAGAGCGTCCTTCGTCTAAAACGGTCTCAACTTGAAGACCTTCGTGGTCCCATGGCGGAGACGTTGCCTCATCTGCCAGCGGAGATGTTTGAGAACAGCTTTGCTATGGTCTGCGGAGACGGTCGTTGCCAACCTCCAACCTCCGATCCTGATGTCCTTGTTCGGGAAATCTCTGAAATAGCTTAACGGTTGTGCAGCCTATCCCTCGCCGAGGGTAGGCTGTGCTGGAGACTGGGTGGGATCCGCTTTTTGTTGCATCAGGATCGTACTGCTGGAGACACCCAGCGGGATCTCTTCCTTCTCGAATGCAATCAGAACCTTCCTGCGCAGGGCTCGGAGAACACCGTCTTTCTGGTTTGCGCGCACACGCAGGTTCACCGGATAAATGACCTCCCGGCCTACGATCTTGTCCACGCCCAGAATGTCCGCGTCCGCGATGACTACGTCTGCAAAAGCCTTGTCATTGCGTACCTCATCCGCGATCTTGCGGAGCAGCGCCATCACGCGGTCCGGGTCGGCGCTGGCATCCACACTTACAGGGAGCGAAGCCACGGAGTATTCGCGTGACAGGTTGGAGACGGTGGCAATCTGACTGTTAGGAATAAAGTACTGGGTGCCGTCCCCATCGCGAAGCGTGGTTGCGCGCAGCGTCAGGTCTTCCACCTGTCCGGTCAGACCGGCCAGCTTAACCACGTCGCCCACGTTGAACTGATCTTCGATAAAGATAAAGACTCCGTTGAGGACGTCTTTGAAGATGGACTGCGCTCCGAAAGAGATCCCGAGTCCGACCACGCCTGCTGAAGCGAGAAGTGGTTTGAGATCGATATTGAAGAGGGGAAGGATCTCCAACAGGACAAGAAAAGTAATCGCGCCATACGCCGTGGCCCGAAGGATCGAAGAGAGAGTCCTCAACTGAGCGGCGCGCTTCGAATTGCCCACCTGGTTGTCCGCCATGACACGCATGCGCTTCACGAAGAAGGAGACGACCTGCTGCAAAACGAACGCAACGAAAAGAATAAAAACAATCTTCGGCGCGTCATGATGGATAAAGTCGATCAGGTCATCGTGGAAGTTTGCTCCCAGTGACCGAACGCTTTTTTCAGGATGTTCCAGCGCGGTATTGACTGTATCAAGCAAAAGGATCATCAAATCTTCTTTGCGGTAAAATTTGCTCCAGCGCGAGGCCCGTATCCAAGGATGAAGTACGGGGCTCCACGTTGCAAGCGCCATTCATGTTCGGGAATGGAGGATGAAGTGACGATATCGAGATGGCCATGCATCCTTCTGGTAGCGTATCTTGCTTCGTCTGGCCTCCGCATATCGGCGCAATCGCCGCAACAGCCTGGGTACAACCAGCAAAGCCCCAGCGTTCCGATCCGTGGCCCAGAACCCGATCTGGCCGGAGAGCGTATGCGAGCCACACAAGTACGCGCACGCGAAATGGAGCTGCACCAGAAAATGATTTCGGACACGAACCGGCTGGTTCTCCTCTGCAGGCAGCTGGAAGATAATTTGAAGGGCCACGCAGTTCCTAATGCGGACGATCTTCGCACCCTGCAGGAAATCGAAAAGCTAGCCCGAAATGTCAAGGACAGGATGAGGCAATGAATAGGGTTATGCGTTTCCTCCTCTTCTTCGGTTTCGCTTCTTCCCTTGCCTTAGGGCAGACGGATCAGCCGCCCATAAGAACGGCTTCCGAACTGGCACTCCATACAGAAGTTCACCGGCTTCTCCTGCTTTCGCTGCAGTTGCAGGGAAATGTGCAAAAAACTCAGCGGTTTGAGCTGTCGATTCCGGTTGTCCAGGAAGCCGCCCAAATTGAAAGCCTGGCGAGGGCTTTGCGGACCCAACAGCCGGCGCGATAGATCCTGGGCCTTCTCGGGGAAGAGTTTCGTCTTACAATCTGTAAGGGCATTTATGGCGACCAAGACGAACCCGAGCGCTGAGGTGAGCGCACCAGAAGAGACGGCTGCTCCGCTTACGCGGCAGCAGTTGGTGGCGTTCTATCGACTGATGTACCTGTCTCGCAAGACGGACGATCGCGAGATCCTGCTCAAACGCCAGCAGAAGATCTATTTTCAGATCTCCTGCGCGGGCCACGAAGCTCTGCTGGTCGCGGCCGGCATGGCGATGAAGCCCGGATATGACTGGTTCTTTCCGTACTATCGCGACCGCGCCATCTGCCTGGCTCTGGGAAATACCGTGGAAGACCAGCTTCTGCAGGCCGTTGGCGCGGACGATCCGGCCAGCGGCGGACGCCAGATGCCTTCGCATTGGACGAATACGCGGCTCCACATTGTCAGCCCCTCCTCTTCGACCGCGACCCAGCTTCTGCATGGTGTCGGATGCGCCGAAGCAGGCGTCTATTTTACGAAGCACCCGGAGGCAGCCGCAGCAGGGGAGTTTGGCGACGGCGACTACAGGAAGTTCAAGAACGTTACTTTTCATAGCGACGAGGTCGTCTATGCCTCTGTCGGCGAGGGATCGACTTCCCAGGGAGAGTTCTGGGAGGCTTTGAATACTGCGTCCAACGCCAAGCTGCCCATCATCTTTGTGGTGGAAGATAACGGCTATGCGATCTCTACGCCGGTTGAGACGAACACTCCCGGCGGAAACATTTCTCGTTTGGTTGCGAACTTCCCGAACTTCCATTTCGAAGAAGTCGACGGTACCGACGCTATTGCCAGCTATGAGGCGATGCAGAGGGCGGTGGCATACTGCCGTGCGCGCAAAGGGCCTGCCTTGGTGCATGGACACGTCATCCGCCCGTATTCGCATTCGCTCTCGGATGATGAACGGCTCTACCGCGTGGCGGAGGAGCTGGAAGCCGACGCGCTGCGCGACCCCATCTCGCGGATGCAGGTACATCTCCTGCAAAACGGGATTCTGACAGAAGACGAACTGCATACGCTGGAGCGCGACGTTACTGCCGAGGTGCAGCAGGCTGCGGATAACGCTCTTCTCGCGCCGCTTCCTACGATTGAGAACATTGAGAAGCATGTCTACTCCGAAGCGCTCAAGCCGATATCTTCAGTGTTTGCGACGGCACCCGCAGAAAACCTGGATGTGACCGAGCGGACGATGGCTGACCTCATCAATTCCACGTTGCGGGATGAGATGCGGCGGGATTCCCGGATCGTCATCTTCGGCGAAGACGTTGCCGATGTCAGCCGTGACCAGCATCTGAAGAGCGGCAAACTGAAGGGGAAGGGCGGTGTCTTCAAGCTCACCTCCGGCCTTCAGGCCGAGTTCGGTTCCGACCGCGTCTTCAACTCGCCGCTGGCCGAGGCAAACATCGTGGGACGGGCCATTGGCATGGCCGTGCGCGGCATGAAGCCTGTCGTGGAGATTCAGTTCTTCGACTACATCTGGCCCGCGATGCACCAGATGCGTAACGAGATGAGCGTGATGCGTTGGCGTTCCAACGGCAACTATTCCTGCCCGCTCGTCATGCGTGTTCCTATTGGTGGATACCTCACCGGTGGATCCATTTATCACTCACAGTCGGGCGAGAGTATCTTTGCGCATACGCCTGGTGTACGCATCGTGATGCCTTGCAACGCGTTGGATGCGGCGGGGCTTCTACGTACTGCAATTCGCTGCGACGATCCTGTGCTTTTCCTCGAACACAAGCGCCTTTATCGCGAAACCTACGGACGGGCTCAGTATCCCGGACCGGAGTACGCCATCCCCTTTGGCAAGGCGCACACTGTCCGCGAAGGCAAGGACGTCACGATCGTGACCTACGGTGCCGTCGTGCCTCGTGCTTTGCAGGCGGCGCAGCGGCTCGAGCGCGAAAAGGGAATCAGCGTGGAGCTAATCGACCTGCGCTCGCTCGCGCCATACGATTTCGAGGCGATTGCCGAGAGCGTGCGCAAGACCAACCGCGTCATCGTGGCCCATGAAGACATGATGAGTTGGGGATATGGCGCGGAGATCGCCGCCAGGATCGCCGACGAACTCTTCTACGACCTCGACGCCCCGGTGCGCCGCGTGGCTTCGATGGACACCTTCGTGGCCTACCAGCCCATTCTGGAAGACGCGATCTTGCCGCAGCCGGACGACCTCTTCAACGCTGTTGCCGAACTGGCGATGTTCTGAGCTTTTCCATCTGATTCCTGATATCGGAAACTACTGTGGTGGCGAGTGCCTTTCTGGGTTCCCCTGAGTTTCAGGGAGATAACGCGCAAGTAATGTAGAGACGGGCGCAACGGGCAACATATTTCCCGGATTCGCGTCTTCACTAGGTAGTGTCTGCACGGAAGCAGTTCAGGAGATGCGAAATGGCGGTTACACGGCGCGGATTTATGAAGGGCGGAGCTCTTGCCCTGGTAGGAACTTCGGCGATCCCGAGTTTCCTGACGCGAAGCGTTCTGGCAGAGGCAACGACGGCTGCGACAAATCATAAGAAGCTCGTGGTTCTCTTTCAGCGCGGTGCTGCCGATGGTCTCAACATCGTCGTTCCGTATCGCGAGAAGAACTACTACGCCATGAGGCCGACGATCGCCATCAAGCCGAATGAAGTCCTCGATCTGGACGGCCAGTTCGGTCTGCATCCGTCGCTTGCAGCCTTCAAACCTCTTTACGATCAGGGACATCTCGCCATAGTGCACGCCTGTGGCTCTCCAGATACGACGCGCTCGCACTTCGATGCGCAAGACTATATGGAATCCGGTACACCCGGTCTCAAATCGACGCAGGATGGATGGTTGAACCGCGCTCTCCAAGCCGAACGCATGGATCCAAAGCTGGCGACGGCGTTTCGCGCGGTTGCGCTGGGTACTCAGGTTCCGCGAACTCTGCAGGGGACTCTGCCAGCGATCGCAATCAATAACGTGCAGGACTTCTCCGTCGGCGGTCGCGCAGCAAATCCTAATACTGGAGTCTCATCCGCCTTTCAGCAGATGTATGCACAGACGGCGGATACGATGCTTCACGGCACAGGGCAGGAGACATTCGAGGCCGTCAAGATGCTCAAGTCCGCCGACCCCGCACACTACCAACCAGCGAATGGTGTGGTCTACCCAAATACGAGTTTCGGAAACAGCCTCAAGCAGATTGCTCAGCTTCTCAAGGCGAATCTGGGCGTAGAAGCGGCTTTCGCCGATATCGGCGACTGGGATACTCATCAGGCGCAGGGCAGCACCAATGGTCGCCTCGCGAATCGTTTGAAGGAGTTCTCCGAAACGATCGCAGCTTTCTGGAAAGATATGGGCCAAGGCGCTGAGAACATCACGCTTGTTTCCATGAGCGAATTCGGGCGGACGGCCCGCCAAAACGGGACGGGTGGTACTGACCATGGTCACGGCAATGTGATGTTTGTTCTAGGCGGCACCGTTAGGGGTGGAAAAGTCTATGGCAAATGGCCTGGTCTGGAAAATGAGCAGCTAAACGAGGGCAGGGATCTTACTGTCACGACGGACTTTCGGCAGGTTCTTGGAGAGGCGGCTTACCGTACCCTGGGCTCACAAAACCTCGACCTTGTATTCCCAAATGCGAAACTTACAAAAAATGGTTTTTTAAACATTGTTTAGTTCCATTTTGTGGACAACTTTTTCGATTACACCGCGTCATAGTAGTTGTACCAAGAAGTAAGGCCGGGGTCGCCCATCTACAGCCCTGGCTTCACCTATCCGCACTAACCATTCCTACCTTTATGAAAGGCCTCCATAATATCGGAGGCCTTCTCTTCTTTAAGTCAGGCACACCGGTTATGCAAAACCTACCTTGCGGTCCACCGCCGCTGCGCCTGCACCGTAGAAGAGCAGCATGAGCGCGATGACGAGAAGAGCGAGTGGGTATTGGGAGCCTGCATAGCCGTGCCGTACATCCACCTTCACCAGGGCGACGAGCATGTTGCACGCAACCATGAAGGCGGCGAAGCGCGTCAGCAGCCCGAAGATCAAGAGAAGGCCGCCGAGGAACTCCGTGAGAGCGGAGATATAGCCAAGCCAATAGGGAAGTCCCATGCCTGCGACGGTGTGGCCCCAGCGATCAATCGCCGAGAAGGTATTGCCACCGTGAAAGCCGCCTGTCGGAACGACCTTATTCCAGCCGTGATACACCATCGTGACGCCAAGTACGATGCGGAGCAGAAACGCTCCCCAAGGCTGCATATTGTCCAACCATCTGCGCATTCCGTTACCTCGCCTGCAAGTTTAAGGCTGCATAAGATCGCAGGCAGACACTTTTCAAAGTAAGGAAGCCACTTTGCCAATCGCCTTCGTTTATCGCAAGAGTGGGCTAGAGCGTGCGGAGGGAACATACGTATCGAGGAATCTACGCAGCGCTTCGTCTTTTTGTGCCTGCAGCCCCGCGCCCGGCATCATGATGACGATGTTCTTGGGCGAAGCGGCAGTATCAAAGGCGGCGTGAGTTGCTTTGTCATTCGCCGTCTGCGCGTTCCCCTGCGTAGCTTCCGTTGTGATGAGCAGCTTCGGCGGAAGGCTGCGGTGCAGAGGAGCGGCTACTTCAAAGCGGTCACGAAAGAGAAGGCTGACTGGCAGGACGCGGGCTCTGCCATCCTCCTGCACTCTACGGAGGAGCGTCGTATCCGGCTGATCCAAAATTAAGCCTGCAACGGAGGTGTGAATCAGTGAACTTGTGGCAGCCAACGACGCCCCGATGCCCGTGCCGAACAAGAGGACGTGATCCGGCAGAAAGCCACGCTGCTGTGTCAGGAAATCGAAGGCAGCAGCGGCATCCTGTTGCATATGCTCCTCGCTCGGCTTGAGGATGGCGCTGTCGCCATATCCTCGATAGTCGAAGGCGAAGACGCCCAGACCCGCTGCATGCAAACGCAGAAGATTGCGCTTGTCCTCGTCGTTGATCGCAAGAGAACTTTCTCCTCCACGGAGATAGAGTACGGCGTACGCGGAGACTGGGCTGGAAGACAACCACCAGCCCTGAAGTTGCGGACGTCCTGCCTCGTCGGCTGCGAAGCGAATTTCTTCTGTCTTGATGCCTGGGATCTGCAGCTGTGCGGTATTGCGGACAGGATGCAGCACAAGCTGCCATGCTCCCTGCCAGAAAAGGCCCGCCATGGTCAGATAGCCGCAGACCAGCGCCAGGCCGATCACGATCCCCACCATCTTGAGTAGCCAGAGTGGGTCGATCAGCTCCGGAGCCGCACCTGCACCTTCCTTCACCCGTGAACGATCTTCTTTCGCCAAGCTGCACCTCGTTCCTCGTAGTATCCCATCCGCAGCGGTAAGCTTGAAGGTGGAGAAAGACATGTCGCAGTGGAAGACGCTTTGCTCGATCAGCGAGGCCCCCAAGCCCGGTGCAGCGATCGAGTGCAATCTGCATGAGGAAGGCATCGATATTTGCCTTGCCAATGTGAACGGGACGCTTGCTGCCGTGAACAATATCTGCCCACATCGCCAGGGCCCGCTGGGGCAGGGATGGATTGAGGGAGAGGCCATCGTCTGCCCTTGGCACGCTTGGGCCTTTAACCTGAAAACCGGTATCGCAGACCCGCCAGAGAAGGCCTCGGTGGATGTTTATCCCGTCCGTATCGAAGGCGAAGTTGTGCAGATTGTGGTCGGCGGTTTCGATCTCCCGGAATAGCCTGTTAGAATCGATTGAATCCACTCCTCTGGAGAGGCAATGCTAGCCATTTTGGCGCTCGAAGACGGGCGCATATTTCGCGGAAAAGGTTTCGGCGCGCCTGCCGAACGTTCCGGCGAAGTCGTTTTCAATACTGCCCTCACTGGCTATCAGGAGATCTTCACGGATCCCTCATACGCCGGACAGATAGTCGTTCTCACAAACCCACAGATAGGCAACTACGGAACGTCACCCTTGGATAGCGAGAGTGTGCGTCCCTATATTGAAGGCCTGGTCACGCGCGAATTTTCGCCCATCTCCTCGAACTGGCGCTCTACCGAAGTTGCCGATGAATATCTAGAGCGCACCGGTGTTCCTGTCATTACAGACATCGACACACGCGCTCTGGTGCGGCATCTCCGCAACTTCGGCGTCATGCGTGGCGTACTCTCCACGATTTCGACGGACGAAGCGGCACTTGTTGCCAAGGCAAAATCCATTCGCAAGATGGATGGAACCGATCTCGCCTCGATCGTTTCGACGAAGGAGAAGTACACCTTCGACAGCAACGATGCGAAGAACGAAACCGGGGACAAGTTTCTTCCGGATTCCATCAGCACCGACGGCAAGAAGATGCATGTGGTCGCGTACGACTTCGGCATCAAGCAGAACATTCTGCGCATGCTGGCGCGCGAAAACTGCACCGTGACCGTAGTTCCTGCGAAGACTTCTGCAGCGGACGTGCTCGCCATGAATCCGGACGGGATCTTCTTCTCGAACGGTCCGGGCGATCCTGAACCGCTGGACTACGCGCAGCAGAACATTCGCGACCTTGCAGGCAAGGCACCGATGTTCGGCATCTGCCTTGGACACCAGCTCTTCGGTCTCGCCCTGGGTGGGAATACCTACAAGCTCAAGTTCGGCCATCATGGCGCGAATCATCCGATCAAAAATCTGGAGACAGGCAAGGTCGAGATCACCTCGCAGAACCACAACTATGCGGTCGATCCTGAATCTCTTGGCTCTGATGTTTCGGTGACGCACGTCAACCTGAACGACCAGACGTGCGCCGGGTTGAAGCACAACGAGCACCCAATGTTCAGCGTGCAGTATCATCCGGAGGCGTCGCCGGGACCGCACGACTCGCATTATCTGTTCAAGGACTTCCGCAAGATGATGGAAGAGTGGAAGAAGTAGGGCATCCAAGGATGCCCCTTTTTCTGAGCTTCCATCCTGCACGAGCAAAAGAATCCTGGAGTAAGTAAAAAAAGAATGCCACGCAGAAATGACATCGCGAAGATCCTCGTCATCGGCTCCGGCCCCATCGTTATCGGCCAGTCCGCCGAGTTTGACTACTCTGGTACGCAGGCCTGCAAGGCCCTGAAGGCTGAAGGTTACGAGGTCGTCCTCGTCAACTCGAACCCCGCCTCGATCATGACCGACCCTGAGGTCGCCGACCGTACCTATATCGAACCGCTAACGCCTCGCTATGTCGAAGAGATTCTTCGCGTGGAGAGTGAGATGCTCGTCGAGAGCGGCAAACCCGGCGTCTTTGCTGTGCTGCCCACCGTTGGCGGACAGACTGCGCTCAACCTCGCCGTAGATCTCGCCGACACCGGCATCCTCGAAAAGTACAATGTCGAACTCATCGGTGCGAAGCTGGACGCGATCAAGAAGGCGGAAGACCGTCTCCTCTTCAAAGACGCGATGAATAAGATCGGTCTCGACATGCCGCGCTCCGTACTGGTGAACAACCTGCGCGACGGTCTCGACTTCACGCAGAAGATCGGTTTCCCCGCAGTCATTCGCCCCTCGTTTACGCTGGGCGGATCGGGCGGCGGCATCGCCTACAACCGCGAAGAACTCACCGAGATTCTCGCGCGTGGTCTGGATCTCTCGCCCGTAGGCGAGTGTCTCCTGGAAGAGTCCGTCCTCGGTTGGAAAGAGTACGAGCTCGAGGTGGTGCGCGATCTTGCGGACAACGTCATCATCATCTGCTCGATTGAAAACTTCGATCCCATGGGTGTCCATACGGGCGACTCCATCACCGTTGCTCCGGCGCAGACGCTTACCGATCGTGAGTACCAGTGCATGCGTGATGCCGCCATCCGCGTCATCCGTGAGATCGGCGTGGAAACCGGCGGATCCAACGTGCAGTTTGCGGTGAACCCTGCGAATGGACGCATGACGGTCATCGAGATGAACCCGCGCGTCTCGCGCTCATCCGCGCTTGCATCGAAAGCGACTGGCTTTCCCATTGCGAAGATCGCCGCGCGCCTCGCCGTCGGTTACACGCTCGATGAGTTGCAGAACGACATCACCAAGGCCACACCGGCCTGCTTTGAACCGACGATCGATTATGTCGTCGTCAAGATTCCGAAGTGGCAGTTTGAAAAGTTCCCAGGAGCCAACGAGGATCTCGGCCCGCAGATGAAGTCCGTCGGCGAAGTGATGGCCATTGGCCGCACCTTCAAAGAAGCGATGATGAAGGCCGTCCGCTCGCTCGAGACAGGAAAGAAAGCCACTGCTGCGGACGTTGACCCCCGCCGCCTCACCCAGCGTCTGGTCACACCGCATCCTGATCGTTTGACTTACGTTCGTTATGCCTTCGAACGGGGCATGTCTGTGCGCGAGGTCGCTCGCCTCACAGGAATGGACCCATGGTTCCTGTACCAGGTGAAGCAGATCTCCGACGAGATCGGCGGCCTTGCGGGCAAGACGCTGGAGACGCTGACATATGACGATATGCGCTCTGCGAAGCGTATGGGCATCAGCGACGAGCGCATCGCAAGTTCACTGCAGATTGAAGGCAAAGATGCCACGGGCAAGATCCGCGACCTGCGGAAAAAGCTTGGCGTCATGCCGGTCTTCAAGCTCGTCGATACCTGCGCTGCGGAGTTCGAATCGTTCACTCCTTACCTCTACTCCTGCTACGACGAGGAAGATGAGGCAACGCCGACGAACCGCAAGAAGATCATTATCCTCGGAAGCGGCCCGAATCGTATCGGCCAGGGCATTGAGTTCGATTACTGCTGCTGCCACGCTGCCTTCGCTCTCCGCGAAGACGGTTACGAGACCATCATGGTCAACTGCAATCCCGAGACGGTCTCCACTGACTACGACACCTCGGACCGCCTTTACTTCGAGCCGCTCACGCTGGAAGATGTCCTCGCGGTCTATCACCATGAGGCAAGCTCGGGCGCAGAGATCGGTATGATCGTGCAGTTCGGCGGACAGACGCCGCTCAACCTCTCCCTGCCTCTCAAGGCCGCTGGCGTTCCCATCATCGGCACCTCGCCGGAGTCCATCGACCTCGCAGAAGATCGCAAGCGCTTCGGCAAACTAATTGAAGAGCTTGGCATCCCGCAGCCTCAGGGCGCAATGGCGACCAGCATCGAAGAAGCCATTGCGGGTGCGGATCGCGTTACCTACCCTGTGCTCGTGCGTCCCTCGTACGTTCTCGGTGGGCGCGCCATGGTGATTGTGTACGACGAAGCAGGCGTGCGCAACTACATGTCCACCGCCATCGAATATTCGCAGGAGCGTCCGGTACTGATCGACCACTTCCTCGAAGATGCGACTGAAGTCGACGTCGACGCGCTCTGTGACGGTACGGATGTCGTCATCGCAGGCATCATGCAACACATTGAAGAGGCCGGTATTCACTCCGGTGACTCCTCGTGCGTTCTCCCGGCGGTCGATCTCAGCAAGGAAGTCCTCGACCAGATCCGAGTCTACACACGCAAGCTGGCGATGGCTCTGAGCGTGATCGGCCTGGTGAACATTCAGTTCGCCATTCAGCGTGGGAAGGTCTTCGTGATCGAAGTCAATCCCCGCGCGTCCCGCACGGTGCCTTACGTCTCCAAAGCGACCGGTGTGCCACTGGCGAAGATTGCATCGCGTCTGATGACGGGTCGCAAGCTCACAGAGTTCCTACCGGACAACGTAAAGTCGGGAGAAGACCTCTCCACCGGCTCGTACTTCTTCGTGAAGTCTCCTGTCTTCCCATGGGCCAAATTCCCGGGCGTCGACACGGTTCTCGGACCGGAGATGAAGTCTACGGGAGAGGTGATGGGTGTAGCCGACAACTTTGGCGAAGCCTTCGCCAAGGCGCAGATCGCCGCGGGTCAGAACCTTCCGACGAAGGGTACGGTCTTCCTCAGCATCAACCAGCGCGATAAAAATGCCATCGTCCCCCTGGCGAAGCAGTTCGTCGAAATGGGTTTCCACATTGTGGCAACGCACGGCACGGCGGACAGGCTGGAAAACGCAGGTCTGCAGGTCGAGCGTGTGCATAAGGTGATGGAAGGCCGACCGAACGTGGTCGATCTCATCAAGGGCGATCGCATTCAGCTCATCATCAACACGCCGCAGGGCCAGGATGCCATCTTCGACGAGAAGGCTATCCGCCGCGCGGCTGTGCTGGGACGTATTCCCACCATTACGACGATTGCAGCGGGCCGCGCAGCCGCCGACGGCATTGAGTCCCTGCAACGGCAACAGACGCGCGTAGTGGCACTCCAGGCGCTCCACGCGGAACACCTGCTGCCTGCATAACAACCTCATATCACAAACAGAAAAGCCCGGCGGCATGCCGGGCTTTTCTGTTTGCAGAGTAAGTCTAGATTGCTTCTTCTTCGGTAAAACCGAACTTGGCTCCCACGGCATATCCGATCATCGCCAGTGGCGTCCACGTGCCGATCAGCAGCCCATCGCCCGCCATCAGGCCGCTGTTGTGATCGATGGAGAAGAAGGTGCGCCAAAGCTTGTCAAAGGCCCCGCAGTCGTTGCAGAGGCCGTTCCCCGTGGGCAGATCGAGCACCCAGACGCAGACCAGCGAGAATATGATCATGCCCGAGATCCATACATAGGATGCGACGGGGTTTGGACGAACCTTCATCATCAGAAAACCGGTCAACATAGGAACAAGAAACGCTAGTCCGGTGCAGAGCAGTTTTGGAGCGGACGAATCGTCCGGAGCATGAAAAAGAGCGAACGTCCCGACAACAAGAACCAGGGCCAGCACCGCAAAGAGGGTATGGAACGTAAACGAAAGAGCTTCCCGGCCCAGATCGGGCAAAGATTTGTTTCCACGAATCTCTACGCCTTCTGCCATATTGCCCTCACAGGAAACGACTCACACGAATGTCTAACGCCTTGCCGTGCTCGGAACTCCCATGGCACTGAGTTTGCTGCGCGCCTGCGTTGCTTCCGGCGAGTTAGGGAAGCGCTGAATGAGCGATCGCAGTTCACGGATGCCCGCTTCATTCTGCTTCAGGGCGATCAGAGACTGGCCCTTGCGCAGATGCGATACCGGAATCTTTGCATTGCCAGGATACTGCTCCAGGACGTGATCGTAGTTCTTTGCTGCAGAGTTGAACTTGCCTGCCTTGTAATCAATTTCACCAAGGTAAAAATAGGCGTTCCCGGCGAGGGGATCGTCCGGATAAAACTTCACTACATCACCAAACTCGGCGGAAGCGAGCGTGTACTTGGCACCCACGAAATCACCATAAGCGGTCTGGTACAGGTCGCGGAGCGGGGGGGCTGCAGGCTGCGCAGGTTGCTGTTCAACCGGTGCGGCCGCGACGGGATCAACTCGCGTGGCGCCTTTCTTTCCGCTTGGGGGAGGCGCAGAGAAATCTGAGGGAGATGCCGGAGCGGGCGTTCCAGCCGCAGGAGCGGCGGAGTCCAGCTTCGCGTTCACGCTCTGCTGCGTGCTCTGGATGTCGGCGAGTGCTTTCTCGATCCGTCCAAGGCGCGCTTTGAGTTCGTCAACAGAATCATTCAGGCTCTGGACCTGTCCGGAAACCGTGTCCACCTTCGCGCCTTCCGCATCCTGCTGCGCGCTGACGTGCTTCTGCAGCGCGTCCACGGTGGAGGCCATGCGATTCACGCTGTCGGCGGTCTGTTGTACGAGATCCTTCAGAACTCCCATACGTTCGTCGTTGGATTGCTGCAGGCGGGCAACAGAATCCTGTAACTGCTGGATCTGCGTCTGCAACTGCACCATGTCGCGATTGACGGCATGCATCGGTCGTACACACAGCAGCGCCAGTGCCAGCGCCGGGACAAGATAGATCCTCTTCTTCATGGCCATGCCTCAGTGTTCTTTACGGGTGGCGCGAACCGTAAAGGTTCACGCCACCATGATGCTTTTAGCGATCGAGCGAGAACTGAGCGCGCCGGTTCTGCTGGTAGCAGGTTTCATTCTGCTCCGTACAGAACTGCTTTTCCTTGCCGTACGAGATCACGCGCAACCGGTTCGGGCTTACGCCTGCGGTAACCAGAGCGGTCTTCGCAGCATTGGCACGATTCTCACCGAGCGCCAGGTTGTACTCCGCCGATCCGCGCTCATCGCAATAACCGCCGATGACGACCTTGATCGCCGGATGCGCAGCCAGATAAGACGCAGCACGCTGGGCCAACGCGCCGGCATCCAGGCGCAGGTCGTAGCTGTCGTAGTCGAAGAAGACATCCTGTACGTTCTGATGGAACTCAGCTTCGGGTCCCATGTCACCCTGGTTGCTGGTGTCCGCCGTCGGTGCCACTGGAACACGAACGGTGACGCGAACATTCGCCTCGGTGACTCCGCCAGCATCGTTCTTGGCCACTAGATGAAAGTTTGTGGAAGCAGAAGGTGTGACCGTCTGCGTGCCATTGAGGTTCACATTGCCGATTCCGTCGATGGAGACAGTGGTCGCACCCTGTGTGCGCCAGTTCAAAACTGCTGATTGGCCGAGATCGATGGACGCGGGATCCGCAGTGAGCGTCGCCGTCGGAACACTGTCGGTCGATGCGGTGCTGGGCAACGGCGCTGGTGGGGGAGCGCTGGCCTTTTTGTGGCATCCGCTGAGAACCATTGCTCCAAGGGCAAGAGCCATCAGTGCATTCCGTCGTACCCCTGTTGCCATCATCTTTGTTTCGGTCATCTTTGTCTTTCCTCCGCAGAAGCGAGATTTGTGTGGCGGCAAGCCGCGTTCGTATTCAATCTTACTTACTTCCAGCTCCAGTTCGGCATATCGTTCGCACCGTTGGTGCTGAGTTTGTGGCGCTGCGTTCCATCCGCCAGCATGGTCCAAATCTCCCAGCGACCACCAGCATTACTCGCATAGACGATGTGCCGTCCATCGGGCGACCACGACGGGAAGTCGCACCGGCCCGTATCGTGCGTTAACTGGATCCAGCGTTTGCTTGCGATCTCCATGACGTAGATGTCCTGCCCACCAGGGGCGCCGGGGCCATATTTGCGGTCCCAGGCGAAGGTCAAAAACTGGCCATTCGGTGACCACGACGGGGAAGTAGCGTAGCCGCCGTCCGTCATGCGCGTGACGCCTGCACCGTCTGCATCCATCGTATAAAGCTGGGGCAAACCGGTTCGTCCGCTGATCCACGCAATCTGTGAACCCGTCTTCGGGTTCCAGACTGGAGAAACATCCGGTCCGCGGAAGCTCGTGACGCGGCGAGGTCCGCTGCCATTCGAATCCGCAATCCAGATCTCGGGATCACCTGAGCGAGACGACGAATAGGCAATCTGCGCCCCGTTCGCGCTCCATGCGGGGGAAAGGTTCGTGCCAGCGGCTGCAGGGAACGCAATCATGCGGTTCAACAGCAGCGAGAACACCCGAATCTGAAACCCTTCGCGTCCGAGCGACGAAAATGCGATTCGAGAGTTGTCCGGAGAGATGCGTGGAGAGAGAGACACCGTTCCGAGATGCGTGACCGGATGAGGATTCGCACCGTCGTAGTCCATCATCCAGATCTCTTTACTGCCCGATCCGCCATGGACATAAACGATCTTGGTTTCGGCGATGCCGGGGATTCCACCGCCCAGGCGAAGGATGATCTCATCCGCAAATTTGTGGGCGATCTCACGGGCGCTGTTGTCGTTGGCGTCTTCGGCGTACTGCTTTCCCAGCACCTGCGGATACTGCGTGTTCTTGGCATCGAAAAGCCAGCCATTGACGATCAGGCGTCCGCTCTTGATGCCGAGCGAGCCGAAGGCCACCATCGCGGCGTTCGTGGGATTAGCACTCCACTGTGTGACGTTCATCTCGCTGGGAGCACCCGGCGTCAGTTGCGGCAACAGGCTCTTCGATACGAGATCAAAGATTCCTGCCTGCGCCAGATCGGCGTAGAGAACCGAATCGAAGGTCGCCTTCAGTGCCGCGGAATCAGCGCTGAAGGGTTTGAAGTCAGCTGCCGCAACGCGGATGCGATCCACGCCCTTTTCCGTGCCTGTAAAAACATTATCCTGCGCAGACCCGTACCGCGAGAACGCGGCAAAGGCGACGACCATCCACATCACATACTTGCTTAGGCGAGAACTCATACACCTCTCATGATAGTCGTTCCTGGGCTCACTGTTACTTAGGATCGAAGTAGTACTGCACGTTGATGTAGCTTCCCGAATACCCATCCGGAAGGGGCCCGAAGGTATCGATATGCTGCAAGGCGCGGATCGCGCTCTGATCCAGCGAAGCATCCCCGCTTGGTTTGGCGATCTGGATCTGCGAGGGCGTGCCATCCCGCTCTACACGAAAAGTAATGTACACACGGTGTCCTGGCGCACTTTTGTCCAGTGTTGCGGTATACCACTGCTGCGCTACTTTTTGTGTGAGCTGCTTCACGTAATACGCATACCGCTGTCCAAATGCAGAGTCCGTCACATTCGTTGAAGCCGTACCGACTTTAGTATCCACAGCGCTCATGGCGACTTTGACACCGCCTGTTTCGCCCGTCTGGGCGCGGTCTGGAACGGGCTTCGTCGGTTGCGGCCTCTGCACCACAGGTGTCGGCTTTTCGGCGACTTTGGGGGGTATCTTGACCGGCTTCTTCACGACGATGGGAACATCTTTCGGAGAGGGCGGCGGTTCGACCTTCTCTTTCGCTGTGATCGGCGCGGGGGACGGAGTCTCCGAGGCCAGCACACTGTCATCCTTGACTGGCTGCTTCGGTGGAAGAGGGAGAGCACTCACCATGGTGGCCTGGATGGCGGTCGCCTGTTCGGACCGGTCGCCCCAACTATCGCCCTTTTTATGAAAGAAAGCTCCCGCACCCACAATCACACCGAACGCAACGCCGTGCAGCACAAGCGCCGTCACCAGACTGGCTCCGGTTTTGTCCTCGCGTTTCTTTTCGGTCATCGTCGGCAAGGGCTGCTACTCCGTTAGTGGGCGGGTCACGATGCTGATGTTGGTAATGCCTGCCTGCTTCACCGCGTCCATCACACTGGCAAACGCTCCAAAGGGAACCTTCTCATCCGCCCGCAGGTAGATGACCTTCTTCGCAGGATTTCCTGAGCGAAGAAGGGAAGGGAGATCGTGGACATTGACCGGCTTGTCCTGCAGAAAGACTCTCTGTTCTTTATCGATCGACACAACGGTGCGCTCTTCGGTGAGCTGATTCACAGTCCGGGTCTTGGGAACCGCTACATCGATTCCGCTCTGCAGCACTGGCGCCGTCAGCATGAAGATCAGCAGAAGCACCAGCACCACGTCGACCAGCGGCGTGATGTTGATGTCCGCCAGCGAGGAGTGCGTTCGACCGCCGCTTGAAAATGCCATGGAAACTCTCCGTAACTCTGTCGGCCTAGAACGTTGTGGTGCGGCGACGCTGTTCTTCTGCTGCAGGGGGCGCGGCTGGAGGAGCAGCAGCGGCGTTTTCAATCGCGTTCAAAAGTTCGCGCGCAAAATCGTCCATACGTCCGCCCATATCCCGTAACCGCGCAGCGAACTGGTTGTAGCCCACCAGCGCAGGAACTGCGACGACGAGACCCGCCGCAGTCGTAATCAACGCCTCAGAGATACCGGGAGCCACCGCCCGCAGCGTTGCTGCACCTGCCGTGCCGAGGCCGTGAAACGCATCGATGATGCCCATCACCGTTCCGAAGAGACCGATAAACGGGGCCGCTGCGGCGATGGTCGCCAACCAGGTCAGACGGCTTTCCATGCCGGAAAGCGCTTCGCTGGCAGCTGTCTGAGCCGCGCGCTCCAGCCCTTGCGGATTTCTCGGCAAACCGCGTCCGCCCGTCTGCCGCTGATACTCATCCGCGATCTCCGTAAAGACGGCGACCAACGGGCTAGGTTTGAACTGGTCCGCGACTGTTGCAATTTCACCCAGACGAGTGGATTTACGAAAGGCCCGAAGAAATCGCTGGCTCTGAACCTGCGCCTTGCGGAAGGTCTGCCACTTCGTGATCATGATCGTCCACGAAAAGATGCTGCAGACCAGCAGAAGCACCAGCACTGTGAGTGCCGTTGGTCCGCTGTTGTGCACCATCTCCAACAATGCGGAGGAGTTTTGCGGTGCAGCCGTGACCGGAACGGCCGCCAGGTCGTCCTGCAGAAGAAGCGCTAAAGCTAAAAGGGAAACCACCATCGTGCGCTCAGTGTACCGTTTGCCCGTCGGAAAATTTGAACGCTAATGATCGAAGGGCCGCGTATGAACCTTGGCAGATGCGCCCAAACGTCCTAGAGAGGCGGCTTTGCAAAAGGCGAACATCAGGCGGCAATGTTCGCCTGCCTTTCGCTCTGCTATCCTGCACCCAACAAAGGGATTCCGCATGCTGCTCGAGCTTCGCGCAGAAAATTACGCTGTTATCGACCACGCCGTCGCCAGTTTTGGCCCAGGTCTCAACCTGCTTACCGGCGAAACCGGTGCGGGTAAATCGATCCTTGTAGACGCTCTTGCCCTTCTTCTGGGAGGCAAGGCGTCGTCCGACGTGGTGCGCCATGGAGCGGAAAAGGCCGTCGTCTCCTGTGTCTTTGACACCACTGCGGGCGCAGAGCTCATTCTCGAAGCCAACGGTATCGATGTAGAAGGTACGGAGATCCTCCTTCGCAGGGAAGTCTCGTCTGCTGGTAAAGGACGCGTCTTCGTCAATAACCAGCCCGCGACGGTCACGGTTCTCAAGCAACTCGCCCCGGAACTGGCGCTCGTTCATGCGCAATCGGAGACCCTCTCGTCCTTCGACCAGGCGCAGCAGCGTGGCCTGCTGGATCGTTTCGCTGGCATCAACTCTGCTCCACCCACCTCCAAAATTGCCGCCACCGCGCTCAAGGAAAAGTTGAAGGCTAAGAAGGGGCTGTCGCTCGAAGACGCGGGCGAAAATACCCATGCCGCATACACGCTTTGGCGCAGTGCCCGCACGGAACTCGACCGCCTCTCGTCCGACGAGCAGGAACGCCTGCGCATGGCCGATGTCTGGAGCTTTCAACTCGCGGAGATTACTGACGCTGCAATCAAGTCCGCCGACGAAGACGAAGTGCTGGAGACCGAAAAGCGCATTCTCGCCAATGCGGAAAAGCTCTTTACCGCAGCCATGAGCGCGAACGAACTCCTCTACGAGGACGAAAAGTCCGCGGAGACCACTTTGACTGCGGCCCAGAAGCATCTCGAAGAGCTTGCCCGCTTCGACAGCAAATTTGCCGATGCCGTCTCGCAGATCGCCTCGGCCAAAGCGGCCGTAGAAGACGTCTCCGCGACGGTCCGCGACTACGCGGAAAATATCAACGCGTCCCCAGCCCGCCTTGAAGAGATCGAAGATCGGCTCGCCCAACTCGACAAATTGAAGCGGAAGTATGGAAAAACCGTTGCGGATGTCATCGCATATGCCGAAGATGTTTCCACAAAGTTAGAGGACATTCGCCAGCATGCGACCTCGCTGGCGTCCGCGCAGGCGGCGCTTGCCGAGGCAGAGGGCATATACCGCGCCTGCGCCGAAGATCTTACCGAGCTCCGTAAAGCAGCGGCCATCAAGCTGCAGCAGCTCGCCGAAGAGCAGATCAACGACCTCGCCATGAAAGTCCGGTTCGCCGTAAAGGTCCACGCGGAAAAGGAGACGTCACATTGGACCGCAGCGGGTTGGGACCAGATTGAATGCCTCATTGCGACCAACACGGGCGAGCCGCTGAAGCCACTTACCGAGATTGCCTCCGGCGGCGAGATGTCCCGCGTCATGCTGGCGCTCAAGGTATCGGTCGAGGACGGTGCAGGGAGGAAGCGCAAGATTGCGCTTCCTCGCACGCTCGTCTTCGATGAAATCGACATCGGCATTGGCGGCCGTGCCGCCGAGGCCGTAGGTCGGAAGCTCAAGGCCTTGGCCAAGCATCAACAAGTCCTGTGCGTGACTCATCTTCCCCAAATTGCCGCCTTCGGAGATCAACATTTCCTGATCGAAAAAGCAGAGCAGCAGGGCAGGACGCGTACCCAGGTGCGCCAGATGGAGCAGCCTGAACGTGTCTCCGAAATCGCCCGGATGCTCTCAGGAGCCACCCTGACGGACACTAGCCTCGCCCATGCCGAGCAGATGCTCCTCGTTGCTTCAGGTTCCTGAAGTCGCGCATTCTGCATCACACCGATATGTGCTGCGCCACGCGGCCTGGGAGGAATTGAATGGCAAATACGACAAAATGCGCTCACGAGGGATGTAGCTGTACGGCGCGCGAAGGTTCTAAATTCTGCTCGCAGTTTTGCGAAGACGTCAAAGATATAACCACGCTGGCCTGTGACTGTCCGCACACTGGCTGCACCGGCCACAGCTAGGCCTGACGAACCCGATACCCTTTGTCTCGGATGAGGTGTAGTTCTGCACCAGTAATGGTTCAGAATCTGCCCTCTTCGGGATAGGACGCGGTATACTGGAAGGCGTGACTACTGCGATTGATCCCTCCGACGTTAACTCTTCCGGCAATAACCCGGGCGCTAACGTCGACAAGCACGTCCTTCTGCTTAAGCCTCGTGGCTTTTGTGCCGGGGTCGTACGCGCGATCGACATTGTTCAGATTGCCCTCGATACCTTTGGCGCTCCCATTTACGTTCGCAAAGAGATCGTCCACAACTCTTACGTGGTCG
The DNA here is from genome assembly GCF_000179915.2 of Terriglobus saanensis SP1PR4. NCBI lineage: Bacteria > Pseudomonadati > Acidobacteriota > Terriglobia > Terriglobales > Acidobacteriaceae > Terriglobus > Terriglobus saanensis. The sequence goes on along the minus strand of NC_014963.1, from coordinate 2,394,151 downwards.
ACGATCTTGCCAAAAAAGGCGCGATCTTCGTCAATGAACTCGACGAAGTTCCTTCGGGCGCACGCGTGATCTACTCTGCCCATGGTGTATCTCCCGCCGTCCGCGAAGCCGCCAAAGGCCGCGGCCTGAAAGTCATCGACGCCACCTGCCCTCTGGTCACAAAGGTTCATGTAGAAGCCATCAAATTTGCCAAGCAGGGATACTCTCTTGTCCTTGTAGGCCACCGCGACCACGAAGAGGTCGAAGGCACCCAGGGCGAAGCGCCCGATGTGACCCAGGTCGTTTCCACGGTGGAAGAAGTAGCCGCTCTGGTCGTTCCGGATCCCGATAAGGTCGCTTACCTCACACAGACCACGCTTTCTCTCGACGAAGCGAAGTACATGATTGAGGCGCTCAAGAAGAAGTTTCCGAATATCGTCGGTCCCCACGCGCAGGACATCTGCTACGCCACCGAGAACCGCCAGACTGCTGTAAAAAAGGTAGCTCCCGGCGCGGATTTGGTTCTGGTCGTGGGTTCGCGGAACAGTTCCAACTCCAACCGCCTCGTGGAAGTCTCGCAAAACATTGGCACTAACTCCTTCCTGATCGACAAGGCGGAAGATATCCAGCCCGAATGGCTGGAAGGTGTCGGCAACGTGGCCGTGACGGCGGGTGCTTCGGCGCCAGAAGTTCTTGTAAAAGAAGTGGTTGCTTATTTACAATCCCGTGGATTCGGCTCCGTGGATGAAGTCGAAGTCATGCCAGAAAATGTACGCTTCGGACTTCCCCCGGAGATCGTCCAGGCCATTGCCTCTGCACCCGGCGCCATCACTCAGCCGCGCGCGTAATTCGAATCAGAAGCAGACCAGAGAGATTGAATGGACACACCCGGCGGTAATCACATCAGCGAAGCGCAGAGAGCAGCGAGAGCCGCTCGTGCTGCGTCCGCTCCGCCAGCGGCACAGGCCCCAGCTCAGCCGCGTTTCGGTCGTATGGACCTCGGCCTGGATGCCATCGGAAAAGGCATCAGATCCTCCATCGATTGGCTTCTGGGGCAGCAGGACGCCGAAGGTTACTGGTGTGGCGAACTCGAAGCAGACGTCATGCTCGAGGCCGATTACATCTACGTCCATACCTTGCTCGGCACCGGCGATCAGGGCAAGATGCGGCGCGCCATCAACGAGATCCTGCGTCATCAGAATGAAGACGGCGGATGGAGTCTCTACCCTGGTGGTCCCTCGAACATCAACTATGGCGTGAAGAGCTACTTCGCTCTCAAGCTGATGGGACACTCCACCGAAGAACCCTACATGGAGAAGGCCCGCAATTGGATCCTCGCCCACGGCGGCGTTGTAGAGTGCAACACCTTCACTAAGATCTATCTCTGCTCTCTGGGCCAGTACGACTACGATGCGGTGCCTGCTATTCCGCCCGAGATTGTTCTCTTTCCCAACTGGTTTTACTTCAATATCTACGAGATCAGCTCCTGGTCTCGTGGGATTCTTGTCCCTCTGTCGATCATTTACGCGAAGAAGCCTTTCAAGAAGCTTCCGCCGGAGCAGAGCATCGACGAGCTCTTTGTTGGTGGGCGCGAAAATGCCAACCTGCATCTTCGCTGGGATAAGCGCTTTTTCGGATGGCGAAATTTCTTCCTTTTCTGGGACCGCCTGATGCATTGGGCCGAACGTGTCCACATCCGCCCACTCCGCGCCAAGGCCATCAAAGCCGCGGAGAAGTGGATGCTCGCGCGTTTCGAAAAGACAGACGGTCTTGGTGCCATCTATCCGGCTATGTTGAACGCGATCGTCGCTCTGCGTTGCCTTGGTTACTCGGTGGACGACCCGCAGTTTATCCGCGCCATGGATGAGTTCGAAAAGCTGGGAATTGACTGTCCGGAAGGCACACCGGACTATCCGACCCCGACCTTCCGTATGCAGCCTTGCTTCTCCCCGGTATGGGACACGGCACAGGTTCTCTCTACGCTGGGCGAGGCTGGCATCTCCCGCACCGACCCGCTCATGATCAAGGCTGCCGACTGGCTTCTTTCCAAGGAAGTCCGCCACAAGGGTGACTGGGCAGAGAAGGTTCGAAACGTAGAACCCGGTGGCTGGTACTTCGAGTTTAACAATGAATTTTACCCGGATGTCGATGATACCGGAGAGGTTCTGCTTGCCCTCAAGGCTGTGGATAACCCTCGCGAGCGCTATCAGCACGATGCCACCGAGCGGGCGATCAACTGGATCTTCGCGATGCAGTGCAAAAATGGCGGTTGGGCGGCGTTCGACAAGGACAACACCAAATCGATCTTCCAATACATTCCGTTCGCCGATCACAACGCGATGCTCGATCCGCCAACGGTCGACATCACGGGTCGCATCCTGGAGATGCTTGCCGCCTACGGCTATACCCGCCGCGATAAGCGTGTGGAATCCGCTATTCAGTTCATCCTGCGGGAGCAGGAGACCGATGGAAGCTGGTTCGGTCGCTGGGGTGTCAACTATCTCTACGGCACCTTCCTCGTCCTCCGCGGCCTCGAAGCCATGGGTATGTGGCACCAGGAGACGCCCATCCTTCAGGCCACCGAATGGGTTCGCATGGTGCAGAACCCCGACGGCGGCTGGGGCGAGACCTGCGGCACGTACGATGACGCCATTCAGAAGGGCATTGGCCCCTCGACTCCTTCTCAGACCGCATGGGCTGTACTTGCCCTGCTTGCTGGCGGAGATACCCGGTCGGACTCCGTGGCCAAGGGAATTCGCTGGCTGATTGAACGCCAGCACGAAGACGGAAGCTGGGACGAACTGGTTCCCGGACGCAACGGCGAAAGTTATTACACCGGAACGGGATTTCCAAGAGTCTTTTACCTTGGCTATCACCTCTATAAGCAGTACTTCCCGCTTCTAGCTCTCACGACCTACAAAAAGGCGATGGAGAAAGAGGCGGCAGAAAAAGTTGCATAGCGGAGAGAACCATGCACCGAGTTCATTGGCTCAACTGGTTCGTTACGGTACTTAATTTCGTCCTGCTCTGGGTCGCTTATCGAAAGCACAGGAATTACGCTCAACCGAGTGGTTTGATTGTTCTGAAGCTCAAGTAAGACCTGGTTCTAAGATGTATGGGTTCGACGTCATACATCGAAAGTTTGTAACAAGAGGAGCTTCGGCTCCGGAGGTCGCACCTATGGCAGTACCCGTCTCGCAAGCCTGGACCGTAGCAAGTTACGTCCTGAAGCAGAAGTTCATGGGCCGCAAGAAGTATCCGCTCGTCATGATGCTGGAGCCACTCTTCCGCTGCAACCTGGCCTGTGCTGGCTGCGGCAAGATTCAGTATCCCGCTCATATTCTCAAGGCGGAACTGACGCCCGAGGAGTGCTTCCGTGCTGCTGAAGAGTGCAATACGCCCATGGTCGCCATCCCTGGCGGAGAACCCCTTCTTCACCCGCAGATGCCGGAGATCGTCGCTGGCTTGGTCGCGCGTAAGAAGTACGTTTACATGTGCACCAACGCTCTACTCCTCAAGGACAAGCTGCACCTCTTCACGCCGTCAAAGTACCTCTCCTTTTCCGTCCACGTGGATGGTGAGCGTGAGCATCACGACTTTGGCGTCTGCCGTGAAGGCGGATACGACATCGCGATGGAAGGCGTTCACGCCGCCGTGAAGGCTGGTTTCCGCGTGACCACCAACACCACGCTCTTCGACGGTGCGGATCCCAACTCGGTTCGTCGCCACTTCGACCAGATGATGGATGCGGGCGTTGAGTCGATGATGGTCTCGCCCGGTTACACCTACGACAAGGCTCCCGACCAAAAGCACTTCCTCGGTCGCGCCCGTTCGCGCAAACTCTTCCGCTCCATCCTGTCGAACCGCAAGAAGACCTGGCGCTTCAACGCTTCGCCCATGTTCATGGAATTCCTGATGGGAAAGAAAGAGCTGACCTGCACTCCTTGGGGTATGCCTACTTTCTCCATCTTCGGTTGGCAGAAGCCCTGCTATCTCCTGCAAGACGGCTACGCCGACTCCTTCAAGCAGCTGATGGAAGAGGTCGAGTGGGCGAACTACGGCACCGAGAGTGGCAATCCGCGCTGCGCCAACTGCATGGTCCACTCTGGCTACGAAGCTTCGGGCGTGAATTACACCTTCGGCTCCTTCAAGGGCCTGATGCAGACGGCGAAGGCCATCTTCTTCGACAGCTACAAGGACGATCACGCCACCAAGCTGCTCAACGAGTGGAAGCCGACACATAACCCGCTTGTCCAGATCGGCACTCCGGTTGTCTCGGCGGAATCCGCGACCGTCAATCATGAAAGCAACCTGGTAGCAGGGGACTAGCTCCAGAACTGTTTCGAAGGGGCGCGGTGAATGCCGCGCCGTTTCATTTCACAAGCACCGGGGCGCGAAGCTCTGAGGGAAAAGATCAAGATGGCTACCGACCAGCAAGAGCACCTCAAAATCGAGCAGCTTGAGCAGCAGAACCCCGACGAACAAGAAGTAGCGGCAGGCCGCGAGCGCGAGAACCTCGAAGGCTGGATCCCCGCTCTTGCCACTGATGCCGAAATCCGCGAAGCTCTAGAAAAAGCTTTCGACTACCGCGGTGACGTCACCATCACCCTTAAATCCGGCAATGTGATCGAGGGTTATATCTTCGACCGTCGCAACGGCTCATCGCTGGCCGACTCCTATGTGCGCATCATCGCCACCAAGGGAGCACAGGGTAAGACGAACGTAGCCTACGCAGAAATCGCCGCGCTTGCCTTCACCGGCCGCGACACCGCTGCTGGCCGTACCTTTGAAGCCTGGGTCAAGAAATACTTTGAGAAGAAAGCCGCTGGCGAAAAGAACATCCAGATCGAGCCCGAAAAGCTCGATTAATTCAGAAGATCGCGATGGCGGTAAGTCTTCTTCTCAGGAGAAGAGGGCTTTCTCCAGATGCCTGAAAAGTTTCCAAGACCCGCGCTTGCATCAGAGCAAGTTGGAGTGGATCTCTTCGGGCGCTCAGATTGTCCTTGAAGTGGAGAGTTTGTACTCGATATCTTGCCTGTGCCGAATGGAACAGGGTAAAAAGCAGACGCATGCGAAGGTTTTCTTCAATGTGACGAGACAAGCAGTTTGAGGCTTGTGGTGGTCCCCTTCAGCTCTTGAAATGCCTTGTGCCCAGATCCGAAAATACATATTTCTCTTCGGGAATAATTATGCCGATTCAATGTCTAGTTAACACTGCTTGGCGTAAATCGGCAGATTTTGAGAAGGAACGTATTCATGAGATTAAGGAACAAAGTGGCCCTGATCACGGGCGGAAATAACGGCATCGGGCTAGCGACCGCCAAGCGGTTTGTTTCTGAAGGGGCCAAGGTGTCGATTACCGGCAGAGACCAGAAGGCGCTGGATACGGCAAGTGTCGAACTGGGGCCGGATCATCTCGCGACGCAAGTGGACGTCACGGATTACCCGGCGATGGAGAAGATGATTCAAGCGACTGTGGAGAGGTTTGGCCGCTTAGACGTGATCTTCGCGAATGCAGGTATTGCGAGTATCACACCTCTCGGAGCAACCTCTGTGGTGGCCTTTGAAGAAGTTCTCAGGGTAAATCTTACTTCGGTATTTTTCCTGATACAGGCTGCCTTGCCACATCTGCGCGAAGGAGCTTCCATCATCTTCAATAGTTCTTATCTCACTCTAGGCGGACTTCCAGGCACCTCCTCGTATGTCGCATGTAAAGCAGCATTACGCGGTATGGCACGCGTGATGGGTGCGGAATTATCTCCCCGTAAAATTCGTGTCAATGTAATTACGACCGGTCCTATAGATACGCAGGTCTGGTCTATTCTTGCGTCTACTCCGGAAGAGATGAGTGGGCTGCATCAAAAGCTGGCGAAAACAGTTCCATTGGGCCGTATGGGGCTTCCCGTTGAGATTGCGAACACCGCATTGTTTCTTGCCTCAGACGAGTCGTCCTTTATTCAAGGAACGGAGATTGTCGTCGACGGTGGCGTGACAAGTAGCCCCTTGGGAGCGCCGATCTATCACTAGCAATCTAAATTGAAAATTCGCACCCTTGTCCTTCGATGCTGGGAAGGACAAGGAAACTATGCTACGCCTAAGCAGTCCGCAAGCTGAATTCAGTCCCCACGCGTTTATGGCTTGTACAGGGCCAGAAGCAGCGCGAAGCCAATTCCAAAGGCAACCAGAAAAATCTGCCAGTACTTGTCAAACCACCGGCGCGTATCGATCGCAGAACTCATAGAAATCTCCCCTTTGCCTCACTCTGAAATCCTAACTGAAATTCTTCCTCATCCCAAAGTTCCCATCACAACGCAACATGCCTTCGCGCGTTATCCTCAGAGTCGCAATGAAAGTCTTTCTTACAGGTTCCACCGGATTCGTAGGTTCGCATGTGGCCCGCGCCTACGCTGCGCAGGGAGCGCAACTCCGTCTTCTCGCCCGTAAGACTTCGAATCTCACCTCGATTGAGGGCATCCCTGCGGACCTCATCCTGGGCGACCTGCGCAATCCTGCGACCTTTCGCTCAGCTCTCGCTGGCTGCGATGCCATCGTGCACGTCGCTGCGGACTACCGCCTCTGGGTACCCGACCCGGACGAGATGTACAAGGCGAACGTCGAAGGCACACGCGACCTTCTGCGCTTCGCGCGTGAGGAGGGCGTGCCGAAGGCTGTCTACACCTCATCCGTCGCCACCATGGGCTTCAAAACCGACGGCACGATCGTTGACGAGAACACTCCCGTCACGGAAGACGCGATGATCGGGCACTACAAGCGTTCCAAGTACATGGCGGAGCAGGAAGCCATCGCCGCGGCGCGCTTTGGACAGCACGTCGTCATTCTGAATCCCACCACTCCCATCGGTCCCGGCGATCTCAAACCGACGCCGACTGGCCGCATTGTCGTTGATTTCCTCAATAAGAAGTTTCCTGCCTACGTGGACACCGGCCTGAACCTCGTCGATGTGAGCGAGATCGCACGGATGCATGTGGCCGCGCTCGACCACGGCCGGTCCGGCGAACGTTACATCCTTGGCGGAGAGAATCTCACCCTCAAGCAGATTCTCGATAAGATGTCCGCCATCTCCGGCCTGCCTTCGCCGAGCATGAAGGTGCCTCACGCCGTCGCCATGGCCTTCGCCTTCTTCGATGAGAACTGGACAGGCAGACTACGTGGACGCGAGCCTCGCGCTACTGTAGAGGCGGTCCGGATGGGTCGCAAGAAGATGTATGCGTCCTCCGCTAAGGCAGAACGAGAACTTGGGTTCCACGTGGTGCCCGTGTACAAGGCGCTCCGTGCCGCAATGGATTGGTTCGTTGCCCACGGCTACGCTCCGCCCTTTGAACACCGCGCGCCATAGCACAAACGCGCTATTTTTCTTGTTCCATCCGATCTTTCAACAGCACCTTCGCCCGCTCCAACACCTTCTTCCTGTTCTCTGGCAGATTGTGCCCGGCACGGTTGATGTAAAACGTCAGCATCCTCATGCCGCTTCCCGGCCCCTTTGGCGAAACTTCCTTCGACGCAAGTTCCCGTGCGATCGTTGCCGCTCCCTTTTTGAAGAGGCCCTCGTCCGGATGGGTTGAATCGGTAGTGACTTTGGCAGACCACTTCCGCGTACCGCCGGAGCTCGCGTGCGAAGTCGACTTCTTCGCCGCAGACTTCTTAGTCGAGATCTTCTTTATTGGGGATTTCTTTGCAACAGCCATGGCAGAACCTCCTTCTGTCTGAGACGCGGGTTGGGACACAGGTCGTATCGCACTATCATGGAAAGACACGTGCCAAATCTCGCCATCCTCGCCGCTCTGCCCCGTGAAATCGCTGCCGTCGTTCGTGGCACCCGGCCCGACGCAGATCTCCTTCGGCAGGGGATTCATCTTCACCGCCTCCCCGGATGCATCGTGGTGGCTGCCGGCATGGGATCACGCCGGGTCACGCTTGCGCTCGAAAGTGCTCTCAAAACCTCTCCCGGGATTACTACGCTCATCAGCGCAGGTCTCGCTGGAGCCTGCACGGGGCGCCTCACACCGGGCACCGTCACGGAAGCTGGCATGATCATTGACGCGCAATCCGGTGAACGTCACACGGCAGCCGCAGAGGGCACCACACTGATCACCACCCACGCCATCGCCAGCGTCCAGGAAAAAATTCGTCTGGCTGCAACTTACAAGGCTGATCTCGTGGATATGGAAGCAGCCACCGTCGCTCGCCTGGCCGCTGCGCATGGCCTCCGTTTCCGCGCCATCAAAGCCGTCTCAGACGCGCATGACTTTGAACTCGCTTCGCTCTCGCACTTCGCCACGCAACATGGACACTTCCGCACAGGGGCCTTCGCTTTTCATACCGCTCTTCGTCCGCACACCTGGCGAAAGACCATGCACCTCGGCCGAAACTCCAACCGCGCCCTCGCTGCACTGACCGTGGCCTTGAACGCAGCCATCAACGAAGTGCATTAAACTGGAAAGCGACATGTCTCTGAACATTCCTACCGAAATGCAGGCCGCCGTCTATCGCGGCATCGACGACGTCCGCATCGAAACCGTCCCCGTTCCTTCCGTCGGATCCGGCGAAGTGATCGTGAAGATTCACACCTGCGGCATATGCGGAACCGACCTCAAGAAGATCCACACCGGCTCCCACACCGCGCCGCGTATCTTCGGCCACGAGATGGCGGGGACCATCGTTGCCGTGGGCGAATCCGTGTCGGAGTACAAAGTTGGCGACCGCGTCATGGCCTTCCATCACATTCCTTGTGGTGCCTGCTTCTTCTGCCGCAAGAAGACCTACGCCCAATGCGAGACCTACAAGAAAGTCGGTTGCACCGCAGCCTTCGAGCCATCCGGTGGGGGCTTCGCAGAGTACATCCGCGTGATGGACTGGATTGTAGCGAAGGGGCTCATCAGGATCCCCGACGACATTCCCTTCGAGCAGGCCTCATTTATCGAACCGGTCAACACGACCTACAAGGCCATCGACCTGCTCCATCTCGAGCCCGATGACACAGTGCTCGTCATTGGTCAGGGACCGATCGGCATCATGCTCGCCGCGCTCGCAAAGAGGACCGGAGCAGCCGTCCTGACTTCTGATCTTTACCCGGAGCGGCACGCCGTTGCGGCAGAGTTTGGACTGAACCATCCGCTGGACGCACGCGGCGACGTTGTAGCGGCTTGCAAGGCCGCCACAGAGGGACGCGGTGCCGATGTGGCATTGGTCGCAGTTGGAGCAGATGCGCTGATTGCCACTGCAATGGACGCCATCCGCCCCGGAGGCCGCGTCTGCCTCTTCGCTTCAACCCAGCATGGAACGGCATCCATCGATCCAGCGGCGGTCTGCATGGACGAGAAAACGCTGATGGGTTCGTATAGTTCTTCCGTAGCAATTCAGGATGAAGCGATCGAGGCTGTGTTTAGCGGATATCGCGATGGCAGCTTTGATCTGACTAAGCTCATCTCGCATCGCTTCTCGTTAGCAGAGGCAGTCGAGGGAATTCATCTCGCATCGAATCCGCAGCCGGACTCGATGAAGATCGTGATCCAGCCATAAGTTTGCTTTGGAAGCCTAGTCGCGCACGCGCTTCCGGATCTCGATATTCAAGCGCTTGATCTTCTGGTTCAGCGTAGAGAGCGGCACCTTGAAGAACTCCGCCGTCTCCGTCTGGTTCCAGTTGCAGCGCTCCAAACGATCCGTGAGAATTCGACGCTCGATCTCTTCCATAATGTCGAAGAGGGAAGCGTCTAACTTGTGATCCAGCAGGTTCGCGGAATACGAGTTGCCGATGACCTGCTGCGGCAAAAGCTCCGGAGGAATGACCACTTCCGTCGAAAGCACCACGCCACGCTCCATCGAATTTTCCAGCTCGCGCACATTGCCCGGCCACTCATAGTCCATCATGGCACGGAGTGCTTCCAGAGACAGCTTTCTCAGGGGCAAACCGTTCTCATCCGAATAGCGCTTAAGGAAGAAGTCAGCCAGCAACGGGATGTCCTGCTTGCGCGTGCGCAGTGGCGGAAGCTCCAGCGTGATTACCGATAGGCGATAGTAGAGATCCTCGCGGAATCGCCCTTCTTTCACTGCCTGTAGAAGGTTTACATTCGCCGCAGCGACAACGCGGACATCCACGGAGATTTCGTGCACGCCACCTACCTGCATGAACTTTCGTTCCTGCAGCGCACGAAGGATCTTGGCTTGGGTCTCCATCGGCATCGTGCCGATTTCGTCGAGAAAGAGCGTTCCCCCATCGGCGACTTCAAAGAGTCCTTTTTTCGCGGCGATCGCTGAAGTGAAAGCTCCCTTTACATGTCCAAAGAGCGTGGACTCCAGAAGATCGGAGGGAACTGCTCCTGTATTGATCGCCACGAAGGGCTTGTCTTTCCGCTGCGAGTGCATGTGGAGAGCTTTTGCGATTAGCTCCTTGCCAGTGCCGCTCTCGCCCTGAATCAGAACGGTGGATCGGCTGGGTGCGACCTGCGCGACGACGTCGAGCAGCTTCAACATCGGTTCGCTCTTGCCCACAATATTGTCGAAAGAGTAGCGCTGTTTCAGCGTCTTCTTGAGCTGAATGACCTCGGTCTCAGACCGGTTTCGCGCGACCGCCATGCGAATGTCGGCGAGCAGCTTTTCGTTGTCCCACGGCTTCTGAATGAAGTTCTCGGCGCCAGCGCGCAGGGCGTCCACGACGTTGCTGACCGTGCCGTACGCCGTGATCATGATGACGGGCATCTCCGGACGCAGCGCCTTGATCTTCGGCAGCAGATCGATTCCGTTCTCCCCGGGCATGGAGAGATCCAGCAGGAGCAGATCAAACTCTTCGTGGGAGAGCGTGTCCATCCCACTGATCCCTTCCTGAGCAAGACTTACCGTGAAGCCCTCCAGGGTTAAGAGCAACTCAAGCGAATCGCGTATACCTGACTCATCGTCGATGATCAGAATGCGTCCACCCGTAACCGCGGGAACTGCTCCGGCAAAATCCATTAAGGCCTCAGGCATGTGCTATCTTCTCCGTCTGTTGTTCGCCCGCATAACCGCGTGACGATGCGTCCACGGTCTGCTGCAGCCCCGAAATAGGGAACTCCAGATGGAATGTTGTTCCCTGGCCTACCGCACTGTCGACGCGAATCTTTCCGCCGTGCTCCTGCACGATGCCATAGCTGACGGCCAGTCCCAATCCAGTGCCTTTATGTTGTCCCTCGCGGGGCGCATTCTTGGTGGTAAAGAAAGGGTCGTAGATCTTGTGCAGATGCGCCGGATCGATGCCGCTTCCTTTATCCGAAATCGACAGGAGCACATGCGTGTCCGTTGCGCGTGTCGCTACCGTCAAGTGAGGTGTTGTGGAGTCTGCCATCGCATCCTTGGCGTTCAACATCAGGTTCAACACGACCTGTTGCAGCTTGCCCTGGGAACCGTCGACACAAGGAAGAGTGGCGGCCAGATCCGCCTGCACCGTGACCTTCGCCGTACGGAACTGATGCTCCAGCAGTGCCACGGTCTCTTTCAGTACCGCGTTCATATCCACCGGGACAAACTCGGAAGACGTCTTGCGTGAAAAATTCAGAAGTCCATTCACAATCTCGGAGGCGCGGAATGTCTGCTGCGTGATCTTATCCAACACCATACTGAGACGAGGATCGTCGGAGGTCTGTTTACGCAACATCTGCGTGTACGAAGAAATCACTGCGAGGGGAGTATTCACCTCATGCGCCACGCCTGCTGCCAAAAGACCGATGGAGGAAAGCTTCTCAGCCTGGGTGAGCTGTGCCTCGAGTTCGACCCGTCCCGTAATATCGTCAACCAGGACGATGCGCCCCACCGAGACGAAGTCGCGCGTCAGCAGGGGAGCGATCGCGATGTTTGCGGTCCGCGTTTCGCCCGCCAGCATCTGGAGCCTGACTTTTGAGAGGTGGTGGGTCCCGCTCTCGGTCTTCGACCGCTCAAACGCCTCGACAAAACTGGCAGGGAAAACCTCTGTAATAGAGCGTCCCAGGGCTTCGCCGCGCGAGAGGGCATACATTACTTCCATCTCGGCATTCCAGCTCTCGATCCGATCTTCAAGATCGAGCGTAAAGATGCCGACCTTGATCGACTCGACGATGTTCTCGTTGAACTCCTTGAGCCGTTCAAACTCGGTGATCTTCGTTTCGAGCGAACGGAAGAGTTGCGCGTTCTGGATGGCAATGCCGATGTAGCCCGCCAGCGATTCGAGAAACTCCATGTCTTCGCTCGACAAAAAATCGTCGTCCTGGGTTCTTCCAAGGCCAATCACTGCGATGGCTCGTGCTCGTCCCGTTCTGCGATCTGCGACGCGGCAGGGAAGGAAGTAGTGCATATCCAGCGTTGCGGCCAGACTTCGGTCCTTCTCTACAAGAGTGCGTGCATCTTCTGGTTTTTCCAGGAAAATATGGCCGTTTTCTTCATGGTGATGCTCGGCGTCAAAACGAAGAAATCCCGCATTCGGGGCGTTTTCAAGAATGCGCGCGATCTCACCGGGCGTGAGTCCATGGGCAGCTGCGAGCTGCGGTCCTTGAGAATCCTCGCCCACAGGAGCCAGAAAGACCGCTACACGTGCCACCAGGAGCGTCTGCGAGAGGCGCTCAACAATGGATTGGGCCAGTGCCGCCAGATCCGTCTCTGAACTCAGACCGCGGCTGAACTCGATCAGCGTTTCGCGATAGTCATAGCGCTTTCGATCAAATACCCGATCGAGACGTCCTTGGATCGCGGTCTTAATGGGGTCAAAGATCAGCGCAGTCGCCACGATCACGGCGACCAGGCCCCAAATTTTTAGACTTGGCAGCCTAGTATGCGCTATCTCTGCAGAGAGACCAACAACGGCAAAGTACACTCCCACCAGAGCCGCCGTGGCCAGGGTATACGTCACGCCGCGTTTGAAGATCAGGTCCGTATCCATCAGGCGATAGCGCACAATCGCCCAGGCAAACGTCAGCGGCAGGAACACCAGCGTCAGTCCCGCTGCCTTCAGGACCGGAGAGGGAACCGGCAGTTCGCTCAGATAAGGGATGACGTAGAAGAGGGTGAATGGGATCACCGATAGTAAGGTGCCGCGGGAGAGCCACTTGAGCTGCTGGCGTTCCAGCGGCTGGTCGCTTCTGCGATACCGCATGTAGAAGACCACCGCCGCGATCACGTAATAAAGCGCGAGGTAACCAATCCCGATCTCGTCCAACCGATGGCGCAGGTTCTCCGTGGCGGAGAACACCTCGATCGCGACGACCTGCAAGGCAGCGATTAGCAGTCCGGGGAGATACAGCGCCGTAGAAACCACGGTACGACGCAATTTGCTAATGCCTTCACCAAAGGTCACGGCGAAGTGCAGGAAGAGAGCAGGCTGCAATGCGCCTGCAACGATATTGCCCCAGTAAAAAGTCCAGTCAAGCCCGTCGAATTGCCCCGACGATTTACAGGCGTACAGAACGCAGGAGGTCAGGCAGAAGATATAAAAGTGAGTCGCCTTCGGTGCCGTCCATCGCCGGAAGAGGACATAAAGCCCGATGAGCAGGTACACCAGAGCGATCAGGCGAAGTCCCTGGTTGATCGACCGGTCCGTCGGTTCCAGAATGACCTGCGCATCCAGCCGTGCAGGGACTGCCGAACCTCTGACGCGGCGCACAATGCTGTAGGTCGCATGGCCCCAGGATCCCGTGTGAAAGATCTGGCGTTCGAGCTGTGCTAGCCGAGGCGTCGGGTGGTCATTCGCAGCAACCAGGACATCATCTTCGCGGATACCAGCGCGTTGTGCCGGAGAATCCGCAGGAACATGAAGAGCGACGAGGCCGTTGGCCGTCTCGGACCATAACACGCCGTCCGTCGGCATGTCGAAATCGCCTTCGCGCGAAAAGTTCAGTCCAGCCAGAATGCAGACTGCCAACGTCGCCAGGGCCAGCGCAACGGCAAGAATCCGCGTTTGGTAGGACTTCTCCATCTGTCTCGTTTCCCCTGAATTTTCCTGGGAATTCGGTCTATAGCCCATACGTAGCACGTTCGGTGCCAAGTAAAAGACTTCAGATCCCCAATTAATTCAGTAATTTCCCAGAACCATCATGGTAAACCATACCGAAAACTGAATCGCCATCCAGCTTTACATAGGTCTCCATGCGTATAAAACCTGTATTCAGATGGACGCAGGAGTGAGCAGATGGAATCCTTTCTGGTTCCAATCTTTCCGCTACGCTTGACCCTGACGCGTTGCTAGGGTGAACTAGAAGAGATATGTCACGTTTCAATCAGGATTCTGAAGCCTCTCGAACGCTCCTTCGCGACAATGAGTTCCTTCTGCCCGTCTACTCCCGCTACCCAGTCGTGATGGATCGCGGAGAGGGCGCTCATATGTTCGACACCTCCGGTAACCGCTACCTCGATCTCATGGGTGGCCTCGGAGTCAATGCGCTGGGTCACGCCCACCCCCGCATGCTCGCGGCGATGGCGGACCAGGCCGAGCACATGGTGCATCTCTCGCCCCAGTTCACCTCTGTCGCCTCGGTAAATCTTGCGGAGCGCCTCTGCCAGCTCTCCGGCCTTGCCAGCGTCTTCTACTCCACCGGTGGATCCGAGGCCGTGGAAGGCGCGCTCAAACTCGCCCGCGCCTACGGCCACAAGAACTTCGGCGCACACAAGACGCGCATCGTCTCGCTCAACGGTTCTTACCATGGCCGCACATACGGTTCGCTCTCGGTCACCGGGCAGGCCAAGTACCGTGATGACTTCGATCCCGGTCTTCCCGGCGTAGACTTCGTCGATCGTGAAGATTTTGCCCAACTTGAAGCTGCAGTCACAGGAGATACCTGCTGCATTCTGCTGGAGCCGATCCTCGGCGAAGGTGGCGTGTACGAACTTTCGCCTACCTACATGGCGCATGCCCGCGCTCTTGCCGACCGTCACTCGGCACTCCTGATCTTCGACGAAATCCAGTGCGGTCTTGGCCGTACCGGAGAGTGGTTCGCTTATCTGGCGTCGGGCGTTCTGCCGGATGCCCTCATTCTGGGTAAGCCGCTCGGTGGTGGCCTCCCGCTCTCTGCGCTTGTTGTGCATGAAGATCTAGTGCATACCCTTGGCGTTGCCAAGCACGGCAGTACGCTCGGTGGAAGCCCGATAGCCTGCCGTCTCGGCCTGGAGTATCTCTCCGTTGTGGAAGACGAGGGTCTCCTGGCCAAGGTCGCGGACACCGGATCCTATCTTCGTGAGAAGCTCGTAGAGATCGCCAACAACTCTGAAATCGTCGTAGAAGCACGCGGTCGCGGTTTGATTCAGGGGATTGAGCTTACGATCCCCGCTCGTCCTATCGTAGAGGCTGCTCTCGCACAGGGGCTTATGCTGAACGTCGTGCAGGGAAATGTAATCCGCTTCCTGCCGCCGTTCCTCCTCACACGAGAACAGGTCGACACTACGGTAAATATCTTGGCTAAGCTCCTGCAGGATGCTGCCAAACAGAGCGCAGCCCCGGCTCCAGCAACTTTGTCTGCTTAGCGAAGGGTTTGGTTTGAAGGGACGAGTTTGAACTCGTCCCTTCAGCTATTTAACGAGGAAAGTTGATCCTACCCAACCTTCAATAGCTGCCCGCATCTCGTTCAACTTCGGCAGGGGAGACGCAGGCGTCCCTGCGAAGAAATGCTCTGCACCTTCGATCCAGATCGAAGTAATCGGCGGAGGCGCGTCGGCGAACGTCCGTTCCATGACCGCGCGCGGAGCAAACGGGTCTTCAGCGCCTGTTACGAATAACTTCGGCTGGGTGCAATTCTGCAGAAATTCATAGGTGTAATTTCGTCCACCGGCCTCTACAGGAGTTCCCAAGCCGATGAGTCCCTTCACGCGGGAATCGCCGCATCCAGCGCGCAGCGCCATGTTGGCTCCGAAAGAAAATCCGGCCATGATCAGCGGTAGGCCATACTTCGCCGACGCCCAATCCATGGCGGCACGTACGTCTTCCACCTCACCCGTCCCCTTGGAGTATTCTCCCTCGCTTTTCCCGACCGAACGAAAGTTGAACCGCAGAACAGGGAAGCCAAAGCTGTTCAGTGCTTTCGCAGTGTGAAATACCACCTTGGTATGCATCGTTCCACCGCTTGGCGGATGCGGATGACAGACCACAGCCGCAAACCGGGCATCCGGCAAACCAGTATTCAGCAAAGCCTCAAGCCGTCCCGCAGGTCCCAGAAGATCTTCTACTGCTTCAATCGCCATGTCTTTAGTGTACTTTTCCTGAATTCGCAGGCCCTCGGTTATCCTTGAACTCTCATGCCCATCAATCCACTCGAACTTACGCGGCAGTTAGTTGAAATCGAATCCACCACCTATCACGAAGCCCCCGCTGGCCATTTTCTCTATGAATACCTCGGCGGCCTCGGTTACACCGTAGAAAAGATGAAGGTCGAACAACCCGACCCCGCTCGCACTCCTGGCGGCGGCACTGGGGAGCGCTTCAACGTCTACGCCTCGATCCCGGGCGTTACACCGGATGTGGTCTTCTCCACGCACATGGATACCGTTCCGCCTTACGTTGGTTTTCGTGAAGACGATGAGTTTCTCTATGGCCGCGGCACCTGCGATGCCAAGGGAATCATCGCCGCGCAAGTCGCAGCGGCGGAGCGTCTCATCGCCAGTGGCGTGAAGGTAGGCCTGCTCTTTGTTGTCGGCGAAGAGCGCGACTCCGCGGGCGCGAAGGTCGCCAACCAGTTTTCCAAGGGATCGAAGTTTCTCATCAACGGGGAACCGACGGACAATCGTCTCGCCATCGCCTCCAAGGGAGCTCTCCGCGTTGAGATCCGAGCGAAGGGAAAGATGGGTCACTCCGCTTATCCGGAGCTTGGCGAGTCCGCCATCGACAAACTCATCGAGGCCCTGCACGACGTCCTCGCCATCCCGCTTCCGATCGAGCCGGAGATCGGCCCCTCCACGGTAAACATCGGCATCATCTCCGGCGGCCGTGCTCCTAACGTGATCCCAGACGCCGCCGAAGCGCATCTTCTCGTGCGGCTCGTAGGTCCCGCGCAGGAAGTCAAAGACGCCATTGAAAAGGTCGTGGGAGACCGCGCCGACGTCGAATACTCGCTGGAACTCCCCATGGTTCGTATGCGTAAGGTCGAAGGGCTTGAAACTATGGTGGCCAAGTTCACCACGGACATCCCCTCGCTCACTGCCTGGGGAGAACCCTTCCTTCTTGGACCTGGTTCGATCCACGTAGCACATACCCCCTTCGAGAAGATCGCAAAGAAAGAACTCCTCGAAGCGGTCGATCTCTATTGCAATCTGGCTGGCAATCTAGCTGGATAGGGAGACTTTCGTGCCCCATTCTTTCGCGCTCTTTGCGAAAGGGTGGGGTCGCGCAGAGCGCACAAACCTGTTATCGACGGAGGTCTACCGCACCCGCCGAGCCACCACCAACACCCCGACAAATAAGACTAGAGCCGTTCCAACCATCAGCGTGATTGCCTGCCGATACGCCGCCCGCACCCGCGCCGGAGTCTGCTGGACGTTGTCACGGCACTGGCTGCATCCCTGCCCATACAGCGAGGTTCCACCGAAGAGCAGAACTCCGGCCAAGAGCCAGACCCTCACTGGCAATACTCCAGGAGCACAAACAGGAAGATCCAAAGCACGCCCATGGCATGCCAGTACCATGCCGTGCAGTCCACCAGGACCTGCCGCGCACCGAACTTCGGGATAAACCGCATCCCGACGACAGCGACGATCAGGGCCGCCAGGCCGACCGCCAGATGCAGGGCGTGAACGCCGGTGATCAGGTAGAAGAAGTGCATTGCCGGGCTGGTGGCGTAGAAGATATGCTGTGCCGCGAGTTGTCGCCATGCGACGACCTGTCCCGCAACAAAGCCACTTCCAAGAACCAGCGTAGCCAGCAACCAGGGCATGACGCGCCTTGTGACGGGACGACCGATGCCCAGCCACTCTTCCATGACGCCGCGCTCCACAAACATGCCGCGACGCGCCATCTCCACAGTGACGGAACTCAAGGCCAGAACGATGGTATTGAGCCAGAGAATCGAAGGTACCTGGATCGCGCGCCAGTCTGTCACCACACTGTTGTAGGCATCGATGTGGAAGCTGGACCGTCGCACCAGGAACGCGCCCACGATGGCGACGAAGAACATCAGGTCGCCAATCAGAGCGGAGAAGAGCCCAAACCTGTGTCGCTGAAGACTTTCACGCGGCCCACGATGGCCTGCAGGGCGCTTGCTCCAGTCATCCCCATCACCACCGCCGCCCGTGTACTTAGGAATTTCAGGAGGTCGCCGTCCACCCTCGCCCGCATCGCCGCCGCCCGTTTTTCCGGGCCCACGGTCCGCAGGATCGCGAGGATCGTGTTCAATTTCTACGGGCTTGGTCGTCGTCACCAGCATATTTCCAGCTTACTCCACAGCCGCAACCCATTGGGGCACGGAGACTCCATCAATATAGACGCAGGGCGCACGATGGCAAATCTGCTCCTCGTCCGTCATCGGAGCCCATTCCATCGTCGTCGCCTCCCAGGGATTTTCTTCCATGGATCGAGGTTTGCGAAGCGATTTCTGCAGGTTCCAGAAAAAGAAGATCTGCCCCAGCGCCAGCATGATCGCGTTGTAAGTAATGTGACGCTCCACACCCCAGACGCGGTGCAGAAGTTCGCCCGCAGGGCCCGCCGCTACGCCGGTCAACTGAGCGCCGTGTCGTGGCTCTCCCATCAGTCCGGAGATATGCATTGGCAGAAAGGTGCAGTAGGCAAAGAGCAGTGTCCACCAGAAATGGATCTTGCCTAGACGTTCATCCAGACGCCGGCCTGCAATGAGTGGAAACCAGTAGGTCAGTCCGGCGAAGATGCTGAAGACGCCAGCCATCGCCATGACGAGGTGAAAGTGCGCGACGACGAAGAAAGTGTTGTGCAGATAGGCGTCCAGAGCGGGCTGTGCCAGCACCGGCCCGGTCACACCTCCTGCAACAAACAGCGATACAAATCCGAGAGACCAGAGCATCGGCGTCGTGTAGGTCGGCCGAGAACCCCAGAGCGTCACTAGCCAGTTCAGCACCTTGGCTGTGCTGGGGATGGCGATTGCAATCGTCGTCAACTGAAAGACCGTTCCCGCCCACGGATTCAGCCCGGCCACGAACATATGATGGCCCCAGACCGACAGCCCAAGCAGCCCGATCAGCAGCGTGGTGGTAATCATCCATCGATAGGCAGGAACACCGCGCCTGCAGAAGTTCGCCAGCAGCATTGAGGTCATGCCCATGCCCGGAAGTATCGCAATATAGACCTCGGGGTGCCCGAAGAACCAGAAGAGATGCAGCCAGAGCAGCGGAGATCCGTCTCCGTGCTGCGTGTCCACCACACCGTTGATCACACCGCCCGCTGGGACAAAGAAGCTCGTGCCAGCATGGCGGTCACAGAGCAGTAAAAGCGCTGCCGCGAATAGGACGCTGAAGACGATTACCGTTAGCAGTGCGGCGGTAAACCAGGCCCATACCGTCAGAGGCATGCGCCCCCAAGTCATTCCCTTGCAGCGGCAACGCACCACCGTCACCAGCGTGTTCGCTCCGCTCATCGTCGATGCGATGCAGAACAATCCGATGCTTACCAACCACAGGTCCATCCCCGTGGCCTGTCCAGGCCCGGTATCCGCCAGTGCAGAGAACGGTGGATAGCTTGTCCATCCCGAGATTGGCCCGCCGCCGCGCACAAAGAAGGCGCTCAACAGAACCAGCAGGGAAGCCACGGTTGTCCAGAAGCTCGCTGCGTTCAGCCACGGGAGGGCCATCGTCCGGGAACCGATCTGCTCAGGCAATACGAGATTGGAAAATCCCGATTGTGGCGCGGTGGTCAGAACAAAGAAGACCATCAGCGTTCCGTGCATCGTCACGGTCGCCAGGTAGTCTTCCGGCTTCATGATGCCCCATAGCGGCCAGTTCAAATCGGGCCATACACGATGTACGCGCATCAGCAGCGAAAGCAGTGTTCCGATGGCAACCGACGTTCCGGCGAGGAGCAAATATCCAATGCCGATCGTGCGATGGTGTGTCGAGAAGATCTTCATCGCGCACTCCATCGCACGAACTCTGCAGCACTCACCACGCGTACGGTAGCCTGCATGCGATAATGTCCGAGGCCGCAGACCTGTGTACACAACACGGCGTATCTGCCTTCATGCACAGGGGTGAAGTGAATATGAAAGACCTGTCCCGGCACGGCGTTCTGCTTCACACGCATCTCCGGGACGCTGAAGCCGTGGATCACATCTAGCGACCGAACCCGAAGATCTACCTCGCGCCCCATCGGCAGGACAAGCTCACTGCTCACGCGATCGTCCCGCCCGTCTTCATCCTTGGGGTCGATTCCGAGAGGATTGCCTTCACCCGGTTTCACCAGCTCTGACTTTGTCTTGCCAAAACGCGCATCTGTTCCGGGATAGCGAAAGTACCAGACGAACTGTGCGCCCACGACCTCCACCTGCATCGCTGCGGGATCTGCTCCTGCATAGCGCATCGCCGCCCATAGCCGCTCGGCGCGCATCGTCATCCATCCAAACAAAATCGTCAGCAATAAAAGAGGTGTAATCTCCAGACGCCATATGCTGTGTTGCCCCTCGCGACGACCTACGCAGAGCCCCATCAGCATTACCAGGTGTGCCGCAGCCAGAAGCCCGGTCATGATCCAGAGTGCGAAATACATCTCGCGGTCCAGCGCCGCGCCATGCAGAGCGGCATCCTGCGGAAGCCACCAGCGCATGGCGAAGATTGGCGTCTGGGTCAACGCGCTTTGGCCTCGTCCACTATCTTCAAAAATTCTTCATGTACGCGGCGGTCTTCGGAGAGCTCAGGATGAAACGTAGCGGCCAGCATGTCGCCCTGCCGCACCAGTACGGGATCGCCGTCACGGTTCGCCAGTACCTCGACGTCGTTGCCGACAAAGGCAATCCGCGGAGCGCGAATGTAGACCATCTCCATTGGTCCCCCCGCCAGCGTCGTCTCTGCCTTTAGGATGCGCGAATCATTCTGCCGACCATAGGCGTTGCGCTCGATGGCGATATCCATGACCGCGAGAGACTTCTGCGAAGGATTGCGAACGTCCTTCGCCATCAGAATCGCGCCGGCGCACGTACCGAACGCGGGCTTCTCCGCAGCGAACTTCTTCAAAGCCTCGAAGAATCCACGATGCTCGAGATGCCAGAGAAACGTCGTTGACTCTCCACCCGGAATCACGAGTCCATCCAGACCTTCCAACTGCTCCGGCTTGCGTACCATCACCACGTCCGCGCCTAGTTCCCGCAGCACCTGCGCGTGCGCATCGAATGCGCCCTGCAGGGCCAGAACACCAATCGTCTTTTTCCCTGTGCCCGTCATTGTGTCAGTCATACACTCCCATTCTAAAGGGCAAACAAAAACCGCCAGCCAATGGGCCAGCGGCTTCGTCAAATCTGAACAAGTTACCGTCCGCGCATCTGCATCAGCTGTGACTCGTCGAGGGCGGCTGCGGCAAGACCCTTCATCGAACCCGTGACCGCTTCCGCAGCTTCGGCTACGATCTTCGCGTCGTCGTAGTGCGTCGTAGCAATCACGATGGCCTTCGCGCGCGAAACAGCCTCGGCGCGCTCGGCTGCGTTGTTCTGCACGTCCAGCGGAGTCGCTCCATCTTTCATGAAGATGCCTGAACCGACAAACACAGCCTCAGCGCCAAGCTGCATCATCAGGGCCGCATCCGCCGGGGTAGCGATGCCACCTGCGGAGAAGTTCGGAACCGGAAGTTTACCCGTCTTCGCCACCATGCGCACCAGCTCGTAGGGAGCGGCCAGCAGCTTGGCTTCGTTGTAGAGCTCTTCTTCGCCCAGGGCCTTGAGGATGCGCATCTCGCGTACGATCATGCGCATGTGCTGCACGGCGTGGACGACGTCGCCCGTCCCGGGCTCGCCCTTGGTACGAATCATCGCCGCACCTTCGGCAATGCGTCGTAGTGCTTCACCCAGGTTGCGCGCGCCACAGACAAACGGCGTTGTAAACGCGTGCTTGTCGATGTGGTACACCTCATCGGCTGGCGTGAGCACCTCGCTCTCGTCGATGAAGTCGACGCCGAGCGTCTGTAGGACCTGCGCTTCGGCAATATGCCCGATGCGGGCCTTCGCCATGACGGGGATAGAAACGGCGGAGATGATTTCCTTGATGAGCTTGGGGTTCGCCATGCGGGCCACGCCACCCTCAGCGCGAATCATCGCGGGAACGCGCTCCAGCGCCATGACGGAGATGGCTCCAGCCTCTTCCGCAATACGCGCCTGCTCGACGTTCATCACATCCATGATGACGCCGCCCTTCAACATCTCTGCCAGGCCCGTCTTCAGACGAAGGCTTGTACCACTTGTTTCCTGTCCCATTGCAAACTCCTGTCGTAGCGCTCTGGCGCTCATAAATCGAATTTATGGTGGAAATCAAGTTTATCAGCCATCGAGCAGGGCCGTTTGCGATTCATCGATTACCGCATAGAACGGCTATATGTGGCCTGTCACGATCTCGCAGATCGCCGCCCCGTACTTCTCCGCGCGCGGTTTTCCGATACCGTCAATCTCACCCAACGCGTCTACGTTCGATGGCTTTTCCATGACAATTCTCCGTACGGCGTCTTCTGTAAGAAGCAGGAAAGGAGCCACGCCTTCTTCCTTGGCCCGGCGCATCCGCCAGATCTTCAGCTCCTTCTCCAGATTGTCCACTGGTGCCGTGGCTGCCAGGGGACGAGGTGCCTGAGCCACAACGACGCGCGGCATCACCTTGCGCTCGACGGAAGGAGCAGCGCCGTTATTGATCACGCCGCAGATTGCTGCCCCCCAGCGCTCTACCTTTGCCACGCCCATGCCTTTCACTTGGAGCAAATCGGCATTCGTTGCAGGCATGTCGCGCACGATCTCGGCCAAGACTCGGTCCGGAAAGACGCAGAAAGCTGGCTGCGAGAGTTCCTTTGCCACGCCTTTTCGCCATTCTCTGAGTCTGTCCGCTACTTTCTCTTCCGACGGAGAAAGAGCCACCGCGTCTGGCTTGACGCTCGCTTTCTTCTTGGGAGAAGCCTTGCCGGACTTGGACGCCTTTGACACGACCGATCGAAGCACCACACCGACCAGGTCTTCGCCCTCCCACTCGCGACCTTCGTGCGTCAGCGTTACCTTGCGGTAGCGGATGTCCTTTCCGTCCGCGCCGCGAAACTCGGCCTCGTCCACGCTGACGTATCCCGCGCGGGCCAGCGCATCGACCATGGCCTCGAAGTCGCGGCGATCCATCTGCATCCTTGGATCGACCGCTTCCTGCAGCTTGCGCATCGACATGCCGCGTTCGCCGACGCAACGCAGCAGGCGTCCCATCTCGCGTTCTTCCGCTTCATCGGGGGCGCGGAATCCCTGTGCCAGCGCGGCTTCCGGAGCGCAAACATCGCAGACTCCGCACGCCCGCGCACCGTCCGCCGCATCGCCGAAGTGGAGGATCAGTGAAGTCATTCTGCAGGTACTTCCGGCGGCAAACTGCATCATGCGATCCATCTGCGAGCGACGGAAGTTGACCTGCGCCTCATAGCCTTTGCGCCAGCTGGAATCCTCACCAATCAACGCGACATTACCGCTGTAATCCAGGCTTGCCACGCCCTGGGCTACGAGCCGGTCCATTGCGGGAGCAAACTCATCCATGCTCATCTTCAGCTTCACGCGAAGATCGTCCGCGTGGATCTCGTTCTCACGGCTCAGGCCGCGTTCAATCTTCGACAGCGTATCGAGCGGCGGATAATCGCGCTCCAGAAAAAACTCATGCGTCTTCCGATCCAGGAAGGAGTACATCAAGATTGACCGGCTTGGCTTTCCGTCACGTCCCGCACGACCGATCTCCTGATAAAAGCTCTCCACACTCGAAGGTGCGGCGGTGTGAATGACCGTGCGCACATCTGCCTTGTCGATACCCATGCCGAACGCGACGGTGGCTACAACTACTTCGATCCGTCCAGCGAGAAACTCCTTCTGCACACGCTCACGCGTCCCGGCATCGAGACCCGCGTGATATGCCGCGGCAGGGAATTCGACTGCCAGCGCACTGGCCATAGCGTCAGCATCTTTGCGTGAAGGCGCGTAAACAATCGCGGGCCTGCGCTCGGGGTTCAACAACATCTCGCGCACTTTTGCGTGACGTTCGGGCTTGGAAAGCTCGATCACTTCTACGGCGAGGTTGGTTCGCCGGAACCCGTGAATGAACTTGGCTACACCTTGCAGCCCAAGTTGCAGCACGATGTCTCGCTGCACTTCCGTCGTCGCCGTGGCAGTCAGAGCCATGACAGGCGTAGGCCTCAGCGCCTGCAAGTGCTGCCCGAGCGTACGGTAATCTGGCCGGAAATCATGGCCCCACTGCGAGATGCAGTGGGCCTCGTCGATGGCGATTAGGCTCAGCTTTCTCTTGGCCAGCATCGCCGCAAATCCCGGCACGCGCATGCGTTCGGGCGCAATAAAGAGAAACTGCAGTGTCCCATCGAGGTAGTCGCGGCAAACCTGCCTCGACTCCTCCCGGCTCAGTCCGGAGTGAATCCTACCGACCTTCAATCCCAAGGCAGACATCTTCGCTGCCTGATCGTCGATCAGTGCAATCAACGGACTGATGACCAGCGCCGTCCCACCACGCGCAATCGCCGGAAGCTGATAGCAAAGGCTCTTGCCTGCGCCCGTCGGCATGACCAGGAGAACATCCTTTCCCTCCACCGCCGCAACGCAGACGGCCTCCTGGTTCGCACGAAACTCGGCGAACCCAAAGGTCTGATGGAGGAGGGAAGCGAGTTCGGTGGGCTTGGTCATGCAATTAAAAGAGGGCAAAGGTCCTGTGCGGATGACTTCAGAACGCTGCTGCGTCTTCTTAATCTTCGCACAACCTTCGCCCTCTCAAAACACCCGGAACCTCGCCGGGTTCAGGCACTCATGATCTTGTCCAAGGTGATGGGAAAGTCCCGAACGCGCTTGCCCGTCGCATGGAAGATCGCGTTCGCAATCGCACCGGAAACACCGGTGATTCCGATCTCCCCGATGCCGCGTGCACCCTGCGGGGAAAATTTCGCATCAGGAATATCCAGCACCGTCACGTCGATGTCAGGAACGTCTCGATTCACTGCGACGTGGTATTCTCCGAGATTCGCATTGACGGCCTTGCCATGATGCTTGTCGAGTTCTGTCACTTCGAGAAGTGCCGTGCCGATGCCCCAGACCAATCCGCCCTGCAACTGGTTCAGGCCTGTCCTTCGATTCATAATGCGACCGATGTCATAGGTGGCCACAATGCGACGTACTTTGACGGTTTTGATCGCCTCGTCTACCTCGACCTCCGCAAAAACTGCTCCCCAGGAGTGCGAAGACTGCGACTTGGCATCTTCGCCCGGTTCTGCAGATCCCATAGCCTCAATGGCTTGTCCGCTGCGAGAGGCAATAGAAACCAATGTCTCGCGCTTCGAAACGTCCTTCTTTGAGAAGAGAGCGCCATCCTGAATGTCGAGATCTCCGGTCTCAGTTCCATGCAGAGGAGAAGCCGGATCCAGCACTGCCGCCGCTGCCAGTTTCAACTTCAGTTGGTTGCAGGCCTCTTTCACCGCCGGTCCAACGCTGGCAGTCGACTGTGAACCGCCCGAAACCGGGGCCTTGGGAAGCATGCTGTCGCCGAGCCTCACATCGACCGTCTTCCAGTCGACCCCAAGCTCCTCCACCACGGTCTGCGCCATCACGGTGTACATGCCCGTGCCGAGATCCTGCGTTCCGCTGCCGATGAAGATATGTCCATTCGGCATGAGTCGGATGACCGCCTGCGCGGAAGATCGATTTGCGCCGTAAGTGGCTGTGGCAATACCCCAGCCAATCAGCTTTTCGCCGTCTCTACCGGACTCCTTCATCGACCGGGGCTCAGGATTGCGCTTCGACCATCCAAAACGGTCGCCCGCCTGTTGATAGCACTCGCGCAGATGCTTGCTCGTAAACGGCTTCTGCTCGCCTGGATCCATCTCCGCGTAGTTTTTCAGACGGAACTCGACTGGATCCATCTTCAGTTTGTAGCAAAGCTCATCGATTGCACTCTCCAGTGCAGGCGTGCCGGTTGCCTCACCCGGAGCGCGCTGGAAGGTGCCCACGCCGATGTCCATCTCTACCAGCTTGTGACTGATCGAGATGTTATCGCACTGGTAGAGCATCGTCGTCTGTTTTGCGCTTGGCTCGATGAAGTCTTCCATCTTCGAAGTCGACATCAGCACGTCGTGCTGAATACCTACGAACTTGCCGTTCGCATCCACACCGAGTTTGATCTTCTGCAGGGTGCGTGGACGCTGGCCCACAGGTCCAAACATCTGTGTCCGGTCGAGTACCAGCTTCACCGGACGTCCCACGACCTTCGACGCCATCGCGCAGAGCGCGACGTGCGACCACATGGAACCTTTGGATCCGAAGCCGCCGCCAACATACGGGTCGATGACGTGAATATTGTCCAGCGGTAAGGCAAAGGTCTTCGCCAGCGACTGACGGACGCCAGAGATGTATTGCGTTGCATCATGCACCGTCAGCTTTTCACCGTCCCACTCCGCAATCGTCGCGTGGGGCTCCATGGGATTGTGGTTTTGCAGCGGCGTGGAGTACGTCTCCTCCAGGACCGTCGTCGCCTTCGCCCAGGCACGGTCTTTCTCTCCATGATCCTGCTTTGCGGGAGCATTTCCCGCACGCTTCGGGAGACGAGCTGTATCGAGATGCCCCATGAAGTCGAGCTGCGAAATTCCTGGTTTGTACCTGTACTTGATCAGGTTCGCAGCATGCTGAGCCTCGGCTAGGCTTTTTGCCACAACCACGCCAATCGGCTCGCCGTTGTAATGAACATCCGGTGTCTGCAAAAGGGAAGTGGAACGAGTCGCGGGCGGCTGTGGCTTCGGCATGGGCAGCTTCGGAGCGTTGAAAGCCGTCAACACCTTCACTACGCCGCTTGCATTTTCGGCAGCCCGTGTATCCGCACTCGCAATGATTCCCGTCGCAATCGTGCTCTGCACGATCACCGCGTAGAGCAAGTCCTTCACGGGAAACTCAGCGGCATACGTCGCCTTGCCCATCACCTTCAATCGTCCGTCATACCGCTCCGGAATATCTTTCCGCACTACGGGTGTTGCTTCCTGTCCCATACCGCTCATGCCACACCCCCTTGCGCCGCCATCGTGAGTGTCTTCACAATGCTGCGCTTCGCCAGTTCGACCTTGAACTGATTGTGTTCATAACCCTTCGCGCCGCGCAGCAAGATCTCTGCGGCTGCCGCAAAGCTCTGCGGAGTTGCAGGCTTGCCGACAAGCGCATCCTCGGCCTCCTGCATCCGCCAAGGCTTATGAGCCACACCGCCCAGCGCAACCGTAGCGCGCTTGACGTTGTTTCCATCCATCACCAAGCCAGCTGCAACCGATACCAGAGCAAAGGCGTAGCTCTGGCGATCGCGCACCTTCAGGTAGTAGCTGTGTGGCGCAAACGCATCCGCGCCCGCAGGCAGAGTCACACCCGTAATCATCTCGTTGTGCGCAAGATTGGTATCTACCTGGGGAGTCTTTCCAGGCAACCGGTGAAACTCATGGAAGGGAATCATACGTTTGCCCTTCGGGCCCTCGACATGCACCTCGGCTCCAAGCGCAGCCATCGCGACGTTCATGTCCGAAGGATTGGTCGCAATGCACTCCTCGCTCTGCCCAAGGATGGCGTGGATACGATTGAATCCCCTTAACGCTCCACATCCGCTTCCAGGCTTGCGCTTGTTGCACTCGGGGAATGCCGTGTCCATGAAGTAGTAGCAGCGGGTTCTCTGCATCAGGTTGCCGCCCGTCGTGGCGAGATTGCGCAGTTGCGCGCTCGCGCCCGAGAGCAGCGCCATGCTCAAGAGAGGAAACCGTGCGCGGATCAGGCCATCGTTTGCCAGATCGCTATTCCGCACCAAGGCCCCGATCTTCGCTCCACCATTTCCTGCATCTTCGATCCTGTTTAAAGGCACACGGGTAATGTCCACCAGAGTCGTCGGGTGCTCGACATCGTCCTTCATCAGGTCGATGAGGTTCGTTCCGCCGCCCAGCAGCTTGGCGTTCGCGTTTCCTGCGATGGCATGAACGGCTGCTGACTCTTCCGTCACTCTTTGATAGGCAAATGGATTCACGCTGTCACCCCCTTGGCTACAGCGCGCACTGCTGAAACGATGTTTGGATAGGCCCCGCAACGGCAGATATTGCCGCTCATGCGCTCGCGAATCTCATCGTCCGTGAGCGGAGGTCGACCGTTGGCCGTCTTTGCCTCAAAGCTCACGACGCTGGCATCGCCCTTCTTTACTTCATCCAGCAATGCAACGGCCGAGCAGATCTGCCCAGGTGTGCAATAACCGCATTGAAACGCGTCATGCTGCAGGAACGCCGCCTGTACCGCGTGCAGTTCGTCGCCATGAGACAGGCCTTCGATTGTTGTTACGTCCAAACCATCGACCGTTGCCGCCAGCATCAGGCAGCTATTGACGCGCCGCCCATCCACGATCACCGTGCAGGCGCCGCACTGGCCATGGTCGCAACCCTTTTTGCTGCCCGTCAGACCTAGATGCTCGCGTAGCGCATCCAGTAGAGTGACCCGGGTATCGAACGTGAGATTGTGGATCTCCCCGTTGATCTTCAGGCTCACCGGCATGGTCTGTGCGGCGGACATTTTGGCCGCCTGTACCGCTTCGGCATCCGCGCTTTGGCTTAGGCCTGTCGCGGCGACCGCACCCACCACCGTCGCGGAACGCAGAAAGTCACGGCGCGAAACTACCCACTCCGCGCTTGCATCCAGAGGAGCTTCTTCAACAGCGCATGCGAATCCCTGAATTTCATCAGACACTATGGACGAACTCATGGCAGCCACTCCTAAATTTCTTATGGTTCTTATTTGCTAGTTTGAGCCTTTTGCACAAACGAGATTGGACGCTTGGTTCCGTTCTGCGAGATGTCCCGCCAATTCGGCACGTCCTCTATACCTGAATCTGCTTGCGTTTGGGTAAAAATCGCAGTAAAATAAGATGTTTGCGGCCCAGCGCCGCCGAGCACGGAAGGAACAGAACCAAAATGGCAAAGCGTCGTGGAAATCCGAACTGGGGCAAGCCTGAGCCGATCGGCCCGGTCGTCCCCACTGTCACATCATTCGAACTGGTCGTAAAAGAGTACAAACTGACGCCAGACCAGTACATCCGCTCCACACGTCTTCGTGAGTGGGCGCGCCGCAACAAGAACTCCAAGTACATTCCAGAGGCTCTCCTCGAGGCCTGGGGCTTCGAAATCGAGTCCAGTCTGTAACTTACGCAGTACCCTGACGCCGTCCCACACCCCGGGGCGGCGTTTTTCTGCACCAGGCAGCGTATCCTTAGGATCAAATCATCATGGCTGAGTCTCCCTTTACTGACGTCCCCACCGCCCTTCGTGAGTTTGCCACGGGCCGCATGATCGTTGTCATTGACGACGAAGATCGCGAAAATGAGGGCGACCTGACCCTCGCCGCCGAATTTGTGACCCCGGAAGCCATTAATTTCATGGCCACCCACGGACGCGGCCTCATCTGCCTCACCCTCACCGAAGATCGCGCAGACTACCTCCGCCTTCCACCCATGGCGAGCGAGAACACCTCGCGCTTCGGCACCGCTTTCACCGAAAGCATTGAAGCCCGCGAAGGTGTAACGACAGGAATCTCCGCAGCGGATCGCGCTCACACCATCCGCACCGCCATCGCATCGACCGCCACCGCCAACGATCTCGCCCGTCCCGGACACGTCTTCCCCCTTCGGGCAAGAAAGGGAGGCGTTCTTGTGCGCGCCGGTCAGACCGAGGCCTCCGTGGATCTTGCACGCATGGCTGGTCTGATTCCTGCCGGTGTTATCTGCGAGATCATGAACCCGGACGGCACCATGGCCCGCGTTCCGGATCTCATCGAGTTCTGCAAGCAGCACAACATGCTCATGCTGACCGTGGCCGACCTCATCCGCCATCGCCTGCAGCATGAACGCAGCGTCCATCGCGTGGCCTCGACCACCCTTCCGACGCGCTACGGAGACTTCGAGCTTATTGCTTATGAGAGCAGCTCAGACGGACAGATCTCGCACCTTGCTCTTGTGCGGGGAGATCTTTGTGCGGAGAGCAACGAACCCGTCCTCGTTCGCGTTCACACCCACAATCTGGCCGACGATGTCTTCAATTCGACCCCGTCCGATCATCGCCTGACGATCGATGACGCTCTTCGTGCTATTGCGGAAGCGGGCTGTGGAGCGCTTCTTTACTTACACGATACTGGTCCCGGCTTCCATTTGGATCGCAATGTAACACCGCCGCGCATCCACCTGCATGCTGCAGGAATCACGACCGCCCATACCGACGACAGTTCTCAGCGCACACTCCGCGACTCCGGCGTGGGTGCGCAGATCCTTTCGGATCTGGGTCTCAAGCGCATCCGTCTGCTTACCAACCGTCCGACGCACGTACCAGCGCTACAGGGCTTCGGGATAGAGATTGTCGACCAGATTTCGCTCGCGAGTCCGATCAAGCTCTAACTTACATAGCCGCGAAGCACCGCCAGTACAGTTTGAGCGAGGTAGCAGCCAGGTCTTCTCAGACTTTGCGACGTCGCGGAGTGGAAGCGGTCCGGGGCCGACCGGGGACATCTCTCTGAGATAATCAAATGTGTTGAGGCTTCGAAGTTCGATTTCGGCAAGCACTCAACTTATTTCATCTTTTGCGTGAAATTCTGTGCCAAATGGCGGGATACCTTCGGAAGGACGGTCGATGCAAAGCTTCCATATAGCGCTCTCTTGGTCGACAAGTGGTGCAGGGGGATCGGGCAGAGTGGTGGAGACACTGACGGACTACCTTCCACGCCTGGGTGTCGAAGTCAAAGGTGCAGTGCTCGCTCCTGCAGACGTAGCAGAGCGTACGGACGGTAGATTGCAGCTTCTGGCACCTTCAGGTACAGGCGGCTTGAAGCGTCTCGTGGCCAGCCGCGAGATGATTCTTCACGCGCTGAAGACCGCAAAGCCGGACATCCTCGCGTCACACTTCGCTCTGCTCTCGCTGCCTGCTATCGACAAATTGAAGGCTCAACCCTTCGTCGTCCACTTTCATGGACCTTGGGCAGAGGAGGCCCGCGTGCAGGGCAGCGGTAAGCTCGCCATCGCGGCCATGCTACAGGTGGAACGCGCCGTCTATCGCCGCGGTGATCGCGTCATTACGCTCTCCAAAGCTTTTGCTGATGTGCTTGTTCGCGATTACAGCATCAAGGCGGACCGCATTCGCATCATTCCAGGTTCTGTAGATCTGGAGCGTTTCATCCTGCCGCCAAGCAAGCAGACAGCACGCGCCGCTCTCGGCTGGCCCGAAGATCGAAAGATCCTCGTCTCCGTGCGCCGTCTCGTGCCGCGCATGGGCCTCGGCAATCTCATCCAGGCCATCAGCCTGATTCGCAAGCAGCATCCTGAGGTACTTCTGTATATGGTCGGCAAGGGGCCTCTGCAAAAGCAGCTACAGGAACAGATCGTGTCGCTCGGCCTGGAACAGCACGTCGTTCTCCTTGGCTTCGTCCCGGATGAACTCCTCGTGAATGCGTATCAAGCGGCCGACATGAATATCGTGCCTACGCTTGCATTGGAAGGCTTCGGCCTGATCGCGGCAGAGTCGCTGGCAGCGGGAACGCCAGCGCTGGTGACACCGGTCGGCGGTCTTCCTGAAGTCGTTGGAGACTTTTCGAGCGACCTCGTCTTCGAGTCGACGTCTGCGGAAGATATTGCCGCCGGTCTCAAGCGTTTCCTCTCCGGTGAAGTCCCCATGCCCAGTCCCGAGGCGTGCCGTAGTTACGCAGAGAAGCACTTCGCCGCGCCTCTTATGGCTGAGCGCACTGTCGCTGTCTACAACGAACTTGTTTGACCCTGGGGTAATCTCTCGATGCTGAAGACAGGAAGCGCAGCAGTGCAAATGATGCCGAAGGTCCCGACCACAACGCAGTCTCGCGCCAAACAAATCGTGCTGGGCATTCTTCTCGTGGCGGGTTTCGCAGTAGCACCCTGCAATGCGGCGCAATATTTTGTCGATGCAACCCATGGTTCGGATCGCGGTACCGGGCTTTCTCCCAATGCAGCATGGCAGCATCTCTCCAGCGTCAATCGATTCGCGCACAGTCGCGGCTTTCGTCCAGGAGACGAGATCCTTTTGAAGTCCGGAGAACGCTGGCGTGAGCAGATGGAGCTTACCGGGGCGCCGGGAATGAACGGTGGAAGCGACCAGCATCCTCTTCGCATCGGAAGCTACGGTACGGGAGAACTTCCTACGATTGACGGGGCGGATTCTGCGAGCGGTTGGAAAAGTGCAGGCAAGGGGGTCTATCAGATCCCGATGAAGGACCCTGTCTTCAAGGTTTTTGTGGATGGGGACGACCATCCCACGCATGCTCTGACTTCGCAGCTCAACTTTGCCGGTGGATGGGCTCCGGGCAGTACCTACAGGATGTGGGACTTCATTCAAAACCAAGGCAAGACGTTTCTCGCCATGCAGGACATTACGACGACGAACCGGATCCTTCCATCGGAGTGGTATCGTATCGGATCTCTTCCACCGGAGCAGATGGTGTCGGGCTTGGAGAATGTATCCAGGGTGCCAGGCAGCTGGTTTTACGACGCACGTCAGCAAGCGCTTTTTGTTCATCTTGCGGACGGCGGAGATCCCTCCTCCCACTCCATGCAGATCGTGCATCGCACTTATGGAGTCTTTCTGCAGGGCTGCAGCCACGTGGTTATCGACGGTGTGCGCATCATCCACGCGGCAAAGTCCGGCATTCTCGCGGCGGTCAACCCAGGCGGTGGGGCAGTAGGAAATGAATACAACACGGTTCGCAACTCTGTCTTCTGGAACCTCGGAGACGGCACGACGGACTGGATTCCCTCGATCAGCATGTCAGGTGAGGGCGCAGTTTTTGTTGCGGCTGGTACAGCTGCTCCCACGAACCCGGCCCTGCGCGGATGGACCATCCAGGACAACGCCGTCGGCGAGATCGACAGTGACCGCTTTCTGAACTACGAGCGCAATGGTCTCTCGATCACGGGCACCGCAGACCTCGTGCTTAAGCAGAACTATGTCTCCACCCTCAACTCCCTCGGAATCTCTGTCTTTACTATTCACGGCCCTCAATGCACTACCCCTACAATCCAAGGCAATTTCCTGACGATGAACGACGGCAATATTCGCGTTTCCGGCTGCATTAAGCCCGTCATCGACAGCAACACCATCACCTACTCCTACGGATATGGTGTGCAGATTGGAGGCAACAGCTCCAGCGCCACGATCACGCACAATACCATCCATCACATCGCACGGATTGGGAACGAGAACGCTTACAACGGTCTGGATTGCAACGGAGGCGCGCCGGACGGGACGCTGGCCTACAACTCCATTGCCGCGGTTTGGGGCGCGGAAGCTACATTCGAAGTCGGTTGTAGTCGCTGGAGTATTCACGACAACGTCTTCGATTCGAGCAACAACGTGAAGGGCGGCGGTCTGACTTTCTACATCCGCCAGGACTCCATTCCGGGGCTCAAGTTTGAAAACAATATTTACCGCCTCAACTCGGGAACGAAGCAGCAGTTTAATTACGGCGCGGGTGTACCCGGATCGCGCCCTTTCCATGATTTTGATTGGTGGAAGCAGAACGTAGAGACGAGCGCACTGCAGTGCGTAGCAGGGAAAGACGATCGACGCTGTTCCTTTGCCAGCACGGCTCCTTACTCGCTTCCGACAGAAGGATTTACTGCGGTACCGGCTGTACGGCGCTTCATGAGCACAGCACCTCGCGACAATTGGCAGCCCTGAATAGGCACATCACAAGAATCGATTGAGACAAGGATCTACGACATTCTTCGTTGGATACGACGTTTCTACAATAACTCGCTGTAGACGGCCGTCGTCTCGGTGGTCATCCGTTCGACGCTGTAAAGTTCTAGATGCTCGCGCGCCTGGGCCTTCAATTTAGTACGCAGAGCGTCGTCGGTCAGTAAGAGTCGTATCTTTGCAGCCAGGTCTGCGGGATCATTCACGCCGATCAGCAGGCCGGTCTTGCCATCCTCAATGATTTCGGGAATGCCATCCACATTGGTCGCAACGATCGCGCAACCCGCTGCACGCGCCTCGACCAGCGCAAGCCCGAACGCCTCCCGCCTCGAAGCGAGAACGAAGACGTCCGACGAAGCAAGATACGCCCTGGGATCCGCCTGAAAGTCTTCAAAGTGAATGCGGTCACTCACAGGCGAATTGGCGGCGACTTCGCGGATCATCGCTGATTCGGCGCTACCTCCTCCGACCAGATAAAGGGAGGCACCGGGAAATTCGTCTGCGATGGAACCGAAGGCCTCAATTAACTCGAGGATTCCCTTGCGCACGGTCATTCCTGCAACACAAACGATCGCCGGTCGCGTGAGTTCTTTCGATGGCACATCGGGACTCAGCCGTTTGCTGCCCAGCATCCCATTCAACACAACGCGAATATGATCGGCAGGCAGGCCAACCTGCTGCAGATCGTTTGCAACCGCGCGACTCACTGCAATCACACGATTTGCCAACTTCGCCGTTCCCAGCTTTTCGTCATGGATGTTGTGGAGATGCATCACCAGCGGAATCCGCAACAAGGTGGTCAAAGGCCATGCCAACACAAGCCCCGTTCGCATATGGGCGTGCACGACATCCGGACGAAATGTACGAAGCAGGCGGAAGAGCTTCCACGAGGTCGTGATCTTATTGCGCCAGCCTCCATGCGGAAACGTAAAGGTCTTAACCCCGGAAGCTTCAAGGAGTGATATCCACCCTCCACCTCCGGACATAAACCCGACCGTGATGCCGCGCTGCACCTGCTCAATTGCCAGGTCAACCGCTACGTTTACGATGCCGTTGCCGAGACTGGAAACACTATTAGAGAGGTGTAGAACTCGAAGCGCTCCAGGTTCCTTCATGAGGCTTCCTGAGGTTCGGCGCGGCTGAATCGAACAGCAACCGCAGAGACGAGGGGTGATGCCTGCAGTTCCTGAGATGCGAGGCAGAGCATGATGCTCATCCAGAGCAGCATCCCGGTCGCCGAGGGGAAGATGCCCATCGTCGGTACCTGCACCACCAGGCTAATCAGTCCAGCTTTCAGTGCCATCAGCTCCGGCGTTCTTGTGACGCGAAGCGCGGCGATGACGGCTGCGGCAAAGCCAAAGATAAAGACTAGCGAGCCGACCCATCCATAGGTTAGCGTTACCTGTTCAATGCCGTTGTCATTTTGGTATACGCCTTGAATCGTCGCGACTCCGTAGGATGGTCCGCTACTCTCGCTGGCCTGGTTGCCACCAAATCCGTTGCCGAAAGGCTTGGCGATAAACATCGTGACTGCCTGCTGTTGGCTCGCCAGTCGTTGGTTCACACTGCTGTCTTCTTTCAGATTAGTGAAGCTCGCGAGGCGCGCAGACAGCAACTCGTCCACCTCCGGGATCTGGGTCAGGACTCCAAGCACGGCCACACAGCCGAAGAGGGCAAACACAATCTGGATGCGTCGCTTGGCAGGGAGAGAGAAGATTGCAAACAGCAGCCCCGCTGCACCGCCCACCCACGCAGAACGGCTCGACGTGAGGGCGAGCGCCATCAAAGCGAACGGCATTGCAGCATATCGAAGCCTGCGGGTGGAAGAGACACAAAGCAACAGTCCGAAGATGAGAAAGTCCGCCAGTGTCTGCGGCGCATTCATCGTCGAAAAAACACGCACCTGCATGCGTTCAGGAGAGCCGATCGTCGACAGGCTGGAGTTCTCCATCCAGTACGCGTCCCACGGTGCCAAAACGAGGTACTGGTACACGCCATAAAATCCCATCGCGAGAATGCCGAAGAGGAAGTTGTTACGAATAAGGGAGAGAATCTCGTCCAGGTACTCCCGCTGGTCAAATAGGTAGAGCGCGAACGCAAGCGGTCCTATCCACGTTACAAGCTCCTGCACCATGCCAACAGGGGAGTGGGTGAGGAAGCCAACTACAGCGGCGTACGCGATCGTCGCGATGATCAGCACGATGGAGCGGAGCCGTACCGACGAGAGGATGATCGAAATGCGCCGTAATGTCGGCATGCCAGCAACGCACGCCAAGATAGGTGTCGCGATCACCATGGCAGCCGTCTGGGCCTGAATGTGATATTCGATCATGCGACGAACCATCGGTGCGAGGAAGAAGAGCCAGAGCACGAAGGTGATGTAGTGGACCCGCGAACGTCTCTTGAGATACCAGGCCACCATGAATCCCGCAGCGGGAATGAGATAGATGAGTCCTTGAGCAAGAGGCGTGAAAGAAAGCAAAATGCTGCCGAAGAGAAACCCAATCAGCATATTGCGATACTTCTTGTTCTGCTTCACTTCCAATAGGGTAAGTGGCATACGGTTACACTCTCACGCCTTTTTTTCGCAGCGCCACTAGAAGTAGATTGATGTCGTCGCGGTTAATGAGGAGGCTTGGCGGCCTGACCTTCAGAACAAAGATAAAGCTGCCATAGATCAAAGCAAGTCTCAGAAGAGTCGAAACCAGAAGAGCCGTCGCAGCGCCCAGCGTTCCCCACCGCGGAATCAACAGAAACATCATGGGCACACTCACTGCCAGGCCGACGCCCTGCAGAAAGGTTACAAGCCCTGGCTTACCCAGCGCCATGAAGGCCTGAGCCAAAACGAAGGCGCATCCGGCAATCGTGACCTCGACCAGGAGCACACGGAGCGTAAACGATGATTTGGCATACTCGGCACCGTAGAAAATGCGCAGCAGCAGAGGTCCCAAAAGAGCAATGCAGAGAGCGCAGACACTTGTAATCGCGGTGCTGACACGCGCAGCCCGTGCTGTCATGGCAACGGCCTGTTCGATCGACAGTCCGGTCGCCTTCGGGAAGAGAACCGTTACCACCGAATTCTGGAAGATATTCAGAATGCGGGAGAGGCTCAACATCACAACGTATACGCCCAGGTCGGCGGGCCGCAGGAAGCTCACTACAAGCACTTGATCCACTTGAAGCGCGAGTGCGCCAATCAGATCGATCCCATAAGAGCGAATGCCATAACTGAGAAGCAGTTTCTGTGTTGTAAAGCTGATCTTGCGGTCGCTACCAAAGAGCTTACGAGAGCGCCACGCCAGCAGAAAAAATGGGGGGGCTGCAGCCAGAATGTAGGCGCCCGAAGCGTTCAGCGTGTTGAACTGATGTGTGGCGAGCAGAATCAGCAGCGAGGCCAGAATCATCGCTGGATTCAAAATCTGGGCGAAATTGGAAGTCGAGAAGGATCCCGTCGCTTCGATGCCGCCACGAAAGATCAGGGTCGTGCTGCAGAGCGGCGTAACGATGAGGAACCATTGCGCCGCACGGATAGCCCAGAGGGGATACTGATGCAGCCACATGGGCATGCAGATCGCACCCACAATGGCTACAAGGACGGAGAGCACCGTACTCATGAACAGACTGTTCACCATCAAGGTCGCCGTCTGTTTAGGCCGGTTGCGAATGTAGTAGATCAGAGCGCTCGGCAGACCAAATGTGGTCATTCCGGCCAGCAGTTGAGACCACAAGGTGATTGCGGCAAGTTGCCCTCGACCAGCGGGTGCCAGAATACGCGCCGTCATGATCCCGGTCAGAATGTTCAGACCCTGGATGAAGACGCGAGAACCAATCGTCTGACTGATGATCCGCACACCACGGGCAGCGGGCTTCACAGCCTTCGCTATAGGTATGGGATCGATCGGGACATCCTTCTCAGTCGCGGCAGACATTTCGTTGTATTTCTCCACTTGAGGGCTGTTCAGGATGATTCCGACTTTGGTTTATTGAGAACCGATGAACGGCATCGGGATGGAGTGTGATCTTGTTCTCCACCCCGATGAATACTCCATGTTTTCAGAACGAACAGAGCTCTAGTAGGCCCTGTATCTTTGGAACTCGGTATCCAGAGCTCCCATCTTCGCCACGGCTTCCAGGTAGGGGAAATCCGGCTCAGAGGCTGCGGCAGCTTCCAACGCGGCCTCATGCTTGCGTGAACTCACGAAGTACACAGCCATCGAGGCGAGGAAGAGGGAAGTCATGATGCCAAGAAGCGAGTCGATCAAAGGACGCGGGCGTACCGGGGAAAGCGAAAACGTCGGATACTGCACCACACCGAAGTTCAACAAACCGCTGTTATCCATGGCTGCGGACATACGAGCAGAATCGCGTTTTTGGATATACAGCTGATAGTTCGTATTAAGTGTGCTTGCATTCTGTTGCAGTGTCTTGAACTCAAGCTCATCCTGCACCAGGGAATTCAACTGATTCTGCAGATCGTTGATCTGCGCGACAAGAGCATCGCGGCGTCCTGTTACGGCCCGAAGATGCGCTGTCTCGCTCGCGTAGTTCTGGTCGACGACCTGCCAGGTTGGATTCACACTCGAGGTGTGTTCCGTCGTAGTGTTCGTCTGCAAGCGTGTAAGTTCGGCCTGGGCCTCTGCGATCTGTGTATCCACTTGCTGGACCATGCGGTCGGTGGGCTGATACTGCGTCAACAGTTGCGCGCGCCTTAGATTCAACTGCGCAAGCAAAATGTTCACCTGATCGAGTGAACCCGAGGCAGGAACGATCCGCTCCGTGGTGTTCTGACGCTGCGGAACGGAACGAAGCTGCGCGTTCACCACGCCTAGACGATGCTGCACTTCGCTAATCTCCGCGTCGGCGGAGCGCTGCAGCGTCATCGCATCGGCCAGAGCCTTGGAGATGTCCGTTTCTTTATCTGTGACGGTTACGAACTTGTGCTTCTCTTGAAAGTCCGCAAGCTTCTGCTGTGCTTCGCTCCATTGAGACTTGTAACGCTCTGCTTCATCCTCAAAAAACTTTGCAACGCCTGTGGGCTGGCTCAATGCTTTTTGTTTGGTCATGAAAACGTCCAGCAGGCGGTTCAACTGAAGTGTCGCTTGATGGGGGTCGGTCGTGACATAACTTACATCGATTACATGCGACTTCCGTACAGGACTCACAACCAGGCGCTTGCGGAAGGTTGAAACTTTACCTTCGTGATCCATCTCAGCTTGCTTGGAATGTGTATTCGACTGTGTCCACCCCGGATCCACCACGTCATCCAGAACGTCCGAGCTGCCCAGGACCTCAACCGCCGAATTGACGTCTTCCTCTGCAACCTGCGTCGGGATGGGCTGAGAGGCTGCCGTCGGATCGGAAGAAATCACCATGTTCTTACGGGAGTTCTGGACCATCAGACTCATGTCGGATTCATATTTCTTATGGCTTAATCCCACATACGCCGCGGTAAGCAGAAGGCCAGCGCACAAGATCGAACCGAATAGCAACTTGTGCTGGCGCAAGGTCTCAATCGGTTTGGGCTTAGGGGGCAGGCGTTGAATCGCTGTCTGCCCGCCGGGTAGCATGTTGGCCATGATCTCTCTCTCTTTACTGTTCGATCTAGGACCACGACGACATCGCTTCGTGTCCGACGATCGACAGGGCATAGACGTCAGGTTCAACGCAGGGACGGACTACCCTCAGTCTACAGCACCTGGCACCTTGTCCTGGGCAATTTAGGACCACGTGGTCCCAGGCATGGCCCAGGCGAGGGCACTTCGGCTATGCAGATATTGACTCTATTTTCGGAGAATGGTCTCACAAGAGATTCGAAAGCGTAAGTCATAGGTAATAAACCTTTACACCATCAGTGAGTTACTAAAGGTTATAGAACCCCTAATAGATGTCATTTCGCGACAACCGGTTGCAGCGTGTAGTATCCAAGGCAACCCATGTCGACTCGATCCCTCAGACTCATAGCGTATGACCTTGATGATCCGTGTGATCAGGCCCTATGGGCAGGTATCGCGGCGCATATTGTGCATAACCTGCGGACAGCAGGAATGGATGTTGTCGTCTCCGGACGACACGCTTCCAAGCTCCGCAGAATAAGTAAATCCTTGCAATACAACTACTACAATCGCCTTCATAAGCAATACTTCCACGCTGAGAGGGATGCCTTCCAAACCAGATTGGGTGGGTTCGTTGGTAGTCGAGCGGTCTCGCGTATTCAGGGTGCAGATGCTTGCATTGCCTTCTCTCCTACTTCCGTCGCGCATCTGGAGACCTCTCTACCCATCTTCCTGATTCACGATGCGAGTTGGAGCCAGCTGCTGGAAACCTATCCGCACCTCGCTCCCAGCCGTCAGGTTCCGCGCATCGTGCGTTCCGGCTTCGATCTGGAACGGCGCGCCTATACCAAGAAAAATGTTTATCCCGTTCTTACGTCGCACTGGGTTGGCGACAGACTCATTGCGGAATATGACCTCGACCCACAGCGAATCTCCTTTCTGCCCTTTGGCGCAAACTTCGATGAAGAGCCAGACGGCAACCTGGTGGAGGAGGCAATCGCGCGCCGCGGCCAGGGGCCATGCCGGCTTCTCTTTGTAGGTCGCGATTGGGAGCGCAAGGGAGGACCCTTCGCCGCGGAGGTTTGTGCGCTTCTCAATGCTCAAGGCTTGCCTACAGAACTGACTGTTGTCGGTTGCCCCCCACAGCAAGCAGGGGAGCATATACATTTCACGGGGCTTCTTAGAAAAACCGTCCCTGAGCAAAAGGCGCGCCTCTCCGCCCTCTATGCGGAATCCGACTTTTTCTTCATGCCCTC
This sequence comes from Terriglobus saanensis SP1PR4, assembly GCF_000179915.2. Taxonomy (NCBI): domain Bacteria; kingdom Pseudomonadati; phylum Acidobacteriota; class Terriglobia; order Terriglobales; family Acidobacteriaceae; genus Terriglobus; species Terriglobus saanensis. The sequence continues at coordinate 2,353,496 of NC_014963.1, read as the reverse complement.
CCTGGCGGAGGCACAGGGTGTCGTTTTCAACGAAGCTGCGGGTTACGGCCTGCCAGCACTGGCGCGAGATGTAGGCGGAGTTTCGGCCGTGCTGGATCCGAGTTGGAGCGGACTCTTCAACGAGACGGCACCAGCGACGGTCTACGCTGATTGGATTGCTACAGCCTTTCGCGATCGAGCGCGCTACCAGCAACTCGCACGCGCGGCTCGCGCAGACTACGAAACCAGATTGAGCGGCGCCGTGTATGCGCAAAGTCTCATCGCCATTATTCGATCAAGACTCGATGCGCCCAGCGGTGCTCGATAAGGCCGGACATAAATAAAACAAACAGAAGAAGATGCTTCGTTTCCGAGGTGTCGACGGTCTGTTCGACCTACTCTGTAACCCAATTCATTCCATCCTAAGCTCTGCCTTACGACCAGCTCATTTATGCCAGTCAAACTCTTACTCAGGATCCGGCCTGTAAGTATCGTTTTGCCTGCATCTTTTCTGCACAATAGTAATAACCAGCATGTGCAATAAATTGCAGATAAAGGCATGTAATTTTCGCTAAAGTTGTATTGAATTGCCATTTAGGTGAACGTATAAAACTCTTACGTCGAGAAACTGCGCAGCTATGCACGACGTGGAGACATATATTGAAAAACTTTCTGGCACCTGTTCTTCTCGCTCTCGCTTTGGTAACGTGCACTGCTTCCGCCACCACTTATTATGTTTCCCAGTCCGCTGGGAGCGACACCAACATCGGTACCACCACGCTGAAGCCCTTCAAGACCCTGGCCCGCGTATCGACCCTCACCGGCCTAAAAGGTGGAGACGCAATTTACCTGCGCCGCGGTGATACCTGGCATGAGCAGTTTTACATCCCTGGAAGCGGAACCTCGACGACCAGCCGTCTGACCATCGATGCCTATGGCGCGGGCGATGCGCCCGTCATCGACGGCGCGGATGCAGTCTCCGGCTTCAGTCTCATCAGTGCCGGTACCTATCAGGTCCGCCGCACAGACTCTACCTATAAGGTCTTCGTGGATTCGGCCTACGGCACTTCAACGCCTCTCACGCTCGTGAGCAGCCTCTCCGCAACTATCAATACGGCCGGATCTTTCTACGCAGATGCGGACACACTTTATGTTCATCTTGCCGACGGCTCTAATCCTTCGAGCCACGTCATCGAAGTTAGCGGTAGCAGTCACGTGAACGGAATTCTCTCTCTCGACCGCTCTCACGTGACGGTTCAAAATCTCTGGATCGTTCGCCCAACGAACTCCGGGGTGGCTTTCATTTCGCAGTCACCGAATGTCTCAGCTACCTCCGGCAACCAGGACAACATCCTCAACCGACTCACCATCTACAACTCTGGCTCTACAGCGGCCTTACCCTACGGCTTCGATGGCGCGATTCTTGTGCGCGGAAACGCATCCTCCACTTCGCTGGGACTCACAGGCTGGACGATCACCCACAACGTCATCGGCCGTATGGATTCTCCCGTCGGCTTGAACTACAACATTGGCGGCATTCTGCTTCGCGGCGTCACCGGCGCGATGGTCGACACCAACATTGTCCAGACGGTTACGTCAATGGGTATTCAGGAACGTCCGTACGGAATGGCAAACTGCTGCTCCGTCAACAAGTTTATGTACAACTGGCTGTCTAACAATGAAGGCAACATCACCGCGCAGAGCCCAGGCGATCAGGTTGTCTCTAACATCATTTTGAACAGCCGCGGATTCGGAATCCAGGTTCACACCAACGGCGTGGTCTCGAGCAATACGATCGCCCATCTTGGAAAGAGCACGGATGGAAGCCTGTACAACGGCATCGACGGAGCTGGGGGAGATGGTGCGGTGTATTCGAACAATTCGATCACGGACGTTTGGGGATGCAGCCTCACCGTCGAAGGCACTGCTACAGGCGTCGTCATCGACGGGGGCACCTACAACTCCCACAACGCCTCAGGTTGCGCTACATATGTGACGGCTTCAGTAGGTTCGGTAAGATTTACCGGCAAAGCTACGTGGATCCTCAACGCCACCGTGCCAAAGCCTTTCAAATATCTGGTCACAAGTGCAGGCGACAGCGTTCACAGCTACTCGCTGGTGCAATTCTTAGCGGTGACCAAATAGGGGAACGGGGCGAACACTGCGGATTGAGATCGCACGCAGGTTTACTCAAGAGCGAGGCATGGACTGGACCCTGTATTACAGGGTCCAGTCGTTTTTAATGCCTGCGTCCGGTAAAGAGTTGATACGTGATGCCCACGGTCACAGGTTTCGCATAGATGTGGCCGGTCTCAGTCACTGGCGTGGAGTAGCGCTGGATCTGCGCGTCCGCCTTAAAGGAAAACGGTCCGACCACTCGATACTCCAGACCGACTCCGGGGGAAAACACATTGCTGGAGGAACTGGTGTAGGCGAAGGTTTGTGTAGGATTTGGCCGCGCAGGATCGTAGACAATCTTTCCCAGGCCATACAGCACATCCACATAGGGTGTAAGGCGATTGAAATTTTTGTCGAAGCGAAACCCAACAAGAATGTTCTTCTGGCTGTCGATATGGCCATCGTGTACCGGATACATGGCGCGAATCTCGAAAGAGGGCTGCAGAACCCAGAGGCTATGCAGGCCGACATCCAGCCCAGCATTTATGCCCAGATTCTTACCGCCGTATAAGCCTGTCCAATTACCAGTTCCACCCACAAAAGCCGAGACTGGGATCTTTCGAACGCCTGCGGCTTCTGCTTGCCCATCCGCATACTGACCGCCTCGTGCGCAGAAGACCAGCAAAGCCAGGGCCCATCCTATTTTCTGTACTTTCATCCATCCCCATTCCCGGTCTATGAAGCTAGTGTGCAACTTTGGCCGTCACACGATTGAGCGCTCCATCCTATCCCCTAAGATGCGGTTCGCCAGCGGAAGGCTGTAGCTCGTCGCGACTATGTAATAGCTTCGTTGGAATTCTCTCTAGGCGCAAGCTGACTCGTCATGCAGCCGTGGGTAAAGTACCCTTGAATCACATGTTTCGCATAACGCAACATGGGCAAAGGATGCGGACTTTCACGCCATCCGTACGCAAAACGCATCCAGGTTAGAAGGAGAATAATGCCGCATCAAGATAGTCTATCCAGCCAACCGCTTACGGCGACCGTCCTCCTTTGCACCTACCAACGGAAAGATGATCTTGCCCGCTGCCTGAGCGCTTTGGAACTTCAGACCCGCCAGCCTGAAGAAATCCTACTGACCGTGCGGGACACGGACAACATCACGCTGGACTTCCTTTCCTCCTCGACTTATAGCTTGCCACTTCGCATGGTTCCCGTACAGATTCCGGGGCTCGTCGCCGCACGCAACGCGGGTATCGCCGCCCTCAAGACCGATATTGTCGCCATGATCGACGATGACACCTATCCTGCAGTCAACTGGCTTGAAAGCGTTTGTGCCCACTTCGAAGCAGACTCACAACTTGGTGGCCTGGGTGGTCGTGATCGCCCGGCTGGCGATCACGTCAAAGAGGTCGCCCGTCAGCCGGTCGTCGGCATCTTGCTCTATTACGGTAAACATATCGGTAACCACCACTCCGGCATCGGACCCGCACGCCCCGTCGATCTCCTCAAAGGCGCAAATATGAGCTTCCGTTCGGAAGCTATTCGCCAAGTGGGCTTTGACTCACGATTGTCAGGTACAGGTTCGCAGCCTTGCGAAGATCTTTCCATTTCTCTGCGCGTCCGTCGCGCAGGCTGGAAGCTTGCCTATGATCCAGAAGTCCTTGTCGACCACTACGAGGGCGCAAGGGAGGAACAGCGGCACTATGCCGCAATGCTTCCAGTCAAAGATCCGAAGGCCTTTGGAGAAGTTACCTACAACTGGGTCGTCACAATTTGGGATGAATTCTCACTCTTCCGTCACCTGGTCTTCATCGCATGGCAATTCTTTGTAGGCACACGCGTCCGTCCAGGCCTGGTCCAAGCGCTGCGATTTTCAAAATCGCTTGGCAACATCTCGTGGCAGCGCTTCTGGTACACCCAACAGGCCGTCGCTTCAGCGTACAAAGACCTCTACCGTGCAAGGTCCAGTGGTTCGGGTACGTAGAACGAATTGCCTTACGCTGCAGCGCTTGATTCCAAGGTAGTCCGGATAATTGCGATCAACTTTTGGACGTACACCTTGTTACTCAAGCGCGCTTCAAAGTCATTGCGTGCATTTTCGGAGAGCACCTTATAGCGTGCACGGTCCTGAAAGGCATCGCGCAGCCACACGGCATATTCGTTCTCATTTGCTTCCAGAGGCAACAGGAAACCCCAATCCTTTTGCACCACCGTACTTACACCGCCCACATCGGTTGCCGCTACGGGCAGAGCGTATGCAGCCGCCTCATTGAATACGATACCCTGGGCCTCTGCGCGGGTGGGCATGACAAAGAAATCGCTCGTCGCGTATAGGTTTTGCAGTTGCGCCATCTGCTCCGGAATCTCTTTCTTCAGCATCCCGTGCACCTTCACAAACCCAGGCATATTCTCTGGCGAAGACCCCACGACATGCAGAGTCGTCGGAACGCCTAATTCCTTAAGTGCGCGCGCAATCTCTACCGCGATCGGACCACCCTTCCGGACAAACTCGCGGCCTACGAAGAGAAGATTGCAGTGTTTACCCGTGCGTGTAGCTGCAGCCTGCATCACAAAATCCCGTCGTGGCTCTTCTACAAAATTGGCGCCGAACGGAAGAATGTGAACGCGGCGAGGATCCATACCGCCTTCCGCAATCGCGCGATCTGCGGCCCAGGCCGAGGTCATGACCAAATGCAGATTGGGTTTCGAAAATGCTTTTCGGTCCAACTGGTATCCGGCGCGGACAATGTGTTCTGGCTGACGGTCCGCAGCAAAGTATGGATACATCTCCACAATTTGTCCCCACGTGGCATCCAGCAGCACAAAGATCGGCTGCGGGACCTCCAGGTAGGCCGCAAAAGCCGCCGATACGGTAAGGATTGCGTCGGCATCGCGATGCTGGCGAAGTCTTCTGTTTCCAATGGCCGTATAGAAGCGCGTTACAAGATCATGGCGGTCAGGATGGTAGTGCAGATTGCGAAAGATGCGGTAGGCGTGAAACAGGGAGGCGCGAAGGACTCTGCGAAGTCGAGGAACCAGATCTCCCACGGACGTGACCTTCTGGCCAGCCTTGCGTAGACCAGAGATGATATGTGCCGCCGATCCGGCCCAGAACTGTTTGTCTTCCGGATCGTGTACGTCATAAAAAACAAGATTGAGGGAATCGTGATCCATGCACATTTCCTTTCACGTCCCTACATCTGAGGGGCAGCTGGGCGCCGTTCGTTGCTGTTTCTCCCGAACCTTCAGCCCGCCCGCCCACAGTACAGACCTTCTGCGAGTGTACTAGCGCGCGCGGAGCACACGTAGGTAGTATGAGGGTCATTTTGTTGTGTCAACTCCGTCCGAACTCGCACTTTTACGGAGCGGGCACTTTTGATCTCAAAAGCGGTGAAGCGAAAGCCTATTTTCGCTGTATCTGCCTGCCGTAAGGCGGTAAACTAAATTTATCTTCTCATTGAGTTTCTAACTGCGAATTTCTGGATCGCAGCTAAAATGAGGGACATACATTTCGCATTCCACGCTGACACAGAGCAGTTTCAGCCGATGATTGGGCCAAGATGTCAAGCATCACGACGAAAGTTTCAATCGTACCTGCTGAAGGAAAGCGCAAAGCGGGCCTCTCCAACTCGTGGAAAGGAATGCTTCTTGTCGTCCTTCTTTACGCGACGACCTTCAGCATTCTCATCAGCGCTCTTCGCGTCCAATATGGCTTTCCTCTTGATGATTCCTATATTCATCAGACAGTAGCGCGCAACTTCGCGCTGCATCACACCCTCGGTTTCGTGATCGGCCAGCGATCCTCGGGTGCAACAAGTCTTCTGTGGGAGATTCTGCAGGCCAGCGATTACAAGCTTTTTGGTGGGGTTGCGCACCCCGTGCCTTACAATCTCGCGCTCAGCTTCCTCTTCTTCTCGATTATCGGCAGCGTTCTTTATCTGATCGCACGCCAAGATGGCATGTCCTGGAGGCTTGCGGGCATCCTTGCCGTCGCTCCTGCGTTGACTGGGAATTTCATGTGGCTCGGCCTCATCGGGATGGAGCATCTCCTGTTCGTTGCGCTTTCCCTCCTTGCGATCGAATGCTGGTTTCAGGATCCTCCCAGCAGATCGGGGACTGCGATCTGGACAGGCATTTTCACAGGGCTGGCAGCGCTCACCAGGCCTGAAGCTATCGTCCTCGCACCTCTGCTCCTGCTCAGCAGCTACTTTTACAAAACCGGCAGACGCAGAAAAGACATGCTGATCGCTGGCAGCATCTGGGCGTTTATGGTGCTGATCGAGCTCGCGGCCAATATCTGGACCTCAGGTTCTCTCATGCCTGCCACGCTCAAAGGGCGCTCCTGGCTCTACTTTCACACCACGGGTGGACCTCACTCGTTGCATTCCATCGCGCGATACTGCGGCGCGTGGGTGCAGCGTCTTCCGCGTCAATTCAGTACGCATTTCACTGAGCAACTCGCGACTCTTCACCAGATCAAGAGCGTCTTTGCGTTCATTGGCATCGTTCTTCTTCTCCTATGCTTGACCGGAGCGTACTTTCTTCTTCGTCACCGTCCTCTACCGGCCCGATTCAGTTTTCTTCTTCTCTGGGCAGCGATCCACTTTCTGACGTACATGTTTACCTTCCCAGCCAGCGGACACGGCGGGCGCTATCAGCCTCTCACCCTCCTGCTGTTTTTCCCTCTGCTCTTTGTTGGCGTCTACGGCATCTTTCGCCACGGTATCCGCCTCCCCCGGCAGTGGTCTATCGGCCTGGTCGCGATCATCATGTTGGTTAGCGGAATCGCCTCACTCCGCACCTGGTATCGGGTCACAGTAGACGGCATTGGCCATATCAATCAGGTCCATGGCGAGATCGCTGCATGGATGAACGCAAACCTGCCTCCAGACGCGCGTGTAGCCGCATTTGACATCGGGCGGATCAGCTATGACTGGCATGGTCAAATCATCGATCTCGGTGGCCTGGTCGATCCTTCTTACTACCACTTCCTCGCAGAAGGAAAGGTGCCCACTTACCTGCGTCTGCAGCATGCACAGTATGTCATCCTGCCCGACTCCGGGATTGAAGACATGGGATTCGCCAAAGTGCACGGTATGCAGAAGCTGCTCAGTAAATGCAGTGAACATGAGCCCTGGCTCCTCGGTTTCCGCTATACGATTCACGCAACACGCTGCCAGGAGCTCTATCGGATTCCGTAGTCCAGGACGGAGTGGCACAAAGGACGTCAGAATGCGTCAAGCGGATAAAAGCCATCCCGCTCCCGGTATTCGGGCATCTCATCCGTACACAGTATGTATCGCATCTTCTTTCTCCTCGCTTGCCAGGCATTTGAGAACGCTTGTATCAATCCGAGTGCGGGGCAATTGCGTACTCCTAGATAGATCTGACAAGATTGGATAAGGACATGAAGGAACGGTCGCGGAGCACATGGAATGTGATGTGCTTTCTCATCTTTGGGGCATGCCTCATCACGGGCATCACGGGATGTACAGTCAATCCGACCGGAAGCGGTTCAGGTTCCACGGGTGGTGGAACGACGACCACGTATCCAAACTCCACCGGAAACTGGGAGATGACGGCAGTCGCTACAAAGGGCACCGTCCCTTTCAACTCGCTTGGCGGATTCATCAATGAGCAGGCGACTGCCAGCGCCCACCCGACCACTGGCACCTTCATGGTGCAGTCTTCCGGATGTTATTCAAACATCGCAAACATCCCCATGCAGGGCGTTGTTCAGGGACTCCGCCTTCATCTCGTGTCTTTTCCGCTAGAAAACCAGACTCTGGATATTAGTGGTGCGAAGAATGATACCTCGACACAATTTACTGGCAGTTACACCGTAACTGGAGGTTGTGCGGATGGCGCGACTGGAACGGTTACCGGAACTCAGTACACCGCACTTACAGGCACCTACACCGGTACTTTTACGGGGGCTCAGACTATTTCGCTTGTTGTCACGCAGTTTACGTTGGGGACTGGGGATGGCATCTTCCTCGTAAGTGGTTCAGCCAGGCTCGGGGGTTTCTCCTGCTTTACGACCGCAACACTTGCGTCGCAAAATGGCGCAGTTTCTGGGAATACAGTTGTCCTAAATCTTGTAACAAACGATAAAGAAAATATCGTAATGACCGGTACGTTTGATGTAGCAGCTAGCAAAATCAGCTTCACAAGCGCTCAGGTTACCGGCGGTAGCTGTGCTGGAAATTTAGGTGCGGTAACACTATCAAAATAACGGCTTATAAGCCGTTGTAGTGTTTTGATGTAAGCGTCGGAAGGGTCCTTGAACCATCGTGAAAAATGTAAGTGCATTGAGCAAAAGTAACTTGTGTCGTGTTGCCGGCTCTATCTTCACCGGGGCGCTCATGTTATTGGGTGTGAGTGGTTGTGGCTACACGGGTTATCCACTTACGGGTGGTACCTCTGCCCCAGGGTATCTCTACCTGACAGGGAACTGGCAGATGCAGGCGACAGCGACTGCTGGTACGTCTCCGTTTTCTGCAATGGCAGGTGACATCAATGAACAGAACGACGGCGCCACCACGCATACCGTTACAAGCGTTTTTCAGGTAACTCCAGATGCAAGCACCTGCTTCCTCGGTGCAGAGACTGTGCCCTCGGAGGGAACGCTCACTGGAACTGCCCTCGCGCTGAACGGTTTTTCCGTAAATGGACAATACGTTACCTTCAACGCCATCAAGGATGCCACCGCAACCCATTTGACAGGAACATACACCGTACGTGGTGGTTGCGCAGGAGGAGCAGCGGGGACTTTTACAGGGATAAAATACGCCGTCCTAACCGGTACGTACACGGGCTCAACCACTGCTACGGGGTCGATGCGCTTTGCTCTAAATCAAAGCACTGTTCCAAATGGCCTTGGCTATTTCCCCGAAAGCGGAACCGTAGGTTTCAGCGGTTATAGCTGCTTAACAAGCGCTACGATCAATGTCACCCGGAGCAGCGTAATTGGTAAGACCGTACAGTTGGTGATGGTTGACAACAATCAGAACCAGGTGCTTTTGAATGGAACCTTCGCGGCAGACGCTTCGACTATCGCCGTCACCTCGATCGTAAGCACCGCAAGTAGCTGTGTCGCCACAACAACTCCGTTCACGCTGACACTTGCCACGAGCTGAATGTAGTACGGAAGACTCCATCGCAAGCCTACGCGCCAGATCGAGGGGCGCTCTCACCCTTTGTATTCGTAAAAACCAAGCTTCATTCGCGGCAGAGACAACTACTCTTATTGTCATTCGTGATTCCCCAACAAGCGTGGTCATATCCTTCTTTTCCCTAAAGTGGAAGAGAGATACCCTTTTTAGGCGATCAGCAATCCACAGGTCACTAAAAGTGCAAAATTTTGCGCATGCAGGCCCGTTAAATCATATGCCGCCCTAGCGTGGGACCACTAGCGTTTGGCATGACGATTGCATATATCAACATTGAAAGTAGTAGTCGTCCGGATTTCGCCTCTTGTTTATGAGGAGGGAGGTACGGTCGGATGACATACAACACCATTGGGCCCAGCTATACGAAGCGGAATGTCCTAATGCTGAACGTCGCTGCTATCGTCGACCAATTTCGGTTCGACAAGGAAACAGATGACGCACCCGAAAGCGAATTATTTTTTTCGCTGGAGGAAAATGCCAGTACTTTGGAGGAGCCCATTGTATACCTCGAATAAGAGCCCTGTCCACTCGCCAAGCGCTAAAAATTTCACCGGGGGACTTCCTTCCGTAGATATCCTTACTCCCGTTGAGCAGGTTTCATCCAAATATAAGATCGCTCGTGGAATTTTCCCCATCCCTTTGGCCGGAATCGCCTGGGTTTGCGTAACCCATCGGATGTCCCTGCACGATCTCGCACATAAGTGGGACTTTCAGTTCTCCCTGTCTCGTCTCCTCGTTCTTGTCGCTGCCTTTGCGGTTTGGAATCTGTTGATTAGTCTCCGTCCGAAGAGCAATCGGAACGAGTCAGTTTATCTTCGTGAAGCAAGCACACTAGCTGTTGCCAGTGCCGCCTGCGCGTTCCTTGTCATCCTGTGCGTAGGTTCAAGGTTTCGGAGCGAAGACAAGCTTCTCCCCCTTGCATTTGCGATGACGGCGCTGCTTGGCAGCAGTCTCATTTTTCTTCTGATCGATGCTTGCGCACGTCATTTCGGTCAACTGCAGAATCCTGAAAAGCCGCTGGTTCTGATCGTCGGATCTGGATCTAAGGCGGGAAACGCAATTATGGAATCTGCGCGCTCTCCGTACTCTGTCCTCGGCTGTGTAGACGACACCTTCATCGACGACCCCACCTTGAAGGAGATGTATCTCGGTACGCTCGATGAACTTCCTTCCTTGTTGAAGCATCATCCGATTGAAGCCATCGTCGTCACTCTGCCAGCGCGTTCACAGTACGATCAGATTCAGCGCGCCATCAGCATCGCTGAAAACGCTGGAGTGGACGTACATCACTCCACAACCTTCTTCACTACATCCATCGTGAGCCAATCGAGCGCCTCCTCTGTACTCGCCCGCGGCACCATGCTGCATGCCAAACATTGGGATGTGCGTGAATACATCAAGCGCGCCATTGATCTCATTGTCACGTCGATCGCTCTTATCGCGTTCAGCCCTATCATGCTTCTGATCGCTCTTGCGGTACGGTTGACAAGCGAAGGTCCGATCTTCTTCGTGCAGAAGCGCTACGGCAAAAACCGGAAACACTTCCCCATGTACAAGTTCCGGACCATGGTTGTAGATGCCGAAGCGAAGATGAAGGAACTGGAAGCCAAGAACGAAATGTCTGGGCCCACCTTCAAGATGAAGCATGATCCGCGTGTCACCCCCATTGGCCGCTTTCTCCGTCGTACGTCTTTGGATGAGTTACCACAACTCTTCAACGTGCTTCTGGGAAATATGTCGCTTGTCGGTCCGCGTCCCCTCCCCATCCGCGACGTCAATCTGTTCCAGGAAGGCTGGCTGCTTCGCCGCTTCAGCGTGAAGCCAGGCTTGACCTGCCTCTGGCAGATCAGCGGTCGTAGCAATACGACCTTCCATAGCTGGATGATGCAGGATCTCGCATACATCGATGGCTGGTCTCTTTACCTCGACATGAGCATTCTGCTCAAAACGATTCCAGCGGTGCTCAAAGGTAGCGGAGCAATGTAGTTTGTCCTGTGCGTGCGGACGTAGAATGGATCTTCAGTCCGCACGCCAACTTTCTGATTCGTCTGCCATCCGGCATGGCGAACACTTTCGTAGAAGAGGAATGAATGCTCAACCGTTTGCGATCAAAGTACCTCTGGCTCGCCACCTTACTTATCATTTTGGTCTCAGCCGCAGGTGCACAGCAACCTCAGTTGCAGCGTCGCAGCACCTACAAGCTGCATCCAGGCGATCAACTCACGGTACAGTTCACCTATACTCCCGACCTGAACCAGCCTGTCACCATTCAGCCAGATGGTTACATCGTTCTGAATCCCACCGGCCCTGTGCTGATCGGCGGCAAGACAGTAGACCAGGCAACGGCGATCATCCAGCAGGCCGCTTCAACACGCCTGAAAGATCCGGTTGTTTCTCTCGTTTTGACAGACTTCCAGAAGCCGTACATTGTTGTCTCCGGGCAGGTACAGACTCCGATGCGCTATGACATGCGCGAACCAACAACAGCTCTACGCGCCATTATGATGGCGGGTGGCATCACGAAGACGGGTAAAGAGAAGCAGGTGGTCGTGTTTCACGACATGGATGGAGATACACCCCAGGTGCGTGTTCTCAACCTGAAAGACGTTGGAAAAGACACCATCTTTGAGCACGATATGGCTCTCAGTTCCGGAGACATCGTGTTTGTGCCACGCACCAAGGTGAGCAGGGCGCAGGATGTGGCGCAGCTTGCTGCGACCTTTGGCCTCTACTTGAACGCCGCTACCTACCTCATTATCCATTAGAGAGACTGTGCCAACTCAAAATCGAAAACAGCGCATCCTCTATGTCGATCAGACTGCAGCTTTAGGGGGAGGGGAACTGGCGTTACTCTCTCTCATCAAGCAACTTGACCGCACCCGTTTTGAACCCATCGTGATCCTGTTCCAGGACGGCCCCTTCGTTGAAAAGCTGCAGGGGATCTGTGAAGTGCGTGTAGTCCTTCTGGATGCCAGCGTCCAGGAGTTTCGGAAAGATGCGATCGGCATCCGTTCCATACTGAGCTTTGAGAAGCTTAAAATCTCACTCGCCTACGTCGTCGGTCTCGTCCGCACGATCCGCCGTCTGCGTCCGGATATCATTCATACCAATTCGCTCAAAGCCGATCTTCTTGGAGGCCTCGCTGCAAAGTTGCTTCGGATTCCATTGATCTGGCACGTCCGAGATCGTATTGCGGACGATTATCTGCCGTCGCGAACCGTCAAGGTCTTTCGGAGTCTGTGCCGCATCTTCCCGAACTACATCATCGCAAACTCGCAGTCGACTCTGGAGACGCTTTTCCTCCCTCCAGGCAAGCCCTTCAGCGTCATCTCCTCCGGCTTCGACGTGGAACGATTTCGTGCCCTCGGTAGCCAGCAGGCCTCTCTACGCGACACAATGCGCGACGGTGGGACGCTGAACATCGGCATCGTGGGACGCATCAGTCCCTGGAAGGGCCAGGAAGTTTTTGCCGAAGCTATTTCCCTAGTCCGGAAAGAATTTCCTGGTGTCAAAGCTCCTATCATCGGCGCAGCGCTCTTTGGAGAGCAGGAATTTGAAGTTAAATTGCGTGACCTCGTGCGCGACCTGGGGCTCAACGACGTCATTCAATTCAAAGGCTTCCAGCACGACGTCGCGTCAGCCATCGGACACTTGCATATGCTCATCCACGCTTCGGTGATTCCCGAACCCTTGGGGCAGGTCATCGCGCAAGGCATGGCGGCAGGGAAGCCAGTCGTCGCAACGCGAGGCGGCGGAGCATCAGAGATCGTTCAAGATGGAGTCACAGGTCTGCTTGTCCCTGCAAAAGATCACATCGCTCTAGCCGAAGCCATTCTCTCGCTGCTACGTGACCCTGAAAAAGCAGAGCAGATGGCGCTGCGCGGACAACAGTTCGCGATCGAAAATTTCGCGGAAGCATCCATCACGCGCAGAGTCGAAGCGGTCTATGACACGATGATCCGATAGATCCATCTCGCCCGCTTTTCAACGCAGTTAGAGGCGGACATTCATCTTCGCTTCGCGCTGTTGCAGCAGCGTCGTCAGCCTTTGCACGAGTCTCTGCGCGAAGAGCGTTCTGTCGAACTTTTCCGCATGCTGGCGCAGCTTTTGCGGATCCCATGCAATCGTTTCGGAGTGGACAAGGGCTTCCGCCATGGAGACCGGCGTTGGCTCTGGGAAGAGAACGCCCGTCTCACCGTTGACGATGGTATCCAGAACGCCACCCACACCATACGCAATGCACGGCCTTCCAGAGGCCGCTGCTTCCAGCGGAGTCAAACCGAAGTCCTCTTCGCCAGGGAACAGGAACGCCTTACAGTGGGAGAGCAGGTGCGTCACCTCTTCATCTGGCAGACGCCCGGCAAACTTGATACCGGAGCCAGCAAGAGATTCCAGGCGAGGCCGGTCTGGCCCCTCTCCTACAATGATCAACTTTTCCCCCAGCAGCTTGCACGCCTCGATCGCAAGATCGACGCGCTTATAACCGACCAGCCGAGAAACGATCAAGTAGTAGTCGCCAATGTCCGCGGAGATCGAAAATCTCTGCACGTCGATCGGCGGAAACATAATCTCTGAATCCCGTCCGTAGTACAGCCGAATACGCTCTGCAATCACGGTCGAATTCGCGATGAAGACATCCACGCGATCCGCCGATTGCTTATCCAGATTGCGCAAAAGCCTTGTCAGATTGCGCAGAAAAAAGTTCACGAACACATTGAAGTTTTCGCGACGCGCATAATCCTCATAGCGCCAAATCCAGCGCGAAGGGGAGTGGCAATAGCAGACATGTAAAGCATCGGGTCGCTTCCGCAGCATCTTCGCAAAGCCGTAGCAACTCGACACAACCAGGTCGTACTTCTGCAGCTTGATCCCACGCATCGCCAACGGATACAGCAGAAGATAGTGCCGATAGTATTTTTTCAGATTCGGGAGACCCTGCATCCACGAGGTATGGATCGAACGCGTTTTCAAGTACTTCGAAAGACGTTGCTCCACAAGGACGCTTGTATAGACATCCGCCGTGGGCAACGCACGCGCGATCTCTTCTGCAACACGTTCTCCACCGCCAGCCTGGACGAAGTTGTCCTGGACAAATGCGATCTGTTGATCAGGTAAAAATAATTGTTCTGGAAGAGAAGTGTTGGTGCCATGCTCAACAGGTTCGTTCATCGAATCCTTTCAAACAACTCAAGAGGCGTCATTGCCGTAAAGCGCCCTGATGAACCAAACTCTCGCCGATCGCGTGCCGGCCTTGCCAAAAGGCTGCGCGGCATCATCAACCGCCGCTTATTGGAAGCTGTTTCCATGAACATACCGAAAAGCCCATAACACTGAGATGGTTCTAGCTGGCCAGTAGGTGCTCAGAAGAAGGAACATAGCCAGCTGGTTTTACATCCACAAAACGCTCACCTGGCAGTTTTGCTTCGAAAGGCTAATGGCGGAGAGACAGGGATTCGAACCCTGGATACCTTGCGGTATACACGCTTTCCAAGCGTGCGCATTCGGCCACTCTGCCATCTCTCCGCACGTGCGGAAGCCTCGCAAAACCGCGCGACTCGCTCCGCAGACAACCTAATGAGATTACCACAGCAAGTGCGTCTTCCTATGCCCCTGTGACGTCTGTACAGATTGAACGTGGACTCCCGTAGTACTACTATTCCGCTGCGGGAATAAACGAGCTTCATCGGTGTTTAACTCAGTACCCATACACGTTTACTGGATGACGCTTGCAGTCAAAGAGCGCTCCAGGTTTTTTGCAGAGATTTTTTTTGGAGGCACCAGATGTACAAGTTTCTTAGGGCCGCGATGTGGCTTTTGATGATGTGCGCTTTTACCAAAGCGGCCATGACACAGAATACAACAGGAAATATTACGGGAACCGTGACGGACGCCAGCGGTGCTGTCGTTGCCGGTGCAACAGTCTCAGCACACAATATCGCGACTGGAGTCGACACTCCCGCTGTGACGAACCAGTCCGGCGCGTATGCAATTCGCTTTCTTTCCATTGGGCAGTATGAAGTCTCGGTGACTGCAACCGGCTTTGGGGCGCAGAAGTTTCCCGTTTTCACGCTCGAGCAAAACCAAGTCGCGAAGTTTGATGCAAAGCTTACGGTGGGTGATGTAAGTGTCGTGGCGAACGTCAACGCCGACGTTGCTCCAATTTTGAATACCAACGATGCTTCTTTGGGTATGACGCTTTCCGCGAATGAGATCCAGAACATCCCGCTGAATGGCCGTAACTTTTCGAGCGTAACGCTCTTTCAGCCCGGCGCGATCAACACGGATCCCGTGGGTATGACCGGTAACAATGCGATTGAGCGCAACACATTCAATAATGGCATTGCTTCGATCAACGGTAACCGTAATCAGGCAAACAACTACACTCTGGATGGCGCGGATCAGAACGAGCCTCAGAACAACCTGATTGCGTACAATCCGGCACCTGACTCGCTGGCTGAAGTGCGTGTGGTCACATCGAACGCACCGGCACAATACGGTAACGCCAACGGCGGTGCCATTGCTTCCATCCTTAAATCGGGATCGAACGAGTTCCACGGATCGGCCTATGGCTACCTGCAGAATGAAAACCTGAACGCCAATTCCTGGAATAACAAGAACAGCGCTACGCCGATTGCGCGCAATCCCTACACCCAGTCCATCTTTGGGGGCACGATCGGCGGACCGATTTTTCATAACAGACTGTTTTTTTTCGCTGACTACGAAGGTGCCCGGTCTCATACCGGTGGATTGCAGAGTGCGAGTGTACTAACAGCACCCATGCGGCAGGGCGATTTTTCCGCCCTTCTATCAGCGACGCAGCCAGGGAAGCAGCTTTACGATACGCAAAACAACTTTGCCCCCTTCGCAAACAATGTCGTACCGGTAGTCAATCCCGTCGCGAAATATCTCTTCGCTCATCCAGAGCTCTATCCTCTTCCCAATGCGGTACCCATTGATAACCTACTGCAAAACAACTTCCAGGGACCGCAGCGTACTTTTGTTCACAACAATCAAGCCGATGTCAAAATAGACTGGAGTGCGACTGCGACGAACAGGTTTACGGCGTTTTACTCACAGTCCAACGCAGGCGATACTCAAACCGCTGTTATCCCGATCTTCTTTCCTTCGCAGAATCTCTATCCAACGAAATTGGGTGGCGGCAGCTGGATCCATACTTTCTCCTCCGCAGTGGTCAATGAGGCGCGATTCGGCTTCACACGTGTCCGCTGGGATAACGGCATTCCAACCGATCCTTCCGGCGTCTTTGGTCTTAACGGCAATCAGATCGTTGGCATCCCATTTGGTGCGCAGCCGTATGTCGGATTTTCTGGTCAAAGCATCAGTAACAATGCCAGCTTCCTCGGCACGAGCGCTAATGTTCAGGTCATCCGCGACAATACCTTTAACTACTATGACAACCTCACATGGCAACACGGTCGTCAACTCTTCTCTATGGGAGTGCAGGCCACGCGCTATCAGCAGAATTACATCAACACAGCAAACTTTGGCCTGCTGGGGCAGTTTTCCTATAACGGTAGTTTCACGAGCAATCCCTCACTGGGATCGGTTGCAGGCGGATATGGGCCGGCGGATTTTGTGCTGGATCGGGTGAGCAATACACAGCTTGATTCCGCCATAGGCCTCGTGGGTAACCGTCAATGGCGTGCTGCGGGATATATCCAGGATGACTGGAAGGCAACTGATAAACTGACCATCAACATCGGTCTACGTTACCAGTATGACCAGCCCTGGTACGAAGTCCACAACAAGACCGCCAACGTCCTCCTGGATACCGGTACACCTATCTACGCTGGTTCCATCCCCAGCGGTGCACCGGCAAACGCCCAACTCTGCCCCACGCACGCCTGCTATAACCCTACCTACACCCAGATCATGCCTCGTCTGGGCTTTGCCTATCAGGCGGCTCCTCGCTTCGTTATCCGTGGCGGATACGGTGCGACGAGTTTCTTCGAGGGCAACGCAGGGAACCAGCGTCTGACCTCGAGCCCGCCTTTTGTTCAGTCCAGCAACCTCGTTGCGGTGCAGCCGAAAGCCGGTATCTCGGGAACGCCGTTCTCCGTGGAACAGGGCCTTTCTGGCTCTTTTGGAGCCCTCAGTGGCTTCGGTGCATGGCCGCAGAACATGCGCGCCGCGTATATCAGTGAGTATTCGCTCACCACGGAATACGCTCTAACAAACAAGACTTCGCTTTCTGTCGGATACGTCGGTGAATCGGGACAACATCTCATCACCTACCGCAACGCAAACCAACTAACCTCTCCCACCGCTACGGCGGGTCCGTACGACGCGCTCGTCGGTGCAGGGCAGCGGCTCCTCCTGACGGAATCCAACGGTACGATGAACTACAACGCTGGTCAGGCAGCGCTCAGGCAGCGCGTAAGCCACGGCCTGGAAGGTATGGTGAGCTACACCTACGCTCGAGCCATGACCAACAGCTCTGGAAACTACGGCACGCCTGGTGTCAGTGGGTCGGATG
Organism: Terriglobus saanensis SP1PR4; assembly: GCF_000179915.2. Taxonomy (NCBI): domain Bacteria; kingdom Pseudomonadati; phylum Acidobacteriota; class Terriglobia; order Terriglobales; family Acidobacteriaceae; genus Terriglobus; species Terriglobus saanensis. Next base: position 2,335,727 of record NC_014963.1, on the reverse strand, counting down.
GCGCCTTCCAGGACGGCTATAACGGACACGCGGATTACGGTCCAGCTGGTCAGGACATCCGTCACAGCCTGAACGGTCTGCTCGTTTATGCCCTTCCGTTTGGTCGGGGCCAGGCCTTTGGAAGCGGGATGAATCGCTATCTCGACCTGCTCGCTGGAGGTTGGAAGATCAGCGCTACCGGCCTCCTCTATACCGGATTTCCGATCACGATGAACGCTCCCAGCCAGATTTCGGTCAACAGCCTCGGAACGGCACGAGCAAACCAGTACCGGCACCTCAAGATCGTTAATCGCACCGTGAGCAACTGGTGGGGTACGGATCCCTCAGCTACACCTTGTGGTTCCGGGATTGATGACGGAATCTGCGCTTATGGAGTTCCGGCGGCAAATACCTTCGGAACAGCAGCCGTCAACACGGAAAGGGCACCGGGATATCATGACCTGGCTATGTCAGCGTCAAAGGACTTTCACATTACGGAACGTCACAGTCTCGGATTTCGGGCAAACGCTTACAATCTCCTGAATTCTCCCAGTCTGGGCAATCCGGATAACGGAATATCGGACGGTCCTGATACTTTCGGTAGAATCACGAGCACGCGTTCGCAGGAACGCCGCATCGAATTTTCCGCCCACTATCAATTTTAATAAGAGTTGCAAGAATGAGCCCAAAGAGGAGACCTACCGGTCTCCTCTTTGGGCTTAGCGAAAAGGTTAAACCCGAGTAACAAGTAATTCGAAGCCAGAGCCATTATGGGAATCAGGATTAAGAGTCACTGCGGTCTCAGCTAGGCCATAAGCTCCAAGAGGAGAACCTTAAACCTCTCTGCGGCACGAAGGCAATTTTTGATGTAGCCTTAAATGTCCGATAACACATATTCTGTATAGTCGATCTCCGGCGTCCTATTTCTACAAACTGCCGCCACCAACAAAGTGAACCATCTCCAAGCGGTCGCCGTTCTGGAGAAAGACCACGTCCCATTCACTGCGCGGCACGATCTCGCCGTTACGCTCAATCGCCACCCGATCGACTTTCAGTCCTAGTTCGGTTACAAGGCTGGTCAAGGATGATTCGGGAGCAAGCGCGGCAAAACTTCGCTGCTGTCCATTAAGGATTAGATTCAGGCTGCTCACAAGCTTAAGCCTAGCAGGACTGCAGCCTCCTCTAGGGTTCGAGCCGCCAAAGGAGATGCATGGGTCCCCTGCCAGCCCCGCGTGGTACGGCACGACGCATCGCTTCCGCGACGTAGATCTTCGCCGCCTTAGCCGCCGCAGTACCATCCAACCCCGCAACAAGACCGCAAAGCAAAGCGCTGGAGAACGCACAGCCAGTTCCATGGGTCGCACGCGTTGCAATATGCTCCCCCGGCAGCCAGCTTTGCGCGCCAGAAGTCTGCCAGACGAAATCCTCGGGAGGCAGACCTTCGCCATTCGTGACCACCATCCCGCGTAGCCCAAACTCCGTGCCCAGATCTTTCGCAGCATCTTCAATCTCGGTCTTGCCACGAATCTCCCGTCCGAGCAGGACGGCGAACTCGGCCATATTAGGAGTGATCCAGCTTGCGCGAGGAAGCAATTCGGTACGCAGACGAGCCATGGCATCGGAGTGCAAAAGGCCGGCACCCGAGCTGGAGCGCAGAACCGGATCGACGACCACCGGAATCTCCGGATCCAATTGCCGCAGGTACTCCGCTACGATCCCGACGATCTCGCTATTGCCCAGCATGCCGATCTTGACTCCCGCCGGAGGCAGATCGTCTTGCAGACAAAGCAAAGCCTCACGCAGAAAGCTGGCGTCCATGGCCTGTACTCGCTGAACACCGATTGTCGATTGAACTGTCAGCGCGCTGATGCAGCTCGTTCCAAAAAATCCGTGCGCTGCAAAGGTCGCTAGGTCGGCGGTAACGCCTGCGCCAGACCCCGGATCATGCCCAGCGATGGACAGGAGCACCCGGCTTTCGCCCTCTTTGTCGTTCCTCTGCTTCACGACGCAAATCCCCCGTGGCAACGTCGCAAGGCGTTTTCAAACTTCCGAACGGGCATAATTTGAGCTTATTTCAAAAAAAGTTCAGGCGTCGCGAATGCCTCCAAAAGGCAGCAATCTGACCAGAATTCCATGTACTTTTGGCCATGCAGCAGCTCTGCAATCTCGGCCTTCTTTAGCGGAAAATTCAGGAAATGTCAAACCTGAGCCGACGCTAAAGCCCGTCGATTGATTGACTTGACTGTTCGGATATCGAGACAATAGCACTCGGAGGATAAGGAATGCAACGATTCTTTACACCTGCGGGCAAACGCTACGTTACGGTCGTGTTGGCACTCGCAGGAGTCGGGGCTGTTGGAGCAAGTGTGAGGGCGGTTCATGTCCATGCACTCACTCCCACGTCACAGTCCACTAAAACGATCGCGCGTATTACGCCTGTTCCTGTCGTGCTCAAGCCGGTGGCAGAAGTAAAAGTGGGACCTGCAGAAGTCGGAAAGGCTTCCTGGTACGGCGAGGAGCTTCAAGGGCATCTCACCGCGAACGGCGAGCGCTTCGATATGAACACTCTCACCTGCGCACACCGCACGCTTCCCCTGGGTAGCCTGCTACGCGTGACCAACCTTCGCAATCACAGAGCAGTTCTGGTTCGTGTCAACGACCGCGGTCCCGTTCCTGAGGATCGTCTTCTGGATCTATCCCGCGCGGCAGCACAGCGTATCGGACTCGGTGGCCTAGCCCGCGTCCGCATCGAGCGCGTCTTCTTCAGAAACCATCAGGAAGCTCGTGACTTGGTCGCGCAGCAGACCCTCATCGCAAAGAACAATCCTGCGGCGGCTTTTCCGTTCCTCAAGAAGTAGCATCCGATACACTCTTCGAGATGACCTCGACCGAGAATCTACTCCCAAATCCAGCGGCCGGTGAACCCACCCGGCCGCGCCTCTCAGCCGAAGAAGCTGCGAAGCAACGTCTCATCGTTGCACTGGATTTCCCCAGCGGCACAGAGGCATTGGCGATGGCCGCGCGTCTGCAAGGCTCCTGCACGTGGATGAAAGTCGGCCTGGAGCTCTATCTCGCTGCCGGCCAGAAGATCGTGGACGACCTCAAACACCTCGGTTTCGACATCTTTCTTGACCTGAAGCTCCATGACATTCCCAATACCGTCGCAGGCGCAGTCCGTTCAGTTGCCTCAAGCGGAGCTTCCCTCCTCACGCTGCACGCCTCTGGAGGTCCTGCTATGCTCTCCGCAGCCGCTGAGGCCGCCTCAACAATCCAGGACGCACCCCGTCTGCTCGCCGTGACGGTCCTCACCAGCATGAACGAGCAGGAACTGCTGGCCACAGGAATCTCCGCCTCACCTGGCGACCGCGTGCTCCAGCTTGGAGCCATGGCGATGAAGGCTGGAGTCGCAGGGTTGGTTTGCTCTCCTTTGGAGACGGCTTCCCTTCGCGGCGCGCTTGGCACATCGCCGCTCCTCGTTGTTCCAGGCATCCGGTCCGCAACGGACGCCAAGGGAGATCAGAGCCGGACAGCATCCCCAGCAGAAGCCATCGCCTCTGGGGCCTCCATGCTGGTCGTGGGCCGCCCCATTACGACCGCAGCCGATCCCGCCGAAGCTGCCGCCCAGATTCTGCAAAAGATTCGACCATGAGAGCTTTACTTACTTAATCTTGGTAAGATAAAGCGTACCGGACTGGCGTCTCTTATCGACGTCTCAAGCGGTCTCGAGCTGGCTGCAGTGTGCTTGTGTCTCCACCAGCTTTGAGGAACTCGAGGGCATTGTAGAAAACAGCACTGCCGTACTCAGCAGAAATTCGAATTTGAGATAGCAGTGACTGTGCGCGAACGCTATTCGGAGCGCTGTCTTTGAAGCTCTCTGTGTCATAACGTGTGCCTGAATTTCCTGAAAACTTGACCAGCAATGCCCGACAAATCGCTAACGCTTGCGCGGGGCCGGGTTTGTAATGCCCACTATGCATCATGATCTCGATGATGGTGCCGTCGATGACTCTTATATTGCCTGCTGACTTGGTGGGTCTTCCGCCCAAAAAACTTGAGTGATGAAACTGATCTACCGTTTTGCTATGTGCATAGATGCGATTGAATTCATCCATAACAAAGATTGCCCGGCCATACCCTTCTTCCTGAAAAGAATGCTCAGTTGTGTCAAAAGGATCACCGTCGTCGGCATCGCGGGCGAAACGATTCGTACCAGGTTCAACCTGCTTAAGTTCCACTAGATCTCGGTCAGAATCAGAAAGATATCGGACCCACAACATCTGGCCCTCAGCCGAACTGTTCTCAAAATCGAGACGGTTCAAGAAGTCTCGATCTAACGACTCAACGAAGTCAGCAAAGCTTACGCCTTCTATGGTATCTGCCTGCCACATATTGAATAATGTTAATGTCGATGCATACGCCCGGTGGCGTGGCTCCAGAAATTCATGGATATAGTGAGTCTCTGAAAGCATTCGCATCGCTTTAGGAAGCCTAAGAGCGGGGCGATCTGGGCTTCCGATACCAGTAAGGGCGGTAAATCTGGCACCAGCGCGGTTTCGTCTTATATTGCTTCTCATCTTGAAGGAGGAATATTCGGTACTCAACGCACCATGAAATAAATCAGAAATTTTAGCTTCCAAGAGACGAATGCCGGGCCCGCGGCGTGAAAGAGTCCAGGAACGACTTTTCTTACCTTTGTATTCAACTTTCCAGTCATAGCACAGCTTAAGTACCCCCAAGAGGGCGATGAACCGGCCCGGATTTCCTGTAATCTCATGAGCTTGGCCGAGAGCGTGAGCAATATCGCTTACGGATTTCCATGGTCGCGCAAAAGGGTTGTAATTGCCAATTTTCCGTTCAAATTCAGACTTCGTCAATAAGTTCGGAATCACGGATTCCACCCAATATTAGATTTCACTTCATAGGTGAAACACCCGATCCAGCGATTTATTCAACGGAATTCCATTGCAGAAAATGACACAGAAAAGCCCAGGCCGAAGCCTGGGCTTTTCTCGTACAAACTCTCTTAGAGGCGTTCGTAGAAATCGCATGCGGAGCACGAAATGTACACGCCGCCGGGGGTTCCGCGTTCGCGGTCCTTGACGCGCTTTACAATGCGCGTCGGCTTGCTGCACTTCGGGCAGTCTGTGCTCTTGGACGTATCCATTACCTTCTTGCGATCGCCTGTTTTCGCAATCTTAGCCATCTGAAAATCTCCTTCGTATCTCCGCTCTCGCGGACAATCTCTGCCGCTCTCTTTTGCGCGGAAGTGCCCTTATGCCCTGTTCAATCCAACGGATGTGCGGGGGGTCGAGGCACGGCTCTCACGGCTGCAAGGCGGTGCTCCACTAGTTTACATGATCAGGTGCTTTGCGGCATCTTCAGGAGCTGAGGCAGGTACCTTTGCATCGCCAGACTTGTTCGTAGGCAGATCCACTTTTCCCAGACCCACTCCATTCGAGGATTTCTGTTCCGCATCCGTCTGTAAGGAAGGAGCCCGAGGAGCTTCCGTATCCTGGCCCAGCGTTGGATGCGTGTCCCCTAAGGCAACGACGTGCTCTTGCTTGGGCGGTCGATACCCTGCCATCTCATCCTTATCGTGAATGTCGAGCGGCTTCCCCAATGCTGCGATCTTCAGCAGGACAACGCGGTCGCCTTCAAAACGGACAAAGCGCATAGTCTGCGGTACCTTGCCGTAGATCCACTCCTCGCTAACCTCCCCGTCCACTCCACCGGCCGGACGCTCGCGCATCTTGATCTCCGGCTGTCCGAGCGACGCGATCACCATCCGCCGTGTCATTCCCACCAGTACCTCATGCGTCTCAACCGCAGCACGAATCAAGGGCGGCAGCGTCTCCGCAAAGGCCTCCGTACTCGATTTCACACCAAAGTCCAGGATCGGCTCCAGAAGGAGTTTCACCTCCGCAGCCGACAGGTCAGGCACCGGACCCTCAAATTGCAGGATGATACGGGACCCGGTTGCTTTCTCGTAAGGGTCCAGCCCCATGCTCACGCCGTTGATCTCGAAGTGACGGAGGAAACGATGTTTCACATACGGTCCGCCATTAATGTCAAAGATGATGTGGTCCGGACGCACTTGCACATCCGTGATCTGAATACGATCCCCCTGATTCGAGGAAATGCCTTTCTCGTAGAGCCGTTTGCGCATCTCGGAAGCTTCCGGCTTTAGAGACCCGTTAGCAAACAGAATCACGCCTGGCGCTCCGACGGGCAGCGGGCGTCGGGCAAAGCCCAGCTCCGCATACATCATGCGAACCAGCTGCCGACGATCCATCTCGTTGAGAGGATCTTTAGGAAGCTCCAGATGTGTCTTTTCAAAGGGACGGATCAGGCCATCGGTGGCCGTCTCGCGTCCGACCACAAAGGCGCTTCCCTGCTGTCCCACCATGCAGGACGCACCCGCAAGACAGGTCGCAAGAAGTGTGGCGTTCAGAAGTGTGCGAAAGGGTCTCATCGCAGCGGACCTCGGTGTCTGCACTCTACCCCCTGAATCGGGATTCTGGCAATACACCGAAGGTGCGCTATTTTGGGATATCGTCCGTCTTGGTAAAACCTTGTGGAGTGGATGACAAAATCTGGACTAACGGCGCGGGCCGAGCTGCGGCGGCCGCCTCCATCTTGCTATGTTCCGCAGGCGGCGCAACGTCCATCGCGTATCCGGCCCCGACGATTGGCTGGTAGTTGTACTCCCACGCATAATCGCGCGTCGTTCGTACCAGGACAGCCATCCCAATCAGGATCACCACCGAAGCCAGTAAGGAACCCTCTGGCCCATAAATACCACCGGTCAGCCAGATCGGAAGATCTGGTCCGGTCTGTACTACGGAGCTAAATTCGGTCACACCACTTACCGGAAGACCGAAGAGCACGGCCATGCTGGCATTCCATCCCAGGTGAAGCCCCCATGAGAGCCAAAGTGCCCTCGTCCGCAGGTAGGCCACTGCAAACAGAATCCCCGCCAGAACCGTTCCGAGTGTAGATGCGAGCGTCGCATGCGGATTCTGCAGATGGACAAGACCGAAGATGAGTGCCATCGCCACGGTGGCCCAGGCTTCTCCGATTGCCTCAATCAAGCGCTGGAAAGGATAGCCACGAAACCCAATCTCTTCCGCCAGAGCGGCCACGGCAAGCACCAGAACGCTCATGACCAGCGAATTCCAGGCCGCTGGACTCCAGTCAAAGACAGGGTGCAGCCGGTCAGCCAGCATCATCGGCAAGACAAGCATCGCGACCATACCCCAGCCCAGCGCCAAACCTAGTGCCCACTCCTGCTTCGCTGTCTTGCGACGAACTAATCCCATCGTCTGAGATGCAGGCGTTCCGCCCCGAAAGCGGCTCGCCAACATTCCAAACCCCACCAGGAGCAGAAGCAGAACCACCGCCTCCTGCACCAGAGGGGCGTAGGAGACAGGAAATCTCTGGGCCACGCCGGGGGCGACGTTGAAGGCCACCAGCATCCATGCAGCGCCAAGGACAAACTGTAAGGCCGACGAAAATCTGGTATCCGGTTTTCCCGTTCGAGATGCGGAGTCCGTCATTGCTTTGCCTCTCCGCTTACGTTGTATAGAACTGCGCCATGTTGCGGAACTTCTGGAAACGGCGCTCCAGCATCTCGTCCATCGACAACGACTTCAGCTCATCCAGATGCCACTGCAGCTTGTCATTAATCATCTGCATGGCACACGCGGGATCGGCCTGAGTTCCACCCTCAGGTTCAGGGATGATGTCATCCACGCAGCCCAAGGTCTTCGCATCTTGAGCCGTGTACTTCAAAGCGGCCGCAGCCTCTTGCCGTTTGTTCGAATCCTTCCACATGATCGAAGCGCAACCCTCAGGTGAAATTACGGAATAGATCGCGTTTTCGAGAATCAAGACTCGGTCCGCAACAGCCAACGCCAAGGCGCCTCCGCTTCCACCTTCGCCTGTGATGGTCGCGATGGTCGGAACGCGCAAGCGGCTCATCTCCAGAAGATTGCGGGCAATCGCCTCGCCCTGTCCGCGTTCTTCCGCTCCTAGACCGGGATTGGCACCGACGAGATCGAGGAAAGTGAAGATAGGTCGGCCAAACTTTTCGGCGATCTTCATCGCCCGAAGTGCTTTGCGATAGCCTTCCGGGTCAGGGCTTCCAAATTTTCGAAGCATACGCTCTTTGGTCGTCCGGCCCTTCAGGTTGCAGATCACCATCACCTGCTGTCCGTGAAAGTCCGCCATGCCGCACGCCATTGCAGGATCATCCGCAAAGGCACGGTCGCCATGAATCTCACTGAAGTCCGTAAAGAGAGCTTCGATCACATCCATGGGGTAAGGGCGCTGCGGGTGCCGCGCTAGCTCCGTCTTCCGCCAGGCCTCAGGTACGACCACTGGCTGCTGCGCCTGTTTGGGTTCTTGTATCTCTGCCATACTACGTTCGATTGTATGCGAATCCAAGCCCCATGGTTCTGGGCGCAGGCTGCCGGCTTAGTCGATGATCTTCACCCCTCCGGCACCCACCAGATCCTCTACCCGATCGATAAACAGACGATCGGCGCAGACCTTCATTCCGCTTGGCTCCAACACAGCGCAGAACTCGCCCGGCTCTTCCAGATCCAGAAGGACCTTCCCATCACCTGGCGTGGAGAGGCAGATTTCCAGAAGCTTTTCCAGCAGGGCTGCGTCCGGATGATGGAGAGGAACGCGAATCCGGAGCGCGTCCGGCGTCTTGATCTTCACATCCTCAAGCGCCGTAATGTTGGAGATGGAAAGCTTAGGAGCGGCGTCTTCGTCCCCACGAAGTTGACCCTTCACCAGTACAGGAACGTCGATCTTCAGCTTCTCGGCAAGCTTTTCGTAATCACGGGGAAATGCGATGAGATCGATCTTCCCTGTCGTGTCTTCCAGGCATGCCTGTGCGTACATCTCGCCGGAGCGCTTGGACTTCGCTACCTTCAGGCCAGTAATGACACCGGCAATCTGGATCTCGTTCTGCGGTTCCTGCTGTCCGCCGCGACGGAAGATCTGTGGCTCCGGCTTCATTTCACACGCCACCGACGCCGCGATCACCTTCATATTCCGCAGCTTTTCGCGGTACTTATCCATCGGATGTCCGGAGACGAAGAAGCCAAGTACTTCTTTCTCGTTCTGCAGGCGCGTATGTTCATCCCACTCGGCCACTTGCGGGAGATCGTCCTGAGGAGAGACGTCCGTTGGCCCGGAGTCGAAGATGCCAAAGAGGCCATGCTGTCCTGCCGCAGCATCCCGCTGCGATTTCTGCGCTCGCTCCATGGCTCCGTCGACGGCGACAAAGACACGCGCGCGAGGCCCGAACGAATCCATAGCTCCGGCCTTGATCAGAGATTCGAAGACGCGCTTGTTGAGAAGTTTGAGCTCTACCTTTTCACAGAAGTCCCAGAGCGAGGTGAACCCGGTCTTCCCTTCCGCCTGCAGTTCCCGGCGAGCCTTGATGATGCACTCGATCGCGTTTCCGCCGACGTTCTTGATCGCGGTCAGGCCGAAGCGGATCACGTCCCCCGCAGGCGTAAAGTTGGCGTCGGAGATCTGCACGTCGGGTGGCTGTACCGTAATGCCAAGCTCGCGGCACTCGCTGATGTACTTCACCACGTTTTCCGGCTTCGAGGTTTCACTCGTCAGCAGCGCCGCCATGAACTCCACGGGATAGTGCGTCTTCAGGTAGGCCGTATGATAGGCCAGCAAGGCGTATGCAGCGGAATGCGATTTATTGAAACCGTACCCTGCGAACTGCTCCATCAGATCGAAGAGTTGCCCGGCCTTGTCCTTGGGATGCTTCTTTGCGGCCGCGCCCGACATGAACAAATCGCGCTGCTTCGCCATCTCTTCGGCGTTCTTTTTACCCATCGCACGGCGCAGAAGATCGGCCCCGCCGAGTGAATAGCCCGCGATCACACTGGAGATCTGCATGACCTGTTCCTGATACACGATAACGCCGAGCGTTTCACGGAGCAGGCCTTCGAGATCCGGCAGAATGTATTCAACAGCGCGCCTTCCCCACTTGCGTTCGATAAAATCATCGATCATGCCGCCCTGGATTGGGCCAGGCCGATAGAGCGCATTCAAAGCGGTAAGGTCTTCAATACTGGTGGGCTTGTAGCGACGCAGCACGTCGCGCATACCGCCGGATTCAAACTGGAAGACACCGGAAGTCAGCGCCCGATGAAAGACCTTCTCAAAGGTGACAGCATCGTCCAGCGGAATCGTGGCCATATCAACTTCCACGCCGCGATTGAGCTTGATCAGTTTGAGGCAATCGTCGATGACGGTCAGCGTCGTCAGGCCCAGGAAGTCCATCTTTAGAAGGCCCATCTTGTCGATGGCCTTCATGTCATACGCAGTAACGATGCCTTCGCCCTTGGCACGCGTCACCGGAACGAGCTCCGTTAGAGGCTGCGGCGCAATCACGACACCGGCGGCGTGTACGCCCGCTCCGCGAACGAGACCTTCAAGCCTCTGCGCCGCGTCAATCAGTTCCTTGATTCGAGGATCGGAGTCATAAGCCTGCCCTAGCGCGGTTGAGTCCTTCATCGCCTGTTCGATCGAGATGCCGATGGTCGCGGGAATCATCTTCGCGATGCGATCGACTTCACCATACGGCATATCTAATGCGCGTCCAACGTCCTTGATCGCCGCCTTCGCAGCCATGGTGTTGAACGTGATGATCTGGGCGACCTGGTCGTTGCCGTACTTGCGCTTGACGTACTCGATGACCTCTTCGCGGCGGTTCATGCAGAAATCGATATCGATATCGGGCATGCTCACGCGCTCAGGATTCAGGAAGCGCTCGAAGAGCAACTCATGCTGCAGAGGATCGATGTCCGTAATCTCCATCACGTAGGCAACGAGCGAGCCCGCCGCAGATCCACGACCGGGACCAACTGGGATATTTTGCTCGCGAGCGTAGCGAATGAAGTCCCACACAATCATGAAGTAGCCCGGGAACTTCATCTGCTTGATGCAGGCAAGCTCAGTGTTCAGCCGCTCTTCATACTCGCTGATCGTCTTGCGTAGAAGCCCGCGCTCCCGCAGATGGGCAACGGAGGTTTCGAGGCGCTTCTTTAGACCTTTGCGGCAGATCTCCTCGAAGTAGCTCTCAAGCGTCATCCCCTCTGGCACCGGGAACGCCGGGAACGGATCCTTCACCTTCTGCATCTTCAGGTTGCAGCGATCGATAAACTGCATCGTCCGCGTGCAGACCTCTGGAGCGTGCGCAAAGGTGCGGTGCATCTCCTCCGCCGTCTTGATGTAGAACTCCTGCGTGTCAAAGCGGAAGCGGTTGGGATCGTTCATCGATCCAGCCGTCTGCACGCACAGCAGAATCTCGTGGGCGCGGGAATCGTCGGCCTCGACATAGTGCGAGTCGTTGGTCGCAATGAGCGGGATGCCGAGTTCCTTCTCCATTTTGAAGAGGGCATCGCAGACCTTCTTGTCCGGCTCCAGGCCGTGATCCTGGATCTCCAGGAAGAAGTTGTTCTTCCCGAACATCTCGGAGAACATTCCCGCCGACTTCTTCGCCTCTTCGTATCGGTCGCCCATCAGATGCTGATTCACTTCACCGGCCAGGCAGCCAGAAAAGCCAATCAGCCCCTCAGTGTGCTTCGACAGGAACTCCTTGCTCACACGCGGTTTGCGGTAGAAGCCATTCAGAGAAGCTTCGCTGGTCAGGCGAACAAGGTTCTTATAGCCCTCCTCGTTCTCGGCCAGCACCAGAAAGTGGTTGTACCCATCCGCCATCTCGCGGTGATCCGCCGTCTTGGAAAGGTAAAGTTCACAGCCGAGAATGGGCTTTACCCCCTTCTTTTCCATCGCATCGAAGAAGTGCACAGCACCGTAAATGTTGCCGTGATCGGTCATCGCCGCAGCGGTTTGGCCCGTCTTCTTTAGGTGCGCCGCGAGTTTATCTACATCGCAAGCGCCGTCGAGCAGAGAGTAATCGGTATGAAGATGGAGGTGGGTAAATTCAGCAGCCATGCAGCAATTTTATGCTTCCAGGGGGACGAGGAAATCACGTCTGAAATCCATATGACTCTGGCTAGTTTGGCAAAAACTTCGTAGACCGAAATCCCTCATGCCGAATCCGCAGACAGCCCGTCGCCTCACCCCAATAGAGCTCCCACTTCTTCTTGAGGCCGTACTCTACGGGCCACTGCGCCGGATGCGTCTCCCACTGCAGCTGCGGCCAGTGGTGCAGAATCAGCGCCGTTCGTGGGAGGTGAGAAGGCGAACTGATCACCTCGGTCGTATGCCAGCCGCTCTTCTCCATGATTTTTTCGGAGTAATAGATGTTCTGTACGGTGTTCTGAGCCTGGTCTTCTTCAATGACGGCAGACGCAGGCACGCCGTTGGCCTCGGCCAGCAGAGCCATGGAATGAGCTTCGACGAACTGGTTGTGCGCGGCGGCCCCCGTCATGATGATGTGGTCGCTCACACCCTTCCTGAACTCTCGAACTCCTTCCAGAACGCGCTCGCGTTGCTCCGGTGTCGGCGAACCATCCGGCTTGGTGGGGCAGCCGAGCACGATAATCGCGTCCACCTTACCCAGTTTGACATTCTGATGCGACGCACCGAAGTACAGTCCAAAAAGGACCACGGGGTAGATCAGACACAGAACCACCGCAAGGATCAGGAGCCGGAGAGCAAGTCGCATGCCCACAGACTAAAACATCTTTGGCGTTGAACATCTTTAGCGTTGAACATCTTTAGCGTTGAACATCTTTAGCGTTGAACATCTTTAGAAGCAAGAAAACGCGCCCCAAAGGACGCGTCTCTCGTAAGTAAGAACAACTACCGCTTTGTGCTCTTCTTCGCTGGGGCTTTTTTTGCCGGAGCCTTGGCAACGACCTTCTTAGCCACTGCTTTCTTCACCGGCGGCGCCTTGACGACAATAACCTTCTTAGCCGGTGCAGCTTTTTTCGCAGGAGCAGCTTGCTTTGGCTTTGCAGGGGTGGCCTTGACTGGAGCAGACTTGGCCGGTGCAGCCTTCTTCGCCGCCACGACCACGGGAGCAGCAGCCTTCGTCGCTACCTTAACCGGAGCGACCTTCTCCTTCGCGATGCTCTTCTTCGCGGGGCCAGGTTCACCGCCATCGCGCTCCGGAGCACTGCCTACGGGGACGTCTCCGACTTCGTTGGGCAAGCTCATCGGCTCCGCAGCCTCTGCCGCTGCTGCTGCCTCTGCGGCGGCAAGTGCTTTCTTCGATTTGCCACGCGGCGCCTTGGCTTCCTTCTTGGCGCGTGCGCGTCGAAGATTGACCACAGGTGGGGGTGCCGGAGGAGAGTAGGGCTCAAGATAGGCCTTCAACTCTTCGATCGTTCCCAGCTTGTTGTCCATCAGTTCGAAGAACAACTCGTCCAAAAGCTCGTGATACACGGGCAAGTCGGGAGTGATGCGCATCTCCGTCATGACCTGATAAGGCAAACGCTGTTTTGCAGTGGGCCATTCGGTCAGAAAAGCCTTGTACTTGTTCTGCACAGCAGCGCTCTTACCCAGGAAATAAAGGGCGAGAACGGTTTCGGGGTCGGAGGAGTGAAACAGCTTCCAGGCAGCAGAAGGTGCAGCCGCTTCCTTGCCAGTCAGCTTGTTCTGGAACTCCTTGACGTGACCTTCTACTGCCGCGATCTGCGCTACGAAGCCCTGACGGGGAAACAACTTCTGCAGAGCTTCGACTTCCTTGGGCGACATCTTGGCAGTGATTAGGGGGAAGGCAATGGTTGCCGAATAGGCGAGGATGCCCTGCTGCTGAAGTTCACCGTTCTTTGCCTGCAACTCGCTGAGCGCGGCCTGATTCGCTTTTGCAGAACCCCAGTTCGGAGCGAGTTCCTTCATCCAGCCTTCGGCCTCGAGCATACGCATCGCGCGGATCGGATCTTCCTCGTGGGCAATCTCTTCCAGCTCGTAGCCGCGTTCCCAAGGCGAAAGAGCGGAGATGTAACCCTCTTCTTTTGCAGTGTTATAGCGAGCCTGAGTACGCTCTTCCATGTGCCAGCCGAGGCGTGCACCGAGACGGATGGCGCGCAGAAGACGGATGGGATCCTCAATGAAACCGTAGTTCGAAACCAGGCGCAATTCCCTGTTCTCGATGTCAGCGACGCCGTTCAACGGATCCATCAGGAGGCCATACGAGCCGTCATTCAACGAAATCGCCATGGAGTTCGCAGTGAAATCGCGCCTTCTCAAGTCATCCAGAATGGAGGCCGGCGCATAAACGGGCTTGCCTGGCTTGGGGAACGTGAGCGTCGATGCAGAGGACACTTCTACCCGTACGCCGCCGGGAAATGTGACGTAGAGAGACTGGGCAAGGTCATACTCGCCATCGATGGAAGCGAATTTTTCTATTTCTTTTCTTAGAGATAGAGCGTTTCCCTGAACTGTTACATCCAGATCACGGACAGGTGCACCGCCGGTGAGGTCGCGTACCGCTCCACCTGTAAGAAAGAGGGTCAATCCTTTGGGGCGAACGAGATCGCGGAGTGTCGTGAGGGCGTATTGCTGAGCCTGTGAAAGGCGATTTTCGAGAAGGTAGATGTAATCAGCCATGGTGGGCGGTCGGACTCCAAGCGCGCTTGCGCTGTAGTGCTAAACGATTGAATACCAAGTACTTATGTGCCTTACAGAACCTAAGTACAACACCTAAGAGTAGCATACCGTTAGCGATTCGGCTACGGCTTGGAGGGTTTTTGTTGCGTCCTTTCAGAGAGATAGCGAGAATGCATTTAGCCCGCGCAGTGAGAAGGTAAAGCGGCTGAAACTGGAAGCCATGAGCAGGAAAAAGGTCATCATTCGACGGTTCGCTCCAGGCTTGCTCATGGGGTATCTACCGACTGGCGGTTTCGTGCGCGCCGACACACTGGAGCTGCTCGACCTTGGGGGACGCGTGGTCCATATTCCCCTGAACGAGGTCAAAATGGTGAGCTTCGTCCGGGACTTCAATACGGCGGACGGCGTCAACCCGGAGCGGTTCGCTCGGAAGACCTTTCCTGCCCGGCCACGGGCAGAAGGACTTTGGATACGTTGCGTTTTGCAGGACGACGAAGTGCTGGAGGGGCTTGCCCCGCTCGACCTTTCTCTGGCCGAGGGGTTTACCGAGGACAAGGGCATCCAGATGGCTCCGCCGGATGTGCGTGGCAACGTACTACGGTTGTTTGTTCCAAGCGCGGCGATGAAGTCGATGGAGATCCTTGCGGTCGTGACGACTCCATCGCGGAAGAAGACCGTCACTCTCGCTGCAACGGCTGACGACCAGCCCGATCTCTTTGCCGATCTGGGGCCGGACTCACCTTTACATTGATCGAAAATCGTAGAATCGCATCCATGAAACTGCGCAAGATTGCGGAACGGCTTGGTTGTGAACTGGTGGGTGATGGCGAGATCGAGATCTCCGGTGTGGCGGGGATTGAAGAGGCTGGCGCCGACCGCCTGACCTTCGTAGCCAATCCCAAATATGCCGCGCTGGCGAAGACGACTTCGGCAGGGGCAATTCTGGTGGAGCCCGACTTCCCTGCTTTGGAACGAACGTCTACGCTGCGGATTAAGAACCCGTATCTGGCCTTCGCCCGTGCCATCGAGTTGTTTTACAATGCACCTCATCACAAACCGGGAATCCATCCGACGGCGGTCGTGCCGAACTCTACGACGATTGGTGAAGGAGCTCATGTCGGGGCCTACGTCGTGATCGGTGATGACGTGGCAATCGGCCGCGACGCTGTTCTGCTGCCACACGTGGTGATCTATGATGGCGCGCGCATCGGCGATCGCTTCTTTGCCCATGCGCATGCGGTGGTGCGGGAGCATTGCGTTCTGGGAGACGATGTCGTGCTGCAGAACGGAGCTGTCATTGGAGCCGATGGCTTCGGCTTCGCCAAGGATGGCAAGAACTGGCGCAAGATCGTGCAGGCCGGAAGAGCCGTTCTGGGCAACGACGTCGAGGTACAGGCGAACGCGTGTGTCGACCGTGCCAGCGTTGGAGAGACGGTCGTCAAGGACGGGGCGAAGGTCGACAACCTGGTGCAGGTGGGACACGGCTCTACCGTGGGCGAACGAACGCTGCTCTGCGCTCAGGTAGGGCTGGCGGGTTCCACGGTGATTGGAAAAGATGTGATCCTTGCCGGACAGGTCGGCGTTGCCGGACATCTGACCGTGGGTGATGGCGCAATCGCCACGGCACAAACGGGGATTCCCAACGATGTAGCTGCCGGGAGCGTAGTAAGTGGCTACCCCGCCGTCGAGAACAAACAGTGGCTGCGACAGGTGGTCGTGGTGAATAAGCTGCCGGAGATCGTGAAGGAGTTGCGCACGGCGATCAAGGAATTGCGCAACGAAGAGTAGTGCTGATTGTGGAATGTGAGTCGGCCGTTTTTGTCTTCCAGATGCCCATACGAATTGAAGCTCGTTGGAATGGATGCGAGTGAATGGTGTCTCCTTCTGTGGGTAGCGGGGTCGGACTTCAAATGTGCATAATGCAGTTGGCTGTCCGCCACGCCATACCGGGAGAACTCGCAATGCTTTTTCCTTACACTCTCTTACGATTCGCTGTAGCTATCTCGTTGGGCGCATCTTCCTTACTTCTGTCGGCGCAGAACTCCGCACCAAAGTTGGTAACCGAGAATGGGCGATACGCCTTACTGGTGGATGGATCGCCGTACCTTGTGCTCGGTGCACAGATTGGTAACTCCAGTGCGTGGCCGGAGATGCTTCCAAAGGTCTGGCCTGCTCTTGAAGCCATGCACGTCAACACAGGCGAGGCTCCGGTCTACTGGGAACAGATCGAGCCACAGCCAGGGCGCTTCGACTGGACGAACGTCGACGCCCTGATCGACGGTGCGCGTGAGCATAACCTGCATCTGGTGCTGCTCTGGTTCGGAACGTGGAAGAACGGGAACGACCACTACGTCCCGCAGTGGGTGAAGCGCGATCCGGAGCACTTCCCTCGCATGATCAACCTTGCAGGCGCACCGATCGATGACCTCTCAGCCAATGCTCCCGCAAACATGGAGGCGGATCGCAAGGCCTTCGCAGCACTGATGCACCACATCGCGGAAAAAGACGGAACCGAGCACACGGTGCTCATGATGCAGGTGGAGAACGAATCCGGCGGAATCGGCTCAGCGCGGGACTTTTCGCCGTCATCGAACCGGGAGTTTGCTGGACAGGTTCCCACGGAGCTGGTGAAGGCCTTGGGCAAGAAGCCGGGAACCTGGACGGAGATCTTTGCCGGCAATGCGGACGAGGCTTTTCAGGCCTGGCATCAGGCACGGTACATCAACGCCGTTGCTGAAGCCGGTAAGCGGGAGTTGAATATTCCTTTCTACTGCAACGTCTGGCTTGCCTATCCTCCCGGCGAGCTACCGGAGCGCCACATCCCCACGGCGGGTATCGGCTATCCGTCGGGCGGCCCGAACCAGGGGATGCTTTCGCTCTGGAAGGCTGCGGCGCCCTCAATCGATATGATCGGGCCGGACATCTACTCGAACAACGTCGACTTCGTTCTGGACATGTTCAACACGTATTCACGGCCTGATAACCCGCTCTGGATTCCGGAGGTCGGGCAAGGAAACAACTACGCTCCGTTCTTCTTCGCCGCTCTGGGACAGGGCGCGCTCGGGTTTTCTCCGTTTGGCGTTGATTGGACGGGTTTCCTGCAAACGGGTTCCGTTCCTCGTGCTCACGCGGAGAACTTTGCCCTGCTGGGGCCGATGCAGCGGACTGTCGCCAAGCTGAACTATGCAGGCAAGGTGAAGACGTTTATTGAATCCGCAGGCGGCGTCGATCAGGAGAAGTTGTTCGCGGCCAACGAGGGTGCTTCGAAGCGCGGAGCGGACGCAAATAGCAAGAATGCTCTGATCGGCCAGGTTCGTCTGGCGAACGCTATGGTGCCTATAGAGCAGGCAGGTACAGTGACCACGCAGATCGCAGACGCTGCAGGTGCGTGGGTAGCAGAGGTACGCTTCGGCTTCCCTCAGAAGGACGGCGAAGCTGCACCGGGCTCCTCGAACAAGGAAGGACGAATCATGGTCGCTCAATTGGGACCGGATGAGTACCTGCTCACTGGAATCGGCGGCGCAGTCTTCTTTCATCGTCCCGGCCTGCTTACCGGAATCCGCATGCAGATCCTCACCGCCGAAGAGGGCTATTACACGCCAGGAACGACGCCCGGAGCCGCGGAGGTTTGGCATATGACCCGGATTCTCAACGGCGACGAAACCGATCGCGGCATCCGCTTTCCTGATCCCAGTGCTCGTACAAGTGCCGCAGCAGATCAGGCTACATCCGGAGATCCGGTGCCGCCTGCCTCTGCGCGCCGTGGTCCTATGGCCGTGAGAATCGTTCTTGGGCGCTTCTAGCGCGTATCGAAAGATCCCTCCAGGGATGAAAAAGGACTTATTAATGCGTGGCAGCGCTGGTTGTTCCAGCGGTACGTGTCGCGGCAGGAGCCTTGGAAGGAGCATACTTTCCGGTCAGGAGAGCGGTCACGCTCTTATGCAGATCTTCATTTTCCACGACGAAGAAAAGGCCACCTCGGGCATTCTGTGAGCTTGAGCAGGTGAGTTTTCCAACCGGAGAGATAGCTCCGTCCTGATTCATATCGGCGAAGATAGTGAGCGGACTACCACTGCCGGTGGATACCCCTATCTTGGCGTGGTTCGCTCCCAGCGAGTTTCCGGATGCGTCCTTCTGCGACGTGCCGGTGAGGCCGATCGTTGTGCCATCCCAGATGCCCGTCTTTACGATCTGCACCGTTCCAGGGCTGAGGGATTGAAGCGCCGTCGGCCAGCAGTCGGGCTTCGTGCGGCCGGGCGTGGAGTAGATCAGGGCTCCCTGCCAGAACGTGGCGACACGCAGCGGCACTTTACCAAGAACCGCTGACACAAACTGCCACGGAGGTGCGGCCAGACCGCCCGCTTTGGCGATCACCTGGACACCGGAGGAGAGAGTCGCCTGCGTGAAGGTGGAGGTCGTATTGGGACTGCCCAGCTTTGCGGCGGCGTCCTTCGCCTCCTGCGGTCCTCCAATTTTTGCAATTTGCGGATTACTGGGATCGGTCACTGCCCCTTCGGTCTGCAGGGCTGCGAGCACTTTCAGCAGGTCATCCTTGGTCAGCTTAAGCGCGAAGAAACCCTGGCTGAGATCGACATCGTCATCGTTGACGCAGCCAAGCGAATTGCCGTCTCCGGCTCTGGGATTGGCGCTGTTGCCTGCGCCCGGCCAGGAGGGCGTCGTGACTTGCAGGATGAAGCCATTTCCATCGTCATTCCACGCGAGCATGCCTTTGGAATGACCCCACTTCGCGCCACACTCCACGGCGGAGGAGCCTTCGCAGGCGAGTACAGGACTGCGATAGAACTGGTCGTTCCAGACGATGTAGGAGAGGTCCCCGTTGTAAACCTCGTCGAAGGTCGCGCCCACGGGATCGGCGAGGCTATCGCCCAAGTATCCCGGCCCCTTTGCAAGAGCCGCATGTTCACTGCTGGCCGCAACGTAGCTCTGCCCGATCCTGGTGTATTTTCTCGTGCCACCCGGGGTGCCGCCAAACATGCAGGCAGGAACCGAAGTGGTGGGACGAGGAAAGGTTTCGGCGTTGAACTTGAAGGCAAACCACCAGTCGACGGGATGGTTCGCGCTCCACAGAGGCGACGGCGCTGTCTGCGTTCCCTGGCCGGAAAACTGCGCCGGGAAAAACGAGACGACAAGAAATAGCAGAAATAACTGGATGCAGAACTTTGCTCGGCGCATAGAAGACTCCAATCATGGATTTGGGCCCTTCTGCGGAACGGTCTGCCACGTTCGTTATGCCGGAAAACAACATCGGCATGTGACGCCGTGGAAAGATGAAGCGCGGATCGGGAAAGACTAAGCGAATCCGCAAAAAGCTACAAGGAGAAATTCTCCGAAATGCGGTAGCGAATGATTGACCTAGCCCCCAGCAATCGCACCGACGACAAGAAAGGGTTCGGAACCCTGTGCCACGGCTTCGGGGAGCGGGTCATCCGGAGAGAGGTGGGAGAGCTCCTGATCGCAGGCGAAGAAGCGGATGAAGGGGCGACGGAGTTTGCTGGTGTGGTCACGCATGGTGCCTTGCAGCATCGGGTACTCTGCCTCGAGTGCGTTGAGAATGGCTCGTTGCGTGACGGAGCCTTCGATGGAGACCTCTACGAGATGGCTCACTTTGGCGAGCAGGCAGAGATTCGCTGGTAGCTCTACGTGGACGACGGACTTCATGGGAGCGTCTGCACTTCGATGGAGAGCACCCCAGGAAGATCGTGCACGATGGGTTCCCATGTGTCGCCGGAGTCGGGTGAGACATAGACCTGTCCGCCTGTGGTGCCGAAGTAGACGCCACAGGAGTCCAGCGTGTCGACAGCCATGGCGTCGCGCAGAACGTTCACATAGCAGTTATTTTGTGGAAGCCCCTTGGTAAGTGGCTCCCATTCGTTGCCGCCGCTGCGACTTCGGTGGACCTGTAGCTTTCCGTCGATGGGAAAATGTTCGGAGTCGCTCTTGATCGGAACGACGTAGAGAGTTTCCGGTTCATGCGCATGAACGTCGATGACAAAGCCGAAATCGGTGGGCAGGTTTCCGCTGATCTCGCGCCATGACTCGCCCGCATCGTCGGAGCGCATTACGTCCCAGTGTTTCTGCATGAAGAGCGTGTCTGAACGTGACGGGTGCATGGCAATATGGTGGACGCAGTGGCCGACTTCCGCGGTTGGATCCGGAATGTACTTTGAGTGCAGGCCGCGGTTGATCGGCTTCCAGGTTTGTCCTCCGTCGTCCGTGCGAAAGGCCCCGGCGGCGGAGATAGCGATAAAGATACGCTGTGGGTTCGCAGGGTCGATCAGGATGGAGTGGAGGCACATGCCGCCCGCGCCCGGTTGCCAGGCGGGGCCGGTCCCGTGGTTGCGCAGACCAGCGAACTCGCTCCATGTATTGCCGCCGTCGCTGGAGTGAAACAAAGCGGCGTCTTCTGCCCCGGCGTAAAGTGTGTCTGCACAGGTGAGCGACGGCTCCAGATGCCAGATGCGCTTGAACTCCCAGGGATGGGGCGTACCGTCGTACCACTGGTGCGTCCCGGCGACCCCGTCATAGAGGAACTTGTTGCCGACTGCGTTCCACGTAAGCCCGCCGTCGTCCGAACGCTGCACAACCTGCCCGAACCAACCCGACGTCTGCGAGGCGTAGATGCGGTTAGGATCAACCGGCGAACCTTTGAGATGGTAGATCTCCCATCCGGCAAAGTGCGGGCCGGAGATCGACCAGTTCTTTCTTGTGCCGTCTGCTGTGAGAACGAACGCGCCCTTTCGCGTACCTACAAGAAGTCTTACCTGACTCATGAACAGTCCCTCCGTTCGGATCTATTGTGCTGCGCGTTCAAGTTCGTCGATGTTGAGCTTCGTCATCTTCATTAAGGCCTGCATGGCCTTTGGGTTTTTGACGAGATCGGATAGATTTGCGGGAACAATCTGCCAGGAGAGGCCGAACTTATCCTTGAGCCAGCCGCACTGCACTTCACTTCCTCCAGCGGAGAGCTTCGCCCAATATTCGTCGATCTCCTGCTGAGAGTCACAACGCACGACGAAGGAAACGGCTTCTGTGAACTTGAAGTGTGGACCACCATTGAGCGCCGTGAAGGGCTGGCCGTCCAGTTCAAACGCGATCGTGAGCACAGTTCCCGCCGGAGCGGGACCGCCTTCGGAATTCCGCAGCACCGTAAGCTGACGGGAGTTCTTGAAGACGGAGAGATAAAACTCTACCGCCTCCTCCGCATTGTTATCGAACCATAGAAAAGGCGTGATGCGAGGAAAGCTTGTCAGAGCACCCATGGACTGAACCTTTCTTGCAAGGCAGCGATATTTCTGACGCTAAGTACCACCTCTAACACAGATGTGTACAGCGTCCACAGAAACATATCAGAGGAAAATGTACACTGTCCACAACCGTGATAAAAAAATCAAGTGCGGGCCAGGTACCACAGAGAAAGACCTTTCGTCATGGGGATTTACGACGAGTTCTGCTTGAGGCAGGGATTGAACTAGCCCGCGAGGGCGGCCCGAGGGCGATCGTCCTAAGAGAAGCCACGCGACAGGCGGGAGTCGCTCCGAATGCCGCCTATCGGCACTTCGCAAGCCACGAAGATCTTCTCCAGGCGGTGCGGGCTTCTGCATTATCCTCTCTCGCCATCGCGATCGAGGAAGAGATTGCCAAGGTCAAGCCGGTTAAGCATGCGGCTGAGGTCGCACGAGCTACCTTACGGGCCGTTGGAACGGGATACATCAAATTTGCCCTGGCGGAACCAGGACTTTTCCGCACGGCATTTTCGGCTCCCGGAAAAGTTGAGGGCGATGTCGATGCAGCTAAGGCAGGCCGCAGTGGCCTCAATCCCTTTCAGTTACTCAGCTCCGCGCTAGACATGATGGTGAAGGCGGGTGTATTTCCCTCGGAACGCAGGCAGGGGGCAGAGTATCTTGCCTGGTCTGCAGTACATGGCTTTGCGTTTCTGGTCATTGAAGGACCGCTGAGCGTTGTGCCTGCGAAGCACATTCAGGCGCTCACGGAACGCTTGGTGGTGATGGTCGAAAACGGGCTTTGACCATGAAGCATTCTTCATGGTCAGGCTTTACAGTTTGCCGTGCTTCAGACGGGTTACTGCTTTACGGCGAAAGCATAGCTCGCTGTGATCATTCACGATTCCGGCCGCCTGCATGAAGGCGTAGACGATGACGGGACCAACGAACTTGAAGCCACGCTTTTTAAGTTGTTTGGACATCTCAGCCGAGAGATCCGTCTCCGCCAGCACGGGACCGCTGTTTTGTATCGGCTTGTTTCCCGCCATACCCCAGACGAAGGTCGCGAAGTCCTCTCCGGATTTCTTCATGTCGATAAAGATCTGAGCGCCCTTGATGGTCGCTTCGATCTTGGCGCGAGACCGGATGATGCGCGGTTCTTCCAGAAGTCTCTGGATGTCAGCTTCGGTGAAGCGTGCAACTTTGGCCGGATCGAACTGGCGAAAGGAAGCCTGAAAGGCCTCACGCTTTCTGAGCACGACGAGCCATGAAAGACCTGCCTGAAAGCCCTCCAGCATGAGCAACTCCCAGAGAGCGCGACTGTCGTACTCGGGGACGCCCCACTCCTGGTCGTGGTACTCGCGCATCAATGAGTCATTCTCGGCCCATCTGCAACGCGGCTTTGTGTCTTTCTTCTGGTCCGCTGTCATGAGGTTCTCCGTCCCTTGATTGTCTCAGGAGAACCGGTGCTGTACCTCGCACAAGGCACAGGCCCCCACGCGCTATATCTGCGAAGGGGCCTGTGTCTGACGTTCTGGTCTGTGGCTTAGAACTTCACCGATAAGGTACCGGTAAATGCTCGTGGAGCGCCCACCTGGAGAGTGTTATTGGCTACCTGCGAAGGATCGGCGGCGATAAAGCCATTCGTTCCGATGGAGGAATAATACTTTGCGTTGGCGAGGTTGTAGATGTTGAACTGCAGTTTGACTTCACTGAAGAGGCCCGCTTCGTCGACGTGATAGCTGGTGCCGAAGTCCGAAAGGAAACGACCGTCGACGCTGCTGTCATTGGTGTACGTGAAGTAGCGCTTCGACATGAAGTCCGCACCGATGTGCGCGTCGAAACCCTTCCGGTGGTAGGAGAGTTCGTCTTTATAGAGGAACTGAGGCGCATCGACTGTGACTTTGCCGCTGGTGGCAATCGTGCCCGCGCCCGTCGTCACATCCGAATCGTAGGTGGATTTGTTTAGCGTGATGGCGTTGTAGAACGTCCAGTCCGATGCGATGCGGACCGAAGCGGCGGCGTCCACACCGTTCGTGGTTACGCCACCTACGTTGGAGAGCAACGAGGCTCCGCCAGCGATGGCAGGACCTTGCTGAATCGCCAGCAGGCGGTTGGAGAAGTTCACGTGAAAGTAGTTGGCTTGCGCCGTCACTCTAGCGCCGGTGTAGCGATAACCTACCTCTTCGCTCCAGGAGCTTTCGGGCTTCAACGTATTTTTCAGAGCATCGAATCCAGCCTGCGAGGTGCCCCAGGGCGACGAAGCAATCCCGTTGCCACCCATCTGATACGCGCGTACGTTCTCCGCGACATCTGCGAAGATTTCGTTGCTCTTATTCAGCTTCCAATTCACACCAAACTGCGGCAGAAAGGCCTTACCGGATTGCAAACTTCCCTGAGCATAGTTGGAAGCCTGAATCGTCGCACTCAGTGGGATGCCAGTGTTGAATGCCGTCAGATTGCCTGTTGCATTTGTCTCAGAGGTTTTGAATCCCGCCGAAACGCTGACGGAAGGCGTAATTTTATAGAGATCCTGGAGGTGGATCTGATACACGGTGGTCGGGAAGTTATAAGCCCATTGGGTCGCAAATGGATTCGACGGGAAAGAATAGAGCGAATGCTCCGGACCGGCTAGGCTGGTCGCATAAAAGCGCCGCGCGATATCGAAGCTCTCCTTCTCGAACCAGACGCCACCTTCCAACGTATGACGACCGCTCTCATAAGAAAGCGCAGTCAGAAAGCCGCCTCGTTGGATTCCATACTCCGTTGTGCGGAGTGAGATAGGAGACACGGAGACAGTGGGGGAGACCAAGGTCGGCTGATACGGCGTGAACCAAAGTCCGCGGCCGTCGTTGTGATGTCCATAGGCCGTGGTTTTCCAGGTCAACTTGCTGGTCAAAGCCATCTTGTAGTTGATGTAGGTCAGGAAGTCCTTACGCAGACCGGAGCCGCCGTAATATCCGGCATCGCATGGGTCTTCACTCGCGGCAAGAACATTGACTGGCGAAGGATAGTTCCCTACACCGTTGCAGGCGTTTGCTGCCTGGATGGACTTACCCCAGTCGCCAAAGTTGTCCCAGTTATAGCCCAGCTTCTGCGTCCATATCTTGTTGAGATCCTGATAGTCGACTTCGCGACGATCGGAGTAGTCGGCATAGAAGGTGAAGACACCTTTGTTGCCGATGAACTGCACCAGCTTCGTATTGATCTGGAAGTATTTTTGATTGATCTGTCCCGCACCCTTCCACTTATCGGAGAGCTGATAGACACCATCGACAAAGAATTTCGTATGGGTACGCAGTAGACCGCTGTCATACCGGGCAAACGTGCGATGGCCACGGAAGCTGCCAAAGGTTTGCGTTGCGGAGACGTGCGTCTGATCCAGAGGATCGGTCGAAAAGAACTGGATCGCACCGCCGAGATTGCTGGTCGAAGCTGTATCCAGGGCACCGGTCCCCTGCGAAAGCGTGACGCGTCCCATGTTTTCGTCGATGATCGCGCGGCTGATATGCAGGCCGTTCAAATTCCCGTAGGACATATCTCCCAGTGGCACATCATCGAGAGTGAAACCTAACTGGTTCTGATTAAATCCACGCACCGAGATACGCAGAGCCCACTCATAGGCACCGTACGGATCGGCGGAGGTCACGCTCACGCTGGGCAGGCGTGCGAGCACGGCAATCGGGCTTGTGCCGGGTGCAGCTTCGAGCAGCGCCTTGGAACCGATCGATTGCTCACTACGGATCTCACCAGACGCCGTCACAGTGACCTCGTCTTTGGCGGTTGGCTTAGGGATGGCCTGAGGATCAGGCGTAGCCTGAGCAACCTGCGAACCCGGAGCAGTCTGTGTTGCTGTTTGGTCTTGTTGTGCGTGAATGCTTGCTCCATAGAGCATACCCATCGCGACGAAGGCGGAAATCAATCTTTGGCTCACGGTCTCTCCACTACAATTTTTTTCGTTTTCAGGTTTTTGAGGCATCGATTGTGATGCGGGACGAATTCTGTCTCTGGCCCCAATATTTCCTGGCTAGGAAATGGTTTGTCGCACTTTAATAAAGCTGCGAAATATAGATGACATCGCTTTAAGGTGGACAGGTAGAGATTAGTGGCGAGTATGCGGCTGAAGATTACGGCCAGTTGAAAATTTGAAGAACATTCTGTTGCAATTTCCACCATCTTCAAAGTGAAAACCACGATGGGGCTATGCAGTTCTGACCGTGGACCGGAAATTAAGTTTGTTCGAAGGAACGATAAATTGATTTACCCTGCCTTAAATCGAGGTGACGATGACGTTACGACTTCTTTCTGGCGGGGTCTTTTTTTGTCTTTTGGTAAGCTCAGTGTTTGCTCAGACCGCCTCCGGTTCTGGTGAAAACACATCTTCCGCCGCTCCTGCCTTCGAGATTGCAGATGTGCATCCGAGTCCACCGCGTGCATTTCCTTTCGCGGATGGCGGAAGTCTTCACGGCGATCGCTATGCCTACCGGCAGGCAACGATGTTGAATCTGATTTCCACCGCTTATGGTCTGGATCCCAACAATGTGCA
This sequence comes from Terriglobus saanensis SP1PR4, assembly GCF_000179915.2. NCBI lineage: Bacteria > Pseudomonadati > Acidobacteriota > Terriglobia > Terriglobales > Acidobacteriaceae > Terriglobus > Terriglobus saanensis. Next base: position 2,309,399 of record NC_014963.1, on the reverse strand, counting down.
GGGTGGACCTTCGTGGCTTGAGATGGACCGCTTCGATATTGTTGCGAAGGCACCTGCAAAGTCGAATCAAGCTGATCTGAAGTTAATGCTCAAGTCTCTGCTGGCAAACAGATTTGCGCTCATAGCGCACAACGGAACGGCCCCCATGCCGGCATATGCTCTCGGAGTGATTCCGGGCGGCAAGCCAAAGATGACGGAATCGGATGGAACGGCCCAGACGGGATGTGTTCCGCATCCTCCCCCACAGAATGAGGCACCCGGGGTGGTATCGAACATCGTGGTGACGTGCCACAACATGACGATGGAGACGTTTGCCGAGATGGTGCATATGATGGCGGGCGGATATCTGGCGAATCCCGTCGTCGACGCGACCGGTCTGAAGGGCTCCTGGGACTTCGACCTGACCTGGACGGGAAAGGGCCAGCTACAAAAGGCGGGAGCCGATGGCATCTCGATCTTCGACGCGTTGCAGAAACAATTGGGATTGAATCTGGAGCTCAAGACAGCACCGCGAGCAGTGTTGATCGTCGATAGCGTCAACGAAAAGCCCACGCCGAATCCACCGGGAATCGAGAGTGCTTTACCTACACCACCTCCCGCCCAGTTCGATGTTGCAACGATCAAACCGGGTAAGGCTGGCGGCAATACCAGTGGACGAATCAATGGAGGACAGATCGATTTACAGTCCATCACTTTGAAAACCCTACTCGACATCGCGTGGGAGTTGAATCCCAACGATGACGAGGCGATCGTTGGTGCGGCGAAGTGGTTGGACGTAGATAAATTCGACATCCTCGCGAAGGTATCGAACGATGCGCTCTCGAATGCGGGTCCAACCCGGCCTCCGATCGACATCGAGGACCTCCGCAATATGTTGAAGGGACTTCTGATCGAACGCTTCCAGATGAAAGTGCACAAGGAAGATCGGCCTGTCTCTGCCTATACCCTTATCGCCGTATCGCCTAAGCTGAAGAAGGCAGATCCTTCGAGCCGCACACGATGCACCGAAGGGCCCGGACCCGATGGAAAAGACCCTCGAATCGCCAGCCCTATCCTCAATCGGTTGGTGACCTGCCAGAACATGAACATGGCGCAGATCGGAGAGGAGTTTCAACGCGTGGCCGCGGGATTCATCTACAGCCCGGTTTTGGACGCGACCGGGATCAAGGGCGCGTGGGACTTCACCTTGAGTTTCAGTTCTGCGGATCTGGTCAAGGGTACGGGCGCTCCGGGCGCGAGTGGCGGAGCATCAGACCCTAATGGAGCTCTGTCGTTCTTCGACGCAGTGAATAAACAGCTTGGACTGAAACTGGAGAAGCAGAAACGTCCTGTGCCTGTGCTGGTCATCGACCACGTGGAAGAAAAGCCGACCGAAAACTAGGATTCGGGTTGCGTCAGAAGCATTGAGCTCAGGTTCAAAGTAAAAGGCGCTGCTCTAAGCAGCGCCTTTTACGGAAAATCGAAGATTCTTCGATTCCATCAGTGGGGGAGCAGGCCAAAGATCGCCACGCTGTTCTGCGTACCGATGTAAACCTTTCCATTTACAACGAGCGGAGTGATGAACTTGTTTCCATTGCCAAAGGCATCTCGGCCACTGGCGGCCTGATTGCTGTTGTAAAACTCGTGCTGAAGGTTGGTGGGATCGTAGGCATGCAGAACACCCGGAGCGGTCAGTGCCGACTGGACAGCCCAGACAATTCCGTTCTGGGTGCCGTTAGCCGAGACTGCGGGTGTAGAGCCGGGATGGGCGAAGGTGGCGGTCGACACGCTAGAAGGTGTGGTCGCCAGCCGCGCGTTCGTTAGAGGAAAGGCCTTGAGGGTGTCTCCGTCGGAGGCGAAGTAGAGGACGTTGTTGAAGTAGGCGGGGGTGGTGTAATTGAGACCCGCAAGCTGACCTGTGATCTTCTGGTAAATGTTGCTGTCCATGGGGCTTGTGGCTGGGTTGTACTTCCCGAGATTATCGCGGTCGGCGAGGAAGATGTTTTTGTCCTTGCCTGCGCCGACGATGAGATGACGAACCTTGCCGGTTGCATCGGTCATATCGGGTAGAAGAAGTGGGCCACCCGATCCGAGGTCGGCGTCATTGGTGGATTCGGTCGTGGTGTTGAAGGTTTCAAAGTAATCGGTCACGGCGAGTTGACCGCTGCCGGTGATCTTGAGCATGGCGTTGCCAAAGTCACCCTTGCTTGGCATACCGTTGGAGTCCATGGTTGTGTCAAAGGTGCCGTTGGCATCGAGCAGATACAGATTGTTATTACTGTCTACAGCGGCTCCGTTGCCGCTCATCCAGATAGAGCCACGATTGCCATTCGGTGTGAGGTTGAGAACCTGGGTCTGCTGGAGGGTAGTCTCGCTGTAGGCCATAAGCCAACCAGTGTAGAGGCCAATGTCACAATGGGAGGTGAAGGCCAGGTAGACGTTGCCATTGAGAAGCGTGAGCGCGGAGCGTTCCGCATACTGAGAGGGATCGAAGACCACGTTCCCGTTCTGCGAGTTATCACCGACTCCGGGGAAGGTGGCTGCGATTTCGGATGGGCTGCCAGTGACTTCGGCACCCGTCGTGATGTCGAGCGCATGGAGCCGTTGGTGGTACTTCCCTGCTGCGTCTTTGCTCATACCGACGATGAAGATCGTGCCGTTCGTGCCCAACTTGCGATCGATCGTAGGAGTCGAGGTGATGCCGATTTCGGTGGTGATCTGCGAGCAACCGCGGTCGTCACTGGTCGTTTCGCCGGTAGGGATCACAGAGCTTTTCCAGAGCTGGGCGTTCGTGTCGGAATCGAAGGCGTAGACGCTGCCGTGCTCGGTTGCGACGTAGAGCACATTCCGCATCTGTCCGCCGACGGTCAGGTTAGCGAGAAAGAGAGGCTCTGCATCCACTTTGCCGTCGACTGGATCGTTGCCGATTTTACCGAAGGTGGCGGAGTTTACATTGGCCTGGGTGAGAATAGTTTCCTGCGCATTTAGTCCATCTCGCGAAAGATCGAAGTGGTAAGTCGTGACGTCCGGTGCGACGGTCAGTGGAGTAGAGGGCGGCGTCGGAGTAGTGGGAGGCGCAACGACTGGGGAACTGCTGCCACTACACGACATCAGTACCTGGCAAAGAAGCAGACCGGAACACACTCTGAACAGTTTCGAGATAGAAATCACGCAAACCTCCTATGGACCCAGTGAAAAATTTGTTTTCCTGAAATTGAGGCGCAGTTTCCACTCCTGGCCGGACGATGAAGTCCCGGGCGCAGGGCAGTCAACTACCTTTACCAGCTAAAGTCGCTTCGTCTAAGGAATAGGTAAGTTCTTGAACGAGAACATTGGGAAGACTCTCTCCTCGTAAGTTCTGCCGAACGTGCGCGACTGGCTAAACATACGAGTTGGAGACGGACGACTTATCACGCAGTTGTCAACGCGCCGTCATCTTCTTGCTACCGTTTGATGGAATGGGAATAAATTTTCACTATTCGGTACGTAATGCCACCATGGGTTCAATCTTTGCGGCACGGCGCGCAGGAATGAATCCAGCGACGGCTGCTGAGACAATCAGGACCACGATTGCGATTCCCATGCTTGCGGGATCATAGGAGCGAACCTGGTAGAGTTGATCGGCTAGAGCGCGTGCTCCCAGGATTGCGATAGGAACTCCGATGACAAGCCCAAGACCTGCCTGGAAGATAGCCTGACGCAAAACCATCTGCACCACGTTCGTACGATTCGCGCCAAGCGCCATGCGTAAGCCGATCTCGCTGGTTCTGCGTGCGACCTGATACGACGTAATGCCATAGAGGCCAACGGAAGCCAGCACTAACGCCAGCAGGCCGAAGGCTGCGGTCAAGCGGGCGATGAGCCGTTCCTGTGTGAAGTTATCGGCCACCTGGGCATCCAGCGGATGAAGATCCTGGATAGTGAGATTGGGGTTGATATTGGCCAGGACGCGGCGCACCATCGCATCAACATTTTGCGGTGGGCTTTGAAAGTGCAGCGTGGCCGAGTTGATGTAGAGAGACCGACCTTCCGCCATGATCTCGTTCGCGCCTGTAAGTCCCGTCAACTCCTGCGTCAGGGGACGAAAGTACATGGTGCGCACTTCGCTGCGCGGGTTACTGTACTTAGCATCCGCGACGATACCGACGATCTCGAAGCTCTTGGAGTACTTCTGATCGAAGACTCCGAAGTGTCGGCCAATGGGGTCTTCCTTCGGGAAGAACTTCTTTACGAAAGCCTGATTGACGACGGCTACCTTTTGCGATGTGGCCGTATCGCCGTCCGTAAATCCACGTCCGCGCACGATTGGCTGACCGACGGTGTCAAAAAACTTTGGGCTGACTCGGTCCCATGAGGATCCGTTGTGATCGTTCGGCCCCGGTGCAGGGCGTCCATCCACGAAGATACCTTCCCCCCAGTTGTTCCCTTCCAGAGTGCTGTAAAGAGCCAGACCTACGCTCTGGACACCGGGGAGCGCTCCGAGTTGTCGCTCCAGCTCTAGATATAAGGGATTCAGCTTCTCGGGCGTATAGCCCGCGCCCGCAGGAGACAGATGAACTACGTATCGATCCGCCGTCTGGATGCCGAAGTTCTGGTGCTCCATGTTGCGCAGGCTCTTGGTCATCAGGCCTGCGCCCACCAGAAGTACCAGCGAGAGTGCGGCCTGGAAGACGATGAGCGATTTCTGTGGCAACGATGCCCGATCGCGTGTGGAACGATTCGCGCCTCGGAGGGCTTCGGCCGGATCGGAGTGGGAGGTAATCCACGCTGGCACGATGCCAAAGACGACACCGGTCATCAGCGAGAGCAAAAAAGTAAACGCCAGCACGGGAATGGAAGGGCTAGCGGCAATCGGTAGGCTTGGCGACTCGGGAAAAGCCAGCGCGAGGATCATTCGTGTTCCTGCATAGGCGACTGCGAGTCCAGCCAGACCGCCAATGCATCCCAGAAGGACGCTCTCGGTCAACATCTGTCGAATCAATCTGCTTCGTGCTGCTCCGAGTGCCATGCGGATAGAAGTTTCTGCGGAGCGCGTCATACCGCGGGCCAGCAGAAGGTTGGCCACATTCGCGCAGGCGACGAGAAGGACAAGCCCTGAGATCGCCATGAGCAGATAAAGCCCCTTACTCTGCTCCTGCTGCATGTTCTGAATCCCCGCTCCACCGGGAACGAGCACGACATGCTGGCGGGGGATGAGCGTTGCTCCGCCGTTTCTCAGATAACCGGGCTGCGTTCCGAGCCACTGCCGCAAGGTGTTGGAAATTTTTCCCTGCAATGGAGCGACAGCCAAACCAGGCTTGGTTCGCCCCAGAACATAGAGCCAGTTGCTTTCGGCGACACGAAGGATGGTGTTCTTTCCTTCAATGGCCGGTTCCACAGACAGCGGAATCCAAAGGGCGGGAGGGCTGCTTCGGATACGGTCTCCGAAAAATCCAGGCGGAGCGATGCCGACGAGCGTAACCGGCTGTCCCTGAAGATAGAGCGTGGCTCCGATCAGCTTCGGATTGCTGCCATAGTCCGACTGCCAGGCCTGATAGCTCATGACTGCTGTAGGGGCCGCTCCCGTGTGGTCGTCGTCGCTGGTGAAGACGCGTCCCGCGAACGGTCCAATTCCGAATGTCTTGAAGAAGTTACCGGAGACGTACTGTGTGCGTTCAGACTTGGCGAGTTCTGTACCCCACCGCGTATTCATGCTGTTGCCGCCCGACTGCATGGCCGCAAGTTCTTGGAACTCTGGCGTCGTCGCCTGAAGATGTTTATAGAGGTCGTAGGAGAAGAGGTCGAAGTCACCGTTATCGTTGATGAATCCACCGTTGACGCAGCAATCGTCCAGGTCGCCGACACGGTAAAGCGTCTTCGGATCGGCTACGGGCAAGGATTTCAGCAGGACCGAGTGCACCAGCGTGAAGATCGCGGTATTGGCTCCGATTCCCAGGGCCATCGTCAGGATGACCGTAATGGAGAAGCTGGGCGATTTTAGAAGCTGACGCAAAGCGGCGCGGATGTCCTGCATGAGATGTCCTCCGACAATCTGACAAAGGCTTTCTCAGGTCTCTACGACGTGACCGTCCATAAAGTTCAATTCATGTGGAAAAATCTTTAACGTGTCGGAGCCACTTCCGGGGCACTTCGCTCTCGGAGACTGTCCACGCTCAAATTCACGCGGAGTGCGGCACAGAAATGAATGCTTTGGCGCGAGCATGTCACCTTTCTGAAAGCGACGCCCATCGAGTTATCGGAAGTACAAAGCGCAGGAAATTTAAAGAAGTAATTTGGTTATGTTGCCAGCATTAAATTTTTGAATATTCGCAAATGTTGAAAAAAAGTGAGTTTACGTATTCTTTGCGCTTATATCTTTTGCTCATTTGCTGGCAGCTAGATTTCCAAATCGGCTTGCGCAAAACTTACAAATTCTGTCCATGTAGATATCGATATCTCTATCAAACATATGATCATTTGACTTACTTATATCGATAAAATCTATAGCCCATACTCATGGGAAACTTTTTAGGAAGCCATAAAGAAAAGGACTTTCCGGACTGTTGCATCCCGAGAAAGAAGTTATAGCAATTTATCCCAGGGAATAATTCTTCTTATCATTTGTTTTTCTTGTAACAGATCCTCTGCTAGTCCAATTCATTCTGGATTGTGGATCTACGAGCACGTTGTACGACCGTGGCCGGCGTGCGGATTAGCCAATGCGCCGACTTAGTCCCCTATCAGCAGCAACATACTTATGAGGAGTACTCCGAGATGCATACACCTTCTTCAAAATATCTGACTCTTGCAGCATTGATTGTTACCGCAACGCCGGTATTAACCGCTCAAAACCCTAAACCTCTTCCCTTTAATCTCCCACAAGCTAAACCAGGCGTCGTCGCCCTTGCTGCTTCCGCCAAGCCCGGAGCGGGATCCCAGGCCTCTGCGTTGAAGGGGCAGTATGCTCTCTCACTGCGCGGAGCTTCTGTCGGGGGGACATCTCCATCTCGCGAGACGACGGCAGTGGGAAGCATCGTTGCTGACGGACGAGGCCATATCACCTCTGGCGTATTGGATTCAAATAGTGCGGGCATGGCCGGCGAGACTCCTGTCACAGGCTCGTACACTCTGAACGCAGATGGTACAGGCACCGTGACACTGAATATTACTTCAAGCAATGTTGAAACCTTCACACTCTTTGTCTCGCAAGAGGGAGGCAAGGTGAAGAGTGCGACACTGCTGGAATCCGATAGTAAAGCTGGCGCCAGCGGATCGCTGGTGAGGCAGACAGTTTCCGGGGGGCCGGAAGGCAGCTTTAACTTTCGTCTGACCGGTGAGACTTTCGAGACCAGTGGAACCCCGAATGCGGTTGCGGTAGGCGGGACCGTCGATATCAGCCAAGGCCTGGCGCAAGGAATCGTCAGTTTCTTCGTTGGTGATGCTGGCCACGATACAGCGTTTGTCATTCCGCCTGTGGCCTTGCAAGCGACCCTGACAACTCCGGACCAGACGGGCCGGTTTCTTTTCACGTTCAACTTCACTCCGGATGGAGGATCGGCTACACAGGTACAGTTCGTGGGTTATGTCGTCGATTCCACGCACTTCAATTTGCTCCCTGTTGGTCCTCCATCGGCATTCCTACCCATCCTTATTGGCTCAGCCGTTCAGTAAAGACCTATCTTCTTCTTCAAGACCAGGACTGCCATCAGTCCTGGTCTTTTTGTTACTGGCTGATCCGCGTCGTCCAATTTGGCCCGTCTGCCTCAGAATTTTAAGTCGCTTTTTTTCAGATATTTACAGGGAATGAGCTTTTTAGGGTGACTGCCTTCCCGTCCCCGGCATCTGAACTCTCAATGGCTGACGAAATACACGAAAATTTGATGGAGATGCCTGCACCGCCGAAACCGGCTGTTGTCCGAGTGTTACTGCTGGATGATGATCCCGCGAACGTTTTCCTGCGGGCTGCGATCCTACGTCAGCACGGATATGACTGCGTGATGGCCGGAACCGTCGAAGAGGCAAATGCGGAGCTGGACAATATTGATGTCGCCGTTCTGGACTATCACTTGGGACATGGGAAGTTTGGGACCGAGGTAGCTGCAAAGTTACGGCAGAAACGGCCAGAGGTTCCAATCATTATTCTGTCCGCGACACTGGAGCGGCGCTTTGGTGGGGTGGAGGACATGCACCTGCTGAAGGGGTACAGCAGTGTCGAGGACCTTCTGAGCGCTTTGCGGGGTCTGGAGGCAAAGCGGCGCGGCGAGCCTGTGGTGGTCGATGCGCGTGAGTTCTTCTATTCGCGCATTGCCATGGCGATCGGGGCGGATGTCCTGGTGCAGATCGTCGATGCCGATGCAAATTGGCAATACGTCAACGAAGCGGCAGCGGATTACCTAGAACAGCCGAAGGAGTGGTTCTTCGGGCGCAATCTCTTCCAGGAGTTTCCGGCGATGCGGGACTGGCGCGACGTTCTGCATGCCGTTGCGACCACGCGGGAGACCTATATCGACCGGACGCGACGCGGTCTGATGGCCGTTCCACGTGAAACAGAGAGAGGATCGACCTGGAGCGTTCTGGCGTTTCCGATCTCTCTTCACGATCAGCGAACCGGCGTGGTTTTGACGTCCAGAGTTTTGGAGCAACCGGGCATCTTCGGGCAGTAAGTGGAAGCAAACACTATTCCATGACCACGATGCGGTAGGCTGTTTCTCATGCGAAGAGTATTGGTCGTTTGTTTGATGTTGGTAGCCGCGCTTGGTTCTGTGGGGTGCAGATCCAAGTACATTGAAGCGACGCTGGAGAATCGGACGGGCGAAACGCTCCATCTCGTTACCGTGGAGTATCCGAGCGCGAGCTTTGGAACGCAGCAGTTGCTTCCCGGCGCTTCGTTTCACTATCGCTTCAAACTCCTTGGAAGTGGGCCGGTGAAACTGAGCTGGGTGGATGCCGCGCGGGCGGAACACGCACAGGTAGGGCCCGAAATGCTGGAGGGCCAGCAAGGGCAGCTTGAGGTGGTGTTCAAGAGTGCAGGCGTGGCGCAGTTCAAAACCAGTGTGCGGCCCTAAGGATTGAACGGGATGGCGGGATTTTTTATTAGCTTTGAGGGCTTGGACGGGAGCGGAAAGACAACGCAGCTTCGCAGGCTGGAAACCTTCCTTATCGGACGGGGGCGCGAGGTGGTGAGCTTGAGGCAGCCAGGAGGCACGGCGTTGGGCGACCGGATTCGTGCCGTTGTGCTGGATTCAAAGACCGAGGCAGCAGTAGGCAAAATCGCTCCCATGACAGAAATGGCGCTGATGTTCGCGGATCGGGCACAGGCGATCGCTGAGGTCATCCTTCCTGCCCTGGAAGCGGGCAAGATTGTACTCTGCGACCGGTGGACGGACTCCACCGAGGCCTACCAGGGTGGCGGACGCGGTCTTGGCGCCGAAAAGGTGCTGGAGATGCACCATGCCGTCTGCGGCGACCTTTGGCCCGCTCTTACGATCCTGTTGCTTCCGGATCTGCAGGCTTCCCTGAAACGTGCGCGACGCCGGAACGACAGGCACATCGCTGCGGTCGGCACGGATGAGAACCGCTTCGAGACAGAGGGAGACGGTTTTTATGGAAGGATTCACGCCGTTTATACCGCGATCGGGTATCGCGAGAAAGCGCGAGTGGTCACGATTGGCGACGGGAATCTAGACGAGGTCGAGGCTGCGGTGAGGTCTGCGGTATTGCAACGCATCTAGGATGCTGTGGATCGCGACTAAGGAAGATGGCGTTGGCAATGCTATACTTCTCTACGGATTGAAGGTTTTATGTCACCCTGCAAAGCACAGTGTGCGATGCAGATATGCGGAGGTGGCGAAATTGGCAGACGCACTAGCTTGAGGTGCTAGCGCCGCAAGGCATAGGGGTTCAAGTCCCCTCCTCCGCACCAATCTAAAGAATCAAGCACTTACAAGAAGGCCAGCCCTCACCGGCTGGCCTTCTTTTTCGTCACTGTAACCATTTCATATTTTTTAGACCATCGGCGAGGCTTTCTCAACGCGCACGTGTAGCCCTCTGAAACCGGTTTGCATCCATCCTTGCCGCAAAATACGGCCATCCTCGCCCAGGGAAGTTCGCCGTAAGAATCAGGCTCGCGGATCTCCAAGAGTTGGGCAGCTTGTGTGTCCGGGACATCTTGAATCTATGAGCGCTGACGTAGCTGTGGAATCTGGGACTAATAGATGCACATGAAAATGGTCCCCACGGCGGTCGCATATGCCTCCGCTTCGGATTGTTCCCTGACAAGGACCGCCGATTGATCCAGGGCGAGGAAAACTCCCTGAAGAACAAGTCAACTCTTTTGCGAGTTCTTTATTTGCGATCATCAGTAGTTGAAACACCCCTGGGCTGTCATCTGTATTCGTACGCAAGCTCTACTCAGAACGGGCGATTCACTAAGGCCACGTCCCACAAACTGAGCGCTACATGAAGCATTCTTCTGCCTTCTTCACGACTGCACCTTAATGATTTTTATCATTTCGGAAATACCATAGCGCTTAAAGAGCATTTATCGACAATGACAGGCGGAAAGATCCAGAAATGATGCGGTAAACGCCACAGATCACTCGCAAGCTCCGAGCAGCTCTTGTTTAGTTTGAAGATGATCTGTCCAAGAACTTCCAAGAACTAAAGTCTGCCTCAACTTGGCTCAAGTCCCGTAGAGCTTCATCCTTGCTCCCAAGCTTCACAAGTGTCTCGGCACGCCAGAAATGCAACTCTTGTCGGTAATAGTCATTCTTGTAGAAGTCACACAATTCGAGTGCTTTACTGAAGTCCTGAATTGCCTCTTTTAGTTCGCCTAAGTGATATGAACACCTCCCACGGCTGTAAAACAAGTGAGGTTCGAATCCGTTAAGTTCGATAGCGCGGCTAAGGTCACCCTTGGCCTCGCTGTAGTTTACATTTAGCTCATGAAGGTAGCTCCGAAGAAGCCAGACTTCCATATCTTCAGGGTATCGCTTCATCAGTGTTTCGGTGAGAGTCATAGCTCCCTCCGTGTTATCAGCACTGGCCATTGCCTGCGCTACTGCGATAGAGCTCTTTAATTCATGGGTCACTGGCACCTCTCAATTGACACTGTTTCCTCCGCACTTTTGTGAAACCTGTCCTCGGACACATCTATTGAAATCTCCACCCCAAACGTTTCGCGCGGGCCCTTTCCTTCCCGGCTCGCCCATTAGATTAGCGCAATAGGTCCGTGCCTGAATCCATTCCTTGTTACATGCTGCAAGCTCATTATTGCCAGCCTTCACTTGAAGGCTATTGCTATGACACCCGCTCCCAAAACAAATGCGGGAAGATCCACAAAGATCCCGCAAGGCTCAGCAATCGCGCAAATGGTAGCTGCCGATCCCAATGCAACGGTTGCGCCATTTTGGAAGCTAGTTGATCCGCCTCCGCAGCTCCCGAACTCGCATCGGCAGTTTCAGGCCACAAGAGTCAGAGCCTTAGCTCGAGTTTGGAAGTCTTCATCATCTATAAGCGACGCGATGCGGCCTGCAAGCTGTTTAGCTTTAGTGCCAGCTTCGCCTCTAGACTTGACTGCCACTTCCAAGAAAATTACGGCATCTCCATACGAAATATATTCATCTTTTCCGATGATCTTCTCAATTTCGTTCAAAGCAAATAAAACGGCCTTTCGGTCATCAGTATTCGCCGCAATAAGGCCGCACACTGCGCACGCTGAATACAGCGTGCACCAATCTTCTTCGGTTTGAGAGCGAGCTATAGCTTTATCCGCCCAATCCCGTGCCGCATGAAGATCGGAGCGAATGTGAAGCTGGAAATATGCCTGACTTAGTGCGATGTGAGCCATAGGTTGTCGGAGCTCTCGGATATCCATATATCCCTGGGCTTTTTCGATATTCAGATTTTGTGTATGCGAAAACAGATGCATAAGTCCCTGAAGGAGCAGATCTATTTCGCTTTCCTCTTTACAATTCAGCAAAGATGCTTGCAACGTTTGCTCCGCTTTGCCAAATTGCCCATCATGCATTGCAGCCGACACATCTTCTAGAATCTTTTCAATGCCACTCATTGCACGCTCCTTTTATCTGCTCCAAGATCAAGGGCGATAGTTTTCAGAGAAACAAATATGTCCACAAACTGTTTATCTTTTGCTGCTGGACCATCCAGACTAGCCATCGGCGGACCTGGGTCAGGCGTTCCATTTATGCATGCTTCATAGCGGTAAAACGCACGATCTAAACAAGCTCCCTTTGGCCTGTTAATACCGAATCTCCCTCCACCGTCGTACTTCACAAAGCACCTATTTTTTTCAGCTTCATATCGATTGAAACAAAGAAGGTTCGGGTCCCCTTTTTTCATATCACCCCTGTCGCTTGAGAACATCACACCCATTTCAAAAATCTTCGTCAGAGCAAGTGCCGTCGCGCAAAGCCCTGGGTATTGTTGATCCCACCCCATCGCGGAATTGGAAGTAGGCCATGTTCTTACTGACGATGTAGGACTCAATCGGAGTGGATCCCCAATAAGCTTTCCCCATGATGGGGCTGTTGTTGTTGCTCATGCCAAACCACAGAGAAGCGATCTGACCATTGGGAGTGAAGACATTTTCCGTGGAGTTCCCAAAGGTGGTGAAATCGGTCCTCACCTGCCGGCTCCGCAAGGAGCGTAGCCTCACGCAGCCACAGCTTGCCGAGAAGATCGGCCTCCACGTCGCCCAGATTCGCCGCTACGAGGCCGGAACCTCCCAACCCACCCTCGATGTCATCCGTTCCCTGGCTGTAGCTCTCGGCGTAAGCGCAGATGAGCTACTTTTTGCCAAGAACGAGCGCGGCCCCGACGATGACCTCAAGCTCCAGTTCGAAGCCGTCTCGAAGTTCGACCCGGAGTGCAAGAAGGTCGTTCAACAGGTGCTCGATTCGATGATCCTGCAACAGGAGGCACGCCGCTGGTCCACTGGACGCTGACCCCGTTTTTTCTCTTAGCTGCGCTGTTTTTTAGACCCTTAACCAGAGCGGGACGCACCGGTGATGGAACACCGATACGCCCCTAACCGCACGTCGCCCCAAGGAGGCAACGCATGGCTACTCCCCACGTTACACGCCCGCCCCGCACCCAGCCACAGCCCTTCCCGAAGTCCACCATCTACTTCACCATCGCCTCTCTCAACCGTGAGCTTGAGTTCGCCATCGAGCACCTCGGCAAGCTCCGCGAGTTCAAGTTCCGGCGAGAACCCATCGACGCCATCATCGCCAAGATAGAGGAGTTGAGATGCTGGTCGAACTCCGAGTTTCTGGAGGTTCAGGTCGAGCGCGAAGAGAAGGAGATCGTCCCCTGGGAGAGGCTGAGCATGGCCTATGACGCCACCCTGCAAGACCCGAACGACGTGCTCCTCGAAGCCGACCGCATCCGCCGGAACCGCGCCGCTGACGACGTGATCCGCGAAGTGGAGCGGCGGCAGAGTGCAGCCAAAAAGAAGCCCAGCAAGTGACCTCGAACGAAGCTCAGACAGGGCCGGACAACGTCCGGCCCTGTTCGTTTTTGCATTCGAGTTCGCCGCTGCTGTTGGCCGCTCTAAGCCGACAGGCTTAGGGATGGTGTCTCCCTCTCACCGCGCCGTCTCTGACCCCGCCCATGCCGCTCGATGGCTCCCCAGTCGCACTCCGGTTCTCTTGAGAACGGAGGAGCAGACATGCTCCTCATGACCAGCAACACCCGCAGCGGAGGCGTCGGTCAGGGCCACGCAGTGCCGCGCCAGCGGTCGGAGCGAAGCTCAGAGCCTTGACGGACGACGGAGCGCAGGGTATTCGGCCACGGATGCTCAAGGGCTGTGTTTTCAACACGTTCACACGCAGCAACCGCCGCGTTGCCACACCGCGAACCGAGAACAGGCCGATTCGCCGCAACCGGTTGATTCCATTCACGTTCACGCACAGCAACCTGTAAACGCCAGCGTTTTCGCGCCTTGTGGCTGTAGGCCACTCATTCCACACACGTTCCCGCCTGGGAACCTAAAGTTCCTCCGCAGCTCCCATTCTGGGGTGACGTGTCATGCCTACTCCCCATGCGAAGCATGGCGCTTTACGGATATTCACTGGGACGGGAAGCGCTGCAACTCAAGACATGTTGCTTACACTGGTAGGGTGCTGAAGAAAGTTTCATTGCTGCGCGACCGTGTTGAGGATTGGCAGAACTATCCAATCTCCGTGCCCTCCATCCGATCTCTCGAAGAGATTGAACTGAACTCACGCATCTGTTTTTTCATCGGAGAAAACGGTTCTGGAAAATCTACTCTCATCGAAGCGCTCGCTGTTCATTATGGCTTTGGCCGAGAGGGCGGTACCCGTAACTTCTTCAACAGCAGCACTGAGGCTAACCAAGCAATAGACCCTCTGGTCCGAGCACTTCGCTTATCCTTTGACCGCCGCACTGGGGCGGGATTCTTTCTTAGAGCCGAAAGCCTCTTCAATGTGGCATCACATATTGATCAGTCCGACGAAGAGCAGGCAGCCGATCCAGGAGTGCCCATAGCTTCGTTCTACGGAGATAAGAGCTTGCACATTCGGTCACACGGAGAGGCGTTCTTTACACTTTTTGAGCTGAAGTGTCGACGAAATGGTCTCTTCCTTTTAGACGAACCCGAAGCAGCACTTTCCCCAAGCAGACAGATTGCTCTTCTTGCGCTACTCCACGACACATTACAAACATTCCAGGACGCCCAATTCATCATCTCCACGCATTCTCCGCTGTTGCTTGGGTTTCCCGATGCGCAAATCCTATCGTTTGACGGGGGTCGCATACACGAAATCGCTTATCAGGACACTGAACCGGTTCAGATATACCGGCGATTTTTGAATGATCGGAGCGGTATCCTTATGGAACTTTTCCGACCATAGCAAGTGATGACCTCAAGATTTTTTCGCATCCCAGTCTTGCGGCTTGAGTTGTGGATGCTTTTCGTAAAGGGGCTCCAAAATTCCAAAAACAATTATGTAAAAAATGTCGCCTATCTTTTCTCTATAAAGCGAAGCTTCTGCTTCACCGCAACCTGCGTTCACGCTCACGATGGAATCCCCGAGTGCTTCGAAAGTCGTCTGTAAAGTCCGACTCACATCGGCAGCTAGTTCCGCGTTCTCTATCATTAGAAATCACATCCCGTCGGCTCAACAATTTGGCGAACACATGCCCGCCATGCTCCTGATTGATTCCCCCCAGCGCCAGCAAAAGGAAATCTGTTTGTGCAGGTGTTTTTCGCATTTTGGACAATCTGGCGGCAGGATGCCGCATCAGGTTTACGAGAGTTATCTCCTTGAAGCATTACTAGCGGAGCAAAGACGGCGAAAGGAGCAAGTATATCGGTTACCGCAGTAGCTGCACCGGCACAGACCGTTGGGAAAGTGGTGCAGAAGGGCACTGCCGCTGGGAGGGCCGTCGTGGATACATTCACATGCAACGTGTATGTGCCGTTCTCCTTATTGATGCCGTTATTTGGGGCCGTACTCGGTCTAGGCCCAACATACTTAGGAGGGGCTGGCTTTCCGAAAAACCCAAAAAAATTAGCAACGTCTAAGCCGATTCCAATAATATCAATGCCTGCGGAAATGCCACTTGCGGCAGAAATGACACTCCCGCTACAGGAGGGACACTCAGTCACTCCACCACAGATATCAGCTGTAGTGCCGCCAGGACATACTATTAGTCCACTAGGGTCGGTAAAGGCCAGCGGGTTGTTCCCGACATACGCGTAACGGTTGAAGCTCTGAGGATTTGTAAAATCATAGCTGCCGTCATAGGGGTCAGGTGAGTTCCAGCGTCCCTGAAGGTTGTTGTACTCGCGGAACAGGGCATGGTTGGTGGAGGCGGTTGACCCATCCCATAGACCTGTGAAGCCATCGAAGCTATTGTCTCTGGCGCCGCTTACCGCCGTTAGGCCATCTCCATAGGGAAGGTAGGTGCGTTGGCCAAGTACATTTCCCTGAGCGTCTGCGATGAGCGCATCTGATCCCAGTCCGTCACGAAACTGGAAGTAGGCCATGTTCTTACTGACGATGTAGGACTCAATCGGAGTGGATCCCCAATAAGCTTTCCCCATGATGGGGCTGTTGTTGTTGCTCATGCCAAACCACAGAGAAGCGATCTGACCATTGGGAGTGAAGACATTTTCCGTGGAGTTCCCAAAGGTGGTGAAATCGGTCCTCACCTGCCGGTTGAAGGCATCATAGGTATTAATGATATTGCCCGAAGAACCAGACGCCCCGACGAGATTCCCTTCTGCGTCATAGCTATAGGTGCCGGAAGGGTCGGAAGTCAGATTACCCGCCGCGTCGTAGCTATATCCCGGAGTGGTGATGTGATTCGTGGAGATATCGAACGATAAGGACGAAGTGAGCCCCCCGGTCAAAGCATTTTGCTGCCAGCGGTTTCCGTATCGATCATAGGTATAGGTGTACATGTTCTGCGTTCCACCGGTTTCCGTCCTTGAACTAACGCGATTGAAATCGTCATAGCCATAATTCGCACATGGTCCACTACAGGCTTCCGTGACACGTTGTCCCTGGACTGCGTGGAAGTAGCCATTTTTGAGAGTGCCGCCTGTGCAATTGATTTGAGAAGAACCCGCGCAGTCGAACCACCCGACCTGACGCCCGAGAAGATCGTACTGGACGGCGTGCGATAGTCCATTTCCATACTGCCATGAGAGCGGTCCATTGGGGCCATTCTGGACGTTCGTAATCAGCGTTGCAGGATGGGTGGCGTCACTTGGGGAACTACCCATAAAGTTTACCTCGTTGGCAACCGTGTAGCCATAAGAGGTCGTTTTTCCCGCTCCGTCGTCCGCGGACAATAGGCCGCCTACCCAGTTATAGCTGAAGTTTTGTTTGCGAACCGGAGATCCGCTTGTGATGGAATTCGGAGTGGAGGACCACTTCAGGATTACGTTGCCGGAGGCGTCATAGCCGAGTGCGTCCATCCCGGCACAAGCTCCTAGAGCAGGGGAGTTCTTGCACGTAACAGCGAGTCTCCCCTTTGTATTGCTAAGGGGGGTCACCCCTGGCGGTGTGAAAGTAGCGGAGGAGATGTCGTAGACAAAAAATACCTGGCCTTCGCCATTACTGTAGCTCTTATGCGTCAGGCGGCCTAAAGAGTCGTATTGATAGGTCGTCGTGGTCAGCACATTGGGGTTGGTCTGATTCGCCTGCGGCCGCTGCCGCGTCATCACCAACCCCGTTGCGTTGTAGGCATAGCTATAGCCGGTGAAACCGCGTTCCGGCTCCGATACGGAGATTGTGCGGCCCAGCGTGTCGAATTGGAACATCCGAGTTTGTACGCCCTGAGCAACAGCATTCATGTGACTTGCCATGTTGTAGGAATAGCGAGTCACGAAACCTGATCCGGATAGATCCGTTCCACAACTTTCGGGGCCTCCAGAGTTAGGCATAGTAGTGTTCGAACTCAGCTCACAAGCGATGGTTACCCTTCCGAAACCATCGCTTTGGGTGATGCGACTCACACCGCTCTCGTCGGTTGACTGGGTTGCCTTTCCGCGATAAGCAAACCGAACCGCTGTCTGGTCGGCATGCGTAATGCTGCTTGTCCGACTAAGGCCATCGTAAAGGAAGGCATCCCCTGCACCTGAACAAACTTTGGCGGGTCCAAACCCGTTTCCCTGGTACCTATAGGAGCGGAAATTGACATCTCCGTTTGCGTTATAGCAGACATCATTTTGATACCAGGGATTGCTTGCCTGACCGTTGGACGTGGCTACGCGGCTGGGGCGGCCGTAAGCGTCAAACTGTGTTTCCGTGTCCGAAGACGTAGTGGGGTTTTGAAATACGAACTGACTCGTCTGCGTGGGCGTGTATTTAAAAGTTCGTCTTCCAGCTGCAGTGCCAGCAGCATCCCGAACGTCAACTTCCATAGCACGATTGAGTGAATCAAAACTCTGGTAGACCGTTTGGACACCATTCTCATCAGTAGAACTGGTGATCACTCCCGTACTGGCGTCGTAAGTTGCTGAGTTTTGCAGGGCAACGCCACTGGATGGAGTGGGAAGCACGGTATTAGTAACATAGGTGTCCGAGGCGTCGTGACCGAATGACGTCTTTCCATTCGGAGTTGTCATCGACAGCACAGTACCTGCGTCGTCATACGTAAACGTCGTATCGTATGTGCCACCAGTTGTATTGATCCAGTTGTGACTTGAGGTTTGGTTTCCTCTGAAATTTGAAGCGGACGTGTGATTTGGTAAAGCTGATGTAGTAGCCACTGAAGTTTCGTCGTAGCCAAACGTGGTGCTTGAAATCTGATTGCCTGCTCCATCCCTGGCAATCACAGATTGTGGCAGGTTAAACCCGGCATAGGTATAAGAAGTATCCGTGGTGGGAGCGCCAGCAAAATTGGCACCGAAGTCCCATACCTTGACCTCAGATGGCCCAGGAGAGGTCCTAAGAGTGCTTACTGTCTGGGAAGCTTGCCCAGTGTCCAATGTGACGATGTTGGTCAGCGTTGCAGGTATCTGGAAGGTGCCGCCACCCGTGTTCTGCCCATTGATGAATCGTGGCACAGAGAACGTATTGTAGGTAAAGCTGGTGTTCGTACTTCGCAGGAGCGCTCCCCCAGCTGCGGGTCCCTGAAAGGATGCGATGCTCTGGACCCAGGATGATCCTGCCACCAGTCCGGTCTTGTCGAGCGTGAACGTGTAGACCGTGTCATTGCCATCCGGATGAGTTGCGGTGACTTTTTCCTGGCACCCAGCGCTGGTACTGCATTGCGAAATCACTGCCAGCCGAAACGTGGTTGTGCCACCATCTTTCTGGATGGTACTAATCCATTCGTTCTGATTATTGAAGGAATCCTTATAGTTCGTGTAACCGTAATTGATGACACCTCCGGTTGGCAGGGTCATGCTGGTCATCTCACCATAGTGACCTGACGCCGTTGATGAGTCATAGGTAAAGGAATACTGCGACCCATCTGGAAGCTGAATTTTCTGAATAGCATTGAAGCTGCCAGAGATCTCGCTCACAGCACTTTCACCAAAGGCGGTATTGAAGAAGACTGGGGTAGTCGTAACGGTGTAGCGCTGCCGAACGCCACCTACTGCCAGGACGTCGTAAAACGTCTGATTTCCGCTGCTAGAAACGACGACCGGCGTGGTACCGCTCGTATCGATCAGGTTTCCGGTTCCGTCCGCCGTCCAAAAGTTACCGTTCCGGTCCACAATATTGGATTGCGTTGGAGAATTGTTGGCAACGAGTGTGGGATGGAAGCTCGTTCCATCAGGACCGACAATTGTCGGGGTGGTGAAGTTCGTAAGTTGGAGCGTGTAGCCACTGCCATCCGAGGCGATTCCACTGGCGTTAGGTACACCTGTGGGCTGAGGACCAACGCAGTTTGCCGGAACATTTGGATTGTACTGAATGGTTTCGGCCGCAGGAAACGCGTGTGAGGTTCCGGTGGCGTCGTGCCAAGTCCAATCGATGAACTCATTGTAGAGCTGGGGAATATCCGTTCCTGCACATGCGGAAGTATGAGGATCTGCCCCGCCGACACCAGTAAAAGTGATTGATCCGGAAGCTAAACCGGACGAGAAAGTCCATCCTCCCACACTGTTGGGCACATTGGAAGGCTGCCACTGAAAACTCCCGTTCTGGACGAACTTCCAGATGCGGCTGTCGTAAATCAGCTTTTCCTGCAAAGCCAACGCTCCGCCACGTTGAGTTTTGACGGCGAGTGGGATCTCTAGATGGATCTCCCCATTGTTCACGTTGACGATGCCCTGATCAATCGGAAGATTTGTGCTGAACGCCGGCGAGCCCGTAGCAAAGAGATAATCCTGCGCGCTCGCAGCAGCAGGTCCCAGCAGAATAGAAACGCTCAAAAGAACAAAGGATCGGAAAGTCATCGAAGCCTCGGCAGAAAATTAGAAAGAAAAAAGAAAGACAGCAGGAATAGAAGTAAGGTCGAGCTTGTCCAACTGAAGAGTCCACGCTATATTGCCGTTCAGGCTTTGCGTAATCCGATGAGGGAGCGTCACTGGGCCATCCGTTCGATAGTCCTCGTAACTCGTTTCCACCATATAAAGCGCCGCATCGGACGGGGATAGATGGACGAAAGACACACTCTCAACGAGATGGTTTGTGGCGGGCTCGAAATAGAGATCGACGGTCTTCCAGGTGTTTCCCGTGACATCTGTGGCCGGATCGTCCAGGATGATGCGATGCAGGGATGTACTCCCAATACGCACCATGCCACCATCCGTCAGAACGCTGTTGCTCGCGGGATAGTCAGCCGACAACACACGCGGAAAAGCGACGATGCCAAGCCGCGTAAGGTCCGAGGAGACGGAAAGCCGCTTTTGGCTAGCGGTCTTGGATACGCCCGCATCGCCGCTGAAGATCATGGAGTCCATCCCATCGGGTTTCTCGATGTCGAGCCGCGAGACGGTGCTATCACGCAGATACAGATGAGCGGGGAAAGACTGTGTCTGTCCCGCAAGAGACATCGTTCCTCCTGCGGTCATTCCTTTCCATCCCGAGACGCCACTGGCCCGCACGAACTCAACGAATTGCTGGAGAGCACTCGAATCGGAAATCTTCCTGGTTGAATGCAATGGAGTAGGGATATCGCGATCTGAAGTTCCATAGATCCGCGTCGAAGATTGGCCTTGCTGCGCTACGGAAGCTGTTGCTACCGCAAGCATCATGCACGCTACATTACGAATGAGCATGAATCTCCTGTAAAGCTTTGCCGCTAAAGTTCTGCGGTAAATAGGATTAATGGTGAAAAGACATCCGAAGATTAGCAGTTATATAAATACCGCACTAACAAGAAAGTGCTATGAAACCCGCATCATCGCATAACCTTTCCCACACCGGGAAAGGTTATTTATTTGGTCGACCAATTTAATAAATGACAATTGAGTGATGTTTTGAAGACATAGAGCCGGTATCCGGCGTAAGTAAGATTGCACGTCACGCTATTCGGAGACGAATGAGGTCGTGGGCACTAGACAGACTTAATCTATTGCGCCGGCCTAAGTCTGGCATTTCTTCGTGTGCCAACAACGACGAATCAGCAACAACCTATCGATCGCACAGGTTGACACGGTCACTCCACATCAGATGGGATGAGAAGGCCGGTCTCCAGCGGGATGCGTTAAGCTCCCAGTTATCGACGCGCCTGAAGCGCGGGAGACAAGGAGACCGACGATAAAGAAGCTTACCACCACGATGATGCAGGAGACACTCAACAGGCATGACGGGCGTCTGACCGTCGGTCTGGATCTGGGTAACAATTTGGAAAGCATCGCTTCTGCGAGCAGCGGTTCGAAAGCATCACGGTAAGGTTGGAGGAGCTTTTCGGGCTCATTGCATAAGGCTTCGATAAAGTGCCTGAGTGCAATTTCTAAACGCAGACGGATTGGAACTGCTGTCTGTGCATGCAGCGCGAGCAGTTCTTCGAGGTAAGGCGCGATTGCAAAACGAAGGCGCTCAATCACTGCCTCCCAAAGTCCCTACTTTGAACCAAAGTGATGCGAAGCCAAAGCCACGTTGACTCCCGCTTCCTGGGATATTCTCCTCAGGCTCGCTCCCCTCGTATCCATAAATCGCAAAGATGTTTTGGGCGGCTTGTAACAGAGCCTCGGATCCTTTGGCGCTACCGGCGTTTGGTCTGCCTGGGCGCTTTTGTTCGCGAACTCTTTTGCGAGCTTGCATCTTCTTATGTTCCCTTGAATCATATTCAACAACCGTTGAATTGAAGGAGCAAGAGATGAGCGACCGTGAAGAATGGCTTAGGAAACAGTTCCACAACGTTTTGTTGGCAACTGATTTTCATCAAAATTCGAAATTGGCGCTTCGATACGCCGCGGAACTCGTTCACCGGTTTGGAGGCAAGCTTACGGTCTTGAACGCATTCGAGTTTGGTCCCTACTCCCAAACAGTCGAGGTTCTTGATCACGTGCCCAGTATGGAACGGAGAAACGCCAAGGAGTTATTGAACGAATTTACCTTGGGCGCCGGACCGCTCGACGTTCTCACGGAGCAGATTGTGGTGGAGGGTCTCGTGCCATCCGCCATTATCAAGGCTCTCTACGAATTCGACGTGAACCTGCTGGTCATCGGCACGGAAGGAATGCACCGCGGATTTGACCACCTTCTGCTCGGCTCCAACACCGAAGCCCTCATGCTCGGTTCTCACCGTCCAACCCTGACCGTTGGACCACGCGTTCCCGAACGTCTAGAGCATGAAACTTTTCAGAAAATAATTTATATCTCCGATTTCAGTGTCGCTTCCACTGCTGCGGCAACCTTTGCCAATTTGCTGGAGCAGGCGTTTCAGACAACGACTGAGGTATATCAACTCGTATCGAAAGCTGCACTGAAAGACGCCGAGAGATTAGCGAATACGGCTGCTCAGTATTGCGATATGCTGCGCTTTGCAGATCCTGATCTGCCAATGGAATGGTTCGACCCGGAGTTTCAACTTTCAAGGATCTTGCCCGAAGCAGACCTGATTGCAAAAGTGTCGGAACCATCAAACTTGATTGTGCTTGGAGTTCAGCCAGCCTCGTTCATTCAACGTCATCTACACACCAGCCTTGCCTATCGGCTTTTGGCGAATGCTGCGTCTCCTGTGCTCACGATTCCCGCCGAAACAGCAAGGCAGGCGCGCAAAGGTTAGTTGGTTTCAGGCATTGAACAAGGAGACCCCGCGCTTATTTCGCGCGGGGTCTCGTAAGCTGCGGCTGGTGTATTAGGAAAGCGATCAATGGAATCAGGTATTTGAAGTGACAAAGGGCCGGTGATACACTCGTAACTGGATTGAGGTGCTACCGCCGCAAGGCATAGGGGTTCAAAGCCCCCTCCTCCGCACCAACATTCCAACAAATTCTGTAAAGAGCGCAACGCCGAAAGGCTGTGTGCGCATGAGAGAAAAAATGATCTTCGGTCTGTATGCCCTGGTTGTAGTCCATGTGGTGGTCTGCCTGTTCCTGATCGGCGTGGTTCTGCTACAGCAGGGTAAGAGCGCCGACCTGGCGGGTGCTTTTGGTGGACAGGGATCGCAGACGGCCTTTGGACCGCGCGGCGCCGCCAATCTTCTCACGAAGCTCACGACCTGGAGCGCTGTACTGTTCATGGTCACTTCCATCGGTCTGACCGTGCTGCTTGCGAAGACGAGCGACCACAGCGTTCTGAGCGGCGAAAAGACGACGCAGACGGTTCCGGCGAAGAAGTAGTTCCCGCTTCGTGATTTTGATCCAAGCGCAGGCCTTCGGGCTTGCGCTTTTGTTTTGTGCTTCTGGAGGATGAGATGGTTCATGAGGTATTTCCGGTAGGTCCGTTGCAGTGCAACTGCTCGATCGTGGGCGACGAGACGACCGGCGAAGCGATGGTGGTGGATCCGGGTGGCGATCTGGTAAGGATCCGCGCCGTGTTGGAGGCAAAGAAACTTCGCTGCACCCAGATCGTGGTGACGCACGCGCATCTGGACCACATCGCCGGGGCACGCAGGCTGAGCCAGATGACCGGGGCTCCCGTCTTCTATAACCAGCTCGATCTGCCTCTGGTGGAGATCATGGATCAGCAGGCGGAATGGATGGGTGTGGCTTTGCCGGAGGTAGCTCCGCCGGATGCGAGTGCCGAAGAAGGGATGAAGATCTCCGTTGGAGGTGTAACGGCCGAGGTCATGCATACCCCCGGTCACACGGAAGGGTCGCTATGTCTTTACTTCCCCAACGAGAGACTGCTTCTTGCTGGAGACACGCTCTTCAAGGGTGGAATCGGCCGCACGGATCTACCGGGCGGAGACGCTCGGAAAATCCTCGTAAGTCTTCAGGAGAGGCTGATGGGATTGCCAGAACAGACCATTGTCGTCCCAGGCCATGGTGCTTTGACAAACATCGGAGATGAGCTAGAAAACAATCCATGGCTTATAGGTCTATAACTTACGAGTTTTTTCTTATCCAACACTTGATGGGGAGTTAATGGGGTTGATTCCGTTTAGTAGTTGGTTAACTCCCTGCTCGAAAATCTCTGGGTAAGGCAGCAGAGAGACGACAAGATAACCCTGGGGTGGAAGACCGTAGAAGCTGCCGGGATGGATGGCGACTCGGTGGTTTTGGATGAGGCGTGTGGCAAGCTCTGCGTCCGGTTCAAAGGCCGAGACGCGAAGAATGGCGGTCCATCCAGCATCCAGCTTGAGGCGGGTGATGTGGGTGATGTGGGTGCCCTGCAGAAGCACGTCGAGCCGCGCTAGATTCTGGTCGGTGCGCTGACGGATGGCCTGCTGAGTGACATGGCGGTGTTCGAGCCATGTGGGAAGAGCGAGTTGCGGCGGTGTGGCGACGGAGAGGAAGGTATCAGCGATGACTTCCAGGCGCTGCTGGGCTTCGTTGAGAACGTCTTTAGGGCCAGTGGTGCTGATCCATGCGACCTTCATCTGCGGGAGAGCACAGACTTTGCTGAGGCCAGAGAGGGTAAAGGTCAGGGCAGGACTGTCCGGGATGGCGAAAGTCTCGCTCGTTCCGGAGAGAGGGTAATCAAGGAAGACCTCGTCCACGATGAGAGCGAGACTATGTTGCGTGGCGAGACGGTAGAGGGCTTCTCGTTCCTGCGAACTGATGAAGTGCCCGGTAGGGTTATTTGGGTGAACGAGGAGGATGGCCCGTGTGCGCGGGGTGATGGAAGCTTCGAGCGCGTGGAGATCGATCTGCCAGCCGTGATCGTAGAGAAGCGGGTAGGGCTTCAAATCGACGTGGTCGAGGGTGGCGAGGAAGTCGAAGAGTGGGTAGCTCGGAGTTGGAATGAGGAGTTCGTCGCCGGGATCACAAAGGAGACGGAAGAGGAAACTATAGGACTCCGAGGTACTGGCGGTGAGCGTGATGTTCCCAATCGGGATCTGCCGGCCATGGCCGCAGTAGTAGTCTGCGACGGCCTGCCGCGCGGACGGCATGCCCAGCGGGTCAGGATGGTACGTCGTTGCGTCGAAGTGGGTAGAAAGACTTTCTGGGGCGAGTCCCACAGCTGTGGGGTTGGATGTTGTGAGGTCGAAGAGTTCCCCGTCCCGACGCGCTTCGTGAAGAGCTACGGCAAAGTCGGATTCGGCCAGATCGAAGTTGGAACGCCGAGAAAACATGGTTTGAGTCTAGATGTTCGACCCTGCGGTTTAAGATGTCTGCATGCATGATCAGGTGAAGGCGGTTCTCTTTGATTTTGGGTTGGTGCTCAGTGGGCCAGCCAACGTTGTGGTGTGGGATGAAATGAAGCGGGAGTTGGCGATGGATGAGGCCACGTTTCATCCGAGTTATTGGCAGTTTCGCGATGAGTACGACCGTGGGACTTTGAACGGGACGGAATATTGGAACGCTGTGGCCGGGCGGAAACTTCAGGACGCAGAGGTAGCGGAGCTAAAGCGCCTGGATACAGAGCTCTGGACCGACATGAACGAGCCCATGGTGGCGTGGGCTGAGCGGCTGCAGAAGGCTGGCGTGAAGACCGGCATTCTGTCGAACATCGGCGATGCGATGGAGGATGGCATACGCGGCAAGCTGGCCTGGGTGGCGGAGTTTACCCACGCCGTGTGGTCGCACCAGCTGAAGATGCGCAAGCCGGAGCCGGAGATCTATGCCGTGGCTGTGAAAGGGCTGGGCGTGCCAGCAGAGCAGATTCTCTTTGTCGATGACCGCGAAGAGAATATCCGTGGCGCCGAGGCTGCCGGGATGTTGGGGATCGTCTACAAGAACCACGCCGCGTTTCTTGCGGAGATGGAACGAAGAGATTTCCTTGATCTATGGGGTGCCTGAGAAGGAACCTCGGAAGCGAAGCGATGCTCTTCGGATAAACAACTCTTTCGGGTGTCATTTATCCTGAAGTTCTTGCGACCCATCTTCATAAATCGGATGCGTTTGCCCTCTGCCTATTTAAGCAAGGATGGATTGCGGGCATGTCTCGGCCTGTTTGGCGTCCTGAGTTTCGCGGGGACGATCCTTGCGCAGGACCTTCCGAACAGGCCGGACCGTCCGTGGCTCACTGGGGCAGAGTCGACCGTCTCTCGTCAGGCGGAACAGAGCAAACGTGAGGAACTGGCTCTCGCCCAGGAAAAGAAGTACACGCTTCCCGAACTGATCGATTTTGCAGAAGCACACAGCCCGGAGACACGGGAGGCATGGCAAGCTGCCCGTCAACGGATGGCGGCCCTGCACATCGCACAGAGCGCGCTCTATCCGGCGTTGGACGTTGGCTTCACGGCGCTTACCAATCGCAATGGCGTTTTGCTCTACGACACGTTCGTAATTCAACAGCTCGGAATCGGCGAAGTGGCCGTAAAGATGAATTACACCCTCTTCGACGCCAACGGGCGAGTCGATCAGGTCGCGCAGCAGCATAATCTTCTCCGCGCCGCGTCCTTCTCTTTCAATGATGCGCACCGCCAACTTCTCTACAGCGTGATGCACGCCTACTATCTGCTGCTCGATGCCAAGGGCCAGCGCATTGCCGCGGAGTCCAACCTGACTTCCGCGCAGGCGGTCTCGGATGCAACACAGGCACGCTTCGACAATGGACTGGCAACGCTGCCGGATCTCTCGGAAGCCAAAAGCACCGCTGCGCAAGCGAATTATGAACTACAGCTTCGTATCGGCAACGAACGCAAGGCCACCGGGTATCTCGCCACGCTCGTCACTGCACCAGCGGACACCTCGTTCGATGTGCAAAGTATCGACGAACTGACGATTCCGACGACGCTTTCTGCGGATGGCCATGAGTTGATTGAAGTCGCACTCAAGGAAAGACCGGATCTTCTGCGGCAGTTCTCAGTGATCGATGCAGCAAAGTCAGGCGTCCGTGAAGCAAGAAGCCGCTACTACCCCACGGTGAACTTCAGTGGAAGCCTGGGAGAGCTTCGCGCATGGGGTCTGCAGTCCGCTCAACCTGGAGCGTATGCGACCGGTCGTGTCTACGACGCCGAGTTGACGCTCAACTGGAATGTCTTCGATGGAAACCGCCGACGGTCACAGGTCCGCGAAGCCGAAGCTGCGCAGAAGCGCGAAGAGGAGACTCTGCGCGGTCTGCGGGATCGCATTGAGTCTGAAGTATGGCAAGCCTTTGTGGATGCCGACACAGCGTTCCGCCAGCGTGACGCCGCCTCCGCTCTGCTGCGTGCTTCGCAGGACTCATACGAGCAGTCCCTAGAGTCCTACAAATACGGCGTACGCAACATCGTCGACGTCCTTACCGCGCAGCGTCAATTGGCTGCGGCTCGCTTTGAAGATGTCTCTTCCAGAGTCGCCGTGCTGGATAGCCTGGCGCAGGTCAGCTACCGCACCGGTGAATTGCTGCGCACACGAGAGGTTCCCAAACCGTGATCCCTTCCCTCCACCGCTTCTTTCGACCGTATCTCTTGTTGCTGTTCGCGCTGCCTGCGATCTCCGGGTGCGCCCGCAATCCTTCGATGGATATTCTGGGATCGTACTTCCCTGCCTGGGCCTTCTGTATCGCGCTGGCGTCGTTCCTTACGCTGATCGTACGACAGGTCCTTCGACGTTTCGACTGGGAGTATCAACTTAAGCCACTGGTGTTGATTTATCCCTGCCTGGCACTCTTTCTCTGTCTCTCAGTTTGGCTCGTTCTCTTTGGGGTGAGATAGACCATGGATACGCCTCAGGTAAAGCAGCAAACTATTCTCGGTAAGATACTCAGCGTCACCATCGTTGTGCTGACCGTTGTATGTATCGCAATCACGGTGTACATCACGACGGTCGACCCGCGTACCGACGATGCGGAGGTCTTCGCCAACTTCATCGGCATGGCGCCGGTGGTGGAAGGGCCGATCACTGAGCTGCATGTGAAGGACAACCAGCTCGTGCATACCGGCGACCTGCTCTTCAAGATCGACCAAGATCCCTATCTCTACGCCTTGCAAAATGCACTCTCGCAACAGGAAGCGCTTGGCGGACAGATTGCCAACGAGAGCCGACACATCACTTCACAGGAGTCGGCTGCGCGCGCCGCACAGGCCAACATTGCGACTTCAGAGGCCGCTTCGCAGCGCTCGGTAGCCGACGTACAGCAAGCCGAGGCGCAGGTACTTCAGGCACAGGCAGAGATCGAACGCAGCAAGCAGGAAGCTGAGTACGCCAAGAGCAATCTTGCGCGGCTGGAGCCGCTGCTGGCGAAGCGCTACATCACACCGGACCAGGTGGATCAGGCGCGGACCATATCCAGTGCACGTGCGCAGTCTGTTTTGCTGGCGCAGGCGCAGCTGGCTTCGGCTCGAGCACGTCTTGATGCCGCCCGAGCGCAGCAACGCGGTGCGGTCGCAGGGGTGACGCAGAGTGGAGCACAGTACAACCAATCACAAGCTGCCGTGGACATCCTGGCTCCCCTCACCTCGCAGCGAGAGTCCCGCGCCTCCGCGGTACGCAAGGCGCAGTATGATTTGGACCATACACGCGTCTACGCACCGTTTAAAGCGAGAGTTACTAATCTGCGTATCTCCGAAGGCGCATTCGCGCACATCGGCCAACAGGTTTTTACGCTAATCGATACACGCGTGTGGTGGGTGGTTGCCAATTTTCGCGAGACGCAGTTGCAGCAGATCCAGCCGGGCATGAGTGTTGAGGTTTACACTATGTCGCATCCTTCTGAGCGCCTGCGTGGAGTCGTCGAGAGTATCGGTTACGGTGTGGTTCCCGACTCGGATACGGTAGGCCGCATTACCGATGGCCTGCCCGATGCGCAGCGTACGCTCAACTGGGTCCATCTCGCCTCTCGCTATCCTGTCCGCATTCGTATCCTTGATCCGCCCGCGGATCGTCTGCGCATCGGCGAATCTTCCACAGTCATCCTGCACCGGAAAGGTTAGCCGATGCCTAGCCAGGGTTCCGACCTCGACCTATCGCTTGCATCGGGCTGGAACTATTTCAAGCAGGAGCTCAAGCCATATCCCGGGCGCAACTGGCTAATTGTCCGCATGACACTGGCCGCAGTGCTCATGATGGTTTGGGTTATGGTTTTCCGTATTCCAAATGCGGCGCTTGGCGTGTACTACACACTGCTTATTTCACGCGAGACCACCTCTGAGACCTTTGAAACTTCAATCGGTTTGATCGGCGCCATTGGCGCAGCGCTCGGCATCATTCTGCTGGGCATCTTTCTCTTTACGGGATCGCCTTTACTGCACTTTTTGTGGATTGGCGCTTGCCTTCTACTCACATTCTTCTTTATCAGTGCAGCGTCGCAGTACCGCATTGCTACGGGCTTTGGCTTTCTGATGACGTCCGCGATCCCGCTCTGGGATCTGCCCGCAAACATTGACCGCCAACTTAGCCTCACTTTGTATTCCGCACTTGCAGTGGTTGTGGCGGTTGCCATCACCATCACGATTGAACTTATCTTTGCAGCTTTTCATCGCACAACGCCTCTGGAAGAAGGGCTGACGGCCCGGCTCAGAGCGGTCTGCGGTGTGCTACGCACGGCAGACGATCCCGACCCCGAAGCAACGGCGCAGGTACGGCAGTTCTCAGACATCGGTACGGGTATGCTCCGCAGAAATCTTCTGCGTATGCAGTCCGGTTCCGAGTACTATGCGCGTCAGGCCGTTTTTATAGGACTAACCGGACGCCTCATCGATCTTACGGCTGCCCTCCTGGTCACGCCGGAAAAGCAGACCGATCACGAACTGAAGCAACTAGCCGCTATTGCGGACCAGATCGATCACCTCTGGGAGACGAACTATGCTTCCGCAGCTCCACCTGTCCCAGATGAGCATCTCGCAGAGGGACATCCTACGAGTCTGATTCCACTTCTCGCGTCTACGGTGGAGCTCGTTAACAAGGCCATCGAGCAAGAGGATCCGGAGAACGAGTACATTCTCGACGAAAAGCCGCCTTCGCCGCCTCTTTTTAAGCGCGATGCCTTTACCAATCCGGAACACGTTGCGTTCGCGCTGCGAGGTGCAGGCGCCGCAATGGTCTGCTACATCCTGTATCACCTGTTTGCATGGAAGGGACTGTCTTCGGGAATCCCGACTTGCATGATTACGGCGCTAAGCACAGCGGGTTCGTCGCGTCAGAAGCAGCTTCTGCGCTTCTTTGGGGCTATCCTGGGCGGCCTGCTCTTTGGCATACTTTCGGAATCGATCTTCCTGCCGACCTTCGATTCAATCATTTCTTTTGGCGTGCTTTTTACCTTGGTCACGGGCTTATCCGCCTGGATTGCGACGTCCAGCCCACGTATCTCTTACCTCGGTCTCCAGATCGCGTTCGCTTTCGATCTTGTGCAGCTGCGGACATTTGGTCCGGCGGTGCTGCTTACCCCAGCACGAGACAACGTCGAAGGCATCATGCTCGGGCTCTTTGCGATGTGGATCTTCTTCGACCAGGCACAGTCCGGCACCGCCGCAGCCGCGATGCAAGCGACGTTCCTTCGTACGATTCGCCTGATGGCGGATTATATGCGAGCCAAGCCAGAGGGCTCCAAGTCTGCGTATCTGAAGAAGGTGCGCGGCCAACGCGATGTGATCAATGAGACTTTTTCCCAGGTGCGTATTCTTGCGGACGCGGTGCTCTTCGAGTTCAACTCAGGCCGTGAGACTGCGCTCAAGTGGCGCGCGGCGATCCATATCTGGCAGCCCGAGCTGCGAACGTTCTTTCTGATGCAGATCACGCTCGCCCATATGCGTCTGAATACCCCGGACGGTCGGCTCTCTCCGTTGGCGGAAGAGATTCAGGCGGCCAATATCGAAGCGCTCAACGATCTGGCAAACCTGGTTGATCGCTCTATGCCCGATAGGATTATCGATACCGCCCCGCTGCAAAAGGCAATGGCTGCCGACTCCCGTCACGACGCACCGCTTGCCTCCGACAGCGGAAAGATCCTGCAGTACCTCATCGAGCAGGTCCAGAGCACGCTGCAACTGCCTGGCATTCGTGCGCCCGACGAGAGTTCTCCTCCTGCAAGGGTTCAGCCCGCGCTTCCGCAGTGACTCTGTTTAGGAAGCTTCTTTCGCCTCCAGAAGAAGAGCGGCGCTTAGGGAACTTGCGATCGACAGCGCTACGGCAATCCACAGGACTCGCCTATATCCAAAGACAAAGGATTCGGCGATGGCACGTTGCGCCTGGGGATTGTGCGTCTCGATCGCAGCGAGCCTCGATCGTTGGTCGTCGACATTTTTCCTCTCAGAGGAAGAGATGCTCAGAGCATCCAGTCGATGCGTCAGGTTATGACTGAAGGCTGCGTAAAGGACAAGACCAAAGACTGCGATCGCGAGAAGTCCTGCGATGCGCGAGACAGCGTTGTTGACGGCTGAGGCGACACCGGACTCCGAGACCGGCACCGCGTTCATCACAGCAGTCGTGAGCGGAGCGACGCAGACGGCCATACCTATCCCCAGGATGAGAACCGGTGGTAATAAGGTCGTGGCATAGGAGCCTCCGATGCCGGGTCGGAGAAAGAGCAGGAAGCCGACCGCAACGATGAGAGGGCCAATGGTGAGCGGAAGCCTGGCACCATAACGAGCGATCAACCCGCCTGACCATCGCGAGAGAAAAGAGATCAGCAGAATGAGAGGTAGAAGCGCACCTCCTGCCTGCGTCGGCGCGTAGTGCTGCACCTGCATCAGGTTCAGCGGAAGAAAAAAGAGCACGCCGCCGAAAGCACCATAGAGAAAGAAGGTAAGCAGATTCGCTCCACTGAAGTTACGGGAACGGAAGAGCGACAGGCGGATCATCGGCGACTTGGAGCGTGCTTCGGTGACGAAGAAAGCAACGAGCGAAACTACACCGACAATAGCGGCGATACCGGGGTGGCTTCCGATGGAAGATGACTCGATCAAGGCATAGGTGATCGAGCCTAGTCCCACGGTGGCCAGAAGAGCACCGAGCCAATCCAATGCCTGGCTCATCTCTTCATGGCGGCTCTCTGGAACCTTCAACGTTGTGATCGCGACGACCACAACCGCAATCGGGATGTTGATGAGAAAGACCCAGCGCCAGGAGGCATACTGCACAAGCGCTCCACCCAACACGGGCCCAACTGCGGCCGTCATCGCGGTAAAGCCTGACCATGTACCGATGGCGCTTCCGCGTGTTGAGATGGGAAACGAGGCGCTGATGAGGGCGAGGCTGCCAGGTACCAGAAGAGCTGCGCCGATTCCCTGCGCGCCTCGTGCAAGAATCAATGCGGACATGGTTCCGGCCAGACCGCACCAGATGGATCCAGCCGCAAAGAGGATCACGCCAAGGACGAAGATCTTCTTTCGCCCGTAAAGATCCCCCATCGCCCCACCTGCCAGAAGCAGTGAAGCGAGCAGAAGAGCATACGACTCCACCACCCACTGCACGTCACTTCCGGTGGAGTGGAAGGTGTGCTGAATTGCCGGAAGAGCTACATTGACGACCGTGCCATCGATGAACGCCATGCTGCTACCGAGAATGGTGGCGGCGAGAATCCACACTCCATTTTCCGTAGGCTCTGGCGAGGTCGCTTCACGCATCGCAGCATCTCCTGGATCAGCTTATCTCGTAAGACTGTCCGCCCATGTCGCTATTTTGTGATCAGCATGAAGCAGTGCAGCGATCTAGTTTTCTTTCTTTCCTCTTGTAGTGAAGCGATGCAGGATGAACTCCTGTGCGAGCGCGTTGAGAACTCGTCCGCCCGTACTGATGAGTGCATTACCGAAGACAAGATTCGCCCCACGATTCGACTGGGGATAGTAGAGATTCGATATGGCTCCCGAGCTCAGATCTCCGCCGATGCTGGAGAAGTTGATCTGCGGTTTGCCATTGTCCCCTTTGCAGATGAATGGGCTGGAGATGGCATGCATCGCGCGTGATTTCTTGGTGCCCTCGCCCTGATAGAAGTAGCGTGGGTCCTGATGCAGGAGCGATGGCAGAATGGCTCCACCGATCATGATGTTCGTGAAGGCATCCGTATAGACTGCGCCGAAACGTTGGCCAAAGCCCTTCGCCCCCTGAACATAGTCCGGAGTATTTGCCGCTTGCTCTGCACCTGCCAGGATGGCCGCGCCAGCGATGCTGACGACATCCGTGGATGCGCGAAAGGCAAGTTGATACTTCAACTTCGTCGTGAGCGGAACGAAGTTGTGATCATAGACGACATAAAAGTTGGGAATGACCCCAAAGACTCTTTGCTTTTCTTCTGCCTTGACCTGTTCCATGGCGACTTGCTCGGCAAAGACTGCTGTCACGCTGGTTTCAACCACACCCACGATCAACTTCACGCCGGGTAGATCGAGTTGCTGCCCTGGAGTGAGCACAAGGGCGGGCGAGGTCCAATCGGAAAATCCTTTTGCATTGACAGTGACGTGATACGAAACTGCGGGATGCATACCCTTCAACTCAAAGAAACCGCTTTCATTTGCGGCCACAACACGATGTTCACTGGGGTCGGGGCCGTCGAGAGTAACGGTTGCGCCAGGAATGATGGCGCCATCCGCGTCCGTCACTGTACCAGTAACAACCGCCGTTTGCGGTTCAGGCGAAGAAATCATTTGCTGACCAAAAGCACTGGCCAAAGAGAAGCAAAGAACAAGGGCACAGAGAGAGCGGTAAAGACGGATTTTGGGAGATGCCATGATAGGTAACAGATGTTCCGAAAGACCCGAAAGTTTCGCGATTGGACACTTCTCGACATAAGAGAGTACGAAAGTAGGCACTAGGTCGTCATTTTGACGACCTAGTGGATTGATAAAGCCATTTTTATTTTGCTGCAGGTAAGTTTTCGTCACTCTCAAATCCGTTGTGCCGCATCTTCCTGCAGAGCTTCCTGGGCGCGATCCTTCACGAAGACCTGCTCGATTACATCGGCAGCTCGATCCAATCCACGCGTCTCTGCAATCACCCTCTGAAAATGACGAGCCCTATCGTGGTAACCGCCTTTTTTTAGTACTGTCTCGATCAGCCCAGAGAGACCCTCTACGGTCAGGTCTTCGACTTCGATAAACTCCCCCACTCCGTGGTACGCAATCCTTGCGGCAACACCGGGCTGGTCATAGCCAACGGGAATGGCCACCATGGGCACACCTTGAGCCAATGACTCGAGCGCAGTGTTAAGTCCCGCGTGCGTGATGCAAAGCTCCGCACGTTTGAGGAGTTCAATCTGTGGCGCTGAGCGGACCACGATCGTATTGGGCGGGATCGTACCCAGGGACTCAAGATCAATGTTCTTTCCTACGGAGAGTACGACCTGGATATTCGGAATTCTCTCCACCGCAGCGAGAATCGTTTTGTAGAGATAGTCCAACCCGTTTACAAGCGTTCCCAGAGAAGCATAGATCAGAGGTGCACCGGTCAGCTTCTCCCATGGAAAAGGTACTGAAGCGCGGCCCTGGTCGTCATGAAATGGTCCTGCATAGTAAAAATTTTCAGGCCACGGGATCTCAGGAAAATCAAACCCTTTTGGCGTTTGCGAGATAATCGCCAGTCTGGAAAGTGTCGAACCGGGTACGCTCCAGTCGACCTGAAGGCCAACCTTCTCGGCATGCGCCATGGCAACTTCCACGAGAGGCTGTATAGCTTCGCCGACAAATTGCAAGCCTTCCACATTTCTCTGCATTGCTTGCGCGGAAGTTTCGTGCGGCCAGCCAAAGAAGCACATCGGTGACGCTCCTGAAAAATCCAGATGAAGAACATTCCATATATGGACATACGGCATTCCTAAACGCATCGGCACAAGCTCCATGAAAAGATGTGCAGCGTCCAAAACTAAGGCTTCAACTCCAGACTCCAATAATTTTTCAGGCAAACTTTCAAGTGCTACTGCGGTGAATGGAGGAGATAACTTGCGTCCCTGATACCGTATGACCTCGGTACCGTGCAGCTTTGAAATAGGAGCGTAGACTTCGGCAATGGAGCCGACTGGATACTCCGTCTCGCAATAGGATATGAAATCCAAACCGGCTGCGCGAACGACTGGACCGACGTCCGGAACACCGATAAAAACTACCTCGTGTCCGCGGAATTTCAACTTGCGTGCGAGCGCAGTCATGGGATGAAGATGGCCCGAGAGGGGCAGGCTTACAAAGCCAATTTTCATTGCTTATTTCTCCTTAGTTCACTCGCTACCTGCGCGAACTCTAAGAAGAAAGACACTCGAGATATGGGTTTATTCCTTTTCCGCTCTATGCTCGATGTCTACCGCAATCAACTCATTGCAGCGATGCATTGCAACTAAGAATGCGCACCGTTGGTGTGAGAGCAAGTGGTGGCAGAGACCACGTCCAACCTGGATGATCGTTCCATGCTGTGCCATCGAGCGTTGTAACGACAAGCGCATGAATCTTCCATCGGGCGCAGATTCGTTCTGCCGTAGCGGAACTGGCCGCTTCTGAATAGAGTTGCTGCAGATCTTTTTCGAGAGTGGGGCACGGTGTTGGGTCTCCTCCAAAGGCCGCTCCGCATGCTTCTACCGCAGCTGCAACTTGTCTATGTGCGTAAAGAAGATTGGTCGCGAGCCAGAGCTCTTTCACTTCGCCGGAAGGAATTGAGGGCGCTGGATTCCACTGCACAACGCTGTCTTTCGCGAATCTGCTTTCGGTGAGAGCGTAGGCACGCTTCAAGTCGCGTGTCAGGAATGGAATCTCTGCGAACTCCGCATGCCGCGCGATGAGTGGAACAAAGATGCGGAGCGCGACTGCCTGATAGAGCGTGCTCACCACTCCCACACCTACGAGCACCGTGGCGAGCCGTGTGACCCAATTGTGCGAGTGCCCCTCGTCCTTCCATTGCACGAGATAGAAAGCGCCAAGCATCAGGAGAAAGAATTGTGGCAAAAGCATTGCGCGGAAGCCAAAATCGTTATTCGTGATCGCGGTGGACCGAAGAAATGTACATGGAACCAGTAGAGCGAGCGTCCAGAAAAGAAGTGTTCGTGCGGGATCGTACGGCTCGAAGGTTTGCCTACGAAGTCTTATGAAAGCGAAGACCAGAACCAAGCCAAGCACGCCGAGTTCTACAAAGTATCCGGGAAGCAGCAGAGCCGCGTTGACTGTCTGTGTTGTAGCTGCAGGGTGAGAACGCATAGAAGCCGCCAGCCATGGCAAAGCGGTGATAGGTTGTGCAAAGATCATCTCGCGTACGCTGAGCACAAGGACGCTGCCCTCCTTCCCTGCGCCTCGAACTGGTGCGCGAAGATCAAGCACAAAGGGCAGCAGGAAGACGAGAGCCACGCAGCCAGTGAGAAGAATTCTAAGAGCCATCCTGAAATCCCGCTCTGCTACGAGGATCCACAAGCACCAGGCGAGCAGCAGCAAAGCGACAGCGATGCCGAGGTAGATAGAGAGGCCCGTCGCGCTGGCCAGAGCGACGGCTGCGATGGCATACCCTGTGATGGTTTTACGTGTAACGGCCTGAGTCGTATTGATCCAAAACAAAAGCAGCGCCAAAAGAATCGCAACCAGCGCTGCAGCATGATGCGGTGCCCAGAGAAACGTATCCATCCACGACGTCACTTGATCCGTGGACCACCATTCAGGATCCGCATCTGCGGGCATGCCAGACGCAAGGTTCGCAAGTGTGGGAAGAATGTCGAGACCAGTTACAGCCAGGAGCGATATGCCTGCGATGGCGAGCATGCGCGGACGATTCACGCGAAAGAAATGCTTCGCATAGAGTCCAACCATCGCAGCTGTCGCCAATCCACTCCAGATGCAACTTGCAATCAGTACGAACCGTGAGTCCATGTGCAAGAAACGCACGGGCAGGGAGCAGAGTGCGTACCAGAAGTAGTAATAACGAAGAGGCTGCAGGGCTCCAGGTGCATAAAGAGGATTGTTTGGTGTACCGTGCGCTCTCGCCAGCGCATCGAGGAAGGCCACGCGGTATCCCTGATCCATCACGGGTACGGGTAACATCAGTCTGCCGCGCCATGGCAGGTCTACCAGTTCGAATGAGGCGAAGGCGATCCAACCGAGGACGAGAGCCGCGGCTGTCCAGACCCACTTCTTACGCAGTGGTGCGATGGAAAAGAATCTAGTTGCAAGACAAATAGACGCCACCGTGGCAACGACACCGCAGAACGCGGTGACAAGTGGAAGCCCGCAGCGCTGTGCGAGATAAGCCAGCAGGGGCATCGTTGCGAAGGAGAGCGCAATCGACCAGGCAGCGCGTTCCGCCCACCCCGACCGACGAAAACCGCAAAGACCGATCCACCATCCGAGGGCGTATCCGGGAAAGAGGAGAAGTACCGGCAGAATCGAAACGGCCCCGACGATGCTCATCGCTTCACGCACTGTCGAGCTCCTGCCCGTCCCTGGCTTCTACTCTGCAGAGTGTACCAACTAGAATCAGATGCGCATGCTTCCCTCGCCTACTTTCGACCTGCCAGCCGTCGGACAAACGCTCATGATCGATGCGGACGATACGCTCTGGGAGAACAACCATCTCTTTGACCGCGCAATCGCATCGTTTGTCACTTTTCTCGACCACAAGACGCATACGCCGGATGAGGTACGCGATCATCTCAATCGCATCGAGCATGATCGTGTCCGTCTGCACGGATACGGTCTCGCCAGCTTTCGCAAGTCGCTCGTGATCTGCTTTGAAGAATTGAGCGGCGAGGTGGTGACCGAAGCACATCGCACGGAGATCGATCGTTTTACGGCCCTCATCACTGAGAGTCCGATCGAACTTCTTCCGGAGGTGGATACGACGCTCGCCTATCTTGCAGGTCGGCACCGCCTGCTTCTTGTGACCAAGGGCGCAGAAGAGGAGCAGGTGAGAAAGCTGGAGCGATCCGGTCTGGCAGATTATTTCGATGGCGTGGAAGTTCTGAGCGAAAAACATGTGGAGGCCTACCTCGAATTGAGGCACCGGCATGCCTGCGAAGCTGCAACAACCTGGATGATTGGGAATTCACCCAAGAGCGACGTCAATCCTGCACTGGCTGCTGGTTTGAATGCGGTGCTGGTTCCCCATGCCAACACGTGGGTCCTTGAGCACGAGAAGCTGTCCGACGCTCCCGAGGGCCAGCGGCTTCTGACTGTGGATCGCTTTACGGACCTCCGTCTGCACTTTTGATCTCTCCGTATATGCTGTTGATGTGGGCGCGCTTGGGAGTTTCACCGATTTCGTAGGCAATGATGAGGCAGTCCAGAACCTGCGGACGTCCATCGCCGCCGGACGCCTTCCCCATTCTTTGATCCTTGGCGGACCTGCGGGCGCTGGAAAATATACCCTCGCCATCATGCTGGCGCAGGCACTGAACTGCGAGCGGCAGCCCCGGGAGATGTGGTCCAACGGGCAAACGCTCGCCAGCTTCTGCGGTGTCTGCGATAACTGCGTCCGAATCGCCGAATCTGCCGATCTTCAGCCGCTGATTGACGCCGCCATTGCCGCCCGCGAAGAAATGCGCGAGACGGACAAGAAAGAGACGCGTGTACTTATTCAGACACATCCCGACGTGCTGATTATCCCGCCGGACCCTCCACAACTGCTCATCAAGCTCGGACAGGTTCGCCGCGTTATCACCGGGGCGCAGCGTGCTCCCTCGCAAGCTCCTCGTAAGGTCTTTATCTTCACGTCTTCTTCCTTCATGAAAGAGGCGGCGAATTCTCTGCTTAAGGTGCTCGAAGAGCCACCTGACTTTGCGCATATTTTTCTGCTTGCGGACAATCCCGGAGAACTTCTGCCCACGATCCGGTCGCGCTGCGGCTTGGTACGTCTGGGTGCTGTTCCCGCGGAGGAACTGGAGATGGTATTGGCCGAACGGCGTCCGGAGTGGAAGCCAAATCAACGGTCCCTAGTGGCAAGGCTTGCTCAAGGCGCTGTGGGTAAGGCGTTGGGATTTGATGTGGCGACCTACTCTGCGGCCCGTGCGGACGCTCTCGTGATGTTGCGCGGAGCGACGCTCGAAGGCGAACATACCGCGCTCTTCCGCATGACAGAGACCTACCGCGCCGGGGCTGAGGGGCAACAGAAGACCACCGCCATGCTGGGCGCCATGTCGAGCGTTCTGGAGGATGTACTGATGCTGATCTCCGGTACGCCGGAACGGCTGCGGAACGTCGATATTCGCGGCGAACTCGAAGCGATGGCGGGAACAATCGACTTTGCATGGATCGAACGCGCCGTGCGCGGCATGGACCAGGTACGCAGCGGAATGCGCCGCAATCTTCTCCGATCCCTGTCTCTGGACGCGTTTGCGGAAGAGATGGCCGGAGTTCGCCGCTAGGAAGTCTTTGCGGCCTTCATCAGGCGGTCGCGGATGGCCTCCGCGAGTGGCCCGCTTCCCTCTCGCGGTAGAGGGCAGAGGATGATTTCCACGCCTCGTGTATCTAGTGTCCGCAATCCCTCGAAGAGAGTGTGCGCAAGGGCGGTCGTGTCGTTCCAGGAGCCCCAGATTACCGCTTCAATGGACTGAGAGGGAATCTTCCACTCCGTCGGCAACAAAACACCCACACGTTCGGTCTTCATTTGCTGGAAGATACGATGAAGCTCGTCTTCGTCCTGCACCAGAACAACTCTGGCTCGTGGAGCGTAGTGCCGTATGCCTATGCCCGGAGAAGGCAGGCTTTCGTGCTTGGCTCCATCCAAAGTGTCGACAGGCTGATATCTCACCGTCGGACCTGCGACCGCGACGATCTGCTCCAGTGTGATGGCACCGGGGCGATAAAGCATCATGGGTGACGTGTTGGGGTCGAGTACTGTGGATTCGACTCCGACCGAGGTAGAACCGCCATCTACGATGGCGTCGATGGCTCCATCCAGGTCTTCAAGAACATGGGCTGCCGAGGTTGGACTGACGTGGCCGAAGAGGTTGGCGCTGGGCGCGGCCACCGGAACTCCGGCACGGCGAATGAGATCGAGAGCCATCGGGTGCGCGGGCATTCGGACCCCCACCAGTTCTCGCCCAGCAGTGACCGCGAGCGGAAGGGCGGGGTTGCGTGCCAGGAGGAGTGTGAGAGGCCCCGGCCAAAATGCTTCCATAAGCAGGCGTGCTCGCGCGGAAATCGAAGAAACGATGGCACTTAGTATTTCCAGGCTGGAGAGATGCACAATCAACGGATCCCAGTGGGGTCGCTGCTTGGCCGCAAAGATTTTTTCCACCGCTGCCGCGTCGAGTGCATTGGCTCCCAGGCCGTAGACGGTCTCTGTTGGAAAGGCCACAGTGCCGCCTTCGCGCAGAATTGTGGCGGCGCGATCCAGATCTTCGACAGTCAATTGCAGCGTATTGCACCTTCCAGCAGGCATTGTTTTGAGGATACCTCCTATACTGACGGGATGGTGGCTTCGGAGATTGAGCTCAAATTCGTCGTGCCGAACGCACGCGCCTTTCATGACCGCGTTCTAGCTTCGGGCTTCCTTCTTAAAACGCCGCGCACAATGGAGCGAAATTCCCTGTTCGATACAGAGGAACGCTCCCTTCGCGGGAAAAAACAGGTGCTGCGGCTACGGCAGTATGGAGACATCTGGACGCTCACCCATAAGCGACCAACCGACGCCCTCGCCGAGCAGGAATCACTTCGTTACAAGTTCCGCCGTGAGACAGAAACCACCATCGAAGACGGCGAAGCGATGGGTGCCGTCTTCATTGAGCTTGGTTACCGCCCAGTCTTTCGTTATGAGAAATTTCGCACCGAGTTTGTCGATGCCAACGGCGGCGGCGCGGTAGTGCTGGACGAGACGCCCATCGGCGTCTTTGCCGAGGCTGAAGGCGAACCTGCGTGGATTGAGCAAACGGTGGAAAAACTCGGCGTTCCTGCGGAGGCCTGCTTCACCGAAAGCTACGGCAAGATGTTCGAGGACTGGCAGCGGCGCACCGGAAGCAGCGCGCTGAATATGACCTTCGACGAAGTACAGGCAGACGCAGAAAGGGCCGCCACGGTTTCGTGACGGCCTCTTTCTTGTTTCTCTCGTTCTGCGCCTAGAAGATCTGGAAGTTTACCGCGACGTTCAGTTCCACCGCGACGGCCTGGGTTCCCTTGCGGGCTGGCTTGAACTTGTACTGGCGAACGGCTTCGAGCGCCTTTTCATCCAAGCCCATCCCTACCGGTCGAATCACTCGCACACGCGTCGGCCTGCCGGTCGCGTCTACAACGAGGTTTACGAGCACTTCGCCCTGGAATTTGGCCTTGCGGGCCTCTTCGGAGAACTCGGGATCGGGTTGATAGACCAGAATCGGTGCGGAGATTCCGCCGCCGATCTGGAAGACTCCCCCACCCGTACCGCCGCCTTCACCCGGCCCGAGGCCCGATCCGTTGCCAGAACCTATGCCACCGTGACCGCCATTACCCAGCGAGACACCGACGTTCGGAGAACGGGGATCGCCGAGGTTCGGCATGTTGTTATTGGTCATCTTCATGTTGGGCTGCATGACCAGTGTCGGATCTACCGCGAGTTTGGGTGGAATCTCAGGAGGACGGCTCGGTGGTACGATCTGTTCTTTCGCAAACTTCGGAAGACGGCCCTTGCTGACGGGAGCCATGTCATGCGCTCCACCTCCGCCGCCCATTGCCTTTAGCGAGGGTTTGGTGATCACTTTGGGAACGGGCGCATTCAGATCAACGGCGGCTACTTTCTTCGCCACCGGGGTTGGTGCCGTCAGAATGCGATGACCCACCCAAAAGAGCAGAAGAATAATCAGCGCGTGGAAGACTACAGCAACGCCGGTCGAGACGGGATCGCGTTTGACCGCCATGCGGTCTACGACGGCGATCGGTTTCGACTCAAGTTGAAGCGGCGGTAGCTTTGTGGGGAAAAAGACATCGCGAAGATTCGACCAGAGCGACGCAAAGACGCTTTCGCCCTCAAGTTCGGGGTCAACGCCAAGGTGCGGTTCATAGTCTGCACTATGACGATCGATCGTTTTATCTTCACGTTCGACTTCGGGAGGAGTCATCAAAGTATTTGCCATCGCCTCATTCTTGAGCGCGGGGAAACGTCCGTTCCCTGCTCTGGTACGACCTAAGCGCGCCCTCCGGATTGGTTCCGGACCTTCGGTCTAATGCCGAAGTGTACAGGCGAGCGGCATGCAGAAAAGCACTTGCTGGCTCCAACGAACATTTTACAAACAAATCCATCCGGACGTCTCCACGTTAGACGCAGAAGACATAAAAAGGGTCTCGGAAGGTTACGCGTACCTGTTCTGTTACCTCCGCCTCCATGGGAAGTACAATGGAAACTTGGGCTTTGAAGCATGGGAGATGGGATGGAAGAGCAGCAAAAAACATCTGGGGAGGCGCCGAAGCCGCGCCTCCTGAAAGACACGTTGAACCTGCCAAAGACGGGTTTCAGCATGAAGGCTAACCTTCCGCTGAACGAACCGGCGCGCCTTGCGAAGTGGACGGAACAGGATCTGTACGGCCAGATTCGCGCCTCGCGCGAGGGAGC
Organism: Terriglobus saanensis SP1PR4; assembly: GCF_000179915.2. Taxonomy (NCBI): domain Bacteria; kingdom Pseudomonadati; phylum Acidobacteriota; class Terriglobia; order Terriglobales; family Acidobacteriaceae; genus Terriglobus; species Terriglobus saanensis. Next base: position 2,267,095 of record NC_014963.1, on the reverse strand, counting down.
GGAAAAGTACATTCTGCACGACGGCCCACCGTACGCCAACGGCCAGATCCACCTTGGACATGCCTTGAACAAGTGCATCAAGGACTTCATCGTGAAGTCGAAGACCATGGCGGGCTATGACGCCCCTTATGTCCCGGGATGGGATTGCCACGGCCTGCCGATCGAGATCAAGGTCGACGAGCAACTTGGCCGCAAAAAGCTCGAAATGGACAGCCTGACCGTTCGCAGGCTGTGTCGTGAATATGCGCAGAAATATGTCGACCTTCAGCGTTCGCAGTTTGTCCGCATGGGAGTTCTGGGCCGCTGGGAGCGCCCGTACCTGACGATGACGGACGCCTACGAGGCGAAGATCCTTTCCACATTCTATGAGTTCTACGAAAAAGGGTTCGTCTACAAAGGGCTGCGTCCCGTGTACTGGTGCATGCACGACAAAACCGCTCTCGCCGAGGCTGAAGTCGAGTACGAGATGCACACCTCGCCTTCGGTCTACGTGCGGTACGCCCTGACCAGCGACGCTGGAGCACTCGATGGCCGTCTGGCGGGCAAGCAGGTGTTTGGCCTGATCTGGACGACTACACCCTGGACCCTTCCGGCCTCCATGGCCATCGCTTTTCATCCTGAGTTGGAATACGCTGCTCTGGAAAATACCGACGGAGCCGTTTATATCGTCGCGGCGGAACTCGTGAATGCGGTCAAGATCGCCTGTCACCTGGAAGACGCCGTCGAGATCGCACGCTTCACCGGTGCGCGCCTCGAACGGGCCACCTTTGCGCACCCGTTTCTAGATCGCGAGATCCTCGGCGTCATGGCCGATTACGTCACACTGGAGCAGGGTACCGGCTCCGTGCATACCGCCCCGGCGCACGGCCCGGACGATTTTGCCACGGGTAAGAAGTACGCTCTGTCGCAGGCCTGCGATGTTGACGACGCAGGGCGGTTGCGCAACGGCCTGCCGGAGTACGACAACCTGAACGTCCACAAGGCCAACGAGCCGATCATCGAGTTGCTAAAGACACGCGGCGCGTTGATGGGACGCGAAGATATCAAGCACAGCTATCCGCACTGCTGGCGTTGCCATCGGCCTGTCATCTATCGCGCCACGGAGCAGTGGTTTATCGGCATGGAGACGCCGGTTACGACCGTCGATGGCCTGCCGACGACGTATCGCCAGAAGGCGCTCGACGAGATCGCCAAGGTGACCTGGGATCCATCCTGGGGACAGGAACGGATCAGCAACATGATCGCGACACGCCCGGACTGGTGCATCTCTCGTCAGCGTATCTGGGGTGTGCCGATTGCGGTCTTCCTCTGCCAGAAGTGCAGTGCGCCGCTGCAGGACGCAAAGATCAACGCGACCGCCGTCAGCCTTTTTGAAAGGGAAGGTGCGGATGCGTGGTATCGCTACCCAGCGGAGGAGCTTCTGCCTGCCGGAACCTCGTGCGGCACCTGCGGTTCCACCGAATTCCGCAAGGAGATGGACATCCTGGATGTCTGGTTTGAATCCGGCGCGAGCTGGAACGCCGTGCTGGAGACGGAACCTGAGCTTCGCTTCCCTGCCGACCTCTACACAGAGGGCGGCGACCAGCATCGCGGCTGGTTCCACTCTTCCCTGCTGTCGTCCGTCGGCATCCGCGATATCGCGCCGTACAAGTACGTCGCAACCTCGGGCTGGACACTGGACGAACAGCGTCGCGCCTTCTCGAAGTCGCTTGGCAACGGTGTCGATCCTGTCGCCGTGATGGATCAACTCGGCGGAGATATCGTCCGCCTCTGGGTGGCGTCGGTCGACTTCCGCGAAGACGTGATCGCTTCGGTCCCTTTGATGAAGCGTCTCGCCGAAGAGATCTATCGGAAGCTGCGCAATACCTTCCGTTTCCTTCTGGGAAATCTGGATGGCTTTGTTCCCGCTGAAGATGAGGTCGCCTGGAACGATATGCAGCCACTGGACAAATACATGCTGGCCCGCGCTGCGGAATTGGTGAAAAAGGTTCGCGCTTCGTACGACGCCTTTGAGTTTCATCGTGCGTATCACGCGATCAACGAGTTTGGTAACGCAGAACTCAGCGCTTTCTATTTGGATGTCTTGAAGGACCGGCTTTACACGCTGGCGCCGAAATCCATCGAACGGCGCAGTGCACAGACGGCGATCTGGAAGATCACCGAAGCGCTTGTACGCCTCACTGCTCCAGTGCTTTCGTTCACAGCGGACGAAGTCTGGGAGCACATGCCTCCCGTCGAAGGCCGTGAGAGTAGCGTGCACATTGCGTTTTTCCCCAAGCCGGAAGACCTCGCTCCTGGCGATACTTCTCGTCTCATCGGGCACTGGGCGACACTCCTCAGCTTGCGCGACAAGGCACTTCTGACCCTCGAAGCCGCACGCAAGGAAAAACAGATTGGTAAGGCGCTCGAAGCGAAGGTCAACCTCAGCTATGACTCTTCGCAAGCAGATGCTGTCACTCATCACATCGCTGCGCTTCCGGAGCTCTTCAACACTTCAGAAGTTGAGGTGAGTGCCGCGGAGACCTCTTCTGCGACGACTGCACCAGCCACTGGAACCAAGTGTGATCGTTGCTGGCGCTACACCCACGATGTGGGTACAGATAGCCGCTGGCCATCCGTTTGCGCGCGCTGCGCTATTGCACTGGAAGCTGTGGGCTTTGAGCCCATGACTGCGGAGGCAAACGCCTAAATGCATCTTGTCGTAGACAACACAAAGCGGCGCGACGCGCGCGGCTGGCTACTCCTTATCGCTGCCATTGCGATTGTGCTGGATCGCATCTCGAAACTCTGGGTTGCAGCACACCTTCAACTCGGCGCTGCAATCACGGTGATCCCGCACGTCTTTCGTATTACCCACGTGCTGAATACAGGTGCGGCGTTCAGTATGTTTGGCGATGCGGCTTCGCCGCTCCTCGTGCGTTGGGGGCTCATCGTCTTCTCCGCAATTGCCAGCGCTGTAGTTCTTGTGATGATCTGGCGAATGGGTCGTGACTGGAGTCCCGCTTCTCTCGGTCTGGCGCTCATCCTCGGTGGAGCGCTCGGCAATCTCTACGACCGTATCTGGCTGCATTACGTCATCGACTTCCTCGAAGTGACAATCGTTCACTATCACTGGCCCGACTTCAACGTTGCGGACAGCTGCATCTGCATTGGAGCCACCTTGCTCATGATCGAGATCCTCTGGCCCCGTCCCACCGCAACCTCAGAGGCCGCATGATCGCAGGAGCAAACGACAAGATTGTCATCCGTGGAGCACGCACGCATAACCTGAAGGGCGTGGACGTCGACATTCCACACGGTGCGATGACGGTCGTTAGCGGCGTCTCGGGCTCCGGCAAAAGCTCGCTCGCCTTTGACACGGTCTATGCGGAAGGACAGCGACGCTACGTCGAATCGCTCTCTGCGTATGCGCGGCAGTTTCTTGAACGTATCGAAAAGCCGGATGTCGATTTCATGGACGGGCTTGCCCCGGCCATCGCCATCAAGCAGAAAAATCAGACGCGCAATCCGCGATCCACCGTCGCCACCGCAACGGAGATCTACGATTACATGCGGCTGCTCTTTGCGCGCTGCGGCACGGTCACCTGCCTGCACTGCGGCGGCATCGTGAAGCGCGACACGGTGGATGAGATTGCCACCTCTGTCATCTCTCTCGGCGAAGGCACGCGCCTTTACGCTCTCTTCCCCATCGTGCGCGCCGAGATCAAGATCGAGCCGATGCAGGAGTTTGCACTTCCTCCAGAAGAGACGAAGCCCGCGAAGAAGAAGGCAGCCACAAAGAAAAGCACCAAGGCTGCAGCGTTACCGGACATCAGCGATGTACTGAAAGAACGTCTGGCGGAGTTGCGCAAGCGTGGTTATAACCGCCTCTTCCAGAATGGAAAGATCGTTGAGTTCTCCACTCCGGAGAGCCTGCTCGAACTTGATTTCAACGAGCCCATCTTTGTCCTGATCGACCGACTTGCAGTCTCGGCTGAAGTGCGCTCACGCATCGTCGATGCCATCGAGACCGGTTATCGCGAGTCGGGTGAAGTCCAGTTTCTTACGGTTCCGCGCGAGGACGCCAAACCAAAGCGAATCCGATTCTCTGCTGCATTTGAGTGTATGAATTGCCACCGCGCCTACCGCGAACCGGAGCCACGCCTATTTAGCTTCAACAACCCCTTTGGCGCATGCCCACGCTGCCAGGGCTTTGGGAATACGATCGACTTCGATCCGAACCTGATCATTCCGAACACTGCACGAACGCTGGACGACGGCGCCATCGATCCATGGGTCAAGCCAAAGTATCGCCCCATGCACAGCGAGATGAAGCGCTTCGCCAAAGAGAAGAAGATCCCCGTGAACGTGCCGTGGTTCGATCTGACTCCGGCGCAGCAGGAGATGCTCTGGGAGGGCGAAGGTGGATTCTCCGGTATTCGTGGCTTCTTCAATCTCCTGGAGCGCAAAAAGTACAAGCTGCATGTCCGCGTCTTTCTTTCGAAGTATCGCGGCTATGCGCCGTGCCCGGAGTGCAGGGGGCAGCGTCTTCGTGCGGAGGCTCGCGCTGTTCTTTTAGAGAACAAGAACATCTGCGAGGTTGGCGCGCTTACGATTACAGCCGCACGCGCCTTCTTTGACAGTCTGCAACTCTCGCCTTCCCAGGCGGAGATCGCTGGCAAGATCCTTGAAGAGGTGCGTCAGCGCACAGGCTTCCTCGAAGAGGTGGGCCTGGAGTACCTGACGCTCGACCGCCTCAGTTCCACGCTCTCCGGCGGAGAGTCGCAGCGCATCCAACTTGCTTCGTCGCTTGGGTCAAAGCTCGTCGGCGCACTTTACGTACTCGATGAGCCATCCATTGGCCTGCACTCGCGCGATACGGCAAAGCTGGTGCGTATTCTGCATTCTCTCCGTGATCTGGGCAACACGATCCTCGTTGTAGAGCATGACCCCGATGTGTTGCGTGCTGCAGACCGTCTGCTGGATCTCGGGCCGGGCGCGGGCGAACTGGGTGGAAAGCTGCTTGCCGAAGGAACGGTCGAAGAGGTCAGCAATAACCCCAACTCCATCACCGGACGCTATCTCTCCGGAAGAACCAGCATTCCGATCCCGCGCGATCGCCGCGAGCCATCCCGTGAGATGCTGAAGCTCAAGGGTGCGCGCGCCAACAATCTTCGCGGCGTCGATATGGAGATCCCCCTCGGCATGCTCGTCGCCGTTACCGGCGTCTCCGGCTCGGGCAAATCCACGATCGTGCACCAGGTGCTCTACCGTGGCCTGATGCAGGCACTCGGCCAGAGCGAAGGTGGAGATACGGCGAACCTTTACCGCGAACTTACCGGCACGCACTTCCTTCGCGATGTCGTTCTGGTGGATCAATCGCCTATCGGACGCACACCGCGGTCGAACCCCGTGACGTACATCAAGGCCTTTGATGCCATCCGTGAACTCTTTGCGCAACAACCAGACGCGCGCCGAAAGAGCTACACGGCAGGCAGCTTCAGCTTCAACGTTCCTGGTGGCCGTTGCGACGTCTGCGAAGGCGACGGCACAGTTACAGTCGAGATGCAGTTCCTTGCGGACGTCGAACTTCCCTGCGAAGAGTGCAACGCCACGCGGTATAAAACCGGCATCCTCGAAGTGAAGTACAAGAACAAGAACATCTATGACGTCCTGAATATGACGGTGCAGGACGCGCTTCATTACTTCGCCGGACATCCGAAGATCGTAGACCGCCTGCAAGTCCTTGACGAGGTCGGCCTGGGCTATGTGCGTCTCGGGCAGTCCGCGACCACGCTCTCCGGTGGAGAGGCGCAGCGTGTCAAGCTGGCCGCGCACCTTGCGACGATTCGCGCAGCGTCAACTACGCGCGGTGTTCCTACCAAGGTCGCCAGCCGGGTGCTCTACATCCTGGACGAACCGACCACCGGTCTCCACTTTGAGGACGTCGGCAAACTGCTGACGGCGTTCAAAAAGCTCATCGATGGTGGCGGCTCTCTTCTTGTTATCGAGCACAACATGGACATTATCAAGTCTGCGGATTGGGTCATCGACATGGGGCCCGAGGGCGGCGCGGCGGGCGGTATGGTCGTCGGCGTTGGAACACCCGAGGAGATCGCCCGCATTCCGGAGTCGTATACCGGACAATGGCTCGCACTCGCCCTGGAAGGAAAAGTTTGAAGATCTTCGCTACGCTGCTCCTCGTCGCCAGCACTTCCTTCGCGCAGATGCAGCTCCCTGCGGGAACGCGGTCTGCCCTAGACGTCGAGGAGCAGCAAAAACAGATCCAGAACGCCGAGGAACTGCTGCAGAAGAACGAAGCGGCCAAGGCCCGCGATCTGCTGCAGGCCGTCCTGAAAGGCGATCCGAAGAATGCCCGTGCTTCTTATGACCTTGGCTTCGCCGACGAATCCTTGAAGGAGGAAGCCGCTGCGGAGACGGCGTATCGCTCAGCTATCGCTGCAGATAAAAGCCAGTTTGAAGCCCGCCTCGCCCTGGGTCTTCTTCTGGCTCGTCAAGGCAAGATGGCGGAGGCTCGCGAGCAGTTGCTTGCCGCCACGGAACGCACCCCGGTAAGCGACCCCAGCAATAAGGGCATGGCTTTTCGCGCCCTCGCCCGGCTGGATGCAGGCACAAACAATAACGCAGCCCGCGATGAACTGCTGCAGGCTCTCAAGCTCTCACCCGAAACTCCGGACGACCGCGAGCTTGCCGCGCAGATCGCATCTTCTTCAGGCGATAGCGCGGATGCCGAGACCGTCTACCGCCGCGTTTTGACCGAATCTCCGGGCCAGATCGAGGCCAGCATCGGCTTGGCTCGACTGCAAGCCCGCGCAGCCAGATTCACTGACGCTGAAGCCACGCTCAACAAGGCGTTAGAGACCCATCCCGGCGACGTCACCCTTTCGACGCAGCTTGCCAGCATCTACGGCGCGGAAAAGAAGCCGGAAGCGGCTCTGGCTCTCCTGGAAACAGCTCACACCGCCCACCCGGAAGACCCCAACGTCTCGCGCATGCTAGCCAGGCTGTACGTTCAAACCGGAGCTCCAGACAAATCCATCTCGATTTACGAGACCCTGCTCAAGGCTGCGCCGAGCGACGTGGAGCTTCTCGACGACTACGGCGATGGGCTGATGCGAAACAAGCAGTTCGCCCAGGCTGAGGACGTCTTGAAGAAGGCGGTCGCCCGTCCGGAGGCCTTTTCCTCAAAGGAATCGCTTGCCGGAGCTGCTGCCCATCTTGCCTTTGCCGCCTCGGCAAACCAGGATGCCGCTACCACACTACAAGCTTTATCCATCCGTAACAGTATTGCGCCGCCCTCTGCGTCTTCCCTCTTCCTTGCGGCGACTGCACATGATAGATTGCATCACACGAAACTTTCGGTAGACCTCTACCGCCAGTTTCTTCAGGCAGCAAACGGCAGTTATCCCAACGAGGAGTGGGAAGCAAAACACCGCATCCTGGCCCTCGAACACGCAAAGTAAGCCCTCTGTAGGAGGTGCGCTATGCAGGTCGCAGTCGCAAAACCGGTCCCCCATTTCCCTCTACAACTTCTCTGTATGACAGTGCTCGCGGCAGCGAGCATGCCTTGCCATGCCGCCATCGATCTAACGCCGGATGCGCGCCTGGTCGCGGATCTTGAAGTTCGCGCCGTCCAAGCGAATCCCCGAGAGAAGCCCTACCTCTACACCGAACTCGCCGATAAGCTCACCTTGATGGCGAGCCGACAGATTCAGAATGGCGACCTGGATCAGGCATCCGTCACGCTGGAAAAGGTCGAGGCATGCTCGGCGCGTATCGAGAGCGAAATCTCGGATAAGAGCAAGGGCATGAAGAAAGCTGAGATGCTAATGCACGCTACAGGGCGTCGACTTTCCGATATGCTGCGCGCCTCTCCCAGCGATATAAAGCCCCGTCTGCAAGCTACTTTGAAACGACTGAACGACGCACAAAATTCACTCCTTTCGAAGATGTTCGAACACTAGAGGTCTATGCGCCAGCGTCTGCTCATTTTTCTGTTCGTTCTTACTTGCGGACACTGCTGCGAACCCTCTCTTGCAGCACAGGCGCGTCAGAACCATCTCTCTGAAGCCGAAGTGGAATCTCTGCGCGAAGTGGCCTATTTCCCCGCGTCGCGCGTTCTGGTCTTTCAGAAGATCATCGACAGCCGCATTGCGCGTATCCAGGACCTCGTCTCGAAGCGCTATCAGGCGGGCAAAACAGAAGATTTACATGATGCGATTGAGCAAGTTGCTGGGATTGCGATCGAACTCGAAGACAACCTCGAAGACTACGATCGCGGTCACCGCGATCTGCGCAAATCGCTGCCAAAACTTCTCGATGCGGTAGAGCGTTGGACCTCCATCCTCAAGCAGCCCGAAGAGAATCCTGCGTACGAGGTTCAGCGCCGACTTGCCCTCGACGCTGTGGACGATATCCACAAAGAGTGTACAGAATTGATCCCGGAGCAGAAGGCTTGGTTCAAGGAGCACCCTCCTGCCAAGGAAGATCCACATCCGCCCGTTGAAGAGAAGCGCTGACCCACCGTACACTGCTTTATAGCTGTGTTTCCTTCTTTCCTTCATACGCTCTTCGGCAATATCACCAAGCAGGTTGAAGCGCCTGCCCCATTGCCTGTTTCTCCCACCAGAAAAACGGACCCGCGCAAAAAGCCAATGTCTCGGCCCGCTGGAGTTGACCACGGGTCTCCGCTCCAGAAGATCTTTCAGATGGAATATCGCGAGCTTCGTCCTCGCGCCCCCATGCCTGAATTTGATATTCGCTTTCGTCGATTTACCTCGCTCAACACCACGATCCGTCTGCGCGAAGGTAAATTGCAGGTGCGGTTATCCGATCTTCTTGAGACAGCCCCTGAGAATATGCACCATGCGATCGCGCATATTCTGATTGCCAAACTTTACAAGAAGCCCATCTCTCGAGCGCACAACGACCGCTATCGCCGCTACGTTTCGTCGGAGACGGTCAGCAAGCAATCGGAGCAGATTCGCCAGCAGCGGGGACGGAAGCGACTTCTACCCCCCAAGGGACACTTCTACGACCTGGAAGAAGTCTTCGACAAGTTGAACCACCAGTTCTTCCATGGTCTGCTGGGTCAACCCGTTTTGACGTGGAGCGGCCATCATGCGCGCCGTCTGCTTGGTCACTACGATGCAGCGCACAACACGATCGTCGTCAGCAGGGTCTTCGACCGTGTGGATGTTCCCCGCTATGCGATTGAGTACCTGCTGTATCACGAGATGCTCCACCTCAAGCACCCCGTCAAGGTGAAGAACGGCCGTCGCTGCGTGCATCCGCGGGAGTTTCAGGCCGAAGAACGCCTCTTCCCGCAACTCGCGGAAGCCAAGGCGTTCCTGAAACACCTTTAGACGGCTACGGTTGAAACAACCACAGCCTTGCGCCGTGCCCAGACGATCACAAGCAGACCCACCACCGCCGATCCGATCGATGCGACCTGGGCGTTGCTCATTCCCCAATACAGGGGGGGGTTGCGGCGGAGAAACTCCACCAGAAACCGTCCGATGCCGCTGAGGAGCAGGTACTCGCCGGTCAGTAGACCGATTGGCTGTGGTTTCTTGCCTCGCCACCAGAGATACCCGGCGAGGGCCAGGGCAAACAGAAACTCATATACCGGCGTCGGATGCACCAACAACCCCGGAGGATTTGGCCTTGGCGGATCCAAAGCATCGTTACGGATGTGCACGCCCCACGGCACGGTCGTGTCCTTACCGTAATCTCCGTCGCCTGAGGTCAGGCAGCCGATCCGTCCCACCCCATAGCCAATGGCCGCTGCGGGGGCCGCCAAATCGAGCATGCGCAGGGCGCCTGTTCTCACACCGTCATACAAAACCCGTCCCTGATACAACAACATGGCAACACCGGCCACCAGGCCACCGAACCATGCGAAACCGGCCCGAAACCAACTCAGGGAATCCATGGCGACGTCCAGCGGATGGTGCCATCCCGGAACTGCGATCTGCCGCATCGATTCCCGCAGAGCAGCGGGATCCTGCAATTCGTGCCAGACCTTCGCGCCAAGAATGCCCGCGAGCATCACAAGGGCCACCACGGAGACTGCGTCCGCCGTTACGGCATTCCGTTGAAAGTTGCGATGCAGTACCCATGCTGCTGCTACTGCTGCGAGCCAAAGTAAGAGACCAAAAGTCCCAAGTTCAAACGATCCAAGATGAAGGTAAGGAAGCATAGCGTCGTCTTCAAGGATACCGCGTTTGCCCAACGCGTCGTTCGGACGCTATAAAGAGGCATCTCACTGATACAAAAAGAGGAAACGACACGATGGCCAGAATCGAAGGTTCGAATCGCCGCGACTTCATGAAAACGATGACCTCCGCAGGCATGATGGGTGCTCTGCCTGCCTCGGCTTTCGCGATGCACAGCGGCGAAGGTCACATCGTGCATGAGATCGCATCGCCAGAATTCGACCCCGCAGCACAGCCACAGTACGACGTCCGCTTCTCCGTCATCGGTCTCGACCACTACCATATCTTCGGGATTACAGCGGCGCTGCTCCGAGGAGGCGCGCAACTCGTAAGCGTCTACGCAAAGGATGATCAGCAAATCGCTGACTTTCGCAAGAAGTTTGGCGATATCAAGCGCGCCAGCAGCGAAGAAGAGATTCTGAACGACAAATCGATCCAAATCGTCGCGGCAGCTCCTCGACCCGACCTGCGCGCTCCTCTGGGCATCCGTGTCATGCACTCTGGCAAAGATTTCCTCTCGGATAAACCCGGCGCAATCTCCTTCGCTCAACTGGAGGACGTTCGTCGGGCTGTCAAAGAAACAGGCCGCATCTTCGCCATCATGTTTTCAGAGCGCCTGGAGGTGAAGTCCGTCATCAAGGCCAAGGAACTGATGTTGGCTGGTGCTATCGGCCGGGTCATTCAGACCATCAATATCGCGCCGCACAAGGCGGCTGACGTGCCTCGCCCGGAGTGGTTCTGGGATACGAAGCACTATGGCGGAATTCTTGTCGACATTGGTTCCCATCAGGCCGACCAGTTCCTCAACTTCACCGGTTCTACCGTGGCGGACATCGCAGCATCGCAGGTTGCCAACACAAACCATCCAGAACACCCCCACTTCCAGGACTTCGGCGACATGATGATCCACGGCAACGGGGGTGCCGCCTACGTCCGCGTGGACTGGTTTACCCCCGCCGCCTTGCCTGTCTGGGGCGATGGTCGTCTTTTTGTCCTCGGAACCGACGGCTATATGGAACTCCGCAAGTACATCGACATTTCGGGAAGGCCGGGTGCGGACCATCTCTTCGTCGTCAATCAGAAAGAGTCGCGCTATATCGATTGCACCAACGTCGAGCTTCCCTTTGGCCACAACTTCGTGGCGGATGTGGTCCATCGCACGCATCACGCACAGGATCAGGTTGCAACCCTTCTGGCTACAGAACTGGTTCTCAAGGCCCAGCAGAAGGCGCAGGTGCTTCACTTCGATAAAGCTTGAGGTTCCTGATTTCCTCACGCGTGATTCCTTTATCCTTGGGAGATGTCCTCGCCCGTTTTTGTCCCCGCCTCGCAGTGTGAAATCCTCTTCACAACCGATCAAATCGCAGACCGCGTCGTTGCGATCGGTCGCCAGATTACGGAGGAGTACAAGGGCCAGAGCATCGTTCTGGTCGGCGTCCTCAAAGGTGCGGCCATTTTCCTGGCCGATCTCGCCCGCGCTATCGAAGTGGACAATACCTTCGACTTTGTTGCGGTTTCGAGCTACGGCAAAGGAAAGACTACGACGGGGGCAGTCAAACTCATCAAAGACCTCGACGTTCCCATCGAGGGGAAGCACGTCATTCTTGTGGAAGACATACTGGATACCGGTCTGACCCTCAGCTACCTCCGTAAGTTGATGCTGCAGCACAAGCCTGCAACGCTGAAGATCGCCACCTGCCTCGACAAGCCAGAACGACGCCTCGTTCCCATCGAAGCGGACTACGTTTGCTTCAAGATTCCGAACAAGTTTGTCATCGGCTACGGCATGGATTATGCGGAAAAGTACCGTAATGTGCCGGATATCCGTCTCTTCCCCGAAGATGCGGGACATTAGAACGAGACCTCATAAATTCGCCTTTTCTTCGCTATACTAAATGCGGAGTGACCAGATGGTGCAGTCAGAGAGTGGAATCAGCACAGCGGCCCCATTCGTTCCGGCCAAACACAATCTCACGGCGATTCGCGAAGCTTTGCCCCACTGCCGTGGATGCGAGCTTTATCGGTGCGCGACACAGGTCGTTCCCGGTGCCGGACGGGCAACCGTCTCCATCATGCTGGTGGGAGAACAGCCCGGGGATCAGGAAGACCTGCAGGGAAAGCCCTTCGTCGATCCTGCCGGAGAGGTCCTGCACCGCGCCCTTGCGGAGATTTCGCTCGATCCTGCCCAGATCTACGTGACCAACGCGGTCAAGCACTTCAAGTTTGTGAGGAATGGAAAGCGCCGTTTACACAAGAATCCAAGGATGTCAGAGATCACTGCCTGTCGCCCCTGGCTTCTGGCCGAGTTCGATGCCATCAAGCCAAAGATCGTTCTCTGCCTTGGAGCTTCGGCGGCAAAATCGATCCTCGGAGGCACCTTCGGCCTGATGCGCGACCGCGGGAAGATTCTGTCAACTCCTTTTGCCGAGCACGTTATGGCGACGGTGCATCCCTCTGCAGTCCTTCGCGCCCGTGATCACGCCACGCGGGACCTTCTCTTCCGTCACCTTCGGGACGACCTGGAAGCGGCGTTTAAGTTTGCCAGGCACGTTGCCTGATAGCATCGATCCTCTTCACAGCGATAGGATGGACATGTACCTCGCACGCAAAACGTGCGCGGAATTGGAAGGATTTATATGGCCGCAACATCGATCGTTTTCGACGCATCCGCTTTCAGCGCACAGGCCCTCTCTTCGGCTCGATCGCTGGCTGCTGTTTTGGATCACACTCTGCTCAAAGCAGATGCCACCAGAACGCAGGTGGAAAAGATCTGCGCGGAAGCTGCCGAATACCGTTTTGCCTGTGCCATGATCAACCCCTTCTGGACCGAAGTAGCCATCTCGGCTCTAAAGGGTACGGGCGTGCCCGTTGGCGTTGTAGTTGGCTTCCCTCTCGGCGCATCGCTTCCAAGTTCCAAGCTGGATGAGGCAGACCGCGTGACGAAGATCGGTGCGCATGATGTCGATATGGTGCTCAACATCGGTGCATTGAAGTCGGAAGATTTCAAAACAGTCAAAATTGAGATCGCACAGATCGCCTCTCTGGTGCATGATCGTGGCGCTATTCTGAAGGTCATTCTGGAGACCTGCCTTCTTACCTTTGAGGAAAAACTTCGCGCTTCAGAGATTGCCATCTCCGCAGGCGCAGACTTTATCAAGACCAGCACAGGCTTCTCCACCGGCGGCGCGACGGCCGATGACATTCAACTCATGCGTGGCGTTGCGGGTACGCGGGCCGGGGTCAAGGCTTCGGGCGGCATTCGTACCCTGGAAGACGCGCGTGCGATGCTCGCAGCCGGAGCAACGCGTATCGGTGCCTCCGCCAGTGTCCGCATCGTGCATGAACTTTCGGGCAAGACGGACGCAAATTCCACACAAGCGACGGGCTACTAGATTCGATGGGTAGATTCTCTTCATCCACGACACCGAACCGTCCATTGCCGGAAGAGAGCGACGCGTCGAAATCAGAGGTTGTGGCTGATTTCGAAGGAGATTACCGTCCTGCGGCGATCGACACACCGGTGTCTCCGAACATCCGTATTGAAGCCAGCCATACAGATTTTCTGCATCGCCTTGCAGACGCCCTCAACACAACGCTGGACCTGCAGACGCTCATGCACCGCGTTGCGGATCTGGTGCGCGCGGTCGTGGACTACCGCATCTTTGCCGTTCTACTCCTCAATGACCGTACGCAGGAACTCTGGATGCGCTTCCAGGTGGGCCACACTCCAGAGATCGAGCGGATGCGCATCAGGATAGGCCAGGGAGTAGTAGGAGAAGCCGCTGAGCGCCGGGCTTCCATACGGATTGACGATGTCACCGAGATCTCGAACTATATCAATGCCAACCCTGAGGTGCGCAGCGAACTCGCCGTGCCCTTGATTGTCAAAAACAAGGTCATCGGCGTCCTCGATATCGAATCCGAGTTGCCGTCCAACTTCACGGACGACCAGAGGCGCTTGCTGGAACTCGTTGCCTCGCGCATGGCGATTGCGATTGAGAATGCCCGGCTCTACACGCGCGTCTCACGTCAGGCCCAGACGCTTACCGTTCTGAACGAGATTTCCCGCGAGCTGACCAGCATTCTGGATCTGGACGACCTTCTGGAACGGATCGGCACCCTGTTGAAGCGGGTCGTCGACTTCCAGATGTTCACCATCCTGCTCTGGAGCCAGTCGCAGCAGCAGTTTGTCCACCGATTTTCGACGCGTTATGGAGAGGTCGTCTCGCGAGAGCGGAACGCGCCGCTCGGTGTGGGCATCATTGGAAATGCAGCCAAGGATCGCGCACCCATTTTGGCCTCCGATGTGCGCAAAGACCCTCGCTACATCGAAGCGAACGAGGGCGTACGCAGCGAACTCGCGGTTCCCCTGATCTACAAAGGCAATGTGATCGGCGTGATCGATCTCGAACACACGCGTCTGAATTATTACAACGAAGATCATCAGCGGACGCTCACCACGCTGGCCGGGCAGATTGCCATTGCCATCACCAACGCTCGCCTGTACGAGCGGATTCGCGAAGACGAGCAGCGGATGGAACGCGACCTGGAGATGGCTCGCCAGGTGCAGCTTCGCCTTCTTCCAGCGGCGGCTCCTGCCATGCTCAACGCCGAGATTGCGGCGGAGTTTCTCGCTGCTCGTTCTATCGGCGGAGACGTCTACGACTTTATCCCTTACGGCGAGAACCGCCTTGCGATCGCCATTGGAGACGTAAGTGGAAAGGCTGCTCCTGCAGCTCTCTACGCGGCTCTCGTGAGTGGCATTCTGCGCTCGCTGGCGGCCCAGCATCTCTCTCCGGGTGCGATGCTGGCAGCGATGAACGACCAACTCCAGGAACGCCGCCTGGACGCCCAGTACGTTACTATGCTCTTCGCGATCTGGAACGGAGAAAATCGGACGCTCCAGATTGCCAATGCAGGTTCGGTACAGCCGCTTTTTGTCACTGGGACCGGAGAGAACCGTTCGGCCAACGCCATTCAGGCCGAAGGCTTCCCTCTCGGTCTCTTTCCGAATGCGGATTATGAAGAGTTCACCGTGTCCACGCAGCCTGGGGACGTCATCGTCTTCTACTCGGACGGTATAGTAGACGCGGAAAATCGCTTGCATGCCATGTTTGGAACGGACCGGCTCTGTGCTCTTCTGCAGGAGACGAATCCGACCACGGCGAAGGAAACCGTCGACACTGTCCTCAGGGCCGTGGATAGCTTCCAGGCGGGCGCCGACCATTTTGACGATGAGACCGTCGTCGTTCTGCAGGTGCTCTAACCCGCTCGCGCTCTGCGGCGTTAAGATAGAGAAAGAATGTCTCAAGCAACCAGCAACTCCATTCAAACTATCCGCCCCGCGAAAAACCTCCGCGGCAGTGTGCGCCTCCCCGGCGACAAGAGCATCTCGCACCGCTATGCCATGCTTGCCGGGCTGGCCGAGGGCACTTCGGTTCTCGCGAACTTCTCTACCGGTGCCGATCCGCATAGCTCGCTCGCCTGCATGGAAGCTCTCGGAGCTACAGTGGTCAAGAAGGACGACGGAACCATCGCCGTTACCGGAACCACCGGCCAGTTCAAACAGCCGCTCATTGATCTGGACTGCGGCAACTCCGGCTCCACTATGCGGATGCTCGCCGGGCTGATTGCCCCCCATCCGCACACCTTCCGTTTGATCGGTGACGCTTCGTTGACGCCCCGCCCGATGGAACGTATCCGCGGACCGCTTTCCAAGATGGGTGCAAAGATAGACCTGACCGACGGCCACGCCCCCATCACCGTTCACGGTGGGCCGCTCCAGGCAATTACCTTTGATACGCCCATCCCCAGCGCTCAGGTAAAGACGGCGATTCTCTTTGCTGGTCTGCAAGCAAACGGCACCACGACGATTAGCGAGTCCGTTCGCACACGCGACCACTCCGAACACGCTCTGCGTGCCTTCGGTGCAGAGCTCACGCGTTCTGCCGATGCCATCTCCATCGAAGGCGGACAGAAACTTCACTCCCTGAACCTCACCGTTCCCGGCGATATGTCGTCTGCGGCGTTCTTCCTTTGTGCCGCGCTGCTCTTCCCTGAATCGAATCTCGTTCTGGACGACCTCGGCATGAACCCGACCCGTTCTGCCCTGTTGGATGTCCTCGTTGGCCTCGGCTTGAAGGTCAAGGTACTCAATCTCGAAGAGCATCACGGCGAGCTGATCGGCTCACTCCAGATCAATAGCTCGGCGCAACTGAAGGGTGCAGAGATATCCGGCGGCCTCTCGGCACAGCTCATCGACGAACTTCCTGTCCTTGCCGCCATTGCTCCCTACACACGTGACGGCATTAAAATCCGCGACGCGAAGGAGTTGCGCGTCAAGGAATCCGACAGGATTGCTCTTGTAGCGAAGAATCTGAAGGTAATGGGTGCTGTGTTTACCGAAAACGAGGACGGCCTGGATATCCCCGGTGGCCAGACGCTACACGGCGCTGCGATTGACTCGGGCCTCGACCACCGTATCGCGATGGCTTTTTCCATCGCCGCGCTGCGGGCAGAGGGAGAAACAGAGATCCACGGCGCTGAGGCTGCGGCGATTTCATTCCCGGAGTTTTACACGCTTCTGGATTCTCTCTGCGAGAGATAGCCGCGCCTGCGAGACGGGCTGCTACATCTTGTAGCGGCCCATGTCGTCATCGTTCAGGCCTTCAAGCCAGCGGCGCATCTCATCCGGCTGAATATTCTGTCCATTTGCCTGGTTCTTTTGTACGGCATCCAGAACGGAACGCTCCACATAGACGGGGCAATCCGCCCGCATCGCGAGAGCCAGAGCGTCGCTGGGACGAGCGTCCAGGGTCATGGTTTCGCCACTGCGGTCTAGCCAAACGACCGCAAAAAAAGTATCGTCCTTCAACTCGCTCACGACGACCTTGAGGATTTCGGCATCCAGCGCGTGGATTGCGGTCCGCAGCAGATCATGCGTCATCGGTCTGGGTGTTGCCGTCTTCTCGATCTCCATCGCAATGGCATTCGCTTCGAAGATTCCCACCCAGATGGGCAGGACGGCTTCCCCACCGATCTCGCGAAGGACGACCATGGGCATATTTGTCACGGGATCCATCATGAGACCGCGAATTTTCACTTCCACTTCATCCGGAGTTTTCATGCGCTGACCGCCTCGCCCACCAGACTATTCGGAAAAGTCTGCGTAATGCGAACTGTCTGATAGCTTCCGAGGGCAGGCAAAATGGGCTGCGTCACGGTAAAGTTCACCGTTTTGTTCTGCGAGCTGCGTCCCGTCACTTGGCCTCGCTGGCGATTGTACCCCTCAACCATCACTTCCATCACCTGTCCCAGGTGGCGTCCATAGCTGATCCGCTGCAGCTCTCGCTGGCGGTCCATCAGACGCTGCAAGCGGGCAGCCTTTACCTCAACACCTACCGTCTCTTCCATGTGGATAGCCGGGGTGTTGGGGCGCGGCGAATACTGAAAGGCGAAGACGCCGTCGTATCCTACTTCGTCCAGCAAGGAGGCCGTCTGCTCGAAATCTTCTTCGGTCTCGCCGGGAAATCCTACGATGATGTCGGTCGTCATGCTGATCTCGCGCTTCGCGGCTTTGATCCAGGCGATACGTTCCAGATACCACTCACGTGTGTACTCCCGCTGCATCGCCTTCAAAACAATAGAAGAACCGCTCTGGACCGGAAGATGCACGTGATCGCAGACCTGCGGTACAGCGTCGATGACGTCGATGATGTCCTGCGTAAAGTCGCGCGGATGCGACGTAGTGAACCGGACGCGGCGTACGCCGGCCATCTGCCCGATCGCGCCCAGAACCTCGGCGAAGGTTCTCTTCCCGGAAGAATCACGGTAGGAGTTCACGTTCTGCCCGAGCAGTTGAATATCGGTGTACCCCATGTCCGCCATGCGCCGCGCCTCGGCGAGAACGCTGTCGGAGGTGCGGCTGCGCTCTTTGCCCCGGGTATACGGCACTACACAGTAGGAACAAAACTTGTCGCAACCCTCGATGATGGTGATGTATCCACGATGAGGGTTGGAGCGGGCGGTAAATTCGGTATCGAAGGTTTCGTCAGTCTGGCGATCGTCAAGGCCGGTGATGCGGTTCTCTCCCGCTTCAAGTCGCACCAGCATCTCGGGCAGATTACGGTAGGACGCGGACCCTGAGACGAGCGAAACGTACGGCGCTTTCTCGAAGATCTTCTCGCCTTCCTGCTGGGCCACGCATCCGATGACGGCGAACTTCTTCCCCTCGCCCTGCATCTTCTTGTATTCATTCAGACGATGAAAGACCTTCTGCTCAGCCTTATCCCGGATCGAGCAGGTGTTGTACAGGATCAGACCAGCGGCTTCCTCGTCCTCAACACGCGTATAACCCTCATGCTCCAGGGTCCCAATGACCTTCTCGGAATCATGGGCATTCATCTGGCAGCCGAAGGTCTCGATGTAAAAAGTCTTCTCTGTACTCATCAAAGCAAGTATACCGCCGCGTAAAAACTTCAAACGAAACGCTCATCCCTAAGCAGGAGATAGTCCGAGCGCCTGTTCGCCTTCATCTGGCCATGGGAAGAATAGGCCGATGCAGAAAAGTGTCACAAGGCAAGCACACTTTAGTTCTCCACCGATACGAATACCATGCCAAAAGAAGTAGCTATCAATGGCGGTGACGAGGGCAAGCAAAACGGCGGCCAAGCGGAGCCCCGGCAAAATCAGCCCTTTCTTCCAAGCCTCAAATGATACGAGGACCATCGCTGCCCAAGGCAAGTAAAGGTGGACCAAAGTGTATTCATAGGACACAGGAGGGAGGATGACGCTGGCGACTACCAAGCATAAAACCTGATTGATCCGCGGGAGCTTCCTTACACGAAGCCAATATAGAACTAACCCCGTGAATGCTGCGACCAGTAAATAGCCCTGTAGCCAGGATCTGTAGTCCTGATGCACCCGAAGCTTGACGATCGCAAAAAGCGAGTGATCGAAACCGATTTCGTTCCAGTGAATGGTCAAAGCGTAGTTAGTCCTGAATGCTTCCAGACCTGCCGCAATTCCAGTTGAAGCGATGTGATACGTGGGCCCTACAAAAAAATAACTGGATCCAGTTATCAATATTGCTATGCCGATAGCGACGGCAAACGCGCTATAGCGCTTCTGAGAAAACAAAAGCCCCAAAAGAATAAAGGGAAAAAGTTTAAGGGCTGTCGCGGCCCCTAATAAAATTCCGCATAAATACCATCGTTTGGACCAGAATGCCCAAACTCCGGAAGCAGTAAAAAGCCAACAAACTCCTTCAATGTTTCCCCTATTGATCAAAAAAAGAATCGGATATCCTAACAAGCCAGATAAACCGATAAACAGGAACGAGTGAGGTTTCGAAATGCCTCGACGGATAAGAGCCAGATAAAGCCAACACGCTCCGAAAAAAAAGATGGAGATGTTGAATGCGAGTAAAAGTCGCGAGTCCCATTTACCGGCAGCAAAAAAAAGATTTAGAACAACAGCCGCCGGTGCTGGATAGCTAAAAGGATATCCGGCACTGGGAAATCCTTCAGTCGCAAAGAATGACGCCTGATGAAAATACCGAAAACGATCACGGAAGATCGTGAAATCAGTGAATCGGGCATTCGGACTGAAAAATGGGAACCAGTGTGGCCATGTAGACTTCAGCACAAAGTAATTGAAGAGCAAGATAGTGGCGCCAAGGAAAGAAAAGCCAACCAGGCACTTCAGATAAAGGCGCATTTCTGGTGGTAGGCCTGTGCGTGCCGCATCCGGATGAATGGGCACCATTTTCACCGCTGCTCTCTCCGTGACTTCTCCCAATCAAGTGCATCTGCGATCCCCTGCTCTTTGGTTGCTTTGGGTCGCCAGTTGAGAAAACGCTCCGCCTTAGAGTTATCCGCGACAAAATACTTTTGGTCATTCGCACGCCAAGGAAGCTCCTGCGGGTTCATCTTTGCGCCTACTTCTTTCTCGAGGTGAAGGAAAAGTTCGCGCAGAGACATGCTATTTTCGTAACCGCCACCGATATTGAAAGCCTGTCCCCGGGCGCCTGCAGCATGCTCATGCGCTGCCAGGTAACAAGCCACAGCATCGGAAACATGCAGCAAATCGCGCACTTGCTTACCATCCCCATTGATGGTGAACTCATGTGCCGGATTTAGCTTTGTCTCAATCGCCTGTTGGCAAAACCAACCGACCCAGCCCTGATCGAACGTAGAGATCTGACGTCCACCATAGATGGTGGAATGCCGGAAGACCACGCTGTTCACACCGAAGTTTCGGGCGTACTCCAGCATGTACTGGTCCGCTGCGCCCTTCGAGCATCCATAGGGAGTGTAAAACTCCAGACGTGCCCGCTCCGTGACACTCTTTGCACCTTCCGGCTCCCAACGGGTCGGCAATTCACGCAGGACGCAGTCTTCCAGTTCACCATAGACCTTATTGCTGGAGGCATAAACAACCGTTGCATCTGGCGCAAGGATTCTGACGCACTCCAAAACATTGATCGACCCGAGCACGTTCACTTCAAAATCCCGTCGAGGGTTTTCCAGGGATGTGGTCATTGCGACTTGTCCTGCCAAGTGAAAGACACATTCAATCGAATGCTTTCGGAAGATTGGTTCCAGATCGTGCCCGTTACGGGTATCCGCATGGTAAAAATCAAACTTTCCAAGGGTACGCAGCCAGTTCAAATTAATCGGGGTACCGGGACGAATAAGATTATCGACGACGACCACCTCTTCGCCTCTGCGGATCAACTCCGCCGTTAAATTGCTTCCGACAAAGCCGCATCCACCCGTCACTAAATATGCCAAATTAAACCCCTTTGTCCCGTGCGGTTTCTTCCGCGCGAAAACTTTGCATTTTTTTCATCGAGCTCAAGTAACTCAGCAAAAACTTTGGTAAGTTTCTCTTACTCTCTCCGGCCTTCCGCTGCTCAAAGGTGACCGGCACTTCCGTCACCGTGGCCTTACTCACCCCATAGATAAGCCTGATAAGAATCTCTTCTACGATATCGAAGTTGTCCGAAACAAGCCGAAGAGGGCGAAGCTGAGCTCCCTTATAGAGGCGTAAACTATTGCTCACGTCATAAACATTCAGCTTAAACGCAAGTCGATAAGCGTGATTGAGCATCCTGCTCATGAAGATGAGGATCGCTGGATTTTCGGTATTTCCACCTTTGATATACCTGGAACCAATCACGATATCGTAACTTTCACGCTTCGCCCAAAGCTTGAAAAGTTCTTTTGGATTGTGCGATCCGTCGGAATCCATTAGGATCACGAACGTCCCCTTGGAAGCTGTAATTCCCGAGCGCACAGCGTCACCGTAAGTATCTCCACCGGTACGATGCAGATGCCTAACACCGTGGACGGAGCAGACTTCCGCCGTATCGTCGAGAGGAAGCCTTGCATCAGAAACAATAATTTCTACATCGGGCGAGAGCGCGCGTGCAGCAAGCACAAGAACGGGAAGTAGTGTTTTCAGGGATTCAGCCTCGCGGTAAGCAGGCATCACGATGGAAAGTTCGCAAGGTTCAGACATTCGGTGAGTTGGGCTCCGTCAACTTCATTTCAGGATGGGATTCTCGCGCCAGTTCCCAAACGGCTCTTGCAAGACTTACCTGCGGTTCCCACCCCAAGATTTCTTTGGCATGAGAAATATCCGCAACTGAGTGCATCGGCTCATATGGGTGCATTTTCACAGCGCCCAGATCGAATTTCACATCGAGATTTAGTTGGATGCAGACATCGCGAACAAGGTCTTTCAAGGGGAGAGATTTTCCGCTTCCCAGATTAAACTTCTCGATCAGTGGAGCCTCTTCACGCTCTGTCACCATCATCACCGCTCGAGCGATATCATCTACAGAGCAAAAATCGCGAATCTGGTCTCCCTGTGTCATAGGAAGTACCTTTCCTTCCGCGGCTGCAGTAAGAATGCGTGGGAATAGGCGCTCCCCGCCGTCGTGCTTTCCTGTAAAGGCAAAAGGCCGAAGAATTGTCAGCCGCCGCTTAAACTCTGCCGCCGCAGCCTGGAGCATCGAATCCCCAGCAGCCTTGCTTGCACCATAAGGATGCAGTGTCTCGATCGGATCGGTCTCGCGCAACGGTCGGCCCTGCTCGCGATAGACAAGCCCCGTACTGATGTAAATGAAATGCGAATGATGGTCGAATCGGCAATTCATTTGGAAGAGCCGCATCGTCGATTCCACGTTGAAATGCATGAGATCGAACCAAGACCCTTTAGGCGGTCTCAAGCCGCTTGCTGCGCAATGAATAATTACATCTGGATTAGCGCGCTCAAAGATCTGCGCTGTATGAATCGCGTCGCTTAGTTCATGGTCTACAAACTGGACGGTGTCTCCAAAATCCTGAAGAAGAGTATGCCTGCTGCGAAGGGGCGCAATGATGTTAAAGCGTCCTGTAGCAGCTAACTGACGCAAGATGTTGTAACCAAGCGTGCCGCTACCACCGGTTACAAGTACACGCTTGCGTTTGGCTTTTGCATCACGAGTCATCAACGGAGACCCGGGAAGTAGGTCTGGGCGAACTTCAGCATCTAACAATTGCCTCCACCCTATATCGATTTTGAGAAGGAATTTGGTAGCGTTACCGGGGCTCGAACCCGGACTCTTCGCCTTGAGAGGGCGACGTGTTAACCAGTTACACCATAACGCCACGAAACGGAGTGGATATCCGTTGCAACTTGATCAATATAACAAACTTTGAGGCACTCTGCAGGATCAGAACTACACCGTTAGATGCCCAACCGCTTCACTTCATCGTTATAGTACTTGCGATAGAGAATGTCCCACTCTTGTGTGCCTTCGAGGATGATCCTCTGCTGGGAGGAGATCTTCAGGCGGGCTGCGGCGTCGATCTTTGTCTCTTCCAGCAAAAGCTTTTCGAGAACGCGACGCGCTTCCTGCCTTACGGTGTTGCGATCTTCCAGGAAATCGCACTCGTCAATTTCGGCCAGGGTGTCGGCTACTACGTGGGCGAGTTTGTTCGCCTTATCGCGGGAGATTCTCATAGCACCGCCTTGTACTTGCGCGCGAGCTCGTTCTTTACCTTCTTGAACATCTCCGGGTAGCTTGCGCCGGTCTTGACCATGTCGTCCTGAAAGGCTCCCAGGATCACCCGCACTTCATCGTTGATGCGGTCTTCCAGAGACAGCTCATCGATCAGCCCCTCCTGCACCTTCTCTATGAGACGTGCAGGCTTGTCCGTCCGAATCACCTTCGCCGCTTCCAGACCTTTTACCGTCTGCCGCGCCAGGTACCCTACATATTCTTTGGAAAAAATCATCGTGTTATATCGCTAAATCTATCACAACAAAGGCTACTTCTTCTTGCCGCGGTGGGGGCACTCCGAGGTGTTCAGGCAGCTTTCGGCCAGCTGCAGCCGCTTAACCGGTACGCCTCCTACAAGATGGCTCTGGACAATCTCTTCCACGTCTTTTGGTCTCACAAAGCCATACCAGACGGCGTCGGGGTAGACAACAACTACCGGCCCGTGTTCGCACTGGTCGAGGCATCCGCTCTCATTCGCCCGAATCTGGTGTTTCAATCCCGCATCTTTGATCGCGTCCTTGAACGCGTCTTTCAGCTTCTTTGCGCCCTCATTCCGGCAGCTGGGGCGGGCGGCAGACTCGTCCCGCTCGTTCGTACAGATAAAGACGTGCTTCTCAAACGCTGGCATCTGCTCATCCTACTACCGTGAATGTGACCCAAAATCTGAGACAATATTGATTGCATGCTCATCGAAAACCTCGCTTCGCTCAAAGACGACATGGTCGCCTTCATCGCCGGCAACGGACTCCGCCGGGTCTCGGCCTATGTGTCGGAAGACGTGCCCTCCGTGGTCTTCGAAGAAGACAACGTGGACTCCTGGAAGGACTTTGTCGAACACGCCAAGGCCTCAGGCGCAGCCTTCTTGACGATGAGCGAGGTGGTCCTGGAAAAGACGGACGTCGAGATCCTCGTTCAGCAGCTTCGCGAGCAGTCCTTCCCCGATCCCGACTCGCATGAGATTGCAGAAGCCCAGTACCTCGTAGAGCACGTCGGCAAGACGGGGTATCTGCAGCTGGGTTTCGCACACCAGGGTGTCATGTTTCTCTATGAGACCGAGACGGAGTGGTATGACCGGTTTCAGCAGATCCTGGAAGCCGTAGGCGAACTCGGTCGGATTGTCGTCGACGAAGACGACGAGGACTAACGAAAAAGCATGGCCCTTCCCGCTCGCTGGGTGCTCCCTGAAGTTGATCCGGATGCCGTCGCAGAGATCGCATCTTCCTGCACGCTTCCCCTCCCTGTTGCTGCCATGCTTGTTCGCCGTGGCATCTCTTCCGCCGAAGAGGCTCTTCGGTTTCTTCAACCGAGCTTGAGCCAACTGCACGATCCATTTCTGATGCTAGGGATGCATGAGGCAGTCGACCGCGTACTGGAAGCCGTTCTCCACCGCGAACCGATCCTGATCTACGGCGACTATGACGTCGACGGCACGACCGCCACAGTGCTTCTCAAAACGGCCATCGACCGCATTACGCCCAAGGGCACACCTTCGCTCGTGCGCTTTCATATCCCCCATCGCATTCTTGAAGGGTACGGCATGCAGACCAGTATCCTGGCCGGTGCAGCCGAGCAAGGCATCCGCCTCGTCATCTCTGTGGATACGGGTATTCGTGCCTTTGCCGCTGCCGACGAAGCCCGTGCTCAGGGCATGGACCTTATCGTCACGGACCACCACCTGCCCGACGACTCTGGGGTTCCCGAAGCGGTGGCTGTGCTCAACCCCAACCAGCCCGGATGTCCTTATCCTTTCAAGGCAATCTGCGGGGCGGGGGTCGCGTTCAAGCTGGCACACGCTCTCTTGCTCTCCGTGGCAGCCGATCCGAACGATCCTACCTTCAACCCGATCTCCCGTGAGGCGCTGGAGGAGAAGTTCCTTCCCTCGTTTCTCAAACTGCTTGCGATCGCCACCATCGCCGATTCTGTCCCGCTCAATGGGGAAAACCGAGCCATTGTGGCCCTGGGTCTGGAACAGCTTCGTCGTCCCAACCAGGCGGGGCTTCGCGCCCTGATGCAGCTCTCCGGTTTCGAACTGGAGAATGGTAGCGTCATCAAAAGCTTCAATGCGCGCGACATCGCCTTTCGCATTGCGCCGCGCATCAACGCTGCGGGCCGCATGGACACCGCAACGGACGTCGTCCAGCTTTTTCTCACGCGCGATCCGGCCGAGGCCCAAACGCTCGCCGAAAAGCTCCATGCTCTGAACACCGACCGCCGCGAGGCTGAAGCACGCATTCTCGAAGAGGTCGAAGCGCAAATTGCGAAGCTGCGCGAGACGGACGCTGACCTGGAAAGCCACGGAGTCGTCGTGCTGGATGGCGAAGGCTGGCATCGCGGTGTGGTTGGCATTTTGGCTTCGCGGGTGGTGGAGCGCACCGGACGCCCTGCCCTCGTTCTCGCTCATGAGGATGGTCAAGCGCACGGCTCGGGTCGTTCCGTCGCGGGCTTCCATCTACTGGATGCCATCACGTTTGTCGATAACGAGTCGGCCGTATTTACTCGCTTTGGGGGGCATGCGTTTGCGGTTGGATTTTCCCTTCCGTCCAACGTTGTGCCGGACCTCAAGCTGCGCCTCTCCGCGTACTCGGTACCTCGGCTCACGCCCTCGGTGCTTGCTCCGACCATTTTGCTCGACTCGGAAGTGCGCCTTGCCGACATCGACGCGAACCTGCTCGCTGCAGTCCGAAAGTGCGAGCCCTTTGGAAACGACAATCCGGAGCCGGTCTTTGCGGCCTTCGGGGTGACCATTCTGGATCCGATCAAGACTCTGAAAGAAAAGCATGCCAAACTTCGAGTTCGCCAGGAGGACGGCGGCCTTGCCTTTGCGGCTCTCTGCTGGTCACGATCCGATTCCTGGCCAGAACGGCTCGAGAAGCTGGGCGTGACCCAGGGATCCAAAGTCGACATTGCCTTCCGTCCCCGCGAAAACTCACATCCCGATTTCGGCACCGCTATCGACCTCGAACTTTGCGATATTCGACTCACCGATGGTACGTCAGTCACTTAGGCCGCGGAAATATTCCGCATCGTAGCGACGTCGACCGCGTCTTATATACTGATAATTCAAGACGATATGACGGCAGAGAGTACACAAGGGAAAATGCGAACTGTTTTATGGACTGCCGGGGTGGCCGCAGTTGTAGTAGCGCTGATCTTCGGCATTCGAAGCCTCCTTCATGAGGACACTCCGGTTCGCGTGGCCGTCGCCACCTATCAGGATCTCGTCAGCACCATCTCCACCAACGGCAAAGTTGAGCCGATCCAGGCCTTTGAAGCGCATGCCGCTTCTGCCGGTACCGTGCAGAAACTCCTCGTCCGCGAGGGACAGCATGTCACGGCAGGCACCTTGATGGTGCAACTGGACGATTCTGGCGCTTTAGCGCGGGTGGCCACAGCCCGTGCTGGCCTGGCCGGTGCCAAAGGTTCTTTTCAGGACATGAGCCAGGGCGGCAGCCAGGACGAACGCATCTCAATTGCTGGAGATTTAAACCGCAGCCGTCTTCAGGTCCAGCAGGCGCAACTCGATCTTTCCACTCTGCAGCAACTGCAGGCCAAAGGAGCGGCTTCCACCAGCGAAGTCAGTGCGGCGCAATCTCGCCTCGCAACCGCCCAGGCAAACATGGACGCGGTGCAGAAGCGTAGTACCGCTCGCTTCGCGGCCTCCGACAAAACCCGGATCGCGGCACAGCTTGCGGACAATCAGGCTGGCCTTTTGGCTGCTGAGAAGAATCTGGCGTTTGCGATCGTGCGCGCGCCCTTTGCTGGCATCGTCTACTCTCTGCCGATTCGCGCCTACGAGTTCCTGAATCCGGGGGATGAGATTCTTCGCATGGCCGATCTCAATCGGATGCAGGTGCGTGCTTACTTTGATGAGCCGGATGTTGGCAAACTTGTTGTAGGCCAGAAGGTGCGCGTTACCTGGGATGCCCGTCCCAACCGTGCATGGCACGGACACATCGTCCATACGCCGTCGACCATCATCTCTTACGGAACGCGAAATGTAGGCGAATGCCTCATTGCCATTGACGATGCCGCAGAAGACTTGCTTCCGAATACCAATGTCAATGCATTGGTGACGCTTCAGGAAAACCCGCATGTTCTCAGCGTTCCGCGGGAAGCCCTTCGCACCCAGGGAACACAGAACTTCGTCTATCGTGTGGTGAAGAACCAGCTCGTGAAGACACCCGTCGATGTGGGCGCGGTGAATCTTACGCTCGTCCAAATTGTTCACGGTCTATCCGAGCACGATACCGTTGCCCTGAACGCGACCAACTCTGACGATCTCACGCCCGGCCTCAGCGTCAAGCCCGTGCAATAGCATTTGCCAGGAGATCCACCTTGATGCTTCCCTCACTCCTCTTCGCGTTCCTGATCGCCCAGCCTGCCACCGCCTCTGGCGGCTATGAACAGGCGCGGGCGACAGCACGTTCAGGCCATGGAGACCAGGCAGTGGCGGAACTTCTTGCTCTGGGAGAGGATGTACGCGCTCAGCAATTGCTTTGCACGGTTTATGTCACCCTGGAGCGGTTTGACGATGGCATCCACACTTGTGAAGCAGTTGCCCGAGCCAATCCCTCCAGCAGCGAAGCGCAGCTCCTTCTCGCCCGGGCCTATGGGGCAAAAGCCGATCACTCCGGCGCATTTACCGGCATGAAGCTGGTGGGCAAGATCCGTGGCAGCTTTGAAAAAGCTGTAGAACTCGATCCCACATCCGTTGAAGCGCTTTCGGATCTGGGCGAGTTTTATGTTTCGGCCCCTGGTATTGTCGGTGGCGGCTCGGACAAAGCCACCGTTCTTGTCGACAAACTGATGAAGCTCTCTCCCGCACGTGGTCATAGACTTCTCGGCATGATCGCGCAGAAGAACAACAATCTCCCCGCCGCGGAAGCCGAGTTTCAAAAAGAGATTGAACAGAAGCACTCTCCCGAGTCCTATGTCGATCTAGCCAACTTCTATGCGCATGAAAAGCAATGGGAGAAAGCCTCTGCCGCAGCTCTTTCTGCCATCCGACGTGACACACACCACGGTGCAGACTCCATCGACGCTGCAAATCTTCTGGTCAAGATGAACCGCGAGCTTCCCGCTGCGGAACAAGCTTATCGCGACTACCTCGCAGGCTCGAACCAGACCGCAGGAGCGCCCGCCTTCAAGGTACATACCTTGCTTGGTCTTGCCCTTGCAAAACAAGGTGACAAGGCCGCGGCACAGTCGGAGTTTGCCGCCGCTCTTGAACTCGCACACAACTATCCACCGGCACGCAAAGGGGCCCAGTGATGCGTCGCCTCCTTCTCATCACCGTATTGCTTGGTTGTAGCTCGATCATTCACGGCCAAATTGCATTCTCCTCCGCAATCGACCTGGCTCTACGCAACTCACCGCGAGTGAAGATGGCGGAAAGCGATGTTGTCAAAGCCCGCTCCATCCTTGCCGAGTCAAAAGATGTCTACATTCCCGCTATTTCGGCAGGTTCCGGCCTCGGATATACCTATGGCTTTCCTACGGGGACGCCCACGCTCTACAACTTCACAGCACAGTCTCTGATCTACGACCAGTCGCAGCGCAACTATATCCGGGCCGCGCGCGAAGGCCTGGTCGCCGCAAACCTTGCTCTGCAGGACGTGCGCCAGCAGATTGCAGAAGATGCGGCGATCACCTATCTCTCTGTCGACGCGGATCTACAACGCCTGTCTGCCCTGAACGAGCAGTACGGCTACGCTACACGCCTGACGACGCTCACACAGGAGCGACTCGATGCTGGCCTTGATCCTCGCATCGAATTGACGCGCGCACGTCTTTCCGCCGCGCAGATTCGTCTGCGTCGCATTCAGATCGAAGGCGATCTCGATATCCAGCGCCAGCATCTGCTACGTCTCACGGGCGTTGCGTCCCGCCGTATCACTACGGACTCTGCCTCGATCCCCTCAGTGCCTTCCAATATCTCTTTCACCGTCGCCGAAGGCGCTCTTTCGCCCTCAGTACAGGCTTCCTACAGCAACGCGCAGTCCCGCTTGCAACAAGCCTTTGGAGATGGGCGAAAGCTGTATCGCCCGCAGATTGCTCTGGCGGTACAGTACAACCGATTCGCAAAGTTCAATAACTACGACGTTTACTACAAGGCTTACCAGGCGAATAATTTCCTCTTTGGGATTCAGCTCACGGTTCCCATCTTCGACGCCGGAAAGCGCACCAAATTCCACGAGTCCATGGCGGATGCGCAGCACGCGCTGCATGAAGCCGATCTCGCTCGCGACCAGTTTTTGGAGGGTCGCAACCGCACGGCGCACGGTGTGACAGAGATGGCCGCCCGCGCCGAAGTTGTAGGCCTAGACCGCGAACTCGCGCAGGACCAGTTGGACATCATTCGCACACAGCTGACCGCAGGCAATCCCAATGGGCAGCCCATTACGCCCAAGGATGAACAGAATGCACTCGTTCAGGAGCGCCAGAAATACCTCGACTTCATCGACGCGGATCTCCAGCTTCGGAACGCGCAGATTAATCTCCTTCGCTCCTCCGGGCAACTGGAGTCATGGTTGAAAACATCCTTGGCTATAACGCCCGTCAAGCCCTAACCGGCAGACGCTTCGGAGATCTGTCATGCGAGCCTTCCTTACCTTTGTCATCGTGCTTCTTGTCATCGCGGGTCTCGTAGGCGTTATCTATGACCGCCGTCTTACGGCAAAGTTCCAGTCCATCGAGCCACACGCTTCGGAATCGGCTGTTCGCTCGGAGCTTGGGCCCCCTTCCAAGACGGATCCTTCTTGCTCTGCCTACGGCACACAACAGGCCACCCACTGCGATCACGTGCTGGTCTACAAATCCGCATTTTCCTTTATAAATCACCGATATTGGCTGGTCTTCATCGATCCCAGTGGAGCCGTCACCGCGACCTCGGCTCAGATCGAGCCCTAGACACTTTTCGGATACTGCTCAGATACCTCCTGTCACATACAAACCAGTGTCAAAGTGGTAAAATCAAAGCATTATCATGCCACTCAAAACGCTGTTTCTGAATCCCCCTTCGTTCGAGAATTTTGATGGCGGCGCCTCTTCGCGCTGGCCAGCCACCCGCGAGATCGAGTCCTACTGGTACCCCGTCTGGCTCGCCTATCCCGCCGGCATGCTCGAAGGTTCAAAGCTTCTCGATGCTCCTCCGCATCACGTCTCTGCAGAAGAGACCATTCAAATCGCGAAGAGCTTCGATTTTCTCGTGCTCTTCACTTCGACCGTCGGTTGGAGCGGAGATCACGGTCTTGCGCGCGCCATCAAAGCGGCAAATCCCGCGATCAAGATCACCTTCGTTGGCCCCCCGGTCACCACGGATCCCGATCGCGCGCTCAATGAGTGCGAAGTGATCGATTTCGTCTGCCGCCGCGAGTTCGATTTCTCGACCGTGGAGTATGCCAACGGCAAGCCTCTGAACGAGATCCTCGGCATCTCGTATCGCGGCGAGAACGGTCAGATCCAGCACAACCCGGATCGCCCGCAGGTGGAAGATCTCGATGCCCTTCCCTGGGTGACGGACATCTACAAGCGCGACATGGATGTCACCAAGTACAACGTGCCGTTCCTTCTGCACCCCTATGTTTCGCTTTACTCGACGCGCGGCTGCCCTGCACAGTGCACATTCTGCCTCTGGCCACAGACACTTTCTGGCCACGCATGGCGCAAGCGCTCCACAGACGATGTGGCCGCAGAGATGAAGCATGCCAAGGAACTCTGGCCCAACGTCAAGGAGTTCTTCTTCGACGATGACACCTTCAATATCCAGAAGGCCCGTACCATTGAGCTTTGCGAAAAGCTGAAGCCGCTTGGCCTTACATGGTCTTCCACCTCGCGCGTTACCACCGACCGCGATACGCTCAAGGCCATGAAGGATGCGGGTTGCCGCCTGCTCATCGTCGGCTTCGAGTCCGGTGATCCCCAGATCCTGAAGAACATCAAAAAGGGTGCCACCGTTGAGCGCGCACGCGACTTCGTGAAGGACTGCCACGATCTCGGCCTCATCATTCACGCCGACTTCATCCTTGGCCTTCCCGGCGAAACCAAAGAGTCGATCCGTAATACGATCGACTTCGCGAAGACGCTCGACTGCGAAACCATCCAGGTTTCCATCGCACACGCTTACCCAGGTACAGAGTTCTACGACTACGCCAAGAAGAACGGCTTCATCACCAACGAGAACATGGAAGACGGCACCGGTCACCAGATGGCACACATCGAGTACCCTGGCCTACCAGTCGAGTACGTCATGGAGATGGTGCATCGCTTCTATGACGAGTACTACTTCCGCCCCAAGGCCGCGTTCCGCGTGGTCTGGAAGGCTATCGTAAACCGCGACGTTCCTCGTCTCTATGTGGAAGCGAAGGCCTTCATGAAGCTTCGTTCCCAGCGTAACAAGGCCTCTCGCGCCAAGCGCGAAGAGAACGCCTTGAAAGCTCAGGAATCTGTCAGCATGAACGCTTAGGCGAACGCCATAAAAGGGACGCGAGTTTACTCGCGTCCCTTTTGTTTAATCTGCTCCGGTCTCCCCAACAAGCGCATCTGTGGGAAAGCGTCTGGATAGTTTTCTCGAACGAAGGCCATCATGCCCTCGCGTACGAGACAGCGGAGATCGAAGTTATCGCCTGCATTCGTCGAACTCATCAAACAGCGAATCTCCATGGTGTGCTCCTTCAGGTCCGTCACCTGAAGTCCGCAGACTTTACCATCCCACTGCTTCGCGCCGGAGACAATCTTGGTCAGATGCTCACGCAGCGGTTCCACTGGCACAGTGTAGTCCAGATATAAAAACGCCGTCCCCATAATGTCCGCAGACTGGCGCGTCCAGTTCTGAAAGCTGTTCTCGATGAAGTACGTGAGCGGTACGATCAAGCGCCGCATGTCCCAGATCCTCACCACCACGTAGGCGGAGTTGATCTCTTCGATCCTTCCCCACTCTCCCTGCACAATCACTACATCGTCGATACGGATCGGTTCTGTCAGGGCGATCTGCAGGCCGGCCAGAAAGTTCGAAGCGGTCGACTTCGCTGCCGTCGCCAGTACGAGAGAAGCCAGTCCCGCCGACGCCAGAAGCCCTGTTCCCGCACGCCAAAGTCGTGCATCGTGAAACGTATAGAGGGCAGCGCCTATCGTTAGAACGATGATGAAACCAATCAGCATCCGGCGAAACAGTTGGAACTGCGTGTGGACGCGACGTGCCTGCACATTGTCCGCAGCCTGCAGGTCATACCGCCGCAGAAACAGGATCTGTCCCACATAGACCGCACCCGTCGCAAACCAGCCCAACGACAACACCATCGCGATCGCCAAAGCCTGCCGAACATTTTCGTGGATCTCGTTCGAAACCGGAAGAAAGGGCTGGGCTACAAAGAGACAGGTGATGATAAAGATCGCGCGAGCTGGCTTCCCCAGATGCGCCTTGAGCCCCAGACCAAAGAACTCCGGCTTTCCTTCGCTCTGCTGTTTGCGGAGAATCCGGAACAGCACCCAGTGCGTCGCGTTCGAAAACACGAGCGCCGCACAGAAAAAGAAGAGCGCCAGAAACCAGCCGTGCCACAGATGAAAAAATCGCAAGAGGCCCTCCATTCCGGTTCGTGAGCCGCAACATCGCTCTCTACCTTCTGGGATGACTCTAAACGTTCAGGCGTTGGTAGCGCCGTCATCTCTTCGAGTTTTCAGCAGCGCTTATCGCCGATAGAATAGAGGTAGATGTCTCACCGCCTTCCCGCTTCGCGTTATCTCCTGCTCTTCTGCGTCATGCTCGGTGCCGCTGTGGGCGATGCTCTTCTTGGCCGCGGTATGCACGACATCGGACCCGTCTCGATCCACCACCTTTCGTCACTTTTCTACGCCCTCGGCAATCCCTGGGTGCTCTCGGGAATTGTTGTACTCATTGGCTTTATGGCGTCTTATATGACGGCATTGAGTTGGGCAGACCTGACCTTCGTCCTTCCGGCAACAGCCTTTGGAAACGTGGTTACCGCGCTTATCGGAAAGCTCTGGCTGCGCGAGAGCATCTCGCCGCTACGCTGGCTGGGGATCTGCCTGATTGTCGTCGGTGTCGGCTTTGTGGCGAACGGACCTTCGCGGACAGAGCACGCGGTCGATCTCGATGAAAGTGTGGCCTGATCGTGGTGATCCCTGACTCCACACTGCACACCTGGACGACCATCGCGGCGGTCGTTGTGACCGCAACGGCGGGCGATATTTTGATCGCCCGTTCCATGCGGTCTCTGGATCTGGATGCGATTCGAGCAAAGAGCGGCTTAGGCGGGGCGATTCTGGCAGTGGTGACTAAGCCAACGCTGATCCTCGGAATCGTCTGCATGGCTCTGAGCTTCTTTTCCCTGCTCTTTGCGCTGGCAGGAGCGGACCTCTCGCTCGTCGCGCCCGCGACCGCCTCGCTCACTTTTGTGTCGACGGCGATCGCTGCGAAGATTTTCCTGAAGGAAAATGTAGACCGAAGGCGCTGGCTGGCAGCATTGTTCGTTTGTGCCGGTGTGGCACTCCTGGCCCGTTGAAAGTTACTTAGACAACCAGCGCATAAGACCTTGTGGCGGGAGATCGCTTCGAAGAAAGCGCCTGGGTGAGTCCATCACCTCCCCTGCCGCCAGGAATCCGCTCCGGACGGCGCCTTCCATGGTCGAGGGCCATCCGGTTTGGGTCCAGTCTCCGGCAAGGTAGAGTCCGGGAAGGTCCGTCTTTTGGGATGGACGAAACTTGTCGAGGCCGGGCATGACGGAGAAGGTTGCGCGCGCTTCCTTCAGGATGCCGCTCTTGCGCAGCTCTGCTTTTTTCACTGCAGGAAAAAACATGGCAAGCTCTTCGAGCGAACTCGAAAGCAGGTCTTCGCGTGAGCGTTTGAGATGAGGATGCGACGCGCTGATGACCAGTTCGACGTAGCTGCCTGCCGAAGCAGGCCACCTGCGGATGCGGGATTTATGAAAGATCCACTGAATGCCTGTATCAAGAAGGACCGCGTGGTCCAGTTCGGTGATCTCGCGGTCAAACCAGAGATGCACCGTGGTGATGGGCGCGTTGCGGAACTGGCCCGCGTTAGCGATGAGGTCTGAGGTAGTATTCAGCTCGGCCGGCAGGAGACGTTGGACTTGTTCAAAGGGCACGGCGATGATGACGTTCTCCGTCGATAGTGTCTGGTCCTCAAGATGGATGAGCCAGCGGTCCCCATCGCGCTGCAGCGGCGTGTCTACGCTTTGCGTCAGTAGGAAGCTGGTTCCCTGCTGCTGCGCCTGCCGTGCGACTTCGCCGTAGAACTCGGAGAGTGGGCGTTTCGGAATGCCGAGGCGGCCGCCTTCCGCGGATTTGATAAAGCTTTCGTGGAAGACTTGTCCCGCATAACGTGTGGAGCAGTTTTCAAAGCTGTCGTTCAAGGCACCAACGATGACGGGCTCCCAGAAATGACGGATGGCACGTTCGCT
Source organism: Terriglobus saanensis SP1PR4 (assembly GCF_000179915.2). Lineage (NCBI taxonomy): Bacteria > Pseudomonadati > Acidobacteriota > Terriglobia > Terriglobales > Acidobacteriaceae > Terriglobus > Terriglobus saanensis. The sequence continues at coordinate 2,232,389 of NC_014963.1, read as the reverse complement.
TTGATGGGTCCGTTTGAGCCACTGTGCAACGCTTTCACTGTCATCCGCAGGATAGCCACGGAGAAACTCCACCAGGCCGCGCGCTACTCCCACTTTGTCCGCCAGACCCAGCATCGAAGCTCGGAGGAAAGCAGGTGAAGCGTGAAAAGGCGACGGAAGGCCACTGGGATGAATGCTTGTACTACTGCCGTTCGTTTCGAGAAAGGTGAGTTCGTCATACCAGCGAATCTTGTCACCGATCCCGGCGTCTTCACAGAGAGCACGAAGATTCGTGCAGCAACCCAAGAGAACGTGCTGGCAGTCGACGATCTCGTGCAGCGAAGGATGCTCATAAGAGTAGGCCCGCCCCCCGACGAAGGGCTTTCGGTCGATCACGGTGACTTCCGCGCCCTGCGAGGAAAGTGCGGTCGCTGCAGCAAGGCCAGCCAGTCCCGCACCAATCACGATCACATCGCTCATTTCGAAAACGCCCGATTTATGAACGACTTCCCCATCCCTCCCAGCAGAATGGTGAGCTTGACCGAAGTGGGTACACTGACGCGTTCCACAAAGACCTTTGCCGGATCCCTGGCGACACGCTCCAGGAGCCCGTGGTAGATCGATGCAAGAACCTTCATCGCAGCGCGTGAGTCGCGATCGAGAAGTGGAATGAGTTGATCGGCGGCCTGGTAGTAAGCGCGTGCGCGCTCGATCTCGAGTTGCATGAGCGCGAGCACCGGCTGTGATGGACGATGGGTATGAGTGGCGGAGAGGATCTGCGTGACATCCGCACCGGCCGATTGCATGTCTTCCAGAGGGAGATACAAACGTCCTCGCTCGGCATCTTCACGCACATCTCGAAGAATGTTCGTGAGTTGAAACGCAATCCCCGTTTCTTCCGCAAACCTCTCCGCGCGAGGGTCGGTATAGCCGAAGATCCGGATGCAGACAAGACCCACCACGGAAGCCACGAGATAACAGTAGCGGTAGAGGTCGTCGAAGGATTCGTACGCCTGGTAGGCGCGTTGGTGCGAGATCATCCCCGCCGGAATTGCCATGATCGGCACGACACCGTCGATGTTTTCTTCGAGATCCATCGTCGTTCCGCGGACGAGCTGTTCTAGCAGCTCGTCCGGGATCGCAAAGCGCTTCTGCGTGTCATTGACGGCGAGAAAGATGGAGTCTGTCGTCGTGCTTCCTGCACGCGCCGCGCGCCACGCATCGAGCCACTGCTGCATCGCAACGCGACGCTCCGGTATGGAGATCGATTCGTCATCCGAAAGATCGTCGGCACGACGCATGAAGGCGTAAATCGCGCACATGGCATCGGATTTGTGACGCGGCAGAGCAACGAAGGCGTAGTAAAAATTCTTCGCCTCACGCTTCGCAATTGCGCGGCACTCCTGATAGGCAAGGGCAAGTTGTGGAATCACGCGGCGCTCCGTTTTTTGGAGCGGAAAGATGCCGCCAGCTTCCCCGTAAGTGCACCTCCGACCAAACGCATCTTTGTGGCCTTCGTAACAATCGGGCGATGATTGAGAGTATTAAAATCGATTGCTTCGATCGCATCGAGAATCGCCTCTCCTCCACGTCGAAAGAGACGTAGCGCAGAGGCAAGGTCTGCATCGACACGATCTTCGATCGGCTGCCCTTCCGCAAAGAGAACGCGCGTCTTTCCGACCAGATAACGGAGAAGTTCCCGATAGGCTGGAGTAAACTCTCCTGCTTGAAGCTGTTGCGGTGTTACGTTGAAGCGCTTCATCTCGTCTTCCGGCAGATAGATGCGGCCACGTTCGGTCAAATCGGGGCCAACATCCTGCCACATGTTGGCGAACTGCAGGCCGGTACAAATCTTGTCCGATAGAGCAAAGAGTTCCGGATCGCGATAGCCCGAGGAGTAGAGAATCAGATGGCCGACGGGACTGGCCGAACTATCGGAGTAGGAGGCCAATTCCTCCATAGTTTGATAGCGGGAGAAGGTCTGGTCTTTACGAAAGCTTACAAGGAGATGCGTGAAAGGCTCACGCGGAATGTCACAGGAACGGATCGTTTCTGCCAGCGCGATGAGAACAGGATGCTTGACCGAGGTCGGTGAATCGTAGACCTCAAGCAGCATCTTCTCCCATTCGTTCAAAAGACGGAGTGCCAGAAGCGGATCGCCTACTTCATCGGAGAGGTCATCGGAGACGCGGCAGTAGGCATAAATGGGATAAAAGTGAGTGCGAAGCCGGGCGGGCAGAAACCAAGTTGCTACGTGAAAGTTCTCATAGTGCGATTCTGCAAGGGACTTGCACCAGGCACGTGCTTCTTCAAGCGTAGGTGCCGTAGCCGGTTCGACAAACGAAGGCGGGCCTCCCTGAAGGCGTACGGGGGGCGTACTGACAATCATAAGTTCTGGCCTCGTAGTTCTATCTCAGGTTTTGTCTCGGTGAAGATGGCCGTTTTGATGTCTGGTGGCCCGGGCTTGGAGGAACGCACCATCATCTTTGCAAAGACTTTTGGCACATCTGCCAGGGCAGCGTGTGAGGTAATGAAATCAGCCGATTGCAGACGTCCGCTGGTGATGAGCTCGAACGCCGTGCGGCAGGTCGCTGGCGTGTGGTGGAAGGTGGCTTTGAGCGTAATGTCGCCATAGTGCAAGCGGTTGGTGTCCAGGGTGACACGCGTTCCAGAGGGCGGACCACCGAAGAAGTTGACCGTTCCTCCTTTGCGCACCATGTCCACGGCCCACTCCCAGGTGAGAGGCGTGGCCACGGCTTCGATGACAATGTCGGCACCGCGCTGGTCGGGCGTGAGCGCCCGAGCGGCGGCAACGACATCCAAACCGTCTGAGATCTGCAGCGTCTGGGCCGCTCCGAAACCTTTTGCCGCCACCGCCTGGTCTTTTCGCTTGACCACCGCGATGACATGACAGCCAGCCAGAGCGGCGACGTGGATAAACATCAGACCGATGGGACCAGCACCAATGACGATCATCGTGTCGCCACGGCGCGCGTTTGACTGCTCAAACCCGTGAACGACGCATGCCAGAGGTTCGGTAAGCGCTGCATGCTCGAACCGCACATCGTCCGGGATAAAAAGGGTGTTTTTCGCCACAATGCGAGCGGGAATACGGAGATATTCCGCATAGGCGCCGTTATTGAAGAGAAGATCTTCGCAGAGATTTTGTTGATCCCGGCGACAAAAATAGCAGACGTCGCAGGGGGCGGAGTTCAAAGCAACGACCCGGTCGTCCGGTTTGAAGTTCTTTACGCCGGAGCCAATGGCGTGAACGGTTCCCGCCAGCTCATGCCCGAAGGCAATCGGCGGCTTCAGCATCATGGCATGATAGCCACGGCGAAAGACCTTGAGATCGGTACCACAGGTCAGAGCGGCACCCACTCGAACCACAATTTCGCCCGCGTCGGGGACGGGTACAGGTAAAGCTTCGACACGCAGGTCTTCTTTGCCGTAGAGAACAACTGCCCGCATGGTGACTCCGGAAAGCGGCATACCGTTATTTTCTCATTTTTCCTGCGAGGATACGGAATAGGAACACTGCAAAAGAAGTCTTAGGGAGAGTGGAACGGAAGTGATTGAATGCGCATCTGATAGAGTGACCGCACCTATGAAAATGATAGAGAAATTTAAGACTGCATGATGCTAGTTTCGCCAGTGGACTTTACGAAACGTTCCATCGCTGCCCTGCAGGAGTACTCTCTTCTGTCCGGTCGCGCGATGAAGAGCCTGTTGACGCCTCCCATTTATTGGGATGAGATCTTCACACAGATGGACTCCATCGGCTTTGGATCCCTGCCCATTGTGATTCTGGCTGGGTTCTTTACCGGTTGTGTTTTAGCTCTACAAAGCGCAACGGCGTTGCAACAGTTTGGCGCGGTAAGCAAGACAGGCAGCCTCGTAGCGCTATCCATGGTCAAAGAGCTTGGGCCGGTGCTGACTGGCTTGATGGTCTCCGGTCGCAACGCATCCGGTATCGCCAGCGAACTTGGCTCCATGAGGGTTACGGAACAAATCGACGCGATGCGTGCGCTGGGCACGGATCCCGTGCGCAAGCTGGTTCTGCCACGCATTGCGGCGACCGTAATCATGCTTGCATTCCTTTCCATTCTTTCCGCAGCAATGGGTATCGCCGGTGGAGCGCTCGTCAGCGTGGCGCTGCTCGGGCTGAACAGCAGCGCCTACTTCCATTCCAGCTACGCTTCGCTTGTCTACGGCGATGTGGTGCAGGGTCTGGTCAAACCGGTATTCTTCGGCTTCATCATTGCCAGCGTGGGCTGCTACTTCGGCATGACCACCAAGGGTGGAACACAGGGCGTGGGCAAGAGCACGACGCAGGCCGTGGTGATCTCCTCGGTATGCATCATCGTCGTCGACTTTCTCCTCACCCGCCTCATGATCGGGATCTTTGGCTCATGAGTACAGCGGAAAGCAAGACGGAGAACAAGGCTGAAAAGGTCGAGTATGAAGGACCTGCGATCAGCTTTGAAGATGTTTCCATCAGTTTTGAAGGCAACGAAGTACTCAAGAACGTATCCTTCGCCATCGAACAGGGCGAGACACGGCTTCTGCTGGGGCCTGCAGGCGGCGGCAAGAGCGTTCTGATGAAGCTCTGCGATGGCCTGTTACAGCCAGACAGCGGCACCATTCGCGTGCTGGGCCATGAGATCACCGGGATGAAAGAGCGCGAGATGTTTGCGCTCCGGCACAGAATTGGGATGGTCTTTCAGGAGTCGGCCCTCTTCGATTCCATGTCCGTAGAGGACAACGTCGCTTATCTGCTCCATGAAGACAAAGTTCCAGCCGAGGAAGCACACAAACGGGTCGAAGAAGCGCTGCGTTTTGTGGAGTTGGAGAAGGCGATCGACAAGTTCCCTGCTGAGCTCTCCGGTGGTATGCGCAGACGCGTTTCGATTGCCCGCGCCATCATTACAGAGCCAGATTTGATCCTCTACGACTCGCCCACGGGCGGTCTGGACCCGATTACTTCAACCACCATTATGGAACTGGTGATGAAGCGGCGCGATGTTTCGCACACGACCTCCCTCATTATCACGCATCGCCTGCAGGATGCCTTCTATCTTGCCACCAACCACTACAACGTGGAAAAGAATGGCGCGGAAAAGATCCCTGCGAACGGCATCGATGAAAAGACAAAGTTCCTGATGCTGAATGACGGCAAGATCGTCTTCGATGGGACGACGCTGGAACTGACACACTCTGACGATCCGTGGTTGAAGGAGTATCTCGCTTGAAGATCGTCCTCGCGGGTGGCAACGGCCAGGTGGGCACCCTGCTGGCGCGACATTTTTCACGCATCGGCAACGAAGTGATCGTGTTGAGCCGATCCGCCAGTTCGAGATCTCCGTGGCGCGTGGTGCAGTGGGACGGGCGCACCCTGGGGCCTTGGTCCAGAGAACTAGAAGGCGCTGACGCGGTCATCAACCTGGCGGGAAAGACGATCAACTGCCGTTATACGACAAAGAATCGCAGCGAAATTATCGCGTCGCGAGTCGAGTCGACCGAGGCCGTTGGTTCGGCGATTCAGGCTACGCAAGTAACGCCGAAGGTCTGGATCAACGCCAGCGCAGCCGGAATCTATCGTCACTCGACATCGGCAGCCTTTACGGAGACCACGACATGGCTCGGCGGCGAGGGCGAGGCTGTTCCAGAGACCTGGCGCTTTGCCGCTGAAGTAGTCAAGACCTGGGAAAACACGTTCGACGCCATCGAAGTTCCCGGAGTGCGAAAGATTGCCCTGCGAACGACCCTGGCGATCAGTCCGGACAAAGGCGGCGTCTTCGATGTCCTGCTGGGACTGGTGCGGTATGGCCTTGGCGGAACACAAGGCCCGGGAACGCAGTTTATCTCGTGGATGCACGACAAGGACTATGTACGTGCGGTCGAATTCATGATCGGCGACGAGAGTATCTCCGGCCCTGTGAATATGGGATCTCCTGTTCCTCTGCCGAACGCCGAGTTCATGCGGATCCTGCGGAAGGCAGCGGGTGTCAAGATAGGATTGTCTGCGCCTGAGTTTGCCTTGAAGATCGGCGCTCCCATCCTCGGCACAGAGGCCTGGCTGGTGCTGAAGAGCATCAATGTTTTGCCAGGAGTGCTGGAACGCGCGGGCTTTGATTTTCAATATCCGGAGTGGGACGTTGCGGCGCGGAATATGGTGCGCCGATGGAAGCAGATGAACGGGTAACTTCTAAGCAGAAAGAGGGACGCAGCGATCGACATCGCTGCGCCCCCTTTCTTTTAGCGGTCGCCCTGACCGAGACGCCTGTGGAAGAGGTCCAGGACCGCTCCGTAGAGACGGAGAGCCAGTTCGGGGTCGTAACGTGCGCCTTCGTCGCGCATAAAAGCGTGGGCACCGTTGACTTCGACCCAGTTGTAACGAAGATTGAGCTCGTCGAGCAGGGTCTGCACTTTGCGTCTGCCTTCGAGTGGAACGTGCGGATCCTGGCGTCCCCAGATCATGAGAAGTTCGCCCTCGATCTCTCTGGCTCTCGCTATGGAATCGTCCTTCATGCCTTTGCCCAGAGATCCTTTGTGGATGTCGGTGGCATAGAAGCAGGCGGTAGCGCGGACATCTTTCTCGAAGGCAGCGCGGAAGGCAAGGTGTCCTCCCATGCAGATGCCAAGCGCGCCTAGCTCGCCGGTGCAGTCGGGGCGCTGCTTGAGATGGTCGAGAACGGCGCGGGTGTCTGCGTCGTAGCTGGCAAGCTCTTTGGTGGTCTTGAGTGCATTGCCCTTGTCGGAACCAGCCTGATCGTAGGCGAAGACCTCGCCCGGCTCGCAGAACTCGTGGTAAACCTCGGGCATGGCGACGATGTATCCGTGACCAGCAATCAGAGCAGCAGTGCGACGAATGGGGCCTGTCACCTGAAAGATCTCCGAATAAAACACAATGCCAGGATACTTTCCTGCCGCAACGGGACGGAGGATGTGGGTGCGCATGGGGCCATATGGGGTAGTGAGTTCGACAAACTCTTCGGTGATGATCATGGGTGTTTCACAAACCTTTCTTTCAGACAGTTTCAGTTGACGTTGCGTGCGGAGCGGAGACCTCCAGCCTACGCCACGGAAGCCTCTTCACTCTATGAAGAGTGATTTCACGCCAAACCGGCCCATTGCTCTTCGGGGTTCTGCTCTTGTCTCTGAAAGACGCATGCACCAGCTAAACTTGAGCTTGTGGCTTCATCCCCTAGACCGGCCCCGCTGCGTACCCTGCAAGTTCTCCGCGGCATTGCCGTGATGCTCGTCGTGGTGCACCACTTTTCTGACGTGATGGCTCCATTCACTCCGGGGCATAAAGTATGGGACAACGGCGCCAGCGGGGTTGATCTCTTTTTCGTCATCAGCGGATTCATCATTCCACTTTCGATCGATTCCAGTAGATCCGGCTTCGCGGCCACAGCCAGGTTTTTCCAAAGGCGACTGGAAAGAATTGTCCCTCTGTATTGGCTTGTAACCACACGAACCTTTCTGTCCATGCTGTACTTCGGAGTGCCCTTTACCTTCCTGCATATTGCCGGCTCCTATCTCTTCCTGCCGACACGCGGTCGATTCGGCGAGTATCTGCCCATTGTCTCGGTAGGATGGACGCTTACCTACGAGATGGCTTTTTATCTGCTCATCGCTTTGGTCATTCTTTGGACGGGACGAGTGATGGAGATCGTGCTTCCCCTCGTTGTTCTGATTGGTCTGGTAGGCATCACGGTGCCTCTCCCTTCGGTGCACATGGATCTCTCGTTGTATCTGGAGTTTGGCTTGGGAATGGTGGCGGCCATCTGGTACACGCGGTCTAAGATGAGATTGCCTGCAGTCGTAGCGGCTTTCCTGCTTCTGGCTTCCCTTACCCTTGAAATAACCGCGCCGTTCTATACCCTGCGTGTAGTGCAGTGGGGGATTTTGTCTTTTCTTATTTTGATTTCCGCCCTGTCGCTTGAAGGCGTCATTGGAAGCAGGCTGCCACGCTGGTCGCTATTACTGGGCGACGCTTCTTACTCAATCTATCTTGTGCATGAGTACGGCATCACGATCATAAGACACCTGATGCTCGCAAAGCGTCTATCCCCTACGATGGGATTGCTGCTGGGCTGCCTTATGGGTCTGAGTTTTGGCTTGGCATGCTACTGGCTGATCGAGCTACCGATCTTGAATTTTTTCAAGACGAGAAGGCTGCAATTGAGAAAAAGCATACCGACTTCCTGACCGCCATCTGCAACCGACTATCTCCAACTAACCGCAAGATGCCAGCGGAGGTTGCGCTCTGCGGTTTTGCGCAGGACTGTGATGTATTGGGAGAGTTCTTCGCGAATGATTTCTGTTTCACTACCCAGGATCGCAGGATCGCGAGCGAGTTCAGCAACGAGCGCCTGAACCGTACTGAGACCGTCCTCGCCGGCATACCACTGTGGCGCCGGAAGACTTGGAAGCAGCTCCGGATTCCCCGCTCCCTCTTCGATCAGGAGCGCCATCGAATTTTCGTCCGCAGAGAAGAACTCGATCAGGGGACGGACGGCGAGCGAGATCGCGAGTTGTTCGAGCCCATCCTCGTTGCGCGCGATGGCTCGACCGTTGACGAAGATGTCGAAGCCGGGATCTTCGCCTTCGACGACGATATACATGGAAGCTGCCATTGTTTTTTCAAGTGTATGCGGATGAACGAAAAAGAAAAGAGCCAGCGTAGGTACGCTGGCTCTTTCTTTTTATCGGATCACAATTACGACTGGCGAGGAGGGGCTCCGCCCGCTGCACCGGGACGGCGTCCGCCACGACGGCGGCGACGACGCGCTGCATCGCCTGTGCCTGCGGGACGTGCGCCGTGCGGCGCATCCGTTGCGGGAGCATTTGTTGCGCCTTCTGTCGGCTCATCACCGTCGAAGTCCTCATCGTCATCCTCATCCTCATCGTCGAAGTCATCGCCACCTTCAAGGGTGATGGTTTCTTCGTCGCTGCGCTTATCGCTTGTCGGGGCTGTTCCACGGGGAACATCGCCGCCTGCTGGCTCAACCTCAGGGAGGCCGAGTTTCGCACGCTGCTCGCGCAGAACAGCCTTCCGGGAGAGCTTGATGCGATTGCCTTCGATGGCAAGGACCTTTACCAAGACCTGATCGCCTTCACGAAGTTCATCCTTCACTTCCTTGACGCGGTGTTCTGCGATCTCGGAGACGTGCAGGAGACCGTCGGTACCGGGGAAGATCTCGACGAAAGCGCCGAACTCCGCCAGACGGACTACCTTACCTAGATAGGTCTTGCCGATTTCAGGAACTGCCGTGATGTCCGAAACCATCTGGATGGCGCGGGCGAGGTTGTCGGGATCCGAGGACGCGATGCTGACGCGGCCCGTATCGTCGACGTCGATCTTGACCTGGGTGGCTTCGACGATGCCACGGATGATCTTGCCGCCGGGTCCGATGAGGTCGCGGATCTTGTCCGTGGGGATCTGCAACGTGCGGATCTGCGGAGCGTAGCGCGACTTCTCTTCGTTTGCGGAAGCGATCACGGCGTCCATCTTGTCGAGAAGGAAGAGACGGCCATGACGTGCCTGCTCCATCGCTTCACGCATAATCTGGGGCGTGATGCCCATGATCTTGATGTCCATCTGCATCGCGGTGATACCGTTGCGGGTTCCAGCGACCTTGAAATCCATATCGCCGTAGTGATCTTCCGCACCTGCAATATCGGTCAGGATGGCGTAAGAATCGCCTTCCTTCACAAGACCCATCGCAACGCCAGCGACCGACCCCTTGAGGGAGATACCAGCCTGCATGAGAGCGAGCGATGCGCCGCAGACCGACGCCATGGAGGACGAACCATTGGATTCCGTGATGTCGGAAACAACACGAAGGGTGTAGGGGGACTCAGCCTCAGGTGGGAGAACTGCTTCGATGGCACGGTATGCAAGAGCACCATGGCCGACTTCGCGACGGCTGGTTCCTGTCATACGTCCAACTTCACCAACACTATACGGTGGGAAGTTATAGTGAAGCATGAAGCGCTTCTTCTGTTCTCCCTCGTACGATTCCATGCGCTGTGCGTCATCGCCGGTACCGAGCGTGGCTGTAACGAGCGCCTGGGTTTCACCGCGGGTAAAGAGTGCCGAACCGTGGGTGCGAGGAAGGATACCGACTTCGATATCGATGGTGCGGATTTCGTCGAAGGCACGGCGATCGGGACGGATACGGTCCTTCGTGACCTGGTTGCGGAAGATCTCTTCACGAAGCAGTTCGTAGTACTTGCTGAGCTTCTTGGAGGCCGCGGCGTCGCCTTCGGGAAGGGCCTTCTTTAGCTCGTCTTTGATCTCTTTGATCTTGGCGTAGCTGTCGATCTTGGCATACTTCTGGGTGTCGAGCGCATCGGCGACGCGGTCGTAGACTTTGGACTTCAGGTCGTTGTAAAAGGCATCGTCGATCTCAACAGGATTGACGATGCGCTTTGCCTTGCCAGCCTTGGCGACGAGCTCGTCGATTCCAGCGCAGATCAGCTTTACCTGTTCATGGCCGAACTCAATGGCGTCGATCACCTTGTCTTCCGGAATTTCTTTTGCACCGGACTCCACCATCACGATGCCGTCCTTGGTGCCAGCAACGATGATGTTGATCAGAGATTCCTTGCGCTCGGTATAGGTCGGATTGACGATGAAGTTGCCATCGATCAGCCCGACACGAACAGCGCCGATGGGGCCCTGGAAGGGAAGGTCGGAGAGCGAGATCGCGCAGGAGGCTGCGTTGATCGCGATGACGTCAGGATCGTTTTCCTTATCCGCAGAATAAACAAAAGCAATGACCTGGGTCTCGTTGCGGTAGCCATCCGGGAAGAGCGGCCGGCAGGGGCGATCGATCAGGCGGCAGGTAAGGATCTCCTTCTCTGAGGGACGGCCTTCGCGCTTGATGAAGCCACCGGGAATGCGTCCACCACCGTAAGCGGTTTCGCGATACTCCACGGTAAGGGGAAAGAAGTCGATGCCTTCCTTCGGGTCGGGTGCGCCTACTGCAGTGGCGAGGATGACGACGTCTCCCGAGGAGGTGAAGGCTGCGCCGGATGCCTGCTTGGCAATGCGGCCCGTCTCAAAGGTGATGCGCTTGCCACCGGCAAGTTCTACGGTCACTTCCTGTTTCATAGGTGTGCTCTCTCTTTGTTCTCTATTGTTGGAAGTCGTGGGCCGCGCGTCCGGAATATTTCCATGGACAGGCGCAGGCGTGCAAAAGCGGCAAATCCTCTCCGGCACCCGTCGTATGGGTTGATGGGCGGAGAGGATTCGCGCATTGCATAAGAATCATTTAGGAAAGGATTTCGTCTTTCACTGGATGGGCGCACGGGTATGCGCGGATGGCGCAGCAGCTACTTGCGGATGCCGAGCTTGCCAATCACTTCGCGATACCGGTCAGAGTCATTCTTCTTCAGGTAATCGAGCAGACGACGGCGCTTGCTGACGAGCATGAGGAGGCCGCGACGCGAGCCATGATCCTTCTTGTGCGTCTTGAAGTGCTCAGTAAGTTCGCCAATGCGTTCGCTGAGGATCGCGATCTGGACTTCCGGGCTGCCGGTGTCCGACTCATGCGTACGAAACTTGGAAATGATGTCAGATTTCTTTGCGGTTGCCAACACGGTTCTACGTTGCTCCTGCTTCTCTATGCTCTCAAGTCCACTCTAAGTGTCTGATAGAGGATAGCATTTCGTTCGGTTATCAGCAATTTTGAATGGACTTCCCCAGAGAACGTTTCAGCGGAGGGAAAGGCTTTAAATCACCTTTCAAAGAGCTCGCTTCGAGATGTGGACGAGAGGATTGTCGACGAACACCGGCAAATCCAGATCAGTTAAGGGCAAAGAACCTAGAATGGCGCGCACCCCACTTCTTGACGAGGAGCATTTTAATGCCCAAACTAGTATTCCCCGGAACGACCATCATGGCTGGCAGCACGAATAAAGAAGCAGTCACAGCAATTCAAAAACGACTGGTTATTGTGGGTTGCGGCCCCGTCGATGTCGACGGCAAGTACGGAGCAGAAACCGCTGGCGCAGTCGAGCACTTTCAAGCGCGTTCTGTGGACAGCAACGGGACACCCTTACTCATCGACGGCAAAGTAGGGCCCACAACGTGGGCCGTGCTCTTTGGCGACCGAACTGTTCCTACCCTTACCAAGACCAAGGCGGTATCGCCACTCCTGAAAAAGATTCTCAACGTCGCCGCTGGGGAAATTGGGACGATGGAAGTACCCCCGGGCTCCAACCGTGGACCCGAAGTGGATCTATATATCGAAAAGACAGGACTCGACCCGGCCGGACATTTTGCCTGGTGCGCCTGCTTCGTCTACTGGTGTTTTGATAAGGCTGCTGGATCCCTCGACACTCCAAATCCATGTCCCAAAACAGCGGGCGTACTCGCCCATTGGGCCGACGCGAATCATGTCAGCTCCGCCCGCCGCATTCTTTCGGAGGAAGCGCAAAATGAACCGTCGCTCATCGTTCCAGGAACGCTATTTCTGCTTCGTACTTCGGGAACGGCCGGGCACATGGGCTTGATTGAGGAAGTCCATGGCAACCAACTCACCACGATCGAAGGAAATACCAACGACGGAGGCAGCCGCGAAGGCATCGGCGTCTTCCGCCGCACGACACGGACTATCGGCCAGATCAATCTTGGTTTTGTGCTCTACTCATGAAATCTGATGCTGCGTTGTCCTTACTTAATTGATCTTTCGCGCAGGAATCTCTGACAGCACCTTGCTTTCGATGATTTCGCAGGCGTGGATGAGTGGCCGCTCAGCCAAGATGGCTCGCTGAAGCGCTTGCGAGCGGTCGCGATAGGAAGATTCGGTCAGTACTTTTTTAACGAGATCACGCAGTCGGTCGACCGTAAGGTCTTCAAGCAAGATCACTTCACCGGTTTGCGTATAACGGATGCGGGCCGCCACGGCCGGTTGATCATTTGTAATGGGGATCGCGACCATCGGGACACCGTTCATGAGCGATTCAAGCGTCGTATTCAGACCTCCATGCGTAATGCATAGAGCAGCCCGTTCAAGCACCTGGGGTTGAGGGGCATACGGCACAACGATCGCGTTGGATGGAATATCCAGTTCGCTCGCGGTGAGAGCTCCACCTCCCAGCGACACAATCAGCTGCGCGTCCAGGCCAGCGCATGCCTCGAGGATGATCCGGAAGATCCAATCAAGGCCATTTTGGAGAGTACCCATGGAGGCATAGATCAGGGGCCGTCCGTCGAGACGCTCCCAGGGAAAATCCACGGGTTGCCGCGCGGCAGCGCTAACGAGAGGCCCTGCGTAGTAAAAGCTCGCGGGGAGCTCTTTTCGGGGCAGGTCGAACGCTTTAGGCTGGTTGGCGATCTGAGCAAGAAGAGAGAAGCTGTCTTGGAAAAGTTTGGTATAGGGAGTGAGGCCCCAGGCCTTGCGTTGTGAGTTATCGAAGTCGCGCCATGGGATGAAAGCCATTCCTATCTGCTTCCAAGCGGCCAGGTTCCGTACTTCGGCGACTACACCGTCCTCGTAATCCCAGTTCAAGGTGAGCGGAGGCACGCCAGGCTCTTCATTTGCCGCCAATGCGGCGGCAAGCGAGGCATAGGGTAGATCGAGGTATTGTGCGACGGTCGGACCGCCTGGAAACAGTTGATCGATAACCAGAGCCTCAATCTTTTGTTCCGTGATCAGTTGCGGCAACTCTCGAAACACAACCTCTGCTTGAGCCAACATGCGTTCTAGGAAAAACTGAAAACCTTCAGTGCCTTTCAGCTTTCCGAGCTTATTGTAGAGTTGTTGCATTGAGCCGACTGGATACTCTTTAAGCCCGTACGGAATAAAGCCTAGTCCACGCCCCGTAATCGTATGAGCCATGTCCGTCACACCAAAAAAGATGATTTCATGACCTCGGTCTTGTAACCCTCTGGCCAAGGCCGTTGCTGGATTGATATGTCCGGTTGCGGATAAGGATAAAAAGCCGATACGTGCCAAATGAACCTCGTCTGAATTCTGTAAATCATGGACCGAACAGCAATGAACTTATTGCTCATGCTGAAGAAGAGGAAATCCCCGACAGGCCACCTCTCCGGCAGCTTGCTGGAATCGTCCTCACTTGGACAAAATCCAACGGTAAATATTCCTGGCCAACGGACGTAGATGATCTCCCGCCATCAACAGCTCAAGGTCATCCCGCATCGCAGCTTCTAGAGACGACGAATCTCCGAGAGCACCTTGCTTTCAATAATTTCGCAGGCGCGGATGAGTGGCCGTTCCGCAATGAAAGCCTGCTGAAGCGCTCGGGAACGTTCGCGATAGGAGCTTTCCCCCATGACTTTGTGGATGAGATCGCGCAACCTCCCTGCTGTAAGTTCCTCAAGAGGGATCACTTCGCCAGTTTGCGTATAACGGATGCGGGCTGCCACACCCGGCTGATCCGTCGTGATCGGAATCGCAATCATGGGGACACCATGCGAGAGTGACTCAAGAGCCGTATTCAGTCCTGCATGCGTGATGCACACGGCGGCCCTTTCAAGCATCTGAGGTTGAGGTGCGTATGGAACAACTATCGCGTTCGCCGGAATATCTAGATCGTCTGCAGTGATAACGCCTGCTCCCAGCGACAGAATCAGCTGCACATCGAGGCCGGCGCATGCTTCAAGGATGGCGCGAAAGACCCATTCCAATCCATTCTGAGCGGTGCCCATGGAAGCATAGATGAGTGGGCGGCCGTCGAGACGCTCCCAAGGGAATGCTACAAGCTGACGGCTGGTAGCCTGAAAGAGCGGCCCTACGTAGTAAAAGTTTGCGGGCAGTTGCTTCCGTGGCAGATCGAATGCTTTAGGCTGATTGCTGATCTGGGCAAGTGAAGAGAAACTGTCTTCCCAAACGTCTTCGTAAGGATCCAGCCCCCACGCGATACGTTGCGCATTGTCGAAGTCGCGCAATGGGATGTGGGCATTCTTCAACCGCTGCCAGCCATCCCCATTTCTTTTCTCAGCGGCGGTGCCAATCTCATAATCCCAGGACGTCATGGGTGGAGGTACACCAGACTCTTTATTCACCGCTAATGCGTTGGCTAGCGAGGCATAGGGCAAATCCAGGTGCAGAGCGACGGTTGCGCCACCTGGAAAAAGTTGATCGATGACCAGAGCCTCGATCTTCTGCCCCGAAATCAGTTGTGGCAGATCGCGAAAAGCCGCCTGCGCCAGGATCTGCGCGCGTTGGAGGTAAAACTGAATAGCTTCCTGTCCCTTGAGGCTTCCACCTATTGTGCGTACCCGTTGAAGTGTGCCAACCGGATACTCCGTGAACCCATATGGAACAAAATTCAGACCTTGCTCGGTAATCACGTGGGTCACATCAGGCACACCGAAGAAGACAATTTCGTTTCCTCGCTCCTGCAACGCTTTCGCGAGAGTCACTGAAGGATAGAGGTGTCCCGCTCCGGATAAGATTAAAAAACCGATACGCGCCAAAATAGTCTCCCTCTGTGTTCCGTAAATCACTACGCTGATACGGCAGTGAGCTGCACTCATGCCGAAGAAAGAGACACGCCCCGGCTTTCGGCAGATTGCTGAAAAGCGCCCCCAACATGAGTTAAAACACGGTTCCTCAAAAAACATTCCTTTTACGACAAAGCACGGGCGCGCCCTCCGCCACCAACGGCTGAGAATCAAATCCAAACGATGAGTATGGAAAGCCGGGAGACTATATCGAGAAGCGATCAACGACTTTCGATTAACCGCGCGACTAAATAGACCGAGGTCGGATAGGATCGTAGTTCTGGACGGGGGCCGTCGGAGCGGGATGGGCTGAGCGATGATTGAACGCTTCCCGCATGGCGGCAAAGGCTAGCTTCGGCTGAAGATCCGCGTCGAACGGAAGCGGACGTTCTGGAAGTTTATCCGCGCGGCCATTTTTTCCGTTCAGCCATGTGCCTCGGTCAGTAATGCCCCAGGTAAGAACGGCATGGACGGAAGGGTCTGGCAGGACTGTATTTAAGTAGTCGCGGTACGTTTTGGCTACGCTCTCATCCCGCGCGTCCTTGTTTCCCGGAAGGGCGCGATCATTCACATCGATCTCAGTGATGAAGACCTGCAGGTTCAGGGCGCGACACTCTGCGATGAAACGTTGTAGACCTTGACCATAGCGATTACCTTCACCGGCGGTGAGATGCGCCTGAATTCCCATGGCGTCGATCGGCACATTCCGCGCCTTGAGGCGGCGAAGGAGGAGAAGGGTTGCCGCGCGGCGCTGTTCTGACTCCGAACTCTCGGTGTCGAGGCCGTATTCGTTGTAGGTCAGGAGCGCTGCCGGATCGGCCTGCCGCGCCGTGCGATAGGCGACTTCGAGATAATCGTCGCCGACATAACGGAGCCAGGGCGTCATACGCAGGCCGTCGGGTCTTCCCTGTTCCGGGGCGATGGCCTCATTGACCACATCCCAGGAATGCATCCTGCCTGCATAGCGAGAGGCCACGGTCTGGATGTGATCGACCATGAGGTGGCGAGCGCTGTCCTTGTTGATGGCGGCTTCAAGCCACTTCGGTATCGCCTCGTGCCAGACGAAGCTATGACCTCGGATCTTGATTCTGTGTTGTTCGGCGAAGGCCACAAGGAAGTCGGCATCGTCCCAGAAGTAGGCAGGCGAGATCGGTTGCAGGTCGCCGCGCTTCATCGCGTTTTCGGCGACGAGAATAGAACACTGCTCGCGAAGAAGCTGCGCATAACGTGGATCATGACGCAGCGGTTGCATGGCGACCGCGGTCCCTGTGAGCAGGCCGTGACCGGAAGCCGCGAAACGGAGAGAATGCTGGCCGGAGGCATCGATTCCGGAGAACGAGGGACTCATTCTGGGCGTTGCGGATCGGCAACCCAGCAAGGATGCTCCAGCAAAGGCCGCAGTGGTAGTCAGGGAGAGACGCAGCAGCTCCCGCCGGGTACAACCGGGCTTACTTCCGATCGCTGACATGGCTCTCCAACTCCCCTATCCAGCGAAGGAAGCGAAGCATCTGCATTCGTTCGCGCCAGACCGTACCGAAGAAAAACTTCGCGTCAATCGAATCGGCGGGACGTCCCGTATAGGTTTCCATGCGCCAGAGCAGATAGGGGCTTCGCCAGGGAGTCAGCCTGTGGCCGCGGGTCGCGTTCCAGAGAAAGGATGCAGCTTCCAAATCAGTTCCTCGCAGTACCTCAACAAAATCAGTATACGAGGAAGGCTTTTAGAGATAGTCGAAGAGACTCCCCTTTTCCACGATGGCGATCGTGCTCCGCAGGGCGGATTGCTGTGTCGTCACGGCACTAAGCTGTGTGGCAAGAGATGCGGTGTTCGACGAGATGAGGGTACTCTGGGCGACCTGTAGGTTTGTTTCCTGGTTGGTGGCGTAAGTCCCGGCGGCGGACAGGCGAGACATAGAACTGTCGAGAATACTGCGCTGCTGGCTGAGGTTGGTGAGACTGTCGTGGAGCGTGGCCAGATCCGCGGTAGCGGAGGTCGGGGCGACTCCCGTTTGGTAGTCCGCGATGAGAGTATTCAGTGCGGCAAAGACATCGTTCGCTGTGCCAGTACCGAAGAGCTGAGAACCAGGAACGGAGGTGGCGAGTTGCTGCCCGGTGGTGCTGGTTACGGTCTGCGTGGCGTCGTCGCCGGAATAGGTGACGGTGGCGGGTGTAGTTGAATCATCCAGAGTGAAAGGCTGCGACGAGATCGCTGTACCGGCGAAGAGGAAGTTGCCCTGATAGCTGCTGTTTGCCAGCGAGAGCACGGAATCGCGGATAGAAGTCAGCGACTCTGCGAGGGATTTCAGTTGCGTCGAGGTGAGGGTGGAGTTCGCTCCAGCCGTCGCCAGCGAGAGAGCGTTGTCTAGCGCAGTGACAGTACTGGAGAGTGCTGTGTCCGCTGCCTGCATACGGTTCGAGACGTTCGAAACCGTCTTGACGAAGCTGTCCATCTGACTGATGGCGGAAGTCAGGGTCTCATTCTGTCCTGCGGCGAGAGGATCGTCCCCCAGAGAAGTGAGTCGCAGGCCAGTAGACATCTCCTGCGAGATTTTTTGCTGTGATGCGGAGAGAGAGTTGAGAGAAGCGACGAGACTATTGGTATAAGTCGGATCGATGCGCATTTTTTCCTTATTCGCCTTGAAGTTCTTTAGCTGACTGCTGACTCGACACCGAGATTGATTGCTGAAGCAAACATCTCGTCTACGATGGAGAAGACCTTGGCCGCCGCCTGATAGGAGCGTTGATACTCCGTGAGATTGGAGGCCTCTTCGTCGAGAGAAACACCGGAGAGGGCGTTGCGCTGTGCGGTGGCCTGCGTGAGTTCTGCGGCGGTCACTGTCTCGTCGGTGGTGGCTCCGGAGATCGTCGTACCAAGCTGTGTCAGAAAGGAACCAAAGAAAGAAGCTGGCGTTTCACCACCCACAATCTTTCCGCTTCCGAGCGCCGCCAGCGCGGTGGCATTGGTGCTACCACCGGCGCCGTCTGTGCCGCTTGCTGCAGCAATTCCGGCGGGATCCGTCAGGCTAACGGTCAAAGAAGCCGCGGCCCCGCTGGCGCTGCTGGGTACACCGAAGATATTGCCTCCCACGGCGCCATTCTCATCTTTGCCTGCGCTGTTCTGTGTGTTCACTGCAGTGGCCACGTCGAACGCGAGCGTATCGAGCGAGGTCTGCGCGCTGGCGATATCGACGTCACGGGCCTGGATGTCTCCGGCGATGGAGCCACCCGAGAGCGCGCTCGTGATATCCGTTGAAACCCCATTCTGTTGCCCGAAGACATGCACGCTCCCACCGACATTCTGAGCCGTCAGGTTGTACGAGATATTACCGCCGACGAGAGGTGTGCCATTCGTCGTGGTCAGAGCGATGCCGTTGTTCGCAGTCGAACTCTGACTGAGACCGACCAGGCCGGACAGTTGCGTGATCAGTTCCTGGCGCTGATCTTCGAGATCCCCCGCGTCAGCGTCAGGACTCGTGGAGGATATCTTCCCATTCAGCGCGGCAATCTGCGAGGTAAGCTGATTGACTTGTGCCACCGAACCTGACACCTGCTGCCCGAGGTCCGTTGCCTGGGAGGTGAGCTGAGAGGAGGCTGCCTGAATGGCCGTCGCGAAAGTTTGCGCAGATGTGAGTACGGCTTGGCGCGTGGCCCCATCCGTAGGGTTCGCTTCCAGCGCAGAAAACGAGTTGAAGAAAGCATCGAGCGAGGAACCAATGCCACTGGCATCTGCTGAACTGGTAGTTGTTTGGAAGATACTGTCGACAGACTGGAGAGCGGTCAGCCGCGCGCTGGTCTGCCCATCAGCCTGCGTCTGCTGCTGCATACGCTGCTCGAGAATGCGGTCGCGTTGCGAGACAATCGTGACCGTGGCCCCGCTTCCCAGCAGAGAGCCGCCAACGTCGACCGTATCGCTCTCCGCAAATACAGCCGTTTTACGGGTATAGCCAACGGTGTGCTGGTTACTGATGTTCGTACCGGTGGCGTCAATCGCCGTTTGAGAATTCGCCAGAGCCTGGCGCGCAATACTAAGAAGCGAAGTCAGAGAACCCACGGGTCGGCCTTTCTATACGAAGGTGTTGCATAAGGTGAATACCTCTTTGCGTGCTTTCCAGCAGAGCGGAGAGGGTGTTCTTCAGAGTCACGAGGCGCTCCATTTCGGAGGTCGAGCCTTGGATTCTTTGATTGGCCGCCAGAGACTCAGCCTTCTGAGCGAGTAGTTCCAGTTTCGGCGTTTCAAGACTCGCTAGTGCGGATGTCGTTTCGCGAAGAAGGGCTTCCCATTCGTGCATATCTGTCCTGGCCGGGGGTTAATCGTTCGACATTTTGTCGATGAGCTTGTCTGCTACCGACGCGGACGGGACGCTATAGCTGCCGTCTGCAATCGCAGCTTGGAGTGCGGCTACCTTGTCGGACCGAACATCGTCCGAAGTGAGCACCGTAGCGAGGCTGGAGGAGACGCCGCTCAGTGAAGCGGAATCTGTTACCGGCGCGGGCGTAGTCTTCGCGACGGAATTGGTAACTCGGAGCCCCATTTTTTCGATATCGACCTTATCGGGTTTATCGAGACTTGGCAGCAGGCTGGATGTGATGTTGATATGGTTGGAGTTCGTCATGATGAATCTCGTCCTCAATTACCTTATCGGCGGATTTTTCTGAACACTTTAACCTAACGACTCTCTGATGCCGTTTGGATGTTCTGCCGCTGTGCAAAATGGTCCACAATCTGTTTAGCGATGCCAATTCCTCTTCCTTTCACCATTGCTTGCGCCAGGGCTTCCGTGCCATAGCTGATCAAGGTGTCGTTTGTCCCATCGGAGTCGGTATCCGGGTTGAGCTCGCTCTTTTCGCGGAGAGGTTTGAGCATCTCCCCAAGCAGGATCGATTCAAACTTTTGGGCAGCGTCGACAATACGATGCTGCGCTGGAGTTGTGGACGAAGCCTGTCTAGGCAAAAGATGGTTTGTAGGGGTGATCATAGGACCTCAATCTCCGCTTCCATCGCTCCGGCGGATTTCATGGCTTGCAAGATGGAGATCACGTCACGGGCCGTAGCACCAATCATCTGCAGACTCCGGACGAGATCGTCTACGGTACTTCCCTGCTGCAGATCGATCCGGTTTACGGGCTTGTCCTTGGCGTCGATACGTGTCTGTTGCACTACCTGGGTCGTGCCATTCGAGAATGGCCCAGGCTGCGACACCTGGTTCTCCGAGATGATGTTGACCGCGAGACCTCCGTGCAGGATGGACGCAGGCTGAAGAACGACATTGCCACCGATCACGACCGTACCGGTACGCTCATTCACGACAACCTTCGATCGCGGGTAGAAGGGCACTTCAATCGCTTCCACACGCGCCAGCAAAGACGGGACATCCTCCCCTGGAACAAGGGTGAGATCGATCCGCCGACTGTCGGCAGCATGTGCCACCGTTCGATGGAGCGTGGTGTTGATAGCATCGGCCATGGCCTCCGCAGAACGGAAATCTGCTTCGTGCATAAGAAGAGAGAGGCTTTGGCGATTCGTGAGGTCGAGTGGAACGCCTCGCTCGACGGATCCGCCCAGAGGAACACGAGCTGTCGTCGGATGGTTCGTCTGCTTGGTGTTGCCATTGGCCGTAACCGAATAGCCGCCGAGCACAAGCGGACCTTGTGCCTGCGCGTAGATGCGACCGTCCGCGCCGTAAAGGGGCGTCATGAGCAACAGACCGCCCTCGAGGCTCTTTGCATCTCCCGCGGAAGACACGGTGAGATCGATGCGGGTTCCGGGACGGGAAAACGGGGGAAGGCTGGCGGAAACGAAGACGGCCGCGAGATTCTGAACACGAATCGAACTGGCGGGAACGCTGACGCCCATGCGCAGCAGTGTTGCCGCAAGGGTCTGTACCGGGAAACTGGTCTGCTGGCTGTCGCCCGTGCCCTGCAAACCCACCACGATTCCATATCCGACCAGTTGGTTCTCGCGAATGCCTTCTACCGAAGCAATGTCCTTGATGCGCGCAAGATGCTGCTGCGGCAGATCGGAGGCGTGCGAAAGAGCACCGATCAGGAAGATCGCAGCCGCGGTATGGCGCATTGCCGAAAAGGACATGGGGAACCTTATTCCTAGAAGATGAGAGCGCGTTGTAAAAGCCGGACTAAAGCGTTGGGACGGTGGGTATAGTCGGTCACAATACCGCGTCCCCGTACCTGAAGTTCCATGCTGGAGATGGCCGTGGAGAGTACCTGATTCTGTTGGGAGATGTCTTCAGGACGTACCAGGCCGCGAAGAACGATCGTCTGCGTCTGTTGCGAAAACTCCACCTGACGCGCTGCTTCGATTACCAACGTCCCATTCGGCAGGACATCCACGACCTGCCCACCGAGGATCGTACTGAGGCTGGAGTTGTTCGCACTCTGTCCTTGCGCAGTCAGCGCGGAAGCGGAACTCTGATTGATCAGGTTCTGCGCGGCGCTGGCTGCGGAGAGTTTCGAAAAGAGCGCGGTAATCGCAGAGTTTGCACTGGAGTTGCGGCTGCCTTTGACCGTGCCGTCCGTCGAAGAGGCCAGGCTCTCAGAAACGACGACAGAGATCAGATCATTGGGCCTCATAGCCCGCACATCCGTGAACATGCGCGAGAGCCGCCCGGAGTCGATCCAAATCGCGCCGGGTGTAGCTGGCACGTTGGCCTGCGTGCGAACGCGGTTGAGATAGTTGTCCAGTGCAGAGATCGCCGGACTATTCGTGCGTGCTGGATGAGGAGTCGTAGGTGCCGGAGTCTGCCCATACATAGCGAGGGCAAGAAGGATTCCCGCCAGAAGCAGCAGGTTCAAAAGAATGAAGCGCAGGGTGAGGCTGCGCAACGAGCGAGGAGAGCTTTGCCGTGGCTCCCGAGTAGGTAATAAGGTCTGGGACTGCATCGAAGTTTCGTTCATGGAAGCAGAACCCCCTCTCCCTCCGCTGTCACAGACGCATGAAGGCGAAGCTCCGGTGGGCTGCCCAACGATGCGATCGGGCGAAGGACGATGCGATCGCCGATGTACCCGTTCGCCTCGCTGATCCCTCGGAGGTGAATCTTAGCGGGACCTTGCTCATAGAGAAGATCGACGGTCTGTCCAGCATGGACCGCTAGCGTTCGCACTTTAGGCTCCTGCGGAGCAGCCGTGACTGCCAAAGGGACTCCGTCGGTGTGCAAAGAGACCGGCACAAGAACCGCAGGCCGTTCGGGATATTTACAATCCAGTACGCGAAACCAGAGCTTTTGCAGAAGCGGATCCCAGTGCACACCAGCAGCGCGAAATCCAGTAGAACTTATCGGTTCCGGTGACTCCGCTACTGGGTCGAGGCTTTCCCCTACGGCAAGACGGGCTGCCGCTACGGGGGTGGCTGCGCAGGAGGCGACGGCTTGCCTGCTTTGCCCGACCGCAAGAAGTGAAATAAGAAAGAACAAGACCCGCTTCATCACCGTATCAATCCATTGATTTGCGAGTACATGTCATCCGCAACGTGAATCACCTTGGAGTTGCTCTCATACGCCCTCTGCGCCATTACCATCTGGACGAACTCTTCGACCACGTCCACGTTGGAGTTTTCGAGATAGGTTTGCTGTAACGTACCCATACCGGAGTTTCCACCTGGCAGATCTGTGATCGCATTGCCCGACGCCAGGGTCGGCTGAAAAAGATTGCCTCCGAGCGAATTCAAGCCGCCCGGATTTGGGAAGGTTGCCAGTTGAATAGTTCCGAGCTGTGTCCCAGTGGTCGATCCGGGCACCGCAGCGGTGACAACGCCATAGGCCGAAATCGTCACGCTTGTGGCATTTGCCGGAATCGAGATGGCAGGCGTAAGCAGATCGCCGTTGACCGTCGCCAGTTGTCCCTGGCCATTGGGCGGAAAGCTACCTGCGCGGGTGTACGCGAGCGTGCCGTCGGGACGGATCACCTGAAAGAAGCCCTGCCCCTGGATGGCAAGGTCATACTGATTTCCTGTCTGATTGAAATCACCCTGCGTCATGATGACCTCCGAGGCAACCGACTTAGTGCCGAGACCGATCTGTAGTCCAGCAGAGGTGGTCTGCGTCGTCTCCGCAGAGCCCGGCGTCACAAGATTTTGATAGACCATATCTTCAAACTGAAGACGTCGCCGCCGAAATCCCGAAGTCGCCGAGTTCGCGAGATTGTTCGCGATGGTATCGAGATTGGCCTGCTGCGCGCTCATGCCGCTGGCCGCTGTATAGAGTGCTCGAATCATAAGAAACTACTCCTGTTAAGAGGCGTTGATGGCTCGCTAAACTTTGCCGAGATCTTCGGCGGCGGTTTTATCCAGAGTGTTGGAGAAGAGGTTGACGGCGCGTTGCATCATCTCTGCCTGGCGCTGCATAAGTAGAAGCTGCATCGTTCCGTGGACAGCATCCTGATTGGCCCCTTCAAGGCTCCCCTCCTGCACACGCGCCTCGGAAGCGATGGGCGTTGCCCCTTCGCGCGCAACGAAAAGATTGGCACCTTCTGCCGAAAGGTCACTTCCTTTGAAGTTCAGGATGCCGAGCTTGCCTGCAATGGCGCTGCCCTCTGCCGTGAGGACAGAAATCGTCCCGTCCCCGCCCACTTGAACCTCGCCTGAGGGAACAATGATCTTCTTCCCCGTGGCGTCCAGAACCCCATCGCCCCTGCGCGTCTCCAGAGTTCCATCAGCAGCTCGGAGAAATCCACCGTCCCGCGTATAGCGGGTGCCATGTGTCGTCTGAACTGCAAAAAATCCACTTCCATCTAACGCCAGATCCAACGGATTACCGGTGGCGGTAATCTCTCCCTGAGAGAGATCCAGCGTATTTCCGCCGAGAATTCCGAAGGAGTTTACGGCGTCGCCAACCTGACTCTCCAAATCGCCCGGAGGCATCCCGGCCAGAACGCCACGGAAATAATCCCGCTGTGCACGGAAGCCGACCGTGTTTGTATTCGACAGATTGTTTGCAGCCGTATCGAGCGCCTGCGTGCGAGCAAGCAGGCCGTTGTACGCGGCATAAAGTCCACTATCCATACTGCGATAAGTGGCACTTCAATGACCAAACCCTAGAGTCAAATCGTTAGAGTCTTGTAACCACAGAGGAGCATGTTTGTAAGAGAAATTAGAGATAGCAGCGAATGCTCTCAAGACGAAGTTGCGGCGCGGCTACTTCAGTAACGTTGAGAGCGAAGTAGCCGTTCAGTACGACCACCTCACCGCGTGCGACGATGCGGTCCCCGATGACCAGGTCGACGGGATCGGAGACGTTCCGGTCGAGTTCAATGACATCGCCGGGACTGAGCGCAAGAATTTCTTTGAGTTGCATCTCGCGCGCGCCGAACTGAAGCGTGGCATCCAGCTCGATATCCATAAGCAGATCGAGCGCTGGTGTAACGGTCGGGTCATTTTCATTTACTTGTTCCACGGAATATTCTCCTCGCCTGTGGGCGGTGGTGCCTGTGAGGATGACGCCATGTGCGGCGTAATGTGGTTTGCGGGAGGCACTTGTCCCGTTCCGACCTGGGCGGCACGATGTTCTCCCGCACGAACCGGATGCGCGCGGAAGGCGGTGACTGCGCCTACGCGAAGCTCCGCCATCGTGTTCCGTGGAAGCGGCAATCGAACAACCTGGCCAACCTGCATTTCCATGATCTCGTGCGCTCCAAGACGCATCTGGGGAAACTGGAGAGCCACGGAAAAACGGGACTGGACAATACGGTCTTCGACGCGAAGACGGGACTCGGACGAGCGACGTCGCGGTCGATCGCGTTGCGAAATCATCTTGCGCAAGATGGAGCTGAGGGAGACTGCCGGAATACAGAAGACGAGATTTCCCCTGGCCTCCGGCATGACCACTTCATACGTCATACAAAGCGTCTTCTCTACATATCCCATCAAGCGCTGGAGCTGGCCCTCCCGTTCGCGCTTTTCTGTGGCGAAGTGGATGCCCGAGGCCTGCCAGGCTACGTTGAACTCGCGGGCAATCATCTCTGAAACAGAGAAGAGGATAGCCTCTTCAATCTCCGTCAGATCGCGTACCTCGCCTGCACGGCCACTTCCGCCAAGTAGAAGATCCACGATTGGCGACACGAGATTAAGATCGATCAGCAGCGCCCCGTGAACGCCGAGAGGCTCCAGACGTAAGGACGCCACATAAGCCGCCTCAGGAACCGTCGCGAGAAAACCGCTGAAGAGTTTCTGCTCCGTCGCGACAAGGTTTGCAATAAACGAGGTGCGAAGCCACGCGCCGAGCGTATGGGTGAGGTTACGCGCGAATTGGTCCTGCATATTGTGCAGAGCACGGAGTTGTTCCGGGCCGATGTGTCCGGCACGGCTGAAGGTATAGCGCTCGTTGGCGTCGCCCAAGTGAGGCATCGAGGGATTACTGCTCATGGATACCGTCTTCCCTCTTTCTTTATTTTTTCGATGATGTTTTGTTTGCGAGCTCGGCAAGCGAGACACGCAGCCGGGCCACGGCGGAGGAGTGAATCTGAGAGACACGCGACTCGACGACACCGAGAGTGAGACCGACTTCTTTCATGGTCAACTCTTCGTAGTAATAAAGCGTGAGGACCATACGTTCGCGCTCCGGCAGGTCGTCGATGGCTTCCATAAGATGCTGCTTCAGCTCTCCCTTGAGGCAACGAAAGAGTGGGCCATCTTCGGGAGATCCTGGGACATAGGCGAGCTCTTCTTCGCCGGAGTCTTCTCCCCTTTCCGCATGAAGGCTGCCAATCTCAAGACCTTTGAGTTCGCCCAGAAGTCCCTGATACTCGCTGAGAGAAAGGTTCATCTCCCGAGCAATCTCCTGTTCGGCGGGAACACAGCCAAATCGCTGGGTGACCGCACGAATCGCTTCTTCTACGGCTCTGCCTTTGCGTCGCAGTTCACGTGGGCTCCAATCCAACGTACGCAGAGAGTCCAGGATCGCCCCCCTAATACGGAACTGCGCATAACTTTTGAACTGAACCTTCTTCGAGTGGTCGAACTTTGAAAACGCGTCGATCAGACCAATCATGCCTGCGGCGATGAGGTCGTCAAGTTCCATATGCTGCGGCAGACGCTCGTGGATGCGCCGAGCCACATAGCGAACCGTTGGGAAATGCTCGACAAGGAGCTGGTCTCGTTCGGCGTCCGAGAGGGTTCGCCCAGCACTTTGAGACTCTGCACCGTACGTCGTGGAGCTCGGGGCTTCTTCCCCTGCGAGCAGTGAAAGATCGCCGAGCTCTTTCAGATCGTCAGAGAATTCGATTCCACCCACTGCGTATGGGGCGGCGGGGGATGCATTTGCAGTGGCCATACTTCTCTCCTTCCACTCCGCTATTCACCACTAACCGATCATGCCCAGGCTTCTGACGCGGATTCCAGGCGGAATCTCCGACGGTGCGAGGACGGTAATACGTGGCACAAGCGGTTCCAACCACCGGCGCACGTGATAACGGGCCGGCGAAGGACAAAGAAGCACGGGAATGGCCGAACCCTGAGAGTTTCCGGTTAGCTTTTTCAAAGATTCGAGCAGGCGACGTGGAAAGTCCGCCGCGGAGAAATTTTCTCCGTCTTCCAGGGCGAGTTGCGAAGACTCTGGACTGAAGGTAGAAACCAGGCCCGCCTCCATCTGCGGATTGAGCGTCATGACTTCGAGATTCCCGTTGCTGTCGAGCAATGGATGCACAAGTCTTCGTCCAAGAGATTGGCGAATGCTTTCGACCATATGAACGAGAGCTTTCGATTGTTGCGCAACTTCTACCATGGTTTCCAAGACGGTGCCCAGATCGCGGATCGACACCTGTTCTCGCAGCAGCTGTTGCAGTACGCGTTGGACCTCGCCGAGACTCATGAGCTTGGGGACAAGCTCTTCGATCAATTTGGGATGGGACTCGTTCAGCGAATCGAGAAGACGCTTGGTCTCGGCTCGTCCCAACAGTTCGTAGGCATGGCGACGAATCATCTCAGCCAAGTGGGTGCCGATGACCGTCGCCTGATCGACGACGGAATATCCGGAGGCAAGCGCCTCTTCTTCCAGTCCCGGCTGAATCCAACGCGCGGCAACGCCAAAGGCCGGTTCACGCGTCTCGATTCCCGCAAGCGGTCGCGCCTTTGGGTCGGAGTTCACGGCAAGCAGGAAGTTCTGCTCCGTCTGCCAGCGTGCGATCTCTGTTCCCCGCAGCGAAATCACGTATTCGCGTGGCTTGAGGCGAAGGTTGTCGGTAATGTGTACCGACGGCACAATGAAGCCGAGCTCCGTCGCGAGATGCCTGCGTAGTGCACGAACGCGGTTCAGCATCTGGCCTCCCTGGGCCTCGTCGACCAGCGGAATGAGCTGGAAGCCGATCTCCAGCGTGAGTTCATCGATGCGTAACAGGCTAGCGAGATTTTCGCCGCCTGGACCTGCAGCTCCTTTCCCATCTTCCACGGCAAGCTCGCTCTGTAAGGAAGCTGCGGCCTCAGAGGTATCGGCGCGCTTCGCGAGTAAACCTAGACCGACTGCCATGAGCAGAAAAGCCAGCTTAGGGAGACCCGGCACCAGGGCCAGCGAAACCAGGACGCCACAACCGATCCAGAGGGTTTTGCCCTTGGCAAAGAGTTGTGTGCCGAGCTCTTCGTCCAACGAGCCAGCAGACGAGGCACGTGTGAGGATCATGCCCCCGGCGATGCTCACAAGCAGACTGGGGATCATCGTGACCAGACCGTCGCCGACGGTCAGGATCGTATACGTCTTGACTGCTTCAGCCAGATCGACGCCCTGCTGGATCACACCGATCAGCAGGCCAGCGATGATGTTGATCGCGGTGATCAGGATGGTCGCGAGAGCATCCCGCTGATTGAAGCGCGCCGCGCCGTCCATGGCTCCATAGAACTCTGCTTCGCGTGCGATCACTTCGCGCCGTTTACGGGCCGCATGCTCGTCGATTAGGCCAGCGTTCATATCCGCGTCGATGGCCATCTGTTTTCCAGGCAGCGCGTCCAGTGTGAAACGTGCCGTGACCTCCGCGGTACGCACAGCACCATGGCTAACCACAAGGAACTGAATCGCCGTAAGCGCGAGGAAGAGGACAAAGCCAACGACGTAATTTCCACCTACGACAAACTGCCCGAAGGCCTCGATAACGGAACCCGCGGCATGCGTTCCGTCCTGCCCATGCAGCAGAATCATGCGGCTGGACGCTAGGTTGAGCGAGAGCCGGAACAGGGTGAGGAGAAGGAGAAGTGTGGGAAAGACAGAGAGCTCCGTTGCCTTACGCACCTGGACGGCGGTGAGGAAGACCATCACCGATGCAGCGATCGAAAGGGCAAGCAGCAGATCGAGGACAAAGCTCGGCACCGGCACCAGCATGACGAAGACCATGCTGATGGCTGTTACGGGGAGAAGAATCTGATTGAAGCGAGAGGAGCCTGAGGCTTTTTCCATGGGCGATGTCATTGAGGACCTCCGCCGGTTCCTTCGGCAGGCTGCGATACGGTTTGGGAAGGATTTCGGACTGCGGAAGCGCGTGCGGAGCGTTCCACTTCCTGCCGATAGAGAAAGGCCAAGATCCCGGCAACAGCGGCGTAGAGTTCAAACGGAATCGTGTTTCCCACTTTGACCGAGCGATACAGGGAGCGCGCCAGAAGAGGGTTTTCCACGATAGGTACACCCGCCCACATGGCTTCTTCGCGGATTTCGTGCGCATGCAGATCGCGGCCTTTGGCGAGCACGCGCGGCGGTTGCATGGTTTCGAAGCTGAACTCCAGCGCCACTGCGAAATGGGTTGGATTGACGATAACGACGGTGGCACGGGAGACATCAACCTTCGCACGGCGCTTGCGCATAGCCCGTTGAATCTGACGAATGCGGCCCTTGACCTGGGGATCTCCAGCCGCTTCTTTGTGCTCTTGTCGCAACTCTTGCTTCGACATTTTGAGTCGCTGGTTCCAGCTTCTCCACTCCATGACATAGTCGAAGCCCGCCCACGCCACCATCAGCCACGCGGCATTGAGTAGAAGCGCGTAACTGGCGGAGAAGGCAGTCATAAGCCGAAAGTTACTCAGGACAGCCATGGGATCCATCACGCCATGAAGGCAGGAGATACCAAGAGCAAGAACAATGCCCGCTGGCACAAGGGATTTGCTCACCCGCACCAGCGCACGTGCGCTGGCGATCTGTTTCAGGTTCGACCACGGATTCAAACGTGTAGTTTTAATCGCGAGGGCCTCTGCGTGGAACTGTAGGCCTCCACTCTGCACCATGCCGGACAAGAGGGCCCCGCAGAACGCTGCCCCCATCACAAGCGCCACAGGCCCAAGCGTGGGAAGAATCAGGATGCGGGCCGCATCCAAAAGGCTCTCCGGAGTCCACTCGGTATGGCCGAGAGCCGAAAGCATCTCCCGGTACGCTGTTGCCCAAAGAGGAACGAAGCGTCTCGCCGAGCCACCCAGAACCAGGATGCCCGCCATCATGGCAAACGCAGCATTGAGTTCGCGGCTGCGAACTCCTTCGCCCTTGTCCCTGGATTTCTTCTTTCGTTGTTCACTGGCTTTTTCAGAACGATCTTCACTCATCCCGCCACCATTCTTTGCGCTTCATCGAGCAACGAAGAGAAGTGGCGCTCGATCCAGCCTGGCCAGATCGCGAGAGCTCCAATGAGGACGACATAAGAGACGATCGTTTTCAGCGGAATGCCGACGACCTGCGCCGGGAGCGCGGGCGCAAAGCGACTAATCAGCGCAACGGTAACCTCCACCGCGAGGGCGGCCGCCATGATCGGCGTGGCAAGCTGCAGACCGGCAAAGAACACGCCGGAGATCATCGCAACGCATTGATGAACTGCCCCTAGATGCATCGTGGCTCGGCCGAGAGGCACCACCGCCAGGCTACGCATGACCGCCGCCAGAATAAGGCGATCGAGTCCCGCACCGAAGATGATCAAAATACCGAACCAGTTCAGAAGAATGCCAAGCACGGGCGTATCCACACGCGAATTTGGATCCAACAGATTGGCCAGCGAGAAGCTGAAGCTGATCCCCAGTAGCGATCCAGCGAAGAGCAGCGCTTCATTTAAAAGCGTGAGGGAAAATCCAAAAAGAAGACCCACCGCCATCTCTCCCAGCACGGAGGTTATCTCGAGATCGACATGTGCCTCGGGAATTCCAGCGGCAATCGGCGCAAGTAGAATCGTCATCGCCAGCAGGAAGCCCACTTTGATGCGTGGTGGAATTCCCGGAGAATTGAATGGCGGTGCGAGAGCGATCACGCCGCCTAAACGCACCATGACCAGCGTCCCCGACGCTAAGATGTGGGCCCACGGATTGAGGATCTCAGGTGAGAAGGCGGACGCTTGCATCATTATCCGAGATACCGGTGAAAGTCTGTCCAAAGATGAACGGTATAGAGAACAAGGCGACGCAGAAACCAGGGCATCGTCAGTGTGCCCGCAACGAAGACGACCAGAAGACGTGGGACTGCGGTAAGCGTCTGGTCCTGAATGCTGGTGAGTGTCTGCAGTAGGCTGAGGATCACGCTCACAAGGCAACTCGCGATCAAGACGGGTGCGCTCAAGAGCATAGCTTCCATCAGAAGATGACGTGCGATCTCTGCTACCTGGTCTGGATTCATCGAGGCTCCTAAAAACTCTTCAGAAGAGATCCGGCAAGGAGGTTCCAGCCGTCCACCATTACGAAGAGGAGAATTTTGATTGGCGTCGAAATGACAACGGGCGGTAGCTGCAACATGCCCACGGAGGTAGTGATGCTGGCGACAACAAGGTCAATCAGCAGGAATGGAAGAAAGAGGACTGCGCCGATCTGAAAGCCAGCTTTCAGTTCGCTCAGGATGTAGGCCGGAATAACGATACGGAGAGGGATATCCAACCGCGTCTGTGGGCGTATGGACATGCCTGCCGAGGCAAAGAGAGCGAGATCTTTTTCGCGCGCGTACTTGAGCAAGTACTGCTTGATGGGTACAGAGGTGCGGTCCATGCACTCTTCCAGCGTGATTGTCTCCGCTCGATACGGTGCAATGGCCTGTTGCTCGATCTGCACCACGACCGGTTGAATGAGGAACCAAGTCATCATCAGGCCAAGCGCCATGAGCACCTGGTTGGACGGCGCCGTCTGCGTTCCCAGTGCTTGTCGTAAAAAATGAAAGACGACTAACAACCTCACCATGGGGGTCATGGCCAGGATGATCGCAGGCAATAAGGTCAGCAACGTCAGACTCAGGGCGATGACCCAGGAAGAGCCGATCCTGGAGCTGTTCAGCTCATCCGACAGAGAGCGTACCGTGATCCCTCCGGCGCCCGTGGATGCGCCCGTGGCCCGACTGGGCGAGGTTGCCCTGGCCGCCCTCGCGGGTGCGTCAACCTGTTTCGGCAGGCGCGCCGCATACAGCGGCAAAGACATTGTGAGAAGGATGCCAAAGAGAATCATCACCGACTTCACGAAGATTCTCCCGGAAGAGCCAGCAGGGTATGCACGGCATCCGTTCCACCGGCAGCGAGAAAGCTCTTTCCATCAATTTCAACCAGAAGCAGCTGCGCCTTGCCCCCACAGGCAAGTGACTCCACCACGCGCATGCGCCGTGCGGGTCTGGCCCGATGGGCGACTTCGAGAAGACGTAAACCCACGCGACGCAGAAGACCGAGCGATGCGGTGCTCGTGTCATTGTTCACGACCTGGCTGCCCAGACGACTCATTTCATCGCTTCTCTCCTTGAGCATCTTGCCTCTCCCTAGATCAGCCGGGTCAGCCGCACAGCGATGCGGTCTTCCACGGTTTCAAATTCACACCAGCTGACCTGCGTCTCTCCCCCGATGAGCGGAACGTCCTCTGTCTCATTCCAGCCGCTTCCTACGACGCTTCCAGGCTGGAGGGCAAGCAGATCGCGCACACAGAAGCGAGGCAGTGGCAACGCTACTTTCATGCGTACCTGCAGCGTCGACAACACAGGCCAGGACGGGTGCGACTCCATCGAGGATCCGCTCGTCGGCGGAGGGGAGAACATCGGCTGAGTGCCAGCGGGCTGGGCTGGGAGCGAATTTCCAGAAGGGTTTGACATAACTTAGCGTTGCACCAGAAATTCGGTAAAAAACACATCCGCGATCTTGAGGGCTGGATCGCGCTGCTGAATCGCGCTGCGAAGTTTCGTTTTTAGGGCGCTCTTACCCGAAGACATCAGAAGATCGCCCGACTTCTCCGCCCCTACAACGGAAAGAATGGTGTCGCGCATTGCGGCACTCCCGTAAACAGGATGCGCGGCGTCAACCTTTTCCTTGCCTGCCTTCTCTGGCTCATCGAGAACGCTAAGGACCACACCCAGGCGCAGATAGGCCTGCCCGTCACTATCGGCCAGATTCACAAGCATCGGTTCGAAGGGGACTTGCTTTGTCTGAGCGGCTCCCTGCCTTGAATCGAAGGTCTTCGTCTCGGAGAAAGGAGACACACCCATTCGCTTTGCGAGAAAGTAAAAGACTGCTGCTGCTCCGCCCGCCGACAGAACAGCAGCAACGATTGCGACGATCAGAAGAGATCCGAGGTTGATCTTTGCTGGCTGCCCGGAAGCATTCGCGCTTGCATCTTTGTTCATGCCAGGACATGATGCACGGCGCTTGCCAATGATTCCGAGCAGCCATTAGAGGAATTTCAGAAAGAGACTACCGAATCATGGCGATGGTGTCCTGGGTTACGGTGTCGAAGGTCGTCACCGTCTTGGAGTTGGCCTCAAAGGCGCGCTGGGCGACGATGAGGTTCGCGAATTCGGTAGAGATATCGACATTGGAGAGCTCAAGCGCATTTCCTTCGATGTCGCCCCTCCCGCCAACACCTGCCACACCAACGTTCGGCGAACCCGAGGCGCGGCTGGCAACATAGAGATCATTTCCCATGCGCGTCAGTCCCTGTTCATTCGAAACGGTTGCGAGCGCAACTTGCCCAAGCACCTCTGTGTTGCCATTACTGAATTGCGCCGTGATCGTTCCAGTCGAATCTACGGAAAAGCTCTGGTATTTACCGCTGGGAGAACCGTTCGCAGCGAAATTAGCTGACGAGGCTGTCACAGCGGTCTGCGTGATAAGTCCACCTCCGGTGGAGTTATACAAGGGCCATTGCAGATTCATGTCGCTCGCCTGATCCTTCATCCCCGTGAAGCTGATGTTTGAGATATTGGTCGTCGGCGAAATCAGTGCGCCGTTGCTGTCGAAGGTAAGTGTTCCCGTATTCCCTGTGGCAGCCCCCGCATCGCCTGACGGAAGTGTGACGGAGTAATCCCATGTGTTATCGCCGGTTTTTGTGAAAGTCGTTGTGACGCTGTGGCTCTGGCCCAATGAGTCAAAGGCTGGCGTCGAAGTACTAAAGGACGTGCCTACAGCAGCTCCCGAATTGAGAACGGCGGTCATGGTGATGGCGGTGGTAGCCGTTGCAGCCTGCGTCTGTCCCGTGGGGATATTCAACGCGGAAAGAGCGGTGTTTCCGTTGACCACGCCACCGGTTGCAGCGTATCCCATAACACTCTGTCCGTCGCTGGTAATCAGATTGCCCGACGAATCCAGCTGAAAGTCACCGTTGCGTGTCAGTTCCTGGACGCCTCCATTCGATACGACGAAAAAACCGTCACCATTAATGGCCATCTGCGTCGAGCTTCCTCCTGGATTGAAACCGCCTTGCGTGTAGTCCGTGGAGATGTCGCTCACTTGCGTGCCTAAACCGACCTGTTGCGGTGTGTTCGCACCTGAAACCCCGATCGTCTGATAGAAGAGATCGGAAAAATTGACATTCTGCTTCTTGTAGGCGACCGAGTTCATGTTGGCTAGATTGTTGCCGATGGTATCGAGAGCAACGGAGTCGGCCTTGAGACCGGAAAGCGCGATGGAGAAACTAGGCATATCTGCTCCTTGAGTTTGAGTAGTCTAGGTGGTGGGTGGGATATCCAGGCTGGAGGTCAGTTCACCGATGCCAGTGTTGATCCCGATGAGCTGTTGGAGGCTATTGACACCGACGAGTTGCTGGATGTACTGCGTGGGATCACTCGGCGCTGTGGGGTCCTGGTTTTGCATCTCCGCGACAAGGAGAGTCATGAAGTCATCTGAGGTGATGGTGTCATTGCTCGTTGCGGTTGTAGGGTTGGTGCTGGTGTCCATTGCACTTGCTGCGGACGCCGTGGGATGTTGAGTGCCCGTAACACTTGTACTCATCTCATTCCTTTCTTCAGACGCGGATACTGATCCATCCGGGTCTGCCTGCTTCAGATCTGTTGGTGTATTGGGTTAGAGTTTGCGCGGTCTGCCGGGTCTGTACTTCTTCGTCCCTGGGCGCAGTGACCGCATCATCGAAAGATTTTTCATTGTTACGTCCCTGATCTGCCGAACCACGTTCCTCTCGATGCTGCGTGAACTGCATCGCGTCGGAGGGCGCATGTCCGGAGGCATTATTTGGCGGCAGGTTTCCGCCACTGGACGCCGCTGGCGCAACAACACTGACAGACAACGAGAGACTATGTTCCGAGAGGTAGGCGGAAAGTCCGTTCGTCTGGGAGACCAGAGAGACATGTCCGGCGACGCTCCGAGGTAAAAGCTGCGCGGCGACACTTCCGTCGCTCTGCAACTCAGCACGCACACTTACAGGACCGTGCTGCGAATCGGGAACGCTGATCTCAATCATGCGATCAGAGACGATGTGCATCTGCCCCGATTGGTTCGCAGTATCTGTATCTATCTGCATCTGTCGCATGGGAGAGGAGACGTCGTTATTCCCCGGGTCAGCGACCTTCGCCCCTGCAACGGTCACACTGTGTGCCATCGGCGGAGAAATTACTTGCTGGAGCGCTTGTGTTTCCTTAAAACTGCCGATTCCCGCATTTAGCGCTGCCTGATTTTCGGCTGTCGGCTCAACGGAGGGAGACGACATCTTGCCCTGGTCGTCGGCCGCCGCTTCATGCTCTGTGGCCTTCTGCATGAGGCTGTCGACCCGCCCAGCCGCAACGGCATCTTCTCCCCCTGCTATCGCCACGGCATGCTTCCCCGCGCCGGTGACGGCAATGGATGTACGCAGTGCGGGTGTGACTGGGGGCGCGTCTTTGCTTGCCACATCTTGAGTAGAAGACGGCGAGAGCGCCGCCGGGATCGCTGCAGGAAGAGGCGAGCCTGGAGGCGTCAGTGCGGCTTGAGATGTAGAGGGCGGAGTGGTCGCCTGTGCTGCGAAGGAGTTCGACTCAACTGCATGAGACGTCATCAGGACAAGCTTGTGCGCAACCTTGGCATGAATTCCCTTGCCCTTATCGGTAGCTTTATCTGGATCGGCGGCACCTCCCTCAGCCTTCGCAATTTCTAGCTTGGCGGCAATATCTGCATCCTGCGCGACCTCTGTCGCCGAAGGGGCGTCTGTTCGCTTTAAGGCGAGCTTAATCGGCCTGCCCTGCGTTTCGTTTACGCCATCAGTCTTTGCAGAATCTTTAGGAGCCTGAAGATTCTTTCCATCTTCCCCCTCGGCCTTCTCAGGAACAGTCTGCGGAGTTTTCTCCTCAATCGATTTCAAAGCAGGGGTACTACCCGCCGGGGATGACTTGCTCGGTTCGCTTTTCGCAGTACCGCTTTCAATCGATTTATCATGACCAACGTCTGACTTTTCGGTGAGCGTCCCGGAAGTTCCCTTGGCACTCGCAAAGAGATCCGCAAACGATCCAGAGTGCTTCGTATCCTTGTTGCCTTGAACCTGATCGCCAGATCCGGGCATCACGTCGATCGAATTAGACGAAATATCTGAAACTGTCATCACGCGCATGCCTCGTGCTTGCAGGTGCAAGCAAACAGCCAAATCAGACTAGAGAATTCTAAGGTTGATCTTTCCTGCGTGAAAGCTGACGGGCCGCGTAAAGATCATCAATTTCCTGCTGCTCATGGCGCTGCATGATGCGGTCTATTTCCATCTCGAGGCGATTCAACACGCCGCGTACCTGCTCCATGGTCTTGTGTCTCTCCATCCACTCTCGCTCGTGTTGGTTTCGTTCCAGACGTGCCGCACGGAGCGCATGAAGGATTCTTTCGCGCATCAGGGTCAGGGCCTCCGACGAAAGAAGATCTTCCGCACCGACGAGGCTATTCTCTCTTCTAGCAGATACAGGTCCGGATGCCTGGCGTAATTCCAGGGACTCGAGACGCTTCGCCATGAGGGTGACTCTCTGGACCGATTGCGCCATGGCAAGCTTTGCTCCACGCTCCTGGGTGAGGCAGAGAGCGAGCACACGTCGAAGAGAAGCAATACGTTGCGAGCTCAAGCCATTTCCAAACCATGCAATGCAGCGAGAGTAGAAGCGTAGTCCGCACGTTCTTCGGACGTCTGCTGAAAGAAAGTCTGAATGCGCGGATGCATGCGAATGGCGTGATCAAGCTCTGCATCCATCCCGCTCTTGTACATTCCCAGCCGTACCATGTCTTCGGAGCGTGCATACGTCGCCATGGTGCGGCGGATCTTCGCGGCATCCTGGCGATGCTCGGCGGAGATCACGGCCGGCATCAGGCGGCTGAGCGAGTCGAGCACATGCACTGGAGGATAGATCCCGGCGGACGCCATCTCGCGCGAGAGCACGATATGTCCGTCGAGGAGCGAGCGAGCGGCGTCCACGAGAGGGTCCTGCTGATCGTCTCCCTCCATCAAAACGGTATAGAACGCTGTCATACTTCCGGTTCCGAAGTTCCCAGCGCGTTCGACTAGACGGGCCATCTTTGCAAAGACAGAGGGAGTGTACCCTTTGGTCGCTGCCGGTTCTCCCGCTGCCAGACCGACCTCGCGCGCTGCCATGGCATAGCGTGTGAGCGAATCCAAAACGAGGAGAACGTGCTTTCCCTTGGCAGCATAAGACTCAGCTAACGTCGTTGCTGCGAGCGCAGCCCTCATACGCATCAGCGGCGACTCGTCCGAGGTAGAAACCACCGTCACCGAACGCCGCCGCCCTTTCTCACCGAGAGAGTCTTCAAGAAACTCGCGCACCTCGCGGCCGCGTTCGCCCACCAAGCCCACAATGGTAAGGTCCGCCGAAGTATTCCGCGTCATCATGCCGATCAGGGTGCTCTTACCCACACCCGATCCGCCGAAGATGCCGACGCGTTGGCCTCGCCCGACCGTCATCATGGCGTCCAGCACACGGACGCCGGTGGCTAAAGGCGTTTGAATCGGGACCCGGTGCATCGCCATAGGAAGATCGCCATCCAGCGGACGAAACGTTTCGACGCGTGGTGCTTGCCGTTCATCGATAGGCCGGCCCCTGGCATCCAATACGCGTCCGAGACAATCTTCGCCAACGCCGAGAGAAGGAACTTCTCCAGTCGTCATCACACGATCTCCAAAGCGAATGCCTCTGGAGCTCGACAGCGGCATGGAGATGAGGTGCGATCCACGAAATCCGATCACCTCGGCGGCGTGGTACCCACCTTTACTATCGACAATCTCGCACGCCTCTCCTACAGAACAGGACGGACCATCGGAAGAGATGGTCTGTGCAGTTGCCTCCACCACCCTGCCATACCACCGTGCGGACGGTAGTTGCTGCAGACGGTTGAAGTAGGAGGCGAGCGGCACGGTCGTCTTTACACTCCGAAGGCTGGACGTCGCAGCATGAGATCGAAGAATCCACGCTCTATCTCTTTCAACTGAGCGCGGATTCCTAGATCGATGGTCCCCATGCGGGTTTCAAGGACACACTCACCTTTGGTGAGACTGTGGTCTCCGACCAACTCCGGCGGATCCGGACTTTGGCCCATACGCTGTGTCCAGGCGTCTACCTCCGAAGAAGAAACACGCAGAATCACGCCACTGCGATCCGCTACATTGTCGAGAGCGACCCTGGCCGCGCCGGCAAGCAGAAGTGGATCCATCTCCACCTCGCGATGCAGAACACGTTCCGCGATCGCTAGAGAGAGACGGACCACCTCGCCCTCTACGCCTTCAAAGTACTTGCGCCGCTCTTCGGTAAAGTTTTCCAGAGTTCGAGAGAGGGAGGCTCGTTCTTCATTCAACTTGAGTTCGAAAGCCGCTTCCAGCATCTCAGTGCTTGCGATCTCTATGGCCTCCGGCTGCCGCGGCGGGGAGAGTACCTCCACGACAGTTTCCTCAACCGGCTCGGGGGCTTGGGCTATGGCATATCGATCTTCTCCTTCCGGATCCAAGCAACGAAAGACCAGTGGAGAAACACCTTCGGGTAAAAAAGGCGCTTCATTTACCCATGTTTGTTCAGAGTGTGATGTCACTGTCTGCCTCCATCTTTAGAATGATCTTGCCTTCAGCATCGAGTCGCCGCGCCAGCGCGAGCATCTCCTGCTGAGCCTGTGAGATATCCCGTCCACGTATAGGACCAAGCGCTTCTATATCGTCTTTCAGCATGTCTACAGCACGTGAACTCATGCACTGGAAGACATGCGTTCGCAGGTTTTCATCCGCCGTCTTAAGAGAGATCGCTAGAACCTTTTTATCGACCGCGTTGACCAACTCACGAATGCTGGTTGAAGGGACGGTGATCAGGTCATCGAAGGTGAACATCAGGTTGCGAATTCCAAGGGCGAGTTTGGGTTCTTTCTGTTCAATCTCGTCGAGAATGTTTCTACTCGCGCTCTGATCCAGACGATTAAGAAGGTCGGCGACGGCTTTGAATCCTGCATAGGAACGGCGACCATTGGCTCCTAGCGCTTCAATCCGACGATAGAGAATGAGTGCCACCTTCTGTGCCATCTCCGGAGAGAACTGGCGCATCTCCGCCAGGCGGCGAACGGCTTCGACGCGCAAATCTTCGCGCAGCTGCATCAGTACCGCAGATCCCTGCTTTGGATGCAGGTGCGCCAGCACAAGAGCGATCGTCTGCGGATGTTCGCCTTCGAGAAATTTACTCAGCTGCGTGGGATCCATTTGCTGAAGCGCCGCGAGATCTCCATGGGAGTTTTCCCGGAGACGATAAATCTGCGCCATGAGATCTTCAGCTCGCTCTTTACCGAAGGCGTCCGTAAGAAGCCTCTCCGCCTGGTCCGGACCACCCCTAAGCAGGACCTGCTGCGTCTCCAGCAGGTCATGAAATTCGGTCAGCACCTCGGCCTGCTCGGTCAGGGTCACTTCGCCTACGCGCGAGATTTCGTCGACCACTCGTTGAATGTGGTCTTCGCTCAGACCCTGAAAGAGTGAGGTCGAGAGCTCGTCTCCCACGCTCATCATGAGAACGGCCGCCTTGCGGAGACCCGGAACTTCGCTGCCATACGTCATCGCGTTCATGAGTCACCCCTCCCAGATCCAATCCATGATTCCAAAAGACGCGCGCTCTGTTGCGGGTCGCTTCGAATCTGATTCTTGACAGCCTCGAAGGTACTTTGCACCTGCGAGGGAGAAATCTGTCCCCCCTCTGGAGGAACAGGGATGTTGAGGTCGATTGCAGTTCTTGGCGCCGGGAGCGCCGGCTGCAGTGCTTTGCTCACCTGTTCGCCGAGCGGACGAAGAACGAAGAAGCAGACAAGAGCGCCGCAAACAACCACACCTAAGGTGCGAATCAAGACTGGCTGCATGCGGAGGAAGTTACTGCCATGTTCCGCCTGACGTTCAAACCAGTTTGGCCTGGCGTCTGCGGCATTTTCGGAGAACGCGATATTCTCAATCACTACCTGGTCGGCTCGCTTGGGATCGAAGCCCACAGCAGCCTGAGCAAGCTGTTCAAGTCGCCGCATCTCCTCCGGCGTTCGTTGTTTCCAGAGAGTCGCGCCGTCCTTTCCAGCCTTTTCAGTCACCGCGCGATCGTTGACTACGACTGCAGCCACAATCCGCTGCACGCGCCCCGGACCACGCTGCGTATGCACAAGGTGTCGCGTGACTGCATAGCTGCTGCTCTCTTCTCGCACAGCCTGCGACGGCCCTCCAGCCTGCGGATAAACCGGAAGTCCGTTCGCGTCCTTCTTCTCAGGCGTCGCCAGAAGTGGCGGAACAGCAGGTGCGGGGCCCGGCATATTGGCAGCCGCGCCAGCGACTGCGCCCTGGCGATTTGCCTGCGTCGAACTCTGTTCGCTTCTCTGCATGCTGACAGGAGCGGATTGCTGCGGATCGTATACCTCGTCGGTCCGCTCCTCTGCCTCTGAGTCGAAGCTTAGATTTACCGTCGCGCGAACATTCCCTGTACCGGCAAGCGGTTCCAGCATAGCCACCAGCTTTCGCTCCAGTGCCTGCTCCTGCTCCTGGACCTCGCCCCTTTGCGTAGGGCCGTTCAGGTCGAAATGTCCATCCGCATCCACAAGCGCCACTTGCTCTGGATGAAGATTCTCAACCGCTCCCGCGACGAGAGCACGAATCGATGCCGCTTGATCTCGCGCCAGAGAAGCGTTCCGCATTTTGAGTACAACGCTGGCCGTGGCGGGATGCTCTTCTGCGGCAAAAAGAGACTGCCGCGAGAGCGTGAGATGGACACGCGCTGAACGCACTGCACCGAGGGTCTCAATCGTGTGCTCCAACTCGCCTTCAAGGGCGCGTTGATAGTTCACCTTCTCATCAAACTCGGAGCCGACCCAGTTGGGCTTATCGAAGAGTTCAAAGCCCATGCGCCCCGAACCGGGCATACCCTTCGCCGCCACCACCATGCGCGCTTTGTCCATCTGTTCGGCGGCCACTTCGATGCCTGAACCATCCGGTGTCGGCTGATATGCAATCCCCGCCGAGCCAAGCTGTTGCTCGACCTGCTGGAGATCTCGTCCTTCAAGCCCCTTAAAGAGCGGACGCCAATCAGTACGCCCTGTCCACCACACCAGGGCCACACAGAATGCGGCAAGAGCGAAGGCACTGGCAAGCAACGTCATTCGCTGACGCTGCGGCATGGCGGCCACGCGGCTGCGCAATTCTCCCGTCAGAGCCAACACCTTCGCTTTGACATTCTGGGGACTTAAACTTGTCTTTTGTAGTTCATTTGCCATGAGGTCGAAAGCACCTTAGAACTGCATCTGCATCATCTGTTGATAAGCGGAGATCGCTTTATTACGGACCTGCAGAGCCAGCTCAAACGCCATCTCCGCCTTCTGCGTCGCGATCATCGCTTCATGCACCTCTACACCATCGCCGCTTAGCAACCCGGTGACAGACTTCGCGGCCTTGGCATCCAACTCCTCCGTCTGTCGCATGGCGGAACGAAATATCTCCGAAAAGCCACCGCTATCTGCCGGCCCTGCGCCGGTAGCCGAAGCGGCGAGCTGCTGCTGCTCTACAGCCTGCGTCGCGATCTGACTCACGATCGCTTGAATACCTGTCATCTGCGCGACCTCACTTCAAAATATCGAGTGATGCGACGACCATCCCTTTTTCTGCCTGCAGGGCCGTCGCGTTCAAACCATAGGAGCGCGTCGCCCCCATCAGATCCACCATCTCCGTCAGTGGGTTGATGTCGGGATACTCCACAAAACCGTCCTTGTCCGCATCCGGATGCGAGGGATCGTATCGGCGGATCGGTGGCGCGCCGTCACCTTCGACGGAGGTCACATCCACCCCACCTTCGACCGTCTGCGATGGCGTCGACAGCAGACTTCCCGCGTGGCGGAAGGAACTTGAAAAAGTGTTGCCGCTCTCCGCCGACGCGAGAAGGACATGCTTCCGGCTGTACGCTCCGCCATCCGCCGTCCTCGTAGTCTCGGCATTGGCCATGTTCGTCGCAACAACCTCCGCGCGTACCCGTTGCGCGTGCAAAGCTGATGCACTGATATCCATCATTCCGAAGAGGTTCATCTCTATTTACTCTCCGACCGGATTGCATCCATGACACGGGAGTACTCCCGCTTGAGCAACTCCACACCGGTCTTGAACTGGAGCTGCGTCTTTGCCAGCTGCATTGCTTCCCTGTCCATAGAGACGTTATTGCCGTCGGGACGGGAGACCAACCCCTCGACTTCCGCGCTCTGGATCTGAGCCGAATCCGCCTGGCCCACTGGCTTATGAAGCGCGTTCGCAAACTCGCGCTCGAAATCGAATCCCTGCGTCTTGTACTCCGGCGTGTCCACATTCGCCAT
Organism: Terriglobus saanensis SP1PR4; assembly: GCF_000179915.2. NCBI lineage: Bacteria > Pseudomonadati > Acidobacteriota > Terriglobia > Terriglobales > Acidobacteriaceae > Terriglobus > Terriglobus saanensis. The sequence goes on along the minus strand of NC_014963.1, from coordinate 2,189,969 downwards.
GTTTCCAGCGGTCATCTTCATCTGCTGTGTGGACAGATCGAGATAATGAGAGAGCGCAGCGGCCATCGGTGTCTCAATTTGCATCGCCTTCTCCTGAGTTGAAGCTTCTTCTGGAAGTGTCGATAGGGACGTTGCACTCTCAAGGCCAAAAAATAAGGCCGCTCTCTGAGAGCGGCCTTATTGGTTAGATGAAGAAATTCTTAGGAAGCGCGACTGCGAGACCTGATGCGAATGTCTGGGGGCTGAATGACAGCACTTTGTCCCGAGAGAATCGAAGCGCGCTCCAGCACATGTCCCAGTTCACGCACGTTGCCGGGCCAGGTATGCGCGCAAAGAATCTCCAGCGTGCCTTCTCCCATTCGCTTCGCCTGCGAACGCAGGCCTAACTGCGAGAGGATGTGTTCGACAAGCATTGGCAGATCTTCCATCCGTTCACGGAGCGGAGGGACCTCGACGGGAAAAACCGCGAGACGGTGATAGAGGTCGAGACGGAATTTTCCCTCTGCAGCATGCTGTTCCAGCGGTTGATGCGTTGCCGCAACCACGCGAACATCTACTCGGCTTATCTCATTATCGCCAATACGTTGCAGTTCACCGCACTCCAGAAAACGCAGCATCTTTGCCTGAAGGGCCAAAGGCATCTCACCGATTTCGTCCAGGAAAAGCGTTCCACCATTGGCCGCTTCGATGCGTCCGACGCGCGACTGAACAGCGCCCGTAAATGCGCCCCTCGTATGCCCAAAGAGCTCCGCTTCAAGCAACGACTCCGGAATAGCGGCGCAGTTGAGCACCACCAGAGGCTTGGACGAACGATCGCTTAACCGGTGAACCGCCAGTGCAACCAACTCTTTTCCTGTTCCCGTCTCACCTTCGATCAGAACGGTTGCCGAACGCGGCGCGACCATAGACACCATACTTGCCAGCTCCCGCATGGCTACGCTCGATCCAACGATGCCCGGAAGATGCATGATGGGCGTCTTCGATATCGGCTCGACTCGATTCAGTTCCCGGAGCTCGCTGACGACAATCCGTGGCGCAGGAGGCAAGATCGAAGGGACGAGACGCGGAACGACGAGGGGTGCAGATCTCCACACCGCCCCGTCTCCGACTGAACTCTCTTCCATCTGCCGGAGAACGTGTAGAAGTTCATTCCGCCGCGGACTCCGTGGTGTAGTAGAACTTGGTGCGCCATCGATATGAATGAGGTCCATCGAAGGAAAGTGGACTCCTACCCATTTCGAAAACTCCGACACTTCAAGGTCCGGGAGCCACGTATCGACGAGAAGCGCCTCGTGAGGACGCTCATCAAGATGTCCCATCGCCTCTGCCCCACCTGCAGCCTCGGCCACACTCCAACGCATGCCAGCGAGGAGCAGACGCAGACGCGAACGAACGGCAGCGTCCGGGCTCACCACAATTACCGTGCGTACAGGAGCCATGCTTCCCTGGAAATTGAAAGGAACTGAACTCATACGATTTCCTCCTCCTCTGGTTCTCCCAGGGCGAAGCGCATGCGCTGGACCGATCTCATCAGTCGGGCACACTCTTTCAGTGCATTGTCGATGCCCTCTCGCATAGACCTATCGTCTCCCTGCAGCTTCGCCAACTCAAGCAGGCATAAGACCGCCGTCACAGGCTGGCTAAGGTCGTGGAGTTCTTCGCGTGCATTCGCAAGCATGGCGTTCTGTCTCAATTTCGTGCGTTCCAACTTCAACTCCCGAACTGATGTTTCCGTCGAATTATGCACTGATCTCGAGCCCCCGCTCATCCGTCTTTTCCCTTTGTTGTCGGTTTTTCATTGCGCGCAGGCGATACCCTTCGCCTCGTACCGTTTCTATAAGCGAGCTAACTCCAAAGAGAGAGGCCACCTTAGGTTCGAGCTTCTTTCGCAGGTAGTTCACGTAGACATCGACGACATTGGTTCCCGCCTCTGGGGCCATGGACCAGACTTTGGCCAGAAGTTCCTTCCGGGAGACGCAACGATCATGATGAAGCAGCAGATATTCCAGCAGAGCGAACTCTTTGACCGTTAGATCGACCGGCTCGCCTCCCCGCTGCACCTTGCGGTGCATCCTGTCCATCGTCAGATCGTCATGACGCAAAACACTGTCCACGGGGAAAGCCCGCCGTCTTTCGAGCGCACGACACCGGGCGATGAGTTCATGAAAACTGAAGGGCTTCATCATGCAATCGTCAGCCCCCAGGTTCAGCGAACTGATTCTGTCTTCAATGCCGACTCGTCCGGTCAGTACAAGGATTGCCATGCCTCCGTGCAGACCCTGGAGGGCTTGCAGAACATCCAGGCCGTCGCGCTTGGGGAGACCCAGGTCAAGCACCATCAGATCGAGCCGGTGCTCCATGACATAGTCCACGGCAGCATCGCCGTCTCCCACCCAAGCCACTTCGTGGCCCTCAAGTTTCAACCCTCTCTCTAAGAACAGGCCCAGTGCCCGATCATCCTCTACAACAAGAACTCTCATTGATGCTCCAAAGCCAGAAAATTTGTGCTGCAGTCTTGCAGTGTTTTGCGGGTCCAGAGTTATTTCCGGTTTACTTACCTTCTCGCGTCGTCGATACGGACTCAAGAAAAACCAGAGAGCCTTCTTAATAGATCGGTTCAAATCGGGAATACTTGAATTTCATGAGAAGTAAAGGGGTTATCTATTCAGCTACCGGTTTGCAGATCCGAAGATTTGGATGTTGCAATTCGCTTTTTATTCGCTAAAATCTTCGCATGGCTATCACGCGTCGGCAAAAAGAGGTCATCGACTTTCTTACAGGGTTCACGCAGAAGAACGGCTACTCCCCCTCGTACGAGGAGATCGCACAGGGGTTGGGACTCAACTCCCTCGCCACGGTGCATAAGCACGTGACCAATCTGCAGAACAAAGGCCTCCTACAGCGGGCGCATAATCGCAGCCGGTCGATCGATGTTCTGGCGCCTCGAACCTCGCGCCGCATGTCGGACCGCCTTCCCCTGATGGGCCGAATCGCAGCTGGAAAGCCTGTAGAAGCCATTGAAAACGCAGAAAGTATTTCGCTCTCCGAAATTATCGGCAACCGCGAGGTCTTCGCGCTTGAGGTTCGCGGCGACTCCATGCGCGATGAACACATCGTCAATGGAGACTATGTTCTGGTCGAACGCACTGCCACCGCACGCCAGGGAGAGATTATCGTCGCTCTGGTTGATGGTTGCGATGCCACACTCAAGCGTTTTTACCGCGAAGGCAATATGATCCGACTTCAGCCCTCCAACGCGGAGATGGCACCCATCTACGCTCCCGCCGAAAATGTCGTCATCCAGGGCAAAGTTCTGGGAATGCTCCGAAAATATGCCTGATCCCCCGCCGGGAACCTTTCCCCGCCGGGTTGCGTATCCTGCTGCATCTCACGCGGAGTGTGAATGCAGATATGGCACGGAAGCGCAAAACAAAACTCATCGTGATCCTCTCTATCGCAATTGCGGTCGTCGGAACCCTCGGCGTCTTCGGTTATAGAACGGCGATGGAGCCCGCAAAGATCGACGCCGCGCAAATTGCGACCGTAGACCGAGGCGATATAGCTCGTTCGGTCGTCGCCACGGGTAAAGTCCAGCCGATCACCAAGGTCGAGGTAAAGTCCAAGGCTTCTGGGATCGTCGAAAAGCTCTCCACTGACATCAATCAGACGGTCCACCGGGGCCAGATTCTCGCCCAGCTCGATGAAGTTGAGATCCAGGCACAGGTAGAAGCGGCCCGCGCACAGCTTGCGGGTGCCGAATCCAACGAGCGTTCCTGCCAGGCGGCCATCACGCTCGACCGCGTCAACGCCGAATCCCCCGACCTCCCCATGATTAAGCATACGTACGAACGAACCGCCGCCATGTCGCGGGATGGTGTTATGTCCGCCCAGATGCTGGATGACTCCCACCAGAAATATGTGATCGCCATCAATACCCGTGATCGCGCGCTGGCCCAGATCACAGTGGATGAAGCCAAGCTCAAACAGGCACAATCTCAAGTAGCACAAAGCAGAGCCAGCCTCCGTCAATTGGAAGAGCAACTCTCTTACACCACCATTACGTCGCCCATGGATGGCGTCGTTCTCTCGCGGGACGTCGAAGTCGGCAACGCGGTCAGTTCCATCCTTGTTATGGGTTCAACCGCGACACTCGTTATGACACTCGGCGATATTTCGCAGGTTTACGTGCAGGGAAAAGTGGATGAGAGCGATATCGGCCACATCTATCTCGGCCAGGCAGCGCGCATCCGCGTCGAGAGCTTCAAGGACAAGACCTTCAACGGCAAGGTCACAAAAATTGCACCCCTGGGAATAGAAAAAGACAATGTCACGACCTTCGAAGTGCGTGTCTCCATCGACAATCCCGGGGGTGACCTGAAGGCCAATATGACGGCAAACGCTGAGGTGCTTCTCGAAGAACATAAGAATGTTCTCTCTGTTCCAGAGCAGGCCGTCATCTACGACAAGGCACGTAACGCCACGATTGAAATTCCCTCCAAAGACGACAACACCGGCCGCAAGAAGGTGCCGGTCAAGGTCGGCCTTTCCAACGGGGTGCGCACCGAAGTTGTCTCCGGCCTGAGAGCCGGCGATCGAGTCCTTCTCCAGCAGTAAGATCTACTTAGTAAGGAGTTCCCCATGATGCCTTTCATTCGTTCTTCCGCCGCCGTCCTCCTCTTCGCCGCCACTGCGGTGGTCCTGCACGCGGAAGATTTCACTCGCACCCTACCCGCCTCGGGTACGCCCCACGTCGCCGTGAACACGGGCTCCGGATATATCCATCTCGTTCCTGGTTCGTCGAATGAGGTGCGCATCACCGGCCATGTGCGTAAAGACAACTCCTGGCACTTCGGGAACGATGAAGATCGAATTCGCCGTATCGTCTCGAATCCGCCGATCGAGCAGACCCCCGATGGCATCTTCATCGGCCGCAACAACGACCGCGATCTCTTTCAGCACATCAGCATTGACTACGACGTCACACTCCCAGCGGGAAGCTCCATCGAAGCACGCAGCGGTTCTGGAGATATTCGCGCCCGCGCCTTCAACGGTCCCTTCGCTGCGCATACGGGCTCTGGTGACGTCGAGGTGGGCGAGCTCGGTTCCAACGTAAGACTGGATACCGGATCGGGTTCTATCCGCGCAAATGGTGTTCGCGGTGCAGCCATTGCACGCACCGGCTCTGGCGATATTGAACTCCATCAGACAGCTCCGGGGGACGTTCGGGCCGAGACAGGCAGTGGCTCTATCCGGCTCCAGGGCATCAACGGCGGGCTTCGCGCCAATACCGGATCTGGAGACATTGAGATCCAGGGACAGATCGCTACAGACTGGCATATCGATACCGGTTCGGGCAGCATTCGGATCGCTCTCGGCCGCGACGCGCACTTTGGCGTAGAGGCGTCCACGGGATCCGGAACGGTCCATACGGAGCAGCAGATCATGATGCGCGGCAGCCTGAATCCGCACCGCGTCACCGGTTCGGTCAACGGCGGTGGTCCTATCCTGCATATGCAGACAGGATCGGGAGACATTCAGATCCGCTAGCGTTCTCGTAAACTAGCGGAATGCAACCTGCTTTCCTCGCAAGCGACCTGCGTCTTCTCGTCTTCGATCTGGATGGAACATTGATCGACTCGCAGATCGATCTGGTCAACTCTGTCAACGCGACGCTGGAGGCTTTCCACCTCCAGCCGCTGGACCATCCCACGGTGGCAACCTATATCGGTGATGGCGCGGCCATGCTCATCCGCCGCGCGCTTGCGCAAGCGAAAGGTGCGCCTCCGGAAGAGGACTTTGCCTCGCATGCGCTGGAATATTTCCTCGAATACTACCGTGTCCACAAGCTGGACTTCACCTATGTCTACGACGGCGTCTTCGAATCGCTACGTGCGATACGCAGCGCACTTCCGGACCTTCCCATGGCGATCCTGACCAACAAGCCTTTTCGACCATCTCGCGCCATCTGCGATGCGCTTGAGCTCTCACCCTTCTTCTTCCAGAACTACGGAGGAGACAGCTTCATCAACAAAAAGCCCGATCCTGAAGGGTATTTGCAGCTGATGAAAGAGGCTTCCGCGTTGTCGGGAATAACCATCGCTGCTTCCCAGACGGTCATGATCGGGGACTCTGGCGTGGACATCGCGACGGCCAAAGCCGCAGGCGCGCGATCCATCGGCTGCCAATATGGCCTGTCTCCAGATTCCCTTCACCATGCGGCACCCGATGCCCTGGCAGGGACGCCTTTCGACTGGGCTCCCCTGCTCGGATTTCCGATAGCGTACGAGGTACGTTAGACCGAGCTCTCTTCCGCCGCCAGCAGCGCTGTAGATCTACCCGCAACCGTATCGCCTGCATCCGGTCGCAGCGCCAGGATTGAGGGAAGTCCGCAGAGCATCAACAGCCCGACCACCCAGAACGCGGCATGGAATTCGCGCAGATGCTCCACCCCTCCGTCATAGCGCCACGCGACCAGGCGGATAATCATCGCGCCAAGACCTACGCCTATGCTGGTGTTCAACTGCTGCGCCATGGCAAACATCGCCGATCCGGAGCTCATCCGGTCTTCCGGAAGATCGGCAAAACAGAGCGTCGTCAACGAAGTGAGCTGCATCGACCGGCCCAGACCGCTGAGAAACAGCACTAGAAGAATCGCCCAATGCGGTGTCGCAGGAGAGAGACGCGCACAGGCGAAGAAGACCAGGGCGGTCAATGCCCCGTTCACGATCAGAACGCGCCGGAAACCGTAGCGTCGCAGCAGCGGCGTGGTGAGCGGTTTCATCGCCAGATTTCCTGCAAAGACCGCCACCACAAGTGAGCCTGCTGCAAACGCGCTCATACCGAAGCCCACCTGGAACATCAACGGCAGTAGAAATGGCGTCACAAAGATCGCCATGCGGAACCAGGACCCTCCACTCGTGACCGCACGGAAGGTCGCAACCTTGAGCATGTCCAGATGAAAGAGCGGTGCTTTTGTGCGTCGGAGATGCCAGACAGCACCAAACGCGCTGCTCATGGCGAGCACTCCCAGTCCCGTGACGAGCGACCAACGCACAGGGCTCTTGCTGGAGAACTCCATCCACTCGATCAGGCTGAAGCAGGCCAAACCGACCAGGACAAACCCTATCCAGTCGAAGGGTGTCGTCCTGTGTCTCCTCTCATCGCGCACAAGAATGAAGGTGCATACCAGGAGAACCAGGCCAATCGGCACGTTCAGGAGAAACATCCATCGCCAGTTGAAGTACGTTGTAATCCATCCACCAAGCGGAGGCCCTAGGATCGGCGCAACCAGCGCAGGCCAGACGGTGTATGCGATCGTCCGCATGATCTGATGCTTTGGCGTCTCGCGCACTGTCATCAGGCGGCCGACGGGCACCATCATCGATCCACCCAGACCCTGTACTACGCGGGCCAGCGTGAACTGTGTCAGCGTGTGGCAGGAACCACACCAGATCGACGCTAGCGTAAAGATCGCAATCGCCGAAGAAAAGACCTTGCGCGTTCCAAAGCGGTCCGCCATCCATCCGCTAATGGGAATAAAAACAGCCAGCGCCAGAAGATACGACGTCACGCCGATGTTCACATCGACGACGCCCGTGCGGAAGCTTCCCGCCATCGCTGGAAGGCCGGTGGCGATAATCGTCCCGTCCAAGTTCTCCATGAACAGTGCGCCCGCCACCAACATCGCGATCGCGAACGACCGCCTAGAAAGTCCACCCGGGCTCATCTCTTCATCTTCGCATCTGCGTGCTACTCAGGCCAAAGCAGCAGTCTTTCTGGGAAGCAGCCGCATCGGCTGCTTCTTCCAGTAGGTCAAAGAACGCCACACCCACTCCGCCGGTCCAAAACGGAAGTAGCGGAGCCAGATGGAACTGAACACAAGATTCACAGTCCACATGCAGAAGACGACGTAATAGATCTTGTAGTACTCCATATAGCCGTACCAGTGCAGCGGACCCCAGGTGAAGAGAAACTGCATGCTAATGCTCGTGAGCAGATAATTGGACAACGCCATCTGCCCTACGGCGGCGATGCGTTGCAGAGCCCATTTGAAGACGCCGCTCTTCAACAACACCATCAGGAAGGCAGCATTTCCGAGCGCTCCGGAGACCCGTCCGACGTCGTATGGGAATAAGGTCCACTCATTTGTCTGGAAGAAATCGAACCCACCCTTCCAGGCCACGTACGTTCCCACGCCCACAACACTCCACGAAATCCCCAGACCGATGACGGCACACCACGCATACGTCTTACGCGAAAGCCTTCCGCTCAGGAACCCATTGCGGTAGAGCGCCATACCCAACAGCATCATGCCGAACCAGTCGCCAAAGCCGAAGTAGGCCCCCTTCAATTCACCTCTGAGCACATCGCTCGCAGCGTGCCCTTGAGCCGCCCAATAGCCTTTTTGGTTGGCCGCAATGTCCTCGTACATCTTTTTAGTGGGAACACGCCAGCGCTCCTGCACACTCTTCCACTTCTTCAAGGCATCCTGGTCTTTTTCTTCCAGTGGTTGATGCTTTGCCAGCTTGGCATTTACCTTGTCCGCCGCCTTCTTCGCGCTTATCGCAGAGCCAAACTGCCCACCGCTCAACAGCGCAGAGTTTAGAGCCAGTACGATCCCTGCGATCCACATCAGGCGCTTTGCCCGCAGGTTCCGAAATGGGAACAGGAAGAGCAGAGCACATGTGCCGTAATAAAAGAGGATGTCTCCTCCCCAGATCAGGAAGCCGTGCAGCATGCCGAAGAGCACGAGCCACATGTTCCGGCGCGTATAAATGTCGGCGACTTTCAATCCCGCGCCACGCTTCTCCCCGCGCTCCGTCAGCAGGATCACACCTGCGCCAAAGAGCATGCTGAAGAGGGCACGCATTTTGCCTTCGGCCAGAATCCACCGCAGAAACCAGGCGATTGTATTGACCTTCCAGTGCGGGCCATTGAAAACCGGCTTCACCGTGTTGATGGGAAAGGTGTAATTCGAATATCCATACGCAAAGTCGCAGATGTTCATCACGAGGATGCCCATCAGGGAAAATCCGCGCAGCATATCGATGCTGCTGATCCGCTCTTCCCGGTCGACAGGAGCTACCGCGTGTGGCGGCCCCGCAAGTTCCTCATTTGCCCCTGCAGGGAGCACACCTGTGTCAAGCGTGGTGGTACTCATAAGCTTCCCTCTTTTGTGGGCCCAGACTGCAAATTTCTTTTGATTGCGGAGATCGTACCACCAGCGAAGAGTTACGCCACATAAAAATATTGGGAGTCCATCCCTTATCCTGTAAGGATGGACTTCCAGCTCGCCACCGATTACACCCCCCAGGGCGACCAGCCCCGCGCCATCAAGGAACTCACCGCCGGCCTAAGCGAGGGAGAAAAGCACCAGGTGCTTCTCGGCGTCACCGGCTCTGGTAAGACCTTCACCATGGCCAAAGTGATCCAGCAAGTTAACCGCCCCGCGCTCGTTCTGGCACACAACAAGACCCTCGCCGCGCAGCTGTATCACGAGTTCAAGCAGTTCTTTCCCAACAATGCGGTGGAGTACTTCGTCTCCTACTACGACTACTACCAGCCCGAGGCATACATTCCTTCCGGCGATCTCTACATCGAAAAAGAATCGACCATCAACGAAGAGCTGGATAAGCTGCGCCTCTCGGCTACGCGCTCGCTTTTCGAACGCCGCGACTGCATCATCGTCTCCTCCGTCTCCTGCATCTACGGTCTCGGCTCGCCAGAGGCCTATTACGGCATGCTTCTGCTGCTCGAAAAAGGCCAGAAGATCAAGCGCGAAGACATCACACGGCGCTTAGTCGAAATTCTGTACGAGCGCAACGACAATGACTTCCGCCGCGGCACCTTCCGTGTCCGTGGAGACGTCATCGAGATCTACCCAACTTACGATGAGAATGCCTTCCGCATCGAACTTTTCGGCGACGAGATCGACAACCTCTCGCAGATCGATCCGCTCTTCGGGACCGTGAAACAGAAGTACGCGCGCCTTCCCATCTACCCCAAGAGCCATTATGTGGTGCAGCCTGAGCGCAAAGCCTCCGCCACGGAGTCGATCCTGCACGAACTCTCCGAGTGGGAGGCGCAGCTGGAAAAAGAAGGCCGCATGATGGAAGCCAACCGCATCCATCAGCGCACGCGCTTCGATCTGGAGATGATCAAGTCTGTCGGCTACTGCCACGGCATCGAAAACTACTCGCGCCACATGTCGGGCCGTCTACCCGGCGAGCCGCCACCGACGCTGCTCGATTACTTCCCTCGCGACTTCCTTATCTTCATCGACGAGTCCCACGTCACAGTTCCCCAGCTTCACGGCATGTGGCACGGAGATCGCTCCCGCAAGGGCAACCTCGTGGACTACGGCTTCCGACTGCCCTCTGCGATGGACAACCGCCCCCTCAAGTTCGACGAGTTTGAAAACCGCACCGGGCAAATTATCTACGTCTCCGCCACGCCAGGCCCCTACGAACTGACCAAGGCTGCGGGCGTCGTGGTGGAGCAGATCATCCGTCCCACTGGCCTGATCGATCCGCCAATCGAGATTCGACCCATCAAGGGCCAGATCGACGATCTTCTCGCCGAAATCCGCGAGCGCTCCACGAAGAACGAACGCGTCCTCGTCACCACGCTCACCAAGCGCATGGCCGAAGATCTCGCGGGTTACTACACCGAAGTGGGTGTAAAGTGCCGCTATATGCACTCCGAAATTGAGACCCTGGAGCGCGTCAAGCTTCTTCGCGATCTTCGCAAGGGCGAGTACGACGTCCTCATCGGCATCAACCTGCTGCGCGAAGGCCTCGATCTTCCGGAAGTCTCCCTCGTCGCAATTCTTGACGCGGACAAGGAAGGCTTCCTCCGCTCACAAGGCTCACTTATCCAAACCATCGGGCGCGCCGCGCGTCACCTGGAAGGCCGCGCGATCCTCTACGCGGATAAGATGACGGACTCCATGCGTCGCGCCATCGACGAGACCGACCGCCGCCGCGCGACGCAGGTCGCGTACAACGAAGAGCACGGCATTACGCCCAAGTCCGTCATTCGCCCCATCGGCGACGCGCTTGCCGGCATCATCGATGCTGACTACGCGGACATCACGATGGAGTCCGACGGCCTGCCCGAGTTCGCCACACAACAGGAACTCGACAAATACATCTCTGGCCTCGAATCCGATATGCGCGAAGCCGCCAAGAAATTCGAGTTCGAAAAAGCAGCCAAACTACGAGACACCGTCAAAGAGCTTAGGACGAAGGAGTTTCTTTTCGCGTAACAATTTATTTGTCATCCCGTAGCGCAGCGGAGGGATCTGCTGTTACTCCTTGTGCCCCATTCTTTGCGCAGCTTCATCGCGCAAAGGGTGGGGTCGCGCGGAACGCACCAACCGGATGCCTGCCCCACCCTGTTTCCAATGAACCTCTTTACCTGTGCAGCCCTGAAGTGTCGAAGTGAAACACAACACCACTCCCAAAACGCAGGTTCCTCTGCCGATCATCCACCCCATTGGGAAGTGCACTTTGTAAATAATCAAGACGGACGAAGCGCACACTGACCGTCTTCCGCAAACGCAAGTCCACACCGCCACCCGCCTCGAAAGCAAATGCAGTCGCCGTATCGTTGAACGCTGTACCACTCTGAAAGACAGCGTCGAAGCCTCGTGCTACACCGAAGAGTCCCTCTCCGTAGAAGGACCAACGCGCACCTGAAGACTGCCTCCAGCGAGGACCGGCAAGCAGTGTCACGACCGAAAGTCCACGCGATGTACCGGCAACCCTACCAGCATGGCCACCAGACAACTCCATGACCGCGCTCCATCGATGAGGCAGAGGCAGCTCCACATCTGCAAAGCCGCCACTTAGAACGAAGCATCCACAGGTCCCCGGTGGCGCATTCGAAAGCGTTCCTACGTAGCCAAGGCCAATATTAAGTGGCCGTTCTTGCTGCAATACAGCCTGCGCTTCAACTCTCATCGTGAATATTAGAAGACCGAACAGCAACCAACGAAGATGCATACACCTCACCGAACAATCAAAGTAACAACTATGGAATGAACAACCGCCGCTCCATTCGTTCCCGGAGCGGTCGCAGTAATTGTTATGGCGTAAGGAACTCCGGCCGAAGACGTCGTATCACCTGTTCCGCTCCTATATCCTCCGCCACACCCCACTGCAAAAAGCAACGATGCAAGAGCGAGGGGGAAAATCCTTCTCTTCCTCTTCAAGCGTAGAAAGGCAAAGCCAAAACAAAACGCAACCACTGCTCCGCCCGCTGCGAAGCGTGCGGTATGCGCCACAGTCTTCACCGTCAGCAGAATGGTGGAAGGCGCGGAACCGGGCACAAGTGTCGGAGGGTCGAAGCTGGCAACAGCTCCTGCCGGAAGCCCGGTTGCGGAAAGCGTCACCAATTGTGTAAACGCACCGTTCAGAGGAGTGAGTGTCAGTTGATAGAGCGCGCTCTGTCCAGCGGTGATCGTCTGCGAGGAACCGTCAATTGATCCGGTCGCAAGAGCAAGACTGAAATCAGCAGCTACACTCGCCGTAACGTTGATTACAACGGATCTACTTCCCGCATACGTTGCATCTCCGTTATAGACCGCAGAGAGCAAGTGCACGCCTGCCGTCAGGGCGGTTCCGCGATAGACAGCCGATCCGTTGACAACCTTCACAATACTCAGCGGTGTCTGGCCATCGTAAAAGGTAATGATGCCCGTCGGAGCTCCGGCATCCGCAGCTAGCACCTGTGCAGTCAGAGAGATCGGGGCGTTGGTGTAAACGACGGTGCCTCCCGCATCCAATGTTGTGGTCGTAGAAACGAGCGAACCCTGCGATGCAGATCCCAATCCCGCCACCGCAATGGTCTGCGCGGGCACGTTCCCCGTCACAACGATCTTTCCTACGTATCCACCAGAGCTACCCGGGTGAAACACGATCGACATCACGCATCGACCACCCGATGCAATCGCGACGGGAAAAGCCCCGCAGCTCACATCCGTCACGTCGAATCCATTGGGAGTCGTCACCGCATCAAGACGTAACTGGGCGTCTCCGCGATTCATAAAAGCTAGAGTCTGTGATGGACTCGAACTACCTACGATCACGGTTCCGAAGTCCATCGGGGCAGCAGAGGCCATCGAAAGATGGTTCGAAGCATCGCCACCAATGGCCATGACTCCGGCCTGATTCAAAGCAATGCTCCGAGGCGCATTCAGAGCGACATCCCGCACACTCCCCTGCGCAATGCTTGCAGCCTGCTCACCATTGCCCACTGCTATTCCGACTGCACCGTTGTCTTCGACGACCAGAATTCGCTGCGACTTCGTATCCGCAACGAAGAGATTTCCATCCGCATCCACGCTGACTCCACGCGGCATCGCCAAGGGCGTGTGAACTGCCATTCCATCGCCTTCACCACTTGCCGATCCATCGCCCGCCACCGTATGAACCGTTCCATCTACATCCACGCGCCGAATCCGATGATTTCTTCGATCCGCAAAAAGCAGACGTCCCGCCGCATCGAACGCCAATGAACTAGGCGAATCAATTCGAGCCAATATCGCAGGACCTTCATCGCCCGAATATCCCTGGTCTCCGGTCCCCGCAACAGTCGAAATACTTCCATTCTCATCGACACGTCGAATGCGATGGTCGGCTGCGTCAGCGATATACAGCGCACCATCGACATCAAAAGCCAGCGCAACGGGCTGTCGCAAAACAGTTCCGCTCCCACTCGATCCAGCGATGGTCGAAATGATTCCGTTCGGCGAAACCAGTCGCACCCTGTGGTTGTGCGCATCCGCAATCCAGAGAGTCCCCTCCGCGCTGACGGCAATCCCCATGGGCGTATCAAGTTCCGCAGAGATAGCAGGCCCACCATCTCCCGCAAAGCCCTGACGTCCATCCCCAGCAACCGTCGTCCACGTCCCAGTTGTAGAAAGCCGACGAATCACATGGCCACGTGCATCGGCGACATAGAGATTGCCTGCGGAATCGTAAGCCATACCAGCAGGCTTCAAAACATCCGAAGCCGCAATTGGAGCGAGGGTCGCACTCGGTGTGATCACCAAGTCCGGCGCTTGCGCCCGTGCACTCCGCCATGCCAAAGCGCACAGAGAGGCAATCAACATCTTTGTAAAACGGCCTGCAAAGCTCATCGTCAACGGCCAGAAATAAATTTGAAGCTTAGTCTAAATGCCTCACACCCTCGTCATCGTGACGGAAGTGTGACTTCTTCTCCGTAGAGTGTCAATAAGGGATGCTGCAAGACCATGCGGTACTCATAGACCTCGCCCGATTCCAACTTGGGCAGCATCGTTCTGTACGTCCCAGGCTTTTCCGCAGGTTGAGAAGAGATACCCTGCCATCCATGCAGGCGGGACTTTGTGTCTTCACCCGTGATGATGCGGTATTGAAATGCCACCTTCGCTCCTGGTGTAGAAGCATCACCAGACCAACTCCCGCTCAAAGTGAACGATCCATCGGCACCTGCGACTGCGGGCAGCGTATGCACCACCGGAGGCACGAATGCCTCCTCCACATCCGTCAATTTAATCACCGAAGGGTACGGCCAAACGTCGCTGTCCTGCAGCCGCTGAGCACGCACTGCATGCACATGCAGGCCATCCGTCTGCTGCTCAAACGTCGTCTGCGGATGCGCCTTCGGCGCGTACTCTACCACTTGGTCGTTCTGCCCCAGGAAGCTTGCTTTGGTAGTCGTAGTAGCGCGCACCGTCTTCAAAACAAAGTCACGCACGCGTCCACGTCGCCAAGTCTCCGGGGTGTCGACGATCACATAGAGCGCCTTGTTGTCCTTGCTCCGCGTGAACCAATAATCGCCCTCGTTCGTCACCACCCACGGACGTGTCCCATAAATCGCCTCGCCATTAATGAACATCCAGAGGCCGAGTGTTCGCAGACGGTCTTCCTGCTCCACAGGCAAGGAGCCATCCGGCTTTGGGCTGACATTCAACAGGAGATTGCCTCCGCGCGAACGTGTGTGAATCAGGATCTCCAAAAGATCGTGGTCGCTCTTGTACACATCGCTGGTCGGCTGATATCCCCAGGAGGTCCCCATCGTCATGTTGGCTTCCCACGCGCCCTTCAGAGGAGCGCCGGGTACGTTCTGTTCCGGCGTTTCGATGGCCCCGCGCGTCACCACGGCATCGGGCTGCTCTTTCCATACGATGTCGCGCAGCCCCTTCGCTTCACCGTCGAAGAACGCCATCGACACGGTCCCATACCTGGTCATGAGCTCGGTCATCTGCTTCTGATCGCGCGCCAGTAGACCGGGATTCACGCCCGGCTGCACTTCTGGCACAAGCCTTTGGATCTGTTTGCCATTCTCATGCAGCCACAGAAAATCATCGGGAGAAAAATAAACGCCGGTTGCGATTCCCTGTTTCCGGAACGAAGTAAACAGCTCCTTGGTGATGTCTTTTCCGTAGGGCGTCTTCATGATGTTAAAGTCCGTGGACTTCGTATCCCACATGCAAAAGCCGTTGTGGTGCTTGGTCGTGAAGACCATGTAGCGGACGCCAGCTACCTTCGCCAGACGTGCCATCGCGTCGGGATCGAAGTGCGTCGGATCGAAGGTCTTCGGTAGTTCATGGTAAAAGCGATCTACATAATCATCCGAAGCGCCCGCCAACGAGTGGCTAATGATCACGCCTAACTGGCTGTCGATGCTCCAGTGAACGAACATCCCCAGCCCCTGGTCGCGAAACCATTCCAATCGTTCGGGTTTATTCTGATCTGCACTCTGGGCGGAGACTGCAAGGGAAAAAACCAACGACAACATACCAGCCAGATACCACTTCTTCATTGCTGCTCCCAAACTATGCAAGTGCCCTGTCAAGATGCACGTATCCGCCGTCCACCAGTATGTTCTGCCCCGTCGTGTGCCCCGACTGCTTATTCGACATCAGGAAGACCGCCATCGCCGCGATCTCAGCGGGAGTCGTCATACGGTGACCCAAGGGAATGCGCGATTCGATCTCGCGCACCTTGGCCTGTCCATCACCCAGCGTCTTCACCCAGTTCTCATACTGCGGCGTCATCACCTCCGCAGGCACAACCGAGTTCACACGAATGCCATCACTCAATAACTCCGCAGCCCACTCCCGCGTGAGCGCCAGAAGCGCACCCTTCGCCGCTGCGTAAGCTGATGTACCACCCTGTCCCGTCATCGCAACCTTCGACGCGATATTCAGGATGTTGCCTTTCGAGATCCGCAGCGCGGGTAAAGCAGCTTGTGCCAGCGCATAGCTATGCAGAAGGTTGTAGCGCAGGCTCTCCATAAATTTTTCTGGATCACCGTTCGCCAATCCAATTCCGTCATTCGTCCCGGCATTGTTCACAAGAGCGTAAATGCCGCCTTCCACTGACACGATGCTCTCTACCGCCGCGCGACAATGGGCCGGGTCAGCCAGTTCTACCTCAATCAGCCGAAACTTGGCCCCGGAAGATTTCATCTCGGTAGCCACCGCCTCCGCCCTCGGAGTCATCCGCGTCAACACAACAACAAAAGCGCCTTCCGCCAGAGAAGCACGCGTAATCGCCTCGCCGATGCCCGAAGCGCCGCCCGTCACCACGATCACCTTGTCCTTCAACCCCAGATCCACAGTGAACCTTTCAATAACAATGGGCACCCAACCGGGTGCCCATCCTTACACTTGCTGGAGCCTAGAACTGTCCCCAGAGCAGCTGGTTATACACGTCGTGGTGGAACTGCACTTCGCTCGGCTTCACAATCGTTCCGAGCAGCCGTGCGCAACGATCGGCGGAAGCCTGCTTCAGGTCCGCATAGCGGCCTTTCACATCGTCACCGAAGATCTTCGTTGTCCACTCAGACGAGCGGAAGTCTTCAATCGCCGTGTAGATGTTGTCCGGCAGATACCGCTCAGCCTGGCGCAGATTTTCGATCTGTGCCGTCTCGCCATCCAAACCGCTCTTGAAGACCGCGTACAGAACCGCATAGGGATTCGCATCCGGTCCAACCGAACGGACCTCAACGCGCGCGCTCTTCTCATTACCGATCGGAATGCGAATCATCGATCCACGATCCGTCGCCGAAGCCTTGATCTGGTTCGGCGCTTCAAAGTGCGGATCCAAACGACGGAAGGCATTCACGCTGGCATTCATCAGCAGGCAAATATCTTTTCCATGCGTGAGAATGCGATCCACAAACTCCCAAGCCATCGGAGAGATCTTCTCCTGGCCCTTCGGATCCCAGAAGAGGTTCTTCTTGTCCTTGGTGATCGAAACGTTGGTGTGCATACCGCTGCCGTTCACACCTACCACAGGCTTCGGCAGGAAGCTTGCCGTCATGCCCATTTGCGTTGCGACCTGGCGACAGATCAGCTTGTACAGCTGGATCTGATCGCCTGCCGCAACCACTTCACCGTAGGTGTAGTTGATCTCAAACTGCGACGGTGCCACTTCGGGGTGATCTTTCTCATTCTCAAAACCCATCGCGCGCTGCACTTCGGCAGTCGTGTCGATGAACTCGCGGAGCGGATCGCCCGGCAGCGAGTGATAATAACCACCGGAGTTTGCGTACTCAAAGGTGCCTGTGAGATGGTAGTTGCGCTCCGCCTCCACTCCCTCAAAGAGAAAACCTTCTACTTCGTTCGCAGCGTTGAGCGTGTAACCGTTGGTCTCAAACTGCTCCTTGGCATATGCCTTCAGAACGCCACGGAGATCGGCAGCGTAGTGTCCGCCGTTCTTGTCGATCACTTCGCCGAAGACAAGAACCTTGCCCGCGCCAAAGACGTCTGCGGGAGTCCAGTAGAAGGCCGACCAGTCGATCGCCAGGCGAAGATCGCTCTCGCGCTGCGCCGTAAAGCCGCGGATCGACGATCCATCGAAGGTCAGGTTGTCATAACTGCCAATGAGGAACTTTTTGTCATAGTCGAGCATGTGCAGACGGCCTTCAAGATCGCTGAAGACGACCGTTACAGCCTTGATGCCCTTCGTGTCCGTCAGGTATTTCAGGCGTTCTTCCTGAATCTTGTCGGGTGCAACACGGTTCTTGCGCTGTTCTTTCGCCGCAAGGTTGAGCTCTTCCAGCTCTTCATAGGGCAGTTCGAGGAAATCACGATATTGGCCTGACATACTTCTCCTTTGTTGAGGCGCATCCCCAGAGCAGAATTCCGGGGAATGCGGATGAATCAAAGTGGGTTTAGAGGTGAATCGGAAAAACCTGAGAGGTGTGGAGAACTCAAGAGCACGGACTTTTCCACTTCTCAAAAATAGCAGAAAATTCACGCTGTCCAGCTCGTTTTCTAAGACGACGCACCGCCCGCTCACCTCACCCCTAAAACGTGTGATACTTCTATCGGGGCTTTGTGCGGTTTGCAGGCTACTGATCGCGCGCTGCGTCGCGCTTTATAGACTCTGGAGGGTCTTCGAGTTGGGTATGAACATGGTTCCCAAACGCCTTTTTTTCACCAAGGGCGTGGGCAAGCACAAAGAACGTTTGACGTCGTTTGAGATGGCACTTCGCGACGCCGGTATCGCCGCACAGAATCTTGTACGCGTCTCCTCCATCTTTCCGCCGCAATGCAAGATGATCACGCGCAAAGAGGGTCTCAAGTTCCTGAACCCCGGCGAAGTCGTTTTCGCAGTTGTCGCAGAGAACTCCACCCGCGAAGCGCATCGCCTCGTCGTCTCCTCGATTGGCGTTGCCATCCCCACGGATCGCAACACCTATGGCTACCTATCGGAGCATCACAGCTTTGGTGAAACCGAAGAACAGGCCGGTGATTACGCCGAAGAGCTCGCTGCGGAGATGCTCGCGACCACTCTTGACGTGGACTTCGACCCTGACAAAAGCTGGGACGAAAAGAAGGAGATCTACCGCATCTCCAACAAGATTGTCCGCACAGCCAACGTCACTCAGTCCGCCATCGGCGATAAGAATGGCAAGTGGACCACCACCATCGCCGCTGCCATCCTCATCTTCGACGACGACGAAAAGTAGACCGAACACCAGCAATCATCGGGAGGCGCTGGCTTAGTCAGCGCCTCTTTTCCTTGCATGGAGGTAGATCCAAATGAATGAAAACAAGACCCGTGTCGCGCTCATCCAGATGTCCTGCGACGCCGACACCAAGCTGAACCTTGAGAAGGCCGCAGAACGCATCTATGGAGCCGCCGCCCAGGGCGCACAGATCGTCTGTCTGCCGGAGCTCTTCCGCGCTCAATACTTCTGCCAGCGCGAAGACCACTCCCTCTTCGACATCACGGAGTCCATTCCCGGCCCCTCCACCGACGTCCTGACCAAAGTCGCACAGGAGACCGGCACCGTCATCGTCGCTTCCCTCTTCGAACGCCGCGCCCCAGGCCTTTATCACAACACTGCAGTGACCATCGAAAAAGACGGCTCCATCACGGACATGTATCGCAAGATGCACATCCCCGACGACCCGCTCTATTACGAGAAGTTCTACTTCACCCCCGGGGATCTCGGCTTCAAAGCCACACAGACCTCAGCCGGAAAAATCGGCACGCTTGTCTGCTGGGACCAGTGGTACCCCGAAGGCGCGCGCGTCACCGCCCTCAAAGGTGCGGAGACCCTCTTTTTTCCCACCGCAATCGGTTGGCACCCCAGCGAGAAAGAGGAGTTCGGAACCGCGCAGTACGACGCTTGGCAGACCACGCAGCGTGCTCACGCCATCAGCAACGGAGTTTGGGTCTGCGCCGTTAACCGAGTGGGCCACGAGCATGGCGACGTCCTCCACAACGGCGTCATGATGAAAGGCCCCGAAGGCGCAGGGATCGAGTTTTGGGGGGGCAGCTTCATCGCAGACCCCTTCGGTCGCATCATCGCCCGGGCCTCACATGACAAGGAAGAGATTCTCCTCGCCGACCTCGACAGCAAGCTCGTCGAGATCACACGGCAGCACTGGCCCTTCCTCCGCGATCGTCGCATCGATGCTTACGAAGGGATCACCAAGCGGTTCCTCGATTAGCCCCAGACACTTCGAACGAAAAGCCCGCTCTAAGAAGCGGGCTTTTCTCCGCTTAAAAATGAAAGCAGCTCCATAAAAATTGCTCCTTACACGGATCTCGATTCCGCAATTTTCTTAGGAAATCTTAATTATAAATATTTTCGTTGACAGTCGTATCGCGTTGGGAATAGCTTGATGAAGGATACACTTATCATAAAGGAGACACTGTATGCGCCGAGCCATTCTTCCGACACTCATCCTCCTTCCGCTTATGGGATACGCTCAGTCCAGCGTCTCCACTCCATCCTCCAATCTCCAGGCCCGTCTCGATGCTCCGTCGGTCGCTTCGGTTTCGCGCACGCAGACCACGCCAGCCATTCGTGAGTATGTCGCCATCCATGATGTGGAACTTACTCCACGCCCCGCAAGCGGCCTCTCCTACTCCTTCTACAACGCAGACGTCTTCCAGACGAATCCGCAGATCATTCACTCCATCGCGGTTCCCGTTTCTTCCCAACAGATCACGGCCAAGGAGAGCTCCGTTGCAGTCCGCATGACTGTCGATCGCGCCGGCGTTCCTCGCGCACTCGTTGTGGCAAAATCCGCAGGTTCAGAGCTGGATGGCAAGGCCCTCGCCACACTCAGCCAGTATCGCTTCAAGCCCGCCACCGTGAATCGCGTCTCCGTTGAATCAGAGCTCACGCTCCAGGTGCGCATCGTCAAGCAGTAAATCTCGGTCAAGAATTAGCTCTGCCCTCTGATTACTCCCACGCCTTGAAAAGGGCTGGGAGTTTTTGTTTAACAACAAAAAGACCGCTGCGACCTCTTCACTTCGCTAGCCTCGTTCCCCTCGACTCAAGTCCACTAAAATGAATCAAGAGATGAAGACGACAGACCCCACGCCCTATCGCATGCCCGCTGAATGGGCCCCCCACGCAGCCACCTGGATCGCCTGGCCACACAACGCAGAAGATTGGCCCGGCCGCTTCCAGCCCATCCCCTGGGTCTACGCAGAAATCGTCCGTAACCTGGCCCTCGTTGAAGACGTAAACATCCTCGTCAACGATGAAGCCGCGGAAAAACGCGTCACGCGCATCCTTCTCCGTGCGGGAGCCAACATGGCGCGCCTGCACTTCCACCTCTGGCGGACAGACCGCATCTGGCTGCGCGACTCTGGCCCCATCTTCGTGAAGAACGCCGCGAACGAGAACATCATCACCGACTGGAAGTTCAACGCCTGGGCGAAGTACCCCAATCACCTCAATGACGACCGCATCCCGCAACACGTCTCCAAGACGCAGGCCGTACAGGCGCTTCAACCGATGATCGGTAACCATCGTGTTGTCCTCGAAGGCGGTTCCATCGATGTGAATGGCGCGGGAACTCTGCTCACTACCGAAGAATGTCTCCTCTCCGATGTGCAGCAGCGTAATCCCGGCATTAGCCGTCAGCAACTCGAGACGTGCTTCGCGGAATACCTTGGCATTACACAGACCATCTGGCTCAACCGCGGTTGTGCCGGTGACGACACGCACGGCCACGTCGACGATATCGCCCGCTTCGTCAACGAGAGCACGATCATGGCCGCCGTCGAACACAACACAGCTGATGAGAATCATCTTCCACTTGCGGAAAACCTGGATCGGCTCCGGGCCCTCAAACAGTTCAACATCGTCGAACTGCCTATGCCGTCGCCTGTAATCTTTGACGGCGAACGCCTGCCCGCTTCCTATGCGAACTTCTATATCGCGAACGATCTCGTCCTCGTCCCCACATTTAACGACGCAAATGATCGTGCCGCTCTCAATCTCATCGCCGATCAGTTCCCTACACGGAAGACCGTCGGCATCCACTGCGGCGACTTCATCTGGGGCCTCGGCGCACTTCACTGCATGACCCAACAGGAGCCCGCCTGATGTCCACCTCCGCCACGCCTTGGCCTCCGCCACCCGACATTAACTCCATCCAGGAACTCGTCGCGACCGCCGACATAGAAGGCTTTATCGCAGATGGCTCTCCCACAGACGAGTACGAAACAGAAGCCGAGCTCATCTTTAACGCTGTGGAGAACTTTCCGATAGACGACCTCATCCCACGGCACATCCTGCCCGTTCTTGAATCCATTTGGGCAAAAAGCTTTGAACTCAAAGAAGACGAAATTGCGACGCGCAGCCCTGCGCTCCAGGGCCTCGCCGATCAGATCGCCCGGTTCTTCGGCCCCGAGGCGCAGCCACAGGTCCGGGGAGCATAACGCACGTTTTTGGAAGGAAGGGAACAAATGAGAGAGCCAGGCGTATAAGCTGTTGGCTCACCTTCCTTCAAATCTCTCCGAGGCGAACGCATGCCCAGGCTTCAGCTTCTCGCGTCAACACTTCTTGCTCTCCCTCTCCTTGGCGCAGTTACTCCTGCGCCCGAAGCTCCGTATAAACCCACGTACACCGAATCGGGTGCGCTCAAAACCCCTACGCGATATCGTGAGTGGGTCTATCTCACCTCTGGCATGGATATGAACTATGCCGCGCGTGCCGCGAATGCTCCCCCGCCAGACCACTCCATGTTCGACAACGTCTTCGTCAATCCAGAGTCCTACCGCACCTTTGTTGCCACCGGCGCTTGGCCCGATGGAACTGTCTTCGCCCTGGAAAACCGTGGTGCAGTGACGAACGTCTCGATCAACAAGGGCGGACAAACGCAGGGCGAGAGCGTCATGGGCCTGGAGATGCACGTCAAAGACAAAGGACAATGGGCTTTTTACGTCGCTCAAGCCGACGGCACCGCCAAGCCTTTTCCCAAAACCGCAAGCTGTACCACCTGTCACGAGGCCCACGCTGCGGTAGACACCACCTTCGTGCAGTTCTACCCCATGCTTCTCCCCATAGCGCGTGAGAAGAAGACGCTCAGCGCAAAGTATCTGCAGGAAAGCGCAACGCCTCCACCTACGGACAGCGGAAAGACGCCTCTCTACAAAACTAAGTAACGAAGACCAACTAAACTTGGTAAGTGACTTCCGAAGATAAAAGAAAAACGGCCCGCGTAGCCGCCATTGCGCTGCTCCTCACGCTCTCCGTCTCAGGCTGTAAACAGCCCAACCAGCCCCAGCCTGATCAAGAGCGTTCCGCGCAGCGCACCCGTACTCCCCGTCCACAAGAAGGGCGTTCCCGCAACGAACAAGCTCGCGAAGAGCGCAATCAGGACCGCGACGTCACGCCCAGCGAGCCGGTTCCGGCGAATTCGGTCCAGGTCCATTACGCCCCCTTCGAAAATCTCGAACGCGTCGACACCGATCTCCTCGCCCAGGCCCATGCCACCATCGATCTCGCCGCTTATTCGCTGACCGACTACGCCGTAGCGCAAGCTCTCATCGCCGCCGCCCAACGTGGCGTGCGCATCCGCATTTACCGTGACGCAACTCAGGCGGCTGGCGAAAGCGCCCACGCTGAACGAACCGTTACCAATCCTAAAAAGAAACCAAGCCGCGATCCCGAAGATGACGTTCCGAACGCTGCCGACAGCGCAGACATCCTCCAACGCCTCTCCACCACGCCCAACATCAACATCCGCATCAAGCACTCTCACACCCTGATGCACCTCAAGGCCTACGCCGTCGATGGAGCCTTCCTCCGCACGGGCTCAGCCAACTTCTCCCCCACCGGAGAAAAGCGCCAGGACAACGATCTCATCCTCTTCCACAATGCAGCAGCTGCGACCCACTTCAAGCAGGACTTCGACCGCCTCTGGTCCCGTCCAGACAACGAGCCCACCCAATGACCCCTGAGCAAGAGATCGCCTTCATGCAAGCCGCCATTGCAGAAGCCCAGGCCGCCCAAGCTGCGGGGGAGGTTCCGGTTGGGGCGATTGTCGTCTCACCGACTGGCGAAATTCTCTCCCGCGGACAAAACCGCGTCATCCGCGATCACGATCCCTCTGGTCACGCCGAAATGGTCGCACTCCGTGCGGCAGGCGTTGCCCTTGAAAACTATCGCCTGACCGGTTGCAGCCTCTACGTCACTCTCGAGCCGTGTGCCATGTGTGCCGGGGCCATTCTGCACGCCCGCATCGCCCGGCTTGTCTATGCAGCTCCCGATCCCAAGGCCGGGGCGTGCGGCAGCGCGCTTGAAGTCATGAACCATCCCAGACTCAACCATCGTTGTGAGGTTGTTGCTGGCGTTTTGGCCGACGAGTGTTCCACACTCCTTCAGACATTCTTTCGGTCTCGCCGCGCCGGGCCCTCCACTCTGCTTGAAGAATCATCGGCATCTGAAACAAACGAAGCCAAATAGTCAAATTCGATCCCTTTCCCGCTTCTGTCTCATGAGCTGAAACAATTTCTGCATCTCATCTACCTGAGGCCATCATGTCCGATCAGCGTCTTGCAGGAAAAGTAGCCATCGTTACCGGTTGTTCCTCCGGAATCGGCCAGGGAATTGCAGTTCGTCTGGCAAAAGACGGAGCGGATATCGTCGTGAACTACCACTCCGATCAAGCCGGTGGCGAGGCCACCAAAGCGCAGATCGAGGCCCTCGGCCGCAAGGCAGTCGTCATCGGTGCAGATGTCTCCAAGCTGCCAGAGATCCAGCCGCTCATCGACGCTGCCTGGTCCAACTTCGGTCGAGCCGACATTCTTGTAAACAATGCCGGGGTTGAAAAGGGTGCAAACTTCTGGGAAGCGAACGAAGCTGACTACGATCTCGTGCTCCAGGTCAACCTCAAAGGCCCCTACTTCACTACGCAGGCCTTTGTGAAGAAGCTGATTGAGACGAAGATGCCAGGCCGGGTAATCAACATCTCCTCAGTGCACGAAGAGATGGTCTTTCCGCACTTCGCCAGCTATTGCGCCAGCAAAGGTGGCTTGATGATGCTGATGCGCGATCTCGCTGTCGAACTCGGCCCCTTCGGCATCACGGTCAATAATATCGCTCCAGGGGCGATCGCCACACCGATCAACAAATCGCTTCTCAACGACCGAAGCAAGCTCGATCCCCTTCTGCGCAACATCCCTCTCGGACGGATGGGCACCGTGGATGATGTCTCTGCGGTAGCGGCTTTTCTCGCCAGCGACGAGGCAAGTTATGTGACAGGATCAACGTACGTGGTCGATGGCGGTCTGATGCGGAACTATAAAGAGCAGTAAAAGGTAAAATGATCGCTATGGATCTCAAGGTTTATTCCGCAGTCTGGTGCCGTGACTGCCGCGAGGCAAAGCGCTTCCTCCAGAAACACTCGATCGCCTACACCGAGATCGACATCGAGCGCGTTCCCGGAGCGGCGGATGAACTTCTGGCCCACGTTGGGAAAAAAGCGATTCCCCAGTTCGTCATCGACGGCAAATGGGTCCAGCCCTACCGTCCCGGCCAAGGCTTTCTTCACGATGAAATGGCAGTCCTCTTCGGTGTCAGCGAAGCCGGCTGAAACCTTACTTTCCGGTTTCCGCCCGGCGCAAGGGCCAGCGGGGCCGCAAGAGTGTATTCCGCTCGGTATCGCGTGAGTTCGCTGTCACGCGAGCGGAGAGTAAGTCGGCCACATTCAAAATGCCCGTCAGAGTCCCGTTGGCGTCCACGACAGGCAAGGACGTGAGTTGGGTCGCTCCCATCTGCTCCGCTGCGGAACGAAGGGTTTCCTCCTCACTCAACGTGGAAGGCTGCTCAATCCCAAAGGTCGCCAAAGGAATCTCCGAAGGCTGCTGAGATTCTGCCGCCGCCATCAATTGGGTCCGGGTCAGAAGCCCTAAAAGTTTCCCGTCCTCTCCAAGAATCGGAAAAATCCTCTGCCAGTGAGACCAGGAAGCAGGCGCATTGGCCTGCATCTTCTCCAACCAAACGCGCGCCTCTCCGACAGTAGCTGTCGCCGCAAAACTCTCCACGTCCGGATGCTGCGCGTCGCGCACGACCACCAGTTCCAGCGGGTCCACGCCGTACTCCCGGCTCAGATGTCTTCCTTGCCGGGACAATCCGGCGGTGAGCAGACTCCGCCGCTGCAGCAGAACGGAGAGCGCGTACGACGTCGTACAAGCCAGCAGTACCGGCAAAACCAGCGCCCCGTTGTGCGTCAGTTCCACGGATAACATCGCACAGGTCAGCGGAGCCCCGATCGACGCCGCCAGCAGCGCCGTCATGCCCACTACGGCCCATCCACCGGGTGCAATCACCGGCAGCCAGTGCGACATCCCCGCTCCGACGGCGGCACCGATCATTAGCAATGGCGCCAAAATGCCGCCCGCTGTGTTCGATGACAGCGAGATGATCCAGATCGCCGTCTTCACCACCAGCACGCCGACCAGCAGCTTCCAGGTAAAGTCACTCGCCAGCAGCTGCCGGATCACGTCGTACCCGATGCCCAGCGCGGGCGGAAAGATCAGCCCACCCAGACCGACGAAGAGGCCGCCAATCGCCGGAAACCACATCCAGTGGATCGGCAGTTTCTCAAAGAGCTCTTCCGTCGAATGGATCGCTTTCCCCAGCACAATCGCCAATAACGCTACGACCACGCCGACCAAAACCGCAGCCAGCATGGCCTGATGATGCATTCCGTAGGGCGAAGCAGGCATGGGAAAGATTGGCCCGGGAGCCAGCAGGAGCCGACGCATCGCTCCTGCGGTTGCGCAGGCCACGGCAACGGGCACCAGCGATCTCGGTCTCCACTCGAAGAGCAGCAACTCCACCGCAAGCAGCACCGCAGAAAGGGGGCATGCAAAGGTAGCCGCCATACCCGCCGCCGCGCCCGCCACCATCAATGTTGAGCGTTCCGCGTCCGTGACAGGAAGCATCTGCCCCAGAAGCGATCCCATCGACCCGCCCGTCATGATGACTGGGCCCTCGGCGCCAAACGGCCCGCCGGAACCGATCGAGAGTGCCGTCGCAATCGGCTTTAGAAACGCGACGCGAGGCTTCACCCGCGCCCCACGGAAGACAATGGCCTCCACGGCCTCCGGCATCCCATGTCCGCGAACTCCGGGTGATCCAAACCGAGCAACCAGCCCAACCAGAAAACCGCCGACCACGGGCACCAGAACTGCCCAATAGCCCAAGTGATGCCCTGCAGGCTCGACTTCCTGAAAGTTCCAGCGGTGAAAATAAAACAGATTCGTCGACAGACCGATCATCCGTTGGAGCAGCCAGGAGATGACGGAAGCCAACGCTCCTACAAAAAATGCCACCAGTGAAATCAACAGCATGCGACTGTCTGCGGAGTAGTCACGCAGAAGCGTAGAAGCTGCTGCAAGCGGTGGCGATTTCGATCCGGCTTCGTTCGCGTTCTGTTCCATTAGACTTAAGTCTAGTGGAACGAAGAGACGAACGAGGTGAGTGTCGGTGATTGACAGGTATACGCGGCCAGAGATGCGCACGCTTTGGAGTGATGAACGGAAATTTCAATGCTGGCTCGAAGTCGAAACCACGGCCAGCGAAGTTTTGGCGGAAGCCGGTATTGTGCCTACTTCTGCGGCTGAAGCCATCCGTTCCAAGGGCCGTTTTGACATCGCCCGCATCCGTGAGATTGAACTCGATACGCGCCACGACGTGATCGCCTTCACCACCGCCGTCGCCGAAAACGTCGGCCCCGAGAGCCGCTGGCTCCACTATGGCCTCACCTCGACCGATGTGGTGGACACCGCGCAGGCGCTCCAGATCAAGGAAGCTTCGGAGCGCATCCGCGCCGGAATGGTCGCGCTCCGCGACGTCCTGAAGCGTCGCGCCCGCGAATTCGAAACCACGCCCTGCATCGGTCGCACCCACGGCGTCCACGCCGAACCAACCACCTTTGGTCTCAAGCTTCTGCTCTGGTACTCCGAGATGGAGCGCAACATCGCCCGTTTCGACGCGGCTGCGGAGGACATGCGCGTCGGCAAGCTCTCAGGAGCCGTCGGCAGCTTTGGACATCTGAAGCCCGAACACGAGGAAGAGATCTGCCTGCGCCTGGGCCTGAAAGCCGCTGCCGTCAGTACGCAGGTGCTGCAGCGAGACCGTCACGCCGCCTACATCGGAACGCTCGGTGTCATGGCCAGCACCCTGGATAAGATAGGCACTGAAATCCGCCACCTGCAGCGTACAGAGGTCCGCGAGGCAGAGGAGTTCTTCTCTGAAAAACAGAAGGGCTCCAGCGCCATGCCGCACAAACGCAATCCCATTACCTGCGAAAACATCTGCGGCCTTGCCCGCGTGATGCGCGGCAATGTCCAGGTAGCCCTTGAGAACGTAGCCCTCTGGCACGAGCGCGATATCTCACATTCCTCCGCCGAACGCATCATCCTTCCGGATACCACAACGCTCGCGGACTACATGCTCTCCAAGGCAACGACCCTGATCGATAAGCTCCTGGTCTACCCCGCGCGCATGAAAAAGAACCTGGACAGCACCGGTGGCCTCGTCTTCTCAGGCCAGCTCCTGCTTGACCTGAGCGGCGCAGGGATGTTGCGTGAAGACGCCTACAAGCTGGTTCAGGGACTCGCGATGAAGGCATGGAAGGCAGATCTGGTCTTCAAGGAACTCGTTGCAGCAGATCCTCAGATCAGCACAATACTTTCGCCCGAGAAGATCGAGCAGGCCTTCTCCACTGACCGGCAGTTGAGCAACGTGAGCAAGATCTTCGCACGCGTTCTGGGCGAGTAACATGGGCCTTCCGCGACAGCTTCCGGAGGGCGATACACAGCTAATCCAAATCGTCGATGCTGCGCTGGCGGACTCCGTCCAGCGTAGCGGAGATTGGTTGGCGTGCCGCCCCGGGTGCTTTCACTGTTGCGTCGGCATCTTTCCTATCTCTCCGCTCGATGCCACCCGCTTGCAGAATGGTCTGCAAAACGCAGATCCGCAGACCGCCGCTGAGATCCGGGAACGCGTGAAGGCCTCTGTGGCGGAACTACAGCAGGATTGGCCAGGGGACTTCGTCTCCGGCACGCTCGACGAAGAGGCGGAAGGCTTTGACGACTTCGGCAACGCAGCCGTCTGCCCCGTGCTGGATCCTCTCTCCGGAACCTGCGACCTGTATGCCTCACGCCCGATGACCTGCCGCACTTTTGGTCCTCCGGTCAGGACGGCGGAAGATGGCCTGGGAGTCTGTGAGCTCTGCTTCATCTCTGCTCCGACTGAAGCGATCGCAGCGGCAGAGATGGATGTCGCGTTCCTGGAACAGGAGCAGAAGCTGAGCGACACCTTGGGCAAGGAAGCCACCTGCATTGCTCTCGCGCTGCGCAACTACTGAATCACTCCGCAGGCCCAAGCGTTATAGGAATAGAAGACGCATCCGGCGTCGGCATGGCGATGACCGTGGGCGGAGGTGTGGCCGACGCAGCAGCAGAAGATGGATCAGCGGGGGTGGAATCGGGCGCGACCTGGCGGCGCATCAGATGTACTGACCGACTCGCAGGCTGCCTGAGAACAGCCAGCGTCTCTTCATCATCCGGAAGTTGCAGTCTTCCGCCAGCCAGCCAAGCCGCAGCGATGACCGCTGTTGGGATGGGAGCAATCACCGCAAGGGGTACAACATACTTCTTGGATCGAACGATGGACTCCGTCACCCCATCCACGCGGCGCGATCTCTGGATCGTGCCAGGCACCTGCGGAATCACAAACGTGCTGAAGGGCACCTCGGGATGTTCATTCGAAAAACGTACGAGGGATCGCGCTACCTGCTTTGGAGTCGTGATGCCGATGTCCGCGATGAAGTTCCGATGAATCGCGCCGGGATACTCGCGGTTGATGAATTTGCGCGAAAAATCCGCGCAGTTTCTGAAGATGATGTTGAAGTGCGCTACATTCCTGCTGTCATTAAATTCGGCAATGATATCGGCATCCTGCTCTGGCGTGGATTCGAGTTGAAAGCCATAGAGCTTGCGGTCGTAGGCAGACCCGACGAGTTGGATCCACTCTCCGCCGGGCGTGGAACCGTCTTTTTTATCCGGAGCGATACGAAGCAGATGCGTTCGCCGATATTGGTCGCGGAGTTCCCGTTGTAGTGCTGCGGTTGCCGTCGTCGGCACCTGATCCAGCGTCTCCACGGCGTAGAGATAAGGAATCAACGGAATCGCAACCCAGTCGTAGCCATCCACCTTGTGGTAACGGCTGATCACAGCGCCAAACTCGCCGTCGCGGCAGGGCCGCAGACTGGTGGGCGTCTGGGCGCAGATGTGATCCAGGTAGATCGCGGCATGCCCCGTCGGATTCAGGTGTCCAAAGAGTCCGAAGGGTTCTTCAAGCAGAAGGGCCGTGGAAGCGTGCGCGAAAAAACTGCAACCAAGCATCAGCAAAAATGCCGTCACCTTCTTCAGAGCCCGATGCTTGCTGATCCCGTTTCTCACTCTCTAAGACTAGACACGATTTCGCGGCAAGAGTCTCGCAATAGGAAGAGGATAATACCTTTATGACAGCGAGTCGGAATTTGACATTGGCAATCACAGGGGCGAGCGGTGCGGTCTATGCCCGCGCCATGCTGCGCTTGCTGGCCGCGGACGAACGAGTGTCCCGCGTAAACTTGGTCTTTTCAGACAGCGCCCTGCGTGTCCTTGCTGAGGAGCTCAGTTGCGCGGGCCGCTCCAGCGTTTTGATTTCCCTCATGGGAACGCCATCGGATAAGGTGCACCTGGTTCCCAACGAAGACATCGGCGCGGGCATTGCAAGCGGCAGCTATCCCAGCGATGGCATGATCGTTCTTCCCTGCTCTATGGGCACGCTTGCAGGCATTGCACATGGGCTCGCGCAGAAACTGATCGAGCGTGCGGCGGACGTCTGCCTGAAAGAGCGAAGACCGCTCATCCTCTGCGTTCGCGAGACGCCGTTCAATCTGATCCATTTGCGGAACATGACCCTCGCCACGGAGGCCGGAGCGGTCATCTATCCTGCCATGCCGGTGCTTTATACCAAGCCACAAAGCACCGAAGAGATGGCCACGGAGTTTTGCCAACGCGTTCTGTCTCATCTCGGTCTAAGACAGACCGGAGCCTTCGTTTGGAAGGGCGACGGTTCTAGCGAGGCTTTGTAAGGATGCGTTCCGAGTGACTCGGAGGAACGCGCTCATCGAGGAAACGGATCGTCTCCGGTACCACTTCGGAAGAACACTCTGCAGGCGCGAGATGTCCGCATCCCTCCACACCCACCAACGTGGAATTAGGCACCAGCGAGAACATTCGCTGCCCGATGTTGTAAGGAATCAGTTTGTCTTCCGTTCCCCAGACAATCAGGGTCGGCTGTTGGATGGCGCTGATACGGAAGTCCAGCAGCTCTCTTCCGGAGAGCATCGATGCAAACGAACGCGAGCTGATCCAACCCAATTCCCGGTAGCGGCGAAGCAGCCCCTTGGTTGCCCAAGCGGGAATGTGAATAAAGTGCACATTCGGCTCAATGTAATTTACCAGCCGGTCGACTCCGGCTGCATCCTTCGGGGTGAAGAGATCGAAGGGAAAATCGACGGGAAAGTAAATCCCTGCGGCATCGAACAATACCAGACGATGCACGGCATTCGGATGATTCAGCGTCATCTTGAGCGCAATCCATCCTCCCATGCTCCAGCCACCCAGATCGTAGAACCGCAGACCTTCAGCCTGGGCAAAATCCGTGGTGATCTGGGTCTCCTGTTCGATGCTGTAACTCGCGTCCCGCGGCCTCTCAGACGATCCGTAACCCAGCAGATCCGGGGCATAGACGTGGTATCCGGCGCGCGCCAACCCCGGCAACATCGTGGTCCAGTCTCCAGCACTTGCTCCAAGACCGTGGACAAGCAGCAGCGGCGGTCGTTCCGGGGAGCCTACGGGAGGAAGGGCTTCGTAGTAGTGAATGCGGTAACCATCCACAGTGACGTAATGGCTCTGGACGCCGTTGCGGCGAAGGTACAGCGCACTTCCCTTTTGTATGAAGTAGAAGGGGTTATAGACGACCACACCAACGAGGAGGAGGCCCAGCAGAACCAGTCCGACAAGGATGTAGGCGATGGTGGCCCGCCTGGGAGCTTTCATCTCTACTTCAGCGGACGGCCGAACTCTTCGCCGTACACCGTATGGCTAATGTCGAAGCGTCCTCCGTGGTATTTGTCCTGCCCCTTCAAACGTCCGATCGCGAGGATCGAGACCACCCAGTAGCTCATAGGAAGCCGTAGAATTTCGCAGACCTTGTCCGGCTCAAAGCCTTCCATCGGGGCAGTGTCATATCCCAGCACCTCAGCCATCAACATCATGTGCGTCTCGGCAATGGCGACCTGCTTATTCAGCCATCCATGCATCTGGTCCGCCGAGAGCGAAGACAAGAAACTGGCGACAGAGCCTTTCAGCTGGGCGGCGTAGCTCTCGGACATGCCCCCTTCCAGCCCCATGCGGATGATCTCATCCGCATCTCTACGCCAGGAATCGGCGTCGCCGCAGCAGACGATCACGACCGAAGCTTCCTCCACCTTAGCCTGGTTGAAGCTCGCGCCTCGCAGGCGGCGCTTCTGTTCCGGCGTCTTGACGACGACGAATCGCCACGGCTGTACGTTATAGCCAGAGGGCGCGCTCAATCCCGCGCGCAGAATCTCTTCGAGATCTGCTTGCGGAATCGGTTCCCCTGTAAAACTGGGTGTGGCGCGTCGGTCGCGCAGAACATCTGGGAGGGACTTGATCATTTTTTCCATCGGGCAGAAATAACTATAAGCTTGGCACGCCGTCTAATGCGACAGCCTTTTCAAGCCGAATTTACAGGGTAAATAGCCTGAAAGCCACCCTTTTTTACAGAAGACACCCTGAAAATCCCTAAATGAGTGGCCCAAGTAGGGCTAAGGAAGATTCGACATCGGCTCTTCGCTCGCAAAAGGAGTGTTTCCTGCCTGGTTCATGGTATCGTCCAGAACCCACACCCCATGAAAGGTATCGCGCACCTCGGGATAGGCGTGGACAAAGGCCATGGCCGCCTCGCGGTTTCGCGCACGACCTGCGGTGGCGTCCAATGCCGCATCCACTTTGAAATGCAGCGCCAGATCGACGGGCTGCGTTCCCAGCGAATCGTCCGTTCCGATGGAGGTGATGCGAAGATCCGTTCCACTGGCTCCCTTGAGCGCAAGGGGAACATCATTGGAGATTCCCTGTGACAAGGCGCTGGGTGCCGCCTTGGCCATCTCCTCATTGAGCTGGTCTAAATGGTTCGAAGAGAAGAAGCTTACGGGCCGTAGCAGAGCGGACGCCTGCTGAAAATAGATCCAGGCATTCATCGACTGTTTTTTGGCGGCAAACTGCCGGGCGGCGGTCCAATACCAGAGACCGTCGTGACCACCGGCCGTGGTCGCACGTGGAAAGAAGCCTGCCAGTCTCCATGCCCCGGCGATCTCCTGCAGAATGAATGCCATCTGCCAGGGCGACGCGGCAGCGGAGTTCACCAGGGCGAAGGCGTATCGTCCGGCCGGCAGTGCCGGAATGAGAAAGCTGACCTGCGCGGCCGAACGGTTGAGGGTGCAGAAGAACTGGCCGTCCGGCAAAGCGCCGTCCGCAGAAGGTTTGAGATTCGTCGCATCCAGCAGCCAGACACTCTCCACCGAGAACTTCGCTCCGGCCAGATGGGGAGACGCCGTATGGACGGCAGCTTCGATCCCACCGAAGTCGGTAGCGTACTGAGGAATGGTCTGGGCGCGGATCTGCGCGATGGCTCCGCTTTCGACCTTCTGCGTCAGGCCCAGGGCGGCAGAAGCGATCCCGTCTCGCACCGTTACGGGCATGGTGGACTGTGTCGTACATCCGTCAGCGCGCAGGTTGCGCGTGGTCGAAGCAATTAAAATCAAAAGAAGAAAAAACGGGGTGCGGCGCATGAAAGAGACCTCGAGCCAGAACATTGCTAGTCTAGTACAGCCATACGATGCCGCATCGGCCCCGGATTCGCAGAGAGAGCGTCCAAAGAATATGCGCCGAGCAGAACATAGACGGAACGTCCTGTTGGTAGCCCTCTTTGGAGGGGTGTTGCCCCTTTATGCGCAGCCCGCCCCCCGCACCTTGCCCAGCATCCCGCCGACGAACGCCACGCAGATCTCTGCTCCCCCCGCAGCGCCTGCCCCGCCCCGCGTCGGCAATGCCACGATCATATGGGAGAAGGGTCTACTCCGTGTGGACGCACGGAACAGCAGCCTGAACGCGATCCTTCGCGATATTTCTTTGCGGACTGGTTTAAAAATTGTAGGCGGCGTTCAGGAAGACCGTGTCTTTGGCACCTATGGCCCAGCGCCCGCCGCGACGGTGCTGCAACAGCTCCTGGATGGCACCAAGACCAATATGCTTCTGCAAAGCGATGCGGCCATGCTTCCGATTGTGCTGACGCTCACACCGCAAACTGGTCACGCCTCGCCTCCGAGCCCCATGACGGCCAGGGATGATCATCAGGACGAGGACAACAGGGTCTTCTCTCCGAACGATGCTCCTGACACACGGGCTCGTGATTTTGTACCTTTGGGAGCCCCGCCAGCAGGAGCAGCACCACCAGACCAGTCCCCCACGGGCGCAGCAGCCACCGACGACCAGACCACAAACGGCGCGCGGACTCCCCAGCAGATTATGGAACAGCTGCAAAAACTACGGTCGCAGCAACAAACTCAATAATTTTATTAGTTTCCGGCCATTTGGGCGGCAGAGAGGCTCTGCGCCTCGCGGGAAGCGATTCGCTGCTGCGCTGCCTGCATCGAATGCACGCGGAAAACACGAAACATACCCAGACAAATGCCGTACGCGATCAGAACTCCAGCGACGAGTGAGGCGAAGACGGCACTTACGAGAAGTGTGGAAGACACGGTTTAAAACTCCTTGAATCGATTGCAGTCCGCAAATACATGGATGGTCCGACTGCAAATTGCGCTGCCTGTCGAAATCAAGTTTGCCGTTCCTTTGCTCACAAAGGAAGTACCCACAAAGATTCCTCTCCGTCCGTACGGTTATTCTATAGGGATGGTGCTGGGAACCAAAGCCGGCGGCGTGTAGGGTCTTCCAATCGAATGAGTGTCACACACATTACTGTTCGCGGTGCGCGTCACCACAATCTTAAGAACATCAACGTCTCGATTCCGCGCAACACGTTGACGGTAGTCACCGGCCTCTCGGGCTCCGGCAAGAGTTCCCTTGCCTTCGACACCATCTACGCCGAGGGCCAGCGTCGCTACGTCGAGACCCTGTCCGCCTACGCGCGCCAGTTTCTGGACCAGATGGAGCGTCCGGATGTGGACTCCATCGAAGGCCTCAGCCCCGCGATCTCCATCGAACAAAAGACAACATCCCGCTCACCACGCTCGACTGTGGGAACGATTACCGAAATCTATGATTACCTTCGCCTTCTCTGGGCCAGCGTAGGCCGACCGCATTGCCCCAACTGCGGTCTCGAAATCACGCGCCAGTCCGCCGACCAGATCGTAGAACGCGTCGTCTCGCTCGAACCCGGCGAACGCATCACGGTTATGGCTCCGCTTGTCCGCGGCCGCAAGGGCGAGTTTCGTGAAGAGTTGGAGGCGTTGGACCAGCAAGGCTTCCGCGCCCGCGTCGATGGACAGATGATCGAGATCGAGGAAGGCATGCGCCTGGAAAAGCGCAAGAACCACACCATCGAAGCCATCGTCGACCGCATTCTTCTGAAAAAGGACGAGAACGGCAAGCCGGACACACGCCGCCTTGAAGCCAGCGTACAGAAGGCCCTGCAGATGGCGAACGGTCTTGTGCTTATCGGCATTCACGGCTATGACGAGACGCTGTACTCGTCCTCGATGGCCTGTCCCGAGTGCGGCATCAACGTGCCCAAACTCGAACCGCGCTCCTTCTCCTTCAACTCCACCTATGGTGCCTGCCCGGAGTGCAACGGCCTCGGCTCCATCTACGACTTCGATCCCGCAAAGACCATTACCGATTGGAGTAAGCCGCTTCTCGACGGCGCGATGGGGCCAGGTTCGAGTTCAAGCTACCTTCTGCGCCTGATCAAACTCGGCGCGGAAAAATACAAGATCAACCTCAAGCTTCCCTTTGAAGAGCTCTCTGAGCCGCACCAGAAGATTCTGCTCTACGGCCCACCGCGCGGCGAATCCGCCCGCACCGGCTTCCACGGCATATTCTCCTACCTACGCGATTCGATGGAAGAGTCCAAGAGCGACTCCTTCCGCGAGTACTACATGCAATTCATGTCCGCGACTGAGTGCCCGCAGTGCAAGGGCCAGCGCCTGCGTCCGGAGTCACTCGCCGTCACCGTCGAAGGCCGCTCCATCGCCGACTTCACTTCGCTCTCACTCGCCCGTGCCATGACCGCCGCCCGAGCCATGAAGTTTGTAGGCCGCGAGAAGCTAATCGCCGACCGCCTCCAGCGCGAGGTTATAGAACGCCTCGAATTCCTCAACGCCGTCGGCCTGAACTACCTTTCGCTCAACCGTAGCGCCGCTACGCTCAGCGGTGGCGAAGGCCAGCGTATCAGGCTTGCAACGCAGATCGGTTCGCGTCTGCGTGGTGTCCTCTATGTTCTCGATGAGCCTTCCATTGGTCTGCACCAGAGGGACAACATGCGTCTCATCCAGGCCATGGAAAACCTCCGCGACCTTGGCAACACTGTGCTGGTTGTGGAGCACGACGAAGACACCATCCAGAAGGCCGATTATGTTCTCGATCTGGGGCCGGGTGCGGGCAAAAACGGCGGTGAATTGATCGCCGCAGGCACACCGGCGGAGATCATGGCCGAGCCGAACTCGCTCACCGGAAGATATATGTCCGGCGAAATTGAGATCCTTTCGCGACCCGTTCCGCGCGCCCTCAGTGGAAAGTGGATCACCGTAGAAAACGCCCGCAGCCACAACCTGCAGAACGTTACCGCAAAGTTCCCCCTCGGCGTCATGACGGTCGTCACCGGCGTCAGCGGAAGCGGTAAGAGCACCCTCGTCAACGACATCCTTTATCGCTCGCTGGCAAAGCTTCTCTACCGCAGCAAAGAGGAGCCCGGCCTCCACGGCGCGGTACTTGGAGCGGAACAGCTCGATAAAGTCATCCAGATCGACCAATCCCCGATCGGTCGCACCCCCCGTTCAAATCCGGCAACGTATACGGGCGTCTTCACTGCAATCCGCGATCTTTTTGCCATGCTTCCAGACAGTCGCGAACGTGGCTACAAGCCCGGCCGCTTCAGCTTCAACGTTCAAGGTGGCCGCTGCGAAGCCTGCCAGGGCGACGGTCAGCGCCGCATCGAGATGAACTTCCTTCCGGATGTCTACGTTCTCTGCGAAGTCTGCAATGGACGTCGCTACAACCAGGAGACGCTCAGCGTAAAGTTCAACGGCCACTCCATCGCGGATGTCCTCGATCTCTCCATCGCCGACGCGCTCACGATTCTGGCCGACATCCCGAACGTCAAGATCAAGCTGCAAACGCTCGTCGACGTCGGCCTGGGATACATCCATCTCGGACAGTCCGCGACCACGCTCTCTGGCGGCGAAGCGCAGCGCATGAAGCTGGCAAAGGAGCTCAGTAAGCGTCAGACCGGAAAGACACTGTACCTTCTCGACGAACCCACCACGGGCCTTCACTTCGACGACGTCCGCAAGCTCCTCGAAGTGCTTGACCGACTCACCGATCTCGGCAACTCAATCATCATCATCGAGCACAATCTGGACGTGATCCGCAACGCGGACTGGATTCTCGACATGGGTCCCGAAGGCGGTGAAGGTGGCGGCACAATCGTCGCCGAAGGAACGCCGGAGCAAGTCGCCCGCGTCGAGACCTCGTACACGGGAGAGTTTCTCGCTCGGCATTATGTTGCTCGCCCGGGAAGCATGCGGCCTCCTGCACCGAAATATGAAGCCCCCGTTATCGTGAAGACGGAGGTCGCGAACGCCACCAAGTTCGCGCCTTCCGCCGAAGAGAAAGCGGCCAAGCGCAAGGCGGCTGCCAAGACTGCGGCGAAAAAGAGCGCCGAGAAAAAGGCCGCGCGCGAAGCGGAGACTCCGGTAGCTCCTACACCTAAAAAGGTCGCTCCCCAAAAAGCGGCCAAGAAGAAGGCGGCTAAGAAGTGAGCGACGACTGGAAGGACAGCTTCCACGACCGTACCGAGATCGCCAGAACCGGCGAGGTGATCGGAGGCGATCTCGTCCACGAGGCACTGGCTGCTGAGCCGGAGCCTTTGCCCGAAGATCGCCGTCAGCCGCATCTTGGCTATGCACTCTCGCTTGCGCTCATGGCCGTCGTCTTCACGCCCCTGGTCCTGGGCATAATCCTCGGCTGCGGCATCGCTACGGGCGCTCTTCCCAAAGACGCAATGCGTCACCTCCTCGATTTTCCTCGCATCACCGTCTTCGCGAACCTTGCCGGAACAGCCGTCACACTTCTGGCCGGATGGGCGATCTTTCAAGCGATGTGGAAGCGGCCCTTCTGGTCTGTCGTTCAGCTGAATCCCGCTGCGCTGGAAGGACGTGCAGGCAAACTCATGCTCACCGGCCTGGCGATGAGTCTTTCCGCATCCGCCATCGAGCATCTCCTCACGCTTCCAAAAGAGATGCCCATAGAAACCTTCTTTCACGCCCGTGGCGTTCTCTGGATGTTGACCTTCTATGGCGTCATCATCGCTCCACTCTTTGAAGAGACGCTCTTTCGCGGGATGCTTCTTCCGGCGCTCGCCATGGCCTTCGACTGGTTTCGTCGTACACCGATCGAACCGGAGGACCTGTGGAAGCACGGCCTCTCCCGCCGCGCTGTCGCGCTCAGTGCGGTGCTGACTAGTATCGGATTCGCCAGCCTTCATGCGAACCAGCTCGGCAACGCGTGGAACGCCGTCGCAGTTCTGGTCTGTGTCGGTCTTGGGCTGGCCTGGGTTCGCTTGAAGTACGACTCGCTTGCCGCTTCCATCCTCGTCCACGCCGCGTATAACGGCAGCCTCTTCCTGGGCATGTTTATCGCCACGGGTGGATATCGCCATCTGGATAATCTGACAAAGTAAAATCATGCTCATGCATGATGAACGCAAAGCTCTCCTCGAACTCATCGCAGCCAAAAGCTTTCGTCTTGGCGACTTCACGCTTGCCTCGGGCAAGAAGAGCGACTATTACATCGACTGCCGCATCACCACGCTCGATGCCGAGGGTGGACGCCTCTCAGGACTGATCCTCGCGGACCTAATCCGCACCTACGCGCCGGAAGCAGAAGGCGTCGGCGGCCTGACTATGGGTGCCGATCCGCTCGTCTCCAACACCGCCAGCGCTACCGCGTGGTGGCACCTCTCGCATCCCCAGTCGCCACTCGTCCATGGCTTCCTTGTACGTAAACAGGAGAAGACCCACGGCACCGGACGCCGCGTCGAAGGCTTCGTCAAAGAGAATGCACCTGTGGTCATTGTGGATGACGTCTGTACCACCGGGGGTTCCACAGTTACGGCCATCGAAGCGGCAAAGGCTGCGGGCATGAACGTGGTCGCGGTGATGTGCCTTGTCGACCGCCAGCAGGGTGGCCGCGAGACCATCGAAGCCGCAGCGCCGGGCGCAAAGTTTGTGAACGTCTTCACCGCAGAGGATGTTCGCGCGATCAAGCTGAGCCAGGCGAAATCAGCCTAAAGATCCGTCGCTTCGCTCACACTGACGCCTTCTTTAGTAAATGCGACCTTACATTTCCCGCAAACCGGACAGACGCGTCCCTTCCGGTGCAACACCTGCGAAGTCACAAACACCTTGCCACACGCGAAGCAGCGTATCGCTGCCGTATTTCCGTACCAGTCCTCGTCTTGTCCGAGGTTGTTCTTGTCTAACAGGCGCATCTCCCGATAGTAGATGGGTTCTGGCATGTTCGCCCTTTCATCGCCTAAAATCGATGCATGGCCTCCGCCCGCACTCTGGCAAACGAGATCAACGCACGCAATCACGCACGCGCGGCGTCGCATGATCACGACCAGACCTATGGCTCCGTTCCATCGATCCTCTATCGCGAAAGCGAAGGCTCCCACGGCAACTTCTTCCCTGCGGCGTGGCGCGCAATCCAGAAGAATCCGGCGTGGCGCAGCCGTCTTGAAAAGACCTATACCGGCTCAAACCGCATCGCGCGTGGCAGCGAGCGCTGGCGTGGCGAGCTGGAATGTGCGACCAGCAGCGACGCGCTCCTGATGAACATCTTCTGCACGCCTGCCACTCTGGGATCAATAAAACTCCGCGCTCTTCTGAACCTGAGCACCAACGACCAACCAGACTTCGGCTGGCGCAGCCGAACTCCTCTACAGGACGACTACGACGACCGCACCGAGATCGACATGCGGTTGGGTGATCTGCTGATCGAAGCCAAGCTCTGCGAAGGCGACTTTCAGACCGGTCGTGCCGACCTCATGGCCCGTTATCCGCTCTTCGAAGAAACCTTCGACACCGAAGTTCTACCGCGAAAGCAGAAGAACTTCCTCTCCTACCAACTTCTCCGCGGGGTGATGGCGGCGGTGGAGCATGACGCTCGCTTCTGCCTGATGTGCGACGGGCGCAGGCCTGACCTCATCTCCAGATGGTTCAACGTACTCTCCGCCGTGCGCTCCAGCAGTGTCCGTTGCCGCCTTCAACTGGTCACGTGGCAGGAAATAGCGCTGTGCCTGCCACATCCACTGCAAAGCTTCCTCGCGACCAAGTATGGGATCGGCGAAGGCGATAAAATAGAGAGCGATGATTCCTACACTTGAGTGGACCAAAGATGGCGTGCGCTTCCTCGATCAGACGAAGCTCCCGCTCGAAGAAATCTACGTAACCGCGACCAGCTATGACGATATCGCTACGATCATTCGCGACATGATCGTTCGTGGTGCTCCCGCCATCGGTGTCAGCGCCGCCATGGGCGTCGCTCTCGGTGTGGAGCGCTCCAAAGCAACCGACATCGACAGCCTCACCAAGGAAGTCGAAGTGATGTGTGACGTGCTCGCGAAGACGCGTCCCACCGCGGTCAATCTCTTCTGGGCGATCGAGCGCATGCGTGCGAAGTACTACGCCCTGGCCTCGCAGCCGGACGCGACCATCGCGAAGATTCAGGCCTCCCTCATTGACGAAGCGAAGACCATGTACAACGAAGACATCGCTGCCTGTAAGAGAATGGGGGCCTTCGGCGCGGAGCTTCTTCCGAAGTCCGGCACGGTCCTGACCCACTGCAACGCTGGAGCACTGGCGACCTGCGGCTACGGCACGGCCCTCGGCGTGATTCGCGCCGCGGTAGAACGCGGAGCCAAGATCGACGTCTTCGCCGATGAGACACGTCCCTATCTTCAGGGTGCGCGCCTTACGGCATGGGAGCTCCTGCATGACGGCATTCCCACCACCGTTCTGTGCGACAACATGAGCGGTTCTCTCATGCGCGCTGGCCGTATCCAGGCTGTGATTGTTGGCGCAGATCGCATCGCTGCCAACGGCGACGTCGCCAATAAAATTGGCACCTACTCGGTCGCGGTACTCGCAAAAGAACACGGCATTCCGTTCTTCGTTGCTGCTCCCTGGTCCACCATCGATCTAGCCACAGCGACCGGCGATGGCATTCCCATCGAACAGCGCGATGCTCGCGAGGTCACCCACTCCAACGGCAAGCAGATGACCCCGGACGGCTGCGGTATCGAAAACCCCGCCTTCGACGTAACTCCCGCAAAATACGTCACGGCCATCATCACCGAAAAGGGCGTGCTCCGCTCCCCTTACGCTGACAGCATGCGCGCGATGATGGAAGAAGCAGAAACGGCAAAGGCCTAAGAGGTGCGCCGCTCCATTCGCTGGGCGGACTGGCGGGAAAAATCGCTGGTCCGCGGCAACGCACTCGTCATTGTGTCTCTCATTGCAGCCTTCGCCCTCTCGCACTTCCCGTACAACCAGCCCTCGCTCTGGCTCATCCTTCCCACATGCGTTGCCGCGCTTGGAACGGTCGATACACTCCGCTGCATGCAGCCGCGATGGAGTTGGTATCACGGCGGCGTTCTGCTGTGTGTGTATATGGATTTGATGGTAGTGACACTGATTCTCTTTTTTCTGGTCTACCCATATCTCGGTTCGCGATAAGCTTGCCGAACACTAGATCCAAGGAGCTTCACCATGCTGAAAGGTTTTAGAGATTTCATCCTGCGCGGCAATGTGATGGACCTCGCAGTTGCAGTCATCATCGGTGCGGCGTTTACCGCCATTGTGAACTCGCTTGTGGAAAAGATTATTAACCCGCTTCTCGGCGCGTTTATCGGCAAGCCCAACTTTGGCTTCCTCATCGCCCATGTACACGGAGGCGAAGTCCGTTATGGCGATTTCCTTACGGCCATCATCAATTTCATCCTGATGGCGAGCGTCGTCTACTTCCTCCTTGTTCTCCCTACCCAATATCTCTTGAAGAAGTTCAATCCGCCTGCGCCACCCTCCACCAAGACCTGCCCTGAGTGCAAGAGCGACATCCCACTCGATGCGAAACGTTGCAAGTTCTGCGCGCAGCCGGTCGCTGTCTAAAAGGTTTTCTTTTTTTTCTTTGAAGGTCGGGCCTATAGCTCGGCCTTTTTCCTTGTACTCTCTACTCATCCCATTCAGCCCTTCAGGAGATCACTTCAACGTGTCTCGACTTTTTCGTGTGCCAGCTCGCGTAATCTCCGCATTGTGTGTCGTCTCGATTCTCTACTCCACCGCAACCGCGCAAAGCGCCCCGCAAAAGGTCTTCGGCTATCGGGACTTTACGGAGCAGGCAAAGCTGGACACCGCCTTCATGGCCGTACCGGACGCGAAGCTGGCTGGGACGCACCTTAAGGAGTTGACCAAGGCTCCCCACTGGGCCAGTTCGCCAGAGGATTACGCCACAGCCGAGTACGTCGCGGCAAAGTTCAAAGCTGCGGGCCTGGAGACAGAGATCGTTCCCTACCGGGTCTATTTGAACAAGCCAAAGAAGATCGTCCTTGAGGCGCGTGACGCAGACGGCAAGGTCGTGATGACCGGGCCGACGAAGGAGCATGTTGACCCATCGAAGGACGGTGGTGACCTATTTCAGGACGACCTGCGCGTCCTCCCCGCCTTCAACGGCAGCTCTCCATCCGGAGACATCACCGGAGAGGTCGTCTATGCCAACTACGGCACTCTGGCTGACTTCAAGACGCTGCGCGATATGGGCGTCGACCTCAAAGGGAAGATCGCCCTCGTTCGCTACGGCCAGAACTTCCGGGGCGTCAAGGTGTACATCGCGCAGAAGCTCGGCATGGCGGGCGTTTTGATCTACTCCGATCCGGCGGACGACGGGTACGTTCGGGGCGATATGTACCCAAAAGGACCCTACCGGCCCGAGAGTGGCGTGCAGCGCGGGAGCGTGCAGTTCATCGCGAAGTACACGGGCGACCCGATGACTCCCGGTGTAGCATCCACGATGTCTCTGCCGGAGAGCAAGCGCCTCGCTCCCGACAAACTCACGGAGGACAATCCCTCGATCCCGTCGAATCCAATCAGTTATCACGACGCCCTCCCCATTCTTCAGCGCCTCGGAGGCCCAGCGTCACCCCGCAACTGGCAGGGCGGGCTTCCCTTCACGTACCACCTTGGATCGACGGCTACCGCTGGGACGTCTCCTGCGGTGAAGGTCCACATGCATCTGGAGCAGGACTATGCCATCCGCACGATCTGGGACGTCATTGGGAAGATTCGCGGTACGGAGGATCCAGACGCATGGGTCGTCGCCGGGAATCATCGTGATGCATGGGTTTATGGGGCGGTCGATCCCAACAGCGGCACCGCTGCCATGCTGGAGACCGTCCACGGCCTGGGCGAGTTGATCAAACAGGGTTGGAAGCCCAAGCGCACGATCGTCATTGGCAGCTGGGACGCTGAGGAAGAGGGCTTGGTCGGATCCACCGAATGGACCGAAGAACACGCCGAAGAGCTATCCCACGCCGTCGCCTACTTCAATACGGATGTCGGCGTCAGCGGGCCGCACTTCAACGCAGAGGCGGTGCCCAGCCTTAAACAGTTCGTTCGGGAAGTGACGCAGCAGGTTCCCAGTCCCTCGGGCGGCACCGTATACGACGCCTGGAAGCACGACCAGCAAACCAATGAGGACAACCGCGCACGCACGCGCGCTACGGCTCAGGGTGTCGCAGGCGGCGAAGTACGCATTGGCAACCTCGGCAGCGGGTCGGACTACACTCCTTTCTTCCAGCACGTCGGCGTACCGGCGACGGACTTCGGTTCAGGCGGAAACTACGGCGTCTACCACTCAGTCTTCGATAACTACAACTGGTTCATCAAGTTCGCGGATCCCACTTTCGTTTACGAACAGCAGCAGGCGCGTGTTCTTGGTCTGGAGATTCTGCACATGGCCGATGCTGATGTGCTGCCCTATGATTACCGCCTCTACGGGCAGGAGGTCGTCTCCTACATTAATGGCGTGGCAAAGGACGCGACGGCGGCAGGTATTATCCTGGACACCACGGCGCTTCTGAAGGCTGCGGAGCGCTTTCGCAATGCGGGCGAGGCGGTCTATGCCCGGCAGAACGATCTTCCCACAGGTTCTACCGGCGCCTTTAACGCTAGCCTGCGCAAGGCGGAGGAGATGCTCCTCAATCCCGTCGGCCTTCCGGAGCGTGCCTGGTTCAAGCACACGATCTATGCGCCGGGCGAGTTTACCGGCTACGCCGCCGTCGTAATTCCCGGAATTACCGAGGCTTTGGATGGGGGGCTCGGCAAACCGAACGCCACGCTCGCACAGGATCAGGCGCAAATCCTGACGGATGCACTCAATCGGTCCGCTTTGGTACTGGAGGCCATTACCCGGTAGTACAACTTTGGTGACCGGTTCTCTAAACCGATGTGGGATGTTGATGGTTTGGTAGACATCGCATCATGGGAATGTC
Organism: Terriglobus saanensis SP1PR4; assembly: GCF_000179915.2. Lineage (NCBI taxonomy): Bacteria > Pseudomonadati > Acidobacteriota > Terriglobia > Terriglobales > Acidobacteriaceae > Terriglobus > Terriglobus saanensis. The sequence continues at coordinate 2,145,281 of NC_014963.1, read as the reverse complement.
TGAGCCGCTTATAACTCTCCGCCCAGCCCAGGACGTCACTTGATTCATGTGAACCAACTTCGGACGCACCAGATGTGCTCCGCTCCTTGCCCCCATATCACCCTTCGACGGGTGGCTGGCATGGCATTCAACTTCAGTGCCTCCCAGGTGACCCAGAACTTCCTCCCACAGCCAGATCTATCTCCTCCGCCAGGATTCCGCATTAGCGAAACCGGAAGACAGATCCTGCGGATCTCGGATCTGACAACGAAATTCGCTTAGTGGTCCGAGACGGAAAAGGGCCGCACTCACAAAGAGTGCGGCCCTTCTTCATTTAACGCGGAAGCGCGTGGGATTAGTTTCTCAGTGCCATCTGCTCGGTCACGATCTGCGTCAGGTCCTGCTTCTTCAAACCATGGACCTGCTCGTTGTACTCATCCACCTTGCTCGACCAGTTCATGGAGCAGAACTTCGGTCCGCACATGGAGCAGAACGCCGCCTCTTTGTAGTAGTCGTCCGGAAGCGTCTCGTCGTGCATGCTGCGCGCCGTTTCAGGATCGAGCGACAACGCAAACTGCTTGTCCCAATCGAAGGTGTAGCGGGCATGCGAGATCGCATCGTCACGATCGCGTGCGCCGGGGCGATGACGGGCGATATCAGCCGCGTGGGCGGCAATCTTGTAGGCGATGATGCCGTCCTTCACGTCCTTCTCGTTCGGCAGACCGAGATGCTCCTTCGGTGTGACGTAGCAGAGCATGGCAGCGCCGTGCCAACCGATCATGGCAGCACCGATCGCAGAGGTGATGTGGTCATAACCAGGAGCGATGTCCGTGACCAGAGGTCCAAGAACATAGAACGGTGCGCCATCGCAGAGTTCCACTTCTTTATCCACCTGCAGCTTGATCTGGTCCATCGGAATGTGTCCAGGCCCTTCGATCATGACCTGCACATCGTCCTTCCAGGCCTGACGCGTCAGTTCGCCCAGCGTCTTCAACTCGGCAAACTGCGCTTCGTCAGAGGCGTCTGCAAGGCAGCCGGGACGCAGGCCATCGCCCAGCGAGTAGCTGACGTCGTACTTCGCCATCAGCTTGGTGATGCGGTCGAAGTTTTCGTAGAGAAAGTTCTGCTTGTGATTCGAAGTCATCCACTGGGCCAGGATGGCTCCGCCGCGGGAGACAATGCCCGTGATGCGCTTCGAGACCATCGGAACGTACTGAATGAGCACGCCAGCGTGGATCGTGAAGTAATCCACACCCTGCTGCGCCTGCTCTTCAATGACTTCGAGGTAAAGATCGATATTGAGGTCTTCGACGCGCTTCACGCGGGACAACGCCTCGTACAAAGGCACGGTGCCGATCGGAACCGGCGAGTGACGCAGAATCTGTTGACGGATCGCAGGAATATCGCCACCCGTGGAAAGGTCCATGACCGTATCCGCGCCGAAATGTACAGCCGTATGCAACTTGCGAAGCTCTTCGTCCACATTGGACGTGATGGCGGAGTTACCGATGTTCGCATTGATCTTGCAGAGCGATCCCACACCGATCGCCATAGGCTCCAACTCCGGGTGATTGATGTTCGCAGGAATAATCATTCGGCCAATCGCGATCTCGTCGCGGATAAACCCGCCAGTCAGCTTTTCTTTATGGGCCACGAAGGCCATCTCTTCGGTAATCAAGCCCTTGCGTGCAAAGTGCATCTGGCTCATGTTCGTATCGCCAGTGCGGGCAGCCTCTTCCTTGCGCTTGACGATCCACTCCGAGCGCGGCGTGGGCACGGCGTACTGTCCGCTACCGTTCGTGGAATGACCGTTGCCGTTGCTGTGTTCACTCATTCGTTGGGCCTCGTCCTTCGTGAAGATTCATCGCCAAGTATACGCCGCTAAAGCCCCTCGTCCTTTGACCCACCTTCGCTGTAGACTGGAAAAGACATGAAGAATCAACGCCAGATCATCCGGTTCGTGATTGCAGCCGTCATCATAGTAGGAACGGTCACGTACCTCGCCATAACCGGCGCGAATGCGGGCAAAAGCTACTACTGCACCATTGCGGAGATGCACGGGATGGGCGACAAGGCCTACTCTCGCAGCCTGCGCGTCGCGGGCAACGTCAAACCGGGCTCGATTCACCGCTTCGGTCCGCGCGCCGACTTCATCCTTCTGGAGCAGGGCAAAGAGCTTCCCGTAAATTACATGGGCTCAGAACCGCCACCCGACACATTCAAGGACGATGCCCAGGCCCTCGCCATGGGCCATCTCGGCCGCGACGGTGTCTTTCATGCGAACCAGCTACAGGCGAAGTGCGCGAGCAAGTACGCTCCGGTCGACCCAAAGAAGCAGGCAGACAAGCCGGCAACCACTGCGGCTGTAATCGTTACTCCGACTCGCTAACTTACTTCTTCGTCAGTTCCACCATGAAGCGATACATGAACTCCGCTCCCGTATCGAACGAGTCTACGGCCAGGCGCTCATCCCGCCCGTGCGCGCGTCCCTCGTCAATCTGAAAGCCTGAGATGCCGTAGCTGGGAATGCCCGCAGCCATGGTGTAGATCATGGTGTAGATAGAGTCCGTCGCACCCGGTTCCCATCCGGGGCAAAATCTCAATCCCCTTCCAGAACTGCTCCGTCGTCCGGTGCAATGCGCCGAAGACGACCGGATCAAGCGGAGGTGGAGGCAGGGCCTTGTCGTCTGGGTCATGCGAAGGCGTCTTCCCCTTCATATATCCGAACTCGACATTGACCCCGGGATCTCCGACGATCTTTACCAGTTCCTCGCGTACCTCACGCGCGGAATGTCCAGGCAGGATTCGGCAGTTTACATTGGCCTCCGCCGTCTGGGGCAGCGCATTCTCCAGCTGCCGAAAAACCTCCCGCGCAAGCGTCTGATCCTCGGGAGCAGGCCTCAAGATCTGCGCGGAGAGATACGTAGAAACGACAATCAACGGGACAAACGCGTAAAAAGCTCGCATAGGATTTCAGACCTCATGTAAGACCGCACAGGGGATGCACTTATACTCGCATGGAGGCTATTATTGGACGCAGAAACACAGTTCGCCGTCGAAGCAGTACGGGTCTCCAAGCTCTACGACACCTTCGCTGCTCTGCGCCACGCCACCTGCAACTTCGCTACCGGCGGCCTGCACCTCATCCTCGGTGAAAACGGAGCGGGTAAAAGCACCCTGCTGCGCATCATCGCGGGGCTTTCTACTCCCAACGCTGGCACTGTCCGAGTATTGAACCAGAGCCCAGGCGCAGCCAAAGGCGTCGCTTATATGAGCCACGCCCCGATGCTCTATGACGAGATGACGGCGATGGAAAACCTCAGCTACTTTGCGACGCTCTATGCAGAACCGAACTCCTGCGGATGTTCTATCTCTCCAGAGATGGCGCTGCGCTCCGTTGGTCTGGATCCACACCTCACACGTCCCGTCGGCAACCTTTCGCAGGGCATGCGCCAGCGCGCCTCCGTGGCTCGTGCGCTCATGGCCGACCCTGTCCTACTTCTCCTCGACGAGCCTTTCAGCAACATGGACGTTGAAGGTGCGCGTCAGATGCTCGATCTTCTGCTCGACTTCAAGACCTGGCCCAGCCCTCTTGGAACCCGCACCATCCTTCTCACAACCCACCAGGCTGACCTCGTTCTGCCGGTAGCGGACACCGTCACACGTATCCACCGCGGGGCCGTAGTGGTGGATGCCGCATGAAAACCAACGCCGCGCGCATACTGGACGGCCTGAAGATTTCTTATCGAACCATTGAATATGAGGTAGACCTCAACGATCTCTCCGCGCCCAACGTTGCCGCCAAGATCGGTATGCCGCTGGAACAGGTATTCAAAACCCTTGTCTGCCGTCTGCAGGATGGAGAACACGTCTTCGCGGTGGTTCCTGGCGGCGATGAGGTGGACCTGAAAAAATTGGCGGGCGCAGCCGGAGCCAAGAAGGCCGATCTCGCGCCTCTGGCAGAGGTGGAACCACTCACAGGTTACGTGCGTGGTGGAGTTACGGTCATCGGTGCAAAGAAGCCGTTTCGCGCTTTCGCCGATGAGACCATCGAGCTCTTCGAAGAGGTTAGTCTCTCCGCTGGAATGCGGGGTTTGCAGATCGTCCTTGCTCCCGCCGATTATCTGCGAGCCACCTCTGCGACGGTCGCCGACCTGACCAAGGCCGTGCACGGATGAGATATCTCCGCACCATGCTGCATCATCTTTTAAAAGATCTTCGCCTGGAGTGGCGCAGCCGCGACGCTGTCGTTGGTATCCTCTTTTTTACCTTGCTTGTTGCTGTGGTCTTCTCCATGGCCTTCGACCCCACCGGCAACCCCACGCTCGCGCGCGAGATTGCGGGCGGCCTTCTCTGGGTCGGGCTGCTTTTTGCGTCGATTACCGCGCTCAATGGAAGCTGGGACCGCGAGCGACGCAATCACGTCCTCGATGCTCACCGGATGGCGCCAGCCCCACCCAGCGCTCTCTTTCTCGGCAAGGCCCTCGCTAACTTCGTCTTCGTCACGCTGGTGGAACTCATCCTCGCGCCCGTCTTCGTCCTCTTCTTCAACCTTCATGTCTTGGGGCAGGTCTGGTGGCTCGCTGCGATTCTGCCGCTCGGGACGTGGGCGCTCGTGGTGAATGGGACTTTCTTTGCTGCACTAAGCCTTCGCACACGTAATCGACAGATGCTGCTTCCCCTTGTTCTCTTTCCAATCACCATCCCCGCCCTGCTGGCGATGGTGCAGGCCACCACCGGCGTTGTCACAGGTGAGTTCGAACCCGATCTTTGGCTGAAGCTCCTTGCCGGCTTCGACGTCTCTTTTACGACCGCATGCCTCCTGCTCTTCGGCGCGGTTCTGGATGCAGAGTAGCCCCCAACTTCGATTCGCCCTCAGAGAGGTAAACTGGAAGCACGATGAAAAGGTTTTTCTGGATATGGTCCGCAGTCGCCGTCGCGCTCCTGGCTTACGGCTTCTGGCAAGGGATGTATGTCGCTCCCACCGAGGCCACAATGGGCCCCATCCAACGCATCTTCTACTGGCACGTTCCCATCAATATCTTTGCCGAGATCAGCCCGTATGTGAACATGTTCGCCTCGATTGCTTACCTGCTCTATCGCGGCAAGGACATGCACAAGGCGATGATCGCGGATGCGCTTGCACTTGCATCCGCGGAAGTCACAGTCCTCTTCGTAAGTCTCGGCCTCATGAGCGGCATCCTCTGGGGCCGTCCGGCATGGGGGATCTGGTGGGCGTGGGATGCAAGAACCACGACGTATCTCCTTCTTTGGCTGCTTTATGTGAGCTATCTCCTCGTTCGCCGGTATACCAGCGGAGTACAGGCGTACACGCTTGCCGCAGTCCTCAGCGTCTTTGCTGGCATTGACGTTCCGATTGTCTACAAATCGATTAGCTGGTGGCGCACACAGCACCCTGCTCCTGTACTCACCGGGGATGGCTATCTCGACCCGGATATGAAGCGCGCTTTTGCATGGAACGCGCTCGCCTGGATTATGTGGGGCACCTCTCTTGTTTGGGCCCGGTACGCCATCATTCGACGGGAACAGAAGATCCGCGAGAGCGCGGCTCTGGAAGCGATGGAGGCCTAGCATGGACAGCAACTACGGCACCATGGGAACACAGTTCCTGCACATCACCTACGCGGCCATCATCGTCGCGCAGATTGCGTACGTCGGTTGGCTCGCCTATCGCTGGTCGCGAACGACGAAAGGCCGTTAAAAATGAAATGCGGTCCCATCCTCCTCGCGGCCACAGTTGTCCTTACCGGTTGCAAGCACCGCAGCTTTCCTGACGTTCCTTCCGGCTATCGCGAGTTCGCCTATGTCTCCAACGGAGCCAGCAATACCGTCAGCGTGCTCGATCTTGTGTATCTTCGGCAGGATCGAATTCTTCGGGTGGGTCACCAGCCAACCGGCATTTCGGTCAACCCGCAAACCAACGAGGTCTACATCGTCAACACGGGCGATGGCACGGTCTCCGTCCTCAATGCTGAGAAGAACGAAATCGTCTCCACGATTGGCGTGCATTCCAAGCCTTTCTCTATTGCCGTGGATACCAATGGCCGCTTCGGCTATGTTGCCAACTCGGGAGCGAATAACGTCAGCGTCATCGACCTGGCCAAACGTCGCGAGATCGCCGTCGTCGGCACAGGGGAACAACCTGGCCTGGCTCGCGTTGCGCCTGATATGCGTACCCTCGCCGTCACGAACCGCAGTAGCGGAAGTGTTTCCCTTTACGATCTCGATCCAAAGTCCGCAGAAGCGGCGCGTCCCGACCACAAGGATGAGGAGCCGATCAAAGCCCCGCATCTCCGCGCCAGCTTCAACGGCTGCCCCGGCGTGACCGATGCCGTGATTCTGCCTGACTCCTCCAAGCTCTTTGCCGCCTGCTCTGGAGGCCATCAGGTTCTGTCCATCGGTCTGGCTTCGGCCCCGGGCTCGTGGGCTGCGAAGCAGGATGCAGGTACGCTCACTGATCGGCTCCTTGCGCGGCTGGATGTAGGCAAAACGCCTATCAACATCGCTCTTAAACCCGATGGCGGCGAAATTTTCGTCTCTAACTTCGACTCCGACTCCATTACGGAGATCTCTACGACTACGAACGAAGTCGGTGGAACTTACATGATCGGTCCCAAGCCGGTCTTTGGAGTCGTGAGCGCGGACAACACCACACTGTGGGTCTCCAACTTCGGCGCGGATTCAGTCAGTCTTTACTCCATCGACGATGGAAAGCGCACCGGCAGCGTCCATACCGGTCCAGCTCCGGACGCCCTCGCCTTCTCTGCCGACGAACATCTTCTTCTGGCGGCCAATACAGGTACGGGAGACGCAGCAGTCCTTCGCACGCAGGATCGTGACGGCAACCCGGGCCTCTTCACGATGCTTCCTACTGGAAATCAGCCGAACGCGATTGCCGTGAAGGCGTTCAAACAGAAATAGTTACGCCCGCGCCAGAACAAGGGTGATGTCGTCGGGCTGCTCATCGGCACCGATCCAGGCGTCCAGTGCGTCCAGCACCTGCGCTGCGATGGCAGCGAGCGGTTGGTCGCGCATCTGTTGCACGACTTCGATCAGGCGCTCTTCTCCAAACTCGCCAAAATCGTTCTCCGGCTCAGTCACGCCGTCGGAGAAGGCAATGAGGAGATCACCGGGGCTCAGCGTGACGGTCTCCTCGTCGTAGTGCATACCGTCCATCAGGCCCACGACTGTTCCGCCCTTGGTCAAGCGGCGAACACTGCCATCCGCGCAGAGCACGATGGGCGGCAGGTGGCCCGCATTGGAGCAGGTCAATTTGGAGGTCTCCACATTGTAGTGCGCGAGAAAGAGGGTCGCGTATTTTTCCGGCTGCGTACTGCGATAGAGATGTCGATTCAGCAACGCCAGGATCCGCCCCGGAGATTCAAAGACCTCACCGCCATCGGTGATGGCCTCTTCACCTCGGGGTGCGTTGAGACCGGATAGCGTGCTGCTGCTGTAGACCAGCTCCTCCGTCGCAAAGCGGTACGCGCGCACGGCGGAGTGCAGATTCGCCATCAGCAGGGCGGCGGAGATTCCCTTTCCACTGATATCGCCCAGAGCAATTCCGACGCCCGTTGGAACATTCGTATGCTCCGTATCTCTATGAAAAACCAGGAAGTCGTAGTAGTCACCCGAAACGGAGCGCGCAGGCCGGCAGACTCCATAGAGATCCAGTCCCGGCACCCATAGTTCTGCCACGGGAAAGAGATTGGCCTGTACTTCCTGCGCAATGGAAAGCTCGCTTTGCAGACGTTCTTTCTCTTTCTGCTCGTCCAGCAGGCGACCCAACGACGCGGACATCCGATTGAACGAGCTGCACAGGTCCGCGACCTGGTCCGTGCGCTGCACGTCAATCCGGTGCTGGAAATCCCCCTGGTCGATCCGCACTGTAGCATCGTAGAGAGCTTCGACGGACTCCGTGACCGTTCGGCTGAGTCGCCGAGCCATCCAAAGCGCGAAGATCTCCAAAAACGCGAAGAAGACGCAGACGGCAAGAAAGACAAAGCGAAGAAGGCTGGTGCTGCGGCCAGTCAGCGCGGCTCCAAAGAGCTGCCGGTAGAGCACCGAAGGTCGTGATTGCACGTTCAGCGGGACGACGGTCGGTGTTCCATCGTCCCACTGCATTGTAGGTACGGTGGAGAAAAAGCGGACGGTCAGGTCTCCTATATTCACTTTCGGAGGCATTTCTCCGCCCGCAATGATGGAGCCTTTTACTTCGGCTCGTCTGACGATCTTGTCTCCGGGTGCGTTGTCGCTATCGTCGGCCTCACGATTGGAGAGGCCAGGGACGACGCTGGCCGATCCAAGCTCCTCTGCAACCGAACCCATCAGCTCGCAATCTACGGGCACGCTCCCAATCACGATAAGCGTTCGGCCTCCGAGCAGCCGTCGACGGTCGATGGCTGCCAGCGAAAGGTGTTCGCCATCTAGAACCAGCGCGTGCGCCTCGTCTTTCTTGCCCTGCAAAAACCACTGTGGCAACCAGAGCGGTGTTCGGTCGTGCCCCATCGCGCCGTGCATTCCCACGGCATGCCCATCTAGAAACACTGCGGTCTGAACTGGGAGCGCAGACGCCTCTTCCTCTGGTGTTGTTGCGGGGATTTCGCCTTCGGTGGGTGGCGCCTTGTTTCCGGTGATCAGGTTCGCGATGTGGGCAGCAGTGGAAGTATTCTCCATCGCAACGCGGTCGAGTTTCCCTTCCATCCGCGCCGTAACGAGGTGAATCGCAAACTGCCCGGCAGCGACATACGCTGCCAGACCGAATAAGGCGCAAAAGAGCACCACTGGAGAAAGACCGATCAGCAGATACGTCAGAGTGAGCTTGTTTCTGAGACGCCAAAGCATCTCTCCCCGAGCGTGGCGGTACAGTACCGGTGTTCCCACAACCACGATGGCAATGAGCAGCAACCACTCCAGCCAGCTCACCCACCCGCCGCCCACCCCGGGCACCTGGCCCAAAGCCAGGCAGGTAAGAAATCCGGCCGTCATCCAGCCCACAGCCTGGACACGCGGACTCCACGCCGTCGCGCTGGTTATCGGACCGCTTCCTTGGTTCCTCAAACCCATCAGGCCTTTGTCTCTTGTTCTTTAGCCATCTTCAAACCATGTCGTGTCGCGGAAAAATGCGCTCCTGCCAACAAAAGAAGCCCCGACAAGAATGCCCACATCATCAAGCCTACGGAAATATAAAAGGGACCATAGACTCGTTGAAAATCAAGCCACGGGAGCACGTGGATATAAAGCTCCTTGCATGCCTCCCAGAGCAGCCCAATCACGATGGCTGTCGGTAAGACCGCCATCGCAGGGACCTTGCGATTCGGCAGAATCCAATAGATCAGGAAGAACAGCAAAATTCCAGCCAAAACTGCAAGCAGATGCATGAAGTTCTGCGAGACCACACGGTAAGTCGCGTTCTGCGTATGGCCGAAAAAGAGATACGCCAGAAGCGTCTGCTGGCCCGCCGTAAACGCGATGGAAGCCATCGCCAAAGCTCCGACGGCGAACGCCAGACCGAGCGAAACGATCTGGTTCTGCAGGTAGTTGCGGTTCTTTTTTACGTGCCACACGTTATTCAACGCAACCTCCAGCGGAAGAAACACGCCGGTCGAGCTAAAGAGAAGCATAAAGACCGAAAAGATCTGCACACCCTTCTGCGGATGGGCCAGCAGCTGCATATTTCGCATGACGAAATCCTGTCCGGTCGGCAGGAAGTAGTGCATCATCTCCCCGGCTACGCCTTCCATCGCCGCAGAGTGAAAGACCCTTCGCGAAAGCGTCAGCAGCAGCACAATAAAGGGAAACAAGGACAGGATCACATTCGCTGCTACCGAAAACGCATAGGTATGGACGTCCGTCTGCCCCAGATAATGCAGCAACGCTAGAAGCTGCCCACCTGAACCACCTTCCAGTGGAACAGGAAACGGCTCGCGCTCTCCCGGTGCCTCTGCTACAGAAGCCTTGGCGGCCACAATAGCAGCAACTGTGGGCGCTGTGGAATCCGGAACAGGATCGACACGCGGTACATCTTTCGAATCGTCGGGAGGTGGCAAGATCGAGGGCATAAGGTAGTTACCGCGGATACGCGTTCATCCCGTGCTGACGCTGGTATTGATCTTAAGGTTGAGACTTGCTGCGAAACGAGTACGAGACGTGTGTCGATGCTAGCAGAGCAACCCCTCGCTGGACTTTCGCTGAATCTCGGCGATTGCCCAGGTTGCCGTTTCTGCCAATACAACGTCATCCCCCGCAGCCCATTCCTTCAACTTTGGAAGAAAAGTGACGTCTCCACTATTTCCCATCGCGATGGCCGTGTTGCGGTGAAGACGTTTCCGTCCCGTCCGCTCCAGGGGCGAACCGCGGAAATGCGCCCGGAACTCGGCATTTCCCATCTCCGCAATCCAATGAAGAGAAGGATTGATCAATTCATCCCGGGCATGCATTCCTTCATCGCCGCCCACGGGAGATTTTCTATTCCACGGACAGACGTCCTGGCAGATATCGCAGCCGAAGATCTGCCGTCCCATGGGCGCACGCATCTCCTCTGGAATGCTTCCCTTCTTTTCAATCGTGAGATAGGCGATGCAACGCCCGGCATCCATCTGTCGCGGGGCAATCAGGGCGTCCGTAGGACAAGCATCGATACAGCGCGTACAGCTTCCGCAACGATCCGCCGCTGGCCCCAGCACTGCCCCGGACTGCACCTCCAGTGAAGTCACAATTACTCCAAGCAGAAGCCACGACCCCAGTTCCTGAGACATCACACAGGTATTTTTTCCGATCCATCCTAGCCCGGCGAGTTGCGCAAAATGTCGCTCTACCAAGGGCCCTGTGTCGACATAACTTCTCGTCTGCACACCGGGCGCGGCATCCTGTATCGTCTGCTCCACAGCCCGCAGCTTGGCCAATAAAACGTTGTGATAGTCCGTAGCCTTTTCTCCGTCCCCGCTCCACGCGTAGCGGGCAATCCATCCTTCTGATTTCCCTGCCGGATCGATCGAGCGTGAAGCCGCGGCGTTGTAGTTGAAGGCGCATAAGACCACCGATCGAGCCCATGGAAAGGCCGTATGAATCGATGTTCGCAGCATGTTCCCCTGCTCGTCCGCACGCTGGAGGTAATGCATCTCCGCGCCGCGCCCCTGGGCGATGAACGCGAGAAACCGCTCGCGCAGCAGTCGCTCTCCCTCTGAGCCAGATTCAGGGGCGGGAGCAATCGCAGCGGCATGAAAGCCTGCTTCAAGAGACCGCGCCACAATCCTTGCACGCATCGACTCATCCAGTAAGGAGACGCTGGGTTCAATCACGGGTTGAACGAGTTCCGCCACTCTTCAAGACTAACGGCACCATGTGACGCACGCTTTTCGCTAAGGCTCATTCACGATAGACTGGTGAGACGGAGAGGTGGCAGAGCCCGGTTGAATGCACCTGACTCGAAATCAGACGTACCTTCGCGGGTACCGGGGGTTCGAATCCCTCCCTCTCCGCCAGAATCTTAAAATTTCAAATGAAAACGGTAAATCCCGCTTAAAAAGCGGGATTTTGTTTGCCTAAATCTTCTTGATTTGAATGACAACGATGCTTGAGCGGCTTTTGTCTTACTACGGGAAAGTGTCTTACCAAGGGATTGCTACCTTACCGCGACTGAAGAACACAAGCGTAAAGCGTCGTCGTTTCCGGGCATTTGTCTACAGAAGATTCCCATGCACTTTCCAGCTATCCGCTTGCAATCAAAGTCCGGCTCACCGATGAATCACATCTTCTCCTCGACCCTGTTTCGACTTCTCTGCACGCTTCCTGCGCTGTGTGGGGAAATTTCAGTCAGAATGACGACGCAAGTTAAAAGCAAGATCTCTACCCAGAGCGCACGGTTTCCCATCCGTTTTGCCAGCAGACCGGCAAGAATAGCTCCGAAAGCAAAAGTGACACAGATCAGCGAAAAGTCGATGATGCGAAGTCCTGCGTCTTTTCTTTCCCCACGAAAGAGCCAATCGGTAACTCCCTCGCTCAGGGTTCGCAAATTCCCGGTCGTGAAGGTTGAGTTGTAGGTGTTGCCGTGAATTTTGTTGAAGATTTCAACCTGCATGGACGCCACGAAAGCAATGCTCATGGTGAACCAGATATCTGGCGTTGTGTTTCGGAGAAAGCTAAGAACAGCGAGCGTTGCCATCTCAATTGTCAGTACGAGCAAGGCGGGCTTCCGAACGACGGCTGAAATTCGCGGCACCATCAAGATGCGTGCGGCGGATATGCCAAGCATGAACATGACAATCGGCGGAAGGTGGCGTAGCCCTTGCCTCCAGGATGGCTCGAGGCAGTTGATGCCGAGCAGGACGACGTTCCCCGTCATCGAGTTGGCGAAGACCCGACCGTGATCGAGATAGGTATAACCATCCAGATATCCGCCCCCGAGTGCCAGGAGCACTCCCCTGGTTAGGTCTCGGGTGCCTTCTGTCAGGAATTGACTCATTTCTAATTTTCATCCCCTGCCACCCGAACGGACAGAGGCGGACGGTTGTCCTAACCATAGTCGAATACCAGTGTCCTCAGGAAGAACACGGTGCATGCCGGGAAAGGACTGCGTCTGGAGCACCGTCGCCTATTGTCCTCTTGGAAATTCAGCTTTCAGCAACAAAATCGCAAGATGCGGGTGTATTGTTGCTGCGTTCGTGAACCGCCTCGCCCGCGGTTGCGCAAACCGGCCCAGATAGACGGTCCTTCCCCGAACAACGGCCCCGATTCAGAGCTAGAAGACGCCAGCGGCAACTGAGTTACGCGCGGCGCGCAGAGGAGAGAAACATGAAGCCCATCGCAATCTCAGCGGTATCCTGGAGTGCCAATCGCCTCGATATTTTTGGCCTTGGCACCAATAACGAGATGTTTCACAAGTATTGGAACGGCAGCGCCTGGGGTCCGTCGCCTACCGGCTGGGAGGCACTCGGCGGCATCTTCAACAGTGCTCCAGAGGCCGTTAGTTGGGGGCCGAATCGTCTCGATCTTTTCGGCCTCGGTACCGATAATCAGATGTACCACAAGGCCTGGAACGTCAACGCCTGGTCGCCTTCGCCGACAGGATGGACGCCGTTCGGTGGCGTCTTCAATAGCCGGCCTGTAGCGGTCTGCTGGGGTGCCAACCGCATCGATCTCTTTGGACTCGGCACGGACAACCAGATGTACCACAAGTATTGGAATGGTACTGCTTGGGGGCCTTCGGTCACAGGCTGGGAGGCGCTTGGCGGCATCTTCAACACTCCCCCTGCCGTAGTGTCCTGGGGTCCCAACCGTCTCGACCTCTTCGGCCTCGGTACGGACAATCAGATGTATCACAAGTACTGGAACGGAAGCTCATGGGGTCCGTCGGTCACCGGTTGGGAGGCGCTGGGCGGCGTCTTCGATAGTCCTCCTGCCGCCGTCTGCTGGGGACCCAATCGCATCGACCTCTTCGGTCTGGGCACAGACAACCAGATGTACCACAAGGCATGGAACGTCAATGCCTGGTCGCCTTCCGTAACGGGGTGGACGGCATTCGGTGGGGTCTTCGACAGTCCTCCTGCCGTAGTCGCCTGGGCGCATAACCGTCTCGACCTCTTCGGCCTCGGCACCGACAACCAAATGTTCCACAAGGCCTGGGACGGAACCGCATGGCATCCTTCCATAACCGGCTGGGAAGCACTCGGTGGTGTCTTCAACAGCGCCCCCGCAGTCACTGCGTGGGCTGCCAATCGCTTGGATATCTTTGGCCTTGGCACCGACAACCAGATGTATCACAAGTATTGGAACGGCAGCGCGTGGGGGCCATCGGCGACAGGTTGGGAGCCGCTCGGCGGCGTCTTCAATCTGGCCGCTGTCGGTGACTCCCGGACGCTCGCTCTCGTCGAGCAGCATCAGGTGGAGTCCGAGTGGTGCTGGTCCGCGACGACTTGCAGTATCACCAAGTACTACAACGCGGCATCGACGTGGACGCAGTGCACCCTCGTCAACAAGGCCTATAACCAAACCACATGCTGCACCAACGGCAGCAGCACGTCCTGCAACCAACCCTGGTATCCGGATAAGGCGCTCACCATCACAGGACATCTCAACACGACGACTGGAGGGTCCCTGTCACTTGCTGCAGTGATGCGGGAGATCAACGCGTCCCATCCCATCTCCATCGCCGTCTACTGGTACGGCGGTGGTGGTCATAACCCGGCGATCGACGGATATGACGTCACCAGCCCAGACTATCCTACGATCGATCTCCAGGACCCCATCTACGGACACTCGACGCAGGACTTTGGAACCTTCCCCCACTCCTACAACGGCGGGGCCAACTGGGGAAACAGCTATCTAACCCACTAGACTTTCAGGGAGGACATCATGGCAATTCGATTCGCAACCGAACCTCAGAACGGCTCCGAGACGGTCCGCGCTGGCCTGGACCGTCTCGCTGTCCGGGAGAACAAGCCTCCGGCCCTTCGCGCCTTAAATTTCAGCGCACTGACCGTTACGCCGCCGCACGCTATCTACGACCTCCACGCTGACGAGATCGCAAAAGGAGGAGGATTGGAAACCGCCCATGCCACTGGGTTCCGCTATTACGTAGCCGCCACCGGCGCTTCGGTGGCAGCAGCCGAAGTACACACCGACGCCTCAGGAAAGGCATCGCTGCTTGCTAACTTGAACTACGGGCCCTTCGTAGAAGCCACTTCCAAAGGCTTCACGCAGGTTGCGACCCTCCCCTCCGTGAGTAAAGGATCGTACGAGGCAAGGGCTCTGCGCTTCTCCGCGATCGGCCTCATGGCGATCTGGCTCAAGTCCGACCCGGGGGGAACGGACATCATCTATCCGCTCGCCCCCGCCCCGCCTATGCTGGAGGCGAACAGATCCTACACGGCCGAAGAGTTCCTCACCGCGATTCGCCCCTTGGCGCAAAAGCGCGCAGCCAACACGGAGACAGCAGCTGTCCCATAAGCGATGGACTCGGTTTTAAACCAGTTTTTCACGGGCTGCCGGATCGCTCCAGCCTCCCGGTGGAGTGACTTGGTTCACTTCACTGGGACCCCAGGTTCCGCATTCATAGGTGTGCACCGGGGTGCCTTCCTTCAGGACGGGTTCCACAATGCGCCACGCCTCTTCCACGTAGTCCTGACGAGCGAAGAACGAACTGTCTCCAGCCATGGCGGCTCCAAGCACGCGTTCGTATGCGTCCATTTCATCGGCATGTGGCGAACGGCTGGCGATCATCTCGGCCGGTTGCAAGACAAGACCCTCGGCGCCTGGTGCCAACGACATCATTCCCATCGCAATGGTGACTTCGGGACTGAGCCGGAAGCGAAGGTGGTTTTCAATCGAAGAGCCATCGGCAATGACCGACGGTGGTTTATTAAATCTGACGACAACTTCAGTGGAGGTTACGGGCAGGCACTTGCCCGCTCGGATATAAAACGGAACCCCCTTCCAGCGCCATGAGTTGATTTCAAGCCGGAGCGCAGCGAAGGTTTCGGTTTGCGAGCCCTTCGCAACACCCTGTTCTTCAAGGTATCCACGGAACTGGCCACGAACCAAATCCTGCGAGGAGATGGGAGCAATAGCCTGCAATACTTTGACCTTCTCATTGCGGATGCTATCGCTGTCCAACCGAACGGGAGGCTCCATCGCCAGGTTCGACAGCACCTGAAATAGGTGGTTCTGAACCACGTCGCGGATCGTTCCTGTCAGGTCGTAAAAGCTGCCGCGGCCCTGAATCCCAAAATCCTCGGCCATAGTGATCTGCACGCTTTCGATGTAATTGCGATTCCAAAAGGACTCAACAAAGGAGTTCGCGAAGCGGAATGCCAGCAGGTTGTTTACGGGACGTTTTCCGAGGTAATGATCGATGCGGAAAATATCTTTTTCCTCGAACGCACTGAGCAAGACCTTGTTCAGCGCTTGAGCCGATGCGAGATCGTGACCGAAGGGTTTTTCGACGATGACACGCGCGCCCGTTCCGCAGTTCGATTGAGCCAGTTGCTTCACCACCGTCTCAAAGAGAACAGGCGGGATGGCCAGGTAGTGTGCCGGCTGCTTCGCATCCCCAAGCTCTTTCCGTATCGCCTGAAAGGTCTCCGGGGCTTGGTAGTCGCCATCCACATAGCGGAGCAGGCTTAAGAGCTTTGCGAAGGCATCTGCATCCAGACCACCGTGCTTCTCGACGCTGTCTTTTGCCCGAGCCCGGAACTGGTCGAGATTCCATCCGGCTTTGGCGACACCGATCACGGGCACATCCAGATGTCCTCGCCGGATCATTGCCTGGAGGGAAGGAAAGATCTTTTTATAGGCCAGATCTCCCGTGGCGCCAAAGAATACGAGGGCGTCCGAGTGCGTATTTGTCATTGCAATCCCCTTGTTCGCCGTTGTCGCGGGCGTCTTAATCGTTTTCAAAATCCAGATCGACCCACTCGCTGCAGCATCCAGCAACGAGTGGGCCCTGGCGTTACTTCGCCTTGCGGAAACGACGGATCAGCGCATTGGTGGAACTATCATGCTTCAAAGCCGGTTCGGTAACACCTTCGAGTTCCGGGATAATCCGCTGGGCGAGGACTTTGCCCAACTCAACTCCCCATTGGTCGAACGAATCGATCTTCCAGATAGCGCCCTGCGTGAACACAGAATGTTCATAGAGGGCCACGAGCTTACCCAGCGTTGCGGGAGTCAACTGCTCACCCACAATGGTGTTGGACGGACGATTTCCTTCGAAGACCTTGTGGGGAACCAGGCGGGAGGTGGTTCCCTCTGCTTCCACTTCCGCCGCAGTCTTCCCGAAAGCAAGAGCTTCTGCCTGCGCGATCACATTCGCCAGAAGAATATCGTGATGCCGCCCGAGGGGGTTGAGCGGCTTGGCGAATGCGATAAAGTCACATGGGATTAGATGCGTGCCCTGATGGATCAACTGGTAGAAGGAGTGTTGTCCGTTGGTTCCGGGCTCGCCCCAGTAGATGGCACCGGTCTTGTACGAGACGGTCTCTCCATCCAACGTGACGTGCTTGCCGTTGCTCTCCATCGTCAACTGTTGCAGATAGGCGGGAAAGCGCTTGAGATATTGTTCGTACGGAAGAATGGCCGCAGTCTCCGCGTCGAGGAAGTTGGTATACCAGACTGAAAGAAGCCCCATCAAGACCGGTAGATTGGCTTCAAACGGAGCCGAGCGGAAGTGCTCGTCCATCGCGTGAAATCCGCCGAGTAACTCGCGGAACTTTTCGGGTCCAATCGCCAGCATCGTGGAAAGCCCGATCGCCGAATCCATGGAGTAACGACCTCCAACCCAGTCCCAGAATCCGAACATGTTGGCCGTGTCGATGCCAAACTTGGTCACTTCCTCGGCGTTCGTCGAGACGGCGACAAAGTGCTTTGCGACGGATGTTTCATCTCCTGCCATGCCCGCGACGGACCAGGCTCGCGCACTGCCTGCATTGGTCATCGTCTCAAGGGTTGTGAAGGTCTTGGAAGAGATGATGAACAGTGTCTCTTCCGGAGGCAGGCTGTGCACAGCTTCAGCAAAGTCCGTGCCGTCCACGTTTGAGACAAACGTAAAAGTGAGATCGCGCGTGCTGTAGTGCCGGAGTGCTTCATACGCCATGACGGGACCGAGGTCGGAGCCGCCGATCCCGATGTTCACTATGTGGCGGATCGGCTTGCCGGTGTGGCCCTTCCACGCACCGCTGCGGACTTTGTCGCAAAACGCAGCCATTGAAGTCAGGACGGCATGCACGCCTGGAACAACATCTGCTCCATCGACGAAGATGGACGAATCGATTGGAGCCCTCAACGCTACATGGAGCACGGCACGCTGCTCTGTGACATTGATCTTCTCCCCACGGAACATGGCATCGATTCTTTCCTTCAGTCCCGATGATTCCGCGAGTTTGAAAAGGAGCTGGAGAGTTTCATCGGTAATCCGATTCTTGGAGTAATCGAGATACAGGCCTTCCGCCTCAAGCGCCATCTTCTCCCCACGCGTAGCATCGTTCGCAAAAAGCTCGCGCAAGTGAGTCTTCTTGATGGCCTCAGCGTGAACGGCGAGTTCTGCCCATACCGCAGTGGCATCGGGCGTGGTCTTTGGGATTGGCTGACGATCTGTTTCCATGGTGTGCTCTGCCCTTCTGATAGTTTCTTGATGTTGCTCTCAACCAGTATCCGATAGGACGCTACTTTTTGCCGCTCGGACCGGACCTTGCTTCAGAATAGTCGCCCTAGTGTAAAGAAGATTTTGCGCCGGCCGGCATCTCCTGCCGAACCCGCAACTGTGATGACACCGAACGGCGTAGATGCGACCACGGCGCCGAGGACGTCCTGACGTAAGAATGCGCGATGCTCCGGGGACCACATCTCCCCAGCTTCATAGGCTCCCGCCAGATATACGCCCTGGCCAAGACCAGAGGGTAGCGAAGCGATCTTGCGAAGATATCCCCCACGAACGAAGAAGTCGTCGGTACCGCGATATTCATCGACGGAAGAAGCGGAAAGTCGCAACGGGCCTCCGAGTGTGAAGCGGAAGGGTGCAGCAACGTTTCGACGAAAATAAGTGTCGCCCTGGGCACGAAAGCCAAAGATATTCTTTTGTTGAAAAAGA
The DNA here is from genome assembly GCF_000179915.2 of Terriglobus saanensis SP1PR4. Taxonomy (NCBI): domain Bacteria; kingdom Pseudomonadati; phylum Acidobacteriota; class Terriglobia; order Terriglobales; family Acidobacteriaceae; genus Terriglobus; species Terriglobus saanensis. The sequence goes on along the minus strand of NC_014963.1, from coordinate 2,126,698 downwards.
AATGTTCTGGAAACGCTCGCTTGCGCCAAGGGAGCGTTCTCACTCATCGCGGTGTGGAACAGTGCTCCTGCGGAAACATCCAGGCGCAGACCATGCGGTGAGACTGCGCCGGTCACAGCAGTGTCATAGGAGAAGTGAAGCATCCCCGTCTGCGCTGCCCCCGACAGGTTTTGCGTGTCATCCTCGCCTGTCACAAGCCGCCAGCGCGTGGCCTCGATCTTCCACTGTGCCGTGATCTGCATCTGTCGACTGAAATTCTTTCCCAGGTCGAGTCCTCCGCCTGCATTCTGCTCGAAACGTTCGGAGACTCTCTGCTGATTTTGCCAAAGGTAGACGGGCTGTCGAATGATCCCAAGATGCGGCTGCACGAAGAATCCCGTTGACCATATGGGCTTGTAATATTCGAGTGCTCCCTGTGTTAGAAATCCGAAACGAGCATCTGCCCGAAGCTCAGATCCATAGCCACCGAAGTCCTGATCGACGAGTCGCAGATCAATGTTGTTGCGGGTGACATTCGAGGTAACGGCCGTAAGGTCCGCACCGACAAGAAGGAACGGTGGGCCGTTCCGCACATCTCCGAGGTGGACGATCACGCCTGTATCAGGAGCCTGTGCCTGCGTTCCACTCAGAGGTGGTATTGGGGTGGTTTGAAATGTTTCGAAAGATGCTTCGCGATTTCCCGCGCCCTCCACCTGGCGGAGGGACTTTGTGATCGCTGCGGCGTCGATGGGCTTTTCCTTGAGCGGTTCCAGGCTGCGCGCGATACCCTTCTGCGCAGCGTCCGAACCGCCTTGCACACTGACCTGCAATAGTTTGCCCGGTGGAGGTGCAATCCGTGAGCGACGGTCTTGCAGGTGTGATGTCCAATCTTCTTCGGAGAGACGGTATACGAGCAAGCGATCACCTTGACTTTCGGCCGCAGCGTAGCCGACGGCGATCAACTCCTTCGCCTTGCCGTAGTCCGTCGTGCTGAAGGTCTCGGTGGCTGCGGTGATCAGAAGATCCGCTCGGCTGATACCGGCACGTTCCGTTTTAGCGGTACCTGCCTCAAAGGCACGGGCAAACACACCCAGAATCGAACCCACATCCGATTCGGCAAGACCGGCACTTTTCAGATGAACGGCGATCACTACATCCGCGTTGAGCACGTCTCGCGCGACGGATGTGGGGAGATTGTCGGTGACCGCACCATCCACAAGGTAATGACCGCGATAGCTCACAGGTGAGAAGATTCCCGGAATGGAGATGGATGCGCGAATGGCCTCTGGCATAGGCCCTCCTCGGAAGACCAATGGCTCAAGCGTATTGAGATCCGTTGCGACGCATCGGAACGGAATCGGGAGGTGATCGAAGTCATTCTCCAGTGAATTGTTCGAAGCAAACCGAGAGCGCAAAAAATCATTGAGCGGCGAATCGGACAAGACCGCGTTTCTGACACTGACGCCATGGCGCAGGCCAAGGGTGAGAGCCTGAGGCAGATCGCGGCGGTCCTGCCTGCGGCGATAGCCTATCTGGTCATAGGGCGTTTGCAGAGTGAAGATATCTCCGAAGAGGTTGTCCGTGGCTAGTTTCTGCAGATCCTGCGCCGTTTGCCCAGAAGCGTAGAGTCCGCCCAGGAGTGCTCCCATGCTTGTCCCGGTGAGGCGGTCGACCGGAATATGATTTTGTTCAAACCATAGAAGCACGCCGATATGTGCAAGCCCCAACGCACCACCACCTTCCAGGACAAGACCAATGGATTTTCGGTTTGCCGGAACGATAGCTGGCAATCTCGTAGAAGACTTGCTCTCCGCTTCACTGGCAGCCTGAGTTCGATCGACACTCTGCTCGGAAGCTGGAGATGATGGCAGGGTGGGCAATGTCTGCGCGCGTAGCGGGAGAGCCGCAACGATGCAGAGCAGGAGGGTCATAGCACCCCTGCTCCGACGACGCGACGTCCAATCTCCTGTTCTCATGGAATACCCTTGAGCCCCTAGTTACGTCGGAACAGCTTGCGTGAGACGTCGGGCCAGAATTCACGAACGACCATAAACCCGCCGTCGACCAGCACATTGCTGAGCCAGCGCTGCCCCGTCTTCGTCCAAGTTCGATACTGGTCGGGATAATAGGCCGTCGAAATGCCCGCCGCTGCGCCTGCACCGATGACCTCCGACGCGTTGAATGTTTGCCGTTGACCATCCGTCCGCGTAATCAAAACACGCGAAAGCGCATAGCCGGTTCGCCTGGCAATCCCACCGTGGCCAAGCCCGTAGTAGCGGCTGTCCTGTTTCAGAGCGATGGGAAGCAACGATTGAACGGTGATGTTCTCCACCGCCTGATCGGCGAAGGCATGCCAGTAGTAACGACCATAGCCCTGCGCTCCTTGACGAAAAGCTGGGTAGGTGTTGCTCGCCTGCCCCAGACCCGCTTTCGCACCGGAAAAAAGAATGCCGGATGGGCCAAAGCTGCTTGAGATTCCAACGGCAAGCTTTTCCCGCGGGGTCTGCGGACCAAGTTGGATGGCCGCATCATAGGAGCGAAAGGTAGAAAAGAAACTGGTTCCCGGTCTGTCGTCTAACGGCTGCGCTGAAGAGCTCACGGAGGTCCGATTGACCGAAGGAGTATCCGGCAACGCCGTTTCTGCGACCGCATGCACTGCCCCTAAGATCAGGAATGCGGATAACATCGAGTTGAGATAACGGAAGCGCAAAGGATTTGCTTTCATGGACGACCTCACGATCAAGCGCAAGCCGCAGTGAATGGTTCGCAGCGTTCACACGTGCACAGGAAGATGCTATTCAGTTTGTGGCGATCGAATTACCGTCTTACGATCTCAAGCTTGCTGCGAAACGGAAACGTGAGGAACGGTGATCTCACTGTGAGGCTGTGTGCTTCTCTTGAGGTTCCTTGCGCGTTGCAGACCTCGCACACGGCTATCAACTCACTGTGATATTGACGGCGAGACATGAGCAATGGGAACTTTCCGAGGAGCGCTCACAAAAGTTCGCCGCTGCCTTAGGAAACAACGGCCAGAACTTCGGATCTCTTGTGCCACGCCGCACGCAGCGTGGCACAAACTTTAGATGCGCTGGTAGCGCTTCTGCCAGAGCAGAAATCCACCCTTAAACGCGTTTTCGTTGGAGCCGATCAGCACATTGCGTGGTGCGGGATTGAGAAGTGCAGCATTCCCACCGCCCAGAACCACGTAGTCCGTCTCCAATGCCTGCTGAAGAGTGCTTATCACCTCCAGGACGTTCTTCAGCCACTTCTTTTTTCCATCGTGCTTGAGGGCCACCGCGCCAAGGTAGTCCTCATAAGTTTTGCCCTTCTTGCGCGGCAGATGCGCCAGTTCCATGGGCTGCACCACCCCATCCACCACCATGGCAGAACCCAATCCCGTTCCAAGGCCGAGATAGAGCATGCGGCCCTTCCGATAGCTTCCCAGGGCCTGGAGTGCCGCATCGTTAATGATGCGGACCCGCTTGCCGCTGAAGGCCTTTTCGAAATCGAACTTCAGCCATCCGGGCGCCAAATGGTGCGGTTCGAGCAAAATCTTGTTGTGGACCACAGATCCCGGGTAACCGATGGTCACGCGATCGAATTTCCAGGATTCCGTCTGCTCCATCATCTGGGCCATCATCGCCTCCGGCGTCATCTTCGGCCCCGAGTCGAACTTGATGGCCTTTCGCTGGCGCTGCGTTCGGAACTTCACATGAGTCCCGCCGATATCGATAACAAGTATGTCCATAACTCTCCGCCCTCGCTGTGCTTTTCATTATGTATGCAATCCCATCTGCGTGCGCGGCAAGAAGACATCTGAAATCCACACTTTCGGGTAGAAGAGAAGCCTGTATCCGGTGATATTGTCGGTGTCGTAGATGGGATATCCGTCTCCGCTTTGTGACAGATAGGAGTGACGGCGCGATGTCTTCAACACGGATCAGAATTCTCTGCGTAGACGATCATCCCATCGTACGGGACGGCATTGCGTATGCGCTCCAACAGCAGAACGATATGGAACTGGTGGCAGAGGCGACCAATGGACACGAGGCCATTGAAGCGTTTCGAAAACACAAGCCCGACGTGACACTCATGGATTTGCAGATGCCAGGGATGAGCGGCATCGAAGCCACGGCCGAAATTCGGAAGGAGTTTCCCCAGGCGCGGATCGTAATCCTAACAACCTACTCGGGCGACATCCAGGCCTCACGCGCCTTGAAGCTTGGCGCGGTGGGATATCTCTTGAAGGGAATGTTGCGCACTGAGCTAGTGGATACGATCCGGCGTGTGTATGCGGGACAGCGGCATATTCCCCCGCAGATAGCATCGGAGATTGCAAACCACTACAGCGCGGATGCCCTCTCTGAGCGCGAAATCCAGGTTCTGCGCGAGGTCTCTGCGGGCTCTTCAAATAAATCCGTTGCGGACAAGCTCTTCATCTCGGAAGATACGGTCAAGGGGCACATGAAGAGCATCCTCGCAAAGCTACAGGCGAACGACAGAACCCATGCTGTCATGATCGCAGTGAAGCGCGGCTTTATCGACGGTTAACGTATCAGGACTCCATTTCAGGTTCGGAGTCCAACCCGGTTGCGGTGCGACGAAATTGCAGGAGTCGTTGCAACCACACGAGGCGCGCGCTGGGGTAGAGATAGGCTCTCCTGGCGGGCACACGGATCTCGATTTCGGTTCCACCGCCGGGAGAGCTCCATATCTGCAACCTGCCTCCGATCGTAGCGACACGTTCCCGCATGCCGATGAGTCCCCAATGTCCGGTGCGCTGGCCGGTGGCGAGTACAAGAGGAGGAAGGCCGACGCCCGTGTCGCAACACTTCATCACGAGTTCAGAGCCCCCGTAGGTCAGGATCACCTCGGCGCCTGCAGCCCTGGCGTGAAGGACGGTGTTAGTAAGCGCTTCGCTGGCGATGCGGTAGAGCTCCGCTTGAGCCGTTCCATTCAGAGCCTGGCGCTGTCCGTTCTCTACGATCTGGAACGTCATTCTCTGTTGGATCTCCATCTCCTGTGCACGCTTTGCAATGAGGCTCACGAGGTCTGCACCTTCCGCAACTTCATCCCTCAGAGATTCGACCTGGCTACGGGTTTCGAGATAGACCGCGTCGGCACGGACGAGAGCTACCTCCAACGATTGCCGCGCGGGAGTATGTTCTGGCAGTGTCTGAGCAGCGAAGTGGAAGCGGAGCATTAGACCATGTACGGATTGGAGAAGTGTGTCGTGCAATGCGCGTGCGATACGCAGACGCTCATCCGAGCGCTCTTTCAGGCGATCTTTTAGAAGATTCGTGAGATATTGCACACGGAGGAGATAGAGCAGATAGAGAAGCGTCAGAGCAACGATTGCAGAAAGAAGATAGAACCAGACCGTTTGATAGAAGGCGGGCGTGATGGTGATGACAGGCGGTGCGGAAAATTCCTGCCATGGTGCAGCTCCGTTCGATGCGCGCACGCGAAAACGATAGCTGCCAGGCCGAAGGTAGGTGTAGAAGGCTTGGCGGCGGTTGCCTACTTCGCGCCATGCCTTATCTTCACCTTCAAGCATGTACTGATAAGAGACTTTCTCCGGCGCGGAGAGGTCGATGCCGATGTAGTCGATCTCGAGCTCTTTCAGGGAGGCGGCACTTGTCGTAACCAGCGTGGGCGCATGCTCCCGGTCCATGATGGTTATGCCATTCATAGAGACGTTCTGCAGGGACAATACCGGAACGGACTTGCGCAGAGAGAGAGCTTCAGAATCGACCGAGTAGATGGCACCCGACATAGAGAACCACAACAGACCGTTCTTGTCAGCTACGGCTGAGGGAGTGGGCTTGATCTGTGTCGCTGTGCCTTCGACTCCCTGCCGGTCGTCGAGAATGTCGTAGTCGAAGGACATTGGTCCGTGCGATAGCTTGTTCAACTCTGACGCGCGAATGCGGACGATACCCACGCTTGTGTTCAGCCAAAGGCTTCCGGACGGATCTTCCACGATTCCCGAAGTACCTCGAAGGACACTTGCCCCATTGAGAGAGACGCGCCGGAAGGCTCCATGATCCAAATAGGCGAGACCATTGGCTCCCGCGGCCCAGAGTCTGTCGTGCGAGACCGCGAAAGTAAGGACATTCCCGAGGTCGGCACTTTGATGCGTCGTAAATGTGTGGACACCATGTTCATCACGCATCGCGATGCGGCTATCCGGATAGCCGAGCCAGACATGCCGCTCCTTGTCACGGAAGATCGTGAGCGGATGTTCCGTGGGCAGACTCGCGTTGTGGATCTGCTGCCAGTGACCGTCAAAACGCCACAGGCCAAACTCGTCGAAGGAGATGAGCAATGCCCCGTCGTAGTCCAGACCGATACTTTGCGCTGGTACCCGGTGAATCTCGTCAGGGACGGGAAAGCGGAACATCCTGCCACCCTCATATTTGGTGAGCATATTGAAGAGGGGGTCCACCAGCCATACACGTCCCTGATCGTCGCAGACCATAGGGCTTGAGCCAATTTCTCGTCCCATAGCTGTGAGCGTATCTCCGGACGCGTGCACTAGGGGATGCGCCAGCATGGCAATCCAGACACCACTTTGCGCGTCTGCCGCAAGGGCGGGATAGTATTCGACGCGAGTATTTCTGAGAGACTTCAGCGGAGAAGACTGAAAGCGGTCGAGTCCACGCGAGGTGCCTACCCAGATATTGCCATCGCGATCTCGCAGGATCGAGTTCGTCTGCTCCGAGCTCAGATCGGTCTCTTCGACGAGCGGGCTAGAAGGTTTGTGAAAGATCGCGACTTTAAAGTGAGACACCCCGCGATAATCCTGGGCCATCCACATGGTTCCGGAAGGTTCGATCAAGGTGCGTGTGTAGCTTGGTACGTGGATCTCTGTGTCTGAGGAGTTTGGCTCAAGAGGACGGATGACGCGCCAACCATCGCTTAGCCAGATCTGTCCGTCCGGCGCCTCGGCCAGGTCCACGATGATGAAGGTCTTGGTTGGGTAGAGATCGAATGCACCATGGCCGGGATGAAGCACGAAGAGCTTCTGGCGCGCGGAGGTCCAGAGATTGCCGTGGCTGTCGAAGAAGAGGCTCCAGAGGGGCTCATCCGGCAAACCATGCGCTTTTCCAAAATCCTCCCAATGATCGTCCCGCAGAACGAGAAGCTTGTTATCTGCGATCGCCCAGACCGACTTATCGCTTCGCACGACAATCTTCAGTGCGGACTTCGGTCCACGCCCGTTGGTTTTGTCGTAGCTGGTGAGAACACCATCCCTCGTGAGGTGGCTGATGCCACCACTGAGCCTGAAACCAATCCATAGGCCACCGTCAAGATCCGAAGTTAGCGCATCGATGTCGAGGGCCGGCAGTTTAGCTTCCATGGTCGTCATCGGATAGCTTGCGAACTGGAGACCATCGAAGCGGTAGAGACCAAGTGGCGTTCCAAGCCACAGATATCCATCTATGGTCTGAGCTAGCGCCGCGATATTTTCTGGCGCTCCGTCGCGCCCCATCCATTTCATGTGAGCCACAACAGGCTTCATCTCAGGAGAGAACGATGCTGGTTGAAGCCCAAGGCCCTGGCCATACGACACAGTAGCTCGCAAGAGGACGAGCAAGAGCGCCAGGGCGTGATGTGATCTAAGACTCACGTTCGCATCCGTCTTTCATCGTTCTGAGCTGCGATAGCTTCTGCGGCGTACTGCATGGGGTTTCACTCAAGGTAGCACTACTGCTGCGAGGGCAACCCGAAAGGGTTGCTGCTCCATTACCCTTCGTGAGCTTACAGGCTGCAACGGGGCTCTCTAGCCTTGGTACATGTTGAATTTTCCGAGGGGACATTCCGGTCTGGGCTTAATGCTTCTACGTATTACGGCCTCTGGCCTGCTCGTGGCCGTCGCCTGCAACAACCTCTCTCGTGGGGACGCCAGCGTGCTTTCTGTATCGATCATGATCCTTGCAATCTTCCTCGCGCTGGGACTTTTCACAGTAGCCGCTTCAAGCCTCGCAGCAGTGATCTCCATGACGCTCCCCTTCCTGCTTCATCAGGAGACACTGGCCGCAAGCACGGTAACTGTTTCGGTCTGCGTTGCGCTAGCCTTGCTGGGTGCCGGAGCATACTCTGTCGACGCTCGCCTCTTCGGGCAGCGGCGCGTTGTCTGGCCAAATCACTGAGGCTGATACGTTCGCATCACGAATGTACTGTTGCACGGCGAGCCTCAGGCAATGGGCGAGAACTCCCATGATCCTTTGTTTCGATCAGTCGATAGGCGATCAGCACTGCTGGAACAAGAAATGCCAGCGAACCCAGGACCCACATGATGACCGCTCCCAGAACCTGGTCATCCGCGGACGAGATTTGAAATGGATTGGGTCGATTGAGATAGTACGAGTAAACCGGACGTCCGCAGAATGCCAGGAAGGCGGAGAGCATCGTATTCACCACGTCCGCTGAAATAAGGTAGATCAGAATTCCCCAATTTCTGCTGTGCCTCTCCGATGGCCAGGGTTTCAAAATGCACCACCAAAACAAGATCGATGTTCCGAGAAAGCACATGTGTTCTATTGCATGCCAGTCCTCATGCTCAAGTGCGAAGTCGTAGGCAGCAGGAACATGCCAGCCAAGATAGGTCAGGTTCATCGCCAGCCATGCGACCAATGGAATCACCAACCAGTGGCCCAGGCGACGCAGGAACGATGAGCGGATGAACGGGATCATCAACGGACGCAGTGCTGACGGCACTCCACGCAGCAGCGGAACAACTGGCCAACCGTAGAGTAAAAGCGGAGGCACTACGGACATCAGGAGAAGGTGTTCGCACATATGAGCGCTTAACATCGCGTCGGCGAAACCATCCAGCGGGGATCCGATGGCCACCCAAAGAATCACCAATCCAGCGAGGAAAGAGATGAGCCGCAGAACATGGAAGTACTCTGGGCGCGTCTTTCGGATCGCATACCAGCCACGCGCATAGAGGATCGCTATCGCCAGGAGCGAAAGGGTCAACCAGAGAGGCAAAGACCAATCGGCAAGGACCTCCTGCGCAGCACTGGGCATCGCTATCGGACCTTTCTGACGGGCTGCGGCGGTTGCAGCAACTGCAACTCGCTGATGTGGGTCAACTCACGCGATGAGTCTATGGCCGGTTCGAGGTTATTCCCGCGCAACGTCATCAGAAAACCGACCAGCGCCTTCGTCTCCGATGGATTCAGCGCGTTGCCGTAGGCGGGCATATTGCCGCCGCCCTGCAGCACCTGACGAATGATCTGATCTTCCGTCATCCGTATCGCGATCTCGTCGAGCGCAGGACCACGCTGCCCTCCCCGACCGTCCAGGGCGTGGCAGTTGCGGCACTGTTTGTTCTGTAGAACGAGCGCTCCCTGACGCTCTATGGGAGTGCGATGAAGCAGATACTTCGAAGGGACTGGATCGGCCGTCCAGGCATCCATCACCGGGCTCCATGGAGTGTATGTCCCGAGCCGGGTAAAGATGCCGAGGGACACTGCAAGAACCGAGACAGTCAGGACGGCGACGGGTCTCCGCGCCCAGTGGCGTTCGCCTTCGCTTGCGAAGAGAGGCAGCAGAAGCAGCCCAGCTATGCCAAGCACGGGGACTATGAGGATGACAGGTGTCTCGATCGAAGGCGGCAGAAAGGCAAGCACCGCATAGATCCAGAGAAAGGCAAAATCAGGCTTTGGTGCAGTCTGAATGATCGTCGGATCGGGCGGGCCGCCTGGACCGAAGGGTCCGAAGAAGAAGGCGCAGGCCATGACGGAGAACATGATGGCGGCGGCGAAGACTGCGTCCTTCCAGGCTGCATCCGGCACGAAGGGGATGCCTGTCTTCTCAGCCAGTTCATGATATTCGCGCTCGTAGGTCGACTTGCGAACGATTCTTCCGGGCATGGGCCAGTCACTAACACCGTGGCGCAGCACCATCCAAACGTGCACGCCCACCCCGGCGAGCAGAAGTCCTGGGATCACGAAGACATGAAGCGTGAAGAAGCGCGAAAGCGTAGCGGCCCCTACGATTGGTCCACCCAGCATGAGGTGGACCAGGGGCGCACCGATCCATGGGACTCGACTCACGATGGAAGCCCCGATGCCGAGACCCCAGTACGCATCCTGGTCGAAGCGCATGACCTGCCCCGTGAAGGCCATACCAAGCGTGAGCAGAAGAAGCCCGATCCCAACGATCCAGGTCAGCTCTCGCGGAAATTTAAAAGCTCCAAAAAGAAAGACCTGCACCATATGGATGAGCACGATGGCGATCATGAAGTCTGAACCCCAGCCGTGGAGCGCGCGAACGTACCAGCCAAGGGCAACGTTGTGATTCAGAAACTGAAGACTTCCCCACGCCTCATTGGCGGAAGGGCTGTAAATCAACGCAAGTAAGATGCCCGTCATCACCTGCATGATGAGAAGCACTGTGGCCGCACTGCCGAAGACATACCACCAGCTCGCGTTGTTCGCAGGTGTCGGATGAGCGGCTGCTTTGCTTATGGGCTGAATGAGACCAAGACGGTGCTCGATCCACTCATAGGTCTTGAATGCGGCGGTGAGTCCGCGCTGCTTCAGGCTTGCCATGGCTTGGACCTCGTCTCGGTGGCGGCTGGTTCTATCTGGACTAGAGGCTTCTCTTTGCATGCAGCTTGCGTTGCGAGTGTTGGCATATCACCAGCGTGGATCGACAGGGAGTCACCATCGAGCTTGTACCTGTACTCAAACAGGCCTCGCTCGGGCGGACCCGAGGCGCGGGAACCGTCTTCGTAGTACGCCCCTCCATGGCATGGGCACATGAAGAGTTTCGATTGAGCGAACCAGCGCACCGGGCAGCCAAGGTGAGCGCAGTTGATCGCGAAGACCTGAAACTGCTGCGCAGAGATGCGTCGGACCCAGCAGGCCACCTTGCCTGTCTCACCATCGCCGAGGCTTCTGACGGGGCTAAGAAAGTCCGCGAGCTTTGTCTCTCCAACCGCAAAATCCTTGGCCGAACCGAGTGTTACCCAGGAACCTTTGCTTGAGGCCTTCTTCGTTGCCGGTCCCAAAAGATAACCTACGAGCGGCACGGCGAGCACCGTCCCAACGGCAGCATTCAACGCGACCGCGAGCTTGAACAGGAAGGTGCGGCGTGAATGCGCCGCTGCCTTCTCTTCCGGGGATAGATCGTTGCTGCTGGACTCTTCGGGGGATTGCAACAGTTCGCTCATACTGGTCTCCGCTTGCTCTTCTGGGTTACTCACTTCTGATATGGCTGGCCCGGCATCGCGACGCGATGGCTCGCGAGCCATGCCACCGTGTCTGTCATCTCCTGATCCGTCATGGGACGCGCCTCGGTACCGACGAGGTCGGAGCGCCAGTCGGGCATACCCGTCTCCGGCTGTCCGGCAAGGATCGTGCTGCGCAAGCTTTGATCGCTGACCAATGCGAGATAGGCCGGATCGACGAGCGAACCCGTATACCTTGTCTTACCTGTTGCGATACCGGCAGCATCGGTGCCGTGGCAACGAGCGCAGAAGACAGTAAAGGCCTTCTGACCCTGCACCGGATCGCCGACGGAAGCATTCTGATACGGTGGAGCAGTCGCACCGGCCACCGCATTGGGGCGCCCCCATGCCTCAACCATTCCTTGCGCCAAAACGGCGATCTGCTGATCGGTCAACATGCCTCCGGCAAGATGGCCAAAGGCCGGCATCATGGTGCCTGCAACTCCGTCCCGCGTGATGCGTTCGATGTTGGCCTTCCCCGCTATCGCTAGATACAGCGGATTGGCGAGAGAGATCGCGGCACCACTCTTCCCCTCACTCCCGTGACAACCGGCACAGTTCTGTTCATAGAGCGGCCTAAAGCTGACCAACTGCTCCGGTCTCCCAACTTCCGGCTCGGATCCGGGTCGTCCGGGCACGTTTTTGCAGCCGGTGCTGAGAAGAGCCAGACCGAGACAGACCAACGAAAGGGTAACGAAGCGCAAGGTCATCGCTGGGTATCCTTCTCGTTTGCGGATTCCACTGGATTGTTCGGGCGGTCCCCACGGTCGGATTCAATACCGGCGCGGATGGAGAATGGCAACGCCCTGAACTGCGGTGTGCGGATCCTGGCATGCCGGTTGACGACATAACCACACACTAGACCGAAGGCAACCTGTGAAAGGACGAACCATAACCAATCAATGCGTGTATTCAGGATGGGACTCACGATACCTAGAACCGAATACATGATGCCGGTGAACAGAAGCGGTATCGTCAAACCGGCGGTGACGATGGGATGCCTTGGGTACATCGGCAAGATTGCTCCGTAGAGAAGGCCTACGAGCAGTGAAGTGAGTCCGTGGATCACGATCGCAGCGAGCAGACCGTTGAGATGGAACTCACTCAGAAAGGCATCACTCGCGCCCGCCCAGCTAATAAATCCACCAGCAGCGAGCAAATTGGCCGCATACCAGACGCTGTGATAGCGGAGCAAGCTGAAGAGGGCAGCGGGAACAGTCATGGCAACGCCGCCTGCGATACCGCCTTTGATCCCAGTCACTATATGGAAGGTTTCAATGGGAAGGATTTTGCGGTGCTCCGCGCTGGTGGGAAACCGTTCCATCAGCGTGCGGCTGCTGATGACCTTTACCTCCTGAACGTCTACCGGAATACTTTCGTGCTGTTCTCTGGGAAGCACCTGCATAAACCAGCCGAAGCTGCTCATCATGACAAGCAGGAGACCAAGAAGGCCAACAACAATATTTGTGACCATGCCCGCCAGGATGAGCGAGATCCCAAGAGCAAGGACCATCGGCCACGCTGTCGGCGATGGAAGATGAACTACGTTCGCATCAAGATGTTCGCGACCTGGTTGCACGATCTCTCCTTTCAGGACTTCGGATTCATCTGCCAAGTACATAGACCACGAGAAACACTACGACCCAGACGGCATCGACGAAGTGCCAGTAGAGCGAGAGCACTTCAAGCCGCCCGGTATCTCTGCTGCTCATCTGGCCGCGCAAAGAAAAGAGCAGCGCTAGCGAGAGCATGAAGAGACCAACGATCACGTGAGTTGCATGAAGTCCTACGAGCGAATAGAACGTTGTGCCGAAGAGATTGGTGCGAATGGTCAAGCCATCGCGATAAATCAGGTGATGCCACTCCATGCCCGTGCCAACCAGGAAGATGCCTCCGAGCAGCACTGTTGCCCCCAGCCAGAGGGAACAGAGCGACTGTGCTCCCTTGTGAAGTGAAGTGACCGCGAGATGTACGGTGAGACTGCTCGACAGAAGGCAGATGCTGGTGAAGACAGGCAGTTCGAGAACATCGTGTGGCGTCGGCCCGCTAAGACTCTTGCCTATATAGAAGAGATAGGCGACGACGAAGATGAGGAAGATTGCCGCTTCCGCGAGAATGAGGCACGCCATGCCGACGATGCCGCGCGAGGGCAACTGCCAGTCTTCGATCTCACTCTGCGGGATGATGGCTGCCTGGTTCATGCTGCTTTCCCTCCCCTACTCATATCTGCTATCCGAGTCCTCGGGATGTTTGAGGTCCCAGAGCGGGCGGCGGCTCTCGACGGTTGGAATCTTCGCGAAGTTATAGGAGGGTGGTGGAGAGGTTGTCGACCACTCAAGTGTCCAGGCGTCCCACGGATCAGCACCGGCGACTGCGCCTTTGAAGTAAGACAAGATCATGTTGTAAACAAAGATCAGTGTGCCGATGGCCTGAATGAAGCCGCCGCAGGAGACAAGCATATTCAGCAGTGTCCAACCCCGGTCCGCCTCATAGGTGTAAATCCGTCGCGGCATACCGAGAATGCCTGGGATGTGCATGAGGTCGAAGGTGAGGTGAAAGCCGATGAAAAAGATCCAGAAGTGCCACTTACCCAATTTCTCGTTCAACATGCGTCCGGTCATCTTGGGAAACCAGTAATAGAACGCCGAGAAGAGCATGAAGAGAATCGCTCCCACCAGAACGTAGTGGAAGTGGGCTACAACGAAGTAGGAGTTTCCCAGTTGCCAATCGAAGGGGGCGGCAGCCAGCATGATGCCGGTTAGTCCAGCTAGAAGAAACTGGAAGAGAAATCCGATCGCAAACAACATCGCTGCGGTGAAATGGATCTTTCCTCCCCACAGCGTCGCGAGCCAGTTGAAGATCTTGATGCCGGTTGGAACGGAGATGACCATCGTCGCAAAAGTGAAGAAGGTGTTGGCTCCCGGCCCCATGCCTACCGTGAACATGTGGTGAGCCCACACGCTCAGGCTGACGAAACCGATACCGACTGACGCCGCCACCATGGCTGCGTACCCGAAGACCGCCTTGCGCGAGAAGACAGGGATGATCTCATTGGCGAATGCAAACGCTGGCAAAACAAGAATGTAGACCTCGGGATGTCCGAAGATCCAGAAGAAGTGCATCCAAAGAACGGCCGATCCGCCTGCCTGTGTATCGAAGAAGTGCGATCCGAGATAGCGGTCGAGCATCAGCATGATTTGGGCCGCGGTCAATGGGCTGACCGTAACGAAAACCATCATGGACGTGACTAGATAGAGCCAGACGAGCAGTGGCATCCGGCCCATCTTCATCCCAGGGCAGCGCATGCTGATGATGGTCGCGACAATGTTCACTGCCGTGCCGACGGTTCCGATACCACTCAGCAAAACGGCGAGCGTCCAATAGTCCGTGCTGTGACCGGGTGAAAAGGCATGGGCAGTAAGCGGTGCGTAGGCCCACCAACCAACATCCGGGGCGCTTCCCGCGCCGTAGAGTCCGTCGCCGCCGAGGTAGCTGAAATAAAGCAGTGTGCCACCAAAGGCCGAGACCCAGAAGCTGAAGGCGTTCAGCCGCGGAAACGCCATGTCGCGCGCACCAATCATGAGCGGGATAAGGTAGTTGCCGAAGCCAAACAGAATCGGCATCCCGACGAAGAAGACCATCGTCGTGCCGTGCATCGTAAAGAGCCGATTGAAGGCCTGCGGAGATAAGAAGTGATTGTTCGGGATTGCGAGTTGGATACGTATCAGAATGGCTTCAAATCCGGCGACCACCAGAAAGAAAAGAGCGTAGCCGATGTACAGCAAACCGATCCTCTTGTGATCGACCGTGGCCAGCCAGTCGTGCAGCGTCTCCAACAGAGATGGGCGAGCGATGGGCCGTGGTGTCTGATCGAGGATAGCGGTCCGCGTTGCCATTGGCTCTTCCCTTTCCCTGTCTATTTCAACGTCGCGAGATATGCCGTGACGGCATCAAGGTCGCGGTCATTGAGGTGCATCGGTGGCATCAGCGCCCCAGGTTTGAAGTGCGCGGGGTCGCCAACAAAGGCGCGAATGTTCGCTGGTGTATTGGGCACGGCTCCGGAGGCGATGGTGTCCCGACTCGCGACGTGCGTCAGGTCCGGACCAAACCTGCCCGTCGCAACGGTGCCCTTGACGGTATGGCAACTGATGCAGGCGTTGCGCTGGAAGACTGCCTGCCCTGCCGCAACACTCGGTTCCTGGACCGCCGCCTGCTTCTGTTGAGCGGTCCACGCGGCAAACTCTGTGGGCGTATCGGCGTAAACGCGCAGTAACATCTTGGCGTGCTGCGTCCCGCAGTACTGCGCACATTGACCAAGGTAGAGCCCGGCTTCCTGCGGATCGATCCACATGGTGTTCACCTTGTTCGGGATCAGATCCGTCTTGCCAGCGAGACGAGGAATCCAGAAGCTGTGATCGGTGTCGGCAGAAGACATCGTGAGATAGGTTGGCGTCGGATGCTTCGGGTCGCTCACTGGAATATGAAGTTCATTGGCTGTCACGATTCCGAACTTTGGATAGCGATACTCCCACCAGAACTGGTGCCCTATGACCACGACGTCTAATGCTTCGGGAGGTTTGGTCGCGCGTTCCGTGGAAAGAATGACGCGAGTGGTAGCGAGAAACAACATCACCACGATCAGAATCGGGATAACCGTCCAGGACAGTTCAATCTGCTTGCTGCCGTAGATCTGAGCTGGTTCCTGCTCCGCCATCGGGTCGGCGGCACGATGACGAAAGCGTAAAAGAACATAAAGCAGGATGCCACCAACGACAATAAAGAGTCCCGTCGTTATGCCAAGCACCAGCATCGACAAACCGAAGATGGAGTGGGCGGGGGTTCCTGCTGGCGCAAAGATATTAGTAGGGCTATGAGAGTCGGAGAAGAGCAGTTGGAGACGAGAAGCATGCGATAGCGCTGGAACCGGAATGCCGCGCGGAACCATCCGAGTTTCAAAGAGCATCGATGCACCTTTCTACCAGAGCACTATCGCCAAGAGTTAGGACTGGTATCTGCACGACCTGCGGTGTCATTGAATGGTCTCCCCGTGCAGGCCGTTACAGTAACGATGATGGCAGTCCGCGCCCTCTCCGGGTAGGTTAGTAACCGTTAGCTCACTGTGATGACATCGTGTGCAGGGTCCTCATCCGGACGGAGTACGTGGTCTTTCTCACCACACGAACGGGTCGATGGCCCCCTGGACTCCCGGGTTACATCCCTGCGCCCGGTCAGGTTATAGCCCACACGCTGTGACGCTGCGCTACCGAGATGCGATGTGGAACTCTCTTCAGGGAAGGCTTCGGCGCTGACAACCGCTAAGCACAGAGCTAAATCCGCTGGACAGCACAGAGGCTATTTGTTCTTCCATTCTGAAATGCGTATGTAAGCTGATATCAGCGTCAACTCGTTTTGCCCACAACTGAAATCCGGCCATATCGATGGCACTGGCCGTGACGCGAATGTGGTTGCTCTCTGCCCTTACACTTCCTTCAAATGCAATATCGACTCCTACCTTGCGCATCAGGACGGCCACATCCTGTTCCTGCGCACTCAAATGGGCTACAGAAAAAGATGACACCACTTTGCAGCCTTCGGTATGGATGAGGGTATAGGCAAGCTCATCTGCTATTCCTCGCGCATACATCGACGACATGCAGTTTCCCGATAGGTCGCTGAAGGGTAGGATGGCAATCGCAATTGCCGAGGCTTTCGCCAATACGACTCGACCATCAGCTACTGTCGAAGCTTTTACGCCCGCGAGAGCCTCTCTGTACTGAAAGACCGGGATATAGTTTCCGGGACGAAGGTAGACATAAACGGGGTCATCCTTGCCCTCGGTCTCGTAATACTCTTTCAACTTACTTCTCAGCCGGCGGGCCTCGGTCCGCACAATCGAATCTTGACTTGGGTGATAGGGAGGCTTACGGTCATAGACCTCGGCCCCAATAACATACTCTTTCAAGAAGTTTTGGTTGCCATCGAGAACGTGCTCCACGATGAAACGCAGAAATCCGCTAAGCTTTTCAGACTGAATGAATACCCTGCTCTGCAACATATGGTTGAGCTGCTGCCGAATCACGGGTCCAGGTGTTTCGACGCTTTCCAGCTTGTCTAGGCAAAGAGATGCATCAACTACCGCCCCTTCGACTCCAGCATCTCGAAATATGCGAAAGCCGTGAGGTTTTTGATCTAATTCTTCCAATTGGTTCGAAGGTTTGTAATTTCCCAGCGAAGACAGCATGGTCGCACCTCGTATTTCTCAAGTATTACGGACGCTCCAGCATCCCTTGCACTTACCTAATCGGGAGTTCCGTTTCGTTGTAACGGCGTTATCGATGCGCCCAATGGAGAGGTAGAGAAGCCCAAACATAGCTAATGCATACTCATCAGTAGATAAGAATCGTAACGTAAATCTGCTCGTGGATGATCGAGCCAACATAAGGGCTTCTATACTGAGTGAGTTTAGAGCGGTCTCCAGAAATCACTAACTACTTTGCGGTGGTCTTTTCGCGACCCTTTCGGGTTGTCCATTCCGAAGACGCGCGAGCGCTCTACGGATGGTTCTCTAAAGGTCTTTTTAGGCCCGAGTGCGGGTCACAGTCTCAAGCAAGACGCGTGGGAATAGTCTTATGCATCAGCTCCGCGAACTCTGGCAAGCGACGAAGAGAATCGAAACGAGGTTCTACCGCTAGAGAGGGTAGCTCGGCCTCCCTTCCCTCATACGAGCTAGACAAGAACGCGAAGGCCATCTCCTGATCGCCCAAAGCCGCAGCCAGGCGCGCCTGGCGATACTTGCTCAATTCGGCGCCTGCTAAAAGAAGACCGAATTTCTCGATAAGAGATTCCGCCGAAGCCCGGTCCTGAGAGTAGGCATAAATCTCAGCAATCCAACCCAATGTCGGTAGATGAACTCCGATACAACGTTGCGCCTGCTGCGCAAGCGCTCGCGCAGTCTGATGTTTCCCAAGCCCAGCATAAGATTGGGCTAAATATAGCTGAGCGTCGAGTGGAATGGGCCCATGACGCAGAGGCTCTGTGAAGTGCTCCAACGCCTCATCATAGCGCCGGCTCAGGTAGAAAAAACGTGCTCGAGCTGTTTTCTGCAGATACGAGAAGGGATCGATTCTCTGCGCACTGTCCAGGTAAAGACAAGCTTCATCAAAGCGCCCAAGTAGCGTCAGAAACATTGCAAGCTGCCGGCTTCCGGCGGCGTGAGCCCTGTGCTCAGCCGCCTTGCGCAAATTGCCCTCCGCCTCTTCCCACTTCCACTCAAGGGCCTGAACACTTCCTATGGACGTATGTGCGTCCGCCATCTGCGGATCGAGAGTGATCGCTGTCTCCGCTGCCGACCTCGCTTGCACAATATGCTCGTGCGACCGCGAGGCACCGTGAAGCGCCATCCAGACGTGACACCGGGCAATTCCGCAAAAAGGCCTCGCGTAATTGGGCGTACTCTCAGCAACTTCGCGGAACTTAGCCAGGGCTGCCTGTACCTCCGTGCTCACGCCCTCTTCGATAAGCGATTCACCCTTTAATAGAGTGGGATAGACGGAAAGTAGAAGCGGGCTTGCCGTGGCCTTTGCGGTCAAAACGGCCGATTGCTGCGGGCGCACCCGGCTTACTAGTGCAGACGCAAACTGCTCCTGCATTTCAAACGCTTTCGCGGGATCAGCCTCTGCATCGAGACGCTGCGACCAGAGTTGGAAGCCATCTGCGTTTACGATTCTTGCAGTCACTCGTACCCGGTTCCCGTCTTCTCGAACGGTTCCCTCGAAGATGATTTGGACACCCAACTTACGCGCCAAACCGGGAACATCGGAGGCGAAGGCTCCCAGTTGCGCGATCGAATTGGCAGAGACAACCCGGCACCCTTCGCTCTGCATTAGCTCGTGAATCAATTCGTCCGCCACACCAAGCGCATATCGGCCGGAGAGCGGCTGGCCAGACAGATCGAGAAATGGAACAACGGCGACGGCAACGCCGGTCCCATCCACGTAAAGTTCATCCTGAGGGCCATCGACAACGACCTGATAACTCGTCTCCGAATCCTTCATGCGAAACACCGGGATATAGCTGCCGGGCCGGAAGAAGATGAAGATCGGATCTTCGGTCCCTTCCAGCTCGTAATACTCCTTAAGCTTCGAACGCAGCCGGCGCGCCTCCGTACGAACGATCGAATCCTGGCTCGGATGATACGGTGGCTTCCGATCGTAGACCTCGGTGCCGATCACGTATTCTTTCAGCGATTCATCCCGGCCACTGATCACGTGTTCCACGGTATATCGCAAAAAGCGGGAGAGCCGCTCGGACTGAGCGAACATCGGACTGCGCAGAATCCTGTTCAGCTCCTGACGAATTGCCGTATCGGAGACTTTATTCTCTATGCGTTTGCCCAAAGCCCTCAGCTCCTCATCCTGCGTCCCACATCCAACAAATTCACACGACTTTGCGCTACTTCACACGAAATAGACCGGCGGAAAATCGCAACACAGGTATCTCGTATCGCACTTTTATCTTATCCATACGGACAAAACGTCGCTTCGTCCTCACTGTTATCTAACAGTTGCACACTCTATCCGCAGCTATGGATCTGGCATTCTTTTCTACACCAGTGAGGGCATTATGCCAGAGAAAGCCGAACAGATAAGGATACTTGCGGTAGTGGCTCCGGAAATACAAGAGCAGATCCGGAGCCAGATTATCTCCTTCGGCATGATTCCGGTTCTAGTGAATAGCGCGGCACAGTTGGCTCCTCACATCCGAGCAGGAGAAGTCTATCAAGTCGTCCTTCTTCCGGCCTCTCTTCCGAACACGGAAGATTGGTGGGCAATATGGGGAGAGGTGGTGATGTTGAGCCCGAAGCCAGCGATTCTGGTATATGCCCACTCGGCCACGTTTCAACTCTGGTCTGGAGTGCTCGAAGCGGGCGGCTATGACGTCATTGTGGAACCGCTAACGGACGAGAAGCTCAAGGATGCATTGTTACGGGCAGCCGCAAGCTATGGCAAGAGCTCATCGGAAAATCTCGATCAGGAATAGACCGATGCCACAGCAAACAATAACCAAGAACACATCAAGAGCTTGAGAGCTCCTCGTTCATTCATCGTGCCATCCTAACAGTGAGCTAACAGTTGCTTACGCTGTAATCCATTCCCCAATCTGCCAAGCTAACTCTACATACAGAATCGTGTTCCGAGAGGTCGAAGCGCGTCGTTCTTCGGGCGCGCTGCACGACGGAGGTGGATATGTTCAGGAAGATCGCGGTTGCGTACAACGAGTCCGCAGAAGCACAACGAGCACTAGCTTCCGCCATTCAGCTAGCCAGGAGCGTGAACGCGGAGCTGGAGACGATCACGGTCATGGCAGAGCTTCCCTCGTACACGACGTTTGCCAGTGCAGCCGACCCCGCTCTACCCCAGGTTTTGAAGACAGACCGCATAGAGTTTTACGACGACCTGCAGGAAAGAGCGCGCGTATTAGCTCGTCACAACGGTCTCGAATTGCAATCCCATCTTGTCGAAGGCTCCGCCGTGGATGGAATCGTGAAACTTTTACGAGCACACAAGGCGGACCTTCTGGTCGTCGGTCTTCATCAGCGCGATTTATTCATTGCCAGACTATGGAGCACTGTCTATGAGCTAGCCCAGGAAGCCCCATGCAGTGTGCTTGGAGTTCATTGATCCGCAAATAAAGCCATGCCGTAAGAGCTATATGAATTAGCCTCGCGACTCTGTAAACGCAATGGAAGCTTGCAATCTGGAAGCCCTCAAGGAAGGTCACTGAAGCAATGTCGAAGCGAGCGATCATCATTCCCGTCCTGGTTCTGGGGACCGCTGCGGCGCTCCTGTTCACCATCAAGGGCCACTGGACGAGTTGGCAGGGCGGAAGCGCGGAGCAGCGAACGGACGACGCATACGTGCGGGCAGACATGACACCGATGAGCACCCGCATCTCGGGAACCGTCAAGAAGGTCGACGTCGAGGATTATGAGGCGGTAGTGCCTGGCCAAACGCTCGTCGAACTTGACGATGCGGACTACCGGGCAACGCTGGCGCAAACAGAAGCAGCGCTCGCAGGATCGCAGGCGGCATTGGCGAACAATCAGGCCACCAAACAGATTCAGGACGCGAAAGTGCAGAACGCAGAAGCCATGGTGCAGCAAGCTGCTGCTGCGATGGCAGCGGCCCAGGCGGGCGTAGACTCTGTCCAACCAGATGTGACGCGTAGCGACCTGGAACGGACACGCCAGCAAGCACTACTGGATGCAAGAGCAACCACTCATCAGCAATACGAACTTGCGATCGCGGATGCTACCCGCTTTAGCGGTCTGCTTGCAAGCCGCCAGGCTGACCTTCAGCGTGCCCAGGCTGCCCTATCGAGTAGCCGTACGCTCGTAGAAGCCGAGAAGCGGCAGCGTGTCGCGCTCAACACACAAGACGCTCTATACCAGGCCGACATACGGGCCAAGCAGGCAGGCATCGTGGTTGCCCAGGTGAATCTCGGCTATACGCACATCGCGGCCCCAACTGGGGGGGTAGTCGGTGAGCGTCATGTACAGGTAGGCCAGTTGGTGGCTCCCGGAATGCAAGTGATCGATCTAGTGCAGGGCGGCGTTTGGATTCAAGCGAACTTCAAAGAGACCCAACTGACCAATATGCGGCGAGGTGATGACGCCGACATCCGAGTCGACACGTTTCCAGATGCTGTCCTCCACGGAAAGGTGGTAGAGATTGCACCGGCAAGCGGTTCGCAGTTCGCCCTGTTGCCGCCCGACAACGCCACCGGCAACTTCACCAAGGTCGTCCAGAGAATTCCAGTCAAGATCAAGCTCGATCCGGGACACACGTTACCCGCAGGACTTCGGCCAGGCTTCTCCGTCATTGTGACGGTCCACACCTCGGCTCACGCGAGATCCGAGGTGCAAAAACCGTGAGCGCTCTTCCTGTCTCCACTCCTACCCCCTCGGAGAGCACCTCCCACGTTTCAACCCATCCACTCCTGGGGGTTCTCGGTGTGCTCTTCGGAGCGATGATCGCTACTTGCACAGGACGACTCATCAGCGTCGGCTTGGCGGACCTGCGCGGCGCACTTCACCTCGGGACAGATGAAGCATCGTGGATAGGTACAGCATTTAATGCATCTCTGATGTTCATCGGCCCCTTCTCTGTTTATCTTGGTGGTCTGCTTGGATCCAGGCGGGTGCTTCTCGCCTGTGCTGCAATCTTTACCGTCATCAGCCTGCTTTTACCGTTCGCCAGCAGCCTTCCTGTTCTGATCGTTTTGCTTATCCTGGCAGGTCTCACTGCCGGCACGTTCTACCCTCTGACGCTCTCCTTCGTCCTGCGTAATCTTCCCCCGAAGTATGTTCTCTTCGGCATCGGCGCATATGCAGTAGACATCCTTTTCACTACCAACTTCGCCACCTCTCTGGAACCTTGGTATATCGACCATCTCTCGTGGCGATGGGTGTTCTGGAACAGCGCCGTGCTCACACCCATCATGATGGTTCTGATCTACTTCGGCATTCCGTGGCAGCCTTTACCGCAGCCAAAGGAAGGTCAGCCGAAGCCAAGCTGGCGAGGCTTCCTCTATGCGAGCTTCGGATTTTCATTGCTCTATATCGCCCTCGATCAGGGGCAACGGCTCGACTGGTTGAACTCCGGAACAATCGTCAGCCTCGTCATCTCGGGTCTCTTTCTCCTGTTGGTAACGGTAGTTCGCAGACTACGCATGCCCAACCCGCTTGTGCACTTTGCCTTCCTTGCGAGGCGTAACACCCTCTTACTGGGTGGCGTACTGATCTTCTTCCGCTTCATCATGCTGACTACCGTCCTGATTATTCCCAGTTATCTTGGCTCCGTTAAAGGCTACCTGCCCCTGCAGACCGGACCCGTGCTGCTTTGGGTCGCTCTTCCCCAGTGCCTTTTCGGCATCCTTGCCGTCTACCTCGTCCAGTACATCGACGCAAGGCTCATTCTTACCGCAGGGTTCGCACTGGTCGCGATCGCATGCATGATGAATGCGGGCTTGTCCTCTGCCTGGTCGGGAAGCAATTTCTGGCCGTCACAATTGGTGATGGCTATCGGGTTCGCACTTTCCTTCAACGCAATGGTGGGCGCGATCATACTCGAAGTTCTTAGCTCCGGCGCTCTCACACGGCCAATCGACGTGTTGACCTTTGCCGGTTACTTTCAAACGGTGCGCCTCCTGGGTGGAGAGGCAGGCACTGCCTTTATGCAGCACTTTATTCCCGTGCGAGAACAGTTCCATTCCAACATGCTGGGGCTGGGTGTTCAGTGGGGACTTCTGCCAACGGACCAGCGACTCCTTGGACTAAGCGCAGGCGTGGCCAGCCGCACCACGGGTGCGGCGAATGCAGCTGGGAGAGCCGCAGAGATACTGGCTCTACAAGTCCGACAGCAGGCCTTCACCTTGGCTATCACCGATGCTTTCATACTCGTCGCGTGGTCGACGATAGGCTGCCTGCTTCTTGTCGCATGCATGACGCAAGTGCCTTTGCAATATCGGCAGGTCGTCTCAACACCCTCTCTCCCTGCTTAAAGAAATGAACGCGTCCAAGGATCGAATATGCAACGCAATCGAACAAACCAAACCGCTCATAAGAACCTGCTGGCAGCCATCGTATGCGCTGCAGGTCTCTTCACGATTCCTTTGAGCGGGAGAGCGCAAGAGGCATCACAGATCTCTTTGACTTTGCCACAGGCGATTGATCTAGCGTTGAAGCAGAATCGTACCCTCCGACTCGCCGGACTTTCGATCGATGATATGGAACATAAGAAGGAAGTGACGCGCTCAGCGTATTTCCCTCACATCTCGAATGATTCCAAAGTAACTCATATCACAGAACTTGCCGGGGTAGAGATTCCACGTGGTGCGTTCGGTGTTCCCTCTGCGACTGGCGCGATTCCTGCGAAAACATTGTTCATCGATCAAGGCGCAGCCACGTCGTATACGAGTGGCACACAACTGACACAGCCACTGACACAGATGTTCAAGATTCATGAATCGAACCGCGCAGCGACAGCCGATATCGACACGGCGAAGCTCCAGTTCACGGAAGCGGAAAACGGCATCGCGCTCAAGGTTCGGAAGCTCTACTTCGACCTTCTGGTCGCTCAACTCAAGCTACAGGCTGCGAGTAGTGAAGTGACTGCCAGCGAACTGAAGAGTCGCGAGAATATGGACGCCGTAGAAAAGGGGCGCGCACTCGATGTCGCAATTCTGGAAGGACGAGCCAACGTCCTTGAAGCGAAGCAAACGGTACTCACACAGAGTCTGGCCATACATACCCTGGTGCTTTCTTTCGACGATCTTCTGGGGCTACCCTTAAGCGCAAAGCCACAACTTGATCCGGATACCTCGATCCAGCCGCTTTCGGTCCCGAGTCGTGAAGATTGCCTTCACATCGCACGGGAACAGAGCCCTGCCATCCTGATCGCGCGACAGGCCGTCCTGAAAGCGAAGGCAGGACTGGGCGCGGCCAAGGATGCTTATATTCCGGATGTCACCGGTCTCGCGCGTTACAGCTACCAGAGCGGTGTACCTCTGCTCGTCCATAACTTCGGCACATTTGGTTTCAACCTGACTTATGACCTCTTTGACGGAGGACGTAGAAACGCCGAGATCAAAGATGCCAGAACGCTGCTCGCTCAGGCTCAGACAAATCTGGACAAGACGTTGGATGAGGTAGACATCGAGGTAGAGTCTGCATACGACAGAGTAGAACAGTCTGAGAGCCTGGTGAGGGTTATTGAAGAGGCATTGGGTGTGCGCACCGAGGCTGCTCGTCTTGCTGACCGGCAGTATGAGCAAAGTGTCTCCCTTGCTTCGTCTCAGGCCGAGGCCCATGCCAAACTTGCGTCGACCAAGGCTTCCCTTCTGGAAGCCATGCTCAGCCTTTCGCTCGCCAAGGGAGACCTCAAGCGGACGATCGGCCAAATGCCACGTTAGCAGCCTACTCTACTTATGGAAAGCCGCACTCTCCCGCCAGCGCGGGAAGGAGCTAGAAACTGAGATGATGAACCCCGCTGCACTGAACGTCATCGCCGCTTTGAGTGGGACAGCGCTCGGTTCATTCGCCCCGATTTTGAGTAACTACGTGCTTCAAAAGAGCATCACGCAACGAGATCTGCTCAACCGGCAACTCGGGTTGAGAGAAAGCCTTTATTCCGATTTCATTCAAAACGCCTCGCGCCTCTACGCCGACGCCATGATCCATGAGCTTAGTGAATTGAATGAACTCGTTGCGCTCTATGCTTTGGTTAGTCGCATCCGGCTTCTGGCTACTCCACCCGTAGTAAGAGCAGCCGAAGAGTTTGTGAAGATGATCGTTCGCCACTATGGCGAGCCAAATATCACCGTTGATCAGATCCGTTCCTCCGCCCTGGCTGCCAAAGCGGATCCTCTTGCAGTCTTCAGCGCTGCCTGTTGCAAAGAGCTTAGAGACATTCTGCGACGCGGCGAACTCTCAGGGACGATTTCCAAATAATTCTTACTCACCCTTCCAGAAGAGATCCCGTCGGGAACTCTTCTCCACGAGGGGGATAACTTACGGGCGGTCTGATCATCTATGAGGAAGTTGGCAGAAGGCGAAACCTTCGCCTCCTGTAATCAGAGCCAGCACTCGAATCACCAAGCAAGGTCAGCAAACCAAACTGCCGATTAATTAAATCCCGAACCGCAATCTGCGACGAGCGACCGCTGCAAGAGCGAATAGGCCGGTGCCGAGAGTGAGTAAGGTGGCGGGTTCCGGGGTGACTGTAGTTACCGGATCGTCATACATTGTGTCGGCGAAAGCATCAACATTGATCTGGATGGGCGAATTCAGACCAGCCGTGCCACCAAGAGTGGAGTTGATCACGAGGATAAGATCCATCCCCACGGGTAGAATCACCTGGAAATCTCCTCCGGTGCCTGTTTGTACGTTCCCGCTGAAACCACCGTCTCCAAGCCAGTTGGCGGTGCGATTGTTGGGGTCATAGCTGCCCGCGTAGGCCGAGATAAAGGTATTAGTGCTGCCGTTGGGATCGAAGGACGTGATTTCAACGTCCGGCGCTCCGGTAAAAAGCGATGTCGAGAAGGAGATCGCCTGAAAGTAATAGGTAATGGTCGGATTGATAACACCGGGGTAAGTCTCGGTGCCTGTCCAGTCCTGGGGAATGCCGTTGCGAGAAGGCCGTCCAAGCTGGGTAGAATCTGCGCTTGTGACGGATGTCGTGAAAGAGCTAATGCTCTCTGCCCCGGCACTCAAGGTGAGAAGCAAAACAAAGCAGGCAGAGAGGACGAGATAAGGACGCTTCATCGGATTTCTCCTTGGTTACGATAAGTAAATGAGGAACAAGTCGCATTTCGGGTCGAGGTCTTTGTTGCGGTCGGGCTAATGGATTGCCTGAGCGGCCTGCACGGCGGGTAGGGCCATGAGAATTCCGTATCCGCTGTCTCGATCAACTCCGGCTGCCATGTTATCTAACGTGGTACTGGTAAGAATCTGGCGTATCTGAAGATTCGTCAGGTTCAGATTCGCCGATTTGACCAGGGCGGCAATGCCGGCAGCATGAGGTGCTGCAGCGGAGGTTCCGTAGAACGGATTGAAGCCCGGCGTCTTCACGGTGACGCCGTCGGCGGCTGTAGCATCCGGTTTTTGCAACGTTGTCCCACCATTTGTGGAGAAGAGAAAGTTGCCCGCTGTAATAGCTGCACCTGCAGGCGTGTAAAAGATTTTGCGTGGCCCATCCGAACTGAACGTCTCGATGGGATTCGCGCTTCCGCCGACGAAGAGTTTGGGGCCGGTATGAGCGCTATTCCAATAGGTCGCCGCCATGGTAATCGTATTGGCCGCCGCGTTATGACCGTACGTCGAGCCATCGGTTTGGATAGCAACGACTCCGCGGTTGGTATCCACTCGTAGAGCTCGCTGGACTCCGTCAAAGAGGATCACCACGATGCGCTCTCCGGCGGTGAAATTACCAGAGATTGCCTCGAGTGGATCCTGAGTGCCGGTTTGCGAAGCGGCTGAAGCGGCCACGACGCTGGTGCCTGCCGCGTTGAGAAGATATAGATCGTAATCGTTGGCGGAGCCGCCCAAAGGATCTGACCACTTCAAACTGATGAAAGTCGAAACCGCCGTGAGCGCATCGTAGTAGATGGGGCTCCCACCAGTCTGGAAGTTATGGAGCGTTCCTGCGCCGGTAAGCGCGCCGCTTCCGGGCGGTCCCGCCAGAAAATCTCCCTCCCAGGTTCCGGAGGTGCCCGAGGTCAGGTTGCCGGAGTTAGCCGCAGCGGAAAAATACAGTGCGCCGTCCGTAGTGACGTCGTTGACGGCTTGCGCTACGGTGCCATCCTGAAAAGCGCCTTCAGCGAAGTAAGTCACGTCATCCACAATGATGTCGCAGTGATACGTAAAGCGGAGACTCCGGATATTCGCGGCGAACTGCGCCTGAGACGGATCGGCAGTGGCGAAGAAGAGTTTTGCGTCGGGAGCCATGTCGTGAACGATTTCCATCATGGCCGTTCCTTCATCTTCGCCGCTGCCCTGCTGACCTGGAAGAACAGTGGTGTCTGCAGGAAGATCGCCACTGGCGATCAAAGCGCTGACGCCTGCGGCGCTCGCACTGTCCGAGAGGACTCCTACTCGAACGCCCGCCCCGGTGACTCCTAATGCGATTGCTTTGTTTGCCCCGTGAGAGACGTACCCCTGGGATGTGAGCGAACCCACATTGGTGGTGTATCGTTCGGGCTCATGAAGAGAGACAACATCCCGTTGGCCGGCTAATTGAAGCAGCTGACTAGACAACACGCGTGCGCGGATTCTGCCAGAGGCGATGTTCGCCTGGGGCACCTGGCCGTCAATCTTGTCGACTCCTGCCATGGCGGAGTTTGAGAGAAGAGAGGGAGTCATGTAGCCTTCGACCTCAACAATCGTCTTGCCCGAGCTGTCGAAGGTCTTCGTATCGATGAGCCCCTTGAGGTCTTCTGGAAGTTCATTTCGCGCAGCTCTCGAAATGAGCACGAGGTTGAAAGACATCTTGCGCTCGGCAGACGTAAAGCTCCGCTTGAGCGCACCGATCTCTTGGATCTGCTTCAGGGCAGAATCCGCTATCTGTGCCTTGGCCGACGGCATCAGATTGAAAAGAAGAGCAAGCAGTATCGTTAGGACCGTTCTTTTGCAGCCACGGTTCATGCGGAATGACATCATGTAGCAGTTCATAATGTTTCTCTCCCGAAGGCTCAACACGTATCAGTTCAATTCGCTTCCAAATCTGGACAGAAACTCGCATATTTTGAGCTTCAGGTAACCTGCCTGACGTTTGACAAGCGGAGTATATCCACAATTTTTCGAATGCCTTGTCGCACTAAGCCGACAAGGCCCCTACTTTGCGATATTTTCCTTAGTGCTTCCCTATCTACCTCTTAGCGGGAGGTAACGTGCGTCGGGCCTGCAATCTTTCGTAGCGAAGCAAACCTACTGCGATAGACCGCATCCGTATCTTCTGACATCTGCTTAAGAAGCGGTGGATGTACCTACTCGATCCGGTACAGGGAGAAATAGCATGACGATTCGCAGGATTTTGACTACGACCGCACTACTGGTAGGAACGATGTTGCCCTTTGCGCCAGTGGCTTCAGCCCAAATTGGCGCTGGCAAAGGTGCTCTAATCGGTGGTGGTGCAGGAGCTGGAATCGGCGCCCTTGCAGGTGGCGGCAAGGGAGCACTTATCGGCGGTGCGATTGGCGCAGGCGGTGGTGCAATTATTGGCAATGAAAACGCCAAGCGACGTCATCGCCGTGAACGGCAGCGCGCGTATGCCCGTCACCATCATCGTCGGAATTACTAGCTCAGATATTTTTTACGTAGTCAAAGGAAACGGCGAACTCTAAGTTCGCCGTTTCCTTTTGGCCAAATAATTTCAGTTTCAATGCAAGTTTTTCCGATACGTTCAATCAATGAACGCTTCCGTATGCAGGGACAAAAAATGCGTTAACATCCCGTTTTGGAACTTCTATCGTAACTTTCCCAGCCCATTGCGGTTCATCGTTCACGACATCAAATTTGTGCTGTCTTATGGAATGCCTAACCTTGAATTTGTCCTGTAGATTGGGTGACCGACGAATGAAAGTAAATCGTTCGTATGGGCTTCTTCCATCGCAGATGAACCCCATGGCAATTGTCCTTCTCTTCACACGTTGACTTAGCTGGGGCTTCAGCTCCTCTGAGTGAATAGACACACCAGCGCGACGAAGAGACCAGGATCAAACTTCGCTTACTTACTCCTCAGGTCTGAACCTACCATTCACGACGGTTCAACCCCGATTCAAGGAGTTTCCATGTACCTCTACAACAAACGCGCTTTCCCCATCGGAAAGCTTCCGCTGATCCTTGCCGTTCTCGGCATGATCTTTTCGGCTGCAACCCCGTCCTTCGCACAGTTCAACGCTTCCATCTTTGGGCCTAACGTTTACGTCTTCGACCCGAGTGTCCCTGGCGCCACCATCAATACCACGCTCGATGCCATCTCAAATCCGTCGGTCAGTCAGGCCCAATTCAGCACTAACCGCTACGCCGTACTCTTCAAACCTGGCCAGTACACCGGGGTGAGTCATCAGGTGGGGTTCTATCTTTCCGTCGCAGGCCTCGGCACCACGCCGGATGCCACAGTTCTGAGCGGCGGCGGTCTCTATATCGACGTAGGCGATAGTAGTGGGAATGTCACGACCAACTTTTGGCGCTCAATAGAGAACCTTAAGATCCCTGTTCCAACTGGCGGCACGGAACGCTGGGCTGTCGCACAGGGAGCAGCTTTCCGCCGCATGCACGTCGCTGGTTCTTTGGAACTGACCGACGGCAGTTGTCACTTTGCGAGCGGAGGCTTCATCTCCGATTCCGTAATCGATACGAACGAAAACATGTGCTCTCAACAGCAGTGGTACACCCGCAATAGCGTGATTGGCAGCTCCACCACGCCAGTCTGGAACTATGTCTTTTCCGGGGTCACGGGCGCACCAGCACAGAACTTCCCGAATATCACGACGCTCGCGACAACGCCTGTTAGCCGCGAAAAACCTTACCTTTACATCGACAGCACTGGAAACTATTCCGTTTTTTCTCCGGCACTGCAAACTGCTTCCTCTGGTGTCACATGGACCAGCGGAGGTCTGGGTGTAGGCACTTCACTGTCCATCAGCACATTCTTCATTGCCACACCGTCCAATACTGTTGCGCAGATCAATACAGCTCTTGCTTCCGGCAAGAATCTCATTCTGACACCCGGCATCTACAGTCTGACCGCTCCGATCAACGTGACCGCGGCTAACACGGTCGTTCTGGGTCTTGGCTACCCTACGCTCGTTCCGCAGAACGGGAACGCAGCGATGACGGTAGCTGATGTGGGAGGCGTTCAACTCGCCGGACTACTCATTGATGCTGGCCCAACTAACTCTGCGGTTCTTCTTCAGGTCGGAGTCCCGAATACAACCCGCGCCAATCACGCAAACAATCCCACCTCCATCAGCGATGTGTTCTTCCGTATTGGAGGAGCCACCGCTGGCTCTGCTACCACCAGTCTGGAAGTCGACAGCAATAACATCATCCTCGACAATATCTGGGCATGGCGCGCCGATCACGGGACCGGCGTTGGATGGACCACCAACCCTGCGGCTCACGGTCTGGTCGTTAACGGCGATAACGTCACCGCCCTTGGACTTGCTGTAGAGCACTATCAACAAAGCCAGGTCCAGTGGAATGGAAATAACGGAGAAACCATCTTCTACCAAAGCGAAGATCCATACGATGTACCCAGTCAGGGCGCATGGATGGATGGTTCGATGAATGGTTATCCCTCCTACGAAGTGACTTCTGCGGTGTGCAACCACACAGCATACGGTCTCGGCATCTATTCCTTCTTCAATCAGGGCGTGGCGATCTTCCAGGACAACGCTATCTCTACCCCCAACAGCACAGGCATGCATTTCACGGATATGGTTACGGTGAAGTTGAACGGATCCGGCGGTATCAATAACGTGATTAATGGTCAGGGTGGGGCTACACCAACAGGAGCTTCACCCAAAGACTTCGCGTCTTTCGTCGGCACCGCGGCCTGTTCTGCCGGACCACTCACGGTTGCCATCGATTCAGGAGGCGGAGGAGCCACGCCGTTCGTGGCGGATACAGATTTCTCCAACGGTTCTACCTTCACGACCACTCAGCCGATCAACATCACAAATGTGAGCAACCCCGCACCAGTGGCTGTCTATCAGAGTCAACGCCAAGGCCAGTTCAACTACACGATTCCTGGCTTCACTCCAAATTCCGCCCACATCGTGCGTCTCCACTTTGCCGAACTCTACTTCAGCACTGCGGGAAGCCGCATCTTCAACGTAGCGATCAATGGCACGCAGGTGCTGCATAACTTCGACGTGGTCGCCACTGCCGGAGCCTTCAGGACCGCAAACATTCAACAGTTCAACGCAACCGCAAATGGTCTGGGCCAGATTGTTATCACCCTGACCGATGGCACCAGAGATCAACCCTTGATCAACGGTGTCGAAATTCAGTAGACATAACTGAACGCAAATAACAAAAGTTGAGGCTTGGTCTGTTCGTCCATTGAACAGACCAAGCCTCGGCTGACTTAGGCGAACGTATGGGTACGTTTACTGCACCGTAAGAGCAACTGTGGTTGTGTGCGTAATGGCGCCAGCGGTGGCAGTGATTACGACCTGAGAAGTAACTGAAGCGGGAGGAGTTGTGGGTGCGACTGGAGCCACCGGCGAAACTGGGGCGGACGGCGTCGAGCCGCTGCAACCCGTGAAGGCCAACGCCGCAAGACTCAAGGCGAACAAGAAAACTGTTCCGCGAAGCAAAGAGGCACGCCGGCGCACTCGCGAGAAAGCAAGCAAACCGAGGGGCAGAAATGCAAGCCCGATTCCTGTCAAACCCCAGTCCAAGGCTTTCGCCATGTATGGGCTGACGGGAGCAGCGGGGGCCGCTGCCTGTGTACCGATCGAGACCGAAACCGTAGTGGCTGCCGTTCCGGAAAGCGTTACCGTCGTGGGATTGAATACGCAGGAAGAGCCCGAAGGAAGACCTGTGCACGAAAACGCCACAGGACCGGTGAACCCATTCGTCCCGGTGAGCGCGAGCGAAATGCTCGCATTTTGGCCCGTCGTAACCGTGATCGCATTTGTGGAGGGCTGTATTGAGAAGTCTCCCGATCCGGCACTTGGCGGGACAACTGTGATGGTTGCCACTACCCCGTCTTGCTCGCCATTGATGCCCGCAGCAAGATACAAAGTGTTCGGGTCGCCAGCACCGTTCGTACCGGTACCAAAGACGATCTCCCAGAGGCCTGTGTTCGCGATAGGATTGCCGCTGGCGTCCGTCAACTGACCAAGCAACGCAAAGCTATTCGGATCGTAAACGTTAATGATGCCATCACCGAAGTTGCCGATCAGAAGATCTCCGCCAAAGCTGCCAAAGCCCGATGGCGCGAGGGCCATACCCCAGGGAGCATTCAGGTTGCCCTGCGAGATGGCACGCTTGAGGAGATTACCGTTGTTATCGAAAACATTGACATAGCCAAGACCAGCTCCAACTACCTCACGTCCGCTCGTCGGATCTACTTGAGCATAGGTGACATATACATTGGATCCGATGCTATGGATGCCGAAAGGAGCGTAGCCCGCAGGGATATCTGGATCTGCGAAAGCACCTGTCAGATGTGCAGCGGCGAAGTTGGTGTCAAATACGTCGACCGTGCCAAGAGAGAAATTGGCCGCCAGAAGAAAAGTGCCGGTCGCATTTTTATCAACCACGATGTCGGTGTAAACGGCTTTTGCCGCTGAGTTATTCACGACGGTGACGGCTGTAGGTGTACTTGCATTCCAGGCTGCGATGGTGCCGTCCAACGTACCGAAGAGAAAGGTTGCGGATCCTTTGAGTGGAATGGTGAAAGCAGTTGTATCGCTATTGAAGACCGTGCCTGCAGGAGTACCCGGGCCAGTTCCAGAGGCTGCTGGAACCGTCACATCGAAGCTGGGGGTGCCCGTCGCATCCGTGACGATCGAAAGACCCGAACCGGGAGAATCGGTCCAGAAGTCCTGCCCAATCGAAAGGCCCCAGGGATTCTTAAGATTTGAGTCAATGTGTGCGGCGGGAACAAAACCATCCGAGATCAAATTGGTCTGCAAATAGGTACTTTGGGTTTGTGCGGCAGCCACAAACGAAGACAGGCCAATGCAAGAGGCAAAGAGCATCGCGCGCAGGGATGGGACTAATAACATACGGGGGTACATGCTGGCTCCAGGATCGATTGGAAGTGGGAAGCAATCGCGCGAGCGAGGACTTCCTGATTCGATCTAGGCCGAGCTTAGGTGCATGCAAAGGCCGACTTGTCATGAGCTTGTCACGGCAGCGTCATAAGGTCATCAACGCGATAAGCAATGAAAGTCGGCATAAAGCTACTTGTAATGTGCTGAACTGGATTCAGTACTTACTCTCCATAGACGTCAACAGAGCCGGAATAGTTAGGCACATACACTTTGCCGCCGCTGACGACAGGAACATTAAACTTAGGATCGGTGAAGTTAATATTCCAATCCTGCGATCTCCACAGAGAAGGAATTCGCTTCGATCCGTTTGGCAAGGTGACATAGTTGAGAGGATCTGGATCATAGACAATAAGGCGGCCGGCAGTGACGGTGCTGTTGGCATCTCCCCATGGCTGCAGGCACCATAGAAGCGCTGTTCCCTTCTGGTTGTTGTTGCTGGAAAGAGTCATGAAGCTTCCGGCCATTCCGCCCGGGGAGTTCGTAACATTTTCTGACGCCAGTTCTGCGCCTTCCGCCAGGTAAGTCATCTTTCCGCTCGAACTCATTTCCCAGGCATGCACCGCACTATTCTCACCGCCGACGAAAAGGATGAGACCCAGGGTCGGGTGCCAGTACTGTACAGGCGTCGAATGCATATGTCTTGTTCGACCGTTCGGAAAGAAGTTCAGGTCCGTGACGTCTTTCGGGCATGAATCGATGTTTCTTCCAGGAGAAGCAGTAGCCCAAACAGCAGGGGCAGCGAGCTTTGCGCAGTTCGCCTTGGTGTTCGCAAAGTCCGCAGGTTTTGTCTTCCCCATCGCCGTCGTGCGCACGGGGTAGGTGATGCCATCTTTTCCGCCAGCAAGATAGACGTGATAGTCCTCAATCAATGTTCCACCTGCGGAGCCAAAGTCTTCATCGCTCCACGCCGCATTTTGCCTAGCGTCTTTGGGATAGACCAGCTGCACGGCCCGCCCTTGCTCATCTGTGGTCTTGACCACGTGAGCACCCTTGAGCGGCATCGCCATCCCACCGCCCACCGGCGTTGCCATCTCTGCCGAAGGCGCGCTCATCCCGGACATCTTATTCGAAGGGACGACTGTGGGCGAAGACAACTGGGGGTTTTGTCCTGTTCTTCCTGCATCGGAGTAAGGACTCCACCAATCGGCGACCTTCATCCATCCTTTCGCAGTGCCTGCAGGCGGCTGATACTGAATCTTGATCACTGCCTCGCCAAAGTCATTCGTACCGTTGAACGACCCGTTGCCCGTTGCAGCATAGAGGAAGCCGGATGCGTCCGCAGCCAGCCCCTGCCCACCCATCCAGATGCCGGCACCACGTCCTTGCGAAGTGGCAAGAGTCGCCGTAAATTGGTTGCTGCCACAGTCGAAGGCAAACACATAGCCAGAGGCTCCATTCGTTGTTTCGAGCACAGTGCCTGAAGCGAAGAACACTGTCTTGCGGCCTCCCACGTTCGTCAGGACCAGAGACGATCTCTGCTTGCGCATGGAGGAGGAATAGGTTTGGGTGCCATCCTTAAGACCAGCCAACGTCACCAGCGGACAAACAAGCTGGCCCTTGGCGATATCTATCACGGCCATGAAATGCACTGCCTGTTGTGGCGTACCGTCCGCTGAGATCCAGGGCACACAATAAAGCCGCTTCGTCTCCGGATCGATTACGCCCGTGGAGAGTACACCCCAATGCTGGTTGATCAGATGCATGTCAATTGCGCCAGAACCATCCACTGGTCGACCGAGGAACAGGTCCCAAATGGCCGCGCCGGTTGCGGCATCCACAGCGCGAACGTTGTTCGCCATATTCGGCAAAAGCAAAACGTCATGCACGGAGTTGTCTGCGGCGATACGAACCTGCGGCAATAACAATGGCTGACACTCTGTCCCTCGCGCATCTCCCCAAACCGGGATAGTGAACAATTTTCGGATTCCGCTCTGGGCTACCGACGCACGCGTCAGAACCGTCTCGTGAAGATTCGCGCCCGACCGAGCATTGTCGTAGCCACGGGTAAGAATGGGTGCTACCGTTCCTGCCTGCTGCGCGCATGTTGGAAGAGATCGTGTCACAGTGATAGCTGCGGTAAGTTGTAAGAACCTGCGACGATTCATTGTGTCTCCGATCCGGTATAGGTAACCGTTAGTTTGTAATTCCTGCCACTCGCCGGGAGCGAGAGACCCTCAACAGAGATTGTGTGCCATCCGGCAGAGCGCGTTCGGCCGGAGGCGCTTCCTGGATAGACTCCAATGCGCTTCCATGTAATGGTCGTGTTATTCGAGGTATTGACCTTGGCGGTGAGCGATTCGTTCGCTGCCAGAACCGCCGAAAGGTTGATCGAGATGCGCGTTCCGGAAGCGCAGTAAATGTGTTGCGGAAGTGGATGCACTCCATTCATGGCAGGCATCACGTCGAGCGTAGCATCCGCCTCAAACGTCTGTGTCGTGGAACGCGAAGTACTCGTAACGGGCTGATTCACGCCGCCGGGTGCAAAGCATACGTAAGACTCTCCCCGCGCGTAGGCATTGCTGGGGAGCGTGAATGTCGCTCGCCCTTGCCAGTCTGTCCAGATATCGGAATGATGACCGGAGTAGTCGTGCAGCCATCGGTTCGCGCCAAAGGTCGTGTCACAGGTGATCGTGCGAGACGACAAAGTGTTGAAGTTCAGTGCTGTGAGCAGGCCTCCCGACCATCCCGTCGCACCACCATTTCCATCACGCGTAGCTGCAAACACGTCACGATCTACCCAGCGGACCTGGTAGTTTCCAAAGGCAAACATCCGCGAGATCCAACAGAGATTATCGATCGCGGGCTTTAGCCCGTAGGCCCCCGGCCAAATAGAGTTCGGAAAATAATCTTTGCCATAAACCAGTGCCAGACGTAGCGGCAGCATAAGTAGATACGCATAGGCGAGACCTTTATTGCAGACCACCTGCTGGCCATCCGATGTATCCGTATCTGGATTGTCGACGAAGCCTACAGCAAGACTGGGATTACGTTCGAAGTAGCCAGCACCTCCGAGCGTGAGTTGTCTGGCATCGAATCCGTTGCATGCTGCTTGAATCCGCCAGTGCAATGTAAAGTCCGCCACAGCAGATCGGCCGGACATGGGCGCAGAGGTCGCCCACCAATCGAGATTGGCAGGATTGCCGTCAAAATATTCGCTGTAGAAAGGCACATTCGGAATTGCGTCCATAATCCGACGCACCGAAGGAGCGTAGGTTCCCTTGGTATCGTCGAAACGAAACATCGCCGCGCCAGTGCGAGCGTACAGCCATCGCACATAATCTTTGGCATCGGCTTCGGCTGCCCCGGTGGGAACTCCATTCTGATAACAGAGTTCTCGCCCAAAGGGAGAATCATCTGCAGGCACTGGTACATCATCCTGAGGACGAAATGGCGGAACCGGGTCGACCCATTCCCATTCACCATCCCCGGATTTGCGTTGCGCCGTTCGTCCACGAAACCATCCCGCAGTGGTGGCTCCGCGTCCGTTCAGGGTCTTTCCATCCGCTCCCAGATAACGGAAGACGCCGGGGCCACCGTTCTCTCCGCTCATCTGATGCAAGACAAGGTCGCCGATAGACTGGCAACCATGCGCATTCAATGCGGCTATGGCAGCGAGCGTCGACTCCAACGGTCCATAGCGGGTGGGCGTGGAACCTTGCTGCGGTTTCGTGCCGAGATCGCGCCGATCGAACACACCATAACCGTCAGATGTCGGTGCGGCGCCACCTTCTGCCTTGGACCATGGCGGCCACTGTACGAAATCGAAAGATCGTCCCAAAGACGTGGCCTGCGCGTGGAGGAAGTCGGCCAGCCAGGGGTGTGTTGGAGGTGCAGGAACGGTGACACGTGTCCCCGCAGCGCTTCCAGTTTCGAACCTTCCCCATGCAAGCAAACCAATTGCCATGGAAAAATCTCCTCCGGGGATTATGCCTATGAGAAATTCTTTCTCAAACGAAAAAACCAAGGCATCGGACGGATGACTTCTTTCACCGACATGAAGGGCCGCAGTGACCTATGATGAGAGTCTCCAGCTGTCTAGTAGAGCCAGCTTTTTAGCGCCGGATTACAAAGGAAGCTCGCCACAATGAATCGTTTTCGGAATCTTTCTCGCCGATATCTTTCGTTCTTCTCATGCGCCGTCGCATTTACTTTTCTTCTACCCATCCTAGCTCCGGCACAAAAGATTTCGCGGTACACCTGCAGCAGTGGCAAGCCTAAGGCAGGCGTCGTGCAACTCTCGGCCTCCAGCCTCTTTACCACAGATGCGGATGGGTTCGACCTCCATACGGCCCCATCCAGCTTCAGTAACGGCTCCTGCGCCAGCGATAAGCCCTTCTTCTTTTCTGCCTCCGGGCCAGACGGCAACTACCGCGTCACGTTGGTCCTCGGCGGCGACGCTCCTGCCACAATGACCGTTCGAGCCGAGTCACGCCGCCTTCTCCTGATGAACCAACCAATCCCTGCAAGCGGATCGCACACTGAAACTTTCATCGTGAACGTGAGGACATCGACGATCCATTCGGAAAGCACAACAGCGGAGCAAGTCAAGCTGAAGCCGCGCGAGATCGGCGCTCTGGATTGGGACAACAAACTGACTCTGGAGTTTAACGGTGATCATCCCTCGGTGCGCTCCATCACGATTGAGCCAGTGAGCAAAGTCCCAACCATCTATCTTGCAGGTGACTCCACCGTCGTGGATCAGGATAAAGAACCGTGGGCCGCATGGGGACAGATGCTTCCCCTCTTCTTTAGCCCCGCTATCTCCA
The DNA here is from genome assembly GCF_000179915.2 of Terriglobus saanensis SP1PR4. NCBI lineage: Bacteria > Pseudomonadati > Acidobacteriota > Terriglobia > Terriglobales > Acidobacteriaceae > Terriglobus > Terriglobus saanensis. The sequence continues at coordinate 2,088,358 of NC_014963.1, read as the reverse complement.
TCGCAAACCATGCTGAGTCAGGCGAAACCATCCGCAGCTTTGTTGGCGAACGTCGCCTTGCGAAGATCATGTCCACGATCCAACCAGGCGACTATTTGTTCGTCCAGTTTGCGCACAACGATCAGAAGCCAGGCAAAGGGTACGTTCCCGCCGCAACAGAATACAAAGACCTTCTCAAGAGCTACATCACCCAGGCACGCGCTCACGGGGCCACCCCCATTCTCGTCACGTCTATGAATCGTCGCACCTTCGATGCAGCAGGACATATCACGCAGACGCTTGGTGACTATCCGGCGACCGCCCGCGAAGTCGCCGCCGAAGAACACGCTGCTCTCGTCGATCTGAATGCCATGAGCAAGACGCTATATGAGGCTTTGGGAGACGCCGGTACACTCCACGCCTTCGTTCATTACCCAGCCAACACGTTTCCCGGACAAACGGAAGAGTTGAAGGACGATACGCACTTCAACTCCTACGGCGCGTATGAACTTGCGCGCTGCATTGTTCAGAGCCTGCGTGACCAGAAAAATCCACTCGCCGCATACCTTCGCAAAGGCATGGAAAACTTTACTCCCACACATCCCGATTCCCTCTCGGCATTCTCTTTACCGCAGAGTCCGCTCGTCTCTACGGAGACTCCCTATGGGCGCTAGCGCTGCCTCCCATTTCATATTCCAGATGCTCCATTTAGGGGCAAAATTCCCCACTGGAAATTTGAGTACGAGATAGCCTTTCACCGCGCCGGTGTTGAGAAATCTCTTACTTCGGTAGGTTATGCTTAGGTGCGCTTTTATGGATCTTTTCCGCGTCTTTCGAGAGGAAGTTAGCGTCTCCATAAGCTCAAGGAGTTTCATGCGAACCGCTTCTCTCACTCAGCTTCGATTCGCCGCTGCGCTTTCGCTTCTCGGCTGCGCTTTTGTCTTTAACCTCTCCGCTCAGACCTATCACGACGTAAAAAATCCGCCGAAGTCTTGGATCGATCCTGACACAGGCCACCGCGTAACTCGACTCACAGATGAACCTGGTTCTGCCAGTATGTACTTCAACGTGAACGGTTACAGCCCTGACGGCCACGAGATGATCTACACGACGCCGGACGGTGTCTCTGTGATCGATCTCAAGACGCTGAAGACGCGCTCGGTTGTCACCGGAAGTATCCGCGTCATTATGGCAGGCCACAAGACGCCCAGCGTCTTTTACATCAAGCCGGAAGACCACGCACTGTATGTCACGAACTTCGACACCGGTGTAACACGCAAGCTGGGAACAGTTCCGCCGCGCGGCAGCATCGCCACCATCAATGCCGACGAGACGCAGGCCGCGGGAACTTACGACGAAGTGGAAGCCCCTAAAGAACAGTTCGGCAACAACGGTCCTGGCGGTCCGCGCAAGCCTCCTACTAAGGTAGAGCAGATGCACGCGCTCGATCAGGCCCCCAATAAAGGCGAGATGATGGTGCGGCGTCTGGCTGCACGCATTCCTCTCGTTGTTTACACCATGGACCTCAGCAACGGTGCGGTGAAGCCGCTCTTCCATAGCACCGATTGGATCGGCCACATGCTCTTCTCGCCAACCGATCCTACGCTTCTGATGTACTGCCATGAGGGTCCATGGCAGGCCGTCGACCGTATCTGGACCATCCGCACCGACGGTACAGCGAACAAGCTGATGCACCAACGGCACATGGCGATGGAGATCGCAGGGCACGAGTTCTGGGGTGCGGACGGCAACATCTACTATGACCTGCAAACTCCGAAGGGACAGGATTTCTTTCTCGCCACCATCGATCACACCACCGAAGAGCGAACCTGGTATCACATGGACCGCAACGAATGGTCGATCCACTTCAATGTCAACCGCGACGCAACCTTGTTCACTGGCGACGGCGGAGATCCGGGACAGGTCGCCAAGGCGCCTGACGGTGAATGGATCTACCTCTTTCACCCCGAGAAGCTGAAGAACATCGGCCTCGCCGACAAGGACTTTATCTCTCCCGGTGTCTTCCACGCCGAAAAGCTGGTTAACATGTCCAAACATAACTACAAACTGGAACCGAACGTAAGCTTCTCACCCGATCAGAAGATGGTCATATTCCGTTCCAATATGTTTGGACCGACGTACGTCTTCGGTGTTGAAATAGAAAAAGCCGTGAAGTAACTACTTCGCGCGGTAAGCATGCACTGATGATCCCTTGGCAGAGAAGTCCTTCGCCAGGGGATCTTTCTTTAAGGCCTTCAACCCGGCCACCACACTCTCCGCATTGATCTCCGCGCCCGCCATGCTGGTATGTGTGTGCGGATCGGCAAAGAGAGGCTCCACGCTGGCCTCACCCATCGCGTCATAGCGTCGACCGATGATCTCATCCAAATCGATAAAGCCTACATGTTCTTTCACCGCGACCTGCTCTGCCCATCCACCGTAATTCTCGGCGTTGCGCACTACTTTGCCATCCTTCCAGATCTTGCGCGGAATAGGCGAGCAGACAATCGGCGTCGCGCCCTTGGCCTTTGTATCCTGGACATACTTCGTCATGTACCAGCCGAAGCTGTGTACGATCTCATGCTTCTTCAGAATCGGATTTTCAATCTCTTTTGTGTCATCGCCCACGCCCTGCAACGATCCGCGCGCTCGCGCAATATCGTCGAGCGGTCCACCATCGTTGTGGCCAAACTGCAGGATGACGATGTCGCCTTTCTTCATCAAGGCCAACGTATCGTCCCAGTGCCCTTCGGTAATATAGGTCCGACTACTGCGGCCACCGATAGCGCGGTTAACCACGTTGATCTTCGACGTGTCAAAGTAAGCGACCAACGGTTCTCCCCAACCCCACTGCCCTCCCGCGCCATCGCCATGTCCATTGCGCACAGTGGAGTCGCCAACAAGGAACAACGTCCGCAGAGCGGGATTCGCAGGCTTCGGCAAATTCAGCTTCGCATGGACTGCAGGATCCGTGGGACTTGGCACCTGGTCCTGAACCTGTGCTTGGAACGCCATCGCCGTGATGCATCCGCAGAGCAGCAGTACTCGACTTGCCTTGGTCATGGATCTCCTACTTTTCGCGCTTGTGCGCCTTCGTCATCGCCTTAACTTCCGAACCGGCCAACAGGAACGCGCCTACGCCATAGTTGTAACTCGCTGCGGGCACATAGAATGCAGGCTCGGCACCCGTCTGCTGAATGCATCCCAATCGTCCGTCGGCGTACACGTGCTGAAGCATTCCCTTCCAGGCTTTCTCCACGACAGGCCGATAGACCTTCGCATCCAGCACATGGTGATTGATCCCCCATGCAATCGCATAAGTAAACAACGCCGATCCGGAAACCTCCGGTAGGGGGTAGTCCTTTGGATCGAGCAAACCAGCGTGCCACAATCCATCTGTTCCCTGTAGATCCTTCACACGTGCAGCCATCTCTTGCAACTGCGTGACGTAAAAGCCGCGCCGAGCATCGTCCTTCGGGAGATACTCAAGCGTTCGCACGATCCCCCCCATCACCCATCCATTGCCCCGCGACCAGAACATCTTCTTGCCGTTCGCCTCGGTTTTGCTCAAATAAGACGCGTCGCGAAAGTAGAGATGTTCCTGCTTGTCATAGAGCAGATCCGAGGTCTTCTGCCACTGCTCGTCAAGATAAGTGATGTACCGCTTGTCTCCCGTGGCTTCATACATCCGCGCCCACATCGGGGGGCCCATGAAGAGCGCATCGCACCACCACCACGGCAGACGATCATCGCCCGGCTTCAGAGTCTTCATCGCGATCAGCGGCTCAATCTCATCTTTCGTCGGCTGGATCATCGCTAGATCATGCTCTTTCAGAAAGAGCTCCGCATACGTCTGCGCCACGCTCTGATCGTCCGCATTGGGAAGATGGTTGCGCAGCTTCCAGTCGAACTGCTTTCCCATCGCCATCATCGCATCGCGATACTTTGCATCCCCCGTCGCATCGGAGGCCGCAATGAATCCGCTATACAAAACGCTCCATGTCCAGATGCGATCGAAGTAAGCTTGCGATCGGGCGAGCTCCCAGTCGGCAACCTTGCGCACGACCTTGTCTATATCCGCAGGCTTCAAAGCAGCTGAGAGATCCGTCGCTATAGGCCCACCGTCTGCAGGCGAATCGCCGAAGTGACGCGAGTTGTCCTTGTTTACAATCGCCTGCTGCGCCGGTGTGGGCTGAGGAAAGTTCTGTTGTGTATGCAGCGTCCCGCTCAATAGGACGGAGATGCCAATCGCGGAATAGATCTTCGTCTTCATCAAAATCCTCAACCTTCTACTGCGGAAGCCCCATCACATTCACATCGTCCGTCAGCTTCACCACGCTGCCGTCCGCAATGACCATCGAAAGATCGGAGAACTTCCAATCATGCGCATTGGAGATATGCCCCGCTGTCTGCGCCGCGATCTGTAGATGGTCCAGTACAAAACGATCCAGAGGCACCTGTGGATAAGCACTGACTTCAAATGCAGTCTTAGCTCCTGTCGCCTTGATATTCCAGATATGAACATCCCGAAAACGCGCAATGCCCTTCTCCGCAGGCACCTCGGTAGAAAGCACCGTCCAGTAAGGCGGATAGTCCTTAATCGTCTCTGGAATATGCGCGTAGCTATAGCTCGGATTCCAGTTCATGTTTACGCGTAGCACAACCGGTACATCGGTCATCGTAATGTCATGAAAGCGCAGGTTCTCGCCCCATCCTCCACGCGTTCGTGCGGACTTAAAGAGAATACCCACAGGCACCTGTTTCAACACGGTCAAGCCATATGCCTCGATGTTGCGAAAGCCGCCCGAGGTCTCGCTGCCAATCGTCACACCTGCTGCACCATCGCGAATGACGGAATCGCGCAATACGATGTCCTCGGTCGGACGATTTACCCGCAGACCATCCGAGTCGCGTCCGGCCTTGAGACAGAGCGCATCGTCGTTCACGGCAATATCCGCATGCTGCACCAGCACCTTCTTCGATGAATCGATATCGATGCCGTCCGTGCTTGGCCCACGTCCCCCTTCGTTGTTGCGGATCGTCAGGCCATCCAGGGTTACATCATGTGAGTAACAGATATGCACCGTCCAGAATCCTGAGCGGCGCAACATCAGACCGCTCAGTTTCACCTGAGACGAGTTGAAAACCTGGATCAATCGTGGACGCTTCGAATCATAGTCAGCTGCCCATCGAATGCCGCGCGTATCATAGTCTTTGCGCAACGACCAGTATCCATCCCAGAAGACCTTGCCGTCACCGTCGATCGTTCCTTCGCCTGTGATCTCGGCATTCTTCTGCTCGTAGATGTTTACCAGAGCGGCGGGCCAGGTCATCTCAATCCCGGCGACTCGCGTAGGCATCAGTGGATAATCCGAAATCTTTTGCGACCCGAGAATCGTCACGCCCTTGTCCACACGCAGGGTCACGCCGCTCTTAACAAAGATGGACCCGCTAAGATACGTTCCCGCACGAAAGACTACGGTGCCACCGGACTTTGCAGCCGCATCGATCGTCCGCTGAATCGCGGGCGAGTCCAGCGTGATGCCATCTCCCTTTGCTCCGAAGTTTGTGACATTAAATGTTTTGCTCTTCTCGGCGAAGAGCATGTTGCAACTTGCGACCATCAAGAGCGCAACGAAAGAAGTTTGGGAAACCGCACGGATGACTCTCACTTGATCTTCTCTCCCATCAAACGCACCTGCCCCAGCATGCCCGAAGGCAGCGGCTGCAAATGGTCCATATTCTGTGGAACAAAGCGCTCGCCATATCTCGCATTCAGCAGTCGATAATCCGGCAGTTTGCGTCCCGCAAGCGTATTGATCGCCGTGTTCCCTACATGCACTTCAATAATGTTCTTTCCAGCGTGCAGCAACGGAGTTATATCCAGTGCATAAGGGGGATGCCACACTGATCCGGCGCGCTTTCCGTTCACGATGACCACTGCAGCCTCGCGTATCGGGCTTTCCAGAAGTGCTCGCATGCCACTCGCGATCTTGGGATCAGCCTCGACTGGCGTTCCTTCACCGAAGTCCAGAATCAGGTTCGTTCCCCTCAGTTGCTTCTCTTCTAACTGGAGGTCTTTGCTATAAACAGCTTCGCCGGAGTAATAGCGTGTCACATCCGTATCCGTCCACGAGTGCAGCGTCTCCATTGATTCTGTTTGTTCGAGCCCAACGAATCGCACCTGCCAACCATGGCTCAGATCCGCGACTTGCGTCTTCGTTCCAACCTTTGCCTTCGAAAGAGCGCTCTGTGGACCATCACGAAACACAAGCACGCGCGACTCATACGGAGCCAGATCCAAAGCCAATGGACTGGCCGAAGCGTTCGACATTGCTCCTGTAAACGGATCCCACCATACCGCAGAGACTCGCTTCGTGCGGAAGCTCGCCGTGGTATGCACCGCATGATTACTCGTATTTGCCACGAAGTACACGTCGGCATCCTCCAACCTGCGATGTACAAATCCCACATTTGCGACATCCGAAGCGACATGTACGTCCGGCTTCAATGCCCTCTGTACCGCCTCTCCAACCTGTGCATCCTCAGCAACGAACTGGACCCCAGCACCGAGCGCGAACAGAGACTCCGTAGACGCCTTCACCTCCACAGAAACCTGCTCTGCATGAAGAAATCCCGGAGCCTCGGAGGGCTTCGATCCAACCACAATGACCTTCCCCCCCTTCTTCGCATACTCAACGATCTTCTTCAGTGTCTCCGGGGATAATCTGCTCATATGCGGTAACACAAGCACTGGATACGGCAGGCCCACTCGGTCAATCGATTCAGAATCTACATAATCCAGGTTGAAACCCGCATCCAGAATCTGCTCCGTGAGCGCAGGCGTCACATACTGCTTCATCTCAGCCGATAAAGAGGCATGTCCCGGCTTGAACTCCGCATACGCGTCATCATTTGGAAGCAGCACAGCGATGTCATTTGCCGGTTTGCCCTGTCGTAACAGGTAGCTCATCCGCTGCATGTATTTTGAAACGTCTGGCATCACGCCCCACCAGGGGTTGTGATCGTTGAAGACCGCCGCCGCGTAAAAGGCCCATCCAGGCTCGGGCGTCCCCGGCGGCGTATACGGCCAACCGTGACCGACGAATTGATTTACACCTTCCAGAAACATCCGGTCGGCCTCGGCCTTCATGTCCAGCGGCGTAGCTCGAAAGGCGGGCGAATGCAGCCAGGTCCACGTCTCCGCGGAGGTGACAGGTCTGCCATAAAGATGGCTCGCCGACGTAGCCAGCCGCGTAAACGAAAAGCTTCGCCACTGCGGACCTTCTCCTTCAGGTAACCCGACCAGCCGATTACTCGACAGAGAAACGGGCGGATCGCCATAGGTCTGCGAACGGAACTGCGTATGATGCGCAATCGCCCAATCATTAATTGGCGTCAGATAGCGCTCGTTGACCAACTCCGTCATGGTCAAACCCCAGTCATGGCGGACTGCGCCAGCCTCCACACCATCCCCTCCAAAGAGCTGAGGCAGATGCGGTGTAAGGTCATACCCTCGCCGCTTCTGAAACTCCATTAGAAAATCATCGGTCCAGTCGGTGTTGTAGACCTCGAGGCTGTCACTGAAAACCGAATAAGGCGGCGTATCTCCAAAAGCCTTCAACAGCGGCTCCGCGACGATCCGCAGATGGTTCTGCACCGCCGTGCTGCTAAGGTGGTCCAACACAAAACCCTCAGCATTGACCGCCGCACGCTTGACCTGCTGCCCCGTTCGGCTTGCAACAAAGCACAAAACCACTCTTCTCTGCTGAGAAGAAGGAATCTCCGCACGTCCACTGACAGCATGCACATCGATCTGCTTCAACGACGCAGTGTCATACGTCTTCGCTGAACCATCCCCAACAAACGCCGCCAGCATCGCTTCGCCATTGCCGATATTAGGTAACGCGAAAGCCATCGCTCCGCTTGGCACATCGATAGCCACCATACGCAGCCGCGAAGCTGCTTCGCTTACCGGAACATGGGGGCCGCCATACGGCCATCCGCTCGCCAACGTCATGTCCACGCGCATGCGGTTCTCGTGCGCCTTCTGCGCCGCAAAGTGAACGACATCTAAAAATTCATTCGAGAGATACGGCAGGTTCCGAAAGTTTTTCTGTGAGTCATCCGGTTCCAATGGATACACCGGCTGAATCTCGAAACCTCCGAAGCCGCCCGCCTTCATCGCCAGAATCTCGCGCTCCAACTCAGGCTTCGTCACAGCAGGACCAAACCACCACCAACGCATCAGAACCCGCGCATCGTCGGGCGGAGTTGTAAACTGTGAGGAGACATCCGCAATCTTCTGTGAAATCGTCGGTGCCTGCGCTCGCGCACTCCAGGAAACCAGTACAAAAGCGACAGCAAGCGCAGGTACAACAAATCCGTACACCGATCTCATCTTCATCATCGTTCTCTCGAATCCATCACTATTCCGCTCCCGATGTCTTCTTGACCTCGTGAGTCTCTGCGTCCAGAATCGGCTTCGTCAATCCGGCCAGCTTCGATTTCTGAGCCGTCGTATCGAAGAGATCGAAGACCACCACATCATTCCTGCCGCGCTTCAGCCACGGGCCAGGCACAAACAGTGTCTCCTGAGGACCTACATTCCAGAAACGTCCCATGGCATGTCCGTTGATCCAGAGTGCTCCCTTGCCCAATGCGCGCACGTCGAGAAAAGTGTCTCCCACTTTCGCGACCTTGAAGCTACCAAAAGAGAAGTGCGGTCCGCTCACCTGGCGCTTGGTCGACGAAGCTTTCATCGTCCCCGCATCCAGCATCGGTAAAGAGTAGTCCTCCCAACTGGTCAGCGGCCTGCCCGCAAGTGTTACGCCACGCGTGATTCCCTTCGTCTCGCCTCGCATCATCTTGGTGGAGTTGATGCGTCCCGAGTTCTCTACCAGGATGTCCAATCGCGCTGGCTTGTCCGTGGCTAAGGTGATGCGGTCCTGCTTCAGGCGCCTGTCAATCGAACCAATCAGCTTGCCATTGAGATAGACAAGCGCGTAGTCATGCACAGCATCCAGCACCAGTTCGCCCTTTACCGGCTCACTCAGTTGCTTGCGATAGAGGGCATAGCCATACGACTGATCCATGGCCTCCATCGTCAAAGGCTTCTCTGACTTCACCGGAACGGGAAGATGGTCCCAAAGCGAACTTGCCCTCCCGACAGTAAACTCCGGAACGGCGATTACCTCCGGCACCGCAGGCACCAGTGGCAGAGGTGTTTTCACGTACTTCGCCATCAGATCGCGATACGCGTAAAACTTCGGCGTCGGATGGCCCGCCTCATCCAGAGGCGCGTCATAGTCGTAGCTGGTCACGTCCGGTAGATACTCGCCACCCGTCCAACTCGCTCCACTCATAAACCCGAAGCTTGTTCCGCCATGAAACATATAAATATTGATCGATGACTTGTGGTCGAGGGTATACGCGATGTCCTTCAACTGCGGCGGAATGGGCCGCGTCTCATGCGGATGTCCCCAATGATCGAACCAGCCCGGCCAGTACTCGGAAGCAAACAGCGGTTGCCCGGGCCTCAAATGAGCCAGCGCTGTTAGCCCGCGTTCCGCATTCCCAACGCCGAAGTTAACCCCCGAAGGCAGCCCTTCAAGCGAACCATTGACCAGGGCTTTTGAAGGATCAACCGTGTAAAGAAAGGAATCCTTGAAGCCTGCATTCTGAAAGATCTCCAGCATATGCGCCAGATACTTCTTGTCGCCGCCAAAGTCTCCGTATTCGTTCTCCACTTGGACAGCCACGATTGGCCCGCCGTTTGAGATCAGCAGAGGAACCATCTCCTGCCCCAGCCGCTTGATCCAGCGCTCCACAGGAGCCATATAGACTTCATCGTTCGATCGCAAGGCTGAGCCCATCTTCGGGTCTTTCATCAGCCACGATGGGTAACCGCCAAACTCCCACTCCGCACACGCATACGGACCCGCACGCAAAATGACGTTCAGGCCCTCCTCCTGCGCCATCTTCACAAACGCCGCAACGTCATGGTTTCCACTGAAGTCATACACTCCAGGCTTCGGTTCATGCACGTTCCAGAAAATATAGGTCGCAACGGTGTTCAGTCCCATTGCTTTTGCCATCTGCAGCCGCGCTCTCCAATACTCTCTCGGAATGCGCGCATAGTGCATCTCTCCGGAAAGAAGCTGGACAGGTTCTCCGTTCAACTCAAAATGATCGCCCGCAACACGAAAGGTATGCGTAACAGAACCCGCTGGCATCTTTGCCGTCTGGGCCGATATCGTGCAGGCCATAAACAGTAAGGCCGCGGCATACACCGCGCGCGTTCCAGAAGAAAAATATTGCATCACGAACATCACACTCCAAAAACGCCTTTACGTAAAAGTAGCCGGGAGCCCTCGTAAACAAGGGCTCCCGGCTGGGGAAAAGGTTAGAAGTTGATTCGGCCTGCGAACTGGAAGTCACGGTTGCCAGAGGCACTTCCGACAGAACCGAGATTCGTTGTCGTGGGGCTCCAGGCAACAGCAATATTTCCGAAAGTGCTCTTGTTGGTGATGTTCAGACCATCGGCTTCAAGCACCAATCTAAATCTCTCTGGACTCAGATTGAACGTCCTTCGAAGACTAAGATCCATGTTGTACTTGCTCGGAGCGTGGAGACCGTAGGGAGCTGTACGAGGAGCGGTTCCGATCTTATTCAGAGCGTTCGTACCAGCGCTGAATTTAGCCGGAAGCTGAAACGCATCCTTATCGATATACGGAATCGTACCAAGGTTCGATGCGGTAGTTCCCGTTCCAAGACGACCATTGATCCGTGGGTTCTTCCCCTTGAAGTTCGGGTTGAGGTCCATCTCGCACTGCCCCAGTTTCGGCGAAGTGCATCCCGCATAGGTGATGACCAGTGGCGCGCCCGAGGTGAAGGTGTAAATACCGGAGAGCTGCCAGCCGCCTGCCAATGCGCGAACCAGGAAGCTGTTTCCGCCAATCTTGCCTTTTCCAAAAGGCGACTGATACACGCCATAGATGGAGACATTGTGAGGGACGTTGGTAAGCGTTTCGCTTCGGTCGATTCGATTGGCCTTATACGCCTGTCCATTCGAAGTCGCGCCCGCAGGCAGATCATAACCGCTGCGAAACGTACCGTCGTCTCCCAGGTTCTTGGACCATGTGTAATTGGCCGTATAACTCAGACCATGCCATTCACGCTGGCTGAGTGAGAGCTGCAGCGAATGATAGCTGATATTTGCCACGTTCTGACCCCACGTATCCGTCACACCTGAGTACTGCGGGAAAGCAACAAGCGCCTGTGCGATGCTCTGCGTAGTAAGGAAATTAGCATACGGCAGCCCCGCGCCTGCGTAGTTGGCCTTCAGGATAGCGACGTTGGCAGGAGTGGCCGCAGAGTTGAGGAGCGGCGTGCTTCCATCAGATCCCATCACTGCTCCTAGAGCGGCAAGATACTTCGGATCCAGCTGGTTCGTATAAAGACCCCGCGCATTGCCGGTACTCGGGAGCAGGAAGTGACTCTGCGTTCCGGCGTAGTTCAACGTCATCGTCAAATCGTTGGTGAAAGCCTGCTGGAGGCCAGCGTTGAAGAAGCTGAACTCCGGTGCACGCCCAGAGAGATATGGATCCGCGAACGCCATAGTGCTGGCCGTCACGGCGGCCCCTGAAGCAGTTGTGTAGTTGCCCGTGTTCAGAGAAGCACTCGCTGCACTCGGAGCGGAAGTTGTCGGTAGAACAAAATTCGGTCCACCAAATTTGGTGTTCGAAAGTCCCAGTGCCTGGAAGCCGGTGCTGTTGTTCAAATAGAAGGAGGGCCCAGCCTGTGCAGCGCCTGTGTTGACATCGGCGGGAGTGGTCGCGGTCGTATTGAAGCCGAGACTTCCCGTGCCGTTGCCCGCTCCGCCTCGTCCACCGACACCGCCACCAATCGAATACGAAAGGCCATAGCCTGCACGCAAAACTGTCTTCGGCGTGACAGCATAAGCGAGACCAATACGAGGTCCGAAGTTCTTCCACCAGGTTTTTACCGGGGTGCGGCACTGGCAACTAATTCCAGCTCCTCGATCACCGGCAAACTGCAGTGCTCCGGGAGTTCCCGTGATCGGGTTGGTTAAATTCGGATTCAGAAAGCTCCAACGATCCTGCACTTCGTGGAACGGCGGCAGATAGTCCCAACGCAGACCGATATTCAACGTCAGCTTCTGGCTGACCTTCCAATCGTCCTGAACATAAGGGGCAATCGTGCGATAACGCCCGCCCGTTTCTGCGACCGCCTGGATAGCAATACTGGACTGGCTGGCCGCGCCGAGCAGGTAGCTGGCATAGGAAAACCCGGAGGTAGTGGTGCTCAAGGTCGTGGCATTCTGACCATTAGCGCCCGTAGGAAAACCTGCCGTTGAGTTGGCGGTATAGGGGATGGTGAGAATACCCGAAGGTCCGGTTTGAGAAGCTACGTTATCCTGCAGCCACTGAATTTGCCCACCAATCGTGATATTGTGTTCTCCCTTCACAAGTTGAAGGTTGTCCAACAACGTGTAGGTATTCGGAACCGTGGTCTGCGTTGCACCGCTTGCACCATTCGAGGTCCATGGACTCTCGGTAGTCCCAAACAAAGCGGTCGCGGCAAAAGTCGCTCCGGGAAACTCATCAGAGGCTTGTCCCTCAGGAAGACCCGTGATCCCGAAGTCTGCGGCCGCGCGATAAGGTGCTACTCCTTCGGTAAGCGAGCCAACTGGTTGAGAGAAACGAGCAAAGCCGAATTTGAACTGATTGACGATGCGCGGGGTAATCGTCCAGGTGTGCTCCACATCGGTAAGGGTGGGCTTGATGATGGCGGTGCCGCCTGCGGTATAAGGCAGCGGGAGCACGATGCCTGCGGGAGTTCCACCCACGGTAAACGGAACATTCTTACGTGTGCCAATTGTAAGGACATACGAAAGTCTCTGCTTCGAGGTGATGTCGAAGTCCACACGCGTCGCAAACTCGTGATTATCGAAGCCCGTCGCAACTCCAGCGATGAGGTTGCCGAAGTTAAGATTCTCATTCGATGGAGATGGGAGATAGCTCGCCATCTTGATCGCAATCGGTGAGAGCAAATTGCTGGGGATCACATTCGCGGTGCCTGTCTTAACGGGATTGCCGTTAGGCCCAGCACTACCGCCATAGCTATATCCAAATTGATAGCGGCAAGGACCATTCGTGCTGTGAGAGGTGCAGGAGACGGCTGACGTTGGGTCGTAGATCTGGCCTTGAATTACGGATGCTCCATTCGAGTCCTTGCCCGTGGTCAATAAGCTACTGAAATCTCCGCCACGCATCGCTGTCGTGGGGACAGTTAGAGTATTGGGATTGATTCCATTCCGTCCGTGATAGCGATCGTAAGCCGCGAAGAAGAATCCCTTCTTGCGCGTCAGCGGAATCGGTCCACCGAACGCCCCGACGATCTCGTTCTGGTGCTCCACCGGCTTGCCTGCGGAAACGGTGTTGCCATTTGCGTCTTTCTTTGTTACTGCCGGTGAGGAGAATCCCCAGGTATCGAAGATCGTGTTCCGGACAAAGATCGCTGCGGTGCCGTGATAAGCATTGCCGCCGGATTTGAGCGTGAAGTTGATAAGACCCGCGCCGCCGTACTCTGCGCCCGGCGTGCTGGTGACTACCTGAAACTGGTCGATAGCTTCCACAGGAATCGCGTTCGAAACAGTGCGATTGTCACCCTGCTGGTTGACCGTCACAATCGGAAGTCCGTCGACATAAACCTGGGCAAGGAAGTTTCCCGTTCCACCGATGATGGGTGCACGCGTGCCACCCTGAACGCCTGGGACCAGTACCGCAAAGGCAGTGGGATCGCGCTGCTGCGAGTTCATCTGCAAAGGAAGATTCTGATAGGTCTCGTTCTGCATGACGCCGCCAAGCACGGCGTTCGTCGTCTCCAGCGCGGGAGGCTCAGCGCTGACCGTGATCTCCTGCGTTTCGGAGCCGACCGCCATCGCTATGTTCAGGCCGGTAAGCTTCAGCGCATCGATCGAAAAATTCTCCTGTTTGAAACCCTGAAAGCCCTTCGCTGCGGCCGTGACCGTATAAGTTCCGGGAATGATCGGCGAGATCGTGTAGAGGCCGCTGCCGGTCGATTCGCGGACGGTCACGACACCAGTCGCATTATTTGTGGCGGTCACCGTAGCATTCGGCACTGCCGCACCCGACTGGTCCGTCACCGTTCCCTGAATGCCAGCCTGGCCGCCGGTCTGTGCCCGCATAGCCAAGGTCGTAAGACCCATCATGAACAAAACCACGAACATCCGGCGGAGCTGTCTATAAGCCATCTTTTGAAATCCCTGCCCCCGCAACTGACCCATTTTGGTGATGCCGACCATACTGCCTCCTGAAGCTTTGGAACAAATACTTCTCTTTACTTCAACGAGATCGAAATCTACGGAATCCGAGCAACGCCTGTCAATAGATAAAATATTTCCCAAGGAGAATCCACGGGTTCTCTACGGATGCGTAATCCCTTGCTACGACTGGAGTGGCCACGATGCCACGCCATTTCGCACTCTTGCGGTAGCATCGTTACCCAGACACCGTTTCATTGTGATTTTTCAATAGGGATATTGATCGAAGCTACCGATGAAACGTGATGACTTATCCCTTCGATAGAAGCCGGAAGGGAACGCAAAATCAGGCTCCTCCTCCCTGCACTGCCAGCTGTTAGAGGGTCGGAGGTTTCGTTCTCGCCTCTTTGGCAATGCGACGCAGCTCCGGAAGTATTTCTCCGAGCGGAACGCCGGCGGCTTCCTTGGAGCCCAGCGCGAAGTAAACCTTTCGATAAAGCTGATAGAGCTGTTCGTACGTCGCGACTGCGGTCGGTTGAGGCAGATACATCTGAAACGGCAAACATAACTTCTCTTGCGCTGCAGCAATCGAAGGAAATACCCCAGCGACAGTAAGAGCTACAATCCCCGACCCCAGACTGGTCGGAACGCCGTTCGGTACCAGCACAGGTTTGTTCAAAACATCCGCGTAGATTTGGTTGAGAACCACGTTGTTCTGTGGAATGCCTCCAGCATTGATCACACGTTCCACAGGTACACCGTACTCGGCCATTCGCTCCAGAACGATGCGCGTATGGAACGCCGTTCCCTCGATGGCTGCATAGAGTTCGTCCTGCGCAGTGTGAATCAGATTCCACCCCAGGGTGATGCCGCCGAGTTCGGGGTTCACCAATACTGTGCGATCCCCGTTGTCCCAGCTAAGACGTAGCAAGCCCGTCTGGCCCGCCTTGTACTCTCCGAGCGAAGCCGCAAGGTCCTTGACCTTGACACCCGCGCGCCGTGCAATCGCTTCAAAAATATCGCCAACCGCCGAAAGCCCGGCCTCTATCCCCGTGAGCGTTGGATCCACGCTGCCGGGAACCACTCCGCAGACTCCCGGAACGAGCTTCGTCTCTTCAGAGGTTGCGATGATACAGGTGGATGTCCCCACCACATTCACTACATCGCCCGGCTTGCATCCCGCACCCAGAGCATCCCAATGCGCGTCGAACGCGCCCACGGGGATTGGAATGCCGGCCTTCAATCCCATCTTCTCGGCCCAGGCCTGAGCAAGACCGCCATAGATGTGGTCCGATGTCAGGTATTCGCCGGAGATCTTCTCTCTCACCCCTCGAAGGAGAGGATCGACCGCAACCAGAAAGTCCTCCGGCGGCAACCCTCCCCATCGCGGGTTCCACATCCACTTGTGTCCCATGGCGCAGACAGAGCGCTTAAGAGAAGCAGGAGACGTGACGCCGGTCAGGGTCGCAGCCACCATATCGCAGTGCTCCAGCGCGGTTGCAAACTTGGCGCGCTTCTCTTCAGTAGAGTGCCTGAGCCAATGCAGCAGTTTCGCCCATCCCCATTCATGCGAGTAAACTCCACCGCACCACTCGATGGCCTCAAGGCCCATCTCGTGGGCGGTGATCGTGATCTGCTGAGCCTCGCGATGGGCGCGATGGTCGCACCACAGGTAGTACTCATCGAGCGGTTGCAGATGTTCATCCACCATGATGACACTCGACCCCGTCGTGTCCAGTGCCAGCGCAATCACCTGATCGCCGGCGATCCCGGTCTGTGCCAGAACATCTTTCGTCGCCTTCACAAGAGCTTCCATCTGGTCGAAGTGCGACTGTGTGGCGTAGTCCGGGTCTTCCCGTTTACGGTGCAGCGGATACTCCGCCGCAGCGGTGCCTATCCGTCCGTGCTCAGAATCAAGCAGCGTTACACGAACGCTCAGCGTTCCAAAATCCGCTCCCGCAACAATCGCCATCGTGTCCTCTAATTCTGTCCGTAGGTTGCTTTTGCACCGTGCTTGCGGAAGTAATGTCGATCGAGCAAAGCCGAGGTCACGCCGCACTCCGAGTTGAGGAGCACGGTCATGAAGGCCATCTTCGCCACGGCCTCCAACACCACAGCATTGTGCGCCGCATCATGCGGAGTTCTGCCCCACGCAAACGGAGCGTGCCCGCCAACCAGCACACCCGGTATCGCCAGCGGATCGATTCCCTTGAATCGCTCAATGATCGCGAGTCCCGTGTTGAGGACATATTCTCCGTTCACCTCGTCATCTGTCAGAGGACGTGTACACGGAACGGGCCCATGGAAATAATCGGCATGCGTCGTTCCGAAGGCAGGAATATCGCGGCCTGCCTGCGCCCACGCCGTGGCATGCTCGCTATGCGTGTGAACCACCCCGCCGATTTCCGTAAATGCTTTGTACAGCGCGAGGTGCGTCTTCAAATCACTTGAAGGCCGAAGATCTCCTTCAACGATGTTCCCTTCCATGTCGGTAACGACCATATGCGACGGTTTAAGCTCGTCATAGTCCACGCCGCTCGGCTTGATGACGACCAACCCGGCATCGCGATCGATGCCGCTCGCATTACCAAAGGTATAGAGAACAAGACCTCGCTTGACTACCTCGAGGTTTGCCTCCAACGTCTCTTCTTTCAAGCGCTCTAGCACGTCTCTCTACCTTTCTCGATCTTCGCTATTGGAGCGGAATATCGATGACCTCAATCGTATTGGCGGCGACTGCACGATTCCAGTTGCCGGGCGTTACAGAGACCTTACTCACAATCGGCTTGATCGCGTCCGGATGCTCGATCGAATTGGTCGCCCACCGTGTTGCCGCGTGTAATGAATACAGAGCAGCAGATCCTGACTTCGCCCCCCTCAGATCGAGGACAAGCGGCTGCGCTGCATCGGAGGCATTTACAAGTTTCAGATGCAAGACCCTGTCCTCCGTCGATACCGTCGCGGACCAGGAGAATCGTGCATTCACTCCGGAAGCATCGGACTTCACCGTGTGATCGCCAAGGTGACTTCCGAAAAGCACCTGCGCGTAGTAACTTGGCGATCCGTAAGCCCGCAGAGCGTCATAACCAATCAAATCGGTAGACCATTGCATGCCGCCGGGATTTACATTCGTGAAGAGTGGCGCATAGCTCGCCATGACGATCAAGTCGCTGTTCCGCTCCATACTTGTCATCCAGGCCGCATCCCCAAGGGCGGCGCCGAAGTCCGGCGTGGGCGTACCCGTGCGGGTCGCCCACTCGCCCACGAAGATCTTCGGTCCCTTGCGATCCATGGTGTCGTACTTGTGCAGGATTTCGAAGAAGCCGTCAGGCGTCAGGTAATAGTGATCGTCCACGACGTCTGGAACCGACTCCTTCACAGGCGTGGTCGCAATGAGTTTGTACTGCGGATACTTGCTCCGGATGCTTTTCGAGAAGCGAGCAAACCGCTCTTCGTAGCTCCCCGATTTGTCGAAGGTGTCCTCATTGCCGATCTCGATGTAGTGCAACGGAAACGGCACGGGATGACCATCCTGCACGCGGACAGCGCCCCACTTCGTACTGGCATCTCCGGTGACGTATTCGATCTCGTCCAAAGCGTCCTGGATAAAAGGCTCCAGTTCCTTGCCCACAACCGACTCACCGTGCAGCGAATATCCTGCATAGACCGCGAGCACCGGCTCGATCTTCAGGTCTTCGCACCACTCCAGAAACTCCAGCAGGCCCATCCCGTCACTGGACTGATAGTTCCACGGACCACGATGGGTGGGACGGTCAACCAACGGACCAATCGTCTCTTTCCAATTGAACCGCTCGCGAATCGTATCCCCCTCCAGGTAGTTCCCACCGGGAAGACGAAGGAAGTGTGGCTTCATGGCCGCCATCATCTCCATCAGGTCCGGACGGTTGCCGTTGGGCCGGTCATGAAACGTCGGCGGCATAAGAGAGACCAACTGCAGGCACACCGTTCCGGGGTGCTCGAAGGTAATCTCCAGGTGATTCTCTTTCCCTGGCTTCACCGAAGCCGACGTTTTCATGGTGTAGGTATGCTTCTGCCAATCACCGTCCGACAACGGAATCATCGCCTCGGCCAGCGTTGCACCCGTCACATCGGAGATCAGTCGCGCCCGCGCCGAACCAACTCCCGTTGCCATCGCGTAGAACGATCCGCTATACGTCGAGGAAGGCCGCACCGCCATACCCCAATAACCACTATTGGCTATACCAGCCTCATACGGGCCTGCGCTTGGGTCGATCTTGAGCATCATGCTCTTCGGGAGTGCCGAACTTGGCCCGGTAGCGCCCCTTTCGATTTTGGCCTGAGCGGTTCCGCGCGCAATGACGGTCCAGGACTCGTAGCCCTGCCAGCTTCTTTTGAATGAGCGGTTCTGCACCATCTCCGCATACAGGCCACCGTCATAAGAGTAGTTGATCTCTTCGGTCATGAGGCCGTACAGAGTTGGGCTTACGGTGGCCACAGCAGTGCTCGTATCCACCGTAAGTTTCGCAGTCTGTGCGGACATCGCAACAGAACCGCAAAGAAGAGAGGTAGCCATAAGACGGAACATAGGTTTCATTTGGATTATTCCCTGCCATCCTGGAGTTTTTGCTTCAACCGGTTCCTAAGGAAAACATGACAGCGTAGCTGTCCACAAGCTTACTGTGAGAACACGGGCGATCTAGAAGCCGGAAAGGCTGACATCAACGCTGATGCCGAGCATCGCTGCACTTTCTGGAATAATCTCGATCCTCCTTTGTTGTAGTTCTATCGAGGCGTTTTTTTGCGTTTAAGAACGATTTGATGCGATTGTGAGCTCGATGCGCACCGGCTTCTGGCACTCTAAGAGAGTCGATTTATTCGGTGCTTCAACTCAGGAGATGGCGATGCGCGTTTCAACCCGGGCGACCCCCCGGTTCCTCAAGTTCTTTTCCCTGCCTCTACTCGCTTACTCGGTCTCTGCATCCTCACAGGCTCGTGAAGTAGAACTTGCACCGGCTTCTAGCAAGCAGTTAAAGCCTTATCTTATCGATCCTGCCCGCCAGCCAGCGATTTCGCAGGAGGCAAAGCTGAAGCTTCTTCGCAGCAAAGTGAAGCATGTCTTCATCCTGTTCCAGGAAAATCGCGCCTTTGATTTCTACTTCGGAACCTATCCAGGAGCGGAGGGCCTCTTTTCCCATCCGGCAGACCAGACACCTGGATTTACCCAACCGATCGTCAACGTCGATGGAACCATTGGAAGCGTCACCGCCTTTCGCATTCCGACGACGGTCCAGGACATCCACGGCAAGACTGTTCCCCTCTATCCTGCAGACATTGCCTCGGTGAACCATAGCCATGTCGGCATCGCCAGGAAGCTCAATCTGGATGCCAATCTCGTGGCGCGCAACGATCTCTATGCCGTGACAGAAGAAGGCATCACCCTCACGAACGGCAGGCCCTCAAAGTTTCCCTCGCTTGAGCGAAAGCAGTTCGGAGAGCTCGTCATGTCGCACGTCGATTGCGATACCGTCCCCTTTCTCTGGAACTATGCCGACCGCTTCACGCTCTTCGACCAGTTCTTCGACACGGTCATCGGGCCCTCCGGACCGAACGCCGTCGCCATGATAGCGGGCCAGTCGGGAGAGACCCAGTGGATGCTGCATCCCGAACTGGCAGAGCCGAAGGACGGAAGCGCTCTCCCCATGGTGGCCAATGCCCTACCCTACTGGGGCTCCATGCTGGACCTGGACCATCGCATGCCCCAGCCGACACCTTCAAAGCGTCCTCTTCCGAACCTTACCTTCGCTACGCTCCCCCTATCGTTCATGGGAGATGAGATCGAGCTCACGACGTCAAAGGACCGCGATCCGGCGCTCGACCTTCCCGACGTCAAAGAAGACATCGCAAAGATCGCAGGCCACGGCGTAGCTGCAGTGAAGTGGGGCTGGTATCAGCAGGGATACGACCACGAGCCTACGGATGTGAACGAAGTGGCGTCGCATAAAGGCTATGTCATCCATCACAATGGCCCAGCCTACTTCGGATACATTGCGAACAATCCTGATGTGACGAAGCATCTGCATGGCCTCGCAGAGTTCTTCGACGATGTGAAGAGCCAGCGCCTTCCGGAAAGCGGCGTCTTCTACGTCCGGGGCGGATACGGCAATCTGAAGGGCACCCATCCGATGGATCCTAACCCTCGCCTTGCAGGAATCTTCAGCGGCAACGACGATCATCCCGGATACTCCGACTCGCAGATCTCCCAGGCGCTCCTGGCCGAAGAGATCAACGCGATCGCGCGCAGCCCGTATTGGAAAGACTCCGTCATTCTGATTGCGTACGACGAATCCGACGGTCTCTATGACCACACGCGCCCCAGGGTGCGCTCGCACGATGCGGCAGGCCTCCCGCTCGATCAGGGCCCACGCATTCCTTCCATTCTCATCTCGCCCTACGGCGTGGCGCATGGCATCTCGCACCAACCTGCGGAACATAGTTCAATCATCAAAATGGTGGATGAGTTGTTTGGCCTGATCCCACTGGCCGATCTCCCCGATGAAGAGCGCGGCCGCCAGATTGGCAAGGACAAATTCGGCCAGAACGACTTGGGACCGGCAGACGACAAGGTCCCCGGCGTAGGCGATATGCTCTCCGGCTTTGACACCCTTCGTCTCATGGGCAAGCGCAAGCCATTGCCTGCGGAGTACGCCATCATTCCGGATGCAGAGCTCGATGCCTTCCCGCATAGGAAGGGAGAAGGCTGCAAAGCGCTCGGTATCCAGCCAACAGACTTTGGCAAACCGAATCCGGTACCCGCAGACTTCAATCCCCGTCCGGATACTTCGCCAGGCATCCCAACCTCCGGAAACTGGATTCCATAATGCGCGCTGTTTCACTTCTTTTGCTCGCCGTTTGCAGTTCACTCACCCTCGGCGCACAACAGACCCTCCAGAAAGTACGCGCTGCGGGCGTTCTAACCTGCGGCGTGATCGCTGAAGACGCGGAGTACAACACCGAAGACGATCATGGAAGCCGTGGCGGATTCGATCTCGATCTCTGCAAGGCAGTCGCAGTGGCGGCTCTGGGTGAAAAGGCTCAGACGAAGGTCATTACCTTTCTCGATGACAAGAGCGGAGTTGACGCATTAATTGCGGGCAAGATCGACCTCATTGCAACCCTAAGCGCTGACTTCAGCCACACAACGAACGCTAGTCTGGGTGAGAGCGCCCCTGTCCTGTACGACGGCGTCGGATTTCTTGTGCTGCGTAAATCCGGCATTGCACATGCCGCAGATCTCACCCACCGCAAAGTCTGCTTCCTCGCGGAGACAAATGTCGAGACCGCACTACAGGCGTGGTTTACCAGGCAGCATCTGGATCTCCTTCCCTTTCCCTTCCAGGAAGAAGGCGAGATGGAGGCCGCCTACATCACAAAGAACTGCGCCGCAATTGCGGGAGATCTAACCCGCCTTGCGCAGACGCGGGCTTCTTTCGAAACACAAGCTCCCGATCATATGATCCTGCCGGAGGTCATCGCGGCAGATCCCCTGGCGTTCGCCTACCGCAGCAGTGATCCACAGTGGGGCCGCATTGTGGACTGGACGGCGCAGGTTCTTTTCCACGGAGAAGCTCTTGGCGTAACCAGCGCCAATATAGACATCTCAGCCAAGTCTGCCGATCCGGCAGTGCGCCATCTTCTCGGTGCGACCCACGCGGTTGGAACGCCCCTCGGTCTGTCTGAAGATTGGGCCGCCTCTGTACTCCGTTCCGTAGGAAACTATCGTGAAGTCTTCGACCGGACGTTCGGCGAGGCGTCTACTCTGAGTCTTACGCGTGGCCGGAATCGTCTCACCAGCGAGGGCGGCCTGATTCTCCCTCTGCCGCTGAAGTAGATCACAGCACTGCACCGCGCCCATGTTGTAGAGTGGGTGACGAAACGGCAGATGTTCCTTCGCGGAACACATGCTCCATCTTCCGCGCATTCCTGTGCTTTGAAAGGCTTTCTGATGATTCAGCGACGCACCTTCCTCCGCTCACTCTCTGTTGCACCCTTTGTCGCCAAAGCAGCCCTGGCGAAAAAGTCTTCCTCCGCTAAATCCAAGTCAACGCGCATTCTCATCGGCACGAACGGACACGGCGCAGGAAATGGAATTTTTATCGCGGATTGGAACGTTGCCACGGGTGAACTCGGCGAAATCACGTTGGCAGCGGAAGTCGCCAACCCAACGTTTTTGGCCCTCCACAAACAGGGCGCACAGGGTTTCGTCTATGCCGTGAACGAAGGTGGACATGGCGGCATTAAGGGCATCACTGCCTTCGCTACGGTAGCTGGCGCTAAGACACTCAAGCAGCTGAACCAGGTGGACACCGAGGGGAATGGACCTACGCACATCTCCGTCACCCCGGATGGAAACAGCGTGTTTGTTGCGAACTACGGTGGCGGCAGCGCGAGTTCCTTCCACGTAAGGCCGGACGGTTCCCTTTCGCCTGCGGTCTCGCACTTCCAATACGAAGGCAGTGGCCCCAATAAGGAGCGCCAGATGCACTCCTTCGCGCATTGCGTCATGCCCTCGCCCGACGGACGCTATCTTCTGGTGAACGATCTTGGCCTCGATTGCATCCACACTTACCGCGTCAATCCCGCCACGGCTGAACTGACGCCCACCGAGCCGCCCGCGTGGATTGGCCGACCCGGCACGGGTCCGCGCCACACCGCCTTCAGCCCGGACGCGAAGTTTCTTTACAGTGTGAATGAGCTGGATTCGACGGTCGACATCCTGGCCTGGGATGCAAGCACCGGAACCCTGACCTCGAAGGGCTTCGTCTCTACTCTTCCGGCTGGCTTTCCTCCGAACACCGCCTTCGCGGGCGAAATCACGGTCTCGCAGGATGGCAAATTTGTCTACGTAGGCAATCGCGTTGCGGACGACACAATTGCGGTCTTTGATCGCGATCGCAAAACGGGCTTGCTGACGCTAAAGCAGAACTCCGTCAATGGTGGAAAGAACCCCCGCCACATCACGCTCGACCCGACCGACCGTTGGCTGCTCATCTCCGACCAGGACAGCGGTACCATCGTGATTCATGAGCGAAATCGGACAACCGGGGAACTTTCGGCACCGGTCCATACGTATCCAGTAAAGAGCAAGCCGATGTGCATAGTCTTCGCATAAGAAGGCTCTCTGTCCACTTGCGGACAGGGCATTTGCCTCATTGACAGCGCTTTACAGTCTGGCGAAGATGGTCGCTAGACTGCCATTTACAGGCTAGACTTCGACGGAAGCGGGTCCCGCATCCCGTCGAAGGAATCTCCCTTTTAGAGATTAGTTCGGAGCAATATGTCATCGACGGTTACAGCACAAGACCCCCGCTATGATCTTCTTCGTCGCGGTAAAAATGCCCGCTTCCCCGCGAAGGATTCCGATGCCGTGGCACGAATCGAAGTCTGCCAGAACGCAGACGATGTAGCCGAGGCTTTACAGCGCATCGTGAGCGCGGGCATGCGTCCTACCGTTCGCGCCGGTGGCCATTGCTATGAAGATTTTGTCGTAAACAATCCCGGCGGCGCCATCATCGATGTCAGCATGCTCAACTCCACGGAGACCGGTCCCGGCGGTAAAGGACCATACAAGGTGGGCGGCGGCGGCATGCTTGGCAGCGTCTACACAGAGCTTTATAAGAAGGCTAACGTAACCATCCCAGGCGGAAGCTGCTATACCGTCGCTACGGGTGGACACATCAGCGGAGGCGGCTATGGTGTACTGGCACGTCAGCTAGGCCTGAGCTGTGACTATGTAACCGCGATCGATATTTGCACCGTGGAAGCGAACGGAAAAGTAGCGAAGCGGCACATCGACAAGCATCATGATGCGGACCTCTTCCGCGCCTGCCTCGGCGGACAGGGCTCAAACTTCGGCGTGATCACGAGCTTCTACTTCGATACTTTGCCGACCGCGCCGCAGTACATCAGCAATGCTGGCGTGAACTTTCCATGGGAGACGATGACGGAGGAGAAGTTCATCCACATTGTGCAGACCTATGGCGGTTACTTTGAAAAACGTGGTAAGGATCCGGATACGTGGCCTCTCTTCACCTTCATGGGCCTGAACCGCCGAGGTCCTGAAGGTTCTCGCGGTGGCATCGGCATCTCCGCCGCCATGCACGGCATGAACGGTGAGCCAGACCTCAGCATACCCACGGAATTTCTCGACCTCTTTCTGAAATGCGGCGATGCCCTCTCTGATCCGAATCCAGCGACCACATCGCATCAGGCCCCTCGTCGCGGAGATCGCCAACAGATGTCTCCCTGCGTCGCAGGAAAGCACGCCTTCTCCACGCGCCCATGGCTCGATGCGACCACCGGCGGACAGGGCGCTGGCGGCGGCAACGGAAACACACGCGGCAAATACAAGTCCTGCTATATGAAGAAGAACTTTACTACGGAAGAAGCGCGTCGAATCTACAAACATCTGACGCGTGAAATCCCAGGAGTACCCGTGAGCGGCATCATCGCGGTTGACTCTTACGGCGGCGCAACTAACAAGCCGCATCTGGCCGGTGAAACCGCCATGCCGCAGCGTGCTTCTGTAATGAAGCTGCAGTACCAGCAGTACTGGCAAGACCCAGCGGAAGACGAAGCACGCATCAAGTTCTTCGACGAGATGTATACAGACATCTACTCCGCCAACGTCGATGCACAACACGCCGGAACACCGTTTCACAATGAATACTACGAAGGCTGCTACATCAACTATCCCGACGTGGATATGGTGCGGTATCCCTTCTGGGGCGAACTTTACTACGGCACAGAAGGGCTCTATCCCTTTCTACAAGACGTGAAGAAGAAGTACGACCCGAACAATATCTTTCACAATGCCATGTCGATTCGGCCCAAGGCGTAGCGCGGAGTCGCGGAGGAAAAGATGAGCGAGAGCAGCTTGCAATCGAAGACGTTCCCCATGACCCGCCGGGCCTTCTCCACCTCGCTCGCGGCTGCCGCAACGCTCGGCGCTTCGGGCAAGGCCAGCGCGACCATGACCCGACGCTCTGTCCCAGGTCGTTTTGCCTACATTGGATCGGGCGAAGCCGAAGCTGGTGCGATCCACGTCGTGGATCTATCAAAGGACGGTTCGCGCGTCGTTCAGACGATGGCATCAGCTTCGCCTGCTCATCTTGAGCTTCATCCTTCTGGCTCCATGCTCTACGCCGTACATGCTGTCAATGAATGGGAGAGTCTTCCTCGCGGCGCAGTGAGTGCTTACGCGATCGACGCCGAAACAGGCCATCTCACACTACAGCGCGTACAGCCTCTGGCGCTTTCCGCCATCAACCCCTCTCACGCCCTGGTGACTCCGGACGGATCGCATCTCATCGTCGCTGTCGCGGGTGGCGGCTCCTACAACGTGCTTCCCCTGGAGAGCAACGGCCTGCCCCTACCCGTTTCAGGCCTGTTCAAAGAAGTGGGCTTCTCTACAGAAGCCGGTGTGGGCAAAACCTCGACCCCGAGCAGTCTCGTGCTTCATTCCGATGGCCGGACGCTCGTCGCGGCAGATACGGGCAATGAGTCGCTCAGCACCTTCCGCCTCGAAACTGACACGCTCACACCGCTACATCGCCGTCGCGTTCATAAGGGCGCTGGCCCCTCGCAGATGGTCGGCCACACAAACGCTCGCTTCGTCTACGCTCTCAACTCCGAGGATGGCTCCATCTCAGTACACCGGATCGACACCTCCAGAGGACAGACGCAAGCCTCGCACCAGCGCGTTGCAACCAACGGCGCCAGCACCATCGCCATGCATCCCTCCGGCCGCTTTCTTCTCACGGCAAACGGCGCGAGGATGACTGCGTGGAAGATCGACCGCTCCAACGGACGCATCCAGCCAGCGGAATCGCTTCCGGTAGAAGCGACACAAATTGCCTTTGACCGCTCGGGCCGTACAATCATCGCCGCCCATGCACCCACCGGCCGTATGGTGCGAGGCGAGTTCTCCATCGCAAACGGATCGATCAGCGGGTTGACTGAAGTCGGTAATTTCTCCTCCGCGCACAGCTTTGCCATTCTTTGAGTTCGCGTCCCTGCTTCGACGCTTAAGATCAGCACAATAAGGAGCAAAGCATGTTCCCTGCTCGCAATTCCTTTGCGCGTTTTGCGCTTATCCCTGCCATTGCACTCTTCAGTCGTACAGCGCGCGCCCAGACGATACCCGCTGTACCGCTCGCCACACAGGCCTCTTCAACCTGCACGGATCTGCCACACTCAGATCACCCGATGGCACGCCTGAGCAACGGTGCCATCAATGCGGTTGTATTTCTGCCAGACAAAGAGGTCGGATACTACCGCGGTCCCCGCTTCGACTGGAGCGGCGTCGTGGGTTGCCTCTCCTTGAACGGCCACACCTTCTTCGGCGAGTGGTTCAACAGGTACGACCCCACAGGCAACGACACGATCACCGGCCCCGTGGAAGAGTTCCGCCATCCCACGAGCGAGATCGGATACGACGACGCTGCACCGGGCGGTCTGTTTGTAAAGATCGGTGTAGGCGTATTGAAACGGATCGACGACAAGCCATACAAATTCGGCAACGCCTACCCCATCGTCGACGCAGGCAAGTGGAAGACGAAGGTCCATAAAAATTCAGTCACCTTCCGCCAGGAACTACACTCGTCCATCGGAGTTTCCTATATCTACGAAAAAGTACTGACGCTCGACAAGCATGGCAACATCCTTTGCCTAGAACACCGCCTGAAGAATGTCGGAACCAAGCCAATCGACACGCAGGTCTACGACCACGACTTCTTCATGCTGGATCACAAGCAGACCGGGCCAAGCATGCAAGTCCACTTCCTTTTTACTCCAGCCCTCGATAGCCCGATCGACCCAAGCAAAGCCGTCATCGAAGACAACACCATAAAGTTCATCGCACCGCTTGA
Organism: Terriglobus saanensis SP1PR4; assembly: GCF_000179915.2. NCBI lineage: Bacteria > Pseudomonadati > Acidobacteriota > Terriglobia > Terriglobales > Acidobacteriaceae > Terriglobus > Terriglobus saanensis. The sequence continues at coordinate 2,061,163 of NC_014963.1, read as the reverse complement.
ACGCCGCGGCGTACAAGGCTACCTCACCGGCTACTCCACCAAGGTCTCTGACTACGACTTCACCTTCGAAGATAAAGACCTCGGCATTGGTGTTCAGCAGACATCTGATTCACCGATCAGCCTGTCGTACTTCTGGTCGACTCCAAAGACGGTATGCCCCGAAGCGTATATCAAGATCCACGTAGCGCCAGGTGAAACCCAAACCTGGACTATCAGCTATCGTTTCTTCGCAAGGTAATTCCAAGCAAAGCAGCCAGTTAATCAAACCCATTGTGCATTCAATAGAAAAGGCCCGGTCTCCTCAGGAGGCCGGGCCTTTTCCAGTTGATGTTTTTAGAAGGAATACTTCGCCGAAAGCTGCAGCTGACGAGCCTGCGAACGAGAAGCTGTAATCTGTCCGAAGGTTGCAGACTGCGCATTGTTAGTGGGGTTACCCAGCGAGGTAATGTTAAACACATTGGCAGCATCCGCACGGAAGCTGATTTTGTGCGCCTCAGTGATTGCAAAATCCTTGAAGATCGAAGCATCTGCTGATTGGTAACCAGGAGCCCGCTCTGAATCGACGGAAGCAGTACCGAATGTGCCAGCGGCGGGTTGACCATAAGCGCAGACACCATCATCTACACCTGCAGCCGAACACTGAGCTCCTGCCGTTGTGCTAGACCGCTGGTGAAGAACCGAAGGATCGGTTCCAAACCACGCCTGAGCACTCCGATTTACGACATTCAGCTTACGATAGTGGTTCGCACGCTGAGAATTGTTCGCAGTGTTGCTGTTGTTGGAGCCAGAGTTGATGTTTACCGGGAAGCCTGTATAAACAATGGTGGTCATCGCAACCTTCCAGCCACCAATCACTTCATCAATTGCCCGGTTCATATTGGTACCAAACATACGCCCCCGTCCCACGGGAAGTTCATAAGTCAAATGCCCGTTGATGTTATGACGAACATCCTGAGCAGCCGGACCATATTCAGAATGATTGTCATAGAAATTCTGAGCATAGGCAGACTGTCCGTTGATTCCCTGTGCACCAAAGAAGCCCGTGCTGTTCGTCATCGCTTTGGCATATGCATAATTCGCGGTGAATTCCAAGCCCTTGCTGAGGCGCTGACGGAATGTCGCCTGAAGCGCATTATAGTTTTCCATCGCATTGGACGCGGTGAAGACCACCGAGCCCGTCTGACCAACCAGGTTAATGAAAGGAGCGGGATCAGCAGCAATACACTGTGCTGAAGTGAGCACAGTCTGCACAACACCACCAATGATGCAGGGCTTTGGCAGAGCGTTGGCAGCACCAGCAGTGATGAGATGTTGCCCCGTCTCACCGACATAACCAAAGGTGAGCGATGCGGTATTGCTCAACTGATATTCCGCAGTAAGGCTGTACTGCTGAAGGAACATCGGTTTAATTGCCTGGTCCCATGCGCGGATCGTAGTGGTGCAAGGTACAGTGCTTGTCTGAATGTTGCAGGATGTGTTCGCGGTTCCGAAGCCCTGCGCAGTTGTGTAGAACTGACCTGCGCTGGTTGTGCTTGGGGCAAAGCCGGTGGCCGTGAAGCCATTCTGGAATGGATAGTTAAAGTTGAGGCGAAGATTAGCGCCCGTTCCTTCAAAGTAAGTAGTTATACCATAGCCGCCACGAACTACAACGCGAGGCGACGGATTGAAAGAGAATCCGATACGCGGCATGAAGTTGGTCCAAACCGGGTTGTAAAGACCGCGGCTTGCTCCGTTGACGCCGGCGAGTTGCACTGTCTTGGTTGCGAAGTTGATATTCGCCTGCTTGTTGTTGACTTCCAGGATGGGCTGGTCGTACTCCCAACGAAGCCCCAGGTTGAGGGTGAGTCTCGGACTAACCTTCCAATCGTCCTGGACAAAAGCTGCATCGCGCCACGAGCGCTGACCCGCCAGACCGGTGACTCCACCGATCGCGCGCGTGAGAATGTGATTCTGGTAGAAATCGGCGAGCGTATAACCGCCAACCGTTCCATTCTGAGCAGAGAATGCTCCGGAATAGAGATAGCGGCCAACTGCACCGTCGTTACCCGGATAGAAAGTGTTCTGCTGATAGCGGAGAAACTGGACACCAAGTTTAATCGTGTGCTGTCCAGCCTGGTAAGTCAGGTTGTCATAGTAGCTGAAGGTGTTGTCGTAATACGTTGTTCCCGTCGCCGAGTTACCAACAGAGCTGAACGCACCGTTGGTTCCCGTGAAGGACTGCAGGATGAAGCCGTTATAGGGCTGAGCGACACCTGAGATGCCGACAACAGCATTACCATTCAAACCGAAGGTACCCGTTGAATCGCTTGGGAGACCTCCCAACGCAACAACACGTGTGAAACCAGCGGTGAACTCATTGATAAGACGCGCATTGAAGGTATGCACGGAATTGAATGCGAAGCTTTGAAACGGATTGATGTTCGCTCCGGGGAAAGTAATTGCGAGAACCGGAGTGGTGAAATCGCCATTCCGACCCCAGGAATAACGGCCCGAGATCGAATCGCGCGGTGAGGCCTTCCAGTCGATCTTGACGTCATACTGGTTGTTATAGCGATTTGTCTTCGTCGGTGCCTGGTAGTTATTTTGGATCAAAGTGCCAACCGTGGCTGTGTGGTTCGGAAGCGGATAAACCTCGGGATGCGCGAACAGATAGGCGGCTACGGGATTTGACACGGCACCCAGTAAGTTGCCAGCATAGGCTGGTTGTCCAGCGGCCTGAGTGTTGTAGAGCTGAACCGTGGTTGCAATCTGAGTTGGATCCAGCAGCTCCCCAAAATCTCCTGAACGCATACGAGCAGTCGCTACGGAAGCCAGGCCAGTACCCGCAGAGTGGTACCTGATGCCTTCGTAATCGCCAAAGAAGAACAGCTTGTCCTTGATGATGGGTCCGCCAACAGTACCGCCGAACGTCGACTGGGTGTAGGGTGTCTTTGGAACAAACGCAGAAGAAGACGCAAAATTCTTATTAGCCCATGAATTTGCATCCATGTTGTAGTTCGCTAAATAAAAGAAGGCGCTTCCGTGAAATGTGTTGCTTCCGCTTTTTAGCAGCGCAACGACATCTCCACCACCGACATTGCCGAACTCAGCATTGGCATTAGACGAAATAACGCGCACCTGCCCAAGCGCATCAGGACTGGGATTATAGCCGATTCCGTTATTGATGGTTTCGTTGATCTCCACACCATCAAGCAGGTAATTGTTCGTCTCTTGGCGGTTACCGTTTTGAGAGGCTAGCGTGCCATTGCCATTTCTTTCAATAGCCGCTGAGCCTGTGAAGGATGCGGGCGTTCCCGTAACCGCTCCTGGAACAAAAAGCGTCAGTTGGGTAAAGTTGCGACTCACGAGCGTGATATTGCTGATGGCGTTCTCATCGAGAGTTGCACCAAGCGTTGCATTCTCCGTGTTGAGGAGAGGAACCAGTGATTCGTTCACCGCGATAGCGGTATTTGAACCTTCCAGTCCAAGCTTCGCATCGAACTTCGCATCCTGACCGGACTCCAGCGTGAAGGGTCCGAGTGTCTGTGCAGAGAAACCGGAAGCTTCGATGATGACTTTGTACTGACCGATTTGTAGATTGCGGATGTTGTAGGTTCCAGAGCTGGTGGTCGTGGAGACAGTGGATACGTTTGTGGCGACATTTGTTGCCGTAACCTTTGCGTTCGGAATGATCGCGCCTGCCGGATCGGTGACCGTTCCGTTGACGCCGCCGGTGATCGTCTGGGCAAGGCCTGAAACGCTACATACCAACAGTAGCGCTACAGCCAAGTAGTGGAGTGATTTCAAAATCGTGCGCATCTGCTCTCCTGATTACGTACTGTTACTTGATCTACGGCTTCCTGACGTTGCGTATAGACACAACCGCCGGAACCCTCTTCGATCAATGAACTTTGTTTGATTGCTAGACTCTAGCCGCCCATATTGGAACTGACAACAGAAAAGTTTCAACAATCCGTGTCTTTGTTGAAACTTAGTAGGTCAAAAGACGTATGCAAATCTCGGCATTTTTGAGCTGTGTGGAAAACCCGTACGATTTGACACTCCTTCCATCTACGCGTCTCATAGTCCTGCATTCCAAAGGAGGTTCCACTCGCTCATGCGTTTCTTATTTCGTTCTGCTCTCTGTCTCTCTTTAGCGGCTTCTCCGCTGTTGGCCCAATCGAAAAACACGTTGGCCGCAACACCACCCATGGGATGGAATAGCTGGAATTTCTTTGCCGGAAGAGTGACGGACAAGGACATCCGCGACACCGCGGACCTTCTCGTCTCTACGGGCATGCGTGACGCAGGGTACATCTACGTCAACATCGATGACACCTGGGAAGGCAAGAGGGACGCAAAGGGCGTTCTTCACACGAACGGAAAGTTTCCAGACATGAAGGCCCTTGCGGATTACGTTCACTCCAAAGGCCTCAAGCTCGGCATCTACTCTTCTCCCGGACGCGAAACCTGCGCGCACTACGCAGGTTCTTATCAGCATGAAGAGCAGGACGCGAAGCTTTATGCTGACTGGGGTATCGACTATCTCAAGTACGATCTCTGCTCCTTCCGCGACAACATGCAGCAGGAAGCTCCCAATGATCGCGCCAAACAGAACAGGATGATGCGCGATGCTTACGAGAAAATGCATCAGGCTATCCTGAAGACTGGTCGCCCGATGATCTACTCTCTCTGCCAGTACGGCTTCGACTCTGTCTGGGAATGGGGACCTGAGGTAGGCGCGAATCTATGGCGCACGACGGATGACATCAATGCTCACTATCAGCAGATGTCTTACATCGCTCTCACGCAGGCTGGACTTGCCAAGTACGCCGGGCCAGGCCACTGGAACGATCCCGACATGCTGGAAGTAGGCAATGGAAAGCTCACACATGACGAGAACCTCACACATATGACCATGTGGGCGATCCTCGCTGCTCCGCTCCTTGCAGGCAACAATCTCACCGCTATGTCGCCCGAGGTGAAGTCGATTCTGACCAACCGCGAAGTCATCGCCATCGATCAGGATCCACTCGGCAAACAGGGCGACCGCATCTGGGGTGAGGGTCCTCTGCAAATCTGGTCGCGCCCGCTCGCGGATGGTTCTCATGCGCTGGCGATCTTCAACTTTGGCGAAGACACCGCCGAAATGCGCGGTATGAATCTTCACCTGAAGGAGATCGGCCTTGGCAACTCCGTCCATGCACGCAATGTGTGGGAGGCGAAGGACCTTGGCGTCATCCACGATACCGACCGCATGACGGTGCCGAAGCACGGTGTGGTTCTGCTGAAGGTCAAATAAACGCTGCAATAGGAATGCCCGGCGCTCATAATGAGCGCCGGGCATTCCTGCTTCTTACTGCGGAGAGTACATGGCCTGCAGCGTGACGATCTCATACGGATGGACGTGGACTGTCACCGCACCGTCGGTTACCGGCAGATGTGCAGCATCTGGATTCTCCATCAGATCGCTCGCAACGGCATACGTTGCGCCAGCGGGCAGACTCACCTTCACATCGCCATCTTTGCCCTCGAACTCGAACATGCGGACGACCAGAGCATCCCGGTCCTCCGCCTTCTTGATCGCGGTCACTACGACGTTGCTTGCGCCGACTGAAGCGAAGCCCTTCGTCGCGGCATCAGCCCCTGCGTGCGCAGCCACCTGCATCGCACGCAGTGGATAGTTGTACTCCCACCCGTGCTGCATGCTTCCTGCCTGCTTCCAGTCGCCTGCATGAGGATAGATCGCATATTGGAAGCTCTGGTGGCCAAGGTCCGCAACCGGATCGGGCCAAGTCGCGGAACGAAGCAAGGTCAGGCGCAGAAGATTGTCGACAGCGTCATAACCGAACTTAGTCCGGTTCAACAGGCTGACACCGTGCTTCCCATCGCCCAGTTCCGCCCAACGCATTGCAGGAACCTCGAACTCTGCCTTTTCAAAGCTGTTCACACGCGCGGTGGGACGTTCGATGGTTCCATACGGAATCTCGTACGTCGCCTTCGCGCTTGTTGCGGCCATCGGGAAAGAGGCCTTCAGCAGAACGTGCTCTTCGTGCCAGTCAAACTCGTTCTGTATCGTGGCCGCATCGGCCTCAGCATCGAGCGAGATGTCCTGAACGAAGTGCGATTTCTGCCACGTGCGTGTCACACGGATCGTGGCTCGCAACGGTCCCTTGTCGAGTAGCTGCACAGACTCCACACTTTCAATGGGAGTAAAGTGATCCAGCGTGCCAGGATCGATGTTCCATGCGTCGTATTGCTTGGGCGTGTCCTTGAACGTCTGCAGTTGGTTGCCGCAGCCACCTGCCGCAATCGTTTCAAAGCCCGTCTTCTTCTCCACCAGGCTGGTGATGCAGCCCGACTTTGCGTCGACGACAAGCTTCAGACGAGAGTTCTCCAGCGTAAGTCCACTAGCATGCACATCTGTCGAAGCAGACTTCTGCCCCGGCAACACATGCAGCACGGTGTAACCCAACGAAGGCACAGCGCTTGTCTTCACCAAGAGCTTGTAGCTGTTGGTCTTGTTGTTGCTGGAGAGCACCTGCGACAGAAGCACCTTGCCCTTCGCATCCACAACATGCACGCCGTCTGGCGTAGCCTCTGGCATCTGCACTTCCACCGTTACGACAGCGTCAGAACGCTCCCAGGCCAGCGGGTTGAAGATCGCCACCGGAACGCCCTTACCCGCCTGCGTATCCACCGTCGCCAGCAACGCGGGCAGCGAAGCCATGTCGGCATCGCGCGCCTGCTGGAAGACATGCTTGTAGTCTTCCGCAGCTTCCTTGTAGATCACCCCAATGCCCGAGCCTGCACCAAGATCGTGGAACTGATTGAATGTGACTTTCTTCCAGGAGTCCTCGAAGTCCGAGGTGGGATACGTTACGCCCTTCAACCAGGCAAGCGAAGCGTACTTCTCCGAGTTGAGGAGGGCTTCTTCGCTCTCGCGCATGTATGCCTTGTGCCCGGCCTGCGTGGTGTAAACGCCGCGATGATACTCGAAGTAAAGCTCATCCTTCCACGTGGGAATGTGCAGCTTACCTTCGCTTCCCATCGCCGGAACGGTGAAGCCCTTGGCGAGGCTGTCATAGTTCCACTGCGGTGACTCCGTCTCCAGGGTCTTTTCAACACTCGTGAAGTAGCTCTGTGCCGTGCTGAAGCGCAACGTCGGTGCGACGGTATCGGGCTTCATCCAGCGCAGACCTTCGTCCAGAACATCGCGCGTCGGTCCGCCGCCGTGATCGCCTACACCGTAGAGATCCAGCAGGTGCGTAAATCCATTCAGCCTCTGTGTCGATTCCACAAAGTCCTTCGCCAAGCGATTTGGATTCAAGTTGCTGTGCGTGTAGTCCGTCGGGAAGTAGGTCAAAACCTTGCTGCCATCCGGTGACTCCCACCAGAAGGTGCGGAAAGGAAGCTGGTTCGTGTCGTTCCAGTGCATCTTCTGCGTCACAAAGTAATCAACGCCGCTCTTCTTATAGATCTGCGGCAGCTGCCATGTGTAGCCGAAGGAATCCGGATTCCAGCCAATCCGCACATCCACGCCATACTCTTTTTTGAAGAACCGCTTGCCGATCAGAAGCTGGCGAACCAGCGATTCGCCATCGGGCATATTGAGATCAGGCTCTACCCACATGCCGCCCACGATCTCCCAGCGCCCCTCGGCAACGCGCTTCTTAATCTCTTCATTCATCGCGGGATACTTGTCCTTCATCCACACGTTGTACTGCGCAGCGGACTGCGTGAACTTGTAATCAGGGTACTCATTCATGAGCTGAAGGGCGGTTCCCCAGGTGCGCTTGACTGCATCCACTGTCTCGGTCCAGGGCCACAACCAGGCCGCATCGATATGTGAGTTGCCATCCAGATCGATCACTGCCGTCTTCAACATCGGCTCAAACTGCATCAGTTCGCGATGCACACGCTTCAGAGAAGCATCGAACGCTATCTGATTCGCCTTGTGCAGCCCTGCAATATCTACCGACGCAATAATCGAATCGATTTTATCTTCCATCTCAGGCTTGAACCCCTGCAGAACCGGAAGCAGAGTCGCTGCCGTAATCCCTTCAGTGCGGAGGTCCGACGGGCTGGGACGCGACTTGGAACTTTCGATCTTGAAGGTTGCTCCACGGAAGGTCTTTTCATCAATGGTCGCAAGCAGCTTCACCGCAACTTCAATCTTCTCTCCTGGCTTCGCGCTCTCGGAGAGCACAATCGCTTCCAGGTCATCTCCCAGAGCTACGCGACGCCCGTTGAAGTAGATGATCTGCGGCATGGGGCCATTGGCGCCTGCATGGAACTGGAACCAGATACGAGCGCCCGTCAGATCGTAGCCATCCAGCGTCTTCGGCACTTCGATCGTGCGCCTGAACCAACCCGCATCACGATCAGCCTTCGCCTCTTTGGTTACGCTCTTCCAGGACGAGTCATCCAGATCGACGGCCTCACCATGCGGCACGTCCCCACTGTGATAACGCCATGGGCCATCGGGCAAAGACGACAACGCATCCAGTGTCTTGAGCACCTCGGTCGCCTTGGGCGAAAGAACGAGACCCTTCTGTGCTGCCGTCCGGCTCTGTGCCACCACCACGGTGGCACACACCATCGCCACCGCCGCAAATCTACGCATCTTTACCATCGATCCTCCACAAAACTCAAAAGCATTCGCCAGTTGACCTTAAGTATGCCTTGTCCGGCTGTCAATCAAAACGAGTAATCTTTGAAGAAGAGATGTCTTCGTTTGCTCCACTTCCGTCTGAGTTCCGCCGCCTGGCGGCAGAAACTCCCGATTCAGTTCTTCTGGAGACAGCGCGCGCCTCGGCACACACTGCGAAAAGCTATCTCTTCCTGCATCCCGAACGCATCCTGACGGCGACCACCCTCTCCGATATTCCCGCGCTCTTTCAGCAGATCGATCAGGCGCTCTCAGAAGGTCTCTACGTCGCAGGCTATTTGACCTATGAAGCTGGATACGCCTTTGAACCCTCGCTTCACACACTCGCGCCCGCTCTGGGTCGCCTGGCCTGGTTCGCCGTCTATCGAGAACCACAGATCTTCGACCACAACACCGAACACATAACCTCTGCTCAAAGAGAAGATTCCACAGCCACGACCCCCGAAGTGCGTCTCGATCTCCCTGCGCCCGAATATCTCCGACGCGTCAAAGAGATTCATCGCTTCATCGAAGCGGGCGATACCTATCAGGCCAATCTCACTACGTCGGCGAGTTGGTCCACGGAACTGACACCGCTGGAGCTTTACCAAAGCATCGTCCGCGCACAACCTGTCGAGTTTGCCGCCCTCATTCATCATGACGGCGAGCACATCCTTTCGGCTTCCCCCGAACTCTTCTTCCGTCGCGAAGGAGCTCACATCGTCACTAAACCAATGAAGGGCACCGCCGCCCGCGGCATGGATACAAAGGAAGACATCGAGCGGGCAGCCTGGCTCGCCGCCGACGAGAAGAATCGCAGCGAGAACCTCATGATCGTAGATCTGCTGCGCAACGATCTTGGACGCATCTGCGTACCAGGATCGGTCCTGACGACGGATCTCTTTCAGGTAGAGAAGTTCCCTACCCTGTTCCAGATGACCTCGACCGTGCAAGGCACGCTCCGCGAAGAAGTGCGCATCTTCGATCTCTTTCGTGCGCTCTTTCCCTCAGGTTCCATCGTGGGTGCACCGAAGATTCACACGATGCAGATCCTGCACCAGCTCGAACAAAAGCCTCGTGGCGTCTACACAGGAGCCATCGGCTTCTTCGCTCCAAATGGCGACGCCACCTTCAGCGTGGCGATCCGCACCATCGCGTTGAAGGACGGTCATGCCAGCATGGGCGTGGGCTCGGGCATCGTCTACGACTCCGATCCCGCAGAAGAATACTTTGAATGCCTGACCAAGACGGCCTTCCTCTCACGCAGGACGCCAGCCTTCGATCTTCTCGAAACCGTCCTATGGCAAGACAACGCGTTTGTCTCTCTCCCCGAACACCTCGACCGCATGGCAGGTTCTGCGGAATACTTTGACTTCCTTTTCGATCGCGACGCTGCGGAAGCCGCCCTCTACCAGGAATCCCGCGTCTTCGGCTACAGTGGCAGCCATCGGGTTCGCCTCCTGCACTCTCGCAATGGAGCTCTCACCACAAGCTCTTCAACCATTGCAGCGCCTTCACGCGAAGCCGTCACCCTGCTTCTCTCACCCCATCGAACGGACGCTCAGGACCTCTACCTTCGCCACAAGACCACACACCGGCATCTGTACGACAAGGAACTCGTCCATGCACAAACACATCGTTGCGCCGATGCGCTCTTTCTCAACACTGCAGGAGAATTGACCGAAGGGGCGATTCACAACCTCTTCGTCTTCCACGATGGCCTCTGGCATACACCGCGCCTGCAGAGCGGTGTGCTCCCCGGTATCGAACGGGCGCATCTGCTCCACCGTCGATCGAACGCACGCGAATCCGCCCTGACACTCGACGATCTCGTCTCCGCAGAGGCGCTCGCCATCTGCAACTCCGTACGCGGCGTCCGCTTCGTGGAAAGAGTTGTAAAAGAAACGCCTTCAGGCCTGACCGTCGTTTGGGAGTCGCGCACTCTCCCGCCGATCCTGTAACCTTCCGCCATGCTCACACGCCGCCATTTTCTCCTGAATGCTTCGGCCTGCATACTGGCTCCGACGGCTATCCTCGCCGAGAATGAATCCACGCACCTCAACGTTGCGGAGTTCGATCGCAAACGCATCCTCGCCGCGGCGGATAAATATCTCAACGAACCGCCCATGACCGTAACGGCGAAGCGAGCGACTCGCAGCACTGGTGACGAGCACGACTACTTCTCCGAAGGCGACTACTGGTGGCCCGATCCCGACAACCCCACCGGCCCGTACATCCGCAAGGATGGTTTCTCGAATCCAGACAACTTCAACGACCATCGCGATGCGCTCATCCGCCTGTCGCTCATCGTTCCCGCGCTCGTCGCCGCATGGAATCTCACGAAAAACGACGCATACGCCAAGCAAGCTGTGGCGCACCTTCGCGCGTGGTTCATTACGCCTGCTACACGTATGAATCCGAACCTGGAGCATGCCCAGGCGATTCAGGGCGTCAGCGCCGGGCGCGGCATCGGAGTGATCGACACACTTCAGCTTGTGGAAGTCGTACGCGCCGCCAGCTTTCTCACGATCTCAGATCTCCTTGGCGCCGAAGACAAAGCCGCCTTGAAGAAATGGTTTGCCGATTACCTCACCTGGCTCACAGAGTCGAAAAACGGCATGCTCGAACGCGACGAGAAGAACAACCACGGCACCTGCTGGACACTCCAAGCCGCCGAGTTCGCACGCTTCACGAAGAATGACGCCATCATCACCTTCTGCCGTCACCAGTTCCGCGAAAAGCTCATCCGGCAGATGAACTTCGACGGAGCCTTCCCGCTGGAACTTGCACGCGCGAAGCCTTACAGCTACTCTCTTTTCAATCTCGACGTCATGGCGACGACCTGCGAGGTACTGTCGACGCCCTTCGAAAAACTCTGGGACTACCAACTCGCCGATGGTCGAGGCATGCGCTCCGCCATTGCCTTTATGTATCCCTATATCGAGAGCAAAGCGAAGTGGCCGTACAAAGCAGACGTGGAATACTTCCGCGACCTTCCGGTGCGCTCACCCAGCCTCATCTTCGCGGCCCGCGCACTGCAGCGCCCCGAATACCTCACGCTCTGGAAACGCCTCAACCCAGACCCCACCGTCCCCGAGATCATCCGCAACTACCCTATCCGCCAGCCAGCCCTCTGGACCATCCCCGTTCCTGTATAAACCTTGTGCCCTATTCTTTCGCGGCTTCATCGCGAAAGGGTGGGGTCGCGCGGAGCGCACAAACCAGATTCGTATGGAGGGCTGCGAAACACTTCAATCGGTCTTTGCTAGGCTTCAAAAACAGATCCTTCCGCTTTGCTGCGGGATGACAAAGCTTCGGCGTTTATCCGAGATCTTACCTTTGTCATCCCGTAACGCAGTGAAGGGATCCGCCTTTCTTTCAACGTATGCGGAGCGAGTGTTCCTTACAACCCCGCCCGAAACTCCGCAATAATCTCCATATACTTCCGCGCCGTAGCCGTCACATCCGCATCGCGCCCCTCATCAATCGCCGTCGTATCGGCCAGATCAGCCCCAACTCCAAGCGCAAACGACCCCGCCTCCAGAAACTCCTTCGCCGAAGCCAAAGAAACTCCACCCGTAGGAATCATCTCAATCTGAGGCAGAGGCGCTTTCAGGCTCTTGATGTACTTTGCCCCACCCATCGCACTTGCCGGAAACACCTTCACCACGTCCGCGCCCGCTTCCCAGGCCGTGATCACCTCTGTCGGTGTCAAAGCGCCCGGCAGACTCGGCACCGTGTACCGGTTGCACATCTCGATTGTGCGCACGTTGGTCCCGGGACTCACGATGAACTGCGCGCCCTCCAGAATGCACGTCCGCGCCGTCTCCGGATCGAGCACTGTGCCCGCACCGATCAAAAGCTCAGGATTTTCCTTCACTAGCGTCCGCAGAGCCTCAAGCGCCCCCGGAACAGTCATCGTCACTTCCAGTACCGTCACGCCACCCGCCGCAATCGCACGCGCCAACCGCACCGCCTGGGCAGGTGAACTCGCCCGTACCACGGGCATCAGCCCAACCTGCTGCATCTTGTCCAGGATCGTCCGTTTGGTCCACTTCGTCTGCATTGCCATCACAATCTCCTAAAGATCTATTATCGCTGTGCCCCGGCAGATCCACCCTGCATCACGCGCTCCACCTCAGCGCGAGTCGCAAAGGAGTTATCGCCCGCCGTCGTCATCGTCAGCGCGCCGTGGGCCACGCCACAGTTCAGCGCCCACTCCATACCGCGCCCTTCCATCAAACCGCAGACCACACCACTGGCGAAACCATCGCCGCCGCCGACGCGGTCAAAGATTGCGAGATCCCGCATCTCGCGTGCCTCATAGGCTTTACCTTCCGCGTATCCGAAGGCTCCAAAGTCATTCACGCTCGCCGTATGCGGCCTGCGCGTCGTCGTCGCAATCGCCTTGAAGTTCGGATGCGCTTTCAAAATTCGGTCGCACATATCCTGATAACTCTCCAGCGTATGCTGCGGTGGAGCATACGAATACGGCCCAAGTTCCAGCGCGAGATCCCCTTCGTGCCCAAACAGCACATCCACATAAGGCGCCAGCTCACGATTCACCTCAGCCGCACGCGCTCGTCCCCCCACAGCCTTCCACAGCGATGGCCGATAGTTGCAGTCATAGCTGATCACGGCCCCATGACGACGCGCGGACTGCATCGCTTCCTTCGCGACCTCCGGTGTCGTGGCGCTCAGCGCGCAAAAGATTCCGCCCGTATGAAACCAACGCACACCCTGCGCGAAGATTGCGTCCCAATCCACATCGCCCGGCTTTAGCTGCGAGATCGCCGTATGTCCGCGATCCATCGAACCGACGGCGTTGCGCACGCCGAATCCGCGTTCCATGAAATAAACGCCGTTCCGTGACTCCGCACCGATCCCGTCATACTCACGCCACACCACGTGGTCCAGGTTGACGCCGCCCTGCAGCATCAGGTCTTCGACCAGCCGCCCCATTGGATTGTCCACCAGCGCCGTCACTACGGCAGTCTTCATCCCAAACACACGCCGCAGCGCGCGAGCCACGTTGTATTCCCCACCGGCTTCCCACACGCGGAAGTGCCGCGTCTGCACGATGCGCTCTTCGCCGGGGTCAAACCGCAGCAGAACCTCACCCATACTCAACAGGTCAAACTTGCATTCTGCACGTTCGCGCAGCGTCAACAGTTCCATTCCATCTCCAAAAAGACATTCGCCTACACCATTGAAGTGTAGGCGAACCGGGTCTCCGCAGTCTGCGGACATACGTCTTACTTCAGATCGGCGATCGCAATCCCATCCATATCGCTGTAGTCCTGGTTTTCGCCACCCATGCCCCAACAGAACGCATAGTTGCTCGTGCCCACACCCGCATGGATCGACCAACCCGGACTTACCGCCACCTGCTTATCGGCGATCACCAGATGCCGCGTCTCGTCCTTCGGCCCCATCATGTGCATCACGCGATGCGCGGCATCCACGTCGAAGTAGAGATACACCTCAGAACGCCTCATATGCACATGCGGAGGCATGGTGTTCCAGTTGCTTCCTGCCTCAAGGAGCGTGAACCCCATCACGAGCTGGCAGCTCTTGAGACCTCCTGCGTGGATCGCTTTGTAGATCGAGCGCTTGTTGCAGGTTTCAATCGCACCCAGCTTGACCGGCTCCAGATCGGCGAACTTCACCATCGCCGTCGGATGCACCGCATGCGCGGGGTAGCTCAGAAGGTAAAACGCAGCCGGAGCGCCCTCGCTCTCACTCGCGAAGGTGACTTCCTTACTGCCACGCGCAACGTACAGGCAATCCAGCTTGTCCAAGGCAAAGGTCTTGCCGTCGACCACGACACTTCCCTTGCCACCAACGTTCAACACGCCCAGTTCGCGCCGCTCACAGAAATACTCTGCCCGCAGCTCGCTCGTCGTCTCCAGCGTCAGTGGAGAAATAGTTGGAACCGCCGAGCCAATCACCGTGCGATCCAGATCCACATACGCCAGGTCAATCGCACCCGGCCGAAACAGCTCTTCCAGCAGAAACGTCTCACGCAACTCCGCTGTCGTCATACGCGGGTAACGTACCGCATCCGCCATCTGGTAAAGCTTCATTTCTTCATTCCCTTCATGCCAGCCATCTTGTCGATTTCAGATCCCGCGAGCAGAAACGCGCCCACACCATAAACATAGCTTGAACCCGGCCCAAAGGTCCCCGGAGCAGCTCCGATCGGCTGAATGGATCCCAGCCTGCCATCCTCGAACACATGTCCCAGCATAGCCGTCCAACTCTTCTCCACCACAGGACGATACTTGCTGGCATCCAGCACGCCATTGTTGATGCCCCAGGCCATCGCGTATGTAAAGAACGCCGAACCGGAGATCTCATCTTCCTTATACGCGGTCTGATCGAGCAACCCTGTGCGCCACAGACCACTGGGCTGCTGCAAACCGGCGATGCGCTCCGCCATCTCTTTGTACAGCGCAACATACTTCGCCCGCTGTGGATAATCCTTCGGCATTACCGTCAAAGTCCGTACCAGCCCAGCCAAAACCCATCCGTTACCACGGCTCCAGAAGAGCTTCTGTCCGTTCGCCTCGGTCTTCTGCAGAAACGTCGCATCGCGGAAGTAAAGTTTGTCTGCCGGAACATACAGGTGCTCCGTCGTCAGGTCCCATTCCTTGTCCACGAAGTCGATGTACTTGCGGTCACCCGTGATCTTCGCCATCGTGACAAACGTCGACGGCGCCATGTACAGCGCATCGCACCACCACCACAGGTCTTTTTTAGGATCGCGCTCCCGCGCCATCACCTTGTCGAGATTCTCCTTCAGGGCCGCAATCCGCTTCGGGTCCTTCCTCTCCAGATAGAGAACTTCGTAGCTCTGCCCGATGGCCTCATCGTCCGCGTGATCATAACGCCCTGACAGAAGCTGCCAGTCCACCTTCTCGGCATACCTCAAAACCGCATCGTGATACTTCGCATCGCCGATCGTGGCAGAAGTCGCCAGCAAACCGCTATACAAAGGCGCATACGTCCAGTCCTGCGTAAAGATCGCCTCAGAGTGGCCGAGTTCCCAGTCCGCGACCTTCTTCATCGCCATACGTACATCCTTATGCGCGATCTTCGACGACAGTGAAGTGTCGACCTTTCCAGGGTTGTCGCTGGTATCCCCCGCTGCCTTGTTGAGGATCTGTTGCTTCGGGCGCTCCGGAGTTGCCGTCTGCGCCCCCAGGCAGAGCGCGAACGCCAAGGGAGTCGTTATAGCCAAACTTTTTAAGTCGAACATTAGCTCTTAGGCTCCTCAACCTTGATCACGTAGTACGTAAATACCGTTCCCGGCTTGACTGTTGTCTGGTGGTTGATGCCTGGAGAGATGTGCAGCACATCGCCCTTGCGGATCAAGTGGTCCACGCCGCCCACAACGCTGCTCCCGCGTACCTCGCCGTTCGCGCCTTCCTTGGCGTCGGGGATGGTTCCGCCCGTCAGCACATTGGCTTCGCCCGAGATGACGATAAAAAAGTCGTTGAAATGCTTGTGCATCTCACCGCCGCCGGACTTCGTCCGCACCGTAAGCATCGTCAGATGTCCGGGATAACGCTCCAACGTCACACCACCCATGCCGTCCGGCTTCTCTTTAGCGATCTTCAACAACTCCGCAGCCTGTTTTTCAATCTCCGCAGAGGTTCTGCGATCTACCGTGTCATTCGTTACTGGAGGCAGCGCTGTCTGCGCCGCCAGAGATCCAGCCGATACCGATGCCACCAGTGCCAGTCGAGCAAAAAACTTCGTCATATCAGGATTCCTTTGGCGCAAAAAAGAAATGCGCAATTCCACCGTTCAACATACGGGAGCACGGAAAACATGGTCAAGCGAAACACGCATTTGCCCGCCATCTCCATGGGCAGTATCGTTAGCAGCAGAATGACAAACGTCCTAGATACCTTCCGCCTCGACGGCAAAGTTGCCCTCGTCACAGGATCCGCCTCCGGCCTCGGCGCAGCCATCGCCACGGCCCTTGCGCAAGCGGGAGCCTCCGTGGCCTGCCACGGCAACCGCCGACCCGCCACGGAGACCGCCGCAGCCATCTCTGCTGCCGGGTCAAAGTCCGCAGCTTTCTCTGCCGATCTTTCTTCCACCGAAGGCCCGCAGCACCTCATCGCCCAGACCATCAAGGCCTTCGGCCAGATCGACATCCTCGTCAACAACGCCGGAACCATTCTGCGCCACGCCGCCGAAGACTTTCCGCTCGACGACTGGATGACCGTGCTTCAGGTCAATCTGACCAGCGTCTTCCAGCTCTCGCAGCTCGCCGCCCGTGACATGATTGCTCGCAACGCCCCCGGCAAGATCCTCAACATCGCCTCTCTTCTTTCCTTCCAGGGAGGCATCCGCGTGCCCGCCTATGCAGCCTCCAAAGGCGGCGTAGCCCAACTCACCAAGGCGCTCGCCAACGAGTGGGCCGTCAAAAACATCCAGGTAAACGCCATCGCCCCCGGCTACTTCGCCACCACCAACACGGAAGCGCTGCAGGCGGACGAGACGCGCAATCGCCAGATCCTCGAACGCATCCCCGCTGCCCGCTGGGGCAAACCCTCCGACCTGGCCGGAGCCGCAGTCTTCCTGACCTCCTCCGCCAGCGACTACGTCACCGGCACCGTCTTCAACGTCGATGGCGGTTGGCTAGGCCGCTAGCCCGACCCTATGCCCCATTCTTTCGCGCTTCTTGCGAAAGGGTGGGGTTGCGCAGAGCGCACAAACCAGATCCTAAAGAAATCGCTCCCTACTGAGTTACGATTTCTATATCCCATGGAATCTCCTCTCCAACCCGGCGATCTGGAAAAACAACAAACCCTCTTCTCCCTCCTGAAGCAGCAGGAAGGCCTCCTCGTCGCCTACTCCGGCGGCATCGACTCCGCCTACCTCGCCTGGGCCGCCCATCAAGCCCTTGGCGAGAAAATGCTCGCCGTCATCGCGGACTCTCCCTCACTCCCGCGCACACACCTCGCCGACGCTGTGGCCTTCGCCGCAGAACACGATATCCCTCTTCGCATCCTCGAAACCTCTGAGATGGAGAACCCGGCTTACGTCCAGAACGACGCAACCCGCTGCTTCCATTGCAAAGACGAACTCTTCACCGTCATGCAGCGCGAACTCGAGACCTCCTCGTTCAAAGCCATCGCCTACGGTCGTAACCTCGACGACAGCGGAGACTTCCGCCCCGGTCAGCGCGCCGCAGCGAATCACGCCGCGCTCGCTCCCCTAGCCGACGCTCAGCTCGACAAGGGCACCATTCGGCGCCTTGCCCATGCAGCCGGTCTTCGTCTCTGGGACAAGCCTGCCTCCGCCTGCCTCTCCTCGCGCATCCAGTACGGTCAGCCCGTCACCCGCGAGACCCTCACCAGGATCGAGCAGAGCGAAGAAGCCCTCTACCAACTCGGCTTCCAACAGGTCCGCGTCCGCGCCCACGACGATCTCGCCCGCATCGAAATCGCCATCGAAGACCTGCCCCGCGCCTTCAACATAGAAACGGTCAAAGCCATCTCTGCCGCCGTGCACGCTGCAGGCTTCCAGTTCGTCTCCATCGACGCCGACGGCTACCGTTCCGGCTCCATGAACGACCTTCTGCCGGCATCCGCCATCGCCGCCGCAAAGTAATCTGCTTCTGCATTCGGTACAGTGGACAGGTTCCTCATTACCTCGCAGGAGTTTCTTCCATGCAACGAACTCGCAGAAATCTTCTCAAGAACGCAGCCTCCGCAGCCGCTGGCGCAACCCTCCTCGCCTCCGAGCTTCCGGCGCAGGCGCAGACAGCGCAGAAGCGCGCAGCCTCCGGCAAACCCGGTCCTTTCCCCTTTACGCCCGTCGTCGGCTTCGGCAATCTGCTCTTTGTCTCCGGCATCGGCTGCCGAGTCAAAGGCACCATCGAAGAGGAGACCAAGTGGGTCCTCGACGAGCTGGAGAAGAACCTCACCGCAGCCGGTTCCTCACTCGCGAAGGTCCTCAAGATGGAGGTCTACCTCGAAGACATCAAAGACTTCGATCGCATGAACGCCGTTTATAAAACGCGCAACTGGGGACCCATCTTCCCCGCGCGCAACACCACCCAGCCCGCAGCCCTCCCTACGGGCGACTACGGCATTGTCATCGACTGCATCGCCTCTACCTAAACGGGAAGAATACTTTCAAATGAATCGCAACACCCTCCTGCAACTCCTCGCCCAGGTACAGTCCGGACAACTCTCCATCGAGTCAGCTACAGAGACCCTCTCGCGCCTTCCGTTCGAAGAGACCGCCACCGCCACCATCGACCACCACCGCACCCTGCGCATCGGCATGCCCGAGGTCATCTTCGCCGCCGGAAAAACGCCCGCGCAGACCGCGGACATCTTCGCCCGGCTCGCCGCCTCGGGCGCCAACGTGCTCGCCACCCGCGCGACGGCGGAGCACGCCGCAGCCATTCCTTCCGCGACGTACAACGAGTTGGCACGTACCCTGACGCTGCTGCAATCTCCCACACCAACCACTGGCAAAATCGCCGTCGTCTGCGCGGGTACCAGCGATCTCCCCGTCGCGGAAGAAGCCGCCGTCACAGCAGAACTCTTCGGAGCGCAGGTAGACCGCATCACCGATGTAGGCGTCGCAGGTCTCCACCGCATCCTCGCAGCCCAGGACCGCCTCCGCTCTGCAGACGTTGTCATTGTCTGCGCCGGCATGGAAGGCGCGCTTCCGTCGGTTGTAGGAGGCCTGGTCGCCGTTCCCGTCATCGCCGTCCCTACTTCGGTCGGCTATGGAGCATCCTTCGGCGGAGCGGCAGCCCTACTGGGGATGCTGAACTCTTGCTCCCCCAACGTCACCGTCGTCAATATCGACAACGGCTTCGGCGCAGCCTACACAGCTGTCCTCATAGCTCGCGCCTCCGCAAAATAAACAACCTCGTGTCTCACCTTTCGCGCTCTTTGCGAAAGGGTGCAGTCGCGCGAAGCACACGAACCAGATCTCTCAGCAAACCCGAAACGGGTTTACGTAAAACAGGGAAGATCCAAATGCGGATCTTCCCCTGTTGTTTTAATTGTAGCGATTTGGAAAGGGTAAATCGGCAAAACTGGGTGGTCTGTATTGCTTTTAAATTCAACAGCTTGCAAGTATTCTTTCTTTGCAGGGGCTTGACAGCTTTTGAGGCTGGCTTTGGCGGTCGCTCCGCAAAAAGCAGATCCCTTCGCTTTGCTACGGGATGACAAAGTAACGAACCACAAAATGAAAAGGGATCGGCAAAGAACCGATCCCCATCCTTACTGCATAGCACCTACTGATTGCATAGCACCTACTGATTAACGCCACTAGCCAGAAAACCACCATCCACCACCAGAATCTCCCCGGTAATAAACGCCGCAGCATCACTCGCAAGAAACACAGCCGACCCAACCAGCTCTTCCGTCTTCCCAAATCGCCCCATCGGCGTACGCATCTTCAACTCCTGCCCACGTGGAGACTTGTCCAGCAACTCCGCATTCAGGGCCGTGCGAAACACACCGGGAGCAATCGCATTCACCGTCACGCCAAGCGAACTCCACTCCACCGCAAGCGACTTCGTCAGCGCACCCACAGCCGCCTTGCTCGCCGCATAGGCTGTCACTTCCTTCAATGAAACAAAGGTATTCAGCGAAGCGATATTGATGATCCGCCCCGAACCCTTCTCCAGCATGTACTTTCCGAAGATTTGGCACGCACGCAGGGTCCCAGTCACATTCGTATCGAAGATGTCATCCCAGGTCTCTTCCGAAACCGTCAATGTTGGCTCACGCTTGATCTTGCCGGCGCAGTTGATCAGCACGTCCACGCGACCGAAGGCCGCAATCGTCCCGTCGAGGAGGGCCTGCAACGAAGCCCGATCCCCAACATCCGAAACGAGACGCAGAGAACGAACACCCTTCGCCTCAATCGCCGCCGCTGCTGCATCCACCTGCTCCTTGCGCCGTGAACTGGCAACAACATCCGCGCCAGCCTCCGCGAGTCCAACCGCCATCGCCAGACCAATGCCGCTCGTACCACCAACCACCACCGCAACGCGGCCCTTCAGATCAAACAATGGGTGTCCCATAACTTCCTCTCTTACTTCGTTAGCTTCGTCAAAATTTCGGTGACTACTTCATCCGGAGTCCTGTCATTTTTCACATGCAAAGCGTCGTCTGGATCTTCCAGCGTTTTGAACTGACTCTCCAGCAACCCTGGGTTCATGAACTCGTGGTTTCGCAGAGCCAGCCGACTCGCGACTAGCTCCTTGGAGCCTTCGAGAAGCACGAACTGTACCGCACCCGCAGGCATATGCGCCGAAAGCGTCTCACGGTACTTTTCCTTCAGAGCCGAACACGCCAGGACTCCACTCTTCCCCGTCTCAAGCCAGTCCCGCAGAAGCACATTCAAGCGCTCCAACCAGGGCTCGCGGTCGTCATCGTTCAACGGCTGCCCGGCCTTCATCTTCTCTTTGTTGGCCAGCGGATGGTAGTCGTCCCCATCGGCAAACACAGCGCCCTCGCGCTGCGCCAGCAGGGTTCCGATCGTGGATTTCCCCGACCCCGATACTCCCATCAACACCACAATCATCGGCGCGCTCACAGTTTGTATGCCTTTCGCGCCAGGTTCACCGTCAGGTCTTCGATCAACTCGAAGGCCTCATCCTCGTCCAGACGATGCTCTGCGACCAGACGTCCCAGGAAGGCGCAGTCCACGCGGCGCGCCACATCGTGGCGAGCCGGAATCGAAAGCAGTGCACGCGTATCGTCGTTGAAGCCGCAGGTGTTGTAGAACCCGGCGGTCTCCGTCACCTGTTCGCGATACCGCATCATGCCCTCAGGCGAGTCATGGAACCACCACGCCGGCCCAAGCTTCAACGCGGGATAGTGCCCAGCCAGCGGAGCCAGTTCACGCGAATAGCTCGTCTCGTCCAGCGTGAACAGGATCAACGTAAATCCCGTCTCGTTCCCATACTTTGAAAGCAGCGGCCGCAGCGCACGCACATACTCCGTCGGCGAAGGAATGTCCGCGCCCTTGTCCCGCCCAAACTTCTCGTAGACCTTGGTGTTGTGGTTCCGCACAGAGCCCGGATGCAGCTGCATCACCAAGCCATCCTCCACACTCATACCCGCAAGTTCCGTCAGCATCTGCGCCTGGAACAGCTCTACGTCCGCAGCCTCGAAGGTGCCCTTGTAGATCTTTCCATACAGCTCGGCAGCTTTTGCTTC
The DNA here is from genome assembly GCF_000179915.2 of Terriglobus saanensis SP1PR4. NCBI lineage: Bacteria > Pseudomonadati > Acidobacteriota > Terriglobia > Terriglobales > Acidobacteriaceae > Terriglobus > Terriglobus saanensis. The sequence goes on along the minus strand of NC_014963.1, from coordinate 2,039,320 downwards.
GCCCAAGTCAGCCGTCCGCGCCGTCAGATGCCCGTGGTCCGTCGCCGTCGCGCCCATCTCCTTGAAGAACGCTCGTCGCTTTCTGAGAGCATCGAGATACCCCTTCCAGCTTGAAACATCCTCACCGGTCAGCTTCCCCAGCGTCTCAATGTTGTCTTTGAAGCCGGCAAATTCCGCGTCGACGACGCCGTCCGGACGGAACGTCGGAACGATGCGTCCCTTCCATCCACTTGCGCGAATCTTCGCATGGTGCTCCAGCGTGTCCGTCGCCGCATCGGTCGTGGCCAGGACTTCAAGATTGAACTGCTCGTACAGTGCGCGAGGTCGAAAGCCTGGCTCTTTCAGCTTCTTATCGATCGTTTCATAAAACGCGTCCGCATTCTTTTCGCTCAACCGTTCCGTGAAACCAAAAAGATTTTCGAACTCATAGTCGATCCACGCCCGTGTGGGCGTTCCGCGAAAGAGATAGTAGTTCCGTGCAAAGATCCGCCAGACCTCACGCGGGTCCGCCGGTTGTCCGCTGATTCCGAGGGACTCCAAAGAAATACCCTGCGAGTACAGCATCCGAAACACATAATGGTCCGGCTGAATGAACAGCGCGGTCGGGTTCGGAAATGCTTCATTTTCCGCAAACCAACTGGGATCCGTGTGCCCGTGCGGACTGACGATGGGAAGCTTCTCCGCTACTTGATAAAGCTTGCGAGCAACGTCCCGCGCCACACCTTCCGCGGGAAAAAGCCTGTCCTTATGCAACATTTCTTCGAGCCTCGCTTAATTTCCTGCTCACACTTAGGCCCTTGGCCTTTCGCACGAACTCAAATACTGACATCCCGGAATCATAGCCATGGATAGCAACGTTGCCAATGGCTTACCATTTATAGGCCATTTGCCATAGAGATGCCAGATCTAAATCATGCGTACGTCGGCTCCGGACTTTGACGGCAGAACCCAGGTATCCGACTTTGTCACCCCGCAACACAGCCGAAGGGACCTGCTTTGAGTAGCACCGCAAGCAACCTAGTTTGCAGAAGGTTTTTCGAGGTGATCCACCACAAGGACCTCAAGTGGTGCTTTCTTCGGATTGAGTTTCAAGCCGAGTTGCGCCTCCAGAGCGTGGATAAATGCAGCTGCGCTGTCATCCACATTGGAGCCCTCACCCAGAGCACCTGCAGGAAGCCGGAGCGTAAAGTTGAAGAGGCCGGTCAAACCGGTTTCGTCGACAATCTGGCGATCCTTGATGAAATTCATCAGGAGATTGTCGAACTCCAGCATCGTCATGGAAGCGAATTGAAGCCTCCATTCACCGTCGTCCTCTTTGTGAACGTAGATATTTCCAGGCCCCTTCTCATCGGGGTCGCTTCTGGTCAGCTTTGGAGGATTTCGCTCGATGGTCACCGTATAAACGGAAAAAATCCTCTCGACCTTGTGAATTTTGAGACCGAATCGTTCCACGAGTAACTTTTGGAGCATCAGCCGGTATTGGTCCAGACTGGGCTGGCCTGGGGCATCCGGTTCCGCCGCGATATCGAACTTCAGATCATCGATCCAGGGCGGGCCACCTTCAAGCTGACGAGGCCGCACCTGCCATGCGAACTGGATGAGATCGGATACGGTGGTGGCCTTGGCCTGAAACTGCCGCGTGCGTGTTGCATAGGACCGTTGTTTGGCGTCCGGAGGGCTCGGCTTGATCGTCGCCACCTCAAAGGCAGGATCTGCGGTTGCGGACATGGGTGGCAGGGCGGAAGAACCTCCCCGCTTCCAGCGCGTATCTGGTGTGGCCAGGACAAAGGTCAGCGGCAAGGGCTTCTTCTTCTGCGTCCAGATTCCAGTGATCGACTTCCCGTCCAGGGCTAACTTTCCTTCATAGCTGAGGTCGGCGACGTCCGAAACAATATTCAGATTCGGGGAAGCAAAAGAGACGGCAGAGAAAGGGACGCTGGAGCTATCGCGATCGATCAGCGAGTAACCACCGCGCAGAGAGCCATCCTCGTTCTTCGCGATCTTGAGGACAATCCGCGGACTGTCGGCATCGGGCAAAATTCCCTGCCAGGTCCCTGTGATTTCCTGGGCATGAAGCGCGGAACTCACAACAAGCGCGATCCTCGCAATAAAGAGAAGCGCCTTGTTCAGACCGAATCTCCCTGCAGTTTCGTCCAACCGATGCATATCACCCTGTCCTTACCAGATGGACGCAGAAGTCGACCATTCGCTCGAAGGATTTGCTCTGAAGGGCGATGTCGTTGATTCAGTCGCACACAGCCAAGCCCGCCCCATTCCGTCCGATTACCAGATCATTTCCCATGCAAGGCATTCATCGGTTAACGTTGCCGTATGCATCTTCATCGGCTTCGCCTGCTTCCCTTCGCTGCCTGCGTGCTCGCGCCCTTCGCCCTTTCGGCCCAACTCGCGCTCATCCCAATGCCGCGCGAAGTCCACGATGCGGCTCCGATCAACGTCGTTAACGGTGTCTCCATCGTCTGCAATCAGTGCGACAAAGAGGACTCCTTCGCCGCCGACGATCTGGGCAAGGCCCTCTTCGAGCGTGGTATCTCCGTCGCCTCCACCACAGCGCCGCAGATCGCCCTTATGCGCACGAACTCCGCCGAGGCCAAATCCGCCATGTCGAATGCCCACATCACCTGGACCGCCGACATGGACGCCGAGGGATACGTGATCCTTCCCGCCGGAAACGGCATCGCCGTCATCGGCAGCACACCCTCCGGCGTCTTCTATGGTGCACAGACGGCCAAGCAGCTCGTGGATGCGAACAAGATGCTCCACACCGCGACCATCCGCGACTGGCCTACCCTGAAGATTCGCGGTCTCGACGACGATCTCTCGCGCGGCCCCGTTCCGACGCTCGACTTCCAGAAGAAGCAGATTCGTATCCTTGCTTCCTTCAAGCTCAACGTCTATTCGCCCTACTTTGAACACACCATGCAGTACGCCTCGCAGCCGCTCATAGCGCCGCCGGGAGGCTCCATCTCCGCCGCTGACGCCCGCGAGCTCGTCGCCTACGCCGCGAAGTACCACATCACCGTCATTCCCGAGCAGGAAGCCTTCGGCCACGTTCACTACCTGCTCAACTACGAGCAGTACTCGCCACTCTCCGAAACGCCGCACGGACAGGTCATGGCTCCCGGCCAGCCCGGTTCCCTCCAGCTCACCAAGCAGATGTTCATCGAACTCTCGCAGATCTATCCCAGCCCCTATCTCCATGTGGGTGCGGATGAGACCAACGAACTCGGCCGTGGCCAGACCAAGGCCGACGTCGATACACGCGGTCTCGGCGCGGTCTACCTCGACTACATGCAGAAGATCGTTGCGGAGCTCAAGCCGCTCAACCGCAAGATACTCTTCTGGGGCGACATCGCCATGCACGATCCAGCGCTCGTCAAGGCGCTTCCGCAGACCTTCAAGGACTCTGTGATCGCTCTCGGTTGGGAGTACAACCCGCAACCCAAGGGCTTCGCTCCCTGGATCAAGCCCTACATCGACGCAGGCATCGAGTGCTGGGTCTCTCCGGGCGTGAACAACTGGTCGCGCGTCTACCCGAATAACAACATGATGTTCGCCAACATCCAGAAGTTCACCGCCGAAGGTCAGCAGGGCGGCTGCACCGGCCAGCTCAACACCATCTGGAACGACGATGGCGAAGGCCTCATCAACTCCGACTGGTACGGCATCCTCTATGGAGCCGCCGCCGCCTGGCAGCAGGGAGAGGCTCCCATTCCGCAGTTCCAATCCGCCTACGGTGCAGTCTTCCACGGTGACGCCACTGGCAAGATCGACGAGGCCCAGAAGGAGATGATGCTTGCGCACGCCCTTCTGAAGGACAACTTCAAGCAGTCCGATGGCTCCGACCTCCTCTTTTGGGTCGATCCCTGGTCGCCGGACGGTCAGCACCTCGGAGACCTCATTCGTCCCTATACTTCGGAGCTTCGCCTCCATGCAGAGCGCGCCATTGTGCTCGTCCGCCAGGCCCGTATGACCGCCAACCTGCGTGAGACCGATGCCCTCGATGCTCTCGAACTCGGTGCTCGTCGCATGGACCTCATCGGTCTGAAGTTCCAGGTCACAGACGAGATCGCCAACTACTACGCTCTTGCTTCAAAGAACCAGACGAGCAAGGTGAAGACCGATCGTTCCCTGGTCGGAAGCTCTCTCGGCGCGATCAACGGCGTCAATGGCAAGCTGCAGGACCTGCGCGACGGCTACTCTCTCACGCGCGATCTCTACGAACAGGCCTGGCTCAAGAGCTACCGCCCCTACTGGTTGCATAACAACCTAGCTCGTTACGATCTCACCACCCAGCTCTGGCTCTCGCGTATCGACAAGGTCCGCTCCGCCCAGCGCCAGTGGACCGCCACGCAGACCATCCCCACCGCAACAGAACTCGGTATTCCGGCACCCCCGGTCACGGCGGCTCACTGAACTCATGGCAACAACTCTCACAGCAAAGCAACTCATCACCGCAACAGGCGTCCTCGATAATCCTCTGATCACGCTCGAAGGAGACCGCATCGCCGCGGTCTCCTCCCGCGCAAGTACAGAAGCTTCCAGCGTCACGCACGACTTCGGCGAAGCCATCCTCACCGCCGGTCTCCTCGACATCCACATCCACGGCGCAGCCGGGCACGACGTCATGGAAGGCACACCCTCCGCCCTCCACACCGTCTCCGCGCACCTTGCGAAGACAGGCGTAACGGAATACCTCGCCACCACCGTCACGGCTTCGCTCGACTCTACGTACCATGCCCTAGATGCCCTTGCGACGGGCATCGAACGCACGCCCGAAGGGGATGCGGCGAAGATCATCGGCATTCACCTCGAAGGCCCCTTCGTCTCGCACGCCAAGAAAGGCATGCACCCGACCGAGTTCATCATTCCTCCTACGGTGAACCTGCTCAATAAGTTCTGGGACGCGTCACGCGGCCACATCAGTCTGATCACGATCGCTCCGGAGCTCCCCAATGCGCTCGACACCATCGCACACGCCAAAGAACTTGGGATCCGCATCTCCATCGGCCACTCCAACGCTGTGAAGTCCGAGGCTCTCGCGGGCATCGCCGCAGGAGCCACCAACGCGACGCACACCTTCAACGCCATGCGCGCTCTCAATCATCGCGAGCCGGGCATTCTCGGCGTTGCTCTGGACGACGACAAGCTCTTTGCCGACCTCATCTGCGACGGCATCCACGTTGCTCCTGAACTGATTCGCCTCTGGCTCAAAGCAAAAGGTCCCAAACAGGCCATTCTCATCACCGATGCGATGGAAGCCATGGGCATGCCCAATGGCACCTACAAACTCGGCGGCACCGAAGTCCAGGTCAAAGACGGCCGCTGCACTTCGGCGGAAGGCGTTCTCGCCGGAAGCGTGCTCTCTTTGGATCAGGCCGTAGCCAACCTGCAGACCTTTACCGGTGCTGATCTCCCCACGGCGATTCGTCTGGCCACCGCAAACCCCGCCCGCATGCTGGGTCTGCCCGAAGCCCTCATCGAAGGCGCTCCCGCAAACTTCAATGTCTACCTCCCCTCCGGCCGCCGCACCCAAACCATCCTCCGCGGCCAACTCCTCTAATACCCCACCGTGCCCCATTCTTTCGCGGCTTCATCGCGAAAGGGTGGGGTCGCCCGGAGCGCACAAACCGGATGTCTGAGGAATTCGCGAAAGCTATCCGGCGTTCTCAAGTTTCCGTAACAGCAGATCCCTGCGCTTCGCTACGGGATGACAAAGTCGAAGAACGCCCTGAATCAGCTGACTTGCTGACCCGCTAACTCGCTAACCTATACACTCATCCACAATGCTCCCCGCCCGCCTTCATCCTTTCGATCTCGCGCTCGTCGCGCTGTACCTCATTGGCATCACGCTCTTCGGCCTGCGCTTCCGTAGTTCAGACAAGTCGCTGAAGAACTACTTCCTGGCCGACAGATCCGCCCCGTGGTGGGCCATCGCGCTCTCCATCGTCTCGGCGGAGACCAGCACTCTCACTATCGTCAGCATCCCAGGCCTCGCCTTCGGCGGCAACTTCGGTTTCCTCCAGCTCGCCATGGGATACATGCTCGGACGCATCGTCCTCTGCATCGTCTTCCTCCCGCGCTATTTTGAAGGAAACCTCCTCACGGCCTACCAGTTGATCGACCGCCGCTTCGGCAGCACGCTGCACAAGGTGACTGCGGGCCTCTTCCTGATCGTCCGCGCGGCAGCGGAAGGTGTCCGTGTCTTCGCCATCTCCATCGTCGTCTCGCTCGCCATCGGAGCAGGAGACATTCTTTCCATCGGCATCATCTCCGCGCTCACGCTGATTTATACCTTCGAAGGCGGAATGGCTGCCGTCATCTGGACCGACGTCGTACAGATGGGCCTGTACCTCTTCGGCACCATCGTCGCCATCATCACGCTTGGAACCCACGTCCAGGGCGGATGGACAACCATCCACGCCGTCGCCGGAGCCGCAGGCAAGTTCCAGATCTTCGACTTTGCCTGGTCGCTTAGCAGGACCTATACCTTCTGGGCAGGCATCCTCGGCGGAACGTTCCTCACGATGGCCTCCCACGGAACCGATCAACTCATGGTGCAGCGCCTGCTCGCCGCGAAGAACCTCCGCGAATCCCGCCTCGCCCTGCTCTCCTCCGGCGCGATCATCTTCGTACAGTTCACGCTCTTCCTGCTGATCGGCGCAGGCCTCTTCGTCTTCTACGGCCAGCATCCGCAGGCCTTCTCCACCGCGGACAAGATCTTTCCCACCTTCATCGTGCAGCAGATGCCCACAGGTATCGCAGGCCTTCTCGTCGCAGCGATTCTGGCCGCCGCTATGAGCAATCTCTCCGCCGCGCTCAACTCACTCTCCTCCACCACGGTCGTGGACTTCTATCTTCATCTCCACCCCAACGCGACAGAGCAGCAGCGCACGATGATCTCCCGCGCCAGCACCTTCATGTGGGCGCTCATCCTCTTCGGCATCGCCGTCTACTCCGTCTTCGTCGGAGGCAAGGGCCACGTCGTGGAAACCGGCCTCTCCATCGCCTCCGTCGCCTACGGTTCGCTGCTCGGCGTCTTCCTTCTCGGCACACTTACGCAATACGCAACGCAAACAGGAGCCATCGTCGGCATGATCTTTGGATTCGCTCTCAATCTCGCCCTCTGGCTCCAGACCGCTCCTGTCCAACTTGGCAGCTTCATTTTGCCCAAGGTCGCTTATCCCTGGTTCGTCCTCATCGGCTCCATCGTCACCTTTGCCATTGGCTCACTGGTGAGCGTGTTCACAAAACAGTCGAAATCAAAGGCGATCATCGTGATTGCATTCGGCATCATCGCGTTCCAATCCCGCACAATGCACGCGTTCGTATCAGAGCCGACGGCGTCCTATGATTTCAGCGAAATCGACACGCTCTTCACCACTGCGATCACCGAACACAAACTCCCCGGCGCAGTCTTCATCCTTAGCACCAATGGTCATATCGCCTACCATCGCGCCTACGGAAACCGTCAGACTGAACCCACCGTAGAACCTATGACTGAAGAGACCGTCTTCGACATGGCTTCTCTGACGAAATGCCTCGCCACCGCGACCTCGATGATGCAGCTCTATGAACGGGGCAAGTTCCAGCTCGACGATCCCGTCGCCAAGTATCTGCCCGACTTTGCCGTCAATGGCAAAGAGGCCATAACGATCCGCCAGATCCTCACGCATCACTCCGGCCTTGCGCCAGACGTCCCGCTCAAAGACCCCTGGGGCCTCGCCGCTCCCGACCGCGCCGAGGGCATTCGCCTCGCCCTCACCTCCGTCCCCGCAGGTCCAGCAGGCCGAAAATTCGTCTACTCCGACATCAACTACATCGTCGCGGGCCTTCTCGTAGAAAAGTTTTCCGGCCAGCGCGAAGACGAGTACGTTGTCGAACACATCTATCGCCCGCTCGGCATGACACACACACGCTACCTGCCCTATGACAAGGTCTGTGGACGCAACACGAAGATCGGCGCAGCCGTCGTCTACAACCCCAACGGCCCGCTCGCCAAGTGCATCGGTGAACCCTGGCCCGGCGGTCTCATTGCCAACATCGCGCCCACCACGCACGACGACGAAGGCAACGCCCAGACCAACCCGCACTTCAACCAGATCACGCGCGGCACCGTGCACGATCCCACCACGCGTCGCATGGGAGGAGTCGCAGGACACGCCGGCATCTTCTCCACCGCCGGCGACATAGCGATCTACACGCAGGCTCTCCTCGACCGCCTCGCAGGCCGCCCCTCCAACTTTCCCCTCAAGACCGAAACCCTCCGCATCATGTGCGAGCCAGCGCAGCCGACCGGCAGCAGGAACCTCCGTGGCATCGGCTGGGACATCGACACGCCCTTCTCCCGCCCACGAGGCAGCCTCTTTCCTGTCGGCAGCTTCGGCCACACCGGCTTCACCGGCACCACGCTCTGGATGGATCCGCGCACGGACACCTTCTACGTCCTGCTGAGCAACGCCGTCCATCCCCGCGTCTCGCAGCCCATCACACCTCTGCGTGGAGCCATCGCCACCGCCGCAGCAAAAGCCCTCGGCCTCTATTCCGAGACATCCTCGGAAGACGGAGGAGTTCTCAAGAAAATCGCCGGTACAACCGGAGATCAGGCTCCAAAACCAGCACACGCTACCGGCCCCGTCGTTACCACCGGCCTCGACGAGCTCGAATCCCGTCGCTTCACCCAACTCATCGCGCTCGCTAAAGAACACGACGACCATCTCAACATGGGCCTCCTCACCAACGGCACCGGCCTCGACGCTACAGGCAAACGCAACATCGACGTTCTCCTGACGCAGGCTCCGACGAAGATCAAGCTGACGATGCTCTTCTCTCCAGAACACGGTATCTCCGGCATGGAAGACCGGGAAGGCATCGGCTCCACCAAAGATGCCGCCAGCCATCTGCCTATCTTCTCCCTCTACGGCGAAAAGGCTGCGGACCGTCACCCCAAACACGAGCAACTCAAAGACCTCGACGCTGTCCTCATCGACCTGCAGGACGCGGGCGTCCGCTTCTACACCTACAAGACAGTCCTGGGATATTTCCTCGAAGCTGCTGCCGAAGAGAAGAAGCTCGGCCACCGTCTCGACATCGTGATCCTCGACCGTCCCGCTCTCGCCTCTGCCGTACAGGTCGCGGGTCCCATGCTTGATCCGGGCAAAGAGTCCTACACCGCCTACATGGTGGAACCCGTGCAGCACGGCATGACCTTCGGCGAGATGGCGAACTTCATCAACGGCGAAAAGCATCTCGACGTACCCGTCACCGTCGTCAGAATGGCCAACTACCAACGCGGCCTTTGGTACGACGCCACGGGCATTCCCTGGGTACGTCCATCACCTAACCTCGTCTCGGTCGAAGCCTCCGCCACCTACCCCGGTGTGGAGCTTCTCCAGTACTCCAACTTCTCCGTCGGTCGAGGCACGCCCACGCCCTTCCTCATCGTCGGCTCTCCTTTAATTCCCACCGATGAAGCCGCCCAAAAGCTCGCTGATGCATTGAACGCACGTCACATCTCCGGCGTCCAGTTTGAGCCCATCAGCTTCACGCCCACTGCCCCTTATCCAGGGGCAGGCAAACTCTGCCACGGCGTCCACATCACCGTCACTGATCGCTCGCGCATCGACGCTCCTGAGCTCGGCATCGAACTTATTTCCGTCATTCATAGCCAATTCCCCATCGCCTTCAAGACGGACCGTCTCGGCAGAATCGGCGGCAACCAAGCCACTCAGGATGCCATCATGGCCGATACCGATCCCCGGAAGATCGCCGCCATGTGGGAAGACGATCTTTTCGCCTACCGTCAGATTCGGGCGAAGTATTTGCTTTATGGATTCCTACCGTCGGGAAAGTAGTGAAGGGAGTTCGGAGTGCCCTGAGTAGGAATTTAAGTTTAGGGTCTTGAATGGGAGAGTACGGCTTGCCAAACTGACCTCAAGGATCGTTCTGATGCTCGGCGGATCCATTTGCGCGATTCTTTCATTTCTGGACCGTAGTTGTGCTTTTTGGGCACCTGGTTTGTCGTTCCTACGGACCCTCATGTTACGCACGCCCAGATGTTCAGATGCGGCTTTGGTTCTCCGCTCTTTCCTTCGGGGCTTTCTTCGTATTCGGTACCCTTTCGGTCAAGGCATTCGGGAAGGCAGCATCATTAAACTGCCCTACTAAGTAGCGCCTAACCCTTCACCGTAAGGTTTACGTCTAAAATAAGAAGAGAGGCTGACCTTGCACCCAGTGAACCCCAGGTCGCGGACACAGTGGATACTCTTCTCTGTGCTGCTGTTCGTTGGACTTTTCACTGGCAGTCTTAACTGCAAATTCACCCAGATCAATCACGCTCCACAGCGCACGGGCAGCCGCGCAGTCTCCGCACATTCCAGCCTCTCGGAGATTGCACAGCGAGCGAAGCGATCTACTCCACCCGCCATCGCTGTTTCCACACTCTTCCTTTTCTTCCTTTTCAGCACGGCTCCTACTGCTGTTGTAGCAACGCGCCTGCATGAGTGCGAATGCCTGCATCCCCGCAGCGACGCAAGCCTCTGGCTCCCCACGTTGATGTTCCGCCCCCCTCCCGTCCATTCCTTCGCCTGACAGACCCGTCGTCGCAATCGCGACGAAGTCTTTGGCACTCGCAGAACTCTGCGCGTAAGACGGCGATGAGCCGTCGGGAAAAGGACATCCCATGCAAGACTCTATTTCAGCCAATCCTCAGGCTTCCTGCAGCCCGGAAGAACTCGTTGCACGACGCCGTACTCTCGCGGATTTAGCAATGAAGGAGCGCTCCTACTTCCTTCGCGTCGCCACATCCATCCTGCATCACGAAGCGGACGCAGAAGACACTCTGCACGCGGCTTTCTGCTCGGCGTGGAAGGCCGTCGAGCGCTTCCGCGAAGATGCGGCGATGAAGACGTGGCTCACGCGCATTGTCGCCAATGCCGCTTTTTACGAACTGCGCAAACGGCGTAACAGGCACCTTTTCTTCATGGAAGATGAGGCCGAATCCGTAGCATTGGCAGAAGTCGAAGCCAGCCTGCTCAGGGAAAATCCCGAAGAGGTAAGTATCCGGAGAGCGCAGGTCGCACTTGTGAAGAAACATCTCGCAAAACTGCCCGAAGAGACGCGTCAGATCCTAACGCTTCACTTCTTTGGAGACGAATCCATTGAGGAGATTGCAAGGCTACGCAGCAAGTCCCATCGCGCCGTCGCTTCGCATCTGCAACGCGGGAAAAAGCTTCTGAGGAAGAGCGTGCAAAGAATGCCCGCTTACATGATCGAGCGCCAACAAAAGTTCGCACAACAGCACCAACTCTCGTAGACCGCTCTCAGCCGTGAAGCCCTTCGGCTGCGGCTGAGAGTTCTTCAATCAGATGTTCTCCCTGGCCAGCCAGAACGCAATCCATGGCGCGTCCCACCAGCACGAGCAGTGGTGCCGCACCCGCCTGCAGCGTTTCCAGTTCGGAGAGCCGTACGCCGTCCACACGCTGCTCCGGTGTTGCGGCCTTGCTCACAGCCACCACCGCAACATCCCCCGCCACTCCTGCAGAACGGAGCTCTCGCGCCAGCGCCGCAAAGTCTCGTCCAGGCATGTAGATCGCCAGCGTCGCATCCTCAGGCAAAGTACCACTCCAAAGCGGAGGTGGCGCACTCTTGTCCGCCGCATGCTGTCCCGCAATCAGGATCAACTTCGAAGCCGTCCGCCGGTCCGTCATCGGAACCTGCATCGCCGCAGCGGCCGCAAACATGGCAGAAACGCCGGGGACTACCTCGACCTCAATCGCAGCCTCACGCAGGGCATTCAGCTCTTCTGCCGCGCGACCGAATACCATCGGATCGCCGGACTTCAATCGAACCACCATCAGACCACGCCGCGATGAATCGATCATCAGGGCATGAATCCCGGCTTGTGTGATCCGTGGCCGTCCACAACGCTTGCCTACGCTCGTCACCAGCGCCCGCTTGCTTGCCAGGGCAACAATCGCATCCGGCACGAGATCGTCATGCAGCACCACATCCGCCGTCTCCAGAAGGCGAAGGGCACGCACCGTCAGCAGCTCCGGATCGCCCGGACCAGCACCCACGAGATAGACCTTACCGTTCACGACACCCTCTTGATCGAAGCCATATGCTCGCGCGCAATCATCCGTGTCGGGCAATCCTGCGCGCCGCAAACCTCACGCTTTGCCAGCTGATGCAGCAGCATCTTGCGCGGCTCGCCGAGCGGCTCCACCGCAGTCACTTCTCGACGCAGACGTCCGAGTTCCATCAGCCACGGTCCAAGGTCCTTCGGCAGCTGTTCGTTCAGCTCCTTGCGCAACTGCTGCGCAAACGCCGGACTCTCACCCGCCGTCGAGATCGCGATCTGCAACTCGCCTCGACGCACGATGGAGGGAAAGTAGAAGTCGCAGTAAGGAGGATCGTCCACCGCGTTGCACAGGATGCCGCGCTCCGTCGCCGCTGCGTACACCGCGCGGTTCACCGGAGGCACATTCGTCCCCGCAACGACGAGGAACATTCCCTCAACGTCGCTTGTCTGATACTCACGTCGCAGCAGAGTGATCTCACCGCTCGCAGCCCACTCTTCTACCCGGGGATCGGCCTGTGGCGCAACCACCGTCACCGTCGCCTCAGACTCCAGCAATGCAGCGATCTTCCCTTCCGCAATCGCACCTGCGCCCACAACGAGGCAAGGCCTCGCCGTGAGCTTCAGGAAGAGAGGAAAGAGGCTCATCCTACATTCCCCGGAACGCGTCCCGCAGGTAAATCGCGCTCTACTGGAGCCACGATCTCGCCAGCAAGCTGTCCACGCAACTCTTCGTTGCTGTAGCGGGCAAAATAGCCGCGCAACGATTCATCGCTCACGCGCTGCTTCATGTACGTCGTCAGCAGGCGCTCAATCGCCACGGGAACTTCTGTAGCCGGAACGCGATATCCCACAGGACGCGCGATGCCCGCGTGGTCGCCCACAGCCCCGCCTAGAAGGAAGTAGTACGCATCCACCAGCTTGCCGTCCTGTTTGATCTTCTTGCCTTCAAGGCCGATATCAGAGATCCAGCTCTGTCCACAGTTGTTCGGGCAGCCCGTAACATTGATCCGCAGCTGCTCTGTAAATTCGGGCATGCGCTCTTCCATCTCGTCGACGATCCAGCGCGCGAAACCCTTGGTCTCCGTGATGGCGAGCTTGCAGAACTCGGTGCCTGTGCAAGCTACAGTCCCGCGCCAGAAGCTCGAACCCTCGACGTGCAACTCCAGCTTGCTGATCTCCGCGATCAGGTCGTGTACCTTCTCGCTCGGCACGCCCATCAGAATAATGTTCTGCTGAATCGTGCAGCGCAGATCGCCTGCGCCGTATTTGTCCGCCAGGTCCGCCAACGCGTAGAGCTGATCGCCTGTCATACGTCCGCGCAGAACGGTCAGGCCAACATAGTTCAGACCCTTCTCCTTCTGCGGATGAACGCCCGTGTGATCGCGATACTGATCGCCGGGAACATGCTCAGCAGGAGCGGGATCGAACTTGAAGCCCATGCGCGTCTCCAGCTCTGCGAGGAAGCTCTCGGCCGTCCAGCCATGCTTCAGGAAGAGGAACTTCAGGCGCGCAGTCGTGCGGCTTTCGCGCAGCACCGTCTGCTCGCGGAAGATCTCCACGATCTTGATGCAAACCTCTTCTGCCTGCTCCTGCCGAATGAACGCATCCAACTTCACCGCGATATGCGGGTCCTTCGACAGACCACCGCCCACACGCACTGCGAAACCAAGCTCACCAGCGGCATTCGCCACACCGGTCAGCGCGATGTCATTGATCTCCGGGTAAGAGCACCAGATCGGGCAGCCCGTAATGCAGATCTTGAACTTGCGCGGCAGGTTCACAAAATCGTTGTTCGCTGTCAGCGTCGCAGCCACCTTCTTGGCAATTGGCGAAGCATCGAAAAGCTCCGCTGCATCATGCCCAGCCAGCGGGCAACCGGTTACATTGCGAACCACATCGCCACAGGCGCCCTTCGGCGAAAGGCCGACCTTTTCGAGCGCATCCACCACCAGCGGCAGGCTCTCAATCGTCAGCCAGTGAAATTGGATGTTCTGTCGCGTGGTCACATCGGCTAGATTCTGCCCGTGGTCCTTGGCGATCTGCGCAATCACGCGAGTTTGCTCGCTGGTCAGAATGCCGTTCGGAATCCCGACGCGCATCATGAAGTATTCAGTAACCAGACCTTCTCCACCTACGCCGCCGGTTGCACCCGCGCCATCGCCCTGCGTGTAAATACCCCACCATTTAAAGTAGAGATTGGCCCAATCGGGAACGACGGCCTCGCGCCCTTCGCGTGCAAACTGGCGAACCTCCTCCCACGCCTGCCAGGGGTTCTTTTCCAGCTTCAGACGCTCGGACTTCTGCGCCTTTGTCTCTTTTTTCGCTACTACCGCATCCGCAACCTGCTCTGCCATCGCCCTTATCCTGCCTTCCAAAATCTATGCCCTACAAACAACAACGCCCACGATCGGGATCTGGTTCGTGGGCATGCGCAACATCTGAATTCGATCAGAGCGTCTTCAATTCCAGACACGCTCGAAGGAACGCGCGAACCCCAAACATACGCAACAACAGCGCACATTCGTCGCACCCATCACTTCGGCATAAAAATTCATAACTACTTTAGGTTAAATGCTGCATTGGCACAGGTCAAACGTCCCATAGGTCAGGCCAGCTTCATCTCCTCGCCCTTCCGCTCTCGACCTGCCGCAGCCAACCCCGCCACGATGAGCGCAACCACAACCACCGTCCCCGCCATCACAATCGTCATCCCTCCAAACCGCGCTGCGAGCGCCGCTTGAAACACAGCATTCCGAGACGTGATCAGGTTCCCAAGCTGGTACGCCAGTCCCGGAAACGTCGCGCGTACGGCAGAAGGCGAAAGCTCGTTCAGATGCGCCGGAATGACGCCCCACGCACCCTGCACCATGAACTGCATCAGAAAACCACCGATCATAACGACACCCATGGAGTGCGTATAGGCCCAAAGCGGAATCATCGGGATGGCAAGCAGGGCGGCCAGAACAATGGCCTTCCGCCGCCCTAACTTCTCCGAGAGCGTGCCTACGCAAATCCCGCCGAAGAGCGCTCCCAGGTTAGCGATAATCGCAATCTTTCCCACCTCGGCAGCGGCAAATCCCTTGGTCTTCTCCAGGAATGTGGGGTAGAGATCCTGACTTCCATGGCTGAATGCCGTGAATGCGGTCATTAATAAGACCAAGAACAAAAAGGACGGTAGATAAGCTCCGACCTGGCTCCATTGGAACTTTGGCTTGACCGGATCGGCCTTGCCTTCTTTCCATGCCGGTGACTCATCCACACCCATGCGGATGAAGAAGACAAGCGCGGCCGGAAACGCACCGATCATGAACATCACCCGCCAGTTCGTCAACATGCCATGGCTATGCAGATGCGGAAAGACAAGCCAGTAGACCGCTGCAGCTAAAAGATTTCCGCAAACGTACCCCTCTTGCAACAGGCCGCTGAAGAATCCTCGCCCCTTTGGAGGAAGCGTCTCAAACGCCAGCGCTGCACCCACGCCCCACTCTCCACCCATCGCTATGCCGAATAGCCCGCGACAGACCATCAGCCAGCCGAGCGTGGGCGCAAATGCACTTGCCAGCTCAAAGACGGCAAAACTGATCACATTGAGCATCAGTGTGGGTTTTCTACCCCACCGCTCTGCCATGGCGCCAAAGAGGAGCGCTCCGACCGGCCTCATCGCCAGGGTCCAGAAGAGGCACTCCGCCACTTTTTTGATGCCAACAGAAAAATCTGCGGCGATCGCGGAAAGGCAGTAGGTCAGGATAAAAAAATCAAACGCATCCAGTGTCCAGCCAAGAAAACAAGCGACAAAGGCATTCCGCTGCTTTACTGTGAGTTGCTGAAAGTTTTCCAGGATCCCGCTTGCCATATCTGCGGAATGCTACCAGCTTCCGCCCGATCCACCTTCAGGAAGTTTTTTGGTCTGATTTCAGCCTTTCTTATGAGATAAATAAACGGAAGAATCCAACAGGTGTCGTCTTACATCCATTACAGCTGCCAGCCATAAGGCACAATCAGGACGCAAGTCCTTCAAGGAGTCCGACCATGAAACCTCACCTCAATCGGCGTAGTGCTATTTTTGCACTCGCTCTCGCATCGCTTTCTCTCGCTCTGCCCTCCTTCGCACAGGTTTCCAACTGGAAGATCGACCCGGCCCACTCCAGCGTGAACTTTCAGATCCGCCATCTCGCCGTCTCCAACGTTCATGGCGCCTTCTCGAAGGTAACTGGAGATGTTGTTTGGAATGAGAAAGATCCGGGCAAGTCGAGCGTCATCGCCACCATCGATGCCACAACCGTCAACACCGACAACGACAAGCGCGATGGACATCTCAAGAGCCCCGACTTCTTCGATGTAGCCAACTTCCCGACCCTGACCTTCAAGTCCACCTCGGTGAAGAACGTCAACGGCAAGCTGCAGCTGATCGGCGACCTGACCCTCCACGGCCAGACGAAGTCCGTTACGCTCGATGTCGACGGTCCTGTCCCGCCTCAGACCAATAACGGAAAAACTGTCAGTGGCTTCTCGGCAACTGGCCTGATCAAGCGCTCTGACTTCAACTTTGGTCCTAAGTTCGCTCCTCCTACCGTTGGCGACGAGATTAAGTTCACGATCGACCTCGAAGTCGATAAACAGTAACTCCCTGTAACAGACGAGGCGCGCCGATCTGGCGCGCCTCGTTGTAGTTTCGCGGGACCTCTAAACGACCTTCGTCACCATCTCGGTTGTCGGTTCTTCTACCGCATAGCGCTTCAGCAACTGGTGGTGCATGCAGTAAAGAGCCAGCTCCAGCCGGTCGCTCACCCCCAGCTTGTCGTAGACCTTGCGGAGATAGTTCTTGATCACCTGCTCCGTGGTTCCGATCTGATAGGCGATCTCTTTATTCCGCATGCCCCGCGTGATACAGCTAATGATGGCAAGCTCCTTCGGCGAGAGCTTCGGTTGTGAGCGCGGATTCATCAACTGAACCGCCTGTGATCGGTACGCCTCAATCACCCAGCTGACCGATTGATTGTCGATCCAGGTCTCGCCCGCCGCGATCTTCCGAACGCATTTGATCAGCAGGTCTGGGGAAATGGAGCGCGGAACGACACCCCGCACACCACGACGGTACATCTCTACCGTATTCGCTTCGTCAGACTCCAGCACCTGAACGATGATTTTGGCCTGTGGCGCACGCCGCACCAACTCCGGAATGGCATCCACCGCACCGGCCATCAGTTGACCTTCGATGACTACGACATCCGTCGGATAGCGCTGTAACGCGGTGTACAGGTTTGCCAGTGTTTCGGCCTGCGCGATGACACGCATGTCATCTTCCAGCGCAAAGACCTTCCGCAGGCCGACGCGGTAAATGGCCTGTGAGTCGGCCAGAATAATGCGGACCCCTCCGGAAAAACCGTCCTCATCTTCCGTGCCATCTTGATCGTTACCAGGAAATTCAGACATTTTAGCTAAGCCCTTAAAAAATATTCGTCGATCACGGCTGCAGCCCGCAGCGTCTGGCCCGATCGATCATGACGAACGATTCGTCCTACGCAATGCACCACCACGTCATTTTCGTGGCCCATGATGGCAGCCGGCATCATCATGGTGAACTCCACCCGGCTATCGACCGCAGGCAGTTTCGCCACGGAAAACAGGACGCCGTTGGCGGAAACATCCTCAGTCGTTGCGGTCAACTCCCCTTCATCCGTATCCAGGATGAGTTCTAACCGAAGGGGAAAGCGAACCGCCGTACGTATCGGGTCGACCGCAGGCCCTGCCTGCTTGCCGCTGTCTATGTCTTGTAGGTTACGCACAATACCTCGGGAGGTTACTGTAGTTACTCCAAAGTTTATGCGAACCAATTTGAATTACAAGACTAAAGATACTTAAGATGCAGAATCTGGATCAGACGTCTTGTGCGATCAAAGTGGCGTAGCGCTTGATCATAAGGCCGACAGTTTATCCCCGACTACAATGAAAGGATGCGCCTCACCCCCCGTTTCCTGCTCTCAGCCTTCGACGAAGCACACTTCCCCAAGGAAGCGCAGACGCACAACGCCCCCGAGGTCGCCTTCCTCGGCCGGTCGAATGTAGGCAAATCGTCCCTGATCAATGCCCTTCTGGGCGGCACGCAGGCTCGCGTCTCCTCCACCCCAGGACGCACGCGCTCCATCAACTTCTTCGGTCTCTATGACGATCCGAGGCCCCAGCCCGAGGTTATCTTCGCGGATCTTCCCGGATACGGCTACGCCAAGATCTCCAAATCCATCTCCGCGGAGTGGTCAGGCTTCATCGATCCCTATCTCGCCGACCGCGAAACGCTTGCGCTCTGCATCTGCCTGGTGGACACCAATATTCCTCCGCAGCCGCCCGATACGCAGCTCATCAACTATCTGCGCGAGATCCGCCGCCCTTTCCTCGTCGTCGGAACCAAGAGCGATAAGCTTTCAAACAACACGCTCGGCAACTCGGTGCTGGCTCTGAAAAAAGGCCACGGCGTGGACGAAGTGATGCCCTGCTCAGTGAAAGATCAGCGCAACATTAAGCACCTCTGGGCGCGCATTCTGGCTACACGCGACAAGCCCTTCGTCGACTAGCTCCGCAGAGATGCGACGACCTTCGCCGTCGTGATCGCCTGCCCGACGTGCCGCTGTGTATGTTCGGCCACGTGGATCAGGATGCTGCCGACGGTAGTCGGAATCGCCGCACGTCCGAGGCCGCGAGGCGTATTCAGATCTACAGACTGCAGAGCCGATCGTCGTTGCAATGTTCTAGCGAGAGTTCCCTCAAACTCCGCAAATAGCTCCACCTTGGTCGGAGATGGCTCACTTTCCGTTCGAAGTGCCGAAAACTGCGCTTCACTCAGAGGATTCCCCTCCGCATAGGTCATCAGCCGGTCGAGACTCCGAGCAATATGCCGCACTTGAAACGCAACCGACGGAAGTCCATGCGGCCGGGATTCAAGCTCCTCCAGCGTGAGTGGCTTGCACCAGGCTTCAATATCCTCTCCGGCCTGCTCCAGGGCATGGAGCACGGCACGGTGGACCACAGGAATGTCGGTATGCGTTTGGCGAAGCCAAGGCTCGGGTTGGGGCGCTGCCATGCGGTTTTTCTCCTGGATCAGGATATCCCTGCGCGACTGATAAACTTGGAAGCGATATGTTTGAGAATCTTCAGGAAAAACTTCAGCGGGCCTTCAAGAACCTTCGCGGCCAGGGCACCATCACGGAAGAAAACATCACCGAGGCGCTGGTTGAGATCCGCCTCGCCCTTCTGGAGTCCGACGTTAACCTGAACGTCGTCGGGACGCTCATCGAACACGTCCGCGAGAAGGCGCTGGGAACGCAGGTTGCCACCGCGCTGTCCCCCACCGAGCAGGTCATCAAGATCGTTCACGATGAACTTGTGGAGATTCTCGGTCGCGATACGGCCCGTTTCAAGTTCGCCTCGCAGCCGCCCACCGTCATTCTGATGGCAGGCCTACAGGGTTCCGGAAAGACTACCACCAGCGGCAAGCTGGCGGCCTGGTTGAAGAAGGGCGGACATCGCCCCATGCTGGTCTCCGTCGACGTCTATCGTCCCGCGGCGCGTCAGCAGCTTGAGATCGTCGCCAAGTCCATCAGCGCACAGATCTATCTCGGCGATTTGAAGGGAGAGCCAGCAGGCACGCCTCTCGTCGAACGTCTTGCACGCGAAGCCAAGCGCGAAGCTGCAAACTTCGGCTGCGATGTTCTCATCGTCGATACCGCCGGACGTCTCGGCATCGATCAGCCGCTGATGGACGAGATGGCTTCCCTGAAGAAGCTGCTCAACCCTAGCGAAATCCTCTTCGTCGCCGACGCGATGACCGGACAGGACGCGGTCAACTCCGCTGACGCCTTTCACAAACAGCTCGGCATCACCGGCGTCGTCCTCACCAAGATGGACGGCGACGCACGCGGCGGCGCGGCACTTTCGATCCGCAACGTCACCGGTGCTCCGGTCAAGTTCATCGGCACCGGCGAAAAACCGGACGCCTTTGAAGCCTTCCATCCCGACCGTATCGTCTCGCGCATCATGGGCATGGGCGACGTCGCTACCCTGCTCGAACGCGCGGAAGAAAAACTCGATCGCGGCAAGAGTGAAGAGTTTGCCAAGAAGGCTCTCTCCGGAGATGGCTTCTCGCTCGAAGACTTCCGCGATCAGCTGCGCCAGATCAAAAAGCTCGGATCGATGCAGTCGATCATGAAGATGCTCCCGTCGGTCGGTCCCTTCCAGGGCCTGCAGGCCGCGGCAGAGAACGTGGACGAAGGCCAGCTCACGCGTACCGAAGCCATCATTAATTCCATGACGGCGCGCGAACGAGCAAACCACGAGATCATCTCAGGCCAGCGCCGCAAGCGCATCGCACGCGGCTCGGGAACCTCCGTGCAGGACGTCAA
Source organism: Terriglobus saanensis SP1PR4 (assembly GCF_000179915.2). Classification (NCBI taxonomy): domain Bacteria; kingdom Pseudomonadati; phylum Acidobacteriota; class Terriglobia; order Terriglobales; family Acidobacteriaceae; genus Terriglobus; species Terriglobus saanensis. The sequence continues at coordinate 2,018,827 of NC_014963.1, read as the reverse complement.
CAACCTTCTCCGCCAGTACGCGCAGATGCGCAAGATGTTCAAGGGCATCGGCTCGGGTGGCGGCAAGATGCAGCGTCGCCTGATGAGTCAGATGGGCGGCATGAACCGCTTCGGCCGGTAGTGATGTCCGCGCTGCAGCCGCGTCTCGACGAGATCACGCAGAACACACGGAAGCTTGTGCAAGAAGAACGTCTTGCCATCGGCGAACGTGCGGTTGCAGACCTCTTCGAGAGCGGCATCGAAGACCGAGCGCTCAAGGTGGGGGACACTGCACCCGCCTTTGCTCTCCCCGACGCCATCAGCGGAAAAATCATCAGATCCAGCGACCTGCTTTCGCTCGGTCCGCTCGTGATCAACTTCTTCCGTGGCCGTTGGTGCCCCTACTGCGTCACGGAACTGGAGACGTGGCGCGACCTGCAGCCTCGGCTCCGCGAACTGGGCGGACTCGTCGTCGCCATCTCTCCGCAGACGCTGAGGCAGAGCGACTTCACCGTGCAGCAGCATGGCATCCCCTTCCCGCTTTTGCGCGATGAGGGCTGCACGCTGGCGGAAAAGTTCGGTGTGGCTTATGCGCTCACGCCCGAGATGCAGCGGTACTACCGCTCCATCCTTGTAAATATTCCTTTTATTAATGCTGGGCGTAACGTCATGGCTTCCGCGGATGCGGCACTGGAGCGAGATTGGATGCTTCCTATTCCCGCGACCTTCGTGGTGAACCGTGACGGTGTCATTACCTTCGCCGAAGCACATGCAGACTTCCGCGTTCGCCCCGAACCGGAAGAGGTCCTCGCGGCGCTTCAGCGTAGTTGAAACTCCGGCGCTCCTAGAACCAGCGCCGTCAGCATATCGAGCGTGGACGCCGAGTTGGCCGCGCCTGCTGATGCAGATTGATGCAGCTGCTGCAGGATAAGGCCATTCGTCTGCGCCGAAACCTCTCCACCGACCAGCGTAGTCTCCAGAACGGAAAGAGCCAGTTCTGCCCCGGTTCCCGTAGCTACGGAACTTGCGCCAGTGGCTGCAGTGATGCCGGGCGTTGCAGCGTCTTCCATCTCAGAATCTGAAGTCCGCTGTGAAATGCGTACTTCACGCACCTTGGCGGCGGACGGTGCCCCGTTCAATGGTGCGGCCTTTACACTTGCGCGCGAGGCGATGGTGGATGGGGTCGTCCCTGCGGGTTGAGACATCAGCCCCAGCGCGAGCAGACGCGACGAATCGAAGCGCTGTCCACCGAACTTCCCGGCCGTAAGCATCAGGGCGAAGTTCAGACGGTCCAGCAGAGCGCCGGTGTTCATCCACTTGTCTGCCGTAATGTAATAGCCCGTCGGTGGAAGAGCGCGATAGAGCCCCATACCCATTCGGTCGATCGACTGGACTATCACGCCGGGGTTCGTTGGATCGGTCGCCGTGGTGCGAAAGGTCGACGCGACAAACTCCACCGGCGTCTTCACCTTGTTCCGGAAGTACTTGCGAGAGTTGAACTCCGGCGACTGCACCAGCGTTCGCAGCATGGCACGAATGTCTCCGTCCGTGCTCATGTAGGTCTGGGCGATGCGGTCGACGGCAGGTGCCGGAGGATCGTCTGCAAGGAAGCGCTGCGCGAGCTTCCACGCGATGAAGTGAGCGGTCTTCGGGCTCGCTGCCAGCGCCTTGAGCGCCGTTGTACCCTCATCTGCCTCACCTGCCGGAATGGTCTGCCCCAGCCACTGCTTTGGTCCGGGTTCATGCTTCTTCGGGTCGAAGAGATACGGTCCAGCAAGCTCTGGATGATCGACCGACCAGCCCGTAAGCACCGCCGCCAGGCTGGTGACATCCGCCTGGGAGTAACCGCCATTCACCGAGAGCGTATGAAGCTCCATCACCTCGCGTGCATAGTTCTCATTCAGTCCGCGATTGCCCCGTTTGCCATTCGCGTTGTTTCCACCATTTGCGGGTGAGTTGGGTCCTATGGAAAGCCAGTTATCGAGATAGACCAGCATCGCCGGGCTCGTGGCCGTGGCCATGAGCAGGTCACTGAACTTACCCAGAGCGTTCTTGCGGATGACGTCCCGCTCGTAGGCCGTCGTGTACCACTGGTCGGAGTCTTTCGGAGCGTAGATATTGAAGTGGTTGAACCAGAAATCCGCCATAACCGCCTGCAACTGGCGTTCGGAGAGGATGTCCCGCAAAATGCGTGCCTGCGTCAGTTCGTTCAGGGCCAGGTAGCTGGGCCCGACACCGGCCGCCATGCAGTTGAAGTACTCGCGCTCGCGTGGAGTAAAGTCCGCCATGAGCGTGGTCTTCTGCTGTCCCGCGACATTCAAGGTAAAGGCGGCGCGGTCCGCAACCGGCAGGGCCAGCAGCGCCTTCATCCGCTCCCCCTTGGGAAGAGAGAAAAGCTGCCCGGCGATGCGCGATGCTGTGGCCTTGTCGATCTCTTTCTGCGGATCTACCGTCCCCGCCGGGGCGGCAGCCGCTGCATTGAGTTGCGCCGTACGTTTGGCATCGCGTTCGAGTTGCAGTTTGTAAAGCTGCACCTCATAGACTGCGGCGAGCTGGGGATCGGTTGGAGGCTGCGCCTTGCCGTCTGCGATGCGGGTAATCGTTCCGCGATCCGGGAAAGTTGCCAGCACCTGTGGCGACGTCATGTTGAGCGTGGGATAGTCGCGCAGCCTTCGTTCAAGATCGCCATCCGGAATCGCCGCTGGTTTGAGCTGCTGCTCGAACCACTTGTCGGGACCATCTGGCCCCGCAGCTACCAATTTCTCCACCTCGCCCGGCCTCACTCCAAAGGTGAAGCGATCCAGAAACTGCGATGCCCTCTCTCGCGCAGAGAGCGGAGCGCTTGCAACGGCCTGTACTTTGACCTTGGCCTTCGGCTTACGCTCCGCCGCATGGGCTGAGACCGCGATCATCGTGCCGAGAAGTACGAATCTACTGGCGGACCGAAGGCGCATGCAAACTCCTGTCGCCCATGGGCGAGTCCACGGTAAAGACGCGATCCCAAGGAGAGAAGTTGCGCCTAACGTGATACGGCTACTTTAGGCCTTCCCTGAGCAAAACGCTTTTGCAGCGACCAAAGGATGCGCAGACCGAGCAGAATCGCCAGCACCAGGCCGTCTTTCCACCACTCCAGATTGCCCTTTTTCAGCGTCCACGCAAAATGGATGACCGCCAGCACCGCAGCCGCATAAACAGAGCGATGCAGCGTCTGCCAGGGCTTTCCACCCATCTTCCGCATCACCCACTGCGGAGAAGTAATCGCCAACAGGAACAGAATGAACCACGCTAGCAGGCCGACCTGGATGAAGCGCCGCTTCTGGATATCGGTCACCATGACCGGCCAGACGGCCCGCCACTGCTCCGCAATCCCATGGAAATCATGGATTCGCAGATTACTGAACGCTCCCGCAATGTCGAAGCCGGAGAAGAGAAAGACATACGTCGCCAAGTGCAGCGTGGCATAGAAGAATGCGTAAAGGCCAAGCATTCGGCGAAACCGGATCAGCCAAGCCAGCTTCGACGAGATCCGCCGCACCGGTGTAATCGCCAGCGACAGCAGCAGCATGTACATCGCCCAGTTGCCCGTAAAGTGCGTGATGTGGGCGACCGGGTCGGCGCCGAGGTTTCCCTGCTGTGCCTGTCGCACAAGCGCAGCCACTGGAAGCAAGCAGAACAGAAAAACCAGAGGCTTCAGAAGACGGATCGCGTTGTTGTTCATCGTTCCTTGGCGAGCTAAAAGTTTTTATTCAAGTCCATGCCGTTATACAGGCTCGCCACCTGGTCCGCATATCCGTTGAACGGAAGCGTCTTGATGGTGCGAGGAAACAGCGCAGCATCGATATGACGCTCCTGGCTCTGGCTCCAGCGTGGATGACTGTGGTTCGGGTTCACGTTGGAGTAAAAGCCGTACTCGCTGGGGGCCTGATCGTTCCAAGTGGTTGGCGGCTGCTTGTCGAGGAAGCGGATCTTGACGATCGACTTTGCCGACTTGAAGCCATACTTCCACGGGACAATAATCCGAACCGGCGCGCCCTGCTGGTTCTCCAGCGTCTCGCCATACGCGCCAAAGGTGAGCAGCGTCAGAGGGTGCATCGCCTCGTCCATGCGCAGACCTTCGCTGTACGGCCAGTCATAGCTGTCCGGACGCTCCGGCTGCTGCTTGTGATCGTCGAGCGACAGGAACTGCACGTACTTCGCGCTTGGCAGAGGGTTACATGCCTTGATGAGCTCCGAAAGAGAGTATCCGACCCACGGAATCACCATGCTCCACGCTTCCACGCAGCGGAAGCGATAGGTGCGGTCCTCCAGTGGACGGTAGCCTGCCAGCTGATCGATGTCGAAGGTCAGAGGCTTTTGCACCTTGCCTTCGATGGAGATCGTCCACGGACGGGTGCGCAGGTTCTTCGCATAGTGCGAGGGATCGGACTTGCCTGTCCCGTATTCATAAAAGTTGTTGTACGTGATCGCCTTCTGCTTCGGGGTCGGAGCTTCGGGAACCGTATATTGGCTCTGAACTGTTGGCAGCTTGTTCGAGGCCTGCACCACGCCCGTCGAAACGTAGGGTGGCAGGCCGTGCCGCAGCTCGTAGGCTGCACCCGCCGCCGCGAGACCTCCGAAGATGAGATTGCGGCGATTGAGAAATCGTTCGCGTGGCGTAATCTCGGATGATTTGAATTCGGGGGACTTTCCGATAAGCATGAGTGCTCCTAACCTGCAATGATATGACGCCACTCATCGTGTCTTCGAATCTCTTTTCCTCTCACTTTCACACACCATAGGTTGCGCATCCCCTTTCTCTAAGCCAGACTGTAAGGCGACGCAATCAGCGGCGAGGATTCGATTTATGTTTTCGGACGAAAGAAAGAAAGAACTTACCAGCGTTGCAGACGCCCTGCGCGAAGCCCGCCAACACGGCAAACCACTCGCTTCGGTCCACGAAGCCCACACGCCCCAGACGCTGGATGAGGCCTACTTCATTCAGGACTCCATCGCTCCCACCTTCGGCCCCAACGGCGGCTGGAAGGTCGGCGCACCCTCGGCTACGGATACTCCCTTTTTCGCCCCCATGCCCAAGGCCTGGATGAAAGAGAACGCGAGCATCCTCTCGGACGCTCGCCACCGACTCCGCGGCGTCGAGGCAGAGATCTCCTTCCTGATCGGCCAGGATCTTCCGCTACGCCCCGAGCCTTACACCCGCGAAGAGGTGATTGCGGCCATCGCCAGCGCGCATCCCGCCATCGAAGTCCTCGAAGCCGGTCTGGAAGACCCACGTACCGCGCCTCGTATGGCGATGTTCAGCGATATGCAGATGCACGGCGGCTTCGTCCCCGGCCCCACGATCGCCAACTGGCAGACCATTGATTGGAGCAAGGAGAGCGTGACCCTGGCCATCGACGGCAAAATCGAGATGGAACGCACCGCCTCCAACCCCGGCGGGACCGACCTCCTTCGCCTCATGCTGCATCTCGTCAACGAAGGATCCGCCCGTACCGGCGGCCTCCACAAGGGGGACTGGATCACCACCGGTAGCTGGACCGGAGCGACCTGGGTCCAGCCAGGCGCAAAGATCGATGTGCAATTCACCCATGCAGGCCACGTCAGCCTGCAGTTCGCATAAAACTTCAGGAGAAAACAAATGCCAACCCATCTGGACGGAGTGGAGTTCAAAGCTCCCATCACCGGCGCATGGAATGAGATTCTCACCCCCGAGTCCATCGCATTTCTTGCGGATCTGCAGCGCCTCTATAACGGCAAGCGGAAAGAGCTTCTTGCCGCACGCATCGAACGCCAGAAGAAGATCGATGCAGGCATTCTCCCCGATTTTCTTCCGGAGACTGCAGACATTCGCGCCGGGGACTGGAAGGCTGCGCCCATCCCTGCCGATCTGCAGGACCGTCGCGTAGAGATTACCGGCCCTGTCGATCGCAAGATGATCATCAACGCCCTCAACTGCGGAGCGAAGGTCTTCATGGCGGACTTTGAAGACTCCACGACGCCCACCTGGAGTAACGTCCTCGACGGCCAGATCAATCTCCGCGACGCCGTGCGTCGTACCATCACCTTCTCGGACGAGAAGACCGGCAAACAGTACGCGCTGAAAGAAAATCCGGCTGTCCTCTTCATCCGCGCGCGTGGCTGGCACCTCGAAGAGCAGCATATGCTCGTTGACGGCGAACCGATGTCCGGTTCCATCTTCGATTTCGGTCTTTACTTCTTCCACAATGCGAAAGAACTTCTTTCGCGTGGCAGCGGACCGTATTTCTACCTGCCCAAGATAGAGTCGCATCGAGAAGCACGCCTTTGGAACGATATCTTCGTCCGCGCCCAGGAGCAGCTTGGCGTAGAGCAGGGCTCCATCCGCGCTACGGTCCTCATCGAGACCATCCTTGCCACCTTCGAGATGGACGAAATCCTCTACGAGCTCCGCGACCATTCCGCTGGCCTCAACTGCGGCCGCTGGGACTATATCTTCAGCTTTATCAAAAAGCTCTCCGGGGATAAAAGCATCGTCCTCCCCGACCGTGGACAGGTCACCATGACCACCCACTTCATGCGCAGCTACTCAAAGCTCGCCATCAAAACCTGCCACCACCGCCAGATCCACGCCATGGGTGGCATGAGCGCCTTCATCCCGATTAAGTCCGACGCAGAAGCGAATGACCGCGCCCTTGCTCAGGTTCGCGCCGACAAGGAACGCGAAGCCTCCGACGGCCACGACGGCACATGGGTCGCTCATCCCGGCCTTGTGCCTATTGCGCTTGAGGTCTTTGACCGCCTGATGCCCGGACCGAACCAGATCTCGAAGCAGCTCGACGACTACACCGTGACAGCAGCAGATCTTCTCCGCATTCCCGAAGGAACCATCTCCGAAGCAGGCGTTCGGCAGAACGTCGCCGTGGGTCTCGGCTATCTCGAAGCCTGGATGCGCGGCATCGGCTGCGTTCCTCTCTTCAATCTGATGGAAGACGCCGCCACGGCGGAGATCAGCCGCGCTCAGCTCTGGCAGTGGGTCCACCACAACGCCAAGCTGGACGATGGCCGCTCCGTGACAGCCGACATGGTCGGCGGAGTTATCGACTCCGAACTCACCGCAGCCCGCGAAAAGGTCGATGATCAGCGCATGGCCGCCTACGAAAAGGCAGCAGAACTGATGCGCCAACTCGTCCGCTCGGATACCTTCACAGACTTTCTTACCCTCCCCGCCTACGACCGCATCATGAAGGAAGAGACCTTCGCCACCGCTTAGGCAAACCCCAGGAGCTTTTCGCAATGCAGAAAAAACGTCTCGGCAACAGTGACATGGAGATCAGCACTATCGGCCTGGGAGCATGGGCCATCGGCGGGCCCGGCTCGAAGATCAGCTGGGGTCCGCAGGATGATAACGACTCGATCGCCGCCATTCACAAGGCCATTGACCTCGGCGTCAACTGGATCGACACCGCTCCCGCCTATGGCCTCGGCCACTCGGAAGAGGTCGTCGCCCGCGCTCTCAAAGGCCATTCCAACAAGCCCTATGTCTTCACCAAGTGCAGTCTTCTGTGGGATGAAGCAGGAGAGATCCACAACGACCTATCGCAGATTCGGCAGGAATTGGAAAACAGTCTCCGCCGCCTTCAGACCGACACCATCGATCTCTACCAGATGCATTGGCCCAAGCCCGAGGAACAGATCTCAGAAGCCTGGAGCACCATGGCCAAACTTCAGCAGGAAGGCAAAGTCCGCTGGATAGGCGTCTCCAACTTCTCCGCTGCACAGATGGAACTCGTAGGCAAAATCGCGCCGATTACGTCTAACCAGCCGCCCTACTCCATGATCAACCGCGCCATTGAGGCGGAAGTCCTTCCCTACTCCGCCGTACACAACATCGGCACCATCGCCTATGCTCCCATGCACTCCGGCCTGCTGACCGGGGCCATGACGCGCGAGCGCATCGCCGCCTTTCCGGAAGACGACTTCCGCAAGCGGGCCAAGAATTATCAGGAGCCACAGATCACGCGTAACCTGGCCATCGCCGATTTACTGAAGCAAATTGGCGCGGGCCACAACGTCCCTGCCGGTGTCGTCGCGATTGCCTGGACCCAGCGCAATCCAGCCGTCACCGCTTCCATCGTCGGTGGCCGGAACGCTCAGCAGGTCGAACAGATCGTCACTCATAGCGGGTTTCGTCTTTCAACCGACGAACTCGCACAGATTGATACCTTCCTGGCTGAGCATCCATAACCCCGTGCCCCATTCTTTGCGCAGCTTTACCCCGCAAAGGGTGGGGTCGCGCGGAGCGTACCAACAGATTGCAAAGGGATGCGCTTCGCTCATTACCCACTCATCGCGATAAAACTGCGATGAAATGGGGCACCCGACAGCTTCTGAATTTACTGTCCTCTCTCCAACTCACTCATAAGTCCAAGCGTGTTGCCCGCCGGGTCCTTCACGAATGCCATCCAGAGATCGTGGCTCTTCATCCTGGCCACCAGGTGCGGCTTCTGCAGAAATGCAATTCCGCAAGATTCCAAAGAACTCGACGTCGCTTCAAGATCGGCAACTCGAAAGTAAGCGATCGTTCCCTCTGAACCGGACGGCTTTTCCCCCTGCCCGATCATCACGCGTATCGTGCCGCATTGGAAGAAGGCCATCGTTCCAGCATCGAACAGGAATTTTAGCCCCAGGATCTCCTGATAGAAGGTTTTGGCCTCCGCCAGATCATTCACCGTAAAAGCAATCTGCGCGATTTCCTTTAGTTCTACATCTGTATGCGTCTTCAAAGTCATAGCAATCTCCAATCGTTAGCATTGCTAATGAATTATGATAACAACGCGAGGACCTGTCAACGAAAAATCAACCCAATCCTGAGAAACTGGCAGAGGAACTCCATTCCACCGCCATCCACCTGCTGCGCAAACTACGGCGGGCTGATGTGGAGAGCGGAACAACCGCACCACGCCTTTCGGCACTCTCGATGATCGTATTCAACGGACCTATCACCCTGGGAAAACTGGCGGAGGCGGAACAGGTCCGTCCGCCGACGATGACGCGCATCGTCCGCGCCCTGGAGGAACAGGCACTCGTTCTGAAAACGAGAGACGAAGACGACGGTCGGCAGATTCATATTTCCGCCACCATCAAGGGGAAAAGGCTGCTCCTCGACGGCCGTAACCGCAGGGTGCAGGTGCTCGCCGATCTCATCAAGGAGGTCAGTGAAGAGGAGCAGGCAAATCTACTCTCGGCGCTGGGCACAATGCAGAATCTGATCAAAAGAATGAGCTAAGCGCTGTAGACAGTTACACTCGCAGGCATCGGCAAACCCATCGGATGAATCGTACTTTGTACGCGAAAACTCGTTCGCGTGCGAGGTGTGGTGTGGCGCGTCCCTACTGGTCCGGTCAAATTCAGATCTCCCTGGTCTCCTTTTCTGTCAGCTTCTTTGTCGCAACCGAAGCAAAGAGCGAGATTCACTTCCATCAGATCCATCGTGGTAGCGGAGAACGTGTCCGCCACCAGAAGGTCTCTTCCAATGACGACGCGCCCGTCGAGAAATCCGACATCGTCAAAGGCTACGAGTACCGCAAGGGCGAGTACATCCAGATCGAGCCCGAAGAGATCGAAAAGCTGCGCGTTCCTTCGAAGCACACCATCGACGTCCAGCAGTTTGTTTCGATGGATGAAATCGACCCCGAGTACTTTGAAAAGCCTTATTTCGTGACGCCCCAGGGCGATAAACAGGTGGAAGCCTTCATCGTCGTACGGGAGGCGCTGAAAGCGTCCAACAAGGCCGCACTGGGAAAGATCGCCTTCGGTGGACGTGAGCATGTGCTTGCCATTACTGCGGCGGGCACCGAGGAGCATCCCGGAATGATGGCTTACACCATGCGCTACGCCGAGGAGCTTCGCGATCCTGCAACCTACTTCTCGGACATCAAAAAGGTCAAAGTCGAGAAGGACCAGCTTGAACTCGCGCAGGAACTCATCAAGCGAAAGACGGCGAAGTTCGATCCTTCCCAGTTCCACGACGAGTACGAAGCTGCTTTGAAGGAGATGGTCGAAGCCAAGGTGGAGAATAAGCCTATCCCACAGGATGAAGAACCCGCTCCGGCACGAGGCAAGGTCATCAACCTGATGGATGCCCTTCGCAATAGCTTAAAGTCTGACGCGAAGGAATCGACAAAAGTTGAAGAAAAAGAACGGAAAGTAACTAAAAAGCAGATACCAAAAGCCAGTGGCAAAGGTCCGACATTAGTACCTGCGAAAGGTAGCAAGGTAGCGGCAAAAACGGCACGTCGTAAATCAGCGTAGGGATGGATGAAGATGGCGACTGCAAAAAAGGCCCCGGCAAAGAAGTCTGCCACAAAGAAAACCGCAACGGAAAAAGCGGCGAAGAAGGTCTCTGCAAAGGCGGCGGTCAAGTCTGCGTCCCCAAAAACCGCCGTGAAGAAAGCGGCGGCAAAGAAAGCCGTTCCTTACGCTGACGCGGGCGATCAGATCGACACTCAGCTAGCTCGCTATCGCTCCATGCGGAATTTTGGTGTCACGGCGGAACCGAGCGGAGGTTCGAAATCTTCCAAGCTGAAGAGCGACGCTTTCCCCTTCGTCATCCAGAAACACGCCGCCTCCCATCTTCACTATGACTTTCGTCTTGGCTGGAATGGTGTGCTGAAAAGCTGGGCTGTCGCTAAAGGACCGAGCTACTTCACCGGCGATCGCCGGCTTGCCGTGCAGGTGGAAGATCACCCCATGGAGTACGGCGGCTTTGAAGGCATCATCCCCAAAGGGCAGTACGGCGGCGGGACGGTTATGGTCTGGGACCAGGGCACATGGGAGCCGCATGTCGATGTGGACGAAGGTCTGTCCAAAGGTACCCTGAAGTTCGCTATGAACGGCACCAAGATGAAGGGCAACTGGACCCTGGTCCGCATGAACAACATGTCTGGGAACAAACCCAACTGGCTGTTGATTAAAGAACATGACGAGTTCGAACGCACCAAGGACGATCCCTGCGTCACGGCGGAGGAACCGAACTCCGTGGTCACAGGGAGGTCGCTCGAACAGATTGCCGCCGCCGAAACGCACGTATGGCAGTCGAACCGTACGAAGAACGCGGGCCAGGCATGGTTCCGCAACGACGACACGCAGGTGGGCTCCGACCAAACAGAAGCACCAGAGACTGAAGCCGTTGTAAAAGCTGCCCCTAAAGAAGATAAAAAAAAAGCCTCGGAAAAGGTTATTGATCTCAAAGCCAAGTTAGCTCCTCTTCCAAAGGAAAAACTGCCTGACTTCATCGCGCCTCAGCTGGCCTCTCATGCCGATACGCCACCGGAACATGGCGATTGGCTGCATGAGCTTAAGCTTGATGGTTACCGTATTCAGGCACGCAAGCAGGGAGACAAGATCCAACTGCTCACGCGCACCGGTCTGGACTGGACGCATCGCATGAAGCCTGTGGCTGAAGCTCTGCGAAGTCTCAAAGCTAAAGATGCGCTTGTCGATGGCGAAGTCGTCGTGCTGGATGAGAGCGGCATCTCCAGCTTCGCAAAGCTACAGGCCTCCTTCGAACAGGGAGAGAAGCATCCGATGACGTACTTTGTCTTCGACCTGCTCCATCTGGACGCAGCCGACACGCGCAAGCTGCCACTCAGAGAGCGCAAGTCGCTCCTCACAGCGATCCTTCCCTCCTCCACTGAAATTCAGATGAGCGAACATCTCCACCTTGACGGAGGGTCCGTTTTCCAACACGCCTGTGAGCTGCACGCTGAAGGCATCATCTCCAAGCGCGCAGATGCGCCATACACTCCCGGACGCAACGCGAGCTGGGTCAAATCGAAGTGTGTCCGCGAGCAAGAATTCGTTATTGGGGGCTTCACGCTTCCCTCCAACGATACTTACGGGATCGGTTCCCTTTTGCTGGGCTACTATCGCGACGGAAAACTGATCTATGCAGGGCGCACCGGTACGGGGTTCACCCAGAAGATCCATCGCATGCTGCGCGACAAGCTTGAGGGTCTTCGCACAAAATCCGTAACCTTCGATCAGATCCCAGCCGTGGCCAAGCGCGATGCGAACTGGGTCAAACCGGAACTCCTTGCGCAGGTCCGCTTTGCCACATGGACTGCGGACGATCTTGTTCGCCAAGCCTCGTACCTTGGCCTCCGCGAAGACAAGCTCGCCGCTGACGTCCGCCGCGAAGAAGCCACCGTGGCTCCTAAGCCCAGATCGGCACGAGTCTCCGTGAAAGTTCCGAGTGCGAGCATCGCCGCCAAGGTCGCTCCTGCAAAGGCCAAGAAGGCTAAATCGGAAGATGCACCACGCACCACGGTGCCGGTTCGCCTGACGCATCCAGAGAAGATCCTGGACGAGACCACGGGAATCACCAAGCTTCAGCTGGCGGAATACTACTGGGCCATTGCGGAGCACATGCTTCCGCACATTGAAGACAGGCCACTTTCGCTCGTTCGCTGCCCGGAAGGAAGCGGTAAGCCGTGTTTCTTTCAAAAGCACACCAACCACATGCTTCCACCCGGGATCGGGAGCGTGATGGTTCCCAACAAGAAGACCGGGGAACCGGAGTCGTACATCACACTCAATACTGCGGAAGCACTCGCGGGTCTGGCCCAGATGGGCGTGCTCGAAGTCCATCCCTGGGGATCCAAAAACTCGGATCTGGAACATCCCGACCGGATCATTATCGACCTGGATCCGGACGAAGCCATTACGTGGAAGCAGCTCTCCGATAGCGCGGAGAGCGTTCGCAACGGTCTGGAAACGATCGGCTTGAAGAGCTTTCTCAAAACCACCGGAGGCAAGGGCCTTCACGTCGTCATTCCCATGACGCCGAACCATGACTGGACACAGGTAAAAGCTTGGTCCCACGCCTTCGCGCAAGCCTTCGAGAAAGAACAACCGGACCTCTACCTGACCAAGATGACCAAGTCCGCGCGCAAGGGAAAGATCTACATCGACTACCTTCGCAACGAACGCGGCGCTACCGCCGTGGCCCCCTTCTCTCCACGAGCTCGTCCGGGCGCTACCGTCTCTGTTCCTTTGGCATGGAAAGAGCTTGCTTCGCCCAAGCATCCGGCTTTCAGCATTCAGGATTTTGAGAACTGGAAGGCGCGTTTGAAGTCCGATCCGTGGAAGAACATGCAAGGGATCAAGCAGACGCTTCCAGGACTTTCTTAGATAGGCCTTTTGAGCGCTTATAATGAATACAGATCTTTGCAGTGCTGCAAATGCACCTGTAGAAGCATCTCCACAAGTGTGGGGGCGTCACGGCTTCGACGGGATTGCTTGTGGTAGAGAGGCATGCCGGGGTGTGGACACCCGTAATCGCTCACAAAAACTATAAGTGCCGAACCTCAATTCGCGCTTGCTGCTTAATTAATTAAGTAGCCGTTTTCCATCGGCTTCGCCTACGGGCTGGTGGCGAGCGTCGCACTGTAGGCTGGTCCAACGCGCTCCGCCTGTGCGCCGAGGATGAGATCGATCAGGCTGGTCTCAGGCGTTTCTTCGTCCGTTCCAAGCGCTCGAGACGAGACTAACGAACGTGAAAAAGCATGAAAGCTCTCTGCTATTGGTAGTTTCGGACGTGGGTTCGACTCCCACCGCCTCCACCATACCTAAACTGTTTATTATTATAAATTTACAAAGCGCGTTATAGCATTGTACAACGTTTGTACAATGGATCCAGCTGGGCGATTGCGAGATTGCTTGGCCGGAGACGTTTATGTTGTCGATTTACACTCGCCATTCTGCGCACTGTCCCCGTTCGGCCGACCGAAATTGGAAACGTTGCAGGTGCCCAAAGTGGGTTTGGGGAACGGTCAACGACGAGTTCATTCGTCGAAGTGCCAAGACGCGCAGCTGGGAACACGCTGAAGAATTTCGTCGCAATCTCGAACAAAAATTGATCCCGGCTCCGGCTTTCCACACGTTAGAAAATTCCCCAACCCACTTCATTCCTCCTGCAGATCCTGTCCAAGCTGGTTCACGGCCATCTCACCGAGTGCAATCTCAAGAGAGGAAACGAATCACAATCCAATTTGCCGTCGATAAATATTTGACCGATGCCAGGAGCCGAGATCTGGAGAAATCCACTCTCTCGAAGCTTGAAACGACGTTCCGGAAGCAATTCCTCATCTGGGCGATAGGCGAAGGCTTTGAATACTTGGACGAGATTGATCTGGATGCAGTCCAGAACTTTCGCTCTACATGGACGGATGGTGCCCTCGCAAAATCGAAAAAACAGGAGCGTTTGATTGGTTTCTTTTGGTCATGCGTCCGGCGTGGATACATCACCCACAACCCGACGCTAGAGATAGGAAAGATCAAAGTGGTCCATGTGCCAACCGACTACTTCCCCCGAGATGAATTCAATAAGATCGTGGATACGACCTATATCTACGGTGATCCACGCGGTGGATTCATTCCGCTTGAAGATCTCAGAATCCGCATCCGAGCCATGACACTGATCATGCGATGGAGCGGGACTTCGTATACGGGATGCCGTGACGCTGGAGAAGACGCGGCTACAGGGAGACGATCTCTTTCTCTATCAGGCAAAGACCGGAACACCCGTCTATGTTCCTCTGCCTCCTTTTGTCGTCAAGACGCTCAAGCAGCTGCCGCCAGGAGCCAAGCCAAACCCAAGATATTTTTTCTGGAGCGGAAATGGCGACCCCAAAAGCGCCGTTGCGAACTGGCAGCGAGCTTTTCGGAGGCTATTTGAGATCGCTGACATCAAGAGATTGGATGGCGCGCCCAAGCGCTGCCATCCCCATATGTTTCGCGATACCTTTGCGGTTGAAAATCTGTTGGCGGGCGTCCCGATCGACCAGGTCTCGTTGCTCTTGGGTCACTCATCGGTCAAGATAACAGAGAAGAGCTACGCGCCGTTCGTCAAAGCTCGCCAGTTGCAGCTGCAAGACAGCGTCCGCAATGCCTGGCACCTTGCCGATCCCGTGCTGTCCCGATCTTGAATGTAGCTTATCTTCTCTTTGCCTGTTGCCGAACCGACCGCGACCTCTGCCGTGACAGCTAATCCGTGTTGCGTAACTTGTTGATACCAGGCGTAGCGGATGGCTACCTGAGCGCCTTATTGGACCCACGGCAACGGTTATTGGCCCCTTATCGGACCCGCGACCTTTGCCCTCTGAACCTTTGCCCTGTCCCTCAGTTTGCAGGAGTTTTGGCCATTTTTACGTCGAATTTCAATCGCAAGTTCTGTCGCGCGACGGCAGGGGTGGCGGGTCCAGAATATCTTCCAAATGGTACACTTGTGTACGCACTGGTACTCAAGGAGTTGCTACGGAAGCCGTGAAGGTTGGAATGAGAGAGTTCCGCGACAAGCTCGCCACGTACCTTTTGGAATCAGAATCCCCCGTGGCGATCACCCGTCATGGAGATACGGTGGGCTACTTTATCCCTGCTCGCCGCAAGCGCAGCGATACAGACAAAGAAGCGTTGCGTGAGGCCTCGACCCGCTGGCAGGAAGTCTTGGATGCCGAGGGGATCTCTGAGGACGAAGCGGTCACCGGTTTTAATCGGTGGCGGACTAGGCAGAAGCGATGACAGATCAGAAGCGCCTTGTGCTCGACGCGAACATCCTCCTGCGAGCCGTCTTCGGCGTGCGCGTACGTAGCCTCCTCGAAACCTACGAAGACTCTGTATCGTTCTACGCTCCGGAGATCTGTTTTGCGGATGCACGCAAGTACATCCCTTCCATCTCGGAAAAACGCCGAATCGATCCTTCCCCTGGAATTCTGCTGCTCGATCACCTGTCGCGTTTGATTGAGGTGGTGGACAGAAGTCTTTATGAAGAGCACGAAGCCTCCGCGCGTGAGCGAATGATCTCCCGTGACGAAGAGGACTGCCGGTTGTCGCATCCGCACTTCTTTTGAAGTGCCCCATTTGGACTGAAGACCGGGACTTCTTCGGCAGTGGGATCTCCACTTGGACGAGTGAGACGATCGAACTATATTTGAAGAATGCTTAGCGAACCCATCAACTGTTGCCGCCTGGATGTTTTTGGGTGCGCTAACTAATTTATTAGTTGCCCGTCTCAACATTGCGCGAATATGCCGAGAAACCGTTCCAATACGTTGACCGAAGCCGAACTGAGACTGATGCGCCTGCTTTGGCGTTGCGGAGAGTGTTTCGTCCAGGATCTGGTTTCGGCTATGCCCGCGGAAGGCCGTCTCGCCTATAACTCTGTTCTGACGACGATCCGAATTCTCGAGACAAAGGGTTACGTCGAGCACAGGCAGGAAGGTCGCGCATTTCTGTATACCGCGGTAGTTGCGGAGGAAGATGCGCAACAGTCCGAAGTGCGGAACGTTATCAGTCGATTCTTCGGCGACAGCCGCGAACGTCTGATGCTCGCCCTTCTTGGCGGCGGAGACGTGAGCCTTGACGAATTACAAGCACTGAAGCGAGCCATCGCCGAAGCAGAAGCTGCCGCCGGACAAAAAACGAGGAGGAAAAGCAAATGATGCCATCCCTTCTTCATGTTTCTGCGTTGCTGACTGCGGGGTGCGTCGCGGGGCTGTGGCAAGGGCTTGTCATGGTGCTGATGGGCATAACACTGTGCAGCCTTATGCCGCGCGCTTCCGCGAGCCTTCGTCATTCCCTCTTGATCGCAATGTTCACTGGCGCCCTGTTTCTCCCGTTCATCAGTTTTCATGGAGGGGAAGCGGGCTCGGGGCAGCATAGCTTCCAACTTGCACCATGGGTCGGCGCTGCAATTGCTGCTGTTTGGCTGGCCGCTGCAGCTTTTCGCAGTGTTCAGCTCTACTTCGCATGGCATCATCTCTGCGCTGTTCAGCGGGCTGCCATTCCGGTGCAGGTGCAGGGCACAACCGCATTTGCTGCAGGTTCTCGCCGCGCTATCTTATGCAGTTCGCCGGACGTAGATTCACCAACGATTCTGGGTTTCCGCTCACCACGTCTACTACTTCCAGACTGGCTGGTGCCCCGGCTTTCTGAGAGCGAGCTTCAGCAAATTGCTCTGCACGAGTGTGAACACCTCCGACGCGGCGACGACTGGATGAACTTGGTACTGCAAGTGGGGCTCATTCTCTCGCCATTGAATCCGGGGCTGTTTTGGCTGAATCGCATCATCAGCAAAGAGCGAGAACTTGCCGTCGACTCCGCCGTTGTAGCTCAAACGGGAAAACCCCTCGCCTACGCTGCCTGCCTCACCCGGCTTGCGGAACAACGGCTGGGACACAGTCGTTTGCGTCTAGCGCTTACGGCCTGGGAGCGTAAGTCTGAGCTCGTACAACGCGTTCACGCTTTGTTAGATCAATCGTCTACCTGGACGCAAGCCCAATCCGCATGGGCTACTGCTACTGCTGCTGCCGTGTTGTTGACTGCGGTTAGCGGTATGGTGCATATACCCCAGCTTGTGCACGTTGGAGATGAGCCCGTGCAAGTCGCCGCCACTAAAGCATCCGTGGTGCCTGTTATGAATGTGGCGACGGTACCGACTAGCAATCAAATGGACACGTTCACTGGTGCGCGGGCGGAGCCTGCATCGTTCCGTGTGAGGTCTGCTCGATTCATCAAAGTTCGTGCGACACACAAGAAAGCATTCAGGAAGATGACGGGGCTCTCGACAGATTCGAGAGATTTCACGGTCCCGAACTCGAAGCACGCGCCGATGATGATGCGCACGCATTACACGCCATCGGGGGACGTCTCGACGATAGAAGATGACTCGGCATCACCGGCGACAGAACCAGTCCGACTGACGCCGGCCGTATTTTATAGGCATTATGTAGCCGTGCCGGTGTCGAGTGGCTGGCTGCTGATCGAACTGTAAGTTGAACCCACCTCACACTGGAGAGAACCATTATGTCGCTAACAACTAATTCTTTAGTTATTCGCAGTATCCACCGCTTTGCTGCCCCGTTCACCCTTGCAGCGGTCGCGGTGTTGGGTTCGGCCACGCTCTTTCACAACTATGGCGTCCACGCCAGCGCTGTCACGGCCTCTGCTTTGGATGACCAAAGCGTAAGTTCACTGACTGCGTTGGATCGTGACATGGAGACGCTCGCGGCGCGCGTGACGCCTGCTGTTGTAAACGTGGCTGTTACAAGCGTCGGCGAAGTCGATGAACAGGACGATGAAACGGCGCAGCAGATCAATCCGCAGGACCTGCCGCCGCAGCTTCGCCAGTTCTTTGGTGGCCCCGGCAAAGGGTTACGGATGCAGCCTCAACAACAGGAGCTTCGCCGCGGCGTCGGATCGGGCGTGATCATCTCTCCGGACGGCTACATCGTTACGAACAACCACGTTGTGGAGGGTGCAAAGCAGATCAAGGTGACTCTTCATGACCGGCGCGTGCTGACGGGTAAAGTCGTAGGAACGGACAAGCTGACCGACATCGCCGTGGTCAAAGTGGATGCGCATGATCTGCCTGCGATCTCCTGGGGCGACAGCAGCAAGCTACGGCCTGGCCAGACTGTACTGGCGTTTGGCAGCCCATTTGGCGTGTTGCAGTTCAGTGTGACACGCGGCATCGTCAGCGCGGTCAATCGGGCTGCTCCCTTCTCACCCGATGCACGTACGCCCGGCGGCCTGATACAAACCGACGCAGCCGTAAACCGTGGCAACAGCGGCGGTCCTCTGGTGAACGTTCATGGAGAACTTGTCGGCATCAACCAGATGATTGCGACCAGCAATGGCAGTTTCGCAGGCGCAAGCTTCGCTATTCCAGCTTCTACTGCGAAGGCCATCGCAACGCAGATCATTCAGACCGGCGCAGTTCATCATGGCTATCTTGGCATCAGCATGAATGATGTGACACCCGAGAACGCACAGTTCTTCAATCTCAAGGACGCTCTTGGAGCGATCGTGTCACAGGTGATGCCGGGTTCTCCGGCAGCCAATGCCGGTATGAAGAATGGTGATGTGATCACCAGCCTGAACGGACGCACCGTGGAGAACGGCGGTGAGCTTCAGGTGGAGGTGGCCCAGATGACGCCGGGCACCCATGCGACCCTTGGCATTCTGCGGAACGGCGCAGCGCAGAAGGTAAACATAACGCTGGGCGAGTATAAAAAGGACGCACAAGCCGCGAGCAACGACGGGGATGGCAATGGCCGCCAATCGAACGGCGGCAAGCTGGGTCTGGCGATGAGTGATCTAACGCCCGAGATGCGGCAGCAGATGAACATTCCAGACAGTGTGAAGGGTGCAGCGATTGCACAGGTGAGGCCTGGCAGCCCTGCAGAAGACGCAGGCTTGCAGCCCGGTAACGTGATCCTGGAAGTGAACCGCAAGCTGACACTTTCAGCTGGCGACGTCGTAAGTAGCATCAAGAGCACACCGAATGGCAAGCAAATCCTGCTGCTGGTGTGGTCTAACGGCGGCGCCAGCTATCGTGTCGTGAGTCCCAGCGAGGGCTAACCCCGATACCTGCCGGAGTATTGACTCCGTAGACTTTGGGGCAACCGGTCGTTTCGTCGAATGCGCGCCCTAAGTCTTTGAATGCCGCCTTCGGGCGGCATTCATATTTAATCGAATTGCCTTACGTCGATACAAGTCTGCACCTGAGCGTAGCTCCATACCGACGACACAGAGAGAAGTACGAATAAAGATCGACACATGCCTGAAATATAAATACTGACCACGCTTCTTGACTTGGCAGTGCTATGTCCTCAAATCTCCTCTGTCACATCCGCTCCTTCAGTGCGCTCGCCTTGCCTTGAAGAGCCATGAAGCTCGCGCCCCATTTTGAAACGTGATCGAGAAGCTGTTCGACTGATTCCCGGACCTCTTGATGCAGTTGGTATTCGACGTGAAGGACGAGGTCGCTTAAATCTATCCTGACGACTATGTTCTCTGATTCAAACTTTCTCAGTATTTGAGTGAGAACTTTTTTCGAGGCACCCGGTATCACGCGTCCGAGTTGTCCGATTCGGACAGGACCAAGCCGTAACGCACAGAGCACGTGAACCTTGCCACTTTCCCTGGAAAAGCGTCTCGGTGGTCAAGTGAGCAAAACGGGCATATGCCTTGGCATCGAAGTGGCCATCTGAAGGCATGCCCCGAAGCGCTGCAGGATGTTTGCGGTCAGAAGCGTGCATTGATTCCTACCTCGACCCGTCTCCCGGCCTCCGCCTGATAAGGAACCCCAAAGATGGATGACCCTAATACGTTCCCGACCGCGGTCACATTTGTATGGTTCACAATGTTCGTGGATCGAAGATTCAATGAGAGCGTCTTTTGAGAATCCTTCGGCGCCTTTGGATTGAGCACAAAAGCTCTCTGTAGATTCAGATCCAAATGGACTTTCCAAGGCAGTGTTCCGGCATTTCGCGGAACCCAACTGGAGCCGCCAGAATTCGTTAGGAAACCGTACCGTGTTTGGATAGCCCCTGATGCGATCGTTACGGCGTACTGGGGGCGGTATTGAATACGCCGTCGCCATTGTTGTCGGAGCCCGTCAGGAGATTGAATGGTTGGCCGCTTGAAGCGCCAAAGATCGAACTGAGCAACAACTGTTCTGGTAGGTGGACGGTGACAGCTCCAAGGCTGTTGTGCGTGGCTTGCCAGCTAGGACGTGCATATTCCCCCGAATCGGAATATGCAGACTGCGGTTCGGTCGAAGGAGTGTCCGCATTGGACCGGACCGATGAGCGGAAATAGCCAAGAAAGAGTTGCACACGTTTGAGAGAATTCTGCTCGAACCTCATGTACTGGGAATCACCGCTGAATCTTCCCGATTGCTGAAATTGTTGTAGGTTGATGCCCGCCACGAATGGCCGAGGTCCGTAAGGGTCTGCGTTGCTGGGAGAGTTGATATTCGCAGTCGAAGCGTGTCCCACCCTCGTGTGTAGTAGCCATTCACTTCGGCAACCCAGTGGTCCGGAAACTCGTATTGCAGCCCAAGCAGTAAGGATCGGCCGTGAGCCACCTGAACCAGATAAAGGCGCAGAGTAGACGATTGAGGATGTCTGTGGATTCTGATCGCCTACGTCTCGCTCTATCAAGGCAGCAGGCTCAGCCGCTGCTTCGTGCGTATAGCTCTGCAAGTACACAAAGAGCGGACGACTCTTGCTGAAGCTTTGGGCCTGGTTCGCATCAGAGCAGAGGTAGCAAATGGAGCGCCCTCAGCATCAAGCGGCTCTCGAAAATTGAGGCCGCCGATGACCACGCAGATGGGGCTGACGACGAGTAGTCGTTAGACTAGAACAGTGGATGGAGCTGTTGTTCCATCCGCTGTTGAGTCGAGAGAAGAGAAGGTGTTGTAATCGTCGCCAGTCCGCTGAAACCCCGATTACCCCTGCGTACTAAGTTTTAGGAATTGTGACATAACGGCTGACCGAAAATTTTAGTTCCCTTCAGATAAGAAGCGAAGAGTTACTGTACTGGCAAGATATAGGCTGATACTCCAAACTTATGATAATTGGAGTACGTCGCATCAAATGACCACACCGTCACACCTCCAATATCGCTCCATGTCAGAGTTGAAACTATCGTTTTAGGCATTCGAAATCGGTGGTTGTCCAAGTCGACCGTACCGTATGTGATGGAGATGCGCCAAATACCCTCCAAGCCAGAAAGGAAGACATGATGGGGAGTGACGAGATCCATTTGTTCAACCTGCATGGTCCCTTTATCAACCAAGATACGACCGTTGGTGTCCTCGGAAAGGGAGCATCCTGGCCGTCGCTGCTCTTCGGGCAGGGTGGCAAACTGGATAGCGTAATGATTAGTGGAGGGATCGGAACTACCGGGGTCAAAAGCATAGCGCATACACGAGGTTTGGCCAGTAGAAACCACATCCAGACCGCCAGAGAACACACCTTGGAGCGTGATCGGGCCAGGCAATTCACTCCTGGTCGAGGGGTGACCATTGACTGCCTTGACCTCTCGGGACTCAATAAGTCTTTTATTATGTCCGCTGATGCGACGCTCTACGCGAAAGATAGAGTCGGTGACGGTGCGTTCTCGGACATTGAGGGAACTTTTGGTCGAAACAACATGTTCGTTGCAGAAAAAATCCGGCGCGGTGGCTTGATATAGGCGGGAATTACTTTCGAGGTGCTGCAGCGCCTCCTCAAGACTAAGCGCCGAGCTCTGTGCTAACGCGGGATTTACTGGAAGGAGGGCCAGAAGGAACATCGTCGCTTCCAACATCATCATTCGGAGGTTTAGGCAAACATGCATTGGCTTTGTCCATCCCTTTAAAACCGAAGTTAAGCCAGACCAACTCCTTTGGTTACGACTCTGCATCCGACGGTTCGTTGTAGAGGCCGATATCCGCAATGGACAGTGGACCTCTATTGGACGTTAGACTTACGCGGAACTTGCTTGCAGTGACAGGTCGCACTGCAAGGACCATTGTTGCGCTGTGGATCGAACTTTCGACCATAGTCGTCCAGCCTGATCTGGTCCAGCACTCAAACTTGAAACTCTTGGCTGTGGAGAGCAAATCTCCACGCTGCCCTTGAACGAGAGCTATGACTGAGACGCGATGTTCAGATTGAAGATCAACTTCCAGCCAGGGCGCGGTGTCGGAGTCCTCGGGCGACCAGGAAGATCGGAAGTTCCCATCGTTGGCAAGATCGGGACCTACGGTATCGGGGCTGGAGCTTGCGTGGATCGGCTTCCCCTTCGCGAGGTTCGGGGTAGTGATGACTGGATGCTGCGTGACCTGCGCCGAAGGCTGCTCGGGACTCCACAGGCGCCCAATCTCCGCAAGACGCTGCACTACGTTCGGAGCAAGCTTACCTTCACGTGTGGGAGGTGCATTGAGGATGAGATTGCAGTGGCGACGGTTCAGAGGAACCAGCCATTCGTTCACCACGGTCTCTGCTGGCTTGAGGTTGCCATGAAGATCCTGCTGTTTCCAAAACCATCCATCGGTAATCGTTACGCAGGAAAGCGCAGGCAGATCACTTCCCTGCGGCACCCGCTGACCGGCGTTTTGTTCGAAGGCTTTGATGTCGGAGTAATAGAGACCTCCCGTTGGATAGCTGGCAGCGTTGAGATCGCAGATGAGGCAGTTTGGCTGCATTGACTTAATGTGGTCGTAAATCTCACGAAAGGACACTTCTTCATAAGTGATGCGGCTCCACGGCGCATCCCATCCGTCCGTGATGAGGATGTCGATTTCACCATAGTTCGTGAAGAGCTCTGTGAGTTGATCTTTGATCAGTCGAATTTTTTCAGGCGTCACATTGAAGTGTCGAATGTCATCACGTAAAGACAAGATCGAGTAGTAGAGCCCTACCCGCAGTCCGGCTTTGCGGAACGAATCAACGTACGAGCGCACTATGTCAATCTGAGGCTCAGCTTTGGCGACCCTGCCAGCCTCCGTTTTCGTTGTCCAAATACAAAAGCCATCGTGGTGGCGGGTGGTGAGACAGCCCCAGGTCATTTTTGCGGATCTCGCGGCAGCTGCCCATTCGTCTGTATCAAGCGCTGTCGGATGGAAGAGCTCGGATGGCGAGGTCGGATCACCCCACTCACGATCCTGGAAGGTCGCCATATTGAAGTGCAGGAACATGCCAAAACGAAGATCTACAAATTTCCGTTGCAGCTCCAACAAACTCTTTGACTCTCGTGCTTCCGCAGGCGCTGGCACGAGTCCGGCAGGCCCTTTCAATGCTGTCGCTGAAAGTAGCCCATAGTTAAATTCTCTTCGGCTAAAGCTCACTCACTTCTCCTTCAGATGATTTACCAAGCAACAGTCAAACCACAGAGCGTCCCAGATCTTTCAGATCTTCCACAAGTGCATTAATTCTTACCGGCAATGAGTCCCAAGCGAACATGAACCGCGCGCCTCCTCCGATGAATGTATAGAAAACCCAACCTCTACTCCGCAGCTCTTCCATCATCGACTCCGGCATTTTGAGAAACACAGCGTTTGCCTCGACCTTCGAGATTAAATGGACTCTTGGGACGTGAGCCGCGGCCTCGGCAAATCGACGCGCACAGGCGTTTGCATGTGCCGCGTTGCGCAGCCAAGAACCGTTCCCCAACATGCGCACCCACGGGGCGGCAAGAAAGCGCATCTTCGAAGCAAGCTGACCGGCCTGCTTGCAGCGATAGTCAAAATCCGCGGCCAGGCTGGAGTCAAAGAAGATTACCGCCTCACCAAATGCCATGCCGTTCTTCGTACCACCAAAACAAAGAACGTCTACGCCAGCTTGCCAGGTCATCTCCGCGGGGCTGCAGTCCAGACTGGCGCATGCGTTGGCAAATCTTGCCCCATCCATGTGAAGGCGCAGACCGAGCTCACGGCACACTTCGGAGATGGCTCGGATTTCATCGACCGTGTACACCTCGCCCATCTCCGTAGGTTGGGTGATGGAGACAACTCTTGGCTTGGGGAAGTGGATATCGCTTCGCTTGGTAGCAATCGAACGTATGGCCCCTGCCGTGAGTTTGCCATTTGTGGATGGAGCGAGTAAAAGCTTCGATCCATTGGAGAAAAATTCCGGCGCACCGCATTCATCCGTCTCTATATGCGCCGAGTCCGAACAGATGACGCTGTGGTAGCTCTGACACAGCGACGCCAAAACCAACGAGTTGGCGGCTGTGCCGTTGAAGGCGAAGAAGATTTCGCACCGTGTCTCGAATAAGTCGCGGAAAGCGTCGGAAGCTTTCGCGGTCCATTGGTCCGCGCCGTACGCTGTAGCGTGACCACGGTTGGCTTCATCCATGGCGGCCCAGGCGTCGGGACATATCCCCGCATAATTGTCGCTGGCAAATTGCTGCTCAACCTCGTTCAACCGTGATGCCTGCCTTTCGTTTGTCTATCCCACTGAAAGCGAAGTCTACGCGGCTTTGTCCTGTGGGGTTTATTGGAAGCCACATTCCATCCAATGGGCGAGGCGGCCTTGCCCGGGAGAAGAGTGCAGTTGAGAGCGCGACTCAACTATTGATAGTGTCTTCAGGATAGGTCATCAATTTCATCAACAATGTCTTTAGGCGAACCGGAGGGTTCCGCCGTCTGTTATCTCCATATGCTGAATCGTTGCGTTGGCGAGGGGCCTTCCATTAAGCGTCGTGCGTATGGTCTTTTCCCCCTTATAAGCGTTTTCGACAATCAGAGTCTTGCCACCAGGCAAGTGCACCTTCGCACGTGGAAACAACGGCGCGCCCAGCATGTACTCGGGCTTGCCGGGGCATAACGGATAGAAGCCTAGAGAACTGAGGATGTACCACGCGGCCATGGAGCCCGTGTCCTCGTCACCTGCGAAGAGGTCCGGCGTGTAGAGTTCGTTCATCACGCGCCGCGCCCAGTATGCGGCGCGATCCTGTCGCCCGGCAGCGCTGAAGACATAAAGAATATGGTGCGAAGGCTGATTACTGTGTGCGTACTGACCGAAGTTGACCGCAGCCATCTCCGACATTTCGTGAATCTCACTACCGTAAGGACCGGTGTCGAACTCGGGGAAGATGGTCAGCATCCTCTCGAGCTCCGCCACAACCTTTTCTTTGCCACCCATCGCATCGATCAGCGCCGCCATATCGTGCGGTGCGTCGAAGCGGTGCTGCCACGCTGCGCCTTCAACGTACGGGTCGCCCCAGCGTATGGGACTGAACGGCTCCACGAAGGCGCCATCAGAATTCCTGCCTCGGAAGTAAGCGGTCTTCGGGTCGAAAATATTGCGCCAGTTTCCTGCCCGCTTCATGAACATAGCGTAGTCGTCCGTCTTGCCCAAAGCCTTCGCGACCTGCGCGATACAAAAGTCGCCGTACGCGGCATCCACCGTCTCCGCCGCCGATTGCTCGACTTTGTCTGCTGGATCGTAGCCATGCTGCACGTACTCCTCAATACCGCGACGACCGTAGCCAGCATCGGGATTGCCTTGCTGGGTGGCATGCTTCTTCAGTCCGTCATATGCCGCAGCCATGTCAAAACCCTTTATGTCTTTGGCGGCCGCCTCTCCAAAAAGCGAATCGATAAGGCTTCCGGTCATGCATGCGCGATAGCCCGGACATGGAAACTGTGGCAACCAGCCGCCTTCCTTGTACGCGTTGACCCATGCCTGAAGAATCTCCCCAAGCCGCTCGGGAAAGAGCACAGTCATCATCGGATACCATGCGCGATAGACGTCCCAGTAGCCGTGATCGGCGTACATCACGCCCGGCGTCACCTTCCCGGTGTAGAGACTGCGATGGCTCATCGCGCCGTTTATATTTGGCTCGTGCCAGATGCGTGGGAAGAGCAGCGTCCGATACAGGCAGGAGTAGAACGTCCGCTGCTGCGTCTCCGTCGCCCCCTCGATCTCAATACGCTTCAACAACTCGTTCCACGCGTGTTCGCCCTCGGCTCGCAAGATCGCTGCCGGTTTCGAACCAAGCTCGCTGTCCAGGTTGTGCTCGGCCTGCTCGAACGAGATGAACGATGTGCCAATTCGCACATCCAATGCTGTCACGCCATCCTTAAAGGTTAAGTGAGTCGTGCGGTGACCGCGCTCGTCTTTATCTTCCAGCTTTGTCCAGGACTCCGAAAAATGCAGCACGTAATAGCACGCAAAGCCCTCCGGAACCCCACCAGAGTTTGCGGTCGATCTGAATCGGATCGTGCGCCGCTGCTCGTCCGGTTCATGCGTCGGCGGCTTTTCGCCGGGCACATCAAAGATAAATCCGGGCGCCTCAGGCTTCATAAAGCTTGCGTGAATGAGTGCGCAACGTTCGGTCGGTACCAACTCCGTGTCGATACCGTAACGCAATAGCCGCATCTGGAGCGTGTGAGGCGAAAGCGTCGAGTCTTCTGGCCGATAAGAACTGGCACGCGCACCGTATTCCACCCCCGGCGCCCCACAGATCGGCAGAAAGGTGGCGTGGCCGTAATCGCCCAGCCATGGGCTCAATTGATGCGTAGCACGGAAGCCCTGGATCCGTCGCTGCCCCGGCTGGAACATCCACGGCGTGTTCGGTGTCGTCTGGATTGTCCAGTGCCCCATGCCAAAGGGTCGTGCCGCAATGGGCAGCGTGTTTCCTCGGGAAAAATACGGCGTCGAATCCGTGCCTTGCAAAATATTGACTAGAGTAACCGGGCTGGCGAGGCTCGCACCACTTCCCGAGGCATGTTGCACCATGGGTGACTGCGGCTCCATGTCCATCGCGGGCGACGCGATAGCCGCAGTAACCGCCAGCCCAGTGGTCTTCAGGAAGGAACGCCGGCTGCTGTTCTGCAGAATCTCGTCAACTTTCTTCATCATGATTCCCTTTCGTGTCACCTTTGTTGCCGACGCGCTTGCAGCCATGATTCTGTTCCAACAAGTGCGATTCTAGGCGTTAGGAAACGGTGCCAGACGATGAAGGCTCCCATTTTCCATATCTTCGTCTTGATTTCAGAAAATTTCATAATATTTCACAGCCATTGAGCCAGAGCCATTGCGCGTCCCGTCGCGCTGCCATTGACCTCTTTTTCTTGAGGGATGAATCTCGGAAGCAAGAGGCCTTCCCCGTATTGTGACGGGTATTGCCGATTAGTCGGGAGAGTGGAGGTTGCAGTCCATGCTGATGGAACCTCACACAGAACGTATTACATATTGTGAGCGATCGAATGAATGCCACGAAGGGCAAACGGATCGCTCGGATTATTTGCAAGCAGCCGACGGTATTCCGTCTCCGCTTTTTGTTGCATTCCTAACTGCATGAAGGCGTCCGCCAGACAAGAGTCATGTAAATCAATTCCTGATGTCGCCGGAATATGCTGTAGCGCTTCCTGGAACGAAGCGATGGCCTTGGAACGGTCGCCACGTTGCAGCGCCAGCCAACCCCGCTGGTACGCTATGGTGCGGCGATCGCCCGGTGTTCCTCGCTCTTGACTGTTCCTTGCACTTTGCAGCGCAACTTCATAATGATGAACCTTGGCTGCATGTTTCTCATCAACGGCAATGACTAACGAGTTCCAAATAGCGTGTGGGTCGTAGTGGATCTCACGTTCGGCGGCCTTGGCTGCTTCCTTTAAATTCTGCTGCTGACGGTACACCGCCGCTATGTTGCCATAGCCGATCGCTCGTGCGGCATCCGTGTGAGCGGCTCCAATGTAGCGCCGATATTGCTGTATAGCTTCTTCGTAACGACCTGCCTGAAAGTAGACGTCTCCCATGTGAACGATGGCGGGTTCAAACTCCGGATCAAGAGAAAGCGCTGCGGAGAACTCCGCAATCGCCTGATAAAGTTTGCCTGCCTGCTGATACGTCATTCCCAACGTGTCGTGGGCGTTTGGTTCGTTCGGTGATAAACGAAGATATTCCTGCGCGGACACGATCGCCGCGGAATAATGGTACTGAGCAAGCTCAACTATCGCCTTCACATTGAACAAAGAACTTGCATTCGGATTGGCCGTAAGACCACTTTGGAGTGTTGCGTTCGCTGCATCTAAGTGCTCAAGTGAGCGCTGCAACTTTGCAAGCTGCCGAAAAGCCTCTGGATCATGGGGACACCGCTGCGTGATGGTTGCGTAGATCCTGGCGGCTTCATCGTAATTTTCCTCGGCCGTCGCACGCCATGCCGCAATGTAAAGTCGCTGTTTTTCCGTCAAACGATCCGACAGCGAGGATGCCCTCAGCAGGTAGGGCAATCCTTGCTTCGGCGCAAAATCTACCACCGCGTACGCGTAGCCGATGCGCGCATATGCCATCGCAAACCCCGGATCGAGCGCGACAGCTTTCTTTAGCAGTTCGATCGCTTCCTTTGTTTCGAACCGTTCCGCAAGCGCGACGCCTTGTTGGTAATAACCTGCCGCATCCATAGAATCTGAAGTAAGCGCCTCTTCCTGTATCGCCCTGTCAGGGACCGAAAGACCGAGGTGCTCCGCGACCAGCGAAGCAATAAGGCTCGCCTCCAGTGGAAACTTCTTGCGCTCCGTCGGTATGAAATCTGAACCAAGCAAATGCCCATCAGCGGCAAGGGTGTCGATTTTCAGCGAATACCCATAGCCTTGCCGGATCATCGATCCCGATAGGACAGCCTGCACCCGAACCGTGCCCTTCTCATCGTCTGAAATCTCGACTCCTGGGATGTTCTGCAGCCCGGCCTTGAGCATTTCTGGCATCCCGGAATCAACCCAGTTGAATTCAGGGTCGCCCGTCTCATTGCGTATGCTTTCCATCCGAATACGCTTCACCCCCGCGATCTTGGGCAGTTCGGCTTCCCGTTTTAGATGAACCGAATGGCGTGTGAAGAGCTGCAGGCCTGTAAGTCCGAGGAAGAGAAGAAACGCCGCGGAGACAGCGACAGCACGAAAACGCAGTGGCTGCTTCAATTCAGCTGACACGGGTGGTGGTGTCTTCAGTTTAGCTGGTGACATCTCGTGTATCGCCGAGAGGGATCTCTCTGATGCTCCTTTCTCCTCTATAAAAGAGACCAGGAAACGATACCCCTGTCGGGGCACAGTCTTGATGTAGGTCGGAGTTTTAGGGTCGTCGCGTAATGCACGCCGCACCTCCGCAATGCATTGCACCAACGCATTGTCAGTGACACAGGTCTCTTTCCAGATTGCGGACTGCAGCTCGTCCTTGGTAACAGTGCGGCACGGGTGGCAAGCCAGATAATACAAAACCTGGAATGACTGGTGACGCAAAGTCTGCGGCTCTCCCTCAAAAATAAGGCATTCGCGGACAAGGTCGATCTGAAAGGCACCATGCCCAAGAAGGGTCGTTCTGCTCTCGTCTGTCATAGGACCTCATGACTTGCGCGGAGTTCATTGATCGTGGTCTGACGAGAATATCACTGCTGTTTCATGAATATTCACAAGTCCTCACTACTTCTCGCGCCATCCTCCGATACATTCCAGTTCACAAGATTCATAGAAAAGCCGCGATGCGGCCATTGCTGTCTTCCGAGGGGGTCGTTTATGTCGTACCTGCTGAGGTTTATGTCGTACCTGCTGAGAGTGCGTTCTCAACTTCTTTGGGTGGTGACTCTGTGTTTGAGTCTTCCCTATGTCATGTCAGCGCAGGAATATCGCGGTGTTCTCTTTGGGCACGTTACGGATGCCACCGGAGCTGTCATTCCACATGCATCGGTAACAGCAGTCGGGCCGCAACAAACCTTCAAGACAACTACCAGTGGCAACGGCGAGTTCACGATCCCCTTTATTCAGCCGGGGAAATACTCCATCACGGCTACAGCTAAAGGCTTCAATCAGGTCACCAAAGACCAAGTAAATGTGGATGTATCCGCAAAGCTAACCGTGGACTTCTCGCTCCTCGCTGGGGGTACTGAGTCTGTTACCGTGACGGCTGACCAGTCTGTCGCCCTAAACACTTCGGACGGCTCAGGCGGCACCGTTATGGATCCCGAAAAGGTGCAGTCGCTTCCACTTAACGGCCGCCAGATTTACCAGCTCCTTCCACTTACGCCTGGCGTGAAGATCACGACTCAACAGTACGGTCCGACCGGAAACTCCGGCACGCGTGCTTGGGATCAGTCTAACGCTACTTCCATCAACGGACAGTCTGGCAACTATAACCAGTTTTCTCTTAACGGAGCACCGGTCTCACAGCAGGGCGGTGGCGGGGCCGGCACCTGGAATGTAGCCCCTAGCGTCGATGCCGTGGAGGAGTTCAAGGTAATGACGAACACCTACGACGCTCAGTATGGCCGTACAGGAGGTGGTACAGTCAACACGATCCTGAAAAGCGGAACGAACGCGTTCCACGGTACCGTCTTCGACTTCTGGCGCAACTCCTTGTTCGACGCCAACTATTATCAGTACAAGCAACAGGAACAAGCCAAGCCTTTCCACAACCAACACCAATTTGGTGGGACAATAGGCGGTCCTGTCTGGAAGGACAAGACCTTCTTCTTCTTCAGCTATGAAGGTTGGCGCGAAGTTCTCCCCGTTACCAGAACCGTCACCGTTCCTACGGCAGACATGCGGCCCGGCAATGGCGACGTAAATTTGACCAGTTATCAAAATGCTGTTGGGCTCGGCAACATCTACGACCCATCGAACGTGACCTGCACAACTCCATCGACTTCCGGGTGCGACCAGTATCAGCGTGCCCAGTTTTCTAACAACACGATCCCCGCAGGTCGCATCACGCCGATCGCAGCGAAAATTCTCAACGTTTTCCCCCTGCCCAATCGTCCCGGATACATCAATAACTATGTCGCGCAGGACCCGGGACGATACGGCTACAGCCAGCCTATCGCTCGTATCGATCATGTGTTCAGCGATAAGACACGCATGTACGCGGTCTTCACCTATTTCACCGGAAGCGAATATCGCAACTCATCCGCTCTTCCCGGAGCGGCCGCACAGGGCGACATTGACAACCACCGCCTCACCTACGCTCCCGTCGTCGACTTCACTCATACCTTCGGGCCACGCCTTTTTCTTGACGTGCGCGCCTCATATAACCGGTCCTACAACGTTGATCCGAACGGTTCCGTTGCCGCGGGAAGCGCCAAGCTTACGGCTGGCGATCTGGGTTTAAACATGCCGTCGATCCCAACCACCTCAAAAGACCTTGCACCTGAAATCGATATGGACGACTGTTGCATCGCGAACATTATCGGAAACTCGATCAGCCCCTCGCTGTACGAGACCTACGACCTCAGCCCGTCCGTCTCGCAAACCATTGGACGCCATAATTTACATTACGGCGCCGATCTGATGCTCTTCCACGATGTTCCTGGTGGCGTCGGCAAGCCGAATGGAGTGTTCACCTTTGGTCCCGGATTCACGCAACAGGATCCTTATGTGGGCAACAGCGATGGATCCGCCATGGCCGATCTGCTACTCGGCTATCCCGAGAGTGGCAGCGTCGACTACTTCCTCACAAACTACGAAAGCTACAACAGCTACGCCGGCTATGTGCAGGACGACTGGAAGATTCTTCCGAAACTCACACTGAACCTCGGAATTCGTTATGAGCAGGAAACATCCCCGGAAGATCGGAATTATCGTCTGAATGCAGGTTTTTGCTACACCTGTACCAATCCAGTCTCTAACTCCCTGACAGCAAGCCCAATGTTGCCCAATGGACAGACCTTTACTGGTCCGGTGCTTGGAGGGCCACAGTTCTCCAGCTCCTCTCTTAGCCCCTATGCGAATTATGTCGGGTCGTTTCTGCCCAAGGTCGGTTTTGCGTACCTCATCGCTCCAAACCTCGTCATGCGCGGTGGCTGGGGGACGAGTACAGCTCTCGGCATTGAGCTTGGTGCGCAATCCAGCTGGCAACAATCAACAAACTACACGACCTCCCTGGATGGGAGCGTGACGCCTTCAAATTACTTCCGCAGTGGCACGCCCTTCTCCAACGGCGTTGTGGCACCCGATGGAGCCTCTCTCGGCTTGCTCGCGGGCATCGGCAACAGTCTTGAATTTGATCGCCGTGAACGCAAGATTCCGCGGGTGCAGCAGTACTCCTTCGGCTTCCAGGGCCAGCTTCCACAACAGTTTGTGCTCGACATTGAATATGTTGGAAGTCACGGTAGCCGACTTCGCTCCGGACAATATCTGGATCAGCTTTCCCTTGCAGATTGGAATGCAGGTCACGCGAATCCTTCGTACCTCAACCAACAGGTCGCCAATCCGTACTATGGCGCTATTCCGACTTCCACCACCATCGGTTCTTCGCCAACCATCTCCGCAAAGAACCTGATGTCCCCCTACTCGCAGTACGAATATGTCTACGACTACGCGAACCCGCAGGGGTACAACTACTACAACTCTCTCATCACCAAACTCGAGCGCCGCGTCGGAGGAACCAACCCCCTGCTCAAGAGTTTGAGCGTCCTCAGTTCCTTTACGTGGTCAAAGGCGATGATCGCAACCGGTCGCCTGAATAACAACAATAAAGGCCTCGTAGATGCCCAGCCCTACTACGCGCTCTCCAGCGCCGACCGGTCATGGGTTTTCACTTTAGGTGGACTTTACGGCTTGCCGATTGGCAGGGGATCGTTGCTCTTGCCGAATGCGAATCGACTAGTGCAAGGGGCTGTTGGAGGCTGGCAACTGAGCTTCATTTTCACGAATCAATCCGGCACCCCGGTCACTTACCCCAATAATGCGCTTTACAACTGCGGAACCTTTGACATCGCCAACTCCCCCCACACCTACAAGAGCTATCTCAACAATGCCGCGCAAACGAGCACTGCGGGCGGAGGCTCCTGCTTCCAAAGCTTCCCGCAATATACGACCATCACGCAGCTTCCCATTACCGCCGCAGTGCGCGCTCCGTGGGCTCAGCAGACAGCGCTTGGTGTTCAGAAAGCATTCACCATTACCGAACGGGTGAAGTTCCAATTCAAAGCGGAGATGTTCAACGCCACAAACACACCGCAGTTTCCTGGGCCAACCACGAGCGGTACGACCGGTCGCGTTACACGCGTTGACAGTGTTGCCGATCCAAATCAACCTGGTGCCTGGTCCGGATACGGCACCATCGGCTCAACCCAGCTAAACTTCCCACGGCAGACACAGTTCTCCGGAAAAATCCTTTTCTAGAGAACGTTACTCAACATCCAGACAAAAGTATCAACGGGCCGGGGAACGCTTTGAGCGTTCCCCGGTGTAACACAGGCACCAGGAGAACGAAGCATGAAGCTGATGAAACTTCGGCAGCAATGGCCGACCGTACAGGGCGCATTCTCTTGGCGCTTCTGTTTGCAGGTTTTTCCCCCGCAGGAAATGCGCAGATGCAGGCAGGTGCAGCCCCGGCACCCGGGACCAAGAATCCGTTTGCGGCCGTAAACGGGAATGACGTCCCTACGCTCTATGTCACACCCTACGCCCACCTCGATACGCAGTGGCGCTGGGAATACCCGCAGACCATCGGTGAGTTTCTGCCGAAGACGATGCGTGATAACTTCGCGCTGTTTGAGAAGTATCCGCACTACCTTTTCAATTTCAGCGGTGCGAACCGATACCGCATGATGAAGGAGTACTACCCAGCCGACTACGAAAAGGTAAAGCAATATGTGGCTGCAGGACGTTGGTTCCCGGCAGGCTCGTCGATGGAAGAGAACGACGTCAACAACCCATCAGCCGAAGCCATCATCCGCCAAATCCTCTATGGCAAAGAATACTTCCGTAAGGATTTCGGCAAGACGAGTTCCGAGTACATGCTGCCGGATTGTTTTGGCTTTCCAGCTTCTATTCCCAGCATCCTGGCACACACCGGCATAAAAGGTTTCTCAACGCAAAAGCTGTCCTGGCACTCAGGAGCACAGGTTGGCGGCCCGGAGTCCCCGCAGAAAACGCCAGTCGGTATTCCCTTCAACGTCGGCGTTTGGCAAGGACCAGATGGCAAGTATGTCATTGCGGCACTCAACGGGACGGCGTACGACAGCGATGTGATCGAAGATCTTACTAAGAGTCCTTACTGGATCAAGCGGAATGAAAACGTTGCAGCTTCGAGCGGATTGGCTCTGGACTTTCGCTATTACGGAACGGGCGACACCGGCGGTGCTCCGCAGGAGGAATCCGTTCGCCTGATGGAGGCGATGGTCACCAAGGGCACGGCTGTGTTGCCGGAGGTGAAGAAGAGGAGCGGTGACATCGTGAACGGGGTATATGCCGATCCGGCTCCTGCCGTGCAGGTTGGGGATGGTCCTTTACATATCGTGCAGGCGACGGCCGAGACAATGTTCAATAAGATCACGCCTGAGCAAGCAGCGCTGCTTCCGCGCTACACCGGAGATCTGGAGCTTGTGGAGCACTCCGCCGGCTCTTTGACGTCGGAAGCTTACATGAAGCGATGGAACCGCAAAAACGAGTTGCTCGCAGACGCTGCGGAACGCGCCTCTGTTGGAGCCGATTGGATGGGTGGACGTCCTTATCCGCTGGAGCGCCTGAGCAAGGCGTGGACCCTCGTGATGGGTGGGCAGTTCCACGATGTGGTTCCCGGAACGGCCACCCCGAAGGCGTACACGTATTCGTGGAATGACGAAGTGCTCGCGATGAATCAGTTCTCGGATGTACTGACGAGCGCAACAGACTCGATCGCGTCTGGTCTGGATACGCAGACGAAGGGGATTCCTGTCGTCATCTATAACCCGTTGAATGTGGCTCGTGAAGATGTTGTGGAAGCGAGTCTGCAATTTCCCGGCGAGGCCCCGAAAGCCGTTCACGTTGTCGGTCCGAATGGTAAGACTATTCCCGGGCAGATCGTCTCGAACATCGACGGCAAAACGAAGGTGCTGTTCCTCGCGAGGATGCCATCGGTTGGTTATGCCGTCTATGACGTGCAATCGGTCGATGCCACGGGCGTTCAGGCCTCCCCGTTGAAGGTCACCGAGACTTCGCTGGAGAACAGCAGGTACCGCGTGCAACTGGACAAGAACGGCGATGTCTCCAGCTTCTACGACAAACAGGTCGCGAAGGAGATGCTCTCTGCGCCGATCCGTATGGCGATCAGCACTGACAATCCTTCGCAGTGGCCCGCCTGGAACATGGACTATAGCGACCAGACGCGCGCTCCTCGAGCGTACGTGCAGGGAACCCCTAGCATCAAGGTGATTGAGAACGGGCCTGTCCGCGTTGCGCTTGAGATCACGCGTGAATCGGAGGGATCCAAGTTCGTCCAGACGGTTCGACTGTCGGCAGGCGAGGCCGGAAACCACCTGGAGTTCGCTAACTTGATCGACTGGAAGACCAAGGAAGCCAACCTCAAGGCAACCTTTCCCCTCAACGCCGCGAATCCTCTCGCCACCTACAACTGGGACATCGGTACGATCCAGCGCGGAAACGACGAGCCAAAGCAGTACGAGGTGGCATCGCATCAGTGGGTCGATCTGACGGATAAGTCGGGAAAGTTCGGTCTCACAATTTTGACGGACTGCAAGAACGGATCCGACAAACCCGATGACCATACGCTCCGTCTTACCCTGCTGCGCAGCCCGGGAACCAGGGGCGGCTATGAAGATCAGGCCACGCAGGACTGGGGACATCATGAGTTTGTCTATGGCATCGCCGGTCATGGCGATGACTGGCGCAAGGGACAGACCGATTGGGAGGCTGAACGCCTGAATCAACCGCTGATCGGGTTTGCCAGCAACAAGCATCCGGGTGGCCTGGGGAAAGATTTCTCTCTCCTCAAGGTGAGCAACAGCCGCGTACGCGTGTTGGCACTGAAGAAAGCAGAGGCATCGGATGAAGTAGTCGTGCGTCTCGTCGAGTTGGATGGTGCGCGGCAGCAGGGAGTTCACATCCACTTCCCTTCACAGATCGTCAGCGCGCGAGAGATCAATGGCGCTGAGGAACCTGTCGGCCCGACACAACTTGCGAACGGCGATCTCGTCACGGACTTCACAGGGTATCAGCCAAGATCCTTTGCTTTGAAGCTTGCAGCGGCCCCTGTACAACTCGCCGTTGTTGAGTCCGAAACCGTCGAGCTGCCTTACGACCAATCGGTGGCCACCAACGACGGACATCCGACCAGCGGAAGTTTCGATAATGGAGGTAAGGCCTACCCCGCGGAGATGCTCTCATCCGAAATCGCCTACAACGGAGTCCACTTCAGGCTTGCACCGGCTGGCACAGGATTTCCGGACGCTGTTCGCGCTCAGGGGCAGACCATCGCATTGCCTGCAGGCGACTTCAACACAATTTATCTGCTGGCTGCTGCGGCCGACGGAGATCACTCTGCCGTGTTCCATGCAGGCAACCAGGATGCTGAGGTCAACGTGCAGGATTGGGGAGGCTTCATCGGACAGTGGGACAACCGGCAATGGAAGACCGTAGAGGTCGCCACTCCCGAAGAACCAAAGCCGGACGACAAGAGTCGTGCCGCCGAGCGTGCGCGCCGCATCCGCGCTTACGTGAAGGAAAATGGCCCAATCACGAAGGATGAGTTTGTCGGGCTGACCCCAGGCTTCATCAAGCCAGCTCCTGTGGCATGGTTTGCCTCTCATCGACACGATTCCGCTGGAAACAACGAGCCTTATGCCTACTCATATCTCTTTGCGTATCGCATTCACATTCCCGCCGGCGCCACAATGCTTAAGCTCCCACAGAACAAAGAAGTCAAGATTCTTGCGCTGAGTGTGGCAAGGCAAGAGGACCAGGTCCAACCTGTACAACCCCTTTACGATGTCTTTCCTAAAAGTAACTCGCCAGAACCTAAATAAGCTCTCTTCATTTCTGGCCGCCATAAGTGATTTGTAGAAGCGTCGGAGTTCACAGTAACCAAAGATGATCTGAACTTGTAACTACGGATTCAAAGACCTCTATCCCCGGGTAAATACGTTACATAGCAGCACTGAAGTCTCCACCAGATGGAGTGACTCTATCTCGATGACGACGCCTGTTGGAGGCTGATCCGACGTTCTGGAGATCCTTGTACATTTTCTCAATTCGAAACTTAACGCTGCTCGAACCATGTGAAGGAGCCTTATGCATAAGAGACTAGGTTTCCCCCGCTTCCCGATGCTGTCCGTAATGTTTCTGTCCGCAATTGCTATTTCTATACAACCCACCTTCGCCCAGCGACGTCAGCTGCCAATGCGGAGCAATGCCTCAACGACCGATCCTGCTGTGAGCGCACTTCCTGCAAACCAGCCGATCCATCTTGGGATCACGCTTCCGCTGCGTAATGTCGATGCGCTGAAGCAATTGATTAAGAACCAGGCCGATCCCGAAAGCCCGCTGTACAAGAGATATCTGACCGCTGGGCAATTCGCCGAACAGTATGGTCCCACAGAGGCCGACTACAACAAGGTGATGTCCTATGCCCAGGCACAGGGCTTCACGGTGAGCAAGACCTCCAGGAACCATACCCTGGTCCAGATCAGTGGTTCCGTGGGCTCGGTGAACCGCATGTTCGCGACTACCATGCGTGTTTATAAGCATCCTACGGAAAAACGGAATTACCATGCTCCGAGCGTTGCTCCAACCATCGACGCCTCGCTTCCGATTCTGAGCGTTGAGGGGCTGAGCGACCGAGACCGTCCCAAGCCATTCTCCAAGCGTGGAACGCCGCACGCATATTTTCTTACAGGTTCCGGGCCCAGCAATAACTTTCTGGGCAGTGATATCCGCGCAGCGTATGCAGGCGATGTGAGTTATCAAGGTGAAGGACAGACGCTTGGCCTCATTGAACTTGGGCCTTACAACCTGAGCGATGTGCAGAGCTACTTCGGCAGCATAGGACAGTCTCTCGATGTCCCAATTTATAACGTGCTCCTCAACGTGGATGGCCAATGCACGGGTTCCTGCGATGACGGTGAAGAGGTGATCGACATTGAGCAAATCATCTCGATGGCCCCGAAAGCATCCGGCCTGCTGGTGTACGAGGGTTACAACGATGCGTCAAACTGGCTGGCAGCATTCGTCCAGGCTGCCGACGATAATATCGCCAAGCAGCTGAGTCTGTCCTTTGGGTTTGGAGGAACACCTGCTACGCAGCCAGGTTACGAGCAGGTTTTCCTACAGATGGAGGCACAGGGGCAGAGTCTGTTTATCGCCTCAGGTGATTCAGGTGCGAACGTCGGCGACATCGGCTACCCAGGCAACAGCCCGAACGTGATCGATGTGGGCGGTACGGATCTGACAACGAACGGTTCTGGTGGAGCATGGCAGAACGAAGTAACCTGGGTCGATTCAACCGGCGGATGGAGCACCCAGTCTCCCATCCCGGCCTTCCAGACTCCGTTCATCAACTCACAGAATCAGGGCTCAACGCAGTTTCGCAACGTGCCTGACGTTGCGGCAGAAGCAGACTTCGACAGCTACTTCTGCGCAAACGGGGGGTGCTACACGGGAATCGGCGGTACAAGCCTCGCCGCTCCTCGCTGGGCTGGCTATATGGCTCTGGTCAACCAACAGGCCAACGGACACGGTGTCACATTCACCTCGGCAACACCATACCAGATCGGCGCGAGCAGCAATTACGGCGCCGTGCTTCATGACATCACAGAAGGCAACGACTTCAACACCGGAAGTCCTAACCTGTTCACCGCCGTGTCCGGCTACGACCTCGTGACAGGATGGGGATCTCCAAACGGACAGGCGCTCCTCAACCTTCTGGCACCCCCGGCGGAGGTAAGCACCGGAGCCAACTTCACGTTGACAGCAACCCCGGCCACCGCATCGATCACGCCCGGCGGTTCGACCACAGCAACGGTCACTGTGACCCCGGTCAATGGATTTGCAGGGCAGATCGCACTTTCGGCAATCCCTGTAGGTTCGCCTGCGGGCATCTCCGCGTCGGTTAGTACAACCGCGGTGTCATCCGGCGGCGAGGCGATCGTTACCATCAGCACAACCGCCGACGCACCGCCCGGCAATCAGATGGTAGCTGTGACAGGAACGGCAAATGGCATCACGCAGATAGCCTATGTGCGTCTGGCCATCCCCGACTTCAGCCTCACCGTTTCCAGCCCAATGCTCTATGTAAACCAGTCAGGCTCCGCAACGGACGACATCACCGTGGATGGGCTCAACGGCTTCTCCAGTCCGGTGGCGCTGAGTCTTACTAATTTGCCGCCCGGCGTCATCGGCAATCTCTCCGCAAAGAACACGAGTATGACGAGCACGCTGACGCTTAAAGCTGGCTTCGCTGCCATTCCAACATCGGGCACGCCGGTGTCGATTGTAGGAAACGCTGGCTCCATCGACCGTTCTGTGCCTGCGCTGACACTTGCGGTGAGCGCGGCAACGGGCGATTGCGGTGTGGGTACGGAGGTGAAACTGGACAATGCCTATAACCTTTCCGGCCTGACCGCGGACGGCACCACCGTAAGTGGATCGGGCATCGATGGTGACGGTTATACGCTCTCGTCCACACTGCTGAAGTCCGCGCGCGTCCTCAATGGATTGCGCTTCAAGTTTGGTCCGGCTAACGGACCCGACGCGGTGTACGCAGCGGGCCAAACCCTGGCATTACCTTCCGGCAAATATCAAACCCTGCAACTCATGGGTCTGGGGCTGAATGGCACTCAAACCAGGCAACAACTTACCGTGACTTACACGGATGGCAGCACGATCCAGTTTTCTCAGACCTTCAGTGACTGGCACACTCCCTCCGTGGCGCTCAACGAGATGGAAGCGGTTGCGATGCCCTATCGCAACACTGCCGCGGGTGCCCGAAGCACGGCGCAGTTCAACGTATATAACTACTCGCTGCTCCTTGATTTCTCGAGGACAGTCAAGAGCATCACGCTCCCAAATAACCGCAACGTGGTGATTCTGGCCGCAACGCTCTCACCCTTTCCCGATGGAACTGCGGTCAACCTGCCGTTCAATACCACGGGCATCTACACCGATGGAACAATCTTCGACGGGAATGGAGGTCTCGATGGTGGCGGCGCGGCCTACTCGGCAAACCTGCTGGACGATGGCCTGAGCGGGGAGCACATCATGGTTGACGGCATTCGCTTCATCCTGGGCGGTGCCAACGCTCCGAACGCATACTACGGTACGGGCGCGAAGTTAGCCTTGCCACCGGGTAACTATAGCGAACTGACCATGGTGGGCACCGGCGTACAGGGCGACCAGACAGACCAGACCGCGGTGGTGACCTATAGCGATGGGACGAAGTCAACCTTTACCCAAAGCTTCAGCGACTGGTCCTCATTCACGGGCTACACCAATGAATCGCTGGTGACGAAAACTTCCTACCGCGACTATAACGATGGCAGCAAAAATACGCAAAATTTCAACGTCTACCGTTACTCCTTCGCGATCAACCCCCTCAAGAGGGTGACAAGCGTAACCATGCCAGACAACCGCAACGTTGTAATTCTTGCGTTGACGTTAGATAACAACCCGGCCTATTACAGGGTGGAAGAGTTGCTGTGCGAGTCGCCTCTCGCGGGCGCGCTTGAAAGCCTAAAGTTCTAATCCGTTCAATTATTACTTATGGCGCCGGAGTGATCCGGCGCCTGTTTTTTTGAGAAGTTCTTCCGCAAGGTTTAGGACGACCGCGCTGCCAGCTATACCTTCCTAGTAACCGGACGCCATCAGTCACTCGTTCGAATGCATTTGCTCTTGATCCTTGGATTCATGGCCTTGTATCGAATTTGACCCTTACAACCCTTCGGTTAACAGGGCACGTGTAAGTTCTGGACCCTTTTTTCCTATAGGATGAGTCGGAGCAGGACGACGTTTTTGGAGCATTTTCGGCACCCAAATTTGACGGACTTTTTGATGAAGTTCTTTACCGAGATGACCATTCGGAAACTACCCGAATGTTCGTCGCTCAACCGTTTCTGGAAACCTGGTCGTGGACAGAACGGACCTGAACTCCTCCATCGGTGCGAGCGTCGGAAGCTTAACTCTGCTCTTAGCCGGTACGGGTTTTTTATAGAGGTGAAACGGGTCAGACCGATGACCTCTTCCATGCCATCTCGGCAACGTCATGTAAATAACTGAAAAAGCTCGACATCAACCGCGCAATGAGAGAGCAGAATGCACACATTTTCCTCGTTATTGGACCCCTAATGGACCCTCAAACCACAGACGTGTGGTCGTACAAATTAGATGTTTTCCGAGACGACGATGAGCGGCGGCTCGAAGCCGGAGATGTGATTGAACCGCCGCGTTCACCAGAATCGCTCTTCATTCACCAAATCCGACCAAATCTCCGCTGTCCTTCGGCATAGCTATGTCGCCAAAAATTTATGCAATGATGCCATGAGTTCCTCAGGATTCTCTTCCGCGATCCAGTGTCCTGAATGTGAGACCTCAAGGCTAGTGACGTTCTCAGCAACTTCACGCATCATCTCAACCACGCCCGCACTGGTATTGCTGATTGATCCGAAGACAGCCAGAACGGGGATCTTTAGCTTTCCATTCCGTTCAAGCGCCGACCGATCTCCTGACCGTCCTGGTCGAAAGCTCGATAAAGCTCAAACCCGGCCCGCATCGCTCCTGCGGCGCTATAGGCGGTCGTATACAGGTCAAGATCGGCCTCGGTAATTGCAGAAGGATCGAAGATGCGCGCGCTGTAGAAGAGCTGAAGGTACTGACGCTCTCGGCCAGCGACGAGCATTTCGGGGACGTCTCGTGTCCCGTGGAAGGCGAAGTGCCAGGTGCGAGGGTCAACGCGCAGCCGGTCAAAGACTGCGGTTCCGGGCAGAGGGGCATCCATCACTACGAGGTGAGTGACGTCATCGCGGAACATCTCCGCATAGGCATAGGCAACCATCAGCCCGATGTCGTGACCTATCAGTGCGACCGGACGTTCAATCTTAAAATGCTCCTTCAGCAGACAATGAATGTCTCCTGCCATCGTTCGTTTGCGTATCCTGCGGCGGGGCGCGACGAGTGGCCAGCACCACGATAGTCGGGCGCAATGACGCGATAACCAGCCTGCACAAGGAGTGGAATGAGACGACGCCACGTCCACCAGGTCTGCGGAAAGCCGTGTAGAAGAACGACTGTGCGATCGCCACCTCCCGCGGTCACGTAGTGGATGCGTAGCCCAGGTTCGAGTTGAGCCATGCCGTGGGTTACCTGAAGCGTCACCGATTGATCTTGATACATGTTCTGCTCCTATCTGATGGGTGTTGCAATCGAGCGCATGAAGTCCGCTACGCGATCTGCCCACAACTCGGGATGAGCCATCGTGAAATGCCCATAGGACGTTGCGGAGCCATCTTGCACAACGAAGTGAGCACGCGGCACTTTGGCTATCTGGTGCTCCAGGATGTGAAGCCCTTCAGGATTGAACTCATCATCGCTAAAGTTCAGTGCGAACACCTTGGTTTGGATTGAGCTCAAGTGAGGTTCGGGATCGTAATCGGTCGAAGACTTGAGCGAATAGAGCAAATCGTTGGCATCAATTTTGTCAGCTTGCTGGTGAACCTGATCGAGAAACTGATTGACTGCGGTAGGATCGGCAAGCGTGGCTTGGAAATGTGGCACGCCATCGATCATCAGCCGGACCAGTTCGTAGCCATGAACAAGGCCTTGCGGTGTCTTTGTATAGTTCCCGTTGTTCCACATGGGATCGGAACGGATGTCTTCAATCACCATGCGGCGCCATAGAAGATTTCGTCCCGAGACTTTGACCGGCAGGCAGACAACTGGCATGATCCCATCGATCTCAGTGGGATAAGCTTCGGCCCATTGCCAGGCGTTCATACCGCCCATCGACATACCTAAAATCGCATGAAGATGTTTGATGCCGAGGATCTCTGTGACCAGCTTGTGTTGAAGGTCTACGATGTCGTTGTACCCGTAGTTAGGGAAGCGTGCCTTCAATCCATCGCTCGGTTTGCTGGACTGCCCATGGCCCACGTTATCGGGAATGATGAGGTAGTAGCGGCGTGAATCAAGAGGGCGCCCCTCGTCGAAAAGCGCCTTTCGATACATCGGAACGAGTAGATCCCGACCATCCGCCCCCGTCCAATGAAGAACCAGGACGGCATTATCGATCTCGCCCTGGCTGTTTCGGTGCGCAGTTCCGAGAGTGACGTAGTGGATGCGTAGCTGCGGGATCGTTTCGCCATCGCGAAATTTATAGTTGGCAAAGGATGCGTCCGACTCATGCGGTCCCGCCAGTTCCGTCATTGGCGCTGCGGTTTGGGAAACGCCACTGCCCGAAAGCAGGATGCTAAGGGCAATCCCTATCAACACAGGCAGGATAAATTTGCATTCTCTTCTCATCACACTCCTTGAGTTGCCAGGGTTAAGCGGCGATTGGCTTTCTTTGGCTCAGACGTTTGTCGTGTCCAAAAGAATCGTTCCCTGAACTTCCCGGTCTTCCAGAAGGCGATGCGCTTCAGCTGTCTGGCTCAACGGAAGCACTTTGGCGATTGAAGGGCGAAGCTTCTCTTCCAACGTGGCTTTGACCAGAAATTCCATTCCCGCGTGAATAAGCTCCGGCTTCGCGAGGAAGACGGGAAGGTAGAACCCTGT
Source organism: Terriglobus saanensis SP1PR4 (assembly GCF_000179915.2). Lineage (NCBI taxonomy): Bacteria > Pseudomonadati > Acidobacteriota > Terriglobia > Terriglobales > Acidobacteriaceae > Terriglobus > Terriglobus saanensis. The sequence goes on along the minus strand of NC_014963.1, from coordinate 1,975,071 downwards.
CATGGTTTGAGACTTCTGCATGAGCCGGCGGGGCGCAAAGGGCTGACCGGGACCGCGTGTTGATCCAAAGATGATGTAGCGGCCAAATGGTGCAAGGCACTCAAAGTTCTGCTCGAAGATGTCTCCGCCGATCGATTCGAGAAGCACGTCGACGCCCAGCCCTCCGGTGCTTTCAAGGACACGTTGAGGCCAATCGTCATGAGTGTAGTCGACTGCATCATCAGCACCCAGACTGCGGATAAAATCCAGTTTTTCGCTTGTGCTCGCGGTCCCGATGACTTCGCCAGCGCCAAGGATCTTCGCGATCTGAACAGCGAGGCTCCCTACGCCTCCTGACGCACCTTGAACTAGCACCGACTCGCCGGACTGAATCTGCGTGGATGCGGTCAAGAGCAGATATGCCGTGAGCCCCTGGTTGGGCAAAGCGGCAAAGAGATCAGCATTCGCTGACTCAGGAATCTCAACGCAGAAGCGCGGGTTGGCGACCACCTTTTCGGCATAGCCCCCGCCATTCGGTGTATAGGCTACTACTTTCTTCCCAATCCAGACCTTGTCGCCTTCAGATGCGGCTGCAACGACTTTACCCACCGCCTGCAGGCCTGAGACGTGTGGCAACTGAATGCCTCCGACGTGTGTCTCCGGGCGATTGTATGTTCCTTGCCGTTCCCGAATGTCGACGAAGTTGACGCTCGATCGCTCCACGTCGATGAGTAATTCATTGTTCTGGGGTATAGGTTCTGGCCTGTCGCCAAACTGCAAGACGTCGCGCGTACCAAACTTCTCAAAATATATCGCTTTCATGCAATTCTCCTTCAGATCTTCGCTTATTCCAGGTTGGGAAGCCGTCTCTCCTCAGAGGCCGGTAATGCTGGAAACCAAGAGTTCGAGTTTGCGATCAAGTTCGAGGGCAGCGACTTGGAGGGGAGGATTGTCAACAGTGACCATCAATGTGGAAGGCCGAACGAAATACAGCGTAGAGCCCGGTTCGTTTTCGACGAGCAGCGTCTCCACAGGAGCGAAAAGCCCTGCCGAAATGTCCTCCCGCATCATGGTGATGGCGAAGAGGGGGTTGCCCAGGATAATGCGAAGCACCCGCCGATTGATTCCATACCGGGAGATCCAGGTGCTGTGCTCGATCTTTGCGAATATCATGAAGCCGCTCCGGCCCACAAAGCGCCTTGTCACCTCGGCATCGAACTCCTGTGAAGAGACGCTATTGGCCGCTATTTCGTTGATGAGCGGTACGGTCGATTCGCCCGTTTGCTCGTGGAGCCGGCGCAGCACTTCGTCAAATGCCAAGGGGCTATCGATTTGGAGCCTTACTCCCGTGAATTGATGAGCGGTCTGAGTGGCGATGTTCATACGATCTCCTTCGGTACTTAAGCGGCTGCGCCAGCAAGACCCGCTACAAACGCAATGACCTTAGGGTCGATCTGGCGCGCGGCTTCATCCACTTCATCGTTATGAAGACGAGCCATGAGGGTGGATGGCAAATCGTATGCAATCCGTACCTCGCCCTCCCCTGTCTCGTAGATCAGGACGTGGAACGGCACCTGAAAACAGACACCGATGTCGTGTTTGATCATCGTGTGCGCCAGAAGCGGATTGCCATAGGTGTACTGTTTCGCCTTAGCTTCAATTCCGTACAGCTTTAGCCAGTGGCCGTGATCGAACGTCAATACGTGGAGGAAACCACTCGGACCAAAGCTTGCTTTACACAATCTCTCCCAATCGTCTGCCCTGGAGAGAGCTTTCATGCCGTTCAAGAATTTGCCATCATCGCCGTCACCGACGGCAGCTTCAAATGCCTCGACGACTTCCTCAAACGACTTCGTACACACATGCTCACAGTGCTTCACTACATATTCATCAATCACGGAACGCTCCTGATAGGTGGCACGTCTGGGGCGTTCCCCACGACGGTATCCTTTCCTATTCAAACTTTGGATGGACGAAGACGCGGTCAAGATGCATATACATCATACTTGTTTCTCTTGGAGCGGCAGTTTATGGTACATTGACGATGTGTATACATCACTTCCATCGAGAATAGACCCCTGTGCCTGCACCACTGTGAAGAAGGTGTCACGAGTATTGGGCCGACACTATGACTCGACCATCTCGCCGGCCGGTGTGAACATTACCCAACTAGCTGTGCTTCGCTGTATTGCGCGACGCGTCGGAGAACCTCTGGTTCGCGTCGCCGAGGAAATGGAGATGGATCGAACCTCGCTGTATCGCGCCATCGCGCCGATGATTCGAGACGGGTGGCTCACCTCGGAAGACGCGAGCACCTCTCGGTTTCGCACGGCGGAGATAACCGCGAAGGGACGAAAACTCCTAACCGTTGCCAACAAACGCTGGGAAAGAGTACAGCGGAATATCATCGGGAAATTTGGGCAGAGAGAATACGGGAAACTGCTCGCCGAACTGGATCGTCTAGCAGAGTGCGCCGTGGAAGAGTAGGCCAGACCTAAGGTCGAGCCCATTCCAAGATCGCACGACGTCAGTCCGATGGACGCACTACGAGGAAGCTCCCTGTAAGTCGGCGTTATATAGGGCTGGATTCCACGCAGTCAGTTCAAACTTCCCTAAAGCGCCGCCCGTGAAATAGGGGTCGGCATGAAGTATCTCTTCGGCCGCATGGGCATCCGCAGCCTCGTAGATAAAGAGTGCTCCCGTGCCATCCGAAAACGGACCCGCCGCCCATAACTTGTTCTCTGAATCCAATTGCGCCATGTATTGCCTGTGCGCGGGCCTGAGCTCTGCGACCCGATTCAAATCATCTATGTAGTGGCACAAGTTGATGTACTTCATGGACAACCCTCCGAATTTTATTCATTTCGATGATGCATATACATCACTGAGTATTGACTCCAGCGATGCGGTAGTCAAGTGAGCCCGGCAACCCGGTATTTCCGTAGTCCCCAAGCATCAAAGGCTTCAGCTGACATCGTTATCGAGCTTCCGGGTGCCCTGGAGCTTACGGACATAGAAGATCTGACCGGTATGGTAGGCGTTGTGTGTGCTGATCCGCCCAATCGTAGGAGCGATCCTGAGGAGCGTAGCCGAATCGGCTTGCTGATCGAGTTGTTCGAGCGAGTTCATCACCGTATCCAGATCGCGTACGGTGTTCGCCCAGTTCACAGGATTGAAGTCGTTGAAAGTCTCGTCATTGGTGTTCGGATTTGTGGGGGGCTCACCCTTTAGTTGCGCAAGAGCATGACGGTCCCAAAACAGGATATGGTTCGCGATCATTCCTACAGAGTGGTTTGCATTAGGATTAACCTGCCTGCGGAGTTGGTGGGAATCCACTTGGCTTGTTCGGGAGTGAGGCCACCCACCGAGGTACTTAAAGGCAGGAACCATTCCGGCTGGTTGTGTGTGGAACGGAGGTCTGCGGTGATTGGAACCCAAGACCGCTTCGCGCTGAAACCGGTAGCAACTTCGAAAGACTTCACAGCCCTTCTCGGCAAGACTGTAATTGTCGCCGGAACGCTGCCGCAGGCCGCAAAAGGCAGAGTGCCCGACATCTTGCGCTACAACACCATCTCGGAGGCGCAGTGACCTCAACCAGCATTCCTCTCACCCCTGAGCGCAGGGCAAAGCGAGCAGCCCGGCTCAACTACTTTTCATTATTCAGTTCATTCAGCACCCTGGTCTGTTGTGCATTGCCTTCCATCCTCGTACTTCTGGGACTGGGAACTACGGTCGCGTCACTGCTTTCCGCAGCTCCGTGGCTGGTTAGTCTCTCCCGCCATAAGGTGTGGACGTTCAGCATCGCAGGAACGCTGATCGCTGCAAGTTTCGTCGTCACCTATGTGACTGCACCTCGGCTGAGAAACGGTGAGGCTTGTGCGTCCGATGATCCAACAACTTGCGGTGAAGTCAGCAAGTTGAGCCGCATTCTCCTCTGGGTCTCTGCACTCATCTGGTACGGCGGCTTCTTCGTCGCGTACTTACTCGGACCGGTTCTTGAGTGGATGGATCGCTGAAGAATCGGCTGAATCCATCGGGGAGCGACCGGTGTTCCGGACGCAAGCGAGAATTGCCTTGGGATCGCGTTTTGCCCATGCAATTGACCGAGGCGATCAGAGTTCGCATTCTGATCGCCTCGGTCGACGTCGCGTACACAGGCGGTCAGCCCTTCCAAAGGGTCATGATCAAGCCGCCCACTACGACGAAGGCCCCGCCCAGAGAGATGGGGTTGCCAGCTGATTGGTGAAACGCACCTTCGCCACAATTTGAGAAACGAGAAAGAAGAGCACAACATAGATGTCCAACAGCTTGCCGAGTCGATTTTCGAAGAGTTCAGGAAGAGCCTGTAACAGGCGAGCACTACAGACCCGGCGATAAACCAACCGAACTGGTCTACCCGCAGAGGAATGATAGAGGCCGGACTTTATTGGACCCTAATGGACCCTCGTTACTGAGCGGTGTTGCTGTAAGAAACACATTCAGAATGGGATACAGGCACGTTCGAATAGTGCTTTCTTCCTGCGCATTTGGCAGCGGCACACAACTAACTGAAAATGCACGATACCAACCGCTCTATACACCACTACACGCAACAGATTTTTCTGGTTATTGGCCCCTTAACGAACCATCGAGGCCACCCAATACATGACATATGCGTGTGCCGGGACCACTCCCGGATTCTCCGCGGAAGAACTCCTCAATGAGTGCGTCGACCTGATATCGCCAATTGGGGCCGGAGTTGATAAACAGAAGCCAACTTACGAGGACCAATGTTTGCTTGAGAATCACCAAGCCATGGTGTGGATCGACACCTGAGGTAATCGCCTGTCCGTCTCTCATTGGGGTATGGGCTGGATAACCTCGAAGAGATTGTCCCAAGGATCCGCGAAGAAGGCTACACGGAGGCCCATGGCAGGTACATCGTGCGGCTCGCTGGCGATCGTCACGTCACGGCACTTCAGTTCGTCGATGACAGCGTCGACGCTATCGACACGGAACCCCAGGTGATGCCAGCCAGACATACGGTAGCTGTCATGGAGATCCTTATAAGCTGGTCGTTCTGCAGCGCCTTGGCCGGCCAGCAATTCGAAATGAAAGCTCTCGTCCCCGGCCGGGTAAAGAAAACCAAAACTGAGCCCGGCTACAAACGCGGATTGCTTCAAGCGAAAGTCTAGTTTGTCTGCGTACCAAGCCACCGCTGTGTCAAAGTCCGGCACGCGGATGGCGGTGTGGTTGATCTTAAGCGACGAAAGCGGATTCAGGACGGGAGGTGTGGTGGGACTGGCCATGTTTTCCTTGAGTGTTGCTTTGCGATGCGAATTAGAGTGCCTTCGTAGTGAGCCAGGACCGCACAGACTTAGTGACTTCCGCCTTGCGTTCGAGCGGCAGCCAGTGACCGGAAAGTAGGCTTGTTACAGTCAGGTTTTGGCACGCGTTGCTCATGGCTTCGCCGGAGCGATTGTGGGTGATATCGCAGAGGCCGTCGAACTCACCGTTGATAAACAGCACGGGCTGGCGCAGTTTCCCGCCGTCCGGCGCTGCGTGAGCGTACGCTACGTTGGCGGCATCGTTCAAATACCAGGAGTTGCCGGGCCGGAATCCGTTCACGCGGAATGAATCGACGAGAATCTCAAAGTCAGACGGAGGCCAAAGTGCAGGATCAGGCTCCAGCGCCGGAGCGTGGTGCTCCGAACCAAACCAACCGCCGTTGCGCGTGGTGATGGCCGAGCGGTACATCTTACCTGCCAATTCGGGACTTCCACTTCGGAAGATCGCCGCGAGGCTTGCGCGGATATCTGCATCGAAATCGGCGACCGTCTGTTCGAAGTGGGTCAGGTAAAAGCGGTAGTAGTCCCATTGTCCGTCCGGGTACTGATCGATGGGATAAAGCTTGCGGTCGATGGGCGGCAGAAGATTGGGAAGCGCGAAGCCATCCGGTATATAGGGGACGGAAACAAAAACGATGCCCCGGCTTAGCTTCGGGTGATGCGCGGCCAGTGCCCCAACAACGGGGCTTCCGAGGTCGTGCCCGATCCAGATCGCAGGGCTTGCGCCAAGATGATCATGCAGTTCGACCATGTCTTCGACGATCTCTTCCAGAGCGTAGGCTACCGATGCGGTCGGTACAGAAGAGTTGCCGTAGCCGCGCATATTCGGCGCAATGCAATGCCAGCCGTCAGAGGCGAAGGCCTCGATCTGTGAACGCCATACCAATCCGATCTCGGGCCACCCGTGGAGGAAGATCATCAATGGGCCATCGGCAGGGCCGACCTCCCAATAGTGCGTCGTGTGACGTGGCGAGCTGAATGCGGCCTCGGTCAGTGGGACGGATGTTGTCATCTTGTGTTCCTTTACACGGGGTTTACGCTGCGCAAGAACTTCACGAGCTGTTCGCTGACTTCAGCGGAGGCCTCGTGTTGTATCCAGTGACCTACGTTGTCGAGTTCCAGATTCCCGACGAGGCCTGGAAGGCCAGCGCGAAGCTTTTCCGCAGGGGGATAAAGCGCAGCCAGGCCGTCTGCCTTTCCCGAAATGTAAAACGACGGTTGGGTGATCTTCGCTCCTTTCCAGGCAGCGGAGAGATCGAAATAGAGTTCAGCGGCGCGATAGTAGTTCAATGCCCCGTGAAAGCCGGTGCGTTGGAATTCCGCGATGTTGTGAGCCAAGTACTCCGGTTCCACCCATGAAGGCAATGGCCCGGAAGCAGCGCGATGCAGGCTCCGTGCAGGATCCAACGGGTTCCATCGCTGGTCTGCAGGGGCTGAACCCGATGCCCAATACAAAATGCCCGGAATCGTGACGGCAGCGTCCGCCCAAACCTGATCGGCCTCCGGTTTTATCTGTTCGAACATGTAGAAGTCGTCCTCATGTCCAGTGGCTCGCATCCGCTCGAAGACGCTGACATCACCACGCGGAAAATAGGGTACCGCCAGGCAAAACACCGCCTTGAATCGGTCGGGACGCATCATGGCGGCATTCCAGGCATGGGTTGCGCCCCAGTCGTGACCGACAATTACCGCGTTGGGAAGATTCAGTGTGTCAAGGAGTCCGACTAGATCACCGGCGGTGTGCAGCGGCGTGTACAAAGCTGGATCTGATGGTGCTGAACTGCGCCCATATCCGCGCATATCCGGAGCGATGGCTCGATAGCCTACAGATGCAACTGCCTTCATCTGCCGTCGCCACGTATAAGAGGTGTCCGGAAACCCGTGACAGAAGAGCACGGCCAGCCCATCCCCAATCTCGGTGACGTGGAAGGAGATGCCATTCGAGACGATCTGATAGTCCTTGAACTCCATCTGCCCTCCACTTCCTGAACTCATCCTAAATATTCGCTTGACCTAAAGCAACTAATACCCAATCTGCTTTTGACAGAGCCAACCCGGATAGGGTGACATGAGCTATGCCTATAGACCACGTCGATCGAGTAGTTCAACAGTGGAAAGCGGAAAGGCCCGACTACGATCTGGCTCCGGTTGAGATCATCGGGCGGGCGGGCCGCATCATGGAACATATCGATCGCGCTCTGGAAGCGAAGTTCGAAGAGTTTCAGATCTCAAGGGCATCGTTCGATGTGTTGGCCGCACTTCGTCGGAGCGGCAAACCCTATAAGCTGACGCAGCGCGATCTGATGCGCAGTCTTTTCCGCACTTCCGGGAGCATGAGTCTGAGGATCGACGCCCTCCAGAAGCAAGGCCTGGTGAACCGGTCGCCGGATAGTGAAGACCGTCGCTCTGTCTTCGTCACTCTGACTACCAAAGGCGTGGACCTTTTAGAAACCGTGATTCCTGCGCATCTTGAAAATGAAAGCAGCCTGGTCGCGGGGCTTAGTCGAACGGAACGGACGCAGCTCATTGGCTTGCTGCGCAAGTGGCTGGTCAGCCTCGAAGAAGAGGTCGCCCACGGTCGTCAGCTTTACCTCGGCATGACTCTGCTCGATTCTCGCGCCTCGGCGAAAATGCGGCGAGCTGTTGGCCTTCCCGATATCCCAGGTCTGCTTGTCAAGCAGATTGCAGCGGGCAGCCGGGCTGAAGAACTCGGCTTCCGGAAGGGCGATCTCGTCATTTCCGTTGAGAGACAAGCAGTTATATCCCTAGTGGACCTTCGCAAGATCCTGAATCACTCCGAGCCAAAGACAAAGAAAGTTCGAGTGGTTCGCGGAGTCGAGACGATGGAGTTTAAGCTGACAAATTCCTCGATATAGGAAGGTTGCTAAAGCGCCGGTGTTCCCCCTGCAGCGAGCTAGCTCCGGGCTCAAAACGTGCTTTGACCTGTTCTCCTCATTCAAGCGGCCGATCAGGAATCCCATCGATTAAGGAAGCTGGCTCATGGCACTCAATAAAATCGAAGTGTCCGATTATTCCAATTTCGTATATTCGATTTTGGCTTTGCGGTAAATTGGAAGGTCCAGGTCGGCACCTCTCCAAAGATCGAGGAATTCCTCATAGCTTTTCTTTGCCAACGTTTTGTCGCCGGACATTGCCCTGGCACGCGCCAGCTGCAGTCGTGCCAAAGCTCCGATCACGAATCGGCCTACGATCCCAGGATGGTCGATTACTTTTTCAAATTCGGGAACAGCGAGTGCCCCGTTGCCCATCTGCAGATAAGCGAGGCCACGTAGGTACGCCGGATAGACGCTGTTCAGGGTGTCCGGGATGGAGAACTCATACTTCACGGTTGGACGGAGGCTTTCTATCGCGCCCGCCGGGTCGTTCTCCTGTAACCGGACAGCGGCACTAACAATAGGCAGTGAATAGTTCTGTGTAAGCGTGTCCAACGGGTATTCGCGGCTGAGCACGTCGGCAAGCTCGTTTGCCTTCTCGGTCTCGCCTACGCGCGCTAGCAGCATCGCGAGATCGAGGCGCGTCTTGCGGTCTTTCGATTCGGTGGCTTGGCAGTCGTGATCGAAGTTCCAGCGCAGAGCTGAACCCGTCTATCTGATCCCTGCGGCCATGGAAATGACAGAGTATGGAAAGCCATAAAGCCGGCTTTCCACCCTTTCCACACTCTTTGGAAATCCCTTCGGGATTACCACATTCCCACGGCCCCGACGACGAGATTAAGTATTTAGAAGCGATAGCCATAAGGTTAACTTAAGCCAGTACCACCGCAAAGGACTTGTAATGGATGTCCCCGGTCCAATGTGTAACGCGTGTCCCGGTATACTCACCTCTTAGGAGGTTTGGTGTCCTTGTTTAGCGCGGAGCGCTGGTGTTTGCTCCTAACGTTCCCGTTGCGGCGGTAAGAAGCAGCATAGATGGAGTGAAGAATGATGAACCCTTTCTTAGTCTTGATGAGCTGTCAGAACTTATTGGCATGCACAGATCAAATGATTCCCAAATTGGGAGGTCGGTCAGCCCTTTTTGAAGCCGGTTGATCCATTCCTCGCAAGAGGCGTTACTATTTTTCTGATCTCAGAGGCGCCGATAGACGCGCCGCATCGTAACTGGAACGGGTATTCCCCATTGAAAATGGGTTGAAACAGTTAACCGATTCTTCTCCAGGTGAACATGATCCGACGATCACTCCAGCCGCACTCTAGCAACGCGCTCTGAGGAGGATGCATGCAAGCACGAAGCGTATGAGGATTTCTATATTGCCGCTGATGATTCTTATTGCAGCGGTCAGTTTGATCTCATTCAACCGGATCCCAATCTCATCCGTATTTGCCGACGGGCCAAACGTCGTCGATTTCACTGGTTACGCTCACTACACTTTTAACAACCTTCACAACCCAACTGGTCTCGCCGTGGCTAATGGGAACCTATACATTGCGGACACGGGAAACAACGTTATTAAGATGTTCAATCCGAGTCTTGGAACGCTGAGTGTGTTGGCGGGATCGGGAACAGCGGGGTACAACGACGGTAGCCCTGCCAGCGCCCAATTCAATACCCCAACGGGGTTGTCCGCCGTCTACACTGCGCAAGATATCCAAAGCGGTCCGGGCTTTCCTCCCACGCGGCTTCGTCTTATCGAGATTCGAATCAATGACACTGGTAATAACGCAATCCGACGTATGTGCATACAGGCACCGGGCGACCAGGTCACTTGTCAGTCGGTAAATGGACTGCCAAATGGGCAGGTTGTAACCATGGGTGGCGGAAGTCTAGGAGATGCCGACGGCAACGGTTCCGCGTCTAGATTCAATTCACCTACGGGCTTCGCGACGGACGGCCTCCTCATTGGAGATACCGGCAACAACTCTATTCGCACAATGGACGCCAACAATAACGCTGGCACTTTGATCGCATCTCAAGTACCAGGTTTCATAGATGGCAACCTCAGCGTAGCGCGCTTTAGCTATCCCACAGTTGCATTGGCTACCCCTATTGGCACATTGATTGTCGACTCCGGAAACCATGCGATCCGCTTACTGAACGGTGCGAATCAAGTCACCACTCTAGCGGGAAATGGCACTGCCGGATATGCTGACGGCCAGGGCAACAGCGCCCGGTTCAATAAACCGACACAGGTAGTCTACAACTCAGGCGACGGCGCGTACTACATCGCCGACACCTTCAACAACTGCATACGAAGAATGGATTCCGCGGGAAATGTGACCACGTATGCTGGGATTGGCGGTCAAAGTGGCCTCGTGGACGGAGCATCTACATCTGCCAAGTTCGACAAGCCAACAGGGATTGCAATCGCGAACGGCTACCTATATGTAGCCGATTCAGGTAATAATGCGATCCGACGCGTGGATATGAATGCCAATATCGTTTCGACCTATATCAACTAACTGATTTCGATCTGGAGAGGCGACCCCATGATACTTCTAGCAAAAGCCGTGCTTATCGGAGCTTCACCCTTTGCCTTGATGTTCTTCACCTTTTCTTGTGGCGAGAAGGCATTCAACGGTGGCATTCGCGACGTCACCACGGTTGCACTTGAAGCAAATCCCCTCGATGAAACCTATCTTGGGGGTGTAAACGACAGAGGCTCCCTGAACTATGTGAATCCAACAGGAGGCTCGGCAGGTAGCGCTAGCACGTTTTCTGGAACGACAGAAACGGCAGACGGTATCAGCGATCATCCCGACGCCATCACGAATTCGTCCTGGTACATCCAAATGGATTGGAGCCAGGCTGAACCAGCTTGCACTGATCCTAATTTGCAGGCACAGTTGGATGCGCAGGTAGGAGGCTCGGGGGCTATTTTTAGATGGCATTGTCTTCTGTAAATATGAGGGGTCTGCTTGCAAGTTTGTTGTTATCTACTGTGGGCTGCGCGAGTAGAGTGGTCCACAGTGATGACATTGCGTTTCTTAGGATAGGCGACAAGCCACTAAGCGATGCACTTTATATAATGCGATCCGATGGTAGCGACTACGATCGCGTTTTTTTGGACCGCACGTTGTCGACACTTTCCGGTCTTTCGCTAAGTGGCAATCGGCTCCTCATCAACTGCAAAGAGTATAAGAACAAGACCTATCGATCCTTTTTAGGACTATGGCAAAACATCGGGGGTAAATGGGAATATAAAGAACTTCCACATCCTTCCGGATGGTTTGGCTCCCCCTTACTCTTCTCGTCAGGAACTCGGTTGCTTTCACAGACCATAGGCACCGACAGGAAGTCGATTGCACTGGATCTCTACGATGTTGGGTCTGGTACTGTCGTCCACAGCTTCGAACTCACAAAAAAGATTGGCGATTCTTCGTCTAATCTGCTTTGGTACAAGTTGCTAGATGTCTCCGGGGATGCAAAGGAAGTGCTACTGATCCGCTACAGTCGAGAGGACTTGAAAGCAAATACAGACTTACAGATCTTGAACCTTTCGTCGGGGCGACTCGACAGTGTGACTGGCGCTCCTTCCGGCACGGCAACGGCGTTATTCTCGCCGGTAACGAAGGATATTCTTATCTTAGGAACCAAAGGTCTTCAGCTTATGCCTCACAAAGGTTCTCAGCCAATCCTGCTGCTGGATCGAGCTGAGATGAGAGGCTTGTCGTTTCGAGGAAACAGAGGCGCTTGGTGCGCTAGAACAAATAGCGTTTTTCTGCCGTTGTACGACGGAAAGAACAAAACCTCTGATATTTGGTGCTTCGATATAGACACTAGGGGTCTTCGGAGGGTCGCGGCGACCGATAAGGGACACTACGACTATTTGGGTTGCGCTGTCTAACTAGTATCCCGAACACGTGTCGCCCGTTTAGGAAAGGGTGGGGCACGGAGACGCCTGCGGCGGCGATCGTCTCCAACTTGTGCAGCTCGTCGTGTGAATGAATCCGCACATCACACGTTGGCGACGTGTGATGGGTCGGGAGTGGGTTGTCCCTTGAGATCTGTGGTCATCATTTGCAACGTGTCGGCTCTGCAGATGGCGCCGTTGGGTTCAACGGTGCTTTGCTGGGGGATCGACACGCTTTCCGTCGGTGAGACAGACGGAGACGGTTCCAGTTTCCGTCCCAAGTGGTACGAGTGCGGTGTGCGCCATGTGTTTCGGTGGCAGCGTGCGTCTTTGAACGCGGAACGACCAACGCTTACAGTTCTTATCGAGCTACCAGAAGGAAGAGATGTCGCTGACGGACTTGTGTCACGAGTACGGCATCTCCCCCCCAACCGCGTCTGATCTAAGCTTGAATGGCCTAGTTGACAATATCAAAGTACGCAGGAGTGCTAGCTTTGGCTTCGAAGAATCCATGCGGACAGCACCTTAGAAAGAAATAACGTCAGTGTGTAGACCTGTCAGTATGGCTCGTCCATTCCTGGGTTTATCTCAATCGTTCCTTGACAGCTTAGTCGACTTGCTGCGACAGATGAAGTTCTACTTGCGTCGCATGCTCCGCCTCATCGAGATTCACCTCGGTAGAGTCCCTAACAAATCGGGCCAGGTAATCGGCATTACGGTACTCCACATTCTGGAGACTAGACCAGGCATAAAGACGGTACTGTCCAGGCGACAACCCCATAATCTGGAAGTGTTTCTGCTGATCCGTCGTTAGTGTGCGAACCTCTCCGTCGAACTCGGATTGAATGACAACGCTCACAGCGCCGGTCTCCGAGCCGGTGTCCACCTTCCCTTCGACACTCGCGGCAAGGTTGCTCAATTGAATATCCAGAAGACCATAGCGTTCACCAACTGCGACCGGAATGCGCCCGTCGGGCAATGATTTTCCATTGAGCGCTACCAACTGCACAAACGTATCGCCTGCACCCTGAACCGCCAATCGATACTCCCCAGCAGGAACGGATGGAAATACAATACGTCCATCAGAGCTGACCGATGAAGCGAGTTCTTTCTGGATCCCGTTTCCTGTCGATCGCAAAACCAATGCGGAGGGCCACTTTAGCTGAGGCCATGTGCCTTCTTGCAATTTTCCTTCGATGCGTGCGTTGGTCGTTTCCTGGAGGTTGATCGTTGCGACCAAATTTGACTGAGTGGTTGTAGTCACAGTGGCCCGATGGTCTGCGGCATCGGCATACCACCCAGCATCTATGCGATAGATTCCAGGGGAAATGGAATGGATGTCGAAGGTGCCTGCCGCCGCATTGTACGCTGCAATGATTTCCGTAGCAAGATCATAGTCATGCCCGTGCATGCTCACAGTCAGCGACGACCTCGGGGGATTGGTCGGAAGCGCCACATGAATTGTGGATGGCTCCACTGCGGCAAACATGATGTTTGCTGAGCCACGTTCGCCATCGGTAATGACAAGTCGAATCGCTGTATCTACGTTTGTGGTATTTGGATAGAAGGTCACGGGATAGATGGTTGTCGGGGCCGGAAGATTAACTTTCTCTCGCGCTGGCTGCTGCCGTGCATGTGCCTGGACGATGTACTGTCCTCTAGAACGCAGATTACAAACATAGCGGCCTTCTCCATCCGTCTTCGTCGTACATGCCGGTGCAGGGGTCGCGCGCCCATCTTGAATTTCCAGTTTGTATATCAGCACATCCGCAGAGAGGGGGACATTCTCTTGCTCAACGATTGAGCCAGAAATAGAACAATAGCAATTCTTATCCTGGGGCCACACGCGATACATCCCACAGACAAACAAGAGAGCCAACAAGAGGCTTCGCTCAATCAAGCGATAGGCCATGGATCGCTCCGGACCAGAAGAACTGGATTTTTGGTTAATGAAGTAAGTGGCTGAATCATCGCCGAGCTGCTGGTTCTCCATCAACTTTCTCCAGTTTTGCATTCGATGAGGCATGGCGCTCATCAAGATCGAGGCGGTAGGACTATGGCAGCAACTTCGACTGCCATAGTCCCGCCCGACACAAGAGTTTCGGGATGATCGTTCTTGTGAGGTCGCAGATTACACAGAACGCGCTAACTTCCGAGCGTCACATTAAGCGTGTTGGTTCCGTCATTCGAAGCGTAGAAGAGGTAAAAATATTGAGAAAAGATCGAAAGACCCGATCCATCCTGAATTGCGGGTTCTCCTTCCATCGCAAGATGCGCATCCGCACCATTCGCCCAACTAACCCCATTCGTTGTGTATCGCTGGGAGAACTTGTGAGCATCATCATTGGTCCGGACGTCGTACCAGAGAATCCCGTTATGTGCACCGAGATGCGGTGCGCACGAAGATTGGCTGCCGTCCAGAGCGTTGCTCTTGGTCCATGTCACTCCTTGGTCGGATGAAGTGTAGTAATACATGTCATGGCTATTGGCATTCGTCACCCAACCCGCGTACAAGACCCCATTGTAGACAGCTAGACCTGGGTTATAGCCCAACGAGTCAGGGAGACTTCCGGCAAAGTTTGTGCAGCTGAAAGTGGACCCATCCGCCGATTTGCATAGCGTCATCGTCCGCGTAGCAGCGTCCAGAAGCGCTACATAGAGATAGGTACCGTCTGTAGCGAGAGATGGAGAGTAGAGCACATTGCCCGATACGGGAAGACCCGTTACGACTCCCCAGCTAGTACCGTCAAAGCTAACGATGTCAGTAAACTCTGTTCCTGTCGGTGCTGCGTTGTTGAACGCCAGGTATAGCCTGCCCTTGAAGGCCACAAGCGAGGGATTCGTGTTCGATGACGCGACACCGCCCGAAGGATTGATATAGCCGAATCCGGAGTAAGCTGCGCCGGTGCCGCTGCCCACATAGACGTACTTGTTGCCAAATTGGTCCGCCACGGAAGTGGAGGTATACGCGACATACATCTGTCCGTTGTAGACTGCGGCGGCGGGAGTTTCGCGTCCGGGTACACCGCTGATTGTTACCCCTAAGCTGCTTGAAGCGGACCATGACAAGCTTTGCGCCGAGGCGCTGACCGTGAATACAGTGAGGAGCGCGATCAAGAGCGAAGAAAGAAGCCAGAAGTTAGTTGAAGCGCGTTGGCTGATCAATGAGGAGTTGGAGGATCGATTGAGTAGGTTTTTCATGGCCGGTTTCCTTTTCGGGTTTAAGCGAACGAAATAGGTTCGGCACCCTGGCTCTGGGACTGTAAGCGAGCCGGTGCCAAGAGACGAGTCATACGTAACTAAACTTCTGGGGGGAAGAGGTGCAGGAGTAACAAGAACAGAGATCGATACATAGCTGCGAAGTCTTTGACTTATCACCTCGTCGGAATATTAATGAACCTCCGATTCCTTGTCTGTCAATGGGTCAGGGATTACATTTGCTAACTTAGAATTACCAACTCTTTAGTTTGCACCGTGCTGCTGCAATCCTTCCCAAAAGCGTCGCTGACCGTGACGTGTATTAGCGCGGCCCCTAACATTCCATCTCCCTCCGAAGAAAGTCCTCATAAAGCAAGATGGTGACGTCCAGCTTTGGAGACTCGACTTATTTCAATCATCAAGTCGTTCCAGATTGGGAAAACACCGGAATAGCTATACGAAATCCAAGTAAAAGAAAGCGTCTTTAAGGAATCGTTATGCGTCTGCACTTGCACGCAAGCATACGATTTGCACGGTTCTGGGCCAGAGTTTTTCCGGAAAGCCCGTTGTCGAACGTTGGTAGGGTCTGGCTCCGCTTTGTGCGAATTCGCAACTCCGACGCTGAGTACCAAGAGGAGAAGGCTTCGCCATGTATCGACCTGCCGACTACGATGAAATCATCGAGCGCGTGGAACACATTCGCGGCCTTCTAAGGCAGATTCCACCGGCCAATGAGCGCGAACAACGCGTCCGCGAGCGGCGCGAGCAATGGATCAAAGACCTCATCACGAATCTACGGCACACGCGCGACCGCGCTATGGTGCAGATGCTGGAAGATTTGGAGACACTGTGTCTGCTCACGAAAGAGGGGGGCTATCGTCTGTTTGGCTATTCGCTTGATGCCATCCGAGAGTATGACCTCTACCTCAACGGTGGGCGTACCCACATCGTGGAATCGTACATCTTCAATCGGGATTATCCGGTACAACTGCCGTTGGAGTTAGCCCCCGCCGAGGCGTTTTCACAAAACGCTACACTGCACACGCTGGTGCGAAGCTGGCAGAGTGCGGTCCCGATCCGTGCGCTAAACCGTCCAAGATGGCATCATCCCGGCACCTTCTATCTCCACGTAGGAACCGAAGACAGTCTGGGGTCCAGTCTTCCTCCGGGTTCCATGGCACTTGTAGATCCAGTTGCGGATGAGGAGCGGATCCGACCCAACCCACGCTCGATCTACCTGCTCCAGTTTCGCAACGGATATCGCTGTAGCCGCTGTGTGGCCACGCGGGGCAAATTGCAATTGCTCACTGCAGACCATTCCTACTTCGGAACGGAGGAGTTTCTGTATCCCGGGTCGGTGCGAATCGCGGGACGTGTGCGCGCCTTCGCGGTGGGGTTGCCGATGCAGGAGTATCGCTGCTTACGCGGGATCTGGGCGTATGACGGCAGCGCAGAGCTCATCCTTCCGTGGGAACACCGTTCTCGTGGGAAGTTGTTTGCAACGAAGCATAGGAGGTTCGTGCGGTCGAGTGAACAGAAACGCTATGTCCAGGAGTTACTTCAGGCGAGACTCCACTCAAAGGTCAGCGAGAGAACGAGGCGTCGCTACCGCAGCAATACGAGCTCCGAACCGCACGCCGATGCTCTGATTCAGATGAGTATCGAGCACTTTGCAACCTATAGCGATACGTTGAGAACCGGAGGCTACGCGCTCCACGATGCGGGTCATTTTTCCCTGGACGCGATGTTACGCGCACGAAACTTTTCCGATCTGGCGTCGTTGCGCGCCAAGGCTCTCGCTCCAATGCCCTCTGAGGTATGGGACGCAAGGCGCAAAGAAATTGGAGAGTATGCGGCGTTGTTCGCTTTGAAGTTTCCGCAACCGAGCCTTCTCGAAGAACGAGTAGTGCGCATGGGTGAGGAGAAGACAGTAACTGGCTTTCAACCGAATCTCCGACCTGGCTCGTGGGTGCTCCTGGAAGAGCTTTCTGGTCTACCCGACGTACGGAGCGACTGGAACAAGCGAGGCTGGTCACGACCTCTCTACGCCATGCGCCGTGGATTGGAGCATATGTTCGGATATCTGGATCGGGACGGAAGCAGCTTAGCCTTGCTGAGCGGGACAGGCGGCGAGTGTGAAAAGGTCGTGTTCGGCATAAGCGAACTTTCCCAACTGCGACGGGTCTGCGGCGTGGTGGTACCCGTTTAGGTTGTGGCGAAGTCTTAAGCCTGAAAGTACCTTTGGCCGAAAGTGTGTGAAAAAAACGCACTAGAAATTCCCCACATTGCGCTCGCAAATCCTTCTGCTGCGACGGCGAAGTAAGTTTGGCCAATTGCCCGTTTTCGCTTGCACGATGCAAGAAGGAAGACGAAGCTCACCTTCACAGCCGGTTGCGCATTGATCGTCCAAGGCTGCGGAGTGTTTATGGCAAACGACAAGGCTCATCTTCGGACTGTCGCGAATGAGGACGGTGCCGCAATCCTCGATACGCAGCAAGGAACCATCTCGACCTTGAACACTACCGGCGGATATGTCTGGCAGGCACTGGAACAAGGCGAGAGCGAAGAGGCCATCGTGGCGAGCCTTGTCGAAGAGACTGGCGCACCGCGAGAAGTCGTTGCACACGATGTGAGTGATTTCCTTGCTTCTCTCAAAGAACACAAACTGTTGTCTCGTTGAACAGACTGGAAGCATCATGACAACGTCAACGCATCTCGAAGAGGTGGAGTACCGACTGATTCTGGTCGATCCGACTTCACGCAGGTTGTTAGCGCACCCCGTCGATGGAGCGTTTCACTTGATCAGGATATGCGGCGCTCCTGGGAGCGGATGAAGAATCTCGAAGGAAAACTGAAGGCTGGCATGACAGCGAACGGACTCGACACTGCGACGCAGAAGAACATCAGTTCCTTTGCGTTGTATGGCTTTCCCGAATCGCATGCTGCGAGCTTCGCTCTGATTGCGTATGCCTCCGCATACTTCAAAGTGAAGTACCTCGCTGCTTTCACCTGCGCCATCCTCAACAACCAGCCCATGGGTTTTTACATGCCCGCCGTCCTCGTCAAAGACGCGCAACGACACGGCCTTCGTATCAAACCCATCGATGTGCAGGTCTCCGATTGGCCGTGCACAATCGAGCATGAAAAAGACCAAAGTCTCTCCTTGCGCCTTGGTCTTGGATATGCGCGCGGATTGTCGCACTATCGTTAGCAAGCGTTGCGCACGCCCAGGGAACGATGGACTTCTCCGGGGCCCAAACTTTAATGGGCACATTCAAGACTGTTTGCTTACATGCAATGGGATTGCTTTACGGGAAACCTGGCTGTTGCCCTACTTCATGCTTTCCTAGCTTTTTCGCTTCTCTTACACCAAGAGGCGCCCCAATCCGGTAGCGAGCATTTTGCATAATGTCGCAGGAATCCCAATGACTTGATTGCGAGGTCATCTCACCTTTAATGCGTCTACAGATATCCTCACGCCAGTGTCCAGTTTTGTCGTAATAATCGAAGCGAACGAGGATGAACATCCGACGGTGAATCACTGCTTTACTACGCGCATCGATTAGGTCGTTGTATATATCGTTTGGTCCCCAAGGTCTTGTGTACTGCTCTGTATGAGGATCGCCTGAAACCATCCTGTCATAGTAGACCCCTGTAGTCGCAATCTGACTCGCGCGGTCCGGCTTCTTTTCTGCTCTGAAAAAGTTCTGCCAATCTCGATTAAAGCTATCCTTCGCCGAGACTGGCGACAGCCCTTCCAATTCCGGCACAAGATACGCGTTCGAAAGAATTTTCAATCGACGTGCTTCATCAGTCCCCCTGTTAGCCCAATCGATAGTGATTGTAAACGTCCGCCTCAAGCTGAGCGATTTAGGGTCGGATGCAGTTTGTTCTGGCGTTGGGTCCTTTGGATAAATAAGTATTGGCCCAATTTGCAAATCTGCTCGTGGAGCAGTCTGGATTAACGTCTCTTCTGCGGCGTCGAGGGCTCTGCTGATGCGATCTTTGGTGTCCTTGAATTCCGCGTTTTCGGTGTCGAGTATTGTTTTGAATTGCTTCTGTTGTTCTTCGAATTCCGAAGTCTGCACTTTGACTTCTGCAGCATGCTTCTGGTCCTGCGTATTTCGATCAGTACGGATGGCATGCAGTTCCGCATAGAGTAAGCACGATAAGACAAATACCCATACGACACGCTCAATCGCCGATAACTCTCTGATTGCGATAATTCCTGAAGCGACACCAAGCACAGCAACCGCGACCCCTGGGCTCGGTACCTTCCAAAGCATGTACATCGCAGACAGCGCTGTTACGCCGAGCAACACATATCCAAGCGCCCGATTATTCCATGCGGCCTTAAATGCATCTTGCATCTCGTCTGACCTGCGGCAGAATTTGAAGAGGATTCCGCTAAGAATCTTACCTCGGCTGTTCTAGAAAAAGCGTGGAATCCGCTCATGAACGCCCGCGCCAAAATCGTCGCCAAGCGGACACTTAAAAGCGGCTTCACCAGAGCCGACCTTGCGACCTCCCCAAAGGCTGGATTGCTCAGCCGACCAGTCGGAGGCTAGTCCCCAAGATCTCCACGTCTCTGCGCTATAGACACCTTGGCTCTTGATGGCGACGCCTTCTGGACGTTCTATGACCCGATCAGCGGGGAGGCCAAGGGAGCGTTCGTCGTTGAGCACAATCTTAGTGGGGTGATGATCTAGGAGTTGTCCGAGGATACAGCGAAGGAAGCCTGCTCAGAGCTGCGCACAGGAGCCTTGCTGGGGCGAGGACGCCGGAGATCCGAACGGTAGGAAAGCGTGTTGTGGCCAGCGGTTCAGAAGATAGAGTTGTGGGCGCGCCGTCGTGCTTCGTGAACCATTTCGGCCGCTTCAGGGCCGAGGTGAATCAGGTCAATGCTTCCAGGTGTCCTTAATGGCACTCGGAATGGACTGAATGATGCTGTCGGTGTAGACCTGGGAGCCCGAGCCATTGGGATGGAAGGCGGGGCTGGTCTCGCAAATAGGCCGTTCGAGAAGATCGGGAACGTTGCGTGGGTCATCGCAGAGGGGGACGCGATACCAGTACTTCTGGTCCTTGTAGAAGGCAAAGAGGTGGAAGAAGCGGAAGGAGATCATCCACAGATGGCGGTTGGGTGCCCCGTAGGCTAAGTTGGGGTTGACGGTGGGATCGGGGTAGCCGTAGTTACCTTCGGGCAGCTGAGCATAGAAGAAGCGCGGTGAGGAAGCGGAAGCGTTGACTTGTTGGATGTCTTCTTTCAGAGCTTTCTTTGAGGTCTGGTAGAAGAGCTCCGAGTTGTCGGCCATGCTGTCATGCTCCTGGAGATGGCTCATGGAGGTTTTCGGTTGAGGTGGGGTAATAGTCTTCTGTCGGGTGAGTGCTTTTTGATCGCGAATACGCTTGGCACGGTTGACGGCGCGGCGGGTGCCGGAGAGACCGAAGAAGCCGAAGACGGTGGACTTCTTTGAGACGAGTGGATAGTAGCCGGCGACGACGACTGCGGTGTTGGGGAAGCTGGCGTCTATCTTCTGGAGCTCTTTCAACATGGCGGGGCCGCAGGCAGCCTCGGTCTCGCTCTTGAGCAGGCCGGGCTGGGTCCAGGGAAGTGCTATGGATTCAGCGCCAACGTCGTTGATGCAGCCTTCGACGAGGATGAGGTCAGGGTGCGCGAGACCCGGGGCCCTAGCGGCGCAGGCGATCTGGTCGTCGACGGAGGGGAGGGAGTAATTGAGGTCTCCGATGTCTGGAACGGGGTTGACTGGATACGAGGCACCGAGTTGCGCTGCCAGGACCGCGGCGGAGTGAGCGTAGGTGGCGAGACGGACGGGACGGAGGGAGTACGTGGCGAGCCACTGGGCGGTGCGATAACGAAAGGTGTTCTGTTCCAGCAGGCCGTCGCCCCACATGAGCGAAGTGCCAAAGGCGACGACGACCATTGGAGATGCCGTAGGGGAGGAGCCGACAGCAGGAATGAGATCGTCTGGAGGGTGAATGCACTGCTGGCCAATGGCGGGCAGTGTCATGGTGAGGAGTGCGATGGACAGGAGTAGGGTGAGAATGCGGGTCATACGAGGGTGTAACCGAGGTTGATGGTGGAGAGGCGGGTGGGGGATTGCTGGGCGGAGTCTTCCACGATGTATTCATGCATGGCGATGGGGTTGGTGCCGCCGTTGACGAGGTGGGCGAGGATGTCGAAGCTGTGCAGGATGATGTTGCGATGCTCATCCATGTCACAGTCGAGCAGGTGGACGGCGACGCCGTCGACGACGAGGAAGGAGAGGGTGAGCTGTAGGTTTCCCTGTTCGTAGTCCTTCTTCACGGTGATGATCTGCCTGAGATTCTGGTCGCTGTGGTAAGCGGTGGGGATGTTGGGGATATGGAGGGGCAGATCGGCGGCGGGCTCGGTAAAGAAGCCCTGGGCGGCGTAGGTGCTGGTGAGTTCGTTGAGGATGGTTTGGACGTTTTCAAAGAGGGCGGGGTCGACCTCGGCGAGGAAGCGCTCCTGGTCGATGCGGACAACCTTGCGCACGTAGCTATACCAGGGGATCATGGCTATAGGGTCGACCTCATCGGTCAGGACGGCGAAGAGGTTGAGTAGGGCGGCCTTGGCGAGGATTTGCTGAGTGCCGGCGAGGGTATCATAGGCGGCCTGGAGGTCGCCTATGATGGGACCGTTCTTCACATCGACGGTCTTGCTGACGGAGAGGACCTTCTTGAAAGGATCGAAGCGGTCAGCGGGAAGTTCGCCCAAAGAAGAGAAGACAGACTCCCACCTTGAGGGCAGGCGTGCGACGTGGAAGGTGTGGCTGGGATTGGGGTTGCCGCGCGGCATGAAGGTGAAGCCGGGGCCGGCGTCATAGCGGGAGAGGGAGAGGGTGACCGTCCACATGGGGAAGGTGTCGGGATCTTCGAGTTCGACGATGTACTCGCCCGTGAAGTTGGGGACGACCTGGTGCAAAATCGTCTGCTGGAGAGGGACGGTCTGAACAATGTCGAGTGTCATGGAGGTATCGACGGCAGCGAAACCGTCTAAGGTTTTTGCTAGGAGAGTAATAGTTATTGGCATGACGGGGGCTCAACTTCTGCGGAGGAGATGGAGTCACGGGGGCCGGCAACGAATCATAGCGCGAGATATGGGATGGCGCTAGAGGAAATTAGCGCCGTCGCCAAAAGGCCAAAGTGGGTGGCCTTGTAGTTAGTGCATTGTTCACCAGCTTCTAACGTCTCGCCTATTATCCGACGACGCTCCACAGCACTATGCCGACATCGAGGACCTTGCGATCATCCCGGCTGTCCGCACTGCAGCGACAAAGGGTCAATTTGCCGAGGAGAAAGACTGTGCTCAGTTTCATCCGGGTTCAACATGCAGTTGGAAGCAAACTGCATTTCCCATTAGCAACGTTCAGCCCACTTTCCATGAGCACGACCAGCAGGTCATCGATGGGTTCCCTTGTGTCAGGATAGGGACCTACATCGATCTGTATTGTGATCTCTTGGAACACGGCTTCGGTGACGTCTTCCCCAATCTGCTTACAAAAGAATTGACAAGTCCCTTTGATGTCTCCATCATGCGGTGGACGACCGTTGAGGACAATGACTGCCCTGCTTGGATCCTGAGTATGAACTTGCTTCAGGCCAAAGCAAAGCTTGTCGCGTGTGCGACAAAACTAGTTCCCATGTCAGACCCGGTATTGAGTGAGTTGCCCAAAGAACGGAGAATCGACGATGACCCGAGCAAGGAAGTTTTGCATAACCCTCATTTGCAGCGGGCTAATCAGTTCGCTTGTGGCCTGCAAGGTGTCAGATGACGCAATTGCTGCCTCGCAACAAATGACATCCACCGCAAACGCGTTGAACGACTATTATTCAGCGCTGGATGCGAGGCTCGCTGGCACGATCTCTCTTTATGAGCTGGACGGGGCAATCTCCGGAATCCCATTTGGAGATGATGATCGAAAGCTCTCTGAGTCGACGCGGGAAGAACTTCAAAAGCGAAAAGAGCTGGCGGACGCGCTTGCGAGACTAGCGTCCGCGATGTCCACGCTTTCAAATTCTAAGGCGGCGTCTGACGTGCAAGCTTCGGCAACGCAGCTAGGTAATGAGTTGATCGCAGTTCAAGCTCTCCCAGGCGGCTCATCGGTTCCTGACGCGGTCGGAAAAGCAGGAAACTTTCTGCTGCAAATCGTACAGCAGCATGAAGAGAAAAAAGCGGCTCGTGCCATCGACGAAACACTAAAAGCTGTCGCAGACCTGTTCGAGAAGGAAAAGCCAACTTATGATTCCATCGCACGAACCCATGATCGCGAAGCTAGCCAAATCGCTCAGGATCTCCTTAAATCGAATGCCGTCGATCCAAGTCCAATGCTCGCTCCTGCGCTGAAACCGTTCGATCTCAGAGCCCTACCTCCAAGTCTGTCAATGCAATCTTCATTGAAGACATTGGCACTCTCCCGGCTCCAGCACGCAACGGACGAGGCTATGAAAAAGGACGAGTCTGCCTCAGCTGCGATGCTTGCATCACTTCGCGAAATGAGTTCACGTGTACACCTAGTAGCTACCGAAAAGCCAATGTCTCTTCGCGGAGCTCCCTTCTCGCTGAAGCTCGTCGAAGATTGGGCTCAGTCATGGTCTGCATCCCTCATCTAAAGGAGAACGTAATGAGTCAGTCCATAGAGGCACTTGAAAATCAATTTTTCTTACTGAGAGGTAGCCTCAGCGCGTTGACAGAGCAGGGAGCGACGACAAATCAGTTGGATCTGCTGCGTACACAAATAGCTCAGAGCCGGACAAACTACTGGACCGCCGTGAAGAAGAATCTTCATGACGACAACCCTGAGATCATGGAGCTCGTCATCCAGCTCAATACAGAAGAGACGAGTCTTAAGACCACCATCGATCATCTAGGAGATGTCGCCAAGGTGATCGATGCGATCACGAAGGCTGTAGACATCGGTTCCCAGATCGTGGCGAAAGCCGTCGAATTTTAGCACCACGACCGAAAAGTTCCCGACCTTCAGTCGGGCTCGATTGCCGATCATAGTTCCACCTGTTCTGTTACATTCCGCCCCTTACCTTTATTAGCGTGTATGGCCGGATAGCAGACCAACCTTCGATCACGTAGGAGCCCACCGTGTCGGACAGTCGGCACGGTGGGCCTGGCCCATGCCGGTCGCATAGAACGTCATCACCACCGCACGATGCCTCAGCGTCTTTACGGGCAGGTATTGCAGCGTCGCTGTCCGCTGTTGTTTTTCACAATCCGTGTCGCATTCTGATCAGATTATTTGGGTTCTGGCACGCTTTTGGTGACGAGGCGGTTGCGGGTGTAGATGTAGAGGCATGAACCGAGGAACGCTGATCCCTAGCAGTGCAGAGGTTGATCTGATCTGCCTTCGCCCGAAGGCCGGCTTGATCCATGTGGAACTCCGTGCTTGCCAAGCCGTCTCTTTCTGTCCAGGCTGCGGCAGCCGCTCATCCCGGGTGCACAGTCGCTACTGGCGTACGCTCGCAGACCTGCCGTGGGAAGGTATCCCGGTGCAGATTTCTCTTCGAGCCCGCAAGTTTTTCTGTGTGGACGGGCGCTGCACGCGCCGCATCTTCACCGAACCACTCCCTGGGACCGTAAGCCGTTATGCACGGCGGAGCGACCGCGCCAGCGAAGCTCTTAGCTGGGTCACCCTCGCGCTCGGTGGCCGGGCCGGTGCAAGACTCGCCCGCAAGCTGGGCTTGCTCGCGAGCAGAACGACACTTCTTCATGAGCTTCGCAGACGGGCGCCTTCATCTGCACCGTCGGCACCAAGGGTTCTCGGGATCGATGAGTGGGCCCGGAGAAGGGCCATCGCTATGGAACGATGCTGTGCGATCTAGAGCAGGGCCGCGTCATCGATCTGCTTCCAACCCGCGACTCAGAGACCGTAGCAGCATGGCTCCGTCAGCATCCGAGCGTGCAAGTTGTGAGCCGGGATCGGGCAGGTCCCTTCGCGGACGCTATCCGTAAGGGTGCTCCGAACGCCGTACAAGTTGCGGACCG
Source organism: Terriglobus saanensis SP1PR4 (assembly GCF_000179915.2). Classification (NCBI taxonomy): domain Bacteria; kingdom Pseudomonadati; phylum Acidobacteriota; class Terriglobia; order Terriglobales; family Acidobacteriaceae; genus Terriglobus; species Terriglobus saanensis. The sequence continues at coordinate 1,949,723 of NC_014963.1, read as the reverse complement.
ATGGCACCTGCTGAACAACCTTGTAGATACGCTGCTCCGGTCGCTTGAGCGTCATCGTGGAACGGTGAGAGAAGTCCGCGGTCGCCTCGAAGCTCCTCCAGAAACCCAGCTCGTCCGTAGTTCTGGTCCAGAAGATCCGCAAACGCTCGCATCGCAGAGGACACAGCAGAAGAGGAAGGGCCGCCTTGAGCTCTACCAGCAGATGACCGAGCTAATCGCTCGTGGCAAAAGCCAGTCTGAAGCCGCAGCAGCCGTCGGTGTCAGCTTGCGAACCGTACAGCGATGGACCGCAACCGGAGTCTTTCCAGAGCGCAAGCACCGGGTCTTCCCAAGCCACGTCGATGCGTTCGGACCTTATCTCGAGAGGCGTTTTGCGGAAGGCTGCACCAACGCCTCACAACTCTGGCGCGAGATCAGGCAGCAGGGCTTCCGAGGAAATATCTCCGGCGTATTGCGCTGGCTACAGCGTCGCTTCGTATCCTTGCGAACATCCGGAATGACACCACCCATAAAGAGAAGACCGCCTCTCTGCCTTGAGCATGTCGCCTGGCTGATGCTGAAAGCCGATCCTCGAAGACATCGCTTCCTGAAGGCACTCTATAGAGATTCTTCCGAGCTGGAATCGCTCGGCCGTACAGCGAGAGGCTTCTTCGAAATGATCCGCAACCGCGATGCTGTGGCGTGGCCACAATGGCTTGAGGCCGCTGCACACTCGCCCCTAGCATCGTTCGCGCGCCGTCTCGAACGAGATCGCAACGCCGTCGACGCTGCACTCCAGCTTCCATGGAGCAACGGCATTGTGGAAGGACAGATCCACCGGCTGAAGCTGATTAAGCGGCAGATGTACGGACGCGCCAGCTTCGATCTACTCAGGCTGCGCGTCCTCCACTCCACCTAACTTCGACGCTTGGATACGCGTTCGCAAGCTCACGTATCTGCTTCACCAAAAGTGAGCCAGAGCCCAAATAATTCCTCAAACCACAGACTAGATGAACCAAGGATTTACTTTGACCTAAAATAGAGCTTCAACAAAACGGATCTTTATTTGCGGAAAGCCTCTTTGATTCAAGAGTGACGTAACCTCATAGCCGCATTCCATAGAATAGCTGCGGCACCGGAAAACAAGAAAAGGAACAATGAATGCCCGAGAAAATACCGCCTCCACCAAACAGCGCTTCTCTGAAGATGAACGATGAGGGACCATGGCATGAAGGAACTACCGGAGAACGCATTGCAGTACGCCTTTCCAGCGCGCAGACAAATGGCGCATATGCTGTCGTGGAGTCCATTGCAGATCCTGGCTGCGGTGTACCTGCACACCTCCATCAGAATGAGGAAGAGCACTTTATTGTTCTCGCCGGCAGGTACCGGTTTCTGATCGGAGAAAAGACCTTTGAGGCTGAAGCTGGCGCTAGCTTTACAGCCCCTCGTGAAACGCCGCATGCCTGGAAGAATATCTCTGATCAGCCCAGCCGCCTGCTTGTTACCCTCACGCCCGGCGGTTTCGAGAGATGCATCGAAACCATTCGCAATAGCCCGGCAAGTAAAATTCTGGAAGTTGCAGCAAGCTACGGCTGCTACATTGTAGGACCGCCTCTCCCCAGCTAATGTGTTGTCTTTCACCTATCGATGGAATCCAAAAGATACCTCGATACAAAGTCCAGCAGCTCTAAACTGAAAAAGCCATTTGAATAGGCATAATAAGCCACTATAGAGGGGAGCATCGACGGCTGCATGATGCCATTTGCTTCAACCAAACCGAGCAGGAAGTCTCTACCTAGAGCGGCAATGCGCCACCGTTTACCCTGCTTGACACTCACGAACCGCAGCTCTTTCAAGTAGCAAAGCTCTCGAACAATGCGCCGCTGACCATGCTCCGAATTCAACGCGGCCAGCGATGGGCTGTCTAACCGTTTGGGGTAAGCACGGTTTAGATCGACCAGCAGAGCCGCCCGAAGCCGCTGTAGATGTACTACCTCAAGCATCATCCTTTGATTACTGATCTCTTCCTGGCTCATCGTAAAACTCCGTCGTCGAGGCTGTGGGTTTGTGGGACGAGCGCTCTATGCTCGTTCCAAGCGCTTGCGCGTCAAATCCATAGCCTGCCTTTAGTGCTGCCTAGGCTTCTTCCCGGTCGGCTTCGGCGGCGCATGGGTGTCCGCTGTAGCAGGTGTGAGCGCAAGGAGAAGATGCTGCAAGTAGTCGAAGCGGTCGTTCAACGCCGCTACCTGCCGGGCAAAGAAAAAGTAAGCCCCGCCGCCGCCCAGAGCCATGCCAAGAGCAAGAATGAAGGCGAACACGGTCCAGGTCTGGAAACGGGCCTCCCGCTTAATCTGCTCGACCGCCTCCCGCGCATGGTAAGCCGCCACCTCAATCGACCGGATCGGCCCCTCGACAGCCTTCTCGATGGGCTGCTTGAAGTCCTCCTGCACGACCTCCCGGATGCCGGCGGCGATGTACTTGCTGGTCTGCTGGCCCAGCATGGCCGGCAACTGCCGCACCTGAGCGATCGTGGCTTCAAGCGCAGCCGTGCTTTGCTTCAGCTCCGCGTCCCGCGCCGTCATGCCCTCTGCCAGCTGGCGGGTGGCTCCGTAGATCGCTAACAGCTCATCGTCTCTCATGGTGCTACCTTCCTATGCCAAACCCACGGGAGCGCTCGCGCTCAATCTCCGGCTCTTTGGTCTTCGTCTGTTCCTGCTGCTGCTTCAATGCCTGCTCCTGCTGCTGACGGGCAAGCGCCTGCGCCTGTTCCTGCTGAAGCCTGGTCTCCATGCGTGTGGTTTGATCAATCCAAAGGTCGAGGGCGGCTTTGTTTTATCCTCGCAAGTCTATTCCACCGCTGTGATGGGGATCTATTCAACGAAACCTGGAGCTCGTGGTCGCAGGCAGAAGACGGACCTGTCTTACATGAAAGACGAAGTCCCGATGGCAATGATCGGCATAGTGCCGACCAAGGTAAGTGCAGAGAACGGGCCGATCCATCCAGGGGACTTGTTGGTTACATCTTCGCGGCCCGGATACGCCATGAAAGGCACTGATCGCAGTCAGATGCTCGGCGCCGTGATCGGTAAGGCACTCGGCCATCTCGATGTGGGCACTGGCGTTATCGAGATCGGAGTCACGTTGCAATAGCAACATGACTGTGAGCTTCAAGAACGTGTTTACGCGCGAGGGCGTGTCTACTGATCAAGCGTTTGGTTCCCGTGGTCAGCGCCGACTTCGGGAAGCGAAGTGCGCGATGGGTTTTCGCAAAGAGCCAAAGGAAATTTTTCGTTCCGTTTTTTAAACTTTGGCGCAGCAGCACCATAAGGATTCCCCATTTGGGAACCATTACAGAATTCGTCCGCTTATTTAATGCGTCAGTTTGTATGTCCCGTCATAAGCTCGACAGCTGAATCACAAGAATCTCTTTGAGGATCTCCAATGCGCGTTAGACTGCACCACTTGTTTTGGTCTCTGCTCTTTACGACAGTTGCCTTAGCGCAGAACACGTTCCCCGCCAGCGGTAACGTCGGGATTGGCACGACGAACCCCGCAACCGCACTGGATATTGTTGGTGACATACATACCCAGCGAAGCGGTGGGAGTCAGATATTCTTTCAGACTCCTTCGTCCGACGCTCGGATAGTAGCGGTCACGTCAAGCGGTACATCACAGCAACTGCTCTTGAACGCAGGCGGCAAGGTCGGAATAGGCACGTTCACGTCAACGAGTCTACTTTCTATAGGAGGATTTTTTAATAACTCCGCCAATTCGCCAATACTATCTACACATGCTGGGCTCCTTGGATCGGCAGCAGGAAGCGAACTCAAATTAGCGAGTTTCGGTTTTGGAGCAACTAACGAAGAGCATCTTGGGATCTATGGTTATCGTAGCTCTACAGGTTCCGACTGGACAACTACTTCCCTCGGGTTGGGTATGGATGTCGACGCAACAACAAGGGCCGGTAATGCGGCACTCTGGCTGAGCGCTTCCGGCAATATCGGCATCCGCACGACGACGCCTACTGCGGCATTTGAAGTCAACGGGAGCGTAAAGTTGACCGCTGGCAGCGGAGCATCGATGACTTATCCGGACGGTACGATCCAGAGCACCGCATGGAATGGCGTCCTCTCGGGGGGTGACTACGCCGAATCGGTCAACGTCTCTGGCGACCATGAAAACTACGAACCCGGTGATGTGCTGGTGACTGATCCCGCCATCGAAGGCAACTTCCTCAGGTCATCTGTGCCGTATTCCACCACCGTCACCGGTATCTATTCCACCAAGCCGGGAATCGTAGGCAGACGTCAATTCACTGCTAGAGCGCACATGAAGGAAGAAGTGCCGATGGCTATGACTGGCATCGTCCCAACCAAGGTCAGCACCGAAAACGGTCCGATCAAGCCCGGCGACCTGCTCGTCACCTCGTCAAAACCAGGCTATGCCATGAAGGGTACCCACACTCGGTAGACGCCTATGGCAGCTATCTCGACCAACGCCTGCTCCAGGGCTGCCGTAACGTCAGCCAGCTCTGGCGAGAACTAAGACAGCACGGCTATCGCGGCCAGCTCAGCAGTGTCTGGCACTGGCTTCGGAAACATCAAGGGCATGCCAAGCAGAATTCGTTGAACAAGCGCGTAAAGCCCATCGTGCATGCATCACCACGTCATACGGCATGGCTGATCCTAAAGGAAACAGCTTCCGCAAAGCCCTATCTCGACGAGCTCTATCGCGCCTCTCCCGAAATCGCCCAGCTCGCGCATCTCGGAAAGGAATTCTTCCGTATCGTTCGCTGTCGCGATCTTGCCGTGTGGCCCAAGTGGCTTGAAGATGCCCAACACACCGCCCTAAGCCGCTTCGTCTCCGGGATCACACGCGATCGGGACGCCGTCGAAGCCGCCTTGCATCTGCCGTGGAGCAACACGCCCGGTAGAGGGACAGGTCCATCGGCTCAAGCTGCTCAAACGGCAGATGTACGGACGCGCCAGCTTCGATCTGCTAAGACTGCGCGTCCTCCAGAAGGCTTGAAAACAGAGCTCTATGCGAACATCGACCCAGCAGGAACGTCCTTCACCAAATGTACGGAAGAACCCAAATAGTTCTCAAAGCAACAGACTTCCGCTCGCCTCGGCGGACTACTAGATGGGATGAACTGCCAACAGTGACAGCAAAATGATCGCTACACCAAGGGGAAAGTGTATAAATCACGTGTGATAAGCAGACTGAAGAAGTTGTTTGGCAGTACGAAGTCGAGTCCCTTGCCACCTGGGGATGGGCTTGGCCTTGACGTCTTCCGCCTGAAGGCACAGTACGAAGTAGCGTCTTTGAAGGAGTTCCTTGGTGGTGAAGCCTTCGCCAGGCTGCGAACACTGGACAGGAAGATTCCATCTCCTGGTGAGATCATCCTTTCAGAATCCCGTGGACTGCGGCTAGAAACCATTGCCTCTAATCTTAAGAATTTCGTCGCCAAACTCGATCAAGAGATAGGTTCTTCGGTCGAAGCTGCAAGAGACGAGTCTGCGCTGACTCTCTGGCGCTTCATAGGTCGACTTGATGACCTGGCGGACATCGGTAGTCGCCAAGATGGGGATGCTGAGACGCGAGAATACGTGACGAACCTTTTGGAATTCAATCTCTCGCTCGTCAACGAGCTGCAGAAACAGCTTGAACCGGCAGCTATAGAGATGCTTGTAAAGCGTTTCTCCGCGCGTGAGGCATTGCGCGGTGCAAACCTACGTCCATACGTTGAACCCCCAGCTCTGCCTGAGAGCTGAGGGATCACGACTAGCTCTGATGTCGCGTGTAGTTTTCAAAAAATATGGCAAACATTTGATCGCAGTATTTGGCACACCGAGCCCTCCAAAAGCTGACCGCTGAGAGACTGTCGTTCTTCCTTTACCTGTAGAATCCCACTGTTGCTGCGCCCGGCCGGCTCCACTTCAATGAGACCGTGCATTCATCAACATCTCGAGCTGGCTCGCAACCCGCCGGTCGGCATTGCTCGATGCTGCGACGCTATTTCATTTCGGCACATCTTCGTCCGACGCAACATACCAAGGAACCTTGGTGGTTTGGAAGAGCTCGGGACTGCGTCCCGTCAATTGGGATAAGACAACCTTTGCGATTCGAATGCTGTGCTCAACCTCTTTGTCCCATTCGACATTCGAGAGACCATCGCTGTGCGTAGGGCTCCATCGCGCTGTACGGATTGCAAGGACAAGGCTGGAGGCGATCACTAGAGCTGGACCGAGTTTCTGATGGTCCACTTCGTTACGGTAGCCGCCGATGTGCGGATCTTGATTAGTGGAAGTCATGGGAACGCACCTCAAGAGCCTGATCGGACACCAGTTTCAAACTCACGGCTTTCACATGAATGACACCGTCCTGATTTTGCAACAAACCTTCAGCCTGAATGAACTTCGCCCGCGTGACGACCAGACGCTCACGCTCGTAGAGATCGGTCGTGACGATCACATTAGCAATACCGGTTTCATCTTCCATCGAAAGGAAGATGAAGCCCATTGCTGTTCCAGGGCGCTGCCGCGCGATGACCATACCTGCGGTCTTCACATAGTCTCCATCCCTCAGGGTCTTAAGCTCTTCGGCAGAAGAGACACGCAGCCTCCGGAGTGCATCTCTTCGATACGCCATGGGATGCTTTCCAATTGTTAGGCCTGTTCCAGCATAGTCAGAGATGAGCCGCTCTTCGGTGGTCATTTGCTGAAGGGGTAGGCTCAAGGTCTCCTCTTGTAGGATGTGACTCTTCTCTCTGAGCAGAGGTCCTTCCATTTTCCCCGCCCGCTCGATCTGCCAAAGCGCATCGCGACGATGCTCGATTCCATCAAGCCTGTTCAGGGCACCCACCCGAGCGAGAATCGTGAGCTCCTTCCGGTTGAGAACAGGAACACGTGAAACTAGATCCTCAGCCGAGAGGAAGGCACCTGACTCTTGACGGGATTTGACGAGCGCCTCCGCGCTCTGCTTCCGCAAGCGACGGCGCGATGATCCGAGGGCTTCAATGCAACCTTAGACGCGAGTGGATTGTCTTTGCGCAGACAAACCACAAGCCGATCACGGCGGAGTTCTTCGATGTGCAGATCCGGTTCCTTGAGCGGGAGCGTGACCACAGCCGCATCGACTGTTCCTACCAAAATTTCTTCGGCAAGTTGCAGCGTATCGCCATGGGTAGGCCGAACTAAAGCCGTGGGCAGGATGGTCTTGTGCATGGAGCAAAAAGAGCGAAACAGCTCTTGATCGACGAGGGGGCTGGATCCGAGACGAACCTGTGAGACCTCTCCTCGTTCGATCGCAATGAGTACGTCGATCACTTCGTCGCGCATCTGGAGAAGAGAGCGTGCCAATTCGATAAATGCGGTGCCTGTCTCAGTCGGCCGGATCCGGCCGTCTTTAAGTTTGCGATAGAGCTTTACCGAAGAGTTTTCCCGGAATTGCCGTGCCTGCACGGTGAGGTTGGGCTGCGAAGTGTGAAGATGCTCGGCTGCACTGCGAAAACCCTGCTTCTCCAGGATGGCAAGCAGATAGCGGAAGTGACGAAATTCGGCCCAATCATGCACTGCTCAAGTCCCGTAGAAGCAACACCTCACTCGATTCGGGACGCTCGATCGTCCCCTGAGGAAATCTTGGCAGTCGGAGTTATCGGTCGCAATGAAAATCATGGGTTTGGCCAAATTTACTTTTCCGTCGTTCTGTCGTGGTGCCATTTCCAGCACCCCGATAACTCGCAGTTATCACCCGATAGATGAAAAGTATTGGACACCAACCTCCTCTCCGGAGAGGCTAGGAACACTTCACGACGTCTATCGATGTCGTCATTCCACCATCTGGAGATGTTCTATAACTGTGGCAAGCGTTGAACCAATTCGTACCAGAGAGGTTACGTCGACACGCGGCGAGACTGCAGCTTGGCCCCAAGGGACACTCGAAGCAGTTCCCCAGCCACCTCTTCATACGCCTGCTACCCCTAAATCTGGCGCGGTGTCCTTGGAACGCCATTGTTCCGTGGGAGAGTTATCGAAGCTGTGGGGCTTCAGCGAGAACACAATTCGGAGGTTGTTCAGAAAAGAGCCTGGTGTCCTCAAAATCGCCCACGAAGAAACGCGTCAAAAGCGGAGATACACAACGATGCGGATTCCCGAACGCGTTGCGCAACGGGTTCATAGACGGCTCCAAGGCCTAGCCTAAAAAAATCAGTCCTAAGCCCAGCCGAGAAAAGCATAAATTTACTCATTCAAAGGTGCGTCGACCAAACGCACCTTTTTGCATGCGTCGAAGCACCGGGGATGGAACGCGCTACCGCTGGCTGGCTTTCGTGGCAATCTCCATTCTTTGTACAACGTTTGTACAGCAGACCTGTAAATCGTGGCATTTCTAGGCTTCCAGTCAGACCTACCATCAGCAACTTACGTGTTATCAGCCGCTTAGAGCAGTTCGACTCCCACCGCCTCCACCATACTTAAATTTATTATTTTCAATCATTTACGGAATCCTTGAAATGCCGTGTACGGTACACGTTCGATAGATGCATTATGTTGACGTTCTATCGGCGGCATTTGAAGGACTGTAGCAAAGCTTCCGACCGCTTCTACAAACGTTGCGCCTGCCGGATGTGGGCCGAGGCACGGCGAACGGAAGCCTAATCCAAGATATTTTCTTTTGAAGTGGAAGCCAATCCCGACGCAAACCGCAAGCTCACTGACCTGTCCCCGCGCGAATCACGCTTTGACTGAACCGTTCCATCTCTTCGAGTTGAGGGCTGAATTGCAGCAGCAGAAGATTGACTCCTGCCTCTTCAAATCTGCTGATTTGATCCTGAACTTGCTCTGGAGTTCCAATCAGCCCCGATCGCAAGCCGCGATTCGAGACCGAGTATTCCTGGATTGACATCGTCTGCTCTAACTGTGTTCCCTGGAGCCACTGCTGATAGTTCTCATAGCCTTTGGCATTCTGCTTGACGTCGGTAATGCGCTCAAGCTCGCGTTTCACTTCATTCTCGGTGTTTCGAATGAAGGCATAGCCGGCCAATCCAAATTGCATAGGGGGAAGTCCAAAGCGGTCCCTTCGGTCGCGCATATCAGCGATCTTGGTGGCAACGTGCTGTGGTGAGTCGCCATGCATGACATACGCATCGCATCGTTGCGCGATCAGGTTTTTCGCAGCCTCGGATTCGCCTCCCGCATAGATGGGCGGCCTCGGCGTCCGAATTGGTTTGGGCTCCAGGACGGTGTTTTCGGTCTTGTAGTATCGTCCGCTGTGGCTATAGACCTTTTCAGTCCATGCACCATTGACGACCTCCAACCACTCTGCCGTGCGTCCATACCGGTCGTCATGCCGCTCAAAATCTACGCCGTACATAAGCGCTTCCTGCTCCCACCAGGAGGAAACTACATTGAGCGCCAGACGGCCATTGCTGATGCGATCGATGTTGGCTGCTTGCTTCGCAAAAAGCGCGGGCGAATGGAAGGTCGGACGGACGGCCACCATCAGTTCCAACGTCGATGTGACGGCCGCCAATGCGGCTGCGGTAGACCAGGCATCGAGACTGGGAGCATCTGTCCCTTTTATGTCGTTGAGATTGAGTTCTGCAATCAAAGACAGGTCGAAACCCAGATCCTCGCTACGCTGGGCGAGCTTGCGGGTGTACTCCCAACTGGCCTCCATTTGCTCATCCTCGACATTGCGCAGCCAGCCACCAAAGACAGGCATCCAGTAGCCATAGCGGATCCCCTTCTTAGCGGACACTTCGCACCTGTTCTTCCAGGAAGTCGGCAAGGCTCTCGAACGGGTTGAAGCCTATGACGCGCTGGGCATCCGCAACAAAGTTCGATAAGGCGTTGATGTCGTAGTAATAGATCTCACCGTCTCGATCATCGACGATGTACTCGATTCCGCCCACATCGATACCGGCCGCTTGAACGATGCGCTCAATCGTATGGATGACCTCTGCAGGTGGCGTGTACCCTTCCACTTTCAAACCCGCCTTCGATGCCTCGATGACGCATGCATTGTTGAGGCTTTCCCCCTTGGAGGTCTGGCAGATATCCGCGGGGCAGAGATCGAACGTCTGTCCGCTGAGATAGACCTGAATTCCGTAAAGATATTTACCTCCCAGCGTCTCCACCCGGGTGATCAGCCCGCCCCTGGCCGGTATAAACTCCTGCACCAACGCGATACTGTCGTAACCAAGATCCAGCTCCCCAGCATCTACAGCAGCTTTAAGCTGCTCCTTGGTGTCAAAACGAACAATGCCCTTACCACTACCCCCGATATTTGCTTTAACGACAACCGGATATCGCAGGCCCTCTGCTGCGGCAACTGCCTGGCTTGCACGATGAATCACGCGAGACGGAAGAAATCGAATTCCAAGGGATTGAAGCAAGGAATGCTGCGCCGCTTTCGAGATCTCATAACGAAATGCCTTCACTCCATTGAGAACTCGGACTCCGTGGAGTTCGAGGTGCTCAAGATAAGCAAGAGTGTGAAAGATCCCGGATCCATGATCCCGGCTGTTCGCAGATGGACTCATGCGATTGAAGAGCACCTTGAAGGTTGGCTGCTCTTTCCCAATTTCGTAGAAGTGATCTGGGATGAATATCCTGTCGAACGCAACTCCTCGGTGCTCCAACTCGGAGAAGATAGGGTTGAACCACTGTGGATGTTCATATAGAAAGGCGAGAGGCGCACCTGAATTGCGAGGAGCTTTCTCCGAAATCGAAGCTTCCAACTGGGTTGTCACAATACATCCTCCACTCTGTGTTCTATTCGATGCTTCGGCCTCTCGCAAGCACCCATTTCTAGAAAATCCGGAGAGTTCGGGAGTGCTGGATCGGCCTCTCTGAAACCCAGATCAGCTTCTGGGTATGGTGCTGAAGAAGCTCTCCGGATACCAACCAGGCTTCGCGGTGGCGTTTGCAACCCGCGTGATCAAGGTGAGCAGGACGTGGTCGAATTGCACTGCGGCGGCTTTATCAATCGGCTGCTCTAAGTCGTCGCTCGGGCGGTGGTAACGATTTTTGATCCAATCATTGAAGGCCTTCTGCTCCGGAGTGTCGGGAAGCCAGCCGAATTTAAAGGCTAAAGCAGGGATCCCATACTTTACGAAACTTGCCTGGTCTGAACGGATGAAACGGTTTTCGTCTGGCTGCTTATCAAATTGAACCTCGATGTCGTTGAGTTGTGCCGCGGCGCGGGCATCATTCCCCAGGGTTGATTCTCCTAGTCCCTGCACCTCAAGGAAGCGAAGAGGAAAAATTGGGAGATACATATCCATGTTGAGTTCCGCGACGATCTGTTTACGCGGCACGGTGGGGTAGCGCGCGAAGAATTGAGAACCAAGTTCGCCTTCTTCTTCTCCTGTCAGAGCAAGAAAGAGGATCGATCGCTTTGGTTGAGAGCCTTTTGCCAACGCCTTTGCTGTTTCGAGAAGTGAGGCCACGCCAGCAGCATTGTCCATCGCCCCGTTGTAGATCGAATCGCCGTCCACCGCCCTCCCCACGCCAAGATGGTCGAGATGTGCGCTGAGCACGACATATTCGTGCTTGAGCTTTCGATCACTTCCTTCAAGTAAAGCGACGACATTGGGTGCCTCAAACCTGGATAGCTCATGCGTTGCCGTTGTGGCGCGAACGCTCACCGCGAGGGGAAACTTCGGCAGAGGCTGGCCATTTTTGGCAAGAGATAGCAATTCGTCCAGAGAATGAGCCGAGCCTGCGAACAGTACCTGAGCGGATGCGATAGGAAGAGTGGCGCTGAGACGTAGTCCACTTAGAGCATCGAGTTCCGGGTCTGTGAGAAGTGTGAACGGACGAACGCCAGTCAAGGCACGTTGCGGACCGCCTTGAAGCTGTCGGGGCTCGGGAATAGTAATAAGGCCGATCGCTCCTGCGCCCTTCAGCGCCTTCCAGCGCTCGGCTGGAGTGCGAAAGTAAGCCTTCAGGGGCCCATGCACGGAAGGTGGCGATCCTGCGAAGACAATGGCAATCTTGCCATGCAGATCAACTCCCTGCAGATCATCGAAGCCCTGACTTGGTACGGCAAATCCATAGCCCGCAAAGACAGTCGACGCCTCAACAGGATTTGAATCCTGGACGTGTGGGTTCAGTACAACTTCCGTGCCTAACTTCAGAGCCTGTACATCTCCTCCGCGCGCCAGTTGGAAACTGGAATGGTCGACGTCTGTTGTAACTGTTCGAAAACCGACGGCCTGTCTAAATCCATCCTTCCCTGCTGGTTTCAAACCAATCGCCTTGAACTGCGACTCGACGTACTCCACAGCATGAATAAAATCAGGCGTCCCTGTGAGACGGCCTTTGAGCTCGTCTCCCGCAAGCACTTTAAGATGACCAAACCACGCATCCTCCGCCTCCTTTTCTTGTCGAAGGGTTGCAGGAGTTGTAGGACGGATGCCAGGATCATAGCCTCCGCTCGCGGGCCGCTGTTGTGCAAAAAGTGCGGATGTCGTTACGAGCAGCATCGTAGCGGTGTATCCACGAAAGAGATTCATTGTGGCTCCAGTTGGAGCCGCACCCACCCAGAGAAGATGCGGCCTTCGATTATTTCGGTCTAAGGTTTTAGATACTTATCGAGGAAGGCCAACTGCCGCTCGTAAGAGTCCAGGCGGTGTTCACGTTGCTGGAAACCGTGGCCTTCGTGCGGATATGTGATGTAGATAAATTCCTTATTCGCTTTCTTGAGCTCAGCCGCGAACTCCGCCGACTCCTGCGGAGGCACCTGCGGATCCTGCTCGCCATGAAGAATGAGGAGAGGCGTCTTGATCCTTGTCACATCAGGAAGAATATTTGCTTTACGGTAGACGGCTGGCTTCTTTTCCGGAGGACCGCCCATCTTTGTCTCCCAGCGGATCTTCGAATTCCGATTGGTGTACTGAAGGAAGAGAGCACGGTCGACCACGCCAAACATCTCAATGCCTGCTGCGAAGGTATCGGGAAGTTTCGTCACAGCGTTTGCTACAACAGTGCCTCCATGACTACCGCCCCCGATAGCAACTCGCTTCGAATCGGCGATCCCCGCGTCTACGAGATACTTTACCGAAGCAGCGATGTCATCGATCTCTCCACCGCCCGAATCTTCTACGTTGCTGTTACGGAAGCGTTCGCCATATCCCGTGCTTCCGCGGAAGTTTGGTTCCAGAACAACATATCCTTGCTGCGCCAGGAAAAGTGACCAGGGACTCAGGCTGAGACCCACCTGTCCTTCAGGTCCGCCGTGAGCCCAGATCACCGTGGGATACCTTGTTCCCACCTGGAAGTTCGAAGGCTTGTACAGAATGCCAACTAAAACCAAACCATCTTTACTCTTGAAATGAACAACCTCTGGATTGATCCCCAGATGTTCATACTTTGAATCTTTCACTGGCTCCAACGGATGAGCTTCCCCCGTAGCGGCTGTTTCCGCGACGTAGCTGGACGGTCCATGCAATGCTGTGCTGCGGGAGAAGTAAATCTTCGTGCCGTCTGGCGACCACTGCGGTGCGGATTCGTTGCCGCTCAGATGCGTGAGCCGACGAGGCGCTCCACCAGAGCTTGGAATAAGCCAGAGATGACGCTCCTCTGCGAGATCACGATTCGACGTGAAGACGATCCACTTCCCGTCCGGAGAGTAGACAGGATTTTCATCTTCCCCGGTTCCTTTGGTCAATTGCTGGGGCTTGCCGCCTTTCGACGAGATGAGCCAGATTTTGTCCCAGGCCGATTCCTGAAGAATGACTGCAAGCTTGCTGCTGTTGGGCGACCAGGAGGCTGTATTCACTGCCCATGCACCACCGGGATCGTTCTTCGCAGTGTAGAGATCGATCGAGGCCCCGGCAGTTCCTGTGGCCTGGTCAAACACCAGCACCTTCAGCTTTCCTGAGAAGAACTGCCGCGACCGCTCTGTGTAGGAGATTCGTGTGCCATCGGGTGACCATGATGGATTGGGATCGAAACGATCGGAAGAGACAGCATCGCCCTTATCCTGTGCCGTATTGGCGATCACATCGTCGCCTTCGTAGATCTCCGTCGCAGCAAGGAGTTTCTCTTCCTTGCCATCGTCGCCGACCACGTAGAGTTCGTTGAAGCCTTTTCGTCCGGACTGGTAGAGAATCCATTTGCCGTTGGGATTCCACAAGGGATGATGGTCCGTTGCGCCTCGGGGATCCCCGGGTCCGGCGGGATCATGTGTCAGTTGTTTTAAGTCCCCTCCACTGACCTCGACAGTCCAAACATCTCCTTTGCTGATGTAGGCGATGCGTCCACCATCGTGGGACCATTGCAACTCCGATTTAGGTTCCTGCGAATGTGTGATGAGCTTTGCGGGTCCGCCCTCAACAGGCTTCAGAGCAATCTGACCACGCTCCTGTGTAGCAAAATACTTGCCGTCCGGCGAGAGGAGACCTTCTCCGCCTCGTCCGAACCCACCAGCTCCGAGTAGATCATCTATGGTGAGTCGCTCTGTCTGACCAAACAAAAGCGCGGGAGAGAGCAAAAGTGCCAGGTACTTGTACGCCGTATTTCGCATCTTTTCTCCAGGACCTGCGTGTGGCGGATGCTCAACCTCAGTTCAGCATCCGCCATTGCTTAGAAGATGAACTTGCCAAAAACCACCAGAACGCGACCCGAAACAATGGCACCCTGGCCGGTCCCGTAGATGCTGGTGGGGGAACTCACAGTTGTCGTGATGAGACCAAAACCGGTTCCACCCAGATTGCTATTTGGAACGGCAAGATTGGTATGGTTTAGCAGGTTATAGGCATCCGCGCCCAACTCAAATCGCGTATGCTCTGTGACCGGAATGCGCTTGCTCAACTGCGTAGCGATCGAAAAGAAACCGGGCCCGCGGAAACCGTTAGGCTTCACGTTGCCGAAATCTCGCTGACCATTCGGATTCGATGCGGTCACGACACTGGCAAACTGACTTGCGGACAAGCATCCCGTATGGACTGCAGACTTTCCGCACTGAGCACCAAAGGCCTTCGGATCGGTGACGTCCGCCAGCACGGTGCCACTAAAGCTGCTAGACAAGCTGGATGGAATAAGACTGTTTGTGACCGAGAATGGACGACCACTGTAGAGATAGAGCTTTCCTCCCAGCGACCAATTGCTGAGCGTTCTATCGAGCAGACGATTATTCAGCTTTGGCGTGGTGTAGACGAGGTCGGCGGTGAGATTGTGCCGCGTATCAAAGGCAGTCGGACCGTACCCAGCATCTGTCTGCGTGGACGAGTTAGCAGCCGTGTAAAGTGTCGGGTTGTAGACGGTGCCCAGTTGAAGTGCGTGGCTCCAGGTGTAGCTCACCTGCCCCTGAAGTCCGTGTTGTGGCGCGTGACGTTCCGTTACCGTGACGCCGTTGTAGTTCGAGTAGCCGGTGGTAAGTATCTGCGTGACTACAGCAAAACGAGGATCGGGAATTGAGGTCGGAAGGCCGCCAAAGCCTGTTGGATATAAAGACGTGTTATTCACATAACCGTTTGCCGCGGCATTTGAAAGCGGTTGATCGTAGCTATGATTTCCGGCGTAGGAGAACGATAGAACATCATGGCGTGTCAGTGGCTGCTCTACCTCAAGACTCCACTCCAGAACCTTGATCGTGTGAAACTCGTCTGGGTTAACATAGAGAGTCGGGGTAGCAAACTTTACACCTGAGCCCATGGCGGCCGTGAGCTGAGGAAGCGTGTATCCCTGCGAAAATCCGCTTTGAAACGCTGTGTTGGACGCGATACCGATTGCCTGCGAACTTCCCGCTGTGGGCGCGATACCCACCGTGCCGGTGCTTACCGTTGGAGAGAATTTGTTCGGTGAATTACCAAAAATATTTTGAGTGATATTGCCTGGGAAGGTGTTCGCAAACAGGCCCACACCGCCGCGGATCACAGTTTTTCCATCTCCGAGTGGAGAATAGGCAAAACCGAAGCGAGGTTCCGTTACAAAGCCCTCGAGTCCCTTAAAGTTTTTGTTCAGCCCCGTCTGCAAGGTTGCGTTATAGGGAACATTGATGCCCGCCTGATATCCGCTCGCGAGAAAAACTGTATTCGCTCGCGAATAGCAGTTTTCCTTGCAGGAGGGATTGCCCTGGAGCTCAAAGCGAACACCGAACGTGAGATTGAGGTTTTTCTTCGCCTTCCATTCATCCTGACCATAGAAACCGAGAGAGTTGAGGCGCGTGTGAACCGCATTCAAAAGAGGAAATGACTGTGTAAATTGACTATTTTTGCCTGTGCTGTTCACCTGTCCGACGGCGAAATCGGTCAGGTCGAGGAAGGTGTATTTTCCGACGACAGAGGCGCTCGCGACACTGGAATCAGTAATACGGTTGTTGCGGTTATTTACTCCAATCTGGAGTGTGTGACGTCCTAGATTGAGGGAAAGATCGTCGATGATGCCGAGCTGCTGACCGCGACGGCCAGTGGGAAGTGCAGGGCCGATCGCCGCAAATCCTCCGCCGTTCGCACCCCCATCCGAGAAGCTGAAGGAAGCCGGTAGCAACGTGCGGGTACCCTGAAAATCATCGACGCCTGTGAGTATCGAGTACCAATTCCCGTTAAGAATGAAGTTGTTTACCAGGCGAGGAGTGATTGCATAGGTGTAATTGACCTGCGGGATAACCCACGGTTGGACACTTCGACTATTGAACGCAGGATTAATCGGGCTCGTGGCGCTGGCCTGGACGCCTGCATCCCGGCTGATGCGAAAGTAAATCTTCTGCTTGTCGTTGATGTTGTAGTCAATCCGGCCAGAAATAAACGTCTCCGTGTTGATGCTGGAAGCGGTCGTTCCGAAGGCGACAGCGCATGGCGTGTCCACGCCAAACCGTGGGCCACTCGTTCCATTGACATAGGTGCCCGTGAACGTTTGTTTGCCGCAACCAAGATGTCCGGTGCTGTCTTGCAGAGGGGACGTGCCGGTGGTCACTGCGACGGCGCGACTAACACCAGGAGCGCCATTGTAGAGATTGAACAGACTCTGATAGATCCCGGTAGAGGACGCAGGTGCATGCGCCAGCGCGTACTGCTGTAGCTGAGCGGACGGAAGCGAAACGACGCCGGTGCTTGGCAGTGCGTAGCGAAGCCCCTCTGTATTGACGAAAAAAGCAGCCCTGTCGCGAAGGATAGGTCCGCCAACGGACGCGGCATATTGATTGGCAACGGAGCGACCGCGCGGCGTCTTTGTGAGGTTGTTGAAGTAATCGTTCGCGTTGAGAAAACTACCGTTGTAGTTCTCTACTAGATTTCCGTGGAAATGATTCGTACCCGATTTGCTGATGAAATTGACCTGGGCTCCTGCCTCGCGCCCGTACTGGGCGCTATAAGCGTTGGTGATGACAGCGGCTTCGGAGATGTCATTTGCACCAAGAGTATTATTGCTGGCTCCAGACTTGTTGTTCAGGTTATAGGGCTCCACAATGTCGGCGCCGTTCATCGTAAAAAGTGTCGAATTGAATGGAAGGCCATTCACATTGAAGTTAGCGTTTCCACCACCTACGTTGAGACGAAGTCCTGGTGTACTGAAGGCGATATTTGTAATGTCTCCGCCATTCACCGGTGTGTTCTCAACGTATTGTTGATTGAAAGAAGTGACAGAATTTCCGTTTTCCGTTTGTAGAACACCCGCTGTGGTATCGACGTCCACACTCTGCTGAGTAACCTGCAGATTGAGAACAAGGTTGACTGACTGCTCTTGCCCTACCAGCAGACGAATGCGTGAGGTAGCTTTCGCAAGGCTGGGGGCTTCGGCGGTGATTTCATATTCGCCTGGCTTGAGGAAGGGAAATCTATACTCTCCGTTCGAGTCGGCCGTGGCTGTACTGGACGAATCTGTATCCGGCTGCCGGATATGGACGACTGCGCTCGGCACGACAGCTCCCGAAGAGTCCGTCACCGTTCCAACCACCGTAGCGCTGGTGAGAGTTTGCGAATGAATCTGGCAGGCCGAGGAGATCAGAAAAAGCAAAGCAAGCACTAACTTGCGAAATTTAGATGAAGTCATGTTGATCCTATTGCGCAATCATTCGCGCAGAAATGGCGTGCGGACACGCCGTTCTGAGGGTTCGTACCGCTTCAGCGCAACAAAATATGCGGGAAGGCACACTTTACCGAAATCAGCGAATAGCAGACAAAAAAGTTGCTACGGCCATACCGCTTCTGTGCGCACGGTACCTATTTTTTTATGAGAGAGAAAAAAAGAATGTCGTTAGCGACATCGACAAGGAAGGACGCACAGCGACGCAGCGATGAACAATACTTCGATCATGTGGTCATTCTTGTGCATGAGTTAGATATATCAGATATCAGAATCGGGTCAACAGTTTTTTGCCATAAAGTTGGTGGCCTTGCAGCTATTTCTGAAGCTCGTCTACCGCCAGATGAGTCAAGAGGCGTTTCCGCACAAGACTGATATGCTCCCGCATTGCCGATTTTGCCTGCTTACTATCTTCATTCCGGAGTGCTTTCAAAATTGCTCTATGTGCCTCAGGTGCAGAACTCGAGGAGAGATCGTATGTCTGGCACCGAAGCAGCCAGATCTGGTTCTGAATCGTTCCCAGAACGCGGCAGAGCTCTTCATTACCTGCGGCTTTGGCGATGAGTCCATGGAAACGTGCATCCTCTTCGATATGCCCAATCCTGTCATCCGATTGCAGGAACTGTCCGGTCTGCTCAATGCTGGCTTCCAATTTATCGAGGAGCTGCGGCGTAATTCTGGCCGTGGAAACCGCATAGACTTCCAATACCTCTCGAAGGTCGTATAGGTCTTTAACTTCCTGCAAGGAAAAGACTCGGAGATAGGCCCCGCGCCGCGGCTCAATCCGAATCAGGCCTTCATTTTGAAGGCCATTGAGAGCCTCTCGGATCGGCGACTTGCTGATGCCGAGCTGCTGTGACAGAGATTCTTCCGTCAGACGTACCTCAGCGGTGACTTTGCCCTCAAGAATATGCCTCTTAATGCTCTCGTAAGCCAGCGCCGTCAGATTTTGCTGTACAGGTAGTTTTTGCATCTTCTCCGCGCGCGTCTTCTGGACCATGTGTGAATGGGGATGGGTTGTATTCTAAGTATTCTATCCAAAAAAACTAACATCCACTCCTACGCTAACTACTTGCTGTTTTGCGGAATGACGTAAGCTGCTGTTTGGTCCAGTTCTCCGCATGTTCCGCGTAAATGCCTATTGGGCTCATACATAGAAGAGGCACGCATGGTATCGATGAAATGGCAGTGTTTCCGTCTCGTCCGGCGGAGAGAAAAGATATGAGACGAAGGGATTTTCTAAAGCGATCCGCTGCGGCGCTGGTCGCGTCTTCGGTGTCTGACGTCGCGTTGCTCTCATCGGCCAGGAAACCTAGCAACCTCCTGTTTATTACTGTCGATGATATGAACTGGTCACTTCCAGACTTCATGGGAGGCAGGCACGGCTTGACTCCAAACCTGGACAAATTAGCTTCACAGTCCCATCGGTTCGTGCGGAATCGCACGACAGCACCGATCTGCCAACCCTCGCGTGAAGCGATGATGACGGGGCGTGTGCCTCACCGCAGCGGCGCCTTGGGATTCACACCGATCGATGCAGGTATTCCTACGATGGTAACGGTATTGAAGGACGCTGCGTATTACAACGCAACGATTCATAAGACTGAACACATGCAACCACCCTCTTGCTTTCCATGGGACCACGCGATCCCCGGCGAGAACCGGAAGCCTTCGGAATATGGACAGGGCGTCTCGGATGCGATCGCCGCAGCACAGAAGGAGAGCAAACCGTTCTTTGTAGTCTGCAACATCAATGATCCTCACAGGCCTTTTTACGGAGCACGGGCGGCGGCGACCATGGACCACAACGATGAAGGAGAGTATGCAGTTCCTCGCCTTATCCGATCCGAGGAGGTAGATATTCCACCGATTCTCGAAGACCTGCCAGCTATTCGCGAAGAATTGAGCCAGTACTACAACAGCGCGCAGCGCATGGATATCAGCATCGGCCGGGCTTTACAGGCACTAAAAGACTCAGGGGCTGAGTCCGATACAATCGTGTTCTTTTCAGCCGATCACGGCATGCCGTTTCCGTTTTCAAAAGCCACAACCTACGACTATGGAACGCGGACACCCACCTTGATTCGTTATCCGGGCATGAGTAAGCCGAAGACTTTTGAGGATCTCACCTGCAATATCGATTACATGCCAACGCTGCTGGATCTATTGCAAGTTACAGCACCCAAGGGTATGGATGGACGCTCATGGATTCCACGGATGCATGGCGCTAAAGGCGTGGGCCGCGAATTCGTTGTGACCCATGTGAACGGTGTGAACTCCGGAGCGGAGTATCCCTCTCGCGCGATTCAAGATGATCGTTATTCGCTGATGTTTACGCCATGGTGCGACGGAAGGCTGAAGTTTCGCATTGAATCGATGCAGGGACTCACCTACCCCGCCATGGTTAAAGCAGCAGAAACGGACCCACAGATCAAAGCACGTGTTGAGCAGTTCACCACAGGCACATCAATGGCATTTTTCGATCTTCAGGAAGATCCGGGCCAACGCGTGAATCTGATGGATCGCACTGAACACCGTAAACGCATTCAGCGAATGACACAGGCGTTGCACGAGTACATGAAAAGCTCCAACGACCCGCAATGCGAAAATCTGGAGCGCGTGCTCGCAGGCAAGCCTGCTATTGTGATTCAGCCGCACGTCTAGATGGGCGCAATCTCATCTGCGATCTAGGTGGGTTCGTACGTGAAAACTTGACGTCACAAAGTAAAGAGCTGGGCGGTAGTTTACGGGATCTTGGCCGGACTTGTGCTCAATAGTCGAATTCCTTCCCGGATTGCTCGATCGATGCCCTCGGAACGCGGGCAAGTCACAGCCGAAGCCCCTCAGCGAATCCCTTCTGCGCTTCTATTCTCGATTTTCGCAGCGAGGCGACGGCGTCAGTCGTGGAGCCGTACTCCATCGCAATGAAGCCGTTGTAGTGCAATCTCCCCAGACTGCGATAGATATTTGTGTAGTCAATCTCGCCCGTACCCGGCTCATGTCGGCCTGGAACATCCGCGATGTGAACCAAACCCACCCAGTCGATGTTTGCTTCGAGCTTCTCGATCAAATTCCCGGCTCCACGTTGCTCATGATAAAAGTCGTAGAGCACCTTGACGTTGGGGCGATTGACCGCGCGTACGATCTCAAATCCCTCCTTCACCGAAGTCAGGAAGATGGTAGGATTTTCGATCAAATCGATCGGTTCGATCACGATATTGATTCCGTTCCTGGCGGCCACATCAGAGGCTCGCTTCAGATTGTCTACGGCCGCCGCAAACTGAACTTGTGGCTCGACACCGTCAAGCCTTTTGCCAGACTTAATATTGATCTGCGGACATTCAAGCCCTTTAGCAACGCGGCAGTGAGAGGTAACCCGCGTCACAAACTCCTCCGCCTGGTCAGGGATGGCAAAACTTGCCTGAAGACCACTCAACATGTCGATCATCACACCGAGTGAACGCATCTTGCCCATAAGGCGACGTTGCTCTTCGGGCGTCCACTTCTGGAAATATCCTGTCAGTTCTACGCCTTGATAGCCCGCCTCGGCGACGATCTCAATACACCGGTCGAAGGAAGCGAGGTTAAGTGTCGCAATCTCGCAGGAAAATCTGGGACTCGAAGCTAAAGGTTTTTCTAGCTGGGATGCCACACAAAGGAATGTTCCTTCCAGTGCGGTTGCCACAATCAACTGACCGAATTTGCGACGGTTCATAACACTCCTGACGCTTCACATGGCGCGAGACGAGTGTATCGATGGAGGCACACCCTGGGAAAGCATTTTGGCAAGATCGCATCAGATACTTATCCTGCTTCAGTTCCTTCCCCGTCGCGCCTGGTTCACTTAGCCCTTTTCTGCCGCACCGAAATCGGTGCCCCCAGCATTCCATGAACACATGAACGTCTCTTCGCGTGCTTAGCTATCGCAGCGATAAAGAAAGGCCATAACAATGAGAGCGATGGCAGAAGCTGTCTATTCTGTAAGAACCTCCCAGGTTTTACAGCATAGAGAGCTTCTGCATTCAGCGGGATGCCTTATGCGTTGGATTTTCATGAACGAAAGACGGTTTGAATTCTATGCAGACACCCTCCTACAACCCGGCACTGAGTGGCAATCCACAGTCCGCGACGGGTCGTGTGTACCCGAACGGCAACCCTGCCAGTCCACTCAATCCTCCTCAGGCGCGGAACACGGACTCATGTGTTCCATTGCATTCCGCGGAGGAGATCGTTCATGACTACCAGTGCGCAGGACCCGCGCCCGGAACGATCGGCTTCCGATGGATCTACGGGTCCGTAATCGCGGCCAAGAACAAAGATCCACACGTGCAGGTGATGCAGTACAACGAGGACACCTACCTTCTACGCGAGAACATCTGCGTGCATTGGGAAGGCCCGTTTACCTATCTGCTCTTTGGGAATCACGTCGCAATCCTCATCGATATCGATCGATCATCAGAAAGACTTTCACGTCATCTCCAGCTTGCATGAGAGGGACATACGCGTGGAAAGAGGAATGCTTCTTGAGAATTTCTGCATACACACTTCTAGCCTGCGTTCTTCTTCCAGCCGTTACGCAAGCTCAGTTCGCTCAGCCCGATGGAGGCACTGTTCGTCCTGGCGTTCTTCCTCTCACCTGGTCTACGGGCGGGCCGAAGTGCATGGAGATGCCCGAGTGGCAGGTGCATGAGTACAACCCTGATCTCTTCATCCTTCGCCAAAGCGGATGCACTGACTACGAAAAACCCTTCGTCTATCTTTTCTTCGGTAACGCTCGTGCCCTTCTGTATGACACAGGATCACGCAAAGGTAACCTTGCTCCCACCTTGCAACACGTTGTGCATCAGTGGCTGCTACGAAATCAACGCAAAACAATACCACTCTTCGTGGTCCACTCTCACTCGCATGGAGATCACGTAGCCGGCGACGCCAACATACAGGCCCTTCATGATCCCATGATGCCCGTCACTTTCGTCGCTGCCGCCGTAGAACCGACCAAGGCTCTTTACGGCATCAAGAACTGGCCGGAAGCCATCGGCACCATTGACCTTGGAGGCCGTGTCCTCGATGCTGTCCCCATCCCTGGTCACGATGTCGTGAGCGTCGCACTCTATGACAGGCAGACCGCCATTCTCCTCACCGGAGACAGCGTCTATCCGGGTCGTATCTACATTCGCGACTTCGACGCCTTCGTGCGCAGCACAACACGTCTCGTCAACTTCACAAAGGACAAGCCCGTCGCTCACATTCTGGGCTGCCATATCGAGGAGACGCGCACCCCGTTCCTCGATTACCCCGTCGGGACCATCTATCAGCCTGATGAGCACGAGCTCTCCCTCTCGCGCGGAACTCTCCTTGAGATGCAGGCTGCTTTGGATTCGCTTCACGGTACTCCGAAGCGTATCGCCTACCGCGACTTCTCACTCTGGCCTGTGGGAGCTTCCTTCCGCCTCACAGACAAGACACAATCCGTCTTCGACAAGGTTCAGAAGTATCAACTCGAACACATGTGGGACCAGACAAAACCCTGATCGGCACACCACGATACCGCAGTCCTGACCCCTCGAAGCTCCCTGGAGACGCCATGAGATCCATTATCCCGACCATCCTCTTCACCGTCCCGCTCTCGCTCGCCCTTAAAACCAGCACCGTTCAAGCACGCGAGGACAATACAAAGGCAGCCTTCTTCACCACTCGGGTCAAACCCATCCTCGACGCAAACTGCGCCCGCTGCCATGGTGGAACGAACCATCGGGGCGGTCTCAACATGGATACACGCGAATCTCTTTTGAAAGGCGGACGCGACGGCGCATCCGTTGCGCCAGGCGATCCCACAAGCTCTCTCCTCATCAAGCTCATCCGGCACGAAGGGCCCAAAGACGATCCCAAGAACATGCCCCCTAAGGGCGAAAAACTCTCGGATGCCGACATCAAGATCGTCGAAGACTGGGTCAAAGCGGGGGCCGCAATGCCCGTTGCACCAGTCAAATAGTCAGGTGAGAATCTCAGCCTGTTCAGTCAGTACAACAGATAATTTCGGCCATCGCTTCTTGCATAAAAGTAGGAGCTGTGCAGGGCGGATGGGCAAAACTAAGACTTCCTCAAATCCGTATCCGTTAAAGAATTTTCTATAAAGCTGCCGACGATTTTGCCTACCTCTTCCAGAAGATCGCGGTCAGCGCTCGTGAATGCTGCAGGATCATGACTATCTATGTCGATTTCTCCGATAATCCTTCCGGAAGCATAAATGGGAACCACGATTTCAGACTTGGTCTCGATGGAACAGGAAAGATAGCGCGGATCGGAGCCAACATCGTCGACGACCACCGTCTTGCCGGTCGCAACTGCAGCCCCGCAGATGCCTTGGGATACCGGAATACGAACGTGGGGCGTCGGATCGCCGATATAAGAACCCACGACCAAGGTGTCCGGATCCTCAGGGTCGAGCATGTAAAACCCGGTCCAGGAGTAGTGCGGAAGATTATTTGCCAGCACTCCAACGATTTGCTCTTGCAGGACAGTCAGCGAGGAAGCGCTGGCGGCCTTCTCGCGGATCTCTGTAAGGATTTCCGATCGATCCATTTGGTTCTTCATAGTCATAGTGTCTTACAAATGGTGCGTCGAGGGCATCTGACGAAGTGAGGTCAAATAGGCCATGCTGAAGGAAAGTTCGAATACCGTGCCGACGTCGGTAGCATTGCCGCACCGCCGCTACGAGTCCGGCGAATCTCGCATGCTTCGGAGCGGGCCAGGAAACGCTAGGTCGAAGCCTTTCCAGTCTCAGTTAACCTCTGTCGACCTGCCTTGCTCATTTTGAGCTTTCGACCATCGACCAGCACGACGCAGCCATCTTCCTGTCCTTCACGATAAATCTCTCGTATCAGGTTGAGATTGACGATCGAGGATCGGTGGATGCGAACGAACTGTTCGGGATCCAATCTGTTGGCGAGATCAGTAATCGTTTCGCGCAACATGAACCTGCGTCCCTTTGAATGAAGGCAGGAGTAGTACTCCGCCGCTTCAATCCACTCGATGGCTTCCACCGGAAGAAGAATCTCTTTGACGCCATCTTTGACTAAAAGGCGAGAGGGATAAGTTTTGACTTTCCCGCTCACATTCCGTAACTCGTTCAGCACCTCTACGAGTTGTAGCTGAGTCAGCAGAGCAGTTTTGGCGGTGATCTTCTCCTGGACCTTTCCAATCGCAATTTGAAGTCGCTCTGCTTGCACGGGCTTCGTCAGGTAATCGATTGCGTTCATATCAAATGCCCGCACGGCGTGCTCTTGATAAGCCGTGACAAAGATGGTGGGAGGAAGATGTTGCAGTCCCACTTGCTCCACTACATCGAAACCAGTGATCCCCGGCATCTGCACGTCGAGAAACAGCAGGTCCACCGGCGCTGACTGCAGATACTCAATGGCCTCTCGGCCATTCTTGCATTCTGCGACGATCTGGATATGGGTGTGGTGACTGAGCAGCAGCCGGAGAAGCTGCCGCGCAAGCAACTCATCGTCGACGAGCACAGCCCGTAAAGTCATACAACGATACGCTCGTACGGTATTTCAATCGTGACTTCATATCCGCCACTTACAAGTGGAGCCGCCGCGAAGTCGTGCGTATGAGGATAGAAGAAGGCAAGGCGCTCTCGTGTATTCTGCAGACCGATTCCATGCCCCGCTGTAAGCAGAGTGGTTGAGCCGGAACCGTTATCTCTCACTCGTATGCAGAGGCTGTCTCCCACGCGCTCCACGCGAGTCTCGATCAGACCGCCTGCCTCCATCGGAGCAATTCCATGCTGGATTGCGTTTTCAATGATCGGCTGGAGCAGGAAACACGGTACAAGACCTTCCAGAGCTTCCGGGGTCGTATCAAACTCCACCCGTAGACGATCGGCAAACCGAACCTGTTGAATCGCCAGATAGCTCTCGATGGTTCTGAGTTCTTCCAGGAAAGGAACTTTCTCCGGTGTGCGACGCTGGAGAGTTGTGCGCAAAATCGTGTCAAGATGCGAGAGTGTCTTTGTCGCCTCTGGATTTCTTCCTTGTGCTACCAGACTTGCAAGGGCGTTCAACGTATTAAACAGAAAGTGGGGCTCCATCTGCATTTGCAGGGCTTTTAGCTGGGCCCGCGATAACTGTCTCTCAAGAGTGAGTGTCTGGATTGCATCCCGCTGTCTCTGAGACTGTGAAAACAATAGTCCGGTAACACCCAAAGCAAAGCCATAAACCAGAAGCTCAATTCCAAAACGATTGAGATCGAAGTACAGCAGCCAGAGATGTTGGACGTTTCCATGAACAGGCCATCCTGGAATCAGAGAGTGGACGATTCCAATGACAAGAAGATGCAGGAGACCAAGAGCGACAGCAGCCAATAAGTGAAGGAACACTGTCGTTGGAGTGAAACGTAAAGCCGAAGGCGCCCATAGTCTAAGTCGCCATAGGCCGAGCGCAACGAGGCCCCACCACCACGAAAAGATCGCACCGTACCGAAGAGACGCAGGTGCGGTGATGGATCTGCACTCGCTCGCCATAAGAAGAGTAAGTACGATACTGACGGCGAGGAAGACCTGCCAATCCCGGGCCCTGATCGATCGCTGCCCGTGTGCCCTGGGCAACGACTCTTCCAGCGAAGAGACTGTAGCCTTTTTATCCGGGGCTCTCAAAGCTAAATACCGCATCGGCATCCCTTTCATAGATCACCAACACTTTCTTCCTATCTTCATCGCCTGATTCCATACTCCTGCTGCAAGGACTAAAAAGCAAACCTGGCGCCCAACTCTACCCTGCGGGAGTTCTCGGCCGAAAGCGGCTGCCCAAGGGTTGAGGAAAGAACGGTTCGAACCGCGGTGACGTTCGTATGATTCAGCAGGTTTGCCGTACGGACATTCAACGTGAGTGTGCGCGAGTGCGCCTTGTCCGCAGCACTCAGGCTGAATGATCGACTCAAGTTCATATCCATGTGGATCGTTGCGGGCATAGTTCCCAAGTTACGCGGAACATCCCCGTTCACCGCGTTGGCGGTGAGTAATCCAAAGCGCGTGCTATATATTCCAGCACCGGGTGCAGAAGCGTATGAGGGACGATCATTAAAGTTTCCATCGCCATTGTTGTCTGTGCCAGTAATGATGTTATATGGAGTTCCCTGCTGCGCATCGAACTCCGTGGACAAGGTCAACCCATAGGGCAGATTGATATTTCCTGTCAGGAAGAAGCTGTGAGTGTGCGCCCAGTCAGCCCTGGAAGAGTCGCCCACATCACTGTAACTCGACTGAGGAAACCCGTCGCCACTGCTGACATTTGTCCAGGAGTTCCGATATGCGTAGTATGCAAATAAACCGAAGCGCTTATAGCTATGCTGGTTGATGACGAAGGCGAGTACATTTCCTGCGAAGTGACCCGAATCCTGATATTCCAAAATGTTTTTATTTGTGACTGTAGGCCGGGGCGCAAGCAGAGCGGCTGAGGGATCAGGAGCAGAGCCTATGCTGCTCTTTACCATGGGTGCATTGATGTTTTTGTTCCGAAGCACATTCCACACCTTGCCGAGATATAAGTTAACCCTCACATTCCAGTGTTGCGGAAGCTCATGCTCTACGGTGAAGAAACTGGAATATTCTAGCGGCTGACTCAGCCGCTGCGGAAGCTGCTGAACTGTACCGACTTCAATGGACCCGACGACTGGTGTCAGCAGGTCATTATAGTTTGGTGAGTAGATTGTCACCTGCTTTT
This sequence comes from Terriglobus saanensis SP1PR4, assembly GCF_000179915.2. Lineage (NCBI taxonomy): Bacteria > Pseudomonadati > Acidobacteriota > Terriglobia > Terriglobales > Acidobacteriaceae > Terriglobus > Terriglobus saanensis. The sequence continues at coordinate 1,921,984 of NC_014963.1, read as the reverse complement.
GCCGCACATCATTAAGTCGCGCGCCTTCGAGAGCATGGGTAGGATCGATAAGTTCGGAGAAGAGCCCGACCTGGGCACGAAATACCCACTTCTCTTTTTTGTCAGGAATCCACGAGAAACTTGCACGCGGGCCGAAATTAGATACGCTGTCGGGTGACGTCTGAAGAGCGAATCGCAAGCCGGTATTCACGGCGAATCGCGGACTTAGCTTAATGTTGTCTTGCAGATAGAGACCCAACCTCCACTGCGTAATCGGAACCAGTGGGCTTCCGCTAGTCACCTGATACGTAGTGGGTCTGCCTCCTGGAAGGTTCACTTGAGCGCGACGATATTGCTCGATCGCGCTGATCGTTGTCGTCAGTCCGGTCGGGTTATTGTTTGCGTCAAGAACTGGCGCGCTACCGCCACCAAAGATATAGGTACCATTGAAGTTGTTTGGGTTATCGCTATGGCCGAAGATACCGAGCGACTGCAGACCAAATTTCACTTGATGTTTGCCATGGGCGATCAGCAGGTCGTCATCTACTTCGAGGTCACGCTCCCGGTTATCGAGACTCTGAGCGATTGAACCGCCTCCATTGAAATAACCGGAGACCTGGAGCGATGGAGAGGTCGACAACGGGGACTGTTTTGTGCGCTTCCATGAATAACCGACATGGGTTGTATGCAACAGATTAGCGTTGGGTATCAGCGTATTGGTAAATCGGAGATCGTGTTCACTCAACAGGCCTGAATACCCCGCCTCGGCCAGCGTGAGCCCGCCAACACCCTGATTTCCTAAATTGTTGACATTGGATGAAAAAGAAAATGCCGCAGTATCTTTTGAAGTTACCTGCCAGTCGCCACGAGCCGAAGCTATCCAAAGCCTCTGTGGAGCTGAAACTGTCTGCCGCAACGGTACCTGGTTCCCACTTCCATCCAGTGTTACTGCATTTACGATGTTGAACTCATCGATATCGCGCTTTTCCAGTGCGAGGGTAAAGCCGCTCTTTTTTGAGACGACGGGGCCACTTAGCTCAAATCCGTACCGTCGCCTACTGGCCGGAGTTGGCGTAGCTGAGAAGGGATTGGTTGCATTGAAGCTGCTATCGCTGTCCGAATAGAAGAGTGCCCCGTGTAAAGAATCTGCACCAGGCTTGGTCACGATCTCGATGACTCCACCGCTCCATGGAGGAGTCTGGTATTCGGCAGAGAAAAGGTCCGGATTGACACGAATCGAGGCGATGGAACTTTTGGGTGGAAGCACACTTCCATTCTGAAAGCCATCGATCAGGATAACGGATGAAGAGGGGGAGCCTCCGCTACTGGCAGATAGCGCCTGCAATTGCCGGAGAAAATCATCCGGATCGTCGGCAAGCAGTTGTACATCCTTCGTGTTCAACGTGGTGGTACCCGAGCCGCGATCAGTAGAGCTGCTATCGCCGTCGACTTGAACCACTGTGTTCACGTGGACGATCCCTAAAGGGATATTGAGATGAATGCTTCCACCCACCTGTTTGTCAACTGTGACTGTCTCAGAAGTAAAGTCCTCAGCTTCAACTGTGATCTGGTTGGAGTCAATCCGGACGCACGGTAACAAGAAATGACCTGCCGCATCGGTTATCGTCTTCTTGCCATCGGCGGTTTGCACCTGGGCTCCGGGGATGACCGCGCCAGTTGGATCAGTAATCGTCCCGTCTACCTGTGCTCCGTTTGAGCAGGCTTGCTGAGCGAATGCCATGGAAGGCAATAGCACTGCAGCCCATATTGCTGCCCTGTTCCAATTATGATTCATCGCTCTCGTCTCCGGAGATCAACATCGCAGAGACAATGATCGGGATCCAATCCTTTGCAAGGAAGGGCCAGATCGTCACGGGGAGTAAGGGCTTCTTTGAGGCGAACGAAGGCTATTTTCGTCTATTTTTTCGATCCATGAGGCTTCAGCCGACCTCAGCGTCAAAGCGGCAGACTGTGAAATCGCATCTCCAAGAAACCTGAAGGCTGATAAGCTGGATCGGCATGCACGACCCTGTCTTCAGAACTGCCGGTGTAGCTGGAAAGATATTCAGCCATGATCGATTCGGCGTGGAAACCTAAAACTAAGGAGATTAATCATGCGCAAGTTGAGTGAACGCCAGTTCGTCGCGTGTGTCGTATTGTTAGCGAGTTTTGCAACGGCCGCATCCGCCTCTGAAGTGCTTATCACCGACGCGAAATCCCAACCGGAAAGCCTGACGATTGCCCCGGGCGGAATACTGATCGTCGGAAGCGCGAGTACCCCGTTCATATATAAGGTGCGCCCAGGTTTTGCCACAGCCGAAAAGTTCGTGGACGCAAGCGCTGAAGGTTCCGGTACCTTTTTCTTCGGTATGCTTGCCGATGCCTCTACCAATACTTTGTGGGCTTGTCAGTTGACTCCGGTATCAGGTGCGACACCGGCGAAGCGCCATACGGCACTGAGGGGCTTTGATCTCTCAACGGGCGCGCAGAAGCTTCGTTGGAACCTGCCCGACGAGAACAGCACCTGCAATGATTTCACGATCGGCCCGGACAAGGCGCTCTACATCACCGACACTGCAAACGGCAAAATCTTCAGACTGCCGGCCGATGGCTCCGCTGCGGAACTTTACCTGGAGCATCGGACACTGATGGGTGTGGACGGCATCACCTTCCTGGATGGCACGCTCTACATAAACAATGTGATCTTCAACAAGCTTTACCGTATCCCGGTGGATGCAGCCGGCAAACCGGGGCAGCCTGTTGATATCTGGATGGACCAGCCGGTGAAGGGGCCGGATGGCATGCGCGCGGTGAATGGCAAAATCCTTGTTGCAGAGAATGGTAGCGGCAAAATCTCCGTCATTACGGTCCATGGAGACAAGGCGAGCGTCATGGTCATTAAGGAAGGACTCAAGACGCCAACCGCGGTCGAGCCAGCAGGTAACACGATCTGGATTGCCGAACGCGGAGCCGGCAAGGCAGTTTCAATTCCGATGCCGAAATGGTAGATACCGAAGGAGCGGTTGTGGCGCTTCGGGGCCGGCCCGTATGCAGAGTTGGAGCCCGTGGATGGTATCTTGCGATAGCTGATATCGCCACAAGCAGAAAGCTATTTTGCCGCGTTAGCAGTGAAGATATTCTTCGGACACATAGCGTGGACACCCACGTTGCCGTCCACCAGTTGAGTGATGTCCAGATCCACGGCCATGCTCGACAGCATGTACGCATCATCCCGTGTCATATGCTTTTCCTCTACCAGAAAGTCGATCATGTCGCGCAGTGCGTGCTCTGTCGCCTCCTTCAGGTCAGGGCTGAAGCCCATTGTGATGTAGTGAGTCGGCGTCTCGGCCCGTGGCCAGTTTAACTGCTTTTTCTTGTGAACGATAAACCGGAACGTGCCTGTAAGGAACGTCTCCATCGCGGTGATATCGACCTCGCCATTGCCTTGCCCGGCATGCCCGTCACCCGCGACGAACAAACCACCCTTCGCTGCCACAGGAATGTAGAGGGTCGTACCCGCAACCAACTCCTTGTTATCCATGTTGCCCGCATGAGCAAATGGAGGAGCGCTGTCGATCCTTCCCTGTCCGGGCGCCACGCCCATGCTGCCAAAGAACGGACGCAATGGAATATCAATTCCCGGCGCAAAGTGCCCGATCATCTTCGCGCGATCCAGAGGAATGAGGCGATTGCGGCTATAGGGAAATTCCATCGGCAGAAAGCCGCGATGCAGCCCAAAGCCATTGCAGGCAAACGGAGCATCGATATCCACTTTCAGGATCTGAACCTCTAGCACATCACCGGGTTCAGCCTCCTCAATCGCCACCGGCCCTGTCAGGATATGTCCGCCTGGCCCTTTTTCACTCCCTGGGATGTCCGCCTTGTAGATCGCGTCGTTGTAGGCCGGAATATCCTCCGACTTGACGCCACGTGCGATCAACCGGTCGCTTGGCCCACAGGTCGAGAGCGTCTGAAGCGTCACCGTGTCGCCGCTCCTCACCGTGATCGCCGGCTTGGTCACCTCATAATGACCCCACTCGATCGTGGTGGGTGTCGCAAGAAGCTTGTGGTCCTCGGCACTCGCCGGAAGAGAGATCGCCAGAAAAACTCCATAGACTAAACCAGAAGTCAAAAACGATCGACGCATACATTCCCTCAATGATGTTGGAAGATCTTACCTGCTTTGATCATGCTCTATCCAAACGTGTTTTTTGGATGGGCGAAGTGCGAACGGTATCCAAGATTGCAGCTCCTTCCGCGGGATGATCACGGCTCGCAACATTGACCCGGGACAGCTAATTTCAGCGACTGGGAAATAGGACTACCTCGGGCGTTGGAAATAAAGAGATCTTCGATATTTCTGCGAACCAGGTGCTGCGTGCCTTTGAAAGCGTCTCCCAGATCAGCGCGCCGGATGACAAGACAGCGGCAAGTGGGATACAGCGCTACTACCTAAGAATTAAATTTCGATGCACTCGCCTTACTCCAAAAAATAGCACCTTTTGACGAAGCCGGAATGCTTCTAGAGCGTCTAAGAAAAATGAGAACTCTCGAGCGAATGGCTTTACGACATCTTCTTCTTGCAGTCGTCTGCGCGTCAGCTTTGTGTCATGTACTCACGGCACAACCCATGGTGAGCAGTTCTCTACGCTCCGCAACGACCACAGGTTACGAAGAGATGGCCACCGCCACTTCATTCAAAGGCACAGGGGCCGACATAGATCTTCCCGATGCCCCCCAGAGTAACGCAGAACAGCCCACAGGCCATGACGATGGGCAAACCAAGCGCATTCTCGGAATCATTCCGAATTTTCGCGCTGTGAGTGCCGACGTTCAGCTTCCGCCACAATCGGTCAAGGAGAAGTTCATTACTGCTACGCAGGACTCCTTTGACTACTCTTCGATTTTGCTTCCTGCTGTGGTGGCCGCTTACTCTCAGGCAACGAATGCAACTCCGGAATTTCATCAGGGAGCCGCAGGGTACGGGCGGTACTTCTGGCACTCCTATGCTGACCAGGCGGACGAAAACTATTTCGTGGAGTTCATCGGCCCAGTGCTCTTCAGGCAGGACAGTCGCTACTACACCCTTGGAAAGGGTGGTTTTCTCAAACGTACCGAGTATTCTCTAGGCCGTGTCTTCATTACCCGTAATGATGAAGGCAAGGAGGTTTTCAATGCGTCGGAGATCATCGGTGCGGGAGCTGCTGCTGGAATCTCGAATCTCTACTATCCCTCTCGGGAACGAACCTTTGGGAATACGGCAGATAAATGGGGTCAGAGCGTTGGTATCGACGCGGCGACTTTCATGTTCAAAGAGTTCTGGCCTGACATCCATCATCACATTTTTCACAGTCATTAGTCCCTTTTCCGTTTCGGTTAGGTCAATGATTGCGTTTGAATAATTTAGCAGGTCGTTGTAAAGCGATCTTCATCTGAACCATGTCACGATGTAACAGCTATCTATAGCCCTTACAGGCCTGACCATCCTTTGTAAAGATCGCCGCGCCATTTGAGCGTCGATGATTTGACTCCCCAGCAGCGCGTTCGCGTCGCTCCATCCATACCTTCCCTCGCATCCTTATTTTTTCAACAGCACGAGTGGAGAAGCCACGCTCCCGACCTCTTTTATGAATGCTCGATGAATGGCCTGTGACTGCACGCCTCGAACACCCGTGTAAGAACACTAAACATCTTGGGCTTTAGCTCTTTCTTATCAATGAGATTCCTGATTCCCACGTGACCCTTCGATTTGCACACGCCGATAACCCCTACCGCTGAGATCTGTGTCCCCCAATACTTGGAGCTACAGGGATTCCGTTCGTTGTATTCCCAATGCGCGAGTCGATTTGGAAACGAAGAGGAAGAAAGCGATGAGTTTTTTGTTGTTATTGGAGAGGCCAACCCGCATGCCAAGACCGCACGGGTTGCGAAACAAGAGATGGACTGGCTGTTTCGCTTTATTTGCCAGCGTGCTGCTCACCGTTTTTCTGGCGTGGGAACCGTCTTCATTCGGTCAGGGATTAACAGGGTCAATCGCCGGTATCGTAACTGATTCGAGCGGCGCAACAATTTCTGGGGCAACCATCACCATTCGCCAAGTAGAGACAAACAGCATTCGCAGCGTCACGAGTTCTGATATCGGATCTTACAGGGTCACTCAATTGCCGCCGGGAAGATACAGCGTGAAAGTTGAGAAGGCCAGCTTCAGGATTTCTGAGCAAAACAACATCACGCTCGCGATCGACCAAGTAGCGCAGATTGACGCGAAGCTCTCCGTTGGTTCAGATCAGCAAACGGTGGATGTATCGGACGAAGTTCCTGTCATCCAGACCGAAACTTCGTCCGTCGGAATGGTGGTCGACACTGCGACGATTCAGAATACTCCTCTGAATGGCCATGTCAGTATTCTCGGCCTCATTAACCTCGTCCCCGGCGTTCAGGATGTCGCAGCGCAAGATCAGGTTCCCGTCCGCGGTGTGACATTGGCCTTCGGCACGAACCAGCGGAACTCTTATGGAAACGCAGGCTTCACCTTCGACGGCGTAATCAACGAAGAAATTGAGTTGCAGCGCGGTGAAGGAGAGGTACCACCGCTTGACGCTCTATCCGAGTTCAAAGTCATCACCCAGGGTGCTCCCGCAGAGTTCAACCAACCGAATCAAGTCATCGTCGCCAGCGCCAGTGGCACCAATGTGGTGCATGGCGAACTGTTGGAGTTCAACCGTAGCCGCGGTACAGCTGCGAAGCCCTACTTCTTCGGATCCAGAGCTTCCGCACCCGTTCGGCCACCCTACCAACGCAACGAGTACAGCGCGAACCTCAACGGCCCCGTTTACATTCCGCATTTTTATAACGGCAAAGATCGGACCTTCTTCTTCGCCAGCTACGAAGGCTTTCATCTCACTCAATCCAACCCCGTCAACAGCACTCAGCCTACGGCAGCGGAGCGCGCAGGTGACTTCAGCTCCCTCCTCGGGCCAGACGGAAATTGCATTGACGTAGCTCACGGAGGTCACGGCGGAACGTGTATCTATAATCCGTCCACTGGTCAACGATTTCCCAACAATGTCATTAATGTCCCCCTGAACCAGGTAGACCTGACGCTGCAGAGTCTCTTGTTTCCACAGTCCACGACGCAAAATACTGGCGTAAATACGTTTGAACTGATTCCGCACACCACTCAGGTCACCCGCTTCAACCTTCGTATAGATCATAAGATCAGCGAAAAGGATCAGATTCGCGGAACCTGGCTTCGGGCCTTCTACGGGCCATTTTCAGACGTGGGCACATCAAGCCTCGCGGGTGGCGTTGCGCGCGATGGCGAACACAACTCCATCTTTGTGCTTGGCTGGACACATACGTTCTCACCAACCCTGCTGATGGATAGCTACGTCTCCTACCTGCATCTACCTCTTTTTCGTGACGCACAGAACTTCCGGACAGACTTTTCGTCCATCATCCCCGGACTGGGGCCGCAACTGCTGGAAGGTGCTCCAACCCTGAATATCACCAATATCACTGCAGTGACTGAAGCCGGCTCGAAGAACCTTGAGCAGACGTACCAAGGCAATACTTCGATCACCAAAGTACTTCCCAAGCACACGATCAAAGCTGGCTTCTCCTATCTCTATAACGATTCCTGGCAGGATAGCTCCACTTCACACGGCTCGTTCAGTTTCACTGGACGTTATACGACGAACGCGACGGGGGCGACACCGTCCGGGGAGACTTCAGGAATCGCGTATGCTGACTTCCTCTTGGGCTTTCCAAACACGACGTCCAACTCAACGCCGCACGACTATATCGTCCGGTTCAACTCCAGCCAATATGGTATGTACATCCAGGACGATTGGAAGCTTCTGCCAAACCTGACGCTCAACTACGGCATCCGGTATGACTTGCAGCATTTCCACGATAACCCGTATGGCACCGAATCGCTTTTTGTACCCAGCATTGGAAAAGTGGTCGTCTTCGCGAAGTCGTATCCGGCTGTAACGAACCCCCTCTACATCCCGGATACGGTGGTTGCGCCCTCAGTCGGTTTGCCGACCAGCATGTTCGCTTATCTCGGCCAGCCGAAGACGAACATTGCACCGCGCTTCGGCTTTGCGTATCAGCTTCGCCCGAAGACTGTAATCCGCGGGGCGGTAGGCCAGTACTACAACCTGCTTCCTTCTTCCTATCTGGACAATGGCTTCAGCAACCTGCCATTCGTCAACAGCCTCACATATACAAACACCGCTTCGCCAAGCATTACGATGAATGCTCCATTCGTCGCAACTGCCTCTGTTCCTGCTAATCCTTCGACCATTGCACAGCACAAAACCATCACGCCTTACACCGAACAGTACAATCTCGCAATCGAGCAACAGTTGCCCGGCGCAGTCGACCTGCGTATCGGTTACGTCGGCCAACGCACTATCCATCAGAACAATCATGGAGGTCCGGGCAATACGGAACCAGATATAAATTATTCGGCCCCCGGTCCGACCACCGAACAGTCCCGTCGTCCGTTTCAGCCCTTTTCAACCATCACGGACGCCTTCGATCCGATCTACCATACTACGGGGAACTCCCTGCAGGTGGGTTTGCACAAACAATACCGCCATGGCTTCATGATCAACGCTGAGTATCAGTGGATTCGCGTCCTGGGCGTTGAGAACCACCAGGCCCCAACAGCCATCGGCGACTCCTACGGCAACATCTCCAACATCACACCGCAAACGCTCGAGGTCAGCTACGCCTACGCGCTACCGTTCGGACAGGGCAAGATGCTGTTTGGTAGAGCGACCGGATTCACAAACAAACTCATCAACGGATGGCAGTTGGCTGGCATCAGCTCGTTCCAAAGCGGCCAGCCTTTTTCAGTCACCTACACAGCACCGGGTTCGCAGACGTATGGTGCGAACGGTCGTGCAGACCGTGTCGCGGGTGTGCCGTTGTATCCGGCCAACAAAACGAAAACACAATGGTTCAACCCTGCCGCCTTTGCCGCACCCGCACCTTATACCTTCGGCAACTCTGCGTATGACCTGTTGTGGGGCCCCCACTATCAAAACTGGGACATGAACCTTGAGAAGAACACGAGCATCGGAGAGCGCTACAGATTGCAGCTTCGCGGAGAAGTCTTCAATGTCGCCAATCATCCTAACTTCGGCGTTCCCAGTGCTGCGATCAGCAATCCAGCGTCCTTCGGCGTGATCTCGTCCGTAGTCAACGAGAACCGCACGATCGAATTTGCAGCGAAGTTCAACTTCTAAAAATGACTTTACAGACGAGTGAAATCCGTATGCCAGCAGTTCTAGCTCTGGCATACGGACACCGAATTGCTGTCTTTGTGATCGTGATCCATACCCGCAAAGACGGAAAGAACTTAATCCGATATGTTTCGAAAGGAATTGAGTATGCGCGCTCTTTTGGCTGGATTGATTATGGCAAGTTGTATAGGCGGCTCAGCCCAGGGACAGACAGACCATGTCAATCCCTGGGCTCCTACCGAACTGCGTAAAGTGCTGCCCATCGCCAGCCTAACTGAGGGCGTGTGGTTGAAGGGTGATCTCCACAACCATTCCCGGCACAGCAAGGAATCCAGCAATAACCCCGAGGCGAAGATCATTTCTTTTGCTGAGTCCGTCGGCATGGGCTATCTCTGCATCTCGGATCATGACAACCATGTGAATGGAGATGTGGCACACAACACATGGAGCGATCCAGAGTTCAAGTCGAACTCTGTCTTGCTGCTGTATTGCGCAGAGTGGACAACGACTCGCGGGCATGGCACCGCCATTTCGGCCGTGCCCTATGACCATCAGAAGCTGTATGACGTTCGCGATCAACGCGACATCGTCGTGGGAGCCGTGAAGAAGGAGCTCGGAATCCATCTGTCCGCAAACCACCCGAGCGGAAAAGACCACTTTGGGTACTCCTACGATATGGTCGATTCGATTGAAGTGTGGAACTCGGCAGTTTGGCCAAAGAATGCCAACGCCATCATGATCTGGGATGACATGCTGTCTTCGGGCCGCAAACTGACCGGCAGAGGAGGAAGCGATGAACACCATGGCATTCCCGATACGCCGGACAAGGCAACGAAAAACAGCTATCAGGCCACGTCCAACTATGTTGGCACGCCGACGACATGGCTATTCTCCAAGGAGAAAACATCGCAGGCTGTGGTTGATGCTCTAACGAACGGCCGCGTCTCAGTCAGTGCGAATCCCTATGCGCCCCGCGTCGAGTTCTACGCCGATCTCGATCAGGACGGCAGGATGGATATGATGATGGGTGACAACGCAAAGTCGACAGGCAGGCCGGTAAAATTTCGCGTGCAATTGACAGGCAATATAGCTGCAGACACGGCCTACACCATCAAAGTAGTAAAGGATGGCAATCCGTTTATGACGCTGGAGGCAAAGGGCAAGACACCCACTGCGGAATTCACCGATACTCCGATAGCAATCGGCCGCACTTATTATCGTGTCGAAGTTACTGGCCCACCCACAGACTATCCGCAGGTCCCTGGATCGATGAAGTTGAGCGGCAACATGATCGGATTGTCGAATCCAATCTACTTCAATTTCGATCCCAACTTTTGATCGAACGGCGGTCGACTGGCACCACAAGCTATCAGGTACTCCGCGGATCCATTGGAGATTTCAGTTTGCGTGGCTCGGTTTGGCCCCGTTTTGACAAAGTTCGGTGTCAAGAATTTTGCATCCGCGAACAACCGTCCTTATTTACTTGCCATCATTTGTTGCGACTATCCACGACCGTCGCGAAGGCATTAGCTTTGACATGGATGCACTCTGTGTTATTTTTAGTTATTGCATGAAAAAGCTCTATCAACTCGCGCCGAAACTCTGTTGTTGTCACTCTGTGCAGGAACGTGGCGCGAATATGCTTTGTCTTGAAGACTGTAGCTAACGGTTCTTTTCCAGATAATGCTTTGAGCCCACGAATTCGTGGGCTTTGTTGTTTTCGGACGTGCCCACATAAGCTTTTGCTGAGGTTCTTTCCTCATAGCCAAGGAAATGTTGGGCCTGATCCGTGGATAGCAAACAAAACCTTACCCGCCGAAACTTCCTCTGGACTGCGATTGCAGCGACCTCGATCGCAGCAATCGCAGTCGATGCCCAAGGCAAGACAACGGCGTCGCGCCGTCGGCCCAATATTGTTTTCATCCTTGCCGACGACATGGGCTACGGCGACACCAGCGTCTATGGGCAAAAGAAGTTTCGTACCCCACACATTGATCGCCTAGCGTCTGAAGGTCTGCGCTTTACGCAGGCGTATGCGGGTGCTCCCGTATGCGCACCGTCTCGCAGCGTGCTGATGACTGGTCTCAACACCGGCCACACGCGTGTGCGTGATAACTTCGCTCTTGCCGGAGGTCATGTCGGTCATAAGGGCAAGGAAGTGATTCGCCGGGCAAGTCTCATCGAAGACGACCGCACGATTGCCGACTATCTTGCCAAGGGCGGTTATGCCACAGCGCTCATGGGCAAGTGGCACCTCGACGGCTATGACCCTGGGGCCATTCCGACACGTCACGGATTCCAAACGTTCAAGGGTTGGCTTACCCAGACGGGAAGCACACAGGGTTACTTCCCCGAACAGCGTTACCACAACGAGACGTTGATCGACCTGCCTGAGAATGCTGGTGGCAAGCAAGGCCTTTACGGAACGACCATCGTTACCGAGGATGCCGTGGACTTCATTAAGAGCCACGCTGCCGAGCCTTTTTTCCTCTACGTGGCCTACGATGCGCCGCACAGTCCGTATCTAGCGCCCGATCTTGGTTCGTATGCGAACGAGCCTTGGGACGAAGATGAAAAGACCTATGCGTCCATGATCGAACATCTCGATAACGGCGTGGGCCAAATTCTGGAGACCCTCAAAGCATCTGGCCTGGACGATGAAACCATCGTGTTCTTTGCCTCGGACAATGGACCACGTTCCGAACCCACACCCGAACAGACCAAGGTCATCAACTTCTTCGACTCGAATGGACCGCTGCATGGCTATAAGCGCGATATGTACGAAGGCGGTATCCGCGATCCTCTCATTGCCCGCTGGCCGGGTCACATCCCTGCTGCCCACACGACCGACGTTCCTGTCTTCTTCCCGGACTTCGTACCCACCGCGCTCGACCTGGCAGGAGCCGCGCCGCAACACTCCGACGGCATCAGCCTGAAGCCGTATCTTCTCCACCCAAACCGCAAGGCGACAGATCGTTTTCTGTATTGGGAGTTCTACGAACCGAGCTTCGAACAGGCCGTGCGCTGGGGACAGTGGAAGGCGGTCCGTCACGGACGAGGCGGTCCGCTGGAGCTCTACAACCTCAATACCGATCCCGCAGAGACTGTTGACGTCGCCTCGCAACATCCTGAGATTGTCTCTCGCATCGAACAGCACATTCGCGAAACCCACAAAGCTTCCGTGGAATATCCCGATCCCGCATAAATTCTCTTCAACAGATCCAACTAGCTCATGATGACAGACAGACAGATTTTTTCGGTACGTGACACGGACACCCTCCCCGGGCGCCTCGCGTACCTGTGTTCTGGTTGTTGTCTCTGTTGTAACTAACTTCCTGACAATTTTTAAGTTTGCTCTCGCTCTATGCGAAGCAAGTTTTTGCGCGCTTCAACTCTGATCCTTTTCGCCAGGCAGCTTTGCATTGGCATGGAATCATTCGAAAGGTTTCCCTTGAATATCTCGCCATCACGCTTCCGCTTCTCTCTTTCTTCCGTGTCCGCTCTATCCCTGGGATTGCTCTTCGGACTTTTATTGCTCCCTCAGCGCGCTCTTTCGCAATCGACGCAGGGAACTATCAACGGAATCATTACCGATACACAAGGCGCCATCATTCCAGGTGCAATCGTTCACGTAACGAACACCGCCACGGGCGTCACCATCGACACCACTACGAACGAGGCCGGTAAGTACAACGTACCCGCGCTGAACGTGGGAACTTACGCGGTCATGGTGGAACGCGAAGGCTTCGGGGTTTACCGCCGCACCGGTCTCACGCTTTCCACCGATCAGGTACTCGGTGTCGATGCAAAGCTCGCAGCTGGCACCGTAGAGCAGAGCGTGAACGTGACAGGAAGCGCGCCGGAACTGGATACCCGCACTTCGTCCATCGGTCAGACCATCGAGTCCAAGAGCGTCTCTGAACTTCCGCTCGGCAACCGAACTTCGATGAATATCGTAGCTCTCACAGGAGGCGCTGTGTTTATCGACTCCGCAAACTACAGCCTCTCCGGCGGACGGACGAAGAGTTCCATGACGTGGCTCGATGGCGGCTCTGGCCAGAACATACGCATCGGCATTGGAACCGCAGAGGTCAGCCCCCCGGTCGATACGGTGCAGGAGATCGGCATCATCAGCAATAACTACGGCGCAGAGTTCGGCGGCTCTGCTGGCGGCATTGTGATCCAGACTACAAAATCCGGCACGAACCGATTCCATGGCTCAGCCTACGAGTTCCTGCGCAACGACGCTTTTGATGCGCCTGGATACTTCGCCGGAACCAACGCAGACGGAAGCAAGAGTAAGCCAGAGCTCCGCTACAACATCTATGGCGTAACCGTAGGAGGACCAATCCGCCGCGACCGCACCTTCTTCTTTTTTGGCTTTGAGGGTGGGCGTCAGCGAACGGGTTCGACCGTCACTCTGACCGTACCCACACTGCTGCAGCGCGCGGGAGACTTCTCCCAGACCTTCACGGCCGCGGGCAAGCTCATCCCGATCTACGATCCTTCCACCACAAAGACCGTGAACGGCGTGACCACACGAACCCAATTCGCTGGAAACCGTATTACAGCGCTCGACCCAGTCGCAGCCGCGCTGATGCAGTTTTACCCGTTAGCGAATCGCACGCCGGATAACGTCGCTGGTGCTAACAATTTCCGCGCCAACGATGTAAGCAGCAATAATACGCAGTTCTATCTTGCTCGCGTCGATCACGTCATCAGCAATAAGGATCGTCTCGCCCTTCGCTATATCCACTCCGACGGCGTCACCGACAACAACTCCGTCTATCCCTTCCCCGCCGCCGATCCCACAACCAACAGCACCTCCACCGACGACATCGGCTATGCACAGTACACGCACACGTTTTCGCCGACCGTCGTGAACGATCTCCGCTTCCTCTACGACGTCCGTGTCTTTCACCAGTACGCGGACGGTGTCGGTAAATTTCCAACGTCACTTGGACTCAACGGAGTCTCTTCAAACGCCTTCCCTTACTTCGCACCAGCGGGCTTCAGTCCCCTCGGCAGCAACTCGCAGGAACGCCAGCAATACCCGGTCACGGTCTACCAGCTGGTCGATAACCTCTCACAAAATCTTGGCCGCCATACGCTCAAATACGGTGTCGAAGTCAGGCGATCCATGGATCACGAAGTCAGTCTTTCGACTGCCTCAGGCGCCTTTACCTTCGCTACACAGCCAACAGGTCTTCCAGGAAATACCAGCACCGGAAACGGTCTTGCGTCTCTCCTCGTCGGCTTTCCTAGCGCCTTCAGTGCGGCACAGACCGAACCCATCTCACGTGTGAGCTGGTACCTGGCTGGTTTCCTGCAAGACGATTGGAATATCACGCCGAAGCTCACACTGAACCTCGGCGTGCGCTGGGAAACTGACACACCGATCAAAGACGAAAGCAACCGCATGAACAGCTTCGACGCCACAGCGATCAACCCTGTCTCTGGCACACCCGGCGTGGTCAAGTTTCTCGGCATCAACGGATACCGCACGACTCCGTACAACGGCGACTACAACAACTTCGCTCCGCGGTTCGGCTTCTCCTATCAGCCCTTTGGAGCTGGCTCCACAGTCGTACGCGGAGGTGCCGGTGTTTTCTTCGCGCATCCCTTTGATTCGGGCCAGCCCAATGCAGCAACCTTGGGTTACAGCCTCTCCGAATCCCTCAACACTCCGGACAACGGCATCACAGCACCCTTCTTGCTGGCCAACGGCGTTCCCAATGTCTCCAACGCAGGAGCACCACTCAATGACAGCTTCGGAGCGGTTGCCGTGGGAGCCGCGGCCACGACAGCCGTCAGCTACTTCGATACCAAGAAGCGCACCGGGTACACCACCCAGTTCAATCTGGATATCCAGCAGCGTCTCCCCACGCAGTTCGTGCTCGAAGTCTCCGGCCTCGGCAGTGTGGCCCATAAACTTGCAGGTGCGACGCAGCAAATCAACCAGATCAACCCTGCGATCCTGAGCGCGGCACATAGCTCGCAGAAGGACCGTCCTTTCCCGCAATTTGGCAACGTCTCCGTGGTTGTCCCCACAAACAGCGACTCCAACTACTACGCGGGAATGGTGCGGATCAGCCGCCGATTCCGCAATGGCTTCAACTTGAACACAACGTATACCTACTCGAAATTTCTCAATAACTCCTTCGAAGGTGGTTCTTCTTTTGGTGCAGATGGGGGAGCTTACTCAAACTACTACGATCGCGCTTCCGACTACGGCCCATCCTCAAACGACATTCGCCACCAATTAGTATTCTCCAGCGTCTACGAACTTCCCTTTGGTCCGCAACGCGCCTTCCTGAACCACGGAGTTCTCGCTCACGCGGTTGGCGGCTGGACAATCGGCAACGTCACTCGCGCTTACTCCGCCGCGCCGTTTACGGTCACTACGAACACCAACAACACAAACTCATTCTCCTCTGGTTCTCAGCGGGCAAACATTGTCGGCGATCCCTATGTTTCCAGCGGACAGCGTGGACCAAGTCAACAGTGGCTCAACGCCGCAGCCTTCGCGCAGCCTGCCACCTTCAGCTTTGGCACACAGCGTCGCAACAGCCTCCGCGGACCCGGCTTTGCCACACTGGATTTCTCTTTGATTCGAGCGGTCAGCTTTGGCGAAGGCCGCGCTCTGCAGCTTCGTGGAGAGGTCTTCAACGCCCTCAACCACACCAACCTGACCACCCCGTCGGCCACGTACGGCAGTTCGACCTTCGGAACGATCACATCGGCATACGCTGCGCGTCAACTGCAGATCGGTGCACGCTTCGTGTTCTAACCTCTGCCGCCGCGCAAGGAAACCTTCGCGGCGGTATACACGTCCTGTTTAAAAATTGGAGCGACCTATGTCACAAAATTCCAAAGCTTCTTCACGTCGCGACTTCCTGACGAAAGCCACTGGAACCGCTTTGGCTGGCATGCTTCCAGCCAGCGCCCGCGCCTTATCTAACTCTTCCAAACGCCCCAACGTTCTCTTTCTCATGTCCGACGACATGCGTGTGGAGTTGGGCTGCTACGGCAGTCACTTCCACGCACAGACGCCCAACATCGATGCACTGGCTGGACGCGGTGTCCGCTTCGATCGCAACTACTGCCAGTTTCCGCTCTGCAATCCTTCGCGCGCTTCCCTGCTCACCGGCCAGGTTCCCTTTGAGACCCGTGTGCTCGGCAACCGCACCAACTTTCGCGACACGCGTCCCGATCTCACAAGCCTGCCCCAGCTTTTCCGCGAGAAGGGCTACGTCACAGCCCGCACCGGAAAAATCTTCCACGGCATCTACGACGATCCGCTTGCGTGGACGGTCGGTGGTGGCAACGACAACACCGAGCATCAGGCTAGCCCAGTGGAGAAAAAGAAAATCATCCCTAACTATCCTGTCCCGCCTGCTCCTCCAGATGTCATCGCGCCTCTGGCCATCGACAATCAACAGGCAGCACACTCCGACCAGATTCTTGTACTCGATGGCAATGGAGAAGGACACCCCGAGAATCGCGTCGCGGAAACCGCCATCGAATATCTCCGTAAGTATCGCGATCAACCCTTCTTCATCGGCTGCGGATTCTCAAAGCCCCACAGCCCGCCTACTGCGCCGCAACGTTTCTTCGATCTTTACGATCTTGAGAAACTGGAACTCACACCGGATTTCGCCGCATGGCCGACAGTTCCTGCAGGTTTCCCAAAGGCCGCCATCCGTATGCGGAATGCTGATCTTTTCATCGGCCGTGGCGCAAGTCGAGCGGAGGCGAAGGAAGTGATCCGAGCCTACCTGGCATCGATCTCCTGGGTTGACTGGAATCTCGGTCGAGTCATCGCCGAGTTGGACGCACTTGGCCTGCGCGAAAACACCATCATCGTGCTTGTCGCCGACCACGGATACCAACTGGGCGAAAAGGGGAAATGGTCCAAGGCCGGGTCCCTCTTTGAAATGGGCACACGCGTTCCACTCATCATTCACGACCCACGAGCCCCGGGAAATGGACACACCTCCACACGCATTGTGCAGTCGCTGGATATCTATCCGACGCTTGTCGAGCTCTGCGGTTTGCAAACCCCCGACTCAGGACTTCAGGGGACGAGCCTTGGCCCTCTCTTGAAACATCCCCAGGCCTCCTGGGACCAACCAGCGTTTAGTCTCTGGAGCGAAGATGGCAAGACCGTACACGGGCTGGCAGTGCGCACAGAGCGGTGGCGTTATGCGGAGTTCGGTGTGAACGGTGAGAACGGGCGCATGCTCTTCGATGAGCACGCAGACCCGTTCGAGTTGACGAACCTCGCCGAAGCCCACCGCCACACCGTGACTCGCGATCGGCTTTCGAAACTGATACGGCAATACAGAGAAAAACAAAGATTAGCTTGATTTTAGAATCGCAAAGAACCTGGTAAAGGAGAATTGACGCCGGATCAAGCAGCACTGAATCTGCCGTTTGATCCGGCGTGCGCGAAGACGACAGATAACGAATGGACGCCCGCAATTTCGTCGATCACTCAATCGAAAATTGTTCGAACTAAAAACTTCATCAAATCCGTATCCTTTGCAGACACAGCGAGTCCCATTGCTATGACATCGGGTCAGATGTTGCTGGCTGTGGTTTTTCGAAGGAGTTGGTGAGAATTATGCTTTTGCTTTTCCTTGCATACTTGGGTGGCGTCCTTACCATTTTGAGTCCGTGTATTCTTCCGGTTCTTCCGTTTGTCTTCGCGCGTTCCGATCAGCCTTTTCGCAGGAGTGGTTTGCCGCTTCTCGCCGGTATGGTCGTTACCTTCGCCCTCATCGCCAGCCTTGCGACCGTAGGGGGCGGCTGGGCAGTCCGAGCGAATCAGGTAGGCCGTATTGCGGCACTGGTTCTCTTTGGATTCTTCGGTCTGACGCTCCTATTTTCTTCACTTGCGGACCGGTTCTCACGTCCACTCGTTCAGTTCGGCAACCGCATTTCAAAGAACTCCGATCCTACATCTCCGCTCCTGAACTCGTTTGTCCTCGGAATTGGGACTGGGCTACTTTGGGCACCCTGCGCGGGACCGATTCTTGGCCTTATCCTCACGGGTGCGGCCTTGGGCGGAGCGAGTACCCATACGGTGCTGCTCCTTTTGGCGTACGCGGCCGGAGCGGCCACGTCGCTGACGGTAGCATTGCTTGCCGGTGGCCGCGTCTTCGCGGCGATGAAACGTTCACTCGGTGCGGAAGAATGGATCCGCCGGATCCTGGGCGTGGGTGTTCTGGCAGCCGTCGTCGCAGTTGCGTTTGGCCTGGATCGTGGAGTCCTTACACGCCTCTCACTGACGAGTACAGGTGGCCTCGAACAGCGTCTCGTTGACCGCTTCCATCCTGCAAACGCCCCCAAAAGAGTCACGAGGAATGAGACCGTCGAGGTCTCAGATAGTTCACTGACTATGTTGCCCAGCCTGTCTGGAGCGACTGCCTGGATCAATTCTCCTCCGCTGACCCCGGAGTCGCTTCGCGGGAAGGTTGTGCTCGTCGACTTCTGGACGTACTCCTGTATCAACTGCCTTCGGACGCTTCCGTACCTCAAAGCCTGGAATGAAAAGTACAAAGACAGTGGCCTGATCATCCTCGGCGTTCACACGCCGGAGTTCCCGTTCGAGAAGGACGAATCAAACGTCCGCAAAGCGGTGCATGACCTCGGCGTGACCTACCCGGTCGTAATGGATAACGACTACAGCATTTGGCGGAACTTCCACAACGAGTATTGGCCAGCACATTACTTCATCGATGCGACGGGGAAGATCCGCTTTCATCACTTCGGGGAAGGCAACTACGACGAATCGGAGAAATGGATCCGAGAGCTCTTGGAAGAGGCCAACCACAAACCACTCCCCGGTTCCGCCACAAACGTCGCCGCGAGTGGCGCCGAAGCTCCTCCTGATACAGATGAGGTTAAGTCTCCCGAAACCTATGTCGGTTATGAGCGGGCCCAGAACTTCGCTTCGCCCAGTGGCTTGAATCAGGACGATCCGCAGCTTTATCGTCTTCCTGCTTCACTCCAGTTGAATCAGTGGGGCTTTACCGGTAAGTGGAACGATGGTGGCCAGATTGCGACATCCCTTGTGGCCGGTGCCAGCATTTCCTATTGCTTTCATGCGAGAGATCTTCATCTGGTTCTCGGATCGATGAAGATCGGCGCTCCTATCCGTTTCCGCGTCACCATCGACGACAAAGCGCCAGGTTTGGACCATGGCATGGATACCGATGCGGAAGGCTACGGAATCATCATGGAAAACCGGCTCTATCAGTTGGTTCGGCAGCAAACGAAGGTTACGGACCGGACTTTTCGCATCGAGTTTCTGGCACCCGGTGCCCAGGCTTATGCCTTTACGTTTGGCTAAACGTTGCGCGTTCCAGAACGTCTAAATCCATGAAAAGAGGTTCACTCATGAGTGAATTCCTTAAGCAATCTGAAGAAACGGCATCAAGAGAGGCCGCAGTCAAGATTCAGACTCGTCGCACGTTCCTTGCGACTTCGGCAGCTGCAGTCGGGGCTCTTGCAGTTTGGTCTCTGCGAAAGCCGCTGATCGCAGCCGCAGCAGGCGGAAAACGCGATTCCCTACCGGCTACCGTCACCATCATCGATTTTGCCTCGAATGGCAAGCCAACGGGTAAAGTCACAGTGCCTACGGTTTCCAAACCCGATGCAGAGTGGAAGCATGAACTGTCTTCGATTTCCTATGAGGTAGCTCGTCACGAAGGAACTGAACGGCCCTACACCGGCAACTCCTGGGATCTGCACGACCGCGGTCTATTCCGCTGCATCTGCTGCGATACGGCGCTCTTCAGTTCCGATACAAAGTTCGACTCCGGCACTGGCTGGCCGAGTTTTTGGCAGGTGCTTGCGAAGGAAAACGTCGTAGAGAAGACGGACAGTACGTTGGGAATGGAGCGGACGGAAGTCTCCTGCAAGCGATGCGCCGCCCACCTCGGTCACGTCTTCGACGATGGACCTCGCCCGACGGGGCTGCGCTACTGCATGAACTCTGCTTCCATGCGCTTCGCAAAGCTCGCCTAAGTTACTCAGAGATGGTGAAGAAGTACCACTTCTACTTTGCTTCAAAGTAGAAGTGGTAGTGATTGTGACATCCCGGGTTGAAGGCAGCGTTGCAGGCTGAACATTGGTTGTCAGAGTCAAGGTATTCCTGCGTGGTGAGTTCCGCACCACAGGCTCCGCAGAGAACGTTCTTCTGGGCCCATTCGCTGCAGGGCCACACCTGGGCCGGATGATCCGCGAGGGCTGCGTGACAGTCTTTGCAAGCGTAGTAGAGACCGCAGCACTTCATTTTGATCGAGATAATATCCAACCGGCTCCGATAGTGGATACAACGGGTCTGCGGATCGAGCTCAATTCCGATCACATGGGGAAAGATTCGCTTCATCCACATCAGGATAGAAGAATTGAGAATTTGTGCACATCGCTCCGGCAGGCCCCGCCTGTATCTGGATCTAGGACGGCCAAGTAGTAGGGCTATTTGAAGTCACATCTGGTTAGAAGTGGACCCGCAATACGAACTCCATAGTGCGAGGATCGGTAGCGCTGGTCACCTGGCCGAAGCTGTTCTGGAAGCTGCCCGTCGAACTGAAGTTCGGCTGGTAACTGCCGTCCGCCTGCGGAGCGCCGAGCGTACCGCCGATGGCGAAGAAAGACATGTGGTTTGGAACGTTGAACATCTCAGCACGGAATTCCACTCCGATCTCTTCGTGAATGGAAATATTCTTTTGCAATGCCGCGTCCCAGTTATTGAACAGTGGTCCTTTGATGTCATCGTAGTGCAGGTTACCGTAGGTTCCCGCTGCTGGCGCACGGAAGGCGACATAGTTCAAGTATTGCTGGCCGTTATGAGCATAGGGATTACCTACAAGGTTCGGGCGCTGTGCGACGTTAGCCGTCGTGACTAGATTGCCCGCGACCGACAGGCCGGAGGGTTGAATCACGTTGATCGGCAGGCCGTTCGCGATGCGGGTGATGCCCGATAGCTGCCACCCCCCGAGGACCTGTTTGTACCACGCGTGCTCATGTTGCCAGAATGGAAGGGGATAAACATAGCTGGCGACGAAGATTTTGGGTTGGCTGTAGTTGGCCGGACCGTAGTCGCCGTGAATGTTGGTACTGTCCTGTGGTTGGTAATCGAAAGTGGATCCATCGGTCAGCGACTTGGACCAGGTATAGGCCAGGGTAACAAGGCCGCCTTTGCTAAAGCGTGTCTGCAACCGCGCCTGCAGCGAGTTGAAGTTGGAATGTTCGCCGTTGCTGTATTGGTAAATTTCGCCATAGCCCTTATAGGGGCGGAGAGCATTTCTTGCTACACCAGGATTTGCCGCCTCGATGCCTGCCGCTCCCTGATTCAGGTTCTTGCGATACGTCAGATTTGTAGAACGCGAGCCCACGTAGTTCACCTCCGCAGAGGTGTTGCTGAACAGCTTGCGCTGTACACCGACGCTGTAATTGTGAATTCGAGGCGGCTCAAGGTTGCGATCGGCCGAATTGGAAATGTTGGTCGGTGCAGAGGTGTTGATACCGATGCTGCCCAGGTTATCCGCATTGCCTGCGCTGGCAAGCGAAGCTACGGCGGTGAACGGCAACTGGGAAACCGCACCGTAGTAGTAGTTCCCCTCCACACGCTCGTACGACATACCGTAGCCGCCGTGTATGACCGTTTCCTGCCTGCCGCTCAAGTCATATGCAAATCCAACGCGCGGGGCGAAGGTGTTGTAGACGGTGTTCACCACACCACCCGGCAGATTGTGGAACAACGCCTGTACTTGTGGATTGTTGTACACGGACGCGGCGACTACCTGCTTTGCTTTGTCTGAAAAACCGGTGCCCGGTAGAACAAGGCCGTTATACGGAGCAGGAGCAGTGGTGATGAGGCCAGTTGCGGGATCGATAGTCGCAGCCTTGGTTGCATCGTAGAAGTTAGGGTCGAAAAACGCTGCATTGTTTGGCCAACTGGAGATGGGCGGCATGTATTGCCAGCGGAGACCCAGGTTCACGGTCAGCCGACGACCCACCGTCCAATCATCCTGCACATAAGTCTCGAACTGCAGAAAGCGAGCTTGCACTTGTGGGATATTGCTGCCTTCGGTGTAACTTGCGAAATTACCCGCTACGAGTCCTGCCAGATCGCTAAAGGTGAAAGCGCCATTCAGCTGCGGCGGTGCGGTCTGATTCTTTCGTGCACGCCAGAAGTATCCACCAGCTTTCACAGAGTGATTACCCAGGACGCGGGAGAAATCATCTTTCAATGCAAAAATGCGCTGATAGTTATCGAACTGCCTGGGAGTCACGCCAGGATTTCCGAAGCCCGTGATCGTGATCTGCGGAATGCGGTTCGAGGCGTTATACAGCGTCGCGTAGGTCAGGCCATAGTCGGAACGGTTGATCGGCTTATTCGCAAACTGCGGGTTCGTCCGGATATTCCCGCCTTCATTGATGATGTTTCCAGAGAAAGAGCCCGTCGCGGTATTCACAGTCTTAGAGTTGAAGGTGTGCGTCCAGGATAGAGAGGCTGTGAGGCCCGGGATTGTACGGTCATAGATGATGTAATTAGTCGGATTGCCAACAACCAGCACGTTGTCGTGAACATAGTGTCCACTGATCTGGTTCTTCTCGTTCAGGTTGTAATCCACCTTCACCAGATACTCCGACTGGTTGTTGTTTCCCAGGCTCAGATAACGGTAGTTGCCGCTGGGATCCGTCAAGACCGTTGCGGCCAAAGCGCGCCCCGTTGCGGTGGATGGTCCAGTGGCGATCGCACTCGCGATGGCCGCTGGTGTCGGAACCGACGCGTTCGTTACCGTAGAGGTGCGCAAACGCTTGTACTCCTGAGCGGCAAAGAAAAAAAGTTTGTCCCGATTCCGGTTGAGTACACCCGGGATCCAGATGGGGCCGCCGATGGTGTAACCGAAGTCGTTATAGCGCAGCGGCGCTTTGATTGGGGCCTGACTCAAAGAGCTAATAGCACGGAAAGGATACCCCTGGATGGCGTCGTTGCGGATGTACTCGTATGCGCTGCCATGGAAGTCGTGGCCACCGCTCTTGATCGCGACTGAGACAGTTGCACCGGAGGTGCCTCCGTAGCTCGCATCGTAGCTGGATGCGACATTGCGGAACTGCTGCAACGAATCTGGCGAGATATTGACGAAGTTATTGCCTCCGCCGCCATTGTCCTTATTGTCTACACCGTCGATAAAGAAGTTTGCCGAATCGGTGCGGATACCATTTACAGACTGCGAGTTACCATTGACACCGTACGTACCGAAGATGGCGAAGCCGCTGGCCACCGTTTGCGAGACCCCCGGTTGTAACGTCAGGAGCTGAATGTAGTTGCGGCCGTTCAACTGGATCTGAGTTGCCTCCGTGCTGGTAACTACGCCACCTATCTCCGCTGTCGTTGTCTGAATCAACACCACACCTGCTTTTACAGCGACTGACTCCGTCACCTGTCCGATTTCAAGCTGTACGGGAACAGCGGGCTTGCCACCCACATCCACATTCACGCCGCTGAGGATGGATTTCTTAAAACCCTGCATAACCGTCGTGACGGTGTACACACCGACCGGAAGGTTCAGGACGGTATAGTTGCCGTCGTCGTTGGAGCGTACTGAATGGGCCACGCGGGTGGCTTCATTGGTCACCGTCACTTCAGCGTGAGGAACCGCCGCACCTGCAGGGTCGGTGACAACGCCCGTAATTTGCTGACTATCGACGGCCTGGCCAAGAGCCAGACCTACGGACGAAACGAACAAGATGAGAACAACGAATAGTAACCGTTTCATTACGACCTCTGAACCTTCCAATGGTTAGTATGAGTATCAAATTTAATAGGCACTTCGGCAGGACGGTAAGTTTCAGCTCTGCTCGTGCTTCTTCACTATGTCGGGCGAGAACTATATAGGGATGGGCAGTCACACTGTCAACAAAAATAAATTCGTCGTGCCATGCAGCAGTTCAGGCCGTCGGAGATATCTCCAAGAGATATCGGTGTTCTTCGGGATAGTTAGCGGTATCGCGCCGTTGCGGATGGATAAGGATGCGATCGGCCAGCGTCTACCAAGACGCGAACCATACTCCAAGGTTTTCGTGCGACTTCGCCAATCTCCACAGAGACAATGTTGACAGTGTTCACTTTGACTCGCTTGAGAAACTACGTCTCCACTTCCTGCTCTGCGAAATTGCCAAACTGTCTCCTTCGGAGTCGTAGATCGGATCATGACGTCCTTCCAGCAGCGGTCGACACTACCCAGACGGATGACCTGACCGTGCTGCTTTGTGGCTTCGTCGATCGAGCTAAGCGTCTCGTAAGAGATCCGCCTTCGTAAGGCATTTGACCCATTGACTTCATCTGCGACTCTCGTTATAAGTGGCGATACTCCGTTCTAAATCAACAAGAAACAGCACACAGCGAGGTCCGTCCCTGAGATCCGTCGTCCCCGCCTTCAGTGGGTCCGTCGAACAGACAAATAGAAAGCAAAACAAGACGCAAGCAATTACTTTGGAGGGAAAGAAATGCGCTTTGCTAAAGTGTTCGCCTTGGCGACGTTTGCCATTTGCTTCTTCTTTATGACGGCTCCTCTTTACGCCGCCATTACGGGTATCGTCTCAGGAACAGTGACAGACGCTTCGGGTGCTGCCATTCCAAAAGTAAGCGTGGTCGTTCGCAATGAAGCGACAGGAGTGACCTTCACAGGTCAGACCGACAACAAGGGTTTTTATAGCTTCAACGCTCTGGACGTAGGCTCCTACACCATCACCACAACGATGAGCGGCTTTGAAACAGGCAAAGTCACTGGCGTGAAAGTAGACGCCAATTCCAACATCAAGAACGACATTTCGCTCAAGGTCGGCAGCGTGGATGTGATCGAACAGGTCACCAGCAATCCCGTTCAGGTTGAGACGCAGAATACGCAGCTTGGTGAGGTCATTGAGAGCGAGAAGATCGTCGCTGTGCCTTTGAACGGACGTTCTTATACCGACCTTCTCGCTCTACAGCCGGGCGTCTCTCCCTACAAAGCGACGGCAGAAGGTACTGGCGCCTCTACTTCT
This sequence comes from Terriglobus saanensis SP1PR4, assembly GCF_000179915.2. Lineage (NCBI taxonomy): Bacteria > Pseudomonadati > Acidobacteriota > Terriglobia > Terriglobales > Acidobacteriaceae > Terriglobus > Terriglobus saanensis. The sequence continues at coordinate 1,896,683 of NC_014963.1, read as the reverse complement.
GGCGGCCTAAACCCTGGCAACCAATCAGTGAACGGTGGCCGGGAAGCGTCCAATGGCTTCATGATCAATGGCGGCAACGTCAATGATGGCCTCGAGAACGGCGCAGCCATCATTCCTGTTCTCGATTCCATCTCTGAATTCCGCATCATCACCAGTAACTTCGATGCGGAGTATGGCAACTACAGCGGCGGACAGGTGAACGTCGTGACGAAGTCTGGCACGAACCAGATTCACGGCGAAGCATTTGAGTTCTTCCGCAATACTTCGCTCAATGCGACGAACTACTTCACCACTTCAACGACACCAAAGCCGCAGTTCAATCAAAATATTTTCGGTGGAATCTTCGGTGCTCCTATAAGGAAAGATCGAGCCTTCTTCTTTGGGGACTTTCAAGCCACAAAGCAAACGAAGGGGTCTCCTATAAATGTAACGGTGCCTACTGCAGCGAATCTCGCTGGTGATTTAAGCAATCGTGCCGGTGACTTTGATGCCGCCTACGCCGAGTCGGGCGTCTCCGTCGCCGGTGTTGGTTGGGCAAACGTCCTCTCCAGCCGACTTGGATATGCTGTCGCCCAGAACGAGCCCTACTATTTTAAAGGATGCGCGGATACCAGCCAGTGCGTCTTCCCGAACGCGATTATCCCCAAAGCTGCCTTCTCTCCCGCGGCAGTAGGCCTCTCGAAGTACATACCCGCACCAAATAACGTGACCAGCACTTCCAACTACTCGTCCGCCCTTTCCTCTAAAACAACCGACTACAAGGGCGCGGGCCGTGTGGACCTGAACACCCGCTTCGGACAGTTTTTCGGTTACTACTTCCTGGATGACGATACGGTGGTTGATCCCTATACCGACTCTTCCCTTCCTGGATTCGGCGGAACCACTGGCGGCCGTGCTCAGATGGGCAATCTCGGCCTTACAACGATCTTTAAGAACAACACCGTCAACTCTTTCCGCTTCACCTACACGCGCAATGCGATCAATCTTGGAAACCCGTCGCAATCGGGAACGACGCTTTCCTCCCTTGGGTTCACAACGCCCTGGGGACCAACAGGGGGAATAGACGTCGTCAATCCCAATCTCGCGGGCGTTCCCAACATCTCCCTCAGCAATGTGAGCTTCGGCAATCCGATCGCAACGAACGTTCGCGTGAACAATACCTTCCAGTGGCTGGATAACTACATGATCGTGAAGGGCAGGCATACCCTGCAGTTCGGAGTGAACTATCACTATGACCAGATCAATGGCCGTAACAACTATGCGGTAAATGGCCAGTTCGACTTTAGTGCCGGTAATGAGACCGGTGTCGATACGGCCGACTTCCTTCTAGGAGCGCCCAACGATTTCGTCCAGGCCACGCAACAGCTTCTGGATTCGCGCAGTTACTATGCTGGCGGCTACGCTCAGGATTCGTGGAGACTTCTTCCAAATTTCACGATGAACGTGGGCATTCGCTATGAAGTTACAACGCCGTGGTACGACACGCAAAACAAGCTGGAAACCATCGTTCCGGGACAACAGTCGATCGTATTCCCGGGCGCACCCAAGGGATGGGTCTTTCCCGGTGATCCTGGCGTCCCCAGAACCCTCGCTCCCATCAAGTGGAACAAATTCGCTCCGCGCTTTGGCTTCGCCTATGTTCCGCCATTCTGGAATGGCAAGACCAGCGTCCGTGGCGGCTATGGTCTCTTCTATACCAGCTTCCAGGATCAGTCCGGTTTCGTAGAGATCGGTGATGCTCCCTACGGTCTTTTCTGGGAATCACCCGTTCCTGTCATGCTGGAGAAGCCTTACGTCAACCGTGCAACACAGACCGTGCAGGCGCAGAAGTTCCCTTTCGTCTTTCCGCCCACCAACGTAAGCGCCTCAAATCCTGACAACAACGTGCCATGGGCCAGCTATCTCCCTCTTAGCTCCAGCTTCGCCGTGGCAACCACGAACACTGTGCCTTACAACCAGAACTACTTCATTGGAATCCAGCAGGATCTCGGACGTTCCACCGTCATGACCATGAACTACGTTGGTAACGTTGGTCGTCATCTCGCCAATGCGGTGGAAGCAAACCCTGGTGATCCCGCGCTTTGCCTTTCGCTGCAGGGCGCCGCACTCGCCGATGGAGAGACGGATTGCGGACCGAACCTTGAAACACAGCCATACACCCGCGCCAATGGCTCCATCGTGGAAGGAACCCGCCCTACACTCGGTCTTGCCTTCGGCAGCAATCCTTATCTCAAGACCTCGGCAAAGGCCAACTACAACTCACTGCAGACGAGCCTCAAGCATACAAGCGCAGTATGGGACGTTCTCTTCGCTTACACCTTCAGCCGTTCCTTCGATAACTCCTCCTCGCAGACGCAGAGCACGTACGTCTACCGACCGCAGGCGGATTATGGTCTCTCGTCTTTTGATGTAACCCATAACTTCGTCGCAAGCTATAACGTTCGCCTTCCTTTTGACCGCCTCGTCAACAACCACTTTGCCAAAGCAGTTACGGGCGGATGGGCTATTTCGGGCATCACACGCTTTGCTTCAGGACTTCCCGTCTCCCTGTCCGAGAACGACGATCACTCCCTTACGGGCACCGGAGCCGACCGCCCAAACTATACGGGTGCCCCTTTGGCTGGCGATCACAACCCCCGCAACCGCAACGCCTACTTCAACATTGACGCCTTCCCCCTGGAGGCTGTCGGTGAGTTCGGTAGCTCGCATCGCCGCTTCTTCCACGGACCCGGCATCAACAATACCGACCTCGCCATCCTCCGCGACATTCGCCTGCATGAGGCAAACGTGGTGCAGCTGCGCATCGAAGCCTTCAATGCCTTCAACCATGCCCAATTCGACAATCCAAGCGGCAGCAGGACCAGTGGGAACTTCGGCCAGGTAACAAGCGCAGAGGAGGCGCGTGTTTTCCAGGTCGCCGCAAAGTACCGCTTCTAAACTAACGTTGGCTGCGGCGTATCTCTTCTGTAGAGGTACGCCGCAGTTTTTGCTTCAATCGGTACCGGAGGATCGATGTTTCCTCAAAGACTCAGGCGCAGTAGTCCACAAGCATCTCTACTTCGCTCATGCGTTCTTCTAGCGCTCTGCCTCACTCCCCTACGGCTCTTCGCAAGCTCGGGATGCACGGTCAAGTCCAACGACTACTTTGGATGGAAGGCGGAGAAAATATCCAATCACTGGGTTGAACTCACCATCGTCCCTCAGCTGGGTGGACGTCTGATGCAGGTTCACTTCGGCGAGCATGACTTTCTCTTCGTCAGCGATCAGCTCAAGGGAAAGGTCATCCCACCCGATCCTCTCAGCCATGCATGGAACAACTACGGAGGAGATAAGATCTGGCCGATGCCCGAGGGCTCCGACGACGAACAGCACTGGCCCGGCGCAGAAGGCTCTCTGCTCGACAGCGCTCCGTACAAGCTGGATGTGCTCTCGCAGGGCCCGACCTGCGCCATACGACTTACGGGCCCAAGTGACCCCTTCACCGGCCAGCAGTACATTCGCGAGATCAGTCTCGGCGAAGACTCTCCCATCATCTCCTTCCACGCCGTGATGAAGAATACCGGTGGATATCCGAGAAGCTGGTCTGAACAATCGGTCTCGCAGTACAACACCGCCTCCGTCGATGACACGAGCAAAATCAACCCGCATCTCTGGGGTATTGCCGCCGCAAACCCCTCGAGTGAATACTTGAACGGCTACCATGTACGCACGGGCATGGCAGGCAACTCCACCTATTCCGTAGAAGACAATCTATTCAAAGTCCATCCGGCAAAAGCCAACGGCTCCGGCGAAGTCTGGATCGACTCACACGAAGGATGGCTTGCCGTCGCCGATGGAGCGAGCGGCTACACCATGATCGAGCGCGTTCGCTACCAACCGCAAGCGAAGTATCCAGACAAAGCCTCAATGATCTTCTACGTCAATGCGCCACGCCAGCACCATGCTGGCGACGAAGAAAATGAGCATCCTGAAGTTCTCTACATGGAAGCAGAGGTCAACAGTCCCATCGTCGAGCTCGCTCCTGGGGAGTCCTACGCCATGGATACGCAGTGGTTTCCCACACGCGGCGGCGAAGCACTCAAAGCAGTCACCTTCGGCGGCATCGTAGAAACACCGCTGCAGGCAACTGCATCCGCAAGCGGTACGCTTCTCACCGGACAATTCGGAAGCTTTTATGAGGGCGTCCTGATGGCTCATTTTTACGGCAGTGGAGGCAACCCTCTGGGCATATCCAAACTGGAGAACTTGAATCCGTTGGAACAGATCCACCTTAATACATCGATCCATCCGCCAGCTGAGACCAGACGTATCTCCATCCACGTGGTTGATCAGGCGGGCATCGACCGCGGCCCACTTGGCGAAGCCATGATCAAGTAAGCAGCAACCTCATCCCCCGGGATGCAGCACTTTGTGCATACTCACATCGTCACCGTCGCCGGATTTCAAACTACGAAAGACCATCGTCGAGGCAATGGTAAGAACCCCTAATGCGGTGAGCGCCTTGTGGATGCCATGCACCATCTCTACCGCATTGGAATGAGTACTGGGAATGAAGAAGGCTGTTGCCAGACCTGCGGTTGCAACGCCAAAGCTGACCGACATCTGCTGCATGGTACTTGCGATCGAACTTGCACTGCTGGTGTCTTTATCCGTGATGTCGGCATAGACCAGCGTATTCATGCTGGAATACTGCAGCGATGAAAAAGCTCCATAGATAAAAGCTTGCAGTACGATCAGCCAGACCGGTGTTCCCGGACCGATCGTCGCGAACACCAACAGAAGTACGCCGAGGATGAGGGTGTTGGATACGAGCACAACACGATAGCCGACGCGACGCAAAAGAGAGGGCATAATCGTTTTCATTCCCATCGATGCGATGGCCTGAGGCATGATGAGCAGACCCGATTGAATCGGAGTGAAGCCCAGACCCACCTGATAAAGAAGCGGCAGAAGAAAGGGTACGCCTCCAATTCCGAGGCGCGTAAAAAAGCTACCGCTTACGGCGGCCCGGAAAGTACGAATACTAAAGAGTCGCAGCTGCAGTAGCGGAAAAGGTAAACCCTTCGCGTGAATCCAATAGCCTGCCAGTAAAACGAAGGACAGGGCCAGCAGTCCGGACATCTCTCGCCCGCTCAGAGCATGCTCGCCGAAGATCTCCAGCACATACGAAAGCAATGCGATTCCAGAGCCAAAAAGAATGAGTCCAACGATATCCAGGGCAGGCGTAATGGCCTGCCGATAATCAGGCAGGTGCTTGTAAACAAGGATGAGACCTACGAGCCCAATTGGAATATTCAGGAAGAAAATGAAGCGCCAATGGAGATAGCCGACAATGAGCCCGCCGGCGATCGGGCCGAGCATGGGTGCGACCAAAGCCGGTATGGAAACAAAGCTCATCGTGCGGAGAAGATCCGACTTTGCAAAGGTCCGCACCAACGTCAACCGGCCAACCGGCACCATCATGGCTCCACCACATCCTTGCAGGATGCGGCAGGCGACGAGCAGATGGATATCGCTCGATATGCCACATAGGAGCGAACCAAGCGTAAACAGGCCGATCGCCGTAGAGAACACACGGCGGGTACCAAAACGATCTGCCATCCAGCCACTGATCGGAATGAATACCGCGAGGCTGAGCGTATAGCTTGCCAGTACAGCCTTCATACTGAGCGGAGCCACACCCAGGGCAGCCGAGATCGTCGGGACCGCAGTATTGAGGATGGTTGTGTCCAGCGACTCCATAAAAAACGCAACAGCAACCAGCCATGGCAACAGGCGTCTCGAAGCAGCGGAGGGAGAATTCGGAGATGGAGGAACGACCGAAGCGTCAGCTGGATCCATAATGGAGGAAGGCAAGTACGTGCATCTGTGACTATCTTAGTGGATGAGCGCCTATTCTTTGGGATGCACGCGAGCGTTCCGCTTGCAAATGCTTTTCGGTTTCGGTGAAACAGGCGCATCACACATTTTCTTCCGGAGTTGCCCTATGTTCCCTCTCGCTCTGTCTGACCTTGCTTCGCCTGATGTTCTGGCCCGCGCCCGTAAGATCAAACTCTTCCTGATGGATGTTGACGGAACTTTGACGGATGGCGGAGTCTGCCTGATCTCGGCTACTGTAGCGAGTTCAACCGAAGCCCCGACGGTGACCGAGATGAAAGTGTTCAATGCTCAGGACGGGCAAGGGCTGTCGCTGGCTCGCACGATGGGCATCCAGACAGGGTTCATCACGGGTAGATCTTCACCAGCGGTCTCCAAGCGTGCCGAAGAGTTGAAGGTCAACTTCGTCTACCTGGGACAGGCGAGCAAGACTCAGGCCTTTGAGGAGTGTTTGCAAAAGGCGGGAGTGACCGAAGATGAGGTCGCCTACATGGGCGACGATCTTCCAGATATTCCTTTGGCACTTCGCGCCGGCTTAGGAGTATGCGTAGCCGATGGTGTGGAGGATCTGAAGACCGTTTGCAATTTTACGACCAGCCGCAAGGGCGGGCGCGGAGCGGCGCGTGAGGTAATCGAACTTATTTTAAAAGCACAAGGGCGTTGGGAGGAAGCAGTTCCCTTGGCGCTGGCCTAGTTCGGATACCGTCAAAAATATCGCATGTAGCTGCTTTTAAAAACATCTTAGGCCATCGTGCGACCGCAGAGCAGATCCTAGGTTGGGTTTTCACTTAGGTGCGCGACCACACATCGTGCTCTATGCGAGCTATTTTCCCAGCGCTTGCTCACGGACCGAAGGGCACAATCGCGCGATAAATCTTTGAGGGCGCCTTGAACCTGATTCCATGTTCGAGTTTCTCGTTTGTCCCAACGAACAAGCAACACTTCATTATCCGAGACGTCGCCTATTCGATGGGCTACCACACAGATCTCGGAGAGTTCCAGCACCAGAATTATTCTGCGCTAAACATTTATTCATGGCTGCCGATAAGGCCTGAAGATGCGGATTATCAGCGACGAAGATATCACTGTTGGTATCGCGATCAGAATTTCTGAGAATTGGTCTTACATGCATGTTGAAAGAGCTAATCCATGAGTAACCATTACGCCCCCCCGGAATGGGACGAGGCAAGCGATCCCCCTCTCTCGGACATTCTTGCACGTCTCTCATGCGCATTGGATCTGGCGGAAGGCATGCCCATAGGTCATGCACTGCGCACGTGCATCCTCAGCATGCGTCTCGCTCGAAGGATCAGAATTTCAGAATCGGAAATAAGCGATCTCTTTTTCGCGGCACTCCTCAAAGATGTCGGCAGCGCAAGTCGCAGGACGCAGGTCTTCGATCTGCTTGCACTGGAAAGCACGAACGCGCAGCTTTTTCTTCGCAATCGACCGTGGGACAGTTCTCACTGGAACCATCTCCCTCAACTGCTACAACAATCGCGTCTGGGCCCAAATCCTGCGGTTGGAATACAGCGCGTCCTTCGAGTGGCCCTTCATAAAAACAGGATCGCGCGCGGGCTCAATCGATCCAGTAGCGAAGAAGGATATGCCGTAGCTCAAGAGCTGGGTTTATCCACGCGAACTGCAGAGACCGTCCTCCATCGTGATGAATACTGGGATGGCACTGGTAGACCAACGGGCAAGCGACATGGACAGATTCCGCTTCTCTCCCGCATTTTAGGTATTGCACAGATGCTGGAAGCGGTTGGTACAGCCAAAGGGCACGAAAGCGCGATTCGCTTGCTCCATCGCAGATCAATGAATCGGTTCGATCCCGGGCTTGTGGCTGCGGCAACACTTCTGCATGATCAAGGACCTCTTTGGAACGACATGGAGTCCCAGAATTTGGTCGCAACCGCGTTGCGTCTCGGACCACAGAACAGTCTTCTTCCTGCACCGCCTTCAACGATCGACCGTCTCTGCGTTGCATTTGCCCGCATTATCGACGCACGGTCGCGTTTTACATACCGGCACTCGGAGCGGGTTGCGCAAATTGCGATCTCGATCGGAGTAGAGATGGGTATCGATGAACATCGCATGGGAGTGTTGCGTCGCGCTGCGCTTCTACACGATCTTGGAAATCTTATGCAACCACCCCCCACTTCGGAGCAGCAGGCCAAACCGACGAAGGATGAACTGACTCTACGCGATCGGCATACCCAGCAGGCAAACGATCTGCTTCAGGCCACCCCAGGCTTCTCAGAAGTCGCGGAAGTTATCCTGGGACATCACGAACGCCTGGACGGTTCTGGCTATCCCCTGCGTCGCAAGGGCGAAGAGATCCCTGTGCTCTCGCGTATTTTGGGAGTAGCGGAGGTGTTCGATACGCTCTCTTCCGAACGTCCGTATCAACCGAGGATGTCACCCAAGGCAGTCTATTCCCTGCTTGAGGCAGCAACTCCTGTTGCCTTTGATCCCCGCTGTGTCCATGCTCTTTACGTCACAGCTGCTCTTCACGCTGCAGCGTAAACGAAAAGCATTTCCTTAAGGATTTTGAGGCGCCGCTTCGGCGATGTGCCATCGAGAACAAGAGCGCAAACTCCTTCCAGTTCCCTCCTTTCTGCGGTGTATTATGTTGCGCACTCGGCCGTGGATGGTGAATCGGTTTCCTGGAGGCGCTTCTTGATCGGGCCAGTGCAAAAAACGAAAACCCTAAAAAGCCCGTCGTCTACTCCTCCACTTGGCTGGATGGTGGTTCAGGTATTCAAAGCGGAGGGGCAGACCTATCCTGCGCTCACCGTGGAGTTATTTGGTTGGTTTGACTTCACATTGGGTCTGCTTATCTTTTTCGCTCCCTTCTTTGTTTCTTCTCTCCTGAATTTGCCCCCACTCAGTCAGGAGACATCGCATTACGTTCGACTGGTGGGCTTACTTGTCTCCGGCCTTGGCATGCTTTATGTGGTGAGCGGACGCCTGAGCTCGCAGGGTTTCATCTTTGCTTCCATGCTCGACCGCCCGCTTGTTCCAGTAGTGATGGCGATCCTCTGGTATCGGAATATGATTCCTGGCGCACTTGCACTGGCCTTTTCGATCTCAGATTTTTCAGGTTTCCTGTGGACACTATCGGCATGGCAGGCGGAAGTCCGCCGTACTTTGCCCGCAGAGCGACCTCTCCCACGATTCGCCGCAGCTCTCTTCGGCTTTCTCAGCGGAGTAGCTCGCAATGCGAGGACATTTCATCCTGATGGCAGAGTTTTCCGTGGCACCATCCTGTCCCTGAATCCAGAACAGCCGGCCCTCGCGAAAGCAGCGAAAAGCTTCGGCGAGAGCGCTGTGTTGTTACGCATCGGTATGGGCCTTATGAAGAAAGGCATGCCGAGTTGGCTGGCAAAACTTATTCCCGATGCGCCCAGCATCGCGGCTCGAATTTTCTCGCCTGACTCTCCAGAGGAGATCCGACTGGAGCGTCGTCCGATGGAAGACCTCGATCTGCTCTGTACTGCTGGTGGAGACAGGCTTTGGAAATTGGTTTTAAATTTAGCCACGGGCGGGTGGAACTTCGGCCTTCATCGCTATAACTTCTTTGATAACAAGTATTTCGCGCAGATACCGTACCGCCTCGAGGAGGGCTCTGGGGTGTGGTTCAGATTAGTAGCCGGTGCAGATGCGGTAGAGCTTGGCGGTGCTCCGATGGATCCCGCAGCGCGTGACCGGGGCCTCTCACAGGTGGTGGCCGGACACGGCACTCTCCGCATCGAGGCCCAGCGAACTGGAAACCGTCACGAACCTTTTGTGCCCATCGCGGAAATTCGCTTCGAGGAAGAAATTTACATCGACCAGGAGACGCTCCACTTCGACCCGGTGGCTGGCCGCGGTCTCGTGCCACAAGGCTATCTCACCGAAGTTCGAAAAGTCGTCTATCCTGCAAGCGTTTCGAGTCGCCCAGCCAGCGTGCAGGAACGCAACGCGCGGGAAAACGAAGGCCTCATTCCACGATTGGAGCGCTTCCTGACTCAGGCACCGAGTTCTCCACTCGAAGAAGGAACACCAGACATGAACCCTTCTACCTATCTACCCTCTGAACGGCTTAGCCGATGGCGGTGGCTCAAGATCGCATCGCTCATAGTTCTTGTGGTCTTCCTTGTAGCGGGCGTCTATCTCACAGTACGGCTCACACGTGATCGCCCAGTCGAATATGCCGACGATGAACAGCACTTCAAGTATGGGTCGACTGGAGGCGAGCGAACCATGGGGATTCCCTACTGGTTCTGGGTCGCCCTCCCTGAGATCTTCCCCGAATATCTACCCGACCACAAGGCTGGCCGCGGCTACCAATCTTTAGGCATGATCTACGAGGAGGGCAAAGACCCGCGCTACGACTTACCTGTCGGTGTTTCCCGACGCAACGTTCGAGGGATCGATGTGGTTTACCTTAACTGCGCCGTCTGTCACACCGGCACCGTTCGCGACTCGGAGGGTGCCAAGCCGCGTGTGATCTCAGGCATGCCCGCTCAGGGACTGAACCTGGGTGCCTTCGAGAAGTTCCTGACTTCAATTCCTCTTGATCAGAAGTTCACACCGCAACACATGCTCGATCAGATCCACGCCATGGAAAACGATCCGAAGCGCCTCATTGAAAAGCCTGATCTGATCAACAGGCTCATCTTTCGCTACTATGCCGTTTACCTGATGCGCGAGAAGATGCTGATGCTCAACCAGCGCCTCGGGTTTATCCATACCGCCACATGGGGACCGGGACGCGTAGACACCTTCAATGCACCGAAGGCACTCCTTAACTTCAACATGACCCACGCCGACCCGAAAGAAATGATGGGCAACGCAGACTTTCCATCGATCTGGAACCAAGGCCCGCGCGAAGGCATGCAACTCCACTGGGATGGCAACAACACTTCCGTCAATGAGCGCAATCTTTCTGCGGCTTTCGGCACAGGGGCCTATCCACCCACACTCGACGCCAAGCTCGTGCAGCGAACGGCGACCTGGCTGTTGACCGCGAAGCCGCTTCCCTATCCTTATCCGATCGATTCGCAATTGGCCCAACAAGGAGCACCGATCTATGCGCAACACTGCGCCTACTGTCACGGTGAGCGCAACGCACCCTTTCACGGCGATCAAGTTGGCAAGGTCGTGCCGATCGAGAAGATCGGTACAGACCGCTCCCGGCTTGACTCCTACACGTACCTTGTCGCCGCTAACCAGGGAACGCTTTACGCGGGATACGAGAAAGACTGGGGCTTTGGCCCACCCTATCCACAGCGCTTCTCACACTTCCACAAGACGCAGGGATATGCCAACTCGCCGCTCGACGGTATCTGGCTACGCGCTCCATATCTGCATAACGGCTCCGTCCCAAATCTCCGCGAGCTGCTTGAGCCCTCAGCGAATCGGTCCGTCACCTTCTATCGCGGCAATGACGTCTACGATCCGCAGAATGTCGGTTTTGTCTCAAACGTTGCGGAACAGAATGGCATGTCGTTCTTTGCCTATGACACGACCGCTGTGGGCAACGGCCATCAAGGACATGAGGGGTCAGCCTACGGGACGGACCTGCTGCCTGCCGAAAAGCGTGCCTTGCTCGAATACCTTAAGACTTTCTGAATCCATACGGAGACCGGCGATGACAGTGACTCACAGTAAAAAATATCTTCTGATCGTCGGGCTTCTTCTCTTGACAGGCATCCTCGCCGGGCTTGGGATCTGGTACAAAATGTTTCGCGTGGCAGCCCAGCCCGCATGGATCAATGCCAATGCAAGAAACAGCTTTCTCTATGGATCTGTGGATGCAGAAAAATCCGCAGGCATCCCTTACTGGATCTGGCTCACCCTTCCCCGCATCTTTCCGGAATATCTACCTGGTCCCGGAGGATATGCCTCTCTCGGTTTTTCGTGGGAGGAGACCCTGGAAATGCCCGTGGGCTTTTCCAAGCGGACAGTCGGTTATGTTCGTGTAGCTGGCAACTGCGCGCTCTGTCATGCATACTCCACCTCCAACGGGCCGGATGCCGCCCCGACGGTCTTCGCCGCGGGACCAGGCCATACGGCTGAGGTCCAGAGGCTTCTGGCTTTCTATAAGCAGTGCGCGCAGGATCCGCGCTTCAATGCTGACAATCTTTTGGATGAGATTTCCATGGCTACTAAATTATCCGTCGCGGATAAGCTGATCTATCGATATATATTGATCCCAAAGACTCGGGAACGCTTCCTGCAGTCGGACATCGTGATCGTCGATTCAGCGCTGTGGCAACATAGTCAAAATCCACGTTCCGGAACGATCTTTCGGAAACACCTGCAAGATCTTGAAACAGGCCTGAAAGGGCAGGAGAAAGACCAACTCGATATGTACCTCAAAACTCTCCGATAATGCGAACTCTGGTATGACGGCAACAGACCCTGTTACAAACGAAACTGATACAGATTGGGAGTACATCGTCGTGGGATCGGGCGCGGGCGGCGGCACGGTCGCTGCGCGGCTGGCGGAAGAAGGCTGCAAAGTCATTCTGCTGGAAGCCGGGGGAGACCCAACCCAACTTACTGGAAGCAATGCCTTAAGCCCCAACGAGAACACCCTTCCAGCCGACTACGAAGTTCCTGCATTCCATGGTTCGGCCTCTGAAAACTCCGCAGTGAAGTGGGACTTTTTTGTAAGGCACTATGGCAAAGAAGCAGATCAGCAGCTTGATCCCTCGTATCGCCCGGAACTTGGCGGTGTTCTCTATCCTCGTGCCGGAACGCTGGGTGGCTGCACCGCTCATAACGCGATGATCTTTGTTTATCCGCAGAATGAAGACTGGGATTACATCGCGGAGTTGACCGGGGATGAGAGCTGGCGTCCGGACAAGATGCGTCTGTGCTTCGAACGTATGGAGCGTTGCGAACACCGTCCCGTCTACCGATGGCTAGCGAAGCTCGGTTTGAATCCGACGCGTCACGGTTGGCGCGGCTGGCTTTCTACCGAACGCGCCCTGCCAATTTCTCTCCTCTTCAACAGAGCCCTTGCGCGAGCGGTGATTGATGCTGGCCTGGAAGCCTTCAAAGAAGACGGCAGACAATTCAATCGGATCAAGTGGTTCCTCGAAAGCGGTCTCGATCCGAATGACTGGCGTCTGGTCCGGGACCGGTCGACAGGCATCCGCTATCTTCCGCTTACAACGCAGGATCATGCACGCACGAGTTCTCGAGAGCGAGTTTTGGATGTGGCAAACCGCTTTCCAAAAAATCTGAAAATCGTGATGAACGCGCTGGCGACTCGAGTCCTCTTCGATCAGGCCAATCGCGCGATCGGGGTGGAGTATCTTCAAGGCGATCGCCTCTATCGCGCACATACAAACCCCAATCGCGAACCGGGAGAGAAGAAATCGATCTACGCTTCACGTGAGGTGATCCTGGCTGGAGGAGCGTTTAACACGCCGCAGCTTTTGATGCTCTCCGGCATAGGTGCGCGCGAGACACTTAACCAACACGGCATAGCGGTACGCGTCGACCTTCCTGGTGTCGGCAAAAACCTGCAGGACCGCTACGAGATCAGCGTCGTCAACCGGATGAAGTTCAAAGCATGGAGCGCTTACAAAGGAGCCCGCTTTACCTCTGACGATCGGCAGTTCCGCAGATGGAAGAGGGATCGTGGAGGGATCTATTCGACAAACGGCTCCGTGCTCACACTCTTCCGTCGTTCTCCCGTCGCCGACGAGGTGCCGGACCTCTTCTGCATGTCCCTTCTCGCTCGCTTTTCGGGGTACTTTCCTTCGTATTCACGCGTCTTTGCGGAGAAACTAAATTACCTGACCTGGGTGGTGCTGAAGGCACACACGCGCAATCGGGCCGGTGAGATCACGCTGCGGTCAGACGATCCTCAAGACACGCCTCTCATCAACTTCAATTACTTTCAGGACGGCGGAGATGAAGACCTTACCGCTGTAGTCGATGGCATTCGTTTCGTTCGCCGACTCAGCACGAAGCTGAAAGAGGATGGCATGATCGAAGCGGAAGAGTTGCCAGGCGAGCACCTCGAATCAGACGATGACCTGAAGCAGTACATCCGCTCCAACTGCTGGGGACATCACGCCTCATGCACCTGTTCGATTGGGCCCATCGAGCAGAACGGCGTACTGGACAGCAACTTTCGCGTGCATAAGACCCAGGGTTTGCGCGTCGTCGACGCCTCTGCCTTCCCACGTATCCCTGGATTTTTCATCGCGTGCGCGACGTACATGCTCGGAGAAAAGGCCGCTGGAGTCATCCTGGCAGAGCGTGCAAACTCACCACAGCAAAGCAATTCCTTTCCTGAAGATTAACAGAGTCAACAATTCCATCCCTGTGTTACATTGATCGCGCCGTAAAGCAGCAATGGGCCCTTTCCTTTTAAAAGGAGCTTCTATGCCATACGATGCCGAACAATTACTCAAACGGGCCTGCGCTCAGTGTGCCCATCCAGGTCAGGTACGAACGTATGCAGATGCAATCAGCATAACTTCTAGTGTTATCTCTCCGAGGTTCGTTCCCAGATTGGGAATAAGTAAAAAAGAATTTTCTATCCAAGTAGCAACTTCGTATAAGTCATATCGCCCTTGATTGAGTTCCAATAAGTGATTGGTGGTCTAGGGAATAGATTCGACGAACATGTGTTTAGAGTATTAGACATCCCGCCACGGGAGGAAGCAGCCTTTCCTAGCAGTAATACGCGGGGACGCGCTTGACCGACGCGTGCAAGGAAGGTAGGTCAATCGATAAGGAGCTAGCATGGCATACAACGTCGAGCAGTTACTCAAAATGAGCCAGCAGGATTTGGACAATCTATTCACGGCCAACGTTGCTGGCCCCATCCCGAATGGACAAGCAAAGGGGACTGCGATCGTCGCTCCTGGAACAACCTTTAGCCCGGAGATCGCAGAGTTCGTGAGCTTCTTCGCATGGGAGGGGAAGACGTTCGATGCCGAACATGGTGTTCTCTCCAACCGCCTGCTGCACTTTGGGCTGAATGCAATCATTGCCGAGGTCTACAAAGGCGATAGTTGGCTCGATGGTAAGGAGTGCATTGTGCTGGATTACTCCAAGACCTCCATCGTAGCGAAATGGATCCGAGATGAGATCCGTCTAATCCAACCAGGACTCTATCTCGGCAAGGTCTATTGGTCGAAGAAACGGTTGATTGATTTCTGTCTTGAATTTCCTGTAACGGCTTAGGGCCACACATAAGTGTCGGTGCAAATCGATGTCATTGCAGTTCACTCAATCTGGTAGTTCCGTTCTGCCCATGAAGTGGAAAGAGACATGAGGAGAAATGCGATGAAGAAGTTTCTCGCGTTACTTGTAGTTTTGGTTGTGATCGTTTCGGCAGTTCTCCTCATCAAGTACCTCGAACGTCCCATCAGCGGACATGTCAAGGATGAGGCCCTCCTAGCGGGAGTCAAGGCCACAGACTTCAAGGCTTCCGATAGCGATTATTTCCACGATATGGATGGAGGAATAACGCTCACATCGCAGGAGAGGCAGGGGCGCAACACTTGGATCGTGTGGACAGCAGGCGATGACCGCCTCTGGGATGTGCTCTCGGTGAAGAGTATCGGAGCGCTCGACTTCCTGAAAACAATCTCGTCTTATCCGGGCCTCAAGGCGAGCCGCGATAATCGCTGGGACTACCTGGGACTCGTCAACGAACCTTGCTTCGATAAACCCACGGGGCCCGATCCCGACCGATACGGCCTGTGGCTCGACAAGCGGCGGGCTGACTGCCCCAAAGATCCCTTTGAAGACGAAAGCCAATTTCCAGGCGTGAAGTACGGCGCTCGCGGTAAAAATATTGCGGCAGGATCCTTCTATGGCTACGCGACAGGCATCATGGGTTTGCGCCTCTTCCCTAACCCCGCCTTCGATGAAAAGGCCGCGAAGAAGTGGGACCCGGTGCGGTATTACACCGACCCGACTTATTACGAGTCGAAAGATCTTATCAAGCCATACCGCGTTGGCATGTCCTGCGGGTTTTGCCATGTAGGTCCAAATCCGGTGAACCCTCCCGCGGATCGCAATCATCCCAAGTTCGAAAACCTCAGCTCGAATGTTGGAGCGCAATACTTCTGGATCGATCGCATCTTTGACTGGAGCGCCGACGATAAGAACTTCATCTATCAACTTTTCCACACCTCGCGTCCCGGTACGCTCGATACCTCTCTCGTCTCCACTGACAGCATCAACAATCCACGCACGATGAATGCGGTCTACCTGCTCAGACAGCGCTTGGAAGAAGCGAAGCGCTGGGGTAAAGAGACGCTGTCTCCCGCAAATCAGGGCAACCGCCAGTTGAACGACTATGTATCCACCGGGCCGCTGAGCCAATACTACAAAGCGCCGGACATCGTCATGACTCCCAGGGTATTGAAAGACGGTTCAGACTCGGTTGGAGTGATGGGCGCTCTCAACCGCGTGTATCTCAATATCGGCGTCTTCAGCGAAGAGTGGTTGCTACACTTCAATGCGTTGGTCGGTGGCAAGGCAATCACCCCCATCGACGTCAAAGTTGCGCGAGAAAACTCCTCCTATTTTGCCGCCACTGAGAACCAGACCTTTGCCACGGCTGCATTCTTTCTGAAGGCTACCGACGCTCACCTTCTAAAAGATGTGCACGACCATGCGGGCGACAAGTATCTCCAAGCCAACGGCGCTACTTTGAAACAGGGCAAGATCGTCTTTGCGGAAAACTGCGGCCGCTGCCACTCCAGCAAGCAGCCTCAACCTGCTCCGGGAATGGATCCCAATGGATGCGCTGGCAAGGACTACATGAACTGCTGGAACCGGTATTGGGAGTGGACCAAGACCGCCGAGTACAAAGACCAGATGCGCCAGATGGTGCTCGCAGACGATTTCCTGAAAGATAACTACCTGTCCTCCGAACTACGCGTCCCCGTCACGCTGCTCCACACCAACGCCTGCAGTCCGCTTGCTACCAACGCACTGAGTGGCAACATCTGGGATAACTTCTCCTCGCAGAGCTATAAAGATCTGCCCTCCGTTGGCACGATCACCTGGTACGACCCGATTACAGGAGAGCCGAACCAATACAACATGCCCGCAGGTGGACGTGGCTACACACGCCCGGCGTCCCTGGTAAGCGTCTGGTCTACGGCTCCTTTTCTCCAGAACAATTCTGTCGGCCCATTCGACGTAGATCCATCTGTCGACGGAAGAATGCGGTCCTTCAACGCGTCGATCGAACAGATGCTCTGGCCCGAGAAACGGGATCATGACAGCAAGCTCGGGACCAAGGTGCCAGGAACCATCGACCGCACCACCGTGCAAAGCCACCTCCACGTTCCATTAGGCTACTTGCCTGGCTTTCTCCTGCCCTTCTACAGTTTGGGGCAGGCACTTGCACCCTGGATCTTTGGAGAGGGCGGAATTCAGCTTGGCCCCATACCAACCGGCACGCCGGTGGGACTGCTCGTCAACCTGAATCCCCTGCCGGATGATTCGGACCCAGCGAAGGCCGCAACCCACCAGAAGGACGTGGCCAAGCTCGTCTTTGATCTCGATCACGATCTCAAAAAGCTAGGCCCTAACGCGACCGACGAACAAGCCAGCGCCGTCTTCCGTAAACAGGTTCCCCAGTTACTTCACTTGAGTAAATGTCCGGACCTTGTCGTCAATCGCGGTCACTACTTTGGCACGGACTATGTCGAGCCGGGTGAGAGCCGAGAATCAGCCCTGCGCGAACGTGGACCGGGTCTCAGCGATCAGGACAAGCGCGCGCTGATCGAGTATTTGAAGACGTTTTGACGCTGAGTCACCGTTAGCTCTACGGCTGATGCAGCCATACTGCGCTTACAGGCCTTCTTGTCTTATCTGTTGGGCGTACACGTGATAGCAGCCAGTTAGGGAAGCTGAAAATCCATGATGGCCATCGCGGTCATTGGCATCGGTTTGCCGGAGCCCATGTACGGGCGATAACGCCAGTGCTGTACCGCGTCCAGCGCCGCATCGCGCAGTAACGGAGGTCCGCTGATGACACGAACTGAAGCGACATTGCCGTCCCGGTCGACATCGGCCCGCAACGTCACTGCTCCCTGCACATGTGCGGCGGAAGCGGCCGCGGGATAAGTCGGCGCAGGACTGTACAAAACATTGGCTGCCATGATACCCAACGAGGTAGGCAGGACCGTACCTCCAGGAGTCACGTTGGCATCTCCGACATGGCTGGTTCCGGATGTGGCGGACACGTCCGCTGGCCGGATCGCTGCAACCAGATTCTGTTGATCTTCTGAAAATGCCGAGGATGGCGCAAGGGGACGCCTGCGCAAGAGGTGGGGGCGGTTCGCAGCAGCACTGTCATCCCCAGCCGCTGCGGAGTCCGTGGGAACAGATCGTGAACCTAAATTCTTGCTCAATGTGGCAGCCGAAACACCGACAGGCGCGTGATTCGCGATCCCTGTCACGCGAGGCGCGGGAGGCGGGGTAACGGAAGAAACCGAAGAGCGCGCCGTCCATGCCGGAGTCGGGACAGATCCCATAGCCTGTGTGGAAACCGGCCCGCGTGTGGTGTCAGTTGTGGCTTGCGTTGGAGCGTCCGAGGGATGCGCCGATGTATACGGTGCAGGCGTCGGCGTCTGGCGCGAGTTCCTCATCTCATTTGGAGAGTGCATGCCAGTAGTGGTCGCTGCTTCACTGCTGCTTAGACTGGAAGAAGCGCTGTTTTTCTCCGGCAACGAATTGGTTCCAACAGTTCCGTCTGGGGCAGGAGGCACAGATACTGGCGTATTGCTTACGTCTGCAGCCGGACGGCGATTCAGCCACAGACCGATCGACAAAGCCATCAGCAGGCATGCAGCGACAGCCACCCAGAGGATACGTCTCCGTTTGCCGTCGCCATCAGGTGGCATTTCTATGGAGTCGACTTCAGTATGTAGAGGCGGTATAGGCGCACGAAAGACCTCCTGTCCTCTGTCAGTCACAGTTTTAAGCGGCTCAGTTGGCTTCGGCGAGAGGTAGGGTACGGGTGCGGCATCCCGAAGAACCGGAACCACCTCCCTCTTCTCCGGCGCCATATCGAGGGAGCGCCGTGCTTCCATCAGGAAGCGCAACAAGTCATGAGCGTCCTTTTCGTCTGCCGCAGCGGCAAAGCGCGTGCCAGCGGCGGCGATGGCCACTACACCAAGGAGGTCGGAAAAGCTGATCTGCCGATCACCCCCATCGATCAATACCCAGACATGGGAGGTCAGATCGCGACGAAAAGCTCGGTCACGCGGCAGCCGGGCGACAACGTTGCCTAGAGTCTCCGCAGTCTCCACAACGAAACCAGCCTTCACCAAAAATTCCCGCAACTCTCTGATTTCATTCGCATAGCGGAAGGACACATCTTCGATCTGCAGAGGTTGCAACATTCGAGGGCGAACCCCTTCCTTGCCGTGAACAAAGCACGGTCATAGCAGATTAGACACGGAAAACTGTCAGTTGTTGCCTCACGACGGTGGAATTGAACACTAATGGATATGCGCCGCCGCGAGGTCCATAACCTTCGTTACTACTTTCTGCTGGCCTCTAAAACCGCCTGCCAGCCCGCCTGACTCATCCGCAATCGGCGACCGTTCTTCAAGATGGCGGTGCCTTCCCCTCGCCCCTCGCGAAAGACTTCACGAATCTGCTCCAGGTTAACGATCACCGAACGGTGGATTCGTACAAACCGGGACGGGTCAAGAGTGATCGCAAGATCCTTCATGCTCTCTCGCAGGAGGAACTCTTTCTGCCCGGAGTGAATGCAGACGTAATAGTCCGCTGCTTCAATCCACTCGATCCTGTCCACGTCGAGGAAGACGGTCTTACCTCCGTCCGGCAACAGGAGCCTCTTCGCATAGATAGGGGACGGCCTCTTGGCTGGATCGAGGTTCTCAAGAAGCGAGCGCATGGCGAGTTCTGTTAATCCCTTCCGGGATTCGAGCCTCTCTTTTACACGTTCGACGGTAGACGTCAGGCGTTCCTCTTCGACGGGTTTTGTCAGGTAATCGAGTGCATGGACCTTAAAGGCCTGAATGGCGTAGTGGTTATGCGCTGTCACAAAGACCGTGACCGGCATATTGCGGACGCCGATGGTCTCAATGAGATCGAAGCCATTCTCTCCAGGCATCTGGATATCAAGAAACACCACATCGACAGATCTCGATTTCAAAAAGGAAGCCGCTTCGCGTCCATTTCTGCACTCGCCACAGACCTCTATTTCGGGGTCTGCCCCAAGCAGTCGCGCCATCCGAGTGCGCGCGAGGGCTTCGTCGTCCACGATCAACGCCCGGACCATCATGCCTCTGCCGTCTCGTAAGGGATTGCGATCCTCACCTGAAAACCACCCGTTTCAGGCTGTCCCACTTGAAAAGAATGCCGGTCAGGATAAAAATGCGCCAACCGCGTTGCGGTATTGCGTAATCCGATCCCATGCCCCTCGACTGAGGCAGAGGCCGCACCCGGTCCATTATTTTGTACGTGAAGGAAAAGCGTTCCATCAGATTTCTCTATCGAGGTCTGAATAAGACCACCGTCTTCCAATCGTCCAATCCCATGTCGGACGGCATTCTCCATCAACGGCTGAAGGAGAAAGCTAGGCACCAGAGCGTTGAGCGCGGAGGGATCGATGCGAAACTCCAGCTTAAGTCGGTCAGCGAAACGAATCTGCTCAATGGCTAGGTAGTTCTCCACGGCGTCGAGTTCCTGTGCCAGGGGAATCTTCTGCGGCGTCGATCTTCTGAGAGTCGACTTCAAGATGACGTTGAGATGATGCAGCATCGCAGCAGCCTGTTGTTGTCTCCCAAGTTCCACAAGCGTAGTGATCGAGTTCAACGTATTGAACAGGAAGTGCGGTTCGACCTGCATTTGCAGAGCATGAAGTTGGGATGCCGAAAGCGCGCGTTGTAGTTCGAGGGACTGAAGGGCACTCTGTTGAGCCTGCAACTGGAGGCGAACCACGGTGACGGCACCGTAGATGAAACCGTAGACCAACATCTCCAGACCCCATCGGTTCAGACCCAAATAGTGATTCCATGTGAGACCAAATTGGGTTCGGATGGCAAAGCTAAAAAATAGACGATCGGCCCCCGCCATCGCCAGGAGATGGAGAATACCCAATATCGTTGCAGCGATCGCATGCCAAAACAGCACCCTCGGTTTTATCTGGAGCGCCGCTGGCTTCGCCTGTCCAAGATGCCACATGGCGAGAGCCATCGCACCCCACCAACCCGAGAGCACAAAGCCGTATCGAAGAGAACCCAGGTTAAAGATCGAGTGACATTCGGCTGCTGTTGTTAGCGCAAGGCCAATAGTTAGCGGCAGGATGATATGCCAGGCACGCATACCGGACAAACGCTCGGTCGCCGGTGGCTGCAGAATAGTCTGAACCGGAGCTGAGTTCGGTTCGTTGAGAGCAATCGTGAGGGAACCCATCGGTAAGCCTCCGCAGGAACGGCTGGTTTATTGTACGAATCCGCTGTGCTACTTGACTCAATTAGAATAAGTCTCTACACATTCGGATCAAATCACGAGCAGTTTGCAGGCAATCCCAACCAACCTGCAGGGAACTCTATCCGTGGAAGGGTCACTCGTGTCTTTCCCAAGCGCGCAATCAGGCGCTTGACCCTCAACGGCGGCCTGTAGATGATGGAGTATGCGGTTGCGACTCAATTGCGGCGGCAAAGTCCATCGCTAACAATATCTCGAATACGGATCCCGGCTTGCCGAGTCAGCCTCAGTCTCGCGCGGATGAGCGCCTCCAGCTTTTGCAACAGGTGGTTGCGTCCCGTACTTTTACCAAATCGCCACGCCTCACGAAGTTTCTTGAGTTCATCTGTGTTTCCTTGATCGAGGGCCATGCCCGCGAGATCAATGAACAGCAGATCGGGATCCAGGTCTTCGGTCGCTCTCCCAGCTACAACGCCGCGGATGACAGCATCGTACGCACACAGGCTCGTCTCCTGCGTCAGCGGTTGGAAGAGTACTTCGAGCATGAGTGTCCCGAGGCGCCTGTCGTAATCACAGTGCCTCGTGGCGGCTATATTCCGGTATTCGAACCTCGCCCCACACCACGCCAGGCGCTCAGTACTCCTTCCGCAGTAGATGGTGAGTCGATACAGGCTGCAAGAGCGACTGCGACCAGGAGAAGCTATTTCAAGTGGCTGCTCGCACTGCCAATTTTGGCCATCCTTGGCGGTGCAGTGGCGCTCTTCTACCCACACAGCACACCGGAGACGGCTGCAGACGCTCTTTGGAATCAGCTATTTCCAGCTCGAAGTACGGTATTTATCGTTCCGTCCGACGACGCGCTGGTTCTCTTCCAGGAGTTCACGCGAACCCAGGTAGCACTCGACGACTATTTAAGTGGAACGTATCAAACGAAGTCGGCGCTTCCTGCTGCGGGGGGCATGGCACTCAACCCGGAGTGGTTTGCGTCACATCAGTACACCAGTTCGGCGGACCTGAATCTGGCTCTCCGCCTTGGCCGTCTCCCTCAAGCCATGAAAGCGGACGTTGAGACGCGGAACGCGCGGGTGCTCCGTATCGACGACCTAAAAAGCCGGAATGTAATCCTGATCGGCGGCGTAGGGGCGAATCCCTGGGTCGGCCTCTTCCAGGATCGGCTCAACTTTGATGTGAACTGGGATTGGAAGGCCTCCGAGGGATACGTCCGCAACAAGCATCCGGCACCGGGAGAGGAGCCGATTTACCGGGATACCCTATCCAACTCTGATCGGAAGAGTTATGGAGTCATGGCCTTTCTACCGGGCATCGACGGCAACGGAGACGCACTCCTGTTTGAAGGAACAGGCATGGCCGGAACAGAATCCGCAGCCGACTTCCCTTTCAGCCCCGTGCAATTCAGGAACTTCGCCCGAACCATTGGAGCGACGCGGAACCACATGCCGTACTTCGAGGTTCTACTTGAGACGATGAGTGTCGGGGGCAACGCCCCAGAGGCGCGCGTCGTCACTTATCGACTGATCCAGCCCTGAACCAGTCTTCGGGCTCGAACAACCTGTCGAACCGTCAGTAACGTACTGAAAATAAAAGACAACATCCATCAACGGTGAAACCCGCTCCTGGAACCGTGAAAACGCTTGGCAACGCCCCTCTGGGATGCGAACGTCGCGTATTCCCAGGAGAACGTTCGGGCTATGTGGACACGACGCAGATTTATAGAGGCGGCATGCAGTACCGGTGTTGCAAGTGCCGCCCTCCGCTCGAATGAGGCAGGCGCGGCAGTCCCAGCCCTTCCCGCAGAGCGTACGAAAAAAGAAAGTTCCAAACCTCTGTCCGAGACGCCGGTTCAGGCCGCGCGAGCGCTCCTCTACCGCCAGTTGGGAGAACGTGCCAGTCAGTTTGAGCTGAAGCTGATTCCCCTCGAAGGGGGCAATGAGGTTTACGAGATCTCTGCAGCCAACGGTCGTGTGTACCTTGCCGGAAGCAGTGCCGTCGCCATGTGCCGGGGAGCCTACAGCTATCTACGCGCAACGTGCAACGTGATGATCACCTGGAGTGGTCGCCACGTCGAACTTCCTGCGGCCTTTCCCGACGCTCCAATGCAACGGGTGGTCTGCCCCTACAAGTTTGTGCAGTACTTCAATCCCTGTACCTACGGCTACACCATGGCGTTCTGGGACTGGGCTCGCTGGGAGAAGGAGCTGGATTGGATGGCTCTGCACGGCATCACCATGCCATTGGCGCTCGAAGGGCAGGAGGCGATCTGGGATCGCGTATGGCGCTCCCTGGGATTGAGTGAGGCCGAGATCGCAGAGTTTTCCACTGGGCCAGCGCACCTGCCATGGCACCGGATGGGCAATGTCAACAACATCGACGGTCCCCTGCCGGAACATTTCATCGAGCAGAAGCGTGTCCTGCAGCGAAAGATCCTGGACCGTATGCGTTCCCTGGGCATGCGACCTGTGGCTCCAGCATTCTCAGGCTTTGTGCCGCAAGGCTTCAAACGCCTGCATCCAAAGGCGGAGACCTTTACGCTCCTGTGGCTGCCCGAGGAGTTCAAGACCATTCCGCGCAGCACGCGGACCTTCATCCTCCATCCGGGTGAGCAGGATCTTTATCGCCTGATCGGCAAGAAGTTCATCGAAGAGTACAAGGCGGAGTACGGCGAGGTGCAGTACTACCTTGCGGACACCTTTAATGAACTGGCCGTGCCGGTGCGTGAGGAGCATCGCTTCGAGGATCTGGAGCGCTTTGGCCGCACGGTTTATGAGGGCATTCTCGCCGGAGATCCGAATGGAACCTGGGTGATGCAGGGATGGCTCTTCGTCTACGATGTGGCCTTCTGGAACAGCGAATCGGTGGCCGCCCTGCTCCGCGGTATTCCCAACGATCGTATGTTGATCATCGATTATGCCAACGATCTGGCTCCAGCAGTGAAGGGCAAGTATGCACCTGGACAGTGGAAGACGCAGAAGGCATTCTTCGGCAAGCAGTGGATCAACGGCATGGCCCACACCTTTGGTGGAAACAACAATGTGAAGGGCAACCTGAAGCTCATGGCGTCAGAGCCTGCATCTGTACTCACCAGTCCGGAACGCGGAAACCTTGTCGGTTGGGGCATGTGCCCCGAAGGGATCGAGACCAACGAAGTGGTCTACGAGTTGATGACCGATGCCGGGTGGCAGCGGGAAGCGATTGATTTGAAGCAATGGATTCCGGCCTACTGCCGTTCTCGCTACGGAGCATGCCCGCCCGTGATGCTGGAAGCCTGGACTCTCTTGATGCAGAGCGCCTACAGCGCGCATATCTGGATGACACACCAGGCCTGGCAGACGGAGCCGAGCCTTGCACCCGCCGCTGCTTCCGTGGATGCGGGACCTACCTTCCGCCGCGCCGTGGCTCTGTTTCTCTCCTGTGCGCCTGAACTTGGGCAGAAGGAACTTTACCGCAACGATCTGATTGAGCTCGTGGTGCAGGCGGCGGGTGGCAGTGTGGATCAGACTTTCTCGCTCGCTGTTCAGGCGGGGCAGTCTCATCAGAATGAGGTCGCAACCGAGTATGCCGCACATGCGCTTGGCTGGATGGGGCGCATGGATGCTTTGCTCAACCTACGGCCCGATCGCCGACTCGAAACATGGATGCAGGCGGCACGCAGCTATGCGAAATCGGATGACGAAGCCGCTTACTACGATGAAAATGCCCGTCGCCTGATCACGACCTGGGGATGGCCGGAGCTCTCCGATTATGCCTCGCGCGCATGGTCTGGTTTGACGCGCGACTATTATGCTTCGCGCTGGGAGGCTTGGTTTGCCAGCCTTCACGCCGGGCGCCCGTTCTCACTCGATATATGGCAACAGACATGGCTGTCCTCTCCCTACCAACCGAGCAAACCAATGGAAGTTCCAGACTTGATTGCAGAGGCGCAGGCTCTGCTCAACGACACACAGCACGCTGGCTAATGGCCTCCTCTATGAAAGAACGAAACGCATGAATCTGGATCGACGCAATTTCCTTAAGACGAGCAGCACGCTGGTGATCGGACAGGCCCTTGCTCAGGGTGCTGCGCCCCTCTTCGCTCTCGCTGAGGATCCGTCACGTCCGCAGCATCGTGTCTATCCATTAATCGATGGATGGCGATGGAGCCGCACAGTACCTCCGGACGGTCATCAGAAGAACTTCGACGACAGCGGCTTTGAGGCCGTCACATTGCCGCACAGCAATGTCTTTGTACCGTGGCATGGCACCGATCAAAAGAGTTATCAGTTTGTGTCGCTCTACCGTCGTCATTTCACGCTGCCTAAGCAGCAGGATTCTCGGCGCGTCTTTGTCGACTTCGAAGGCGTGCTCACAGCGTCAAAGGTCTATCTGAACGGTTCGCTGCTTGGGGAATACTTTGGTGGTTTCACGCCTTTCTCTTTTGAGCTAACGTCCCATCTCATCGAGGGAGAGAACGTTCTCAGTGTTGAGGTGGACTCGCGCGAGCTACAGGAGGTTCCTCCGTTCGGGTACGAGGTGGATTACCTCACTTTTGGCGGGATCTATCGTGGCGTCTCTCTCCGCACGACCGGAGCAATTTCCATCGAGAACGTGCGTGTGGCGTCTCTGGACGTATTGACCAAACCTCGCGTCAGCGCTCAGGTCTGGTTCGATGGTGCAGCTTCGATGAAGAAAGGGCTGTTGCTTGACGTAGAACTTCTCGATGGAACACGGATCTTGTCTTCCCTTCACCGTAAGCTATCGCCAGCAGAGTACGCGGCAGGCACCTTTGAGGTCGAACTTCAGAATTTTTCTCCGATTGAGCTTTGGGAACTTACTCAGCCAAAGCTCTATTCCCTGCGTGTGCGGATTTCCGGTTCCGATGAATTCGAAGAGCGAAGCACGCGCTTCGGTTTTCGCGAAGCCAGGTTTACGCCAAAAGGCTTTCTGCTCAACGGCAAGGTGATGAAGCTTCGTGGCCTCAATCGGCACCAGACATTTCCTTATGCTGGACCAGCTATGCCTGCGCGCGTGCAACGACACGATGCTGCAGTGCTCAATCAACAACTGAAGTGCAACGTCGTTCGTTGTTCGCACTATCCACCTTCGCATCACTTTCTGGATGCGTGCGATGAGTTAGGTCTTCTCGTCATCGACGAGACACCCGGCTGGCAGCATGTTGGGGATGGCCCGCTCTGGCGCGAACGCTATCTGGACAATACACGTCGTATGATTCGGCGCGATTGGAATCATCCGTCGATTATCTTGTGGAGCATTCGGATCAATGAGTCGCGCGACTTTCACGATCTCTATGTACAGGCGAATCAGCTTGCTCGCACGGAAGATCCACACCGCCAGACCACTGGCGTTCGATACTTTCAAGAATCCGAGTTCCTCGAAGATGTCTTTTCGATGAATGACTTTCAGTTTCCGCTCAAGGCTCCGAATCATCCTCTCTACTTAAATACAGAGGTCGTGGGCGCAGAATTTCCAGTGCGTCCCTGGGATGACAACGCGAAGAACAAGGAACACATCCTTCGCTATGCGAACATCCTCAATCAGATCAACAGCCGTGCAGATTATGCGGGTGTTTTGGGATGGTGCGCCTTCGACTATCAAACGCACGCCGACTTCGGCTCTGGTGATCACGTCTGCTATCACGGCGTGATGGATATCTTTCGCGAGCCAAAACCCGCAGCAGGCTTCTTTCGTTCGCAATGCTCTCCTCATGAAGAGCCGGTCCTGGAACCCGGTTTTCACTTTGCCATGAATGACCAAGCCGGTGGCCTTGAACGTGCCATCATCTCGTCCAACTGTGAGCAGATTCGTTGCTTTATCGGCGTGGAGGGCACATGGCATCCTGTCATCGATTTACTCCCGGCAAAGGCAGAGTTCCCGCATCTCGACTATCCACCATTCTTTCTCACTCTGCCGAATGGCAACGACGATTGGGGCGATTTGCGTCTGGATGGCTACGTCGCAGGCAAGCTTGTCGTCTCAAAAAGTCTTTCCAGTAAGGGTCTAGATCAGGCATTTGAGATGGTTGCAGACGACATCGCGCTAAGTGCGGACGGGTGCGATGCCACTCGCGTCGTTTTGCGGGTAACAGATCAGTACGGCGCTCCTCGCCCACTCTGTTTCGATCCTATCCTTCTCACTCTGGAGGGTCCTGCTGTTCTCGTTGGGGAATCTCCACTCGCGCTGAGCGGTGGACGGAGCGCCCTCTGGATTCGTAGCACCACGCGGCCTGGAACCGCAACACTGCGCGCAACGCACGCGCACTTTGGCACCAGGACATTGACCTTCACTTTCACGCACGAAGAATCATCGCTTAACTAATGGACGGCCCACGCAACTCTTACTCTCTTTCGACTTATGCAAAGATCGGCCAACAGCGCGATCGAAAGGACTACTCCATGAAGCAGTTCGCTCGCACACTCTTCCTTAGCATGGTGATGCTCACGCTCAGCGTGACCGTCTTCGCCCAGGTGACTGGCGCCAGACTGACCGGCATCGTAACCGATTCCAGCAATGCGGCCGTTCCAGGCGCTCAACTCACGATTACAAATACCAATACCAATACCGTGACGCACGCCGTCGCTGACGATCATGGCGAATACAATATTCCCACTCTTCCGGCTGGCTCTTACACTATTTCGACAAAGGCCAAAGGCTTTGCGGAGACAGTGCAGAGCAACATCGTCTTGACCATCGGTCAGAATGCGAGTCTCAACGTCGCGCTGCAGGTAGGTGGAGAGAGTGAGACCGTCAATGTCACATCGAATCCGACCATCATTAACTCCAGCACAGCAGAGATCAGCCAGGTTGTGAACGAAAGCTCAATCAAGAGTCTTCCCCTCAATGGCCGCGATCCTTCAAGCCTTGTCTTTTTATCCGCAGGCGTTACAAATGAGCTGCAGTCGCAAGCCTCTACGCTCCCGAGCAGCAACTCGTTTCCTACACAATCCGGCGGATCTGCGGCAGGTGGACGACAAGGAAGCACGTACTATCTGCTGGACGGTGTGACGAACATGGACTACTTCGCCCTGCTCGCGGCACCTTTTCCGAATGCAGATGCAACGCAGGAGTTTCGCGTCATTACGAATAACTTCGATGCCCGCTATGGCTTTTCCCCAGGTGCCGTCGTCAGCATTCAAAGCAAGCCTGGCACCAATGGGCTTCACGGTGGCGTCTTTGAATTTCTTCGCAACTCCAAGCTGAACGCAGCAAACTACTTCAGCCATCAGGTGGATCCGCTCAAACGGAATCAGTTTGGCGGATACCTCGGCGGACCTGTAATCAAGGACAAGCTCTTTTTCTTCGGAAACTATCAAGGCACGCGCGAAAGCACCGCAGCTACTCAGAATGCGACGTATACGCCTACACAGGCCATGCTCAATGGTGACTTTAGTGCGGTTGCTGTGGATCTCGACCCAAAGAAGTTTTCAACTATCAACGGCAAGCGCAATCAGATCAATCCTGCAGAATTCAGCCCTGGTGCTTTAAAGATCGCTGCGTCGCTTCCTCTCGGCGGTGACCCTGCAACGGGTCTTACTAACTTTGTCGGACCGAAGCGCCGCTCCAACTACGACGAAGGTACTGGGCGTGTCGACTGGACGATCAACGATAAGCAGAACCTCTTTGTCCGCAACTTCATCTATAACTTCAAGCAACCTGGCGCAACCATTCCTGGCAACTTTCTTGCAGGCGTTCAGGGTCTGCGCGGCGTATACCTGAACGATGCCATCAATCACACTTGGACAATCAGCCCGCGGCTCTTAAATAGCATTACAGCGTTTTACCAGTCATTCGATTTCGACTCAGGGACACCGCTCTTTGACAGCAGCGGCAATCAGGCTTGCCTTTCAAAATTCATCAACGTCGCCGATCCGGTGGATGCCTGCTACATCGGAGGCTTCTCTGCAATCGATGGCAACTCGCTTTATGGCGGTGCGCTTGGATTTACTATTTTTGGTGGGTCAGTCAACGATACGCGCCGTCGCAACTACGGTTTCTCTGATACCGTCACTTGGATCGCCGGAAAACATACTTTTTATTTTGGCGCCGACGTACTTCATCGCTACACTCACGAGAGCTCTGGCGCCGGATCGAATCCAAACGTCAGTATTACGAACGCTTTCACAAACTTCACGCTTTCGGACTTTCTACTCGGGGACGTCACCAGCTTTTCCCAGAATGGCGGAGAAAACGGCAGTGTAAGCGGATGGATGACCGGCTTTTACGCTCAGGATCAATTCAAGCTGCGCCCGAACCTGACCATTAACATGGGCCTTCGATGGGATCCCTACACTCCCTTCAGTATCGAAGGTGGACGTGGGGCGGCCTTCGTACCCGGCCAGCAGAGCACCCGCTACCCCGGTGCTCCCGCAGGAGTAGTGTTCCCCGGGGATGCTGGAGTAAATAGCGCGATCATGCCGACCTCCTACAAATATTTCGAACCTCGCATCGGTATTGCCTATCAGCCGTTTCCGAAAACGGCGATCCGTGCAGGCTTCGGGCTCTTCACTACCCCCCTTGAAGACGCCAGCTACAACCATGTCTACGACACAGCACCGTTCAATCCTTCATTCTCCTTCAATGCGAGCACGACAACCCCCATCAATCTAGACCAGCCTTGGGCGAATTTTAAAGCTACGAATAATACGAGTCCATTCCCGCCGTTCGCTTCACCTGGCTTCAGCCCTGCATCAAATGTTACTTTTGCCACCCCGATGCAGCTTGGCGCGGTGTTCCCGAAGAACTTCCGTCTTGCTGTCGCGCAGAGCTGGAACCTTTCTCTTGAGCAGCAGTTTACCGATACACTCGCCTTCCACCTCGCGTACGTCGGCAGTGAAACATACCATCTCGCAACACCAATCGAAATGAACCCCGGAGTTTTGGGCTCCACCGTAAATAACGGACGTCCTCTCTTTCAACAGTTCAGCTCGATCATCCAGGTACAGATTGGCGGTACGTCCAACTACAATTCCCTCCAGGTCGGTATCGAAAAGCGTCTTTCGCATCACTTCCAGGTACAGTCGAACTTCACCTGGTCGCACACCTTTGACGTAGGTGGTTCTGGCGATCCTTCGTTTGAATCGAGTGTCAGTGATCCTCACAATATCGGCCATGATCACGGTCCGTCTTCACTCAACTATCCGACGGTCTCTGTCACCAACTTTGTCTATGAGGCACCCAAGCTGAACGCCTGGAACCCAGTCGTTCGCGGCATCCTGGGTGGATGGTCTGTGAGCGGTCTGATCACCCTGCAGTCGGGTCCGCCCTTCACCGTCAACGGTGGTAACGGCAATAATAACTCCGGCTTCCAGGTGTATCAGGATCGTGCAGATCTGACGGGTCTGCCTCTCCAGGTGCGCCAAGGCAGCAAACAACAGTGGCTCCTCCAGTACTTCAACAAGGCCGCCTTCAAGAACAACGCCGTCGGCACTGCAGGAAATTCTCCGAAGTACCTCATCCAGGGACCGCCGATCTATACGACAGACCTTGGCGTACAAAAGAACTGGATCTACCGCGACCGCTATAACCTTCAGTTCCGCTTCGAGGCTTTCAACGCTCTCAACCATCCCAGCTTTGGACAGCCGGACTCCAACCCGGACGATTCAAACTTCGGTCAGATCACTTCAACCGGTGCGATCCCTGCGCGAGTAGGACAAGCCGCCCTGAAGCTGACTTTCTAGGTCGAATACGTTTTCTTTGAAACGGTGGATAGAGACACTCTCTATCCACCGTATTTTTTTGTGGGGCATCCATTACATTTCTTCGAGTGAACGCCCTTTGGTCTCTGTAAGACCAAAATTGACCAGGAAAAACCCCATCAGACAGATCGCGCCGTAAAGCACAAATGTCCCGCTCATCCCAACCTCCGCGTTGATCAGTGG
This sequence comes from Terriglobus saanensis SP1PR4, assembly GCF_000179915.2. NCBI lineage: Bacteria > Pseudomonadati > Acidobacteriota > Terriglobia > Terriglobales > Acidobacteriaceae > Terriglobus > Terriglobus saanensis. The sequence goes on along the minus strand of NC_014963.1, from coordinate 1,865,469 downwards.
AAAGGTATAGGTCAAGACAAACGATGCGATCCACAGAGCACTGACAGAGACAGAAACGCCCGATGCTCGCACGCGGTTTGGAAACACTTCCGCAATCAGCACCCAGGTCACTGGCGCGAGTGTTGCGGCATAGCAGGCAATCGCGCTTAGCGTAAGTCCAAGAACAAGGGCACTCGGCCATGCTTGCCGATACGCCAGAGCACAGAGAAGATGTGAAGCCGCAATCCCAGTACAACCCGCAAGCATCAACTTTCGACGGCCAACGGTGTCCACCAGAAACATTGCTAACACCGTAAAGAGTAAGTTGATCGCGCCTGTGATGACGATATTCAGAAGAATTTCGCTGGAATTGCCATAGCCTGCACGACGATAAATCTCAGCCGCATAATTGAAGAGGATGTTGATCCCTGTCCACTGCTGCAATACCGCTAGCGCAACGGCGATCCACAGTGCTTTGCGAACACCAGGTTTGAAGAGTTCGAACCACGAAGACCGCTCGGCTTCAAGCGATTGCACCGACTTTGCGATGGCTGAGATCTCTGCTTCGGCATACGCCGTTCCGCCAATACGGGTAAGGGTCTTTCTCGCACGGTCCGTGTATCCGCGCTTGAGCAACCAGCGTGGGCTTTCGGGGAGAAAGAGAGTACAGACCGTGAAAATGATTGACGGCAGGACGATAGCGATGAACATCCACCGCCATCCCCATTGAACGTTCCAGGTCGTGAGTAGCTGTTCGGCACTCAACCCTACCGGGACAGGATGAGCAATCAACAGATTCGCAATTTGTGCGATCAGAATGCCCACGACGATTGCAAACTGATTCAGTGTGACAAGCCTTCCGCGAACCGCAGCAGGGCTGATCTCCGCAATGTACATGGGAGATACGTTGCTGCTGAGACCAATGGCAACCCCTCCCACAATGCGCCACACAATGAATGCCTCAAACGAATGGGCAAGACCGGTCAACGCGGACGAGACACCGAAGAGAACAGCAGAGGCAAGCAACAACGGTCGGCGGCCACAGCGCTCTGTGAGAGCACCTGAGAGCAAGGAACCTACGAGGCACCCAAGCAGAGCGCAGCTGTTGGCCCATCCGATAAGACTGGATGAGGTGAGGTGAAAGTAGATCTCATAGAATTCACGCGCGCCTCCGATTACCACCCAGTCATAACCGAAGAGGAGTCCGCCGAGTGCCGCAGCAATCGCGATCCACCACACATAACCCATACGGAGTTCGTCAGTATGCGTGGAAGGGCTCGCCTGGGGGATAAGTCCGTGCATCAACGGCCACCAAAGAGATCGAGCAAGTCGAGCGCCGCGCCGTTGTCGTGATCCTTCGCTAACAATTGCTGGAGTACTTCGTGCCCACGCTGAAGCCCGTGACCTCCTCTACCCAGAAGCACCTGCGCGTGAAGGAGATCTGCCTGTGCCTGCTGTCTTGCTTTCAAATCTTCGTCAAAGAGCAAGATGGTCGGCAGCGATGTCGCGAAGTAGTCGATCTTCGGTTCTGTATGCGACAGGACGTGCGCATAAGCTTCAATGCGATCAAATAATTTGGCAGCACCCTTCTCTTCCCCAAGTTCTTTGAGAGACATTGCGCTCCAGAAGGTCATCGAAGATATTTCCTGTGTCTGCATTTGGAGAAAATCGCTTTGCGAACGTGCCGCCTGCAACCAACGTCTTCTTGCTGTGTCGTCATGGCCAAGCGCCTTTTCCGCCAATCCTGCAAAGTAGTCGATATGACTACGATTCATCAACAAGTGCTTCGCTTCACTCAAGGACACCGGAGGTGAGTCCGCCTTATCCAGATGCTGGAGCGCGCAGGTGGGATCGTTTGCCTTGAGTGCACGCTGTGCGAGCAGGATATGAGCACGCATGTACTGAGTGAGGACTTGTCCTTCCCCTCCTTCCCATGGCTGGAAGTGACGTGCCAGTAGAAGATCAAGCGCTTTGTCTGGCTGTCCAAGGCTGCTCAAGATCGTCGCCAGTTCCAGCGATAGATCGTCTCGCATCTGGACAAGCTGAGGGTGCTCCTGAAGACGTGCGAGTCTATCTTCCAGTGGCCGACCGATGCGTTTCTGCAATTGGTCCGATTCGTAGAAAACACGTGCGTCCCGCAGATCCAACGCGAAGGCGCGGTCGAATGCCCGCACTGCCGCTTCTTGGTCGTGACGGAGATTGAAGTAGCCAAAGCCCAGATTGCGAAAGACGGTGGGAAATCCCGGATCGAGTTCGGAAGCCTTCTCCCAAAGCTGGATCGCTTCCTCATGCCTCTTGCGGTCATACAAAAGATTTCCAAGATAGTACGGGGCTCGGGCGTCCTCAATATTTCGCACAATGGCTTCCTGCAGAAAGACCATCTCTTCCAACCTGCTTGGAAAGACATAGTCTGGCGATGCGCTCGCCGCACTCCGGGCTTCGTGAAGAGATTCTTCCTGCCTGCCAAGCTTTGCAAGCAGATGCGAAGCAGCGTAATGCAACAGGGGAAAAGTTGAGCTCGCTTTCCCCGCAGCGAAGTGCAAGACATGAAGCGCATCTTCGAGACGGCCGCAACGCTTCAGATCGAGCGCGAGATCGAATGCAAGTTGCGAATCAAGGGGCATGTCCCCGTTCGCAAGATACTTGCTGAAGATATCCAGAGGGTCGAGTGCACGGGTCTCTTCCAGCAATGCGATGGCCTGGCGCTCAAGCTGCAGTTCCTTCAGAACAACTGCCTTCAGGTTTCGAGCGTTCAGATTATCCGCTTCGGCTTTCAACGATCGTTCGATGTGGTCGAGTGCGAGCTTCCATTGCTGGCGCTGGCAATCAATCTCCGCAAGCCTCTGATAGGCAGGCCCGCGCCAGGCAGCGTTCCATGTTGCTTTATAGAAGTGGTCATATGCTTCAGCGGTCTTGCCCTGCATCGACTCTACAAGCCCAAGATTGTAGAGCGGTTCGCCATCATAGGGATTCGGATTACGCTCAGTCAATCGCGCAATGGCGCGTCGCAGATATTTTTCCGACTTCTCAAATTCACCGCGCCGGTAGAAAAAACGTCCAAGCGCATTATTTGCGCGACTATCCCCTTCGTCGCGGCGGATCGCTTCCTCCCAATACTCTTCCGCATAGCGCGTAGGGTGCCGATATTGCTCCAAGTGCAGGCCAATTAAGTAGAGTTCTTCGAGCGTTGCGACCCCGCTCGGCAGTGGTGGCTCCTTTGCAACCTGCGGCGGATCGGCTGCAGAAATCTCCGAAGGAACATAGCGAAGAATTATGCGTTCCTTGTCTCCCAACGTGAATTCGACAGTATCCTCGTCATACGATCCATCCAAATGGAATGAGAGAGGATCGAGAGGCGAAAGCACCCCCTGCCAGCGAACAATCTCCCTGCCTCCGGCTCTGACGCGAATGTCGGCGGCGTCAATCTGGCGAGTAACCTCAATGCCGATCGTCAGACGGTCTTCGGTAGCTTTGATGTGAAGCGCGGCATCGAGTGTCGCCAGGTCTGGCACGCCGATGGCGCGGATTGGATACCAGTATTGGCTGAAGGTCTTCGTCTCACCGGGAGCCAGAAATGAAAAATCCGGTTGATTATCGGTATAAGCCCCGGCCATCAGTTCCACGTACGGACCGTCTTCATCCGTAAGACTGCGGTCCCATGCATAACCGAACTCATGATTGCCCCACGTCCACTGCTTTTTACCAGGTGCAATGTGATGATCCGCAAAATAGACGAGTCCCGCGTGTGCAGAGTGATCGTAACCGCCAGCAAAGTCGCCCCGGGATCCCGCAATCATGTAACTCGTCGGCACGGGGATGTTTGCATACCAACTCAGATCGTTCGGAGCATAGCTGCCGTCCGGCACAAACTGCGATGGCATCTCCTCCGCAGGCACGCCGGTCCGCCCTCTCTCTCCATAGTCCACTCCATAGTACTTACTCTCACTGAGTGGAAAGGTCGTCGTTGCGCGCTTGGCGTGATCGGCCGCCATGCGCACATCGCGAGGAAAGAAGGACTGATATCTCTCGTGCACACGAGTTGCCACATTCGCCCACCAAAGAAAGGTCTGGGTATCTGGAGTGCGGTTATACAGCCGCACACGCACTTCAATGTAGGTTCGTCCTGGCGATAACCGGATACCGTGCATACCCTTCATCCGAGTCATCGGGTCGTGATCGCTGCACCAGACGGTCACCGAACCATCAAGCTCACGCTCTATCTCGACTTCGACAGGCATGAACGTTGCGGGGCGATGATGCTGCGGCCAGTTGAACTCCACACCACCTGAGATCCAGGGGCCTGCCAACCCCACCAGGGCGGGCTTGATCACATTCTGCCGGTAGAAAAAGTCATAGCCGTTTCGTTTATCTAGACCGACATGGATCCTTCCGCCAATTTGTGGCAGCACCATCACTCGGATGTACTCATTTTCAATGTGGAAAGCGTCCCAAACCTGTGGCTCCGCGTCCGTCTCAATGCGGTCGATGACCGGAAGTGGATACACCCGGCCGCTACTGCCCTGGTAGACCCTCTTTTCGAGAAAGAGCGGATTTTTATCCGGCGCACAGGACCGGTACGTACGTATCGTGACCGGTTCGCGCCAGCCCTTCACCGGCCCACGCTCCGCTTGAGGCGCTTCCGGCAAAACCAGCCTGGATGACTTAACGGCCTCACTCACTGTGCATCTCCTAAATCTAGGCTTGCCATCGCGAACAGCAGGAAAGACATCCCAGGCGAAGTGCATGAGACAATACGGCAGTTCACGCAAGAGATGTGCATTGAGAGGCAAGAACTACGCATGCTGCAGTCCTCCAACCAGGCGGGAATCAAAGACATCGCTCGTGCACTGAAAGTGTCGATCGGCACAGTCGATCGCGCGCTGCATGATCGCCCTGGCGTCAGCGAGCAGACGAAGTATCGCGTCTTGCAGATGGCCAACAAGCTTGGTTATCGGCCGAATATCGCAGCTCAGTCTCTTCGGCTGAACCGCCGCATCTCGATCGCCGCGATTCTTCCTAAAGAGATCTCGCACTTCTTCGATCCTCTCCGCGCAGGAATCCGCGCCGCGGCGGCGGCCACGGTAGGAACGCAGGTTGCGTTGGATTTCCACGAGTATCCACGGCTGAGCGTCGGCGAAGAGCAGGCGTTTGCCAAGGCCACGTCGAAGCATTACGACGGGATCATCTTCCTTCCTGGAAACATGCGCCGTTTCGACCCAATCATCAGCAAGCTTTCGCGCGCGGGCACGGCCATGATGTGCGTAGGAAGTGATGCTCCGAACAGTGACCGCATCGGCTCGGTCGCCACACATGCCTATGTGAGCGGAGCGATCGCAGCAGAGCTCCTGACCATGAAGATGACCAAGAAGGCCAATGTTGCCGTCTTCTCCGGTGAACTTTCTACGATGGACCACGCCGAGAAGCTGCGCGGGTTTGCTGCCACGCTTGCTCTGCAGGCCCCGCATCTTTCGCTCCTTCCCACGCTGGAAAGTCACGAAAGGCCCACGGCTGCTTACAAGCAGGCAAAGGGATTGATGCAAGGCAGAAATCGGCCCGAAGGCCTGTATGTCAGCACGGCCAACGGCATTCCCGTGCTGCGCGCCCTCGAAGAACTCGGCCTGCTTGAGAAAGTTCATGTTGTGACGACCGATCTGTATCACGCCCTGATTCCTCTTATAGAGCTTGGCAAGATTACCGCCACTATTCATCAACGCCCCTTTACCCAGGGAAAACTTGCCTTTGAAAAGCTGGTTGCGTATCTGTTGGGAGAAGATCAGCACCAACCATACATCCGCTTGGCGCCTCACGTCGTCTTCCGCAGTAATCTCTCGCTCTTCAGCTCCGAGGTGACGGAGCCATCCGACGCGATCGTCTAGCACGCAATCACTTTGCAGGAATAAAGTGGATCGCAACTCCTCCTCCCGGCGCGAGCTTGATCTTGAGAGTTGATTTCGCAGTGACAGTCTCTTTACGGATATGGACATGTTTCGGTGACGTCGCTGCATCCGCTCCGTCTTCGTAGATCTCAGCCACATAGCGCCCGGAACCGAGAAACGAAAGAAGCACGCTCAAGTCACGCGGTGTCCAGTTCGTCATACTCCCCAGATACCATTCCCTGCCGTTGCGGCGCACGATGGTGGAGTACTCACCCACTTCGCCTCCAATAACGTGTGTCTCGTCCCAGGTCGTGGGCACATCCTTCAAAAATTGAAAGGCCGGAGCCGCTTCGCCGTCGTAATTCTGCGGACTATCAGAGACCATGGGAATCGGGTTCTCGTACACGACATACAGCGCGAGCTGCTGAGCTCGCGTGCCCATCACTTGCGGTGTGGCGTTTCGGGCGACAAACGAATCTTCTGTCTGATTGTCAAAGCCACCTGCGGTGTAATCCATCGGCCCCACCAAAAGCCTCGTCCAGGCAAACACTGCACGGTCCACCGGGCTGTCCCTCCGACCAACCTTGTTATTCTCCAGACCTAACACCGACTCATAGCCCATGACGTTTGGGTACGCGCGCATCAAGCCCCAGGGCGTGTGGCATCCGTGAAAGTCAACCATCAGGTGATGCTCCGCCGCGTAGCGAGCAACGTCGTAAAAGAACTGAATTCCTTCCTGGTCATCACGATTGACGAAGTCAATCTTCATCCCGGCAACTCCCCATTGTTCATACACAGGAAAGGCTTCCTTCATCTGCTTCATCACGGCTTCGGAGTAAAGCCAGATCCAGACTTTAACGTTTCTGGCGGCCGCGTACCTTACCAGTTCAGGAACATCGACACGCCCGTTGGTCTTGGTAATGTCCTGCGATGCCCAACCGGCATCCAAAAAGAAATACGGGAAGCCCGACTTCGCCGCGAAGTCCACGTAATACTTCATCGTCTCGGTCGTGAATTCCTTATTGCCCGACTCGCCCTTTCCGTTGACGTTGTCGACCCACCAGTTCCACGAAGCTTTACCTGGATGAATCCAGCTAGTATCCTTCACGCGGCTTTCTGGGCTCAGGTCAGTCTGAAGATTATTCTCGATCAACTTGCCGGGCTCATCCGCGACACCGAGTACACGCCATGCCGAATGATGTGGCAGCGTGCCAGTTACGGCATAGGCAGGATCGTCCCAGCGAGGAGAGAGTTTTACAGAGAGCATGTGACCGGCCCAGCTTCCGGTTGGGTTCGTCACATAAGCAGAACTATTCCCCTCCAGGTCCGCTTCCATCAGGGACATCCACGCACCGCCCGGCTGGTGCAGAAGCGTTGGGAATCCGATCAGAAATTTGCTGGCTACACCACCCTGGTTCGACAACGCAGACAGATTGTAGCGAAGGTACTCGCTCTCATAGCTGGAACGATAGTTAGGTAACGCAAGTACCCAGGCGGTATCATCCTGGCTAAAGCGAAATTCCGTTTGCTCGCCTCTGAGATGCAACTGTGTAATCGAAGCCTGGGACGGAAGCACATAGCGGAATGCAATTCCTGTGTCATAGGCGCGCGCTTCTACGACCATGGACCGTCCATTTCTGCCACCGCTGTTCGAAGCTTCCTTCACCGTAAGCGATAGGCTGTTGTACGGGTCATGGACATGGCTGACCTTCGTGAACAGAAGAGCATAATCATCTACGCCTTGGTTCGGAGTCGAATCGGTAATCGTCACTCTCGATCCGAGAGGAGCTTTATCGTCCAACTCCAGACCGAGCGCCGATGCATCGATAAGCGACTTGCCCCGGTACATCAGCGAGTACTGCAGCCGCCCGCTACCATCACTCGCGCCAGCCACCGACGCGTCCAAAGAAAAGCTCATGACCAGCTTGCCATTTGGCGACGAAAGATTAAGTCCCTTCTGGGCGAGCAGCATGGAGGAAAAAGCGAAGGCTGCGACAGCAGGACAGAACACGTGTTTCACAAAACGTCTTTCCGAATATTTCTCAATGCGCGGATCGATTGGCAAATTCTTCATATTTCCCATATTGTGTACGTTACCGGAGATAATTATCTGCGTTTCCTCACGATTGTCAATAGACCAAACATGAGCGACCTAAAAATGAGGACAGGGCGAGTCCACGCCCTGTCCGGAGAGAAATCTGCGTCGTTAGAAGTAATACTTCGCCGCCAGTTGAATAAATCGAGCATCCGGGGTATTTGACCCGAAGTTTTTGGGCTGCGTAATCACGCCACCTGCCTGTGGGTTGTTGTTTTGGGTGGACGGGTTGCCCCACGAAGGATGGTTGAAAACGTTGAAAAGATCCGCTCGGAACTGAACGTAATGCTCCTTCACAATCGGGAAGTTTTTGAAGAGCGATACATCGTTGCGCCAGTATCCAGGGCCATAGACGATATTCTGCTTGCCGCCGAGGAACTGGAGTACAAGAGAGGGATCTGTAACTCCTGCCGGATAGGCGCAGCCATTGGTACCAACCGTGGCGCCGACAGCACATATGAGGTTACCCGAGGTCTGCGTGCGAAATGGTTCGGCGAAAGAGCATGGGTTATACCAGTGGTCGCGATTACGAACCGTTGTAGGGCAAGGCACGCTTCCACCGCTGGAGTTATAGGCGCCAGTTGCTGCATACGGATCCGCAACCATGAAGGCCCTGGCGCTGGCGCCGGAGACATTGGAGCCGGTCGTGTTGATGCCAAATGGCGTACCGCTTTGCGCGGTGAAGGTGTCACTGATCTCCCAACCGCCAATGGCCAGATCCAAAAAGCGATTGTTGTTGAGGTATTTGCGGCCATGTCCCCAGGGCAGTTCGTAGTGACCGTTGAAGGTCACGCGATTGCGAACGTCATAGGATGAATTTGTGTACTCTGCCTTGGGCCCGCCGAGTAGGTAGTAAGAGCGGGTTCCGACCGCTGTGGACAGACCTCCCGAGGAACTTGAATTGTCCATCGCGTGCGCCCAGGTATAGGTAGCGAGGAAATTCAGCCCATTCGAGAAGCGTTTTTCCAGCTTCGACTGCATCGAGTTATAGCTGCTATATCCGGTATATGTTGTCGCACCGATGCCGCCGAGCGTGGGGTAAGGAAGGAGCGGTTGGGTGTTTGTACCGCTGCTATACAGGGCCGTTGCCGAGTTCTGCGCAAAGTACGTGGTGAGGTGACGCGACTCATTGCCTACATACGCGATCGACGCGACCAGATCATTAGTGAAGGAGTACTGCATCGATACGCTGTAGTTCTGCGTATAGGGTGTCTGAATGTTGCGATCTGTGGAATGGAAGCCCGGAAACGCCGTTGCTGACGAGGTAGGTGTCAGCGTTGGCAGCCCAGTTTCCAGAGTATAAGGGAGGCTTGTTGTGCAGTTTCCAGGCTGGCAGGTTGGCTCCGGAAAGTTCTGCGACAAGTTAAAGGGATAGTTTGCGCCAAGGTTCCCGTTTCCATTGCTTTCCAATCCTCCGTAGAAGATACCGATGCCACCACGAATCACAGCTTTAGGGTCGAACTGGTACGCGAAGCCTAGGCGTGGCGCAAAGTTGGTTCGCTGAGCCGAAACCAAACGGTTATCGCTGACATACTGAACCCCCACATTACTCGCCGCCAGAGTACTTACAAATGCCGGAGCCAACGCGAAGGTGTTCTGAATACTGGTCGGCAGCTGGAAGACACCGCTCCCGGTACCGACACCAACGGGCCCCGTCACAAGAAAGTTCGCCTGCTTGTCTCGTGATTCTGCATATGGCTGGTAGAAGTCCCAGCGCAGACCAATATTGACCGTAAACTTTGGCGTAACACGCCAGTCATCCTGACCATAGGACGAGTTGTACCATCCCTGATCGTGAATCGGCGGAGCATTGGTAATGTATGCGTTCGAGACGATACCAGCAACAAAGTCAGCGACACCTGAACTGAGTGAGGTTCCTGGAATCTTGGTGAAGTCACCGTTGAAAGTGAAGTTGCCGCGCGGACTGTCGGCATAGGTGTAGTAAAAGCGAGTGTTCTGGAATGCAACTCCGAACTTCATGGAGTGGTTCCCTCTTGTGTACGAAACGTTATCGAGGATCTGGTAGACGTTCTGCGATTCGCGCGAAGTACCGGTGGAGCCAAACTGCGAAAGTCCCACCGAGCCCTGCAACTGCACAAGTGGCAAACCGCAAAATCCTGGAAGGCAAGGCACATTGCCGAAACCCAGCGAACTCGCGATCGTCCCATTGTTGCCGTTGGCAGTATCGAAATTGAAGACGCCCCAGTTATAACCAAAGCGAAATTCGTTGACCACGGACGGACTGAATGTATGCGTGTAGGAACCCATTCCGTTCTCCGCCAGGTTGGATTGGATGTAACCGCCATATCCGCTACCGTCCAACACAGGGCCGAGAGGCAACTGGTTCTTGACGATCTCATGTACGTAGCTGAAGCGACCGTAGAGCAAGTCTCTTGGGCTTAAGTTCCAATCCACGCGATGATCGAACTGTACCGTGTTATCTAACTTCGGCACGTTCACAACATAGTTGTTGAGAAGAGTGCTCCCGCTGTTCGCTGTCGGATACAGATTCAGAATGCGCAACGCGTTTGCATCGGCATCACCATCGCAGAAGACGTTCTCCGCGCGGCCGCACGGCGTACCCAGATCCACCGTCCCGTTGGATTTCGGCTGCTTCAAATGAATCGGCTGGCTGAAGCCACTGATGGAGGGGTTGAGCAACTCCGAAAAGTTTCCTTGCCGCTCAAGCGCCGAGGGCACCGAATAAATACCTACATTGGCAATACTAAGTCGATTCGCCTCTACATCTCCAAAATAAAAGAGCTTGTCGCGAAGGATAGGAAAACCGATGGTGCCTCCAAACTGGTTCTGATGGAACCGCGGAACGGATTGCGCGTTCCAGTCCTTGGCGTTCATCTTGTCGCTGCGAAAGTACTCCCACAGATTGCCATGGATGGCATTCGTTCCGGACTTGATGCTGGCGTTCATGACTGCGCCAGCCGAGTGGCCGAACTCCGCACTGTAGTTGCTCGTTTGTACATTGAACTCGGCCAGAGCATCCGGCGGCGGTCGCTGCACGAACGTGGATCCGTTAAGAAAGTCCACAAGGTTGGTGTTGTTATCAACGCCATCGAGGATGAAGTTGTTCTGTGTCGCACGCTGGCCATTAGCAATAAAGTCGCCTTTGCCGGAACCTCGCGTATTACCGAGCGAAGGCGTCACGCCGTTGGTCAATTGCGCAATGAAGACCCAGTTACGACCGTTCAACGGTGTCTCATTAATCACCTTCGCTTCAACCACCTGGCCGATCGCGCCTGTCTGCGTTTCCAGGAGAGGAGGCGCAGTTGAAACCGTTACCGTCTCCGATTGCTCCCCGACTTTCATGCTCAGATTCACACTCAAGCGGCTTTGAATATTGAGCACAAGGTTCTCGCGAGTGGTCAACGCAAATCCCGCTGCGGATGCCTTGACGCTGTACCTGCCAATCTTGACCGGAGCAAAGGTATAGATGCCCGATCGATCGGTCGTCTGTTGTAATTCCAACCCGGTATCTGTAGCGATAAGTGTCACAGTCGCCCCCGTCACCGCAGCGCCCGAAGAATCTGTCACCACACCGGTGATTGCGCCCTGATCGACTTGTGCCAGCAAGCCCCTTGAGTTCGCGCAGATGAGACCCGCCGCAAGCAGCAGGCAGCGCAAAACTCTTTTCACTAACCTCTCCTGAAGAGAAAAGCTTCGCATGTATTGCCCTCTTTCGTTGCCGTGGAGAAATCCGTCTAAATGAAAATGCGTTCCTGTCCACGAAACGCAGCCAACGTAGACGCTTACGGTAACGTGTGTCAACAAAATTTATCTTTTGATCAAAAATTGCCTAATTAAAGGAATTTTTCTTTTCGTGTACGAACACGGCAAACGAGAACTTTATAATCCGCCGTCGCGGTTCTTTTCGCGAGTTTGCGGCTTGCCCTCCATTTCGGAAGTCACCAAAACCTGGTTGATATACCTTCTTTGCTTTTTCTATAGCAATCCGTGTTCGTACACGGCTATGATGTGGCGCGTTCTCAAGAGAACTTTTCGAAGCCCCAAAAATCTGCTGTTGGTTTTTATTTCAAACATCTCTCCCAAGGATGCATTGCTCTGATCAAAGCGTCGGAACTGAGGCGGACCATAAATCCACCGCCTCTTTAGTGCGACCACAACACAGCAGAATGGAGCTTATACGATGATCCCCCATGATTTAGTCTCACGACACAGCAAAGCCAGGCTGAAATATTCATCCCAAAACATAGGACACACGTGGAGAAACGCCGTTCTACTCGTCACACTCGCACTTGCCCTTTCCACTTTGCAAGCACAAGTGAACGGAGCAGGACAGAAGCCTTATCTAGGATGGAGCAGCTTCAGCCAGCAGACGCTGGATGGCGGTTTTCTGACGCAGGCATCGATGGAAACGCAGTCGGATGCGTTGCGCAATTCCGGTCTGCAACAACATGGCTTTCAATACATCAATCTGGACTCAGGTTGGCAAGGCAGCTTCGACGGAAACGGCAGACCTATTCCGAATTCGACGACCTTTCCCGACATCAAGGCAATGGTCGATCACATCCACGCGAATGGACAGAAAGCTGGTATCTACTGGATCCCTGGTATAGAGCAGCCAGCGGTAGATGGTAACTATCCGATCCTGGGCACTCCTTACCACACGCAGGACATCGTGGTGAAGCCTTTGACCGCAGGCAACGCCTTTGGTGGCGCCTCTCCCAACCCCTATCACGATAAGATCGATTTTTCGAAACCGGGCTCTCACGAGTACATCGATTCGGTCGTTGCGCTCTTTGCGTCATGGGGCTTCGATTTCATCAAACTGGATGCGGTCACTCCAGGCTCCTACAGCGATGATTTGAGCATCGATAACCGGGAGGATGTCGCAGCCTGGTCCAACGCCATCGCGAAAACCGGCAAGCCGATTTGGCTGACCATCTCCTGGCAACTCAGCAAGGACTACCTAAACACATGGCAGCAGTATGCGAATGCTCGACGCATCGACGACGATGTGGAATGCGAAGGCCGCTGCGCTACGCTCACAAACTGGCCGCGCATCGTGCTTCGGCAATATGACCTGGTGGGATGGGAGAAGGACGCGGGCCCTTCCGTTGGGTGGAACGATCTGGACACATTGGACGTGGGCGATGGCGCTTTGGATGGTCTGAGTGATGAAGAGAAGCAGTCTGCAATAACGATCTGGAGCATGGCAAATGCACCGCTCTATCTTGGTGGCGACCTTACCAAACTCGATGCGTTCGCGAAGAACGCCTTCAGCAATGACGAACTGCTCGCGGTCGACCAATCGGGGCATCCCGCAACACAGATTACCGGAGGAATGCAGCCCGTGTGGCTGTCAGATGCAGGTACCGGCAACCGATACGTGGCCCTATTCAATCTGAATGACATCCCTTCCAGGGTAACGGTGCGCTGGAGCGATCTCGGCTTCACGAACGTAACTTCCATGAAAGATCTATGGAACCGCATCGATCTGGGGCCTTCCACTGGAAGCTTCAGCACGGTCGTATTGCCGCATGGATCGCGCCTGTTAAAAGTGAGACCTCAAGGCGTCGTGCACGCGGCGGAAGGACAGAGTTATGAAGCAGAAGCGGCAGTGCTGACCGGAAACGCAACAGTATATGCATGCCAAGCATGCTCCGGTGGCTCGAAGGTGGGTTACATTGGCGCCTCTGCAACCTCGAACGCAGTCACCTTCACCAACGTCCGCGTGGATAAGGCTGGCACCTATCGCATGCAGGTCGATGCCATGACGCAGGGGCCTCGCGCGCTGATATTTTCCGCAAATAACGGGCCTTCAACCACGTTGAACATGGGCGGCGGCAGCTTCAATCTACCGCAAAGCACAACCGTATCGGTCACCTTGCAACAGGGTGTAAATAGCATAACTTTCTATAACGCGGGTACCTATGCGGTAGACCTCGATCGTATCGTCGTCAGCGGCACAGGAAACGCAGTCGCACCCGAATCCAACACCTATGAAGCGGAGGCGGCGATTCTAGGCGGCACAGCAACGATCTCAGGCTGCAGCTTCTGTTCCGGAGGTGCTTCCATCGGCAGCTTTGGAGCAGGTGACGCAAACACGGTCACATTCGCGGATGTAACCGTACCCCATCCAGGTATTTATCAACTCGGCATCGAGTACCTCACCAGCGGTCCCCGTTCGTTCCAGATCGCGATCAACGGCAATCCTCCGATAGAACTCGATCTGAACGGAAGCAGCTTCGAATCTCCTGCAAACACGGCCATGCCAGTACAACTTCAGGGCGGCCAGAATCGCATCGTCTTTGGCTCCTCCGGATTCGCGCCCGGCCTCGACAGCATCACGGTCGGTCCGGTAGTTACAAACTCGAATCTGATTGGCGCGATTACTGGAACCAGCGGACTAAGAGATCTCCGATTCTGGCGAATGAAAGTCTCGAACCAGGGCACAGCACCGGCAAAGGATGCCCGGCTAAACAGCTTCACCGTTATGCCGGCAAGCGGCGACACAACATGCAAGGTATTGGTGCCCCTGCCCGTTCCCTTGCCCCTCGGAAACATCTCTCCAGGCGGGGTGACAACGCTTGAAATCCCGCTCGCTTTTTCTCCTGCCTGTCGAGAGGACAGTATCTTCACAGTGCACAGCGTCTTCTCTGCAAACAACGGAGCTGATGTTGGCGTACTGGAAAGCAATAGCCAAGCGAAGTAAGATCACTGATCGCGATATTTAGTTGAAAAAGCAAAAGAAAGCTGGCTCCTCCTCGTATGAGGACGGAGCCAGTTCACCCTTCGTAGAGTGGTTTAGATTATTTTCAAAAGGAGAAGGATAAGCACGATCGTCAGGATGAGGCTCAATCCGCCGCCGCCATAATACCCAAGTCCCGGTCCCATACGAAAGCCACCAAAACCGAATACCAGAATCAAGATAACTAAAAGAATGAGCACTGTACCCTCCACGACGGTGATAGCGACCGTATCTGTGTGATGCAGAGTAAGAGCCAAAGGCTGCGCCAAGGATAGTCCATTCGGATTGTCTGCGTATTATGGGAGGATTTTTTGCGGATCTTTCATGGTTGAGGTCCAATGGCCAGCACCATCCTCAATCTTTTGGCGAGCCTGTTCTTTCCACCACGCTTCCAGGCCCGTCATTTCAAGCATCGCGCGCGCAAACTCTGGATCGAACTCCAGATACATACACCGATTGATTGCGGGGATCGAACCGGCATCATTGACACGTTCTTCAAGAATCCAGGAATCTCCTGCCTGCACTGCACCAGGTTCGAGCACGCGCAGATAAAAACCGGTTCGATTCTCGAGGATCGTCAGCTTCACCCAGTCGGGGCGTCCGATCCGACGCGCCAGATTCGCGCAAGGGACGCGCGGGCCGCTTACCTGAACCACCGCCGTTCCAAGACGCACGCGATCACCCACGCAGATCTGATCTTCGGTGATATCTCCCAGGGTGATATTTTCGCCAACGACTCCTGCTTGCAGGTTCATGTCGTATCGGACATTCCAGAAGGCATAGTGATCGGCCAGGTGGACACAGATCGCGGCGCCCGGGCCGCCATGATACGGCTGGGCGACCTTGTCTCCGGCAAGGCCCCTGAGAGAGACAGGGACTGGCCCTTCCGCACGGTCGCGGATGATCGAGGAAGTCCACGTCCCTCGATCATCCGAGATCGACTTTGGACGGCCGGTGAAGACGGCTTGGATCACAGCGCGCTTCATCACGCCCTCGATTGTAGGTCGCGAGTCCGGTTGATGTGAAGTCTTTTCATCAGCGTCGAGCATGAGAACTTGCCCGATCCTTCCCTACCTGTTTTGATACAGCTACATCTGTTTAATTTGCCTCGCAGGAGATCTAATGACGCATTCGTGTGTCGTGCGCCGCGCTGTTGCCGCAGCCGTAGTCTTTGCTTTCGCCGCAGCCATGGCCGCACAACCGCCGCAGGGACAGGGCCGCCGCCCGCAGATGCCGGACACCGGCGGTCGTTCCGCCACCTATGATCCGTTGAAGACCTTTGCGCCATTCACCATGCCGCAGCCGGTCAACGCCTACCGCGGCGCGGACGGCGCTCCCGATCCCCTTTTCTGGCAGAACTCGGCTGACTACGAGATGCATGCCAGCATCGACCCTGCGACCAAGGTCCTCTCGAACGCCGAGACCATCACCTACACCAACCGTAGCCCTGGAGCGCTCAACAGCCTGTGGCTGCAGGTCTAACAGAATACCTACCGCGCCGATGCCCGCTCGCGTGCCTTCTCCGGCGGCGGCCGCCAGCGTGCCGAAAACATCAACACGGAAGGCACAATCTTCGAGTCGATGGAGTTGCTCTCGACCGTCAAAGGCGCGAAGCCGATGAAGGCCGAGTATGTCATCAGTGACACCCGCGCACGCATCAGTCTGCCCATGCCCTTGCCTCATGGCGCTAGCATCAAAATCCTCATCAAATATCACTACACTGTGCCTGGCGCATGGGGCGGACGCACGTCGGTTGGCGAGGTAAAGGATGGCCCCATCTATGACATCGCGCAGTGGTATCCGCGCATGGCCGTCTACGACGACCTCCACGGCTGGGACACGCAGCCCTTCCTCGGCAATGAGTTCTACACCGAGTTCGGCAACTATGACTTCTATGTCACAGTACCTTCCAACTACATGGTCGCTGGCACCGGCGCTCTCGTAAATGGCGCGGAGGTTTTGACCAAAACGCAACAGGAGCGCCTGAAGCAGGCCGCCACGAGCGACAAGACGATCTTCATTCGTACGAAGGACGAAGTCCACGATCCAGCAAGCCGCCCCAAACAGGACGGCACGCTGACGTGGCACTACCACATGGACCACACGCGCGACGCAGTCTTCTCCGCATCGCCATCGTTTATCTGGGACGCCGCAAAGATGAATCTTCCCGGCGGCAAGACCGCGCTCGCAGAGAGCTTCTATCCTGCAGAAGCCGCAGGGGACGAAGGCTGGGGTCGCTGCACCGAGTATCTAAAAGATGCCGTGGAGCACTTCTCGCAGGATTGGTACGTCTATCCTTACCCCGCCGGCATCAACGTCGCTGGATTCTCTTCCGGTATGGAGTATCCGGGTCTTGTCTTCGACGGAATCAACTCGAAGGGCAAAGGTCTCTTCGTCGTGACAGCGCACGAGATCGGCCACACATGGTTCCCCATGACCGTGCAGTCCAACGAGCGTCGCGATGCGTGGATGGACGAGGGCTTCAACACCTTCATCGACATCTACGAGTCCGACCAGTTCAATCATGGTATTTGGGGTCCGAAGCGCGATGGCGAATACGCTCCCGGCGGTGGTTATCCCGCAGATGAGATTGCCAAGGTGAACACCGATCCCGAAGCGCCGCCCATCCTGATGCGCGCCGACGCTATCCGTGAAAAGCATCGTCATCCCATCACTTACTTCAAGTCGGCAGAGGGTCTCTATCTGCTGCGCGAAGAGATCCTGGGCCACGAGATCTTCGACCGCGCCTTCCGCAAATACATCTCCGACTGGGCCTTCAAACATCCGACGCCGTCTGACTTCTTTCGCGAGATGGAGAGCGAAGGCGGCGAAGACCTGAGTTACTTCTGGCGTGGCTGGTATGAGAACAACTGGACCATGGATATGGTGGCGAAGGACGTGAAGTACAACGATGCGGCCGATCCATCCAAAGGAGCGCACGTCACCATTGAGCAGAACGGCCAACTTGTTCTGCCGGTGTGGATCCAGATCAAGTACGACGACGGCACCGACCTGAAGATCAAACTACCAGCGGAAACCTGGATGCAGAAGGCTACTTACAACATGCCCCTGCCCACCACGAAGAAGATCGTCGAAGCAACCATCGACCCGGATCACCGTGTCCCCGATGGCAACCGGACGAACAACACGGCGAAGCCTTAGTCGTAGAGATCAACTTCTTCCTGAACAAGCACAACGACCGCACTCCAGGTGCGGTCGTTGTTTTTAATAGCGGACAAGCTCTTTGGGGATAGTCACCTTTTATCTAACGTTTCTAGCGATACCTGATTTCTCGTACGGCCTCTGCAACACCAGCATTTTGATAGAGATGAGCGACTAGCTTCGGGTCTCGTGTACCCACTCTGCTAACCGACCGAGTGGAAGCCATCTGAGGTATGTTCTCTTGTCGCAATCGACCAGTCTCCGCAGTCTACTGGCCTTCCATGGAGGGAATAAAAAAACAATTGTGGGTGTCATATGAGATAGGTCACAGGGTATCGCCGGACTTGCGGGTTGATCCTCGCCAGTTGAGAGAGGCGGTTCGTGACTAAGAAGGAGTAACGATGAAAATTGGTTTTGTAAGCATGCCCCTGTCGGGCCATCTGAATCCGATGACAGCACTCGCGCGCAAGCTGCAGTCGCGGGGACATGAGATCGTGTTTTTTGGCGTTCCGGACGTAGAACCCTTTGCTCGGGCAGCCGGTCTGGAATTTACCCCTTTTGCTGAGAAAGAATATCCCGTGGGTTCCATCGCCGAAAAATTTAGCGAAGTGGCCCATCGACATGGCCTGGAGGTAGTGGACTACTCATGCAACAATTTGTTCCCGAGCCTTGTTGAAGCTGGTCTAACTTACCTGCCAGCAAAGTTGGCAGAGACCGGAGTGGAAGCCATGGTATTCGACACCATCTGCTTCTACCTCGAAATGATCCCGATGAGTATGGGCATACCTTACGTACACATCTGGAACATCCTTCATGTGGATTTTTCGGGAAAAACGCCCGCATGCTTTGTAAGCTTTCCATACGAGACGACTCCCGAAGCCATAAGCAGGAACACAGCGGTACTGGGTGCGGTGGGCCAACTCTGGGCTCCGATGATCGAAGCTGCGAAGCCTCATGCTGTGAAGCTAGGGCTGGAGATGAACTGGGATGACCCTACTTCAACGATTTCCAAGCTGGCAATCATTTCGCAGACGCCAAAAGAATTCGATTTCCCAGAGAATCCCTGGCCCGAACAGTTTGTTTATGCGGGTCCGCTTCATGACGACGGGGGACGGGAGTCGGTGGAGTTTCCATGGGACAAGCTGACTGGAGCGCCCTTGATCTATGCGTCACTGGGAACGCTCGTGAATGGCTTGCCCCAGATCTACCGCAATATTCTTGACGCAGTCGAAAAGCTGCCACACGTTCAACTTGTGCTTTCGATCGGCAAGAATCTCAACGTGAAAGAGCTGGGATCAATTCCGTCAAATGTGATTGTAGTGAAAACAGCCCCTCAGATTGAGTTGTTGAAGAGTGCCGCCCTCTGCATTACCCATGCCGGTCTGAATACAGCGCTCGAGTCGCTGGGTCAGGGAGTGCCGATGGTGGCGATTCCCGTTGGTTATGACCAACCGGGTGTTGCGGCCCGAATTGCGTACCACGGAGTCGGTGAATTTGTGGAAGTAGCGGACCTTACGTCGGAAGGCCTCCAAGGATTGATCGAGAAGGTGCTGGAGAGCCCGAGCTATCGCAAGAAAGCTCTTTTCTTCAAAAAAGTAATTGCAAAGACCCAAGGGCTGGACGTAGCCGCCGACGCGATTGAACGAGTGTTCGGAGAGAATCGGCCGACTGTTACGTCAGGAGAGAATGTTGAACTGTCGCACGCGTAAGGGTCCCTTCTGTCTGACTCATAACGATTAATTACAGGCACTTGTGCGACAACGTAAAGAACTGCTCAATCGTGGACAAGCAACATCAAATCTCGATGAGAAATCACTCTGCGGTTAGTCGAAACCAGCAATACCGACCGGGCCGATCTGGTTAGCGCTTGAGGGGGACTTTGAGGTCTTCGCGGATGAGCCTGGCAGAGGTGACCTCCGCGCTGGGGCCAGTCGTGAGTACGACGACCCAGTCGTAGGTCTCGTCGGGCCACCTGCTCTCGGGAAGCAATGAGGGAGACCCGCCAAAGGCTGCAATCAGGTTGGGAATCTCACTATGACGCCATGCGATCAGAGGGTGTGGACCATGGGGGTGCGTCTTGAGGTCGTTCACGAGAGCTTGGGGGTCCGTGGTGCCGATCTCATGATGTAGGGGTATGCCAGTGGCTTTGCTGAGAGGCTCAAGCGTCAGGCGCGGGCGAAAGCTCTTTTTCGAGTCAGCTCCGGCGTAGAGGCTATCGATCGTGAGGTTGAGGCCACCGTCGTGGAAGGGCCTGAAGTAGGTGGTGTAGAGCTGAGCGCGGTTCTCGCCTTGCGGCGTGAGGCCAGTACCGCTCTCGGGGCTCTTCTCGGCGTGGCGCACGATGAGGATGGTGTTGTTCGCGAGATAGTTCTGTTGCGCGGAAAGACCAGTCGATGCGGCGAACGAGAGGGTAAGACCGAGCACGGCGATGAAGAAGCGCATGGAGATCTCCTGATTCATCAGTACCAGAGACAATCAGGCCGTGTCACGTTTCAGGAGACACGGCCCGGGAGTTACCGTTTCGTTGAAAGGCCGAAGGTGATCGACAGCATGACGCTACGTGCAGGAAGAATGCTGATGTTATCTCCCGCAGCGATGGGCGTCTGACCGACAGTGTTGAAGGGGTCCACGTAGTTGGCTCCGCTGGCTACGATGTTCTGTGTCGCAGCGGTTCCGGTGATCGAATCGGCGGTGATGCTGTGCTGGTTGAAGAGATTGTTGAAGCTCAGGCGGACCTTTGTCTGATCGAAGCGGCCACCAGAGCGGATGGTGTAGTTGAAGAACATATTGGTGACGCTGAAGGGGTTGATGGTGGCCTGATTATGGTAGGCGCCATTGTCCTGGTAGAAGGTACCGACACGTTTATTGAAGAGACCGAGGTCCCATCCCTTGTGCTGGTAGGTCACCCCTTCAGTCTCCGTGTCTGACGGCGTGCTCGCAACCCAGAGGCCGGACGGAGCGGCCACAGAGATGGGCGCGGCAGTGCACGGGGCGGTGCAGCTTACATTGAGGTTACCGGTATAGGTGGCACGCCCAACGGACGCGTTGAGATACACGCTGAGTCCGTGCGCGATATAGAGATTGCTCTCCGCCTCAAAGCCCTTGGTGATTGAGCTCGGCTGCAGGAAGTAGACCGGTTCGCCGCTGGAGTCGAGGGTTGAGGAGTAGCTGTTCTGAAAGCGAATATGGTAAAAGTCCGCGTCCAGCGTCACGCGCTTCAACTTGATCACGGTGCCAGTCTGGTAGGTGGTGGAGCGCTGCTGCTTGGGCAGAGTCTTCACCGGAATGCCGGTGGCGCTCTGCGCATAGTCAAAGACTTTGCTCGGCGGAACGACGCTTCCGGTTGAAACCTGACCGTAGACCGACCAGTTGGTGCGCAGGCGGTAGTTGGCATCGATAGAGGGCAACCACGCAGAGTAAGTGCCGCTGTTGGTGATGAAGGTGTTGGGATTGTTCGTGCCAAGACCGCCGATGGTTTTGCCGTCGTCCGCATACTGCTTGGTGGCAATGTTGTAATGCGAGAACTTGGTACCCGCAGTGATGTTCAGATGGCGGGTCGCATGGAACTCATACTCGAAGTAGGGCTGGTAGGAGTTGGTCCAGAACGACTCGTTGAAGTTCGAGAGAGCCTGGTTGGCCCAGTTGTTCAGGGGGTCGCTCGGGGTCTGGTGACGATTGGTAGTGGCCCATTCGTACCAGAAGCCTACACGCGCGATGCCGAACCTGGAGACCTGGCTGATGTTCGAGGTCTCTCCATACTTGCGGTAGCTGTTGTACTTGTCGACGGCGCAAGGAAGAGCGGTTACACCTTTCTTGGTTACCGGCACGTTGCAAGGGGCAATGGCGATGCCGTTGTAGGTCTTCGAACCATTGATCGTGGCTGCTTCTGTGATTGGCGTGGCGTTTGAGAACTTCTCGCCGTTGTCGTAGTTATAGGTGTAGGGCTTTACGTCAAGGATGAAGTTATGCCCGAACTCACTGTGAAGCCCGACATACTCGAAATCGGTGGGCACGTGGTATTTGTTGTACTGATTGTCGAGGTAGTTGACCGGATCTGTATTGTCCGTAAGAAGGAAGTTAATACCGGCCCCAGCAAAGAAAGCGTTGGCCCCGGTGCAGGTGTACCCCGTACCGGCTCCGAACATCTGGCAGCGCGTCGCCGCGAAGTTTGGCGTGTTGGCATCGAGCTGGATCACGCCGGAGAAACCGGTGAGATAGGTCTTATCAGAGAACTTGTACTGCATCTTGATGGCGCCTGCGTTGCGGGTCTGATGATTGAAGGTCTGGTAGCCGTCGGACTGAAGGTGATGTACGTCGATCTGGAAGTTCAGCTTATGGCCGCCAAGCAGATCGCCCGAGTCATATTCTCCGTCGTAAAGAGCGGTATTGAAGGAGCCATAGGAGAACTGTCCGCGAATGTTCTGCATGGGGCTTAGGTTCTTCGAGAGCAAATGGATGGAGCCGCCGAAAGGCGCTGGCCCTATGGTGGAGGCTGTGCCGGGGCTGCGGTCGAAGTCGATGCCGCCAAGGAACTGGGCAGGAAAGAAGGCCCACGAGTGATGGGTCGGTGTGTTGGTGTCGTAAAAGGGGATGCCATCGAAGTCAATGTCGTACTCGCCATCGGGAAATCCGCGGAAGTAGGTGCTGGACTGACCGAGACCGACACCGTTTCCGTTCGTGGTGAAGGTGCCCGGCGACATCTGGACGGCCTCGCCAAAATCGGCGATGGGCGAGGTGAAGTTCTGAATGAAGTGCTGCGTGATCTCGGTGCGTGCAGAGCGCGCATCCAGCAGAGCGTCCATCGGCGCAAGAGCCGATGCGATGGATCCTACCTCATTCCCCGAGACATTCACCTCCTGCGAGACGTCGCCCACAACGAGCGATGCAGACAGATCCTGATCCTGTCCGGCAGCGATGCGGATGGTGCGACGGTTCGGCCTGAAACCCGAGCCTGCGATCTCGACCGTGTAGTTTCCGGTGTTGAAACCGCCAAGCGTGAAATGGCCCAGCGCGTCCGTCTTCGTCGTTCGAATGGCGGCTGCCGAGTCGGTGGCCGTCACCGTGACCACGACGTCGGCCAGCATGCCGCCCTTCGCGTCTGTCACGACGCCGGAGAGCGTGGTGGCCGCCGTCTGGGCATAGCCCGAGATAGCCGGGAGGGCAAAAGCGCAGACGAAGAGGAGAAAGGCTGCGGCACAGCGTTTCAGAGTGGGTTGTGTCATGAGTTCCTCCAGGAAATACTTCGTTGAATAGAGCAGTGAATCGCAAGCGGTGGGCCCGCTTTATCGGTTGATTGCCGCCGGCAGGCCAAGCTTCTGGCGTGTCTCGGTGCGAGCTGCAGCAAGGTCTTTCTGAAACTGCGGGGATGCCGCGAGAGAGCCGAAGAGGGCATACGCAAGACGGCGGCTAGCCTCGGTATCGCTGGTGTAGTGCACACCGCAGACCAGGCGGTTATGCGCGAACTCGTCGGCACGATCGAGAATCTGCTGGCGCCTCTCCGGCACCATCTGGATAAGCGTGAAGCCAAGCAGATAGCCGGAGAGAGAGTGCCCGCTGGGGTATGAGTTCGGCTCCTGTGTAAGGGTGCAGACAGGATGCAACGTGGCATCCGCCTGGTAAGGACGTGGACGGTGATACGTGCTCTTAAGGCCGCTGCTTGCTGCGGATTCATCCTTGCGAATGCGTTTGGAGAGGGCCGAGGTCAACGGGAGCGCGTCTGCGTTGAACTGCTTTCCCATCACCGACTCGAATAGAAAGATACTTTCTTCGCGATCGTCGATCTGCGCTTGAGCTACCTGCTCCGCAGTGCGCCTCTCTTCGATCCGGTGCAACTCCGCGAGTTCCGAGAGAGCGATAGCGGAGTTCTTCGGCGGGGGTGATGGGAGGATGAGATCGAGAGAAAACGAATCCTGATCGAGATAGAGGTTGCTGTGCACGGCCACATCGATCGTGGCCTTTGCAGGGTTGGGGCTGGCGGATTGTGCATAGGCACACACCGCTGTGATGGCGAGGAGGAAGACCACGCTGAAAGAAGCTTTGTTTTGTCTCATTGCGAGACTGAGAGTAGGAGTCGTTTGTGAATGTAGGGAGACGGCAAGGTTACAGGAAGGTTAAATAGCAGTGCGAACCGAGAATTTTCGAAGATTGCTCTTGATCTTAAGGTTGATTTCAGGTTTATATCAGCAACCTTAATTTCTACACGCGAAACTCACTTCATCGTGAGCATGGATTCCTGCGTGGTCGGACTGGCTTTTAAGGGGAACCTGATTTCGAAGACAGAGCCCTCCAGCGGCGTGCTGCGCACGGTGAGCTCGGCGGCGTGCGCGTCGGCGATCCAGCGTCCGATCGAAAGACCAAGGCCACTACCGGCACTCGATTTCCGCTCCCGCAGGTCAGCTTGGTAAAAGCGATCGAAGACACGCCGGCGCACCTCCTCCGTCATGCCGACGCCTGTGTCCCGCACGGCGACGAGAGCATACTCCTCTTCCGTGGATACCTCCGCGCGGATCTCGCCGTCCACAGGCGTGTAACGAATGGCGTTGTCCAGGAGGATGCCGAGGAGCCGCTGGAGAAGAAGGTCGTCGCCTTCGATGAAAACGGTCTCTGTAGGAAGATGCCAGTCGAGCAGAATCCCGCTGGACTCGGCCAAATCCTCGACACGACGGCATCCGCTGATGACAAGGGCGCAGAGGTCGATCTTCTTGAAGGCAAACTCATGCATGAAGTTGTCGCTCTGCGTGAGCGAAAGAAGCGCGTCGAGCAACGTCGATCCGGTGCGGCACTCGGTAACGATCTTTTCGAGCGCATCGCGATACTCCTCTTCGCTGCGCGGGCGACGCAATGAGAGCTGCGCGGTGGCGAGCATGACAGTCATCGAGGTGCGCAGATCATGGGAGGCGTCGGCGGAAAACTGGCTCAGCCGCGACACGGCCGCTTCCAGCTTTGCGAGCAGTTGGTTCCACGCGATGGCGAGTCGCTGGATTTCATCCCTGGCTGGCGGCACAGGGAGCCGCTCGGAGAGATTGCTGATACCGATCCCTAGAGCAGCACGCGTGACGCGGTCGACCGGCTTGAGCGCAAAGCGGCTGAGAAAGTATCCGCAGACCGAAGAGAGAATGAGCAGCCCGGGCATCAAAAGGAAGAGTGCGTTGCGGTACTTGAGCAGGATGTAGTGCTCTTCTTCGAGCGTCCCGCCGATATGCAGAAGCACGGCACGCCCGTCGACCAGGATCTGATGGCACATCACCATCGCGGGCTTGCCGTCGATCAGGATCGAGTCGAAAGCTGCTGTCTGACAGTTCTGCCCGGCCAGCAGACCCCAGTCGTGCGAGGCGTCCTCGATCGGAAAGATGAAGCCGCCATCGAGCGTGTGCACGTGAAAAAGATTGCCTTCATGGGTAACCAGCGCATAGTTCCGGAGCTGCTCGCTCAACGGCTGCGTTACACCCTTCGCTTTGTTCTCTCTGAGGAGACTGATGAGCCTGTCTTCACGCCCCTGCAGATGCGTCTTCTTGCCTTGCAGAAGCGAGTATCGCAGCGCACCGTAAGAGAGCATTCCAAACGCGGAGAGCCCAAGAAAGGTGACCAGAAGATACAGCAGCATGAGCTTGGCACGAACCGAGATTGCTCCCATACTCATGTCGCGACAAACATATAACCAGAGCCGTGGACGGTGCGGATGAGTGGTTGTCCCTTATCGGATTGGTCTTCGAGTTTGGCCCGCAGGCCGTGGATGTAGACATCAAGAGTGTTCTCTTTCACGTCGGCCTGTATGCCCCAGCCAGCTTCGATGAGCTGCTCGCGCGTCGTAATGAGCCCCTTGCGGCGCATGAGGGTATCCAGGAGTTCGAACTGTTTCTTCGTCAGCGCAATCTCTTTCCCATGGCGAAGGGCAAGACGGCGCCCACGGTCGAGGACGACACTCCCCGTCTCCGGTGCTTCTTCCGAGTGGTTCGCGACACGGCGGGCGATGGCGCCGACGCGCGCAAGCAGGATCTCGACGATAAATGGTTTGACCAGGTAATCGTCTGCCCCCAAATCGAAGGCACGCACGATTTTGGGCACAGCGTCGACCGCCGTGAGGACAAGAATGGGAGTCTTGCACTGCTGCGTCCGGACCCTCTCGAGTACCTCGAAACCATCCATCTCGGGCAGAAAGATATCGAGCAGAGCGGCATCGAACTGGCCTGTGAGTAGAAGGTCGGCCCCTTCCCTGCCGTCGCCTGAAACGACGACGCGATGCCCTTCTTCTATCAAGGCACGCTCAACCAGGCTAGCGATCCTGAAGTCATCTTCAATGACGAGAACGTTCATTGTGCGATGTCCTGACGAGATTCTGCGCGATGAGGCATGTGGCCTTGAATTCTACCCTGTCCGTGTGAAGGCAACTTAAATGATCTGGCAAGGGCACGAGTGGATGGTATTGGTCGGCGGTGCCGGTCTTCCGCTGGGGGTTTCAGACGGCAAGTGCCTCCCCGGGAAAGCTACGCTCGCCGTCCCCGACTAAAGACCGTCCCTGGCAGAAGTCGAAGCGCGTGATCGCCGACCGGACTTACTATTCGCTCCGCTGAGAGAACGGCTGAAGCAACGAGGCATCGACCACCGGCTTGCGAGAAGACATAACCCCTTTCTCAGCGATGAACAATACACAGAGTCGGAACAAAACGGAAGGCCGCCAAACGCAAAATCTTAGCCCTCAAAAAGAGATTGAGCCCGTCGATGCTTAGACAACCCACATAGAGCGTTAGCGATTTGGATGCGTTCAATACATAACCTTTGGCTGTGTGGAGTCGTAACGTTTAATTGCAGAGCTCAGATGGACCTGCATGGCCTTACGGGCTCCCTCCGGGTCGCGCTTCAGCAGGGCCTTAATGATGGTTTCGTGCTCTTTGAGTGAGAGTGGCCGCGCATCAGGGAGCTTGAGCACCGTGGATACGACGCGCGGGAGCTGGCTGCGAATCATGGTAAGCATGTCCACCATCGCGAGGTTCTTTGATGCGCGTGAGATCGCAAGATGAAATTCAAGATCAAGAGAGCTGAATCGCTTCGCATCTCCTACCGCATCGTGCATGCGCACCACGAACTCTGAGATCGCCGCAAGTTCAGCGTCGGTTGCGCGCTCGGCGGCGCTCGCTGCAGAAAGGCCTTCCATCGCCAGGCGCACTTCCATCAGGTCGCGAACGTCATAGCGCTCCGTGATGACGCGCCACTTCATAATCGTGTTCAGAAATTTGCTGCCGTCCGTGGCGACCGAGGTTCCTTCGCCGACGCGCGCAGTGAGTACACCCATGATGGAGAGGCAGCGCAGCGCCTCGCGAAGGGAGGAACGGCCAGCGTTGAATTGCTTGCACAACTCCCGTTCCGAAGGGAGACGTTGGCCCGGCCTCAGACTGCCACTCGAGATCTGTTTCATGATCTGCTGGACAATCTCATCGCTTATCGAGTTCTTCTGAACAGGCCGTGTTTTAAGGGCGGTCTTCTCCTGGAGCGTCGTGTCTGGTGCATTCTGTTTTCGCATCTCTGGTCACCTTATCACTACAGCCAAATGTCCTAGATCTTTCCCAAGGCGGTCAAAAAATGGTCAGGCCAATTTCGTGGCAAAGTTGAAAGCTATCATGCAGTTCAAATCGTTGGAAGCTCCGATTTGGCTGGGGATCAAGATCCAGCGACCGGGTAGTAGAAAATAAAATGGAAAAGCCGTCTTGACACAATTGGTCAGACCAACATACCATCCTCCCGCTTTCGAAAAGTCCTATGTACTTGTTCCCTAATGGACAATTCGTAGCTGATTGCTTTAGTGGCAGAAGCGAGGCGGAACAAGGTGAATTGGCAGCAGGCATATCGCGTTTTTGGTCAGGGTATCGGGGTATCCGCCGCGATCGCGGCACTGCCCATCCTGGCTGTGCTGGTGATGCTGGGTGTGCTGCGTAAACCCGCGTGGGTGGCCGGACTCTGTGGCCTTGCGGTGAGCTTAGTGGTTGCCCTCTTCTGCTATCACATGCCGGTTTCGCTGGCGTTTGGTGCAGTCTCCTACGGTGCGGCCTTCGGTCTCTTTCCGATTTGCTGGATCGTATTCTGGGCGATCGTTCTTTTTCGCATCACGACCGTTACGGGTAAGTTCACCATCATTCGCGAGTCGGTCGGACAGCTTACGGAAGACGCACCTTCGCAGGCCCTGCTCATCGCTTTCGCTTTCAGCGCGTTCATTGAAGGGGCAGCGGGTTTCGGAACGCCGGTCGCCATCGCGGCCGCCATGCTTACGGGCCTTGGCTTCTCGCCCTTCCGTGCTTCTGCCATCTGTCTGCTCGCAAATACAGCTCCCGTCGCGTTCGGTTCGATCGGAACGCCGCTGTTGACACTCGCCGCGACGACCGGTCTTCCGCTATTGAAGCTGAGTGCGGCGGTTGCAGCCATCTGCGCACCGGTCGCACTAATCATTCCGGCCTACATGGTGTTTGTGATGGGTGGGAAGAGAACGCTGCGCGCGGCGTTGCTTCCCTGTGTGATTACGGGCTTCGTGTTTGGCGGAACACAGTTTGTGGTTGGTACTTACATGGGTCCGCAGTTGACGGACATCCTTGCGTCCATCTTCGCGATGGTTGCGCTCTTTGTTCTCTGTCGTTTCCGCAAAAGCGAACCCATGCCGCGCGATCTCGAAGCGGCGTTCCGCGGTTCCAGCGAGGCGGTTGCCCCACCGGCGGATGGTTCAGATCTCCTGGTCGCGTCGACGCAGGAGATCGTGGTCGCGTGGATGCCGTATGCATTCCTCGTTGTATTCGTCCTACTTTGGAGCGTGAAGCCGATTCAACATCTGCTGTCTGTGGGCACCTTCAACCTGCAATGGCCGATGTTGCATGATCGGGTGATGCGCATGGCTCCCGTCGTTGCGAACGCGCAACCGTACCATGCGTACTTCGTACTGAATCTTCTGTCCGCGTCGGGAACATCCTGCATGTGCGCAGCCATCTGTAGTGCGCTCTTCCTGCGGGTTTCTTTGTCCACGTTCCTGGGGGTTCTTGGCTCAACGTGCAGGCAGTTGCTCGTGCCGATTACTACGGTGGTCTCCGTACTAGCGATGGCTTTTCTTATGAACTATTCCGGAGCCACCGCAACGCTGGGGCTTGCGTTTTCTTCGAGCGGCGCGGTGTTTCCATTTTTCAGCGCGTTGCTCGGGTGGGTCGGCGTCTTTCTTACAGGCTCGGACACTTCTGCGAATGCCCTTTTTGGAAGTCTGCAGGTTGTCACCGCAGAGCGTCTGGGTCTTAGTCCTGTTTTGATGTCTGCGGCAAATTCATCGGGCGGCGTGGTTGGAAAGATGATCAGTCTGCAAACGATCGTGGTCGCGGCGGCAGCGACTGGGATGAGCAACGCGGATCAGTCAAGGTTGTTTCGGCTGATGCTGAAGCACAGCGTTCTTCTTGCCGCCATCGTGGGTCTTATCGCATTGCTGTACACGCACTACCTTCACTTCTGAGGCAAAGGATTCAGTCTTATGGCGAAGCTGGGATTTATCGGATTGGGAATCATGGGCATGCCTATGGCCCGGCATCTGCTTGAGGCCGGACATGGGGTTACGCTGTGGTCGATCACTCCGGGCAAGGCAGAGAAGCTGAAGGCGTCGGGCGCGGCGACGATCGCGGCGACTCCAGCCGAAGTTGCGCAGCGAAGCGAGGTCGTCTTCCTCTGCGTGGGGGATACGGCGATGTCGCGCAACACGATTTTTGGCGCGGACGGAATCGCGGCTGGTGCACGGCCTGGAAGTGTCGTCGTGGATTGCAGCAGCATCTCCCCAAGCGCGAGTAAGCAGATGGCAGAAGAGTTGCGCACACGCGGTATTGAGTTACTCGATGCTCCTGTGACTGGATCAAAGAATGGCGCCGAGAGTGGCAATCTCACCTTCATGGTAGGCGGCGACAAGGACGTCTTTGAACGGGTGAAGCCTTTCTGCTTAACCATGGGCCCGAACCTCTACTACTGTGGTGCGAACGGCATGGGGCTGCACGCGAAGCTTTCTCAGAACTTAATCATCGGCAACCTGATCAATGCCTTCAACGAATCTTTTGTTTTGAGCACAAAGGCAGGGATTGAGCCTGAGCTGATGCTCGACATCCTGAATAACAGCGCGGCAAAGTCGGGACTGGTTGCAGCGAAGGCTCCGCTGGTGTTTGCCCGGAATTTTGCTACGCACTTTTCCGTGAAGTGGCTTGAGAAGGACATGCAGCTCATGCTGGAGTCAGCGGGCGAGCTTGGCGTTCCAACTCCGCTCACGGCATTGTCCGCGCAGATGCTGCGCACCGCCATAGCTGCGGGTTATGGCGAAGAAGATATTTGCGCCTCCATCAAAGTGCTTGAAGGATTGGCGCGAGTGGAAGTAAGTGATCCGGCGCATCGTAATCGCGCCGGCTAAGAGGTATGGTTCGCAGCAGATCGGATGTTTGAGCACCGCCGCATCCGCGTTTCATTGTATTTGAAAGTTATTCATCACCAACGCGGCTCCAACTCGGAGCACCCGGAGACTCCTATGTCTTTTTTTCGCAAACTTGCAGCCCCTTTCCTAGTGATATTTCTTTCCTCTGCGCTGATGTTGGCACAGTCGTCCAACGCAACGTTGTCCGGATTCGTCCGCGATGCTTCGGGTGCATTCATTCCGAATGCGACGGTAACAGTCGAAGCGATCGCAACGCATCAGAAGTACACAACCACGACCAGTGAATCGGGTTCTTACGCGGTTGTAGATCTGCCAGTCGGAGACTACACGGTTTCGACCAGGGCAAACGGCTTCAAAGTGTCGGTCGTTCCGAAGATCACTCTGCAGACTGCACAGGCAGCGGCTCTGGATGTAATGCTGGTTGCCGGCGCAGTGAGCGAACAGGTGACGGTCACGACGGCTGTCCCCATCATCAATTCACAGGACAGCTCGGTGGGCCAGGTGGTCGAAGGCAAATCGATCGAAGCGGTCGCTCTGAATGGCCGTCAGTTCTGGAATCTCGTTGCGCTTACACCCGGTGCCACGTACACGCCTGGCGGACAAGGCACGCGCACCGGCGGTGGATCGCTACGTTCGTCCTCGGTTGCGGTGCAGATCAATGGTACCGGTTTCATCTTCAATGGATGGTCTCTGGATGGCGTCGACATCACTGAATATGAACAGGGCGGAACAAATGTGCAGCCCAACGTCGATTCGCTGGCAGAGTTCAAGGTGCTAGGCGCCAACATGCCGGCATCGTATGGCAACACGCCTAACGTCGTTGCGGCAACGATGAAGAGCGGTACCAACAGCTTTCACGGAACTGTCTTTGAGTTCCTGCGTAACGACGCGGCCGACGCGCACAACTACTTTGCGCGCACCAACAAGAACATTCTGAAGCGTCACCAATTTGGTGGCGTAGTCGGTGGCCCCATCATCAAAGACAAGCTGTTCTTCTTCTCGGATTTTGAAGAGACGCGTCAGAGCCAGGGCATCACCTATGCCAACATTGTGCCCACGGACGCGATGCGCAAGGGCGACTTCAGCGCCGCAGCGAAGAAGCCGATCAATCCTGCAACTGGCCTCCGCTTTACGAACGATCAAGTGCCCATCTCTCCGCAGGCCGCTTTTTTCCTCAAGTTCATGCCCACGCAGTCGCAGGCAAACTTCAGTGCGCCGCAGAAGCTGCTCATTATGAAGGGTGATGGCAAGGTCGATTGGGCGATGGGGACACGAGACCACTGGATGGCCAGATACTCGATCGCGGACAACGATGAGCAGGATCCGAATGCGTTCCAGGCTCTCGGAATCCAGTCGCTCAATAGCCGTGCGCAGAATATCGCACTGACCGAATCCCATACCTTCGGAGGGAAGTGGCTGAATGAAGCGAAGTTTGGGCTGTACAAAGATATTTTCCTGTTCGGAGCTGTTTTACCTGGAACGAACTTCCTTGCAGGCGCGGGCATTACCGGCTTCGAACTGTCGCAAATTACACCGAGCTTCCCGTACATCACGCTCACTGGATACACGCCATTCAATGGCTCCGGCGTTAATAATTTGCCGAAGTCTAACCGCATCCGCACCTGGCAATATGCCGACACCGTGAGCTACACCTCGGGTGGGCATGAAATCTCCGCGGGCGTGCAGGTTCTTCATCAGCGCCATACCTTCTTCAACGGTCAGAACCAGGAGGGTAGCTTCTCCTTCACCACCAACTACACGGGGGATGCCTTCTCCGATTTTCTGTTGGGTTATCCGGCCGCTGTAACGCGCGCTTATCCGCTGGATCTCTACGGCAGCACTGGAAATTGGCTGGCATTCTTTGCGCAGGATAACTGGCGTCCTCGCCCGGACCTGACCTTGAATATGGGTCTCCGCTATGAACACGATCCGTTTTACGACGGATTAAATGGCCAAGCCAATGCCATTGACTACAGCACAGGCAAGCTCGTGGTGCCAACACACAACGGCGGTATGCTGATCAATCCGAATGCCCAGCCAGTGATGCCCCAGTTGATTCCGCTCTTCAGCGATCGGCTGCTTAGCTCCGAGTCGCTGCACCTGCCGCAGTCCATTCATAGAACCGGTCCTGGCGTCTTCGCTCCGCGCGTTGGTCTCGCCTATCGCGTCGGAAATAGCGACAAGACAGTGATCCGTGCAGCGTATGGCCTGTTCCCGATTTACTTCGATTCAAACATGTCGCTGCAGTGGGTCAAGGCTCCTCCGTTTGAAGTCGTGCAGACCGTGAACACGTCCAGCAAGACCACACCGCCGTTTACCTTTCAAAATCCATTCAACGGCCAACCTCTTGTTTCGGCAAACCCAAATCCGGGCGTGGCATGCCCGGGTACGACGGTCGCGTATCTTTCATGCCTGCAGCCAGCCATCTGGACTTCGCCGATCGATATGAAGCATACGTACATGCACCAGTACAACCTGGCGATTCAGCATCAGCTCATGAATAACCTGTCGCTCGAGGTGGCATATGTCGGCAACAACACCAAACACAACCAGCTGATTTCAACGCCGGACAACGTTCCGAATCCCGGTGCCGGCAGCATTCAAAATCGGCGACCGTTCCCGCAGTGGGGTGTATTCAATCTTGGCAATACCTATGGATCGGCCAACTACAACGCACTGCAGGTCAAAGCGGAGAAGCGTTATAGCAACGGCTTCCAGTTATTGGGTTCGTATGCGTGGAGCCGGTGTCTCGACAACGGGTCGAGCGAATCTGGGCCGCAGTCTCTTGGGCAGCTCTCCCGCTACTACGCGCCGTGCGATCACAACCTAATGCACGTTCTGACGATTAGTTCGGTGTATTCCTTCCCTGTGGGCCACGGCCACTATTTCCTCAGCAATGCAACCGGCGTCGTCAATCAGGTGGTCAGCGGATGGGAGATCGCAGGCATCTATACGGCTCGCAGCGGCTTACCTTTCACCCCGGTACTTTCCAGCGATGTGGCCAACAACGGTACGAGCGGTCAGTTCCCAAATCGTGCTCCCGGCGCATTTGCGGGCGCCGTGGGTAACCCTACGCCGCAGCGCTGGTTCGATCCCTCAGTCTTCAGCAGCCCTACGGCATTCACCTTCGGCAATTCTGGCCGCAATATTCTTACTGGCGACGGCCTGGTGCAGTTGGATATGACTCTTAAGAAGACCTTTCCCATTCACGAGGCGGCCAATGCCGAATTTCGTTTTGAAGCATTCAATGTCGCCAACCACCCAACCTTCACCAATCCGAACGCTTCGATTGGTTCTAATTCCGCCGGCATTGTGAACTCGACGTTGAATGCTGCACGCACACTACAAATAGCGCTCAAGATCAATTTTTAGTAAGGAGAAAGAATGGCCAACATGGACCGACGTACTTTTGTCGCAGGCGCGGGCGCAGCACTGGCGGCCGCAAATTCAGGAGTAAGTAACAAGTTGCTTGCAGAAGCTCTTCCTGCGCAGCAGAGTGAGAAGAAGGTTCCCACGATTGGGATTCAGATTGGGGGAATTTCCTTCCAGGATGAGGGCACGGATAAGGTGCTCGATATTCTGCAGGAAAAAGGCGCCTGCAATGCGCTCTTCATCGCCTGCTTCACCTACGGCAACGGCATTGCCGGGCGTCAGCTGCCGGGCCATCCGTTTCCAGATCATGGCGTGCAGAAAGAAGACAACTTCTTTGGTGGCTTCTACACCACGCCGCATGCGGAGTATTTCAAGAACACCAAGATGGTGCCGCATCGCGCTCCGGACGCGGGCAGTTATGACGTGCTGGCGGACGCGATTCCAAAGGCGAAGAAGCGCGGTATGAAGACCTACACGTGGAGTGAGGACGTGTGGAATACCAAGGTGCCGAACTTTGAGTTAATTGCAGAGCGTGATCTTTACGGCCGTCCGGCAAAGACCGCTTGCTTTCGCAATCCCGATCATCATGCATTCCTCATGGCGACCTTTCAGGACTGGACGCATTCGTATGAGATCGACGGCGTGATGTGGGGTTCGGAGCGTTACGGCCCGTTCGGCAACATGATCGAATCCGTGCATCAGCGCGACGGAAACGATCCTTCCCGTGTGACTTGCTTCTGCCAGTTCTGCCAGAAGGCTGCTGCCGGGCGCGGCATCAACGTGCAACGCGCAATGCAGGGTTACAAGGAGCTTGAGAAGTGGGTTCGCTTCTGCCGCGGCGGCGGAAACCCGCCGGATGGACATTACGTTACGTTCTGGCGCGTGTTGTTTGAATATCCGGAGATTCTTGCGTGGGAGACCATGTGGAACGATGGCGTGCACGAGACGTACAAGGCGATCTACGACGTTGTGAAAAGCGTGAATCCGAAGATGGAGGTGGGTTGGCACGTGTGGCATGCACACAGCTTCAGCCCGTTTTTCCGAGCACAGACTGATCTGAAAAAGATCAGTCCGTATACCGACTTTTTGAAGATGACGGTGTATGACAATCTTGGGGGCACACGCATGGAAACGTATATCACCAGCGCCAGCAAGACGATCTATGGTGATATGTCGATAGAGAACGCCCTGGAGTTTGAGTACAACATTATGGGCTATCGCGGCCGCAGCTATACGGAGTTGCCGTTTGTGGGACTCGATTCGAGCTATGTTTATCACGAGACGAAACGGTCCGTGGAAGATGTTGCTGGAACGCAGACGGAGATCTGGCCGGGACTCGACGTCGATATCTCGAATATGAATGTTGAATACAGTCATACGGCTCCTCCGGAGATCAAGGCCTGCACCAAGGCTTGCTTTGATGCGGGTGGGAAGGGGCTTGTGATCTCGCGGAAGTACTCCGAGATGAAGCTGGCGAATCTTGCGGCTGTGGGCGATGCTTTACGTGAAATGAAGGTGGTTTCGTAATGCGATTTACTGTGCTTGGAAGCATGTTGGTTGTTGCAGGTACTCTCTTCGGTCAGGGTGCTTCGTCCGCGAAGCCTCTGGCCGGAGCAATTGACATTCACATGCACTGTGGCCCGGACGTGTTGCCACGTTCCGTGGACGCGATCGATGTCGCGCGTCTTGCCAAGGCGGAAGGCATGCGGGCGATTGTTCTCAAAAACCACTACGTGCCCACCGCGAATGATGCGTATCTCGTACGGAAAGTAGTACCGGGCATCGAGGTCTTTGGCGGTATCGATTTGAATCGCACCGTCGGCGGCATGAACGCTGCGGCAGTTGAGAACATGGCGCACATCTCGGGAGGCTATGGCCGCATGGTGTGGATGACGAGCTTTGATTCCCGTGCGGCAGTTGAAGCCGAGAAGGGGCCCAACAAGCGTCCCTATGTTGCCGTAACCCAGGATGGCGAATTGCTGCCGGAGGTGAAGCAGGTGATTGCCGTCATCGCAAAGTACAACCTGATACTGGAGACCGGGCATAACTATCCGGACGAAATCCTGTCAATGATTCGCGAAGCGAATCGCGTGGGCGTGAAGCACATTGTCGTAACGCACGCGATGATTGCACCGATTCATATGAACATCGACCAGATGAAGCAGGCCGCGTCCATGGGCGCGTATCTGGAGTTTGTTTACAACGGCCTGATCGGCCCCTACAAAGAATTTTCCTTCGAGGATTATGCCAAGGCTATTCATGCAGTTGGCGCGGACCACATTATTCTTTCCAGCGATCTGGGCCAGGTGGTGAACCCGGTGCATACCGAAGGACTGAAGCGTTTTTATGCAGGTCTTCTGCAGGCGGGTGTATCACAGACGG
Organism: Terriglobus saanensis SP1PR4; assembly: GCF_000179915.2. Classification (NCBI taxonomy): domain Bacteria; kingdom Pseudomonadati; phylum Acidobacteriota; class Terriglobia; order Terriglobales; family Acidobacteriaceae; genus Terriglobus; species Terriglobus saanensis. The sequence goes on along the minus strand of NC_014963.1, from coordinate 1,829,449 downwards.
AGATCGACACCATGGCTCGAAGCAATCCGGCAACGGTTCTTGACCTCAAATAGTTCTTACATACAAAGGAAATCAAACATGGATCGTAGAGAGTTTCTTCAGACAGCAGCCGGCGCGGCGATGACGGCCGCCGCGGCACCCGCCATCGCACTGAACCCTGCTGTGCGCAAACCCAAGAAGATGATCGGAATTCAGATTGGCGCGGTGTCTTTCACAGATGAAGGCACGGATGCAGTCATCGAAGAGTGTCAGCGCGATGCGTTTGTGGACACACTCTTTGTCGCAACGTTTACGTACGGCCGCGGCATTGGTGGACGCCAGGTGCCGGGGCAGCCGCTGCCCGACCACGGCAAACAACAGTATGACAAAGACACCTTCGTCGGCGGTTGCTACACGAACTACGACAAAAAGTACTTTGCCGACACGACACTGAAGGATTTTCGCGCGCCCGACCTTGGTAACTATGACGTCCTGGAAGATGTGATCCCAAAAGCGAAGAAGCATGGTGTCAAGACAATTGCCTGGTTTGAAGATGTGATGGGCAAGGACCTTCCCGGTATCAAGCCAATGCAGGATGTAAACCTGCAGGGTGAAAAGATCGGCAGCATGAACTTCAATGCGCCGGAGCATCGTGCATGGATTCTCGGCATGGTGGAGAACTGGACGCGCAACTACGATCTCGATGGCATCATGTGGGGATCGGAACGCCAGGGCCCACTTTCGAATGCTCTTGGCGCAAGCCATTCTCATCCTGCCCTCTCCAGCGTCTGTGATTTTTCTGAACACACTGTTGCAAGAGCCAAAGCGGAGGGGATCAATCCGGATCGTGCGAGGAAGGGCTTCGAGGAGCTGGAGAGGTTCGTTACCGCATCGCGCAAGGGCGTTCGTCCTTCCGACGGCTACTACGTCATGCTGTGGCGCCTGATGCTGCGTTACCCGGAGCTTCTGGCATGGGAGTCCCTGTGGACGCGCAGTCTGCGCGAGACGCAGAAGGCGATCTACGACAAGATCAAATCCATCAAGCCGAATATGGGCGTGGGTTGGCACGTATGGCATAACAACTCCTTCAACCCGATCTATCGTGCGGAACAGGACTATGCCGAGATGGCGCCATATTCCGACTTTCTGAAGGTCGTGATCTATCAGAACTGCGCCGGGGAGCGCATGGTGGACTATGTTAATTCGGTGGGGTCGACTTACTTTGCGGATGTGCCGAAGCAGGAACTGCTCGACTTTCACTACCGCGTCCTTGATTACGGCCCGGAAGCGGATATGAAGCAACTTGCAGCCAGAGGATTTTCCGCCGACTACGTCCTGCGAGAGACCAAGCGCGCCAGGGAGGGCCTGGCCGGTGCAAAGACGAAGCTGTGGCCTGGGATCGACATCGATATTCCTACTGCGCAAGGAAGCGCGAAGAGCACTCCTGACATCACAAGACAAGTGGTCGAGGCTGCATTTCATGGCGGGGCAGATGGCGTAATTCTGTCACGCAAGTATTCTGAGATGAAGCTGGCCAACTTGCGGGCCGCCGGTGAGGCGGTGCGCGCACTGAAACTGGTCTAGAGGGAATAAAGCGTGCCACCGTTCCTAGATAGAGAAGAGATCGCGCCAAGGCAACAGAACCCGAAAGGCTATGCTCAGTGGCTTTTCACCCAAGTGATGTTACGGGTGAACGTGCCGCGGAGCATGCGCGACTCTTTCGTCCTGGAAGGAAGCGAACTTCGTGTAGGCGAGGACCGTTTCGATCTGCGTCTGTTCAAACGCATTTTTCTTGTCTCGATCGGCAAAGCTTCTGTACCTATGGCGGAGCACGCTATTCAAACGCTTGGCGATGCACTTCCGTTGACGGGGGTGGTGGTTGGGCTCGGTACATGGGCTGCACCCCCCGGAATTCTCTCGTTGCGGGGTGACCATCCCGTGCCGGGAAGAAATTCATTCGTCGCGGCGCATGAACTTCTTCAGTTGATGCAAACGGCCGACGAAGACACCCTGGTTCTCTATCTCATAAGTGGTGGAGCCTCCGCCATGGCAGAAGCTCCGCTCGATGCTTCCATCAGTTCAGAGGATCTGTCCGCATTCTATAGACGACTGCTTCATTCCGGACTTGCAATCGGCAAGACAAACGTTCTGCGCAAACACTTCTCCGCGATCAAAGGCGGTCGTCTGGCGCTCGCGGCAGGTGCGGCGACGCGATGCACGGTTCTTATCTCGGATGTTCCACCGGGAAGGCTCGACATTGTGGGCTCGGGCCCGTCGCTTGCGGATACCAGCACCGTGGAAGAGGTTCGGCGTATCCTCGCAGAAACGCCATTGCTTGCACCTGTTCCCGAGGCGATGGCGCGGTTTTTAGAGCAAATGCCTGAGACGCCCAAGACTCTTCCTGAGGGGCGCTTACCTTCGACCAGTCTCTCATTGTTGTCGAGCGACTCACTGATCGAGGAAGCCATACAACTGGTCTCCACCGCTGGATATCGCGTCATCGTCGACAATACCTGCGATGACTGGGATTACAGCGATGCCGCGAAATATCTTGTGGAGCGGGCACGCGAGGAATCCGTTGCATCGATTCCGCTCTGTATCCTCTCCGCCGGCGAGGTGACGGTTTCTATCAAAGGGCAGGCTGGTCTTGGCGGACGCAACCAGCAGTGGGCGCTTCGGGTCGCTCAGTTGATCGACGGTCAGTCGAACTTTGTCGCGATGAGCGTTGGTTCGGATGGGATTGATGGAAACAGTCCCGCCGCAGGGGCCGTTGTCGACGGCTCAACATGGCAGCGTGCGCTGCGGGCAGGAATGAATCCGCAAAATGCACTCGAATCCTTCAACGCCTATCCATTGTTTGAAGCGCTGGGAGATACGGTGGATCCGGGCCCTTCAGGAAATAACATTCGAGACCTCCGCGTAATTTTCGTAAACAAGCAACCTTAAGACTCTCAGTTCGAAAGCAAGAGAACAACCAAAGTTGTCATCGGCGTTCCATAAGAGTGACTAGGAACAGCGAGATATACGCCACTCGTAAGAATTGACCTTCGACAAGGAACAACGCCTGAATATCGTGAGGCGGTCGGACAAACCGTCTATGAATCGATGCTGGAGCAGATTGCTTTCGGTGACCCGAACTGCATTTGAAAGAGAGCAGATCGCTCCGTGTAGTAGCCACAGAGATGAGATTGACGTTCCGGACTGCACAACGAGCGATCCGGCATTTGTGCAAACTGTCGAATACAGTCACCTTGTGGAGTTTGCGTGATAGAAATACGTCAAATAATTAGATAAACAGCAGGCATGGCGCTCTCAGAATGTGCGAACGCCATGCCCCTTACTCATTACCAACCAATCCCAAAAACCATGTGCTCCGCTTTTACGTTAATTGAGCCGCTCTGATTATTGTTGTCGTCATAAGCAAAGCCGTATGCCAACCCATCAATGGAGTGTCTATGCCAGAATGCCGAATAATAATTGGCCGGTGCTGGCGATGTACTGTAGTAGGTCGAAGCATTAGCCCAGTTGGCTGGGTTGGAGAGAACACCCCGATTCGTCGCCGAGCAGACCTGGTTTTGCAACTGTCTCTGCACAGCGTCTTCATCCTGGAGGGCCGGGGTTGAACCATTACTCATGTCGACTCCTTCATTCATGCTGCCGTTGCATAGGAATACCTCCTGGGTGGAAGGTTGTTGCACCACGAAGGTCTCGCCAGCATGGCTTGCACTGGGATTGACTTCCGTAAAGGTCAAGGTCGAAGCGACTGCAGTACCTTTGAATTGGCGACCGCTGACGGTGATCGTGATTGGACTGGTTGCGTAGGACTTCCATGCAGTTGCAATCACATTGTCGAAATAGTGAGCATTTGCTCCGTCCGCCGCCATAGGCATGCCAAGGCTGGCTGGCGAAAGGATATTGAGGTTGTTCATCGTGGGTGGTTGGAACTCCGCCGGTACTTCAGTGGCGAATTCCGCATCGAGCTGTGCGATGGATTCAGTGATGCCGATCCGCTGGTGCGAGGTACCTCCGGCACTCCAGACGTCAAGCGTTAGAGGTAGGCCGAACCGGTCCACTTGGGTCGTGTTGATGTCCATCAGGGTTTCATTATCGAATTCATACCAGTCAAGGGGAGTATTAAAGTTGGGATCGGTTGCATTGGTACGGCTAGGGCCTGCGTAGCCCACGACCTGTGTCGGGTTATTAGGGTCCGGATTAATTTGAATGTAAAGGGGTTCGCCAAGTGAGATGAATGCGCGAGCCGAGACCAACGTGGGAATCTTCAGTAGCTTGGTTTGTGCCAGCGAGAAGGAGTAATTGCCATAGTTCTTACCATTCTTGGTGAGGTGATTGGGGTCAGCACCGTCATTGAGAGTGAAGTCAATGACCGTGCCGTCTGAAGTCAGATAAGCGAAAGCATTATTGTTCGCGGCATCCCTTCCTATGACAGTGACAAAGATCTGTCCATCCGTCCAAGTTCCCTTGGTGTTGTTTTGCAGATCGACACCGACAAAGCCCGGAAAAATCGGATAGTTCGGACCGGTATTGACGGTAAGAGTTGCTGGGGGATTTGAAGTAATGGTTCCATTCGCATTGCCAACGATAACGCTGTACTGGTTGCCGTTGTCACTCGCAGCGAGAACGGGAGTCGTGTAGCTGGCTGCAGTGGCACCCGTGATAGGAGTGGTTCCCTTCAGCCATTGGTAGGTGAAGGGACCTGTGCCAGCGGCGACCACGGTGAAGGTCGCAGTGCCGCCAACAGTCGCCGTCTGGTTGGCAGGTTCCGTGGAGATAGTTGGAGCATTCCCTACGTTGTTGACGGTAAGAGTTGCTGGGGGATTTGAAGTGATGGTTCCATTCGCATTGCTGACGACGACGCTGTACAGGTTACTATTGTCGGTTGCTGCGAGAAGGGGAGTCGTGTAGCTGGCTGCAGTAGCACCTGTGATCGGGGTGGTGCCCTTCAGCCACTGGTAGGTGAAGGGACCTGTGCCAGCGGCAACCACGGAGAAAGTCGCAGTGCTGCCGACATTCGCCGTCTGGTTGGCAGGTTCTGTAGTGATAGTTGGAGCGCTCCCTACATTGGTCCCCCCTACACCGTAAACCTGGAACTCATAAATCGAGTATCCGTATGGCGACGAGCGAGTTACTCCTAACATACGAACATAGCGTCCGTTTGCGGAGGGGAAGGTGATGTTTTCCGTTCCACCGTTGCCGTTGGATTGGGTATAGACGGTTGTCCAGGTCTGCAGATCTGTCGAGACCTGGATCTGGTAGGCCTTTCCGAAGGAGTTCTGCCAGTCGATCACGACCTGCGCGATCGTCTTTAGCGAGCCGAGATCTATCTGGAGCCATTCTTTGTCGAAAAATGCCGACGACCAGCGAGTGGTTGTGTCGCCGTCTACGGCATTAGCTGGTCCAAGCTGAGCGTTCTCGTCAGCGCTTGAAGTAGCCGGTTGATTCAGTGCCAAGTTCGGGCCCGTAGGAGCGGGAGAGTTGACCGTCAGCTTTGCGCCTAAGGAGGTTGAGGCTCCAGAGGCGTTCGTTGCGACGAGAGTGAAGATGCTGCTGTTGTCCTGCGACGTAGCTATCGGTGTGGTGTAGCTCGTTCCGGTGGCACCCGATATAGGAACACCATTACGATTCCATTGAAGGCTGATGAGACCGGTTCCGGTAGCTGCGGCGGTGAACGTTGCGCTCTTACCGCTTATCACTGTTTGGCTGGTAGGTTGAGTGGAAATGACCGGGACGTCTGCGCCATAGACCTGGAACTCATAGAACGAGTAGCCATACGTCGTAGCCCTGGTAAGTCCGAAGAAGCGGATATAGCGATTAACCGTGCTGAGGAGGGGAACGGTTTCCACGCCCCCCTTTCCTTCATTTTGTTTAGCAACCGTTGTCCAGGCCTGCTCGTCATTCGAGACCTGAATCTCGTAGGCCTTGCCGTAGGCTGCCTCCCAGTAGATCATCACCTTGCTTGTGAGCATGGGGGAACCAAGATCTACCTCGAGCCACTCGGTGTCTGTGTGGCCAGATGACCAGCGGGTAGTGAGATCACCGTCCACGGCATTGAGTGGGCCAAGGTTGTTGTTCTCATTACTGCTGGAGGTTACCGGCTTGCCGAGTGCAAGGTTCGCAATGCCGACGGTTGGGGTGACCGGATCGGTGACCGTGAGCAGAGCACTCGAAGAAGGCACAGAAGCCGAACCATTACTAACAATTACGCTGAAGGAACTGTTAGTATCCGCCAACGCAAGAGCCAGCGTCGTATAGGTGGCACTCGTTGCGCCTGGGATGATGACTCCATCGCGGAACCACTGATAAGTGCATGGAACTTTACCGTCTGTCACGACCGTGAACTGCGCCGTGGCGCCGACAACTACTGATTGGCTGACTGGCTGCGTGATGATCGTCGGCAGCACTGGACCATACACCTCGAACTCCCAGAACGAATAGCCGTAATGTGTAGCTCGGGTCAGCCCCCTCATGCGTATATAGCGTGCATTCACGGTTGGGAAGGTGAGATTATCGACACCACCCAGTCCATTGTTTTGTGTAAATGCCGTGGTCCACGTATTTTCATCACTGGAGGTCTCAATCACGTAGGACTTGCCGTAGGAATCCTGCCACCGTATGAGGGCTTGTCCGATGGGTTGAACTAAGCCGAGATCCACCTCGTACGACTCGGTGTCGAAGAATGCCGAGGACCAACGTGTATTGAAGTTGCCATCCACACCATTCTTCGCGGGGAAAGAACCGCTCTCGTCTGCGCTGGATGTCGCCGTCTTGTTCAACGCCAGGTTAGGACCGACTGGAGCCGGGCCGTTGCCATTGCCGGTGCATGCTGTGGCATTGCCACACGGAGGCGGAGGAGCAGTGCCACCGCCTGTACCGCCGCCGCCACCACCTGTCGGAGGAGGAGCCGTACCATTCACGGTCAGCAGCGCGGTGTTACTGGTTGCAGTCAAACCGTTACCGCCAGTTACAGTGACCGAATACAGTGCATTGTTATCGTCCGCCGTAATCAACGGTGTTGTGACGGTAGGAACTCCCGTGACCTGGAAGGCCACGCCGTTTTTCAGCCAGGTGTAGGTAGCAAGAGCGTTGCCGGACGTAGTCGCTGCCACAGAGAATGTAGCCGCCTGGTTTGCTTCCACCGTGGTCGGTGCGGGTTGAGTGGTGATGACCGGTACTGTCTGTACGTCGCCCAGCACGCAGAGTGTCGATCCCGGGGAGTTATCCTTGATGCCGGCGGATACCCCGCCGGTCGAATCAATGATGACAGCACGGGTCGCATCGACCGGATCATCGGTAGAAGTCCAGGTTGCCCAGAAGGTTGGAAAGGCGCAAGAGGGACCTGACGAACCTGAGATAGCAAGCGCTTCGTCCTTAGTTGGAATGCGCATACCAAGTGTCTGGCAGTAGTTGATGGCGGAAACCTGCGTGAACTGCCCGTCCGCCGAGTTATCAGTGGTCTTAGGCGTATTCTTCCACGTCAGGCCACTTAGATTATCCAATACAAGGGTGGAGACGGACGGATTGAGAGTCCAATGTTCTTTGCGGTCGCCGCAAGCGGCGCCATTATAGGTGGCTAATTCATGAATCGAAATACCATATTGATCGTTACGCTCCGTAGCAAACAACCGGAGATAACGTGCGGTCTGCGTGGGGAAGGTGAAGTCCTCCACTTGGCCGGTGCCGGCGGTTTGCACATGAAATGGCGCGCCCCAGTCTGTGCCGTCGCTCGAAACCTCCATGTCATAGGCCGTGGCAAAAGAAGAATCCCAGGTAATCTTGGAGCGATTGAACGTCATCGAGACGCCGTAATCGATCACAAAAAACTGTGGGACTGCGGTTGCCGGATTTGAGAAATTCGATCCCCAGCGTGTGGTGGTATCTCCATCGATTCCAAATTTAGCAGCCAAACCAACCGGATCTTCAAAACTGCTAGCAGAGGCTGTCTTGCCCAATGACATATTGACGCCTGGGGGAGCAAGGCTTAGCGTGGCGGCTTTAGACTGCGCCATACCGGCACTATTACTTACCGTGACGATATAGCTTCCGAGAGAACTATTCGATACAGACTCAATGGTCAAGATGGGCGAATTGCCGCCCACCTTTAGTCCAGTATTTTGATTTGTCCAGACATAAGTTAGCGGCTGCGAACCTGTGGCTACTACCGTAAAGGAAGCTATCTGCCCCGGAAGGGCAACCACATTGGCTGGATCCGTTGTAACGACCGGAGGGCGTGCTGGATTTACCGTTAGGATCGCCGGATTAGACTGAATCGTCGTCACGGGATTTTTGATCAATACCGCAAAGACATGACCGTTCTCGGTAGTGTCAGACGTTTGCAGCGTGTAGGTACTGGTGATGGCTCCAGGAATGGGAACTGTGTTATCTGTCCACTGATAACTCAGAGTAGGAGATCCAGTTGCCACAACAGAGAACGTGACGGATCCTCCTGCGTCAATGGCTTGCGAAAGTGGCTGCGTCGTGATGACCGGGGCTGCTGGCGCAACCACGGTGAGAACTGCGTTCGTCGAAGGTGCGCTGCCTAAACTGTTTGAGACCGTAACGCTGTAGACTGCCTGATCGTCCCCATCTGTCGTGGGTGGGGTATCAAATGTAGTCCCCATCGCGCTCGGAATCTGCACACCTCCCTTAAACCATTGGTACTGCAGCGGACCAGCACCCGTCGCAGTGACGCTGAAGTGAGCGGAGAAACCGCGGGTCACGGACGTATTCACTGGCTCTGCAATGATTGCTGGAGCCGTAGCCGAAGGGGTTTGCTGAGGGATAGGGAAAATATTGAATGACGCTGTAGCGCTCTTCAGGTTTGGCGACGTTGCGGTGACCGTGACGGCCCCAGGGTTGAACTGGCTCTTGACCAGGATCGTCTGAAGACCGCCCTCGGCTGGCAAATTAGGATCGCCAGGGGCGTGGTAGCTATGGGGCTGCGTTGGATCCACCAGCTGCACCGTGCCTCCGACATAGGTGGCATTGCCGCTGACAGAGAAAGTAAGGAGATTCGTCGCATCTGGAACGAGAATTCCGTTCTCGTCTACAACCTTGGCGTTGATCAGCTCAAAGTCCGAGCCATTCGCTGTCACCTGAAACGTCGTGCCATCCGGACGAGTCACATTCGGTACAGGCTCCAACACAATTTGATAAGGAGTTCCTGCTGTCGTGAGAGTGTCTGTCACAGGAGTTCCGGTAACCGGATCGTTCACCACTGCGCCAGATTCGTCCATACATGCAGCAACCGCTGTACCCGATTGCCAGTTCACCGTCCAATGAGCCTGAGCGGCGAGTTTGGTCGTCAACTCCGTGGCGACAAAATCACTGTCATTGTCAGCCCGTGAGCTCGATGGATTCGGAATCTGATCCTGACCCTGCTGAACACCGTTAATCAAGAGGCGGACGGAGGGGCAGTTGCTCCAGGCATTCACCTGAATCGTTCCTGTCCGGTTCCAGGTATTTGCCAGCTTAACCACTGGCTTGTAGATTTTCCCTGCTGCATCACGGAACGGACGCCAGTTTGCCTTTTCTATGTAGTAAAGCAATCTCGGATGCCGTTCGAAATCCACCATCGAATCGCCGATACCGCGTTCAATATTGTGGTTGGCATCGATGTCAGGCTCCACATATTGCCCTTCCTCGCCAGTAGAGTCTGCGAAGTACCACTGCGCAAAACCCATAATCTTCGAGTCGAGTCCCTTGCTCCAAGAGTCGATGTATTTTGCAGCCATGGAGATTTCGTGATCGTGGTCGTACGAGAGTGAACCTGGGCCCCACTCTTCCGCACCCCAGACCGGCTTGCCCGGAACGGATTGCTTGACGCCGATCTCGCAACCTTCTCCCGAGCAGCTCAAAAAGTCGCCGTTATTCTCGTATTGGGGATCACCGCCGGAACGATCGGACTGAGGACGACCTCCAAAGGGTCCTCCGATTGGTCCATCGCTACCGAGGAAGTCCCATTGTTTGCCCACTGCCGCGACCTGTTGTGCAAACGCGGGAAGAGTAACACCATTGTCAGCCTCATAGGCTAGGACCGATGCGTGGCTCCGATCTCGAATAATCATGTCGCGATGCAGCTCAAGCTTGAGCGCTTCCTGATCGCAAGTCATTTTGGCCGTTGGGCCACATGGATCACTGAAGCCATTTTCTCCATCGCCACTGGGGTCGACGAGCATGACACCAAGAGCGTCCGCCGCATTGATAAATTCGTCACCCTCCGATGCGTGGCCCGGCCGCCACAGATTCCCGCCCATAGCGGCGAATTGCTGAAGATCACGCCACTTCTGCTCTTCTGACATGCTTGATTCGACACCCGGGTAGTTATACCGAGCACCCGCACCATTAAGCTTTTGCACCTTCCCATTGACATAGACGAAATTTTGATCCCACATCACGGTTCGGATACCGAGCATGCTCTGCTTGGAATCGATCACCACGCCGTTCATGCTCACAGTGTGGAACACCTTGTATAGGTAAGGCCCGCCATAAATTGAATTATTCGGATACCACAGTGTAGGCTTATTGACCGTAAGAACCTGATCAAACATCACCGGCAGCGGGTTAGCGTGCGTACTTGCCGTAATAATCTGGTCATCTTGCCGGGTTGCTACGACGTTACCGTTGGCATCTACAATTTGCGTCGTGAGCGTAACATCCTGAGGTGTTCCACTTTCATTCATGACATTCGTCTGTATATGAATCGTCGCCGAATCATCGCTTGCAGCATCTGTGGCAAGGTATGTTCCCCAGAGTTTCGAACCGGAGTACACGTTTTCCGGAATATAAATCTTGTCCGTGATGTACATCATCACATTCCGAAAGATGCCCAGATCACCCATGTCAAAACGGAATCCCCCGGCAAAACCGATGTCTGGAAACCAGTTTGCGTTGCGTGCTGCTCGAACGGCAATCACATTGTCGCCACCGAAATTGATGTAAGGTGTCAGGTCGCAAATGAACGGTAGAAATCCCTCCACATGGGTCGCCTGTGGCGCAAAGGCCTGTGTACCGGGAATCAGGTTGCCGTTGATGTAGACTTGCGCGCCCGTATTCACGCCACCAAAGACTACTTGCACTTTGCGATTCGAATACTGTGTGCCTACGGTGAAATGCTGACGGTACCACGCTGGATTACCGTTAGAATCTCCGGCACCGCCGCCGGACGTCTCATTGGTGAAGGTAAAGAGTTCATCGGCGGAAGTTGGCAAACCCACAGATTGCCATGAGGCGTCGTTGAAGCTATTGTTTTGCGCGCCAGCCGGGTCCTGGCCAGACTCAAACTTCCAAGGCTGATGGCCCATGTTAATAACCACCCTCTCCGAGGGTGCCAACACCGTTCCTTGCGCTATCAGCGCCTGAAGCGGCAAAAGAAAAATCAAAGCTAAAAGGCAGAAAAATATTCTAAAATCGCGATCACATTGCTTCAATGGTCTAACCTCAATCGTTGTATTCCTTATATCGATCCGCAGAGCCACAAAGGCCTAACGGGCAGTTTCGAGATGTTGGATCAAAAGATCGTTGCGTGCCCCGTTGATGAAAATCTGAAATCTCGTATAAGCACCTTCGCGATTCAGAAGTTACTGGCCCTCATACTTGGGGTCAACCATGAGATGCAGTCGACACCAAGTATCCTGTCCCGTATCGGAACCTGTACCACCACCTGAGTCCTGTGTATTCCCGGCGCGGGAAATGTAGAGGTGAAATTATTTAAATAAACACACAACCACCAAATTAATTTCTCGCTAAAGTAGCTTCCTCATAAATAAAACTGTGAGTCCAAATGAGAGAACTGATGTGGCGCAACATTTTCGCCTCGCACATAGGATTGCAAGCCCACTTCTCGCATGCTTGGTCTTTGCAGGTGGTATCGCCAAGCACTTTATTTTCAGGAGTGTCCGTTTTATAGACACGAGCGCTGACGGAATATTCCATAGAATCCTGCCACATGAATTTTTTTTGGCTATTCGGTCACGCAGCGACCTCCGCGGATCCTGCAGGACCTCTCCCACCAGCTCCAAGTGATGGATCCGGCTAGTCTGGGTTGAGCACATTCCGTCTGTGCTGAAGGAAGTTGAGGTGGTGTGCCGATTACGCAACTGGTCGAGCGGCTGGAAGCTAACGAACAGACGTTTGTCGTTTGCCACAATAAATTTGTTCTTCAGTACATTTGGTGATTTTTTGCAGCGCGTCTGTTCGTGGATAAGAAAGAGGTAGCTGTGGCGACTCTTGATGGCACAAGGACGCTGCTCCTGAACCAGGTTGAAGTAAAGCTTATTTGTCGTCTGACCGAAAGACCGAACGATTCAGATGGAGGTCCAAGGCGGCCCTGGTCGGCACTGCGCAGATCATGCCAGGACGGTTCCATCCTGGCCACTCAGATATAGGTGTGGTGCGGGCGGAGGGACTCGAACCCACACGACCGGTTAAGGTCTGCGGATTTTCATACCACTTCGGCTTTCACCGCCCCACAAGTACGGGTTCGTGGTCTGGACTATACCTTCACCATTCCCCACTCGGGGTTTAGGTGCTGCCCGTCTAGTCTCTACACCTTCCCGGAAGTGCTTCCAGGCTTGGCTCGGGATTGCCATTTAAGGTTTCCCCGACTTTGAGCAGTTCTACGCCGCCGGTTTCCCGACGGGCACTCAATTACTTAAGTCCGCTGTGTCTGCCATTTCACCACGCCCGCAGGAAATCGCCCACAGTCCCATCATAAAGGAACATCGATGATCTACGCTCCTTCGGCCAATCGGATGGCTCCCACTCTACCTGACCTTGGGTATCATCTTTTTTCTTCGGGCGTGGCCTATGACGTTAATCGCGGAGGCATCGAGCCGTGTTTTCACATGGGCTACGTGGTATTTCTCAATCATCTCCATACTGGTTCGACATTTTATATTCCCGAAGTGGCCACATGAAGAAAAGTGAATCTATGAAGGGGAACCGGATGCCTCTCGGCTGCGTATCTGCCTCTGAGAAAAAATCATGCCCCTCTTCGAGATCTTTCGGCAGACAATCCAAGCGCTTTGGCAGACCAAATTGCGCAGCTTTCTGACCATGTTTGGCATTGTCTGGGGCATCAGCTCCGTCATTCTCCTCGTCGGTCTCGGCATCGGCTTTCAAAAAGACCAGCAGGAACGAATGAAGAACCTCGGCACCAACATCGCCATCATCTTCGGTGGACGTACCGGCGCACAGGCCGGAGGTTATGCGGCAGGGCGCGAGATACGCCTCACCATCGACGATGCCCGCGCCATCCGCGATCAGGCCGTCCTCGTAAAAAGTGTTAGCCCGGAGATCCGCCGCTCTGTCCAGGAGGTCTCGCAATACAACGCCGCCAACCGCGCCGTGCGTGGCATTTGGCCAGCCTATCAGGATTTCCGTTCCCTCCGTCTCTCCGCTGGCCGCCGCATCTCCGAACAAGACGAGCAGAACGGAGAACGTGTTGCGGTTCTGGGAGACGAAAGCGCTACCCAACTCTTCCGCAACTTCTCTCCTATTGGCGAAACCCTGATGATGGGCGGATATCCCTACAAAGTCATAGGCGTTCTCAAAAAGAAGCAACAAAACGGCAGTTACGGCTCAGGCCCGGACAGCTCGCAGCTCTTCGTGCCTTACTCTGCGATGGCCCGTGACTTCCCTCCCCTCGATAAGAACATGACGAGCACACGAAACCTGATCAGCAACCTCGTCATCCAGCCCATCAGCGCCGACGCCAGCCCCGCGGCCATCCTTGAAACGCGCCGCATCCTCGCATCGCGTCACCACTACGATCCCGCAGACCAGGAAGCCCTCTGGATCTGGGACACGCTCGAAGGCGCGAAGTTTACCGCAAGGATCTTCGGTGTCATGACTATCTTCTTCGGCGCGGTTGCAGTGCTCACCCTCGCGCTCGGCGGTATCGGCGTCATGAACATCATGCTCGTCGCAGTCACTGAGCGCACACGCGAGATCGGCATTCGCAAAGCCCTCGGCGCACGCCCATCAGACATACGCCACCAGTTCCTCATCGAATCCGGCATTATCACCGTTCTTTCTGGGACGACTGGATTCGTCCTTGCCGTGGGTCTTTGTCTTCTCCTCAACTATCTCCCCTTGCCTGAGTTTCTTCCTCATCCCGCAATCTCCGGCGCAGCCATCATCGCTTCGCTCGTTACCCTCGCAGGCATTACGCTCTTCGCTGGAACATATCCAGCTCGGCGCGCCGCTGGCCTGAACCCCATTGAGTGCCTGAGGGCAGAGTAACCATGCGTCTTGCAGAAACCATCCGCGAAAGCATCGCCTCCCTTCTCCGCAACCGCATGCGCTCAGGGCTCACCATGCTAGGCATCGCGTGGGGACTCGTCACTGTGGTCCTTTTGATCAGTTACGGAGACAACCTTGGTCGCACCGTCCTCAACGGCTTCCTCGGTATCGGCAACAACGTCGTTATGGTCTTCGGCGGTCAGACCAGCATGCAAAGCGGGGGCGAGCGCGCAGGGAAAAAGATCAAGCTGCAGCTCGAAGATCTCGAAGCCGTTAAAGAATCCATGCCGCTCATCAAGGCAGTCTCGGCAGAGTACGACAACACCTACGCCTTCAAATGGGAGGCCAAATCAGTCAACATCAACACCAAGGCCATCGAGCTTCCCTACGGTGCCATGCGTAAGCTTGACGTCGAAGAGGGCCGCTTCTTTCAGCAGGACGACTTCACCGAGCACCGCAAAGTATGCATCTTCGGCCCCCGCGCCGCGGAAAAGCTCTTCAACGGATTCCCTCCCGTCGGCCAGACCGTGCTCATCGCGGGCCATTCTTTTGATGTCATCGGCGTTTTACGCAACAAGATTCAGGACTCCTCCAATAACGGTCCCGACAATCAAAACGTTTTTCTACCCTTCGACACCATGCGCGAAGTCGACAGCATCCGCGACCCCGGCATGATCGTATTCCAGCCGCTCTCCGCCGACCTGCACACGAAGGCGCTCAAATCCGTCCGCGCCATCATCGCCGGACGTCATCACTTTGATCCGAACGATAAAAAAGCCGTCAACAGTTGGGACACCGTCGAAGACTCCGGGGAACTCATGCAGTTCACCCTCGC
Source organism: Terriglobus saanensis SP1PR4 (assembly GCF_000179915.2). Classification (NCBI taxonomy): domain Bacteria; kingdom Pseudomonadati; phylum Acidobacteriota; class Terriglobia; order Terriglobales; family Acidobacteriaceae; genus Terriglobus; species Terriglobus saanensis. The sequence goes on along the minus strand of NC_014963.1, from coordinate 1,814,376 downwards.
CCTCAAAATCATGCTCGGCATCATCGGCGTCATGACCCTCATGGTCGGAGGCGTAGGCGTCATGAACATCATGCTCGTCTCCGTCACCGAACGCACCCGAGAGATCGGTCTGATGAAAGCGCTGGGCGCACGACGAAGAGATGTCCTGCTCCAGTTCCTCGTCGAAGGATTAACGCTCACCTTCCTCGCGGGGCTCGCAGGACTGGTCGTGGCACTCATTCTGCCGCACCTCGTGCCGCCGATGCCCCTCTATTCTGACATCTATAAAACCGCAAACCACGAGGGAGACATTGTGCTCACGCCCTCGTTCCTGATCATCGGCGTGTCCTTCGTCATCCTCGCCTTCGTCGGTCTCATCTCCGGGTTTCTTCCTGCGCTACGAGCCTCGAAGCTCGACCCCGTCGTCGCCCTGCACCACGAGTAGTTACTTGGCCCCGCTATACAGCTGCCGATACATCTCCCGATTCCGCATGATCGCCTGCACGTACTCTCGCGTCTCTGTGTAAGGTATCGATTCGACAAACTCCGGCATGTCCTTGTAGTCGTTCAACGCCATCCAGTTGCGCACCGGAACATCGCCAGCGTTGTAAGCCGCAAGCGCATACTCAGGCTGTCCTCCAAAACGGTCCATCACCTGCTTCAGGTTCGCAACACCCAGCGCGATGTTTGTCGAAGGATTCAGCAGCATATTCGTATTGAATCCCTTGATGCCCTGGCGCTTTGCCTGCGCTTTACCGACCGCCGGTAGAAGCTGCATCAACCCGTAAGCGTTCATACGAGAAACCGCTACCGGATTGAACTCCGTCTCCTGTCGAATCAGCGATGCCACGAGATAAGGGTCCACGTTGTTCCTCTGCGCCTGCTCCGTGATCTCGCTCCAATAAGGTTTCGGGAACAACAGATGCCAGTACTCCGCAGGCACCTCATCGATCGGCAGAGCGAAGAACGACAAACCACTGTGCTTCATCGACTGGAGGGCGCGTACATTTTCTCCGTAAGAGGCATAGATCTCCGCCTGTGCCAGCGTTCCCCACTGCGCGCTCGTCGGACTCATCTGGATCTCCGGCGCGATGTATTCATTCAACGCCGCATTCGCGAGCAAACGCGCCTTGATCAGATGCGGATCGTTCTCAGGCAACTCGGCAATCAGTATCGGAGTCGCTGGCGTCTTCACGCTGGCAAGTGTCGGTGCGGGCGCAACCACAGGCTGTTGTCCCAGCGCACGCAGGCGCACGCGCGCCATCACGCCGTAGTAGTAGTTGCGATAAACCTCCGAAAGAACTTGGTAGAAGTTCACTGCCTGCGAGAAATTCTTCTCGGGATCCTCATACAGCCGTGCCCGCCAGAACAGCGCCGCAGATGCCTCCGTGCTCTGCGGATAGCGTGCGATCTGCTCTTCCATCAGCCGCGCCGCCTCCGGATACCGCCGCAACCGATAGTTCATCCACGCCGTGCGCCAGTGGGCGCTGGGGGCGTACACGCTGTTCGGAAAGTTCGTATACAACTGCGAATAATGCCAGATCGCATTGCTCGCATCATGCTGCAGCAGATGCATGTTTCCGCCGGAGTAAAGCGCCTCTTCCGTCCATCGGCTATGCGGAAAGCGCTCAATCATCGCCTGCATCGCATTGCGTTGGGCCTGAATGTCTTTTTCATTCCGGCTGATCTCTGCCGTGAGATACAGCTTGAGCGCCGCGCTGTCATCATTTGTATCCGGTAGACGCTCCACGTCGCGCCGCGAAAGATGCTTCAACTTCAGGTCGCACACCGCCGCATAAATCTCCAGCGCATCTTTATCTGCAAGCGACAGAGAGGCATCGTCATGCTCCAGCGCGTGATACTCCGCGCTGGCTTCTGTGTAGCGTTTCGCGTTGAAGAGCTGATCGGCATGGATCTTCCGCTCTGCGGCCGTCAGTTGCGCCCCCAGCGCACTCAGCTGCGTGCGCGCCTGCCCGGCCTCAGTGGTGAGCGGCTGACGCAGATAGATCTCGCGGAAGACCGCAATCGCCTGTTGATTCTGCCCGCTCACCTGGAGCGCTCGGCCCTTCGCATACTGAAAATCAGAGTGCGTGGCCTGCGAACTGCTCGCATTGGCCTGCAAAGTCTGCAACGCCATCGACGCATTATTCTGCTGCAAATACGCATTTGCCAGAAGCACCGGCGCATTCGCGGCAAAGATGCTCTCCGGATACTTCTGTGCGAATCCGCTCAAAAGCGAAAAGGCCACACTTCCATTTCCTGACTGAAGCGCCGCCTGGGCGCCCAGGTAATCCGCATAATCATTCAAAGCATCGCCCTGGGCGGCGGCCTGCCGAAACGCAGAACTCGCATCGCTGAACCTGCGATCCAGCATGTACGCATGACCAAGCGACAGGTAAGCCGCCGAAGCCGCTTCTCCAGGATGCTGACGTGCATACTCCGAAACTCCCGCGAACGCAGCAGGGCTCCGGTTCGCCGCCAGCTGCTGCGCCATCGGCCGTAACTGCGTGCTGGCCGCAAAAGCGCGCGCCAGATGAAGACTCTGCGCGGTCGGCGCGGAGTGAACGGAGACGACTTTTGCCTTCGCTCCTCTGCCTTTTATGCCTTTGCCCTTCGAACCTTTGGCCCCCTTTTTACCTGTCCCCTTGGCCGCAGCCTTCCCATGGGAGCCGGCGGGTGTCGCCTTTTTCTTCGCGCTCGTCGCGGTCGCTGGCTTCTTTTTCGTCGCTGCCAGTCCATCCACGGAGGTCAAGGCAAGGCAAAGCACCAGCGCACTGGTTATCCGGGCGCCCGGTCGTAGCCCGCCACGATTCTCTAAACTCTTCAATCTGCTCTCCACATCTACCACTCTAGGATGCAATCGCCCTCACTTCCATCCGGGGATGCATTCTTACGTACCTACCCCGATACCGTGACTCAGTCCATTGCCCGCACCCTCCCGCGCCATTAGAATGAACGAAGACGATGACAGCGACTGCGCCTCAGATCGAAGAGCAAGAGATCCATCCCGATGTCGCACTGGTCGAGCGCGCGCGCGCCGGCGACCAAGCTGCGTTCGAAAAGCTCGTCCGCCAGTATGACCGGCAGATCTTCCGGACAGCCCAGCACATTACCCAGAACCGCGAAGACGCTGAAGACATCACCCAGGACGTTTTCCTGAAGGCCTACCGCAAATTGGACCAGTTTCAGGGAAACTCCAAGTTTTCAACTTGGCTGACGCGAATTGCCGTGAACGAGAGCCTGATGCGCCTCCGCAAGCGCAAAACCAGCCGGACCGTCTCCATGGACCAGGATGTTCAGACCGAAGAAGGCTCCATTCCGCGCGATTTTGCCGACTGGAGTCCCAATCCGGAACAAAACTTCACCCAATCCGAGCTTTCCGAGATCCTGAAGAAGACAATTGCAGGTCTCGCCCCCGGATTTAGAACCGTTTTTACACTTCGTGACATCGAAAACTTATCGACCGAAGAAACCGCAGAGGCGCTAGGCCTCTCCGTTCCGGCGGTCAAATCCCGATTGCTACGCGCCCGGCTTCAACTCCGTGAACGTCTCAGCCGGTATCTGAAGAAGAATGAGGGCCTGACGTCGTGACCTGCACCGAGTTTCTTGCCAAGATGACCGATTTCTTCGACGGCCACGTCGAACCGACACTTTTGTCTGAAATCAAGACTCATCTCGGCGAATGTCATCATTGCGAGGTCGTCGTCAGCACCACCCGCCAGACCATCGAAATCTACCGCGACAACCAGGTCTACGAACTCCCGACCGACGTCCGCGAACGCACCATCTCCTCGATCATGGCCCGCTGCAAAGAAGGCTGCTAGCTCCACTTTGTGCCCCCCTTTCGCAGCTTCATCGCGAAACCGGGGTGGAAAAGGGTGGGGGTAAGCGCACCAAGGTCGTTCCCATCAGCAAGAACCTTTGTCATCCCGCAGCGAAGTGAAGGGATCTGGCTGGTCTCAAGATCCAAGTGCAACATTTCTGGATAGGAGTGTTGTATATGGGGAATTGTTATGTTCAGCTGGATGATTTTGAGCGTGTTGTGATTCAGAGTCAGCTTCAGATGGGTTGGAGACCAGCGTCGATCGCCGCCGGTCTGCAGCGCTCGCGATCGACGGTGACGCGGGAGCTGCGTCGCAACGGCTGGAAGCGGCCTTCCGAGAGCAGTGCGCAGAGCCGGCGCTGGGGCAACGGTGGTTATGTTGCGCGGCGGGCGGGACAGCGGGCGCGGCAGGCCCATCGCAAGCCCCGTGTGGAGCGGAAGCTGGTGCCGGGCACGCCGTTGTGGGACCAGATGTGCGTGCATCTTCGCAGACGCTTGAGTCCGTTCCAGATCGCGTCCACACTGTCACGTATGCCCGATCCGGTGCGCCTCTCGCATGAGACCATCTACACCGCGCTCTACGCCATGCCGCGGGGTGAGCTGCGCACGGAGCTGCTGCGCCTTCTGCGACGCAAGCGTCCCCAGCGCGGCACACGCGATCCCAACCGCCACCAGCGGCCCTTCGTGGACGGCATGACCCTGATCGACGAGCGGCCCACCGAGGTGGACGAGCGTCTCGTTCCCGGCCACTGGGAGGGTGACCTCATCAAGGGAAAGATGAACCGCTCTCGCGTCGGCACCCTGGTCGAGCGCACCACGCTCTTCCTCGCCCTGGTCAAGCTCGAGGACGGTCGCGCCGAGACCACCGCCAACGCCTTCGCCACCATCCTCAATCGCTTCCAAAGTCCCATGCGCCTCACCCTCACCTACGACCAGGGAAGGGAGATGGCCCAGCACCGCACCCTCACAGAGAAGTCTGGCGTCAAGGTCTACTTCGCCCATCCCCACAGCCCATGGGAAAGAGGCATCAACGAAAACACCAACGGCCTGGTCCGTGAATACCTCCCCAAGGGACAGGACCTCAGCGTTTACTCCCAGCAGCAACTCGACGAAATCGCCATGCAGCTCAACGCAAGAATCAGAAAATCCCTCGGAAACAAAGCCCCAGCTGAACTCTTCCTACCACAAGGTGACTTCGACTTCGTAAAGTTCTGGCAAAACCCAGATAAAGTAAAAAACGTTGCACTTGGAACATGAATCCACCCTGCTTTTAAACTCCCCACACCATAAAATTCATCTCCAAAAACATAAGGAAGGGAAGACCAGCAGGTCTTCCCTTCCCTTGCGTTACAACTCAACCCTGCTCTAGTGCACGACCTGCTGGAACAAAGGCGAACTCAGCAGCGTCGAAAATTGGCTATCCGTCGAAGCATAGTCCACAGTAAGCGTTCCGCTGTTGGAGCCAATGCTGGTCATATCCAGTGCCTGCTTCTCCATCATGCTGGAACCAGTCGAGCCACTGGTCGTCTTCTTCATCAGGACCATGCCCTTCATGAGAGTTGCTGCAGTCGCGGCGGTCATGGTATCGCTCATCACAACCGCCATATTGAAGTCCACACCGTTTTTAAACTCCATCGTGTAGCGCGAACTCTTCATGCGGTTCTTCACCGAGTCGTAGTCTGTCAACTGCGACGCATCACCCAGAACGCTCTTCATCATTGTCTGCGTGCCCTTCTGGTCCAGCAGGCTCCAGATGGCCTTCGTGTCCACGGCCGCCATCTCGTTCATCATGTCGCTGTTGGCCAGAAAACTCTCATTTATGCCGTCGTGCGCTTCAAGAGACGCCTTGATTGAAGGCTTGTCGCCAAACACCATCGTCGTCTGGTTCAGAAAGACCACGCTCATTCCGGATGCTCCCATGGGGTACACCAAGTTGTTGCGCATCGGTGTGCCCTTCACCTTTTGCTTGGTAAAGTTGGCAAGGATTGCTGCCGTCTGGAACTGGCCCTGTGCAATGCCCACCGTGCGCGTGGCATCTGCGGCACCCGAGTGAAACGCTGCGAACGCCAGAACTTCCGTATCCGCGTCCACCTTCATACCGCTCTGGCGCAGCGCACTCTCAAGCTTCTTCAGCTCGGGGGGCATGATCTTGTCCTTCAGGTTCATCGCAGCAGAGGAGTTCTGCATCGCACGATAATCCACCACAACAATCTGCTGAATGTCCTTTGGGATCGAGGCGCGCGCATCCCCACTCAACTGTGCCGCAAACACCGGCCCAGCGGTCAAGACTGCCGCCAGCGTACATCCCGCCACCTTCGTGAAACCCATTGTGACAACCTCCCAAACTCTCTTATTTCAAATTTTATAGCGGCCAATGCCTCGGATTCTCGAGCTTACGCTCCAAAACTCGCTCCGCCGGATCGAACTCAGGTATTGGACGTAGCCAAGACGCATCCGGTGTGTAGGCCTCTTCCGGAATCAAACCAATGAGTTCCGCCGACTCGATCTGAACTCCCTGCTGCTTCGCCAGCTTTTCGGCCGTCTGGAAGACCCTGTCCATAGGCATCCGTCGAAAATCCGTAATATTCATACTCACCTGCGCCCGGCCATTGGCCAGGACGCCCATCGCCTTCACCCCGGCCAGCCCTCCGTTGGACGCTCGGATCTCCTTGGCGATTGCACGCGCGGCGGCAACATCTCCCTTATCGAGATACAAGTTGTATGCGATCAAAAAGCTGCGTGCTCCTACGGCACTCGCGCCCGCCGTGGCATGCAGATCGGGGCCGCCCACGTCAGGACGGGACTTCGCGTCCTTTTTGACGGCTTCGCGAATCCCCTCAAACTGCCCGCGCCGAACATCCTCAAGATTCACGCGGTCCGGCCTGGCTGCAGCCGCCTCATAGAGATAAACCGGAACCCCATACCGTCGCCAGATCTGCATCGCCGCGTTCCGCGCCAGCATGGCACACTGGGCAAGCGTGTACCCGCGAACAGGCACAAACGGGATTACATCCGCCGCTCCAATGCGTGGATGCACCCCGGTCTGCCGCGTCAGATCGATCAGCTCAGCAGCTTTACCTGCTCCGCGAATCGCCGCCTCGGCCACAGCTTCGGGCGCTCCAGCCATCGTTACCACGCTGCGGTTATGCGTCGCATCCATCGACCAGTCCAGCAGGCTCACCCCAAAAACCTGCATGGAGCAGACGATCGCCCTTATGGTCTCTTCGTTCAGTCCCTCGGAAAAATTGGGGACACACTCAACAATTGGTTCACCATTCAAATTCATCACCACAACCACTACGGAAGAAAAATTACTTCCACCAGGTGTAACCCACGTTGAACTGCACCGACGCATTCACACCAGGATTCTTGTCTCCCAGGCTGGCCGAAGAAATATGGACCGCGTTCGCCGCAAAGTCTACGCTGCGCTTCGGCTTCACGAAGTAGTGAAATCCAACTCCGCCCTGCGGCGTGAAGTTGAATACACTCGCGTCCGATCCTGGTCCGTCGTTCACCAGATTCAAAGGCCCCTGTCCAAATGCCGGGTACTTGTGGTTTGTCCACAAAACGCCGCCCGCGGCCTGCACCCAGGGCATGATTTTGCGGCCCGAGGTGAAGTTCCACCGCAGAATAATGGGTGTCACTGAAGCTCCGGTGTACGTTCCCCCCGTAGTGAAGAGGTTGGAACACGTAATGGTAATGGAAGTCCCCGGCGCACAATTCGCGCGCTGAAACGTCGGTGTATAGGATTGCCAGAAGGGAAAGACCTCGACGGCATACTCGAAGTTTCCGCGCAGCATCGAGTGCCCCATCTCTTGAGTCAGTACCTTACCCAGGTGACCGCCAACCATAAGGAACTTGAAATCGTCACGGTTGTCTGTGACGCCCTTGCCACCCTGGACCAACGCACCGAACTCCCAGGGAGTGGAGTTGGCCACCGCACCCACATCGCTCTTCTGAACCTGCGCATTCACACCTGCTGCCGCCAAAACAAGTCCCAACACCGCTACAAATCGCTTCATCCAATCCCTCACAGAAGAAAGCCGCCGGTCCTCGGCGGCCTCTCCGTCTTTGCCTTCCGCAATCGATTTAATGTGCAACCGGCACATCGTCCATATCGAAGTTGGAGTACACATTCTGCGTGTCATCCAGGTCTTCCAACGTTTCCAACAGCCGAATCATCGAGTTTGCCTGCGCACCTTCGAGCTTCTGATACGTCGAAGCGATCATCGTCACCTCGGCATGCTCCGGCGTAAATCCTGCCGACTTCAGCGCATCCCGCACGGCCTCAAAATCCTTTGGAGACGTCAAAATCTCCCAGTTATCGCCTTCCTCGCTCAGGTCATCCGCACCAGCTTCAAGAACGACCTCGGTAATCTTGTCCTCGTTCGTTCCAGCCTTGGCCACGACGATGACGCCCCTCTTGCTGAACAGGTAGCCAACGCTTCCCGTTTCGCCAAGGTTGCCGCCGTTCTTGCTGAAGGCGTGGCGCACTTCGCTTACCGCACGGTTGCGATTGTCCGTGGTCACTTCCACCATGATCGCCACGCCGCCAGGACCGTAACCCTCAAACGCGATCTCCTCGTAGCTCAAACCTTCCAGCTCGCCCGTACCGCGCTGGATCGCGCGTTTGATATTGTCCGCAGGCATGTTCTCGGCCTTGGCCGCCAGAATCGCCGTGCGCAGACGCGGATTGCCGTCGGGATCGCCACCGCCACCCTTGGCTGCAATAGTGATTTCCTTGATCAGACGTGTGAAAATCTTGCCGCGCTTCGCATCCGTAGCGCCCTTCTTATGCTTAATTGTTGCCCATTTAGAGTGGCCTGACATTTCCCTGCTCCTGCATCTTCTCGAAGTATCCAGCGCTCAGACCGCAAGCGCGCGTCGCCTGCGATTTTATCAGCCACGGCACCCCTTCTGCCCAGCTACTCTTCGACCTTCGCCTCGTCCAACAACTTTCGCAGATCCAGAGACTTGGTCACCATCTCCAGTTCCCCCGCCGCCGTGCGCGGCCAATCCTCACGAGGCCTGTCCCGGTAGAGCTCCACGCCATTCCCATCCGGGTCTCGCAGATACAGCGCTTCGCTCACCCCGTGGTCGCTGGCCCCATCCAACGGGATACCGGCCTTCAGCAACCGCCGCAACGCATCGCCCAACTCGGCACGGTCCGGGTACACAATCGCTACATGGTAAAGCCCCGTTGTCCCCGGGGCAGGAGCCACGCCACCCGCGCTCTCCCACGTGTTCAGACCAATGTGGTGGTGATACCCGCCCGCGGACAGAAACGCAGCGGAGTTTCCCATCCGCTGCGTAATCTCAAATCCCAGTACGCCCACATAAAACCCCAGCGCACGGTCCAGGTCCGCCACTTTCAAATGCACATGCCCTATGCCAACACCCGCTGCAATCGCCATGTCCATTGGATGAAAGCACTCCCCTGCACGGTGCGAAGCTAAATCATCTCCGGCCCAAACAGATCCTCAACTGTCTCCCGCCGCCGAATCAACCGGGCCTTACCGCGCTCAATCAGAACTTCAGCAGGCCGCACACGCGTGTTGTAGTTACTCGAAAGCGACAGCCCATAGGCCCCCGCATCCAGTAGAGCGATCCCGTCCCCACGCTTCAATGGAGCCATTTCGCGATCCCGCGCAAAGAAGTCCCCGCTCTCGCAGACAGGCCCAACCACGTCGACTTTCCTTAGCTTCCGGGACGTCTGTTTCAGGGGAACGATCTCGTGATGCGCCTGGTAAAGCGCCGGGCGAATCAGGTCGTTCATCGCCGCATCCGCAATCACAAACGTCTTCGTTCCGTTCTTCTTCACAAACAACACCTGCGAAACCAGCGCCCCGGCCTGCGCTACGATGAACCGCCCAGGCTCCAGCAGAAGATGCAGATCCATCGTTCCCAGCGCGCCCTTCAGCGCCTTGGCATACTTTGCGACCTGCTTCGCAGGCTCAAAGTTCCCTGCCCCGTAGTCGATGCCCAATCCGCCGCCAGCATCGGCATAGCGGATGTCATGCCCGTCCGCACGAAGCTGTTTGATCAGCGCAACCACCCTCGACAATGCGGCCGCAAACGGCTCGACCGAGCGAATCTGCGATCCGATATGCACACTCACGCCCGCAGGCTCCAGCCACTTCAACTGCGCCGCGCGCTTGTACACCTTCCGCGCCAGGCGAATGTCGATCCCAAACTTATGCTCCCGCAGCCCGGTCGAAATGTACGGATGCGTCTCCGCAAACACATCAGGATTCACACGCAGCGCGATCCGCGCCTTGATCTTCAGCTTCGCGGCCCGTTCAGCCACAAGCTCCAGCTCGCCTTCGCTCTCCACATTGAAGAGAAGAATCCCTTCGCGCAACGCCAGATCGATCTCCGCAGGCTGTTTTCCCACACCAGAAAACACCACGCGGCCACAGACCTCCGCGCGCTTGTCTCCCGCAGCGCGAATCACCCGCTCCAACTCACCGCCCGAAACAATGTCGAACCCGCATCCCTGCGCCGCCAGCAGCTTCAAAACTCCAAGAGCGGAGTTCGCCTTCACCGCATAGCAGACCGTGTGTTGCACATCCGCAAACTCCCGCGCAAACATCCCCGCGCGCTCGACCATCTGCGCGGCGGAATAAACATAAAGCGGTGTGCCAAACTTCTTCGCCAGCTTCTGCAGCGACACACCATCGCACACCAGTTCACCACCCGCATACACAAACGGCCTTGCACTCGAACTCAAAAGGAACCCCACAAAAACAGAAGTAGCCGGCTGCATGCGAATCACAGCCGGCTCTTCTGTTATACCGTTTCGAGAACCTGATCGCAGGAAAGCGGACGCTTAGACCGTCGGCGGAAGAGCGTACGGCTCCTCCGGAATGACGATCCACGCAATGATGTACGCCAGAAATCCGAAGCCACCACCAAAGAGCAGCACCAGCGCCACAATGCGCACGATCATCACATCCACATTGATGTACCGGGCCAGACCTTCGCACACACCGGCAATTTTTCGTCCAGCCCGCGCCCGCATCAGCTGTCCGCTGTAGGTCGCCGAAGGCACGTATCCCGGGACCGAGCCCACCCCCTGCACCGCCGCTCCACAAGCCGAACAAAACCGCGCACCCTCAACGATCTGCGCCCCGCATCGCCAGCAAACCATACCCGCCTCCTGTTGAACTCCACACTGTTATACGCAAGGTAAGGCGCATCAGTTCAACATTCTGCCGGCACAGCTTTATCGTCCGCTATACGGCGTCTTCATATACTTTCGCGCTGCATCTGCCTGCGACTGATCGCCACCCGGTGCAGCCGCCAGACGATACTGCTCTATTGCAGCATCCCGATGGTGCAGCAAGTCATCCATCATGCCGCTGTTCAACTGCGCCCGCCGACGCATCCATTCGCTGCAGTTCGGTTGTTTCTCTGCTTCCATGTAGTCCCGCAGTGCGCTTTCAATATCACCCTGCCCCCGCTCGGTCTCAGCCAGACCGAAGTAAGGAAGCTGCAACCGCACATCGACAAAGTATCCATGCTTCTCGGCATCCGCCAGCACCGTCCGATAGATACGGATCGCATCCTGCCCACGCCCCGCATCCTTCGTCAGATTGGCTTCTTCCAGACGGAAGAGGAAGTTATGCGGATACATCGCTGCCAGCTCATGCGCGACCGCAAGGGCCTCAGGGTAGCGTCCATCGTGCCGCAGAAACAGGCTTAATGCCGTCATCGAAGGCACCTTCGTCACTGTGCCTCCAGCTGCAGACTCACGCAACATGGCCAAGCCCTTCTCCTTCGATCCACCCACGCCCACCATGCCGACGAGTATCCGCAGAAAGCGCGGCAGGCTCGCCACCGCAAACTGCTGCAAACCCACCGCCATCTTTGCATCGGTGTATTGCGGATCCAGCTTCAAAACCTGGTCGGCATCGTTGCGCGATTGCAATCCCTGGTGCGCCGCACTCGAAAAGCTGTGCATCGCCAGCGTCATCCACGCAGCGTGCATACCGCGCACATAGCTTCGCGCGAAGTACGCATCCTTATCCTGCCCATTGGCTTTGATCCTCTGGTCGCAGACCGAGACAGCGCCATTCGTCAGGTCTTCGATCCTCTGGGCGACGTCATGCGGTACCTCCACCTTGCGATTACTCGAAAGAAAGTTTTCCCGCGCGTAGTACGTTGTATCCAGCAAGTCCTGTCGATAGAGTTCCCTGAAGATCAGCGTCATCTGCACATAGGCCATCGCCATCGGATCCTGCTCGTGCGTCTTCAACACACCCTCGAAACGTGAGAGCGCGCCCTCATAATCCAGAATGAAGAATCGTTGATAGCCCTCGCGCACCGTACTATCGTTGTTAAGCGGATAGGTAGAGTCCGCACGAGCCTCAGTCCCAGAAACCAGGATCAACAGCAGAGCACATAGCCAGACTGCCTTACTTCGGACTCCCATGACTCGCCTCGATTTATTGAAACTCGTGATCGCCCAGGCTCGCGCCAACGGCTTTGAATTTCGCAAGTGGTACGCACGCCATACGGCGCGCCCGTGGGTTTCCTTCGACGACGCCGCACAGTGGCTTTCGCTCGGACGCCGCTGCTTCACATTGCTCTTTTCGCACGAGTTTGCCTCGTGCTTCTGGAAGTCGGGAACGCAGATCACCTTCTCCATGCCGGCGAAGGACTTCTCGCGTGTTCTGCCCGATGGTACCGTCAAAACCGTCCACCGCAAGGCCTTCACCCGCCGCACCGCACGTCCCGATGTGTGGAAATATCATCTGCGCGAGATGGCCGGGGAGACAGAACCGCTCCGCTATCTGCGCCGCTACGTCCGTGTCGAAGAAGATCTTGACCCTGACCCCGACGACACCCCCAATGGCCCTGCTCCGTCCGAAGACTGATCACTGAGGCGACTCCGTCTTGGACGCAGTCTTGGGCGGTGCTGGACCAAGCTTCACCAGTGCCCTCTCCGCAGCCTTGGCATGCTCTCCATCGGGAGCCACACGCAAATACTCGCTGTAGTGTTCGCGCGCCTCGTCCGTCTTCTTCAACTTATCGGCAGAAGTCGCATAGCCCCACTGCGCGTCTTCATTGTCTGCCTCATGCCCCACGGCATCCTTATACCGCAGATATGCACCAGCCCAGTTACCGTCATTGCTGTAAAACTTCGCCACCTTCAAATCGTCGGGAACGCGGGAGGCTTCCAGCTTTTTCCGCGCCTCGCTCGAGCTTCCGATGCTTCCAAGATCTTTCAGAGGCATCGCCTTCACAGGAGAATCATCACCCTCCGTCGTGGGGGGAGCATCGTCCTCACCCGCGTGATCTTTACTCGAACTGAAACCCGGGTCTCCCGTGGTGGAATGCGGTGCATCCGGATCTGAAGAAGACGAGGAGGAAGAAGAAGAGGAGGAGGAACTCGGTGGATCGGGCTCTTTTCCACCCGTCGGCATATCCGGGAAACCGCCCTGCGATGGTGCGGAGGGTGGTGTAGAGGAAGAAGGCGCGGGAGTGTGCGCAGGAGGAGCCGAAGGCGGAGAAGATCCATCTGGAACGTCCGCGTCCGCTCCCTGCATGGACGTCGGAGGCGCCGAATCGTTCTGGGCTGGAGGCTCGGCCGTCGGACAGGTCTTTCCCTTCGGGCAGGGCTTCGTCTTGGTAGGCGTCGAGATGTCCTGGGCCGCAAGCGTTCCCGCCGCACCCAACGCCACAACCGTCGCTAGAATAAGAATCTTCATACGCTTCCAGATTAGACGCCATTTCTCCTGCATCTGTTTCGTCATGAAGACGCTATACTCTCCCGAAACCCTTATGACCGACCTGATCATCCGCTCCTCCGCGATCCATGCCGCTGGCTGCTACACCGTCTCCCCCATCCGCAAGGGCGGTATCGTCGTCGAATACGACGGCCCCCGCATCGCCAAAGAAGTCGCCGACGAGCGCTACGCCGAACGCGACGTCACCTATCTCTTCGGCCTCTCCGGCACGGACACCGTCATCGACGGCTTCTCCGCCGCCATGTTCATCAATCACTGCTGCGAGCCCAACTGCGAATCCGAAGAAGAAGACGGACGCATCTTCATCCGCGCCCTCCGTCCCATCCGCGCCGGAGAGGAACTCACCTACATGTACAACCTGTACGACTCCGACGACGACGACACACAGGATTGCTACTGCGGTTCAGCCAAATGCCGCGGGACCATGTTCTCCGAGGCCGAGGTCCGACGCCGGAAAAAGCTCGCTCGGAACGCGAAAGCGTGATGATCTCCTATACCGCCACCACCACAATTGATGAATATCTCGAAGCGCAAGATCTGTTTCAGCGTAAGTTCTCTCCTGTCGGCTATTACGTCGCACGCTGGTTGCCCGCGTGCATCATTTTGGTGATAGCTGGGAATCAGTTCTTCAAATCGGCCACTGAGCTGTCAGCCAGACAATCCCTGATTATTGGCCTCATTCCGATCGCATTCTTTTTCCTTGCTGTGCTTGGTACCCCGGCTATAAAGCGTCGAGCGCTTAGCAAACGGTATGAGCGCGAACTACCAAACATGCAAAACGTTTTTGTAGAAGTTAACGAATTTGGTTATACAGCGAGAATCCCCAACGCCAGCGAAGGGCGTATTCCCTGGGTTGCCTTCGAAGGATATGTCGAAGGAAAAACAATCTGGATCCTGCTGAAGGGATATACTTTTCATCCGATTCCAAAGCACGCTCTGAGTCCTTCTGAGCAAGAAGAATTTCGGGGATTGCTGGCGGCTTATTCTGTCCCGTACAAAAAGAATAAGGTCTAAGCCACCGCTCTCCTTCTTCCCCATGCCATCCACCAGACAGAAAACAGCACCACCACCGCCAGGTTCATCGCCGCATCGAACCCCGCAATCGACCGAGGCCCCAGAATCGGCCCGAAGTGCACCGCCACCCGCCCGCACAGCCAGGCCATGTACACAATGGGAAAATTGCCGATCGCGTTGATCAGTGTGTACTTGGTGCTCTGCCTCTTTCCGCCCTCGCCCAGCGTTTGCAGTACAAGCCCGGTGTAACAACCATAGGCAAAACCAGTGGCAAAGTTGGAGAGCAGCAATCCCACAATCAGCGTGGACGCCTGCATCGGCGCAATCGCCACCGCACCCGTCACCGCAGCGTAAAAAACCGCCGCCCCCACGTACGGAATCATCCGGTTCAGATGCACCGGCCAGAGAATCGCGCAGAGCGACCCAATCGCCGTCAACACACCGCCGCCCCAGCCATTCGCAAAGGCCAGTTGCGTGGACGACGCGTGATACTCCTGCGTCAGACCGCCCATCAGCTGCTGCATCGCACCTGTTCCAATCGGCGAGACCAGAACCAGAAGCCCCGGCGCGTTCTTCCAACTGAAGAACGTCCGCGCCATCTCCCGTCCCATGTCCACAAAGGTCGCGCCGAGCTTGTCTCCTGTTTTTTCCCGATGTGGCTCTCGCACCAGCAGGGCAGAAAGCGCGGGCGGAACGCACGTCGCCAGAATCACCGCCCCCAGAAGACCGTTCCCATGCGTCGCTGCCAGCCAGAGCAGTAGACCGCCCACCAGCGATCCCACACCCAGATTGCCACCCTGGATCCACCCTCCGACGTTGGCCTTCTCCGCCTTCGTCAGCAGGGCCGCCATCATGCCGCCACTCGCCGCGCTCACCATCGTCGCCAGCGCGCTCCCCAGAAAGATCAGCACCACGGCCTGGCGCGGATGCGATTGCAGACGCCATAGACCTACACCCGCAAACAACCCCGCGCCGCACCCCACCAGCGCCGCCCAGATCTTGCGCCGAAAGAAGAAATCCACAATCGGCGCGTAGAGGTAATAAAAGGTGATCGGCAGATTCAGCAGCGCCACCGTATTGGCGATGTCACCGACACCCATCCCGGATCGCCGTAGAAGAAAGGACAACGAAGTAGAGAGAAGCCCCGTCGTCACCACGCCATAAGGCACATCCAGCAGACCATACAGCCAGAGCGGCGTCCGCTTCTCAACTTTCTCTTCCATGGCGATCATCGCTCGAATATCGCATCCTTCCCCGCTTCACGCCAGCAAGAACCAAAGGAGATCACTTGTGCCCCATTCTTTCGCGCTTTTTGCGAAAGGGTGGGTCGAGCAGAGCGCACAAACCGGACTCTTCAGGAAACCAGTACAGGGTGCCCCATACATCGCGTTCTTTGCGATGTGTGGGTTATGCGCGAAGCGCATCGTTCGAGCGCAGCTCGACCGGACCAGTCGCAGCCCAAGACATGTGCAAAAACAGTCCCCACTTCCTCCCCCACCCAGACGAGTAAAATCAACCTTGATGGCCTATCAGGTTCTAGCCCGCAAATACCGCCCTCTTCTCTTCTCCGACGTAGCCGGTCAGGACCACGTCACACGGACGCTGGAAAACGCCCTCAACCAGCAACGCATTGCGCACGGCTATATCTTTTCGGGCCACCGTGGCATCGGCAAAACCACCATCGCCCGCATCCTCGCCTCCGCCCTCAACTGCCAGTACCCCATCGGCAGCCCGGAGCGCCCCACGGCCGAACCCTGCCTCATCTGCGACTCCTGCGTCGAAATCCGCCAGGGCAACGCCGTCGACGTCCTTGAGATCGACGCCGCCACCAACCGCGGTATCGACGAGATCCGCGAACTCCGTGACGCCGCCCGCTACCGCCCCTCGCGTGACAAGTTCAAGATCATCATCCTCGACGAAGCCCACCAGATCACGGACGCGGCTTTCAATGCCCTCCTGAAAACGTTGGAAGAACCGCCAGACCACATCGTCTTCATGATGGCGACCACCGAACCGGAGAACATCCCGCAGACCATCCGCTCACGCTGCCAGCACTTCAGCTTTCACGCCGTCAAGCTTGACGACATCATCACCGAGCTCAGCGGCATCGCGACCAAAGAAGGGATCATTGCCGACGAGGCTGCGCTCGCCCTTCTGGCCGAAGCCGGTGACGGCTCCATGCGCGACGCGCTCTCCATTATGGACCAGGCCATCGCCTCGGCTCCGACGGTCGATGGCAAGCCCGCCTTGGACGCCACACAGATTCGCGATCTCATGGGAGCCGTACCGAACACCGTCTTCGAGCAAATCCTCGAAGCCGTCTCGCAGAACCAGTCCGCGGAAGTCTTGACGATTGCCGCTCGCCTTCTCGACGCCGGCAACTCGCCCGCGCAACTCGCGCGCCACTTCGTCCGCTACCTCCGCAACACGGTCATGGCCAAAATCGCCAACCTCACACCGGACAACGCCAACTCCGACTTGCTCCAGATCTCGCCGGAAGAGCGCAAACGCGCCGCCCGCTCGGCCATGCTCTTCACGGAAGAAGAGCTCACTCGCTTCCTGCAGATGATGCTCCGCACCTTCGACGATCTCGGGTTCCGGCAGGAACAGCGCTTCCATCTCGAACTCGGTCTCTTGAAACTCGTGCACCTGCAGCGCCTGCTCCCTCTGGAAGAACTCCTCAGCGCCTTCCCCACCGGGGCCAGCACCCCAAGACCGACTCCAAGAGCAGCCGCATCGGTCTCCGCCCCAGCGCCCGCGCCGCCACATCCGCAAACTCCGCCACCCGTACCACCCACTATTCCCTCGTCATCCCGACCAGAGCGAAACGAAGCGGACCCTTCGTCATCTCGACCGGAGCGAAGCGAAGTGGAGAGATCTGCTTCTCCTCCCCGCGCCACGGTAGCTCCGCAGAGTATCTCGCCCTTCGGAAACGACAGTGCGCGCAAAACCCCAAGCGCCTCCACGACGCAGCCGAGGCCACCCCGTACCGAAGGAGCGCTGGCGGTAGCCGAAGCGCCCATCACTATCGTCGGCGCCGAACCCGCCATAGTGCCTGAGCCGGTTCCCATCCCAGAGCCCGAACCCGCTCCTGAACCCACCGCTGCCTCAACGATTCACGCCGTGGAGACGCCAGCGATCACCGAACTCCCGCCTGCCGATCCCGAGAGCCAGCCGAAGTCCGAGGTGGGCGGTGAGGCCGACCAGCTTCGCAGCGCCGCACTCGAAGCCCTCTTTGCCGCCAAAGGCCAGACCTCCGCCGCAGAGCGCCTGGAAGACGCCGACTGGGTCATTGCCAACGGCGAGCTTCGAATCCAGACCGACATCAACCCGGCCACTCTTAAACTCCTCGTTCGCGCCGAAACCGAGCAGATCATCAAGGGCGCTTTGCGGGCAAAAGACGCCACCGATCTGCGCTTGGTCATCCTTCCCGCAGACCCTGCCGTCAAACTCTCTGAAAAGAAAGCAAAACCGGCCCGCGAAGGATCCGTGCAGTCCCTCGCCATGAACCACCCCACCGTCCAGCAGGCGCAGAAGCTCTTCAACGCTGAGGTCACCAACGTCCGCGACCTCCGCAAATAACGAACAACTAAAAACGAACAACTAGAAACTAAAAACTCTTATGAACTTATCCGATCTCTCCAAGATGAAAGACATGATGGGCCAGGCCAAGCAGATGCAGGACGAGATGGAGCACAAGCTCTCGGCCACCGTCGTCGAAGCCTCCACCGGCGGCGGCATGGTCACCGCACGGATGAACGGCCGCAAAGAGCTCCTTCGCCTCAAAATCGATCCCGCCGCGCTCACTGCCTCCGCTCCGGGCGACATCGAGATGCTCGAAGACCTCATCACCGCCGCCGTCAACGAAGCCGGGCGCAAGGCCGACGAGGCCATGAAGTCCTCCATGTCCGGTCTCCTCGGTGGCCTGAACCTGCCCGGTCTCGGCAGCTAACGGAAACTACAAACTAGCAACTGGGAACTCCCTTGGAACGCTTCGCTCCCCCCATGTCCCGCCTGATCGACGAGCTGCGCAAGCTGCCCGGCGTGGGCTCCAAATCCGCGCAGCGCCTCGCCTTCCACATCCTGCGCACCTCGCAGACGGACGCCGACCTGCTCTCCGCCGCGATTTTGAATCTGAAGGCCACGCTGCATCTTTGTTCCGTCTGTAACAACATCACGGACGTCGACCCCTGCACCTTCTGCACCAGCCCGACCCGTTCGCACCGCACCATCTGCGTATTGGAAGAACCTACCAACATCGCCGCTGTGGAACGCTCGCGCACCTATAACGGGGTCTACCACGTCCTCCACGGCACACTTTCGCCCGTCAACGGCGTAGGGCCGGAGGACCTCCGTATCGGCAATCTCCTGAACCGCCTGGCGGAGGCCGACGAGATCATCCTCGCCCTCTCTCCCACCACCGAAGGCGAAGCAACGGCTACCTACCTCGCCACGGAGATCCACCGCACCCGCCGCGACCTGCGCGTCTCCCGCATCGCCACCGGTGTCCCCGCAGGCTCGGACATCGAGTACGCCGACGAGATCACCCTGACCCGCGCCATAGAAAACCGCCGCGACTTATAGTCCTCGCTCGTAAGAGCGATTACTGACTCGCTCACCTGCTGACTCGTTATCTTTACATCTTGACCGGCTGGAACAACCCCACCATCGTCCCATTCGGATCGAAGAGCAGCGAAAGCCAACCCACGTTCGCTACCTCGTGCCCGCGCAGAAAGACATTCGCGCCCAGGGACGCGGCCTTGTCCGTCGCAGCCTGAATATCTTCCACACCGATATATGGCAGCCAGGGCGAGGGCGCATCGAGGATCGTCGTGATTCCGCCGCTCGGCAACGTTCCCTGCAGAAACGTCGTGTACGGCCCCATCTCCGTGGTCGCATCGTTGAACTCCCAACCGCAGAGTTCCCCATAAAAGGCCTTCGTCTTCTCGAGGTCCTTCGTGTTCAACTCCACGTGAACAAACGGCAACTGCATAACGCCTCCCAAAAAATCGGAGCCAGTATACCGACCAAACCCTACCCACGTGCCCATTCTTTCGCGGTTTTTGCGAAAGGGTGGGGTCGCGCGGAGCGCACAAACAGATCTGTCACAGCCACTTTGCCCTTCTCGAAGAGAAGCAGATGGACCTGCTAATAGAAAAGTAAGTGCAATGAAATGAATAAGATAAACTTGATTCGCAATTTCAGGCCTTAACTATAGCCACCTAAAACAGCTTTACTCGAAGATCCATCCCCGTCATCTCCTTCGGGAATGGAATCCCCATCATCCCCAGCATCGTCGGAGAGATGTCCCGTAACGACCCGCCCTCACGCACGCCAATCCGGTTTCCCTCATCCGTCACGCAGATGAACGGCACCGGGTTCGTCGTATGCGCCGTATGCGGTCCTCCCGTCGCGGGGTCAATCAGCATCTCGGCGTTGCCATGATCCGCCGTGATCAGCCACGATCCCCCCACGCGGCGCAGCTCCTGGTGAATCCGCCCCAGGCAGGCATCGACGGTTTCGACACCCTTCACCGTCGCGTCGATCTTGCCCGAGTGTCCCACCATATCGGCGTTGGCGAAGTTCACCACGATGACGTCAAAGGCAGTGTCGTTCAACGCCTTGATCACGTTATCCGCAATGCCGTTCGCGCTCATCTCGGGAGCCAGATCGTACGTCGCCACCTTCTGCGACTGCACCATCTCCCGTTCTTCTCCGGGAAAGGGCTTCTCGATGCCACCGTTGAAGAAGTACGTCACATGCGCGTACTTTTCCGTTTCGGCAACGCGCAGATTTCGCAGGTTGGCCTGGGCCATCACGTTCGCCAGCAGGTTGTCCATGCTCTCCGGAGGAATCACCATCGCCGTCCGGAAGTGCGGATCGTAGCGCGTCATCGTGACGTACTCGATGTTCTTTGGCACACGACTCCGTGGAATCTCCAGATCGAGCTCTTCGGCCTTGGGCAGGTCGAGCGCGTTGTCCTTCGTCAGACCGCCTTCAATATTCCGTGCCAGTACACGCGTAATCTGTCGCACACGGTCGGCACGATAGTTGAAGCAGATCAACAGATCTTCATCGCGAATGCGGCCGATTGGCTGGTTCGCCTCATCAAGACAGAGGAACGGGATCACGAACTCATCCGTCACACCGTTCGAGTAGCACTCGCGTACGCGCGTCGCAGGGTCCTTGTACGATCCACCCTCCGCAGAGTCAGCGACCATCGCGTCGAAGGCCTTCTTTTCGCGCTCCCATTTCAGATCGCGGTCCATGGCAAAGTAGCGACCGGAACAGCTCGCCAGCTCCCCTACACCGATCTCGCGGAACTTCTGCTCCAGCTCCTCGATAAACCCGACGCCCGAAGTCGGCAGCGTATCGCGACCATCCAGGAACGCATGGACGTAAACCCGCTCTACACCCTGTTGTTTGCAGAGTTTCAGAAGCGCATACAGATGCCGCACGTGGGCATGCACTCCACCATCGGAGAGCAGGCCCATGAGATGGACGCTTCGACCGCGCGCGCTGGCACGCATTACGGCACCGACCAGAAGTTCGTCTTCGAAGAAGCTGCCCTTGGTCACCATGTCGTCGATGCGCACGATGTCCATGCGCACAATCCTTCCGGCACCGAGGTTCAGATGACCCACCTCGGAGTTACCCATCTGCCCATCGGGCAGGCCGACATAATGATCGCTCGCGCGGATCGTCGTGTTGGGAAACTCCCGCAGCAAGCGGTCATAGTTGGGCTTCCGCGCCAGGGCAATCGCATTGCCACGCGTCTCGGCACGAATGCCCCAACCATCGAGAACCGTTAGAATCAGCGGTCTATTCTTCGCCATCGAAAGAGCCTCACTACTCGCAGTTAATGCTCTCGATGCCCATGAACTCCGCCGACTGGCCAAGCTCTTCTTCGATGCGCAGAAGCTGGTTGTACTTCGCAATGCGGTCCGTGCGTGAGAGCGATCCGGTCTTGATCTGTCCGGCATTGGTCGCCACAGCGAGGTCTGCGATGAACGTATCTTCCGTCTCACCCGAACGATGCGAGATGATCGACGTGTAGCCGTAACGACGGCCCAGTTCGATCGCCTCCAGCGTCTCCGAGATCGTTCCGATCTGGTTCACCTTGATGAGGATCGAGTTACCGACGCCCTCTTCAATACCCTTGCGCAGACGCTTGGTGTTGGTGACAAAGAGATCGTCGCCTACCAGCTGGCAGCGGCTTCCCATCTTGTCCGTCATCAGCTTCCAGCCAGCCCAGTCATCCTCGGCCAGACCATCTTCAATGGACACGATCGGATACTGCTCCACCCAGTTCGCCCAGTACTCGACCATCTGCTCGGAGGTCTTCTCGCTCTTGTCCGACTTCTTGAAGACGTACATCCCCGTCTCCTTGTCGTAGAACTCGCTGCTCGCAGGATCGAGCGCCAGGGCGATATCGTCGCCCACGGCAAAACCGGCGAGCTCAATGGCCTCAAGGATGACGTCGAGGGCCTCTTCATTGGAACGCAGCGACGGAGCAAATCCGCCCTCGTCGCCAACGGAGGTCTGCAGCCCCTTCTTCTTCAACACGCCCTTGAGGGTATGGAAGACTTCCGTTCCCCAGCGTAGAGCGTCCGAGAAAGTCTCCGCGCCGACAGGCATAATCATGAACTCTTGAAAATCTACATTGTTATCGGCATGCGCTCCGCCGTTGATGATGTTCATCATCGGGGTCGGCAGCACACAGGCGTTCACGCCGCCAAGATAGCGGTAGAGCGGCAGCTTCAGGGCGTTGGCCGAAGCGCGCGCGCACGCCATCGAGACGGCCAGAATGGCATTTGCGCCGAGGCGCGATTTGTTCGGCGTGCCGTCGAGCGCGAGCATCGTCGCGTCGATCAGCCGCTGATTCGTGGCATCCATACCTGCGAGCTCGGGAGAGATATTGCTCTCCACGTTCTCCACGGCCTGCATGACGCCCTTGCCGAGATAGTGCTCCTTGTCGCCGTCACGCAACTCCACAGCCTCATGCTCGCCAGTGGAAGCGCCGCTCGGCACCGCGGCGCGACCCAGCGCTCCGCCTGCAAGGAGTACATCGGCTTCTACTGTCGGATTGCCGCGCGAATCCAGGATCTCGCGCGCGTGGATGGAAACGATCTCAGTCATGGTGCTCCTTTGTCCATTTTGCAAAATACTTCCGTCGTTCAAACTTCCCGAAGCGACCACTCGATGCGTAAGGCGTTCATTCAGCTTGGGTCTTCTGTCCACGGGAATACTACGCCCGCTCGCTAACCCTATGCTTTCAATTAATTCCGCCATGCACGCGCCACCAGGAGCGATTCTAACAAAGACCGCAGACCATCCTGGCCATTAGCAGACTGGATTCCCCGGCACGAAAGGCGCGTTCCACCGCGCCCACACTCTTCTAGGCTGGAATATGTCCCGCGCAAATTTTGTGCGATGGAGGAAATTCATGAAGCGTTCATCAGCCCTGCCCTTTTCCGCAGCCTTTACCTTCGCGACGATGCAGGCCGTGGCCCAGGCCAGCGGCGTTGCAAATCCTCCCGAGGCGATCGTTGCCGACCAACCCGCGCCGACCTACACTGCCGCGCCGGCGACCGCCAGCAGCGCACCTGGGACCTCTCCGTCCACTAGAACGTCGGCACCTACTTCGGAGCCTCCCTTCACCATCGTCGGTCCGTCCGCGGCTGTTGCTCCCGACCCGCATCACGTTTCGCTTTCGCAGCTCAATGCACAGCAGGCTGGAGACGATGACGCCTCGCTGATGGTCCTCGACGTTCCCGCTGCCGAAAACGAACTTCCCGCAGGGACCATTTTGCGCGTTCGCGTCCACCAGGAACTCGATACGACGAAGACCACGACGGGCACTGCGCTTCTGGGCGAGCTTTCCGACCCCGTCGAACGCAACGGACGCGTTCTGCTGCCTGCCGGAACACCTTTTGAAGCGATCGTGACGGCCGTCCACGGCGGCAAGCGCATCTCCGGTGCGGCTTTGATCCACATTGAACCGCGTCACATCACGCTGAACGGCGTTCAGTACCCCATCCGCGCATCCGTCATCGACACGGACCAGTACGGCAAAACCCGCATCGACAATGAAGGAAATATCGTTCGCCGCGACCACGTCGGCGCTACCCTCGCAGCCATGTCTCTGACCACCGGCGGCGCAGCCGCTGCAGGCGGAGTCTTCGGCGGCGTTCCGGGAGCACTTATCGGAGCCGGGATCGGCGCGGGAGCCAGCACCATCTGGTGGCTCAAGCAGGATCGTCAGATGCACCTCGCCCCTGAAGCGACCATTGTTTTCAGCCTGTCCGCGCCCATCTTCCTCAACCACCCCAGGAGCGAAGGCGCAGAGTAACTACTACCGCTCGTGCATCGGCAGATCGGTTCCCGTCTCCAGCCCGAAGCGCGATAACTCGCGCTTCTGCAGGTTGTAGTCGATCAGGAAACCGACGCCGATGGCGAAAGGAATGACACCAGCGGCCGCGCCAGCGAGCACGTTGTGCACACCCAGAATCCAGGTCAACAACAAAAAGAACCCTATCAAGCCGATACCGATCGAGATAAGAACGATTGCCGTTCTCCTTGCGTTGGCCAGACTGCGTAGCGGATCCCGGACAGGCCTGTTATCGTCCTCCGACTTCCCGAGCAGACGATCGATATCATCGACGCTCATGCCGCGCGCGATCATGGCCATCCGCTGTTCGGCCCTCATTTTGACATTGTGAGCGTTTCCGGCAATTCCGGCGACGATGGCGACGATCCCGACTGCCATCCCTCCGAGGGGGATAATGAACGGACTGAAGACTCCATGCATTGGAAGATCCTACCTTTCTGCCCGGGTTAGACAGGTGCCCCCTCTTTAAGTTTCAGCAGAATCCATGAAACTTAACCGCGAGTGGGCGGTCATACTCAACTTGCCCATGGAGATCGACTTCGAAGACGTCGTACGCGAGCACCAGTCGATGGTCTTTCGCACCCTTACGCGGCTTACGGGCAGCCGTGAGCACGTCGAGGATCTTGCGCAGGAGGTCTTCCTTAGGCTCTACCGCGCACTTCCGGCTTTTCGCGGCGATTCCCTTCTTGGCACATACATCTATCGCGTGACCGTGAACGTCGCGCAGGATGAGTGGAAGCGGCGACGACGCACAGACCGTCCGCTGGTCTCCATCTCGGACGAGACGAGCGCCTGGGAAGAGCGGCTTCAACATCCAGGACAAAATGCCGAACAGCAGATGGCGCAGAGTCAGTTGAAAGCTTCGATCGAAGAAGAACTGCAGAAGCTGAGCGCTATTGAACGGACGGTTCTGGTTCTCTACCATCAGGAAGAGCGAAGTTACGATCAGATCGCGTATGCCCTGCAGATGCCGATCGGCACGGTACGAACGCATCTGCACCGCGGACGAAAGAAGCTCCGCGAAGCCATTCAGGCCAGAACGGGAAGCGAAGGGAGAGCATCATGAGCGAGATGGAGATCAACCAGGACGACGCAATGCTCGACGCGCTCATCGTTCAGGCGCTGGAGACTCAGCCTCAACCCGCCATTCCGGCGGACTTTGCCGCGCGGATCGCCAGTCGGCTTCCTGCACGAAAGCAGGCCTCGTTCAGGCCGCGCTACTTCGGTCTGGCGTTTTCCTGGATTGGCGCCATCGCACTGATCGTGGCGCTCTTCTTTCTCGCGCCGTCTCCTGCGGGAGTCTCTTCCGCGGGCGCATGGATCGAACTCTTCGTCTGCACCCAGTTCCTCTGCCTCGTGGTCTGGATGGCGCTCAGAGCTCACCGAACCTACAAGGCCTAAAGATCCGGTCTGTGCGCTCCGCGCGACCCCACCCTTTCGCAAAGAGCCGCGAAAGAATGGGGCACAGAAGCGAAACTGCTTTATCTCACCTGAGCCAGAAGCCTGTTCCACGTCTTCTGGTTCTTGCGCGCACTCTTCTTCAAATCTTCCAGAATGCGCTCCAGATCCCCGTGGCCCCGCAGCTTCGCCCACGCCGGGTTCTTCGAGAACCAGGGATAGTTTTCATTCCCCAAGTAGATCGCACGCCGCAGCCAGTGGAGCGCTTCGCTCTCGTCTCCCTCCACGGCAAAGTAGGTGGCAAGGCGATAAGCCATCTCGCTGTCCGCCTCCGCCGCAGCCAGAGTCTCATCGTTGATAAAGGTCGCAGCTTTGTCGCGGTCGCCGAGCATGGTGTAGCACATGGCAATCGTAGGAGAGACGATGCGCATGGAGGCATCCATGGCAATCACCTCTTCCAGCGTCGCAATCGCGCGCCCCAGATCGCCCGTCCGCATGTACTGGTAACCGAGCGAGATGCGGAGCAGCGGTTGCCGTGGCTCCAGCGTGAGGCCCTTTTCGATCTCGTCCGATGCCAGCTCCATCTGGTTCTGGTACTGGTACACGCGCGCGCGGTGGTTGTAGATCACCGCTGCATTCGAAGGATTGAGGCGCAGCGCGGTATTGAACTGGTCCAAAGCTTCTTCGTACATTCCGTCCAGACGCAGCGTGATGCCTGCCACCTGATGCACATTCCAGTCGTTCCCTGCGGTCTGCAGAAGGTGTTCAATGCCGTGGCGTGCGCTTTCCTTTTCACCGCGGGAGAGCAGCATGAGTACGCGATAGAGATTGGCTTCCACCGATCCCGCATCGAGCGCCAGCGAGCGGTCAAAGGCGCGGCGGGCTTCCAGTAGATGCATCTGTCCGCCCATCCCGTGCCGCGTGTATTGCAGATGCGTGATGCCCAGGCCGCTCCATCCAGGGGCATAGTCGGGATTGTTCTGGGTCACGCTGTCAAAGAGTTCGCGGGCACGGTCGAGATCGTCGCGGCTGCCGGTGCGTGACATGAATGATGAGAGAACAGCGCGCGCTTCGAGATACTCCTCCGAAAGGTCCGCGGCCAGAGGAGCATCGTGTCCCGAGTTCTCCCCGCCCTTCATCGATCCCACGCCCTGCAAAGTGCTGAAAACCTCATTACAGATTTCAGTTTGGACGGCGACCAGATCGAAGCTGGCCACGTTGATCGCTCCACCGGCGCGAACGGCCTGCCGGGGAACGTCGAGCATTTGCCAGTTCAGGTCGAAGCCCTTATCCGACTTGAGAAAGTTTCCTGCAATAACGTACTGCACCAATAGCTTCCGTCCGACGGCCAGCGGATCGAGCTGCTTCGACGCCAGGGACATCAGCGAACTGGAAGGACGCACCACGAGAGAGGACATCCGCGCCAAACGGGCTGCGATGGCGTCCGCAAGCGCGTAGCCGTAGAGCGGCGCGGCATCCGCCGGTCCGAAGTTGACGAACGGAAGCACCACGATGGTGTTGTTGTCTTCATTGCCTCCGCTCTCGCGAAAGCGTTCTGCAAGCATGGAAAGAAAGCCCGAGGTGCGCTTCTCTTCATCGGGAGCTTCCATCGAAGCACGACCCTTCGTAGGCATGCTGGCGATGGTGTCCCCCGGGATCAAAACAGCCTCAAGCTGCGCCGATTGAAGAATCGTCTTCAGGCCCTCGCGTACATCGGCAGCGGAGGCAAACCTGGAAGACGGCTGCTTTTCCAGGCAGCGCAGGATGACGCTCTCCAATTCCACGGGAATCGTGGGAACGATCTCGCGCAACGAGGGAGGATCGGCAAACTGAATCGCACGGATGCTTTGGAACTCGGGCGCGTCGGGACGATGGAAGGGATGCTGGCCAGCGACCAGTTCGTAAAGCAGAACGCCGAAGGCGAAGATATCGCTCTGCACGCTGCTCTGCCCGGTCACAAACTGCTCCGGCGCCATGTAGGCGATGGTGCCGCCCCGCGCGGTGTACGTCGCACCTTCCATCGGTGTACGCTTGCTCGGTTTGGCAGGATCGAACTCCGCATCGTCCATGCTGATGCGGCGCGCCAGACCGAAGTCCAGGATCTTCGCCAGACCGCCCTCCGTCAGGATGACGTTGGCAGGTTTCAGATCGCGATGAAAGATCCCGAGAGAATGTGCAGCCGCTAGACCGTCTGCCACCTGGATGCCAGCTGAAAGCACAAGCTGAAGGCTCTGCGGGCCCTCCGCGATGATGCGATCCAGGGGCCTGCCGGGGATGTATTGCATAACGATGAAGAACTCGTCTTCCGCTTCGCCCACGTCGTAGATGGCGCAGACGTTGGGATGTTCGATGGCGGAGGCCAGCCGCGCCTCGCGCAGAACGGTAGAGCGCATCTGCTCCGGTGTCAGAGCACCGCGCTTGAGCAGCTTCATCACCACAGGACGCTGCAGCGTCGTATCGTTTGCCAGATAGACCACGCCGCTGCCGCCCGCGCCCAGCTTGCGGACAAGCTCATACTGTTCAATCACGCGACGCTTCATATGCCGATTATCGCAGTTTCAGAGAGAGCGAGCGTGTGGAAGACATCCTCGAGGCAACACGGCTGTAGCATTCCGGAACCTGCAATCTAGTGACCGCCACGACGAGGTTCTTCCCCTTCGCGCTCCCACGGGCGCGGATTGACGGGATCGTTCTGCCATTTCGCGCGACGTCCGAAGAGAAACATCACCAGCCCAAAAACGAACATCACCAGGCCCCAGTAAAGATTGATGTTGATCCCCAGCGACTTTTCGTAGATGGCGCTGCCGCGCGAGAAGAGGCCGTAGAGCAGCATCATGCCGCCTGTCGCGAGAAACATCATGCCCAGCGGAATGCGAATATCAAGACCCATGCGACCTCCTATGCGAAGACTAGATTCAAGACGACGAGCATCGCCAGCACAGCAATGGCGAGCGTAGAGGGCTTCTGGTACCAGCGCAGATGATGCTCGGCTGGCTTCGGCGTCAGCGAATACACCAGGCCGACAAGCTCCGACTCCGGACGTGGCGTTGTCACCAGGCTGATTGCAATTGTCACAAACAGGTTGGTCCCGAAGGCAAAGATCGCCGTCCAGAAGTTCTGCGCCATGTCGCTCGGATAGGTGTGAACGAGGTGGATCCATGCGCCGTGAATGCCGGGCGAATAGTCCAGCGGAAGCGTAAGGCCATGATGCACCAGGGCTGCCACCGTTCCAGAGATCAGGCCAATGAAAGCAGCATGGCCGGTGGTCTTCTTCCAGAACATGCCCAGCAGGAACGTCGCAAAGAGTGGAGCGTTTACAAAACTGAAGACAAGTTGCAGCGCGTCCATGATGTTGTTGAACCCGGTTGCCAGATAGGCCGCGCCGATGGATAACAGGATGCCCCCGATGGTCGCCATCCTGCCCATCCAGAGATAGTGCGCGTCGGTGGCCTTCTTGTTGATGTAGCTCTGGTAGATGTCATACGTCCAGACGGTATTGAAGGCAGTAACGTTACCCGCCATGCCCGACATGAAGCTTGCCAGCAGCGCCGTAAGTCCCAGGCCGAGGATGCCCGTCGGAAAGTAGTGAAGCAAAAGGATCGGGATCGCGAGATCGTAGTTGTAGACCGGATTGCCCTTGTCATCCAAAACAGCGTGTCCGCTGACGGGATCGGTTTTTACGGGAATCAGACCCTTGCTCGCAGGAACATTCGCATCGACGGCGCCGACACCCGTCATCGCGCCCGAGCTCGACATGACCGCCGGACCAACCTTGTTCGCAATCGCAGGTGCGGCAACCGCAATCAAGCCGGGCAGAATGACCAGGAACGGAAAGAACATCTTGGGGATAGCCGCAATGAGCGGCACGCGACGTGCCGACTCTTCACTGTCGGCAGCCATGGCGCGCTGCACCACGAGAAAGTCCGTGCACCAGTAACCGAAGCTCAGCACAAACCCGAGCCCCATGGTGAGACCGAACCACTCCACGCCCAGGGGATTCGTGTTCGCGTGACTCATGCCGCGCCATGAGTGAGTAAACGCCACTGGCAAACGCTGCTGAATTCCATGCCATCCGCCGACATTGTGCAGGCCAATAAAGACCAGCGGCACAAAACCCGCCACGATGAGAAAGAACTGCAGCACTTCGTTATAGATCGCGCTCGTGAGACCACCGAGGAAGATATATCCCAGCACGATCACCGCAGACAGCACGATGGAAACATGGAAGACATACTGGTCTGGAATAATGCCGTGGAAAAGGCCCAAGGTCTGGATCAGCAACGCCATGGCGTACATGGAGATGCCGGACGAGAAGACGGTCATGATGGCAAAGGAGAATGCATTGATCGCGCGCGTCTTTTCGTCAAAGCGCATCCGCAGATACTCGGGAACGCTCCTCGCTTTAGACCCGTAATAGAACGGCATCATGAAAATACCGACGAACACCATCGCCGGGATCGCGCCGATCCAGTAAAAATGACTCGTGGCGATACCGTACTTCGCGCCGGAAGCACCCATTCCGATAACTTCCTGCGCACCGAGATTCGCCGAAATAAATGCCAGGCCGCAAACCCATGCGGGGATGGAGCGTCCGGCAAGGAAAAAGTCATGGCTTGTACGCATGTAACGCTTCAGCGCCACACCGATGCCAAGGACGAACGTAAAGTAGACCGCCATGATCAGCCAGTCAATATAAGTCAGATTCAAGGTTTGCCCCGCTGCGTGATCTATCGACCCAAAGCCTACCGGCTTTATCCCGGAAGAGTCTACTGATTGATCTTCTCACCTCGCAGACAACCTGAATCCTTCCTTTGCATCTCAAACTTTGAACCAGATAAAAAGCTGGAAGTAACCTGGCGACGACGGGCCCCTATCTAGTTGGAGGAAATGTTGGATTTGGATCTCCCTGATGCGACCATGCCTGAAAACAGGCAGGTGACCGTTCTGCTGATTGATGACAACGCCATTCAGGCTGCCACACGCCAGACGATCCTGAAGCGCGCGGGCTATTTTGTTATCCCCGCTTTAAATCCCATGCGCGCCCTGGAACAGTTTCGTGAAAACGATTTTCCCGCTGAAATCAGTCTTGTCATCACAGACCACGTGATGCCTGGCATGAACGGGTCCCAGTTCGTACGGGAACTCAGGCTGCTCAAGCCGAATATTCCGGTCCTCGTGATCAGTGGCATGGAAGAAGCCGAGGAGGAGTATCACGACCTTAACGTTCTCTTCCGCCTGAAACCGCTCCTTCCGGACAATCTGCTCGCCAGCGTTCACCGCCTCGCCAGCCAAAAACTCCTAGATCCGATTACCGCCGCGAAAAGCCTCTGATTCGTTGCCCATGGCGCTCTCGCCTGCGAGAATAGAGTTGCGCTATGAATCAGCAGCTCACCACAGCCCCCGCGCTCTCCCATCCGATGCCCCAGTTCGGAAGCTTCGCTCTTCTTCTTGCTTTAATGTTGAGCGTTTATACCCTGCTGGCCGGTAGCATCGCCCTCTGGCAGATGGCCCATGGGCGTCGCGGGCGCATCTCTCCTGAAAAGCTGGCCGAAACCGCCCGACGTGCAGGTATCGCAAGCTTTATCGCCGTCGCAACCGCCGCCTTTTCCCTCGTCTGGGCATCTTTCACCAACGACTACTCCGTCGCGTACATCCTTCACCACACCAACCGCGATCTGAATCCGGCCTACAAGTTTTCCGCTCTCTGGAGCGGGCAGGAAGGTTCCCTGCTCCTCTGGGCCTTTCTCCTCTGCGGCTACGGCTTCGTACTTCGGCTGAAGCACAAGGTGGATGTCCGGCTTTCCGCCTACGCCTCCACGATTCTTGCTGGCGCGCAGATCTTCTTCCTCCTGCTGCTCAACTTCGCCGCGCCCCCCTTCGCTCTCTGGCAGGGCGAACCCCAGCCGGATGGATTCGGTCTCAATCCCCTCCTGCAATACCCGGAGATGGTGATCCATCCTCCGATGTTGTACTTCGGCTATGTCGGCTTTGCCGTTCCGTTTGCCTTTGCTCTAGGCGCGCTCATGATGCGCTATCCCGGAGAAAAGTGGATCGCGATTACCCGCCGCTGGACCATGATTGCGTGGCTTTTCCTCACCTGCGGCATCTGTCTCGGCATGCACTGGGCCTATGCGGTTCTGGGATGGGGTGGCTATTGGGGATGGGATCCGGTTGAAAACGCCAGCTTCCTTCCCTGGCTCACCGGAACCGCCTTTCTGCACTCGGTCATGATGCAGGAAAAACGCGGCATGATGAAGAGCTGGAATGTCTGGCTTATCTTCATTACCTTCATGCTAACGATCCTCGGCACGCTGCTCACACGCTCCGGCATCGTCAGTTCTGTCCATGCCTTTGCGCAGAGCAGCATCGGAAGCTGGTTTACGACCTTCCTATGCATCATCTTTGTCGTCTGTCTCTTTACCTACTTCCTCCAGCGCGATCATCTGAAGAGTGAAAACAAGCTTGAATCCGTTGTCTCCCGCGAAGCCAGCTTCCTCTTCAACAACCTCGTCCTTCTCGCCGCCTGCTTCACCATCCTGTGGGGAACACTCTTTCCCGTTCTGAGTGAGTACGTGCAGGGATCGAAGGTCACGATGGGAGCGCCCTACTTCAATCGCGTCGCTGTCCCGGTCGGTCTCTTTCTGCTCTTCCTTACCGGAGTGGGTCCGCTTCTCGCGTGGCGCTCTACCTCGCTGCGGTCAATCCGCCGCAACATGATCCTTCCCTGTATCGCCGTTGTCTTCACGGCGGTCGTTCTGATCGCCTTCGGCGTTCGCCCCTGGAAGGACGATGAAGCGGCGGGCGGTATCTATGCCCTGCTTGCCTTCTCTATCGGCGCGGGTGTCGTCACCGCTATCAGCTCGGAGTTTCTCCGCGGCGCGGGTGTCGTCCGCACGCAAACACGGAAGAACCTGCTCTCCTCGGGCATTCTTCTGGTCCGGCGCAATACGCGCCGCTACGGCGGATACCTCGTTCACTTCGGCATCGTCGTTCTCTTCGCCGGTCTTGCCGGTTCGGCCTTCAATCAGTCGAAGGAGCTGGAGATGGGCTTTGGCGATTCGATCGAAGTCGGGGGCTACAAGCTCATCTGCCAGAGCTTCACGCAGGATTCAAATAAAAACTACGACACTGACTATGCCCTGCTGGACGTCTACAAAGGCTCCAAAAAGATTACGCAGCTTGCCCCTGAAAAGCGCTTCTACAACGCCAGCCAGACCAGCTCCACCATGGTGGCGATTCACTCCACGATGGCACGCGATCTGTATGTCGTCTTTGAAGGCCGCAATCCCGAGACGAACCGCCCCATCATCAAGGTCTTCCTGAATCCGCTCGTCTCATGGATCTGGGTTGGCGTGGGCATTGTGATCCTGGGAACCTTTATCGCGCTGGCTCCTTCGATCCGTCCGGCGCTTACGGGAAGCCTTACGCCCAAACGCGAAGAGCGGGAGCTGCAGCCGGTCGCAGGAGGTAGCGTATGACGCGTCGCCGGACTTCGCAACTCGTCGTTCTCTTCTTTGCGTCGGTTCTCGCGATGGGCGCAACCGACGCTGCGGGACGTTTCAACAGCATCGGCCACAAACTCGTCTGCACCTGCGGCTGCACGCAGATCCTGGTGGAGTGCAATCACGTCGGCTGCCCCGATTCGCCGAAGCTGATCGCGGAACTGAGAACAAAGATCGCAGGCGGTGACGGTGATACCAGTATCTTCAACTGGTTCGCCGCCAAGTACGGCCCCACCGTTCTGGCTACACCTATGCGTGGCGGCTTCGACAATGCAGCCTGGATCGTTCCCGTCTCGCTCTTTCTACTGGCCACCTTCGGGACGATCTATATCGTTCACCGCTGGAACCGTCGGTCCCAGCCTGCCGTTGCTGGTATCCCCTCAGCTCCGCAGGCATCGAGCAACGATCTCCGCGACCGCATTCGAAGGGACACCGAATACTGATGGGCATCCTCGCTGGAGTCGTCCTCCTTCTCATCCTCTTCGCGTACACCTTCTGGCCGGATGAGAATCCCTTCGTCCAACGGGCCAAGACCCGCGTCGACTACCTCGACGAGCGCCGCGATGTCATCTACGAAAATCTGCGCGACCTGAACTTCGAGTACCGCGCCGGAAAATACCCGGAAGAAGACTATGTCACGCAGCGCGCCTCGCTCGAAGACGAAGCCGCCCATGTCATCGCCGAAATCGACACACTCCGCCCATAAAGCGCCTAACTCTCTCGAAAGCGATATCCTTTGCCTGTGCGCTTCCCTCTGAAATCTCTTCTGCTCCCCGTCCTCGCCTCCGCCGTCTTCGCCCTTCCTGCCTTCGCCGCCGGAACCATTACGGGCGTGGTCACGAACAAGACCGTCAACAAGCCAGCGGCCGGTGACGACGTCGTCCTGATCCGCCTGGCGCAGGGAATGCAGGAAGCAGCGCACACCAAAACGGACGCGCGCGGTCACTTCACGCTCGATGTGCCCGACGAAGGGATGCATCTCGTCCGGGTGACTCATGACAAGGCCAACTACTTCCGCCCCGCACCTCCGGGAACCGAAAGCGTCGAAGTAGAAGTCTTCAACTCAGCGCCAAAGGTCGCCGGTGTCTCCATCGAGGCCAACCTGTTCCGCATCCAGACCGACCCTGCCGGAACGGGCCTGAAGGTCGTCGAAAACTTCTTCATCAAGAACGAGTCCAACCCACCGCGCACCCAGTTCTCCGACCGTTCCTTTGACTTCCAGCTGCCTGAGGGCGCCGTCGTCGAAGGCTCTGCCGCGCTCAGCCAGGGAAGCATGCCCGTACAATCCCCGCCGGTTCCGCTCACGGAAAAGGGCCATTACGCCTTCATCTTTCCCGTTCGCCCCGGTCAGACACGTTTCCAGATCTCGTACCACCTGCCCTATACCGGCAGCTTCCACTTTGCCTCCACACCCACGATGACCACGGATACGGTCGTTATCATCATGGCGAAGAGCATGAAGTTCGACGCGGGTAATACGCCTTTCTCGCCGATCACAGATGAAGTCAATGCGCAGACCTACGTGGCGCGCAGCCTTCCCGCCGGAGCGCTCGTCGGCTTCACGGTTTCGGGCACGGGCGAGCTTCCGCGCCAGACGGATACCAATGGTCAGCCCTCCGCCGATCAAGGCGCGAACGGCGGACCTGCGACGGGTGATGCCTCCGGAGCCGCACCAGCGGCAGCCGGGACCGCGGACAACAAGCCCGGCGGCGGTATGGCCGATCCCATCAACACGCCCGACCCGCTGACCAAGTATAAGTGGTGGATTATCGCGGGCATTGCCCTTCTTCTTGCTGTGGGTGCTGGTGTCATGCTGCGTGGTGGACCTCCTGCAACCACGGAAGCAATCGCGGGCACGCCGTCCGCTCCGCTGCCCATGCAGGTTGCAGTGGCCTCCACAACCACGCTGGAAACTGTTCTGCGCGACGAACTCTTTTCGCTCGAAACAGACCGTCTCTCCGGCAGGATTTCGGAAGAGGAGTATCTCCGCGCACGCGCAGCCTTTGACATCGTCCTGCAGCGGGCGATCTCTCGGCGAACGAATCCCCCTGCAGGTTCAAACGTCTAATTCTGCAGGAGACATCTACGGATGAACACCTTCAAAAGCACGCTTCTTCTCACGTTGATGACGCTGCTGCTTCTTGGCATTGGACGCGCCTTTGGCGGCTCCAACGGCATGACCATCGCCTTGCTTATAGCGGGCATCATGAACTTCGTCAGCTACTTCTACTCTGACAAGATCGCCCTGCGGATGTCCAACGCACAGCCTGCGACGCGCGAGCAGCTTCCCCGTGTTTACGCCATTGTGGAACGCCTGACGCAGAAGCAGGGACTTCCCATGCCGAAGCTGTACACGCTTCCCGACAACTCGGCGAACGCCTTCGCCACCGGTCGTAACCCCGAGCACGCCTCGGTCGCCGTTACGCAAGGGATCCTCCAACTGCTCGACGATGAAGAGCTGGAAGGTGTGCTCGCTCACGAACTGAGCCACGTCCGGAACCGCGACATTCTTACCGCTTCCATCGCCGCCACGCTCGCCGGTGCCATCACCTGGATCGCGCACATCGGTCGCTGGGGCATGATCTTCGGCGGATACGGCGGCCGCGACAGCCGTGACCGCAACGGCGGAGGCATCGGAGCACTCTTTATGCTCATCCTCGCTCCCATCGCGGCCACGCTGATTCAGCTTTGGGTTTCGCGCACACGCGAGTACGAGGCCGACGCCAGTGGCGCCGCAATGACCGGGAATCCCTATGCTCTAGCCCGTGCGCTCCAGAAGATCGGTGCCGCTAGCGCCCGCGTACCAACGTTCGCCAGCGCCAACACGGCCCACATGTTCATCAATGCGCCACGCATCAGCGGAGCCGACTTCGCTTCCCTCTTTTCGACGCATCCGCCGATGGCGAAGCGTATCGAGCGTCTCATCGGCCGCGACCACATCTAGAATCAACGTATGCTTACCCTCGCGCGAACGCTCCGCCTCTTTGCCCTCATCCTCTGGCTCGGTAGCATCCTCTTCTTTGGCGCTGTCCTCGCACCCACGGCCTTTCGGGTTCTGCCGTCTTCGCAACTGGCGGGCCTGGTTGTCGGAGCGTCGCTGCATTCGCTTCACGCTATCGGATTGTGGTGCGGCGTGGCCATCATTCTTGCTGTTCGCCTTCTGAAGCAGCACGCCTACAAGATCTACGGGCAGATCGGCCTGGCCGTCGCGATGATGGCGCTCACTTACGCCTCGAATGTCTTTATTTTGATTCCCATGGAGCGCGACCGTGCCGCCGCTTCCGGCTATATCACGGCGCTGATGCCTGACAGTCCCCTTCGTCGGGACTTCGATGCTCGGCATGCCTGGTCTACGCGGGTTGAAGGTGCGGTGCTTTTGGCTGGTTTGGCGCTTACGATTCTGGTCGCTGCCGAACCGGCAGGTAAAGAGTTGTCCTGAGTCCTTTTAGATCTGGTTTGTGCGCTCTGCGCGACCCCATTTTTTTCGCCAAAAACCGCGAAAGAACAGGGCACAAGGCGGTTCAGACTTATTCCACTGGAAGACGAGACTTGTAGCCGTCACGAGCGATAACGGCATACTTCAGGTTCTTCTGCTTCTCATCCACCATCCGCAGAGGCTTGCCTTCGTTGTCCACCAGTTCCACCTTGATCTTGCGGTAGGTACCATCCTGCTTGATGTTCGATGGACGGTAGCTCACCACATACTGGTTACGGATCGATTGGTTGATCTGCGAAAACACATCCGGCAGCGCTCCCTGGAACAGCGGGAAGTAAGCCTGCCCACCCGTCATCTGAGCGAAGGTCTTCATCTGGTTATCGGCCTGGAGATAATCCATGCGCGCGATCCCGCCCATACGGCCGCGTGAGTCGGCGAGTTCCCGCACAAGCTGGCCCGTTCCGATGGCGAAGATCGTCACGTTCTGCGCCTGCTTTACCTTGGCCAGAATCTTATCCAGCGTCAGTTTGGAGAAGGTATCCCGGCCCGTTCCGACCAGAATGATGTACTTTCGTCCATCGATCCGTGTCAGCCGGTCCAGTGTTTCGGAGAGCGCGTCGAACATGTTGGTATCGCTGAATCCTGGAATCGTGAGCGAGTTGAGCGCCTCCGCCGTGACCCGCTTGTCCTGCGTGAAGTCCGTCAGGATATGCGTCCGTAGATCGTAGGTCACAATCGCGATGTAATCCTCCGGCTTCAATGTCCGGAAAAACACATCCGAGGTGTTCCGCATGTCCTGCAGGAAGTACCAGCTGTTGGCCGCAAACTCCAGCAGCATGACCGCCGTGATCGGGGTCTGCACGGTGCGAACGTCGCCGACCTTTTGTTCCACGCCATCTTCATAGACGCGGAAGTTTCCGGTCTTCAAACCCGGGACGAACTGGCGGGTCTTCTCCAGCACGACGCTCACGTCCACCGTGACGACCGGGACATCCACGCGGATGGAGTAGTTCTCCAGTCCCGTGGGGTTCTTGATCTTTTCTTCCGCCGGAGCGGGCGGTGGGGGCTCGTCGGTGTCTGTCTTCTTTTTCACGATGACCGGGCTGTTGTCCTGCACCGGCCCACTGTCGCTGGCATCCGGTTCTGCCGGCTTTTGCTGCTGTGCAGTCGCGCCCGGAGAGTAGACCAAAAAACTCAGGGCCAAAGCAGCTGCCCCCACCGACTTCGACTTCCATACCATCGTCATAATCTCTCGACTCTACTACCTGAATCACTCTGGCACGAACGGCGGCAGAGTTCTACTCTGAATAGACGTGACGTTTTGCCGAAAGGTTCTCCTTCCGGCGTCGTAGTTTGAGATCGCATGAAACCATGCGCTGTGAATCACTTATGCGCTTTGAACTCTTTATCGCCGCCCGCTACCTCCGCGCAAAACGCCGCCAGGCGGTGGTCGGTGTCATTACGGCCATCTCTGTTGTCG
The DNA here is from genome assembly GCF_000179915.2 of Terriglobus saanensis SP1PR4. Classification (NCBI taxonomy): domain Bacteria; kingdom Pseudomonadati; phylum Acidobacteriota; class Terriglobia; order Terriglobales; family Acidobacteriaceae; genus Terriglobus; species Terriglobus saanensis. The sequence continues at coordinate 1,776,601 of NC_014963.1, read as the reverse complement.
GGGTCGCGGCGGGCGTAGCTTCGCTGATCGTGGCGCTCGCCATCACCAATGGGATGCGGCGAGACCTGCAGTCGCGCCTCCTGGGCTCTACGGCCCACGTCGACCTGATGCGGGTCGCCGCCGATGGTATCCGGGACTGGAAGCCTCTTCTGGAACGCATGCGGAAGCTGCCTCACGTCACTGCGGCGGCGCCCGGCCTTTACGGACAGGTCCTTATCTCGCGGGGTCCGCGCTCCGGCGGCGGACTGATTAAAGGCGTCCTCCCCGCCGACGAACGCACCGTCTCCGACCTGCTGCAATCCATAAAGACGGGTTCGGCTGCGGACCTCGACCAAACCAGCTCCGCCCAACTTCCTATCGTCCTGGGCAGCGATCTCGCCGAAACCATTGGAGCACGGGTAGGTGATACAGTCCTTGTCACTTCGCCGCAGGGGGAACTTACCCCCCTCGGCCTCATTCCCAAGTACCAGCGCTACCGGCTTGCAGGCGTCTTTCACTCCGGCTTCTACCAGTACGACTCCAGCTACGCCTTCCTCCGCCTCGCAGATGCGCAGAAACTCTTCACCGAGCCAGACCTGATCTCCGTCATCAGCTTCAAGGTGGACGATCTCTACCATGCCGACAAAATTGCCAAAGAGATCGAAGCTGCCGCCGGTCCCGGCTTCCAAACTACAAACTGGATGGGGCAGAATCGCGAACTTTTTCGCGCCCTGGAGCTTGAGCGGATCGTTACCTTCATCGTGATCGGTCTGATTGTCTGTGTCGCGGCCCTGAACATCCTCATCGCGCTCACCATGATGGTGATGGAGAAGACCCGCGACATCGCTGTCCTGATGAGCTTCGGTGTCCGTGCGGACCAGGTTCGCCGCATCTTTCTGGCACAGGGGCTGCTCATTTCAATACTCGGAACAGCGCTCGGGTTGCTCGTGGGATATACCGCCGCCATTCTGGGCGGCCACTATCACTTCATCCAGCTCTCGGCAGAGGTCTATTCGATCGACTACCTGCCCTTTGCGCCGCGCGCGATTGACGGCGTCATCGTCTCCGCCGTCTCTCTCGCCGTTTCGCTGGTAGCGACGCTGTATCCCTCGGCCTCGGCTGCTCGTGTCCTCCCTGCGGAAGCCCTCCGCTACGAGTAGCTCCCTATGTGCCCCATTCTTTTGCGGCTTTATCGCAAAAGATGGGGCACAGGACGCTTCCTACTGCGCAGCGGGCAGTTGCGCCCAACCATTTGCCGCCATCCAATGCAGCAACAGGTCCGGCCAAACTTTGATATCGACATCCCCTTGCGCCAGCCCCAATCCATGCTTTCCGTGGCGGAAGATATGCAGCTCGGCCTGCACCTTGTTCTTTACCAGAGCGCTGTAAAACAAGACGCTATTCATCACAGGCACGGTCGCGTCATCCGTCGTCGACCAGATGAAGGAGGGCGGCGTCTGCGGCGTCACCTGTTCGTCGTTCGAAAGCAGAGTCACCAGCGCCGGATCGGGATTGTCCCCGAGCAGATTCTTCGCCGACCCCACATGTCCCACCGCTGGTCGCAGTGAGATTACCGGATATGCCAGCACCAGAAAATCGGGGCGAGACGAAACCTGCTCAATTGGATCCGTCGCAGTCACGTTGCCCGCATCGAAGTGCGTCCCAGCCGTAGAAGCCAGGTGCCCGCCTGCCGAAAAGCCCAGCATCCCGATGTGATCTGTCGCGATGCCGTTCTTCTCCGCACTGGCGCGTACTGTGCGAATCGCCCGCTGCGCGTCGCCAAGCTCTACAGGATGGTGATACTTCGGCCCCAGCCGGTATGTGAGCACAAATGCCGCAACACCATGCGCGTTCAGCCACTGCGCCACCTGCGCGCCTTCGTGGTCCAGAGCGAGATGCGCGTAGCCTCCACCCGGAGCGACGATTACAGCCGTCTTTGTGGGATTGGAAGTGGGCAGATACGTCGTGAGCGTAGGAATATCGGCTGATGCGGTTCCCTGCGCTCCGGGAGCAGCCCCACTCCAAAGCGGCACGGCCACATGTCCGTCCGCTACGGCCTTATCCATCACCACGGCCTGTCCCCCCGCACTTAGCGCAATCCCCAAAATAGCTGCAAGACCAAAACGCAATCCATTCCGCATCGGCAAACTCCTTATTCCGTATCGACCGCGCCCACCGGATCCACGGTCTTCTTTTTGAAGGTGATGTGTTTGTGACCCAGAAAACTCATCACCACGGTAAACGCAACAATCATACCCGTGGCAACCAACGGCGCGCGCGCGGGATTTGGAAGGGCGTGCCGCAACCAGACCGTCAGCGGCACCACCACCAACATGCTGATGGCAAGGCTCGGCAGATAGACCAGAAGGCTGCGCAGATACTCCTTCAGAGTATTGCCCTTCGTTTTGAAGACGAAGAGCTTATAGCTGAAAAATGAGACTGTGATGTTCAGGACGGTGGAAACCGCGATGCCCGCGGAGGTCATCAGCGCCGGCTGCGTGGGATAAGCGAGCACCATCAGGTGCGTCATCGCAAAGGTATCCGCGATCCCGAAGAGAGTGTTGCATCCACCGGCCACCAGAAATCGCAGCTTCTCGCCACTCGGAATCTGCACGTGTCCGCCTTACTTACTGATCGAAGTTGATGCGTTCTTTTTCTGTGACCAATGGCCGGTTCTGCACGATGGTATGGATGGACCCAATGTACTCGCCGATGATGCCAATGGCGATCAACTGCACCGATCCAAGAAAGAACAAACCGATCATCGTTGGAGCAAGACCCAGAACAAACTGGTTCCAGAAGAGCAGCTTCGCCGCCAGGTAAAGCAGACCAGCGATCAGGCTGAGGAACGCAAAGACGAAACCACCAAAGGTCACAACACGCAGAGGCACCTTCGAGAGATTCGTAATGCCCAGCATCGCCATGTCGTACAGCGTGTAAAAGTTGTTCTTGGTGATGCCTCGCTCACGCCGTCTTTGCCCATATGCGATCTGCTTGATCGGAAAACCGATCTCCGCAATCATGCCGCGAAAGTATGGATAGGGGTCACCGAAGCGCCGCACCTCTTCCATCACCTGGCGATCGTAGAGGCCGAAGCCTGTGTAATGGCGCAGTACTTTCACGCTTGTCAGGCGTTCGACCAGCTTGTAATATGCCGTGCGAATGTGAAACATCAGGCCGCTCTCTTCGCTCGACGTCTTCACGCCGACGACGACCTTCCAACCCAGCTCCCACTCGTGTAGAAACTCCGCGATCAACTCAGGCGGGTCCTGCAGGTCGCTCAGCAGAACGATCATCGCATCGCCGTCCGCTTCCAGCAGAGCATGGTGTGGCGAGCGGATATGACCGAAGTTGCGGGCGTTCACGATCACCTTCACGTGCGGGTCTTCCGCCGCTAAGGCGCGAAGCTCATCCACGGTGGTGTCGGTCGAAGCGTTGTCGATGATGATGTGCTCGTACTCATACTGCGGCAGCCCGGCAAAGACGGCGCGCACACGCTCTACCAGAGGCTGCACGTTGCCCGATTCGTTATATGCGGGGCTGATTACGCTGATCTTCTTCATCCGGTCAACGCTCCTCATCTCGACCTCCAACCGTACCACGCCGCCGTTCGCCGTATCGTCTCTTCGAGTGACACGGTCTGGCGCAACCCCAATTCACGCTTGATCCTGCTCACATCGGGTACATACCGTGAGATGCTGCCACCAGCCGGTTTGGCAGCGATCTGGATCTCGACATCCGATCCCAGGGCGTTGCACACCATCTCAGCCAGTTCACGAATACTGACACTTTCCGTAGAACCGACGTTGTACGGAACCATACTCGGCGCACGGAACAACATCGTCCACAGCCATGCCGCCAGATCCCCCGCGTAGAGATACGACCGTGTCGGCGTTCCGTCTCCGCCGATTTTCACTGGGCCGCCGGCCATCACATCGCGGATGAAGTTCCCAATGGCAAAGTGCGCGTCGAGCGAAAGATGCGGTCCGCAAAACGCCCAGCAGCGTGCAATCGCGCACTCCAAACCGCGTGTGTTCGCATACAGCGCACACATCAGTTCGCTTGCACGTTTGCCTTCGGAGTAGACGCTTCCTGCCTGGGTAGGATCAGGAGCGCCAGGATAACTTTCCGGCAGATGGACGATCTCCGGCGGCTGCTTGCCATAGACCGCACCGGAACTGGTCAGTAGAAATCTCTTCGTCCCATGCGTCGAAGCAAATTCCAACGCGCGTTCTGTCCCGGCAAGAATTGTCGTCAACATCTCCAAAGGCTCTTCCGCGGCCTGCTTCGCGCTGGCTTCTGTGGCGGCATGGATTACATATTTGAACTCGCCCTCGGAAAACGCGAAGTCCCGCACATCGCCCTGCACGAACTCGATCGCCGCATCCGCCGCGACCTGCGGGCACTTCGAACAAAAGCGCTCCGCGTCCCGCGTCAACACCGTCGCGCGCGCATTCAATCCTAGTATGCGATTGATATGAACGAAGCTCTCCAGCAGCCACGCGCCAAAAAATCCTGTGCCTCCGGTGATGAAGACGCGCTCGCCACGCATCTCCTCCCATAGCCCCACCGTCTGCTGAAGGATGGCATCGAGGTCCGAGTTGGCAATCGGCTGTGTCACCTTCGCACCCGTTATTTCTCTGTCACAGGCCCGGCAACGTAGCGAAACACCTTCGCTGCCGTTGCGTCGTCCAGATCGGGCGTCATGAGATGCAGCGGATTTGACTCCATACTGCCCGATGCGGTGACGCGGCTCGCAATCTTCGGGAAGTACGTCTGCTTGGGATCGATGTGTACCAGAAAAGCCGCTGGTCCGGGAGCTGACATCCGCTTGATAAATTCGGGATCATTCTCATAGCCAATCCCAACGCGCATCGCGGGAATGCTGTACGCCTCGAAGAGCGGCTCCCACTTCGGAATGCCAAGGCCCGTCTCCGTGTCGCAACCGACGTAGCGTCCGCCGAAGTAGTTGATCTGTGTCATGCGGATCGAAGCGTATCCGTGATCGTCGAAGACAAAGATCTTCAGGTTCAGCTTGTTCGCGGCCACTGTGCCGAGTTCCTGCAGGTTCTGAATGAACCCGCCGTCGCCCTCAACCAGAATCGTCCTGCGTCCTTTGCCCGCAAGCGCAGCACCGATGGCTCCGCTTAGGCCATAGCCCATCGAGGCGAGGCCTTTATTCGTCACCACGCGCTGTCCACGCTTCTGCGCGAAGGTCTGCATCATCACGGTGAAGGCGCTTCCGCTGGAGCAAGGAATCACGATGTCCTGTTCGGTCGTGATGCCGCTCAAAGTTTCAGCAAAGTTGTAGGGCGAAAGGTAGCCTTCGCCGGTGTTGTTCACCGGCTCGACCAAGGGGATAGCAGAGCGCACCTCGCGGCAGAAGGAGACCCAGGCCGAATGATCGCCAGCGTCCGTCTTCACGAGTTCCTTCAGCACGGCATTTGCGTCGCCGCATACCGGAAGATCTACCTTCGGATGCCCCTTCTGCAACTCCGCGCGGTCGCAGTCCACCTGCACCACTTCACCCACCGGCGCAAATCCCTGCCAGTTGAAGCCTGTCTGCTGCAGGCTGAGGCGAGTTCCCAGAGCGATCACCAGATCGGCCTGCTGTAGAAGGATGTTCGAGTACCGCTGGCCCCAGGTGTTCGGACGTCCGAAGTACATCGGATGGTCGGCGGGAACGCGATCCATCGCATTCCACGTAGCCATCACGGGAACGCCGAGCTTCTCCAGATCACCGAGCATTGCTTCCGTCGTCGCGCGATCGATGCCCGCTCCCAGCAGAATGACGGGACGCTCGGATTTTTTCAGCTTCGCTGCAATCTCAGCGATCACACTCGGCGCAACGGCTTCAAAGTACGGCACTGCCGAGGGAATTTTATTTGTCAGCGCAACCGGGTCGACACGCGCGCCCTGCACATCGAGCGGAATCTCAAGAAAGACAGGCCCCTTGCGTCCGGATCGTCCGCAGAAGGTCATCTCCGCAAACTCGGCGCGATCTACGACCTCCTCCATCAAAATCGACTTCTCCGTAACCGCGGCGGCAATCGCCACGCCATCGATCTCCTGAATGCCGCGCTGTCTTACTTCGCCACGATTCAGATCGGCGGTCTTCACCTGGCCGCCGATGACGAGCAGCTCCCGGCTTTCGAGGTAGGCCCCGCCGAGGGCGGTCACGATGTTTGTCAGCCCCGGCCCAGCCGTTACCATCGCAAAGGCCTTGCTGCCGAGGTGTACTTCGTTGAAATACTCTGCCGCGATACCAGCCGCGACTTCATGCACCACGGGAATGCACGTCAGCTTATGGCTGCAGCTCTCCAACAGATGCATGATGTTTCCGCCCGCTACAAAAAAGCAGTGGGTGTATCCCAGATCCACCAGCCACTGCGCCAGTACATCGCTGTACTTCATCGTCTCGTTCGTTCTCTGCGTCATGCGTATCTCTCAATCATCGTTTCGATCGCGCGCCTTACGGCAGCTAACGTTTCGCTGCTGCGGTCTACCTTACGAAGCACCACATCGCCATTCGGCTCCACAAGGATTAGCGCGTAAAAGTCTGTACCGTGCTTCTTGTCACTCTCAAATCGCTGGATCACATCGTCCATTGGCATTTTTTTCAACTCCGCCGCAACTTCAGGCGAAGACCGTACCATCTCGTTCAGATGCTTTTCCAACAGAGCCACCCGCGCGCAGCCGGAGTAGTCCACGCTACGGCCACGCTCGAACTCCAACGCACACACGATGCCTAAGCCAACAGCAATACCGTGCGAGATTCCGAAGTGCGTCGCGCCTTCGATCGCATGCCCGAAGGTATGTCCGAAGTTCAGAAGCAGCCGTTCCTTCTTGTCGAACTCGTCGATTTCGATGAACCACTTCTTCGAAAGCAGGCTGTTCACAATCACCTGCTCCAACGCGTCCGCGGACATGCTCGTCGACGGCCCCGCTGCCATATGCTTTGCGAAGGCTTCGTCCCCCCGGCAGAAACAAATCTTCGCCGCTTCGATCAGGCCGCTGGCCCTCTGGTCTTCCGGCAGCGTTTCGATCACATCAGGATCGATCAGCACGACTTCCGGAGGATGAAACGTTCCCACCAGGTTTTTATACGGTCCTACATTAATCGAACTCTTACCGCCAATGCACGAATCCACCATGGCCAGCACTGTCGTGGGCATGTAGGTCCACTTCAAACCCCGCATGTAGACCGACGCGATAAACGCCGAGAGGTCCTGGATAATACCGCCGCCCACCGCGACCATCTGCGTCTGCCGGTTCGCTCCGCTCGCCCTCATCCGCTCGATCAGCGCAGGAGAAGCATCCAGGCTCTTGTTCTCTTCGATGGCTTCTACGAAGATTGCCTTTGCGCCAGCGTCTTTGAAACGCGGCTCAAAGAACAAGTCGGCAACGACCGCGCTCTTCTCAAACGAAGCGAGCGAATGCGCGAACGATCCACGCTGCACCTCGACGCGGTAGCTCCCTGTGGACGATTCAATCTCAAACGATGCGGACACGGCTGAACCCCAGATCTGCAGCCACAAACTGCCCGGTTATGCCCGTGTTTTCGGGCGAACAGAGATAACAGACCACCGACGCAACATCGTCCAGCGTAGCCAGCCGACCGAACTGCGTCGCGGACGTCAGCCGCTCAATCTGTTCCGCGGTGAGATTCTTCCGCGTCATCGGAGTTTCGAGAGCACCCGGAAGAACCGCGTTGATCAGATGTCCATCCGCAGCGAGGTCCGCCGAAGCCGAGAGGACAAGCCCCTGCAGAGCAGCCTTCGTCATGCAGTAGGAAAGTTTGTTCTGCCGCGCAAGCTCCTGCCAGATCGAACTGATGACGCACATGCGCGAGCCCGGCTCCAACGCATTCTGATCCAGCAGAGCTTTCAGCGTAACCAGGATGTAGAGGCAATTGGCGCGATAAAGATGCAGGTTCGTCTCTTCATTCACGGTGCGCACGCTATCGTTCGTGTTTGTCCCCTGCGCCCAGCAAACGCTCGTGAACTTCGCAGAGCGTGTCAGCCGCGAACCGTCAAACTCCGCAGCAAAGGGATCGAGAGAAAGATACTCGACCCCTGCCACAAACTCGTCCGGCGTGGTGCGGGAGACACCTGTGACCTTCCAGCCCTTCTGCACGCCCAGTGCGCAGATGGCAGAGCCGATGGCTCCGCTCGCGCCAAATACCAGGAGGTGTTCCGCTCGCGCCATTACCGGTTCAAGACCGCCCACCGCTTTTCGAGCATGTCGATGCGCTTGGAGTCTTCCTGCTGAATCTGCCCGTAGTAATCACGCTTATTCAGGAGCCACAGCAACTCAAAATGCACGGCATTCAAAAGTCCTTGGTCGATGTGCTTTTCCTTTGCAGCCTGCGCATCGAAGATGACCTTGCGCGTCTCGAATCGCGTGAGATGCACCGCAAGCATCTCGCGTAATACGGGAATGGAGTCGCTCGAAACGCCCCCGCCCACGACAAGATCAAGACCACGAGCCTTGCAGGCCTCGGCGGTCTTCAGCACGTAGTCCGTGACTTCGCGTCCGTTGATCGCGTCGCGTCCCAGGTCGGCTGAGAGAGAGAAATCGACTCGTCCAAAGACGATGCCCGCCAGCTCTGGCGCAGACTTGGTAAAGTCCGCCATCTCGTCCAGGTGCGCGAAAGCGTTGATCGTCTCCAGGTTGAATAGGAAATCGGTATCGCCCTGTTCGTCCTTTGGGTAAACCTTGTCTACGGCCTCAGCAAACTTCGACAACGCATAGCGGCTCTCGATCATTGGAGCGATGATGTAGTCCACACCGATCTGCTTCGTCTCGATCAGGTCACGCATCGCTTCGCATCCACCGATTTTGATGCCAAGCTTCAAACCGGCCTTGCGACAGATCTCGACTAGGCGAAGAAGTTCGTCCACACGGGTACCTTCGGCCTCGTACTCGGCCTTGACGGCAACGTAGCCGTACTCTTCTTTGCCCTTCTTCAACAGCTCGTACATCTTTCGTTCGCGCAAATTCATGATTCGGTCCTTATGGCCACTCTGGTGGCATGCTCCGTAAGATGCCTAATTGGAAGGCGTGATGGGAAGGAGCTTGCTCGTCCCAACAAAGTCAATCATCGTCTTCGCGATGTACTCCAGCATAGGTTCCGTCAAACCGGGAAAGACCCCAATCCAGAAGACGTGATTCATCACATAGTCCGTATTGGTCAGTTCCCCAACAACGCGAAAATTTAATCCCTCATACGCCGGCTGGCGGATCAGGTTTCCGGCAAAAATATTCCGGGTTCCAATCTTCGCGCTATCCAGCATCTTTGTCATCTGGTCGCGGGAAAAAGGTGCACCTTCCCGAACGCCGATCGGAAATCCAAACCAGCTCGGATCGGAGTCCTTCGTCGCCTCGGGAAGAATCAGCACATCCTCTACCGGCTTCAGCGCATTCTTGAGATAAGCAAAGTTCTCCTTGCGACGCTCGATGAAGTGAGGCAGCTTCTCAATCTGACTCACGCCCAGAGCCGCCTGCATGTCCGTCGCCTTCAGGTTGTAGCCCACGTGCGAGTAGGTGTACTTGTGGTCATACCCACAGGGCAATGTTCCGAGCTGCCAGTCGAAGCGCTTGCCGCAGGTATTGTCCACGCCGGGTTCGCACCAGCAATCTCTGCCCCAGTCGCGGAAACTGTCAATCAGGACCTGAAGCGCCGGCTTGTCTGTCAGGACCGCGCCACCCTCACCCATGGTGATGTGATGCGCAGGATAGAAGCTGACTGTGGCGATATCGCCAAACGTGCCCACCTTCTGTCCCTTGTACGTCGAACCGAGCGCATCGCAGCAATCCTCCACTAGCCAGAGGTTGTACTTTTTGCAGAACGCGGAGACCGCTTCGAGATCGAAGACGTTTCCAAGCGTATGGGCGATCATCACAGCCTTCGTCTTCGGGCTGTATGCCGCTTCAAGCTTGGTGACGTCAACCTCGTAGGTCGGCAGCGTGACATCGATAAATACCGGAACGCAGCCCATCTGAAAGATGGGATTGACCGTCGTCGGAAACCCTGCCGCAACGGTGATGACTTCGTCGCCGGGTTTGATCTGGCGGTCGCCCAGCTTGGGTGACGTCAAAGCGGCAAAAGCCACCAGGTTGGCGCTCGAACCGGAGTTCACCAGAGAGGCGGAACGCACACCAAAAAAACGCGCCAGCTTCTTTTCAAAATCCTTGGCCCAGCGGCCGGTCGTGAACCATGCATCGAGGGCAGAGTCCACTACCGCCGCGATATCGTTTCCATCAATCACTTTGCCGGAAACAGGCACAGTGCTGGTTCCGGGCACAAACTCTCTCTTGGGGAAGGCTTCGGCTTGAAATTCTAAGGTTAAATCAAGGATCTGCTGTCTAAGTTGCTGTGCTCTGTCAGTCATTGGTCTCGCTCTAGGATACACAAAGGAAAAGCCTTGGGCCGTGTCATACTCGATAGGATGCGGTCTGCAGGCTGGGAGCTATCTCCTACGTGCACAACCACTTTCAGCATCCAAAGTTATGCGGTTCCACCTTTAGATGCGGAACCCGCGAGGTTATCAGTATGAAGGCAGTTCTTCTCGCAGGCGGTCTTGGCACACGGATTAGTGAGGAAACCTCTGTTCGCCCCAAGCCCATGGTAGAAATCGGTGGCCGGCCCATCCTTTGGCACATCATGAAGATCTACTCCCACTTCGGCATCAATGACTTCATCGTCTGCTGCGGATACAAGGGATATGTCATCAAGGAGTTCTTCGCCAACTACTTCCTGCACACCTCGGACGTTACCTTTGATATGAAGGAAAACAAGATGACCGTTCATCAGAGTGAAGCAGAGCCGTGGCGCGTCACGCTGGTGGACACGGGCGATAACTCCGGCACGGGCGGCCGTCTCCGGCGTGTGGGCAAGTATCTGGATCCAAACGAGCCTTTCTGCATGACCTACGGCGATGGCTTAGCGGATGTCGACATCAACGCCCTCATCGAGTTCCACAAAACTCATGGCAAAGAGGTCACACTCACCTCGATTCAGCCTCTGGCTCGTTTTGGCGCACTGGGTTTGAAAAACGATCACGTCTATGCCTTCCAAGAAAAACCCAAAGACGAAGGCGGCTGGATCAACGGCGGCTTTTTCGTGCTCTCTCCACGGGTCCTCGAAGAGATCAAGGACGACACATGGATGTTCGAGCGGGAACCGCTGGAGTCTCTCGTCGCCAAAGGCGAAGTGAAGGCGTTCTTCCATCATGGATTCTGGCAGGCAATGGATACCCTTCGCGACAAACAGCAGCTCGAAGATCTCTGGAGCAAAGGCAAAGCCCCCTGGAAGACCTGGTAAGGCCTGTGCCCCATTCTTCGCGGCCTTATCGCGAAAGGGTGGGGTCGCGCGGGGCGCACAAACCGGATTCGTCAGGAAGCAGACGGGCCTAGTTCTCCGAAGGCCTCTCTACCGCATCCACAACAAGCGCATCAATCGGAGCCTTCGTCGGCTCCAATTTCAGACCAAGTTCCTGTTGCATCGCCGAGAAGAGCGGCAAACTCGGCGCCGTGGCGGAAGCAGCGGGAACATCGCCACCAAACTGACTCTCATCCGGTGCCCACTCCAGTTCAAAGTCATACCGTCCTGTCAAACCTGTTCGGTCGACCACAGGTCGGTCAAGGATCGCCCGCTGCAACAAAGAAGTGAAATCCTTCATGGTGGCGTTCCGCGCAGGCAACAAGATACGCTGCGGAAAGACCTGCCCCGGCCCCATCACAACCGGCTCTTCTGGACCTGCTGTACTCGGCTTGAGCTTCGGCCCACTCTTCGCGACCTCCAGCGCATAGACCGAAAACTCCTTCTGCTGCCGGCGAAAGCTCAGTTTGAACCGGTCGGCCAAAAGACTTCGAAGCATCGCCATCTGCTCATCGCGGGTCGGTTGCACCTCGCCGGGCGTCACGGCCAGAATGTCATAGTGATCCGAGTTTATCCACGCAGGTCCACCGGAAATCGCCTCGGAATTGAGGTTATAGGCAGCGGCGATGAGGAGCTTCAGGGTGTAGTCATTCTCGACAAAGCGATGCGTGCCCTGCATCTTGATGTATCGGCCCCGCTTTGTATCGGAGGGTACCAGCTTGATCGTTGCTACTTCGAACGTTTCAAACTTTGGACGAGGAGTTTGGGCTTGCCCAAAGAAACTCGAAGCCGAAACTACAGCGACAGCCAGCAACCCAACCATATCGCCTCTCCTCCGCTCAAACGGTTATCCTGACACCATGACACCACAGTCCCCCTTTTCCTGGCACGGTAAAAAAGTCTTCCTCACCGGCCATACCGGTTTCAAGGGTGGCTGGCTCTCGCTCTGGCTTGCCCATCTGGGCGCGGAAGTGCGCGGATACGCTCTCGATCCTTACACCACCCCGAATCTCCTCGATGTCGCCCGCATCGGGACCGTCGTCGAAGACATTCGTGGCAACATCATGGATCGCCCTCATCTCGAGCGCTCTATGATCGAATTCGCTCCCGAGATCGTCATCCACATGGCCGCTCAGCCGCTAGTGCGCCTCAGCTATCTCGACCCGCTTGGCACCTACGCCACCAACGTTCTCGGCACAGGACATGTTCTCGAAGCCGTACGCAAGTGCCCGTCCGTACGCGCCGTCGTCTCGGTCACCACCGATAAATGCTACGAGAACAAGGAGTGGGTCTGGGGCTATCGCGAAACCGATCCTCTTGGCGGCTATGACCCTTACAGCTCCTCCAAAGCCTGCGCGGAGATTGTCACCGCCGCCTACCGTCAGAGCTTCTTCCACCTCAGCAAGTTTGCCGAGCATCGCTGTGGCATCGCCACCGGTCGTGCCGGAAACGTCATCGGCGGCGGGGACTGGTCCGACGACCGCCTCATCCCCGACCTTGTCCGCGGCTTCCTTGCGAAAGAAGACGTCCGTATCCGCCGGCCCAACAGCATCCGCCCATGGCAGCATGTCCTTGAACCACTCTGGGGATACATGCGCCTTGCGGAAGAACTCTATCAAGGCAACGTCGCCGCCGCTACCGGTTGGAACTTCGGCCCGGCGGACGACGACGCATGGCCAGTTGGCCGCATCGCTGCCAAGATGACCGACTTCTGGGGCGAAGGCGCAAAGTGGACACTCGATCCCGATCCCGGTGTCCACGAAGCGGGCTACCTGAAGCTCGATGCTTCCAAGGCCCGCACGGAGCTGGGCTGGAAGCCTTCTTTGCACATCGACACTACCCTGGAGTGGCTCGTCACCTGGTACAAAGCATGGCAAAAGGGTGAAGACATGCACGCCCTCACCCTCCAGCAAATCACCGACTACGAAAAGCTCCTGGCAAAGCCCTGACTCTGTGCCCCATTCTTTCGCGGCTTCTTGCGAAAGGGTGGGGTCGCGCAGAGCGCACAAACCGGACGCATCAGGAAAGAAATAACAGATCCTCCGCTTCGCTATGGGATGACAAAGTGGCTAGACTATGAAGAATTAACTACGCTGAAGCACCTCGTCCAACGATTTCAGCCCACCCTGCCACACTGCCAGCCGAAACATCCCCCTCCAGAGTCCCCATCTGCACGGCAAAGTTTCCCACCGTAGAACTCTCCACAGCGCCCCGCAAAACCTCCACCCCGGTAGCCTTCGCAGTCAGTTCGTTCAAAAGAAAATTCTGGCTTCCACCACCGACGACATAGATGCGCCGGAGCTTCTTCCCTGTCATCTCTTCAATCCCACGAACCACCTCGGCATAGCGCATCGCCAGCGACTCGAAGATCAACCGAGCCATCCGCGCCGGTTCCAGGGCAACACCATCCCAAAGAGCATGAATCTTGTCCGGCATTCCGCCGGGCTGCGCAAGTGAGGCATGCTCCACCGCAATCAATTCTTCTGGCGAAAACCCTTCAGCCGCATGAGCCGCAGCGACCAGACCTGCGACATCGTCCGTGTTCCACTCCTCCATGCACTGCCGGAGAAGCCACATCCCATGCATGCCCTTGTGAAAGAGAACCCGCCCGCCCGCAGCCCCAAGGTTCGTGAAATTCTCTTGTGTCGCCTGATCCGATAAGCAGGCAGAATCCAGCACCGTCCCCACCAGCGACCACGTTCCCGAGCTGATATACGCCCAGTCGTCACCGCTCGCAGGAATTCCGGCTACAGCGCTCGCCGTGTCGTGACAACAAGGGGCGATCAACCGGGCACCGCGCAATCCCGCAATCGTTCCTGAATATTCGCCGACGACCGTTCCGGCTTCAACGATGCGCGGAGCATCTTCCACACGCACGCCCGCAGCCGCAAAGATTTCTGGAGACCACGCACCATCCAGACCGACCAGGCCGGTATGCGTCGCATTCGTCCGTTCGGAGACCTTTTCTCCGCCCCAACGATAGAGCAGATACTCCGGCAGATTCACCCACGTCCCGGCCTCACCAGCCAAGGCATCCGCATGCAGTTGATACACAGTGTTAAGCGACTGCATCTGCACGCCGGTCAACGCACGCAGATGCTCCAGAGCAATCCGTTCATGCAGAGAAATCTCCGCCTCGGCACACCGTGTGTCGCGATAGCAAAAGGGATCGGCGACCGCATCGCCGGTGGGCGAGAGGCGGACATAGTCCACCGCCCACCCATCCACAGCGATCGACCGAATGCCCTCCGTGGCAATCTCCACGCAGCGCCGCAGTCCCTCTTCAACACCCTCAACGATCCGCGCGAGGTCCCACCGCAATCCACGCTGACTTGCGGACTCGCTGCCCCGCTGACTCGCTGCATTAGCGAACCGATGCACCAGTTGCATGCTCGGGTCGCCCTGTATCCAGCGCAGCAAAGAGACTCGACAACTCTCGGCCCCAAGATCCACAGCAATCAGCGCGCGCGCATCAAGCGGATGGGTCAAACCGCTGACTTGCTGACCCGCTGACTTGCTGACCCGCTCGCCTTCAGAAGAACTCACCGGAGATACGCCTCCACCAGACCACCGTCCACCGGGATCAGATGTCCCGTGGTCACGGGCGTCTTCGGTCCTGCGAGGAACAGGATCGCTTCCGCGCAATCCTTCGGATCGATCGGCACATGCGTCAGCGTCCGCTTGGCGTAGAAGGCCGCCAGCTTGTTCCGCAGCGAATCGTCCGTCTCGTCCTCGGCAAAGGCAATCGCATACTTGGTCAGGGAAGCCTTCACGCGATCGCGCGGGAACATCGTCGAACCCTTGACTACAGTGGCCGGAGAGATTCCGTTCACGCGAATCGGAGCCAGGGTTACAGCAAGCTCGCGCACAAGATGGCTTAGCGCCGCCTTGCTCACGTCGTAGGCCTCGCTTCCCTTCTTCGCGACGACGGCATTTGCGGAGGACGTCAGCACAATCGACGTATCAAGACCCTGCGCCTGCAGCACCTTGGAAGCCTCGTCCGAGAGCAGCCAGTTCGCCGTCACGTTGATCTCCAACGTTGTACCCCACATCGAATCGCTGATGATGCCATCGGGAGACGAGGGGAAGATCGCAGCGGTATTTACGACCATATCGACGCCACCGAAGCGCTCGACTGCCGCAGCCAGAGCGCTCTTGATCGCCACGCGGTCGCGAATGTCGATCGGCACCCAGAGCACAGCTTCCTTACCGGCGATCTTCTTGCACTCTTCCGCAACGTTCTCGGCGCCTGCGGTATCGCGGTCCGCAATGACCACGTGGGCTCCACGCTCAGCGGCCAAAAGCGCAACCTCGCGTCCGATGCCGCTTCCGCCGCCAACGATCATCACAATGCGTCGGCTCAGTTCCTTCTCCGCGGGCTGGCGGCGGATTTTTGCTTCCTCCAGGGCCCAGTACTCGATGCGGAAGGCCTCGCTCGGCGGCAGAGCAACGTAGTTCTCAAAGACCGTGAACTCCTCCGGCCCGGCAGCAGGTCCAGCCTGGGGAACGTCCGTGCATGGAACGGCACTCGACATGGAACCAGCGCCCTGCATGACGTGGATCGCGTTCGTGTAGAACTCGCCGGTCAGGCGTGACTCGGTCTTGTTCTTGCCGAAGGTAAACATGCCCACACCCGGCACGAGTACAACAGTCGGGCTCGCGTCGCGCTGCGCGGGCGAGTCCTTCAGCGCGTGCTTCGTATAGTACTCGCCGTACTCTTTGCGATACGTCTCCAAAGCAGCGTCGATCAGCTTCGGCAGCGTTGCAGCATCACCCTTAGCATCCCACTCGATATACATCGGTCGGATCTTTGTACGGATAAAGTGGTCCGGGCAGCTCGTACCCAGATGTGCCAACTCCTTCGCCTGCGCGGAGTTTACAAATTCCATCACATCCGGAGCATCGACATAGCTGCCAATCCAGCGCTGCTTGCGGCTTACTGCTCCACGCAGATGCGCGAACATCTCCAGGGCGACTTCGCGACGGTCGGAACGCGTCGCATGCAGAGCTCCGCCGAAGTGTTCCTTGCCACGATTCAGATGATGCTTCTCGATGAACTGGCCGATCTGATCCACGATCGTAATCGTGTTCAGGTAGCTCTCACGCTGCGTGTCGCCCCACGTGAACAGCCCATGCCCACCCAGCACAATGCCATCGCACTTCGGGTTTGCTTCCACCGCGCGCTTCAGCATCATCGCCAGTTCAAAGCCAGGGCGCTGCCAGGGAAGCCAGACAATGGTGTGTCCAAACTCCTTGTTGAACTCTTCCATCTTCTGCTTGCCGTTCGCACTTGCCGCCAGGGCAATGCCCCAGTCCGGATGGAGATGATCCACATGCGCGAAGGGCAGGAATCCATGCAGAGGCGTGTCGATCGAAGCAGCCACGGGGTTATTCCCAAATGTACACAGCGTGTACATAGCCACCATCTCATCTTCGCGCGCTACGCCGGGATAGACCTTTTCCATCGAAAGCAGGCGATCGAGATAAAGCGTTGCGAAGCCAGCGCGCTTGATGCTTCCCAGATCGCCGCCCGAACCCTTCACCCAAAGCACGGTCTTCTGCGTTCCATCGAGGGGATCGGTCATCTCGAGCTTGCTGCTCGTGTTGCCACCACCAAAATTCGTCAATCGCAGGTCAGAACCCAGAAGGTTCGAGCGATAGCGCAACAGCTCCGGCGCATCCAGCGTTGCGGCAACCTTCTCATCCCAGCGATCTTCCAGAAACTTCAAGCCAGCCATTCCATACTCCAATCAAATTCCGGCGACAGAACCTGTCACAGCGGTTTAATCATTCCATAGAAAATGTCGATACAGCAACTATTTCCCTATCGAAACAAGACCCTCGTCATTCCGTAGCGCAACGGAGGAATCTGCTTTTCAAATCCCCACTAGATCCGCCCCGCCGTCTCCGCGGTCACCAGCTTTGTCTCCGCATAGTTGTACGGAGGCACCGTCTGGCCGCTCAGCAAAGCCAGCCCAATATGAATCAGCCGCGTTCCATATCCTGCCGCCTCATGCGAGACCGTACCGATCAGTGCGGACTTGTTCTTCGCAATCTCCGCAACCGCTTCGGGAATCGCATCCTGGCCCACAATCGCAACCTGCTTTTCGCGCTTCAACTCGCGCACGGCATCCAGGGCGCCCAGCGCGCTTGTATCGTTCGCAGCGGCGATCAGAACGCCCTTGTCCTTCGGGTGCCGGTTCAGGAAATCCGCGACCACCTTACGGCTCTTTTCGCGCATGCCTCGCCCATCCAGGCGCACAAAGCTCTCCACCGGGATCTCCGGAAGAGCCGCCTTCACGGCCTCAAAGGCGCCCGTCGTCCGGCTCTGCACCAGCGTTCCCGCCTCTGGCAGTTCCAGACCGAGGACCCAATCCACCTTGCCGTTCCACTGACGTTGCGCGTGGTACGCCAGCACGCCACCCGCTTCGTGTCCCGCGCGATAGTTGTCCACGCCGAAGTACGTTGCATGCGGATGCGGAATATCGATTGCGATCATCGGAATACCGGCCGCCGCGATCTTGTCCGCAATCACCGGAGCCGCGTCCTGCTCCACCTGAAACTCGATCACGAGGTCCACGCGTGCCTTCACGAACTCCTCGGCATTGCGAATCGCCGTCGCTGCGTCGTACTTGTTGTCCAGCACCAGCAGGTCGATACCCGCCGCTGCCGTCGCAGCCTTCAGGCTCTCCGTCACGGCAATCGAAAACGGCATCTCCGCAGACTGCGCCGCGAAACCGAAGCGCATCTTCTTCGGCTTCGAGACGACGCGATACAGACCATCCGTGCTTCGCGCCAGATAACCGCGATGCGTAAATGTTTTCAGGACGCGATACACCGTCGTCTTGGACACCTTCGTCCGCCGGTGCAGTGCCTCCAGCGACATAGGTTCGCCCTCGGCCTGTAGCAGCTCGAGAATATCGAGCGCCTTCGACAACACCGGTATGAGATATAGCCTCTTCGCCGCCTTGCTCACGAATTACCCCGCCCGCAGAGTCTCTTACGCATAGGTTGCCACGCTTCCGGCGTTTTTCGCACCACGCGCCTTTGCAGCCTCTTCCACGTAACCGCTCGTCTTCAACTGCGCCAGGGGATCAGCCGCCAGACCACGCGCCTCTCTCCACTCCCGCACCATCGGCCGAACGTCTGTCCAAAAGCAGCCACGGTACAACTCTTCCGCAGCCACCAAGTCGCACTTGTCCTGCAACTCGCCAAGCTGCTCGCGGTCTACAAGAGCAGCGCGCGCGTAGATCTCCTGCGCTGTGACCACGGTCTGCACCGCTGCCTCCATCTTGCCCTTCAGGTTGTGGCTCTGGTCGATCATGAAGGCTACATCCTTCACCGCAGGTCCGGTCTCGCTCAAAATCTCGTGGAAGATTCGGAAGACCTGGTAGGGATCGATCGATCCCAGCGTCAGATCGTCGTCCGCATACTTGCGATCGTTGAAGTGGAAGCCACCCAGCATATCCATATGCAGCAACCAGGCCACGATCTGCTCGATGTTCTGTCCCTGGTAGTGATGGCCGGTATCTACCAATACCTTGGCTTTCGGTCCGGCCTTGTGTGCCAGCATCAGCGCCATGCCCCAGTCGGCGATGTCCGTGTGATAGAAAGCCGGTTCAAAGGGCTTGTACTCGACCAGCATCCGCTGGTCCGGACCAAGGGCCGCGTGCGTCGCCGCGAGCGCCTCTTCCGTCCACACAATGCGCTTGCGTATGCTCTGTGTTCCTGGATAATTCGATCCATCCGAGTCCCAAATGGAAACGTCCTTCGAACCGAGTTCTTTGCCGATCTCGACCGACTCCAACAGATGAGCGATCGCCAGCTTCCGGACATCCGCATCCGGATTCGCCATCGCGCCAAACTTATACGCTTGATCCTGAAAAAGGTTCGGGTTGATCGATCCCGCGCGCACGCCATATTTCTCTTCCAGTTGCCGAATCTGGGGGACGTCTTTCACTCCTTTGGGCGTATCCCACAATACGTGCAGAGCCACCGTCGGTGCGGCACCGGTCAGCTTGTTGACCTCACCGGCATCGGCAAACTTCTCTTCAATCGAAGTCGCGGCCGCAGCCTGCACAAACTTTCCAAATCGCGTCCCGGTATTGGAAAAACCCCACGAGGGCACCTCAATCCGAAATCCATCCAGCGCCGCAAACACCCGCTCCTGCGCCCGATTCCCCAACCCCTGCCCACTCGCCATCGCCACCCACTCCAAATCAGAATCTAGATACCTATTGAAACAACACCAAACTAGACGTCCAACCCAACGATTGTCAAA
Source organism: Terriglobus saanensis SP1PR4 (assembly GCF_000179915.2). NCBI lineage: Bacteria > Pseudomonadati > Acidobacteriota > Terriglobia > Terriglobales > Acidobacteriaceae > Terriglobus > Terriglobus saanensis. The sequence continues at coordinate 1,756,958 of NC_014963.1, read as the reverse complement.
GACAATCAACAAACAAGAAAAGTGCCCCCGTCCTTTCGGGTGCTCTTTGCGCGAAAGAACGGGGTCGCGGAACGCATAAACCGGGGTGCCCCATACATGCGCAGTTCATCGCGCATGTGTAGGTCTTCGCGCTCGGCGCGAACCGCTTCTAAAATTTCACTCCATCTCCATTCCAAAGCGGAGACCGTATCCTCCCGCACATCGCAGAAAGCGCGATGTACGGGGCACCCGGCCTCCGTTTACGGATCCAACTTTTGACTCAGAAGTCTATTTCTATTTTATTAAATGGTGGAAGGTAACTCTGCCACGCGGAACTCTTTCCGTTTCATTGCTTTGACTGAAAAGATGGGTTGACATGCCATTTTCCCCGGCAAAAGCGCGTAAAAAAAATAGAAGAGGCTTTTTCTCCTTACAGATTGGGCTCGCCAGGGTGCGCACCACATCAAGATCAAAACCCTACCGCTTCCCCTTCACAAACGAAAAAACACTTTCCAGCGGCACTTTAAGCACCTCCGCAATCCGGAACGCGGCCTCCAGCGTCGGCGAATACTTATCGCCCTCAATCGCATTCACCGTCTGCCGCGTCACGCCGATCAGATCCGCCAGCTCCTGTTGCGTCAAACCCGCCTCCGCCCGCAGATTCCGAATATTATTCCGGATCCTGGACGTCATGCGCTCCTCCGGTACAGCACCAGTTGCGTCACTAGTTTGCCCACCTCGGCAGCAAACAGAGCCACCAGTACCAGGTTGACCGCAAAGAAACCGGACTGATGCGCCATCAGGAATCCCCCATTCGGTACGCCCGAAGAGTTCAACGACCACATCATGGCGATCATCGCAACCAATCCAATGACGAGCACGAAGTAGGCGTTGCGAAACGCGACTCCTTCGATCGCCCGGTCGCGCTCATCCATCGCCTCACGCTTCGCGGTCAAAGCCAGCGTGGTCTGCAAAGTCACCTGTAACACCACCATTGTCACGACCAACCCCACCATCTCCCCTACGGTGAGGGCCGAAAGCCGCACGCGCCCGAAGTAATACGCGTACACCACCACCTCGGCCACCAGATTCATCCAGATCCGTTTCTCCTGATAAGACAGATCCATCACTTCCTCCGTGTCCAAAATATTTGACACGGAAAGATTAGTCTCTTAGAAATTCAGTGTCAAGAATATTTGACACAACGCTACTAGTGCTCAAATCAGGCGCATTCCCATTTTGGAGCGCTCTTTTTGCATGGCATAAAAAATGCGCTAGCTTTCAAAATCAGGCAGACAGCACTTCCCTATCCTCATTAGTCTTTCTACATCAGAGGCGAGTATGGCGGACATAACGATTGATTCGGTGGAAAGAGTGGACGGGGCGATCTTAGTGTACTTTTCTGATAGCAAAGTTGCGTATGTCGGGGTACAGGAGCTGTATGCTCTCGCCGTCGATCAGAAAAAGTTCCTGAGATCGCAAACTGCGCACAGGCAGGCTCAGGAGGGTTTTATGCGGAAGCCCAATCCAGCTCTCACCAAACGCAAACAGCCCCAGGGTTAGCACCTGCGCGCTTTACCCCACCAGCAACACATCGACAAACCGCGGCCCGTGGACGCCCTTGATGCGCGTCATCTCGATGTCCGCCGTCGCCGAAGGTCCACTGAAGAACGTCGTCGCCAACTCCTTCGTCGCCTCCAGCCGAGCCATCGCTTCCACAACGGTTTCCACTAGATCGTCGACGCGCAGAACGCACATCTGGTAGTCCGGCACAAGGGTAATCGCGCGGCGTCCCTGCCCCGGAGCATTCTGGAGCACGATCGTTCCTGTCTCAGCGATGCCGACTGTCGCCGTCGTCAGAACACCGTCAAAACCGTCCAGTTCTCCGGCGTTGAATCCGGTGTCCACGACAAATTCGCAGCCGCGCATCCACTCCGCAGGCAGACCCGCAGGTACGAGCACACGAGCAAGACCACGGGCCTGCAGCACGCGCGCCACGATCGCTCCCACCTCGGCGTGCGCCACACGAAAGACGCCTGCATCGTACTCGCGCAGACGCTCTTCCATCAGGTCAACGATGCCCTCGCGATCGAGTTGGCCACCGTGCAGGTATGTGCGAGAGATCTGCGCGTAGGCTTCCTGTGCAGACGAGGTGCTCGATGCGCCCTTTGCCGCACGGATACGATCCAAAATGATTCCACGAGCCTCGCTCATCGCTTCTCCCACCAATCCCGGAACGTCTCCTTCGGCATCGCCTGCAGGTCGCGCGTGTCCGTCCATCCACCCATCAGCCCCGGCAGCCAGCCGATCCATCCCGGCGTGGTTGTGTCGGAGCCCTTCAACTGCACAAGGCCTTCGACCTGCTTCTCTTTCTTCACCAGAGGAGCCCCAGCCATACGGCCCAGACGCTGCGCCGCGCGGAAGCGTTTTTCGGACCGGAAGACTGCGGCTACGGCCTTCATAGCGACCTTCTCCGGAGCCCACCAGCCGCTACGCTCTACCACCTTGTGGCGCAGATGGATGAGCACCTCCGGAATGTTGATCTTCACCGGACAGACTTCATAACAGGCACCGCAGAGAGACGAGGCGTACGGCAGCGACTGTGCATGTTCCATACCCATCATCTGCGGCGTCAGGATCGCACCGATCGGCCCGGCGTAGACGCTTCCATAGGCATGGCCGCCCGTCTGCCGGTAGACCGGGCAGGCGTTCAGGCAAGCCGCGCAACGGATGCACTGCAGCGTCTGCCGGCCTTCGCCGTCAGCCAGAACGTCGGTTCGCGCGTTGTCCAGCAGGACCACGTGCATCGCCTTCGGTCCGTCGCCCTTATGGACACCGGTCCAGATGGAGTTGTACGGATTCATCCGCTCGCCCGTCGCCGAACGCGCAAGGATCTGCAGCATGACTTCGAGATCCTGGAAACGCGGTATGACCTTCTCGATGCCTACGACGGCGATCAGGGTCTCCGGCATCGTGAGGCACATGCGTCCGTTGCCTTCGCTTTCGACGATGCAGATGCCGCCTGTCTCCGCGATCAGGAAGTTGGCACCGCTGACGCCAGTCTTCACGCGCAGGAACTTTTCACGGAGGAAGGTTCGCGCCGCATCGGCCAAATCCTGGGGAGACTCGCCAAGGTTAGGCAGATTCATCTCACGCATAAAGATCTCGCGGATCTGCGTTCGATTCTTATGCAGCGCGGGCACCACGATATGCGAAGGCTGGTCTTCGCCAAGCTGAATAATAAGTTCGGCGAGGTCTGTCTCGTAGGCCTTCACGCCCGCAGCCTCCAGCGCGCGGTTCAACTGGATCTCCTCGGTCGTCATCGACTTGATCTTGATGACCTCGTCGGCCCCGATCTCCTTCGTCAAACGAACGACGATCTCCTGCGCTTCCTTCGCATCGCGGGCCCAGTGCAGCACACCGCCCGCGCGCGTAAAGTTTCGCTCAAACTCTTCGAGGTAGATCTCAAGGTGCGCCAGCGAGTGCGCGCGAATCTGCCGTCCGGCCTCGCGCAGCTCCTGCCAGTCTTTTTTCTCGTCAACGAGCTTCTTCCGTTTTGCCTGGATGACCTCGGTAGCGTGCTTCACGTTTTTGCGAAGCTGCGCGTCCTGCAGAGAGACCTTCGCCGCCGTCTGGAAGCTGGGGGCGGTGCGTGGATCCAGCGGGATGCGGCTCATATGCGCACCCCGGTTCCGTCGATCGCCTTTGGGTGAATCGAACATTGGTGCGTCTCTTCGGTTCCCGCAAGAATCTCGGCGAGGTGCATCGTCGCGACACCGGTCCTCTGCCGGTGCAGCGCTCCCTGGATGTGCATCAGGCAGGAGTTGTCCGCCGCCGCGCAGGTCTCCGCGCCAGTGTCCAGAACCGCGAGTGTCTTTTCCGCCAGCATGGCGCTGCTCACGTCCGCGTTCTTGACGGCGAAGGTTCCGCCAAAGCCGCAGCAGCGATCCAGGTTGGCAATCTCCACAAGGTCGATTCCCTTCACCGATCGTAAGAGCGACATTGGCCCATCGCCGAGATGCAGCGACCGCAAACCATGGCAGCTTGCGTGGTACGTCACGCGATGGGGATAGTAAGCGCCCACGTCCGTCAGGCCCAGCTTCTTCGTCAGGAACTCGGAGAACTCCCAGACTCTTGGCAGCAATGTTTTCACCCGGTCTATCAACTGCGGATCGCCGATCTTCTCCGCCATGATGCCGTAGTGATCGCGCATCATGGCCACGCAGCTTGAGGATGGAATCACCACGGCCTCGGAGTGTTCAAACTGCGTGACAAACCTCTCCAGCAGCGGCAGCGCCTCGTCCTGGTATCCGGTGTTCCAGTGCATCTGCCCGCAGCACGTCTGGCCTGCGGGAAACTCCACCGTATGTCCGAGCCGTTCCAGAACTTCCACGACAGCTTTGCCCGTCGCCGGGAAGAGCGTGTCGTTGTAACAAGTGATGAACAATGCGACCTTCACAGCCCAAGCCTCCACAACTCGCTTCGTTTCAATAGAGAGTACATTTCCCTGAAGCACTCTGCATCCGTTAGGATGGTCGCCACGCAGTCTACAAAGGAAAACATACATGGGAGCGAATCCGCTCATCGGCGTCATCTACCACTGGATCGGCGGTTTTGCTTCCGCCACCAACTTCATTCCCTTCCGTGGCATCAAGCGCTGGTCGTGGGAAGTCTACTGGCTTATCCAGGGTTTTGCCGCATGGATCGTCGCCCCGCTGGTCCTCTGCAGCATCTTTGTCCCGCACACCGCGACCATCCTGATGGAAGCGCCCCGCCACACTATCTACCTCGCCATGTTCTGGGGGATTCTCTGGGGAGTCGGCGGCATCACTTTCGGCCTCTCCATCCGCTACCTCGGTCTGGCCCTCGGGTACGCCATCGCCCTGGGTTTCTGCACCTTCTTCGGAACGCTCATGCCGCCGATCTTTGCCGGGACCTTCGGTACGGTACTGCACGACCGATCCGGCCAGATCGTCCTCGGGGGACTCGCCCTCTGCCTTGTGGCCATTGCCGTCAACGGCACTGCGGGATATCTCAAGGAACACGAAGTTACTGAAGAAGAAAAGGCAGACGCCGGAGAGCGGGACTTCTCCTTTGCCCGCGGTCTGGCCGTCGCCATCTTCGCGGGCTTTATGAGCGCCTTCTTCTCGGTCGGCCTCTCTGCGGGAAAGCCCATCGGCGATATCGCCCGCGCCCACCTCGTTGCCGACGGACGCCTCGATCTCTGGCAGAACCTGCCCGTCCTGATCGTCGTGCTCTGGGGAGGCTTTATCACCAACCTGATCTGGTCCGGCATTCTGATCTATAAAAACAAGTCCGCCGCCGAGTTCGTAGGACAGCCGGGACGCAACCCGCTCCGCGCCGCCGCTGTTAGCGGAAACACTATTGCCGGATTTGATCCCACTGATCCATCGCTTTTACGGCTGTCCACTAAGACGCTGATTGCAAACTACTTCCTCGCCGCGCTCGCAGGTGTGATCTGGTACTTCCAGTTCTTCTTTTACTCCATGGGACAGACCAAAATGGGACACTTTGAGTTCTCTTCCTGGACCCTGCACATGGCGTCGATCATCCTCTTCGCCACCCTTTGGGGAGTCCTTCTGAAGGAGTGGCGCGGTACACGTAGCCGGACCAAGATGCTCGTCACCCTTGGGGTGTGTCTCCTGATCGGATCGACCATCGTGGTCGGCTACGGCAACTATGTCAAAACGAATGAAACCGCGCCAGCAACGATCAGTGCTCATAAGTAAGCTGGCAATGGCAAGCAGAAAAGGGCCCTCAGAGCTGCTCTGAGGGCCTTATCTTTTCATTCTCTTGAGGCTATTTTTTTCAGGGCCGTCCGCAGCGTCTCCGCCGCAGACTCCGCCGTTATGTCGCGCTGCGGAGAACCCAGCAACTCGAAGCCCACCATGAACTTCCGCACCGTCGCCGACCGCAGAAGCGGCGGATAGAAGTGCAGATGGAAGTGCCACTCCGGATGCTCTTCTCCGTCTGTAGGACGTCCGTGAAGACCCATCGAATACGGGAATGAGACGTCGAAGACCTTGTCGTAGGTGCTCGTCACGGTCTTCAACATCTCCGCCAGGCCAAGCCGCTCGGCTTCCGTCAGCAGGTCGAGGCCGGCTACGGCGCGCTTCGAGATCACGATCACCTCAAACGGCCAGACTGCCCAGTACGGAACCAGCGTTACAAAATGCTCATTCTCGGCCACGATTCGCTGCGCCAGCTTGAGTTCCAGCGCCAGGTAATCCGAAAGCAGCGTCTTACCATTCTTCGTGAAATGCGCCAACTGTTGCTGCTGTTCCTTCGACGGATCGTCAGGAACTGAAGCGCTCGCCCAGATCTGTCCGTGTGGATGCGGGTTGCTCGCACCCATCATGGCTCCGCGGTTTTCGAAGATCTGTACATAGCCGATATTTTCGCGTGACCCGAGATCCAGAAGCTGTTGTGTCCACGCATCCACCACCTTGCGGATGTCGTCGACTTCCATCTTCGCCAGCGTCAGATCATGTCGCGGCGAGAAACAGAGAACGCGACAGATGCCGCTTTCGCTCTCGGCCACGATCAGTCCTGCGTTACTTTCGTCGTTTTTGAAGGCCTGGATATCCGGCTTCAGCGCGGCGAAGTCGTTTTCAAAGACGAAGGTCGCGTCGTACTGCGGATTGTGGTGTCCACCCGCCCGCTCGTTGCCGGGGCATAGATAGCAGGTCGGATCGTACTGCGCCACAACCGGAGCGGCGGTCGTTTCGGTCTGGCCCTGCCAAGGACGCTGCGTCCGGTGCGGAGAGACGAGTACCCACTCGCCACGGAGGGGGTTCCAGCGACGGTGCGGCGTCTGCGACAGGTCGAAGGTCATTCGCCCGCCTTGGCACGAGCCACGGCACCGTCCACAGCCTCACACACGTAGATCTCTGCTTCAATTCCGGCCGCGTCTTTGTACCGCAGCTTCAATTGCTCGGCGAAGTTGTCGGCGTATTGCGCTTCGACAAGATTTACAGTGCAGCCGCCAAAGCCGCCGCCCGTGATGCGCGATCCGATGCAGCCTGGAAGACTGCGCGCCAGATCGACCAGCTTGTCTACCTCGGGTGCGCTTGCTTCGAAATCATCGCGCATGCTGATGTGTGCGGCGAAGAGCAGGTCGCCTAACTTGCGCATGTCGCCGCCGAAGAGCGCGGAACGCGCTTCAAGCACACGCGCGTTCTCGGTGATGATGTGGCGGCAGCGGCGATAGGAGGCGTCGCTCATGCGTCCACGCGCTTGCTTCAGATCGTCCATGGTGGCATCGCGGAGAAGCTTGATCTGAGGATTCATCTTGGAGAGAACAGCCTGACCGGCCTCAACCTCTTCGCGGCGATCGCGATACGCGCCCTCGGCGATGGAGTGCTTCACCATGGAGTTTGCGATGACGATGCGAATGTCCGGCCGGAGCGGAAGCAGGTAAAACTCCAGCGAACGGCAGTCGAGGAGAAGTGCTTTCTCCGCAACGGCGTTCGTGATGACGAACTGGTCCATGATGCCCGACGGCGCACCGACGAAGTCGTTCTCGGCGCGGCGGCAAAGCGTGGCAATCTTTTCGCCCGGGATCTCCGTCTCTGCGAGAGAGAGCAGCGCCATAGCGACGGCGACTTCCACGGAAGCCGAAGAACTAAGACCCGAGCCGAGGGGCACATTGCCTTCTACGGATAGATTGAATCCGGAAGTCTTGATGTCGTCTTTTGCCAGGCTCCAGACGACGCCCATGCCATAGTCGCTCCAGTGTCCGCGGCCCTTTTGTGGCATGGCGTCGAGCTCGTATTCCACCTGTTCGTCAAAGTTCGAGGAATAGAGGACCGCCTTGCGGTCAGTACGTGGGCTGATCGTCGCCGTCGTCTCGAACCCGATGGCGAGCGGAAGGACGAAACCGCCCGTATAGTCCGTATGTTCACCGATAAGGTTGACGCGTGCGGGAGCGGAGAAGCTGGTTCCCTGTTGACCAAAGCGTTCAGTGTGATCGGCGGCGAGTTCTTGGGTGGAGATATTCATTGCGTGTGCAGTTTTCATTTCCGTAAAACAGGATTAGGCCTTCGTAATTTTAGCGGAGCGGTCTTTCCACAGGGCGCTGATAGAATCAACACGTGACTACCGTAGATATTCTGTACCGATACGACGAACAACCAAGCGAAGCTGCAGCCATGTCGCTCTCCAGGCTGCGCGAAGTTTATGGTATTCGCAGCATGGAGCTCAACGAAGCCGACAAGACCGTTCGCATTGAATATGATGCGACTCGGCTGACAGCGGCTACGGTTTATCAGCTGATTCGTCGCGCGGGCGTCCTTGTGGCCGGAGAAGTCTCTCTGCTGGCACCCGAGGTTCCCGTGGAAGCCACGCCAGCAGCCTCCTAACTTCTTTCCCTACTGCCTTTAGGCCTTCAGTTACCGCACTGGCAGTTCGGGCCATGTGCGGTCGGCATGGAGCCGTCCAGGCGGGGGATACAGCGGCCGTGCGGGTCGATCTGCGGATCTCCGAGCTTGGCCGCGATCCGTTCTTCAAACTCTTCCGAAATAAAGTGCTCCAGGCGTTCGGCTTCGTCGTGCACTTTATTCACAGGGTAGTCGAGAATTTTGTGCAGAAAAGTTTCGATGAGCCGGTGATGTCGCACAATTTCCAGTGCCCTTTTCTTCCCTGCGGCAGATAACGTCACGCCTTTGTGACGTTGGTATGCGACGAGAGGCTGACGTTCCGCAGCAAGGCGTTGGAGCATATTTGTGATCGAAGCGGGCGCTACGGAGAGTCGCGCGGCAAGTTCTTTGCTTTGTACGCGACGTTCCGCGGAGCCGCCGAGAGCGAGGATTGCCTTTAAATAATCGTCGATCGATTCGCTGCTCTTTCGACTTGCTTCAACAGTTTTCACGCAGACTCCCTTGCGGCTTCACTATATTTAGCCTAGCCTAAATCAATGTTAGGCAGACCTAAATTCATTCAAAATACGAGCGCTCTATTCTTTTTTCTGCTCAGCCTGGGCTTGAAGCTAGCCAGCGCACAAGCGTCTTTGTGGACGATCGCGGTCGAAGATGGCACTGGTGCAAGTTTACCCGGAGCAGTCGTAATCCTTCACTGCAGTGGCGAGGAGCAAGTAAGAACAACGGATGCCAGCGGCGCCGTGACCTTTTCGGTCTCCCCGGCGAATGGCTGCTTTGTGAAGGTAATCTCCAATGGATTTCGGGAGCGTACTCTTCCGATCTCGGCGGATGCACCGCCAACAGAAATTCGACTGGTGGCGACGGCTGGCGACACAGAGGTTACGGTGTCCTCGGAGAGCGCTTCCTTCGAAACAAGCTCGCCCACAGCGCATGCCCTCCTTAATCAGGAAGAGATCGCGGCACTTCCGAGTTTTAATCGGGCAACTGGTTTTACGGACCTGATCACGCGCACTACACCTGGCGTTGCGGCTGATGCGAACGGGTTTGCGCATCCTCTTGGCGAACATGCCGACACATCGATCTCCCTCGATGGGCAACCGATTACGGACCAGCAGGCCAAGGTCTTTTCGAACCAGATCGACCCGAGCATCATCCGGTCGCTGACTGCGACGACGGGCGCTCCGGGTGTTGAGTTTGGAGACAAGACAAGCCTGGTCATCGAAGTGAGTACACGGTCAGGGATTGGGCAGAGATTAGCGGGCGAGCTTTCGAGTGACTACGGCAGCTTCGGCACTTCGGGGCACGGATTCACACTGGCGGCAGGCAATAAGCGTTGGGGAAGTTTTCTTGCCTTGAACGGCAGCGATTCAGGACGTTTTCTGGATACACCGGAGATTCGGCCATTCCACGATCATGGCAACAGCTCCGGTGGCTTCGACCGGATTGACTGGCGTCCGAACGAAAGAAATGCGGTGCACTTGAACCTTGGGGCAGGACGGTCATGGTTTCAGACGCCGAACAGCTACGACGCGCAGGCTGCGGGACAGGACCAGCGCAGCCAGATCCGGAACGTCAATGCGGCCTTGGGTTGGAGCCACGTCTTTACCCCGGAGTTGATGGGAATGGTCGTAGGGTTCTACCGGCACGACGAGGCGCAGTATTTCCCTACCGCGAATGCCCTGGCCGACGCGACCGCAACGTTGGCACAGAATCGGACGCTGACGAACACTGGCTTTCGCGCCGATGTGATCTACGCAAAGGGTGCGCATACGGTGAAGATTGGTGGCAGTTATTGGCATACGCCGTTGCACGAACGGTTCGATGTGGGGTTAACCGATCCACTCTTCAACGCCGTCTGTCTCAGTACGGATGGCGATCCTGTTCCCGCTCTTTCTGTTCGTTCGATGAGCGAGTGCGCACGGGCCGGGTTCCTTGCGAATCCTGATTTTCTACCGAACCTGCTGCCGTATGACCTTTCACGTGGAGGAACACAGTACCACTTCAATCAAGGGGCAGAGATTGTAGAGGGCGCGGTTTACGGCCAGGACGAGATCAAGTTTGGGCGGCTACTTCTGAACGTCGGTCTGCGTTACGACGTCTACAACGGTCTCAGCCGAGGAAGACAGATCGAACCGCGCCTGGGCGCTGGATGGCGAACTCCGGGAAGCCGCACGCTTCTGCGGGCCTCGTATGCGCGCTTGTATGAGACGCCGTATAACGAAAACCTGATCTTCGCGAGCGAATCCTCTGCGAACACTTCGGGAACGAATCCATTCGCAAGCTTCCGTTCTGAGCCAGTACGGCCCGGGACGCGGAACCAGTTCAACGTGGGCTTTGCGCAGAACTTTGGACGACACCTGAGCGTCGATGCGGACTATTACTGGAAGTTCACGCATACGGCCTTCGACTTCGATACGCTCTTCGGTACGCCGATCACCTTCAGCGTGGCCTGGCGCAAGTCCAAGATCGACGGCCTGGCGCTGCGTTTGAACTTCAATGATTTTCATGGACTGAGTGCATACAGCGTGATGGGGCATGTACGTTCGCGATTCTTTACGCCTGCGGTGGGTGGCTTGATCTTCAACAGCGTGCCTGCCAGTCCGGTGTTTCGCATCGACCATGGAGAAGAGTTCGAGCAGACAACGAATCTTCGCTATCAACTTCCCGCACGCATTCTGAAAGAACATCGTCCGTGGATTGCAGGAACGTGGCGATACAACAGCGGTCTCGCGCTTCCGAATACGGTTCCGGTTTACACCGATGCTCTGCAACTCACGGCAGATGAACAAGCCCAGATGGGGCTTTACTGCGGCAATGATTTGGCGACGCCACAGCATGCCATTCGGCAATGCAGCCCAGATGCGTTTGGGGCAGCGCGTGTGCGGATTCCAGCGTTCGGCATGCAGAATGACGATCGCAATCCGGTGCGTGTTTCGCCACGGACTTTACTGGATTTTTCGGCTGGCGAGGATGAATTGTTCCACGTGGAACGAGCAGCGATAGGCGTTCGCTTCTCTGTGCTCAATGCGACGAACAAAATCGCGCTGTACAACTTCCTTTCACCCTTCAGCGGAACGCACTTTGTACCGCCGAGAAGTTACCAATTGGGATTGCGTGTCACGTTTTGAAGAAGTGCAGAGGTTGCGTGGTCGCTGATGAGTTGTTATTCTCAAAGAGTTGCACAAGGGTGTGCTCCTGTAGCTCAGCTGGATAGAGCAAACGGCTACGAACCGTTAGGTCGGGCGTTCGAATCGCTCCGGGAGCACCATTTCCCCATTTTTCTTTGCAGCTTTCCCAGAAAATTATGCGCCCGTAGCTCAGCTGGATAGAGCAACTGGCTTCGAACCAGTTGGCCGGAGGTTCGAATCCTTCCGGGCGCACCATCTTGCGCCGCCCAATTGACGACCAATCTAGTCCGCAATAGAATCGAGATACTGCGACGACGCAAGATTGCTCGTGAAAGCGTGAATAAACAAGATGTTGCAAGCATTTATCGTCACGCTGCGCGAGGGTGTTGAAGCGGCGCTGATTATTGGGATTGTCTTCGCCTACCTGAACAAAATTGGTCGTAACGAGCTGAAAAAGACCGTCTTCTGGGGACTTGGATCGGCGGTTCTGGCTTCGATTCTGACGGCGGTCGTTATCGCCAAACTGGAAGTGAACACAGACATCTTCGAAGGCTGGGTCATGTTGCTGGCGGCGTTCTTCGTCGTGAGCATGATCTGGGTGATGCACAAGGCAGCGAAAGGTCTGAAAGGCGAGATCGAGGGGAAGATCTCTCGACTGGCTGCGAGTCCTTCGGCAAAGCTGGGACTTTTCTTCTTCGTCTTTCTGATGGTGCTGCGCGAAGGCGTGGAGACGGTGCTGATCCTGGCAGCCGTTTCGCTAAATTCCTCCGAGTTGATGAGTTTTATGGGAACGCTGCTCGGCCTGGCCGTGAGCGTGGTCTTCGGCGTGATGTTCGCGCGCGGAAGTCTGCGCGTAAACCTGGGACGGTTTTTCAAAGTGACGACGGTCATTCTTTACTTCGTCGCGTTTCAGTTGATCGTCTCCGGTCTGCACGAGTTGAGTGAGAACGGCGTTCTCCCCTCGAATAAGGCGGAGATGCGGTTGATCGGGCCGATTGTCCGCAACGATCTCTTCTTCTTCATCACCATGCTGGCGCTGGCCGGCATCATGATGCTGATGGAATACAAGCGGCGCAACGGCGTAGCGATTGACGCCACAGCGACTGCTGCCGACCGACGCAAAGCGGAGTGGACAGCACGGCGCGAGCGGATGTGGATGACCGCGGTCTGCGCCGCGAGCTTCCTCTTTATCTTTATTACGACTGCGGAGTTTATCTACGCGAAGAGCACCACTTCTCTCTCCCCGGCAAAGGCCGTTGTACTGACGGGAAGCCAGGTGGCTGTGCCTCTTGCTGAGGTGAACGACGATCAGCTGCATCGCTACTCGGTGGTGGTGGATACGGACTCCGGTGCGAAGACGGTACGGTTCCTGCTGTATCGCAAGCCGGACGGAAATGTGGTCTCCGTCGCCGATGCCTGCCAGATCTGCGGTCCGGTAGGTTTCTACATCGGGCCGCAGGGGATTACGTGCAAGATGTGCGCCTCTCCCCTGGTGCCTCAGTCGATGGGTCAGGCAGGCGGGTGCAATCCCGTGCCATTGAAGAGTTCGCAGGCGGGCGGAGAAGTAATGATCGCGGGCAGCGATCTGAAGACCCTCGCTGCTCGGTTCGGGGCTTAGCGAATGTTTGTTCGCCTTCTGTGGGAGAGTTTTCGGCGGCAGAAGCGGCGCAAGGCGCTGGCGGGCGTGGCGATCCTGATGGGCGTGACCGTGGTGACTTCGATGCTGGCGCTGGCGACCTCCATCGGCGACCGCATCCACAAAGAGCTTGAGAGCTACGGCGCGAATATCGTGGTGACGCCGCTGGCCGAGACCCTGCAGGTCAATATCGGCGGAGTCAGCGTAAAGCCCACCACAGGCGGGGTCGGCCTGCGCGAGGCCGATCTGGCGAAGCTGAAGACGATCTTCTGGGCGAACAATATTAATGGAGTTTCCCCGGAGCTTCCGGTTTCTCTGCATGCCGGAGACGCGACGGTGCCTGCGGTGGGAATGTGGTTTGCCTCCAGGAATGGCAAGGCCGCTGCGGCGGCGATGCATCCGTGGTGGAAGCTGAATGGCGCGTGGCCTGCCAAGGACGATGAGGTGGTCGTGGGCTCTTCGCTCGCAACCAGGTTAGGTGTGAAGACCGGCTCCACGATTGGCGCAATGCGCGTCGTTGGCCTGGTGACGACCGGCGATGAGACAGATGGCGAAGTGTTGATGCCGCTTTCTGCGGCACAGGCGCTCGCTGGAACACCCGGTGCCGTTGGTCGCGTTCTGGTGGGCGCGCGGACGCGGCCTGAGGATGCTTTCGCACGGGAGAATCCGGACACGCTTTCGCCCAAGAAAAAAGAGCTCTGGTACTGCAGGCCGTATGCGAATTCCATTGCCTACCAGATCGCAGAGGCGCTTCCGGGGGCGCGTGCGGAGCAGATTCGCAAGGTGGAGCAGAGCCAGGGGCAGGTGCTGCGACGGATCTCGGGACTGATGTGGCTGATCGGCCTGGGCGCATTGATTGCTGCAGGGTTTGCAGTATCGGCCGCCATGGCTACTGCGGTGTTGGAACGGCGCGGCGAGATTGGGTTGATGCGCTCGCTCGGCGCCAGCCAGGGACGGATTGCAGCCTTGTTTTATACGGAAAGCGCGTTGCTGGCGACGATGGGCGGATGCGTTGGGTTTCTGTTGGGATCGCTGCTGGCGGGATGGATGGGGCGACGCATCTTTGAGGACACGGCTGGTGGCTTGCTTGTGAATCTTGCACTCTTGCCCGCTGTCGTTGGAGTGGCGGTGCTGGTGGCGTTTGCGGGAAGCACGCCTTCGATCCGGTCGGCGCTGCGGATGGATCCTTCGGCGACGCTGCGGGCGGATGCCTGATGAGGAGTTCCGTTTCTTCTCGACACTCGATGCAGGCGATCTCCATGCGAGGACTATTGCTGCGCTCGCTGAAGCATAAGCCCGGAAGAATTGCAGCGGCGGCGTTGGGGCTGACGGTTTCTGCGGCGATTGCCACAGCGATGCTGACGCTTTCCCTCGATATTACGGAAAAGCTGCACCATGAGTTCCGCAGCTTTGGCGCAAACGTTGTGGTGACGACTGCGGACAAGGCTGCGTTTCCAGAGGATGCTCTCACCAAGGTCCAGAGTGCTGCCGGAAGCGATGCTGTGGCCGCGCCGTTTGCCTATGCCGTGATGAAGACGGATCGTGGCACGGACGTTGTCGTGGCAGGAACGGACTTTGGCGCGGTAAAGAAGCTGGACTCGTGGTGGCAGTTGGCCGCGTGGCCTGCGGCGGCGAACGATTCCCTTCTGGGCGAAAAGGCCGCACAGTTTATCGACAATAAGAACGATGTGAAGCTGAGTTATGACGGGCGCTCGCTGTTGCTGCATGGCGTCGGGCAGTTGAAGACGGGCGGCGAGGAAGAGAGCCGCATCTATATCTCGCTGGAGACGTTTGAAAGTTTCGCGCATGTTACGCCGAGCGTGATTGAAGTGCGCGTCGGTGGGGACGCGGCTGCGGTCGAGGCTGCTGCGGAGCGGATGCGGACGAGTCTGCCGGGAATGACCGTCACACCGGTTAGGCAACTTGTAGATTCGGAGAGCCGGATCGTGAGCCGCATGCGTACGCTGCTGTTGGCCTCCGTGGTATTGATCGCTCTGACGGTGGGCGTGGCGGTACTCGCTACGATGTCGGCTTCGGTGCTGGAACGACGTCGCGACTTTGCACTGATGCAAGCGCTGGGAAGTCGACGGAACCAGATCCTGGCGTTGTTCGTTGCAGAGGCGATGGCAATCGCCGTTGTGGGCGTGGTTGCCGGATATTTCTTAGGCTCGCTGGCGGCCTGGGGCATTGGTGAGCTGAACTTTCATACTGCGACGTTGCCGCGCGCAGGTGTGCTTCCCGTGGTGTTTGTGATGAATCTGCTGATTGCGTTTGTGGCCGCGATGCTTCCCGCGCGAGCGTTGCGCGCTCTCCAACCCGCTGCCCTGCTGCGGGGTGAGTGAGAGAATGGAAGCAGACATGAAAGAAAACGCACAGAGTTCCGCCGGAGTCATCTCGCTGACGAAGGTGAGTCGCGAGTATCGCGGACAGGCCGGTGTAGTGCGGGCTTTGGATGATGCGACCTTCTCGATTGCGGCTGGAGAATGGGTCGCGATTACGGGCCCCTCGGGCTCCGGCAAATCAACACTGGTCAATCTGCTGGGGTGTCTCGACCGGCCGACCAGCGGGACGCTCCTTATCGATGGCGAAGATGTGAAGACGATGGCGCCTTCTGCTCTCGATCGCTTTCGCGCAGACAAGATCGGGTTCGTCTTTCAGCAGTTCCACCTGATTCCCTACCTCTCGGCGCTGGAAAATGTGATGCTGGCGCAGTATTTCCACTCCATCACGAACCGCGACGAAGCGCTGGAGTCTCTGGCGAAGGTTGGGCTGGCGGATCGTGCGGAGCATCTGCCGAGTGAGCTCTCCGGTGGAGAGCAGCAGAGGGTTTGTATCGCGCGGGCGCTGATCAATGAGCCACCGATTCTTCTAGCGGATGAACCTACTGGGAACCTCGACGCAGCGAACCAGGAGATTGTGGCGGAGTTGCTGCGTGGTTTACATCGCGCGGGGCACACGATTGTGATGGTGACGCACGACCCTGCCATGGCAGGCCTAGCGCAGAGGAAGATCGCTCTGAGCCATGGCAAGGTTTTCTGCAGTCCCTCTACTCCCTTGATCACGCTGCGGTAGACCTTTCGTGATCGACGTTTACTCCGACCGCAAGGCACTCAGGGGATCTACGTTCGCAGCGCGTCCTGCGGGTACCGCGCTTGCCAGCAGGGCTACGAGAGCAACCCCCACAATCGCCATAAGGTAGCTCGCCGGATCCAGGGACTTCATTCCGTAGAGTGAGCTTTCCAGACCTTTACCGGCGGCCATTGCGAGCGGCACACCCAGGACCACACCTGCCGCGCACAAGAGCAGACTTCCGCGCAGCACCATCCACACTACCTGCGAACGTTGCGCTCCAAGGGCCATGCGCACGCCAATCTCCGCGCTACGGCGGCTGACGCGATACGCGAGCGTTCCGTAGAGACCGGTTGCGATGAGCACAACGGCCAGGACACCGAAGCAGCCTGCGAGACGGGCAAAGAGAGCCTGTTGCGAGATCGATTGCTCAAAGACCGCGCTCTGGGTCGTAGGTTCGAGTAAGGGCATGTCGGGATCGATCTGAGTGATCACCTTGCGCACTGCAGGCAACATCGCCATGGGGTTTCCAGGAACACGCATCTCGATATTGAGCTGGTTGACAGCGCCACCCTGCGTGAAGACGGTCCAAAGCATGGGCCTCGTCTCCTCGGTAATGCCGGTGTACTTGTGGTCCTTCACGACGCCGATGATGAGGGTCGGGTCGGTGCCCTTTGGATCGCTAAGGACATGGCCGACGGCGTTCAGGTTGCCCAGATACTTCTTCGCAAAGGTTTCATTCACGATGACAGTCTTTGGAGCGGCCGGGGAGTCCGCATCGGAGAAATCCCGCCCCTGAATCACCTGTACACCCATGGTGCGAAAGTAGTCCGCACCGACTACGTTTCCCCGATAATTTGCCTGTCCCGGTTCGATCCCATTCGGTTTGTGTCCGTCCACAAGGAGGCCACCGTTGTTGTTGGACCATCCCGAGCCGGGCCGATTGGATGCCATGGAGACGCTCTCCACGCCGGGAATCGTGCGGAGTCTCTGCTGAAGATTGACGAAGAAGGCGATGCTCTCCTCTTTGGTATCGGCATGTTGGGGATGTATGCCAAAGACGAGCAGGCCCTGTGGCTTTTGCCCCAGAGGTGTATTCAGCAGATTTCGCAGAGTGCCAAGGAGCAGTCCCGCGCCGACCAGAAGGACGACGCACATGGCGATCTGCGTGACGATGACCGCATTGCCAACGCGCATCTTCTGCGAACTCGACTGTGAAACCGTGGCGGAGCTGCGGACGACCATATCCGAGCCGCCGGACATCGCAGCCCGCAACGGGGCGAGTCCGAAGACAAGGGCCAGCAGGAAGAGCACGCTCAGGGTGAACCACAGGACCGTTCCATCCGGCTGGAGATTCGATTCAATGTGCGCCCACGATCCGAGGGCGTGCGTCGCACCGAGAGCGAACGCCCATGCGGCGATGCCGCCGAGGGTGACGAGCAGAACGCTTTCGGTGAGAAGCTGCAGAAACATCTCCCGCCGACCTGCGCCGAGAGCGAGGCGCACGCTGAACTCCCGTTGTCGGTTTGCATTACGTGCCATCAGAAGCATGATGACATTGCTCATGGCGATCAGCAGAACGAGACCGACCATCGCCATCAGGATCTTCAATGAGCGAGCGAAGGAGTCGTCCTGGCTGTCGAACTGCTTCGCTTCCGTGAAGGAGAGCTGGTACGTTTCGTCTCCTGCGCGCTTCGGTCGCACGCCGATATACGCTGCCTGCTCAAAGACTGCCTGCGCCCGCGCCACGACCTGCTCACGGCTCCCTCCCGATGCGGCGCGCACCATTAGCTTCATACACCAGAAGTTTTGCTTCGTCAGGTACATGCCGTTTTCTGCCGGGTTGCCCCAGGCATTGAACTCCGGCCTGCTCTGGAGAGGTATCCAGAACTCCAGTGGCCGACTTCCTTCGGTGCCTTCGAATCCCTTCGCGGCAACGCCCACGATGGTGAACGGAATGGACTTGATATAAAGCGGTTTTCCGAGCACGTCGCGGCTACGCGCATAGTGCGTCGTCCAGAAGCTCTCGCTGATAACGACGACGGGAGTGTGGTCGTCCTCGTCCTTCTCGACAAAGCCGCGGCCCAACTCAGTACCGACACCAAGCCCACTGAAATAGTTGCCGCTCACCATGTCGCCCGCAGCCTCCTCCGGTACTGTGCCAACGCGTACAGCCGCTTTCCCGCTCGAGGACATGGGAATGAAAGCCATCACCTGCTGCAACCCGCTCCGCTCTCGCAAAGCCCGATACACGGGATAGGAAAAGGAGGTGCTCCCTTCACCGGTCTGTGAGGCACCGTCTGGCCACCCCGTTGTATGTACATAGAAAACACGCGAAGCGTCCTGCACGGGCAGCATCTTGATGAGCACCGCATGCATCACGCTGAAGACGGCTGTGTTGGCACCCACGCCCAACGCAAGTGTCAGCACACAGACGATGGTGAACACAGGCGTCTTTGCCAGTTGCCGTACGCCATACCGTAAATCTCGCGAAGTATTTGCAAAGAACATCGTTGTCCTCGCTTCTCTCTGCCGCTGTTTCAGCAAAGTCGTATTTCCAAACTGTCGTCGTGCCGCTTGTGCGGCTTCCCTGGAGCTCATGCCCGCTTGTTCATACTTTTCTGCGAGCATCTCCAGATGGGTGCGCAGCTCTTCGTCCAGAGAGCTCTCGGCGCGGCGTTGGCCGAAAAGCGCCGACCATCGAGCCATGAACGTCCGCGCGCGGTCGGACATAGCTAGCCCTTTACCTCAAGAGCCAGCACACGGCCAATCACTGCTGCGATGCGCTCCCAGTTTTCCGTCTCTACAGTGAGCTGTTTCAGGCCGCGCTTGGTAATGCTGTAAAAACGGGCGCGGCGGTTATTTTCTGAAATACCCCATTCGCTTGTGATCCAGCTCTTTTGCTGCAAGCGCAGGAGTGAGGTGTAAACCGTACCCTCGTTTAGCGTCAGTACGTCTTCGCTCAACTGCTCAATACGCCGCGCAATGCCAAATCCGTGCAGTGGGCCTAACGACTGCAGCGTTTTGAGGATCATGAGATCCAGAGTTCCCTGTAAAACCTCGGATTTGTCCGTTGCCATGCCAGCTCCTATGGATACTGCAAAGAAGCTACCATGCGCTCCTTTGCAATGTCCATAGAAGATGATGCGTTGGCGGAATTACTTATAAAGGCTGGACAGTGCGCTTCGGAAGAACCCAGCCCGGCCGGATGAAGTGGCAGGTGTATCCGTGGGGGATACGTTCCAGGTAATCCTGGTGCTCCGGTTCGGCCTCCCAGAATGCGCCTGCGGGGACGACTTCGGTCACGACCTTGCCCGGCCACAAGTCCGAGGCGTTGACATCGGCGACGGTTTCTTCCGCAACTGCCTTCTGTTCGTCGGTCGTGTAAAAGATCGCGGAACGGTAGCTTGAGCCGACGTCATTTCCCTGCCGATCCACTGTCGTTGGATCGTGGATCTGGAAGAAGAACTCCAGAATCCGACGAAAGGTAATCTGCTGCGGGTCGAAGACGATCTCAATGGCTTCGGCGTGGCCTTCGTGGTGGCGATAGGTTGCATTTACAACGTCTCCACCGGTGTAGCCGACCCGCGTGGAAATCACGCCTGGAAGACGGCGCAACAGGTCCTGCATGCCCCAGAAACAGCCACCGGCAAGCACTGCACGTTCGTTCGATGTTGCCATGTCGTTACTCCTGTACCTTCTTCTCAAACAGTTTGAGATAGTCGCCGTAGCCTTCGCTTTCCAGCTCATCAAGAGGGATGAATCGCAGCGAAGCCGAGTTGATGCAGTAGCGCAGACCGCCCGCCTCTTTAGGGCCGTCGTCGAAGACGTGGCCAAGGTGGCTGTCGCCATGGAGGGAGCGGACTTCCGTCCGGCTCATGCCATGGCTACTGTCGACGAGCTCGTCTACGTTTTCCGGCTCGACGGGTTTCGTGAAGCTCGGCCAGCCGCAGCTGCTGTCAAACTTGTCCAGTGATGAGAACAGCGGCTCGCCCGAGACGATGTCCACGTACAGGCCGGGCTCGTCATGGTCCCAGTACGCATTCTGAAAAGGACGCTCGGTCCCGTTCTTCTGTGTGACCTGAAACTCCTCGGGGGAGAGGCGAGAGATCGCCTCTTCGCTCTTTGTGTAATTCGGCATCGGCATACCTCATCCGTAAAATCTTCAACACGAGTTTACAACTCGCGCTCTTGAAGATTAGACCGGACTTTGGCCGAAGCGATTCATCAAGATGGGAGCGCCTCTAAGCGCTCCGTCCCGCTGCCTTTTGGAAGTGCAGCTCGATCTCTTCGAGCGTTTTGCCCTTCGTTTCGGGAAGGAAGAACGCCGCGATGATGAAATACAGGACCGTGCAGAGCGCCCAGAAGGCGAACATCGCGAAGTAGCCATAACGGCCGATTACGGGCAGAAAGACACCTGCGATCAGTGTAGATGCGCCCTGGTTGAGTAGAAGAGCGATTCCCATGCCTGCGGAACGGATGCGTGTCGGCATCAGCTCTGAGAGCGTGAGCCAGACTACGACACCGGGCCCTACTGAGTAGAACGCGATAAAGAACGCAACGCAGGTCGTGATCCACCAACCCATTTTTTCCGTAGGGAGCACACCAAACGAAGCGCGTTCGATGGTGAGTTGGGTACCCGGCTTTTCTGGCGCGATCTTCAGGACAGGATCCGGGTCGGTAGTGAGTGCCGTGGCGATGTGGTCACCGTCTCCGTAGGTATAGAGCACTGTAAGCGAAGCGGCTTTTCCGTCGGTAGAGGGCATGGCAGACATGGGCAGCGTGAGGTGGTCGCCCGTTCTGGCGGCTTCTACCTGCTGCATGACGTCCGTCCGGTTGGATTCAAATCCGTGGAATAGGAGCGCTGCGACGGTAAGCGAGAGCACGATGCCGCCGGTACCGAGGGTGAGCAGGAACTTGCGACCACGACGGTCGATCAGGGCGATGGCCACGATCGTCATCAGGCAGTTGAGAACTTTGACCGCAAGATCGCCTTCCGTGGCGTGCTGCGCGGTCATACCTGCCTGCTTCAAAATAACCACGAGGTAAGCGAGGACGGAGTTGATTCCCGTGGCCTGGTTGAGTCCCAGGATCAGGCAGGCAAGAACGAACGGTATGACGTACTTTCTCTGCAAGAGCGTGCCGACGGCACCTACTGCTGCATCCGCTGCTTTATTCTCGGCGCTCAACTCTTCCATCTCGCGCATCTGGCGCAGCGCGGCGTCTTCAAAGTTGGCACGTCGTAACGAGGTCATCGCCTCTTCGCGACGGCCCTTGCGAAAGAGCCAGCGCGGCGTTTCACTCAGGAAGAACGTGCCCAAAAAGAAGGCGATGCCCGGATAGATCACGGACAAAAACATGCCTCGCCACGCATGGTCCTGCGCGGCATGGATGAGGACGGCGTTGCCGTTGGCCGCGGCGATGGCTGCTTCCGCGGTGCGCGTGTAGTAGAGGCCGGTGACCGCCGCGACGACGATGCCGACCGTCAGCATGAACTGGAAGATGGCCGAGCCCTTGCCTCTTTCATCCGCGCTCAAACACTCCGCGAGATAAAGAGGAACCACCACGGCGATCACACCGCCGCTGATGCCCTGCAGAAGACGCCCCATCAGAAGAGGCACAAAGCCCTGCGAGATGACGATGATGCCCACGCTCGCGACGAAGAGCAGGCCGCTGACGATCATCATCTTCTTCCGCCCTACCCAGTCCGCCAGAAACCCTGCGATCAGTGAAGAGACCATGCTTCCGCCGAGGACCGCCGCTACGATGGTCGAGGTCTGCCCGACGGAGAGGTTCACCGTCTTTCCCAGATAAAGAAGCGCCGCCGCGATAATGCCCACATCGATGCCGTACAGAAGTCCGCCCAGGCCAGCCACTGCGATAAGGTACCGGTTGTACAAAACAGGATTCAATTTACGTGGCAATCTAGGAGGCCTCGGGCTTGGATTCTACTTAGAGCAGTGCGGGACAACAGCAACATTAACGCAGGTGCGGCATAAGCTTGAGAGCATTCTCTCGATAGATCTTACGCAGGACATCGTCCGGCAGGAAGATCCCGTAGATATTCCATCTTCCCTGCCGTGAGGCGTGCGATGGGTACTCGAAGTACTCATCCGCAGTTTCGAGAAAACGAAAGTAGAGTCGATACATCTCAGTATCTGGCAGAAGGTCGGTTCCAAAGAGGATCCGATCACAATATTTCAGGAAAAAGGCGCGGGCGCTATAGGGCTGCCGCCCCAGTTCGGGCGTTCGCGCGCTGATATCGATCTGCAGATTCGGGAGGCGATCGAGTTGCTGCGCAAGATATTCGAGATCTTCCCCGCTTTCTGCACAGTGCGCGCCTACGAATGTCGTTGCAGGATGGCGTTCGATGACCCGGTTCCGCTGCTCCAACAGGTCTCGTTTTGAAACGGGTGAAGTAGAGAATCCCCAATCGGGATGCGCCGCCAGCTCCTCGTATCGCTCGTTGTACGCATCGATCGGTTCAAAGAAGGCGCTCGGGTCGGCGGTATGGAACATAACGGGAAGAGCGAGATCTCCGCAGGCCTCAAAGATCGGGGCGAACCGATCGTCGTCAATCCGAATGAGTTTGTTCTCCGAATCACGCAGGGTCAGGCCGAAGTCTTTCCAGAACTTGATACCGCAAGCGCCGTGATCGATCATGCGATGCAGGCGGTCGACGGTGACCTTCACAAAGTCCGAGCCTTCGACTCCGCTCCAATCCATCCAACCGATGCTGGAGAAGCGGTCCGGCGCAGCGGCATGAAAACGGTCCATGATGTCGAGCGCCTTCTGGCCCACCTGCATGGTGATATTGACCACGTGCTCCACACCGGTCTGATCCATAATGGACAGCACTTCTTTGGGATCGGTGGAGTCGAGATGATTGTGATAATCGATGACAGGAAACTTGCCACGCTCAATCGCGTGTACGGTCGTCCGCAGAGAAGACCGGGGATGGAAATCGCTGAGTCTCAGGTCTACTTCAGCCGTTGCGCTGACCATATCTACAAATTTGTCTTTGTCCGTCATATCCATGATGCCACCTCCCAGGTCATGCTATAAGCACTGTGTATCGTTTGGTTTCGTTTTCTTTGTTTAGGCGATAATTGTAGCGCATGCTGGAAGAGGAGTTCGGCCCTTCTGTTTATTCGACGGAAGCGGAGAAAGAGGATATCCAATGTTCAATCTACTGGAGAGCTTGCTCGCAAATCGAAAGACACCAAACAGCGCACGAGGCATTTACTCCGTGTGTTCCGCGCATCCCTGGGTCATCCGCGCTGCCATTCAACAGGCTCTCTCGGACGAAAGTCCACTGTTGATCGAAGCGACTTCGAATCAGGTCAATCAGCACGGGGGATACACAGGACTGCGTCCTGCGGACTTCCGGCGGATGGTCGTTGCGATTGCGGAAGAGGAGGGTCTCTCCACGGACCGAATCATCTTTGGGGGAGATCACCTCGGACCCAACGCCTGGCAGAAGCTTCCGGCAGAGGAGGCCATGGCGTTAGCCAAAGAGATGATGGCCGAGTATGCGGCCGCAGGCTTTAAGAAGCTGCATCTCGACGCGAGCATGGCGTGCGCAGGAGAAACGGTGCCTCTCTCCGACGAAGTGGTCGCGGAACGCGCCGCCCAACTTTGCCTGGCAGCAGAGGCCGCTCTCACCGGGGAAAGGCCCGTCTACATTATCGGGACCGAAGTGCCCATCCCGGGCGGTGCGACGGAGGCTCTTACAGAACTTGAAGTAACGACCCGGGCCGCTGCCGAAAACACGCTACGGATTCACCACGAGATCTTCAACCGTCAGGGCCTGGGTGTCGTCTGGCCTCGTGTGGTGGGCCTGGTGGTACAGCCCGGAGTCGAATTCAATCACGACAGTGTTGTGGACTACATACCCGCTAAAGCAGAAGAGTTGAAGTCGCTGCTAGACTCTGCCGACGGCCTCGTCTTTGAGGCGCACTCCACGGATTATCAAAAGCCCGCAGCCTATCGTGATCTCGTGCTCGATGGATTTGCCATTCTGAAGGTCGGGCCAGCGCTGACGTTTGCCATGCGCGAGGCGATTTTCGCTCTGGCAGCGATCGAAGACGAACTCATCGCGCCCAAGAGGCGCTCCTCGCTACGCTCTGTCGTGGAGGAAGCCATGGTCTCCGATCCGAAGGACTGGGTGAGCCATTACCACGGGAGCCCGGAAGAGCAACGGCTCCTTCGCAGGTACAGCTATAGCGACCGCATACGTTATTACTGGGGACATCCGAGCGTGCAGAAGGCGACCGATCTGCTCATCTCCAATCTGAATTCCCTCTCCATACCGGAGACACTCTTGAGTGCGCAGATGCCCGAACACTACAAAGTCGTCCGCGCGAGAATGCTTTCGAAAAGACCAGTGGATCTGATCCTCTACAGCATCCGAGAAGCGCTTAAGCCGTATGCCGCCGCTTGTTTTCCCGCTTCCGAATAAAACCAGCTCCGCCCGGAAAAGAAGGGCGTTTTGGCATCGTTCAAGTAATGCTTTGTCCGATAAGAAGTTATTTTTTACATCTTTACATTTCGTTATAGATGCTATGATAGATCATAGATGCGCTGCAGAGGTGTCCGTTGCTGGACAAGCAGCCGCTCCCTCTGCGATGAGGCTCAAAGAATCAGGTGAACATGCGACAGGATGTAAAAACGGTTTTAGAGATTTATGGACAGCCTAAGGTCTGGCAAGACTGCCTGGACATGCTGGAAAACTTCGACCTGACCTCACTGGTGCAGGGCAAAGATCCACGCCAGACGGAATGGGTTTTCGTAGGTTGCGGTACCAGTTATTATCTTGCGCAGGCGGCAGCTGCCAGCTTCACCACATTGCTCAGCGTGAAGACCCGGGCCGTACCAGCCTCTGAAATCCTGCTCTTCCCCTCTCTCGTATTTCCTGACGACACTTCCAATTATTTTCCCGTCCTGATCTCGCGCTCCGGTCACACCTCTGAAGTGCTGCACGTGGCTGAGTATCTTCAGGGCCGCTCCATGGAGTTTTTGGCCGTTACGTGCGATGGACGCGAACTGGAACGTCTCAGCCCTCGGACGTTGAAGCTACCCGTCATCGAGGAAAGCACGGTGATGACCTCCTCTTTTACCTCGATGCTGATGGCTCTTCAGTATCTGGCTGCCTCTATCGCAGGCGACGACGCGTTCCTCTTCGCTCTGCGTACCTTGCCGGAGCATACCGAACGCCTGCTGAAAATTTATGGACCGCGGATTGAGCAGTTCGCCAAACAGGACTTTGAGGATTTTGCTTTTCTCGGCCAAGGACCTCTTTACGCAATCGCTTCCGAAACCGCTTTGAAGGTCATGGAGTCTTCTTCGAGCTATGCGCAATACTTCCACACGTTGGAGTTTCGCCACGGGCCGAAATCCGTCGTGGACGGTAAAGCGATGGTGGGCGGCCTTATCTCCGAATCCGGCTACGAGAGCGAGATTTCGGTGCTGGTAGAGATGAAGGAACTAGGCGGAACAATCTTCGCCGTGGCGAACTCTGCTTCGGAGACGCTCCGTGAAACAGCAGATCTTCTCATCGAACTTAGTCTGCCGGTACCAGAGCTCGCGCGGATCATCGTCTACGTCTTGTGGGGACAGCTGCTCGGCAGCTATCGTGGTTTGGAGAAGGGTCTGGATCCGGACAACCCGAAAAATCTCAACCGCGTTGTCACGATCTGAAGGTTTGAGCATGTTCGATGTAACGATTGCCGGAGAGATTAATCTCGACTTGATTCTTTACGGGCTTGCCGAGCAGATGCCTGTGGACCGAGAGTTGCTCGCGAATGATTTTCGGCTGACCCTTGGAAGCTCATCAGCAATCCTTGCGCATAATCTGTCTGTTCTGGGTGCCAAAGTAGGATTTGTAACGCGTGTTGGAAGCGATCCGCTGGGAGAGATCGCGCTCGAGCGGTTACGTGTGGCGGGCGTGGATGTGTCCCGTACGACCTTCGCTTCAGGCTCGCAGACAGGGGTCACACTCCTGCTGCATCATGGTGCGACGCGGCATATTCTTACCTATCTTGGAACGATGGCAGAGATGACGGTGAGCGATGTCGATGTCGATTTTGTAGCAGACAGTCGCCACTTTCATGTCTCTTCTCTCTTCCTACAGAAGGGACTGCAGGCCGGTCTGCCTGCACTGTGCCGAGAGCTCTCGGGGAAAGGCTTGACTATCTCGCTCGATACGAACGACGACCCGGAGGACAGATGGGGCGCACCTCTGGACGAAATGTTGGACTGCGTGGATGTACTCCTGCCCAACGAAGATGAGGCCAAGCGCATGGCCCAGACCGAGGATCTGGACGAGGCCATCGCGCGTCTGGCGAAGCGCGTGAGTATCGTGGCGGTGAAGTGCGGCGGGCGCGGTTCGATTGTGCAGGCCGGCGAACAACGCTGGTCCGTTCCGCCGCCTCAAGTGGTGCCAGTCGATACCATTGGAGCCGGGGATAGTTACAACGCGGGCTTTCTCAAAGGATATCTCGCGAAGAAACCTCTCGCGGAGTGCGCTGCGATGGGCAATTTTGCGGCTGCATTTTCGACGCTCCGTCCAGGCGGCACCGAATCCTACCGCGATGCAGAGCTCATGCAAAGCTTCTTCGCCGCGCATACCGAAACGGCTCTCCTCGACTAAACGAAGGTCAGACCAGAATGACTTCGATGCCGCCATTGCGCAGCGTCTGCGCATCTTCCGCGGAGAGACGCGAATCCGTAATCACGGTATGAATCGCTGACGGCGGAACAATCAACGCAAAGCTACGGTGAGTGAATTTTGTGGAGTCGCACACTGCGACAATCTTTCGGGCCGCCTTCACCATGGCCCGATTCACGCGCGATTCCAGCACGTTCGGCGTGGTGACACCGATGCGTGGGTCGAAGCCATCCACCCCGAGAAACAGGATGTCGGCGTTGATCTCTCGGAGTACATCTTCGGCCTGGGGACCGACGAGGGAAAACGAGTTCTTGCGTAACATGCCGCCAGTCAGGATCACATCAAAGTTCGTGCCAGTAAGTTCTGCGGCAATGTTGACGGCGTTAGTCACCACTGTCAGTTTGGAGAATCCTCTAAGCGCGCGCGCGATGGCCGTGGTGGTAGTGCCGGAATCCAGAAGAACACACTGGCCTTCTTCCACGAGCTTCACCGCTGCGGATGCGATCCTCTGTTTTTCCTGGAGTTGATGCTGCTCTTTCTCCTGCAGCGACGGATCGAGAAGAGATCCCACCTGCGGCGCCAGTGCTCCACCATGGGTGCGCTGCACCAGGCCCCTGGCTTCCAGATGATCCAGATCCTTGCGGATCGTGATGCGAGAGATATTCAACTCTTCCGCTATCTCTGAGACCAGTACACGTCCTTCCCGTTGGATCGTGGCGAGAACGTGTTGGCGCCTTTCCTCAATGAGCATGGGATTGGCGGCGCTTGGCACCTTTGCATCGGCTTTCTTCATAAGGTTGTCTCCATCATATGCTCTGACGTTGAGGGCAACGCAGAGTTAGCTAAGTCCCTGTATACGAATCCGTATTAGCTGCTGGCGAAGACCAGCCACAACTTCAGGATGACCGGCCGCAACGATACCTTACGGCCTGGAGGTCGCGTTCAAAAGGACACTGAGCGAATCGAGGACCACATAGTCCACAAGTTCCTTATGCTCTGCCGCTCTGCTCAAAAGCCCTGTCTGTGCGGCTGTCCATTCCGCTGAAGGCATGGTGTGCGATTCGAGATAGCCGATGGACTGAATTCCCAGAGAGGCAAGGGCTGGCAGCTCTTCGCGACGTACTCTGACTTCAGCGATCAGAGGGTGGTTTGCGGCCAGAGTATTCAAGTCCGACGATACTTCCAGCCAGCGGAAGAAAGTATCCATCAACTCCTCGCGGTGCATCTCGCGCATCCTGGGATCGGTAGCCTGAAGATAGGCGTGGATCTGCGCGTCGAGGAGACGCCGTGATGGCGGGTCCGAAGTCGTAAAATCCACCAGACGTCCTATGGGAGTGAGCGGCGAGGTGTGCTGCTCCTTTCCCCGCTCGTGAAAATCCACGGGCTGTAGCAACGAGGTAAAGAACGCAAGTTTCGCCGCACCCGCATCACTTCCCGCGAGTTGTCTCAGGCCGCGTTGCGGCGTCGAGAGATGTGTGATGCCCAGTGCATCCAGACGCAGAGACGTAACCTCCAAACGCCGGTACATATCTTCGGTATCGCGTATCGTCATCGGAGACCAGAGACGCTCTGCCACAGCGGCAGCGCGCGGCCAGATTCGTGAGTCCGCAGTCAGCGTGGCAATCTGTTCGCCCCACATACAGGCTTCGCCACCCAGGACCAGCTTCGCTTCTGCAGCAGAGAGCGGACTGCCCTCAGGTAGCGGGTCAGCTGCATACATCTCTGCGGCGGAATACATGTGATCCAGGTAGTAGGGTTTCGAGAAGATTCCGCGGTGCCCTTGGCGTGCACCGTTGATCAGGAACTCGGACCCGTGCCAGTTCTGAATGACGACGTCCTGCGCGAGCTCTGGTTGAAGAATCTCATCCCACCCGACCATCTGCTTGCCATGCTTCTTCAACAGTACCTGGACACGGAGATTGAAGTACGCCTGCAGCGCTTTGCTGTCTTTCAGATTGTGCTGCTGCATGAATCGGACGATCGCTGGATTGGCACTCCAATCCTTGCCGTTGCTCTCGTCTCCACCGATGTGCATGTACTCGTCCGGGAAGAGCACAGCCATCTCTCCAAAGAATGTGTCGAGAAATTTATAGGTGGAATCGCGCGTGGGGTCCATAACCGCATTGAAGATATGGTTTACATGTTCGACGTGATATGGCCCAGGCTGAGCGGCGAGTTCGGGATAGCCGACGAACCACGAGGTGGAATGTCCTGGCATATCAAATTCCGGCACAATCCGGATTCCACGCGCGGAGGCGTACTGGATGATCTGTCGTACTTGTTCCTGCGTGTAGTACTGGCCCTCGGAACCTAGTTCGTGCAGCTTGGGAAAGCGCTTGCTCTCGATGCGAAAGCCCTGGTCTTCGGTGAGGTGCCAGTGGAGTACGTTCAGCTTCACAGCAGCCATGCCATCGAGCGTGCGAAGAATCTCCTCTACGGAAAGAAAACGCCGCCCTGGGTCGAGCATCAAGCCACGCCATGGGAAGCGGGGCGTGTCCGCGATGTGCACAGCAGGAAAGAAGAAGTCGGTCCCTTGGGTCTGCACGAGCTGTAGAAGGGTCTCCAGTCCATGCATCGCTCCGAAGACCGTCTTTGCGTGGAGGCTGACCTTGCCGCTCTGTACGTCGAGCGAATAGCTCTCATCCATCTGCAGAACAGGATGTGTGGCCGTGACGTCTTCGACCGCGATGTCGAGGGTCGCCGTGTCAGTGGGTTGCAGGTTCTTGTCGATCAGGACCTGCGTCATACTTTCAAGACGATCCAGTGCGCGGCGGGTGGCCTGCTGCAGGAGAGGATTGCTAGAGCCATGCAGGGTCGTCTTCATCTCCGGCGATATCTTTGCGGGGCCAGTAGAGAGGCGCAGCTGTGAAGGTTGCGGCATCAGTGTATTCACAAACCGCACGTCTTCCGCGTGAGCATGAACCTCTGCCGTTATGAAAAGACCAGCACCCAGGAGTACCGCAAGCAATCGTTTGAAGATGATGTGTCCCTTATGCAAGTTATTTTCCTCCGTAAGTTGTGGCATTCCCGAACGAAATGAACCGGATGATTCTCAACGCAAAAGCTTAGATCATAAGATCTTTTTCTTTCGTTTCAGCTTAGGCCAACCCCCAGCCCTGCACCTACCAGACGGGAACTGTGCCCTATCTCGATGGGGTCGAAGCTATGGAATGAGAGATCTGAATTGTCTTCCATTCTATTGCCGACACTTCACAAAAAGAGATGAAACGATTACAAAAATTCTACAAAAGCATTGTCAAGATACAAAACGTAATGCATACTAGGTCAACTTCCCTCATCGCTGAGCTGTTCTAACCCCTCTGACACTGGCACCCCTAGCCGTTGATGCACCACTGGAGGCTCTTCATGTATTTTTCGCACCGAAAAGGCTTCTCACTCTCTTCGAACCGGTGTGGGGCTTTATTTTTTTATAAGCTCCGGTTGTTCCTTGGTTTCGCGCTTCTCTGCTTTGCAACGCACATGGCGCTCTACGGGCAGACGGTGAATGCCACACTTCGCGGAACGGTGACGGATACCTCCGGTAGCGTGGTTCCTTCCGCAGAACTCAGTCTTCTTGAGCCTGCCACGGGACAAGTCGTCCGCCAGGCGACTTCCACCGGCAACGGAGACTTCGAGTTCAGCGAGTTGAAGCCGGGAACCTATCAGCTTCGCGCTACCTCCAAAGGCTTCAAGATGTTTGTAGCGAATAACATCCTGCTGGAGAGCGGACAGATTCGCCGCGTGGATACGCAGCTTGCTTTGGGTGAGGCGGCAGATGAGATCGTTGTCTCCTCTGGCGCTGCACTGATCGCGACAGAGTCCGCGACAATCCAGGGCGTCTTCACCGGAAAGCAGCATGACGAATCGCCCCAGGCGACGATCTATCCCACCACTTACTCGATGCTGACGACTTTATCCGGCGTTCAGGGCGGCACAGGGTCCCCTATTGCCAACGGGCAGACGCAGTCCCAACAGACACAGACCTTCGATGGCATTCCGAACGATCTCCAGGGCGCACAAAGCAATAACGCGAACTTCTTCGAAGAGGTCTCTGCGACTCTATTCAACGCTCCAGCGGAAAGCAGTGTGCCTGTTCAGATCAACGAAGTGACGAAGCGTGGAAGTAACGCATTTCACGGTCAGGCCAGTTACCGCATCTATGATTCCGTCTTCAATGCGATGGGCTACTTTGACACGACGAAGACGTCTTTTCTACAGCATGAATGGAATGTTGAGGCAGGCGGTCCCATCTGGAAAGACAGAACGTTTTTCTACGGCCAATGGTTTGCCCAGAGAATTCCCCTTGGCACGCAGTATCAGGCGAGCGTGCCAACGAATGCATGGCGAGGCGGAGTCTTCGCAACCACCATCATCGATCCTACAACCGGACAGCCCTTCGCACAGAACACTATCCCTACAAAGCGTATGAGTGCGGTTGCGCTGGCCTTTCAAAACAACTATCTTCCCGCGCCGAACGTCGCTTCGACTACCCAGGTCAATGATTATGCTTACCACTTCCCTTTCAATAGCGACCTTTATCGCGGAGACTGGCCGCTTGCGCGCATCGATCATAACCTGACGAAGAATAACTCGATCTTCGTGCGCTGGCTGATGCGGCAAACTCCTTATGTCTTGAACAATGGTCTTCCCGCCCTTGTGTGGACCCGCCTGAGACGCCACCAACAATGGGCCGCGGGCGATACGCACGTCTTCAATCCGCGCTTGCTGAATAACTTCCGTTTCGGATATTCGACGGATTACATGGTCGATGGGCAGAGCGAAGCTGGGCAGACACCCCCCGACGGCAGTAAAGTTCTCACTGCCACCGGTCTTCTCGGATCCAATCCAAGCGGGCAGACAGGTCAGGGCTTTCCAAGCATCAGCATCACTGGCTTGACAGCACTTACGAATGTTCCCGGAGGTGTGAAGGCAAACAACAGTATCATCACGATCAATGACTCCATCAGCTGGCAGGTAGGGCGTCACGTCTGGAAGTTCGGTGGCAACGTCGAACACTTCGATAACTTCTACGGCAGAATTACAGACTACGGAACGTTTACCTTTGACGGATCCATCACGGGCAGTGCGTACGCGGACTTTCTCCTGGGTCTGCCTCGATCAAGCCAGCGCACCAATCCTCTCGGGGATCGTGAGCAGACCCTCACAGAGTACGGACTCTATGTGGAGGACTCTTTCAAGCTCACGCACAAACTGACCTTGGATTATGGCGCACGTTGGGACCTCTACGGTACCCCGGGCGCACCCGACCATCTGCTGTATAACTTCGATCCCGCCACGGGTAGCGTCCTTGTGGACCCTGGAGCCATTGCTCAGGTCAGCCCGCTCTATCCTTCCAATATCTCCGTCAAGGCAGGAGCAGTCCAGGCCATTGCAGCCAAAAGCAATTTTGTTCCGCGTCTTGGCGCCGCATATCAGTTGACGGACCATTCTGTTCTTCGGGGAGGCTACGGTATCTATATCTCCCGATTCGGTGCCGCCGGAGCTTTCAATAACTTCCTTCCCATCAACCCTCAACTAGGATCGACTGGGCCCTTCGCCCTCTCGGAAACCTATTTCCAAAACACACCAAGCCCGACCACTGCTCCCCTTCTCTCCTTTCCCAATCCTTATCCGTCCAGCACCGCGTTTGCGACTGTACCCAGCCAAAGCGTTAACGGCTATCCGAGAAATGTTACGAACGGACATATTCACCAGTTCAGTGGCACCTATGAAACTGAGTTCAAGAAGATGGGCTTTCGCGCATCGTATGTCGGTTCGCGCAGCACTGGACTGAATTACTCTCTGAACATCAATCAACCTCAGCCAAGCACAACCCCCTTCACGACGAGCCGCAGGCCCTATCCGAATCTCGTTACGGCCACGATGCTTCGCTTCGATGGTGGCGCGAAATACGACAGCCTGCAGATCGATGTGAAACGACGCGCCGGTGGCTTTACCTTCAACGCCAACTATTCTCTCGCGCGCAGCAAAGCTAATTATCTGGATACAGAAAACCCCTACGACGTTCTTAGCCACTGGGCGAACGACGGTCTGACGCGTAGACACTACGCAGTCGGCAGCCTCGCTTATGTTCTGCCCTTCGGCAGAGGCCAGCGCTTCCTTGGCACAGCCAATGGAACGATGGACCGAGTGATCGGTGGATGGTCAACGAATGTCATCACCTATCTTGCTTCAGGAACGTACTTTTCACCGTCGTTTTCGGGATCGGATCCGACCAATACGAATACCTTTGGCGGCCTGCCCGATCTGATCGGCGACCCGAATAACATTCCAGGCGGCAAAAGCAAGACCAACTGGTTCAATACCGCAGCCTTTGCTGTTCCGCAGGCTGGCCATTTTGGAAACGCTTTACCGAATAGCCTGGAAAGCCAAAACCTCTATCTCACGCACCTCTCCCTGATCAAACACATCGCGCTGACCGATCGTGTAAAGTTCCAGTTCATTACGCAGATGTCGAACCTCTTCAATCATCCTCAGTTCCTCGCTCCCAGTGGAAGCATCTCCGTAGCGGGTGGCAATCAATTCACAAGTCAGGTTGGTACCTTCAGTTCCCTGGAAGTAGCCAAGCCTAGACAGATCACGTTTCAGGGAGCATTTATCTTTTAGCGCTCCCGCTTTCATTCCGTAACGGTCGAGATTTAATCCAAGCAGAGGTACAGGAGATTTTCATGAAGCGAATCAACGAAGGCGCTCGGGCGGATAGTTCGAGAAGGGACTTCCTCCGCCTGGGCGCAGTGGCTACGATCGGTGTCGGTGCCACTGCTAGTATTCCCGCACATGCTCTGGCAAGTTCCACGATGGTAAATGTTCCCTTTGAGGCGAAAATCCCTCGCATCGCCATCGTTGGCGTTGGTGGACGCGGGACTTCGCTGCTCAAGAATCTACTCGGCACGGATGCGGAGATCGTTGCAATCTGCGACATCTTCGAGGAGAAGGCCAGGCATGCACAGTCCCTTGTAGAGGCAGCGGGTCATAAGAAGCCGGAGATCTACTTTGGGAATGAGCATTCCTTCGAAGATCTCATGAAACGTACCGATGTCGATCTGGTCATCGTTGCAACCTACTGGAACTGGCACGCGCCCATCGGCGTTGCTGCGATGGAGAGCGGAAAGCATGTGGCCTTGGAAGTACCCGCCGTTACCACGATGGCGGACTGCTGGAAGATCGTCGACACCTCCGAGAAGACACGCAAACACTGCCTCATTCTGGAAAACTGTTGTTATGGCTACGAAGAGACGCTCGTGCTTCGCCTAACCCACGCAGGCGAACTGGGCGAGCTTCTTTACGGAGAGGGCGCGTATCTCCATGACCTCCGCAACATCTTGTTTTCCACTCAGGGTGAAGGTCTCTGGCGCAGGGCGGAACATACAAAGGCCAATGGCAATCTCTACCCGACGCATGGGCTGGGCCCGGTTGCCAACTATATGGGGATTCAACGCGGCGATCGTTTCGAGCATATGGTGTCGATGAGTTCGCAGCAGAAGGGCTTGGATCTTTATCGGAAAGACGCCGTCAAAGCGGGCGATCCTCGTTGGGCTGAGCGATACGTCACCGGCGACATGAATGTTTCGCTGATCAAGACCTCCCTGGGAAGAACTATTACCGTCAAACATGATGTCGTCAATCCTCGCCCCTATAGCAGGGTCAACTCGATCGCTGGAACCAAGGGTGTCTTCGAAGACTATCCTCCCCGCATCTATGTCGATGGCCAGGCGGGAGGAGAAAAATATGGTTCGCTTGAAGCCTGGAAGAAATACGATCATCCTCTCTGGAAAAATGAGGGAGAGAATGCCAAGAAGATGGGAGGTCATGGAGGAATGGATTTTCTAATGCTCTTTCGGTTGGTGCAGTGCATGCGCGAAGGTCTACCGCCCGACATCGACGTCTATGACGCTGCGGCATGGTCTTCCATCGGTCCGCTCAGCGTGCGCTCTGTCAGCACTGGAAGCGCACCGGTCGAGGTGCCCGATTTCACACGCGGGCACTGGCGCGATCGCAGTGCCTCCGCCATCGCACTGCAGGCATAAGAACTATGTTTTTTCAGAACGGCTCCATCTCAGCCACGATCGTTCCGGAAGAGGGCGGCCGCGTTCAATCGCTGAAGGACCAGGCAACGGGTCTCGAATTCCTTTTTCAGTCACAACACCTGCGTGTCGCGCAGGCACCTTCTCTTCACGCACGCTTCCAGTACGGAGCTTGTGCTGGAATTGAAGAGTGTCTGCCGAGCGTTGGTGCGTGCAATGAGGAAACAATCGGTGGCGCGGTTCCCGATCATGGAGACTTCTGGCAGCTTCCGTGGATGGTGGAAGAGGCCTCCGCCAAATCGAATCTCTCC
This sequence comes from Terriglobus saanensis SP1PR4, assembly GCF_000179915.2. NCBI lineage: Bacteria > Pseudomonadati > Acidobacteriota > Terriglobia > Terriglobales > Acidobacteriaceae > Terriglobus > Terriglobus saanensis. The sequence continues at coordinate 1,721,722 of NC_014963.1, read as the reverse complement.
CTCTCCGCGCAGGGCTTCAGTAGACCCTTGCTTTTTCGTAAGAACATTCATCTGCTCGGTCGATCTTTGCGCATGAGTTATAGCGTGGAAAATGTTGGAGCCAAGTCTGAATCATTTCTTTACGCATGCCATCCTCTGCTTGCAGTCGAGGCCGGTGACCGAATCGTTCTTCCCGAAGAAGTAACAAGCCTGATACTCAACTACTCTCGCAACCATCGCCTCGGACAAGCGGGTGATACCGTGACCTGGCCCATAAACGAGACATCTTCCGGGCCTATCGATCTAAGCCAGACGCTTTCGTATGAGTCTGGCGTCGGGGAGATGCTTTACACCTCACGCCTGAATCAAGGATGGTGTGGGCTTTATCGCGCCTCGAAACAACAGGGCGTCGTTCTTGTCTTCGATACCATGCAGCTTCCGTACCTTGGGGTGTGGCTCTGCTATGGCGGCTGGCCTGAAGGGAGTGAAGATCCGCTGCAGTATGCCGTTGCGTTGGAACCAACGCTCGCACCGGTTGGTACGTTGTACGATGCGCAGTTGCAAGGCATCGCCTGCGAACTTGCACCGCGTGCAAGCTTTAGCTGGACCATCGATTTTCAGATCTCGCCAAACGGGTTGACCTTGGAGGCGTTTCGCGGCTTTTGCGAATCCCTGAGTTAGCTCACTCCTCCCGCATGAGTTTGGATGGATCCACAGCAAGCGCTCGCCGGGCCGGGATGGCGGATGCAGCAATGCCGAGCAGAGCCATCGTGAGCACCGCGCCGCCCACCACAGCCGGGTCCTTTGGATTTGCGTGATAGACGATCTCCCCCAGAAGGCGACTCGCCGAGATGCCCGCCAACAGACCCAGCACCGATCCGATACTGAGCAGCCCCATGGGACGTCCCACGGCAGCGCTCATCACCTGTGTCTTCCGCGCGCCTAGTGCCATTCGGATGCCGAGCTCTTTCTTTCGTCGACTCACGTTGTAGGCAGCCATGCCGAAGATGCCTGTCACCGCCAACATCGCCGCCAGCAGACCCATGGCGCCCAGTGCCACAGTGGCCGCGCGTGCGGGGAATAACTCCCCTGCGAGCTGGTCGGACCAACTCAACACCGAGATCGGCACATTTGGCGCGATGTTACTGAGAGTGTGTTCCAGTGCCGCCGCCATCTCCTTGGGCGTGCGCTGTGAACGCACCACGAAGACCGCTCCGCCATCTTCGCTTTGCGACAGTGGCAGATACACGACAGGCTGCGGAGACTCCGTCAGATCGTGATATTTGCCATCCTCCGCTACACCGACGACTTCCGTAAGCTTGCCCTTCAGCATGAAACGCTGTCCAATCGCTGGCGCCCGGTCCCACATCTTCTGCGCGCAGGTTTCGTTCACAACGGCTACGTAGGGTGTATTCGCGGTGTCGTGCCATGAGACATCCCGCCCACGCAGAAGGCGAGTGCCGGCGGTGCCGAGGTATCCGGGAGACATCGAAAAAACATACGGTGCCAGCACAGAGTTTTTCAGCTTGAACTCTGTCGTACCCGGCGAGAAGATCGGGATCCCGTGCAAACCGCCTGTCATAGGCGTTTGGTTGACCATGCCGACGGCCGTCACGCCGGGGATGCTCCGCACCGCCTCAAGTACTACCTTCTGCTTTTCAAGTGTGGCGTCCTGGATCGCCACGTTCTCCGGCACAGCATCGTTTGCCTGTTCCACCGGGCTCAGGTCCAGATAGGCGAGCATTGCGCCCTCTGGCTTTATCCCCAGAGGAGTATGAAGCGCCTGGATCATGCCGCGTACCGCAACGAACGAGGCTGTGACTAACAGCATGCAAATCGCAATCTGCACACCCAGTAAAAGATCTCGCAAGGTAAACCGATGCAAGTGCGTTGACTCCGTTTGTCCGCCCTTCATCGCCAGCATGGGACTGCTCTGCCACGCCTGCCGCGCCGGCACCAGACCAAAGAGCAGCGTGCTTCCGAGCGTCAACACAAGGCCAACAAGATACACACGGACATCCACGCTGACCGTTAGGCTACCCACGAACAGAGAGGATCGATTCAACACGCCCAGCAGCAGGTAGGCGCTCCCAAGTCCCGCCGCTCCTCCTATCAACGAGACGACAAGGGCCTCGGTCAGGAGTTGTCGCACCAGCCGTCGCCGACTCGATCCCAGGGCCACACGAAGCGCCAGCTCGCGACTGCGATCCGCAGCACGCGCCGCAAACAGCGTGGCCAGATTCGCACACGCTGCCGCCAGAACCAGAAGTGCAAGCAAGCTCACGCTGTAGAGAAATCCGCGGATTACATCGCCTTCATCCCCGATGAGTCCTGGATGGATCAGACGCAACGGCTGCCCGTCGTCGGTCTCGGGATACTCCTTCGCCAGCTCGGCCGTAACTGCATTCAGATTCTCCGTCGCCTGCTGTTGTGTCACACCAGGCTTCAGTCGGCCAAGCACCGTGATGTAGATCGATGTCCGGTTATGCAGGTAATCAGAGTTCTCCAGCTGCTGCTCGTTCATCATGGGAACCCAGTAGTCCGGCCAGCGAAACTTCTCCGTGCCATGGAACTGGGCCGACGTCACCCCAACCACCGTAAACGGATGCTTGTCGAGTTCCACAACGGTCCCAACGATGCCTGGATCTGCATGAAACGTGCTTCGCCATAGGGCATTGCTCAACACAACATAGGGCGCTGAGTTCGGGCCATGCTCATCCGCTTCGTGAAAGAAGTGGCCGGCCTCTGGCTGCACGCCCAGCATGTCGAAGTAATTGCCAGTCACTTCATAGCCGGAGACCTTCCTCACCGAGTTGCGCCAGTTCAGCTTGGCATTTGAGTAGCCGTACATCCCAGCCATTCCGCTGAAGGTGGTGTTACGCCGACGGAGATCTTCGAACGTAGGGTAGGACGTCGTCAACAATCTTCCGACCATCCACTGCTTATGGCGCACCTGGTAGAGACTCTGCGGATCGTGCACCTCCAGCGGGTGCAACAGGACTTCATTCAGCACACCGAAGACGACGACGTTTGCACCAATCCCCAACATCAGCGTGGCTAACGCTACGACAGTAAAGGCGGGAGACTTTCGAAGCACGCGAAGCGCATATCGAACATCCAGCAGCAGGTTCTCTATGAAGGGAAGGCCCTCTTCCGCACGATAGTTTTCCCTAACCGTCTCTACCGCACCGAACTTCACGCGGGCCTGTCGGCGAGCTTCCGTGGGGCTCATCCCGGCACGAAGGTACTCTTCTGCTTGATGCGCCAGATGAGACTCCATCTCTTCTCTAAGCCGCGCGTCGCCGCGGCGTCTCGTAGCCAAATTATGAAGACGTGTGAAGAAGCGATGGAAGAACCTCATGCCAGATCCTCCGCCTTCACTTCAAAAAAACGCGCGATGATCGCCGCGGTCTGCTCCCAATCGCGTTTTTCCGCCTCCAGCAGTTTTCGTCCCGCGCGCGTCAAGCTGTAGAAGCGCGCTCGACGGTTGCTTTCTGAAGGTCCCCACTCGGATGCGATCGCGCCTTCCTGCTCCAGCCTGAGCATGAGGGGATAGAGCGTGCCCTGGTTGACCGCGAGCAAGTCGCCGCTGATCTGTTCAATGCGCCGCGCAATACCATATCCGTGCAACGGTCCCAGAACATCGAGGGTCTTCAAAACCATCAAGGCCAGGGTTCCTTGCTGAACATCTTTCTTCTGACCCATGCGACCCGTCCAGTGCAACGCTCATTTTGGTTACCAACAGGAGAATGCCATAGCTTTATTGGGAAAGCAACAGGTATGTTTTGAATTCTGAGTGCCGCTGATTTCTTGAGAGAAAGAATTGTGAAACAGGATTCTCTGCTCAAAGCACAGAGGGGCAGCAGATTCCGCTGCGCTACGGAATGACAAATCAAGACATCGGGACGTGTTTTAGCGCTGGCCCCATTTGAGCTTCGAGCGGAGGACGCTGAAGAGGCCGTGTTCGCCGAGGCGGATCATCCGGACGCTGTACTGTGAACGTCGACAGTGAAGCGTGTCGTTCAGCTTGAGCTCTACCGCTTCCTGACCGTCGACCGTGAGGTAGGTCTGATCGGCGATGCCTTCCACGGCGACGGAGATCTCCGCGTCTCCCGGAACGACGATGGGGCGGATCGTAAGCAGGTGGGGACAGATCGGTGTAACAATTAAAGCGTTTACACTGGCCATAACGATCGGGCCAGCCGCCGCAAGGTTGTAAGCAGTGGATCCGGTGGGTGTGGAGACGATGATGCCATCGGCGCGGAACTGGGCTACGAGCTGCTCATCGAGCCGCACCGTGTAGTCGCCCATGCGCGCAATCGCGCCCTTCGACATGACGACGTCGTTCAGCGCATCCCACTGCTGAAAGATTTTGCCGCCGCGCCATAGTTCGGCGTGCATCATGGCGCGTTCATCGATGCTGCATTTTCCCTTGATCCATCCGTCCAGTGTGATGTAGAGCTCGGAAAGAGGGACCTCTGTAAGGAAGCCGAGCGAGCCAAGGTTGATGCTGAGGATGGGGACGTCATAACGTGCGAAGGCACGCGCGGCACTCAGCAGCGTCCCATCTCCGCCGAGGACGATGACCAACTCCGGGTTCTGCGCCGGCATGGTGGCGCGGTCGCAGCAGTTCGGCATACCGAGGTACACGCCGCTGGTGGGATCGAGGATGGCTTCGTAGTCGCGCTCACGAAGCCACAGAAGGAGTTCTGGCAGGAGCGTGGCAAGCTCAGGTTTCTGCGGTTTCGAGATAATGGCAACTTTAGGCATTCGAGTCCAGTGTAACTTCTTCGCCTGCTATACCGAAGCGAACGTACAGAAGGAACTCGTGATTGCCTTCCATCCCAGTAATCGGAGATGGGATGACATCCGTGTGATTCGCACCGAGTTCGATAACGGTTGCGCGGACGCGTTCGATGGCGATCTGATGAGCTGCGGGGTCGCGGACGATGCCGCCCTTCCCTACGTGTTCGCGTCCCGCTTCAAACTGGGGCTTGACGAGGATGACACCGCTTCCCTGCCAGGGTTGTTCCGGCTCGCTAAGGGCAGCAAGGACGGGTGGAAGAATGAGCGAGGCTCCGATAAAGGAGACATCCATAGCGAAGAAGACCGGGGGCAACACAGCTTCGCGAAGCAAAGAAGAGGGTCCCAGCTTACGTGCGTTCGTGCGCTCCATCAGGCGGACGCGCGCATCGGCGCGGAGTTTGTGGGCGATCTGTCCGTAGCCCGTGTCCACAGCGAGAACGGTGGCGGCACCCTGCTGCAGCATGCAGTCCGTGAAGCCTCCGGTGGACGCCCCGATGTCGACTGCAGAGATTCCTGTAACGTCGATCTTCCAGTACTCCAGCGCGCGTTCCAACTTGAGGCCACCCCGGCTGACGTAGCGCATATCTTCCCCAAGAAGGCGAATGACGGACTCTTCGGCGATGGGCGTGCCAGGTTTCTGGATCTTCTGTTCATTGACGAGAACGCGCCCGGCGAGGATCAGTGCCTGCGCACGTTCGCGGGATGGCACAAGGGCGCGATCCACCATAAGTTTGTCGAGTCTGAGAGTAACTGGCATGAGACTGAGACGCCGAGAAAAATCCTTGCGCTCCCTTGAGGGTACACTGTGCCTATTCGTTATTGAATCAATAGAATGTTGCGCGGCTGAGGCATCTAATGCCTGTTTTCAGGTCTCCAATCCACTGCTAAGAGTACTTTCGGAAAAGAAAAGATGATGGCCGTATCATCCGAGGACGACTTCGATGCGTTCTATCTATAGAGACAACGACATGCCGCCACCAAACCCTCCGATGGGAGAGGACCTTATTCTCCTGTCTCAGGTGCAGCGTGGCGACGAACGTGCGATGGCGGCCTTGTACGATCGATATTCGAAGATCGTCTATTCCGTTGCTTTGCGTGTACTGCGCGACCCGGCGGCAGCCGAAGATGTTTTACAGGAAGTTTTCATGCAGATTTGGCGCAATCCCGACAGTTTCGCGAGCAGCCGTGGAAGTATGGGCGGATGGCTGGCTGTAGTTGCGCGGAACCGCTCGATCGATGTGCTTCGCAGGCGGAAGCCGCAGGATTCGGTAGACGATGTCGTTCTTTCTTCAAAGTTCAATCTGGCAGAGGACTCGCAGCGCAATCTAATGATGGAAAAGGTGCGTGCGCTGATCGGCACGCTCCCCATGGACCAGCGCAATACGCTGGAGATGGCCTTCTTCGATGGTCTGACACACTCTGAGATTGCTGAGACAACCGGGGACCCCCTTGGCACCGTGAAGACGCGGATACGCGCAGCACTGATTGTGCTGAGAAAGGCTATGCAGTGATGGGAAACCGCAGAGAATTTACCTCCGATGACCTGGCGCTGTATGCCATGCAACTTCTGGAGCCAGAGGAAATGCGTGCCGTAGAAGCTTTTCTGGCAACGTCGGCGGAAGCGCGCGAAGAACTCGCACGAACCAGCGGCGATCTTGCCGCCTTTGCCCTGAGCGCCGAGGCGCACGAGCCGCCAGCCGCAGCACGACAGAGATTATTAAAACAGGTAGCACGTGAGAAGAAAGCAGTTCCATTTGCAGCCTTCGACTCCAACGTCGACCGTCAGACAGCCGCACCGACACAAATCTTTCGTTCACTGGAAAGCGATTCCTTTGAGACCGGGAGGGGGAGTTTCGAGCGCGACGAGAGATTCGAAGATCCAAAGCGTGGTGTGTTTGGCCTTGTCTTCCCCTGGGTAGGTTGGGGAGCTGCAGCGGCATTGGCGCTCTTCAGTCTGTCCATCTACAAAGAACGCGACAGCTTACGGGAGAAAGTAGGAACCCAGGCTGCAGCGCTTTCTACCGCGAGCGAAAGTACAGAGCGGGCGCAACTGGTGCTCGATACGATCGTGAGCGCCTCCACCCAGCGCTTTACCCTGACGAAGACGGACGTAAAACCGCCTTCCACAGGACGTGTTCTCTATTTAGCCGCCCGGGGGTCGTTGGTCTTCCAGGGAAGCAATCTTGATCCGCTCCCTGCAGAGAAGACCTACGAACTGTGGTTGATTCCTTCTGGCGAAGGCGGGCAGCCTATCCCGGCTGGAACCTTCAAGCCAGACCAGCGTGGATACGCCAGCGTGATTCTTTCCGATCTTCCGAAGGGTATCGTCGCCAGCAAGTTTGGCGTAACCATTGAAGAAGACGGCGGTGCACAGACTCCCACCATTCCGATTGTGATGATCGGACAGTAAAGTAGACAACAATACCAAAGGGCAGGCCTCATCGAGGCCTGCCCTTTATTGCGATTTTTCTGATTACTGAGCCGTGACGCGGACCGCTACGCCTGTTCCAAGGAGAGGAATCGTGGTGGTGATGGTATCCGTATTCGTGTTGATGATCGTGAGGTTCTGGGTGTCCGAAGCGGTGACATATACCTTGCCTGTAGGCGTTCCGCTGGTGGCTACGATCCAGTTCAGGGTTCCGCCTACCGTGATCGTCTTAGTAGCCTTCAGGGTGGTCAGATCAACCACCGTAACCGTACCATTCTGATTCGCAATGTAGGCCTTATTCACATCCTGCAGGACAGTCACCATGACAGGATTGACACCGACCGGGACCGTTCCGAGAACTGTGCCAAAGCCGACTGCATCAATGGGGTTTGCGGTGTCGCAGTTGACATCGCCAACGGCGGTGATGCTTGAGCAGAGGGGAATACTCAAAATACTGAGAGAGCCTGCCGTTGTACCATCCCCTGCGTTGAGCACAACCATTTCGTTGATATTGTTGGCAAGATCGGCCCACACAGGATTCGCGCCGACCGCAATGGTTGCGGCGGGAAGCGCAGAGGTGATGTCGAGTGCGTTGGTCTGCGTATTGATCACCGAAACGGTGCCGTCGGTCTTATTGACGACGAAAGCGCGACGACCGTCGACGTTCATGATGCCGTAGACGGGATTGCGACCGACGGTGATGGTGTTTGAGATGGTGTTCGTGGAAGATTCAATCGCTGTGGCCGTGCCTGTGCTAACGCCCGGCGTAGCCCCCTGTGCCAGTGCGTAGAGACGGTTCGCATTGGTGGAAGCACTGGAACTGGGGAAGACTACGACATAAATCGGATTCAAGCCAGTGGGAAGCTGCTGCCGGAAGGCTGGCGGCTGGCCGATCGTCGACGAAGAAACGGTGGAACTACCTGGCTGAGCTGCATACAAGAAGCTGGCGTTGGCCACTGCGGAGATGGGGTTGGAGCCAACGATCAGGGAAGTATGTTGAATCGCATTGGTCATCAACGTAGGGGAGACAGAAAATGCATCGATAGTGTCGTTGCACTTGCCAGTGACAGGGGTACCCGTCGCATCTCGCTGACAGTGAAGAACATATCCATCCGAGCCGGAGGAGCCGAGGGCAAAATAGCTAGGGTAGGTTCCAAGATCGGCGTTGACGAGGAGTGTGTCTCCAAAGACATCGACGATCGTCAAAAGACCCGCCGCACCATTTCCTCGATCTGAAACGGCGACAGCATATTTTGTCGTCTGGGTGGCGGGACCAACTGGATTGATCGCACTCACGACGGGGCGATAGGTGGCTCCGCAACCTGCGAGCGCGAGCAGGGTTGCCGCAAGTGCAGCGCTACCAGCAGATCGTGCGATGAATGAACTCATACGAGCGCCACGGATGGAGCTTGTTACAACCGAATTTCTTTCGACTTCTAAACGCAAAACTGCTCCTACGAGGTGCGGCGAATCGTGAGTCTGAACCCTCTTGATTGTAAATCAGGAAGTCTTCCAGCGACGGCGTGCTCTACAGGAGGGCTACCCGGCGTCTTCCCTGCCTTCGAGCCAGCGATGGAGCCAGCCGATGTTCAGGTGCATGCGGAGGAAGGTGTAACTGAAGATCTCGTGCATGGTGCGGGTAAAAGCGTCGTAGGCAGAGATCCGGCCCAGCGTGGGACGTGGCGAGGTCAGCACATCCAGTCCCTGCTCGTGGCAGAGTTCGCGTATGCGGAAGAGATGGGTGGAGTCGCTGACGACGACAATACGATGCAGACCTCTGACGTGGGCGATAGTAGCAAGGCTTTCCGCCTGCTGCTCGGTGTCGATGGAGCGGGTTTCCGCGATGATGTGGTCGAAAGGAATCCCGTTGGCGAGGAGATAATCCCGGCCGACGCCCCCCTCCGTGGCGCCGGAGCGCTTGTCGCCACTGCCGCCAAGAGTAATGACGATGGGGGCGATGCTTCGGCGGTAGAGGGTCACGGCGTGGTCCAGGCGCGCGTGGTAGACCGGCGAGGGATGGCCGAGATACTGCGCCGCGCCAAAGACGGCGATCGCGTCTGCCCCACGGGCTTCATCCCCGCGAGCGACGCGGTTAATTTGAAAATAGACCCAGCCGCACCACGCGATGCAAAGAAGCAGGACGAATAGAAAAAACATCCAGAGGGGATGTGATTTCTTCGTCTCTCCGGCATATCTGCGACGTGCGGCCATGGTCTCCGTTCCTTTTAGTGCTGGAGGGCGAGGGCGATCTCGTGCGTAGGAATCGCACCTTCGCGGAGGATCATCCAGGAGTTGCCGCCGCCGGAGAGGTCGACGATGGTGGTGGCAATGGACCGGGCCGTGGGCCCTCCATCGACGATCAGGGGAATCTGGCCACCGAGTTGGTCGCGCACGCAGGCGGCGTAATTGCACTCGGGCAGACCACGCAGGTTGGCCGAGGTCGCGGTGATGGGAAGACCCAGTTTCTTGACGATGGCGCGAGGGATGGCTGCTTCAGGAACGCGGAGAGCCACATTGCCGGTGTGCGCGGTGACGCGTAGAGGGAGGCGAGAGCCCGCCTTCACGATGATCGTCAAAGGACCGGGCCAGAATTTCTCTGCGAGCTTATCGAAGGCGGTGTCTACATCGCGAGCCAGTTCGTAGGCGTGGGCGGTATCTGCGATGAGGAGGGAGAGTGGCTTGTGCTTAGCGCGGCCCTTCAGCTCGTAGATCTGTTCCACGGCACGGAGGTTGACCGGGTCAACGGCCAGGCCGTAGAAGGTGTCTGTCGGGATAGCGGCAACCATGCCACTCTCCAGGCAGCGGACGACGTGCTGCACGAGTTCGGGCTCGGGCTCGTCGGCGTTGATACGTAACATCTCTGCGGTCAAAGAAAAGCTCCTACGGCAAATGGGAAGGTAATGCGGTGCAGCTAGAATACAGCCCGTCTCGTGTTGCCGAGGCGGATGTTCGTGCAGCGTAGAATCTGGGCTATGACGGCGGTGGTCACGAGCAAGACAAATCCCAGGGTGAAGCAGCTGCGAGCAGCCTTTGAAGGGCGTCGAAAGCTGGCCGAAGGCCAGATCGCAATGGAAGGCCCTCACCTGATGGCTGAGGCCTTGCGGAGTGGTATGGAGCTGAAAGCCATCTTCGTCCGTGAGGATGCCCGGGAACTCCTTTCTCAACTGGATTTAGCAGAGGAGAACGCGGTGGTGCTGTCGCGCGAGGTCTTTGCCAGCGCGGTGGCGACGGAGAGCTCCCAGGGGATCGCCGCGCTGGCGTATCCCCCCGAAGCACGCATGCCGAAGAGGTCTGACGGACTTTTTCTTGTGCTTGAGCGTCTCCAGGACCCGGGAAATCTCGGAACTCTGGTGCGATCGGCGGAGGCGTTTGGAGCTGCCGCTGTACTCTGCCTGCCGGGGACGGCGGATGTGTGGAACCAAAAGGCACTGCGCGCGTCGGCGGGATCTGCGTTTCGGATTCCTGTAATTGCGGTAGAGATCGAGCGTCTGTTCGCTTTGCAGAACGCTGGAATGCGGTTCATTGCTGCGGTAGCTCGCGAAGGTGGCACTCCCGAAGCCATCGACCTGCGGGGAGGGTGCGCCGTGATGATTGGCAACGAAGGGGCCGGGTTGAGCGTGGAGTTGCTGGCGCTCTCCGACGAACGCGCGACGATTCCCTGCCCCGGCGCAGTGGAGAGTTTGAACGCAGCGGTCGCGGGATCGCTTCTGCTCTATGCGGCTTCAGTACAGCGGAGGCAGACCTGATGGACCTTTTTGGCGCAGAGACGCAGCCGAAGCGCACCGAAGAACGGATTGCGCGAGACGCTCCATTGCCGGAGCGTATGCGGCCTCGTACTCTGGATGAGTTTGCCGGGCAGACTCATCTGGTCGGGAAGGATGGGCCGCTACGTCTACAACTGGAGCGCGACGATCCTGCTTCCATGATCTTCTGGGGGCCGCCGGGTACGGGTAAGACGACGCTGGCGAAGATCGTGGCGCGCATGACACAGGCCAGCTTTATCGAATTTTCCGCGGTGATGAGCGGCATCAAAGAGATCAAGCAGGTTATGGTGGACGCGGAGAAAGCAGCGGCGATGGGGTCGCGCACGATCCTCTTCATCGACGAGATTCATCGGTTCAATAAGGCGCAGCAGGATGCCTTTCTACCTTATGTCGAACGTGGAACGCTGCGGCTGATTGGCGCGACCACGGAGAATCCTTCGTTCGAGATCAATGCGGCTTTGTTGTCGCGATGCCGCGTGTATACGCTCCGTGGATTGTCGGAGAGCGAAGTGATCGTGCTGATGCAGAGAGCGTTAGCCGATGAAGAACGCGGCCTTGGGGCGATGCATCTGGGGACGGCAGAAGGCTCGCTGGAGATGATTGCGAGCTACGCCAGCGGGGATGCGCGTTACGCCCTGAATGCGCTGGAAATGGCCACACGCATTGCGTCGGCACGCGGTGACGGGGCATTGACCAAGGAGACCGTTGGCGAGGCCCTGCAGCAGCGCGTCCTACTCTACGACAAGCGCGGGGAGCAGCACTACGATCTGATCTCCGCGCTGCATAAGAGCGTGCGCAACTCGGACGCGGACGCTGCGCTCTACTGGTTAACGAGGATGCTCGAAGCGGGTGAAGACGCGATGTACGTGGCCCGGCGCGTGGTACGGATGGCCGTGGAAGATATCGGCCTGGCGGCTCCTGAGGCCTTGAACCTCTGCCTTAGCGCTCGTGATGCCATGCATTTTCTTGGGTCTCCTGAGGGAGAGCTTGCGCTGGCACAGGCCGTGGTTTATCTGGCGCTCGCGCCGAAATCGAATGCGGTCTATATGGCGTATGCTGCTGTCAAGGCCGATGTGGCCTCGACAGCAGCAGAGCCTGTCCCACTGCATCTGCGGAACGCGCCAACAAAGTTGATGAAGGAACTCGATTACGGCAAGGGATACGAATACGCGCACGATGTAGAAGGAAAGGTGGCTGCGATGGAGTGCCTGCCGCCTTCACTTGCAGGTCGCCGGTATTACCACCCTACGAACGATGGGCGAGAGAAATTACTGGCACAGCGCATGGAAGAGATCCGACGGCTGCGCGAACGACGCTAAATTATCGCGGATGCGCTGGGGTTGTAGAAGACACGGACTTCGTCTGCGCAATCGCACCCTGGATCACCGCAGACAGTTGGGTGGGATCGCTGGGTCCTTCTTTTGTCCCGCACACTACCTGATAACCATTATTGGTGACGACCACCACCGTCGGAGTAAACATCACATTCAAGCGCCGACCCAGGTCGAAGTCAGCCTTTACTTTCGCTGCTAACTCCCCTGCAGGATCGATCACAAAAGGCATTTGCTGGCCGTGCTGCTGCATCCAGTGAGTCGTGAAATTGCGCAGATCGTCTTTACTCCCAATCGACATCTGCGAGGCAAAGACTGCACTTCTGTATTCACTGGCAAGCGTGGGATTGACCTTGTCCTGAAGATAGCGCGCAAAGACGGCTCCATCGAAGGTCCAGATATGAGCCGCAATGGGAAAGTCATAGCGGATCAAAGGCACATGATATTTCTGCGTGGCCTCGATCTCGATCGGATGAGCGTGTGCGCAGGCGGGGCAGCCCAGATCTTCAAAGACGATTACCGATACCTTGCTCCCTGCTTTCGGCCGGAGAATCGAAGTATCTCGGAAGCTATCCCTTGGCCCCGTACCTGCAAACTGCGCCTGCATGGGCGCACCGAAAGCGAAAGCGGAGATAAGTGTGAATGACGCGAACAAATTCCTTAGACGCATGAGAACTCCGACGCGGGAATAAATAACAACCTCAGTTTAGACACTTTTTATCTGGTGATCACACAGAGACTCATCGTTCTGAAGGATGTTCATCTTGCATCGGGAATAGACCGTCGCTCCGCTTGTCTCTCTCTGCAGCAATCGCTTTTGCGAGTGCCTTGTCGCAACTGCGACCCAGGAGAAGTGCGCCATGTCCAACAATCGCCCCACAACTAGAGCCTCTGCACCCTTTGACATTGAGCATCCCAAACTCGGGCCACTCCGCGAATTTCCGGGAAGCTGGATGGGACAAGGATTCAACCTGATTGCACGTCCAGATTTCAAGCACGGAAAACCATTCTTTCTTGAGATTAATAGCACTCTTGAGGATCTCCAGTTCACACTTATCGGCGGCGATATTCCCGATCGGGGCTCCGAGCAGGTTGATATCAATGTGCACGGTTTGAGTTACCTGCAGAAGGTAGCGGATGGGGCGACTCATGGAGCGCTACATATCGAAACAGGTATGTGGATCAATGTCCCGGCGACCACGGACCCCAAAGAACCACAAACGGTGGTGCGCCAATCCACCATTCCGCACGGCAATTCGCTGCTGGCACAGAGCACATTCATTACTGAAGTCAAAGGGGGACCAACAATCAATCCGGTCGATTCCTTTCCTTTCACGGACGACACCATTCCGGGATTAAATACACCAGCCCAGAAAATCATCACCGATCCGGATTATGTGGGGCCGTATCTTAGTGCGCCACTGCCTCCATTTTTGCCGCAGGGGCTCGATGCCAAAGCGACCAACCGAAATCCGAACCTCGCTCTGCTGGCGGCGATCAAAGATCAGAACATTACACATACCACTGTGATTCAGGTCTCTACCGTTGCTGCTCAAGGCTCAACGGGAATTCTGAATATTCCCTTTATCGTTCGAAATGCCAATGCGTTGCAGATGGATGCCATCTTCTGGATTGAAACCGTACAACCCACAGATGGCGAGCCATTCCTGCAACTGCAGTATGTACAGCGGGTCATTCTGGACTTTCCACCGAAACCCGGCGCTCCGATTATTCACTGGCCCCATATCACCGTGGCAACACTTGTGAAGCAGTAAGACCACAAAAGAAAGAGCAGCCATTGGACATGGCTGCTCTTCCGGCTTCTGCGTAGGGGCTTCAATCTACTTCAGGTTGCGATCCAGCGCGGAGACAACGATATCTTTGCTCAGAACTTCGGGGAGCACTTCTGGTTCTTTCGCAGCATCTGCAGGATAGACCACGTACGTGGGCACGCCGTTGCGATGCACCGCAGCCAGCTCTGCCGTGATGGCAGGATCGTACTGTGTCCAGTCGGCCTTGAGCAGGGTCACGTTCCGTTCGTGAAAGCGCTCCTGCACATCGGTGGAGTTGAGAACGAGGCGCTCGTTCACCTGGCAGCTCAGGCACCATGCCGCGGTGAAGTCCACAAAGACCGGGTGATGCGCGGCGCGTGCTGCAGCGATGGCTTCGTGCGAGTAGGGCTGCCAGACGGCGTGGGCTTCGGGCTTCTCGCGCATCAGGAACGGTACAGACGCGGCGAAGACCGCAATAAGAGCGGCGACCAGCGTGCTCTTCCAGCCCGCGGGCCAGCGATAGAGTACCCATCCCGCAATGGCGACCACAAGCAGACCGACGAGCAGCCATGCCAAATTATCGATGCCCAAGGCTGAAGGGAAGAGCTTGGCATAAAGCCAGCTAAGCCAGATGACCGTACCGAAGAGCGGGACAGAGGTGAGTTGCTTGAGCGTCTCCATCCATGCACCAGGACGGGGAAGGATTTTGGTCCACTCCGGGCGAGCGCTGAGGATGAGGTAGGGCGACGCAAGGCCCAGCGCGAGGGATGTAAAGATGGCAAACGTGATCCACGTAGGCTGCGTCAGAGCAAAGCCAATGGCCGCGCCCATGAGCGGAGCCGTGCAGGGAGTGGCCACCACGGTGGCAAGAACCCCGGTGAAGAAGCTTCCGGCATAGCCTTCTTTCTGCGCCAGACCGCCGCCCGCACTGGTCAGCGAAAGACCGAGATCGAACATGCCCGCGAGTGAGAGCGAGAAAAAGAAGAGGAAGATCGCAAGGATGGAGACGAATCCTGGCGACTGCATCTGGAAGCCCCAGCCAAGTTCGCTTCCGCCCGCGCGCAATGCCAGCAGTATGGCAAGGATCGCCCAGAACGAGACCACGATGCCCAGCGTGTAGACCAGGCCATGCCGCAACGCCTCCTTGCGCTCAGCCCCATGATTCTTGACCAGGGCAAGCGCCTTGAGGAAGAGCACCGGGAAGACACACGGCATGAGATTGAGGATGATGCCGCCCAGGAAGGCGAGACCGATGGCGGTCAGGGCACCCATTGCGTTGGAGGGTGTCGCCGAGGTTGCGGACGTCTTGGGTGCTGCCGTGCCGGGTTTAATGGGCGAATCGATCTCGTACGATTCGTCGTCGGAGAGTTTGACGAGGCCGTGAAGGGTCTTGGGCAGTTCCTTCAGATCCGGCGAGCGTTGAATATGGATGCGAATACCGTCGTCCAACGGCTCCGTCTCTTGATCGGCGGCGTTGAGGATCTGGTCCTGAACGAAGGGATAGAACTCCCCATCCGTCTCCTTGGTGCCAGTGTGGAACGTTAGGACGAACTCCTTGGGCGTGCCGACAACTTCCGTGCGGAAGTCAGCCAGCAACGGCTTAGGCAGATGCGAGAGCGCAGAGGCAAGAGGCCCAACGGCCATGGCCGCGGTGGAGTCGGTCTTCACTCGCTCAGCCTGCACGGCGGGAACGATCTTAAGATCGATGCCTAGATTGGCTTTGCCGGGGAGGCAGCGATTGCTGCAGACGAGCCAGTCGACCTTGGCAGTCAGATGAATCGGTTTGGTGGAGAGTTTGGCGTTCTTGGCGGCATGAACGGTGATGGGAAAGGTGACCGCGTCTTCGTACCCAAAATCCATAAGCGGCGCCAAAGGTAAACGCTGCGGCGCGGGAAAACGTAGCTCGTCTACGGTGAGGTCGTGCGGGACGGTCCAAACTGCTTTCGGAGGTTCACCTGAGTCGCCCGCGTTCTTCCAGTAGACGTGCCAGTGTTCTTCCAGCGTAAAGACGAGGCCAAGTGTAACTTCCCCGCCCTGTGCAATCTCATGCTGCGATGCGATCAGTTCGACCGTGAGGTGATCGGCCTTGAACGGACCAGGACCACCGTTGCCGACAGCTGTGATCTGAGAACCAGCCTGGGCACCCACGCCTAAGGCAAAAAGAACCGACGCAACAATGGGGCGGAAAAATCGCATGTGCTTTCTATTCTAGGTGGTCTCGTCTTGAGACTTTTGAACCCATTTGTAATTTTGTTGTTTCTCTTCAGCAAACTCCAAGGAATACCTCTTTCGAGGTTTTACACGTCCCCCCTCCTGGAGTAGCTTCCAGGGAATAGGAGTTGGAACAAAAGTGAGCGAAGTTAAGCGACAAGTGCATTTAGTAGGCAGCCTGGGTCTTTCGGATACAGAAACGGTTTTCAGAACGATAGCAAGCATTCTTGGCCCATATTGTCCGCGCATCCCTGATGGTGAGAGCGGGGAACGTCAACAATGGATTACATGGCAACACGCCACGTTCAATTCAAATCCTGACATGGAGATGGCGCATGACGACGTCAACTCGACCGGTCTCCCGGGAAAAGTGACGCCGCAGTTCTACCAGGTGCGCCCTTCTATCGATCCGACTACGGTGCGCTTTGGTCTCCTGGGTTATGCCGAAGTAGCACTTGAGTCGTTTGAGATCTTCAGAAAGCTCTCCAGCGAGGGAGTCATTTCACCAAATACACGCTTCCAGGTTTCTCTGCCAACGCCCGTGGCGCTTCTTAGCTACTTCGTCGTGCCGGAGCAGAGGCTGGTTCTAGAGACGGCGATAGAAACCGCGATGCTGAAAGAAGTCGAGCAGATCCAGAAAGCGATTCCGGCCCAGCAACTTGCTCTTCAGTGGGACGCTACCTTTGAAGTCCTTGGTGCGGCAGGCGGTCCGCAGCTCCCTTATCCAGACGCAATAGAAGGTTCTCTCCGCCGCCTTGGACATCTCAACAGTTTTGTGAAACCGGAAGTACAGCTCGGCATCCATCTCTGTTACGGAGATCTCGGTCATAAGCATATTGTGGAGCCTGTCGATCTCGCCATCGCTGTAGCCTTTGCGAATGGTTTCTCGGAGACCGGGCGCAGGATCGACTTCATCCACATGCCGGTTCCTGCAAACCGAAGGGACGATACTTACTTCAGGCCCCTCGCAGATTGGAAGCTTCCCGCGTGTACCCGTCTCATCCTTGGATTAATTCACTATTCGGATGGCCTGGAAGGGTCGAGAAGGCGCATCGAGGTCGCTACGCGTCATGCTCAAGAGTTTGATCTGAGCACAGAATGCGGCTTTGGCAGGCGAGACCCTTCAACGATACCGGCGCTGCTGGAGATCCATCGAAAACTTGCCGCCAACGAAAACTAAACGCGGTTATTTCCGATCGCTTCTAGAGAGCAGATGCCAGTCGAGCGTGTTCCACCATAATGCAGTGGTCCATCACCACACCGATCCCTGCAGACTCCGCGCGCTCTGCGGCTTCCAGATGGACGATGCCCAGCTGGACCCACAGATGTTTCAGATCGAGCGCGATCATCTCGTCCACGATGCCGGGGATTGCCTTGGGCAGGCGGAAGACGTTGACGATATCCGGGCGCTCCGGAAGATCGGCGAGCGAGGCGTAGCTGGTCTCTCCGAGTACGGTCTGGACGGCGGGGTTGACCGGAAAGATACGGTAGCCCGCCTGCTGCATGACCCGCGAGACACCGTGGCTGGCCTTCCCCGGATTGTCGGAGAGCCCCACCACGGCGATCGTCTTGCCGCGCAGCATTTCGAGCATGAGTGCCGGTTCGTTCATGGCTTACTTCTTCCACGCGCCGAGCAGGCGACGGATGACGATGAGTTCACCGAGGTGATAGGCGGTGTGGTCGGCGAGAAGAAGAGCCTCCCGAAGAAGGTTCTTGCTGCCATCCCAGGAGAAAGGTTCAGTCAGATCTTCGTTTTTCACCAGCGCCTCAAACGCCTTCAGGTCATGGCTGAACGCCGAAATGCTCTGTTTCCAGACGTCCTCGGAGGTCGGAACTGCCGTTTTCGGCCAGTAGTCCTTGGGCCAATCGAGTTCCTTGTAGTTCCCTTCCTGGTTCGTACTGAAATCTAGGATGTCACGCTGGGTGATACGCAGGTGTTCCAGAATCTGCCAGGGGGAGTACGGTAACCCTTCCGGCGTTTTGCCGCGCAGGTCAGCGGGAAGGTCTCTGATCGCGTCCTCGAAGGTTGCGTGCGCCTGTCCGCCTTTGAGCAGGGCGAGGAGCTGTTTCCGCAGTTCCGAGGTCAGGTCCGGGGTGGAGGTAGTCGTAGCCATCAGGATTCAGATGCGCCTCCGGCGCGTTTAGATTTCATCATCCTCGACCGGGGCAGGAATATGACCATCGCGCCGCATCCGGAGGAAGCCCCGAATGAAGGGTTCGAGGTCGCCATCCAGAACGCGGTCCACATCGCCGACTTCAACGCGGGTGCGAAGGTCCTTTGCCATGCGGTAGGGCTGAAGAACATAGGAACGAATCTGCGAGCCGAAGTTGATTTCGAGCTTGGAGTCTTCCAGTTTGCGCGAGATCGCCTTCTTCTTGTCCAGCTCGAACTCGTAGAGACGCGAGCGGAGCATCTTCATCGCCTTGTCCTTGTTTTTGTGCTGCGAGCGCTCATTCTGGCAACCGGCGACGATGCCGGTGGGGAGATGCGTGATCCGGACGGCGGAATCCGTCGTATTAACGTGCTGACCGCCTTTTCCGCCGGAACGGTAGGTGTCGATGCGGAGATCGTCGGGCTTGATGTCGATGACGATAGAGTCGTCGATCTCAGGCGAAACAAAAACGGAGGAGAACGAGGTGTGCCGCCGCTTCGCGGAGTCGAAAGGAGAGATGCGCACCAGGCGATGGACGCCTGTTTCTCCTGAAAGCAGACCGTAGGCGAAGTCGCCGGTGATGGTAAAAGTCGCGGACTTGATGCCCGCTTCATCGCCGTCCTGAATTTCGTTGATCTCCGTCTTGAACCCCTGGCGTTCACCCCAGCGGAGGTACATCCGCATAAGCATCTCGGCCCAGTCCTGGCTCTCCGTTCCGCCCGCGCCGGGATGCACGGTCACGATGGCGTTCAGGGGATCGGTCTCTTCGGAGAGCATGGTGCGGGATTCAAGCTTTTCGATCGCTTGCTCGATGGACGCGATCTCACGCGCGAGTTCCGGCTCGACATTTTCGCCCTCGCGTCCGAGTTCGAAGTAGGCATCGATGTCCCCGCTGCGACGTTCAAGATCCGCGTCGTCGCTGAGGAGACCTTCGAGGCGTTTACGCTCGCGCATCAGTGGCTGAGAACGCGCGGGATCTGCCCAGATGGCTGGGTCAGAGCTCTGTTCTTCAATGCGGGCGAGGTCTTTCTTCAGGCGGGTGGAGTCAAAGATACTCCCGCAGATCGCGCACGCGGGCACGAACCGGGGAGTAGGCGTATTCCAGATCACTCAACATAAGTTCATTCTACAAAGAACGCTGTGAACTACGCTTGCCGAGTTGATAGCGCTCGACCATGGCCCAGGCAAAGAGGGCGGTTGTGATCAGAGCGCAGAGGTAGGCGAAGAGGTCTCCGTAGCGCGTATAAAAGGTAGTTTCGTGCTCGTAATCGAAGTGCACGATCGCGGCAGTCTGGGTGTGGCGCGGCACGCGTTCGATAATGCGGCCGAAGGGATCGATGGAAGCCGTAATCCCCGTATTGGTGTCGCGAAGAACCCATCTGCGGTTTTCGATGGCACGCATCTGCGCCATGGCGATGTGCTGGAAGGGCGCGCTGGTGTCTCCGTACCAACCGTCGTTGGAGAGATTTACAAAGACCTCTGCGCCATTGCGCGCAAACTCGCGCACTTCGTCGCCAAAAACAGACTCGTAACAGATAAAGACGCCGTACGCGTGACCGCCTGCGTAGAAGTCGCTGCGTGACTTCCCTCGGTTGAAGTTACCGACCTCCTGTGTGAGGCCTCCAGCAAAGCTGAAGACCTGCTCGAAGGGGACAAATTCCCCAAACGGAACGAGATGAACCTTGTCATAGCGTCCGACGTATCCGGAATCAGGGTCGATAAGAGCTGCGGAGTTGTAGATCTCATGACCAGTGGAGACAGGATCTCGCCCGATAGTGCCCGCGATCACCGGGGCTCCGGTACGGCTGGCCAGCAGGAGCCACGCCTCGCGAAGATTCGGGTCATCTGTTTCAAAAGGAGCGGGAGATTCCGGCCAGAGCGTCACCGCACGTTGCGTCTGCGCGGCGGTCCGCGTGGGATGGAGACTGAGATTCATGGCGTCCTGTAGCACTGCTGCACCTGAGGAAGGCGAGGCGAGCGCCCCGACATCGAGATTGGGCTGCAACAGGACGGCCGTCTCGGTTCCCTGCTGTGGCGGAGGTGCGCCAAGGCCCATTCGTCCTCCGACCTCCAAAACCACCACCATCGCCAGGCCGACGCAGAGGGATTGCACCCGAAGTTTTTTATTCTTAAAGATCCATGCCGAACAGAACTCCACGTTGGCCAGCATGATGACGTAACTGAGTGCATAGACGCCGCCTACGGGCGCAAGGGCGGTCAAAAGGCTGTTCTGCACCTGGACCCCGCCGAGAAGATCCCACGGAAATCCTGTCACCCTGGCGCGAGCCAGTTCCACGGCAACCCAAAGAAACGGTGCAGCGATCAGGACGACGCTGCGGTGCAGCGACTTGCAGGCGCGCAGCAGGCCGACCAAAGTGGCAAAGAGAGCGTGATACAGCCCCAGGTAGAGACAAAACAGGACCATGATGCCGAAACTGGCGAGAACAGACAGACCTCCGTAAAGGTGCATCGTGCTCAAAATCCAATAACAGTTACCGAGATACCAAAGGAAGCCGCAGAAGTACCCGAGCAGTGCAAAATCACGGATGCGAAGAGGTTCCCCGGAGCCACTATTTCCCATAAGCGCCAGCAGAAAAGGAACCATGGCGACCCAGCACAGGGCGGCCCTCCATGGAGGAACAGGCCCGGAGAGAGGAAAAATAATGACTTGCAAAAACGCCGAAGATGAAGCGAGCAGCCAGGCGCGGGCTGGAATGGAGTGCATACGGCGGGAGTCTAACACTCTCGTTACCTCCGGACCGGGCGATCAGGAGTAAGATAAACCTGTGCTTGACCTTTTGATGCCTCTTATCGCGCATATCCTGGTGCCCCTGTTCCTCGTGGGCATGGCTGGTTCTGCTGTCGTCTGCGTGGTGACTACGTTTCTGGACATCCAGCAGTTTGCTTCCGACGACATTGCCGAACCGACACGAGACAGCCTGTAGTTTTGTGGTTTGACGCTGAAGCAATTACGGCATAGACTCATCGCTGGGCGTCCATTGCAAACACCCATTTCCACAGGGTTTTAGCTTGAGATTGCCACCGACCTGATGTCAAAACGTATCCCTGTCCCGACTCAACCGAACCGCGTACGCCTTGTAGTTGCGTCTTCGGTGATGCTCACCTTCATTTCCTTCTGGCGCGCCGCCGCAATCGTTCTCAACGATCTGGGCTCCTCTGCTTTCTATGCGGGGGGAATCGCGGAGGAAGCAGTCGGCAAAGCGGCTCCATGGTTCATCCTGGGCGTTGTCCTCTTCGCATACTCTGTCCGAGCTCTCTATGTTGAGAGCTGCTCCATGTACACAAGGGGCGGCGTTTACAGGATTGTGAAAGAAGCACTTGGCGGCACCTTTGCCAAGATCAGTGTCTCCGCCCTGATGTTCGACTACGTTCTGACTGGACCGATCTCGGGTGTATCCGCGGGACAATATGTTATCGGCCTCATCAATGAGGTAATCGGAATTGGTGCCCACCATCCCTCACTGGCCCGCATCCTGGTCAGCAACTCCGGTGTGGTGCATCAGTTCGACGTCAATTACGCCTCTGCCGGTATTGCAATTGTCATCACCTGTTACTTCTGGTGGCAGAACATCAAAGGCATCGAAGAATCCAGCGAGAAAGCCCTGAGCATTATGAAGATCACCACCGTCATGGTGGTGATTCTGCTTACCTGGGGTATTTATTCGGCAATTCATCAGGGTGCGCATCTACCGCCCGCGCCCATTCCGGCCAATCTGCACTTCTCCGACTCTGCGCTTGGTTTCCTGAAGGGAACGAAGTTCGCGCAGATGCTCGGTCTCTTCGGCATCCTGATGGCGTTCGGTCACTCCGTTCTCGCAATGAGCGGCGAAGAGTCTCTCGCCCAGGTCAATCGAGAGATTGAACATCCGAAGCTGAAAAACCTCAAACGCGCCGCTTTCGTCATTGCGATCTACAGCGCTGTGTTTACGGGCATCGGTTCCCTGCTTGCCGTCATGTTGATCCCGGATAGCGTCCGGGTAAGTGTCTATCGCGATAACTTGATCGCGGGCACGGCGATGTATATGGTGGGACCGCTGGCTCTGCGTATCGCCTTCCGTGTCTTTGTCGTAATCGTCGGCTTCCTCATCCTCGGCGGCGCGGTTAATACAGCCATCGTTGGATCGACCGGCGTCCTGATGCGCGTCGCGGAAGATGGTGTTCTTACAGATTGGTTCCGCAAGCCTCAGAAGCGTTTCGGTACGAGCTACCGCATTGTGAATCTGGTGGCGTGTATTCAGTTACTCGTGATTGTGGTCACACGCGGTAACGTGATTCTGATCGGCGAAGCGTATGCCTTCGGAGTCATCTGGAGTTTTACCTTCAATGCCCTCGCGATGCTGGTTTTGCGTTGGAAGTTCCAGGGCGAACGTGGATCGAAGGTTCCACTCAACCTGAAGATCGGGAAGACAGAAATTCCCTTCGGTCTGATGTCTGTCTTTTTAGTTCTGCTTACCGTTGCCATCGTGAACTTGTTTACTAAGTCCGTCGCAACAGTAAGTGGCATTCTTTTTGCAGTGGTCTTCTTCATCATCTTTTCGATCTCCGAGCGCGAGAACAAGCGACGCCATAAAGCGACGGAAAGACAGATGAAGGAACACTTCCAACTGGAGCATAGCGAAGAAGTAGGTCGGTCGGACCTCGATATTCGCGCGGGCGGTGTTCTGGTAACGATGCGCGACGCTTCCACACCACATGCTCTCAAATGGGCGCTGGCCCGTACGGATACGGACGATCAGGATCTAGTGGTGCTAGCTGCCCGCATGATGGGTGCTGGCGGTCCGGAGTATGTCGATGCCTCCGAGCAATTATTCAGCGAGCACGAGCAGATGCTCTTCACAAAGGCTGTTTCCGTAGCTGAGAGTTTTGGCAAACATATTTCTCTGCTTGTGGTTCCAGCGGGCGATATCTTTGCGGCCATTGTTCGCATGGCTAACTCGCTCGATGTCGCTGCGGTGGTTTCGGGACTTTCGACGAAGCTCACGGCGCAGGAGCAGGCCTACCACGTCGGCCAGGCATGGGAAACTCTTCCCGAGCCGAAACGCCAGTTCACCTTTTATGTTGTGCCCTCCTCCGGAGATGCGGAGAGCTTCCATATTGGCCCGCATGCGCCCACGATTCCTGCGAGCGACGTACAGCTGGTCCACCGTCTCTGGCTGAATCTGCGCCTGGATCCGGGGATGCATCACCTGCATCACTCCGACATTGTGACCTATGCCCTGACGCGCATGGCGACGGAATTCACCGCGGACAAGCAGGAAACACTTACGCTCTTACGGCAGAGCATTGAAGAGACGAACCGGAAACGTGGTCTCGGATCCGTGCAACGATTTGAACGCGGTGAGGATGTACGTCCCGGATATTCCATCCGTACACCCAAGTCTGCGACCCCATCTTCAGAAAAAACCCGGTAACTCGGGTTTTATTTCTGTGCCTATATGGGATTTTAATGCTTTACATGAATTACACTCGCATGTAATTACCCAGGAGGGATGTTGTTATGGAAGTAAGTCGTATATTGATTGAGATCGACGCACAGATATCTAAATTGCAGCAGGCACGTGCGTTGTTGACGAGTACGTCTGTTACCGCAACAGCCCCAGCAAAGCGTGGTCCGGGCCGTCCCAAGGGCACAGTTACCGTAGCCGCCCCTACCCCGAAAAAAGCCGCCAAGAAGGCAGGCAAGCGTAACCTCAGCCCCGATGCCCGCAAGAGAATTGCGGATGCGCAGAAGCGCCGCTGGGCAGAACGCCGGAAGCAAAAAGCTGCCTAACGCGAAAGATTAGATGGGCCGATTTGATCGGCCCATCTGCATTTAACGTGTGACTAAAACTTCGCGAAGATTGTCCTTTGCCAGGAAGAATTTATACGCTGTAAAGCTGGCGAATAAATTTTCGATCTGCCGCGTCGTAAGAATGGTTTGCAACGAATACGATCCTGCCTTTTGCATATCAACCTGGTCATCTTCGCGTAGATGAAATCGGCTGAATTCCCCTTCGGGCTTTACAGGGAAAAATCCCAGAAGACGACCGCCGGGAGCCATGACGGAGCAGATTCTCTCAACTACCGGCCCCACTAGATGAGATGGCAGATAGGCGACGGTGTCCCAGAGAAGTACGACATCGAAGTTTCGCTCGCCGAACTCCAGATTCTCTTTAAGAAAATTTTCCGTATCAAATGCAGGTTGTTCAAATAATTGCGACTGTAACGTCCATTTCGGATCGGCTGCCTCGTCGATCAGTCCCACGGTATAAATGCTGTGGCCGAGGCTGGTCACAAAATTAATATTGGTGGATGACGTGGCCCCGAAGTCGAGAATCCGCAGGCCTTCCTGCTGCTTGAGTTCCTTGAGGAGCTGTGTCCAACCGCTGGAGTGACGCGGCACCTTGGCAGCGATTCCTGTGCGCCTCTGCTCCTTGGCTTCTTTCGTTCCGAAAAGACCCATCGACCACCTTATGCAAAGCTTGTGAAAGTTGCCTTCAAGCGTGAGTGTAGCCAACCCTACTCTCGCAGGCAAACGAGACCTTTCGATCCACATCTGAGTCTTAAGCTTAGACTGCAAAAGGTAGAGATCCAAAGCGGGGCTGCTCGCGTGCAGGACCGGGAGAAATATGAACTGGAAGCATTACTGGGCGGGGACTCTCTTGGCGGCAGTCTCTCTCTTTTCTGTGGCGCAGCCGAAGCAGGACGAACTGCCGCCCGAAGTCGCCTCGGACATCGTGCGCAAACAATTGGAGATCGTCAATCGAAGCGATACAAGTCTTCGTTATCTCGTCCACAAGAGCGACAATCACGGCACCGTGGTGCGTGACGTAATTGAGACACCGAACGGAAGCGTCGGTAGATTGATCTCCCGCGAAGGAAAGCCGCTGACGGCTGAAGAAGATAAAGCTGAGCGCGACCGTCTCACCGCTTCACTAGGGTCCGCCTCTGAATTACGAAAGAAGCGCAAGCAGGAAGTTTCCAGCAGAACGCTGACGACGGAGCTCGTTTCGGTGTTGCCTCAGGCGATGCTTTTCACGCTTCATCCCGGACAGCCACAGCTCCCCAATATTATTTCTCCCCAGATCGTTTATGACTTTAGTCCGAACCCTGCATTCCATCCTGCGTCGACCGCTCAGCAGGCACTTACAGGCCTGCAAGGTATTTTGTGGGTCGACCATTCTGACCATCATGTCATCCGCATGGAAGGAACGATCATTCGCAATACGAATTTCGCCTGGGGCTTGATCGCTCGAATCTATGCGGGCGGGCATCTGGAGTTCGAACAAGCGCCTTACGCTCCGGGCAAGTACGCTTATTCGAAACTCGTAATGAATCTATCGCTGCGTGAGTTGATGGTCAAAACCATTCAGGTCAAGTCCAGTATGGAGGCGAGCGATTTTCTGATGCTCCCCTCCACGCTTTCTCTGGATGATGCCATTCACATATTGCTCGACGAACCACGACGCTGATTTATTCTGCGAACTGGCTCGTGACGCGTTCCGTTCTTACGGAAAGAGCGTCAATCCTCTCCGGCTTGACCTCATATCCACGGCCCACCGACGTCGGAACTTTGATCTCTCCCGTGGCGCTCACCGTGACCACAGGTTCGATGATGTCTTCCTTCCAATAACGCTTGGAGGCGGAGACATCTCCGGGTAGTGTGAAGCCAGGGAGGCTGGAGAGCGCGACGTTCTGTGCGCGACCAATACCGGATTCCAGCATGCCTCCACACCAGACGGGGATGTTATGTTGCAGGCAAATATCATGCACGGCGATTGCTTCCGTGAAACCACCTACACGACCTACCTTGATGTTGATGATGCGGCCGCTGCCCAGTTCAATGGCGGCCTGCGCGTCACGACGGTTGCGAATGCACTCGTCCAGACAGATGGCCGTTTTGAGGCGCTTCTGCAACGTGGCATGGAAGTAGAAGTCGTCATACCAGAGGGGCTGCTCGATCATCAGCAGGTTGAACTGGTCCCAGCTTGCGATATGCTCCGCATCGGAGAGGCGATACGCCGAGTTGGCGTCGCAGCTGAGGAGGATATCCGGCCAACGCTCGCGCACCGCAGCGAATACGTGCGCATCCCAACCCGGCTTGCACTTCAGCTTGATCCGTTGATAGCCGGCGGAAACCTCAGTTTCAACCTTCGCGAGCTGCTTTTCCAAGGTGCCCTGAATTCCAATGGACACACCGCACGCGATCTTGTCGCGAGTTCCACCGAGAAGTGACGCCAGAGAAACCTTCTTGAGTTGCGATTCGAGTTCCCACACAGCGTTCTCGAGAGCAGCCTTGGCCATACGATGGCCGCGTACCTGTTTCAAAAGCGCTGGAACATCGCGGCCACACTTGATCTCTGTTCCAATCAGACGCGGCGCGAGTTCGGTGCGCGTGATGTGCCAGGCAGTGTCGATCATCTCATCGGAGAAGTATGGATGTTCGCCTGCGACACACTCGCCCCAGGCGGTAAGTCCCTCGGCCTGCAGCTCGACCAAAAGAATCCTGCGTTCGGTAGTCTGTCCAAAGCTGGTCTCAAACGGATGCTCCAAAGGCATCTGGACCTCGCGCATCACAATCGCATCAATTTTCATTCGTCGTCTCCATAGAACTCTTTTTAGTACTGCAGATCTTCGTTCCATCGAGCAATGCGGAAATGCCCCCCGCCGTCGGGATCACGGTCATACCCCACCACGGAAAGCCCCTCGGAAAAGGCTTTTTTTAGAGCATCCCGGTTTCGCGTCTGGGTTTCGCGCGCTTGATCGCGTCCAGCCTCCGAAGCCTTCCACGCGTAGATCTCTGCGGGCACGGTTACGATTTCATCGGCCTCCTGCAAAACAGACTGACCTGCCAAAGCACCCTCCACACGCTTCGAGCGTAACCACCACTCCGCGTACAAGCGATCTGTCGGAAGTCCGCCCTGCAGGGGCGAGGAGGAGGGGCCGTAGAAGTCATCCTTATACCTGCGGCTGATCGCTCCGAGCCGCGTGATGTTTAGATACGCATTCTTAATCTCCAGAGGATCGAAGGTCCACTCAATCAGGTCGAAGCCGCGCGCCAGCGCTTCTTCGCGCTGCGCCAGCTTGAGGCGTCGTCCGATCCCGTAATTTCTGTACTCAGGAAGCACGCCCAACATGTGCGAGTGAAGATAGGCATGCCCATTGCGATAGCCTGGGAGGCCCACAGTGAAGCCGATCATCATATCGTCATCGAAGGCCCCCAGAACCTGGCCTCCGATGCGCTCTGCCACAAGGAACACACGCCGCGGAATCAGGTCGCCCTCAGAATAGTTCCAGATGGCGAGCTGCAGTTCGACGCATCGGTCAAAGCTGGCTAGGTCATGCAGTGGCCTGATCTCGATCTGTTTCTCAGCATTCTTTTCCTGGTTCATACTTCTTTTCCCCGTTCCTCTTGCTTGGCCCGAAGCCAAAGCTCTTCCATCTCGCTCGTCGGGAGCAGAGCTAGCGCCTCCGGCCCTCCCGCAAAGTGCTCCATTGCCGCAAACCGTCTGCGGAACTTAGCGTTTGATCCACGCAGGGCGTCCTCCGGAGAGACCTTGAGATGCCGCGCGAGATTCACCGCCACGAAGAGCAGATCGCCAAACTCATCGGCGATGGCTTCCTGGTTGCGAGGGTCGGCGTCAACCTCTGCTCTCAGTTCGTCGCGCTCCTCATCCAGTTTGGTAAATAGCTCCGAAGCATGCTGCCAGTCGAAACCAATTTTGGAGGCGCGCGAACCGATCTTTGCCGCCTCAAGCAGAGCGGGCATCGTGCGCGGAATATCATCCAGGCGACCACCTGCGCGGTCTTTCTTCTCTGTGGCTTTGACCTTCTCCCAGGTGCGAAGAACGGCAGCAGAATCTTCCGCCTGCGCGTCGCCGAAAACATGGGGATGGCGGCGAACGAGCTTTGCATTGAGATTCTCTAAGACATCCTGGATACCGAAGTGTCCCGCTTCCTCGGCCATCTGCGAATAAAAGAGCACCTGCAGGATAAGATCTCCAAGTTCGTCTTTGAGATCAGGCCAGGCGCGCCGCTCGATCGCATCGAAAACCTCGTAGGTCTCTTCGAGCGTGTAGGGTTTGATGGAATCGAAGGTCTGTTCGCGGTCCCAGGGACATCCGTCCGGCCCCCGCAACCGGCGCATGATCGCAACGGCACGATCGAAGTTTGCCTGTTCTGCTTCCGCTTTTTTGGTGGTTTCCGCCATCTACCTTCATGGTATCCGAAGGTCTTGCAGCGCAGCCAACACACTCACGGTTTGCTATGCTGCAAGATATGGCGTCCAAGCACGAATCTCGATGGAATCCGTGGCTGCTTCTGCTGGTGCTTCCTTTCGTGGGATTATGCTTTCCGCAGCTCTACAATCGCGAGACGCCTACCCTCTGGGGCATTCCATTTTTCTACGCGTATCAGTTTGTATGGGTCTTTCTGGCTACCCTCTTGCTGGGTATCGTCTACTTCAAGACAAAAGAGTCTTAGGCCGTCCAGTACGAACGCTTTAAGTCGCGCGGGAAGAACTTCGGCGCGGCAGTCAACCAACGTGCTTGTACAGGATCTGCCGTCTGTAAGAGGTCCGCGTCGAATGCACGCCGCTCGTTCAGATTTGCGGCAACAAAGCTCAATATCTCGAATCCAGATTCGGTCAGCGGCGTCCGCTCCGCATCGAAGTCAGGAACTACACCTCGTTCGCGAAT
The DNA here is from genome assembly GCF_000179915.2 of Terriglobus saanensis SP1PR4. Taxonomy (NCBI): domain Bacteria; kingdom Pseudomonadati; phylum Acidobacteriota; class Terriglobia; order Terriglobales; family Acidobacteriaceae; genus Terriglobus; species Terriglobus saanensis. The sequence continues at coordinate 1,692,581 of NC_014963.1, read as the reverse complement.
CTCTTGCATTAAAAGCGCATCTTCACCCACTAGGCCCACGCTCAATGCCACTCCCTTGCGTACCTCGTTTTTCATCGTTCGCAGCGCCTCATCAAGTGTGCTGACGACAAAGTCGCAGCAGCCTGCACGCAGGGCTGCACGCGCACGCTCGGGATCGCCTTCGATGGCAAGGGTTACGGCCCCTGCCATAGTCGCGGCCATCGCGATGGCCGCACCCTTCTCATCCAAAGCATGAACCAGAACGATCTTGCCTGCCCAGTTTGTTTGCACGGCGCAGATCGCTACAAAAGCGCGCAGCACCGAAGCCTGGTCTACTACCATGACGAGTAGATAGAGCCATCGGTCGCGAGCCCTCCGGCACCGCTGCGGACGTTGTTCATGCCGCCGCTTTCGGTCTGGTCGACGCTGCTGTACGAGTCGCTCTGTTCCGTGACCCAGGTATCCGCTCGATTGGTCAGCGGGTCGGTAGGAAGCGTCTTCATGTAGCCGGTCTGCACCAGATCGTCAAGCGACTGCGGTGCCTTCTGCTTGTCCACGGTGTACTGATCGATGGCTTGCCGCATGACGTGGAGATCTTCGCGCAAAACGGCTTCCTTCGCACGCTTGATCTGCGTCAGATACGCAGGAATCGCAATCGCCGCCAGAACGCCGATGATGATCATCACCACCATGAGTTCCAGCAGAGTGAAGCCCGCCTCGGATTTGCGTCGCTTTACCATGTCGAGTACTTCGTCCCGTCTAACGCTGTTCCCTGGCTGTGGGAGTGGACGTCGAAGACATTCTCTCCACTCCAACTATCTGAATCTGGATCGTCCTTCATGGCGCGCAGACTCCAGTCGGCCTGCCCCGTCATTGGATCAATCGGAATCGCCCGCAAAAACTTTACCTTCTTGAGTTGCACATCCACACCGTCCACAAGAGTTTGAAGATCGGGAGGATAGTTATAGCTGTCTGCCTTCGTCTGAAATGCTCCCCGTTCGGCCGCGTCCTTGTAATGGTCGATCGCGTCGCGCATGCGCCATAGATCTGCGCGAAGCTCCTTTTCCTTCTGACGCTTCAACTGCCAGCGTGACACTGGAACCGCCGCCGTCGCCAGGATCGCCAGGATCGTGACGACGACGATCAGTTCGACGAGCGTCAGGCCGGCTTCGCGGTTCCTGATCGAATTGGGTTGCCCTTTCATAACTACTTCACATGCACCACAGCCTGCGATCCGACCGCAGGGAGATTCCCCTGACCGCTGTTCTTCGCTCCCACTTTGGTCAGGGCCACGTTCGAGTCACCCGAGGTCATCGCCTTGAAGGTGAGCACCGCAACCGATCCCTGGCCATTGACACCCTTCACACCGGGTGGACGCGACGCGGAGATCGTGACCACGCCATTACCTTCATCACGATGCACCACTGCCACGGCTTGCCCATCACGTCCCATCAATTCCCCCGAATCCACGTTCACAAGCTGGAGGACCTGTGGATTGAACTGCACCTGTAACGGGACAGAGTACAGATCGTTCGCATTATTCGCGACGACGGCCAGCTGGAAGGTACTACCGACGGCTTGCACACCAGTGGCCGGTGTCACCGTAAAGTTGACCGGCGCACCGCTCCCTGTGGCGTTCTTCGCAACTATGGCGTCATTCGCGGCTTTCTGCGCCGCATTCGCGGCATCCGCGGCGCTTCCGGGATTAGCTCCGATCAGCGCGGCTGCGGCCGCAGAGGCTGTCATGGGCGGAACAGTTGGTCGCACGGGTGTCGACACATCTGCGCTCACAGGGGCAACAACGACCTCACGTCGCAACTCGATGCCCTGGCCCGTTCCCGTATCAATGGGTCGGGTATTCATTCTGGTCAGAACGGACTCACGCACAATATGCGGCACAAGGACAAAGACGATCTCGGTACTTGCACGATCGCGAGTTTTATTGGAAAAGATTCTTCCGAGTAGAGGAATCTGACTCAAGCCTGGCGTTCCACCAAGGCTGTCTGATTCAGTCTTGGTAAGAATGCCAGAAAGAATAGAAGGCTCACCTTCTTTTAGTTGAATCACCTGCTCGCTGATGCGCTGTCCGATGACCGGTTCCACCACGCCTGAAATCGTCTCATCGTTCGCATGGGTCGAAACCTCAATTTTCATTTTGAGGCTGATCTCATGATTCTGATGGACAGTAGGTGTCAAGTCGATCTGGACGCCGATATCAATATATTGAAACTGCGTCTGTACGCCAACGCTGGCAACACCCGTGGACACACCGGAGTTATACGACCCCGTGGCTACCGGAATCCTCTGTCCAATCTTCAACTGCGCGCGCTGACCATCGGTCGATCGGAGCCGAGGATTCTGTAGAACGCGTGTGTCACTGTCCGACAAGGTGGCCGCCAGCGCAGCGGAACCGATGGAAACGGCAAAATTTGTTCCGTTGAGATGAGCGAGATTATTCAGCGTGAGACTTGTCGTCGTTGTAGTGGTCGTCGTTGTACTTGTCGTCGTGGTCGCATTGGAGGTCTGCGGAGTAATGCTGAAACTTCCCGGCAGTTGAATTCCCAGATTGGTCATGTGATCTTTGTTTACTTCCAACACCGCGACATCCACCACCACTTCGGCCTTGGCACGATCAAGGTTATTCATCAACTCCTGCGCGAGAAGGAGTTGGTCCGGCGTAGCGCGCATCACAATCGCATTTTGGCTCGGAACCAGGAAGACTTTAACATTCTGGTCCATGACGTTCCGAAGGGCCGTCAGCACTTCGTTCGCATCGTTCTGCTGTGCGGCATTGGTGAGATAAAAGGTCTGCACCGCCATGGTGTCCAGATCGGTGCGCTTGGTTCTTGTGTTCTGCGCAACAAAGATTGTATTTCCCGTAACGGGCTTCCAGAAGGTGCCAGACATTACACCGACGATGCGCAGCGCATCGGAAAGGCCGACGTTATTCAGATCTACTTGGATTCTTTTGGAGGTGTAGTCCGGATCGAAGATGACATTCAGACCCGCCAGCTTTCCAATCGCCTGATAAATATTCTTTGTATCTTCAACGCTGTGCAGGGTGATCGGATCGGTCGAAACAGGCTGCAGTTCAATCGGCCCGGCGGAGATTGAGGACGGCGCGGCAGGAATGACAGCCGGTGCGTCCAAAGCCGTGGGCGTCGAGGAGATCTGCTGCTGCGTGATGACGATTTCCTGTTGCGCCGCTTGGTTTCCGCCATCAATGGCGATTGCCCGCTGGAACTCTGCTAACGCAGCATTCACATCACCGTTCTGCCGCAGGACACGTCCGCGATCCACATGAGCGGCAGCCGCCTGGAAGCGCATGCGCTCAAAGTGGGTTTTATAATTAAGGTCGCCCGGCTTCAGCAGCCGCGCCTGACGATAAGCCTCAAAAGCGGCATCGTAGTCTTCGCGTTGCTCCGCCGCCAGACCGCGCTTGTTCCAGGTGGATGCCGACTGCGCCTTCGCGCTCTGCGACAGGACGCAGAAGATGCCTGCCAAAAAAATGATCCCGAGAAAAAAGTTTCTACGCCGGCGATCCATCGTGCCTCTGTTCAAAATACCCACCCGCTCTGCACGCCATCCAGATCTCACGTTGTAAACGCAAGCAAAACGTACATTTAATCCATTTTTTTGCCTGCTGGGACCTACCAAGTATACCATCTGGCCTATCGCTCCCCACCCGCCCGGAATGGACCCGAGAGCATCGTTTCCATCGTGCTAGCATCAGATTCTCCATGGCCCGTCCCACCGCCATTCCGACAACCTCCGCGCCCCCCAGAAAGACAGGTCCGCGCGACCCCATTGCCGTTGGCGACCGGGATGCTGCCATCAATCGTTCGGCCAGTCATAACTACTTTCTCCTGGATAAATTCGAATGCGGTGTTGCCTTGCAGGGCACCGAGGTCAAATCCATTCGTGAAGGCAAAGCCAACCTCAAGGACGCCTACGGCCTCCTGAAGGACGGCGAGGCTTTTCTTCTGAACGCGCACATTGGACCTTTCTCTCATGGCAACCTGATGAATCACGACGCCACACGCACGCGCCGTCTCCTTCTTCATAAACAGGAGTTGCGCAAGCTTGAGGTTAAGACGAACCAGAAGGGATTTACTCTCATCCCAACTCGTCTTTATTTTCGTGGCGGAAAGGTCAAATGCGAACTCGCCCTCGCCAAGGGTAAACAGGACTGGGACAAGCGTGAGTCCGAACGGAAACGGGAAGTAGATAAAGAAACGCGCTCCGCCATCGCACGCAGTCAGAGAGCTTAAAGCAATAGCCCAGCCGCGTGGGAGGAAGTACCATGAAAAGGATGATTACCCGGATCGCTTTTCAGGACGCCGCCACGTTTGCCTCCCCCCTGCTGACCGTCTTCGCCGTCGATATTGCCATTGGTAAAGACGCAACGCCGCTTCCGACCCTGCTCACCACCTCCGACACGATCAGCGATGCCGCCGCCGCCTTCCTGACCGGAGGCGAGTTCAAGGCTTCGGCTGGGGAAACACTCCTGCTCCATGCCCCCTCCGGCCTCAAATGTGAACGCCTGTTAATCGTAGGCCTTGGCAAGTCCAAGCTTCTTTCGCCGAATCAGGTGCGCATCGGCGCCGGAACGGCCATCCGTACGGCAAAGCTGAAGAGCATCCGGAACTGCGCGATCGCCTTCCCCGAAGACCGCTCCCTCTCCGACGAGGCGCTCGAAGATCTTCCCTGCTCCCTGACGACCCGCGCGCTCGTCGAAGGCGCTTATATCGCGGACTTCGATCCGGACACCTACAGCACGGACCGCAAAGACAAGAGCATGGATGTGCTTTCTGTCGTCTCGTCTACCCCGGAGCGAAGCACTCAGTTGGAGATTCAGGAGGGCTTTGCTGAAGGAAACATCCTCGGTACATCCATCGCCTTTACCCAGGCTCTTGTAAACGAACCTGGAAACGTCCTCACGCCGACCGTCCTCGGAGAACGTGCGCTGGCCATGTGTACAGAGTTCGGCATCCAGTGCAAGGTCTACAGCACTGCCAAACTGAAAGAACTTGGCATGGGTGCCTTCCTCGGCGTGACCCAGGGCTCCGCGGAACCCCCTGCCCTCATCGTGATGACCTACGAACCCGCCAAGCCTCCTGCAGACGGCACCCCTGTCTTCGGTCTCGTCGGCAAAGGCATTACCTTCGACACCGGCGGCATTTCGATCAAGGGCGCCGACGGTATGGAGAAGATGAAGTACGACATGGCTGGAGCAGCGGCCATGATCGGCGCCATGCGCGCCATCGCTCAGCTGAAGCCCGCTGCGCGCGTGATCTCCGTAGTCTGTTCCGCCGAAAATATGCCCAGCGGCACGGCCTACAAACCGGGCGACGTGCTCACCGCCATGTCCGGCAAGACCATCGAAGTCATGAACACGGATGCGGAGGGACGCCTCGTCCTCGCCGACGGTCTGCACTATGCGAAACAACTTGGAGCCACCCAGCTCATCGACGCCGCCACACTGACCGGCGCGTGCGTGGTAGCGCTTGGGGTCAACAACTCGGGCCTCTTTTCCAACGACGAGGCGACCTGCGAGGCCTTTCAGACGGCGATGCGCCGTGCAGGAGAATCCTTCTGGCGGCTTCCCTGCACCGACGACTACAAGGAGTACATCAAGTCGTCCATCGCCGACATCATGAACACAGGGATGAATCGCTGGGGCGGAGCCATATCAGGCGCAATGTTCCTCAAGGAGTTCGTCGGCGATACTCCCTGGATCCACCTCGACATTGCAGGCATGGCCTGGGTAGAAAACCAGCGCTCGTACATCGCCAAAGGACCTTCAGGCGTAGCGGTGCGCAGTATTGTGGAATGGGTCCACGAACTTACACCGAAGCCGTAGACCTAAACCACCACAAGCTACATAAACGAGGGCGCGTCCATCCCCATAAATCGAAGTGCCCGGATCATCTCACGCCGCGCAACCGCAGCGGTGGCCAACAGGACGGTCTTGCGAGCGAGATCTGTCTCGGATAACACTTGATGCCGGTGATAGAAGTTGTTGAAGGCCTGGGCCAACTGAAACGCATACCGTGCCAGTAAGGCTGGCTCAGCCGCCACGATGGCCGCTTCGATCACCGTCGTCAGGCGGGACGCCATTAGCCAAATCTCCCACACGCTATTGTTTTCATCGCCGTCGATCTGTGCTGCGACATCGACATCAGCCAAAACGTCCAGCGACGCATCCTGCTCCACTCCGGCCTTGCGCAGAATATTACCCGCACGCACGATGGCGTACTGTACGTAAGGTCCGGTTTCGCCTTCAAAGCTCAAGGCATCCCGCAGATCGAACGCGATGACCGTATTCCGTGTGAACTTCAACATGAAATAACGCAGTGCGCCGACAGCGATCTGCGTTGCCGCAGTTTCGCGTTCGACAGGATCGCGATCTGGATGCCGCTTATCCACTTCAGCCTTCGCCGCCTCGATGAGTCGATCCAGCAGGTCATCCGCCTTCACACCAAAGCCTTTGCGTCCGCTGACTTCGAGATACGGCTTGGCGCGGTCTTCTTCGCTCACTTCATATCCAAGATCGATCGCGCAGCGCGGCGTCAGCGCCACCATGGCGTAGTTCAAATGCGTGTAACGATTCGCGGCGTCTTCATAGCCCATGCCACGCAGTGCTTCCATCACATTGGCCTGCGGATCATTCTGCCGTGAGTCGATCACATTGTAGATCCAGTCCGCTTTGCCAAAGGTGGGATGCGGGTTTTCTCCATGCACCGTCGAGATCCAGCAGGTATGCGTGGGGTACTCGTGGAACTTCGCGTAGCCAAAATCCTTCCCTGGAAGAAGACCGAACTTCCAGAGATGATAGGCGATATCCTTGCCGACGTACGTCACCGTACCGTTGGAACGGACGATCACCTTGGCGTCGTCGTCTGTGCCTTCGGTCTGCTCCGTTCCCGGACGCCGCATCACCCAGCAGCCCTTGTTCTTACCCTCGGTCTCTTCATAGAGAACGCCCTTTTCGATCATGAGGGCACGTGCCGCGTCCCAGAAGTGCAGGTGCAGGATCTCGCTCTCGCGCGGAAGAAAGTCGTACTCGATATCCAATCGCTGCATCGTCTCGAGGTGCCGTTCGATGACGGCAGTCGCAACAATGTCCGCGATGATCGCTGTATCGTTTCCGCCCTCTTCGATCAAGTGCAGCGTCGCCAGACGAAGCTCCTTGCGTGCGCCAATGTCCGCCGGATCCTCCGTGTACCAGCGAGAAACGCGCGCGTACAGGTCCCAGAGGTAGTAGTCGATGCGCTGCCCTTTTGCCTTGAGATCTATGAGCAGAGAGCGCACATCCGCCAGAGACTTTCCTTCCAGATGCGTCAGACCCACCACCACATCGGCCACCTGAACGCCGGTGTTGTCGATGTAGTTCTGAACACCCACGCCATAGCCGTTCTTGAAGTCGTCCTTCCGCAGCAGGCGTTGGAAGGTATCTCCAAGAATCGCGTTGCGCAGGTGACCGACGTGCGCCGCCTTATTGGGATTGATGCTGGTATGCTCCACCAACCGAAATCCCAATCCGCCGACGTCGGCATGCTGGCCTACGGCCATCGCGCGCACGAGAGACGCACGGTCGAACTTCAAATTGAGATAGCCCGCACCCGCGATGTCTACCGAGGCGATGCCTTCGACACCGCGCATCTCGTCGGCAAGCTCCTGCGCAATCACGCGCGGCGCCTTCTTCAAACGCTTTGCCAGCTCAAACGCCACAGGCAAAGCGACCTCACCCAGTTCCGTCTTGGGCGGCTGCTCCGCCGCGATCTGCGCGAGCGTCACGCCGTACTTCGTCTCCAATACGGTAACCAGATGGGTCAGGATCTTTTGTTGCTGTGTGCGATACATGGTCTCTCTCGATCAATTTCTAACTGGGGTTTTGCGTTCCGACGCAACTTCCGCCCTATCGGCGCGGGCGATTACGCGGGCACGTCCCGCGCGATGCATGAAGAACGCGATGCCACCCGCTACAGTGATCGTCAACAATACGATCACATGGACCAGAAGTCCATACACTGCGGCCAAATCAGGCTTGCCACCCTGGCTGACCATTCCCAGTTTGCAGAAGTATTCAAACGTCCCAATCGCACCCGGCGAACTTGGAATCAGGTACGACAGATTGCTCAGTGAGAGCGCCAGCCATGGGCCGCGCGCCCCTACGACCAATCCCATCACCCGCGAAGCCGCGACGAAGATGATTCCCTCGCAGAACCACGCCCCAAGCGAAGTGAACAGAAGCATCAGCTTCGCGGTGAGACTGAGTTTCTTCACAGAGTCAAACGCAAGCAGGATCCAGCTTTCGGCCTTATCCACGAGCCTGCCAGCGGGCAGCGCACCTACCAAACCACGGACCAGCGTCTCCATCTGCCGCGCAAAGAGGAGAAAAGCGGCGACTCCCAGCGTGACCACGGCCAGGACAGGAAGGGCAAACGACAAAATGCGTACATCGTGCCCAAACATTGGAAACGTCAGGACGTGTGTGGAGGTCGCGACGGCCGCAGTCAGAAAGGACAGCAGCATGAACATATCAAGCAGCCGCTCCAGAATCACCGTCCCGAGAATGGAGGAAGAGGACGAGCCCAGTTCTTCCGCATAGCCAAACACGCGCAGAAAATCGCCGATACGAAACGGCAACACATTATTCGCCGCAAAGCTGGTGAGAAGTACCCGCGCACAGACGCCAAATCCAGGCGCTCCGCTGGCGCGCAGCATCAGCCACCAACGGTAGACGCGCAAGGTGTACCCGGTAATCAACGCTATGGCTAGAGCCGCAAACCACCAACGATCCACGAACCGGATGGACTGGATCGTTTTGAAGTGAATTCCGGTGAGCGTCCGCCAGAGGAAGAATGCGCTGATCACAAATCCCGGCAGCGTCTTCCATAGATTGCGTTTTTTCTTTTGCTCGCTCAAACGACCACCTGACACAGCGAGAAATAGTGAGAGCGCACATTCAAGATGCGGTTAAAAGGTAGCGTTGAAATCATCATGACCAGCCGTCATTATACGTTTCGCCGCCTCGGCCCCCGGCATCGGCCGCCGTTTCGTTGTACTGTGTGAAAGTGGTCAGATCGGCTTCTCCCTGGAAAACAGAAAAACTTCTTTCGCTGCCTGCACTTCTCGCGCTCAGCCTTCTTTCCTTCTGCATCCTCGGATATCACCCCGACGCCGAAGACGGGGGCATCTATGCCGCAGCGATACAGCAGCGCGTGCACCCATGGCTCTTCCCCCACGATCACGCCTTTGTCGCCGCGCACGTGGGCAATGGGGTCTTCGCCTGGACGGTCAGCAGCCTCGCAGCGCTCATTCACCTCTCGGTAACGTCCTGCCTGGCGCTCCTGCAACTCGCAGCCATCGCAGCCACGCTGTGGGCCTCGTCCGAAGTGGCGAAAGTTTGTTTTCGCCAGGGATCGGCACGCTTTGGCGCGGTGCTCGTCATGGCCTTCTCTCTCTCACTGCCCGTGGCGGGTACGGCGCTCTATCTGACGGACCCCTATTGCACCGCAAGATCCATCTCACTGCCCTTGCTTCTTTTCGCACTGGAACATCTGCTTCGCCGCCGTGTCTTCGCCAGCGCGCTCTTGCTTGCCGCCGCCTTTGTCCTGCATCCGGTCATGGCGCTTTGGGGAGCGCTGCTTCTCTGCTCCGTGTGGGCGCTTCAGCGGAGGCATCCCATGCGGACATTCGCATCTTATTCAGGTGCGGCCCTACTGATCTGTCTCATGGTTTATCTTCTCTCTCCCGTCGACCAGGGAGCGCTCCGTGTGCTGGCCGCGACGCGGTCTTACTGGTTCCTCGGACAGTGGGAATGGTATGAGGTCCTCGGCGCCCTTGCTCCTCCTGTTCTCCTGCTATGGATTCTTTCCCGTCACGAAAAGACGCGCGGTGCAGGCGCGGAAGAACGCCTCCTCATCCACGCCCACGCAGCCACGACCCTACTGTGCCTGTTGATCGCCCTTCTCTTCGCGCGATCCTCAGCAGCCCATCTTTTCATCGCACGGATGCAGCCACTTCGGGCGCTTCATCTCCTCTATGCGGTCTTTCTCATCGTGGCTGGGGGCTGGATCGGAGATTTTCTCCACGAGACAATGAACTCTCGAAAGCGAGAGTTCGTTGCCTGGGCGACGCTCGCGTCCTGCATCGCTACACCTCTTTTTGTCGCGCAATTAGAGATCTACCCTGCATCCCAGCACCTGGAGTTCTCCCGGAGGCCGCGTACCAATGGGTGGGCTCGGGCCTTCGTCTGGTGCCGTGAACATACTGCGCAAGGCGACCTCTTCGCGCTCGATGCTCACTACATCACGGTCGAAGGAGAAGACGCACAGAACTTCCGCTCGATCGCTCTGCGGAGTTCTCTCCCGGACTACTCCAAAGACGGCGGTGTGGCCTCCGTCTCCCCGTCACTCGCCGCGGACTGGCTCGTCGGGATGGCTGCGCAGACGGGACTCAACCGCATGGGCGATGCGAACCGTCTCGCACGTCTTGCTCCCCTGCACGTGGATTGGATGGTTCTGCCAAAGGCCTCCGCGACGTCGTTTCCCTGTGACTACCAGAACGACGTCGCGAAGGTCTGCCGCGTGCCTCGCCCGACGCCCTAGCTGCCAGCTTTCGCCGGAGCAGAAGCCGCGCCGACTTTGAGGACGATGGCGTCCTGATCGGCCCCTTCAAACTTTGAGTAGAAGGCCCGAAGCTCGGCATAATCCTTCGGCGCAAAGAAGAAGTCTCCCATGGTCAGATTGCGGTAGACCGTCACGGAGTTTGCAACGGGTTTGTTTTCGATCGTATAAGCGGCACGCTGCTGGAACTTCCAGCTGTTCTTTGCCGGTGCAGACTCGAGGGTGTAGGTCGCGGGATAGATGATCCGCATCGCGTCCCGGTACATCGCCGCTTCCTGAAAGTAAACGCCGGTCTCGCGCTTCTCCTGGGTGAAGGTCGGCTTGTTGTTGACCAGGAAGATATCTCCCGGCAAAAGTAGCCGGCTTGCCGTCGCAGTCCCTGCCCTTCCGCTCACGGTAAAAGATACCTTCAAAGGCTTCTCATAGGCGGTCAGATTTTCGACGGTATTGACGGTCACCTCCATGCCAGCCGGAAGCTCTTCTTCCAGGTGCTTCTTCAGGTCGTCCTTCAAGCTGGCCTCGTCTCCGCGCAGCGCTACGTGACGCCACGTGATCGCCGGATCCCCTTCGAACGACTCCGTGACCTTGCCCTTCAGAACTCTCTCCTCGTCGAGTTTGAGGTCCGCAACGCGGCCGGTGGAGGCAAAGGTATACGGCTCTGCGGCGGTGTTGGCAAGAGCCACCCCGCCCTCTACCTGTCGAAGTCCTGCCGCCAGAGAGTGTCTCCATTCGAGATGACCATAGGGACAGTAGCGTGTACCGGGATCCAGAAAAAGATCCTTGCCATCCACATTCACAACCGCAATCGCATCGTCCAACTGGTATAGCGACAACAGATTCGGATTGAACATGCGGCGCTCGCGGTTGGTGACCATCATGACGTACGCCTTCATGCCCGCGGACCGCACCATAGCGACGAAGAGCTCAGCCAGTTGATCGCTCGATCCACGCTTGCGCGTGAGTACGTCGTCCGCGTTTTTGATCTCCCGCAGACCCGCCATCCGTTCCTCAGCAGAGGTGTGCTGACGCGTGTAATCGGTATTCTCCAACTCCATCACTGCGGCGTAGAGCTTGCGCAACTTTTGGTCGCTCGTATCGCCCGGCACGATGGTGGCATGCACCATTGCAGAAACCGCAGACCCCTGTCCGATGAACTTGTCCTGTTCCTTCGACCAGTACTTGCCTTCTCCTTTCCAGTACTCATCCGCCGTGCGATAGGACGTGTAATAAAAGTTCACACGGTAGGAGGTGTTCGCGATTGGAGGCATGAAGGGCTCCTGCGGCATGGGCTTAACATTTTCCAGGGAAAGCTCGAGGATGTGCTGATTCCCACCAGGCAACAGCGTGTCCTTTACCTTGGCATTGTCGGGCAGGATGGGCGACCACGCAATGCTGTTCGACAGCGATTCGTGTCCGTTACTCTTGCTCGTCAACATTTTGTCCGTCGGCTTCCAGACGTAATGTGCCTTGCGCGAAAACAGCTCTTCCTGCGGATACCAGTCCGGAGAGAGGTAATAGTTATCGTCCCATCGCAACTTGTAGCGATACTCCAGGATGCTGCCCACCTGCACCGCTGGCATGCTGAAGACCTTGGACATTACCTTCACGTCCTTCGTCTTCTCTACCATCTTCTCGAAAGGTTTCCCGGTAAACGGAACGATCGTCCCATCTGACTGGATAGTCCTGCCAGCGATATCCGTCACAGTCGTATTCACGCCCTCATTGCCTTTCAGGAAGGAGAGTTGCACATCTCCATATTTCTTGCCCTCTTCCGTCAAGACCTTCAAGCGGACATAGTAGCTATACATATGCAATGCGTCGTCCGTCAGAATTTCGCGCTGAAGATACACCGCCGCCGCTCCAGGAACCTCTGGCTGGGCGGTCATCTTCAACTCGTCCGGCGTAGGCGCCGTCCATTGATCGGCCTTCGCCACCGCGGGAACGAAATATACCGCTGCAATCCAAACCGCACACCAACCTGCGCGCATCTTCATTACTTTCTCCTGGGCCTCTAAGGAATCCGCTTCAAAATTGCATTGCTTTGCTCGTCTGCCTCGATCACACCTGCCAGCTTGCGCACTTCGTCGTAGCGTTCAGCGGGTAGAGTGACCTCACGTACCTCGTAGGTACGGCTGTAATGCAGCTTGCCGTCCTTCACGCTGCTGGAGCTCTCGTACTTCGCAAAACCTAAATCGAGCTTTACCGGCTCCGGCATCTCCTCCACCGCGTAACCGGAGGGTAGAGCGATGTCATACTCGTCATGCACACGACGCGTCTCGTTCAGGTCAATCGGAGAAAAGCGCGCCTTGCGGTCCACACGCATCCCATCCGTGAAGAGCACACGTGGCCGCACCATGAGCAAGGGTCCGGTGACCCGTGCAAAGTGAGTTGCTTCCAGCCCATAGCAAATCGACAAGGTCTTCTGCAGATCCTCCACGTTGGATACCTTGACCTCCGCGACCTCGAAGCTGGTGAAATCTCTGGCCAGCATGCCGTGGAGAAACTGGCTCTGCTGATTCGAGTTCCACTCGCTGTAAATGTGCCGTCGATAACCCGCAATGTCTCCACTGCGCTCTTCGCTCACATGGCCTTTCAGATCGCCGTCCGAACTCAAGGTAAAGCTCGCTTTGCGATTTACCTGATTCGCACCGGGCTTGAGTACAGGCAGCAGAATCGCCTCGCTCTCCTTGCCTTCCATCAACAGGCCATAGCTGCCCTGAAGCCCGCTTTCCAGCTGGCCGAACGGGGTCTTCTCCGACGTGGGATCGAAAATAAGATATCGCTTGCCGTTCTTCAGCGTGACCGTGCTCTGGAAGAGAGGAGACTCGTACCCCTTGGGAATATCGATGGCGACGATCATGTGATTCGCCGCGATGGAGGGCGCTTCCGGCGCAATCACACCGCGCCTGCTGTCGACCATCAACCACGTTGCCCGCATGCCCACAGCGTTCATCATGGCGCTCACAAGCGTCGCCTTGTCCTTACAGTCGCCATACTGGTGGGAGAACGTATCTCCGGCAGCGTGGGGCTGCTGCCCACCAACACCGATCTCCACCGCGACATAACGAATTCTCTGCTGGACGTATTCGCCGATGGCTTGCGCACGCTCGGCAAAGTCGGTCTTCCCCTGCACAAGCGACTGTGCCTGCTTTGTAATCGCATCGTTGGGAAGATTTCTGCCGGCTGCCAGCTCGGCATACCACGCGCCAATCCCGTTCCACTCCCCCAGGGTCGGTGTGGGCATCCCTGGCCCCGTGTAGTGCACGCTCAAGCGGGAGACCAGTGCCCAGGCGCTGCCGGACAGCGGCACATCTTCCAGGTCGATTCCAGGCTCGTCTTCCATCTCCCACAACGTCGTCCCGTGTTCCATGTCCACGCTTTTGGTGCGATCCGGCCCCTTCCACACGGCCTTGTAGATGAAGCCCGGCGGCATCGTGATCGTCAGCCGTTCGCGCCGCACAGGGATCTCACGCTGAACCGGAAAGAGAATCTCGGTGACATACGGTCTTGTCTCAATCTCGGACTCGATGGCCACAACGGAACCGACATCGACCGATGGAGGCGAGGCATAACGCATCCGCGAATCGGTGTACACCTCGAACCCTTCGCCCGACGATCGGTCGATCATCTCGTTGTCTTTCACGGCGTACTCGTGTCCGTCCGCACCGATGGACCAGACCTTCATTGACGTGACTTTGGAGACGGTATCGTTGTAATAGACTGCCGGAGAGCCGTATCCTCGCCTACCCTGCGCGCGCAGAATGCGAATGACTTCGCGCTCATGCGTGACCTCGCGCCCCTGCGCATTGACAGAGACATTCACCTCGTGTAACAGGACAACGGCATCGGTCTTCGGTGGAAACGCGCGCATGGGTTGTGCGGAAGCCTGCTTTACCCAGTCCGGCGCGACCATCTTATCTTTTGCAAAAGCCTGGCTCTCAAAGAAGCCAGTGCATAACGTCAGGCAGAACAGCACTTTGCCCAAACCATCGCAAAACGCCGAAGCGCTCCGATGGCTCTGCGGACGGAAATACCACTTGGGAAACAACTGTCCTCACAGGGAAATACCCGGACAGAGAGACATCTTAGACCGGGTCAAATGATGGTGTAGGAAAGTGATATAACGAATCGGCGCTGGAGGCAATCCTTCTCTTCAGGAAAAACCATTCCAAGCATTACTTCCGCCCCAGAACAGGAAGGATTGAGCCTCTACGGTACCCGCAGAGGTCTCAATCCGTCGACTGGGAACAGGCCCGTCGGATAATCTTCCGTCGCGTACTGCGGACGGAACATGTAATGGACTGAGAAGCCTACCGTGCCGGTGTTGTAGTTGTTCGTATTGTTCGCCTTGGCAAACCCACCCACAAACCAGTGCTCGTTCACGCGATACGAAGCCTGCGCGCTGATGTCGAAGTTCGCGCCTGTTCCGGAGTTAACCGGATAGTATCCGCAGGTGCGCGCCGCAATCGCGGGCAATGTGCATCCGCTCAAAGCGCCCGTCTGCAACGATGTGTCCAGCGGATAGTACGCGGCGCTATCTTCCTGGAAGGTCTGAATGCCCACTGCTCCGGCAAGGACATAGTGCCAGTTCGTCCCGTGGAAACCATTGAACGTAATCGGGATAGCGCCAAGAAAATACGCATCCGGGCTGAAATATCCACCGAGGCCGTAGGTCTGTCCCCGCTCGTTGTGGTCGTAGTGCATTCCAAAGAGGGTCCCACCGACATTCAGCGTTCCGTATCCAGGGAACTGCGCCACACGGAAGTAAGCTCCACCCGTGCCCTCAAACTTCTTGTTGTCCAGGACGTGAAATCCGGTAACGGCGGCTCCGTCGAAGCTCAGGTAGAAACCCGCCTTCTCGTCACCAAAATCAAACCGCGCTCCACCACCGGTAGAGATCACACCGCCCCAGATATTTCCTGCAAAGACAGTTGTCGTCGAACCCGGATCGTACATACCCGAGTAAGAGAGCTGCGTGTCTTTAACCGAATCGCGCTCTCCAAAGAGCGTGAAGTGTCCGCCCCCTGGACGCCACCGAGCCCGCCCCGTGACGTTCCTTACAAGAAACTCATAAGGCGTATAGCCGACCGCCAGGCCGAGGTTCTGCGCCGTCATCTGGATCTCGCCGCCCACACCGGAAGCAACCTGCTGTGCAGGCTGGTTGACCGCGTTCGCAGGCAGCGTTCCCAGAATAGGAATCGTTCCTGTAGTGTTTGCGAAACTGGCTACATCGAGGGTGCCCGAATTCAAGAAAATCGCCTTGGGAATAATGCTGAAACGAACCGTCTTTCCTGCGACGAAGGTCGCTTCGATCGGCGCTTCAAAATCCAACAGGCGATTCATGCCCGGTGTTCCGCTGCGAAAACGAACGCTGGGCGAGCCACCCGCCCATCCGCTATACGAAGCCTCCAGCGTAGCCAAATCCAGTTCAGCCTGCTGACGCTCGTTAAGCGGAGGTCCCACCTCGGGAGTTCCGTTCGGATTGAACGCTCCGCGCAAAGGGGGCAGATTTCTCTGCACGAGCTGCGCGTCCGTTGGCACCGTGCCGAGAGGATAAGGCGCTCCAAGCGCCGGGTATCCTTGTCCGCTCAGGGCCGTAGGAACGGCGGGGTAATAGAGCGGCGCATACGCCGGTCCTGGCGAGGTGCTGGACGCGACAGGCGCTCTGCGCACAATCCGTCGAGGCAACTGTCTTGTTGCCGTCTGGCCGCGTCGTGGCTGGGGATACTGCTGTCCGTAGCTGTCCGTAGCCTGACGCTGCACCGTGGTCGAATACTGACTCTGCGTCGGGTAGCCCTGTCCGGACACGCCGTTCGTCGTCTCCATCGCAGGCAGACCAGCGGGCCTCCCTGTCTGATTGGGGGCATACTGCGACTGCTGCACCGGCGCGACGTCGACATCTTCCGGCGGGCTGCTCTGCCCCATCATGCTGACTGGAGAGCTCGAAAGCGTACGGGAACCCGGATCCGACTGGCGACGACGCTCCTCCGCCGCCTCCGCCGCTGCGATCTCTGGATGCGAAGACCGTCCCTTGCGACTTCCCTTTGCATTGGGAACATTTCGCGTCGAAGGCAGCACATCCGTCGTCGCAGCGTTGTACATCTCCACCGGCGCAGACTGTGTTCCCGCGAGCTGCACCGGTGCGGCCACTGCGTTGAACATCGGCACGGGATTGGAATTGTCCGGCGAGTTATAGGGAATGTACGGCCCATAGACATCTCCGGCGTTGGAGGCGATCACCGCCCCGGGAACCTGTCCCCTGAAAGCCGAATCTTGGGCCTGCTGCGTGAGCCGCCGAATCTGCTCTCTTTGGTACGCCAGCGACTGCGGATCACCCATAACACTGGACGCCGTCAAAACCTCATCCGTCGAGCCGGCGCCCACCGAGGGCTGCTCCAGGCCTGCCGTAGGAACGTAGTCTCCAAGCCGCGTATTGCGGGGCTTTCCCGGCTGCTGCGTCTGCTGCTGTTGTTGTAACTGTTGCTGCTGCATCCGCTGCTGATACTGCGGATTCACCATATACTGCGGAACAAGTGCTCCGCCTGCAGGCGTTCCATCGGGGGTCAGTACGACGGGTGCTTGTCCGTACGCGTTTCCGTAGCTGGGAAGATAGGGCTTTTCCGGAACCGTTTCGACTACCGCGACTCCAGCGGGACCGGTTGCAGCATCCGTTCCAGGCGCGAGGAGCGTTGCCAGGTCTTGCTGCTGTGCAACCGTAGGAGGCCTCAGTGCGGCTACAGGCCGACTCAACTCATCGGCGAGTTCCGCTCCCGGATCCGCCGGGGGCATCGCCGCCAGCGAGGCGCGATAGTAATCCGCCGCGCGTCCGCTATCGCCGCGCGCCTGCTCAAACTTTGCCGCCAGCGTCAGCATCTGCGAGTCCTTCGGATACTGCTCCAGACCGAAGCGCAGCCACGTCTCCGCGTCCTTCAGATCGCCCGAAGCAATCGCCGCGCCCACAGCGGACTTGTAGTCCGAAGCTGTGGCGGACGTCATATCCTGCGCCTTAAAAATTGCGGTCGCCTGTTTTGGCAGGCCAGCACGCAGATACCCGCTCGCCAGCGCCTTGATCACACCAGGATTATCAGGAAAAGCACGCGCTGCTGCATTCAGAATCGCGAGGGGACGCTTCACGTAGCCCTGCGCCGATGCCTGGTTGGCCCGTCGAACGGCCCATAGAGCCCAGATCGTCTGGACGGAACGGCGCTGCTCATCCGTCAGATCGCCTCGACTGCCCAGCACCATCAACTGCCTGTAGAGACCCGTGTCGTTGTTGCCGTTGAACAGCAGATACGCATTCTGGATATCGATATCCGCGGGGGCCTGCGAGTGTGCCGCCGCATACTTCTGCTGCACGCGGTTCAGGAACACCATCGCCTGTGCGGGCTGGTTCAGGCCGTTGTAGACCGCCCCTACCGTCTGCAGATAATCGACATCGCCTTCGAGATGTTTGCGTGTTTCGACCGGGATCTGCTGGATCTGCGCCAGCGCCTCACGGTCGTGTCCGCTTGTGTGCAACGCCCCCAGAAGTCCCTTCCACGCATCGATGCGGCTGGGATCTTCCAACAGGATCTGGCGGTAGATTGGATACGCTTTCTGAGCATCGTTGCGCTGCAGGTAGAGACCCGCAAGCTGCGTCATCAGCGCCGAAGAGGGCTTCTGCCCTGCCGTGGTCTGCTGCGAGACTGCCTTCTCCAGAAGGGCCTGCGCCACGTCGTACTTGTTTTGAGCCTGATACACCGAAGCCGCAGTGGTCATGAAGCCGGGATCGCGAAGAGCCTGGTCGTAAACCGTAGGCGGCATGGTTTCCAGCGTCTGCTGCGCCAGCGCATCGCTATGTGCCGCGTGCTCGACCCGTACCAGTCCCTGCCATGCAGGAACGTTCGAAGGATCCGCGACCAGCACCTGCCGATAAAGCCCCGCTGCCTGCTCCATACGGTTGGCCTGCTGCAAGAGACTCGCGTACTGCAACTGTGTCTCGACCTTCAGACCTTCGCCGCCAGACGGAAAGGGCAGTTCCAACGCAGAACGAAGGATTCTCTGCGCATCGGCGTCGCGGCCCACTGCGGAGTAAGCAGAAGCCAGCGTTCGCAGGAACTCGGGATCGCGCATCAACTGCGTCCGTACCGCAGATGGAATTCTCTTTTCCGTCGTCAATGCCAGCGCCGCATTGCCCGTCGCATACTGCGCCATGAACAAGCCGCGCCATGCCGCGGGAGACGCAGGCTTCAAACGAACATACTGCTCGAAGACGGGGACAGCCGCTTCGGGCTGCTGTGCCTTCACCAAGGTTCCCGCCAGACCTTCCATAGCTTCCGGACTCGCGGGCCGCATCTGCAACGCGGAGCGATAGTTCTTCTCTGCCGTGGGCAGGTCGTTCTCGTTGAGAGCAATCGAGCCTTCGCCCATCGTGTACCAGAAGCGCGAGGTCGCAAGCGCCGTATCGACACCCCGGTCCTTCGATCCATCCTGCTTGGCCTGCTCCAGGAAGCTGATCGCGCCACCGAAGTTCGACTGGTTCATGCGCACGTAGCCCATACCTGCCAGCGCCTGTGCGTCATCGGAGTTCTTGACCAGCAGCGCTTTGAAGCGCGCTTCGGCCTCTTCTAGATTCTTCGCGTTCAAAGCACCGTAAGCCGCAGCTTCTTCCGCACCGCGCTGCCGCTCTTCCTGCGTCATTGCCGCTTCTTCAGGCGTGACGACACGACCGGCTCCGGCCTTCCGCGCGCGCGCTTCGTTGGCTGCAGTATTCCGGAGGGCCTCTGCCAGCGCTGGATCTTTGTGCGTCTGCAGATAAGCCCGAATGTCCGCTGCCGCTGCCGGATTCTGAGCGTCCCAGACCAGCGACTGTTTCAGGGCTTCGACCGCCTGCGG
This sequence comes from Terriglobus saanensis SP1PR4, assembly GCF_000179915.2. NCBI lineage: Bacteria > Pseudomonadati > Acidobacteriota > Terriglobia > Terriglobales > Acidobacteriaceae > Terriglobus > Terriglobus saanensis. The sequence continues at coordinate 1,673,094 of NC_014963.1, read as the reverse complement.
ATCCTGCGGATGCTTCTGCAGCAGACGTCGTCCCTCGGCACGTGTGCGAGGGTTGTAGGTAAGGATTCGTCCGAGGGCTACCTGATAGCGCGTGTCCTGCGGATATTTTTCGACCAACCCGCGCAGACCGGCAACAGCGTGGGGACGACCCTCGTCCGTGGCCGACTCCGTCTCGTAGTATGCCAGCGACCAGTCTCCGGGCGGAGGTCCATTCGGAAAGACCTGACGGTAGATCGTCATCGCCTGCGCGTAGTTTCCCGCACCGGCCAGCTTGCCTGCCTGGTTCAACTTGTCCAGCTGCGCGCTCTGCTGCATGACGCCTTCTGCGCGCGCAATGCCGGGGTCGTTGGGATTGATCGCCCGCAGTCGTTGCAGATAAGTATTGGCCAGCGTGTTGTTGCCGCTCATCTTCGCAGCGCGCGCCAGACCACCGAGAGCCTCGGTGTTATTCGGATCTGCAAGGAGAACCTGCTGCCATGTCTGCGCGGCCATGTCCATCCGGCTGCGCGCTTCCATGGCATGTGCCTTTTCCAGAAGCTGCTGTGTAGCTGCATTGTTCGCCTGGGCCCACAACCTGTCCGGCGGGCACAACAGGGCAACGGCGAGTGTGCCGCACACCCATCCGCCAGCACTCCAGCGAGCCGTCGAACTAAACATCGGCAATCGCATGGTCTTCCCTCTCCGCAACGCGGATACACCTTGATTCTTCGGGTAGTTTCCTCAGAATCTTACCGTCTTTCTTGCCGGCTGTCCCGCTTTTTTCCGGTGTTAACTGGGTTACCAACACCGCCCGCATCCGCCTTATTACTTCCATAACAGCCTCAAACGCCCGTCTTTTTCGAACCGGAATCGCTTCTCCATCCAGCCCGTAGCGAAGAGCGCGAGGTTTTGGTCGTAATACATCGGCGGGTGTCCATACAGGCTGGTTGCAGGATCCGCGCTCGCACCGAGGCGATCCATCTGCATCTTTGCTTCAGCCTGACGCCCTGTACTCAAGAGATAAGGGATCACGGCAGCCGAGAATCCGATCGTTCCCGCCTCATTCAAGACTTTGCCCGTCTGGTCAACGGTAAGCGGAGGCGTGACATGGGTCTTCAGGTACGCTCCCATATTTCCAAGCTCAGGCATCGCTGCCTGTACGCCGCGTGTTGCATGGTCAGCCATACCCAGCCAGAGATAAACACGGATGGCATCGTAGCTTCCCACGGCGACCTCATCCTTCTTTCCCTCCGCCAACTGTTGAGGGTTAGGAGAAGGCCTTACCGTCGTTCCTGCGAGTACCCAGTCCATGGCAAAGCCTCCGCCTGAGCCCTTGGCCAGCAGCTGAGGAAGACTGTCTGCAATCGTTCCCCACGGGCCTGCGGGGGCAGCCAGCGCCAGCCGCGCCAGTGCCTGCGGCGGAAGGTAACTCGGATTCAAAACATAGTTCGTTGGGTCGGGATGAAACCCAGTAGGACCGGGTAGCAACATGGTTCCAATGCCCGGCACAGAGACGACCTCGCTCTGCGCAATGCGTCCCGCCATAACTTGGCCCAGCTTTTCGTAGCGCTCGACCTTCCAGAGGCGGCCAGCTTCGAGAAGGTCATAAGCCAGCCACACGTCGGCGTCCGAAGCGGAGTTGGCATCCAGAATCTTCCACGATCCATCGCTTGCTTTGCCCCAGTTCCAGGCCGGCAGACGTGCCGTCATATCGCCCCCGGCAAGATTGTCCTCGGTCCAGTGCAGCAGCTTGTCGAAGCGGCTGCGATCGTTCACCACTAGAGCGAAGAACATGGCATAAGCCTGTCCCTCGCTGGTCGTATGGTCGCCCGCTCCCTTGTCGACGATGCGGCCGCTCCCGTCCATGAAGACGTCCGTGTACTTTTGCCACAGGGGCCAGGGCTGCTCCGCCTTGCACCCCTGCAGGCCAGCTATCGCACATAGGGCCATCACTGCTACCTTGCGACTGATCCTGCTGTTCAGCATTCTCACCGTCGTTCCTTTCCAGATTGCGTCGATCGAAAAAGACCGCGCAGGCGCTTGTCCTGCGCGGTCTCTCTAGTTTCCTTGTAGACGGACTCTTGCCTTACGACGCAGAGCCACGCGCATCAGACCTCCCAGGAGAAAACATGTGATCAATACCATGACCACGACCAGGGCGGGAAACTCCGAAAACAGCATCTTCATCCGGAACCAGAGGGACAGATATCCCACCCGGTATACGTCGTTGCCGAGACGATAGGAGACAAACTGCGTTCCGTGCAGAACGCTTACGGATTGTGCAATATCCGAGGTCGTCGCCACGCGCAGAAATGTATCCAGAAAGTTTGGAATGACCGTCTGATCGCGCAGCGCAATCACCACCACGGAACGATTCGACCCCTTAGGCCACTCCATCCCTTCGATCAACGCATCCGGAAGTCCGCCCGCCGTCTCCAACTGACCGGTCTGTACATGGTCCGAACTGCGGACCTTCCACCAGGCATGTTGCAGCGGATTGAAGAAGCCCTGTGTATCTTCTACATGCAGTCCACCGGACTGGATCTGCACCGGAAGTGATTTGTTCAACGTCGTCAGTACGGGTTGATCTTCGGCCGTTCCCAACACAAGATAGTCCTTCGTCTCGTCGGTCTTCATGCCTTCCGCGTTCGTTACCGTAACATCGGTCACGGGATACCCGGTCTGCGCTCCGAAGTGTCCCATCATCGTCAGGAATAGTTCGATCTCATCCGCTCCAGGAGCATCAGGCATGACCACGGCTGTCTCGGAGAGATCCTTGAGACGGGTAAAGGGATAGCCTGCATTCGAAAACAACTCAAGATTCGGTAGAACCGCCCAGTGGGGGATGTCGCGAATGTCGAGGTACGAATCTTTCAGAATGGCTCCCTGAAGATTCATCGGGGCCGTGTCCTGGCACTTGTTCTTCTTCGCGATCTGGAAGAAGAACTTCATCATCATGGATTGGCTGAAGGGACGCAGGTTCACGACGGGAATCGGAATCTCGGTGGACAGCTTCGCGCTCGCCTTCTCCGAATGCGGCATCGGGGTCGACGAAACATAAGCGCCATTCATGTACACCTGCAGCGAACTCTCGTTCGCCAGCGGTATCCCGTTATAGCGGTACTCCATGTGGAAGGTAAGGCTGCCAAGACGCTCCATGTAGAGATCAGGAGGCAGGCGCATGTACGCACCGACGGGTACGGAGCCATCGCCCTGCAAATCACCGGTCTGCATAATCTGACCGAGTGTGGTGAGCCTGTCGGTCGGCATCCATCGCGGCGCATCATCCGGTTCGCTCTTCTTCAAAGGACTCAAGGTCACGTGAACCTGGTTCCCCTCCCACAGATTTCTCTGGAGCGACAGGGCACGCGCCGCCGTGACAAGATCTTCGTCACGGTCTCCCGTAATCACAAGCACCTTTGAATATGGGTCTGAGGGATTCGTCCGCATCGCAACCGTAGCTCCGCTGGAGTTCTGCACCTTCAAGGACTGGGGAAGCTCACTAGCGCTGCCTCCGATCACAATCACATTGCCCGCAGGGATCTGACCAAACGTCACAGGGAAATGGACCGCGCGGTAGTCCGTCATGATGCCAAACCAGGAAGCCACAATCCCCGCTGCCTGCATCGCCTTGGGCGAAGGCTGATTCAGAAACACGATCGGGACCACCGGATGCAGATTCATAGCAGCGTCGTAAAACGGAAGCGGAAGCAGCTTCAGATCATCCTGCAGGGGAAGCAGGCTGCCGGTCAGTTCGATCGAACTGCTGGCGTCTACCTGGCTCCACAACGTGGAGTGGGAAGGATCTTCGCACTGCAGCGTGTAGTGACCAATGAACTCGAAGGTGATCTGGTTGTCATGCACCAGGATGTCCGCAGGAATGGTCAGCGAGGCTTCCAGGAGCGCACTGGTCTCATTCACGCGCTTCACACTGATCTGCGAACCCTCGGCATGCTTCTCCTCCGGTGTCAGGTCAGCAGCGACTCCGTTGGGCCGCGTAGCCACGGGCAGGGTCGCGAACAACGTACCGTTTATGCTCACCTTGAGATGGCTGATCGATGGCAGCAGGCCGGGCGAAAAATGATACCGCAGCTTCATCGTCGCGGTTTTCACCACCTGGGTCTGAGGCACCGAAAAGTAGGTCGAGTGGTAAGCATCCACGCCACGCAAGACAATCGTCTCTGGAACACCGACATCCGCGAGCGTGAAGACATTATCGAACTGCCCCGGAGACACCTGCTTCACCGCTTGCGATGACTCAACAGCTGACGCAGTCACAGGACGCGTCTGCGCAAAGCCCTTTGCGGGGCATAACGCCACACCACCCAGAAGAGCCGCGATCAGGAGAAGCGAGCTGACGATACTCGTATGCATCGAAGCCGGCTTCGGTTTTCTCTGGATCATGCTCTGTCCAATCTGTTTGAAGCCCTGGAATGACAGCGCAAAGATTCGTCCAAGACTACGCAGCGGACGGTCCGGTTCACGCGCCTCACCCCATCCCAGCCACGTGTCTGCACGAGAGTAGAGGACCTGCGTCAAAGTCTCTTCTTCACTGATGGAGAGTGGGTCGAACTGCGCCCTCAACTCCGTCCCGGTCGCGCGGACAATCGTCGCCGGAAGAGAAGCCTCGCCATCCAGAACAGGAAAGACCAACCTTACGGATTCACCTACCGGAATATTCATGGGCATATCCGTTTCCATCATGACGCCGCCGCTGGAGACGTCCGCCGTAATGCCCGAAATTGAGGTTCCGCTGGAGAGCATCACGTGCGCGGAGACCTGCATGATCACGCGTACCGTCGTACGTCTCTGCTGACTCTCCCATGCAACGCTCGTCGCCACGCCCAGGACCATCATGTTGAACAAAGTCCAGATCAGGTTCATCACGATCGTTCCAGGATGCGACCCGTCATACATGCTTGCCAGCACATTCAGTGGAAAGACCGAGTCGCTTCCAGGAAATTGCAGAAAACGTGGAATAGCACAGAGCAATCCAATGACATTTATGCCCAGCATCCAGGTGAACGGTGCGGCGATACGGTTGTCGAAGAAACGGTCGCTCACCACGCCACCCTTCGCCGTCACATTGAAGGAACCAAGCTTGGGGTTGATGAAAGCCAGCATCGTCGGAAGAAAGATGTAGGGCGCCAGGACCGTCTCATAGATCTCATTCCAGAAGCTGTGCCGATGCTGTCCCTGGATACGCGAGTTCGCAATGCTCGACAACACAAGGTGCGGGAACGCATACGCGAGAATCGCAGCCCAGTATCCGGGTACGTTTGTATGTCCCAGGATCAGATAAATCAACGGTGCCGTAAGAAAGATCAATCGCGGCAGCGCATATAAAAAATGCGTCATCGCATTGAAGTAGCAAAGCCGTTGCGCTGGCTTCAGACCTTTGCAAAACAGCGGATTGTCCGTGCGCATGATCTGGATCATGCCGCGTGCCCAGCGAATACGCTGCTTCACATGACCGCTTAGGCGTTCTGTCGCCAGGCCTGCCGCCTGCGGAATATTGATGTACGCCGTGTTCCATCCGTTCATCTGCATACGCAGAGAAGTATGCGCGTCCTCGGTCACCGTCTCGACGGCAATGCCGCCAATCTCGTCCAGCGCCGTCTTACGTAGCACCGCGCACGATCCGCAGAAGAACGTCGCGTTCCAGAAATCATTGCCGTCCTGCACAATGCCGTAAAAAAGTTCTCCCTCGTTCGGTATGGTGCGGAACTGACCAAGGTTTCTCTCAAACGGATCGGGCGAATAAAAATGGTGCGGCGTCTGTAGCATTCCCAGTTTCTGGTCGCGCAGAAACCATCCAATCGTCACCTGCAGGAAGCTTCTCGTCGGCACGTGATCGCAATCGAAGATCGCCACTAGAGGGGCCTTCAAACGCTTCAGCGCACGATTGATATTGCCCGCCTTTGCGTGAAGGTTGTCATCGCGCGTCATGTATCCCACGCCCGCCTCTTCCGCAAATGCGCGGAACTCCTCGCGCTTTCCGTCATCCAGAATGTAGATATTCAGCTTGTCTGCGGGCCAATCGATATTCATCGAAGCCAGCACCGTATACCGAACGATATTCAAGGGTTCGTTATACGTAGGAATCAGAAGATCGATCTCTGGCCAATCGTCGGGATTATCGGGCAGAGGTACAGGCGTGCGGCGCAGCGGCCACATCGTCTGGAGGTATCCCAAAAACAAAATGGCAAACGCATACGATTCCGCGAAGCACAGGACCAGGATGAAGAACGCATCCAGAGGTCCCCACTTGGACGAAGGATCGAGAAAGAATTTCCCTACAGTCGAAAAGCGCCAGAAGCCATAGCGAAACGTGGAATACATGGACGCCAGCATCAGCGTCAGGGTAATCAGATAGGAGCTCGAACTACGGTCCATCCAGATGGCCAGAAGCACCATCAACATGCCCAGTACTGCCTGCTGCGGCCAGGTTAGTTCGAGAATGCCTGTAATGAGCATGCAGGCCAGGCCCAGAATGATGATCGTCCAGCGAAGCAGTTTGAGGCCGATACCGTTCCCTGCTTCAAGCTCACTCCAAATGAACGACCGCGTCATCCCTCACTCCATCGCATCCCTCTGAATCCGGCGGTGGCCGGTGCCGTCTGGTTCCGCACCCAACTTGCCAACTGTGTATAGTCTTCGGTGACATGCGCCGATGGAGCATAGTCGATCACCGTCATACCCTCTGCCAGCGCCTCGCTCACCGACGGAGACCGGCGGATAGAGATCGGCAACAAGCGCGCGCCCAACTTCTGCTTCAAGGCTTCACGTATATCCAGATGCAGCGGAAGTGTGGCATCGAACTGGGTCAGCACATAAAACACAGAGATAGGACGTCCGTCCGCGTTGACGAGCGACTGCAGCGTCTTTTCCATACCCTGAATTCCCAGAACGGAGTTCATATCGGGCGCAACCGGAACCAGGATGGTAGGACTGACAGAGGCCAGGCTCCGTGCCATCCACATCGAAGCTCCGCTCAGATCGAGAAGCACTCGCTGTACCCCACGGCTTGCACGCCGCAGGTCCTGGAGCAGTCTCTCCTGTCCGGCTACATCCGCACTGACCTGATCGGTCTCCAGACTCACCATGTAGACGGGAGCATCTGTACTTCCCGCAGGCGGAGAGAACGTGCGCATCACGCCCGGCCGAAGCTCGCGGGCTCCGAAGTAATACGGCAACAGGCCGACCGAGGCCATATCCGCGAGAAGGACCTTCTCGCCCATCGCGGAGAGCATGCGCCCCAGCGTTGCCACTAGGCTCGTCTTGCCGACACCTCCGGCCAGACTCATCACGGCCAGGATCGGCATCTGTAGCTCCGCCTGCGGAAGCACAGGCTTCACCGGCTCTGGTTCGCCGAGGGGTTGCCCCATCAGCCCCTTGAGGGCATACCAACGGGCAGCCACGCGCTCACGCGAATGCTGTAGGGTGTCATTCATCGCCTCCGCTTGGCGTGGTCCTGCAGTACGTGCATCCGGTTCGCCGACCAGCCAGGCCGGGCGATTCGTATCCATTCCCTGAAGCGCCCTGGCCTGCAGTCCCGAGGGCGGACGGGTAGAAAGACCGGGCGGACGCGTCGTCGACTGCCGCACACCATGTCCAGAATCCGTACGGACGCGATCACTCCCTTGCCCCTTAGGACCTGCGGCTCCGCTTGCTGCGGAAGACTCGCGCCCAAACGCCTCAAAGGCGCGGCGTTCTTCCTGCTCCTTCAAAATACGTTCCGCATCGGCCAGACTCGGCGTCGGAACTCCACCGTGGCGATCCTCAAACCTGGCGCGCAGTTCGGCCTGCGCGCGCATCTCCTGCTCCACGCGCTCCAGCTTCTTCAACTCATCGGCTTCCGCCAGGTCGCGGCCTAGCCGCGCTTCGCGCTGACGCAGTGCCTCCTGGGCAAGAATCCGGCGACGCCGTTCTTCCGATCCCCGGTAGCGTTCCTGCGAGCGTCGTCTTTCTACCTTGGGAGCAGCCGGACGTGGGCTCACTTCGGCTTCCGCGTTGCGGTTCGTGGGCTCGTACTCAAAAGCCGATCTCGGTTGTGCCCCGATATTCTCGCTATAAATCGGCGAAGACGGCACGTCCTGCCTGCGCCGCTCGTTCGATTCGGTGCTTTCGATCTCCTGCGGTGCTCTGCGAGGGGCAACATACCCCTCGTCAGCCTGCGGGTACTCCCGCGCGATGGGGCGAAGGGCGCTGTCTTCGTACACAGGCGGCGGAATCAGACGACGCGCGATCTCCACACTTTCTCTCAGGCGCTCGTCCGTTATTTGTCGACCCTCTACCTGGTTCCATGTGCGGTCCTGCCGGTCGCGATACTGCCGGTCCAGTGCGCCCCGCTCTCCTTCAAAACCGCGCGGAACATCCCCTTCGGCCTGGTGTCCTTGCTCCTCAAGACTGTCCTGGATCAAACGGGACTGTTCCCGCGACGGCTCGGCTGCAGCGTATTGGGGAACAGCAATATAAGGTTTCGGTTCGGGGGATACGCGGCCCTGGGCCGTTCGCACACCCGGCGTGGAAGCAAACGTTCCTGGATCCGGATGCCCGGCATAGTAATAGGGATCTTGTACCTCTCCAGGAACAGCAGGGGTTTGCAGGTCCGCGGAGGCACGCATGCGCGGACCCGCTTCCTCATATCTAGCTGCCTGCTCTACGGCGCGCTTCCGCGCCTCTGCAACTTCACGCTCGGCCTCTTGCGCCGCCATCTCTGCTAACGCGGCAGCATGTGCATGGCGCTGTGCTTCCTGGCGCTGCATCTCGGCACGTGTCGCTGCCTCTTCGGCTTCTACCGCAGACACAGTTTCGCCAGAAGTCTCATTGACCCTGTGGTTCGCAACCTTTTCCTCCAACTGAGCTGCCTCTTCCCGCTCCTGTGCCGCCTTCAGCTCTGCGATTCGTTGCGCTTCCAGGGCCCTTTGCCGCATCTTCGCACGGTACTCGCGGCGTGAAGCAGAAAAATCACGATACTTCGCGCCGTGGAGGTTCGCCCATGAATACAAAATTGCCACATCTTCGGGTGTATCTCGTATCTCCTGCTCGTCTTCCATCGGATTCTCGTTCACTTCCATAAGAAAACCTTCGCGCCGCATATTTGCGTGAGATAGCCCTGATTGTGCGCCAGGTATTGAGCAAATTCCCGCAGGCGTAAATCGATCTTCAAGGGCGTTTTCATGAGCCTATGTCCCGCACCCATGCAAGTCAACGAATCCTCAGTGCCACTTAAGTGGCACTGAGAGCAAGGTTTACAGCCATTTGAATAGGACGGACAATGATTTTGGCTATCTCAAAATGCTCCCTTGACAAGATCCACGGCGTCGATCAGCACGAATGAAGCATTCCCTCCACCCAGGATCCGATGGTCCCCAGGCATCGCAATTCGCCCACGGAACGTGACCCAAAAGACGCACCCTCCTTCAAGCCTCATTGCCGGGATCGGCGGCACCCTTCGCCCCATATCCTGTGCTAACTTAGCTATGGGGTTGGAAGCGGTTCGAGAGCGTAGCTCAGTTGGTAGAGCATCGCCCTTTTAAGGCGTTGGTCCTGGGTTCGAGCCCCAGCGCTCTCACCATACTTTCAACAACTTTAGAAGACGATTACAGCGCTAGCGCGAGCGGGCTGTTACAAGTGTCTGCTGTACCAGCTTTCCCAGATACTTGCAGAAAACGGGATTTCACGTGCTCTCCGGCAACCGAACTACGACTCCCGCGATTGAGACGCCTTAAGCTTCTGCACCAATCCCGTCGTCGAAAACCCTTCCACCGTCGGAACAATCTCCACACTGCCACCCGCCGCGATCACGTCCTCATGCCCGACGACGGTTTCGACGGAATAATCGCCACCCTTGACCAGGACGTCCGGACGCAACGCCCGGATCAAATCCAAAGGCGTGTCCTCATCGAAGAGCACCACGACATCCACAGCTCCCATCGCCGCCATCACCTTGGCGCGTTCGCGCTCACCCACTACGGGGCGGTTCGGACCCTTGAGCCTCTGTACTGAAGCGTCCGTGTTCATCCCGACCACCAGCTTCGATCCAAACGCGCGGCAATCCTCCAACAGCGTCACATGTCCCACGTGCAGCAGGTCAAAGCAGCCATTCGTGAACACGATGCTCTCGCCAACGGCTCGCCACTCACGCACACGCTCGACGGCCCGCTCCAGAGTCAGGACCTTATTCGTCGATTCCGCGCGCTGGCTCACCGTCAACTCGGCCACCATCTCTTCCGCGCGCACCGGTACAGTGCCCACCTTGGCCACTACGAGGCTTGCTGCCAGATTCGCCAGCTCTACCGCCGTCTCCCGTGCCAGCCCCCCAGCCATAGCCGCAGCCAGCGTCGCAATCACGGTGTCTCCGGCCCCCGAAACGTCCGCGACTTCACGCGCGCGCGCAGGCGAGTGATACTCACTACCGCTGCCCCCAACAATACGAATGCCATGCTCGCTCATCGTGACCGTGAGAAAGTCCACCCCCGTAGACACCACCAGCATCCGCGCTGCGGCAAGTAGATTTTCTCTGTCATAGGCACTCACACCCGTCGCCGCCGCCAGTTCCCCAAGGTTGGGGCAGATCGTAGTCGCTCCGGCGTAACGCGAAAACTCTCGCGATTTGGGGTCGACAAATACCTTTACCCCCTTGAACCGCGCCGCAGCGATCACATCGCGGCAGACGCCCTCCGTCAAGGCTCCCTTGGCGTAATCGGAGAGGATCACGGCATCCACCCTATCCAGCGCCACGAGCACCCGCTGCAGAAGCTCGTCAATCTCTTCCGCAGCCGCAGCCTCGCGGCTCTCTACGTCCAGCCGCAGCATCTGCTGCGTCCGGCTGACGATGCGGGTTTTGGAGATCGTAGGCCGACCGCCTTCCACCACGCACGAACAGTCGACCCCACGGCTTTCCCGCAGCAGCCGCATAAGCTCCGCGCCATCTTCATCGTGTCCGATCACTCCCGCCAGTACGGCATGCACGCCCAGCCCGGCCAGGTTCATCGCCACATTCGCCGCCCCACCCGGGCGCGCGTATCTCTGCACATGCCGCAGGATTGGGACCGGAGCCTCCGGCGAAATCCGCTCCACGTCCCCCACCACATAGCGATCCAGCATCAGGTCGCCGACCACAAGCACGCGAAGCCGCGCAAAACCGCCTTCCAGAAGCCCCAAAACGGCATGTAACTCCGGCATTCTCGCGTTCATCGGATCTCCCCCAACATCATCGCACTCGCACGTCGAAGGATCTGGACTTCCTGTCCCTCGGCACAATAGGAGCAGCGGCGGATGACATGCCCGGTGCGGCTCAAGGACGGCATCGGGCTCGGGTGGTAGATCAACCGTCGTTTCGCTGTTACAGTCATCCTCATCGCATGATACAAAGCCCAAAACCCGGGACCGCTTTCACGAACCCTCCAATGCACTCCCCTGCGACCGCCGGGACACTCGCCTTCGATCCTTATTCCCTTGCGGAGACCCTTCACAACGCGACGAGCGACTGGCACCAGCACAACCTCCAGCCGGAAGAATCCCCGACGCTGTTCTCCATCGCTCTGCGGCTGCACAAGGCCAACTTCGATCTGTGGCACCAGGAAGACCTGGCGCGGGACCCACATGCCACGGACGCGACCATCACCTCCACCAAGCGCTCGATCGACACCCTGAACCAGCGGCGGAACGATCTCGTCGAAGAGTTGGACCGTACCCTTCTAGAAGCCGTCCAACAAAATCCCGCCGCTCCACTTCACTCCGAAACCCCCGGGATGATGCTCGATCGCCTCTCCATCCTTTCGCTCAAACGCTTCCACACGGCCGAACAAACCAGTCGGCCGGACGTCACGGAGGAGCACCGGAAAAACAGCCGGCTCCGTCTCTCTCAGCTCGACGAACAATTCGCCGACTTGGCTGCCGCGCTCCAACATCTCTGGAGCGAAATCCTCCACGGCACCCGGCGATTCAAGCTCTATCGCCAGTTCAAGATGTATAACGATCCAACACTCAACCCTATACTCTATAATTCGTCCAACCCTAAACAGGCTTGACCACACTCACCCCTCCGCGTATAAAACGCATCGGACGCAATTCCCTCACCGTTTTGTCTCAGAGCACAGGAAATCCCATGGTCACCGCGAAAACCCCGACTCCTTCTACCACCAAACAGCCCTCCAGCCCCTCTGCGAGCAGCGCTGCCCCGCAACCGGATCCAGCACGCGTCAAAGCGCTCGAGCAGTATGAAGTCGCAGTCCGTCTTCTACACGAAGGCAAATACGACAAGGCCCACGTGGCCTTCAACAAGGTGCTTGCCATCTCTCCGCCGGACTTTGCCGACCGGATCCGCATGTATCTGGATACCTGCGTCAAACAGTCCACCAAGAACAAACACTCCTTCGCCACGCCTGAAGAGCAGTACGATTACGCTATCTCGCTGCTCAATGACGGCCACTACGAAGATGCCCGTGAGCAACTGACCCAGATCGTCAAAGCGCATAACGAAGCCGATTATGCCTTCTACGGTCTCGCCGTCCTCGCCTCCATGACCGGAGACGCGCATAAATGTCTCGACCATCTCACGGAGTCCATTCGCTTGAATACGCTCAACCGTATCCAGGCGCGCTCCGACTCCGACTTCCAGGACATGGCCGACGACCCACGCTTCACCGAACTCCTCTACCCCGAGGCCTAATTCATCCCGTTCGCCCAGCGGTCGTCTTCCCCGACCGCTGGGTAGGTGAAGACGGACTTCTTCGCGTTTCTACGCGTGAAAAACCTGGTTGCACCCGAACCACTACAATCCTCAGAGCATGCCGCCACCCCAAAAACGTGTAGTAGCCATCGGCGGAGGCACAGGTCTCAGCACGCTCCTGCGTGGCCTCAAGCGCTATGTGTCTCATCCGACGGTGTCTGTAGACACACACTGCGATGAAGATCCCTGCCGCATCTCGCACCTTGCCGCCATCGTCACCGTGACCGACGACGGGGGCTCCTCCGGTCGCCTCCGCGACGACCTCAACATTCTTCCTCCGGGAGACATCCGTAACTGCATGACGGCGCTCTCAGAGGACGAACACCTCCTCACGCGCCTCTTCCAGTTCCGCTTTCCCGATGCCGCGCCGGGAGAAAATGCCAGCGACCTCGCCGGACACTCCTTTGGCAACCTGTTTCTCGCCGCCATGAGCCAGGTCACGGGAGACTTCGCCCAGGCCGTCCAGGCCTCCTCCCAGATTCTGGCGATCCGTGGCAACATCTACCCGGCCACGAATGCCAACGTCACCCTCTCCGCCCAGATGGACGACGGCACCCTGGTCCACGGCGAGACCAACATCACCAGGTCACAGCGGAGTATCGTGGAACTGCTGCTCGACCCGCCCGACGCTCCACCCCTTCCGGAGACGCTGGAAGCCCTTGCGAAGGCGGACCTGATCACCCTCGGGCCGGGATCGCTTTACACTTCACTCGTCACCAATCTGCTCGTGCGCGGCATTCCACAAGCCATTGCCAACTCCAGCGCGACGCGGGCCTACGTCTGCAACCTGATGACCCAAGCCAACGAAAGCCTCGGCCTCACCGCCTCCCAGCACCTCGAAAGGCTCTTCGCGCACGCCGGCAACGAACGCATCTTCGACTATGCCCTCGTAAATACGGCACCGATCTCTCCGGAACTGCTCGCCCGCTACGCCTCCGAGGGTCAAACCCCGATCACCCCCGACTTGGACGCCATCCGCGCCCTGGGAGTCATCCCTATCCCCGGGGACTACATCCACACAGGCCCTGGTTCAGATTCCGTCCTTCGCCACGACTACGACCGCGTCGCCGCCACCCTTCTGGACCTTCCGGAGCGACAAGGCCAGACCGCATGACGCCCACCCTGACCGGCGGGAAGATCCGCCTGGAACCGCTTACACCTGCGCATCTTCCCGCCCTTGAAAAAGTGGCCTTCGATCCCACCATCTGGCGCTACATGAAGTACAAGGTGACGAATCCTGCTGAACTGAAGGCTTGGGCCGACCTGTTCTTCGATAAGCCGGGCACCCTTTTCTGGGCGAATGTTCTTCAATCCACCGGTGAACCCATCGGTTCCACCCAGTTCATCGATCTGGATCCCGAACACCGCAGCGTAGAAATCGGCAATACCTGGATGGCGGAACCCTTCCGTGGAACCCCTGTCAACCCGGAAGCCAAGCTCCTTCAACTGACTTATGCCTTTGAAACCCTCAACTTGCGCCGTGTCGCGTTAAAGACACATCACCTCAACCTGCACTCTCAGGCTGCCATCCGTAAGCTCGGAGCGCAGTACGAAGGCACCTTCCGCAATCACTGGATCATGCCCGACGGCAGCACCCGCCACACCGTCTGGTTCTCCATCACCCCCGACGAATGGCCCACAGTCAAAGCGGGACTGGAACAACGTCTAGCTCGCTGAATCGCTACAATAAAGGGATGCCCATCTCCGTACCCGTCGCTGAGAATGCGACTCTGGCCGAAGTAGCCACACCTACAAGAAACATCCGTACCACCACCCTCTCCAACGGCCTCCTTGTCCTCACCGAGTCCATGCCCCACATGCGCTCCGTCTCCATGGGTTGCTGGGTCCGCACCGGCTCGCGCGACGAACCCAAAGAGCTCAACGGCATCTCCCACTTCGTCGAACACATGGTCTTCAAAGGCACCACCACGCGGTCGCAGCAACAGCTATCGCGCGAAGTCGACGCCATCGGCGGCAACCTCGACGCCTTCACCGGCAAGGAAACCGTCTGCTTCAACATCAAGGTGCTCGACACCAACCTCGACACCGCGCTTGAGCTCCTCAGCGACCTCGTCCTGAACCCGACCTTCAACGCCGAAGACCTCGCCCGCGAACAGTCCGTCATCCTCGAAGAGATCAAGATGGACGAGGACAACCCCGACTATCTCGTGCACGAGATCTACACGCAGAAGTTGTGGCCTTCAGATTCCCTCGGACGCCCCATCCTCGGCACCGTGGAGACCGTCTCCAGCTTCAACCGTGAGATCGTCGCCGCCTTCCACCACGAACGCTTCTCTCCACGCAACATGGTCTTCTCTGCCGCAGGCCATCTTTCGCACGAAGATCTCCTCGCCAAGATCGAAGCCCGCTTCGGCAGCCTGGAAGATATCGCAGCGGAAGACCTCCTGCACCGCCACGCTCCGCCCATGACGCCGCACATCACCCTGCATGACAAGAAGTCGCTCGAACAGGTGCAGCTCGTCCTCGGAGTCCCCGCACCGCCCGTCAACTCGCCCGACCGCTATGCCCTCTATCTTCTGAACACGATCCTCGGCGGCGGCATGAGCTCACGTCTCTTCCAATCCGTACGCGAAGAAGCCGGTCTGGCCTATTCCATCTACTCGGAGATGAACCCCTTCCGCGATACAGGTTCCCTTGCCGTGTACGCCGGAACGTCCATCGAAAAGACGCCAGAGATGCTTCGCCGTATCCTCGCCGAGTTCACGCGCCTGAAGAACGAACCCATCCCCGACGACGAGCTTCTCCGCGCGCAGACACAGCTCAAGGGCAACATCGTCCTCGGCCTGGAGAGCTCCAACGCACGCATGTCCAACCTCGCACGGCAGCAGATGAACTTCGGGCGTTTTGCTTCTGTGGATGAAGTAGTCGAACAGATCGATGCAGTCACCCCAGCGGACATGCAACGCATCGCCAACGAGCTTCTTCACCAGGACAAGCTCTCCCTCACCCTGCTCGGCAACCTGGGCAAGCTGAAGATCACCCGCGAAGATCTGGCGTTCTAGCCACGGAGAGCAATTTTCTCCAAGACACATCCTCCCTCAGGGAGCACTCTGGAGAGGGAGGATTGGTCATGGCGCGCAGCATCGAAGCTCCACCAAAACGTGCTCTATGCCCTGCTCGAGCGGCAGGTGAAACCTCGGTCCTCCTGCGCTGGTCGGAGCTCGATGGCGCGGAGCTTCTGCACGGTGACTTCTACCACCACGCCTTCCTGCCTCACTGGCACGACGCCTACATGCTCTCCATCTCCGCCCACGGACATCAGCGTCTTCGCTTGCGCGGCACGGAGCATATCGTCTCTCCCGGAGTTCTCACCTCGCTCCATCCGGGAGAACTGCACGACGGAGAGGCTGCGGATCCCGCAACAGGCTGGCACTTCCGCGCTCTCTACCTCTCCGAAGAGTTGGTGCGCTCCTCGCTCAGCGATGACGACTTACCAGAGACACCAGCATTTGAGATATCTCCACGAGATAGTCAGCCGTTAGGCGAGACCTTTCTTCGTCTGCATACCTCGCTGCAACAGGCCGAGTCGCGGCTCGAACGGGACTCGCTCCTTGTGCACTATCTCCCGCAGTTCTTTCAGCGCGACCGTTCCATCACGAACCGAAGCGTCAGTCTCTCGGACACCTCAGGCGTCGAACATGTGCGGGACTTCCTGCACGCCACATGGCACAACTCGGTACCTCTCGAAGATCTGGCGCAGATTGCAGGAATCAGCCGCTTCCACCTGCTCCGCACCTTCCGCAGGCGCTACGGCCTGCCACCGCACGCGTACCAGATGCAGCTCCGCGTCCGCCACGCCAAGGAGATGCTCTTCGCTGGCATGCCTCTGCGCGAAGTCGCGCTCGACACAGGCTTCTACGATCAGGCGCACCTGACCAACACGCTGCGCCGCTACACCGGTGCGACACCTGGCCGCCTGCTTCTCGCATAACCGCAATAACTTCCAAGACCGCGCGCATGAAAAAACCTACGCTGCAACTACGGCTCCCATTCCGGGGCCAAAGGAGCATTCCGTGGGCGAAACCATTCTCCGTCTTCCACCCAAAGAAACCGCGCGTCTTCCGCGGAAAAGCTACCTCACAGAAAAGGGCTTCCTCGGCTGGATCCTCACCAAGGATCACAAGCGCATCGCGATTCTTTACCTCATCTCGCTGAGCTTCTTCTTTCTCCTCGGCGGCATCTTCGCAGGCCTCATCCGCATGGAGCTGCTCACGCCGAATGGAGACCTGGTCTCCTCCGACACCTACAACAAACTCTTCTCCATGCACGGCATTATCATGGTCTTTCTCTTTCTGGTGCCTTCCGTGCCTGCGACCCTGGGAAACTTCCTCGTCCCCCTAATGATCGGCGCGCGTGACCTCGCCTTTCCGCGCCTCAATCTCCTGAGCTGGTATCTCTATCTGATCGGCGGTCTGCTCACGCTCATCGCCATGGCGACAGGCGGCGTCGATACAGGCTGGACTTTTCTCACGCCGCTCTCGACGCACTACCTGAACACTAACGTCGTCACCACGGCGTCGGGCATCTTCATCGCAGGATTTTCGTCGATCCTCACGGGCATCAACTTCATCGCCACGATCCACCGTATGCGCGCGCCGGGCATGACTTGGTTTCGCCTGCCGCTTTTCATCTGGGCGAACTACGCAGCCTCGATCATCATGGTGCTGGGCACGCCTGTACTGGCCGTCTCTCTGGCCCTGGTTGCGCTTGAGAGGCTCTTCGGTATCGGCGTCTTCGACTCCACAAAGGGCGGCGATCCACTGCTCTTCGAACACCTTTTCTGGTTCTACTCACACCCTGCGGTCTACGTGATGATTCTCCCCGGCATGGGCATCATCTCGGAGGTCATCAGCACCTTCAGTCGCAAACGGATCTTCGGCTACACGGCTGTTGCCTTTTCTTCAGTCGCCATCGCTCTCTTCGGCTTCTTCGTCTGGGAACACCACATGTTCATCATGGGCGTCTCCAACTACTCTGCCCTGATCTTCAGCTTGCTTACGATGGTGGTGGCGGTCCCTTCGGCCATTAAGATCTTCAATTGGCTCTTCACATTGCAAAAGGGATCCATCACCTTTGAAACACCCATGCTCTACGCCTTCGGCTTCATGGGACTCTTCACCATCGGCGGTCTCACCGGAGTTTTTCTCGGCTCCATGGGCATGGACATCCAACTCACGGAAACCTACTTTCTCGTGGCCCACTTTCACTTCGTCATGGTCGGAGGCATGCTGATGGCTTTCCTCGCGGGCCTGCACTTCTGGTGGCCCAAGATGACCGGCCGTATGTATCCGGAGACCATCTCGCGCTTCGCAGCGGTCACAACCTTCATCGGCTTCGTCCTGACCTTTTTGCCGCAGTTCGCGCTTGGCTTCCTGGGCATGCCCCGCCGCTATCACTCCTACCCACCCGAATTTCAGGTGCTCAATGTGATCTCCACAGCAGGCGCATCGATTCTTGGCGTGGGCTACATCATGCCCGTCCTGTACTTTCTCTGGTCCTTGAAGTACGGAGCCATCGCTGGCGCCAACCCCTGGCAAGCAACAGGTCTCGAATGGCAGGTACAGTCGCCTCCGCTGGAAGAAAACTTCTTAGAAGTCCCCGTGGTGCATCAGGAAGCGTACGACTACGAGTGGCTGGAGGCGAAGGCTACGCAGGTTGCTTAATCAATAAGAAAGGGTGTGAGCTCTCCGCAGATAAACTTCTGTCGCTTCGCCTCTGTAGACGAGGTAGTTGAGCAGATCCACGCCGTCACTTCGGCGAGGATGCAGTGCATCGCCAACGAGCTCCTGCCCCAGGAAACTCTCCCCGCTCGGTAACCTGGACAAGTTGAAAATCACCCGTGAGAATCTACCCTTTTAGCCAAGGATTTTTTCCAGTACATAGCTCTTGTAGCGGCGATTCAATTGAATTAGGCAAATCGCGCTGGGGAAAAGCGATCTCCGCGTGGAGAAACACAGAGATCGCTTCAGCCCTATTGTCCGGGAGTTACAAGTGCGGACAAGCTCTTAACCTCACTCAGCCAGACGCTGGGTTGAGCATTTGTGGGACTACTGAAGGTGGCTGCTATTGCAATCAAGTTATTCGCATCGGATGCCACGGTGGGCGGATGCATTATCTGGGGAACGCCAGGCACATTCAATACCGATGGGGTACCTAATACATACGAGAAGGTTTTGCCGTCCGAATCAAGAAATGCAGTAACAGAAGTGCAATCTATTCTTAGCACGTTTCCGTCTACACCACAGACTGCGAAGTTTCCAACTAAGTCTTCATCGGAACCGATAGAGGCGACGGAGGTACTGAAGGACAGGTTTTGGGTAAGAGAGAAACTAATGTCGATCCAAAGATTTTGCCAAAAGTCGCCACCTACACTAAAGCTTTGAACGTATAAATGATGGTCGGTGCCGGTTTGAAATACGACGAGAATACCGTTTGAGACAGCAGCGCTTACGCTGGAGGTGGTAAATCCACCGCCAGGGACCACATTAAAAGAACCCCAATCGATGCTTCCATTGGAATTGATCTGGTGCGCCGATGAGAAGTTAATGGTTTCGTCGTTATAAGTAGCGAAGATGAAGATCGAGTTACTTGTTGTGGCTGCCACGGCTGGACGCAAATTCGTTCTCGCCCGACCTGATATTCCTGGAACGACCGTCCAGGTTGCGTTAAATGCCCAGCTCGAAGGAGCTTCCGAAGCATTGCTCATCACCATGGAATAATAGTTTCCGTCTGTTCCAGCCGATACAGCTATAACATTTGATTGAAACGTGACGAGCGCTGGAGCGGCCAGGGTCGTCCCACTCGGAACCTTAATCCAGGAGCCCCTGTTGATGGAGTACCACATCGCGTTCGACGCATCATTGGCGCGAGCCATCATTACAGGAACGCCATTCAGAAACGTCAGAGCCGGTGAATCGGAGCTTGTACCTCCCGCCACCTGATTGAAGTCTGGATCCGCATAGGCCGCCTTGCCGGTCAACAACGCAAGGGTGCATAGTACGAAAAATGCCGTGAGCCATCTCCGGTTGTGACTCTTGCCGCAGCCAGAGCGAACTAATTTATCGTCTACGATCACAGAAGTATCTCCTTTTGAATATGCATGAGTAAGTAATGCTTAGAGAAGCGAGAAGAAGAGCGGGATTTCTGCATGTAAAGATGCGCCGCCAGCAGTTTTATTCCCGAACATGCACTTCTATCCCGACCCGTACGGTCGTTGCGCATCCTTTTAAATGCAGTCAAGTAGGACGGGATCAATCGCAACTTTTGATAGGAACTTAGGATCAATAGGTCAGAATGAGCAGCTTGATTTCAATAAAATCTAAGGGTTTAACTAAATTCGCAGCTGGCGCTTCGAATTTTAGCTGCCGCCTGGGACATGACTAAAATACGTCCTCACGCCTTTAAAAAGATTGCACTTATACCCGCATCAGACCCAAAATGGGCTACAGAATTTTATGCGGATGACATATATCGCATAACTATCGAAAAACGGATGCCGCACACGTCTTCGCTTTTAGAAAAGCACCGACCTACTTATAGAGGGCACGCGACTACGAGTGGCTGGAGGCGAAGGCTACGCAGGTCGCTTGAATTAATGAAAGCGATACGCCACGCCGATGGAAATCAACTGCGGCTGAGGGTTCTGGATCGGGACGTTCAGCCAGCTTTGATACTCGTACTCTGCGCGCACGTTGATGTAGCTGGTCGCGTGGTAGTCCACGCCCACCCCCAGGGCATATAAATTGAACGCAAGCGAACCAGCGCCATCAGGGTAGTTGTAAACCCCACGCCCGATCATCGCCTTCGCGTAAGGAGCCATCCTGTACTTGCGCACAACAACATATCGCCCACCGAACTCAACCGTGTTCTCGGATTGGCCGTCGTCTTGTTTGCCCTTGGCGTGTCGGATATTGAGTTCCACTCCGTAGTGCTCACGCCAATCGAAGGTCGCGTATCCACCGAATCCCTTCAGATCCACCTTCTGCGATAGAACCACGGGATCGATGAACGAACCCGACACGGTCTGAACCGGAAGATACTTCGATTGGCCCAGGACAAACTCCGCGCCGACCTGCAGATCTCCCACACGACCAGCCGTATACGCCGCTTGCGCCCACAGTATAGGTGTGGATATTAACGCCATGCTGGCGACAATTTTCAGAAAAAACACCTGGAAATCTCCACTCTTGAAACAGAGCAGCCTCTGCACCGGGCGGACGCCATGCAACACGACACAAGATGAGCTGTAACTAAGTAGACGACGGGCGGCACAAACGTGATTACACGCTCTCTAAACAAACGTCCCGGTCAGGCTTTAGCTGCGCACTGCTTCCCAGGTAGCTTCACCATACTCCCCCATTGCCAGCGTTCCCGACATGCTGCTGCCTTGTACCACGCCCTTAAAGTGGCACGTCAGTGGATAACCCACCACAGGCAACACGCTCGTCATCGCGATCTGGTCGGCATGAACCGCACCGTGGAACGTGGCGTTGTACAGTTCGCCATGATGATCGCCGGTTACGACATTTCCTTCCTGCTTCAGCACAAAGCGCTGTTCGCCTGTGCCGCGCAGATAATGAATCGTCACAGCCCAGTTCCCTTGCACTGAAGCCGAAGTCCCCGTGGGTATAACGGGATCCGCATAGTGCGGAGGATGGCTCAGCGCTGCATAGATCGCATCGGCCACAATCTTCACCTCGGCTGGCGTCATGATGTATCCATAGATCGTCACCGAACTCATCATTGTGTCCGGACGAACGCCCGTTCCACCCATCACGATTCGCGTCGGTGCTTCATCAAGCAACTTCGCAAGCTCGGTCCCGGTAATTCCGACGACACTTGCATCCCACGTAATCCGCACGCCCGGACTGCGATCGATCGAGCCCTCTGGAGCCGACGGCAACACGGTTGCCTTCACCGAAGGAAGACCCGTCATGCGGTCCGCAATCGACTGCATCCAACCGAGCCACATCGCCTGTTCCGCCGTATGATCTCGCGTGTGCCACGCACGTACGGCGGCCAGCAGCCCCATCGTCTCTTCCTTGCTGCACTTCATCGCGCGGCCGTAGTTGTGATGCGGTGCGCCTTGAAAATAGGCAGCCTGGCAGAGACCCTTATTGCCAATCAAAAGCCCTGCGGACTGAGGTCCACGCATGCATTTGCCACCGGAGTAAGCCACCAGGTCCGCTCCGGCCACAAGATGAGGATTCGGTGTATTTGGCTCCGTCGCCGCCGCGTCCACAAATACCGGGATGCCCTTCTCTTTGCAGATGGCCGCAAGATTTTTCGTGCTCATCGGTGTGTCGTCGTAACGAGGATTCGCCAAAATATAGAGCATGGCGGTGCGCTCGCTAATCTTTGCGCGGAGCTCCTCCGGAGTCGAGAACTCCACCATCTCCACTCCACACATACGCACCCCAATGTCATACGGATTGCGCGAGGTCTTCGGGATCACCACCTGGTCTTTCTTCTTGATGTACGGAAGAGCCTGGCTCTTCTCTACATCTGTTCCGGCGATGCAGGCCACGGTTGCAAGACAGGTTGCCGCGGCTGTTCCGGTCGTCGCAATACCCCACTCCGCTCCGCACAGTTTACCCAGCTCCGCACCCACAGCCAGCATCATTTCATCCATGCGGACGTGGTACAGCGACGCGTTGTACATCGCCTGCTTCACCTCGGGCAGCGAAGTGGATCCACTGATTGCCGTAATCGTGCCTCGACAGTTGATGAGTGGCCGAATCCCCAACCTCGTAAAGAGATTGTCGTGAAAATCGCCGTCTGTATGGGGCACCTGCTGCGACGTCAGGACCTGACCCGCCTTCGTCGAAGAAGTTTTCTTCGTCTCGCCCAACATTGCATCCGGCACAGCAGTGCCAACGGTTCCGGCCACCGAGATCATTCCGGCCTGTTTCAATACATCGCGTCGTGACCAGCGCATCCTCTTGACCCCTCATCCTAAAAAATCAAACTACAGCCTTAACCGCGAACACAGTCCCGCACCGTCGCGGGACTGTGTTCAAACGAGCGGAAACCTGGTTTCGCTAGATGCGTCCGCGTCCTCTACCGAAGAGCAGGTAAAGAATCACGATGAGCAGCACGAGGCTGAGTCCGCCACCGCCGTAGTAGCCGACGCCAGGACCCATGTAATAACCACCGCCGCCGAAGAGAAGCACGAGAATGACAAGAAGAAGTATGAGTGGCATGCGCGAAAGTCTAGCACGGGAACGCATAGAACCGATGAGAATGCATCCAACAGGGATGAATCGCATCGGGACCGCAGGCTGGTCGCTCCCCGCAAAGCCAAAAGCAGAAGGCACCCACCTCTACCACTACGCTCGCACGCTCAATTGCGCGGAGATCAACTCCACCTTCTACCGTCCCCATCGTGCCACCACCTGGGCAAAGTGGGCTGCGGAGACACCTGCGCACTTTCGCTTCTCGATCAAAGCGCCCAAGGCCATCACGCATGAGGCAAAACTCCGCGAAGCCAAAACTTTACTTCACGGCTTTTTTGACCAGATCAAACCCATCGAACACAAACAGGGGCCCATTCTCTTTCAACTACCGCCCTCGCTTGCCTTCGATGCCACGCTCGCCGAGGACTTCTTCACCACGCTTCGTGCGCTCTACAAAGGGGAAACCGCCTTGAGCCACGCCACGCCACATGGTTTACCGAAGAAACCGATGTACTCCTCCGGCAGTACGCAGTCGCCCGTGTGGCAGCCGATCCGGCCAAGGCATCCCCCAAAGCAGCCATTCCCGGAGGTGACGTTACGCTGAGATACTTTCGTCTCCATGGCTCTCCGCGAACGTACTACTCCAATTACGAACCCGAGTTTCTCGCTGAGCTGGCGGAAAAGATCAAGGCGCACAAAAACACCTGGGTCATCTTCGATAACACTGCACTCTCGTACGCCTACGCTAACGCGTTGGCGCTCAACCACCTTGTGACTGCCACCGATGACGCTTATTGGCGGTAGTCTATGTACACCGCCAACAAAAAAGCTCGTCCTAACTCTCGAAGATAAAACTTTTTAGCTCCTCTTCCCAACCGGCATTTGCCGATACAAGAGGAACAAGTACAGAAGGCATAAAGTATGCGATACGGCACGACTCTGCGCAACGTCATCCCCTCACTCTTTTGCACATTCTTCCTGGGATTTGGCTCCCTGTCCGCCTTGGCGCAGAAGCCTGTCGCGCGCATTACTGCGGAAATCAGCAATGAGCAGCGTACCCCGATCGCCGGATCGCGTTCCCCCCATGCGCTCGCAGCCGACGATGCCGGAGCCGTTCCCGCAGGAACCAAACTCGAGGGCATGACGCTGATCTTCAGTCGCACCACAGCACAGGAAGCAGACCTCCAGGCACTCCTCGCTGCGCAGCAGGATCCGACCTCTCCGATATACCACCAGTGGCTGACAGTGGATCAGTTCGCCGCTCGCTTCGGAGTCACCGACGCCGACATCGCGAAGACAACAGCCTGGTTGCAAGCACAGGGCTTCACGGTCGACAGGGTTTCCCGTAGCAAAGACCGCATCGTCTTCTCGGGCGAAGCCCAGCAGGTGGCGTCTGCCTTCTCTCCTTTGCGTTACTACAAATCGGACGGTGAGAAACGTTACGCGCCTTCGGCGGACATCAGCATTCCCACGGCTCTCTCCGGCATCGTAAAGGACGTCGCAAATCTGTCGAACTTTCGTGCTCGGCCGCATGTTCGTCTAAATCACTCGCAGGCTGTGGCTTCGCCCAACTTTACCTCCAGCCAGACTTCGAGCCACTACCTCACACCCGGAGATATCACCACGATCTACGACGTAAAAGCCGCTTACAACGCAGGCTATACCGGCACGGGCCAGTCGATTGCGATTATGGGTCAGTCCGCGGTCGTAGTTTCCGACATTGAGAAGTTCCAGACGGCAGCCGGGCTGCCGATCAAAGACCCCACACTCACCCTCGTTCCCAACACGGGAAGCTCTACCGTCTACACCGGCGATGAATCTGAATCCGACCTTGACCTGGAATACTCGGGAGGCATCGCCAAGGGCGCAACGATTTTCTTCGTCTACACCGGCAGCAGCTCGAACAATGGCGTATTCGACTCCATCGCTTACGCGGTCGATACACAGCTTGCAACAATTCTCAGCGTGAGCTATGGTCTCTGCGAGACAGAGTTGAGTGCGAGCAACTTCTCTTCCTACAACGGCGTTCTGGAGCAGGCCGCCGCACAGGGTCAGACCGTCATCGTCTCTTCGGGAGACGACGGTTCGACGAGCTGCAACGACGCGACCACGCTCACGACCGCACAGCGGCAGGCCCTCGTCGTCAGTTTTCCGGCCAGCAGCCAGTACGTCACCGCACTCGGCGGAACGGAGTTCACGGCAGCTGCCGTTGCGACCACCAACACCACGTACTGGCAGGCCGCAAGCGGAAGCGATGTCATCAGCTCCGCTCTTTCCTACATGCCGGAAATGGTCTGGAATGACGACTCTGCCGCCAACGGCCTGAGCTCCGGCGGCGGTGGCGTCAGTTCCATGGCCCCGCGCCCCACGTGGCAGACAGGAGTGACTGGCATCCCCTCCGGCAACTTCCGTCTCGTCCCCGATATCTCGCTTACCTCTTCAGCCTCAAACGCCGGTTACCTGTACTGCTCCAGCGATACGACCGTCGGCATTACCGGCAGTTGCTCGAATGGTTTCCGTGACGCAAATAGCGTCTATCTCACCGTTGCCGGAGGAACTAGCTTCGCTGCTCCCGTCTTCGCGGGCATGCTGGCTATCATTAATCAGAAGCTGAACTCTACCGGCCAGGGCAACATCGACCCCACGCTCTACACACTGGCCTCGAACGCTGCAAACTACGCTTCAGCATTCCACGACATCACGGTAGGTACGAACGCCTGCACGGCCGGCACCTGCTCCACGGCAGGCGCGTCGGCCTACGCCGCAACCACCGGGTACGATCAGGCCACAGGACTTGGTTCCATCGATCTCTACAACCTGCTGACCCTCTGGCCCACCAACGCCGCGACCGCCACCCTGGCAGCCACCACCACCACGGTCTCGGCGGCCTCTAACACCGTCGCCTCTGGTGTAAGCGACGTCATCACGATTACCGTCGCTTCGGGATCGTCGACTGTAACCACCGTACCCGCTGGAACTCTGACCATCACAGTCGACGGAACCACAACGACCAAAACACTTGCTCTGAGCACCGCTGGTACGGCAACTTATACCTTCTCCTCGACGATAGCTGGCGCACATGTCATCAAGGCCGTCTACTCCGGCAGCGCCATCTACGCCGCGTCGACCGGTACTGCCACGGTCACGGTAGGCGCAGCTGGCTCTGGCACCGGCAGCTTTACGCTCGGCGCAACCGCAGTCAACCTAACTGCCGGAAACTCCGGCACTTCCACCGTCACGGTGACACCAGCTGGAGGCTACACGGGCACGGTTGCCTTCAACGTGACCGTCAGCGGTTCCCTCTCGAACGCCTGCTACACGCTGAACAACGCGGCCATCACGAGCACAACAGCAGTCACAAGCGCACTGACGATCTACACCAGCTCCACCGCCTGTGCCACGGTTTCGTCCGTCAGCGGAAGCGGCATGCGGAAGATCACCTCCACCGGTGTATCCCGACTGGAAAGCAACAGCCTTCCTGCATCTCCCTCCAATAAAGCGGACATAGCCGTCGCGGGTATGCTCTGCCTGGGTCTTTTCGGCTGGCGCTCGCGTAAGCTTCGCCTCTACGTCGTACTCTCGCTTGTCACGGCCATCGGCTTTGGCATCAGTGGATGCGGTTCCTCGGGTTCCAACAGCACCACGACCGCAACAACGAACGCGACCAAGGGTTCGTATACCCTGACCATCACAGGAACGGATAGCGCAACCAGTACTATCACGGCAACCACGACCACCACCCTGACGATCAACTAACAGGGTCTCAGGAAGAAGGATTACGTTTCGCCGTAACCTGCAGGTATTGGTTATGGATAAGCGTATGACTCTCCGGATCGGAGGCGACGTTGGCACCCGCCCAAAGCGCCTCTAGCTCTGCCGCCAAGGCCGCCTGCCCGGTTTCATCCAGGCGACCAAAGGCCATCTGGGTGGGTCCGAAGTACTTGCGGAAAAAGGCAACCGTCCCTGCAGGGTTCATCGGTAGATCGAACTCAATAGGAATCAACTTCGTTTCGATCTCTGTGAAGGGACCTGCGAGACGCCTGAGAACAGTCGTCTCGTCTCCCCATAAAACAGGAGGTGCGATGCCAGGTGGCGGCGGCGCATGCAGGCTACCCACCTTGAACATCTGTCCGGAAAAACCTGCGGGATTCCAATTCGCCATAGCGAGCAGCCCACCCGGCTTAAGAACACGCGCAAGCTCCGCTGTAACCACCTCCGGTCGAGGCGCGAACATGGCGCCAAACATCGTAACCACCGCGTCGAAGGTTTCATCGTCGTAGGGAAGCTCTTCGGCATCCCCTTCATCGAAGCTCACGGTCAAACCCTCGGCAGCCGCGCGTTCCCTTGCCTGCACAAGAAGATTAGGAGCGATGTCCACTCCCGTCACTACGCATCCCTGCCGCGCAAGCGGAATGGCAAGATTCCCCGTCCCGCAGGCCACATCCAGAACGCGGGATTCCGGCGGCAGAGCCAGGCGATGGACAAAGGCCTCAGCACCTCCGGAGATCGTCTTCGCCACGACGCCGAAATCACCGGCCATCCAGGTCGCGCGCATAGAGCTTTTGATCTGTTCCATCGAAGGGCCGGAAGCGCTCATCGTGTCTCCTGGATCGCAGGATAAGATCCCTGCAATCACAGTAAGACTGCTCGACATCGCTGACCGCGTCAAGCCAAAATATTCGGAGGCAAGTGAGGTCTACGGGCTTCCATCACCCGTAGACCTCACCAGCAGACTACGCGTTCAACGTCAACCGCAGCTCGCCAGCAGCTTTGACCATGTTCTCCAGGGCCTCCACCGTCTCCGGCCAACCGCGCGTCTTCAACCCGCAATCTGGATTCACCCAGATCTGCTCAGGCTTCAGGACCTCCAACGCCAGCGTCAACAACTCGCTCATCTCGCCGACGGAAGGAACGCGCGGCGAATGGATGTCATACACGCCCGGTCCGATCTCGTTCGGATACGCGTGCGCACGGAAGGCCTCCAGCAGCTCCATACGCGAACGCGCCGTCTCCATCGAGATCACGTCCGCATCCAACGCTGCAATGGCAGGCAGGATGTCGTCGAACTCGCAGTAGCACATGTGTGTATGGATCTGCGTCTCATCGGCAACGGAAGAAGTCGCCAGCTTGAACGCCTTCACCGCCCAGTCGAGGTACGCAGCCCAATCCGCTCGACGCAGAGGAAGCCCCTCACGCAACGCAGGCTCATCCACCTGGATGATGCGGATGCCGATGCCCTCCAGGTCCGTCACCTCGTCCCGCAACGCAAGCGCAATCTGCCACGCCGTCTGCTGCCGCGGAATATCGTTCCGAACAAAGGACCACTGCAAGACCGTGATCGGCCCCGTCAACATGCCCTTCATGGGACGCGTCGTTAGCGAACGAGCATAGCTCGTCCACTTCAACGTCATCGGCGTCGGACGGGACACATCGCCATAGATCACAGGCGGCTTGACGCAGCGCGATCCGTAGCTCTGCACCCAGCCGTTCTCCGTGAACGCAAAGCCATCCAGGAACTCGGCAAAGTACTCCACCATGTCGTTGCGCTCGAACTCACCGTGCACCAGGACATCCAGCCCAATGCGCTCCTGCTCGCGGACACACTCTGTAATCGCCTTCTTTAGGAACGCTTCATACTCATCCGCAGTCTCATGACCTTTCTTCCGTGCCGCGCGATGCTTACGCACCTCCGCCGTCTGCGGGAACGACCCTATCGTCGTCGTCGGCAGCAACGGAAGCCCAAGCTCTTCCCTCTGCACAATCGCCCTCTGGGTATAGGCCGAAGCGCGCGCGAAGTCGGTCGCCTGGAGCTCAGCCAGCGCCGCACGAACCTTCGCATTGGTGGTCGTCTCCGCCGCCTCACGATCGGCCACTGCAGCCGCATTGGCCTGCGCGGCAGCCACGTCGCCCGTGCCCAGCGCCACAACTTCAGCAACCTTCTCCGTCGCAAACCGTAGCCAGCTCTTGATCCGCGAAGGCAGCTTGATCTCGCTACCGAGATCATGTGGAACATGCAACAGAGAGCAGGAAGGAGCAGCAAGAACACGCTCCGCTCCAAGACCCTCCACAGCTTCATTCAACTGCGCAGAAGCGACGGCAAAATCGCTCAGCCAGATGTTCCGTCCTTCCACACAACCGACGCTCAACACCTGTTCCGGCTTCAGCGCCGCGATCACCGCCTTCAACTCTTCCGGTGCACGCACCACGTCAATGTGAATGCCAGCCGTCCCAAGATCGACAGCCAGAGAAAGATTGTCCCCTAGCGCATCGAAGTACGTCGTCAGCATCAACTTCACCGGCACCATGGCCAGTTCGGCATAGACGCTGCGATAGCTCTCAGCCACACCGGTCTCCAGATCGGTCACCAGCATCGGCTCATCGATCTGCACCCACTCCACACGCTCTGCGGCAAGTGCTTCGAGTACCTGTCTGTAGGCGGACGTGATCTTCGGTAACAACGTCATCGGATCGAACGCCCCGTCAATGCCCTTACCCAGCAGAAGCAGAGTCAACGGTCCAACAAGCACCGGACGCGTTTCGATGCCAAGCGCACGTGCCTCGCGCACCTCGGTCAACAGCTTGGTCGTATCCACTTCAAACGAGATTCCTTCAGACCACTCCGGCACGAGATAGTGGTAGTTCGTATCGAACCACTTCGTCATCTCCATCGCTGTCTGTTCACGGCTGTTCCGCGCCATGGCAAAATAACGCTCCAGCGTTACCGGCCCAGTGCCAAAGCGCTCCGGAGTTGCTCCTACGAGGACCAGCGCATCCAGCACCTGGTCGTAAAGCGAAAAGTCATTCGAGGGAACGAAGTCGAGACCCGCTGCCTTCTGCGACTTCCAATGCTCGGCGCGCAAGCTCGAGGCCACTTCAAGAAGTTCGGACTCTGTCCGCTTGCCTGCCCAAAAACCCTCCAGCGCGAACTTCAACTCACGCTGACGCCCCATACGCGGAAAGCCCAAATTTGCTGTCTTCAACTTCACTGTCGGGGACAAAGAAACTACACCTGCAACCATCTCGGTTCTCTCCTGGAGTACGGAAGAACCACCCATGCGCAGGCAACACCGCCCTGCGAAATCGCACGGAGATGCAGCAGTGGTCACCGGTCCAATCCACGAGAGCGGTATCCTCAAACGCACCCACGGTGAGCGCACAGCGCTTCCATGGTGGTGGCGGCAGGCCGGTCTTCGGACTCTGGGCAACCTACTCCATCGCCGCTTCCCATCTCGTTGAGACAGTGCGTTGGCTCGCGCCTTGCAACGTTTCGCTCCCATTACCGCTGCGGGACAGCGCCGGAGTTACACCGGCTTCCCGTTTAACAAAGTTCTCTCGCGAGACTTTGACCTGCACACTCCTACTTTACATCGGAAGAGCTTTGCCGACCTCGAACCTGCATCAGCTTTGCAGGATCTTGAAGGGCACTGGTTCTGGATCAACAACTTGCGTCCTTTGCAGGCTACCGCGCAATTTTCTCCATCTTTTCCCCACACGGTCAGAAGCTTTGAAGAGGTGTCCTGCAGTCAGTGGACCCACCAACTTGTAATTGCCAACCGCTGCAAGCCCCATCGAAGCCAGGCATCCACACTGCTCGCAATCCGGCTCGCCCCCAAACTGGCACGGTCCAATCCGCGTCTTCAGGTCAGCGGAGATCGTCTCCGTTGTCCTCGCAAAGATGCACTCCTCCGGGTTCTTTGGAGGCGACGCAATCTCTTCCAGCACAGGTTCCGGCATGTCGAGCTTCGGATACTTCAAACGCAGCTCCCGCAACTCGGCAATCACCTGCATACGCTGCGAAGGCGAAAGAATCTCCAGATCCGTAGCGCCCATCTGCGGCGTAAACAAACTGAACCAGACCCTCGTAATCTCCGGACGACTGCACCAGAACGCCAGAAACTCGTCGAGATAACCCGGCCGCTCCACGATCTGCGACGTGATCGTGCAGTGGATCGAAACCTTTGAGCCCTGGATGTTCTTTAAAATGCGTTCATAGGTCGCAGGCTTTCTCCGCGCATCGTGCTCCGGCTGCAGACCATCGATGGAGACCACAACGTTCAGCTTCTTGTACTCCTTCCACGCAGGCGGAATAATCCGAAAAGCACTCGTCACAACCTGTGTATGCACACCACGGCTCTCGATCTGCGGCAGGAGGGCTTCAAGCTCTCGGTAGCGGACCAACGGATCGCCCCCCACCAGCGAGAGATGCAGCGGCTTGTGCTCGTCGATCAAAGCGAGAATCTTCTCGATCAGCACATCTCCTTTGAAATCGGAGAGCTGGCGCAATTCCGTGGTCCCGCCAAGATGCGCCGCGTCGAAGGCATAGCAGCCGGGGCAGCGCAAAGGACACTCTTTTGTAATTTCAATGGAAAGCGAAGGCGCGCGTCCGGCCAGAATCATGGCCCATGCCTGAAAGACTTCAGACTTCTTCATGTACTTCTCCCGGATCGCGCCGCAATGCGGTCGATTCTGGTGACAAGGAGGGTTTCAGCAACCTTCCCAATGGAACGGCCATCGCGAATTCGCCAACGTTGAGGAATTGGATGTCGCGCAGCAAAGAGAGAGTGCAAAGCAAAATCTGACGGCTTTGCAAGCTGCTTCGTGGCCCCAGGACCACGATCCGAAAGCGCAGGATCGTAAAACACGTTCTGGAGATCATGCCATAAGATCAAAGTTCTTGACAGGCCCTAAGCTTAGTACCACAATGTAATTCAAATCATGCTTGGTGAATTTGAATACGCCCTGATTACCGCCGCCGCAGGACTTGGAGACAAGGCCTACGGCGCCGCCATTCGCGAAGAAATCGAAGCCAGCACCCTGCGAAAGTGCTCGATTGGCGCACTTTACACCACGATCGAGCGCCTCGAGAAGAAGGGCCTGCTCAAGACCTGGATGGGGGAAGCCACTCCTCAGCGCGGAGGGCGAGCCAAGCGCATGGTGCTGGTGACTGAAACGGGAGAGCTGGCAGCAAAGAACTTCTACGATGTCGTCATGCGCGTCAGCATGAACGCCCGTTGGGCCATGGAAAAAGGTGGGAGCCTCTCATGAGCAGCCTCGTCCAGACCTGCGTCGAAGTGTTTTCGCAGTTGTTGGAGTATAACGAGCGCGAAGCGGTACTGGGCGATTTGGAAGAGACCGGCGTATTCGGAGGGCTGGCTCTACGCGACGTTCTTGGTCTCGTTGTCCGCAGAAAGCTTGAAATATGGAAGAGCTGGCGACCCTGGCTTACTTCACTGGGACTCGCCGTGCCCTGCAGCTTTTTGCTCATAGGCCTCTCACTCCATGTCAGCCAGACCTGTCAACGCCTCTTAGGATCGAAAGTCGAACACGCATCAGAACTCATCGTAGGGCCGGGACTCGCTCTGTTCGTATGCAATGTCCTGCTCCTTATCGGATGGTCGTGGACGGGAGGCTTCGTCATGGGATCGGTCTCACGACGAACGGTAAGCGTCAGCGCGATCTCTGCGTTCATCCCGTGCCTCTTCTGTATGTCCAGATTTCACGTGGCATTCCTGTCACGCTTCTCCCTCGTCCTGTTTCTCTTTCCCGCGATCTGTGGCGTAAGTCATGGGCTTCGATTCGCACAGATCAAATTCAAACCAGCACTCGCTATGGCCATCGGAATCACGTTGCTGAGCATTCACACATGGAGTAGCAGCGGTTTTTGGTTTCCGAACTGGGTACTCAGCTGGCCCGTATGGTTCCTCGTCATGACCGCGTGGAGAGACCGTCCGCACAAGCTTCACATCGTTGCGCAATCCTTCCGCCAGACCTAAGCCGCCGGGTGCTCTCCGATCGAAAGAGAGGAACCCTTTTCCGCGCCCGCAAACTCAATGACACAGCGCCTGGAAGAACAATCCACCGACAACGAACGCGGGCCATACGAAAGATACACAAGAAAAGAGGAGTGGCGCTTCTCCGTCGGGTGAACGCCCCACTCCCCCTGTGTGGACACATAGGCGTTCTCTCTTACGACCGTCTGCGGTTTGCGAGAATCAGTGATCGACTTGGCTGCTTCGGCCAGGGAAGCAGTCACAGCGAGTGCAAGCAATGCGACAAACCAACGCCTCGGAGTTCTCATATCTTTTCCTCGCAATCACTCGATCACTCTTCCAGCTTGAAGATCTTGACCTTGATCAGCTTCGCAAGCGTCAGATCATTGAGTCCCTTGCTCCGCATCCGTTCAACAAAGGGCCGGTCGATCTTGAAGATGCTCATCTGGATCAACTCCTGCTCTGAAGGATTGAAGCCGAGCGACTTTGCCTCCGCTGCCTTCTCTGGCGTCACACCAACGGCCTTCATCTCCGTAAGTTTGTTGGCGCGCAACTCCGGGTAACCGGCGGCGGCCATCGCGCGGATATACTCCGGATCGACATGCAGCGCTCGCAGACCCATCAGCTTGTTCGTCGAAAGTTCAGTCACTCCTGCGTCCTTGACCTGGCGAACCCACCCCGTAGTAACGTCCAGCGTCAGAAATCCCTCTTGCTTGCGCGTCGTGATCTCGTCGAAGCCCATCGCCGCCATCTTCTGTACGAACTCAGCGTTCGGTGTGAACTCATACTTCCCGGCGAGAATGCCTTCATGCACTGTTCCTGAGCAGCGCAGTGCCCCAGCTTCGCCCTTCATCTCTGCAGTAAGCACCGCCCCCTCCTGCCTTAATGCCTCGGGTGAGACGCCGCTCCATCTGCTCCACGCGATGTTGGAGTTTTCCGAATTGCCGCAGTGATACTCTTCGTTATCGCATCCGGTCCTGTGAAGCAGGAGATCGGCAGTATCAAGATCGCGAACGACGTTGTGCGCCGACGAGACCATGCAAAGACCAGACAAAGTCTCTCCATAACCGATCGTCGAAACTCCAGAAAGCCCAACCAGCAGCAATGCCATACCCATGCGTTTCATCGCGATTCTCCCTTGTGTGATTGGTTAGAGACTGCTTAGTCCAGAAGGCCCGTCATCTTCAGCTTCACCAGTTTGTCGAAGCTCGTATCGGTAAATCCATGCGCCTTCGCCTTCGCAACGAAATCAGCATCCACATGAAACACGCCACCCTGCCGCAGGCTGTGCATGTCCGCGTTAGGGAAACTCTGCTTCACCCATCGCGCATACTCCGGTGTAACACCCTGTGCCCGCAAAGACACAAGTTCATGCGGCGTCATATCGGGATACCCCGTCGCCATCATCGCCTTCGCATATTCGGGGTTCACACCCACTGCTTTCATGCCCGCAAGCTCATGAAGGTCTCTCGCCACAAGACCAGAAGCTTTCAGCTCCGCCACATATTCCGGCGTGATGCCCTGGGCCCTCAGGCTGATAAGATCGTGCGTCGTCGGAGTTCCAATGCCGAGCGCCGCGATCTCCCTGGAATACTCGGGCGTCACACCCACAGCCTTCTCGGAGATCGCTTCATGAAAGCTCGTGGGAGCAATACCCGACGAACGCAGACCCTGGAGATACTCCGGTGTTACACCCTGCGCTTTCAAGCCGGTCAACTCATGCAACGTCGGTGTGCCTAACCCAACCTGCGCCATGCCTTTGGCATACTCCGGCGTCACGCCAAGATTGCGCAAAGAAATGATCGTATCCAGGTCCCGGTTCAGGTCGAGCGGATAGCCCGCATCCTTCATCCTTTGCAGATAGTTCGCTCCACCCTGCGGCGTCTCCTCGTCGCTCTCCAGGCCCGGTGTCGGAGCGGGATTCGGAGTTGCCATGGGTGCAGGTGTCGGCGCGGGCATCGGGGTTGATGCCACCATCTCCGCCACTACATTCGGACTGGTGTCTGCTTGGACATCTGCGTCTCCCGTAGAGGACTTCACCACCGCAGGCGCACTCACACGAACAGAAGTTACAGAGCTCACATCCTGCTGTGCGACAACGGCAGAAGACACAGAACGATGGATGACCTTCAGACCGTTTGCCGCCTTCGACCCAAGAAGCAGCGCCAACACCACTGCCCCAATAATTGCTACCCGCGTACCGCTCGTCGTTCTACGCTCCATGATCATTCCCTCTCCAAGAATCTGTCTCACGCGGATCAATAAAGTTCCACGATGCCCCTCAAGCGCCATCGCCAGTTGCAGTCTTTCAGTGCGCTGCTCTTCCAGTTGCAAAAGCGCCTCGGCATACACGACCGGGCTCTCGCAAGTCCTCGCGGCCACCTCGTCGCAACAAACCTCTCGCAGGTCGCGTGTGCGACGACTCACCCACCACACCGCGGGATGGAAGAACAGCAGGCACTCCACCGTCGTCTGCAGCAGGTTGCAGAGGTAGTCCCATCGCCGTATGTGTGCCAACTCGTGCGCCAGCACCGCCTCCAGTTGCGCAGGCTCCAGCTGCATCACTGCAGAGACCGGCAGAATCACCGTCGCCCTCCACACACCCATCGCCATCGGCGAGATCAGCTCATCGGAGAGCCGCAGCGCGACCTTGCGCCCCATGCGCAGTTGCTGTGAGATGCGCAGGAAGCTCGCCTCCACCTCTGTCGGCACCAGCGCCTCCGCACGTCGTCGAAGATGCTCGAGCTGCCACCATCCGCCCACAGCACGCAGCGCCAGCAACAACACCCCGGCAAGCCAGACACCATCGACCCACGGCAGCAGACGGTCAGCACTCCCCGCAAGAAAGAGCTCGCTGTCCGCCAACATCGGCGCGGCCTGGGGAAGCTCCTTCACCAGCGTGCTGTGAATCGCCCCAAGCTGCGAGGCAACAACCTCCTGCCCGCCACGCGGCAGGTGCACTACCAGGCGCTCTTGTTCGACAAAGGTCACCAGCGCCGCCACCGGCATAAGCCCCAGGGCCACCATGGCGATCCCGTAGCGCACCTTCGCCGCCGCGCGAAACGTCATCCGATCGACCAGCGCATACACCACGGCAATCGCAGTTCCCTGCCAGCAAAAGTGCAGCAGCGTCCATCCAAGCGCCACCATCTCCCCATCTCGCATCCATGTCAGAGCATTCATTATTGCCTCGACTCTCCGTTACTTCTTACGGCGCAACAGCTTCCGAATCTCATCCAGATCTTCTTCACTGGAAACTTCCATCTCCAGCGCATGCAATGCCAGTTGGGCCGCACTTCCAGAGAAAAAGCGCTTGCTCAACTCGCGCAAAAACTGCCGCTGCGTCTCTTCTCGCGCAATGGCCGCTCGGTAAACATGCGCGCGTTCCCGTTCATCGCGTTTCACCAGGCCCTTGTCCGTCATGATCTGCAGCAGCTTCAACACGCCGGTATAAACCACAGGCCTGCGTGCATTCACCGCATCAAAGATCTCGCGCACGGTCGCCTGCTCCAGGTCCCAGAGGATCGTTAGAAGCTCTAGTTCCCCTTCGGTCGGCTTTGGAATTTCATGTGTACTCGTCATAGGGGAAAACTTATACGAACCATTTCGTACATGTCAACGAAAATCTTCGTACGAAGTTCAGGGGGGACTTAATGAGGTGGCCACCGGCCCGTGCCCCATTCTTTCGCAGCTTCATCGCGAAAGGGTGGGGTCGCGCGGAGCGCACCAACCGGATCTGTCAGGAAAGTGGTCGCTTCTGAAAAGCCAGATCTTCGCTGCGCTGCGGGAGGACAAGGTGCTGTGAAATGCCAAAGCTTAGCGAAATGGAATAGACCCGAGGTTCCCGTGTTTTCTCCACGAAGGCCGTTTTGGAGAACTACATGAATCGAAGGAAGTTTCTAGCAGCCAGCGCTGCATCCTGGATGATCAATACAGCAGGCGCAACTGCCAGCACCGTGTCAGCCGCGGAGGTCACCGTTCAGGAACCCGACGGCCTAAATCCCCCCGGAATTCGCACTGGTGGCGTGCGTATGGTGCCCGTGATGGGCGGTAAGTATAAGGTTTGGACGAAGAAGGTCGGGAGCGGTCCGATCAAGGTCCTTCTACTGCACGGCGGGCCCGGATTCAGCCATGAGTATCTCGAAGCAATGGAGTCGTTTCTGCCTGAAGCCGGGATCGAGATGTACTACTACGATCAACTCGGTTGCAATCATTCAGACCATCCGGAAGATACGTGGCTCTGGACGCTTGGGCGCTATGTGCACGAGGTAGAAGAAGTCCGTCAGGGGTTGGGACTTGACCACTTCGTTCTGTACGGACACTCTTTCGGTGGAGCGCTTGCTCTGGAATATGCGCTGAAGTATCCCCAGAACCTGCGAGGTTTGGTCGTGTCGAATAGGTCGGCGAGTTCAGATGCGTTCTTACGACACGCCACGACTTGGAAGGCGAAATTGTCGCCAGTCGCGCTTGAGAAGCTGGACGCACTGGAAGCCATCCGGGACTATGACTCACCCGAATACGAAAAAATCGTTTTGGAGGATCTGTACTCCCAGATGATCTGTAGGTCGAGGCCATGGCCAAACGGTTTGGTGCGTTCTTTTGAGCATACAAACCAGACCATCTACACGCAGATGCAAGGCAAGAACGAGTTCGTGGCGACCGGGAATCTCAAAGACTGGGACGTATGGGGACGGCTCCACGAAATTCAAACGAAGACACTCATGATCGGCTCAAAGTACGACGAGATGGATCCAAAGGACATGGAGAAGATGGCGACGCTGGTGCAGCACGGAACCTACGCCTACTGTCCCAACGGAAGTCATCTCTGCATGTGGGATGACCAGGAGGTCTACTTCCAAAAGCTGCTCGCATTCCTGCGGACCGTTTAATCGGAACCTGTACCGCCCATCTACTCCTGCCGCAACGTCTGTGCCGGATCGATGCGCAAAATGCGCAGCGTGGGCAACGCTGTCGCCAACGCCGCCACCACAAAAAGCGTTAAAAGCGCGCCAACAAGCGTGGGTGCGTCATACACACCCACGCCATAGAGCACACTGTCCATCGCACGCAGCGCGCCCGCGCAAAGGACCAGCCCCACGCCCAGCCCTACGGTGGACGCCAGCATGCCGGAGCGCCCAACATGCAGCATCGCCTGCTCCACCGTAGATCCAAGGGCCATGCGAATTCCAAGCTCGCGCGTTCGTTGCGCAATCGTGTTAGCCACAAGAGCGAAGATCCCCACAGCGCTCAGTAGCAGGGCCAGCGTTGCCAGCGTCCCCAGCAGAGCAACCTCGACCCTCTGCATCGCCAGAGTCTTGGCGCGAAGCTCTTCCATGCGGTAGAAGCCGGAAAACGGCAGATTAGGATCCGCACTCGCCAGGGCACGCTGCATCTGGGCGGTCAAGCCTTCAACAGGTGCAGCCGTGCGAACGATCCAGCTTGGCTGAAACCATACGTGGACTCCAAGCAATCCCTTACTCACTTGCGCTGCAGGAAGGTAGATCGTCTCTTCGCTGGTAAGCGGCTCGCTGATACTTAATCCCGAAGAGAGCGCCATGTCCGCAACCACACCAACGATCCGTCGGTTCTTATCCAGATATCGCCCCACGGCATCCGCACCATGGAAAAACTTCTGCGCAAAGCTCTGGTTGACGATAACAACCTGTTGAACATCCGGCCCATCCGCATCGCTGAAGGCCCGTCCCTTCAACACTGGAATCTTCAGCGTATCGAAGTAACCCGGAGTGACATACAACTCATCCGTTTGGACTTGCGTTCCTGCCTCTTTGCCGTCACTTAGCGTAACCGCATCATTCAGCGTTCTCTCGTAAGGCAAGGTGAGTCCCACAGCGGCGTTCTGCACACCGGGGATCTGCCGCATGGAGGCAATGCTCTGGTCGAGAAGCTTCCGGAAAGCCGCTGGATCGCGATAGGTCGCATCATCCAGCGAAGCCTTCGCCGTCATCACGCCCGTCGCATCGAACCCCGTGGGCAGGGTCTCCAGATGGATGAGAGTACGAATCAGCAGACCCGCCGAAGCGAGAAGCACAACCGTCAACGCAACCTCGCCCGCGATCAGCCCTTGCCGAAGCCGCAGGCTGCTCCCACCCACCGCGGCATGGCTCGCGATCGAGGTGCGCAGGTCCACTTTGCGCGAGGTGAGCGCAGGCAGCATGCCAAAGAGAACACTCGTCAGCAGAGAGAGGCAGAAAGTAAATGCCAGCACGCGGGCGTCGAGCGGCACACTTGCGACCGGTAGGAAATGCTGTGGCAGAAGAAGCAACAAACCGCGCAGTGCAATCAATCCCACGCCGATACCAGCCACTCCACCTAAAAGCGCCAGCAACAG
This sequence comes from Terriglobus saanensis SP1PR4, assembly GCF_000179915.2. Classification (NCBI taxonomy): domain Bacteria; kingdom Pseudomonadati; phylum Acidobacteriota; class Terriglobia; order Terriglobales; family Acidobacteriaceae; genus Terriglobus; species Terriglobus saanensis. Next base: position 1,634,061 of record NC_014963.1, on the reverse strand, counting down.
GTTTTCAATCCATATCTGCCGATAGACCTGCCACCGCGACGCTCCCAGCGCCAACCGCGTCGCAATCTCCCCCGTGCGTCGCAGCATGTGAACGAGCGTCAGTCCCGCAAGATTCGCGCACGCAATCAACAGGATGAATCCCGCCGCCAGCATCAACGTCAGCACCTGCGGTCGCAACTGTCCCGTCTCTCCTTTCTGTAGAGGCACGCAATAGTAGCTCACCTGCGCTCCGGGATTGCTCTTTGCAAATCTCTGGATACGTGCTGCCCACGCGCGGTTGATCTCCGCATCCGCCTGTTCCCACGTCGCGCCCTCACGCAGCCGAGTGATCACCGAAAAGTTGCTTCCCTGCCCTTCGCCCGAACGGCTGGGCTGAAGCGCCGTATAGACGTCCGCATTCAACGGGGTAGTCGCGCCCTCAGGTAAGACCCCAATGACCGTGTAGGCCTCTCCCTTCAGCAGCGCAGCCTGCCCCACGATCTTCGGATCTCCGACAAACGTCGTGCGCCAGAAGTCATAGCTCAGAACGACAGTCTTAGCCCCGTGCGGACGGTCCTCGTCTTCGGAAAAAGCGCGCCCGAGAAAAGGATGAACTCCGAGCACATCGAAATAGTGCGCTGAGATACGACCGGCATGCAGATACTGCACCCGCGACCCACTTCGAAAATTAACGCCGGAATTCAATCCGCTATAGACCGCCGAAGTCAGCGACGGCACGTTGTCCCGCAACAACTCCCATCGCTCACCATCCAGATTGGCGTTTCCATTGGAAGCCTCGGGGCCGGTATACCGGGCATAGATCGTTCCCATGCGTTCGGGCTGCGCATAGGGAAGGTCTTTCAAAATAAGAGCATTCACCAGTGAAAAGATTGCGGTATTCGCCCCGATCGACAGCGCGAGCGTGAAGAGAACAGTGAGCGTGAAAACTGGATGGCGCGCAAGCTGTCGCGTACTGAACCTCAGATCGCGCAAAAAGTTCTCCAGAAAGAGAAGCGTTCGCCCGTCCCTCTGCTGTTGCTGCAAGAGGGTCGCATTCCCAAGCTGGCGACGTGCCGCCCGCGCAGCCTCACCAGCAGGAACGCCGGAACGGATCATGCGCTCCGTGAGCAGTTCGAGGTGGTTCGCCAGTTCCTCATGGAACTCATCGTCGGCTCTCTTCCGGACAAAGAATCCTCGCAGCTTCGCAGCCTGAACCCGCAAAAAGGTCAACATGGAACCCTCCCCTTGTGTCCACTCCTTTGGACACACCAAAGAAGCTAGCACCGCTCCATTGCAATGTCCACAGGAGAAACACACATTCTTTGAATTAATGGAGGGCTGTCAGCATCGGCTGGATCCAGGAAAAGAGCACATTCCCCATACTTGGAAAGACCGCAGACAACGCGGTCAAAACAGGGAGGCCGCCGACACTGAGCATATGCAGTAAAAACGCTCCGCGCTTTACCTCTCCCGGCGGAGTCTCGCTCATGCGGCTCAGGATCGAGTCGCGGTCCATCTGGAGAAGTACGGTCCCTATGCCGAACAGCAGGATGGCAACGATGACGATCAGCGACCAGGCAATATTCTGCGGCTCCTGGAAGGGGTAGCTCACGGCCGCTACTAAAAGAAGGAAAAGTCCCATCGACATAAACGTCATCAGGTTCTTCAACTGCAACGTCACATAACGCACATAGGCCCCGAAACGCATCGCAATGTACTCGTTGGCGACGGCCACCTCGCAGGGGCTTGGGAACGAAGTTCCGCAAGGGACGGGAAGATCATCACGACAAACGGAAGAGAGCTGTTTCGTTGCTTTACCGGGATCGCTGCTTCCCTCGCTCGCACGGTCGGTATCGATATCCGGACCGCCACGCTGCCATGTAGCTTTCAGGACTGGGTGCCTCAACAGCAATGTGGCATATCGGTTCTGGTCTTCGCTGAACTCGACATACACCCGATCAAGCAGCATCTCATCGCTGCCGAGGCCAGAAACAATCCTATCGATGAACTTTGCCTCCCCCGCAATTTGGTCCACGGCCCGCTCCGGAGTAACAACTCGGGGAGCGACCTTGCGGTATTCAAACCATCGCATGGGAAGAATGAGGGTGCGGCGCAGCCCTGCGTAGGACCAGATCGGGGCCAAAGAAAATACCTTCGGCAAACGTGAAAAGGCGAAGCGCATAGGAGAGCCTTCCAGCAGCTCCAGCAGGAAGCGCAGCAGCTTCCAGATCGCGATGAACCGAACCCAGAGCCACGCGATCGTCCAGAGGGCCGTGATGAACGTGTAGCCATAGAGCATCGTCATCCACTGGCCGTCGATCGAGGAGAAGAGAAGGAAGGGATGAAGCACAGCACATGCCAGCAGCACACCGAGCAGGAGCACGAGACCCTCGGGCGGAGGCAAAAATCCCCAACACTCGATGCGATCAGTGAGACGTTTCCTGCAGAGATCCATGGTTCCGGCGTCTACCCCCAGGCCCGGTGGAAGCAAAGGCACCTGAGGGTCCCGGTCCCGCGCCAGGGTCAACGCATTCAGATTGACCGCAGCCGCCGTGAGCAGGCCTGCAGAAGCCAGCAGCAAGGGCAACAACGGGGACGCTCCGGAAGCAAGATGGACACAGCGGAGTGCAAACAGTGATCCCACAGTTCCGTCCGCTAGCTCATGGAAAAGAACAACCAGATTGAACACCAGCCACAGGAGGGAGAGCAATGGTAGCCAGACGAACCTCCAGAAAGGCATGTCGAACGTACCGCCAAAGCGGCGAAGATAAAAACTGAAAGTAAGCCATAAACAAGGCACACAGGCCGCAAGCAAAATAACCAGCGCGACGATACCGAATGGAGAAACCCCGAAATCCGTTGCACGGAGGAAGGTCTCCAGTTTGTGCGGAATGCTCGGATCCTTGTCGTGGCTGGATACAAAAACAATCGCAGGGAGCACAAGCCACGCCAGCACCAGCACGATTTGCGTGCTGGCGGAGAGAAGCCAGTACTGTCGGCCCAACTCGCGACGCCATTGCGAGGGATCGCTGGCATCGACATTGTCCGCAAGATAGAACGTAAGAACGCGGTGCCTTGAAAATCCCTTGATCCAGCCGCGGTCACTCGCCCTCCACCTCGCGTGAAACGGGCCGCCGACCAGGAAGAGAAAGACATGGACTGCAGCACACACCAACGCGATCGAGGTTGCGATCAACCATAGCTTCGGCAACGGATCCTCGGGAATATTGGTGATGGCATAACTATTCCTCAAAGAATGCTCGCCTGGGAGAGCAGCGGGGGGAGCGCGATGAACGGGCCAGTAACTTCCATGAGAAGAGACACCGATCCAGAGAGACAACTTCTCCAGCGCGTGGCTCTTTTCATCTTCAAAGACCTGCAACGGCGCAATCTGCTGCAGCGCCGCCAGAAAGATCCCCTCCTGCGTACTGTTCATGAAGCTGAGAGAGTGGCGTGACTGCCCCACCGTGGGAGCATAGAGAAACGCATCATCAAACAAAGGGAATCGGCTGACGGACAGTGTGCCATCCAAATCGTACTGGCCCCGAAGCTCAGGAAGCAGACGCTCGGCACTCAATAACACCACACGCGCATTGGGTACTTTCTGATGAAAGTAACGCGCCAGGAAAAGCTGATCGAGTGGGTCTGTTGCCAGAATGACGATCGCCTTCGCGCCGATGTGCTCTACGCTCGTGGCAATCGCGGCGAGTACGCCTTCATTCGAATAGGGAGATTGGGCCGCAAACTCCGGGGGACTATCGAGCGGTTGCTGCAAAGCATCGGTAAAGTCGAAAAGAGACTTGGAGTCCTGCGCCGTGGGCGCTTCGGCATTCTGAGGCTTGAAGTTCGTCAGCTGTTTTCCGAAGAGACCCCGCACATGCGAAATTCCGCGCGGATACCGGAAGGTGCGTATTTCCGGTCCTTCGTGCGAAGGCTTCAGGTGAATATCCTCGGAGCCATAGGCTGACTCGTTCTCCTGCAGTACCGCAACGGGCGCTCTTTTCCCTTCTCCGATCAGTCCGGATTCCAGGAGATATTCAAGCGACGCCCTGTCGGAGGGGGCAGTCGTAACATCCTCCGTCGAATTGGTAGAAGACGATTTGTCCGCCTTGAGAGTGCGGACCGCTTTAAGAAGAGAGATCGCCCGTTCGGAAGTAATCGATCCGCTGATGGCATAGAACGGCTGCGCATCTTTCACCTTCGCGAGATGATAAAGACCTGCGGCAGACGCCGAGTAGTTGGGTCCGATCCAGAAGATGCCATCCTTCGTAGACGGTGAGAAGTCAGTCGAAAAGTTGAAGCTGGACTTCAGTTGATCGATTGCCGAGAGAGCTTCCACCGCCGCATGCATATTCAAGCCATACGTAGGAGACTCCGGAACAAGCAGCAACATCAGCAGTTCGCTGCCCATGCGGGGAACCGGAGAATTTTGCGCACCGTCCGGAGCCGGTCGTCCATGAAAGAGCATCGCGCCCGGTTCATCGCCGAAGAGCCTCCGGTAATGCATGGCCTCGCGACTGCCCTTCGGGTCCTTGGGCTCTTCTAAATCCGCCAGGTTCCACGGGGTATACATCGACTCAAAGTCGTAACCAGCGGTCGACACCGCCTCCTGCAACGCTTCGAGATCGCGATCGAACTCAAGCAGGTTGGCCGACTGCAGTGGATCGGGTAGCGTCGCGATCAGCACCCTGCACCGATGCCCTTTGTTCTCTTTGTCGGCGTTAGGAGAACAGGTAAGGTCCAAACCGGTCGTCTTCAGGTTCTGTGGAATCGCATTCTGATGCTCGTTCGCATCGGCCTTCACAGCGCCCAGATCCTGAAAAGCGAAATCGCTGCAGACGATTCCGTTGTCTTTTTCCGGAGCTACGGTGACCATCTTTTCGGCTCTGCCGAGGTGTCGGCGTAACACCTCGGCCGCCGAACACCGGTGGGTATCCGCCTCGAGAGCGTCCACCGGTATGGCGCTGGTAGAACTCGCAGATTGCTCAGAGCCTACCGGCAACTTTGATTTCTCTACGCCATGACCAACGCCCCCAACGTTGGAAATCAAGGCGCTTAGCAGCACAAAGAAAATCGCCGATCCGCCAACTTGTCGATACAAAGGTGTACCTCCGCGTCATCGTTGCGCTGCAAACCGGAAAAGAGGGCCCGACACGGACGTTTCTTGTCGTTGGGCTGGAATTGTAGACCATTCCCTAAGGAAAAGAGCCAATTTACTGAGTGGCCGCTGGCCTGCACCCTTGCCCATCTATGATGAAAGAGTCATGTCTTACACGGTTGCAGCCTTTTATCGATTCATCACTCTGCCCGATCCCGCAACGCTGCGCGAGGAGCTGCTCGCCGAATTCGCAAGCACAGATCTTCGCGGCACCACACTCATTGCCACCGAAGGTGTCAACGGCACCATGGCAGGTTTGCCTGAAACGATTGACCGTTTCCTGAATTTTCTCGACGTAAAAATCGGTTTGGATCGTGCCGAAGTAAAGTTTTCAAAGTCAGAAGAACTCCCTTTCGGCCGTCTGCTCTTCAAGGTCAAGCAGGAGATCATCGCCTTTCGCAAAGCGAAGGTGGACGCCACGCAGGCCGGAAACTACGTCCAGCCCGAAGACTGGAACGCTCTCATCGCAGATCCCGAAGTCCTCCTGCTCGACACGCGCAATCACTACGAAACAGAGATCGGTACCTTCAGCGGAGCAGTCAATCCAGGGATCAACACCTTCTCCGACTTCGTCACCTACGTACGCGAGAATCTGGATCCGGCCGCCCACCCGAAGGTCGCCATGTTCTGCACAGGCGGCATCCGTTGCGAAAAAGCCTCGGCCTTCATGCTGCAGGAAGGCTTCAGCGAAGTACATCACCTCAAGGGCGGCATACTGAAATATCTTGAGGACGTTCCCATGCAGGACAGCAAATGGGAAGGCACCTGCTACGTCTTCGACCGCAGAGTCGCCGTGGGACACGCAGACTTCGAATAGCCGCAGCTCTTACGCATGCCCTCCATGCTCGACAATCAGACGCAAAGCAGCTTCATTCACAAACTCTTTCCGTTGAAAGCTCTCCCCATACGAGAGCGGGGTTACATCGCGAAACTCCCGCAGGATCTCCTCCCCGTAGCCGGGATGTAACTGCTTCCGCAACGACGCGCGCACGTTCGCATCCGCACCATGATCCAACAACAATTGGGTGACCGGTGCCGTCGCTGGCCGTCCACTCCGGTTCATCCATAAGTTCGGCTGCGAGACCACCGTAGCGAACAGAGCAGTATGTCCGCCAAACCCATCCGCATCCACACTGGCTTTCACATCCACTGGCATCCCACGATCCAGCAGCCAGCGGGCGATCTCCATCTCGTCGTAATCGACACACATATGCAGCAGCGTCGCTCCGGCCAACGGTGTCCCATGCGTTGCCAGCACCTCGTCATGACAGCCCAACTCCGGCGGATAGATCTCCTCAAAGCGAAACGTGCGCCGCAACATCTGTGGATCGCGCCGCAGATGCTCTTCGAGTAAATCAATCCGCCCGCGATGCAGCGCCATCGTCGGCGTATCCGGCAACTTCAATCCGTGTTGAACATACATCTCCAGTATCCGGTGCTTGGCCTCTGGTTTGCGGCTATCCGTCTCCAAAACCGTAGCGACCGGAGCAAGCGATTTACCTTGATCGTCCTCCACCCGTGCGCCAAGCTCGAAGAGCAGCGCGGTTCCGGACACGCTCAACGTATAGGCCGGGCCATCCAAAACGTCAGGCCTCAACCGTGGAGAATGCATCATCGCGTGCAGCTTACGAGCCGTACCAATCTGAGATTGAAGCGTCGCTCGCTCAAGCGCTCCTTCATGATCGCGCGCGCCCATTGCGTTCAACATCTCAATGATCCGGTCGCGCCCAAGATTCGCAGCATAGCTCATGGGAGGTCCCCAGTTACTATTCTTTCGAACCAGCGCCTCTTCATGCAGTAACCGTGGATGCTTCAGAAGGATCTTCCGAACAAGTTCGAGATCGTCTAGCCAAATGCCATCTATCAACTTGCAGGCAAGGACCAGGCGCGGCCAGCTCGGCGCATCATAACTGCGCGCCAGAATCAACTGCGCATCGGAGAGCCGGGCATCGGAAGGAGAGACCTTGCCCGAATAATGTTGTTTGAAATCCTCAAGAGCTGCAGGGTCCTGGCTTCGAATCTGACGAAGCAGATCCTTTGCCTGCTGCTTTAGTTGGTCGAGGTTGGGGCGAACGGGAAGATGGCGATGAGACAGAACAAACCTCCTTTGCGATCAAGCCCGTGGTCCGCTTGCGCCGGGCGAAAAGGAGATTCGTAAAACCAATCAGGTCATTCCTTCAGGTGGACTCAGTCCTGTCCGCGGACGGGAGGCGTCCTGCACGCCCGCCTGCAGAATAATCTTCAGGAATATTCCACGTCAATTGGAACAAAACCCATGCTCCAACTTCTTTCACAGTAATGCGCGAGGCCCTTGCAACAGGCGAGAAACACCCATCAACTTGCTCGGTCTCATCACCCATAGGATCTGCGCAATACCCTCCGCCGTTGCGTCGATCATAGCCAGAGCCACAGCACTGCCATCACGCACAATCAGAGCAGCCGGCTGGCCGTTTGCCTCGATGAACTCAACCTCCACGCCCTTCCAGAAATGCGGCGCAACCGCCGTAATAAACTTCGCCACACGCTCGCGGCCTTCGACAGGCGCGCGTGCCGCGCGTACGATCCCACCCCCATCCGCGTTGGAGACAATATCCGCAGCAAATAATTCTTCTAAAGCGGCGAGGTCTCCTTTTTGAGCGGCTGCAATAAAAGCCCCGAGAAGACGTCGTTGCTCGGTGAGGTCGACGGAAGCGCGCCGTCCATCCGCAATGTGCTTACGCGCACGACTCACGTGCTGGCGGAGATTCGCTTCAGTGATCTGCAGAATCTCCGCGATCTGCTGGTATGGATAGTCGAACGCTTCACGAAGCACATAGGCTGCCCGCTCCGTCGCCGAGAGCTTTTCAAGCAATAACAAAACCGCAAACTCCAGCGCCTCGCCCCGTTCAGCTCCAAGATAAGGGTCTTCGCTGGTATCGACAGGTTCGGGAAGCCACGAGCCCACATAGGTTTCATGGCGTGAACGTGCGGACTGGGCTTCGTTGATCGCCAGACGAACCGTGATCGTCGCTAAGAATGCCCCTGCATCCAGAACAACGCTGCGGTCCGTCGTCTGCCACCGCAGCCAGACATCCTGCACAAGGTCCTCTGCGTCCGCCGCACTTCCCAGCATGCGATAGGCGATCCCGAATAAGCGTGCACGCACACTCTTAAAAGCTTTAAGGGCATCTTCCTCTATGCTTCCCAGATCGGGAGAATCCTTATGCATGGGATTTGCCTTGTAACATTTTTCAAGCCTATCGCGCGGTTTCTGTCCCGACAAGGCTCTCCCCAACCAGGCATCAACTTCTATTGGTCACGCATCCCACAGGAAATCGCTGAAACAGTCGAGGTCGCCCTGTCGCATCAAATCCTCTGCCCTGCTAAAGTTCTTGTTGTCGAACCACAATCACGAAACGTCTCACTGGAAGAGGACCACGGCACATGACGACCCTGAACCAACAGCAAAAGAACGAGCGCGGCTTTACCCTTATCGAGCTGCTCATCGTCATGTCCATCATCATCATCATCGCGACGTTCGCCATCCCGAACATCACGCGTATCCGCCGCCAGGGCAACGAAACCTCTGCCATCCAGTCCATCAAGGCCATCGTGGGAGCTCAACTCCAGTACTCCTCCATGTACCCGCAGAACGGCTTTGCCTGCTCACTCTCCTCTCTTGGCGGCGAACAGACTGCCACCCCCGGACCGACCGCTGCCGGCCTCATCCCCTCCGATCTCGCCAGCGGCCACAAGGCCGGATACGTCTTCGCTCTCACCAACTGCACCAAGGTCACGGTCAACAATACGGACCAGTTCACCTCCTACCAGATCACCGCCGTCCCTGAAGCCGTAGGCAAATCCGGCGACCGTGGTTTCTGCTCCGACGATGGCGGCCAGATCAAGTCCGACCCCAAGGGCGGGACAGCCTGCACGCAGTCGATCCAGTAAGAAGGTCCGATCATGAAAGAAAAAGTGCGAAGTCTATGGCTCTTTTGCGCTTTTTTGGCGATCTCTCCTCTTCTTTGCGCCCAGTCGCCCGACCTGCATGAGATTGCAGGCCGGGTCGACGCGCACTACAACCATCTGACTTCTCTTAAGCTCGACTACACAGAGCGCTACTCCGGTATGGGGCAGACGCGCGTAGAAACCGGGACCCTGCTCCTGAAGAAACCCGGACGCATGCGCTGGAACTACGCCTCGCCTGCCGGTAAGGTCTTCATTCTGAATAGCAAATACGCCTGGTTCTACACCCCCGGCGATCCCCAGGCGCAGCGCGTGGCGGCCAAGCAGCTTGACGATCTCCGCTCCCCCCTGCGCTTCCTCCTCGGACGTCTCAAGATCGAAAAGGAACTCACGAACCTGACAATTGAGAGCTCGCAGAACTCGGCGAAGATCAAGGGAGTACCTAAAGGCATGGAGCAGCGCATCAACGCGATGACCCTCGCCTGCAACACCCCCACCGGCATCCTAACCGGCCTGAAGATCGAAGACGCGGACGGCTCCATCACGGAATTTTCCTTCACCAATCTTCAGGAAAACGTTCCTCTGAACGATGCCGACTTCGAGTTTGTTGCACCCGCCGGGGTCACCGTCATCGAAGGTATGCCTCCCTCATAAGTCCCGGACTTGATATAGGACCAAATTTGTCCTATAAAGAGGGAGGACACACCGTCCCACTCTCGATTACGGATAGTTATGCAAAACATGAGGTCCCTTGTTCTTCTTCCAGTCCTCCTTGGGAGTGCCGCGCTCGCTCAGCAGCAGACCCAGCCTCCAAGGCCCGTTTTGCTGGCTTTAGATACCAATCACGACGGCTCCCTCTCCGAATCTGAGATCCTGGCCGCTCCCACCGCCTTACTGACTCTGGACGCCAATCACGACGGTATTTTCTCCGCAGAGGAGTATTCGCCCAAGGAACCCGTGGGTGGTGCGACGCCGGACGAGCAGGTACAGCGCCTGATGGCCTTCGACAAGAACGGCGACGGCGAACTAACCAGGGATGAACTCCCCGAACGCATGCAGCGCCTGATGGATCGCGCGGACACCGACCACAATGGCCGTCTCACTGCGACCGAGATCCGGGCCATGGCCTCGTCTCAAACCGCACCGACGGGCAGGCCGATGGCACCCGGGCAGAACCCGGCTCTGCGCGGGGATCTCCTCGTGAACGCAATCGATCTCGACCACGACGGCACTCTCTCCGCCGAAGAGATCAAGCAGGCGTCCGTCTCGTTGAAAACCCTTGACGTAAACAATGACGGCACCATCTCCCCAAATGAAATGCGCCCCAAGGTCGACCCGAAGGCCCGCGCCCTCCATCTGCTGGAAGAGTGGGACACCAATAAGGACGGTAAGATCTCGAAGGCCGAAGCCCCCGACCGCATGCAGGCGCAGTTTGAGAAGTACGACACCAACGGCGACGGTTTTCTGACCATGGACGAGATTCTGGTCTTCTTCGCCAATGCGGATAACTCGCAGCCCCGCGCACCCCGCCCCAACGCACAGGAGAAGCAGTAGAAATGGCTCGAATCTCACGCAAAATCATTCGCTCGATCGCCTCCGTCTCCGCTTCCCTGACGGCAGCATCTGCGCCCGTCGCACTCTCCGCCCCGACACCCCAACCTGCCGCCGAGCAAGCCACCACCCACGCCTGGACCTTCCATCACGAGAACGTCCTCGGCACTTCCATGGAAGTCACACTCCGCGCCTCTGACAAGGTCTCCGCGCAGCGTGCAGAGACAGCCCTGCTCGCGGTCCTGGACTCGCGAACCAGCGTCCTGAGCGCGTGGAACCCGCAAAGTGAACTCAGCCGCTGGGCGGCAACTCGTGGCACCACCGAAAAAGTTTCGCCCGAACTGATGCGTGTCCTCGTCGCCTTCGACACATGGCGTGATCGCACCAACGGCGCTCTGGACGCCTCCGCAGAAACCGCCGCGCGCGTCTGGAAAGAGGCCACCGCGGAAGGCCGCACGCCCACAGACACAGAAATCCGCCGCGCCGTCGTCGCCATGCAGCAGCCGCACTGGACTCTGGATCGCACAAACGGAACCGCCACCCGCCTCAGCGATGCTCCGCTCGCGCTCGCATCCTTTGCCAAGAGCCTCATCGCCAGCGATGCAGCCGATGCAGCCCTGGCCTCGGGAGCCAGGGGCGTCATGCTGAACATCGGCGGCGACATCGTGGCGCGCGGAGACATGACGCAGATCGTGGACATCGCAAATCCCGCAGCCCACGCCGAGACCGAAGCCGCCATGGATCAGGTGATCGTCACCGACCGGGCCGTCGCCACCAGCGGATCCTATCGTCGCGGCTTCGACCTCACTTCCAACCTCGGTGCGCCCCAATTCGTGCCGCAGTTCTCGCACATCGTCGATCCCCGCACCGCCCAGCCCGCCGGACATATCCTCTCGTCGACCGTCATCGCCCACGACGCCGAAACCGCCGGAGCCCTCGCGACCGCCTTCAGTGTCCTGCAGCCGGAGGAGTCCGCCGCACTCGCAGCAAAGACGCCCGGCGTCGCCTATCTCCTCGTCACGCGTGACGGAACCCGCATCGCCAGCAGGAACTGGTCGGAGTATCAGACGAACTCCGTTCTGGAAGTCGCCTACGTTGCCGCGCACGGCAAGTCTGCAGCCCCATCCAGTGCAGCATGGAACCAGAGCTTTGAACTGATGATCCAGCTCGAGCTTGCACGCATCGACAGCCCGCGCTACCGCCGTCCCTACGTCGCCGTCTGGGTGGAAGACAAGGACCACTTCCCTGTCCGCACCCTGGCCCTCTGGCTTCAAAAGCCGCGCTGGCTGCCGGACCTGAAGAGCTGGTATCGCGACGACCAGGTGCGCAGCATGGCCGAAGGCAGCGATCTCTCCAAGACCGTCAGCTCCGCCACACGCGCTCCCGGAACCTACACCCTCAAGTGGGATGGCAAGGACAACGACGGCAAGCTCGTCCAGGCTGGCAAGTACACCATCTGCGTGGAAGTCACCCGCGAACACGGCACCTACGAGATCCAGCGGCAGGAGATGGATTTCAACGCCAAGCCGCAGCAGGCAACGCTGGCCGCCGGAACCGAAATGGGCGCGCTCACGCTCGCCTACAGAAAGAAATAGCGTGGCCGAGACCGAGACTCCACCGAAGGTTGCAGCCAGACCGAGAAACCCACCTACGCGGGGCGCGATCGTGCGCCGCAAGACGGCGGTCGTCTCTCGCTGGCTGCATATCTACCTGTCGATGGTCTCGTTCGCCCTCGTGCTCTTCTTCTCCGTCACCGGCCTCACCCTCAATCACACGGAATGGTTCGATGGCCAACAACGGACCGTCACCAGCACGGGCAATATGCCTTTGGCGCTTCTGGCCAAACCGGATGAACTGCGGATCGTGGAACAGATCCGCAACGTGCATCACGTCCGTGGAGCCATGTCGGACTTCCGCACCGAAGACAACCAGATCACCGTCTCCTTCAAAGGCCCCGGCTACTCTGCCGATGCGGGCATCACGCGCGCCACCGGCAAGTACGAACTCGTCGAAGTCCGCAACGGCTTCGTCGCCGTGATGAACGATCTCCACAAGGGCCGCGATACGGGCAAGACCTGGGGATGGGTCATCGATGTCTCCGCAGTCCTGCTCGTCCTGGTTTCGCTCTCAGGCTTTGCCCTGATCTTCTTCCTCTACAAACGCCGCACCGCGGGACTTGTCGTCGCCGCGGTGGGAGCTATCGTAATCGTCGTAATGTATCGCTGCTTTGTACCGTAGCGCTAAACAGCAATCTTTCCCGCATCGCCGACATCCGTCTTCCCACCCGTGATCGCGGCGATCGCGATCTGTCCCAGACGCACAATCCTGCTGGAATTAGCTTCCCAGTACTGAGCTCCAGTCACCTTCACTTTGATCACCGTGACGGCTGGATCGTTCTCGCCTTCGGGAAACCAGGCTTTGTAGGAAGCGTTCCAGTACTTGTGAATCAGTGCCTTGTCCTTCGAGAGTGACGCCACGCCCTGAACTGAGATGAACTTGCCATCGTCCGCGTCGGAGTAGCTCAGGAGCACATTCTGGTCCTCGCGGATCTCCTCGGCCTTGGGCGAATCGCCCCGCGCCACGAAATAGATATTCCCATCAAAGCTGTCTTCCTCAAGGTCCTGCGTCGCCATGGGACGCGCGTGCAGCGTGCCGTCCTCCAGGACGGTCGTCAGCATGGTGAACTTGATTCCCTTCACCAGTTCCGCAATCTTCTTCAAGCCCTCTTTGCCGCTGTAGTCTTTCTCGCTCATGAACCTTCTCCTCGGGAGATGGGATGCGAAGGGCGCGAGCTAAAGATGTTTCTGGCGTCGAAAGTCGCGGACCACCTCGGCGGGATCGCGATGGTTTCCATCCACCTCGTGATTCAGTGATTGCATTTCGTCTGCCGAAATCTGTCCGGCAAGCCTTTTTAGAGCCCTCCCCAGCGCAGGATGCTCCCGCAACGCATCGTCGCGCACCAGCGGCACGGCTTCATACGGCGGAAAGGCGTGCAGATCGTCCTGGAGCACGCGAAGGTGCATCGCAATAATTGCCCCGTCCGTCGAATTACCGGAGACGATATCCACCTGCTTCGCCGCCATCGACCGGTACAACAGCCCCAGGTCCATCACGCGCGGCCGGTCGTTGAAGTCGAGATGGTAGACCGCCTGCAAAGCAGGCAGACCGTCCGCACGGGATTGGAACTCGTACCCCGTCCCAAGACGCAGGGAGTTCGCCATGGGTGCAAGCTGGGTAAGATTTCGCACTGCGAAAAATCGCGGATCGTCCGATCGCACGATCATGGCGAAAGTGTCTTCGAATCCAAGAGACGGCGCGACCGTGATGTGGAACTTCCGTTCGTAGATATTTCGTATCGTGGAAAGCGTCCGCGCCGGGTCTCGGTCCAGCGGCTGCTTCAGAATCGCCGTCAGCGATGTCCCCGAATACTCCACGTACGCGTCGATCCGGCCCGACGTCAGGGCCTGATGCGCGATATACGATCCGGCCAGGTAGAAGCGCCGGTCCACCGGCTCTCCCTCGGCCTCGACCTCCTGCGCCAGAAGCTCCCCCAGCAGCACCTGCTCCGTGAAGTTCTTACAGGCGATTGTGAGGCGGGAGGAACGAGGAGGATCGCAGGCCGTCAGCAGCAAAGGCAGGAGAAGCAGCAGGCGCTTCATCGGGCAACATTCTGGCCTGTGTTCCTGGCCAACCGGGATTCAAGAAGCCCCAAAAGCCCGTCCGCCGCCAAGGCCAGCAGCGCCGCCGGAATGGCTCCGGCAAGCACCAGACGATTGTCCACCGACGCCACGCCACGAAAGATCAGCTCGCCCAGACCGCCCGCGCCGATGGCCGCAGCGATCGTTGCAATGCCCACACAAGTCACCGTCGCTGTGCGAATGCCTGCCAGAATGATGCTCGCAGAAAGCGGCAGCTCCACTTTCATAAGCTTCTGCATCTCACTCATTCCTAAGGCATTGGATACATCGCGTAAGGCCGGATCAATATTCCGGATCGCGGTATAAGTATTCCGCAGGATGGGCAGCAGCGCATAGGCCGTCAGGGCCACAATCGCCAGCCGCGACGCCCTTTCGCCCAGCCATGGCAGAGGCAGCAGAAGCCCAAACAGCGCCAGCGAAGGGATCGTCTGCAGGATATTCGCAATCCCCAGGAAGGGCTTCGCTAGTATCGGTTTCCGCGTCAGCAGAATCCCCATCGGCAAGGCAATCGCAATCGCCAGGCCGAGCGCCCATGCTGTCAGCCAAAGATGTTCGAACGTCAACCGCGCGATCTCGGAGCCGTGCTGTCGCAGAAAATCCATCATGCGTGGTTTCCTCCCGCAGCGTTCCGGTACGCCGCGATCGCCGGATCCAGCGAGGTACGGACCTGATCGGGCGTCGTCCGGGAAATCACCTTACCCGCCTCCATGAAGACGATGTTGTCCGCGAGAAACAGCGCTTCGTTCAGATCGTGCGTCACCAGAAGCGCCGTTGTCTTCACGCGCCGCAGAAGGTCGCGCAGAAGCGTCTGCATCTCGGCGCGCGTCAGCGGATCGAGCGCGCCAAAGGGTTCATCGAGCAGCAAAAGCATCGGCTCCGAAGCCAGTGCCCGCGCCAGCCCGGCCCGCTGCCGTTGCCCACCGGAGAGCTGATGCGGATGCCTCTGAGAGAAGCTGGCGGGGTCGAGACCGACGAGTTGCAGCAGCTCCGCCGACCGCCGCTCCTGCTCCGCCGCGGACTTCCCCGCAAGCTCCAAAGGAAGGGCTACGTTGCGGCCGATAGTCATGTGCGGAAAGAGCCCGGTCTCCTGAATGACGTAGCCCACACGATGCCGGAGCTTGCGAAGGTCCTCAACGGAAAGCTCAAGGACATTCGTTCCATCTACCACCACGCTTCCAGAGGTTGGCCGCACCAACGCATTCACCATGCGTAGGAGCGTCGTCTTGCCCGAACCCGAGCGTCCAAGCAGGGCCGTGGTGGTTCCGGGCTTTAAATCCAGCGAGACGTCATCGAGGATTAAACGCGAATCGGGCAGCATCAGACTCACGCGCGTGAGTTGGACGCTGCCCGGTTCAGCCATTCTCTAAGCCTCGGAGCTGGAAGATTCGTCGGTCGAGGCCGTGTCGGCGATCGCTGGCGTACTGCCTCCAGCGCCCTTCACGCGGACGACAGTGATCTTCGCAAAGCCCTCCTGGAACGTTGGCGGCTTCAGGCGCTCGGCCATCTTGTGCATCACGTCGTCGGTCACGACGCGGTCGCGCTTGCTGTTGCGCTCCATGCAGATCTCGAATGGGACGTCAAAGAAGACCGCCTGCGCTTCGTAGCCAAAGCTCTGGGCCATCTTGATCCACTGACGGCGCTCGTGTGCGGAGAGGTTCGTGGCGTCTACGTAGTTCCACGGCATCTTCGCAATCAGACGCGCGCGCAGAAGCGAACGCAGCGTAGAGAAGACGAGGCCGGAGTAGCGCTGGTCCGTAATGTCGTCGAAGAGGATCGTCCGCAGCATGTCGGAAGAGAGCGGCTGCACGCCGCGGCGCTTGTACCAGGTCGTCTTGCCGGAACCCGGAAGGCCGATCGTCAGGACAACGTAACCCTTCGGCTCGGAAGGCGTAACGGCGCGGGCCGGAACGGCTGGCACGGTAGGAGATTCGGGTTGGGTTTCTACGATGATCTTCGGTTCGCCGGCTTCGGCAGCCTTGAAAGTCATCTCGGGCGGCACGGGGGGAATCGGCATGCTGCGGCTGGGGGCGGATTCGGGGTACGTCGGGCGGAGGGGCGCAAACTGCCCTTGCGGAATCTCCTGCCCGGATTTACCGGTGGATTCGGTATCGTTCGGTCCACGTCTGGTACGTCTTCTCATAGAGGTATGCGCTCTTTCTGTTGGCGCTTCAAATTTCGGGCGGTCATGACCGCGCTTACGTGAGATGTACCACACGCGATGGGTGCACGCCAATTGGTGCAACGGATGCCCCTGAAGTTTGGAGGCCGCGCGTGGCGACAGCTACACTAAGTAGGATGCGTCTGCGCGACTTACGCGCTTACGCCAACAGGGTTATTCCCCAAAGGAGCATCGCGCAATGGCAGTGAAGGTAGGCATTAACGGCTTTGGACGCATCGGACGCAACGTCTTCCGTACCGCCCTGGGCAATCCCGAAATCGAATTTGTCGCGGTCAACGACCTCACCAGCCCCGCAACGCTGGCCCATCTGCTCAAGTACGACTCCATCCTCGGCAACCTGAAGCAGGAGATCACCTTCAGCAGCGATTCCATCACCGTGGACGGCAAAACCATCAAGGTCTTTGCCGAGCGCGATCCCGCCAAGCTTGACTGGGCAGGCGTTGGCGCACAGATCGTCGTCGAGTCGACCGGCCACTTCACCGATGCGGAGAAGGCCAAGGCCCACCTCGGCACGACCGTGAAGAAGGTCATCATCTCCGCCCCAGCGACCAACGAGGACCTGACCATCGTCCTCGGCGTCAACGACGACAAGTACGACGCGGCGAAGCACAACGTCATCTCGAACGCGAGCTGCACGACGAACTGCCTCGCTCCCGTCGTCCGCGTTCTGCAGGATGAGTTCGGCATCAAGAGCGGCATCATGACCACGATCCACAGCTACACCAACGATCAGGTCATCCTGGATTTCCCGCACAAGGACCTCCGCCGCGCGCGCGCTGCCGCGATCAACATGATCCCGACCAGCACCGGCGCAGCCAAGGCCCTGAAGCTCGTCATCCCGGAGATCGAAGGCAAGCTGGACGGCTTCGCCATCCGCGTCCCGACACCGAACGTCTCCGTCGTCGATCTCACCTTCGTCGCCGAGAAACCGATCACCGCCGAGACGATCAACGCGGCAATGAAGTCTGCAAGCGAAGGCAAGCTGAAGGGCATCCTTGGTTACACGGACGAGGAGCTCGTCTCCAGCGACTTCAAGGGTGATCCTCGCTCCTCGATCTTCGACAGCAAACTGACCAAGGTGATCCAGGGCAACATGGGTAAGGTCATCAGCTGGTACGACAACGAGTGGGGCTACTCCTCGCGCGTCAAAGACCTCATCACCTTCCTGGTGCAGAAGGGTCTGTAATGGCTGAGCGCAAAAACATCGCCGGAACCTCTCCATACGAGCCAATCATCGGCTTTTCGCGCGCTGTCAAAATCGGCAATGTCGTACACGTCTCTGGAACCGGTCCGGTGGGAGCTGAAGAAGCTTCCCCGGCCGACCAGACGCGCGCCACGCTCAAGATCATCGAAGCTGCGCTCACGCAGGCCGGCGCCACCTTCGCCGACGTCGTCCGCACACGCATGTACCTTACCCACACCGAAGACTGGGAAGAGATTGGCCGCACTCACGGCGAGGTCTTTGGCGAAATTCGCCCGGCGTCCACGATGGTGGTCGTAAAAGAACTGCTTAATCCGCTCTGGCGCATCGAGATCGAAGCCGAAGCAATTCTTCCCTAACGCATTTCCGAACGCCCAGGAGTGGTAATGGCAAAGCTTTCGATTCGTGACCTCGATCTGAACAACAAGCGCGTTCTTATTCGCGTCGACTTCAACGTGCCCCTCTCCAAAGACGGCACCGAGATCCTGGACGATACGCGCATCCGCGAAACGCTTCCCACGATCGAGTACGCCATCCGTCGCCGCGCCAAGGTCATCCTCGCCGCCCATCTTGGCCGCCCCAAGGGCAAACCCGTTGCAGAGATGAGCCTTCGCCCCGTCGTCGATCGTCTCCGCAACCTGATCGATCACGAGATGGGCGAATCCTTCAATGTCGGCTTTGCGCCAGATTGTGTCGGTGAGATTGCCACCGAGCTGGTTCGCCAGTTGGAGAGCGGGCAGGTACTCCTCCTCGAAAACCTCCGCTTCCATCCCGAAGAAGAAAAGAACGATCCCGGCTTCGCGAAAAAGCTTGCCGCCCTCTGCGACATCTATGTGAATGACGCTTTTGGCGCAGCGCATCGCGCACATGCTTCGACGGAAGGCATCACGCACTTCGTTGCACAGTCCGCTGCTGGCCTGCTCATGGAGAAGGAACTCAACTATCTCGGCAAGGCCCTGCAGTCACCCGACAAGCCCTTCGTCGCCATCATCGGCGGAGCGAAGGTCAGCGACAAGATCGGTGTCATCGACAATCTTCTGAACAAGGTCGATGCCATCATCATCGGCGGAGGCATGGCGTACACCTTCCTGAATGCACAGGGCCAGAAGACGGGAAAATCTCTCCTTGAAGCAGACAAGATCGACATCGCAAAGGCCGCGCTGAAGAAGGCTGAAGAAAAGGGCGTGAAGTTCCTTCTGCCGGTCGATCACATCCTTGCCGACAAGTTTGCCGCCGACGCCAGGACGCAGGTCTTCGAAGGTACAAGTAACTTCCCTGAGGACTGGATGGCGCTCGACATCGGCCCCAAGTCGATCGAGCTTTTCAACGCAGAGATCGCCGAGGCGCGCACCATCGTATGGAATGGCCCCATGGGCGTCTTTGAACTGCCTGCCTTTGCCAAGGGAACCATGGCCATCGCCCACGCCGTTGCAGACAACACGGATGCTATCTCCATCGTAGGCGGAGGTGACTCCGTCAGCGCCGTACACGCGGCTGAAGTGACCGACCGCATCACGCACATCTCCACCGGCGGTGGCGCTTCCCTCGAATTTCTCGAAGGCAAAACTCTGCCCGGTGTGGCCGCACTCTCTCCGAAGCAGCAGTAGGACCAATGTCCTGAGTTAGCGCTGTCGTCAATTTTTCTTCTACTTGGGGCTTGCCAACGCCCGCTACCAACCCATAAGCTCCGAAAACCAAGAGCAGGAGAAGCATGCGCAAGAAGATCATCGCCGGGAACTGGAAGATGTACAAAAACCCCACGGACTCCGTGGGGTTTCTGAACGAGTTTCTTCCCATGGTCGAAGGCCATGAGCGTGACGAGATCATCATCTTCCCCACCGCCACATCGCTCGCCTATGTGATCGATGCAGTGCGAGGGTCGAACGTGCACGCCGGGGCCCAGACCATGCACTGGCTGAACGAAGGCCCGTATACGGGACAAACCTCTCCCACCATGCTCACCTCTATCGGCGCGACGCACGTGCTCCTCGGCCACTCCGAAAGACGTCTCTACGCCAATGAAAGCTACGAGCATGTGAACCTGAAGCTCAAAGCCGCCGTGCAGCACGATCTCATCCCCATGCTCTGCTTCGGCGAGATGCTTGCAGACCGCCAGGCCGGTTACACGGCGGACACCCTGATGGCGCAGATGGGTGGAGCGCTCGCAAACCTTTCACCGGAAAAGGCTCAGTCCCTCGTCATCGCCTATGAACCCATCTGGGCCATCGGCACCGGAAGCACGGCGTCTCCTGAAGTGGCAGAAGCGGCGCACTCCATCATTCGCAGAGAACTCGCTAATCGCATGGGCGAAGAGATCGCAGAGAGCACACGCATCCTCTACGGCGGATCGGTCAAGCCGGACAACATCGGCGCTCTTCTCAGTATGCCCAACATCGATGGGGCCCTGATCGGGGGCGCCAGCCTCGATCCCACGTCCTTCGCGCGCCTGGTCAAATACCAGTTTTAGCGTTTCCCTTTGTCATTTCGAGGCAGACCTCCGTCATTTGCAGCAGCCCTTTTGTCATCCCGTAGCGAAGCGAAAAGATCTGCTTTTAGAACCACCAAAAGTAATCCCCAACAAAAAGGCCTCCGATTTCTCGGAGGCCTTTTTGTTACTAACGACGTGGGTGATGATGATGACGATGATGACGTCTGTGATAAGGCTGTGCAGCAAGCGGACTGAACTCTCCGCTGACGATGACCAGAGCGATCAATGCGATGACGATGTGTGCGAGCTTTTTCATTGGAACTCCGGGTGAAAAGTTGAAGATGTTCACTCTGATGTAGAAGCGTGCCCCGGTGTTGTGTGGGAACATCACTTTCGTTTATAGGTTAACGCACAACTCCCGCCTGGTCGAACGGCCAATAGACAAAAGCAGCGCGTCCATAGATCAGTTCCTTGTCCACAGGCCCAAAGTCGCGGCTATCCGATGAGATCGAGCGATGATCTCCCATGACGTAATACTCTCCAAGCGGCATCTGGATCTCCCGCTGCGACCGCGAATCCACAAAGCGCACGGGAACATACTTTTCAAACAGCGGCTTATCGTTCACGATGACCTGACCATGGTCGATCCGCAACCGGTCACCCGGCAGAGCGATCACGCGCTTGATGTAACTCTTCGTATGGTCGCGTGGATATTGAAAGACCACGACATCGCCGCGCTGAATATCCCCCACGTGATACGCCATTTTGTTAATAAACAGACGGTCCTGGTCCTCCAGCATCGGCAGCATACTGGTGCCTTCTACACGCACCGGCTGGTAAAGAAACATGATGATGAACGCAGAGATGGACACCGACACCACGAGATCACGGAGCCACGACGTAAGCGTCCATTTCGCGGCGGGCGATGGGAGGGCCGAAAGAGAGGAGGGTTCTGATGGTGTTTCGGGTCGGATCGGTACTTCGTTCATTGCCTTCTCTTTTAATGCGTTCTCTTTATTTGACGCTCTTTATGCGAAATTGCCTACGGCTTTACCGGTAAAGGGATCTTCGCATCCAGTCCCAGGCCGGGAACCAACAGTTTACCGTCGATTCCCTTCGCCTCCCAGGCCTGCACAATTGCCCGCGAAAGTTTGGCCATCGTAACGGTACCCTCGTTGTCCGACGTCCAGGCATGGTCGGCGTTGTCATACGTGTAGAGAGCTAAAATGATTGGGCCAGAACGTCCGGCGATGATGCCTACATCCGAGTGCGTCGTCTCCAACCCCCCTGTCTTATTGGCGATACCCGATCCGGCCTCGCTGCTGTCGAGCGTCTCCAGATAACGCGGAATGCCGTCGCGATAGAACTGGCTCTGCAGCATGTGCAAAGCGATTTTGCAGGCAGCAACGGCAGAATCCGGTGGCAGCGCTTCCTTTCCCGGGACGTCCAGCTGGCATCGCCCAACCCGCTCGATCACCGTAGCGATCTGCCGGGCGGTCGTCTTTCCCAGGCCATACTTCGGCTGATCGGGAGGCATCGGTCCGGACGGCGGCACCATACTTTTCTTATAGAGCCACGTCTGGTCCAGCCCAAGCGCCATCATGTCCTCGTCCACCGCTTTCGTGGTGAAACGATCGATCATCAGGTTCGTTGCTGTGTTATCGCTCACGATCACCATCAGGGTGGCAACGTCTTTCAGGGTGAGCGTCAGGGGAGCATCCATAAAGGTCAGCAGCCCGGAGCCATTGACGCGGTCGACCGCCTTCAAGGTGATAGGCTCTTCCCATTTTGCCTGTCCGGCGGCAACCTGCCGCGTCGCTTCGAAGAGCATCGCCAGCTTGATGGTGCTAGCCGTCTGTAGCGGAAGATCCGCGTCCATGGCGACGGTCTTTCCTGTACTCTTCTGTTGGGCAAAGACTGCGACCCTTCCATGGTGGGCAGCGATGATGTCTTTTAGCTGCTTCTCCAGAACCGGATCGTTCGTGACCTGTGCCGAAACAGGAAGCACAGAAATAACTAAAATGAGGGCTATGAGTAGGCTTCCGTTGCGCATGGCTTGCATCTTATCTCGATTGAGGGATATGCAGGGCGAGGCAATTTAACGAGCCACACGTCAGTACGTGGGGCTACAATCGTTCGTGCAACTGACGGATTTTTATGACACCTACGATGATTGAAGAGACACCGGCAAAGGCCACACCGGCAGTATCGAAAGACCAACAATCTGCGGATCTCCAGTCGCTAGCGACGGAGAAGCAGAACGAAGCCTCCGAAGGTTTAGATAAGAAATCCGCGCTCGAAATCGCGCGGATTATCAACCAGGAGGACGCCAGGGTCGCGGCGGCGGTCAAAAAAGCCATCCCTGAAATCGCCCAGGTCATCGACGTCGTAGCCCGTTCTTTGCGGGACGGCGGCCGCCTGATCTACGTCGGCGCAGGTTCCAGCGGACGGATTGCCGCGCTGGACTCCGCCGAATGTCCGGCCACCTTCTCTACCGCTCCTGCGCAGGTGCAGTACATCATGTGCGGCGGCCCGAAAGCCCTCGCCTCGGCTGCGGACGTCAACGAAGATTCGCCCGAAATGGGCCATCGCGATATCGCCAAACGCCGCCCCACCCGGAAAGACATCGTCATCGGCATCTCCGCCTCTGGGCGCACGCCCTACGTTGTCGGTGCGGTGGAATACGCTCGTGCGCGCGGTGCAAAAACGGCATCGATCACCTGCAACCTGAACACTCCGATTTCTAAAGTCTGTGATATCTGCGTCGTAGCCGAAGTCGGCCCCGAGGTCATCTCCGGTTCGACCCGCCTGAAGGCCTCCTCCGCCCAGAAGATGATCACCAACATGATCACCACGGGCGCGATGACGCGGTTGGGCTATGTCTACGACAACCTCATGGTCAACGTACACATGAAGAACGAAAAGCTGGTAGAACGCGGCATCAACGTCCTGATGCGTGTGACCGGCGTCGACCGCGACACCGCCATCCGTACCATCAAGTCCGCCAGCAAATCCATTCCGACGGCTGTCGTGATGCTTAAGGCCGGGGTGGACAAGATGGAAGCCGTTCGCCGCCTCGCCAAATCCGACGGCAACGTTCGTCTAGCCATCGAAGACTCCCGCCTGGAGCTATAACTCTGTGCCCCATTCTTTCGCCAGCGTTATTGGCGAAAGGTGGGGTCGCGCGGAGCGCGAACCGCTTATCCCCTTTCACTCCATCTCAGATCTCGACCGAATCAGCATCCTTCCCGCACATCGCAAAGAGCGCGATGTACGGGGCACCCAGAGTTTCGGCTCATCGAGAACCCATCTCCCCAAAGATAGTTGCTCACAACCTTCCCGCCACACCGTGTTTATTCCTTGCAGAGCGGCGCATCCTATCCGCCGCAAGGAGTTACACCATGAAGCGCACTCTTCTCATCGCAGCTCTCGCTCTCTCCCTTGTTGGGGCCGCAGCCATCGCCCAACAGACCGCGCCCGCACCGCAAAACGATGCTCCGCCAGCGCAGCACGAACGCCATCACAGCCCTAACCCCCATAAGATGGCGATGCACCTGAGCAAAAAGCTCGGCCTGTCACCCGACCAGACCGCGAAGCTCGAGCCCATCCTCGCCGACCGCCAGCAGAAGATGCAGGCCCTCCGCGCGGACACCTCCCTGACACCCGATCAGCGCAAGCAGCAGAGGCATGCCATCGGAAAAGACTCCCAGGAGCAGCTTACCGGCATTCTCACACCCGAGCAGATGCAGCAGTTGAAGGCCATGCACCACGGCCACCGTGGCGAAGGACAGGCTCCTCCGCCAACCGGCGTTTAGCTTCCCGTTCCATCAGCAGCCCTCGCCGCAGTCGCGGCGAGGGCTGTTTTGCAGAGCGCACCAATCTAGCCACCCACCTTTCCTCGTTACTCTTCCGTAAACTAGCGGGATGGATAAGTTTGTAGTCCGCGGCGGGAATCCGCTGCTCGGCACCATCAAAGTCTCTGGCGCAAAGAACTCCGCGCTCCCCTGCATGGCCGCCGCCATCCTCACAGAAGAGGAAGTTGTCCTCGAGAACATTCCGCAGGTCCGCGACATCGAGACCGAGCGCAAGTTGCTCGAAGCCATGGGCGCCCAGGTGGAACTCGGCTACGGCCGCGCACAACATCGCACCACGATCCGCTGCGCCGTTCTCTCCGATCCTGAGGCCAAATACGAGATCGTCAAAACGATGCGCGCCTCCTCGCTCGTCCTTGGGCCGCTCGTCGCGCGTGTCGGCATGGCCCGCGTTGCGGTCCCCGGCGGATGCTCCATTGGAGACCGCCCCATCGATCTTCACCTCAAGGGGCTGGAACTGATGGGCGCAAAGATCACGCAGGACCACGGCTACATCGAGGCCCGCGCCGACCGTCTCAAGGGCGCGCACATTCTCTTCGACAAGATCACCGTCACCGGCACCGAAGACCTCCTGATGGCCGCCACCCTCGCCGACGGCGAAACCATCATGGAAAACTGCGCGCAGGAGCCCGAGGTAACCGACCTGGCCAACATGCTCATCAGCATGGGTGCAAAGATCGAAGGCGCAGGCACCTCCAAGATCACCGTGCAGGGCGTCAGCAAGCTGCACGGGACTCGCCACCGCATCAACCCCGACCGCATCGAGGCGGGCACGTTCATCATCGCGGGAGCCATCTCGGGCGGCGATCTCAACGTCGACTGCTGCAACCCGGGCCATCTCGCTGCTGTCATCGCCAAGCTCGAAGAGTGCGGCGTCCGTCTGGACGTCGGCAAGGAGAACATCCGCGTCCGCAGCGAAGGCCACCTAAAGGCAGCAGATGTCTCCACCGTCGAATATCCCGGCTTCCCCACCGATATGCAGGCGCAGTACATGGCGCTCGCGACCCAGTCCGAAGGCACCTCGACCGTGATCGAAAACATCTTCGAAAACCGCTTCATGCACGTCAGCGAACTCGTCCGCATGGGCGCGAACATCCGTGTCGATGGCCGCACCGCTACGGTCCGCGGAAAGACACCGCTCTCCGCCGCAGCCGTCATGTGCAGCGATCTTCGCGCCAGTGCATCGCTCGTTCTCGCAGCGCTTGTGGCCGACGGAGAAACCATCCTCGACCGCGTGTATCACATCGACCGCGGCTACGAACGCATCGAAGAGAAGCTTCGCGGCGTAGGCGCTCAGATCCGCCGCATGGGCGAGGTCTTCGGCAAAAAATAGCTTATAGAGCGGGCCCGGAACGGCGACGACGACGCCGTTCCGGGCGTCCGATCCAGCGAACGACGCGTTGAACGATGAAGACGAGCGCGACCAGGACGACCACAGTCGTCGCGTAGCCACCTAGAAATAGCGCCGGAACGGCGAGCCTGGGGAAGCCCATGCGGTCGACCCAGTCGGTCATGAAGATTCCGACCGCATGCAGGGCGACCCATTGAAGCGCCAGCAGGTTCGTGTACCACTGCGTCTCCTGCGGACCGGGATCCACGGCGGGGGAGCCGAGAAAGAAGTTCACCGACTCGATCGCGAGCGCAGCCAGCAGAACAAACCCTATCTGCGACTTCCTTCCGAACCGTGAAGCAGCAGGCATATCCATGCAGACTAGCTTAGCTCGAAATCGTGATCGGTAATCGATGCAGGGCCAATGGAACCGGTCCACTTCCCCTTGAGACTTCGCAGCAACCTTCGCGCGAGTGGTAGCCTTAAGGCTCCACTGTTTGTGCGTGCGAAAGAAGATGATGAGCGAAGAGATACAGTTCGAACTCCCCACCGTTGTTCCCCCTGCGCTACCCAACGTCCGCGTCGCCATCCTTGGCGCTGGAAAGATGGGCGGCATCCTTCTCCAGGCCTTCCTGAAAAACAACCTGCTTCTACCCGAACAGATCACCGCAACCGTGGGCCACGAAGACCGTGCGCACGCTTTGGGTACGCAGTTCGGCATTGAGGTTTCCACGGACAACCGCTCCGCCGCGGAACACGCGGACGTGATTCTCCTTGGTGTGAAGCCGACGCAGGTTCCCGCGCTCGTGGAAGAGATCCTTCCGGTCCTCAACGACAAGAAGTTGCTGATCTCCTTCGCCGCTTCGGTCACAACCAAGTCCATCGAAGCCGCTATCGGTCACGATGCGGGCGTCGTCCGCGCCATGCCGAACACCCCGGCCATGCTCGCTGCAGGCATCACCGCGCTCGCTCGCGGAGTCCACACGACGGACGCACAGCTTGCCATCGCGCAGAAGATCTTCGCTACCGTAGGCCGCACCGTCATCGTGGATGAGAAGCATATGGATGCCGTCACAGGCCTCTCTGGATCTGGTCCGGCTTTCATCTACATCATCATTGAAGCCCTGGCGGAAGCGGGCGTGAACGTCGGCCTGCCGCGTGACATTGCTACCCAGCTCGCGGCGCAGACGACCTACGGCGCGGCGCGCATGGTGCTCGAAACCGGCTACCACCCCGCTCTACTTAAGGACGCCGTCACCACTCCCGCAGGCTGCACTGTGGACGGCATCCTCGAACTCGAAGAGGGCGGTCTTCGCGTCACCCTTATCAAAGCCGTCAAACGCGCCACGATGCGCGCAAAGGAACTGGCCGCAGGCTAAACGATGCCCACGATGCAGCTTAGAACGGCGAAGCGCGGAACCTACCTTGCCCGGTTTGCATGGGGCGTTCTGGGGTGGAACGTCCTCGTCGCATCATGGGGAGCGATCGTTCGTTCCACAGGCTCTGGTGCGGGCTGCGGAAATCACTGGCCCCTCTGCAACGGCGACGTCATCCCGGTCTCGCCCAACATCCACACGATGATCGAATTCGCTCATCGCATGATGACGGGAGTCGCCGCCTTCGCGATGGTCGCGCTCGTCGTCCTGGTTCTCCGCAACTTGCCAAAACCGCATCCAGCGCGAAAAGCAGTCGTTTTCGCCGCGATCTTGTTAGTCGTCGAAGCAATTCTCGGAGCTCTGCTCGTTAAACTCGGATACGTTACAGGCAACCGGTCTGTCGCCCGCGTGGTATTTCTCGGCGTGCACTTCGCCAATACTTTCCTGCTCCTTGCTTCGCTCACATTGGCGGCATGGCTTGTCAGTGGCAACCCTGCGCCCCGTCTGCGCGCGATGCACTGGCTCACACTGGCCTCGACCCTCGTCGTAGGCGTCAGCGGGTCGCTTGCCGCTCTTGGCGATACCCTCTTCCCGGCGACCTCGCTTCGTGCCGCCTTCGCACAGGACTTCGCCGCAGACGCCCCCATGCTGCTTCGACTGCGCAGTGTCCATCCCCTGAGCGTCCTGGTGGCCACGGCAGCCCTCATCTGGCTCACCACGAAGGCACGCGAACTCTCTTCGCCACGCGTGAAGAAGCTCATCGGGGCCACG
Organism: Terriglobus saanensis SP1PR4; assembly: GCF_000179915.2. Lineage (NCBI taxonomy): Bacteria > Pseudomonadati > Acidobacteriota > Terriglobia > Terriglobales > Acidobacteriaceae > Terriglobus > Terriglobus saanensis. The sequence goes on along the minus strand of NC_014963.1, from coordinate 1,606,573 downwards.
CTCGCTCTGCTCGCCTTTCAGATCTTTCTTGGAATCGCGGACCTCGCCCTGCTCGCTCCGTGGTGGATGCAGGTGCTCCATCTCCTCGGTGCAGACCTCTACTGGTCCTCGCTGTTGATGCTGGTCTTTGACGCCTCCACATCGCGCGAGGTATCGGCCGCCTAAACAACAAAAAGGCCAGCGCAAACCTGCGCTGGCCCCTGATACAAAACCTTCCCGATTACTGGGGTTTTGGCGGATCATGCGGCGTGGTCGTCGGGGTCTTGTCACCCACGATGGCCTTGCCTAGCTTCTTGGTTCCGCGCGCGGTCTTCGTCGCTCCAACGGCGGTTCCGTGCTTGGTCGCCTTCGCGCCCTTCACAGTGCCCTTCTTGATGCCGCGACCGGCGCTCTTGGTTGCGGAAGCCGTGTCATGTCCAGCGGTCTTCATATCCTGCTTCGCGCCGTCCTGCGCTACGGCAAGTCCCGCGGAAAGCACCAATGCAACCATTGCGCTTCCAAATGTACGAATCTTCATTGGTACTCCTTCTGGCGTCCCCGCCCTTTGCAATCTGATGCCAGATTACCTCACGACGTTACAAGAAATTCATACAAACTGCTTCGAACAAAGTATTAAGGTAGCCTTTCCCTGAGGATATTTCATGGCGCGCAAGCCCATACCCAAGCCGCAACATCTTTTCATTAACCGCGACGAATCCTGGCTCCGCTTCAACCTGCGCGTGCTCGAAGAAGCGCAGGACAGCACCAATCCTCTTCTGGAGCGATTGAAGTTTCTCGCCATCACGGCCAGCAATCTCGACGAGTTTGTCGAGATCCGTGTCGCCGGTATCCTGCAGCGCATCGAGGAAGGATACACCCCCTCTCCCGAAGAGATCGACGACGCCCTCACGGAGCAGGAGCGGCTCGAACTCCTCGCCGACCAGTTGCACTCTTTCGTGCACATGCAGTATGACTGCTTCACCGGCCAGGTCCTGCCCGCGTTGAAGGCGGCCAAGATCCGCATCCTCAAATGGAGTGATCTCAATGAGACCGAACGGTCGCAAGCCATGCACTACTACGAGACGGAGGTCGACCCACTTCTTACGCCCGTTTCGATCGATCCGACCCATCCCTTCCCTCGCGTTCTGAACAAGGCCCTCTGCATTGCCTTTCTTCTTCGTAGAAAACAGACGAAGGCGCGCAAGTCCATCCTCGGAATCGTCACCGTTCCGCGTTCCTTGCCCCGCTTTGTTCCGATGCGCTGCCCCGCTGGTGAGTTCCACTTCCTTTATCTCCACGAACTCGTGCAGGCCCGCGCGGAACGCATGTTTCCCGGCTATCAGATCGTCGCGCGATCGGCCTTTCGCATCACGCGCAACAGCAATCTTTACCTCGAAGAGGAAGAGGCCCGTTCTCTTCTGGAGAGTGTCCGCGCCGAACTCCATAACCGCCGCAAGGGCGACGTGGTACGTCTCGAAATAGAAAGCGGAGCGAATGAAGAGTTGATCGAACAACTGAGGATCAACTTCGATCTCGACCGCTGGCAGATTTTTCGCGTCAACGCACCGGTAAATCTTTCGCGCGTGGCCGACCTCTACAGCCAGATCGCTCGGCCCGACCTGAAGTTTCCCCAGTTCACCGGAAGCCTCTTCAAGCTCGATAGCAAGTCCCCGGACATCTTCGCGGAACTGCGCAAGCACGACGTACTACTGCACCATCCCTTCGAGTCTTACCTGACGGTCGAACAGTTTCTACAGAGCGCCGCGGAAGACGAACGCGTCATTACGCTGAAGCAGACGCTCTACCGCACCAGCTCCGACTCTCCCATGGTCCACGCCCTGGTGGAGGCCGCCGAAGCCAAGGACATCACCGTCGTTATCGAGTTGCGCGCGCGCTTCGACGAGGCCTCCAATATCCGCTGGGCGCGTTCGCTCGAAGAAGCTGGCGTACAAGTCTTCCACGGCATCGCCGGGCGTAAGACCCACTGCAAGCTCGCGCTGCTCGTCCGCCGCGACGAAGACGGTGTCATGCGCCGCTATGCGCACCTTGGCACAGGAAACTACAACCCCGTCACAGCGCGTTTTTATACCGACATCAGCCTGCTGACGGTGAATCCAGAGATCACCGCTGCCGTCCACGCCGTCTTCAACTACCTCACGGCAGAAGCAGATGCCGCCGACTACAAGCCGCTCCTCGTCGCTCCGCAGACCCTTGCCACCGAGCTGATCCGCCTGATCGAGCGCGAGACCCTGAATGCACGCGCGGGCAAACCCGGCCACATCATCGCCAAGATGAATGCGCTGCTCGATCGCAAGACCATCCACGCCCTCTACGCCGCGTCGCAGGCCGGGGTTAAGATTGATCTGATCATTCGCGGCATGTGCTCGCTGCGCCCCGGTATCCACGGCCTGAGCGAAAACATTCAGGTCCGTTCCATCGTCGGTCGATTCCTTGAACACAGTCGCATCTTCTGGTTCGCCAACAAAGGCAAATCGGAGGTCTACTGCGGTAGTGCGGACTGGATGCCGCGCAATCTCTACGAACGCTGCGAAGCCGTCTTCCCTGTGCTCGATCCGGAGCTCGCAACGCGCCTGCGCGACCAAATTTTGGAAGCTTATCTCCGCGACAACACCAAGGCACGCCTGATGCAACCGGACGGTCTGTACCTCCGCGCGCCTCGCTCCGGCGCCCCTTTCAGCGCGCAAAACTTCCTGATGACCGGGAAGGATCTGCCGTCGAAGACCCTCTCCAAGCCAGCGACCAAAGCGACAAAGAAGCCAGTGAAGAAAGCTGCAAAAACAAAAAGCCGATCCTAGAGAAAACTTGTGCCCCATTCTTTCGCAGCTTCATCGCGGAAGGTGGAGCACATTTTATCCTCTTGTAGCGAAACCTTATTGAATCGTCACCTGATACGAATAGTTATGCCGGACCGTAGTCGAACCATCCGTCGCCGCAGTCGTCAGCGTAAAGCTCGACGTTCCTAAAGGACTGCCCGTCCCGATAGGAGTTCCTCCTCCAATGGTCGTGCTGCCTCCGGTCGTAGTCGAGGTCCCGCTCGAACATCCCCACGCACCCAGGGCAGCCATCGAAAGCAGCAGTGCAAGGAGCACCGAACGCATCCGCGAGCGACGCGCGAAAAACGCCATCGACAGGGCCCCAAGCGCAACGCCTGTCGGCCAGCCAGAGCCCCCACGCGGTCGGTTTCTCATCAGGGACGTCGCATCGGCCGTGGTTGAGATCGTCAGCGTGGTCGCGCCTCCACCCGTAAGAGAGCTCGGCGAAAAAGAACACGTCGCCAACGTGTTTGCAGGCGGCGTACAACCGAAGGTCACGGTCCCGGTGAAGCCGCTCACCGTCGTCAGCAGCCCAACCGCCTGCCCGCTGTGTCCCTGACTGATGGTCATGGTGGCCGGGTTCATCGTCAGGGTGAAGTCTCCAACGGAGATCAAAAGCTGACCTGAGGTGATGGTGTTATACGAGCCGTCCCCGGCATAGATGGCATACGCGCTATGCGTGCCCGCCGTGTAGTTCGTGCTGGAAAACACAGCCACCGCTGCATTCACTCCATTGGAGACCAGCATCGCCGTTCCCAGCTTGCGCGTTGTTCCATTCAGTGTGTCGTAGAACGTGACCAGACCAGTCGGAATGATGAGTGCACCGGTCGGCTCGGTCAGCGTGGCCGTCAGCGTTACATTGGCGCCCGCAAGCGGTGTCACCGTGTTCGCGGTCAAGGCAATCGTGGAGTCGATGGCCAACGGCGTCACAATCGTGGAAGGAGAGACACTTGAGGCATAGTTTGCATCCCCCGAGTATGTCGCCAACAGCGCGTGCGATTTGCCGCCCGCCAGGGCAACTGCGAGCGTTGCGGTTCCGTTCGTCACGATGCCAGTACCTATCGAGATGCCATTGTCGGTAAAGCTGACCGTCCCGGTCACAGCGGCGAGGGTCGCAGTCGTAGCGACTGCCGGACCTACGGTTGCCGTCAACGTGGTCTTATAGCCTGCCTGCGGCGCGGAAGGCACCACGGTAAGCATTGTCACCGTCGGTCCCACCACCACCTTCAAGGTAAGCGTCACCGTATTGCTGCAGGTCAGGTTAATCGAAGCCGTGCACGCTACCGTGACCGTATACGTTCCCGGTGGCGGCGCATTGATAGCAATCGTCGCCACGCCAGCGGTGAGAACTCCCTTATAAACAGCTCCGCTCACGCCCGCAATCATTGCGGTAACGCTTCCCGTCGCGGTTCCAGTGCTCGTAAGTAGTACCGTCGCAGAGATCGAAGCCGCTGTCCCGTACCCGATGGCCGCCGTCGAAGAGAGCGTCGCCGTCAGACTGCCGGTCGCTGCGGTTACGGCCACTGTTACAGTCGTAGTGCTTGTGCTTGCGGCGTAGTTGGTATCTCCGCTATACGTTGCCACCAGCGAATGAGACCCGGCATTCAACGTCGTCAGCGCCAGCGTTGCGGTGCCTGCGGAGAGCGTCGCCGTGCCGACCACGCCCTGCAGCGAATCAGTAAAAGTGATCGTCCCTGTCGGTGCGGTCGCATCCACAAGAGACGCCGGTGTGACCACCGACGTCAGCGTCAGTGAAGTGCCATACGTCGATGTCGACGCGGATGATGCGAGCGATGTGGTCGTCGTCACCAGCGTTCCCGTTGCCGCCACCGCTGCGGAGGTCGCCGTGAGGAAGTTCGCATCGCCCGCATACACTGCGGTGATGGAATGGCCCGCTCCGGTGAGCGCAACCGGCAAGGTCGCAACACCGTTCGCGAGAATCCCCGTTCCGAGCACCGTCGTGCCGTCCAGAAACTGGACGTTCCCCGTCGGGATCACCGAGGTGCTGCTCGAACTCACTGTGGCGGACACCGTCCCCGTTGAAGTCGTCTCCAACGCGGCGGCTCGTCTTCTCGCGGCCGCTGTTACGCCGGTGGAATAGCTTGCAACGACTCCAGGAGTGGCTTTCGCAATCGTCGCCTGCACGCTCACCGGCGTGTAGCAGGTAAAGCTGACGTCTGCGCTGTTGCAGCCCACCAGCAGCGTCACACTTCCGGCCTGTGTTGCTAACACATTGACCACGCCCGTCGCCGTTCCCGCCACCGTGGAGCTAAGCGCGCCTGTATAAACCACCGTGGTCGAAGTACCCTGCGGCGTTACAGAAGCAGAGCCCGACGGCGTTCCAATCCCGCTCGCAGACTTTGCCGTCACCGTCACGGCAAAGGTCCCACCTACGGTGGCTCCCGACGCCACAACCGCAGACAACATCGTCGGCTCGCCAAGCACCGTCACACCCGCCGTGCTCGCGGTTGTAGCCGGAGCATAGACACCGTCACCCCCGTACACCGCCTTGAAGTCATACGATCCCGCCGCGACACCGCTCACCACGTACGTCGCCACGCCCGTAGAGTCCAGCGCCGAAGATCCCAGTGTCCCGCCCTGTGCGCTGGAGAACGTCACCGTTCCTGTCGGCACCGTCGTCGTGCTCGTACCGGTCACCGTCGCTGTCAACGTAAAGCTCGTCCCATGCACCGGTGCATAGTTGCTGCTGGAGATCGAAACCGACGTCGTTCCTGTTCCCATTGGCCAGGCTTTAATCAGGGCCTTCAGATCGACCTGCCCCAGACCTGTTGCCGTCTCCCACGTCCCTGTTGCCACACCTGCATCCTGCGTATAAAGTCCCACTACCGGAGCGAGGCTATAGAGAATCGCATTCACCGCGCCCTGCCGTACCCCTGCAGAGGCCACGATGGTCTGCAGCGTAGTCGAGAGCGCATCCGGATCCGAACTCAGATCGGGCACAGCGCGAATGCTTCCCGAAGGCAGACCCACCACCGACTGCCATGAGGGCCGCGCATCGCCTTCCACTGCCAGCGAAACGGCCTGCGTATCCGCGCTGCCATGGACCGCCGTCGCCAGCGCAGTCGCTGCCGGAGAGAGTGCCGCCGTGACGCAATCGCCGGAGACCAGCACCGTCTGCCCCTGTGCCGCTGCCTGTTCCAGCAAAGGCAAAAATCCATCGGCCAACGCATCCGCTGCGCTGCCGGTACAAACACCCTTCACCACCAGCACCGCGGAGACGTTCGCATCCACCTGCGCCGCCAGTAAATCGAGAGCCGAACTCGCGTCCGTATTCAAAGCAATCGCATTCATGCCGCGAACGTCCGTCACGGAAGCAGCCAGCGCATCCGGCAGCGAAGGAACCTCCGTCGCAGAGAGCACCTCGGCCGAGGCCACGCTCATGCGATGAAGCCCTACGGCGAACACGGCATTCATCTGCGCCACGGTTCCGCTCAGGAGCATCGACGTCCGCGCACGCGAAACGGCCCCCACCGTCAATCCCTGCTCCGAGAACCACGCCGACAGCGCATCCACGCTGGCGCTCGACGGCTGAAATCTCGCCGCGAACTCCTCCGTTGTCAGAAAGTGGTGATATCCCGTCGCTCCGGGCGTGCTTGCATTTGTCAAAAAGCTGTCGAGATCCGCCTGCTGTGCCGCGCTCCGCTTCAGCGTCACCACCACGCCGCTCACTGCCGCCGAGCCGGGAGCCGGACCAAGATCCTGAGCGCCCTCATTGTCCACCACGACCAAGGCGCGCGAAATCGCCGTCCGCTGGGCCTCGGCAGAATTCTCTGAAACACAAAACAGAACCAAAGCTGCTACGAGAAGAGAGGTTGGCAGGCAGAGGTGTCTCGCCCAAACGGATTTCGGGAAGAACGCGGGTTCACGCAGCATAGAGGATGGGCTAAGTCTCGACCGCTCAACAGCAAAAGGCAACACAACTTTGGTGCCACAGACTCCTCGACCCGGCCCCGCGCTACCATGGAGACCGCAAGGAGATCTTCGTGAGCGAACAGCATCAACCAGGCTTTGGCATCGCCATCATGGCCGCCGGAAAAGGTACACGTCTCAAGAGCAAGCGCCCCAAGGTGCTGCACGAAATCGGCGGGAAACCCTTGCTACTTCATGTCCTCGACGCCGCGCTCGCCATCGTGCCTGCCGACGCCATCACCGTCATCATCGGTCACCAGGCGGAGACCGTTCGCTCTACCGTGGAAGCCGCCACGCGCACCGCAGGCGTCCGTTTTGTGCTGCAGGCAGAACAGCGTGGAACTGGACACGCGCTTCAGCAGGTCAAAGCGGCTTTCGCTGGACTCACGCCTCCTGAGCATCTCCTCGTCCTCTCAGGCGACGTTCCCCTCATCCGCCCGGAGACCATCGCCGCCATCCGCGATTTCCATCTCGCCGAGCACGCCGCGATGACCATCCTCACTGCAATCCCCCCGGACCCCACCGGCTATGGCCGCGTCGTCCGCAAGTCTCCGGGTTCGTCCGAGGCCCTCGCCATCGTGGAGCAGAAGTCCCTCGCCCCCGACCAGCAAAACCTGCCCGAGATCAACTCCGGCATCTATGCCTTCCAGACCGCCTCGCTTTTTAGTCACCTCGACCAGCTCGACACGGACAACGCCCATGGCGAGTTCTACCTCACCGACGTCGCACGCCTCATGGTCGACGCCGGGGAGCGCGTCGTCGCATTCGCAGCGGACGATATCGACGAAGTCCTTGGCGCGAACACCATCGTCGAGATCATGCACCTCGACGCAGCCCTCCGCCTCACCACGGCAAAACGCCTCATGGCCTCCGGCGTCACCATCTTCCGTCCCGAGACCTGCGTTATCGACGCCACGGTGGAGGTCGGCCCGGACACCATCCTCGAACCCTTCGTCCAGCTCCTCGGTACGACCGTCATCGGTTCCGACTGCCGCATCCGTTCCTACTCCGTCGTGCAGGACTCTATCCTCGGAGACCGCGTCCTCCTCCGCAATGGATGCATTCTGGACTCCTCGACCGTCGCGGACGATGCTCTGCTCGGACCCTACGCGCACCTCCGCCCCGCCAGCCATATCGGCAAGGGCGCGCACGTCGGCAACTTCGTCGAAACCAAGAAGGCCACGATCGGAGAGGGCTCCAAGGCGAACCACCTCTCTTATATCGGCGACGCGGTCGTCGGCGACGGCGTGAACATCGGCGCAGGCGTGATCACCTGCAACTACGACGGAGTGAACAAAAACCAGACGACCATCGGGGACGACGTCTTCGTCGGCTCTGACTCCACCCTGGTCGCCCCCCTCACTCTGGGTAGTGGCTCTTACGTTGCGGCAGGCTCCTGTATTACAGAAGACGTCCCTTCGGGCTCACTCGCGCTCGGCCGCTCCCGTCAGGTCACCAAAGAAGGCTGGGCAGACCGCAAGCGGGATGCGAAGCTCGCTAAAGACAATCTGTAGAGATTTTTAAGAACTTTCCTAAAAAAATATTTCCGCTGATGAAGGAACAGGTTCTGAAGAAAATAAAGGAGATACACCTTCGATACCTCCCCGGTTTGTACATAGACAAAATATTTCCAAAAATATTCCGGAATTTAAGCGAAATAGGAAACTAATTTCTACGGGCCGCGTCTCATTACGTGTAGACAGAAATACAAAAAGTAGTAGACTTACTTCAGTAGTTCTATGACTACACGGATTCTGCAGAAGAGGTTGAGTTTTTCGCCCACTGCAAGCAAGTTGCGTCACTGGCCTCCCCCGTATGAACAAAGCATCGTTCATACGGGTCCTTTTTTTGCTAGCGACTCCCACATCTCATAGAAACTGACGCGGTAGAATTATTCCATGAAGCGGACGCTTACTCTCGTTGCTCTCAGCCTGCTTACGCTGGCCGCCTATGCGCAGTACGGCAACCCCACGGAAGAGATCCCCGCCTACAACGCCGCTCCACCCCGGAAGCCTCTCAAGCCAGTGATGCAGAATGAACAGCTTACAGGCGAGTACTTCTCTCACGGCTACCAGGTTCGCACCTACCAGATGGCGAAAGAGATCCCCGCCGTCCTGCATCAGCTTCCCTGTTACTGCCGCTGCGACCGCGCCATGGGTCACAACAGCCTGCATAGCTGCTTCGAAGGTACCCACGGGGCTGCCTGCTCCACCTGCATGAAGGAAGCGGCCTATGCCTACCAGCAGACGAAGCAGGGCAAGACCGTCTCCCAGATCCGCGCTGGTATCGAGCGCGGCGAGTGGATGGACATCGATCTGCAGCAGATCAAGACCAGCACGAACTAGAAATTAGACCAGAGCACTCGCTGGCCAGAGCCATGCCGCACCCCGAACCCCGCTCGCATCGCCATGCACGGCCTTCAGGATGGGCGTATCCAGCGCGCCGCCTCCGAAGATCAGCGTTTGCACGCGGGGTGGAACGTTCGTGTAGAGCCGATCGAGGTTGGAGAGTCCGCCACCGATCACGATGGCATCCGGATCCAGCATGTTAATAATGGTCGTAAAGCCTCGGGCCACGCGATCTTCCCATCGCTGCATCGTCGCTTCGGCCTCTACGTCACCCGCTTCAGAAGCCGCAACGATCTCCGGCCCGCGCAGGGACTTCCCCGTTACCTGGGCGTAATCGCGCTCCAGCCCGGACCCCGAAAGCCACAGTTCCATGCAATTGGTGTGTCCGCAATAACAGAGTGGTCCGGGCGACTCCGCAGGCGTAGGTCTGGGTAGAGGATTGTGCCCCCACTCGCCCGCCAAACCATTCGGCCCGGCATGCACCTTACCTTCGAGAGAGACACCGCCGCCGCATCCTGTTCCCAGGATGACACCGAAGACGACGCCATACCCGGCGGCTGCACCGTCTGTTGCCTCTGAGATCGCGAGGCAGTTAGCATCGTTTGCGCAGCGGATGTCCCGCCCCGTTACCTTTTTCAGGTCTAGCTCCAGGGGGCGTCCGTTCAGCCAGGTCGAGTTCGCATTCTTTACCAGTCCAGTAGAGCGAACGATCGTTCCGGGGATGCCCAGACCCACGAGGCCCTTCGATCCCGTACGTGTCTCCAGCGCGGTGGCAACTTCGCCAATCGCCGCCAGGGTTCCGTCATAGTCTTCGCGGGGTGTGGGGACGCGTAGCCGATCCAGTTCATGGCCCTCTGCGTCAAATGCGCGGCCTTCAATCTTTGTCCCACCCAGGTCAATTCCGATTCGTATCTTCGCCACTGGTTCAGTTTCCCTTCGCTGCAAGATAGGTCTGCACGTACTCGCGCACGCCTTCTTCAATGCTCATAAATTTTCGGTCATAGCCTGCCGCCCGCAGTTTCTCGATCTTCGCTTCGGTGAAGTACTGGTACTTTCCGCGCAACGTCTCCGGCATCTCGATGTACTCAATCTTCGATTCACGCCCCATGGCATCGAAGACGGCCTGGGCCAACGACTTCCACGTACGGGCTTCGCCGGTTCCACAGTTGAACAATCCACCCACCTTATTCTCTTCCAGAAAGTACAGCGTCACATCCACGGCGTCCTTCACATAGAGGAAGTCCCGTTTCTGTTCGCCGTCTGCATACCCGGGAAGGTAGCTCTTGAAGAGCCGCACCTTTCCTTCGCGCTCGATCTGGCCGTAACTCTTATGCACCACGGAGCGCATCTCGCCTTTGTGCTCCTCGTGTGGTCCATAGACGTTGAAGTACTTCAACCCCACAATCGGATTCGCCCCTTGGAACATCCCGTTCTTCAGGGCCCAAAGGTCCACCATGTGCTTGGAATAGCCGTACATATTCAGTGGAGCCAGCGTGGGCGTAACAGCGTCCTCGTCACTATATCCCAGCGAACCATCGCCATAGGTCGCGCCGGAGGACGCATAGACGAAGCGCACCTCATGCTTTGCAGACCACTCGGCCAGTGTCCGCGTATACCGGTAGTTGTTCTGGAGAAGATAGTCCGCGTCCCGCTCGGTCGTGGAGCTGCAGGCCCCCAGATGCACGATGCCTCGCACATCCTTCAAGTCATCCTGCTCCACACGTAGAAGGAAATCGTCCGGCGCAACGATATCGTCAAACTTCAGACCGACAAGATTTTTCCACTTATCGTCCGTACCCAGTTCGTCGACCAGCAGGAGACGCTCTTCGCCGCGGCGATTCAGCTCCGCCACCGTGTTGCATCCGATGAAGCCCGCCGCCCCAGTCACCACGATCGTCTTCTTCATCCGAAACAGCACCTTTGTGACAACAATCCCCACTCATTGTAGAACCTGAGTCGATGACAGTTGGCGACAGCACCCTTCAACCGCTACGATGGGCCGTACCAGTCCGCATCCCCAGAGGAGTCGTCCACTTGTCCACTGTGCACCAGCCATACACGACGTATGCCCCAGAAGCGCAGAAATCCAATGTGCGCTGGATGGTCTGCGGCCTTCTCTTCCTCGCGACCACGATCAATTACATGGATCGCTCCGTCTTCTCACTCATCGAACCGGAGCTGCACAAGCTCCCTTTTATGCAGTGGGACGACAACAGCCCGCAGGCCTTTAACGATCACTTTGGCAACGTCCTGATCTTCTTCCAGATCGCCTACGGTATCGGCCTGCTGGTCTCTGGCCGCATTATCGACAAGCTGGGAACCAAGCTGGGCTATTCGCTTGCCATCGGTCTCTGGGGTATCGCCTCCATGAGCCATGTCTTCGTCGGCAGTGTTGCGGGCTTCTGCCTGGCGCGATTTATGCTGGGCATTGGCGAAAGCGGCAACTTCCCTGCAGCCATCAAGGCCACCAGCGAGTGGTTCCCCACCGAAGAGCGCGCCCTGGCTACCGGCATCTGGAACTCGGGAGCCAACTTCTCCTCGCTCATCGCACCGATTCTCATCCCCTTCGTGACCAGCATCTACGGCTGGCGCGCGGCCTTTCTTACGACAGGCTCCATGGGGATGATCTGGCTCGTGCTGTGGCTGCTCTTCCCGTACAACAAGCTGCGCCGCAGCTCGACGCAGACGCAGGCAAACCTCGAACTTCCCCTGAAGCAATATCAGGGCACCAGTCTGGGGTATGTTCTCAAGAGCCGCGGCCTCTGGGCCTTCGCTATCGCCAAGGGACTGACCGATCCGATCTGGTGGTTCTACCTCTTCTGGCTGCCGAAGTACTTTCATGAGAACTACAACCTCGACTTGAAGCACGTCGGTCTGCCGCTGATCCTGATTTACTGCGGCTCCAGCGTCGGCTCCATCGGCGGCGGCTATGTGGCCGGTCACTTCATGCGTCGCGGCATGGATGTGAATAAGGGACGTAAGCTGGCGATGCTGATCTGTGCCTGCTTCTCGGTCTTCGCTGTCTTTGTTCCCGTGGTGCATTCGCGCTATCCCGGCAATGTCTGGCTTGCTGTCGGCCTGCTTGCTGTAGCTGCCGCCGCACACCAGGGATGGTCGGCGAACCTCTTCGCCACACCCTCAGACATCTTCCCTTCCACCACCGTCTCGACGGTGGTGGGTATCGGCGGAGCGGCAGGTGCGGTTGGCGGGGCGCTCTTCACCTGGTTCACAAAAACCGTGTGGATCCATCACCCCTTCCTGATCTTCCTCATCGCGGCATGCGCTTATCTCACGTCGCTGGCTATCTTCAATCTCCTCGTCCCACGCCTCGGTCACAACCTGAACGTCCGCGTCGACGAACCCACGATGCCGTAGGAACATCCCGTGCCCCATTCTTTCGCCAGTTTTATCGGCGGAAGGGTGGGGTCGCGCGGAGCGCACAAACCTGATTTGTCAGGAAAAAAGAAAGCAGATCCCTTCGCTTCGCTACGGGATGACAAAGTAAGAAACCAAAACTACTGGATACTCACCAGTTCATCCTGCACGGTCCGCTTCAACTGCCCACAAGCCGCATAAATATCCCGCCCGCGCGGTCTGCGGATATACGTCGGCATTCCACCATCAATCATCATCTTCTGAAAGACCGCCACCGCATCGGGATCGGGCTGCGAGTAAGCAATCCCCGGCCCCGGATTCCACACAATCAGGTTCACTTTCGCGTGCATGCCCTTCAACAGGGCCAGCACCTCGCGTGCGTGCTGTGGCTGGTCGTTCACCCCTCCCAGCATCACGTACTCGAAGGTCACCCAGTCGCGCTTGCCCATAGGAATCGTCTTCACCGCATCCAGAAGCATCGCAATGTTCCACTTCTTCGTGATCGGCATGATCTCCGTACGGACGGCGTCGTTCGAAGCGTTCAGGCTCAACGCCAGCTTGGGACGAACGGTCTCCGTCGCAAACCGACGGATCGAAGGTTCGATCCCGCTGGTCGAAACCGTCATCCGCGAATCGGGAATGCCGACGCCTTCTACAAGTAAGCGCACTGAGTCCATGAAGGCGTCGTAGTTCAAAAAGGGCTCGCCCATTCCCATAAATACGAGATTGATGCGGTCTTTGCCCATCTTCACGCTATGCCGGTTGAGCACCGCCGCGACCTGCCCGGCGATTTCGCCAGCGGTCAGGTTCCGTTTGATTCCAAGCTTCGCCGTCAGACAGAACTGGCAGTTCACCGCGCATCCCACCTGGCTGGAGATGCAGATCGTGGCGCGGCGATACCCCTTCTCCGCCAGCGCTCCCCAGTTCCGCTTGTCCGGCTTTTTATAGCCGTTAGTTTTGTCTACAGCTTCGTCCGCCGTGACCACCTCGTCCGACTCTTCCACGGCCGCTTCGGAGCCGTCGCCGCGCTCGCCGCCGTCGCCATCCGGCATCCACACGGTTTCTACGGTTTCACCGTCGACCATCCGCATCAGGTAGCGTTCCGTACCGTCCACACTCGTGGCCGTCTGCACCATTTCAGGAAGGCCGATCTCTACACCCTCCGTCGCAAGCCGCTCACGCAAAGCCAACGGCAGCACAGTGATTTCGTCCAGCGCAGCCACACGCTGCTTGTAAAGAGCGTCCCAAACCTGCCGCGCGCGGTAGGGCTTTTCGCCCCAGGCGCCCATACGCTCGATGAGCTCCGGCAGAGCCATTCCAAACAGCGCGATCTTTTGCTCCACCAATGCCATATCTACAGGATAAATGCTGGCTATCGAGACGCGACCAGGAGCAAGGCTCATTACCAAACATAGGTGGCCACCGCGCCTGCCGTCAGCTTCGCCTCGAAGACCTTATTGCCGTCACGAACCGCGAAGCTCTTTTCGTCCGCCGACGTGTTGGCCACGATTAAAACCAGCTTCCTAGCGCGCGTTCGAAACGCCACATCCGCCAGCTCATCGGTCTCCGTCGAGCCGACGCGCACAGAGCCCGGAGGCACAAACTTTGACGCATGCGCGAGCGTATAAAATGCCAGGTTCCGGGTCACAGTATCGCCGTCCAGCGTGATCGCACCCTCGCAAACCGGACATCCTCCGTTCGAAGTGTGGGGGCCAAACTGCGGATCGGCCGCGAGATTCCAGAGCAGCACACTCTTTGCCCAATTTCGCGTCGCACCTACGATCACCCTTTTCACGGGCGCGGCAATCGCCAGCCCTGTAGCTCCCTTGCGGTCGACGATCATCTGCTCCGTAAAATACAGGCCCTTCTGCGGAAACGCATCGTGCACCGTGGACATCGCCTCGGCCTTGCCGAGATACAGGTGAAAACCCGAACCTGCCACGTACTTCGCCGCTGCCTTGTCCTTCAACGTGGTCATCGGGTATCCCGGCTCATCCATGTTGTGGTCGTAGAGGATGATCTTCGTCTTCAGCTTGCTCCGTCGCAGTGCGGGGCCCAGGTGGTCGCGGATAAAGATCTTCTGCTCCTCCGCCTCCATCACCATGCTCGGCGTGTTCTTCGGATTCAGGGGCTCATTCTGCACGGTAAGAGCCGTAATCGGGATTCCCTCGGCCTCCATGCCCTCCAGGTATTTCACCAGGTATGCAGCATAGGTTCCGTACATCTCCGGTTTCAGCTTGCCGCCCTTGGGATCACCGTTTGTCTTCATCCACGAGGGCGCAGTCCACGGAGAGGCCATGATCGCGATCTTCGGCGAGATCTTCAGGACTTCGCGCAACACCGGGATCACGTCAGCCTCATCCTCGCGTAGCGAAAACCTCAAAAGCGACCTGTCCTCTTCTCCGGGAGGAAGATCGTCGTACGAAAAGACGCGGTCGTTCATATCGGACGCGCCAATGCTCACGCGCAAGTAGCTGACACCGATTCCCTTGTCCGTCGTCTCCAGAAGTTCATGGATCAGCGCCGTGCGCGCGGCTGGTGACATCTTCTGCATTAATTGTGCACTTCCACCGGTCAGGGCAAAGCCAAAGCCATCCATTGTCTGCATCTTCTGCTTGGGGTCGACGATAATCGTTTCCACGGCGGGGCTTTGCTTTACGAAAGCCGTCGGAACCTGTTCTGCCACTAGTGCCTTGCGATCAGGCGTGGTCAACCACTCCTGCACCCTTTGCGTGTGCCCCGCAACCGCAACCAGCAGGCACACACTTACACCAAAACGCCGTAACACCTTCACTCGCCGATCTCCGATCAGAATCTACTTCGCCCAGGCCAGACCGTCCGCTCCATTGCCGGTTGCGATCCAGTTCTGCACGGCCCACGTCGAGGTATCCAGCGCAGCCACGCGATGCCCGCAGCTTACATAGGCTACCTTGCCGTCCGGGCGCACGATCACCTCCGTGGGAATCTCTTCCAGGGGGATCGTCTTGACCACCTTAAGGCTGGCGAGGTCGACGATGGCCACCTCGTGCGACGGTCGAAGCGTCACGATCAAGTACTTGCCGTCCTTGGTGGGAGCCGTGCCGTAGCCAATCCCAGGCAGCGTCACCCAGCTCTTTAACGCCATCGTCTTCGCATCGATCACCGCCAGCTTCGGCTCGACCTGGTCCGCCGTAAAGACCCATTTGTCGTCGTTCGATATTGAGATTCGCTGCGTGTCTTTCGAAATGGGGATCACCTTCAGCGTCTTGCGGTCGGCGATATCCAGCACGGAGACCGTTCCGGGGCCGACATTCGCCGTGTAGCCGCGCATCCCGTCATGCGAAAGGGCAAACATATGCGACTGCTCCTGCTCCGTCGGGATCGATCCCACAATCGTCCACGTCTTCGGGTCCAGCACGGAAACGGTCTTGTCCAGCTCCGTGGTCACGTAGAGCACGTTCCGCTTCGCGTCCCAGACCGGCTTGTGGGGACGCACGCCGTGACCGAAGTCGAAGGTCTTCACGACTTTATGCGCAGGCACGTCCACGATGAGCATGGTGCTTCCATCCGTTCCAGGCTTGCCGACGCCAGCGGAGCCGTACAACGGCACCACAGCCCAACGCCCGTCCGGAGAAGCGATAACCTCGTGGCCTGCGCCGCCCTCGGCGACTTCGGCGACCACCTTGGCCGTTGCGGGGTCCACGAAGCTCAAGGTATGCGCATATTGGTTCGTCACCAGCAACGTCTGTGCGGGCAAAGCGGCGGCGAGGGCCACGACAGGCAGAAGCGAGAGAAAAGAGCACGTTTTCATAGGCGGCCAGCATAGCACTGCGCAGGAAGTAGATGCTCTGTGCCCCATTCTTTCGCGGCTTTTGCGAAAGGGTGGGGTAAGTTCGCCAGAAATCTCTCCTTCGCCCCTTTTGTCATCCCGCAGCGAAGCGGAGGGATCCGCTTTCCTAACAAATCCGGTTTGTGCGCTCCGCGCGACCCCACCCTTTCGCGATAAAACCGCGAAAGAATGGGGCACGGAAAAGAAGCGGATCTCTCCGCTTCGCCCCCAAAGCGCGACCTCATCCCAACTTGCTAAACTGTCCAAAGCCGCGATGCCCAACAAAAAAGATAAGTTCTATCTCACGACCCCGATCTATTACGTCAACGCGCGCCCCCACATCGGCCACGCTTACACCACACTGACGGCGGACACCATCGCGCGCCGCAAGCGCCTGCAGGGGTTCGATACCTACTTCCTGACCGGCACCGACGAGCACGGCCAGAAGATCCAGCGATCCGCCGAAGCCGCGGGCATTCCGCCCCAGCAGTTCGCCGACCAGGTCTCCGAACAGTTCCGCGCCCTGTGGGACCGCATGGGCGTTACCTACGACCAATACATCCGCACGACCGACGAAGCCCACAAGCGCGGCGCGCAGAAGCTCTTCACCACCCTCTACGAACGCGGCTTCATCGAACTCCGCTCCTATACCGGCCAGTACTCCATCGGCGAGGAGATGTTCGTCGAAGGGCCTCCCGGGACCATCGGCCCGGACGGTAAGCTGACGGAGACGGTCACGGAAGAAAATTTCTTCTTCAAGCTCTCCGAGTTTCAGACACAGCTCATCGACCTGATTGGGTCGAACGAGCTCGAGATCACGCCAGAAGCACGTAAGAACGAGGTTTTGAGCTTTTTGCGTGGAAACGTGAACGACACGGATGCGACCGCTGTCAGCGCTGCCGGACACAAGTACATCCCTGGCGCTCTCCGCGATCTTTCCATCTCGCGTTCTTCTTTTACCTGGGGAATCCCCGTTCCTGAGATCGTCGCCGGACTCACGGAACAGAAGCACGTCATCTATGTCTGGCTCGATGCGCTCGCCAACTACATGACCGCGGTGGGCTACGGCTCGGACGATCCGGCCGACATCGCGAAGTTCGAAAAGTACTGGCCCGCTGATCTGCATATTGTCGGCAAAGAGATCACGCGCTTCCACTGCGTCTACTGGCCCGCGTTCCTTCTGGCCGCCGGTCTGCCGCTACCGAAGAAGATCGTCGCCCACGGCTGGCTGCTCTTTGAAGAGTCGAAGATGTCGAAGTCGCGCGGCAACATCGTCCGGTCAGAAACAATCCTCGAAGGCTTCGGTTCGATCAAGCCTGACCTGCCCAAGGCTGAGCAGGACCTCTTCGCTGCTGACGTTCTTCGATACTTCCTTCTGCGCGAAATTCCCTTTGGTCAGGACGGCAGCTTCTCTTTCGACGCGATGGTTACGCGCTATAACGCTGATCTGGCGAACGGATATGGGAATCTTGTGAGCCGAACGCTTTCCATGGTGGAAAAGAATTTTGGAGGCGTTCTTCCTGCACCGTCGGACGAAATCCCCAATGGGGAATTCGAAACGCTCGCAGCCCTAATCGATGCCGACTTTGACACGCAGACCTTCACGCGCGCGACCACCTCTATCGCGCAGATGATCACGAATGCGGACAGGTTCTTCAGCGAAGCCGCGCCGTGGAAGCTTGCAAAGGAAGAAGCCAGCCGCGAGAAGTTCGGAGATGTTTTATATCGCAGCGCCGAATCGATTCGCACGATCACTGCACTGCTCTATCCGATTCTTCCCTACGCCACGGCGCAGGTCTGGCGACAACTCGGCCTCGGCGATATCGAACAGGCAGCCAAAAACGGCGAACTCAACAATCTCCACTGGGGAGGACTAAAGCCCGGCACCAAGCTCGGCCCCCTCGCCCCCATCTTCCCCCGCGCAGACAAGGAAATCATCACTCGTATGACCGACCTCGAACAGTCCAACAAGCCCGCAGCCGCACCCGAAGCTACTCCCGAGACGAAGACCGTCACCGACCCCATGGCGCAGGACATCGCTCCCCCCGCCGACACCGTTGTCGCCGAGCAGCACAAGCCCATCACCATCGATGACTTCGCCAAGATCGAGCTCCGCGTTGGTCAGATCAAGATCGCCGAGCGCATCCCCAAAGCCGACAAGCTTCTGCGCCTCGAAGTCGATCTTGGCACGGAGACACGCCAGATCCTCTCCGGCATCGCCGAGTGGTACACACCGGAAGACCTCGTCGGTCGCCGCATCGTTGTGATCACGAATCTCGCGCCTCGCAAGATGCGCGGTCTGGAGTCGCACGGGATGCTGCTCGCAGCCAGCGAAGGAGAAAACGGCAAGCCGGTGCTCGCCACCTTCTCGGAAGAGATCGCCCTCGGTTCCAGACTGAAGTAGCTACTTGTTGTCTTTGCGCTTTTCCAAAAAGCGCAAAGCCTCAATGCCCGAAACACTGAAGACACCTAACATGACCAGCAACGCGAATCCGCCCGCAGCCACCACCATCAGCGAAAGCACAGCGATCAACATCGCCACGGCGGACTGCGTGGCTGCGTGGATCAGCGATAGGATGATGCGGACGATGACGATCAAATGGATCTCACAGCAAATGAGACGCCTTCGCTCGAAGAAGGGGTTCTCCGGAAGACAAGAATGCTCGTAGATTCCCACGCCCATCTCGACTATTACGAAGGCCCGGAGCTGGATCAGGTCCTCGGCAACGCGCGCGCAGCCGGGCTCGGAACCATCCTGTCCATCGGCATCGGCGACGGCCCGGAGACCATGCACCGCGCGCATGATCTAGCCACGACGCGCAGCACACCGGAGCTGCAGATCTTCGCCTCCGCCGGGATTCATCCGCAGGAAGCGCACAAAGCCACGCCCGAAGGCCTGGAAAAGCTGTCTGCACTCGCGGCCCAGGAGAAGGTCATCGCGATTGGCGAGATCGGTCTGGACTACTACCATCTCGATAACCCCGACATCGCCACGCAGAAAGCAGCGTTCAGCGCGCAGATGAAGATTGCCGCTGCGGCGGGCAAGCCCATCATCCTGCACTGCCGCACGAGTGAACTGGCTGTTCCCGCCGCGAAAGAACGGTATGGCGCGGCAGATGCCGCGGACGATATGCTCACCATGCTTGAAGATGAGTGGGCACCGACCGGCCTTCCCGGCATCCTTCACTGCTTCTCCGGCACGGTGGAGCACGCAAAGCGTGGCCTGGCCATCGGCTTCTATCTGTCCTTCGCGGGAAATCTAACCTATCCGCGCTTCACGACGATCCGCGAAGCTGCCGTCGCAGCGCCCGCAGACCGTATTCTTGTAGAGACAGATTCCCCGTTTCTCGCTCCAATTCCACACAGAGGCCAACGCAACGAACCGGCGAACACGGCAGTTACTGCAAACTTCCTCGCAGAACTTCGCGGCATCACAACACCGGCGCTTATTGCACAGACCACCACAAACTTTCAGCGTCTCTTCCCTACGACGCGCATCCCATCCCTAGCGGAGTAAAAGGAACAAATCATGGCCAATGACAACAGCTTCGACGTCGTCAGCAAAGTAGATATCCAGGAAGTGAAGAACGCGATCGACCAGGCCACCAAGGAAGTCAACGCGCGCTTCGACCTGAAGAACTCAAAATCCACCATCGCCCTGGAAAAAGAAGAGGCCATCCAGCTCGCCTCGCAGGACGAATACACCCTGACTGCCGTGATCGAAATTCTCTCGCAGAAGCTCGTGAAGCGCGGCGTTTCGCTTAAGAGCCTGGAGTTCGAGAAGATCGAGCCCGCGTCGAACTCTTCCGTCCGTCAGAAGGTGAAGCTCAACCAGGGCATTGCCTCGGATAAGGCCAAGAAGATCGTCGCCGCCATTAAAGACGCAAAGCTCAAAGCCCAAGCCAGCATCCAGGGCGACACTGTACGCGTCTCGGCGAAAGACCGCGACGTCCTCCAGGAAGTGATCTCGCTCCTTAAAAAGCAAGACATCGGCCTGGATCTGCAGTTCACCAACTATCGCTCCGCCTAACTGATACCCTCTTAGGACACACGTGAAGCTTTCTTCCATCGCGGATGCAAAAGGGGTCTTCGATCTCCTGCGCGACGATCTTGCCGCCGTCGAACGCGAGTTCGCGCGGCAGTCTTCGTCGGAGGTCCGTGTCATCACGGAGATCGCGGAGTACCTGCTGGCAGGTGGAGGAAAACGTATTCGCCCCCTGCTTCTTCTGCTTTCGGCCAAGGCGCTGCACTTTCGGGGCGAATCGCGCATCCGTCTCGGCGCTGTCGTGGAGATGCTGCATACGGCCACGCTTGTGCATGACGACATCATCGATGCGGCAGACACACGCCGCGGTCGGCCTTCGTCCAACACAGCCTGGGGTAACTCCAAGTGCGTCCTCGCCGGGGATTGGCTTTACATGCAGAGCTTCCAGGTGGCGATGGAAGAGCGCAACTTCCACGTCCTCGACCTGCTCATCTCGCTCACCCAGCAGATGGTCGAAGGCGAACTCCTCCAGATCCAGAAGCTGGGTCGCCTGATCAATGAGGAAGAGTACTTCGACCTCATCTTCCGCAAGACGGCTTCCCTCTTCCGCGTCTCCATGCAGCTCGGCGCGGCGATTGCCGACGCTCCCAAGGAGATCGAAGGGCAGCTCGGCGAATACGGCCGCAACCTCGGCCTCGCCTTTCAGATCGTGGACGATGTTCTTGACCTGACCTCGGAAGAGTCCACCCTGGGCAAACCGGTTGCGAGCGATCTCCGTGAAGGCAAAGCGACGCTCGCCGTAATTCACGCGCTTGAACGCGGCACAGGAGAAGAGCGCGAAGCGATCCGCACCGTCCTCGCCGACCGCAGCTTCAACCGCGTCCCGCATAAGACGATCCTTGCAATCCTCAAGCATCACGGCTCGCTGGACTACGCCATGGACGCCGCGCGCGCCTATGCGGAGGTCGCCCGGCAGTGCCTCACGGACCTGCCCGACTCGGAAGCCAAGCGCGCCCTGCTTTGGGTGCCTGGCTTCGTGACCTCGCGCGACCGCTAACTGTCTGATCGATCCGCGCGACGGTTCCGCCTAGTTCACCATTGGTAAAGGCGAACTTCACCATTACAACTTCAGCAGTGAGACCATCGAAACCGTTCGAAGCATCAGCCACGCGGAGATAGGTGTGGCCGGAGAGAGTGGTCTCGACTGCGAATGTCTGGAGCGCATCTAGTAGCTCTTCACTTCTACGAAGGACTTCACGCGCAGCATCCACCTGGGATCCAGCGCTCATCTTTAGGCGAAAACATCTTTAGGCGAAAAGCGACAGAATCGGGATCTTAGGAGTGGATCAAATTGAAAATCGCTCGGAGATGTCTTCGTAAGCGTCGACTTGCCGGCTCCATTGGCGCCAGCCACTACGGTCAACCTGGGCACTAAGAGACTCGGCGTTCCAAGGGAGCTTCTTCAGAAAGTGGTTTGTTCGCAAGCTTCTCTGCGAGCTCGGTCTTTCTCCACTCCAGAATCTTATGCTCAATCGCGATCCCTGCATGACCGTTCTCGATCAGCCGATCCATCAAGCTTTCGAGTTCAGTTTTCATAGAGAAATTTTACCCTCTTCGCACTGAAATCAAGCCTCCAGGTCGAGATCTTCAACCCTGCGGGTTCCATTGCGATTCTGCAAGAGCACTTGCACACGCCCTTCGGCGGCCTCAAGTTCTTTCTTGCATCCGTCTGAGAGACCGACACCCTGCTCAAACAGCTTGAGTGCCTCTTCCAGGGGGAGATCTCCGCGTTCCAGCCGCTCGACTACGCTCTCCAATGCCTTCAACTGCTCTTCAAACGTCGCCATTGCCGCCTCCACTTAGAAATCCGTCCAAGACTTTCGCCGCCAGTTCATACTTTCCGAAGGGTGCGCTCACCTGGACGCCCTGCACCTGCGGCCGCGCTTCGCGCAACATCTCCTGCGCGATCAAGATACCCTCTTCACGCGCGCTCTCGGGGGTCTCGCACGCAGCCATCCGCGTCATAATCGATTCCGGCACGCTCACCTTGAGATCGTTGCGCATAAACTCCGCGTTGCGTACGCTCGTCAGCGGCCAGATGCCAGCAATGACAGGAATACGGAACTGCTCGATTCTGCGTAGAAAATCTTCCAGCAGGCGCAGATCGAAGACCGGCTGCGTGATGGCAAACTCGGCGCCGGCCTCCACCTTCGCCGCGAACCGACGCACCTCGGCATCGAGGTCCGGCAGTCCGGGATTCGCAGCACAGGCGAGAACGAAATTGGTGGACGCACCGATGGAGTTGCCGCCGATATCGAAGCCGCGATTCATCTCCCGCGCCATCGCAAGCTGCCCAATGGCGTCGACGTCGAAGACCGCAGTCGCGTCGGGATAGGTTCCCATCTTTGGCGGATCGCCCGTAAGGCAGAGCATGTTCTTCAAACCCAGTGACGCGGCTCCGAGAAGATCGCTCTGCAGGCCAAGTAGGTTGCGGTCTCTGCAGGTGGAATGCAGGACGACTTCCACGCCGATCTTCTGCTGAATCTGGATGCAGAGCGCTCCTGCGCTCATACGCGCTGAGGCCCGCGGTGAATCCGGAACATTAATCGCGTGCACGCCCATCGCGTGCAGCATGCGTGCTCCCTCCAGCTCGCGGCTGGCGTCGATACCCTTTGGCGGAACGATCTCCACCATGGTCACAAACTCTTTGCGCGCGATCCGTCCTCCGAGAAGAGACCGCGCCGCCAGCGGCATGGGTTCCACGATAGCAACCGCGTGGTCCGATTTGGTTCCCTTGCCCGCGGAAGCCGTTCCTTCCTGCTGGGCGACGACCGCACGCAGGGCCCCGCGCATGGAGCGAATGTGGGCAGGCGTTGTTCCGCAGCAACCGCCCACAATGGTCGCGCCCGCGCGCAGGGCCTTCCGCGCGAAGCTTGCCATGTACTCAGGAGAGGTCAGATAAATACTCCGCCCATCCACGCAGCTTGGGACGCCCGCATTGGGCATCCCCGCGATGGGAAGAGTGGTCACGGCGCGCATCCGCTCGATGGTGCGCAGGATCATCTCCGGTCCGCTGGAGCAGTTGCAGCCCACAGCCGCAGCGCCAGCCGCTTCAAGAAAGCGAACGGCTTCCTCGACCTCGGTCCCATCCAGGCACTGGCCCACCTCATTCACCGTCACCATCACGATGGACGGAATGCCCGGCGCGGCAAGCGCAGCCGCCTCCAGAGCGAGTCGCGCCTCGCGCAGGCTCATCACCGTTTCAATCGCAAAAAGATCGATACCCTCCCCTTCCACAAGAGCCGCCATCTGCTCCCGATAAGCGTTCCGCACTTCGTCCTCGGACAACGCAGCATCGGCAACCGGACCGATGGATCCGGCCACAAGGGCGTCCACGGCAAGTTTTTCCTTGGCATGCCGCACCGCACGGTGGGCGATCACGACGGCCGCGCGATTGATCGCACCCACCTTTTCGGCCAAACCATACCGCGCCAGGCGCGGAGCCGTAGCGCCAAAGGTATTGGTCTCGATCGCCTCAGCACCGGCCATCAGGTACTCTTCGTGCAGTTCGCGTACCATCTCCGGTTCCGTGAGATTCAGTTCGTCATAGCAGCGGTTGATAAAAATGCCGCGTGCGTAAAACATCGTGCCCATTGCGCCGTCAAACAGCAAGGTCCTCGATTTAAGCCAATCTGCTGCAACGTTTTTCATGCGTACGAACCGTCTCCATCCGCTCCGGGGATCCGCTTTCGCGACCTCGAAGCCATCTCTTCATGGTACAGGCAGTGGCCGAGCGGAAGTCTTCCCGTCGTATCTGCTTTGCTATACTTATCAGTATTCGCGCGGGTTCTCTGCGCTCGCATAGTTTGGAGTTTTTCAAGTTGAAGATTCGCGATTTCGCACGGTCGACGGTAGTCCTCTGCGTGGCCGTTGCCACCCTCTCGCTCGTAGGCTGCTACGGCAACAGACCCTATAAGACCACCGAAAACCAGTTCGCCGGCCGTCCTGTGCCGCCCAGCCAGCTGACCTCGCGCGTTATGGTCTCGGTCGCGAACTCCGGAAGTCTCGGTACCAGCGGATCGCTTGCCATCTTGGATTCGATACGCGACATTCGCAACAACGTCTACAACGCAAATTCCAGCTTCTCTATCTCCGGATTTGCAACAAACAACGCCACGAAGATCATCAACTATCCCGAGCAGTTGGGCGGATATGTTTATGGAAGTACCGACGCTAGTCTGACTTCGATCGACTACTCCACTGAGAAGACGCTCGGTTCCGCGCTCGGTTCCGCAACTCTGCCCGGAGGGGCGGCGGATATCACCGTACCTCCGGATGGCACGTTCGTTCTCGCTGCGCTGGAGACCGCAGGCCTTCTGGAGGTCATCGACAAGGGAACGGGCTCCACCTACGCCCTGCCCCTTCCAAATGTCTACCGCGTCGCGATGAATCCTTCGCACACCGTCATGCTTGCCATGACCCGCAACAATGTCCTCGCGACTCCGAACAATAGCGGTCTTTACCGCATCGTCAAGCTGAACACCAATCAGGCGCCCCCAACCGGCTACACCGCCTGCCAGCCCGTGAATCTTCCCGTTTACTGCGCGCTTCCGGTCACGGGTAACTTTGACCATCCAACCGGGGTTTACTTCTCGCTGGATGGATCGCAGGCCTACGTGCTCAACTGTGGAGTCGAGTGCGGTGGAACTGCATCGAGTGTCAGCTACCTTACCTTGGACGCTCTGCGCATTGACAACTATGCAGCCTCATCGCCTGTGACCGCGACAACCACCGTTCCCGGCGGCGTCACCGCGGCACTCTCTGATGGCAGCACGCTCTATGTCTCAGGACAGCAGCTTCAACCTGACGGCCTCTTCGCAGGTACACTCTCCACCATCAGTCTTGCGACAAAAGCCGTGACCGGTCAGTACTCCATCTCCGATGGCACGCATACCAAGATGCTCTTTGGGGACAACAGCACGCTCTGGATCGGTTCACAGAACTGCGCCAGCGGCGAGCGTCAGGCCCATAGCCTGAACTACAACTGCCTCACGATGTTCAATTTATCCAAAAGCACGGCCACGGTTATTCCGGCAGTGGATCCCACTTCCGCATCGTCCAAAGTTCCTTATCCCAACGACGACGGAAACCAGTACTATTACGGCTCGCTCACGGGTCTGTGCTGGGTACAGGGATACAACAAGATGTACACGGCTTACGGCGGACAGGTTCACGCCTTCAGCACCGTCGATGGCTCTGAGATTAACAACTTCGCGATCACGGTTCAGGGTATCGCTCTCGACGTTGCTTATCTGGACGCTACGACGAACGCAGCCAACTAAACGTAGTTTCAGTCTCCACGTGAAAGTAGCGCTACCGGATTCTCGGTAGCGCTACTTTTGTTTGGCGGCTATACGCACTCTTTGTCATCCCGTAGCGAAGCGAAGGGACCTGCTTTTTCAGTCGCTAAAGATCTGTGGCGAACTTACCCCACCCTTTCGCAAGAAGCCGCGAAAGAATGGGGCACGAAGCAGGTAAACCTAAGCCGCTTTAGGAAGCCGCTCCGCGACAAAAGCCTTCAGATCTGACGACAGAAACAGGTCCGGGCCCGCACCTTCCGCCTGAATCCTGACCACGAAACGCGGCTTTCGATTCCAGATCGCATCGCTGATCTCTGGCCAAATCGAACCTGTCTCCGCAATCGATTCTCCCTCTCGTTGCGGGAAGACAATTGCATCCGCACGGTCGAGATATCGCAGCGCGGATGGCTTGAAGTCCGCGATGGACGGGTCAAGAACGGCCAGGTAAAGATCTGGCTTCAAAAAGCGCAGAACCGAGTTGGACTCCAGCAGGACATTCTCTGCTTCCCCCATGCGCTTGCGCAGGAGCGGCATGGCCTCGGCAAGCTGGCCCTGCCGCGTTCGTGCCCAGTACACCTTTTGCGCTCCCGCTGCGAGCATGCGTGAGGTATCTGTTCCGCTCTGGGCATCACGCTCTTCGCTTATGGCAATCGTGTGGTCGTCCGTTTCGCAGTCGCAGGCTTCCCCATCTGCGGAGCAGACGCCATGACCGAACTGTGTGATTTTGAACGCGGTCCAGTGCATCTCCGGGAAGGCCGCAACGATCCCTGCGGCGAGCGACGTCTTGCCGATATTTCTTGTGTGCCCGCCGACGACGACGATCATAGCTTCCGCAACTTTGCCAGATCGCGGAGATACTGTTTCAACGGCTGTGCCGGTCGGCCCCAGAAGATCTGGTTGGGGCCGCGCAGCTTCTTGCCGCTCAGAACACCCGCGCCTCCGCCGAGAATGACATGGTCGCCCACCGTAGCGTGTTCCCCGATGCCCACCTGCCCTCCGAGGATTGCTCCATCTTCCACCACGGAAGAGCCGGAGATGCCGGTCTGCGCCGCAATAATGACGTTCTTGCCGAGGATGCAGTTATGGCCGATGTGGACGAGGTTATCCAGCTTCGAGCCGCAACCGATACGCGTCTCTTCGAGAGCGCCGCGATCGATCGTGGAGTTCGCGCCAATCTCTACGTCGTCTTCGATGACGAGCCTTCCCTGCTGCGGAAAGCGTATGTACTCGCCGCTCGCGCTGCAGGCATAGCCAAAACCCATCGAGCCCACCACGGCACCGGACTGGATCAGGACGCGCGCGCCAATCTCAACGCCTGCGTAGACGACCACGCGCGCGTCGATGGTCGTATTGTCGCCGATGGTTACGTTGTCGCCGATAACGGTGCCTGCGCCAATGCTGACGTTCTCCCCCAGGCTGACGTTCGTTCCAAGAACAGCGGTCGTATGGAGATGGCCCTGGGGCGCAGGGGAAAGCTTTTGTGCGAGGACAGAAAAGGCGAAGCGCGGGTCTTTGACCGGGATCACGCGCGGATCCTCTGTCAAAAAAGCGTCTGCGAGACGGGCCAGGATACATCCAGCGGCTGAAATGGTCGCCCGTTCCAGCGCCGTGGCATCCGAGGCGAAGACGGCATCCGAGGGCAGAGCGCCCTCGATACTCGCGACTCCCATAATCTCCCCGCCTTCGGGGAAGTCTTCGGCATCCGCATGAAGCATCTCGGCGATCTGGCGCAGGTTCGGCATGTCCAATACCAGTGTATTCCGTTAGTAGATGGGTGGTTCGCCCGGGGGGCGCGTCTTCCAGCGCCTATGCAGCCAGAGCCATTGTTCCGGGGCGGATCGGACGTACTGCTCGATCGTGCTGGTGAAGAGCGCCGTATTGGCAAGCGCGTCCGCCTCCGCGTCTTCTGTCCGGACGACCTCCAAAGCCGCGCCGAAGTGAAGGATGTAGCGCTTCTCCGCCTCGCTCCAAAGCAGGAAGCCGGGAATCACCGTAGCGTCCGTGGCGCGAGCGACACGAGCCAATCCTGAAGCGGTACACGCGGGAACACCGAAGTACGGTACAAAGACTCCCTGCGGCGGCGTCATGTTGGTGTCCATCAGGATTCCAACCGTCTCATTCTTCGCCATGGCACGGAGAAGACCGCGTGCGAAGTCATCCTTATGCAGCACGCGGTTGCCATGCAGGCAGCGGATGCGGTTGACGAACTCATCGACGAGCGGGTTGTCGAGGCGACGGATCACCATTCCCATGGGATAGCCGACGAGGGAGTGAACGAAGCTGGAAAGCTCCCACGCCCCCAAGTGGCCCGTTAGAACGAGAGCTCCCTTGCCCCGTTCCCGTGCAGCGAGAAAATGCTCCAGGCCTTCGTAGCGAAAGATATGCTCCTGGGCAAATTTAGCGGTGTAGCGAGACATGCAGCAGAATTCGGCAATCTGGTGCCCTAGCGAAAGGTAGAGACTGCGTAGCGCGCTCGTATGCTGCTCAACGGTCTTCTCGGGGTACGCGATCTGGAGGTTGCGCAGACCGGTCTGGCGCAGACGACCCAGGAGATGGAAGCAAAAGAGGCCGATTCCTGCTCCAAAGGCACGCGCGACAGAACGCGGAAGGATGCCAAGACCCCGGACAAGAAGCCAGACGAAGCCGAATTCGAGGCGGTGGCGCGTACTTGAGAAAGATGGCTGCAAGCCTTCAGTGTAGTGGGCACGGATTGGAGACGCAAAAAAGCCGCCGCAGAAGCGACGGCTTCTCTGCTACCTAGCGAGGTTGTTACTGGGCTGCTTTTGCAGCTACAAAGTACTTAGCTACAGTGCGAACGAAGGGGCGAGCCGAAGGAGGAACCGGAGTGGAACCCTTCAACAAGCTCTCGAACTGGATGTCCGTGCCGTAGAACGTACGAGTGTCATCCTGGTTCTGCGAAAGGACCGTACCGTCGAGATCGATACCGGCGAAGAGGCCCTTGGAGCGCGAATACGTCAGGAACTCAGCACCGAGCTTCCAGTCCGTACCGGCCTGTGCGTTGCGTCCTACTGGACCTGCAGAAGCAGCAGCATCGCCACCGATCTTGAATTTGTTATGCAACATATCGGACAAGCTGCGCTCGTTCATACCGATGAGGACGAGATCCGTCGACTGACCGCCGATCTGGAAGCCAAAGCTTCCGCCCGCGAGCTGGACGAAGACCGGAGCAGACCACTTGCCCGAGGGCGTGTTGCGGCAGGTTGCAACTCCCTGACCGTACTGCCCGCCCACAACGAAGGCACCCTTCTTGAAGGAAGGGATCACTACAACGCAGTAGGCCGAAGAGAGGATGTTCTGGGGGACGGACTTGTCCGGTGTCGCCATGATCTCGTTCAGGACAGCCTGTGCGCTGTCGAGACGACCGATCATCTTGTCCTTGTCACCAGCGGCAAATGCAGTCAGTGAAGTCGCTGCGAGGGTCATCGCGCAGAAGGTAGCTGTAATTCGTTTCATTTTAGTTCCGTCCTGTCGGTCAATTTGATGAATCGTGATTGTCACGCTTACTAGAAGCGGAGGGCGAAAGAACAAGTCTTCCGCAATCACTCTCTTGGGATGGAATCCTCAGGCCGGGAGTTGCATGGAGCCCTATAGGATTCCTTGGGAGGCGGGAGAGATCTTTAATTATTTATTATTTCGGATGGCAAAACACCTTGGGGGGAAAAAATGGGGCCAGGTTTTCCAGTTCATAACCGGATCCCACCAGCCCCTCTCCCAGGTCTGTGTTGCTGTGGTTACTTTGAGGGCTTACTTTAGTACACGCAAGAGTACGGAGGGATTCATCCTTGGGTTACCAGGCATGTTAATTATTGAGTTAACCATCTGGCTGCGACACACCTGGAATAACAATCTGCTTTTCCACAGCATAGAGCGCAAGTCCCACACGATTGGGAACGCCTATCTTGCGAAGCAAACGCCCAACGTGCGTCTTAGCCGTCGTCTCGTCAATGGAGAGTTTCCCGGCGATGTCCCGGTTAGTGTGTCCGGCCGCAAGTAGTTCCAGAACCTGCTTTTCCCGAGGGGTAAAGCGCAGTTCAGGGCGCTCCTTCTCCTCTGGCGAGCGCAGGTCCATCAGCCGGGAAAGGACCTTGCGTGGCGCCCAGACGGACCCGTCCCGCACGACCTCAATCGCCATGCGGAGGTCCCCTGGGCCGCTGGTGTAGGTGAGGTACCCTTTCGCTCCCGCAGCAATAATGCGTTCGATTACGTCCATCCCGACCACAGGGCCGAGGGTAACCACACGAAGCGCTGGCCGACCGCGCCGGAAGCTGGTGATGATAGCCAGAAGGTCGTCGAGGATGGGATTGTCCACAAGGACGAGGTCAATCGCGGAATCCCGCAGAGCCTCAGTGGGCGTGAGCGGTATGACCTCTATTGTCTCCCCAAGAATGTCCTGGGTGCCGAGAAGGCGCAGCGGCTCGGAGGTGACCATCCCGATCCGAACCGCACTCGGCGTTGGAAGCTCGTCGGTTGACGTTGCATCCACTGGAGTTACGTCGGGCTGGATCGAATCGGACTGGGTCATGCCGCGATGGTTCGTCGACTACAGTTTGGGGAGAACGATGCCTTGCTGCTTCTGGTATTTTCCGGCGCGATCCGCATAGCTCGTTTCGCAGACTTCGTCCGATTGAAAGAACAGGATCTGGCAAAGTCCTTCATTCGCGTAGATCTTGGCCGGGAGCGGTGTGGTGTTGGAGATCTCCAGTGTGACAAAGCCTTCCCATTCCGGCTCAAAGGGAGTGACGTTGACGATGATTCCGCAACGCGCGTAGGTGCTTTTTCCGACGCAGATTGTGAGGACATCGCGAGGAATACGGAAGTATTCGATCGAACGCGCCAGGGCGAAGGAGTTGGGCGGAACGATGATGGCGTCGGCCTGCACGGAGACAAAGCTGCGCTCGTCGAAGTTTTTGGGGTCGATGATGGCGGAGTTCACATTGGTGAAAATCTTGAATTCATCGGAGACGCGAAGGTCATAACCGTAGGAGGAGAGGCCGTAAGAGATGACGCCATCGCGGACCTGCTTTTCGCTGAAGGGTTCAATCATTCCTTTTCCTGCCTGCTCGCGAATCCAGCGGTCGCTCTTGATGGCCATGGTTCTCCTAAAAATGGGTTTAGTTAAGGTTGAAAAAGCCAGTGTACGGCAGGTACGCCGTGGCTGCAATCTATTGGGAAGAAGGCATTTGGAGCGTTGACAAGAGTTCCGGAGCTTTCTAACATCAAGCCAGAGCGGTCGAAAGTGAGCTGCTTACTTTTCCCGGACACGAGGCGAATACGAGTGATTAAACAGGACCTCATACAGCGTATTGTCGATCGGAGCGGGCTGCCTCGCACCAAGGCTGAAGCGGCAACGGATGTCATCTTCGACACAATGAAGAAGGCGATGGCCTCCGGCGACCGCATCGAGCTACGCGGTTTCGGTGTCTTTACCGTCAAGCCACGCAAGACCGGCATTGGACGCAATCCCCGCACCGGGGCCGAGGTTTCCATCGAACCGGGCAAGGCCGTTCGATTCAAGCCAGGCAAAGACTTACAGTCTCTCGAATAGAGATTTCACTACATCAAATGCAGGGCGTCCACGTCGATGAGAATGCCTCGGCGCGGAATTCCCTGCGCGTCGGCGTGCGCAAGCATGGCATAAAGGATGCTGTTGAGCGTCTGCCGCTTTTCCGCTTTGAGTACAAAGTGGAAGCGATAGATGCGCTTGAGGCGCACGATAGGAGCCGCAGCGGGGCCAAGGACACGTAAACCGGGTGTGCCGCGACTCACAAACCACTTCCCTATGTTCGCGGCCCAGGCTGAGGCTTCTTCGAGCTTCTGGCTTTGCAACACAATGTTGGTCAGCACCGTATTCGGCGGGTAGTGCATCCAGCGGCGATACTGCATCTCCTTTGCCACGAAGCCGAGGTAATCGTGCCTGGCGGCGAAGCGGATGGCGTAGTGGTCGGGGTGGTACGTCTGCACGACGACGCGTCCTGGGGCGTCTCCACGCCCGGCGCGACCGCTGACCTGCGTGAGGAGCTGAAAGACTCGCTCGGCGGCGCGGAAGTCCGGTAGGCCGAGGGCGTGGTCGCAACCCACTACGCCCACCACTGTGACTCCGTGGATATCGTGGCCCTTGGCGATCATCTGTGTGCCGACGAGGAGATTGATCTCGCCGGAGTGGAGGCGTGACAACATGCGCTCCATGTCGACGCGCGTCCGCACAGTGTCGCGATCCATCCGGCCGATGCGCGCGCCGGGAAAGATCTCCTGCAGACGCTCTTCGCCTTGCTGCGATCCGGCACCGAGGTAATAGAGGTGCTCGCTTTCGCACTTGGGGCAGCGCTTCGGCACGTTGCGACGAAAGCCGCAGTAGTGGCACTCCAGCCGCTCTCCGGCGTGCGCGTGAGCATCCGCTCCAAGAACGGGCTTGTGGAAGGTCATGGAGATGGCGCAGTTCTCGCACTGGATTTTGTCTCCGCAGGCACGGCACATGACCACGTACGAATAGCCGCGGCGGTTGAGGAGGATCATTGCCTGTTCGCCGCGATCGAGGGCGGCCTGCGTTTCCAGAATGAGTTGGCGGGAGAAGATCTGATCGGTGCCGGTGTTGCGGAACTCTTCCCGCATATCGATGAGTTCGACTGCAGGCAGGGGGCGATTTGAGACACGCTCGGCCATGGTGATGAGCGCGTATCGGCCCTTCTGTGCGTTGGCCCAGCTTTCCAGCGAGGGTGTAGCCGAGCCGAGGACGATTGGAATATCAAGAAGCTTGGCGCGCATGACCGCCGTGTCGCGGCCATGATAGCGGGGCGTTTCTTCCTGCTTGTAGCTGCTGTCGTGCTCTTCGTCGATGACGATGAGGCCGAGGTTCGCCACAGGCGCGAAGACGGCGGAGCGTGTGCCGACGACGATGCGGGCATCTCCACGACGGATGCGATGCCACTGTTCAGCACGCTCATCGGGCGTGAGTTGCGAATGCAGAAGGGCGACGTCGTCTCCAAAGGCGGCGAACATCTGCGCGGCCATGGCGGGAGTGAGGCCTATCTCGGGGACGAGCAGGAGGGACGATTTTCCGGCTTCGAGCGCGCGCTTCATTGCTGCGAAGTAGACAGCGGTTTTTCCGGAGCCGGTGACGCCGTAGAGGAGATGCGGTTGGAAACCACCCTTATCCAGCGCAATGGCAATGGCGGCATACGCCTCAGTCTGCGTCTCATTCAGGGCGTGTTCGTGCGCGTGCTTCTTGCCCTCGGCGTGAACGCCTCCGAGGTAGAAGGTCTCCGGCTCTTCATCGATGCGGACGAGGTTGCGTTTGACCAGCGTGGCCAGGGTGCTTTCGGGAACCTTATTTTCGAGCAGAGTTCCACTGTTGCGAAGATCTCGCACGCGCATACGTCCGCCCGCGGCGGCGAGTTCGGCGAGGATAAGCTGCTGATTCTCGTTGAGCTTCGGCATGCGCGTGTCTTCCACAAGCACGGCGATCTTTTCGAGACGACGGGCGTCGCGTGTGTCCGCAACGGCTTCGCGTAAGAGCCATTTTTTGCGCGCCATGGCATCGAGGAGCGCCTTCCCTGCCTGCGTCGCGGAACGAATCGCGGAGGGCTTCGCGGGTTCGCCACTGTCGAGGTAGTTGAGGATGGCGTACTCGCGGTTCTGGTCTTCTGGCGAAAGTTTCGAGCGGCGCGACGAGCCCTTCTCCGCGCCTTCATAAAGAACTTTGCGGCCATGGTCGGTGATGCGATAGAGCAGGTCGCGTTTGACCTCGGCCATGAGCGGAAGCATGCCGCGCAGGACTTCTCCGAGCGGAGCAACATAGTACTGCGCGATCCACTCGGCTAGCTTCAGAAGATAGCGGTCGAGAAGCGCTTCCGAGTCGAGCACCTGCTGGATCGGCTTGATCTCGAAACCGTCCGTGGGTGCGATGTTATGGAGACGGACGACGACGCCCATGAGGCGCTGTCCGCTGAAGGGAACGATGACACGCGCGCCGACCACGGGAACCACGCCGTTCACCGCATAGGTGAAGGGTTTGTCCAGAGGCACTGGAAGGGCGACATCGGCGAAGAGAGACACAGCTTCCAGTTTAGTGCCGCTAGCTCTTCAGGCCCATCTCCACCATGACGCGCTGGAGATCTTTCCAGGCTTCACCCTTCATGCTGGGATCACGGAGAAGGTAGGCGGGATGGTAGGTGACAGCAGTTTTGGAGCCCCGTACGTCATGCCACTGGCCACGGAGGGCAACGAGAGGCCTCTTGACGCCAAGGAGATAGGTTGCAGCGATGGCCCCGAGCGCGACGATGATCTGCGGCTGCACGATGTCGATCTGGTCCACGAGGAACTGGGAGCAGGTATTGGCCTCGACCGGTTCAGGGTTGCGGTTGCCGGGTGGGCGGCACTTCACGATGTTGGCGATGTAGACCTCTTCGCGCTTGAGACCCATCGCGTTGATCATGTTGTTCAAAAGTTGACCGGCTTTGCCGACGAAGGGAACTCCGCTGGCATCCTCATCCGCGCCAGGGCCTTCACCTACAAACATCAGGCGGGCGTTGGGGTTGCCGTCCGCGAAGACGATGTTGCGACGGCCAGCGTAGGCGAGAGGACAGCGGGTGCAGTCGCCAATATGATGGCGGACACTTTGCAGGGTGGCAGCCTTATCGTCAGGCAGGGCGCGATGCTGCGGAAGTTCGGCGCGGGCGTTGAAGCTGATCAGAGGCATATCAGGTGGGGCGAAGGCTGGCGAGAGTTCCAGAGGCGGTGGCGGCGGTGTTGCTGGCTTAGACGGCGCTGGAGCATTGGCCCTCTGCTGAGAAGCAGCAAAGGGCGAGAGTGTGGACGCTGCCGCCGGGGCGGGGACCGGAGTCCTTACGGGCGGCGCTGCCGGTCTTGCTGGAGCAGCAGCCAGTGTGGTCGCAACAGGCCGTGGCATCTGCGCAGGTGCAAGCAGGTTCGCGAACTCGGGACGCGGTTCTCCACGACGATAGAGATCATAGACGCCCAGGTCGCGGAGGTAATCAACGTATGCGCGCAGGCGTTCTGTGGTCTCACGTGTCATGCAGCTACTGCCATTCTAGACGGTGAGCGGCAACACCACATGCTTGGGCTCTGGAATGCCAAAACTGACGTGTCCGGAGCGGATCTCGTCCTGTGCCACACGGCAGGCCTTGATGGAACGGGGAACGATGAGAGGGGATGCTCCGGACTGAAGCTGACGTGCACGGCGTGCAGCACCCTTGACGAGGCTGTATTTATTCTGCAGAGATTCCTTCGGGGTCGTCATGTGCGTGTCCCTTCAGCTGCTCAGATTGTCGTGCGAATGCTTAAGAATTTACTCCAAGCACAACAAAGCGGAAAGTACTTTTTCGACGATTATTGAACGGTCTGCATGGGTTCGACTGGTGGCAACGCCTGACGTCAGGCTTAGGCGCCGGTGAAGCTGGCTAGCGCCTGCGTGAGCCGGATGGAAGCGCCCGAGGTGCGACAGGATGCCGCCAGGAGGGGAAGGTCATCGTCAAGTACATCGCGCTCCGTGAGCACGATCGCCTTCAACTCAGCGACGGCTACATCGAGCACATCGTTCACGATGGCGTAGTCGTACTCCGCGATGTATTTGAGTTCGCTGGCGGCCTGTGCCAGGCGGCGCTGGATCACCTCTTCGTCCGTCATGTGTTCGGCGGCGGAGCGATTGCGCAGACGCTGCTCCAGCACCTGAGGAGAAGGCGGCATGATGAAGATCGACACGGCTTCGGGAACGCGTCCCATCACCTGCATTGCACCCTGCACGTCGATATCCAACAGAAGGTCGCGGCCGTGTTCCGCGGCGAGTGCGAGTGCCGAACGCGCGGTGCCGTAGTAGTTGCCGAAGACGCTGGCGTGCTCCAGAAACTCATCCGCTTCCATCATGCCTTCGAAGATTTCGCGCGTGGTGAAGTGATACTCGCGCCCATCTTCCTCTGACCCACGCGGAGAGCGCGTGGTGTAGGAGACAGAGAAGTCCAGCCCTTCCACGAGAGAGCGAAGCTGCGACACCAGCGTGGATTTGCCTGAGCCCGAGGGCGCCGAAATGATGAAAAGGATGCCGGCCATGAGGGAATACGTATGAGTGTATACGGGTCTCGCGAGCTATTCGAGGTTCTGGACCTGCTCGCGCGCCCGTTCGATCTCGGATTTCACGTTGAGCGCGTGTTCGGTGATGCGAAGGCTATGTGCTGAACCGCCGGTTTTCGAGAGCAGGGTGTTGGCTTCACGGTTGAACTCCTGCAGAAGAAAGTCGAGCCGTTTGCCTACTTCTCCCCCCTCGTCGAGCATCTGCAGAAAATGATCGACGTGCGCGTCCAGGCGGACCATCTCTTCGTCGACGTCGCCGCGTTCGGCGAGTAGAGCGGCTTCGGTGAGGACGCGGTCCTCGTTGATGGGCGTGTCTGCGAGCAAGGCGCGGAGGCGTTCGCGGAGGACCTCGGCCATCTGCGGTGCTGTCTCAGCACGAAGGCTGCGGACTTCTGTTACGGCGTCGCGAATGCGGCCCATCTCGGCGCGCAGCTCGGCGACGAGGGCTGCACCTTCGTGCTCGCGCATCCGGTTGAGATCTTCGAGAAGCTGCGGAACAAGCGCCATGACGGCGGATTGAAGGGCGGCCATGTCTTCGGAGCCCGTGGGCGCGTCCGCGGAGAGCGCGCCGGGAACACGAAGGATCGCGTTGAGGTCAGGAGAGACATTCAGGCGCAGTTCGCTTGCGGCGGTCTGAAAGGCCTCGTAGTGCGCGCGAACAACGGGCATATTCACCTGCACGTTCGTCCGGGAGGAGCGGTCGAGCTGCACGGTGATCTCGACGTGACCGCGACGGACATATTCCTTCAGCGCGCGGCGAAGATCCATCTCCAGCGCGTCGCAGCCGGAGGGCAGACGCAAGTGCGGATCGAGAAAGCGGTGATTGACACTCTTGGCGGAGATGGAAAATCCAAGTTGTTCCGACACGCTGCCGGTTGCCGTAGCGAAGCCGGTCATGGAACGAACTGCGAGAGTCATGCGATTCCTTCCGGGATTGGTTCTTGTACTTCTGCGGCACGGGGTTCATCCACAAACTGCATCTCGTAGAGACGACGATAGAGTCCACCGGCGGCGATCAGCTCAGCGTGTGAACCGAGCTCTACGATCTTTCCTTTTTCAATCACGGCGATCCGATTGGCCCGGCGAACCGTCGCCAGGCGATGCGCCACCACGAAGACCGTGCGGCCCTCCATCAGGTTGGAGAGGGCGGCCTGTACCAGTGATTCGCTTTCGGTATCGAGTGCCGAGGTCGCTTCGTCGAGGACCAGAATCGGTGCGTTCTTGAGCACCGCGCGGGCGATGGCCAGACGCTGGCGCTCTCCACCGGAGAGACGAAAGCCCTTTTCGCCGATTACGGTGTCGTAGCCGTTGGGGAGGTTCTCGATGAAGTCATGCGCAAGGGCGATCTTTGCAGCATGCTGCACACGTTCTAGCGGAACGTCGGGCTGGCCGTAGGCGATGTTGTTACGCACGGTGTCGTTGAAGAGGACGGTGTCCTGCGTGACCTTGCCGATCAGCTTGCGCACGCTGTCGATGGTGAGATCGCGAATGTCGTGCCCATCGAAGGTGATGCGTCCAGCCGTGACATCGAAGAAGCGCGGGATGAGTTTGACCAGCGTGGACTTGCCTGCACCGCTAGGGCCGACGAGGGCGAGCACTTCACCGCGCGGAACGACAAGATCGATCTCCGAGAGAACCAGCTTTTCTTCCGCATCATCGTCTTCCTGATAGCTGAAACCGACGTTGTCGAAGACGATGGTGTCTTTGAACTCTTTGAGGACGTGAGCGTTCTTCTTCTCCGGCACTTCGTCCTGCGCGTCGAGGAACTTGAAGATATCTTCGCTGGCTCCGAGGGCCTGTTGGAAGCTGTTGTAGAAGAGCGCAAACTTGCGCACCGGATCGTAGAGCGTAAAGACGGCGATGAGAAACGTGATGAACGAACCAGCCGACAGTTCGTGCGCAACGATCAGTCGACGTCCGATCCACAGCAACAGAGCGATGGCGATGGCACCGATGGCATCCATCAGCGGAGACGAGATAGCCTGCACGCTGACCGATTTGAGGTTGGCGCGGAAGAGGCGTCGCGCTGCGGTGCGGAAGCGGGTCATCTCCCAGCGCTCCATGCCGAAGGCCTTCACGATGCGATTGCCCGTGATGGTTTCATGCAGGATGTTCTGGATCTCCGCAAGCTTATCCTGACCGCTGCGCGTCGTCTGGCGAACGCGGCGGCCAATGCGCCGAGCGGAAGAGATGATGATCGGCACAAAGAGCAGAAGCAGCCACGCCATACGTCCGCCGACGATAATCGCGACCGTGACCGTGAAGATAAAGGTGAAGATCTGCTGAAGAAACTCACTCAACACACTCGACATCGCCACCTGGACGCGCTCGATGTCGTTGATGAGCGTGGAGAGCAGCGAACCAGTGCTGTTCTTCTGGAAGAAAGAAACCGACCGACGCAGGACCGCGTTGTAAAGGTCGTTGCGAAGGTCCGTGATCATGCCGAATCCGGCGTAGTTCACCAGATACGTTCCGGCGTAGTCGCAGAGGGATTTCACTACGGCCGAAACTACCAGCGCGAAGGCTACGACATTCCATGCGTTATGAAAGTGGTGCGGGATGAAGTACTGCAGATCGATGTGCCAGTGTGTCCGCGGAACGTTGTAAACAAGAACGCGGTCGGGGGAAGCGTCCGAGGAGAGCACATTCTCAAAAATGGGTTTGACGAGAAGAATGCGGAATGCCGCCAGCGCGCCCACGACCGCCATGAGCACGACGGAGAGCAGCGAAAAAAGCAGGTAGGGGCGGAGATAGGAGAGCAGGCGCAGGATGCGTCTCATCGCGCTAACTCGTTCTCTTGGCAGATCGGCACAAGGTTCATTCTAACGGTTTGCGCGGGGCTACGCTTTCTTTGCGCCTTCCAGACGGGGCATATCGCGATGCGAGATATTGGCCCGGTAGTCGTGAGCGGCGAGGCGTTTTTTCATCTCTTCCGCAATGGCCACCGAACGGTGCTGCCCTCCGGTGCAACCGAAGGCGACGGTGAGATAGCTCTTCCCTTCCTTCACGTAGTGCGGCAGGAGAAAAAGCAGAAGCTGTTCGACGCGTTCCAAAAACTCTTTCGTTTGAGGAAAACTCATGACGTATTCGGCCACGCGAGGATCCTGTCCGGTGAGCGGGCGGAACTCCGGGATGAAGTGAGGGTTGGGAAGAAAGCGCACGTCGAAGACGAGGTCGGAGTCCGTGGGAACGCCGTTTTTGAAACCGAAGCTCGTGGTGGAGATCAGCAGGCCGCGATCATGGTCGCCGCGTTCGAACTGCTGATTGATATGCGCGCGCAGTTCGTGGACGTTGAATTTTCCGGTATCGATCAGAACATCGGCCACGTTGCGGACGGGATCGAGCCGCTTCCGCTCGGAGCGGATGGAACGGATGACTGTTTCCCCGCGGCCCAATGGATGCGGGCGACGCGTCTCCGAATAGCGGCGAACGAGCACATCATCCGAAGCTTCCAAATAGACGACCGTCGTAGGGAGGACCTTGCGCACCTGCTTCAGGATGGCGGGAAAGCGCTCGATGAGGCCTTCGCGAATGTCGACGCCGATGGCCGCGCGGCGAATCTCCCTGGAGCCATGCACGAGGTCGGCAAAGCGTGGGATGAGTTCGAGGGGAAGATTGTCGACGGAATAGAAACCGAGATCTTCAAAGGCCTTCAGTGCAGAGAGCTTGCCTGCGCCGGAGATGCCGGTGAGGACAACGAGCTCGCGTGGTTGGTCGAGAATCGGCGGTGGAGTTTTGCGACTCGATTTGGGGCTGGATTTTGAACTGGAGTTTGGCCTCGATAACGAAGAGCGCCGCGCTCCGGAGATTTTCTTCGGGGCCACGGCGCTCTTGTTGTCGGTCTTCTTTACGCTTTTCGCGGCTTTCTTCGCCATGCGGAGATGCTAGCACTACCGCGTGGCAGCAGACTACGCGAACTCTGCCAGGACGTCGCCGGTCTGCAGACGTACAGAACCTTCCGCGTTCTGTACCGGATGACGGCGCAGGGTCGTGGCTTTCTTGCTGACCTTGGTCACCTGTTTCTCCACCTTGTCGAGGGCGTCATGCAAGGCCTGCTCCATCTCCTTCGCCTCACAGCTTGCCGTGAAATCTGAATGCTGCTTGCACTGAAGATTCACTTCGGCGATCTTTCTGAACTTGTCTTCGCTCAGGATCACGTGCGCGGTACAGTTGCTTCCGATAATTGTTTCAATTCGATCCAAACCGGCCTGCGCCTGGGTACGAAGTTTCGGGTAGATGGTGAACTGTCTGCCAGTGAATTCAATCTGCATTGCGACCTCTTTCTTTCGGGACCGTTGTTTCGGCCCGGGTTTAAGTCAGTAGGATGCGGCCTGCCGGAGATGGGTGGCAGGTCAGATATGCCATCTTAGTCCCGTTTGCGTCTTCGATGTGTGCTGGGGATCTGCATATCTTCGCGATACTTCGCAACGGTGCGGCGAGTCACGCGAATTCCCTGCCGATTGAGCTCTGCCGTCAGATGATCGTCCGTCAAGGGCTTGCGGGGATCTTCCTCTTCAATTAGCTTTTTCACCTTCTTTTTCAGAAGGAGCAACGGCAGGTCGCCACCTTCGGGACCATTGACGCCTTCGCTGAAGAAAAAGCGAAGTTCGTACACGCCCTGTGCAGTATGGACGTATTTATTGGCCACGGCGCGGCTGACGGTCGAGGGATGCACGCCGATCTCTTCCGCGACCTCTTTGATCATCATGGGACGAAGACCGTCGACGCCACGCTCCAGAAATTCCTGCTGCCGACGCACGATGACATCGCAGGTGCGGACGATCGTGTTCTTGCGC
Source organism: Terriglobus saanensis SP1PR4 (assembly GCF_000179915.2). NCBI lineage: Bacteria > Pseudomonadati > Acidobacteriota > Terriglobia > Terriglobales > Acidobacteriaceae > Terriglobus > Terriglobus saanensis. The sequence goes on along the minus strand of NC_014963.1, from coordinate 1,566,054 downwards.
TGCTCGATGTTGCGGAGAAGCTGGATGGCGGAGCGGTAGCGCTCCTTGACGTAGTCGCGCACATCTTTTTCCGTCGTCTTGGTACGCAGCATGCGACGGTATCCGGCGTTCAGACGAAGCGCGGGAAGGTCCTCTTCGTTCATCACGACGACGTACTCTTCGCCACGTTTTACGAAAGCAACATCGGGTTCGATCAGTCGGGTCTCGAACTGGTTATATCGCTGGCCGGGACGAGGGTCGAGCGTGCGGATAAAGGCGATGGCCTGCTCGACGATCTCGTGCTGCGAGCGCAGGAGGCGAACGATCTCGCGTGTGTCTCGATTTTCGAGAAGGGCGATGTGGTTCTGGACGATTGCAATCGCTGTGTCGACGATGCGAAGGCGAGCACGCAGCGTATCGACTTCAAGATCCGGATCGTCTTCAGGGTCGATCTCCGGCGTCGCTCCGAAATCTTCCAACGCATCGCATAGCTGCTTGTTGGCCGCACGTGCCTGCAGCAGAAGGCATTCGCGCAGATCGCGAGCGCCCACGCCCAGCGGATCGAGCTGATGCACGACGGCGAGCGCCATCTGCCGCAGCTCGGTGGCGGTCTCGGGCGAGAAGATCTCGTCGTCCGCGGCGGTGAGGTAGCCGTTGTCGTCCAGGTTGCCCAGGATCGACTCCACTGCCTCGCGAAGATCCGGCGCCAGCGTGAGTGAACCTACCTGCCAGAGGAGATGGTCGCTCAGCGTGGTGGGGGTCGATAGAAAGTTTTCAAACGAAGGTTTATCGAACTCTTCAAAATTGGACGAGGTTGCACGAAATCCGGGGTCGAGATAGTCCTGAAAATAACTGCCGAAGTCGATCTCGTCGAAGGGATCTTTTTCCGTCTCGGTCTTCTGCTGCGCGACTTCTTCCGCGGAGCGCTCACGGTCCCCTTCACGGCCGGAGATCTCGTCGAGAGTATGCGAGCTCTCTTCGATCTCTTCAAGCACCGGATTCTCAACGATTTCGGCGTTGATCATCTCCTTAAGTTCCAGCTTGTTCAGCGCGAGGACGCTGACCATCTGCACCAGCCCAGGGGTAAGGACCTGGCGCTGCGAAACCTTAAGGTTCATTTTGGGCCGGAGATTCAAGCTCAGCGGGTTCCTCTCATGCACGTAGATAGCCAACGCACATGAGCGTAGTCTACATGCCCCATGCGAGCTCTGGCGCCTGTTTGCAAGCTGAACAAAATATAAGGGTTTACTGAAGTACCGTGAATTCCGGAATCAGGACTAGAGAGAAAAGTTTTCACCGAGATAGAGACGCTTGACCTCAGGATCGCGGCCAAGTTCGCCGGGACTTCCATGACGGAAGATCCGCCCCTCGTTGATGATGTACGCGCGGTCGGTGACGTTAAGCGTTTCGCGCACATTGTGGTCTGTGATCAGCACACCGATTCCGTTCGCCTTGAGCGAGAAGATAATCTGCTGCAGGTCCAGGATGGCGATAGGGTCGATGCCCGAGAAGGGCTCGTCCAGCAGAATGAAAGAGGGCTCAATGGCCAAGCAGCGCGCGATTTCGACGCGGCGGCGTTCGCCACCGGAGAGAGCGTAGCCGCGGGTTTTGCGGATGTGCCCGAGGTTGAGCTGTTCGATGAGCCGTTCGGTGCGGACCTTGCGGGCCTCCCAGGGGATCTGCTGGGTTTCAAGGACGGCAAGAATGTTTTCTTCGACGGTCAGTTTGCGGAAGACCGAAGGTTCCTGCGGCAGGTAACTGATGCCGTGATTGCGCGCGCGGAGGTACATGGGAAGCCGTGAGATATCGTCCGTATCGATCAGGATGCGACCGAGGTCGGGCTTCACCAGGCCGACGATCATGTAGAAACTGGTGGTTTTCCCGGCGCCATTGGGGCCGAGAAGGCCGACGACCTCGCCCTGTTCGATGTGCAGGCTTACGCCCCGGACCACCTGGCGTCCGCCATAGGTCTTCGTAATTTCTTCGGTAGAAAGCCTCTTCATCAATCTGGTGAATCGCCTGTCAACGCTTGACGCGCGTCTCTGCCCGGACCCGTTTTCCGGGAGCCGCAACGATTACGACGCTATCATCGCCAGCGTGGAAGAGCAACGAAGCACCTGTGACCTGGCCGTGTTGCGCGTCGGTAACGTGGGGCGGTGCATCGGGCGTGCCGGAGAGAACATAGTCTCCCTCAGCCACATCATAAGTGAGCCGCGAGCCCGTTCCCGAGCGTCCCGTCTGCTGAAGATGAACCGCCCCTTCAGCCACGATATGGTCAACCGCTCCTGCCATCATGGCACCGGCTTGCGGAGTTGTCTTGTCGGCTGCGGGCTTCATCGTCGCCGTCACGACGTCCGACACGATGATGCCATCGCCGTTCTGGACACGGGCACCGCCGCTGAAAACGGCGGTGGGCTGAGGCAAATCACCACGGTAGAGGAGATCGGAGGCCACGATCCGGGTGACGCCTCCGTTGGCGGGCCTTGGTTTTACTGTGGCGGAGGCTTTGGGGGGGCCGCTGCTCACTTGGTTGAGGAGCGAGGTGTGGACCGTGTTTTTCGCGTCGATGTGGTCGGTGTGCGCGTGCAACGTCTGCGTCTTCTGGTCGAGATCGATCACGGGGGCTTCCACCATGGACGATCCCTGCCACAGACGGGCGTTGCCGCCGTTGACTCCGAAGAAGCTGGCGGAAGAGGCCGCGTGATGGAACTCTGCGCTGGCCGCCAGTACGTGCATAGGATCGCGTCCTGGCTCGGAGGCGTAGCTTCCCTTGACGTTCCCGGTGGCGTCGGCGTCGCCGGTGGAGCGATTGAGGCCGATGCGGTCCGCCACGATGTTCGTGCCGCCGCTGTCGATGCGCGGAGATCCGGTCAGAACGACGCGGTCGGTAGGTCCGTCGAATTCGGCACGCGCGGCGGTGGCGTGACTCTCCGTAGCGGCGGTCGCAGCGGAGGAGGATTTCGGCTTCTTTGCGGGGGCAGGCATCTGGCGATCGAGGATGACAACGTTCCCCGTCTGCACAGCCGATTCGAGAGGGATCTCCTGCTTTGCGGGCTTCTTCGGGCCTGCGTTCGCAGGCAAGACCTTCGACGGTGCACTCAGATGCGCGTCGAGGTGGTCCGACGTGCTCTTTCTCAGTCCTCCATCGGCGAGCGTTTGCTCCATCGCCGTGTGGCCCTCTCCGGTGAGATGTGTAATGTGGGCGAGTTTCCCTTCCCCGTCCAAATCGGCGACCAGAGTGTCCGCGGAGAGCACAGTGGAAGCCGGGCCGCTTCCCTTCGGGGTCGCGAGCGGTGTCGTCGTAACCTGGGCAGCTCCCGTGGCTTTGATCTCACGCAAAGAGGCTGGTCCCTTGCCCACCGAGGAGAAGTGCAGGTTGACGTGGTCCGCGGAGACACTGCGCTTTTCGACTACAGACGTCTCATTTCCCCGCACGCTGCCGGAGAGGTCCGCGGTCTCCGCGCGGCCAAACTTGTTGAATTTCACCTGTACCGCACGCGATTCGCTGGCGGCGGTTTCGCTGGTGTAGCGCACACCGTCTATCATCTTCAGGAACTGAGGCTGGTTGTTCTCCGACAGATTGGTCTCCGCATGCGGCGTCTCAACGCGGCTGCCATCCTGGCCGATCATCACGACGTGGCCTTCCGCGCGGGCGTGCTGCGGCGATCCGTTGTCGCGAAGATCAAGGAAGACATTGTCCGCTGTCAGGTTGCGCTCCGGCGATTGGAAGTGCGCGACGTTGAAAACGGCCTTGTGTTGCAGGCGGTCGAGCTCTGCGCGGTTGGCGAAGACCGTTGCCGACTCGCTGCCGGGCCGGGTAGACCGCAGCTTCACGTCTTTGCGAAGAATCAGGACGCCCGTATCCGAGTCGTAGTCTGCGCCTCGCGCGTCGCCGTCCACTCCGTTAGCGTGGAAATCGAGCGGCTCGTCCGTCGCCGCTACGCCCAGCTTCTGCAGAAAGACCAGGCCGCTGGTGCGAACGTGGATTACATCGTGCTCCTGCGATTCGTCCTGGGAGCCTGCACGGCGCGCAGCAGCCACCGCTGCATGCGGGTCGGTCGCACCGGGAGCCTGAAGGTCGATATGCACCTCGCCGACGGCACGGATGACGCCGTTTGGCTGATCGTATTCGAACTCGTTGCCATAAATGCGGTCCGTTCGTTCCTTGTGCTGTTCGTCCACTGTCCGGCCATAGAGAATGATCACCACGTCGTGCAGCGTCGTTTTGCCATCGTGGCGTTGGATGGCCTTGGCTGCATGGATGGTGAAGAGGGTCTTTCCCTTTACTGACTGCGACCAGGTGAATCCATTGGTTTCAGACGTTACGTCGATTCCGAGCTGCTTGGGAAGACGGGTCAGAAAGCGGTGGGCGCGATATCTGGCGTACCCGAAGACCGCGCCGAGGAGGACCAGCACAGCAAGCGCGATCACCACCAGCCACCGCCGCACTCGCTCGATCGTCACCTGCATTGTCTTCTATCTTCTCACCTGCAATGGCCGCTGAAGATTTCCGGTCCTGCTGAGCATCTAAACTGGATCTATGGCCGATCAACTGTACCTTAGCCTCTGGTTTCCGAACTTCCGCACAGATTCCCTTCCGGACAAGCTGGTCTGCGTACTGCAGCAGTTTGCACGCGTCTCCGGCGATCAGCGTGTCGCGGTGGCAACGGTAACACCACTGGGATGGAGTGAATCTCCCGTCTTCCAACGCATCTTCGTCAACGATGACCGCTCGCAGCCGAGCGATGACTCGCTTGCGCGGAATGCCGTAGCCGAGGCCACCGAGAACGGCCACGACGATATGGCCTTCGAATTCGAGGTGAAGTGGGAGCTCTGGCAGCCTGAGCCTGCGGGGGAAGATTTTGAAGCGACGTGGCGTCTGGCCCCGTGGACGGTCAAGGTCATCGGCTTTGGACCGGAGTTCGACGACGGAAGCTATGAACAGAACGGCCACATCCGCGTGGACTTTGGCCTGGATACACCGTGGGTGCTCGAGGACGAAGAGCTGGACAAGTCCGCAGCGGAGCGCATTCAGCAGAACGTGGAGAAGCTGCTCGCCTTCACACTTTCGGTGGAGAAGCACTGCGGCATCTCCTCGCGGCTGCTTTGGACGGAGTCCGGGGAACCGCTGGCGGAGAAGTTGATCGCGAGACTGCAGCGGTTGAATTGATGACCAACGCTCCAGAGGAGTTTCGCGGAGCCGCAAGAGGCGGCGTCAGAACCCTCCTCCGACTTGAGGGTCTGGCCGTCCTTTTGGGTTCGGTTTTCTTCTTCAAGGTCAGACATGGGAACTGGGGCATCTTTGCGCTCCTGTTTTTCGCACCCGACCTCAGCTTTGTGCTCTACGCGATCGACCGTAAGTTAGCGACCGCAAGCTACAACGCAGCGCACAGCTATCTTCTGCCGGTTGCGCTGCTTTGCGTGGGCGTTCTTCATCCTGCGGTCATGCCCTACGCTTTGATCTGGACGGCACATATCGGCTTCGACCGTGCCCTGGGCTATGGTCTGAAGTACAAGACCGGCTTTGGAGACACGCACCTGGGAAAACTCGGCAAGATCGCCACCTAGTGAAACTGTTTTAAGCCGCGGTTACGATCTCCGAAAAGTCTGCAATCTTGGAGAAGTCCGCGAGGACCCGCTGCAACAGACCAAGGCGTGCGCGGCGAATCTTTTCATCTTCCGCCATCACCATGACCGAATCGAAGAAGGCATCCACGTGCGGACGCAGCGTGGCGATGGCTTCGAGGGCTTGCTCGTACTCCTGCTTGCGGCGAAGACCGTCGACCCAGGCTGCCAAGCGTCCTGCTTCCTCCGCCAGCTTGCGTTCTGTGGGTTCAGTGAGGAACTCTTTCCCGGCGGCGAAGGGAGCCGAATCCCCCTTCGCGCGCGCTTGGCTTAGGATATTCGCCATGCGCTTGAAGGATGCGGCGATGGCAAGGAAGTCTTCCGAGCCGCGTGCTGCCGTAACCGCCTCTGCCCTGGCGAGCGTGTCTGAGACGTCTTCCGCACCGGCGGCGAGTACCGCCTTCACCACGTCGTAAGCCTGCCCCTTAGCTTCGCGGAGATAGAACTCAACACGCTCCGCGAAGAAACCTTTGACTTTGCTGCAGGTCTCCGGATCCGTGGTGGCGAGCGTTGCAATCTCGGAGAGCGTGATCGGCAGCTTCGCTTCGCCCAGCATGCGAACGATGCCGTTCGCGGCGCGGCGCAGGGCGAAGGGATCTTTGGAACCCGTTGGCTCCAGACCGAGGGCAAACATGCCACCGATGGTGTCGGCCTTGTCCGCGATCGAGAGCAGGATGCCCTCCGTGGAGCGGGGAAGATCGTCTACCATGGAGGTAGGTTTGTACTGGTCGTAGATGGCGATGGCCGCGATTTCAGAGTGACCCTGCGCGCGCGCATAGAGACCACCGACGATGCCCTGCAGTTCCGTGAACTCCTTCACAAGTTCGCTGGTGAGATCGGTCTTGGCAAGCAACGCGGCTTCGTCGAGCGCCTTCGTATCGACAGGGATCTTGCGGTCCGCTGCGATGGCTTCGAGCGAAGCGGCGAGCGCGCGGACACGCTCCGTCTTGTCGAAGTAACTGCCGAGGTCTTTCTGGAAGGTAACGTTCCGGAGCTTTTCCACGCGATCTGCGAGTGTGATCTTCTGGTCGTAGTCCCAGAAGAAACGAGCGTCGTTGAAGCGAGCGCGCAGAACGCGCTCGTTGCCGTGCCTGATGATGTGCTCGCCCGCTTCGTCTGCCTGCGTGTTCAGAACGGTGAGGAAGTACGGTGCCAGTTTGCCGCTCTTATCTTCTACGGCGAAGTACTTCTGGTGGTCGCGCATGACGGTGACGAGGACTTCTTCCGGCAGAGCAAGATACTCCTCTTCAAATTTGCCTATGAGCACCGTCGGCCACTCCGTGAGATGCGTGACGGCGTCCACGAGCGCGTGGTCTTCGCGCCAGCGCGTCTCGGGGACCGTACGCATGACGTGGTCGAGCGCTTTGCGGATCTTGTAGCGACGGTCTTCGACGTGCGGAAGCACCTTGGCCGCTTCGAGACGTTCGCGATACTGGCCCGGGTGTTCGATCACCACTGGCTCTGCTCCATGCAGAACGCGATGGCCGCGCGTGGTATTGCCCGCGGTCTTCCCTGCCCATGTGACCGGGACGATCTTGTCGTCGAGCAGGGCAAGCAGCCACTGCAGCGGACGGACGAAGCGCTCCGGCTTTCCTGCGCGCCAGTACATCGTCTTCGCCCAGTAGATCGAGGCGATCTCTTTCGGTAGAAGTTCGACGATCACATCGCTGGCAGAGCGGCCTGCGCGATGGACATCCGCACCGAGGTACTCGCCTTTGGCATTTGTGACGGTCTTCAGAGCATCAAGCGAGACGCCCGCCTTTTTTGCGAACGCTTCGGCTGCTGCGGTGGGCACGCCGTCCTTGTACGCAATCTTGGTCGACGGGCCTACGATCTCTTCGGTGACATCCGGCTGCTGCGGACGCACGCCGCGCACCAGCACGGCCAGCCTGCGTGGCGTGGAGAAGCTTTCGAAGGAAACGTCTCCGTCCAGCAGGCGTTCGCGTCCCAACAGATCCATGGTACGACGTGCGAGTTCCGCTTCGGCGCTTGCGAGCATGCGCGCGGGAACTTCTTCCAGACCGATCTCAAATAAAAATTCTGCCATTACGATGCCTGCTCTGCTGTGGCCTGTGATGCGACCGCGTTCTGTTGCGCGACGTAGGCCTTTGCCACACCGACGACTAGCGTACGGATGCGTGCCATCACGCCCACGCGTTCGGTGACGGAGATCGCTCCGCGCGCATCCAGGAGATTAAAGAGATGCGAACACTTGAGTGCGAGTTCGTATGCTCCGAGAACCGGGAAGCGTCGCTGCTGCTTGACGTCAGTCATCTCTGCAATGCCCTTGGCGCCTTCGATCAAAGCAAGGCATTCGGCTTCATACGAGTTGAGCTTGTCCCAGAGCTTGGGAACATCTGCGTGGTCGAAGCTGTACGCCGAAAGCTGCTCTTCTTCGTACATGCGAATTTCGCCGTACGTAGTCTGCTTGCCGGTGTCGGGTTCGACGGCCCAGACAATGTCGTAGATGGAATCGAGGTCCTGCAGAAACTGTGCGATGCGTTCGAGGCCGTAGGTGATCTCGCCGCAGATCGGATCGAGATCCATGCCGCCGCACTGCTGGAAGTAGGTGAACTGCGTGATCTCCTGGCCGTCCAGCATAACCTGCCAGCCCACGCCCCAAGCGCCACCCACGGGCCACTCCCAGTTGTCTTCTTCAAACTTGATATCGTGCTCTTCCAGCACGATCCCGATGGCCTTCAGGCTTTCGAGATAAAGCTCCTGCACATTTGCCGGTGGCGGTTTTAAAATCACCTGCAGCTGCGTGTGCTTGTAGAGACGATTGGGGTTTTCGCCGTAGCGGCCATCTGCGGGACGGCGCGAGGGCTGTGCGTAGGCGATGCGCACGGGCTTGGGACCGAGGACGCGGAGGAAAGTGTCCGGGGACATGGTGCCCGCACCGACTTCTACGTCATACGGCTGCTGCACAACGCAGCCCTGAGCGGCCCAGAACTGCTGAAGCCTGAACAGGAGTTCCTGAAATGTGAGGGATACTTTTCGCTCTGCTACCGCTGCCATGCGTCTGCCCGTTGCTCTCCGTAAAGAATCTTCACGATTCTACTAGAGAGCAACGGGCGAAGCAGTTTGCAAAGTTACGCGGTCAACGACGGGGGAGCCACGGCAGGATCCGCACCGAGGTCCTTGTTGGGAGCTGCACCCAGCGTAAAGACCAGATGCGCGCCGTTGGCGATCTCCGTGTGCTTGACCCACAGGCGATCGAGCGGCTTGCCATTGAGCGTGACCGACTGGATAAACGCATCGTCGATCGAGGTGCGCTTCGCTTCAATCACCAACTCACGACCTCCGCCCACGCGAACGCTGGCGCGGTTGAATCGAGGAGCCGTCAGAACATACGTCGCGCTGACGGGATCGACGGCGTAGAGGCCGAGGGCCGCCATGACGTACCAGGCGGACATCTGACCGCAGTCCTCGTTGCCCGAGAGGCCATCGAGATCGTTGTGGTATAGCGTGTCGAGGACTTCCTTCACGCGCTGCTGGGTCTTCCACGGCTGACCGGCGTAGACGTAGAGGAAGAGGATGTGATGGCTGGGCTCGTTGCCGTGCACGTACTGGCCGATGAAGCCGGTCATGTCGGAGACGTTCTCGTTGCTCACGCCGGGTTCCTGCGCGAAGAGGTCGTCGAGCTTCTTCAGGTAAGCCTCGCGCCCACCGAAGAGATCGATGTAGCCCTTCACGTCATGCTGCACGCCAAAGGTGGACTGCCAGGCGTTGGACTCCGTGTAGTCACGATGCTCCTTGGTATGGCCGGTCGCCTTGGGGTTGAACGGCATGGCCCACTTGCCATCGGACATCTTGGCGCGGAGGAACTGGGTTTCGGGATCGAAGAGATGGCGATAGTTCTTGGAACGCTCGCGCTGGATGGCGGCATCGTCGCTACGACCGACGGCATCGGCAACGTGCGCGCAGGCCCAGTCGTTGTAGTCGTACTCGATCAGCTTGCTGACCGATTCGCCCTGCTTGTCAGCAGGGATGTAACCGAGCTTGCGGTAGAACGCCAGGCCTTCATAGTCTTCGTCCATGTTGCGCTTGCGCATCTGCTTATACGCACGGTTCCAGTCGATGCCGGGGAACTTCTTCACGCAAGCTTCGGCCATAACGCTGGCGGAGTGATAACCCGTCATGCAGAAGGTCTCACCACCCTGCAGCGGCCAGACCGGCATGCCGCCCGGGCTCTCCTCTGCCATGCGCACAAGACAGTTCACGAGCTGAGGAACGCGCTCCTGCTGCCACAGCGTGAAGGAGGGATGCAGGGCGCGGAAGGTATCCCACAACGAGTAGGTGCTGTAGTTGTGCTGACCGGCGTCTACATTGTGCACCTTCTGGTCCATGCCGCGATACTGGCCGTTGACGTCATCGGCAAGCGTGGGCGCGCACATCATGTGGTACATCGCAGTGTAGAAGATCTTCTTGTCGTTCTCGTTGTCTGTCTCGATCTCCATCTTCGACAGTTCACGCGACCAGGTCTGCTTGGCGCGAAGACGTGTCTGATCGAAGGCCCATGCTGGCTGTTCTTTTTTCAGATTCAGCATGGCGTTTTCGGCGGAGACCATGGAGATGCCGACTTTCACGAGAATCTTCTCGCTGTCCGCGGTTTTGTAGTGCACGACGGCGTGCAGCATCTTGCCCTTCACTTCGGTACCGCTCTGCTTCTCCTGGTTGGAGTAGAGATCGGCGCTGGCGAATGGCTTGGAGAACTGCATGGCGAAGTAGATCTGCCGCGTAGGCGCCCAGTTATGAATGACGCGGCCGCCGGTGATGGTGTCCGTGCCGACAATCTTGATCTCGGCGCTGCCAACGGTCTTCTCCGGATTGCCGGCGGAGTGGAAGAGATCCAGAACGAAGTGAGAGGTCTCATTCGCCGGGAACGTGTAGCGATGGAAGCCGGTGCGCTCGGTCGTCGTCAGTTCAGCTTTGATACCGGGGGTGTCCAGCATGACGGAGTAGTAGCCGGGCTCCAAAACTTCGGTCGCATGCGTAAAGCGCGAGCGATAACCCTCTTCAGGATTTTCGCGCGAACCGGGCACAAGCTTGACGTCGCCGACGCGCGGCACAAGGAGGATGTCCAGGAGATCGCTCGCGCCCGTACCGCTGAGATGGGTGTGGCTGAATCCCATGATCGACGTGTCCGTTGTGTAGTAACCGGAGCACCAGTCCCAGCCTTCGTTATAGGTGTCCGGGCTAAGCTGCACGGCTCCAAACGGAACGGTTGCGCCGGGGAAGGTATGACCGTGGCCGCCGGTTCCGATGGCGAGGTTGACCCACTTCGTCACGTCGCCTGCAGGCTTGGACGCGCTCTTAGTGGCCTTACGAACGGTGGCAGATTGCGCCAGCGCTTGGTGGCCGGCCGCGAGAGAAACAAGTCCGAGAAAATCCCGTCGATTGAACAAGTATTTACCGCTCCTGGAGTCTTCGTTGTGTATTGAAGTTTCGCGCTCATAGTATGCGCTTTTGGACGAGCCCTGCGCTAGCTGCTGCCCGTTACGGTACCGCTGGAGATTATTGGTTGCGCGCCCGCCAAAGGGCCCCAAGCACCGGATCCACTGGTTGCGGAAGCACCTGAATGTCGGGGTCAAATGTGTGAAGCGCGTCCGCCATGGCTTCACGCAGCTTATGCACATGGGCCATGATGCTTCCTGCCACAGCCACGCACATGACTCTGCTGGGAATGCCGGTCGCCTCTTCTTCCCAACGGCGCAGACGGTCCATCACCACCAGCGCAAGCTCAGCGAGATCCTCACCGCCGCGCTGCACAACGCGGATCGCGACTTCGTCCCCCTGCTCCGCGCAGTCCACGACGAGACGCGAGAGCTTGGAGAAATCCGGCGGAGGAACGGCGTGGGCATGCTGCACTGCGTCCCCGAGAGACGTGACCTTCCACGCTTCAAAGATGGCATCCATGAGCAGCGTGGGGGTCTCTGTGTCCATGGCAAAAAATGCCTGGCGCAGACCCTCACGGCCTAACCAGTAGCCAGATCCCTGATCTGCGATAGCTGGTCCCCAGCCTCCGGCACGCGTGAGTCGACCGTCGGAGGTCCGACCACAGACATTGGAACCGGTACCTGCGAGTACCAGAACGCCGCGCCCTCCGGGGAATGCAGCGTCCAGGGCGATCTCTACATCGCCCAGCAAAAGCAGGTCTCCGCCAACGCGTGCGCCCACTTCCGCGCGAATCCAGTCGGCGACCAGCGCAACGGTTTCGCCTGCGGTACCGATGCAGGTCTGCTTCACCGCACTCATCTTCACGCCAGATGCAAGCTCCAGAGCAGCGAGAGCTTCTTCCAGATTCGCTTTACAAAGTTCAGCCGAGGCGCGCATGCGTTTGATGGTGCCGACGGTTGTCCGCGCAAGCTCGCGCTCATCGTCCGCCAGGACGCAGGTCGTATTTGTTCCGCCAGCGTCCATCGCCAGATAAAAAGCCATAACCATCCCAGAGGTTGCATCTTCGTACGCTACTCGTACGTCTACACCTCTTTAGTACAACCTACATGTGTATAGTCCAGCCTAGTTCGGCTAGTTTTTCTTCGATGTCAGCTAACGCTGTCTCGAGGGCAGACCTCCGATGCGGGCTGGAAGTTCTTTCCGAGAGGACCCGCTCTCTCTGTAAAGACAGCTCCTGGACGCGGCGTTTCTTTACCGCCTCTGTCATATCGAGCGCTCGCTTATCATTTCCAGCACGCGCCGCCTCGTTCTGTTGCTCTTCTACGTTCTTGCTATCGAATCCACGTGCCATAAAGCCCATTCTACGCCAGCGATGGGATGAGAAAATAAAGTCCTTATCCATGAAATCGGTTCTGTAGAGCTTTTTCGAACCACCGTGCCAAAGGAGATCTCCCAAGATGTGGATTGTCCGGCTCGCTCTCAGAAGGCCCTACACGTTCGTCGTGATGGCCGTTCTGATTCTCGTACTTGGCATTGTCAGCATCCTGACGATGAGCACGGACATCTTCCCGACGATCGATATTCCCGTGGTCACCATCGTCTGGACCTACAGCGGTACGAGCCCGGACGAGATGGAGAAGCGCTTCACGACGATCAGTGAACGCGCGATGACGACCGCCGTCAACGATATTGAGCATATCGAATCGCAGTCGGTCTCCGGCATCTCGATCATCAAGGTCTTCTTTCAGCCGGGCGCTAAGGTCGATGGAGCCATTGCCGAGGTCACGGCGGTCAACCAGACCATCCTGCGCATTCTTCCGCCGGGAACGACTCCTCCCTTCATTCTTCAGTTTTCCGCTTCAAACGTGCCGATTCTGCAGGCCGTTATGTCGAGCGATCGCCTCTCCGAGACGGACCTTTACGACCTTGGCCTGAACTTTGTCCGTACGCAGCTTGCCACCGTGCAGGGTGCGCAGGTGCCTTCTCCTTACGGCGGACGCGCGCGACAGATCATGGTGGACCTGGACCTTCCCTCCCTTTACGCCAAAGGCCTGTCGTCCACGGACGTGGTCAACGCTTTGACCGCACAGAACCTGATTTTGCCCGGTGGCGACGCGAAGATTGGAACGACGGATTACATCGTCCGCACCAACGCCAGTCCTGCGGTCGTAGAGCAGTTGAATAACATTCCGGTCCGGCAGGTGAACGGGGCCATGGTCTACATGCGCGACGTCGCGCATGTCCATAGCGGCTCCGCAATCCAGCAAAACATCGTCCGCCTGAACGGGCAGCACGCCACGCTGCTCACCATTATGAAGGGCGCGAGCGCGTCCACGCTGGATATCGTTGCCCGCGTCAAACAGAGACTTCCGCTCATCATCGCCAATCTGCCTCCGCCACCGCCGGAAGTGCGCCTGCTCTTCGATCAGTCCGTCTTCGTTCGAGCCGCTCTCCAGGGCGTCGTGAAGGAAGCCGGCATCGCCGCTGGTTTGACGGCCCTGATGATCCTGCTCTTCCTCGGATCATGGCGTTCGACGGTCATCATCGCCGTTTCCATTCCCCTCTCGATTCTTGTCTCTGTCATTCTTCTCAAGCTCTGCGGGCAGACGTTGAATACGATGACCCTGGGCGGACTGGGTCTTGCGGTCGGCATCCTGGTCGATGACGCCACGGTCGAAATCGAAAACATCCATCGCAATCTTGGGCTGGGTAAGGAGATCGAACCCGCCATCCTGGACGGTGCGGCGCAGATCGCCGTTCCCGCGTTCGTTTCCACGCTGGCCATCTGCATCGTCTTTGTTCCGGTCGTCTTCCTCTCCGGCGCAGCGAAGAGCCTGTTCACCCCGCTAGGCATGGCGGTCGTCTTCGCCATGATGGCGAGCTATCTCCTGTCGCGTACGCTCGTGCCGACGATGGTGAAGTTCCTGCTGGCCTCCGAGGTGGAGATGTACGCCGCCATCGAAGGAGGCGGCCACGAAGCGCCCGCAGGTGCTGGACCGATCTGGAATACCCACTTCGCCTTCAATCGTCACTTCGAGAAGCTGCGCGACGCCTACCATCGCAGCCTGAACTGGGCGCTTGCGCATACCACGTTTGTGCTGACCTGTTTCGGCCTCTTCATCCTTCTCTCTGCCTGTCTCGTGCCCTTTATCGGTCAGGACTTCTTTCCGCAGGTGGATGCAGGCAGCTTCCGTCTCCACGTCCGTACTCCCCCCGGTACACGTCTTGAAGAGGCCGAGCGGATCTTTGGCGATGTCGAAGGAACCATTCGCGAGGTCATTCCCGCCTCTGAGATCGACAACATCATGGACGATATCGGTATCCCCAACGGATCGTTCAACCTCGCCTTCGGCGACGGCTCACTGACGGACGTACAAGATGGTGAAATCCTTCTCTCTCTCAAAGAAGACCATCATCCGACTGAGATCTATCGCAATCGCCTGCGCAAGGTGCTGCGCGAGAAGTATCCCGACGACGTCTTCTACTTCCAAGCCTCGGATATCGTGAACCAGATCCTGAACTTCGGTCTTCCGGCCCCGATCGACATTCAGGTCAGCGGTCGCCTGGCCGACCAGAACTATGCCATGGCCCAGAAGATCCGCGCAGCTGTGGCGAGAGTTCCCGGTGCTGCGGACGTTCACGTGCATCAGGTGCTGTACTCCCCTGAGCTGCGCGTCAATGTTGACCGCACGCGCGCGCAGACCGTCGGCCTGACCGAAAACAATGTAGCCAACAGCGTTCTTTACGCCCTGGCTGGCAGCGGAACGGCGACGCCGAACTACTGGCTAAATCCGCAGAACGGTGTGAACTACTCCGTCGTGGCACAGGTTCCGCAGTACCAGATCGACTCCGTCGATTCACTGCAAAACATGCCCATCACGGGAACCGGATCGCAGGCGGCACAGGGCATGGCCTCCGCCTCTGCGAACCAGATCACGCCGCCGATCAACCAGGCGCAGATGCTCTCGAACCTGGCGGACATCGTCCATACGTCGAGCCCCTCCATCACAAGCCACTACAACGTGCAGCCCGTCTACGACGTCTTCGTGAATACGCAGGGACGCGATCTGGGTGGCGTGGCGCGCGACATCGACAATGTCTTGACGCCGTTGCGGAAGGAGCTTCCCAAGGGAGCCACGCTCACCGTTCGCGGACAGGTGCGCAGCATGCAGGACAGCTTCACCGGCCTCGGCCTCGGCATGATCTTTGCCGTAGCCCTCGTCTACCTACTGATGGTCGTCAACTTCCAAAGCTGGCTCGATCCCTTCATCATCCTGATGGCGCTGCCCGGCGCTGCCTGCGGTATTTTGTGGATCCTCTTCCTTACGGGGACGACCTTCTCCGTGCCCTCGCTGATGGGAGCGATTATGACGATCGGCGTCGCCACGGCCAACTCCATCCTGATGGTGACCTTTGCCAACGATCAACGCGCCCTCGGCATGGATTCGCTGTCGGCTGCCTCGTCGGCGGGATTCACACGGCTTCGACCGGTCATGATGACCGCGCTGGCCATGATTCTCGGCATGCTTCCGATGTCCCTCGGTATGGGTGAGGGCGGAGAACAAAACGCTCCGCTGGGCCGCGCCGTCATCGGTGGACTTCTCGTTGCAACCGCGACTACGCTGGTCATTGTCCCCATCTTCTACAGCCTTCTTCGCAAGAACGCCCCAGGTCTTATGGAAGATACCTCCGAATCCCAGGAACAAGAGGTAGAAGCCGGTGCCTGATTCCTCGCACGAAAACACCAGGAGCACGATGTCTCATACGATGTCCGATACCGTTCAACCCGTGAAGCCCGCTGGTCGCGGCCCTGTCGCCGTTGCTGGAGGCGCGTTTCTTCTGCTGGTCCTCGTCGGGATCGTCTTTTTGATTCCGAAGTTGCATCACAACCATGAACTCGCCGATCAGGCCGTCCAGACGACGACTGAGATCCCCGTGCATACGGTCGTGATCGCCTCCGGAACAGCGGACACCAAGCTGGACCTGCCCGGAACGGTGCAGGCGTTTGAACAGACGCCCGTCTTCGCGCGTACGTCTGGCTATGTGACCAAGCGTTTCGTGGACATCGGCGACCACGTCAAAAGGGGTCAGCTCCTTGCCATCATCGAAGATCCCACCACCCAGCAGTCCCTGCGGCAGGCGCAGGCGACCGTGTTGCAGATGAAGGCGCAGCTTATGCAGCAGCAGGCCAACGCAAAGCTCTCCACAGCAAACGGCGCCCGGTGGCAGCAGCTTTACCAGGCGGGTGTGGTCTCAAAGGTCGACGCGGAGACCCGCACTGCGGAGTCCGGTGCAAATGATGCAGCCGTGGAGGCCGCTCGCGCCAATATCGCCGCAGCAGAAGCCAATGTCCGCTCGCTGGAAGAGCAGGCCGGCTTTTCCAGGGTTACAGCTCCCTTTGCCGGTATCGTTCTTTCGCGCAACATCGACACGGGTTCGCTCATTAGCTCGGGTTCGCTGAACTCCGTGACCCAGATGTTCACGATCGGCCAGGCCAGCATGGTGCGTATCTTTGCCAATGTCCCGCAGTCGATGGCGGGCGCTGTCTCTGCCGCGAAGTCCGCCACCATCCACGTGCGCGAGCTTCCAGGACGCACCTTTCCCGGCACCATCACGCGGACTTCAAACTCTCTCGATCCCGCCACGCGGACGTTGCTGACCGAGATCGATCTTCCGAATCCCGACGGCAAGATCCTGCCCGGCATGTACGCCGACGTCCAGTTCGATACTCCCCTTGCCATGAAGCCGGTCCTGCTTCCCGCCAATGCGCTCGTGGTCCGCTCCGTGGGGCCGCAGGCCGTCGTGATGGATGCCAACCATATCGTGCATTACCGTGCGATCGTTCTCGGTCGCGACTTCGGTGCATACACAGAGGTGGTCTCCGGCTTGAAACCAGGAGATGTTGTGGTCATCAGCCCCGGCGATGCAGTGGTCGATGGCGCAAAAGTCGAGCCGGAAAAGTCCTAATTCTTTTGGAAAAATTAGGACTTTAGACCTACTTACCACAGGAAGGCACTAAAATCGGTACGTGACATTTCAGGATCAAACTGGGCCATCCCAAAGCGCTATCGTCTCTCTTCGCGGCCTCCGCAAAGTCTATGAGGGGAAACAGCCTGTAACCGCCGTCGATAATATCGATCTGGATGTTCGGCCGGGACAGATTTACGGTCTGCTGGGCCCGAACGGTGCAGGCAAGACCACCACGATCTCGATCTGCACCACACGCGCTTTGCCCACAGCAGGCACCGCGATGATCGCTGGCATCGATGTGGTTCGCAACCCCTCCATGGCGCGCAAGCACATCGGTGTAGTGCCGCAGTACAACACCCTCGACCGCGCCTGTACGATCTTTGAGAACATCCACTTTCACTGCCAGTATTTCGGTTTCTCTTCTGTAGAAGCAACCGCACGCACCCGCCAGCTTCTGGAGCAGTTTCACCTCACGGAGCGTTCATCCGCGTATCCTTCAGAGCTCTCCGGCGGCCTGGCTCAGCGTGTTCAAATCGCACGTGCGATTGCACACAGGCCCAGCGTTCTGTTCCTCGACGAACCCTCGGCAGGTCTCGATCCGCAGAGTCGTATCGCCATGTGGGACGCGGTCAAGCGTCTCCATGAAGAAGGCATCACCGTCGTCCTGACCACGCACTACATGGAAGAGGCCGACGAACTCTGCGACCGTCTTGCGATCATCGACCATGGCCGCATCCTGGTGGAAGACACACCTGAAGCTCTGAAGAACTCCGTTGGCGCAGAGACGATCTACGAGCTTGACCTTCGCGACGACGCGAACGATCTTCTCCAGCGGTTTGCGCAGATGAACGGCGTCGCGAACGTCGAATGCACCGGCAAACTCCTTCGCGTCCTGGCGCACTCCTCGGATGGCCTGCTCTCGGAGATCGTATCTTCCGCACAGCCCTTTGGCCTGCGCGATATGCGCATCACCCAGCCCACGCTGGAAACCGTATTTATCCGCCTGACCGGGCGCGACCTGAGAGAGTAACAGCGTCCATGAGCACCGAGATAGCAACCCGACCCTTTACCCAGTACGCGCGCGCCTTTCGCGGTCTCTTTCTGCGCGACCTCTATGTGCTGCGCCGCGAGATGTTTCCCTTCGTCATTCGCGTCTGCATGAATCCGCTTCTGTTTCTCTTCGTTTTCACCTACATCATGCCGCACATGTCCGGCGGGGCGAGCCTTTCGCCGACTGCAGGCATGGCCGGTCCGGGCTTCTCGACGGTGCTGCTGCCCGGATTGATGGCGGTGGCCATCATGTTCTCGGGTATCGCCGCCGTGGCGCTTCCGCTGGCTCAGGAGTTCGGGATTACGCGCGAGATCGATGACCGCGTCATGTGCCCTCTGCCAACGGGCGCCGTCGCCATCGAGAAGATCTGTTTCTCCGCCATGCAAAGCATGATCGCTGCCATCGTCGTCTTCCCTCTCGCGTACTATGTGCCGACGCAGCATCCCCTCTTTCACGTCACCAGCTGGCCCTTCCTGATCGCTGTGCTGGTTCTGGCTTCGCTGACTGCAGGCGCTTTGGGAATGACCATTGGAACCTCCGTCAAGCCGCAGCAGATCGGCCTGATCTTCGGCGTGGTCGTCATGCCGATCACCTTCCTCGGCTGTGTCTACTACCCCTGGGCCGCACTGATCCATATCCGTTGGTTGCAGATTGGTGTGCTGGTGAATCCGATTGTGTACATGTCCGAAGGTCTGCGTGCCGCCCTGACGCCAGCGCTTCCTCACATGAACGAAGCTGGAATTCTGTTCATGCTGGTCGGATTTCTGGCGCTGCTCACATGGCTGGGCATACGCGGATTTCTTCGCCGCGTTATCGGCTAGCGTTCAGAACGATCACAGGAACTTCCGAAACAGCCTGTTGTGGAAAAAAGATACTGAAGACCGTTCCAGAGCAGGCGCTGCCTGCCTCAATCTGGCTGCTGCGAAGACGCAAGACACCCTGGTGTTTTTCGACAATCTCAGCACTGACCCAGAGCCCTAACCCCGTTCCTGTCGCTTCTTTCGTCGTGTAGAATGGCTCGAAGATGCGTTGGCGGACTTCCTCGCTCATACCGGTGCCTGTATCCGCTACGGTGACGCGAACGCCCTCGACACCATGCAACGTCGCTTTGCGCACGCGGATACGCAGTAGGCCATCGGGTGACATCGCGTCCACCGCGTTGCCTACCAGGTTCGCCAGTAGCTGCCGAAGTTCGCCGGTGAATCCAAAGATCTCCGCCGTCGCATCGACGCGTCGCTCTACCCTCACACCGGCACTCTGCATGCGTCCCGTGTGCAGTGCCAGAACCGAGTTCACTACATCGACCAGACGCACCATCTCTGGCCTGGAAGAAGAACGGTAGAACCGCAGCGTCTGCTGGGTGATCTCTCCCACACGCGACAACTCACGCTGTGCCAGAGCGGCGTACTCCAGCGCTTCAGGATCGAGCGAAGGATGATGTTGCAGGAGAAACAGAAGGTTTGTAACACTCTCGAGCGGATTATTGATCTCATGCGCGATAGACGCCGCAAGCCGTCCTGCCGCAGCCAGCTTCTCGGAGCGACGCATCGCCTCTTCCGCCCGCGCACGCTCAGTTACTTCTGTCACCACGAGACCGACCCAACGAACATGCTCTCCAGTCCGCACCGGATAGAAGTTGCAGATCCACACGCGCTTTGCCGTGGACAGACCGGGATCTCCGAAGTTCCCCGTGAGTTCCATGTCATGGACCACTTCGCCGGTCCTAAACACTTGCTCTGTGACTTCTTCGATCCGACCAGCAAGATCCTGATCGACATACATCTCATGCATGGTTCGTCCAAGATGGTCAGCCGCTGGACGCTCGCTGATGCGAGAGAGGAACTCATTGATGCGCACATACCGGTGCTTCCGATCGAAGAAGGCAAACCCGATCGGGGCGTTGCCCAGCATAGAGTCCAGCAGGGCCAGAGTTTCACGCAGACCGCTCCTCTGGACTTCCAGATCATGGACCATCGCGTTAAAACTCTGCGTGAGTCGTCCCGCTTCGTTCCGCGTGGTGACGGGAAGCGGAAATGCGCCGAGGGCTTCGGGATCGCGGCTCAGACTCTCTGTCGCCCGATTCAAGATGCGCAAGGGCCGAGAGACGGAGCGGGCCAGCAGACCGATCAAAAAGAAGTCCGCAAGCAAGGCGCAAGACGCATACACCAGGGCATTGCTGACAAAAGCATTCAGCGAACGCAGGTTGATGTCTTCGTCGGGTAGCAGCCAGACGACCGCCGCGGGCTGCCCATCGACCATCACCTCCGCCATCCCCTCGCTGCTCCCTCTCCGCGTCGTGAGGGCATCGAAGTGCGGAACGCGGTCCTGGCGATTTAACGCGTAGGTTTCATCAGCATCCAGACCGGAGCCCCCACCTTCGCTCGTAGCCAGGACGTTGCCTTGCATATCTGTAATGCGTGCACCCACTACGGAGGTAGAGGACCGCATAGCCTCCGCCAGCCGTCCCAGTTCCGCCCTGTCTCCTCGACGAAGAGGATTGACACTCAGGCGGGCCAATAAACGGGCCTGCGCTTCGATGCGCGCCATATCGTGCCGATGGATCGTTCGCATCTGCGACCGCATACTCATCCACAAAAATACCGTGAGTACAGAGATCTGCAACAGGACCGTGCCCAGGAGAAGCTGCCCGAGAATCGTCCGTGGAACCCATCCACGCTTGGAGATCACCATCGCTTATGCCTTTATCTCTTTCACTTGGTTGGACTCGCTGAAGCGAATTTCATCGCAAGATCCTTCGCGATTTGGGCTCCATGGAAACGTCCGTTCTCAATAAAGATTTCGTTGGTCCGTTCCCCGGCGACGATGACGCCCGCAAGGTAAATTCCGGCAACGTTGCTCTCCAGGGTTTCGGGATCGCAGATCGGGCAGCGCGCGTTCTCTGCATCCAATCGCACGCCCAGGTTTTCAATGAAAGTAAAGTCCGGGTGATATCCAGTCAGAGCAAAGACAAACTGGTTTTCAATCGTCTTTTCACCTTCGGGCGTCTGCAGCGTTACCGTGTCTTCATCGATCTTCGTGACCGTTGAGGAGAAGTAGGCGGTCACTTCGCCGTTCTTTACACGATTGTTGATATCGGGAAGAATCCAGTACTTGACGTGCCGATGCATCTCGGCCGCGCGATGCACCAGCGTCACCTTGGCCCCGTGACGCCACAGATCGAGCGCCGCAATGGCCGCCGAATTCTTTCCCCCAATGACAAGAACATCCATTCCGAAGTACGGATGCGGTTCGTTGTAATAGTGCTGCACCTTCGGCAGGTCTTCGCCTTCGATGCTGAGATAGTTCGGCAGATCGTAATATCCGGTCGCGATGACAAGCTTCTTCGCATGCATCTCTACAACACGTTCAAAGCGATCTACGGTCTTCACCTGAAAGTCGCCGTCTCCGCCGGTGACGCCCTCCACGCGGTGGTACTGGCGGACGTCCAGAGCGTAATGTTCCGCCACCTTGCGGTAATACTCCAGTGCCTCGCTCCGCGTCGGCTTCTGGTTCGGGCTGCTGAAGGGCATATTGCCGATCTCCAGCAACTCCGGCGTGGTAAAGAACGTCATGTGCGCGGGATAATGAAAGAGAGAATTGCACAGGCAGCCCTTGTCCACCAGGACCACGCGCAGCCCAGCCCTCTGCGCTTCAATCGCACACGCCAGACCGGTAGGCCCCGCTCCAATTACCAGCACATCAAATTCCGCAGAAGTCGTCATCCTTCTATTCAAACATCCTCCAGCCCGGACTTCTGATAACAAAAAGCCATGTACCCGCGAGGCGTCTCAGCGCATCCCACTGTTTAAGGAGTTCTTATGTCCGATAGTTCGCTCGAAACCCTCAAGCACGGCCCCGCCTCCAGCGGCGTCAAAGACCTCATTCTCAAGCGCTGGAGCCCGCGTGCCTTTGCGGCCAAGCCTGTCTCCAAACACGATCTCCGCAAGATCTTCACCGCCGCCGCATGGGCCGCCTCCAGCTACAACGAACAACCCTGGCGTTACCTGCTGGGCATCAAGGACGATCCCGACCACGGCGAGGCCTACAAGAAGATCTTCAGCAGTCTGATGGAAGTCAATCAGCAGTGGGCGCAGTCGGCTCCGGTCCTCTATGCCGCCGTTGCAAAAAACACCTTCAGTGCCAACGGTGCGCCGAACAAGGTTGCCAAGCATGACGTAGGCGCAGCTTCGGCCACGGCCTGCCTTCAAGCGATTGAACTCGGCATCCATACCCACGGCATGGGTGGTTTCGATCCAGAGACGCTGCGCGCCTCCTTCGCGATCCCTGCCGACTTCGATCCGGTTGCGGTCTGGGCGCTCGGATATCTCGGCGATCCGGAGACCCTGCCGGAGCATTTCAAGGCACCCGAACTCGCTCCGCGCTCACGGAAAGAGCTGGATGAGTTCGTGTTCACGGATTGGGGCGAAGGCGTCGAGTTCTAATTAACTTAACGAAGCATGGGTGCCTTCTCTTTCGGAAAGGCACCCATCTTCTGGACTACTGAAGAATCGCAACTCCGCCAAACTCTCCCGCGATGCGTGCCTTCCACTCCGCTGGTCCGGTCTCGTGGACGCTTACACCGCGTGCGTCGACCGCAACGGTCACCGGCATGTCCTTCACGTCGAACTCGTAGATAGCCTCCATGCCGAGGTCCTCAAATGCCAGTACCTTCGATCCCTTGATCGCCTTCGACACCAGGTAAGCCGCTCCACCCACCGCCATCAGATACACCGCGCCGTTGTCCCGAATTGCATCGATCGCGATCTGTCCACGCTCGCTCTTCCCGACCATCCCCAGAAGCCCGGTTTGTTCGAGCATCTGTCGCGTGAACTTATCCATACGCGTCGCAGTCGTAGGTCCCGCGGGCCCAACGACTTCTTCGCGGACCGGATCGACAGGACCAACGTAGTAGATAAACCGGTTCGTGAAATCCACGGGCAGCTTCTCGCCGCGGTTCAGCATATCGATCATCCGTTTGTGCGCCGCGTCACGGCCCGTGAGCAGCTTGCCACTGAGGAGGACCGTCTCGCCCGTCTTCCACTCGGCTACCTGCTCACGTGTGATTGTGTTCAGATCTGCGCGCCTTGCGTTCATGGGCGAGTAGGTCAGCTCCGGCCAATCTTCCAGGCTTGGGACGGGAATTGTCGCTGCTCCGCTGCCATCCAGCACAAAGTGCGCGTGGCGTGTCGCCGCACAGTTCGGAATCATCGCCACGGGAAGGTTCGCCGCGTGCGTGGGGTAATCCAAAATCTTGATGTCAAGAACAGTGGTCAGGCCGCCCAAACCCTGCGCTCCGATACCCAACGCATTCACGCGCTTGTAGAGATCGATGCGTAGTTCTTCAATCTTGTTCGCAGGCCCACGGGCCAGCAGGTCCTGCATGTCGATCGGGTCCATTAATGCCTGCTTCGCCAGCAGCATCGCTTTTTCCGCTGTACCACCTATGCCAATGCCCAGCATCCCCGGCGGACACCATCCCGCACCCATCGTCGGCACCATCTTCAACACCCACTCAGCAACGGAGTCCGACGGATTCAGCATGGCAAACTTGCTCTTTGCCTCGCTCCCACCACCCTTTGCCGCGACGGTCACATCTACCCGGTCGCCCTTGACGAGTTCCACCACAACACAACTCGGCGTGTTGTCCTTCGTATTCTTCCGTCCAAAAGCCGGATCCGCCAGAACACTGGCACGCAACACATTCTCCGGCAGAGCGTAGGCCCGGCGAACCCCCTCGTCGCACATCCCTTGCACATCCAGCTCGGCATCGAAGCGCACGTCCATGCCGATCTTCAGGAAGATCGTCACAATGCCGGTGTCCTGGCAGATGGGCCTGTGGCCCTCCGCGCACATGCGGCTGTTGATAAGGATCTGCGCCATCGCGTCTTTGGCCGCGATGCTCTCTTCGAGCTCATAGGCCCGGGCAAGGTTCGTCACGTAGTCGACGGGATGGTAGTAGCTGATGTGCTGCAGCGCGTCGGCGATGCTCTGGACGAAGTCTTCCTGGGGGATCGTGGTCATGACTCACAGATTCTACCCGCTTACGCCTACAGCTGGCCCGCAGCTTTCGGCCATGAAACATGGCGCGCAAAAGTTCTGCGCGCCATGCTCTACTAAGATCGAAAGCTATGCCTTCGGCAGTTCCGTCGCGCCGATCTGTTGCAGAATGCCAAGTTGATCGGAGCTTCCCCACCGCTCCACCATCTTGCCGTCTTTGAACTTGGAGATCTGCAGCCCGCGTACCTTCACGCTCTTGCCTGTGCCCGGAATTCCCAGGTAGGGCCCCGTATGCGTTCCAGTGAGGGTATACGCAAAGGCAATCGAATCTTCGTCCGCCACCGCCGTCGCCAATTCGATCTTGATATCGGGAAACGCCGTATGCAACTCGGTAAACACAAGCCGATAGCCGTCGGGTCCGGCAACCTGTCCCGGAGCAGGATCGTGATCGACCGAATCCGCCGCAACCACTTCGTCGAACAGCTCAAATTTGCCTGTGCCCGCCGCTTCGGCAAACTTACCGAGTACCGCCTGATTATCCTGCTTCGACATGCTTTTCTCCTTTAGACCATCTATCCCGGTGGCATATGCACCGGCATCTAGTGATATGAGGGACACTAACACTATGGCCATTCGAACCGAAAAAGATTCCCTCGGCAACGTCGAAGTTCCAGCAGAAGCCCTCTACGGCGCACAAACAGCCCGCGCCATCGTGAACTTCCCTATCTCCGGACTTCGCGCCAACCCGGCCCTCATCCGCGCGATCGCCGCCATAAAGCTCGCAGCAGCGCAGGCCAACGCCGATCTGAAGCTCATCACCGCAGAACAGGCCAATGCCATCGAACAGGCCGCGCAGGAGATCCTCGACGGCCAACACCACGACGCCTTCCCCGTGGACGTCTTCCAGGCAGGCGCGGGCGTCAGCTTTCACATGAATGCGAACGAGGTCATCGCGAACCGCGCGGGACAGATCCTCGGCGATCCCCTCGGCTCCTATAAAAAAGTCCACCCCAACGACCACGTCAACTACGGCCAGAGCACCAACGACGTCTTCCCTACCGCCATGCGGCTTTCCGCGCTGCTGGCGCTGGAGGATCTTTATCCGGTTCTCGAATCCCTGCGAAATTCCTTCGAGGAAAAAGCCAAAGAATTCGACGGCATCCTCAAATCCGGCCGTACCCACATGCAGGATGCAACGCCGATCCGGCTGGGCCAGGAGTTCGCCGCCTATGGCGTAGCCATAGCAAAATCATTGCGTCACCTCCGCACGACTTCTGAGTCGCTTCGAGAGCTAGGGCTGGGTGGATCCGCCGTCGGAACAGGGATCAACACGCATCCGCAGTATCGCGCGAAGGCCATCGCGAATCTCTCCAAATTGACGAAGCAGGAGCTCACACCCGCAGCGGACATGCGTTACGCCATGCAATCCTGCGCGCCGATGTCGGAGATCTCCGGCGCGCTCCGCACCCTGGCGCTGGAGATCATCCGCATCTCCAACGACCTTCGCCTGCTCTCTTCCGGACCGAACACCGGTTTCAACGAGATCGGTCTCCCCGGTCTTCAGCCCGGCAGCTCCATCATGCCCGGCAAGGTCAATCCTGTTCTGCCCGAGCTCGCTGCCATGGTGGGCTTTCAGGTCATCGGCAACGACACTGCCGTAGCCCTTGCAGTGCAGGCGGGCCAGCTCGAACTCAATGTCATGATGCCCACCATGGCCCACAACGTCCTGCAGTCCATCACCATCCTCACGCACACCCTGCATGAGCTCGACCATCGCTGCATCCGCGGCATCACCGCCAACACGCCCCGCTGCAACTTCTACGCGCAGTCCACGGTCTCGCTCGCCACCGCATTAAATCCCTACATCGGGTACGCCAGCGCTGCAGAGATCGTCAAAGAATCCGTCGGCACTGGACGCTCGATCCTCGATCTCGCCCGCGAGAAAAAACTCCTCACAGAGGAGCAGATCAGCGAGATCCTCGATCCCCTGGCAATGACCGAGCCGCGCGAAACGATCTAGCGCGCAAATAAAAAGGGCGCCAGCGTCGCCGGCGCCCTTTTGCAGATCGAAAAACGCTACTGGTGTCCCCACCGGTAAACCACACCGACATTCACGCCCACATTGTTCTGGACCGATCCCGTCGAACCCGAAAGACGGTTCGTATTGTCGTCGATGGGAGCGCCGCGAAACAGTGTGCCGACATACGTCGGCGTAATGCGGAACGCGAGGTCATGGTAGAGGTTGTAATCGAAGTTCACTCCTACCGAGAAGGCAGCCACTGTGGACGTATCCCACATGCCGAGGCGGTAGGCCGGAATGGCCTTCGATCCGCCGTCAAAGTTGCCCATGGCCGCGCCTGCCAAGACGTGAGCACTGATCGCCGTCTTCTCTTTACGGTAGAAGCGGTACTGCGGCCCAGCCATGAAGGTGTACTCCGTGATCAGCGGATTCTTGATGTTGAAAATATTGTTGCCGATCTTGGCGTTGCCGTAGGCTCCGCGCACGTCGCCGACGACGCTCCACTCCGGGGTGAAGTTCCGCGTCAGGCTGGTCGCCCAGGTGACTTCATTATTTTTCTGGAGAAACTCTCCGCTACGAAAACGCAGATAACCGCCGCCGCCCGCTACTTCCCATTTGTGGGTGTAGGTCTGTTCGATCGTGCGTGCAATGCGTGCCTGGCGGGTGGCATTGATGCGCCGCTGACGCGAAGTCTGTCCATGTAGAGAAAAAAAGCTCGCCAGAGATACTCCCAGCGCAACGGTGAGCGCCAAACGCGCCCGTGAAGAGAAACGGAACATCAACAAACACTCCTTGAACATCAACAAGCACTTCTACCCGATGTCGCCACTTGGTAGCTTGGAAGCTGGCGGGTTGAACCTCACCGCGTGTCCTCTCTTATTAGAACATCCGCCGCCCCGAATCGCGGCACCGAACACAGCAGGAGCAAGCTATGGCCAAAACAAAATCCACCTCTTCCCGCTCGCGGGGCAAAAAAAGCTCCGGCGGAAAGGTTTTCCTTGGTGTGCTTCTGGGAATCGTGCTCACACTTGGAGCAGTTTACGGGCTCTACCGTTACACCTCGGTCCTGACGCCGCTGCTGCATCGTCCTCATCCAGGCACCAGCACGCTCCCCGCGACCGCGCCAATCACCCAGCCCTCTGCGCCAACCCGCAAACTGGCTCAGAAAATGGCTACCGTCGCGAAAGATGCCCCCTTCAGCCCCAGCGAAGATGTCTTTGAGGGCGGGGCGCACACGTACATGGCCCGGTGCGCTTCCTGCCACGGTGACACACGCCTGACCGCAGACACAGGGCTGGAGATGAATCCTCCCGCAGGGCAGTTCTTCTACGGCAAACACCCGCATGCCCTTACTGCCAGGAAGTCGGCACAGGTTTACGAAATCATCGCCAATGGCCTTCCTCACCAGGGCATGCCGGCCTACAAGGACCAACTCAGCGACACGCAGATCTGGCAGCTCAGCCTTTTGCTCGAAAGCTCGGCGCTGGAACTGCCAGATCCCGTCCGCAGAATCCTGTCTACTTCAACGAATAAGTAATGCCCGTCACAAACTGGAAGCTGTTCTTTTTGTAGCCGGTGCTGGGGTTGTTGATAAAGTTGTCGGTGGTCGTCAGCGCGACGCTCAGGCGTTTGAAGAGCGGAAGCGAGAGGCCGATGCTTCCGTTCGCAGAATAGGCATTGAAGTTATTCCACGCCGGAAGCACAGACGCCTGCTCTGTCAGCACCAGTTTGCGAGGCAGCGTTCTCTTATACGTTTCAGCGAGGGTGGAACCGATCAGGTCCAGGTTCGTGCTGGGGTCCTGAAATCCCTGGCCTTCATAGTGCAGATCGGCCTTTACATCCAACTGCTGCTTTGGAGTCGAGATCGGGGTCCAACCGATACCAAGACCGTAAACGCTCTGCAACTGCAGGCCCTGGGAGAAGTTGTGGTCAAAGCTCGTATTGGCCAACGCATAGAACCTTTGCGTGAAGTACTGATCTCGCTCCAGGTCCGCATGGAAGACACTCGTCTTCACCACGGAATCCGGGGTTGGCGTCGGTTCGGTCTGTGGGATCGTAGGAGTTGTCAGCTTGCCATAGGTTTCTGAGACATCCAACAGGGTACGGTTCCGTGGATTCAGGAAAGTTACGGTCGGAACGGTGCGTGCGAGGGTCAGACCGGCGTTGAATGTTCCTCCATGCTGTGTGGATTGAACAAACGTCGCTCCAGCATTCACAGCGCCCGTCCAGCCATAAAGCGGACCTGCCTTCTTCTCCACTTCACGATCAAAAGTCGTCTGGTCCAGGATGTAGGCCACGTCTTTAATCGGCATCTGCTCCGGTGCTCCCATGGGGCTGGCGACGACGACGGTTCCATCGGTCACTTCCAGGGTTCCGGGATGGAGGTCGCCGCGGGATACGGGAGCGTTCTTCTTCAGGACGGCAAAACTGCCGCTCGACCGCAGTTCTCGCACCTTGGACAGCGGGATCGTCAGTTCGCCTGCCATATCGCTCTTGAAGACGACGGAATCACCCACGCCGCGGACCAGGGCCCCACTGAGCTGATCTCCGTTGGTAAAAACAATCACGTCCGGTAAGGGAGCTGCCGCTTTATCCTCTGCTTTCGCCGGTGGCGGCACCGCCTTGTCCTCCGCTTTCAACTGCTGCGTCCCCACCCCCACCAATATTCCCAACCCCAACATCCACCCGCAAAGATTCCCCATAGTCTCGCCTTTCCCAAAAAAGTACGTCATCATCAGAATATCTGGAGGCCGGACCCAAATGCATTTCGTTGATCTTCCGCGCCTTCCAGCCGCTCTGCCAGATCGCGCCCACCTGTCGGCGTCGCTCTTCCGCACGATGGAAACGTCCAGCATCATCCTCGGGGCATTGGGTGGAGCGCTCGCCGTACGCCGGGACAAAGCCTACAACTACGACTTCACAGGAGTCCTCGGCCTGGGTCTCATCTCCGGCGTAGGTGGAGGTATTGCGCGAGATGTCCTGCTCGGCGACGGTCCACCGCTGGCACTGCAGCACCCTCACTATCTGGCGCTGGCGCTGGCAGGTGCAGTCCTCGCACTCTTCTTCGGAAGCATGGTCGGACACCGCATGCAGACTCTCATGCTCATCGTGGATGCAGCCGGTCTCGGCTTCTATACGGTTGCCGGCGCGACGCGAGCCCTGAACGCCGGCCTTGGATTTCTGCCCTGCCTGCTCCTGGGCATTACGACGGCCGTTGGTGGAGGATCGCTGCGCGATCTCTTCAGCGGACACCCGCCCAGCATCTTCCAGGAAGGCGAACTCTACGCCCTGGTGGCGGCCATAGCGGCCCTTGTGTTTCTTTTACTGCACAAAGTGGGCGTGCCGGACAATGTGGCCACAGGTGTCGCTACCGGTGTGGGCTTCGCGCTTCGGCTGCTTGCCGTACGTTTCGGCTGGCGAACGCGGGCTGTCGACCGAATCCCCTAAAAATACCTGCGAACCTGAGAAATAACCTATTGCCAAACGTGATTCCGTCGGCATAGTATCCGACTCGCGTTCGGCATAGCTCACTTTTTATAAAAACTGTGTGATCGCACGGCCATTTGTTACCAAAAGATTTCTACAAGATCAGCTGCCGGGCATCGACCCGCAGCGAACCGGAGTGATACAGCCATGTCCTGGTACGCGTACTGCATTGCAGAACGAAGCGCTTTTCCACAAATGTCCCGTCACCGCCGTCCAATGCCCCTTGAGGGGATTCACGGCTTATTTGGAAATCAGACCTTCCTCTTCCCCGCGGCAGATCTTACCGTCATCGTTTCCGAGCATTCTCCAGAAGACAACGCACGTCTCACGCAACAGTGCCAAAAAGAACACGCCCGCGTGGTTGCGGACTGCTTCAAACACTCCACGGTGCTTCCCTTCCGATTCAACACCACCTTTGAGGACGACGATGCCCTTCGTCGCTCCGTCCGCTCCAATCACAGGCACTTCTCCGCCAATGTCGAGCGTCTGCGCGGCAAGGCTGAGATGCATCTCAAGGTACTCGTCGACGACACCTGCCCTGAGACTCACAAGATTCTCAACGGCAGTGTCGGCAAGGAATATCTCGAAAGCCTCCGCGAAAATGCCTCACAGCAGCGCGAGCGCCAGTCGCGTGCGCGCGCACTTTCTGTCCAGATGCAGCGGATGTTCCTGCCGCTGGCGACAGAGATTACCTGCAAGCGAACCGATGCGGGCAAGATGTTGCTCGATATCGCCCACCTGATCGATAACAAGACCATCGAACGCTACCAGAACAAGTACTCCTCCGCGCAAACCAGCATGAAGGAGTGCAGCATGCAGCTCTCCGGCCCATGGCCTCCGTACCACTTTGTGGCGAAGTCCAACACCCCGACTGCAGGCTGATCTCTTCCTAAGGACAAAGAAAGACAAAGGGCGCGGATTTCTCCGTGCCCTTCGTCTTTCCACTTCCTATCTCACTATGCGGACTCAGCCTTCTTCCGGCTCAGAACGAAACTCTTCCGCCGACGCCGCTTTCCGCTGGCGTGGTCGATCTTCTTCCAGAAGCCGACAAAATAATCCACAGCGGAGATGATGGAGACGATTGTCATCCAGTAGATGGCGTTGATTGCCACCAAATGCACCGGCACAATAAAACCACCCCAGTTCCACTGGTACCAGCGATGATCCAGAATCGCGGCGACCACAGAGACAATCTGAATAACGGTCTTCAGTTTGCCGATTTCGCTGGCTTCGATCGTGAAGCCTTCGCTTGCGGCGATCGACCGCAGCCCGCTCACAAGAAACTCGCGCCCGATCACCAGTACCGCGATCCAGGGCTTTACGATGGACGGGTTCATGGCCACAAGGCAGATGTACCCCGCCGTGACCAGCAGTTTGTCGGCAAGCGGATCCAGAAGAATCCCCATCGTGGTGATTTGCCCGCGCCGGCGAGCGAGATAACCGTCGAGGCCGTCCGTAATCGACGCAACAATAAAGAGCCCCGAGGCGAGAATCTCCTGCTCTCCATGGATACCACGCGCGAAGAAGTGCGGCGACAGCATCCAGATCAGCAGAGGGATGCAGGCGATCCGACTCATCGTCATGGAGTTGGGCAGATTCACACGGTCATCCTTGCAACTTCTTTCTCGGCATCTGTCAGCATCCTTCCTTGTCCTCGCCCTGTAGTCAAGCGGAGGCGATCTACGGGCGCAATACGCCATTTTTCTGATGCGGCATTTCTAAACTTCCTGAACCGCCAGCGGCTTCACTGGCACTCTTCGGTTGCAGCAAGAGATAGGGAACATTCGCCTGATCGTACAGATTACGCTTCTCACCTTCGATATAAGGAGGCGCATGATCTCCCACGATCACAAACGTCGTTGGAGGAATTGTCGGATCTGCGGCAATCTTTGCAATGCTCTCGAGGGCCACGTGAACATAGCCGAGTTGGTTGCAGACATCCTCGGCATAGCCCGTTGGGCAGGAGTATTCCGGTGCTCCCTCTTCCTCAACAGGAAGATGGGAGTTCAACGTCATCCAATGGACAAAGAGAGGATGCTTGCGGGATGCCAGCAACTGCTTATGAATCATCTGTGCGATGTCCGCGTCGCAGATTCCCTCAAACGCTCCCTCGCAGACATGCATGCCAGGAGTGTCCTTCATCTGCTCCAGAAAGACGCTCTTTTGAAAACCAAAGTCGCGGTACCAGATCGACCGGTGAAACATGCTTCCCGTGTAGCCGTGGATGGCCTCAGTGTCATAGCCAAGCGACCGCAGTTGCCTGGGAAGGCACCGTTCTGACTGCGCTGCTACACTGGCGTCCACACGGACACCGAGTTGTAGTCCACACAACTCCCGCAGTTGGCCGGGAACCGTCGGTCCGTCGAAGGGTACGCTTCCTTCGGTCAACCGATAGCGCTGCAGAATCTCCGGACTGTGAAACATGGCGAACTCGCGCGTGCCTTCGCCCGCATTGAGCTGAAGTCCCATCGACTCCACAAGAACCTGCACGATATTGAGCTTTGCGTAGCGGTTGTCGCCCTTCAAAGGCCGCAGCACATCCGACGCGGAAGGAATCGGCGTTCCCGGAGGCGGGTCGTAGCGAAGCGAAGCCACGATGTACATCGAGGTCCGGTAGAAGGTCTCCCCTACCAGATGCGTACCCCAGCGCTGACCACCGGAGCGCGTGATCGGGTTGTAGCCCTTCAATGTATCCACGCCCAGCAGAAGCACCATCAGAACGGCGGAAGGCGCTGCGGCCCACAGCCCAAGACGAACCCCATCCCTACCGGGCAGAACCTTCAACCAAAGGTAGGTAAACAGAGCGCAGAAGAGAAGCGCCGCCGACACACCGCCGATGAGCGTGCCCGTTTGCACCTGAAAGGCAAAACGAACCGCGTAGGCCAGATCTTCCTGCGTGAAGAAATAAATCTTGTCGAAGACCTTCAATATCTCAACGACATACACCAGGAAGAAACCAACGCCCGCAAGGAAGCGTCCGGCGACGATATAGAGCAGAACAAGCACAAGATAGTCGAGATTGATCTCGGCCACGCGCATATTGATCTCGTGGCGCGCATAGACAAAGGGCAGATTAAACAGAAATGCAGCGACAAGATAGCGCGCTGTGGAAACCCAGAAGCTTCGCTTCTTTAGGAACTCAAAAGTCAAAAGATTGCTCCAGGCTTGGACTCAGGAAAAGAACGCAGAAGTACATCATTGCTGCAAAGGACTAGCGCAGAACATAAGGACCGCTTTACGGTTCTGTGGGAACAAACGATTACTGTATCTCATACAGACGGGGCCCAGCAGGGCAAGGACGCACCTGAGGCACATCTTCCCGCTATGGGATTCATCTACTGGAATTATTTTTTGGGACTCTTGTGGTTTTACCGCAGAGAGGGCTCTGGACCAATAGCACCTTAGTGGACTTCACCGGTATCGATATCGATGGTCCAGGGCTTCGGTTGCGGCAACTTCATCTTTCCGTCACCGATTTCGAGCGGCATCCAGACGTAGCGTGAATCCCAGAGCGCCTCTGGCTTCCACTGGTCGCCCACATAGATTACGGTTGTTTTCGTTTTGCCCTTGACCTTGATCAGCATGGAGGACTGCGTCCCGTAGGTGTTGGCTTCTGGCGGGGCAACATCCTTGAACTCGCTCCACGGGCCCTTTAGGTTCTTTGACGTCGCATAGACGTTGGGATTCGGCTTCCATCCAGTCATGTGCGATCCGAGCACGTAGTAGAGCCCCTCATAATGCACAATCGCTCCACCCTCCAGAGGCGCGTGTACAAAGGCGGTCTCGGTGACATCCATCCCGTCGTCGTTCAGCTGCGCGATGTAGAACCCTCCCGTGGGTCGGCTCTCGAAGATCAGATAGTTTCGTCCGTCGTCATCGACAAACTGTCCGATATCGCGACTCTCTTTGCCCAGCGGGCGGAAGTGCCTCACTAGGCGGTAAGGACCCTCTATGTTTTCACTCACCGCGACACCCACCTCGGCGGCTTTGTAGGCCGCATCCAGGTGGATATACATCACAAACTTCCGCGGGCTGATCTTGAAGACCTTGGGACGTTCGGCCTGCCAGTTCTCTCCGAACTGCTTTCGATACTCGTCTGGCTCAGACAGTTCCAAAACGCGCCCCTTCGTCTCCCACTGCGTCAAGTCCTTGGATCGGTAGCAGCTGATGTAGCGCTTGCTCTTGTCCAGCCCCTGTGTGCGGTCTTCGCCGAACCAGTACCAGAACGCACCCTGCTTCAGAATCCCGCCGCCATGCGCCTGGATCGGCTTCCCATTCTCGTCGTTCCAGACCGCGCCGGGCTCAATCTTCTTCAGGACCGCCTCCGCAAGCTTTCGCACCTCGGGCTTGTCCATAGGATTGTTGGCCTGACCTGAACCTTCCGGCGAAACTTTGGAGTTCAGGCGGACCGTTTCCGCGCCACTCTTACTCCCGGCAGGAGAGTTCCCAGCCTGCGCGTGTACCATCCCGGCGACCAACAAAACAGAAAAGACCAGACCCTTCATTCAACCCTCACACAAGCCGTTAAGCGTAGAACCCGCGCTGCTTCGTTGTATAGGCAACTCGATCGATCGCAAGCATGTAGGCCGCGATCCTGTTGTTGACTCCATGAGACTGCGCGTACCGAATCACTTCGATAAAGCTCTCGCTCATGATCCGGTCAAGCCGCTCGTTGACCTCGGCTTCGGTCCAGAAGTAGCCCATGCGGTCCTGCACCCACTCGAAGTAACTCGTCGTCACGCCGCCTGCATTGGCCAGAATATCCGGCACGATGAAAACACCGTTCTTTTCCAGGATCGCGTCGGCTTTGGGCGTCGTCGGTCCATTGGCGCCTTCTACAAGAATCTTCGCCTTGATGGCTGCAGCATTCCGGCTGGTGATGACATTCTCCGTCGCTGCGGGAATCAGAATGTCGCAGGCATGAATCAGCAACTCGGCCGAATTTGCCTCTTCCGCACCGTTGAAGCCTCGCACACTGCCCGTCTTTGAACGATGTAGAAGCAAGACTTCGATGTCGATCCCGGCGGCGTTATAGAGACCACCATCCCACTCGGCGATGCCGACCACCTTGTACCCCTTCTGCGCCAGCAGACGTGCAGCGTTGGAACCCACGTTGCCAAAACCCTGCACGATCACGGTCGTCTCTGCTGGCTTCATGCCGAGATGCTTGAGAGCTTCATCGCAGACGATCGAGATGCCGCGCCCCGTGGCCGCCGTGCGACCCCGCGAACCGCCGATGTTGATCGGCTTGCCGGTCACGACGCTGGTCACGGTCTGGCGCATGTGCATGGAGTAGGTATCCATGATCCATGCCATGGTTTGTTCGTTTGTGTTCATGTCCGGCGCGGGAACATCCTTCTCCGGGCCGATGAACTCGATCAGCTCCGACGTGTACCGCCGCGTCATCCTCTCCAGTTCGCCCTGGCTCATCTTCTTCGGATCGCAGATCACGCCACCCTTGGCTCCGCCGAAGGGAATGTTCACGACCGCGCACTTCCATGTCATCCAGCTTGCCAGTGCACGAACCTCGTCGAGCGAGACATCCGGCGAATAGCGGATCCCACCCTTGGCAGGACCGCGAGCCATCGAGTGCTGCACGCGATAGCCGGTAAAGACTTCAATGGAACCGTCGTCCATCAGCACGGGAAAGTGAACGATAATTTCGCGCGAAGGCTGCCGCAGCACCTTCCAGATTCCCGTCTCCAACTGCAGCTTCTTGGCGGCGAAATCAAATCGCTCTGCCTGGGCCTCCCACGGGTTCAACTCTTTTACATCCTGACTCAACTCATCGAGAACATCGATTGCCATACCACTTCGCCTTGCCTTTCATTTCAACTACTTTCGCCCGAGGGCACCTTAGGTTGGACGTAACCTGGACAGGGTGGATGCCCTATTTCTTGGTCGTTCGGGTACCTAAAGTTTCCCCGGTCAACAGCCGGATCATTCTAGTGCGAAAAAAATACCTTGCGCTTCTTGCCTGAGAGGATGTAGACCTTCTACATAGTTCATGTAGAAGGTCTACACCCTATGGCGAAGAAAAGCGGCTACCAGAACCGGATCGAACTTCTCCAGGGAACGCTGGACATGTTGATCCTGCAGACCCTGCAATGGGGTGAACAACATGGTTATGGCATCAGCCAGGCGATCCGTGCCACTTCGGGGGAAGTGTTGCAGGTGGAGACGGGATCGCTTTATCCGGCCCTTCATCGGCTGGAACGCCAGGATTGGGTGAAAGCCGAGTGGAAGAAAAGCGAGAGCAACCAGCGGGCGAAGTTCTACAAGATCACCGCGCTCGGCAAAGAACAGCTCGCCTCCGACTATGAGCGGTGGGGAAAGATGGTCGCGACGATTGAGGCCATCATGACATCTACGAGAGGTGAAGCATGAAGTTCTTTCGGTTTTCGCGGCACAAGTCAGACCTGGCGGAAGAAATCGAAAGCCATTTGAAGATGGCCATCGCCGACCGCATCGCGCGGGGAGAATCTCCCGAAACTGCACAGAAGGAAGCCAGGCGCGAGTTCGGAAACATCCCTCTCGTCGCGGATGTAACCCGTGAGCGATGGGGATGGCTCCGGCTGGAGCAGCTTGCGCAAGACCTGCGTTACGCTCTCCGCACATTGGGGCGCGACCGCGGCTTCACCTTTGTTGCGGTAGTAATCCTCGCGCTGGGCATTGGTGCGAACATCGTGGTCTTTAGCGTGGTGCACGCCATCCTGCTGCGTCCGCTTCCCTTTTATCAGTCGCAGAATCTTGTCTGGATCGCGCCGCCGGGAAGCGGCCACGATCTCTCCGGTGCGACGTATTCCTCTGACGCCTACGACGATCTGCGCTCCATGAATAAATCGTACGAAGACGTGACAGCGTATTTTGCGTTCTCGACACCGGACAACCTCAAGCTCACGGGATATGGCGAGCCAAGCCCTGTGACAGACATCTCGGTCGCCGGGAACTTCTTCCATGTCCTCGGAGTCTCCGCCGAACTTGGTCGTACATTCACAGAAGAAGAGACGCGCACGGGCGGCGTGGTTCTGCTCACACATGGCTACTGGAAGCGGCAGTTTGGCGGCGACCGCAACATCGTCGGCAAAGCCATTCGGCTCAACGGCCATCTTGTCCAGGTCGTCGGTGTGCTTCCGGAGAGCTTCGATTTTGGCGCAGTCTTTTCTCCTGGGTCGAAGGTCGATATGTTCGATCCGCAGGTGATGAAAGATCTGCGCAACAATGGAAACACGCTGGCGTTCATCGGTCGACTCAAGCCGGGAGTCACCCTGGGACAAGCGCAGAACGAGGCAACGACACTCTTTCCAAAGTTCTATTGGAGCAAGCTCTCTCCGGAATCCCTCGGCGTCTACAAAGATCGCGCAAGACCCATTTACTTGAAGGACTACGTCAGCGGAGCTCTGCGGCGGTCTCTTATTGTCCTCTGGTGCGCCGTGGGAATGATCCTACTCATCGTCTGCGTAAATCTCTCCAACCTTCTTCTCGCGCGAGCTGCTTCCCGTAGCCGGGAGTTTGCGCTGCGTATCTCGTTAGGCGCGGGTCGCGGGCGACTGGTGCGGCAACTACTCACGGAGAGCCTCGTCCTCTCAGGAGCGGGAGCCGCGCTGGGTCTCTGCCTGGCTTATGGCGCAACGCTTTGGCTCTCGCACCAGGGATCGATCGCTCTCCCTCTCATGAGCACGGTTCGTGTCGACGGCGTTGTTCTTACATGGACGGTCGGGATCGCGATTGCAGCAGGTCTGCTTTTTGGACTTGCGCCCGGTCTGAAGATGTCCAGCGGGAATCTGCAGGAGTCGCTCAAGGATGCTGGTACGGGCACGGGCGATAGTCCGAAGCATGAACGTCTGCGGAATTTCCTCGTCATCTCAGAGGTCGCGCTGGCCTGCGTCCTGGTCATTGGCGCGGGCCTGCTTCTGCGCAGTTTTCTACAGGTCATGCGCGCCGATCTGGGATTTCAGCCAAGCCAGAGCTCGGCCATCAACATCGAGTACACCAGCAACGTGGACTACAACAGCAACGCCTCCATCGAACAACGCAATGCGCTTGTGCAGGACCTATCGCAACGAATAAGCGCCCTTCCCGGCGTAGAGGCCGCCGGGATCTCGGATAACCTGCCCCTTCTACGCAATCGGAGTTGGAGCGCACCAACCGTCAAGGGCAGGAGCTACGCCAAAGGCGAGGATCCGTCGGCGTTCGTCTACATCACCTATCCGGGATATTTGAAGGCCATCGGGCTGCGCTTGCGTGGCCGCGATTTTGCCTGGTCGGACAATACGAAAGCCGAAGGCACGATCATCCTGAATCAGACAGCGGCGGACGCCATGTGGCCGGGTGAAGACGCCGTCGGACGGACTGCAGTCCTACAGGGCCGAGATCTGCGCGTCGTCGGTGTGATCGCTGACGTCCATGGAATCAACATCGAAGAAAAGTCGGGGCGCGAAATGTATCTGCCGGCGACGCAGTGGGGCGGCGGCAACCTTCTCGTCGTCCGATCCAAGCTGCCAACCGAAGTGCTTGCGCCAGGTATTATAAGGACCCTGCGGCAGATCAACCCGGAGCAGCCTGCGGCGGAGCTTCGTCCCATGCAGAGCGTGGTCAATCACGCCACTTCACCGCGAAAATTCTTTGCCCTGCTGGTCGGGATCTTCGCCGCGCTCGGACTTCTCCTCGCATCGCTCGGAATCTACGGAGTCATCTCGTATTCCGTGACGCGGCAGACCCGAGAGATCGGCATTCGCATGGCGCTGGGAGCTACGCGGGAGCGCGTGCAGTTCGGTGTGATCTCGAAGACATTACGCATGGCGCTGATCGGAGTCGCGGTCGGGATCGTGGCTTCTCTGGTGGTAGCAAGAGCGATCAGTTCGATGCTCTTCGGCACGCAGCCAACCGATCCGATCACCTTTGCCGCCATGATCATGCTTTTGACGGGTGTGGCCTTTATGGCAGGTTATCTTCCTGCTCGGCGGGCTTCACGCATCGATCCGATGATGGCTCTCCGTAGCAACTGACCGTAGCAGAGACCCGCGTTGTGTCTACATACAACACCTTTGCCTGCAACTCTAAATTTCACGCGCACACTCCTCGCGGTGACTCTGGCTGGCTAAAGAGCTTCGGCAGTGACGGTGATCGTAGGAGCGGGCTGCTTCAACTTTGAAGCTAGTTCGGGATCAGTATTGCCAAGCACTCTGAAGTGCATCTCCTGTGTCACGACCGTAGGCTTGCCAAGCTGCAGATCGACTGATCGCTGAAATTCTCCATGTTGATGTCTCGCCGAGACAAGGCCCGGAATCGCTGGAGCTTCACGGTCGGACTGCATCGCGATATGCAGTGCTAGACCCGTGGAAGATGCGTGGACATTGCTACATTCAAAGAGCTGCTGAGTAACAGATTGTTTATCTCTATCACTCCCTGATATGAGGTTTGCCCGCGCTACTCCCATCTTGCTCGGTGCGACCGGAACATCCAGCACAAAACTTTGCTTCCCCATTTCGCCCTCGCCGGAATCGACTACGAAGATGAGGCGGTAGTGTCTTGTCAC
Source organism: Terriglobus saanensis SP1PR4 (assembly GCF_000179915.2). Taxonomy (NCBI): domain Bacteria; kingdom Pseudomonadati; phylum Acidobacteriota; class Terriglobia; order Terriglobales; family Acidobacteriaceae; genus Terriglobus; species Terriglobus saanensis. The sequence goes on along the minus strand of NC_014963.1, from coordinate 1,526,988 downwards.
AGGATCAGAACTATGAGCTGACGATTGAGCTAATCCCGCTGAAGCGACTGTCAGAGCAAGAGCAATTGCGAAGTGTTTTGTCATGCGACGACTTTCCTTGAAACAGAATTTTGCGGCAGGAGCTGATAGAGCTCTGACCGTCATCAAGTGATTTTCGTGAGCTACAGAGCCCCGATTTAAACCAAGTTTCTTAACAGCCTGACCTGTCCGCATACAATGCCTCTGTGCCTGCAACTCCAAATTTCACGAGTACGCAGCGCGTGCTCCTCGCCGTAGTCCCGCCGCTCGCCAGCGGTCTCATCCGTCTGCTTGGGTGCACGCTTCGCTTCCGTGACGTCTGCGATCCTGGCGTAACTCCGGGCCATCTCATACCGCCGCCGGGAGTCTTTGGCTTCTGGCACCGCTCGCTCCTGATGGCGGCCTACCGCTTCCGGAACATGGGCATCGCGATCCTGATCTCGCAGTCCTTCGATGGCGAACTCATTGCCCGCACGGTGGAACGCCTTGGCTTCGTCGCGATTCGGGGTTCCTCCTCGCGCGGTGGAGCGGTTGCCCTGCTGCAGATGGAACGTGCGGTGAAGTCAGGCCTGCTTGCTGCCTTCACTGCGGATGGCCCCCGAGGTCCTGTGTACGTTGCCAAACCCGGCCTCACCCAGTTGGCGCAGCGCACAACCGGGGACGCTGGAGCCTTCCATCTCCATCCCTCCAGCGCATGGAAACTGAAGAGCTGGGATCTCTTCTTTATCCCCAAACCTTTCAGCCGTGTGACGGTCTCCTGGCCTGCGCATGTCCTGATCGCTCCAGACGCCGATCTGGCCGAAGCCCTAGTTCGGGTACAGCAGATGATGGAGCGCGCCACGCAGATGGCGGTCACCGCGTGAGCATCTCGCCGCAGCTGAACCTAAACTAAAAGAGTGCGCGTCTCCGACTTCCACTTCGACCTTCCGCCTGAACTGATCGCCCAGAAGCCTCCCGTCGAGCGCGACGCGGCACGGATGCTGACCGTCGACCGGTCGACCGGTCACCTGGAGGATAAGAACTTCCTCGACCTTCCTGATCTACTGCGGAAAGGTGACCTCCTCGTCCTCAACAACTCCCGTGTGATTCCTGCGCGGCTCTTCGCACGCCGTGCAGGGCTTCGGACGCAGAGTAGCTCTCCTGCCCCGAGCGGACAGATCGAAGTCCTCCTCACACAGCCCTTTGGCGGAGGCCGCTGGCGTGCGCTGGTGAAGCCTGGTCGAAAAGTCCAGGTCGGAGAGCGCCTGGTCTTCGGAGAAGACGAGCTTCAAGCGGAAGTCATGGAGACCGGAGAGTTCGGCGAGCGCACCCTGCGCTTTGCTCCCAACCCGGACTTTTTCGCCACGCTGGAGCGCATTGGCCACATGCCTCTGCCGCCATATATCCACCGCGCCGATTCCGCCGAAGACCGGTCTCGCTACCAGACGGTCTTCTCCGATTTGGAACTAAAGGGCTCAGCGGCTGCGCCGACGGCAGGCCTGCACTTCACCCCAGAAACCTTAAACAAGATTCAAAGCAAAGGTGTACAAGTTCAACAAATAACGCTACATGTAGGACTTGGAACCTTTCAGCCTCTGCGCGTGGAAGATCTCTCTGAGATCCGTCTCCACGAAGAGCCTTATACTCTGCCCGAGTCGACAGCCGAGGCCATCAACAGGGCCAAGGCCGAAGGTCGCCGCGTTGTTGCCGTGGGAACAACGACCGTCCGTACGCTGGAGCACTGCGCTTCCCAGGATCCCGGCCAACCCCTCGCACCCCATTCCGGTACGACCTCAATCTTTCTTTCGCCGGGCTATGAGTTTCGGGTGGTCGATGCCCTGCTGACAAACTTCCATCTTCCGCAGTCGACCCTGCTGATGCTCGTCTCCGCCTTCGCGGGGCGGGAGCAAGTGCTCGCCGCATATCGGCATGCCGTGGAATCAAGGTACAGGTTCTTCTCTTACGGTGACTGCATGTTTCTGAGTTGACCCTCAGCTCACGGGAATGGCCTCGGAAAGAGGCGGGGCCTCATCGCCATTGGAGAGCTCTTCGCACTCTACGCGATTACGACCACCGTTCTTGGCCCGATAGAGCGCCGTATCCGCAGCGATCAGCAACTCCTCAGAAGTGTCTTCCATGGAGTAGTCCGATTGGGTCGCCGCGCCCACGCTGACCGTCACAATGCCGCTCGGGGCTCCTGGGTGGGGGTACGCCATCCTGGCAATGGCCTGCCTCATGTTCTCCGCTACCGTCAACGCGCCTCGGATATCGGTCTGGGGAAGGATGACGACGAACTCCTCCCCTCCATACCGCACGATGGAGTCGCCGTCTCGCTGAAGATTGGACATCAACTTCTGCGCCACTGCCGTCAGGCAGTCATCGCCCTGCAGATGGCCCAACGTGTCGTTGAATGCCTTGAAGTGGTCGATATCGATCAGGAGAAGCGTCAGGGGCTGCTTGCCGCGCTGGGCACGCTTCCACTCCCGCAGGAGTGCAAGATCGAACCAACGGCGATTATGCACGCCCGTGAGGGGGTCGGTGTGAGAGATCATCTCCATGACATTCCGCGCGTCAATGAGTCTGCTCTGCGACTTCTGATATCGGAACTGGAGATACGACGACCTGATCGCGAAGAGAAAAATCGCAAGCATGCTGCAGATCACCGGGATCAGCGCAAAGTGACCAGCACTGGCGATCGCCAGGCAGAGAAGAAGAACAGACACGGGCAGAAAGACCGAACTTCCGATCCGAATGAGTGCGGAAGCTTCCACGTGAGTACTGCTCTCCTGCTCGATGCGGAAGCGGAAGTGGAAGACCGTCATCGCAGCGAAACAGATGACCGGGAGATCGGCCAGAACAAACCAGACCGATCCAGCCGGCACATCCCACTTGAAAACGGCCACATGGGTCAGGAAGAACCAGATCAAGTTCATGGGCCAGAGAAACCAGCAGAGAGCGCGGCAGTACACCTTATCGTCAATAGAGCGCGCGGCGTAGAACCGCGCCGTCGCCAGTGCGAGCAAGAGGAAGTTTTCGACATCCAGATAATGCATCGCGGCGAAATCCTGCAACGGCGGACGGATTCCCTGCAGGTTCATGGTGAAGCCGGGATACAGCAGCGTCACAAACAGAAAGCAGACAAGAGCCAGTTGGGCTCCGTCGATCCACGCAAACGCGGAGGGTTCTTCTCCGTCTTCGCTCTTACAGAGGGCGAAGAGAAGCGGAAGCCCACGAAACGCGAAGAGAACAGCGTGAATGGATGTTCCATAGGGACCCACCCCAGGAAGGTGGCCATACAGAATCGACAGATAGCCTGCGATGAAGAGGGTGAAACTGGCCGCTGCCATAAACCACTTCAGACGAAGCGCACCCACTGCCATCCGCGCCTTTTGCACCGACAGACCGACGCCACTCGCATATGCGAGCGCAAGAAAGCAACAGGTCACCCAACCCTGCCTGGGAGTCAGTAGAGAGCAAGCAATATGTCCTGACGCAACGACCAAAAGAAAATAAAACCAAAGCCGTGCACTTTGGGATTCTCCCATCGCTCGCCGACTATTTAAAGAACTCAACTGCCACCTCGTAAAGTGTCTTCATGAGTAAGAGTTCGTAGCCTCTACTTCATCTGCAGTCTCTAAAATTTGCCTCATCGTATTATCTCAAATGGCCGCAAGCAACAAAATCCTTGCCGATCTATCCTGAGAGTATGGCCCCCTCAACCAAGCCGCCCGTCTACCTGCTCGATACCATGGCCTTCGTTTTCCGCGCCTATCATGCCATGCAGCGCTCGCGCCCCATGTCGACACGCACCGGTATTCCCACGGCGGCTACCTATGTCTTCGTCAATATGATCAATAAGCTCCGCCGCGACTTCGCGCCCCATTATCTGGCGGCGATTTACGAAGGCGGTGCACCGGTACACCGCAACGAGCTGGCCGCCGAGATGAAGACGATGCGGAAGTTCAACATCAAAACCCAGCAGTTTGATGAGGTTGACTACCTCGGCTACAAGGCCAATCGTTCAGAAACCCCGCCCGATCTGGAACAGCAGCAGCCTTATATTCGCCGTGCGCTCGAAGCCTTCCGTATTCCGATCCTGTCTTACGAGGGCTACGAGGCTGACGACGTCATCGGCACGCTGAGTTGTCGGCTGGCGGAGCAGGGGCATCACGTCTACGTCGTCTCCTCGGATAAGGACATGATGCAGCTCGTGAATGAGAACGTTTCCATCCTTAACCCGATGAAGGACAACCTGATTCTCGACCCAGCCAAGGTGGAAGAGGTGTTGGGCGTCCCGCCCCGGCAAGTCGTTGACGTAATGGCCCTTCGCGGAGATTCTATTGACAACATCCCGGGCGCACCGGGCATCGGCGACAAGGGATCCGTGGAACTCATCCAGGCCTTCGGCTCTGTTGAAAACGCTCTGGACAAGGCAGCCGACGTAAAAAAGAAGACCCAGCGCGAATCGCTCCAGAACAACCGCGAGATGGTGCTGCTCTCAAAGGAACTGGCAACGATCCACTGCAATCTGCCGATGGAGTTTTCGCTCGAAGACATGACTACAACTGAGCCGGAACCTGTCCTTCTGCGAGCGCTGTTCTCTGAGCTGGAGTTCACGACTCTCCTTAAGGAGCTGGCACCTCCTGCGACTGCCGAGAAGGCGAATCTGATCACCAAGCCAAATGCAGAGGAAATCTCAACCCTTTTGCAATCAGCGAGAAGCAGGCAGAATCTGACTATATTTCTCCAGGAGTCCGAAGCTGCCCTGGCTGCAGAGATCTGCGCCGACGACAGCTCCGAATCGACCGAAGGAGAAGAGCCGGAACCACCGCCAACGGAAAATATGTCTCTCTTTGGCGCGCCTGAACCAGAGATACCAGCCATCACCGCAGCCGAGCCGACCGGCAATACGCTCATGGCCGGTCTGGCAGCGGACGATAACACGGCCCTGCTCCTCGATCTCAACGCCCCCGAGGCGACCGCGATACGAGATGCGCTCAAGGATCCGGCCCTTCCCAAAACGACCCACGATCTGAAGTCGCTGCTTCATACGGCCGGACAGCGCGGCCTCGAGATCGCGAATGTCGCCCACGACGTCATGCTGTATAGCTACCTTATTAATCCAACGCACGGCTCGCATAAGCTGGCGGACGTCGCCGCGCGGATGGGCCAGAGTATTACGCCGCTGGTAAAAAATCAGACGCCACCCGCGACAGCACTCCCTGAAGCCGCCTCTGCGATCCACCGGCTCGCGCCCGCGCTTCGCATACAAGCCGAAGAAGGCGAGCTTCTTAAGCCCTATGAGGAGATCGACCTTCCTCTGGTTCCGGTTCTGCTGCGGATGGAACAGGTGGGATGCCGTATCGATTCGCAGGTGCTGCGCGATATGAGCTCCAAGCTGGCCGTGGACATGGATGCTCTGGCCGAGCGCATCTATGCGATGTCCGGGCACCGCTTCAATATCAACTCGCCTAAGCAGCTGGGAGATGTTCTCTTCAACAAGATGGATCTCCCCAAGCCGATGAAGTACGGCAAGGGTAAGGTCGTCTCCACTGCACAGGATGTTCTGGAAGAGCTTGCGGCGCACCACGAGGCCCCAGCGCTGGTGCTGGAGTACCGGCAGTTGGCGAAGCTGCGCAGCAACTACACGGAGCAGCTTCCACAACTGGCCGACCGCGAAGGACGCGTCCATACGACGTTCAATCAGGTGGGCACCGCGACCGGGCGGCTCAGCTCCACGAACCCGAATCTGCAGAACATTCCGACGCGGACCGCACTTGGTCGTGAGATCCGTGCGGCCTTCATTCCGGCTGAGGGAAACGTCCTCCTCTCCGCGGACTATTCGCAGATCGAGCTGCGGCTGATGGCGCACTTCTCGCAGGATCCCTTGCTGCTCGACGCATACCGCACGGGCAAGGACATCCATACCATTACGGCAGCAGAGGTCTTCGAAGTCGATCCTGAGACGATGGACAAGGAAACACGCAACCGCGCGAAGGCCGTGAACTTCGGCATCGTCTATGGCATCTCGCCCTTTGGTCTGGCGGCGCAACTGGGTATCCCGCAGGGCGAGGCCAAGCTTTATATCGAACGCTATCGTGAGCGCTATGCCGGGGTGACGGCCTTCATCGAACGGACGATCTCAGACACACGCTCGACGGGGAAAGTTTCTACGCTCTTCGGACGCACGCGTCCCATTCCCGATATCGGTTCACGGAACCCTAATCAGAGGGGATTCGCAGAGCGCACTGCGGTGAATACGCCTCTCCAGGGCACCGCTGCGGACATGATCAAGATCGCCATGCTCAAGATCGACGCAGCGCTTACGGAGCGGAAGCTGGCGACGCGCATGACGCTCCAGGTGCATGATGAACTACTCTTCGATGCGCCGGTGGGTGAAACGGAGGAGGTTGCTGCACTTGTAAAGCTGGAGATGGAGGGGGTGGTTTCGCTTTCGATTCCGATTGTGGCCGAAGTTGGGAAGGGACCGAACTGGAGAGACGCGAAATAGGTCAATAAATTCGAAAATCAAACATCGTAGAAGTTTAGAGTGCCTCAGCTGCGAGCCGCTTCGCTTCCGCAAGGTCAATCTTGGCTGCGTGACCATGCTGTCCGAGAAGATACAGTAGTTCTGCTCCGCTCAATAGAGTAAGAGGCTTGTCTTTTGCGAATGCATAAGCGTCTGGTCCAAAGTCGGATGTAGTGACCAATATTCCTTTGTTAGCGCCCTCATTGTGAACGGTACCGTAAAGGTCACGCACTGCCGATACTCCGACCGTGTTTGTGTATCGCTTTGCCTGAATAACAATCTTTCCTCCTCTGATGGGATCGGGATCGAAGGCAACAGCATCGACCCCTCCATCCCGGCTCGCCTGAGTGATGCGGACCTCTCCTCCACCTTTACTAAATTCTTTTTCAAAAACTTCGCGTATAAGGTTTTCGAAATCCATCCAATCCATTGACGCGAGATTGGTTCGTTCGTCCAAGGAGTCGGCGACGTCGTACCCTTCTACGAATCTACGATCCTCTCTATTCAAAGTGACGATTGGCTTGATAGGACTGAGTTCAATCAATTTGCTAGCCGAAACGCCCTTAAGCTTTTTGAAACACGCCTTAGGATCTACACGATCGAGATTTATAGCCAAAAATTCGTCTTTTCTTGCTTCAATGCTCATCACGCAGGCGTGTACGGGTGACCCCGTCGCCCGATCAACCGAACGAACCCAACCATTGAAAACCACCGAGACCAAGGCGTCACAGGCGTCACTCTGAAACATCTCGTATAACGTGCGCAGGGCGATCTGATAAAGCATCTCATCGTAAGTCTTCCTTACCCAGGTATCTGGCACTAAGGACTTCTGAAATTCAGACCGACTGGCAATATACTTAACATCCTTCACTGACGGCATCACATCCCTACTAGGAAGCTCATAGTCTAAAACGAGATTCCCAGTTGAGCTCTTGTATTCGAAGTAGTGCTCTTGCGGAAAGGTGTCTGGGTATTCCGACTGACTCAGTACCTCCTCAAGGTAAGTATTGATCGCGTCTTGATTCTTAGCCTCATACGCTGAACGCTGGCAATCTATCTCCTTGTTTCTCGCCTCTTGCTGCGTTTCGAATTCGCTCTTCTGCAAGTCCCAGCGCTTCAACTCGATGTCAAAACGCTTCGAGAGTTCAAGGTTGGCTGTCTCGACCGCTTCTTTTTTTCACTCCAGACCTGCAGCGCAACATCGAAGGCTGCCTTTGCCTTGGCTATAGCATCAGCATTCAGCTTTTCGACCTCTTCGATCTTCTTCAATTTTCGATTAGTTAAGATTCTGTCTATGAAGTTGAATTTCGGTTGGATAGGGCTCGGGTTATATACAAAGTTCGTCTGATCTGGAAGGTTTGGTAAAGGGATGGCTTGAGACGGTGAAGGCCGGGAAACTGGAAACTTCACATGTGTCTTCTTTACTTCCCAATCAACTCGGGCATCACGGGAAAGAGCTGGTTGCAGTAGGTTTTCAAGATAATTCCGTTCAGCCTCAAGCTCCCTAGTTTGTTCAAGTGCAAGCGATTTAGCTGTGGCCGCTTGAGTGGCGTTCAAAGCACGCGCCTTTAGGCTGTTGGTCCGTGATTCACGATTGCGGTCAGCTTCTTGCTTCCTTTTCCATCTGTCGTTCCAGATCGCTATCTGAGCGGCAGCGATTCTTTCGAGATCGTACTCACTTTGCGCGCGAACTACTCGATAAGCACTAAGCTCAGAATGTGTTATCCGCTTCTCGAACATTGGCAGGTCCTATTTCAAGATTGATTTGGGTTCCATCAAGATAGCATCTTCATTTCCCTCTTTTGTCGAGTTCTTCACCGACCTCAATCTTGATTTGCTCTGCTTATCTAGCGCCAGGTACTTTCTATAGGCTCGGTAAGAGTACGATCATTTCCTTTCTTTTCCTGCAAACCGAGACTGAAACGGGATGTACTTCGCAAATAGCCCACATCGCAAGGACGCGATGTATGGGCACCCAGCCACCGGTCTCTTTTCCCGGGTGAGATCTGCTTGTGCGCTCCGCGCGACCCCACCCTTTCGCAAGAGCGCGAAAGAATGGGGCACTAGACGGAAAGCAGATCGCAATGCCAGGGGGATGACAAAGTGAGGTTCCCGCGCAATCTTTCCTGCACCGCGCTTCGCGCATAGCCCACACATCGCGAAAGCGCGATGTAAAGGGCACCCAATTCTTTGGTTGATTTGAGAGTTAAATGATCCATCGGCGAGAGCACGGAATGCTCTCGCCGATGGGTCGATACGTTTGGGTTAGAACTGCGCTTTGAGGGCGAACTGATACAGCCTTGGGGTGTAGTTTGGATCGGTCTGTGAGATCTGACCGAAGGTCGCGCTGCCAAACTGTGACGTGGAGGTGCCGTTCCCGATGTAGAAGTTCGGCGTGTTGGAGATGTTGTAACTTTCCGCACGAAATTGCACGTTCAAACGCTCTGTGACAGGAAAGGTTTTGAAGAGAGAGAGATCCACATGGCGGAAGTTGGGGCCAAACAGCGAGTTGCGCTGAGCGGATCCCACCGTTCCGAGTGGTTGCGGAGCGAACGCAGCTGTATTGAAGAATTGACTGTTGGACTTGGAGCCGCGCGCGTCTCCAAGCTGGTTGGGACGATCGTTGCCTCCGCTGTTCTGCGGTGTGGCGCGATTGCTGAAGCCATGTGGTTTGCCATCGCTCTCAATGGGATTGTCGACACCGCTTCCAGTGCTGGTGATCGTGAAGGGTTTACCACTCTGCCAGACGGTGATTGTATTTGCCTGCCATCCGGAAAAGAGCGCTCTTTTGAAACCCTGGAAGCTCTTTCCGAACTGGAACTCGTAGTTCAGCGAGAGAGCGAAGCGATTTTGGATATCGTTTTCTGCGATGGCGTATTCGATCTGACGGATGCGCGTAGGATCGGCGTTACTCCAACCCTGGTTGCTTCCCTGCTGGGAGAAGCCAGTGATGTCGCTGAGCGCCTTGGCCCAGGTGTAGTTCGCATCGAAGGCCAGACCTCTCACGAAGCGACGCTGGAAAGAGGCCTGTAGAGCGTTGTAGTTCGAGACGCCTCCGCTGTCGATATAGCTGACGCCGGAGAGGTTCGGAAGTACCGAATTGAGTGGACGCGCTCCGCCTACGGGATTGGCCGCGCTTCCTACCGGTGCCAATGGGTTATAGGGCTTCGGCTGGTTGATATTATTGATGGACTCCGGCAGATGTTGACCGATGTTTCCAACGTAGCCGATGGTGAAGACGTTCGGACCGACCTGCTGCTGCACCTGCAGATTAAACTGCTGGATGAGAGCCGAACGAAACTTAGGAGCTTCGGCTACGAACGAGAGACCTGAAATAGCGGCCAGGTTCGTGATGTCCGGAGCGGCTGGAACCGGCAGTCCCTGAGCCAGAGTAGATGGTGCGCCTGGGATGGCGGCGCAGCTTCCATTCTGACCAGCAAGTTGGTTTTTCGCAGTTTCAATGTTTACAGCAATCTGAGACTGGCAGGCCGGACTGAAGTTGGAGGTGAATGGCGCGTTCTTCAGGTCGGCGTTGGAGGTGTAGTTGCCGGGGAAGAAACTCAGGCCGTAGCCGCCGCGGAGGACAGTGGTAGGCGCGAGCGACAGGGAGAAGCCGACGCGTGGAGCAACGTTGGAGTAATCGGTGGGAATATTCACCTTGGAGTCGACGCCGTTCTGGCCAGCGATCTTCAAAGCAGAGCTGATGTTTTGTGCATTGAGGGTGAGTGCCTGCGGGAAGTCGAAGTTCGAAATCCGGTTATGCGCTTCGGTGAAGGGCGTAAAGACATCGTAACGAAGACCGTAAATAAAGGTTAGCTTTGGAGTGATCTTCCAGCTGTCCTGCACGAAGCCGCTGGGTTCGTAACTACGGTAGTCAGGGGGGCTCAGGTTGAAGTTACGCGTAGTACTTGCGAAAGCTCCCACGAGTGTAGACGCAAGTTGATGGTCTTGCTGGAGCAACAGACTCGCATTCGTGACGACCGGCACGTTGACGGTGTCTGTTGGAAGGTTGAACTGGTAGGCACCCGTCGCGGAAGCGCTTTGGACGTTACGCGCCTGCCGACGAAGGAAGCTGAGCCCGGCCTTGATGTTGTGGTTGCCCTTCGTCCAGCTGATGGTTCCGAGGTATTGGAAGGTATTGTCGATGTCCTGCAGAGGAACATAGGCACCGTCTCCAATATCCGCGAAGGGACCTACAGAAACGGGAGTAAGCGAATCGGCGAACGGACTAAATGCTATGTGTCCCGCAGGAAAGCCGACCTGTGTGTCCGCGCCCTTTCCGTAGTTAAGCGGAAGAGAGAGATTGTTGATTCGGGTGAACGCGGCCCGGAGGTCGAGAACTAGTCTGGGACTGAAGATATGGGTATAGCCCAGAGCATACTGCTGCGCAATATCGGTCGCGGGACCGTCGAAGTCGTACCGACCGCCGCTGATCTGTAAACCGTTCTGCGTGCCGAGACCCGGAGGGGTGAACGTTGTTACGGTGTTGTATGCGAAACGCGCGAAGAGTTGATTGCTGTCGTTGAGTTTGAAGTCAACGCGAGCATCATAGGTGTTGCTGCTCTGGGTTTTGCTGGGACTTGTAATGTAGTTGTTGGTCAATTGACCGACGGGTCCAGCATTGGGGGCCGGAAAGAGTTTAAGGTAGTTCAGCGCGATCGGGTCAATGGGAAGCCCTGCCGTACCGTTGTCGGCTGACAACAGAGACTGGGGCGTACTTCCGCCGATACTGTTGATGGCGTTGTACTCGGAAAGCGTAGGGACAGTCTTGGTATAGGTGAGACCTACGACCTGCCGCAGACCTTCGTAGTCAAAGTAGAAGAAAGCTTTGTCCTTGATGACCGGACCACCGATGCTGCCACCAAACTGGTTCTGCCGAAGCCGGGGTTTGTCTCCGCTGGTCTGCAGAACGCTGCGCCCATCGAAGATGTCATTCCGGAAGAACTCATAGACACTGCCGTGGAACTGGTTCGTTCCAGAGCGGGTGACGATGTTGATGACGCCTCCGGCGGTACGGCCGGCCTCCGGCGCGTAGCTGTTCGTCTGCACGGTGATCTCCTGAATGCCTTCGACATTCGGTTTGACACCGATGGATCCGATGATGCGTTCGTTGTCATCGATGCCGTCGACTACCCAGTTGTTGAGGGTGTCATCCTGCCCGTTAACCGAGATGCCAGCTGCATTGGAGCGACGATCGTCTGGACGGCCGCCACTGGAGAGACCATTACCGGGACCTTCGTTCGCACCTGGGGTGAGCTGAACCAGCTGAACGAAGTTACGACCGTTGAGCGGAAGGTCCTGTACCGCCTTTGCCGTAACGGTGGAGCTGACGGTGGCCGTGTCTGCCTGGAGTAGCGGCGTCTGCGCTTCGACGGTGATGGTTTCGCTGGAGGCTCCGGGTTCGAGATGGGCATCGGCACGGGCTCGATCGCCAGCTTCTACCGCGAGGCTTGCCGTATTCGAAGATTTGAACCCGGGCGCTTCAATGCGAATGTTGTAGTGACCTGGCTGGAGAAGATTAAAGGAGTAGTCACCGTTACCGTTGGTCTTCACGGTGCGGGTATCGTTTGTATCCAAATTGCGGATGGTAATGGTGGCGTTAGTTATTTCTGCACCGGTGCTGTCGGTGACGGTTCCCAGGATGTCGGATGTGGTCAGCTGGCCCAGTGCGGAGATGGTTGCAAGAAAGAGAATCATCAGCGGAAGCGTGAGGTGCTTCACCAATGTTCGCAGGCGATGCTCAGATGCATCGCTCATATAGAGTCGCCCGGCGTTCGATGCCGGTTCAACTTTGTGAATCATGTTCATAGAAAGGCCTCTCTGAAAACGAGATCCCTTTACCTGCCATTCAATAGGGAACGACAAGAGAGGGACATTCGTTTCGAGCACACCTTAGGGAGGAGCGATCAAGGGTCGCAAGGGACTTACGGTAAATATAGGATGGCTACTGTAACATATTGATTTAAAAGGATTAACGAAGCGTAGCGAACAACGTATCTTACGTTAATTTTACCTTTACATCGATGGAAGCATGCGTAAGCATGCAGAGAGATTGCCTTAGTTGAGTGTCTAATCCTTTGCTTCTTTGAACCACTGTTTTTATTCGATGGACGGAGAAAGGTGGGGGTACACCTACCTGCGGCTTACCGATCGGGGATCGAGCCGATTCGCGAGGGCGCACCAAATCTATTACCTTAAGTTGCACTATCTATTTCTCTCCTGAAGAGATAGGTTGGCTGCGTTACACTAGCAATCCATCCCCACAGGTTATGTTGTAGTAGGGTCACACGTCAGAAGTACCAATGGAGTAGAGAAGAGCCATGGAGATCCACGTCTTACATCTCGAGCATGTATGGCTGCTGGCTCTCTATACCCTTCTGGCGGTCACAAACTCCTTGACCTATAAAGGTCTACGCGGCATCCACTGGTTTTCTCTTTACAACCTGTTCGCTCTTCTGGGCGCCATCGCCGTTGCGCTTCGCGGACACATACCGGATGGTCTCTCCATACTGGGGGGGAATCTGTTTGTGGTTGCGGGCTACTTTTCACTCTTCCTGTCTCTTGCCGCACTTTTCGGACGAAGGGCCTCACAGATTTACTGGCAACTGGGCTGCATCGTCGTGGCGGTCGTCACCATGGTGCAATATGGCTTGATCCATCCCGACACACAGGCGCGACTGATCGCTTACAGCATCGTGCTCTGCTGCCAGCAGGCCCATATCGCCATCTTTATCTGCCGCAAGAAGGATGGGACCCTCCGCCCGATCGGGACGCCGATGGCATTAGTTATGGCGGCGCTAGCCTGCACTAATCTGGTCCGGCTCTTTGGAACGACTTCGTGGGGAGCACCCTCAAACTATTTGCGTGCCGGGCATTTTTTCCAATCGATTCTGATCGCCAACTCCTGCCTGCAGTGTGGCGCCATGGTGGCCTATGTCTGGATGACGGCAGGCCTGTTGCGAACGGAGCTGGAGACGCAGGCTTCGACCGATCCACTCACGAAGTTACTCAACCGTCGTGCCATGGAACTGGCGGCGGAGCGGGAATTGGCTTTTTGCAGTAAGGTTCTGACACCCCTGTGCGCCATCGTCATCGACCTGGATGACTTCAAGACGGTCAACGACTCCTATGGGCACCATTGTGGGGACGCTACCCTGATCGCTGTGGCAGGGTGCCTCAAGAAGGGCCTGCGCAAGACGGATCATCTCGCCCGCCTGGGAGGAGACGAGTTTGCCATTCTGCTTCCTGGCTCCCCCATAGAAGAGGCGGCAGAGACTGCCGAACGGCTCCGTTCCTGCGTTGCCGAGCTCGTGATCGTCTACGGCGAGGTTCAGACCAAAGTGACTGCAAGCTTCGGTCTCGCCTCTGCACGGGGCTCTGCTACCACCTGGGATGATCTTCTCCTGATGTGCGACCAGGCTCTCTACACAGGCAAGCGATCCGGCGGCAATCTTGTGCGGGCCGGCTTCGATGACATTGCTGGCATCGCGCTTCCAGACGCAATCAGTATTGAAGTACGTCCGTAGCGAACAAAGCTTGCCGCGTTCCTCTGGCAACATCTCCGACCTGTATCCTTTGGGCATGCGCAGACTCCTGCTTTTTGCATGCCTCCTTGCCATACCCGCAATCGCACAAGCCTCTCCAAAACAGCTCACTGCAGCGGCAAAACAGCTACAGAGGGACTACAACAAGACAACCGGCCTTTACAGCACGGCTGGGTGGTGGAATTCGGCCAACTCAATCACTACACTGGCGGACCTGTCCCTTACGCTTCACACTCGCCGGTACTTTCCTGTCTTCGAAAACACACTTGTGCAAGCGCCCAAAAAGTTCCCGGGCTTTCTCAACGAGTTCTATGACGATGAAGGTTGGTGGGCGCTGGCATGGATCCGCGTCTATGACGTCACGAAGGACGAGAAGTACCTCAAGACCTCAGAGGCCATCTTTCAGGACATGACCACCGGCTGGGACGAGACGTGCGACGGCGGCATCTGGTGGAGCAAGAAGCGCGCATATAAAAACGCCATCGCGAATGAGCTTTTCTTCTCCGTCGCAACTTCTCTCGCCCTTCGCACCCAGGGCGCACCACAAGCTGCCTATCGCGACTGGGCCGAACGTGAGTGGAAGTGGTTTCGGCAAACGGGCATGATCAACTCCGATCACCTGATTAACGACGGTCTGACCAAAGAGTGCAAGAACAATGGCAAAACCACCTGGACGTATAACCAGGGAGTCATTCTGGGTGCACTTGCTGGTTTCGCGGCACTCAACCACGATGCAACGGCGATCAGCACCGCGAATACCATCACCTCGGCTACGCTGGTTCATCTGGTAGATCCTGCCGGGGTGCTTCACGATCCCTGCGAGCCCAACTGCGGCGAAGATGGCATTCAGTTCAAAGGCATCTTCGTTCGCAACCTTTCAGATCTTCCTATCTCCCAAACCTACCGAGACGCATTACAGCGCAACAGCCAGTCACTCTGGGAAAAGGCGCAAGGCCCGAAAACCGCATTCGACGAACGATGGTCCGGACCCTACACGCACACGAACGCTGGCATTCAAAGCTCTGCTCTGGATCTTTTGATCGCGACGAGGAAAGCGGAACAAGGCAGACCTCCGAAACCCTGATACCGAGAAGAATGACATGATGGACAGATGTTCAAGAAATCTTTCCTTCTTCTCTGTGCCCTTGCCCTGGCCATCACGCCGCTTCACGCGAAAAGCAAAACCCACCACGTCGTCTTCGTTGTGACCTCCGGCGATCAAGCTGACTGGCAGACGGCGATGGTCCTCGCCGATCACTTCCTCTCGGGTATCAAGCCGGAAGCCACAGAAGTCGAGGTGCTCGCCTACGGCCCTGGTATCTCCATCCTGGCCAAGGGCGCGCCCACCGCACCGCAACTCGCCGACCTGCTGAAGCTCGGCGTCCACTTTGTCGCCTGCGAAAACGCCATGCGGGGCCACAATCTCACGAAGGCCGACCTGCTGCCAGGCGTCACATCTGTCCCGTCCGGCGTTGTGGAACTGGTCCGTAAGCAAGAGGCGGGATGGGCCTACGTGAAAGTGGGCCGGTAACTATGGGATTTTATTGAAAGCGCTTTGACCTGATAGGAAAGCCGCGGATTGTATGGCGACTTTTAGCCGGTAGATGTATGCTTCGATTGTCCCCAAAGTACATGCACCTTTGCTCCATCTGAGCACCGCCGAGCGCATGGTCACTCTGTGTTGCTTTCTCTTTCGAGGTCTGCCGCATCATGGTTCGCATCTGTTCTTTCGGCTCCTGGTTTCGCGGGCCGTTGTTTCTGCTGTTGCTTCCCCTCGCTGGCTGCGGATCGGGGATTGTGGACGGTTGCGCCGCGTTCGCGTCCTGCGCCACGGTTGTGACACAACCCGGAAGCCCCGTCATTTCACCCTCTGCGCCGACTACTCCCGACCCTTCCCCCACAGTATTGCCAGCCTGGGTGAATGGCTTCACGTGGATCGGTCAATCGGGCAACACGGGGGTTTACCAGGGCTATGCCACGGACGGCGCGGACGCGCATTACTTTTTCGACACCGGAGCTTTATTCAAGAGTAGCTCTTACCTCCAGAACATCCCCGTCGCGGCGAACTACAGTCCCCTGATCGATGGCACGATCCATCTGGGTGACGGAGCCTACTACGCAGGGAAGGTCTACGGCATCGTAGAAAACTGGCAGGGGTGTGCAGCGCCACCCTCCCGCGCCGCGATTGTCGTCTTTGACGCACAAACGCTCAACCGGCTCTACTTCACGGATATCACCCTGAGCCACCACGAGACCTCCAGCATCACCATCCTGCCGGATACGAACGAGGCTGTAGTCTCTTCCTACTGCGATGGCAGAAAGCTTTTTGTCTATTCCCTGCCCGGCTTCCAACTCACACGCACGATCCCGCTTCCGACGCCGGTCGCGTTGATCCAGGGAATCACCTATAACGGCGGCTTTCTCTATATCGCCGACAACAACGGTGGGCTGTACGGGCTGCGTCTGGCGGATGGCGAGGAACGGAAGCTGCATCAGGCTCCTTTTTCTGGAGAGTATGAAGGCCTTGACTTCAAAAATGGTGAGCTGCGCTGGTTGATTAACAGAAGCGATGGTCAGCACATCCTTAACCGGTATGTACCGAACTGACGCGCGGCCACGTTAGAATTTCATTGAGTCCTGAAACATCAGCAAGCGAAGGTCAATGCCCGAAAGCTCCAATTCCATCCGCATGGACAAGTTCCTCTGGGCAGCGCGCTTCTTCAAGACCCGCGCGCTGGCGGCTCGCGCCTGCGAACTGAACCGCGTCCAGTCCAACGGGCATACGGCGAAGCCAGCACGCGATGTTCGCGTAGGAGACATGCTTCGGATCAGCTCTCCCGCCGGAGATTACGAGGTGAAAGTTCTTCTCCTTAGCGAAATGCGCGGCCCGGCGACGGTAGCACAGACGCTCTTTGAAGAGACGAAAGCCAGCCGAGAACTACGCGCCAAAGCTGAAGCAGAGCGTAAGGCTCTGGCCCACTTTGAGCCGAGCGTGCGCCCGACCAAAAAGGACCGCCGCATGATTCATAGCTTCCGGGGAGACTGAAAGCTAGAGTCCAAGCTCTGTCTGGATCGCCGCGGCGATGGCGTTGGCATGTTGCCGCATCAGCGCTTCATCCTCTGCTTCGATCATGACGCGGGCCAAGGCTTCCGTTCCCGAGTAACGGATGACCACCCGACCGCTCTCCGCGAGATCGATTTCGGCGGCTGAGATCGAAGAAACCACGGTCGGAATGGTGTCGAGTGCTCTCTTCTCGCGCACTTTCACATTCACGATGACCTGCGGAAAGACCTTGAGATCGCTGGTCAGTTCGGCAAGGGATTTCCGCGAGCGATGCAGGATGTCCAGCAGAAGGAGTGCGGTGAGGAGACCGTCTCCCGTGGTGGAACGGCCGCTGAAGAGAATGTGTCCGCTCTGCTCTCCGCCGAGCGATGCGCCCGTCTTGATCATCTGTTCGAGTACGTACTTGTCGCCGACGTTGGCACGCACCATGCGGATGCCGCTGCGTTTCAGTGCGGCTTCCAGCCCCATATTGCTCATTGTGGTGGCCACGACGAGATCGCCCTGAAGCAGGCCGCGCTCTTTGAGATCGCGCGCGGCGAGGAGCATGACGGCGTCGCCATTGACGACTTTGCCGTTCTCATCTGCGAAGAGGACGCGGTCGGCATCGCCGTCGAAGGTGATGCCTAGATCGGCCTTTTCCGCGAGAACCATCTTCGCGACGACTTCGGGATGCAGAGCACCGCAGTTTTCGTTGATGTTGCGGCCATCGGGACTCGCGTTATGAATGCGGACTTCACCGCTCAGACCGGCAAAGAGTTGGGCCGCAACGGAGGACGCTGCTCCGTTGGCGCAGTCGATCACGATCCGCTTGCCATCGAGCGAGAGGCCGTCCACAGCAGCTTTCAATGCCAGCACATACTCGGCGCGATCGGACTCTTCGACCTCTGGCGGTACGGCTTCCGTCTCGAGGACATCGGAGGCGAGGATCTTGAAGATCTCTTCTTCGATGGCAAGTTCGGTAGCATCCGCGAGCTTGTATCCATCCGGACCGAAGACCTTGATGCCGTTGTCCTGCCAGGGATTGTGCGACGCAGAGATGACGATGCCTGCGCTGAAGCCGTGTGTGCGCGTGAGGAAGGCAATGGCCGGCGTGGTGATTACGCCCGCGCTCTCCACGGCGGCCCCGCCCTTGCGGAGACCTGCGGTGATGGTGGCAGAGATCCATTCGCTGGACTCGCGTGTGTCTATGCCGAGCATGATCTTCGGCTGTGCTCCATCGCTGGTCACGTGATGCGCCATGGCCACGCCAATGGCGAAGATCGTGCGTTTATCCAAAGGAGCGACACCGGCCACTCCACGAATTCCATCGGTCCCAAACAGCTTTCTCATGCGTTTCCTTCGTCGTCCGTCACGCGGGCTTTAATCTCGCCGGACGCCAGCCTGGCCACGATAGCATCACCATCCTGAACCTCTGCGGCGTTCCGTAACAATCTTCCCTTCGCGTCGAAGACCAGGGCGTAGCCGCGACGCAGCACCGATTCCGGGCTCAAGGCGCGCAGACGTGCGTCCTCGGTCCTTAGATGCATACGCATCTGCTGCAACGGAGCGATCATGCTCGCGCCCAATCTTTGCTCCAACAGCGTAAAGAGTCTTCGATCCGCATCCACACGACGTCCGGCATCCTGCCGCGCCAGCCTGTGCTGCACCCCGGTCAGGAGGACATTGTGCCGCTGGAGCAGGGTGGACATGGCATTCTCCGCGCGGAAGCGCAGGGCGTCGACATGCTGCTGGCGGCGTTCTACGGCGTCGCGCACACGGCTCACTGCGATTGCGGAGTTAAGCCGAGCAAAGCTCTGCCGCGCATGCATCTGCTGATAGCGCATCGCGCGCTCCAGCCTGGTTTCCAGCATGTCGACCTGTTCCCCTACGCGGTGCTGATGCTCGGTGATGAGTTCGGCAGCAGCGGATGGGGTGGGCGCTCGGAGGTCGGCGACGAAGTCTGCAATCGTAAAGTCGGTCTCGTGTCCGATGGCGGAGACAACGGGAAGACCACTCGCAGCGATGGCGCGCGCGAGGGCTTCATTGTTGAATCCCCAGAGGTCTTCCGTCGATCCTCCGCCACGTGCGATGAGGATCAGGTCTACTTTGGGCGCTGCTTCTGAATTGAAGTAAGCGATGGCCGCTCGTACCTCGTCGGCCGACTCCGCGCCCTGCATCAGGGCCGGATAAATGAGCAGGTTGAGGCAGGCGTGCCGGCGTTTGGAGATGTTGGCGATGTCGCGCAGGACAGCACCCGCTGTCGAAGTGATGACTCCAATGGTTTTGGGGAAACGCGGAAGAGCGCGCTTGCGTTCGGCGTCGAAGAGACCTTCGGCCAGAAGCTTTTGACGCAGTTGTTCGTAGGCCAGGCGCAATGCACCTTCGCCGCGAGGCTCCAGTGTCTCTGCAATCAGCTGCAGTTGGCCGCGACTCTCGTAGACAGAGACGCTTCCGCGCACGAGGACCGATTGGCCATCCTCCGGTTTCCAACGCAAAAGCATCGCCTGCCTGCGGAAGAGGACTACCGGCAACTGCGCATCGCCGTCTTTCAGCGTGAAATAAAAGTGTCCGCTGGGTGCCGAGCGGCAGTTGGAGATCTCGCCTTCCACCCACTCGTCGGAGTAGTCCTTTTCCACGTGTCCACGCAGATCCGCGACGAGTGAGCGCACGGTCCAGACCTTGCGTTCCTTTTTGGGCGGGTCGATTTTGGCGATCTTCGGCGAGGGTTCGGTCTGCTCTACAAAGAGGAGTCCTAGTTGTCCCTGGACGTCTGTAGTTGCGGGTTGGCGGGCGGGCGCGGCTTTTCGTGGGCGCTTGTGAAACGCGGCCAGCGATGTCGGCGTGGATTCGTCAGCAGCCATAGCAAAGGAAAGTCTAGCAGCGGAGCGGAGTCTTGTTATCTGCGGATCCGGCCAAAGAGGTAGAACAAAAGCGACAGGACGACGCTGAAGAGGATGGACGTCATGAGCGGGAAGGAAACAGACCATCCTTTGCCACGCCAATTCATATCTCCGGGTAGGCGGCCGAGGGGCACGCCCATCCGGCCAAAGAGAAGAACGGCTGCTCCGAGGACGCAGAGAAGTAATCCTGCGCCCAGAAGCAGCCGTCCGAGGTCCTGCATGCTTACTGAACCGGAGCGCCGGAGAGCTTTTGCGCGGCCATTTCGCCAGCGGCGGACTTCGCGTCCTTGTCCTTCAGCTGCGCATAGATCTTCTTGGCTTCGGCGGGCTTGTTCTCCGCTTCATAGAGGTCGGCGAGCTGCATCTGAGCCAGGCCTGCAGGAACGACGGTCGTCGGCTTCTCGCTGAGATGCTTGTAGATCGCAATTGCATCGGCGTCGCGACCGCTCTGACGGTAGAGGTGCGCGAGGGCCAAATTAGCAAGCGAACTGGTGTCGCCGTTCCAGCCGGAAGCGACTTCCTTCAACGTCTTTTCGGCGGTGGCGGTCTGTCCGCTCTCCGCAGCCGTGACTCCGGCCATGTACTTGGCGTTGCGACCGGCGGAGGTCATACCGTACTTATCGGCCACGACAGAAAATTCGCTGTTTGCCTGCTTTGCCTTCTCCGCATCGGAAGAAAAGCTCTTCGTTCCCGGAGGAAGTGGCTGTCCTGGGGAAGCGACGGGCGACTCGTAGGTTCGCATAGCGGCGTCAAACTGCTGCTGCGCGCTGGCGGAACGGGTGTTGTAGATCAAGACGGAACCGACCACGACGAGGATCAAGACCAGCAGCGCCGAAACCGCGAAAACGAGCTTCTGGCGATTCTGGTTGGCCCAGTCCGCAATAGTAGGCGTGTGGGCGAGGTCTGGCTTGGTCGAACGGATGTGCGTTTCCACGGGTGTTCCTTCTTGCAAAAAGTGTCTGCTTCGATCCATTTTGAGGGGTCTTCGAAGGGCGGAGGCAATCCCGGTCGAGCCAGAACGCACACCACAGCAGCCCCTCAAGTCTACCAGCGCAAATCCTTGCCCAGCAACACAGTTGGCAACAACCTTCCGCAAGCCGCTTGCTCTCCGTCCTGCCCAGCCATTACGCTTACAGCATGTATGAAGACTTCCATGTGACCGACCGCTGGACCGGCGAAGACCTGCATTGCACCTGGAAGGCGACGATGGTCGCCATCGCCACGCGCCATGCAGACGCCACCGACATCCGTTTTGCCGTGAACGGACGGCCCATGTGGATCGCCATGCCCAACACCGCGTGGATCGAACAGAAGCGCCGGACGGGCTTCGTGATCACCGATTACGCCGCCGCGCAGGCTGCGGGACGGTATCTCAAGACCATCGTCGAGAACGGTTACGACAACGGGCGCGAGATCTACACGATGACGGTCGAGGAAGTATTGGAAAACGTGGAGGCTGTGGTTCGCGAAGCTGGAAGCACTGCCCTGCTGCCCTCGCTGCCCGTGATCGATTCCAATGTGAAACCCGAGTTGCTGATGGGCGAACTCGCGGTCGACTAACCGGCGTGTTCGCACACACCCTGCATGTGGAATACGTTTCGCCCGAAGGCAAGGCAATTCCCTGTCCTGTGGGCTGGATCGACAATTTCGCCATGCGAAATTTCACGAACGACGCGATCTTTGACGACACACTGCCCATCGCGGATGGCGTAATGGAGGCGGGTCATCGCGTTCCGCTGGATCTGCTCCGGGAAAAGATGGAAGCCTGGTTTCTCAGGAAGAAATATCTCGCCGCTGGAGATACCCTCCAAATTACAGAAGAACGATAAAAGGGCGAAGACGCTGTTGCGTCCTCGCCCTTTGTCTTGCCGATCCGTGATTACAGCGTCGTGGTGTCCAGAACGAAGCGGTACTTTACATCGCTCTTAAGTACACGGTCATAGGCCTCATCCAGTTTGTCGAAGCTCGTCATCTCGAAGTCAGAGACAATTCCCTTCTCCGCACAGAAATCCAGCATCTCCTGCGTCTCGCGAATGCCACCGATGGTCGATCCTGCGACCGCTTTGCGCCCTGGAATCAGGGAAAATGCGGCGACGGAGATTGGTTTCTCGGGGGCTCCTACGAGGCAAAGCGCACCATCGCGTTTAAGGAGTGCGAGATAGGCATTCACATCGTGCTCTGCGGAGACGCAGTCCAGAATGAAATCGAACGTGCCGGCGTGCTTTGCCATCTCGTCCGCATTCTTCGAGACGACCACTTCATCCGCGCCCAGGGCCTTCGCGTCTGCAATCTTGCCGGGGGAGGTGGTGAACTGTACAGTCTTAGCGCCGAAGGCATGCGAAAACTTGAGTGCCATATGACCCAGACCACCAAGGCCAACGACGCCGACCTTCATCCCGGGACCGACGTTCCAATGCTTCAGGGGAGAGTACGTTGTGATGCCCGCGCAAAGAAGCGGCGCTACGGCTGCCAGATTCAGCTTGGAAGATACGCTGAGGACAAACTCCTGATTGACGACAATCTGATTCGAATAACCGCCAAAAGTCAGGCTTCCATCCTTCTCTTTTGAGTTGTAAGTGAAGACGATCTGCTGACGATCGCAGTACTGCTCTTCTCCCGCGGTGCAGCTATCGCACTCCTTGCAGGAGTTGACCATACAGCCCACACCGGCAAAGTCGCCGGTCTTGAACTTTTTAACGTTGGCACCGACCTGGGTCACCACGCCTACGATTTCGTGTCCTGGAACCATCGGGTAAAGGGAGTTGCCCCACTCATTTTTAGCCTGATGAATGTCGGAGTGGCAGATACCACAG
Source organism: Terriglobus saanensis SP1PR4 (assembly GCF_000179915.2). Classification (NCBI taxonomy): domain Bacteria; kingdom Pseudomonadati; phylum Acidobacteriota; class Terriglobia; order Terriglobales; family Acidobacteriaceae; genus Terriglobus; species Terriglobus saanensis. The sequence goes on along the minus strand of NC_014963.1, from coordinate 1,504,162 downwards.
AACTTAATGTCGATCAGGACATCATCGGGACCAACATCGCGACGCTCAAACTTAAAGGGAACGAGAGATTCAGTCGCGCTATGCGCGGCGTATCCGTGAGAGGGAAGCATGTATGAAGAATCTCCTGGGGTTTGGCAGACGGCAGAACGCCGCATCCATAGGTTAGATGCGGCGGGAAGAATTATCGATTCCGGCTATTCGCTGTAATGCAGAAGACTGAAGACGTCATATTCCGCAAACTTCTGGCGCCCGCGGAGAAAGTCTAGTTCTACGGCGAAGGCGAGTCCCGCGATTTCGCCGCCAAGCTGCTTCACCAGTTGCACGGTCGCCTGCATGGTGCCGCCAGTTGCCAGAAGATCATCCACGATGACCACACGCTGGCCGGGTTCAATCGCATCCAGGTGAATTTCTAGGGAGTCGGAACCGTATTCAAGATCGTAGGTCACCTTGGCGGTTGGGGCAGGGAGCTTCTTCGGTTTGCGCACGGGCACAAATCCTGCATTCAGGCGGTAGGCCATTGCAGGTCCGAAGATAAATCCGCGTGCCTCGATGCCGAGGATGAGATCGACGTCCTTGCCGATGTAATGCGCCGCCAGAGCATCGATCATCTGCGCAAATCCGGCCTTGTCTTTGAGGAGAGTGGTGATGTCGTAGAAGAGAATTCCGGGTTTGGGAAAGTCGGGAACGGTACGGACAAGGTCCTTCAAGGGCTCGCAGTTGATGGCGTTTTGCATTTCCTTATCTTAGACGACCTTGCGACGTCACCAGGCCCCTTCGATCTGGAACTGTCCTAGTTTTTCCGCTTCGGCATCTTCGAGATCGTGAATGCGCACGCGGTCCACACGGCTTCCGCGTGAGCCCTTCCGAAGGGCTACTTCCAGTTCTTCGATCTGCTCTGGCGCGCCTGCGGCCACGGCTTCCACGTGACCGTCATGGGTATTGCGCACCCAGCCGCGCAGTCCGATTTCGGCCGCCTCGCGATGGACATACCAGCGAAAGCCCACGCCCTGGACGCGACCCTCTACCTGATAGTGACGAACGATCATGCCCTGACCTCTCTGACGTAGGCGAGGTGCGAGAGGATCTCCTGGGCAGTCTCCCTGGGAGCCTCGCGCGATACGAAATGTCCGACTCCGTCGAGTAGCGCGCGGCGGTAGCCCCCGGTAAAGCTGCGTCCTGCGCCGTCGGTCGTTTCGGCCAGATCGCAGCGATCCTCAAGGCCATGAATCAATAACGTCGGTGTAGGGAGGGACAAGGTGCTTTCATAACGATCGTTGAGAAGGTCGTACTTCGGATCTGTCGGTGCATGTCCCCAACGTGAACGGTAGGCGTGGAGCGTGACTTCGATGAAGTCCTCGCTGGCCCAGCTTTTTGCTGCTTCTTCAAATTGGCTTTCTGTAAACCAGCCTTCAGGGCTCCATGTCTCCCATTGCATGCGGGCAAACTTGATGGGGTTGCGTGCGAAGTCCCTGGCTCCCGGATGGCTGCAGAGGTACCACTGGTACCAGAGCGCCCGAGCAAGCGGCAGACTGGTGACCTTCATCGGTCCTGGCACAAAGGGGACGGAGAGTGCAGTCAGACTCTTGAGCCTCTGGGGAAAGAGAGCCGACAGAGCATAGCCTGTGCGTGCGCCCCAGTCGTGTCCTACGAAATCGAAGGTGGTCAGCTTGAGCTTGTCGGCGAGATCGATGACATCCTGAGCAAAGGCCACAGCCTGTCCTGTGCGCCGGGGATTGCGCCCGATCAGATGCGAGCGAAACCCCGTGGGTCCATAGCCACGGAGGTAGGGCGCGATTGTGCGATAGCCCGCTTTATGCAGGAGAGGCAGAACACCATCCCAGCACCGGGGCGACTCCGGCCAGCCGTGTACAAGGAGAACGGGCTCGCCTTTTTTAGGGCCGCTGTCTTCATAGGCCAGATGCAACATCTCAGTCTTGACGCGTTCCATACTCATGCCCTCTAGGATGCACCTGTCACGATCCGTATCGCAAGCAAAAGCGCGAAGCCGAAGCTTCGCGCTGATGGAAGTTGCGAAGGATTTATGCGCGGCTCATGTAGGCACCTTCGGCGGTATCGACGCGGATCTTTTCGCCTTCATTGATAAAAGCAGGCACCTGAACGACGAGGCCGGTCTCTGTCTTGGCAGGCTTGCTGACCGAGGAGGCCGTTGCCGACTTGATGCCGGGTTCAGTTTCGATGACGGTCATCTCCACGACTCCCGGCAGTTCGATGCCGACGGCTTTCCCGTCGTAGAAGCTGACGCTGATGTTGAGGTTGGGAATCAGGAACTCTACAGCGTCGCCGAGGGTGTCACGCTTCAGGTTCGTCTGCTCGTAGTTCTGCGTGTCCATGAAGTAGTAGTCGTCGCCGTCGTTGTAGAGGTACTCCATCGCGATTTCGTCGACGATGACGCGGTCGATGGCGTCGCCGGAGCGGAAGCGATGCTCGAACATGGCGTTGGACGTCAGGTTGCGCAGCTTGGCCTGGATGAACGCACGCAGATTGCCGGGGGTGCGGTGCTCGACTGCGAAGACAGAGTGCAGCACGTTGTTGTGCTTGATGATCATGCCCGGACGCATCTGGGTAGCGGGGATACTCATAAGAAAAACTCCTGATTCCGTTTTAGAAATACGTGAAAAGACGGAGCAAACGCACGTCTTTAGCACTCCGATTGTAGCCTACGAGGCTTAGCTCCCACCGCCGCCGAAGATCCGGCGGAAGAAGTGACCGATGGCGCGGAAGGGGTTTGGCGCCTTCGGCCGCTCTGCTGGCTGAAGGGTGGTTTGCTGCGGAGCTGGGGCGCTTGCCTGTGCGCTTGTTGCGGAGAGCGTGGGGGCCGCTGCCGTATCGGTTGGGACGGGTTCGTTGCCGTTGTAGGCGATGGTGGCGGAGACCTGCGCGTGCATCTCTCCCGGAGGAGCCTGCGGTACGTGCGGCGGAGTGAGGCCCTGGCTGACGGCTTCGGGGAATGCCTTGGGGTCATTGCTGGAGGCGACGAGACCCGTCGGGCAGCCGCAGTTGGAGCTTTCGCGGTCGACGACTTCGCGCACGCTTCCGTGCTCAAAGAGGACACGTTGGCCAGGTTTAATGAAGTACCCGCCGCCGCCGAACTGCTCGGTGACATGCAGCACTGGAGCAGATTTTCCTCGATTTTCGACGCAGGTGTCGCCATTGGGCGTAACGCGCATGCGGAGATCGAGCGGAGCCGCTTCCGAGAGATCGAAGCGGAGGTCGGGGGTGAGAATCGCGTCCTGCGCGTTGGCGCTCATGTGGATCTCAAAGGCTCCGCGATTGAGTGCCAACAGCAGAGGAGCGTTTTCGTTATTGCTCTGCGTGAGATGCACCGTGCTGGTGGTGCAGATAAGGACTTTGCCACCACGGGTGAGGGAGATTTCGGCGGTCCTGCCGCCTGCAGTCACGGTTCCGCTGCTCTGAATCTCGGCGGAGTTGCGTTGGACGTTCACCGTTCCGGAGATCTGCGCGTCGTTTGTGGAGAGTGTGCCGATCGGCTTTTGACCATGAGACTTTCCGCAGCAAGCCATGCCGAGAAACGCTGCGAAGAGCGTCGGCAACGTTTGGCGGAGGTGCGGCTGAAGAATCACAGGGCTAAGAAGTTGGCGATGATCTCGCGTCCGTGCTGAGTAAGAACACTTTCGGGATGGAACTGGACACCTTCTATGGGCAAAGTGCGGTGACGCAGGCCCATGATGATGTCGCCTGCTTCGTCGCGTGTGCGGGCGGAGATCTCCAACTCATCGGGCAGACCCTCTGCGCTGACGATGAGAGAGTGGTAGCGTGTGCAGGTGATTTCGTGCGGTATACCCTTGAAGATCGTCTTGCCATCGTTTTCGACAAGGCTGGTCTTGCCGTGCATCAGTTTTGGCGCGCGGATGACGTTGCCGCCGAAGGCTGCGCCGATGGCCTGGTGGCCGAGGCAAACGCCCAGAATTGGCGTGCTGATGTTGTTCTTCGCATAGTGCTGGATGATCCCGATGGACGCTCCCGCTTCCTGCGGGGTGCAGGGACCGGGGGAGATGAGGATGCGGTCGGGCTTCATGGCCGCAACCTCTTCGGGCGTGACTTCATCGTTGCGACGGATGACGATATCTACACCGTGTTCGCCCATGTACTGGACCAGGTTGTAGGTGAAGGAGTCGTAGTTGTCGAGAACAAATACCATGACCTCTTATTTTACTCGGGATGCGGGATCGACATCGGGTTACGGGGGAGTTCCATCCTGAAGCATCACCAGCTCAACGATTTGCGAAAGATCGACGGTCTGCCGCATGACTTACTTCGGTGTCGTTACGTCCTTGGGGGCGTGCATGGTTTCCAGCACACATTGATAAAGCTTGTTTCTCTGTTCGAATCGTTGACTGGCCCGCGTGACGTAGCGCACGACCAGGTCGACACCTTTTCCGGAGGGACGTAGATTCACCGCTGGCTCGGCGGTAAAGCTTCCAAGTCCGTGGACATTGGATGCCTTCTTCCATTCTCTCTCTGCCTGTCGCGCATCGTCCGCAGTGGTGGCCGCGACGGTTTTATGCACACGCTCAATGGTCGCGTAGGTATCTTCATCCTCCGGCACGGTGACAGTAAGTTCGTCCCACATCCACTGCCCTGCCGTTGAGAAGTTGAAGAACTTGCCGCTGATCGCGTACTTGTTGCTGAAGGCGACGCGACGCCCGGTGGGATGTCCCTTGGCCGTCCAGTTTCCCGTCTCCAGAAGCGTGGTGCGAAAGAGACCGATCTCCACAACCTCACCCGCTACGCCGTCGATCTCGACGACGTCTCCCACGTCGATCCCGCTGCGTCCCATCAGGACGAACCAACCGACAAAGGCCAGGATGAAGTCCTGCAACGCTACCGTCAACCCAGCGGTGGCCAAACCGATCACGGTGGATATCTGATCGGGTGGACCAAAGATCACGAGCAGCACAGAGAGAAGTGCGAGCACCTGGATCACCAGTCGGGAGATTCTGCTCAGTGTCCTCATTCTCCGCCGGTCGAGCGACTCATGTTCTGTAAATCGACGCGCCACGGCGTTGATCAGGATCGCCACGATCAGGATGACCGCAATCCACGTGGCCTGCACCACAATGAGATGTTCCAGGAGCCGGTGTTGCAGCGCGACCTGTGCGGCCCATTTGTCATACACGCCCGCAAGACGCTGTTCGGTCTCAACGCGATCGTCATAGATGCTCATGAGTTGCCGTTCGAGGCTCAGGCGCTTCAGGCCGGCGACGCGCTTTGCGGTGGCATCCGTGGCGTCACCGCTCTGCCCCTTCACTACGGCTTCTAACCTGTCGTGTTCTGCGTTGAATTTCGCTGCCGCCTGATCTGAGGCAGCCTTTGCGCTATTGAGTAAAGCGATGCGTTGGTTCTGTCGAAGCCACCCACCAATCAGGCCCGCCAGCGTGCGATAGCGCTTGAGCGAAATCGCAGCCATTTCGCCTGTGCCCTGCGAGGCGTCGAACTTCTTCATCTCCGCTTGCCGCGCTGTTAACTCTTGCTGAATCTCACCGCGTCGATCACCGGAGGCGCGCGCGAGGTCTTCCCGCGCATCGCTTAGTTCATCCTGATCCAAACTTAGCTGAGCCTGCGCGATCTCCAGATCGTCGCCGCCCTTGGCCGTCAGGTCCTTGATAGAAGCTGCATCCGACGCGACGGTGGCTTCCAATTCCGCGACACGCTGCTGTGTTTCGAGGGCAGCGCCCGTGAGCGTCTTTTGCCGGAGCGTGGCGGTGCGCAGCGCTGCGGCGAAGGCCTGGTCCACATCATGGTCTGCCAGTCGCTCTGCTTCATGCGCGTATGAGAGTTCTTCCTGTGTGACGGCCTGCGCGGCGATGGCCTGTGCCGTTGACCACGGAGTCTCATCTACGAGTGTCTTCTGCTTGGCGATTAATACACCTGTCTTCCCACCCTTCTGCAGAAAGGGGAGATTCGCCATCACATCATTCGTGCGCCACGCGGAGATGATCCCGGCAACCAGCAACGCAGCCAACACGAGAAGAGATCCGGTAGCCCATCGTCCAAACAGCGGACTCTTCTTGCCTGCTACATCCTTTACACTTTCAACCTGCTCAGCATCACTCATTCCCCATTTTCGCATTGCGATGGACAAAGATACGTATGGAACATGTACGAGATCAAACTACACATCCCGTACGCAACGGAAGCCCATATTCGTCGTCGCGCTGTCGGGGGTGTTTGAGGACCGCGCTGCAACGCGATACCGATTGCAGTAGGACTTATGGCACAGATAAGAACCACCCTTGAGCACACGTGCAGAACCGAGGGGAGGTCCTAACGGATCGATGTGCGTAGCGTGTACATGGTATTCGGGATCGAACCAGTCCGCGCACCACTCCCACACATTTCCCGTCATGCAATAGAGGCCGTATCCGTTGGGCTGATAGGAGTCAGAAGGGCAGGTACTCGCGAAACCGTCTTCCGCAGAGTTATACGAGGGAAAGATTCCCTGCCATGTGTTGCAGCGGTATTCGCCCTCCGGCGTCAGATCGTCGCCCCAGGGATAGAGAACCTGTTCCAATCCGCCGCGCGCCGCAAACTCCCATTCAGCCTCTGTGGGAAGCCGCTTGCCTGCCCACACTGCATACGCGGACGCGTCGTTCCACGAGACATGCACGACGGGATAATCGGCTCGGCTATCGATGTGGCTCTGCGGCCCTTCGGGATGTCGCCAGTCCGCACCCTCGATGCGTCGCCACCATTCGGCGCCGATCACCTGCTGAGATACTTTGAGTTCATCAGCCAGATCTCCCTCGAAAACAAAAGACCAGCCGAAGCGCTCCGACTCTGTCTGGTAGTTTGTAGTTTCTGTAAATTTTTCAAATTCGCGATTGCGCACCGTGTATCGATCGATCCAGAAAGGCGACACGGTCACGCGGCGCACCGGACCTTCACCGTCCGCAGGAAAACCTGCGGCGTAGTCCGTACCCATGAGAAAGTTGCCGCCGTTGAGCAGAACCATCTCTTCTGTCGAACCGTTGGTTACGCGGCTTCGCTGCTGGGTGTACACCTGCGAAGCTTCAAGACGTTCGGCGCGGGCTTTGCTTGGAACGCAGCACGGTGAAGGAGTCTTGTTCATGCCACTACCTCAATTACGGCACGTCGCGTGGCTTCATCCACAGCGAGGCGCACAGTTTTCTGTCGCCGCTCTTCCAGCATGCGTTTGGCGATGGAGAGCTTTACTTCCTGCAGTGGCTCGTAGCCTGCGGGTTTAATGTTCAGCACGGTAGCAATGTGCAGACCGAAGCGCGAAGAAAAAATCTCTGAGCGCTCATTGCGCTTCAGTGTGAAGACGACTTCATCGAACTCTTCGACCATAACGCCGCGCGTGATCCAGCCCAGCGGAACCTTGCCGCCACAGTCTGAGTATTTCTCAGCCACCTTTTGAAATGGCTTGCCTGTGTTCAACTCCATCTCGGCCTGTTGCATTTTCGATTGAGCCACTGCGCGATCCTCCGGACGGTCGATGTTGCAGATGATGTGCGCGACTTCGATCCGCTCCGGCTGATGAAACTCCACGCGATGCTGCTCGTAGTAGCGCTCGACTTCCTCACGCGAGGGCCGCATCTCATGACGCGTGAGCCATTGCGAATATTTTTCAATCAACAGATTGTCGCGAATGGCAAGATAGACGCCAGGCCCGCACACTGACGCACTGGATGTTCCCCACTGTGCGCGACGGCGTGTATCCACTTCTTCGTCGGACGCAGTGATCCCTGCTCCCACGGCCAACTGCCGCAACAGAACTGCACTGAGAATGCGCTGTTCTGCCATCTGTCGCAGCACACGCGCTTCATGTTCCGCGCCGGGTTGGGAGGGATCGATCGACGAGCCGCCAAGATGATGGAACTCTCCGAAGAGAAGCTCATCGCTCACCAACTCGCCATTTACCAGGTACGCCATATCGTTACTGTTTCATGCTTCGCTTGCTCTTTCAAAGTATGGGCCCGCCAACGGTGCACGGGCCCCTACCTGAAAGAGGTTAGAACGTGATGCGTGCAGCGATCTGCACCAGAAGAGAAAGGAAAAGCAGTGTTCGGTGGATGCGTTGCATAGTGGTCGACGACCTTTGGCCGTTCTGCCGTTGGGCGCAACCGATTTTGGAGCAAAGGTTTGAAGATCAACCGTCGAACTTCTCCGGTACCTTCTGCGTGTTTTCGATGTCCATGAAATCGCCGAGTTCTTTCTGCTTCGCTTTGAGTTTGGCGATCAGCTCGACTTTGATTTGCGCGTAGACTGGATCGTCGACCAGATCGTGCGTCTCCCATGGGTCTTTTTCCAGGTCGAATACCTGATAGCGCTTGATCGGAGCGTAGAAGATGAGCTTGTGCTGCTTCGTCCGTATTGAGCGCTGAAGCACGTTCAGCCAGCCGAACATGGCATCGTTCACTGGCTGCGGATTCTCGGCTTTCAACATTGGAACGAGCGAGGGGAAACCGACGTGCGCCGGAATCGGTACGCCCGCAAGATCACAGGTTGTGGCGTACATGGAGTGCTGGTAGACCATCTCATCTACCTGCTTCCCTGCCTTGATGCCGGGACCGGAGAGGATGAGGGGCATGCGCATGGAGCGCTCGTATTGGTTTTGCTTGCCCATCAGGCCGTGCTCTCCTACGGAGAGGCCGTGGTCGGCCGTGAGGATGATGTACGTGTTGTCGGCCTTGCCCGATTTCTTGAGCGCATCGAAGATGCGGCCGATCTGCGCGTCCATGTGCGAGATGATCGCGTAATACTCGCGGCGATGGACCTGCACATCATGCTGCGTACGTGGGAAAGGCGCAAGAAGTTCGTCGCGCGTCTTATGTTCTCCCTGATCGAATGGGTGCTCTGGCAGGTAGTTTGGAGGGATGGCGATCTTATCCGCTGGGTACAGGTCCAGATATTCCTGAGGCGCCTGGCGCGGGTCATGCGGTGCATTGAAGCCGACGTACATAAAGAAGGGCGCATCGCGCTTTGCAACCTTGCCGAGGTGCTCGATGGCAGCGTCGGCGTAGATCTCGCTGGAGTGCTCGATGTCGTTATTATCGCGTTCGTTCTTCCAGATGCCACGCTTTTGCCAGTGGCCCAACAGGGACTTGTTCGCCGGGTCCCATGTGTTGCCGGGTGCAGGGCGGTCGTACATGTCCTTGGTCGAAGCCAGGTAACCCGGCCCCACGGCGGATTGTTCGGAGAACGCTCGCGACAGGGTCACAGCGTCCAGATGCCACTTGCCTGTGATGAAGGTGTCATAGCCCGCCTCGCGAAGGGTCTGACCCCACGACGGCACACTGTTGTTCGACTGGTCACGCATCTCGACCTTGCTCGCCTCAAAGCAGGTCAAGCCGGTATTCAGCATCGTCCGGCTGGCGATGCAGACGGCACCTGTCCACGACCCCTGGTGAAAGCAATGCGTGAAGTGCGTGCCCGACTGGACAAGCTTGTCGAGGTTCGGGGTATGCACCTCCGGGTTGTTGATCGCCCGGATCGTACGGAACATCAGGTCATCCGCAATCATGAAAAGGAAGTTCGGACGCCCCTCGCCCTTCTTCGAGGCAGCAGCGGGAAGTGCCCGTGTCGCCGCAAGTACGGCGGCCGAGGAGGAAAGTCCTATAAAGTCGCGTCGATTCAAGTCGCTCTCGTTTCAGAAATAGATATGAGTATGATTCGGCACTGCCAAGAGTTCATGTTCCGTTTCGCGACCGAACCAGTTCGGCTTCGAGGGCAAAACGGAATTTAGGAGGGAAGAGAGACGGTGTAACAGAATGATGTGCTTCCCAGCATATGGAAGGTGAAACGCATTTCAATCTCAACACTTAGCGAATCGCAAAAGCAGAGATATTCGGAAGTTCTACCGACAAGAACAACAGCGGCAAACACACTGAAGCATGGACGGCGAGTCTGTTTCCAGGTTCGAGCCGTTTGAAAGAACAAAGATGTCCATCAAGTCCATTCATGAAAGTGTAACAGCCCCGCCAAAAACAAGCCTTTAGTCGTTGACCGTCACGACGAAGAGTTTCGTCGCATAAATTTATGCTCCACTACCAAAAGGGAGAGATCACGATGGAAATCAAACGTATCGGCTCGCAGCCTTCAGCCAAGGGACCTTCAGAGTGGTTTACAGGAACAGTACGCCTGGACCAGCCGTTCCAGGGGACCGAACCAGCACGTGTTGGAGGAGCCATCGTCACCTTCGAGCCCGGCGCACGCACGGCATGGCATACGCATCCGCTGGGCCAGACGCTCATCGTAACGGCGGGCTTCGGATGGGCTCAACGAGAGGGTGGACCCATCGAGGAGATTCGCCCCGGGGATGTGGTCTGGTTTTCTCCGGGTGAGAAGCACTGGCACGGAGCGACACCGACCACAGCGATCACGCACATCGCGATTGCGGAGAAGCTCGACGGGAAGGCCGTCGACTGGATGGAACATGTGACCGATGAGCAATACATGGCTTAGTACAAAACCTTGTGCGCAAATTATAACCAAAAGCACCGCTCATTCTAAGAATGAGCGGTGCTTTTTGCTTGAACGACTATTGCACTAGAAGGTGAGCTTCAGGCCAGCCTGCATAACGCGTGGAGCGACGCTGCCCACGGACGTGATGCGGCCATACGTTCCACTGGACGAGTTCGTATCTGGCAGGCCAAAGCTGGTGTGGTTGAACGCGTTGAAGAGCTCCCAACGGAACTGCAAGCGATAACGCTCGTGTGCACTCCAGTTCTTCATGACGGCGGCATCGCTGTAATTGATACCAGGGGCGCGAAGGATGTTGCGACCGCTGTTGCCGAAGGTGCCGGGCGCATTCTGCTGGAAGGCCGAGGTGGTGAAGTATTGATTCAGCCACTGTTCTTTGCTGCCCTGATGGGTTTGTACGGGAACGCCTGGAGTCGTATCCGCGCGATCCTGATACTGTAGGGCCCCGGAGTTGTTCGAACTGCCGCCGCCGGGGATACCGAACGGACGTCCCGACTGAAGCGTGTAGATCGCCGAAATCTCCCACTCACCAAGAGCACCACGCATCAGCGGATTCCAACCGCGCAGAGCGGGCGTAGTGTAGACACCGTTGGTCACCGAGACGAAGGGGAAGCTAAGATCGGAGACGCCGCGGTTGTAACCCACATCGTAGGGGTTCGCGAGCGCGGGGCTTCCGAAGGTCACATTTCCTGAAGAGCCAAGATCAATCGTCTTGGACCAGGTGAAGCTGGACTGGATCTGGAAGCCGTGAGACATGCGCTTTTCCATCTGCAGTTGAAGTGAGTGATAGTTGCTGGTGCCGAGGCTGGTCGTGGTCAACACCTGCCCGAACTCAGCATTCGGACGGACGCCGCGGACATTTGCTTGAATCTGGCCAGGATTGCTATCGATTGCAGTGGTCTGATGGTAAGACTCGCTGCCAACATAGGCCATATGCGCCACGAGAGAGTTTGTGAACTGCTGTTCGATGGAGAGATTCCAGCTTTGCGTCATGCCGAGTTTGAAGTTCGGCAAGAAGGTAGCGGGAACGGTCGTCTGACTTCCGAAATTAAAGTTGGATGGCGGTGGAGTCAGGCTGTACGCGAACGGAGGAAAGGGACTGACACCACCGGTGGGCGTAAAGGTGGCCCATGGGTTAGAAAACTGGATGTCCTGCGTGCTGCTGCCGTAGAAGGTGTAAGTCGGGCTGAAGGGGCTGATATCTGCAACGTGGTTGTAGATGGAATAGGGCAGCGGGGCCGTGAACATGCCGAAGCCTGCACGGATCGCCATCCTTGGAGTGGCCTGGAGAGCGACGGCGATACGCGGTTCGAAGTATCCGTAGCTGTTCCGCACCAGCGAATCTGGAACTCCGGGATCACCGGGGAAAAGAAGACCTGCGGGAGCGCCGGGGAACATCGTGCTCTGCTGCCCTGGAACCCAGACAGAGCCACGTCCAGCCTTGGACTTCGGTGCAAGATTTGGATCCCAGCGAAGCCCCGCTGTGATCGTCAGGTTTGGACGAAGACGGAACTGGTCCTGCACATAGGCACCGAGCAACGTTCCGGTGACATCTGCAATTTCGCCAGCACCCTGCTGGAAAGAACCGACCTTGCCAAGAAGGAAATCTGCGAGGCCGAAGCCCGTGTAGTAGCCATTGAAAGCAACGATGGGGTCTGAAGGATAGTAAGTCAACTCGCGCGCGGACTGCCGCCAGAGGTCAGCGCCAGCGGAGAGCGTGTGATTGCCGATCGTCTTTGTAAGGTAATCGGAGAAGCCGAAGGAGTGGCGCATCTCGCCCGTGTACTCGTTGTATGGTCCGGAAAATCCTCCGGTCACACTGAAGCCTTCGGTGTAACAGGTGCCAGGCACCTCCGTCACGTTGATGTACTTCGAGAGACAGAAGGCGTTACCAGAGGAGTCACGCTGCGTGCCGACGTTAAAGACGTGCATCTGATTCCAGAAGAGTGAGAGCGCATTCACTGTGCTGGGAGTGATCGTCCAGGTGTGGTTCAGCACTTCATTGAAGTACTTCCCCTGCTTGCCCGCGTTGACCGAAAGGATGTTACCCGGTGTCGCACCTTCTGAGCGGTTGTAATACTGGTTAAAACTGCGAATAGTCAGACGCTGGCGATCGTTGATCGTGTAGTCCAGTCGCCCGGTACCTTCGTCGAAGGTTTCTTTCGATGCGGGACTTTGGAAATAAATAAGACCACTCGCGGGATCCTGGCCGAGCGGCAAGGCAGTGGTTGCGATCTTGACCGACGCAGGATCGAAGAGAGTTGGGCTGACCTGATTTTTCTTGCCATTGATTGTCGTGAAGGGTCCGCCGAGCGTGGTGGGATAAGCGCTGAAGTCGCCATTCAACATGGCCTGGGTCGGCGTGTTGGCGCTGTTCGCCGTGGCAGTGGAGGTCTGGCGCGTTCCCTGGTAGTTGCCGAAGAGGAAGAGCTTGTTCTTCATGATGGGACCGCCCAGGAAGCCACCGAACTGGTTGCGCTTGAGCGGGTCGACCTGCTTGGAGAAGTAGTTCGCCGAATTCAACGCGCTGTTGCGGAGAAACTCAAAGGCTCCACCATGGAGAGAGTTGGTTCCGCTCTTGGTATCGATACTGACGATGGCGCCTGGAGAAAATCCGTAGTGCGCGTCGAAGTTATTCGAGATGACGCGGAATTCGCTTGTGGCATCGGCGTTCGGAGAGGGTGCTGCGAGAAGCATGTAGGTGTCCATGTTCGGCACGCCGTCGAGAAGATAGAGGGTGCTTCCCTGCCGTCCCCCGCCTGCGGAGGCACCGGATTCATTTGGAAAAGTGGTTTCTCCCTGCTGTGTTCCACCACCCGTGTTCAGGATGTTGACCGTACCCGGCGAGAGAAGAACCAGACTGGAAGGATCGCGTCCATTGAGCGGAAGCTCCCGGATCGCGCGTTCGCCTACCGTGTTGCTGACTTCTGCGTTCGTGGCGTTGATGAGGGCCGCGTCGGCGCTTACGTTGACGGTCTCCGACTCACTACCAATCTTCAGAGCAACATCCAGCGTTGCCTGCTGGCTGACCGTTAGAACAATGCCGGTTTGTTGAAATCCTTGAAAGCCCTTCTGCTCCACCTTTAGGGTGTAATTGCCCGGAGGGAGTGAGGGAAAACGATACAGCCCCGAGGTATTCGCGTCAGCGGGCAGCGACAAGTTCGTATCGACATTCGTCACGGTGACGTGGGCCGACGGGACAGCAGCACCCGCTGAGTCGACGATCGTTCCACTCAGCGTCGCGCTGCCTCCTTGCGCCAGAAGCGACGCCGCTCCTGAACTTACGAAAAAGAGAAGGAGCGTGATGCGAAGAACGCTGGAAAGACCCGTACGGCGAACGAAGTTGCGTGCGTGCGCACAGGTCCGGTGATTACATTTCATGTGTTGCCTCCAAAAGGTGACGCTTCTCCCGGATAGGTTTGTGGAAGCCCGGGAACGCCTCGTGATGCCAAATCCATGACAGAGGGACTCTAAGCTTCCACACGCACAACGCAAATCCGCCGAAAGTAGGAGTGGCGGAAGATTTTAGGAATTGCTGCTAATGCCTGGCGCTGATTCTTATCTCATACTGCGGTATGGCTCTAATACTCACGAGGCTTTCCGCGATGCCACCTTCGAAGTGAAGCTCTGAGGCCTTTTCCAGGTACATCGGATAGCGCTCCGGGAGAGGAAGTATGGAGAGATGAAACTCCTTTCCTTGGCCGCAGGTGTCCTCTCGAAGCTCACGTAGCCCTATCGTCCAGGGAAGACCATTCCAGAAATCATCATCCAGAAGACAATCTCCTCCATAGAGTCGGCCAACATCCCCCTGGTACCTAATCTGCAGAAGGACATCCGCGATATGGTCGCTCTTGAGAAGATCGGGGAGTTCTATCTTCCACATCGCAGCATGCTCGAATTCGGTGTCCTCTGGAGCGAGAGGAGTCGGTTTAGGACGCCACGAAAATGCGGGCCCAAACTCCCACGGAGAACGCTCCGTCGCCTGCCGAAGTGGAGTGACCTTCACGTCGAGAGGAATGTCAGGCAATGTCACGCCGTATCGCTGGAAGACGCCTTCCCTTCTCTTTGCGATGACCTTCGCTCCCGCTGCGGTCGGTACACCGTGGTCACCGAAGACGGCAAAGGGAATCTCGGCCTTGCCTAAAGACTGCAGCGTCCACGTACCCGAATCGGAGAAGAAGTCCGCCGGAGTCATGACCAGTACACCGGGGTCGTCAACGGCCCAGACCTGCTCTGCCTCGGCTTCCGGCAGAAGGACAAGGTGTACTCCGCCAGCAAGCTGCACTTCTGTTTCCCGGTTTGAATCCAAACGGAGTCGAACTCCGTCTGCCGTGTGAGTCAGAGTAATCTCTTTCGATATCTTCAGAAACTTCGTCCCAGCCGCAAACAGAAACTCCGAAGGCATGCCTGGGACAGAGAAGAAGAAATAGTACGTCTCTCCCTTGCGTTGCACACGCTTGAAGAGCTGCGCGGTGCTGTAGCGCAGGAGCGTGCCGTTCAGCGAATAGTTGAGAGGCCAGATTCCATAAGCCCCGGATGGCAGATCGATTGGAGTCTCTGGAACGCGAACCGTTCCAGAGGGCAACTTCACCTCGATTTGGAACTGTCGTCGTATCGGCATCTCCAGACCACGAACGTGATTGTTGAAGAAGATAAAGCCCTGCTCGCCCGAAGTACGCACAGAGACTCTGGGTACCGTCCCGTCCGCTGGATTTATAGGAGTCTCCTGCGGCTGGTGAGGCGTCATGGGAGCCAGCACGTCGCCAAAGTCATGCAGAAAATAGTGCACCAGTTTCAGCTTCCGCAAAGAGTCGCGCTCCTGTCCAAACTCGCCGAGCGGAGCCTGAAAGTCGTACGACTTTACAGGAACGTCCGTGGGATAACCGGTCTTCTGTGACTCTTGCAAGGTGATGCTGCCGCCGCTCGAATTGCGGCCTCCATGAAACATGTAATAGCCCAGCAGGTTCACGCCGCTGCCCAGCATCACTGGCGCCATCGCGGCCACATCGTCGGTGCTGAGAACGGGCCTGCGGAAGTACGTGTCCTGCGTTCCCGCTCCGACTTCGGCGGTTAGAAAGGGGGTGCCACGATAACTCTCGGCAGCACTCTGCCCCTTGCCACCAATCGCGCCCATGCTTCCCGCAATGCGATTCGCGAAGCGAAAGGCATAGACCTCGTTGGGCGGAAGCTTTTCCGCAGAGGCATCCCACGGAGCATCGGCGTAGCCGCCATAGACCGGCAGAACAGCGTCGAGAGGAATCGCAGCGCCATCCCATCCCGTCACGGTGTAGAGAGGCACATCGATGCCGGCAGCAATCGCCATCTGCTTCAGCGTGCGGATGTGTTCCTCGCCTACGGCTTTATTGGAGCCGCGATACTCGTTCTCGATCTGCGTTCCGACAACCGGACCGCCGTCTTTCCAGAGCAGGCCTTGCAACTGTTCACCGATCTCGGCATAGAAGCGTTGCACCTCCTGCAGGTAAGCGGGGTCGTTCGTTCGCACGACTCCCTTCTTCAGTAACCAGTCAGGGAAACCTCCGTTGCGAACCTCTGCATGCGCCCAGGGACCGATGCGCGGATACACATACATACCGTGCTGCTTGCACAGTTCCACGAAGTGACGAAGATCGCGTTGCCCCTTCCAGTCGAAAACGCCTTCCACCTGCTCATGGTGAATCCAGATCACATACGTGGAGATGATGTCGACGCCCGCCGCCTTCATCTTGAGGATCTCCTGCTCCCACTGCGGCTCTGGGAAGCGAGAGAAGTGGAACTCACCCATGACAGGCAGCCATGGCTTCCCGTTGAGGGTGAGATATTGCGAGTTCACGCCAATCTGGTCGCCTGCCGGATTACGAGAGCTGCCTAGTTTTGCCAGGACCGGTGCGGGGACGGGCGCGGGAGAGGATGCATCAATCATCACGCGATGACTACTCGACTGCGAACCCGCGGAGACGGACAACACAGCAGCTACACAGGCCATAACGAAGAGGCAAGACAGTTTCATTCGGATCCTCATGCCGCATCGTGAATTTCAAAACGCTGTTCCAGCGGAAGGAAGCGCACACGAAACTATAAGGAGAGAAGAGTACGGAACGAATCCGACGAAAGGAGGAGCGGTCTATAAATGCACTAAGCCACGCTTCAGACCTTCCACCACGGCCTGTGTCCGGTCTTCTACATTCAAGCGCATCAGAATCACGCTCACATGGGTCTTCACCGTGGTCTCCTTGATCTGCAACTCCTCGGCGATCTCACGATTGCTCTTGCCTGCGAAAAGAAGCTGCAGCACCTCCTGCTCGCGCTGGCTGAGGTTCGATCCAGGGACGCGAGAAGAGAGCGCTTCGGAGATTACCTGCGGGAGAAAGCGGTGTCCTGTGTGCACGCGATGCATCGCGCGAATCAAAGCATCATGCGGCATACCCTTGATGAGATAGCCTCGTGCGCCCGCCTCCATAGCCTGATGGATGTCTTCATCCCCTTCGTACGTTGTCAGCACAATGATGCGTGCGGAAGGCGATGCGGCGCAGATCACGCGAATGGCCTCGGCACCATTGCCATCGGGCAAACGGAGATCCATGAGCGTAATGTCAGGCAATAGCTTTGCGTGGAGACGAATCGCTTCGCTGGCGGTCCCAGCCTCACCCACCACTTGCATATTTCCCTGCGCGTTGATGATGGCAGCAATGCCGACGCGCATGATCGGATGATCATCCACAATCAGGACACGGATTGCTTTCGCTTCCTTCTCCACGCCTCAATCCTGCTTTCTGCGCTGCGGTCTGACAGAACGTTTGAGCGACAACGTGATACGTGTGCCCTCGCCCGGCACACTTACCAGATCGAACTCGCCGCCTGCTCGCCGCATCCGTTCGCGCATTCCGAGGATGCCATAGTGTCCCTCCTGCGCCAAATCGATAAATCCGGAGCCCTGATCGACGATGGCGATCACGGAGCTCTCTGCGGAGCTGCAAATAGTAATCTCGACGGCGCGCGCGCCACTATGCTGGACGGAGTTATAGACCGCCTCGCGCACGGTCATGAGAACTTCGTGCGAGATCGACGCGGGTACTTCGACTTGTTTCGAATCGCCGGTCACCGTCACGGTGTTGCCAGACTCGCGCATCGTTTGTTGGGCCACCGTCTGAATCGCGGCCACCAGATCAATCTCCGCCTCGCGTTCGTGACGGAGGTCCCATACCGCATCCCGTGCGTCATCAATGGTGCGGCGGGCCTGGTCACGAGCGACATCCAATAACTTTTTCTGCGCTGTCTGATTCGTTTCGGGAGTGATCGCGATGGCTTCCAGTAGTGCGGAGATCCCAGTGCACCCCTGGATCACCGTGTCGTGCATCTCGCGTGCAAGGCGATTACGCTCCTCCAGCACTGCAGCAAATCGTGTGCGGATTTGCGCGATCCGAATCTGATAGATCGTCCATCCCGCAGCAGCAAGCAAGAGCGCGCAGAGCGTATAGAACCACCACGTCTGGTAGAAGAAAGGTGCCTTCACTACAAGGATGCTGACTTCACTCGTCTTGTCCGGTTGTGCCACGTCGAATGCGACCAAACGAAAGCGATATCTCCCCGCTGGAAGATTCGTATAGAGCGCGGAGCGCGTGGATCCGGCGAGATTCCATTCGTGGTCGAAGTTCTCCAGCTTATAGCGGAAGCGGACCTCTTGTTGTGAGCGCAGAAAGATCGCTGAAAAGCCAAAGCCAAGGCGGCTTACACGCGCTGGCAAGTGGGCCTCGTCTGCGACCGCGATGCGATTGCCGTCTGCAACGATCTGCTCGAGAGCAGCCTGCGGACCAGGTGTCGAGGTCTGTGGCATGGAGACGATATGCGCAGCCCCGCGGTTCGTTGGAAACCAGACGCTGTTATCCGGAGCAACATAACCCGAGGGCTGTCGGCCACCATACATCTGTGCGTTCTCCGCACCGTAGGGCATGCGCAAAACTGTGACGCCCAGGGGATGATCGGACGGAGGAACACTTCGCTCCATCTCCAATTCCGTCGCCGAGGCGATGATATTCGGTCCCGTCATCCAGAACACACCACGCTTATCCTGCAGAATCTGGTAGAAGCTATTCGTCGGCAGCCCCTGGCCCATGGTGAACTGCTCAACCACATCTCCACGCACACGAAATAGGCCATGGTCGCGTGTCGCGAACCACAAGGTCCCTTTACGGTCTTCGAGGATAGACCAGGTTTTTTCCTGCGCGAGGGCGCGAGTTGCAGCGTTTTGCTGGAATCGCCCCGCCCGCCACATGCTGAGCCCACGCTCTGTGCCGATCCATACCTGGCCGTGCCGGTCCTCCATCAAACATCGCGTACTAAAATAAGCCAGGCCGTCCGCTGCGCCCAGCTTCTGTACTTTTTCGTCCTTCACACGGTTGATGCCTTCGTCCGTCGCCAGCCAGATTTCTCCGCTACGCGTTTCGAGGAAGCCGCGGATGAAGTTATTCGTCAGATCTTTGGGAGCGGAGTAATGGTTCACTTTGTTCTCTCCAAGACGAAACGCACCTTCTCCGTCGGTCCCAAGCCAGAGTGCACCGTCGCGAGCTCGGAAGACATTACGAATTTTGGCACTTCCCACTTCGTTGTAGTGAGTCCGGTTGGCCACGCTGTCATGAATGAGATACAAGCTCTGTGCAGCAACCCACAGATTTCCCCGTGCGTCACCGGAGATCGTCTCGAAGTCGGGATCGCTTCCCTCAGCTAGAGGAATCAGGTGAACAGGCGATTGCTGGAGACGGGCAAGCCCCGCTTGCGTCCCTACCCAGATCTGCTTCTGCGGATCCTCCAGAAGACTGAGAATCGTATTACTTGGGAGTAGTCCCTGAGACAGCGGCTGACTCAAACGCCCATTACTAAAACTCCACAGGCCCCGTCCAATGGTGCCGATCCATAGCGTGCCATCGCTCGCCTGTAATAGACTGCGCACCGTAGCATGAATGCCATGCACCGTATGGAACTGCCCATTTTCCAGCTGCTGCAAACCGCCGACGGTGCCTACCCAGATCGTTCCATTGTGATCCTCAACGATCGTCTTGACGCGGTTCTCGCTATACGCTCCGGGAAGTTCATACTGCTTTGCCGTCCCGTCGGGATTGATCGCCATGAGACGAGATCCGCCGACCCAGATACGGTGCTCACGATCTTCTGCGATGACATGCACGGCCACAGCCGGAATGCCGTTGCTTCGATCTACGCGCTGCAAACGTCCGTCATTCATTCTGAAGAGACCGTCATCCGTTCCAACCCAAAGGCGCTTCTGACTGTCCAGCAAAATACTGCGAACAAAGCCGTCGGTGAGCCCTTCCTCCACGGAGTAACTCTTCAAAGCGTTGCTGCGAATGCGCAGCAGACCGCCACCTTCCGTTCCGGCCCAGAGATCGCCATCACCATCGGCAACCAGGCAGAAGATACTATTCACGGGCAAAGGAGCAGACTGGCCAGCACCATAGGCCTGCATATGAAATCCATCGAACCGGACCAATCCCCCCGTCGACCCGAGCCACAGAACGCCGTCCTTCGCCACAGCAAGCGCCTGCACCGTGTCTTCCGGCAACCCGTCCGACACCCGCCAGAGGTCGCGTGTGAACTGAGGCCCACTTTGCATAGGCGATTGGGCCGCGCGCAGGCACTGCGCGAAAACAAGCAGTGTCCATACCAACCAAAGTGTCGTGAGGTTCCGAAAGACGATCATGCCAAGTCAAGTCTGCCTGTAAGCGACCTGATTGCGCCAGCCTATCGACTAACGCATCTGGTAATACCGCACTAAATCCGTCAGACTCGCATCAAGGGAGTGCCGCGGAACGAATCCTAGTTCCTCCAGTTTCGTCATCTTCGCCCAATGCCTTGGAACCCTATCCGTCCCAGTGCTCCCCGCCGAAGAACTCCATTCGCCCTGAAACCCAACCACGCGAATCAGCTTCTGCAAAACCTCACCAACCGAGGTCTCCACGCCCGAAGCGATGTTGTACACGTGATCGGCAACCCCAAGCTCAGCGAGGACGATGAGGGCGGAAGCAACATCTCGAGCATCCACAAAATCCCGGGTGGCCGCAACATCCCCCACCTCCAGTCGAGTTCCGCCGGAGGCCTTCAACGCCAGCAAGCGAGCCGCGAAATTCCCACACACATGTCGCTCGCTCTGTCCCGCTCCCACGATGTTGAAGATGCGTCCGACGACAACCGGCATCCCACTCGATCGTCCGGACAACCGAGCCATCTGTTCCGCGGCGAGCTTGGTGATCGCATACATATCGGCCGGATCGCAGAGACACGATTCGCTCAAGGGAAAGCTGCCGGGATCAATCCTTCCGTAAACTCCCCCGGTGGATCCGAGTACCACCTTGGGCTTTGCTCCTGGGATCGCTTCCACTGCAGACATCAAGGCGGCTGTACCCTCGATGTTGTTCGAAATCAGATCGGCAGGTGGATCGTTGCGCAGACCTGATGCGAGATGAAAGATGACATCCGGCCTGAACTCCTCCAGCGCCGCGAAGATCTTATCTTGGTCGAGGATGCTTATCTGCCTGTAGCAGAAGCGAGGATCGAGCGACCGATCCATCTCCTGTGGCAACTTCGCCAGCGCACCTCCAGAGAGCGCGTGGGAGAAGCAGCCATCGAGTCGGGGAGAGCGCCCCAGCCCGAGAACTTGCGCCTGTGCATCGCGCTCCAGGATTGCTGCCGTGAGATAGCGCCCAACGAATCCCTGTGCTCCAGTGATCAGATATCTCATCGCTTGTATACCTCGGCCATTTGATGGATACCTTGCTCTAAAGACGTCCGAGGTGTCCAGCCCAGTCCTTCCTGGGCACACCTGTTATCGGAGACGAGGCGGTAGATCTCGCTGGCTCCCGGTCTTTGCTCGCCCTCTTCTATGGCCTGTCCCGGACGATCGAATGCTGCAAGCACGAGTCTGCAGAGATCGGCGACGCTCGTGCCCCGCATGGTGCCGAGATTGAAGACCAACAAGTGGGCCGCCGGTTCGATCGAGCATGCTTTGACGACAGCATCGGCCACATCACTGACGAAGATGTAATCTCGCACAGGCCGTAGATTGCGGACCTTCACCTCTTCCCCGCGCGCAGTAGTCGCAAGCGCCTCGCAAAGCAACGCATGGGGAGAGGCTCCGGGTCCGTAGACGGAGAAGGGCCGCACGATGATCACATCCATCGCGAAGGCTGAGCTATATGCGCTCATCATGGCCTCCGCCCCGATCTTTGCCGCGGCGTAAGGAGAGCGTGCGTTCAAGGCATGCGTTTCAGCGACGTAGTCTGTCTCCGGTCTGCCATACACCTCGGCAGAGGACATATAGATCAGTCGCCTCACGCCTGCTTTGCGGCAAGCGTCCAGAACACAGATCGTTCCCTGGAGATGAACGCGCGCGCACTCTGCCGCGTTCTCGAACGATTCGGACACCGAGGGAGACCCCGCGAGATGCACGACGATGTCTACTCCCGAGGCGAGTCGCGCGAGCAGTGCACGATCACAGATGTCGCCGTATGCTTCATCGGATGAGAGCGCGTTTAGAGCCTCGTTCGAACCACTGGCCGGTTCGAGAAGCTTCCGCACGCCGAATCCTGCTTCGGTGAGCGCATGCGCGACATGACGTCCGATGAAGCCCGCAGCTCCGGTAACCAGCACCATGTCTCGGCTTTGCTCCTGCACGGAGCTCATGTGATTGGCTCACGGAACAACGCCGCCTTCTTCTCGGCAGGCGTCGAAGTGATCTCCAGAAAGCAACGTTCCACGGCGCGCGTGCAGCACTCCGGCGTGAGGGTTTCAAAGTAACGAAGAGAGGCTGCATGGCCGAGACACGTAGCGAACTCCGGGTCGTTGAGTAGACAAAGCAGGGCTTCGGCCAATGCAGCCGCATCTCCTGGCGGAACGACGATGCCGGTCTTTCCGTTCTCCACCACGTCAGGAATGCCTCCGACCGACGTCACTACTGCCGGCTTGCCGAGGGACATGCTTTCGATGATTGCGTTGGGCAGGGAGTCGAAGGTGGACGCATGGACATGCACGTCGATGATCTGCCAGACGTCCGCGATGCTTCCGGGATAAGATGCGATGCGCACGCGGTCGGCAATGCCAAGGTCCTTAGCCTGTATCCAGAGTTCATCAATATGAGCATCAAATCCACGCGAAAACCCTGCGCAAAGGATGTACATCTTCTCGTTTTCGGCCACCACCTGGACGGCGGCCTCAATTAAAAATCGGTGCCCTTTGAAGGGTGAAAGCCCGCTGACTTGTCCGATGATCGTGTTGGCGTTCGACGGAATGTCAAAGAACGCGAGGACCTCCTCCCGCGTCTTCTTGGGCGGTTCCAGGCGAACACCATTCGGGATGTAGAAGATCGGCGCATGCACCCGTGGCATTACCGCTTCGAAGTCATGGACGCGGGCCTGTGAATCCGTGATCAACGCAGCGATCAAGTGCAGGCACAGAATCCTAAAGGGCTGGAGCAGGGGCTTCGGAGGGATGGTCTGCACGTGATAAAGCGTAACCACGACCGGTACACGTGCAGAGACCGCAGCCGCGACCGCGATCAGAAGCGATCCATCCATGTGAGCGTCCACGACATCGATCTCTCGTTCACGAATGAAGCGACGCAGGTGAACCGCCGCGCGCACCAGAGCGATCAACGTACTGACCACCTGGAGAGGGCGCGACTGGAACCGCTTCTTCGGTCGCGTCAGCCTCAGATCGACCACGTCGATGCCCGCACTCTCAAACTCGGGATGCAGGCTTCCCCACTTGGCTTCCGCGATTGGATCGCGTGAGAAGAAGGTCCCAACGGTCAGATCGAATTTGCTGCGATCAATCGTTCTCGCAAGATTGAGCACGCGGTTTTCGCCTCCGCCGAGGCCGAGGTCAGGAACCAACGAGAGCACTTTGATGCGTCGATCATGCATGTGCGTTCCTGCGGAACTCAGCTCCGGGCCACAAGTCGCCTCGATCTTCCAGCAATACGTGGGCGCGCCCAAGAGCTTCCTCGTCGTTCACATCAATCCATCGGCTGTTATGCCGAAAGGCAGCTACTCTCTCGCGGCTTGCAATCAGAGTCCGTATTAAGTCGGGCACATCCGTTCGGGATTTTAGCGCCATCGAGTCGATCGCACGGCGTGAGAAGACGCAGGTGCCGCTTGAGATCTGTACGAAGATATCGGGCTTTTCCTCATAGGCAGTGACGTCGTCCTGCTTTGTCTCCAACCGGCCAAAGGGAATCTTGAATGGCTCGGCGTGCGTTGCGATCGTAGCGGCAGCACCGCGCCCGATATGAAATTCGACCATCCGTGCGAGCGGCAAGTCGGTGAGGTTATCGACATTGACCACAAGCACCGGATCAATTTCCGACGGCAAGCGAGTGACCGCACCGATCGTTCCAAGGGGAACATCTTCCACGATCGTCGTAAGCCGCGCCCCCGCCGAATGGGCCAGGTCCGTTCCGTACCCGCGAATCCATTCGCTCAGTTCGATCTCCCGGGCATTGACAGCGACAAAGATATTTCTTATCCCGTGGAAGAGAAGAGAGGAGATATTCCACTCAATCAGGGGAACGCCTTCCACCGTGCGCAGGCTCTTATGCGTGGCACAAATACGCCGCATCCTGGAGGAACGTCCCCCAGCCATCACCAATCCCGCGCAATGTGATTCGAACATCGATGTGTCTCCTAAGAAACGCGATGCAAGCACGAAGAACTATGTCTGCAACTCCAGCTCCCTTTCTTCGCTCATCGAGCGCCGTGCCGCATCGACCAAGAGTTGAGTACGCGCTGCTTCCTCCCAGTCGCATGCAACCTTCTCTCTGCTGCCGGACTCAACGGCTTCCAGAAAGACTCGCGTCTCGGTCAGGAAGACATTTTCATCCGAGGGTAGAGGCAGCGTGTTCGTCACCATGTTCGACGTCATCTGAAAGTCCCAGCCTGAAAGCTCTATGCCGCCCTTATCCGTAAAAAGGTGCAAGCCAATGTCCTTGACCGAGCTTTCGCATGAGTAAAAGATGGTTCCTAGAATGCCAGAGGAGAAGCGCAATGCGGAGGCCGATCCAAGAGGCTGAACCGCATGACTTCCGTTCAACGCCGCCAGTGAAGTGACCTCTTCCACCTCTCCACCCAGAAAGCGACAGAGGTCGAAGAGATGGGTTGCCTGCTCGTTCATGGGTCCGCCACTCGCACTTTCATCCAGCCACCAGGGGACTGTGTACTGCCTACATACCCAGTGTGCGGAGATGCCAAGCAAGCGGCAGTCCTCGAGCAATGCCTTCGCCTGCAGGATGGATGCACGGCATCGATTCATATAGCCAATGGCGTTCACGACTGGCGCGTCTGTCAGAGCAGCGAGCACTCGGTCTGAAGCCGCATGCGAGATTCCAATGGGCTTCTCCGCCAGGAAGGGAACCTTCGCCCGGATCGCGGCCAGTGCCTGTGCCTCACGGCAATGGGGCGGCGTGCAAAAGAAGACTGCGTCAACATCGGACCAGGGAAGGTCATCCTGCGTTGCGATTGCTTCCGCTCCGAACTCGAGCGCCATCTTCGCCGCGCGTTCGGCATCCGGATCGTAGACAAAGACCACGGTTGCCCCGGCCTCCTGGACGCAGCGCGCCCGTTCGTTCCCCATGCGGCCACAGCCAAAGATCGCTACTCTCAGTTCTGCCATAACTTTTCCCCCTCACTCGTCCTGCGCTCGAAAGGCTGCGAAAGAATGATGCTTGCAAGCTCATGCTCGCTCCCTGTCTTAACCCAGGGGTGAAGTGCCAGCGCGCTCGAAAGCGCCTCCTCCGTTCCTGCTAGAACGGCTTCGGCCGCGACGCGCTCATACCTTGCAAACGCATTCACCAGGTCCTCCACCTCATCTGTCGCCGGGGCTTTCGGAGGCACATAGGCCAGGGCACTCTTGCGTACGCGAAACGCTCTCTCCCGCACCTCCCCTGCATCGTCTGCCGAGGTGAGAAATATCGGTTGCCTCACTTCCCTCTTCAAATGGAAGAGGACCAGCGGAATCACCGCGAACTCGTACCAGTCCGCTCGCCTTTGGCTCAGCGCTTCGCGGATGACAGCCTCATCTCCGAAATGGAAGCACTCCAGCGCATGAGAAGCAATCTTGCCAAGCTCATGAGCCCGCGGGACCATTCGGTCGCGTTGTTCCTGCACAACCTCTTCCTGCTCGTAGTGGAGCCTGAGATACTTCAAAGGAAAAGCATTGAGCCGAGCGAGCAGTGCAGCCGAGGGAAAGTTTTTTGCGTCAGCCCGTTCTTGGTAGGTAGCGAGCAAATCCCGCTTCGCATGCAGGTTATAAAGATAGCCAAGGTGATTCACCCCGGTGTAGTCGAAAGTCATATCGTCCGGATCTTCCCCCGCAATCGAGCAGAGTGCCTTCAATGTGGTGTAAGGCAGTTCGCAGGTTGCGAGCAGGGGCCAACCGGAAAACTCAAGCGCCGCAAGGCGAACCAGCAGACCGCTTGGCGAGGTGAGCAATACGGTCTGTGCCTTCGGCGCATGCGCCTGAATCCTGCAGCAAATCTCTTTCAACTGG
The DNA here is from genome assembly GCF_000179915.2 of Terriglobus saanensis SP1PR4. NCBI lineage: Bacteria > Pseudomonadati > Acidobacteriota > Terriglobia > Terriglobales > Acidobacteriaceae > Terriglobus > Terriglobus saanensis. The sequence goes on along the minus strand of NC_014963.1, from coordinate 1,478,131 downwards.
GGCCATGTCCGATACGCAGCCGAAAGCCCTCCAGGTCCCAGTCCCTCGTCTCCCGGTATGCCGAACTCGATAGGAAAAGCTTCGTCGAAGCCGCGCGCCTCATAGTTACCGATCCGGCTTTGGATCAGAATGAGATTGCTTCCTTCGATCGCCGCACGCCACTCACCCGGCCCATAGACCTCCACGTCGAAACAGCTTCCTTGCGACAGCAATCGGCAGGCACGCCCAACTGCCTCCAACCGGTCACGCTGGCGGCCTGCCAAACGGATCGTCAGCATCTCGTCCGGAACAAGGCGGGCCAATGCTTCAACGACAACAGGTGTACTCGGTGCACTGCCTCCCAGAATCGTGAAGATCATCGGCTTTGCTCCTTTGCCTGGAGGAAGGCTCCACATCCCATCAAGCAACATTCGCCGTGCAAATATCCAGCCTCCACCAATGTCGGAATTGCATCCTCGAGCACAGCATACTGGCTCATCTCGCCCATGAGATCTGTGAGCATCTGCAGATACAAGCTGCCCAGGGCCTGGGCGAACCCACCAATGATGAAGACCTTCTGCAAACCGACGCCGAGCACATTCGCCAGAAGCACACGCGCCAGCGGTCGTGTGCTTTCGCGGATCAGCCTCAGCGTCCAGTCATCTCCCGCCAGCGCCGCTGGGACGATGTGCTGCTCGTTGGTAAGAGTCTCCGTCGCTGCGCCCACTTGCGCATGGAGTATCGACTGCGAGAAATCCTGGGGAAACTCCCGCGCACGAATACGGGCCGCGCGTTCGATACCACGCCCGGAAGCGATCGCTCCCAGGTGGCCTCGTCCCCCGCAATCGCACATCGGAGCAGCTGGCCGGTCATCCACTACTACATGGCCTATCTCTCCCGCATACATCGGCTCGTCCATCACACCCGCAAAATGAGACCGGTCAAAAATCTTGGCACCTATCCCGCTGCTGACCGTCACCACCATGAATCGATCGGCAGCGGTCCGACCACTCAGATGCCATGCAGCAGCCGAAACATCGTTCAGCAGATGCACTCCCCTGCCTGTCTTCTGTTCCAGTTCCAGAGCCAGATCGCGAGGACCCGCGCCAGCACCAGTCACGGTGGGCGCCTGAACAATATGGCGGCCTTTCCGCACTGGCCCGGGAAACGACACCACGATCGGATCCGAAGCGGCCAGAAACTCCACGCTGGCGCGCTCATAGAGAAGCATGTGACGCACAATCACGTCCCACACATCAGAATGCCGCGATACCTGCTCCGAGTTCTGGAGACGGTAGCTTGCGGAGCGACTCAGGTTGTTTCCCTTCACCAAGGCGCCGCGCAGGTGAGTGCCCCCGAGATCAAATGCTAAGGCTTGGACCATCGCTTCTCTCCATTGGGTTTGGACTGGCTAGCCTTTCTGTTATGGCGAATCGCTGAAGATCGTTACATGCGCGGACGAGCTCTTCCACGCTCACATCCTGGAGAAACGCAACCGACCCCGCCGAACGCGGAACAACAAGGTTGAGCGCTCCGCCACGATGATCTCGGGCCTTCGACAACGCGATCATTAACCGCGAGGGCGATGGCATCTCTTCATGCCAGACAGGCAGGCTCAACGCATCCAACAATCGCGCCAACCGATCCAACACATCCGAATTGCAGAGACCGCAATTGGCGGCGATGGCGGTCGAGAGGAGCATGTCCAGACCGACCGCTTCACCGTGGCTTATTCTGAAATCGCTATCAATCTCGATGACTGGGCTGAACGTATGGCCGAAGTCCACGCGCCTAGCAAGATCGTCTTCAAACAGATTCGGCGCAAGCTCCTGCATCATGAGCAGTTCAGCCGTCTCGGCAATCCGCATCCCAACTTCCTTCGGTTCTTGAAAAGAAGAGAAGGTCAGGGTCGGGCCATGACGTTCAATCTCTTCGAAGAGAGGGCCATCGCAGAGGATCGCCATCTTGATCACCTCTGAAAATCCCGCCGCGATGTGACAGGCCGGCAGCGTCTTCAGAAACCCATAATCCAGCACGCAGGCGAGCGGAGGATAGAAAGAGCCCAGCACATTCTTCGTTCCGAAGGCGTTGACTGCCTGTTTCACTCCTACCGAGACGTCGACCAGACCAATGAGCGTCGTGGGAACACGGACATAGCGAACCCCTCGGCGCAAAATCGAAGCTGCAAAGCCCGCCACATCGAGCGTTACACCACCGCCCACAGCAACGATCAGGCCATCGCGGCGAAGGCCCGCACTGAGAGCCGCACGGCAGATATCCTCCGCCATCTTCACCGTCTTCTCGGCTTCCGTCCCAGCACAGACAAACTCGCCGATCATGTTCAGACGCTTTCGCCCATAGCACCGAATCGCACTCCCATGCATCGCCTCAATGACCTGGTCGATGACGAAGAAGACTGGACGGGAGCTAACGATGCGCTCCAGCGTGTCCTCGTTGAGATCGAAGGTCGCAAGGTTGGGACGGTAGAGATCGTAACTCGACGTATGGTTCGCCCGCATGCGCGTATGTCCGGATGCAACCTGCCACACGCCAGAGCCACGCTCAAAGTGGGTGGCAGCCCGCCTCGCACCTTCAACAATTGCTCCCGCGTTGTGCACCGATTCAATCTGAAGACCAGACGTCTCCGGAAAAAAATCCGGTGTGGTTACAAACGGCTCCGTCGAGTGAACCAGCATGAACCGGACTTCCAACATCTTCACCAGGCTGATCAGTTCTTCGAGCGTGGCGCCTGCAAGACGCTCTTCCCTCAACGAGCCATCGTGCCGCATGGCGAGGCTTGCCACCGGCCTCGCACCCATTTCCAGCACAAGAAACTTATCCCAGTTTGCTGGTGCGAGATAGGCGAGGGCTAGCGTACGGGTCAGAGGTACGATGAAGCCTGCACTGCCACGAGTGGGCTTCGCTTCTGAGTTCTCATGGGTGACTACCATCGTGCATTGTGCCGAAGATTGACCGAGGCGTCTCGCGACGTGCGAGGCAAACTCAATCAGACCCTGCGGTAAGGCATCCGCGTCAAGCCCCCTCATCGCGACTGGATCCTCTCCAAAACGGTGCGCCACCCAACCCGAAGCGGCCTGTTCGATCACCAGAGTGGATGTCTGCACGTTGCTATACCCGCACTTGGATGACAAGAATCTCAACGTCACCGCCCCTGTCGTTGATCAACTCATGCGACTCCCCATCCCGCACTACCGAAAGCGATCCCTTTGCAAGCCGTGCTTCGTAACCATTCACACGCATTAGAGGTTCGCCCGACACCACAAAATACATCTCTTCGTTGCCGACATGCTGATGCATTCCAATAGCTGACCCCGAAGGCACAATCGTGTAATCGACAAAGTCGATTGGAGCCTTGAAGTCGGTCTCTCGTAGCAGACGCCTGAAAGAGATCGGCCCTAGACCCCCATGCTCATTGCCCCGTTCGATGGCCGGTATAGCAAGGACAGAAGTAAAAGAGGCTTTCATCATGAAGAGGCCTTTCAAGTGAAGTGACCTAAATGTTGATTGCATTGAAGAGCTTCTTGCATGGTTCTTGCGAAAGACAAAACATCGACGAGCTTACACAACAGACTCATAAAACGCGTGCACTTTGGAAGTCACATAATCGATCTCGCCCTCCTCCATATCCGGTCGAAGTGGAAGGCAGATCAGTTCTTCGGAGAGCGACTCAGCCACTGGGAACTGTCCTCGCTTCCAACCGAATTGCGCAAAAGCAGGTTGCAGATGGATGGGCGTCGGATACCGGATGACTGCATCAACGCCTTCCCCCACTAGAGATTTCAGCAGCGCGTCTCGATGCTTCGTCCTCACCTGAAACAGGTGATAGACATGTATCTCATCAGGATCATGGCGTTGCATGCTCAACGGAAGTCCGGCCAGCCCGCTCCTGTACCTCTCCGCCACCCAGGCTCTTGCACTGTTCCAGGCATCAAGCCGCTCCAGCTTGCAGGAGAGGATGCGCGCCTGGATCGCATCCAGCTTACTGTTGAATCCAACCTCCACATGCTCGTTTTGCGCACGTTGTCCGAGCGCACGGAACTGATCGACCTTCTCCATGAGCTCAGGATCATCGCTGATGATCGCTCCACCGTCGCCCGCAGCCGCCAGGTTCTTGCTGGGATGAAAGCTGAAACATCCCGCCACACCGAACGAACCCGCGCGACGCCCATCGATCACCGCCCCATGGGCTTGCGCGGCATCCTCCACCACCACGACGCCCATCGACTTCGCCAGCTTGAGCAGTTCACCCATCGGCGTTGGCTTTCCAAAGAGATGGACTGGAATAATGGCGCGCGTACGCTCCGTGATGGCGTCCGCAACCTGGGTCACATCCATCAGATACGTGTCTTCGTCCGCGTCGACCAGGACCGGGGTCGCCCCCACAAGGTCGATCGCCGCCGCCGTCGCATGGAAGCTGTTCGCGTGCGTGATGACCTCGTCGCCACGCCCAATCCCAAGCGCAAGCAGCGCGATGACAAGCGCATCGGTGCCGCTATTCACCCCACGGGCGAACTCAACCCCGTTGTATGCGGCGAACGACTCTTCAAAATCTCGAACCTCGGTGGTGAGAATATACTTCCCGCCAAGCAGCATGGCGCGCAGGTCAGACATCAGGGAGTCAATGCTCTCTCCGAACTGCGCAGGGTAGTTATACCGTGGACTTATGAACATGCTCCCCCTAAGAAAAGCTTCGCAGTACACCTGGCCCTTGCTTTCACGGAAGTGTCAAAAGTCGATCAAGAGGTCCGTGGTAATTTGGTTCCCGGCACTGTCTCTGAGCGAGACAACGCTAACATGCGCTGGGACACAATTTGAATATCTATTTCTGCAGTGTGGCCTCTAGGCGACACAGGAAGACTGTCCGTGAACTTCGATGCGCTTAAGGACGAGCAGAACTCACTCCAGGATGAGCTGGGAAATAGCCAGCGCGTCGCCGCCCTTCGTGACCAGGGTGTCGTCATCTCCAGTCCGCAGCGCGTCTTCATCGGCCCCGAAGTAACACTTCCCTTCATCGAAGCCGGCGTATGTTTGATGAACGCGATTGTTCGAGGCCAGACTACCTCCGTGGGCAGGGGCTCGATGATCGGCGCGTACGGCATCGCTTCCCTCGCGAATGTTCAGGTCGGTCGCGAAGTCCAGCTCGACGCGGGTAGTTTCACCGACTGCGCACTGCTGGATGGCACAAAGGTGCGCGGCGCGGCCGAGATTCGTCGCGGCACCGTACTCGAAGAGGGTGTCGAAGTTGGCCACGCAGTCGGTCTCAAGAACTCCTTCTTTGCCGCATCCGTCGTCGCGGGATCCCTGATCAACTTCTGCGATGTCTACGTCACCGGTGGCACCTCACGCATGGACCACACCGAGATCGGTTCCGGAGCTATCCACTTCAACTTCAGCCCCAAACGAGACAAGTTCGCCAGCCTCTTCGGCGATGCGTCCGGTCTTCTCGAGCGTTCGCAACCAGTCTTTATCGGCGGGAACGCTGGCATCGTCGCTCCCCAGGTGATCGCCTTCGGATCCATCGTTCCCGCCGGAACAACTCTTCGCGATGAGCGTAACCCTGCAACGGAGTTCACAGGATTCGTTCGTAAATGCTTCAGAACCATTCAGTTCATCAGTACCCTACACACCACGCTGGCCTGGTACCGGCACCTCCGGCTTCCCTTCGCCGACCCTTGCGAAGCTCGCCTCTACGCAGGAGCTATCGTTCAGCTACAAACTCACCTGGAATGGCGCATCGCGGAACTTCAACGCTATGTCGCCCGCATCACAGCAGCCGCAGCACTGGAGACCATCCGCGACTATGGCGCCAACATCGTTGAGATCGCTCAGTTCGATCCTGTCGTTGCGCCGATCTCCGATCGGCTCCTCGCAGAAGTCAAGCAACATCGCCGAACATGTTCTTTTCCCCAGACTATCGCCGCCCTTACACCCGCAACTGTCGCTGACGCTGAGGCCTGGATCGCCGACGTCGATAGCCAATTGCCCCAACGCGCCATGCATGCGGCTGGCACTCATCTCGGAGTACACCTCCAGACATAAAGACTCCGCGAAGCCGGACACCTATTCTCCGTCGCATGCTATATTCCGCAAAGCCGCAGTCCGACTCCACAGCAGATGACAAGGAATTGCCATGCCGCTTCAAGGTGACCGCTCCATGACCTCCGCCGAATTGCTGCTCTGCGCCCAGCGCATCCAGGCCATCTCCCAGGCCGGGATTGCCTACGCGACCAACGCGTACGACCTCGAACGATATCAACAACTGCGAGCACTGAGCGTCGATCTGTTGCAGTCACTTAGCGACGAGCCCTACGAGAAGATCATCCGTGTCTTCGCTTCCGAAACGGGATACCAAACTCCAAAGGTCGACATCCGAGCCGTGATGTTCAATGAGTCGCGACAGATTCTGCTCGTTAAAGAAAAGGTCGACCAAGGGCGATGGACCGTACCGGGGGGTTGGGCAGACGTCGGCCACACTCCTTTTGAAGTAGCAGAGAAGGAGACCGAAGAGGAGACGGGACTCCACGTTCGAGCCGAGCGTTTGTTGATGCTCTGCGACAAGAAAAAATATCCTCATCCGCCGCAGCCTTGGTATGTCTACAAGGCCTTCATCCTCTGCAAAATCGAGGGCGGCACACTTGCGGAGGAGACCTCCGAGACCGGTGGGGCGCGGTGGTTCAGTCAAGAGGACCTCGCCGAGCTCGATCTTTCGACCGACCGCGTCACGCACTCGCAACTCGAGGTACTGTTCCGCTTCGCAGAGGATCCTACTCTCCCAACCCTCTGTGATTAAAGCGTTCCCGTGAACGTCGCCAGTGCCTATAAGAGGATCACGGTGCCCAATCTCCAGGAAAGTCTCACCACGACCACAGGCCGAGCCCTCGGATGGAACTACATCGGCTCAGTCGTTAAGATGGTTTTGTCTTTTGGAATTAATACCTTGCTCTCACGCCTGCTAGGCCCAAGGCCTTTCGGCGAACTCGCTGTGGCGATGATCGTCTTCGGTTTTGGAAGTCTGCTCTCGAACGTAGGCCTCAGTTCTGCACTGCTCCAAAAGGAAGACTTGGCGGAAGGCGACATCCGCTTCTGCTTCACCTGTCAAATGGCCTTCGGCATACTGATGACCACGCTCCTCTTCTGCGGAGCGCCCATCCTCTCACGCTTCTTCCATGAGCCGAAGCTGATGCTCCTGTTACGCGTCTGCTCGCTGCTGTTTGTCCTCCAGGCATTTGGAACCACGGCCCTGGCTTTGCTCAACCGACGCCAGGATGCCCGATCGGTCCAGGCCATCGCCATCCTCTCCTATGTCGTCGGATACCCCTTGGTCGGCCTCTCGCTCGCCTTAATGGGTGCCGGGGTGTGGAGTCTCGTTGCTGCCTGGCTCACGCAGTCTTTCCTGTATAGCGTCCTCGTCTTTCTCCGTCAGCCGCACTCGATCAAACCGCTCTTCCATCCCGACCATCTTCCGTTACTCCACTTCGGGATCCGTGTCTTCGGGGCGAACGTATGTCGTTGGGGCATCAGCAATCTGGATAACACGGTCGTCGGACGCGTCGCAGGACCGCTCGCTCTCGGCTTGTATAGCCGAGCTTTCACGACGCTCGGCAACACGACCGAAACCATCACCTCCAGCTTGCTCGGCGTCCTTCTCCCAGCCTTCTCCCGCGTGCAGACAGACGAAGAAAAGCTGCGCAGGGTCTACGCCTCCGTCTTTGGGCTTTTACTGCTCGTAATCCTGCCCATGTTTGCCGCAGTTGCAGCGGCAGCCGACGTTGTGGTCCTTGGACTGTATGGAAAAATGTGGGCGAATGCGGTGCCTTATATGCGTCCTATTGCACTCGCCATGGCGGTCAACGCTGTGATGAGCCTCTCCGAACCGCTCCTGATAGCGCGTGGAAAGCCGCAGATTGACTTTGGCGCTCAACTCATCGTCGCCGTCCTTGCGGTAGCGGGTTATGTCATCGCGATCCGGTATTCGGTGCTGGCGCTTAGTTGGACCGTGCTTGGCTTATATCTCTTCCGCTTCTTCCTGCTCACAACGGCGGTCCATCGCGAGATTCGTATTCGTTGGACAGATCTCATGGAGACCTCAACTCCAGGTCTCCTCCTCGCTCTCTTTGCGGCAGCGGTCTCAAAAGGCCTCGAGCTGTTGTTGCCCCCGATGCCTGATTTTCTGCGCCTAGTCTGCGTCGGCGGCGGTGCAGCGATCTTGGTCCTCGGAGCCTTCTCACTCTTCTCCAAAACTCTGCTGCGCCCCATGCTCAGGCGCTCACCACAGTTGTTGCATCTCTTTCCGGCTCGGATTCAGCAGTTCTTAGATTTCAAATAAATACGAAGAGGCCCGCAGTCTGGCGGAAGGGTGCTACTCGCACCATAACTACATCCAGAGCGGATGCGTGAATTTCATGGCCGGCCGTTTCCAGAATGAACAGACGATCCGCAATCAAAATGTAGGGTGAATGGAGTTCACACCTTTGTGCGAGGACAATACCGAAGATTGTGGCATCTTGGAGAACAGACTAAGACCGATGGGGATTATGTCTGTAGTCAATCATGGAGCACGATATTAAGCAGAGACTTACGAACGGTGATCCGGCCGTCATAGTCGATGAATCCCAACTTACGGAAACGGTTCATAAAGAAACTCACTCGCGATCGGGTTGTTCCTATCATCTCCGCGAGCGTTTCCTGTGTGATGTGCGGGATCAGCCTATCTTGATCGTCCGGCTTTCCAAACTCGGCCATGAGCAGGAGAATCCTTGCGAGACGTTTTTCGCTTGAGTTGAACAGATGATCGACCAGGTCCGCCTGTGTCCGCATACTGCGGGCAAGGAGAAACGTCAAAAACATGTCGGAGAAAGTATGCTCCTCATGGATCGCGCGAAGAATCTCAGCGCGCTGGATCTTGAGCGCGGAACAAGGCCCAATCGCGGTCGCAGTGGATAAGCGTAAACCGGGGACGGCGCTCACCGCTTCCTCCCCTATAAATTCGCCTGCGGCCAGAAGTGAGATGGTGGCTTCTTTCCCGGCAGTCGAAACGACGGTGACTTTAGCACGACCTTTTTGCAAATAAAAAACAGAATCAGCTTCCGCCCCCTGGGCAAAGAATACGCTTCCGCCTTTTACGGTGACCATCTTGCGCCCAAAACCGGCACTCGCCAGAAAGATCTTCGGATCGAAGTCCGTTGAAGACTGCATAAGATCGCTCGCCCTTCGTAAATGCTAGTGGCGATATGAGCGAAGAACCCTGGAGCTAAAGACATTTCCCCATCGTGCGAGCAATCCGCAAAAAATATATGCCACGCTGATGACGCTGAGGATAGCAGCCAATACACCTCGATCTCTGTCAATGTAGATCAGGACGCAGAAACAGATTTCACACAGCCATAAAGACTGTTTACCCCTTACATACTTGATTGAGTTAGCCGTGACGTGGGCCTGTCCTGCCCACGCACGACAGGTTTAGCGCTTCTTGCTTCCTCTCGCAGACCGAGTGGGTTTCTGCCGACTAAGAAGAGTCATCGAATCCGCTGCGTTGAACGGATATTGCCGCAGAGAATGTTGTGACGTGGTACTGAGCGTGACATCCACGCGGCGATTGCTTGCAAGGAGGATCGTCGTCATATTGCGAAGTGCCCGAGCGCGATCTTCCGGTCCCAACTCTGGGGTGTGCTCAATCGCATCCGTCACCTGCGCCTTGCTCAGATTGTGCTGATCGCCGAACGCCTTCTGATCGATGCTCTGTTCTGGAACTCCGTGCTCTACCAGAAATCGCTTCGTGATCTCGACACGCAAACCAGAGAGCTTTTGGTTGTATTCAACAGATCCCCTGGGGTCTGCGTGACCTTCCAGAATCAGATGAGCATCTGGTCTTGCTTTCAAGTACTCTGAAAAATCTGCTGCAAGTGAAAGAAGTGTTTTGTGCTGGCTAGGGACAAGACCGCGATTCGGTTCCTTTTCTGTGGGCTCGGCAGTCGGGAAGTAAATACTGTGGAGTTCCAGACGCTCTTCGAGCTTGATCATTGCAGCCGAAGGATGGGTGGTGACAGTAAGGGAGCAATCTGCGGATCCGCCATGGCCGTCATTGACATGGCCCATCACGGTATAAGAACTTCCCGCTCCAGTCGGAGTTTGTAGAGTTCCCGCTGCACCAGATCCTGCAAGCTGGCCGCCTGTTGTTTCCCATGTGTAAGTAAGAGCGTCGTTGTCTGCATCCGAGCCATTGGCTGTCAGATGAACGATCTCTCCAGCTTCAACGGAGGCCTGGTCTACAGAGCAAGTCAGCACCGGGACATGGTTGACCTTAGGGGCGACCTGTATATCGACAGCACAATCTGACGTGCCGCCCTTGCCGTCCTCCACGTGAACCTTCACCGTATAGGCCCCAGCGGGAGCATCAGCATAGTTCCACTGCGCGTCGGGACCTGAACCCGTCACGGTACCGCTGCTTGCCGTCCATGCGTAGATCAACGCATCGTTGTCGGCGTCAACAGCCCTCGCGTGGACACCGACCGTCTCCATCGATCCAACGTAGACCACCTGCTTGTCAGCAGAGCACACAGAAACAGGAGCACGGTTGGGGATGAATTCCATTCTATGACCACCGAAGCGGAAGACCAGGCCGGCGGAAAGCCGCAGATCGTTCTGATTTTGCCTCGTCGTGGTCGTCACATCGGCAAATCGAGTCATAAGATACTCCGCTTGAACTAAGCGAAGGGCCAGATGACGAGATACCTTCAGATCCAATCCGCCTCCTGCCGTCATCGCAAAGGAACCTTGCTCTGGAAGCGGTGTACAGGGTGCGGCATGGCAACTATCTAGCGGTACAGCGGTCGCGTATGCGCCACCTGCCAGGACCTGCACGAAAGGTGTGAACCGCTGGTGTTGCCGGAAGGAAAGGCGAGGGCCAAAGAGGAACGTATACGCGGTGCCCGTCGAGTCTTCAATTCTAGCGGGATTCGCTCCGGGTCCAGATAGACGTATTTCAGAGTCGGCAAAGCCCGCGAAGTCGGTAACGAGCCCCAGATATCGATTCAGGTTATAAGCGACGGATGCGTTCCCGCCGTTCAATGTAACCAGCCGATTTCCGTCCGCGAGCGTCGGCACAGCACGCAGATAGCTATAACCAAGAAATACTTCCGTCTTGGGAAAATCTTTGGATTGAGGCTGCTGCGCCTGAAGGCAGAGGGTCGATGCGAGTACAGAGACAAAGGCCAATGCGATCGAGGTTTGCGATTTGCGAATCATGTGGTTCTCCTGAACTTGCACGTTGCGACTGTCATCTAACAGCGCCGTGAAACGATCGAGTACTGAGGCCGCTCATATATGAGCGGCCTCAACTCGGGCCTAAGGAGCGGGGACATTGATCACGGTATTGACGAGTGTCACCGGCCCGCTTAGGACCAGAAGTCTCCCGTTGATCGTGGTCACCGCGACCACGCCAGCAGTGGACACCGCAGTACCGGCCTGAGAGATGACTGTGCCCTGCAGAGTGCCGCCACCCACGATTCCGTTGATCGTTGCAGCGGTCCCAACCTGCCAGAAGACATTCTTAGCCTGGGCTCCATTGACGAGCAGGACGCTCCTGGAGACGGACGGCGTGCCAACACCGAAGGTCGTCGCCATCTGAAATACCCAGAAGGCATTTGGATCGCCTTGAGCATCCAGCGTGAGATCGCCCTGCGTGATGTCGAAGCTTCCTGGGGCGGATTTATAGATCCCAGGTGCCAGAACGCGATTGCCAAGCTCTCCAGCGGATCCTCCCCCGCAGCCGGGGCAGGTCGATACGTCAAGACCGTTGGGAAAGGCGACGAGAGCATTGTAGGCAGTCAATGCGTCGGCGGCAGCCTGAGCGGCGATCGCGGAGGTCACCGCCGTCCCTTCGTTCGGGCATCCGACCGTAGGTGGCGGCGGCGCCGTATCGATGGATCCGTTCACCAATCCGACGTTGAGTGGAGTTTCCGTGTAGATGCAGTTGGGCGTGTTGTCGTGGAAGCCAGTGATCAGCGTCGAAACAGCGGTCGTTCCAATGTTGCCGTTGACGACGGTTTCGGTTCCCTGGTTGGTCATACCAGCGCCTCCACCAAAGCCACCGAAGAGCGATGCGGTGCCGAGATTTACCGGCGGTGGAACAACAACTGCGCCCGTAGCAAAGTTCCAGGGATTCGGTATAGTACCGCCTGCAAGGGCGTTCCCAGCCAAATCCTTCGCTCCTGTGACAGTTGCGAGATAGGAAGTACCTCCTTCGAGCGAACTAGAAGGCGTAAAGGTGGCGATGAAACTGAGGGCGTCGTAGGAAACCGTTCCAGCCACCGCATCACCACCCGCGGTTGCGAGCTTGAACGTTGCAGTGGTGATCGTCAGTGGATCCATCGCTTCGCTGAATGTTGCGCTGATTGTCTGCGTCAAAGCGACGCCCGTAGCTCCGCTCACAGGATTGGTTTGTGTAATGGTGGGAGGTGTCGTGTCGGGAGCGGCTCCAGTAGTAAACGTCCAGACATAATTGACGGCGAGCGTATTTCCAGCCAGGTCCGACGCCACTGTTGTGATGGTCCCGGTAAATAACGTTCCGGGAACAAGGTTCACGGTTGGGGTAAAGGTAGCGGTGTTCCCTACAGCGGCGTAGGTCACGGAACCTGCGACCGGCGTGGTTCCCGGACCGGTCACCGTGAAGCTCGCCGCAGTAATGGTTGACGGATCCATTGCTTCGCTGAACGTTGCGGTTACGGCCGTATTGAAGGCCACTCCCGTTGCGCCATTGGCCGGGATCGTGGAGATCACCGTCGGCTTCGTCGTATCGGAAGTCGCGGCAGTCGTGAATGTCCACACATAGTTATTGGCCATGCCGATGCCAAGCAAATCCTGTGCGCCTGTCGTGATCGTCGCAACATACGTTGTGCTGATTGCGAGATTCTCGGCCGGAGCGAAGGTGGCGATAGAACCGGTTGCGAGATAAGACACAGTACCGGCAACCACAACGCCCCCAGGTGCTGTGAGCGTAAAGCTGGTGCCATTGATCGTTGTCGGATTCATCGCTTCGCTGAAGGTGGCAAGAATGCTCTGATTGACCGGAACGCCAGCTGCATTGTTGGCGGGGGTGGTCGAGATCACCGTGGGTGGCGTTGGTGCGGGAACCGTTCGGAAGGCCCACTGGTAGAGAGCAGCCAGCGGCGTTCCTGTCGTGTCCTGCGCGCCCGTTGTAATGGTCGCAACATAGGTGGTGCTGGGAAGAAGAGCCGCGGAAGGAGTGAATGTTGCCGTATTTCCACCTGCAACATAGCCAACGGTACCCGTGATCGCCGTTCCAGCCGAAGAAGTCAGCCTGAACGTCGTCGTATTGAGTGTGGCTGGATTCATGACGTTGCTAAAGACAGCACTCAGGGTCTGGTTCAATGGAACACCCGTAGCGCCGTTCAGCGGAATGGTGGAAACAACAACCGGCGGTACAGGCACTGTAGCCGGTGGGACTGTTGTAAAGGTCGAAACGAAGTTGTTCGCAAGCGCAACGCCCGCCTGGCTCTGGGCGCCCGTCGTGATGGTTGCCACATAGGTCGTATTTGTAGCGAGAGGGAGAAGGGGTGTGAAGGTAGCAACGGATCCGGTCGCCGTATACGCAATGGTTCCGGGTACTACCACACCGCCGGGTCCGGTCAGTTTGAAGGTGTTTGCATTCAAAGTAGAGGCGTTCATGGCGGTGCTGAAAGTAGCATTGAACGCCGTGGCAAGCGCCACACCCGTCGCTCCATTCGCCGGATTGCTCCCCGTCACTGTGGGGACAATAACTGTGGCGGCAGGGGAGGTTGTAAAGGTCCAGACATAGTTGGCCAGCAACGAGTTCGATGGGCTGGCCGCGTCCTGTGCGCCAGTCGTAATAGTGGCCACATACGTTGTACTCGTTGCAAGATTGGCCGCAGGAACGAAAGTTGCAATCGAGCCCGTCGCGGCATAGGACACCGTCCCGGCTACCACTGCTCCACCTGGCCCGGCAAGCGTGAAAGTGGTCGCATTAATGGTGGCGGAATTCATCGCCTTGCTGAAAGTTGCCGTCGGGACGGTTGTCACACTTACCCCGGTGGCACCTTGCGCCGGAGTGGTCGAGACAACGGTAGGCCGCGTCGTATCCGGCAAATTGATCGCCTCCTGACCACATCCAGTCAGGAAAAGTACCAGCAACATACCGACTATGGACGCGGTGCCAATTCTGCCCTTATTCATTTTGATCCTCTAAGAGTCGTGTAACGGCGCAGGATCGATCCCTAAACCTGCTGCGTGAAACAACACTGACCCTTGATCACCGTAACGAGCCAGGTTTTCAATGTCTGAGCTATATTGCTCACTCTTGCGAAATTGAAGAAATGATTGCTTTCATGACGCCAGGGTGGTCAGGATACGCTCCTACGCTCGGGCCATAGCGCGCATTATGTTCCGGATTCCAGCGATATTCTGCGGTCAAACGGTTGTGAAGGATGAGAGGCCAAATTGGATCACATCGGTGCATCTGTTCACGACATCAGCACTTACGACATCTGGACACTCACGGCCGAGAGTCCGATCTGGCGTATCTTCCCCTCGTCCTGCAGCCGTCCGAGCACGCCCATCGCGTCCTCAATAGAAATCTTCGGCTCTGTGGGAAGACGGAAACGGTAATCTAACTTTTTTGCTGTTCCCCGGCGTCTTCTCGTCAGGTGACCTAATCCGTTCCGCGGGGACGACTTACGAATGGTGGTTGCTCCGAATAGTGTCGATTGGATGTTCACCGGAATTGCCGTACGTCGGGCCTCGGTGCCAGTGGAAATTCCGATCTCAGGAACGCGCCCGGTGAGAACTCGCGCTCGACCACCGGGCATGGAGTTTCTCAAGCCCGAATAAATGAGAGCAGGTCTGCGTTTATCAGGTCTGCATGCGTGGTCGGCATCCCGTGCGGCAAGCCTGGGTACGACTTTAGCGTGCCGTGCCTCAGAAGCTTGACGGATCTCGCCCCCGTAGTTGGAAATGGGCAGATCTGATCATCCTCGCCGTGCATGACAAGAACCGGAATGTTGATCATCTTCAGATCGTCGTAAAACTCGGTTTCTGAAAGCACCTTTACGCATTGGTAGTGAGCCGTCACCGCACCCATCATGCCCTGCCGCCACCAGTTTTCACGGATCCCCTCAGAGACAATCGCACCAGGCCGGTTGAAGCCGTAGAACGGTACGGTGATGTCTTTGTAGAACTGCGCCCTGTTGAAGGCTGTCCCATTCCGGATACTATCGACGACTTCCTTGGGAACCCCGTCGGGATTTCTTTCTGACTGCATGAAGGTTGGCGGGATCGAACTGATGAGGACTGCTTTGGTGACGCGGCCTGCGCCATGGCGCGCAACATAGCGGGTGACCTCACCACCTCCAGTCGAATGTCCTATGTGAATTGAGTTTTTTAGATCCAGTGCTTCGACAAGCTCCGCTACATCGGCAGCATAGGTATCCATGTCGTGTCCGTTGTAGGTTTGTGTCGAACGGCCGTGGCCACGACGGTCATGAGCAATTACACGAAAGCCCCGTTCCAGAAAGAACATCATCTGGGTGTCCCAGTCATCTGCTGAAAGCGGCCAGCCGTGGTGAAAGAAGAGAGGTTGGCCAGTGCCCCAGTCCTTGTAATAGATCTCCGTTCCATCCTTAACCCTAATCGTGCTCATGTGCTTATCTCCTGTCTTGAAGTTGTCTGTAGCCTGCGCCAAATTGACTTGCGGACGCGATACGTGAACGTTCGCCTCGTGTTCGGCCAGCTGATCAAAGAAGACACCAACTGGTGGTCTGACGCATCCCACCTAGGGCTTGCTCCGAAGGAATCAATGTGGGCGCGCGACTATCTTGGACTGCTCGTACGGCAGAAATAAAACAATCCGAAGCAATACTTAGGTGGGGTTACGAACAGCCAGCGCGAGACTATAGTGGTGCCGTTATCCTTGGGGGTACATCTGCGAGGACTCTTGAACGCATCAGGCGAAGTTTCAAGAATGAGGCGGCCTCAAAAGCTATTGTTCATGGTGTTGCTCTTGCTGATGGTCAGTGCATCCTTCGGTGCGCGAGGAGAAATGTCTGAAGCCTCCCCAGGAAACATGACGAGCGCAGACGAAGCGAACTCGCCTGGAGCCGGGTTGCTTCCTCCTCTTCCTGCGCCAGCATTTGAGGGAACGACACACACCTTCTGGACTCGTCGGGATGGCGCGCCCGGCAGCATCACGAGTCTCGCTCAAACCAAAGATGGCTATCTGTGGATTGGCTCTTCGCTCGGCCTATACCGGTTCGACGGTCTTCGTTTCGCCACATATCCATTTGGCCCCGCGGACCGGCAACTGCCCTCTCTGGACATAGCGGCACTTTCAGCCGACCCGAGCGGAGGTTTGTGGATAGCGTTGCGAAACACAGCTGTCGTTCATCTCAACGCGAATGGGACCAGCACGCACTATGGTCGTGATAGCGGATTGATACCAAACACGTTGGATGGAATCTTCGTGCGCCCAGATGGCTCAGTATGGGTAACAGGCGGCAGTAGACTGTTTCGTTTGGAAGGAGAACGATGGATCGATCTAAGAGAGAAGGACGGCCTTTTCAGTGGAGGGATCTTTTCGGTTCTCTTTGACCGTGAAGGAAATATCTGGGTCGGTCGGGACAAGAGACTCGCGATCCTCAGGAAGGGGGCAAACAGGTTTGAGGACTTGCCCTATGCAGTGCATTACGTCAGCTCCATCGTGCAAAGCAAAACGGGCGAGATATGGGTAGCGGACGCATGGCGATCTGTACGTTCTCTTTCGGACAAGAGTTCGAAAGGTGCTTTTCACCTTGAAGGTAAGGCCGAACTTCTTGTAGACAGAGAGGATACCCTCTGGATCGCTCAAGATGACGAGGGACTTGCGCGCATCCGAAACATCTCGGATCCCGGAAAGAAGCTCTCGATAGAAACTGCCGGCCTTGCTGACTTAAGCGCGCGGGAAACTCACGCGCTTTTAGAAGACCGAGAGGGCAACGTTTGGGTGGGCACCGATCGCGGTCTCGACCGGTTTAAGAAGACTCCGTTTATTCCGTTTCGTGCGACTGAACTGCGCTTTTTCCCGTCCCTCATTGCTGCAGATGATGGTTCCGTTTGGATCAATTCACACGGCTCCTCGTTGATGCGTGTTCTCGATGGCAAAACAACCCCCATCGGACCTCATGTCAACACGGGCCCTCTGGGTAAGCGCCGCAATGGCGATATCTGTTTCGCAGATCTGACAGCCTATGAACTGCAGTGCTATGGCTCTTCCGCAACCCGTGAAAAGCTGCCAGACGCGATGCAACATGTCCCGCCGAAGAGCTTGATAGAGGACACCGATGGGTCCTTGATCCTTGCAACACAAGGCAAAGGCATCTGGAGGTATGCAGACCGACAATGGGCACCATTCAACCAGGTCGGGCACTCACTCGGTGGTCCTTGGTCCCTATACTCAGACGCCTCAGGCAGACTGTGGTTAGGCTACGGAGAAAACAAGGTCGTGGTCCGTGATGAAGGCTCTTACAAAGAACTCCACGTTCAAGACGGATTGTGGAGCAATACTCTTGCGTTCGCAGAAGGGGCAGCGACGATTTGGCTGGGTGGATCCAATGGAGTGTGCTTCGTGGATGGACAGAGCCTTCACCGGATGCACACTTTGGATCGCGACCTGTTGCTCGGCACATCCGGGATCGCCTTTGATCGCTTCGGGAGCATGTGGCTCAACAGCGCAGCTGGCGTACTGCGTATTACACCTAACGAAATCATCCGCTTAAAGAAGGATCCATCCTACCTCGTGAGGGCTGAAGTCTTCGACGAAAACGACGGATTAGTGGGACTACCTACCCAGTACAAGCGTACCCCTTCTGCCATAACCGATAGTCGCGGTAATCTCTGGTTCGCAACTTCGGGTAATGTCGTCAGCCTCGACCCGAGCCGTCTTGGTGTGAGAGCAACGCTCCCCAGCGTCCTGATTGAGAATGTGCTTGTGGATGGACGGCCGGTCGTTCAGGCGCCTGGTCTTCCTGGCGCGGTCTTGCACACGTCTTCGGCCCGCTTCCATGATCTGGAAATCAATTACATCGGAATAAATCTAAGTGCGCCCGAAAGGGTCCGTTACCGCTACCGCCTTATGGGGGAGAATATGACTTGGCAGGATGCCGGAAGCCGCAGGCAGGCCTTCTACACTCGGCTCAGCCCTGGAACGTATCAATTCCAAGTCTCAGCAAGCAATGGCGGGGAGTGGAGTGACTTGGCAGCTCCACTAAGGATCGAAGTGGAACCCGCTTTTTATCAAACGGGGTGGTTCCGGGCTCTCTGCGTTCTTGCCCTCGGCGCCTGCGCCTGGCTGATTCTGAGTGCGCGCACACGATTCGTTACCGAACAATTGCATTCGCGGTTGTCGGAACGGCTGGCAGAGAGGGAGCGCGTTGCACGCGAGCTCCACGATGGCTTACTTCAAGGATTTCAGGGGCTGATGATGCGCTTCCATCTTGCCACTCAGGCGATTCCCAGAAGTGAACCTTCCCGAGCCGAGATGGAACAAGCGCTGGACCGCGCGGATGAACTTCTGATCGAGAGCAGGGATCAAATTAAACACCTGCGCTATGAGACGCTCGTGCCGTTGTCGTTGTACGAAGCCGTTTCACAATTACAGGAAGAGCTCGGTTCCCATGGCAGCGCCCGATTCTCAGTCACTGCCCAAGGCGCCGCGCGAGACTTAAACCCACTCAGCTACCCAGAGATATACGCCATTGCCCGTGAAGGGATCCTGAACGCCTATAAGCACAGTCGCGCTACTAAAATAGAGGTCACCATTGCGTTTAATCCGCGTCGACTCACTGTTCGTGTCCTCGACGACGGACGCGGAATCCCTCCCGACACGAGACAGTTTAAAGGGACTTCCGACCATTGGGGAATTGCGGGTATGCATGAGCGCGCGGAAAACCTCAGAGCCGAATTCAGGATCTCGTCTCCGGCGGAAGGGGGCACGTTGATTCTCCTCGTTGTACCTGCTGTGGTCGCCTACACTACTTCGCCTAAGAGTTTCTGGCAGAGGCTGCTGCATCGGAACTGATTCAACCTGGTTTCACGCTCCGCGTTTCGATTTTTTGAAAGCTAACACGCTTATCGGCGGTGGGCAGCCTAAGCATCGACAGAGAACACTCCACGAAAGTAGAATCCGTCTTCCCTCTATGGCAAATCTCTCAACATCGACGCGCAGTTTCCCGGAAAGCCGTTTCGTGACGACTAGTCGCATCCGCGTGATGTGTGCCGATGACCACCCGCTGATCCTAGACGGCGTCGCTCGCTCATTGGAGCGGGAGCCCGACATGCTGGTGGTTGCCGAAGCGGCAACTGGGGTTGAGGCCGTTGAGACGTTCCGTCTCCATAGACCTGACGTTGCATTGATAGATCTACAAATGCCGGGACTGAACGGCATTGACGTGATTTGCCAGATCTTGCAAATTAATCCCAGAGCACGTTGCATCGTGCTAACCACCTATCGCGGTGATGTGCAAGCTGCACGAGCATTCAAAGCGGGCGCGGTCGGATACTTACTTAAAACAATGCTTCGCAAGGAACTCGCACAAGCTATTCGGGCTGTACATGGTGGCTTACGCTATGTGCCTACTGAGATTGCGTCCGAACTTACACGGCATTTCTCGTCCGAAGCCCTGTCTGCGCGTGAGCTTGAAGTCCTCCGCTCTGTCTCTCGCGGATGGTCAAACAAAATTGTCGCGGATAAGCTGGCCATTTCCGAGGATACGGTGAAAGGTCACATGCGGACCATACTGGCGAAGCTGGGAGCGAATGACCGTTTGGATGCAGTGATGACCGCACTTCGCCGAGGAATCCTTGATGGATAAACCATTCTCGACGCCGGATTATTTGAATAGGGCTGCCTCCAAGTGCGTCCTGTCAGAGACGTCTATCTTAAGCTGCTTATGATCGCCTGTAGCGCGGGCGTCACAAGAGAGCACGAGTGGTGGCTCACGCTCAACTCAAGGCCGTCACCCTCTTCCCGATGCCGGAACCAGAGACCCGTGCGACGAATATCGGAAGGCACCATGATGAAACGTAGTTGGTACGGGATCCTCCGGTTGTTGACGAAGAGCAACAAATTCCGCTAGATGCTCATCTCCATGGAGACCTGTTTAGGCCTTGAACAGAGCAAACGTGTTGTACTCAATCGCCAGAATGACCGGCTTCGGCCAGATGTTCGCCTTGACGGTATTCTTGACCGCTACACAGAGGCTGCTCGTACTACTTGCCCAACTGCCCTCGTACATAGCGTGAGGCAGGTGAGTGAGTTCCTCTCCTGCGGAAGTGAAGGTTTGTTTAAAACCAAGGCTCTCCATACAACTGTGGAGCTTGTCGTATGTTCCATCGATGGGGTTGCCTTGCAACTCTACACGCACCAGGAAATTCGCCATCTTGTACCCCTCCCATTCAGTTCTCTGCGGGAGTGGCAACAGTATCATCTGCTGTTAAGTATCTCTATAGAAATATTGCGAATATTGCTGGTGTTTTGGCAGATGTCGCAGGATTTCATCTAGTCAGCGCTAACGAATTCAGAGTAAATAGAGTTATTGATTCCGACGCGAGAGCGGGATTCTTCATCAGCATACGGACAGGAATGTACCCAGACAGTGGCTCCAGCAAGTTCCGGAGCCGGATCTTGAGGACCTTATCTATCTCGCCGAACATAGCACGAACGACCCGACACGACACGGGTAAAAGCTTATCTCGATGCGACTCAAGAACAGATGAGACAGATCAGACAGACACTAAGAGACGGCCTCCGCATCTAGTGATCGCCACAGTTATGATCGGCGACTTTGGCACTACACGATCATGGTCTTCGGATCAGAAAACCCGCCTGCGAAAAAGAGCCACGGCGGACTGTTTCGGGTGCTCCGTGAAAGGCGACGTCAGCATCACTTCAAGATCGGAATTCAATGTTCGCTCCGGAAACGCCTCGTCAGGCGCTTCCCGGAGGGATGTAATGTACTTTCCTCGACATAGCGGAGGCTAGGCCGGAGCGTCAATTGGAACGACACAAACCAACTTCTTGTTAACGAATTCTTGGATGCCCAGACTGGAGAGCTCCCGGCCATAGCCCGAGTTCTTGACACCGCCGAATGGCAATTCAGGCGCGGTCCACGTCGGATGGTTGATGAAAACCATTCCGGTTTCTATTCGATCGGCAATCCGCTTTCCTCGAACGGTATCCGCGGTGAAAACAGAACCGCCCAGGCCGTACTTGGAATCATTCGCAAGCTGTACCGCCTCATCCTCATTCGCGACGCGAAAGAAGAGTGCTACGGGCCCGAAGAATTCCTCATCGTAGGCGGGCGTACCTTTCTTGATATCGGTCAGAATCGACGGCTGCATGAAGGCTCCCTTCCGGTCCAATCTTCCTCCCCCGATCAACACGTGAGCCCCCGCGCTGACCGAACGTTTGACCTGGTCGAGGAGATGGAGGAGAGCAGCTTCTGAGCAGAGCGGGCCCAGAGTTGTTGCAGCTTCCATCGGGTCTCCCGGGATCAGTGACTGGAGTGCCGCCTGAAACTTAGCGAGAAAGACATCGGCAACGCTTTCAACCACGATGAACCGCTTCGCAGCCACGCAGCATTGTCCGGTGTTATTCATTCTTCCCCAAACCGCCCACTCCACGGTCTTATCCATTTCTGCATCTTCGAGGACGATGAACGCATCACTCCCTCCGAGTTCCATCGTAGATTTCTTGAGGTTCCTGCCAGCCTGTGCCGCGACCGCAGATCCCGCGCGTTCACTGCCAGTAACAGCCACCCCCTTGATGCGCGGATCATCGATAAGCCGATCGGCCTCCTCGTCGGATACGAAGAGATTCGTGTAGGCTCCTTCGGGCGCGCCCGCTTCCTTGAACAACGCGACAAAGGCAAGAGCACACTGAGGCACAGACGGCGCGTGCTTTACCATCACGACGTTGCCAGCCATCAGATTCGGTGCAACGAAACGCGCGAGTTGGTAGTAGGGGAAATTCCATGGCTCGATCCCGAAGAGGACACCAATAGGAGCGCTCGCGATGACCGCCTCGCCGTTCTTTGGAGAAAGCTGCACTGGAGCGAGAAAGGATTCTCCATTCTCAGCGTAATAATCGATGATGTCTGCACTGAGAGCTACTTCACCTCGACTCTCTCCAATCAGCTTCCCCATCTCCAACGTGATCAAATTGGCGAACTCATCCGTTCGTGATCGTAGGATTTTTGCTGCCTTTTCGAGGATGGACTTCCTTTGCGCGTATGAAGTTTCCTTCCAGCTTGCAAAACATGTATCGGCTTGTGCGACGGCTGATTCAACCTGGGCGCTCGTATGTTCCGGGAACTGCATCGTGCGCTCCCCTGTGTAAGGATTAGTGCTTTCGTATGGCATAGGTATTCCTTCCGTTCGATTAATGAAGTTGGCGAAGATAGGTGCTTAGCGCTTCGAGGTCTGCCGGCTTCATCACGACGGGCTGCATTCCGCCTCCGCTCATCGTGCTATTGGGCGCCTGCAAGAGCGCCTCAAGCTGGGCGTCGGTGTATTTCCCAGCAACCCCAGTCAATGCGCCTGCCGCGGCGGTGCCAACTCCGCCTTCTCCATGGCAGGAGTTGCACGACTGCGCTTGAAACAGGGCATGCCCCTTCGCCACCATTGGATCCGCGGAAGCAAGGTTGGCAGAGACGCTTCCTGCCGTGGACTCCGGAACAAAGGGAGCTGCCATGAAGCGGCGAGCGTCCGCATCCTGCGCGTGCATCTGGGAGGCCATGGATGGATCACTGTAGTCATCGCGGTAGCTGGCAATTCCAAGGCCCGTGTAGACGATGAGAAAGAGGAAGAATGCGCCAACCGAGATGGGACGCTTCCAGGGTCTACGCTCCAGGCGACGATCGAGGAAGGGAGCCGCAGCAAAAATAAGCGCGAGCAACGCGGGAAGCATAATTCCGCCGACCAACGACCAGCGCCCACTGAGGTACTTCAGCCATTGGAAAGCAGGCCGGTAATACCATTCCGGACGCGGCAGAAAATGAGTGTCGGCAGGATTAGCAGCTGGCCCAAGATCCATCGGGATCGTCTTCGCAATCACAGCAAGAATGCCTATTAATACGATAGCGAACGCCGCATCCATGAATACCTGGCGCGGATAAAAAGGCACGGAGGGAAGACGCGGGTTCACGGGATCTTCCTTGATAGGCCCCGCTGCTCCGGCCTTACGGAAAAAGAAGATATGGCCAACGATGAACGCGATCAACATTCCAGGCAGAATGAAGACGTGAAACACAAAGAAGCGCGACAGAGTAAGCGTTCCCATTTGGTCGCCGCCGCGCACGAGTTTCTGCAGAATCGGACCGATCCAGGGAACTTCCGCAATGAGGTTTGTTCCAACGGCGGTCGCGAAGTAAGCCTTTTCATCCCAGGGCAGAAGATAACCCGTGAAGGCCATGCCGAGCATAAGCGCCATCAGAATGCAGCCCGATAGCCAAAGCAGCTCGCGGCGTCCTTTATAGGACCCATAGAGTACGGTCTGTCCAATATGCAGGCACAATAGGATGATGATGCCGCTCGATCCGTAGGCATGGATACTGCGAATGAACGAACCTGCCGAAACAACCTTGACGATATACGACACCACCGTGTGTGCATGGTCCGCCGACGGGACATAGTAAAGCGCCAGGAAGACGCCCGTGATGACCTGTGACATGAACAAGAACAGGAGGCCAGAGCCGAAGATATAGGCCCAGCTTGCGCCACCATGGATCGGTTCATCCAACGACTCGTGGAGGATCGAGTCAATCCCGGTGCGATCGTCAAACCAGGAATCGACCCGGTCCACGATTTTGGGCTTCTTGTCCTGTTCAGGGATGAGTTGATTCGACATGATCTTTCCTCGCCTAAGCCATTGGTTCTTTGTTGGAGACCAGTTGACGGAAGTATTGGTAACGGACCTTCAAGGTGCCATCCTCCACCTTCGCTTCGAGGGCATCCATCGAACGCGGTGGCGGCCCACCGAGGCGCTCGCCCTCCGCAGTGAACGATCCCGAGTGACAAGGGCAGATGAATTTATTTTGCGCATCCTGCCACTGCACGGAGCAACCAAGATGTGGGCATATCGGCGAAAGCACCCGAAGCTCTCCATTCTTGGCCGGCAATACGTAGACAGCGGTTTGTGAGGAGGTCGTTTGCCACGCGTCCCGCCGTTCCAACGTGATGGTCTTTGCAACAGGCGCAGTCAGTGACGTGAATTCAGAGACCAGTCCGACATCGGACCATTCGGTCTCACTTTCAGTTTTACGAAGCGGAAAGGTGGCAAAACGGAAGAGTGGGACAGCCAATAACGCGGCCACCACACTTCCACATACCGCGAACATTGCCATGACGAACGAGCGTCTCCCGGTCGGCTCTGCGACTTCCGTGTCTTCCCGCTTTTCGATCAGTTCTTCCATGTTCTTCCCATCCCTGCTGACGCGTAATATTTGAATCAGTTCGTCGACGAATATCGCCGTCGTCTATTGCAGTTTGCGGATGTAAGCGACCAATGCCGTCATCTCCGGGTCGGTCAACTTACCAGCAAAGGCAGGCATCTTGCCCTTACCGCTCTTGATTACAGTGAGAAGATCTGAGTCTGATTGTTTGATCACATCCGGCGCATTGAATGCACGAGCACCCATCATCTTTCCTGCGGGGGTGTCCCCTAATCCCGTCGCGCCATGGCACATCTGGCATTTTGCGGCGTAGGGATTTGTGGGCGCTTGCGCGTGACTGACAGTAGCCATGCAAAAAATAGCAACTGCAGAGAGAGTGGCAGCGTAAAGAAATTTCATAGTGATCTCCGTGATGTGGGCATGGCCTTAGAAGGCGTAATGAACTGCGAGCGTGCAGATATTTCCGTGGAAGCTGCGAGGCAGGGTAGGTCCGCTCGGACCGCCCTCCCCATAACCGTAGAAGTTGTAGTCGCCTTTCCACATCCAGTTGGGGGCAAGATCATAAGCAACATTCGCGTAGGGAGTATGGAACTGCGACTGGAGAGAGCCGGGCACCTGGCGGATATTGATGGCGTCGGTTGTGCCATTGACCGCGCTCACGCGATAGCCGCCGTTAAGATGTACCTTCTTGACTGGGTTCACCATAAAGCCAAAGGACACAAACTGGGTGGGTGCATTGTAGTAGCCGGTGCTCGCGAAGGGTGTCGCCGCCGCAACGCAAACGGCAGGCGCGACTATGGCCGTAGGAGGAGCCGGAGTCGAGGCATAGCATTGCAGTGTGCTTGCGAAAACATCGTCGTACGAGTAATTGACGTCAAACGACCAATGACTGTTACGCGAGAAGGATGTACCAAACGAGAAATCCCGATTATGTTCGAGATGGTTGACCGTCTGTACGTTGTCACGGCTCTCTCGAATATTCACCGTGCCGTTGAAGGTCAACCAGTCGTGCGGCTTGTAGGTCGTACGCAAGATGTAGTGCTGCATCTGCCGCGGACTAATGCGGGTGAATGATTTGTCCGCATACATGGCCTCTACGTTGAAGTTGACGCGTAGCAAAGGAGTAGGACGCAGCGCGACACCGAACAAACCCCAGTCTTCATGAATCGGAACAAATTCTCCAGCTGCGTTGGTAATTATGCGACTGCGATAACGGAATCCACCGTCCACACGCGCACGAGGTGTTGCATCCCAGATCATCAGAAACGTATCAGTCTTGGTCTTTTGGTTGAGAAACTGATGGTCCTGCGTCGTGGTTGTCGTTGTTGCGCCAGGAGCGGCAAGCAAGGTTGTTCCGGCGTAGTTAGTTTCCGTAAAGGAATTTGTGCCTGGGATGCGAAAGTCAGCAAAGTTATATAGGTTCGTCGCCGCCAGCTTTGGCGTAATCTGCCATGTCAAGCTCAGGTCACCATTGACGTTAATACGGCGTATGCGTGCAGAGCCGGTCACCACCGATTCTCGCAACGCAGAGCGCGATACCAGCCCATTGAATGTCTCGTTATAGTTGCTCAGATTGCTGGTCGTGGCACTGTAGAGAACGCGCCCATTCAAGGTGAGTCGTGGAATCGAAGCACTCTGAAAGCGCAGTTGCTCCGTTGGTGTGAGCGTGCGCGTCGGTGCCGAACGACTGTATCCGAGGAAAGCGTTGCAGGTTGGATTGACGGTACCGCTGGTGGTAAACGGAGCGGCACAGGGAGTCGCCCATACCGACGACAAATCGATTCCGAGTGCAACGGGAGCTCCATTCGAAAGCACGTTGTTGAGCCCCGTCAGTTGCCAGTGAGTATCACCCTTGTAGTGCATAATGAACTCGTCGAAGCTGATGGTTGTGTGGGGATCGACTTTCCAGTCAAGTCCACCGTTCCAGGTGTCCGTACCGTTGCGCCAAAATTGCGTGAGAAGGCCTTCCCCCCCTTCGTGGATGGTGCTGTTCGAGGGACCCTGGCTGATAATGTGCGAGTATCCGGTCCGAACGCTGAACCTTGCCAGAGGCTCCAGCGTCAGGTTCAAGTCCGTCATACGGCGAACCGTATTGAAAAGATGTGGAGAATGGAGCACCGGAACGTAAGGAAGCGATGTCGACGGTATCAATGGGTTCACGAGGAGATCGTAGTCGGAGTACTGGCGGTCACGACGAAACGTCCCGCGGAAATCGTACAGCTTTCCCTTGGAGAAGTTGAGCGTGGAAACGTTGTTCGGATCTCCACCATAGCCGAAGCTGGTTGAGGACAGATGATCGAACAAAAGAGGGTGACCGGGGTGAGCCCAAACCATATTCAGGGAGAAATCGAGAATACGAGGGCCAGATTGAATATTGACCAGCGTGGCATACATGGCGCCGCTGCCGCTTTGTGAGACGACGTGAGTGCCGAAATCGATGGATTGATGGATTGCATATCCAAAGCGAATATTGTCTGTGGGAGTCACTGGAGCGGAATCAGGAGAAGGCTTTGTGGGGGTCTGAGCAGGGGGCGGAACAGTAAGAGGAGCCGATGGTGCGGTACTTCTCGTAGCTGGCGGTTGGCTGGTCTGTGCTTCCGCGCGGGGAAATGCCATCGAAAACATCCCCATGCAGAACGCAACCATCGCGAACCCGCCCAGGCGTGGGGCCTTCAAAATGTGGAGCGTCAGCAATGAGTTCGTCATATGCGGCTCTCCTCTCATTTGAAGAAATCGAGATCGGCATTTGAGCCGTGAATCTGGGTGTGACAACTGGTACAAGACTGGTACTGGTTTGCCTGGTTATGAAACGAAGGCGTGCCTGGCGCGCTGAAGTTCATCGATGCCGAGTGGCATTGCAGACAAAGCGAGTTGACGTTGTTCTTCGTGAGCAGGCGTACGTTTGGAGAACCGTGCGGGAAATGGCAGGCGGTGCAGCCTTCGGTTTTGAGCGGCGGATGCTCATAGACGAATGGTCCCAACGCTTCGACATGGCATTTGGTACAAATGGCGTTTTGATCGGCGTTGGCCCGAAGCAGCTTGTCCTGCAACGTGCCATGCGGATTATGACAATCGCTGCAAGTCATAACTCCCTCATTCACCTTGTGATGAAAAGGTTGCGAGAACGACGCCTTCACATCGGTGTGGCATGTGTAACAAAGCTTGGGTTCCGCCACCTTCAATAGGTGCAGTTCACTCTGCGGGCTGTGATTGCTGTGACAGGACGTGCATCCTATTCCTGCGAGAGCGTGAGCCGAACGATCGAAGTCCGCATGCGTTCCAAGATGACAGGAAAGGCATTTTGTATTGACCATCTTGGGTGTTGCTGTACGGAAGCTGAAGATCTTTGTTTTATCGCCGCCGGATTCTACGTGCGCCTGCCCCGCACCGTGACAGCTTTCGCAGGTAACGCCCTTCCCGCCGTGTGTCAGTGCCATTTCAGAGTGAGGATTTGAACCAAACTTCTTTGAGATATCTGCGTGACACATGGCGCAGGTCTCAGCACCTACATAACCTACAGTCATCGAGGCAGCAGCGGTATACTTTGCCACTGAGGGGGCGGCCTGGGCCATCCCGGGAGACGTCGGCCATAAAGTGGCAGCGACTACCAACAACGGAATCGTCAGCCATCGTTTCATTGCACGCCTTCTGAGACCTGGAGCAACTTCTGAAATCTCTCCTCTTGAGAGATTTCGATTGCCAAAGAACTTCTATAGCTTATGAAGTCCAACACAAGAACACTTCAAGCATGAGCCCGATGCGAAATGGATACTGTGCAGTTAAGCACACTATTAGACTTAACTATCGAGTGGTGCTTTATCAGGCGCTTTGGAAATTTAGAACAACACGGGCCGGGACATCTCCGTGCCTAAGGCGATTGAAGACTTCGTTAATGGCTGACAAGGGCTGCAGTTCGATGTCCGCTCTTACTTTACCGTCGACAGCAAAAGCCAATGCTTCCGCCATATCCGCGCGAGTACCTACGAAGGATCCGCGGACGGTAATACAGTTCGCAACCACGTCGAATAGGGGGACCGGAAACTCTCCCGGAGGGAGGCCAACCAGGACGCAGGTGCCAAGTTTACGGGCCATCCCGATGCCCTGCTTGAAGGCAATCAGCGACGGCGCCGTGATAAGAACACCGTGCGCCCCGCCACCGGTGCTCTTCTTGACCGCTGCGGCCGGATCTTCATGCTTTGCATTGACAATTACATCCGCCCCGAGGGCTTTCGCATGCGTCAACTTTCCATCATCGATATCAACAGCGCAGACAAGTAATCCCATAGCTTTGGCATATTGAATTGCAAGATGACCGAGGCCGCCGCAACCGGAGATCGCAACCCACTGCCCCGGTTTCGCCGAGGTCTGCTTCAGTCCCTTGTAGGTAGTGATACCAGCGCAAATGAGAGGCGCAGCTTCCGATGGAGCGAGTCCGTTCGGTATGTGGGCTACGTAGTTCGGGTCCGCCAAGATGTATTCGGCAAAACCGCCATTCCTGGTATACCCGCCAAACTTTGCATCGGGACAGACCGTCTCCCATGCATTGAGGCAGTATTCGCAATGGCCGCAGGCAGAGTAGAGCCACGGAACTCCCACACGGTCACCCTCCTTGACGATTGTCACGCCCGCGCCGACTTCAGTGACCTTTCCGATGGCTTCGTGGCCGGGGATAAATGGCAAGCCAGGTTTGAGAGGCCAGTCTCCGTTTGCCGCATGCAGGTCTGTGTGACATACGCCGCAGGCCTCGGTTTTGATCACGATTTGCCCCGGTCCAGCAACGGGAATGTCCCACTCGCGCAGTACTAAAGGTTGACCGAATGCCTCGACGACAGCTGCTTGCATCTTCATCGCTCGTTTTCTCCCTAAGCGACCTCGCCACATCGACAATCGATTGGGAACGCGACAGGTTACTCGAGTTGAAGTGTGGACTACCTGGAAGAAAGAAACTGTATCGGATTGCACGCAATTTCGTTACTTCGCTAGTGTTGGAACGTCCGGTGCCTTGAAAATCGAATCGTTTCCCGTTTCAGATCGCAAATAAGGGGCTTCTTTCCTTCTCGTTTACTGCTCACGCCGTGGACTCGCCGTGGCTGGCGGCCGGCGGATCTACAGTCAGTCTCGCTGTGACGAACGACGAATACTGCGTTTTCTGCTCACAACATAGGCCAGTTCCCTGCCTGTCGGTATGATCAGTGCAGCATTGGGCCATCGCGCCGTGAGCGTGATCGCCCTAAACTTTCGGCTTCAGCTCCACGTATACGTACCATGCGTTAGATAAAGGTCACGTGTTCGCTCTGTAGCCCGCGAACAGGAAGAGGCCTAAATGCCACACCGGAAGAAGCAGGATTTCGATCCGATTGCCTTTCTCGCCAACTCAGGCATGGGTCGCCGGATCGTTCAGATAAAAGCCAATGGAACCCTATTCTCGCAAGGAAGTGCTGCCGATTCAGTTTTCTACCTTCAAAAGGGGCGGGCAAAACTTACGGTCGTATCTAAGGCTGGGAAGGAAGCGACAATCACTCTGATCTCCGCGGGCGACTTCGTTGGAGAGGAATCAGTGACGGCCATCGCGGGTTTGCACATGTCCACTGCCACGGCCATCACTGCCTGTTCTGCACTCAAAATAGAACGGGCGGAAATGATGCGAGTCCTCCATGCTGAACACGCTTTCTCCGACCTGTTTGTCGCTTTCCTTCTGGCACGTTCCATGCGGACACAGGCCGATCTTGTCGATCAACTCTTTAACTCCAGCGAAAGACGATTGGCGAGAATTTTGCTTCTCATGGCAGACTTCGGAAAGTCTGGCGAACCAGAGACGGTCATTCCGCGCATTACGCAAGAGACCTTGGCGGACATGATCGGGACCACCCGTTCCAGGGTGAACTTTTTCATGAACCGGTTCCGAAAAATGGGATTCATTGAATACAATGGACGTATTCATGTTCACAAATCATTACTTAACGTCGTTCTCCACGACCAACGGCCAGGTCCCAATTCGATGAGCGCCGCGCTCCTTGACGTCAAACAAGACAAGACGAAGGCGGCGAAAAAAACGTCCTCCGCAATCAAGAAGACCTAAGCGCACTCATCATGGTCAAGGTCTCCGAATCGAAGACGATGTGTGCAAAGCTATACAGTCTTCCCTTTAGCAATGCCATGCTGGATGCATGAGCACACATGTTCGCCACAATCCTCACTGCTGGCAAAACAGCACCTGAGTTCAGCCTGCATGTCGCACAGGATCAAAAGCTTCTCTGAAGCGAACTGCGCGGGAGCCCCGTTGTGCTCGCGTTCTACCCAGCCGAATGGAGTCCGGTCTGCGGAGACGAACTCAGTATCTTCAACGAAATTTTTCCCGAATTGCTCAAGTACGATGCGGCCCATTGCTCGACAACTCGGCATCCCGGATCGCCTCGTCACCTTCCAAGTGATGCGTCGGACTCTGGCAACGGATATCGCTGTAGCCGCTGTGTGGCGACGCGAGGCAAATTGCAACCGCTTACCGCGGACTATTCCTACTTCGGCACGGAGGAATTTCTCTATCCTGGTTCGGTACGGATCGCGGGACGCGTGCGTGCCTTAGCGGTGGGGTTGCCGGTGCTGGAAGATCGCTCCCTGCGAGGATCTGGGGCATATGACGGCAATGCGGAACTCATCCTTCCGTGGGAACACCGTTCTCGCGGAAAACTGTTCTCAACCAAGCATAAAAGGTTTGTCCGATCGAGCGAACAGAAGCGCTCTGTCCAGGAGTTACTTCAGGCGAGGCTCAACTCAAAGCTCAGCGAGAGAACAAGGCGCCGCTACCGTCGTGACACGGACTCCGAGCCTCATGCCGACGCCTTAATTCAGATGAGCATTGAGCACTTTGCAAGCTATAGCGATGCGTTGAGAACCGGAGGCTACGCGTTCCGCGACGCGGGTCATTTCTCTCTGGAAGCAATGTTACGAGCGCGACGTTTTTCGGATCTGGCGGAGATGCGCACCAAGACCGCCGCTCCCGTGCCCTCCGAAGTATGGGACGCAAGGTACGGAAATCGGAGAGTATGCGGCATTATTCGCTCTGAAATTTCCGCAGCCGAGCCTTCTCGAAGAGCGAGTGGTGCGCATGGGCGAGGAGACGTCGTTGACTGGCTTTCAACCGAGTCTCCGACCTGGATCGTGGGTGCTCTTTGGAGGAGCTTTCTGGTATCCCGGATGTACGGAGCGATTGGAGCAAGCGAGGCTGGTCGCGACCTCTCTACGCCATGCGCCGTGGACTGGAGCATGTGTTCGGATATCTGGATAGCGAAGGAAGCAGCTTGGCATTCCTAAGCGCGACGGGCGGAGGGCGTGAAAGGGTCGTGTTCGGCATCAGCGAACTCTCTCAACTGCGACGGGTCTGCGGCGTGGCAGGAGCTGGAATCGTCCGATCTCGAAATGATCCAATTACAGGAAAGCCGATGGGTGCTGGCCGAACCAGTACTGAGTTGAAGTCGTGCCTGCACCACGCCATCCTTGTCGATAAAGACATTTAGGGAGAACTATCGAGGAATTCCACCGAGAGCTTTGTAAATGCGAACGATCGAAATGTATTCTTCTCCCTCCGTAGTTGCGACACCGTTCTCCGCCTCGAGTTCTGTTCGTTCGGTGTCGAGGAGAGTCAGAAAGTCAATGACGCCTTCTCGATAACGCAGCCGAGCGATGTCGGCGGCCCGCTTGCTTTCATTAGCTTGCATCATCAGCTTGACGAGTCTTTTGTGCTGTGACCTATACTCCGCAAACGAATCTTCAGTCTCTTCGAGTGCGCGAAGGACTATGTCCTGATAAGCGGCTGTTGACTCATCCAGGTTCGCCTTCGCTCCGCGCAAGCGAGCGCGATTTCTTCCCAGGTCAAAGGCCGACCATGAGATCGAAGGTCCCACACTTGCACCCAACGAATCCGGCGTGAAGAACGTGCTGCCGCGTCCTGCAAGAAATCCAATGAATGCAGAAACGCTGACTTGCGGAAACTCCTGGGCTCGGGCAACTCCGACTGTCTCTGATGCCTGGGCCAGTCGACGTTCGGCCGCTAGAACATCAGGACGTCTCTGCAGCAGTTCATCGGGTTTCCCAATGGCGAGCATCTTTGATATCGGCTGGTACGCGTGGGGAGAAAGGTCTACGGCAAGCTCTCCCGGCTTCACGTTTGAGAGTACGGAAATCCGATATTGCGCTCGTTTGATCTCAAACTCTAGCGGAGGAATCGTGGCTTCCACGGCGGCTACCCGCGCAGCCGCACTCGCCACATCTTGTGTTTCGCCGAGACCGGCATCTCTACGATTCTGCGTCACCCGCAATGTGTCCTTTTGGTTACTAACGGTGTGTTGAGCAACTTCCAGCCGCCACTGGGCGCTGCGTATCACAAAGTAGTTCATTGCGACTTCTGCCGCGATACTTACCTTTAGTGCCTGGACGTCTGCTGCTGCCGCTTCCGTGGCGTGCTGTGCCGCTGCCACTCCATGCTTCACACCGCCGAATATATCGGTCTCCCAAACCGCATCGAATCCAGTCCGAAAGGTGTTTATGGTTGCTGGCTTGTTGAAGAAACCAGGTACCTGCTCTCGTGCGTAAGAGTATGAGGCATCCACTGGAGCCACGGGATATCTGTCCAGTTTTCGCTCATCGAAGATTGATCTAACTTCTTGAAGATGCGCAAGACTCATGGCGATGTCGTTGTTCGATTTGAGAGATGCCTGAATCACCGAATCGAGTATGGGATCATCCAATTGCTGCCACCAGCGCGGATCGACGGAACCGCTGGTGGTCAATTCAGGCGGGGCCTCGTGGAATTGAGAGATCTGCTGCCGTGGTGATCGGTAATGTGGTCCAACTGAGCATCCCACAGTCAACAGAAGTGTGGCAAAGGAGGTGACTCGAATCGATGAATGCATGGTTCAAGCCTCCGTGGGAGCGTTCAGCTGAGTGGGGTTGTTTGCGCTTAAATCCTCCTCGGTTGCGGTCCGCTTTCGTTCTCTCGTGACCAATACATAAAACACAGGCGTAAAGAGGAGTCCAAAGAGCGTGACGCCGAGCATTCCGAAAAAGACGGCGACTCCAATGGCCCGACGCATCTCTGATCCCGCCCCGTTCGAAAACACCAGAGGAACCACGCCCATCGTGAAAGCAAAGGAAGTCATCAAGATCGGTCGCAATCGCAGGCGGCAGGCTTCGAGCACGGCATCGACTCGGTTCATGCCTTCTAAAATCTCGCGCTCTCTCGCAAACTCGACAATCAGAATTGCGTTCTTACATGCCAAACCGACGAGAACGATAAGGCTGATTTGGGTGAAGATGTTGTTATCACCATGCGTTAGCCATACACCACCGATCGCGGAGAATAGGGTCATCGGCACGATCAAAATGATGACGAACGGAAGCGACCAACTTTCATATTGAGCGGCCAAAACTAGGTAGACCAAGAAGACCGACAACGGGAAGATGTAGATCATCGTATTGCCGGCCAGGATCTTTTGGAAGGTCAACTCGCTCCACTCATAGGTCATGCCTTTGGGCAGATCGCGATCTAGAACGCTAGAGATGGCCGCTTCGGACTGGCCGCTGGAGAAGCCTTCGGCTGCAGCCCCATTAATATCAGCGGCCGGGTACCCGTTATAGTGCATGACACGATCCGGGCCGAACGTCCTGGATACAGAGACCACGGAACTGAGCGGGATCATCATCCCATCTCTGTTGCGTGTGCGGAGCGTACCTATTGCCTCCGGTTGGAGTCGGAACGGATAGTCGGCCTGCAAGTTGACCTGATAGGTTCGCCCGAAGCTGTTGAAGTCATTGACGTACAGCGATCCGAGATAAACCTGCAATGTGTCCGTGACATCCGAAATATTCAGGCCGTAGGATTTCACCTTGTCGCGATCAACATTCGCATTGACCTCTGGGACGTTTACATCGAAGCTGGAATAGACTCCAGCAAGCGCCGGCGCCTGATTGGCGCCGACGGAAGTTCGTGATGCTTCCCGGTAGAGAGCCTCCAGGCCAAGGCTCGCTCTGTCCTCGATGTACAGTTTGAATCCGGCCGTGGTTCCAATCCCCTCGATTGGGGGCGGTGGGAAGATCGCGATATAAGCTTCGGGGATATTTGCAACCTCGCGACGAATGTCCGCCGCAATCGCTATAGCGGATTGGTCGACTGACTTCGCCCGCTCGTCGGGCGATTTCAAAGGAAAAAAGATCGCTCCTGCATTCGTACTATTCGTAAAGCCGTTGATGGAGAGGCCGGGAAACGCAACGGCGTGAGCCACTCCCGGATGTTTCAACCCAATGGCGGAGATCTTACGGATGACTTCCTCTGACCTATCGAGAGACGCACCGTTTGGCAACTGAGCAAAGGCTACAAGATAACCCTTGTCCTGGTTCGGGATGAACCCGGAAGGCACGCGATAGAAGCCAAGTCCTGTAAGCGCAGTGAAGCCAAAATAGATGATGACCACTACGATGCTGCCTCGCAGGCTTTTCTTCACCAATCCACGGTATCTATTGGAGCTGGTCTCGAAAGCATGGTTGAACAGCCGGAAGAACCAGCCAAACGCAAAATCAATCCCTCTGGTGAGGGCATCCGGCTCGGAGCCTTTTGGCTTCAGCAACAGAGCAGCCATTGCCGGACTGAGAGTCAACGAACTGAAGGCGGAGATGACCGTCGAAATCGCAATCGTGAGCGCGAACTGTTTATAGAACTGGCCCGACACACCCACGATGAAGGCCGTTGGGATAAACACGGCGCACAATACGAGAGCAATCGCGATGATGGGACCGCTGACCTCATGCATGGCCCGCCTGGTGGCCTCTTTTGGCTCGTATCCAAGCTCTATATTTCGTTCAACGTTCTCTACCACTACGATGGCGTCATCGACCACAATTCCGATGGCAAGAACCAGTCCAAAGAGCGAAAGCGTATTGAGAGAGAACCCTAGCAGGAGCATGATCGAAAAGGTTCCGACCAGGGAGACAGGGAGTGCCAAGATTGGGATGATCGAAGCGCGCCACGTCTGCAGAAAGACGAGGACAACAAGAACAACCAGAATCAGCGCTTCGACAAATGTGTGCGCTACCGCAAGAAGCGAGTTGCGTACGAAGACTGTTGGGTCGTAGGGCATCTGGTAATCGACACCATCTGGAAAGCTCTTCTTCAGGCGGGCCATTGTGTCGCGAACTTGCTGAGCTGTAGCTAGGGCATTCGATCCTGGGCGCAGATACACGCTGATTGCAGCCGCCGGTCGAAGATCGAGAAGGCTTCTAAGTGCGTAATTACTCGACCCCATTTCGGTGTGACCTACGTCTCGAACACGGGTGAGTGCGCCGTCTTTTGTCGACCGGATGATGATGTTGTCGAATTGTTCGACGGTTGTGAGTCTTCCTTGCGTGTTGACGAGGAGTTGGAACGCAGTTTCCCCTGTCTTCAACGGCGGGGTGCCTAGTACGCCGGCAGCTACTTGCAGGTTTTGATCGCGCACTGCCTGGACAACGTCGTTCACCGTCAGATTATGGGTATTCAGCTTGTCTGGATCGAGCCAAATCCTCATGCTGAAGTCACCAGCACCGAAGATGGTCACATCGCCCACCCCCGGTAGGCGCTTCAATTCATCCTTGACTTGCAGAACGCCAAGGTTTGCGAGGTACAGCATGTTGTAGCGGTTATTCGGAGACACGAGATGAACGAGTAACAAGAGATCAGGCGAGCTCTTCTCTGTGGTTACGCCCAGTCGCTGCACAACTTCTGGCAATCGCGGAAGTGCTTGTGCCACGCGGTTCTGAACCTGCACTTGCGCTTTGTCCAGGTCTGTACCGAGTCGAAATGTGATCGTCAGCGTCATCGCTCCGTCCGATGTCGCTTGGGAAAATGTATAAAGCATGTTCTCGACGCCGTTGATCTGTTGCTCCAGCGGTGAAGCGACAGTGTCGGCGATGACTCTCGGATTCGCGCCCGGAAACGTTGCTTTAACAATCACTGTTGGCGGAACGACGTCAGGGTATTCACT
Organism: Terriglobus saanensis SP1PR4; assembly: GCF_000179915.2. Lineage (NCBI taxonomy): Bacteria > Pseudomonadati > Acidobacteriota > Terriglobia > Terriglobales > Acidobacteriaceae > Terriglobus > Terriglobus saanensis. Next base: position 1,441,665 of record NC_014963.1, on the reverse strand, counting down.
CAGTGGAAGTCTGAAATAGGCGACGGCGCCAATCACGAAGATGGTGATTGAAAAGACGGCTGCGAAAATAGGTCTCTTGATGAAGAAATTAGAGATGTTCAATACCAGCTCCGTTTGATCCACTTGCTTGATTCATCGACCGCAGTGGCTTAGGAACCGCGAGGCGGCTCGACTTGGTTGGAGAGGCCGGTTCCATCGGGACGCGCTTTGGAATGACGTTGATGCCAGGCCGCACTCGTTGCAAACCAGAGATGACAATCACGTCCGAGTCCATAAGGCCCGATCGTATGACCCGTAGCCCATTTTGCAAGGGGCCAAGAGTAACAGGTCTGTACACAAGGGAGTTTCCTCTCGAGAGCACGTAAACGTATTTCTGATCGAGGTCGGTGACAACCGCCTCGTCCCGAGCTAAGCACCCCCTGTAGGTCTTGTTTTCTTCGAGTCGGATTCGGGCGAAGAGGCCGGGAGTCATGCGCAGATTCGAATTCGCGAAAGTAGCCCGCAGCCGGATTGTGCCAGTGTTGCGGTTCACCTGATTGTCGACAAAACTCAACTGGCCTTTATGCGGAAATCCAGTCTCATCCGCCAAGCCAAGAAGAGCCGACTGTACTCCCGCGCCAGGAAGTTGCTTGATTGTGAGATAACTTGCTTCGTCCACATCAAAGTAGACATACACGGGATTGACAGACAGAAGCGTAGTGAGAGGTATGATCTGCGCAGGCCCCTCTTGGACAAGGTTGCCTTCGGTTACCTGCGCTCTGCCGATGCGCCCATCGATTGCTGCAGTGATACGAGTGAAGCTAAGGCGCAGATTCGCAGCACGCAGGGCTGCTTCGGCTGTAGATACTTTTGCACCAGCTTCTGTATGCGCCGCAACCCTGCGGTCGTATTCCTCCCTGGACATACCTTCGTTATCTCGGAGGCGCTCTGCCCGATGCTGGTCGGCGTCGGTCCTGGCCACTTCAGCCTGTGCTACTTCCAAATCTCCGCTGAGCCTGTCTACCTCGGCTTGAAATGGCCGTGGATCTAATTCGAACAGGAGGTCTCCGCGATGCACCATATCTCCTTCGCGAAAGTTAACTCGCTGCAAGTACCCCGAGACTCGAGGCCTCACTTCGACCGTATTGACTGCTTCTACACGTCCCGTGAACTCTTCGGCCTGTCCCAATTGCTGGCACGAGACCTGAGCAACAATCACCTCAGGCACAATAGGAGCAGCCGCTTTAGAAGTGTCTTTTTGACACCCAGACAACGTCGCAAGGCCGCCAACAACAAGGACACAAGAGAGGACGCGGCCGCTGGCGTGATTCCAACGGCCATCTGGCGAGAGAGCTGTAAGGGGCAAAAGACTAGACTCCGGGGCTGAGTGCCCGATGCGACTTCATAGACTTTCAAGACTCGCATGCCAACAAAGATCTGCGAGTCTTGAAAGTCATCGTTGCTGGATAGGAAAAGCCTTCTGATTCCAGCGGCTCTTTCCTAAAACGAAAGCTACTCAGAATTTGTATTCTTTCTTGAGGATTTCTCCTGCTCTTTCACCAATGACCACACAGGGAGCCATCGTGTTGCCTGCAGTCACGCGCGGCATAATTGAGCCATCCGCAATGCGAAGCTTTTCGATTCCGTAAACCTTGAGATTGCCGTCGACAACGGACATCTCATCGCGTCCCATCTTCGCCGTGCAGGTCTGGTGCCAATAGCTCACAATGCCGCTCCGAATGAAATCTTCAAGAGCTGCTCCTTTGAGCTTGCCCGGCATCACCTCCCGCTTCACAAAAGCTCGGAGCGGCGCGGAGTTTCCGATTTCCCTTGAAAGTTCCACACATCGAAGCATGGCTTCGAGATCGTCAGGATGGCTCAAAGTGTTCGCCTCGATCTCGATCGGATCATGAGGGTTCGGTCCGGTCAGATGAAGCCTTCCACGGCTCTTCGGCCTTACAAGGCCGGGACAGATTCCCCATGCCCCTGCAGGCGGATTGAGCTTCGCGGTCTCAGGGCTCGTGAATGGCACTTCGATCTGTGCGATCTGCAGGTCGGGCGTGTCGAGATTTGGATCGCTCTTCCAGAAGAGTGTAGCCTCGCTGGCGTTGCTACGAGGTGCTAGCGGCTCCTCATACTCCCACATGCAGGATGCGACCATACAGTGGTCCTGGAAATTTTGTCCTACTCCAGGAAGATGCTGAACCACTGGAATCCCCAGCCGCTTCAACTCAGCTTCGTCACCGATTCCGGACTGCATCAGAACCTTCGGCGTGTTGATGGCTCCTAGGGAAAGCACAACTTCCGAATCGGCTGCGATCCGATGTACTTGGTTTCCGATCGCCACTTCGACGCCGGAGACCTTCTTGCCGTCAAAGATCAACCGTGTCACGAGCGCGTCGGTCAATACCGTCAGGTTTGGCCTATCCATATACGGGAAGGTGTAAGAACGGAAGACCGATAGCCGGCGTCCATCGTGGATGCGCACATCGGTGATAGAACCACCCCCTTCGCCCTCCATCATCTCTCCGTTTTGATTCGCAAAAGTAGGAATGCCCAACAGTCTTGCAGCCTCGAGCATGGCTGGGGCAATAGGGTTTGGGTCTGGTCCCTGGCCAACAAACACGGGTCCTCCCGATCCTCGATGCTGCGGATCAGGGGTGCCATGCCAATCTTCTACACGGCGATAGATCTCCAGCACAGATGCGTAGTTCCATGCTGGATCGGCGGCTTCCTGCGCAAAATAATCCCAATCGTTCTTGTGGCCGCGGGCCCAAGCCATCAAGTTGATACTCGATCCTCCGCCGAGCACCTTTCCCATGTTCAGGGATACAACACGATCTTTCAGATCTGGGTTTGGTCGAGCCTGAAATCCCCAATCCCTCTCGCTTCCAAGGTTCGTAAACCACAAATGGGGTTCGGTGATATTCGGAAGATCATCGCTGCCACCCGCTTCAAGTAAGAGAACCCTAGCCGCCGTATTCTCTGCAAGTCTGCGCGCTACAACGGCTCCGGATGAGCCCGATCCACAAACGATGAAGTCATAGCTCGCGCGGAGATCTTGTGATAGCTTCAGTTGATTCGAACGAACTTTTTCTACAAAAGCTGCGTCCGATGCGTTGGCCGCGTGATCGCTTATCTTCTTAAAAGGCATTGTGTACTCCCAGCCCCAATGTAGATAGGGCTGGGGCGTGGCGCTCCACCTAAACGCTCACCTTAGATCTTAAGTGCTAAATTTCGCGGCGATAGAGACTTGGCGTTGTTCTGAACCGGCGACGGAATGCCTTTGAGAACGAGGTGTGGCTGGCGAATCCGCAGGAGGCAGCTATGTCGGTAAGCGATCTTGAACCATTCTTGATGAACTGTCTCGCGCGCTCCAACCGCAGATCCAATAGATATTGGTAGGGAGTTTGGCCAGTTGCTGCCCGGAACATACGTACAAAATGGGCGCGACTGTATCCACTTTCGGACGCCAAGGTTGCGAGACTGAGGTCCGACGCTAAATTTGTGTGCATAAGCTCCACAATGCGCTGAAGCAGATAACGCGGCAAAGTAGACATCTTCTGTGGTTCCTGCTGCCTCTGTTCTCTCGTCGTATACAGGAATCGAATACCGAGAGTGTGTGCCAGGGAGTCCGCATACAGCCTTCCGCAACGTCCTTCCTCCGCTGCTTCCGTCGCTAGAAGCGATACGAGCCCCCATAGTCCCTTGTCGGTGATTCCTAACTGGCTGCGCATCGGATCGGTGGGACGGCAATCGAGCTCATCTTCTATGCCAGCTAGGAACACTGGATTGAGCGCACAGACGATGGCTTCTGTCTTCGAGAAAGCTCGTACTCGCGGAATAATTCCCGGGATGCATGTACTTATCGTGCCGGGGTGTTTTATATATGAAGCGAATTGTCCGCGAACGTCTTCGCGTTCCCCATGTGTGGAGTGAGTTTCCCAAAGGACAATGAAGTAGTGATCAGAAGCGGCTTCAGGCCGTTCGCCAGCTTCCGTACTGCGACGTTCTACAGTGATCCCGTTCCACCCAAGTTTCAGGCTTGAGCGCTCTCGCAAAGAGGAGCCCTTGAAGAGATCACTGATTTCTTTAGATTCAGGAAATTCGTTAGACGTCACGGTTTAGCTCTCCACTTAGGTTGTGGGTCGATTTCCCAGGGCATAAGTGATGGCGGAAGACATACGCGCCAACATATCGAACACTCGCCAGGATATCCATACCGCGTCTGTTGTGCCTGAGCCATCGGCGGAGCAAAGTTCCTTATCAAAGCCTTAGCGCCGCGCTTCACATCAAATGACCCTGTTTCAGGCACAGCAAGCACAGTTGCATTCTCTACCACAAAATCAAGACTACTACCCATCGGCCCTTCTACAGGTCAACTATAAGCCGATTATATAAGCTTATATGTGCGCTCACTCGAATGACTCACCCTGCACTTATACGGAGATGGAGACATCGGCAATACGCTCTGCTTCTTTATAGGGCTTCCTTCGTTGGTGCAAAGCGCTGGATCTGTTGCGCTATATCGCCGGGTCGAGCTTCGGTTCAGGGCCTTTCTCCCCATGTTCCTGCCAAGCGATCTTGGCACGAACGTAGGTCTTTAATCTCTCAATCTTTATCGCCTTAAGGTCTAATTGAGTTAACTGTGCTTTCATCAGCTCTATTCGGCCCTTCAGAGGAAGTTTGCCTCCGCGGCGCTTTTCCGTCAGCACTGCGATCTCTTTGAGAGAAAGACCAAGCGCCTGGCCGACTCGAATAAGTTCAGCGGCAGCGAGGTCGTCCTGCTGGAATTGCTGATAAGGATTTCTACCGCCCTTCGATGTTGTCTGTGGATGCAACAACCCGAGGCGCACATAGAAACGAACCGTTTCTCTGGAAAGGCCGCTCTTGAGGGAAAATTCTGAAATCAGCATAAGGTATTGACCATGTAGTTCACTCCACACTTACTCTAAAGCTTCGAGCGTTTGAAAGCTGCAATGAGTGCGGCTTGATGAATCGAAGCAGTCTGAAGTTAGGAGATGTGATGAGCATGATGAATATAGATGAATTCAGTATCGGTGGAGATCTTCCCGTTCGCCGACTTGGCTTCGGAGCCATGCGACTCACCGGCAAAGGCGTTTGGGGCCCGCCAGAAGATGTGCCAGCCGCCCGAGCAGTCCTGCACAGAGTCATTGAATTGGGAATCAACTTCATCGACACGGCAGATGTTTACGGCCCCGGTGACAACGAGCGCCTTATTCGCGATACCTTGCGGCCCTATCCCGCAGAGCTTGTAATCGGGACAAAGGGCGGCATGATACGGAGCGGACCGGCAACGTCTGAGGATCATCGGAGCGCAGTCGATAATAGCGAGTCGCATCTGCGTCAAGCGATTGAAGGTAGTTTGCGTGATCTCGGAGTCGAGTGTATCGATTTATACCAACTTCATCGCGTCGATCGGAAGATTCCGATTGAAGACACAATGGGCCTGCTTCAACGGCTACAGGTCGAGGGGAAAATACGTCACATCGGACTTTCTGACGTAAGTGTCGATCAGATTGAGCGGGCGCGGTCATCGGTTGAGATTGCAACCGTGCAAAACGAATATAACCTTGGCACGCGGACCCACGATGGTGTTGTCAATTACTGCACTAAGCATGACATCGGATTTATCCCTTTTTACCCGCTAAAGATCGGGAAACTTATTGAATCGGAAGAGCTAAAAGCTATCGCCAGACGGGAAGGCGTGGCACCATCGGGGATAGCTTTGGCCTGGCTGTTCAAGAGGTCACCGGTCATCATCGCCATCCCCGGTACTTCCTCGGTAGACCATCTCGACCAAAACGAAACAGCTTCCAGCGTCTATCTTTCGACTGATGATGTGGACACGCTGAATATATTGTCCCAGTCCTTCGGGAAGGGCAGCTTATCTCTGCAGACGCTGCCAACCATACATCCCACGCTGTAAGGTATTGCTTTTCACGATCCCTGGATCTGGCTCACCCGGGTGAGCTTAACATCTGGGCTTGAATTCGCTTTTTCAGCTTGCATTTTCAGGCCGAGGCGACTTCGACCTGCTCACGCTGCACGTCCTTTGAAGATCTGAAAAACAAGACTGCTCACGCAGTCGCCTGTCCAAGAATGACCGTCCGTATATCTACGGAAAACAAACCAATGTGAAACGACACTAACGGCGCGTCGGCACACTGAATTCATAATTTGAAGCTTTCGGGGCTCAATGGCTGGCCTACAGTCTCCCTATCAACCCTTCGCCGTACACAATCCATGATCAGACTCAATGTGGCTTGCCATTCCTTCACGGCACAAGACTCTCCTTGCCGGTCTCCCGAGGCACCAGCATACGATTTTGAAGTTTGGCGTAGTAACCCTCATCGCAAGACATAAGTTTTTATGCCGCCTTTAGCTTAGAAAGTAATTCGATCCTTCTTCTCATCCAGTTTCTTCACGTCTAACTCTGGAATCTTCTTCAGGTCTTCGAGAGACTTGAAATCTCCATTCTTCGTTCTATAGCTAACCACGGCTTCAGCGTCTTTCACCCACAGTTCCAGAGAAGTCTCCATTTCCGCAGCCGTCGCCTTATTCACAGCGACTTTGGCCATTGACGGTGCGGTCGGCGGTTGGGAGACATTCTTAGCCAGATACTCAAGAATTTCTGTAAAATCTTCATCCGTCGCGACCGCACCCAGTCCGTACATCTTGGTGATGGTGTCTTCCCATCCCTGCCGATCCCGCGGATTCGCCACCAAAATGTTAGGCGAGTGGCACTTTCCGCAGACCCGCACCACTGTGTCTCTCCCTGCACCGGGCGGAAGCTCTGTGCTGTGCTGCGCGTGGTCTTTCGGTGGCGTCTGTGGCGGTGTCTGCTGAGAGGAAGCCATACCAACGGTCACTCCCCAAAGCGCGATTTGGATCAGGAAGCGCTTGCCATTGGAAATCACCACTTTTGCTAATCGGTTCACGTTCACTCCGCACCATAGATAATCCAAAACCTCTCCGATAGATCCCTTGTCAGTGCTCCAACCCGATACCGAAGGAATAGAGCGTACTGTCATGGGTTGTGAAGAAAGCATGGCCATCGCCAACGGCGACGCCGGTCAAATGCGCATAGGTCGAAATAGCATCCTTGCTGGAGTACAGCTCTTTACCCGTCATAGCATCAAGGACGTAAAGGGTGGCATGCATCGTCGAGTTTCCCTGCGAGAGGGCTACGACCACTCCATTCGTAATCACAGGCGGTGCAGGGTGGATCAAGTCGCGCGATACCCAGGCAGGTGTGAGCATCATCTTGTCGCCCTTCTCTTCCACCTTGAATGCAACCACGCTTCCGTGCGGAGCAGGACCATTCGTGGCCGCAAACTTTGCCTCGGGAAGTAGAGAACCGGAGACCGATGCGAGCACCCATGCTGTACCACTGGCATCTTGCCAACTGGCGAGGCTGTCGAAGCTATCACTCTTTGTCTTTGCAATCTTCGCGCTTTCGGACAGAGGCGTATGGTGATCCGCGCCGCCGAGTGACTCGCTGTCAAGTAACACGAAGCTGCCGTCCCTGCCCGGCGCTGCAACAAGCTTCTTCTGTTTGAAAGTAAATGCAACCGGCGAGATGTTCCTCACTTTGCCCTCGCCCGCAGGCATATACCAGTCTTTCTCTTTCATATCCTTTACCGTTACTGCGATCACACTGTCTGCATGCACATTGCCCGCAGCGCCGCTGCCGGTCACTAGGTAAGCGACACCATCGTCCAGTGTTGGGCCAGAGAGCCCCAGCGGAACAACCTTGTCAGTCATATAGTTGGTCGTGGTGTAATCCGGGCTCGCCAGATCGATGGCCCAAAGACCATTCTTAGTTCCACTACAGCCACGGCCTGTGATGGTGAACATCTTCTTTCCAATCACGCTCAGACCGTCCGGATTTGCATGGGCCATTGGCAGAAATTTGACTGGGGGAGCGAAATCGATGCCCGTGCTCAAAACCTGCTCATGAAGGATTCCATCGCCGGTCAACACATACAGGCCCTTCAACCCAAAGCCTCCACCACCAGCCGTAACGCCCAGACGACGCTGGCTCAGAGGAAGTGGCGGAGCAGATGCAGGAGGCGTAGGCGCAGGAGATGCACCCGGAGCGCGATGTGCCCCAAAGTTAATTACCACCGGAGGTTCCATCACGATGCTGAGATTATGGGCCCCACATGCGCCGGTGCCGTTGGAAGCGGGCACATCGTAGGTCTTCTTCCACACAATTGTGCCCAACTCTGAGTCGACGGCGTATACCGTATCCGTGCTCCCCCACAGGACGAGGTCTTTGAACCCCTGCGCGTTGATCAAACGCAAAGCCAGCAGCGGTTCCGTGAAGGACTGCGTCTCCTTCGCCGTCGCGCCCAGCTTGAGCTTCCACAGAAACTTAAACTGAGTTCCGGCAGTCTCTTTGGAGATCTTCTTCTCATTCTTCTGCCAGCCACTATGGCTGGGGTCAGCGCCAGCGGTAGTCCAGTTACCGATCCCACCGCCCTGGGCGAAGGCCGCACCAGACGCGAAGACGGCAACAGGCAGCGCCAATGCGGCGAATAAAACCAGGGAATTTCTCATCAGCTCACGTCCTCGATTCAAAGTGCAATGACGATATCTCAATCTGAAGAATCCAATTCTTTAAGAGCGTTCAGGCCAACCCGTCTCTGAGAACTACTTAAGTCCGTAGCAATAGATCGTGCCATCGAAAGTACCGAAGATAACTCGCCCGCCCGCTACCGAAAGGCCGGCCTGATGCAGAAACGAAGCGACCTGATCTCCGCTCGAATACAACTCCTTACCCGTCCTGGCATCGAGCAGGAAGAGTTTCGCAGGGACGGACCTCTGGATTCGCTGTTCCGAATTGAACAACCCGCCCTCCGTTTCGTTCGCCTGCCCAGTGAACTCTCCTGCCGCCAGCACGTAGACCACGCCATTGGCGATCACAGGAGGCTCGGCGGTAATCATATTTCTGGACTGCCACACTGGTGCCAGGGCCAACTTGCCACCCTTGTCCTCCAGCTTCATCGCGATGACACCTCCATTCGGAGCCTTGCCATTCGTGATGGGAAACTTGACCGCAACCGGTGATCCAGTAGGTGCAAGCACCCATCGCGTTCCATCTGCATCCAGCCACGACGCATGACTTCCCCAGGTGCCCTCTGTCTGGAGGTTGGCACTCGTATTCGTAATCAACGGAGTCCGGGACACAGGTGTCATATGATCCACGCCGCCCATCGACTTCGTATCGATCAGCACGAAGCGGCCCTCTTTACCCGAAGCCACCATCAGCTCCTGGCTCTTGTACGGGAAGATTACCGCGGTGGCATCCATATCCAGATCGCGCTTGGTCAGCCACTCATAGTTCGAAGGTGTGTAGTAGTCCTTCAACGTCAGCGTATCGTTCGAGAAGGTAAAAGCCTCGACACTGGTAGAGAGCCGTCCCGACTTTGCATCGTATACGCCATCTCCGGACTCAAAGTAGATCGTCCCATCGGCACCGATGGTAGCTCCAGCTACTCCCCAAAGACCGGCCTGCGGAGGCTGCGAGACCGTGACCTTCTTATTGGCCAGATTCACCGCATAGAGCGCATTCGGATTTCCGCCGCATGCCCGGCCGGTAATCGTGTAGATAACGTTGTTGACGAGGTTCAACCCATACGGCTTCCCATGGGGCTCAGGCAGGACCTGAAGCGGCGCATCCTTCTCCTCGCCGCTCCCCAAGGCTAGAGTGTGCAGATAGCCGTCGCTGGCAATGACGTAAACGAATCTCTCGCCTGCTCCCGAAGGTGTCACCACCGGAGTAGCGCTCAACGCATTCGTGCAGATGTAGCTGCTACCTTCGCCCGGCTCCTCGGGCTTCTCCGACGCCCACGCCAACTTCTTCTTCCACACCACCGCGCCGCTATCGGCGTCCAGAGCATAGATCTCGTTCGAGCTGCCCGCCAGAATCGTCAGCGTCTTGCCGCCGCTGGAGACGATCAGGGGTTCCCGGAAGGACTGCATCCCCATCGTCTTCACTTCCAGCTTCGCCTTCCAAAGCAGTTGAAGGTTCTTAGCGTTCTCAGGATTGATTTTGGTCTCATTCCTCTGCCACGCATCGCGCGCCGGGTTGAAGCTGGCAGTGTTCCACTCCGGCGTCGCCGACGTCTGACCGTGTACCGCAGCCATCCAGGGAGATCCCAATTCGAAACCAACGATTGCGAACAGGCTCAATACTGCGCGTGCCACCTTGGACCGGGATCGTCCGTCTGGACCTTCGAGAGCCACGTTAGAGAGATCTTCTGGGCTAGTGTGATATGAATTTGCAAAGGTTTGACGATCCAGGGGAGGGATCTCTTCCTTGAGTTCGAGCTTGTGTACGTTTTGCTGTAGCTCGGTCTCGTGCCGGCGAAGCGTGCGCTGTACTTCGACTTGTTTGTTCAAGTCATATCGCCCGAGATTTCTCGAACCAGCCAAATCGGTGCCTTCGCGGCCGTTGAGAGAATGCTTTGCCATGGTGAAACTCCTACCCGGAGTAACACATGGAACTCCTGTTTATTCCGGACGCTCCTTCACCAAAAGGGAGACTGAACCCAAAAACTTCGGAAAACAACACAACACCTAATCACTAAAACGCTCAAAAAGATCAGCCAATGCTTCGGCGCCACGCAGACGGCTAGTAGTCAGAAATGTCTCCACACCTATTTCGCCATCACTATGAACTTCAATCTCCACCTCTCTCCAGGAACGGAAACCTCAATCATGAGAGCCCATCCGTCGAGTCGGAAATTGAATAATGAATTTTGGCGGCCTTTAATTGTTGGCCGTCTTGCGTCACCATCTCTGGTCAACGGGTGATGTCTATCAACCGTTGCATGGAACTGAAGCCGCCACGGCCAACGCCTAATCAGATCGACCAGAGATTCAAAGCAAACGTCGCGTTCCCGGCGACTGCGTTCTCCTCCCAGGCTTTCGAGGCCGTGAGACAGATGGAAGCGCCACCTGATATAGAGGACCCCAATGTGCACCGGCCCAGACTGGACCAATAGAGTGCGAATGGAAGCGGGCCGATCAGTTAAAGAACGTGGTGACAATCCTGTGCCTTCCCCCGCAATCGCTTTCAACGTCCTCGCTCACAGTGCCGCGATGGTTTTGGAACCCAACGTTCCTTGTCGTCTTTAAGGAATCGTGATGCGTCTGAACCTGCACGCAAGCATACGATTTGCACTTCTCTGGGCCAGCACCGTTTCTCTTGGAATGCCTGTTGAACATTAGGACGGTCTGGCTCCGCTTGGTGCGAATTCGCAACTCCGATGTTGAGCATCAAGAGGAGAAGCCTTCGCCATGTATCGACCTGCCGACTACGGTGAAATCATCGAACGAGTGGAGCACATTCGCGGACTTCTGGAGCGAAGGAACTCTGAGCTCCCCAGCTTAGTGCGAACCTCGGCGGCCGCCAAGTTCCGCACGTTGTCCATGCATGAACTGCCACAAATACATCACTCTCGAGTTACGTTTGACCACCACTTCAATTTTTCTTGGTCTCGTAGCGGTGACGAGGATATAGCACTGCTTGCCCTTTGGCGGTCGCCTAAAACCTGATGGCAAACCCAGAAATCTAACTTGACGCGAAGCAGGATCGCGGCAATACTACTCGCGTTCGGTTTCGCGTTGCTTTTTAGATTCATACCGGATGTCATGTTGTTCTGGCTTAGTACTAGGATCCCGCTGAGAGGTTTCGGATGACTATTATTCATGCTCAAAATACTCCGGTAAAGAACCACCATCGAACGCTTCCAGATCACATTCATTAGTTTGCTGGGTCGTCTCAGCACCAGCTAACCGGGCCAATGCCGCGGTGATGCGTTCTTCGCCCCGATGCGACGGACTACTCAGATTAGATCCGAGTAGCAACCTCTGCGCGTGACGAGGAGCGAGGTCATCAATTAAACGATGTTCCAACAAAAATTGTTATTCAGCACAAGCAATGTTGTGGACAACGCCTGGCTAACGGCATCGAGATCCACTCAGGCCGTTCCAAGGGTCACGGCGGTGTCGTAGTGCGCCTTTATTCGAAAGGCGATCTTAATCAGGAGCGATGAAATGAGAACGGAATCACAAGACAGCAACCGGAGTTGTTCAAGACGGCACCAATCCTTAGTCAGCCTTTGTAGTTTCTTTTTATTCGTAGCCATAGGGAGCGGGGTGGCCTTTGCGGCGGCACCCATCGGTCAAATCATCTCCTTGAAGGCCAGTGCCACGAACCTGTACGTGTCCGCGGACCAAGACCTGGACGCTACCGCCCCTCTCGTCGCTGACCGCACAACCGTAAACACCTGGGAGCAGTTCCAGGTCGTCGACGCTGGCGGAGGATTGGTTGCCTTGCTCTCGATCGGCAACGGCAAGTATGTGTCGGCGGACCAGAATCTTGGGGCCAATACTCCTCTTGTGGCGTCCCGCACCGTCTTCAACACCTGGGAGGAGTTTCACTGGATCGACCTCGGTAACGGCCAGATCCATCTACTGAATGTTGGCAACGGCAAATATGTGTCCGCCGATCTGAATATCGCGTCGACTGCGCCTCTGAATGCCGATCGCACGACAGCGCAAGCTTGGGAGACTTTCGCGTGGGCAACGGTTGGCGGGGGCGGCAGCAGCGGTGGGGGTTCGGCGGGCCTACCCAAGCACCTATTACTAGGATACTGGCAAAACTTCACTAACGGCTCGACGTGTCCCCGTCTAAGCGCAGTCCCCACTAGCTACACCATAGCCGCCGTGGCGTTTGCAAATTCAACGTCAACGCCCGGTGCCGTCGATTACACGACAGATTCGGGATTAGCGGCATGTATCGGGGGAGGTTACAACGATTCGCAGTTCACCTCCGACATCAGCACTCTGCACTCTCGCGGACAAAAGGTTATCCTCTCCATCGGCGGTGCGAATGGAACCGTCGCGATTAATAACGCGGCCAGCGCAACCAGTTTCGCCAACAGCGCCCACGCATTGATGACTAAGTTCGGATTCGATGGAGTAGATATCGATCTGGAGAGCGGGATCAATGTCACAAATCTAGCCAGCGCACTACAGCAACTTGCCGCGCTTTCGCCCGGTCTCATCATCACGATGGCACCGCAGACCACCGACGTAACGAACACAAGCAGTCCCTATTTCGCCCTTGCACTCAAGATTCAGAACATCCTGACGATAGTTAACACGCAGTACTACAACTCCGGCACAATGTTCGGTTGCGACGGCAACATTTACGCGGAAGGCACCGAAGACTTCGCAACGGCGCAGGCTTGCATTCTCATACAGGGTGGGTTGCGCCCGGATCAAATCGGGCTTGGATTCCCAGCGACGTCAGCAGCCGCCGGCGGCGGCTATGTAGATCCTTCGGTCGTAGTCAATGCTCTCGACTGCCTCACCGAGGGACAAAAGTGCGGAGCGTTTCGCCCATCGACGACGTGGCCCACACTCCGAGGCGCAATGACCTGGAGTATTAGTTGGGACGCAACAACTAACTACAATTTCGCCAACACCGTGAAAGCTGGCCTGAACGCCTTACCGTAAAGCACACCGAATGGGGCCCGGAGTAATCAAATACGCCCTGTTGCATGAACTATGGCTTGAACATGACCCATCGCACCCGGAAGGTACGATGGGTCATGTTCAAGCGCGCCGTTTTCCGGTTGTGATCATTCTGGCTTGCGTCGCTAGTACCGTAAGCACGGTGTCAGCCATCAAGATCTTGTATAGATGACGCGGGAGCGGCGCGGAAGGTCAGTCCAGCAACGATCATGCAGTGTCCATAGCTACGTGCCTGAACTGGCAACGCGGGTTCGTCGTATCAGTCACTTCGTGGCGGGTAGACGAGATCTACGTGAAGATAGGAAAAGCGGAAAGACCTGCTCCAAGCTCTCGATGAGTAGCTCCTCGCCCAAAAGTATCTTTGGCCGAAAGTACGCGAGAAGCGCACTAGAAACTGCGCATCTTGCGCTCCCAAACCCTTCTGCTGCGATGGCGAAGTAAGTTTGACCAATTTCCCGCTTTCGCTTGCACGATGCAAGAAGGGAGACAAAGTTCACCTTCACAGCCGGTTGCGAATTGATCGTCCAAGGCTGCGGGGTGTTTATGGCAAACGCCGAGACTCATCTTCGGACCGTCGTGAATGAGGATGGAGCCGCCATTCTCGATACGAAGCAAGGAACCATCTCGACCTTGAACGCTACCGGTGGATATGTCTGGCCAGCACTGGAGCGAGGCGAGAGCGAAGAGGCTATCGCAGCGAGCCGTGTCAAAGAGACTGGCGCACCGCACAGTATGCGAATTCCAGCAGCAATACAACACCGATGATAGGGCCGAGCGGCCAAAGTGTGGCGGGGGCTTCCGTGCTGCGGAACCGCCACAGTCCAATCCCTAACGAGGCCGCCGCGCCGACTCCCATAACAGTCAGCATCCATATCTTGCGGGATGACGTGACACCAGGCACTATGAGCATTGAAGCCACGAAAAAGAGGAAGAGCAGCGATGAAGCCACCGCAGAAGCCCAGTACATCCAATAGCGTTTTCGATTAGCGCCCAGTTCCGTCGAATCTGCCGTCGTTATGTTGTTATCGATAGCCATTTCTGCCTCCAGAAGACGATCACTCGACGCACCCCTTCGATCTCCATCTCAGCAGGCTGCCATGACGCCCTACCGAACGGCGTCGAGATACCCGTCAAGCGATTCGCTATCTCAGAGAACTTCATCAGGCTTCCTTTGCTCAGCTCTTCAGACGATCCACGAGGGCCTTGAAGTCGGCGTCCTGAGCATACTTTTGGAACGAGGGATCGGAAGAAGGGTCAGGCAGGTGTTCGTTCAGAAGAACCTGAGCATGGTGTTGGAAGGCCAACGTAAGATTCTTTAAGACTGCCGGTTTGTCGTTCTCATCCACAGCCACACAGGCGAGATTATAGTAATTCAGAGGGTATTCAGGATCGCTACGAACCGCCTCCTGTAGAAGTGCCTTCGAGTCCACTGTATGCCCACTAATGCCATAGGCCATCGCCAATTGATCCACTAGGATTCGGTGCTGGGTCCGCGTCAGCTTCACTCCACTTCTTTCTAACGACCGCACCTTCTCGTAGGGAACAACTGCCGCCGCGTACTTCTCCTCTCGGAACAGAGTCTGCCCAAGGTACATCTGCGCAGCAACGTTGCCAGGATCGTCGTGGGCGATATTCGCGAAGCTCTTCTCCGCTTCCGGCCATTTACCGCTGTCGTACAGCCGCTGTGCATTGTGAAAAACATCGGGCTTTAGGCTGCTGTGCGGCCATTGCCATACTCACAAACAGTAAGCAAGCAACGTCTCTCATATGAAATTTCATAGTCTCGCCTCATCCGCTCCTTAGTAATCCTGGACGTACCAGACGCCGATCCAAATGATGATCCAGTCTATGAGCCCAGCCACCACTAAGAAAGCCCAACCATGATCTGAATATATCCCTTCCGGAAATAGTAGCGCGGCTAAGAGAGCACCCGGAATTAGCAGCATTCCCAACCATCTGAAGCCTGGTATGGCGGACGCCATGAGCATCGCGAAGATGACTCCCAGCGCTTTGAAGACGTTTGCCGCACTTTTAGGCAAGATCATTATTTTGCGCAAGAACCGCCCATGCTTCCTCCACACGGGATGCCGAAAAACGCGCCATAGATACTGCTTTGTCGGCAACTTCAGCCTTTATCGAGACATCCGGCCTAGGCCATGTTGTCTAACAAATCTTTGAAGCACAGATATCAGACTCCAAAAGACAAAGAAATAGAACGCAAGAGAGAAGAGGAAGGGGAAAACTAGCTGCCGAAAGCCATGCCCCGGCCCGATAAGTTTCTGACTCAAAGTCTGGACACCTGGAGTCTGTCAGTAAGGCGTTTCAAGCGGCACGGCGACGTGCGGGTCTCGATCCGCGCATCGTTCTCTACTCCGCTCGTCACACCTTCGGCACCTATGCTCTGGCTTCCACCGGCAATTTACCAGCGGTCATGCAGACCATGGGACACGCAAGTGTGAGATCGACGTTGCCGTATCAGCATCACAACTCAGACGCGATTCGAGAGATGATCGAGCAACGTAACGCGACACCTAACGATTTACGTCATAGTTTGCGACATACTCCACGTCATAGTGGAGGTTTAGTCATGTAAATCATGCTGCAAATGCTTGATAATATGGCTCCTGAGGTAGGACTCGAACCTACAACCCTTCGGTTAACAGCCGAATGCTCTGCCATTGAGCTACTCAGGAACGTGGCACCCACTGTGGGGATCTTGCAACAGTGTCCGCGGCGGAAGAACTCACGCTAGGCCACCTGTCTGTTATAGCAAAATGAGGCCGCAGGGTCAAAGTGCAGCAGTGCCAGACAAGAACACGCGTTAGGGATAAAGCAGCACTGCGATGCTGTAGCCCGCAAACGCGCTACCCTCGGGAACACATGCCCCTACCTCCGCGTGCGTGTATTGCCCTGAAGCCAGCTTGGCCGTAAGTTGCTCCGGAAGCAGCGCCAGGCTCGAACCGGAGTACCGCATCACAAACGACGGCTGCCGATCCCCCGCATAGCCCTTCTCGCGTGCACACGTGTCCCGTGCCTCAGGCGTCGGGGTGATCGATGTCATACGAGAGCTCTGCGCCACCAGGGCACGCACCTTCTCCTCCTGCGCAGCGAGAGATAGGGTCGCAACGTCCCGGGAGAAGTCCTGCACCGCCCACAAACGTCCCTGGTACAAAATCGCCGAGATACCGACCGACGTAACCACCGCATCCAGAATGTTCGCGCGATGCCCCGGCGAATGCATCCACGCGTTGTGAATCGTCAGCGGAGACTCCCCGACCGCCACATTTTCGGCAACGGTAGAAAACTTCGCTCCTGCAGTCGACGTGCGCTGCGTCAGATCCGGCTCGCCCGCAAACTGGTGAGAGATGCCACCCATCCTTGCCATACGAATCGCATGCTCTCGCGCTGCCACCGCCATCTGTGGATTCCACGTCAGCGCAGGCAGACCCACCGCGGCGCGTTCCTGGTTCAACGCTGCGAACAGATACTGCTCTGCCACCGTTCGGCCCTGTGCCAAAACAACTTGGGCACCCACCACACAGAACGCGAAAACAACCATGAGAAAAGCACGCCGCAAAGTCGACCCCAAATCACTTACAACAGTTCAGACACGGATTGAATCCATTGGATGCGTTTCTCTCAGCTCGCCTTAATCGGCGGCAGCATGCTGCGAAAACGAAACATCAGTTTTGCCAGGGCAAAGGAACTGGCGTACCTCGGCCCGTACAGCTTGGGGTTATCCATGGTGCGGATCAGCCATCCAAGATAGAACTTGTCCGCCCACATCGGCACCTTCACCTGATCGCCGGACAGGAAAGCAATCGCAGCTCCAATGCAATGGATGCCCGGAACAAAACTCAGGTTCCTCCGCAGATAAAGACCAAGCCGCTCCTGGCTTCCACCGCCGATGGTCATAATCACATGCTTCGGGCGAAGACGTTCCAACATCTCCAGCAGCACCGGGTCCTGGATCGGTCCCGGCGGATAAACCGGTGCGAGATAAATATGCGAATCCGGCGGATCGATGCCCTGCGTCTGAAGCCATGCCCGGTTGGTCTCCGCGGACTTCGGCCGGGCCATCACCCACACCGTGTCCTCGGGCTTCTTCATCTCCGGACGCGAAAGCAGTTCATCCAGGTAGGCCAGGCCGGAGATGCGCGGAATCTTCTCCCACTGAAGGAACCTCCAAACCAACACCATGTATGCACTGTCCGCGATCACAAAATCCGCGCTCAACAGAGCATCCCGCGATTCCAGGTCCGTCTCGATCAATTGCAGCACCGGAGCCGAAGGAACCACCAGAAGTCCACCATGCAACATCCGGTCGACTGCACCCTTCAGCGATCCAGAAAAAAAGCGAACTCCGAGAATGGTGCGGAACTCGTTGCCACCCTCTTTCTTTGCCGAAGAAATTCCCTGGTTGAACTCAGCCATAGCACAAGTATGCCTGACGGTTCTCCATGTCGACGCGCACTGCCTCACCACAGGTAACATGATCCCAGTGATGCATCGCAACTGGCTTACATGGACGGCGCTTTCTCTTTTGGGAATCTTCGCGCTCGCTGCCCTGCTTGCGCCTTGGATCGCTCCACATGATCCAGCAGCGCTCGATCTCCAGGCGCGCCTGCTCTCTCCTGGCCATGGTCATTGGTTCGGGACCGACGAGTTAGGAAGAGATATCTTCTCGCGTACGCTGTTCGGCGCACGCATCTCCTTGACCGTCGCCGTCACAGTCGTAGGTCTCTCTCTCGTCTTCGGTGCCCTCGTTGGTTGCGTTGCCGGATTCTACGGCGGCTGGCGCGACGCTCTACTCAATATCTATGTCATGAATGCCTTCATGACGTTGCCAGGGATTCTTCTCGCCATCGCGCTCGTTGCCTTCCTCGGCCCAGGCCTGCGCAATGTCATCCTCGCGCTCGCCATCGCGGGTTGGGTTAACTATGCTCGACTCGTTCGAGCCCAGGTCATGGCCGCCCGCGAACGCGAATATGTGGAAGCAGCCCGTGCCCTCGGCGCAAACAACCTTCGCATCCTTACACGTCATATCCTTCCCAACATCATGCAGCCCGTGATCGTTCAGGCAGCCGTAGGCATGGCCGCAGCCGTCCTCGCAGAGGCCACGCTGAGCTTTCTTGGCCTTGGCGTGCCTCCTCCGATGGCGAGTTGGGGATCGATGCTCAACGACGCCCGCCCTCATCTCTTCGATGCTCCGCACATGATCTTCTTCCCCGCCATGGCGGTCATGCTCTGCGTGCTCGCGTTCTGCTTTCTGGGTGATGCTCTCCGCGACTACGCCGATCCCAGGACGCGCCTCTCCGCCGGTCTGTAACTTAGCTTTTGTCGTCTCGAAAAGAGAAGCGCCCGGATCCCATCAAGCGGGTTCAACGGGCGCTGTGCAGGTGGAGCCCTTCCCAAGGCTTCCTACAGAGTCAAAGTTACAGTTCAAGACTTCTTGAAACAAGAGATCTCTAGTAACCACACAAGGTAATCAAAACACGTTACTTACGGCTAAAGGGTGGCCCCGCCGCCCATTCGCGACCGAAACAGCTCAACCTCATTCCCATCCAGCAATTTAAGAACACGGGCCTCCGCAACGGCCAGATCCATACCATCTTCCAAAACCAGAAGAACAGAAGGCCCCGCACCCGAGAGCGCCACCCCCAGAACACCCTCGGTACCCGCCAACGGCAAAAGAAGTGGCAGCAAGGCGCAGGCCTCTGACCGGTAAGGCTGGTGCACACGATCCCGCATCGCCAAAGCTAGAAGCTCGCCACGACCCGTAGCAAACGCCGCCGTAAGCAGCGATGCCGCCTGAATATTCGCCACCGTATCTGCTCTGGAATAGCTCTCAGGCAACAAACCCCGAGCCTTGGAAGTCGACAAAGAAGCCCCCGGCATTACCAAGAGCAAAGGCCACTGCGTCGCGGGAGCAAGCGAGACCGCGGACACCGTCGTCAGAGAACCATCGGTTGACATCGCCGAAACCGTCAACCCGCCCATCACGCAGGCAGCCACATTATCAGGATGCCCCTCGCGAAGACTCGCCTCTGTCAGAATCTCGTGCCGGTTCCACCCCAACTTACCGAAGTGGGAAGCCAACGCGACCCCGGCCACAAGCGCCGCCGCCGAAGAGCCGCAGCCCATGCCCAGCGGAATCTCGTTACGCACCTTCAACGCCAGCGAAGGTGCACTGATTCCCTGCTGCCCCAGCACCTCCTGGTACGTAGACAGGATCAGGGAATCTTCAACATCGCCGCACACCTGCGCATTGCGGCCCGTCGCCTCAATCGCGAATTTGCCGGAGACAGCCGCCTCCACGTACAGGTGAAAATCCATTGCCAGACCCAGGGCGTCAAAGCCCGGCCCAAGGTTTGCTGAAGTTGCAGGCAGACGAAGCCGTACCGTTCCACTCATCTTCAGCGTACCGGCACAGGCGTGTTCTTCATCTCGGCATCCAGGGCGCGCAACACCGTCTCCGGATCGGCGTCCAGAACCAAAGGGGGTCTGCGGAAAGGCGCTGCCTCTTCGATATCCATGGCCAGCGTTCCGCGATGGAAATCGATGGTGTACTCCGGATCCTTCAAGGTGTGGCCTGTTAGAAGAAGGACGGTTCGCTCTCCGCTCTCCACCCTGCCTTGCGCCACAAGCTTCTTCAGGCCTGCAAGCGTCACAGCCGACGCCGGTTCGCAGCCAATGCCCTCGGCACCGATCTGCGCCTTCGCAAACGCAATCTCCGACTCAGACACTTGCTCGCACCAGCCATTGGTCGTCTCGATAATACGAGCGGCCTTGCGCCACGAAGCAGGATTCCCGATACGGATCGCCGTCGCGCGCGTGTCCGCAACCACCGGGTCGATCTCCTTGTGATCGTTCGTAAACCATTGAAAGAGCGGGTTCGCCCCCATCGCCTGAATCACCGAGATCTTCGGAACACGATCGATCAGTCCCAGGTGCTTCATCTCGGCAAAACCCTTGCCCAAAGCCGATCCATTGGCCAGATTGCCGCCCGGGACGATCACGTGATGAGGAACCTGCCAGTCCAACTGCTCCACCATCTCGACAGCCGGCGTCTTCTGGCCTTCCAGACGGTAGGGATTCACAGAATTCAACAGATAAATCGGATGCCGTTTCACCAGCTCGGCCAGAATCCGCACGCAACCATCGAAATCCGTCTTCAACTGGACCGTCATCGCGCCGTAGTCCATCGACTGCGAAAGCTTGCCCCAGGCAATCTTGCCCTCGGGAATGAAGACAATGCTCCGCAGCCCGGCGCGCGCCGCATAGGCGGCCATGGCAGCCGAGGTATTGCCAGTGGAAGCACAAGCTACCCACTCATAGCCACGTTCCACGGCAACCGAAAGCGCCGCCGTCATGCCGGTGTCCTTGAACGAACCCGTAGGATTCATGCCCTGGTGCTTCGCCAGAAGGAAATCCAGCCCCAGCGACTTAGCGCAGCGCGGCAGATCGTAAAGCGGTGTATTGCCCTCGCGCAGCGTCGTTGCGGTGTTGTCGTCCTTCAGAATCGGCAGCAACTCCCGATACCGCCAGACACCCGACTGGTCAATCGGCAGGGTGGAATCGCGCCGTTCCGCCCAGAGGTGCCGCAGCGCGGACGGGTTCGGCAGATTCCGATGGGGCGTGCCGGAGGTCTCGGCGCTTTCGCTCCACGGGTATTCAATTTCATAAAGTTCGCGCGTTTCAGGATCCCTAAAATCGTGGGGAGCATCTTCCGGAGCTATACGCTCGCCCGTTCCGATGCATCGAAGCTGATGTGACCGCATATTCATGGCTAGGTACAGGGTATCGTAAAGGCTGCTTCTCTATGAAACAGCTCGCTTTCATCGCGTTCGTTTTCGCGGCACTCTGCGCGTCTTCCAGCACCGCCAAGGCCCAGGCAAAACCCGCGCCCAAACCGAAGACAGAGCTGCACGTAGCCTCCGCCGCCGACATGCAGCCGGTCTTTGAAGTGCTCGCACCCTACTTCGAACGTAAAACCGGGATTCATCTCGTCATCAACTACGGCGCGTCCTCCGTCCTCTCCGAGCAGATGATCTCAGGCGCTCCAGCGGACATCTTCTTCTCCGCTGACTATGTCTTCGCCGAACGCGTCGTCTCCAGTGGTATGGCCGATTCGACAGACGCGATCCCTTACGCCAAAGGCACCCTCGTACTCTGGACCCGCAAGGATTCGCGCTTCAATCCTCTCCATCTCGAAGTATTGGAGCGCAAAGATCTGAAGTCCGTCTCCATCGCCAATCCCGACCACGCTCCATACGGACGCGCTGCTGTGTCCGCACTGCAGAAGATGAAGTTTTACGAAAACGTCGCACCGCATCTTGTGCAGGGCGAATCCGTCGCTCAGGCAGCACAGTTCGCACAGACCGGCAACGCGGAACTCGCCCTCATCTCCGAGACCATCGCCACCTCGCCGAAGTTCAAGAACAGCGGCAGCTTCGTCCTCTTTCCCACCTACGTTTACCCGGAGATCCGCCAGTGCGCCGTCGTGCTGCGCAGTTCTCCCCAGCGCGACAATGCCCACAAGCTGCTCGACTACATCCTGAGCGACGAGATCCAGGCCCACCTCGCCAGCCTCGGCCTGCACCCCATCAAGTAAAAAACACCCTCGTGCCCCATTCTTTCGCGGCTTCATGCGAAAGGGTGGGGTCGCGCATAGCGCACAAACCAGATTTCTTCGGAGACCCAAACCGGGTGCCCCATACATCGCGTCTTTTGCGACGTGTGGGTTATGCGCAAAGCGCATCTTTCGCTCGAAGAGCGAACCTACCAGTAAACCGCAAAAGCAGATCCCTCCACTTCGCTACGGGATGACAAAAGACCCCTTTAGGAACCGGAAGAGTATTGGACACACCTTGGTTTGCGCTGAAACCCTGCTCGTGTTCCTCCGCTAAATTTTGTTTGTCACCCCGTAGCGCAGCGCAGGGATCTGCTGCATAACTCACCACCAGCTACACTCGCAAAGTGGATAAGGAAGCTCTCCTCCTCACACTCCGCCTTGCCACCATCACCACGCTCGTGCTGATGATCCTCGCCCTGCCTCTCGCAGGTTGGCTCGCCCTCGGCCGCAGCAAACTGCGCTACATCGTCGAAGCCCTCGTTGCCCTCCCCATCGTCCTCCCCCCGACCGTGCTCGGCTTCTACCTCCTCGTCGGTCTAGGCCCGCTCACGGCACTGGGACGTACAATCATCCGCCTCCTCGGCCACCCTCTTGCGTTTACGTTCTCAGGCCTGGTCGTCGGCTCCGTGCTCTACAGCCTTCCCTTCGCCGTGCAGCCGGTGGTCGCTGGCCTGCGCAGCATCGACCCGCGCTATCTCGAAGCCGCGCAGACCCTCGGCGCATCCCCCAGCCGCGTCTTTCGCGCCATCGCTCTGCCTCTGGTGAAGAGTTCGATCCTCGCCGCAGCCGTCCTCACCTTCATGCACACCGTCGGAGAGTTCGGCGTCGTCCTTATGCTCGGTGGAGGCATTCCCGGTCGCACACAGACGCTCTCTATCTCCCTCTTCGATCAGGTACAGAACTTCGACTACGCCGCGGCAAATCACACTGCCCTCTGGCTTCTTCTCGCCTCCACCATCGCCCTGCTCTTCGTCTACGGCCGCAGCCTCTTCCGGAGAAACAGCGATGCTTGAACTGACTCTCCAGGGCGAACGCGGAAGACAAACGCTTGAGGTCCATCTCGTCATCAAGCAGCCGTGGACCGTCCTCTTCGGCGCATCCGGTGCGGGAAAATCCAGCATCCTCCGCGCCATCGCCGGTCTATGGCAGCCGCCCGCCACGCGCGTTCTTCTCGACGAGAAAGACATCTCCCACCTGAGCCCGGATCGCCGCCGGATCCCGCTCGTCACGCATCACGCCGCGCTCTTCCCTCACATGACCGCGCGCGAAAATCTTCTCTTCCCGCTCAAAGGCGAGAGCACGGCCCTCGCAGACGAACTCCTTCAGCGCTTCCAAGTCGAACACGTCCGAGACAGCAAACCAGCCACCCTCTCCAGCGGAGAACGCCAGCGCGTGGCGCTCGCGCGGGCAATCGCCTCCCGCCCAAGACTTCTCTTGCTCGATGAAGCCCTCAGTGGCCTCGACATTCTTCTGCGCACGCAGCTCATCGCCGAGCTTAAAAACTGGCAGGCAGATTCCGGAGCCCTGATCCTCTCCGTCACTCACAATCTGTCGGAAACTCTCGAATCAGCCGACGAAGTCGCTCGCCTCGAAGACAGCCGCATCACCCAGGTCGGCCCAGCCCGCGAAGTCCTCAGCGACCGCCGCGAGCATCTCTTGCACCTCTTAGGAAACTAAAACCGGTTCCTGCTCCAGCGATACTCCGAAGCGCTCACACACCACCCGCGCAATTTCATCGCGCAGCGCCACCATCTCCGCCGTCGTCGCTCCGCCCCGGTTCGTGAGCGCGAGTGTATGCCGCGTCGAGATCCCCACCGACCCCATCACATAGCCTCGCGGAAACCCAGCCTGTTCAATCAGCCACGCCGCAGGCAGCTTTACGCGATCATTGCCGACTGCCCAATGCGGAACCTTGTCCTCGGCTATTTCCAAAGCGCTTGCAATCCCACCCAACACCTCCACCGGCACCACGGGATTCCGAAAGAACGACCCCGCCGAGCACGTATCTGCATCACGCTCGCTTGGATATTCCCCCGAGATATCCGGCGCAGCCGTCACCATACCCTTCAACCCTCGAATCGCACGGACGGCTTCGGCCACTTCCACCAGACTCGGAGATGAGCCTTCCGCAAACCGCTTTGCCAGGTCTGCATACTTCAACTGCGGCGCACCACCGGCATGCAGACAAAAATCCACACGCGTCACCACGTAACGCCCCTTAGCACCGCCCTCTGCTGGGTCGGTGTTGAAGAGACTGGTGCGATAGCCAAACCCGCACTCTTCCTTCATCAGTTCGACAAACTTTTTCAGCTCAAGATCGAAGGCCCGCACCCGCACAATCGTCTCGGCCACCTCCTGCCCATACGCTCCGACGTTCTGCACCGGCGTTCCGCCTACAGTTCCAGGAATCCCGGCCAGGCACTCCACACCAGCCAGATCGTTTTCCACGGCATACTGCACGAACCTGTCCCAGCTCTCTCCGGCTCCCACACGCAGGCAGTCGCCGTCGCGCGCAATTCCCGGAAGTGCGATCCGCACCACCAGGCCATCGAAACCCGCGTCGCCCACCAACAGGTTGCTTCCGCCTCCCAGCACAAAGACCCGTAAGTCTTTCTCTGCCGCAAACTTCAGGGCCCATACCAGATCGCCTTCGGTCGACACCGTCGCCATCCAGCGGGCGGGACCGCCGATTCCAAGGGTGGTGTACGGCGCCAGCGCGACCTGTTCGAGAAACGTCATCCGGTTCGAGGGTAAATCACACGACTTTCTCCTGATACGAACCCAACCGGGAATGCGTAGAATCAAAGCAGCACACGGCTTTCAACCGTCTGCAAGGAGGATGCATGTATCCAGAACTTATGGTGATCCCGATGCGCGAGGAACTCACACGCGCCGGTTTGAATGAGGCACGCACGGCGGCTGAGGTTGACGCTGCTCTTGCGCAGCCCGGAACCACCCTGCTCGTCGTCAACTCGATCTGTGGTTGCGCGGCAGGCAAAATGCGTCCTGGCGTTCGTCTGGCTATGCAGAACGGCGTCAAGCCCGACCAGGCAGTCACCGTCTTTGCCGGCCAGGACCGCGAAGCCACCGAGAAAGCACGCACCTACTTCCAGGGTCATCCCCCCACCTCTCCCGCCATCGCCATCCTGCGCGACGGCCAGCTCGTCTACCTGATGCAGCGTTCGGCGATTGAAACTTCGAACGCCCCCGCCATCGCACAGGAACTCACACGGGCCTTCGACACCTACTGCGCCAAGACCAACGCATAAAATTTCGCCCTGCGAAATTCCCCAAAGGGGAAAGACCGCTGCATGCGGTCTTCCCCTTTTTTACGTCGGGCTCATGTTTTCCGTTTTATTGCCGATGAAGTGATGAAAGCGATGCCGGCCCCCGTCCCCCATTTCACGACAAACCCTCCCACCGCCCATTCCGGAGACTTCGGCCTGATCGGAAGCAGCGCCGTGATGGAGCGCCTCAAACTTCAGATCCATCGCATCGGTCCGCACTTTCGCAGCGTGCTCCTCACCGGGGAGCCAGGCACAGGGAAAAACCTCATCGCGCACGCGCTCCATACTCTGGGAATGGGGACGGACACTCCCCTGGTCGTCTGCAATGCCTCCACCGCCGCCGAACAGATCGCGAAAGCCGGATTTTCCAACTACAGAGGCACCTTGTTTCTGGATGACGTCGGCGAAATGCCATTCAGTACGCAGGTAGCTCTGCTGCGCGTTCTCCGACAGCAGGAACTCCGGAACGCCAGCGCCAGTCATGTGCGCATCCGCGTAGTTGCCGCAACCCGACACGATCTCCGGCCCCAGGTTCAATTAGGAACCTTCCGCAAGGATCTCTACGAACGCCTTTCGATGATCGAGATTCCGCTGCCGCCCTTACGCGCGCACCTCGAAGACCTGGAAGAACTCGTCACCCACTTCGTGAGCCTCTCTGCTCGCCAACAGGGCAAACTTCCTCCTGCGCTTTCGGCAAACCTGCTGGAGCGTCTTCTCTCCCACTCCTGGCCCGGCAATGTCCGCGAGCTTGAAGAGGTTGTAGGGTACGCCGTCACCCAGACGGACGCGGGCGTTCTGGAGATCCCACACCTTCCGGCCTG
Source organism: Terriglobus saanensis SP1PR4 (assembly GCF_000179915.2). Taxonomy (NCBI): domain Bacteria; kingdom Pseudomonadati; phylum Acidobacteriota; class Terriglobia; order Terriglobales; family Acidobacteriaceae; genus Terriglobus; species Terriglobus saanensis. The sequence continues at coordinate 1,415,368 of NC_014963.1, read as the reverse complement.
CCTTCTCGCTGAAGAAAATTCCGCTCAACCATCCCTGTCACCTCTACCCTTGGGAAAAACGCAGCGACTTGAAGACATCGTGCTCCACCACGTGAACTACGTGCTCGGCTACTGCGGCGGCAACAAGCTCCGCGCCGCCGAATGTCTCGGCATCAGTCGTTCGACCCTCTACCGCTTGCTGGAAAAGAAGACCTCTTCTGACGCCGCGCAAGGCAACCTGCTGCACTCTATCCCAATTAAGAACATCTCCGCATTAAGGGACAACTTATCTACACCGGATTGATACACTCAAACGAATCTGAGGTGTTCGAAATTGGCAAACTCCGTGCTGTCTTCCATGCGCTCCTGCGCCGTTGCAACCGCTCTCTTCGCAGGCCTCATCGCGAGCCCGCTTCTGCGGAGTCAAATCTCCCCAGCGGATCGCTCCAAAGCGCTTAACACGCTCTTCGTCGAGTACTGGGAAGACGTCCTGCTCCACTCGCCCGAAACCGCGACCTACCTTGGCGATAAGCGTTACAACGATCGCTGGAGCGACATGTCCGCCGCCGGGTTCTCCAATCAGCTCCAGCGCGAGCGTGTCTTTATCGAGCGCCTTGGCGCAATCGACACCACCGGTCTCAGCGACCAGGATAAGCTCTCCTCCGAACTCCTCCTCCGAACGCTCATCGACGATCAGGAATCCGCCCGCTTCAAAGAATGGGAGATGCCGGTCAACCAGTTCAACGGCTTCCATACACAGGTGCCGCAGCTCGCCGCCGCCACGGCCTTCGACACGGTTAAGGACTACGACGACTACATCAAGCGCCTCTCCACCGTGGACAAACCCTTCTCGCAGATCATGGTCGCCATGGAAGCCGGCATCAACGACGGACGTATGCCTCCCAAATTCCTTCTCGAAAAAGTGCTCGTTCAAACGAATGCGCTGATCGCCATCAAGCCGGAAGACTCGCCCTTTTCCGCACCGCTGAAGCAGTTCCCCAAGACCATCAGCGCCGCAGATCAAAAACGCATTCACGACGAGGTGATGCATGCCATCGCCACGGTCGTCCTTCCCAGCTACCAGCGCTTCGCGAAGTTCCTTTCGGCGGAATACATTCCCAAGGGCCGCACCGAACCCGGCATCTCGTCGATTCCTGACGGAGAGGCATATTACGCCTTCCGCATCCGCCAGAGCACAACGACCAATAAGACCGCTGACGAAATTCACAAGATTGGCCTGGAAGAAGTAAAGCGCGACGAAGCCGCCATGCTGGTCATCGCGAAGAAGATGGGCTTCAGCGATCTCAAGACCTTCAATGCCGCCGTCAAAACCAACCCGAAACTGCACGCCACCTCCAAGCAGCAACTCATCGACGCCTACTCCAGCCACATCAACGACATGAAGGCCAAGCTGCCGCAACTCTTTGGCACACTGCCCAAGGCGCCGCTCGAAGTCCTCCCCGTCCCCGAGTACATGGAGAAGGAGCAGGCTGCCGCGTACTACCAGCCCGGAACACCTGATGGAAAGCGCCCCGGCCGCGTCTATGTCAACACCTATAACTTCGCCAGCCGCGGCCTTGAGGACGCGGAAGTCGTCTCCTACCATGAGGGTCTGCCCGGACATCATCTGCAAATCTCCATCGCGCAGGAGCTTACAGGCATCCCTGAGTTCCGTAAGCAGAGCTACTACACTGCCTACACCGAGGGCTGGGGTCTCTACAGCGAACGCCTGGGTAAAGAAGTCGGCTTTTATCAGGATCCCTACAACGACTACGGCCGTCTCAAAGCCGATGTCTGGCGCGCCATCCGTCTCGTCGTAGATACCGGCGTTCACTCCAAACACTGGACGCGCCAGCAGATGGTCGACTTCTTCCACGACCACTCCTCCATCGACGAGACAAACGTCCAGGCCGAAACCGATCGCTACATCGCCTGGCCCGCACAGGCCCTCGGCTACAAGATCGGCCAGCTCAAACTCATCGAACTCCGCGAACGCGCTCAGACCGCGCTTGGCACGAAGTTCGACCTTCGCAAGTTCCACGATCTCGTCATCGACTCCGGCGCACTTCCGCTCGACGTCCTCGACAAGCGCGTGAACGAGTGGATTGCAACGCAGAAATAACATCTAGAATCTTCTAGATGTCTGCAACCTTGCTTCTCTACAACCCGAAGGCCGGCGGCGGCGCCGTCCTTCGGCAGCTCCCCACCATGCTGGCGGCGTTGCGACTCCACTTCCCGGACGTCGAATCGATCGCCACGACTGGCCCCGCAAGCGCGGGGCCTCAGGTAGCCACCGCCGCCCAGGCAGGCACACAACTCGTCATCGTCTGCGGAGGCGACGGCACCCTCTTCGAAGCCATGCAGGGAGCCGTCCACCAAAAGATCGCCCTGGCCATTATTCCCTTCGGAACAGGAAACGTCATCGCACGCGATCTCGGCCTGAGCATGAAGCCCCTGCAAGCGATCCAACAGCTGGCTCAGTTTGAGAAGAGACGCGTTCCTGTCGGCACACTGGCCCGCCCCGGGGACGCTGCTCCCACCTACTTCCTTACCGCCACCGGCGCGGGCTTTCACGCAGAACTGATGTCTCTCCCCAAGCCCACGGCCAGCGCTTCGCGGATGCACTATTTCTTCCAGGGTCTCAACCTGATCCGCAGAAATCGTGTCGAAGACTTCGACGTGCGCATCGGTCTGTTGGACGGAACCGAGATCGCACTCATTGCTTCGGAGTTGCTCATCCTCCGCGCACGTTCCTTTGGAGGAATACTCAACCGCTGGCGTCCCGGCAACGCGCTCACACGCAATGATCTGCTCGCCATCCTCACCAGAAAGCACAATCGTCTGGCACTCTTTCTCTTTATCCTGCGCTGCCTTCTTGGACAGGCACCCCTCGCGGGCGTCGAGAGCGCTGACAACCTGATCGCCGTCCGTGCGACGGAAATTCTCTGCACACCGCGAGATTATGAGATCGAAGCGGAGGCCGACGGCGAGCCCTTCGGCATCCTTCCGCTCCACATCTCCACCATTCCGGACGCCCTCACCCTTCTTCTCCCGAAAAACTATCCCAACAACTAATCCGTCATCCGTAGCTTTTTGTCCAAAGACACTACAACCGAGCCAGCACCCTGGCCGACAGCAATCGGTCCTCGAGATGCCGCTCCAGCGCCGTCACCGCAAACCTCCGCAGATCCACCGCCCGTGCTTTCGGAAAAGCCTCCTGAGCCAGCACAGCAATCGGCTGCTGAAAAATTCGCACAGCCAGCGCGGAACTCTCCGCACCGACTTCAACACTCCCGCTTCCGCGATGGACCACACACGTCGCTCCGTCCCTTGCAGGCGAATAAAAGAAACCTTTTCCACGAAGACTTTCTCCACACACGGCGCATGAGGAAAGATCGGGCATCCATCCCAGAAGCCGTGTCACCCAAAGCAGAAAATACGTCACCGGAAGCCACACCTCACCGACCTGCATCCGCTCGATCGTCGTCAGGGCCAGCCGAAAGACATCGTCCTCCGGTGCCTGCTCCGGCAACGCACTTTCCAACACTTCCGCCACCACTGAAAGCGCCGCAGAGCGTGCATAGTCTACCGGCTCCCGAAGCGGCGACCACAAAATCTCAAAGCTGTTCAGCCGCACGAGCTCCTGCCGAGGCTTCTCCGCCCAGTTCGCACGCACGTACGTCATCGGCTCCAGAGCCCCGCCGAAGCGCCGCCGCGACCGCATGGCATGCCGCGCCACACCCTTCACACGCCCCTGATGCCGCGTGAAGAGCGACACCAGCAAGTCCGCCTCCTGGAAGGGCCATGTCCGCAGCACAATGGCTTCATCCTGACGCTCGCTCATACCCCTCCTTTCTGAAAGTGTGAATGCAAACAGAAAGCGCGCAACCTCTGCAGGTTGCGCGCTTTCCATAAAGACTTTCGAAGATTAGCGACCGAAGTGGGCTGCGTTCTTCTCCTGGAACTCGGCCCATTTGTCGGGCAGATCGTCCGCAGCATAAATCGCCGAAACCGGGCAAACCGGAACGCAGGCACCGCAATCGATGCACTCCACGGGATCGATAAAGAGCTGTACTGCTTCCTCGTTACCATCCTCACCCTTCTTGGGGTGGATGCAGTCCACAGGGCAAGCGTCCGCGCAAGCCGTGTCCTTGGTGCCAATGCAGGGTTCTGCGATTACGTAAGCCATTTCCAAATCCTCTCAAACTTCATCAAAATATCCGTTCGGGATCTTCATTCTATCAGCAGAAAACCCGCGTCATCCGTGCCGATTCCTATGTGAAATTCGGACTATTGCGGACGGAGTTTCATCTAAAACCTCTAAATCCTCTATCATGGCCGCATGACGCCTCTTCCCAATTGGATTCCGGTCGTGGTCTCTGCCGCTGGTGTCGTCATCGCTCTCTGCGGTTTCATCTATCAAATAAGAAGAGCGCGATTCAACCAATCGATCGACCTTCTTTTCCGCCTGGAGAATGACTTCTTTGGCCCCGCCAAGCAGATACAGCGTTCCAAAGCAGCGACAGCTCTGGCTAGTGGCGATATGTTCGAGGCAGAACCGATCCTGGACTTCTTCGAAACGATGGCACTCCTTCTGCGCCGCGGCGCTTTGGACGAAGAAATGGTTTGGCACACCTTTTTCTACTGGGTGAATGGGTATTACGAAGCCTGCAAAAGCGACATTCAACTCCGGCAACAGACAGATCCTCTCCTTTGGAAGGACTTACTTCCTATGGTCGAACGCCTGCGCATTCGGCAAAAAAATGCGACTTCCTCTCCAAGAATCGTCCTCGACTCTACGCAGATTCAAGAATTTCTTAGAGAAGAAGCGGCTGAAGCAACTCGTTGAGGTTTACTGACGCCGTTCCCGGAATTCCGCTGGTGTGGGAATCGGTGCCAATCCACGCCCAGCGAACATCTCCTCAAAGACATGCTGTAGTTCGTCCGTGATCAGACCGTTCGTCGCCAGGACCTCGCGCGAATCCAGCCGAAACTTCGATCCATCGAACCGCGTGATCTTTCCACCGGCCTCTGTCACCAGGAGTGCGCCCGCCGCTGTGTCCCAGGGGTTCAGGTTGAACTCCCAGAAGCCCTCCAGCCGTCCGCAGGCCACGTAGGCCAAGTCCACCGCCGCCGCACCCGCCCTGCGCACACCATGCGTCCGCAGCGTGATCTGCTGGTAAAAGTGGATGTTCGGGCTTTCGTGCCGCTTCACACTGGGAAAGCCTGTTGCAATCAGCGACTCCTGCATCTGCGCCGTGCGGGAGACATGCATTGGCTCGCCGTTCCGCCGCGCACCCTTACCGAGTTCCGCCTGAAATATCTCATCACGCAGCGGCTCATAGATCACCGCAGCCACGATCGCGCCGTCTTCGTTTTCAGCAAGACCCGCAGGACGTCGCTCCAGGCCCATCGAAACGCAGAAATAGGGGAAGCCATGCGCAAAATTCGTGGTTCCGTCCAAAGGATCGATGTACCAGCGATATTCCGCTCCCAGCTGTTGCCGTGTTCCTTCTTCGCCGAAGATCCCGTGGCCGGGAAATACCGCCTGCAGCCGCTCCGTAATCAGCTTCTCGCTGGCGCGGTCAGCCTCCGTCACCAGATCCACGTCACCCTTGTACTCTGTCGCAACGCCGCGCTTGTAATACTCGCGCAACAGCGCCCCCGCCTCACGGGCAATCTCACCCGCAGCATCCGCAAATTCAAACTTAACCGGCTCGCTCATACAGAGAGAATACTCGCCAAACCCAGTCCGCTGAATTGCGGCCCTGCGACTTGCGGCCCCACTGACTCGCCGACTCGCTGACCTGCCGACTCGCTAAGAGTCAGCGTCCGTCGGCGAAGTAGCCCGACTTGTACCGTAGCTTGGCCGTCGCAGCCCGTGCCGCGTCGGTCAGATGCACGTTGATCGTGCGAAAGCCGTCATCCCTGTGGCGGGGTGGCGCGTAATACCCCAGCAGATACTGCGTCCGCAGATCGTCCGAGAGGTGCGCGAAGGCCTTGTCCAGATCGTGCTTGTCCAGCACGTAAAAATACTTTCCGCCCGTGTCCTGCGCCATCTGGATCAGGGCGTGCTCGCCGCCGGTGTTGCGGCCAGCGTCGGCTTCAATCGGCACCATGATGATCGGGTAGATCGCAGCCCCAGCGCGCTCCGCAGCCTCCACTGCCTGCTGGTAGCGCATGCCCTTCGTCGTGTTGCCGCCGTCGGTCACAATCACAAGGATTTTGCGCCGCGTCGCATCGCGCTTCGCCTCGGTCAATCGCTGCGAAGCCAGATAGATCGCGTCGTAGAGTGAAGTCGCATCGCCTTTGTGGAGATTTCCAATGCCAGCGTTCATGCGGCCCGCGTCATTGGTGAACGGAACGATCTCATCCACCGTGTCCGAGAACGAGATCAGGTCCATCTCATCCTGTTCGCGCAACATCTGCTTCACAAACCGCTTCGCCGCGTCGCGCTCCGTCTGGAACTGCGTAATTACGCTCTCGGAGGTATCGATCGCCATCACCATCGAAAGCGGCGTCGTCGCCTGCCGTTCAAAGATGGCGATCTTCTGCGGTTTGCCCTCTTCCAGGATCTGAAAATCACTTTGTTTCAGATCGGGAATCGGGACATCCATCGCATCCGTTGCGTTCACCGGCACATTCACCAGCCGCGTTTCGACACGCAACACAGGTACGTCCGCCTGCTGCGCGGAAGCAGCCAGTACGAGCGGAAAAGCGAGGAGTACGGCAGCGAGCTTCAAAGGGATGCCGCCGGAACGATTGCATCGGGAAAGGCTTCACCATCGGCCCACACCGCGCCGTCGACAAAGTACTCCTTCTTCCAGATCGGCACCGTCTTCTTGAGGGTATCGATCAGCCACCGGCAAGCCTCGAACGTCACGCCTCGGTGCGCGCTCGATACGCCAATCAGGATGCTCGTCTCGCCGATCTCCAACTTGCCCAGGCGATGGACCATCGCGACATCGCGCACACCGAACTTCTCCACCGCCTCTGCGGCAAGCGCACGCATCTGCTCCAGCGCCATTTCTTCATATGCGGAATAGTCCAGATAGAGCGTCTGCCGCCCGCGCGTGTTGTTGCGCACGATGCCGTCGAAGACGCACACCGCGCCGTCCTCGCCCAGCTTCAACGCCGCCGTAACAGCAGAAGCATCAATTACCGTGCGTGTCAGTTCCACCTGCATTGCCCAGCCAACCCCTGATAAAGATTAGACGATGGAAACCGCTCCGCCGCTTACGGGAGGCAGCAGCGCCACTTCGTCCCCATCCACGAGCCCAGTCTCCCGCGAGACATAAGCCTGGTTCACCGCCACCGCGATACGCGGCCACATCGTCGAAAGCTGAGGTGCACGCTCTTCGCAGCGCTCGATCACCCTTGCGACGCTGGATCCGGAAGGCAGATCCAGCTTAAACTCCGCGCCCAGCACATCCCGCAACATTCCAAAACAAAGTACGCGCACACGCATCGTCCGAGGATATCCCTTCAAAAAGAAAAGCGGCCCGGCAGGTTCGCCGGGCCGCTTCGATTTGCCGCCATTCTACTTAGACCGTCGCCGCGAGAACTTCTTCGCGAACGATCTCATCCTTCACCGCTTCCCGCAGGCTGTGCGGCAGAGCGATCCGCAACACATCCTCGATCCGCGAAGCGTAGTGGATCGCAATGCCCGCCTTCTGGTCCACCGTCAGGTCCTCTTCCACGTTCGGCTTGACGTCGATGGGAAGAATGATCGTCTTCACACCAGCCCGTCTGGCCGCAAGGAACTTCTCCTTGATGCCACCTACCGGGAGCACATTGCCCGAGAGTGTAATCTCTCCCGTCATCGCCAACAGAGGATGCACTGGCATGTCCGTCAGCAAGGACACAATCGCCGTTGCCATGGTCACGCCCGCCGAAGGTCCATCCTTCGGAATCGCGCCCGCCGGAACATGCAGATGAAGATCGATGTCTTTCAACACATCTTCATCTAGTCCAAGCGAACCCGCATTGGAACGGACCCACGTCAGCGCCGCCTGCATACTCTCCTTCATCACGTCGCCAATCTGGCCCGTGATCTGGAAGTTGCCCTTGCCCTTCATCTTGTTCGCTTCGATGAAGAGGATGTCGCCGCCGACCGGGGTCCACGCCAAGCCAACCGCAACGCCTGCACGCTTTGTCCGCTCCGCGATCTCCGTATCCACGCGGACCTTGTATCCGCCCAGAAACTCCTGGATCACAGCATCGGTCACGACCAGCTTCTCGGTCTTGCCCTCCGCGATGCGACGTGCCTGCTTGCGGCAGATAGTTCCGATCAACTGCTCGAGCTTACGAACACCGGCCTCGCGTGTGTAGTGCCGAGCCACGATGCCCAGTGCCTCGCGCGAGAACTCGATCTTCGCCTCTCCGCCTTCTACTGCTTCGATCCCGTTCTCCTTCACCTGCCGAGGAACGAGGTACTTCTCGGCAATCGAGACCTTCTCCTCTTCCGTGTAACCGGTCAATTCGATGATCTCCATACGGTCGAGCAGCGGAGCCGGAATCGGATCCAACTGGTTCGCCGTGCAGATGAACAGCACCTTGCTCAGATCGAATGGCTGATCGAGGTAATGATCGCGGAACGTCCCATTCTGGGCCGGATCGAGAGTCTCCAGCAGAGCGCTCGCCGGGTCGCCACGGAAGTCGCGGCCAAGCTTGTCGATCTCGTCCAGCATGAACACGGGATCGTTTGTCTCCACGCGCTTCAGGTTCTGGATGATCTGTCCCGGCATCGCTCCGATGTACGTCCGCCGATGTCCACGGATCTCTGCCTCGTCGTGCATACCGCCGAGCGAGATACGTGAGAACTTCCGTCCCAGCGCACGTGCGATGGACTTTCCAAGCGAGGTCTTACCGACGCCCGGAGGTCCGACAAAGCAGAGGATCGGTCCCTTCATGTCCGGCTTCAACCGACGCACAGAAAGGTAGTCCAGGATGCGGTCCTTCACCTTCGTCAAGCCGTAGTGGTCTTCGTCGAGGAACTCCGCCGCCTTCTTGATGTCCGGCTCTTCGCCTGAGCTCTTCGCCCACGGCAGAACCGCCAGCCATTCAATGTAGTTGCGCGTCAGCGAGTAATCCGGCGAAGCCGCATTCATCCGCTGCAATCTGCTCAACTCCTTCAGGGCTTCCTTCTTCGTTTCTTCAGGCATTCCAGCAGCTTCGATCTTCTCCTTCAGCTCCGTGATGTCCTTGTTGGAATCGTCCCCATCGCCGAGTTCCTTGCTGATGGCCTTCATCTGCTCGCGCAGGTAGTATTCGCGCTGCGACTGCTGCACCGCGTCCTGCACCTCGGTCTGGATTTTGGTGCGCAACTGCTGCACCTCCAGCTCCTTGGCCAGGTGCTTGTTCAGCCGTTCCAGGCGAGCCGAAACATCCGCCGTCTCCAGAAGTTCCTGCTTTTCCACTGTCGTCAAGAACGGCAGCGACGAAGCAACGAAGTCCGCCAAGCGGCTCGGTTCTTCGATATTCAGGGCAATCGTCTGCAGATCGTCCGACAAGGTCGGCGAGGCTGAGACAATCGCCTGGAACTGCGACACCACATTCCGCTGGAGAGCCTCAGCTTCGGGCGTCAGCGACGGCTCGAGTTCCGGAATGGTCTCATACTCCGCCGTCATGAACGGCGTCAGCTGGTCGAACTCGCCCAGATGCACGCGCTCCGTGCCCTCTGTAAAGACAAAGAGGCTCTGGTTCGGCATCTTGACCACCTTGTGCACGGTAGCCAGGGTGCCTACCGTATGCAGGTCGATGGAGTCGGGCTGGTCTTGGCGAGCGTCGCGCTGCGCGACTACCAGGATAGTTTTTGCCTCTCCAAGTGATTGAATCAATTGGATCGAACTCTCGCGCCCTACCGTAAGCGGCAAGACAGCATGGGGGAAGAGAACCGTATCTCGCACCGGAAGAACCGGTAAAGCGGCATGCTTTAGTCCATTGGCTTTGCTTGGATCGGAGGCGGTAGGTTTGATAACGCTTAAGAAATCGTTTGGCATTTGAGTGTCCTTCTATCAGGTCTTCGGATATTAGACGCCGCAGATTTCAATCGGTCGCAACCTACCCTAAAGCCTTCACATCAGTGCTGATACGAGGTACGTCTCTTACCGGATGTCCGTTCCCGGCTCTTCAGTTGCATCGGCAGTACGGCCTATCTCTTCAGCTGATGCATGGGATGCTCAGGCCGATGCGTATCGTCCAAGTTCTTTCACCATACGACAGTGTCCATTGAGCCACTTGACCACCCGGTCCGGGGTCTCGTCCCCTTCAAACCGTAGATCAACATAAAAGACATACTCCCAAGGCTGCCCCGGAACTGGCCTCGATTCAATCCGGGTCAGGTCCACCTTCAGGTCGGCCAACCCCTGCAATGCAGTGACGAGCGAACCCGGCCTGTGCTCGATGGCGAAGGCAACGCTCATCTTATTTACCTCTCCTGCGGGCCGCAGACGCTCAGCCGCAGCCGACGGCACCAGAAGGAAGAACCGCGTGAAGTTCTGGGGATCGTCCTCGAGGTCCCGTGCCAGGACTTCTCCGCCGAAAACCTCTGCAGCATTGGGGCGGGCAATGGCTGCGGCATCCTGCAGGTTTTCCGCGACGATATATTTCACACTTCCGGCCGTGTCGTAAAAAGGCACGGCTTCGATTTCGGGATGTTCCGCGAAAAATCTGCGGCACTGCGACAACGCCACCGGGTGCGAGAGAACACGTCGCACCTCGTCCATGCGAACGCCGGGCACAGCAATCAAGGCGTGTCGGATTCTCAGGGTAAGTTCCGCCACGATCACAACATCGTGCGAGAGCAGAAGGTCGTAGTGCTCTGCAACCGATCCGTGGAGGCTGTTTTCGATCGGCAGAACGGCAGCATCGGCTTCGCCCTTGGCCAAGCGATCGAAGACCTCGGCGGAAAGCGCGCAGGCAACTACCTGCTGCTCTCCCAACATTTCCAGCACCGCAGCATGGCTGTTTGAACCCGCTTCTCCCTGAATCGCCACACGCATTGCTTCACTCCTTACGATATTCGTTGTCGTTCTGGCAACCCTGCAAGTTTACCCGGCAACTCATGTTGTGTGGCCGCTTGGCCCAGATTCAAATTCGATGAAATCGCCCGGCAGCAGAGGGCATTAGGAGACGACGATGCTTTGGACGATTACGGTAATTCTTTTAGTTGCGTGGCTACTGGGTCTGGTGAGCGGTTACACCGTGGGTGGATGGATCCACATCCTCATCGTACTTGCGATCATCTCCCTTATCTTCAACCTCATCTCTGGTCGACGCGCAGTTTAGCGGCCAGCTGATCTGGAACCTGAATGGCCGCGTCCCTATGAGCGGCCATTCCTCATTCAACCCTTCAACACGGGAGTGCACCATGGACATCGATCAGATCAAAGGCAAAGCACAGAACGCATTTGGAAAAGCAGAACAGGCCGTAGGCGAAGCCGTCGGCAGTCAGCATCTCGCAAACGCCGGCGCTCAGGACGAGGTCAAAGGCGCCGCCAAAGAGACCTGGGGCAACGTCAAAGATACGGCACGCTCCGTGAGTGACACTGCGAAGACCAGCACAGCGGTTCACGAGGATCACACTCGCGCTACCGGAGAAGCTCACGCCTCCAATCTGCGGGACAAGGTCGTTTCGGGAGCGGAGCACGTCCGCGACTCGGTCAACACCAAACTCGATGAAATTAAAGAGCACCAGGCAGAAAAGCGCGAAGAGATCCGCCACTCTTAGGAGCTGTATTCGCGTACTCTGAACGAGAAGTTATCCACAGGCACCCGCCCTCGCGGGTGCCTTTTCTGCTGCAAAGAAGCCATTCCGACCACCTCCCATGCATCCAATCCTAAGACCGGTACTTACCAATAAGGATGAATGATGGATACCCTTGTACATGTTGTTGGCACGCTTTGGATCTACCTGCGTCGCGAGCATTACCTCACCCTCGCTACAAAAGCCGAAGCAGAGCTTGCAATATTGGCCAACACCGCTTCAGGAAACAATCTGCTTCGCATTCAGCGAAAGCGCAAGGAGATTGCAGCAGATATCCTCCGTCTACAGGCACCACTCACATGGGCTTCACTGCGCCGATCCAACGCGACTGTTGAATCCGTTCCAGAACGTATCGCTCCTGCATCTGTGCACGAGAGAATGCCTTTGCCTGTAGAGAAAGAACCGCTCGTCGAAGTTGCCTAAGTGGTTTGTTAGCGCCGCCAGAAGATATCGGTAGCGACTGAGAAGAAATACAGCATCGAGATCACCCCGTTCAGCAAAAAGAACGCAGCGTTCATTCTAAGCAGATCATTCGGCGCAATGATCGAGTGCTCGTAAAGTAGCAGGCCCGCCACAATCCCGACACCGACCTCTGCAATCGTTCCCAGACCAAAGAGCGGGACCATCCATATAAGCAGAGCGACCATGCCCACGTGCATGGCGCGCGCAATCCAGAAAGCTCCCTGCAGACCGAAGGCCTGGGGAATGCTGTTGAGCCCCGCCTTGCGATCATGCTCGAAGTCCTGGCACGCATAGAACACATCGAATCCACCTACCCAGAGCAGTACCGCCGCGGTGAGCACAATGATGCGCGCATCCAATGTTCCGCGTACTGCAATCCACGCCGCCGAAGGCGCGATCCCCAGTGCAAGACCCAGCACCAGGTGCGACCACCGCGAGATGCGCTTCATGTAGCTGTATCCCAATACCACGGCGAGAGCGATGGGCGAAAGAATCAGCGTCAACTTATTGAGCGCGCCCGCCGCCGCTACAAACACCGCGCACATGAGCAACGTGAACAAACCGGTGAAACGTCTGGACAAAACACCTGCTGGAATAGCGCGTGTCGCCGTCCGTGGATTCACTGCGTCAAGGTCGGCATCCACCAGTCGGTTGAAAGCCATCGCCGCCGACCGTGCAGAGACCATGCAGACCACAATGAGTAAGAGGACGCGGAGCTCGGGCACTCCATGTGCGGCAAGCATGGCTCCCGTCAAGGCGAAGGGCAACGCGAAGATCGAATGCTCCCACTTGATCATCTCCAGTGTGACCCGCGTGCTTCGCCAAAGCCCTGTCATCGTTCCCGTCATACTTCCAGTGTAAAGCGAACCCCGTACAGGTTCGTGCCTCATTCTTTCCCAGTTTCATCCGCGAAAGGGTGGGTCGCAGAGCGCACAAACCTGATATGTCGGGAAAAGGAAGGAAGATACTGAGTTTCCAAGTTTTAAAAGCAGATCTCGTTGCGGGATGAAAAAGTAGTGAAGCTAGGCATCCGTTCATCCAAAACAAAACGACCGGAGCATTGCTCCGGCCGTTGTCTGCGAAAGGAAAAATCAGTCCTGCTTCTGACCCGCGACCTGCAGCGAGTTCGTCACCTTGAACACGCCACCGACGCTGTTTGCGCGGATTCCGGCAGCATCTTTGTCGGCCTGATTATTCACTACGCCTGTCAGCGTCACATTGCCGCTGATGACGGTAATGCGGATCGGCTTCGCCGGGTCGATTGCGTACTTGTTGAGCGACGGGAATCCATAGACAGCACGCGCTACATCCAGACGGATGCGATCGTCCATCGGTGAGGTCGGCGCGACTTCGATGTTGTCCACAACGTCCTTCACACCGGGATAATTCGACACAACTGAGATCGCCGAGTCCTTGTCCGTCGGTCCGTATGCCACACCGCCCAGCGTTACAACACCGTCCTGCACGCCGATCGTGAACGAGTTGAAGGCCGTCGTGCCATAGCCTACGCGGTCGTAAGACAGCTTCTCCGCCAGTTTGTCGCGGAGCTCGGTATCCGAAAGCTTGGACGAACTGCTGACTTCAATCATGTTTCGGACAGCCGTCACACCCTTCTGCCGATGCACGCGATGGTCCGCATCTTCCTTCACGCTGTATACGTCGACGGATCCGGTCAATGTCACCATGCCGTTCTTTACGTTGCTCTGCACAGCGCTGAACCGCTTGTTCGAAAGGGCCTTCGCGACCTCTTCCTGGATCTGCGTGTCAGCGATCTTATCCTGGGCACGCAACGTAGGCGCTGCGAACAATCCAAGGGACAAGGCAAAAACACCACTCAATAACTTCATGCTTTTCTTCATAATTCGCTCTCCTGGCGATTCTAAACACATAAGTCATGTGTTTTATTCCACCTGATTGGACGCAGGAAGCGCGCGTAGGTTACGCCTAACGATAACGCTTTCTGATCTTATAGACCATCGAAAATACGCCATTTTCATCGCGGGTCGCAACAATCGACTTATTATCGCTAAGCCGATACTGCACCTGGATCAGCTGCTGTGCCTGAGAGTTTACGTTCGTCGCAAAAACTACCGTGACCTGTCGCGAAACCTGCTGCTCTACTGTGATGCGAGCGGAAGAAGTTCCGAGCGTGCCGACAAAGGCCGGGTCAATCTTCACCTTGCCCGCGCCGCCGAATAGCTTATTTACACGGCTCGAAACGGTAGCATTAAGAGCTCCACCCAGAAGAGCGTTGGTCGTCGGATCCTGTCCCTGCTGCTGCAGCTGCTGGGTGTTGATCTGCGCCTCTTCCTGTGTACGTCCGAGCGCCAGCAGGTTGAAGATATCCGCCTGTGACAACGGAGGCTCCGACCGGTAGGCCAGCTTGAAGTTCTTCGACGTTCCGTGAATACCGATGGTGACGTCGTAGTTCTCCACGCGGGCCGTCGCGTCCAGGTCGATCGTCGGATCGATGCGCACGGGGTTATTGAAGTAGATCTGGCCGCGCTGCAGTTGATACTGCGTTCCGGCAAACGTCGCGCTTCCATCCGTGATGGTGACACGCCCAAGAACAGAAGGCACATCGAGCGTTCCGCGAATGCTTAGATCCACCGTGCCCGCGATCTTTGCATACGAGTTCTGGAAGTCCAGCGCAGGAGCGGACTTTACCTGCACGTTCAAACGGATCTTGTTCATCAGCGAGTCGGGATCGGGCGGTGCTGAGACACCCCCCGCTCCTCCCGCGACCGAGGCAAAGTCAAAGGTCTCCGCCAGTCCAAATCGCGTGATCAGAACATTGCCGCTCAGCGTCGCGCCGTCGCCACTGCCCTGCAGACGCGCGTCGGCGTTCATCGTCGCGCTTACGCCGTAGTAGCGCACGCGAACCGCCTGAGCCGACGCGGTGACGTCCGCAAACAAACCGCCGCGGAACTGCACGTAGCCACCCATCTTGATCTTGCCGCCGCCGGACTCTGCCGTGACGTCCTGGATCTGCAGACGGTCTTCCGTAAACATGGCCGTGCCATTCATATTGCTGATGCCGTTTGGAATGTCCGCCATCGCCAGGTTGACGCCCGCGAATTGCACCTTTCCGCCCAGCATCGGCTTGCTCATGCCGCCCGTCGCCCCGACGTTGAAGGTGATCTTGCCGCTCGATCGTATGTCCGTATCGAGAGCATGCACAATTCCAAGCCCCAGCGTGCCATTCGCCTTCACATCGATCTTGCCGCCCGACGCAGGCAACGGAGAACCATCGGGCGAAAACAGCTGCGCCGTCCCCGAGGCGTGTAGATCGGTCTCGAGTCCCGTGATATGCAGATCGTCTAGACGCACCACACCGTTGGCCAGGCTGGCACGGATGGGCTGCTCGCTCGTGAGCGCAATGCCTTGCAGCGTTACCTGGAACTGATTTAATACAGCATTGCCGGTCAGGGCCTGCGGCTTCTTAGCCGGACCGCTGACGCTGGCTTCGCCCGCTACGTTGGAGGTAGCTTTGGCGGTGCTTCCATAAAGCTTCAGAATCGGATTCACATCCAGATTCGCAAACTTCAGGTTCGCCTTTATGGGATAGTCGCCCACGAGCTGAACCTGTCCTGTGACATCCAGGCTTGCGCCCGCTGCTGTGGAGTGCGCAGTGAGGAAGACCTGATCGCCCTGGCTATGGACGTCTGCGTTCAACTGCCCCAGTGGCTGCTTGTTCAGGGTCAGATTCAGCAGCCGCAACTGTGCGGTGAGACCCGGCTGCTCCATCGTTCCATTGGCATCGGCCTTGAACGTCAGTACGCCATCCACAGGCACCTGGGCCTTCTGCACGGCCTGCAGGTTCGACAGCAGAATATTGTTTCCTTCCACGTGCGCGTGGAGATGCTTCGATGTCAGGTCGTACCCACCATTGCCGCTCACCTGCACACCCTGCGCCTGCACCTGTAGGCTGCTTACTTCGATGTCCTGGCCATGCGCTGTCAGATCCGCCACGATGGAATCGAATGGCTGATCATAGGCGACACCCTTACGCAGCGAAACGCGGCCGCCACCCTGCATATTGTTCAGCGTGCCCTTCAATCGCACATCTGCATTCGCCGTTCCGCTAATGGGCAGCTTGCCCTGGCCGGCCATGTCGAGCACATCTTTGACGCTGGCATCGGCAAGCTGCACATGCGTGTCCAGCAGCATGTCGTTGTCCCACGCGTAACTCACGACGCCACGCCTGCCGACCATACGATGCGGCTCGAAACTACCCGCTACGTTCAAAACCGCTGTGCCGCGATGGATCGTTGAACTCGCCACCGTCACGCCCTTCGGCGCGTACTCCGCATCGGCTACAATCGAATCCACCAGCACATCGCCCGCAGAGCCTAGATGCGCTTCAAGCTGCTGCGCATCCAAGTGTCCTTTGACATCCAGACCCGCAATGGGACCGCTTGCCGTGCCTACAAAGTGCGCTTGTCCATGCAGCACGACCGGCAAAGCGGCACTACCCTTCTTGCCATTGGCTTCGTATCCAATCGAGTTCAAAACAGAATCGAATTCGCCCAGGTCACGGAAGTCCGCATCCATGCGCAGCGCGGTCAGCGCATCGCCCTTGTTGACGCCCAGAACACCGCTCGCGGAAACCGTCGTCGCCGGTGTCTTCGCCGTGACCTGCTTGATATTGACCACTTCGCGATCGCCGCGATACTCCGCGTCCACCGATCCCGTTACCGGAATGTTCTGGGCCTTCAAACGAAGAACTCCAGTCGGCGCAAGCTTCAACTGGGCATTTACGACCACAGAGCTCGGAAGATCTGCCACAGCGCCGCCCCACTCCACCTTTACCGGTCCTGTAACAGCCGTATCCAGTCCCAGGTCCTTCTTATTGCGCGTGACTTCCATGATCGTGCGGAGACTCACTTTGGTGAGGGTCACGGTCAGATAGGCATGCGCGCGTTCGACCTTGTCCAGGCTGCGTGACCCGATCAAAGGCTCCTTTGCATTGATCGCGCTGGCGGCTGCGTTCGCCGTCTTCTGTCCGGCAGCAATCGTAGCCGAACCTACCGCAGCATCCTGCGAGACCTCACCCAGCCAGTTGTTGATCCGCAGTTCGCCTGCAATCTCTCCGCCGCCCGCAGGCAGGTTCGCCGTCAGAGCCTGGAACAAAAGCTCCGTCGGCGTCACGCGCAACTCCGCTCCACCATTTACGCCGTGGACGGTCACATCCTCATCTTCATACCCGGCGTCATGCCACTTCGCCGATCCCACCAGCATGTAGCCCTTCTGGCAATCCGGGTCCGGAGGAAGCACCTTGGTGCTCGCCTTGTTCTCTGTTGGATGACGTCTGCGCCAGAAACGCGGCTGCTTTTGCGCCGCTGCCGGTGCGACCGTGCAGCTATGTCCGCTGATATTCAGATTCACACGGCCACCCTTGAGACCGGGAAAGCCACTGAGTACGGAGATCTGCGGGATTTCGATATCGCCCTTGATGCCCGCCTCCCACGCGGGATTGTCGAAGTTCTCAATCTTCCCGGAGACTAAGAGATGTGAGTCCTTGCCTGTATCCAGTGTCAGACTGCTGAGCTCTATCAGCTTGCGTCCCAGCTCCGCTTCCAACTGCAAGCGGCTCTTCGCTTCGGGCTCCTGCTGCATCTTCGTGCGCAGATCGCTGATCCCCACCGACAGACCGTAGTGATCGCTCTTGGGCAGATAGCGCAAAGACACTCCAAGGTCGCGTGCCGCAAGATCGAAAGGAATGGCGCGATCGTTCATCAGCACCACTCCATTCACAAGCTCCACCGTGTGGGCCTGTAGATCCAGAAGCGTATCGAGTACTGGCTCATTGCTCGTGCTCTTTGTCTTCGGCTCAGGCTGGTTCGTTGTGCCGTCTTTATTCACGATCAGATGAATGTGCGGCTGCTCCACACGCAGCATATCCAGAGAGATGTACTTGATCGCACCTTTGCCCGCCGCGTGCCAGAGAAAGTTCTTGATCGTCACGCGCAAGAGTATTTTATCTACCGCGATATAAGGCGCTTGATCTGGACCTTCAAGACCATGGATCACCAGGCCATCCGCCTCGACGGCCAGGTGTCTCAGGCTGAAGCGCGTATGCGCCAGGTCCACCTTTCCACCTGTAGCGTCCTCCAGAGTCTTCACCAGAATCGCACTCACGCGGCGATCGAAGTCCGACGTCGTGGAGTACCACGCGAGTCCACCAACGATGAGTAGAAAGAGTACGAAGAGGCTTCCCAAGATCCATGCGGCGATACCCAGCCCGCGACGGCGTCGAGGCGCAGGGGGAGTGGTCTCCTCAATCTCTGGATTCAGCAGACTCACTGTGCGTCCTCCCCCTCTTTGAGAATCCGCACAGAGCCCTGCTCTCGCAGTGTCTTTAACCATTGATCCAGAAGCACGCTCACCTGTTGCTCCAGAAGTACCTGCTCGATCCTCGCGCTAATGGTCTCCAGCGGCGGAGGCTGCACTTTCTGCTGGGCGTACTGCGGAAGCATCGTGGTCTTGTAGAACTCTTCAATCTGCGCGTCAGAGATACGGATGCCCGCGCGGAATCTCTGCTCAATAAATCGCAAGACTTCCAGACGGATGCGCCAACGCTCGCGCACCTCTTCGGGAGTAAAACCGACTCCGGCAAGAAACTTGATCCAGCCTTCGTCCGTCTCGCAGGCAGCATGTGCGCAGGCGGGCAGGTCTTTGCGGAGGTCCGTAATTGCAGCATCCAACTCAGCGTCTGTGATCGGCGCCTGTCCCATACCCTGCTGCTGCTGCAGGATCAACGTGCGGTCGATGAGACGGCTCATCGCCTGTTCACGCAGCGTCTTTCCAGCGCCCAGGCGGTATGGCTGCAACTTTGCAAACCGTACCTCTTCGTCCAGGTCGCTCTGCAGAATGATCTGCCCATTCACAATCGCGATGATCCGGTCCACGGATTCCCCACGCGGGTCTGCCGGCTTCGCCGGTGTCTGCGCGGGCATACTACGGCAGATAAAGCACAGCAGCAATGCCACTGCGAAGACCCGGAATGTAGCGCGCATCGTCATTAAAAACTCTGTCCAATCGAGAAGAAGAACTGGAAGTGGCTGCCATGACCCACGGCATGATTCGCCTGCGGCAAAGAGTAGTCGTCGATGATCGGATAGACCGGCGGATTAATGTTATAGCTGAAGTCCACGCGAATGGGACCCACAGGCGTGTTGTACCGCGCACCCACGCCGACCGCATGCGAGAAGTAGGCGAAGTCGCATGTGCCCGTCTGCGAGGGTGTGACGTCAAAGCAAGTCTGCCGATTCGGCTGCTTGAATCTTCCAAAACTTGGCCAGATATCATTGATGTGCAGAAACGCGTTGCCCATATCGTGGAAGAGCACAAAGCTCACACTGTCACCCACAATCGGAAGCACTGGCGGAGGCAGGCGCAACTCGAAACTATTGATAAATACCGCAGATCCACCCACGGGATAACCCGTCGTCAAATCGCGGGGCCCGGCAGAGTTCACGGCGAATCCACGGTGCGAGGAAGCGCCACCGGCGTACAGGCGTTCCGGCAAAGGAATCGGATTACAGCTTGCATTCGTCGTCAGTAGAATGCCCGCGCACGCCGATGTGCCCGCATTTGGATTGGCCCCCGAAGCGACCTCGAAACCAAAGCGCGTATTGCGCGCGAAGGTATATTTCCTGCGCTTTCCCCAGGTGTAATACGTGGAATAAGCGATGTCCGTCCGATTGAAGTTGACCTGTGATCCAAACTTGGAATTCGAGAAAAAGTCCTGAACAGAAAGGTACATACCCTTCTGAGCATCCAGCGGAGAAGGGCCACGCGTGTCGTGGTACCAGGTAATGCCAGGGCCACCTACACGCACCGGCTGCGAGAGCAGTGGAATCAGATTGGCCGTTACCTGCAAACTGTCCTGGTCTACGCTGACACGACGATAAGTAAAGTCATAGATCAGCGTATCGGCGCGCGGAATCTTCTGCGTCACACGCGCAATCGCCTGCAGCGTCGAAGCCTTGAACGTGGAGATGTTCTGCACGTTGGAATATCCGCCGGTAAGGGATCCGGTGAAGTTCGTGTGATTCAAAAGGTGAGGTGTGTTGAGCGTGATCGAGGCCACACGTTCCAACAGGCCATAGGTCGTATGGAGTTGCAATGAGTTGTCCGTGCCACGCAGATTGATCCGAGTAACGTCTGCGGAAACACGGAACGAGGCGCCCGCTCTTCCTTCGGGAGTGCAAGTGGTTCCACCGATCGATTCCTGCGCACGGCAGTTCGTCTGCGGTGTTCCCGTCTGCGCTTCAAAGCCCGCACCGTACGTCACATCCCAGCGGCGTGCCTCTGTCAGTTGCACCAAAACGTTTTTGCGGTCCGCTGTTCCTTCAGGATTTTGCACGGCAACATTCGCCTCGTTGAAGAGCGCCAGATCGTAGTACTTGCGCTGCATCTCCACCAGTGCACTCTGGTCCAAAGGATCGCCCGGCTTCAATAGAAGAGGACGATTCACGACGCTCTTCCGCGTGTGGTTTACGCCCGACAGCAGAATCTTGTCGACGAAGACCTCGTCGCCCTCTGTGATCACAAACGTAAGATCTGTCTGCGTCGGATCGTCCGCGCGCAACGCCTGTTTTACTTCGACCTTCGCTTGCTCAAAGCCTTTGGCGAGGTAGTACTGCAGAATGCTGTCGCGATCTCCTGACACCGTGCTCAGTGAGAAGGGTTGATCCTCCACCGTGTTCATCATGGCGCGCACTTCTTTTTCGCGGGAAGGATCGACGCCACTCAACTTTGCGCTTCCGAACTTCTGCTGCTCTCCCTCATCGATCTTTACGTTGACGCGCATCAGGGCCAGCTTGCCCTTCGTCCCGGCCTGCAACGTCTCCGTGGAGACCTTCACGCGGCTGAAACCGTTCGCACGGTAGATCGATTGTATGGAGGCCACATCGTTTTCGAGCAGCGACTGCGAATAGCGTCCATTGCGCACATACGCATCCGCCTTCACGACCTGCATCCGCTCCCGCATCGTGTCCGTGTCGAAGTACTTGTTGCCCGTGATATCTACCGCAATGACGCGGTACTTCTTTCCTTCGGTGACATCGAAGACCACGGTCTGCGCCGGCGTTCCAACTCCGTCCACATGCGGGTTCACATCGGCATCGAAGTAACCCTGCCGCTGCAGAAATTCGCGGATGTTGTGTGCGCCCTCGTTCAGGAGATCGTTGTCGACGGCGCTCTCTTCATAGATCGGCAACAGCTTCTTCTGCCGGGCGCTGGAGATCTTCGTTCCCTTGATGATCACCTTGACGGTCGGTCCCTGGTTCACGCCAAAGGTATAGTCCAGCTGCTTGCGAGGTGCGGCGTACTCCTGCTTTTCGAGAGCAACGGTGGCCTCCAGGTGGTCTTGCTTCTGGTAGCGTGCGCGCAGCTTCGTCAGGGCGTTGCTCGTCGTGTCGCGCGTGACCTTGCTCTTGTACTTCAGCTTGCCTCGCTTGCGGAACTCCTCGGGCGTCATGCCGATGTCCGTTCCGGTCAGGGCAACTCCGCCGACGCGCGCCTGCGGCCCAAGCGTCACAGTGTATGTGACGTCCATCTGCTTGCCGATTTCGTCGGTCCTGGTCTTCGATTGGATGACCGGCTCGTAGTATCCATTTGTCGACAGCGTCTGCCGGATCCCCTGCTCCCCCGTGGCGACCATTGCAGCCGTAAACGCCGTTCCCGGTTGCAGCTGGGTCGAATATTCCAGAAGCGAACTCAGGCGCTCCGTCTTCACTCCCAGGATTGTCACGCGGCCAACAAAAAGCCGAGGTGTTCCACCAAAAATCAGGGTAACCGTCTGTCCCGCGCCACTGCCATGCTTCACGGCCCGCACGTCGATGCTGCGATAGAGCCCCGTCGCATACAGCCGCCGAATCATGGCACGCACTTGAATCGGATCCAGAGGCTTACCCTCATGTACCGCAAACATCTCGAGAATTCGATCTTTGGGATCGAAACTCACACCCTCGAACTGGACGGCGTCGACCTTCACTCCGCGATAGCTCCAGAGCGTACTTGCCGCATCTGTGTCGGCTTCCTCTACAGCTGGCGACGCATCGCTCTTTGTGGCATCAGTGACAGGAGGTACAGATGGAGTCGAAGAAGATGTCGGGGGAGCAGGAGAGGCGCTCGGCCCCGGCAGGATCGCCGGCGCGATCGACGGAGCTGGAGTCCCTGCGGAAGGAGAGGTCACAGCGTCCTGCGCGGCAACAGAGGTAGCCACGCCCAGAAAAAGTGAGAGCACGCAGGTCAACGCCCGGATCGCGGCCGGACGAACTTTCAGCGTTGCTTCTGCTGGCCACTTTCCATTGAAAAAGCTCACTCCACAAACTCCACCGCTTAAATTCAGGAACCTCGACCTACGCTCGCCGCAGACCGACACGTAAGTTCTATAGTGCAATCAAGACAAGGAAAGCCAGTCACGAGTCTGATGCCAAAAGGTGCCACAGGGTTCGCTCAGGGGATCAGCCTTTGGAACTCCTTGCATCCAGAGCAGCCCGTGCCTCCATGACATCGTCAAATGGAACACTTACAAGGATACTTCCTTGACGCGACACCTGTTCCCGCTCGTGCCCTTTACCAGCCAGCAGAACAATATCACCTGCCTTCGCGACGGTAATCGCCCGCCGGATAGCGACATGCCTGTTCAGTTCCACTTCGACGATGGCTTTCGTATCCTGTAGACCCACCAATACATCGGCGGCAATTGCCGCAGGGTCTTCGCTGCGCGGATTGTCGCTGGTCACGATGACGAGGTCGCTCCCGTCGCCTGCAGCCCGCCCCATCTTTGGCCTTTTCGTTCGGTCGCGGTCTCCTCCGCAACCGAACATGGTAATCACGCGCCCCTCGCCCACCAACTCCCGCGCCAATCCGATCAGGTTTCGCAAGGCGTCGTCGGTGTGAGCATAATCCACCACCACCGTGATGCCCAGGTCGTTCCCTACTGTTTCAAACCGTCCCGGCACCGGCAGCAACTCCGCCGCCCCACGCACACACTCGTCCAGAGACAGGCCGCGGGCCATGCCCGTCGCCATCGCCGCAACGAGGTTGTAGACGTTCACACGCCCGGTCAACTGCGACCGCACCACCCGCTCCCCCATGGGCGTTACTAGAGCAAACTCGGTCCACCCCGCACCGAGCTTCACATCGTCCGCCACAAACTCGTAGGCGTTCTCGTCGAACTCACGGGCTCCCACCCGATACGTCCAGACCTCGCACCCCGAAGCGGCCTCCACCATCATTCCGGCAGACGGATCATCCGCGTTGATTACGGCGATCCTTGGGGGCAAGGTGCCCACACCACGGAACATGAGGGCCTTGGCCCGCGCGTACTCGCCCATGGTCCCGTGATAGTCCAGGTGGTCCTGTGTCAGGTTGGTAAAGACCGCCACATCCAGCGGGAGACCCCACACACGCTCCTGCACCAGCGCGTGCGAACTCATCTCCATTACCGCTTCGGTAGCGCCTGCCCGTACTCCCTCGGCAAAGATCTCCAGAACGTCGCGGCTCTCCGGCGTCGTATGCGGAGAAGGACGAACGTTTTCCACCACATGCGTCTCAATCGTCCCCAGCAAAACGCTCTTTCGCGAGACACTCCGCAACAGACCTTCAATCAGGAAGGCGGTCGTCGTCTTTCCGTTTGTGCCCGTCACGGCGCACAGTTTCAAAACCTGTTCCGGATGTCCGAAAAAGTTCGCGCTCACTTCGGCCAGCGCCCGCCGCCCATATTCCACCAGAGCAACACCGATATCGGAGCGCGAAGTCAGATCTTCAAACACGGTAGGAGAATCAGTCAGTACCGCCACCGCACCGAGCTTCAATGCAACTGCGACATAACGATTGCCGTCCGTCGCTTCGCCGCGCATCGCGACAAACAGTGAACCCGTGCCTGTACGCCGTGAGTCATACTCCACGCCGCGCACATCCACTGGCGCCAGCCGCACCGCCAACGTCGTCACACCGCGCACTATCTCTTCAAATCTCATCGTATTTACCGCTGTAGAAACAGCTTGATCGCCACACTGATCAGCACGACCGCAAAGGTCTTCCGTACAAGCCCCACCGGCAACTGCTGCGCCCACTGCGCGCCAAACCAGCTACCTACTGTAAGGCCTATCGCCAGAACCAGGCCAAGACGCCAGTCCACCTGCTTCGCCCGCGCGTAGGGGATCAACGGCACAATCCAGATCGGCAGGGATGCAATCAGCAGGGCCGTTCCCTGCGCGCGCAGCTGCGTCAGACCAAACCCAAAAATCAGGGTAGGAATGATGAACGCTCCGCCTGTTCCGGCCAGACCCACACATGCGCCCACACCAACGCCGATCAAAATAATCAGCCAGGCGGGTGAACTCAACGTGCGAACCGCACGATGACTTCCGTCCCCTGCGGAACCATCGCTCCCGCCGCCGGGACCTGCTCCGTCGCAATGCCGCTGCCCACGGGCTGCACGCGCAGACCGACTCCGCGCGCGCGCTCCACAACTAATCGCATCGATGCTCCAACAAACGTGGGCACCGGCACATTCTTCTCCGAACTCACGACGACCCCACCATCTGGCCGCGTTACCGTCTGCGCTACAGACTTCGGCAGTGGCTTTTGATCATCGGAATCGGGCATCACACTGGATCCGCCGTGCTCTCGAAACGCGGTCAAAATCTTGTCCGGCAGAGCGCCAAACATACCCTTCTTTATCGGCGCGCTTGCCGTAGGGGCTGGGGCTGGCGAAGCCGCAACCATCGCAGCGTCATTCTTCGCGCGGAGAGGATCATCCGCAGGCAACGAATTAACCTCGGCAAAAAGAGCCCCGAGATCCGCGCCGCTGTCGGAGGGAGCGTCGTCTTCGCCAGACGGCTTTTGCGTGCTGGCGATTTCGCTCTTGGATCGTGCATGTAGCGGTTGGTCGTGCGGGACGCCAAGGTACTCGAGGACCTGCTGCGCCACCTCGGCAAAGACGGGCGCACTCGTAGTCGAACCATATCGGGTGCCCAGTGTCGGTGTATCGATCACCACCGCAATCGCAATCGCAGGATTACTCACCGGCGCAATCCCTGCGAAGCTGGCAACCAGCTTGGTATGGGAATAGGTGTGCGTCGCCGGATCGATCTTCTGCGCCGTGCCCGTCTTGCCTCCGGAACTATAGCCGTTGAGCGTCGCAGCCTTACCAGATCCCTCGATCACCGTGCCCGCCATCATGCTGCGCATCTTCGCCGAAGTCAGTTCGCTGATGACGCGATGCGCACCATCCGGCAACTTCTCAGGCAGCCGCGTTCCCGGACGAAACGCCGCAGGTCGCAGACGAGGGTCACCCTTCATCTGCTCCGTCTCGCTCAACAAAATATGTGGTGGCATGTACGTACCGCCATTGGCAATCGTGGACACCATCGTCACCAGCTGCACCGGAGTTACGCCGATCTCCTGCCCAATCGCAATCGAGAGGATGCTCGTCGCACCCCACTTCTTCGGAGCGCGCAACAGACCACGCGTTTCGCTCGGCAACTCGATTCCACTGCGGTCACCAAAACCGAATCCGCGGATGTAGTCATAAAACTTGTTCGGACCCACCTTCAGCGCCATCTTCGCAGCGCCGACATCGCTTGAATGCTCAAGGGCATATTGCACTGTCACGCGTCCGAAGTGATCCGCTTTATCGTCATGCAACGTACGTCCATACATGGTCATGGCGCCGCCCTGGCAATCCACAATGTCGGTAGGCTGCACGCCCGCTGCATCGAGTGCAGCCGAATACGTCACTAGCTTGAAAGTTGAACCCGGCTCATACACATCGCTTACCGCAAGGTTCTTCAAGATACTTGCATCCTGATGTCTCAGGTCGTTCGGGTTATAACGCGGAGAGATTGCCAGCGCCAGGATCTGTCCCGTGTTCGGGTCCTGCACCACGACCGTACCGTGCGCGGCCTTCACCTTCTCCATCTGCTTGTCCAGCGCACGTTCCGCCATGTACTGGATATTGGTGTCGATGCTCAACACGAGGTTCTCGCCCGGCAGAGGCTCGCGCTCTTCGCTGCCCATGGCATGGCGCTTCGCATCCAGCGCGGTCAACACACGCCCCGGCGTTCCATGCAGATCATCGTCGAACTTGCCTTCCAGACCACCCAGGCCAGAGTCGTCCGTTCCCACGTATCCAAGCACCTGCGAAGCAAGATCACTATTGGGGTAGAAACGCTTGAACTCCTTCTGCAGGTAGACGCCCTTCAGATTCAACTCGCGCACGCGGGTTGCCTGCTCCGGCGTCAGCTTGCGCGCTACCCAGGCAAAGTTCCGCGAAGCGTTCATGCGTCCCAGGATGCCCTGTTCGGTAGTAAAGGAGTCTGTCGGATCGACGTGCACGATCGGAGCCAGCAGCTCCGCCGCCGTCGCCCGGTTGTCGCCTAGCTCACTCGGCACCGCATAGACGCTCTCTGCAAGGACGGTGACGGCGAGCTCGCGCAGATTACGGTCGTACAGTACACCGCGTCGTGGAGCCACCTCGAACGTCCGCTGCTGCTGTTTGGCCGCGCGGTCTACCCAGTCCTTATGTTTGTAGACCTGCAGCCAGACCAGCCGGAACGAGATTCCGAAGGTCCAGATTAAAAAAGCAAAAGCCACCCAGACGAAACGGATTCTCCGGATCGGAGCCGTTAACGTCTGCCGTGGCTGTTTGCTCATGGACTGTCCCTTTGGTCTTTAAAGCTACTGTGTCAACAAACTTGCGGGTACGCCAGCCTGCGCCATTACGGGGGCATTCGGATCGAGACCGTTCTGACGAACGACCTGTCCGGGCTGCGGCATATCGAGACCAAGCTGCTTTGCGATGCGATCGATACGATCAGGATCGCTCAACTGGGCTTCGCTCAGACGCATCTGCCGATTATCTTCACGCACATGCTCTACCTGCAGCTTCTTCGCTTCGATGGTGTATCCCATCTCGATGGAAACAAAGTGCTGCCACACATAGACCATCACGAAGAGAAACAGAACGCCCGCCACTGCGGCGAACGAACGCATCTCGCGACGGCGCTCGGGGTCATCCGCCTTCACGATGCGGCTGTTGTCGAGGTGCTTGGTGAAGAAGACTTCCGGCGTAGGTCCGCGTCGAGCACGTCGCTGCGACTCGAAGACCTCGCGGTTGTGCTCGCGAAAACTCTCCGCACGATCGCGCTGCGCACGTCCCGCAACCACTCCCGTCATCGTCATCGTCTGTGTGCTCATAGCTTGCCTCTCTCTTCTTTCACTCAAATCGTCGTTCTAAACAGGCCCAAATCTCTTCGAACCCTACCGTCTACCGCGTAAACTCCCGCCCTCGGGCGGCAACTTGCGCTTTACTACAAAACCCGTATCGGCTATCCGCTCGGCGACTCTCAGCTTTGCGCTCCGTGAGCGCGGGTTCCGCTGAATCTCGTCCTCGCCCGCCGTGATCGGCTTCTTCTCGATCAGGTTCCAAATCCCATCGCGAGCGCCATCGCGCGTCGCATCCTTCACCAGCCGGTCCTCCAGCGAGTGAAAACTGATCACCGCCAACCGGCCTCCTACCTTGAGCAGAGATGGCGCGCTTTCCAGCAGCGTCCTGATCTCGCCCAACTCATCATTCACTCGAATTCGAAGTGCCTGGAAAGTCCGTGTCGCCGGATGGATCTTGTCCGATTTCATTGAGGGGGCCGCGACCGATATGACTTTGGCCAGTTCTGCCGTAGTCCGTATCGGGCGCGCCCTCACAATGGCTCTGGCGATTCTCCGCGACCTCCTTTCCTCTCCGAATTCGTAAATCAGGTTGGCGAGTTCTTCTTCGTCCGCCTGATTTACCACTTGCTCGGCCGTCTCGCCGCTGCGCGTATCCATACGCATATCCAGCGGTCCTTCGAACCGAAAACTGAATCCTCTGTGCGCCTCGTCCAGTTGCAGGCTGCTTACGCCGAAGTCCGCCAGCAAGCCGTCCAACGAACCGGGCTTGATCACGTCCTTCGCTTCGGAGAACGCTCGCGGTTCAAACCGCACCGTTGGCATCGTGTCTCCCAGCTCTACTGCCAGCGCTTCAAACCTCGCCTTGGCCTTGGTCATCGCCTCCGGGTCGCGATCGAAACAGATCAGCGTTCCCTTTGCTCCGAGCAAACGAGCGATGCCGCTCGAGTGTCCGCCAAGTCCCAGCGTGGCATCGGCATAGGTTCCGCCGGCGCGCACATTCAGAAAGTTCAAAACTTCGTCGTAAAGAACCGGCACATGCTGCGGATCGAACATTCACCGCCTCCATGCGTGCCCCTGAGGGCAGAAAACTTACAGGACTTTACAGTCCCAGATCAGCCAGCGCGGTCATATCCGCCGCCGACAGGGGAGCCGCCTTCAGCTCCGCCTCAAACTCTTCACGGTTCACCACTGCGAGAACCGTCTGTTCGCCCAACACCACCACATCGGTGGTCAACTTTGCCGACTCCCGCAAAATCTGCGGAATCAATAACCGGCCCTGCGCGTCAAACTCCGCCATCTGGCCGTAGTAGTTCGTCACGTCCAGAAACTTCTTCTTGGCCGGATTCATGGAAGGGATCTCGGCCAGCTTGGCTTCGATCTTTTCCCACTCGCGGATCGGATAGATCTCCGCCCGCTTCCCGTCCTTGCTCGTGATGTAAAACTGCGGCCCATACACCTCATCCGAACGGCGCTTGAAGTCGGCAGGCAGCTTAAGCCTGCCCTTCTCGTCGACCCGTGCTGGATGATTACCGCGAAACATGTGAACCCTTTTGCATGAACCGTTTCTGGTGCGTTTACCGCCACTTGCTGCCAAGTCACGCTAAGATTGCTCATGGCATCCGGGATTCGTTTCCTTTTGACCACTTTTTACCACTTCGTTCCACATCGTTACGCGTATGACGCCGCAAGTAAAGCGAAAAGTGGTAAATACTTCCCTTTTTTCAACAGATGAAAGTGGAAATCGCATCTTGAAGGGTTACCATCCTAGTCAACCCCCATATATTGTGTTTAGCTTTCTGAGTCGTCCTCAAGTCTCTACTTGCGTCAAACCACGTCACGCGGTAGACGAAGAAAAAGCGAAGATAGAGGCTAGCGCTCTTTCAGGACCAGATTTAAGAAGGAATTATTCCTGAGAAGTAGCTGGCATGCGCTTCCGCTTCAGCAGCCAGACCAGGTAGACCACGATCACCAGGTTGCTGAACAGGATGCCTACACGCCACCAATCCACATGCCGGATTAGTTCGTAGCTCTCCCACGGCAGAAAGCTTACGGAGAGCCACAGGGTCAGATACTCCGCCCAGGTCTTCCGGAGCATTAATCCAACGCCTTCTGTCATAGCGAGGCCTGAGTACGCGAACGTACCCAGACTGATCAGCTTCAGCCGATGATGGGACACCAGTTCCGCCCGATCGAGGATGACCGAGAGAAAGTGGTTCTCCGGATCGAACCGCAGCGCTGCGATTAAGTGCAACAGACTCTCCGAGAGATCGTGATGCAGGAAGTGCAACGCGCCAAAGCCGATCGCCATGAAGAGCGCCGCCTTGCCCAGTTTGAAAATGGCAATGGCAAACAGCCCTGAATCCTGCCTGTGCGCAGCTTCCTTGTTCGGCTTGTCCATCGTTACGGTATGCATGCGCTGACTCACAGTTAAAAGTGCATTGTTCCCAATGTCAAACCGAGGAAAATCTTTCCGCTATAGACAACCAGATCGGGGTAGCCAAAAAACGTCAAAGTTAAACGTTCTTCCAATCCGTTGAAGCGAAAAGCACGTTTCCCTGCAGACGTCGTTCTCGGACGAAAAGGCGGCATGGCCACCATCACCACTATCGATGTATTTCAATCCAACCGTGTGATTCACGTATTCGGCACTGTTTGGGGAAAGTCCCGTGCCCCATTCTTTCGCGGCTTTATGCGAAAGAATGGGGTCGCGCGGAGCGCACAAACCAGATTTGTCAGGAAGCAACAGCAGATCCCTCCGCTGCGCTACGGGATGACAAACAAGTATTCGAAGAAGACAAACCCACTCAGATACTTTTGAAGGAGTGCGCCCTCAACCGTGAGGGCGGCGTCGGGCGCACACTTCTCACCGGCGAACAGGTCTGCCAGTGAACTTAAGGGGTTCTACATCTCGGCCCACTGTCTTAAAAGATTGTGATAAACCCCGGTCAGTCGAACTACCGTGGCATCGCTCGGATCGTTTATCGCGAGAGTCTGAATGCTCTGGTCGAGTTCGAAGAGGATGGAACGTTTTTCATCACTGCGAATCATGCTCTGCAGCCAGAAGAAGCTGCTGACGCGCGCGCCCCGCGTAACCGGCGTGACGTGGTGCAGGCTGGTTGACGGGTAAAGAATCATGCTCCCGGCTTCCAGCTTCACGCGCTGGTCGCCGTAGGTGTCCTGGACGACAAGTTCACCGCCGTCATACTCCGAAGGATCCGAGAAAAAGAGCGTGCACGAGAGGTCGGTACGGATGCGCTGACCGCTTGCGCCGTGGGTGCGGATGGCGTTGTCGACGTGCGTGCCAAAGTTCTGCCCGCCTGCATAGCGATTGAAGAGTGGAGGAAAGACCTTCAAGGGCAGCGCCGCAGAACGGAAAAGATTGTTGCTGCCGAGTGCCTTGAGAATCACATCTCCGATCTGCTGAGCGGTCGGGTTGTTCTCCGGAATCTGGGCGTTCTGCTTCGTCAGCGCAGACTGGTGACCGGCGGTGACTTTGCCATCGACCCACTCCGCTGCATCGAGCGCAGCGCGGATCTGTTTTACCTGCTCGGAAGTGAAGACATTCGGGATCTGAATCAGCATAAGTTTTCTAGAAAAACACGCGGCGCGTGAGTGGAGGCTGTTCTCACGCGCCACGGCGGGTTAGAAGTGCAGGTTGAGACCAATCTGCGCGTTGATTCCTTCGCCCGGAATCAGATGATTCGGATGAGGCTGCGCGATATAGAAACCATTTGTGAGGTTGAAGACATTGACCTGAAGATTCAGGTTATCCGTGAGAGGCCGACGCATCATCGCATCGAAGTTCCAGTATCCAGGCAGCGTCTTGAACGCGAGAGGAGCGCTGGTCACCGGCGTAGCCGCTGTGTTGTAGATGCCAATCAGAGAAGAACTGCTGGCCCTGCGTGCGCCGATGTAGTTCGTTCCAAATCCCCCCACGAAGCGCCATCCCAGATCATGCGTGACCCAGAGATTGCCTGTGTTCTTTCCAACGTTTGCCAGCGGGAAGTTTGCGGGATTGATGTAGAACGGTGCGGTGTTGTAGCGAGGATCGACGACGGCATTCGGATCGGTCTTCAGGCGAGTCTGCCAGTTGTTGTAAAAACCGAGATTGAGCGAAGCAAACGGGGAAGCATTGAGCGCGGAGCTCTCCAGCCGACCCGCAAGATACGCGTAGCCAAGGATCACATCAAAGTGACGCGGCAAATGGCCGATGGCTCCAAACTGCACACCTTGTACCAGCTGCGTTCCGGAGACGAGGGTGATGGTCGAATCAAGAGGACTTGTCTCCTTCGCATTCATTTTTTCTGTGCGGAACCAGGCACCGGAGAGATTCAGCTTGCCGTTCATCACATCCCACTTAGAACCGACCTCATAGGTTTCGTTCGTCTCGGGAGGAAGTGTTGCGTTGTTTGCCGAGAGTGAAAGCGACTCCGCGGACGGGTTGAACGAGGTGCCGTAGTCGAAGTAGACCGTGCCGTTCGGGCGGGGCTTCACCGCAATCGCCGCGCGGTAGGTCGGCATCTTGTCGAGATGATCGAGAATGACGCGTGTCCCGGTATAGATCGGCGTGGTTGTGGTGGAGGTCGTCGGTGTAAACGCGTCCGAATGCGTATTGAAGTAGTCGAAGCGGATGCCGCCCGAAAGCTGTACCCAACGCGTGATCTTCAGGGTATCGATGAAGTTAAACCCATAGCTCTGCGAGGCCACGTGCGTGATCGAAGGGGCTGTGATGGTCAGCGGAACGAAGAGATCTCCAGGCGATGGTGCCGTGGCCGGAGTGGTCGCCACCGTGTAACGAGGACGTACCGGCGCGGAGCGCTCCCGCCCACCTTCGAGAAGGAAGGACGAATCGTTTTCGATCCCGAAGAACCTCAGGTGCGCGGTCAGCGCAGTCTGCTCCCACAAAATATCTTCCGTGCTGCGCGCCTGGATCTGGTTGCGCGTTACGCCAATGGAAGTGATCGGCGCGGTTGCAAGGAAGCAAGTGGCTGTGCCGCAGTTTGCGTTATAGCTTGCGTAGTTTCCATTGGGCTGCACTGCGCCCACACCCGCCAGAGTGGCCGTCGCGCCGATCTGTGGTTCGGTAATCCGCACGTCGCGCGGATAGTTGCCCCAACGCAGCGAGCTGCGCAAAGACACGTTCGGCGAGAAATCATGATCGACGCGACCCGAGATAATGTCAGGACTTGTGCGAAGCCAGTTGTCGTCCACGAAGCCGTAGAAGTTATGCCGATCGACCGGAGCTACCTTCGCGTAAAAGTACGGCAGGCCGTAGTCGGGGAGAGAATCTTCCGCCTCGTGCAGGTAGTTCAGATTCCAGCGCGTGTTGGAGTTCATGCCGAAGGAAAGCGCAGTTGCAACACCGAACCGCTTCATCTCCACGTTGTTGCGCCCAGCCACCTGCGACTGCTGACCCACCAGGTTCATACGGAACGCCGCACCGGCGATGTACTCATCCAGCGGCTTGTTCACGTCAAGGTTCACGCGGCGATTGAGGTTGGTGCCAAGCTGCAGGCCACCCCGAATCGAAGTCTTCGACATCGGCGCTTTCGATTCCTGGTTGATCACGCCGCCGGTTGAACCACGTCCGAACTCCACGGAGGCGGGACCCTGGATCACAGAGACCGACTCGTAGTCGAAAGAGTCACGGTAGTACGAACCGAAGTCGCGAATGCCATCGAGGAACATGTCGTTGCGGGCGGAAAATCCGCGGATGTTCAGGTTGTCGCCCTGCGCTCCACCCTCACCCGCTGCGAGCGAGATGCCGGGGATGTTGCGGAGGGTCTCACGCAGCGTGTTGGCCGCCTGCTCCTGAATGATGAACTGCGGAACCACGTTGACCGTTTGCGCTGTGTCCAACAACGGTTGCGTGAAGGTCGAAAGAGGAAGGATATCCAGCGAGCTCACATCGACCGACTCGTCATTCCGGAGAACAATGTCCAGCTTGTCTGGACCGGCGAATTTGAACGAGAGTCCGGTGTTCTCCAGAAGTCGGCGCATGGCCACGCTGGGGGTATAAAGACCGGATACGGCGGGAGTCTGAATGCCCTGGAGCTTGTCCATCGGCAGCTTGACATTCACTTCGACCGCAGACTGAGCGCGGAAATCGTTGAGCGCTCCTTCCAGGGTTCCAGCGGCAATGTTGAACCGGCGCGCGGAAGATGACGCGAGGGTGGAAGGATTGCTGGCGCCAGTCGCATTGTTCTGCCCGCTCTGGGGAGCAACCGTTTGCGACTTGGAAGCAGTGGCGTAGACCGCCAGGGTTCCCATGGCGAGGATGCGCGCCGGATGAGAGATTTTTCTGTGTTTCTTCATTTCAATGTCTCCGAGGTTTGGGTGGATAGCCATTGCACATCCACTCTTGCTTCACTCGAGGAAGTCCCTCAACTGCCCCAACGCTAAATACTGCAAACAAAACACTTGGCCTTCACGGACGATTCTCCGAAGGCAGCTCTATCTACGACAACATCAGTCCGATATGGATACTTTACACGATCCACGACTACTTCAGTCGTATATCTTCATAAAATTTTCCCGCATCTGAAAGCATGCAACTTCTGAAGCAATATTGAGGATGGCGACAATGAAACATTGCTTTAAAGCGGAGCAGTGGTTGCCGTATCCGGTCGAAGGCGTCTTCGCGTTCTTTGCGAACCCCGTCCACCTTCCGCCACTGATGCCTGCATGGCAGGATGCGCGCATTGAAGAGGCGGTATTGAAGAGTCCGGGTGCAGCGCCAGCTTCAACCTCTGGTTCGCAGTACCGCTCTTCCGCAGCAGGTACGGGGACGACCATGATCCTGAGTTTCCGTGCAATCCCCAGGCTGCCAATTCGGCTGAACTGGCACGCGCGCATCACGGAGTTCGCGTGGAACGACCACTTCTGCGACGAGCAGGACCGTGGGCCCTTCGCTTATTGGAGACACTGCCACCGTGTCTTTTCAGAAGTACGCGATGGCGTAAGCGGGACTCTCGTCCGGGATGAGTTGGAGTATGCGTTCCCCGGCGGACCGCTCGGAGACATCGCGAATGCGTTGGCCGGGCGGGCTCAGATCGAATCCATCTTCAAGTATCGGCAGGAACAGACCTGCAAGCTGATGCCGAAGTTCCTGCAGATGACCGGTCGATAAAGATGGCTAGCGCGTGGCGAGATGGGCTTGCTGGATGGCCTGCAGATAGGGCTGAGCCTGCACAAGAGCCTCGTCTGCGGTGATCCCATACTTTGCGCGAAGCGCATCCACGCGTCCGTGCTCAATGAACTCGTCGGGCCAACCGATGCGCACCACGGGCGTGTTGATTTCGAGCGCATTCATCGTTTCGAGGATGGCGGAACCGAAGCCTCCTGCGAGAACATGGTCTTCGAAGGTGATCACAAGACCAGCGTCTTTCGTATAGCGTTCGACCGTGTGGCGATCGATCGGCTTGGCAAAGCGCGGATTGATGAGAGCGACCGAGAGACCCTGCGCTTCGAGCCGAACGGCAGTCTCTTCCGCGAGATGGAAGAGAGCACCCAGGCCAAAGACCGTGACGTCCGTTCCCTGCTTCACCACCTCGGCCACGCCAATTTCCAGCGCAACGGGCTGCTCTTTGACCGGCTTTCCGGGACCGATGCCACGCGGATAGCGGATGGCGGATGGGCCATCGTGCAGCATGGCCGTGTACATCATGTCGGCGAGTTCGTCTTCGTTCCGCGGCACCATGTGAACGATGTTGGGGATCGAACGCAGATAGCTGATGTCGAAGAGGCCATGATGCGTCGGGCCGTCGTCTCCTGAGAGGCCGCCGCGATCCATGCAGAAGACAACCGGCAGGTTCTGCAAGGCGACGTCGTGGACAATCGGGTCAAACGCGCGCTGCAGGAAGGTAGAGTAGATGGCGCAGAAAGGCCGGTAGCCCTTCGTCGCCATACCCGCCGCGAAGATGACAGCATGCTCTTCTGCTATGCCGACATCGAAGTAGCGCTTCGGATGCAGCGGGCGGAAGAGATCCAGGGCCGTGCCATTGGGCATGGCTGCGGTGATGGCAACGACCTTGTCGTTGGCGGTGGCGAGCTTGGAAAGGGTCTCCGCGAAGATCTCGGAGTAGGTTTTCTGCCCTGCTGCGGTGGTTTCGCCGGTCTCCGGATCGTACGGCCCGAGGCCGTGAAACTTCTTCTGCTTATCGAGCGCGGGCTGGAAACCACGGCCCTTCTGCGTGATCGCATGCAGGATGACGGGCTTGTTCTGCTGCTTGAGAAATTTGAACGTATCGATCAGGAGCGGGAGGTCGTGGCCGTCGATGGGACCGTAGTAGCTCAGGCCAAACTCTTCAAAGAGCATCGAGGGACCGAGAAGGCCTTTGACGGATTCTTCCGCTTTGCGTGCGACGTGAGAAACAGCCTTACCGCCGAAGCGGGCGATGAACTCCCCGGCGCGGTCGTGAAGATACTTGAAGCTCGGATGCGTCACGATCTTATGGAAGTAGGAGGCGATTGCGCCTACGTTTTTGTCGATGGACCAGGCGTTGTCGTTGAGGATGATGATCATCCGCTTGGTCTGCACGGCAATATTGTTGAGTGCCTCGAAGGAGATGCCGTTGGTGAACGCAGCGTCCCCGGCTAGGGCAACGATGTGCTCTTTGCCTCCTGACATATCCCGAGCGACGGCCATGCCGAGGGCGGCCGAGAGCGCAGTGCCTGCGTGGCCCGCGCCAAAGCTGTCGTGCTCGCTTTCCGTGCGGAGCATGAAGCCGTTCAGGCCACCCGGCTGTCGGATGGTGTCAAAGCGGTTTTCGCGGCCGGTGAGGAGCTTGTGGACATAGGCTTGATGCGAGACGTCAAAAACAAAACTGTCTTGCGGAGTATCGAAGACGTAGTGCATCGCGATGGTCAGTTCCACGACACCGAGATTCGGCCCAATGTGGCCACCGGTCTTGGAGACGCCAAGGATGAGACGTTCGCGAATCTCTTCTGCCAACTCCACGAGTTGAGGGACCGTGAGCTTTTTGACGTCGGCGGGAGATTGGATCGTGGCGAGGTGGTTGCTCATCGTGCGTTACAGGTCCTCAGGCGTTGCGCCCTCTTGCAGCTTCAATCCTTCACTATATCAAGCGTTGGATGCGGGCGGGCGAAGACGTGCTGCTTGGAGACCGATTTGCACACCGTCAAAGTGTTTATTCGGCCATCGCCTCACGAATGGCGAGAGACGGCGCTTCGAGATTAAGCTCGCCTTCCCAGCGCGCGATCACAGCCGTTGCGAGCGAGTTGCCGACGACGCTGATCATGGTGCGGCCCATGTCCATGAGGGCGTCGACACCCAAAAGAATCAGGATCGGCTCTGGGGGGAGATGGATGGTCGCGGCGGTACTCATGAGGACGACAAGGACGGCGCGTGGGACACCCGCAACGCCTTTTGAGGACAACATAAGCGTACCCATCATGAAGACCTGCTGGCCGAGCGTGAGCTGTATCCCGGCGGCCTGGGCGACAAAGCCCATGGCCATCGCCAGATAGAGGGTGGAACCTTCGAGATTGAAGCTGTAACCAGCAGGGATGACAAAGGCGACGATCCGGCGGGGAACGCCAAATGCTTCCATCTCTTCCATGACGCGAGGAAGTGCGGCTTCGCTCGCGGCTGTGGCGAAAGCGATGGCTGCAGGGCCGGAGACGTGTTTCAGGAAGCGGCGCACCGGGATACGCGCCAGGAGCGCCACTGGAAGCAGGACGCAGACACCAAAGACTCCAAGCGCGGCGTAGAGAGTAAGGAGCAGTTTGCCTAGATGGATCAGGATGCCAGGGCCCATCCTGGCGATGGTGTACGCGATGGCCGCACCCACGCCAAAGGGGGCGAAGTACATGACAATGTTCGTAAAGCGAAACATGACTTCGCTGATCGACTCCGTCAGGCGCAGGACAGGAGTCCGTTTATCGAGTGGCGTGAGGGCCAGGGCGATCCCGAAGATGAGGCCAAAGATGGAAACCTGCAGTACCTGGCCGTCGGCGATAGACTTCGCGATATTTTCAGGAAAGACGTGCACCAGAAAGTCCTGCCAGTGGATGGGCGCAGCGCTATTCAGAGCAGCCGACGAAGCGGGATCTTCGGGAACATTCATACCGACGCCCGCTTTGCTGATGTTAATCGCGCAGAGGCCGATGACCAGAGCAAGCGTCGTGATGACTTCAAAGTAGATAAGACTTTTGAAGGCCATGCGGCCGACGCCTTTGAGATCTCCGTGGCCAGCGACACCGGAGATGATGGTCATCAGAATCAGGGGGGCGGCAATGGTTTTTACGAGACGGAGGAAGATATCCGAGAGAAAGTGAATCTGAAGCGCTGCGGCGGGAGCATCCAGACCGAGTTCCACCCCGGCGACCATCGCAACTGCGATCCATGGCGTCAGTTTGCGCCGATTCACAGCCCACAGGACGAGCAGAAGAACAGACGCGACTCTCGATGCAACACCGAGTCTAAACACAAGAGAGTGCGGTACGGCGAGGATACCCAAAGCACTGCCAGCTGCGAGAAGAACAACAGCGATTGCGAGAAGTGAAAGTTCAAACCGTCTTGAAACCATGGTTCTCCGTAGATAGTGTCGTATTCGGGGAGTGTACAAGGCTTGATAGGATGTAGCCCCCGAGGTGGAGAAGATGGCAAGAATTCGGTGGATAACAGTGGTTGCTTTGGGCATTTGCGCGGTCGGTGCACGGGCGCAGATTCCTCTCGACGCGAGTGGCGGAAAACCCCCTGTAGCGCGACCCTTCGGGCAGATGCCGGTAGCCGCTGGCGTGATGGAGCTCATGGAGCTGGATGTCCGTTTTTCGCAGGAGACACTGAAAGGCGGCGGAAAGGCCTTTGCCTCCTGGTTCGCGCCGGACGCTTTGACCTTGAACAACAAACGCACTCCCATATTGGGAAAAACACGCATTTCTGCGGCGGCAGACTGGGAACCGCAGAATTATCAGTTGTCTTGGGTTCCTGTTGGAGGGAAGATGGGGCCCTCCAACGATATGGGTTATACATGGGGCCACTATGAGGGACGCTCGAAAGACCGAAATGGTCAGCCCGTCGTCCTGGAAGGGAGATATATCACAGTCTGGATCAAGCAACCGAATGGAGAGTGGAAGGTCGCGCTGGACGCCAGCGCTGAGGAGCCTGCAGCCGATTGCTGCGCTCTTCCCAAGCCCTAAGCACTACAACTTTTGTGAAGACTGTGGCCCGCACGTCTACTGACAAGCGTTAGTCAGGACTGCGATGATGATTACCTTACGTGAGAAACACGCTGCTCCAAGACGAAGACGTACGGCTCGACACGCTTGAAAGCTTCAACGTCGTGGACGCAGCGTCTGACCCAGGCCTTACGGCGATCACGCAGCTTGCGGCACAGGTCTGCAACGTGCCCGCCGCCGCGATCAGCTTTGTGGGAGAAGAAACGGTCTGGTACACAAATACGTTTGGTATGGATATCGACCAGACGTCGCGTACAAACTCTCCCTGCGATGAGGCCATCACAGGTTCCGATCTCTACCAGATACCCGATGCGTCTCTCGACGACCGCTATGACGGACTTGGCATTGAGCTCGGAAAAAACACTTTTCGTTTTTATGCGGGAGCCCCTCTTCTGGCGCCCAACGGCAGCAGCATCGGTTGTCTTTGTATTCTTTCGCCGCACTCGCGTCTGCTGACGGACGCGGAGGCGACTGCTCTGCGCATTCTTTCTACGCAGGTGATGACACGGCTAGAACTGCAGGCACGCGTCCGGTTGATGGACAACGAATCGCGCGTACGGCAGAGGGTCGAAAGTGCACTGACAGTAGAGCGCAACTTTGTCTCCGCCGTCCTCGAAACAGCCGGCGCACTGGTCGTGGTCATGGATACAGCGGGCCGCGTGGTCCGATTCAACCGCGCCTGCGAGGCCATCTCCGGATTTGCCACACGTGAGATCGTCGGACGTTACCTCTGGGAGACGCTGATTCCTGAAGAAGACCGCGCCGAGGCAAACAGGGCCTTTGAGACGATTCGCAGCGGATCGTTTCCGGTTTCGTTTGAAGATCGCTGGAAGGTCAGGGGCGGAGGTCTGCGGCGCATTCAGTGGACTGCGACCGCTCTGATGGACGCGCAGAACGAACTTAACTTCGTGATCGCAACTGGAATTGACGTGACTCTGCAGCGGGTTGCTGAAGATACCTTGCGGCAGAGCGAAGCGCAGTACCGGCAACTGGTCGAAGGTTCTCTCGGTGTGGTCTTCACACATACACCCAAGGGCAGGCTGATCTCCCTGAATACCTATGGAGCAGAAAGCCTGGGCTATGGCATCGAAGAGATGCTGGGCAGGTCCCTGACGGATTTCATGCCGGACGAAGACTTTGTGGCTTTCGATGCCTATCTTGAAAAGATGCGGAAGACGGGCGAGGCCCAGGGTACGTTCTGCCTGTTGCACCGCAATGGGGAACGTCGCACGCTGGCCTATCGCAATCGCCTCATCGCTCCCGAAGGACGCGACCGGTTTGTGCTGGGGTTTGGCGTCGACATTACGGAGAAGGTGCGCGCGGAAGAGAGCCTGTCGGCACTCACGCTGCAATCGAACTCGATTCTTGACTCCGTAGGTGACGGCATCTTTGCGACAAGCCTGGACGGCGTGGCGACGGTGGTGAATCCTGCGGCCGCATCGATGCTGGGATATGGCACCCATGAAATTCTAGGTCGCAAGATAAGCGATCTGCTGCGTCTGACCCGCGCCGACGGTACGGAATACGCGGACGACGAAAGTCCGATCGAGCGGAGCCTGCACCAACGCGAAGCCGTCCGTGCTTCGACGGACCTGTTCTGGCGCAAGGACGGCAGCAGCTTCCCCGTGGAGTATGTCGCCTGCCCCATCGTGAAGGACGGCCGGGCTACCGGCATCGTGGTGGCCTTTACCGATACAACAGAGCGTCGCGCACTGGACAAGATGAAGGACGAGTTCATCTCGACCGTCTCCCACGAGTTGCGGACACCGTTGACGTCGATGCGGGCTTCTCTGGGGCTGATCGCTTCGGGCGCGCTGGCTTCGCGTCCTGAGAAACAGAAGCAGATGCTGGAGATTGCCATCGGCAACACGGAGCGCCTGGTCAGCCTGGTCAACGACATCCTGGAGCTGGAACGGATCGGCTCAGGAAAAGCGGAGCTGCACTCCACGCTGTCATCCGCGGATGACCTGTTCCGCCGGGCGACTGGATTGCTGACAGGCACGGCAGCAAAGGCCGGGATCAAATTCGAGATTGAAGCACGGGGTGTGAATGTCTGGGGCGACCCGGATCGCATCCTGCAGACAATTACCAACCTGCTTTCGAACGCGATCAAGTTCTCTCCGGAGGGTGGAAAGATTCGCCTGGAAGCCCGCAACCTGAGCGGAGACGAAGCGCAGATTGAAGTCCATGACCACGGCCGCGGGATTCCGAACGACAAGCTGGAGTCGATCTTCGAGCGCTTCCAGCAGGTCGACGCCTCCGACTCCCGCGCAATGGGAGGCACGGGACTTGGGCTGGCGATCTGCCGGTCGATCGTATCGCAGCACGGAGGCCACATCTGGGCGGAGAGTAAGTACGGTCGGGGATCAACGTTTTTCTTTACGCTTCCGACAAAGCCACGCCAGCATTTGAGCTAGAGAAGTTTTTGTGCCCCATTCTTTCGCGGCTTTTGGCGAAAGGGCGGGGTAAGCACCCACAACTCCTTCCTCTGGCCCACTTTGTCATCCCGTAGCGAAGCGAAGGGATCTGTTTTTGCCCTTCGAAATCAGGTTTATGCGCTCTGCGCGACCCCACCCTTTCGCGATGAAACAGTGAAAGAATGGGGCACAAAAGCGAATTCGTTACTCGTCCTGTTCGCGGAGTTTGGCGACAATGCTGAAGTCTTCGAGGGTGGTGGTATCTCCCGTTACAGTGCCAGTCGTCGCGAGTTCTCGAAGAAGCCTGCGCATGATCTTGCCGGAGCGGGTTTTAGGCAGCATCGGCGTAAATCGGACATCGTCTGGACGAGCGAGTGCACCGATCTCCTTAGCGACCCACTTCTTAATTTCGTTCTTCAACTCGTCGCTGGGCTCGTGCCCTTCTTCCAGAGAGACAAAGGCGCAGATCGCTTGCCCCTTGAGGTCATCGGGACGAGCGACCACAGCGGCCTCCGCTACCTTAGGGTGGGCGACGAGGGCGCTTTCGAGTTCCGCCGTGCCGAGGCGGTGCCCGCTGACGTTGAGCACGTCGTCCACGCGGCCCATCAGCCAGAAGTAGCCATCCGCATCTTTTCTCGCGCCGTCGCCGGTAAAGTAGCTGCCGGGGATCTCGCTCCAATAGGCCGCCTGGTAACGCTCCGGGTTGTTGTAGACCGTCCTCGCCATAGAGGGCCAGGGTTTACGAATGACGAGCAGACCGCCCTGGCCTGCGGGAACGGGGTCTCCCTCTTTGGTGACGACTTCGGGCACAATGCCGAAGAAAGGAAGTGTTGCAGAGCCGGGTTTGGTGGCGACCGCGCCGGGGATGGGCGCGATCAGGATGGAGCCGGTCTCGGTCTGCCACCAGGTATCGACGATGGGACAGCGCTCCTTACCGATCATGCGGTGATACCACATCCACGCTTCGGGATTGATCGGTTCACCCACGGTTCCCAGAAGGCGAAGACTGGCGAGCGAGTGTTTGGTAACCCATTGGTCACCCCATTTGATGCAGGCGCGGATCGCTGTGGGGGCGGTGTAGAAGACGGTGACCTTGTGGTCGTCGACGATCTGCCAGAGACGATCGCACTCTGGAAAGTTCGGTGCTCCTTCGTACATGACCACGGTCGAACCGTTTTGCAGAGGACCGTATACGACGTAACTATGGCCAGTGACCCAGCCGATGTCCGCCGTGCAGAAGTAGACATCGTCTTCGTGCAGATCGAAGATGTACTTCGTGGTGAGGTAGGTTCCGACCGAGTAGCCGCCGGTGGTGTGCACGAGGCCCTTCGGTTTACCGGTGGTGCCGCTGGTGTAGAGGATGTAAAGCGGATCTTCGGAGTCCATCCATTCGGCAGGGCAATCCGGAGAGGCCTTGGCCGCGAGTTCATGCCACCAGTAGTCACGCCCGGCCTGCATGTCAACGGGCTTCCCGGTGCGCTGGTAGACGACGACGCTCTCTACGGTGGGACATGCAGCTACCGCTTCATCTGCAATGGCCTTGAGCTTAATGTCTGCGCCACGACGGTAACTGGTGTCCTGCGTGATGACAATCTTGCACTCGGCGTCCTGGATGCGCTCCACCAGAGCGTGCGCTGCGAAGCCGCCGAAGACAACGGAGTGGACAGCCCCGATGCGCGCGCAGGCGAGCAGGGCGATGGCAAGTTCGGGACACATGCCCATGTAGATGGCGATGCGGTCGCCCTTCTTCGCGCCAAGGCCCTTGAGCACATT
The DNA here is from genome assembly GCF_000179915.2 of Terriglobus saanensis SP1PR4. NCBI lineage: Bacteria > Pseudomonadati > Acidobacteriota > Terriglobia > Terriglobales > Acidobacteriaceae > Terriglobus > Terriglobus saanensis. The sequence continues at coordinate 1,372,579 of NC_014963.1, read as the reverse complement.
GCCGAAGCGCTGCACCTCTGCGTGTAACTCCGCGTAGGTAAGCTTCCGGACCTCGCCGGGCTCGCCTTCCCAGAGGATGGCGGTTTTGTCTGCGCGGGAGCCGAGGGCGTGACGATCGACGGCGTTGTGGCAGAGATTCAGTTTTCCATCGACGAACCACTGCGCGTGGGGTACGTTCCATTTAAGAACTTCGGTCCAGGGAGAAAACCATTCGAGCTCCGAGGCGGCCTCTGCCCAGAAGGCGTCAGAGTCTTCGACGGAGCGCTTGTACATCACTTCGTACTCTTCGCGACTGCGAATATGTGCGCGTGCGGAGAACTCGGCTGGCGGCGGAAACAGGCGGTTTTCGCGCAGCAAGGAGTCGAAGTTCTGTGATTCGGGAGCAGCTGTTGACATGCGTTTCTAAGACCCTGAAAAGGAATTAGGTGATTTCGCGCACAACGTGCGTGTGTTCACCGATTGTGAGCGATTGTACAAGCGCGGCGAGATAACTGGCTCTGGGCGAATGTCCTACTGCCTACGATGATCCTTTTAGACATGCCTGCTAGGCTTGCAGATATGGTTGGGTTTTCGAGCGCCGTGTTCATCGGAGTGTTTCTGGGCTTCGGCTTCGGCGTGGGATGCGCGCTCGCGGTGATGTACGGCATCTTCAACGGCGGATACCGTGCCGCGATTCGTGAGGCGCGCATGGACCCTCCGCCGGAGCGGTATCGCAAGGCGGTACTGAAGGTGGCCAGGAGTGTGGACGGCGTGAGCACTCCAAAGGAGTAGCTCTAAAGGCGACGGGTCTTCTCTTCCCTATTTTTCCTTCGCGATCTGTTTCTTCAGGGCTGCCAGTTCGATGGAGAGATGGTCCATCTTCTTCATGAGGGCTTTGAAGTGGACGGAGGGTAGAGCGTCCTCATCTTTATCGAGATAGAAGTTGCCGCTGGGTTCCAAGCTGCAGAGTTTCAGCTCTTCGGGACTATGGACGCCGCTCTTATGGAGTACGCCCATAAGTTCGTCGTGGGTGAGGATCTCTTTCTTCAACGCCTGTTCGTCGATCACGCCATCCTGGATGAGCACCGTCCGGCTGCCCTGGAGGATTTGGTTCAACTTCGGCATGCGGAAGAGGCCGCGATTGACGAGCCAGTTGACGCTGAGAAGAGAAAGGGCACCGATAATTCCACCGATGACGGAGTTGTCTTCGCCGATGATCGCGTTCTGCACAGTGTTGGAGAGCGACAGAAGGACGACGAGATCGAAGGGGTTGAGTTGCGCGAGTTCTCGTTTCCCAAAGATGCGCAGGAAGAGGATCAACGAGATATAGACGATCGCCGGGCGTGCGATCTTTTCCAGGATCGGCAACGGGAGGTGGAACATGTGGTCAAACATATTCACCAGAGTACGGCGTTACGCAAGAATCAGGAGGTCTTTCCTACGTATCGCTGCTGATGCCACTTCCATGCGCTGGCAATGATGTCGTCCAGTTCGGCGTAGCGTGGAGCCCAGCCGAGCTCCGACTTGATCTTTTCCGAACTGGCGACCAGAACGGCGGGATCTCCATCGCGGCGAGGCTCTTCGATCACGGGAATCTGTTTGCCTGTGACGCGCGAGACAGAGTCGATGACCTGGCGGACGGTAAAACCTCCACCGCTGCCGATGTTATAGATCGCGCGGGTCTGCTTTTCGAGAGACTGCAGAGCGAGAAGGTGCGCGTCGGCGAGATCGGAGACATGAATATAGTCACGGACGCAGGTGCCGTCTGGGGTGGGATAGTCGCTGCCGTAGATCTTGATGCTCTCGCGACGACCCAGAGCAACGTCCAGGATGAGCGGGATGAGGTGCGATTCCGGTTCGTGCGCTTCGCCGTATCCCTCGATCGCTCCAGCTACATTAAAGTAGCGGAGGCTGGCGTAGCGAAAACCGTGGACGCGGTGGAACCAACCGAGAATATGTTCCACGAGAAGTTTGGACTCGCCATAGGCATTCGTTGGCTTGAGGGTGGCGTCTTCGAGGATGGGAGTTTTTTCGGGCTCGCCGTAGCAGGCCGCCGTGGAAGAAAAGACGAGCTTGTTATTCCCGGTGGCGAGCATGGCTTCAAGCAGCGTGAGAGTGGAGGCGGTATTGTTGCGGAAGTAGATCTCCGGCTTCTGCATGCTCTCACCCGCTTCGATGAGCGCAGCGAAGTGCATGACACCATCAAACTTTCCTTCACGCAGGGTCTGCTCAATGCGGGGACGGTCAGCGATATCGGCTTCTATAAACGTCGCACCGGGAGCTACGGCTTCGCGCTTGCTGTGGCAAAGATTGTCGTAGATGGTGACCGTATGTCCGGCTGCGAGGAGAATGCGGGAGACGGTCCCACCGATATATCCGGCCCCACCTGTAACAAGAAGATTCATAACGTCATCACCCTTGGCGACACCTGCTGGTGCGGCGTCTTGCAAGATTCTTGCACAGTGTGAGGTACGTCATGAAGTCAACTTATATTTATTGACCACTGGAAAATGGACTGAATGATGCGAAAACAATCAATCTAACCCAACAGTTCCAACTTTCGAGTAACCCAACAGTTGCATTGAAAACCCTCCTCTATCGCTTATCATCAGTTCACGAAGGATCAGAAGTATCCAACTTGGAACTCTCCGTAGAGAGAGAAACCCTTTCGAGAAATCGGCGTCTTACAACTTTAGTAGCGGAAGATCTCCCTTCGCGCCGTACATCCAAGTGACCTTCGCTAACCTCTTACAACCTAAACCGGTTAATGGTTAGTGACGGAAACACACAATCAATCGAGCCCCACGATTCGGGCCAGACGAGGACCGCACAAGTATGGCTATCCAGACGCCCACGCAAGAGAAGCCCACGGTAGAGAAGTCCACGCGCGAGAAGCCGAGCGAGATTCAGTTTTCTCACTTCGGAGTTCTGAACGCCGGAAAACAGAGCCGGGGTTCTTTCTTCACGGCGCTCATCCTGAATGTCACGGCCGCCCTCGTGATTCTTTTGCTGACGGCCGCGGTAAAGAAGCAGCAGCAAATTGTAAAACTTTCGCGCCTGGATGCCCCGATCCCAAAGGAATTGAAAGAGGCTCCCAAGCCGAAACCGATCCCCGTGCTACCGAAGCCCCCCAAAATCGCCGTGGTGGAACCGCCCAAGATCAATGTTCCCAAGATCGAGGTTCCCGAGCCTCCCAAGATTCAGACGCCGGTGATGAAGGCCGCGCCAGTTCCCGTCCCCACCCCCGCGCCTCCCAAGGCCGTGACGCCTCCTCCAGCTCCGCAGGTGATCAAGCTGAACCAAGCACAGGCGACTTCAGTCGCGAATAACGATTCCCATCCCAGCGCAATTCGTCTGGGCAGCCAGACGAACCCTATCAAGAACGTCACCGGACCGGCTGTTTCGCCGGTGAACCTGGGACGCGCTGGAGCACCGGGCATGCCCGCTGGCAACTCAGGCCTTGGACCGGCCAGCAAGATCAATATTGGCGGCTCCGGAGCACCCAACGGAAGAATGGGGGGCACGGACAACTCTGCTCATGTTGTGACTGGCGTGAAGCTCGGTTCACCGGGTGGAACTGGCCCGGTGACGGCACGCCCTGTAGGCGCGATTCAGATCGCGGCGGCACAGCCGCAGGCGGTTCGTCCGATGGGCGTTCCCCCACCGGCGGCCCGCACAGCACCCAAGCTGCTCTTCAAACCGAAGCCTGTTTACACAGCAGAGGCTCGTCAGCTCCATCTGGAAGGTACGGTGTACGTGAAAATTCATCTCACGGCCGCTGGCGCAGTACAAGTTGTTGGTATTTCGAGCGGACTTGGACACGGATTGGATCAGGCAGCCATCCAGGCCGTGGAAGGCATGCGCTTCTCGCCTGCCATGCAGGACGGTCATCCGGTGGACTGGGATGGCGTCGTAAATATCAACTTCCAGCTCGCAGGATAAGCTAGAAGCTCACGATGGTTTTGACCTCTGCGAGGCGGAAACCTGTGTCAAAGATCAGTACACCCGTGGCAATGCCCACGACAGGAGCAGCAAAGACCATGATGAACTTCCGCAAGCCAAGCCTCGCCGGCCTGATGTTCCTGAGCCTACTCACAATATCGACCGTTCCGGCCCATGCCATTAGCCTTTTCGGTGGAAAAAAGAAGGAAGATCTGCCAGCGCGAAAACTCACCGCCGCGCAGAACGCCTTGATCGACAAAGCCATCGCGCGGGAGAAGGAAGTCATCAAGGTCGTAAAAGAACGCGCACCTCTGGTGGAAACCTATATCCAGAACATGAAGCCCGATGTCGCGTTGCTGCAGGTGCCCGAATCGGATCAGCATTTCCTCGGCCGCGTTGAATTCGGCAAGATCATCGGCGACTCGCAATACCAGACGGCCGCCGTTCATGGAAAATCTGGCGGAAAGCTCGGGTTCTTCAAGAACTCGCTGGGTTACCTCTCCGGCCTTTCGAAGTCCCTCCATCTGGAGTTCTCCGAAGAGGGTTTCGTGCAGATGATGCTGGTGGACTCCAAGGATTTCAACCGCCAGATGTACAAGTTTGGTTTTGTACGTAATGACTTTCTTGGCACTGTGCCTACGATGGTCTTTGACGTAGAGCCTGCCTCCAAGAGCACTCGTGGACGTTTCTTCGGACGCATCTGGATCGAACGGCGGAACGGAAACATCGTTCGCTTCAATGGTTCGTTTGCCGGAACGCAAAAGGACATCAAGGAGTTCTACCACTTCGATTCCTGGCGCACGAATGTACAGGAAGACCTCTGGCTTCCGACCAGCTTTTACGTAGAAGAGTCCGACCCCAAGAGCACGGAGAGCACGGTTAAGTTCAAGGCCGTCAATCACATCTGGGGTTACGTGCTGAAGGTGCCGAACAAGGACACCGAGAACGTCGACGTGGAAGTTCAGGGCGCAACCGACGTATCCCAGGATGCACAGGATGTAGGCCCCCTCGGAGCACAGCGCGCATGGGTACAGCAGGCTGAGGACAACGTCGTCGACCGCCTCGTCCAGGCTGGTTTGCTGGATGCTCCATCCGACTTCGACAAGATTCTAGAGCAGATTGCGGGGAACATCCTCGCTTACAACAACATCCAGCTCTCGCGCCCGATCCGCTGCCGCACGCTGTTGACCGAGCCGCTCGAATCAGTAGCCATCGGCAACACCATCATCATCTCCAAGAGCCTTATCGATACTACCGCCGTCCCTGGAAACAACAACGAGCAGGTTTCGAACCTCTATGCCGTGATTGCCTTCCAGCTCGCGCACGTGATTCTCGGTCATCGCCTGGATACGAAGTACGCCTTCAATGATCGCCTTCTCTTCCCAGACACCTCGGCATTCGCTCGGATCCCGATGCACCATACCGACAAAGACAACGAAGAGGCTGCGAAAAAGACACTGGAGTTGTTGCAGCCAAAGGAGTTGAGCGACGCTCCTGGACAGTTTGGACTTTACCTCGCGCAGCTTCAGGCGCGCAGCAAGGCTCTCAAGGCTCTCAACGAGCCGATGCTGGGTGATGGCCTGTTCAAGGATCCCACCACCTTCTGGCTGCAGGCGCTGGTTGGCAAGGGACCCAAGCTGGACATGAATGACCTGAAGCAGAATGCCGCGATGCCTCTTTCGGCCTTCCTCCGCTTCGATCCCTGGACGGATCAGGTTATCCAGATGCACGCTGCCTTCGAACCTCTTCTCAGCTCACGCGACAAGATGCCGTTTGAAGTGGCTCCGGTTTATCTGAAGTTGACGTACTATAAAGCACCGCCGGAAGCAGCACCTGCAGCAGCCCCCACAACCGGGGCAGCTCCGGCAGACGCCACACCTGGTGCAACTCCTACAACGGGAGTTCCTGCTGGAACCACGGCAGCACCGGCCGACACCACACTGACTCCAACCACTGCAGCCCCTGCAACAGGCGCTGCGGCAGGAACGGCTCCGGGCGCAACCGCCCCGACGCCGCAGTAGCCAGAGGATTCCAAATCAGGACTCCTACCGGACCTTTCGCTGGAGCCGCCCGCTTGATCGCGAGCGGCTCCTCAAAACCGCCGGGTGCGGTTGGTGTTAGCACCATCATGACAAAAATTCGGAGACATTCATGACAGCAGAGGCATCGACCAGACTGCGGCCGAGGGACAGTATGCCGATTCAAGCAGTTGAAACCATCACGGCAAGAGTGAATGACACAAAAAGCCGGGATAAAAACATATTTAGGATCGCCATCTTCCTTTTGGGCATCGGTTCAGTTGGCTCGGCACGAGTTCTAGGCCAGGCAACTGCAGCCGGTGTGCGGAAGGCCGACTTTCAGGTTGGCCTGGGAGTCTCCGGCGGACCGCATTATGGTGGCCACAGATACTACGGTGGCACCTTTTATACGACCTTTGACTTTTCGCAACATTGGGGTATCGAAGGGGATATCCGACAGGTAGATACCACGGGGGACAATAAGCTTTACGAGCGAACCTACCAGCTCGGCGTCCGCTATGTCCGCCACTATAAAGGCTTTATCAATCCCTACGGCAAGATCATGGTCGGCCGTGGAGTTTTCAATTTCGCCAATGACTCTGCGAATCTGGCCTACAACATAGGCGTCCTTGGAGGCGGTGTGGACTTGAACGTTACAAGACATATCAACGTCCGCGGCGATTTTGAATATCAGCATTGGAAGGGCTTCCCGAACGGCGCTTTGACGCCCAAGATGTTGACAGCAGGCGTGGCGTACCACTTCTAATGGATCGCGAAGAAAGACAAGAGAAAGGCCCCGGAGAACTCTCCAGGGCCTTTGTCATTTCAGCTAGTTTCTCTTTTAGAAGTGATAGGCAACGCCAACCGTAGGCATGGAGATGATTTCATAGCGGTTGGTCTTGAAGTTGTCGATACCGAAGTTGGGGGATTTCAGAAGGAATCCACGGTATTGCACGCGAATGTCATAGCTGGGGCTGAGCTCATACGCGACACCTGCGCCAAAGAGAGCACCGATATTGGTGTTCTGCTTGGTATCCAGAGTCTGCGTCTGAAAGTCGCGGATCGGAGTGAGAATGAAACCGCCGACGCCAGCCTCAAGAAAAGGATTAATCCGGCGGAAGTTCATGTTGTAGACATAAGCCCCAGTCAGTTCCTGCTGGCGCGCATGGATGCGGAGGCCGTTGGGATAGAAGCTGGTGCGAAAGATGTCCGTGTACTGTGCGAAGGAGTAGTTCAACTCCAGGGCGCTGCGCGGCGTGAGCATGTAGCGGTAGCTGGCGAGGAAGCCGGTCGTTGAATTGGTATTCAACTGCGCACTATTTCCATTTACCTGAGGCGCAAAGATACCGATTGCGCTTACACTCACGTCCTGTCGGCTTTCCTGTCCATGCATTACAGCTGCCGACAGCAGCAGAGCACCCAACCAAATCGTCTTCTTCATTCCGCGGATCAACCTTCACCTTTCCTGCATCCAGGGGCTTGCCCTTGAAGGCGGCACCGGTACAGCAATCCATTTTATTGTACCTGTACATGGGCCGAGGAAGGTGGAACGAGTGTCATCCGATGCAAAGTGAGCGCGCAGGCGAAGGCCGCCGCAGGTAAAACCGACGACGGCCCGGGGTTCCACCGCGGCCTTACTGGGGCGGTGCCTGGGAATTGTCCATGCCGCGTTGACCTCGGCGCTGCTGCATCTGCGCCTGCATCTGGTCGAACTTCGCGCGTTGCTCGTCTGTGAGGAGGGCGCGAAGCTTCGCGGTCTCTTCTTTATGCAGTTCCATCTCCTGTTGGCGGGTGGCTTGCTGGATGGCTTTGAGTTGGGTGCGCTGGTCGGCGGTCAGATTCAGACGATCGGCCAAGCGATCTCCCATGCGGTCGCCGCCTGGACCTCCAGGACGCATGCCATCGCCTGGGGGCGGCGTGTCCTGTTGGGCCAGAACCAGTGCTGCGGGAGCGGCGAGAAGGCACATTCCTACAATGCCAACGTGTAGACGATTCAGATCAAAACGGCTCATACTCTTTCCTCGCGGACGGCCGATCTTCCAAGGCCGCTTCCAGTACAGACGAGGATCCCCCGAAGGAGTTCCCACATCCGGAGCAAAATTAATGCGGGGACCGTTCGAGGAGATAGCTATACGGATCGCCCGTGATGGCGGCGTGGGTCTCCACGACCTCCAAAAAGGCCATGGCTGCGTGCGAAAGCGTGGCCTGCTTGCGGTGGACGAGACGCAGCTTTCGCTCCATCTGCAACTCTTTCACCATCACCTGCACCAGGTTCCCGGAGGCGAGTTCGCTTTCCACGCTGAGTCCGGGCGCGATGGCTACGCCATTCCCCATGGCGACGAAGCGCTTCACGGCGTCGAGCGAAGGCAGCTCCACTTCGATCCGTAGAGGAGTTTTGTGGCGACGGAAGGCGTCCATCACCTTGGCGCGCTGCGGGGAGGGAACGTTGTGGGCGACAAAGTCCTCCGAACCCAGATCGCGGATCGAAACGGACTTCGCGGTAGCTAAAGGGTGTTTTGGATGAACGACGAAGGAGAGGGCATCTCGGTAGACAACGATCGAGCGTACCTGCGGATCCTCCGGACGGAAGGAGAGCACGCCAAGCTCAACGGAATGCGCCAGAACTTCGTCCGCAATGCGGCTGGCCAGGGACCGATGCACCGTGACCTTGATGCGGGGATGCTTTCTGCGAAAGATATCCAGAAGCGGAAGGAGATAGAGACAGGTGTATTCGTTGGCGGCGAGATTCAGGATGCCCCGGTGCAGGGAGCGCAGCTCTTCCAGCGCACCACTGGCTTCTGACCGAAGGTTGAGCAGCTTTTGGGCGTATTCCCGGAGGACCTCGCCCGCGTCCGTGAGCGATCCGTCGCGCATGGAGCGCTCAAAGAGGGCCTCTCCCAGCTCCGCTTCGAGCTTTGCAACAGTCTGGCTGATGGCGGGTTGGGTCCTGCGAAGGCGAACAGCAGCCCGCGAAAAGCTTCGTTCCTGGGCGACGGCGAGAAAGGTTTCGAGCTGAAAGAGGTCCAATGCCTGTATCCGATCCTTCAATGCGCGTTGATATAAGAATTACTGATACTGTCATCAGTGCCTATAAATCGTAGTTATGTTTACAATATCAACATGAGCACGGGTAGCGTTACAAACAATCGCGTTCTCTTCTTCGACACCACTCTCCGGGATGGCGAGCAGTCCCCCGGATGCACCATGCACCATGCGGAGAAGCTCCGTTTTGCGCACCAGCTTTCGACGCTGGGCGTAGACATTATCGAGGCAGGCTTCCCGATTGCCTCGACCGGCGACTTTGAATCCGTTCGCGCTATTTCGCGTGAGCTTAAGAACGGCCCACGGATCGCGGCACTTGCACGCTGCAGACGCGACGATGTTCTTACCGCGGGAAGGGCGGTCGAGGCGGCGGAGAAGAATCGTATCCACGTGTTTATCGCTTCGTCCGACCTGCACCTCGAGGCCAAGCTGCGGATCACCCGCGCACAGGCGTTGGACCAGACCGGCGAGATGGTTCGCCTGGCGCGCACACTTTCAGAAGACGTGGAGTTCTCTGCTGAAGACGCAACGCGTTCGGACCTGGAGTTCATGATCCAGCTTGTAAACGTGGCCGTGGAAGCGGGGGCGACGACGATCAATCTACCGGATACGGTGGGCTACACAACTCCCGCAGAGTACAAGCAACTCTTTGAGACGATGCGCGCGCGCATTGCTAACTCCGATGCGCTGATCTTCTCGACACATTGCCATGACGATCTTGGTATGGCCACGGCGAATGCGCTTGCCGGTGTTCTTGGCGGGGCGCGCCAGGTTGAGGTCACGATCAACGGCATCGGCGAACGTGCTGGCAATGCCGCACTGGAAGAAGTGGCCGCAGCGATGATGGTGCGGAAGGACCGCTTCCCTTTCCGGCACAACATCGTGATGAATCAGCTGGCTCCGACGAGCACGATGCTGGGGGAGATTGTCAGCTTTGGTGTGGCTCCAAATAAAGCGGTCGTTGGCAAAAATGCCTTTGCGCACGAGAGCGGCATTCATCAGCATGGCGTGCTGGCCAATCCGCTGACGTACGAGATCATGACTCCTGAATCTGTGGGCGTTACGGCGAACAGCATTGTGCTGGGCAAGCATTCGGGAAGGCGCGCTCTGGAGCATCGCCTGACGGAGCTGGGACATACGCTGACGAAGGATGAGTTGGACGTGACGTACACGCGCTTCACGGAGCTCGCCGATCGCAAGAAGGCGATCTATGACCAGGACATTGTGGCTCTGTTGCCGCAGAAGATTTCCGCAAACTAGAACGAGAAGAGAGATATGAAGCTGAAAATTGCATTGCTGGCCGGTGACGGCATTGGCCCCGAAGTAACGCAGGAAGCTGTGAACGTACTTGAGGCTGTCGCCGCGCACGGTAGGCACAGCTTCGAGTTTGTTCCGCTATTGATTGGTGGAGTCGCGATTACGGCAAAGGGCTCGCCGCTGCCTGCGGAGACTTTGGAACAGACGCTCGCATGCGACGCTGCCCTGCTGGGCGCGGTGGGAGACAACAAGTTCAACCATCTTTCTCCGAACGAGCGGCCCGAGGCTGGCCTGTTGCAGATCCGTTCCGCTCTGGGTGGCTTTGCGAATCTTCGTCCGGCGACCGCGTACAAAGCGCTGGCGGACAACTCTCCGCTGCGGCCTGAGATCACCGAAGGCGTCGATATTCTCTTCGTCCGCGAACTACTGGGTGGGCTTTACTTTGGCGAGCCGCGCTGGTGGGACCGCGAGAAGGAACTCGCGCACAACACGATGGTCTATTCGAAGGCCGAGGTCGTACGTGTGGCGAAGATCGCCTTCCAGCTCGCGCAGAAGCGTAAGAAGAAGGTCACCTCTGTGGACAAGGCGAACGTGCTGGAGGTTTCGCAGCTCTGGCGTGCTGCTGTGACGGAAGTTGCGAAGGATTATCCAGACGTGACGCTGGAACATCAGCTTGTGGATTCCATGGCGATTCATCTCATGAATACGCCACGCAGCTTCGATGTCGTGCTGACGGAGAATCTGTTCGGCGACATCCTGTCAGATGAGAGCGGCGTGATTACCGGGTCGCTCGGCATGCTTCCCTCTGCAACGCTCGGCGGCAAAGTAAATCTTTACGAGCCGGTGCATGGATCGGCTCCTGACATTGCCGGAACAGGCAAGGCGAATCCGATTGGCGCCATCCTCACAGCGGCACTGGTTCTGCGGCACTCGGCTGGACTGGAAGCTGAGGCGAAGGTCATTGAGGCTGCTGTGATTGAGGCTTTGGAAGAAGGCAATCGCACTACGGATATCGCGCGCGGCAACATCGTCGGGCAGCGCACTGTTTCTACAACCGAGATGGGCAAGATCATTCTCGATAAGGTCAAGGCTTCACTGAAGTAAGGACAGGCATATGGCAGCGAAGACATTGTTCGAAAAAGTTTGGGAGCAGCACATCGTCGCAGAGCCTACGGGCGAGCCGACGCTGATCTACATCGATCTGCAACTGGTGCACGAAGTCACGTCGCCACAGGCGTTTGATGGTCTTCGCCTGGCCGGACGCAAACTGCGTCGCCCTGACCGTCACATTGCGACGGTGGACCATAATGTTCCGACGACGAGCGCGCAGGATCGCCTCGTGATTGTCGATCAGGTTGCTGCCGCGCAGGTGAATGCGCTGCGCAAGAACTGTGCGGAGTTTGGCATTGAGTTCTTCGACGTGCAGGACGCTTCGCAGGGCATCGTGCACATGATCGGGCCGGAGCTGGGTGCGACGAAGCCGGGCATGACGATCGTCTGCGGCGATTCACACACGTCCACACACGGTGCGTTTGGCGCGCTCGCCTTCGGTATTGGAACGAGCGAAGTCGAACACGTGATGGCGACGCAGACGCTGCCTCAGTCGCGACCGAAGACCTTCCTCATCAATGTTGAGGGAGATCTTCCCTTTGGAGTTACAGCAAAGGACATCATTCTCGACATCATCGGCCGCATCGGTACGGATGGCGCGACGGGATGCGTGATCGAGTACGCAGGTTCGGCGATTCGCGCGCTTTCGATGGAAGGCCGCATGACGATCTGCAACATGAGCATTGAGGCTGGCGCGCGCGCCGGTATGATCGCACCGGACGAGACGACGTTTGCCTATCTGAAGGGGCGACGCTTTGCTCCCAAAGGCGAGCAGTGGGATGCCGCTGTAGCGCACTGGAAGACTCTTCCAACGGATGCGGGTGCGATCTATGATCGCGAGCTGCATATCGATGCGACGACGCTTGCACCTGCGGTGACTTGGGGGACTTCGCCGGGAATGACGACGACGATTGGCGCGTCCGTTCCTACGCTGGAGGATGCGAAGAGCGATGCCGATCGCAAGAGCTACGAGCGCGCCTTTGAGTACATGGACCTGAAGCCGGGAACACCAATGGAAGAGATCAGGATCGACACGGTGTTTCTTGGATCCTGCACGAATGGACGCATTGAAGATCTGCGCGCTGCGGCTGCTGTCGTCAAGGGACATCACATTGCGACGAAGGTGCGCGCGATGGTCGTTCCGGGATCACAGGCGGTGAAGCGGCAGGCGGAGCAGGAGGGTCTGGATCTGGTCTTCAAGACGGCAGGCTTTGAGTGGCGCGAGCCGGGATGTTCGATGTGCCTGGGGATGAATCCGGACATTCTGCAGCCGGGAGAGCGTTGCGCTTCGACCTCGAACCGCAACTTTGAGGGTCGCCAGGGACGCGGTGGGCGTACGCATCTTGTTTCTCCGGAGATGGCAGCTGCGGCTGCGATCACGGGTCACTTCACAGACATTCGCAAGTGGAAAGAGATCGCCCCCACGTTGCCAGCAGAGCAGATGCTCGTCGAAGGAGGTTCGCGCTAATGATTCCTATCAACGTTCTGACCAGCACCGCTGTGCCTTTGCCGCTACCGAACATCGACACGGACCAGATTATTCCGAAGCAGTTTCTGAAGCGCATCGAGCGTACGGGGTATGGCGATTTCCTGTTCTTCGACTGGCGCTACAACCTGGACACACCGGACCACGTGGAGCCGAACTCCGACTTCGTGCTGAACAAGCCGGAGTACAACGGATCGAAGATCCTGATTGCAGAGAAGAACTTCGGCTGCGGATCTTCGCGCGAACACGCTGCGTGGGCAATCAACCAGTATGGTTTTCTTGCTGTGATTGCACCTTCGTTCGCGGACATCTTCTTTTCAAACGCGGGCAAAAACGGCATCATCCTTGTTCGTCTGTCGGATGAGGACGTCGAGACGCTGATGCAGCGTTCGACGGCAAATCCGAAGCACGTGATCACGATCAACCTGGAAGAGCAGACGGTCACGGACGATCAGGGCTTCAAAGCAGGCTTCGAGATCGATCCTTTCCGCAAATATTGCCTGCTGAATGGGCTTGACGATATCGGCCTCACGCTGCGACACATTGACTCTCTCGATACTTTTGAGAGCAAACACGACAACGATTTCTGGACCGCACCGAAGGCCTGAGGACGAAGATGAGATACCCACTCAACTCGAAGCTCGCTCTCGCATCCACGTTGTCGGTGCTGCTCTTCGCTGCAACTGCGGGTGCACAGACACCTGAGCCGCCTGCGGCGCCTCTGCCCGCCGCGCTCACGTCGGCTACGAAGCTCTTTATCGGCAATGCGGGTGACCAAGAGAATGCCGACTGCCTTCGCGCCTACAACAGCTTCTATCAAGGCATCGGTGCGCTGAGCCGCTTTCAACTCGTTGCTGATCCCAACGCTGCGGACCTCGTTCTGGAACTTCACTATGAAATCTCCCCCGGTCAGTCGATTGCGAGTGGCCAGGGTTCCGGCGGCTTCCGCCAGTTCCGCGTTGTGCTTCAAGATCCGCACTCTCACATTGTTCTTTGGTCCCTTACCGAGCGCACGAATTACGCTGTCCGTCAGAAAAATCGAGATAAGAACCTGGATGAAACGATTGCGGCGCTTGTGAAAGATTTTGACTCGCTCGTCTCTCCACAACCTGTTCCTCCGAAGAATAAGTCCATCATCCGGCACTAATCACGCCCTGCATTGTTGAAGCACTGGAGAAGTTCCCATGAGTGTCGTACCCGGTAAAAAGAATTCGATTGTACTAACCGAAGGCCCCAACCGCGCTGCTGCGCGCAGCTATCTGCGCGGCGTTGGTTTCACCAAAGAAGATCTGCACAAGCCGATCATCGGCATTGCGAACACGTGGACCGAGATTGGGCCTTGCAACTTCCATCTGCGCCAGGTCGCCGAAGCGGTGAAGCAGGGCGTACGCGAAGCGGGTGGCACACCGATGGAGTTTAACACCGTCACGATCTCGGACGGCATCACGATGGGCACCGAAGGCATGAAGGCTTCGCTGATCTCGCGCGAAGTGATTGCCGATTCGATTGAGCTCGTGGCGCGCGGTAACTCGTTCGATGGCCTGATCTGTATCGCGGGTTGCGACAAGAACATGCCTGCGGCGATCATGGCGCTGGCACGCGTGAACATTCCAGGCCTGATGCTCTACGGCGGCAGCATTGCTCCTGGGCAGCTTGCGCAGCCGGATGGAACGCACAAGAACATCACGATTCTGAATGTGTTTGAGGCCATCGGATCGCACGCTGCGGGAAAGATCTCCGACGACGATCTCGAAGCGGTTGAAGCTGCTGCTTGTCCGGGGCCAGGCGCGTGCGGTGGTCAGTTTACGGCGAACACGATGGCCATGGCGGGAGAGTTTCTCGGGATCTCGCCGATCCACCTTACAGGTGTTCTCGCGATGTCCCCGGAAAAGGCACACGCGAGCCGCGAGGCGGGCAAGCTGGTGATGGAGTTGGCACGTCGCGGCACAAAGCCGTCGGACATCGTTACGCGTAAAGCCATCGAGAACGCTTACGCCGCGGTCTGTGCCAGCGGCGGCAGCACAAACGCCGTCCTGCATCTGCTTGCCATCGCGAGCGAGTTCAACATTCCTTTCAACATCGATGAGTTCAACGCGATCAATGAACGCACGCCGCACATCTGCGACCTTTCTCCGGGCGGCAAGTATGTTGCGAAGGATTACCAGGAGGCGGGCGGATCGCGCCTTCTTGCAAAAATTCTTATCGATGGCGGATTGATAAATGGCGATACGCCTACCGTCACCGGCCGCACCCTTGCCGAAGAAGCGAAGGATGCTGTGGAGACGCCAGGCCAGCCTGTGATTCACAAGCTGGAAAAGCCGCTGAAGCCTACAGGTGGCCTCGTGATCCTGCATGGGAACCTTGCACCGGAGGGTTGCGTGATCAAGGTGGCTGGGCATGAGCGCCTCTTCCATCAGGGACCTGCACGCGTCTTCGAGTCCGAAGACCTCTGCTTCGCCGCAGTGGAAGAGGGCAAAATCAAGCCCAACGATATTTGCGTGATTCGCTACGAAGGTCCGAAGGGCGGCCCAGGCATGCGCGAGATGCTGGCCGTAACGGCAGCGATCAAGGGCATTCCGGAGCTTTCAGAGACCGTGGCTCTGCTGACCGATGGGCGATTCTCCGGTGCGACACGCGGCCTGATGGCCGGGCATGTCGCGCCAGAGGCTTATCTCGGCGGTCCCATCGCGGCAGTGCATGAAGGCGATCTGATTACGTTTGATATTCCAAATCGCGAGCTTCGTCTGGAAGTTCCGGCTGATGAGATTGCGAAGCGGCTTGAAAACTTCAAAGCGCCCGAGTCGCGGTACAAGCGTGGAGTCTTCGCGAAGTATACGAAGGGCGTTTCGTCTGCAAGCAAGGGCGCAATTACTTCTTAGTTCAACTTTCCTGAAGAACACAGTAGTAAAAAAAGGAGCACGCAATGACGAAGACGAATCCGAACGCACCCACCCTGACCGGAGCCGAGATCCTCTGGGCCACGCTCGTCGGCGAAGGCGTCACCGACGTCTTTGGTTATCCCGGTGGAGCGATTCTTCCGGCGTATGACGCTCTGCGTAAATTTCCCATTCATCATGTGCTGGTACGACATGAGCAGGGCGCGGTGCACATGGCAGACGGCTATGCACGCGCCTCAGGCAAGGTTGGTGTTGCCGTAGCGACCTCCGGTCCGGGAGCAACGAACCTGGTGACGGGCATTGCAACCGCTATGCTCGATTCGATTCCAATGGTCTGCATCACGGGCCAGGTCTCGTCCAAGGTGCTTGGAACAGATGCGTTCCAGGAGATCGACATCACCGGCATCACGCTGCCTATCACGAAGCATAACTTCGTGGCGACGCGTGCGGAGGATGTGGCTCCGATGATTCGCGAAGCATTCCAGATTGCGCGCAGTGGGCGTCCGGGGCCGGTGCTCGTGGACATCACCAAAGATGCGCAGCAGGCGACATGTGTCTTTGATTTCGAAGCTGCTGTGCCTCCTGAGTACCGTCCGCATCCGATGCTGCATGCTGAGTCTGCCGATATGGCGAAGGCGATCTCTTTGATGCGCGGTTCGAAGCGGCCTGTGATTCTTGCGGGACACGGCATCATTCAGGCTGAAGCTGAGGTTGAAGTGCTTGCGTTCGCAGAACGTCACAAGATTCCGGTCGCCACGACGTTGCTGGGCCTGGGGGGCTTCCCTGCATCGCATCCGCTGGCACTAGGCATGATGGGTATGCACGGTGAATCGTGGGTGAACAACGCGATTCAGCAGTCGGATCTTCTGCTGGCGTTTGGCATGCGCTTCGACGATCGTGTGACCGGCAACCTCGCAACGTATGCACCGAATGCGAAGAAGATCCATATCGAGATCGATCCGAGTGAGATCAACAAGAATGTAAAGGTAGACGTCGCACTGATCGGCGATCTCAAGCAGGTGCTGAACACCATGGCGCCGTTGATCGACCAGGCAGGCGAGCCTCGACAGGTGGATGTGACCAAGGAATGGCGCGAGGAGATTCGTGCGATGAAGGGCGATGCCAGTGTGCGCGACATCATCAATCTTCCGGACAACGGACACCTCTACGCAGCACACGTGATCAACGACATCTGGCAGGAGGCGAAGGCCGCCGGACGTCTCGACAACACGATCATCGCAACCGACGTAGGCCAGCACCAGATGTGGGAGGCGCAGTACTTCCGCCATGAAGCTACTCGCTCACTCGTCACCTCGGGCGGCCTGGGAACGATGGGATTCGCCTTGCCTGCCGCCATCGGCGCGAAGATCGCCTGCCCGGAGAAGGATGTCTGGGTTATCGCTGGTGACGGCGGTTTCCAGATGACGGCTTCCGAGCTCTCCACGATTGTTCAGGAAGGCATTCACATCAACATCGCCGTGATCAATAACGGCTTCCTCGGCATGGTGCGGCAGTGGCAGGAGGCGTTCTATGACAAGAATTATGCATGCTCGCCGATCCTGTCGCCAGATTTCGTCAAGCTCGCGGATGCGCATGGCATTCCTGGAGCGCATGTGACTGAGCGTTCTCAGGTGCTGTCTACGGTGACCAAGGCGCGTACAGGGGCTTCCGCTTTCCTGATCAACTTCTCCGTGGAAAAGGAAGATGGGGTTTACCCGATGATTGCTCCGGGTGCTGCGCTGCATGAGATGGTTCGGCGGCCGAATCCTTTGATTGAGACGAGCGAGGACTAATCTCCCCCCGGAAACTTTGCGATATCACTAACGACCGAGAACGGATACTCTTATGCTTCACACTTTTATCGCACTTGTAGATAACAAGCCAGGCGTGCTCACGCGGATCGCTTCGCTCTTCCGCCGTCTCAACATCAACATCGCTTCGCTTACCGTCGGCGAGACAGAGCGTGAAGAGGTCTCGCGGATGACCATCGTCTGCGATGCACCCGATAACGCCGCACATCGCATTCGTGCATCGCTCTACAAGCTGGAGATCACGCGCGATGTCGACGAGGTTGGCCGCAGCGAAGCCGTGATTCGTGAGCTAGCGCTGATCAAAGTTGAAGCCGGTCCACCCGCTTCTTCGTCTTCTTCGCGAACTCACCTGTTTGAACTGGCCGAAGTCTTCCGTGCGCGTATTGTGGATCTCGCTCCGGAGTCGTTGATGCTGGAGATGACGGGCTCCTCTTCGAAGATCGAAGGTCTGATCCAGGTCCTGATGGAGAGCGGCTACAAGATTCTCGAGGTCTCACGCACGGGACGGATGGCCATGCGGCGCGGGAAGCATACTTCGCGCGTCATGAAGGCGCTTGGGTCTAAAGATCATCAGGGTGACAGCCCTCTGGATCCCGATGCCCTACCTCCTTCAGAAAGAATTCCCAACCAGTTCGCTGAGCATGATGCTTAGACTCCAATCTTCACTCACCAACTCGTAACAGATAGACTTTAGATACATCACAAAGGAAGAAGACAAAACGCAATGGCAAAGACCTACCACGACGCAGACGCAGACCTCTCTCTTATCCAGGCGAAGAAAGTCGCCATCATCGGTTACGGCTCACAGGGCCACGCGCATGCGCTCAACCTGAAGGACTCCGGCGTGGACGTGAAGGTCGGACTTCGCGAAGGCTCAAAGGGCGCTGAGAAGGCCAAGGCCAGCGGTTTGGAAGTCCTCTCCGTCGCCGACGCAGCCGCATGGGCAGACACCATCATGGTCCTGGTCCCGGACCAGACCGCAGCCAAGGTTTACAAAGAAATTGAACCCGGCCTGAAGACAGGCAAGACGCTGATGTTCGCGCACGGCTTCAATATCCGCTTCCGCACGATCACGCCTCCTGCGGACATCGACGTTTCGCTAGTTGCGCCGAAGTCTCCCGGTCACCGTGTGCGCGAGGTCTTCACCGAAGGCGGCGGAGTACCTGCTCTCGTAGCCGTAGAGCAGGATGCAACGGGTAATGCTCTGAAGAATGCTCTCAGCTACGCGAAGGGTATCGGCTGCACACGCGCTGGTGTTCTCGAAACGACCTTCACGGAAGAGACGGAGACCGATCTCTTTGGCGAACAGGCTGTTCTTTGCGGCGGCACCTCCGCTCTGGTGAAGGCTGGCTTTGAGACTCTCGTTGAGGCTGGATATCAGCCCGAACTCGCCTACTTTGAAGTCCTGCACGAACTGAAGCTGATCGTCGACCTGATGTATCGCGGCGGCCTGGAGTACATGCGGCATTCGATCAGCGACACAGCAGAGTGGGGTGACTACGTTGCCGGTCCGCGCATCGTTACTGCCGATGTGAAGAAGGCGATGAAGGGCCTTCTCAACGACATTCAGGACGGAACCTTCGCCAAGAAGTTCATCGAAGAGAACGAGACCGGACGCCACGAGTTTGCTCGCATCCGCAAGGAAGAAGCAGCTCATCCGATTGAAAAGGTCGGCGCCGATCTTCGCAAGGCGATGCCCTTCCTCGATCCAGTTGTGGTGAAAGACGGCAACGTCGTAAAGGCTTAAACGCAAAGCAGTGAGAAACCGTCCATGCAGACACATGGACGGTTTTTTGCGTCGTAGAATGGGGCCATGCAATCCAAGAGCTCCTCGAATTTCAGGTCCCCATGGGCGGTCGCAAGCCTGTTTGCCCTCATCGCAGCAGCAGTCTATTTCGTTCCCTACCTGGTACCCGTTCAGCAGCCAACCAACTCCCTTTCTTATCTTGCGGGGTATAGCAATCGGACTGCGGTTGTTTTATTGGTTCTTGGCGCTCTAGGATTCGCTTTTTACACCAAAGGTGAGATTGCAAGGGTCGAAGAAGGCGAATCGAAGTTGTCCCTTCGCGTTCTACTCATCTCCTTATCTTCTTTTGCGCTCCTTTGCATCGGGCGCAGATACATCTCCATGCACCACTTCCCTGGCGGAGAAGCCCAGTTTTTTCTTGATCGGCAGCAGCTTCTGGCTTCGGGTGAAAAGCTTTACCGTCAGATTGATTTCATGTACGGGCCACTTCTTCTCTACCCCGGATATCTTTTTGCAAAAGTAATGGGTGTCAGCCAGGTTTCAGGATATTACCTGTGGTGGGGCATTCAGTGGTTGATTGGCGTGACGATGACTTGGCTCTTCTGCCGATTTGTGGATATCGGAAAGAGCAGACGCCTTACGTTATTTATTTTCCTTCTGATTCCACAGATTTCCTCCATCAAAGATGAAGGATCGAACTACACTCCGGTGCGACTCTTCTGTGCCGCGACTCTGATACTCGCCGTCATGTACGTATGGAAGCGAACCAGCGATCCGATTCGGCTTGCTATTGCCGCTGTCGCAGCTTCTGCCCTTGGTCTCGCGGTTTCCCCGGAGCAAGGACTTGCAGTGCTGGTTGCAATGGACGCATATCTGGTGCTTCTGGCATGGCATAATCGCAACTTGAAATACCTGGTTGCGCTGGGAATTCTCTTCCTGGGTGGAGTCGTCATGCTCACTATCGCGGCGCACGCCGGCCTATTTATTAGCCTGAGCGATTTTGCTTCCGGTGGATTGGCATTTCCTATCCTTGCGTCCCCTCGTACCCTCATCATTCTCTTTGTGTATGTAATGGCTGCCTGCGTGTTCTACCGCAAAGTTTCTCTTGGCGTCATCGACTCAACCACAATTCCGCTTGTCGTTGCAGGATGTGTCATCCTGCCTTCCGCGATGGGACGATGCGATATGGGTCACATGATGTCTGCGATGCCCGCATTTGCCGTGGGCTCCGCAGCAATCCTCGAGCGCCCGACCTTGCGCCGTATCTGGTTTCCTTTCGCCTTGGCCTTGCTTCTGATCATTCCTGTAATCGGGATCTACTGGGTGTCCATCATGAAGCGTGTCCATCATTTCACCGCCCCAGTTGCAAGCGCCACAGCGAGCCCTGGCGCGCCGCCAAGCACTATGGCTGCACCTGAAAATGCTTTGCCCGGCACAGCAGAGTTGCCCTGCGATCAACAGTACTTTAGCCCCAGTGTCGTGCCTTCTCCAGTCCCCGTGCGTCTTTTGGAGTGTCTCGACAATGGTTTCTACCTTGGAACACAGGACGTTTTGACGACCAGAGCCATCCTTCGAAAGCGCGAAGAACTAGTGCAGCGCCCCACCGTTCCGGTCATTCTTCAAAATGGTCCGATTGAAGATAACTTCGTACTTGAGACAGATCTGCAGGCTCTTAGAGCAACTGAGCTTTCACCTTACGCGCCCCGAGCGCGCAACCCTCGGTTGAGCTACGAACCGCTTGTTTCGTATCTTCGAGACCATTACACCGCAGGTCCAGTCATTGCGAATGGAAGACTGCGTATCTACTATCCTCGACCTTGAAACAAAGGAGAGGTTTGCTCAACAAATTATCTTCCAAAGATATCCCCGGAGCACACCATGAACCATGCTTCTCTTAGCGCCGAAGAGCTGATCGCGTGGAACGATCAGACGGCAAAGAACTGGCGCACCCTTGCAGGGGAAAATCCGGCCTTGCTTGATGTGCCCTGCGATATCTCCAAGGCGAAGACAGTAGGCGAGTTGTTGCAGCACGTGGTTGCGGTTGAGTTGCGCTATGCGGAGCGGCTGAGCAATCTGCCTGTAACGGACTATGCGCAGCTTCCATTTTCAACCGCGCATGAGATCTTCGCGACGCATGATCGCGCTCTGGAGGTCTTGCGTGGACTTCTGGCCGATCTTGCTTTTGACTGGTCGGAGGAGATCGAATTCAATACGCTGACGGCGGGAAGGCTGCGGGCTCCACGTAAGGCCGTGCTGCATCATTCGCTTCTGCATGCGCTCAGGCATTATGCGCAGCTTTCCACGCTGGCTCGGCAGCACGGTTTTGGGCCTGTCCCACCGGCAGATTACCTGTTCCTCGTTGCAAAGCGGGCATGATTTCGGTTCTGCTGTCGAAGCCTAATGGAGTTTGGAGCATCCGATACTTATGGGATCCCAGGCACTTCGTCTTTCCGGTGCGTTCGGCATCGAGAACCTCACCTTCGACACGGTGACCGTGGCCGCCCCAAGTGCGGGCGAGGTGCTGGTTCGTCTTTGTGCGGTGTCGTTGAACTATCGCGATCTGATGATTGCGGATGGAAGTTACAACCCGCGGATTGAGAAGCCTCGCATTCTGGGGTCAGATGGTGCGGGAGAAGTCATCGCGGTGGGTTCTGGCGTCACTTCGTATATTGTGGGCGACCGTGTCGTTGCGGGATTTATGCCTGCGTGGATTGACGGGCCTCCGACCTTGGCAGGCAGGCTCTCTGCAATGGGGGATGGAACCGATGGAGTGTTGGCAACCTATCGAGTCTTCCCAGCCGAGGCGCTAGTGCCGATTCCGGATGCGATGACCTATGAAGAGGCCAGCGCCTTTCCATGCGCGGGAGTTACGGCGTGGCACGCCTTGGTTTCGACGGGGAATGTCGGCAAGACCGACACGGTTCTCGCGCTCGGCACGGGTGGGGTTTCGATTTTCGCCCTTCAGATTGCCAAAATGCGCGGTGCCCAGGTGTTGGTGACGAGCTCGTCGGACAAAAAGCTGGAACTGGCTAAACATTTGGGAGCAAACGAGGGCATTAACTATCGGACGACGCCAGAGTGGGACAAAGAAGTTCGCCGTCTGACGGCGAAAGCCGGCGCGACGCACGTAATTGAGGTCGGAGGCGCCGGAACGCTTGGACTTTCGATCAAATCCACCCGGGTAGGGGGCCAAATATCCCTCATTGGGGTCTTGGCAGGGGCGGCGGAGCCGGTTAGTGTGGTTCCCATACTGATGAATACCCTTCGGATTCAGGGAATTCATGTGGGATCGGTGCAGATGCTGCGAGAGGTCATTTCCGCGTTTGCCGAAGCCAAGATGAAGCCTGTGATCGACCGGGTTTTTCCCTTCAGGCAGACAAAAGAAGCCTTACATTACCTCGCTACAGGTGCCCATCTGGGCAAGGTGATCGTCCAAATGGCAGGTAGCGCGATCGAGGAGGTCTAGAATGGCAAGCATGGCAGAGATGAACACAACTCTCGTCGAACACGAAGCTCCGATGGCCTGTGAGGATCTGATCAGCTCATTGCGCAGGTTTTCGACCCTGGACGGACTCACGGAAGAAGAGTTCCGTTGGCTGGCTGAGAATGGGATTGAGACCATTCATGAGGACGGAGAACATATCTTTCGTGCTGGAGAAGTGCTGGAACACCTGGCCTTCGTCCTGGACGGCTCTTTTCAATTTCGGATGCTCCGGTCGGGCACGCTCGGTGTTTTTGTAGGCCGGGCCGGGCAGATTACAGGAAAAATTCCCTACTCCAGGATGAAATCTGCAGCTGGCGACGGTTTTGCCATCGGCCGGACGCGGGCCATGTACATCCACCAGAGCCGGTTCCCTGAGATGCTGGCGACGATCCCGTCGATGGCGCAGCGATGCGTCTCTGTTCTGCTGGACCGTGTCCGAGAGATGACCCGCGTCGAGCAACAGGCGGACAAGATCGCCTCGCTGGGTAAGCTGGCGGCGAACCTTTCGCACGAACTGAAGAACCCTGCCTCCGCCGCGCGCTCCGCCGCAACCAGCCTTTCCAAAGAGCTGCGCAACTACGGCAATCAGAAGTTTCGGCTCGGTGCTCTCAACCTCTCCGATGAGAGCAAAGAAGCCTACAGAGTGTGGGCTACATCCGTTCAGAGTCTGCTCAACACTACGGAGCCTGTCACTTCAGACTCAATCGAAACAGCGCAGCGTGAGGATGTCTTTACAGAGTGGCTTGAGAGCCACAAAATTCCGGAACCGTGGACGATTGCACCCACTTTGGCAGAGACCGCGATCACAACGGCCAATCTGGATGATCTCGTTGCGAGTATCCCAGAAGAAGCATTGTCCACGGCCCTTTGCTCGTTCGCTTCTGCCCTTCGTTCGGAGCGGATGACGGACACGGTCATCGACGCAACGGCGCGCATCTTCGATCTGATCTCTGCGATTCAGGACTATTCCTACATGGATCAGGCCCCGATTCAGGAGATCGATGTCACGCAGTCGCTCGATGCCACGCTAGCCATGTTCGGCTCGCGCTTGGGGAAGATCGAGGTCCTGCATGACTTTGCGCCGGTGCTGCCACCGATTCCCGCTTATGGAAGCGAACTAAACCAGGTGTGGACGGAACTGATCGAAAACGCGATCGATGCCATGAGCGAAGACGGTGGCATTCTCACTCTGCGGGCCAGGGTTTCGGGCAACTTCTTTCTGGTAGAGATCTGCGACAGTGGGCACGGGATTCTGCCGGAGATTCTGCCGCGCATCTTTGAGCCATTTTTTACAACGAAGCGGTTGGGTGAGGGGCTCGGATTGGGTCTGGACAACG
This sequence comes from Terriglobus saanensis SP1PR4, assembly GCF_000179915.2. Taxonomy (NCBI): domain Bacteria; kingdom Pseudomonadati; phylum Acidobacteriota; class Terriglobia; order Terriglobales; family Acidobacteriaceae; genus Terriglobus; species Terriglobus saanensis. The sequence goes on along the minus strand of NC_014963.1, from coordinate 1,348,469 downwards.
CGAGCCGCGTCGTCTCGAAGCACGGCGGATCGATGACCGTCACCTCTGTGCCGGGAAACACCTGCTTTCAAGTGAATCTTCCGCTCGAAGGGACCGGGGCTTACTAAGCTTCATGAAAACAAAAAGAGGACACCGGCATCCGGTGTCCTCTTTATTTGCCCTGACCAGGTACTAGTACACGTCGAGCTGATAGCGCTTCTGCTTCTTCATTTCGGAGAGGTACTCCTGCGCGTGTTCCGGCGAGCAGTCCTTGCCGTTGGCGATGGAGTCCAGCAGGGCCGTCTCCACATCCTTTGCCATGCGTGTCGCATCGCCGCAGATGTAGAAGTAAGCTCCACGCTCAAGCCAGGCAAAGAGTTCCGCGGAGTTTTCCCGCATCTTGTCCTGCACGTAGATCTTGTGTGCCTGATCGCGCGAAAACGCTGTGTCGAGACGCGTGAGGAAGCCATCGGCGTGCATGCCTTCCAGTTCTTCGCGATAGAGGAAGTCTGAAGCGCGACGCTGTTCGCCAAAGAAGAGCCAGTTGTCGCCTTTATGACCTTCAGCCTGGCGATGCTGCAGGTACGAACGGAATGGGGCAATGCCCGTACCGGGACCAACCATGATGACAGGAGCGTTGGTATCCTCCGGCAGGCGGAAGTTCTGGTTGGCATGCAGGAAGATCGGCATGGTCACGCCGACATCGGCGCGTTCGCCGAGATGTCCGCTGCACAGGCCCTGGCGATCGCGGTTATGGGTGTGATAACGCACAACGCGAACCGTGGTGTGCACTGTGTCCGTTGCTTTGGCCTGCGAGGATGCAATGGAGTACATACGGGGTGTCAGGCGCTGCAGCACGGTGAAGAGCTGCTGCGGCTGTGTGATCCCGCCGGGGTGCTCCGTGATGAGGTCGAAGAATTCACGGCCCCAGACGTACTCTTCGGCCTTGCTCTTGTTGTCGGCACCGGCGAGCCCCTTCAAAAAGTCGAGGCCCTTTGTGGTCTCCGGAGCGATCTTGGCGTAGCTGTTCACACTGCCGCGCGTCAGTTTGCCGATAGCAAGCCGTGTGCGGAGCGCCTCTTCCAAGGAGATCTCCACCTTGTAGTGGTCGAGAACGCGTTCGTCACCCTTGTAGCCGAGCGCGGAGAGAACATCTGCGACTTCGCTTTCGCGGTTTTCCGGCAGAATGCCTACGGCGTCGCCGGGGGTGTACGTCATGCCCGGTTCCAGCGACAGTTCGATGTGACGGGTTTCCTTTTCGGAGTCCTTGTCGGTCATCACATAGTTGACCAGCATGGTCGACTGATAGGGGTTATTGCGTGTGTATTTCTGGGTCTCAGTGCTCATAAGTTTTCGCTTGATACGAATCTTAAGGGTAGCATGTTGAGCGCAAAAAGGAGAGCGAGGCACTTGGCCTCGCTCTCCCGGTTAGGACCTGCTTTAGACATTATTGCAGCAGCTTCAGTACTTCCTGCTGAACGCTGTTGGCCTGTGCCAGGGCACTGATACCGGTCTGGCTGAGCACCTGGTACTTGGAAAGATCCGACGCCGCCTGGCCATAATCCGTGGCGCTGATGTTGTTCTGCGCAGCCGTGAGATTGGTCTGTTCCGTAGCTGCGACCTGCTGCGCGGAGCTGAGCTGGTTGATGTCAGCGCCGATGGAGCCACGCTGAAGGGCAACGCCGGAGATTGCCGTGCCCAGGGTGGTAAGGATGGTCTGTGCCGAAGCGGACGTGAGTGTCTTGAGGGTCGCCGTTGTGAAATCAACACCTGCACCCACCTGTCCTGCCGCGACTGGGGCATCTTCCGTGAGGGCTGTGCCCGTGGTATCCAGAGTGCTTGCAGCAGTAGCCGGTCCGCTCAGAGTCAGAGCTTTTGTAGTGGTGTCGTAGGAGGCAGTGACGCCAGCGGCAGTGAAATCAGCATTCGCGTTGATCTGAGTTGCCAGATCAGACAGAGACGTGCCCGCCGCTACCTGCAGAGAGACTGCTGTGCCCGTTCCCACAGCCACCGAGAGAGTTCCGGAGACCGTATCCGTTGCCGTGGCGAGGCTTACTTTCGTAGTCGACGCGGTGCCAGCGGCAGACGCAGTGGGGGTGCTCAAAGCGAGAGCGGTCTTGGTCGTGTCGCTTGTACCGATGCTGCTCTGGCTGAGAGCACCGACGATGTCGGAGTAGCTGATGGTGCCGGCGGTTGTTCCGTCAGAGACGACGAAGGTCTTTGTAGAGCCGTTGAAGATCGTGTTGCCGTTGAAGTTCGTGCTGGTGCCGATATCTGCGATCTGCGTCAGGATGTTCTGGTACTCCTGGTTGGCCGAGCTGACCTGGCTCGTGGTGAGTGTGCTATTGGAAGCCTGCGTGGCCAGCGTTACGGCGCGGGTGAGCAGACTGGTGACCTGGGAAAGAGCGCCATCTGCCGTCTGGAGAAGACCAATCGCATCGCTGGCATTCCGTGTGGACTGAGCCAGAGCGGTGGAGTTTGCAGTGAGACCGTCCGCAACGGCAAGGCCTGCTGCGTCGTCCGCACCGGAGTTGATCCGCGAACCTGAAGAGAGTTGCTGCAGTGTCTTCGAGAGACTTGCCTGCGTTGTGTTCAGGCTGTTCAGTGTGTAGAGTGCCGAGATGTTATTCAATACGCCGAGGGACATCATTCGCTCCTTAGATCTGCTTGAGGTGGTTGCTTCACGCCTCGCCTGTTCTCCGGCTCTATCCAAGCCTGTCCGTCGCTGATTAAGGCGGCGGATTGCCCAGTTCCCGTTGAAGCACGTTGCGTTCACAGCCTTCATCGGCAAGGCCCTCTGCGACTTGAACAACGCCTCAATCTGGGGCACACCTCCGGCTTTTCATCCTTTCTCTCCTCGATGCCGATAGGGGCTATGGAGCCCGCCAGATGATTGAACTTACACGACTCAACGGTCAACCCATCAGCGTGAACTGCGACCTGATGCGCTATGCCGAGTCCACACCCGATACCACCATCACACTTGTGACGGGCGAGAAGCTCGTTGTTCTGGAGAGTCGAGAAGACCTGACGCAGCGAGTCAAACAATATCGTGCTTCGATCCTTCATGAAGCGTGGCCGAGTGCTGCCTCAGCAGTTTCTGCTCTTCAAACCTTCCGTGCCAGCTCCACAGAATAAACAGGGACATGAACATGGATATCGCCAGCATTGGAGGTCTTGCACTCGCTTTCATCGGCATTTTTGTTGGCATGATGATGGAGGGTGGAAACATCGGTCAGATCATGCAGCCAACGGCTGCCTTGATCGTGATTGGAGGAACGGCGGGTGCAGTACTCCTGCAATTCCCTCTCAGTATCTTTCTCGCGTCGATCCGGGGTTTCATGGGCGTCTTCTTTCATCGCGGTACGGATGGAGAAGCCACTTTGAACCAGTTGGTGGGGTTTGCCAACAAGGCACGCAAGAGCGGAATCGTCTCGCTGGACGCAGACCTGGCGAAGGTGTCGGATCCATTCCTGAGGCGAGCTCTGATGCTGGCAGTCGACGGCACAGAACCCTCCGAGGTGCGAAAGATTATGCGCATGGAGCTGGATAACAAAGCAGAGTATGAAGAAAAGATTCCCCAGGTCCTGGAATCGGCCGGCGGATTTTCGCCAACTGTCGGAATTATTGGCGCGGTGCTTGGCCTGATCCAGGTCATGCAGCATCTGGACAACATCGATGAAGTGGGCAAAGGCATCGCGACCGCGTTTGTCGCGACGATCTACGGTGTCGCTCTGGCCAATCTCATCTGTATTCCAGCAGCAGGAAAGCTCAAGATCCGGCAGAGCGATGAGCGAATGGTGAAGGAGATGATGCTGGAAGGCGTGACCTCCATCCTCGAAGGCATGAATCCCCGCATGGTAGAAACCAAACTGCGTACTTTCCTCTTCGAGCAGAAGCCGCAGACCTCCGAGACCATCTAATGCGCGGGAAAAAGAAACACGCCCCCCATGGACACGAGCGCTGGCTCGTGTCGTACGCAGATTTCATCACTCTCCTTTTTGCGTTCTTTGTTGTACTGTTTGCAGGCTCAAGGGGAGACGCCAAAAAGCAGCAACTGCTCGCCGTTGCCATCCAGACGGCCTTTGCGCAGGGGGCGTTCGATGCGCATTCCAAGACTCCCGCGCTTGCGCCTTCTGCAGGTGCGATGGGAAAGCCGACGCCCATTGCCATGCCGACTCCCATGACGCCCGAGGCTGCCGCGAGAAAGGAAGCCGCGGACAAGAAGCGTATCTATGATGCATTGGCGCAGATGGCTGTACCGCAGAAGAATCAGAACCTTCCTCCGCTCGGTGCGAAGCCGCCTTCGCCCGAGAAGCGCGGCACCGCGATCAGCGCAGTCTCCTTTCGCAGCGAACCCGAGGGTCTGGTGCTGTCTCTGCAGGACGCGGGCTTCTTCAACTCCGGCTCCGCCGCACTCCGTGCGGATGCGATACCTGTGCTGGAACGCATCGCAGCCAGTCTACCTATGGGTCCGCTCCGCGTGGAGGGACACACGGACAATGTCGCAATTCACACGGCGCTGTACGCCTCCAACTGGGAGCTCTCTACCGCCCGCGCAAATGCCATTGCGCGTGTTCTACTGGCGCGAAGCCTCGTCAATCCTGCATCGCTCGCTGTCGCGGGGTACGCGGAGTTCCACCCGATTTCCAGCAACAGCACGGAAGAAGGCCGGGCGAAGAACCGTCGCGTCGATATCGTTCTTTTGAAACAACCCTTAGCGGAGTTGGCGCAGATCGTCTCTCCCGCTAAGCCTTCGTTGTCCCCAACACCTTGACGATCACGCGCCTTGATCGCTGCCCATCAAGCTCCGCGGAAACGATCCGCCGCCACGGGCCCAGATCGAGCCGACCCTTGGTGACGGTCGAGATCTCTCGTGATGCATGAGGACCTTTCTCCGGCTATTCTTGCAAGAGTCGGTCAAATCATCAAAGGTACCCATGGGTGAGGACAAGCGATGCACGTTCATACGATGCACCTCCAGACACTGCTCCATCCGCTCATGATGGCGGTCATGATGGCCTGGGAGATCCTTTGGGCGCTCTGCCTCGGGTTCCTGGTCTCTGCCGTGGTGGAAGCCGTGGTGTCCAAGGAGCAGATCGGCAAGCTCATGCCGGACTCTTCACCGAAGACCATCGTGATCGCCAGCGGTCTGGGAGCGGCGTCTTCTTCCTGCTCTTACGCTGCCGTCGCCATCGCTCGTTCTCTCTTTCGCAAAGGCGCGGATTTCATCGCAGCGATGGCCTTTCAGTTTGCCTCGACCAATCTCGTTCTGGAGCTGAGCATTCTTCTCGCGGTGCTGCTCGGCTGGCAGTTCATGCTGGCGGAGTTTGTGGGCGGTCCCGTCATGATCATGCTGCTTGTGGTGCTGCTGCGGATCACGCTCAGGCCACGAGTCCTTGAAGCCGCAAGAAAGCAGGCCGAACGTAACCTGGCGGGCAAGATGGAAGGCCATGCCGCCATGGATATGTCGCTCCACCAGGGGACGTTCTGGCAGAAATTTTCCTCGAACAAAGGCCAGACGGCCATCAGTCACTACTACTTCATGAACTGGTCTTCACTCTGGGGAGACATCGCCCTCGGCCTGCTCATCTCCGGAGTCCTTGCGGCATGGGTGCCGCAAACCTTCTGGCAGGGATTCTTCCTTGCCGGACATCCACTTCTGGCAAAGTTTTGGGGACCGCTCATCGGGCCGCTGGTCGCGGTGCTCAGCTTCGTCTGCTCTGTAGGCAATGTCCCGCTGGCGGCGGTGCTGTGGAACGGAGGCATCAGCTTCGGCGGTGTCATCGCCTTCCTCTTCGCCGATCTCATCATCCTGCCTATCGTCAATATCTATCGGAGATACTACGGCGGCAAGGTCGCGGCGATTCTCTTCCTTGTCTTCTACTCATCGATGTCCCTTGCGGCACTTGCCGTCGAAGGTCTCTTCGGCCTGCTGCATCTGATTCCAGAGCACGGCCACGCCAGCATCATGCAGGAGTCTGTGCGCTGGAACTACACCAGCATGCTGAATATCGTATTCCTGGTTCTTTCATTACCTCTGTTTATCCGGTTTCTCAAAACCGGAGGTCCGGCAATGCTCCGCATGATGGACGAAGCGCCATCCGAAGAGGGCCATCACCACCACTGCCACTAGGCGGCGCTAGCGTCTCCGCGATGCTTCAGGTGCGACCAGACAAACCAGACAATACCTACCAGCACCAACAGAATGACCGCGGCATCGGCCTTGTGCAGAACATGCTTGAGCATGGAGTTGGGATCGTCCCAGCTTTCGCCAGCCTTCATACCCGCGTAGGCAAGTGCGAAGCACCAGGGCCACGACCCGATGAAGGTATAGACGTGGAAGCGAAGCTGCGGCATGCGGGCGATGCCCGCGGGCAGGGCGATAAAGGTACGCACGACGGGAAGCAGACGTCCGAGCAGAACGGTAATGCTGCCGTACTTCTGGAAGTAGTGGTCCACGCGATCGAGATCGCGCTTCGACATAAGAACATAGCGGCCAAACTTCTCCACCATGGGACGCCCGCCGTACGCGCCGATCCAGTACGCCACCACCGAACCAAGGTTGCACCCAATGGCGCCAGCGGTTGCCGCCAGGAGCAGGTTCATCTTGCCCTGGTAGACCACGTATCCGGCAAACGGCATGATGATTTCGCTCGGCAGAGGGATGCACGCCGATTCGATGGCCATCAGGAGGGCGACGCCAGGATATCCGATCGCCGAGATAATTCCGGTGATGTAGGGCAGCAGGAAATTGATGATGTGTTCTGTCATGGACGTCCAGACGAGTATAACCGTAGGCCCAAACTTGCCGCGCTCCCCGCAGGCTTCTACGATAGAGGCTATGGCAGAGACAAGCGCACCTCCCGCAGAACGACCGGCATCCTCCTACGGCGCACAACCCTCCACGCACGGTGGACCGCCCGTCCGCCGTCAGATCGTGGCTTTCAGTTTCTACAAGATCCTTCCCGAGTGGAAGCGCCTGCCCGCCGACGAGCGCGCGGCGCACAAAGCCGCCTTTATCGAAGTTTTCAATCGCTGGAATACGCCCGGCGAGTTTCTCTCACTCACCTACTCCACGGTAGGTACGCGTGGGGACACCGATCTCTGCGTCTGGAGCATCTGCTATTCCATCGAAGAGTTGAACCGGATGCGGGCGGAGTTGCTGGCAACCCCCATCGGCGGCTACCTCGAGATACCGCACAGCTTCCTCGCGATGACCAAGCGTTCGCAGTACCAGATCGATCGCGAAGACGAGAGCGAAGGCGAAGGCCGCGGCGCAATTCGGCCAGGCGGACACAAGTATCTCTTCGTCTATCCGTTCTGGAAGACCCGCCCCTGGTACCTGCTTTCGATGGAAGAACGCCGCCGTCTCATGGAAGAGCACATCCGCGTTGGGCTGTCCTTTCCTCGCGTGAAGCTCAACACCACCTACTCTTTCGGTATCGACGATCAGGAATTTGTGGTGGCCTTTGAGACCAACTTCCCTGAAGACTTCCTCGATCTCGTGCAGCAGCTACGCGAAACCGAGATCAGCATCTACACGCTCAAGGACTATCCGATCTTCTCCTGCGTACGCCTGACGCCGGAAGATGCTCTGAACCGCCTCGGATAGATGTCCACTCGCATTAAATCAGTCCGCAGCGCCACTGCGCCCGCGCCCTCAAAAGCGCGGGCGATTGCGGCCAGCGAACCTGTTTCCCCGAAGATCAAGCCGGGAAAAACGAAGAAGCCGCTCGCACCAGAGCGTGTGGCGGCAATTCTGGATGGTCTGGCAAAGGCTTATCCTGATGCCGTTTGCGCACTGATTCACAACTCCGCATGGCAGCTCGTGATCGCGACCGCACTCTCCGCACAGACGACGGACGTTACAGTGAACTCCGTGACTCCGATGCTGTTCAGGATCTTCCCTACACCGAAGGCCCTCGCAGAAGCGTCTATCCCAGCCATCGAACAGATCATTCGCCCAACTGGTTTTTACCACTCGAAGGCGAAGAATATTCAGGGCGCTGCGCGCGTGATCGTCGAAAACTTCGGCAACAAGGTGCCGCAGACGATTGAAGAACTGATCACTCTCCCGGGCGTTGCACGCAAAACGGCGAATGTGGTGCTCGGTTCGTGGTTCAAGATCGCCTCCGGTGTGGTGGTCGATACCCATGTTCTGCGCATCTCGCGACGGCTTGAGCTGACGAAGAATATTGAACCGGTCAAGGTCGAACAGGACCTGATCCGCATCCTTCCGCAGGGCCAGTGGATCGACTACTCACATCGCGTGATCTTTCACGGACGGCAGGTCTGCATCGCGCGGAAACCGCGCTGCGCCGACTGTTCCATTGAAACGCTGTGCAACTCAACCGACAAGACTTGGTCATCGCACTAGCGGTTGCTGAAGTAAACCTTCAAGGCTTCCGCTAACGCGGCCACGCTGGCCTCCTGCGCCTCTACGGTCGGTTCCCAACCGGATTCGCGCATCGCCTGCGAAGTGACAGGGCCGATGGAGGCCATCACGGCTTCCATCGGGAGTGTGACCTCCGCGCTGTGCAGCAGTATGCCCAGGTTGCGAACGGAAGAGGCGCTGGTGAACGTGAAGGCATCGATGTCCCCGAGTTCTGTTCGCAGAGACTCAGCAGAATCTTCTGGAACAACCGTGCGATACGCAGCGGCTACGGTCACCTTTGCACCCACGGCTTCAAGTTGCGGCACCAAGACCTCTCGCGCCTCGGCTGCGCGTATGAGAAGCACGTGCGTATCCGCGACGTGCGGAGCGAGCGCCTCGGCGAGCGATTCCGCGACTGCAGTCGGCGGTATGACATCGACCTGCAGACCAAGCTCGGTCAGCGCACGCGCCGTGGCCTGCCCAATGGCAGCGATCTGCAAGGTGTCGGGTACCGGTAAATCTAAGAACTCAAGACGTGACGCGAAGACCTCGACGGCATTGGCCGAGGTAAAGACGATCCATTCGAACCGCTCCACGGTACGCAGGGCCCAATCCAGCGCACGATAGCTGTCTTCAGGCGGAACGATCTCAATCGCCGGGATTGCGACGACCTCGAAACCGCGCTCCGCCAGCGCGTCCGCCAGAGCAGAAGCCTGATGTTTAGCGCGTGTGACAAGAATGCGTTTCCGGTCAGGCATAGGCCTGCAGTAGCTCACGCGCTCCACGAGCGACCAGATCGGCGGCCACGCGCTCACCGAGGGAACGCGCCGACTCGCCTTCGTTTGCTGAAATTTCGGAAGAGAGCATCTCGTCGCCGTCGGCTGCGGTCACGTTCGCGGTCAGCCTTTTGTCGACGCACCACGCACCTACGGGAAGAGAGCATCCGCCACCGAGTGCATGCAGCATCCAGCGCTCGGCTTCCACGGCGTAGCGCGTCTCTGCGTCGTCCAGCGCGGAGACTGCCGCAATCACTTCGGGGGCATCGGATAGTGTCTCCACACCGAGCGCACCCTGACCAGGAGCCGGACACATCGTGTCTGCAGCAAAGCGCTCGCGGATCCAGTCAACCTGTCCGGCTGGTTCATGCTCCGTAGGGTGCTCTTCCAGGTGATCGTGGTCGGCATGCGTCACACACTCGACGTGCGGTGCACGGCCGTGCTCGGGATGTGCGGGATCGAGGTCCACCGGATGCAGCAAGCGTGCGCCCAGACGGTCGATTCCAGCGCAGGCCAGAACGAGTGCGTCGCATTGACCGGCAGCCAGCTTGCGCAGGCGTGTATCGATGTTTCCTCGGATTTCTACGAACTGCAGATCAGGTCGATGCGCGAGCATCTGTGCCTTGCGCCGCGGCGACGTGGTGCCCACGCGCGCTCCGTCCGGCAAGGTGTGCAACTGGACCCACTCGGGCGACAGCAGAGCATCGCGAGCGTCTGCACGTGTAGGAATGGCGGCGAGTGTGAAACGCGGATCCATCACGGTCGGCAGATCTTTCAGCGAATGCACCGCAAGATCGATCTCGCCGCGCAGGAGCGCTTCTTCGATCTCTTTGATAAAGATGCCCTTTGCGTCCATCTCCGGCGTGACTGGGTTCTCCTTTACATAGGCAGGGTCCTGCATCCGATCGCCCGTGGTACGGATAATGGTGATCTTGGTGGTATGTCCCGCTCCACGAAGCGATGCGGCGATGTGATTTGCCTGCCATAACGCCAGCTGCGATCCGCGCGATCCAAGTCTCAAATGCATTTAGATCTCCTCATCGTTCCTGAGTGATTCTTCGTTTCCACGGGAGAAGACGCGCCGCATCGTATCCAGGGCAACGCCATCTCCGGCGCGCGCTGCTTCACGCATCCCCTGCATCGGTCTATGCAAAAACTTGTTCACCAGCGACTTGGTGAGAGCATCGACAGCAGCAGCCTGTTCTGCAGAAAGAGAAGCAAGGCGGCCTCGCGCGCGTTCCAGTTCGGCCTGCCTCATCTGCTCGGCGAACTCCTGCACGGCGACGATCGCCGGAACCGCATCGAGGGATTGCAGCCTCAGCTGGAAGCGATCGACCTCGCGCGAGACAATCTTTTCCGCTGCGGCAGCCTCCGCGGACCTTTGCACCATGTTGGCCGAGGCCACCTGTTGCAGATCGTCGATGGAGTACACGAAGGCGCCGTCGACCTCGTTGGCTGCTGGCTCGACATCGCGCGGCACGGCGATGTCGATGAAGAAGATCGGCTTGCCCTTGCGACGGTGGAGAATTGCCTGCGCCTGAGCCCGCGTAAAGACATAGCCAAGAGCCCCGGTGGAGGTGATGATGATGTCCGCTTTCGGGGCGTGCTCCTGCAGATCTGCAAACGGGACCGCGAGACCGTGGAACTCCGCCGCCAACTGCTGCGCTCGTTCGGGCGTGCGGTTCGCCACCAGGATCTGCGTGGCTCCCTGCTGCATCAGGTGGCGCGCAGCGAGGAGGCTCATCTTCCCCGCACCGACGAGCAGCACCTGCCGGCCCTCCAGCGAACCGAAGATGCGATGCGCCAGATCCACCGCGACGGATGCGATGGACACGCTGCTCGAGCCGATCTCGGTTTCTGTACGAACCTTTTTCGCTGTGGTGAACGCAGACTGCAAGAGGCGTTCGAGCGACTTCGAGACCGCGCCGACCTCGCGGGCGACGCTGTAGCTCTCCTTCACCTGTCCCAGGATTTGCGGTTCGCCGACGACCATGGAATCCAGAGAAGAGGCAACGCGGAAGAGATGTCTTACGGCATCGCGCTCGCGAAACTCATAGAGATGCGGCTCAATGGCAGAGGCCTGCAGAGAGAAGTACTCCCGCAAGAACTTACGCAGGTCCGGAAGATTGGCGTCGTCCTCTTCCGCGACAAACTCCACGCGATTGCAGGTGGAAAGGATCAGGCCTTCGCGCACGCCGGGATGTTGCAGCAGGCTGCGCGTAGCATCGGCCAGACCGTCCGCCGGAATGGCCAGACGTTCGCGAACTTCAACCGGTGCTGTGGTGTGATTGACTCCAAGGAGGATCAAGCTCATCGCTCCACCGCAAACTGATGCACGCTGGAAAACTGGTTCGCGCTCCACACCGCCAGCATCACAAAGAAAACAAAGGCCGAGAGAAACACGGCGCGACGTCCGCGCAGACCTGCGCTGCGCCGGATCGCGATCATGGCGACATACGCCAGCCACATGACAAAACTGAGCAGGACCTTGGGGTCGTGGAAATACGACGAACCATACATCTGCATGGCCAGAAGCGAACCGATCAATAGCCCGGCCGTCATGCACGGCAGGCCAAAGAGGAGCGACTTCAGCACGATCGCGTCCGTCGTCGCCAGCGGCGGCAGAGCGCTCATCGGGCCCTTGGTGGAACGCGACTTAAGTCGCTTCTCCTGAATCAGGTAGAGCACGCTCGCCAGGAGCGAAAGTATCAGAGCAGCATAGGCCGCCAGAAGAAGGGCAATATGGAGCCAGATCCAACCGCTATGTAAAAGCGGGCTTGCCAGGGTGCTTTTGCCCAGTGCAAAGGCTGGCACGAGACAGAGCAGCGTAGCCACCGGCAGCAGGACGACTCCCATCGTCAGAGTGCGATAAACAGCAGCAGTCAACAGGAATGCCATAACGAGCAGCAAGGCCAGAACGGCCTGGACTTCGGTCGCCTCCACCGGGACGAGGTGGTGGGCTGCTGCAAGCATCTGCACCAGGGAGATGGAGTGAAAAAACAACCCAAGCAGCGCCGCGGGAAGCGCGGCATATCTCCAATTGGGGCGTTCGTACAGAACCGCAGGCAGTACGGCCAGGGAGGCTATACCGTACAGAAGTACCGCGATCTTGAGCCAGACTAGAGACATAAACAAGGAGATACCTGGACGCAAAGCCGCGCAAGGTACCTGTCCTTAAGTATACCGGGCATTGAAAACACGGCGAACCACGACCAGCCTAAGGGGCTAGTCGTTATTCGCCACCCTCTAGGCCGGTAAGGTCTCTCTCTCCTGAGACTTACCAGCCCGCCATGGACTGCTTTCAATGGTCGACTTAATCACTTTGGCGGTCGTGCCGAGCGCGTTGTATTGGGAGAAAATCTTCGCCATCTCTTTTGCCCGCTCCCGATATTTGCTATCGCTCAAGATAAGTCGAACTGCATCCCGTATCTGCTCCGATGTGGGATTTCCGGTTTTCAGATCAATGCCGGTACCTGACCACGCTACACGAGCACAGACAAACGGCTTATCTTCAGTCGCTCCGGCTCCGATGATCGGAACGCCAAAGCTCAGCGCCTGCTGCACGCCATTGTATCCCCCATTGGTGATAAAGACGTCTGTCCTCGGCAGGACCAGGTGATAGGGAAGGTAGCGCTCAATATGAACGTTGGGCGGTACCTCAAGGCCTGTGATATCCACACCGCCGCCAGTAACGATCACCTCGACATTTTCCTCCGCCAGTGCAGCGATGGTGGGCCCGACAAGCTGACCGAAGTCGTAGTTCGCAATCGTTCCCTGCGTCACGAAGATAACGGGCTTCGAGCCGTCGATTCTTTTCAGCCACTCGGGCTCTTCCCTATCGGTGGGCTTTGGAACAAGCGGACCGACAAACTGAAGGTTCTTCGGTTTGTCCTTGATCGGATACTCAAACTCTTCCGCCGTAAACTGTAGAAAGACATCCGGCAGCATGCAAGAAGCGTCCAGAGCCAGATCGATTGAAGTCGATATACCGTAACCCCTCAGGAGTTGATTCAAAGCGGCTGTTGACCCGGCCAGACCTTCCTCAAACTGACGATTGTGTTCCAAATTGCGCAACATACCCTCCGGAGTGCTATCCGGGCCTGTAAATGGCGATACTTCAGGCCGCCGCATCCAGTATGGAATGATGCCGCACCCAACGATCGGAGGTCTGGGACTGGTTCCAAGGATCAGAGGAAAGCTCCCCATGAAGCAGAGATCGGTCAGAACCAGATCGACATCCAGTTCTTCGATCAGCTTTTGGACCCCTTCGTATTGATCTGGAATTGTGGCGACGAAAACCTGTTCTATATCGTAGTTAAGCTGGGGCAGTCCGGGTTCTTTGGTGGCTCGATCAGGGAAGATCTCAAGCAGGAGCCGATAGTCGAAGTTCGCCTTGCCGTTGAGGGAAACAAAGTTCAGACCTGCAGCTTCGGCTTTTTCTCTAAAAATTTCAGCGCTGTTAAATATGACCTCATGTCCTTGTTTGCTGAGATGTTCTGCAATGAGGAGGAGAGGATTGACGTGCCCGGGTGCGGGCGTAACGGATACAAGTATGCGGCTCATTCGTCTCCTAGGGGCGAATTCAGCTTCGCCGTAGGTTAAACACAGCATCTGTCGTTTTATTCAAATAAATTTGTCGACTTTGGCCGATATCGAGAAGGCTTTCCTTTCAGAACTTCATGAGTTACGAGATAACCGCGAGAATTGGCTGATACGGTCTCTTTCTCCTAAGACTTCTCGGCCTTCCGCCACGCACTGCTTTCAATAACCGATTCAGCCACCTGGACGACGGCACTCAGCGCATCGTATCGTGCAAAGTCTTCTGCCATCTTCTTCGCTCGTTCGCGATATTTAGGGTCGCTCAAAATAAGCCTGACCGCATCCTTTATCTGCTCCGATGTGGGACTTCCGGTTTTCAGATCAATTCCGGTACCCGACCACGCCACACGGGCGCAGACGAACGGCTTATCTTCCGTCGCACCGGCTCCAATTACCGGAACTCCAAAGCTCAACGCCTGCTGCACACCGTTGTATCCGCCGTTGGTGATAAAGAGGTCGGCCTTCGGCAACACCAGGTGATAGGGAAGATAGCGCTCCACATGAACATTTGACGGGATCTGAAGACCTGAAACATCCACACCGCCGCCGGTGACGATTACCTCTACGTCTTCCTCGGCCAGGGCAACGATTGTGGGTCCGACAAGCTGGCCAAAGTCGTAGTTCGCGATCGTTCCCTGCGTCACAAAGATAACGGGCTTCGATCCATCGATTCTCTTCAGCCACTCAGGTTCTTCGGACTTTTCCGCTATCTTTGGAACGAGCGGCCCAACAAACTGAAGGTTCTTCGGTTTGTCCTTGATTGGGTACTCAAACTCTTCCGCCGTAAACTCCAGAAAAACATCCGGAAGAATACTGGCAGCATCGAATGGCACACCGATTGAAGCGGAGATGCCGTACCCCCTCAAGATTCGGTTGATGGAAGCTGTAGCCCCCGCCAGCCCCTCTTCCAACTGGCGATTGTGCTCCAGATTGCGCAACAGGCCTTCCGGAGTGCTATCCGGGCCGGTAAATGGCGATACTTCGGGCCGACTCATCAGATACGGCAAAATTCCGCACGAAACGACCGGAGGTCTAGCTTTCGCTCCGAGGATCATAGGAAAACTGCCAAAGAAGCCAATATCCGTCAAGACCAGATCAATCTCCTGCTCTTGAATCAGCCGTTGCATGTTCTCGTACTGGTCTGGGATTTGAGCGCCCAAGACGCGTTCCATATCGTAGTTGAACTGCGGCAGCCCTGGTTCTGTTGTATGTCTGTCGGGGAAGAATTCTTCCTTGAGGCGATAGTCGAAGTTCGCCGTGCCGCCGAGCGGAGCAAAGTTCAGCCCCGCAGCTTCGGCTTTTTCTCTAAAAATTTCAGCAGTGTTAAACGTGACCTCATGTCCTTGTTTGCTGAGATGTTCTGCAATGAGGAGGAGAGGATTGACGTGCCCGGGTGCGGGCGTAACGGATACAAGGATGTTGCTCATTCGTCTCCCAGGGCGAATTCAGCTTCGCCGCAGGTAAAACACCGCATTCGTCGTTTTATTCAAATCATTTTGCCGGTTCTTGCCCATGCACTGTTCCAATGGCCGCTTCGACCACTTTCAAGATCGTGCCCAGCGCATCATGTCGGGCAAAAACCTTTTCCATTTTCTTCGCTGCTTCGCGATATCTGCGATCGCCCAAGATAAGCTGGACCGCATCCCAGATCTGTTCCGGCGTAGGACTTCCGGTCTTCAGGTCAATTCCGGTACCAGACCATGCCACACGAGCACAGACGAGCGGTTTGTCTTCGGTAATCCCGGCCCCGATCACCGGAACCCCAAAGCTCAGTGCCTGCTGTACGCCGTTGTATCCGCCGTTGGTGATAAAGAGGTCAGCCTTCGGTAAAACAAGGTGATAGGGAAGGTAACGTTCGAGATGAACATTCGGCGATTCCTGAAGGCCTGAAATATCCATGCCCCCGCCGGTAACGACTAGCTCGACGTTTTCTTCCGCCAGAGCGGCGATGGTTGGGCCCAATAGCTGATTGAAGTCGTAGTTCGCAACCGTTCCCTGCGTTACAAAGATTACGGGCCTGGAGCCATCTATTCTTTTCAACCATTCAGGCTCGTCCGCCTTACCCGTGTTTTTTGGAATGATTGGCCCAACAAACCGCAGATTCTTTGGCTTGGTTTTGATTGGATACTCAAACTCTTCCACCGTAAGTTGCAGAAAAATATCGGGCAGCGCACAAGCAGCGTAGAGCACCGAATCGATTGGGGTGGATATGCCGTACCTCCCCAGGATTCGCTGGATGGACGCTGTCGACCGCGCCAAACCCTCGTCGACCAATCGGTTGTGCTCCGCATTGCGCAACAGACCTTCCGGGGTGCTGTCCGGCCCCGTAAAAGGCGATACCTCCTGCCGCCGCATCCAGTATGGAGCCACGCCACACGCAACGACGGGAGGTCTCTTCTTGGTCCCGAGGATCAGAGGAAAGCTGCCGAAAAAGCAAAAATCTGTCAGAACCAGATCAATTCTCTGTTTTTCAATCAGATCCAGAATGCCCTCGTATTGATCTGGGATGTTCGCGCCGAGGAAATATTCCATGTCGTAGTCGACCTGGGGTAGCCCTGGTTCAGCGAACGCTCTGTCGGGCAATAGTTCGGGTATGAGGCGATAATCCAAATTTGCCGCGCCAAGGAACGGAACGAAATTGAGCCCCACCGCCTCCGCCTTTTCGCGAAAGATCTCTGCGCTGTTAAATGTGACCTCGTGTCCTGCTTTGCTGAGATGCTCTGCAATAAGAAGGAGAGGATTGACGTGACCGGGCGCTGGCGTAACCGATACAAGGATATTGCTCATTCGTCTCCCAAGGGCGCATTCAGCTCGCCTTAGGTAAAACAAAGAATTCACCAATTTATTCAATTTTCCGACTCTGGCGGTGGCGAGGAAACTCTCTTCCCATAGGCGGTGTCCGGGGTACGCACAAAAATATCGGTGTCTGTTCGTCAGCCGAAATCGCCCGTGATCCTGCTCAATTGGCGCACAGAGTTCCGCGTATCCTCCGCATCTGAACCCGGAAGTAGCGGAGATCCGCACGGGAGAGACATATGGAATACGGACATAAAGTACAGGCAGGCGAAGCAACCGAAGGCAAAGCAACCGCAGCCATTGAAACCTACACCGCCCAGGTTCCCAGCGGTGTTTTCCTGGCGGCAGCCATCGCGTCCATTACCGCCTCGCTGCTCTTCAAAGCGCAGAAAAGGGACCACGCTGCGCTCTTTGTAGGTCAGTGGGTCGCCCCCTTTCTGATCCTCGGTCTCTACAACAAACTGGTGAAACAGCACGGTTCGGACGCGACCGCCCGCTAATTCGCACCCGGACTTCCACAAGCGCCAGCATGCCGGAAGACGGTATGCTGGCCATTGGAATGTCTGTAGAAACCCCCATCCCAGCCCCCCACACGCAGACACCCGTAATGCGTCAGTTTTTCGCGGCCAAACAGGCCCACCCGGACTGCCTGCTTTTCTTTCGCATGGGCGATTTTTACGAGCTGTTTTACGATGACGCCATCCTCGTCGCTCGCGAACTGCAGATCTCCCTTACTGCTCGTGACAGGGAGAAGGCGATTCCCATGTGCGGCGTTCCGTACCATGCCGCCGAAAACTATCTGCAAAAGCTCCTCCGCCGCGGCTATCGGATCGCCATGTGCGAGCAACTCGAAGATCCCAAACTCACGAAGACCCTTGTCCGCCGCGGTGTCACCCGCGTGCTCACACCGGGAACGGCGCTCGATAGCAGCCTCGCAGCGAATGACAATACCTTTCTTGCGGCCCTGACACTCAACACGAAGTCGGATGCCGCAGGCGTTGCCGCTCTGGACCTTTCCACCGGCGAGTTCCGCGCGACGGAGTTTCACGGCAAATCAGCGATAAAAGAAGCAGTCGACGAACTCCATCGCCTCGCGCCACGCGAAATCCTGCTGGCAACGAACCTTCGTCTAGGATCGGCGCAGACGACGCTGAACGGCGAAGAAGACGAGACGCTTCCCGCTGCCGCGACCAAGACTCCGCTGGAAGACTGGGTTTTCACGGCGGATTATGCCCTGCCCCTTCTGCAACAGCATTTCCGTGCGAACTCTCTGGATGGTTTCGGACTTGGGACGCACGCCTCTGCCGCCACGGCTGCCGGTGCTCTGCTGCATTACCTCCGCGCCACGCATCATGAGGACCTGGAGCATCTGGACTCTCTCGGATACTACGAGCGCGCAACTTGCCTGGAACTGGATGCTGTCAGCGTGCGCAACCTGGAGTTGACGGAACCGTTGTTCTCAGGCGAATCGAACCAGACCACACTGCTCTACACGCTGGACGCCTGCCGCACACCCATGGGCAAACGCCTGTTACGGAGCACGCTTCTGCGGCCCAGCATCGACCCGATGCAGATCGCCGCACGGCTGGACTCTGTCGCCGAGGCCCATGCCTCCCTTCCGAAGCGCGAGACGCTGCGCCGCGCGCTGGACGGCATTCTCGATCTCGAACGCCTGCTGGCGCGCATTGCACTGGACTCCGCCGGACCTCGTGACGTGGTCGCTCTTTGCCGGACGCTCTCCGCTTTGCCCGGCGTGTTATATGGCGCGAAAGAATTTTCGCAAGGCCGCTGGTCCGCTTTGACGCAGGAGTTCGACACGCTTGAAGAACTCTGCGGACAGATCGGTCGGACCCTCGTCGAAGATCCTCCGTTGAAGTTGGGCGAAGGCGACGCGATTGCGCAGAACGTCGACGCGGAGATGGACGAGCTACGCGGACTCTCGCGCAGTGGACGCGAATCCATCGCGGCCATCGAAGATCGGGAGCGCGAACGCACCGGCATCAGCTCGCTCAAGGTGCGCTTCAACTCCGTCTTCGGTTATTACCTCGAAATCACGAAATCGAATCTCGCCAATGTGCCCGCCGACTACGAGCGTAAGCAGACTCTCGTCAACGCGGAGCGATTCACAACGCCCGAACTCAAGGACTACGAACGCAAGATTCTTACCGCGCAGGATCGCATCGCAGAGATCGAGCGTCGCATCTTCGTAGACCTTCGGCGAACTATCCTCGAAGCAGCTCACCGCATGCGTGAGACAGCGCGGCGTGTTGCCGAGATCGACCTTCTTGCGAACTTCGCGCATTTGGCAGCGCTGCGCAACTGGACGCGTCCGGTCATTGAGGAGGATTCGACCGTTCTGGAATTTACCGAAGCGCGTCATCCTGTAGTCGAGCTTCGTCTGGAAGAGTCTGCCCTGGGCCGCTTCACGCCAAACTCGGGCTTTCTTGATGCGACCAACGGCCCATCGCTCGCGCTCATCACCGGACCGAATATGGGTGGTAAAAGCACGTATCTACGCATGGCCGCGATGCTCGCCGTCATGGCGCAATGCGGCTGCTTCGTCCCTGCCGCCTCTCTTCGGATCGGTCTCGTAGACCGCATCTTTACCCGCATCGGTGCGAGCGATAACGTCGCCCGTGGCCGCTCTACCTTCATGGTGGAGATGACCGAGACTGCCGCGATTCTCAACACGGCAACGGCGCGTTCGCTCATCCTCCTCGACGAGATGGGGCGTGGCACGGCGACGTATGACGGCCTCTCGCTGGCGTGGGCCACCGTGGAACATCTGCACAACAAGATCGGTGCGCGCACCCTCTTTGCCACGCACTATCACGAACTCACGTTGCTTCATGAACAGCTCACGCGTCTCACGAACCTTCGCGTCGCCTGCCGCGAGACGCCCACTGGCATTGTCTTTCTCCACACGGTAGAGAGCGGTGCGGCTGACCGCAGCTACGGTATTGAAGTGGCGAAGCTCGCGGGCCTTCCTCGCGAAGTGATCGACCGCGCGCGCTCCGTCCTCAAACTGCATGAGAAGGTCGAGACACAACAGGTGCATGCACAGGCCGCGCCAGCACCGTCGATGCAGATGACGATCTTTACGCCGCTCTCGCAGCGCGTCGTCGATCGCGTCCGCGAGCTTGATGTCGACCGCATGACGCCGATGGAAGCGCTGCAACTTCTCTCGGAACTCAAGCGGGAGATCAGCGAATGAAGAGCCTCGTTGTTGCGGGCGTGATGTCTGGCACCTCAGCCGACGGGATCGACGTTGCCCTCGTCCGCATCACTCCACGCGAAGACGCCGCACCGAAGCTGAAGCTTCTCGGGCACACTGCAGTTCCCTACAGCAAGAAGCTGCGAGCCACCGTGCTCGCCGCCATGGATGCTCCGAATATCTCCGCTGCGGAACTCGCACGCCTCCACTGGCGTCTTGGCGAAGTCTATGGAGATGCCATCGTAGCGGCGCAACAGCAGCACAGGATCAAAGCGCACCTTGCAGGCGTTCACGGACAGACGATCTATCACCAGGGCATCGCGCAGAAGTATTTCGGCACGCCGCTGCGCTGCACATGGCAGTTAGGCGAAGCCGCGGAAGTCGCCGCCCGCACAGGCCTTCCCGTCGTCTCAGACTTTCGTCCAGCAGATATCACCGCTGGTGGGCAAGGCGCACCGCTCGTCCCCATCTTCGACCGCATCGCCTTTGCACACCCAAAGCGCAATCGAATTCTGCAGAACCTCGGCGGCATCGCCAACCTTACCGCCATCCCTGCCGGCAGCAAAGAGACGCTGGCCTTCGACTCCGGTCCCGCGAATATGCTCATCGATGCGTGCATGCAGCGCCTCTTCAACCGCACGTACGATCGCAATGGCGCAACCGCAGCTAAAGGGAAGACCCTCCAGCCGGTTGTCGAGCAGCTTTTGCAGACCAAGTACTTCAGCCTGCAGACACCGAAGTCCTGCGGTCGTGAAGAGTTCGGCGAAGCGTACGTCGACCGTCTTATTGCTCTCTGTAAAAAAGCGCGCGCGACCAACGAAGACATCCTCGCCACCGCGACCGCGCTCACCGTGCAGAGTATCCTCTCCGCTTATCGCAACCTCGTCTGGCCCTTCCTCGGCCAGAACGCACCACTGGCCGACGCGACGGACTACATCGTCGCCGGTGGTGGCACGTCGAACCGCACGCTCATGCAGCAGCTTCGCGCAGGTCTGGAGCCGCTCGGCATTAGTGTCTCCACCACAGACGAGCACGGCATACCATCGCAAGCCAAGGAAGCCATGGCCTTCGCCCTGCTGGCCTGGCTGCGCTGGAATAACCTTCCCGGCAACGTACCCTCCGCAACTGGAGCGAGCAAGCCTATGATTCTCGGCAAGGTGACGCTTGCGTAAGGGCCTCGCGCTTTTCATTCTTCCGTTGCTGCTCTGCGATTGTCATCAGAAGAGGCCGAACCTGAGCACCATCGTCGTCGATATCGAAAGCTCACCGAACAACCTGGACATCCGCATGGGCACCGATGCCCAGTCCGAACACATCGGCTCACTGGTCTTCGAGTCGCTCGTGCGCAAAGACGAACACTACAACCTGCAGCCCTTCCTCGCGGAGAGCTGGCAGCAACCCGATCCGCTTACGTTCGTATTTCAGATCCGCCCTAACGTTTTCTTTCACGATGGCTCTTCCCTCACTGCTGCGGACGTGGCGTGGACGATCGAAAGCATGCACAACGGCGCAATCCTCACCTCGAAATCCGGCAGCTTTACGAACGTGGTCAGAGCAGAGGCCACGGGCCCGCTCACCTGCACCGTGCACCTCAAAAAGCCCGATGCAGGTCTGCTCTTCAATCTCTCCGATGGCCTCTTTGGCGTTGTAAAAAACGGCGCCGGCAAAAACGCACCACTGATTGGCACTGGGCCTTTCCGCTACGTTTCGCAGGTCGTCGATAAAGAAGTTCTTCTCGACCGCAACGAGCATTACTGGGGCGCTCCCGCGCATGTGCCGCACGTTCGCATCGAGGTTGTCCCTGACGCCATCACGCGCGCTCTGGAGATTCAAAAAGGCTCAGCCGACATCGTCTCCAACGCTCTCTCGCTCGACACGGTTTATGCGATGCGTTCGGATCCAAACGTCCGCGTGGAGACTTATCCCGGCTCCATCCTGAACTATCTCAACTTCAATACGCTGGACCCTATCCTGCGCGACGCGCGTGTGCGGCAAGCGATTTCCTTCGCCATCGACCGGCCTGCGATCATCCACGCTCTCTTTCGTGACGAGGCCCGTCTCGCCAACAGCATGCTGCCCGAAGGACACTGGGCGGGAGCCACACCGAACGAGATCCTCACCTACAACTACGATCCCGCACGTGCTCGCGCTCTTCTCGAAGCTGCGGGCTACAAGTCAGACAACAAAGGCACGCGCCTTCACCTCACCCTGAAGACTTCGACGGATGACACCACGCGCCTGCTCGCCATCATCGTGCAGCAGCAGCTTCGCAACGTCGGTATCGATCTTGAGCTCCGCGCGAACGAATTTGGCACCTTCTATGCCGACGTCACCAAGGGCGCCTTCCAGATCTACGCCCTCCGATGGATCGGCGCGAACGAGGATCCGGATATCTATCGCTATGTTTACGCCACCAACAGCTTCCCTCCCAAGGGAGCCAATCGTGGCCGCTTCTCCAGCCCCCAGGTCGACGCGCTCATCGAGCAGGGGCAGGCCGAATTCGATCAGGCGAAGCGCCGCGTCATCTACCTGGAGCTACAGCACATCCTCGCCGAGCAGGAGCCCAGCGTAAACCTCTGGTATTTGAACAACGTGGTCGTTCATTCGGCACGTTTGAAGAACGTTCGCCCCACACCCTCAGCGACTTACGACTTCCTCAGAACGGCGGAAATCGCGTCCTCTCCTGCCCAATAACGACGGGCTGGTTTGACGCACTGCCGCATGCTTCGTACACTCAATGAGGCGGTTGAGAAACATCCATCGCCCACACCGCAGCCATTCGCTGCAAAGTATTGCCTCCTCGTTCAATGGTAGGACAGCTGACTCTGACTCAGCATATCGGGGTTCGAATCCCTGGGAGGCAACCACTTCTGCACCTTTCGGCACTGGTCCAGATCCCTCAAGCGGTCATAAATCAAGCATTATCAGCATTTAACATGTGAGAAGTGTTCATCTGCCTGCTTGTCTCTTCTCAGTTGCGGAAAGGCAGTGATACGCAGCTTGGCCGCGCCATAGGGGATGAGCTCCAGCATCTCCTCCGGAAGTGTGCTGGTCTGCGGCCCTTCCGGCACCGGTGCCGCGACTCCATCCTCTGAGCGCCAGGCATTGATGCGGCTAGCTTTGACTCGCAGCTTCACTGGTGCCGATATCGCCGCAAAAGGTATTACACCGACAGCTCCCTCCACGACCTCAACCTCCCCCGCCGAGCGCTCATCGACGAGCAAAGCGTAGTTCCAAAACTTCTTCGGGTACACCTGCCAATCTGCAGTCAGTCCCCTGTCGCGGAGTTTGACCCAACTCTCTCCAGGATCCCGGGAGAAGACCAACGGCCCACGCATCAGTGCGAGCGAATGGTTATACCAACGTGAAATCGAAGGGACCATGGGCAGATGCAAGTCAACAACATCCCCTGGAACCCAACGTCTTTCGATCAGCGCAAAGGTTTCCGGCTTTGCATCGATCGGTACCGGCTGGCCATTGATCCGAAGAGTGGCCGCGCTCGCCCATGCAGGAATCCGCAAGTGCAAAGGAAAACTCAACGCAGTCTCGGGAGACAAAACAATGCGGACATCCTGCTTGAACGGATACTCGGTCTCCACGCGAAGAGAGATCTTGTGATCGCTGACCGTGGTCTCGACCTCGCATGGGGCATACAACGAAGCCACTAAACCGCCGTCCGGCGAGCGCATCCACAGGCTGGACGTGAATTTAGGCCAGCCCTGGTGAAAGTTTGCCGTGCAACAACCGAAGTTGGGTTCGAGTCCGTACAGATTCGATTCGGGGCCGTTGGTTGTCCAGGGCTTGGAGTTGAGCCCCACCAGAACCTGATTGGCCTGCTGGTCGTACTGGTGAGCCCACATCGCGTCGTCGAAGGTACCGGGAAGAGCGTTGAAAGCAATCTTCTCGATACGGTCTGCGATGGAAGCATCCCCGAAGGTTTCGAGTGCGACCTCGAGGGAATAGAGGGTCTCCACCACAGTACAGAGCTCCGTCCCGTGGCTTGGATCAAGACCTGCCAAATGCTCGTCGCAGGAGAACATACCGTTCGGCATGCCGTGGAAGCGGTCGAGCGTGTCGATCTGTCGTTTGAAGTTGGCATGTTCAGATGCGTCCCCAGAAAGGCGGTAACGGACGGCCGCGGTTTTGATCGCTTGGCCATTATTGACGCCATGCGTTTCCATGCCTTCAGCCCTGTTCCCGCCGATGGCCGAAGCATCAAGATAAGCGCGCGAGGTGACGCCGGTATGCTTGAAGTCCGCGAAGCCTACAATCCAGTCATACCCCTGCTTCTCGAGCAGATTGGCAAGACGCAATAACGACGCGTCGCCAGTGCATTCATAGAGCCACTCTACAACGAGGACTTCATCCTGCCATCGATACTTTCCCCAATCGCGCAGGGGCCGTGTGGGCAAGACGGCAAGCTGGTAGTGAAAGTATCGCGTGAGTACGGGAAGGACGCGAGGATCCGCAGTGGCATCATGATATTGAGCCAACACCTTCAGCATCACCATGCGCGGCCACCAGTCGTCATTGCTCGCCGGGCCAATCATGCCGTTCGGTGCCTGATGGTTCAGAGTCCAGTCGATGAAACGCATCGCTTTGGCCTTGAGACGCTCATCATTGAGTTGCCACGCGAGTGGGAGTAACCCGTCAACGAAATAAGGACCGCGTTCCCAGCTTTCGCCCGATCCGCCCAGCCATCCACTATGCGGACCTACATCGGGCCAGAACTCATCCAGATGACCGCTTAGACCATCCGCCTGAATGCGCAGCTGACGACGAAGCCAGCCCCCCGGACGGATCTGCCCGAGTGGCAGCGCTCGAAACGCTGTGGGAGCGAGCTTCAGCGACGATTCGCGTCGCTCATCAGCGAAAGCAGATTTTTCTTTCAGCGCCACCGCGGCAACAGCAGCTGCCCCAACTTCTACAAACTTCCTACGTGTCAGCATCGAGATAATGAATTCCTTGTATACGATTTGCTTCGAACGAGAGTGTGGCGATGGTGTCAGCAGAAGTCTGGATGGGTGTTCCCAAAAGAAATCACCCACCCTCCCAAGCAGACCGCGGTCGTTAGAAGTTGATTCTCGCTCCGAGCAGCATATTCCTTTGTGCGTACGTGCTGGTCGATTGACCAAACGTCGTGTCCTGCAGCTTCGGATCGACGGCCATCAGGTTCACTCGATTTAAGAGGTTGAAGGTATCAAGGCGCAACTCCATATTGACGCGCTCTGTGATCCGCGTTGTCTTTTTCAACGTCAGGTCAGTGTCTGCATAACCGGGATTGCTGAACCGGTTCGGGGTTTGATTCCCTTCCGACCCAAAGGCCGGAAGCGTGAAGTTGCCACAAGGGAGCGCGCCGCCAGCACACACAGGGAAGACTCCATGACCTACAAGGAAATCGCTCCTATTGTGCTTCTGCGTATAGGCCGTGACGTTCGGGTAGTCGGTGTTATTTCCATCGGCGTTATAGTCTCCGCTGGTCAGAACATACTGGAGATGACCGGCTGCCAACTCGGTTGCATAATTCGCAGAAGTAATGCGTACCCCATCCGTCCCGGTAACGCTTACCGCCAAGGGGTTTGTGTTCTGGACACTGAAGGGCGTGCCGGCTTGCAGACTCGTAATCCCAGCCAAGGTCCAACCTCCCGCAATATGCCGGAGCAAGGGGTTGTGCAATGCGCCGCCTGGCAGTTGATAGTTCCATCCCAGCGAGAAAGCATTGGGCACGTTGAACAGCGAGGTTGAATAGTATTGGTTGTAGGGCGGTGCTGCGGTTGGGTAGCTCAGCCAGTCGTCCATTGCTTTGGAGTGCGTATAAGAAGCCGTGACAAAACCATGTCTCGAGAACTGCCCTTTGACCGCTGCGATGATGGCGTTGTAGTTCGCGGTCGGGCCATTCGTCGCATACGTAATCGCGGCGAAGCTGGTGTTGAGACGGTTCTGAATGCCCGTCCCGTTATATGCTCCGGAAGTTGCGAAGCTGGGATGCTGGAGAAGGTCGCCCGCAAAGGCGTTCACGTCATTGCCGTAGGTATGAGCGGCGAGGTTACCTCCATTCGTGATCAGGTTTCCAGAGTGAGATCCCTGATACCCGACACTGGCAACGATGCTTCTCGTCAGTGAGTGCTCAAGCGTCAAAGTGTAGTTCAAGGTGTGGGGCAAGCTAAGATTGGGGTCGATCCCGATCACAGTGAATCCTCCTCCCACGCGACCGCCTTTTGCATCCAGTGGAGCGCCAACAAAGGCTGGATACGGAAAGCCAAAGGGATAGGTATTCTGTGTCGCCAATCCGAAGACCGGTGCTGGCGTCGAACCATCGTTCTTGAACGTCGGACGCACAGGACCGGGTGGATTCGCAATCAATCCGTTCTCCTGGTTTCCAAGAGTGAACTCGTCTCGATAGACACCGAAGCCTCCACGCATGACCCAATCTCCTTTACCGAAGAGATCATACGCAAATCCGGCTCGGGGACTGAAGATCCAATTCAAATCGTGCGCGAACGTGTGGCTCTGCTGCGTAAAGGCGCCGTTGGCGATACTCTCGGCAAACGATGAGCCTGCCGCCGGATGAAAGTTCGCCAGCACCGTCTGCCCGAGCGCAGGGTAGGCATTGCCGAAGTTATCGTAGCGAATGCCGTAGTTGACCGTGAGTCTGTGTGTGACCTTCCATTCGTCTTCAGCGAAAGCACCGCCCGAGGTTTTGGCAAAGCCGTAATTATCGGCAAAGGGCTGTCCTGTAACTGGATTGAAAGCGATGTTGGTTTCAGTAAATGGATTGTCGTTGATCAGGTTGATGATGCTTGTGTAGGTAAAGATTGGCTGGCTGTATCGGCCTGCGAAGTACGCCAGGTCATCCCCATGCCAGCCTTCGTAACCGATTCGAAAGTCGTGATTGCCTCGGACATAGGTCACCACATCCCGCCAATGAAAGCCATGCTGAATATAGTCTTCATACGGATTGGCATCACCAAAACCGACACCCAGGTTCGTGACGTTGACCACTGGAACAGTGAACAGTCCCTTATTGGGGGTGTAGCCCTCAATCCGGTTGTACCCAGCAAAAGCTTCATTCAGCAAGTGAGCGGAAAACGTATGCGTTTCGTTCCCTTGCAGGGAGAAGGTATAGAGATTGCTGCTCGTTGTGAACTGCGGTCTCGGACTTGGCGCCGAGCTCGCAATCGTATTGCGAACGAAGAAGCCATTGACGCGATCCTTGTCGAAGACCTTGTCGACTCGAACGCTGTATTGGTACGAGGTATTCGGTGCCGAGGCATTGAAAATACCTGAATCAAAGACAGGCGTAGAGCAAGGGATGTTATCTGTGCTCGGAGTGTTACAGCCAGTGTTTGCTGCGATATTCTGAGCCCCAAAAACCGCCTGCGCGTTCGTAGACGACTTGAACACAACATT
This sequence comes from Terriglobus saanensis SP1PR4, assembly GCF_000179915.2. NCBI lineage: Bacteria > Pseudomonadati > Acidobacteriota > Terriglobia > Terriglobales > Acidobacteriaceae > Terriglobus > Terriglobus saanensis. Next base: position 1,321,318 of record NC_014963.1, on the reverse strand, counting down.
CTGCGTGGGATACTTCGTGAGCAGAGACGTCTCCAGCGAAGCAGGTTTCACCTGCTGGGCGAAGGCTGCGAACGCCGGATCTTCATAGGTAAGGCTGCCGCTATTTGGGGCAAGGGCTCCGACCGCAGTGAGAGCGGGATTTGGAGTGGAGGAAAAGTATGGTTCCAGTGTCGCAAAGAAGAAGAAACGCTGCTTCGGGATAATGGGACCACCCACTCCGAAGGATAGATCGGTGGTGTGAAACGGAGACAGACGAGTCGGCTTTGGTACGCCATACTCCCCACGCGCCTCCAGCCCTTGATAGGTGTAGTAGCCACTCGCAAAGCCATGGTACTGGGCCGTTCCGGGCCGGGAGGACATGAGGGTTTGAATGGAGCCGGACTTACCGTAATCCACGGTATAGGTGTTGGTCTGAACCGTTACCTCTGAGAGCGAATCAACATTGGGCGTCAGATTGGTCACACCAGCACCGATGTCGCTGTCGACATCCAACCCATCAACGATGACCGTATTTGCATTGCCCCCTCGTCCGCTCGCACTGTAGTGATTTGTGGTCTCCGGATTGAACGTTGTCGTCGCTGGCTGTATCCCGGTCACACCCGGCGTAAGACCCAACAGGGACATGGGATTTCTGGTGGCCAGTGGCAGATTTTCAAGCGCCGTCTGATCGAGGGTCAGTATTTCTCGGCTGTCAGCCGTATCCAGAAGTGGCGATTCGCCCGTGACGGTGACGCTGGTCGTGTCGCTGCCGACACCGAGTTTCAGAGAGACATCTCGGATTTGACCGGCCGTCAAAGTAAACCGCACCTTTGCGGGCGTAAAGCCCTTTGCAGAGGTGGAGATCTCATATTCTCCAGGACCAAGGCTCGTAAAGCGATAGAGCCCTGAGGTATCGCTGGCGCCGGTTTGCTGCACTTTCGTCGCAGTGTTCAGAAGAACCATCTGCGCGTTCGGTATGCCGGCTCCCCCAGCATCCTGGATGTTGCCCTGAACCCCAGCCGTGAACTGTGCAAACGTGGCCGTGGTCGTAAGCAAGACGTAGAAGACAAACGTTACGATCCTGCTGAGGTTCAAATGGGCGTTTGTAGGTTTCGGAGGTCTGGTCGGCTTTGGGACGGTCATCGGTTTCCTTCGCGTTAGAGATGAGTCAGAAGTAGCAGGCACAAAGCGGCGAACCAAAGCATTTCACCGGTGCTCAACCGATTCAGCTCCGAACCAGACTGGAATGAACTATTTACCTGACAGTAATGCGTCATGACTCAGGACTCGAAAACGGCGAAACGATTCACGATATCTTCACACTGGCGTGATTAACTCGAGCGAGAACAAACTATGGTGACGGCAAAACCAGAGCGTGAAGCGTCGGACACTCGTCCCCGAAGGCTAGGCCAGTTGCCAGCGGTCGGTTCGGACGGTGCGCGGCGGGAGTTGGTCCGCCGCATCGTGCACTCTCCGACCTTCGCCCGGAGCGAGCGTTTAGGCACATTCCTGACCTACGTCTGCGACATGACATTCAAAGGTCGCGAAGCAGAGATCAACGAACAGAAGATCGGTCGAGAGATATTTGGCCGACCCCAGGATTACGACTCAGCAGTGGACGGGATCGTCCGCAGCCAGGCAAGCCGGTTACGGCAGCGTCTGGAACTGTACTTCCAGCAGGAAGGTGCGGACGAACTAGTACGAATCACCATCCCACGCGGTGGCTATGTGCCGGTATTCGAGACACAAAATACATCCGTCCCCACTCCGGCAGATGTCGAGGCAACACTGCCTTCTCCCTACCTCTCCCCCCTGACACCTACGCCGAGTGTAGAAGTACATCCAAAACAATCTGTCACTGGAAGATGGTTGCCATGGGGACTAAGTGCTGTATTGACCCTGATGCTGATGGCACTCTGGTTTCATGACCGTAGTACCCTTCAACGGCCCGCTATCGCGGATCACCCACTCTGGAGCCACCTCTTCACTAAGAATCAACCAACCATGGTGGTTGCTCCAGATTCTGGTTTGGTGCTCTTTCATGGCATGTCAGGTCGAGACCTCGACTTGAAGGGTTATCTTGATGCAGGATATCGATCGGAGCCAGCCGTCCTGCCCCAGATCGGCCCAGCAGCATCTCTCAAGGATTCAGTCCTCGATCTTGCAAATCGCCGGTATACCTCCATCGTGGATCTCAAGACGATCCTAAGTCTTAAGGATCGGGCGCAGACCCTGGGCAGTGAAGTGTCCGTACGGTATGCCCGCGACCTGCGACCGAATGATTTCAAGGCAGGTGACGTCATCCTGCTCGGTTCGTCCGAAGCCGATCCATGGGATGAACTCTATGAACACAACATGAACTTCGTCTTTAAGGATGACTATAAGGGCGTCTTTTCGATCCTTAACCGGAACCCACAAAAAGGCGAACCTGCACGATGGGAGTCCAGAAGGGACGACCCCCAACGAACGGTCTTCGGGGTGGTCGCCTATATGCCAAGCCTTGCTGGAGACGGCAATGCTCTGCTGCTTGAGGGCACGGGGATGTCCGGCACTGAGGCGGGAATGGATTTCGTTTTGGACGATGCACAACTCCTGCCGTTCCTGAACCGCATACGACATCCCGACGGCACGCTGCCGCACTTTGAGGTGCTTCTGGGAACGCAGAATATGGGCGCTAGTGCCACGCAAAGCCACATCGTTGCCTGGCGTACGATGAATTGAAGGCCGTCTCAGACAGGCCTTCAGGAGCAAGCCAGCAACTTCTGCGGCTCAAAGCGAAACATGTCCGGAAAAACACAATATTCAGGAACTCCAAGCTCCAGGACAGGCTCTGCATCGATGATGCGTTGGACATGTTTTTCGAGCAGATTCCGATAAGCGCCGTTCTCCTCAGTTGTAAATGGGGCCATCTGATACGACATAGTGATATGGAACTGATAGGTCGCATGATTCTTGAGCTGAAAGCCAAAGACCTCTGCAAGCTTGTCTCGGAGAGACCTTAACTTCTTTTCTTCGTCGCTGTCGACTGCAATCATTCTTAAGGTGCAGGCTGTCGAGTAATGGATGGTCTGCTCTTGATCGACGCGCATACGCAGGGGTAATGGGCAGGAGAAATGTGTCTTCGCTATCCGCTCACCCACCATGCGATCGCAGACTTCAATCGGAGCATCTGCTGGTACATAGGACGGCCATCCGTAAGCAGATCTGCCCTGATCGTTCGCTCCTGGGAAGATGGTCATGTGGTAGCTGTCCGTAGAAGTAAGCCCAAGCTTGTGGCGATAAGAAGCCTGCGTTAGCGCACCGTGCAGTTCCACCATAGCGTCGCGCATCGCGCACTGCGCCGGTAAATGGCAGATGACCGTGTTGCCCGCGAAAGGGCGTGGTGTACCGTCGGGGTTGAACTTCAGAATCGTGTCCTGGTTTGGGATCTTCCGCTCCGGGCTTGATGAAGCTGTCTGCGAAAAAAGATGGGAAGGCAGGAACGAGGCGGCTGCCAGAGTGGACGACTGAAGGAGAAACTGGCGACGGTCACGCTGAAACAAGGTAGATCCTTTCTGTTTGGGGCTAGATATCGGATACCGCGGGAGATGAAGGCCAGCAGGTATTCCTGCTGACCTTCTTTGGATTTGTTCTGTCAGAATGCCAGCCGAAGCACCAGTTGAACCTGACGCGGCGGGTACACACTGGTACTTCCCGTAAAGCTGCCGAAACTGCTGCTATAGGTCGGGACACCGGATGAGCTATTGAGAGATCCCACGTTGGACGAGGGGCTAATGTAGTTGGTCGCATTGAGAACATTGAATGCCTCGATGCGGAACTCAGCGTTGTATCGCTCATTCGGCAATGCGAACTTCTTGTGAGCGGACAGGTCAAACTGGCCAAAGGCCGGGCCATGCAGACTGTTGCGTCCTGCATTTCCGAAGAGCTGTGTACCCGAGGGGATGGAAACTCCAGGCGGAGGTGTGGCACCCGATCCCGCAGTCAAATATCCGTTGAGCGAGCTTGCGGTCTTGACGAAGTTACGGCCGTACACCGCCGATGCCGCTCCGGTAAGATTCGGACGAATCGCATACGCAGCGCTCGTGGTGGAGACGACCTGGTTACTGCTCGGCGTGTAGGCCAAGTTGATCGGAACGCCACTGGTCACCACATTGATTCCGGTCAACTGCCACCCCCCGACCAACTGCTGTTCCCAACCCGGAGCAGATGAGAGAAAACGATGGCCCTTACCAAACGGTAGATCGACGATGGCGGAGGTCGTATTGTTAATTGGCTGATTGTAGCCGGAGGGGCCTCGATCTCCCGCTGGATTGAACTTGTTGATCACCGCGCTGTCGCCGTTCTGCGTTTCGAGATCGGCTGAATTAAGGTCAATGCCACGCGACCACGTGAAGGAATTGATGAGGAAGATGCCGTTGTGGAAGCGGCGCTGCAGCTTCGTCTGAAGAGAGTTGTAAACCAGCGAACCTGCGTTGCTCTCCGTGAGAATATCGGTGAAGTTTGCGATTGGCCGGCGGTTGAGGAGTGAAGTAGTGCACTGACCTGGAGCAGACGTGGGGATTTCGCTGGCGAGACAAGTACGGGCCTGGTTGAAGTCTTCAAGCGCAGGGATATGCACTGTATGATTTCCAACGTAAGACAACTCAAAGGTGGTATCCAAAGGCAGTTCCTGTTGCACCGACAGATGGAAGGCCTGCACGTAGGCGGGCTTGAAGTCCTTCGGCGTATAGCGTGTTTGCGCTTTAGTGGTGGAAAAGTTTGTAGGTCCGGCAAAGTTCGTCTGATAGCCATCCTGGGTTCTGCGAAAACAGGTCGTCGGATCCTGCGTCAGTGTTGTGCAAAGACCCTGCCCTGGTGTCTGATTCGCAGGCAGTGTTGCGGAATAGTTGTTCGGACCGTTGTAAGCGAGAAGGCCTTCCCCGCCAAACCGGAACAGATAGGCATAGCTGATGCCATAGCCACCGCGAACGACTGTCTTTGGCATTGCCTGGTAAGCGAATCCCACGCGAGGACCGAAGTTCTTGTAGTTTGGATCGACGAGAGCGCGACTTGAAAGCGAGTTTCCGCCGACATAGTGAATGTTGTAAACATGGCCGGGGGCGGTGCTGTTGATATCGGTACCGTCACCCGCTGCAAGCAGGCGATTATTCACTGGATCGAAGTTGTAGTACTTGTTGTCCTGCTCATAGTTCGGCGTCATGAACTCGTAGCGAAGACCGATGTTCAACGTGAGCGAAGGCAGGGCCTTCCAGTCATCCTGGAGATAGCCCATATGCCAGTAGCGAAGATAATTGACCTCATTCGGAGCGTTCAACTGATAGTTACTGCGCGCGCCAAAGAGAAAGTCCGCGAGATTCGCTGCCTGCGCCGTCGTAGTGCTTCCCGCGGAACTGAAGGAGCCTGCGTAGGTATCCTGACCGAACTTCGGATGGAAGTCTGAGATTGCCTGCGAGAGCCAACCGAACTCATACCCCACCTTCAGACTGTGGTGACCTTTAATCCAGGTGTAGTTGACCTTAGGGTTTGCCTGTGTGGGATTGTTGAACTGCGGATTCGTGCCCTGCTCTCCGAACTGGGTAAAGCCCGAGACAGCCTGAGCGTTGAGACCACCTGTGTAGGCAGGATCCTGCGGAACGTTCGGAATGCCTGCCAGCAGATTCGGTGCTCCGAGGAAGATCGGGGCCTTACCGCTTTGGGTCCATGTCTCACCGAAGCGCAATTCCAGAATCGAACTTGGCGTAAGGGTCAAGTTGAATCCAGCCGCGATCTGACGTGTTCTCGCATAGAGGGTTCCATTGGCATTGCCGCCGGCAGCACCGGGAAACGGAGGTGGCTGGAAGTAGGTGACTGCTCTCTGGCTGTAACGGGCAAATCCATTCTGGCGCTCGTTCCGGATGAAATCTACGCGGCCGTCGCCCTTATTGTCCGTCGTCGGAGCCGCTGGGAGGTACTGATAATTCGCCGCGGTGAGGGCGGCACCTGGAATATTTGGCTGCGGCAAGAGTTTGAAAGCAGCGAGTGCTACAGGGTTGATGTTGGGATCGTTGAGAGGTACTTGTCCATTGGTGTACACGGCACCGGTATAGGGGTTTTTGATTGGAATCGCTGTCCCGCCCGTTGTGCCATCGGTCGTGAAAAGTCCGCTCAACTCAGCAGCAGTCGGAAGCGTAGCCGTCGTGAGAGAGTGCGATACAGAGCGAAGACCTTCATAGTCTACGAAAAAGAAGAGCTTATCTCGACGCACAGCGCCGCCGAAGGTGCCACCGAACTGGTTCTGTACCAGCGTCGGTTTGATACCGGTTCCGTAGAAAGGTCCGAAGGCATTCAAAACGGTATTGCGGAAGTACTCGTAGACACCGCCGTGGAACGCGTTGCCACCGCTCCGTGTGTTTGCGTTGACGATGGCCCCACCTGCGCGGCCATACTCTGCCGAGTAATTGTCCGTCTGCACCTTGAACTCCTGAAGCGAGTCTGGCGACGGAATGACTGCCTGATTGGAATATCCCTGATTGGCCTCCTGATAGGCGTTGTTATCGATGCCATCCAGGATGAAATTGTTATCCATGGAGGTCAGGCCGTTCACGTTATAGGAAGCGTCACGCGGCGGATTGGAAGCCACAGTGGCAATCAGCGATCTGCGAACTCCGGGAACCAGCTGTGCCAGGTCGGCATAAGAGCGTCCATTGAGGGGGAGCGTCACGGCCTCAGTCCCCTGAATGGTTTGGCCGCGATCGCTGGTGTCGGTCTCCAATTGGGCTGCCGCGCCTGAAACAGTAACGGTTTCGCCAACCGCGCCGACGCTCAACCCAAGGTCAACGCGCTGACGCGCTCCCACGTTGACTCGGAAGACGTCCGTCTTCGAGCTCTGAAAGCCCGGAGCCGCAACCGACAGCACATACTCACCCGGCTGTACGCTATCGAACTCATAGGAGCCGCTCTGGTCGGTCTGACGCGTGCTCTTTACTCCCTTAGCAACGTTCAGTAGCTCAACTGACGCACCATTGATGATTGCGCCAGAGGGATCCTTGATATTGCCCAGGACAGCTCCGGAGTCAAACTGCGCATACACATCACTGCATGCGACGAGCATTGCAAGCAACAACAGGCGCGGCATATGAGAAAAAATCCACAGTGTTCTTTTCTTTGCATTCCGCTTCATCGCATTCGCTCCATAAGTAATTCGCCGAACATGAAAATTCCCTATCAATGGGGTTCGTTGGAGAAGAAATAGCAGCGCCATCTTGATCGGAGAAGCAGTTTCACCGAGACATGTTCGATACACCGACTAACCTATTTGGAATAATGGACTTAGCAGGCATCGATGTATCGGGATACAGTGAACACAGTGTGAATGGTTCACGGTATATTCACAGAATCCGCTTACACTTACGGCATTCCCATGCTCACTGCGAAGCAAGAACGCTCCGTACACTCTCCCCCGCCCGGTCAAACGACTTCGGCGACGGACTGGCTGGAGTCAGCTCATCGCGAACTGGTTAATCGCATCGTGATTTCGCCTACCTTTGCTCGCTGCGAACGCCTTTCCACCCTACTTAGTTACATCTGCGACATGGCGCTCAAGGGCCGTGAAAGTGACTTGAACGAACAGAAGATCGGACAAGCCGTCTTTGGCCGTTCACAGGATTACGATTCTTCCATCGACGGTATCGTTCGTACCCAAGCCAGCAGACTGCGGCAACGACTTGATCTGTACTTCGAACAGGAAGGAGCCGAAGAGCCGACTCGGGTCGTCATTCCAAAGGGCGGTTATATTCCAGTCTTCATGCCACGTCGACTCACCGACGTGACGGTGGAGGTGCAGCCTCCCGCACCGAAGGCTGCCGAAATTCTTCCTGCCACACCCGCACACACGCCGAGATCTGGCAGCCAGATCATTCCGTGGCTCCTCTGCGCCGCGATGGCCTGTGTCCTCGCCATCGTATTGATCCAGAATCATAAAAAGGCGACAGAGATTCCCGCCGCTTCCTCGATCCATCCGCTCTGGAGTCAGATCTTCGTCCCACAACAGACAACGCTGGAAGTACCTGGCGACTCAGGATTGGTACTTTCTCATGTCTTCGACCACAGAAGCATTTCCCTCAATGAATATCTGCTTGGCGACTACAGAAGCACGAACTCCAATTCGCCTGCGAATCCACTGTCACTCGATATGAGGTCGCTGCGGACCGAAGTCACCAATCGCCGCTATACCTCGATCGTCGATTTGGAAGCGGCCGTAAAACTTGCACTGATTGCACAATCTCTTCACAGCCGCTTACAGGTCGGCTATGCGAGAGATTTAAGACCAAATGATCTGAAGAGCGGAAATGTAATTCTCGTCGGCGCGTTCGAGGCAAACCCCTGGGTTGAATTACTCGAGCGCAACATGAACTTCCTTCTGCACAATGACTACAAGGCAAAGGTATTTTCAGTCATCAACAGATCTCCCCATGCAGACGAGCCAAGCCATTGGGACTCCAAGTTGGATGATCCGCAGCGCCGTGTCTATGCCGTCGTTGCTTTCACACCCAACCTTTCGGGCAACGGAAATGTACTCCTCATCGAAGGCACTTCCATGGCAGGTACGGAAGCGGCATGGGACTTTGTTTCCGACGATTCCGAACTGTTGCCCTTTCTGAAACGGATCCAACATCCCGACGGCAGGATTCCGCACTTCGAATTGCTACTCGGTACACAGAACATGAGTTCCAGCGCTGTACATAGCAATCTTCTTGCATGGCGAACCAGCGATTAGGAAATGAAATAGGATCTACAGAATTTAGCCCTAGGATGTATCGACATATTCACTTCCGCATTTTCCGTATTTTTGTTGCAGTGGCTGCATGGAAAGTCGGGTTTCTGGTTATCACTCGACGCCTTTGTCTAGCGCCACGATCAAGCGAATGGGCACTATGCGCTGTAGACCTTAGCCGGAGGAACTTCCCTGTTTGTTGGATCGGTTGGCGGACAGCGAGCCGCTGCCGTGTACTCGCCGATCGGTTCAGCTAAACCCAACCACCTCCAGCCGGGGCAACGGTTGCGAAACTAAGCCTTCCGATCGCGCTATACCTGAGAAATAACGTGCAGATGCACCGTCGACTTGGCTGCTATTCATCAGGAAGTAACATTGTCGCTATAACATGAGGAATCTACAGATGGAAGCGCGGGCATTCAAGGCGGCAATTGCGGCGAGAACACCGCCCAAGCATGCGTTTTGTAGCGAAGGTATTTCGTCGGGCGAGCAACAGCTCCCCAGCCTTGACGCCGAATCTATCCGTTCTCAACTCGACCGCATACTAACTAGCAATCGTTTCAAGAACTCCGTGCGGATCTCCCGCTTCCTCCGCTACGTCACGGAAACCGCTCTCGATGGTCGAGCCGGAGAGATCAAAGAAACCTCTATCGGTGTCTCCGTTTACGACAAAGCGCCCAGCTACGATCCGAAACTCGACACCGTTGTTCGCAGCGAAGCGAGACGGCTGCGCCTGAAGTTGGAGGGGTACTTTGAAGAGGAAGGCCAGTTTGACCCTATCCGGATATGGATTCCCAAGGGGGCATACCTCCCTATATTTGAGGCTGTGGCAGTGCAGCCTTCAACTATTGCCGAAACATCCAGCACTTCTGATCTCGTTATACTAGGGGGCACCCTCGCCCCTTCTCCTTTGGCAGTACCTCCCGCAAGCAGGCTCCGCCGAATTCTGCTTTACGCCTCGTTTCTGGCACTCGGTCTCTCGTTCGGTCTCGGGGCTTTGCTGTTTGTTACCCGGACACCGGACCATTGGAGAAGTGTCGCGCGTATCATCCCACTTACTACCTTTCTCGGGGAGTCTTATCAACCCAACGTGTCGCCTGACGGGAAGTCTGTGGCTTTCATCTGGAATAACGGGGGCAGCACCTATAGCGTCTACGTTGTGCGACCTGGCGGTAAGCCTCTCCGAGTCACGGCTGGCCCGGGTACGGATATCCATCCTGTATGGTCTCCCGATGGAAATTTAATCGCGTTCCTTCGAGTCACGTCGAGTGGCTCGCAGGTAAGAGTAGTGTCGTTCCCCGGAGGATCAGAAAATGCGTTATTCGCTCTGCGAAACGGTCGCCCATGGAGCGAAGATCTGTTGGGGATCAGGAATGATACCGGGCCAAGTTGGTCGTCGGATGGGAAGGGCCTCATTGTGTCAGACGTCGCGCCGTCAGGCCGGGGCATGGGCTTATATAGATTCGATCTGAATACTCACGAGCTACACTCTTTGACGAATCCTTCTTCCGACGAACGTGATCTCAACCCGACTCTTTCGTCGGACGGAAAGTGGTTAGCATACGCGCGCTTTTCGAGCTATGACTCATCGGACGTTTTTATAAGGTCACTGCTCGACGGCAGAGAACGAAGGCTGACATCGGATCACACGGATGTTCAGGGATTGGCCTGGAGTGCTGGTAACCGTGAGATCGTATTCTCTTCGAACCGTGGCGGCGCTTATGGTTTATGGACAATCGGTCTGGATGGGGGTAACCCCTCCCCGATATCCGCAACAGGAGAATCGGCAATTCAACCGGCCATCTCTCGTGATGGCCAATTTCTTGTCTACGCCGATTTCACACTTCGCTCCGAGATCCTCAAGATCGGAGTTTCGCAGGCCGGCACCTCCGTTCCACCTGTCAGTGTCGCGCCCTCAATCCGAAGCAGCCATAGCGCGCAATTTTCTCCCGACGGATCGCGGATTGCCTTCGTTTCGGATCGCAGCGGAAAATGGGAACTTTGGGTTTCAAGCGCAGATGGTAAAGAGGCCAGTCAGCTCACCAACTTCGATACCGGTTCGGTTGGCAGCCCCCGGTGGTCTCCTGATGGACTGTCCATAGCGTTTGACGCTCGGCCGAACGGACGTTCCGCGATCTTTGTCATTTCACCTGATGGACAAGGCCTTCGCAATCTGAGTCCGAAAGGACAAGAGGAAAAGCAGCCAGCCTGGTCATCGGATGGGAAATGGATCTATTTCGATTCCAATCGAGCTGGCTCCATGCAGCTTTGGAAGATGACAACGTCAGGCAGCGATGCGACTAGTGTCTCGCAGTTTGCACTTACTGATGCGCATATCGCTCCGGACGGCAAGTCCATCTTTTACACCAATGGAACCGAGGGACTCTGGCAAATGCCACTTAGTGGCGGATCGCCCGTTCAGATACCCGGTCTTGAACACTGTAGATTCGGAAGGCTCTGGACCATCTCCGATGGAGGAATCTATTACGTGAACATCCGTGGCGATCGGTCAAAGGTGATCCGGTATGATCTCCAAACACACTCGAATCGCCCCGCGCTCACCTTGCCCCGCGATCCCCTGATTGGCTATCCCAGCTTGTCGTACTCGCCATCGGACAATGCCATTCTGTTCGCCACCAAGGAAGACTCAAGAAGCGATCTGATGATGCTTTGGGCCATGCACTGAGCACTGCCACAGTTCGATGTTCGGTGTGTAGTCCGGCAATAGATGATGCACGCTTTCCGATCACGAGAAAAACTGTGACGTGAGAGGTGCCTATGGCCCAACCTCACCCGTCACGCGCACCTGTTGGTATGACGGGATCTCGACCATGATTTCGATAGCCTGCCTTCCTCGATGCTCAATGAAGCGCTGTCTGACTTCCCTCCCTCCGACAACTTTGGCATGCCTCAAGTGCTTATCTTTTTCCGGTGTGATAACGATTGTGGCAGAGTAGTTGTGCGTATTTAGATTTTTGAGCGTGGCCAAGATCTCACTTCCATCTCGCCGGTAAGAGAGGTCAAACGTGCTCCAACCGATTGTTGCTTGCTTCCAAACAAACTCTTTCCATGGTGCGAACGGCGCAAATCGTATGGACTGAGCTGGTGCATCAACCGAGATGCCTAAAATGTCATGGATGAACAAACAGAGATACACCGCCGTGCCCCATCCGCACTTTCGAGCTACGCCGCCACGCGTCGGTTTGTTCGGATCCTTGCTTCCGTAGGCGTAAGGCCACCACCACAGCGATCCGTCCAAATCAGTGAGGGATCGAATTCGTTGCAATCTGTCCAGAATCTGGACTTCGTCCCATGCTCCGGCAAGCGCAGTAGTCCAACCAGGAAATGTGGCGGAGTTCCAATCGGAGTTGTACCACCAGATTGCATCGAGGTCTTCAGAGTAGAGAGGGTTTTGAGCGGTCATCGCTGATGCCGCATGGTTTATCAGTCGCAGATCATCGGCACCGCAAAATCCGTAAAACGGCATCAAAGTTGTTTCGCTTTCTTCGCCGTCATGTCCCATTACAAAAGTCCCATCGACGTTCACGCCTTCTACGAAATGCTGCCCTGCAGGCCCGTTTTTAACACAATGTGCGTCGATTGCCTGACGGATATCGCCTGCGACCGTGGACCACTCTTTAGCCAGGACATCGTTGCGATACACGTCATCTGCAATCCGGGCCATTCCTGAGAAGGCCACCCAAGCTGCAACATTTGACCCTGTATGGAAGTCGCCACGTGCCTCTCCGTCCGAGAAATACAACGATGGAAAGAGCATCGCTGACGTACGGCGGCTTGCGAGAACCTCATCGAGAATGGTCTTCGCTCTTCTCAGTATTTCCGGTCTTGCAGTGAAAAATTCGCGATCCCCGGTTGAGCGATAGTACATCGCCGCGAGGGCTAGACCGGAGACTGAATTGCTGAGCGATTGACTAATGGATTTGACTCCGGGGAAGCGCGCTTGGCCCGCACCTGTTGTTACGGAAGGTCGTCCCCATTCCAACAAGTAAGGAATCGAGTCCCGACAGAGGGACGGTTCTACGAGACTCATGGCCAACATGGAATAGTAAGAATCCCGAACCCAGTTCACCTGATTAAGATCGACGTCGCTGCCAAGAAATCCACCACTCACTTTACCGTCGGATGAACGCAACGCTGACTGACGGGACAGCTCCGAAAAGCGAATCACTGATTCAGAAAAAAAGGTTTCGCCAGAGATGACAAGGTGACCATAAGACTCACGCCGAGATTCGAGTGTGTCTTGAAGCCAGGATGAGAGGGTTTTAGAGGAGATCCTTGTTTGAGTTCGAAGCACTTCTGCAGGGCTTTCTCCTAACATCAACGCATGTCCTGAGGCAGCAATAGAATTTGCTTCAACATGGATACGGCTAGTGATGGACGATAAGGCCATTCCGATGTAGCCATTCTGATCAAAGCGCGCGTAGGCAAACGACGCTCTACTCTTCGCATCAACAGCCAAATCGCTAGCTTGTCCAGCGGCTGCAAGTGAAAGATCGTCTTTCGGTTCATCGATCGCGTCTTCGAGTTGAAAGTCGATAGCGTGCGGCGTGCCACCTCTATTCTCTATGAGAAAAATGGCGATGAGGGCTCGGGGAGATTGGGCTGTCCTCAGTAAATCGACTGGCGCAAAAACAAATTGATGGATTCGAATTTTCCCAAATTCTTGAGTGAACATTGGAAAGCAATTCTCAATGAGCGAGACTTCCATCTTCCCAGGAGACGCATTGACTGTGTCTACGTTGGCCTTGAGCAACCAAGGGCCACCGTATAGAAGCCGTTTTGTGGAATAGACGCCACCCTTGAGTTTTTCAACTGCCAGCGGCACAACCCCTTCACAGATACAGGCACGCTTTATCTTTCCATTTCGAGTAAGGGAAGCTGCAAGCTGATTATTGGATATATCGAAAGATAGTTCTGACTCCTTCTCGGTTGATTGCTCATAGTCGCTTCCCACCGTGCGGCCTTTGCCCGTGGAAGTTAGACCAAAGTTGACGCTCCGGTGCAGCGATAGGATTCGTCCTAACGATTTCTCGGCTGAAACTCGATCGCTGGCCAGAATTTTTCCGAGCGGAGTTGCTGCTAACAGTTGGAGAAAAAGCCGTCGTGAAATACAGGTCGTCAATAGTCTTCCGATCGATATGCGTGAAGTCAAAGAATGGATGATGCGGGAGCAATCGAACGGATGGCTGCTACATCTGGCACCGTCGCGCGATGTAGCAGCAACAAATTGGTAATAGGGGACCGCCAGTACGGGCAGGAACTTTAGAAGTGCAACCTGGCGCCGAACTGAAGAACCCTGGGAGCAGTTCCTGTGCGGAGCGTCGTGACCTGACCGAAGTTGGTGTCGTTGATGTTGCTATCCGGTGTTCCGAACGTAGTGCTGTTGAATAGATTGAAAGCTTCCACTTTGAGAGTGAGAGCAATCTCGTCATGCAGTACTACGTCTTTGCCTGCCGACGCATCCAGGTTCACATAGGCTTGGGTGCGTGTTGCGGGTAGATTCCTCGGTGCGTTGCCGTAAGTGAACGCAGGAATATTGGCAAACGCAGCCTTATTGAGCCAACTGGTTACCGTGGGATGAGGCAAAGTTGGATTCCCGATCATGTTCGGCCGAGCTCCCCCATATGCGGGCGCATTTGCGGTCACACTAATCACATTGCCGCTCTCTGCAGTCAAGATGCCGTTAAGTTGCCATCCTCCCGCTAGTTTTTTGTAGAGACGGTTTCCCGATTTACCAAACGGCAGAACGTAATTGCCTGAGATAACAAGGTGGTGCGGAAGATTTGAGGTAGAAACCGCCTTTTCCGCTTTCAGATTGTCCCAGTTTTGAACGGTGTTGCTGCCAGTGTCGGCGTAGATGTTCTCGCCATTGCCAAGGTTGTTATCCAGCAGCTTCGAGTAGGTGTACGAGGCCAGAAGATAGAACTGATTGACGAACTGTCTGCGTACTTCGAATATTCCCGCATGGAAGTTAGAGCCTGCCCAGTTTGTCAGCGAGGTCACACCCGTGAACTGCGGATAATTCATCTCTAATTGTCCCCGTTGTACCTGAGCAGCAGAAAGCGAACCGTTTGTGATGATTCCGGCAAACGGGTTTGGCACCAGCTGTTGCAGGGCGCTGCCTTGCGTGAGGTCTTGCTGCGGCAAATGATGGAAGGCATAGTCTGCTGGCAGATGGAGTCCATGAGTGCCGATATAACCGAGTTCCAGTGCCCAAACACCAACTTGCCTTTGGAGGTTTGCACTCCATTGCTGCGTACTTCCGGTCTTGAGGTCGCGAACGTTCGCTGTGATCGCCGTGCCGAGTCCTGTCAAAGGCCCTAGTGAAGAACCTGTGATGGGCACGATCCCCTGCGGGAAGGGATTGCCCAGTGTTCCACTTGGCTGATTTCCATCGAGTGAAGGGACGTACGACGTCACGCTGGTGAATCCAGTAGAGCCCAATCGAACGTACCCACCCGTAGTGGGTAAAAAGAAGAGACCGAAGGCGCTTCTGAAGACCGTCTTTGGATTGAGGCTATATGCAATACCTATGCGAGGCGCAAAGTTGTCCCAGGTCGCATCTCGATTGCCGCGGGCGATGCCATCGGTCCCAACAAACTGAAGTCCGCCGGACAGATGTTGTGCCCCCGCGCTGTAGATGAGACCTGGATTGAAATTACTGATGCCGTTGTGTCGATCTGTCGTGCCAGCCTCATGGTCATATCGGAGTCCATAATCGATCACCAATTTTCGCGTGAGCTTCCAGTTGTCCTGCGCATACAGGGACCAATAGTACGTCGAATACGCATAGTTCTGATGCCGGGTCAGTGTTCCCGCCGATGGGTAACCGAGAAGAAGAGAAGCCAGGTCATATCCATTCGTTGCGGCGGCTGTAGGACTCGGCCCCTTGGTGAAATTGGCATCGAAATTGAATTGGAGAACACCCGTGCCTTGAATCGAATTCCATTGGTAATCCCGCATCTCTGCGCCTGTTTTGAAGGTGTGTGTCCCCTTGACCCAAGTGGCATCCCCCCCAAAGGTATACGCGTTGTTCTCCTGCGTAGAAGGATCACTTTGGTTGCTGCCAATGGACGAAGTCGTGGACATCGCGAATAACGGGAACTCAAGAAGTTGCATCTGAGGCGCTAAGGAGGATGGAAATCCCAGCGTTCCGGGGTCGAAACCGAGGCTGATCGGGTTTCTCACGAGACCAAACCGATTGAATCCAGCATGGGCTTCCAGCAAGAGTGTAGGCGTGATGACGTTGGTATAGAGCAGAGCCGCGCTGGTTCGGGGATAAATGGTGGGGCCAAAGCCGGGGTCGGCAACACTCTGTCCGCCGAAGTACAGTGGCGAAATCAGGGTTCCCTTGTCCCAGCTATAACGCCCTGCGAGCCTCTGAGTCGGCGTGAGATAGTCATCGAGCCGTATCCCGAACGCGTTGCGCGTCGTTGTTTGCACCCCACTCGCGAAGTAGTTGTTGACTCCAGTGAAGGGATTTCCTGTCGCATTTGGCTCTGGATAGTAAGACAGTATCTTGAACGCAATGGGATTCAAGAGCCCCTTCGGAATGACGTTGCCTTGAAATTGTGTGCGAGGTGCCTGCGCCGAGCCGGTGATGGGATTGTAGATAGGGATAAGATTGCCCGATGCATTGAAGGTTTGAGAGAAATCTCCTTCCCGTTGGAGATCCGTGGGAACCGTATAAAAAGCGTTGGAGCCAATGGTCTGCTTCGAACCCTCGTAGTTGACGAAAAAGAACAGCTTGTCCGGAAGGATAGGACCGCCCAGGGCCGCACCATATTGGTTGAACTGCAATGGGGGAATCGGCTTCTTGGCGTTCTTGCTGAAGTAGTCATTTGCATCGAAGGCGTCATTTTCCGCAAATTCCCAAGCCGATCCATGAAGCTGGTTTGTACCGCTTCGCGAGATGTAATTGACCACGCCGCCGCCGCTCCGGCCATATTCAGCGGACGCGTTATGTGTGACCAAAATGATCTCTTGAGTGGCATCCGGAGACAGCGGAACCATTGGCCCACCGCCTGTGGGCAATTCATTGGCGTTCCCATCTACGAGGAAAGTGTTGAAGGAGGGCGGTGCGCCTGCCATGGAGATGCGACCGTCACTGTTTGCCGACTGGGTATAACTCCCAAACGCTCCGATTGCTCGAACGGCTGGCGACAGAGCGACGAGCCCGGTAATGTTGCGCCCATTAAGGGGAAGATTTTGAATGGGCTCCTGCTCAAGGGAAGAACTGACAGCTGTCGTCTCCTGCTGAAGTGCCGGGGCTTGGGTGTTGACCTGAACCGTAGCTTTTTCCGTACCCAGGGCGACGGCGAGATCGAGTCGCAAGTCCTGGTCTTCACCCATCGCGACTCCCGTGCGGGTCAGTTCTGTGAAGCCGGATGCATTTACCTGAACGCTGTACGTCCCGGAAGTCAGGGCCGAGATGGTGTAGTAACCTCTTTCGTTGGTCACCGCTGTGCGGTTGATGTTCGTATTGAGGTTGCGGGCCTGAATCTGGGCCCCGGCAATTGCTGCGCCCGACGGATCGGATACAAGGCCGGTGAGCGTGCTCTGCGCCCAGGCACTTCCGGTGATCAAGGCAAGGGTAAGTACAAAGACTGCAAATTTCAAACTGCTTCTATTGTCACGAATCTTGAGGGAGAAGTGCATTAATACCTCGCGGAGAATGGTTAAGGACGAAGTGGCCGTCTCGATACAAAACACGACTCTGTAAACGAATTCTGAGCCCCAAACTATCGTTCGGCTTTCTCCCGGCGAAGTGACTACGAGTGATGCCACCCCCTGCTACCCCAAAGAATTGAAGGATATTTACCTGCTATTCACAAATCCCTATAAGAATCGTTGGACTCCAATCAAAGCGTTCGCCTCGGTCATGGTTCCGTTCTGCCGCTGCAATGTCGGGACAACGTTGCAAGAGTTCGGAGGGCAATCCAACTGGAACATCCGTGTTGGTGTAGTCGGGGGCCCGGTAGAAAGCGAGAAGGTCGATGCAGGTTCTCCGATCAGGAACGCGCAACCGACGGTCTACAAATAAACGGGAAAGAGAATGCTAAGAACTCTCCAGCCATTTACTACGGACAGACAGATCGTCACATCGTGATATAACGATATATGGAAAATGGTATGGACCATGGACTGGCACTCAAGGCACTTGCAAATCCGGTTCGACGGGAAATTCTGGCTCTGCTAAAAGATCCTCTTGGAAACTTCGCTGCGAATGAGCACTTTCCCGACGAACAGGGCGTCTGCGGCGACAATATCGTCCTTCGTATGCGCCTCGCGCAATCGACCATTTCAACTCATCTCGCGATTCTTCAGCGCGCGGGCTTGGTCACCTCCCAAAAGCGAAGCCAATGGACCTACTTCCAGCGAAACGAGAAGGCCGTTCAGGAGTTCTTGCGCTCGCTACGACAGGAACTGTAGTGACTTTGTCACCGGGACTTTCACGCATTTGGCAATACAGGAGTATGGCGATGTCTACAAAACAAGTGGTTCTCGTTGCAGGAGCACAGGGCGTGATCGGCTATGCCGCCGCTACATATATAGGTTCGCTACCGGATACACAGGTTTACGGCCTTTCCAGGCGTTCGATGGAAGCCGCCGAGAATTTCATGCCACTGAATGTGGACATGCTCTCCGAAGCAGACACAGAGCGTGCTCTTGCTCCTCTGAAAGATGTGACACACGTCGTCTTCGGGGCATACGTAGAAAAAAACACGCCTGCGGAGCGTAGCGCTGTGAATGTCACACTACTCCGCAACCTGCTGAACACGGTCGAAAAACACTCCCCCGGACTGGAACATGTGACGCTTTATCAAGGTGGAAAGGCCTACGGAGCAGACCTCGGGCCATTCAAGACACCGGCCCGAGAGGACGATCCGCGACTCATGTCACCGAACTTCTACTATGACCAAGAAGATTTCCTGAAAGCCCAGCAGGACGGAAAGAATTGGCACTACACAGTGCTGCGTCCAGAGGCGGTATGCGGCTATGGCATTGGGAATCCTATGAATCTCACCATGGTCATCGGCGTTTACGCCGCGATTTCCAAGGAGCTCGGTTTGCCGTTGCGATTTCCAGGACCGGAGGCTGCTTATCGTGCACTCTATCAGGTCACCTCTGCTGACATTCTGGCAAGAGCTTCCTCTTGGGCAGGAACAACCGAATCGGCGCGGGAACAAATCTTCAACATCACAAACGGAGACTATTTTCGCTGGCAGTTCATGTGGCCAAGAATCGCAAAATCTTTTCACATGGAGGTAGCAGAGCCGGTCCCGATGCCACTCAGTATCTATATGGCGGACAAAGGCCCTCTCTGGGCCGACATGACGAAAAGATACGGGTTGAAGCCCATCCCCTACGAGCAGATCGTCAGTTGGCCTTTTGGAGACTTCATCTTCAACTCAGCGTTCGACAATATCACTTCCACTATCAAAGCTCGCCAGCATGGCTTTCAGGACTGCATCGACACTGAAGACATGTTCAGCGACTTCTTTTCAAACCTGAGATCTCGACACATTCTCCCCCCGCTTTAGCGGCCTCGTCCAGGGACGTGGCCGAGTTGCGCAAACGAACGTCTGTGCAATGATTTACAAACCAGCCCAAATGCCTTGGAACAACTGCCCGGAAGCGCGATTGGCCTGCATTGTTCTGCCCATGCGTGCATGACGCTAAGAGCAAAACTCGGGACAGGAGTAAATATTCCACAGGCCATCACCGGCTTAACGGCGTGGGAAGCTGCTGGGTTAGGAGCACCCCCGAGAAATATCAACATCCTTTTCCGATCCTCCTCTGCGATGAAGACCGAATCCTCCCATATTGCAAGTGAGAACTCACATTGTTGTTCTTGGCCTGGCAGTACCTTTATTTTTTCCTCGGGTCATCACCTGGCCATTTTGGGGGGCTTACATTTTTGGCAGGTGCTGCTTCTGGTACAGGCGAGGGTGGAAGACAGTCAGCCTTTCCCATACGCATCGCACCTTGCAATGCAATCCCTGAGGCGTCAATCGAAATCGCGCTTCCTCCACTCATGAGGCATATGCCTGCGGGGCCTCCATCGATGATCACCCTCACTCCTCCGGAGATGTGGATCTCTTCTCCGGCCTGAATCACGTGGGCGACACCGCTCTTGCTGAACTGACTTCCTCCGACCTTCAAGCTGTGGTTCATGCCGACGGAGAGCAACTGGCTCCCTTGGATACTGTCTTCACGGTTACCACCTACTTCTACCAAGCGATCTTCCGTCACCTTGAGTTGCGACGCTCCACCGATTGCATGGTATTGATCCTTGGTTACCGTCAGGTGCTCCTCGTGATCGATCTTTGTATGCTGGTCATTTTCCACATGCACATCGAAGTCGCGCTGCGCATTGATAAATATCTGCTCCGACCCTTTTAAATCGTCAAAACGAAGTTCATTGGCTTGCTCTGCGGTACCCTGCTTTGACGATCGGGTAACGATACCTGAGCGTGTATATTCCAGGACTGGGTCGTACTTCGGCATATTGACGCCGTTGTAGATGGATCCTGCTACGATCGGTGCGTCGGGGTCTCCATCGAGAAAGTCAATCAGTACCTCGTCGTTGGCGCGGGGCCAGAAGTAAGTGCCCCAACCCTTCCCCGCCCACTGCTGCGAGACGCGCAAGAGTGTATTGTCCGTACTGTTTGGCGGACGTTGCCGATCCCACCAGAATTGCACACAGACTCTTCCGTATTTATCGAGATGGGAATCCTCACCTGCTGGCGTGACCACTTTACCCGTAACCACACCGTTGACGCGGGGCTTAAGTAAGGTTTGCGCTTTTCGGTAAGGCTGTGTAAATGGCTTTGCCACAAAATTGTTTTCGTAAGGCTCGTTTATCTGCGTATCAAGCTCTGCCCGGTAGAGCGGGTACTGAACAGCAACGTGATGGACTTGTGTGATCAGATATTTTATATTTTGCTGCGTCTGGCGGTGGTTCTGCAGGGTGAAGGTGAAACCGGCCTGCATGGTGCTCGCTGTCGATCGTCCCTGACATTCAATAGCGTGCGCGTCCGAAGCGGCCCGCGCAACCTCCTGTAAATGCTTCTGCAGTAAGCTTGTCTTTGCATCGGCAGCCTCGGTCTTCAAAGGGGCCGACGCAGCATCGGAGTAGTCATATATTTCATGAGCGTTGTTTCCCAAACTACTGTTCGACTTCGAGGTTTTTGGATTGCTTTTGGAAGCAGCGTATTGCATAAATCGGAAATCCCAGTGAGTATGTTCGCCGGAGATGAGCGAGGCTCTGGAAGAAAATACGGAAACATATGGAACATACATGCCGGGTAGAGCTACATGATATTCCCGGTACGGAAATTCGCTGAAGACCGGGCATGCGGACAAATGGCTGGAATCGTCGGAAAGCACCAAGCGATGAGCGGAGGTCGTGTGCGTGAAGTAAAAGAAAATCCCATGCTGCTGCAGAAGACGCAGAACAAAATTCAGATCGGTTTCCCGATACTGGGTGCAGTATTCGAGAGTTTCATAACTGGCGTGCGTCTCGATCGATAACAGGATGCTATATGGCTCAAGGACCGCCTGAACAATCTCGAGCACAGTCTTATTTTGGAAGACGCGCGTTTGGAGGTTCAGCGATAGGAGCCAGAGCGACGGAACCATACGCACGCGGTAGTAGTTGAAGAACGTGTCGGTACCGGTCATTTCCAGACTGGAGACAATGCCGTTGAACGGCCTGTAAATGCCAGCTTCGTTCAGGCGGATCTGGAGCGTTACACGCTTGCCCACAAGCTCGCTCGGGGAGATCACAGTTTCCGGGAGTGAGAGCAGGTCTATCTGAAAGTTAAACATCTCGGAGATCTCCTCCGTACCTTCAAACGCAGCCGCCAGAAGCGCATTAGCACCAAGCGGACTGGTGAAGTTGAGGACTCGATTAGCTTGAGTATAGGTCG
Organism: Terriglobus saanensis SP1PR4; assembly: GCF_000179915.2. Lineage (NCBI taxonomy): Bacteria > Pseudomonadati > Acidobacteriota > Terriglobia > Terriglobales > Acidobacteriaceae > Terriglobus > Terriglobus saanensis. Next base: position 1,299,631 of record NC_014963.1, on the reverse strand, counting down.
ACAAAGAATCTCTCGGTGGTTCAAAGGTAAGTGAAACAGTTTGTGGGTGGAGAGTTCAGGCTTGCGAAACCAACTCGTCTGACTCCAAAATCGTCCATTCGTAGCGGATGGCTCCGTTCTCTGAAACCCCGAGCCAAATACTCTCAAGCAGGTCTTCTTCAGCCATGCGCTCCAGAAGCTGTTTTGAAATCTCGGGCAGAATCGTGTTGGAAATAAGGTGATCCACATTGCGCGCGCCGGTTTCGACCTCCATACAACGCTGCCGGATCAACGTGAGAAGCGATTCGTCATAGTCCAATGCAATATGGTGATTTGCCATGAGCCGCGCTTGAATTTTGTTGAGTTTCAATCGGATGATCCGCTCAAGTACTTCGTCCTGCACCGGGTAATAGGGCACGACGAGCATGCGTCCCAACAACGCAGGTTTGAAGACGCGGTTCAGCTCCGGCCGGATCGCAGAAGCCAACGCCAAGGGGGCTGGCAGCGCATGGGGATCCTCGGCAAGTTTGGAGATTATTCCGCTTGCCGTGTTGGTCGTGAGCAGAATAAGCGTGTTGCGGAAGTCGATGCCTCGCCCTTCCCCGTCCTCCATGTATCCCTTGTCAAAGACCTGGAAGAACAGCTCCAGCACCTCGGGGTGCGCCTTTTCCGCTTCGTCAAGCAGCACGACCGAATACGGTTGCCTTCTCACCGCCTCGGTGAGTACTCCTCCCTCGCCGTATCCCACGTAGCCGGGAGGTGCTCCCTTAAGCGTCGATACCGAATGTGGTTCGTGAAACTCCGACATATTGATCGTGATCAGATTTTGCTCGCCGCCATAGAGTAGATCGGTAAGAGCCAGGGCTGTCTCCGTCTTGCCAACACCGCTTGGTCCGGCAAGCAGAAAAACTCCGATCGGTTTGGATGGATCGTCAAGGTTGGCTCGCGACGTCTGAACCCGCTGAGCGATGGCTTTCATCGCATGATCCTGGCCGATGACACGCTTCTTCAGACTGTCTTCGAGGTCGAGGATGCGCGACACTTCGTCTGCAAGCATCTTACCGAGCGGAATACCAGTCCACTCCGAGATGACCTCGCCAACGATCTGCTGATCTACACCAACATAGGTCAAGGGTTTTCCCTGCTGCAGATCGAAGAGTTCGATTTTGGCCGTAGCAAGCTCGCGCAATGTTGTTTCCCGCAGGGTCGCCTCGATCTCTGTTCCTTCCAGTTTGGCCCGAAGCACATGCAGGTGGTCAACGATGTCGCGCTCCTCCGCCCACCTTGCCTGCATTTCTCGAAGTTCGCCCTTTGCGCCTTCCAACGAAGTTGTGATCTCCAACAGCGCATCCTTGTGTGAACTTCCGGTAGCCTGCTCCCTGAGTAGCACGCGTTCTTGCGATTCCAGAGTCGCGATGCGATGCATGATTTCTTCCAGTGCCGAGGGTGCGGCGCTCAGGCTCAGACCCACTCGTGCGCACGCGGTATCAAGCACACTGACGGCCTTGTCCGGTAACTGACGACCAGGCATATAGCGATGCGAGAGACGGACCGCCGCAATCAAAGCATCGTCCATGATCCGGACGCCGTGATGCAGTTCGAGCGCGGGCAAGAGACCGCGCAACATGGCAACACAGCGTTCCTCCGAAGGCTCTTGAACGTGAACCACCTGGAATCGCCGAGCCAGTGCTGCATCTTTTTCAAAGTAGCGTTTGTACTCCGACCATGTGGTGGCGGCGATCGTGCGCAGTTCGCCGCGCGCCAGAGCCGGCTTCAACAAATTAGCTGCGTCTCCCTGTCCTGCGGGCCCGCCAGCCCCGATCATGGTGTGCGCTTCGTCAATGAAGAGGATCACCGGTTGTGGAGAGGACTTCACCTCCTGAATCAAGCCCTTCAACCGATTTTCAAACTCACCCTTGACTCCGGCGCCTGCGTGCAGCAGTGCAAGGTCCAGCGCGTGAAGCTGCACGTTCTGCAACGCGGGTGGAACTTCGCCAGCAGCAATGCGCGCGGCCAGTCCCTCTACGACTGCGGTCTTTCCCACACCGGCCTCGCCAGTCAGAATCGGATTGTTCTGTCGCTTGCGCATCAGGACATCGATCATCTGGCGGATTTCTGCGTTACGCCCGATGACCGCATCGAGTTTGCCCTCTCGCGCATTCTGCGTGAGATTCGTGGTGTACTGCTGCAAAAACGGCGTAGCAGAGGTTACCCTTGGAATCTTGGACCCGTTACTACCCGATTCGACAGGCACCTCCGCCGGAATCTCGATTGAGGACGTCGTGATCTCCTCAAATTGCTCGCTCAATACTTCGAGTGAGATCTTCTTCATCTCGCGGCTGATCTCTCGCAGCAATCGCAACATTTCGTCATTCGCCAGCAGCGCTAAGAGTACGTGGCCTGTGCGAATACGTGTGTCTGCGTAATTCAACGTGGCGATGGACCACGCCTCAGAAAACATGGTGACCAGCATCGGACTGAAGGAAGGTCCACGCGTGTTCCCTGTTTTCAGTCGATCCAGACTCTTTCGCAGTTCTACTACGAGCTTTGACGAGTCAACCTCAAAATGGCGGAAGATATAGTGCAGATCCGCGTCTTTCTGCTCAAGCGCCTTGACGAGAAAATGTTCAATCTCAACCTGGTAATGTGTGCCCGAAACACAGAGGCCCGCAGCGCCCTCCATTGCATCCCGCGTACTTCCATCAAATTTTGCTACCAGCGATTTCAGACTCAGTACCATCGCAAACACTCCTTCTCGTTATCCCAATACATAAGTGGTTTCATCTGGATCTCTGTTCATAGGTTTCACCTTGAGCCAACTTTCGTAGCCCAACCGGTTACCTTGGCCAACGCCCGCAGCTTCTCCAAAGCCAGTCGCGAGTACGGTTGCGGGAACTTCATCACGGGCAAGCAGAAGCCGAATCGTGAAATCGAATTCCTGTCGCGAATAAAGCCTGAGCCATGCCTCAAGCTCCCAGTAACCCTTTGAGCCGGGCAGAAAATCCCGATACCGGTCAATCGACATGGGACCGAGTCGCACCGTCATTGCTCCCTGTTGGTCCCAGACTTCATCGCCCACGACTGTGCCGACGCCGAGAGAATCAGAAAAGTTTTCTCCCTCGTCGAGCGTGGTCCTCTGCTCCAGCGGCAGTTTGACCCATGCTCCAGAAAATTGTGCAATCTCCACGCGGATCCCGAAATAGTGTGTCAGGATCTGTCGCAGCCCCTCGACTGATCGCACGCGGTGAGCTAACAGGCCGGCGTAATGAAGCGCGGCTTCGTCAGCGATTGCCATCCTGTTGTTCAGCGCAGGCGTGCCAAGACCTATAAGGCTGTATAAACGGCCTGTCATACCATCGCTGCCATCCGCAGACTCTTCGTAAGCGAGGAAGAATCGATACTTCTTCCACGCACGATAAAAGAGCGAAATCAGACGATGATTGAAGAGATCGAAGAAGTCCAGCGTGGCTTGGTCCCCCTCGCGCGCACGCTCCAACAGGCCTTCCGTATAGGATCGCGGCATAGGTCCGTTCACCGTATTGAGACCCATGAAGCTTACGTCCATGCATGCCGGGCCGCTGACGCTCTCCACGAAGCTCCTGATTTCGCTCGGAGGGAAGGTGAGATCAGGCGGTGCTGAAAACCGTACAACCTCATCTCCTGGAGGAACAAAGATGCCAACCGGTTTGCGGTCCGGATGCAGGCGCTCCAGGATGCGCACCATCTGGAAAAAGCCGATATTCCAAGGCTCTTCTTCCATCCACTTCCGCATTGCTTTGCCGCCTACATCACCACTTGACTGCCTGCTCTTGGTAACCATTCCTCTATTCCCTCCTTTCTCTGAGTGCTGCGTACCGATAGCTGCGAAAAGCTGTTCATCGAGACATACAGTCCAAAGAAACGATTAAGTACGGCGGAGAACAGGTAAGCGCCGCCACCGACAAACTCTTCCTCATCCAACTCGAGTTCGATACGGGTTCCACGCGCCGCGACGCTTCCGTGTTCGCTCTGCATCAAGGCGATATGCCGTGCACTCTTAAAGGAACGTATGCCGTCAATCTGCCGATCGAGATGTGGAGACTCGGTAAAGTTGTGCAGCCGCAGGATCTCCTTCAGAGCCTGAAGACCACCCTCGCTGAGCGAGAGATGATTCAGAGAAAGTTGAGATATCAGGCTCCAGACCTGACCCGCGACTGCGGGTGGAGAAGAGGTCGCCGTCGGCCTGTGCAGCATTTGGATAGGTCCTACTCCCCCACCTCCCTGCAGATCGAAATCGCCGCCCGGATCGCCGAAGGAAAGACTGGAGGGATAGTCATGGTTGGTGCAGGTGCAGTGCACGTTAAGGATCTCGGCATTGGGCTGCATCATCACACTGTTTCGATCAACGATCGTCAGGAAGACTTCGCTCGGACGTCTCTGATCGAACTCCGCTTGCTTTCTGCTGGATCTCCAGAAGATGTGTTCTTCTTCCGATGACCTGTGAAAACGGTGCTCAAAAAGAGGTCGCAGCGTGGTTGAACTTCGGCGCGAAGGATTAGTCGCCTTCACCTCATCGATAGAGAAGATCTCTGTCATGCGATGGTGTCGAGAACTCGGGTTAACGCGATAGGCATGCTTCGCGTTCGAGACAAGTATCGGCTCGGCGGTCTGCCGAAAGAGATTCACAATCGGCGTACAGCCGAGCTTCATCGACCCAACCCCTACGCCCATTTCGAGTGCCTGTGCGCGCTCTGGCTGATCAAACTGCGAAAAGTAGAACAACACTTCGAGTTCTCCTGACTCAGCCAGCAACATCGCTTCTGCAAGTCCGTTTACGGAGAAGAAGAGAAATTTTTCAGAAAAGCTGAAGTACTCTTGCAGCAATCGATAGCCATGAAAAGACCTTTGAGTGTACGGAAGAATACTTTCGTCCTCGTCAAACCCCATCGGCTGAACGCATCTGCGATGAAGGAGGATTTTTCGCGTCTCTGACGATTGCGGATCACGCACCACAACCTGCAACAGATTGCGGCAGAGCAATTCATACAGCGAGAGCATCAGACTCTTTTCTCCACCGAGATAGAAGTTGAGCCGCTCCAGCTTGAGCTGTTTTAAGGAAGCTCCTTCGCTCGCTCGGAGCAGAACTCTCAATACGCCCACAGCATCTGGTACTCGCGCTGGCGATTTAATTTGCTCTGGCCGACGCCAAACGCATTCCTTTATTTCTATGGGCCAAAGATCGACAGGGTAGCTTGTTTGGAATCGGCATGGCTCACCGCCCATCGTTCGTCTGGTGATCAGTTCACTTTGCGCTGGAACCACGACAGCTGCACCGAGCGAACTTGCCTCCCGGTCGAACGTGAATTGAGCGATCGACATCGCCGGAATCGGCCGAAGATAATGCGGATAAATGATGTCGAGCATGCCCTCCGTTAGTTCAGGAAGATCGTCGTCGAGCCGGACATGTATGCGCGCTGCGAGAAACGAAAAGGCCTCAAGCATCCGCTCTACATGCGGATCGCCACAGCGGTCTGACTCAAGCAGTAGCCGACCCGCAATCGCGGGATAGCGTTCGCCAAACTCAGCGCCCATCTGGCGGAGGTAAGCGAGTTCGCGCTCGTAATATTCCAAAAGCGGCTTTGCCATTGCTATTTCACCGAGTACATTCCGCTCGTCAAATCAAGCATGGTGTCGAACGAAATCGTTTCTGCCGCCGGTTGCACCTGGATCGTCGCTTCGATGGTGAGCCAGATCTCACGTCGCGGTGTGCTACCGTTTTTCGCCGTCACGATAAGGTTCTGCAGACGGGGTTCGAATGTCTCGATACATTGCTGCACAGCCCGCTGAATCTCTTCCAGACGTCCGTCCGCTGAACTGCCAAGCTGACTGATGTCCTGCAGTCCCATGTTTAAAACCGATACGTTGGCCAACGGATAGTTTTCGATCTCAGGAATTGGAGGTCGCCGCGTATTAAGTAGGTCTTCAATATCTCTGCGAATCGCTTCCTTCAAATAGCGAAGCGATGCGGCTCGCGTTGTTGGCCAACTTGTTTTCTCTCTTAGCCGGTCTAACACCGACTGCACGAAAATTGTCTCTCTGGTATTACTCATGCTGAACACTGGTAGCATGGGCAAGCGCCGCTACAGCATCGATTGCGCAAAGTCGCGCAAAAATCGAGCTCCGGTTTTCTTCTGGAACCTCATTTCGGGTACCATTCGCATCTGTAGAGCGCAACAACAATGTGAGGACACTTCCCACCATGCCATGCCCCTCCCAATGCGCTAGATGACGCTCATCAGCTTCATCCAACAACCGCCGTAATAGCGGCTCGGCTACGAGACTCTGGCCAGCCTCAAGACAGAGCCTCGCAACCTCCAGTTTGCGTTGAAAAAGAATGCGCCCATTGGCAGCTATCGTGTCCCCGGTCAACACGCGCAAAGCCTTTTGTAGATCTCCACTCGCGGCCCACTCGTTGGCCAACACAAAAAGCTCTTGCTCTGAAGACCAAGGAGATTCCTCCGTATCGGCAGCTTGCAATGACGTTTCCGCTCGGGTCTCGCTCTCCGCTATATCCAGAACATCACGCTGGAGCCATTGCAGCGTGCCACTGTTTGCAGTGGGAGTATCGTCTTCGAAGACCAGCCCTATCAAGGGAGCCCCAAATCGCCGATACATTGCTCGCACATGATCCCGCGCACAGTCTGCCAAGGTCTCATAACCGAGTTCCGTGCTGGCAAGCCACAGGTAATGATGTAGATCCAGCCACTCAGTACCGAAGGGTGTTGCCAACGCGGTCATCGTTTTTTGGAGGAGGCCGGTCCAGTCGCCTTCTTCACTCGTCTGCTTTAGTAGTAGCCGCGTCTCGCTGGAAGGTGCTGCCACACGTAGGCCGGTCATCGCGTCCGAAGACATGAGAGAGTTGAGCAGCAAATAGGGAGCCGGATGATCTGGCCGCTGAGTAAACATGAAATCCGCACATCGCTGAACCTGAGCAACGGCAGAATCCCAGGAATCATACTGAAAGAATGCACTCGAATCGCCCGAGCCTGCTGTAGTTTCCGGAGTGCTCTTCTCGGGTAGAGGCACCAAATCAGCTTCTGCAGTTCCAGCATCGACTAAAGACAGTATCGCTTCGTCTTGCGGTGGTATTTCGTCTAGTCGGTCCTGCTGTTCTGACTGCTTTGACGCATCGTCGGGCTCCGGCTTGTTGGAGGCCGGATCTGGATCCAGCTCTCGCTTCTTTCGCAACAGCGACAAGGCCAGGTTGCCCACCTCGTCCACTGCTGTTCGGATCTTAACGAGCGAAGGCCCGTCGTCGCCGTATCGCGCTTCGCAGAAGGAGTGGAGGTTCTGCAAAACTTCGCTGGTTTCCGTGAACAAAGCGACAAGGGAGACGTAGAAAGACTTACTCGTAGCCGCGAGTGCGACATCCAAGTCCTCCGGTGTCAGCTTCCCTTGCTCGATCGCTGCCGCACGGGCCGCACGTGCTACTTCGTCCTGGTCTGCATCGGCCTGGTAGCCAATCGCACGTGCGGCCTGATACACGTGAAATCCAAACGCTTCCACAGTTACTGGCAACTCATAGACCAGTGCTGCGTACCGTGTCATGGCCCATTGCAGCGGTGCAATGCGCAGGCCAAGGTCTCCCTCTTCAACCTCCGGATAAAGTGAATCCCAAAACTCTTCCTGCAGGCGCAAGAGCAGATTGAGACTCTCGGGAAGCGCCTTCCATTTCTCCTGACGGATACTGGCTTCCCCCAACCAGGCTGCCAGCCAAAGATCCTTGCTGCGGTTTTGAAGCGTCTCGCATGTGAGGGAAATTACCTGAGAAACGTCTGCGCGTTTTGCCTGTCTCTCCCAATTCCCAGTGGGCAGGGTCTCGTCCTCTTCTGCACGCGCTTCTGCAATCTGATCGAAGATCCGATCATAGCGGAGGCTGTCTCCAGAGGGTTCGTCCTCTCGGATCGGCAGCATCAAGGATTCGATCAGAAACACGGTTTTTGCCCCCTGGTGCGTCTTACAGAGATCGACTTCGTATCGAAAAAGTCATATGGCTCAGTGGATCCACCACAAAACGAAGTGTCTCCTTACAACGGACAGGTTGGAGACCGTAGCCTCCAACCTCGATGCCGTGCACCTTTTTTCTTGACAGTTCTTGCTGAACTCACTTTCATGATGCTTGCGAAGTAAGGACTCGGAGCACGAAAGTTTTAGGTTGTCTTGCCCGACTTCGTATTGAACGTATAACTGGTCGTGGCAGCCATGCTGCCATCTGCCTGCTGCTGGAAGTAATTCGGAGTGATCTCTGCATAAGTCAAAGTAAGATTCACGATCGCAGAGTCGTTTGATAAATTCACGTTGAAACTTTGAATGTAGACTTGTGTCATTTTAAGAGTGAAGTAATCTTTGTTAGCAGTACCAGTAGCCTTCATGGCAGACAACACTCCGGTTGCTATATGTTTACCTTCGCAAAACAATTTGCCTACCGTTTGAAGGCCTTTGTCCATAATCGCGGTAACATTGATTCCGTGTAGCATAGCTCCGGCTCCACTTGAACCGGCCGTGCCCCCGGAGCCGGATTCAGCATGCCCGCTAAAGCTAAAACTTAACACAGGAATTTCGTTCTTATGTGTTGGTTCGATCGCCTCACCCGTCGCTCCATCAAGCTTCAAAAATAGACTGCCCATGCCGTACTCTGCCATAATTCTCCTTAGTCGTTTATTTATTTTTGTCTTTCCCGCTTACGAGGATCAATTTCGTGCGGAATCTGGAAGGTCGGCGACCAATCGCAGTGAGATGGTCAATTCATCCAACTGAAAATGTGGCTTAAGAAAAGCCACCGCGCGAAAGGCGCCCGGCTTGCCGGGCACTTCGGACACTTCAATCCGCGCCTCGCGCAGCGGCAGTCTTGCTTTCGCCGATTGCGATGCGGTGTCATCCAAAAGCACGTATTGCGATATCCAGTTATTGAGAAACTTTTGACATTCGGCCACAGTGGTAAAGCTTCCGATTTTGTCGCGCATCATTGCCTTGAGATAGTGCGCAAAGCGGGACATCGCAAGAATATAAGGCATCTGAGCTGAGAGCCTTGCGTTCGCATTGGCTGCATCCTTGTCATACAGTCGCGGTTTGTTCACAGACTGTACGCTGAAAAACGCAGCGTAATCCGTTCCCTTGCAATGCACTAACGGAACAAGCCCCTGATCGGCAAGTTCCTTCTCGCGGCGATCGGTGATCTGCGCCTCGGTTGGACACTTGAGCGCGATGTCTCCCTCATCTGTAGCAAAGGTGTGCGCTGGCAGATCTTCAACCAAGCCTCCCCCTTCGACACCTCGTATCGCCGCGCACCAGCCATACCTTGCAAAAGCACTGGTAAGCCTCGCTCCGAGGGCATAGGCTGCATTACTCCATAGATACTTTGAGTGATCGCTACCGTCTACATTCTCTTCAAAGTCAAAACCCTCGATCTGCTGTGTCTCCTTGCCATATGGCAGCCGCGTAAGAACGCGCGGCAATGTAAGTGCCACGTAGCGCGAATCTTCTGACTGCCGGAATGATTTCCACTTCGCATACTCGGTCGTGTCGAAGATCTTCCCAATGTCCCTTGGTAGCCCTAGCTGCGTAAAGTCGCGCAGATTTAAAAGGTCAGGCGAAGCCGCAGAAAGGAACGGCGCATGCGCGGAAGCTGCCACCTGCGCTACCCTCTGCAGGAGGTCCATGTCTTCCGGGCTCTTACTGAATTCGTAATCGCCAATGAGCGCGGCAAATGGCGCTCCGCCAAAGATACCAAACTCTTCTTCGTACACTTTCTTGAACAAGGAACTTTGATCAAACTCTGAAGCACGCTGAAGGTCGCGTAACAGTTCGCGCTTTGACACCGGCAAGACTTTCAGCTTCAGCATGCTGTTCGTCTCGCTTTGATCCATCAAGTACCGAATTCCACGCCAAGTTCCTTCGAGCTTTTGAAAAGAGGGATGATGCAGAATTTCGTTAAGCTGCTCGGATATAATCCGATCGATCTGGGCAATACGCTCCTGGATCGCCGCCTCTGCATCTCGCGATACTGTCATGTGCCCTTCAAGCACTTGCGAGATAAATTCTTTAATCAAATCCTTGCCACGCTCCCTGCTCTCGGCAGTTCGCGCAAAGCGCCCTTGGGCGACGAGTTTATCCAGCAGAGATCCTTCTTGCGCTACTTCTGATGCCTCGTCAGTAAGCACCAACGAATCTGCCAACTTTGCCTCTTCCATCTAGAGCTTCTCCGTCTTTCCCAATTCAAGGCGCAGCTTCTCGCGCATTTCGGTGTTTGTCACCGCCTCGTAGAGCATCTCGTCCAACTTGTCGTTGCCCTGTAAGCTGCCGCGCAAATCCGATAGCCTCGTCCGCAGCTCCAAAAGTGCGCGTAGCGGCTCTACCTTAGCGGCGACCTGTTCGGGTGAGAAATCATCCATCGATCGAAAATTCACGTCGATCTTCAACTGCCCGGCATTCGGATCATCGGACAACTTGTTTGGCACCGAGTAAGCAACACGCGGCTGCAGATTTGCCATTACGTCATCGAAATTGTCGGGGTTTATCTCGACAAACTTACGCTCCTTCAGCGGAGCCATTGGCGTGACAGGCTGCCCTGCGAGATCAGCAAGAATACCCATTACGAAGGGCAATTCCTTATTTTCAATTGCGTCACCTATCTCAACGTCATAGGTAATATGTACGCGCGGACTGCGCACACGACTAAGCTTCTGCTGTGTTGACTCTCTTGCCATGGATCCCTCTTAGCTTGGTTGAGCCTTCGTCATTCTTCTGCTAGATGAAACACCGGACATCCGAATTTATTCCAAATTGAAAAACAAGTACGCCAAGTTGAAACATGAGGATCTCCTTTCGCATGGTTTGGAATAAACTTTCGTTTAACTTGTTACTTCAGGGGCAGATTGTTTTTTTTGAATCGAGATGAGGCACACAAATTGCACATAAATTCCGTTCTCTAACGAAGGAATCGGCCCGTGCCTTGTCGGTGCGATTTTCAGAAAGAGATCCATTATGCGAAGACTCCAGCCCGTCGCCTGGTCCAAAGGCGTATTTCTTTCTCCGCAACATCTCCAGGCGCAGGATCACTTTGTAGAAGATTCATTGCGGTTCATCGTGGAGGCAACCTCATTTCGCTTCTGGGGCTTCCGCTTGCTTCAGGTTGACGCCACTGCAATCACCGAGGGTTCGCTCAACCTGTTGCAGGCATCGGGCTTCTTTCCGGACGGTCTTGCCTTCGATCTCGCAAATGCGGATATGCCGCCTCAGTCACGCTCGCTGGATGACTGCTTTGAGGACAAGAAGCATTCGTGCGTATTTTACTTCGCCATTCCAGAGAGCAGGAGTGCTGGCATTAATATCGGACAAAGAGGCTCCGGTCTAAGTACGCGGTTTTACCCCGAGCTCCAGATGCTTCGTGATGAGAACAGTACAGGCATCGAGAAGCCAGTCTCTCTCGCGCGCAAAAACCTAAAAATTCTTGCAGAAGGAGAGAGTCTGGAAGGCTCCCTTGTTCTTCCATTTGCGCGCGTGCTCCGCACTGAGGCTGGACAGTATCAGCTCGATCGGGAATTCATCGCACCCATGATCGATGCCAACGCAAGCGAGAGCCTGACCAGTATTCTTCGTAGCTTGGTCGAGGTGATGATATCGCTGAGCGGTCGTCTTGCTGGCGTACGAAGGCAGCGCAATCAGTCTCTAGCGGACTTCAGTGCCTCCGACGTAGCGAACTTCTGGCTGCTTTACACGATCAACACGCATCTGCCCGTATTGCACCAGCTGCTACAGGCTCCCCAGGTACATCCTGAGACGGTATATATGCACCTGCTCACGCTGGCTGGGGCGCTGACGACCTTCTCCAAGCGCGTGCTGCCACAAGATCTGCCGAAGTACGATCACATGCGTCAAGGACGATGCTTTTTGGCGCTGGAGGCCATCCTGGTGGAATTATTGAACACGGTCATTCCAAGCCGCTTTCTCGCGCTACCTCTTCGCCAACTACGAGATTCCGTTTATGTGGCAGATATCGATGTAGAAGAAGATACCCTTAAAAACTCGCGTTTCTATCTCGCGATCGCGTCCGAACTTCCGACAGCCGAACTCATTGCGCGGACCACAACACTCGTAAAGGCCTGCTCTGCGACACATCTCGAAACGCTGATCCGCCAGGCGCTACCTGGGGTCGCCCTGACGCATGTACCATCTCCGCCACAGGAAATTCCAGTCAAACTCAGCTTCGAGTACTTCAGTCTGGACCGGGCTGGTGCTGCCTGGGATACCATCCAACGAGCAAGGAACATCGGGGTCTATGTGCCGGGCGAGATCGCTAACCCCAGGTTGGAACTTATCCTCCTGCCGCCGGTTGGGACGAAGCCACGTGGATGAGGTGCTGACCATGCGGTCTCTGGATCAGTGACGCGTGATTACGATGCCTAAGGCCAGAAGAACGAGAAGCATCAGGAACACATTCACGATTAACAACAGGGGTACGTACCGCTGCAGACTCCCGTGTGACGATGACGGCGCAGCGGGCGTTGGAGCATGCGGAGCGGTTGACTGAGGAGAGACTGACTGCGAGGTCTCTTGCTGTGGCGGAAAACTCTGGGATAACTTCGTGGCTTGGGGCAACGGGGTGCCCGCAGCGGTCGGTGATGCTCCTTCAGGAGTCGCCGGGCTCACAGAACCTCCCTGCGCCGATAGATCCGATGGCGTTGCGCCGCGAAATTCGGGGACCGGAACAGGTGTTGAAGTTCGGCCCTGTGCCTCACGCAGCATCGAATCAGAAATAATGCGTGTGAATTCTCCGGGCCCGTCCGAATCCCGCGCGCTGCGGATAGCGGGCTCCGGCATCACGCGCTCCGGTGAAGGTTCGTCCATGTCTTTGCTCAACGTTCGCAACAACTGGGTGAAGCCACCTTCCATCTGCGGTGCAACACTCGCGGAGGCTTGATCTCTCTTAGAACGAGACTCTCCCCAGCCTCTATCCCGATCAAGATATTGGGGTAGCTCCGTAAATCTTTCATTGCGGGTCGAAGTATCGAAGTGGGGCGCGGGCCCTGGGGATCCGCAAAGCGACTCCGTAGGCGAGGACGCCTCGTTCGCCCGAACTCTATCAAAATCCTGAGCGGCGTCCGATACGGTTGAAGCAGACAAAGACTGGAACATTTTTGTGAAACCTCCAGTCTCTTCCGTTCCACCTGAACGTAGGCGAGGCGCAGAATGATGCTCTTCAGCGGCACCAGTCTTCGACATCGAGTCGTTCAAGTCTGCCGCAGACACCATGCGAAACACGCCGGTGAGATCCACAGGTTGGCTTGCGGACACTTCTGTAGGTAAAGGCTTCCGTTGCGCCCCCGCAGTAGATTCAGTCGATTCGATACTGTGCTGGCTCGATCCGCGACCGGCTGCATCCGGGACGAGCGAATCCGCATTACGTAGAAGGGTGGCGATCTCATTTTGACTCGCTTCGCGTGGATGAGAAGTTAGATTCAGCGGAGACAATAAACCTGTTGCGCTTTTCGGTATCGCGGACTGCACGTCGGTCGGTTCTTCCGGCTGTGAAATGCTGCTGTCGCTCGGCGATTTCATGGCGGCCACCTATCTTTCCCATACAAGCATGTTTTCTTCACCTTGCGCCTAAGACAAACCAAACTGCGCACAGAGGTTAAAACATGCTGTTGGAATAAACCCTTTGGAGCCGTGTTATTCCCAATGTCGTTATGAAAATTGAGCAGTACACGCCATGAAGGTGATCCCCGCCAGTTTGCCAATGGCCAGCAACTGCCGAAAACAACTCGTTGAAGAGAAATGCTCCAAGGTGAACTCAGTTAGGTTGCTATGAAATTTCTTTCGCGTCTGGTGTGGTCCGAGGGCATGTACCTCGCGCCACATCACTTTCAGACCCAGAGCCGTTACTACGAAGACTCCATCGCTTTTCTCGCAAACAGTCTCTGGCGTGATCCATGGGGTCTCCTCCACATTGAACTTGATCAAAAAGCGATAGAGAACGGAATCGCATCCGTGCTTTTTGCCTCGGGCATCTTTTTGGATGGGCTTTCCTTTGATATGCCTGTCTCCGACTCCGCACCGCCATTACGCGATATCGCGCCACTCTTTCCCACCTCTTCCACTGAACTGCTTCTGTACCTGGCGGTTCCTGCACGCAGAAACGATGGCTATGATGCACAAGTGACGGATGCTTCGGACGAAGCTCGATATTTGAGCAGAATGCATATACTGCATGACGAAACAAACGGCATCGACGAGCGCGAAGTCGCGCTGGCCCACAAGAATATCTCGATCGTGACAGCCAATGAGATCACCCCACAGCTTCTGACCATGCCACTGGCCCGAGTTGTCCGCGATACCCGTGGACGCCTGCGATATGACGAGGATTTTATTCCCGCCTGTCTGCGGATCAGCGCCAGCGATACGCTCATGCTCCTGCTGCAAAGACTTCTCCAAACGATAGGCGACAAGAGCGAAACCATCCTGCGCGGCTCGCAGCGAGCCCAGCGGTTTGAACCTGGCGTATCCGCACTCGACATCGCGAATTACTGGTTCCTCCATTCGCTGCATAGCGCTCTGCCGCCTCTGCGTCATCTCATACACACGCGCCATGCACATCCCGCGGATTGTTTTTTGGAGCTTTCCAGGCTAGCTGGCGCTCTCTCCACCTTCGCTGTGGACTCCGATCCACGTCTACTGCCGGAGTATGATCATCGCGATCCAGGCGCGGGCTTTCGGGGTCTGAATACCTACATTCGACATCATCTGGAAATCGTTGTTCCCACGAATACTGTCGTACTTGATTTCACCTCCGCGGGCCCTTTCTTCTATCAAGCCCCGGTGGCAGACGAGCGCTGCTTGCGGCGTGCACGCTGGATCCTGGGAGTTCGTTCTTCGATCGCTGAATCGGAGCAGCTACGCCTCGTTCCGCTTCTCGCAAAAGTCTGCTCAGCTCGCTTCGTGCCCGAATTAGTCAAGCGCGCTCTGCCCGGCATGGCGCTCAGGCATCTTTCGATACCGCCCATGTCGATTCGCGCGGAACCAGACATGCACTATTACTCCATCGATACCTCCGGTGCATGCTGGGAGCACATCCTGCAGACCCGCGATGTTGGACTCTTTCTGCCAAAAGAATTAGGCGATACAGAATTTACGCTTACTGCGGTTGTGGAGTCTTCGTCATGAATTCGCCGCGCGCGGCCAGCCTAGCCTCTGCCTTCCAGGAAGTTTTCACCGCGATCGTACGCGTGCGCTTCCGCCTGCAGCGTGTGGAGAACGCTTCGGCCTTCCGCGATGAAATTCGGCAGTCTCTACAGCATGCCATGCAGCAAGCGCGTAGCCTCGGCTATACGAATGAAGGCATACAGGTAGCCGTATTCGCCACCGTAGCTTTTCTGGACGAAAGTGTACTCAACGTCCAGGACCCCGTCTTCGCCGATTGGGCGGGACGCCCACTTCAGGAAGAACTTTTCGGTGGCCATCTCGCTGGCGAGGCCTTCTTCCAAAACCTGCGGACCTGCCTTGGCCAGCAGGATTCGAGCGAAGTAGCAGATGTTCTTGAAATTCACTGCCTCTGTCTCTTGATTGGCTATCGGGGGCGCTATGCGCTGGGAGATAGCGGCGAGCTTCACGCCCTGCTACGACAAGCCCGGGAGCGCATCCGGCGCATTCGCGGCGACGCGCATCTCGGTCTTCGCCCAAACTCTGTTCCTCCGGCTCTGGCCATTCCTACATCGGATACATGGACGCGTCGCTTGGCATGGACGGTCTGTTTCCTCTCTGCACTCGTCTTCATTCTTTTTGTCTGGTATGAGGTTGAACTTAGTTCCGGCCTCCGGCTTCTGCAACGCACCATCCTCACGGTCGCCGCAAATCTCGTCAGTCTGGAAAGAATATAAGTGGTTTATCTTTTCGCCTTTCTCTTCGTCGCCGTCTCCGCGATTCTCGCGTGGCTTGCGGGACCGTTGCTTCACCTTCATGGGACTGGACTGCTTGTCGTTCGCATCGTCCTTCTGATCCTTGGCATCGCAGCAGCAATTGCGGTGCTGTTCTTTCAGCGAAGCCTGAAGTTCTTTCAGACTCGCGATGCAAACCCCCATGACAGCGCGGAACTAAACACGCTCCTGCGCGATGCGCAACGTCATCTCAGTTCTTCGCAGCGGGCTGTTGCCAAATCGTTTGCCTCCACGCCCCTGCTCTACCTCCTCGGCGGCTCCAACTCTGCCAAGACAACAACCGTTCTCAGATCCGGTCTCGATCCTGAACTGCTTGCTGGGGAGGTATATCGCGATCAAACGGTGGCCTCGACCTCGCGCGCAAACCTCTGGCATACCGGAGAAAACGTGATCGTCGAAGTGGGCGAGACCGTTCGCAAAAGCCCTCAACTGTGGAAGCTCCTGTTGAGCGTGACCAGACCCAGAATTTACCAATCGGCATTGGGCAAAAAACCGCCATCCCGTGCAGTGATTGTGTGTACGAGTTGCGAATCTTTTTTCGGTCCAGATGCCGCAACCTCCCTAACAACCCTTGCCCGCGAAACAAACGGCATGCTCCGGACGCTCGCACGTCAACTCGGAACCGACCTCCCTGTCTATGTTCTGCTGACGAAACTCGACCGGATTCCTGGCTTCGCCGAGTTCGTGCGCCATTTGTCCACGGAAGAGATCTCCGAGCCTTTGGGCATTGCGCTCCCACGTCATGCAGCCTCGAGCCGCTTTTATGCGGAAGAAGTGACCAGGTCGGTTTCGTCCTCTCTTGATCAGCTTCTCTTCTCGCTCGGCCAGTTCCGCGTGGAGGCGCTCGCGCGCCAGGCCGGTCAGAACACCACAGCTCCTGTCTATGAGTTTCCCCGGGAGATGGCCAAGCTTCGCAACAACCTGATCTCATATTTAATCGAACTTACCCGCCCCAGCCACCTGAGCGCCAATCCTCACTTATATGGTTTCTACTTCACAGGTGTGCGTGCGCACCTCTCGGAACAGGCAGTCAGTGCCCCTGCAGCCGTACGTCGGCAGGCACAGATCGATGCCGAAGCAACTGGCATTTTTTCCCTTAAAAGCCTGGCAGCCAACGGCCCGCAGCCCGTGGCTCCAATCGTCACGCAAAGGATCGCGCAGTGGTGCTTCCTGCCTCACTTATTTACAGACGTAATTTTTGCCGACCGACATGCGCTCGCTGGCGATCAAAACAGCAAGCGCGTTCATCTCGTGCGTCGACTGCTGCTTGCCACTGTCTCCCTCTTTCTCCTGATTTGCGGCATCGGTCTTACTCTCTCTTACCGCAACAATGCGCGCCTTGAACGGGAGATTCAGGAGAGTGAAGTGGCTCTGCCGTCCGGCGGGCCAGTCGAGACGTTGGCATCTACTTCACAGCTGGCAAGTCTCGACCGACTTCGTTCCACCCTCGCGGAATTAGAAGGATACGAACAAAATGGAGCGCCCATGATGTTCAGATGGGGACTCTTCCATGGTGATTCGCTCATCGCCCCCGCACGCCGTCTCTACTTTGACCGGTTTCAGCAACTGCTGCTCGCGAGCACGCAGAAGCATCTCGTCGCGAATCTTGGCGCTTTGCCTGCTACCGCGCCAGCTGACGCGGACTATTTTGCCGCCTATAACTCCCTTCGCGCTTATCTGATCACCACATCCAACCCGGAGAAGAGCACAGCAGATTTCCTTCCGCCAGTGCTCACCCGCTTCTGGCTTAACGGCCAACATCAGGAGTCAGATCTGCAGAGTGAACTCGCCGGACGTCAGTTCACTTTCTACGCCGAGGAGCTTCGACGTGCCGATCCCTTCCACATCGCGCCAGCCATGCCTGCTGTCGCTGAAGCTCGTTTATATCTGGACAGTTTTGGCGGATTCGATCGCGTATACCAGAACATGATCGCGGCTGCGAATCAAGTCGCACTTGCAGTGGACTTCAACCGCCTCTATCCAGGGTCGGCCGCGACGGTAGTCGAGCCGCATGTAGTACCGGGCGCTTTTACTCGCGATGGCTTCGCTTATGTGCAGAAAGCGTTGCAGCACCCGGATCACTTTCTCAGGGGCGAGGATTGGGTTCTGGGCACCCAGACTGCGCCTTCCATGCAGCTCGCTCAACTTGCACAGAAGCTTACGGAGCGCTACGACACGGATTTCACAGCCCAATGGCACATCTTCTTGCACTCTGCGACAATCGTGCGTTATCGCAACCTGCAGGATGCGCAACAAAAATTACAGAGCCTGTCATCACCCAACTCATCGTTACTCGCGCTTATCTTCACCGCTTCGCATCATACGGCTGTGGCCAGCCCAACGGTTGCGCACCAGTTTCAGCCAGTCCAGGTCATGGTCCCGCCAGACAGCATCAACCGGTTCATCGCTGGCAGCAACAGCGGCTATATCAACGGACTCATCGGTCTCCAGGGCGCTCTCTCTCAGTTCAATCAGGACACCACCGCAGCCACCAACCCCGCCGCAACCCAACCCATCGTCAGCGCTGCGGTTGCAGCCCACGCCGCCGTGGGGCAGACATCGCAATCGTTCAACATCGATCCGCAGGCGCATGTTGAGCAAATGGTCATCAGCCTGCTGCAGACACCCATCACCTCTGTCGAAGATACGATACGCGGCGAGCGTCCACAACAAACCAACCTCGCAGGTCATGGCTTCTGCAGCAACGTAGCGACCTTGACTGCTAAGTACCCCTTCTCGCGCGGAGCCACGGTCGAGGCTACAGCCGCCGAGATTACCTCGATGTTCAAGCCCGGTTCGGGCGCACTCTGGGTGTTCTATGATGCAACGCTCAAACCTCTGATCATTCAACAGGGCAGCACGTGGGTTGCGGCACCCACCGCACCAATCAAACCCACGGCGGCGTTCCTGCAGTTCTTCAATCGCATGGCGACGATTTCGAACGCGCTCTTCCCTGCCGGCGCGACCGCTCCGACACTGACTTTCAACACGCATATCCTGCGCTCAAAAGAAATTCAAAGTGTCACCTTCACTGTCGACGCAGATCGTCTCACCGGTGCTGAGGTCTCGCGCGGTTTTACATGGTCGGCTCAGAACGCGCAGAAAGCAGAGCTGATTGCGAACTACGGTAGCGGTACTCTGCCT
This sequence comes from Terriglobus saanensis SP1PR4, assembly GCF_000179915.2. NCBI lineage: Bacteria > Pseudomonadati > Acidobacteriota > Terriglobia > Terriglobales > Acidobacteriaceae > Terriglobus > Terriglobus saanensis. The sequence goes on along the minus strand of NC_014963.1, from coordinate 1,280,537 downwards.
CTGCAATTCAGCGGGACTTGGTCGCTCTTCCACCTTCTGGATCGCGGCAAACTCGAACAGGGTGGCAATCCGGCACGCTTCGCGTATCCTCTCGAAATCTCAAACACGCCCATCGTTATCAAGGGCACACCATTAACGGAGCGGTTCGAGATCTCCGGTCCCGGAGCGAGTCTGCTCATCCCAGGTGCGCTCACTGGCCTACATTGCGCTGCACAGATTGCGCACTGACCAATTGCGGATGACAGCCCGGCCTATGCGGCACCTCTAGAGGATGCGGAGCAGGAGACATGTAACGTTATCCGCCGCTCCACCTTCCATTGCAATGTCCACGAGCCCGCGACAGGCCTCCGCCAAACTCGCAGTCTCGTTCAGCCGCTGCGCGATCAAATCTGTCTCTGCATACCGTGTCAAACCATCACTGGCAAGAAGCACGATGTCGCCCGTCTTGACCTCTGCCATAAACATATCTGGCTGTACTTGTTCTCCTACGCCAACAGCGCGTGTGATCCACTGCTGCAAGGCCGAAAGACCCGGTAATGCCTTCGTCGTTAGCCCGAGCCGCTCCTGCTCAGCCACATACGAGTGGTCACGCGTCACCTGAAGACAACTACCCTGCCTCAAAAAATAAGCTCGGCTGTCTCCCACATTGCAAATAACGATGTGGTTGCCCTCCAGACAAGCTGCTACCAGGGTCGTACCCATTCCGCGGAGATGCCGATGGTCTCGGGATGCTTGCCACACGTCCCGATTCGTTCTGACGATCGCTTCTCGCACTCTCTCTTCGAGGGACGCTTCGCTGGAACTCAGTTCTTCGTAGTGGAGTAGGAGTTGATCGACCGCAGCTTTGCTTGCGACTTCACCAGCGGCCATGCCCCCCATCCCGTCGCAAACGACAAACAGCCCCAGAGCGAGATCGTACCCGAAGCTGTCTTCATTACCTGAGCGAATGCAGCCAATATCCGAGAGTGCTGCGACTTCTACGGTCGCCTGGAATTCTTGTAAATCCGCGTCGCGATCAGACCGGATCCCGTCGTTCTCCGTCGCCCCGTCAAGACTCACTGCTGCTTCTCCATCCTCTTCCATTCGGCAAAAATCCGCGGAGAGACCAGCTTTTCGATCGGCTTATACTTCTCTTCACTTGCGAGCCTGAAGTGCTCTTGTGCGTCGTGTTGCAGACCTTGGACATGCGACGCATCCTGCGGATCCGCCAGAAGCGCTTGCGACAGGAGACAGGCCGCGAGGTAGAAATGTGCGGCACCCTTATAGGACTCTCCGCCTGCGTTGAGATACTGCGACAGATCCTGATTCGCCTCCGAAAATTGCGAGGCATAATACGCGTGTATCCCGTTCTCCAGCTGCGCGCGGAGCAAATCCTGCGGAGTTGCACTCTCGGACGACATGCTGGCTGACATACTGACCACATTTGTGGAATCGCTCTGTGAACCTGAGGACTTCCGTAACTGAGCGAGTGCTCTTCTCTTACCCCGCAGCGCTTCAGGTTGCGCACTGTCTAGCGAAAGCACGGTCTCATAATCATCCAGGGCCGCCTTCCAATTCCGTTGCTTCTCATCGCGGTCAGCCTTCGCGAGCGCATTCTTCAGCAGGAGCGGATCAGGTTTGGCTGTTGGCTGCAACTTTGCTGCTTGCGCTTTCGCTGTATCCAGCTTTTGCTGTGCCAGTAAAGCCGCAACCCTTTGCACAGCACCTGCAGGATCTCCCGGACCATTCGATTTGATCGTCAACGCAAAGCTGTACTTCGCCTTCGCTTCCTTGAAATTGCCACTACGTTCAAGTGACTCTGCCTCCGAGATCGTAGCCTGGTAAATTTTGATGTTGTTCAGAATCTGGGCCGCTATAGGCTTCAAATTCGCCGACTCGACTTTGTTCGCTGCTGTGGTCGCAGCATCGAACGATCCGCGATCATAGGCAGCCTGTGCGGCCCGCAGGGAAACCATACCCGTGGGATCGCTGGCGCTTTTCATCTGCAGCGTTTTCGCTTGCTCTACTAAATGAGCAGCCTCCTCAAGATGTGGACCATAGAGGACCTTCTTCAGATCGCGTATGGAGCCCGCATAATCCTTCTGCCCCAGTTCGAACTTCCCGGTCCCAAAATCCCCCTCGAACTCCTGGAGCTTGGCGGTGGCACTTGCGCGCGCGCGTTCGCACTGCTTTCCATATTTTTTTTCATTGATCCCGGCCGCCTGACAGAGATAGACTGCAACCTGGTCCAGTCTGCCATCTGTCTTTGACCGCTTGGCAAGATCTCGCAGTCGATCCGTCTCATCCGCCGCAAACGCTGGCATGGCAATCAATGCGATGTATGCCACAACAGGCAACCACCGCCAACGCGTCATCTTCATGGCTGGTCTCCCCTCAGTGCGTCCTGTACCTCTGGCATGGCAAAAGTGGCAGTGCAGAGGTGCTGCTCCGCACTTACCACACAGTCGATCTTCTGCTGTATTCCATCTGCATCTTTGAATGCGACCGTATATCTGCCAATCGGTACATTGTCCAGCCGCAAAGGCGTTGTTCGATCTCCTCCACCAAGATCAACAGCCTGTCCTGCGGAACTCTGCACGGATGTAACCACTGCCCAGGGCGAGGCATTGAGATCGAGGTACGTCCGGGCGACACCTGCGGGTGAGATCGCTTCTGGATGGGGCTGCGAAGCTATGCGGCGAGCCCCGTGGCGTGTATGCCAGAACGCCGCAACTACGGCCAACATCATTCCGACTCCAAGCGTTGCCAGCAACGGCATCTTAAGCCTCTGCCGATCAAGTGGTTCAACAGGCTTCTTTGTTTCCTGTATAACCACTTTCGACTGCAACGCTTGTTGCTCGCGCCGTGCAAGAGCCAGCAACTCCAGGACCTCAGAATCTTCCGCCCCCTCCGCTTTCGCCGACTCCAGTTTCTGGATGGCTTCGTTGTACCGTCCTACCTTCAAAGCGACATGCGCCTGGCTGAGTCGCTTCTTACGCAGCTCTTCCCTCTGGATCTGCCGAAGATGCTCCTCAAGTCGCACACGAAACTGCGTCAGATTCTCTTCCCCAGGCGCTTGTAGTAACGCTGCATCTACCAAGGCAAGCGCCTGCACTGGCTCTTCGGTGAAAAGTCCCTGAGCCTCCAGGATCGTGGAGCGGACCAGCTGCGCTATGGCAGCCTCATCTTTCTTCTTTTCAATGTCGTTCTTCAGTTGAATTAAAAGCGGCTCCAGAGGAAGAGCCTCTAGTGCGCGGCTTACCCTATCCTGAGCACGATCGAAATCAGGTATCTCAAGGCAGTCCTCTATCTCCCCAACGATTTGGTCTAAGAGACGCCGTCGACGCTCTTCCTTCTGCCGAGTCGTTGCTGAAAAAAGCAACTCATGTAAATGCCTATCGGTGGGATCGATTTCCGCCGCTTTGTGTAACTGAGCGATCGCCTCGGTGTACCTTCGCGCGCTGTACTCCTCGCGTGCGCTACTTACCAACTCCTCAACTTGTGCAGCATCTTGTCTCCTCTTGATCTCCCGCAACACAATAGAGCGAGCATTTCGGAGGTCCGTGCTCTTTTCGTCAAGGCGCAACGCTTCTGAAAGGAACTGTTCCGCCTGGGTCAGGTCCCCTTTACTCCGTGCATCATTCGCCTGCTCCCAAAGAAACCGACCTCGCTGCGCCTGGTCTTTCAGCATCCTCACTTGCTCAAGTTTTGCTGTGATATCGAATGCCTTCTCCCGATCAAGCTGGGCTGCCTGGCTAAAGAAGGTAATCGCGTCGTCGAACTGACGCTTTGCCGCAGCTTCCTCCGCCTGCTCCAGCACCTGTCGCACCTGTTCGCTACGCTGGAGCAAATTGAGATTGTCCTGTACCTCCTGCAGGAGGAGCTTTGCCTTCGGATCTCGCGGACTAATGCGCTGCGCCTGAAGCAAGACGGTACGAGCATTCGCAAACTCTCGCTCGTTACACAGACGACGTGCCGTATCCAGCAGATATCCCACCCGCTCCTGCTTGAGCTCCTCACCCACGACCTGGAGATCTACAGCCATCTCTTCGGTCGTTGCGTAGCGTAAGTTCACATCTTTCGCGAGTGCCCGGTCTAGTACAGCCGTCAGCGTCTCCGGTATGTCGTTCACGACATCTCGCACCGGCACATATGGTTCATGCATCACCCGATACAAGGCAGATACGTCCTTGCCTCGAAACGGCAATTCTCCCGTGACCATCTCATACAGCATGACGCCCACAGACCAGATGTCGGCCCGGCCGTCGCTTATCTCACCTTTTAGTCGCTCCGGAGCGATGTAGTGAAACGTCCCAAGGAGAGCGTCAGGCTTAGTCAACCGACTCATCTGATCCGTAAGACGTGCAATTCCAAAATCGACGATCTTGATCTGTCCGTCCCGCAGCACGATGACATTTGCGGGCTTTACATCGCGATGAATGATGCCACACTGATGAGCATATCCGAGCCCCGCGCACAGCTGCTCAACAATCGAGAGCGTCTCCAGGAGAGGTAGACGACCACGCTCCCGCAGCACCCGCTCCAGCGACTCCCCATCCAGAAACTCCATCGCAATGAAGGGACTTCCATCATGTTCCCCAAGTTCATACACAGTGACGATGTTCGGATGACTGAGCATGCCTGAGCGCGCCTCGACGTAAAAGCGATCGCGTAACTCAGGGGTCACCTCGGTCAGGGTTTTAATGGCGACATCTCTGCCGATCAGCTTGTCCACTCCACGGTAGACAATCCCCATGCCTCCGCGCCCAATCTCGGTAACAATGCCATAGCGTCCAATGACAGCTAAATCCGAGGGTTTAAGATCGATATCCATCACCTACCCGCTTCCACGGCTCTCTAGCTGAGGCCCAATGAAGAGCACGAGCTATCCATCTGTTTCCACCGCTGACTCGGCCTTTATTCTTAACACCGCTGGCTCAGCTTTATTCCTTTTGTGCGTTTTTCGCGACCCGGACGCCGCCGGGAATATCTGAGTAAAGAAAACTGCTCTTTGCGGACTGCTAACATGATTCGAAGAACCGAAGGCAAACTGTCGGTGAGAAGGAATTGCCCAGGAGTGGGTCAGAACCTCAACCTGCAATAAAAGGACGCACATGCCAACACAGGACGAGCTCAAACTTCAGGCAGCGCACGAAGCCCTCAGATTTATCGAACCCGGAATGGTCGTAGGCCTTGGCTCCGGTTCCACCGCGACTCTCTTCATCAAACTGCTTGGCGAGAAGGTGAAGAAGGGCTTGGTGATTCGAGGCATCGCATCCTCTGAAGACTCCGCGAAGCTCGGTGCGGAACTTGGCATTCCCATCATCGACTTCCATTCAGCCACGGAAATCGACGTAACCATAGACGGCGCAGACGAAGTCGCTCCCGGTCTCGCCCTGATCAAGGGCGGCGGCGGGAAGCTGCTCCGCGAGAAGATTGTCGCTTCGGCCTCAAAGAAATTCATCGTCGTTGCGGACGCATCAAAGCTCGTACAGACGCTCGGCAAGTTTCCGCTGCCCATCGAGGTCATCCCCATGGCGCAACCGCTGGTATCGAAGAAGCTCGAGCTTTTGGGTCTACACTCAAAGATTCGCCAGGCCAAGGACGGCAGCGGGAACTACATCACCGACGAAGGCAATCTCATTCTCGACTGCGGTCCGACCGTGATCGAAGATCCCATCGCCCTCGGAGAAAAAATCTCCGCCATCACAGGCGTAGTCGAACATGGGCTCTTCATCAATTTTGCGAATCTGGCTCTGATCGCGGGCGAAAGCGAGGTAAAGCAGTACACACGCGAAAGCCAGATTCCTTAGGCACCAACTCCTAACAGGAAGCGAGAGGGCGATATCGCCTGCTTATAGCAGACGCAAGCGAATCACATGGCATATTGATGCCTGTGATTCGCAGTGCGGTCCATTGAGCCCGTGAACAAACGTAAGTTCACAAGGAGATAAAAGTTATTCTTCGATAAATCTGGCAGGAAACTCTTCGACCCGTTCCAGGTAGAAGTACTGATGCCTGCCGTCCTGCACAATGGCGTCTCCGGTTGGCAGGCTCTTCCCACTTACTGCACCGAGTAACGTGTTGTGATCTACCTTGCGGAGATGTCCGCGCATCGGCACACCGTCATAGACGACTGTCGCCGATACCTTTCCACGGAACTCCATCATGGCAACGCTCGCCTCTCCATTCATGGCCTGATTCGAATAGAGTTGCCCGTCGTCGTTATAGCAAACGAGAGGCTTGGCGTCGGTCGTTGACTTGATCCACTTGCCATACCACTTCATGCCTGCGAGCGCCGGCAGAAGCCAATGCCCCGTATCAAATCCACCACCCTGCCATTTTGCGAAAACGTCTTCACATGAAACTGATTCGAGGGAGTCGAATAAATCTGACAATACTGTGTCATTCAAGATGGTCTGTTGTTTTTTGAGATCCTGAAACTGCTCTTGCTGACTGATTACCTGACCCTTCATATACCGTCCTTCCGCGACACAGAAGTAGAAATCGTGTCGACAAATCGGAGCATATATGGCACGCTCCTGAAAGAACAGTACGTACCTTTTGGTGCCCGGGCGGTTCAGATGGAATGTAAACCCGCAGATGTTTTCAATGTCGATTGTCCGTCGCGTGACGTTCTGGAGTTGGTTGGAAGTAAGTGGTCCATGCTGGTCATTTGCACGCTCAAAGATGGTCCCGTACGCACTGGAGAACTTCGTCGCTCGGTTTCGGGTATTTCACAGAAAATGCTGACCGAAACTCTCCGCGATCTGGAGCGCAATGGAATCATCGTACGGACCGACTACAGAGCACTTCCTCTTAGGGTCGAGTACAGCCTGACAGAGGTTGGCCATTCTTTAGGTCGTCTTATGAAACAAATGGAATACTGGATTATTGATCATTACGACTACATTATTTCCGCACAAAAGCAGCACGATACCAAAGTTAAGTCGCTAGCAAAATCTAAATCGCAGACGGATAACCGACGTCTAATCTCCACTCTTGCTTAATGCCCGACGAATGATTCGACGAAATTTATTTCGTTTGCCACTCTCGCACTCCGCGAGCTTCTACTCTTCCCGCAATACTTCTAATGGCTTTTTTCCCAAAACGCGGAAGCTTGCGGCCCATCCGGTACCCACCGTCAGAACCGCTGTCAGCCCAAGCGCGACCAACGATGCTCTCCATGGCAGCTCCCATGGAAGGATCATCTGCTTCAATATGGCGCGCGCCACAAAGTTCGCAAAGACGATGCCAACCACGCCCGCCACCATGCCGAGCATGGCAAACTCCACCGAGAAGATCGCCGCAATCCTTCTGCGTGTACCGCCGAGGGTCTTCAACACGACGACTTCACGGATTCTGCGATAGCGCGTGCCTGCGATCGAACTCGCCAGGATCACCAGACCCGCGAAAATCGAGAACGCCGCGAGAAACTCGATCACCAGCGTGACCTGCAACAGGATGCCGCGAAGGTTCTCCAGCGCCTGTGCCACGTTGATGACTGTGACGGTGGGGTACTTCGCGAACATCGTCCTTTGCAGCTCTCCTACCTTGTCGAGATCGACATGCACGCCTCCGTACCAGACCACGGGTGCGCCCACCAGCGCCGCCGGCGGAAGAATGTAGTCAGCCCGCGAGAAGGCGTGTTGACCGTCAGGCTTGACCAGCGCAATGAGCGTCGCATCCACGCTGCCATCGCCCACGCCGAAGACGACGCGTGATCCCAGTTTTAACCCAAGCCGCTTCGCACGGCCCTCTTCCATCGCCAGCAGAGGCCCCTTTTCGCCACTCTTCCAGAACTGGCCCTTCACTACGGTCGTTCCGACGGGAAGCGTATCGCTCCACGTAATCTGCAGGCTCGCCAGAGCGCGACGGGGAAAGTTCTTCAGCTTGAGGTCCGCCGCATTCACACCGTCCACCGACAATATGCGTGACGAGACGACAGGCACAAGCTCTGTCTCACCGTGCACGCCCACTTGCTTCTTCAGCAACGCTCTAAGGTTTTCTACTTCGTTTGTCGCGATGTCGATGAGAAACACATTGGGAAGATCGGGCCGCGTGCTCACCTTCAGATCGCGCACAAAGGCGCTCTGCACCAGATACACCGCAACGATCAACATAACTCCCAGACCCAGCGCGGCCAGCAACGAAGCCGAAGGATTTCCGGGCCGATAGAGATTCGCCAGACCGTGCCGCACCACCGGAGGCAACTTCATTCCCGCAGATCGCAGGAAAGTACGCAGCATTGAAAGCAGAAGTGCGCTCGCTACGATCAATACAAGCAGAACTGCCGCCAAACCAATCGTGAAGACGATGCCGACCTGACGCGAATCCGAGAGCACGGTGGCAATCAGTGCAAGACCCGCAAGGATCCCCAGGGCCGCGATTACCTGCATCGGCGCAGCGCGTAGTTTTTTCAAACCGCCGCGCCACCAGTTTTCAGAATTCTCTTCCATGCCACGCCGCAGGATCAACGCGGGACGTACTTTGCGAATGTCGAGCAGAGGCGGCAACGTAAACAGCACCGTCGTCACAACGCCGGTCGCCAGTCCAGCCAGCATCGTGCGGACAGAGAGATGCAAATCGGGTGCAACGCCCAGCATCTTCACCAGCAGCAGGGGCATGATCATCTGCACGCCCACGCCCAGCAGAACGCCGGCGATGCCGCCAGCTATACCCAACAGCGCCGTCTCAAGGAAATAGATGCGCAGCACATGACCACTCTGTGCTCCGAGCGACTTCATGATCGCAATCGAATCCATGCGCTCCAGCAGATGCGTCCGCATCGCCATCGCCACGCCCACCGCTCCGAGCACAAGCGCCACGAGGCTGACGAGACTGAGGAGAGACGTCGAGCGGTCCAGCGCCATCGTCACGCCGGGATTTGTCTCGCGATAATCCGAGACCTGCGCCTCGGGAAGAATGTCCTCCACGCGCGACTTCAACTTCGCCACGGCCTTGTCTTCCTTTACAGGCAGCTTGAAGAGAAACCGTTGCCCCGCGCGTGATCCTGGAGCGATCAGTCCCGTCTCATCCAGTTCAGACTGGGAGATGAGAACACGCGGACCCGCGGCAAACGATCCCGACAGCCTGTCCGGTTCGCTCACAACAACTGCGGAGACATGAAATGTCGCATCGCCCAGCCGAATCGAATCGCCCGTCTTCAGCTTCAGGCGAATGAGCAGATCTTCTCCCACGACGGCGCCTTCATGCGCCATCGCGTCCTGCAGCGTCATCGCGGGCTGGAGTTCGACCTTGCCGTAGAAAGGATAGGCTGCGGGATCAATCGCCTTCACCGCAACCAGAAGTGGATCGAAGCTGTTGGCAGCCGTCGCCATACCTGACATCTCTGTCACAGGCGTTACGGAGACCCCGTCAGAAGCCAGGGCGTCGATCGCCTTTTCCTGCTTCTCCGAAGGCTGCGCGAACATACGCGCTGCCAGATCGGCAGCCAGGATTGATCGTGCCCTTACGAGCAGCGTCTGCTTGAAGGATGCGGCAAATCCACGCACTCCCGTGAGCGCAGCCACACCTACAGCGACGCTCAAAACGACAAACAAGAACTTACCCTTCGACGAGTGCAGTTCGCGCGTCGCAATGCGGGCCGCCGTACTCCATCGCAGCGCAGCCACTACGCCGTCACCGTCTTACGCACATCGCTCACAATCGCACCATCGCGCAAAGTGATCACCCGGCGCGCGTGCTCTGCCACTACAGGGTCATGCGTGACGAGAACAAGCGTTGTGCCTTCGGCGCGATTCAATGTCTCCAGAAGACGCATCACCTGAGCTCCGTTGACCGTATCGAGATTCCCCGTTGGCTCATCCGCCAGCACAATCGGAGGACGCATCATGAACGCCCGCGCCAGCGCTACCCTCTGCTGCTCTCCGCCCGAAAGCTGGATAGGATAATGATCTCCACGCTCGCCCAGACCGACCGAGGCCAGAAGCTCGCGCGCTCTCTCAATTCCAGCCTTCAGGCCACCGGTCGAATCGTTTAACTCATACGGCAGCAGAACATTTTCCAACGCCGTCAAAGTCGGGATGAGTTGATAGCTTTGGAAGACAAAGCCGATCAGCTTGCCGCGCATCTGTGCCAGCGTGTCCTCAGCAAGGCTCGTGATGGAGATGCCGTTCAGCACCACCTCGCCGCTCGTCGCCGTGTCCAACCCTGCCAACAGCCCCAGCAGCGTACTCTTGCCTGAACCGGAAGAGCCCATGATCGCCACAAACTCGCCACGCTCCACTTCAAACGAGATGCCGCGTAAAATCTCCACCTGACGGGTCCCATTGGAAATGGAACGAGTCAAACCTCGTACAACGATCGCTGCATCCGCCAAGCCCGTGCCCTCTACTTTGCTAAGTTAGTGTGATGACGATGATACAGATGCGCCGCACCGCCGCAGTGATCACTCTTTTGATGACGGCCACAATCTTTGGGTGCAAGGCAGATCCGGCCTCTCAGCGTTCTTCCGAGATTGACCTTAACGCAGCCGCACAACAGGCCCGCCAGCGCGCCGCATCCAAGCCTGCAGCCGGGGAGGGTGCCATCGCACAAAATGACGGTCGGCCAGTCATCGCCTGTTTTGGCGACTCACTCACGGCGGGCTACGGTATCGACTCCGAAGACAGCTACCCCGCCGTGTTGCAGCGCACGCTCGACAGCGCCGGATACCGCTATCGCGTCGTCAACCTCGGCATCTCGGGAGATACCACGAAAGACGGCCTCGCACGCATCGACCGCGTCCTGGCGCTCGCCCCTGCCATCGTGGTGGTGGAGTTTGGCGGCAACGACGGCCTGCGCGGCCTTCCCATCGCCAGCACGCGCACAAACCTCGATGCCATCGTCTCCAGGCTCGTCCCCACGCACACACAGGTGGTTCTAGCTGGGATTACCCTGCCGCCACAGTACGGCAAAGCCTACGTGAAGGATTTCGACGACACCTATCACCTCGCCGCCACGAAGTACCACGTCCCGCTCCTGCCCTTTCTTCTCAAAGACGTCTACGGCGTACAGGGCGGTATTCAGCCGGACGGCATTCACCCCACGGCGCAGGGAGCACGCCAGGTCGCGAAAAATGTCCTCTCGCTGATTCAACCGATGCTGAAGAAGTAACCCTCAGGCAAGATTCACGAACGGCTGTACCAGTGTCCCGGCTACCCGCTTCCCTACGCCCACCAGATCGCGCGGCCCGGTAAAGATCTTCACCAGCGGCGACTGCGAGAACTCCGGCAAATTGACCGACATACCATTACGCAAGCGTCCCGCCGCAGCCTCATCCGCCGTGACGCAGGGCAGTTGTTGCAGAAGCGTGCGCGGATGCGGCAGCGCGGCCTCCAACTCGCCACGACCGGCGAGCGCTGACATCGCATCCAGGGTAAGTGACTGTTCCAGCGAAAAATCTCCCGCGCGCGTCCGGCGCAGAGAAGCAAGATGCGCGCCACAACCCGCCATCTGCCCCAGTTCATGCGCGACCGAACGTACATAGCCACCAGCCGAGACGTGCATCTCGAAGCTCGCAACATCGTCTTCCAGCCCGGTCAACACAAACGAATGAATGAAGATGCGTGCGGGCTTCACGGGAACTTCTTTGCCCGCGCGCGCCAGCTTGTACGCCGGTACGCCGCCGATCTTCTTGGCGGAAAACACAGGAGGCATCTGCTCCATCTCGCCGGCAAAGTGCAGCGCCAGCTTCTGCAACTCCGCTAGGCCCAGGGTCAGCGGAACAATTTCGCCTGCCTGCGTCCCCTCGGCGTCGTAGGTGTCCGTCGCCCAACAGAAGCGAATGGTCCCCGTGTACACCTTCTCCGCTGCGGAGAAGAACTGCGCCAACCGCGTCCACTTGCCCAGCAGCAAAGGCAGAACACCCGTCGCCATCGGGTCCAGTGTTCCCAGATGCCCGACCGACTTCTCGCCCGTTGCGCGTCGCACTGCATAGACCACATCGTGGGAAGTCATACCGGAAGGTTTATCCAACACCAGCAGACCGTTCACAGGGCGCTCGGTCGGCGAATCAACGACAGGAACTCATTCCGCGTCTGCGCTGCATTTCTAAAGGCCCCCAGCATCGCCGAGGTCGTCGTCATGCTGTGCTGCTTCTCCACGCCACGCATCATCATGCAGAGATGCTGCGCCTCCACCACGACTCCCACACCTTGCGGCGCAATCGCTTCCACGATCGCGTCTGCAATCTGCCGCGTCATGCGCTCCTGCACCTGCAAACGACGCGCAAAAAGGTCGACCAGACGGGCCACCTTGCTCAAGCCGATGACCTTGCCCTGCGGAATATATGCGACGTGCGCCTTGCCAAAAAATGGCAGCATGTGATGCTCGCACAAAGAGTAGAACTCGATGTCCCGCACAATCACCATCTCGTCATAGTCCACATCGAACAACGCACCGCGCAGAAGCTCTGTGGGATTCTGCGCATACCCCTGCGTCAGAAACGCCATGGACTTCGCGACGCGCTCAGGCGTCTTCAAAAGCCCATCGCGCTCCGGATCCTCACCCAACCTTCGCAACACTTCGCTGTACAGTTCTTCCGTTGTTGCCTGTTCCAAACTCTTCACCATTTACGGTCTCTTTCTTTTTGAAACGAACCTAAAACACCACGCGGTCGCGTGGTTCCTGCGGCAGCAGATCGAACGAATTATTCGACGTCTCTTCCATCCGCACACGCACCAGGCGAACACCCAGCGCATCCGCGCTTTTGAGCAACAGCTTCTCTACCTCAATCACAAAATTTTCCGTGGATGGCACCAACGCTCCGGCAAAGAGCGGGTCTATGTTAAGGTGCGTCTGATCGAAGCGCTCCACAATCTGCTCCTTCACAAGAGAGTCCAGCGCCACCATATCGACCACCATGCCCGTCGCTGCATCCACCGACCCGGCCACGGTTACTTCCAGCACATAGTTGTGCCCATGTCCAAAAGGGTTATTGCACTTGCCGAACGTGGCATAGTTCTCCTCTTCACTCATCGTCCCCACGTGCAGGCGGTGCGAGGAGGAAAAGCGATAGCGCCTGGAAAAATGGACGACGGGCGTCACGCGCTCTCTCCGTAGTAGTCGGCGAAAAGATCCGGCATCTCGTAGACGCGCACGCGCTCAAGCTTTGCGTTTGGAATCTTGCCGTCAAGTCGACGCCAGATCGCCACAGCGATGTTCTCCGTCGTTGGAATGACGTGAGCGAACTCCGGAACCTCGTAGTTCAGGTGGCGATGGTCGTAGATGCTCACGACCTCTCGCTCCAGGATCTCTTTGAGCAACTTCAGGTCCACCACAAAGCCGGTCACGGGATCCACCTCGCCACCGACCGTCACCTCCAGTGTGTAGTTGTGTCCGTGCCCATGCACGTTGGCGCACTTGCCAAAGCGGCGGACGTTCTCCTCTTCACTCCACTCTGGATTGCGGTAGAAATGCGACGATGAAAACTCCGCCTTGCGTGTCAGAAAAATCATATCTATCTAGGATAAGCCCCTAATGCCCCGGTATGCATTTTCTACTGGGGCTTACCCAGAGGCATCGCCGCACTGCGCCGGGCCGTCGTCTGCAGGACTACGCGCGTGTCTTTCGGAAAGGAGATCTCTTCTCCCTTTCGGAAGATCCGCTCGTAAAGAGAGATCGTAGCTCCGTAGTACCCGATCCCGGCCGCCAGATAAGGCTTCTGCGCCGCGGTCCCGATGATGAATCCGAGAACGCCGATTGCATTGGAAGCCCCTGCATTCTTTGCAATCTGATGATGGCCGTCATGATCCAGGGGACGAGCCGCCAGGCTAAGCAGAATCAACGGAACCACTAACTTATCCTTGGGCTTTGGCTTGACTTCGCCCTCTGAGGTCATCGCCAGATCGCCCGCGATATCCGCGCCCTTGATCGACGTCTGTACGCTTTGCGCTGTGCCACCCGGAACCGTCAATTGGCGAAAATTGAACCGCAGCTCCCCCGCCCGGCCAAAGCTACGCGCTTTCCGCGTCTGTGAGATCGTTCCTGTCAGTACAGATCCCTGTGGAACGGCCACCGTCCCATCAGGATTCAGGACAGGTGCCGCAACGATGGCGCGAATTGGCTGCCCAGCCTTCGACTCGCCCGAACTGATCGCATCAGCGAGGTAAGCCTGCACGATCCACGTCGGCGGTTTTTCCGGTGTCTCCACTGCGGGCAACGGTGTCACTGCATCGGTTGTTCCCTGGATCATCTCAAGCGGAGCGGAGGTCTCCACCGTCCACGCGGTTCCCTTCACGATCCGCTCCGGATGATATGGAAGCTGACTGTACAGAAGCTGCTTCAGGCGGTCACCCTTGTCGGGTCCGGTGATTACGGCGACCCGATCCTTCGCCGCCTGCTTGACCATGTCCATCTGCTGTCGGACGAATCCGCCCTTCTTCGGCGGCGGAGCCACAACACGGTAAATTGGCGCGCCATTGGTCGCCGCGCCAGTTGTTACGGCAAGCACCGTGCCATCAGGCATCTCGATCGCGCTGAACTCAACAATCGGAACATGGAACGGCGTGAAGTCGCCCCGCAGACGCGCATGAACGCGCTTACTCCGGTCGGGTGTAAGTTCCATCACATGCCCGCGCACGACGGTATTTTCTGGAATCGCAATCCTGTTGTTTTCATAGATCGCATAGATCAGATGCCCACGAATCTCGGCCCCTGCATGCATGGGAAGATTGCCATCGATGCGTACTGCCAGCGGCGTCCCCGTGGGCAAAGTCACGGACGCTCCGGCGCTCAACGTCCAAAATGCAAGGAAGACGGCAGGAATCTTCATGCATCCACACTACAGCCTTTTCAGTGTTGCGTTGAAAGCTGTAGCCTGATCGGACGAGGTTTCACTCCATGCAGGCCCTTTTACTCTCGGAATACAAGCATCTGGAGATCGCCGATCTCCCAACCCCGACGCTTGGCGCGGAGGATGTGCTGGTGCGCGTTGCCGCCTGCGGCATCTGCGGCAGCGATGTCCACGGATACGATGGCAGCTCCGGCCGACGCATTCCTCCCATCGTCATGGGGCATGAGGCCTCTGGAACCATCGCGGCGCTTGGGGCCCACGTCAACGACTACAAGGTTGGCGACCGCGTCACCTTCGATTCCACCGTCTACTGCGGCAAGTGCGATTTCTGCGCCAAGGGCGAGGTCAACCTCTGCAACAACCGCCAGGTCATCGGCGTCTCCTGTCCGGAGTTTCACCGCGAAGGCGCTTTCGCGGAGTACGTCGCCGTGCCAGAGCGCATTCTCTATCGCCTGCCGGATAATCTCTCCTTTCCCGAAGCCGCCATGCTGGAAGCCGTCTCCGTCGCGCTGCACGCCGTACACGTTACCGAAATTGATGGCGGAGAAACCGCGCTGGTCATCGGCGCAGGCATGATCGGCCTTCTGCTCGTGCAGGCCGCGCGCGCTCTCGGTTGCTCTCGCGTCTTTGTCGCAGACATCGACGCAACCCGACTGGATCTCGCAAAGAACCTCGGTGCGGATGAGACCTTTCTCGCTTCCGGAGAAGATCTTCTGAAGAAGATCCTGCAACACACCTCCGGCGAAGGCGTCGATATCGTCTTCGAAGCGGTGGGTCACAACGAGACCGTCACCTCCGCCATCGACTGCACACGCAAAGGCGGCAAAGTCACCCTCGTGGGCAATATTGCAAAGGAAGTCACACTGCCGTTGCAGAAGGTCGTCACACGACAGATCCGCCTGCAGGGTTCTTGCGCCTCCGCGGGAGAGTATCCGGAGGCCATGGAGTTGATCGCCTCTGGCAAGATCAAGGTGGCACCTCTCATCACTGCCATCGCACCTCTTTCTGACGGTGCAGACTGGTTTGAACGCCTCTACAACCGCGAACCGAACCTCATGAAGATCGTTCTCTCTCCGGACGAGGAGCCTGCGGCATGACCAACGAACTCTTCGACCTCACCGGGCAGACCGCACTCGTTACAGGAGCCAGCCGTGGTCTCGGCCAGCACTTCGGTCGCGCTCTCGCGAAATCCGGCGCGGACCTTATACTAACCAGCCGCAAGCTCGCCGACCTCGCACCCTTCGTCGCCGAGATCGAAACCCTCGGTCGCCGTTGTCTACCGCTCGAACTTGATGTTCGCGATCAGGCCAGTATTGAAGCGATGGCCGCGGCAGCAGAAGCAGCCGTCGGCCAGATCCACATCCTTGTAAACAACGCAGGCTGCAACGTCCGCAAGCCCGCGCTGGACGTCACATGGGACGACTGGAACCTCATCCTCGATACGAACCTGCGCGGCACTTTCTTCGTCGCGCAGCAGATCGCGCGTCGCATGGTGCCGCACCACTACGGCCGCATCATCAACATCGGCTCGGTCACATCCGTCTTCGGTTACGCCAGCCTTGCTCCTTACGGAGCCAGTCGCGGCGGCGTGCGTCAGCTCACCATGAGTCTCGCGGACGACTGGGGCAAGCACGGTATTACCGTAAACTGCCTCGCCCCCGGCTGGTTTCGCACCGAGCAGAACAAAGTGCTCTACGACAACAAGGAGTGGGTCGAGTACCTCGTCGACCGTATCCCTGTAAAGCGTCCGGGACAGGCGCATGATCTCGACGGCGCTGTGGTCTTCCTCGCCTCGGAGTCCAGCCGCTACATCACAGGACAGACGCTGCTCGTCGACGGCGGCATCTCCACTGGCTCGACCCGCGCTACGGTACCCCCACCTTCAGGAGTAAAAGCATGAAACGCCTGCTCGCCTTCGTCGCTGCCTGCCTCATCTCCACCACTCTTCTCGCACAGGCGAAGACGGACAAGCTTCGCGTCTTCTTCATCGACGTGGAAGGGGGACAATCCACGCTCTTCGTCACGCCCAAGGGTGAATCACTTCTGATCGACACTGGCTGGCCCGGCCACGACTTCCGTGACGCCGACCGCATCGCCGCCGCCGCAAAGAGCGCGGGGATCACGAAGATCGACTACGTCCTCATCACGCACTTTCACGACGACCACATTGGTGGAATCCCGCAGCTTGTGCAACGGATTCCGGTGGGTGCATTCATCGACCACGGCATCAACCGCGAGACCGAAAACGCTGGCGTCGTGAGCGACTACGAGGCTTATCACAAGGTTCTGAGAGAGGGTCACTACACCCACATCATCGCAAAGCCTGGCGATGTGCTTCCTCTCACCGGGCTGTATGCCAAGGTGATCAGCGCCGACGGCAACCTGCTCAAGACTGCTCTGCCCGGAGAAGGCGCGCCGAATCCCTATTGCGCAAAATCCGAGAAGCACCCTGACGACAAGACGGAGAACAGTCACTCACTCGGTATACGCGTCACCTTCGGCAAACTGAAGCTGCTCGACCTCGGCGACCTGACGTGGGACAAAGAGATGCAACTCATGTGCCCGACGAACCCGATTGGCACGGTGGACGTGTATATCGTCTCCCACCACGGCTGGTATCAGAGCTCGAGCCCCGCGCTTGTTCACGCGATCCACCCACGTGTAGCCATCATGGACAACGGAGAGACCAAGGGTGGCTCGATTCCCGTGCTCGACACCATCCGCAGCTCACCCGGTCTGGAAGACTTGTGGCAGCTTCACTACTCCGCCGAAGGTGCTGACGCCCACAACACCAGCGCGGCGAACATCGCCAACCTCACCGGCACCGACGCAGGGAATGGCATCGAACTGATCGGCAACCGGGACGGTAGCTTCGACGTAATCAACGCACGAACGGCACAGGCAAAGCACTACGCCGTACGCTAAGCCCCGTGCCCCATTCTTTCGCGCTCTTTGCGAAAGGGTGGGGTCGCGCGGAGCGCACAAACGGATTTGTCAGGAAAGCCAAAAGCAGATCCCTCCGCTTCGCTGCGGGATGACAAAAGTGGGGAACGAATCTGGTTTTCTAAACCGTCGTCGTCTCCACATCCATCGGCTCAATCCTCCCGAGCAGGAACAAATACGCCGCAATCCCAATCAGCAGATACACCGCCGACACCCCAAACGCCCAGGCGAAGTTATGCCGCGCCGCCACGAGATATCCCGTGATGATTGGCGCAGAGATCCCCGAGATCTGATTCGAGAGATTCACAATCCCACCCACCGTACCGACGCTTCCCTTCGGAGCGATGAGCGAAGGCATCGACCACCCCACGGGAGCCGCAGCGGCCAGCCCGCCAATCGAAATACTGATCCAGATCAACGCACGCATTGGCGTATGCGCATAGGCCGCACCCAAGATGCCCAGACCGCAGGCCGTGCCGCCGATCAGAATCACCTTGCGCACACGGTTCGCGTCCCAACCGCGACGGATCAACGCGTCCACCAGCCATCCACCGACGATCAGGTCCGTCACCGTGGCAAAGAGCCATGGCACACCCGTGTAGAGAAACGAGTGCATCAGATCGATATGCAGCGCGGATGAAAGATACGTCGGCAGCCACGTGAGCAGCAGATAAAACACATAGTTGTAAGAGCCAAAGCCGAGCACCATAGCGATCACCTTGCGCTGCCGCAGCAGGGCCCCAAGCGATGCCCGCTCTTCGACCGCAGTGATTGGAACGTCATCCGCAATGTAGTCGCGTTCGACGTTCGTCAACTTTGGGTCGTCTTCAGGATCGCGATAGACCAGCCAGAAGAGACCGAAGTAAAGCACGCTCACAACGCCGGTCAGGGCGAAGCTCCACCGCCAGCCCACCTTCAACAGGATCAGCCCGATGACCGGTACACCAATCGCAGAGGCGAACTTGGCTGCGGCGTCGAAGATCGCCGTCGCAAAGCTTCTCTCGCTTTTGGGAAACCATTTACCGATCGCCTTTGCGTTCGCGGGAAACGTGGGGGCCTCACCAACACCCAACAGAAAGCGCGCCGCGAAAAATCCACCGATACCCGGGGTGGTCGCCGCGCCGAACGAAGCCAGACTCCAGAGAAAGGAACTTACTCGCCCGACGCGCTTGATGCCAAACCGATCCAAGATCACGCCCACCGGCAACTGGCACATCGCATACGTCCAGTTGTACGCGCCGGAGAGATAACCGAAGGTGACCGTCGAAATCCCGAAGGTCGTGTACAGCGCCTCGTGCGAAACCGACAGGTTCACGCGGTCGAAGTAGTTGACGAGAACGCCCAGCCCGAGCAGCCATGCGATCCTCCACCGCCGCCGCGGCACGCCTGCACTCGTTCGTTCGATCACGTGGTGTACTCTCTGCCCTTCCACTCCACTCGCTTCAGCAAGGTTACCTTCTGCCAGCTTCGGACCAGCATCGCCGCGAAGACCGGCAGTGCAAGAACACTTAACAGCAGGTCGATGAGTGGAAAGTTCGAGCGCGACACGCGGTTGTAGTACCTGAAGAGTACACGCACAAACAGAAGCCCTGCTGCGGCCTTCTGATAGGTCATCGGCAACAAAATTGCCGCAACCGGAAGTCCGAACAGCAGCAGAAAATCCAGCAACCGGTTGGCTGCGAGAAAGAGCGGGTTCCCGAAGAGCAGTGCCAGATTCTTGGTCCAGCCTGCCCACATGTCTCCGATTCCCTCATACATCCGCGCGCTCACCGCGTCGGGAGCATAGCGCAGACGGATCGCATGCCGCCGCTTGATCAGGCGCGCCAGCGCCACGTCTTCCAACACCTTGTCCGCAACCGCGCGATGGCCTCCGACCTCAAAGTAAACCTCGCGATTCGCCAGGAGGAACTGTCCATTCGCAGCGGCAATCGGGCTGGATGGATCGTTGATCTTCTTCGGTGGATACACGCTCGCCAGCTCAGAGAAGACCAGCGGCATGACCGCGCGCTGTACCAAGCCAGTCGTAACCTGCCGAGGAGAGTAACTCAGCATCGCTAGCTCGTGCCGCTCCGCCTCCGTAATCGCGCGATGCAGAGAACCTTCTTCATGCACGGTGTCGGCATCGGTGAACAGAAGCCATTCCGACGTCTTCGCAGTATCGTCTTGCGCACCAAACCAGAGAGCATTGTTCTTACCGGTAAAACCGTGCCGCTCGCGCTTTAGCTCCGGGGCCTTTAAAACCAGGATTCCCGGATGTTCCGCAGCCAGCGAACGCGCGATCTTCAGCGTGTCGTCCGTCGAGTGGTCGTCCACAATCACGATTGACCAATCCTGATCGAGCGCAAAGGTCGCCTCTGACTGGGCGATCAACGATTCGACGCAGGTGCGCAGGTTGCGTTCTTCATTGCGTGCAGGGACCAACACGCAAACTACCTTCGGCTTCGTTTCCCGCTCTTCCATCACGCTCCGTATTATAGAAAGCGATGAAGACTCGCCTCGCCGCCGCCCTTGTTCTCTTTGCCGTCCTCACAGGAGCGTCCGGTTGCGACCGTGGCGGCCACCCAAGGCAGATCGCCCAACCCGCTCCAGTCTTTGCCGTGAATGACGGAACCAGATCGTTCGATCTCGCCCAATCGCGCGGCCATATTGTCGTGCTCAACTTCTGGGCCACGTGGTGCCAGCCCTGCATCCAGGAACTTCCCTCGCTCATGGCACTGCAGAAGCAGATGCCACAGATCCAGGTGGTTGCCGTCTCCATCGACGATGACCCACAGGCTTATAAGGACTTCCTCAAGGAGTATTCTGTCACGCTGTACTCCATTCGCGACGGCAGCGAGGGCGCTAACCTGAAGTTTGGCTCTGTTCAGGTTCCTGAGACCTTCATCATCGATCGCACCGGCTCCGTCCGCCGCAAGTTCATTGGCGCACAGGATTGGACGAATCCCGAAGTCACCAGCTACCTCGGAAAACTGTAACTCCTCCTCGTGCCCCATTCTTTCGCAGCTTCATCGCGAAAGGGTGGGGTCGCGCAGAGCGCACAAACCTGATTTCTCAGGAAGAGAAAACCCGGTCTATGTAAAACAGGGGAAGATCCAAATACGGATCTTCCCCTGCTGTTTTAATTCTAGCAATTTGGAATGGGTAAATCGGCAAATTTGGCCGACCTATATTGCGCATGATTTCAGTGGTTTACAGGCATTGCAGGTTCACAGGGGCTTGACAGCGTTGGCGATGCTCAAAAAGAAGCAGATCCCTTCGCTGCGCTACGGGATGACAAAGTGAATAACCCTCGCTAAGGCGCCATTTCCAGCGCGGCCACCACCGAGGCGACAATGGCTCCGCAGAGCACAAGGATCTTCACCCGCGCTCTCTTTCGAGCCTTCGTCAAAGGCCGCCGCGCAAGCTCGTCCGGCGTAGCCAAGTTCCGCTCCGGGTGGTTTGCCAGGTCGAGCAGTTCCGCCAGATGCAACCCGTGCCGCGCGGAGTTCTGTCCCACCGCCTCCTTACAGGAGAAACCATCGGTCGTGACCACCGTGGAGGTCGCAGCCGCCGTGACCGCAGGAACCAGAACGCGGTTCGCCAGTGTCTGCGAGACCTCGTACTTGTCCTTCTCAAATCCGAACGGCCCCGCCATACCGCAGCAGCCAGCATCGAGCGTTGTGAACTCTGCACCCATGCGCTTCAGTACGGCCTCCTGCGAGGTCATCTTCATCAGCGCCTTGTGATGGCAGTGCCCGTGCAGCAGAGTCTTCACACTCCATTGCGTGGGCTTCCAATCCGGCGCATGCTGTTCGAGAAATTCACTGAGCAGGTAGGTTTGCAGCGATAGCTTCTTCGCGCGTTCATCGTGCGGGAAAAGGTCTTTCAGGTCATCGCGGAAGACAGAGGCACAGCTTGGCTCCAACACGACGACGGGCACGCCCGCATCAATCAGACAGCCGATGCGGTCGAGGTTGCGCTGCATGTACTTCTTCGCTTCGTCGAGAAAGCCGAAGTCATAAAGCGGACGTCCACAGCAGACGTGATCGCGCGGCACGAGCACGTTGAATCCGGCATTCTCCAGAACGCGGACAGCGGCCTCTGCAGCTTGCGGCGCGAAGTAATTATTGAAGGTATCCGGCCAGAGGAGAACGTCCTTGTTCGACGTCCGTAGCTTTGCGTGAAATTTGGACTTGAAGTTGTAGGGAGCAAACTCCGGAATCGTCCGTTCCTGCGGAATATTCAGGACCCATTTGCTCAGCGCAGCAACGCCTGGGATCTTCAGAGAAAGATTCAGGAGCTCCGGTGCAAACGCCGCCATCCGGGCCCATTTATCGATGTGCCCAAACGCATAGGCGTTCAGTGGACGGGCATTGTTTTTGTAGAAGTGCGACATGAACTCCGACTTATAGGTCGCGATGTCCACCTGCACCGGGCACTCCGACTTGCAGGCCTTGCACGAGAGACAGAGGTCGAGCGTCTCCTTCACGTCGTGATCGTTCCAATCGACGGTTCCTTTTTTACCGATCACCTCGCCCTGCAGCATCTCGAAGAGCGCATGGGCGCGGCCGCGCGTGGAGTGCCGTTCTTCCTTCGTAGCCATATACGACGGGCACATGGTGCCGCCCTCGTCCTTGCGGCACTTGCCCACGCCGACGCACCGCTGCGTGGCGTGGGAGAAGCTGTTGCCGTCGGAGATGAAGTGGAAGTGCGTATGCTTCGGCTCCGACGGTGAAAAATCCGCGCCATAGCGCAAGTCCGCGTGCGGTTGCCGCGCGCGGACGAGCTTGCCGGGATTCATCTTCCAGTCCGGGTCCCAAAGCTCTTTGAATTCTTCGAAGGCCTGCATGATCTCCGAGCCGAACATGCGCTCCAGCAGCGCGCCACGCGCCTGTCCGTCGCCGTGTTCGCCGGAAAGCGAACCGCCGTGCTGAACGACGAGATCAGTAGCGCGATCGAGGAAGGCGCGAAACTTGCGGATGCCATCTTCCGTTACGAGATCGAAGTTGATGCGGTTGTGTACGCATCCCTGTCCGAAGTGCCCATAGAGCGCGGTCTCATAACCGAAGCTGTGGACGAGATCCATGAAGTCGCGGAGATAGGCTCCGAGCTGCTCCGGCGCGACGGCGTGGTCCTCCCAACCCTCCCAGCCGGGGCTGCGTCCGGGCACGAACGCGGTCGCACCCAGGCCGGATTCGCGCACCTCCCAGAGGCGCTTCTGCTCGGCCATCGGCTCGATGACGCGCGCATCGATGACGATCTCGGGAGAGAGTGGGTTCGCCGCAATCTGCTGTGCGAAGCGGTGCGCCTGTTCGCGTGATTCTTCTTCCGTGTGTGCGCCAAACTCGACGTAGAGCCAACCATCACCGCCCGGCAGCAGCGCGATATTGTTTGGCAGCATGGACTTCACGCGCATAAACTCCACCAGCTTGCGGTCGAAGCCTTCCACGGCAATGGGCTTGTGTTCGAGGATCTGCGGAAGATGGTCGCTCGCCAAAAAAATATCCGGATAACCGCAGACGACGAGCGTGCGATACGGCGGGTTCGTGACCAGCCGTAGCTTCGCCGAAAGCACGACGACGCAGGTCGATTCCGAACCAACCAGAGCGCGGGCCACGTTGAAGTTCTCTTCCGGCGCGAGGCGGTCCAGGTTATATCCAGACACACGCCGGGGAATGTCCGGGAACTTCTCTTTGACCAGCGCGGCGTACCGATCGCGAATCCGCTGCAGGCCTGCGTAAATCTCGCCCTCGCGACCACCTGCGGCGATCTTCTGTGCAAGCTGGGCCTCGCTGGTTTCGCCGACGGTCAGGATGGTTCCGTCGTAGAGCAGCACCTCCAACTCGAGCGTGTTGTCGTCCGTCTTGCCGCCCATGAGTGCGTGCGAGCCGCAGGAGTTGTTGCCGATCATCCCGCCCAGCGTGCAGTGCGAGTGCGTCGCGGGATCGGGTGCGAAGGTCAACCCGACAGCCACGGCCTGACGACGGAGGTCGTCCAGAACGATGCCCGGTTCCACGATGGCGTAAGCGGCATCCTTGTTCAGCTCTAGGACGCGGTTCAGATACTTGGAAAAATCCAGGATCACCGCGACGTTCGTACATTGGCCCGCGAGGGACGTTCCCGCCCCCCGCGAGAGCACGGGCGCATCGAACTTGCGGCAGGCCGCAACGGTGGCGATCACATCTTCACGCGTACGCGGGATCACGACACCAATGGGCACCTGCCGATAGTTGGAGCCGTCCGTCGCGTAGAGCGCCCGTGTGCCGCGATCGAAACGCACCTCGCCCGTGATCGTGCGCTTAAGCTCGGCTTCGAGCGCACTGGCCTGCGCGAAGGCATCTACCGGATAGGCGTGCGAAGAGGGCGGTAGAGGTTTGAGCGGCGTGATCTGGACGGTACTCATGAGAGGTTGAGGATACCTAATCGAGCTTGAGTTCGGCGTAGCTGCGTCCCAGATGCAGGCAGAGAACCTCAATTGCCAGTTCGTGATCCGCTCGCTGGTCGAGACCTGAAATTGTAAGGCTGCCGACCAGCCCTGCATCTTTTACCATGAGCGGAACCGAGCCACCATCGGCGGCGTAGTCTCGATCTGCCAGGGCGTGGCGGGCGAGTGTCTGGCTCTTCTGTGCCAATTGCAGGCCGGTGGAATAGGTACTGCGTGCAAACCACGCGCAGGTGTTGGCCTTGCGGCGAAGCCAGTCCACCGAGCTTGGCGTGGTGCCATCCATTGCAGTAAGGAAGACGGTTGCGGGGCCGCGGCGAACCTCGATGGCGAGCTTGTATCCGCGTTCTACAGAGAGCGAGCGGGCGCGTTCGCCAAGCTGCCATGCAATCTCAAGGTTGAAGCGTGGAAGCGCCAGTTCTGTTTCCTGATAAGCGATGCGAGCGATGTCTGCGGTATGGTCTGGCATGATCTTTCTGACGATACGACATTCTCAAGAGAGCGGCGCACGGAGTGTGAAACTCCGTGCGCCGCTCTAAAGCTTGAGCCGATTTATGCGGAGTAGCCCATCTCCGCCAGCGTCTTGCGCATGGAGGCAAAGCTCTTCAGGACACCGGGCATGGGATCGTCGCCGTGGATCTCGTACTCCAGATCGACAAAGTACTTGTACTTGATCCCAATCAGCGCCTGGAAGATCTCTTTGACCGGCATCTTCCCTTCACCGACCGCTACCTGGCTCTCCTTTGAAGTTGGGTCGGCGAGGTCCTTCATGTGTACGTCGTAGAGACGGTCTCCCGCCATCTTGATGGCCGCGACGGGGTCTGTCTTAGTACGCATGGTGTGGCCGACGTCGATGCACCAGCCGATGCGATGGTCCATGGGGCGGATCACCTTCTCAATGTCATAGGGCGAGGGCCACTCGTGATCTTCGGGGCCGTGGTTATGCATGGCCATGCGTATGTCATATTCCTTGACGAACTTTTCGACGCGGGGCAGGATCTCGTGCGTGGGAGAACCAACAAAGCTCTTGATACCTGCGGCTTTCAGATATTCGAACTTGGGGCGAACGTCTTCATCTGTGTCGACCTTGAAGTAGATTGCGCCAGCGTCGGTCAGCTCCAGGCCCGCGTCACGATAGTGCTTGGCCAGTGCGGGAACATCGCTGAGGGGCGTCATGGGGAGGTGCACGTCCTTCAGGTTCAGGTATGTACAGTTGAGCTGTTTCATGAATCCGATGACCTGGTCCGGCTTGAACTGACGGAAGGTGTAGCTGGCGATGCCAAGACGGATGGGCGACTTCTTCAAACCGGCGGCGAAGAGCGAGCTGGGGAGGGCGGCGGAGGCGGTCAGGGCCGCGCCTCCGAGTAGAAGGTCACGGCGGTTCATGGAAGCGTTCATGCACGGCATACTACTGTGCACAACGCACGATCGTCTACATTTCTCCAACGGCCAAAAGAATCCTCGCTTCAAACGCGGAGAAACATTCCCTTGCGCCACAACAGCCAGGCCGGAATAAAGCAGAGCACCACGTAGAAGAGCGAGTAGGCCAGCGAGGTGTTCGCCGTCGATCCCCAATGCGCGAAGACGTGCAGATAGAGCCAACGGAGTGGGGTGACGGTTCGGTCGCCATCAGGGATGTGAATGTACCCAAGAATCTTTCCATAGATGCTTGGTGTGACATAGGCCACGATCGCGTTCGACCCAAAGACGATGCAGGGCCAGGCGAGAATGCGGATCATCTTTGAGGTGTGCTGCCACTTCTTCACATCGAAGAGGAAGAACGAGATACCGAGGAGCAGAGCGGCGATTCCGGCGGCGAGCAGCACATACGAGCTCGTCCAAAGATTCTTGTTGAAGGGAAACCAGGGATTCCAGAGATAGCCCAAGGCAATACTCAAAACTCCGCCGCCCAACAGGATGGCGCTGACTTTTACCGGAGGCGTATTCGAACGCAGCAGCTTTCCATTGAGTACGCCGAGGAGGGCTGTTCCCACGGCGGGAAGCGTGCTCAGGATACCTTCGGGATCGCGGGTCTTCTCGTACAACGATCCGGTATGCAGGAAACGCTGCGTGAAGTCGTTGAATCCACGGTCGATGTACGATGGCAGGTTATTGAACTGGTCCATCAGGGGGAAATCATGCACCGGCATTCCAGCGCCGGGAATAGGAACGAAGCGCATCAGCGCCCAGTAGCCCACCAAGAGTGTGACGACAGCGACGGCGATCCATCGCGCGCGCTGCAGCCAGAGAAAAAGAAGCGCCGCGATCAGATAACAGATCGCAATGCGGGGGAGAACCCCGAAAAGCCGCATTCTTCCGTAATGAAACTGAGGGATGAGGCGAATGGCGTAGTTGATAGCCAGAAGATAGATGGTGCGTCGGATGACCTGAAGGGCAATTCGGCTCTTGCTATCGCCGCGCTTCAGGCGCGAGGTGATGGAAAAGACGATGGAGCATCCCACGAGAAAGAGAAACGTGGGAAAGACCATGTCCGTTGGTGTCCAGCCGTTCCAGGGAGCATGATCCAGGGGAGCATAGGCCACATGGCCATCCCCTGGATCGTTCACCAGGATCATGAACGCGACCGTAAGGCCACGTAGAACATCGACGGAGAGAATCCTCTGGGTAGGGGCTGCCTTGGTTTCGACCATTCCGGGATAATCTCATGCCGGGCGGCGATTCGCCACGGTGAAATGGCTTATCCCAGGAGGCTAAGCCGCAATGGAACCGTCGGAGACGCTCTGTCGCCCGTTGGCCGCATGTACTGCGGCACGCAAGGCTTCGATATGCTCGGAGAGACTTTTAATCTCTTCTTCCCGCGACCGACCGGCCTCAAGGTTTCCCGATTCCAACTCACGCAGACGCGCGTGGATGATCTCAAAGGCATGATCAAGGTCTTCGGATGCGGCTGACGCTTGTTCTGCCTGAGGTAAACCGCGATGCATCCATGCTTCCAGATCGCTTTCGCGGGCTAGAACCACATTGCTGGGCGCTCCTGGTGGACGATGAATGGGAAGATCCAGCGTCTTTTCCCAGCGCTGTACGGTCCGCACACCCTTGCCAAAAAACTGCGCAATTTCTTTCCAGGAACTTAGCATATTGCTCATATCTGCAACCCTTCAAACGATGCGAATTAGGTAGACCCAAGTAGGCGCGCCACCCGCTCTCAAACGTGCTGGAAAGCAGACCCTTACCTGTAAATGAGACGCAGCAGAAGCGATGTTGGTTTCCTCTTCTTACGGATGTTCAAAGAGAAGCCCGTTCGGAGGCTTCTAGAGGCATAGATACGGGCAGAGGAATGGCCCGAAGAGATCTTAGAAACCTCTGATTTTCAAGCAGATACGCGCGCCTTTCTAATGGCGCTTGGAATGACAAACAGCCCACATCCACCCAGTGAAAAAATTGGGCATCTTTGTGCGTCATACAGTAAAGATGCAAATCCTGAACTCTGAATCTCAAAGCTTGTAAATACGTTCCGCCGTACCGCCAAGCACCGCTGTCTGTTCCGCGTCAGAGAGTTTCGCCACACCTCTTCGAAGCAGAGACCACCATGCATCGTAGTTTGTGGCAACCGTGCAGACCGGCCAATCCGATCCCGCCATCATGCGCTGTGGGGTAAAAGACTCCACCATGATGTCGAAGACGGGCCGGAGGCTCTCTTCCGTCCAGGTGTTCCAATCGGCTTCGGTGACCAGACCTGAGAGTTTGCAACAGACGTTTTCCCGCCGAGCGAGTGCGCGGAAGTCCCGTTCCCAAACGGCGAGATCGCCGGAGCGCAGCGGCGGTTTAGCGGCGTGATCCAGGACGAAGCTCTGTTGTGGGTGTTCGTCCACGAATTCGATGGCCTGCGGGAGCTGGTGCGGAAGGATGAGGATGTCGTAGACCAGACCGGCGCGGGTGATCTCGCGTATCCCCTGTCGAAAGGCTGATTGCAGGAGAAAGCGGGCCTGCAGCTCCGCCTGCACTATATGGCGCAGACCTTTGAGCACGGGGTTAGCCCCGATCTGGGCGAGTATCGCCGGGAACTCCGGAGCAGCGATCGGTGCCCATCCCACAACGCCTGCTATGAATGGTGAGGTTGCGGCGAGGTCGAGCAGCCACTCCGTCTCTTCCACGGTCTGTCGGGCCTGCACCGCGACGCAGGCGTCCACTCGCGCGGATGCCATCTCCGGCTGCAGTTCCACAGGGAGGAAATCCGTCCGCAGCTTCTCCATGCTGCCATCGATCCAGTCGTACTCTTCCGGCGAATATCGCCAGAAGTGTTGATGGCTGTCGATCACCCGCATTGCGTGCTCCTAGCGAAGGTTGAAGAAGCCGCCATCGATCGGATAATCGCACCCGGTGACGAAGCTGGAGGCTTCGCTGCAGAGATAGAGCACGAGCAGGGCGATCTCGTCCGGCGTTCCCATACGTCCGATGGGCTGCGATTTCCCCAGCTTCTCAAACATTTCGGCCTCCCGGCCGGGGTAGTTCTTCGCGACGAAGCCATCGACGAACGGCGTATGCACACGCGCGGGAGAGATGCAGTTGCAGCGCACCTTCTTGTCGATGTAGTCACGCGCTACGGAGAGGGTCATAGAGAGCACAGCCCCCTTGGTCATGGAGTAGGCGAACCTGTCCGGAAGACCCGAGGTGGCGGCGATCGAGGCCATGTTCAGAATTGTGCCGCCTCCGCCTTCCACCATTTTGGGAACGGCAACCTGCATGCAGAGATAAGTCCCACGTACGTTGACGTTAAAAAGACGGTCGAAGTCTGCTGGCGCGGTGGTGAGAAGCGTGCCGACGTGCGCAATGCCTGCGCTGTTGACGAGAATGTCGACACCGGGGAAGCCTTCAAACGTTTTGCGGACCGCGTCTTCCTGGGTAATATCGCAGGCTACTCCGGCAGCGGCTTCGCCCAGCTTGGATGCCGCTTCCTGCACGCGCACTTCATTCACATCGAGCAGGGTGACGTTCGCACCCGCTTCTACAAAACAGCGTGCGATCGCTTCCCCAATACCGCTGGCCGCGCCAGTCACTACGGCGTGTTTTCCTGTCAGATCTGTATGCTTCATTTCAACCTCCACACCTCGTCATGCCTCTTTTGGGTGTGCGTCTTGGTTGTAATGAAGCCAAACGGGCATGTCAATGCAGATGCCGGAAGATCAGACGATCATGCACTCCAGGCAGAGCGTCCGGAGGGTGCGGCGACAGCGGTCTTTCTTTGTACGAGACTCGCGGGAGATCGCTTCTCTTCCGCCGTCCGAAGCTCGCGGGGTAACGCGCGATTTGCGGCAGGATCCTGCGCTACGACGACC
Organism: Terriglobus saanensis SP1PR4; assembly: GCF_000179915.2. Taxonomy (NCBI): domain Bacteria; kingdom Pseudomonadati; phylum Acidobacteriota; class Terriglobia; order Terriglobales; family Acidobacteriaceae; genus Terriglobus; species Terriglobus saanensis. The sequence continues at coordinate 1,251,100 of NC_014963.1, read as the reverse complement.
CAGGCCTCCCGCACGTTGCGTATGCAGGCGATCACACCAAGAAACTCTTCTTTCGAAGCATGGAAGGAGGCTTCGAGCGTCATCTTGAACATCGCAGCATAAAAATCCGCGAGGGAGATCGCGGGAGCTCCGCCAATGTCTGGCCGGAGGCGCGCCTGCAGGTACATCAGGATGTCGAGCGCGCGCTTGACGGCAAAGCGGCGTTCCACTACATCTTCTTCTTCCACGGCACGGATCGCGCGGTAGAGAAAACGTACCGCACCGTCGTACAGCGCCAGAATGAGGTCGACACCGGTTGCACCCGCGAGGGCCTGCTCCTGATAGTTCATGGTCGCTCCTAATTGTTGCTGTTGTGGTTCCCAGTGATCGCGTCGAAGATCTGGTTCACTTCATCCAGTTGCCCCGGAATGCCCTGAAGAATCTGGTTCGCCGTGTTGAGTTCCGTAGTGAGGGAAGCCTGGTAGGAGGTGAGCCGGAGTTCGAGTGCGCTCGTGTTGTCGGCAAGGGTGGTTTCCTGGTCCGAATTTTCCGAGAGAGCCAGCTTGATCGTGCTGTTGGCGCCAGCTGTACCCAGACCATTGATCGTCGTAAGCATACTCTGCCCAAAGCTGCCCACATTTTGAAAGAAGGTGGTCACGTCATTGAAGTCCGAACTCAGCTCCGAAGAGAGCTGACTGCTGTCGAGCGAGAGCGTTCCGTCTGTGTTCGTCGTGATTCCAAGTTGGGTAAGGTATTGCATACTTCCGCTTCCTGAGGATGCCGTTCCCAAGGCGAGGGAGATCTGGGACTGGATCTGCGAAAGCACCGACGAACCGTAGAGCGGTTCAGCGGCACCGGTGGAGTCCTTGCCTTCCTGCGTCGCCATATCGGTGATGAGTTGGTTGTAAGCGGTGACAAAACTGTTCAGCGCGCTGGAGACCGTCGAGGTGTCGTTGACGATCTGGATCTGCGTCCCAGCGGTGTCAGAGGTTGGCGTGACAGAGAGTAACTGCATGGTGACTCCAGGAATGGCGGTCGATACCGTGTTGCTACTGCTGGTCATGTCGATGCCGTCGATCGTGAAGGCCGCGTCCTGCCCCGCCTGGCTCACATTGAAGTTCACCGCGCTCGAAGTGGTGGAGTCCGTCAACGCTCCCGAAACAGTAATGTTGCCCGCTACACCGCTGGTCTGGCTGATCAGCGAGATACGAGAGCCAGAGGTTCCTGTGACCACGTCCGCCGTTACGCCTGCGCCGGACGCATTGATCGCTGCTGCCAGTCCCGCCAGAGTGTTGTTGGTACTGTCCAGCGTGATTGTCGTCGCCTTGCCGTTACCCACCTGGAAGGTAAAGGTCCCGCTCAGAGTATCTGTGGCGGCCACGGGGTCAGAGTTCTGAGCCGAAGTCTGAGCCAGTTGACCGACTTTGAGGATATGGGTGCCAGCGCGCGCCGTGAAGTCAGCTGAGAGCAACGTGGCAACCGTGGTGTCCGAGCTGGCGCCGCTCTTCGCAGACATGGCGCCGTCGAAGGCTGTCAGGGCCGACAGGGCGGTCGACAGATTGGAAAGGTCGGTTCCCAAGGCGGTCAGCGCCGTGTCCTGCGCCTTCAACGCAGTAGTTTGCGCCGCCCACGCTGTCTCGGGGGTTCGCTGAATAGCCATAATGCTGGCAACCGTGCTGGCTACATCAAATCCCGTCCCGCTCGTAGCCGATCCAAAGTTGATTCCGACTGTAGACATCCACTCGCCTCCTCGCACGCTCTGGGGGAGGCTCAGAAAGCTCGGCCTATAGCGTCGATACCGAACGCCACAAGTCGATGCCTCCCTCCACGGCATAGCGATCGATCTCAATCAGTTCATCGGCAGAGAACGCGGAACACTTTAGCGCATCCAGAGAATCGTCCAGCTGGGCCACATTGCGGGCACCGATGAGCGCGGAGGTCACGCGGGGATCGCGCAGGACCCAGGCAATCGCCATCTGGGCGAGGCTCTGGCCACGGCGTTCGGCGATTCCGTGCAATGCACGAACGTTTTCCAGATTTTGGTCGCTCAGAAAGTTCTTTTTGAAGCTGGCGTCCTGTCCGGCGCGTGCGTCGTCCGGGACGCCCTTGAGATATTTGTCGGTCAAAAGACCCTGCGCCAGCGGCGAAAAGGCGATGCAGCCGACGCCGAGATCTTCCAGAGTATCCAGCAGGCCGTCCTCGATATGGCGATTCAGCATGGAGTAGGACGGCTGATGGATGAGAAGTCTTATCCCCTCCGATTTCAGGATCTCGTGTGCTTTGCGCGTGCGTTCCGGGCTGTAGGAGGAGATTCCGACGTAGAGGGCCTTGCCCTGCCGCACGATCTGCGCCAGCGCGCCCATGGTTTCTTCCAGGGGAACTTCAGGCCAGGGTCGATGCGCATAAAAGATATCCACATACTCCAGCCCCATGCGTTTGAGGCTCTGATCCAGAGAAGCGACCAGATACTTCTTCGATGCCCCGATGCCGTACGGCCCGGGCCACATATCCCAGCCGGCCTTGGAGGAGATGATGAGTTCGTCGCGGTAGGCCTGAAAATCCTTCCGGACGATCTCGCCGAAGTTCTCCTCTGCCGATCCGTAGGGAGGGCCGTAGTTATTCGCGAGGTCAAAGTGGGTCACGCCACGGTCGAAGGCACGACCCACCACGGCGCGACCTGTCTCGAAGACATCTGACCCGCCGAAGTTCTGCCACAGCCCCAGAGAGACCGGCGGAAGCACCAGGCCACTCTGTCCCGATCTCCGGTATTCCACACCCTCATACCGCTTCGCATTTGGTTCGTACGCCATGACACGCTCCTGATTGGAAGACCTGAATCTCATTTTAGGCACGACCGAGCATGCAACGAGTCGACGATCTCTGCCACGCGGAAGTAGAATCCCGCCAAGGCTTCGATTCGGCAAAAGAGGAGAGCTCCGTTGAAAGAGTTCGAGGGAAAACTGAAAAGGATTTGCGTACTTCTTCTGGCCTGCTTTGCATTCTGCATTATGGCCTCCGCGGAAGAGCATCCCATTTTGCCGCTCGGAGCTTCGGCTCCTGAGTTTGCGCTTCCAGGAGTGGATGACAAGGTGCACAAGCTGAGCGATTATGCTGCCAGCCACGTGCTTGTTGTCGTCTTCACCTGCAATCACTGTCCGATTGCACAGATGTATGAGCAGCGCATTCAGCAGCTCTTCAATGACTACAAGACGAAGGGTGTCTCCGTCGTTGCCATTCAGCCGAACGATCCGAAGGCCATTCGTATCGATGAACTCGACTCCTCCGATGTGAGCGACACGCTACCGGAGATGAAGATTCGCGTGCAGTACAAGCACCTAACCTACCCCTACCTCTACGACGGCGACACGCAGCAGGTAGCGCGTGCTTATGGACCCCAGGCTACGCCGCATGTCTTCATCTTCGACAGGCAGCGCAAGCTACGCTACGAAGGCCGCATGGATAATAGCTACCGGACGGAGATGGTCAAGACGAACGATGCGCGCAACGCGATCGACGCTCTTCTCTCGGGCAAGGAGGTCGTCGTGAAACACACCGGCACCTTTGGCTGCTCCACCAAATGGGCGGAAAAGTCTGCGGCACGCGCGGCGGCCCTGCAAAAGATCGAAGCGCAGCCAGTTCATGTGGAGCCGGTGTCGAAGGCAGAGCTGGCAAAGCTACGCACCAATCCTACGCATCAGATGATGCTGGTTGATTTCTGGGCAACGTGGTGCGGCTCCTGCATTGTGGAGTTTGCCGATTTGCAGGACCTTCTGCGCATGTACGGGGATCGTGAATTTTCGCTTGTGACCGTCTCCGCGAATATGCCGGACGAAAAGGCCTCTGTCCTTCGTCTGCTGGAGAAGAAGCATGCGACGAGCCGCAATCTGCTCTTCGATTCCTCGGATACGGCAGTGCTACAGACTGCCTTCGATCCCAAGTGGGACTCGGCGGTTCCATATACGGTGCTTCTGTCTGGGGATGGAAAAGTGCTTTACAAAAAAATGGGCCCTGTCGACCTGCTGGAGCTGCGACGAACGATTCTGGCCAACCTGCCTTCGGACTATATCGGCTTCAATAAGTACTGGAAGACGGACTAACTTCATTCCGAATCTGACGGGTACGCATTTCTCATCTGGTCCAAACGATGGGTCAGACCACTGCATCATCGTAAAAGGTAGTTGCCGATCCCGGTCCACCATGGGGATTGGTGAACGAACGTGTACTCCGCGATAACCTGCAACAAAATCATTGCCGGAAGAGCATAGAGGTAGACCTTGTGGATGCGGCGATCCACGATAACGTCCCGAACCACACCCAAGAGAATCAACAGATCCACACCAACGGGTGCAAGAAAGATGCGCGAAATCGGAATGCGCCCGAAGGCTGCTTCCAAAAGTGCACATGAGGCGATCAGCATAAGACGACGATGAAAATCAGATCGTCTGCGCCAGTAAATTGCCAGAACGAACGGAACTGCAAAGCAGACCAGGTCCAGTATTGCAACGATGAGAAAAGATGCGAACGGGAATGGAATTCGATGCTGAAGAGACAACCTGCCCATGGTAATTGCCGTCGTGTAGCCGAGGACGACGATAGCAACTCCCAGGCCAACTCCAACCCAACCCAGCGTACGATGCAAAAGCAAATTGCGAGAACGTACAAGAGCTGATTGCAAGATGAAGAAGAGCACCCATGCCGAGAAGACAAACGAGTGCAGGTAGAGGATCCACGGAGGCTGAAAACTGGGGTGTAACAGATTTCGATCGATAGTATGACTGAAGCCATAGATAACAACGACTGCAATCAAGAATGACATGAAGAGATAAAAATATTGTTCCAAGATGCTCGTGCGTTTCGCTGTCACAAATTCCTTCAAGTCGCCTGGATGGCAACGTATCGCTAGTTAGTGATCTAAGCAATAAGAGGGAGTACCGTTCGCAGGGAAAGCGACGTGAGTATGCTCCATCTCTCTTTACGTAGAGCCTTCTATGAGACACCCCAGCCCTGTTATTTATTCCCCCGCGTGGGTTTCACCCGCGCGTACATGATGAGCTGCGGCCCTTTGTGAGATAGAGTCGATCGGATGAGGGGAACGTCCCGCAACGAGGACGATGGCCGCCTCCATGCCGGGGCAAGCCATCACCTACCAAATTGGTAAGTCCGACATCCTTCACCTGATGAGCGCCACTTGCGTGGTCTGAGAAATAAACGAGCTAGAAGCGGAAGTAGGTGCGGAGGTTGATCGTACGATTGGCGGCGGAGTTGTCGAAGAACCCGCCTTCAAGCGAGTTGGATTTCCCGAAAAGGCTAGAGGTCACGATGCCGATAGGTACGCCGGCGTTGACACGGTTGAAGATGTTCTGCGCCTCCGCAGAGAAGCCGAACTCGAAGGGTGGATCGGGTTTGCCGGGCGGTGGGGTTCCCTTTTTTGCGGCTGGATCGGGTGGAGGGGCAGGAGGCCGAGGGCCGAACTTGAAGCCCTTGGAGATGGAGAGTTGCAGCGAAATATAGCTGGGACCGTTGCCGTAGTTTCTGGGGACGATGGTCTGTGATGGAAGTGGATCGGTGTCGAAGTTGCCGAGAGAGGTGTGAACGACAGAGGAACGGGTGAGGTCCGTGGCAAAGGCGGGGCGGTCGTTGTAAATGGTATCGCCGTTATTGTCGGCGCCAGTGGTGATATTGAAGTTACGACCTCCGCGCGCAATGAGGAAAGTTTCAATGGAAAAACCGTAGGGTAGCTTGAAGGATCCGCCGCCGAAGAAACGATTGGTGATGTTCCATGGAGCGCGGGAGTAATCCGCGCCTACGTTGTAGGAGTTGGAGACAAAGGTGGAACCAATACCGAAGTCCGAGTTGGCGTGCTGGTTAAGATAGAACGCCCAGACATTGACCCATTTGGCGGGATTGAGCTGGGCGCGCACGATCAACAGATTGCCGCGGCTGACACCATCCGTGGAAAATTGATAGATGTTCTGCGAACCTCCCAGGGGACGCACCCCGCTGGTGGGGACGGCGGGGTCGTAGGTGCCCGGAAGGGGTGCGTTGACGTTCCTGGAAAGATTTTCGTGGACGCCGTGGATATTGAGGTACATGGCAGAGACAGTACCGATTTTGCCGAAGTTGCGTTCCGCCGAGATGCCTGCGATCAAGGCGTACGGTACGCGTAGATTCGACGCCAAACGATAGATGGTGGGGGGCACGCCTGTAAGCGAAGAGGGCGCGGGGATGGTGGGGTAGAAGTCCGGCGACTGCACGAAGTACGAGGTCTGGCTTATGCCATTCTGACGATTGGCGGTGAGCAGGTTGGTGGGTTGGAAGCGGTCGTAAAAGATTCCGTAGCCTCCCCGGATCGTCATCCACGCGGGGTGCTTGTCGCCCTGATGGACAGCCCAGGCAAAGCCGATGCGCGGAGCGGGATCAACGTGATCCGGTATGGCGGATTGGGACTCGAAGCGGAAACCGAGGTCTACGGTGAAGTCCTTGCGGAGCTGCCACTCGTCTTCGGCGTAGATGCCGACGTTACCCGTAAGGATGGTAGCGGTGGGCTGTCCTGCGGTAAGACTGAACTGGCTGGCGCCGCCGCCGTTGGCCCTGATCTGCGCCGGGGTTAGACCGTTGGCGATTCCCTGCAGTGTCTTCTGGTACGTGTCAAGGTCGGGGAAAGTGAACTGGCCGTTGTAGTTTGCCGAAGAGACGTTCGCGTCACGCAGCAGGCGGTAGCGCGCTCCTCCCCGCAGGAAATGTTTCCCGTGCGTCCAGGAGACGTATTGCTGGAACTCGTAACGGTCCTGGTTGTCGCTCTGGTTTTGCGTAGGAGATCCGCCGCCGGAGAAAGCGCCCTGCACGACGATGGAGGCCGTGCTGTCGATGGCGTTTTGCTGCAGGCGTGTACGGATATATTGGAAGCGCGTTTCGCTGATCAGATGCGCGCCGATGACCTGCGTATTGCCGAGTTGGAGGGTTTGGGTGGTGGTGGAGTTGTTGTAACCCTCGCTGGCGAGGACGAGCTGACCGACGCCGCCGTTGGTCGCGAGCACTTGGTTGTACTCGTAGCGCGCGAGGAAGGTGTTATTCGTCGTGAGCTGGCGATCAAGACGCGCGGAAAAGGTTTTGCTGGTCTGAGGATCCGGGACGGCCTGCGAGAACGATGTTTGCGCGAGATTGCTGTCGAGCGTAAAGGCGTTGATGACGGTGTTGTTCTGCAGATCGTTATACGTGCCGCCGAGAAAGAGCGAAGTCTTCTTGTTGAGTGGGCCGCTGACGTTTCCGTCCAGATAGAGCGTGTGGTATTCGGGCTGAACACCGGCGAAGGGGTTGCGCGAGTTGAAAGAACGGTCGTTGCCCTGCGTCTGGAAGGAGCCGTGCCACTTGTCGCTTCCGGGTTTGGTAAAGACTTCCACGCGTCCAAAGCCGAGATCGTCGTACTGTGCCGAGTAAGGGTTTTGGTTGATGCGGATTTCACGAATGGAGCTTTTGGGCGGAAATCTGCCACCGGTAAAACCGTCGATATAGACCTGCGGCGGATGTTCGCCGTCGCCGCCTGCCAGCGCCAGGAGCTGCTGCTGGAGGGTGGCGTCGTTGTCGGAGAGCATGTCGAGCTGTTCCTTTTTGAAGACGAGCGCGGTGGCGTTGGTATCGGCGCTAGTGCTGGCCCCATCAGCGGCATTAACGGAGACGACTTCGCTCTCGGTTGCGATCGGCAGCGGCACGGTAAGCACAGGGAGAGGCTTATCACTGACCAATTCATCCAGCTCGACGGTCTGAAACCCCGACGCGCCGATGACCAGATGGTATTTACCCGGCGAAAGACTAAAGCTAAAGTGACCGGACGCATCGGTCGTCGCTTCTTTCGTCGCGTCGCCCGTGAGCAGGACCAGAGCGCCAGCGACCCGCGCCGTGGAAGGATCCACGACGTTTCCCGAAAGCGCGTTGGCCACGGGAGGTTCGAGCGTCTCCGGCCATAGGCACCCGGGAAGCCACGCGGAGAGCAGAGCACAGAGAAACATGGTGATTCTGTGACGGTTCAGGACAACCACCTCATACAAAATCGGCTTCGTGCGATATCCATTGGACACACGTCCTCATGGAGGGTTAGGTGGTCAGAGTATTTTTTTATAAATTATTTTTGCCGATTCGGGAATATTGAGCTCCGTCTGGAGACGGAGTTGAATAGAAACCATCCTCAAAGAACCAAGGGCGATATAGACACGCGGATTGCGTTGCGCAAGACCATGCAGCACGGAACGTAAGCTCCCGGCAGCCCGGCCTGCGGCCCCAAAGGGCAAATTGCCGTCCGAATGGTCATTCAGTTCGCCTTAAGGTTGAAGCGATAAGCTCCAGGTATGATCCATCTCCCCAGGGGAACATTCCTTTCGCGCACGACTTTCCTTTGCCTGCTTCTGGCGTTTACCAGGATGGATGGACTGCGTGCACAGAATTCCATCGCCGCCGACACAACGCTTATCGTCAGCCTGGGCGAAGCAATTCACCGCGCGCAGCAGAATGAACCTGCGTTCGCTGCGGCCGTCGCGGACCGCAAGTCTGCGGGCGTCGACCAATATCTGGCAAAGGCGGCCCTTCTGCCAACCGCGCTGTATCACAATCAGATTCTCTATACCCAACCGAATGGACAGACCAATCAGGGTGGGCAGGCTGGAACGCAACCCTCTCCGATCTTCATTGCCAACAACGCCGTCCACGAGTACGCGAGCCAGGCTTCGATCAATGAGACGATCGGTCTCAAGCAATTCGCTGCGATTCATACCGCAGATGCCAATGCGGCTCGTTCCGCTGCTGAGTTGGAGATAGCGCGCCGAGGTCTTCTTGCAGCGGTCGTGAGTCTTTATTACGGATTAGCCAATGCTAACCGCAAACTCTCTCTCCTGGAAGAGGCATTGAAGGAGTCGCAGGACTTCGCGGATCAGACGCAGAAACGAGAGAGTGCACGCGAGGTTGCTCTTGCCGACGTGCTCAAGGCACAGTTGCAGCAACAACTTCGGCAACGCGATCTGATGGATGCGACCGTGGCTACGGCCAAGGCCAAGCTGGAATTAGGTGTTTTACTCTTCTCCGATCCTCGAACTTCCTATGAGACGATGGCTCCAAACGCCCCGAAAGCTATTCCAACGCGCGCTGAAATGATTGCAGCCGCAGGCGCGAGCAGCCCCGAGATCAAAAGCGCGCTGGCTTCGATGAGGGTCGCGGACGCCGATGTGCTAACCGCAAAGGCGGCCTATTTACCGGATCTAGGCCTGAACTTTACCTACGGTATCGATGCTCCGCAATTTGCCAGGCGTGGGGACGCTGGCGTGAACAATCTTGGATATTCGATGAGCGCCACTCTCGATATTCCGGTGTGGGATTGGTTTTCCACGCAGAAGAGAGTGAAGCAGAGTGAGATTCGTCGCACGGTTGCGCGTGTGACTCTCTCTGCGGCCCAGCGAAGATTCGTCGCCACGCTGGAAGAAGCCTACGCGGAGGCTGCGACGGCACATGATCAGCTTGATCTGCTCGACCTCAACGTTCGTACAGCCACTGAAAGTCTTCGGCTCACGCGCCTTCGCTATACGGCGGGTGAAGCAACCGCTCTTGAAGTAGTCGACGCGCAGACCACACTCCTCACCGCGCAGACATCCCAGGCCGATGGCCTCTCCCGTTATGAGAGCGCACTGGCGAACCTCCAACTTCTGACAGGAACCCTGTAATGACAGAGATGACACCGACCTTTCGCGTCAAATGTGCAACTCTCCTTGCCTTCTGTGTACCTCTGGCCCTCTTCAGTGGATGTAAAAAAGCGGCAGACAGCAGTGACACGACAACCCTCGTGACCGTGCAAGCGGAGAAGCCAGAGATGGGTGAGATCGCGGAACAGATTGCCGCCGATGCTACGCTCTCGCCACTGGCACAGGCGTCGATCTCTCCGAAGATTACGGCTCCCGTGCATCAGTTCTTCGTACAGCGCGGGGCGCATGTGAAGAAGGGCCAACTGCTGGCCATTCTTGAAAATCGAGATCTTGCCGCAACGGCGCTCGATAACCAGGGGCAGTTCGAAGCGGCCCAAGCAACGTATGAGACACAGACGAAAGCACAGGTACCTGAGGACTTCGCCAAAGCCCAGCTCGATGTATCCCAGGCGAAGGCCCAGGTGAACCTTGCAGGTGAGATCGCAGCAGCGCGCAAGAAGCTGTTTACCGAGGGAGCGATTCCGGGACGCGATTATGACACCGCCGCTGCTGCACTGGTGCAGGCGCAAGCTACCTACGATGTTGCGATGAATCATCTTCATTCTCTGCAGAATGTCAGCCGCCAATCGGCCCTCAATCAAGCGAAGGGGCAATTAACCTCCGCAAAAGGAAAATATCTGAACGCAGAAGCGCAGGTCTCGTACTCAAAGATCCAAAGTCCCATCGACGGAGTGGTGACCGACAGGCCGCTCTTTCCTGGAGAGACCGTTGCGTCCGGTAGCACCTTAATCACGGTGATGGATACCTCAAGTCTTTTGGCGAAAGTTCATCTCTCGCAGATCGTGGCGCAGCGTCTTGCGCTTGGAGACAAGGCCGCGGTTACGATTCCTGGTGTCGACGATAAGGTAGAGGCCACCGTCGCCCTTGTCAGTCCGGCTCTCGATCCCGGAAGCACAACCGTTGAAGTCTGGCTCAAGGTGGATAACCGTGACGGCAGATACAAGGCGGGCACGCCGGTCAGAACATCCATCACGGGACGCAGTGTGCCCAAAGCCATGAAGATTCCACTCACGGCTATTCTCTCTTCTCAGGAGGCGGGTAAATACGTCATGGTTGCAGGCGCTGACGGCGCAGCACATAAAAAGACCGTCACACTTGGCATCAACGATGGAACCGACGTCCAGGTTCTCACCGGAATTGCGCCCAATGATGCCGTAATCACAACGGGGGCTTATGGACTGGATGAAGGAACCAAGGTCAAAGTTGGTGCGGCAGAAGAGGACGCAAAGTGATGACTCATTCTGCTCTTGCGCCTAAGCAAGACAATTCATTCTGGCTCGCTCGTTTTCGTGGCCCCATCTTCTTCTTCCTGATTGTCCTTTCGGTAGCAGGCATCTATGCTTCGCAGCGCGTGCCAATCTCGGTCTTCCCTGACACGAACTTTCCCCGCGTCGTGATCGGTGTGGACAACGGCGTCATGCCCGTTGAACAGATGCAGGTCATGGTGACCAAGCCCATCGAAGACGCAGTCAACTCTGTGCCGGGCCTGCTCACGGTTCGCTCCACGACAAGTCGCGGCTCGGCAGAGGTCAGTCTCTTCTTCGCCTGGAACGTCGATATGTTCAGCACGTTGCAGCTGGTCGATGCTGCATTGAGCAAAGTGCGCCAGACACTTCCCACCACCGCTGCGATCACGACGAACCGCCTGACCTTCGCAACCTTTCCGATTCTCGGCTACAGTCTGACCTCGGATACGTTGTCTCAAACACAGCTTTGGGAACTAGCCACATACCAGTTGAAGCCGCCGCTCAACCGGGTTCTCGGCGTGAGTACCGTCACCGTTCAGGGCGGAAAGATTCCTGAGTTCCATATCGTGCCAAACCTTGCGCGGATGCAAAACTCTGGCGTCACGATTCTGGACATCGCAAACTCGGTTCAGGCATCCAACATCATCGATTCACCCGGACTCTACGAAGAAAACCACCAGCTTGTGCTCAGTCTGGTGGGAGCCCAGGTTCACGATGCGGACCAACTGGCGCATCTTGTGGTGAAGACCACCTCGGGCGGCGCCGCTGTACGCGTCTCCGATGTTGCGACCGTCCAGCCGGGGGTGATGCCGGTTTACACCGCTGTCAGCGCGGATGGTAAACCAGCAGTGCTGCTCAATATCGCGCGTCAACCGTCGAGCAACACCGTCTCTGTCGCCGATGCGGTTGCAGTGTCGGTCCAACAGCTCAGCAAGACACTACCTAAGGGCGTGCATCTCGCACCTTACTACGATCAATCGGAGCTCGTGCGCGAAAGCATACGGAGTGTACGCGACGCCATCCTGATCGGCCTTGTGCTCGCGTGCATTATCCTGTTCGTCTTCCTGGGCGATTGGCGTTCGGCGCTCGTTGCGGGATTGGTTATCCCTGTGACCGTTGCGATTACGGGGCTCCTTCTCTGGGCGCTTGGCGAAAGCTTCAATCTGATGACCCTCGGCGGTCTGGCGGCGGCGATCGGTCTTGTGATCGATGATGCGATTGTCGTCGTGGAAAATATCGTGCTCCATCGCGATGCGGGAGAATCGCGCGTCGAAGCCGCAAGACTGGCACTCAAGGAAATCATGGTCCCGCTGGTGGGCTCCACGATTACTCCCGTCGTCGTCTTCCTGCCTCTCATTACGGTCACAGGCGTGACGGGGAGTTTCTTTCGGGCCCTCGCCGTCACCATGACGGCAGCGCTTCTTACCTCTCTGGTTCTGGCACTGACATGGACGCCCGGTCTGAGCATGTGGTTGCTGAAAGATCGGATTGCGGGCGAAAATTCTCACGGTTCAACAAAAGAACATGAGCATGGACGCTGGATGAGCCGCATTCTTACGTGGCATGGACGCGCCCTGGACTGGGCTCTCCGCAAGCCGCTCTTACTCCTCGGACTTTGCGGAGTTCTGGTTGCCGGGTCTTTCCTCGCTTATCGCAGCCTGGGATCGGACCTTCTGCCAGAGATGGATGAAGGTGGCTTCATCCTCGACTACATCATGCCCGCCGGCAGTTCTCTTACAGAAACGAATCGCGTCCTTGCGCATGTCGATCAGGTCCTACACAACTTGCCCGAAGTGCAGAGCACATCGCGCAGGACGGGCCTGCAGATGGGCCTGGCTGCTGTAACCGAAGCCAACACCGGAGACATTACAGTACGTCTCAAGACATCGCGGGACCGTGGTATCGACGAGGTCATCGCCGATGCGCGCGCGGAGATCAAAAAAACAGAGCCTGAACTCGACGTGGAGTTCACGCAGGTACTTCAGGACATGATCGGCGATCTGTCCAATGCTCCGGAGCCTATCCAGATCAAGCTCTTTGCTACCGATCCAGCGCTGCTCTCTTCCCTCGGCCCTCGCATTGCCGAGGCGATTGGCAAGATCCAAGGCGTCGTCGATATTCAGAATGGAATCGACAACACGATCAGCGGACCGGCCACGAGTTTCCAGATCGATCCCACGGTGGCGGGACGCATGGGATTCACACCGACAGAAGTGGCGGAAGATGCAACCGCCATTCTCGATGGCGTGACCACGACAGACCCTTTGATTGCGAATGGGCGTCCTTATACGATTCGGGTTCGTCTTGGAGACGAAACACGCAAGTCTCTCGATACGATCCAAAACACCGTCTTCAACAGCTCAAGCGGAAAGACAGCGACGCTCGGCTCGCTCGCACAGATGCAGCAACTTCCTCCTCAGAACGAGATCCGTCGCGAAAACCTGCAACAACTCGTGGTCGTAACGGCGCGCCTGGAGGGTTCCGATCTCGGCACAGCGATTGCGAAGGTTCAGCAAACGATCGCAGGCATGCATCTTCCTCCAACAATTCGTGTGGAGTACGGCGGCACCTACGAGGAGCAGCAAAAGTCTTTCAGCGAACTACTCAAAGTGCTTCTGCTCTCCCTCGCACTCGTCTTTGGGACACTGCTCGCAGAGTTCCGCAACTTCTCTGCACCCACAGCCATTCTCTCGTCGTCGGTACTCTCCATTGCAGGAGTTGTGTTCGCGCTTCTCGTCACAGGGAAGACCTTCAATGTCGCATCGTTTATGGGAGTCATCATGGTGATCGGCATCGTCGCCAAGAATGGCATTCTCCTACTGGATGCCGATGAGCGGTATCGTGCTGAAGGTGTGCCCGCGCGCGAAGCGATGGTCCACGCGGCACAGCGTCGGTTGCGTCCCATCCTGATGACTGCCACCGCAGCGATCAGCGGCATGTTGCCCCTGGCCTTCGCGCTGGGCTCCGGTTCGCAGATGCTTCAGCCTCTTGCGATCGCCGTCATAGGCGGCTTGCTCATCTCCATGGTTCTAAGTCTGATCGTCACGCCTGTGATTTACTTTCTTCTCACACGCGAGCACGCACACGCATAGAGGGAGAGCTTGCGCTCTCCCTCTATGCGTGCTTCCAATCTGCGATGCATCTCCGAACTACTTGCGTCCCACCACGAGAACCGTAAAGGTCCCAGGAACAATAGCAGGCCGGGCACGAGGATTCTCCACCGTCGCTGCAGGTTTTGGACCAGTCTGTGCAGTCACGAGATAAATCCGATCGCTCTTCTCGTCGTAGCTCATCGTGCGTGCACCCTTCTGCGTTGCAATCGTCTCCACAGCTTTATAACCATGGGCCGCATCGATCACGGTCAATGTTGCATCGCTATTGGAACTAAACGCAAGCTGCCTCTTGCTGTCGTAACCCGCGGCATCCGGCCCGTCTCCGATCGGTGCAAGAGCGATCTGTTTTCCGCTGAGCGCATCGGTAACGGCCATCTTCTTTCCATCACAGACCGAAAATAGACGGTGATGCTCACGATCGATAGCCATTCCGGAGGGAGACTCACATCCGGCAAGCGGCCACGTGGCGGTTGCCGTTTTACTGCCAGCATCGAGCAACACAATGCTGTTCTTATCTTCGATGTTGACGAAGACATGACCTTTGCCATCCACCTGGGGGAACTCGGGCTTGCCAGGAAGCTTGATCGTCGCAATTACCTGTTTTGTAGCAGCATCGATGACCGTCGCGTCATTGCTGCGTCCATTGAAGGCCCATACAGTCTTTGTCGTTGGTTCATACGCGATGCCATCCGGATTCGTGCCTGCCGCCACAGTCTTGATCACGGCAAAGCTCTTGCGATCGAAGACGGCAACGCTGTTTCCCTGGCCATCGCTGATGTAGCCGGTCTTTCCATCCGGGTCGAGAGCAATCCCGTGTGTGCTTTTGAAGCCTGTGATCGCACCGACAGCTTTACCCGTAAGCGTATCCACGACTTCGACTCTGGGACCGTGCGTGAGATAAAGAAGGTGAGCTTCGGAATCGGCAAGCAGATAGTCCCAGCTTCCCTGGCCGCCGATCAACCACTTATCTATTATGTGATAGTTCTGGGCCGCTGAGGCCTGAACGGCTGCCAGAACTGAAAACATGGCGAGTGAAAAAAGAGCGATACGTCTTCCCATACAAAGTCTCCTGAGACCGGTCTCGTGGATCCGTCTTAATGCGTAGTGTGCAGGAGCCGCCTTAACCTGAGATGAAGATCACGCGGTCGTTGTGGGGTATGAAGCCAATGGAAGAAGGACCCGGACAATCGCGCCGCCCTCCTCGCGGTTCTCTAGATGGATGATGCCTCCGCCACGTTTGCAGATCGCCCGGCAGATCGAAAGACCAAGGCCCGTGCCTCCGCTCTTGCGGCTACGGGAAGCATCGCCACGATAAAAGGGCTCGAAGACGTAGGGAAGGTCCTCTTCGCTGATTCCTTCCCCTTCATCCTCACAGAGCAGCTCCGCCTGTCCTTGCGATTGCCCCACATGCAAGAGGATTTCGGATTCCGGATTGGAATGCTGCAGCGCGTTGAGCAAAACATTGCTGCAGACGAGGAGTGCGTCTCTGGGATCCAGGCGCACAAGTGGCGAATCGCTGACCGTCAGTTTCATGCGAATCCCACGCACCTCTGCCAGCGCACTTGCATGCTGCATGGCATCTTTTACTACCTCTGAGAGCGAACAGGGCTGGGGGACTACGTACGTCACATTGTCTTCGTGCTCTACACGTGCGAGCGTCAACATCTCCTGCACGGTCCGTTCCAGGCGGAGAAAATCGTCGAGACAAAGATCGAGGCCACGCGCATACTCCTCCGTGCTGCGCTTCTTCATCGAGAGCAGTTGCAACGAAGACTTCACAATCGCAACGTCCGTTTTAAGCTCGTGTGCAGCGTCGCTTGTGAATCTTCTCTGTTGCTCGAACGAGCGCTGCAGACGATTGACTGCGGCTTCCAGGCCAATCGCCAATGGCTGCAACTCTTTCAGATCATGCGCGCTCTTCGGTGCTTCAAAGCTCCATCGGCCGGAGTCGATGCGCGAGGCTTCGATTGCAAGTTCGTCTAAAGGATGCAGCGCTCGGCGAAGCGTCAAAATCATGATCCCCGTGGTTACCGCCATTAAAAGAACGGTGAGCAGGATGTAAAACCGTACGGCTTCAAGCACTTCGTGCCAGACATGGCCCACCGGCATCCCGAACACCACGTTCACCGTATGGTGAACTCCGCCGTCGGGCCGTCCTGGGTCTACGGTGCGCAGTCCCTGCATTTGCATGAAGCGATATTCGACACCGTCAACAGAGTCTTTCCAGATTGGCTGCGTGGGGACGTTCAATCCTTCGAGATTCCCAGCGTGCCCGATGACCTCTCCCCGTTCGTCTTGAACGCGATAAACGGAGCGTCTTGGGAGTTGCAGGTCGCCAGGAACAAGGACGATTTTGTCGCCTTCATCTTCTGCGTCCTGGACGGCCCCGACGATACTCTGGGCCTGCCCACGCAAGGTCGCATCAAAGGCAGATAACTGGGTATGCCGTTCGTGAAAAATAATTCCCGCAAGAAGTGCGACGGCAGAAACAGTTTCGAGAAGAAGAACAATTCCGATGATGTTTCGCGCAAGAGAATGTTGTCTTTTCATTGGACATCCGACTCTTCATGCAGGCGATAACCGCGATGCCTCAACGTCTCGATCACAGGGCCGCCGTTCGTAACATTCAACTTGCGCCGTAGATTGGAGATGTGAACCTCGATCACGTTGGAATGATGCTCCCAATCGAAATCGTAAAGATGTTCCAGAAGCTCTCGTTTGGAGACCACCGCCCTCGGACGATGCACCAGATATTCGAGAATGCGATATTCCGTCGGAGACAGCTCCAGACGATTTCCCTTCCGGGTCACCATCTGCTGGATGGTGTCGACCTCAACATCTGAGAAACGCAAGACCGGATCGGCGGTGCCCTTTCCTCTTCGGATCAGTGCCTTAACTCTTGCAAGCAGCTCTCCTAGATCGAAGGGTTTACTCAGATAGTCGTCCGCCCCGGAGTTCAGTAATTGAATGACCGATTCCTTCCCTTCCTGTGCCGTCAGAATCAAAATCGGTGTGCTTATCTTTGCATGGCGAAGTCCGCGAAGGACTTCCTGGCCGCTCTTACCAGGCAGCATCAGGTCGAGAACAATGGCGTCGTAATTTGCTTGGAGGGCAAGCTCCTGCCCCAGCCTGCCATCCGCAGCGTGGTCTACAGCAAGGCCAGTCTCTCGTAGGGCGTCGACGATATTTTCCGCGAGCCTGATTTCATCTTCAACTAAAAGCACGCGCATAGGGGTCCCAGGGAAAAGCTCTCTCAGAGCTTCTCACAGCGGCCTTAAGACTAGCTGAAGCAGGCATTGATTGCCTTAGACGGATATTGGGTCCGAGAAATGCCAAGGATTAAAGCAATATCAACGGTTTCTACAGTGTCCCTAAAAAAATAATGCGCGTTTTGCTGGACTGAGAGTACTCTTGCGGAGCGGTGCCGTCGCTTCTCAGGCGGCACGATAAGACTGGGCAGATGGCACGCCGCTTCAGTCGCGAATTTGTAACGTTCTCTCCGAGTCACTGTTGTCACCGCTTTTTTATGCGGAAAGAAGACAGCGTCCAACCGGGCCCCCTCAAAACTTACTTAACACTTCACTTAGTGTTCATGGTGTCGCGCAATCGACACGCTCCAGACACCTCTCGCTCTTTCTTTTGAAGGAGAGAAAGGTGATGGCCCAACCAAATTTCGTGACCTTGCAATCGATCTGGCCTGCGATGGTCCCATGAATTCGTCTCCTCTTTCCTGACGGATTCGTCAACACGCAAGGTCAGACGCGGATGTTGAGGCGCCGGAGGTTCAATCATGTCAGCCGCTCAATCGAACAGTGTTCCGGGACCTTCGCTGGTACCCGCAAACGATTTGACCCTAACCTCGACAGCACCGCCGCCTCCCGGCACCAATCCTCCACCCTCGCGCTTCCTCCTTTTCACACAGGAGTGGCTCGATCTTCAGAACTACATCCAGCTCGCCCTCTCCATGCCCATCACCCAGGGAGACTTCAATGCGAAATATGGTGACTTCCCGGCCACGGACAAGGGTCTTATCGATGGCGCCGTCGGCGCGATGAAAGACGTCAGTAAACTCTCCGATGTCTTTGGCAGCCCCGTCACCATCAAGAGCAAGATCATCTCGGACCCGCAGTATCTGCTCACGCAGACACCACCCGCCGAGATCTATGGCAACATCGTCTGGCTGGCCAACCAGATCTCCAATACCGCCAGTACCTTCAGCTACACTCTCGCGAATCTGGCCCCACTCATCGGACCGGACGCGGGAACGCCCGCCGTACGTGCGGCTAACCTCAGAGCCATTCTCGACGGCCCCGGCGGCCTTGCGTCCTCGGCGGCCCTGATGCAGCAGCAGACTTCCAATCTCATGACCAAGCTGCTCACCTTCGACGGCAACATCACCGCGGCCAATACCCAGATTCTTAACTACGTCGGCTCAGGATCCTCGCTTCTTCAGAAGGCCAACACGATGATTGGCACAATGACGGACGACATCAACAACAACCTGCAACCGGCCGCCGACAACGCGTACAAACTTTGGCGCGACTACACGATTGCGGCCGTCACCACTTCGGTCGGAATCATGATTCTGAGCTTCGGTCTGGCTTGGCCGGTTGCAGTCGGTCTTGGAGTCGGTCTCGGAGTCGCCGCAGCCCTGGAGAAAAAGGCCTACAACGACCTCATGGACCAGATCGCTACCGAGCGCGGGCAGATCCAGCAAAAGACGAACCTTGTGACCGACCTCAGCGGCTTCAACGGAAAAATCGGTCTCGTTGCTCCCGCCCTGGGAACCTTCAAGTCCAGCCTTGAGACCGTCGAGGGAACGTTCAACACCGCTGCATTGAACCTGGCCTTCATCGCCAACAACTTCTCCGATGCCCAACTCGCCGACTACAGCTGGGTCATGCAGACTCTCAAGATTGGCGATGCACAGTCCAAGTGGCAGGCCATCTCGGCCACCACACAGCAGTACACCTCCAACTCTCTTGTCACGTACAACTTCAGCACCAATTACGGACAGAAGATCGCCTAACCGCAACCCGGCGAGAGGCGCACACGCACCTCTCGCCAACTTCGCCACTTCGGAGCAATTTCGTGATGATCGATTGGAAACTTTTGTCCGACAAATGCAGCGGCTACAGTACGCTCACTGTAACCAAAGATCCCGACACCGGAAATATCCTCGATACGGTCTATGCTGGCCTTCGTGTCAATCTCTCTGAGGTCATGGCTGGTTTTCCGATTGGTGGCGCCTCTGGCCTTGCCCTCTTCGTCGATACGCTCGTCATCGATGCACCTACGCTCGACGCGCGCGGCGTGACCATTCTCGCCCGCTGCATCGACGTGTCCGCGCTGCAGGGCTCAGCCCTTCCTATCGTTACCCCCACTGGCGACTCGCGCATCCTCGAGTTCATCGTCGGCAGCGTCACCGGCGGCACTTTCGCACTCACTCCCGTGTCGAAAACGCCGCCGCCCGCCTATGCCATCCCTTATGGGCAGACACCGCTACAAGCCGTCTATTACACGCTGAACTCCGAGGGCAAGATCGAAACACGGGTTACTCCCGCTGTGGCCGATCTCACCGATCTGATCTCTCGTCCCTGGGCGCTCAATGCCTTTCAGGCCGGTTTCACCGCGGCCTCGCTACTCGCTGACGCCGACGATCTCAGCCGCCAGACTGCGTCCCAGATGCTGCAGTGGATTATTGCCTGCGTTCGCTCCGTTGACGCTGCCGACCTTCCCGGCGCCTTTGCAGATCTCTACAGTCAGGCCGCAGCTCTGATGGTCACGCTTAACGTTTCTCCTGGCTACTACTACGTACCGGTCCTCTCCTCCGCGTTCTACAAGAACCAGTCCGAGGTGCTGGTGGCCGCACTCCAGAGCTACGAGGACAATCTCAATACCCTTGCGATCTCCACCAACATCAGCCAGGCAGTCAAGGATGTAAGCGCTACGTTAGTCGATGTCTCCAATACCGAACTCGATCCTCTCAATATCGAGCTCAAGCAGGTGCAGGACAACATCGATGGCCTTGCCGCCGCCATCGGCACACTCGGCGATCAATACTTCTTCCAGCAGATCGAAGCCCACTCGCGCTTCGCCCTCCTGATCAACTCGATCCAGCAGCAGCGCATTCAGGACTGGCTCACGGCCTGCTTCAAACTTGCGACTTCAATCGTCTCTCTGGGTGTCTCCGTCGGTAAACTTGCCGCTGCAGAACCCAGTGCCGACGGTCTGGCCGATTCGGTCAAGGGCTTCGCCGAAGCATCCAAAGGCTTTTACGACGCCGCCAGCGCCCTCGCCTCGGAGCCCGGTCTCGACACCTCCATGCTGGAACAGGCCAAACTCCTCACGCAGATGCAGGAGTCTCTCATGACCTCCTTCCAGACTGGCGCCGTCCTCTGGGCGCAAGCTCTCAAGAGCGTCAAAACGATCCCGGTTCTGCCGAACAGCCTCAGCGCCGTCACCATCGACCCCGGTCTTGCCTGGGACAACTACGTGGTGCGCGCCAAGCTCAGCATCGCAACGCTTAAGAGGGACAACGGCGAAGGTGTGCAGCAGCCCGCCGATGAGTATCTCGCGAGCCTTGAGATCCTCGCCCAGTATGGCAAAGCCGTCAACGTGAAGATGATCACCTATGCCTCTCAGCTCGCGCGCGGTGTGGTGCTCAAAGCGCAGATCGCCGCAGCCACGACGATCGTCGAGCGCTGGGAGCAGTTGGAGGCCAAGGCTGCGTCCGACCAGGAAAAGCTCGCCGCTCTCAAGGGCGTCCTCCTTCTGCGCTCCAACTCCATCAAGCGTTCGCTGCTCGTGTCTTGGACTTACTACCGCAACTCATACTTCTATCTCTACTTCCAGAAGCCCCCCTACGCCGTCAACATGGACATGAACGCCGCTCAGCTCAAGGGCATCTTCGCCAGCGTCGTTGGATGGGTCGGCCAGCTTCTCGGCGACAATCCCCAATCTCAGAAGATCACCCTCCCATCCAGCAATGTTCAGATCAGCCTTAAATTTCCCATCGTCAAAAGCGGCCAGGCTCTCACACACGGCGACTCCGCTCTCTTAAGCCCTGGGACCGCAGGCAACGGCCCCACCCTGACATGGACGATCCCCGTGGGCACCGACCAACTTGCGGGCGTGCTTCCCAACGACGGGGATGTCGCCATCTGGATTACCAGTGCGAACTTCTTCCTCGACGGCGTCACGCCTAACCAAAAAGGCAACGTCCTCTGCAACATCTCCACCTCCGGCTCTTATCAGAACGGCTTCGGCCCGCCTGAGGCGTTCAACTTCGTCACGAAAGGTCTGGGCAAGGGCTACGCCTATCACCTCCCGGATGCCAAGGTTTATAACCAGTGGGACATCGACTCGCAGGTCTACCAGATGCCAACTCCCTTCACCCAGTGGACCGCTCAATTTGCGTCCAACAACTCTGGCGATCCGTCCACCGCGACCACCCTGCGCATGGATCTGGTCGTCTCGTACCGCACCAGCGACAGCAACTGAAGGAGACCCCATGATTGCTCTCACCCTTCCTGCACCCGCTCAACGAGAAGACCCTGGCACCTGGTTTCAGCTCGTCCCCGATTGTTCCCAGATTCTGGCTTTTTTTGAGGAAGCTGCTTCGATCCCTGCAGACCAGGCCACCTTCATCGCACGCTATGGCAGCTTCGACAACTCCAGCGATGTGACCAGGCTGGTCGCTGCCATCGCCGATATTGCCAGTGCCGCGGCAGCGTTTGGTTCGCCTGCGTCCTTGAAAGCAGCGCTCGTCACCAACCCCTCTCTCCTTACCAGCAACACGCCGCCCTCCGAGATCTACGCCCGGATCGTATGGCTCTGCTCCCAGATCCAGACCACCGCAAGTACTGTGAGCTTCACTCTCGATAGCCTTGCACTTCAGCTCCAGCCTCGTTCCGGCGATGCCGCCCACCGTGCCATGCTGCTCGACCAGCTCTTCAACGGCAACGCTGGCCTCGTGAAGGCCGCGCTCCAGACTGCCACACAGGTCTCCGATCTTCGTAACAAGCTCGCCGCCTTTGGTCCTCGGCTGCAAGCGGATCAACAGAGCATCGCGGCCACCAGTCTTGCGAATGATGCGAACCAGCAGATCGGCGCCCTGCAGGGCGCGCTCACACGCGCGTCCGCGCAACTGGCAGAGATGCACAAGAAGGCCACCGGCTGGAACCCCCTGGACCGTCCCAAACCCGAAGCCCTTGCCCAACTACAGGACGACCTCAACTCCAGGACGAAGCTGCTTGCGGCTCGCAAACAGTTCACCCACGACCTTGGCGACTTCTTTCCGCTTGCGAACAACGCCCTCACCGCGTTCATTGACATGGACTCTCGCCTGGCCCTTCTGCAGGACTCCCTGACCGGCGTCGCGTCTGAGCTCTCCGAGATCACACGCATCTCCAACAAAGATCAGCTATCCGATATCACCTGGCTCTCGAAGGCTCTCGGTCTCCCTGCCCGCATCACCTTCTGGAAAGCCGTGACGGCAGCGTCTCAACAGTTCATGCAGACGTCGCTCACCTCCAACTCCTGAGGCGCCCATGAACGCTCTTCGCTCTCGGAATCTTCGACGCCTCCGCAATTCTTGCGTTGTGTCCCTGCTTGCGGTATCTACCGGTTCCCTTCAGACGCAGGACTACAACTTCGGCCCGGCCAGGGATTCCGTCACCAAGCTCTCGCAACTCGATGCCGCCATCGGCGCGAGTCGTGCCCAACTCTCCGGCCTTTTCTTCGGCCCAGGGCACGTCGATGTTAAATGCTCCTACAGCTGTTTCATTGGTATCTGTCTCTACGACCGTCACTTCACCTACGACGTCAACTTTGCCTCGTGGAAACCCTCTATGGACCGGCTACTCTCCGCCCAGCAGCAGAGCAGCCTTTCCTTTACCTCATACTTTCAAAATCAATTCCGAAGCTGGGTCGCTACCGTGACCACCATTAACTCCTCCCTGCAGCAGGCCTCCTCGCAGGTCACTCAGCTGCAAACCGATCTGCCCAGGCTCGATCCCGCCACGGTCACGCAACGACGGCAGACGGTACAGGCCCAACTCACCGCCATCTCCCGTCAGATCGGCTCAAGTTCTACGCAGGTGCAGGGACTCATGAGCCAGGTCGCGGCCTACCTTCAGCAACAGAATCGGAATCAGGACATCCTCGCTCAGCAGAAGACCAGCTTTGCCACCAACGTCAATCAGGAGCTGACAAAGATGCAGCAGTTCATCGACAGTCAGCCCTGTTCCGGCAATGCCTGGGACCAGTTCAACGGCTTCAAGAGTCGGATCAACGGCTCAATCGATAGCACCGACAAGACCCTCTCTGGCCTTCGATCCAGCGCTGCTGCGTCCGATCAGGCTGGCAGCGTCCTGCTCGGCTCCATGAACAACATGGCGAATCGCATGAATCTCGTCACCACGCAGCTTGCCCAGGCCCAGACCATCCAGGCCACGAACACCGCGCTGGCCTCGCTGCACATTACGGTCGCGGCCCAGGCTTGGCAAGACTTCTCCAACTATGCCAGCTCCCAGGTTGGCAAGTAGCAAATAAAAACGCGAGCTCGGAAGCTCGCGCTTTCTTATTGTTTTACGTTGAGAGGATTACAGCGCAGCAAGCATCTCGCGCGCCATGCGTACCTCTTCAGGCCCGATGGTGTGCGGCCTGCCGGGATAACGACGGAGTGTGACGTGGCCGCCAATCTTCTGCAGAAGGTCGGCGGATTCCTGCACGCGCGCCCACGGCACGTGCGGGTCAGGATCGCCCGAGCTCAGAAGCACAGGTGTACCAGCCAGATCTCCCGCAAGCGTCAGTGGCGCATCCGGAGGTCCTATCAGGCCGCCGGTGAAGGCCAGAAGCGCTCCATACTTGCGTGGATTGCGGCCGACAAACTCGGTTGCAAGGCAGGCTCCTTGGGAAAAGCCTGCAATCGCAATCTTCTCCGCGGGTATGTCTGCCTGCAATGCCATATCCAAGGTTGATTGAATCTTAGCCAACGCAGACGAGAGGTACGGTTCGTTCTGTTCCCGAGGCGCGAGAAACGAGTAGGGATACCATGTGTGTCCCGCCGCAGACGGAGCCAGCATGGCCCAGCCTGCCGGAACGATCTCCTGCCCAAGGCCAAGGATGTCTTCCGCCGAGGCTCCTCGGCCGTGCAGCAGGATGAGGACTCCCGCCGCATCCGCAAGCGATGTACCCGCGGCTACGACGGGCTGTGTTCCGTGTGGGTTCTGTGGGCTCACAGTGTTGCCTCGCTTTCGTTTGCAACAGCCTTCTCTGCTTTGTGAAGCGTGATCGGCTGCACACGCGATTCGATCAGCTTGCGCTGCGGTTCAAACCACTCCGGGATGCGCAAGGCTTCGCCCAGCGACTCGATGGGCTCGTCGATCAGGAAGCCCGGAGAGTCGGTCGCAATCTCGAAGAGCACGCCGCCCGGCTCGCGGAAGTAGATGGAGTGAAAGTAGGTTCTGTCCTGCACGGGCGTCACGCTGACGTTCCGTCCCAGCTCCTGCTTCCAATCCAACTGCGAGGCATCATCGCTGGCGCGGAAGGCGATGTGATGCACCGTGCCCGCACCCATACGGCCTTGCTGCGCGTCCTTGTCCACGACGATGTCCAGAATGCGACCGCGTGCATCACCATCCGGTGCGTAGCGGAAGCGGTCTCCCTCCTCGCCCAACTTGCGATAGCCCATCATGCTCAGCAGAGACTCCGTGCGCATCAAGCTCAGTTCCAGCAGCGTTGTTCCGAAGAACCCTTGGATCGCATACTGCGCCGGCACATCGGAGTAGCGCGGTGCGGCCACTGCCTGGGCTTCCGTATGCTCCACCAGTTCAAGTACCATGCCATCCGGATCGCTGAAACTCAGGTGCGCACCGCCGAAGTAGACGTTCTCTTCCGTGGCGACGCCTTTGCTGACCAGCCGCTTCCGCCAGTAAGGCAAAGAGCCAACAGGAATCGAGAAGGCTGTGGCAATGGTCTCTCCAGCGCCGCGACGTCCCTGCGGCGTCCCAGGCCACGGGAAGAAGGTCAGGATGGTGCCCGGCGTTCCCGTGTCGTCGCCGAAGTAGAAGTGGTACGTCTCCGGATCGTCAAAGTTTACGGTCTTCTTGACGAAGCGAAGCCCAAGGACCTGCGTGTAGAAGTCGAGGTTCCGCTGAGGATCGGACGCGATGGCTGTGACGTGGTGAAGACCTACGATGGGAGTTCTCATGATTCTCTCCTTTGGAGTGTGTTGCGATTAGGTGCGGGCCGCGAGGACGAAAACCTTCTTCGCCAAGAGGCAAATGTGTGCCGCGAGCCAAGTCTGTGTTGACTGCTACTGCGGTGCGTTTGTGTCGACTGCCTTCAACTGCTTTTCAAGCTTTCGGAGATTGATGAAGGTATCCGCACGCTCATTCGCCGAAAGCGCGCCCATCCAAAGCTTCAGATTCGCGCTGTGTTTTTCAAAGGCGGGAAGAATCACGGCTCTCCCCTCGTCCGTCAGTTCCAGCACGCGAGCCCGGCGGTCGCTCTTACTGAACGTCCTTGCGAGCAGGCCTTTTGACTCCAAACGATCCACGGCGGCGGTCATCGACCCGGTTGCGAGCAACGCGCTCGTCTGAATCTCCGTAATCGTCATGGGCCCCTTGTGCAGGATCGCTTCCAGCATCATAAAATCGGTCAGGCTTAGGCCGCTTTCGACGAAACTCTGCTCAATCAGCGAACTCATCCTCCGATAGCAATGTGCAAGGGCAATCCAAACCTGCTCCGGCTTGGGGCATCTCTTCACTATTGGGCTGCTCTCTCTTGCGATCATTGTTTGGCTTGCCATCTCTCGCCCTTCCAGTCGTACACAAGATAGATGATTATCCTGATGAAAGGATTCTTTTGGACAGGATACTTCCGGGCGTACCTCCAGAAGTTGCGGTTCTCACCATTTCCCCATGTATCTACAGAAGTCCATGCGGCTTGAGGGGTTGTTAACAGACACAGCCGTCACCGATCTGCGGGATGAGCTGCATCCCGTGGACCGATGACGGCGAATGAAACGTCTTTTACATCGACGGCGTTCCAGACTGCACTTTCGAACAAACGGGCGATGTCGTATCGCTCATCGAAGGTGGAGGAATCAGCTTGCCCCAATCTGATGGGGCTGAACCCATGGTAAGAATCAGCGTGGCTCCATCCTTGATCTGGGCGTGCCGGAACCAGGAGTTTGGCAGATCGACCCCGTTGAGTGTCGCCGATTGCACATACCGGTTGAGACCGTCGGGATCCAGGTTCTTCGAAAGAATGCGCAGCTTCTTTCCGTTGCCCAAAGAGAGCGAGGCATCTGGAATGCTGGGTGTGCTGATGAGATAGACGTCCTGACCAGCGATTGGGAAGAGACCGAGGGTTGAGAAGATCAACCAACTCGACATCGCGCCGGAATCGTCATTGCCAGGAATGCCTGCACGGTTGTCTGCGAAAGCTTTTTCCAAAGTCATGTGAACGATGTCGGCGGTCTTATCGGGTCGCCCCGCATAGTTATAGAGCACGGGAAGAAGAAAGCCAGGTTCGTTGGTGACGTCGAAGTGGCGACGCAGAAACGTCCAGTCGAGGCGATGGGCGAACGCTTCGTTCCCTCCGGCCATCTCGATCAGGCGGCGCATATCCTGCGGAGCGTAGATGGAATAAGTCCAGATATCTCCCTCGTAAAAGAAGTCCGGCCAGGTACCGCGCACAACGAGGTATGGGGGAGCCCAACTGCCATCAGGATTGCGTGGTCTCATAAAACCCTTGAAGCCTTCCACGCTCATATCTTTATCCCAGAGGTGCTCAAAGTTATGGGCGCGGCTGGCATAGAGTGCAGCTTCCTTCGCTTTGCCCAGACCGCAAGCGACTTCGGAGATAGCGAAATCATCGTAACTGTACTCTGCTGTGCGTGAACCGGAGCGCTCATCGGCAAGCGTAACGAATCCCTTTTCGTTGTAATCCTTCAGGCCTCCGCGACCCTCTTTCTGTTGATCCGTTGGAGGCACCTCCGCATCGTGCACCATCGCGGCGAAGGCGGTTTCATAGTCGATGCCTTTGAGCCCCTTCACCCAGGCATCGGCCACCACGACGTTCGCATTGGAGCCGCCCTGGGTGCGTCCATTGTCGTTGCCACTGCGAGCATCTGGCATGTAGCCGGTATGACGATAAATGTCGATGAGCGCACGAAGGATGTCGCGCTGACGATCGGGCGAAATGAGCGTGAGCAAGGGACTTGAAGTGCGGAAGGTATCCCAGATGCAATAGAAGTCGTCGTAGTAGGGCTCGCTGGATTGCCAATCCGGGTTCTCGCCGGTACGGTCTGTAGGCATCAGCATGATGTGATACATGGCGGTATAGAGTTGACGGCGCTGAGAGTCGCTTTCGCCTGACAGACTGAGCTTGGCCAGTTCAGAGTTCCAGAGCCCGGTTGCGGCATTGCGCACCGTCGCAAAGTTCCACGCGGGAACTTCCTGCTGCACGTTGTGCTTCGCTTGTTCTGCACTGATAAAGGAGATGCCGACCTTGGCCTGGATCACCTGATTTGCTTTCGTTGCAAAGTCGAAGGAGGCGCCTACGGGGGTGTTCGCGCCTACGGTTACGTCCTGGGCAGTCGTCAGATCTTTGCCGCTCCACGTATGCGTTGCGTTCGCAGGCGTGTCGAGCGTCATGTAGTAGTAGACCTTATACTCACCGCCTCGGTTCCAACCGCCGGTGAAGCGTGCTACTCCCTGCACTTCATGATTGGAGGTAAGGTGGACTTCCGCACCGAGAAACTTCTGTGCCTGCCAGTCGGTCCCGAGACTCAGCGCCGAAGCAACGTTGATCGTAATATGCGACTGCTGCGACGCGGGGAAGGTATACCGGTGAAACCCAACGCGGCGGCTGCTCGTCAACTCGGCCTGCACTTGATAGCGAGTGAGCTTCGCTGCATAGTAGCCGACACGATTTACTTCATCGGTGCGTGGAGTCTTAATGTCATTCAGGTCGAGCGGACCGGTGACGGGCGCGACGAGAATATTTCCATATTTGCCTTGCGCGCCGCTGAGGTGCAGATGCGAGAAACCAAGAATCACGCCGCTGCTCGAATAACCAAAGCCTGACCGTCGGCCATCGAAGGTCTGCATATCGGGGCCGACCTTCACCACGCCATAAGGGATCGCGGAACCGACAAACGTATTTCCACCCCAGTCCACACCGATAAAGGGATCGACATTGCGCGTGTAGTCCACCTGCGACTGCACTTTTGCACCAACGAGCGGAGTAGCAATGCTCCACAGAGCGATGCAGGTGGCAGCTAGACGACGAAGTTGGATCCACCGGGAAGGTGATGCAGGGAGATGCCGCATGAATAAATATCCTTCGTTCTTGGATTGGGCTGGTAGTGAAAGATCGTCTCACAATCTACAGGTCCTTGCCGCTGGAGTAATACCAGCGGCAAGGAACAGAGGCAAAGCTAGAACGAGTAACGAAGGCTGGCCTGCATGGATCTCTGACCGGTCTTGCTGTTGACCTTGCCGAAGGTATTGATCGCTGGCGTTCCGTTCGTAAAGGTCGCATCGGCTGCGGCCCAGTTTGGATGGTTGGGGAAGTCGAAGGCTTCAAAGCGAAAGATGAGGAACTGGTTGTCAAAGGTTTGGAAGCGCTTCATCAGAGAAGCGTTGAAGTTCTCCAGGCCGGGATTGCGGAGAATATTACGGTTCTTCTGTGTTGTGAACGTACCGGCCGGAGCATAAGAGAAGACCGCCGGGTTGAACCAGTAGTTACTATCTCCCGACGAAGTAGAGAACTTGCCGTTGCCTTTTAGGTTGGCGCCGGGAGTAATCTGCAGCAGTTGTGCCCCGCTACCTGCTCCCACTCCGGCGATATCGCTCGTCGTAGCGACGGAGAAGGGCGTTCCTGTTTGGAAGTTGTAAATCTGGCTCAGTTGCCAGCCGCCCAGGGCCTCGTTCGCGAACCGGCTGTGGCTATGGAATGGAAGTGTATAGACAGCGTTGATGGTAATTGCATTCCGGATATCGTAGTCTGCCGGGCCGCAGATGGCCTTGGGATCGTAAGTGTTCGGAAGGAAGTTCTTCTGGAACGAGCCGCAGTCCGAAGCGTGAGCGTAGGTATAAGCGACCCCGAAACCAAGTCCGTGTTCGAAACGATGATTAAGGTCCATTTGGAGACCTTCATATGCCGAACCTGCACTCTGCTTGACCTGAGTGATGGGTCCATAGCCGAGGAACGGACGATAGGCGTTGATATTCTGTTTACCGATGGCCTGCTGCGTTCCAGGCTGGGCCTGGTTGAGGTTGGACTGAAACTGCCCGTGCAAGCCGCGACGACCGACGTAAGAGACTCCCAGAATGGTATTGAATCCGAGATCGCGCTCCGCCGAGAAGTTCCAGACATAAGATTCGGGCGGAGGCGAGCTGCGATCGACCCGTCCCGAAATCGTGGGGAACGAACCCGCTGCACCCGCTCCCGGATTGTCCACGCTGCCACCGCTGATACCGGCGTAAGACTGAAGCGGAGGCGCGCCACCTTCGAAGACTCCATCCGACACACCCTGGCGACTGATATACCGGCCAAAGCCCGAGCGGAGTACGGTCTTGCTGTTGAACGCGTACGCCAGTCCGACACGAGGTTGGAAGGTGGTGTAGTGGACATCGATGTATCCACGAGGAAGGTTATGAAAGAGTGAGTCGTATTGACCGGTCACAGCGATGGGCACATGCGCCTTGGCGCTTGCAGTAAATCCGCTGCCGAACAGGACGGTGCCGTTGAGAGGATCGCCTGTGCCTGCGATCGGATTCCCTGTGGTGGGATCCACCTTGATTGCACTCGCAGGGTTATAGAAGGCCGGATCGAAAGTGCCGATATTATTCCAAAGGCTGTAAAAGGGCTGCACGATGGAGTAGCGCATGCCGTAGTCGAAATGAAGTTTCGCACTCACCTTGAACGAGTCCTGGGCGAAGAAGTCGTACAGATTGGCACGGTACGGTGTCTCCGCTCTGGGACCAACTTCGGCATAGCTGGTGAAGAGGCCGAGCGCGGCGTCGGCGGTATCGAGTCCGGTGCCGACAGGATTGGCGCTCGAAAACTCAAACTTACCGTTTTGATTATTGGTCTGTCCGGGAACAGTGTTCTGGCCAGAAATCTGGTCGTCATCATTCGCCGCCGCACGTTCGTAGAGGACACCTACACGTATCGTGTGATTGCCGATGATGCGGGTGACGGTATCGGCGTAGTCCATCACGAGTCCCTGCGAGTGCGAGGGATAAGCGCTACCGTCCAGTGTCGTGATGCCGCTGTTATCAAACTGCACCGTCGGAATTTTATTCGGAAGGTCCTTCCCATTCGGAAAGAGGTAAGGATAGTTGATGCCATACTTGGTGCGGTCGTAGAGCCCCGACGAAGTATCGATGCTCAAGCGGTCCGCACCATGACTGATGGTAAGCAGTACTTCGTTGATCGTCTTTGGGTTGAAGGTGTGGACCCAATCGAGAGAGCCCGTCTGGTTGGGACGATTGTAGAGCCGTGGAACGACATCGTAAGCTGACGAGAACGGATTGTCTTCGTGGTAGAAAAAGTGCATCAACCGGAAGCGGATGTAGTCTTTTTCTGTCGGGATGATGTCGAGATTGCCTGTGTCGATCTGCTGGGTCTGTGGATGGCTCGCCACCTGCAGAAGGTTCTGAGTCCCGAGGAGAAAGTTGGGAGTGGGCGTGGGAAAGGCAGTGAGCAGAGCTACACCGTTCGGGCTAAGGCGGGACTTCGGAATGATGTTTCCCGCAAAGCAGCCAGCTCCGCCAGTCTTGGGATCGCAGGGCAGCGCGGATTGCGGATCCCGGATGTGGGTTGCGATCGAACTGAAGTCGCCTGTGCGAAAGGCTGGATTAGGCACGGTCACCGGGTTCGTATTGGTAGCCGGAAACTGAACGAACGCCTCCGAGTAGAGAAAGAAGACCTTCCCCTTTGGCAACACGCGTGGAACATATAGCGGACCATTGACGTTGAAACCGAACTGGTTGAAGGTGAATGGCGCTACAAAATTCGTCTTGAGAGCTGCAGGATAGTTTGGATTCGCGTTATTCGCGTTGTGGTTGCGTACCCAGGTGTTGGCATTCAGCACCGGGTTCTGTAGATACTCGTACGCACTGCCGTGGAACTGAGAGGTGCCGGCCTTGGTGATGATGCGGACCTGCCCTCCGACGGAGCGACCGTACTCCGCCGGATAATTGGCCGAGAGCACCTGCACTTCCTGCACCGCGTCCAGATCGAGGACGCCCGTCGAGTCGCCACTGGCGCGGACTCGAACGGCCACCGCACCGTCATACGTCAACAGGTTGTCCCGCTCGCGTGCGCCGTTGATATTCAGAGCGCCCAGACCTGTGCTGAACTGAAAGTTGGAGACATTGCCTGAGGTGCTGGTAACACCCGCTTTCAGAAGAGCAAGGTTAATCGGATTGCGTCCGCTCAGCGGCAGCGTCTCAGCCTGATTGGCGGTGATCACTTTGCCGAGCGTTGTGCTATCGGTCTGGATGGCTGTCTCTTGAGCGGCTACCTGCACTGTCTCTGTCGTGGAACCGGCCTTGAGTCGCAGATTGGCCGTGGTGGACACCGAGGGATCAAGATTGTTCCCCGTGCTCGTCAGGCTCGCGAAGGAAGGGGCTTCGACGACGATCGTGTATTTGCCCGGCGAAAGGCTCGGGATGGTGTAGTAGCCGGAGTCATTGGTCGTGCTTTTGTGGGACGTGCCGGTTGCTTCATCCGTGACGGTGACCTCCGCTCCACGGACGACAGCACCTGAAGCATCTGTAATCGTTCCCGAGATGCCGGAGAGATCGGACTGCGCTCTGAGCCCGGTTGCAGGAACGACCAAAAGCCAAAGCAGGATGAGCGTTGCAGCCCAGTTGGAATGCAGGCAGCGTTTGGTTACTCCCACGGAAGAACCAGATGCATGACCGAAGGAGAGCAAAGGACTACACGGGAGACCGTGCTGTGAAAAGCGTCGTCTTGCGGAAGACACTTCTTTTCTCACGGTTGAATGTCGCATCAAAAAAATCATTACTGCTCCTCTTCGTTTCTAAGTGGCTTGCGTGCTGATTTACGTCGAACACAGAGATGACCTGAATGACCCGAGTATTGGAGAATCACGCTGGCGGCGGTAGGTGTATTTCAGGTGTGCGTCCCTGCATGCACGGCAACCGCGACCTATCCCGCTTGGAATAAAGCAGTTGCATTTCGGCGCCGCACTTTTATACACGTGTGTTCGAAGAGTTCACGCAGGGCAAATTTACCGGGCGTTCACATAAGCCCCATAGACTCGCTCTCAGTAAGTGACATAGGACTCATGCAGACTTTAGAAGCACCCATAAAGAGAAACGGAGAATTCACTTTACCGTTGCCAAAGGCGCCTACGGAAAGGGCTGACCGCAGCGATGATCCGCGCTGGCAGTTGGCCCAGCGTATCGCGGCCAGTGGAAGCCTTGGCCGTTCTCGGCTGATGGCGGAGTTCCTGCTCTATGTTGTCGATCGTCACATCCTGGATCGCGGCGACGAGATCACCGAACAGCAGATCGGCGTACTCGTCTTCGGACGACCCGATGGCTACGACTCGAATGAAGACAATATCGTTCGCAGCTATGCCCGCAATCTTCGCAAACGCCTTGAAGAATATTTTTCTGGCGAGGGCAGCCATGAGCCGCTGCGTATGGAGATCCCGCGTGGCGGTTATGTCCCCCAGTTTTTTAATCAGCTAAGTGAGAAAGCGTCCGGCCTGGTGGAGTCCGTTGAAGGCAGCGACTCCGAAGAGGAATACACGTTGGGCGGGGTCTCCGTCCTGCCAAACGCAGAGGATATAGCGGAAACGGAGACGCGTGACAATCGCTCAGGTCTTTCATCTGCTGGTTGGTTTAAAAAACCGAAAGCGAAGCGTCTCTGGAACTTCGCTCTGCCTGCATTCCTGGTGGGTATGCTCCTTGGCATCGGAGGGGCGTTTCTCCTGTCCAGCCAATTGTTTAAGAGAACGAACTTCTCGCCAGCTGCGGCAATGTCGCATACGCTTTGGACGCAGCTTTTCAGCAAAGAGCAAGACACGTTTATCGTGCCGTCCGATGATGGACTGATCATCATGCAAGGGCTTACGGAGAGGCCCGTGCCGCTTGCCAGCTATGTCAATGGAAGCTATCGGACCAATCTTAAGATAGACAACAGTCCGGGTGCCCCAGAGATACTCAAGCTCGGAGCCAGGCGCTACACCAGCGTCGTTGACCTGGACTTTGTTGCTCATCTGGGACAGTTGGAAGAAGCCGTGCCCGCACGCATGATGATTCGATATGCTCGTGATCTGCGCATGGAAGACCTCAGAGTCGGGAATGCGATCTTAATCGGATCCATTGAAGCCAATCCATGGATCGAGCTCTTTCAGCCCCAGATGAACTTTCGCTTCACCATCAACGCTGGCACGAACAAACCGTCAGGAATCCTCAATGCGCAACCACGAGCCGGAGAGCAGAAAATCTATGGCACTCCGGACCCGAATCATACCTACGGCCTCATCACCTATGTTCCAAATCTCACCTCAACGGGACATGTTCTGATTGTGGGTGGATTGAACACGGCTGGCACGGAAGCGGCCACTACGTTTCTCCTTACGCCTTCGTTGATGATGCCGATTCTACAGCGGGCAAAGATGGCTCATGGCGGTTTGCAGAGATTCGAGTTGCTCATCGGTGCCGGAAGCTTCGCGGCCAATGCATCGGCACCGCAGCTCATTCTGGAGCGGATAGGCGCTTCTTAGCTTCACGACGAGGCGGCCCATCTCTTAGACCGCCTCGTCCTGTTCGCGCAATTACTTTCCGAAGCCGGGCAGATCGACACGACGGGCGACGTGGTCCTGGATCCAGTGCGCGTCCCACCACTCCTTGGGATCGATCTGGACACCATCGAGCTGCATGGCAAAGTGGACGTGGTCGCCGCCAGCCATTCCAGTCATACCGCTCAGACCCATAATCTGTGAGCGTTTGACCATGTCACCCACATGCACATCGATCCGGCTCATGTGGCCGTAGATCGTTTGCAGACCGTAGCCGTGATCGACCACAACGCAGTTACCGTAGATACCAAGAGGGGCGGCCCAGACGATACGGCCGTCGTTCGAGGCCTCGACGCCTACATGCTGTGTGACGGCTAGATCATAACCAAGATGCACCTGCTGATCGATCTTCTTACCGTGGTACATATAGCTGCGTACATCCGCAAAGGTGGCCTCGGCCTGCGCATGCGACTGGCGCGTGAAGGGCTGAGACCAGAGGAATTTCTCTGCAGTCTTCAGGCGCAGGTCGGACAGCGTCTTGTTGTTAGCCTGACGCATCTCGGTGTTGATCTTGACGAAGCGCACAACGGGATCA
The DNA here is from genome assembly GCF_000179915.2 of Terriglobus saanensis SP1PR4. Classification (NCBI taxonomy): domain Bacteria; kingdom Pseudomonadati; phylum Acidobacteriota; class Terriglobia; order Terriglobales; family Acidobacteriaceae; genus Terriglobus; species Terriglobus saanensis. The sequence goes on along the minus strand of NC_014963.1, from coordinate 1,216,622 downwards.
CCCGTGCCGTTGGGGTCGAGCTCGCCCAGGACCTTCTGCATGAACTGGTCGGAGAGCTGGATCTCATGCTGTGTGTAGACAGGCTGTTCCTTCTTGGGGAAGATCACGGTCAGCGGCGTCGTCACATCGTTGCCGGCACTATTGGAAGCGTAGGCCAGAGGCGTCGTTCCTGGAGGCATATTCCAGGCAAAGGCGAACAGAGAAAAGAGGCCGGGCTTGCCGTCGGGCATCGGCCAGGCGCGAAACGTCTGGTTTCCGACGCGGACTCCTGCGGAGGTATAGGAGCCCGTAACGTTCATCGTCGCGAGATCCGCCATGCCGAGGTACAGGTAGTGCTGGTCGGAGTCCGCGCTGATGAGAGGCGGCAGCGTGACCACATTCACCTCGCGTTCCAGGCGAGTGGTGCCGTGAAACAGACCGCCAGATGTGGCTTCGAGGATCAAGCGTGCGGGACCATCGTGCAGCTGGGGTGTGGTTTTGACGCCGATCTCGAAGTTGAAGGCAGTATCAGCGCCTTTCGAAGCAGCTGGGGCCTGCCATGCCTGATACTGCGCGCCGTTCTGAGCCAGAGTTGCGGTGAGCTTGCTGACACCGTGCGGATCGCGCACATAGACGGCGATGGGCGTTGCCTGCCCGACTGTGGTCAAGGACGCAGGCACATCGAGTGCAGGCTTGCCGCAGCCGGTCAGGGCCACGCAGAGCGGGAACAATAGAAGACTTGCAAAAGAAATAGGAGTTTCACAGATCAATTCTAGCGTCCGCATTTGGGAGTTGTGTTCGCAGCCGCCCGCATCGATCACGCGAACCGCAAGCAGCCAACAAATACATAGAAAGAAGACGTAGCGGCTCTCGACAAACAGCACCGATGAATAGACATTTCCATGACAACTTGGGTGCCAGGCTTCGAATAAAGTTCGTTAGGTCCCGCTAACGATACCTCAGGGATGCAGGTGAGAACCGGAGCAACCGCCTTCGGTAAGAGAGCAATGGATTGATACTGTGAAAAACGGAAATAACCCAGTCTCAAGCCTCCCTCGCGTTCAAAACAACAAACGACTTGTGGCTATTCTCACGTTTGCCTTCGCATGTATTTTCACAGTGGTATGCGCGACTTGGCCAGACATCTATGGTTTTGCCCGCCCGTCTCAGCCTGGGACACCGCGACAGCTCTTCACGTCGCCCGTTCGCCTCTCCGACGATGTCATGATCTCCCTCAGATCCAGCTATATCCTGCGTGGGCGAGGCATACCAGCGTTCAACCGGATTGATGTAGCTCAGCCATCAACGTCCTATATCGCTCCGTATCTGTTTGCCTGCTTGTTGAAGTTCCTGCAACCGAATGTCGCCATAGTTTTCTATGCCCTGTTAGGCCTCTTCTCTGTGGCGGGTACAGCGGCGATCATCGTCTGGTATTCGAGATCCACCACCAACGCATTACTTCTCGTGTCGTTGCTCGTCTGTACCTCGACCAACTTCAAATTCGCTCTCAATGGCTGGGATCACCTTTTCCAGGGATTCGTCCTGGCATTCGCAACCGCTTTGTCCTTAAAACCCGGAATGACCTCCCGCAGAATGGTCGCCGTATCCTTTCTTCTGGTCCTCAGCACATTGTTTCGGCCAGACGGTCTCATCCTTTCGCTTGGAATTCTCGCAGTCGCATACTTAGCGTCCACGAGTTCCCGCCAATTTCTCCTCTTCGGAGCGGGCCCGTACATAGTGCTGGTAGGTGCAGCTCTCGCCCTTAACCTCCACCAGTTTGGGCATCTCACACCGACGACCACGAGACTCAAGTTTGGCGCGGCACCCTCTCTTGGCTACATCCTCAAATACATCGTTGCGAATGGAATTCTCTCCTACAGCGCTCTGACGCTGCTCGTGATGTTAACTGTCTTCTACTTCGCCTTCTCTCACACAATGTCCAGGGAAAAAGGCCTCCTCGTTGTCAGTTCCTGCCTGGTTACAGCGATCATCGCGTTGTACAACAGCGACTACCTCAGCGGTGCGCGCATGATTTGGTCGCCAGTATGCCAACTGGCCGTCCTGATCGCCGTTTCGTCCCCCGCGTTGTTGTCCTCTTCTAAACATCGACTGAAAGAGCTGCTGGACATCGCCCCCATATACAGACGTCAACCTTCAGCTTCGCCCCCTCAGTCCACGACGAGGGGATTTCGCGCTTTCCTGGCCTTCATGGCGGTAGTCGTCATAGGCAGCTTGACTTCTCTTATTGCGCAACGCCACAAGAACGCTGTCATCTCACATGATTCGCTCTATGAGTCAACGACTGCACAAGAATTTTTCGTTTCGCAATGGATTGCAATCAACCTGGCGCCCACGGACGGCTCCATCGGATTCTTTAATCTTGGCGTGAGTTACGATCTGCCTCGATTCGAAATCGCTGACTTCAATGGCGTGGCGGATGAATCGATCGCGACGCGCAAAGCCAAGGGCGGAATGCCTGGGCACAACAAGTGGAACGTCAGCCAAACCCTGAACAAGTGGAACCCGCAAGCAATCATTCCAGGCGGTCCAATCGACCCCACTCGCCCGGAGACAAGAGCAAATTCCTTAAGCCATGCTCCCTATCTTTTGTCCAACAGCAAAATCACAGGAGAGTATGACTATTGCTATGTGCCGGATTCTGATGGAGGCATAGCAGACAAGTGGGGTTTTTACCTTCGAAAAGACATCGCAACGCGTCACCTGGATCAACTGAGATGTCCAACGGAATGAGGGGCTATATCAAAGTCCCCAACGGACGTTCTTTGTCGTTGGTTGGCGCGTTTCTGGAGCTAAGCATGAGCAGTTCAATTCGCAACTCTGTGATAGCTGGGTTCCTTTCACTGCTCTTCGTCGCTGACCCATCGAAAATTCGGCCTCAAGTCACACCGCAACAGCAGCCAAAGCCGTGGTTGATTCGAGCGGTTATCGCGGTTACCACCCCCAACGAGTTTAAGCTTTGGGGCGCCCGAGAACATCTGCCTGAGACTCTCGACGTGCCTGGCGTCCCGCTACCTGTCCACACAAATGCCGAACATACAGTACTCGGCATGATCAGTGGCGACACCCTCATCAATGCCTCAGCGTCCATGATGGCGATCGGCCTGGATCCGCACTTCGACCTCACACATGCCTACATCATCATCAATGGCATCGCGGGCGTCGATCCGGAAGACGCCTCCATAGGGTCGGCCGCTTGGGCGAATTTTGTGGTCGGCGATGTCATGAGCGAAATAGATATACGTGAGGCTCCAACCGACTGGCCTTATGGCCTCTTCCCTGCGGGTTCCGCACGTCCCAACTCAACGATAGTTCGCCCGGGTTTCAACACTTTTGCGCTCAATCCAAAGCTGGTGGCCTGGGCATTTGAGCAAACCCGCAGTCTTAAACTACCGGACGATTCGGCTACCGAGGCCTTTCGCGCTGCCTACACGGGCCACCCGAATGCGCAACGCCCGCCATTCGTGCTGCTCGGCGACGATTTTGCGTCCGACCATTACTGGTATGGCACAAATCTCACTTCGTTTGCCAACGACTTTGTGAAGCTTAACACGGGTGGCAAGGGAAACTTTGTGATGACGGAGATGGAAGATTCCGGCATTGTGAACGCTCTCGCACGGCTAGATCACATTCATCGGGTAGATATCAATCGAGTCCTGGTTCTCCGCACAGCCAGTAATTACTCGATGCAAGCTCCCGGCACCACCGCGATCGACTCTTTCACCTCTCCGTATCCGGGGGGAGCCAAATTGGCTTACGAATCCGCGTGGCTCTGCGGCAGCACAGTCCTCCACGCGATTCTCAGTCATTGGGATAGGGCGTTCGAAGGTAATCCCACCCTTGACGCGCAAATAACTTCCGCGCAGCAGAACCGCATGCTTGACGAAGATAAAAGGCTCACCCATGTCCTACGTGAAACCCTGCAATCTCCGACCTGGCGCAGCTTCAAGCAAGCCTTGCGCCATAGATCCATCGGTTGGTGGACTTTATGGGTTTTGGGTTGTATTGCTGCCGTATCCGTGTGGTTCCTCTTCAAGAGACGCCCAAGCGCGGCTTCCCGAAGTTCCAGCGAAAGCGAAAAGGCGTTGTTGGCCCCTGGAAATCATCATTAGGTACATATCGTAGTGGGGTCGACGGCCTTTCTTTGAGCTTCAAATTGATACGACGAAGCTCTGTCATGGCTCTCAAATCACGCGGTAAAGCAATGAGCTGCAATACGGGTGAGATGTACCAAAGGTTATACGAAACCGTGCTGATGCAAATAGCCGCCAACACATCACTTTAAATAAGTGACTTATTTCCTTGATGTTTATGGTGACCCGGGGCAGAGTCCAACTGCCGACCTTCGCCTTAGGAGTGCGCCGCTCTATGCATCTGAGCTACCGGGCCACGTCAGATTAGTGTATCGCGGCAGAATGGTAAAATAGGGGAGAGAATCCTATGCCTTCTATTGATCGCCGTCAGTCCGTTACCGTGAATATTGGCGGTGTCCTTGTCGGTTCCAGTGCTCCTGTCGTCGTCCAGTCGATGACCAATACCGATACGGCAGACATTGAAAGCACCGTACAGCAGGTCGCTGCCCTGGCCCGCGCCGGATCCGAGATGGTCCGCATTACGGTCAATAACGACGAGGCGGCGAAGGCTGTTCCTTATATCGTGGAAGGCCTGGCGAAAAAAGGCTGGAATACGCCCATCATCGGCGACTTTCACTACAACGGCCACCAGCTATTGACCAAGTATCCCGAATGCGCGCAGGCACTATCAAAGTACCGCATCAACCCCGGCAACGTCTCCATCGGCCGGAAAGATGACGACAACTTTCGCACGATGGTGGAGTGCGCCGTCAAGAACCAGAAGCCCGTCCGCATCGGCGTGAATTGGGGTTCGCTGGATCAGGCGCTGCTCACCAAAATGATGGATGAGAACTCCAAACTGGCTCAGCCCCTGGAGACTCGCGATGTCATGCTGGAAACCATGGTTCGGTCCGCATTGGACAATGCAGCTGCTGCCGAGAGCTACGGCCTGCGTCGCGATCAGATCATCCTGTCGGCCAAGGTCTCCGGCGTTCGCGACCTGATTGACGTCTACAAAGAATTAGCCGGACGCTGCGACCACGCTCTGCATCTCGGGCTCACCGAAGCAGGTATGGGAATGAAGGGCATCGTCGCCTCCACGGCGGGCCTCGCTCCGCTGCTGCTCTCGGGTATCGGAGACACGATTCGCGTCTCCCTTACGCCAACGCCGGACGGCGATCGCTCCGAAGAAGTTCGCTGCGGACAGCAGATCCTGCAGGCACTCGGCATTCGCAGCTTCACCCCTCAGGTCACCAGCTGCCCCGGTTGCGGCCGCACCACCAGCACCTACTTCCAGATGCTGGCCGAGCAGGTCACCAACTACATTACCGAGTCCATGCCCGAGTGGAAGCTGAACTATCCTGGCGTGGAAGAGATGAAACTCGCGGTGATGGGCTGCATTGTGAACGGACCGGGCGAAAGCAAGCACGCCAACATCGGCATCTCGCTCCCAGGCACCTTCGAAGATCCAGTCGCTCCTGTCTACATCGACGGGAAGCTCGCGAAGACGCTCCGCGGGGACGATATCGTTGGAGAGTTCCAAGTGATTCTGGATGACTACGTGAAGAGCCACTACGGTGCAAATGGCAGTGCTACGAAGGCTAAGGTCGAAGAGTTCGTTGTTCTGTAGAAAGAGCATGCTCTCTTTCTTTGTCATCCCGTAGCGAAGCGAAGGGATCTGCTTTTCTCAACAGATTCCTCCGCTTCGCTACGGAATGACAAAAGAAAAAAACCCTAGCTAAGCGATCCCGCCGCCTGCGCAAGCAACTCGTAAGACCTCAATCGGTCACTCTGCTCATACGTATCCGTAACAGCAAAGATCTCCTGAACGCCCGTCTTTTGCAGGAACTCCTTGAGCTTCCGTGACACAGTCTCAGAGCTACCGACGATGGCTTCGCGAAGACGCGCATCCACAGCCTCTTTCTCCATCGCATTCCACACCCCTTCCATCGTGTCCACCGGCGCTTTCAGTTCGACAGGCTGGCTCCGAATCAGCGCGAGAAAGCGTTGTTGCGGCGTAGTGAAGAGGTGCTGAGCTGCCTCATCTGTATTCGCTACGATTACAGGGATACCGGCCATCACGTACGGCTCGCTCAGCGTCGCGGAGGGGTGAAAATTCTGGCGGTAAAGATGGATCGCAGGCAGCAGATAGTCCGGTGCGAAGTGTGCAGCAAAGGCGAATGGCAGACCTAACTGGCCCGCGAGTTGTGCGCTGAATCCACTGGAACCAAGCAGGGTCACAGGGACGTTCGTATTCTCGCCGGGAACCGCGTGGACGATCTGTCCTGCCTTGGGTGCTCCGAGATAGCCGCGAAGCTCCTGCAGCAGCTCGGGAAACTCCTCGCCGGTGCTGCGAAGATCACGGCGCAAAGCACGCATCGTCGGTGCGTCGGAACCTGGAGCGCGGCCCAGACCCAGGTCGATACGGTCGGGATAAATCGAGGCGAGTGTGCCAAACTGCTCGGCGACGATCAGAGGCGCGTGGTTCGGGAGCATCACACCGCCGGAGCCTACGCGGATCGTCTTCGTAGCCTGCGCGACGTGACCAATGAGGACCGCCGTGGCGGAACAGGCGAGGCCTGCGATGGAGTGGTGTTCTGCCAGCCAGAAGCGTTTGTAACCAAGGCGCTCTACATGCTGCGCGGTTTCTACGCTGCGGGCGATCGCTCCACCAGCTGTTTCGCTGGGGCGCATTCCAACCAGATCCAGTACCGAAAGTGTTACGTGTGCCATAGCGATTGGATGATCCGGTCAGGGGAAACGAATCATTCGATGGAACGCGCGCGGCGGCGCAGGTCGGCTAGAGGATAAAACGTTCCGCGCCACGTCACGCCACGCTGCCGAAGGGCGAAGAGCATAGACCGCAGGACCGCATAGATCATCACCACGGCCGCGAACGGAGCTGCAAGAACATACCAGACCGGAATGCGGCTTTGCTTCGCATAAAGCATATAGGTGGCGACCATTGCGAGAAGAGTAACTACCGCTTGCCAGCGCGTTGCATGGACGAAAAGACCGAAGAACGGCAGGACGCAAAACGCGGTAAGCCAGAGACAGATGGCAAGCACCAGTTCCACTCGAAACAGAGCCCCGGCAAACATGTTCTTGGTGAGAACTCCAACAATGCCGCGCATACCTTCTGCCCAATGGATACGGATGAAGTCGCGACCGAAACCGACCTGCGAACGCAGACCTGCGCGTTTGACCGTGCTTGCAAGGCGCATGTCCTCGAGGATCTCCATCGGCATCGCGTCGAAGCCACCGATTTTTTCATAGGCCTCCCGACGAATCAGGTTGAAAGCGCCAACGCCGACAATATCCCGCTTAGCGTGCACATCCTTGACCTTCCAGAGACGCACTGCCCAGATGGAGACGATCTGGAAGAAGCCGAGAACAATACCCTCACCTCGTGTATGAATCTCCATCGTCGGAAGGAGGACGAAGTGGTCTACTCGTTCGCCTTCCGCCGTGGCCAAGGCAAGACGGATCGCTGAAGGTGCGAAGTTCACATCGCCGTCCGTGAAGAGCATCCAGTCGGTTTCGACGCTCCGCGCAGCCAGGGCCATAGCGTGGACTTTGCCCGTCCATTGGGACGGAAGTTCGGAGAGGTGAAGGACCTGAATCACTGCAGGATATTCAGCCGCAACTTGATTCATGATGCTACCGGTTGCATCGGTCGAACGGTCATTGATCGCGATGACGCGCAGCAACGCGTGGTCCTGAGTGGCGAGTGAACGCAGCGTCTGACCAATGGCTGCTGCTTCATTCCGTGCAGGAACAATGATGGTAATCGAAGAGGCTGAGTGCGACTCCTTCGGTGTCTTCAGAAGATCGGGAAGTCGAGGAGTATAGAGAATCGCGGGCAAGACGCGAGACCACCAACTAAGCGCAATCAACCACGCAATGATTTCGACCGCTACTTTCATGCCAGTTGAGATTCTACCTTCGGAGCGAAGCGCGCTCCGTAGAAGAGTAACGCTCCCGCGATAGCAAGAGCGACTACAGTGACTGCCAGACCGAGGCGAAGGTTCGTCGCATCGGAGACAGCGCCGATCAGTCGAGGCGATGGAGCATCTCCAAGCACATGGAGAAGAAAAAGCTCTCCTGCCAGTGCCGTTGCGCGGACACGGGATGAAACAGCATTGACCACCGCAGCGTTGAGAGGTCCTGTGCCGAGGAAGATGCAAAACTCTGCGAGCGCAAGCGACGGCAGACTAAGTTTGCCGGGGCCGAAGAAGCAAAGGAGAGCAAACGGTATGGACGACAACGCACTCCACGCACTCACCAGATACAGAGCGCGATGGTTCGTCTTGATCCACTTCTGTGCCCAGATCCCGCCCAGGACAGTGCCTGCGATACCCGCGACGACTGTGATCGCTCCCACGGAGAAGTCTGCCTTCTGTAGCGACATGCCGTGGAAGCGCTGGAAGAACGTCGGAATCCATGCTGCGACTCCGCCGATCATGAAGGTCACCATCGCAAAGGCGATCACAGAGGTGGTATAGGCGTGGTTCTTAACGAGGCCGAGAACCATCTGCTTTTCGGGCTTCGATTCGCTCTTATCGCTGGCTCCGCGCTTCGGCTCCTTCATGAAGAAGAGAACGGCGAAGGCAAAAATAATTCCCGGAATTGCCGAGACAAAAAATGGTGCGCGCCAGCCGTGGGCCGCTGCCAGTCCACCACCCGCAGCATAGCCAATCGCGGCGCCCACTGGAACTGCAAGATTGAAGATCGTAAGCACGCGATTCCGTTGCTCCGCAGGATAAAAGTCGGCGAGCACCGCGGGAGCGAAGATGCCGAAGCTCGCTTCTCCAATACCCAACGCGGCGTGGCGAACAAGCAGAGCGTCGTAGCTGTGTACGAAGGCGGTGAAGAGATTCACACCGCTCCAAAGCAAGGCTCCGGCGAAGATCAGGAGCTTGCGCGACATACGATCGCCGAGCCATCCCGTAGCCGGAGCCGCGACGATGTAAGCGATAAAGAACCATGTCGTCAATGCACCCACAGCCTGATCGGTGAGCGAGAACTCGTGCTTCACCATCTCCTGCACACCGGGGAGAATGTAGCGGTCGATGTAGTTGACGAAGTTCAAGGCCGTCAACAGCACAAGAGCAACCGTTGCACCGGCTAGCCCCACTTTATTCGGCTTCGCAGGGGCCTTCATGGCGTTCAGCATAACAGGTCGCAGAAGACTGAGGTGAGAGCGCTGGCACTCGCTTCTTTCTCAAGTTCGTCGGGAATAGACGCACTCGTTGAAGTGTCTTATCTGCTGTCGGGAGTCTGGCATTCCGCATCTTTCTCGCCAGCACCGGCCTTAGGAGCTTCATGAGCAAGATTCTCTTCGCCGTTACCCCTACAGTTGGACATGTAAACCCTATGCTCCCGCTTGGAAAACATTTGGCCGAGAATGGACACGAAGTATTTTTTCAAACATCCGATCTCTTCGCCTCCAAGGTGGAAGCCACCGGAATGCGGTTCGTTCCGCTGCTTGGTAATGCGAATTACGACTACCACAAGCTCGGTGAACTCATACCCGAACTTCGGACGGCACAGCCCGCCGATCAGACCCTCATCTACCTGAAGCATCTCTTTGGCGACCGTATTCCCGATCAATATCGAGGTCTGGAACAGACCATTGCGGAGAAAGAAATTGATCTTGTGATAACAGAGGTCCTCTTTTTAGGGATCTTGCCTTTATTGATCGGCGGTAGCCCTCGCCCGCCCGTCATCAGTTTTGGAGTGACCGCACCTTTGTGGACAGACCCTGCCTTTTCCATATTCTCCGGTCCTGACACGACACCGGAAGGAAGAATTCGCAACATCGCCGACAACAACCAATTCCTGGCGGCGCGTGCCTCTGGACATCGCTATGTCGATGGCATCCTCGATCGGTTGGGTTTCCCCCTGCCTGGCGGATACAGCCTAAATACTCAGTATCGTCTCCCCGACACCTTCATTCAGCTTGGGGCCGAGGCCTTCGAATATCCCATGGAAGACCGACCTGCCAATCTGGTCTTCAGTGGTCCCCTTCTCCCCAAGGCCACAGCCCCCACAAAAACACCCGAGTGGATGAACCGACTGGATCCCTCTCTGCCTCTTGTTCTGGTGACCCAAGGCACCCTGGCGAACTTCGACTTCGACCAACTCGTCAATCCAACGTTGACAGGTCTTGCCAATGAACCGGTGCAGGTCGTCGTCACCGCCGGCGATAGCAAGAGCGGAAAAATTATCTCAACGAGGAATGCAATCGTCGAGTCTTATATCCCCTATGAACTCGTGCTGCCCAGGACAAGCGTCTTTGTTACGAATGGCGGATACAACGGCGTGCAGCAGGCGTTGACCTATGGCGTTCCCATCGTCTCCTGCGGCGCAAGCGAGGATAAGCCCCGTGTAGCGGCGCGCGTGAGTTGGAGCGGTGTGGGTATCGGCATCAAAGACGGAGTCGCGACGCCGCAAAAGATCCGCGGTGCGGTGCGTGAAATTCTTGATCATCCACGCTATGCTGAACGCGCCGGAAGCATCGGTGCAGAGATCGCGAAAGTAGACGCGCTCCAAACAATCTCCCGCATCGTGAATGAAACCCTCGCAAGGACCGGGGCGACTTACGCATAAAATAGCTAAGCGGCCTACCGCCTTGGATCGTCCTCAGTGCGTGGATGATAAGCCGTCACAATCGTTGAGATACCACCCCGAGGACGGAAATCGCCCTTGATCTCGCACCAGATTGGGTCGCAGGCTTTCACTACATCGTTGAGGACCTGATTGACGATGTTCTCCTGGAAGATGCCGAGGTTGCGATAGTGGAAGAGGTATTCCTTGAGGCTCTTAAGTTCAAGGCAGCTCTCGCGCGGCATGTAGCGGATCGTCAGAACACCGAAGTCGGGAAGGCCGGTCTTGGGGCAGACGGAGGTAAATTCGGGGTCGTCGACGAGAATCTCGTAGGCACGGAAGTGGTTCTGCCATGTCTCAATCGCTGGGAAGGCATGGTCGAGGCCTGCTGCGGCGTGCTCGTCGGTGTAGCGCTTGTCGGTAGTCATTGTCATCCTTTGGGTACTCTCTCCCGAGGTAGCACCTGCTTCGTACGCTGATCGTTTCAGGGAGATCGCTGCAAATTTCATCCTGGTGGAGTTCTGCTCTTGCATTGCTCTTAGAAGCTATATCTCTATTTTATCGGATTGAGACAGGCACGTATGCCACGGGAATGTAGTTTGGTTTGTTGGAGTTGCGAGGATTGGGTGTTGACAGGAATTTATACGCTGCGCATAACCCACACATCGCTAAGAGCGCGATGTATGGGGCACCCGATTGTGAATTTTCCTGATGGATCTAGTTTGTGCTCTGCGCGACCCCACCCTTTCGTAAAGAGCGCGAAAGAATGGGGCACGAAAGGGATCTGCTAGTCGCGGCGGCCCAGGGTGGGGCGGTCGTCGGATTTGTCCTGACCGGAGGTAGTGGCACTGGGATCGTTGCTGCCAGCGGAGGTCCGGCGGAGTGTCGGCTTGTTGCCGTCCTTCTTGTCGTCAATCTTGCGCTTGTTCTGGATGCGAGCGAGGCGGGCCTTGATGTCGTCGTACTCCGAGGTGGTGACAACGTAGTCAGGTCGCGCAGGAAGGATTGTGGCGATCTCTTCTTCCGAGCGAGCGATGCGGTCGGGCGTCTGGGGATGATCGGAGAAAGCGCGGGCGAGCATGCCGGGCTTGTGCTTTTCGAGAGCGTCCAGCTTTTCAAAGATCGAGATGAAGGCCTGCGGATCGTAACCGGAGCGGTACATATACTGCACGCCGAGCCAGTCTGCCTGCGCCTCAAATCCGCGCGAGAAGGAGAGGAAGGTCATGGGGATAGCGATCTGCGATGCCTCGTAGATCCCGTAGCCAGTCCAGCCGCCAACAAACAGAAGCGGGACAGAACCGATCTGCGCGTAGTTCATGCGCGTCATCTCACGGGCGGCGTGGTGGGCGCAGACGTGAGCGGTTTCGTGCGCCATCACACCGGCGAGTTCGGCTTCTTCGTCCGCAGCCAGGATTAGGCCGGAGTTGACGTAGAAATATCCGCCTGGGAGAGCCATGGCATTGATTTCGTCGGAATCGATGACCTTGATCGTGAAGGGAACCTTGCAGTCGGAGTTCTTGACGATGTTCTGGCCTACGCGATTGACATACTCGTTGATGACCGGATCGGTGATCAGATGGGCCGACTTTTCAATCTCCATCGAGTATCCCTTGCCATTGCGGACCTCCCAATCGACCGAATACCAGTTGCCCATGCCGCGGCCACCGATGTCGCGGGTTCCAGCGGCGTTGACGTCATCAATCGAACCGGACTTGATGTCCTTTTTCAGGTCGTCGCCCACCTCGGGGATGGAGTCGGATTTTGCGTCGGCCTTTTTCTTCGCGGCGTCAAGGTCAGCCTGCGTCGCAGTGGGCCCCTGCGGCGCCTTGCTCTGCGGCTGCTGGTTCGGGTTCTGATTTTGGGGATTATTTGAGACCTGCGCGCTCAGCGCAAGCGGGGTAAGAACAAGAACGGCAGCGGCGTGGAGGAGTTTCATGGCGGTGTGGCTCCCGGGAAAAGGGGCGTAGCTCTGCCCGCGTCTCCTGTTCTCTATTAGACGCCTTTTTTGAAAATTAGTTCTGGTGTCCTGGGAGGAGAAAGCGCCATCGCCTTTGAGGACGGAAGATGTGGTGTGAGCTTTGCAAAGCAGATCCCTCGCTTTGCTGCGGGATGACAAATGAGTAGGGCTGTGGCGTTTTCACCACAGCCCCGCGTCTTCTAATCGTTCGGGGTCTCGAGGTGGGTGACGAGGTCTTCGCCCATGATGTGACGGAGGGTATTTTTTAGTTTCATGGATTGAATGAAGAGATCGTGTTCCGGGATGTTTCCCGGGGCGGTGTCGGGCGCTTTGAAGTAGAAGCTGAGCCACTCCTGTACGCCGAGGTGCGAGAGTGAGGGCGTGCGTGCGGCAAGATCCATGTACAGGCAGAGATCGAGCGCTAGCGGAGCGGCAAGGATGGAGTCGCGGCAGAGGAAGTCGACCTTGAGTTGCATGGGATAACCCAGCCAGCCGAAGATGTCGATGTTGTCCCAGCCCTCTTTGTTGTCGCCGCGAGGCGGGTAGTAGTTAATTCGGACTTTGTGGAAGATGTCTTTGTAGAGATCGGGGTGCTTGTCGGGCTGGAGGATGTATTCCAGAACGCCGAGCTTCGACTCTTCCTTAGTCTTGAAGGACTCGGGATCGTCGAGGACTTCGCCGTCGCGGTTGCCGAGAATGTTGGTTGAGTACCAGCCGGAGAGTCCGAGATAGCGCGTCTTGAAGGCTGGCGCGAGAACGGTCTTGATGAAGGTCTGACCGGTCTTGAAGTCTTTGCCGCAGATGGGTGCACCTGTGAGCTTCGAGAGCTCGCGGAGAGCGGGAATATCTACCGTTAGATTGGGCGCGCCGTTGGCAAAGGGAATGCCCTCTTTGAGACAGGCCCAGGCGTACAGCATGGAAGGCGAGATGCCGGGGTCATCGTCGACGAGGCCTTTTTCGAAGGCCGCCAGCGTCTGATGGACTGCGGTTTGTTCGAGGAAGATCTCCGTCGAGCCGCACCAGAGCATGACCTGACGGTCGGTCCTTGTTTTGAACTCGGCGATGTCGTTGCGGATCTGGTTGGCGAGATCGCACTTGTTCTTGCCGGTCTTGATCCGTGTCCCGGTGAGGCGTTTGACGTAGTGCTGATCGAAGACGGCAGGCATGGGCTCGATGGATTCGAGGAAGGGACGGATCTCTTCGAGCTGATCGCGATCGAGCACGTTGGCGGTTCTAGCGGCCTCGTAGAGATTGCCTCCGAAGATGTCCCAGCCAGTGAAGACGAGATCGTCAAGCGCGGCGATGGGCGCGAAGTCGCGGATAAGCGGCTGGTTGTCGTCGGAACGTTTGCCCAGACGGATGGTGCCCATCTGCGTCATGGAGCCGATGGGTTTGGCGAGACCGCGGCGGATGGCTTCCACGCCAGCGATGAGCGTAGTGGCGACGGCCCCCATGCCGGGAATCATGATGCCGAGTTTTCCTGCGGCGGGTTGGATGTCAGCGGCTTTCGGTGCTGTGGATGCTTCGGTCATTGCGAACTTCACTCCTGCTCGGTGCTGCGTATTTTGCGTTGAAGAGAGATGCTTCCAAGGCCGAGCATACGTGCAGTTTTTACGTCGCGCTGGGGCGAAAAAGGCCGAAATTGGCAGACAGCGCTAACGCCCATTTACGATGAAGGTCATGAGTGCATCTACCACGGTGGATTTAGTAGGCGTAGGCCTGAACGCCACCGATACCGTAATATCTGTTGAAAAATTTCCTGCAGTGGGATCAAAAGTCGAGTTTCACGCAGTCAACGTGATGCCGGGAGGCCAGACCGCTTCGACGGTCGTGGCCTGCCAACGATGGGGCATGAGTACGCGCTACATCGGCCGCGTCGGCGACGATGCGGCAGCTTCCCTCCACCGCGAGGCCTTTGCCGCTGCGGGTGTGGACGCTCAGATCGTACCCGTAGCAAACTGTGCGAGCCAGCAGTCCATCATCATTCTGGATAGCACAGGCGAACGCACGATTCTGCACAAACGCGATGAGCGGCTGGCGTTGTCGCCTGCAGACCTGAAGCGCGAGTGGATTGTGAATGCGCGCATGCTGCACGTGGATGGATGGGACACGGAGGCTGCGACCGTCGCGGCGCGATGGGCGCGCGAAGCCGGTGTACTGGTGAGTTGCGATCTGGACCAGCTTTATCCCGGCGTAGAAGAGCTGATCACCTGCATTGATTACGTGATTGCCAGCGCGGACTTCCCTTGCCGCTTGATGGGTGAAGACGACATCGAGAAGGCCCTGAAGGCGATGCATCGCGAGTACGACTGCAAGCTCAGCGCTGCAACGCTTGGCCATGACGGCGTACTGGCCTGGGATGGTGAGACGATGCACTACCAGGCGGCGTACAAAGTTCCTGTGGTGGATACGACGGGCGCGGGCGACACCTTTCGCGCGGGCTTTATCTACGGCCTGCAGCAGGGGTGGGCGCTGGATCATCAGCTCGATTTTGCCTGCGCGGCAGCAGCCTTAAACTGCACGGCGCTCGGAGCTCGCGGCGGGATTAAGACACTGGCAGCGATCGAACAGCTACGGAGCACGGGCGAGCGTTATACGAGGCAATCCTGACGATGCCGGTGCTGTACATCGCTTCCACAAACGCCGGGAAGCTGCGAGACTTCCGCGCGGCTGCGGAGGTCTTTGGAGTGGACATCGAGCCGCTTCCGGGGTTGAAGGAGATTCCGGCTCCGGACGAGACCGAGAAAAGTTTTGAGGGGAATGCACGCCTGAAGGCCGAGTTTTATTCGGCGTTGGCACTGGGCAAGCTGGTTCTGGCGGATGACTCGGGGCTGGAAGTCGATATGCTGGGTGGAGCTCCGGGTGTGCGGTCGGCGCGGTATGCGGACGATTCGGGCTTTGTTTTCGAGGGCACGGTGGATCAGCGCAACAACGCTTGCCTGCTGGCCGCACTGGGCGATGAGGTCGATCGGCGTGGACGCTACCGGTGTGTCCTGGTGCTAGCTCGTGATGGAGCGGTTGTCGATGTGAGCGAAGGCTCGGTTGAAGGGGAGATTCTCGGCGCGCCCGTTGGGGAGGGTGGATTTGGGTACGATCCCCTCTTCTGGCTTCCGGACCGTGGGCTCACCATGGCAGAGCTAGATGATGCGGAGAAGCAAAGGGTGAGCCATCGCGGACGGGCGTTAGTGG
This sequence comes from Terriglobus saanensis SP1PR4, assembly GCF_000179915.2. Classification (NCBI taxonomy): domain Bacteria; kingdom Pseudomonadati; phylum Acidobacteriota; class Terriglobia; order Terriglobales; family Acidobacteriaceae; genus Terriglobus; species Terriglobus saanensis. Next base: position 1,200,797 of record NC_014963.1, on the reverse strand, counting down.
GGATCCTTTCGCGTCTGTAATGCATTTGCATTACACTAGTCTTCGAGGTGAAGGCCATGGCAGCTACGGCGCTGGTTCAGACGAGGATCGACCCTGAAATCCGGGATAAGGCGGCAGAGGTATTGCAGCGCGTGGGGCTGACGGTCTCCGACGCGGTGCGGATGATGCTGACGCGGACGGCGAATGAGGGTGCTCTGCCGTTTGGGGCGGCGGACGCGGATTACGATGCGTGGTTTCGTGCCAAGGTGCAGGAGGCGCTGGAAGATCCCCGACCGGAATCCCTAGCGAAATCGTAGAAGCCAAGTTCGCAGCGAGGCGGGCTCAGTGGTTACGTGAGATTGAAGAAGAAAAGCGAACCCCTACGAAGCGATGAAGTTGATCTGGACTGTCCCTGCTGACGAAGATGCCGATGCGATCTTTGCAAGAATCTATTCCGAGAACAAAGAAGCAGCACTTCGAGTTCATGACGCGATTTACGACGCGTCCGAGTCGCTCGCTTCCTCAAGCCGGAAGAATAGGCCGCGCTGCGCGGGACACGCGAGATTCCTGCTAACGGCACACCTTCATCTGCTCATCTACAGGGTTTCCAGAGATCAGGTGCTGCTCTTGCGGGTGCTGCATGGAGCGCAGCAGTAGCCATAATTTTCGATGTGGCTCCAAAATCGCACAAAGACCACGATAATCGCACGATCGCTCGAGTTTCGATTGACGGTCGTTTAACCGTCGCTGAATAATGGCTGTGCCTGCCTTTTCAAGAAGTTAAAGCACTCTGCGATTGAAGGTACTTGAGGGAGTAAGACTATGGCTTCGGTCGCTGCACCGGCACCACCATCCAATCAGCATCCGATCAAGGGTGTTCAGCCACTGCGCGCGGGCGAGGGAAACTCGTTTGTGCTGCGCCGGCTTCATTCCCTGACGGGCATTGTTCCCATCGGCGCATTTCTGGTCGAACATATCATCTCGAATATCGAGATCGTGCATGGCCCGCTGGCCTATGCGCAGCAGGTGAAGTTCTTGAACGGCCTGCCGCTCGTGCGCGTGCTCGAGTGGGCGTTCATCTTTATCCCGCTGGCCTTCCACGCGCTGTACGGCGTGTACATCGCCATCAAGGGCCGTCCTAATGTAAATGTGTATCCGTGGGCGGGCAACTGGATGTACCTGTCGCAGCGCGTGACGGGCATCCTGGCGCTGGCGTACATCATTCAGCATCTGTACTTCCAGCGGTTCACGGGTGTGAGCCTGCCGGAGCATCCCGGCCTCGCGTACTGGAAGGTGCAGTATGAGCTTTCCAATCCATGGATGGTCGCCGTCTATGTAATTGGCATGATCGTAACGTGCTGGCACTTTGCCTACGGCGTCTGGCTCTTTGCAGCGAAGTGGGGCATTACGCCTGGCGATCGCGCGCGAAAGAAGTTCGGATGGGTCTGCGGTGTCTTTGGAACGGTGCTTTGCGCGGCCGGCCTTTGGAGCATTATCGCCATTGTGAGTGCGCCTGCGGTTCCGTTTGAAGATGTGATGCCTGCGCAGCAGCCGGGTGTGATGGCTCCATCCATGCCTGTTCAGAATGAGTCGCAACAGCAGCCGCCGTTGACACAGCAGTAGCAATCGAGTGAGGGAGTAAACGATGGCAGCAGTGCCTAAGATTATTGTGGTTGGTGGTGGACTGGCGGGCTTGTCGTCGGTGATCAAAATTGCTGAGGCGGGCGGTAAGGTCGACCTGTTTTCGATCGTACCGGTGAAGCGTTCGCACTCGGTCTGTGCGCAGGGCGGCATCAACGCCGCGAAGAACCTGAAGGGCGAAGGCGACGACGTCTTCAAGCACTTTGACGACACGATCTACGGTGGCGACTTTCTTGCCAACCAGACGCCCGTGAAGAACATGACGGCGCAGGGCCCGGCGATCATCGATCTGCTGGACCGTATGGGCGTCCCATTCAATCGCACACCGGAAGGTCTTCTGGACTTCCGCCGCTTTGGTGGAACGCTCTATCACCGCACGGCTTTTGCTGGCGCGACGACGGGACAACAACTTCTGTACGCGCTGGATGAGCAGGTTCGCCGCTTTGAGAGCGAAGGGAAGGTTCAGAAGTACGAGGGATGGGAGTTTCTCTCCGCCGTGCTCGACGAGGCTGGCGTCTGCCGCGGTATCTGCGCGATGGATCTGCGCACGATGGAAGTGAAGACCTTCCACGCGGACGCGATCATCATCTGCACGGGCGGCAATGGAGCGATCTTCGGCAAAAGCACGAACTCCGTGGTCTGCACTGGATCGGCCGCCTCCGCGCTGTATCAGCAGGGCGCGTACTACTCCAACGGCGAGTTTATCCAGGTGCATCCGACGGCGATCCCGGGCGAGGACAAGCTGCGACTGATGTCCGAGAGCGCACGTGGCGAAGGTGGACGCGTCTGGGTTCCGCGCAAGAAGGGCGATCCCCGTCCGGCGAAGACGATTCCCGAGGCGGACCGTTTCTACTTCCTGGAAGAGTGGTATCCGAAGTACGGCAACCTTGTGCCGCGTGATATTGCGACGCGTGCGATCCATCGCATTGTGTACCAGGAAGATCTTGGCATCGACGGACAGCCGATGGTGTATCTCGACGTCTCACATATCGACCGCGAGGTGCTGGAGAAGAAGATCGAAGGCATCCTCGAGATCTACGAGAAGTTTGTCGGCGACGATCCGCATGAAGTGCCGATGAAGATTTTCCCGGGCGTGCATTACACGATGGGTGGACTCTGGGTGGACTTCAACCAGATGACGAATATCCCAGGTGTGTTTGCCGCAGGAGAAGCGGATTACTCGATCCACGGTGCAAACCGCCTGGGTGCGAACTCGCTTCTCTCCTGCATCTACGGCGGCTTTGTCGCCGGGCCGCAAGCGATCCTTTATGCCAAGAATCTACCTGCACAGAAGGGCGATGGAGGAGCGGCGAAGGAAGAGGTTCGTCAGCGCGAGTTCAACAATATTCTTCTGCAGAACGAAGGCACAGAGAATCCGTTCAAGCTATGGCGTGAGCTCGGCGATACGATGACGCGGCACGCGACGATCATTCGCTACAACGCGGGTCTGCGCGAAGCCGACGAGAAGATCGTCGAACTGCTCTCTCGTTATCGCAACATCAATCTCTCGGACAAGAGTGCATGGGCGAACACCTCGTTTGCCTTCGCTCGTCAGCTCTACAACATGCTGCAGCTCGCGCGCGTGATCGTGCAGGGTGCGGAGAAGCGGGATGAGAGCCGCGGCGCGCATTACAAGCCGGACTTCACCGAGCGCAACGATGAGAAGTTCCTGAAGACGACGATGGGATCGTATGACCCGATAGCGGATGCTCCGGTGATTACGTACGAAGAGGTCGACACACAGTGGATCACGCCGCGCCCGCGCCGGTATGACGCTTCCGCTTAGGTTTCACTTTGATATTGGAGAGGGATTAGATGGCAGAGACAAAGGTAGCTCCGAAGACGATCAGAGTGGAAGTGAAGCGGCAGGCCACGCCCGAGGCTGCGGCGTTTGTGGAGAAGTTCGAGTTTCCCTATCGGTCGGGCATGAACATCACTTCCCTGCTGGGCGAGATCGCCATGGCTCCGATCACGAGCGAAGGCAAGCAGACGACGGCCGTCACGTATGACTCGAACTGCCTGGAAGAAATCTGCGGCTCCTGCGCGATGCTGATCAACGGCAAAGCACGGATGGCGTGCAGTGCTCTTGTGGACAAGCTGATGGCGGAGACGAAGGATGGCACGATCTCCCTCGCTCCTCTCAGCAAGTTCCCTGTGGTGCGCGATCTGGCGGTTGACCGATCCGTGCTCTTCGAGAATTTGAAGAAAGTACAGGCTTGGGTGCCGATCGATGGCAGCTACGATCTGGGGCCTGGACCACGGCAGTTTCCGCAGATTCAGGAAGAGCGGTATCCATTGTCCAATTGCATCTCGTGCACGATCTGCATGGAGGTCTGCCCGCAGTTCAATGAGGCCACCGGCTTTGTGGGCGCGGCGACGATTGCACAGGCGAAGCTCTTCAATATGGACCCTGCGGGAGCCGTGTTGAAGGAAGAACGTTTGCGCGCGCTTGCTGGCGATGGAGGAATTCAGGAGTGTGGCTTTGCGCAGAACTGCGTGCAGGCCTGCCCGAAGCAGTTGCCGCTGACGGAGGCGATTTCGGATATGGGTCGCGATGTCTTTGTGCAGCAGGTGAAGGACTTCTTCGCTCGGTAATCTATTTGATCGGTATGACGGGAGTGCTTCGGCGCTCCCGTTTTTTGTTTTACAAGATTTTGTTGGGTGCGCTTCGCGCATAACCCATGTCCCAAAATCGGGACATGGGGCACCCGGCGTATGCGTTGAACTTATTTCCTGCGGCGGAGTTGGATGATGCGGCTGGTCATATCCTGCGCATCGCTAAGCGCTTCATCGCTTACATTGCCAAGGCGTTTCGCGCGGCGCTCACGGATCTGCTCTTCCGATCCGGGCACCTTGGACTTCGCCGTAGAGACATCCTTCGCCGCTTTGATCCATTTTGCTGCTTCATTGCGAACAGTCTCACTGCGGCTGCTGTCCTGCGCCGTGGCGGCAAGGATCTGATCTCCCTCTTTCGTCTGCGAGAAGAAGAAGAGGGTGAGGAGACTTACCTGTGCCACCTCATCCTTTTCGCTGGCGAAGCGGTCGAGCGCCGCTTGAAGCCACAGATTCTGATCGACGGGAAGGAGCAGGTAGACAAGGCTGATGGGCTGCGAGAGTGTCGTTGTGTGTTGTGGCAAAGAAACGCGGAACTTCGGGTCATCCAGGATGTGAAGCCCAGCCTGTGTGGTGTCTGCACCGGACATGGAAAGGTCGTGCACAGTAGAGAAGTAGACCGAAAGGACAACGTCTTTGAGGTCGGCACGCGGAAGGGCTTGTGCGGCGAGATCACCGTCGGCGGTCTCCTTGGAAAGCGAGAGCAGGAGGCTGGTTCCGTCCATCATGAAAAAAGGCGGATTGGATGCGTCTGCAAGCTCGACTCGGAGCAGAGGGAGCGTGGTCTCAGGGTCTGCCTTCACATCCTTCCAGAACTGATCCATCTGTTGCGATTTTTGGGACTGTTGCGCCTTACTGATCTTCGAGGGCGAGAAGCTGTAAAGCGAGGTTACCCAGGTGTGCATGGCAGCTTGCGTGGTAAGAGTCTGGGCCTGCGCTACGCAGGAGGCGGCAAGGATGAGGATCAGGACAAGTCGATTGCGAAATCCCATGTGCTTTTGTCTCTCCTTTGGCTCTGGGAAGATTCTACGTCCGTGGAGTTCAGGGTTCTGCGGGAATCATCCTGAAGCAGCGCCTTAGAAGTCCGGTTTGTGCGCTCCACGCGACCCCACCCTTTCGCGATGAAGCCGCGAAAGAATGGGGCACGGGACCCTTCTGTTTCTCTTGTGCGTTAGGATTTTGGCATGGCAATGAATATGGATCGGCGAGGGTTTCTCTCTCTTGGGGCTGCCGCAGCGGCGGGTTGGGCTATGCCGGTCGAGGCAAAGGTAGCGCCGGGCGCGGGGCACGTGAAGTACATCTTCTTTACCGATACGCATCTGGAACCGGAACTAAAGGGCGACGTTGGTTCGGCGCAGGCCTTTGCGAAGATCAAGGCGATCAAGCCCGAGTTCTGCATCCAGGGCGGCGACCACTGCTTCGATCTTGCGGTCGCGCCGCGAGATCGCTCGATGATGTTGCTCGATCTGTATCAGAAGACGGAGCACACGCTGGATATGCCGATCCATCACGTGCTCGGTAACCATGATGTCTTCGGGCGCGGAACGAAGAGCGGCGTGAGCGAGAGCGATCCGCTCTATGGCAAGAAGGCGTTCGAGCAGAAGTTCGATGCGAAGACGTATCGCTCGTGGGATTACAAGGGTTATCACTTTATCGTGCTGGATTCGGTACAGATCACGCCGGACCGTTATTACTCGGCATGGATCGACGATCCGCAGATTGCGTGGTTGAAAGAAGATCTAGCGGCGGTAAAGGCTGGGGTGCCGATTGTGATTTCTGTGCACTGCCCGCTCATCTCTGCAGCGAACGAGTACAAGTCGCCCTGGCACGAACCTGATCCGGGACAGGCGAAGTACCCGACGTTTTTGACGGGGAATGCCTGGCAGGTCCTGCCGCTCTTCGAGGGACACAACATCATCGGGGTCTTCCAAGGACACACGCATTTGAACGAAGTGGTCTACTGGCGCGACATTCCATTCATCACCAGCGGCGCCATCTGCGGCAACTGGTGGATGGGATCGCGCTGGGGTACGCCGGAGGGCTTTACCGTTGTGGAGTTGGATCGCGGGCGGATTCGCTGGCGCTACGAGACATATGGCTGGACAAGTGTAAAATCGGAGGCCGACCCGCTGCCTGTAATTCTGCAACCAAGCGTTCCGGGAAGCTGGCCGACCGTCTAAAGATTTCCGCATCGTTCGATGCTTGAGCAGCCTCCAATCGCAGGAGGTAGTTCGATGAGTGTCGAAGTGACAATGGTCCAGACGGTGATTGCCAACTGGAAGCTCGTAGTTGGACGTGCAGACAAGTTGTTTGCCGGATTGAGTGACACAGAACTTGAGCAGGAAGTGGCGCCGGGAAGAAATCGGCTCATCTATCTGTTGGGGCATCTGACTGGGGCGCATGACCGCATGTTGGCGCTTCTGCGTTTGGGCGAGCGTCTGCATCCGGAGTTGGATGAACCCTTCGGTAAGTTACCGGATCGTGCGGCGGCGGAAATACCTTCTGGCGAAACCTTGAAGGCTGCTTGGCTTCAGGTGAACGCGACGCTGCTGGCTGGCGTTGAGAAACTCACCCCGGCGGAGTGGATTGAGCGGCACGCAGATGTGAGTGAAGAAGATTTTGTGAAAGAGCCCGGACGAAACCGGCTGGCTGTTTTTCTCAGCAGGACAAGCCATCTCAGCTTTCACGTGGGCCAGATTATTCTGACGCGCAAGAAGTAGTGTCGGGTAACAGAAAGCCCCGCATGATTGCGGGGCTTCTGTTGTTGCTTGCCAAGGAAACTACTTAGTGAAAATGGTGGATTCCGGATCGCGCTGCTCGTTGTTTTTCATGCGATTGCTGGAGCGAGTTGCCGACTCTTCGGCGATGCGGTCCAGGTTGGACTGGTGCTCAGGGTGCTCGATGGCTTCGTGCGAAGGACGTGCGGGACTCTTGGTGCTGTTTGCGTCGACCTTGGATACTTCGTTCATAACGGTCACCTCGCCTAAGATAGACGCCATAGGGCGAGTTGGAGTTTGCTCGCATTTTTCGCCTAAGAAACGATGAGGGTTATGCGCGATTGGATGGCAGAGGCGCGGCAGGTGCATGCGGATGCAGTAGTTCTGGACATGCACGCGGATACGCCGCAGAGGTTTGTGGATGAGGGCTGGGCGTTTACAGAAAAGGATCTGCGTGGCGGGCATCTCTCGCTGCCGACGGCTCTGACCGGCGGATTAGACGGTGAGTTCTTCGCTGCCTGGGTAGAGCCGCACGAGTGGGCAGGACAGTATGCGGAACGCACACGCGCTTTGATCGATGGCGTGCATGCGCAGGCTTCTGTTGGAGCGATGCGTGTGTGTGTGACCGCGCAAGAGGTTCTGGATGCCAAAGCCGCAGGACAATTTGCCGCTCTGATCGGTATTGAAGGCGGACACTCCATCGAAGGTCGACTCGAACTGCTGGAAGAGTTTTATGCGCGCGGTGTGCGCTATATGACGCTCACGTGGTCCAACACGAATGAGTGGGCGGACTCCAGCGGCGATGTGGCGCGTCATGGCGGCTTGACGGAGTTAGGCGGAGACGTTGTCCGCACGATGAATCGGCTGGGAATGATCGTGGACGTTTCTCATGTTTCCGATGCGACTTTCTGGGACGTGATGAAGGTTGCGGAAGGGCCGGTGATCGCATCGCACTCCAGCGCGCGCGCCCTGACCAAGGCACCCAGGAACCTGACGGATGAGATGATGCGTGCTATTGCGGAGAGCGGAGGCATCGTGGGGATCAACTTCTTCCCTGCCTTTATCGATGAGGGATGGAGGGCTGCATGGAATGCCCTGAAGCCGGAGAGAATTCAACGACATAAAGACGTCGCGCAGGCGTTTCGAGAGCGTGGCGAGGCGATTCCTTTTCATATCTCCGATGGCGTAGACCGCGAGTTTACCGCGAAGATTGGCCGCGCTCCCTTTCGCTCGCTGATCAATCATTTTCTGCATGCGCTGGAGATCGTTGGGTCGGAGCATGTCGGGATTGGGACGGATTTTGACGGCATTCCCGAGCCTCCGGAGGGAATCGACAGCGCCGCAGACCTGCCAAAGGTCACCGCAGCTCTTCTGGAGGCCAGGGTGAGCGCGGAAGAGATGAAAAAAATATTAGGAGGAAATCTGCTACGGGTGATGGATGCGACGGGCCGGTGAAGATACGGCCGGGGTCGCGCTATGAGCTTGGGAGCGGTATTCTGGATAAGTTGCGTATGAAGACTTTATTCCGTTCTGCTCTTCTGATGATGGCCCTTTCCTGCTGTGCGGGATGGGCGCAGAGTTCACCCTCCGCTACGCTGGCACAGAGCGCGCCTGCGGCTGCCCCTCCTTCCACGACGACACCGCCGCCAGCAGCGCATCCGGTCGACGATCTTCCCGATTCGCCGAGCGCGACGGAAAAGCTTCTGCCGTCGCCTGAGCCCAACGGACCGATGATTATCCTGGACACAACCATGGGGCGGTTGGTCTGCCAGGCCTTCGAGAAACAGTCCCCACTGGCGGTCGCAAATTTTATTGCTCTTGCCCAGGGAACGAAGGAGTTCACGGATCCCGCGACGGGTAACCGCATGACTAAGCCTTTTTACGACGGAACGACCTTCCATCGCGTGATTCCGCACTTCATGATCCAGGGTGGCGACCGTCTGGGAACGGGCGGCGGAGATCCGGGCTTCTACTTCGCCGATGAATTCGATCGCGGTCTTCGCTTTGACCGCGCCGGACGTCTGGCTATGGCGAACTCCGGACCGAACACCAATGGTTCTCAGTTCTTCATTACCGAAGATCCCGTCGACCAGCTTGACGGCAAGCACACGATCTTCGGGCAGTGCGATGCGCACAGCATCCTGATTGTGCAGTCCATCGCGCGCGTGGAACGCACTGCCGAAGACAAGCCCATCACCCCTGTGGTCATCAATAAGGTGACCATTGCGCGCGAAGGCCAGGCGATGCCTGCCGAACCAGCCACCACTCCCGCGGTTCCCGCGACACCCCCGGCGGCCCACTAAATTTTTATGAGAACAACTGATTTTTCCAAGGAGAAAGCAATGGCAGATCGCGCACCGGGAACTTACGCCACGTTCAAGACGAGCGAAGGCACAATCGTTTGTAAGTTGTTTGAGAAGGACGCGCCAGAGACGGTGAAGAACTTCATCGAGCTGGCCGAGGGAACGAAGAGCTGGTCCAGCCCTTCCAAGAAGGGCGAAAAGCTCTATGACGGCACCGTCTTTCATCGCGTGATTCCTGAGTTCATGATTCAGGGCGGAGATCCCGAAGGCAGCGGCATGGGCGGACCGGGATACAAGTTTGCCGATGAGACCAAGGGTTCACCGCATGGCTTCCAAGAGAAGGGCAAGCTGGCGATGGCGAATGCCGGTCCCAACACCAACGGTTCGCAGTTCTTCATCACGGTGGGCGCAACGGGCTGGCTGACGGGCAAGCACACCATCTTTGGTGATGTGGTCGAAGGCTACGACATCGTGGAGAAGATCTCCAAGGTGAGCCGCGACGGCATGGACCGTCCGAAGACGCCGGTGGTTCTGGAGTCGGTCACGATCGACCGCGTCTAGTACGCGTTACTGGTAACGATGTTGGGCAGAGGGTGAGCTAAGGAAGAGTGCCGTCGGAAAGACGGCCTCATCCAGCTCACCCTTTTCCAGTTCGTCGAGGTAGAACGCCGCGTAGTTGTAAGGCGCGTGGGCAAAACCGGCCAGAGTCGGATTGATGGCGGTGTTTACCTTTGGCATCGCTGGCTGGAACGGGATATAGGCGAACAGGGAAAGCCCCGATACCATCAGCAGAACCGAGAGTGCTTTTGCGACTCTGAGTACAGGGAGCGGACGTGTGATGCAGGCCAGCATGACGGCCAGCGAGACCTGCAGGACGCGCGATCCGGGATCCGAGACACCCAGAGCGGTGCCGGGCAAGAAGAGATAGGCTACGCCGCAGATACCGCCTGTGATCCAAAGAAATCGGTTGGGCGCATCGGATCGGAAAGACGCGCGCGCACTCTGCGCGATGGCCCAAAGAAGCAGTGCGGCCAGAACAAGCGTAGCCATCAGCAGGATCAGGTAGAACGGTTTGCCGAAGAGTGAGAGGGAGAGCGAGCGCTGCGTGTCGACGGGATTGATGAAGCCCAGTCCCTTCACCAGAGAGTTCACTTTGTAGGCGAGTATCCACGCGTAGCCGCCCTGCCCCAGCGTCGATAGCATGGGCGCGTGGGCGTCCGCGTTGTGCGCCAGGAAGACTCTGCCCCAGACGTACCAGAGCGTAAGCAGCGCGGAAGGCACCACGGAGAGGAGCAAGCGGTATCTTTTCACCTGATATGCGTAGAGAGCCAGCATAAGCGCCGCGAAGGTGAACGGGATCATGTGGGTGAAGAAGAGCAGCACCAGCATGAGGCCGAGAATCCAGATGCGCTTCGGAGAACGTAGGAGCATCGCGGCGAAGAACATCGCCAATGCGATGCCCCATTGAAAGTTGATGAAGCCCCACCAAAGATTCAGATTGAGGAAGGTCGCCGTAGGCAGGATGAACCAGAGGTCCGCCGGAGCGTTCGAGGCACGAAAAATCGAGCGCAGAGCGAAGGCAGAGAAGGCCAGTTGCAGGCACAGCCACAGTTTTGCCGCGAGCTGCCACGGCATAACAAGCGCCAGCAGACCGATGCCTACAGTCGTAGCACTATTCGGGACGGGATAGTGCTTGAGCGTGTGGAAGGCGTCGGCAAGACCAAGAAGATGATTGCGAAAGAGAACTCCCTCATAGGTCCAGATGGAGTAGTCCCCAAGCAGCGGAACGGCGTGGTGGAACAGGACAAGCAGGATGTAGGCGGCGAAGAGAGAGAAGAGGTAGATCCGCGGCCACGTGTGTTTCGGCGTAAGGGCGTCAGGCGCTTGCGGCATGAGCTATGGTACCCCGCGCTATTTAAGTTGGAGGAGCGTGCGCGTGCGTTCCGTCATGCGCTCGTAGAGAGCTGCGTCTTTGTCCAGGGAGAGATCGAAAGAGGGGACGAGAGAGCGGAGAGCTTCTGCGCTGGCGGTTCCAATCGAGATGCCACGGGTCACAAGTTCCAGCATAATGGAGACTGCGGTGGAGGCACCAGGAGAGGCTCCGAGCAGTGCAGCGAGAGAGCCATCGGCAGAACGGATGATCTCTGTACCAAACTCCAGCTTGCCAAGTTTGTCCTTGTCGGACTTGATGATCTGTACACGCTGCCCGGCAATTTCGAGCTTCCAGTCCTCGCCGCGGACAGAGGGGATAAAGTCGCTCAGAGCGGCGATGCGGTCTGCCTGCGATTGAATCACCTGGCCCACAAGATAACGCGTGAGCGAGAAGTTCTGCGCTCCTGCTGCGAGCATGGGCACGAGATTTTCTGAGCCAATGGAGCCGGGAAGATCGCAGAACGAGCCCCGCTTGAGGAACTTGGTGGAAAAGCCCGCGAAGGGCCCAAAGAGGAGCTCGCGCTGGCCTGCGATGACGCGCGTATCGAGGTGCGGCACAGACATCGGCGGTGCGCCAAGCGCGGGCTTTCCGTAGACCTTGGCCGCGTGTTGCTCGATGACGGCGCGGTTGGTACAGCGCAGCCACTGGCCGCTGACGGGAAAACCACCGTAGCCGCGGCCTTCGGGAATGCCGGATTTCTGCAGAAGAGGAAGTGCTCCGCCGCCTGCACCAAGGAAGACGAAACGCGCGGTAATTTTGCTGGTCTTCTTGGTCGTAAGGTCCTGGACCTCGACGTACCAGCGTGTGTCTGGTAGCCGTGTCAGTCCGGTGACCCTGTGCAGCAGGAGAAGGCTGCTTCCCTGCTGCTGCATTGAGGCTATGAGCGAACGCGTGAGTGCGCCGAAGTCGAGGTCTGTGCCGTCCGCGAAGCGTGTGGCGGCAACGGGCTGAGTCGCATCGCGGTCGCGCATCATGAGGGGGATCCACTCGCGTAGTTTGGCGGCGTCGGTGGAGAATTCCATCGCGGAGAAGAGCGGCGAGGTAGCGAGCGCTGCGTGGCGACGACGCAGATAGTCCACTGCCTCAGCGCCCTGCACGAAGCTCATGTGCGGGATGGCGTTGATGAAGCTGCGCGGATTTGTGAGGAGGCCGCGTTCTACGAGCGTCGCCCAGAACTGGCGCGACTGCTGAAACTGCTCGTTAATCTTGACCGCGCGAGTAATTTCGATGCTGCCGTTTTTGAGTTCCGGCGTGTAGTTGAGTTCACACAGAGCGGCGTGCCCTGTGCCTGCGTTATTCCATGCGTCGGAAGACTCTTCCGCTACGGCAGAGAGCGATTCGACGATGGTGATGTTGAGCGAGGGATCCAGAAGCTGGAGAAGCGTGCCCAGGGTTGCGGACATAACGCCGGCACCGACGAGAAGGACGTCTGTGCTGCGCGGCGTGTTGTGTTCGGTCCCTGGCATCGCGTTATTTCATGTTCTGGACGATGCGTTTGGAAAAGGCCGAGGTGGAGGCTAAAGCCGAACCGGCCATGCCCTTATGGAAGTCGATGGTGACGAACTTCTGCTTGATCGTCTCTTCCATCGCCTTCTCGATCATGTCGGCAGCTTCTTTCCAGCCGAGGAGTTCAAGCAGAAGAACGCCGGAAAGGATCACGGAGCCGGGGTTGACGACGTCCTGGTCCGCGAGGCGTGGCGCCGTTCCGTGCGTTGCCTCAAAGACCGCGAAACCATCGCCGAGGTTCATGCCCGGCGCGATACCAAGACCGCCAACCTGCGCGGCGGCAGCGTCGGAGAGATAGTCTCCATTGAGGTTCGTCGTTGCGAGGACGGAGTACTCAGCAGGCTTCAGCAGAAGGTCCTGGAAGGTAGCATCGGCGATGCGGTCGTTGACGAGGACCATGCTCTTCCACTTGCCGTTGCCGTGGGTCTCGCCGATCTTCGCGAGAACGTCCTTCACTTCGGCGACGATCTTCTCTCCAAAAGCAGGGGCGGCGAAGGTGATGCCGGGCTCAACGATTGCGGCAATCTCTTCTGGTGTGATGCTGGCGTTCTTGTCGAGTGCGCCGAGGATCCAGCTTTCACGCTCGGTGATGATCTGAGCGCGGAACTCTTCCTTGGCAACCTGGTATCCCCAGTCGAGGAAGGCGCCTTCGGTGAATTTCTGAATGTTGCCCTTGTGCACAATCGTCATGACCTTGCGGTTGTGATCGATGGCGTACTGGATGGCAGCGCGGACGAGGCGCTTCGAGCCGCGGATGGAGATGGGCTTGATGCCAAAGCCCGCATCGTCACGGAGGCGCTTCTTCGTACCGGCAAGCAACTCTGTGTTAACGAAGTCCATGAACTTCTTCGCTTCGGGAGTGCCCTCTTTGAACTCGATGCCCGCGTAGATGTCTTCCGTGTTCTCGCGGAAGAGAACGATGTCGACCTCATCCGGCTTGAGCATAGGGCTGGGCACGCCGGGATAGTGCTTCACCGGGCGGATGCACTGGTAGAGATCGAGCGTCTGGCGCAGCGTTACGTTGAGCGAACGGATGCCGCCGCCGATGGGCGTGGTGAGCGGTCCCTTGATGGAGATACGGAAGTCGATGGCCGCCTGCACGGTGTCCTGGGGGAGCCAGTCGCCCTTTTCGCGGAAGGCCTTTTCGCCTGCGAGGACCTCGTACCACTCCACCTTGCGCTCGCCCTTGTAGGCCTTCTCCACGGCGGCGTCGAAGACCATCTGCGCGTTCTTCCAGATATCGCGGCCGGAGCCGTCACCTTCGATGAAGGGAACGATGGGGTGCGAGGGAACGATGAACTTTCCGTCCTTGTAGTCGATGACCTGTCCGTTGGGAGGGAGGGCGATGCCGTTGTAGCTTGTCTGCATATTTTCCTTGCGAGAGGCGGGTTTGCTGCTCAGAAGGCAAGGGTAACAAAGCGCGCGAACGAGCGGCAATGCGGTGAGCGCACAATAGTGCGAATAACGGACTGAGACTACGTCTTTTTCGACGGAGATTGGTAGATGCCAAGGATATTCCCAGCCGGGTCGAGGAAACGGGCGGTAATTTCCGGCGCGTCTCCACCAATGGACTGCACGATCGTTCCACCTTCTTCGAGGATCTTTTTGACCGTCGCTTCCGCATCCTCCACAAGGATGTAGGTGAGGATGCCAACAGCGGTGGAGGGTGGCCGACCGAGAATCCAGGAGCCGCTGACGTAGCCGGTCGCGTCATCGAATGCGGTGGAACCGTTACTCCGCCGACGTGTGGTCCAACCGAAGATCGAGGTGTAGAAGTGCGACGAGACGGCGATATCTCGCGCCGGAATCTCCATGTAGCAGATCTTGCCCTGCTTTTCAGAACTCATAAGTCTCCTCCTGAAAATTAGTAACAGGATGCTCCCAATCTGGATTACGGGCATACATTTTTGCGAACAATTCTCGAAGAGGAATATGGCGGGGATGCGGCTGAACCTTTTGAAGGTTTAGCCAAAATGGGACGACACCGGCTTTTCATGAAAATCTCCGAAAATCGATCCATTCGCGGTACACACTGCCCTGTTACTCTTGTCCGCATGCGTCCCCACATCCTCGCGACCTCCGCACTTTTCCTTGCCGCTGCGTGCCCATTTGTCTCTGCCCAGACGTCCCCGGTGGCCTCGCGTCTCGCTACCCAGAACGCACTCTTTGACGAGTCGTGGCAGGCGAGTCTCAAGATGAGTCCCACTCTGGCGACTTCGGTCGGCGACTACCGGTACAACGATCAACTGGGCGACTACTCCCTCGCCGCGATTGCCGCACGCCATCAGCGCGAAGTCTCGGACCTGGCTCGCATCAAGACCATCGATCCTACCGGCTTTCCGGAGCAGGACCTCATCTCCCACGATCTCTTCCTCCGCCAGCTCCAGCAGCGTGTCGAGGACTTCGACCTCAAAGAGTTCGAGATGCCGCTGAGCGCGTCCGGAGGCGGTGGGGGCATTCATGCCAGCCTCGCCGACCTTCCGCTTTCCATGCCCTTCGACTCCGTCAAACACTACGAGGACTACCTCTCCCGGCTCCGCCAGATACCTAAGGCCTTCCTCCAGGTCGAGGACGTCCTCCGCGCCGGAGTGAAAGATCATCTCCTTCCTGTCCGCTTCACCGCGGAGAAAATTCCCGGCCAGGCTGAAGGCGTCATCGCCGCCAATCCCTTCCTGATCCCGCTCAGGAAATTCCCAGCCAGCTTCTCAGACGCCGAGAAGAAGCGTCTCACGGATGAGATCACCTCCACCGTCAATAGCGAGGTCTTTCCCGCCTACAAGCAGTTCGCAGCGTTTGTGACCAAGGACTACATCCCCTACACGCGTACGACGCTTTCCATCAATTCTCTTGGCGGCGGCAAGCGCCGTTACCAGGCCACGCTCCGCCGCTTCACGACCACTGACCTCACCGCCGCACAGATCCACGAGATCGGCCTCAAAGAGGTCGACCGGATCAACGGAGAGATGGCTGCTCTCGCCAAGGCCAACGGCTACAGCGACCTTGCGAGCTTCCGCAATCACATCGAAAACGACCCCAAGTATCAGGCCGTCTCGGCGGATGCCATCGTCGAAGACTTCCGCAAGTACATCGCCCAGATGCAGCCGCACCTGCCTGAACTCTTCAATCTCCTGCCTAAGACGGCCGTAACGGTCGAGCCGATCCCGCCCTTCCAGGCGTCCGCTGCCACCCACTATCAAGGCGGAACTCCGGACGGGAAACGTCCTGGCCGCGTCTCCGTCGCCGTCTCCGACCCTACCCACCGCAGCTATATCAATGACGAAGCCATCGCCTATCATGAGGGCGTTCCCGGCCATCACCTTCAAATCAGCATCCAGCAGTCACTCACTGGCCTGCCCGAGTTTCGCAAACATGGTGGAAACTCCGCCTACACGGAAGGCTGGGGTCTCTACGCCGAAGAGCTTGGCAAGGAGATCGGCTTCTACCAGGATCCAGGGTCCGATTACGGCCGTCTTCGCTCGGAGCTCTTCCGCGCCGTGCGTCTGGTCGTAGACACCGGTATCCACGACATGGGCTGGAGCCGCGATCAGGTCGTGGAGTACATGCGCAACTCCCATGCCATCGACGAACCTACCATCCAGTCCGAAACCGACCGCTACATCTCCGGCCCGGGCCAGGCCTGCAGTTACAAGCTCGGCCAGCTCAAGATCCGTGAACTGCGGGAACGCTCCAAGTTGCAGCTAGGCCCCAAATTCGATCTCAAGACCTTCCATGACGAGGTCCTCTCCGGAGGAGCTCTCCCGCTGGACGTTCTGGATGCACGCATCGACCGCTGGATCAAAGGCCAGCTTCCCACTACCGCCAGCAACTGAGATCAGCGCCTTGTCCCCATCTCCTGAAAGGAAACGGGGACAAGGCTTCTGCTTCCTACTGCACCGTCCAGGACTTTGTACCGCTGCCGACGTTCTCCGTTTTGCCATTGGGCAAGG
This sequence comes from Terriglobus saanensis SP1PR4, assembly GCF_000179915.2. NCBI lineage: Bacteria > Pseudomonadati > Acidobacteriota > Terriglobia > Terriglobales > Acidobacteriaceae > Terriglobus > Terriglobus saanensis. The sequence continues at coordinate 1,184,158 of NC_014963.1, read as the reverse complement.
TGACTGTACCGGTAGTGTTTGCGGGAATCGTCACCGAGAACTTGTGTGCGCTCTGCTGCCAGTCAGTGGTGATGGTGCCATAGGTAGAGTCGTATTCCGCGTGGAGCTGCGGAAGAGCCGCGTCGAAGTGCGGCTGTATGGTGAGGTGGTGGTAGCCGGGGCCGGTCGTGTCCGTATCGATGCCCGCAGCGCGGCGGTAGACCCAGGCCATGACGGAGCCAAAGGCGTAGTGGTTGTAGGAGTTCATGCCGGGGTCGCCGGTGTCGCCGTTCCAGCGCTCCCACCAAGTGGTCGCACCCTTCTTCACCATGTACCCCCACGAGGGATACGTGTCCGAGAGAAGGAGTTTGAAGGCTACGTCGGAGCGGTTGTTTTCATCTAGAACAGAGAGCAAAAAGGGCGTACCGAGGAAGCCGGTAGTGAGATGCGTTCCGTGCGCTTCGATGTCTTTGACGGCGCGGTCCACCATGTTGGCACGGAGCGATGCGGGCGCGATGCCGGTGAAGACCGTGGCAAGATAGCTGGTCTGCGTATTGCCCGCAACGCTGCCGTCTTCTTTCACATAGGCAGCGCGGTAGGCAGCGGCGATCTGGTCATACTGCTGCTGATATTTTTTCGCATCGTCCGTGCGGTGGAGGGCGGTCGCCATCTCTGCCATCTCGTGCGCAATGAGGGCCCAGTAGGCTGTGCCGATCAGGTCTTTGGGCGTGTTCTGATCGGGCGCGAGCCAGTCAGCGTAGTTGTTGCCGAGGGCCTGCTGGCGGAGGTGGTTGGGGTTGCTCTTAAGGATGAAGTCCATCCAACGCTCCATCGCAGGCCAGGATTGTTCGACGAGGTTTGCATCGCCATACTGGAGCCACGCGGCGTAGGGGATAAAAACGCCTGCGTCACCCCATCCGGGTGCACCGGGCTTGGTAAGGCTGAGGACGTTCGGCGAGACGTCGGAGAAGGCGCCCTCTGGGTTTTGTGCATCCTCGACGTCGAGCATGAACTTGTGGCTGAAGGCATCGATATCGAAGTTATAGCTGCCGGTGCGCCAGAAGACTCCTGCGTCACCCATCCATCCAAGACGCTCGTCGCGCTGTGGGCAGTCGGTGGGAATGGAGACAAAGTTTCCGCGCTGACCCCATGCTCCAAGCTCGTTCATCTTATTAAGCGTTGCCGAAGAGCTGCTGAGACGGATCGAGGGTTTCGCGGGCAGGTTGTTGAAGACCAGACCCTCGATGGTGGCGAGGGTTGGCGGCGCGGCAGTGCCGGAGAACTCGACATAACGGAAGCCGTGGAAGGTGAAGGAGGGAGTATAGGTTTCATCGCCTTCACCGGAGAGGATGTAGGTGTCGGTTGCGTCGGCGTTGCGGAGGTTTTCTGTGTAGATGCTGCCGTCGGGATTGAGTCGTTCGGCAAAGCGCATCTTGATGACGGAGGCTCGCGGGCCGCTGACGTGGATGCGGATATTGCCCACCATATTCTGGCCCATATCATAGATCACGGGATGCGCGGAGTTCGCCGGATCGAGCGCGATGGGATGCAGGGTGATGGTGGTGTTGATGGGGAGATCCGGCTGCGCATTGAGAACCATGTCCGCGTTGAAGGGAGCGCCGACGGCGGCCGTCGTCCAGCTTGCGGCATTGAAGTTAGGGCTGCTCCAGCCTTTCTGGATAAGGCGCGCGTCGTAGGATTCTCCACCGTAGATCTCGGAGAAGGTGATGGGGGAAGTCGAGGTCAACCACGTGCTGTCTGTCGCAATGGTCTGATGCGTTCCGTCGGCGAGAGTGAGGTCAAGCTGCGCGCGGAGGAGGTTAGGGCCAGGCGTGACACGGATGGCAGTCCACGTCATAGGCGAGCTATACCATCCGCCACCGAGAATGGCTCCAATAGTATTCGCACCCTTGCTCACGAGAGACGTTACATCGTAGGTCTGGAACTGCGCGCGTTTGCGGAAGTCTGTCCAGCCTGGGGTAAGCAGATTGTTCGCCGCAACCGGTTTGCCGTTGATGAAGGCTTGATACGCTCCGAGCGCCGTGACGGTAAGGCGTGCGGACTGGACGGTGTTGGCCAGAGCAAAGTCTTTGCGCAACAGCGAAGCATTCGTGGAAACACGATCAGGTCCAGAAATAGCCTCTTCACGGTCGGTGCCGGTGCTGAAGTGCAGGGACATGGGCCCGATGGCCTGTGCAGGAGCCCAGGGACCTTCGGAGGTTTCGCGCGCCAGCCAATGCTCATCCGTCACGATACGCTGTTCGACGCCGTTGGCCGGAGTGATATGAATCGATGCGGCGACGGCTGCACGTGAGGTGTTGGCAGACCGGCTGCCGCGACGGGAGACTGCGTCCAGTTGAATTTCGTTGTCGCCTACATGCAGGAATCCGGAGATCTCTTCCTGATCGAAGGCGCTCCACTCATCGTGATGCCCTGTGACTTGGCCATTGACTCGTGCGATGACGCGGCCCGGAGCGAGAATATGCAGGCTGGCCGCTGCGGGTTTTGCGTCGAGATGCAGTTTGTAAAGGAAGTGGGCGGGTGAAGAAGCGAGCACTTTCTGCGGATCTACATGAGGCAGCCAGATCCAGCGAATCGTCGCCATCTCAGTTTCATCTGCCGGATCCTTGCGCATGATCCACTGGGCCTTCCAGTCGGAGGGAGACATGAGTCCTGTCTCAAAAAACGCGGGCGCAGAGGTCGTCGGCTTACCCTTGCTGTCCCATGTTTTGACGGCCCAGACGTAACGCTGCTGCGGCTTGAGCGCGGCTCCTGCATAGGCAATATTTACGGATTCGGAAGAAGAGACACGCCGCGAGTCCCAGACGTCTGCCTTGCCGGGCTTGAGGTTCTTCGCGTCGGTGGCCACGAGGATTTCGTAAGCAGACTGCGTCCAGTTGGGAGTCTTTGCGTCGCTCTGCCAGGAGAGCGTGGGGTGAGACGTGTCGATGCCGATAGGAGCATCGAGCGAGTTGGTGCGGAGATGGACCGGAGATGCAAAGGCCGTGGCGGCGAGTGTGGCAGAAAAGAGAAGTGCAGAGTACTTGTACATCTGGTCGTTACCCCAATGTTGAGTTGGGAACATAGTACCGATTGAAACCGGGATGCGCTATGTGACATAAGACCTACGTTCGACCAGAGCAAAAGCAATGCGCCGCCATCAAGAATATGGCGGCGCATCGGGTGTTGTATAGAACGGCTGCTTCCCTCGTGAATCTGTTTGTGCGCTCTGCGCGACCCCACCCTTTTGCGATAAAGCCGCGAAAGAATGGGGCACAGTTCTCTGGATTTTTGGCTATTTGGAGGCGGTGACGACGGGGCTGTCCATCATACGGGGCTGAAGGACGATGCCGTCGAAGAACGTGGCACCGACAAGATGGTCCCCGACCGGGCGGACGAAGCGCAGGTTCCAGCCGGACTCCATGTAAGTAAACTTCATGGCGGGAACGCTGATCGCGTAGACCAGCGTGGGACGGTTGTTGGTCACCAGGATGCGCTCGCCTGCCTTATCAAAAAAGATGTTGTTCACATCATTCAGATAGTTCTCGTGAACCTTCGTCCAGGTAGCGCCGTCATCCTTGGAGACAACGAGACCTTCGCGACCGCCGACCCAGATGCTTCCGGTGTCGTCCATGCTGAGCGCACGCATGAGCGAAATGCTGGGCGGAGCGGGAATCTCGTGCCAGTCCGCACCGCTGTTCGAAGAGAGGGCGAGCACCTTCAGACCGCCCACAACGACGCGGGTGCCCTGTACAGCGATGTTCCGCCACTCCTTGTTCTTGAGTGGCTCCACCGTCTGCCAACCGATACCGCCGGTTGGGGAGACGACGACGTTGTCGCCCGCTGCCGCATAGATCGTGTTTCCCGAAGACGCGAATGCGTAGACAGCACCGTCAAAGTGGACGGCTGGAGGCGGAGGGACTCGGCGAGCCACAGGAGCCTTCTTTGCTGGCGCACCCTTGCGTCGGGGAGGGGCCACGGGAGGAACGACGACAGGGCTGAGCAGCAGACCCGACTCCTTCCACTTTCCTGCTTCCAGACGGAAGATGCCGTGGCTGGTACCTGCGAGAAGGGTATCCTCCGCTGTACGAGTCAGGGCAAAGACATCGCGTCCCACAAGGCCATCGCTCTGTTGCGCCCACTTGATCCCACCGTCTGTGCTGGTAAAGACGCCACCGAAGGTCTTGTCGTTGACGACGCCAACGGCGAGTTCGGAGGGATTGGTGTGGCCAGCTGCAAAGGCCGTAATCTGCCGGGCGGAGAAGCCATTATTCGAAGCGTGGAAGCTGAAACCACCATCCTCCGCGATGACGATGCCACCACGATCAGTCGCGAGCAGAACGTGGTCCGGCTGCTTCGGGTCGACGAAGACGTCGTTGACGATGACTTCGTTGGCGGTGTTCCGGACCCAGGTCTTACCGGAGTCCGCGGTACGGAAGAGGCCTTCGGTAGTTCCCGCAAAGACGACATCGCTGCGCGTCGGGTCCTGCATTAAGACGCGCGTACGGCGAGCGGTCGAGGGAATTCCCTGCACCTTCTTGAACTGGACTCCGGCGGAGTCGCTCTTGTAGATACCGGAGCAGGCACTGGCGTAGACGACCTGGGGATTCTTCGGGTCGACGATGATCGAGAAGACATCGGAGTCGTCGATGATGCCTTCTTTGATGTTGTGCCAGTTAGCGCCGCCGTCGGAGGTCTTCCAGGGAAGATGCCAGGTACCGGCATAAATGGTCGAAGGATCCTTCGGATCGATCGCGATGGACTCAATCTCGTGCAGTTCCATGCTTCCAGCTGGTGTGATGAGCTTCCAGTCGTTGCCGCCGTCGGTTGAGCGATAAACGCCGTCCAGCGCGCCCGCGATCAGAATTTTGGGGTCCGACGGAGCGAAGCTCAGGGCAAGGACCGAGTGTCCCTGCATCTGCTTTGAGCTCGTCCAGCTCTTTCCGGAGTCCATGCTGGAGTAGATACCGCCATCAGGACGATCGATGACGTGAGCGCCGATGACGAGGTGCTTGGAGTTGGAGGGGTCGACAACGATGTTGTCGAGCACGAGATCGTCGCGCTGACCGACACGGGCAAGGCGCGTCCACTGCTTGCCACCATCGTGTGTGTCATAGATCCAGCCCGTCAAGGTGCCGAGATAGATATGGAGGTGGTCTGTCGGATCGCCAGCAAAGGCGCGGGCGTCTCCGCCTTCAGGACCGGTGGGAAGCCAGGGAGCCGCGGAAGCGTAGCTGGACAAGGCTAAAGTGAACGCAAGGACAGTAGAAGACAACAAGGGAAATCTAGGGTACTGCGGGGCCATACTCAATTCCTTTGGGTGGTGCGACTAAAACAAGTTTATTCCTTAACAGCACAAAGGCTGACCGGGAAATCCCAGTCAGCCTCAGGCTTGGTACGTGTGTGACTACTTCTTGTGGTGCTTTCTCGCGGTGCGGGGCTGAACCTTGATCGCGCTTTCGTCGACCGGGGTTCCTGCATCGCTCGCGGTGGCACCAGCTGGGACGAGGGTGGTGGTGACCGTCGTGTCATCAGCGGATCCGGTGTAGACCGAGATGCGCGACGGGTCGATGCCCTTTTCCGTAACCAGGTAGGCCTTGGTGTTGATGGCACGCTCAGCAGCAAGCTTGCCGCCCTTTTCGTTACCAGCCTTGTTGCCGGTCAGAATGACCTTGGCATCAGAGGTGCGCTGGAGGTTGAGAGCCACATCATCAAGGCAGGCCTTCGCTTCGTTGTCCACACGAGCCGGACGACGCTTGTCACGACCGAAGTTGATCGAGCAAAGAGCCGAGGTCGTGGGTGCAGGAGGAGCCGGAGGAGCAGAGACGTCGACCGAAGTAGTGGCCGAAGCGGTCTGCCCCTTATCGTCTACGACGTTGCAGGTGACAGTGATCGTACCTGGGCCAGCACCGGCGGTGGAGAGGGTTGCAGTGGCATCAGAGCCAGAGACCGAACCAGACGTCGCGCTGTAGCTATACGTCAGGGGGCGGTTCTGCGGGCTTACGCCAGATGCAGTGATGGTGGAGGAATCGCCAGGGCGAACCGAAGACGGGCTAGCCGAGCAGGTGACAGTGGGCGGCTCGAAGGCCTTGACCGTGAACGGCGCGACGCAATCGGCGAACTGGCCGACCTTGATACCCTGCGAGACATGACCCTTGGCGTTGTAGCTGCCAGCGGAGAGTGTCTTGGTGTCGACATTGGCCGTCGAAGACGTACCTGCAATCGTTCCACCGTCGGTGGTCCAGGTGTAGGTCGCATCCTTCTTGGGGTTCAGGTTGGTTGCGGTACCGGTGATGGTGATCGGGTCGCCAGGATAGGCGGTCATCGGGCTCGCTGTGCAGGCATAAAGGACTGGAGGCGGCGGGACGATGTGGCCGAAATGAACCAGAAGACCGGTGGAGAGCTGTGCGCCACCGAGGTTGGTGCGGCCGCCCATAACTCCGCCCGTTGGGGGAGGGGTGTAAGGACCGTACGACTCGTGGACATATACATAGTCAGCCTGGAAGAGGCGAAGACCGAAGCGGTGATTGAAGAACGGGAGGTCGTAGTCCATACCGCCGCCGGCCGTCAAGGACGGTCCCCAGCGATAGGGCTCGTGGTACAGGAAAACACCTTCGTTGTTCGGTCCGCCCAGTTTCGCCGCGCCTACGAGGCCGTGAGCGAAGAGAGTGAAGTTCTGCATCGGAGCACGGAAGATAGGACCCGCAGCGGCGATGAAGAGACCGTCATTCTTACCATCTGGATGAGCTGCAAAGGAGACTTCGCCGCCGACATACTTGTTGAAGTAGTAGGCGCCGCTGCCGATTGCACCGATATCGATGGAAGAGTAAGCGATATTCGCTGGCTTAACAGTGCCGTGAGCACCGAAGTAGGAATATCCCAGGAAAACATCCACCCGCGAAGGATTTGGGCCTGCGGGCGGGGCGGGCGTGGCTGCGGTGGTCTGCGCTCCCAGACTCATGACACCAAGACTGATGACGCTTGCAGCCAATACTGACCGGCCTAGCTTGCGAAACGGGCGTGAAAACATTCGACTTATCCTCCGCGGAAAATTGTTACTTATCTGATCGGACTCTCGTAGAGGAGCCCGGGGTTTGGTATCCCAATGCGTCTGAAGTGTAACGCAATTTCGCGCCAGGATCGGCTAAAATTGCGCAAGAAATGTTGAGTTTCAAAGACTTCGATGCGTTGTGGTCCGTTAAAGTTGTGACAATGCTTCAAACGAGGGGGTTATCTCGAAAGGTGCATCACCCAAGATTGAGAGTCCGCTTCATGCTGCCACGATCCTGTTGGATCTTTTCCTGCAGAAGTGTGATGGCATAAAGCAGTTGTTCGGGTCGGGGAGGGCAGCCCGGGACGTACAAGTCAACCGGAATAATCTGATTGACACCCTGCAAAAGCGCGTAGTTGTTGAAGACACCGCCTGAAGTAGCACAAGCACCCATGGAAATGACCCACTTCGGTTCAGGCATCTGCTCGTAGAGACGCCGAATGACCGGCGCCATCTTCTGCGAGACGCGTCCGGCGATGATCATCAGATCGCTCTGCCGGGGCGAGGGACGAAACACCTCGGCGCCGAAGCGTGCAATGTCGTAACGCGACCCCCCCATGCTCATCATCTCGATCGCGCAACAGGCGAGACCGAAGGTCATAGGCCACACCGAGTTCTTACGCACCCAGTTGATGGCCGCATCCATGGATGCGAGGACGATCCCCTCGGGCTGGTCATAACCCCAGGTCACTTCGCGTAGCTTTTCCTGATTTTTGCCGAAGCTGTCCAAGGTGCCAAAAATATAGCGGTCATGCTGCTGCGGCACCGCTGTGGGGCGTCCGTTGCTCGATGTCTCTGAAGTTGGTGAATTCATGCTTGTCACTTCAATATATGCGAGTGTCTTTTGAACGGCGCATATATTTTCCTCTACTTAGCTTCGGACGCACACCAAAGTGCAATCGTTGCTCAAGAGCAAACGATTTTCGTTACAGGCTCCTCAACAGATATCGGAACACGCGAAGTGCATTTTCATTAGGGCGCTTTTATACAAGAACGATGACTTCCGGTATCCACTGCGGGGAACTCCAGGCGAAAGCGCATCCACGTAATCTTTCCGAGAGGCGAGCTATGAGGGCCAGATGGCTGCTCGACGACGTGGGCCGTTGTGCTGAAGTGTGAGGCCACAGCAGCAGCCATTACGAACTGATCCCCGGTTCCCCCAATCAGATGAGCGTCCAGGATCGTGAAGATCGCGGGCGATGCCGCTGCACTGAGTGCGATGAGGCGGGCCATCGCCGCGGATTGCTCTGCAGTCGGTTTTGCGCCTGAGGCCTTGATGAGGTTGTAATCCGCCACGGCCTGACGCATCTTCTCCGCCGAATCGAAGTATTGAAATCGACGCGGATTCCAGCCAATCGCGTCTTGCGCACGGAAGGCAAAGTCCGTGGAGATAAGAATCGGATTGGGCGAATCGTAGGGCGGTGTGGCTAGGCCCGCGAAATCATAGGCAGAACGCGGAAGGTCCCGGGGAAGGACACGGATGATCCAGCCCGAAGGAATATTCTCCAACAGAAAATCAAGTTGCCCTGGGCCCGGGTGAGAAAAGCTTTGCCCCTCGCTCACCTCTCCTTCAAAGCTGAGGCCGCACGCCGGAGCCGAGGATAGGCCCGACGCCTTACGAGATAGGACAGACGCCCTAAAAGAAGTCGCGAAGAGCAACAAGAATGCGACTATTTTTATATTCATTTTGGACGATGGACATTGCAATCGATTGACTCTTGCCTGGGACGTTCTGTTGTGTTGTACAGTAAAACGAATAAGTTGCGCCATTCTGCAACAAATGCGCTCCCCCGCGCTCTGCTCGCTCCGTCGTAAATCTTCCATTTTTCTGACTTTTCTACCAGCACTTTTCGAACCGGTGAACTGACACTATGGACCTTCGCTCTCGCAGACTTTCGTCTTCTTTCCCCTTCTCTTCGCATTCGCCTTCCCGTGGTTTCAGATCGCGGATTGCGCGTCTTCTGTTCGTTCTTTGCCTGGGCCTTGCCGTGTCCGGCACAGTACTGGCGCAGACACAGGGTGATCGTATTGCTGCGCTCGAAAAGCAGGTGGCAGACGCCAAAACTGCGGTTGTATCGGCACAGAGCGCGGGCGACAACGCGTGGATGCTGGTCTCTGCGGCTCTGGTTCTCATGATGAGCGGACCCGGCCTGGCGTTGTTCTACGGCGGTCTGGTACGGAAGAAGAACATCCTGGGCACGATGATGCAGACCTTCGCCATGATGGCCATCATCACCGTCCTGTGGGCGTTAATTGGATACTCCCTTGCCTTTGGCGTGAACAATGGCGTGTCGGGAAGTTTCATCGGTGGATTCAGTAACGCGCTTCTGCACGGCGTAGGCCTGGTGCCGGACGGCGTCTACGTCACCACCATTCCTCTGCAGACCTTCATGGTCTATCAGTTGATGTTCGCCATCATCACCCCGGCATTGATCACGGGTGCGTTTGCCGAACGCATGAAGTTTTCGGCGATGCTCCTGTTCCTGACCCTGTGGGCGATCTTTGTGTACAGCCCGATGGCGCATATGGTCTGGGGCCAGCATGGTCTGCTCAACGCAGCGTTGGGCGGTAAGTTCCCCACGCTTGACTTCGCCGGCGGCACCGTAGTCCATGTCACGAGCGGCGTTTCGGCGCTGGTGACTTGCCTTTATCTGGGCAAGCGAGTCGGCTATCCCAAAGAGCCCATGCCTCCACATTCGGTGGTGTTGAGCTTTGTGGGCGCCTGCCTTCTGTGGGTTGGCTGGTTCGGCTTCAACGCAGGCAGCGCGCTGGCGGCCAACGGCCTTGCCACCTCGGCGTTCGTGGCCACGCACTTTGCAGCAGCGGCGGCGGCTATTAGCTGGAGCGCGGCGGAGTGGATGAAGAACGGCAAGCCCACGGCACTGGGAGCTATCTCTGGCGCGGTGGCCGGACTGGTCGGCATCACCCCGGCGGCGGGATTTGTCACTCCAATGTCCGCAATTGCCATCGGTCTGATCACGGGAGCCTTCTGCTTCTTCATGGTCTTCATCGTGAAGATGAAGTTTGGCTATGACGACTCCCTGGATGCGTTTGGCGTCCATGGAGCGGGTGGAACAATCGGTGCGATTCTGACGGGTATTTTTGCAAATAGCGCCATCAACCCGATCTTCGGTGCTGGCAAGGCGACGGGCCTCTTGGAAGGCAACGGCAAGCAAGTACTGAACCAGTTTGTCGGCATTGCGCTGGCCTGGGGCATCTCAATTGTTGGAACGCTGATTCTTCTGTTCCTCGTAGATAAGTTGATCGGTTTGCGCGTCTCAGAAGAAGACGAACGCGAAGGCCTCGACTTGTCCCAGCACGGCGAAGAGGGATACCACGCCGAAATGTCGTCGCACTAAACTTCATCGCCTGCGGACAGATGTGTTCGGGGCAATGCACAATGGGTTTGATTTAGGGCAAACGGTTTCGGCCGGACGAGCCAACGAGGAAACGAGACAATGCAGAAGATTGAAGCAGTGATTCAGCCTGGGAAACTAGACGCCGTCAAAGAGGCTCTGGTGGAAATCGGCATCGACGGTATGACCATCGTGGAAGCACGTGGGCATGGACGCCAGAAGGGCCACACGGAGTTCTACCGGGGCCGCGAATACTCCGTCGACCTCTTGCCGAAGATCAAGCTGGAAGTGGTCACGACGGACGAGATGGCTGAGAAGGTCGTGCAGGCGATCGTCACGGCCGCGCAGACTGGCGCAATTGGCGACGGTAAAATCTTTTTGAGCCGAATCGATGATGCCATTCGTATTCGCAACGAAGACCGTGGAGACCTGGCGCTTTAGGCTGCTTCTCCTGTTGCCGGACACCCTGGTCCGGAGAGCAGTCAATTTCACCGGATGTTTCGCAGATGAATGGACGGTGAGCGACGATGGATCGAGATGCCTCCAAGGAAGCCGGAACGGCTTCCGCTGCAGGATTGACGTATCAGCGGGCCACAGACGACATCCGTGCGGAGTTTGAGCACGGAAAGTCCGGCCGTAACGCCATTGCTGCACGGACGGCTGCGGCAGATACTCTCGTTCTCGCCCTGTGGGCCGCCGCGCAGAAGGAAAATCGCCAGGCCACGGAGTCGATTGCCCTCTTCGCCACCGGCGGCTACGGACGCAAGGAACTCTTCCCTCTCTCCGATTTGGATCTCCTCTTTGTTTTGCGCGACGGCGGACAGGAAAAGCTCGCCAAGCCTGCGATCCGCAAGGTCTGCCAGCAGCTGTGGGACGCGGGTGTGCGCGTTTCCCCGGTAACGCGGGCGCTCGCCGAGTGCGACCGCTTCGATCCGGACAACCTCGAATTCACCCTTTCTCTCTTGAACCTTCGCCCCCTCACAGGGGACGAAGCCATGACCTACAAGCTCCGTCGGGAGATGCTGCCTCGCCTCATCGAACAGGAGCGGCGTGCGCTTTTTACAGGGCTGGCGGCGTTGACCCGCGAACGCCACGCGCGCTACGGCAACACACTCTTCCACCTGGAACCAAATATCAAGGACTGCCCCGGCGGCTTGCGCGATGCCAACGTCTGCGGCTGGATCCGGATTCTGACGGAGAGCTTCGTCACCGATGCCAGCAGGGAGCAGGCACTCCCCAAGGTGTTTCGTGGAGCGACCGCCGTCGCCGAGGCTCCCATACCCGCGGAAGAGACGCGCGAGTTTACCGCCGCGTTTGATTTTCTGGCTTCGGTACGGTGTTTCCTGCATCTGCGTAATGGCCGCGACACGAACACGCTGGACTGGAAGAGCCAGGACGCAGCCGCTGCTGCGGGTGTCGGCATCGACCGTGGAGCTGGACAAGCGGACGCAGCCTACTGGATGCAGATCTACTTTCGCCATGCGCGCACAATCGAACGAATGCTTCTGCAGAGGATGGATGAACTGCCGCAGGAGAGCTCGCTTTTGGACAAGCTGCCGCAGGCGTTTCGCCGCAAATCGGTTTTGAGCGGTGAGGGCTTTCGTGTGGACCGTGGCCGTCTGGTGCTGGATGCCGCAGTGAACGGCGAAGACCCCGCGCGTGATCCGGACATCGTTCTGCAGGTCTTCGAGGCAATGGCGAAGACTGGGGTGCGCATTGCTGCGGATACGGAGAACCGGCTGGAGGGCGCGCTTCCTATCCTCTCGGCGCACCTCGAAGAGGGGCCGGGGCTCTGGAACCATCTGCGAACGATCCTGTGCGGTCGGCATGCCGGAGCGGCGTTGCGCTCCATGCATGCCATGGGCATTCTGGAGCTAATGGTACCCGAGTTTCACGCCATCGATGCCTTGGTGATTCGCGATGCGTATCACCGCTACACGGTGGATGAACATACCTTCGTCCTCATCGATACACTGCATGGGCTGGAAAGCACGCCCACAGCACCTACCGCGATGGAGGCGTGGCGCGCGCCGTTCTATGCCATCCAGAAAGACCTGGAGCATCCCGAACTGCTCTACCTCGCTGCCCTGCTGCACGACACAGGCAAGGGTCGCAGCACGGGGGAGCATACGATCGAGAGCGCGCGGATGGCGTTGAGTGTTCTCAGTCGTCTGGAGTTGGACGCGTATGAACGCCCGCTGGTCCTCGGCCTGATCGAAAACCACCTGGAGATGTCTGCGGCGCTGCGGCGCGACATCTTTGACGCGGAGACGGTGCGCGCCTTTGCGTCCAAGGTGCAGACGCCAGAAGAGCTGCGCATGCTCACGCTCTTTACCTATGCCGACATCAACGCGGTGCACCCGGATGCGTTGACGCCTTGGAAAGCCGAAAATCTCTGGCGGCTGTACATTGCGACGTCGAACCATCTAGATCGCAATATCGACGATGAGCGCGTGGATTCGCGCGTTTCTAGCGAACTTGTGCACCGCGTCACAGGTCTGCTTCCCGGAAAAACGAAGGAAGTACTGGCCTTTCTGGAGGGCTTTCCACAACGCTATTTGAGGACGCGTTCTCCCGAGCAGATTCGGACGCACTTCGACATGGCGAGCCGCCTGGAAGACGACGCTGTCCAGCTTGACTTCCACTATTCGCCCGAGCGCAGCGACGTGACTCTGGTCACACGCGACCAGGCGATGCTGTTTGCGCGGGTGGCTGGAGCGCTCGCGGGATGGGGCATGAATATCGTGACCGCCGACGCATTTTCGAACGCACAGGGCATTGTTGTAGACACCTTCCGGTTTACGGACAGCTATCGCACGCTGGAGATGAATCCGCAGGAGCATGCGCGTTTTGTGAAGAGTGTGCATGACGCCATGTTGGCCGAAGGCGCAGCTGATCGAATGCTGGCCAGTCGCAAGCGAACGCGCAAGAATGCTCCTCTGGTCACGGTCGATACCAAAGTCGAGTTTGATACGAAATCGTCGACACACAGCACGTTATTACAGGTGATCGCACAGGACACACCCGGCCTGTTGCATGCGCTGGCTGTCACACTTGGCGAAGCTCGATGCAACATCGAAGTCGCCGTGATCGACACCGAGGGCGAGACCGCGATCGACGTCTTCTACCTCACGCGCGAGGGTCAGCCGTTACCCGATGGAGACCTGGAAGAGATCTGCGAGCGCGTGAAGGCAGCGATTTTAGCCAACTCCGCCGCTTAGAATCGCCGGCTGTTTTTGTAGAAGCTCTGTCACGATAGAACCCCATTCGTCCTCGAGAGTGGCTGTGCTGACCGGCCTGTCGGCTCGGCGATACCAATACGTGGCGTTGAACTCATCGCCTTCCTTGCGATGCAGGTAGGCGTGAACCCATGCGCCGTCTGGCGTTTCGATGTCCTGCGCCAGTTCGTGTGCGCTCTGCCAGTCGCTGTGCACATCCTGCCAGAGCGCCTGCAACAACAGGCTGTACGCGGAGGCTTCCTGGCGGTTCAGGTTACGGAACTCTTCGCTGGTCATAGAAGAAGCGGCTCCTTCGTGCCGTCAAGACGTGCTCAGTGAGTAAGATGTCCATGTGGCCGAAACAGATCAAGACGCTTTATTACAAGTACGTGGTCTGACCAAGACTTATACCACCGGCCGTGGGACGTTGGAACTCTTTCGCGACCTGAATTTCACGGTGCGGACTGGTGAGCTGGTCGCAATCGTGGGCGAGAGCGGCGCGGGCAAGAGCACGCTGCTGCACATGATGGCGGCCCTGGATACGCCCACTTCGGGCGACGTTACGGTGAGCGGAATTTCCCTGGGAGCACTCAGCGGACGGGCGCAGTCAGAGTTTCGCAACCGCCAGATCGGATACGTCTGGCAGTTCCATTACCTATTGCCGGAGTTTACGGCGGAAGAGAACGTGGCGATGCCTCTGCTGGCGCGCGGCATAGGACGGAGCGAGGCCCTGTCCCGTGCCCGCCGCTGGCTGGCCGAGGTGGAGCTGGCTGACCGGGCGGATCACCGTAGCGGCGAGCTGAGCGGCGGCGAACAGCAGCGGGCTTCGCTGGCGCGAGCTCTGGTAACGGAGCCGAAGCTGTTGCTGGCGGACGAGCCAACCGGCGATCTGGACGGACGAACCGGTGAAGTCGTCTTTTCGCTGATCGAGCGGCTGCATCGGGAGCATGGTTTGACCAGCGTTTTAGTGACGCACAACCAGACCTTTGCCGCCCGATGCGACCGGCAACTACGACTTTCGTCCGGTTTGTTGGTCGGGTAAAAGAGAGTTTAGCTACCGATTTCAACAGGCAAGCGTCGAAAGACTATTCAGAAGCATCTAGAGACTGATACCGTATCGCAAACGCGAAATCGGGCGATCTGCACACAACACGATGCAGGTTGTAAAATAGATCTAAAGATGTGGGAAGGGGCACCGCGCCGCTAATGTGGCAAAGTACCCGGCCTTAATGTTCCTGCATCTGCTGGCTGTTTTTTGCAAGCGGTGCAGGAAAGAGCAAGGAACCAACGGCTGGCACGCGACATACTCGCCGCGCGGCAGACTGAGGGGGAACATGTTCGAACGCTATACAGAAAAAGCGCGACGCGTAATTTTCTTTGCGCGTTACGAGGCCAGCCAGTTTGGGTCGCCCTACATCGAGACCGAGCACCTGCTTTTGGGCCTGCTTCGCGAAGACAAGGCACTCACCAACCGCTTCCTGCGCTCCCACGCATCGGTAGAGTCGATCCGGAAACAGATCGAGGGCCACACGACGATTCGGGAGAAGGTGTCGACTTCGGTCGATCTGCCGCTTTCGAACGAGTGCAAGCGCGTTCTGGCGTATGCGGCGGAAGAAGCTGAACGACTTTCCCATAAACACATCGGCACGGAACACCTCCTGCTGGGCCTGTTGCGCGAAGAAAAGTGCTTCGCTGCCGAGATTCTGCAGGAACGTGGCTTGCGCCTCCCCGCCATTCGCGAGGAGTTGCAGCGCACAACGCAGGAGAAGCCCGCCCCCAATCAGAAGCAGGCGCGCAACGCCGGAAGCGGCGGCGAACAAAGCATGCTGGCGGAGTTTTCCCGCGATCTGACGCAGGCCGCAGCGGATCAGCAGCTCGATCCCCTCGTCGGGCGCGATCCTGAGCTGGAGCGCGTCATCCAGATCCTCTGCCGCCGGACGAAGAACAACCCCGTCCTGATCGGCGAACCCGGCGTCGGCAAAACGGCCATCGTCGAGGGCCTCGCACAGAAGATCGCCGACGGCGATGTTCCCAGCTTTCTCGCCGACAAGCGCGTGCTCTCTTTGGACCTCTCGCTCATCGTGGCGGGAACGAAGTATCGCGGCCAGTTTGAAGAGCGCCTGAAGACCATCATGAAAGAGTTGATGGAAAACCAGAACTGCATCGTCTTCATTGACGAGCTGCATACGCTGGTAGGTGCTGGATCGGCGGAGGGTTCGCTCGATGCGGCGAACATCCTGAAGCCTGCGCTTTCGCGTGGAGAGATCCAATGCGTTGGAGCGACGACCCCTGCAGAGTATCGCAAATCGATTGAGAAAGACCGCTCGCTGGAACGGCGCTTCCAGGCCGTCAAGGTGCCGCCTCCCAACGAGGAAGATGCCATCAAAATCATCATGGGCATCAAGGAGAAGTACGAGAAGTTTCATGCCGTGAGTTACACGGATGAAGCCATTCTCTTCTCCGTCTCGCACTCGAACCGCTACATTCCCGACCGCTTCCTGCCGGACAAAGCCATCGATCTGATCGACGAGGCTGGCGCTCGCGTCAAGTTGCGGCAGTCTTCCCTTCCCGAGGAGTTGACCGAGGTCCAGAAGCGTATCAAGTTCATCGTGCACCGCATGGAAAACGCCATTGCGAATCACGAGTTCGAAAAGGCGCGTTTCTACTCGGATGAGGAGCGTAAAGAGCGTGAAAATTTGCGCGCCCTTCGCGACAAGTACCACCTCGACGATTCGAGCGCGGGCATCGTGACGAAAGAAGACATCGAAGATGTCGTCTCGCGCTGGACTGGCGTACCGATTACGGCGATCAAGGAAGAAGAGACCGCCAAGCTCATGCGTGTGGAAGAAGAACTGCATAAGCGTGTGATCTCTCAGGAGAAGGCCATCAGCGCTCTCGCCCGTGCGATCCGCCGCTCGCGTGCAGGTCTCAAGAATCCGGCGCGTCCGATTGGCAGCTTCCTGTTCCTCGGGCCTACGGGCGTCGGCAAGACGGAGATGGCACGTACGCTCGCCCAGTTCCTCTTTGGCAGCGAGAAGAGCCTGATCCGGTTCGATATGTCGGAGTTCATGGAGAAGCACTCGGTCTCCAAGCTGATCGGTTCGCCTCCGGGCTACGTCGGCTACGAGGAAGGCGGTCAGTTGACGGAGCGCGTGAAGCGTTCGCCGTACTCGATCGTTCTGCTCGACGAGATCGAAAAGGCGCATCCGGATGTCTTCAACATTCTGCTGCAGGTCTTTGAAGATGGTCATCTGACAGACGGCCTCGGCAACCAGGTCGACTTCAAGAACACGATCATCATCATGACCTCGAATATCGGTGCCAAGCACCTCCAGAAGCGCGAGGGACTGGGCTTCCAGAGCAGCAAGGAAGACCTGATCCTCGAGAAGATGGAAGAGCTCGTGAAGGGCGAAGTGAAGCGTACGTTCAATCCGGAGTTCCTCAACCGTATCGACGAGACGATTATCTTCACCTCGCTGTCGGATGGAGATCTGATCCAGATCCTCGAACTGCTCGTCCAGCAGTTGAATCAGAACCTTGTGCATAAAGCGATCACGATCTCCGTGACCGACGAGGCCAAGAAGTGGATTCTGGAGAAGACGCTGGTCGACCGTACCTACGGTGCACGTCCGCTGCGCAGGGCCCTGCAGAAGTATGTAGAGGATCCTCTGTCAGAGGCGCTCATCGGAGGTGGCATCAAGGAACGGCCTGCTTTCCTCGAGGTCTACCTGGATGTCGACAAGCTTTTCTATCGCCCCATCGTTGGAGAAGGCACGGTAGAAAAAACCGAAGGCGCGGCACTGCAGATCGTCTGATGCTGCCATTGAAACCAAAAGAAGGGAGCCGCGAGCGGCTCCCTTCTTTGTTTGCGGATGTGTAAAGCTACAACATCGACTTTGCGGTTTTGACTACGCCCTGGGCGTAACCCTCCACTTTGCCGACATATTCTTTCGCTGCATCGGTGGCGTCAGCTGCCTGATGCACGCCGCGCTTGTACACGCTCTGCGCTTCACGCGAGAGACGTTCTGCCTGATCCTTCAGGTAGTCGCTCGCATCCTGCAGATAATCTCCGGCATCGTCGATATTTCTCTTGATGCGCTTGCGGGTTTTGGCTCCGCTCTGAGGAGCAAAGAGAAGAGCAACTGAAGCTCCCAAAAGTGCCCCAATCCCAATTGCAAATCCATATCCTTTTGCGGACATACTTCCCTCCGTGCGACAAATCGCGCCTGTCTTTACTTCTGATTCCATCACGATGGCAGAGGTTGTGCGAAATATTGATCCGATCAACCGAGCCCGGCCGCTTCGCGCGCCTTCACAAAGACGCGTGTGAACATCGCTTCGTTTAATCGTCCCGTATTGGTATTGCGCAGCGATGGATGATAACTCCCTATCAGGCGCAGACCATTCGGCATGAGGTAATCCGCTCCATGGGTAAAGGTGTACGCGCTGCGACGCTTGATGACGCCTTCGCCGAGCAGGTAAGCAAGATACCCGTCCCACGCAATCTTTCCCAGGCAAACCACGACACGGAGACGCCGCAATGCGGCGAGTTCCGCGCGGAAATGCACGGCGCAGTTCCGAACCTCCTGCGGCATAGGTTTGTCTGCCGGGGGTGCGCAACGAACTACGGAGGCGATCCACGCACCTCGGAGCTTCAAGCCATCGTCGCGCGACGTCGCAAGGGGCTTAGTGGCAAACCCGAGATTGTAGAGGACGGGATACATGAAATAACCAGCGCCGTCCCCGGTGAAAGGGCGTCCGGTACGGTTGGCTCCGTGAGCTCCAGGGGCGAGGCCCACAATCAGGACGCGAGCGGTAGGATCGCCGAAACCGGGCACGGGGCGAGCCCAGTAATCCCAATCCAGATAAGCCCGCCGTTTCGTCTCTCCTATGCCGATGCAGTACGACCGAAGCCGGGGACAAAGTTCGCAGCTGACGATGTTCTGGCGGGCGGTTTCAAGTTGAGATTTGGCCTGGGCAAGCGGAGCGGGACACACAATCCCATAGTAACGCCATCTGAAGCACCAAGGTCGCGTACGGCGGATAGAAACGAGCACCCTGAAAATGCGCGCAGAAGGTAAAAGCGACCCGCAGTCGAGCGCGGAACAACCGGATCGGATTGGATCGAAACTTCTCGCCGCTCTCGTGGCGGCTTGCCTTCTGGCCGCATTTTTTCTAGGCTACCGGACCGTCCGCTACGAATCTTTCCATAAGTTCAACAAAAAGACACAGCCGTCGGAAGCAGTGGCGCCCAGACCGGGCGGCCAAGCTGCGGTGAGTCTTGTGCGCGCCCCAACGCGGAACGGCGTTTCCCCAGAATTTCTCTCAACCACCATCATGCCTGGTCTCGGCATGCAGATCCTCCAGATCACAGCGGCCTTTCCCTCAAGGGGTGAGATCGACCTGCTGAACTCCTCCAGCCTGGAAGAGGTGGCGGAGGACGCCAAGAGTCATGGACGCATCGGCGCTGCCTTTCTGGTCTACCTCGCAGACAGCGGCCATCCATCGCCGTCAGCAGCGGACGCCCTTACGCTGCAGGCAGCCGATTCGTCCGAAAATCACGGAACTCTTGATGGTGCCAACATGACCACCGTCTTCAACGCTCCCGCCCAGAGCTTGCCCGGCGGACTTCCGGCGGGCATCGAGCTGCGCACGTCGATCGTGATGAGTGGGCGTTCCATCGACATGTCGATCACCGCGAACAATAAGGGCAAGCAGGCTGTACCACTGCGACTGGGCTGTTTTCCTCATCTCGCCATCCCAAGCGGGCAGCGGGACCAGGCGCGGCTGCTCATTCCGTCTACGGACAAAAGCAGCGGCGCTGCGGCCGAAGATTTCAGCATGCCGGGTGGGAGACCGTTGAAAAGTTCGACCCTGGATGCGACATTTACTCATCTGCGCAGGGCGTTCATGGGCGATGGGCCAGAGATTGAGCTCGAAGATCCAGCGTCCGGCTATGCGCTACGTATCACGGCAATCAGTTCGTCCATTCGTTCGCTGAGGGTGCTGGCTCCTGCGAATGGGCCCTGGGTGGTCATTGCGCCTATTGCAGAGCCCGAGGCCGATCTAGCCGAAGGGGAACGCGATCGAGGCGACATCCCGCTTCTGGCTCCTGGGGAGAGCCTGCAATTCCGGATCCGACTGCAGATTGTCCCGCTGGCGACATCCATAAAGTAAGCCCCCTTCTGTTTGACCCTGCGGCCTACCGTCCGTACCATTGAAGACAAGCGATCACACGCAAAAAGTGTTGATGGAACTAACCTGGAAGGCACAGTTTTGACCCCTAACGAGACCAATGAAATGACTCCGGCAACGGAGATTGAGCAGACTGAAGTAGCCGTGCAGAACGAAACCGAGGGCGAGCACACCCACGATCACGATCATGAGCACCATCATCATCACCATGATGCTCCCGCGCTCAATCCTGAGTTGACGCGAGAGATCGTCGTGGAAGCGCCCGCCGAAGACGTTACGGCCGCCTTTGCGAAGGTGCTCAAGACCTACCAGAAGCAAGCACGCATTCCTGGCTTCCGCGCCGGCAAGGTTCCGCCGTCGATGATCCGTTCCAGGTTCGGCAAAGAACTTCGGCAGGAAGTGATGGAGAGCCTGGTTTCCGAGCGCTTCCGCACTGAGTTGGAAGCACAGAAGCTGAATCCGATTTCTCAGCCCCAAATCACCGAACTGATGCTTGTAGATGGTCAGCCGCTGCGTTTCCGCGCCTCCTTCGAAGTGCTGCCCGAGTTCGATGTCACCGGCTACGAGAGCATCAAAGCCGAAAAGGCCGATGTAACCGTCACGGACGAGGAGTATCAGGCCGAGCTGGATTATCTTCTCGATCAGCATTCGACGGTTGAGACCGTGGAAGAAGAGCGCGAGCTGCACGACGGCGACTGGGCAGAGATCGAATTCAAGGGCACGGTGAAAGACCTTGCCCAGACCGTTACGGAAGAGGGCCTTGCCTCCACCTCCGCAGAGCCGCCCATCACCGGCGACGACGTGCTCGTGGAGATTGGCGGAAAGAACACCCTTCCGGCATTCACCGAAGCTCTTCGTGGCTCCAAGGTGGGACAGGAACTAAGCGCTGAGGTTGAGTATCCCGCAGACTTCGGCGAAGCTCGCCTTGCAGGCAAGACCGTGGAGTACGACGTCACGGTGAAGGCCATCAAGAAGAAGACGCCGCCTGCACAGGATGCGGAGTTCGTTTCGCAGCTCGGCAACTACGAGAGCTGGGAAGACTTCACCACCAAGTTCCGCGAGAACGTCGAAGGGCGCAAGCGCACTTCGCTCGAGAATGCCTCCAAGGAAAAGCTGGTCGACCAACTCGTCGCAAAGTTCCAGTTCCCTGTTCCCGAGAGCTTTGTGCAGCAGCAGATCGATGCGCGCCTGGACCGTGGCCTCCGCGCTCTGGCTCAGCAGGGCATGCCGCCGGAGGAAATGCGTAAGCTCGACTTCGGACGTCTGCGCGCTGCTCAGCGTGACGAAGCCGTGAACGAGGTCAAGGCCTCGATGGTTCTCGACAAGATCGCGGAGAAGGAGAACATTACCGTCTCCGATGCCGATCTCGATCGCGAACTCTTCATTCTCTCCATCCAGTCGCGTGAGCCGGTCGAGCAGTTGCGCGAACGTCTCACGAAGGAAGGCAATCTCGCCCGCATTCGCGAACAGATGCTCCGCGAAAAAACCGGCACGGCACTCTACGAGAAGCTTTCCGCGTAGGAAGCGAATCCAATTACTGCGGCAATTGCAAAGCTACACATCAGAAAGAGGGAGACCGATGGGACTTGTACCAATGGTGATCGAGCAGACGAGTCGTGGCGAACGCGCTTACGACATTTACAGCCGTCTGCTCCGCGACAACATCATCTTCCTTGGAACGCCGATCGATGACAACATCGCGAACGTAATCATCGCGCAGTTGCTGTTTCTGTCCGGCGAAGACCCAGAGAAGGACATTCAGCTCTACATCAACTCGCCGGGTGGCAGCATCACGGCGGGTATGGCGATCTACGACACGATGCAGTACATCAAGAATGACGTCTCCACGCTCTGCATCGGTCAGGCAGCCAGCATGGGTGCCTTCCTTCTGATGGCGGGCAAGAAGGGCAAGCGCTTTGCCCTTCCGAACTCGCGCATCCTGATTCACCAGCCGCTCATCATGGGCGGCGGTATCAGCGGACAAGCTACGGAAATTGATATCCACGCTCGGGAAATTCTTCGCATCCGGGAGTTAATGAACAAGATCCAGGCAGAGCATACCGGTCAGACGCTGGAGCAGATTGAGCGCGATACCGATCGCGATTTCATTATGAATTCGGCCCAGGCAAAGGAATATGGGCTCATCGACGATATCATTACGCGTCCACGAGTCTAATTCCAGCATTTTAAGGAGAGGCGGCCCAGTATTTGGGCCGCTTTTTCCGTTTCGGCACATCCTTCCGGAAGTGCTTTTAGAGCACCCTACCGGACAATTTCACTAGTCCTGCGGGTGTAGACTTAAACTCTATTTGCGCAGGCAACGATGCCCGCGCTTCAGTTCAGGGTCAGGTCAGGAGTTCCACTTCTTATGAAGACTTCGAAGGGTACAGACGAATCACTGCGGTGCTCGTTCTGCCACAAGTCGCAGGACGCCGTAGCGAAATTGATTTCGTCGCCGTCGGATTATCCACGGGCGTACATCTGCGATGAGTGCGTAGCTGTCTGTAACTCCATCCTCGAAGACGACCGCGGCGGTGAGACGCAGGCAGGCGCACCGCCTGCCCATCTGCCCAAACCCCACGAAGTGAAGGCATTTCTGGACGAGTACGTCATCGGCCAGGAGATGACCAAGAAGAAGCTCGCCGTGGCCGTCTACAACCACTACAAGCGGATTCAGATGAATCGCACGCGCGGCAACGACGTGGAACTGGCGAAGTCGAATATTCTTCTCGTCGGCCCGACCGGCAGCGGAAAAACACTGCTCGCGCACACGCTGGCGAAGATGCTGGACGTTCCGTTTGCCATCGTCGACGCGACCACGCTCACGGAAGCAGGCTACGTTGGCGAAGATGTGGAGAACATCATCCTTAAGCTTCTGCAGGCTGCCGAAGGCGATGTCGCCCGCGCGCAAACCGGCATTATCTACATCGACGAGATCGACAAGATTGGCCGCAAGGACGAGAACCCTTCCATCACCCGCGACGTGAGCGGCGAAGGCGTGCAGCAAGCTCTTCTGAAGATCCTCGAAGGCACCGTCGCCAACGTTCCGCCCCAGGGTGGACGGAAGCATCCGCATCAGGAGTTCACCGTCGTTGATACGACGAACATTCTCTTCATCTGCGGTGGAGCGTTCGTCGGCCTGGAGAAGGTAATTGCTCGTCGTATTGGCAAAAAAGCACTCGGCTTCAAGACGCAGGGTGATCCGGACGTCATCGAAGGAGCAACGCCGATTCGCGCCCAGCGCGATAGCGAACTGCTTAGACAGGCGGAACCACAGGATCTGTTGAAGTACGGCCTGATCCCTGAGTTCGTTGGACGTCTTCCTGTTTTGGGAATCCTCGATGAACTGGATGAAGCTGCTCTGATCGACATTCTCACGCGTCCGCGCAATGCGATTCTGAAGCAGTACGCCAAGCTCTTCGAGTTCGAAGGCGTAAAGGTGACCTTCTCTTCTGAGGCGGCCCAGGCCATCGCACACGAGGCCCTGAATCGCAAGGTAGGCGCTCGTGGTCTTCGCATGATTCTGGAAGAGCTCATGCTCGACCTGATGTACACCGTTCCGACGAACAAGAAGCTGAAGGAACTGGAGATTACGGCGGAGATGGTGAAGTCTCGCAATGTGGTCATCCCCTTGCAGCCGCTTGAAAAAGCCGGATAAAACTTTGCAAACGGAAAACAAAAGTGCAACCCTGCAGGGTTGCACTTTTGTTTAAGCGGCAAATTGCGCTGTGTCAACAGACTTGCTCTCCCCTGTCCAACCTGAAGTGACAAAAGTACTGTTCCGCACGGTCCCAGGGAAACGCATTTACAATCAACTGCAAGCTCCCCACCCGTCTTATCGCACTCTGCGACCATGCACTGGGTGGGAGCGTCTAATGGGGAGACTATGACTAAGCCAGACGAAAAGCTCCTACAAGGCGAAAAGCGCAAGCTCCCCATGATGCCTATCCGCGACATGGTGATCTTCCCGCACATGATGACACCCTTCGTGGTGGGACGAGAATCCAGCGTACGTGCGCTGGAAGAAGCGCTCAGCGGCGACCGCAAGATCTTTCTCGCCACACAGCATGACGCTTCGGTGGACGAACCCAACGCAGACGACATCTATACCACCGGCACCATCGGCACCATTGTGCAGAGTGTGAAGGGGCCGGACGGAAATATCAAAGTCCTCGTCGAAGGCGTGGAGCGCGCACGGGCTCTCGACCTGAACGATGAAGACGGATTCTTTGTGGCCACCGTGCGCACAGGCGGCCTCTCTTCCGAGATGTCACCTGCCATCGAGCAGGCCATGCAGCGCGTACAGACACTCTTTGAGCAGTACGTGAAGCTACAGCAGAGCCTGAACTACGAAACAATGGTCGCCTCCGTACGCGGAGACGAGCCCGGCAAACTTGCCGACACCATCGCGGCAAACCTGCAGCTCACCATCGATGAGAAACAGCAGATCCTCGACCTCTTCGACGTCGAAGCCCGTCTCGCGCACATTGCGGATGTTCTGGACATCGCCATCGAGAAGCTGAACGTGGATCGCACTGTTCAGTCGCGTGTGAAGCGGCAGATGGAGCGCGCGCAGAAAGAGTATTACCTCAACGAAAAGATCAAAGCGATCCAGAAAGAACTCGGTCGCGGCGAGAAGAGCGAATGGGACGAGCTCAAGAAAAAAATTGAAGCTGCAGGCATGCCGAAGGACGTCGCAGACAAGGCGCATCAGGAGCTCAAGAAGCTCGAAGCCATGCCGCCGATGTCTGCTGAGTCGACTGTCTCGCGCAACTACCTCGATTGGCTGCTCGCTGTGCCGTGGAAGAAGAAGAGCAAGGAAATTCGCTCTATCGACCACGCGGAAAAGATCCTCAACGAAGATCACTACGGCTTGGAGAAGATCAAGGACCGTATCCTTGAGTTCCTCGCCGTCCGTCAGCTGGTAAAGAACCCGAAGGGTTCGATCCTCTGCTTCGTCGGACCTCCGGGCGTTGGTAAGACCTCGCTCGGCATGTCCATCGCCAAGGCCACAGGCCGCAAGTTCGTCCGCTTCTCTCTGGGCGGTGTGCGTGACGAGGCCGAGATCCGCGGACATCGTCGCACCTACATCGGCTCCCTTCCCGGTCAGATCATCCAGTCGATGAAAAAGGCTGGAACCAAGAATCCCGTCATCATGCTCGACGAGATCGACAAGATGGCTTCGGACTTCCGCGGCGATCCTGCCAGCGCGATGCTCGAAGTCCTCGATCCTGAACAGAACAGCACCTTCCAGGACCATTACCTCGACGTCGAATACGATCTCTCGCAGGTCCTCTTCGTTGCTACGGCGAACGTTCTCCACACCATCCCCGGCCCGCTACGGGATCGCATGGAGATTCTGCAGCTGCACGGCTATACCGAGATTGAAAAACTCGAGATCGCCAAGCAGTATCTGCTGAAGAAGCAGCGTGAAGCCACCGGCCTGACGGAAGAGAACATCGAGTTCACCGACGGCGCTTTGAAAGAGATCATCCGCGGCTACACGCGCGAAGCCGGCGTTCGTAACCTTGAACGCGAGATCGGCAATGTCTGCCGCAAGGTCGTACGTCGCGTCGTGAAGTCGGGCACCAAACACAAGAAGGAAGAGGTCACGGCGGAGAACATGCCGGACTTCCTCGGAACGCAGCGCTTCCGCGATTCGCAGGTGCAGGAGAAGAGCGAGATCGGCCTCGTCACGGGCCTTGCATGGACAGAGGTAGGCGGATCCATTCTGCAGACCGAAGTGCAGGTGCTGGACGGCAAAGGCAAGCTCACAACGACCGGCCAGCTGGGCGATGTGATGCAGGAGTCGGCCCAGGCAGCCCTGAGCTACATCCGCTCCCGCGCGCAGCACCTTGGGCTTCCACGCGAGTTCTACCGCAACATCGACATCCACGTACATGTACCGGAAGGCGCGATTCCCAAAGACGGCCCGTCCGCAGGCATTACGCTGGCAACCGCCCTCGCGAGTGCCCTCACCAAGATCCCCGTCCGTCGTGACGTCGCCATGACCGGCGAGATCACGCTGCGTGGCAAGGTGCTTCCGATCGGTGGATTGAAGGAGAAGCTGCTTGCGGCCCATCGTGCAGGCATCCGCGAAGCGATCCTGCCCGGGGACAACCGCAAGGACTTCGCTGAGCTTCCTGAGTTGATCAAGTCGGAGATGAAGCTGCACTTTGTGGAGCAGATGGATGAAGTGCTGAAGATCGCTCTTGAAGGAAAGCTGCCCGAACTAACAGAGGAAGTACCGCAGGCTTTGGCCGGAGCGGTTCCGCCTCCGATCGTTTCAGCCATCGTTCCTCACGCTCACCAGTAACAATCTTGAAACTAAAAAAGGCGGCCCGATGACGGGGCCGCCTTTTTCGTGCGCGTCGAACTCAGGCGCGTCTTCCAGTAAGAAAATGTGCGATGACTGAGATGACCGCGAAGATCAGCAGCAGGTGAATGAGAATACCTGCGCTCTTAAACATGACAAAACCACCAAGCCAAAGCACTACAAGAACCAAAGCAATGATCAGAAACATTTAGATCCTCCAGGGCGTACGCGCCAATCCATTCCGCCACGCCGCACGAAATAGTAAGAGGGTCGCTCCCGTACGGACGTTGCTTTGCCGAGCAATCAAAAAAAACGTCAGGCGTATTGACCGTGGCAAACTCACTTCGGCAGAACGCATCTATTTGTCGCGAAGGAGAAAACAGATGCTCATTCTGCTTATCATCCTGGTCGTTTTGATGTTTGGATCTTCCCCCATCATGCCCTATAGCCGCGACTGGGGATATTACCCGAGCGGCGGTCTGGGCCTGATCGTTTTGGTCCTACTCGTCGTGCTTCTAATGAATGGCGGTCTGCACTTCTAGTTGGGCGCAAGAAAACGGCAGCCGCGCGGGCTGCCGTTGCAGAGCCATGATGACCTAGCGAGCCCCGCCAGCGATCGACGGGATAAACATGACTTCATCCTTGTCCTGGAAGGCATAGCTCTCTCCTCCAAGAAAGCGGATGTCTTCGTCGTTGACATAGACATTGATGAACTTCCGCAGCTTGCCGTCTGCATCCTTGATATGTTCGCCGAGAACGGGGAACTTGAACTTCAAGTCCTCCACGAGCGCCGCGAGATTGATTGCGCTTGAATCGACCTGCTTGACACCGTCGGTATGCCGCTGAAACGCGGCGGGCAACATCACACGAATAGACACTTATTTTCCTCCTGCGAGCACGAGCTCGGGTTTTGCTTCTGCGGCGTAGTTCATCTCGCGCAGATATTCTTCAAAGTCGGAAAGACGCGGGCGCACTGCGCGCTGCGCTTCATACTTTCCTGCCAGGGCATCGGTCGTTTTGAGACCATTGCCCGTGATGCAGCTCACAGTGAGATCGTCGGGATGGATGCGTCCATGCGCATACAGCCGCGCCGTCACAGCTGTAGTCACACCGCCTGCAGTCTCCGTAAAGATGCCTTCGGTCTCAGCAAGCTCCTGCATGCCGCTGACGATCTCTACATCGGAGACATCTTCAGCCCAACCGCCGCTCTCGCGGATCATCTTCGCTGCCTGCGGACCGTCGGCGGGATTGCCGATCGCCAGCGAACGCGCAATCGTGTTCGGACGCTGCGGCTCGATGTGATCCAGATTGTTCTTCACGGCGTGCGAGATGGGAGAGCAACCCGTAGCCTGCGCACCGAAGAAGCGGACCGGCTTGTCTTCGACCAGGCCGAGGTAAACAAGCTCCTTGAAGGCCTTGCGGATCTTGCGGATCAGCGAACCGCCCGCCATGGGAACCACAACGTTATCCGGTAGCCGCCATCCAAGCTGCTCCGCGATCTCGTAGCCGACAGTCTTCGAACCCTCGGCATAGTAAGGCCGCAGATTGACGTTCACGAAGCCCCAGTTGTACTGGTCGGCGATCAGCGAGCAGAGACGGTTGACGTGATCGTAGTTGCCGTCGATACGGACGAGCTGTGCTCCATAGACGAGCGTATTGAGAATCTTTGCTGGCTCCAGGTCCGCCGGAACGAGGATGCAGGCCTTGATCCCCAGGCGCGCGGCCTGTGCCGCTACCGAGTTCGCCAGATTGCCCGTGGACGAGCAGCCGACCGTTGTAAATCCAAAGGCCTGCGCATTCGCCAGGGCGACACTGACAACACGGTCCTTGAACGACAGCGTCGGGAAGCAGACGGCGTCGTTCTTCACATAAAGATTATTGGCACCGATGCGCTTGCCCAGGTTCTTCGCACGAACGAGCGGCGTGAAGCCTACGGGAAGATCGGGCTCGAAGCCCTCGGGAATCGGAAGCAGGGCACGATACCGCCAGATATTCGCCGGTCCGGCTTCGATCGATTTGCGGGTAAAGAGGCTCTTCGCGGCTTCAAGATCATAGTGCACCTCAAGCGGCGTGAAGGTCTCATCGCAGATAGAGAGCGGCTGGTTGCCGAAGCTCTTTCCATCCATATTCCGAAGCTCGTACGGCGTACAGGCAGACATGCAATCCTTCTCCGAATGGAGAGAAGCGTGCCTTTGACGTACTCTTTTCTGGGATCCACGAAGGCGGCAAACGCCGGCGGCGTGGTGGAGGAAGTCAGGATTATTCGGAGGTACAGAGCTACAAAGGACGCCATGTATCCCGAATCTCATGTTCCCTGTTACCAGGAGAGAGGTGACACCGGTCCCGAGGGCCGGTTGTCGTGGCGTCAAAGGGCTCGTCCCTCAGCCACTCTTCATGAAACTCCGGGCCTGCTCTTGAACGAATCCAAGGTCAGACTGGAATGAGTTAGTTTTATCACCTTGCACCCTGCGATACAAGTCTTAGGGAAGCTCTAGGCAGGCGAGATCATGTCCTTCACGCCGGCAACAAATCGCGACGGATCAAACTCTGTCCTGAGGATCTCGTCCGGACAATCCGTCTGCATCGCCACCCGCCAGTTGCAGACGAAGGCCACCTTCTGCTCGGGCTGTGCGGTCTTGATCTCCTGGCAAAGATGCTCTGCATCGTGGATGGCCTGTTCTCCCTCAACATCCACAAGGACGAGATCGTACTGCTTGCCCCAGAAGAGATCCAGGGCGTCCTTGGCCCTTAGAGTCGAGTCGACCTCAAATCCGGAGATGCGCAGAATCTGATCACGGAGGGGCCGAAGCATCTCCCGGCTGCAGATGTGCAGGATCATCTTCGGTTTACCATTATGGGGCCCAGTACTCATGTCGCTCTCAATCCATGTCCGCTGGACGGACACATGCGTTTTTGGCCTGCCAGGAAGCCTCGTGCGCGTCCGAACTCTTTCGGAATACCTCTAATTTTATCCGATCCGGATACGGGAAGCTACGCCTGAATTCAGGCTTAGTATCCGCCTTAAAAGCAAAGAGGTGCGGCAGGTTCCACCGCACCTCTCGGGGTTCCAAAATCCTTTACGCGAGGACTTCCGCCTCGTCTTCATTGGACAGCGGATGATCCGGGATATGCATCGGCTTCACCAGCATGTCTTCTTTGCGCATCACAAGGTTTGTCGCGTTCAGGCTCGCAAGCTCAAAGCCGTGGCCATGCGTAATCGCGTCGGTCGGGCAGGCTTCTACACAATAGCCACAGAAGATGCACCGGTTGTAGTCGATGTTGTAGACCTTTGCGTAGCGTTCTGCGGAAGAGATGCGGACTTCTTCCGTGTTCTCGGCAGCTTCGATGTAAATACAGTTCGACGGGCAGGCGGCGGCGCACAAAAAGCATGCCACGCATTTTTCCAGGCCGTTTTCGTCGCGCTGCAGCTGGTGCTTGCCGCGGAACCGCTCCTGAAACTTCGCCCCACGCATGGGCCCCGGACCGTCAGGGTAGTTTTCCACCTCGGTCGGCTGCAACATCTCCTTGAAGGTGATGCTCATGCCCTTAGCGATGCCCGCAATATTTTTTACGATCGACATAGCTTGAGTATACGACGGGGGCGGTCTACGCTGAAGCCATGAAGATCTTCTGTAAAGCCATTTTGTTCCTTCTTCCTGCCTGTCTGCCTGCCCAGATGAAACACGACGCCACCCCAGCCAGCGGCATGGAAGCGATGCATCACGCCGCTCCGGTCGCCTCGACCTCCCTGACGGTCACCGGCCTGGACGGAAAGACACAGACCTACAGCTTCGAAGACCTGCGCAGCATGGCACATCTCACCGTAAAAGTGCACAACATGCACTCCAATGCGGATGAGACCTACGCGGGCGTCCCTGTAAGCGAATTGGCCAAACGTGCAGAACCAACACTCGTCACCGGCGACAAGGCCAAAATCAAGCCCCTCATGCTGGCGCTCGTCTTTGGCGGCACGGACAATTACCATGTCGTGCTGACCATGTGCGACGTAGACCCCTCCTGCCATAACGGCATGGTGATCATCGCAGACCAGCAGGACGGTAAGAGCATCGGAACCGACGGTGCCTTAAAGCTCATCGTGACGGAAGACAAGAAGCCCCAGCGCTGGGTCCGCAATCTCAACAGCATCACCCTCAAAGCCATCGACTAAGCGACATTCTGTGCCCCATTCTTTCGCGGCTTCTTGCGAAAGGGTGGGGTCGCGCGGAGCGCACAAACCAGATCTCGGAGGCTAGGTAAAAAAGCAGATCCCTTCGCTCCACTACGGGATGACAAACTGGACCTCGTGGAAGTAACTAGATCCCCAACTTGCTCCACATCGCATCCACCCGTGCCTTCACCTCGCCGGGCATCTCCAGCATCTCCGGCCAGGGCCGTGTGAATCCCTCTGCAGCCCACTTCCGCGTTGCATCAATCCCCATCTTCGAGCCGAAGTTCGGCAGGCGCGAGGCGTGGTCCAGCGAATCCACCGGCCCCAGCGTGAACTGAATGTCCCGTTCCGGATCGATATTGTTCGCCGTACGCAAAACCACCTCCGCCACATCCTGCACGTCGCAGTCTTCGTCCACTACGACGATGCACTTGGTGAACATCGCCTGTCCCATAGCCCAGATGCCAGACATTACCTTGCGGGCGTGTCCGGCGTAGCTCTTCCGGATCGACACGATCATCAGGTTATGAAAGACGCCCTCCGCAGGCAGATTCACATCGACGATCTCCGGCATGGTCAGCCTCATCAGCGGCAAGAAGATCCGCTCCACCGCCTTGCCCATCCAGGCGTCCTCCATCGGAGGCTTGCCGACGATGGTCGCCGCGTACACAGGATTTTTGCGGTGCGTAATACAGGTGACGTGAAAGACGGGATAGTCGTCCGGCATCGTGTAAAAACCGGTGTGATCGCCAAAGGGTCCTTCGCTCCGGAGTTCGCCCAGTTCGACGTAGCCCTCCAGAACGATCTCCGCGTTTGCTGGAACTTCAAGATCCACCGTCTCGCACTTCACCAGCTCTACTGGCGCCTGGCGCAGGAAACCAGCGATCAGGAACTCTTCAATTTCGGGAGGAGCAGGCACAATCGCGCTGAAGGTCATCGCCGGATCGGTTCCGATTGCCACAGCGACCTCCATCCGTTCGTTGCGGATCCTGCTCAGCGTCACGCCGGGAATACTGCTGCTATCGCCTGCAGCCGTCGTTCCGCCGGAGGTCAACGCCATGATGTTGACGCGCTCCGCATCCGTCGTCGCTGCGCCGCGTAATCTTTCGCGCAGATGCTCCGCCGCGTTCTTCTGACGCTGCCAGTGCATGCCGGTCGTGTTGCGGTCGTAGACCTGCATCCGGTACATGCCGGTATTGCGCTTGCCCGACTTCGGATCGCGCGTCATCACCAGCGGAAGCGTGATGAACGGACCACCATCGCCCGGCCAGGTCTTCAGCACAGGAAGCGCATGCAGGTTCACGGCTTCTCCGGTATGAATTACTGCCTTGCAGGAAGCGTCTTTGCGCGCGATGACCTTGGGAAAGAAACGTCCAATCTCGGCCAGCATGGGCAGCATCTTCAGCTTGTCCATCAGCGTCGCCGGCATCTCGGGCTTCAGCAGGACTTCGATGCGCTCCGCAATCGCGTCAAGTGAATCCGCCTCCAGGGCCATCTTCATGCGGCGCTCGCTGCCAAACTGGTTCATCAGGACGGTTGCGCCGGGATATCCCTTCACGTTCTCGAAGAGCAGCGCCGGGCCGCCAGCGCGCGGAGTTCCCCGCCCCATTTTGGCGGCGCGATCGGCAATCTCCGCCATCTCCAGGTTCGGATCCACTTCCGCGCGAATGCGCTTCAGTTCGCCCGCTTTTTCAAGCGCCTTGATCCACTCACGAAGGTCCCTGTACGCCACGCCCGCCTCTTTCGCGCGCGGACGAATCCGCGCAACCTCCATCGTAATCGCTCCGCTCAAATTGGGTGGAGGCAACAAATCGGCTTGATTTTTGAGCGGCGTAGAATGACAAGCATCACCCCACGAAAAGTCGTGTCAAGATAAACAAGTTTGGATGTGAGCTGCAGGTATCGACCCGAAGGCCACTCCACCAGCAACCCCACGCTATTTCAAGCAGGTTCCGCAGTGAATCTTTCTCCACGGGAGTTGCTATGCAAACCATTCTCTTTAAATGCATGTGGTGCAACCATGTTTGGCCCGTCCCGGACATTCTGGCCGACCGTGCCGCAACCTGCCCGCAATGCGCCGCCGCATCCGGTCCGGAAGGCTTTCCCTACCTCGTCCCACCGAACACCGAAGTGGGGTCGGTCGACTGATCCGGTCGAGGCGGTGGTACGCTGGCTGGAACATGATCCCAAAGCTAAAGAACGCGAGGAGAGCTCCTACTTGTCTCGCGGTTCTGCTTGCCCTTTCCAGCCGCTGGTGCGTCCCACAGACCGAAACAGCCACGCAGTCGAAACAGGAAGCGCATGCCCAGCAGCTCCAGGCCTTGGTGGGGACCATGGTTCCCAACGCAGTCCTGCACGACACCAAGGGCGCAGAGACGGCGATGTCGGCCTTTCGCGGGCACCCTGTGCTAATCGACTTCTGGGCCACGTGGTGCGAACCCTGCATGCAGGAGCTTCCCGTCATCGGCATGATCGACGAAGCCACGCAAAAGACCAAGCTGGTCATCATTGGAATCGACTGGGACAAGAACCTGAAAGACGGAACAAAGTGGCTCGATCAAAATGGCTATAACTGGGACAACTTCGGAGAAGTCGCGGAAGGTCCGAGACTGTTTGCACAGATCCTTCCGACGACCATCCTGATCGATAAGAATGGAATCATCCGTTACTACTCCGAAGGATCCACACCAGCGCTCTCGAAGGCTTTGGTCGAAGCCGTGAAAAATCTGGGACCGGAGTATGCCGCAGCGCTCAAGAACAGCGAAATTTCCTAGCTTGCTTTACAGATTGCGTCGGTACTCGCTGGGCGGCATTCCCACGAACTCACGAAACACCTTGGTGAGGTGCGCGTGGCTGGAAAAGCCGCACATGGCCGCAATATCGATCAGCGACATATTCTTCTGACGCATCATTTCTTTCGCGCGTTCCAGACGCAGTCGCAGCAGGTATCGGTGCGGCGTGCATCCCGTCGACACCCGAAACATGCGCAGAAAATGAGTTCTGCTATATCCGCTCTCCATAGCCAGAGTCTTCAGGTCCACATCGGATTGAAGCTCCTGCATGCACTCTATGACCCGACGTAGACGATGGCTTGGCAAGGCGGATACCTTGTTTACCCCATTTTTTCTTTTCCGGCTTCCGAGGTGGAGAAGCTGAATGACCATAGCATTCGCCAGATGGTCCGCATACAGTCGTCCTAACGGTCCCCCTTGATTCGCCTCGGTGCTAAGCAGTTCCATCAATCGAGCGAAGGTTGGATCGACAAAATCTCTTTGATACGAAATTTGTGCATTCGGCCACTGGTCCAGTTCTACTTTGATACCGTTTACAAATTCCGCTTCGAGAGCACACAAGATAAAGTCGCCCGGGTCTATGGAACGTGAAGCCGGAATCGTACCTGGTGGCGCAATCACCATAGCCCTCGATCGCTTGCGGTGCTTCACAATTTGTCCTCGCTCGTTGGCATACTCGCAAATTGGCGGATGTTTATCCCAGAGTGCGACGATGTATCGACCCGAAACCGTCTCCGGCCGTTCAAGCGGCTCTACACAGTGTCTCTCGGTCACGTAGCCGTTCCAATTTAACCCGCGGCTTGATGCGCTTGAGATAGAGGGTCCGCGAAGGATCGCATCGAACTCTCCTTGTGTGTTCACTTGTGCTGTCTGCATTTCCTCTCTGCTACTCCTGTCCCTTGGCAAATCCGCATATCTGGCGGATATGCCGATTTTGTCTTGTCATCTTCTATTTTTCGCACGTAAACAAATGTGTAAAAAATTACAGAAAGCGCCGATACTCACTGGGTGGTACGCCCACCACCTGGTGGAACATTCTCGAAAGATGAGCGTGACTGGAAAATCCGCAGGTGGCTGCAATATCAATCAGCGACCTATTCTTCTGACGCATCAGCTCCTTCGCGCGTTCCAACCGCAGGCCCATAAGGTATCTGTGCGGAGTGCATCCCGTCGATGCCCGAAACATGCGCAGAAAATGACTTCGACTATACCCACTCTCCGCAGCAAGAGTCTGTAGATCAAGGTCTGCCTGAAGTTCCCGCATGCGCTCGATGACTCGGTGCAGGCGAGGAAGCGGCAATACGTATGCCTTTTTTCTCTTATTCTGTTTTGTCTGGCTTCCCACATGGAGAAGCCGAATGGCCATGGCATTCGCCAGATGGTCCGCATACAGTCTTCCTAACGGTCCCCCTTGATTCGCCTCAGCACTGAGCATCTCCATCAATCGAGCAAAGGCTGAATCAGCGAAATCTCTTTGATACCGAATTTTCGTTTTCGGTCGTTGGTCTAATTCAACTTCGACACCGTTTACAAACTCTGGCTCGAGGGCACACAAAATCATGTCGCACCTACCATGGGGACGCACGGCGGGCAAGATCCCTGGCGGCGCAATCACCATAGCCTTCGGTGGTTTGCGGTATGTCAAAAATTCTCCGGGTTCATCGGCGTAGTCGCAAACCGGCGGTTTTTTGTCCCAGAGCCCAATGATATATCGATCTAAGATCGTCTCCGGCCTTTCAAATCCTTCTGCACTGTGCCTCTCGGTCACATAGCCGTTCCAATTTAGTCCGCGGCTTGATGCGCTTAAGGTCGAGGGCCCGCGAAGGATCGAATCGAACACTTCGTTTGTGTTAGGTTGTGCTGTCTGCATTTATCCTCCGCTATTCCAAGACCTTGAGGAATTCGCATATCCTGCGGAATTACCGGTTCTGTCTCGTCATCTTCTCGATTTCTCATACAAAGAGAAATGTGCCAAAAATTATAGAAGGCGACGATACTCGCTGGGCGACACTCCCACAACGTCGCGAAACACCTTGGTGAGGTGCGCG
This sequence comes from Terriglobus saanensis SP1PR4, assembly GCF_000179915.2. Classification (NCBI taxonomy): domain Bacteria; kingdom Pseudomonadati; phylum Acidobacteriota; class Terriglobia; order Terriglobales; family Acidobacteriaceae; genus Terriglobus; species Terriglobus saanensis. The sequence goes on along the minus strand of NC_014963.1, from coordinate 1,149,035 downwards.
TGGCTGGAAAATCCGCAGATGACAGCAATATCGCTCAACAACCATTTTCGTTGTCGCAGCATTTCTTTTGCTCGTTCCAGTCTCAGTTGCAGCAGGTAACGGTGCGGGGTGCATCCCATGGACCCTTTGAACATGCGGAGAAAATGGCTGCGGCTATATCCACTCTCGACTGCCAAAGTTTGGAGATCGAGATCGACCTGAAGATCCTGCATGCGTTCTATAACCCGACGCAGGCGATGACTCGGCAAAACGGATACCTTGTCCGTCTTATTTTTTCTTGCCTGACTCCCCAGATGGAGAAGCTGCATGGCCAGGGCATTCGCCAGATGATCCGCATACAGTCGTCCTAACGGTCCCCCTTGATTCGCCTCGGCGCTGAGCAGTTCCATCAATCGAGCGAAGGCTGGATGAACGAAATCTCTTCGGTACAAAATTTCGGCATTCGGCCGTTGGTCCAGTTCTACTTCGACACTGTTTACAAACTCCGGTTCGAGAGCACATAAGATAAAGTCGCCCTGGCCATGAGGACGTATGGCGGGTATGATCCCGGGTGGAGCTAACACAATAGCCCTCGGTGGCTTGCGGTGCTTCACAAATTGTCCAGGCACATCGGCATACTCGCAAATTGGCGGGAGCATGGTCCAGAGCGCGACAATGTATCGATCGGAAACCGCCTCAGGCCGTTCAAACCCTTCCGCACGGTGTCTCTCGGTCACATAGCCGTTCCAATTTAATCCGCGACTGGATGCGCTTGAAATAGAGGGCCCGCGAAGGAGCGCATCGAAAACGCCGTTCGTCTTGAATTGTGCTGTCTGCATTTCTCCTCCGCTATTCCAGTACCTTGAAATCCGCATATCCGGCGGAATTACCGATTTGTCTTGTCATCTTCTCTTTTCTCATACATGGAGAAATGTGTGAAGAATTACAGAGAGCGCCGATACTCGCTGGGCGGTACGCCAACCACCTGCCGAAACATTCTCGAAAGATGAGCGTGGCTGGAAAATCCGCACAGCGCCGCGATATCAATCAGCGACATCCTCTTCTGACGCAGAAGTTCCCGCGCACGTTCCAAGCGCAGACGCAGAAGATACTGGTGAGGCGTGCATCCCATCGACTCCCGAAACATACGCAGAAAATGGGTTCGGCTGTACCCGCTCTCCGTAGCCAGAGTTTTTAGGTCCAGATCGGACTGAAGTTCCCGCATCCGTTCAATGACCCGCCTGAGACGATGTCGTGGTAAAGCCGACGCCTTGCAAAACTCCCGCCGACCTTCCTGCCTTTCAAGGAAAAGAAGCCGGATGGCCAAAGCGGTCGCCAGCTGGTCCGCATACAACCGTCCCGATAGCCCCCCTTTAGCCGCCTCGTGGCTAAGAAGTTTTGTCAATCCCGACATGGCCGGATCTAGATGAACTCTTCGGTAGAAGGGTGCCACTATGGGCTTCTGATCCAGCTCCATTTCGACATTTTTTACAAAGTCCGGTTCCAATGCGCACAAAATGAAATCGACCTGCCCCTGCGGGTGCACCGCCGGGACGATGCCCTGCGGAACAATCGTCATGGAGTTGCGCTGCCTGAAGTACGTAACAGACTCTCCATCTCCCCCGCTGTACTCACAAATCGGCACATCTTCCAGCCAAAGACAAACGACGTGGTGATCCGAAATCGTCTCTGGCCGCTCGCCAGGTCCTGCGAGATGTCTTTCCGTCAAATAGCCTCTCCAGTTCAATCTGCGGCTGGATAAACTTGACGTAGAAGGTCCGCGCAGAACGGCATCGAATTCTGTGCCTGTGTTGAGTGGAACCGTGTTCATCTCTTCCCTCCATGCTTCAGGGCCTTAAGACATCCTTATGTTCGATCGGTTGCCAATCCCTACATAGAGCGCCGATACTACCGACTCCCTTCCAGGTAGGTCCGTGTCGGGGGGGTCAAACTCGCGATGTTACGTCGATACTCACTGGGCGGCATGCCGACGATCTGGCGAAACATTTTGGAGAGGTGCGCATGACTGGAAAATCCGCACAGGGCGGCAATGTCAATCAGGGACACGCTCTTTTGACGCATCAGCTCCTTTGCACGCTCAAGACGCAGCTGCAAAAGATAGCGATGCGGTGTGCAACCGGTCGACGCACGGAACATGCGCAGAAAATGACTTCGGCTGTATCCACTCTCTGTGGCCAGTGTTTCCAGATCCAAATCGCCCCGAAGATCACGCATGCGTTCCAGGACCCGTTGCAACCGGTGACGCGGCAGAATGGATGGAGCGCGTTCTAACTTCTCCTTTTTACTTCTGCAAGGAAAAAAGAGCCAAACGGTGACCGCACTTGTAAGATGATCCGCATACAGCCCTCCCGCCGGACCTTGGGGCTCCCTGGAACTCAAAAGATGGGTCAGTTCAATCGTAGCGGCGTCTTTAAACTCCGGATGGCTGTCATCTTCTTCTATAGGGTTCACAACGTTTGATTGGGATACAACCTGCATTTCGTCGAATCGCTCTCGTTCAACGAACGTCGCAGCAGTATCTTGAGAAAACATGATGACCGGTCGCGAAGGGCGCGTGGAGGAAGCGGGCTCTACTCGTAGCAGACCCATCTCCCGGCCCGCTTCATTCTGGAATACATTCATTGCCACTCTCCTTCATCAACCCATCCGGCTGCGTCGAACGTCACCGGATAGATCGGAAACACAGGAGGTCTCTGCTCGCGCAAAAATCGCACGGGTAGAGCCTCAGTTATGAAAAAGCTTTTTATGGCGAAGAAGGTCGAACGTTCTTCGGTTTGGTATCGCTTGAAATCGGTTGCACGGACGCCCGTAACAACCCGTTAAGCCTGGGAGCAGAAGAAGGAAGGAGAGTGTACCCATCGGTACAGCGCATCCGGCACAAGTCCTGCGTCCGTAGGACGACTGAATCGAGTCAATTGTGGTGGTGGGCACTCAAAGGAAGTCAGGCATCATGCCGGCACATTCTTTACAGCACTCCGTCGTTCGCATGCACAAGCCAGAAACAGGTCATCCAAGTTCAACAGGCACTCTCTAGCCGGTGGCGAAATAAGCTGAATCAGGGTAGCTTTATCTATCCCACTTTCATCGCGTCGCTCGTTCAAGCGATACACCGGTTCAAAAATGTTATGGCACCTCAGCAGGCAAGGAAAGCTGTTTTGCCAATCGATCTATTTTTTTTCTGGGCCGATTTTCCAAGGAAGCTACAGAACATCAAAATCTCTAAAAGCCCTACATGTCCTCATAAAGACATTATTTGGCCTATGAGCAGAATGTATCAGCCATTCGTCATTAAATTGTCACGAACTTGTCGCGGCTGAAACTCATCCCTGGCTATTTCGGTGGAGGATCGCCTTCGAGAATCGTCAAATACAGCTCTCATTTAGTTTGGAGACAGCCATGGAACTCCTCCCGCACGGGCTCAGCGAACTTGAATGCCTCACGCGGTGGCAATGATGCGTCTAGGATACTTCTCCCTCCTGGTCTGCCTCTGTTTTCTTTCGGCGAGCCCATCCACACGGGCCGCCTCCACTCACCAGCATCTCTTCACAAGTACGCACCCCGCCATGGGAACCACCTATTCGCTCTTCGTCTATACGTCGGACGCGCGGCGCGCGAAGCAGCTCTCCGACGACGTCTGGGACGAGATCGATCGGATCGAAGATCTGCTCAGCAACTATCGCGAAACCAGCGAGCTTTCCCGCATTAACCACCTCGCAGCGGACGCGCCGATAACGACCGATCCTGAGACCTTTCGCTTTCTCTCCGAAGCGCAGCACTGGAGCAGCACGAGCAACGGCGCCTTCGATATCACCGTTGGAAAGTTGATGCGCGCGTGGGGTTTTTTCCGCAGCAGCGGCCACATTCCGAGCGATGCGGAACTGGCGACGGTGCGGCAGGAGACAGGATGGGAGAAGATGCGTCTCGAGCCCGAAAATCGTTCGGTCCGCTTCCTTTCACCCGGACTCGAACTGGATCCTGGCGGGATAGGCAAAGGTTTCGCGGTGAACGCAGCGGCCGCGATTCTGCGACGAGAGGGTGTGCGGTCCGCCCTGCTCTCGGCTGGAAGCAGCACTCTGTATGCGATTGGAGCGCCTCCCCATCGCACGGGCTGGCGCGTCGTGGTGCCCGATCCGGTACAGGGGAATCCGCCGCTTTCGGTGATCTTTCTACGGGATGAATCCGTCTCCAGCGCGAACTGCACGGAGAAGAACTTTATACTCAACGGCCATCTCTATTGCCACATCATGGATCCTTCGACACTACGCCCGGTCGAAGGCATGCTGCGCGTGAGTGTCATCCATCCCAACGCGACAGCAAGTGACGCTCTCTCGAACGTCGTATTCGTAAAGCGTCCCGGCGAAAGCCTGAAAGTCCTGGCGCGGAGTGCACCTCAGTCGAGAGCGATCATCGTCTCTGGTGATAGCTCGAATCCCACATGCACCGTCTTTCGCTGGACCGCAAAACTTTCGCCGCGATGTGGCCCTGCGCAACACGCCGAAATACCAACTTTGTCATCCCGCAGCGCAGCGAAGGGATCTGCTTCGAGGTATTGAACTCAGGCCTTGGAGGGTTGGGGAGTCGACGGCAGATGCACAACAAACTCGGTTCCTTCCGGTCCCGTTGCAAAATGAAGCTCTCCACCGTACTCCGTCACGATCTGGTGCGCAATGCCGAGACCAAGTCCCGTACCTACACCCGACGGCTTTGTGGTGAAAAAAGGATCGAAGATGCGCGCCTGCTTTTCGACGGGAATGCCGGTCCCGTTGTCTCGGATGCTGACGAAGATCTCTCCCTCTTCGTGCCATGTCTTCACCCCGACCTCACCACCTTCGCCCGCGGCATCGATCGCATTGTCCAGAAGGTTCGTCCACACCTGATTCAGACTGGAACCGGCGGAGTTGATTCCAGGAATCTCGTCACCAAACTCCTTCGTGAGTGAGATATTCCGTTCGCGGATCTTATGTTTCATGATGACGACCGTGGAAAAGACGCTGCGATTGATGTCCACGATCTCAGACTGGCCCTGTCCTTCGTGGGTATAGGTCTTCACCGCACCCACCAGAGCAGAAACGCGTCCAACACTCTCTTCGATTGTATCCACCATTTGCATGCTGCTCACCATCGCTTCCATCCAGGCAAGTGGCTCGCTCATGTTGGAGGCGCCGAACTGGGCCTTTAGGCACTCAAGGTCGGCCTCCGTTACGCCGCTGATGGCGAGCGTGGGAGCCATCCGCCAACCTTCTTTTACGTGATTGTCCTCCATCCATTGCGATAGCTGCTCTTCGGCATCGGACTGGTCCAGCGTGCTCATGTAAGCCACACGCTTTTTGGAGAGCGCCATCTCCTGCATCTCCCAGATGCACCTTCCCTGCTCCAGGGTATGTTCCTTTTCGGCGAAGTTCCGGGCGAGTGCGTGCATGCGATTCAGATTCTCGCGGAGTTGCGCTGCTGCCCTTCCTGCGGCCGCGCCGGGATTATTCAACTCATGCATCAGCCCGGCGGTAAGCGTGCCCAGGCTGGCAAGTTTTTCCGCACGAAGATTCATACCCTCGCGCATCGTGGCGCGCGTCGAACTGGAGCGCAACACCGCTTTTCGGATGGCGTGGCAATCCGTCATGATCTGCCAGAAACTCTCTTCATCCACAATGACAGCATGCACATCTTCGGTGGCTTCGATCGTCACAGGGCAGATAAGACCAGAGAGGAGACCGACATCTCCCACGATGCTCGGGGCCGAAGTGCGCACGTGGGTGAGTTCGGTTTTGTCTCCGTTGCTTCGATAGACACGAACGGAACCGCTCAGAGCAATGACAAATTCGTGAGAATAATCGCCTTCGCGGAGGATCGCAGAGCCCACGGGATACCTGCGGTATGGAAATTCTGCCAGTCGCGATAGTTCTGTATCAGGAACTTCCGCGAAGACATCCATGGACCGAATCTTCGAGAACTTCTCGTCCCGGTCCCAACCAACATCGTTCATTGCTTCGCCCTCAACTCGCGTCTCCACGGCTAAAATCCTGCCAGATATTGATGTACAAACTGAATCGCTATGGATCCTTCGCCAACGGCGGAGGCCACTCGTTTCACAGAGCCATGCCGCACGTCACCCGCGACAAAGATCCCGGGAACGCTGGTCTCCAGCAGATACGGTTCCCGAGTAAAGGCTTTGCGATCTCGTACGTCAGGACCTGCGAGCACAAAGCCGCGATCATCCCGCTCCACATCGTCCGGCAGCCATGCGGTTTTGGGCGCGGCGCCGATAAAGATGAAGACGCTCGACGCCGGTCGAATTTCTTCCCCGGTTGCCGTTTGAATGCGCACCTGTTCAAGGTGGGTATCACCCATCATCTCGATAATCTCAGCGTTTGTTTCTACCTGAATCGTGTCGGTCGCTTCGATCTGATCGATGAGGTAGCGAGACATGCTCTTCGCCAGACCATCACCGCGCAGAATCATGCGGACGCTGCGTGCGTACTTGGCAAAGTACATCGCAGCCTGGCCCGCAGAGTTCGCGCCGCCCACGACATAAACGTCCTCGTCCTTGCAGGACATCGCCTCGGCCAGGGCCGCACCATAGTAAACGCCCGCACCAAGCAGCCTGTCCGCGCCCTTCACCGGAAGCCGGACCCAGCTCACACCGGTCGCAATCACGACAGCCGAAGAACTTACCTCTCTGCCGTCTCCGAGCTTGATGACGCGATACTGGCCTTCGCAACGGAGACACTCCGCGCGCTGCGTGACGATCTCCGCGCCAAGACGTGCGGCTTGGAGAAAGGCACGCTTGCCCAGCTCCTCGCCACTGATGCCACCGGGGAAACCGAGATAGTTCTCGATTTTGGAACTAGAGCCCGCCTGGCCGCCCGGAGCATCCGATTCGAGGATCAGGGTGCGGAGACCCTCGCTGGCCCCGTACACAGCCGATGCAAGCCCGGCAGGCCCCGCTCCAATGACGATCAGGTCGTAGAACTCCTCGGTAGCGCGCGTGCGCATACCCAGCTTTTCCGCCAGTTCCATCTGCGATGGCCGGACCATCACGGTTCCGTCTCCGAAGATCACGGCTGGAAGCCTTGCCCCATCCAGATGGTGTTGCTCAAGAAGAACTTCCGCTTCATCGCCGACTTCAGGGCTGATCCAGCGATATTGCACGCGGTTGCGGGAGAGGAAGTCACGGACGCCGTGGTCCAATGCGCCCCACCGGGTTCCGATCACCTGAACACCGCGATAGGGGGGCTGATACCCCTCGTTCCAGTTTTCGAGAAGATCATCGAGCACCGGATAAAGCTTTTCCTCAGGCGGATCCCAGGGCTTGTTCAGGTAGTAATGAATTTTGGCAGAGTTGATCGCACGGATCGCCGCTTCCGTATCCGCATAGGCGGTGAGCAGAATTCGCTTCGCGTCGGGATAAATTCCAATCGCACGCTGCAGCATCTCCACACCGGTCATGCCCGGCATGCGTTGATCGCTCAGCAGAAGCGCAACCGATTCCTTACGGTCTTTCAATTGGATCATCGTATCGAGCGCAGCTTGGCCGCTGGCGGCGCGGAGAATACGGTAATGTTCCCCATATTTCCGGCGCAAATCCCCTACAACCGCTTCCAGAACGCTCACATCATCGTCGATGGCAAAAAGAATTGGCTTTGGCATAGGCCCCAGTTTATTCCGCGATCCCACTTCAGGCGAACACCGCCGCTAAATGTTCGATCACAGTAGACTTCCAAAAGTCGCAATCTTTGGGTATTCCTGTCCCATCTCGGAGTGGTATGCCCATGACCCGAACGTGGAATAGCACTCACGTATGCACGTCTTTAAGGTTAGAGCTGTTCTCAGTTCGACTTGACTCTCTCTAAAGGGCTTGTTTTTCATAGTTTTAAGCCTGGCATCGGAAAATCAGGGAATCTGGGACGATACCTAGCGTCGACCACCTAGACGTGGCACATGAGAGAGTGAGATTAATGAACCGGATTATTCTGGCGGACAATCAGGCCATCTTCCGCGCGGGCGCGGCGCGGGTGCTCGCGATGGAAGACGACATGCGCATCGTGGCACAATGCGGAGACGCTGAGCGGCTGATGCAAGCCGTGTCTACACTTCGGTCTTCCATCATCATCGTAGCCTCTACTCTTCCCCCTGACTTCGAACGCCTTTTTTCCGAAGCTACGGCAGCAGCCAGCCGAATCGTGCTTCTGGCCGAGAACGGCGAAAACACCTCCCCCATGGTGCTCCAGCGCGTGGAAGGTCTGCTCAATCGCAGCGCTACAGGCATTGAAATGGTGGAGTGCGTCCGTAAAGTCAGCCGCGGATACCGTTCTGTTGCCCAGTTCCCCACGCCTTCCGCAAATGTGGCGGACTCGGTAGGAACGCGCGTTCGGGAACGCTTAACCCCGCGCGAACTGCAGATCGTTGGATTCATTGTGCAAGGGTGCAAGAACAAGGAAATCGCCCTGCAAATCGGCACCAAAGAGCAAGTTGTGAAGAACTACCTGCGCTCGATCTACGACAAGACCGGAGTCTCCGATCGCCTGGAGCTTGCCCTCTTCACCATCCATCATCGGGTTCTGGCTGAAGCGGCGTCGCGCGCAGGCCAGGTGATCCAGCTTCGCTCTACCGCCTAGAACCCACTCTAAAACGGAGTGGTGCCGACCGGTGCCACTGAACCACGCGGCGCAGCCTCTCTCGATGGCGGCGCCGTTTGCACTGGAGTCTCATCCACTACGCGATACCCCTCGGGCACCTGAAACAACTTGGAATCTGGCTCACGCTGGCTGACCTGCTTGATCATCACGATCTGCTGCCCCGTCCTCGGATCATCGTGAACCACCATCATGTTCAGGCGTAGCTGATCGGAATACCAGTACTCATCCTTGATCTGCAAAGGCTTCCCTGTGCCACTCGCTATGCCGGCAATTTGGATCGTGTAGCGAACACCGTGAACATTGACTCCAGCCAGGTTCGATTGCCCAAGATCTTCTACCGCAGCACCGTGCGGAGCAGGTGGGATCCCGCTTTCAGAGACGGGCCGGTTCCCGGCATCGGGCAGGGTCATCTCGCGCGCAAGATGTGTATGGGGGTTGAGAAAAACGCTCTGCCGAGTCTGTGGATCGAAGATATGTGCCGACTGCAGGGAAGATTTTCCCTCAAAGGTCACCGGCACCATCGCCCGTCGTTCGTTATAGATTCTTCCACGCGAGTCGCGGGCGATCTCGTTCAGGGTCTTTCGCAACTCCTGCGTCCCGTCGGGAAGAATGCGCATGGAACTAATGTCCACAGTCGCCGTCATTGGGATATTTGGAATGGGTGTGACGTACACGCCGTCCACAACGGTCATCACACCGCGATAGGCCGCCGGGGTAGTGACACCCACTTGGGCCAAAGCACTTGCTGCGAGAGCGCATCCAAAGAACACGGGAAGATTCCGCATGGCGACAAACCTCGCCGGAAGAATATCACCGCTTCTGCGCGGCAATTTCTCCTTTTTTGGAAATCTTCCCCTACTCCGTCAATTTGTCCGTGGCTTTACTCATCGTAGCCGTGCGTTCGAGCTTGTCCCAGCTAAAGGGACGCCCATCGATCACGCGCTTCACTGTCTTGAAGAGAACGACCGAGAAGACCTGGCGATACGTAAAGCGTTGAATCCAGATATGGAAGAGCAGCCAAGCATCGCCCTTGCTGGCGGGATGCTTTCGCTCCAACGCAAACGCGAGCGCCGATGCCGAGAAATCGATGACGAGGAACGCCATGAAGTACTTCACCAATAAGAGGAAGCTGGCAGAGCTGGCAGAGTCCGGATGGAAGTGCAAGTCGTAGAGGAACTTCACCGCGCTGGCGACAAACATCAGGTCGATCAGAGGAGAGACGAGCGGCAGCATAATCTGAAAGACGATGATGTTCGGCAGGGCGAAGAGCCCCATCGCCTTACGCCGCTTGATCGCTCCGATGTGCTTGAAGACGGCCTGCATGATGCCAAACGACCAGCGAAAACGCTGCCGCATCAAGCCATTGGCATTGATGGGAGCTTCCGTGAACGCCAGGGCCTGGTCCTCGTAGATCACGGCGAGTCCCTGCTCCAGGAGGATCATCGTGAGATCCGCATCCTCGGCCACCGTATTGGAGTGGTAGCAACCGCCGGTCTTCACCGCCACGGTGCGCCATGCACCGATCGCTCCAGGAACCACCACGACCACATCGAAGAGATCCAACGCGCGGCGTTCGAAGTTCTGGCTGGTGATGTACTCCAGTGCCTGCCAGCGCGTCCAGAGGTTCACGCGATTGCCGACCTTGGCATTGCCCGCGACCGCACCGATCTCCGGATTCGCGAAGTGTGGCACCAGACGGGCGATGGCGTCGTGCGCGATAACGGTATCCGCGTCGATGCCAACGTAGATCTCTTCTTCGACAAATTGAAGGCCGTAGTTGAGAGCCTCTGCCTTGCCGCCGTTTTCTTTCTTGAGCACGCGAAGACGACCACTCTCAATGTCGTTTGGATACGCTTCGCGCGCGATCTCCGCCGTGCGGTCGCTGGATCCGTCGTCGATCACGATGATGTGCAGGTTCTTGTATGTCGACATCATGACGGAACGGATCGTACGAACGATGACCTTCTCTTCGTTGTATGCCGGGATCAGAACGGCTACGCGCGGCAGATAGTCCTCTGTCGCAAAGTTTTTGCGTTTGCGGAAGCGATCGATCAGTGCGAAGAGACCGATGATGATCAGGCGTCCACTCATCAGAATGTCGCCGACAAAGAAGACAGCGACCACGATATGGTTGAAGGCACCAATCCCAAAGAAGGCCAGTGAATCCACACGTGCCTGCCACCGCTGTCTCCGGGTGAGTTCAGGCATTACCTGACTGCGGGTCTTACCCAGCAGTTCACTTACAGGGACGAACTCATAACCACGCGCGCGCAGCGTTTCGATGAGCATCGGAAGCGCCGCAACAGTGGGTGCGCGGTTTCCTCCACCATCGTGCATCAGAATGATCGACCCGCGGAACCAGGGCTTCACCTTCATGATTTCGATCTGGTCCAGGACGGACTGCGTGATCTCCTGTGGCGATTTCTGCGGATGCTCGTCCCAGTCGTTCGTATCGATCTTGTTCCCTACAACGACGTAACCCATGCGCTGAATCCGCTGAATCGGCGCGGCCTGATCGTTGGTGTCGGGTTCCTGATCGATGGAGTACGGAGGACGGAAGTAAAGCGGCTGCACACCCACCTTGGAGGCAAACAGACGCTCCGTCAGATTGAGTTGCAGGTCGGCCTGTCGGGATGAAATTTCGCTGATGTCCGGATGCGTGAAGGTATGGTTGCCAAGTTCATGCCCTTCGGCGTATGCCCGCTTCATGATCCCGACATTGTTTTCGGCTTCCGCGCCGATCATGAAGAAGGTGCCCTTCACGTCATATTTCTTCAGAACGTCGAGGATCTTCGGCGTCCACTCGGGATCGGGACCATCGTCAAAAGTGATCGCCAGCTTCTTCGCGTTGTAGCCGAAGTAGTTCACCTCGTAGCTCAGCGGATAGCTGCTCATTACCTCGCTGTCGATCTGTTTGGAGTCATCGTCAATCGTCAAGGTGCGGTGTCCCTCACGGGGCGCACCGGAGACCTTCATGATGTCTCCCTGGCCCTCGATATCGACGCTGAATCCAGGGGCCACCGAAGCGAGATCCTTGATGGGGCTCGCCTTTCCCGGGTTGTCCCAGATCCTCCAAAGAGAGGCATCCTCGCTTCCGAGACGCCAGAGCGCGAAGGTCTGCAGACCTAGCTCCCGCGCCGCGCGCATCTCGTTGTAGACGGTGACGGCATCCAGAAACCACACCTGGTGGCGGACGTGCGCGTCTTCATCGTCGTAGGCATAGTGCGGATTGCGCGATGCATCGTCGAGATCGACTTCACTGCCGGAGTCGGCCGCGGCCTGCCAAGCCTCCTGCGTCGTCTTGTTGTCCGAGTTCAGTACCTTTGAAACGAAGGTGGACTCATTCTGCGTCTTGCGCCTACCGTGTTTGTCCTTCGGTGGAGCTGCCCCACCAACGGGCGGCAGTGACATGGTCCAGTCATAGCCATAGCTGCCCAGAGCGCAGATAAGCTTCTCTTTCGGCACCTTCAGCAGAATTCTCTTCAGGTTCGCAACAAACCAGTCCTGCGATGCGATTGGTCCGGGCTGGCTTTCCGTCTCGTGCTCGTCGTAGTTCATCAGGAGCAGACCGTCGGAGTGGTCCGCCATGAACTTGAGGTCCCAGTCATCGTCGCCGACGGGCGTGTTGATATAGAGCTTCAGACCGCGTGCATGCAGCTGGGTGTACAAGACCGAGATCATGTTGCGATACGCATCCTGCGCATCGCTTGGGATCTCTTCAAAATCAAGAGACAGGCCGCGATAGTGTGGATTCGCCCCAAGAAACTGGCCGACCTGGGTCATGAAGTTCTTTTGAGAATCCACACTCTTGAGGAAGTCGCCGACCTCCGGTAAAAACTTCCCCTTGATTGGGTCAAAGTTGTTCACCAGCGGAAAAATTTCCGTGTCCTGCTTCGAGTCGCTGATCGTTCGCGCGACCTTGTTCTCCAGGTCAACGTTATGCACCCCTTGCCGGTCCACCACGGCATAAGGCCGCTGGTCCGTCGTGTAGGAGGTGAGTCCGCCAGCCGGATTGATCACGTGCAGCCACTCAGGGAAGAGGAGGTCGATCTGGGCAATGTGCTGCTTTAAGCTGGAGTAGCTGGAGGGGTCCCACTCCACGTAATAGGCGGCGCGCAGACCTTCGCCCTGGTTCAGGGGAACATCGCTGGGGGCCTTATCGGTCTTGCGATGGAGCGTTCGCTTCTTATTCTTGTCTGCACCGGAGGGCACCTGGGGTGTATTCAAGGCGCGGTAGTTCCGCTTCGGCAGCTCCAGAAGCAGCTCCGGCAGGGGCTTCATACGGATCACACCGATGACGAACAGAATCAAAAGCACTGCGCCAACGGCGGCGCTGATATCGAAGATGCGTCGCAGACGCTTCCAGCGTTTCTTCTGCGGATCGTAAAAGATCTGTTTGTTCGTTGACATGCTCTTCCGAATCCTACCAGCCAGCGCCTGCTGGAAACACGTGCGTCATACGTTGTCTTGACGGTTATGATGCAAAGGCATGCGTCGCAATCGCCTACAACCTATGATCCTCCCTGCAGCACTGCTTCTGCTGGGAGCGGCGCTGCGTCTTTGGTTCGTGCTGCGGCACTCCGTGATTCAGGGTGATTCCAATCTTTATTCCGAAATCGCCCAGAACTGGGTTCAGGCGCACACATACGGCTTCTCCACGGACACGGACTATATCCGGCCCACACTGATCCGCTTGCCCGGTTACCCGATCTTCCTGGTCTTCTGTCGTGCGCTCTTCTCGCACTGGGTGGGGCCGGATAGCTTCGTCCCCGCAATGCTCCTGCAGGTTTTCCTCGACCTCGCCTCTTGCGTTCTGATCGCCTGCACGGTGCGCAGCCTCCTACAGAGCCGTATGGAGGAGCGGATCGCCCGGCGCGGCTTCCTCCTGGTGCTCGCCATCAGTTGCCTCTGCCCTTTCACGGCCAACTACACGGCGACACCTCTGGCCGAACCACTCGTCCTCTTCACCATCTCGGCGGCGATCTACAGTCTGGAACGCTGGAACAGCGTCTTTCGCTCAACCGGCAAATCCTTCAACCGCTACCTCTACCTTCTGGCTGCCTCGCTTGCATCGAGCCTCCTGCTGCGCCCAGACCAGGCGCTGCTGGCAGCTGCACTCCTCCCGGCTCTCTTGTGGATGAATCTGTATCCCCAGACGAAGGAGAATGCAGTCGCCCCGCCGGTGGTTCTTGCCGATGCCCTGGAGAGTCGCCTGCGTCGCCGCCTCTACAGCACGCCCCTCAAGTTGCCTACAAGAAGCGTCTTCGCCCCGGCCATTGTGGTGCTGCTCCTCACCCTTCTGCCGCTAGTGCCATGGACTATTCGCAATGAGCGGACCTTCCACGTCTTCCAGCCCATCGCACCGCACTACGCCACCGATCCGGGAGAACCCATCGACCTGGGATTCCAACGGTGGTATCGGTCCTGGGCCATCGACTTCGCTTCGACCGAGTACTTCTACTGGAAGTACCCTGATGAGCCCATCGATATCGCCCAGTTGCCTGACCGCGCCTTCGACAGCGAAGCGCAGTATGACCAAACGGCAGACCTGATTGCAGACTCGAATAACGCCGTGCACTTCCACCGTGACATCGACGCGCGCTTCAACCAGCTTGCGCAAGAGCGGATTGCGGCCAACCCTCTCCGCTACTACGTTCTGCTGCCCGTCGCGCGACTGGGAAACATGCTCTTTCATCCCCGCACAGAGCTGCTTCCCTACGACCTCATCTGGTGGCGCTACCGCTGGCATCATCAGCAGACCCTGATCTCCTGGGCGTTCGCCTTGCTGAATCTTGCCTACATCGTGGCCGCCGTTTACGCCTGGCCACGCCTGCGCGCGCTTTCGCCTCCGCTGGCATGGGCCGTACTCGCCTTCTTCCTCCTGCGATGCTGCCTACTGTTGACGCTGGACAACGCGGAACAGCGCTACACCATGGAGTTCTATCCCCTGTTTTTCCTGCTCATTCCTCTGCTTCTTCTTCGGGTGCGTCCAGAACATCGCGAACCTGCCGTGTCGCAATAAAGACAGAAAGAAACGAGTTCTCTGCGGAACTTGGGTTGCCAAAACGGGCATCTCATTTGGCTGGAGAAACTCTAGTGTCAACGCAGGCCCTCCCATCCATCACACCCGTTCTGGTTCAACGCCTTCTCTGGGTTGGACATTTCCGCCTATACCTCAACTCCCTGCGCGAGGCTCCGCTCGTCTGGTCCATCGACGACGGAGATCCGGCGCACGAGGTAAAGTGCACCTGCATTCACATGAACAACGTCCCCGCAGTCACGGGATGTAGCGTGAAGCCGGGATACACGCCGCAGCCGGAAGATCAGCGCGTGGCGAAGGCATGGGTGGAGGGTGAGGCACGTGTAGTCCAACTGCACGATGGCGAGATCTCGCTGGAACCGCTGGACCAGTTTTCGGCCTAACGGCGCGAGCGACTCTTTGCAGCCCAGAACTGCTGCAGGATAAAGCTGTCCGTCATGCCTGCAATGTAATCCGCAACCACGCGTGCCAAGCCCTGCTCTTGCGCCTCTTCGACATAGCCGGCGGGCATCCGCTGCGGCGATTCCATGTACCAGGCGAAGAGCGTGGAAACCACCTGTGCAGCCTTGTCGTGCTCCGCCTCCAGCGTGTCGCAGGTGTAGAGCTTGTCGTACAAATAGCGCTTCTCTTCAAGACGCTGCTCCTCGATCGCATCGGAAAAGACGGCGACGCGATGCTTGTGGTGACGGACGTCTTCCAGAGTTTTCAGACCGGCTTCGCGCACGTTCCTAAGCGTGGTGGCAATCAGATCTTCCGTCAGCTCTTTCTGCATCCTCTGCAGAGCCTCGTGGAACAGGAACTTCTCTTCAATCCCGGGATGTTCTTCAGCCACGGCGTCATAGCTTCTGCGCATGATCGCAATATGGTCGCAGATGGAGCCGATTTCGAGCAGGCCGCTCTCCACGCCGTCATCCAGGTCGGCGGTGAGATACGCAATCTCATCCGCCAGATCGATGATCTGCGCCTCGATGGGTGGCCGCTCTCCGAGGAAATACTCGGCCAGGGCGGGATAATCGCTGGCGGCATAATCCCGTGAGTGCTTAATGATGCCTTCGCGCACGCCGAGCGTCAGGTTCAGACCGCGATGTCCCGCGTAGCGGTCCTCGAAGTGCTCCACAATACGAAGCGCATGCAGGTTGTGATCGAAGGTGCGTCCGTACTCGCGCAGGCAGGCGTCCAGAGCCCGCTCGCCCGCGTGGCCAAAGGGAGGATGGCCGATGTCATGCACGAGCGCAAGGGCCTCTGCTAGAACCTCATTCAGATCGAGCGCGCACGCTACCTGCCGCGCAATCTGGGCGACCTCGATGGTGTGTGTCAGGCGCGAGCGGAAGTGGTCCGACTCCCGACTCGTGAAAACCTGCGTCTTTCCAGCCAGACGGCGGAAGGCGCGCGACTGAACGATGCGCTCGCGATCGAACTCGAACGAGCGCATCCCACCCAATCGCTCGGGGTCCTCAAAGGCGCGCACGGTCAGCGGATCGGAACTTCCACCACGCACACGAAGAGATTGGAGAGATTCACGCATCAAGGCTCAGTTTATCGCGACGACCCCACAGTTAAGGAGTCGTCCGCACCTTGGCCATGCGTACTCTGACCGTGTCCAGTTTGCGATGCACGCGTGCTACATCCTCAGCATCAACGTCGGCCGCCGGCGTCCGAGCATACTCAGCCACGGCACGCTCCCACTGGGTAGCCGCCATCTTGAGTTTGCCCTGCTTCTCGTAGACCTCGCCCAGATGGTCATGGATCGCGGCCTCCGTGGGAAGGCGGCTCTGCGCCTTCAGCAGAAGGTCCTCCGCCTGCGCGTACTGGCTGGTCTTGAAGTACGCCCAACCCAGAGAGTCGAGATACGACCCGTTCTGGGGATCGAGCTCAACCGCCTTCTTCAAAAGGGAGACGGACTCCTGCAGCTTCAAGTTGTGGTCGGCCAGCATATACCCGAGATAGTTCAGTGCCTGAGCGTTGTTTGCGTCCAGAGCGAGCACCTTGCGGAACTGCGCCTCGGCCGCGTCATACTGCTTCTGACGGTCGGCCAGCGTGCCGCGCAGGAAGTAGATATAGAGCTTGTCCTCGGGCTTCAGCGTGATCGCCTCCGCTTTGTCCAGAGCAGCAGAGGCATCGGCCCAGCGCTTCAGGCGAACATCAATCTGCGCCAGCGTGAGATACGTATCGCGATCGTCTTTGCCGTTCAAAAGCGCCTTGATCATCGCAACGCCGCGGTCGCCCTGGCCTGTGTCCGCGAGCTGTCCGGCATACATCCGCTGAATGTCACGGTCGGTCGGCAGAGCCTTGTAAGCAGCGTCCGCAGCGGCTGTTGCCTTCGCCATATCGTGCGCATCGCGATAGGAATCTACCTCTCCCTGATAACCGCGCGGCGCAAACTCTCCGCCCAGCGCAATCATCTGCGTGTAGATCTCGATGGCCTGCTGCGTCTTGTTCTGTTCGCGGTACAACATGCCCAGGCGGTCGAGGAAGATGGCGCGATTGCTGCGCTCCGCGTCCGTGTAGCTGTTGTCGGTCTTAGCGGCGGCGGTGAGACGGTCCGTCAGGGCCTTCTCCGCCTCGTCGTAGCGACCCAGAGCATCCAGGGTCAGAGCTTCATTGAAGGTCAACTCTTCGGAGTCCGGAACCAGGGCCTTCGCTTTTTTCAGCGTTACAAGGGCTTCGTCATAGTGCCCCTCTCTCCGCTGAATCTCGGCGATGCGCACGTAACTTTGTGCATCCTGTGGCTCTGCGGCGACGATCTCCTCGAACTGCTTCAGGGCCTTATCCATCTGGCCGTCGGCCAAAAGGGCGTTTGCCAGGCCACGCTGAGCGTCAAGATTGTCGTTTTCGATATCCAGAGCGCGACGGTAAGCCTCTGCCGCATTCTTTGGCTGCTTCAATTGGTCGTAACTCGCGCCAAGCGCAAACTCGATACGCGCCGTGCGATCTGTTGCCGGCAACGAGGTCAGCGTCGTCACAACACGCTGAATGTCGCCCTGCTCGCTGTATAGACGAGCCATATTCAGCAGAGCTTCTTCCGAGTTAGAATCCAGGCCCTGTGCCGCCTTGAACTGCACCTCGGCCTTCACCGAATCATGCGCAATCTCGTACAGCTGGCCGAGCAAAAGATGGTTTTCTACGTTGTCAGGCTGCAGGCGAACCAGCGTCTCGTACTCCGCCGTGGCCAGCTGCACCATCTGCGTCTGTGCGCTGTTTTGCAGGTTACCGAGCGAACGATAGTAGATCCGTGCCAACAGCGTGTGCGCTTCGATATCGTTCGGGTTCTTCTTGATCTGATCCTGCGAGACCTGCACGGCCTCGCGGATGCGGCCTACTTTGAAGTAGAGCTCCGCCATCCCGTCCTGCAGATAGGTGGAGTCCGGATCCGCCGTCAGAGCCAGCTTGTACTCTTCGATAGCCTGCGTCGCATAGTCGGAGCGGCCCTGGCTGGTGGCCAGATCTTCATAGATCTTGGCCAGACCGTAATGGTAATAAGACCCGGACCGGTCGGTCGCTGGCTTAACTACGGTGGGTGCGGTGGCTTGAGCCATGGCGGCGGACGCCAGCATCAACGTTCCGCTCACCACACCTGCCGCTAAGTTACGGCCTACAGTCAAAGATTTGGACCAACGCATTGAAAACTCCCGCCCCGCAAAAATCATCAGCAGTACTCGCTCTCACACTAAAGCCTACAGACTTTAGACGGGGAACGGGAGCCTACGGATGCTGGGTCGCTGAAATCACCCGTGACGGAAGTGCCGCATGCCCGTAAATACCATCGCCAGACCGAGTTTATCGGCTGCAGCAATGACTTCCGCGTCCCGAACACTGCCCCCCGGCTGGATAATCGCCGTTGCACCCGCCGCAGCGACCGTCTCCAGACCGTCCGCGAACGGGAAAAAGGCGTCCGAGGCCGCAACACAGCCCTCCATCGGGAGCGTCGCCTTCATCGCGCCAAAACGGGCAGCGTCCACACGGCTCATCTGCCCCGCTCCCACACCGACCGTCTGTCCGTGGCCTTCGTGCGTACGGGCATAGACGATCGCGTTCGACTTCACGTACTTGCAGACGATCCAAGCGAACTTCAGGGCGGTACGCTCCGCTTCAGTTGGGGTACGCTCCGTCACAACCTTCCAATCCGCCGAAGCCACCATGCCGTGGTCCGCATCCTGCAGCAACATGCCGCCGGAGACGTGCTTCATCACACGCGGCGCGCTTCCGCTGGCAATCTCCACCAGACGAAGGTTCTTCTTTGCAGCAAATCGCTCAATGGCCTCAGGAGAAAACTTCGGCGCGACAATCGCTTCCACAAAGAGCTTCGCGATCTCCTCCGCTGCTTCCCCATCTACCTCGCGATTGATGCCGATCACGCCGCCGAAGGCGCTGATTGGGTCAGCCGCAAGAGCGTTCTTGTAGGCAGCCAGCACGGTATCGCCCGTTGCCGCTCCGCAGGGGTTCGTGTGTTTGATGATGGCGACCGCCGTCTCATCGAACTCGCGGACCAGGTCCCAGCAGGCATCCAGATCCACGATATTGTTGAACGAAAGTTCCTTGCCCTGCAGCTGCCTTCCATTGGCAACGCCCGTACCCGATCCATCGGTGTAAAGCGCCGCTGCCTGGTGCGGGTTTTCGCCATAGCGCAGGGTCTGCTTCAGCGGAAAGTTCACACGCAACGAACTGGGGAACTCGCCCTTGGTGACAAACTTCGCCGGAGCATGTTCGTCTCCCGTGGGCGCTTCCATGCTCTCCAGAGCATTCGCGATGCCGGTATCGTAAGCCGCCGTGGTCGCAAACGCCTGTTTGGCCAGACGCCAACGCGTCTGCAGCGTCAGACCACCGAGGCTCTCCATCTCGTCCGCCACCGACGCATACTCCGCAACGCTGGTCACAATGGCGACGTCATGAAAATTCTTTGCGGCGCTACGCACCATGCTGGGGCCGCCGATGTCGATGTTCTCGATCACTTCGCCGAACTCCACGCCGGGCTTCCCAGCGGTCTTTGCGAAGGCATAAAGATTCACCACGACCATATCGATGGGCTCAATCGCGTGCTCTTCCACGGCAGCAACGTGCTCCTTGTTCCCACGAATATGCAGAATGCCGCCGTGCACCTTCGGATGCAGCGTCTTCACGCGTCCGTCCAGCATCTCGGGAAAGCCCGTCAGATCGCTGATGTCGCGCACCGTCAGGCCCGCCTCGCGCAGCGCCTTGGACGTCCCACCCGTGCTCACCAGTTCTACGCCCAGCGCATCCAGGCGCTTCGCAAACTCCACCAAACCTGCCTTGTCCGTAACCGACAACAACGCCCGACGCACCGTCCGTAAATCACTCATAGCTTCGATTCTAACGAAGTTGCTGTGGGATACCGCAAAACCTGGGCAACAACTGACCGCGACCTTTCATCTGATGTCGTGTTCATTAGGAACGTAAGACAAATAGGAGTTCCATCATGAAACTGATCAATCGATTCGCAATAGCAATCCTCGCAACAGGCATGATCGCTCCAGCAGCCGCAGTATTTGCACAGGGCCCCCCGCCTCCAGGATATGGAGATCGTGGTCCCGGAGGCCCCGGGGGGTGGGATGCGCCTCCTTCCAACTTTAGCCGTGACATCCAGCGGCAGGGTTTTCGTGACGGTATCGAAGGCGCGCGTAAAGACTTCGAAAATCATCGCCGCCCGAACGTAAACAACCGCGATGAATACCGCGGCTACCGCGGACCCGAACGTCGCAACTATCGCGAGGCTTTCGCTCAGGGCTATCGCACCGGCGTTCAGCACATGATGGGTGGCGGCGGACCTCGTCCCTACTAAACCGATTTATTCAAACGAAAACAGCGGCCGCACTGAGTGCGGCCGCTATTTCATGTGCAAATACGAACCACTAAAAACTAACAACTAAGAGCTCAGGCCGCCGGTCAACTCGCTCACCTTGCCCACGCCATGCGCTTCGCACCACTTGCGCAACCCCGTAGCAATCTTTTCCACGGCACGCGGATCGGCGTAACTCGCCGTCCCTACCTGCACCGCCGTAGCCCCCGCCAGCAGGAACTCCACAGCATCCTCCGCGCGCAGAACGCCGCCCATACCCACGACGGGAATCTTCACCGCACGCGCTGCTTCCCACACCATGCGCACCGCAATCGGCTTGATCGCTGGACCGCTAAGACCTGCCGTGACGTTCTTGATGCGTGGCTTGCGTGTCTCGATATCAATCGCCATAGACACGAACGTATTCACTAGACTCACAGCATCCGCACCGCCCCGCTCCGCCGCCAGGGCCATCCCTCCAATCGAAGTCACGTTCGGCGAAAGTTTGACCATCAGTGGCCTGCGCGAAACCGCTTTCACCCGCTGTGTCAACTCTTCCAGCAATCCCGGATCAGTGCCGAAGACCATGCCTCCGTGGCGAGTATTGGGACAAGAGGCATTCAACTCATAAATGGCAATGCCTTCCGCCTCATTCAGCTTCTCGACAACAGCAACACAATCTTCAATCGTGAAGCCGAAGACATTCGCGAAACACACAGCCCCGCGCAGCTTGCGAATCTCCGGCAGTTTCTTTTCGACGAACGTCTCCACGCCAACATTCTGCAAACCGATCGCGTTCATCATGCCAGCGGAGGTCTCAATCAGTCTTGGAGCCTGATTTCCTTCCATCGGCTCAAGAGAGAGCCCCTTTGTAATAAAAGCGCCGATCTTCTGGAGCGAAAGAATCTCGTCGAACTCGATGCCGTAGCCGAACGTACCGCTGGCTGCGATCACCGGCGACTGCAACTCCACGCCGGCAATCGTGACACGCATATCCGGAACGCCCGTCTTCTCCATTACTTCACCGCCGTGTGCGGAGTCGCACTCTCTCGCACCCAGGTCGATCCCGCCGCCTCCGGCTTGATCGCCTCGGTCAACACGCGCCCCACCGCCGCGCTCGGGCGGTTGATCCGCAGCAACGAAGCAAACGTCGCCGCGATATCCACCGGAGCGACTACGCCGTGATATGTTCCCGGCACGAATGCTGCACCGAAGAGTTCCAAAGGAACATGCCGGTCATAGCTATTCGCGGAGAAGTGCGTCGTTCCCGAACCATGCCAAGGGAACTGGTACGGGCCGAAGTTGAGATGCAGCGCCCATCCGACATAAGGCGAGTAGCTATGCGCCACCAGGCGTCCGTACTGCGTGTCCGGCAAGCGACCTTCGCGCATCTCGGTGCTGGTATAAGCATGCGTCAGTACCGGGACATCCTTCTGGCGTACATCGTGCGTCGTGCTAGTCGAAGCGAACCCCGCGAAGATCTGCGTCAGGAGTTCCCGCGTCGCATTCTCCGCCTCATCCTCACGGACGCCTGCGGCCTCAAACGCCGCCTGGTTCAGCAGCAGGTAAGGGTTGTCCATCGTGATCACATAGGCTCCCTTCCCCTTGAGCGGCCAACGCTTCTGCAGTGCCTTCTCTAGAGGCTCGGTAAAGCTTGTCGCCGGGAAATCCAGGGCGGGCATTCCCATCGCATCCGCCGAAACCTGGGATGTCGCCACACCGTGATCGCCGCTCATCGCCACCATCACGTTCTTCAAGCCCACGGTCTTGTCCAGATAGGTAAAGAACTCATCCAGAGCCGCATCCGAACCCACAACCAGAGCCTTCTGCGAAGGATCATCCGGGCCAAAGGCATGGCCGTTGATGTCCGTCGAAGAGACCGAGATCGCAATCAGGTCTGGAACGCCGGCAGGATTCTGCCCCAGCTTTTCATTCGTAATCAGAGCCTTCGCGAAGTCCAACTGATACCGCACACTGGCCGCCGTGCGTCCCACGCGCTCGTAAAAGCTGAGCCCTGTGGCGACTCCCCCCTCGGTACGCGCGCGATCCGCTGCTCCACTGGCATTAAACTCCGTCGCCCAGGTCGGAAGCTGCTTCATCCAGTAGGTCGAAGTCTCCCATTGTCCCGAATCGTGGTCCACCCAGAACGCGCCCTTGGAGGCATGTCCACTCGTCAGGATCGCCGCACGGTCCTTCATGGAAACGCCGTAGACACGGGCTTTTCCACCCGTAGCCAGCACCAGTTCGTCGCCCAGCGTGCTCGCCAGCTCGCGATGCGCCGAGGCACCCGTCAGATCCTTCGTTCCCGCAGGCGCTCCCACCAGGGTGTAGCGGTCATCCTGGACCGAACTTACCTGCCGCAGCTTGCCATCTGCTCCCCGCTCATACCACTCGTTCAGGGGAATACCGTGCCCGTCCGTGTACGCCCCGGTGCCGATCGTCGAATGTCCCGCCGCCGTGATCAGGTTGGCGTAGTCGTAGTAGCAGTCGGTAAAGTGCGCTCCCTGCTTCAAAAACAGGTTCCAGCCGTTCTTCGCCTTGAAATCCGCGCGATAGCGGTCCAGAAAATCACCTCGGAACTGGTCGAAGACCAGGATCACCACAAGCTTGGGTTTGCCGTCATACGCATCCGCACGCGCCACCACGGAACACACCGCTACTGCCACCACCACCAACCACCGCTGAAGGAATCGCATACTCCAATGCTAACCGAGCCTTAGAAACCCGTTACGATAGAAGACGTATGCTTGATCTCGCTTATGTGCGGGCCAACCTGGCCGCCGTTGAAGAAAAACTCCGCTCCCGCAATATGGATCCCGCCGCCGTCCTCGGTGACTTCGCGTCCATCGATACGGAGCGCCGTGAGGCCATCACCCGCCTCGAAAGCCTGAAGGCCCAGCGCAATCGCATTGCGGAAGAGGTAGGCAAGAAGAAGCGCGCCGGCGAAGACGCCACCGCGCTGATGGACCAGACCCGCGCCCTGAAGGACGAGGCAGAGTCCCTCGAAGCCGCCGCGGCCCAGGCCGATCTTCGCCTCCAGACCATCCTGCACGCGATTCCGAATCTGCCGCATGACTCCGTGCCCATTGGCAAGGACGAGCACGACAACATCGTCGAAAAGAGCTGGGGCGCCATCCCCACCTTCGACTTCGCCCCCAAATCGCACTGGGAGATCGGTGAAGCCCTCGGCATCCTCGACTTCAACCGCGCCGCCAAGATCTCCGGCTCACGCTTCGTCGTCCACTTCGGCGCAGGCGCACGCCTGGAGCGCGCTTTGGCAAACTTCATGCTCGACCTGCACACACGCCTGCACGGATACACCGAAGTACTGCCGCCGTTCATGGTCAACTCCAAATCGCTCTACGGCACGGGACAGCTTCCCAAGTTCGCCGAAGACCTCTTTCACTCCGACGACAAGGGCTCCTACGTCCCCGGCGAATTGCAGGACAACGATCACTGGCTGATTCCCACGGCGGAGGTGCCCGTTACCAACCTTCTGCGCGACGAGACCATCGACGAGGTCAAACTCCCCATCAGCTACTGCGCCTGGACGCCCTGCTTCCGCAGCGAAGCCGGAAGCTACGGCAAAGATGTGCGCGGCATGATCCGCCAGCACCAGTTTCAGAAGGTGGAACTCGTCAAATTCGCTACACCCGCCGATTCAGAGTTCGAGCACGAGAAGCTTACCCGGCATGCGGAGACCGTCCTCGAACTGCTCAAGCTTCCCTATCGCCGCATGCTGCTCTGCACGGGCGATATGGGCTTCTCCTCGGCCAAGACCTACGATCTCGAAGTCTGGCTGCCCGGTCAGAACCTCTACCGCGAGATCAGCTCCTGCTCGAACTTCCTCGACTTCCAGGCGCGTCGCGCGAACATCCGCTTCCGCTCTCCTGCGGCCAAGAAGTCCGAGTACCTCCACACCATCAACGGCTCCGGCCTCGCCGTCGGTCGTACCTACCTCGCTGTGCTCGAAAACTATCAGCAGGCCGACGGCACCGTACGCATTCCGGAGGTACTCGTGCCCTACATGCACGGCGACACCGTCATCACACCGGAGGCGAAATAAAGAATGCTTCGCACCCTGCGCAATTACGTCTTCTGGGCCTACGAACGCGGCTCCCTGCACTACGACATCATGGTCACGGCGATCCTCCTCTTCGTCTTCATCACGCCGCATCTCTGGAACTACAACGACCGCCCCGTCTTTCATCTACCGTCTCAGGTTATGGTGGATAACGACGGTTCAGGTGAGCTTGTCTACCAGGTCCGCGCAACGGACGTACAGAAGGAAGCGGCCCTCACCGGCAATACCGACCTCGCTCTCCGCCACATCATCGAACCCATCGCTGGCGATGTTCGTATCGAGCGCTACGAAGTGGTTCCCGGAGTCTCGGACAATCATCCCGTGGCCTACAAAGTCTGGGCGCATCGCTAGCCCAGCACATCCATCCCGCCAGGAACCGTGTCTAACCAAACGTATGAAAAAACTTCTGCTCGCCCTCATCGCATGTGTCACCCTCTCCGCCCACGCGGCGAACTCGCCTGACCTCGAAAAAGTCCTTCGTCAGCTCGATGCCGCCAGCGCAAAGTTCCAGTCCACCGAAGCCGACTTCAAGTGGGATTTTTACGAGCGCGTTGTACGGGATACGACTTCGCAGACAGGCGAGCTTTACATTCTGCGCAAGAGCGGTCAGTTGGAGATGGGAGCAGTGGTCAAAGCTCCTGGCCGCAAGATTCTCAGCTTCCACGGCAGTGCGCTCGACGTCTACGACGATTCCATCAAACAGACAAAGCATCTCGACGCGGGCAAAGATCGTGCGCAGTATGAAAGCTTCCTGACCCTCGGCTTCGGCGGCAGTGGCAAGGACCTGGAGCGCGTCTGGGACATCACCTTCCAGGGATACGAGACCATCGACAACGTGCAGACCGCGAAGCTTGATCTCGTCGCAAAGGATGCTGCCACCCGTAACAACTTCTCGCACATCACAATCTGGGTCGACCCCACACGCGGGATTTCTTTGAAGCAGATTCTAGAGACGCCTTCGCACGACACCCGTACGAATATCTACACGAACATCCGCTACAACCAGAAGGTCAACACCAAGCCCTATAACCTGCCGAAGCAGTAGCCTACGATTGGAAACCGCGTAAGTAGGGGGTATTTGGCGGCCGCTGCCCCGTCTCAAAGAGCGGTCCGTGTGTCGAGTGATATTGCATGTTCATGTACGGCGTCTCAATGCGTCTTCCCACGGCAGAGTAGCGGCCGTTCTCCCAGTTTGATTCAATATAGTAGTTCGTGATCCCGGTGGACAGAAGCAGACGCTCCGCATTGAACGGTTCCTTTCCAGTCAGCATCATCTCGGTGATCCAGTGCTCGTGGCCGTTCGCAGCGTGGTACTGCGAGATGGGACCGGGAAAGCCAAGCATCGAGACAATCGTCGGGTCTTTCTGCCCTGCGATTTCGCCGGCATAGGTCCACCCCACACCTTCGCCCGAAATGACCGCCGCCTTGGTCCCATCGTTGTACTCCACGATACAAACGTTTGGTCGCCTGCCCTCCTGAAAGTATCCCGACTTCAGGTCGAAATTCTTCCGCACTGCCTCAAGCAGGTTGCTGGCCCAGGGATTCTGTTCCACCCACTTCCACGTTTCAGGCCCCCGGATAGACTGCACCGACTTGACGCCTGTCTCACCGCCCTTGCGGCGATCGACAAAGGCCTGCAGAGTGTCTATGCAATGGAAGATGGCTCCCTCATCCGCAGCGTCTCCAACCAGGATCGAGTTCCTGATCGGCGTATCGATCGCGAGTTCTATCTCGGGCTTGCGGAAGTAAGTCGGTATGGAGGACCCGCCGGTCAGGGGAAAGTTCAGCTCACGGGATTTATCGAACATCCACTTGGCGTCGTCCCAGTTGTAGGAGAGGTGCTTGTCGTTAAACACGGGCACCGAGCGTTTGCTCTGCTCAAAAACCCGGATAACCTGCTGGTAAATCCACCAGCGCGGCAAGAGCCAGTGGCCCTTGAGATCGGTTGGATAATTCCCATGTTCTGCAACGATGACAACCCCATCCACCGCAAGGTCTTTGCCGCCGAGCGTGACGGCTTCGCCTACTGACTTATAGATGGGGATGTTCTTCGCCTTGCATACTTTCTGGCCCAGCAAACTGGTATCGAACTGATGGATGTAAACGGACACCACGTCCACCCGCGAAGGAGTGTGGGCCCCCTGCCACCAATAACCGTCTAACAGCTTGTTTACGATCCAGTCCGCATGGGAAGTCGGGAGACCCCAGAAGCTGACGAGACAGGCGACACGAGGCCGTTTTTGCGCGGTCTGCGCAACAGCATCGGATCCGATACCGGTCAATGCCGCCAATCCCGCCATACCTGTTATTCCCAACATTTCCCGCCGGGTGAAGAGAGAGTGGGACTCCAAGGTTTCGGCCACTGGGGATAAATTTGTCTCACTAGCCGCAATTTTGAGTAATTCCTTTTTCCTCACGGGCATTCGGTCCTATCGGTCGCAGATTTATCTTTTCGAAAATGCAACAACGTGCTCTTGGTACCTCTGTCGGCGGGATCATCGTACCTCAAGAGAGTTTCGCACTGCTCTCAACCGGTCTACTGCACGGATCCCACAGGCCGCAGCTTCCGCAGTTCCATCGCGCATGCAATCGCATTCAGCGCTGTGAGCTTCAGATTGTCCGCCGTCATCCAGAGCCAAAAACGCGTAGCCACTGCTGCTTCAGCGGGCTCCGCCGTGACTCGCACCAACACATCGCGCTGTCCTGCCGCGCTCAGATTGCTTGGCGGATCCACGTCATCCATCACCAGATCGATCTGGTCGCATGCCAGCGCAGTTTCGACCTGCTCCTGGCTAGCCAGTTCCTGCAGCTCGACCATGACAGAGATCGCGTAGCCATGAAAGACCGGTACCTGAATCACAGTGAGTGCCAGCTTTGGAAAAGCATCTCCGCCAATCGCAGCATAGTGCTTCCGCACACGCTCCGCCGTCGTGGAGAGCTTCACCTTAGCCTCTTCACCGAATGCCGGGAGCAGGTTGAATGCCACCTGCGCATCGTACTCGTCTTTAGGCAGCGGCTGGAACGACAACAGGTTCACCGTCTGTTGATGCAACTCATCCATCGCCGCGCGCCCGTGCTCACTCGCCGGTTGCATGACGGTCGCAGCGAGAGAATGTACCTTCAAACCAGTCTGCATCTGCTTCGCCACCAGACCAAGCATCACTGCCACGGGATGCGCACTCACTACACCGGGCGTCTTCAGGTCCGGCTTGGTTGTGGCCTCGTCCTGCACCCAGGGAGACCGCACCAGCACGCCCTTTTCCCCTTCAAGAGCATAGGTCGTGTCCACGATACTTGCGCCCCAGCGACCCGCATCGCGCCAATGCCGCTTCGTCGCTTCGGGGTCTCCGGCAAAGAAGACAAAGTCCATGCCCTCGAACGCCGCTGGCTCCATCTTCTGCACAAACGTCACCTCGTCGGCGACCGTCTCCAACTGTCCCGCAGCATCACCTTCATCCAGAAGAATCACAGTGGCGGCAGCGAGCACGCTCTCCTGCAACTCTTCGGCAAGCTCTTTCCCCACGAGCGAAGACGCTCCCGCAATCCCTACGCGCTCTAACTTCTTTGCCATCTCGTCCCCAATTCAATTGTTTCGCGGAAGGATCTCAGTTCGCGGAATTGTCTACGACCCGCCGCGCACGCAGAGCCTTGGCCTGCGAAGCGTACATCAAACGCGCCCACAGACCGCTCACCATGTACGCCAGGGCGACAATGATCAGCACATACTCCGACCATTTCACCAGCAGCACACACAGCACCACCAGCACGATCAACATACGCATCGGCTGTCGGCTCTCCACGCGAATCTCCTTCGCGCTCCAGAACCGCCAACGGCTCACCATCAAAAACCCGGCAAACAAAACCAGCCCCAGCCAAACCAAAGAAATCCAGGGATTGTCGATCGGCGCTCCGTTGAAGCAGTGCACCACGCTCACAACCACGCCCGCCGCCGCCGGAATCGGCATGCCGACGAAATACTTCCGCCCCGGTCTGCCGGGATTTTGCGGCTGCGGATTCACCATCACGTTGAACCGCGCCAAACGGCACGCGCCGCAGATCAGGAACAAAAAGCAGACAAAGACGCCAATCTCGATCATCTTCTGGCGGAAGACCAGGTTCCCCGCCATCGGCAGCATGCGGAAGCCCCAGACGTACGCCAGCACGGCAGGAGCAACGCCAAAGGTAATCACATCGGCCAGCGAATCCAGCTCTTTGCCGAAGTCGCTCTCCGTATTCGTCAGCCGCGCAATGCGCCCGTCGAGCGCGTCAAACGGCACGGCCAGCGCAATCGCAATGGCCGCGCGGTCAAAGTATCCGTAATCGCTTGCAGTCCCCTGCAGACTCTGCGTGATCGCGTAGAAACCTGCCGCGATATTGCCTGCGGTAAAGAGGCTCGGAAGCACATACATCCCCCGGCGCGGCCGTGGCTTCGTGCTGACGACGTTCGCCACGCTCAAGCTCCAGCCTGCGGAAGTACGGCGAGAACGGTCGCTCCGCCTTTTACACGGTCGCCCTTCTTGACCTGCAACTGTGCGGACGCGGGCATCAGAATATCCACGCGCGATCCAAACTTGATCAGGCCGACACGCTCTCCGCGCTTCACACGGTCACCAACCTTCACGAAACAGACGATCCGTCGCGCCAAGAGACCCGCGATCTGTTTGATCACAATCTCATGGGTTCCGCTGTCCATCACAATCATGTTCTGTTCGTTGACCACGGCAGAGTCCTGTCGCATGGCGTTTACAAACAGGCCCTTGCGATACGTGACCTCGCTGATGATCGCCTCGCTCGGCGCACGGTTTACATGCACATCGAAGACGTTGAGGAAGATGCTCAACTTCAGTCGGCTCCCCTGGGCCGTCTCGATGACAGCGACCTCGTGGATCTTGCCATCGGCGGGAGAGACGATCTGTCCCGGCGCTGAGGGGATCGCGCGGTTCGGATCACGAAAGAACCAGAGGAAGAAGCAAGCCAGCACTACTGGCACAATCGCAAGTCCAATCGATCCGGTCAGCACCCGAAGAGCGACCGCCACCGCAAAAAATCCGAGGCCGTAGAAATATCCGTCTTTTACCATGTCTTCGACATGATACAGGCGTATAAGCCCGCTACCGGCTAACGTCCGTCCGTAGCATCAAAATTGCGTCTTCCACAGGCTGTGAGTAATACCCGCGCCGCAAACCGACATCTTCAAATCCCATCGCACGATACATCGACCGGGCCGCTGCATTGGACTCGCGGACCTCCAGCCGGACCTCCTTGGCCGCAATCGCATGCAAGAGCCAATCGCTCAGCGCCTTTCCCACACCCTGCCTGCGATATTTCTTGGCCACAACGATGCTCTCCAGCTCCGCCTCAAGTCCCGGCAGAAGGACGCGGCCGCATATAAAACCAGCGAGAACACCCTCGATCTCCGCCACGCCCGAAACGCCCACCTCGACGAGGGCGCGATAGTCTGCCTCCAGCCAATGCGGCGCCTCTTTTGCTTCTGTGGCAAGCTCCCGCATAGCCTCTATATCGCCCAGGACCGCCCGCCGGATCAAGACCTTGCCCTCAACGCAATCTCCGCGTCCGGAATGCGGAGGTAATTGGCATCCAGCAACACCACATCGGAAAACTCGCCCCTCGCGGCGGACTCTTCAGCCGCCCGCACCAGCGTGGAGATATCCGGCAAACCAACCCACTCTCCCGCACCGCGCAAGACCTCTTCCCCAACCACGACACGTCCGCCCATCGCCTCGGCTTCCGCGCGAGAAAACATCGCCTCGGGCAGACCGCTGCCGCCAGCGTAAACATCGCCGCGTCCGGCATCCAACCAAGCCACGGCCCCTTCTCCTGCAAGCCGCGTCATCAAATTCAGACGCGAAACACCCACCACCGGAATCCCCAGACCTTCGGCAAGCCCCTTCACCGCCGCCACACCGATGCGCACCCCTGTAAACGAACCCGGCCCCGTCATCACGGCTAGAAAATTCAGCTCCGTCGCCCGAATACCAGCCTCAGCCAGACACTCCTGGACAGCCGTCATCAGGCGCTCCTGCGTCTCACGTCCGGGAAGACTGCGGCGCGCCACGACTTCTCCATCGCGCGCAACCGCCACCCCGCCCTCGGCGCCACACGTATCGACCGCAAGCATCCATCGCATGCGTCGATCATAGTCTTCGAGGATCTTTACGGATGCTTCGAACCCGGAGCCAGACCGGGATCGGGCGTACCGTCGCCCTTGGCCGGTGCGCCACCAACCTTCGGGTAGTACCCGCTGCGTGTGCGAACCTCAAGCCGATTAAATCCCTTGCCCTTCGCGTCCACATGCACCTGCCGGTATCCACCCAGAGCAGCTGGCTTGGTTGAACGGTAAGAGATCGTGTACTGCTGCCGAATATCCTGCGCCACCTCGGTGGCGATGCTGTCCACCTCGCTCAGTTTGCGTGGAAAGTACGCGAGACCACCCGTCTGCGCAGCCAGCGTCTCCAGGACGCGACGCGCATGGCGGCTCTCGCTCTTGTTGCTATCCGGCCCGAAGAGCAGACCGACGCAGTAGATCACCGGCCCGTCCAGCTCCTGCACGCGGCGAATCGCATCTTCGAGCGTCGATCCCGACGCATTATCGTCACCGTCCGTAACAATCAGCAGAACCTGCTTCGGCAGCTTGGCGTTTTTGGCCAGATAATCGGCGCTGGCGACGACTGCATCGTAGATCGCCGTCCCACCACTGGCCTTCACATAGCCCAGGCCGTCTTCCAGCTTCTTCACATCACTGGTGAAGTCCTGATCGATGAACGCCTCATCGGAAAAGTCCACGAGAAACGCCTCGTCCTTAGGATTCGACAGACGGACGAAATCCAGCGAAGCCTTGCCCACGGCCTCGCGCTTGTCATACATCGAGCCCGAACTGTCGATCAAAATCCCCAGCGACACCGGAAGGTCTTCATGCCGGAAGCTGGCAATCGTCTGCGGAACGCCATCTTCGAAGACATGGAAGGCGTCCTGGGTCAGCGTCTGCACCGCCCGCCCATTCTCCAGCACGCTGGCGTTCAGACGAACTTCTCCCACCTCGGCACGCAGGGTGTACCGTCCTCCAGCGGCGCGCTCCACCGTACGCGCACTCTGCGCGGCAGGAACTGGCGGTGCGGTCTGGACCACGGCGTCGCCGTCCGGCGATGGCACCGGGTCGCGATCCACCGATAACGAGGGCTGTTGCCCCCACACACTTGTAGCGAGCAGGAAAACGCCCGCCGCACAGCTCCACCCTCTACTCCGACGGTGCATAGTACCCCTGGCGATTATGTACTGTAAGCGGCGGCAGACCTGCCGGCGCATTCATCTTCACCTTCAATTTACGCCAGTTACCGTCATGACGAAGGTCCGTGGGCTTGAATCCGAGGACATATTCGTTCCGCAACTCCGCGCTGATACGCGCCGCAATATCGCCCAGCTCGTCCGCATCCGTCACGCGAAACATTCGTCCCCCCGTCATTTCGCAGATATCCATCAGCAGCGTAGGCCCGCTCTTCTCCTCCGGCGTCGCGGCATAAACATCGAAGATGCCGATCGAGTAGATCTGCGTATCGCTCTCGCGCACCGCGCGCCGCAGCTCACTTTCCACGTACCGGCTGCGATTGTCTCCACCGTCCGAGATGATCAGCAACGCCTTGCGCTCATACTTGGCGTCCTTCAGCTTGTTCAAACCCAGGTACGCCGCATCGATCAGGGCCGTACGCCGCTCCGGACGCAACATCACCATGCGCGCATCCACATCGTCCACATTCGAGGTGTAATCGACGATCACCGCAGGCCGGTCATTGAATCCCACCACGAAAAACTCG
This sequence comes from Terriglobus saanensis SP1PR4, assembly GCF_000179915.2. Classification (NCBI taxonomy): domain Bacteria; kingdom Pseudomonadati; phylum Acidobacteriota; class Terriglobia; order Terriglobales; family Acidobacteriaceae; genus Terriglobus; species Terriglobus saanensis. The sequence goes on along the minus strand of NC_014963.1, from coordinate 1,116,655 downwards.
TCCTGCGGGTTGGAGGTACGCATGAACTCGCTCAACGCCTTCCGTGCCCGTCCGAACTTCGACATCATGCTTCCGCTCAGATCGAAGACGATCCCTATACTCACGGGTGCGTCATCCGTGGAAAAGGTTTTGATCGTCTGCGGCTGGTTGTTCTCGTAAAGATAAAAGTTGTCGCGCTCCAGGCCGGTCACCAGGCGGTTGCGATCGTCCGTCACCGTCAGCGGAACCAGCACCAGGTTCGACTCCACGCGGATCGTCCGTGTCGGGTGCGAGGTAGCGTCCCGCGCGGCATCCGGCCCCTCGGTTACCTCGGGTTTTACCACTGGTTTTGGGGCAGGCTGCGCCGTCTGCACGTTACCCAGGGGATTTTCCTGGGCGTGAGCTGCTGGACATCTCAACACAAGGAACGGAAGCGCTAGAACCGTGAGATAAAGACACCGATGCCGCATAATGACCTTTAACATGAGACGCCGCACGGAACGAAACAGAAGCCTGCTGCGGCCTCGCTCCACCCATCCGCAGCAGTCCTTGCGCACCATGCGCAACCACCTGATCAGAGTCGAAGAGTACACCTCGCATGCAGACTTCCGATAGAAGTTCCGTAAACATCCCGCGCAACGTATTCGCGGCGTTACTTATAGCCGCCTGCGGCATGGCGATTGTGCTCAGCCTGCTGGCTCCTATCGGCCACGACCAGTTCTGGTTTCTCCTGCTCGGGGGGCGGGTCCTTCATGGATCTCGCGTCTATGGCCCCGAGATCTTTGATTCCAACCCGCCGCTGGTTCTCTGGCTCTCCGCGGTCCCATCCGCTATCGCAGGTATAACGCATCTCCCGCTCACAACGGTGTTCAAGTTCTGTGTGATGCTCGCGGAAGTGCTCTCAGCATGGCTGTGTGTTCATCTTGTGAACAAACTGACCCTCGCAGGGCAGCTTCCTCGCGTTACCCCAGCCGCAAAGCTCTGGCTCGCATTCGCATTCGTAGCCATCTTCGCCGTGGCGCCCGCACGCGACTTCGGCCAGCGCGACCATGTCCTCGGCTTCCTGATCCTTCCGTACCTGCTTCTCGCCGCACTTCCTTCCGAAGGTTTGCCGAAGGCCTCGACACGCATCGCCATCGGAATTCTTGCAGCGATGTCCGTCTGCCTCAAACCCCATCACGCTCTCATCCTAGTCGCCATCGAACTGACGCTTGTCCTCGCCCGGCGTTCCCTGCGAACCCTCTTCCGCCCCGAACTTCTCACCGCAGCCGCCAGTGGGCTCCTTTTCCTCGCAGCTCTGCGTACCTTCGCACCGGAGTACATCCACACCGCCGTTCCCATCGTTCGCGCCACTTACTGGGCGATTGGAAACCTCTCCCCGGCACTCCTCTTTTCCAACGCCATCGAGCTGCACGTCCTGGCTGTCCTCGCCCTGATACTCTTCGTTCGGAGCCGTTCAAACCCTCTCGTCCTCAGGATCCTCCTGACCGCATCCTTCGCGGCAACCGCAGCCTACTATCTGCAGGGAACGGGATGGTACTACCAGCAGCTTCCGGCCATCAGCCTCTTCGGTTGCACGCTCGCCCTGCTCCTCTGGAAGGACTTCGCCGACCGTACTTTCTCCCTTCCGCGCTGGCTCTTCCCTGCCACCGCTGCCGTCGGTGCCCTCGCCGTCTTCCTCACACTGCACTTCTCCCGGTATCCCATCACACCCGCGCGATCCTTCCCGCTCGACTCGCCCGATCCCGCGGTCTTTCGCAATCTTCCCCCGGGAATTTCTGTCGCCATCCTCACCATGGAGGTCGAAGAAGCCATGATGCCCATCGCGAAGTTCCACCTCACCTGGGCCTCGCGCATGAATAACCTCTGGCTTCTCCCCGCGATCCTTCGCAACCAAGACCAGATCATCGCCCCCAAACGACGCCTCAGCCCGGCGACCCTCCAATCCCTGGAAGCCACGCAGCATCGCTTTATGGACGAAGATCTGGACCGCTGGCAACCTGCTCTCATCTTGATCGAGCGCTGCTATGACCCGGCCATCCAGTGCCAGTTTCTGGAAGACCGCCACGACAATCTGCTCCGCTGGTTCTCCACGGACCCCCACTTCCGCCAGATCTTCTCCGCCTACACTTTCAACGGCGTCGACGGACGTTACGACGTCTACAAACGCTAGGCACGTACAATCGAGGCAGACCAGAACCTGGAGATCAGACCCACCAGATGCGTATCTACCCCTTCCGCGCCCTTCGTTACGACACGTCCAAAGTTGCCCTCGAGCAGGTTGTGACTCAGCCCTACGACAAGATCTCGCCCGCCATGCAGCAGGCCTACTACGACGCCAGCCCCTATAACCTCATCCGCGTCATCCTCGGCAAGAAGTTCGACACCGACACAGAAGCAGGCCCCAACGTCTACACACGCGCCGCCGACTCCCTCAAGGAGTGGCGCAAAGAAGCCATACTCGAAGAAGAGTCTGAGCCCGCCGTCTACGGCTACGCCCAGCGCTACACCGTTCCCGGCACCACCGAAGTGCGCGAACGCCGCGGCTTCATCTGCCTCGGTCATCTCTACGACTACGCGGAGAAGGTCGTCTATCGCCATGAACAGACGCTCTCCAAGCCGAAGTCCGACCGCCTGAATCTCTTCAAGGCCACCCGCACCTACTGCGAACAGATCTACATGCTCTACAGCGACCCCTCCTTCTCTGTGGAGAAGCTCATCTTCGGCAACGCGACCGGTCATGTCACCACGCCGCCCGACCAGTCCGTCACGGATGAGTACGGCGTCGTGCACATGCTCTGGAAGGTTACCGATCCCCAGATCCTCAACCTCGTTGTGGGCGCCATGGGCGATAAGAAGCTCATTATCGCCGACGGACACCATCGCTATGAGACCTCCACGGCCTACGCCCGCGAGCGCGCTGCGGAACTCGGCGTCAGCGACACCACGAAGAGCTTCGAATCCCCCTCGAACCGCGCCGATGAAGGCCACGCCCAGCTCCCCACGCCTCCCTTCCCGGAAGCCGCGATGATGATGACCCTCGTCAACATGGACGCTCCCGGCATCACCATCCTGCCCACGCATCGCCTCGTGGTCGGGCTCAAAGACTTCTCCGTCGCTGCCTTCCTGGAACGCGCCAAGCCCTACTTCGAGATCGAGAAACTCGACGTTGCCGCGAAGAGCTCCGGCACGACCGATGAAGAGTCCCTCGAAAGCGCGAACGAACTTCTCGCTCCGCTGAACGCCACCGAAGGCGTGGCGATGATCGCCGCCACGGCAGAGGGTAACTACCTTCTCAAGGCGAACGCCGAAGCCATCTCCAAGGCGCTCTCCAATATCAGCGAGAAGCAGCGCCAGCTCGACGTCGTGCAGCTGCACGCACTCGTCCTTGAGCAGCTTCTTGGCCTCACGCAGGAGTCGATCCGCAACCAGGAAAACCTCCGCTACCTCCGCTCCGCCTCCGACGCCGTCGCGAAGGTTGCGAGCGGCGAAGCGAACGTTGCCTTCCTGATCAAGCCGGTTACGCTCGACCAGCTCCGTGATGTCTCGCTCGCACTCGACGTCATGCCGCAGAAGTCCACGGATTTCTATCCAAAGCTGCTCTCAGGCCTCGCCTTCTATGCGCTGGACTAAGGTCGCTGCAGCTGGAATCACCTCTGCCTCCATCTGGGCCATCACGGCCCAGGTGGCAGTGCAGACGCCAGCGCCTGCACCACCGCATCTCCGGGCCGTGATCTTTCTCGATCCAGCCCACGGCGGCGCAGACGGCGGAGCCAAGGTTGGCGACAGCGTTCTGGAAAAAGCCGTCACGCTCGAACTCGCTAACCGCATTCGTCCTCTGCTCTCAGCGCGCGGCTTCGATGTCCGCATGACCCGCGAAGGCGACCCCACGCCAACACCCACCACCGATCAACGAGCTGGCCTGCAAAATCAGGCACACCCCGCAGCCTGCATCATCCTGCACAGCGCGCCTACCGGAACCGGCGTACATATCTACACCTCCGCCCTACCTGAAGCCACGATTATTCCTGCAACTTCGATCGTCCCCTGGGATGAGGCGCAGTCCACCTACATCGCCAGTAGTCTTCGTCTCTCCTCCGAGATCTCTACCGCCTTCTCGCGTTCACAGATCCCCGTATCTTCGGGACGCACATGGATGCCGCCGCTCGACAATCTTCTCTGCCCCGCTATCGCCATTGAAATCGCGTCTCTGAACGCCGATGGCAGCAAACCGCCCACAGACGCGGGTTACCAGCAGCGCGTCGCCGAAGCCATTGCTGGAGCGGTGCTCTTCTGGCACGGCAAAATCGATCCCACCATGGGAGCGGCGCAATGATCTCCCGCTATCAGCGCTTCCTCTTCTGGATCCTCGTCGGCAGTTCCGTCCTCATGGCCGGATACCTGATCTACCTGCATCAACGCGTACGCTCCACTGCGGGCACGGAAGGCGACGATACCCCCATCGCCGCGCCGTCCTCCTCGCAGGCCGAGAGCATCACCTTTGCCCTCGCGCATGACGCCGACGGCACCATCACCAACACGGAGCTCTCCGTCGCGCTTCCCGGCGAGTCTGCCGTGCGTGCACGCGCCCTCGTAGAACGTCTCCTCTCGGACGACGCCCTCCCGCGCGCCGAACATCCTTTACCCGGCGGCATTGCCGTGGAAGACGTCTACCTCGTCAACCTTCCGCTCACCGCGCCGCAGCGCGCAGGCAGCGAGAGCCTGGGCGTTCCTCAGCTTCCATCCAAGGCCGAAGACGCCGATCCCATGACCCATGCCTCCGGTGAGTTGGCGGTCGTCAATCTGCGCGGCTCATGGGCCGACGCTCATCCCTCCGGTATCGAGACGGAGACGCTCACGGTCCTCTCCATCATCGGCACGCTGCACGCCAACCTGCCGTCGATCAGCTACGTCCGCTTTCTTGTCGACGGCCAGCAGCGGGCCACACTCGCGGGCCACATCGATCTCGCACGCACCTACCACAGCGTGGACACCGCCAACGCAACGCATCCGTAGTCAACCTCCGCAGCATCCAATCGGCCATGGAAAACTTTCTTCTCGGCGGCGACCTTCCCATTCATCGACTCGGCTACGGAACCATGCGCCTCGTAGGCGAGGGAGCGTGGGGCGAACCTCGCTCCCGTGACGAGGCCCACAAAGTCCTTCATCGCGCGCTCGAACTCGGCGTCAACTTCCTCGACACCGCCGACGCCTACGGCCCCAACATCGCCGAAGAGCTCATCGCGGAAGCGCTTTATCCCTATGCAAAAAACCTCATCATTGCCACCAAGGGCGGCATCACCCGCCAGGGACCTGCCAAGGCCGCACCCTGCGGGCGTCCGGAGTACCTTCACCAGTGCGTGGAGATGAGCCTCCGCCGCCTCAAGCTCGAACGCATCGATCTCTATCAACTCCATCGCATCGACCCCAAGGTGCCTGCGGAAGAGTCTCTGGGCAAACTCGCCGACCTGCAGAAACAGGGAAAGATCCGCCATATCGGCCTCTCCGAAGTCACAGTCGAACAGATCGAACACGCCCGCACCATCGTTCCCATCGTCAGCGTGCAGAACAAGTACAACCTCACCGAACGCAAACACGAAGCCGTCCTCGACTACTGCACCCAGAACAACATCGCCTTCATTCCCTGGTACCCCGTCGCCGCAGGCTCGCTCGCCAAACCCGGCGGCGCGCTGGACAGCTTCGCCCACGAACGCAATCTCACGCTCAGCCAGATCTCCCTGGCTTGGCTGCTGCAACACTCACTCGTGATGGTTCCGATACCCGGCACCTCCTCCGTCGCCCATCTTGAAGAAAATGTCTCCGCCCAGAACATCAACCTCTCCGAAGACGACATGGACATCCTCGAACTCATCGCCGACACCCAAAGCTCGTAGATACCCTCGTGCCCCATTCTTCGCGGCTTCATCGCGAAGGGTGGGGTCGCGCAGAGCACACAAACCTGATTTGTGAGGAAAACCCCAGAACTGGGTGTCCCATACATCGCGCTCTTTGCGATGTGTGGGTTATGCGCAAAGCGCATCCATCAAATCCCCACCAAAACGATAAACTCACTCCATGCCCTATCTCCTGAAATCAGAGCCAAACAAATACTCCTTCGACGACCTCATCCGCGACGGCGAGACCACGTGGGACGGCATCGCCAACAACCAGGCCCTCCTGTACCTGCGTGGGATGAAAAAAGGCGAAAAGCTCGTCATCTACCACTCGAACATCGGCAAGGAAGCCGTCGGTACGGCGAAGGTGGTCAGCGTAGACGCCAGCGATCCCAAGGATCCTAAGGTCATCATCAAGCCCGTCAAGGCTCTCAAAACCCCGAAGTCTCTCGCTGACATCAAGGCCGCCGGCGTCTTCACCGACTCCATCCTCTTCCGCCAGTTCCGCCTCTCCGTCGTGCCCCTCACGGACGAGCAGTACGACTGGCTGGTATCCTGACAAACGGAATCAGCCGGAAGGAAATCACAAAAAGAATGATCGATCTCAAGGGAAAAGTCGCCGTCGTCTTCGGCCTCGCCAACAAGCGCTCCATCGCCTGGGCCATCGCCCAGAAGCTCAATGAGGCCGGCGCACGCGTCGCCATTTGCTACCAGAGCGAACGCCTCGCCCGCGAAGCCGAAGCCCTCCTTCCGGAGTTGAACGACGCCAAGGCCTTCCAGTGCGACGTCTCCGTCGATGCTGAAATCGACAATGTCTTCGAACAGCTCAAGGCCACCTACGGCAAGCTGGACATCATCGTCCACTCCGTCGCCTTCGCGCCTGCAGATGCCATCAAGAACGACTTCCTCGAAACGAAACGGGAAGACTTCCGCGTCGCCCTCGACGTCAGCGCCTACTCGCTCATTGCCGTCGCCCGAGGCGCAGCTCCACTCATGACCGACGGCGGCTCGATCCTCACACTGACCTACTACGGCTCCACCAAGGTCTTCCCCAACTACAACGCCATGGGCGTCGCCAAGGCCGCACTGGAAGCCACGGTGCGCTACCTTGCCGCCTCGCTCGGCAGCAAGAAGATCCGCGTCAACGCCATCTCCGCAGGCCCCATCAAAACGCTCGCCGCACGCGGCATCGGCGACTTCAACAAGATCCTGAACGCCGTGGAAGAACGCGCCCCGCTTCACCGCAACGTAGAGACCGTCGAAGTCGGCAACGCGGCCATCTTCCTCGCATCCGACCTCGCCAGCGGCATCACCGGCGAAGTCACCTTCGTCGACTGTGGATACAACGTCACAGGTCTCTAAGATCTCTTTTGTCCTTCCGCTTCTCTTTGTCATCCCACAGCGAAGCGGAAGGATCTGCTTTGTCTCTTCCATCCCCTTCACGAGCCCACACACATTAAGATCGCCCACGTCTCTCCTCGACTTTAGCTCTTAGGCAACCAAAACACGCACACTCTGAAAGAAATCCCATATACCAGCCCTGGAGGGTCGGTTCCAACTGTCCTCAATTTTCATTGTGTGTCCGTGATCTCAGTGAATCTCAAATGGCAAAAGGTATTGTGCAAACTTCAATAAATTCAACAACACTTCCAGTACGGCAAACGAAATCAGGCTATTTACCAAGTCTGGATGGCTGGCGCGCGATCGCCATCGCCGCTGTTATGATCCATCACGATGCATGGACTGGAAATTTTTCCCTGCAAGCCTTCAAAATTCGCACTGCGTGGGGATTGGAGCTTTTCTTTGCCATTAGCGGCTTTCTAATCTGCTCACGCATATTGGGCGAAGAGGAAAAATTCGCGACGTTCAAGATCGCCTCTTTTTACATACGAAGATTTTTTCGTATTCAGCCTGCCGCCTGCGCCTATCTGGGAGTGGTGGGTTTGCTCATGGTGGGCGGCGTAGTTATGGAGTCACCAAAATTTTGGATCGGTGCACTGTTTGGATATCAGAACTTTTTGTATAACTCGCACGTGTCAGCGCGGGAGAACATTAGAACTCTGCTCACTGGTCACTTCTGGACCTTGGCCGTAGAGGAACATTTTTACATCCTGATCTCGGCAACACTTTTTTTCTTCAAGAGAAGGCGTATTCTCGTCCTCGCCAGTCTCTGGTTCAGTTCTGTCATCCTGAACAGGCTTCTTGTCAACGTATGCCATATCGACTTGGCTTCCCGATTCCGAATGACGAATGTCGTTCTTCCTTATTTATTATTCGCGGCGCTAGCAGCCGCGCTGCTTCAAAACAAGAAAAACCTTGAAACCGTAAAAGCCTATCTGTCTCCTTGGATAACAGTTCTGATTACGGTTCTACTCGTGAGCCTGAGAACCGTAAACCAGCCGAGCGGCCTCTTTACGACGGACACACTGGATCGATCTGAGAAATACATCTTCTATTGCTTCACTCTTTGGATTGTGTCTACCGTGACCCATCCCAGGAGCCTCTCTACTAGGTTTCTGGAAAATAGAGCAATTCGGTACGTGGGGCGCTTGTCTTACAGTCTTTACCTGTGGCATGTATTGTTCTTCTTACCAGCGCGACCGGAAATGGGAATCACCTGGCACCCTCTAGTCATTATGTCGTCATTTCCGTTGCGCTACCTCTTCACCTTAATTGCGGCACTCGTTAGCTATTATGTGGTCGAGCGTCCAATGATCAGGATTGGCCATAGACTCGCGGATAGGTTCCAACTTAGATCTAGCTCCGTCAGTCCACAAAACGCACTTATCTTGAAGCAAGGCCCCACCTGATGTGGCAGCACGCCCTACGTTTGCCGAGGTTGCTTTCCGGCCATCGGGGAGGGCCTATTATCCAGCCTTCTCAGCCAGTTCAGCCCAACGCGCATACAAACCATCCATGGCCTCTTGTGCGCTCGCCTGCTCATCCAGCGCCGCCTGCAACTTCACCGCATCCGATGTCACCGCCGAATCCTCCAGCTTGTCATGTGCCGCGTTCAACCGGGCCTCGGCCTCTTCCACGCGCTTCTCGATCGAATCCCAATCGCGCTGGTCGAGATACGAGAGCTTCTTCTTCGTCGCCTTGCTCTTCACTTCGGCAGTGCGAGGTCCAACGCTCAGAAGCTCTTCGCTCAGATCGCCGTCACGCGCCACCATCCACTCTTCCCACTGGGCAAAATCGGCAAACCGCTCTGTCGCGCCCTTGCCATCGAGACCAAGCACCGTCGTACTCACGCGGTCCAGCATGTAGCGGTCATGCGTCACCAGCACCAGCGCTCCGGGATACTCCAGAAGGCTCGCCTCCAGAATCTCAAGCGTCGGGATATCCAGATCGTTTGTCGGCTCATCCATCAGTAGAAGATCGGCGGGCTGCAGCATCAGCCGCGCGATCAACACGCGCGCCCGCTCGCCACCGCTCAACCGCTCTACCGGCTGGTTCAACTGCTCACCCGTGAAGAGAAAACGCGAAGCCCAACTCGCCACGTGAATCACGTTGCCGTTATGCACCACGGAGTCGCCCTCGGGCGCCAGCGCGCGGCGCAGCGTCAGGCTCGTATCGATCTCGCGGTTCTGCGAGAAGTAAACTGTCCGCAGCATCTGTGCGCGCTTGATCGTTCCGCGCGTCGGTTCCAGTTCGCCCGTCAACAGCTTCAGCAGCGTGGTCTTGCCGGAACCATTCGGCCCCACCAGGCCCAGACGCATTCCCGCTGTCATAACAAAGTCCAGCTTGTTCAGAATCGTCCGTTCACCCAGAACGCAGCCTACATCTTCCATCTCTACCAGTCGCTTGGTCTGGCGATCCGTCGCCGTGAAATCAATGCCCGCAGACGTGGTCTTCGTCCGCTGATTTACCTCGGCCAACTGACCCATCATCTCGTGGGCTGAATCGATACGCGCCTTGCTCTTCGTCGTACGAGCCTTGGGTCCGCGGCGAAGCCACTCCACTTCGGTCTTCACACGGTTCTTCAGCGCATCCTGCTGCTTTGTCTGCGCCTCCAGGTAAAGCTCGCGCTCTTCCAGGAACTTGGAATACTTGCCCTTCACACGCAGAGCGCCGCCCGCATAGACGCGGTTCAACTCCATCGTCTCGTTGGCGACTTCTTCAAGAAAGTAGCGATCATGCGAAATAATTACGCACGCAAACGGAGCCTGCGACAAAAGCTCTTCCAGCCAGTGAATGCCGCCCAGATCGAGATGGTTCGTCGGTTCATCCAGCAGCAAAACGTCGGGGCCGGTTACGGCACCTTCGGCGATCGCCAGGCGCTTGCGCCATCCGCCGGAGAGCTTCGCAGCCTCCGCGTTCTCGTCCACAAACCCTGTTCGTCCCAGCGTCTCGCGAAGCCTCTGCTCCCGCTCGCCCTCCGGCACACCTGCGGCGTGCAGCGCCCGCTCCAGTACGTGGCGGATCGACTGCCCCGGTGCAAACTCGGAGTTCTGGACGACATAGCCCACGCGCGCGCGTTTCCGCATCGCGACTTCACCCGTATCGGTGTCTTCGCGTCCGGCAAGAATCGCCAGCAACGTGGATTTTCCAGCGCCGTTTGGCCCAATCAAGCCAATGCGGTCGCCATCATTGATGGTGAACGAAATATCTTCAAAGAGCGGCTTCGCTCCAAAACGCTTGCTCAGCGACTGAGCGTTAATGATCGGCGGCATTCATTCAGTGTACCGTCTACCCGCTCCAAGCCCTTTTATGCGGCGCACGGCGCAACCTTCGGCGCTTCATCCTGAATACGCGAAGGTACGCCTACACAAGGACTTATCCTCGTGCAGGCGTGTGTTTAGTTGCGTGTCGATTCAAAGAGGAACCAGCCGCGGCGCTGCGATTGGTCGATCCAGTTCTCCAAAAGACTCGCCGTCGCGACATCCTCCGCGTCGTCACAGAGCACATGGGCAGCGCGCATGCTCAAAACAAGCGCTTTCTCATCCTCATGCAGCTCGCTCAGCATGTCCTTCGGCGTAACGTACTCCGCATCGTTGTCGGCAATACGCTGCAAACGTGCGATCTGCCCGATCGAACGAATCGTTGTTCCCCCGATCTTGCGAACACGTTCTGCGATGTCATCGGTCATAGCAAAAAGCTGGTCGCCGTGATCGTCGAGCAGAAGATGATAGTCGCGGAAGTGAGGACCGCTCATATGCCAATGAAAGTTCTTCGTCTTGAGGTAAAGGGTGAAGACATCGGCCAGCAAAGCGTTGAGAGCTCCGGTGATATCTTTCACCGATTTGGCGTCGATATCCGAAGGTGTAGCCAACGGAGCCTTTTGGCGAGCGATAAGTTCAGCTGTGTTCGACATGTTTGTTCCTTTCCGAGTTAGGCAAGCGCTTCATACGCAATCGCCGTGTTCTGCGAGGAACAGCATCTGCGCGTCCCACGCGTGGATATTCGAGGGCCCAGAGGCGGGAAAGAGAAACTCCCTTTACCGGACCTCGGTACATAGGATAAATGCGGCCCACGTTCCGATTCGAATATCCTTCCTCCTACGAGGAACGGGAGTCCGGAAACAGCGACGCAGCAATCAGATCGCAGAAGTTCGGACTCCGGTACCCAGGAATAAAACGCTCGCAGACATCGGCCTTTACGGTACCAAAGGTCGTTCCGGGCTTATGGGCGAATCCACCAAAGAACGCCTGCACGATCCCCGCTTTGAAGTCCTCTCGCGGATACTGCGCGACGATCTCCTCGCGCAGCTCGGTGGGAAAGCCCTCGAAGCCTTCACCCAGCACGTCCAGACCGACACCGGTATACAGCAGCGCGACTTCGGGACGCATGTACTGCGTCACACCCGGCGTGGTGTGCAAGGCAATCGCCTCCCAGGCCGTCTGCACCTGCTCCTCCGGAATACCGTGTGAGGCCAGGAACCGCCGCGCAGCATTGGCGCCATCCACTTCAAAACGCTCGTCGGCGCTGGAGAACTCCTTGACCAGTCCCAGATCGTGAAAGGCAGCGCTGATGTAAAGCAGTTCAGGATCAAAATGCAATTTCTTCTCGCGTCCCTGCTCTGCAGCAAATAGATAGACGCGCAGCGAATGGTTGTAGATCAGGCTGGTGGCGTATGTGCGAAGGATCTCTGTGGCTTCCTTGGCGAGTTTGGAATCGGGAATCTGCAATAAAGCGTTCATCGTCGGCATGTTGTCTCTCCTCGTTTTTGCTTACAAGACCTACGTTAGGAGTCTTGTTCCCCGTACGCCACGACACAGAAACTGCATTTTCGGACATCACCTTTCGTACACTCAGACATGCGTCGAATCGTAATCACAGGTGCCGCACCCGTTCAGGTCCTCGATGTCACCGGGCCCCTCGAAGTGTTTTCAAGTGCTCCGGGTTACACCGTGGAACTCGGCTCCCCCGACGGCGCATCCGTTCTGGAAACGCATCGCGGAATCTCCTTAACCGGCGCCAAACCTCTGGAAGAGATAACAGGTCCCATCGACACGCTCGTGATCGCAGGCGGACTCGGTGCAGAGAGCGGAGTCTACGATGAAAAGCTTCTCGCATGGATCAGAGACGCAGCCTCGCGCTCACGCCGCATCGCCACCATCTGTACAGGTGCGTTTACCCTGGCTGCTACAGGTCTCCTCGACGGAAGACAGGCCGTCACGCATTGGAACTTTTGCGATCGTCTCGCCAAAGAATTCCCCGCCGTCCAGGTAAAACCGGATCCGATTTTTTTGAAAGACGGTTCGATCTACACCTCGGCAGGAATCACCGCCGGTATGGATCTCTCCCTCGCTCTCGTCGAAGAAGATTGCGGACACGCCGTCGCGCTGGAGATCGCGCGCCATCTTGTGATGTTTCTCGTTCGCCCCGGTGGGCAATCGCAGTACAGTCACATGCTCTCGCGGCAGGCGATCACCTCACAACCGCTACGCGAACTACAAGTTTGGATGCTCGAACACCTGCGCGACGATCTCACCATAGAGAGATTGGCCGAACGCATCGGCATGAGCGCACGTCACTTCACCCGCGTCTGTCTTCGCGAGACCCGCATGAATCCCGGCCAGTTCGTAGACCGCATGCGCGTAGAAGCCGCGCAGCAGCAGATCGACAGCTCTTCTCTCGGTCTCAAGGAGATCGCAGACACCTGCGGATTTGCCACAGCAGATGCCATGCGACGAACCTTCATGCGCGTGATCGGCATCTCACCCAGCGCTTACGCTACCCGCTTCAATCGGTCGCGAAATTTGAGCGATTGAATTACACGCTGCCCAGGAAAGCGAGAAGCTGCTTGAAGTAGACGGCCTGATCGTCCCATAAGGCCATGTGGCTTCCATTGGGACAGAAGGCATAACTGGCGTTCGGCATCATGGTCGCCATCTTTTTCATGTCGGCAGGATCCATCTCGTCGTAAGTCGCGCCCATCGTAAGTGTCTTCACTTTGATCTCATGGAGCCGGTCCCAGCGCTCCCAATCCTTCAGGTTGCCCGTCACTTCGAATTCGCTCTTGCCCTGCATCTGGTTGTAGATCTTCTGGTTTAAGTGGCGAAACGAACGGTCAAATGGTTCGGGCCAAGGCTTCGTGCGACAAAGCACCTGCGGGTAGAGGTTCTCCTCCACAATCCTTGAGTACTCGGGATTGTCATAGTCTTTCGCAGCTTCCAGTGCGTCCAATCGCGACCGCATCTCAGGCGAAAGCATCTGCGCTTTAAGCACGGCAATTCGCTTCAAATAAGACTGGATGCCCGCCGTCATATTCGAGATCACCAAACCGCGCAGATGCTGCGGATAAGTCAGCGCATACTCCATCGCGAGGATGCCACCCCACGAGTGGCCGTAGAGAACAAAGTGGTCCAGGCCCAGCCCGCGACGAACCTCTTCCACTTCGCTCAGGTAACGCGGCAAAGTCCAAAGCGCCGGGTCATCGGGAACATCGGAGTTACCCACACCAAGCTGGTCGTAGTAGTACATCTCGATGCCCGCCTGCGGCAGGAAGGACTCCATGGCTTCGAGATACTCGTGCGTTGCTCCAGGCCCTCCGTGCAGCAATAACACTTTGATCGGTCCGGAACCAATCCGCTTCGTCCAGACCTTATACTTGCCTCCTACGACGGGAATCATCTGGATACCCGCCATGCGGATTCCGCTTGGATTCAAAGCATCCCCGCGCGTGAGCAACTCCGAATTGGAGGTCTTCTGTGCGGAAACGAGCGATGGAGAAGCAGAGAATGCGGCCGCATAAGCAGAGTACTTCAAGACATCTCGGCGGTTCATGAGTCGTACTCCTCGGCTCGTAGAATATCCGGAGAGCAAGACTTCTACATCCCTCAAAAGGGTGAATCAGAGCATCCGTACCAAAAAGGAACGCTCGTCGCCCTCAAGAGGCGAGATCGCGATTTCGCCTCCCGCCCGTGCCACGAGCGAAGGAAACTTCTCTCCCCACTCCACTAGCACCAGCGCATCGGGCTCCGATTCCATCTCCTCCAGGCCGAGCGTGAGCAACTCCCGCTCCGTCTCCAGCCGATAAAGATCGAGATGATAAAGCCGCTTCGTCTTACCCTTATACTCATGCACCAGCGTGAACGTCGGGCTCGTAACATCCTCTGCCAGGGCCGCGCCCATCGCCTCGGCAATGCCCTTCACCAGGGTCGTCTTGCCTGCGCCCAACTCGCCGCGCAGAATCACCAGTCGCGGCGCAGGCAACATCAACTCATAGATCGTCTGGCCCAACGCCAGCGTGCCATTCACGCTGCGCGTCTTCAATCGTTTCTCAATCACTTCCGCAACCCCGCAATCCATTCAAATCCATCCGTGTCCTGCGAACGATACCGAAACGCAGCACTCAGATGTGCCACCGTATCCGTCGCCAGCACGCAGTGCTCATCCATCGCGTGCGCCGCAAAATCTCCGGCAAGACCATGCAGATACACCGCGGCATTCACCGCCTCCGCAACGTTCTCGCGATGCTGCGCCACCATCGCCGCAACAATGCCCGTAAGGATGTCGCCGCTTCCACCCTTCGCCATCGAAGGATTGCCGCTCGTATTGACCGCAACAGTCCCATCCGGATGCGCGACCAGCGTGCGCCATCCCTTCAGCACCAGCGTTAGCCCATGCTCCGTCGCAAACTTACGGGCAAGGTTCACACGGTCCGCCTCGACCTCTTTCACCGTCACACCGAGGAGCGTTGCCATCTCGCCTGGATGCGGTGTCAGTACCAAAGCTCCCCCACGTGCGCGCAGCAGATCCGTCTTCCCAGCGAACGCATTCAACCCGTCCGCATCGAGCACCAGAGCCTGCTTGGTCTCCGCAACAAACCGCCGCACAAACTCGCTCGCCTCACCCTCCGTCGAAATCCCCGGCCCCACGGCAAGCACGTCCATCTTCTCCGCCAGCTTCAACGCGATCTCCAACGCTGCAAGCGACAAGA
Organism: Terriglobus saanensis SP1PR4; assembly: GCF_000179915.2. Lineage (NCBI taxonomy): Bacteria > Pseudomonadati > Acidobacteriota > Terriglobia > Terriglobales > Acidobacteriaceae > Terriglobus > Terriglobus saanensis. The sequence continues at coordinate 1,101,397 of NC_014963.1, read as the reverse complement.
CCCCCTCCGCATCGTGGACCAGCGGAGCACACATCAACTCCGGTGTGATCGCCGCTACCGTCGGAAGAATCACGGCAGGCACCGCCACTGTCACCAGCCCCGCACCTGTACGCAGGCAAGCCAGCGAACTCATCGAAGGCGCACCCGCCTTCCCCAGCGCTCCACCGATAAGCAGCACGCGTCCAAACTTGCCCTTGTTCGAATTGATCGGCCGCACCTTCTCCGTCATTCGCTTCGAAGCTCCAGCCCACACCAGCCTCTGCTGCGACACCACAGCAGACTCCGGCGATCCAATTCCCACCACCACCACCGGCCCGAACACGCCCGGCGTCAGATGCCCCAGAACATGCGCCAGCTTCGGCGCGGTAAACGTCACTACGGCATCCGCGCGAAACGCTCCGGGAAACGTCTCCACTACCGAATCCGCATCCCATCCCGTCGGCAGGTCCACCGCCACCACCGGCACCTTCAACCCCGAAATGAGCTCGCGCAACACAACCGCATCGCCTCGCAGAGGAGCCTTGAAGCCCGTCCCCGTCACCGCATCCAGCAATAGATCCGCACCGGAGAGTAGAGCACCCAACCCCTCCGCTTCGAACGCAAACACCGCAACGCCTCGGCCGTCCAGCAGCGAGTAAGCATCCGCGGCCTCGCCCTTCAGCTTCGCCTCATCGCCCACCAGCAGCACCGCAACATCTACGCCCGCATCGGCCAGCACCTTGGCCGCAATAAAGCCATCGCCGCCGTTGTTGCCCGTACCGCACAGCACCGTAACCCTCTGCGCCTGCGGATACTGCGATCGCACAAACCGCGCCACCGACTCGCCCGCATGTTGCATCAGGGTCGCCATCGAGATACCCGCAGTCACGCTCGCGCGATCCGCCTCACCCATCTCCGCTGCCGTCAAAATCTTCATACACACCATTCAAGAGCCTTGCAGCGCACATGGCAAGGGCGCGGTCCATAGTGGCACCGCGCCCTTGATCCGCCAGTAGAAAGTCTTACTGTTGTCCCGGCCCAATCGCCGGAGTCGTTGCAGGCACCGTAGTATTCGAAGCCCGCAGGAAATAGCTTCTGTCCGCCAGTGCGCGATAGAACATACCGCTCAGTTCGGCAGCCTTCGGCCCAAACGTGGGACGTCCGCCCGTAAGGAAGAACACCGCCACGATGCGCCCGTTCGGCGTGTCCGCAAACGATCCAAACCAGCCGTACCGCGTGCCGTTGTTCGAGCACGTTCCCGTCTTGCCCATCACAGGAAACTCGGAAAAGTTAGCCCGCACACTGCGTCCCGTACCGTTGGAGAAGTTCACCGCGCCTGCCATACCGGGAAGGATCTCCGGAATGATCGGTCCAATGTTCAGCTGACGCTTCACCTTGGGAGAGAAGTTCGCAATCTCCTCCGGCGTAGTCGGATGTTGCAGATAATACAGCGTGCCGCCATTGGCAATCGCAGACACAATCGCGCCCAGCTGCATCGGCGTCATCGAGATGCCTTCGCCAAACGAACACATACGGCCCACGCCACCCTGCGACTTGGGAAGCTCTTCGCTCGGATACGTTCCCAACTGCTCGCCGCGCACGTTGTAGCCAGCCAGTTCGCCGAGACCAAGCTCGTTCGCATAATGCTTCACGCGCTCAAACCCAAGCTGACGTCCCAGCACTTCGAAGAACGGATTCACCGACTTCGCCAGCGCATGCGTCAGATCCAGGCTGTAGTGCCCACCGATATTCACCGGCGTGTCCTGCTTGATCAAACCCTCAGAGAGCGCCGCCAGCGCCACGCTCAGCTTGATCGTGGAGCAGGGCTCTGCACCCGGGCCCAGTGCAAGCTTCTGGTTCACCATTGCCAACAGACGACCCGTCTTGGGATCGATTGCCAACGCCGTTCCATTCATATTGCCCAACGCCTGGATCAGCGAAGCGCGCACAATCGGATCTTCTCCCGCGCTCACATCGCCCAGCGTCAGGTTGTCGACGTTCTCCGCAAACGACGGTGCCGAAAAATGCTCAGCCCAACGCACTTGTCGGCGTCCGTGTGAAGCCACAATAATGTTTTTGGCAGAAGCTCCGCGTCTGCCCCTGCGTCGCGCTCCAGCCACAACCGGGGCCGTGGCGGAACGTCTTCCATGCTGCAGGCGAGACATCTTCGCAGCCGCGCGAGGAGACTCGTGCACCCTTCCTACCTTGGCATGAGCACGCGCGCTACGCGCCGTCGCGCTCAACGTTCCAGTCGCCAACAGAACCAGGGCAAGTAGTACAGGCAAAACACTCAACTTCTTCATCCAGACTCCCGGGGCCACATACTTCCAATAGATCACGTTCAGACATCACTTCCAGATTCCGTGCATACGTCTAAAGTGTTAATTCGATCCGCGACGCAGAAACGCGGGGATATCCAATTCGTCATGATCGTGCGCAGGCCCTTCTGAAGAGACGCTGGCAAATCCCGGAACGCGTACGCCAGGTTCCGCCACGCCGCCACGCACCTCGGTCGCCGGATTCTCGTCCGCAGTGAAGACACGCGGCGGATTCTGCGAACGATTGGGAGCGTCGCGGTCTACAGTGGCCCGTGCAGAGCGCTGAAAGAAATCGTCATCGAAGATGGAAGCAGGCACCGGAACCAGTTCCTGCTCCGCTTCATCCAGAGCCGCGTTGGCACGCTGCATCGGCGACATCTCGGGCGAAACCGACTCTTCGCGCTCCTCGACCTCATCCACAGCGAATGGCGCGCGCTCTTCCGGCGCAGCAAAAACCTGCTTCGCAGCCTCACGCTCTTCACTGGCAAAGCGCACCGCAGTCGGAGCAGGCGTCACAATCGGAACAGCCACAGGGTTCACAGCCCGGCGCGTAATCGTCGGTTCGATGCGCGCTGCAGGCAGTCCGCTCTCCTGCAGCATCCGCTCGCGGCGATCATGCTGTTCTTCCTTGAATCCCGTAGCGATGACAGTGATCTTCACCTCATCGCCCATCGACTCATCCAGTACCGCACCAAAAATAATGTTCGCGTCCTCGTGCGCCGCATCTTGAATCAACGTCGAAGCCTCATTGACCTCGCTCAGCTTCAGCGAACTCGACCCCGTAATGTTGATCAGAATTCCGCGCGCTCCATCGATCGCACCGGCCTCCAGCAAAGGAGAAGCCATCGCCGCAATCGCCGCATTCCGCGCGCGGTCCTCGCCACTGCGAACGCCCGTCGCCATCACCGCATAACCCATGCCCGCCATCGTGGTTTTCACGTCGGCAAAATCGCGGTTGATGATTCCCGGAATCGTAATAATGTCCGAAATGCCCTGCACACCCTGCCTGAGAACATCGTCCGCAATACGGAAACTCTCGAAGAAACCAGCATCCTTCGCAACGGCCAGCAGCTTTTCGTTCGGGATCACGATGACCGTATCTACCGCTTCCAGAAGCTCCTGCAAACCACGTTCCGCCTGCATCATGCGGCGCTTGCCCTCAAAGCTGAATGGACGCGTCACGACCGCAACGGTCAACGCGCCCATCTCACTCGCCAGCGAAGCAATCACAGGAGCAGCACCGGTTCCGGTGCCGCCGCCCAAACCAGTCGTGACAAAGACCATGTCTGCGCCTTCGAGCGCCTCGATGATCTTGTCGGAGTCTTCCAGCGCCGCGCGTCGGCCCACGTCAGGATTCGCACCCGCGCCCAGACCACTCGTCAGCTTTACGCCTAGTTGCAGCTTCACCGGTGCGCGCGAGGTCTTCAGCGCCTGCACATCGGTATTTGCGGCGATAAACTCAACCCCCTCAACACCAGCTTCGATCATGCGGTTGACGGCGTTATTGCCTCCGCCGCCCACACCAATCACTTTAATGCGCGCTCCACGCGGCATCTCGTCTTGGTACTGGATCCGAAGGTCGTCGTCAGGCAGCATGGTCGGGGGTTCTCCTAGAAAACTTTGGCGCGATTCGGCGTGGCTCAATCTCATTCACCGATCGTCATTCCGCATCTTCATTCTGGCACGTCACACCCTGCGGACGCCCGTTGAAAACAGGCGAACGTGCCTGACTTGGTACATCTCGCCCTACAACTTCCGTCACGACAACCAGATCCTCAGGAAACTCAAAACACGGGTGCCCCACACATCGCTCTCTTTGCGATGTGTGGGTTATACGCAAGGCCCATCCTTCGCTCAAAAAGCGATCCCCGTCAAACCGCCGACGCAATCCGCCCTCGTCCCGCCGAAACAAGGTTCGTCAGCCCAACCCCGGCCAAAACAAGGATCCCTCCAATGATCTGTGCACCACCAACGCTCTCTCCAAACAGAACGAGAGCAATCACCGCCGTAAGCGGCGCAATCAACAACAGCGTCACGGACGTAACCGTAGAAGACAGATGCCCCAGCGCATACGTCAGAAAAAAGTACCCCAGCAACTGGCAAACAACCGCCAGCCCTAAAAGCGCAGCCAGGGCCTTCGTATCCGGAATACGAAGAGACGTATGCGTGCCCAGGTTATAAAACAAAAGCGCCAGCGTGCTTCCAAGAAAGGAAATACCCAGCAGCAGCTCCGTTCTCACGCGCTCCCGCAATCTTCCCGTGATCACGAGATAAGCCCCGAAACAAAACGACGCGCCCACAGCCATCCAGTCCCCTGAAGCACTTCCCGCAAACCGCGCTCCGTCCGCGCGAAAGATAAAGATGGAACCAGCCATCGCAATCCCCAGCCCCATCCAGAACGCAATGGAAGGCCGCCGACGCCAGATCGCCCACGTAAGCAGCCCGACAAACAAAGGCGCATTGTTCGCGAATAGAGTAGCGATCGCAGCAGACGTCTTCAAAACCGCGCTGTTGAACAAAGCGACGTCCGCCCCAAAGAACGCGCCCCCGAGCAACCCCAGAAGAACTGCGGAGCGCCGCATGGAGACAAGCTCCCGCCTGAATCGAAGAAGGAAAAAACTAAGCGCAATCAACGCAAACAGTAACCGATAAAAGGCAGAAGCTGGCCCCGGCATCGAAGTCCATCGGACAAAGATCGCCGACCACGCAATGCAAAAGACCCCGCCTGCAAGCGCACCATAGGCGCGCAGCTCCCGGCTTTTCCCCGCTCCACTCACCGCTTAGAAGCTGCCCGCAAAGATCGCCTTCAACTTCGCTTTCAGACCAAGCTCTTCGCTGGCCTTCCGCACCTGCGTGCGGTGCGTGTACAGCAGCATCCCAATCGCCGTGGCGAACTCGGGCTTCGCCAGTTCAGGAGGCATCCGCGACAACGGCACCGGAGTTCCGATCCGCGCAGGCGTGCGCAGCAGACTCTCCGCGACATCCAGCAGGCCTGCAAGATTCGCTCCCCCACCGGTCAACACACAGCCAGTTCCAAGGGCTTCCAGAACACCGCCCTGCCGCAGATTGTCCCGCAACATCTGGAACAACTCACGCGCACGCGGCTCCAGGATCTCCGCCAAAAATCTCTGCCGTACCAGCCGGGGAGTGCCGCCACCCGTCGCCAGGTTTCCGCCAATCTCAATCTCGTTCAACGACGGCACGCTCGTCACTACGCAGTTGCCGTACATCAGCTTCAACTCTTCGGCCTCGTCCACCGGGACATGAAGTCCTACCGCGAGATCGTTCGTGAAGTGATCTCCACCAATCGGCAGCACCGCCGTATGCGCGACCGAGCCCTCAAAGAAGACCACCAGCTCCGTCGTGCTCGCGCCGATGTCGGCGAGACAGACACCAAGCTCACGCTCATCCGCGCTCAATACGCTCTCTGCCGAAGCAATTCCCTCGTACACCGTGTCGATCACTTCCAGACCGGCACGATTCGCGCACGTCACCACACTCTGGGCTACGCCGCCGCTGCATGTCGAAAGATGCAGGTTCACCTCAAGCTTCGTCCCCACCATCCCAATCGGATCGTGAATGCCCGGCTGATCGTCCAGGATGAACTCCTGCGGCAAAAGGTGCAGAATCTCACGGTCGGCAGGCAGAGCGACACTGCGCGCACGGTCTACGGCTGCACGAACCTCTTCGCGTGTAATCTCCCGCATCCGGCTTCCCATGCTGATGCCGCCGCGCGAGTTCACACCGCGCACATGCGTTCCGCCTACGCCGACGACGGCCGTCTCAATCCCAACTTTGGCGATGCGCTCCGCCGTCAGCGCGGCCTTATTGATCGCTTCAGCCGCAGGTCCAAGCTCCGCGATCAGTCCCTTGCGCATGCCGCGCGACTTTTCAATCCCGTGTCCGCGATACCGAAGAACGCCATCCTGCAGCTCTGCCACCAGGACGCAGCTCTTCGCGCTCCCGGCATCCAGCACTGTGATCAGATTGTCGCTCTTCTCCAAGTCGCTACTCCACCCGCCCGGTCTGACCAGGGGTCATAGGTGCGATGCGAACAGGAGCCCCAGTCGATGTATGCGGCACTGCACTCTTCTGCGCCTGGCGAACCTTCTCGCGCTGCGCCATCCACAACTTGATCGCCGCAACCCGCTTCGCCGAAGCCGCCGCCTTCGCATCCGACACCTTGGCTGGTGCAGCAGGCTTCTTTGGCGCAACTGTTTTGGCGACCGCAGGAGTCTTCTTCTCCGCGTCGATTACAGGAGCGGAGGGCGCTGGTTTATTGGCCTGCACTTTGTTGGACTGTACGACGGCCAAAGGAGCAGCCTTGACAGCAGTCGGTGCAGTCGAAGAAACGGGCGCGGGAGCATTTGCGGACGAAGTTCCGCCGCCACTCGCATTCTGAGGCATCTGCAGAACGACCTGCCGCTCATACCGCATATCCACACTCGCCAGCCGCGGATACTGCTGTCTCCACTCCGGCATATGCTCCTGCATGCGGTGAAAGCGGTCCAGAAAATTCTCTTCGCCAAAGTGGACCAGCACCTCGGTGTTGTGGTCCGGAATCAGCGCCTTCACATCCTCAGGATCGGACAAGTCCACTTCACTCAACTGTCCGCTAAGCTTCGCGTCGCCACCATCCAGCTCCTGGATGAAACGCGTATACAGCTTCATCCGCGGAGCGCGCGTGCTCAACGGCTCCTGCGAACTGATGCCCGTCACCACAGGAAACGAATAATTCGGATTTCCCGGAGAGTCTGCGGGAAGGTTCAACAGAACACCGTGGACGTCCACCATACCAATCGTGCCGCCCTGGCGCACAAAGGCTACCGGCGTCCGCTCCACCACGTGGACGCGAATGCGATTCGGAAGCAGCCGCATCACGCTGGCGTGCTCCACCCACGGCATGGTTTCCAGTTCCGTCCGCCGCTCCGCCAGCGGAACGTGAAAAATATTGCGGTCCACATCTTCACCAAAGACACTCAGCATCTGAGCCCGCGAAACGTGACTATTCCCGTCGATCTCAATCGCCTGCGAAGACGGGATCAGAAAATGCTCGTCATGCATCAAGAAGCGCGAAGTCGTCCACACGGCAGCTCCCATACCGCCCAGGAAAAGCGCCAGCGCGGAGCCAGCAGCGATCCTTCCCCACTTGGTCTGTGGAATCAGTCCTCGGCGGATGCGCCGTCCCCGACCCGTCGAACGCAGAAATGCGGCCGTGTCTGCATCGTCGGAGAAGTCTTCCACCATCTCCCGACGCGGACGCGGAGGTTCGGGCCTGCGCACGTCACCCCGGGACCAGCGCGTCTCGTTTTCCGGGACGAACTTGTCCTCCGGCGTATCCAGCACGGCCGAAGCACGCTTTCCTATGACATCTTTTGTCCGCATGGGCCTCTGAGCAAGAGATCGCGGGAATCGCCAACCTTGAATATATCCAACCCCACCTACAACCGCATCAACGCATTCAAGGGGTACCCGCCAAGGAACGACTCCTCAAAACCTGTGCCCCATTCTTTCGCGCTCTTTGCGAAAGGGTGGGGTCGCGCGGAGCGCACAAACCAGAGGCTTCAGGAAGTACGGTCTTTTCGGCTGTTTTAATTGTAGCGATTCAAGGTAGGTAAAACGGCAATTTGGAGGGACTCTATTACTCATGCTTTCTACCGTTTGCGAGGAAAATCTCTTCGGAAGGGCTTGACAGGTTTTTGTGGACTGGCTCCCGCGGTGGCTTAGCTAAAAACAGGAAAAGCAGATCTCTCCGCTACGCGACGATAAAGCTGTCGCTCCGGTCGAGATGACGGAGGCTTCACCCGCCGCCCCGCACATATCACACCACCATCATTTCGACCGACCGCGTAGCGGGAGCGGAGAAATCTGCTTTTGTTATGCGCCGAAGGCGCATACGATCGCGCGCCGCGCGATAACAACAGATCTCTTCGCTCCGCTACGGGATGACAAAAGAGACTAAACCAAAGCCAACATCAACATCCCACTGGCCTGCGAGACATTCCCCGCACCCATCGTCAAAATCACATCCCCATCCCGTGCCTCCGAGACCAACCTCCCCACAGCCTCCTCAAACGATCCGGCGTACTCCGCCCGAGTCCCCTGCATCTGCGCCACCAGCGCCTCCGCCGTCACACCCACAATCGGCTCCTCATTCGCTGCATAAATATCCACCACCTCCACCAGGTCCGCATCCCCAAAAGCCGTGGCAAACTCCTCCATCAGCTCTGCGGTCCGCGAGTATCTATGCGGTTGAAACAGCACCAGAACCCGGCCATAGCCGCACTCCCGCGCCGCCTGCAGGGTGGCCCGCACCTCGGTAGGATGGTGCCCATAATCGTCCACCACCGTTACCCCACGAACCACGCCCTTCACCTGAAAACGCCGATCCACACCTCGAAAAGCCTCCAGCCCTTCGGCGATCTGAGAAGGCGCGATCCCCAGCTCCACACCAATCGCCACCGCTGCTGTCGCATTCAAAACATTGTGCTTACCCGGCACATGCAACCGAAACGGCCCAAGCAGCAGCCCCTTCGTGTTCACTTCAAAGACCGCATGGCAGTCGGAATCTTTCGGCAACATGCGCAACTGGAAATCGGCATCCGGACTCTCGCCATAGGTCATCACACGCCGCCGAACGCGCGGCAAAATCGCCCGCAGCATTGGGTCGTCGATACAGGCGGTTGTCGCCCCATAAAACGGCACGCGATCCATGAACTCCACAAACGCTGTCTCGACATCCGCCATATCGCGATACGCGTCCATGTGCTCGCGGTCCAGATTCGTCACCACCGCCAGAATCGGCGAAAGCTTCAGGAAGCTGCGGTCGCTCTCATCGGCCTCCGCCACCAGGTAGCGTGAGTTCCCCAGACGCGCATTCGAACCCAGCGCATTCACCCGCCCGCCGACCACCACCGTCGGGTCCAATCCGCCACCCGCCAGAACGCTCGCCACCATGCTCGTCGTGGTCGTCTTCCCGTGCATACCGGCAATGGCGATGCCGTACTTCAGCCGCATCAACTCCGCCAGCATCTCGGCCCGATGGATGATCGGCGTTTTGCGAGAGCGCGCCTCCACCACCTCAGGATTGCTCTTCGCAACAGCGGAACTCGTCACGATCACGTCCGCGTCGCGTGCATTGGCCGCATCGTGCCCCAGAAAGATCTTCGCGCCCATCCCCTGCAACCGCTCGGTCACCGCGTTCGACCGTAGGTCCGACCCCGAGACGGGATACCCCATCGTCAGCAGGATCTCCGCGATCCCGCTCATGCCAATGCCACCAATACCGATAAAATGAACCCTCTGCTGACCCGATGCGAACATCCCAAAACTCTATCAGCCAGAGGTCGATGCCAAACGTGCAGACGCCAATCCGCGCCATTACCTCGCGCAACCCTTTTGATATTTCCGTGTTCTATAAAACATGAGCCGGACCAAGGCGAGATTCACCAGCCGGTAACATGCCGATAGCCTCTCGCAACCGCAGTTCGATCAGCGGCCCGCGAAGAAAGCGAAGGCAGGGAGTAAGAGATGGGCTACAACAATCGCATTAAACAAATCGCCGGCAAAGTTTTCTTCGCGGCAGTTCTCGTGGCCTTGCCCCTGAGCGGAATTACGACCCTAAAGGCCGAAGCACAGGTAGCCATCTCGGCCAACATTGCTCCGCCTCCTATCCCGGACTATGAGCAGCCCTACTCTCCCGGAGACGGCTATATCTGGACGCCTGGCTACTGGGCCTGGGACCCCGCTGCTGGCGATTACTACTGGGTAGACGGCGCATGGGTTCAGCCTCCGTACGTCAACGCTCTTTGGACTCCTGGATACTGGGGGCCCTACGGTGGCGGCTATGGATGGTGCCCGGGATACTGGGGAACCAGCATCGGCTACTACGGTGGCATTGACTACGGCTTCGGCTACTTCGGCGTCGGCTTCTATGGCGGCTACTGGAGGGGCGGACACTTCTGGTACAACTCGTCCGTCAACCGCTTCCGTCCCGGCTTCGGCGGCCACTTCTACAACGGCGGCTTCGGCGGACACAATGGCTTCCACCCCGGCGGTCGGAGCTTCGCAGACAATCGTGGCGGCGGCTTCAACGGCAACCGCGGCGCAACCATCAATGGAAACCGCGGTGGCGGCTTCAACGGGCAGAACAATGAAAACCGTGGTGGCTTCGGCGGCCAGAACAACGGCAACCGCAGCAACTTTGGCGGACAACAGGGTAACGTCGGCCATGGCTTTGCCCAGGGCGGAAATGTGAACCGCGGTGGATTCGGCGGGCAGCCGGGTAACACCGGACGCAGCTTCTCTGGCGGACCACAGGGCGGCAATACGGGCCGCAGCTTCTCAGGCAGCGCACCTTCCGGCGGCGGAGCACGTAACTTCTCTGGCGGCGGTGCATCCTCTGGCGGCTTCGGTGGTGCTCGTCCCAGCGGCGGTGGCTTCAGCGGCGGTGGTGGCGGTGGCTTCCACGGTGGTGGAGCAGGCGGCGGTGGAGCCCACGGTGGTGGTGGCGGCGGACATCGCTAAACCATCCGCACCAAAGAACAAAGAGGGCCGGGAGAGATCCCGGCCCTCTTCTTTTGCGCAAGTCTCTATCGAGCCAATCCCACCACCATGGCACCGATCTCTTCCAACGCATGAGGGTGCGCCATCGCCCGCGCTGCGGCACTCATCTGCTCCAGTCGAGCAACGTCCAGCAGAAGGTCATGCAGCATCGTCGTGAGCAACTCCGGAGTCATCTCGCGTTCCGGCAACCAGATCGCCGCTCCACCCGCCTGCATTGCCTCGGCATTGCGGCTCTGGTGATCGTCCGCAGACTGCGGAAACGGCACCAGGATTGAAGGCCTTCCCGCAGCACACAACTCCTCCACAGTTCCGCCGCTTCGGCAGAGGATCAGATCCGCTTTCGCCATCGCGGCAGGCGTATCCTCCAGAAACGCATAGACCTCGTAGCGCCGGGGATCTACCCCCTCGCGCAGATAGGCCTCCCGCGTCGATTCGGCGTGACGCTCGCCCGCCTGATGGCCAATCGTAAGTCCCGGAACCTTTTCCAGCAGGTCTGTCGCGATCTTTGGCATGATTTCATTCAGTCCCCGCGCGCCCTGCGATCCACCCAGAATCAGCAGTCGTGGCGGAGCATCGACCTTCGGCCCGATGGCGAAAAACTCCGCACGCACCGGCCTTCCCGTCACCTTCGCGTTCCGAAAAAACCGCTTCGTCGTCTCGAAAGAGATCGCCGCCGCGCTTACATACTTCCCGATATATCGATTCACCATCCCCGGTTCGGCATTGGGTTCGAAGACCAGCGTCGGAATACGGCGAAAGATCGCAGCCAGCATCCCCGGCCCGCTCGCATACCCGCCCACCCCAACGACGACATCCGGTCGAAACTCCCGCAACAACCGCATCGCAGAGAACACACCACGCGGCAGGTTCAGCAAAGTCTTCGCCCGCGTAAGCAGCCCTACATTCTTCAGCATGCCAACCTGCACATACGAGATCGCAAACCCGGCCTCAGGAACCAGCCTCGTCTCCAGCCCACGTTCTGTCCCAAGAAAATGGACCTCAGCGCCATGCGCATCCCGCAACTCCCGCGCAATTGCTAGCGCCGGGATCACATGCCCCCCCGTCCCGCCACCAGCCATCAAAACCCTGAGCTTGCTGACTCGCTGACCCGCTGACTCGCTGACTCGCTTCACCTAATCGATCTCACGCGAAATATTCAGAAGCACACCCATCCCGGCCAGCGTAATAAACACGCTCGTTCCACCGTTGGAGATGAACGGCAGCGGAATCCCCTTCGTCGGCAGCAGCGCGAGAACGACGCTGATATTGAAAAACGCCTGAATCAGAATCGCCGTCGTCAGCCCAAATGCCATGAACCGTGCAAACGGATCGGTGGTGAGAAACGCCGTGCGCAGGCCGCGATATCCCAACATGCAGAAGAGCGCCACCACAAACAAGGCTCCAATCAGCCCAAGCTCCTCGCAGACATTCGCAAAGATAAAATCCGTGTGCGGCTCCGGCAGGTAGAAGAGCTTCTGGATGCCCTCCATCAGTCCATGTCCGTAAACACCGCCCGTTCCCACAGCGATCAGCGATTGCAGAATATGGAATCCACTGCCGCGCGGATCGGCCTCAGGATTCACGAACGCCAGCATGCGCGCGCGTCTCCACGCCACGTGAAACAACAGGTAATAGAGCACCGGCGCAGCACCGGCAAATCCAATCAGGAAGTACCTCGTCTGTGCACCTGCGAGATACAGCATCAGCACGAGCACGCCCGCACAGACCATCGCCGTTCCCAGATCCGGCTCCTTCAAAATCAGAGCGATAAAGAAGAGTGGAGGTGCTGCGGCCCGCAGGATCGTTCCCTTCCAATCCTCCATCTGGTGAATCCGCGTCTGCAGAAAATACGCCAGAAACAGCACCAGCACAGGCTTCGCCAGTTCGCTCGGCTGGAACGACGCGCCGCCAAACTTGATCCAGCGATGGGTATTGTGCGAATCCCGCATCGCAAAGACGACGGTCAAACAAAGCGCCGTGATACCCACTGCGGGAAAGACGACCTTGGGGTTGTTGTAGAGGCGATAATCCACCTTCATCAACAGCACCATGGCGACCAGACCCAGACTTGCCCAGATTGCCTGCCGCGTCACAAAAAAGTACGGGGAACCGAACATCGACTTCGCCATCACCGCGGACGCGGAAAAGACCATCACCAGTCCAAAGAGGACCAGCAACAGCACCGTTCCGAACAACCACTTGTCCACGCCAACGCGCTTTGCCATACTGCTTTCGCTTACCTCTTGATCTCTGTCACGAACCGGACAAACTCGCGTCCGCGATGCTCATAGCTCTCAAACTGATCGAAGCTCGCACACGCTGGCGCCAGCAGAACCGTATCGCCCGCCTTGGCATCCTCTGTCGCCAACGCTACGGCGCGCTCCAGGGTCTCCGCATGTTTCAGTGTCATCACACCCGCCAGCTGCGTCTCTATCTTTTCCGCAGCCGAACCTATGGTGTAAACAGTGACTACCCGTTCGCGGAGCAGATCGTTCAGCTCCGTGTAGTCCGAACCTTTATCTTTGCCACCTAGAATCAGGAGGACATTACCCTCAAACGAAGCAAGCGCCTTCGCCGTCGCATCCACGTTCGTCGCCTTGGAATCGTTGTAATACTTCACCCCTGCGACCTCCGCGACAAACTGCAACCGGTGGTCTACTGCCTTGAAGCCGCGCACACCCTCGCGAATCTTCTCACTCGAAACACCCGCGAGCCTGCAGGCGCACACCGCCGCCAGCACGTTCTCCACGTTGTGCGCTCCCACCAGAGGAATCTCGCTCACCGGCATCACCGGCTCCGCCTTGCCACCCTCGCGCGGAAGAAACAGGATGCTGTCGCCGTGCACAAACGCGCCCTGCTTGATCGGCCTGCGCGGCGAAAACCAGAAGATCTGCGCCTTCGTCTTCGCTGCCACCATCTGCGTCGGCTTGTCCTCCGCGTTCAGCACAAGGAAATCCGCAGGCGTCTGCATCTCCGTAATGCGCGTCTTCGCCTCCGCGTACTTCTCAAACGTCCCATGCCGGTCCAGATGGTCGGGCGTGATGTTCAACACCACGGCGATCTTCGGAGCGAAGGTCTCCACCGTCTCCAACTGGAAACTGGAGATCTCCAGGACACTCCACGTCGTATCGGTACTCTCGGCCACCATCTCCACGACCGGCAGACCGATGTTTCCACCCACCAGTGTGGGCACACCCGCTCCGCGCAGAATCTCTCCGATCAACGAAGTCGTCGTCGTCTTCCCGTTCGACCCCGTAATGGCAACGACACTTCCATTGAGAAACCGCGAAGCCAGTTCCACTTCGCCAATCATCTCCACGCCCAGCGCCCGAACCTGTTTCAACTCCGGCGTATCCATCGGCACACCGGGGCTTACCACGATCAGGTCCTGCCTGCGAAACGTCAGCAGACCGTGTCCGCCCGTCTCCACCGCAGCGCCCATCGCCAGCAACTCCGCAATCGGCCCAGACAGCAATGTGGAAGGGCGCGCGTCGCTCACGGTCACGATCGCCCCACGCGCGCGTAAAAACCGCGCCGCCGCAAGGCCGCTCTTCCCCATACCCACGACGAGAACGCGTTTGCCCTTCAGTTCCATCGTTACCTCAACTTCAATGTTGTCAGAGCAAACAGTGCAAAGACCAGAGCCATAATCCAGAAGCGCGTGATCACCTTGCTTTCGCTCCATCCGCCCAGCTCAAAATGATGGTGAAGCGGAGCCATGCGGAAGATCCGCTTCCCTCCGCGCAACTTGTAGCTGCCCACCTGCAGCATCACACTCACCGCTTCCAGGATGAAGACGCCACCGATAAAGGGCAGCAGAAGCTCCTGCTTGATGATCACCGCTACCGTAGAAATAGCACCCCCCAGAGCGAGCGAGCCGACATCGCCCATAAAAATCTCTGCCGGATGCGCGTTGTACCAAAGGAACCCGATACTCGCCCCCACCATCGCTCCGCAGAAGACCGTCAACTCTCCCACCAGCGGCATGCGCTGCAATTCGAGATAGTCGCTGAAGACCACGTGACCGCTGACATACGTCAGCATCGTCAGCGCGCCCGCCGCCACAATCGTGCATCCGATCGCCAGCCCATCCAGGCCGTCCGTCAGATTCACGGCATTTGAACTGAAAGAAATCACCAGCATCACGAAGATCGTGAAGGGAATGAACGCCAGCCAGGACAGATGCGGGATGTGCCCCATCCACGCCCAGATCAGGTCGGGTTTGTAATTTTTGAGGAACGGCACCACCAGCCGCGTAGAGTAGCTTCCCCGTGAGCGCAGATAGAGCAGCGCCGCCGCCACACATCCGCTGGCAAGAAACTGCAGCAACAGCTTTTGCTTGCTCGTCAGACCAAGGTTCCGCTTATGCACGACCTTGATGTAGTCGTCCGTAAATCCGATGGCCGCAAACGCCAGCGTTGAAAGCACCGCCACCCAGATAAAGGGATTGCTGAGATCGCTCCAAAGCAGCGTTGGCACCAGGATCGAGATGCAGATGAGGACACCACCCATCGTCGGCGTGCCGCTTTTCTTCTGGTGGCTCTCCGGTCCTTCTTCGCGGATGTACTGCCCAATCTGGAATTCGCGCAGCCGGTCAATAACAAACGGCCCGATCAAAAGCCCGATCAGAAGCGCCGTCAGGCTCGCAAACCCTGTCCGCAGGGTGAGATAGCGAAAGATACGGAAGACGCGGAAGTAAGGAAAAAGCTTCTGATACAGCAGCCAATAGAGCAAAAGGATCCTCCGCAGCAAGCGCGCATGCGTCCTTCAAAATCCTATTCGCCCATCGCCTGTGAACATCGCAGCAAATCGCCCGGGTGCCGTCGCAGGTTCCCGCCAGAGAGAGACCCTTCACTTGTCCGGACTGTTCCCTTCGCGGGAAAGGCTTTGCAGGATCTCTTTTCTGAGCCTCAAAACCACACTGGCATCCCTGTCCGCTATCTCCGAGATGACGTACTCAGCCGAGCTGCCGAGAACCTGTGCGCTCTCCGACGGCGTCAGATGGTAGTCCTGCACCAGCCACTGGACCATTCCTGCAGTCGCCCGCCGCGTAGCGTCGTCCAATGAGCCAGCGAAGCCGAGCGCCGCGAGATGCGTGGCGGTCTCTACCCTTGGTGTGGCGATTCGCTTCTTTGGGATTACGTCGACTGAAAATTCCACGTCCATCGAGGTCTCCAGCGCCCACTCCGTGGTCTCCCCGTCTCCCATCGCGGCATGGCCATCGCCCAGGTAGAGCAAAGCGCCCGGCTGCGTCACAGCCAGGTAAACCGTCGATCCCTCGACGACTTGGTTGTAGTCCATATTGCCCCCGTATCTTCCCTGTTCCCCTGTCGAGAAGGGAGCGAAACCAAAATCCGGAGCAACTCCGACACAACCCAACATCGGGCGCAAAGGAACGGCGAAGTGGGCGAGATGCCCTGTAGCGCTCTCCGGAGTCGCAACGCCACGCTCCACATCCAGCTTCCAACGAACGCTATTTCCCAGACTCTCAGCCTTCACGGCGAGCGCCGAAGTCTTCGCCCGTTCCGCGATCGCATCCAGACTGTCGGCGTAGCCGCGATTGAGCCGCAGATGCCTCACGTGAACCGCCAGAACGTCTCCTGGCTCCGCTCCACCTACGTAAAACGGCCCAGTCTGCGGGTTTCCGTAAAGCGCCTGCGTTATGCCGTGCTCATCCACGCCGCCAGAGTCGAGCGTCGTGGTGTGAATTGTATCCCCCGGCCAGATGGTCAGTACCGGGTCCGTATCCGCCGAAAACTGGTTGAAAAACTTTGTCGGCTTGAACTCAATGGACCGCGGAGGACCGGCCAGCCGATCCTCCAGGACACGCCCCGTAAATGCATGTTGCACGTGAAGGTTTAGATCGGTTGATCGCGTTACGCTCAGCACCCCGGTCATTCGTTCTTCACGAAGACTGCCCTGGAGATCGTAAAGCGTATTCTGCGGGTCTCTCGCCAGAAAATGAATCCGGCCTTTCTCCAGGGTTCCCTGAAGCGGATCTCCGTCAAAGGTTCCTTTGAGGTTCGTTCCATCCAGAGTGAGAGTCAGTCGCCGATAAAGATGGTTTCCATATAAATCAGTCGAAGTCAGCCATTGTTTCGGAAGTGCAGCCTGTGCGGAACCCATAGAGCAGCCTGCGAGGATCCCCGCGACTCCGAGCAATAAACTGCGAAGAAACCTGGCGCGCGCCAGGCTCGTACGGATCTTCTTCATACGAACGTTATACGGCCGCCAGCGCGATTGGTTCCGACCAGGTCTGCGCGAAGGCTCAGGCCTCAGCGGCCTCCAGCAACCCTTCAGCCGCCTTCGTCAACTCCCAGACCAGGTGAGGACGGCCGCCCTCTTCCTCAGCTTGCTGGAGGATCGAGATCGCAATTCCGAGCCACTCCACCGCCCGTCCACTGGCATCTTCCTGGGCGTGCTCCACACGGGAGAGCACCTTCTCCACATCAACGTGACCCACATCTCCCAGATCCGAAGGCTGGCGCTCCCAGGCCTCATACATGCCACCCAGCGCCAGATGCTCACACGCCCGAGCCAGTCCGGTCGCCACGTCCACATCGTAACGATCGCCCGACGCCAGAGCCGCGTCGTAGGCCTGTGTTGCTTCCTGTAATAGAGCACGAAGATCTCCGCCGGAGTGGTCTTCCAGCAGAGCTACGACAGACCCCGTGCGCTCCAGGTGATGGAAGGCCCTGTCCAGATCGTGCTTCTTCCCACCATGCAGAGGCGCGGCTTTCTTAACTGCCTTCTTGGCTGCCTTCTTTGCTGCCTTTTTGGCCGCCTTCTTTGCAGCTTTCTTGGCTGCTTTCTTCGAAGCCAGCCCCAAGGTCTCACGCAGCGACTTCTCAGAGTCGATCTTCAACGCGTGCGGAGCCGCCTTCTTGGCAGACTTTTTCGCAGCCTTCTTCACTGCTTTTTTAGGAGCCGAGATCGCCCTGCTTCCGCTTTTGCCGCCGCCCACTGCCAGTTCTTTAACCATGCCAGTAGGATGCGCCTTTACCCCACCTCTGCGTCAACCTCATCCTCGACGAGCGAAGCCAGTGCCTTCTCCAGCCGCACACCACGCGAGGCTTTAAGCAGGACTACATCTCCCTCGCGCAAGTTCGCCTTCATCCACGCCCCGGCCTCTTCGGGCGTCTTCACGAAGAGCGCCTCTGCGCCGCTCATCTTCGCTACCCCGGCAAGGCTTTCCGCAAATCCGCGCACACCCACCACAACATCCACACCGCGCTTCGCCATCTGTCGCCCGGAGGCCGCATGCAGCTTCCCTGCATCCTGTCCGAGTTCCAGCATCTCGCCCGCGATCACAATATGTCGGCCTCCCTCGATCGCCATCAGGGCATCCACCATAGCTTCCAGCGCGCGAGGGTTGGAGTTATACGAATCGTTGATCAAACGCGCTCCGTGCCACTCGATCATCTCG
Source organism: Terriglobus saanensis SP1PR4 (assembly GCF_000179915.2). Taxonomy (NCBI): domain Bacteria; kingdom Pseudomonadati; phylum Acidobacteriota; class Terriglobia; order Terriglobales; family Acidobacteriaceae; genus Terriglobus; species Terriglobus saanensis. The sequence goes on along the minus strand of NC_014963.1, from coordinate 1,083,109 downwards.
CCGCGCTTGTCGCTGGGCACCACGCTGTCGAGCGCAAAAACACACTCGCCCAACGTCATCCCGCTCTCCAACCCCACGGCAATCGCCGCCAATGCGTTGTAGACGTTGTGCTCACCAAGCAAGGCGATGCGTGCGCGCATCTTGTCGGCTACGCGACCCTCGCGCGCCGTCACCTGCACTACAAACTGCATTCCCTCCAGGCCAACGTTCTTCACTTCCACACCGCGCACATCGGCAGTCTCACTCAACCCGAACATCCTTGCTTCATGCCCCTCCCCGAAGGTCGAAACAAAGACATCATCGGCGTTCAGGAACGCGACCCCGGCAGCAGGAAGAGCATCGACCAGTTCCTTCTTCGCCCGCGCAATCCCCTCCATCCCGTCCGCAAAAAACTCAAGATGCACCGCCGCCACATTGCTCACTACGGCCCAGTCCGGCTCTGCGATCTTCGCCAGAGTCGCGATCTCCCCGGCATGGTTCATCCCCATCTCAATCACGGCCACCTGGTGTTCTTTTTCGAGACGCAGCAGCTGCAAAGGCACACCGAAGTGGTTGTTCAGATTTCCCGCGGACTTCAGCACCTTGAACTTCGCCGCCAGCACCGCCGCGACGCACTCCTTCGTCGTCGTCTTCCCCGCGGAACCCGTCACGCCGATCACGCGCCCGCCCCAGCTCTTGCGCACCTCACGCGCCAGCTTCTGCAACGCGCTCAAAACACAGTCTTCCCCATCGGGGACACGCAGCAATTTGCAGGGATCCACTTCCGCGGAAACCACCCACCGCATACTGACCACCGCAGCCACCGCTCCGGCCTCAAGCGCGGTCTTTACAAACTCGTGCCCGTCGAAGCGCTCGCCCATCACAGCAAAAAACAACTCACCCGCGCCCACCGTCCGCGAATCAATGGAATACCCCACCACCTCGTCGGTCGAAACAAACTCGCCCTCCGCGTGGATCCAATCCGCTACCTGCCCCAACGTCAGCTTCATCGCACTCTCCTGAACAACACTTAGAATAGACACAGCGCAGAAAGGCCGTCCGTTGATCCCAGAAAACAAAATTGACCCAACCGACCGCTACTCGCGCCAGACCCTCTTCTCCCCCATCGGCCTCTCGGGCCAGCAGAAACTCAAGAATGCCCACGCCGCCGTCATCGGCGTAGGAGCCACCGGTGCTGCCGCCGCATCGCTTCTCGCCCGCGCAGGCGTCGGCACCCTGACACTCATCGATCGCGACTTCGTCGAGCCCTCCAATCTCCAGCGTCAGGTCCTCTTCACCGAAGCCGACGCCCTGGAGTCTCTTCCCAAGGCCGAAGCCGCCCGCCGTCGTATCGCCGACTTCAACTCCGAGGTCACCGTCCACGCGCATATCGCTGACCTTACCCCCACCAATATCCACGCCCTGCTCGGCGACGCGGACATCCTCCTCGATGCCACAGACAACTTCGAAACCCGTTATCTTCTCAACGACTACGCCGTCCAGCAGCAAAAGCCGTGGATCTATACCGCTGCCATCGGCTCCTACGCCGCCACAATGAACATCCTGCCCGCGGACCTCGGAGAGACCAAACGGACCGCCTGCCTGGCCTGCATCTTCCCTGCACCGCCGTCGGGCGTCGTGGAAACCTGCGACACCGCCGGCATTCTCAACACCGCCGTCAACCTCGCCGCCTCGCTCGCCGTCACCGAAGCCCTCAAGCTCCTCACCGGAAACGCCCCGGCCCTGCGGCGCACGCTCTTTTCGCTGGATCTCTGGACCGGCGACCACTCCGAGATCCGCACCGGCACCCCTCGGGCCGACTGCGAGATCTGCGCCCACCACCGTTTCCCGCATCTCCAAGGCGCAGGCCGCCCTCAGATCACCCTCTGCGGACGGAACTCTGTCCAAATCCACGAACACAAGCGCCCCGTCGACCTGCAGGAACTTGCCGCGCGCCTCTCCCCCCACGGAGCCGTCCGCTTCAACCAGATGTTGCTTCGCTTCGAACGCACGCCGCACACGCTCACCGTCTTTGCGGATGGCCGGGCACTGATTCAGGGCACTACAGACGTCGCCGTAGCGCGATCCCTCTATGCGCGCTTCATTGGTTCGTAAATTCTTTTCGTGGCGTAAATAGGCAACCTTACAGCCCTCCATTCCTTCCAACTCACCAGACGAAGCTCCCGTCGCCGGTGAACGCGGCCGCCCCGTTGATTTATCCTGTAAATGCGTGGGCTTTGTACAACAAACAGGAAGCGAAGATTCCTGACCAGGAATCTTCAGGACTGAGAAGCGCATGCAGGTGCAAGTTCAAGGAATGACCACAACCAACGCAACGCCCGGCTTATTTAAGCGGAACCCTCCCATCGCGGGCGAAGCAGAAGCGATCGAGAAAGCAAAAAACGGCGACGCCGATGCTTTCTCCAAGCTTTACGCCCTGCATAAGCGTCGCGTTTACACGCTTTGCCTCCGTATGCTCGGCAATGTCTCTGAAGCCGAGGACATGACCCAAGAGGCCTTCCTCCATCTGTATCGCAAACTCGGCAGTTTCCGTGGCGAAAGCGCCTTCTCTACCTGGCTGCATCGCCTGACGGTGAACCTAGTCCTGATGCACCTGCGCAAGAAGGGCCTGCAGCTCGTCTCGCTCGAAGAGACCATCAATCCCTCCGAGGAAGATGCGCCCAAGCGTGATTTCGGCAGCCGCGACCCTCATCTTTCCGGCTCCGTGGACCGTGTCGCGCTGGAACGTGCCGTCGCGACCCTGCCTCCCGGGTATCGCCTTGTCTTCGTCCTGCACGATGTCGAAGGCTTCGAGCATAACGAGATCGCGGGCATGCTCGAATGCTCTACCGGAAATAGCAAATCACAGTTGCACAAGGCTCGGCTGAAGCTCCGCGAAATCCTTCGTCAGAACGAACAGGCCATGCCAAAGCAGGAGGCCGCGAAGTGACCGAAAACATCGAACTGAATATGACCTCCGAGGAGTTTCTCAACCAGCTCCCTGAGCTGTTTTCCAAGTCCTCCGGTTCACGCATCTCCGAGGATCCGCGCTATGCACGCATTCTGCGCGAAAATCCGACCTGCGCTGAACTCGTGCGCGATCTCGAGTACATCGCCGAACAGGCTCGCATGCTCCTGGAGCCTGAAAACGAAATCGACCCCTCCCCGGAACTCTGGAGCAAAATCCAGAACTCCCTCGAAACCGACAAGAGCAAGATCGATTAGTTCTGCTGAATCCGACACGAAGCCCCACTCCAACGAGTGGGGCTTTTTGTGCCTTCGCCCTTGCAACCCCCAAAGCAATGCGCGTACATTTATTTTCAGAATGATGTGCAGCTTCCAGACCGCCTGCTTTACCTTCCGTTACTGGTATCCAGTAGCGGCCCGTGCGGAATCTGCCCGAAATCCTCTCTAAATTCAGAGATGAATCTCAGAATCCTCCGAGCCGCGATTCCCACAGGGAACGCGGCTCTTTCCATTGCACTTCAAATTTCTGCACCAGATCCGGAGAATCGCATGGCCACCACAACCGTTCCGCTACCATTAACCCCAGTGCCTCATTCCCTGCCATCGCAACTAAAACGCATCGTCCTCACCGGGTTCATGGGAGCGGGTAAAACCACCGCTGGCCGTCGCCTCGCCGCCGCACTCCACTGGGACTTCCTCGATATAGATGCCCTCCTTGAAGAGCGCCACGGTTCCACGATTGCGGACATCTTCAACACCCACGGCGAAGACACCTTCCGCCGCTTCGAATCGCACGCCATCGCGCACGCCCTGGGCCATCGGAATACGGTGATTGCATTGGGCGGCGGTGCTCCGGAGGTCCTCACCAACCGCCTTCTTCTGGAACAGACCCCCGCCACTGCCGTCGTCTTCCTCGACGCAGGCTTCCCTGCTCTCTTCGACCGTTGCATGCTCCAGCCCGACGCTGCCGTCCGCCCGAATCTTGCCGATCCCGTTGCCGCCGAGGCCCGCTTCCGCGCCCGCCTCCCCTTGTACCGCCGCATCGCACGAATCACCGTGGCCACAGAAGGAAAGACCCCCGACGAGACCGTCATCACCATTCAGGAACGCTTACAGAATCTATAGATTTGCGGACTCACCGAACCCCAAAGCGACAGCCGGCATCTCACGGACAAAGCTTTTCAGGAGAACGACGCTGCCACTTCCAGAAACCAAAGCCGCACGTGTGCGAGAGGTCCGCGGATACATTGTCTTCACGCTTGCCATGCTTATTCTTCTCTACGCTGGCTGGCATCTTCTCCGCGTCCTTGAAATTGTCTACGTGTCGGCCCTCTTCGCCGTGGTCCTCTCGCCCGTGGTGGCAAAGATCACTACTTGGAAGATTCGCAGCTGGCATCCCTCACGACCCATCGCCGTCGTCATTCTTCTCGTGGCCCTCTTCGGCGCTCTGTTCCTCTTCTTCCGCCTGGGCCTTCCGCCCGTCATGCGAGATTTGAAGGAGTTCGCTACCGATCTGCCTGCGCGTATTCCCGTTCTGCTTGCCCGAATCAAGAACATGCCACTCGCCGACAAGCTAGGCATCGAAAACATTACTACGCGCGTGGAGACTGCCGCCTCCGCAACGGCCGCCTATATCGTGTCTTCCCTGCCCTTGTGGGCGGAACACCTCTTCGATATCGTGACCACGATCATTCTTACGGTCTACTTCATTCTTGAAGGCGACGAGGTCTACAAGTATTTCCTATCTACGCTTAAAACGGGTTTCCGTCGCCGTATGGATGGGATGTTCCGTGTCGCTGAGGAGCGAGTCTCCCGCTGGCTGATCGGACAACTCATCCTGATGGGCATCCAGGGTGCGTACAGCCTGATCGTCTTCGGCGCGCTCCATATCCGCTACTTCGTTCTGCTCGGCATTCTCATGGGCATTACAAACATCATTCCCATCGCGGGAAACCTGGTCACCATCGTGATTGTCTTCGGCGTCGCCGCTGCGGACTCCTGGCCCCACGCTTTCCTGGTGCTCATCTTCTACGCGGCCTATACCCAGTTTGAAAACGCCTGGCTGACGCCGCGCATCATGAAACAGAGCGTTGACCTCATGGGAATCGCAGTCCTGATTGCCCTTCTGGTGGGATCCACGCTCGCCGGGATCGTCGGCGCTCTCGTCGCTGTTCCCTCTGCAGCCCTGGTGGCAGTCTTCGCGGACGAATTCCTTGTGCAAAAGGAAGAAGCTCTTCCTGCCCCGCCTAAAGTCTGACCTGCCCCCAAACCCTCCGTGTGGGCGCTCACTGCTATCCTTGAAGAGTGAGCGCCACCACTTCCATCGCCGGGCAGAGCAAGTCGCGTAAAGCGGCCAGCCACACGCTCTTCTCCGACTATGGCGAACTCTTCAAGCCGCGCGTCACCCTGATGGTCGTCATCACCGCCGCCGCCGGGTTCTATCTCGGCTGCCTGCGCTCCGGCATCAGTCCCTTCCATATTCAGTTCATCAACGCCATGATCGGCATCACCGCCGTTACCTGCGGTTCAGGCGCTCTGAACCAGGTGCTCGAACGCCGCACCGACGCCCTCATGCCCCGCACGCGGATGCGCCCCATGGCGGCGGAGCGCATCGGTCTGGCGCACGGCTTGATCGTCGGCTTTACCGCCATCGCCGGTGGGTCAATCTTTCTCGCGCTCACCACGAACTACCTCACCGGGATCCTGACCCTGCTCACCGCCGTAGGCTACGTCGCCGTCTACACCCCGATGAAGCGCATCAGCATGGCAGCTACTTTTTTGGGAGCCTTCCCGGGAGCGCTTCCGGCCATCATTGGCTGGACCGCCGCCCGCCCCATGATCGAATGGCCCGCCGTCGCACTCTTTGCCATCATCTTCGTCTGGCAGTTCCCTCACTTTGAGGCCATCGGCTGGCTCTATCGCGACGACTACGCCCTCGCCGGCATCCGCGTCACAGCCGTTGTTTCACCCAAAGGCCGGGCCACCGCCGCGCAGGCGCTCTTTTATGCCGTGCTGATGTTCCCGGTCTCGCTCTGGCCCGTCTACCTCGGCACTTCGGGCCGCATCTATGGAGCCTGTGCCATCGTCCTCGATCTCATCTACCTGGCGTACACGATCCAGTTCACGAAGATCACACGCGGTCTTCCCCCAGCGGTCTCACGCAACTACGCCCGCACGCTTCTCCGCGTCAGCGTGATCCACCTCCCCCTTCTCCTCGCCGCCATGATGCTGGACGCGGTGGGTCGTATCGCCTACTAGAGAGCCCAACGAATGACGAGCAGCAAAGCCTCCCCTGCACCCCAGATCCACACACCGACTTCGATCATCTGGTTGATTCTCGCGATCTCGGCAGCTGCCAGCGCCTTCATCTTCTGGCTCGTGTATGTCCATCCTCCCATCGACGCAGACAGAAGCCAGTTCAAGTTTCTGCCCACGGTGAATGCGATCTGCAACTCGCTCTCCGCGATTGCCCTCGTCTTCGGCTATTGGTTCATTCGGCAGCGAAAAATCCGTCAGCACCGCGCGTCGATGTTTACCGCCTTCGTCTTCTCCACGATCTTCCTGGTCTCGTATCTCGCCAACCACGCGCTCCACGGCGAATACCACCTGCCCATCGCGCACACCGGCCCCCTTTGGCACAGCTACCTGGCACTGCTGATCTCGCATATCTTTCTCTCAGTCGTAGCCCTTCCGCTCGTCCTCATCACCTTCTTCTTCTCTCTGTCGGAGCGGTTCGTCCTTCACCGTAAGATCGCCCGCTACACCTTTCCCATCTGGCTTTACGTGTCTGTAACCGGCGTCGCCGTGTACCTGATGCAGGCTGCGATCAGCAGATGACCCCAGGAAAGATGCGCAATGACACACGCTCCATTCTTCGGGTAGGCACAGGCATCTTCATCGCGGGCGTGATCTTCGCGATCCTGGTGAAGATCGGTGGAGGCCTTGGACAGCACGGACCGCCCAGCAACCTGGGCTGGTTCGGCCTGATCTTTGCCCTCGGTTGCCTCCCCGCCTCCGGTTTCCTTCTTCTTCTCGGCTTCGCAAAGTGGTTCGAGGACCGAAGGCGATAACCTCGCCGTTTTCCCTTTTTACGCACGGATAAAATAGACCAGTGACCCGAAAAACCGTTTCATCTTTAGAAAGTCCAGCAGCCATTCGCGGCGTGGACGACCTCCTCGCCTCCATCGGACTGACCCACGGCACACGTTCCAGCCGCAAAGGAACCTGGACCGAAGGCGCGCGCAAACCTGTCGGCAAAAAGAAGAAGCTGGCCGCAGAAACGACTAAAGTTCCAACACCGAAGATCGACTTCGATTTCTCTTCCCTTCTGGCAAAGGCCCCTGCGGTCGTTCACGGATTTTCCACCCGCTCCGGTGGTGTGACCCGCGTCTATCGTCCCGGCTTACCCAAGTCGCAGGGCGATCTGAATCTCGGCTTCACCTCGCACGATGAGCGCAAGAATGTCGAAGCCAACCGCACGCGGATGATGCAAGCCCTTTTGGGCAAGGAAGCCAAAGACTGGAAGCTCGTAACGCTGCAGCAGCGTCACACACCCGTCGTGCGTGTCCTGCGGGATACCGAGGCGACCCACCTTCGCGGCGACGCCGTAATGACTGACCTCCCGCATCGCCTGCTGGGTGTCATGACCGCCGACTGTATTCCTGTTCTGCTCTACGACCGCAAGAACGGCGCGGTCGCAGCATTTCATGCTGGCTGGCGAGGCACGCTCGCGCGCATCGTGGAGCGCGGTGTGGGCACCATGAAGATCGAATACGGCACCGACCCGAAGGACATCGTCGCCGCCATCGGCGCGGGCATCGGCCCCTGCTGCTACTCGGTAGGCGAAGAGGTCCGTCACGAGTTCGAATCGCAGTTTGCCTATGCTCCAGAGCTCTTCAGCGACGTCTACGAATCCGAACCGATCCGCGACAAATATCCTCTGCTCTTCATGACAGCGCGCGCTCCCGGACATTCCCCAATTGGTCCGCAACTACACCTCGATCTCTGGGAAGCGAACCGCCGCCAGTTGCTCGACGCTGGCATCTCGGCCAAGAAGATCTCTGTGGTTGGAACCTGCACCGCGTGCGGAACCTCACGCTACTTCTCGCATCGCACCGAAGAGGGCTTCACTGGACGCATGATGTCCGTCATTGGCGTTCGCTAGCGAGCCTTCTCCCACGCCTTGGCATACTTCCAGCTCGTGTAGCTGGCGTGATACAGGTGCAGCAGAAGACCTTCTCGCCCATCGCGGAAGCCGCTGCGGAAGACGTAGTTCCAGACAAACGTCGCGGCTGGTGCCAGGAATACGTGGGCAATGAAATCAAAGGCACTCGCCGAAGTCTTGCCCTTCTGCTGCAATATCTCCGCACCCAATGTGCTGTAGCGGTTCATGTGCTCCAAGTATCCACTCAGTGTGGGATAGGCATGATGCAGAAGCGCCCCCTGCAACTTGCCGGAAGCGCCGTCGAAACGAATCACTTCGTGCACAGGACGAGGCTCGAAGCTCGCAACACCCTTGCGAAAGAGGCGAAGCTTTGCGTCGGGATAAAAGCCGCCAAAGCGGATCCACCGGCCAAGGAAGAAATTCTTTCGCGGTACGAAATACGCCTCTGGCTTTCCCGGGAGAGGCTGCCCCTGCACAAGAGAAACAATCTCGTCGCGCAGAGCAGGCGACAGCTCTTCGTCGGCATCGAGCGAAAGCACCCAGTCGCCGGTGCACTCCGAGAGAGCAAGATTCTTTTGCACTGCGAAACCCAGCCACGGCTGCTCAATCACGCGCGCACCGTATTGACTCGCAACGGTCAGCGTTCCATCGGTCGATCCCGAGTCCACCACAACGACCTCACAGCCCTCCGGAAGAGAGCGGAGCGTCCGTGCGAGGTTGGCCTCTTCGTTGTGCGTGATGATGGCGACGGAGAGCGCGGGCATGGGTACCGTTGTAGCACGTACGCTAAACGAGGACGATGTCCTGGTTGCCCGTGTGTTCGCGCAGGAGGCGCTGCGTGAGCGGCTTGAGGGTCTCGCCTGTCTTGGGCAGCGTGAAGGCCTCTGTGGTCTGGTTGTACTCCAGCTTGAAGCTGGTGGAGATGGCGGAGATCCAGATCTGGCGCACGGGCGTGTTTGGCGTGAAGACAAACTTGGCGCTGTCGTCTTCAAAGAGCACGTTCAGGACGCCGTTCTTTTCTTCGGCTTCAAATCCACCGTCTTCCTCAGCCTCGATCAGGGACTGCTTCAGGTCTTCGAGGACAGAGTCGGAAAGGCGGCGGAACGTAGCTTCGTCGATCATGCATCCAGTGTAACCGCCGAGCTGAACCTGCCGCCCTTCCACACTATTTCGCTCTGCGAAATTCTCTAGCGGACGCCGCTGAGGACGCCCGCCGGGGCTCTCCCATAGCGACTGAGAAGGATGACCCCTGCGATGGCGAGGAGACCCCCATAGAAGCTGCTTAACGCGGGGATCTCATGAAGCCAGAGATACGAGATAGCAATCGTAACGATGGGAACGAGGTTGAGGAGGCTCGCGGTCTGGTTGAGGGTGAAGCGCGACAGCGCAATCGTCCAGGCGAGATAACCGATCGCGGCGGGAAAGATCCCCAGGAAGAGCGCGGCAAAGAGCGGTTCGCGCGGACCATGCGCCGCCACCTTGAGCGCCTCCGGGAGATAGGGCGAAAGAATAATCGCTCCCGTAAACATGAGGCACGCAGTGATTGAGATGGAAGGATAGGTGCGCAGCAGCGTCTTCTGCAACGTGCCCATAACGGATGCGCAGAGCGCCGCGAGAAGAATCAGTACGGCTCCAACCCCGAAGTGAAACCCGTTCGGCGTGGCAAACGCAATGATCGTCGCCCCTGTGAAGCTGAGCACGATAGCGAACCAGCCGATCGGACTGAGGCGCTCCGCTAGAAAAGTCACTCCGAGGAGAGCCGCAAAGACGGGCATGCAGTTAATCAAGAAGCTGGCCGTAACAGGAGAGACAGTCAATTCCCCTGCGTTCAGCGCGAGGTTGTAGATCACGATCCCCAGGGCTCCAGCAAGACCAATGCGAAAGAGATGGCTGCCACGCGGAAGTGGCGGCCTTTTGATCGCGAGAATGACGAGAAACACGAGCGATGCCGTGAAAAAACGCAATGAGGCGAGTTCCACCGGTTTAAAGCCCCTCAAACCGACGCGAATCGCAGGGTAAGCGGAGGCCCAGGAAAAGATCGTGACGGCAGCGGCAGTGATCGCGATAGGGAGGGAGGTCTGTTTCTGCGACATCACTTGAGCATAGGGAAGTGTTCGATTCTGGGCACACCGAATCTTTGGGACATCTTGGGATGGTTTTTTCGGTTCCCATTTTGGGCCTTACCTTTTGGCCGCCCACGCCAAAGCCCCTCCTGGAGGGGCTTTGGCTTAAGAGCGATCAGAAGGACGGAAACACTTTAGAAGGGGATATCGTCGTCGGTGATCCCAGCGTCGGCGTAGTCTTCCTGCGGCTGCGACGGGCGCTGATCGAAGGAGGCCGTGCTCTTGCTGTAGCTGCTGGCTCCTCCACCGGAGGCGGAGTAGCTGGAACCGCCACCCGATTCTCCACCCTGGCGGCTGCCGAGGAGCGAGAGTTCGTTGACGAGGATTTCGGTACGGTACTTCTTCTGTCCCGATTCCTTATCGTCCCAGGAACGGGTCTGAATTTTGCCTTCTACGAAGAGCTGTGTGCCCTTTTTAACGTAGTCGCGAACGATTTCGGCAGTACGGCCGAAGCAGACCAGATTGTGCCACTCGGTCTTGTCGACCCAGTTGCCGGTCTGGTCTTTCTGCCGGTCGGCGGTGGCCAGGGAGAAGCTGGCGATCACCATGCCACTCTGCGAGGCGCGCATCTCCGGGTCTTTTCCGACGTTGCCGAGGAGCATAACTTTGTTGACGCCCTTTGCCATAAACAGGTACTTCCTTTCGGGTTGGAGATGAAGATAACAGATCAGAAGGTGTTGCGCCCGAGGGTGCACCTTGCACAATTTTACGCTAAAGGCTTGCGGATAAAGGGACTTAAGCGTAAAATTCCACGATTGTGGGCACACTTAGCAGTACCAATTTTACAGCGCAGTACCTTCGGTCGAGGATCGGGCGCGTCTGTGTGCCCATAGCAGCCAAAAACGCGGGCGAGATGCTCGACCGCGCGGCCGAAGTGGGACGGGAGACGCCCTTTCTGGAGCTCCGGCTCGACTCGCTGGAGAAGCCGCAACTGGTTACCGGCAGACTAAAACAGTTTCTGTCCGACCGCCCCCTGATCACCATGATCGCGACCTGTCGCCGCAAAGCGAATGGCGGCGACTTTGCCGGTTCCGCAGAAGAGCAGATGGAGCATCTACTGGCGTCCGCGAAGAGCGGCTGCCAGATCGTGGACATGGAGGTCGAAACAGCCGAGGCGCTGAAGGCAACTGCGCTGGACAAGCTTCGCGATGCAGGATGCGTCGTCATGCTTAGCTTTCACGACTTCAAGGGCACGCCCGACCTGGATGCCGTATACGACCGGATGGCGAAGTTTTCCCCGGATTTCTACAAGATTGTGCCCACGGCGAAGTCTCTTCCCGACAACCTGAAGGTCACGGCCCTCCTGGAAAAGCATGCCGAAGATGCCAACGTGGTGGCATTGGCGATGGGTAATTTTGGCGTTCTAACACGGATTCTGGGACCTCGTTTTGGATCGGTCTTCACCTTTGGAGCGGCCACGGTCGGCGAAGAGACAGCCCCCGGACAGGTAGCAGCGCGGACGTTGACTGAGCTCTACCGTATGGACGGGATCGAAGCTTCGACCCGCATCTACGGTGTGGCTGGATCCCCGGTGACCAGTTCCCTGTCGCCTCTGATGATCAATACCGCCTTCCGGCGCGAGACGGTGAATGCTGTCTATGTGGCGCTGGAGACAGGCGATGTGAAGGACCTGCTCAAGGTCATGGAGAAGCTGCCGATTCATGGCGTCTCCGTCACCATGCCTTTGAAGACGGATATTCTTGCGCACCTGGAGAAGACCGACCCACTGAGCGCAAAGATCGGCGCATGCAACACGGTCGTGCGGGCGCAGGATGGGAAGCTCTATGGCTTCAACACGGACGTTGGTGGCATCGTTGGTCCGCTGGAGCGTCGCGTTCCTCTGCGCGGAGCCAAAGTACTCGTGCTGGGCGCGGGTGGCGTAGCGCGTGCCGCTGTCTTTGGACTGAAGGACAAGGGTGCCGAGGTCAGCATCCTAAATCGCACCCCCGAAAAGGCGCAGAAGCTGGCGCGCCAGGCCGGAGCCAAGGTCATGCGGCGCGATCAGCTGGCGAAGACGCGATTTGACGTCGTGATCAACGCAACGCCTTACGGCATGCTGGGGCAGAAGATTGCAGCGCCTATCTCCGCCGAGGAGTTGAATACTGGCTTGCTCTTCGACCTCGTCTACAACCCGATTGAGACGCCGCTGGTTCGTCTGGCGCGATCCAAGAACATTGCGGTCGTGCTGGGCGTGGAGATGTTTGTGCAGCAGGGTGCGCGTCAGTTCGAGATCTGGACGGGCAAGCCCGCACCGCAGGAAGAGATGTTGCGCGTTGTGCTCCACGCACTGAAGCAGCAGGCCGAGGCAAACATGCCTCCGGTTCCCGTTCCCGTGGCTCCCGTAGTGGAAAAGCCGGTGGCTCCTGTGGTGGAGAAACCAGCGCCTCCTGTTGTAGAAAATCCAACCGCTCCCATCGTTCCCAAGCCTGCTCCGGCGGTGGAGAAGCCAGCACTGGAAAAGAAAATCGAGCCCAAGCCTGTGCCTGTGCCGGTGCAGGCGAAGCCCGTCCTGAAAGCTCCCGTCAAGACGGTTTCGACTAAAGCTGCAATCCCGGTCGCGGCAAAGAAAGTAGCGCCCAAGAAGGCTGTTGCCAGAAAGCCGGTCGTCACAAAGCCTGCCGTGAAGAAAGCTGTGGCCAAAAAGTCGGTGGCGAAGAAAGTGGCCTTGAAGAAGTCCGTTGCCAAAAAGGCCGCGCCCGTCAAAGTAGCCGCAAAGAAAGCACCCACCAAGAAAGCGGTTGTAAAGAAAGCAGTCACAAAAAAAGTAGTGGCAAAGAAGCTGGTTCCTAAGAAAGCCGCTGCACCTGTAAAGAAAGCGCCACCCAGGAAGGTGGCGGAAAAGAAAGCTCCTCTCAAGAAGTCTACGAAGAAGCGCTAGTGCGCCTGGCCTCATGGCTTCTACTTCTTCTAAGCTGCTTCTCTGCCGCTGCGCAGGAACAGTTTGACCACGGCGTCCCTATCGCTGACCCGGCACGCCCTACGGTCACGAATCCTGCCCATATTCCTCCCGTAGGGTATGTGCAATTCGAGCAGGGTGCGCTGATCGGGGCTGAGACAACCGACGTCGATACCCAGTTCAGCATCGCGCAGACCACCAAGATCGCGCTCACTCACCATGTCATGGTGCAGGTGGAGTCGCAGCCCTGGGCACACACCCAATCCCATGGATTCGGCCAGGACGACACCGGCGATCTGCTCGCAGGCCTGCAGCTCGTCCTAAGCGACCTGAAGGAAGGCCATGACGTCCGGCCAACGGTCGCGCTGGCCTATACGCGTCGGATTCGCTCCGGGAGCACGCCCGATCTGGATGTGGACGGACTTTCGCAGGGTGGGGCTTTACTGGCGAGTGGAAATCTCTTCGGCGTTCATTACGATACAAATTTCCTCTTCAACCAGGTGAGCGGCGGCGTGCAGTTTGGACAGACCCTGGCGGTCTCCGGAAACATCACAAAAAAGTATGCCCTGAGCGCGGAGATCTGGCATTTTACGCAGCCGGATACGGGCACCGATGCCATCGGCACCCTGTGGAATGGCGCCTACTCGATCCGGCCGTATCTCATTCTGGATGCTGGCTTCAATCGGGGCCTCACATCGACTTCAGCGCACTGGTACGGCTTCGCCGGTTTTACTTACCTGCTGCCGCATCGGGTCTGGCGCGGACACAAGCCCGGTTGAAGTTGTGGGCCGCCACGGGTAGAGTCGAAGGTCTATGCGAGTTACACGAATTCTTATTGCATTGCTGGCCCTGGCCGGCGCCGTCGTATCCGTTCTGGCACTCCGCATTCATATGCAGGACCCCAACGCCGCTCCACCGTGCGCGGTAACCGAAAACTGGGACTGTGGAGCAGTGAATCATTCGCGTTTTGCGGTCTTTCCGCCGCGCAGCTTCGACGAAAATCCCCAAGCGAAGGGCCATATTCCGATTGCCGCTTTTGGCATCGTGGGCTATCTGCTGATTGCCGTGCTCGCACTCTTCGGTTTCGACTTCTGGGCCTTTGAAGCCGCGCAGGTTGGATTCTTCTTTGCGCTGATTCTTACCTTCCTCGAGAAATACGTCCTGGAGAAGTGGTGCATTTACTGCGTATGGTCGCAGGGGATTATCGCTGTGACCCTGCTACTGGCAGCGATCAATCTGTGGCTGTCGCGCAGAGCGGCACGACCCGGCCTGCATCTCCGTGCCCAGGGAGGAGAGATTCATGTGGCCTAAACTGTTGTTTCAGGTAGGAGAACTACTCCCCCATATTCGGCATCTTGTCCCGCTGGCGCAGAAGTACTTCGACAAGGGTGGCGATGCCGCCGTGCTGACGGGTATCTCCGAATCCATCCAGAGCGACCTGGGACAGGTGAAGAGTGGACACGCGTCCCTTGCCCGGCAGGTGCAGGAGCAGAACGCCCTGCTTGGCAGCGTGGGCGACGATGTGCGTAGGCTGGGCGAAAGCGTTGCCGCCCTGGATACTCGCATCACGGAGATGGATACGCGGATGAACTCCGCTGCCCGAACCATCAAGTTGCTTCTCGTTGCTAGCCTTGTCTCACTGATCGCCGCAGTCGGTCTTCTGATTTTTCTGGCGATGCGGTAGCAAGTCGCAAGAGACAGACGAATTGCCCGTCTCTTTGTTCTGCCGTCGCTGTCGTGCCTACAGCCTCAGCCTTATTTCCCCAGCCCCGGCACTGCGATTTGTCGCTCGATAATTCAGCCAACAAAGTGCTGAAGTACGTTGTGGGATGAATTGCGTCTGCGAACATAAAATCCTGGTCTGCGTCTCTTGAGTCAGGAGGCTTGCTTCTTCTGACCAAGACCTGCGAGCAAACCGTAGGTCAGCTTCCTCGCCAGTATTTGAGATCTAGAAGGACCACTTCCGTGCGCCCCCAAATTACGCGTGTAGGCCTTCATCAGGAGGGAACTTACCCCTGGAATGGACAGCACGTTCAGCAAAAAATTCGGGTTGCTATAAAAGGGAGATGCTGCCCGTGCAGAGAGCGACAATCGATTGATGAGCGGCCGCAAACCTTTCTGGTAAGCATCTGCAGCAACCGCTCGACCGCAGAGATGTTCTTCGATAGCTTGAGCTGCTATCTGTCCGCTTAATACTGCACTATAAATACCCTCGCCGGTCATAACATCTGTCAAACCAGCCGCATCTCCTGCGAGAAGCACGCGTCCCTGGGCACATCGACCTTCCCATCCATAAGAGTTAAGGTATTGTCCAACGACATGACTGATCTGTCCTTCTATCTCGGAGCCGAACTTACGCCGGATGTAATCCAACAGCAGCTTGCGGCTGAGATGCTCTTCCTCGTTGATAACGTATAACCCAACATTGAGGTGATCTCCTTTAGGAAAGATCCATGCAGCACCATCTTTCACCGCACCTACGTCGATTGTTACCGTACGAGTTTCCGATTGCATTGGAAGCTGTGCTTCCAATGCAAAGCCCTTTTTGACAGAAGCGAGATCTGTACAGAATTGTCGAACTACGCTGTTTGCGCCATCCGCTCCAATGACAAATTTTGCCTGCAAGGTCTCTGTCTCTGTTTCTACAGTTACACCTTTGCCATCCTGTTTTATCCTTTTGATCCCACGGATTCTTAGAAAATCCGCACCCAATTCTTTCGTTTTCTTAAAGCAATAATCATCGAACTCCGAACGGACCGTCATGACAACAAACGGATAAACTCCTTCTAAAAGTGGGGATTTTTTGTTTTTGCTTTCCAAAGAAACATGACGAATGAGTTGTCTCGTAACTGGCTCAACGGAATAGCGCAAAGCTTGCACCGTCTTCATTGTTAGACCGCCAGCACATGCCTTGGATCGAGGGAAATCATTTTTATCCAGGAGCAGGACGCGCCTGCCGCTTAGAACAAGATCGTACGCCGCAGAACAGCCCGCCGGTCCCGCCCCTACAACAATCACGTCCCACCACCGAGTCAATTCACTTTGCATCTTTCCAGCCATTTGTTCCGCGCCCTAGGCAAACGCTTTTCGAAGTGCAGCGCCCGTCTGATCGATCAGAGCCTTGCCTGCATCAATCACGCCAGCCATGGAGGCAAGGCCATGCACCATGCCGGGCCAGCACGTGTGATACACAGGAATATCTGCAGCCTTTAGCCTGGCGGCGTACTCATCTCCTTCAACATGCAAAGGGTCGTGATCTGCCGTGATGATCAGCGCCGGAGCAACGCCGGTGAGGTCGCTGGCGAAGAGCGGGGACACCTTCGGGTCTTCCCGGTTTATCCCCGGCGGCAGGTAAGCGTCGTACCATTCCCGCATTTGGGTATGCGAGAGAAAGTACGCACCCGTGCCCAACTCTTTCCAGGAAGACCTCGAGGTCGTGGCATCGAGGCAGGGGTAGAGCAACACTTGCACACTCAGTTTCGGTCCCGCCTTCGCGGCCTTTTGCGCCACCCACGCCGCCAACAGACCGCCTGCACTATCCCCTCCGACCGCGATTCTTTTCGGATCGGCTCCTATTTCCGCGGCGTGCTCGTGAACCCATGTAAGTGCAGCCCAGGAGTCCTCGTTTGCAGCAGGATAAGGATGCTCCGGAGCAAGACGGTAAGCCACGGAGACGATGAGGCACTGGGCACGATTGGCCAGCGCCCGAAGCAAGTTGTCATACCCCTCAAGATCGCCTGCGACAAAACCACCGCCGTGGTAGTAGACGAGCACCGGCGCGGGCATGGGCAAAGCAGATTTCCCCTTCGGTACGTACAAACGGACAAGCACCTTGCCAGCTGTACCTGGTATACCAAAATCCCGGACCCTTGTGACGGATTCGAACGCAATCCCGTGCCCACGAGCCGAAGTCATCCAGTCTCGGACTGCGAGAATCTTTTCCATTGCAGAAGGGGCTTCGGTCGGAGAGGGCTGGAGTGCCTGGTTGGCGTGAAATTGTTCCAAAAAAGCGTTTACTTGGGGATCGAGTGCGCTCATCGATGGATACTCTCCTCTTTGCGGGCGGGGAGCTTCGAGCACTCCGCCTCTGCATCTAGAACACTGGAACGTCCGGAGTATTCCTTCCATCTTTCCCGGCAACCCCTCTCCCAGAAGGAGGAGCCTGCCAAATTGCAGAAAGTGCGAGGAAAAGTAGCTCGTCGCGTAAAATCGAGAGGTCTCGAACTCACACTCCCGGAGCTTTGCCCTGTACTCTTCCGTTTCCATGCTTTCAATGCACGTGATTCTGTTTGCCTCTCAGCATGGGGTGAGGCGTTACTGGCGCAGCCACTACGGCGATCACACCTTCCAGCACATGTACCGCTGGAACGCGTTCGATACGTACATGCTCATCCCCTATTTTCTGGTGATGGTGATTCTGGCGTTCTACGGCATCCACCGTTACCAGTTGGTGTGGCTGTACTTCCGCAACCGGAAGAACGCGGCCTCCTGGAAGACGCCCGCCGCGCGGTTTGAAGAGAGCGAGCTCCCCTTTGTCACGATCCAGCTACCCATCTACAACGAGCAGTACGTCGTCGACCGTCTCCTGGACGCCTGCTGCCGGATCGACTATCCACGCGACCGTTTCGAGATCCAGCTGCTGGATGACTCCACCGACGAGACGACCGAGGTCGCGGCACAGATCGTTAAGCGTTACGCCGATGGCTTTGGCGGCCTGCCTCCCCAGCCGGTCCACTACATTCACCGGACGAACCGCTACGGCTATAAGGCGGGAGCGCTCGATGCTGGCCTGAAGTCGGCAAAGGGCGAGTTGATCGCCATCTTCGACGCGGACTTTGTCCCTCCTGAAGAGTGGCTGATGCAGGTCATTCACCAGTTCAAGGAAGTTCCTGGCCATGAGCACATCGGCATGGTGCAGACGCGGTGGACGCATCTGAACCGCGATTACAGCTTTCTGACGCAAGTCGAAGCGATCCTTCTAGACGGGCATTTCGTTCTGGAGCACGGCGGACGCTCGCGCGCGGGTGTCTTCTTCAACTTCAACGGCACAGCGGGCATGTGGCGGCGCGAGACCATCGACGAAGCCGGTGGATGGCAGCACGACACACTAACTGAAGATACCGATCTCAGCTACCGAGCGCAGTTGAAGGGCTGGAAGTTTCTTTACCTCCAGGACGTCGAGTGCCCTGCGGAGCTGCCCATCGAGATGACGGCCTTCAAGACACAGCAGGCGCGCTGGGCGAAGGGTCTGATCCAGACCGGCAAGAAGATTCTGCCGCGCGTGCTGAAGAGCGATGCTCCCTGGCACACCAAGCTGGAAGCCTGGTATCACCTGACGGCCAACATCAGTTATCCGCTGATGATCGTGCTGAGCACGCTGCTGATGCCCGCGATGGTGATTCGCAGCTGGCAGGGCTGGATCCAGATGCTGCTGATCGATTTCCCTTTGTTCATGGCGAGCACCTTCTCCGTGTCGTCCTTCTATCTTGTGTCGCAGAAAGAGCTCCACCCGAAGACCTGGTACAAGACGTTTCTGTATCTTCCCTTCCTGATGGCGCTGGGTGTCGGACTCACGATTACGAATACGAAGGCCGTGCTGGAAGCGCTCTTCGGTGTGAAGACCGCCTTTGCGCGCACGCCGAAGTATCGTGTTGAGAAAAAGGGTGAAAAGGCGCAGGCGAATAAGTATCGCAAGCGTCTCGGCATTGTGCCGTGGATCGAACTGCTCATCGGTTGCTACTTCGCGTGGACAGTCTGGTACGCGATCGGCAGCGAGAACTACTTCACAATTCCCTTCCTTCTTCTCTTCGTTCTCGGATACTGGACGACGGGTGCGTTGAGCCTGTTGCAGGGTCGGTTTGATCGTTTGAACGTGGGCCAGGAGATGCACGAGAAGCCTTATCCCATGGGGATCTAATGGCTTTTTATTCTTACCTTAGCAGGGGGTTCGGTTGGCGTGATCGCTGGTCAAAGCTGGCGCAGCATTACAAGACAACTCTGTCGTTTCCCAAAGGAGCAAAGCACTTTCAGGATGCGTCCACGCTTGGGATGCTGCGAAGTATTTTGACTATTGGCTCCGACGATCAAGGTCTTTACCTACACTTAGCCATACCTTGGGGTCTGTTCCGTCCAAAGCTTTTCATTCCTTGGACACAGATTGTCGTAGAGGATCCGACTCCTAGCATTTATTTTGGGACGGAATTATCCGAACGCACGCTTCTGCTTGGACCGGAGCGGATCGTACTCGTCTTAGAACTACAGCTTGCAAGAAGAATTATTCGAAATTGAATAGGGCGATTGCTCCCTGAGCTATTTGCCTATGTCTCGGTTTGGATTGGCGATACGATGTTCCCACAATGATTCTTCGAGCCGTCTTCGCCCTCGTTTTGTCTACGACCTCAGCTGTCGCTCTCGACACCGTTCCTAAGAACGAGTATCGCGAGCGGCGTGTGAAACTGTCTGCCAGCCTGAACGGCGGCGCGGCGGTTCTGTTTGCCGCCACCGAACCTCTGCTGGATTTCATGCCCTACCGGCAAGACTCCGATTTTTATTACCTGACAGGTTGGACGGAGCCCGGTGCGGCCCTGGTGATCGTGGGCGAAGGCCCGGAGACGGTACTTCCGCGCATCGGAACGAAGGTCCCTGCGCACTTTTATCGCGAGATCCTTTTCCTCCCCGAGCGCAACTTCGTGATGGAAAAATACACGGGCGCGAAGCTGGACGCCTCTGCTACTGATGCAGCCACAAAGGCTGGCGTGGATGCGGTGATGCCGATGCGCGATCTACCCGGCGTGCTGGCTCAGTTCGCAGAGGCAGATCGCAGGCGTCTGCGGACGCTGTGGTGGCAGACGGACTTCGAAGCAGGCAATGCGGTGATGCGCTTTCTGGCGGCCTCCGTCGGCAACGATACGGCTCCGGAGGCGCATGATGTACGCGCGTTGACGATACCTCTCCGCAGCATCAAGAGCCCCGCAGAGATTGCGCTGCTGAAGAAGGCGAGTGACGCCTCCATCAAGGCACAGCTTGCGGGCATGAAGGCGATCAAGCCCGGTGTCACGGAACGAACGGTGGCGGGTGTGGAGATTGCGGAGTCCATGAAACAAGGCTGCGAGCGCGAGAGCTACGCTCCCATCGTGGGCACCGGGCCAAACTCTGTAACGCTGCATTACTCCGACAACTCCGCGACGATCAAGGCAGGCGAAGTGGTGGTGATCGACGCGGCCTGCGAATACTCGATGTACGCCTCGGATATCACGCGCACTATGCCTGCGACGGGCCACTTCACCGCCCGGCAGAAGGAGATCTACGAGATCGTGCTGGGAGCGCAGCAGGCTGCGGCTGCGGCATTTGTTGCGGGCAAAATGCGCCTGGGCAATGTGAACGAGCGTATCGCGGACGTCCGCGATACGCTGGATAAAGTCGCCTTCGACTACATCAACACGCACGGCAAAGATCTGCATGGAGAGCCGCTCGGCAAGTACTTCCTCCACGGGCTTGGACATTCCGTGGGGATCGATGTGCACGATCCGTATGATCCGGCGAAGCCGCTCGATCGAGGCAACGTCTTTACGATCGAACCGGGAATCTACATTTCTGAAGAGCAGATCGGAGTTCGCATTGAAGATGTGGTCTATGTGAACGAAGAGGGGAAACTGGTCGACCTGATCGGTTCGCTCGCCCACACGGCGAAAGAAGTAGAAGCCGCCATGCGGTAAAGCTGCATGACGGCTCTAAACTTTATCATCCCGCAGCGTAGGCGAAGGGATCTGCTTTTCTTCTCCGTTCAAAATCTGGTTTGTGCGCTCCGCGCGACCCCACCCTTTCGCGATAAAGCCGCGAAAGAATGGGGCACAAAAGCAGATTCCTTCGCTTCGCTACGGAATGACAAACGATAAGTCGTTATGCGTGCGCGGAAGAGGTATGCGCAGCGCTGCGACGGCTTCCCCATACACCGAAGAAGAAAATGTAGACGTAGCAGGCCAGCGGAATAAAGAGCGCGTGCTGGATGCCGATACTGTCTGCGAGTTTGCCCTGTGCAACGGGGATAATGGCTCCGCCGACGATCGCCATGACGATCAGCGAAGCAGCCTCGCTCGTCCGCTGACCGAGGCCTTCGATCCCGATCGAAAAGATCGAGGGGAACATGATTGAGTTGAAGAGACCCACGCAGAGGATGGTGATCGCGGCAAAGTAGCCGTGGCTCAGGATCGAAGTGAGAACAAGCGTTCCGGCGATAGCGGCGAAGAGCGCCAGCAGAACGCCAGCATTGATTCGGCGCAAAAGCCAGGAACCGATAAAGCGGCCCACCATGGCTCCGCCCCAGTAGTAGGAGACATACGAGGCTGCAGTGAGTTCCGTCATATGCGCAATGTTGGGGAGTTGCAGATAGCGGACGAGGAAGCTGCCGATGGAGACCTCTCCACCCACGTAAAGGAAGATGCCAAGGACGGCGAGAACGACCTGCGGCGTACGCCAGACGGACTTCGCCGTGGCGTCCTGGATGCGGATGTCCGAGGTGTTGCTGCTGAACGAAGGCAGGCGCAGACGGATAAAGGTAGCCAGGGCCAGGAGGATGCCGGCGAGGAGGATATAGGGCAGCTTGACGCTGGCGGCCTGCTGCTGCTGGTTCGCATGAAGAGCGGAACCCGTAAGCGTCGTCGTAGTAGCTACGACCGCGACCGTGGAGAAGATGAAGAGACCACCGATGTGCGGGGCAATCGTCGTTCCCAGCGAGTTGAACGCCTGCGCAAGATTAAGACGGCTGGAGGCGGTGCGGCTGGAGCCAAGCGCCGCCACATAGGGATTAGCCGAAACCTGAAGCGCCGTGATGCCGCAGGCGAGCACCACCTGGGCTGAGAGGAAGATTGCGTAGGAGGCGAGCATGGCTGCGGGAAGAAAGAGCAGGCATCCGCAGGCTGAGACACAGAGACCAGCGACCATCGTATTGCGATAGCCGATGCGATCCACGACCTTGCCCCACGGCAGAGCGAAGACAAAGTAGGCAGAAAAGAAGGCGAACTGGACAAACATCGCCTGGAAGTTCGAGAGAGCAAAGACATTCTGCAGATGCGGAATGAGAATGTCGTTGAGAACCGTGACGAAGCCCCAGATGAAGAACAGGGTGGTCACGATGGTCATCGCTGCGCCGGAACGCTCGACCTTGATCTCCGGAAGTGAGCCCTCAGTGGGCATTTCAATCTGCATGAATTCCTCGGCTTATTTTTGCTCGATCAAGGGTATCAGCCGGAGGATAGAACTGGCTTTTCCGGGAGCTGGAAACAAAGTTGCCAGCCCGCAGGCTGGCAACTTTGTTCACGAGATGGATTGGATTCGTTGTGCGATCGCTTACCAACGCACACCGACGGTCACAGGGAAGTAGCCTGTACGGAAACCGTTGGGAAGATAGAACTGATTCTTGTCTCCGTTATTGTCTACCCAGACATAACGCGCCTCCGCGAAGAGGCGGTTGGAGGAGAAGTTTGACAGCTTGTAAGTAAGACCTACACCGCCATTGACGCCGAACGCTCCGTTGGTGTATTGATCAACGGTCTGATTGCTGTTGAAGGCTTGGCAGAAGCCGAAGCTGTCGCAAAATTCCGATACCGCTGGCAATGTAAAGTTTGTTGTTTTGCGATAATAGCCCACGCCACCGACCAGGTAAGCGCCGCTACGACCGGCGCCTTGCAAGCTGTAGGTTGGGTTGATCGACAAGGACCAGAGATGGGTATTGGCATCCAGACCTGCGACACCCGCAGCGTCCGAATAGCCGCCGTTAACGTAAGCGTTCTGCATCGCTTGAATGATGCTGGCGGGAACATTCATGTGGTCATAGTCGTACTGCAGAAGAACGCCGAAGTTCTTGTTGAAATTGAGACCTCCACCCACGGAAAATTTGTAGCTGAGGGTCTGGTAGTGTGCGGTGGAACCTGAGGGAGCCACAAACCCGCCGCCCACTTCAAAGGCTATCTTGGTCGAGCCGTCGGCGTTGTGCAGGTTATCGGCATAACGGGGGCGACCATAGGTACGACGGCGAGGTGGAGGTTGGTCCGCTTCGGAGGTCGAAGCCAGAGAGTCGCGCTCCTCGGCGACTGCGGCGGGCTCGCTGCTGCTCACGCCGTACGTCATATCGGCATAGGTGAGGTTGCTCAAGGGAGAGCCGACGCTGGTGTTGAAGTTAATCGACGCAGGGGCCTCTGCGGGATCCGCGGCGGCGTGCGCTGAAGGTACGATCGCGGCAGCAGAGATTGCAATGACCGCTGCAAAGACACGATTCCGGACAAAAAACTGGCCTGCGTTGTGACTCATCTTATTAAAACTCCTTATGAGCGTCCTCAAGGGACTTCGTTCTCTGTAACCCAACTACGAGAGATTTGTTGTGCCACTGCCATTGTCTGCCAAATCATTGATCTGCGTAGATTAAGACGACTGAAAGCAGAATTCGGATCACGGAACGCGGGACCGTGGCGCAGATGGACATATCCCAAACGGTCAAAGCCACCGATGAGGGTGGCTTTGATCGTTCCTGAGTGCGGATCGTTCTAGTGGATGTCGAACTGCTCCGGGCTGAGGCTGGGATCGCTCTTGACCAGGATGGTTTTCTTGGTGAGCTCTTCCATATCGAGGAGCCAGCGTGAGCCGGAAGCCTTCAGCGTTTTGACGACCTCGGGATGCACCCGCAGCATCATGTCGCCCTTATCCATATGGCGATACATCTTCCGCATCTCGATAAAGATCTCGTTCGCCACGGTGATGGGTGACTTAACCATGCCTGTACCGGTGCAGACCGTGCATTGCGTCGAAAGCGTGCGCTCCAGAGACTGGCGAACCCGTTTGCGCGTAATGATCACGAGACCGAAGTCATTGAACTGCAACACCTTGGAGGGTGCGCGATCCGTCTTGAGTTCATCGTCGAGCGCCTGCATGACCTTGTTGCGGTTCTTGCGGTCGTCCATGTCGATGAAATCGATGACGATGATGCCACCGAGATCGCGCAGTCGAATCTGGCGGACGATCTCCGGGATGGCATCGAGGTTGGTCTTCACGATGGTGTCTTCGAGCCGCGTCGTCTTGCCGACGTACTTGCCGGTGTTGACGTCGATGGCCACGAGGGCTTCCGTCTGGTTGATGACGATGGAGCCGCCGGACTTGAGCCAGACCTTACTCTTGAGCGCCTTGTCGATCTCCGCCGTTACGCCGAACTGTTCAAAGAGCGGCGTTTCCTTGGTGTAGAGCTTGACGCGGCGGATCAGCGAAGGCTGGAAGCGCTGCAGGAAGCGCAGGACGCGTTCATACTCGGCTTCCGTGTCGACCCAGATGGCGGAGAAGTTGTCGCCGACCTGGTCGCGCAGGATGCGCTCCACGAGGTTGAGATCGTGGTAGATGAGCGCCGGAGACTTGGAAGACTCTGAGCGGGATTTGATGTCCGACCAGAGGTTGATGAGGAAGCGAAGATCGCTGCGAAGCTCTTCTTCGCTGGCTCCGTCTGCGGCGGTGCGGACGATGAAGCCGCCCGTTGCGTCGCCCTTCTCGGAGAGAAGAATCGTCTTGAGGCGGCGGCGCTCTTCGTCCGAAGAGATCTTCCGCGAGACGCCGGTGTGATTCACCGTCGGCATGAAGACAAGGAAGCGTCCGGGAAGGGCGATGTGCGAGGTAATACGCGCACCCTTCTTGGCGATCGGCTCCTTGGCGATCTGAACGAGGATCTCCTGACCGGGCTTGAGCAGGTCAGAGATCGCGGGAAGGTCCGATGCCTGGACACGAGGACGTCCACCACGGCCGCCTCCACCACTGCCACCGGTACGGCGTGCTCCGCTGCGATCTCCACCACGATCGTTGCGGTCACGGCGACCTGAGTCACGGCGGCCACGATCTCCACGGTCCGACCGCTCACGGCGTGGGCTGCCTTCGCCATTGGCGGCTGCAGGAGCGGTTGCGTCGGAGTCCTCGGAAGATTCGCCGTCTTCTTCGGAGAAGGGCTCGTCTGTATCTTCCAGATCGTCGGCCTCTTCATTGGCAGCACGGGTACGGCCTTCGATCGAGACTTCCCGAAGCAGGGTACCGAGTTCCGGTCCACCTTCGAGCGTCTCTTCTTCCATCTCTTCGTTATCTTCTTCGGCGTGAGCATGGAGGGATTCGATCTGAAGATCGTCTTCCTCGAACTCCTCTTCTTCTTCGACCATGCCCTGGCCGAAGGAGTGGGTATGGACAGCGGGTACGGGAGTCGTTACAGCCCCAGCCAAAGGAACCGACTGCACAGCTGCTTCGTGGGCGATGGGGGTTGCGGGAGACGAAAACGCATCGATCGCAGCTTCGTGAGCGGGGTCGTTGCGCGAGAGAAGCTCACCCGTGGGCTGCATGGTGGTGAACTCGTGTGCGGGCGGCTCGGGCTTGTTCAGGGCTTCCAGAGCGGCGAGCTTGGCGGCTTCCCGTGCAGCCTTTTCGGCGGCGCGGCGCTCGCGCCAGCGGCGGAAGCTGGAGCGGGGAGCGTCGATGCGGTTGGCCGCATCGCCTTCGCGGGGTTCAAACTCCACCGGTTCGGCTGGCTTCTGTTCTGGAACCGGGCTGACCGCAACCGTATCGACGGGCTCGTGGACCGGAGCGGCTTTCTGCTCTTCGATGACCGGAGCCTGAAAGGTCGTGACCGGTGTCGGAACAAAGGGAATGTGCTCCGGCAAAGTCTCAACCGGCTGTACGCGCTGCTCATAGTTCTGCGAAGTCGCCGGGCGGAGGCTGGCTTCCTCGCGGACCTCCGAGAGAAGCACTGGAATGAACTCGGTAGCGGAGACTGCTGGCTGGTCCGGACGAGGATTGCGTGGGCGATCCTCGCGGCGTCCGTTTCCACGGTTGTCGTTCCGATTACCACCGCGTCCATCGCGGCGGCCCTCGTTACGACCACCACGACCATCGCGGCGACTTTCGGTTCGGCCTTCAGGACGAGCTTCCGACTTCGGCTGCGAGGTCTCACTGCGGCGAGGCTCTGAGGAACGTGGTGATTCCTGACGGGATTCGCCGCCTGCGGAGGGTGTCCGTGGGCGAATCGTTTCGCCGGGAAGTACAAGACCACCGTCCCATCCTTTGACTTCAAAGGAAGAACCCGAGGAAAGAACGTCGGTAGGCGGAGCGACTACGGGCGCGGGGTTAGGATCGCCACCGACGCGGTACTTTGAAATGGACTCGCCGGGAAGAATGATCGGTTCGCCTGCTGGTGCATCTTCTTCCTGTCCGTAAACAGGTGCGGCAAAACTGCTGCGCTCTTCGCGCGGCTCACGTTCGCGTCCGCCACGCTGATCGCGTCCACCACGGCCATTGCGGCCATCCCGTCCACGACCACGATCACGCCCGCCACGGCCTTCGGGACGCTCCGTGCGGGGACGCTCTATGGTGTACTCCGGTGCGGCCTGCACCTCGGGAGGAGCTTCGGTGTAGGTCTCTTCCGAACTCTCCTCTGCGTTCAGATCCAGATTTGCTTCTTCAGCCTGACCATAAAGAAGGGGCTCTGCGTCCGTTTCGGCAACCACTCCGGGAGTAGTCTCCGGTGCGCCTTCGCGCGATCCACGGCCGCGACGACGTCCACGGCGACCGCGCCAGCGGCGGCTGCCTTCGGCGGCTTCCGCGTCGGTTCCATCGGCTACGGGCGGAGTGGCGGGGACCTCTTCTGCTACAAAGTCCTGCGGTTCATCCGTGCTCTGCGCGGGGGCGTTGAAATCCGGACGATCATTGGGGCGACGACGGCGTCCACCACGGCGACCCTCTCCGCGGCCTTCATTTCGACCCTCGTTACGACCTTCGGAACGTGTTTCAGGATTACCTTCAACGGTTGTTTCGGGACGGGCTTCGAGAGCGCGTGCCGGACGGCGTTCGCCCTTGCTTCCGCTACCATTCGCACTATCGGTGTCGAAGTCGGCGGAGTCTCCAGCTTCTTCCATGAAATCAGTGACATAAAGGAAGGCATCGCGCTCGAGGCCGATGTCTACGAAAGAGGACTGCATTCCGGGAAGAACGCGTGTAACTTTACCGTTATAGATGGAGCCAGCGAGGGTGTACTCGTTCTCGCGCTCGTAGTAGATCTCAGAAAGGGCATCGTTTTCGACGATGGCGAGCCGCGTCTCATGCGGTGTTGAGGAGATAAAAATTTCTTTTGACATGCCTTCTACTCATTTCCGCCGGCGGCAGAGATGTGCAGGGTGCGCGACGTTCGCGCGTGCCTAGACTGGGAGATGGGGAAGGGCGAGAGCGGAATGCAGGCGTGCGTTACGGTTTACACACGAAGCTACCTGTGCTGGCTCCGAGGGGAGCAACATGAGAGGTGTGCTGCGCTGTGTACCGAAACCGCTCTGCAAAGCTTCTACCAACGCTGCGGGTGTTGTGGCCGAAACAACCTCATTTCCTGAGGCGGGGCCGTTTGCCGTCCGAGAGCGTTCTTTCCCAAAATCTACCAGCCGAGGAGGGCCCTGCCCTTTGCCGTCGACTGTAAAACTTCAAATCTGTTGCCCCGCTGCCGCGAGCTTCTTACAAGCTGGGGTGCGGCGGGCTGGTGACACCCGGAGTTCCAGGGTGCTGTTGTTATTGTGCATCATACGCCCGGTCTATGGCGAATGGCCTCCACATATTATTGTGGGCAAAGGAACTTAGGGTTCCAGGGCGAAAGTAACGTAAGACGACACCGTGTATTCGACCCGCCGGGAGCTGATGGCTAGGGCGGAGACTGGGGTGTTCTGGAGACGATCAAAAACACCATTGATCGGACCGCCGTTCCCAAAACTGCTACCCGCGAGAGCCCCCATGGCGTATCCGTTCTGGTTTTCCGTAATGGAGATGAGGTGGCCGAGGTGGATATTGGAGCTTTTCATTGTGGCTTCGGCAATCGTTCGAGCGTTTGCGAGCGCCTGGGCCGAAGCCTTTGCCTGCAGACTTGCGGAATCAGCGACTTTCCACTCGATCCAGCCGCTCTCGTTTGCGCCAGCCTCGATTGCGGTGTGGAGAGCGTCCGCCGCACCGTCGGGCTTCACCTGCACCGTCCAAGCTTGAACGACGGCGAACTGCATATTTTGTCTCTCTTCGTTCGAAAGCGGCCTCTGTTGAAGTTCCCAGGTAGGGGTGTGTGCGATCAGTTGGCTGCTGCTTTCAATCGCACTCTTCGTGAGACCCAAGCGGAGAAGTGCTTCCATGATTGCCGTGGAGACTTGCGATGCCGTGGAATACGCGCTTTGCGCGTCCTTGCCAAAAACTTTATAGCCAACGTGCACCACTGCATTGTCGGCATCCGCCACGGCGGTCCCGGTCGCCTGAATCGAAAGGATATGACGTTCAGGACATGTTCCCGGGCATTGGCCGAGAACCGCCGGAGCCGAAAAACAGAAGGAAAAGAGAAGGCCAAGAGTGTGCTTCGTTCTCAACATGGCATCGCCTCAAGAAGAGAGCTTCCCTTCGATAGACTCCACCGCGCGACGATTTGTGCCCGGCTTTTCGTGAATTAATTCACGAAGCGGCTCATCCGAACGTTCATCACGATCCCAAGTGCAAGAAACGTAAAGATGACGCTGGACCCGCCGTAGCTTAACAGAGGCAGCGGAATTCCTGTAACGGGAGCGAGACCCACCACCATGCCCACATTGATCGCGAGCTGGAAGACCATGATGGCGACGATCCCCATCACGATGAAGGTGCCGGGAAGATCTTTCGCTGTCTGAGCGTTCTGCACCAGGCGCATGAAGATCAGGAAGTAGAGGATCAGGACCAGAGCGGCGCCGACGAAGCCGTGTTCTTCACAGAGCGCGGCGAAGATGAAGTCGGTATACGGAATCGGGAGGAAGTCGCCCTGGGTCTGTGTGCCTTTGGTCGCACCCTTGCCCCAGATGCCTCCGGAGCCCACGGCGATGAGGGACTGCTGCACCTGGTATCCCTTGCCGCGAGGGTCGTCTTCGGGATGGGAGAAGCTGGTGAGGCGGGCCTTCTGGTACGGTTTGAGGACCTTGCCACTGTTCCAGACGCCAACGAAGAGAACCAGGAAGCTGACAATCAGGATCGATGCCTGCTTCAGGCGGATCCCGCCAAGTAGTAGCCCCATCACAAGTACGGGGGCGTACGTCATTGAAGTTCCAAGATCGGGCTGGCTGAGAACGAGGAGCAACGGAACACCGACCATGGCGAAGGCCTTGGCAATGTCGCCCCAGGTGAGCTCTCGGCCCGAGAGGTTCCAGAAGAAGCGCGCCACGGCGAGGACAAGGAAGAGTTTGACCCACTCCGATGGTTGGAAGTGGATGTTGCCGGGAAAACGGATCCAACGGCGAGCACCGAGGACCTTCTGACCCACGAGTTTGACCGCGACCAGCGAGGTCAGGCCGATGCCATAGAGCCAGGGGGAGATCTCGATGAGGCGATGGTAGTCCACCAGAGAGATGAGGAACATCAGCACGAGACCGATGGCGAGGAACTCGATCTGCTTGGTGTGAAAACCGTGGAACTTCGTATGCAGCGTGGCGGAATAGATCTCGCCGACACTGATGACCGACATCAGCAGAACAAAGCCGAGGAGCGTCCAGTCGAAATCACGGAAGGTAGAGGAACGCGCCATGGACCTAGTTTCCTGCTCCCGAGATGCTGCGCGGCTTTTCCGGAACGGCTGCCGAAGGCGCCTGTTCCGGCTTCTGCTCCGGCTTGGCGGGAGTTTCTTCCGTGGGCTTCGGCTTCACTTCGGCGACGCGAAGGTTGTTGTCCTTCTTGCGCTGCTTATCGATAAAGGCTGTGATGACCTGTGCGGCGAGTTTGGCGGAATATTTTCCCCATTCGCCGTTTTCAATGAGCGCGGCCACCACGATGTCGGGATTCCGGCGCGGCACCATGCCGACGAACCAGGCGTTGGGTTGCGTCTTCTTGCCACCACCGGAACGTGCAAGGGCATCATGACTCATGACCTGTGCTGTTCCAGTCTTCCCCGCAAAATCTACCCCGTCGAGATGAGCCAGGGAAGCGGTTCCGGTATTCATAGTCTCAGCCATGGCGTCGGAGATGATCTGCCAGTTCTCGGCACGCATCGACACTTTTTTCTCGCCGCTGCCGGGGAAGGCTTCCACGTAGGCCTGCCTCATTGATTCAGGAATCTGATCCATTGAGAGCACATGTGGCCGAACGAGGGCTCCACCACTGGCCACACCGGAGAGCGCACGGGCCATCTGAATTGGCGTCGCAGCCACCGCACCCTGTCCGATGCCGACGGAGATGGTCTCACCGGCATACCACTTGTCGTGGAAGTTCTTCATCTTCCACTTGGTGCTGGGCATGGTGCCGCTCGCCTCTTCGGGGAGGTCGATCCCGGTGCGCTGCGAAAGGCCCAGTTCGGTAGCATACTTCGCGATCGTGTCGATGCCGAGTTTTTGCGCGAGGGTGTAGTAGAAGATGTCGCAGGACAAAGGAATGGCGTTATAGATGTTCACACCGCCGTGGCGTGCGTCGCACTTGAAGAAGTGTCCGTAGAAGTCCGCGCCTCCGGTGCAGTTCACCTTCAGGTCCTGCGCCGTACCCTCTTCAAGACCGGCTACGGACATGATGATCTTGAAGGTAGAACCGGGAGCGAGCTGCGCCTGAATCGCTTTGTTCAGCAACGGATGTTCCGGGTCGGTGAGGAGCTGGTTCCAGTAGTTGCGCGTCAGGCGGACGGCGAACTGGTTGGGATCGAAGTTGGGGCGAGAGACCATGGCGAGGATCTCGCCGGTGTGCGGGTCCATCGCGACGATCGCGCCGTTCTTGCCTTCAAGCGCCTTCTCCGCCGCCATCTGCAGATCGAGGTCGATCGTGAGGCGAATGTCCTGACCGGGCTTGGCGAGTTCTTCCCCAAGACGTCCAAGTTCGCGGCCATGCGAGTTGACGATGACATCGCGGGAGCCGTCGACACCGCGCAGAAGGGCGTCGTAGCTCTGTTCCACACCGGATTTTCCGACGACGTCGCCGGGCGAGTACAGAGCGTAGCGCTCCTGGTTGAGCATCTGTTCGCTGACCTCACCGACGTAACCGATGAGATGGGAGGCGAAGCCGTCGCGCGGGTAAAGACGACGCTGCTCTTCGATGGTCTCCAGTTCGGGAAGCTCGTTGCGATGGGCCTCAATGAAAGCCTGCTCGTCCGGTGTGATGTCCTGTTTGAGCGGGATGGGCTGATACTTGGGGGCGAGTTTGTATTTGCGCAGCGTGTATTGGAGCTGTTCGATGGGGATATTGAGGCCCACGGAGATCATGGGCAGATCGGTCTCGGGGTTCTGCATCTGCTCGCGCAGAAGATAGGCCGCGACAGAAGAGTAGTTGTCGACGAGCAGACGGCCTTCGCGGTCGAAGATCTTTCCACGCGGGGCAAGAATGGGAACCTTGCGGACACGATTGGCTTCCGCGAGCACGCGGTAATTACTGGCTCCCAAGACCTGGAGACGCCACAGCCCTGTCATCAGAATCAGGACGATGAGGGCGATGACATACTGCACCGCGTGAAGCTTGACGGTGGAGACTTTGTCTTCGCCACGCGCAGCGCGGCTATCGAGATCGGAGAGGGGCATCCTGAGAGAAGTGTACGGCGTGGAGCGCAAGAAAAACGAGGCGCCCGATTGTGGGCGCCTCGCTTGATAACAAAACGATGTTGGTTAAGCGGCCTTGGTCGCCAGCGTCTTCAGACGGGCATTGAGGCGGCTCTTATAACGGGAAGCGGTATTGGCGTGAAGAACGCCCTTCTGCACGCTCTTGTCGAGCACAGAGACTGTGGAGCGGTACTGCTCAGCCGCAGACTTTGCATCGCCAGCAACGAGGGATTCGCGCATCTGGCGGAGGATGCCGCGCAGCTTGGTGCGGTTGGCGCGGTTCACTGCGGTCTTCGCCACGGTCTGGCGGGCGCGCTTCAAGGAAGAAACATGATTTGCCATTAGAAACTCTCTCTGTTCAACCGCATATGCGGGGAAATTTGGGGTTTGCAGCCGGCTGTGATGAAGACGCCAGACCTCAATCGGAGGAGAATCGCTCTCAAAATCGCGATCGCCGCATTCCCTGCCACCTTCGAGGGTATAAGAACCGGCAGTTTGCGTCAATGATTCCGAAGGATTGAATTCTGAATACAGGCTTGCTATTGACGTCCGGCATTCCCGAAAAGCAATAATTTTCATCATAAATTAATAAAGTAATTACTTTATCAGCAGGTTTACTTTCTATATTCAGCTTATGCGTCCAATCAAGCTGTTTCACCTGTTCGCCCGAATGGCCTGCGTTTTGTTCCTTGCGGCCTCGGCAACTGCCCATACTCAAACCACGACAGCTCGCATTACCGGCATAGTCACAGACACTACCGGTGCGGCCATTTCCAACACCACTCTCACAGTCCACAGCAAGGCAACGGGCATTGACCGTACGACGACGAGCGACGCGGAAGGGCACTTTGTGTTCTTCTCGCTGCCACCGTCGGAGTACAGCCTGCGCGCCTCGCACGAGGGCTTTGCGGACACGATCCTTCCGGCGCAGACACTCTCCCTGAGCCAGGAGTTCGTCTGGACACCTCAGCTTGCCGTCAGCGGCAGCAGCACGGTCGTCGAGGTTTCGGCACAGGCCGTTGCGCTGGACACCTCCTCCGCGCGTATCGGTGGCAACGTCACCCAGCGCGAAGTGGCGAACCTTCCGATCAACGGACGCCAGATCTCGCAGCTTTATTTGCTAGTACCCGGTGCGACCAACGCGGGTTCAGGAACCTTTGACAACATTCACTTCTCCGGACGTTCGGTGGAGCAGAACATCATCCGCGTGGACGGTATCGAAAACACCGGCATCATCGATACGTCTCCAGGCAATCTGAACGGCGAACTTACCTCTGTCTTCCGTCTGCAGCAGTCGATGGAAGCGATCCAGGAGTTCCGCGTGGACTCCTCCAACTACCCCGCGGAGATGGGAACGGGTACCGGCGGACAGATCAGCTTTCTGACCAAGTCAGGAACCAACAAACTGCACGGCGATGCGTTTGAGTATGTCCGCAACGACTTCTTCGACGCGCGCAACGCCTTCAACCGCCGCAACGTCGCGGGCAACTCTCCGAAGTTCCGCCTGAACAACTTTGGCGGATCGATCGGTGGACCGCTTCTGAACGACAAGCTCTTCTTCTTCGGTACCTATGAAGGTCTGCGTCAGGTCTACGTCACACCGTATACCGCAGCGACTCTCAGCAACTATGCACGCTCGCTCGTCAAACCGACTTCCACGGCCCTTCCTCTCCTCGCAGCGTTTCCGAATGATCCGACTCCGCTGGTCACTGGTGGATCATTGTCGACCAGCGTGACGGTCGTCGGTCCGAATCGCATCCAGGAAGACTTCGGTATGTTCCGCCTGGATTATCACCTCAGCGATCGCTTCCAGATGTACGCGCGCTACCACCGCGATCAGGGCACCTCTTACCAGACGCAGGACATCTCGCTGAGCCGCTTCGGCCAGGTGGAAGTCCCGCAGAACGGCGTAATTGCTCTGAACCAGGTATGGGGACCGCGCGTCTTCAACGAAACGAAGTTCGGTTACAACGGCATCAAGATGCGCGTAACGGGAACTCCCGGAGCGTCGCCCAATGCAGACCTTAGCCGCGCACGTATCGCGGTTGCCGGTCTTACCAACGTGGGTTCGCTGATCAGCCTTTCCAGCTCCTTCAACGGCATCGGCGCACCCTATACCGGACAGAGCTACAACTACATCGACAACCTCTCCCTGGTACGCGGAGCGCACAACCTGAAGTTCGGCGTTGAGATTCGTCCTCTGGGTCTTTACAACAACCAGCTTGGTGGAACGACGTACACCTACGCGAGTGTGGCGGACTTCACCAACAACCTGACCAGCCAGATCCAGTTCTACGGCGATCTGAGCGATCTCAGCCCGTTCACTGGCCTGAGCGGCAATGCGTATGTGAAGCAGAACTACTACATCGGCTATGCGCAGGATGAGTGGAAGGTCACGCCTAGCCTGACGCTGAGCTACGGTCTTCGCTACGAGTACTTCTCTCCCCTGCACGAGACGCGCAACAAGAACGTCGTCTTCGACATGACCACTGGAAACATCATTCCGAAGGATGCCGGCGACTGGTACAAGTCTTCGACGAACAACTACGGTCCACGTGTTGGCTTGGTATGGGCCCCTCAGGCCCTGCACAACCAGACTGTCATCCGCCTCGGCGGCGGCATCTACTACGGCCCCGGACAGACGGAAGATCAGATCCAGCCGGAAGCCAATGACCGTGTCACCAAAACGTTCGGCACTGCGGCTTCCACTGGAAAAACCTACCCTATCAGTCCCGCGAACGATGTGTACGCAACGTACGACATCAACAGCACGACTCTGGGATATCAGCCACGCGCTTTTGCTCCTCAGTACAAGGTGCCTGAGCGTGTGACGACGTACACGGCCTCCATTCAGCAGCAGCTTCCCGGACAGTTCGCCCTGATGATCGGGTATGTGGGATCTACGGGACGCAACCTGTTCCTTCGTTCCATCACCAACCTGATTACGGGTGTAGCGCAGAACCCGACCACCGGCGCAGGTACGGCAGTTCGCCAGTTCGGCGGACGCTTTGCCGAAATTGATTACAAGACCTCCGGCGGAACGGACCAGTACCACGGTCTGCAAAGCACGCTGCAGCGCCGCTTCACTTCGGGCGTGTCGTTTGGAGCGCAGTACACCTGGGCACACGAACTGGGAACGTCTTCGGGATCGAACGAAGCGACGACCTCGCAGCTTCCGATTCCAATCTACGGTTCGAGCTCGGAGTATGGTCGCGGAACGTTCGACATTCGCCACACACTGAACCTCACAACGCTCTATGACCTTCCTTTCGGTAAGGGCAGAACGTTCAACCTCACGGGGCCCATGAACGTGATTGCGGGCGGATGGCAGATGGGCGGAATCGTAAACTTCCGCTCAGGCGTACCGATGGATGTTCTGATTACACGTCCTGATCTGGCCTACGTAGGCAATGCAGGAACGGCGTATGCGGGACAGACGTTCTCATCCCCAATCGTTGTCGGTGGCGTCGTGCAGACGACTGCAGTCGTCAACGTTCCGGGAGGCGGCAATACACGTAACATCCGCCGTCCTAACATCGTTCCGGGCGTCAACCCCTACCTGAAGAGTGGCAAGCAGTTCCTGAATCCGGCAGCGTTCAGCACGCCAGCTCCGGGAACGTTTGGCAACGCTCGCCGCAACGATTTGAGCGGACCGAACCTTGCACAGCTTGATCTCACCCTGACCAAGCGTGTCCAGTTCACAGAGCGTGTCGGACTTGAGTTCCATGCCGATGCGTACAACGTGCTCAATCATGCCAACTATGCGAACCCGGGCAATATCCGCCTGGCTCAATCCATCCCATCCAGCACGACTTTGACGAACACGCTCCAGCCGGGTACGCCGTTCTCCACGGCAACGGCGGGTACGAACCTGGGAACAGAGACCAGCACGGTCTCCAACCAGATCGGTATCGGAACCAACCGTCAGATTCAGCTTGCTGTGAAATTGGCTTTCTAAAGCGGTTCTGCTCACCGCAACAGAAGAGGCTGGAGCGAAATGCTCCAGCCTCAATTTTTTGCTTGCAGAAAAGTGTCAGACAGTTCGACTTCGCGTGATCAGGTGATAGATCCCGAGCAGGATGCATGCGCCAAGAAGCGACATCAGAAATCCTGCACTCTGGCCGTCCTGGTAATGACCGATAGCGCGACCAAGGAATGTGCCGAAAAAGCTTCCAGCGATGCCGATGAGGACCGTGATGATGAAGCCAGCGGGATCCTTACCGGGCATGATGAGCTTGGCGATGACGCCAATCACAAAGCCGATGATGATGGTCATAATGATGCCGTGGTTCATGGTTCCTCCGAGAGTAGTAGAGATCGGGTGCAGTCGTGGGATGCGAAATTACAGAATTTGACTGCCGGAGCGCGTTTTTTTCTTCGGATGAATGCCCCAATTTCGGTGCTTGACTGTTGCGCGGGGTGGGGATATTCTTTGCGCAATTGGCCCACACTCTTTGGCATATCTCGCCAATCCGGTTCGTCCCACCTGCATGGGTGAGTTCTGCGCCCATAGCTCCCGCATCCAATTCCATAGCAACTCCCAACCCCACACGGAGGCATAGCCCGCATTGGTCAAAAAAGCGATCGAGATCACGCCCCACGTCGAGAACCTTTTCGGCAACCGCGACGAGAACCTCAGACTTATCGAAGACTCGCTGCACGTCAGCATTGATCTCCGTTCCGATTCGATTCTGCTCTCCGGCCCGGAAGAAGCCGTGAATCGAACGCATCAGATCTTCGCCGATTTTGACCACCTGCAGCGGGCGGGCGTTCTGCTGCAGAATGGTGAACTCCACGCACTGATCAAGCTGGTCGTCGCCGATCCTACGGCAACGCTGCGCACGCTGATCGACAGCGGACGGCAGCGTTCCGCGGTGGGCATCAAGCGGATGGTGAATCCGCGCTCCCCTAATCAGAAAAAATATGTAGAGGCCATCGAGCAAGCAGATATGACCTTCGGCATCGGCCCTGCCGGAACCGGTAAGACCTACCTCGCGGTAGCGATGGCGGCCTCTGCGCTTCTAGCGAAGAAGGTCTCACGCATCATCCTGGTACGTCCCGCAGTCGAAGCGGGCGAACGTCTCGGGTTCCTTCCGGGATCGTTGCAGGAAAAGGTCGATCCCTATCTCCGTCCGCTGTATGACGCGCTCTATGACCTGCTGGAGAAGGACAAGGTCGACAAGATGCTGGAGAAGGGCGTCATCGAGGTGGCTCCACTTGCCTTTATGCGTGGCCGCACGCTTAGCGACGCCTTCATCATCATGGACGAGGCGCAGAACACGACAAACGAGCAGATGAAGATGTTCGTCACCCGTCTCGGCAACAACTCCAAAGCTGTCATCACAGGCGATCTGACGCAGATCGATCTGCCGAACCCAAAGCGCTCCGGTCTGCTGGAAGCTCTGCATGTGCTCGATGGCGTAGAGGGAATTCGCTTCTGCCACTTCGAGGATGCGGACGTCGTCCGGCATCACCTGGTGCAGCGGATCGTGCGTGCGTACGACTCGTACGGACGGGCGCAGCAGCAGCTTCCACTCACTCTGGGCGAAGAGGCTACGATGCCTGCCGCTCCGGGCGTTCGTCCCACGGTGCAAAAAACGCAGTAAACCGTTGCATCGAAACAGCTCTGGGATAGCATCAACACGGAGAGGGCGAATTCGCCTTCTCCGTGTTTTTTCTTGAGGAAGACAAGCATTGATCGTTTTAGAACACGCTGGCTACACCTCTTCTGCGCTCCGCCTGCCGGAGCTGCGGCGCTTTTTGACCCGAGCAAAACGGCTCGTGGGGCTCACGGGCGACGTCACGGTTCTGCTGGCGGACGATGCGCGCGTGAAGGACCTGAACCGAACTTTCCGGAAGAAGAACAAGGCTACCGATGTTCTGTCGTTTCCGGCAGGCGAAGGTTCGGACGAGATTGCAGGCGATCTGGCGATCTCGCTCGATACCGCGGAGAAGCAGGCAGAGAGCTTTGGACACACGCTCTACGACGAGGTGAGAGTGCTGACGCTGCATGGTCTGCTGCATCTTGCCGGGCTGGATCACGAGATAGACAAGGGCGAGATGGCGGCGAAAGAGTTGGAGTTGAGGACGAAGCTTGAACTTCCGGGATCGCTGATTGAGCGCGTGACTCGGCCAAAGGCCAGTAAGAAGCGGGTGTCCGCGTGAACGGCCCTCTGATGCTGTTCCTCGTCATTCTTCTGGGAGTATTGTCCCTGGCAGCGTATGCCGACCGTGTGTACTCCGAGATGGGCAAATTTCTGGCCCGCGAATACCAGGAGAATCTCGATGCCTGGACGCGGCTGGTCGAGCCCAAGCTGAAGCTTTCACGCGAGTCGTCCGCACTGTCCGCTTCCATTCTGCGGCAGAGCGCTCTGGCGGCGATTGCCTTGATCTTCGGTGTGAAGCTTGCCGCCAAAGGTTACACATGGGGCAATGTGGGAGAGACCGCCTTTGAGCTGGTGCTGGTCATTATCCTGTTCGACCGGATGTTGCCGCAGGTCTTCTTTGCGCGTACGAAGGGCCTTTGGGCTGCGAAGATGCGGTTCCTCTTCCAGACGCTCTTCTACATCATGCTGCCCGTCACGCTGATGCTGAGTCTTCTGTGGTCCATCGCTTCGTTGGCGGAACCCAATGAAGAAGAGGAAGAGGAACACCCCTCCGAGGGCGTGGACGCTCTGCTCGAAGCGGGTGAAGAAGAAGGCATTCTCGAACAGAGTGACCGCGCCCTGGTGCGCTCCGTCGTGGAGTTTGGCGACATGGTTGTGCTGGACGTCATGACGCCACGACCGGAGATGTACGCCGTGCCGGAGTCGATGACGGTAGCTGAGTTCACGGAGCAGCTTCAGGTCCACGCCTATTCGCGGGTTCCGGTGTACTCCGGAACGGTAGACAACATTACGGGCATCGCGTTTGCTCACGATATTCTGCAGATTCCTGACACCGAAGCCACGCACCGCAATCTGCGCGAGATTCAGCATGCGGCGGCCTATGTGCCGGAACAGAAGCGCGTGAACGAACTGCTGCGCGAGATGCAGCGCGCGAAGCAGCACATGTCCATCGTGATCGACGAGTACGGTTCCGTCGCTGGGCTAGTCACGATTGAGGACCTGATCGAGGCCATCGTTGGCTCGATTGCCGACGAGCATGAGGAGAACGTGATCGATCCCGACGCTCCTCTGCGTGAAGAGAGCGGCGTCTACATCCTTCCGGGCAGCTTTGATGTCGCTCGCCTGCGCGATCTCCTGGCGGAAGAGACGCCTGCCGAAGAGAACGCGGAAGAAACCGTCGAAACCGCCGAACTGCGCATTCCAACGCACTACGAAGCCACGACGGTAGGCGGCCTGGTGAGCGAAATCGCCGGCCACATCCCACTTCCAGGCGAGGTCGTAGAAGAAGATGGCCTGCGCATCGAGGTGCTGGCGTCCACGGCGCGGCGCGTAGATCGCGTGCGTCTGCGTTTGATGCCGCCCATTCGGGAAGCCTGATCGCAGGCATTCGACGCGCATAATAGAGAGTGATGCCACTTCGTTCCGGATTCGTCTCTATCGTCGGTCGCCCCAATGCAGGTAAGTCCACGCTGCTGAATGCCCTCTTGGGCGAAAAAATCGCCATCGTCACCCACAAGCCGCAGACCACGCGGAACCGCATCCTGGGTGTTCTTGAACTTCCGATCCGGAAGAAGGCTGCCAAAGACCCCGGTCGCGGCGCTGCTCAGGTCGTACTGGTGGATACCCCTGGCGTGCACAAACCCAGCTCGCACCTCGACAAGCGCATGATGCAGGAGGTCTACGACGCTCTGGAATCGCGCGACGTCGTGCTGTTCATCGTGGACGCGACGCATCGCCTGCCCGCGGAGTCGAAGTCCGACAAGCCTTTCACGCGCGACCGCAAAGCGATGTCGGCCGAGGAAGATACCTTCGCACTTTCCCTGCTGAAGAATGTCGACTCTCCCGTGCTGCTGGTGCTGAATAAGATCGACTCCGTGCCGCGCGCGGAGCTTCTGCCGCTGATCGCGCACTGGAGCGAGAAGTACAACTTCGCAGAAGTCATTCCAATCTCCGCGAAGAAGAAGGACGGCCTGGAAGTCCTGCTGGATGCCGTCGTGAAGCGTCTGCCCGAAGGCCAGCGCTACTTCCCCAAGGACCAGCTCACCGATCAGCCGGAGCGGTTTCTGGCAGCGGAACTGATTCGCGAGAAGATCCTGATGTTCACCGGCGAAGAGGTCCCTTACGCGTCCGCCGTGGTGGTGGAGGCGTGGGAGGAAGCAAAGAGCAAGACGAATCCACTGACGAAGATCTCCGCTGCAATCTACGTGGAACGCACGGGCCAGAAGGCCATCGTGATCGGACGCGCGGGCGCGATGCTGAAGCAGATCGGAACAGCTGCGCGCAAGGAGATCGAATCGCTCGTAGGCACACGCGTCTTCCTGGAGCTCTTCGTGAAGGTGAAGGACGACTGGCGTAGCTCGCGCGGCTTTGTGGAAGAGCTCGATTGGCGCAGACAGCTGGAAGAGATGGCTTCCAAGCAGGCGGATGACAAGGTGCGCACGAAAGATCACGAAGAATAGTGGCCGAGTAAGAAGATAGGCAGAGCTTCAGAGGATCGTGCTCTTAATACGATCTGCTCTAGCCGTGGGGATCCGTTTGTGCGCTCCGCGCGACCCCATTCTTTCGCCAAGAGCGCGAAAGAATGGGGCACGGGAGATTCGCTGGGTCGCCTATCTTTCTAATCACGAACGGCGATGCCGAGGGCTTTCATCTTGCGATAGAGATGACTTCGCTCGATGCCAAGAGCCTCTGCCGTCCGGCTTACGTTGCCGTTGAGTTCGTCCATCTTCTTCAAGATGAAATCGCGCTCGTAGGCTTCGCGCGCTTCCGTCAGCGTGGAGAACTCTTCCGGCTTGGAACGTGCACCGTCGCGCGGAATTTCGCGGTAGACGAGTGCTGGAAGATGCTTTCGCTCGATGCGTCGCGCCTTCGGGTTCAGGATCACGACGCGCTCGATGAGGTTGCGCAGCTCACGCACGTTGCCGGGCCATTGGTACTGTTGGAGGATCTTGATCGCGTCATCGGCGATCTCCATGCGAGGGCGGCCATACTGGCGACCGAACTCGTCCAGAAACTCCTGCACGAGGAGCGGAATATCTTCGCGACGGTCGCGCAGCGGTGGAACAAAGAACGGGATGACGTTGAGGCGATAGAAGAGATCTTCGCGGAAGTTCCCGCGTGCGATCTCTTCTTCGAGGTCCTTGTTCGTCGCGGCGATCAAACGCACATCGACGTGCACAGGGTTAGAAGCGCCCACGGGAAGGAAGCTCTGTTCATCGAGTGCGCGCAGCACCTTGGCCTGCGTCTTCAGGCTCATGTCGCCTACTTCGTCGAGGAAGAGTGTGCCGCCATCCGCACGTTCAAAGGTACCGCGCTTCTCCTGCGCTCCACCGGGAATCGCACCGTGGCGGTAGCCGAAGAGTTCGCTCTCGATAAAGTCTTCCGGGATCGCCGCGCAGTTGAGTTCTACAAAAACACGCTCGGCGCGCAGGCTTTCCGTATGCATGGTGCGCGCGATGCGTTCTTTGCCAGTACCCGATTCGCCGTAAATCAGAACGCGCCCATTTGTGGGAGCCATCAGCTTAATCTGTTGGCGCAAGGCCTTCAACGGAACGCTCTCGCCGGTGAGCGAAGCCTTTGCCGCGAGCTGTTGCCTGTACTCTGCGTTCTCGCTTTTCAGCGCATGCGCTTTGACGGCATTCTTCAGAAGAACGAGCGTACGCTCCAGCGAAAGCGGCTTTTCAAGGAAGTCGTACGCTCCGAGTTTCGTCGCACGCACGGCGGCTTCGATGGTGCCGTGACCGGAGATGATGACGACCTCGGGCGTGCTGCTTGAGCCCATCGCGCGGATCTCAGCGAGAACGTCGAGGCCATCGCCGTCAGGCAGCCAGATGTCGAGCAGGACGACGTCGTACTCCACGTCGCGGATGAGTTCGAGCGCTTCCGTAGCGGTACCGGTAGAGGTGACCGCGTAGCCCTCGTCGCGGAGAATACTTTCGAGCGAGGTGCGGATGTCGGCTTCGTCATCCACTACCAGGATGTGGTTCATGCTTTCTCTTCTCCCGTTGCGTGAACCACTTCAGATGCGTCAACGCCCGGATACGCTTGCGCTACCGGAACATCGATGATGAATTTTGCGCCCGTGGGCATGTTCTTTTCGACGCGGATCGAGCCCTGATGGTCCTGCACGATTTTAGCCGCGATGGTGAGGCCCAGTCCCGTGCCGCGCTGCTTCGTCGAAAAATAAGGGAGGAAGAGGCGGTCCCGCATCTCCGTGGTCACCCCCGGTCCCGTATCTGCCACGGAGAGTGAGACCATACCGGCATCATCCGCAAGAGAGGTGACGACATGAATCTCGCGGACGAGGCTTCCCTGCATGGCTTCAGCGGCGTTATCGATGAGGTTCGAGAGCGCACGCTTGAAAGCCTCTGCGTCAGCCATGACGAGCGGCAGATGCGGCGCAAGCTTGCAGACCACCTCTGTGCCATGGAGACGTCCGGCAAAGAGAGCAAGCGACTGCCTGACGATCTCGTTCAAATCTGACGGTCGAGGGCGTGCGTTGGGAAACTCCGCCAGCGAGGAGAACTGGTCGACGAGCGACCGCATGCTCTCTACGGAACTGCTGATCACTTCGCTCGAACGGTGAATCACATCAATGGAAGGTGAGTCTAGTTCCGCAGCCTGAAGAAGATCCTTAAGACGCCCGATGTGACGGCGAATCTGTTCGGCAGAAAGAGAGATGGGGGTGAGGGGGTTCTTGATCTCATGGGCGACGCGACGAGCAACTTCTTTCCACGCCGATTGTTTTTGCGCGCGCAAAAGCTGCGTCGCGTTTTCGAGTACCAGAACATAGCCCGTCGCCTTGCGTTCGCTTCCGATGCCCGATTCCAGGATGGACGCCGTGGCCGCGATATTCAGCGTGCCGTTGGGCGACTGCATCTCCATCTCGGACGAAGCCGTGCCCATGCGATGGCTGCGCTGGAGGAGACGTTCGACCGGTTCGGTTGCATCCACCGGGAGGACATCGCGAAGGAGCGAGCCAGTGAATGGGCGTTGACCGCCGGGATCGAGCATCTCGCTGAAGGCGCGGTTGACGACGACGATGCGCTGCTGCGCATCCATCATCACGACGCCGTTCGGGATGGTCTGCAGCATGGTTTCCAGTTCGTGGCGGCGGCGGTCGATGGCAGCGTTGGCTTCGTACACCTGAAGCGTGGACTGCTCCACCTGCCTGCGACTCTGGTCGAGATCGGCGGCCATCATATTGAACGAGTGCACCAGTTCGCCGAGCTCTTCCGTGGCGGTCTCTGCGACGCGATGGTCGTAATGGCCCTGTGCGATCTCTTCCATGGCGTCGGCGAGAGCTTCCACGGGACGCGTGACCTGCTTGGACAGGTAAAGGGCAAGCCAGGTGGATGCGAACATGGCCAAGCCGGTGATCATGAGCATCAGCAGCATATAGGTGGTGCGGATCTGTCGCCGCAGATGAAATAGCGTCCAGTACTGCTCTGCAGCACGCTGCAGACGGGCGATAGTTGCGTTCATCCCTGCGGGTAGAGGGAGCGCCACCACGACGAGACCCCCATCTCGTACCCAGACGAAACCGATGCTGTAGTCCGTGGTTCCAATGGTGACGACAGGTTCGTCGGTTCGACGGACCGCGTCGAGAAGGATGTGATCGATCGTGCCAGTCACGACTTCGGGGGTGTCTGAAATTCGAGGCGCAAGAGGATCTTCTGTTGCGAAACGCGGGATCCAACTGCGGATGGCGGCGTTGGTAAAGCCAGCGGGACGATGAAACTGTGCGATCGGCTGTCCCACAGAAAAAAGCATCACGAAACCGCCCTGGAGCGTCACTTCGTGCTGTTCCAGTTCTTCCTTGATCCGGGTAGGGTCGGAGGTTAGCGCACCCTGCGGCGTGCTGAGCGCTGCGGCAATGTCGGAAGACTCCGCTCGCGCGTTTGCAGCAACGTACCGCGCAAGCTCAAGCGCCACCTGGGTGGAGTCTTCCCGAAGCTGCGCCGCAGGCTGCGAGAACCACCGTTCGACCGCGCGATTCATCAGCAGATAGCTGAAGCAGAACATGAAGCTGATCGGGACGAGCGAAAGCAGAACCGCGCCCCAGAGCATGCGTGTCCGCAGGCGCGCGCCAAGAACGCGGCTGCGCTGCTCCGCATAGAGCTTCAGGACATTGCGAACCAGGAGGACAAGAAGAACGACAAAGAGAAGGAATGCCACCGCAGAGATTGCGGTGAAAAGGAAGATCTGGCCTGTCGTGTTCGGGCTAAGCAGACGTGCCGAGTTGAAGGCGTTCAACGCAAGCAAGGCCAGCAGAAGAATCAGTAGACAGACGCCCAGCACGATCGCGACGACTTTGCGCCGGTTCGAGTGCGGTGGCGTGAGTGGTGGTCCAACTGGCAACGGCGGCCCCTCAAAGGCCGATTATAGGCCGTCGAGAAGGACCGCCGAAGTCGTTAGGAGACGAGTTTGGCCACTGGCGTCCATTCACGTGCCTGCGATTGGGCCACTGCTTCATAGGTGAGAACCCCGTTGTACGTGTTCACGCCCTCCGCGATACCCACATCTTCGCGGATAGCCGTCCGCG
Organism: Terriglobus saanensis SP1PR4; assembly: GCF_000179915.2. Classification (NCBI taxonomy): domain Bacteria; kingdom Pseudomonadati; phylum Acidobacteriota; class Terriglobia; order Terriglobales; family Acidobacteriaceae; genus Terriglobus; species Terriglobus saanensis. Next base: position 1,038,772 of record NC_014963.1, on the reverse strand, counting down.
CACCCAGCGCAGCCAGCTTCAGCACGTAAGGGAAGGTCGCGTTCGTCAGAGCAAGGGTAGACGTATTCGGCACAGCCGCAGGCATGTTGGTCACGCAGTAGTGCACGACGCCGTCGACGACGTAGGAAGGATTGCTGTGCGTCGTAGGCCGGGCGGTCTCAATGCATCCGCCCTGGTCGATGGCGACATCGACGATCACGGCTCCGCGTTTCATCTTGCTGACCATCTCCGCCGTAACCAGCTTGGGAGCCGCCGCGCCCGGGATCAGAACGCCGCCGATGAGAAGGTCAGCCTCACAGGCTGCGCGATGAATGTTGTAGCTGTTCGACGCGAGCGTATAGAGGCGGCCATTGAAGATGTCGTCGAGTTCGCGCAGGCGGTTCAGGTTCAGATCAATGAGCGTGACTTTAGCGCCGAGGCCGAGAGCCATCTTGGCTGCATTCACGCCGACGACACCGCCGCCGATGATGACCACGTTACCCGGAGGCACGCCGGGAACACCGCCCAGGAGAACGCCGCGGCCGCCATGTTCTTTCTGCAGGTAGGCAGCGCCCACCTGCACACTGAGACGGCCTGCAACTTCGCTCATGGGAGTCAGAAGCGGAAGCGAACCGACGCGGTCACGGACGGTCTCATAGGCGATGCCGATGACGCCCTTTTCCAGAAGAGCGTTCGTGAGTCCCGCGATGGGAGCAAGATGCAGATAAGTGAACAGGACAAGACCGGAACGGAAGTTCTGGTACTCCTTCTCCACGGGCTCTTTGACCTTAACCACCATATCGGCGAGACGCCACGTGTCGTAGGCAGAGCCGACGATTTCAGCGCCTGCGGCCTGATATTCGTCGTCGGGAAAGGCAGACAGTTCGCCAGCTTTTGTTTCTACGAGAACTTTGTGGCCTGCGTCCACGAGCGCCTTCACCCCGGCTGGCGTAATGCCGACCCGGCTCTCGTGATCTTTTACTTCCTTCGGTACGCCAATCACCATGTCGATAAAGCTCCTTGTCAGGAGTTAATTCTAGTGCAGCGCCTCGAGCCGATTTCTTCACGAAATACGCTGCGGCGGTGCTGGACGGCCTCCGAAGAGATCTGTACCAATTTGCAACACAGTAAGCAGGCAGACAATGGCTGCGCAGGTTCCATGCACCAGAAGAAGGGCGTACCCTGTATTTTGGACGGTTACAATCGACAAAGCGTCTTTCGTCAGGAATCAAGCACATGTCTCAGAATGGTTATCAGATGCGGTCTTCGCGCGCGCGCAATTTTCGCTCGCTCTTCAGCTTGTTTTCCAACGATCTCGCGATCGATCTGGGAACGGCCAATACGCTGGTCTACGCCCATGGCAAGGGCATCGTGGTGAACGAACCTTCCATTATCGCCGTGAATAAGCTCACCAACGAGGTTGAGGCGGTCGGTAAAGAGGCGAAGGAGATGATTGGCCGCACGCCGGGCAACATCGTGGCCATCCGCCCCATGAAGGACGGCGTGATCGCCGACTTCCGCCACACCGAAAAGATGCTCAACTACTTCATTCAAAAGGCACATAACCGCAAGATGCTGGTGCATCCCCGCATCATCATCGGCGTGCCGAGTGAGATTACGCAGGTAGAAAAGCGCGCCGTCGAGGATTCCGCCTATCGCGCCAAGGCTAGCGAGGTTTACCTGGTCGAGCAGGCCATGGTGGCCGCGATTGGCGCGGGTCTGCCGATTACGGAGCCGGGCGGCAACATGGTTGTGGATATCGGCGGCGGAACTACGGACATTGCAGTTATTTCGCTGGCCGGAATTGTCTATTCACGGTCGGTTCGCATGGCCGGAAATCAGATGGACGAAGCCGTCATAAACTACCTGAAGCGCAAGTACAACCTGCTGATCGGCGAGCGCACGGCGGAGCAGATCAAGATCGAGATCGGTTCGGCCTATCCTCTGGATAAGCCGCTCACCTACGAGATCAAAGGACGCAACCTGATCGAAGGTGTGCCGAAGACGATCACCATTGATGACTCCGAGATTCGCGAGGCCCTGGCCGAGTGCATCGCGACGATCATGAATGCGATCCGCGTGGCGCTGGAACGTACCCCTCCTGAGCTCTCCGCGGATATTTCGGATCGTGGCATTGTGCTGACGGGCGGTGGCGCTCTCATTAAGAATCTCGATCGCCGCATTCGCGAAGAGACAGGTTTGCCTGTTTCGATTGCGGACGACCCTCTTGCATCGGTAGTGCTGGGTACGGGCCGCATGCTTTCAGACTTCAAGCTCCTGCGTAAGATCTCGATCGACTAACATCCTCCGCGGAACATGGAATCATTCTTTCAGCGGTATAGAAACGGGCTGGTTCTGATCGCAGTGTTGCTGGTGCAGACGATCGCGCTGGCAACGCAGGTGCGACGGCCCGACTATGCCGGACGCGCGGACGGACACCATATCCGGCTCCTGCGCCTGTGGATGAACGCGATCCTCTCGCCCCCGGAAAAGCTCCTGACCAAGACGGGCCACGGCCTGCGCAACGCGTGGCACGGTTATATCGACCTGCGCCACACGCGCCAGCAGAATCTTGAACTGAAGTCTGAACTGGCGCAAATCCACCTGCACGAAGCCGCCATTGCGGAGGACGCGCGGCAGGACCAGAGGCTGCGTTCCCTGCTGGAATTTCGACAGCAGTACGTCTCCAAGACGGTAGCGGCACAGGTGATCGGAACGAGCGGCAGCGACCTTTCGCGCGTTCTGAATATCGATAAAGGCTCGCGCGATGGTCTGCGGCCCGATATGGCGGTCATCACACCGGACGGTATCGTGGGCAAAATCCGCAACGTCTATCCCACGACCTCTGAGGTGCTGCTGATCAATGATTCGAGTGCGGGCGCTGGTGTGATCCTGGAGAACACGCGGCTGCGCGGGATCCTGCGGGGATCGGCGAATGGCGTGCCACAGATCGTGAACCTGCTTCCCGACAATCGCATTCATCCCGGAGACAGAGTGGTTACCTCAGGTGGAGATCGGATCTTCCCGCGGGGCCTTGCCGTGGGTACGGTAAAGACGATTGCGCCTGATCCCGAACACCAGCCGTACACTGCCATCACGATCAAGGCTGCCGCGGACCTGGACCGGTTGGAGGAAGTTCTCATCATCACCGAGACAGCTACCGACCTGAAGCCCGTCCCAGCGAGTGAGTTGAGTGCAGAAGAGGCTATCGCCACCAAGCGAGCCTCAGAGATTGTGGCCGAGCATCTGCCGGGTCTGCATGATCCGGGCGAGGCTGTACCCACCGTCAAGCCCGGAGAAAAACCAGCGCCAACCATGCCCGATGGGCCTGCAAAGGCCGCGCCGGCACTACACCCTGATCGCTATTCTCCTGGAGCAGTTGCGCCAGCGGCAGACCTCACGCCAGGAGCGCCTCATAGCACCACATCCGCACCCCCTTCAACCTTTACGCCTCGCCCGGCCAGCATCCCGAAGAAGGAGACACCCGAGTAGCTTTGTGACTCGAGTCTGACTATGGCAAGACGTGGACTTTCAACCCGGCGTGCATTGCAGCAACACACCTTCCCCCCGGCGGTGACGGCGGTGATCGTGCTCTTTGCGCTCTTCCTCGGGGTCTATCTGCCGCACCTCTTTCCACGGTACGACCTTCTGGATCTGCCGCTGATTATCGTGATCTTCTTTGCGGTCTCCCAACGGAGCCCAATGGCGGGAACGTTTCTCGGCATGATCGTAGGTCTGGCCCAGGACCTTCCAACGAATGAGCCAATCGGCATCAACGGGATTGCGAAGTCCATCGTGGGATACGCTGCCGCTTCCATCGGTCTGCAAATCGATGTGGAGAACCCGCTCAACCGGACGCTTTTGAGTTTCGCCTTCAGCCTTCTGCAGAGCGCGATTCTGTTCGTCGTGCGTCACTGGATGCTAGGCATGCCGGGGTATCGGGGATTGTGGCTGCATGAGTTGATCAAAGCGGGCGTGAATGCGGCTGTGGCTACGCCGCTGTTTCTGCTGCTGGACCGGACGCGTTCGGATAGCTAGGTGCTGGTATCGAGGATCATATTTTTTCTTGTGCACGACCGCCATAGGTTCCACGCTTGGCTGGCTATCACAAGATATGGGCCGAAGAGCCAAAACAATAAAGAGAAATATGGCTATCGCCAGACACTTCGGAAGATCTACGTGGTCACTAAATCGGAACTCAGATTCACAATGGCCAGCCAAAGCGCAGGAAAAGCGTTGACCAGATGCTCCTGTACGCTTTAGCGTGACTACATAAGGCGAAGCAACCGCCGAATCCTAGTTTGAAGCTTTAATTATGAGATTTATTCCGACGTTTCTGCTGGCGTTGACCTCTATTGGGCAAGCAATCTCCAAGCCGCTTTCGATGGCATTACCCTGGATCGTTTTGGGCCAAACCCACAACGGTTTGGCTTCTTCAACAGGTAGCTTTTCCCTTCTCACAAATAAATGGGTCGATTCTAAATGTTAATAAGAACATTCGTGCTCATCATGCTCGCAACCTTCGCTAGTTCAAGCTCTTTTTTGGGACAGGCTATCGTCAGCAATCCATCTTCAAGCCAGACCATCTCACAGCCAACATCGACTTCTCTAGGTGTAAATAAGCTAAACAATATCTATTATGTAAATCAGTGGTGCGCCACGAGTGGGGTGCTAGATGATACTTGTTTCCGCAGGGCGATTGCAGATATCTCAAGCAGCTGTAGCGATGCAACCAACTCTTGTAGTAGCGGAGGCGGGACACCTCAAGACGCGAAATATATCGCTGAACTTATCGTTCCGCCCGGATCGTATAACTTCAGTAGTCCCGTAGTAATACCAAGGGGCATGAACATCGCCATCCATGGCGCCCAAACTGGGGTCTATGGTTCTCGAATTAGCGGGGGCTCGAATGACTTTATTGTTCGGGCTGACGATGTAGACATCAAAAACCTAGCTTTCGTAGGTAATAAATCTAACACAGCGATTACTTTGGGAGTTCCAGAATTCGCAATATTTGACACCCATATTAATAATTGCTGGTTTGCCGGAGTCGGGGTAGGCATTAGACTTGTTAATGCGGGAGGTTTGGATTTATCTCATAACACCTTCGACTCCGGAACCAGCTACGGAATCTACTCTAACCAGAGTGAGGGCGATGTGATGGCCAATTACGTCATTGCCGATGACTTAAGAGGTTTTCAGCAGATTTCTACTGTTTCAATTACTGGACCTAGCCCTGGAACAGCCAACTATCAGGGGTACACTTTCTCCGGAATATTTGACAACAGCGTGCAATCATCTGCGAGCATTAGCCTTACCCGCATTATCGGTGCCAAAATCTCAGGTATTTTCACCCAGAACCATTATCAGGACATCAGTATTTCCGGAAGTTCCGCTGTAGTGATCAGTAATTTTCATGTCTACAACCCGGGCCAAACATCGATCTTTATTAACCAGTCAAATGGTGTAAACACCTCAAACGGCGTCATATTCAATTCGGGAACACTAGAAGGTGGAACCCCATCTATATCAGTAGTTGGGAGCGCAAATACAACGGTGGCTGGAATTACAAGCGTGAATGGCGGATCTGCACATGCCAGCTATGGTCTTTCAATAGATTCGGCTTCGGGTGCATCTCGAATTTACGGAAATAATTTCAACGCTCAAACCGTGGATACATACAATGTCCAAGATCCGACTGCATTGTTTGAGATCAAAGGTGCTTTGTCTGCCACGAGTGTAGTTGCAGGAAACGGATATAGTGGTACGGCAACCGTTGGAGGTTGCTCAATAAAGATTGTTAGCGGCATAGTTGTAAGTACTTTTGGTTGCAACTAGGATTTTTTTGTCCTATTCTTTCGTGATAGCTACGAAAGAATAGGGCACGCAAAAAGCAGATCCCTACGGGATGACAAGAGAACAGTATCTCTACTTCTTAAAGACAACGGGTTGCTTGGCCTGCTTTACGGCGTTTTCGTCTTTCGCGGAGAGTGCTGGGAGCGGGTAGATATTGATCGCGTCACGGCTCCAGACAGCGAGCTGCATGCCGTCATCAGAGAGGGCGAAATTCTGGTCGGCCTTCTGCGTGGGGGTGCATTCGGTGCGCAAGAGCATGGCTCCACTGTAGGTCTGGAAGACACGCACTTCCTGCCCCGAGGGTAGGTTGTCATCTCTTGAGATGTCTACGTCGGTGCTGGTGCCGCGCATGGCGAAACGGCCAGCATTGGGTGCAAGGGAAAAGCTGGCGCCGTGCGGAGGCGGGACGCCTTGCAGCCAGAGGACTTCTCCACGAAGGTTGAATGCACCGAGCATGCCGCGTTCGTCTCCGACGCGACAGGCCGAAACGATAAATTCAGTTGGGCTGACGAAGAGATGTTCCGGGCGGCAACTGGTTTGAACGCCTGCAAGCTCCAGCGTCTCTCCGTGAAAGCCCGAGAGATCGAAGGCCCACGTGCCTCCCTTTTCCGGGTTGGCAACGAGGTATCCCTCATCCGTAAAGCTGAAGTGAAGTACGGCAGGAAGAGGTGTCGTTCCGCGCTTTTCCAGGCCGAACGGAGAGGCGTGGAAGGTGTAGAGATCCAGTTCAATGGGACGTTTCGACGTCGGTTCGTCCGGGTCGTCGCCAATCATTTCAGGTTTTGAACTCTCGACAGCGATGGTCTGTCCATCGGGCGCAACCTGCACATGCCTCAACTTCCGGGACATGACCAGAAGAGAGTAACGCTGGAGTTCTTCTCCGGGATGCGCGTTGCGGGGCGCAAGCACCGAGATTGCGTTCCCCAGGCGCAGTAAAAAGCGTCCGTCGGCGAGTGACCAGAGATAGCGCTCCCGGTCATGCGTGCGCCACTCCGCTTCCGCGGTCACTTTCCCATCCGGCAGGTGGACGACGACGGCGCGGAGAATGCGGTCGCGGTCGCCTTCGGGGTCGTCGCGCAGGCGGGCGATGAGTTTGCGCTGATTGAAGGTGACGAGGAGATGCGTCGCATCGATGAAGTCGACGGTTTCCAGAGATTCCCCGCTGGCCAGGGCACGCGGAGAGAGTGGCTTGTACCCGAGCGGGACGAGATCGACATGGGCAGAGGGCACGGCCTGAGGGCGGGCAGGCGCAGACCACGCGGGGAGGCACATCCAGGCCAGGCAAGAGACTGCAAGGCAGGGACCCGCGAGACAGGAACTCGCAAGACAAGAACTCGCAAGACGGCGGAGAGACGCCGCGCGCATCGTCGCATGAAGGAAGTATTCGTTACCTGACGCTCTTTGAGGCATGGGTGTCTGTGCGCCTTTGGAAGCTTCATCATGGCATATCCGGAGAGCATCTCGCATCCGCGAGAACATTTCCGCTGCCAATATGCGAAAGTGGAGGCATGCCTATCCGCCATCGCAATCTTGGTTTCGCAGCATGCGGCTGCGCGGGCGCTCTTTGGGGTACGGGGTTCTTTTTTGGAAAGATCGCTCTAAGGGAGATGTCTGTCGGGCACATGGTCTTCTATCGCTTCTTCTTCGCGATCGTGGCCCTGGTCCCCCTCTTGATCCTCCATCGCCCCACGTTTGACCGGCGCGCCTGGGGCTGGCTGGCGCTCGGATCTTTTCTCGGTGTGCCGTTGCAGTTTCTTTTTCAGTTCAAAGGACTTTCGTTGACCACGGTGGCACATGCCTCCCTGATGGTGGGGACGATGCCGGTGATCCTGGCTGTGGGCGCGGCGGTCTTCGCGCACGAGCGTATGGATCTGCTCGGTTGGACCTCTCTCGCTGTCTCCACATGCGGAGCTACCTTGATCGCCCTGGGCGCGAGCCACTCCACGCATGGTGGACCTACGGTCGCGGGAGATCTGTTGGTGGTGTTTTCGCTCTGCATCGCGCTGTTCTGGATCCTAATCAACAAAAAGTTGATGGCTCACCACACCTCGATTGCCGTAACCGCATGGGGTCTGCTGGCGGGATTTGTCATGCTGGCTGTCTGGACGCCGCTGGCGTACGGCCTGCCTCCAGTGCATGGAATTTCAGCGCGGGCGTGGATGGCGCTCGCGGCCAGCGGTGTGCTGTGTACGGCGGCCACCACGATGCTTTGGAACTGGGGCATGCAGCAGGTGCCGGCCTCGCAGGCGGGTGTATTTCTTAATCTGGAGCCCCTGATGGGTTCGGTTCTGGGTATTCTCCTCTTGCACGAGACCCTCGGCCCTTCGGCGTGGGTGGGAGGAACCATGATCGTTCTGGCCGCCGTGGTGTTGACCACGCGCTCCCGCACCGAGGTAGTAGGCGCCGAACTGGCGTCTGCCCTGGTCACCGAATGAAAGCGGAAATGAAACCAAAGATCATCGTGCTCGATATGGACGGAACCCTGGTCGGAGCCGAAGGTAAGGTAAGTGAGCGGAACGTTGCCGCGCTCGACTTGGCGGCCCGCGAAGGTGTGCTTATCGCCATCGCTACCGGACGGCGGCACAGCTATGCGATGAAGATCCTCCGGACGCTCGCACTGGACGGTTCCTGCCCCATCATGAGTTCCAACGGAGCTGTAACGCGGACCTTCGATTCCAGACTGCTGCACCGGACGTTCCTGGACCGGGAGACGGCGCTTTGGCTCTGCACGCATCTGGTGGAGTACCGGAACGCCCTCGTTCTGACCTTCGACAAGGTGGGGGAGGACGGCGAGGACGGTCCCGGAGCGCTTGTGGTGGAGGAGCTCGACAATCTGCACCAGAGCATCAACGGTTGGATGGTCTCCAACGCCCCGTGGATTGAGGCGCATGTGCCCATTACACGCATCTTTGACGATCCGGAGAACATGCCCATTCAGGCCATGCTCTGTGGCAATTTAGAAAGGATGCGCGCCGCCGAGAAGCTTCTTCTGGCGCACGAACACGTGATCTCCGAGGGCCATACCCCTGCGGAGCGGATCCATACGGCGCGTGTGGCCGTGCACAGAACAGAATATCCGGCGCGCGATCTCTGCATGGTGGACCTGCTGCCTGCGGGCTGCAGTAAGGGAGCGGCGCTTCGGCAGCTCTGCCAGGACCACGGGGTAAGCCCGGAAGAGACGGTGGCGATTGGAGATAACTGGAATGACGTGTCTCTCTTTGAAGTCGCGGGACGGTCGGTCGTGATGGGCAATGCTCCCGAGGACCTGCAGGAGATGGCGCAGCGCCGAGGATGGATCGTTGGCAGGACGAACTTGGACGATGGTGTAGCCATTGCCATTGAGGGCCTTCTAGGCTCCTGACCTCCGGCATTTTGCTACCCTTGGAGCATGGTGTTGCGCTTCAGACCCGTCTCGCTCATTTTGCTGCTCGCGGTACCGTATCTTTCTGCAGCGGCCATGGAGCGCATCACCCTGACGACAGGATTTGAATTGAACTGCGTCCGTCGCGAAGCCATCTCGGAAAGCCGCGTGCGTCTCTACCTCTCCGAGGGCGACCGCGATGCCTATGTTGAGATCGACAACGCAAAGATTCAGTCGATCGTCGTTGTGGACGACGTCCCGCCGACGGTCGCGCCCGTCTCCACGATTCCCACGGCCAATGGACCGACGATGGGTGCGATGTTGAGCACGGCTGGGGAACGCCACCATATCGATGTCGACCTGCTGGCTTCGGTGATTCAGGCCGAGAGCGCCGGGAATCGGCATGCGGTCTCCCGCACCGGAGCCCGCGGCTTGATGCAGCTGATGCCCGGAACTGCGACGGAGCTGGGTGTGCACGATGCCTTTGAGCCGGAACAGAACATCGGCGGCGGCACAACCTATCTCGACCAATTGCTCATCCGTTATCACGATAACCTGCCCAAGGCCCTGGCGGCGTACAACGCAGGTCCGGGGGCGGTGGATCGCTATCATGGGGTTCCTCCTTATCGCGAGACGAGGGCGTATGTGGCCCGCGTGATCCGCGAGTTCAATCGGCGCAAGCTGGCCAGGATGCAAGAGCTGGCGCAAGAGAAGAGATTAGATCTGAGGGCGACACGTTGAATTCGCGAAAACTGGTTGTCCCGCTTCTCACTATCGCTTTCGTTCTCTTCATCGCATGGCTCCTCATCTACCGCATTCACTTCGACTGGAAGATGTTCGGGAATCAGCTGCGCTCGGCCAGCCCGGTCCATATTGCCGCGGGCGTAGCCCTGATCTATCTTTCGTTTGTCATCCGATCGTGGCGCTGGGCGATTTTCCTTCGCCCCGGGACGAAGGTCGGTCCTCTTTCCCTTCTGGGATCGCAGTTTGTTGGATTTTCCGCGGTCGCCATGTTCGGTCGCCTGGCCGATCTTTCGCGCCCGTATCTCATTGCGAAACGCACCAAGACGAATGTTCCGGCGCAGATTGCGGTGTACACGGTGGAGCGGATGTTCGACCTGGGAGCGGCGGCGTTGATCTTCTCTTCGGCCTTTGCCTTTGCGCCGAAGGACATGCCGCATCACGAGACCTTCGTCCATGTCGGCGTATTTTCCCTGATTGGGACGGTTGCCCTGGCGATCATCGCGCTGGTGGTCCGCGTCTCCGGCGTTGCGGTGGCGGGATTCGCGCGCGGCGCTCTTTCGGGGCTCTCTGAGAAGTTTGCGACCAGCCTTTCGGAGAAGATCCTTCACTTCCGCGAGGGCCTTTCGGCAATCTCCTCCATGAACGAGTTTGTGATTGCCGCCGTGATGTCGCTGGCGATGTGGGCGATGATTGCGTTTGCCTACGTGCAGACCTGCCACGCGTTTGTGCTGGAGCCGACGCTCGCGCACCTTACCTTTTCGCAGGCCATGCTGCTGATGGCGGCGTCCATCGGTGGATCGCTCCTGCAGCTTCCGGTGGTTGGCTGGTTTACGCAGATCGCGGTGACTTCGACCGCGATGCACGCCTCCTACGGCACGCCCATCGAGACGGCGACCGGTTGCGGAGCCCTGCTCCTGCTGGTTACGTCTCTGTCCATCGTTCCCATCGGCCTGATCTACGCCCGCGTGGAGAGCATCTCCATGAAGGAGCTCAAGAAGACTTCCGCGGAGCCTGCAGCGGTCTGAGGCGGGACACGCGCTAGACTTGGATTCTATGAAGTGTCCGTATTGCGGTTTTTCTCAAGACAAGGTGGTTGATTCGCGCGAAAGCAAGGAAGCCGATTCCATTCGGCGACGGCGGGAATGCGAACGTTGCGAGAAGCGTTTCACAACGTACGAACGGATCGACGAAATCCCCTACATGGTGGTGAAGAAGGACGGCCGCCGGGAGAAGTTCGACCGGCAAAAGGTGCTCTCCGGGCTTCTGCATGCCTGCGAAAAGCGGCCTTTGTCTCCTTCTGCCCTCGAAAAGATCGTGGATCAAACGGAAGCCTACGTCGTCGATTCGCCCGAGCGCGAGCGCACCACCAGCGAGGTAGGCGAGCTGATCATGGCGCGCCTGAAGGAGATCGATACGGTAGCGTATATTCGCTTCGCGTCGGTTTATCGGGACTTCAAGGACGTCTCCGAGTTCAAGCAGGAGCTCGAAGGTCTTCTGCTGGCCCAACGCCGCAAGGGTTGACGAATCAGATAGTTCGCGCATCTTACCCATTTCGAGGCTTGATCCGTACATGAGAAACGCCGCAGCACTTCTTCTTTTTTCTGGCCTGATGTTTCCCCTTATTGGCTGCAAACCGGATGCCGCCGTGCGCCAGGGCAGCGTGGTGGGAGCCGGACCCTCTGTACCGGCATCTCCAACCGCTGCACCCAATCCTACGACCCTCGGTTCCATAACGGGAACGGTGAAGATCGCTGGGCAAGTGCCTGCGCCCATCAGGATCGACATGAGTCAGGACCCTGCCTGCACGCTTTCGAACGCGGAGAACATGTCCGAGCAGATCATGGCGAAGGACGGCAATCTGGCGAACGTCTTTGTTTATGTGCGGAATGCTCCGAGCGCCCCCGCGTCCGCACAGGCGATGCAGCCGATCACCATCGATCAGAAGGGCTGCCGCTTCATTCCCCATGTGAGCGCGATTTTTCAAGGTGGTTCGGTGCAGTTCACAAACTCCGATCCGACCATGCATAACGTGCATACGATGGCAGTCCAGGCGGGTAACCAGTCCGTCGATGTTTCGCAGGGCCCCGGTGGCAAGCCGGAGTCATTGAAATTCACCTCCGCGGAGAGCATGCTGCCGATCCGGTGCAACAATCACCCGTGGATGAATGCGTTCCTGAATGTCAGTCCAACGCCGTTTTTTGCTGTGAGCAACACTTCAGGCAAGTTCCAGATCACCGGCCTGCCGCAAGGAAACTACGTTCTTGTCTTCGTTCATGAGAAGCTTGGCGAGCAGACCATTCCCATTACCGTGAAGGCACAGCAGGCCGCCGAGGCCTCAGTGACCTTCACAGCAAAGTAGGGTTCATGCATAGCTTGACGATCAATTTTCCCGTGCATCTGCTGCCGTTCTGGTTCCTGGTCATCAGCCTCTTCCTGCCGCGCGTTTCGCTGCTGGTGATGTGGCTGCAGCACCAGTTTGTGGTGATCGGGCTGGTTCCTCTGCTGGCCGCGATCATCATTCCCCGCGTCCTGATCCTTGTGCTGATCTACCAAGACCAGGGGCTTTCGGGATGGTTTCTGCTGCACGCGGTGGTCATGCTGGCTGCTTTTGCTGGCGGTGGAACGCGTATGCGACGCCGTAGAAGCGATTTATAGCCCGTTCCGCTGATAATCTAGTCAGACGGACTTTCTCTGACAGGAGAGCGCGCGATCCAAGCGCGCCAGCATACCAATGGAACGACGCAGAATCGGAATTCTAGGAGCGACTGGCACAGTGGGCCAGCGCTTCATCCAGTTATTGGAAAATCATCCCTGGTTTGAGATCGCATGGCTTGCCGCCAGCGATCGCTCCGCCGGCAAGACCTACGGTGAAGCGGTGAAGTGGAAGCTCGATACTCCCCTTCCCGCACGCGTAGCCTCCATGGTGATGCAGCCCAACACGCCCGCGCAGTCTGGCGTGGATCTGCCCAGGATTATCTTTGCCGCGTTGGACACGGATGTAGCCCTGGAGCTGGAACCGCTCTTCGCCGAGGCGGGATGCGCCGTCATCTCCAACTCTTCGGCGTTCCGGATGACGGCGGATGTTCCCTTGGTTGTACCCGAGGTCAATGCTGCTCACCTGCCCCTGCTTGAAGGCCAGAAGACGCGCGCCAACGGCGGCGGCTATATCGTGACGAATCCGAACTGCAGCGCCATTGGACTGGTTCTTGCGCTCAAGCCGCTTGCGGATCGTTTCGGCATCGAAAGCCTGTTTGTCTCCACGATGCAGGCGATTTCGGGAGCCGGTTACCCTGGCGTGGCTTCGCTGGACATTCTGGGGAACGTGGTTCCCTTCATTAAGAACGAAGAAGAGAAGATGCAGGAAGAGGTCTTCAAACTTCTGGGCCACATGAACGATGGCGCGATTGAGATGCTGGACGCCAAGCTGACGGCCCATTGCAACCGCGTGGCCGTGATCGACGGACATACGGAGTGCGTCAGCATCAAGCTGCGCAAGCCTGCACCACGCGAAGAGATTCTGCAGGCCTGGGCTGAGTTTCGTCCGCTTCAGGACGAACATCTCCTCTCCGCTCCTGACCAGCCTGTGTATTACAACGACGCGCCCGACCGTCCGCAGCCAAGGCTCGACCTGATGGCCGGAAACGGCATGTCCACGACGGTAGGGCGGCTTCGCCCGTGCAGCCTGCTGGATTGGAAGTTCACGCTGTTGACCCATAACACCATCCGTGGAGCCGCTGGTGCGGCTGTTTTGAATGCCGAAGTGCTGGCACGGATGCAGAAACTTCCAAATTCCCCTGTAAGCGAGGCCAAGGCGTGAGTTCTGTCCGCGAACGTGTTGTTGTGATGAAGTTTGGTGGAACCTCGGTGGAAGATGCCGCCGCGATGGATCGCACAGCGAAGATCGTCCGTGGCCGCCGCGATAAGGGCCTGGATGCGGTGGTTGTTGTCTCCGCGATGGCCAAGGTGACCGATCAATTGATCGCTGCAGCGACCGCCGCAGGCAAGGGCGACCGTACCGGCGCGCTTGCCATCAGCGCGCGACTTCGGATTCGCCACGTCGACACCGCTGCGCAATTGCTGGAACAGGAGCGTTTCAGCAAGATTCAGAGCGTCATAGGCTCGGAGTTCGATTCGCTGGATGATCTTCTCCGCGGCATTGCCGCCGTGGGCGAACTGACACCGCGCACGACCGATCTCGTGGTCAGCTTTGGCGAACGCCTTTCTTCGCGCATGGTCGCCGAGGCTTTCGCGCAGCGCGGCCTGAACGGCGTTCACGTCGACGCGCGCCAAGTCATCGTGACCGACGCCCACTACGGCAAGGCGGTTCCGCAGGAGGACGCCATCGAACAGCGTTTGATGGAACACGTGCTTCCGCTCCTCGATCAGCGACAGACGCCCGTTCTGGGCGGATTCATCGGAGCAACGACTGCCAACATCACCACGACGCTGGGACGCGGCGGTTCGGACTTTTCCGCAGCGCTTGTCGGTGGAGGTCTGCACGCTGCTGCGATTGAGATCTGGACCGACGTCAACGGCATCATGACCACCGACCCTCGCATCGTTCCCGATGCCCTGCGCGTGAAGACCATCAGCTTTGAAGAAGCGGCCGAGCTTGCCTACTTTGGAGCAAAGGTCCTGCATCCCGCGACGATTCTGCCCGCCGTGAAGAAGAACATCCCAGTGTTTGTTCTGAATTCGCGCAACGCCGAGAACGAAGGCACAAAGATCACCGCCGTAGCTCCGCGATGCAAGTCGCCCTTCAAGAGCATTGCGGCCAAGAAGCACCTGACCATCGTGGACATCGTCGCTTCGCGGATGCTGATGTCGCACGGTTATCTGAAGGCCGTTTTTGACGTCTTCGACAAGTACAAGGCCGCGATCGACATGGTGAGCACCTCGGAGGTTTCGATCTCCGTCTCCGTGGATACGAACGAGCATCTGCCCGCGATTGCGGAAGAGCTTTCGAAGATCGCCGACGTCAAATACGAGTCGCACAAGGCGCTGATCTGCATGGTGGGCGAAGATATCCGTGGACATCGCGGCATTGCGGCACGCGTCTTCGGCGCGGTGCAGCACGTTAATGTGCGCATGATCTCGCAGGGTGCGAGCGAGATCAACATGAGCTTCATGATTGAAGAAGAAGACGTGGAAGAAGCCATCCGTTCGTTGCACAAGGAGTTCTTTTCCGATCCCGATCCTACCGTCTTCGATGTGATTGCATCCCAGACAGAGACAGCCGTTTCCGCACGCTGATCCAACAGGCAGTACACGAAAGAGACACCATGCGCATCCTCGTTTTAGGTCACGGAAAAACCGGCAAGCTTGTGGCCCAGGTAGCGGCAGAGCGGGGCCATGGCGTGCACGTTCTCGACGCAAAGGAAAACCCGAATGCCGCGGCACTGACCGCACCCTTCATCGCTGCCTTTGATATGGTGATTGATTTCACCACGCCGGAGGCTGTACTTTCGAACCTGCGCGCGTGCCTTGCGACCGGGGCGAAAGTAGTGGTGGGGACGACGGGATGGTATGACGCTCTCCCGTCTATGAAGGATCTTGCGGACCGTAAGGGCGCAAGCCTGCTCTTCGGAACGAACTTCTCCTTCGGCGTACAGGCCATGTTCGAACTGGCGCGGGAGTTTGCCAAGGCGCTGCCCGGCTACACCTTTTCCATTGACGAGACGCACCATGTTACAAAGCTGGATGCGCCTTCAGGCACAGCGCTCACGCTCAAGAAGGCGATCGAAGATCTGGCGGAAGCCGAGATTACCTCGATCCGCGATGGCGACGCCGCAGGCATTCATACGCTCAAGGCAACGTCGCAGTCAGACACGATTTCGCTGACGCACGAGGCGCATTCACGGCGCGGATTTGCTGAAGGCGCGGTGAGTGCCGCGGAGTGGCTGGCCACTCAGAAGCCGGGTACATACGACTTCGCTGAGATCTACAAGGGACTTGTCCCTAAGTAGAGGCTTCGCAGAGACCAAATCAGAAAACTTGCTTGACGTCTCTGGGCAGTTCCTGTCTCCTTTCTGCGGAGGAGAGAGCATGCTTTATGAGAGCGAAGTCATGGGTTTCATTCCTACAGTCGACGCGGAACGTGCGCGCACCTTTTACGAAGAGGTGCTGGGTCTGCACTTCGTGAGCGACGACCCGTTTGCCCTGGTCATGGAGGCACGCGGAACGGTCATCCGCATCGCCAAGATGGAGGAGTTCCAGCCCGCTCCCTATACGATTCTGGGTTGGCGCGTGCAGGACATAGAAAAAGAAGCAAAGGTTTTGCACGACCGAGGCGTCTCGTTCCGGCTGTATCCGGGGATGTCCCAGGATGATCTCGGCATATGGACAGCGCCCGGCGGAACGAAGATCGCGTGGTTCCAGGATCCAGATGGAAACGTGCTTTCCCTGTCACAACACTGAAACTACGAGACGGGCTTGTACGACCGGGAGTTGCATGGGCGGGGCAGGGCTTCTACCCTAGAAGGATGAGCACTGCAGCTGTCGCAATCACCCCCTTCGCCGCCCTCTCCTTTGAAGAAAAGCTCGATCGCCTGGCGCTGGTCGCCGTTCGTGTAGGCCTAAACCTGCAGCCGGGGCAGGAGATCGTTGTTTCCGCCTCGCTGGAACACATCCCTTTCGTTCGCCGCATCACGGAGCACGCCTACAAGGCAGGCGCGAATCTGGTGACCACGCTCTATAGCGACGATGAGACGACGCTGGCGCGCTACAAGTATGCCCCGGACAGCTCCTTCGACTTTGCGGCGCAGTGGATGTCCGACGGCATCGCGCAGGCGTTCCGTTCGAACGCGGCCCGTCTCGGCATCGCAGGCGCGAACCCTTCCCTTTTGAAAGACCAGGATCCGAGCAAGGTCTCGCGCGCGAACATTGCGGCCTCCAAGGCTTCGAAGCCCGCGATGGAGCTCGTGACCCGCCACGCGATCAACTGGAGCATCCTGGCCGGAGCTACGCCCGCGTGGGCGAAGCTCGTCTTCCCGGATCTTCCGGAAGCGGAGGCCGTTTCCAAGCTGTGGGAGGCGATCTTCAAGGCATCGCGCATCGATGGCGACGATCCCGTGCAGGACTGGAAGAACCACGGCGCGAACATTCATAAACGCGTGAAGCTCTTGAACGATAAGCGATATCACACGCTCCACTTCAAAGGCCCCGGTACCGATCTGAAGGTCGGCTTGGCGGACGACCACCTTTGGGCCGGTGGTGGCGGCGTGGGGGGTAACGGGATCTTCTCCAACGCCAACATTCCCACCGAGGAGTGCTTCACGACTCCTCACAAGGACCGCGTCAACGGCACGGTGAGCGCGTCGAAGCCGCTTTCGCACCAGGGAACGCTGATCGAGAATATTCAGTGCACTTTCGAGAACGGTCGCATCGTGGAAGCGAATGCCTCCGCAGGCCAGGATGCCCTGCGGAAGCTCATCGCCGTGGATGAAGGAGCAGCGCGCCTGGGAGAGGTCGCCCTGGTGCCGCACTCTTCGCCCATTGCGCAGAGCGGTCTGCTCTTCTGGAACACGCTTTTCGACGAAAACGCTGCCTCGCACATTGCCCTGGGACAGGCGTATGCTACCTGCCTGATCGACGGCGAGCACATGGACGACGCCAAGCTTGCGAGCAAGGGTGCCAACTCCTCTCTGATTCACGTGGACTGGATGATCGGCGGCGGAACGATGGACGTTGACGGCCTGGACGCGGACGGCAAAGCAGAGCCTCTGATGCGCCAGGGCGAATGGGTCTAACAGTAAGCGGGGAAAAGGGTGAGGACAGGAATGCGGATTCAGGCAGGGCTCTTTGCTGTAGTCGTACTTGCGGGTAGTGTTCTTGCTTCCGCGCAGGCCTCACCCAACACGCTCACGAAGAAGGAGGTCGCGCAGGGCTGGAAGCTGCTCTTTGACGGTAAGACGACCGACGGCTGGCGCAGTTCCCATGGACCGGCGTTCCCTGCCACTGGCTGGGAGGTCAAAGACGGCCTGCTGACCGTCACCGACACTGGCGGCGAAGAGGGCGGCGACGCGGGCGACATCATCACCACGCGGAAGTATGCCAACTTCGAACTGACGGCCGAGTTCCGCATCACGCGTGGAGCGAACAGCGGCATCAAGTACTTTGTCGATCCGGAATTGAACAAGGGACCGGGCTCGTCCATCGGCATGGAGTACCAGATCCTGGATGATGCCGTGCATCCGGACGCGAAGAAGGGTGTGAACGGCGACCGTACGCTTGCTTCGCTCTACGATATGATCCCCTCTGCCAAAGACAAGCCGGTGAAGCCCATCGGCGAATGGAACACGGCGCGCATTGTGATTCGCGGAGCGCATGGCGAGCACTGGCTCAACGACAAGAAAGTGGTGGAGTACGAACGCTTTACGCCGCAGTTTCGCAAGCTCGTCGCGGACAGCAAATATCATGTCTGGCCCCACTTCGGCGAGCTGCATGATGGTTACATTCTGCTGCAGGATCACGGCTTCCCCGTCTCGTTTCGCAATATCAAGATCCGCGAACTCCCTCCTACGCCATGAGCGCGACGCGTTCTTCTTCGCGCCTAGAAGCGTTCTCGGATGGCGTGATCGCGGTCATCCTCACGATCATGGTGTTGGAGTTGCACGTTCCACATGAGAACGGCGTGGCAGGTCTGTGGGCCATCGCTCCCCGTTTTGGGATCTACCTGCTTTCGTTTCTCATGGTCGGGATCTACTGGATCAATCATCACGAGCTTGCGCGGCGGGTTGAGACGATCGACTATCGCATCCTCTGGGCCAACCTACTGTTTCTCTTCGGGCTGTCTGTCATCCCGTTTTTCACGGATTACATCGGAGAAAAGCACTTCGACAGCTTCTCTACCGCGCTTTACGGCTGCGTCATGCTCTTCTGCGCTCTCGTCTTCTATGTTCTCCGCGTGACGGTGATGCAGAAGCAGAGGCAGCTCGGCACGTATGCGAAGGCAGATCGCGCCGAGGCGTGGAAGCACAAGGTCTCGCTCGTCCTGTACCTCATTGCGATCCCGCTTGCCTTCCATAATCCGCGGCTTTCGCTTGCAGTCAACGTCCTCGTCACCTTCGTCTGGATCATCCCGGAGGTGGGGACGGGCACGGAGTGCATTGATTCCACGACGCCGCAACCACACTCAAGATAAACTTGTACACGACATGGACACCTTGCAACTCTCCGGATGCGGCACAGCACTCGTCACCCCCTTCAATGCAGACGGCTCGGTGGACGAAAATACGCTGCACTCCCTCGTCCATTGGCAGATTGAAAGCGGCATTCGCCTGATCGTCGTATGCGGCTCGACGGGCGAAGCCTCAACCCTAACGGACGAAGAGACGCTGGCTGTCGCGCGCATGGCGATCTCGACCGCTGCCAGCCGCGCGAGTGTCTTTGTGGGATGCACGCATAACTCCACGCTGGAAGCCGTGAAGCGCGCAAAGCGCATCGCGAAGCTTTCGGGTGTGGGCGGCATTCTTACTGCGTGCCCGTATTACAACAAGCCTTCGCAGGAGGGAATGTACCTCCACTTCCAGGCGATCGCTCTGGCCGTCGCACCGGTGCCGGTACTTCTCTACAACGTGCCCAGCCGCACGTCCTCAAATCTTTTGCCGGAGACGGTGCTGCGCCTCTCCGCGATTGCGAACATCGTCGGCATCAAGGAGTCGAGCGGGAATCTCGGCCAGATTGGCGATCTACTGACCACGCTGCCGCGCGGCTTCCGCGTCTTCTGCGGAGACGATGCGCTCACCCTGCCGGTGATTGCTGCTGGAGGCGTTGGGTTGATCTCTGTAGCTTCCAACGCAGCGCCCGCGATGATGAACCAGATGGTCGATGCGGCGCTCGCGAACGACTGGCCGGTGGCACGGCGGATTCAGCGGCAGACTGCGCGTTTTGTGCGTGAGATTTTCTCTGAACCGAGCCCCGGACCGATCAAAGCGGTCCTCACGGCGATGGGAAAGATCGATGGTGATACGCTACGCCTTCCCATGACGCCGGTGACCTTCCCCACACGACGCCGCCTGGAGAGCACTGCCGGAGAGCTTGGCCTGCTCGTCAATGCTCCCCAGACGAGCGAAAATCTGAGGATGTTTTAGAGCGACATACCGTCGGCGTTCGCCAGCACCGTATCTTTGGCCGCGCGGCTCCAACCGATGCGTAGGTCCTTCACCTTGTTCAGCGCGAACGCCGGAACATTCGTCGGTGCGGTGATGGCGAAGAAGTCGGCGCGTTCCACATCTTCCAGAATGAATGTCGGGCGCGCATCCTCTGCAGCCGGCTGCACTTCGACATGGCTCATCTCCAGGTGCCGCACATGGCGGAAGTAGAAGCCGTGCGCGGGCATGGGGCCGAACATATCTGGGTCGGGATATTTGTTCTCTAACTCAGGCGGAACGACCTTCGCCGCATCGGCGCTGGCTCCGCCTTTGTGTTGCACGTAGATATCGGAGAACTTCACGTCTTCAATCGCATGGCCGGGAACGCCGCTCAGGATGGAACTGATCTTCGAGCTTGAGTTGTAGCAAGTCACGTTATTGATAAGTACTCTTCGCAGAGTCCCCACCTGCGTCGTCTCCTTCGGTCCACGCAGCCGCGCGCCAAGCCGCAGGAAGAACGGGCAGCTGTCGATATCCCGCATCGTGATGTTGGAGATAGCGATGTCTTCACAGAGCGCGCCATCCTCTGACTCAAGAGCGAGTCCCTGGCAGCCTTCAAAGACGCAGTTCGAGATGGAGATGTTCTTGAAGCCCCCATTGGATTCCGTGCCGCACTTGATGCGTCCTGTGCGGGGAACGTGCGTGTCCTCGGAGTATCGCTTCAGCGATCCATCGAGCAGCGAGCCGAGCTGGTAGTAGCCCGTCACGTAGCAGTTCGTGATCGTAACGTTTTCCGTAGGACGCGCATAACCCAACGCGTAACTCGACTTCGGGCAGATGGCGTCGTCCCACGGCGAGTTCACCGTACAGTTCGAGACGCGGACATTCTTGCAGCAGTCGATGTCCATACCGTCGCGGTCGGTATCCATCTTCAGGTTGTCGATGGTCAGGTTATCGACTCCGGTCAGCAACAGACAGAAGTGTCCGCCCTTGAGTACCGAAAAATCCGCGAGCATGACGTTGAAGCAGTTCTTCATCGCGATGGCTTTGTTTCCCACGCCCGCCTGTTCCGCAGTGAAATCGAAGCCGGAGTTATCCTTGCGCGAACGACCGTTGGAGAGACCCTTTCCCCAGATCAGTCCTGGACCGGAGATGGAGAGATCATGCGCGTCTTCCGCCCAGATCAGCGAGTTATGCCAGTGGTTGTGCCCGTAGTCCTGATAGGCATCCCACGCGGTATTCGGCTCTGCCGCGTCGTAGGTGCCTCCGCGATAGCCCGTGGTCTGTCCCGGCGAAGGAGAGTCTGCCGCAATGAGGATGCATCCCTGCGAGAGATAGAGATGAACGTAACTCTTCATGCGCAACGAAAAAGAAAGATATTTCCCTGCCGGAAAGACTACGGTTCCACCACCAGCAGCGACAGCCGCATCGATGGCATTTTGGATGCCCTTCGTATCCACCGTCTTGCCGTCGCCGGTCGCGCCATAGTGACGTATATCGAAAAAGCCAGGGCCACCAGCGCCGTTCGCCACAGCAAGGGGAGGACGCGATTGGGCGGTGAGAAGAGAAGGTAGAGTCACTCCGGCAAGACCCATGCCGGAAAACTTCAAGAGTTCGCGACGCGCGGCGTCAAAGTTCTTCATAGGTCGAGATGCTATCAGAGAGGAAAACCAGATGGCTTCGCTGCGTGAGTCTTCTCTCTCCCTGCATTGTTTCTCTTCTTCCCTGCAAAGGGGTGGATCGAAGATGCGATCCAGAGGAGTGTAGCGATGAGAAGTATCCACTTCATCGCTGTCGAGGCAGGGCCTATGAGATGTCATCTCTCTATCCATTGGAAGCTCGCGGCGGCCCTTGCCTCGCTGATCCATCCACTCGCAGGCGTCGCTCAAGAATCTTGCCCTGCAGGTCTTCGCATTGAAGGCACTGTGACCGATACGACCGGCGCGGCGATTCCGGGAGCGCGCGTCAAGGCATCCGAAGGTATTACAGCGACAACGAATGGCGCGGGCGGTTTTGTTCTGCCCTGTGTTCCGCGCAGTCTGAGCACGATCACAGCACAAGCCGAGGGGTTCACCCCAGGAACGGCCGCAGCGAATGGAGAAGCCGGAAGCGTCGTACAGATTAGCCTCCAACTTCCGATTGCCGCAGTGGAAGCGAGTGTTCAAGTCAACGCCGATGCAAGCACGATCGACGCGGACAACGGCGCGGGAACCAGAACACTTTCCGCTCAGGAGATCCAGCAGTTACCGGACGATCCCGATGATCTCCTGCAGCAACTGCAGATGCTCGCAGCGACTGGTGGTGGGGCTGCTTCGTCGGCCGCGGTGGTGGTGGATGGATTTCAGAATGGAAGTGCGATGCCACCCAAGAGTTCCATCGCTTCGATTCGCGTGAATCCGGATGAATTTTCCCCCGAGTACGAACGTCCTTCCTCGCATGGCGGAAGAATCGAGATCACGACAAAACCTGGGCCTGCCTCCTTTCACGGAGCGCTTTTTTTCAACGATAGCGATGGCAGTTTCAACGCGACCAATCCTTTTTCTCTCATCTCTACCCCGGCGGGAAGACGTCGCTATGGCTTTGAGTTGAGCGGGCCGATTCTGCGGCAGAAGAGCGGGTTTTCACTCGCGCTGGAAAAGCGCGACATCGATGAGTTCAACATCGTCAACGCAACTACGTTGAACTCAAGTGGACAGCCCGTTCCTTTCCAGCAAACAGTCACGGCACCGCAACGGCGCTGGATCGCTTCGGCGCGGAATGACTGGCAGGTCACTCCGAGAGACGTCGCGACGTTTTCTTATACCGTCGACACCAACAACCGTGGGAATCAGGGAGTGGGCGGTCTTACGCTGGCGGAGGCGGGCTACTCCAGCCTGATGAACCAATACAATCTGCGCTTCACCAATGTCATGACCTTGAACCCGAACCTGCTGCATGAGACGCGCATTGGCTATACGTGGAATCGCATCGAACAGACGCCTCTTTCGACTGCGCCTTCCGTGCAGGTGGCAGGCTACTTTGTCGGCGGAGGAGCCACCAGCCAGAATCTCAACGACCGAGAGCGCGATCTTGAGATAGACGATGACCTGATGGTGACGCGTGGCAAACACTCGTTCAAGTTCGGCGCACAGTCTCTGGGTCTTTTCATCCATAACTACGATCCCGATACCTTCAACGGCGCCTATACGTTCGGTGGCGGAAGTGCGCCGCTCCTCGACGCAGACAATCAGCCTACGGGGCAGACCACCACACTCAAACCCATCGAGCAGTACGAACGCGCCTTGCTCCATCTTCCCGGAGGCAATGCCACAACGTATCAGGTCACCAACGGTAACCCGCTTGTCCCTTTTACACAGTGGCGACTGGCTCTCTACGCCCAGGACCAGATCAAGCTGGCCCCACGTCTTAACGTCACGACGGGCATACGGTATGACCTTCAGACCTCGCCGCATAGCCTTGCGAATTTTTCTCCCAGGGTCGGGATATCCTGGGCACTCGATAAGCAATCCACATGGGTGATGCATTTGAGAGCCGGGCTCTTCAGTTCCTCCGTAGCGCCGAGTTATCCGACGCAAATTTATCGGTTGAATGGTCTTCGGCAGCAGCAGACGTTAATCTATTCACCCGATTACAGCAATCCACTCACGCCTATCGCTGGATCGATTGCGATCGGGACGAGGTGGCAGTTTGCGCGTTCCTACCGACGGATTCCGTCCGCGCAGTTCCAGGCGACGCTCGATCACGACCTTCCCCACCACTGGCACGCTTCAGTGGCGCTGACGTGGGCAGATGGCTGGGGTGATTCGCGGTCTCTGAATATCAATGCACCGCAGGTCGCCAGCGGGAGCGGCGGCGCGCCTGATCCGATTTCCGCTCTGATGGCTCCGCGCCCTTTTGCGCCCAACCAAAATATCTTTGAATATCAAAACTCCGCGCATACATGGGGGACTGTCTTCTGGGCCGGAATCGAACAGAAGAGCTACAAGCGATTCAGTCTCAACCTCGGATATTGGGCGGTCAATTTCAGATCCGATGGAGGGACGGATTTAGCTCAACCGCAGTCCAGTTACAGCAATCGAGGCGAATCCTCGCGGCCCGACTGGCAGTCGAGTGGTGCGTTAGCGGAGACCGAGCTGAAACTACCGGGAAGGCTCGAACTCTCGGCCGAGTTTTATCTGCACACGGGGCTTCCGTATAACCTCACGACTGGTACCGATGCGAACGGAGATGGCTCCTTCAACGACCGGCCTTCCTATGCTGCGGCGGCTGGCGATGGCGTCTACAACACGCGCTTTGGACTTCTCAGCACGAATACCGTCAACGGCAATGTTCCGCGGAACCTGGGCACTATGCCGCACATACTGCATGCCTATGCGAACCTTAGCCGCGCTTTCAAACTGAATCCACAGGACGCAGACCATCCCTCCACCCTTACGTTCAACGTCCGCGGGATCAATGTGCTCAATCACACCAATGCCACGGCTGTGGGAACAGTCATCTCTTCGCCCAACCTTGGAGAGGCAATTACTGCCGAGGCCGCGCGACGCGTGGAATTGGGAGTGCGTTTCGCGTTCTGAGCGGCGGTTGTAATCAACCGTTGATATACCAGGAGCGCAGCGTCCTTTATCCTAGATAAATGTCTCTGATCAGCCATTTTGAATGCTCCCGTTGCCAGACAGTTGTTCCCCCTTCTTCCGAAGCTCCTACCGTTTGTCCGAAGTGCGCAGGGACTCTCTACGTTCGTTATGACCTGTCCGCCGCGAAGGGGATCGAAGCGCGTGATCGCATTGGAACGACAGTTCAGGATCGGCAGTGGTCCGGGATGTGGCGCTATCGGGATGTACTCCCCACCGTCGAGCCTGTAACGCTGGGTGAGGGTTGGACACCGATGCTTCCGAGCCGCCGCTACGCCAACGTCTTTCTGAAGGAGGAAGGGGCCAATCCGACCGGAACCTTCAAGGCGCGTGGTCTGGCGATGGCGATCAGCATGCTTCGTTCTTACGGAATCAAGAAGGTCGCGGTGCCTTCCGCAGGCAATGCCGGTGGGGCCGTTGCCGCCTATGCCGCCGCGGCGGGAATTGAAGCGCATATTTTTATGCCGAAGGATGTTCCGCTGGCCAATCAGGTAGAGTGCGTCGCTTACGGAGCGCACATGACGTTGGTCGATGGCCTGATCTCCGACTGCGCGCGTATCGTCGGCGAACGGAAGGCGAGCGAGGGCTGGTTCGATCTCTCCACGCTCAAGGAGCCGTTTCGTGTGGAAGGCAAGAAGACGATGGGCTATGAGTTGGTGGAGCAGTTGGGATGGGAGTATCCCGATGCCGTGTTCTATCCGACCGGGGGCGGCGTTGGGCTGATCGGCATGTGGAAGGCCTTCGAAGAGATGGAAGAGTTAGGTTGGGTCACAGGGAAGCGTCCGAAGATGATCGCGGTGCAGGCGGCGGGTTGCGCCCCCGTGGCGAAGGCGTACGACGAGGGTGCGGACGTGAGCGTCATGTTCCAGAACGCAGCGACCTTCGCTTCCGGCCTGCGGGTTCCGAAGCCTTATGGCGACTACATCATTCTGGACGACGTGCGGAAGTCCGGTGGAACGGTGGTGGCTCGCACGGACGAAGAACTCCTGGTCTCGCTGCGCGACTGGGCGGAGCATGAGGGTATTCTGCTTTCGCCGGAGGGTGCAGCGTCAACGGCGGCCTACGATCACCTGATCGGAACCGGGTTCCTGAAGCCCTCGGACCGTGTGGTCCTCTTCAACACCGGCTCGGGCAACAAATACACGGATGTGCTGGCTCAGGCCCTGGGGTTGACGAACGGCGATTAATTAATAGATCCACACTAAGATTGGTGCGTCTGATCGACAAGGAGCTTCACATGCAAATTGCGATGATTGGTTTGGGAAGAATGGGCGCGAACATGGTGCGCCGCCTGATGAAGGCTGGGCATGAGTGTGTTGTGTACAACCGAAGCCCGGCCGCTGTAGACGCCCTGGTGAAAGAGGGCGCGACGGGTTCCACCTCGATCAAGGAGTTGGTGAGCAAGCTGAAGGCTCCCCGCGCGGTCTGGATGATGGTGCCCGCAGGTGCGGTCGATGCCACCATTCAGGAGCTGCAGCAGTCTCTCGAAGCAGGGGACATCGTAATCGATGGCGGCAACTCGTATTACGTGGATGATCTACGCCGCTCCAAAGCCGTGGGTGATGCGAAGTTGAAGTGGGCCGATGTCGGCACCAGCGGCGGAGTCTTCGGCCTGGAGCGCGGATACTGCCTCATGATCGGTGGCGAAAAAGAGACTGTGCAGTATCTCGACCCCATCTTCAAAGCGCTCGCGCCTGGGCGTGGCACGGTGGATCGTACACCGGGACGGGAGAATGCGACCGAAACGACCACCGCAGAAGAGGGCTATCTCCACTGCGGGCCTGCGGGTGCGGGTCACTTTGTGAAGATGGTGCACAATGGCATCGAGTACGGCATCATGGCCGCGTATGCGGAAGGCCTGAACATCCTGAAGCATGCCAACGTCGGCAATACGCAGGAGACTTTCGACGCGGAGACGGCACCGATGCGCGAGCCGGACCATTACAAGTACGACATGCCCGTTCCGGAGATTGCCGAGGTATGGCGTCGGGGCAGCGTGGTCTCTTCCTGGCTGCTGGATCTTACGGCGGCAGCGCTGGTGGAGTCTCCCGAACTGAAGGACTTCAGCGGGCGAGTTTCAGACTCGGGCGAGGGCCGATGGACGACCATCGCTGCCATCGACGAAGGTGTTCCGGCGGATGTTTTGAGTGCGGCGCTCTTCGCTCGCTTCACCTCGCAGAGCAACGCGGTGTATGCAAACAAGCTTCTCTCGGCGATGAGATTTCAGTTCGGCGGGCACAAAGAGAAGACTTCGTAGGAAGTCTCTCGGTGATTGAGCAGGCAGCAGCCTTGATATCCTTAGGGCTGCATGCCTACTCAATCACTCGAAGAACAGATCGAACTCCATTTTGCCGCTGGTGCCGCCGCAATCGGCGACCGCGATGCCCTTAACGCTTTTCACTCTCTCCGCGAGCACCTCGAAGCGGGCACTCTCCGCTCCGCAGAGCTAGACGCCGCTTCGCCGACCGGCTGGCGCGTCAACGCCTGGGTCAAACGCGGTATCCTTCTCGGCTTCCGCCTTGGCGCTCTGGTCGATATGAGCACGGGCCCCCTCTCCTTCGTGGACAAACATACCTATCCGGCGCGCTCCTTCAAGCCAGAAGATGGCATCCGCATCGTGCCGGGTGGCAGCAGCGTACGCAGCGGAGCTTATCTCGCAAAGGGCGTCGTCATGATGCCTCCCGCGTACGTCAACGCAGGCGCTTTCGTCGACGAAGGCACCATGATCGACTCTCACGCCCTCGTCGGCTCCTGCGCTCAGATCGGAAAGCGGGTTCACCTTTCGGCGGCGGCGCAGATCGGCGGCGTTCTGGAGCCGGTCAACGCTTCGCCCGTGATTATCGAAGACGACTGCCTGATCGGTGGAAACACGGGCGTCTATGAAGGCACGATCGTTCGCAGCAAAGCGATTCTGGCTGCAGGCACGATCCTGACGCGCGGCACACCGGTCTATGACCTGGTGAACGATACCGTGCTCAAAGCTACCGCCGATATGCCGCTGATCATTCCTTCGGGAGCGGTCGTGGTTCCCGGCGCGCGCGCGATCACCAAGGGCAAGGCGAAGGACCTCGGTCTCTCGGTCTACACCCCGATCATCGTGAAGTATCGCGACGAAAAGACGGACCTTTCGGCGACCCTGGAAGACCTCCTCCGTTAGATCTATAAAATGGCCAGGGAATGGTGTGCGGCGACCCCATTCCCTGCCCTATACTTCTCCCACCCATGAGCCGGACTCAACACATCGCGTCAGCTCACCTTCAGGAAGATGTGTACGCCTAAGCTCAGTCGCGTCCGGCATCACCGCAGGCTCTCCTTGCTGGCAGCGATCGTCCTGCTGTATCTGTCTGGGATTGCCTCGGCGCAGACCGCCCCAGAGACCATCAACCCTCCCGTAACCCTCCATGTCGCAGTAAAGCTCGTCCAGATCAACTGCACCGCCACCAATCGCAAAACCCATTCGATTGAGGAGATTACCGCGCCCGAGCAGGTGCGGGTCTTCGAAGATAACAAGCTTCAATCTCTTCTGGGTTTGAGCCACGCCGAAGATACCCCTCTGGTTCTGGGCATTTTGCTCGATATCAGCGGAAGCGAGGCTGGCGAGTGGGACCGGATGAAGCGGCAGACGATCCATTTCATCGCAGAGACCCTCCGCCCCGGCGACCGTGTCTTCATCGTCACTTTTAATGTCCGCCTCAGAGTTCTTTTAGATATGACAAAACCGACCGACACTCCTGCCCACATTGCAACGAAGCTCGACAGTCTCCAGGAGGAGTACGGAGTGGAAACGCACAGCCGGAATATGTCCGGGAACGGCACGCGACTTTGGGACGCGATGGACTTCGCCACGGACGCCATGGCCCCGTATCAAGGCCGCAAAGCCGTCGTCGTCTTTACCGATGGGCTCGACAACGCCAGCGCCGCACAACCCACAAATATCCTTCGTCGGGCGCAGGAGCAGGCCGTTCCCTTCTACGCTATCCGGGTCTGGGGTATGGAGTTAGCAGAGGCTGTCGCGACGGGGCACTCGCCTCCAGGCAGTGAAATCCTGCCCAATCTGGTGGACAAGAGCGGCGGCGTGCTGCTCACCGCCACAAGGGACCGCGACGTGGCGGCGGCGTTGGGCCGGATGACTGCGTTGCTGCGCTCCCAGTTCGTGGTGGAGTACCGTCCGCCGCCGGATTCCCCGCCCGGCTTCCACCACATTCGTATCGAAGCGGTTGACCATAACCTCGAAATTCACGGCAAAGCCGGAATGTGGCGATAAGCCTCCCGCCCCACCCCTATAGTCAGAGTGTTACCCTGAAGTTCAATGAACAATGATAAGAACGTGGATAAGCTGAAGGTAATTCCCCTTGGCGGCCTTGGCGAATTTGGCATGAACTGTATGGCTATTCGCTATAAGGACGACATCATCGTCATCGACGCCGGCCTGATGTTCCCCGAAGACGAGCTCCTCGGCGTAGACATCGTCGTGCCGGACATTACCTACCTTCTTGAAAACCGCGCCATGGTGCGCGGCATCCTGCTCACGCACGGGCATGAAGACCATATCGGCGGTCTGCCCCGTATCCTGACCGAGCTGAACGTGCCGGTCTATGGCACCGAGTTCACACTCACCTACGTCGAAGGCAAGCTGGAGGAGCACAAGCTCCTCGACGGCGCGGACCTGATCGAGATGGTCCCCGGCGAGCGCTTCAACATTGGCCCGTTTAATATTCAGCCGATCCGCGTGACCCACTCGCTCGTCGACTGCGTTGCGCTCGCCGTCCGTACGCCGGTTGGAACGATCGTCCACACAGGCGACTTCAAAATCGACCTTTCCTCGCCGGATGGAAAGCCCTTCGACCTTCATTCTTTTGCCGAATTGGGAAAAGAAGGCGTTTTGCTTCTCCTGCAGGACTCCACCAACTGCGATCGTCCCGGCTATACCCCCGGCGAGCTCGCCGTGCGCCCGCGTCTGGATGAGATCTTCTCCCGCGCCAAGCGCCGCCTCTTCTTCTCCTGCTTCTCGTCCTCGATCCACCGCATTAAGCTGGCGATGGACCTTGCCCACCAGCACGGCCGCAAAGTCGCCCTGATTGGCCGCTCGATGGACAATGCGACCGAGATTGCGCAGGACCTGGGCTACATCAATCCGCCTGAGGGTCTGCTGATCCACTCCGGGCAGATCCGCGACTTCCCACCTGAGAAGGTCTGCGTCATGATCTCCGGCACCCAGGGCGAGCCGATGTCCGCGCTCTCCCGCGCCGCCGTGGACAACCACAAGCACGCCAAGATCGAAGCGGGCGACACCGTTCTGCTCTCCTCGCGTGTGATTCCCGGCAACGAGAAATCGATCTTCAGCATGATCGACCATCTCTATCGCCGTAACGCGAAGGTCATCTACGACGATGGCGCGTCCGGGCTTATCCATGTCTCGGGCCACGCTTCGCAGGAAGAACTCCGCCTGATGATTAACCTCCTTAGGCCGAAATTCTTCGTTCCAGTACATGGCGACTACCGCCATCTCACACGGCATATCGAAGTTGCGACCTCCACGACGATTCCGGAGCGCTGCATCCTGATCGAGGACGGCGAAGTTCTGGAACTGGATGCGAACTCTGCCACCAAGACCGGCAAGGTCACCTCGGGTCGTGTGTTGATCGATTCCGGATCCACTTCGGACGTCATCGAAGACATCATCATCCGCGATCGCAAGCATCTTTCGGAAGCAGGCCTCGTCCTGGCGATCATCTCGATCGACAAGATGACCGGCCGCCAGGAGGGCACGGCCGAGATCGTGACGCGCGGCTTCGCGGTCAACGAAGAGGGCATGCACGCCGAGGCGCGCAAGATCATTCAGCGTACGCTGGAGACCTCCTCAGACGAAGAGAAGCGCGACTGGATGCTGATCAAAGAAAAGATCCGTGCCGACCTGAAGCGCTATATCCAGAAAAACACCGGCCGCCGCCCCATGGTGATGCCGGTCATTCTGGAAATCTGACGAGTTCATTTCTGAAGTCTGAACTACGAGCGAACCGGAATTCGGTTCGCTCGTATCCTTTTCCCCGCAGGCGCACGATGCTGGGTTCGCTCTTCATCGGCGGCAGTATCGGCGACAGCGGTCATCCAAATGGTTCTTTGGTGCCAACCGTATCTTCTAATCAGGCTGTACTCTGATCCGCAGGGGGATCACCGCTCACGTGCTGCGCCGCATCATCCGAAGAAGGTCAACCCCTCGTGAAATCGGCGTGGCCGCGACTGCGGAGGCGATCCGGGCATCGCGTGCCGAACTCTCCTCCCCTCCACGGAGACCTGTCGTTGCGGGTTTGCTGCTTCTTCTCTTTGGGTTTGTCCTGGCCGCATCATGGAGCAGCGTGCGTGCGCACCTGCAGGCGCTGGCCCTGCTGCAGATGGTCAGTGGGGAAAAACTGTCCACATCGCTGGCCCGGATCACGACAGAGCCAGTTACCGTCACAGACCTGACGCTCCAAACGACGGGCGGCCCCGTGCGTTCGCGGCTCTACACTCCTTCGCTTCATCCACAGACTCCGGGCATAGTCGTTTTCCACGGAGTGCATTATCTCGGCATGGACGAGCCGCGCCTGATGGCCTTTGCACGCGCCATGTCCGCATGCGGTCTGACCGTGCTCACGCCGGAACTTCCCGACATCAAGGACTATCGCGTGAGTGAAGGCTCCGTGAAGGTCATCGGCGCATCCACGGTATGGTTCGCCCAGCACATGCACCAGCCGGTCAGCGTGATGGGATTGAGCTTTTCCGGAGGCCTGGCCCTGGTGGCTGCTGCGGACCCGGTCTTTCGTCCGAGCATGAAGATGATCCTTGCCGTCGGTTCCCAAGGCGCCATGGAACGCGTGGCCGCCTACTATCGCACCAGCGAAGACACGCGGCCCGATGGGACACAAGAGCTTCTTCCCGCGCATGAGTACGGTCCGCTGGTGATGGAGTATGAGCATCTTGAGGAGTTCGTCCCAAAACGCGATATCGTGCCCCTGCGGGCGCTGTTGAAGGCACATCTCTACGAAGACAAGGATGCTGAAGCGACGGCGATGACGGCGCTCAACAGCACTCAAAAGGTGGAAGCCTTGCAATTGATGGATACCAGCTCCATCGCAACGCGTTCGATGCTGCGGGCCGCTGAGTTACGGCACGTGGATGAGATGAATGGGCTCTCCCCGGAGAAGCATCTGCCCGGTTTGACCGTACCCGTTTTTCTGCTGCACGGCGAGGCCGACAACATCATCCCCGCAGCTGAGACACTATGGATGGCGAGTGAACTGCGCGCAGCAACGTTGCGCGCGGCGCTCATCAGTCCCGTTTTGTCGCACCTGGATATGGCGAGGTCGCCAAGCATGTGGGACGAGTGGAAGCTGGTGCACTTCATGGCGCTGGTTTTGCGTGAGGCGAAGAGTTGAGTAAGGAGAGAAAGACGATGGAAGAGTTAGTCACCCTCGATGAGATCCGCGAGGCGCAGAAGCGCATTGAGGGCGTGGTGGTACGTTCTGGCCTCTATGAGCTGGATGTAAAGCGCATGGCGGCGGCTGGTTTCACGGTTGATGAAGGGGCCCCGAAGATCTGGCTGAAGGCAGAGAGCGAACAGCCCATCGGCAGCTTCAAGCTCCGTGGAGCCTATAACAAGATCGCCTCGCTCGATGACGAGACGATCGCACGAGGGGTTATCACCTACTCCAGCGGCAATCACGCTCAGGGCGTGGCCTACGCCGCGCGTGAGCGAAAGGCCAAGGCCGTCATTGTCATGCCGATTACGTCTCCGATCATCAAGCAGGAGGCGACAAAAAAGCTTGGCGGCGAAGTCGTCATCGTTGGCCCCGCAAGTAAAGACCGCAAGCACAAAGCGGAGGAGTTGGAGGCCGCGCACGGCTACACCATGGTTCCCCCGTACGACGACCGTCTTGTGATTGCAGGCGCTGCGACCATCGGCGTGGAGATCCTGGAACAGGCCCCCGAAGTGGATCTGATCTTGTCGCCGGTGAGCGGAGGCGGTCTTATCAGCGGGATCTCGACCGCAGTCAAAGCTTTGTCCGACAAGGTGAAGGTCTTCGGCGTAGAGCCAGCGCTCGCGGGGGATGCGAAGGAGAGCTTCGACAGCAAGACGCTGGTCGAATGGAGCGCCGAGCAAACCACGCGCACCATCGCCGATGGCCTGCGGACGCAGAGCCTCGGAGCCCTGAACTTCGCCCACATCCTGAAGCACGTGGACGGCGTCGTCACCGTGACGGAAGACGAGATCTATGCGGCGATGCGCGTCCTGCTCCTGGCCAGCGACCTTGTCCCCGAACCGAGCGGCGCGGTCTCTCTTGCGGCGGCGCTCTTCCACTGGAAAGAGCTTCCCGCATCCAAACAGATTGCGGTGGTCATCAGCGGCGGAAATCTTGATCCCGCATTGCGGGACAAGTTACTCGCAGAAGGCGTCTAAATTTCTATGCGAAGGTTTCTCTACGGATCTCTTTTGCTCTTCATTCTTTCTGGCGTCGTTTCGACGGCACAAAAGCAGCGTCCGCAGGATCAGGCTGGCTACGACCGCGCTTCGCGGGCCACGCTGATTCATCCGGCAAACGTCTACGTTGCGGCGGACGATCAGTCACAGAGAATCACGCTGGTCACGCCCGGACACGAGGTCGTATCGAACCAGATCTCCAGCGGCTGGGTCCGCGTCTTCGCCAACACGGACGTGGAAGAGCAGCGCGACGAAGAGACGCCGGAGTTTCTCGGCGATGATGCCGTGACCCCGAAGAGCGGATGGATTCGAGACAAGGGCGTCGTCAGTGCTAAGACGCCGAACGGTGACCGTGTTCTCTATGGCGCTGCGGCTACTTACGAAGCAGCAGCCATGGAGCCGCACGCTCCCAAGATGGCTGCGGGGGCTGCGTATCTTCTCTATCGTCGGGTTGCGGAGTACTTTCCCGACTCCCCACTGGCGGCGGAGAGCGCATGGCGTTCCGCAGATATTCGTTGGCAGCTTGAAAAAGGCGACCTCAGCACCCTTCCGAGCGCGAAAGAGGCCGACCCCAATGCCCGGCCACGGATGTACGACGCGGGTTTGAAGAGGGTGCAGAAGTACTATCCCGGAACAAAGTACGCGGCCCTGGCGGCCTTCGATCTTCTGGACCAGAAGCTTTGCGGCGACTGGCAGGGGCTTCCGAAGTGCCCGCAGGATGAGAGCGTGGTCTATGAAAAGTATGCCGCCCAGTTTCCCGATGGTCCTAAGACAGCCCTGGCCCTCTGGAACGCGCTTTATCGTCAGGGCGTCCTTGTAAGCATGTATACGGCGGAAGAAAACAAGAAACGCGCCGATGCCGCGGCCCAACATGCCCACGACCTTGCCAACCAGATTCAGCAGAAGTTTGGCACCACGGACTTCGCGCCGCGCGCGGCTGCGATGATATACAGGATCGAACAAGGTATTCCTGTGTATGGAAATGACCGCGACTGATTCTGGTCTGGTATTGGAGAGAGCTTGAACGTTTATCTGGTTTCAGTAATCCTTGGCATCGTCGAAGGTTTGACGGAGTTTCTGCCTGTTAGCTCCACGGCCCACCTCCGTCTGGCGGAAGCGGCCCTGCATATCAACCTGGCCGATCCGTACTGGAAGATGTACACGATCGTGATCCAGTTGGGCGCGATTCTCGCCCTCCTTTTGCTATTTCTCAGCAAGATCATTGGGTTTTTCCGCACTTTCCCGACGGGAGAGCGAGGCGAGAAGACGTGGCTCACACATCCGATCACGCTGACCTTCATCGCGTTTGTCTGCACGGCGATTCCAGCGAAGATTCTCTCCAAGAAGGTCGGCGAAAATCTTGAGAACCTCACGGTCATGGCGCTGGCGCTTCTGGTGGGCGGCATCATTATGTGGATCGTGGATGCCTGGGCGGCTCGCCGCGAGCCTTCCACGACGCACGTGGAAGACCTAAACATCTTCCAGGCCGTGTGGATTGGTTTGGCACAGGTTCTAAGTGCTGTGGTTCCAGGCACTTCGCGCTCCATGGCGACGATCGCCTCGGGGCAGCTTGCAGGCATGGACCGGCCCACGGCACTTGAGTTCAGTTTCCTTCTGTCCATTCCGACCATGATTGCAGCTACGGGCTACAGCCTGCTCAAGGCATTGCACCCAAAGGCAGCAGAATCAGCAGATACGCTTACGCCGCTGGTGATCGACGCGCAGGGCTGGATTGTGCTCATCATCGGCCTGGCCGTCTCCTTTGTCGTGGCCTACGTCGTTGTAGCGTGGTTTCTGGGATGGGTTCGGCAGCGCGGATTTACGATTTTTGCGATTTATCGGATTCTGCTGGGTGCCGGCCTACTGGTTTGGCTCCATCTGCATCAATAGACCCGCTGTAAAGAAGCGCCCAGGCGATCAATACCGGCTGGAAGGCGAGACGTGCCCATAATCCCCACACTGGGATCGTGGGGTAGAGGTCGGCTTGGTGGACGAGCATGTGGATGTGCACAGTGAAGTAGCCGAGCAGCATGGCAGCAATTGACCAGGCGCTCAGGCTGCGTGTTCGGTGCAGGAAAAGCCCCAGCCCACCCGCGATCTCGCAGTAGCCCGTAAACGCGACCCAGAATGCTGGACCGGCGAAGTAGGGCGGCATAACGCCGAGGTAAGGCTGGGGATGCCAGAGATGGTTGATCCCAGCAAAGACGTAGAGCAGCGCCTGCAGGTAAAGCCCGGCGATTTTCAGTCTGGACATGTGTGTGGGATTGTAACGAAAAAGCCCCGCGAGTGAACGCGGGGCTTTTCTGTGCTGCTTGATCGGTTGCGGACTACTTGCGTGCGTCGCGAGCGGCCTTCACGTAGTCGTGAGAGGTCTGGATGTGCGCTGCCTGCTCACTGAGAAGCTGGTGCACGGGAAGCGGAAGGTCCTTCTTGAGGGCTTCTGCGTAGGTCTTCTTGGCGGTATCTTCGCCACCTTCAGCCGTCGCCAGAAGGGTATGATCGTCGCCGCCGAAGGCCTGCTTGATCTCGCCCCAGGTGCGGTGAATGGAACCAGCTACGGTGCCCTTTTCCTTGAATGCGTCATGTACGCCACCCTTGATGAGAACATCTTCCAGATCGCCTTTGAAACGGGCGCGCTTGAGGGATTCGGCGAGGAAGTAGCGCTTCAGCGTTTCGTCCTTCAGGTCGTGACCGATCTTCTGGAAGCCTTCTTCGCCGTCAATGAGGACGCCGATGACTTCCTTAAGCGTGCTTTCCACTTCTGAATTCTTGTTATTTTCGCTGGACATGTCGCTATAGTTCCTTTCGGTCATTGGTTCGTTTCATTCGTTTTCGTTTCATTGGTTACTGAAAAGGGTGCAGAGGAGCAGCGGTCCACCGGTTGCAGTGCGATTCTCCTTGGCCGGTGACAAAGGGAGGAAATCGCGAAAACCCCCTCCCGCTGCCCTGTATTCTGCATTTCATTACGACAAATCATTTCAAACTAAGGACCGTTTCGGAGTATGTCCGAAGCGGTGATGTAGGTGCTTTGTAGATGGAGTGGCTCGGCGACGGAAGCGTTGCTTCATGGCGAGGTTTGTCGCTTGTGGAAAGAAACTTTGATTTCCGTGAGAACAAATGCACAAAATAATGGCTCATTTGGGGAGTATTGGAGTGGATGCGGGGTGCCGATTGTGTGCTGATTCAGGGCCCGGTTTGGCGATACTTATGGTGTTCTGCGCATAGTGTTTGTGCGCGGGCGGAGGTCTGTTCCCGATGAAGCCATTGAAGATCGAAATGACGCCGACGAAGAGCCGCAGGCTGAATGAAGTTCTGGGCCTGACGCTGCTGGTTGCGGCGGCGATGTTGCTGTTGGCCCTGGTGAGCTATACGCCGGGGGATCCTTCGCTGAACTCCGTCGGCGGCTACATGACGGGACGTCCGGCGAAGAACTGGACGGGGCTGATGGGCGCCTGGGTAAGCGATCTGCTGCTGCAGGTCTTCGGCATTGCCGTCGTGGCGCTTCCGCTGATGCTGGGACGGCTGGGCATCTGCTGGATACGGTCGCGGGGCGCCGGATCGCCGATGGCGAAGAGCCTGGGGCTTGGGCTCTGGATGGTCTTTGCTCCGGTGATGTTCGGCCTGATGCCGGGAGGTCTGTTGTGGCGGCATGCGCTGCCAATCGAGGGCGTCATTGGAAAGCTGGGCGCGGATGCGCTCGTCGCTCTGCTGAACTTCCCCGGAGCCTGCATTGTGGTGGCTCTGGCGGTTGCGCTGAGTCTTTATCTTTCGACGACGTTTACCTTCAACACGTGGCGCGAGTGGTTTGAGGCGCGGCTTGGGTTTATCGAGCGCTGGAGAGAAGCGCGCGCGATGAAGAAGCTGGAAAAAGCCCAGGCCTCGGATCGCACAGTTGAACAATTTGGAGAGGAGTTCGAAAGCAGACGGGCCGCAGAACTGCGGGAGACTGCAGCGCTGCAGCAGTCGATCCAGAGTGTGGGCGAGAGCAATTCGTTGATCGCCACGCTATGGGCGAAGATGAGCCTCTGGCGACGCGGCGTGCGCGCGGATAAGGCTGTGGTCGTTGAGGACGAGGAGCTCGCGCCACGGGGCAGCATGTGGTCTGCCATGCCGCGTACGGTTGTCGATGCACCCAATGTTCCCGAGCCGGAGTTCCGGCCGGTACCGAGCGAGCTGGAAGCGATGGCCGAGGCCATGCTGGAGCGTGAAGTATCCGGGGCGCAGCAGGATGAGTTTGCCGATTGGGTTGCGCCGGCGGAGGAGCCTCGCTGGGAAGAAGAGCGACCGGCTCCAAGGGCCAAGATCGTCGACTTCCCTGTCGCTGCTCCCAAGGCCGATGCGGGCATCACCTTTGGCAAGCGCGCGGACGAAGCTCTGAAGACAGTCACGCTGGTGGCGAAGAGCGTGCGCGGCTACGAGCTGCCGCCTTCGAGCCTGCTGTACCGCAGCGAGGAGCATGCCAACGTTCGCGAAGATGCACTGCGTGAAGAGGCAAAGGTGCTGGTCGAAAAGTGCGCCGAGTTTGGCGTGGATGGCCAGGTAACCCAGATCAATCCGGGGCCGGTGGTGACGACGTTCGAGTTCCGTCCGGATGCGGGTGTGAAGTACTCACGTGTGACGGGACTTGCAGATGATCTCTGTCTTGCGATGGCAGCCGAGTCTATTCTGATTGAGCGCATGGCGGGCAAGAGCACCGTCGGCATCCAGGTGCCAAACCATGAGCGCGAGACGATCTGGCTGCGCGACGTCGTGGAGAGCGAGCACTTCGCCACAAGCAAGAGCAAGCTGGCGATTGCGATGGGCAAGGACATCAACGGGCGCATCGTGACCGCGGATCTTTCGGCGATGCCGCATGTATTGATTGCAGGTTCAACCGGTTCAGGTAAGTCAGTCGCGATCAACGCGATGATCATGTCGGTCCTCTTCAAGGCGACGCCTGAGCAGGTACGCATGATTCTTGTCGATCCAAAGCGGGTTGAGCTTGGCATGTATGAGGGCATTCCGCATCTCTTCACGCCGATCATCACGGAGCCCAAACTCGCCGCCAATGCGCTACGTAACGCGGTGCGGGAGATGGAGCGCCGTCTGAAATTACTGGCGAGCCGCCATGTACGCAACCTCGATCAGTACAACAAACTGTTTGAGAGTGGGCAGCTCTTCAATGAGGATGGCGAAGAGCAGGAGCCGCTGCCGTACATCATGATCATCATCGACGAGCTTGCCGATCTGATGATGCTGGACAAGGCGAACGTGGAAGAGAGCATCACACGCCTAGCGCAGATGGCCCGCGCGGTGGGCATTCACCTTGTGCTGGCGACGCAGCGGCCTTCGGTGGATGTCATCACCGGTTTGATCAAAGCCAACGTACCAACACGCATGAGCTTCCGTCTGGCAACGAAGGTGGATTCACGCACGATCATCGATTCCAACGGAGCGGAGAGCCTGCTGGGACGCGGCGATATGCTGTTCCTGCCACCGGGCACTTCGCGGCTGCAGCGGGTGCATGCACCCTTCGTTACGGAGAAGGAGATTTCCGCGGTCGTTGAGTTCTGGAAAGCTCAGGGCGAGGCGGAGTATGTACCCGGATTCCTCGAAGGACCGAAGGATGAGAAGATGCAGCGCGAGGGTGCGGCTGAGGGCGACGATGATAACGATGAGTTGTTCAACGATGCGGTTCGGCTGGTCTTCGAGTTCGGCAAGGCGAGCACTTCGCTGCTGCAACGACGGCTGCGCGTTGGGTATGGACGCGCGGCGCATCTGATCGACATGATGGAGCGGGATGGGCTCGTGGGGCCTGCGGATGGTTCGAAGCCTCGGGAGATTTTGAAGAGTCCTAGCTGGTTGAGTGAGATGGACGAGGCTTTGCGGTAGAACTTTTGGTATCGGAAAGCCCCGCCTTTCGGCGGGGCTTTTTTGTTGCTCGGAGGGATGCGCTTTGCGCATGGCCCATGGCCCAAAGACGGGACATGGGGCACCCGGGTTTCCTGAGGGATCAGGTTTGTGCGCTCTGCGCGACCCCACCCTTCGCGATGAAGCCGCGAAGGATGGGGCACGTGGATTATCTAGCTTTTGCGGTTGAAGACGGTGGCGTTGCCCTGGTCGGTGGGCATCATCAGGATGGTCTGGATATTCACGTGGGCCGGGCGCGTAACCGCGTAGTGGATCGCGTCGGCTACGTCTTCGGGCGTGAGTGGAGTCAGGCCTGCGTAGACCTTGGCTGCTTTTTCTTCGTCGCCGTTGAAGCGCACTGCGGAGAAGTTGGTTTCCACCATGCCTGGATCAACCGTAGTGACGCGGACGGGCGTTCCGGTGAGGTCGATCTTCATGCCTTCGTTGATGGCGCGCTCTGCTGCTTTGGAGGCGCAGTAGACTGCGCCGTTGGCGTAGGTCCAGTGGCCGGCGGTTGAGCCGAGGTTCACGACGTGGCCGCGGCCACGCTGCACCATGCCGGGAATAAAGGCGCGCGAAACGTGGAGGAGTCCTTTTACATTGGTGTCGATCATCTCGTCCCAGTGATCGGGATCGTCTTCGTAGATCTTGGCGAGGCCGCGTGCCTTGCCTGCGTTGTTGACGAGGATATCGACTTTCTTCCACTCTTCGGGGAGAGCAGCGACGGCAACTTCGATGACTGCACGGCTGGAGACGTCCATGGCGAAGAGGTGAGCGGCTTCCGCACCTGCGCCAGTGAGTTCGGCTTCGGTGGGAAGCTTTTCCGGGTTGCGAGCGCAGAGGAGGAGGCGGACGCCTTCTGCCGCGAGGGCAAAGGCGGTGGCGCGACCGATGCCAGAGCTGGCTCCTGTGATGAAGACGGTCTGGCTGCGAAGAGAGAGGGACATTGGGGTGCTCCTTGTTCTTCTGGTTATAGCTGATTGAGGTGGGATGGTGTTGGTCGAGCTTCGCTCGAAGGATGCGCTTTCAGCGCATGGCTCACACATCGCAAAGAGCGCGATGTATGGGGCACCCGGTTGTGGGTTTCCTGATGAATCTGGCTTGTGCGCTCTGAGCGACGCCCCCTTCGCGATGAAGCTGCGAAGAATGGGGCACAAAGCATAACGAGGCCGCCCTTTGTAAGGGCGGCCTCGTTGGTGCGTTATTGATGGTTAGTTGGTGGGTTCGGCCTGGGTGGCAATGCCGATGGAGGGGCCGGAGATAACTAGTTCCACGCGGCGGTTCTGAGCGCGTCCGGCTGAGGTGCCGTTGTCCGCTACGGGGTGCGACTTGCCGTAACCGAGCGAAGTGATGTTACCCGGGTTCACGCTGTTGGCGATCAGGAAAGCCTTCACAGAGTTGGCGCGGTTTTCGCTGAGCTTCTGGTTCAGGTCATCGGAACCCACGGAGTCGGTGTAGCCCTCAACCTGAAGTTTGAGGTCAGGATGCGAGGCGACGATCACAGCAACCTTTGCCAAGGAGATCTTCGTATCCCCTTTAAGCGTGTACTTTCCGGTATCGAAAAGCACGTCGGAGAGGCTGACAACGAGACCACGCGGGGTCTCCTTGGTAGCAAGGATGGAGTTCAGCTGATCGCGCATCTGCTGACGCAGCTTGACGACAGCTTCACGTGCGGCATCGGCGCTTGCGTTCGCGTTGGCTGCTGCTGCTTCGGCCTGAGCGCGCTGCGCGTCAGCCTGAGCCTTCGCAGCGGCGGAGCGTTCCGCTTCGGCCTGGGCCTTTGCGGCGTCAAGCTGCGATTGCTGCGCTGCCATGGCGGACTGTTGGGCCTGGGCTTCTGCCGTTTGGCGGGCATCTACTTCGGCCTGGCGCTCTTCAGCGATACGCTTGCGAATACTGGACAGACGGGCATCTTCAGCGCGCTGGACAGCTTCACGCGCGTAAGTGATCTCCATCTTTTCGTCGCGCTTCTTGGATCCGTCCATATCGTCCGCGTTCTTCAGATTGGTGCGAACCTGCGCCATAATGTCTGGAGCGTAGTGGTCTGCACCGGCGAGACGGGCAATGTTGTAAGCGTTATGTGCTTCGTAGAGCTCAAGCGGAGAATGTTCGTTGCGCGTGATGGGATCGAGTACCGTCTTAGAACCAGCGGTCTGCGCGCTGTAGAGTCCCTTCGGAAGCAGTGTGTACTTCGCGTTCACTTTTTCCAGGACGCCGGAGGTCTTGTCCTGGAGGATGACGTTCTGCAGCACGACAATGTCGGAAGGAACCTTCACAGCGAAGTAGGGCTCTGCGGTCACGATGAGGCCAAAGGACTGGAGATTGGTTGTAACTTCAATATTGTTCTTTGTACCGGCGGGGAGAACTTCGCCCAGATTGGAAGGTGTTCCGTCCGGCGTGATGGCCCAGAGAACATAGGTCAGATACTCAGGGCCGAAGCCGCTGGCGGGCGTAAGGCCCTGAAACTTGGCATCAACGTGAATGGTACCGCGCTGGCTTTCGACCTTGGCTTCACCCTTGGCTCCGGGCAGAAGTACGGTGCCCTGAAAGCCGATATGCGTAGAGCCGGAGCGGTGCAGGTAGTTCACAGCATCAAGATCGCGCTGGACGACATTGACGCGATAGAGGGGAACGCCGTTGAGCTCGCTGACGGGACGGCCGCCATTCTGGATACCGTTCGACTGAGCGGTGCGCGCATCATTCGTTGGGTTTGGTTCCTGTGCCGAGGCAGAGATTGAAATACCTGCTGTAAGCAGGGTGAGGAATGCGTACCGAGCAATTTTCATGGTTCGTGCTTCTCCTTCGTGGACGCAGACAGGCTGCGCATACCTGTTGTGGGATGCGAAGAAGATGGCGTGGGTGGGATGGGTTTATTTGTTGTTTTCCGGGCATCTCGGGCCGGACGCAAGGCATCGGGCCCGAGATGCCTTGCTTTGGGTTAGTCGGAGGCGACGAGTTTGTGGCTGATGGCAAAGAGTGCGAGTTCGAGACGCGTGGACACACCGGTTTTATCGAAGATGTTCGAGAGATGGCGCTTGACCGTCTCTTCGGAGATGTTGAACTGCCGGGCGACGTCTTTGTTGGAACAGCCTTCGACGATGCAACCGACTACCTCGAGCTCGCGCGGCGTGAGGCCGAAAGTCTTGCGTTCAGGCTGGGCTGCGGCCTTCTGCATCAAGCCGTGAAGGGCCATGACGAGGTTGACGACGCGCTCTCCGCCGATCCAATAGTCACCGCTGGCGACGGCGCGGATGCTCTCGCCCAGGTCCCCAGCGACGGAGTCCTTGAGGACGATACCGCGCGCGCCGATCTGGAGGGCTTCGATGATCTGCTGCGTGGAAATGGTGCTTGTGAGCAGGATGATTTTGACGCGAGGCGAACGGGACATGATGGCGCGCATGGCTTCGAGACCGGGGAGGCGTGGCATC
This sequence comes from Terriglobus saanensis SP1PR4, assembly GCF_000179915.2. Taxonomy (NCBI): domain Bacteria; kingdom Pseudomonadati; phylum Acidobacteriota; class Terriglobia; order Terriglobales; family Acidobacteriaceae; genus Terriglobus; species Terriglobus saanensis. The sequence goes on along the minus strand of NC_014963.1, from coordinate 996,332 downwards.
TGGACGTCGAGCAGAAGGATGTCCGGCTCGTGTTCAAGCACTTGGGTAATGGCGACGTCGCCATCTTCGGCTTCCGCAACGACTTCGAAGCCGGGATCGGCCATGAGCATGTTCTTTACGCCGAAGCGTACGACGGGATGATCATCGGCAACGACGAGACGGATGATTGGACGGGAGGCCGGGACAACTTTTGCTGGCGGCAGCTTTCCAAGGTCTTTTGTAACAGTCATACAATCACTCCGTAAGCGCGCGATCAAGATATGGAGCGTTCCAGCAGGATACTGCGAAGTCGGGAGATCCCGGTCACAATGTTTCTTAGATGTTCACCGACAGATGTTGGGATGGCCGCTGTGGCGGGCGTGTCGTCTATAGCCGCAGCGAGAGCCCGCAGTGTTCCAGCGCCAATCATGCCAGCGGAGCCCTTGAGCGCGTGAGCCTGGGCATGAAGAGTCCCGTAATCCTGCCGCGTCAGCGCAGCCTGCATGCTCTCCACGCGGCTTGCAGCATCCTGGAGGGCAAATTCATAGAGGGCGAAGACCTGTGGTTGCGGCATGGAGGCCATTAGCTTCTGCCAGACAGCTTCGTTGAGGTCGTTTGCTGGGGCTTCCATCTGCTGGGTTCCGGCGGCATTCAGTGTGGCGGTTAGATCCTCGGCGGTGAAGGGCTTCAGGAGAAAACCGTCGAAGGCTTCCAGCGCTCTGGAGGCCTTCTGCGTCGCCGACATGGCGAGGATCCTGGTCGTTGAGGGAACCATGGAGCGAAGTGCACGCACCAGCTCTTCGCCGGATAAGCCAGGCATCTGGAGATCGCTAAGGACCACCTGCGGTTGAAGCGCATGCAGGAGTGCCAGAGCTGCTTCGCCGGAGTCTGCCGCATGAACCTCCCAGTCGGCCTCTTCGAGCACGACAGCGAGGACCTGACGGGTGATGGCGTCGTCGTCAATGGTCAGAATTGTGCGCGGATCCGAGGCCATGGCGTCCACTTTACAACCTAAGGGCGTGACCCCGTTACAATCGCTGCACGATGCGGGTACTTGCGTTGATGGTTGTGATGTTGCTGAACGGGCCGAGGATGAACGTGTCTGCCTTCCGCTGGCAGCGTACGGTGCATGTTCCGGAGCGCGCAGGCGTGGTGTGCGCAGTGCTGGATGCGGAGGTCTTTCCGAAGGCTGAGCCTGCCCTGCGCGATCTGCGGCTGGTGCAGGACGGCGAAGAAGTGCCCTATGCCGTCGAAGAGAGTTACGACGAAGAGTCGCTGCGGTCTGGGGTGACACGCCCTGAGGACCGATCCCTCTATGAGGTGGCCGCAGAGGGCAGCGTAGGCGCAGCCCTCCATCTGCCAGCGAAGGTTCCCGTAGAGCGGGTTGCCGTAGAAGGCGGCCAGGGCGCGGTGGATGTGGAAGCGATGGCGAAGCCCTCTCTGCGCGAGTCGGTCCGTGGTGAGCTGAAGAACGGCGTATTTCCCGTGACGCTTGGAGCCAATCTGCAGAAAGACGCCGAGGTGCGCATCTGGGCCAAGGAAGGCAGGCGTGTGCGTCTGGAGATGCGGCGGCGGAGCCTGTGTTTCACCCCCCTTGCTGGCGGAACCGATCCGATTCTGTACTTCGGTGCGGAGGGGCTACCGGCAGTGCAGTACGGCTATGCGCGCGGCTTTACCCTGCCGACTGCTGTGAAGATGGCTCACATGGGAGACGTAGCGGCAAATCCAGCTTATCGAGTCAATGGCGTAAGGGATGGATTGGTGTGGTGGAAGTTGATGATGGCGGCGGTGATCGCCACCGTATTTTTTGTAGGGATGAGCGGATGGATGTTGCGACGGGCGATTCCGTGAATCCTGCGCGCTGGAGCTTTGAACTATGCGTTGAGAGTGCGCGCGCCTGTCGCGTGGCGGAAGAGGGTGGGGCGACTCGCGTGGAGCTCTGCGCGCGGCTGGATGTGGGTGGGGTGACACCTCCGATGAAACTTATTCGGGAGTGTGTCGCTGCGACTTCTCTTCCGGTTCACGGCATGGTGCGACCGCGTGACGGATCCTTTCTGTACACCAGCTCCGAGTTTGCGGAGATGGAGGATTCGGTTCGCATGGCGCGCGGTCTGGGACTACGTGGCGTGGTGTTTGGCTTGCTGCTTGAAGACGGGAGTGTAGATGTTGCGCGCACTTCTTCGCTCGTTGCGTTAGCGAAGGCAGAGGGTTTAGAGGTCACGTTTCATCGGGCGATGGACGATGCTGCAATGATCTTCGATGCGCTGGAAGACGTGATTGACTGTGGAGTCAATCGGGTCTTGAGTTCTGGTGGGGCGGCGGATGTTGTCCACGGTGTCGAGGTCTTGGTGAAGATGCGGCGACAAGCGGCGGGGCGTGTGGTGGTGGCTACCGGGGGTGGGGTTAGGGTTTCGAATGTTCCGCTTCTGGTGGGGATGGGGTTGTTGGATTTGCATGGGACTTTGGCTGCGGATGGAGCGGTTAAGGTTGAGGACGTCCGTGCGGTGGTTGGGATGCTTCACGCTGGATAGTTTTCGTTCTCCAGCCCAATATTTGTCATCTCATAGCACAGCGAAGGGATCTACCGTCCCCGGATTTCCTAAAAAATCTGGTTTGTGCGCTCTGCGCGACTCCACCCTTTCCCACCCCAGCGAACAAAAAGCCGTTCGCCAGGGACCCCGGTTTCGCGATAAAGCTGCGAAAGGATGGGGCACAGGAGCGCTTAGCTAATTGGCGCTGAGGCCGTCAACCAGGGAATTGCGATAGGCGCGGAAGGCAGGAATGGCACCCAGGAGCGCTGCTGAGGCAATCGTGACAGCCGCGTAGATCTCTACGCGGCTGGAGAGGCCTACGAGCGCTACAGGCAGCCCAAAGCGATTCTCGATGGTGGTGTGGAGCGCGTAGAGAAGCCCGTAGACGGCCGCAATGCCAAGAGCGGTACCCACCGTGGCGATGAGGGTTGACTCTAACAGGAAGAGCGTGAAGATCTGTCGTGCATGCAGGCCTACGGCGCGAAGGATGGCAATCTCGCGCCGTCTTTCGTTGAGCGCCGTGTAGAGCGCGATCAGCATCGCCAACAGACCGACGACAAGGACGGCTGCGGAGACGAGAGAGAGCGCCGTGTCCGCGTAGTCGAGGAGACCCCAGAGCTCCTGCAAAGTGAGCGAGGGAATGATGGCGGTCAGTGGTTCGGGTTTGTAGGTGCTGATCTCGCGTTGCAGGTAGAGGGTGCTGACGCGGGACTTTGCACCGAGTAGGAAGGCGGTGACCTCGTCGACCTTCAGTTTGGAGGGATCGAGCTTCGGAACGGCTTCCCCGATAGCTGGCGGCGTGCCGCCCTCCCAACCGAAGTGCATGGCCTCGTCGCCGAGAAGGGTCATATAGACGGCGCGGTCTACCGGCGTGGCCGTGGGCGCGAGGATGCCGACGATGGTGAAGGGTGTGTTGTCGTGCTTGATGATCGAGTGTTCCTGCACACCGTGGGCTAGTACGATCTGCTGGCCGAGACGATAGCCGAGACGCTGCGCGATCTCTGCACCGAGGGCTACGTCGAAGAGCGCGGACGGAATTCGCCCCTGAGCAAGCGCGACATGCTGCCCTCCGCGGTACTGGTAGTGTGCGTAAAAGTTTTCATCCGTGGCAACGACGCGATAACCGCGATGCGAATCTCCCATGGAGATCGGGATGGTCCAGGCGACTGCCGGGTGATGGGCGAAGTGTTGATAGGTATCCCAGGAGATATTGTTCGAGGCGTTGCCGATATGGAAGACCGTGGAGAGCAGAAGAGGCAGATCTCCACCACGCGCGCCGACGACGAGGTCGGTCCGAGAGAGTGTGCCGGAGAAGCCTGCCTGCGCGGCGTTGCGAAGCCTGTCTACGCCGACAAGAAGCATGACAGAGAGTGCAATGGAGAAGACCGTGAGGGTCGTAGTGAGAGCGCGGGAGCGAAGCGATTTGAAGGCGAGGCGCAGAAGGATCATGCGGCCTCCGTCTGCGCAGCTTCGTTGATCGTTGCGAGCGAGAGCGTTTCGTCGAAGTGCTTAGCTAGCGAGCGGTCGTGCGAGACAAAGAGAAGCGTGGCTCGCGTTTCCGTTGTGACTTCTGTAAGAAGAGCGAGGAAAGCGTCGCGGCGATCGGTGTCGAGCGACGACGTTGGTTCGTCTGCGATCACGAGCGCGGGTGAACCGATGATGGCGCGGGCGATGGCGACACGCTGCTGCTGACCGGTGGAGAGATGCGTGACGGGAGCATCGAGCTGTGCGTGGAGGTCGAGGCGCGTGGCGATGCGGCGGACCTCTTCCGCTGTTGTGGACGCCGTGATGCGTTTGCGGCGCGTCGGATGAAGGTCGCAGGGGAGAGCGATGTTCTCGCGCACGGTGAGATAGGGAATGAGATTGAAGCCCTGGAAGATGTAGCCGATCTCGCTGCCACGCAGTGTGTCGCGCGCGCCGGGTAACAGCTTTGTGAGATCGCGTCCGAGCACTTCTACACTTCCCTGCTGGGCGGTGAGCACGCCGGAGATCAACGAGAGCAGTGTCGTCTTTCCACTTCCGGAGGGACCGTGAAGAAAGACACGACGGCCTGTGGGGATCTGCAGTGATGGGATGCGAAGAATGGGAGAGCCACTTTTGTAGGCGAAGATTACATTCGCCAGATCGATTGCGTTACTGGTCATACGGGTTGACCGAGTCTCCGTCCATGTTGAACGAGACATCACCATAGGGGCTCTGTACTGTGGAGACGTGAAGGTGTCCGGTGACGACGATGGGTTCGGTGTACGGATACTTCGCCTTCTGTCCGCGTGTCAGCTTCACGTAGATCATCTGGTTCGGTGGAGGCGGCGGGACGTGGATACACGCACCGGCGAAGGGGACGAGGAGGAACTCGGTGACCATGTCGGCATCGTCTTCCAAAGGAACCATGAAGCCAGGGATGGTGATGTTCTGGTTGTTCAGGGAGCGCGCGGGCGATGTGGGCTTGGCGTCGAGGGTCTTGAGGGTCGACCAGGTGACCGTCTGTGAAGTCGGCGTGGGCGCGGCGAAGAGGAGTGTGGTCGAGAGGACTGTTCCCAGAATCAGGGATCTGAGTTTCATGACGTTCTCCTCTGCTAGTAAGTGAGACGCAGTTCGGTGGCGATTTGTTGCGGATTGAGTTTGAGGCGGTCGAGCTGCGCTCGAACGATGCGCTTTGCGCATAACCCACACATCGCAAAGAACGCGATGTATGGGGCACCCGGTTTGCGCTTCCTGAGAAATCTGGTTTGTGCGCTCTGCGCAAACCCACCCTTTCGAGCAAAAGAGCGCGCGAAAGAATGGGGCACGTACAGTCAGTAAGCCGAAACGGCGCCCGATAGCTGGGCGCCGTTCCAATACTGCTCTTTGCTTATTTTGGGGGAGCAGGGGTGTTCGGATCGCCCGGGTTGGGCTTTGCGGTCTCCGGGGTGGTTGCGGGAGCGCGCATGTTGTAGCGATCCGGCGGTCCTTCCTCGTGCGTGTTCTTTTGCGATGGCGGAATCCATACAGGCCAGCGCGCGGACTGCTGGACGCCAAAGGGACGCTCGGAGAAGGTGGACCAATGACGCGTCATGGCTGGGTCCGAGGTGTGCTTCGGTGCGTCCCAGTTGTCGAACTCGATGGCGTTGAGGTCATAGACGATCTTTCCATCCTTGATCGTAAGTTCGCAGATGAGCTTCTCGTGACCGACGGCCCTTGCGCCAAACATGTCAAAGAAACCGAAGTTGCCCTTCTCCACGGAGAAGACCGCCACATCCGCGATTGCGCCTGGCGAGAGGTTGCCGAGCTGGTCCTGCTTGATCTCGTGCGCGGGGTTCGCAGTCATCTGCGTGAGAACTTCCGGGATGGTCTCTCCCATGAGAAGGAACTTGTCCGCGACGTTGAGGATGTCCTTCATCGAACCGTTCATCGACGTGATGTGAAGATCGGTCGAAATGGAGTCAGGCTTATATCCGGCGCGCATGATCGGAGCGGCGACGGAGAAGGCGAAGGAGCCGCCGCCGTGACCGATATCGCAGTAGATGCCACGCTTGCGCATGTCGATGAGCGCCTTGGAGGGACCGCCCGTCTCTGCATCCTGCTCGCCGCGGTTGCCAGCGAAGCAATGCGTATAGATATCTCCGGGACGGAGGTACTTGGTGACGAGGTCGTAGAGAGGACGTTCGATGCGGCGTGCACCGTAGTCGATCATGACGGGGATGTTCGCGATGTTGCCCGCAATAACCGCCTGCTCATAGGGCTTCCACTCGGGACCATTGAAGTGCGCGCTCTTGATGCCGACGACGACACCGGGATACTTGAGAGCGAAATCGCCGGTGGCCTTACCGTCCATGTCATCGAGATTGTCTTCATACTTGCCACCGCGCATGCCGGAGCCGACGATGTTGAGTTCGGCGAGGACGCGTGTGATGGAGCGGTCGATGATCTTGTCTTTGAAGTCGTCGAAGTTCTTGTAACCCGAAGAGCCTGCATCGACGATGGTAGTCACGCCGTTGCGCAGCGTGAAGCCGTCGGGATAGACCGAGTTGTCACCCGCGTAGGAACCCTTTTCACCGGTGCCCGTGTAGACGTGCGTGTGAAGATCGATGAGGCCAGGCGAGACCCACATGCCTTTGACGTCAATGGTCTTGAGCGCGTCGGCGGCTTTGAGGTTCGTACCTACGGTAACTACCTTGCCGTCCTTAATGCCCACATCCTTAATGCCGTCGATGTGGTTCTTCGCATCGACAACGTGTCCGCCCGCAAGGATGAGGTCATAGGGAAGCGTGTTGGGCTTCATGGGCATGCCCATGCGGCGAGTAGCGGTAGGCGCCGCGGGATTTGCGCCGGGACCGGGCTGCGCTGCGGGCATAGGCGCTTGCGCAATCAGTGCTGTGCTACACAGAACCGCGCTAGCGAGAACGGCGCGGCCGAAGGGTTTGACGTTCATGTGTGAGCCTCTCGGAACAGGGTGTACTACGTTTTGCTTTGACTGTCGTACGAAGAAGTGAGGCCCGGCAGAGTGTGTCTGCCGGGCCTTCTTGTCTATTTACGCTTTGCTTGCCGTGAAAGTTGCGGCGCCGTACTCGCCCATCCTTACATCGCCCGACATAGTGCTGCCGGAGACGACGCCTGTGAAGGTCCAGGGGATGTTGGAATAGTTCGCGTTCATGGAGCTCATGAGCGTGACGTGATCGGCAACGACCTTTCCGCGCATCTGTGCTTTGAAGAGCTCGCCGTTCTGTTCGCCGCTGATCGATGCTTCATCCTGTGTAAGAACAAACTGCTGCTGGCCGGTGCCGCGCGTAAAGTTGACCGTGACGTTCCACGTGCCAGCAACGTTCGCCAGAGTTCCTGTCGGTACGGGAGGATTCGCATGCTTGCCGGGGTTGCGCAGATACTTCGAGAGCGCAGCGGCAACGATCTTGTAGTCACCTGGCTGCATCATGTACGGCATGATGCCGACGGAGGACTGCATCATGTCGGGGCGATGGCCCGAGCCACCTGCAACGAGGATGCGCGGCGATCCCTTGTCGAGCATCTCGACGAGTTCCGTTCCGGTGATACCGACCTGCTCCGCGTCCCACATGATGTCGATGGTTGGAGCGCGGTTGGAGAGGTCCGCGTCCGGCATGTTGATCTTCGAAGTAAGCGACGGGATGCCCTTGAGCGCGTCGATAATGTAGTTGTCCCAGGCAAGCCACTGCTTCTGCTCTGCATCGTGATCGCGCTTGTACCACTGCTGTACCGCGGCGAGCATGCCCATCGCCTCTTCTTTACCGACCTTGAGCGCGCGGCCCCAGTTGTGATGGGGAGCGGCGTTCCAGAAAGCGGCCCTCGTGAGATCCGAGGGGCCAAGCAGAACGCCGGCAGCCTGCGGTCCACGCATACACTTGCCACCCGAGTAGGCCACGAAAGTAGCACCGGCTGCGAGATGGATGTTGGGAACAAGCGGCTCTTCTGCTGCGGCATCGACGAAGACGGGAACGTTCTTTTCCTTCGCGATGGCGCAGACAGTCTTGATGGAGAGCGGCTCCTGGAAGGCGCGCGGGCCGGAGATGATGTAGATCATCGCGGTATGCTCGGACATCTTCGCCCGGAGCTGGTCTTCGGTGTCGACCTCAACGATTTCGGGGCCGGACATGCGGACGCCGAAGTCGTACTGGTTACGCGAATAGGTAGGAATGATGACCTGATTGCGGCCTTTGACGTAGGGCAGAGACTGCGAGCGCTCGGGATCAGTGCCGGCGATACAGGCAACCGTGGCAAGCGCGATGGCGGCTTCGCAACCGCAGGTCACGATGGCGCTGGGAGCGCCCATGAGCTTGGCGATCTCCGCACCCACGCCTGCCATCATCTCGTCCATTTGCACGTAGTAGTGAGAGGCCTCGAACATGGCCTTCTTCACTTCAGGCAAAGACTGCGAACCGGAGATGATGGTGTACGTACCACGTGCGTTCACGATGGGACGCACGCCGATGCGTGTGAAGAGATTGTCGGCATCCGTGCTCGTCATGGTGACGTGGTCGGGACCGGTCGGCTTGGCCATCGTTGCGGCAGCGGCAGAGAGTGGTGCAGTCGCAGCGGCTGCGGAAAGCATGCCGGTCTGCTTGAGAAGATCGCGCCTGGACCAGCTCGCATTGCGGAAGAGGGACATGATGTTGCCTTTCTGAATCATGAGTTCGTTGCGGCCATGCGGCGTGTTGCAGCAATGCTAGATGAAAGCGATGCAGTCGATCTCAACGAGCGAATCTCCGGGGACGCCGCCCTTTGCAACGGCAACGGTGGTGCGCACGGGAGGGACAGCGCCCCAGCGGCCCTGGTACATCGTGTTCATCCGCTGGAAGTCGGCGAGGTCGTTCAGGTAGACGTTCACCTTGAGCACCTTCTCCATAGAGGAACCGGCCTTCTGCAGATTGCTTTCGAGCTCATCAAGAACGTGCTTCGTGTGCTCTTCGATGGTTCCCGTGAAGTGGGCTCCAACGCCTGCGAGGAAGACCAGGTTGCCGTAGGTGATGATCGACGAGAAGAGAGGAACCTTGGGCGGTGTGCCGGTCGGCTTGTCGTTCACAACGCGAGGAGGAACGGACTTCTTTTCAAGAGGCAGCGCTTTGGAGGCCTGGGCCATCGCAGACGGAACAAGGGCGGCTGCGCCGGTGACGGCAACGGCTGCGGCGGCGGCATTCTTGAGGAGATCTCTGCGGGAGTTCATTTCCATGGTGTAGTTTTCCTTCCGAAGTTGATTAAGCTTTTTTGGTGAGGGCGGCGCGGATGCGGCGGCCTACGATGGCGTCTTCGCCGGGCTGAAGCATCCAGACACCGACGACGAGAGTATTCGCATCGGACGGGATGCCCTGGTTGGGTTTGTGTCCGGTGTTGGGATTGAGTTCGATGGAGGGCTGCTCGGTACGAAGTCGATTGACGAGTTCGCTCGTAGTGATTCCCGTAACGGCGGGATCGAAGCGGATGAGCAGATGTGGAACGTGGTTCGCGATCTTGGGAACAACGGTCTCCGTTTTGACGGAGGGAACATTCTTGACCATCGAGGCGATGAGGTCGGCGCGCTTCTGGTAGTCGCCCTGCATCGACTCTTCCGTGTGGGAGAGGACCCAGTCAATGGCAGCGACCATGCCGACGATCTGCTCCTTGGCGACTTTCATGCCGCGGCCAACGCCTTCGCCGGGGTTGTTGTTCTGGTGAGCGAGATCGGTGTACTTCTTCTTGCCGAGGAGAAGACCTGCGTTTTGCGGTCCGCGGATGCCCTTGCCTCCAGAGAAGGAGACGAGGTCGAAGCCCATACCGGTGTACTTCCAGAGGTTAGAGAGGGGAGGCATATCTGCGGCGGCGTCGATGTGGCAGGGGATGTTGTGTTCGTGTGCAATACGGAGCCACTCTTCGCGGCCGATCTGCGCGGTCGCGGCGATGCCGTCTTCTTCTTCAGCTGCGTTGAAGAAGTTCGTCATCACGGCGTCGCCCTTGGCGCAGGCTGCCTTGTATTCGTCGAGCGTGACGACTTCCGTAATGCGTGCGCCGGTCAGGAAGATGGCGTGATCGTAGCCGTACCGATGTGCGCGTTGCACGATGACCTGTTTCTTGAGGCCTTCTGCCTTCTGCGGCAGATCGACGGGGCGGTTGCCGTTTGCGGCCTGCATACAGGCCGCAGTGGCCAGGGTGATGGCTCCGGAAGCGCCCGAGGTCACAAGAGCGCCTTCACACTTCAGGCGCTGCGCAAGGTACTCGCCGGATTTGACCTGGAGATCGTGCAGACGGACGGGATGCAGAGCGGCCTTCTGAACAGCTGCGACGACCGTAGCGGGCATGCACGCAGCCGTAAGCGTGGTGTAAGTTCCGGCTGCGTTGATGATCTTCTCGACGCCGAGCTTTGCGTAGTAGTCCTCACCGGAGACGGCGGCTGCAGGAGCGGCCAGGGCCTCAGTCGATTGGAGCAGAGGTACAACGCCGAGGGTCGCTGCCAGGGAGCTGGTCCACTGGAAGAACCTGCGGCGGGAAAGAGGACTGGACTCTGCGGGATTTAAACGGGACATGATAGGCTCCGGGAGAAGACTGCGGGGACGTGTCTGCGAAGCGACGGAGCGGCAGGACCAAGATCAAATCGTGCAAGCTACAGCGCTACAGATGAGTGGGTGATGAATGGGGCTATTTGACGGCATTCGACCATGCATTGTCATGGGTCGAAAGACCGCCGCTCGGATAGGTCAAATGCTATAGCGCCACAAAACGTGGGCTAGATGCGGCCAAACTGCTTCACGGCCTCCACGATGGAGTGAAACTTCTCGATGAAGGGATACATGGAGTGCTCTGAATTGTCGAGTTGCTGGGCCTTGATGAGGACTTCTGCGGCGTTCTTACGCGGCACAACGACAACCCCATCCTGATCGGCCACGATGATATCCCCAGCCTCGACATGGGTGCCATCGACTTCGAGCGGAATGTTCATGCCGCCGAAACGATAGTGGCCGACGGAGGTAGAAGGCACGGGGCCGAGGGCGTAGACGGGAAAGCCGATCTTTTTGAGCTGCGGCAGATCGCGCACGCCGCCGTCCACGACAGCCCCGGAGAAGCCGCGGGCAAACATGGAGGTACCCATCAGGCCGCCCATGCCGGCGATATCTGCGCCGTCTTCAATCTTCATCACGTAGACCGAGCCGGGGCCACCGCCGTCGATCGCGGAAAGCATGCCGGAGAGGGCGTTCGGATCTTTGTTCTCTTCTTTTTTGAGCAGGACAGTGAGCGCGGCCCCTGCAAATTTCGTGGGGAAGATGGCCTGCATCTTGTGGGACATGTAGTGCTTTTCGTGGAGGATCTGCTCTTCGGCGTCGGATACGCTGGCCGCCTCAACGTGTCGGTAAGCCTCAATCATGCGTGGGAGATCGCGCTCGTAATCGGCGGCGGTGAGAGGCGTATCGGCACGGAGCGTGAGGCCAAGGGTGCAAGCGGTTGCGGCGAAAACGGCGGCAGCGAGAACTTTACGTGTTGCGAACATACGGGGTGCGTCTCCAGCGGTTGGTTAGGAGAATCGTAGCGCTTGACGAGGAGAAAAGAAAACAGCCGCCGAAGTTTGAGCTTCGGCGGCTGTTGAGGAGTGATGCAAATCAACTAGAAGTTGATCTTGCCAGCGATTTGCAGGATGCGAGATCCCGTCGAGGTGAAGTTCGTGTTGGGCCCCGTGATGAATCCGAACGAGGGGCTCTGAATGTTTGTATTCGGATTGCCGGGATTCGGATGATTGAAGACATCGAAAGCCTCGACGCGGAGCTGCAGGGCGACCTGCTCCCAGATTGGAAAGTTCTTGAAGAGCGAAGCATTCGTGTTTGTGGCACCAGGACCGTAAATCGCGTTGCGATGCAGATTGCCAAAAGTGCCATTTGCCGGTGCTGCAAAAGCAGTCTTGTCCAAGCAGTTGTTGCTTGTTGATCCGCCTGTTCCCGTAACCGTTCCACGGCTGCAAGTCGAAGCCAGCGGCACGTGAACGAAGTTAGGACGCTGCGTGCCTACGCCGTTGACATGCGCGTAGTCCGTGCTGAGGGTAAGGTTGAGCGGCGATCCACTCCGAAGATCGACAATCGCGTTTGCCTGCCATCCGCCGAGGGTCTGGCGAATGAGTGCGTTGTGATGCTCAAGTGTCGGGAAGGCATAGGTGACGGTACCAACGAAGCGGTTTTTGATGTCGTAGCTGGAGTTACCGTAATCCAGCTTGAGATGACCCTGCCACATAGCCGTACCGCCATCGTTCGAGCTGTCAGACTCGTCCAGAGCGTGTGACCACGTATAGCTCAGGTTCGCTGTGAGGTTGTGGAACATGCGCTGACGCAGAATTGCGGTCAAACCGTTATAGGTTGCGATGGCATCGTTGTGAATTACGCGGATATTACCGATATTCGGATTAGGACGGTTTGCGTTGGAGAATGCAGTCGATGGGCCAGGCTGATTGGGGTAGTAGCTCTCGTCGAGATGAAGGGACTTCGAACCGAGGTACTGAAGCTCAAAGCCGCCGTTATGCCATACTTCCTGTCCGAGATCTACGTTCCACTGATACATACGCTGTGTCGGAAGATTGTAATCGACCGTAAAGGCGCTGTAGGGCGAGGTAGCAAGACCGAAAGCGGTGGTCGCAGGGATTGCAGGATTATCCAACGTGAACTTGATGTTACTGGCAGCGTTGGAGTTCGTAACGTTGGCCGAGTATGGATAGTTGGTGGACGAAAGCGTGTAGCTGTTCATCTGGTTGGCGTTGTAGTAGATACCGCCGCCACCGCGGATGACCGTCTTGTCCGTTACGCGATACGAGAAACCAACGCGCGGGCTGATGTTGGAGTGCTGGGGTCCGCTGAACTTGAACCCGGGATATTTCGTCGCGTTTGCAGGATTAGTTCCACCAGCGGCAGGGTAGAGGCTTGTCCACGTTGGATCAAGGATACGCCCTACGCCGTTTAAGGAATAAGCAACCTGCGGGAGTTCGTAGCGCAAACCATACTGCAAGGTGAACTTCTGCGTAACCTGCCAGTTATCCTGAGCAAAGAATCCGTCACGCCACTGGCCGATTGAACCCTTGACCTGGAAGAGGGGAGAAGAGAGACCTGTGGGGAAACCTGCGACGAATGCTGCGGCTGGATCCGTCATCAGAGTCTGATCGAATGTGAACTGGCCGCGAGACAAGTTTGCTGCGTTACGTCCGATCGTGAACTTACGGAAGCTCACACCTGCCATCAGTGCATGCTTGTTGAGTGTGTAGTTGATCTGGTCGTAAAGGGTGAGTGTTCTGTCTTCCTGGAACCAGTTGGTTCCATTCTGAACTACACCCTGATAGTTCGTGATGCTCATATCGACGAGACCGGGATTGCCGCTATCGACGTCTGCGGTAAATCCGGGGATTCCCAGGGCAGATCCTGCATTTGCCTGATTCGTCTGATACTGCTGGTTCACGATCTGCGTGTAGACAACGTTGAAGCCAAGATGAAGATCATTGACGAGTTTCGGCGTGATGATATGCGTATAACCAACAGCGCCGTTGCGTCCACGCGATGTGGTGTAAGCGGTATTGACCAGATTGACTGCCTGCGCAAAGTTGTTCACCGACTGCTGCGCATAACGGGCAAAGAAACGCATCTTGTCGGTGGGGTTGTAATCCACACGCTCGAGGTTTGAATTCGAGTTAACCGCAGTGGGAAGATTTCCGGACCAGTTATTGATCACGCCCGCAGAGGTAGGAAGGGTGAGGTACGGCAGGATCTTCGCGGAAATTGGGTCCACGGGAATCTTGTTGTTCAAATAGGGCGCGTGGGTAACAGGATTGAAAAGCTGGTTCCCCGTGGTGCAAAGACCTGCAGCGCTGAAGACGGTGCAAAGCTCGCCAAAGTCGCCCGTGTGCATCCGTGCCGTAAGAACTGTCTGGTTCACGGTATAGGTAGCGCCGTGCTGACGGAGGCCTTCATAAGAACCGAGGAAGAAGGCTTTATCTTTCCAGATGGGACCACTCACTACGCCGCCGAAGAGGTTATAGCGAAGCTCGGAGTTAGGCGAACCCTTTGCCTGGAGCCAGCTGCGCGCGTTGAAACCGTCGTTCTGAATGTAATCGTAAGCCGTGCCATGGAATTTGTTCGTACCGGACTTCGTCACTTCATTGACGTGAACGCCGAGGTAGTCACCATACTGCGCGGTGTAATTACCATTCTGTGTCTGAACTGCGTCGAGAGCGTCGGTGTTGGGCACGATGAAGGCAGTCGAGGTCAGGTTGTTCATGATCGAGATGCCATCGAGAGAGATGCTGTTCGTGATGGAACGGCTGCCGGCGCCGGAAGCGCGGTTGCCGGGAGGGTTACCGGTAAGGGCCGTACCGTTGACGACGATGTTCGATGCCGTGGCGGCGAGCTGAAGAGCCTGGCGTCCAACCGTCGGTAAATCCCGAACCTGCTGCTGGCTGACCGTCTCACCGAGAAGCGCGTCGTCGGTCGAGAGTGGGGGATTATCAGCAGAGATAGTAACTTCGGTATTCTCCGAACCGACCTTCAAAGCAGCGTCCGAACGAACCGCGACGTTGATGGTGACGATGATTCCCTTGGTAACAGTCTTCTGAAAACCTGGCGTTTCGACAGTGACGTCGTACGTACCAGGAAGAAGAAAGGGGATGGAGTAGTAACCTTCCGAGTTCGTTGTACCCGGGTAAGAGACCTTGGTGCCTTCGTTGATCGCGGTGACCTTTGCACCTGCGACCACGCCACCTGAAGGATCAGTGACTGTGCCGACAAGCGAGGTATTATTTGCGACCTGAGCGCGGCCTACCATGGCGCAGAACAGGACAGCACAACAGACGAGAATTTTTTTCACGTTATAAGACTCCTTTGACCTCGGCATAGCCGGGAAAGCGAAACAGGAAATGTCTGGAGCTTTGCCTCGACATCGGATGAAAATCTCCGACTGCGGGCGATGAACTTTTGGATTGTTACGATTTGATAATATTTGTAGCTTACCTGTCATCAGTCAGTTGCCAGTGACGTAGCTAGGCTATTCGACCTATTGCAAGCGGGTAGAAAATTGGCTCTTTACGATGCGGGGAACATATCTTTTTGTAAATTCCTCCATTCGGAAGAACGTACAAAATAACTCTGCCCTTGAAAAAGCAGATCCCTTCTCTGCAGCTTCCAAATGAAAATTTTGCCGCTAGCTACGGACAAACCAACGTTTCAGGAACAATCTACACCGTTAGTCGAAGTGAACAAGGCCACGTTGCAGCGCGTAGATCGTGGCTTGAGTACGGTCGCGTGCTCCCATCTTATCGAGTACCGAAGAGACATGAATGCGAACCGTCTTCTCCGCAATGCGAAGCTGCTCCGCGATCTCGCGGTTGGATCTTCCCTGCGTGATGCAGATAAGAACTTCACTCTCACGCGGCGTAAGTTCAACCGCTGGCATACGTTCCGCGAGACGATCCAGTGCAACGCGCGGAAGATAGCGGAGATCGCGATCGACGTTCTGAATGGCGTTGATAAGCTCTTCGCCGCTGGCGTCTTTGGTGAGATATGCCATCGCACCGGAGCGAACGGCACGGTAGATATCTTCCGACCCGTGGTAGTTGGAGAGAACGACGATGCGCGCGGGGCGCGGCTCTTTGCGAAGAAGCGTGATGACATCGAAGCCGGAGACACGCGGCAGGCGGAGATCGAGCACGACGACGTCGGGGGAAAGAGAACGGTAGAGTTCGATTCCCTGTTCGCCATCGGAGGCTTCTCCGACGATTCTGATCTGTGCGTGGCCTGCGAGAACCGATTGCAACGCCATGCGTGCGAGGAAATGGTCCTCAATAAGAAGGACTTTGATCTGCTTCATTCGCTGCGTTGCCTCATGTAACTGTAGTTTTACATGGAGTGAGAGGAACTTGTCGCGCCCCGAGTTCCCGCGTGCGGCTAAACACCGATCCACGGAACGACGTAATGCTGCTGCGTCGCGGGCAGATTAATGGCCTGGAAGGAGACCGTAACCGAGACTTCCGTGCCTGAATCGACGGAAGTATTCAGGCGCAGCGTACCCCCGAGTTTACGCGCGCGTTCTTCCATCACCGGAATGCCGAAGTGGCCGGTCCGCGTGGCTGGATCGGAGATCTGAAAGCCGCGGCCGTTATCCCGAATCGAAAGATTGAGAGCATCGCTTTCATATCTCAGACGGATGGCGATTGTAGAGGAATGTGCATGACGAATAGCGTTGGTGACCGCCTCCTGACCAATGCAGACGAGGTGATGCACGGCGCCGGGAGCGATGGGGATCTCCTCGCCTTCGATCTCGAAGGTGGTCTCGATGCTGTCGCGCAGGCGATGCGCGGTAACGGCGCGAGAGAGAGCCTGCGAGAGAACGTTGGTGAGTTCCTCTGAGTCGCGAAGGTCCCAGATGATACGACGCGCTTCTGCCTGACAGTGCGAGACCATGCTGCGTGCAAGTTCGCAGGACTGTGCTGCCGGGGTGTCCACAGTACCCGCGTCACGGAAGAGCTTCGCCGTAGCTTCGAGCTGCCAGGAGATGGCAGCGAAGCCAGCCATGAGCGTGTCGTGGCAGTCGCTGGCGATGCGGTTGCGCTCTTCCAGGACCATGCCCATCTGCCCTTTAAGCAACTGGTCGCGCTGGCGCAGAAGCTGCGCTGCAAGCGCGATGAGACCCAAAAGCAAGAGCAGATAGCAGTACCACGTCTGGTAGAAAAACGGCTGCTGAACCACGGGAAGCACCGCCACCTGTTTTCCCCAGGCCTGCCCAGGGAGGCGTGCCTGTACCTCAAAGGTGTAGTCGCCCGGCGTAAGTTTCCGGTAGTGCGCGCTCCGGTTGAGTGTGACGGTCCAGTCGCCGTCGTAGTCGTTCAGACGGTACCGAAACTCGACTGGCCCGCGGATAGGCGAAACCGTGTCGAAAAAAAGAATGATCTCAGGATGGCCGGGCGGAAGGGAGACGTCGGACGCATGTTGAACCGAAGAGGCGTCGGTCTCGCTTGCAAATGAAAATCCACGGATGACGGAGGTAGGCTGCACCCCCGGCGAAGTGGCTGCCGCTTCCGCAGGAGGCGCGTTTTCAGCGGGTGCCGTCAGCACTTCGACCGGAGCAGCCTGGGCCACGACGCGTGTCGTCGTCAGGCTGCACAGCAACGCCATTGCGAGACAACATGGTCTGACCAGATAGGACATAGTACCTACGGCACCACACTTGAGCCCTATAACGCAAGTCGATCTTCCTGATTTAGACTTCCAGCGCACGCTCCGGGTGCACTACAAGCCAGCAAAGAGATCCGACCAGTGCCAGCGCGGCAGCCACGGCGAAGGAGGTCGTCCAGCCAAAACGCTGTGCGATCCAAGGCGTGAGCGAGGCAGTGATGGCTCCGCCGATCTGTCCGCCCATGTTGACGAGTGAAGAGAAGACTCCCGAACTGCGGCCCGCGATATCCACGGAAACCGACCAGAAGGTGCTCTGTGAGAGATAAAGCGCACCGGCACCGCCAGCGAGGATAATTCCAGCCAACTGGGGGCTGTGCACCTGCGACCCGAGGACAAGGAAGATCGCCGTAAAGAACAGCGAAACAGAGGCCAGATAGCACCGACCGACACGCAGACCATACAGGCGCGTCAGGCGATCCGAGAGCCAGCCACCGACGAGACTGAAGATGGTCATGCAGAGAAACGGGAGCATGGCGTAGTGCGCGCTGGCCTTAAGATCGAAGCCTCGGACCTGCGCCATGTAGAGAAAGAACCAACTGAAGAAGACCCAGGCGATATATCCGAAGGCGAAGTACCCGGCCATCAGGGCCGCGAGATCCCTGCGCGCAAAGATGGCACGCCACGAGATCCGTGTCTGGGTGGGGGCTGCTCCCGGAAGGTCCGAAGCATCGAGTGTCAGGCCAGCGTGGATCTCCTTGAGTTCCGAACGGGAAACACCGGGGTGATCTTCAGGAGTATCACGCGCGAAGATCCACCATACCGCACCCGCGATAATGCCGATGACCGCCGAGAACCAGAAGGCCGCGCGCCAGCCATGCGAAACGATGATCCACGTGAGCAAAGGCGGTGTGAGTCCGCTGCCTGCGCCTACTCCGGCAAAGATCAGGCCGTTGACGAAACCGCGCTCCTGTTGCGGTACCCATCGAGCGACGAATTGATTTGCGGCAGGATAAATAACGGCTTCACCCGCGCCCAGAGCGAAGCGCACTGCAATAAGCAAAGCCACCGCATGCGGAATGCCCGAGGGAAGAATTGCCGTGAGCGCAGTCGCGACGCCCCACCACAGGACACCGAGCGTCAAAACGCGACGTGGGCCATACTTGGCCGCAAGGAAACCAGCCGGAAGCTGGAAGCCGGCATAACCGATCAGGAAGGCGGAAAAGATCCAACCGAGGCGCTGATTTCCGAGGCCATATTCGCGGCTGATCTGAAGTCCTGCGATGGAGATATTGGTGCGGTCCAGGAATGCAACGCCACTTAGGACGAAGAGCCAGAAGGCAAGAAAAAATCGGACTCGGGTTCGGCGTTCAACGGGCAAAATCTACTCCTGGTTCGGCAACAACAAAGCTGCACTAAAGTGGGTCTTCTGCACTGTAAAGCATGGGGCGCATAGAACGCTTGCGAACGCTAGGGCGTTTGCCTTAGCCCCCGTGATGTTTTTGCGTCCGATATGACACGATGGAGAGAAGATTTTGTGGAAGAAGGCCTTATGTTGAAAGAATTGACCCGACGAACTTTATTACGGGGCGGCACGGCTGTGGCCGGGGTAGCCGTGATGGACTTATCTTCTACCGGACGCCTGCTGGCGCAGTACACACCGTCGGACCTGCATGCGCGCCCCCTACCCGTAAAAAGACGTTTTACGAGCCTCGCCGTGGAGCGCACCATCGCCAAAACCCGCGCGGAGATTCGCGATCCGCAGCTTGCCACGATGTTTGAAAACTGTTTTCCGAACACCTTGGATACAACCGTCTTTCCTGGAACGTTTGACGGTAAGCCGGATACGTTTGTCATCACGGGCGACATCGACGCGATGTGGCTGCGGGATTCTTCCGCGCAGGTGACGCCCTATCTTCCGTACGCGAAGCAAGACCCCGCACTCGCGAAGCTGATCGAAGGCGTCATTCGACGACAGGCTCGGCTAGTCACGCTGGATCCGTACGCAAACTCTTTTATGCGTTCGGAAGACGCAAAGCCACTGAGCTGGAGCGTCCATGACCGCACAGACATGAAACCCAGCGTCGGCGAGCGCAAGTGGGAGATCGACTCTCTCTGCTACACCGTCCGTTTGGCGCATGCCTACTGGAAAGCCGTGGGAGATACTGCGCCTTTTGACGAGCGCTGGCACACGGCGGCGCGGACTATTGTAAAGACCTTCCGCGAACAGCAGCGCAAGGACAACCCTGGGCCGTATCACTTCCAGAGGCAGGAGTGGAATCCCACAGACACGCTGACCGGAAGCGGCTTCGGCGCACCGGCAAAGTCGAACGGAATGATCTTCTCGATGTTTCGCCCCTCGGATGATGCCTGCGTCTATCCACTCTTTGTACCGGCGAATCTTTTTGCAGTGCGATCGCTGCGCCAGCTTGCGGAGATGGCGAAGGCAATCGCGCACGACGATGCGCTTGCTGAAGATGCAACACGCTTAGCGGATGAAGTTGCAGCAGCCGTTGCAGCACACGGCATTGTGGAGAGGCCAGAATTCGGAAAGATCTTTGCCTATGAAGTCGACGGCTACGGCAACGCTCTCTGCATGGACGACGCGAATGCTCCGGGGCTTCTGAGCCTCGCGCTATTGGAGTGTGTCGAGGTAGATGATCCGATGTATCAGCGAACACGCCGCTTTGCCTTGAGCGAGGCGAACCCGTACTTCTATCGCGGTAAGATAGCCGAGGGAATCGGTGGACCGCATGTGGGTGACGGTTACATCTGGCCGATGTCCATCATTGTTCGCGCTCTGACATCGAAGGACGACACCGAGATCGAACAGTGCCTGCGTTGGCTGCGCAACACTACGGCAGGAACCAACTTCATGCATGAGGCGTTCTGGAAGGACGACGCAGCGAAGTTCACGCGGCCATGGTTTGCCTGGGCCAATACCCTGTTCGGTGAACTGATTTTGCGTGTCCATGCCGAACGCCCGCACCTATTGACGAAGAGTTACATGTAGCTACTTTGTCAGCATGGCGACCGCCTGTGCCACCGTGAGGTCGTCCGGCAGACGATGGTAGTCCGTGCGATCGTACTTCGCATGGCTGCTGATGGTTTTGAAAAAGATGGCGCGACCATCGATCTTTGAATCGAGATCGGTGGTCTTCCACTCCGTCGTGGGCATCTCGTTGCGCTCGGTCGTGAAGCTGCTCCCTGCGTGGATTGTGGCGAGTATGCCGAAGCCGATGCTCATCTCCTGATCAAGATGCGCCGTCAGGCGATGCACTCGGACGGAGCCACTGGCCACAGCAACGGTACCGGTCATCGCGGCCATAACGCGCTCTTCCATACTCTGGGGCTTGTAATTCGGGTCCGGATGAAAGTCGAGCAGAAGATACTTCCCTTCCACGCGTGGGTTGGAGTAGAGATATCCGCGCACAAGAAGTTCGAGGAGACTCTGCGCCTTGAGTTCGTCCTTATGGTGCGCAGCGTCATCTCTTTCGACCACTTGCGGATGAAGCGCCAGGTATTGGAGGCGATCGCGCTCGGCCTTGGCACGCATCTCGTCGAGCGGTTTGCCATCTTCCGCGAGGAGCATGCGCACGCGCCCCGACTTACTTTCGATCACACGCTCGGACCAAAGATGACCGCCCGTGCGCTCGCTGCGTTCCGAAGAGAGATAGGAGAAGTGCGTCTGGTGGTCGGCTGCCGCTTTCTCATGCGCGGCGAGAGTCTGTAGGAACTCGCGTTGTGCCGCCGGAGTCTGAATCTGATCGACGGTCTGCGCCTGTGCACCGAAGGTCAGCGATAGAAAAACGAGACAAATAGACACTGCGCGCATCAGAAGATCCTTAGACGTCGCGAGGACGTACTGGAGTCGATGCGCGAAGTGCCCGCTGTTGTTGTACGGGACATGTCGATGGCTCTCGGGTTGAGTTTTCAGAAGGCCACAACCGTATGAAGCGGAAGGGTTGCAGAGGACCCACCTGCGAAAACGGTGAAATCACCCTTGGGCAACTCCCAGTGGCCGTCATCCGTTCCCTCTTCCACATAGATTTTGATGAAGGCAGGATCGATCGGCAGCGTGACCGTCTGCTCTTCCATGGGCTTCAGAGTGACTCGCTTGAACGCAACCAGTTTTTTGAAAGGCTCTCCTGCCAACTCTGGAAGCTGAACATACACTTGCGCGATCTCCGTCCCTGCCCGTGCTCCTGTGTTCTTCACGCGGAAGCTGACCTGCTTCGCCGAAGCATCCACTTTCAACGCGGAGTAAGCGTAGCTGGTGTACGAGAGGCCGTATCCAAAGGAGAAGAGCGGCGTCTTCTTCTTCAGTTCGTACCAGCGGTAGCCAACGGCAATCGGCTCAGGATAGACGACATCGAAAGGCTTGACCTTCGCTTCGCCATCGACGACATAAGCGTTCGGTTGATCGAGTCCGGGAACGACCGGCGTAGGCAGGTCGGCCTCCGTGCGTGCAAATGTGATGGGAAGTTTGCCGGAAGGATTGACCTCGCCCGAAACAAGATTCGCCAGGGCCTGCGCTCCGCCGATGCCGGGATACCAAGCCGCGAAGACCGCAGCGACGTGCTCGATCCATGGCATGGAGACGGGACCACCGGTTTCAAGCACGACGATCGTCTTCGGATTTGCAGCAGCAATTGCGGCAACAAGAGCATCCTGATTGTTCGGTAGGGATAACGTCAGAAAGTCACGCGATTCGGTTGAGAACTGATTGACAAAGACAAAGGCGACATCCGACTTCTTTGCCAACGCGACAGCCGCAGCAATATCGTCCCCACTGTTGTACGAGACCTTCGCCGAGGGCATCGCCTTCTGGATGTACTTGAGCGGCGATGTCGGAAAGTAGATCGGATATCCCCAGCGCGCAGCGCCCTCAAATGGCGCAACGGCATTGCCACCAGGAGCGTCGACCTGCGCGGAACCACCACCGGAGAGCATGCCTACATCTGCATGCGAACCGATCAGCGCAATGCTGTGCGTCGTAGCCTTTGCCAGAGGAAGAAGGTGTGCGCGATTCTTCAGAAGTACGATGCTCTCTTCCGCGATGTGCTGCGCATCGTCGAGTCCACGGAAGGGATCCGTCACGCGTCGTTGGAAGGGATAGTCCACTACGCCTGCGGCGAACATGCTACGGAGAATGCGATGCACCATATCGTCGACCCGCGCCATTGATACCTTTTTATCCGCGACGGCCTTACGCAGGTCCTTGCCGAAGAAGTCTTCGCCCGGCATCTCCATATCAAGACCGGCATTCGCGGCCTTCACCGTGGAGTGCGTCGCTTCCCAATCGGAGACGACAAATCCTTTGAAGCCGAAGTCGCGCTTGAGCACCTTGTTGAGCAGGTAGTCGTTCTCACACGCCCAGTGCGTGTTCACCTTGTTGTACGAACACATCACAGCCGAAGGGCTCGCAATGCCAATCGCAATCTGGAATGCGAGCAAGTCTGTTTCACGCAGAGCGCGGTGCCCCATCACGACGTTGTTGATGTTGCGACCGGTCTCTTCGTCATTGACGGCGAAGTGCTTGATGTCGCTCATGACATGATTCGCGATAACGCCGCGCATGAGGTTGCCTGTCATCGTGCCGGCAAGTACAGGGTCTTCGCCCGCGTACTCAAAGTTGCGGCCGTTGCGCGGTTCACGCGTGAGATCGACTCCACCGCCGATGGACATGTTGCTGCCCCAGTCGCGCAGCTCGCGACCGATGACCGATCCATACAGAAACGCACCCTCAGGATCGAAGCTCGATGCGGCACCAAGCGTCGAGGGAAGCAGCGTGGCATAGCGGCTCTGGTAGGCAGCCATGCGAATGCCTACAGCGGAGTCCATGAGATTGATATCCGGGATGCCGAGACGTGGGATGCCGATCACCATGCCTGCACCGAAGTTCGACGTGGGCGGCACAGGATCGCCATCCCGGAGAACGCCCCACCCGATACCGTGCACAAGCTGCATTTTTTCGTCGAAGGTAAGCTGCTGCTGCACCATGTCCGCACGACTGTCAGGATCGAGGGACGCGTTCATCCAAGGATGAGGAGTGGGAGGCGGCTCCGGACGCTTGTTCTTCTGTGCGTGAAGGTTTGAAAGGGGCAGAAGACACAGCAATAGAACGACGCGAACGCTTTTCATTGGGGGACAAATCCTGAGTTAAGAAGAGATGCTCTGCCGCATCAGCTTAGCGGATGCGAGACGAAGTCGCCAGTCTCTGGTGGACTTAGGCCAACGATGCGAGTGCGGGAGCGCTCTCTGCAGACGTCTGCACAAGATGATGATGGTGAGCGGAACGCCGCTGCAGAAGCACGGCAGCCGCGCCACGAAGCCGTCCCAGCTCTCCACCGCTGCTGCGGATCACACGCGGAGGCGTACCTGCGAGCATACCTTTGTGCAGCTCTTCTTCGATGACGGGCCTCGCAATCGCCCACGCACCAACGATGTCTCCATCGATCAGTATGATTTCCGGAGAGAGACTTGCCGTGACCAGACGAAGACCTCTGCCGATCGCTCGGGCCTGCTCTTCGATGGCCTCAATCGCTGCCGCCTCGCTCTCCGTCGCGCGGTGGATCAGGTCCAGGTAAGTCAGATGCGTATCGCTTGAGGTCTTTTCGGCATAGTAACGAAGGGCCGCGCGATTGGAAGAGACCGTCTCCCAGCAACCACGCTGGCCACAGCCGCATGGCAGACCTGCAGCATCCATGGGAATGTGCCCGAACTCTCCAGCCAGACCGCCGCGCCCGACGACGAGTTGACCATCTGCGAGGATTGCCGCGCCCACGCCTTCCGCAAACGTCACCAGGACGGCATCCCGCGTTCCATCCATGTTGCCAAACCAAAGCTCGGAGAGGAGGCTCGCGTTGGCGGCGTTATCCATCTCCGTCGGAAGACCAATCTCCTGCTGGATCGCACTCTTGAGATCGAACTGCGTCCATGACAAATTGGGGGCGTGTACAAGCCGCTGTGTGCGCGGATCGACGCGGCCAGGCAAACTGATGCCGACACCAACAAAGCTCTTCGTCGGATGTTCTTCCCGCATCGCCTGCATCGCTGCGACAATCGCATTCACCGCTGGCTGAGCCTCAGTGGAAATGGGCAAGGCTTCGCGCGCGAGGAAGCGTCCGTTGAGATCGACGACGGAGAGAATCGCCTGTCGCGGGCGGATATCAGCGACGAGGACGACAAATTCATCGTTGATTGAAAGCATGGTGGGACGGCGGCCGCGTGGGCGACTCGCCGTACCACCTTCCACTACCCAGCCATCTTCAATCAAATCTTCCACAATGGCGGAAACCGTAGAAGGTTGCAGCCGTGAGAGGCGTGAAAGATCTGCACGAGAGACCGGCTGGTGCGATCGAACGATCTCCAACAACAAGTCCCGGTTGACGTCACGCGCGAGCTCGCTGGATGCAACTTTGGCATAAGCCAGGTCGACTCTTCGAATCCCGCGAACTTGAGGTCTGCTGGTAGCCATTGGGAAGGATGAAACTTCGTTCCGGAATGATAGCCCGCGACCTTCATTTGTGACGAGAAAAAACTACGGATGATGCACAGGAGATTCCGTTCCGGCACTCTTCGCGTTCGGTTCCAGGAGAGCATCGCTGCATCCTGCAGGAGCATTGACGATGTTGCAACGTGCCGGAAGGCCATTGGGCAACCCGACAGAATACCCACTCCACTCCGAAGGCTCGGAGAGCGGATAGTCGGTGGAAATCATCTGCGCACCGCTGGAAAGTACCTCATCGCGACGTGTTGTGTCGTTATTGCGCGCCGCAACGGTGCCTTCGTCGGTGCGAGCACGGATGATATAGCCACGCTTCACGAGAGCGTCAATTTCTGCCTTCGTGCCACTGTTCTCTTCGATGAAGGCGGCATCCGGGTTTCCCGGAACGGCATTTGTGAAGAGGATGCGGTGTTCCAAATTGGGATGACCGGCTGCATAAGTCGGACTATCTTTCTTCTGGTCCATAAGAAAAATGACCTTGCCGCGCGAGTTGGCGAGCGTCGGCCACTTCCCGGCGAGCACTGCAGCTTCGAGCGTCGGATACTTTCCGCGTACCTGGTCTGGAAGAACCATCTCCGAGTCGGAGAAGACGGAGCGGATCTCTTTGTCGAGCGCGTCGAAGAGTTCCGAGGTAAACGGCAGGGCTGCGACGCTGTTCGGAACGTCCTTGAGAGCGCCGCCGCTCTTGCTTTCGATGAGCAGAAAGACAGGAACGTGCTGCGGGTTCGCCTTCGACCATGCCTTGACCTCGCGCAGGCAGCCGATAAAGGTCATGCAGCTCGCGCGCTGATTGAAGTCCTGGACGTGAATTACCTTGAATCCAGGCTTATCCATCTCGTGATTCGGATCGAAATCGGGATCAGCGGGCAGACCAGCCTGCTTGGTCAGTTCCACGATGAGCGGATGTGCGTAGCGACCACCCTGCGGATCGGCGTAGATATCGATCTCAAGCTGGCGGACGCCGCCGTCGAGCTGATGCGTGAGGGCCTTGTGGCTGTATTCCAGCGAAGCATAGCCCTTGGGATTACGCATCTTCATAAACTTTGCTTCGCTGGGTGCGAAGCCGAGGTTGTAGCTATTGTGCGAGCCGATGACCTGGATCTGGTTCAGATGGACGAGCTTGTCCTGCTGCGTTGCGGTCTGCGCAAGAGCGAGCGATGCGGCGGCAAGAGTGGCAAACGTTGCGGCAAAGGAAAGACGGGTCATGCGGCTCCTGAAAATTTGTGGTGACTGCGATGCGAACCAAACGAGGAGCGGCCAAAGCCGCTCCTCGCAAGAGATAGAACAGTAAGGCAATCGTTAGAAGATGAACTTCGCGGCCAGTTGAAGCTGACGCGCAGGATAGGCGGTGGTGATGGCTCCAAAGCCACTGCCGTCCGAGATGTTGCCATCCGGTGCGCCATAGTTCACCTTATTCAAGATGTTGAATGCTTCTGCGCGGAAGTCCAGGTTGGAGTGATCGTTCCACAGGGGGAATGCCTTGTGGAGGCCGATGTCCGTCTGAAAGAACGCGTAGGAGCGTACGCTGTTACGCGATACGTTGCCGTATGGCGATGTGTTACCAAATGAAGCGAACGACGGCAAGGCATAGCTGGAGAGCGGCAAGAAGCCGGTGAGAGCGGTTGCGGTTTTAGCACGACCGGATGCAGGGCCATAGACCGGAGTTCCCGCGATGTGCTGAGGCCGATAAGTAACCAGGTCAGTTCCAAAGAGCATACCCGTGGTTCCGTTCGACGAAGACGTGCTGTAGTTGATGTTTACCGGCAAACCACTGGTCATCGTATTGATGGTCGTGAGCTGCCATCCACCCAGAACCGCATTTGAGAGTGCATTCGAGCTGGCGCCAAAGCGACGGCCATGTCCATAAGGCAGGTCGTAGACAATGGAGGTCGTATCGGAAAGCGGTTGGTCATATCCTGACGGACCGTAGTCGTTGCTCGGGTTGGCATAGTTCACGCGAGAGTTATCGCCGTTGGCAGTCTCCAGATGGCCTGAAGAAATGTCATAGGTACGGCTGTAGGTGAAGGAGTTGAGCACATAGAGTGCGCCAGCGCGCTTCTCCAGTTTGGCCTGCAGCGAGTTGTAGTTCGAAGAACCCGCACCGTAGGCAATTTCAATATCGCCGAACGTTGGAACTGGACGGCGTGCCTGGTAGGAGCTGATCGTAGTGCAGGCTCCAAGCGTAGCCGCGAGGCAAGGGGTGGCCTGGTTGTAGTCAGCGAGTACCTGAAGATGTGTACCCTTGTTACCAACGTATGCGATGTCCGCCACGATCCCACCGGGAAGCTGCGTCTGAAAGCCTAAGTGGTAGCTCTGGACGTAGCCGGTCTTGAAGTTAGGCGCGATGTACCGTGAAGTTACCTTGAGTGGATTGAAGTTGGCAGAATTGACAAGGATATTGGAGTATCCCTGCTGCGTCTGCCGGAAGCAAGCGGTCTGATCCTGCGTATCGTTCGTGCAGAGGCTCGTTGTTGTGGGGTAGGCAGAATTGAAGTTGTTGACCGTAGCATTGACGACATTTGGGCCGTTGTAGGTCAGATTGTTCTCGCCACCGGCGCGGTTGAATTGCGTATAAGCAATACCGTAGCCACCGCGGAAAACCGTTTTCTGTAACGGGCTGTAAGAGAAGCCGATGCGTGGGCCGAAATTTGTAAGTGGCATGTGAACCAGGGCGCGGTCATAGATGCTGCCGGATTTTGCCTGGATGAGGCTCTTGGTATTTGGATCAAAGTTGGCAAGTTTGTTGTCGCGCTCCCACTGAGGTGTGGCCAGCTCATAGCGGAGGCCCGCGTTGATCGTGAGATTCGGCATCAGCTTCATGTCGTCCTGGAAATACATGAAATTGAAGCGCTGGCGAAGGTTCACAACGGTGAAATTGGTGAGCGAGTAAGATGAGCGATTGCCAAAGAGAAAATCGGCAGCAGCCTGTGCCTGCGCAATTTGGGTGCTGGCCGTATTCCCTGTAGCGGTATCGGTCGGGATGCAACCTGTAGCTGTAGGTGAGGTGCATGCACTAAAGAATGGGACCGTCTTGCCCGCAACTACACTGGACGGACCTGTCGAGTAGAGGCTGGCGTAGTTATCCTGCCCATAACTCGGGTTGAAGTCGTTCACCTGTGTGTTCACGGCCTGGTATTCATAGCCGATCTTCATCGAATGCTTACCCTTGACATAGGTAAAATTCGCCTTCGGATTGTAGATCGTGGGGTTCTGGAACTGGGGGCTCGACGTCTGAGCACCAAGCTGTGTGAATCCCTGAATGGACTGTCCATTCAAATCACGCACAATTGACGGGTCCGTCGGGAGACCATCCGTAATCCCGTTTTCTGTAAGCAACGATGAATCGCCTTGACCAAAGGGGGATTTCGCACCGATGTTGCGTGTGTAAGCAAATCGGACATCGAGCAGTTTGTTGGAAGAAATCACCCAGGTCAAACCACCTGCAATCTGGCGGTTCTGAATGTTGACGTTCGAGTTCGCATTACCACCGGCGCGACCAGTCACCGTAGGCGGATCGAAGATGACCGCCTGATGCTCGCTGTAGCGCGCGAAAGCACTCCACTTCTGATTGAAGGTATGGTCGATGCGGACATCGCCTTTGTCGTCATTGATCGTTCCACGAGGTGATGCAACGAAGTTATTACTGAAAGTGTTGTAAGCCAGAGGCGAGGTGTTCGCTGGCAGGGCAGCAAGAACGGCACGAGCAAAAGCAGTGGACTGTGCCGTCACAGTGCCATTTGCAAAAATGGTGCCCGTGATGGGGTTATACAAGGGAATTGGTGCCGTTGTACCGTCTACGCGATGCAGCACAAAGCTACCAGCGCGCTGTTCTGCGTTCGGCAGTGTAACAGCCGTCGTGGGGTTACGGAAGATCTGGCGCAGACCTTCGTAATCTGCGAAGAAAAATGTACGGTCTTTGAAAATCGGACCGCCAAAAGTGCCACCGAACTGGTTACGGATGAGGACAGGCTTCACACCAAGGTTTGGAGGAAACGGGCCAATCGCATTCAGGTTCGTGTTGCGAAGGTAGTCCCAGGCACGGCCGTGAAAGGCATTGGTACCACGGCGGGTCGACACGTTGATCACAGCGCCCGAGGCACGACCGTACTCTGCGGAGTAGTTGTTCGTTTCGACGCGGAATTCATTGACCGCATCTGGAGACGGGGAGATGTTTTCGTTTTCAAAACCCTGATTCGACGTGCCGTAGTTGTTGTTGTCTAGACCATCGAGCAGGAAGTTGTTGAATGCAGACCGCTGTCCGTTGATATTGAACGAACCTTCGCGGCTGGATGCAGTCTGGTTCTCTAGGGTGGACTTGCGCGCTCCAGGAACAAGCAGGACAAGGTCAGCGTAAGAACGGCCGTTGAGAGGAAGGTTCTCCACCTCACGTGTGCCGATGACCTGGCCGCGAGAGCTGGTCTCTGTTTCCAGAAGCTGCGCCGCAGAAGTGACTTCGACCACAGTGGCAACCGATCCTGGTTTAACAGCGACGTCGACACGCTGACGGGCATTGGTCTGTACGTTGAACGTCTCGGTCTTTGCACCCTCAAAGCCAGTGGC
Source organism: Terriglobus saanensis SP1PR4 (assembly GCF_000179915.2). Taxonomy (NCBI): domain Bacteria; kingdom Pseudomonadati; phylum Acidobacteriota; class Terriglobia; order Terriglobales; family Acidobacteriaceae; genus Terriglobus; species Terriglobus saanensis. The sequence continues at coordinate 967,146 of NC_014963.1, read as the reverse complement.
AGAGGTCGTAACGACATAGTTGCCGATCTGGACGGAGTTGAACTCGTACTTGCCTTCGCCGTCGGTCTTGGCCGTCTGTGCGATGTTGGTGGCAACGTTGGTGAGTGTGACCTGGGCATTGGGGACAGCAGCGCCTGCGTTATCGCGAACGTAACCTAGAACGGAGGCGGATTCGAACTGCGCCTGCATCATGGTCGTCCCGAAGAGCAGACAGATGGTCATCACCAGCAGTTGCCAGCGCGACATAGACCTCGTGAGAAATTGATTCATTACGCTTCCTTCTTTGTTTTCATTGTCTTTGAACGAAGTGCTCGCCCGACGATCAATCACAATACCGGCAGGAAGGTACTTTCGTCGAGAATTACTTCGTGGCATAGTGCGAAGTTAAAGGGCACAACAGCTCAAGTCAATCGAAATCGATAACGTAAGTTACTGAATTTTAAATATATTCAATTATTTCAATAACTTACGGTCTACACTTTTTTACGTAATCAACCTCTTCCAAGCGTCGCTATTCGCACAATAAACGTTGATGACAGTAAAAAGCCCCAGGCATTTTGCCTGGGGCTTTTAGGAACCGCTAACTTTGCTCAGTTACCAGTCGATCTTCTCAGGGAAGAACTCAGCGAAGAGTTCATCGTAATAAGGCTTCAACTCCGCCATGTTCGGCTTGGTATGGCCCTTGGAGTAGAGATCGTACGGATTGAACTTGTTCACCCACTGGAGCATCTCCCGATCCTGCTCATTGCAGAGATGGTCATACGCTCCGTGACGGTGCCACGAATAGAAGGAGTGGTAACGCAGCATGTAGAGCGACTCTATCGGGAGGTAGTTCTTCATGACTTCGTAGATGTAGCCGTCGTGCCCGAAGGACATATGCACCTTGTCCAGGCCGCAGTTGGGCTCGTAGATGCCGTATTTCGTCTGGTACAGAGGGTTCTTCGAGTCGGGATTGGCGGCGAAGTACTCCGGGAAGACGATGTCTTTGGAGTAGGCGCAGCCGGTGGGAAAGGTGTCGCCCACGACGCCCCACTGGGGTTCGCCATAGAGACAGAGGCATTTGCCGAGGTCATGCACGAAGCCGGTAAGGATCATCCAACGGGGCTGCTTGTCGCGGCGCATGGCTTCCGAGGTCTGAAGAAGATGCTCTATCTGGGTGAGATCGGTGTCCGGATCGCTGTCATCAACGAGCGTGTTGAGGAACTCAGCAGCCTCCCAGATGGTCTTCTTGCCGCGCGTCAGGCCGAAGTATTCCTTCTCTTTGCCGAGCACGTACTCATGCGTCTGGTACTGATGATTCAGACGATAAAACTCGGCTACGCCGGGATTCGCTTCCGCGTCGTACTGGCGAAACTCGGTCTCGGACTTGCCCTCCTGGTATCGGCCGGCAAGGAATTCATCCCACTGGTCGATGTCGCCGAGTGGATTCTGTTCGGTAATGGCTGTCGCTGTGCTCATAGTCGCTCCCTGTGGCTATCGCGCTTAAGGTGCGAGCGATCAACCATTTCGTTAGCGGTTACTATAAGGCAATTGAACAAAACATGGCAAGCAAAAGCTTCTAGCTCAGGCCTTTGCGCCGACCGTGGATTCGCGCAGGACCAGCTTCGGCTCGATCAGAATGCTGGAGGGAGTCAAATCCGGCGTTTTCGTGAGCTCCAAAGCCAGTTCCCCAGCCTTCGCTCCCAGCTTCTCGGTGGAGTGGTCGATGGAGCTAAGCGGCATCTTGAGGTACTTGGCATAGCGGAGGTTGCCGCAACCGACAAAAGCGATGTCTTGCGGAATGCGAAGGCCGGCTTCCATCGTGGCATCCATCGCACCGATGGCCGTCATGTCGTTGTAGCAAAAGACGGCATCGGGGCGAGGCTTGAGCTTGAGAAGCTCCTTCATCGCCTGATATCCGGCGATATCGCCTGTTTCCTCAAACTTTTCGCGTTGAATAATGTACTTATCTGCCACTTCCAGACCGCTCTGGGTCAGAGCGTCGCGGTAGCCGCGCAGACGGTCGAGCGAGGGACTCATGCCCCGGCCACCGATATGCGCGATCCGCTTCCGTCCCAGATCCACCAGATGCTGCGTAGCCAGCTGACCGGCCTTGTAGTCATCAGAACCGACAAAATGTGCCGCCAGGTAGGGGAAATTGCGGTCGATCAGAAGATACGGCGTTCGTTCGTCGCCCAACTCGTAGAAGTTTTTGAGCTTTGGCTGGCATGAGGCGATGAGAAGCACATCGATGCTGCGGCTGAGGAGGGTACGAATCTCCTGCTGTTCGATTTCGGCGTTTTCTTCGGAGGAAGCCAGAATCAGGGCGCGGTGGCTTTCGCGCAGCACGGCGGAAAGGGATTTGGCGAACTCCGCAAAAAAAGGATGGACGAGGTCCGGAACGACGAGGCCTACCGTGTAGGTCCGCCCGCTGGCCAGCCCGCGGGCGAGCATGTTCGGCTGATAGTTCAGCTCCTGCATGCGCTTAAGGACACGGGCGCGGGTTTTTTCGCTGATATCCGAGTTACCGCGTAACACCTTGGAGACGGTGACGGTGGAGACGTTCAGGTCGCGAGCAATATCCTTGAGACGAATGGCCAATCTTGTTTCGCAACCCCCGTGCTAATTTCCTGAAAAGCGCAATTGAGCAAGTGTATGGGAAATCTTCGTTAACGTAACGACGAAAGTTACTAGGAAAAGCGTGTCTGCTTGAAGAGACGCCAACCACAGCCCACAAGACTCACAAGAAGGATGATAAGCAGCCCAGCCATCCAGCGCATATTCATCGCGAGCGGCGGAACGACGGCCCGCATCCCTAACCAGATGAAGACGCCGGTGGCGGCAAGAACGATGGCGACATCCCACCAGCGACGCTTCTCCGTGCGGTCGAACTCCTCTCCACTCTGTGCTGCTAACACTTGCTGATAACTGAGGCCGTAGCGAATACACTCCCGCTCCAAGGCCTCGTTTTTCGATACATGTTCTCCCGCGGATGCTTTCGCGGTACTGATCGCAAGCGCACCGAGGATCATGATCGTCGATCCGCCGAGAACCAGTAGCTTGTGCTTAATATCCGCCGTCGCGAGTTCGCCAAAGACGAGAGCGCCCCAGGCGAGCCCCCAGAGCTGGTTCGTGTTGGAGAGAGGAATGCCGCGGCCAATCCCCAAATATTTTGCAGCAAACTGCTGAAACAGATCCCCGATCACCCAGACGAATCCACCCAGGAAGAGCCAGAAGAGATACTGCCCACTGCGTGCGAGTTGAAAAACGGAGGATTTACGGCCACCGTCGAGCGTCCACGTCAGGATGAACATCGTCAACAATTCGCCTACGGTGAAGGCCGTAACGAAAGAGAGAGGATTCATACCGCTCAGGTACGCCTTGCGATAAGGAACATACATCGTTCCCCACATCAAACTGGCGCCAATGGCTGCGAGTACGCCACCAACCGCATTGTGTCCCGTCGCCGTAACACCGCCGTGAATAGTGCTGAAGCCGAGCATGATCGCCGCGACCACAATGCATATCGAGCCAAGGATGACCTTGCCGATCGTCTTCCGATCTGCTCCGTCGAGTTCGCGGAAGAGAATGCGTCCCCAAAATAAACCGACGAGCGCATTCGTGTTCCACATTGGGAACGCAACGGCAAGACCCACGTCGCGAATCGCGAAGACGGTGAGTGTGTTCGCTACGGCCCAGAGCGCACCGGCAAGAATCGCCCAGACCACGAGGTGCTTCTTTTGCATCAGGTCCGCGAAGACATACGTTGTTCCTTTTAAAAGAGTGGGAAAGGTCCAGCGCGCAGTGAAGACGCCTGCCACCATGCACAGTGAAATCGCAAAAGGGGAAAAACCCGCGTTGACCAGCTTCGTCGGAGCTTCGGCGGCGCCCAGCCAGGCGCCTGCCGTCAGGCCACAGAGAACACCCAGGCCGTGCAGAGATCCGGTATGAAGTTTGCGCGGAGGTGTTGCAAGTGGAGCCGTCGCCATGTTCGTTTCCTTCTGGTAAAGCTGATTTAGTGCAGTGCAACGAGGAGCGCCAGGCCGAGCGCGAGCACCCCGACCGGAATCCAGAAGTGTATGTCGGTGAGGATGGCTTTCGCCGTCTCTGAAGGTCGCATGTTCTCCCTACGAAGCTGTGGTGGGACGCATAAGTTCCCTGTTTCGTTACCGATTACGTTGCGGCCAAACTAATCTTCGCCGATAAGACGTGTCAATTGTGGGCACCGCATGCATAACGATTCATGTCCGACCCTAACTAAGACTAAACATGTCGTATATTCATACAAAGTGGATTAACAGAAAGGACCCCCGCGAAGTCTTTTGGCGGAGCATCGAGGGGGCCCACAGATCGACAGCCCTTAGGCCGCCGAGTGTCCATTGTAGATGCTTGCGGCAGACGGTTGCTATTTTGAAAGGCAAGTCATGCTGAAGCATTTTTATATTGTTTTAGGCCGAACTGCGGTTGCAATGGTGTTGTTTGGAGGTTCCCTGAAGGCATGGGGCCAGACCGCACAGGTTTCGGGAATCGTCTCCGATTCAGCGAAGGCCAATGTGGCCAACGCCGAGGTGGAGCTGGTTAATCAGAAGACACAGAAAACCTACAGGACCCATAGCAACGAAACGGGTTTGTATGCAATCCCCTCTCTGGAGCCAGGCGTTTATACCCTACGCATCTCCGCACCGGGATTCAGTTCCGAGGTCATTCGCGATGTAACCGTGGACGTAGCCGGAAAGATTGCTCAGAACGTACAGCTGGGCATTGGTTCCGCGAGCGAACAGGTCAGCGTCGACGGCAGCGGCCAGACCATCGACACCACCGACGCGAGCGTGAGTACCGTCATCGACCGCCGGTTTGTGGAGAACATGCCGCTGAACGGACGAAGTTTCCAGTCCCTGATCACCCTTGCTCCGGGAACACTTGTTGTTCCTTCCGCTGGCTCTGGATCGAGCGGCGAGATCAGCGTGAACGGACAGCGCACTGAATCAAACTACTACACGATCGACGGCATCAGCGCGAACACCGGCGCGACGGTTTCGACGGACGGATATCCTGGCGCGGGCTTCTCTGGATCGACGCCACAGGGCAGTGCTCTCGGTACGACGCAGAGCATTGTGTCTATCGACGCATTGGAGCAGTTTCGTGCGAGCACTTCTTCCTATTCGGCAGAGTATGGCCGGACACCCGGCGGACAGTTCAGCTTCAGCACACGCTCAGGTACGAACGACTGGCATGGCACGGCCTTCGACTTCCTGAGGAACGATGCGCTCGATGCGAAGAACATCTTCGACACGGTAAAGCTTCCAGAGCGCCAAAACGATTTCGGCGGAACGCTCGGCGGCTATCTGCACATTCCTCATGTGTACAACGGCCGCGACAAGACCTTCTTCTTCTTTTCCTATGAAGGCCTCCGACTGACGAGCCCCGTGGCGGCAGCGCTCTACCAGGTGCCCAGCAATGCACTGAGAGCTTCTGCACCGGCGGCCCTGCGGCCATTTCTCTCCGCGTTCCCTGTAAGTAATAATCCTGACCTGGGCAACGGCCTGGCGAACTACACGGCTGGCTACGCGGCTCCAAGCCGACTGGATACCAGCAGCATCCGCATCGACCATTCCTTTGGCGATCGATTCAAGATCTTTGGAAGATACAGCGACGTGCCCTCGCAAAGTTCAGCTCGGCAGGCCAGCAACCTCGCACAGGTGAATGCCACGACCCGTAACGTGAAGACGCTGGTCCTTGGTGCAAGCAACGTCATCACTCCTTCACTCGCAAATGAATTCCGCATCGGCGTCACAGGCAACGACTACAAGTCGAACCGCTATCTGGATAACTTCGGCGGCGCAAGTCCGCTGAGCGTAAGCACGGCCCCCGGCCTTGGCAACGGTGACTGGATGACGTTCTTCCTCTTCTACGGCCTGTATCCCTATTACCTGCTCGAACCGCAATCGAATCGTCAGCGGCAGCTGAACATCACGGATTCACTGACCAAGACGGTTGCACGTCATAACCTGAAGTTCGGCATCGACTATCGCCGACTTGTCACGAGCGAAAAGCTGCCGCCACTGTGGGAGGTTGCCTTCTTCTACACCCCGGAGGCGGTGATGACCAACACACCCGACGGCCTCTACGTGTACACGCAGAACGTGAACATGAAGGCCGTATCGAAGAATTTCTCGGCCTTCCTTCAGGACGAATGGAAAGTGAGTGACCGGCTCAGCGTTTCGGCAGGCGTACGGTGGGATGTGAATCCCGCACCGAACGATGCCAACGGGAACACGCCCTACACGGTGAACCAGATCTCGAATCTGGCGACCACGCAGGCCGCGGCCAAGGGCACCTCGTTGTGGAAGACGACTTACGGTAACGTTGCACCTCGTATTGGAATGGCCTATCAGCTGTACCGCACACCGGGTCGAGAAACGGTATTGCGCGCGGGCGGTGGATTGTTCTACGACACCGGCCAGGCGCTAAGCGCACAAGGCTACTACGGCATCGGAACAACCGGATTCGCGAGCTACACCGCTCCCTTCCCCGCGACACTTGCACAGGTCCAGTCTGCTCCCACACCCAATGCGAATGCTCCGTATAACGCTCCTATCTACGCCTACGCTCCCGACCTCAAGCTGCCCTATACCGGTCAGTGGAACGTCGCAGTAGAACAAGCGCTGGGCACAAGCCAGTCTCTGACGATCAACTACGTAGCCTCCGCCGGACGTCGTCTACTGGCGCAGCGTTTCTATCATCCCGAAGCTCTGGGAAACACAGCGTTCAGCGCAGGCAAGGGACTGTACGTCACCACGAACACCTCAGGCTCGGACTACAACTCGCTTCAGGTACGCTTCGACCGCAAGCTCTCCAAGGGATTGCAGGTCCTTGTAGCGTACACATGGTCCCACGCGATGGATGATGCGACGTCGAACTTCACCGTCTATCAACTGCGTCGCTCTGTCTCTGACTATGACATCCGGAATAACTTCCAGGCTGCCGTGAGCTATGACATCCCGGGGCGCTATAACAACTCCTTCGTGGCGTACACGCTGAAGCACTGGTCGATGGATGCACGCATCTCCGCACGTTCGGCATTGCCGGTCGATATCCTGCAGGCGCAGACCATCGATGCCAGCTCCGGTGCGAACGTGGCCTATCATCCGGACCGCGTTGCGATAGCGCCTCTTTACCTCTATGGCAACCAATATCCTGGCGGACGTGCGATCAACTTCAACGCGTTCTCGACCACGACTGTAGCTGGTGTGGATGGAAACGCGGGACGCAACTCTGCGCGTGGTTTTGGAGCCGTGCAGGCTGATCTCACTCTGCGTCGCGACTTCCCCTTCACGAAGCGGGTAGGCGTTCAGTTTCGCGCCGAGGCCTATAACGTTCTGAACCATCCGATCTATGGCAGCGTGCGCAACTCCCTTTCGGTCGGTGCGGACCTGTTCGGACAGGCATCCAACACGCTCAACAATCAACTCGGTGGTCTGGCCTCGTTGTATCAAGTTGGCGGTCCACGCTCCATGCAGGTTTCCATGAAGCTGCATTTCTAACCTGAAGGAAAGAACCTCGCATGGAATCTGCTGTGGCCAATCCGGGAAAGCACGTGGCGGCTGTAACCAGGAAAGCAAACTGGTTGCGGTCGCCTCAGAGAGTCTGGCTGCGACGCGCGATCTTCCAGATACACCTGTGGATGGGCGTGATTGTCGCCCTTTACTGCGTCGTCATCGGTCTGAGCGGATCGGCCCTTGTCTTCAAGGGAGAGATCGAACACGCCACCGAAGCGCAGGTCTATCGCATCGTTCCTGTGTCGCAGACGGTCACGCTGGAGCAATCGATACGAACCATCGAAGCCAGCAGACCCGGGTGGGTCGCTTCCGGTCTGAAGGACTTCGACAAGACAGGCGAAGCCACTACGGTCCTGATGCGTCAGAAGACCGGCGCGCCGAACTCGAACTATCGCATGGCGAGCTTCAACCCCTACACAGGCGTAGTCCTTCTGGATCGCATGCGTTATGACGGCGTGCTCGGCTGGATCAGCAATCTTCACTTCTATCTGCTCTTAGGAAAGCTCGGTCTGCAGATCAGTGGATGGATGTCCGTCGGTTTGCTTGTGCTGTGCCTCTCTGGGCTCGTGGTTTGGTGGCCCGGTGTGCAGCGTTGGGCGGGAGCCATGGTGCTTCGGCTGCACGGTCGCAAGAGAATCAACTGGAAGCGCCTGAATTGGGATCTTCACTCGGTCGTGGGCTTCTGGAGTTGCGCGGCGCTCCTGGCCGTTACGTTTACAGGTCTGTACTTTGCCTTCCCTGCAGCCATGAGCCGGATCACTGTGCTAGCCACAGGAGGCAGCCCGGCCAAGGCCCTGGCCCAGATGGAAGCGCCGGACCGAAAGCCTGCGCCAAGCTCCGCTCCTGCCATGACCGTGGACCAGGTGATCGCCGCAGCGCGAAGAGCACTTCCTCAAAACGCTCCGCCGAATTACCTATACCTTCCCGGCAGACCCGGCGTTCCCTTCAGCGTAACGGGCTACTACAACGGATCGCTTCCCTACTCCCAACTCGTACGTGTCTCGCTCGATCCGCATACAGGGGAAGTATTGGGCAAGGCAGATACCACGCAGCAGATGCTGGGACTGCGCGTGATCCAGTACTTCTTCACGGTGCACTTCGGTTCGTTCGGCGGTGAGGGCTGGCTTGGGATTGCGGTGAAGATCCTCTGGGTCGTGGTCGGTCTTGTACCGGTTCTGCTGGCCGTCACAGGCCTGATCATGTACTGGAACCGCAAGCTGCGGCCCCTCTGGCATCGGCTTAATAAGTCGTCTTGAACACACTTATCGCGAGCCCTTGTATGCCCTTCCAGCTTCAGTAGCCGTTAGGATGAAGTCATGATCGTCAAGTTGTGTAACGCGCACGAACTCCCGCCGGAGAACGAGATGAAGGCATTTCGTGGCGGCGCGCTGGAGATCTGCGTGGCACGGCACGCGGGCGGCATGTTCGCCTTTGATAACGATTGCCCACACCAGAAAGCGCCGCTGTCGAGCGGGCATCTGGACGGCACCAAGGTCGTCTGTCCGTATCATGCATGGCGCTTCGACATCACCGATGGATGCCCTGAGATCGCGGGTGACCCGCCTCTGGTGCTGTACGAGATTCGGCAGTACGACAACGAAATCTTTATCAAACTGCCTGATGGGTCAGAGCCAGCGCGTTGATTTCGGTGCGCTGCGATGCTACTTTCAAGAGAACAACCTGGGCGATGGGGTTCCGCCACTAACCGCACGCGCTGTATGCGCGGAGCTGATGACTCCTACGAGACAACGTAGGAGGAAGTGTGCCCGAAGGTTTATCTACCCGCCCCACCACACCGCATTTCACATGGAAACATGCCTTTCATCTCGGCACCGGTCTGCGCTGGATCGGCATCTCTGCGGTGATCGGAGCACTTGCAGGAACGGCTTCTGCGTTTCTGCTCGTCTCGCTCGATTTCGCTACGAAAACGAGAGAAGCGCATCGCTGGTTGATCGCTCTGCTTCCTGTAGCGGGCTTTTCAGTGGGCCTGCTCTATCGTCACTTCGGAAGCAAAGTGGAAGGAGGCAATGCGCTCATCCTCGAAGAGATCCACGATCCGCAGGAAACAATCTCGCTGCGCATGACTCCGCTGATCCTGCTTGGCACCTTTCTCACGCATCTCTTTGGTGGCTCCGCAGGTCGCGAAGGAACGGCGCTGCAAACGGGAGCATCCCTCGCCGACCAGCTCACGCAGCCGTTGGGCCTGGATGGTTCGCAGAGACGGCTGTTACTGATGGCGGGTCTGAGCGCGGGCTTTGGCTCGGTCTTTGGAACGCCCCTCGCGGGCTTCGTCTTTGGTATGGAGGTCCTCGGCGTTGCCCGCCTGCTCACGCCCGCCCTGGGGCCCTGCCTCATAGCAGCTGTCGTTGGAGACATCGTCACACGCGCGTGGCGCGTACATCACACCATCTACCGCGTGGATGCGCTCGCAGGCTTTACGCCCAGGACAGTGCTTGCTTCCGTCCTCGCGGGAGCACTCTTCGGCTTGATGGCCCTGATCTTTTCCTATGGCGTGCATCACCTGTCTTCGTGGTCGAAAAAGCTTGTACGCTTTGGTCCGCTGCGGCCCGCCATCGGTGGTGTGATCATTGCAACGGCGGTGTTTACGATGGGAACGACGCGGTACATCGGCCTCGGGGTGCCCGTCATCGTGGATGCGTTTCACCATGTCCTGCCGCGCGCGGACTTTGCATGGAAGACGATCTTCACCGTCGTCACGCTTGGACTTGGATTTAAAGGCGGAGAGGTCACGCCGCTCTTCTTCATCGGAGCGACGATGGGCAACGCGCTCTCCGCCGTTCTTCCTTTACCCGCTTCCCTGCTGGCGGGGATGGGCTTCGTGGCGGTGTTTGCGGGAGCAGCCAAGACGCCCATTGCGTCCACCATCATGGCCTTTGAACTCTTTGGGCCTGTCCCAGGCTGCTTCGCTGCGATTGCGTGCGTGGCAAGCTATCTGTGCTCCGGGAAGTTAGGCATCTATCCTCTGCGCAAGCAGATCTAGTTGGCGATGGGTGAACGAGGGATGACACGAAGGTCGAGCAGCTCGATCTCCGGCGTCAGGTAGTCTTCGCGCACGGGCTCGTCCTTCATCAATCCCGTTGACAGATACTTCTTGTTGTCGTCACAGAAGACCGTGGCGACGACGGGATGCTCGTGCTGCAGGCCAGCCATCACGGCGGCAAGGAAGTTACATCCCGACGAGATACCCAGCGCGAGACCGAGTTTGCGCGCAAGTTTCTGCGCCATCAGAATGGCGTCGCCATCGTGGACTGCGATCACCTCATCCAGCCGATTGAGTTCCACGATCTGTGGAATGAACTCGTCTGAGATGCCCTGGATACGGTGCGAGCCGACCTTGTAGCCAGTCGTCAGGGTCGGCGATTCGGCAGGCTCTACAGGGTGAAGCTTGATCGTCTTGTCATGCAGGCGGAAGCAGGCAGAGACCCCCATGATGGTTCCACCCGTGCCGACTCCGGCGACAAAAGCGTGCGGATGAAGATTTGCCGCACCCATCTGCGCGAGAAGTTCTGGGCCAGTATGCCGTGCGTGCGCCTGCACGTTGGCTTGATTTTCAAACTGTCTCGGCAGAAAGATCCCAGCGCACTCCGACATGCGTTTCTCGCAGAGAGAGATACTGCCGAGGAAGCCGCCCGCGGCCTTGCTCACGGAGACAACCTCCGCGCCGTAGCTGCGGATGATGTCAACCCGCTCACGGCTCATCCAATCTGGCATATAGATCACGACCGGATGTCCGAGGGCCGCTCCAATGGCGGAGAGCGAGATGCCAGTGTTCCCGCTGGTCGCTTCCACGATGGTGTCGCCAGGGGCAATGACACCGGTGGCGTAAGCATTCTCGAGGATATGGAGGGCCATGCGGTCTTTAATGGAACCACTCAGGTTGATCTGCTCGGCTTTGGCACAGATCGTTCCTACGCGACCGCGAAAGCGATAGTCGATCGCAAGCATCGGCGTCTGTCCGATCATTTCGCGGAGCGCGTCGAAGCGCTTGTGGACAGTAGGCGGACAGAAAGTGGGCATGTCTTCAGGCTAGTGAAGTTTCGGCGCGAGAGACATGGCCTTCGTATGGTGATTTCCAGCAGATCTGAAGTGTTGTATGGCGATAGGCCAAAGCTTTCTTAGGATGTAAGGCAGATCGAAAATCGTGAAAACAGATTATTCTGCGAAGAACACACCGGAGACTTTTTATGAAGCGTTATTGCCTTGCCTGTGACCTCAAAGATGAGCCAGCCCTGATTACGGAGTACATCGACTGGCACACGAAAGTGTGGCCCGAGGTGATGGAGAGTCTCGGGGCGGCGGGCGTTCTGGACATGGAGATCTATTCGCTTGGCGACCGTCTCTTTATGATCATGGAGGTCACAGACGACTTCACCTTTGAACGCAAGGCGTCCATGGATCTCGCAAACCCTGTGGTGCAGAAGTGGGAGACGATGATGGGTCGCTTCCAATCCACCCTTCCCTTCTCAGAGGACGGACGGAAGTGGCTGCCGATGGAGCGTGTCTTCTGGCTACAGGGCGCTCTAGGTCAGTAGCTAGAGACGGCAGATAAGAAGTTCGCGCTCGTAGATCATCTCGGGTGGAAGACGGTCGTGGAGATTGATGAAGAGCTCTTCGTGGCTCATGACTTCCTTGCGCCAGAGCGTGCGATCCACCTGCTGTAGCTCGTCGAATTTGGCTTTTGGAAAATCCAGACCGTCCCACACAACATCCTCGTAGTAGGGTGTCCAGCCGATAGGCGTCTCACGCCCCTGGGCACGGCCATGGACGCGATCGACGATCCAGCGAAGAATGCGCATGTTCTCGCTGAAGCCCGGCCAGAGGAACTTGCCGTTCTGGTCCTTACGGAACCAGTTCACATGGAAGATGCGGGGCGTGCGCTCAAGCGTGCGCTGCATCTTGATCCAATGACGGAAGTAGTCGCCCATGTGGTATCCGCAGAAGGGCAACATGGCCATGGGATCGCGCCGTACGGTGCCCAGCGTGCCACCGGCAGCGGCGGTCATCTCTGAACCCATCGTGGCGCCAGCATACACGCCCGCGCTCCAGTTGAAAGCCTGGTAGATCAGCGGCATGGTGGTGCTGCGGCGGCCACCGAAGATAAAGGCCGAGACCGGAACGCCTTCGGGCTTCTCCCAATCGGCATCGATGACGGGGCATTGCGAGGCTGGAGCGGTAAAGCGCCCGTTGGGATGCGCGGCGGTGCGACCGGTCTCCTTCGCAATCGCAGGAGTCCAGGGCTCTCCACGCCAGTCAAGACACTCAGCGGGTGGCGTGTCGGTCATGCCCTCCCACCAGACGCCGCCTTCGGGCGTTTCCGCCACGTTGGTGAAGATGGTGTTCTGGCGAAGGGTAGCCATCGCGTTGGGGTTTGTCTTAGGCGAGGTGCCCGGCGCGACGCCGAAGAAGCCCGTCTCTGGGTTAATGGCGCGGAGGTGACCGTTCTCGTCGGGACGAATCCAGGCAATATCGTCACCCACGGTGCGGATCTTCCAGCCATCGAAGCCCTCGGGGGGAACCATCATGGCAAAGTTGGTTTTGCCGCAGGCGGATGGGAATGCGGCGGCGACGTAGGTCTTCTCGCCCCCCGGCGATTCCAGGCCGACGAGGAGCATGTGTTCCGCCATCCAGCCTTCGTCGCGCGCGATGTTGCTGGCGATCCGAAGCGCAAAACACTTCTTGCCCAGGAGGGCGTTGCCTCCATAGCCGGAGCCGTAGCTCCAGATCTCGCGTGTTTCTGGAAAATGAACGATGTACTTCTCGTCATTGCAGGGCCAGGTAACGTCTTTCTGACCAGGAGCAAGCGGCATGCCGACCGAGTGAAGGCATGGAACGACGCGCTGGTTATCTTTTTCGATCTCGCGGTAGACCGGCGTTCCAATTCGGCACATAATGCGCATATTCACGACGGCGTACTCGGAGTCGGTCAACTGCACACCGATGCGGGACATCGGACCACCAATGGGTCCCATGCTGAAGGGCAGTACATACATCGTCCGCCCGCGCATACAGCCCTTAAAGAGCTGCTTCAGCTTGCGGCGCATCTTGAAGGGATCTTCCCAATTATTTGTGGGACCGGCGGCGTCCTTGGAGAGCGAACAGATGAACGTCCGGTCTTCCACGCGGGCAACATCTCGCGCATCGGAGCGAGCGAGAAAGCAGCCGGGCCAAAGCTTCTGATTCAGGCGGGTAAAGGTTCCGCCCTCTTCAAGGGTGTTGCAGAGGAAGTCATACTCAGCCTGAGATCCATCGCACCAGTGGATATGGTCGGGCTGGGTAAGGTCCGCCATCTTTTCCACCCAACGGATGAGGTGACGATTCGTAGTGGGAGCTGAGGTGATGCTTTGCGTGGCCATTCAAGGTTCCTCTCGCGGGACGAAGACAGCTCCGCATGCCCTACGCCCCATGAGAAACTCCGGGGGAAGCGCGCGTCAAGTGATTCATGCGATGAAGCACTTTTCCCTTCGTACGAAAATGAGACACTTTTTGCTCCACTCTACCTGAAGCGGAAACTGCCGATGAGGGAAAAAGGCGTACTTCACGGCATGTTGTGCGGAGGTTGGTTTGCTGCAAAGGAAAGAGACTCATGTGCGGGAGCTGATTGGCCCAGGCGTTCCTTCAGGTAGCAAAGCAAGGGTTTCGGAACGGGAACGAAGGCTGGCGGTCAGGCTTGAGAAAGCGCTGTTGGATTCCATCGGCCTAAGTCTCGCCTATCAGCCGATCTTCGATCGAAACCAGCAGATTGCTGCAGTAGAGGTGCTGGCGCGGTGGGACGATGCGATCGAAGGTCCTATCTCTCCCTCGGAGTTCATCCCCCTCGCAGAGAAGACAGGGCTGATTGTGCCGCTGTGCAAGTGGGTGATCCGCGAGGCGTGCCTCCAGACAAAGCGATGGCTGGACCAGGGCTTTCTGTTGGGCCGCCTAGCCGTCAACTTCTCCGTTGTGCATATCTGGCGCGAGGATTTTGTGGAGACCATCTTCGAAGCCCTCCGGGAGAGCGGGCTGCCTGCTCAGATGCTGGAGCTGGAGGTCACGGAAAGCGCGCTGGTGCTGGACTTCGAGAAGGTAAAGCAACATCTGCAAATGTTGAGACGGCATGGTGTGCGGATTTCGATTGATGACTTTGGAACTGGTTATTCGTCACTGGGACGCCTGCGCGAACTGGATGCGGACGTCTTGAAGATCGACAAAATCTTCGTTCAGGGAGCAGACGAGGAGATCCGCGGAGCCGCCATGGTGCAGGCCATCGTGAATATCGCTCATTCGCTGGGACTCACAGTCGTGGCGGAAGGCGTGGAAACCGTCGAACAACGAAACCTTGTGTACCAGATGGGATGCGAGGAGATCCAAGGCTATCTGCTGGCACATCCGATGACGCCCGAAGAACTTTTTATTTTAATGTCGAAGCATAGGAATGAGGCACATTCGGCGGGCCCGCCCCTGGTGGACACGGCGATCTTTTCGCTGAGCCCCCGCGCGTTAGAAACACAAGAGGCGCAGCCTTTAGCTGCGCCTCTTGTGTTTTTCGGTATCGCTTAGAGCGAGTTCATGTTGTGCAGGAACTCCGTATTGTTGCGGGTCTTGCCGAGGCGATCCGTAAGGAGCTCCATGGCTTCGACTGCGGAGAGAGGGTTGAGCACCTTACGAAGGATCCAGATTCGCTGGAGGTCTTCCTTCGGAATGAGAAGCTCTTCCTTTCGTGTACCGGAGCGCTGGATGTCGATCGCCGGGAAGACGCGCTTGTCGACAAGCTTGCGGTCCAGGATGACTTCCATGTTGCCCGTACCCTTGAACTCTTCGAAGATGACTTCGTCCATACGAGATCCGGTATCGACGAGGGCCGTTGCCATGATCGTGAGTGAACCGCCCTCTTCGATGTTTCGGGCCGCGCCGAAGAAGCGCTTCGGGCGCTGCAGCGCGTTCGAATCCACACCGCCTGAGAGCACCTTGCCCGACGCCGGGACGATGGTGTTGTACGCACGCGCGAGACGCGTAATGGAGTCCAGCAGGATGACGACATCGCGCTTGTGCTCGACGAGGCGCTTGGCCTTTTCGATCACCATCTCGGCGACCTGAACGTGGCGTGCTGCGGGTTCATCGAAGGTGGAGGAGATGACCTCGCCCTTGACCGAACGCTGCATGTCCGTCACTTCTTCCGGACGCTCATCGATGAGCAGAACAATCAGAACGATCTCCGGATGGTTGGTCGAGATGCTGTTTGCGATGGACTGCAGAAGCATCGTCTTACCGGTGCGGGGAGGAGCGACGATCAGACCACGCTGTCCCTTACCTACGGGAGTAAGCAGGTCCATCACGCGACCCGAGATGTTCTCGCGAACGGTTTCCATCTTGACGCGTTCTTCCGCATAGAGAGGCGTGAGGTTGTCGAAGAGAATCTTGTTGCGCGTCTCTTCGGGGGACTCAAAGTTGATCGCCTCGATCTTGACGAGTGCGAAGTACTTTTCACCTTCATGCGGAGGACGGACGTTACCGGAGATGGTATCGCCGGTCTTGAGATCGAATTTGCGGATCTGCGAGGGGGAGACGTAAATGTCGTCCGGGCCAGGGAGATAGTTGTAATCCGGCGAGCGCAGGAAACCGTAGCCGTCGGGGAGGATTTCAAGCACACCTTCAGCGAAGATGTGACCTTCCTTTTCGCTCTGGGCCTGAAGGATCTTGAAGATCAGGTCCTGCTTACGGAGTGCGCTGGTGCCCTGGATGTCTAGTGCGCGTGCGAGCTTGCCGAGTTCGGCAATACTCTTTTCTTTTAACTCAGAGATCGTCATCGTTTACCTGAAATGCTTTGGAGGGAATGTTGGAGGGGATTGTACGGAGGGGGATGAAACGGAGGGGGTGGTGCGGGGTGACACAGTTTCAAACAAAAAAAGCGGCAGAGCCGCGGGCCGTTAGGCCGCGCGGCGTTCCTGCACAAGATGGCTGGCAACAGGCAAAGCGGTCGCCGGGAGTGCCTTCTGATCCGTTGGAACCGTTTCACGGAAGCGATCCAGAACCTCGTTGGTCGTGTCCTGGAGGCGGGTATTCGGCTTATGCAACTTGCGGGTCGCCTTAGAGGCGAGCTGACAGAGCTGGTAGCGGTTGGTGACATGGGTCATGGCACCAAAGATGAGATCAGAACGCATTGCTTCTCCTATCTATGCGGCTTGTCGGAGCCCGCTTGCTGGACGCTGGACGGAGTCTCCCCCGCCGTGTCCTTAGATTGGACGTTGCAACTTCGCTAGAAGGTGCAATCGCCGTATGACGCTGTACCGCAACGTTGCAGAGCCCATGGCCCTCGCTTCGACTACGCTCACTGCGTGGGGGATTTAAGTTGCCCAATGCTGAAGGCTAGGGTCTAAGCCCTTTTTATTCAAGAGGTTTCGGGATACGGCCAATCATCCCGCAACGAGTTTCCCGAAAGAATCAGATCGCGTAAAAGCGCTCTAAAACCCCGGACACTCATGCAACATAATTTGTATCGAGATCAGGGTCAATACTTATTTTCGGAGACTTGTACAAAAGTTTGACGGAAAACCATAGAGTTATCACCTCACTACGCCCAATAACTGCGGTCGAGGGTCCGGTACTGGATCGCCTCGGCAATATGTTTGACCGCGATCTCCGGGGTACCTTCCAGGTCGGCGATGGTACGAGACACCTTGAGGATGCGGTCGTGAGCCCGTGCGCTGAGCCCCTGCTGCTGCATGGCGCGCTCCAGAATACGTTCCGCATCGGAGGAGAGTTCGCAAAAGATACGGATCTGCTGCGTACTCATCTGAGCGTTGGCGAAGATGGGTTTCTGTCGCCTACCAGAAGTCGCTTCTTCGATCATAGCGAAGCGCTTATGCTGCCGCTCACGCGCTGCGAGGACGCGGTCGCGAATCTGGGTCGAGCCTTCCGCCGCTTCCCCCGATCTCAGTTCCTTGTACTGCACCGCCGGAACTTCGATATGAATATCGATTCGATCGAGCAGAGGCCCGCTCACTTTGGAGACGTAGCGCTGGATCATTGGAGGCGTACACATGCACTCGCGGCTCTTGTCGTTGAAGTACCCGCAGGGGCAAGGATTCATGGCAGCTGCCAGCATGAAGCGCGCGGGAAAGCTAAGACTCATCGCCGCGCGAGAGATCGTGACCACGCCATCTTCCAATGGCTGGCGAAGTACTTCGAGCACATTGCGCGGGAATTCCGGAATCTCGTCCAGAAACAAAAGACCATTGTGGGCCAGCGAGACTTCGCCCGGACGCGGGATAGCACCTCCGCCGATCAAACCAGCATCGGAGACCGTGTGATGGGGCGAGCGAAACGGACGATGCGCCACCAGACCCTGGTCTGCATCCAGGACTCCGGCGACGGAGTGGATCTTGGTCGTCTCCAGCGCCTCTTCGAAGCGTAAAGGAGCCAGGATCGAAGGCAAACGCTTGGCCAGCATCGTCTTGCCTGAGCCCGGCGGCCCGATCATAAGGATGTTGTGCCCGCCTGCAGCAGCGACCTCCAACGCACGCTTCGCCACATGTTGGCCACGGACATCTTTGAAGTCGAAGGGAAAGCTCTGCATCTCGTTCAGCAGGTGACTGGTCTCAACGCGCAACGGTGGAACCGTGAGCGCTTCGAAGGCCGCCATGTTTAAGAGCTCGCGTGCCTCTGCCAGCGACTTCACTGGAAAAACATTGACGCCATCGACGACGGCGGCCTCTCGCGCGTTCTTCGCAGGCAGCAGAAGATTCTTGATCCCCGCCTTGCGCGCCGCGACTGCGATGGGCAGTACTCCTGGCACTCCCCGGATAGCGCCATCGAGCCCGAGTTCTCCCACCAGCAGGAAATCATCGAGGTCTTTGAGATGGAGCGCGCCATAGGCTCCCAGGATTCCCGCGGCTATGGGAAGATCGAAGCCGCTGCCTTCCTTCTTCAGATCAGCGGGTGCGAGGTTGATCGTGATCCGCGTGGGCGGAAGATCGAACCCGGAGTTCTTGATGGCGGCGCGGACGCGGTCGCGGCTCTCGCGAACGGCGGCATCGGGCAAACCTACCATGGCGAACTGCTCTTCTTCTCGCTTTACACCCGAGAAGTCCACTTCCACATCGATGATGTGGGCATCGATTCCATACACTGCTGCACTACGTGCTTTGAAAAGCATCTTCCGGGCCTGCTCAGAAAGAAGATTGTGTCACAAGGTCGCAGTGTATAGCATCGGCAACAGGGGACAATCGCATCTATTAATTTTGATGTACCTCCAACACCGCCATCCCGGCACATAGAATACGGAGTCCCGCCCTTATGCTCGCATCCATTCGACTGAGAAAAGTCACTCTTACCACTGCAGGCGCTTTGTTTCTGCTCCTTCCCAATCTGATTCAGGCGCAGGACGCCCCGGCAGATCAGAAGGCAGCCGCAGCGGACGCCTCATCTGCTCCTTCAGTCGACGAAGCATGGTCGCAGATCAATACGGCGCTCGATGCCAAGAGCGTCGACACCCAGCTCCAGGCCATTGCTGCTCTCGGTCTCATGGGAAACTCCCCCAAGGCCTTTACCATTCTCAGCGCCCACTTCGACAACAAGGAAGTCGACATCCGCGTCGCTTCCATCGTCGCTGCGGGAGAGACGAAGAACCCGAACTTTACGACGGCGCTGCGGTCTCTTCTGGATGACGCAGAGCCGCAGGTAGCCTTGGCAGCAGCTTCGACCCTCTGGAAGATGAACGACCACAGCGGAGAAGATGTTCTGGTCGCCATTGCCCGCGGCGAGCGCAAGGCCGACGGAGGATTCTTCAATACTGGCATGCACAACGCCAACCGAACGCTCCACAATCCCCTGGCGCTGGCAAAGCTCGGCGCTCTTCAGGCCTCGACGATTCTGCTTCCGCCTGTCGGCATCGGCCTGGGAGCCTTTCACTACATGAAGGGGCAGGGCGGACTTTCTCCCCGTGTCGTGGCAATTGAGCAACTCGCGCAGGACCACACAGACTTTGTCCGTAACGAGTTGATCGCCGCGACGACTGATAAAGATACCGGTCTTCGGCTGGCAGCGGCCGAGGAGCTTGCGAAGTTTCGCGGTCCGGAGGTCGTCAAGGCCCTTGGTACTCTCGTCAGCGACAGTAAACCTGGGGTACGTCTCATCGCCTGCGGAGCCTATATTCGAGTCAGCATGCCGGAAGCAAAACCTGCACGCGTCGTCCGTAAGCACTAGTTGCCGGATGTAAAGAAGGCCATGCTGTGAACACGAGTCTCTTCGAGCTCTTCAAGATCGGTATCGGCCCTTCCAGCTCTCACACTGTCGGCCCTATGCGCGCGGCCCTTGCGTTTCTTCACGAGGCAGGGCCGCGCCTCCCCGACATCCACCGCGTCCTAATCGATCTCTATGGCTCACTGGCCCTGACGGGCATCGGCCACGGGACAGACCATGCCGTCCTCGCAGGTCTAAGCAATCAGCAGCCAGACACCATCACTCCGGAGAGCATGGCCTCCCTTCTGGATCGCGCCTCGGCCAAGAACCAGTTGCTCTTCCACGGCGATCATCCCATCGAGTTCCTTCGCGAGCGCGATCTTCTCTTCCATCGCGACCAGATGTTCCCCGCCCCGGAGATCAAGACGCACCCCAATGGCATGCGCTTCACCGCCTTCGATGCCACGGGAGAGATCGTCGCGTCTCACGTCTACTTTTCCATCGGTGGCGGTTTCGTGATTCCGGCGGAGGAGCTTTCGCCGGAAGAGGACGCTGTTCCCAAATCCTCACGCCCCATGCCCTTCCCTTTCCGAAGTGCGGAAGAGCTCTTGAAACTCTCAACCAAAAGTAACCTGACGATTGCCGAGCTCATGTTCCAGAATGAAGTGGCGCTGGCACACGACGCCTCCATCCTTCGGCCGCGCGTCGAGCATCCCACGGGCGAACAGGATGCAGACAAGGTCCGCGATGGCATCCTTGCGCTCTGGTCCGCCATGCGCGACTGTGCCGAGCGCGGCATGCGTACGGGAGGCATCCTTCCCGGTGGTCTGAACGTGCGTCGAAGAGCACAGCGCCTCTCCGAGCGCCTGAAGGAGGAAGGCTCACGCGATCCGCTCGCTCCCCTCGACTGGCTGACGATCTATGCCATGGCCGTCAACGAAGAGAACGCCGCAGGCAGCCGCGTCGTCACCGCGCCCACCAACGGAGCGGCAGGAGTGATCCCTGCCATTGGCCTCTATTATCTAAACTTCATCGAAGGAGCGAATGACGACGGTATCGTCCGCTACTTCCTCACCGCTGCAGCCATCGGCATCCTCTACAAGGAGAACGCTTCGATCTCCGGTGCAGAGGTCGGTTGCCAAGGCGAGGTCGGCGTTGCATGCTCGATGGCTGCGGGTGGCCTTGTCGCTGCGCTCGGCGGTACCAACGCGCAGGTGGAGCACGCTGCGGAGATCGGTATGGAACACAATCTTGGCATGACGTGTGATCCCATCGGTGGCCTCGTACAGATTCCATGCATCGAACGCAACGCGATGGGCGCAGTGAAAGCGGTCAACGCAGCACGCATGGCGATGCACGAAACCGATGAGCACAAGGTCTCTCTCGACCAGGTGATTCGCACGATGTACCAGACGGGACTCGATATGCAATCGCGTTATAAGGAAACTTCGCTCGCCGGTTTGGCGCTCAACGTCATCGAATGTTGATCGATCTGCTTAAATTTTTCTCAGCAGAATTTTCATCTATGACATTTTTTACTTGACACTGATTTTTCAGACTTCTATACATTCGATAGTCGCTATGAACGAGATGCGGCGCGATGTCTTCTCATTCAGGGAGAATAGACAGCGGTAAGACGCAACCCGGTGGCAAAGACCGCGGATGCAAAAGGCAAAGCAACAATAGCAAAACACTGCGGGGAGCGCGTCATGCGCTCCCCGCAGTGTTTTGTGCCGACCTTTGCGCAGCACCGCAAAGGTGCATGAACACAGGCGATTTCTCTCTCGGCACATGAGACGCGATACACTCGTCCACGGGCAACACCGAAGCAAGACCACCATAACGAGGACGCAAAACGATGACACGCCGACGATGGATCGCAGACACATGGAACGAAGAACGGACCTCCGCTTCGCTCACCGGCGATCAGGCATCACACCTTGCACGTGTCCTCCGAGCAGAGCCGGGACAGATTTTTGACGTCGTCGCAGGAGGATTTCTTCATCGCGCCGAAGTCGTTAACGTCGGCGAGGACGCGGTCATCTTCACCCTGCATGAGGAGATGGAGTCGGATGCCGCTCTTCCCGTTCATCTCTACCTCGCCGTCTACAAGTTCGATCATCTGGAATGGGCGATCGAGAAGGCGACCGAACTGGGCGTGGCACGCATCACACCTGTACTCGCCCGGAGAACCGAGAAGCATCTCGCACAGGCATCTACCAAGCGTGTCGAACGCTGGAGACGCATCGTGCTTGAATCCTCGAAGCAGTCACGCCGCACAGAGATCCCAGTCGTGGACGATCCAGCTACGCTCGCCTCTACTCTCAAGACCTGCACAGCGGGCACACGCATCCTGCTTGCGGAGACAGAGCAGGAGAACACACTGGCCGCCGCGCTGAAAGGTCATGCAGGCGACATCGCACTGGCCGTCGGCCCTGAAGGTGGATGGACGCCGGAGGAAATGGCGCTCTTCTCAACGCAGCAATGGACACACGCTACACTCGGGCCGCGCATTCTGCGTGCGGAGACAGCCTGCATTGCTGCATTGGCAATCACCAGTTCGATCCTGTAAACAAAAAAGCGCGACGCCAAAGCGCCGCGCTGGTGTGCTGAAGACCTCTAGCTGAAGATGTCCTTCATCTTGTCCAGGAACGTCCGCGTATGCGGCGTGTTCTGTACTTCCATGGTCTCTCCAAGCTGCTTAAGAAGATCCCGTTGCTGCTTGTTGAGTTTCTGCGGCGTCTGCACCCGAATCTCCACAACAAGGTCGCCCTTGCCGTGCTCATTCAGATGAGGCACGCCACGGCCACGCAGCTTGAACCGCTTGCCGCTCTGCGTTCCTTCCGGAATGTTGATCGACGTCACACCGTCCATCGTGGGTACTTCGATCTCCAGACCGAGAGCCGCCTGTGGGAATGACATGGGGATCACGCAGTGCAAGTCATCGCCCTCGCGCTCGAAGAAGGCATGCGCCTCCACGCTCAGCGAGACGTACAGATCGCCGGCAGGACCGCCATACTTTCCAGCTTCGCCTTCGCCACCGTAGCGGATGCGTGTACCGTCTTCGACGCCTGCGGGAACCTTCACCAGGATCTCGTGCTCACGCATGACCCGTGTCTCACCTTTGCAGGTCAGGCAGGGATCGGTGATTGTTGTGCCTGTGCCGCCGCACTTGGGGCAAGGCCGCGCAACGGAGAAGAAGCCCTGCTGGAAGCGCACCTGCCCATGTCCTTTGCACTGTGCGCAGGTCTGCGGCTGTTTGCCATGGGCAGCGCCGGTTCCATTGCAGTCGTCGCAGGTTTCCAGCCGGCGGATCTTGATCGTCTCTTCTTTTCCAAAGACGGAATCGGCAAACTCGAGCTTCATGTCGTAACGAAGATCGCGTCCACGCTGCGCCCGTGAGGCACGCCGGCCGCTGTTGCCACCCATGTTGAACATCTCGCCAAAGATGTCCCCAAAGATGTCGCCAACATCCTGTCCGCCAAAGGGCGAGCCTCCACCGCCGCCGAAGCCGCTGCTCGGTCCAGCATGGCCGTAGCGATCGTAGGCAGCGCGCTTTTCCGGGTCGCTGAGCACCTGGTAAGCCTCGCTACACTGCCTGAACTTCTCCTCCGCGGCATGGTCGCCGGGATTCCGGTCCGGATGGAACTGCATCGCGAGCTTGCGGTACGACGACTTCAGCTCCTGGTCGGAGGCGTCGCGCGAAACCGAAAGCACTTCGTAGTAGTCAAGCTTCATATTTGCCGTTGAACTCATCTCTTCCTGGATTCCTTCTTATGCTTCGGTCTGCGCGTGATTCACCGCAATGCGAACCAATGCCGGGCGCAGAAGCCGTTCTTTAATGCGATATCCTGCGCGTACTTCTTCCAGCACCTGATGATCGGGATGCTCCGTCGTCTCAATCGACCCCAACGCCTCATGGAAGCGTGGGTCGAACTGCGTTCCTATTGTCTCGACTTTCTGAACGCCGAGCTGCTTCATTGCCTCTTCCATTTGACGAAGAATCAACTCCACGCCCTCCCGGAACTGCTCCGGGCTTCCCTGCGCCTTCATCGCCAGCTGGAAATTATCCAAGACGGGAAGGATCTGCTCTACCGAACTTCCTACAGCAAACTCACGGAACTCCGTCCGCTCCTTCGCGTCACGCTTGCGTGCGTTATCGAACTCTGCCTGCATCCGGGCCATGCGGTCGAGTAGCTGGTCGCGCTCCTGCTTGACCTGCTCAAACTCTGCCAGCGTAACCGTTCCTACTTCTGCCTCTGTAACCGGTACGCCTTCTACCTGCTCTGCTGCCTGCAAAATCTCCGCCTCTGTCATTGGATCGCCCTCCATCTCTCTCATCTGTTTCCACCTTTTGAACCGGTCTTGAAAATTTCCCATCACTGTGTAGAACTCTCGTCACTTGCCTGCCGCATCCGATCGAAGAGCTGTGCGACATAGCCCACGGTGTTCATCGTCTTTTCGTACTGCATGCGCTTCGGTCCAATCACTCCCACCGCGCCGCGGTTCTCCCCGTGAAGACGGGCGGGGGCCGCAATCAGTACCAGTCCCTGCATGGCAGGAGCATACTCATCCAGATCAAAGACGGCGCGCACGGACTCCTGCCGTGCATCGACGTACGCATTCAGCAGAGCAACCAGCCGCTCCTTCGCCTCCAGCGCCACCAGCATCTCGCGCAGATGCTCCCGCTCTTCCTGACCCAGCGCCGGCGCCATCATCAGGTTTGAGACGCCCTCCACATAAATCTGCTGCTCGCCCTCCGGCACCGCACCCGACCATAATTCCTTCACCGCCGCCAGCAGCCGCTGGTACTCGTTGCGCTCCTGCTCCGTGCGCTGCTGAATCTCCACCCGGACGCGCTCTACACTCCATCCACGGAAGTTCTCGTTGAGAAAGCGAGCGGCAGCCTCGAGCTCGCGCAGATCGAGATCCCGATCCAGAGCAAGAACTCGATCTCTCACAAGGCCCGACTTCAACACCACCACAGCGAGAACCTTCTTCACCGCCAGGCGCGAAAAGTGAACGTGCTCCAAGAGATCAGCGGTATCCACCGAAGCCAGTGCCACCCCGACTCCACTCGAAAGCGTTGCGAGGACGTGCGAGGTACGCTCCAGGAAGGCCTGTGTCCCGGCGATCCCTTCAAAGCTGGAATCGATCTGCGACCGCGACCGGCTGGACAGCAATGCCGGATGGATGCGGTCGTTTCCGTTCAACTGCTCAACGTAGATACGAAACGCCCGCGCCGTTGGAATGCGACCAGCGGAGGTATGCGGCTGCTCCAATAAGCCCGCATCGGCGAGTTCGGCCATCGTGTTGCGCACCGTCGCAGAACTGAGATTCGCCAGCGCCTGGGCGACGTTCTGCGAAGCCACAGGTTCGCCCGTAGAGATGTAGCTCTCCACGACCTCCGTGAGGATCGCCCGTTGCCGCGCCGTGATGTTGATCTCATTCTGCATCGTTTGGTTTACGTAATTTCGAAGACGTCTTCCTGCTTTGCAGCGATGGCCTTGGAGGCGTCCGCGACCTTCTGCGCGATGGCGAAGTAAGCCTTGGCCCTCTGCGAATTTGGCCCTGCGAGCGTGACCGGCTTACCGGTATCTCCACCCTCACGGATCTGCGGGTCGAGGTCAATCCCACCAAGGAAGGGCAGGCCATACTCACGCGCCGTGCGCTCCGTTCCGCCAGCGCCGAAGACGTCAATCACTTCGCCCGTCGGCAGCGTCATCTGGGACATATTCTCTACCAGACCAAGAACATCCACATGAACCTGGTGGAACATCTCCAGGGCCTTGCGCGCGTCCTGCAAAGCCACGCCGCTTCCCGTCGACACCACAACCGCGCCCGTCAGCGGAACCGTCTGCACCAGCGAGATCACCACATCGCCCGTTCCCGGAGGAAGATCGATCACGAGAAAATCCAGCTCGCCCCACTCCACCTGCTGGAGAAACTGCCGGATGATCTGGTGCAGCATCGGTCCGCGCATCATCAGCGGCTTGTCGCCGGGAGAGATCAGACCCACCGAGATGAACTTCACGCCAAAACTTTCCAGCGGCTGGATGCGGTTATCCGGAGCCACATTGGGCTGCCGCGTCTGTCCCATCATCATGGGCACGTTCGGCCCATAGATGTCCGCGTCGATCAGGCCGACCCGATGTCCAAGCTGCGCCAAGGCGATTGCCAGATTCACACTGAGCGTCGTTTTGCCCACGCCGCCTTTTCCGCTGCCAATGGCGATTACGTTCGCTACGCCCTTGATCGGCTGCGGTTGAGGTCCCTGTTGCGGTGCGCCGCCATGCGTGTGTCCACTGTGTGCCATCGTTTCCCTATTCCAGCCTTCTGAAACTTCTTAGATGATGCGGTAAAGCCGGTCGATTCACTGCCCCTACACGTGCCAGCCTATCGTCAGAGTACTGCGCATCTCGCGCTTTCGTGTCACTTCGCTGGACCGCATCTGCCGCCGCCGCTCCGCATCGTCGTAGCGCCGCCGCTCATGCTCCGTCTCCGGAACGATAGGCGAAACCGGCACGGGCGTTCCGTTCTGGTCCACAGCGACATACGTGATGTACGCCGTGGAGACATGCCGCAAGGTCCGCGACTTCGGATCCTCCACCATCGCTTTCACGCCGACCTCCATCGAGGTGCGGAAGGCCCGGTTCACACTCGCCTTCAGAATCAAGAGATCGCCGATATGCACCGGAGCCACGAAGTCCAGATGGTCCATCGAAGCCGTCACCACCGTGGTCGCGTGGGCGTGCCGATATGCCGCCACAGCGCCCACCAGATCGATGAACTGCATCAGGCGTCCTCCAAAGAGGTTCCCCAACGCGTTCGAGTCGCCCGGAAAGATGATCTCGCTCCGTTCCGCCTGCGACTCCCTGACCGTGCGTGCCGTTTCTGTCATCACCTTCTAGTGTCGCGTTTTGCGGGATTTCCTGCAATGCCCGACCTTCCACGGCGCATTTTTACTCCCTGATTTGCCATCATCTCCGGACGAGAGAAGAATAGACCGATGGATAAGATCGCGATGCTCTCCCAGATTCTCTCCGAGAACCCCGGCGACTCCTTCGCCCGGTACGGCCTCGCTATGGAACACCTCAGCGCCGGAGACTCCGACGCCGCGCTGACTGAGTTTGCCGCCACAACCCAGCACAACCCCGACTACGTCCCGGCCTACCAGATGAGCGCCCAGACACTGGCTAAGCTGCATCGGAACGACGAAGCCGTCGTTCGCCTGCAGGAAGGCCTCTCTGCAGCCAGCCGCACCCACAACACACATGCTGCCAGCGAGATGCAGGCGCTCCTCGACGAGCTGGAGGGCTGACGCCCATGCCCCTGGACCTCCACTGGCAGCAGATCGCGCTGAGGTTAGCGCTGGCCTGCGTCGCCAGTCTGGCCATCGGCTACAACCGCGACGAACACGGCCGACCCGCTGGCATGCGCACCATCATGCTGGTTACCCTGACGGCGACACTCTCCATGCTGCAGGTCAATCTTCTGCTTTCGCTCAGCGGAAAGGGCCCTACCAGCTTCAACACGCTCGATCTGATGCGTCTTCCCCTCGGCGTCCTCAGCGGCATTGGCTTCATCGGCGCAGGCGCCATCATTAAAAAGGAGAATGGAGCCACCGGCGTGACCACCGCCGCCACGCTCTGGTTCACCACCATGCTCGGCCTCCTTTATGGTGGAGGACAAATCTGGCTTGGCATTACCGCCACAGTGTTAGCCCTTTTCATCCTGAAAGTGCTTAAGAAGGTGGAGCAGTATGTCCCCAGAGCGCGCCGCGGAGCGCTCACCCTGAATCTGAAAGAGGGCGCTCCCGACGAACAGACCCTGCGTGAACTCATTCGCGGTTACACCTTTAAGGTCCAGACCTGGTCCGTCCAGTACGCCCCCGCCAACCAGCTGGTCACGCTTCGCTGTGAACTCCAGTGGCGGGCAAACTTTGCCCAGGCACCCAATACTCCCCGCCGCCTGGATGAG
The DNA here is from genome assembly GCF_000179915.2 of Terriglobus saanensis SP1PR4. Taxonomy (NCBI): domain Bacteria; kingdom Pseudomonadati; phylum Acidobacteriota; class Terriglobia; order Terriglobales; family Acidobacteriaceae; genus Terriglobus; species Terriglobus saanensis. The sequence continues at coordinate 939,451 of NC_014963.1, read as the reverse complement.
CTGCGCTCTCTTCCGGGGATTGCTGGGTTCCGATGGGATGAATAGAACATCTAATTTCCAGAAGCACCAAATCAGGAGATTCCGAGATTAATGAAATCACTCCCCGTAACACTTGGCGAACTACGCAAAAGCGAATGGACGCCTGAATACGTCGCTCGTTCGGTTAAAGACGAACTGCGCGACAACCTGATCGTAAAACTGCGCGCCAAAGAAGCCATCTTCCCCGGCATCGTAGGGTACGAAGACACCGTCACACCCCAGATCGTGAACGCGGTCCTCTCCAAACACAACTTCATTTTGCTCGGCCTGCGCGGCCAGGCAAAAAGCCGCATCCTCCGCGCGCTCACCACGCTGCTGGACGAAAAGGCCCCCTACGTCGCCGGCTCCGAGTTGCGGGACAATCCCTACGCTCCGCTGAGCAAGTACTCCCGAGACCTGATAGCCACCATGGGCGATGACACCCCCATCGCATGGATGGGACGCGAAGAGCGCTATGTCGAAAAGCTCGCGACCCCGGACGTCACCGTGGCCGATCTCATCGGCGATGTGGATCCCATCAAGGCGGCGCGCTCCGGCGAAATCCTCTCCAGCGAACTCACCATGCACTACGGCCTGCTGCCCCGCGCCAATCGCGGCATCTTCGCCATCAACGAAATCCCCGACCTCGCAGGCAAGATCCAGGTCGCGCTCTTCAACATCATGCAGGAGGGCGACGTCCAGATTAAGGGCTACCCCGTCCGCCTCGAACTCGACGTCGCCATCGTCTTTTCCGCGAACCCGGAAGACTACACGGCGCGCGGCAAGATTGTGACCCCTCTGAAAGATCGCATCGGTTCGGAGATTCGCACACACTATCTCGACTCGCTCGATCAAGCCATCTCCGTCACGGAGCAGGAAGCCTGGTCTAAGCGCGGAGGTCTCGATCTGCACATCCCACGCTACATCCGCGAAGTCGTGGAGCAGATCGCCTTCACCGCGCGCGAAGAAAAGCGCGTCGACAAGCGTAGCGGCGTATCACAGCGCCTTCCTATCTCCACACTGGAACTCGTGATCTCGAACGCCGAACGCCGCGCGCTCCTTCATGGAGAAAGCACCGCGGTTCCCCGCATCGGCGATATCTACACCGCTCTCCCCGGCATCACAGGCAAGATCGAGCTTGAGTACGAAGGCGAGATGCGCGGCGCGGATAAGGTCGTCCACGAGATCATCAACACCGCCGTCGCCCACACCTTCGACGGCTACTTCGCCGACGTGAACACGCAGCAGATCGAGGAGTGGTTCAACCTCGGCGGTACCGTGCAGCTCTCCGACGCAACCTCCTCGGAGGATTCGATGAAGGAGCTTCGCACCATCCAGGGGCTCGCAGAAAAGTTGAAGCCCCTGAAGCTGCCCGCGCACATCGCTGCCGAGCAGTTCGTCTCCGCAGCCGAGTTCCTTCTGGAAGGCATGACGGCGCATAAGCGCATCTCCCGCACGGAAGAGCGCAGCTTCACCGCCATCGAGAAGAGGAACAGGGACCGCTCGCAGGGTTTTCAGGAAGAGATCCGCGAGCGTGAGCGGGAGAAGCAGGAGTGGCAGTCCAAGAACCGCAACAAACGCGGCTTCAACTAGGTTGAACGCTGAAGGAGCAGAGCGCATGTTCAATCGTCCGTGGGCACAGGCAGGCATGGCTTGTCTGCTTGCCGCCGCTTCTGTCGCACAGGCACAGCACGTCCGCGATCCCCGCGCTTCGTTGATCGATGTGCCTGCGCGCCAGGCCGAGCTGCCCTCGACGAAGGATCCCCGTGTCCGCAGTGCCATTGCTGGTTTGGGATCTTGCCTCAGATCTCCGGTGGTCGCCGCTCCCTCTCGTCCGATCGACATTCCGCATCACTATCTCAATGGGTCGCACGGCCCAGTGAACCCAGCGGAAGCGGAAGCCACGCATATCTACGGCCAGTTTGAGAAACGCACCACTGCTGGCATGAACCAGTACCTCGCTACGGGAAGCCACGCGGAGGCAGCCTGCGCACAGCAGCAGATCGACCTCTGGGCAAAGGCTGGCGCCCTCCTCGATTACGATCCGAAGGTGAGTTCTCAGGCCTGGTATCAGGTCGAATGGACGCTTAGCTCAGCAGCTATTACAGAGTCTGTTCTACTCAACGATTCCAAGCTCGATCAAGAGCAGACCGTGCGCGATACCAAGTGGATCAACGCATCGGCCCACAAGATGATCGCCTTCGAAGCGGGCGAAAAGAACAACCACCACTACTGGCGCGCCGTTGCTGCAACCGCTGCAGGCGTGGTCTCTTCCGATGATGCTCTCTTCAAATTCGGCGTAGACACCTTTCAGGAGTCCGTCGCTGCTCTCGACGAGCGCGGAGCCTTCCCTCTGGAGATGGCCCGCCACGAACGCGCAATCCACTATCAGGCCTTCGCTCTGCAACCGCTCATCCCCATCGCTGAGTTTGCCGAACGCCAGGGCATACCACTCTACAACTACTCTCAGAACGGCCATACCATTCGGGACGGCGTGCTCTTCCTCGGCAAAGCCATCGACGATCCATCCATCGTGAAGGTCTACACACCGGACGAACAGATACTGGACTTCGGCAGCAGCGATTATTCTTTCCTTGAGTTCTACGTCCGCCGCTTTGGCGCGAAGAATCTCCCGGCCTCCATCGTCCACGGCCTCTCCACGCCGACGGACGCCACACGCATCGGCGGCAGCACCACCGTTCTCGCCGCAAAGTAGGTCCTATGAAGCGCACACGCTATACCAAGTTCAACGGAGATCTCGCTTCCTCGCTCGGCCTCGAAGATCTGATGGAAGCACTGAGCGACTTCCTGCTCGACTCCGGCTTTCAGGATCCGATGTCGCAGTTCCAGGAACTCGACGGCGATCACAACATGGAGAATCTCCGCGAAGCGATCCGCCAGGTTCTCGAAGACGGCAGCTTTCTCGACATGGAGGCGCAGGAACAGTACGAGGCCATGTCCGAAGAGCAGCGCGAAGAGATGATCGATCAACTCGTCGAGCGCCTCGAGCAAGGCAACTTCATCCAGCAGGAACAAGGCGACCCCTCCGAAACGCAGAGCAGTAGCGGACCCGGAGAAATCCAGCAGCCCGCGCCGCCACAGGGCGAAGCGCGCTTCAACGTCACAGACAAGAGCATGGATTTCCTCAGCTACAAATCCCTGCGCGATCTCCTTGGAGGCATGGGCCGCGCCAACATGGGCCGCCATGATACACGCTACGAAGCCAGTGGCATCGAGTCGAGCGGATCCAGCAAACCCTACGAGTTCGGCGATACGATGAACCTCGACGTCAACGCCACGCTCTCTAGTGCACTGCAGCGCGAAGGCCTGGGCCTTCCACTCAACATCGAATACTCCGATCTTCACATTCACCAGTCGGAGTACCAGTCCTCGTGCGCCACGGTCGTCATGCTCGACTGCTCGCACTCGATGATTCTCTACGGCGAAGACCGTTTCACGCCCGCAAAGCGCGTTGCCATGGCGCTCTCGCACCTCATCCGAACGCAGTTCCCCGGCGACTCCCTTCACCTCGTCCTATTCCATGACTCTGCCGAAGAGATGCCCATCCAGCAGGTCGCGCGCGTCCGCGTGGGCCCGTGGTACACCAACACCCGCGAAGGTCTGCGCGTAGCCCAGCGTATCCTCGCCCGTTCCAATAAAGACATGAAGCAGATCGTGATGATCACGGACGGCAAACCTTCTGCGCTCACCCTGCCCGACGGCCGCATCTACAAAAACGCCTTCGGCCTCGATCCCATTGTGCTCTCCGAAACGCTGGAAGAAGTGGCCCGCTGCAAGCGCGCCAGCATCGTCATCAATACCTTCATGCTCGCGCAGGACTTCGCCCTGATGCAATTCGTTCAAAAGGTCAGCGCCATGTGCCGAGGCAAAGCCTACTTCACCACGCCGGACAAACTTGGCAGCTACCTGCTGATGGACTTCATGAATCGCCGGATGAAGACGATTCACTAGCTCGTGAATACTAGGGTCATGCGGCGATACAACCTCCCTTTCCGATAGAGGTTGTATCGAGACGCATTCCCATCGAACTGGAAATATTAAAGTTATTGTTTACGCCCCAAGTTGCTTAAGCGCTTCTGCAAAGTTGTAGTACTCGTGTAACTCTTTAATCTTATCTCCCCGCATTTCAAAGATGCTGATTCCACGGACAGACATCTTTTTATTGGTCGCTGGAAGTCCTGGAAGATCCCCCGTCTGCGTACCCTTCATGACCCACTGCACTGCGCCGTGATCTTCTGTACTCATGCTGGACACAAATACTTTAGCGAAATCGGGAAAAGCTGCACGAACTTCTTGATAGAAGCTTTCTAACTCGGGCTTCCCCCTCGCGACACTCCCCCTCGCTACATCCTCATAGACACAGTCATCCGTATAGAGCGAAAGAAATTCCCGGGTCACTCCAGGCCTTGACCATAAAGCCAAATAATCTTCGATGACATTACTTAAAACATTTGCAGACATCTTTATTTACCCCCAGCTGCTTTGTGGCGCTCGTTACCGATCACTCACTGTTACAAACTCATGCTTTCGGATTTTCATCCAAGAACACACCTGCTTTTTGGACGCACGTGAGCCCATAAACGGTTTGTGCGCTTGTCTCGAATGTGTTTTCAAATTGGGATAGGAGAACCATATTAAAAGGTGATGACCGTCAAAGCGCTGTAACTTGTCGAAAATTACTTTTTAACATCTCCGCCGATCGCAATGACAACGTAGCGCGCGGGAACATCACCAACATTTTTCAGCGAATGGATCGTGCCCAAGGCGACGTACATCACTCCGCCGGGACCGACACGCTCTACCTTGCCCTCATGCACAAAGACGATCATTCCCTCGCGCACGACGATGAACTCGGAATGTTGGATCGCATGAAGTGGGCTCGGCACGGTGCCGACGGGCTGCATTGTCTCATGCAGATCTACGCTCTCACCTGTCTTCAACTCGCCATGCACGATGCTACGAAACTCCGCTCCATTCGCCATCTTCCTAACGAGAGAAGCGTCAGCCGCAAAGATGCGGGCCTCGCTAAGCGGCGCATTCACCGGGGCATTTTGAGCCGATACACCTCGGCCTATCGAGAGCAAAGCGATACACAACGCGAGAGGGCGCAAATTTGTCATGCGCCATAGTACTGTGCCCCATTCTTTCGCGCTCTTTGCGAAAGGGTGGGGGTCGCGCGGAGCGCACAAACCAGATGTGTAAGGAAACCTAAAACCGAGTGCCCCATGTCCCGCCTTTGGGACATGGGTTATGCGCAAAGCGCATCGTTCGCTCGAAGAGCGACCCTCACAACAGTCTGAAAGACAGATCCCTTCTCTGCGCTACGGGATAACAAACAAGCAACCATTCCTAAACCTGCCTCTCCCGCCAGATCTTATACAGCGCCCAGGCAGCGGCCGTGCAGTTGTCTCTGATCGTTCCATCGAACAAAGCATCTTCGAACTCGCGCACGCTCAAACGCTTCACTTCGAGATCGGTCTCCTCGGCATCGCGATCGTGCTCGCCCTGCACAAGCTCTTCCGCAAGAAAGACATAGTGCTTTTGATTCATGACGCCATACGCGATCCAGTGAAAGCCCAGCAGAGTCATCTTCCCGGCGACCAATCCGGTCTCTTCGCGCAGCTCGCCCCGCGCCAGATCTTCAGGGACGACCTCTTCCTGCTCCCATCCACCTTGCGGGAACTCCATGTAACGTCCACCTACCGTGTAGCGGAACTGTTCGACGAGCCAGAGATACTCCGTCCCATCCGCCTCACGCTCCAATGCCACCACAATGCACGCCGGGTCTTTGTCGACCACGCCGAAGATGCCGCGCTCGCCGTTCGATCGCTCGATCACGTCTTCGCGTACGCGCGTCCACTTGTTCCGGTAAACCTCGCGCGAACTGATCGTCTTGATCATTACTTCTCCGTATCGGGCAGCAACACATCCAGATGCGACGGATGCTTCTTCGAAAAATAGACCGTCTGCGTCTGAGGTGTATAAGCGTCCATGGGTGCCGTCATGATGTTGGGCACGAACGTCTGTGGATTCCGGTCATAGAGCGGGAACCACGACGACTGCACCTGCACCATCATCCGGTGGCCTTTCAGGAAAGTGTGGTCCGCTCCGTGCAGACTCCACGTGTACTCCTTCACCTTGTTCGGTTCAATCGGCGTCGCTGCCTCGAAGGTCTTCCAGTACCGCCCGCGAAATATCTCCTCGACCACCATCGTCTGGTAGCCCGCCATCCCGCCGGGAGCATCGTCCGGATAGACGTCGATCAGCTTCACCACCCAGTCCGCATCGCTTCCAGAGGTCGACGCAAACAGATGCGCCACGATGTCCCCGGTGATCGTCGTGTCCTTGTCCATCGCGTCGGAGGTAAAGTTTGTCAGGTCTTTCCGATCTTTCAGAAAGCCCTGATCGCCCGACAGCCAAGGCCTCCACTTCGACCCTGATCCGTAAGTGCTCTGGATCGGCCGCTCGCGGTACGGAATTGGGTTCGATGGATCGGCGACGTAGTTTGCATGGTCGCGCACATCGCCGCCCGTGGGAGCATCGAAACTTAGCGAATGCCGCACACCAAGGTACAACTTCGCCGGATGAAATCCGACCTTCGGCGGCCATACGTCATACCGCTCCCACTGGTTCACGCCCGTGCGAAAGGTCGCTGTGTCTTTCAGATCGAAGCCAGTGCGGTCCTTGAGAAACTTCTCGAAGAACGTGACCTCGTAGCGCTTGCGATACTCTTCGCCCGTCGCCGATCCGAACTCAAGCGCACCGAGTCGTCGTGCCGATCCAGCCCATCCACCATGGCTCCACGGTCCCAGCACCATATAGACAGAGTGCTCAGGGTCTTTCTTCGTATCGTGCGGTCGCAGCGCAGCATACTCGGCCTGCGTTCCGAACATGTCTTCCTGATCGAACCAGCCGCCGACTTCCAGCACGGGAACTTCAATCGATGTCAGCTTTGGCTGCACCGCCATCTCTTGCCAGAACTTCGTATAAGCGGGTTCGGCAACGAAGCGTTTCGCTGTTGGCAGGTTCTGCGCGTCGGCAGCCTTTGCGGCATTCTCGAAGTTCCCATATCGCAGGAAGTACGCGTACATATCTTCGTCCATCGAAACGGGAACGTCCCTCTTGGAGCGCTCCATCCGCTGCGTATAGTCGAAGCCGTACGTCTCGCGAAACGCTCCGTTATGGAAGAAGTCGTCGCCCATCCAGACGTCCGTCATCGGCGCCTGCGGACTCACCGCCTTCACCGCAGGATGGTGATCCATTCCCGCCATCATCGCCAAAAATCCCGGGTACGACACACCCCATACGCCGACGCGCCCATTGTTATTCGGCAGGTTCTTCACCAGCCAATCCACGGAGTCATATGCGTCCGAGCTTTCATCCACCAGCTTCGGATCGGTACGGTTTCCATAGACATGCACGATGGGCCTGTTCATCACGAACTGGCCTTCGCTCTCGTACCGCCCGCGAATGTCCGCAAAGACAAAGATGTACCCACTCTGTGCCAGTTCGGGCTTCGTCATATTCACCGTCGCCGAGTTGCTGCCCTCTGTGCCATAGCAGGTCCTCTGAAGGAAGATCGGCAACGGTTCTCCGCTATGCTCCGATCCCTCTGGACGCAACACCACGGCATGCAGACGGACACCATCCCGCACAGGCATCATCACTTCCGTACGGGTGTAGTTACGAAAGTGATTCAGCGTCTCCGCAACGTTGGTCGTCCGCGTGTAAAGTTCGGTTGTCAGCTCCGTCCCGCGACGGCCTCCCGTAACACTCACCGCCGTCACCGCACCGGAAGGGTCCCGTATAAACTCGTATTTCGTGCTCGTCGTGGCGAAGTGGTCTTTCCCCTCGGCGTGCATCTGGAAACGCGCCATACGCGCGCTTTCCACGAACAGGCTGTCACCCTCCCGCGAGATGGAGAGCACAACATCCGGATCGCTATTCTCCTTATAGAGTCCGACAAATGCGTCGAGCGGCCGGGACTCCGCCGTAGCGTGCGGGTGATGTGGAGCCTGGCCTCCCATCGCGCTGGGCAGGAAAGCTGCAACCCCAAGCATCAACGCCACTGCTGTCCCAATCCACCGTTGCCGCATCACTTCTCCCTGGCCGACACTCTCGGCTCTTGAGTGCTCTTACAATTCAGCCGCCGCAAACTTCTGCGGCGGCTGAACTCTGCTGCATAAATTCTAGGTCAGGTTCCCTGGGCTCGTCATACATTGGAAACCAACCCGATTGTGAGCCCCATCGCAGAAAGGACGCTTCTCACTGGCGCCACAACGGCAAAGACTCACCGCTGGCTTGCCCGTGAGATCCCACTCCTGCCCGTCGGCATCCACCAGGTGAATCGCACCTTCAACACGCAGTGGCCCGTTCGGACGCACCGTAATCTTTACCGTTTCTTCTGCCATGACACATCCCTCAAAGTGATCGCGCACGGGCTTCCATGCTGCATGCAGCCGCAAAGATTCCCAAATGCCCCGATGAGGCAGAATAGCAGACCTGCTTCCACGCCACGAAGACGCCTTATGTGTCACGCCGAAGCATGCCGAAGACGCACCCGAAGTCCATCCGCCAGCTCCCGCAAGGTCACAAGCCGCTGACGCACTATCGGCGAAATGGCCTGCTCGCTCAGCATCAGATCGCTTTCCAACAGAAGCCCTGTGACATGCGACCGCAGTTCCTCCTCGATCTCCAGGCCTGCCGCTTTTCTTGCCAGCACATACTCCTGCTCCCGCCGCGCCAGGATGCCACAGATCTGCCGAATCAAACGGTCCGCGCCAAGCTCTGCAATGTTCAATTCCAGAGGAACGGCCAGATCGGCACGCTCCCAAAGCGTTTCCATGCTTCCAGGCTGGGTCTGCGCAAGGGCGCTATCCACAAGTACGATCGTGAACGCCTCCCTTCGCAGAACCGCGAGAGCTGACATCCAGTTCCGCGCTACCTGTACTGTGACATCCGCCTCGCGGGAAAGGACGCCAGCCAGATTCTCCGCCCCCTCCATCGCTGTCAAAATCAAAACGCTGTGTACTTCCTGCTTCATAGGCCCATTTTCTCCAAGGCAAATCCAAGTGATACCAATTTTCTTCCACTCCGCAAACGCGGGTGAAAGCACTGCGGTGCGGGAGTTTTACTCCCCGATCCCATACTCTTTCAGCTTGCGATAGAGTGTGGTCTTTCCAATGCCGAGCAGACGGGCCGCCATCAATTTGTCGCCATGCAGCTGCCGTATCGTGCTCAAAATGGCCTGCTTCTCCAATTCGGCGATAGATACGATCTGCCTGTGGCGCGACGCTTCAACCTGCATGGCCATCTCCACGTCCGCTGCTCTCCTGCTGCTCACGCGCCGCTCATCGATCTTTTGCACCGATGGCTTGGAAGTGTGGGTGCTGAAGTTTTGCAGCGGCGATGGCATATCTGCCATGTGCAGGATGGGTCCGCTGGACAGAGCGCAGGCGCGCTCGATGGCGTTTTCCAGTTCGCGAACATTCCCCGGCCATTCGTACTCCGCCATCACGCGCAGCACTTCGTCCGAGAACTTGTAGAGCACACCGTTCTCCTTGCGCATGCGTTCCAGAAAATGCGCCGCCAACAAAGGAATATCCTGCTTACGGCTTCGCAAAGACGGCATACGCACATTCACCACATTCAGGCGGAAGTAGAGGTCTTTGCGAAAGCGCCCCTGCTCCACCATCGCGGAGAGATCACGGTTCGTCGCCGCCACCACGCGTGCCGAAATGGGCACGGCATGCGTCGCGCCCACGGGATGCACCTCCTTCTCCTGCAACGCGCGCAGGAGTTTCGCCTGCAACTCCAGAGAGAGCTCACCCACTTCATCCAGAAAAACCGTCCCGCCCCCTGCCGTCGCGAGCAGTCCATCCCTGCTTCGACTTGCTCCTGTAAACGCCCCTTTGGCATACCCAAAGAGCTCGCTTTCGACCAGCTTCGGCACAAGTGATCCGCAGTCCACAGAAATGAAGGGCCTGCTCGCCTTCGGTCCGTTGGCATGGATCGAACGCGCAACCAGCTCCTTCCCCGTTCCACTCTCACCCATGATCAAGACGGGATGCGAAGAAAACGCCACCTTTGAAACAATGCGATACAGCTTTTGCATCTCGGACGAGTGGCCAACCATGCCGATCATGCCCGTCTGCGTGAGGGTTCGGTCGCGCAACCGCCTGCTGTCACTCTCAAACTGTTTCCGATTCCCAGCGCGCTCCAGCATCACCGTGAGTTCATCCATGGCAAACGGCTTGGTCAGATAATCCTGTGCCCCCGTCCGCATGGCTTCCAGCGCGTTGTTCACCGTGGCGAAGGCCGTCATCACAATCACGGCGGTGTTGGGATATACGGCCGTGACTTCATCCAGAAGGGTCAGCCCGCCATACACCGGCAGCTTCAGGTCCAACAGCAGTACGTCGAATTGCTGCCTGGCCAGTTCGTTCCGTGCCTCCTCCACGGAGCTTGCATCTACAACGCGATACCCCATACTGCGCGCGATCTCGCAACACGCCCGCAATACGGCCGGATCGTCATCTACAACTAACAGCGAAAGTGCTCGTGATGTCTCCGCATCAGCCCCTTCGTTTCGAAGCATGGTTAAGGGCTTTTGAAGTTCGGCCGACTCGTTCATGCTGCTTGCAGTACTGCTCAGATAATTCGTCTGCATTTGGTTCGCCCTCATTACTCTGTTAACTTTCGTGGGCCTAGCTTTTCATCGAACATCTGCCCTATTTCCTGCAAGTCACCAAGTTCCCTATGGAACATTAAATATGACTTACGAAAAAATTCGGCTAAGTCGAAGAAAATAAATCCCTTGATAGCGCACCAAAAAATGAGAAACTCCCCATACCTGACTGCGCCATTTTGGGACGTCAATTGGTTGATTACCTCTGATGAGGTGAATCTACCTTTGATCACGCGAAAAATAAACCCATCCAGGGCCTCTAAAGAGCAAATTCCCAAATCGGGAAACTTTCGAAGCGAAAATTTGTCCCATGTGTAAACTCTGCAAACGATCCCCCACAAGCGCTGCGGCAGGCGTCTTCCTATAATCGGAGAATGACAAACGCTTCAGAGGAACTCTTCCGTCCGGGTGGCCGGACCGCCGCCCAGCTCCGCTCCATCAAACTCACGCCTGACTATGTCGCCACGGCGGAGGGTTCCGTCCTCATTGAAGCGGGCAACACGCGCGTCCTCTGCAACGCTACGATCGAGCCCTCCGTCCCCGGATGGCTGCGCAACTCCGGCAAAGGCTGGGTCACGGCGGAATACTCCATGCTCCCCCGGGCCACCCTCACACGCACCCCACGCGAGAGCGAACGCGGCAAGATCGGCGGTCGCACCCACGAGATCCAGCGCCTCATCGGCCGCAGCCTGCGCTCCGTCGTCGACCTCAAGGCTCTCGGCGAACGCATGATTATCCTCGACTGCGATGTTCTCCAAGCCGACGGCGGCACCCGAACAGCCGCCATCACAGGGGCCTGCGTTGCGCTGGCTATGGCGCTCGATAAACTTGTAGCTGCGGGCACGCTTCCCGTTTCGCCACTGAAACAGCTCGTCGCGGCCACCTCAGTCGGCATCGTAGATGGCAATATTCTCCTCGATCTGGCCTATGAAGAAGACTCCCGCGCCGATGTGGATATGAACGTCGTCATGACGGAAGATGGCGGTCTCGTCGAAGTCCAGGCCACAGCGGAACACAACACCTACACCCGCCCGCAACTCGACGCCCTGCTCGACATCGCCGCCAGCGGTGTCAAGAACCTCCTCGTCCACCAGCGCTCTGTCCTTAAGAAGTAGCCGCTAGAGAGTGTGTTTGCTTGCGCGGCAGAGCTGCGCTAAACACGTCTGCCAACTTGAGCCGTCCCCCGGTGTAATGTTTTCCTTTCACCTGCGTCAGCCTTTGTGAACGCGGCCATCGCGTTCCGAAGGAGAAACAACATGACCACCACAACACGTTGTGAAGACTGCCCCTGCGGCACCGGTTGCATCTGCACGCCAGTCTGTATCTGCAATAAACGCGCCTGATCAGCCATCCAACGGTCAGGAATCTCTGAAAGGGCTTCCTGACCGTTTGCTCTCCCGATGCCAGAACCGTCCTTTAACAGCCAAAGCGAGCAGCGATGTCGGCTGCAAGGAACTTCCAACTTCAGGGCTCTATTTGGAATAAATTGAGGGCTGCGGCAGGTTAGGGTTAGAAGATGGCGACATCGAAGCGCAAACGGGTTTTGTTCCTGGCGGCGTTGGCGGCAAACCGTATCGGCGGAATTGAAAGTTATGCGGCGGAACTGGCACGGCAGTTGGACCGCAAAGGCTGGGACATGACGATCTGCTACCTCACGGAGCCCAAAGGCGCGGTGCGGGAGTTCCTGCTGGAGCCTGGCAATGTAACCCTGGACGTCATGCCGGCGCAGGAGGGGCTGGGGCTCAAAAACACCCTGGAATATATAAAGCTGGTTCTGCGGTATCGTCCGGACGTGCTGCTTTATACGCTGGGCGGACCGGTGCGGCTGTGGCCTTTGCTGGGATCGCTGCTGGGTGTTGGGCGGCGAATCTATTACGACCAGACTTCGAGATCGGCAGCGCGGTACAACTATCGCGCAGACAGCAAGGTGCAGATGCTCATGAAGCCTCTGACTGAGTCCATATGCGCGACGGTTTTCGTGAAGGCATGTTCAGACCGGGAACAGATCGTGCCGGCAGGCAAGAGCCGCGTAATCTACAGCGCCGTGGATAACCATCGAGACCTGGGCGATGCGGCTGCGTTCCGAAAGAAGTATGCCATTCCGGTGGATCGGCGGATCGTCTTGCAGACCAGCTGGCTGGTGCCTGAAAAAGGCATCGACGTAGCGCTAAGGGCAGCGAAGCGGGTGCTGGCCGAGCGGCAGGACCTGCAATTCGTCTTCTGTGGAGACGGGGCTGGACGGGACGAATATGCCGCGATGGCAAACGAATTAGGGATCGCGGACCATGTGACTTGGTGCGGCCAGGTGCAGGATCTTTCCGCAAGCGGAGCATGGCGGGCAGCAGCGATTCAGATTCAATGCTCGCAGTGGCATGAGGCGTTTTGCCTGTCGGTGGCGGAGGGCATGAGCGCAGGATTGCCGGTGGTGGCGGCTCGGATCGGCGGCCTGCCGGAGCTTGTGGAGGATGGGCTGAATGGGTTTGGATTCGAGCCTCAGGATGATGGGGCGCTTGCGGCAGGTATCCTGAAGCTGGCTGGAGATGAGGCTTTGAGGAAAAGAATGGGTGCTGCAGGGCGGGACCGCGCGCTTCAGAACCATGACCTGCCGAAGAATGTGGCGGCGTGGGTGGATGTACTGGTTGTGTAATCGTTGAGAGTGGATGTCTATCGAAAGCCATAAATTGGACCCAGAGATTCCAACGCAGCTGCTCGACCAACGGAAGCAGTTCCTCGGCTTCGTGCAGCGCCGCGTTGCGGATGGTGCATTGGCGGAAGACATTCTGCAAACCGCCTACATTCGCGCTTTGCAACACGGTGGGGAGTTGCGTGCAAACGAGTCCGCAGTTGCCTGGTTCTATCGCATCCTGCGCAACGCGATCATCGATCACTATCGCCGCCGCACCACCGAAAACAAGCTGCTGGAAGCATGGGGACACGCTCTCGAACATCTCCCTGCCAAAGACCCTACTCTTGAGCTCGTCGTCTGCACCTGCATCACAGCAGTGCTCGACCACCTAACGCCCGCATACGCCGAAATCCTCCGGGAAGTGGACCTCGGCAACATCAGCTTGAAAGACTTCGCCACGGCGCACAACATTACTTCAGGAAACGCAGGCGTCCGCGCCTATCGAGCACGTCTGGCACTTCGCCGCGAACTCCTCCGTACCTGCGGCTGCTGCGCCGAACACGGCTGCGTCGATTGCACCTGCCGCCCCGCCTGACCTCCTTGCCACACTCTCTTCTGCAAACAACACTACTTATAAAGTAAGGTTCACTTACTTTATAAGTGACTTCCAACCAAATACTTATTATCGCGGTGTTAGCATGCCGCGGCGGTATAACTGCGGCATGCTAACAAGCTTCGGAGTTACTGCAGACTAACGCTACTGAGCATTGCCTTCTGTAAGATCAGTCGACACGGCCGTAAAATAACCAAAAAGACTCCTGCTTGTGCCGGAGGTAAAGTACACCTCGGCGGCGGGTGCAGCGGCAGAGTCCAGATTAGTTGGGCTGACATTACCCGGACTCAAGCTCCAGAGTCCAGGAACAACGATTGGCCTTCCAGTTGCATCCTCTACCGTACCTAAGAACTCACCAGTTGCTAAGTCATAAGCAGCAATCGTACCGGCCGAAGGTGTAGAGCCTCCACCTCCAAATTGCCCCACAAGCAGAGCGTGGCTGAAACGTCCAAAGTCCAACGGTGCAAGCGTAACGCCCCAAGGTGAATTCAATTGAGAACCGCTCTCAAGACGAGTGAGCAGCCGACCGGAGGAAGTATACACATCAACGTAGCCCAGTCCGGGGCCGCCAGCAGCAACATGCTGACCTTCAACGAGCAAACCGTAAGTTACGACGATATCCGGTCCAATGGCCTGCACGTTAAAGGGTGCGAAGTCTTTAGGAAGCCGCTCATCCACAAACGGCTCATTGCGCTGACGACCGTTCGAGTCATTGAAGTCGTAAGTATGATCGGAGTCCTCATGGAGAGTGACCCTGTGAAAGGAGCTATCGAAAACATCGACGCGCGACTTTGCAAAGTTGGCAACATACAGATACCGCTTGTCTTTAATAAATGAGCTCGTGATTCCCGTGTAAGACGAGCCATCTGAGCTCTTCGAAACCAGGACGGCATTCGTCGAAGGTGCCGCGCCTCCCTGAGAGATGGCGAAGTTTGGATTCCATGCTGCGATCCCGCCATCCAATGTAACAAAGAGAAAAACTGCTGGTGTATTTGGTGCGATGAGAAAATCGGTCGTACTGCCATTGGCAATCGTGCCGGTCGGACTACCTTTTGGGTTCTTCTTCGGATTAACCGAGGGGATTGTTACGGTCAGAGCGTTCTTTGTGCCGTTGCCAGCATAAAGAGTACTCACACCGCTGTCATTGTCAGATACCCACCAATCTCCCGACGATGCACGGCTCAAGCCCCATGCATCGTCAAGATTTGGATCTGTTATCGGCGCTACGCCCGAGGTGTTCGAAACAAGATTTGTCTGGGTGTATCTCTGGGCAGGAGACATAACTCCCAGAGACAGCATGGTTACAGCGCTAACAGCAATATTCACGAGTGACTTCATAACTTCTCCTTGAGTGTTCGCGCACCCACTCATAGAGCAGTCTTGGAGCTTTCCTCCCGGAACAGAGACGATCGCAGAGCCAGCTACAGAGTGAAGAATTCGCGATGCACTGACTACAAGAACAACAAGGCCTCTTCCATATTCCCAGGGGAACACAATTCGCGGTCATTTCGTGTACATCCGCAAGCGCATAAGCTTTGCTTTTTTAACATTACAAAGTGTAAGAAGACACAACTTCACACGAACAAGCAGTAGAAGTTACTGTCTCCACTTATCTAAATGGATGAGCTTTATCAAAAGGGGTCCTGCCGGCTAACTAGTGATTCGAGGCGCCCGGCCTATCGATCTTCCAGATACAGGCTATAACCGTAGAAGCTCGAAGCTTGAGCTTCGAACATCCGTGCTTTGCAGAAGGATGCATCGGACATCCAGCAGGAAGCCGGAAGAACAAAGAACAAACAAAAAGCCCCGGACCGAAGTCCGGGGTTCTCTTTTCAACTCAATCGCAACTAGCGCCCGCGACGACCAGCACCACCACCGCTGCTCGGGCGACGGCTTGGTCCACCCGGACCGCGGTTCCCTTGCGGACGACGTGACGGAACCGAAGTCGGCTCGTGTCCCGTTCCCGAAGGATTGGTGCGCCATGCGCGTGTCTCCATGTGCAGCATGTCGCCGTTCATGTCCACGGGCTTGTTGCGCTCTTCCTTGGCCAGTCCCTTGTCGGCTTCCGCCCACTTGAAGCTGATCTTCAGTTCGCGCTCCAGCTTACGTGCATCGCTGCGCTCCTGTGGCATGACAAACGTGGTCGCAACACCCGACGCACTCGCGCGGCCAGTACGGCCAATGCGATGCACGAAGTCATCCGATCCGTTCGGCAGGTCGTAGTTCACGACGTGCGCGATGTGCTGAATGTCGATACCGCGAGCGGCAACGTCCGTCGCCACCAGGACGCGGCTGCGACCCATTGCAAAGCTCTTCAGAGCAGCGGTACGCTGTGACTGCGAACGATCGCCATGGATGACGTCGGTCTCATGTCCCAGCTTCTCGAGCTTCTTGGCAATACGATCCGCGCCATGCTTCGTGCGCGAAAAGACCAGGTACGATCCAGCGTGCTCACCGAGAAGCTGATCCAGCAGGCTCAGCTTCTGGTCCTGCATGACTGTGAAAGCGCGCAGTTCCACACGCTCGTTCGGCTTCGACGTAGTTCCAATCTGGATACGGATCGGGTTCGAAACGTAGTCGCGAACGATCTCCGTGATGTTGGCATCGAGCGTAGCCGAGTAGCACATCGTCTGACGCGTCTTCGGAAGAGCGCCCACAATGCGGCGGATCGCGGGCAGGAAGCCCATGTCCAGCATGCGGTCGACTTCGTCCAGGACGAGCATCTCGACGTTGTTCAGGTTGATCTCGCGACGCTTGAGGTAATCCTCAAGACGGCCGGGAGTCGCGACAACGAGACGCGGTCCGCGACGGAGAGCATCCAACTGTGCGCCTTCGCTCAGACCACCGCAGACGAGCACGGAATCCTGCTTGGCATTCGGAACGATCTTCGCGTACGCATCGAGAACCTGCATCGCAAGCTCACGCGTAGGCAGAAGGATCAAAGCGCGAATCGGTGCGCGGGGTCCACGGGGAGGAGGATTGTTGCGTCCACCGCGCTGACGGCCGTACTGGGGAGGCTGGGGCGCCTGCTCCTGCGCAACCTGCTGTACCAACGCCGCCAGAGGATTCGCATCCATCCGCTCGATCATCGGGATCAGGAAAGAAAGGGTCTTGCCCGTTCCGGTTGCTGCAGTCGCCAGAACATCGCGGCCTTCCAGCGCCGGAGGGATGGCCTTCGCCTGCACCGGCGTCGGATTCACAAAGTTGTTGGCAGCAAGACGCTGCTTCAGCTTCTCTGAAATATTGAAATCGTTGAATTGAACTTCGGTCGCTACGGGAGGAGTGGTGGTCTTTACTTCAACTGCCTTGGGCTCTGCCGTCGGCTCAGTGGTGCCTTCAAAAACTGGATTCAAAGTATGGGTTTCCTATGTGGTGATACGGGGCAACGCGTCCGTCTCTCGAACTGCATCTGCCTGCCAGTCATCGTCATTCGGTTTGCAGAGTGTGTCGCGAGTCGCTGGCTTGATTCGCACACCATGGATTGCATCTTGTTTCAGCTAGGGCCATCTCACCTTGAGATGAATCATGCTGCTGCACGGCGAGGTCCATAAAAACATAAGGGCCATCAAAGCCAGAGCAACCAACGCATTTGAAAGCCGCAGTTGGGACGGGACCGTTTCAGTCTCTGGCCAACCCCAATCCACTCAGGGCCGTTCCCGAAACACCCGGGGCGATTGCTCGCCACTAGAGATACTTTAGCACATGGCTCGCAAATCTATGCAGAAAAATCTCATTCTGCATCAGCGCCTGGACTGCTTCCCGCGCAGCTTGCGCAGGGTCTGCGCGGGAAGCAGGAAGAGATTCGCCAGGACACTCGCCTTCGCTCCAGCCCACTGCCATCTCCGCGCCAGCGGCAGCGGCAAATGCAGCACCGGCCACACCAGCAACCAGAAGCGTGGGTTTCCCGCAAAAGATCTTCGCAGCACTTCCCCTGTTTCGCTCAGTCCATATCGATCGCCGACATCTCCTGTTCGCATCTGCAGCAGCGTCTCCGGAAACCACTGCCGCAGCGTGTAGTTCACAAAGACCTGCGCCACGCGCGGATGCCGTGGCATCAACCGGTGCACCAGCGTCGCAAAGCGTTCGCCGAAGACCTCCGCCAAGCCATATCCGCCGGAGTTCATCTCGCGGCCCGAAACCCACTTCTGCCACAGAACGAGACTCTGGCGATGCTGGTCCAGCAGCGGCAGCGTCCAGCTCAACTGCGTCAGGTTCGTTCCCAGGAAAGCCTCGGGAGCTTCGGCTTCAAGCTGCAAAAAGCGTTCGCGGTTGCTAATGATGCCCGTGATGAACGTCACCATCACATTCATCATCACGGCCAGCGTTCGCGCGGACGTCACAATCTCCGCCTCGCGCCCGTACGCATCGCCTTTGTATTCGACGCGCCAGTCTTTGGAGAACGCCTCGGCGGAGAGATAGACAAAGTCATACTCCGCTCCACGCAGGTGCCCCAGTACACTCGCAATCGCACCCGGCCGCAGGACGTCATCGTCTCCGCAAAGCCAGAAGTATTTTCCCCGCGCCGCGCGAAAGCAGAAGACGAAGTTTGCATCCGAACCGATATTCTCTGCCTGCCGCACAGAGCGCAGCCGCGCTCCCGCATCGATCGCCGCCTGCACCACCGCAGGTGTCTCGTCCGGAGAGCAGTTATCCGAGATGAGAAGCTCTACGTCGTCCACACCTTCGAGTTGCGGCAACAGCTCAGCAAGGAACTCGCGGAGATACTCCGCGCGTTGGTAGGTGGGGACAGCGATCGTGAGCAGAGGTTGCTTCTCAGGCATGCCACAGCCGCCGGTACTTCACAAAGGTGTACGAACCCATACCAATGCCTATGAGGAGCGTCGCTGTCAGATGTCCCGCCGTCATGCCCGTCGGCCCATACCAGCGCCCAAGCGTCAGCGTCGACGTAGCCACCACAATCCCACCCAGAACGGAGTTGAGCAGGAACTTCTCCTGCTTATGCGCACGCAGATAGAGCGCCATCGACGACACCGTAAGGTTCAGACACATCGTCGCGAGCAGCAGTGCAAACGGCAGCGGCGAAAGAAGCCTCTGCGCAAACTTCACATGCTCGTACCCCATCAGGACGACCAGCGACCACGCCACCACCGATCCACTCACGCACAGCAACATCGTCTGCGCTACGGAACGAAAGAAGAGCCGGTCCAACGCGCCGTACTCGCGCCGCGCGATCATCGTCCCAAACATCGCCGCCTTCGTATTGATCCACGCCACGGCCACCGCCGCCAACGCATTCGAGATGTTCAACGACATCCCCATCTGCCCGGCGACCACCGGTCCATAGAAGCGCAGCAGCACCGGGTTGAAGAGTTGAAAGATCAGGAAGCCCGAGGCGTACGAAATCGCGACCCTCCACTGAAACGGCCACACCTCGGTGCCCCAATGGATCGCATGTTCCCCCACGGTCATGCGCAGCAGGCCAACCAGCAACTTGCGACGCGTCCAAAGGAAATACGCCCCGGCAATCGCCTGCCCGGTGATCAACATGGAAGGCGCAAACAGCCCTCGGTGCAGGAGGAGTGCAGCCCACGCCAGCGACGATCCCAGGATCGACTGCGTAAACCGCGTCCGCGCCACGCGGCTGACCATCCCACAACCTTCGAGGAATGAAAAGATGGGATCAATCTGAAACGTAAAACAAGACGCCAGTACGACCGCAATCCAGGGACCGCGCCACGCCGTATCGCCCGCTCCGGGACTTCCGACGAAAAAGCGCCAGCCTACCGGCAACAGAACGCAGCCCATCAGAACCGCCGCCAGGGTGTACCACTTCACCGCTTTTTGCAGAACGGAGGCGAGCCTCTGCCGCGCGCGCAGATCGCCGAGCACGCGTCCATCGTCCAGAATCTGCAATTGTGCAGTCTCATGCGTAGCCATCTGCAGAACCACAACAGAAAAGCCAAGCTCAAAGACAATCTGCAACGCGACCAGTGACCCAAAGGTGTAATAAAAGCCCTGCTGGGCCCGTGTGAGTGTATGCGCGATCAGCGCGACCGTAATCAAACCCGCCGACGAAGACCAGCCACGCGCCAGGATCGTGTAGCCAATGGCGCGGTCGATTCCCGCTCGCTTGACCGTACGCCGCCACAGCGAAGGCCTCAGCCCAAGACCACCCAGGGGCAGACCGTCCGCCACAGGCGTCAGGTCAGACACCATCGCCGCTTCCTCATCCATCCGCACGAGATCTCTTCCCGTTTTCTCTGGCATTTCTCTCGTCGGCACGAAGGAGAAAGCCCCTCGGCATGGCCTCCAGTCTACCAGTCCACATGCGAAATTCGCAGCAACGCGGCTACGCCAGAACGTATCCTAAATCCATGCAACCGCCGCTCCTGATCGCAGTCATCGTGCTCTACCAGCGACAGCCCCAGGAGAGTGAGGCCTTCGTTTCCCTCTCCTCTCTTCTGCAGCAGGAACCGGGCCTGCGCGAACAGATCCACGTCCTCCTCTACGACAATTCGCCCGAACCTCATACGGTCCCCCCCGCCTCCTTTCCACTGACATATCACTCCGACCCCTCCAACCGCGGCCTGGCCCCTGCATATAACGCGGCTTTGGACCTCGCACACCAGCAGGGCGCTCCCTGGCTTCTTCTTCTCGATCACGACACGGAACTCACCCCCGCCTATTTCCACGAGGCCCTTGCCTTCCTGGAGAACACCGCTCCCCTGCATCCGAAGATCGCTCTTGCAGTCCCGCGTCTCGTTCAGGGAACGAAGGTCCACTCACCAAGCCTGCTCCCTCGCGTGCGCCACAAGCCTGTTCCACCCACGCTGACAGGCATAGCAAAACAGGAGATCAGCGCCTTCAACTCGGGCCTTCTCCTCCGCGCTTCTGCCATTGAAGCCGTCGGCGGATTCCCCCTGCGCTACAGCATGGAATTCCTCGACCACGCCCTTCTGGCCATGCTGCAGAGCAATGGCGGCCGCGTCTGGCTGCTGGGCTCTGCACTGCCCCATGCACTCTCCACTACCTCCCTGGGGACCGGCATCAGCCGTGATCGCTATCTTCTTATGCTGCAGGCGGAGAGTACCTTCCACCAGGAGTTCAGCGACCCCATGACGCGGTTCTGGTATCGACTCCGTTGTCTGCGCCAGGCCGCAGTCCACGCGCTGCGCTTTTCTGATAAAAAATTTGCATTCCTCGATCTCCGCGCGGCCTTCGGTCTGCTCTAGCCACGCAAAAACATCGTCCGGACCAACTTCGGTAGCATCGAATACCTATGCGGATTTCACTCCTTGCACTCGTTCTCGCCGCTACGCTCACCGCACAAGCGCCGTCCCAAACATTCAAAGCCCCACCGCTCACCGTCCTCAGAAACATGCGCCTCATCGACGGCAGCGGTGGACCCGCGCGCGATCACGTCACCCTCGTCCTCTCCGGTGGCCGCATTCAACAGATCTGCGATGAGGCTCACCTCTGTGCCACGCCCGCCACAGCCGTCGGCATGGATCTCGCTGGCAAGACCGTCATGCCCGGTCTTATCAATGCCCACGGGCATCTGGCGCTGCTCAACGCGGAGTCGAACTTCGACTCCGCGCAGTACACCGAGAGGAACGTCCTCCGCCAGCTCGAACAGTACGAGCGCTACGGTGTCACCACCATGACCTCGCTCGGTTTGAATAAAGACCTGGTCTACTCCGTGCGCGCGCATCAGCACACCGGGCAGTTCGACGGAGCCACGCTCCTCACCGCAGGCCGAGGTATCGGCGTTCCCGATGGCTTTCCTCCCATGAATGGTTCATCGGATCAGCTCTACCGACCCACCACCCCGGAAGAGGCCCGCCACGCCGTCGACGAGAGCGTCGCAAACCACGCCGATCTCATCAAGATCTGGATCGACTCCAACCACAACAAATTTCCCGAAATGTCCGACGCGGTCGTCCATACCGTGATCTCCGAGGCCCACAAAAACCACCTCAGCGTCGCCGCTCACGTCTACGCTCTGGAAGACGCGCGCCGCGTCGTTAACATGGGCGTCGATATCCTCGCGCATTCTGTCCGCGACAAGGAAGTCGACGACAGTTTCATCAAGCTTCTCAAGCGGAAACACATCTGGTACTTCCCTACGCTCACCGTGGATGAGAGCTTCTTTGTCTTCGCCGATCACCCTGAACTCACGCAGTCACCGTTCTTCCGCGATGCCATCCCCGCAGAGACCCTCGCTCGACTCAACAGCAGTGAGTACCGCGAAAAGACCCTCTCCGACCTGTCCACGGCAGTGCATCGTCAGGATCTCGCCATGGCCTCACGCAATGTAAAGAAGCTTTACGATGCAGGCGTCCAGATCGGCTTCGGCACAGACTCCGGAGCGATGCTCGGACGCGTTCCCGGCTACTCCGAACACCGCGAACTGCAGCTACTCGTCGCCGCGGGCCTCGCGCCCCTGCAAGCCATCTCCACCGCCACAAGCCACAACGGGCTTGCCCTCCATTTAGGCAATAAAGGCCTCGTCTCCGAAGGCGAGATTGCCGATCTCATCATCGTCGATGGCGATCCCTCCACGACCATCTCCGATACCACCCACATCGTCGCCGTCTTTCATAATGGCGTCCGTCTCCAGCACGTTGAATCCGCTCAGTAACTAACCTAAAAAAGAAAGCCCCGGCAAAAATGCCGGGGCTTTGCTCTTGCGCAAAGCGCGTATCGCCATCTGCGTAGGACTAGATGTGGCAGCTGACCATGCCGCGCTTTTCCAGGTAGCGCTGGTGATACTCCTCTGCACGCCAGAACGTCTGCGCTTCTTCCACCTTGGTTGCGATCGGCTGGCGGTAAACACCCTCCGCGTTCAACTCGCGAATCTTGCTCCGCGCCTCTTCCGCCTGTGCCTCATTGTGGGCAAAGATCGCCGAACGATACTGCGTTCCCCAATCGGGTCCCTGCCGGTTCAACTGGGTCGGATCATGAAGAAGGAAAAAGGTGTCCAGTAACGTCTCAAACGTCACGCGGGTTGGATCGTATGTCACTTCCACAACCTCGGCGTGGCCCGTGGTATCGGTACAGACATCTTTATATGTAGGCCTTTCCAGCTCGCCGCCCTCGTATCCTACTGCTGTCTCCAGAACTCCAGGAAGCTCCTGAAACTTTGCTTCCACACCCCAAAAGCACCCTGCACCAAACGTCGCCTTCTCTATTGCCACGGAAATATTCTCCTTGCCTGCTGTCTGCCGCGGGATCCGCAGCCACAGGTATTGGATGCTAATCACCCTACGTTTGTCATCAGGTGAGGCAACGCCATTCTCATCCCGAAGAATTTCAGGGAGCGAAACTTTTCTTATTGAGACCAATTATTCATCTGACCTTCACACACGGCGGAGGCTTTGGTGTCACTCTAGTGGTGTCGAGTGATCGACCACCTCGCGCCGTAAGGAGCATAGGTATGTACGAACTTCACCTTTTTGTTCTGGCAGTGCAGAAGTGCCTGGCATGGCTACCGACCGCTTTTGTCGTTTTCGGTGTCTCCGTGCTCACAGCGTATGCCTTTACCTACACCAACAAACAGCTTGCCCAGGGTCCCAACGGCGAAGCGACTTCAGGAAGCAGCCAGTCCTGGCATCACAGCCATCGCGTTCGCGATTTCGTGATTGGCGTCACGGGAATGTGCGTCCTCGCCGCTGCCGCTCACTAAGAAGCGGTGTCCGCGAAGTCACCGGGGGCCTTGCGAAGGCCAGCACTCGTAGTTCTTGGCGTATAACCCTTTTGTCGCTGCCTACCGACTGCCTCTTTGTCATCCCGAAGCGAAGGGATCTGCTTTTAGATTTAGGACAACCGTCCTGGAATCGGGCGGTTACGTTCGTGCGACTCTTCAAGCGCTTGTTGCCTGATAAGCTGTTCGCATTGCTTCCAATGCAGGAAACCTCCATGCAGAAAACTGTCGCCCGGATAGTTCCCGTCTTTCTCATCTCTGGCCTATCGGTTCAAAGCGCAAGCGCATCCACCGGCCACACAAATATGAAGCCTGCAAGGCTCGAGCTTCAGCGCGACAGTTCTCCGACTGACATCGCGACGCAGATCGAAGAGAAAGACCGTAGCGTCGCTGCAGGGCCAACCACGGTGAGCTACGCCGAGGTCAAGAGCGCTATCGAAGATCCGAGCGGCCAGGCGAATCCCGGCAGTAGCCAGAATCCACCTCAGCATCATCGTCATCTGGTGCGCAATGTCTTGATTATATTCGGAGCTTGCTTCGTATTTGCCCTCGTAGCTGCGGTTGCCTCCAAATGAGGGTGATCCTACTGTCGCCCTTCTAAACTTCCTTGCGCGGACGCTTGTAAGCCTTCCGCGACCCGGTCTTCTTTCCCGGAACCGTCAGCTTCGCGGCCTCCGGCATCGTCCGCCGCCGCTCCACTTTCTTACCGGTAGCCGCGCGCCCCAAGGCTGTCACTTCGCCCGGCTTCAGTTCGCGAAACTCACCCGGAGCCACGTCCAGCACCAGTGCTCCGTATCCGATACGCCGAATCTTCTCCACATGGTGGTCGATCTCTTCGAACATCTTGCGCAGCTGACGGTTCCGTCCCTCAGTTAGGGAAACCTCGAACCATGGGTTCAACCCGGCACGCACCAGCTTCACCTTTGCCGGAGCCGTCATGACACGATTGCGCCGCGCACCCTGCGTCTCCTGCAGACGTCCGCGCTCGATCATCACGCCGCGCCGCAGCTGGTCGATTGCCTGCTCACTAGGCTGCCCCGCGACCTTCACGAGATAAGTCTTTTCGACTGAGTTGGATGCCTTGGAAAGTGCGTTCGCCAGCTCTCCATCGTTGGTCATCAGAAGCAGACCTTCGGAATTGTAATCGAGCCGACCCACTGGATACAGCCGGACATCAGGCATCTTTCCGTCTTTAATCAGCAGATCGACGATCGTCGGACGCTTCTCCGGATCGTGCATCGTCGTCACATAGCCGCGCGGCTTATTAACCAAGTAGTAACGATGCTCCTCCGGCCCCTGCAGCAGCTTGCCATCGACGCGAATATGGTCTTTCTCGGGATTTGCCCGCGTCCCCAGTTCGGTGACGACTTTGCCATTCACCTGCACACGGCCTTCGAGGATGACCTCCTCGGACTTTCGCCGCGATGCGATCCCGGCATCCGCCAGGATCTTCTGTAACCGGACGCCCTCTGGGCCAGCCTTTAGTTCAGGTTTCTTCGCCATGTCTTTACTCCTGTCCTTCTCCCGAAGGTCGATCTGCGACTACTCTGCTGCTTCTTTCAAAAAATCGTTCAATGGCTCGCTCGAATCGCCGCCCTCTGGCATCTTTTCGCCCATCGAATCGGCGGGATCGGCAACCGGTAAAACCGCCTCTTCCGGCCCGGAAGGATCGTCAACGGGATCGCCAGTAGGCTCATCGACAGGATCATCGACCGACTCACCCGCACCATCCGGCTGTGCCTCGACGGCCGTTTCGCCGGCAATGTGTTCCGCATCCCCGCGCGCGTTGGCATGCTCCACCATTGCATCGACTTCGGTCTGCTCCATCGGCAGATCTTCCTGCTCTTCCAGCTCGCTCGCCATGCGCTCAAACTCTTCCATGGACGGCAACTCATTGATGTCCTTCAGGCCAAACCGCAACAGGAAGTCCTTCGTCGTCTTGTACAGCATAGGACGACCGACCACCTGCTTGCGTCCTGCCGTCGCGATCAGCTTGCGTGACATCAGACCGCCGAGCACGCCGCCCGAATCCACGCCGCGGATCTCCGAAATCTCTGCCGCCGTCACCGGCTGCTTGTACGCCACAACAGCCAGAGTCTCCAGTGCCTGCAACGTCAGCTTCAACGGAGGTTTCAAACTCTTCACAAATCCGCGCACGGCATCGTGATACTCGGGCTTGGTGCCCATCCGGTATCCACCGGCGACCTCACGCACTTCAATCCCACGCTCCGAATCCGCATATTCGCGGATGAGCTTTTCGGCCTCGGCCCGGAGATACTCGCGCACAGCGCGTTCCGTCTCCCGCTGACGCTTCTTCTCCGCCTCAACACTCAAACTTTTGACGGCTTCGTCGTCCTCCTGGCCTACGGCAGCCTCGGGAAGGGAAACCGATTCTTCGGCTCCAGCGGCCTCTTCCACTTCAGCAGGCTCTTCGGCAGGAGCCGCATGCTGGTCGCCGACTCCGGCATCCTCTTCCAACTCAGCTTCGGAATCTTCCTCCGACTCGGTGATCTGAGGCTCCGAATCGTCCATCTGGTCGCCGTCAAGGGGCAGGTCGCTCTGCCGCGCCCGCTCGGCGTCCATCTCTGCCTGGGCCTCTTCCCCCAGAAGTCCTGCTAACTGCGCCAGCGTCACCGGCTCTTCCGACGCGTAAATCACAGCTTCGATCTTCGACTTAAGGCTCATGCTCTCGATTCGCTCAGTTCGTGGGATATTTTCCAAGTGTACCGTGGAGCTCCGCCAGTTTCGGTCAGAATCGCCAAACAGAAAGACATCGGTGCATCCAACCACACATGCGCCTCGAAGCCCTCCTCGCCGACATCACCACCCTGGAAGTCGATGCCATTGTCAATGCCGCAAACACCTCACTCCTCGGCGGAGGCGGTGTCGACGGAGCCATCCATCGCGCGGCTGGTCCCAAACTGCTCGAAGCATGCCGCAAACTGCACGGCTGCCCCACAGGCCAGGTTAAGGCTACTCCTGGCTTCCGGCTTCCCGCAAAGTTCGTCTTCCACGCCGTTGGGCCCGTCTGGAGCGACGGAACGCAGGACGAAGACGTCCTTTTGGCCAGCTGCTATCGCCGTTCGCTGAAACTGGCGTTCGAACACGAGTGCGCGTCGATCGCGTTTCCCGCTATCTCAACAGGCGTTTATCATTTTCCCTTGGAACGTGCCGCGAACATCGCCGTCCGCACCGTTCGCGAAGCCCTTGCTGCCACCCCGGCAGCTTCACTCGAAAAGGTCGTCTTTTGCTGCTTTAATACGCAGGCCGAAACGATCTATCAGGCCTTGCTTAACTCGCTTTAGAGAGAATGCCGGTGCGCTGATCCAGAGCTTCTGCGCGTGCTGTAAGGAAGTCCGTCTCGCAATATTCGCTACAGAAAACCATCTCGCTCGCCGAGCGCACTCCGGTCCCGCACCAACGACAGCTGCGAATTCCTCGCTCTTTTTCGCGAAAGGACCGCAGCACCATTGCCACTCCCAGCGCCAGCGCGGGCAGCACTAACGAGAGAACCAAGTAGCCGATCAACACAGAGGAAAATCTCAAAGCAGTCATCCTTCAGTAATTCAGGTGGAAAACTCAACGAAATGGAGGCTATTCCTTTTCCACAACCATTTGCAAAGAAAATATTCCCGATCTTCAAAAAAATTCAATCCCCCAAAAGAGTGCCTGAAAGCGATGCACAACACAGAAAACGGCGTCCCGAAGGACGCCGTTGAACGAACCACAAAATCTTTAGAAGATTTTGAAGTGGATCGTGAGGTACTTCTTCGGATCGCTTCGGATCGTGTTGACCAGGCTCTGTGAGTCCACCGCCAGCTTATCCAGGTTGTGATACAAGGCAGGATCCTTGACCAACAGGCCCGCCGTTCCTTCGCCCTTATCGATACCCGTCATCACGCTGTCCAGTCGCGTGATCGTGTCGTTCAGCTTCTGTGCGAACGCCGGATCCTTGACCAGCAGGCCGATTCCACCCTTGCCCGCATCCGCGTCCGCCATGATGGAGTTCGCATGCTTTAAGGTCTCATTCAAGTTGTTATAAAGAGCATCGTCCTTCAACAACTTGCCTGCCGACCCTTTACCCGCATCCAGTTCTGTCGCGATATGGTCCAGTTTGGCTGTCGTCGCGTTCAGGTGGTTGTACATCTCGTCGTCGTTGAGCAGTTTTCCGATGGAGCCCTTGCCGGAGTTCAGATTCTGACTCAGTTTTTGCAGCTCACCGACCGTTGCATTTGCCCGGGTATAAAGAGAATCGTCATAGATCAGCTGTCCCACGGCGCCCTTGCCCTGCGAAATGGCCTCGACGATGCGGTCCATCTTGGCCAGAATGACATTCAGGCTCTCGATCGTACCCTGGCTTGCCTTCACCACGTCCTGCAGATTGGGGCTTTCCAACGTCTTCAACTCGTCGCCGTCGGCCAGCGTCGGGCCGGTTGCAAACTGCGAATTGATATCGACCACCGTATCGCCCAGTACGCCCACAGTGCTCAACGCTGCCTTGGAATCTTTCTTCATCATCGGCAGGTACTTTGTGTCGAGTTTCATGGTCACTTCGACCGGCGTCAGCTTGCGCGACGCATCGGGGACGACCTTTACCTTATCGACGTTGCCCACGGTGACACCCTGCAGGTTCACAGCGGCTCCTGGCTTCAGGCCGGCGGAGTTCTCAAAATACGTCTTCACGTGGATCTTTTTTGCGAAAAATCCGGTCCCGGAAGCACTCGTCATCAAAAACAGGAGCGTGATCAAAAGAACCAGCGATACGGCGACAATTACGCCCACCTTCAACTGCGACCACTTCACATCACTTTGGCTGGGCATGCGTCGTTCCGCTCCTGACGTATCGGCGCATCTTCCCGCCGATACCATTCAATTCCTAACAGATGTCTTTGAAATCTCTACGTCTATCCGATGCGAAAGCTTCGGTATCGGTTTCATCTTCCAGGGGATTGCTGACCATCAGCTCTCCAGAACCACCATCGCAATGGCGCTTTCGCGTCCGTGGGTCAGGCTCAGATGCGCCTTCCGTGCGCCCAGCCTGACAGCCCACTCGGCGGCGCGTCCATGAAAAAACAGCTCCGGGCGCTCCCCGGGTCGTCGAATTACCTCAATCTCCTGCCAGCTTACACCGCGGCTGATCCCGGTTCCCAGGGCCTTTGCGCCGGCCTCTTTCGCCGCAAACCGTGCGGCAAAGCTCTCCGTGGCCGTCTTGACCTTCCGCCGGCAGTACGCAATCTCCTCCGGCGTAAACACTCTCTCCTCAAAACGAGCCCCAAACCTCTCCAAGGACCGCGCCACACGCGCAATTTCCACCAGATCGGTTCCAGTTCCCACAATCATCCGCTCGACTCCTTTGCCGAACCTATCACGACCTTGCCGGGTACCGTGCGAATTCGACACACCCTGTAGCTCCTTCGCCTGACCGCCGATATCATCTCTGTGAATCAACCAAGCCACTCCGTCTGTCTGGGCGCTCCGGAATACTTCCCGATGAGCCCCATCGCCCTGCAAGGGTTTTCTTATAGAGAGTCCTCCGTCCTGCTTTATTCCCTGGTTTCCGCGATTAGCCGCTCCGGCGGCTGGGTACTGGAAAAAAAGGCCCTCGCTGGCCGCGGCATTGCGCTTCGGGTCGAAGTGCAGAGCCGCGACATGCTGGACCTCTATGCCGCATTGCTTGCCGCCGGGCTGGAGCTCACGCGCTGGAGCCATCTCGCCCTGGCCGAACGCTGCACCTGCCGCCAGCATCTCACCTCACCCGAAAACCAGCGTCAGGTGATCCCGCTCTGCCTGAATATCTCGTTTTTGAATGACACCAGCATGCGCCGCCGCCCTGAGATCGCTTCCTGACCGCGATACACTGGAAGCGACCTCATGCCCATTATTAATGCGTCCCACCTCGGTAAAACCTATCGCTCCGGCAAGATCGAAACCGCCGCCCTCCGCGACGTCTCTTTCTCCATCGACCGGGGCGAGTTTGTCGCCATTGTGGGGCCCTCCGGATCGGGAAAATCCACCCTTTTCTATTTGCTGGGAGGCCTTACCAACGCCACCTCCGGCTCCGTTCTGATCGACAACGTCGACTTTGCCCAGCTCTCCGACGCGGACCGCACACGCGAGCGCGGCAAGAAGATCGGCTTTGTCTTCCAGCGCTTCAATCTCCTGCCCACCCTCTCCGCTCAGGGCAACATCGAACTCGCGCACGAGATCGCCGCGACGGGCAAACCCTTCGATTCCGCCTATCTCGCCGAACTGACGGAGCTCCTCAAGATCGACGGCCGCCTCCATCATCGCCCTTCGGAGCTCTCCGGCGGAGAACAGCAGCGCGTCGCCATCGCCCGTGCCCTCATCACACGCCCGGCTATCATCCTTGCGGACGAGCCCACCGGCAACCTCGACACGGAAAACTCCGACGCCGTTCTCGCGATGCTGCGTCACGCGTCCCGTGAGCTCAACCAGACCGTCCTCATGATCACGCACAACCTGGAAGCAGCCCAGATCGCCGACCGCGTCATCACCATGCGCGACGGACGCGTCCAGCGTATTGTGGCAGGCAAAGCCGCCGATCACATCGAGCACACCGTTTACTAGAGCGCAGAGATCTGCTTTTGCTGCTCTCTGCAGCGCAGCTTTTTTGCAATCGCCGCAGCATGGTCTCTTGTCAGCCCACCGTACTGCCTTTTTTGTCATCCCGCAGCGCGGCAGAGTGATCTGATTCCTATACCCATTGGGTAAAAGCAGATTCCTCCCGCTACGCTGCGGGAGGACAAAGAGTTCAGGCGGGTACAGACACGGTGAAAGGTCTAAGCCGTTCCAACCTTCACAATCATGGCTCGACAGCTCGCGCTACAGTAG
Source organism: Terriglobus saanensis SP1PR4 (assembly GCF_000179915.2). NCBI lineage: Bacteria > Pseudomonadati > Acidobacteriota > Terriglobia > Terriglobales > Acidobacteriaceae > Terriglobus > Terriglobus saanensis. Next base: position 908,970 of record NC_014963.1, on the reverse strand, counting down.
ACCTGTCCCCAAAATCATAGGAGTCACCCATGGCCACCACGCCCATTCCGATGTCCATGCGCGAAACCCTCGGCATTCGCTCCATGCGTCGGCTCTGGTACGCGCAGATCGTCTCCAACTTTGGCGACTTCCTCGCCCTCTATGCCGTCATCGCCGTGCTCACCTTCGGCCTGCATGCCAACGCGCAGCAGATCACCGGCGTACAGATCGCCTACTCCCTGCCCATCGCCATACTCGGCATCATGGCGGGCGTCTTCGTCGACCGCTGGCCCCTCAAACCGACCCTCATCCTCTCGGATGCCATCCGCTCCGGTCTGACGCTTCTTCTGCTCTTCGCTACGCATCTCTCACACTTCTACGCGATTCTCGCCGCCATCAGCATCGTCTCCAGCTTCTTCAATCCGGCCCAGGGAGTCGCTCTCCGGTCCATCGTTCCCATGCATGGTCTGCGCTCCGCCAACGCCCTTATGCAGCAGGTCGTGTTCGTCATGCGCATCCTTGGCCCTGCCACATCCGCCGTGCTCGTCTCTGCCTTCGGTCCGCGCAGCTGCTATCTCGTGGATGCTGCCAGCTTCGCCGCGTCGGCCTGCTTCATCGCCACCGTGGCCATCTCACCCCCGCCTGCAAGCCAGGAGACGGCCACGACGCACACCGGTCTTGCCCGCATCCGCCATGACATGCAGCAAGGACTCAGCTTCATCGTCCATCATGCGGCCCTACTCTTTGTGATCCTTGCACTCGCCTCCGGCATGTTCGTGCTCGGCTGCTTCGGACCGCTGATCGCCATTTATGTGCGCGATGTCCTTCATGGGACGAACCGTGCCTTCGGTCTGGCCTCTGCGGCCATCGGAGTCGGCATTTTGCTCGGCCTTAACGTGCTGAACACCTTCGGCAAACGTCTGCGCGAGACCACCCTCGTCTACTCCGGTCTGAGTGGCATCGCCCTCGGTCTGATGGTGCTCGTCTTCTTCCCCCACCTCTGGACTACGGTCGTGGGCAATCTCTTCATCGGCTTCTCGGTCGCTGGCGTCATCGTTCCCGCGCAGACGCTTATCCAGCAGGAGACACCGCAACACCTTATGGGCCGCGTCGGTTCCACGGTGATGTCTTCCGTCTTCGCCGCCCAGATCGGCGGTCTGCTGCTCTCTGGCGTGCTGGCTCAACACACGGGAACGCGGCATGTCTTCGCACTCTGCGCAGTCCTGGTCGTTGTTCTCCTCGCCGCGGGCAAGTTTTTCATGGAGCCGAAGGACGCCCCGGCTACAAAACTCTGACAAACCCTGTGACGGCCGTCACAGCGCTCATGCAGCGATCTACCCGATCCTCAGATATCGGGAGATCGCCGCATGTTCAAAGTTCTGCAATCCTCCACCTGCACCAAGGCCTGCCCCAACTGCCCTAACGCCCGCCGTAGCCAGAATAGCTGCGACGGCCACTCCGCCTGCGTCGGCTATGGCACCTCCGCCAACTGCCCGCCCCTCGTGGTGCTTGCGGTCGTGGAAGCCGCTCTGCGCTCGCTCGCCGCGGCCACTCTGCCTTCTTTTGGCAGCATGAGCAACAGTTACAGCTTGAACAACAACTACAGCCTGAGCAGCAACTACAGAACGGCGCGCGCATGAGTACCGCCACAGTCACTGCCCCCCAGGCCATCGCTCCCAAGCGTCACTATCTCAACGAGACCCACGGCCTAAAGAGCTGGCTGCTCACCGTCGATCACAAGCGGATCGGCCTGCTTTACCTGGGCTCCATCTCTTTCTTCTTCCTCATCGGCGGCCTGCTCGCGATGGTGCTCCGTATTCATCTCCTTACGCCCACAGGCGATCTTATGGCGGCGGACACCTACAACAAGGTCTTCACCATGCATGGCATCGTCATGGTCTTCTTCGTCCTGATTCCAGCCGTCCCCGCCATCTTAGGAAACTTCATTCTTCCCATCATGATTGGCGCTCGGGACCTCGCCTTCCCGCGCATCAATCTGCTCTCCTGGTATTGCTTCGTCATCGCCGGAATTCTGCTGCTCTACACTGTTCTCGCAGGTGGCGTCGATACAGGCTGGACCTTCACCACGCCGCTCTCCACGCGCTTCGTAAATACCAACGTGGTCTCCGCCGGTCTGGCCGCCTTCGTCGCTGGCTTCTCGTCCATCTTCACGGGTCTCAACTTCATCGTCACCATCCACCGTATGCGCGCACCCGGTATGACGTGGTTCCGCATGCCGCTCTTCCTCTGGGCCAACTACGCCGCTTCGGTCATCATGGTCCTTGGCACACCAGTCGTCGCAGTCACCATCGTTCTGGTCGCCATCGAGCGCCTCTTTCACTTCGGCTTCTTCGATCCCGCCATGGGCGGAGACCCGCTCCTCTTCCAGCATCTCTTCTGGTTCTACTCCCACCCGGCCGTTTACGTCATGCTTCTTCCAGCGATGGGAGTTATCTCGGAACTCGTCAGTGCCTTCTCGCGCAAACGCGTCTTCGGCTATACCGCGGTGGCTTTCTCGTCCATTGCGATCGCTGCTTTCAGCTTCTTCGTCTGGGCGCACCACATGTTCATCATGGGCATCTCGAACTACTCCGCCCTTGTCTTTTCGATGCTCACGATGCTCGTCGCCGTGCCCTCTGCGATCAAGGTCTTCAACTGGACTTTCACGCTCTACAAGGGTTCCATCTCGTTCGATGCTCCGATGATCTACGTCCTCTGCTTCATCGGCCTCTTCGTCATCGGAGGCTGCACCGGCGTCTTCCTCGGCACACTCGGTATGAATATCTCGCTCACCGAGACCTACTTCATCGTGGCCCACTTCCACTTCGTCATGGTCGGCTCTGTCATCATGGCGTACCTCGGAGGCCTGCACTTCTGGTGGCCTAAGATCACGGGCCGCATGTATCCCGAAGCCCCCGCAAAGGCTGCAGCCATCTGCATCTTCATCGGGTTCTTCGTCACCTTTGGACCGCAGTTTATGCTCGGTTATCTCGGCATGCCGCGCCGCTATGCCACATATCCCAAAGAGTTTCAGGTACTCAATGTGATGTCGACGGCTGGCGCTACGGTGATGGCCTTTGGTTATTTCCTCACCGCTGCGTATCTCCTGTGGAGCCTGCGCTACGGTGCCATCGCCACATCGAATCCGTGGAACGCCGCAGGCCTCGAATGGACGATCTCCTCACCGCCCCCTACCGAAAACTTCAGCAAAACGCCCATCATTACCACGGAGGCTTACCCCTACGACGTGATCGACGGAACAGCCTCCCCACACAAGGTCATGGCGTAGCGTATGCCAAAAGCCCCATCTTCCACTGCCGGAAGATGGGGCTTTTCTTTTTTGTTTGTCATCCCGTAACGAAGTCAAGGGATTTGCTTTTAGCTGACTCGCTAATCAGGAAAACATCTGCTCCATCCCTGCCTCATCCTCGATCACAATCGTAGAGCCATGGATGGTGATCAGGCCGTCGCCTTTGAACTTCGTGAGCATCCGCGTCGTCGTCTCACGCGAGATACCCGCCATACTCGCCAGCTCCTCGTGCGTCAGCGGCATCACAAACTTCAACTGCGTCTTGTCGATCGAAGCCCTGTGCGCCCACTCCAGCAGCACGCTCGCAAGCTTTCCACCAGCGCTTCCGGAGAGCGCCAGCCGCCGCGCACTCATCACCGTGGTGCGATACTCCTCCGCCAAGGATCGCGCGGAGTTCTCACCCACCTCGCTGAACTGCTTCATGAACTCGAAGAAGTCCGCACGCACCATCCACTTCAACTGGCACGGCTCGATCGCCACCGCGGACGCTTCGTACTGCTTATGCCGCAACGCTGCAGCCAGCCCCAGCACATCGCCAGGAGCCGCGATGCGCAGAATCAGCAGGCGACCATCCTTGCTCGTGACGGTCAGCTTTACCTGCCCCTTGCAGACGATGAAGACCTTGTCGGGGTCGAATCCTTCGCGAAAAATCTGTGTTCCCTGCGGCACTTGTACATGCTCGCCGAGATTTTCCAACGTCCGCAGCGCATCGTCTTCGAGGGTGCAGAAACAATCACCCCCTCGGACCGCGCACTCCAGACAGCTCCTTGAAATCGAACGCGGCATGGCAGACCTCTGTTCTCAGTATCCACCACGCAACAAATTCGGGCTACCAAAGTACTCCACGCACCGCAACTTCGGCCGCAGGTAACTCTTCCTCGCCCAGAATCTGCCGCAGATTAATTTCGATATTCCGCGAGATCGACGTCAAGGGAACATCGTAAATTGTGTTGTCGAAGGGGTCTTCCATGTCCCGACCAATCTTGTCCAGTGCAAGAAAAATAAACCCGACCAACGTAGATCCCAGCGGCGTATACCACTGCATATTCGTGACCAGAGTCAGCGGCAGCACCAGACAGTAGATCTCCACGAACAGCTTCGGGAAGTAGTCATACTGCTTCGGCATCGGTGTGTTCTTGATGCGCTCGCACCCACCCTGCGCGTCCGCAAGGTCGTCGATGTTCGTATTCATCAGCGACCATTGCAGATCGGTGATCCACCCCCGCTGCAGGCACTCCTGCACCAGTTTTCCGGTCTGCACTTGAATGGCTAGCGGAATATTTTTCTCGTACTGCAGCGCGGAAATCTCCTCTTCATGCAGCAGCGGCGACAGTTCTTCCCACGGCGCGAGGCCGCGCAGATGCTGTCTTATCGCATGCACGTAAGCAATCTGATGATGCACCAGGCGCACCTGCATCGTGCGCACCGCCTGTTGCTCGGATGCATCGGGCGAAGCTACTGTGGAGACCACAAGACGGGCCCAGCTGCGTGAGTTGTTCACGATCACACCCCACAACTTTCGCGCCTCCCACCAGCGGTCATATGCCGAGTTGTTGCGGAAGCCAAGGATCAAACCGATCGCCGAACCGAAGAGCGCCAGGGGAACGTGCGGCAGGGCCACGAAGTCCCAGTGCATCACCTTGTATGCTACAACGACAGCCAGGTCGTATCCGAAGAGCACCAGCAAAGGCCTGCCGACGTACTCCACCATTCTGCGAATCTGCGGCGAACGAGGAACGATCATGAATCGAAACTACTCCGTCTCTTGCAACTGGATTTAGAAAGTGAAGCGCGCCGAAAAGATCGGCATGTGATCGTGCACGTGAAAGTGCGTCGTTGCAAACTGCATGCCCGCGCCAACAGAGATCCCCGTTCGACTCTTGGGATCTTCGGGTTTGAATTTAATCTTGCCGAACATCAGCCCCGGCAAAATATGATTTTGCACGCGGCCATCATTCGTTCCGCCCTGGTAGAAGGTCGTGCTGTTCTCAATCTCCGGCCAGAAATACTTTCCAAGATGCACCTGCGCGAGCGTGTGCCAGGTCACATGCCTCCCCAGCCTACCGGTATTTCCTGTCGGCAGATTGATCAGCGCGGAGCTCTGCACATCGAAGCGGCCCCATCCCTTGCCTACCGCGACGTTTGGCGAAATTACAGTGTGCGTCGCGCCATTACTGTAGCTTCCCGTCGGGACAGCGGCAGCAATGCCAACCATCACGCTGTAGTTTCCCTTCTTTTCTTTTGCCGTCGCAAGACGATATTTCACACCAAAAGAAAAGTCTCCCGCGCCATCTACCGTTCCGCTGGAGCGCTGAAAGTAAGGCGGAAAATTGATATCTACCTGTGTGTTGGGAAGTGGGATAAAGTTCACGCCCTTGCCTCCGCCGTAGTTCCAGGTCTCGGTTCCGGTCGTCCCAATCTGGCGCGTAAAGTCCTGCCGGATCGACTGAATCAGGCCGCTATGGGGAGCGAAGAGAGGCACAGCCCATCCCGGCTGCTTCGACTGCGTCGCCGTCGCTCGGCGCTCAAACCCCGCGAAAAACCCTTCATTATCATCCATTTCGGTCGCAAACGCATCGGGACTAAACATCAAACCGAAGCAGGCCACACACAAAACACTCATCGCACGAATCAAAGACATAGCTCATTCTGCGCAAACTTTCCCAAACCCTGCAAGTCCAACTCCCAGAACTTATTCATACGCACGAAGTGAAAACTGTGGCATTCTCGAAGAAGATGGCAAAGACCCTACATCTCGGACGCATCTTCGTGCTGCTTGCCGTAGGTCTGGGTCTCAACACGCTCAGCTATCTCGTCTCTGCCCACGGGCACCACGCTTCCAAGTACTCCCGCTCGAACTACGAGCACGTTCCACCGCACGGGCCACACCGCCCCACCGGTCGCGGTTCTCGTTCGCAGCGCCTGAGCGTTTCGGACCACGGCGCCTCCGATCACTTCGAGGCAAGCAGCGTCGCTCCGCGCTCCAAGTCCACACACCCGATCACAGACATGCACGCTGCGGTCCTGCTTCCCGCGGGTTTGGTGCTGCAGAACAATCTGACTTCGGAGCCACTCGCTGCCGTCAGCGTCGTTGCTCTCGGCTCCGCTCCGCGTGCGCCGGGAAACTCCCGCGGCCCTCCACGCTCCTAGTTCTTCCCATAGCAAAATCTGGCGTGTAATCTGCCCCGGCTTCCGCCGAAGCATGGCTACACGTGTACCCAGAATCATTTGCAGGTCGCGTTGACCCCTTGTTGGTCCGCACCAGGAGAACAAATATGCAGCGTTTACTTGAGGGATATTCTCGCTTTCGCAACGAAGTCTTTCCGCACCACTCTTCACTCTTTCAGCAGCTCGCCCAAGGCCAGAAGCCCGAAATTGCACTCATCACCTGCTCCGACTCCCGCGTCATGCCGGAGATGATCTTCCAATGCGAACCCGGACAGATCTTTCCCATCCGCAACGCAGGAAACCTCGTCCCCCCTCCCACCGAATCCCAGAGCGGCGTTGCCGCCAGCGTGGAGTATGCCGTTCGCGCACTCCAGGTGGCGGACATCGTCGTCGTTGGACACTCAGGATGCGGCGCGATGAAAGAGATCCTCGAACGCGCACACGTCAAAGATCTCCCGCTCGTTCACTCCTGGCTGCATCACGCGGGACCTTCCGCGAAGTGGCTTTCGGCTCTCTTCCAGGACGCGGGGATCTCTGACGAAAAGAAGCTCTCTCTCCTCACGCAGGCAAACGTGATGACCCAGCTCGGTCATCTCGCACAACACGCCAGCGTGGCGGAAGGAATTCTCAAGGGAACGCTTCGCCTCCACGGCTGGGTCTACGACATCGCCACCGGCGAAATTCTCGCCCTGGACAACGAGAGCGGCTCCTTCGGGCCCCTCGCTTTAGACCTTCATCAGAACGAACTCAAAATCGCTTAACCCACTCCCATCGGAGCGAGGAAATCAAAATGATCACCGAAATAAGAACCCCAAAAACACGGGTCAGCCAGATGGAAGCAAAGAGTACGTGGGTCAAGGATCTCTCTGCTTCCCTCGTCGTCTTTCTGGTGGCGCTTCCGCTCTGCATGGGCATCGCCATTGCTTCCGGCATGCCACCGGCGCGCGGTCTTGTCACCGGCATTATCGGAGGCATCGTCGTCGGCCTGTTCTCCGGTTCACCTCTGCAGGTCAGCGGCCCCGCCGCTGGCCTTGCGGTGCTGGTCTTTGAGCTGGTGCACGATCACGGCATCGGCGCCCTCGGTCCCATCCTCATGCTCGCTGGTGCCATGCAGTTCATCGCAGGCGTGCTGAAGGTGGGCAGATGGTTCCGCGCCATCTCTCCTGAAGTCGTGCATGGCATGCTCGCGGGCATCGGCGTCCTGATCGTGATTCAACAGTTCCATGTCGTTCTCGATCGCGCTCCCAAAGCCAACGGCCCCGCGAATATCTACGCCATGGGCGAGGCCGTCTTCGGCGGTCTCTTTCCTCTCAACGGCAGTCGTGAAGAATTTGCTTTCCTCGTCGGTGCCGTAACCCTTGTCGTCATGCTGCTGTGGAATCGCGTCCGCCCAGAAAAGCTCAAGCTCGTTCCGGCAGCCCTGCTCGGCATTGGCGCGGGGACTGCCGTAGCACAGTTCATGCATCTCGACGTCAATCGCATTAAGGTTCCAGCCACTCTGGGCGACATGGTCAGCTTCACCACCGTCGCGAGCTTCAACACGATTGGCTGGGGCGCGATGCTCGGCACCGCAGCGGCGCTTGCCTTCATCGCCAGTGCGGAGACACTTCTGTCCGCCGCTGCCGTCGATCAGATGCAGGCCAAGGTGCGCGCGGACTACGACAAGGAACTCAGTGCGCAGGGCATCGGTAACATGCTTTGCGGCTTCCTCGGCGCTTTGCCCATGACCGGCGTCATCGTGCGCAGCTCGGCCAACGTACAGGCCGGTGCGGAGACACGCAAATCCACCATCCTTCACGGGGTGTGGATCCTGGTCTCCGTTGTCTTTCTCGCAGGCATTCTTCGCTTGATTCCGATGGCTTCACTCGGCGCCGTCCTTGTGCTCACCGGCATCAAGCTCGTCAAGCCGAAGGACATCATGCACCTCCGCCGCTTCGGCTGGGCACCCGTGATCGTCTACATGCTGTCGATGATTACCATCGTCGCAACCAATCTCCTTACCGGCGTTCTTCTCGGAATTGGCCTCTCACTCCTCTGGACGCTCTGGAAGCTCACACACCTTCAGGCGGCCGTGGAAGAGGCGTCCGACAGGACCGTCATCCATTTCTCCGGAGTCGGAACCTTCCTTGCGATCCCGAAGATCTCTCAGACCCTCGATCAGATACGCCCCGGCATTCCCGTCCACATCCACGCCATCGGCCTGCGCTACGTCGACCACGCCTGCATCGAGATCATCGAAGCCTGGGTCGAACGCTGGCAGGACCAGGGTCACGTCGTCCACATTGAGTTGGAACAGCTTCACCGGCGTTACCAGACGCCGGTATCAGAGTCTGTCTCTTAGCCAGAACAACGGCACCCCATGTCTCCTGCCTGAGACATGGGGTTCTTTTTTTGATTGCAGCTTATTGATGGTCGCTTACCGTAATACGGTAGCCGCAACGGCCTTCGCATTCGTAGAGCGGTTCGGCCAAAGATCTTCCCAAGAGATCGCAATATCGGCGAACAGGATCGAGAGAGACAGACCGATCCAGATAACAGTTTCGATGATCGCAGAGTTGGCAGGGCTGATCTGCCAACCGCCCAGACCGAGGATAACGCGCGTCTCCAGAAACACAATCGCAACAGCATAACTACGCGTCATCCATTGACTGTGTAGTTGAATCTTTCCGCGGAGAGCAAAAATCAGGCCAAGCAGGGTGGATACGATCCAAAGCGAGGCCTCAACGACTTGGGAGATCGAAAACGAACGCGACATTCCTAACCGTTCATCAAATCGATACTGAATAAAGGCACCCAGCGGCGCTGCAATCAACGCGCCGCCTACATAAATCCTTCCCAAAACGCGATGCAGCTTCCGGTAACGGCGTCGAAGCCGCTCAGAAAATTGCATCGGACCAAGAAAAAGCGCGCAGCATCCTGCGATGATGTGGGGCAAAAGCCACCACTTGAACGCCTCGTAATGCTTCCACGCTGGATCATCCGAATGAACCACAAACCGTTCATTGTGGTGAAGAACATAGGCCATCATCAAAAAAATAATGCCGAAAACGACATACTTCGGCCGCAGCAATCTTTTGTACAAAGTTCAATTTCCTTTTGGTCTTGAGACCAGAGAAGTCGGCGTGAAGAGTTTGCCTTAGCAAAGACAGAACACCCTCAATAGAGATTTATTCCGTCTGTACTTATCCCCACAGATCTATACAGCGCCGCTCCATCCGTCTCGAAACCAAATTAGATCCTTGTACTCACTGGCAAAAACTTATTCGTAACGTCGTCGTAGATCTTCACCTCGCCATGCTCGATGTCATAGACCCAGCCTGAGACCGTCAGCGTCCCTTTTGCCAGTCCACCGGCAATCGAAGGATGCGTCCGGAGGTGATTCAACTGCAGCAACACATTCTGCTCCGTTAGAGAATGAAGAAGTGTCTTTGGTGATGCATTCTCACCAGCAAGACCCTGCGTCACCATCAAGGCTGCAGCCGCGTTACGCAGCCAGCTCTTCACCGTAGGCATTCTTTCCAGGTCACTGGCCGAACCGAGCAGACCCTTCATCGCTCCGCAGTCCGAGTGTCCGCAGACCACGGCATGCTGCACACCGAGGGCCTCTACGGCATATTCGATGACGGCGCTCACACCGCCCAGCATCTCTCCATACGCGGGAACCATGTTGCCGACATTGCGCGTTACAAACATCTCACCTGGCACGCTGCTGGTAATCGCCTCGGGATCGATGCGCGAATCCGCGCAAGTGATCAGAAGGGTATGCGGCTTCTGTTGCGTCGTCGCCGCTACACGGTAGGCCTCGGCTCTTTCCGGATAGACCTCCGTCTGAAACTTTCGGATACCGTCCTTCAACTGGTCGAGCACTGCTTTCATATCCCCTCCAGGGCAAGCAACGCACGTCAAAATTTGCCACGCGCCTGCTCTACAAACTCTACCGTGCCTCCCTTAATCCTGCCTTGCCCCTTAAATAAAAAAACGGCGACCGGTGGGAAACCCGGTCGCCTATCGTAAGGCACTCTTAGAAACGGACAAAGACGCCAGCCGCTGGGGACGACTGATGCACCCACGTGTTCGACCGAAGCGCATTTTGGTAATAATCCGGCGCTTTGTAGAGTAGTGCATGCTGCTGAATGCGGAAGCCGACATGCGGTGAGCGCTTCGGAATGTAGTCGAAGCCCACCTCGTACATGCCTGCACCGCGCCACTGGTTCTGGCCGCCGCCGCGCGGCAAAAAGTCAGTCGCGCCGCCGCCTACAACCACAAACGGCTGGATGCCATACAGAGTCTTCAAATGCAATACATATCCCAGCGTCGCCTCATGCTGATAGGTATTGATCCGATCATTAACGGTTCTGTCCGTCACGCCCTGTGTCGAGTATCGCTCGTTATAGTGATTCAGGCCGTAGTTCGCCTCGAGTCCAAGCCAGGATTTCGGCGCTGCGCGCAATGTCACCAATAGACCGACGCCCTCTGTGGGCCTCGGTGTCACGCTGTTCTCATTCGAGATCGGTGTCACGTAACGTCCAGTTGCACTTGCGCCCGCTTCCAATCCGCGGATCTTGTAAAACTGTCCCTGGGCGCAGGTTGCTCCTGCAACCGCTGCTATAACAGCGGCCAATGTCATCAGCCTCTTTTTCATCTTTGCTACTCCTTCTTCTGTTACCCGCGTACCGTGATCGCGGCAACCTAACACTTCATGAGGAGCACGGTCACCCTCTCCTCATACAACACTTACTAAACGTTTAGATTCCCTTTAGCCCTCATTCACTACGTCCGGAAAGACGTCATAATAAGCCGTGAATTTAGTCGCTTTAAATTGACACCTTTAATCGATGGAACCTTTTCAATCAACGGACTTCCTCGCAACACGCACATGTAAGAAAAATCCGCGCTTCTACCGTAGACCGGGGCCGCCATACGGAGTCCCCATGATGCCTCCATCTACAAACATCTCGATCGCCTGCACGTAAGAAGAATCCTCCGAGGCAAGAAAGAGGACTGCCTTCGCAACCTCATCGACATGACCCACACGCCCCAGCGGGCTAAGTTCTCGTGCGCGCTTCTCGATCTGAATGATCTGCTCCGGCGTAAACGAGCGGTCCCAGATGGGTGTCGTAATCACGCCCGGAGAGACAACGTTGACGCGGATGTTGCGCGAGGAAAGCTCCGCTGCAAGACAACGCGCCATTGCACGGACTCCAGCTTTACTTGCAGCATAGGCTGCATAACCCGGCCGGCCCAGGCTCCCTGCAATCGAACCGTTGAAGATGATAGAAGCCCCATCTCTGAGCAGGGGCACCGCACTTTCTACAGTGAAGTAGGCACCGGTCACGTTGGTACGAAGCACACTTTCAAAGAGCGCTTCATCGGAACTGCCTACGAGCGTCGCACCACCGATACCTGCATTGGCGAAGACGATGTCCAGATGACCGAAATCCTTCTGAAGCTGTACGAAGAATTCTTTGCGCGCGGTAGAGTCACTCACATCCGTCCGATAAGCTCTTGCCCTTGCACCAAGCTTGCTTTCCGCTTCCTCGAGCGTCGCTTGATCCCGGCCAGTAATCGCCACATGGGCGCCCTCCTGGATGAAGAGCTGTGCCGTGGCCAGACCAATCCCGCTATTTCCCCCGGTAATCAGTGCCCTTTTGCCTTTGAGTTTCATCTCCTGCCTTTCCCCACAGACCGCGTGTGGGCCGATCTCCGGATACTGCTTGAATAAAAATGAAGTTCTGCTCTCGAACTCCCCATGTAATGACTCCTCAGGCCCTGAATTATTCCGACCCACACCGTTCTTCAATGGGCTCGCGCATGGCTTGACCAGAAGCAAGTGCCGCTTACGTCATATCGAGCCATCGAAAGAATCCTTTGGTCCATACCAATCCAACGTTCGCGGTCGCTCCGTTCCTACTGACACAAGGAGGCCACTCCAATGGCTCATGAAGAACTCACCGCTACTCCCACCGCGGAACAGAAAGCAAACCACCACATCAACATCGCTCGCTCTCTAAACCGCCGCAACTTCATGGCCGGGATTGGCATCACGGGCGCAGCCATCGCTGGAGCTGGCCTTCTCACCGGCTGCGGCGACGACGCAGCAACGACCGTCGTCAAAGCAGCAGGCGTCTCCGAAACAGACGTTCTCAACTTCGCGCTTAACCTCGAGTACTTTGAAGCGACGTTGTATTCGTACCTCGTCACGGGCGCAGATATTCCTTCCGCATCGACCGGCGGCACAGGTACTGTCACGGGCGCGCCAGCAAAGCTTGTAGGTCTTCCCCCGCTCATCGCGGATCTGCTCGCCGAGGTCTACTTTGACGAGATCAGCCACGTCAATGACCTTCGTTCTGCTCTTAGCTCTGCAGCCGTGACCCGCCCTAATCTGAATCTCTCTGCCATCACGGCAACCAACTATCTCTCCCTCGCACGTCTGATCGAAGACGTCGGCGTTACGGCCTATGCGGGTGCCGTCACACTTCTTCCCACCGCTGCAAATATTCAGGCAGCCGCTCAGATCCTCGCCGTGGAAGCCTTCCACGCTGGCGCTTTCCGTCTCCTCGCCATCCAGAACGCCGCAGCCTACTCCGGCACAACCCCGGACAACTACGATGTGAAGCCTGCCGACGCGGGCGCAACGCTTGCAGCTGCTGGCCCAACCACTGCGAATGGCGGATTCTTTGCCACTGCGGGAGCTTCGGGCGCCACCACGGCGCAGACCGGCACCAATCCCGGCTTCGCCTATCAGCGCTCCACCTCGCAAGTCCTTGCAATCGTGTATGGCAGTGCCACAGCAGGAACAGCGTCTGGCGGATTCTTCCCCGCTGGTCTCAACGGCAACATCAAGACCGTATAAACCAACGCAGATGCTCTCCCTTGAAGCGGCCCACAACGGGCCGCTTCTCTTTTGTTTGCATCTCCGCCCCGCAAGCCAAACATCTAACATCGCTATATGGCTCGCACAGAATCGAACTCGGAACTCTCCCTCGGCACCATCGCTCCCGCCTTTGAACTTCTCGACGTTCGGTCGAACACCGTGCTCTCCCGCGACGAGATCTTCGCCTCACATCCGCAGGGCTGCCCGCGCCTTGGCCTCCTTGTGATCTTCGCGAGTGTTCATTGCCCCTTCGTGCAACACGTCGAAGACCAGCTCGCTCGCATCGGCCGCGACTTCAACGGCCTTGCTGGAGAAGGCCCGCTCGCCATCGTCGCGATTAACTCTAATGACACCGATGCCTACCCTCAGGACGCGCCCCACTTTATGCGTTTTCAGGCCGACCGCTGCAGCTGGAGCTTCCCATATCTGGTCGATCCGTCTCAGGAAGTAGCCCGCGCCTATCACGCAGCCTGCACACCGGACGTCTATCTCTTCGACCGCGAACTGAAGCTCGCGTACCACGGCCAGATCGACGGCACACGTCCCAATAAGTACGCCGACATCTCGGACGGCAAAGCCTCCGACGGCGCAGACCTCCGCGCCGCCATTCAAAACATGTTTGCCCGCCAGCCACCACTCGAGAATCAGGTGCCCGCCCTGGGCTGCAACATCAAGTGGCGAGAAAGCTAAATCCGGAAACAGAGGACGGGGAGGGCAACCCAATACCCACCTCCCCATCCAAACACCCGCTGACCCGCTGACCCGCTGACCCGCTGACCCGCTGACCCGCTGACTTACAATCCCCTCATGGACTGGCGCTCAAAACTTCTTCACCCCGACGCACCTCCCGCTGGATTCAAGTCCCTCGCTCCCAGCACCCACCGCGCCAGCACTACTGTTTTTCCCAACTTTGCCGCGACAGCTGACGCGACTTGGCAGAAGCCCTATACCTACGGCATCTACGGCACACCCACGACGCTGGATCTCTCCCAGCGCATCGCCACGATGACTGGCGGCAGCCACACCTTCATCGTGCCCAGCGGACAGGCTGGCATCGCCCTCATCAACCTGGCTCTTCTGCGTCCCGGCGATCACGTGCTCATCCCGGACACTATTTATGGGACACATCGCGATCTCATGCGGCAACTCATCACCCAGCTTCACATCGAAGCCACCTTCTACAACCCGCTCGGCACACTCTCCGCGCACCTTCGTCCGAATACACGCCTCGTCTGGTTCGAATCCCCCGGCTCCGTCACCATGGAGGTCCAGAACATCCCCGCACTGATGGAAGAACTTCGCGGCAAAGACATACTTACCGTCATCGACGACACGTACTCTGCCGGCGTGCTCTTTCGCCCATTCGATCACGGCATCGACATCAGCATGCAGGCCATCAGCAAATACATCGGAGGCCACTCCGATCTCGTCCTTGGCTGCGTCACCACGGCACCGCACACAGACCACGCGCTTTACTTAAAACTCGGCGACACCTTCCGCATCCTCGGCCTGACCGCCTCGCCCGATGACTGCACCCTCGCCCTGCGTGGCCTGCAGACGCTTAGCGTCCGCCTCGCCGCTGCCGCCGAATCAGCTCTCACCCTTGCAAGGGCGTTGGAGAACCACCCGGCCATCGCGATCGTGCTCCACCCCTCACTTCCCTCCAACCCAGGACATAGCAGCTTCATGCGCGACTTCACCGGCCCTGCGGCGCTCTTCTCCATCGTCTTCCACGAGCACACCACCCGCGAACAAACCGAAGCATTCGTCGACGCCCTGCGCTTCTTCATGATCGGGTACTCCTGGGGAGGCACCACTTCCGTCGTCATGGCCTATCCCGACGACACCCGCATCGTTGCCCAACACGGCCCGCGTCTGGTGCGCTTCGGCATCGGTTTGGAATACACGGCCGACCTTCTCGAAGACATCCACCAGGCCCTGGCCGTAGCTAAAATCTCCTGAAGCAGCTTGAGGGCCACTCCACGTTTATTCATCGAATATTTACGTTATCGGTAACTAGATGTCCTGTTCTGCACCACAGGAGATTCACTATGGTCAATATCCACAAAATATTTCCACATTTGCACTAGTAAAGTAAAAATTACTGTGCCATCCTGAGGACGTCATGAGAGAGTCCTGCGACACCCTCATCCTGTCCGACCTTCACCTCGGCTCTGAAGCCAGCCGGGCCGCGGACGCCGTTCAACTTCTTCGCACCGTCTCCTTCAATCGTCTGATTCTCCTCGGCGATATTTTTTCCGATCTCAACTTCGCTCGTCTCACGCGCGACCACTGGGAGTTCCTCTCGGAGATCCGGCGGCTCTCCAACCCCCGCCGTCGCAAACAAGTCATCTGGGTCGAAGGCAATCACGACCTCGGCCTCTCCAACCTGATGTCCCACCTCATGGGCATCTCCGTCTACCAGCGCTACGTCTGGCAGTTTGCGGGGAAACGGCATATCGCCATCCACGGCCATCAGTTCGATCGTTTCGTGTCGAAGAACTATCTTCTCTCCCGCATTGGCGTTCGCATCTACGAGCACCTTCAGCGCTGGGATACCCAAAGCAAGAAGTTCACCAACACCCTCGATCGCCTCAGCACGCGCTGGCTCCGCCTCACGGAAAAGGTAGCCGAGGGCGCGCTCACCTACGCGGCCGCGGGCTACGCCGACCGCATCTTCTGCGGACACACCCACCTTCCCACGATGCGCTCCCGCAACGGGATCGACTACTTCAACACCGGTTGCTGGGTCGAACAGATCCCTACCTACATCACGATCGACGAAACAGGAGTCCACCTCCGTGAATACAGAGACGTTTCCCGAACTCGCCATCGTCATACCCGCGAAGAACGAAGAGAACTTCCTGCCGAAGCTCCTTGCCTCTTTGAGCATGCAGGATTACCTGCACTCGCGGCCTACGAAAGTCTACGTTGCTGATGCCGGATCGACTGACCGTACTGTCGAAGAAGCCCTGAGCTTCCATGATCGTCTGGACATCACCATCATCCCCGGCGGCCTGCCCTCCGTAGCCCGCAACAACGGCGCACGCGCCAGCCAATCCACCTTCATCCTCTTCCTCGATGCAGACATCGAACTCAAGGACCCGACCCTCATCCGCCGCGCCATGCGGGCCATGCGCGGACGCCAACTCCACTGCGCGACCGTCAACATCGCCTGCACTTCCACGGGACTTCGCGACCGCATCCTCTACAGTGCCTCCAATCTCGCGCAACACCTCTCTACCTGGCTTCGCCCCTTCGGCACAGGCATGTTCCTTCTCGTGGACCGTGCCCGCTTCGAAGCCCTGGGCGGCTTCTCTGAACTTGCTCTCTTTGCGGAAGACTACGACTTCACGCGCAAAATCTCGCCGCTGCGCTTCGCCATCATCCGTGGAGAAGCGCACACCTCAAACCGCCGCTTCCAGAAGACAGGCCATCTGGGTATGACGTGGCTCTTCCTCAAGACCATGGTCAACGCGCGCAACCCCGGCCACTTCCAGAAATCCCATGATTACTGGACCACACGCCCGGAACAACCTCTCACACGGCGCCGTTACTACTCCCGCGGCTAGCTCCAAACGAAGAAACGGCCACCCGCAGGGGTGGCCGTTCTATTGAATACAGCGCACACTTAGAAGTTGAACCGCCCTACCAACTGCAACTGTCGGGCTGGCTGTGTCCCCGTGATCTGACCGAAGGTGTTCGACCCCGCACGGAAGTTTGCCACATAGTTTCCCGTGCTTCCGATCTGGTCCGCTGCCGCGGTCAGAGTGGCATTGGGTGCGTTGAAGTTCGTGTGGTTCAGCACGTTGAATGCGTCGACACGGAACTGGAACTTCAGGTTCCTGTACACGTCGAAGGTCTTAGAAACCGAAGCATCGAACTGGATCAGACCGAAGGCCCTTGCCGCATCCCTGGGCATCGTTCCCAGCGCGCTCGGAATAATGCGGACCGTACGTGCCGGATTATAAATAGGGCCGGAAGGCTGCAGCGGATAATTGGTCTGTCCCTGCGCCGTGTCGACTTTCTTGAAGTACCGGAGAACCGTACCGTCAAAGTATGGCTTCACAATCACATCCTGTGCCCGCCCGTTCGGTCGTTGTTGCGAGACGCTCGGAATCAAATTGTTCTGCGTAATGTTGATCGGAATCCCCGTCTGCCCGACGAACGCAGGCGCAATATTCCATCCGCGCAGCCACCACGCTCCGCTCGTCGTGTATTGGAGAGCGATGTTCACGCGATGCTTGATGTCGATCGAACTCACGGCATAGTCCTGCCTGCGGAGCGAGGCATCGCCTGCGTACTGTGCGTTCGCTGATCCGTTTGGAGCGGAGAAGTTGTAAATCGAGCTGCCATCATCCAGCGCCTTGCCATAGGTATAGCTCGACAGCACAACGAACTTCGCATTGAACTGCCTGCGTCCTACGAGTTGCAACGAGTTGTAGTTCGACATACCGACGTGCTGGACGACCGTGATTCCCTGCAGTGCCGGAAAGGGTCTCGCCAACTGAGTCGCCGTGGTCGTATTCGCCTGGGAGACGGAATCCCACTGCGAGATCGCCACATTATTAAAGGGAATGTTGTACGGCAGATGCAGCGAATGATTTCCGACGTAGTTCGCCTCGAAGGTGATGGCGAACGGTAACTGACGCTGCACACCGAAGTTCCACTGCTGCACCAACGGCATCGGGCTCAGCTTGTCGAAGGAAACGCCACTGATCGAGTAAGGCGTAGCGGCGCGTGATGTGTCTGTCGGATTTGGGATCGCAGCAAACGAGGCCGTCACATCTGGAGTCAGCGTCAACGGAATTCCCTGCGACAACTTGAAGGGTTGCGCGACCGCCGTTCCCAGGTTGTTGTACTGCTGCGTCTGGTCGTATCCGGGAAACGCGACCTGTCCACCAAGGTTCTGGAAGATCGTTCCGTAGAATGTGCCGAACGCGGCACGCATCACCGTCTTATCGTTCAGGCTGAACGCCAGTCCGATCCGAGGCGAGAAGTTTGCCTTGGGTGTCTGGATATTCAATGAATCCGAAGCATTGACTCCCGCACGGAGAATCAATCCTGTCAAAGGATTGAAGCGGGAATACACATCGTTGGCGACCTTCATGGGCGACTCGTACTCGTAGCGGATGCCGAGATTCATCGTGAGCTTCGGCGTGATCTTGTAGTCATCCTGAAAGAAGGCACCGAGGTTCCAGTTGCGACGGCCCGTCTCCGGCATCGGCAACTGATAGTTAGCGGTCTTGATATTGCCGGTCAGGAAATCTGCCAGAGCTGTCGAGGCATTGCCATTGCTACCGTGATTGGTGATGCTGCCATCGAACGCGAACGACCCGTTCGGACTGCCGGAAGGATTGTAAGAGTTGAACTGGTTCTTGCGGAGCGAGCCACCGAAGCGAAAGGTATGCGGACCGAAAGTCTTCGTCACCGTGCCATAAGGCGAAAAGGTATTGGTGATGTTGATCTGGTTCGTATTCGTGTCTGCACCGATATTGTTGTATCCGGTGACTGTCATCTGCGGCGTCTGGTCCAGCGGAAGACTCGCAATACCGAGTGCCGCCGAAGCGCCCATGCCCGCTCCAGGAGGATTGCGGAAGACCGCATTCCGGAAGAAGCCCATATTAAAGTCGGAAACGAGAGTCGACGTCCAGGTGCGCGTGTAATCCGCCGAACCGACCCACGCATTGCTACAGGCACAATCATAGTTAGTGTTCAAAAGTGGCACGTTGTAAAAAACCGCATTGGGGGCGCTGCTGGTAAAGCGATACATCGCAAACCCCAAGCGATCTTTCTGCGTCATCTGATAGTCCACGCGGGCGACGAGTCGCAGCTGATCCTGCGACGTCGTAACTGGCGCAAGATAATTCGCTGTCGTTCGGCCATTCACCGCATCAGGCGAACCAGCAACGTTTGGGAGTGGCAGAAGAGCCATAATCTTCGCCGCTGCAGGATCGATTCCCGTCACACGGTTCCCCGCAAACTGCGGCGTCGCAGTACCGCCCGGCTGAAAGACGGGGTTGGTTGCGGCGGAAAAATCACCAGCGCGCTCTGCCTGGTTCGGAATCGTGATCGGAGTCGTATTCGAAGGGACCCTGCGGATCGTCCGGTCATAGTTCGCAAAAAAGAAGAGCTTGTCGTGCCCGTCGTAAACATGAGGGATCCAAACAGGTCCGCCCAGCGATCCGCCCATCTGGAAGAAGCGATCTCGGGCGCGTGGCGTTCCATTCAAATTGAAGAAGTAGCTATTGGCATTCAGAGCTTCGTTGCGGCCGAGAAAATATACGGCTCCGTGATACACGTTGGTTCCCGAACGCGTGTTCGCTGCCAGGACTGCACCCGAGGTACGGCCATACTCCGCCGGAGCGTTCGCCGTAAGAAAGCGCAACTCATCGATGCCATCGGGTGAGGGAAGCAGCAAGGGCGATCCTGTCGAAGCAATGATCGTCGAAACGCCGTTTAACAGAATCTCATTGTTCAGCGTTCGGCTTCCGTTGATCGAGAGCTGTGAAGTGTTCACCTGCGTAGGATTCCCACCGGTCGCCACACCGGGCACAAACGCCAGCAGATTTTCTACGTTGCGACTGTTCAGGGGAAGATTCTCAACATCCTGAGGCGAAATCAACGTAGAGATATTCGACGTCGAACGATCCAACTGCTCGCCCTTGGACATCACCGTCACAACATCCGTCATGTCGCCAACCTGCATATCAATATTGATGGATGCAACCTGAGAGACCGTTGCGATTAGGTCGTTCACCGTCGCCGTCTTCAATCCAGGGGCCACCACGGTCAAGCGATACGCTCCCGGAATCACCTGCGGTGCGACAAAACTGTCCGCAGAGTCCGTCGTTCCATCGAAGACCTGCACATTCGTCGCCTGATTAATGATGGTGACCTTCGCCCCGGGAACCAGTGCGCCAGTCGGATCCAATACCTGGCCACGAATGGTCGCGTTTGTGTTCTGCGCCTCGCCGACCTGATACTTCGCCAAAGTCGGCGTCACTTGAAAAGCAACCGCGCCGAGCGCGAGCGCCAACGCCAGCCTCAACATCTTTTTCCCAAAATCCTTCACAGCTCAGACCTCCAAAAACCTTCAACACCATTTACGGGCTCTTCTGTCCCGGCTTGTTCATGACAACTCTTAGGAAAGCTTATTTCCGTCTCCGCACCATTTCTGGAGCAGAGCTACACTCAGCGTCGTTGCAGACGATTGGCAAGTGACTCACCGTTTGACCCAGGCAAAGGCACATTGCATACGAGTTCCATTGGACTTATGGCCGCCAAAAGCATTTGTTGCAAACGCTTGCGACCTCTTGAGGGATGTTTCCCCAAGAGAAGTTACCCATCTCAACTCATCGGAAGGCTGCTTGGAAAGCACGTTCCCTGGGAGCACCTTCATGGGATCAACTTGCATGGCCGCATGCATATCCCGGACGCGCAGATCTGTATTGTTCTTTTCGCTCATATCCTGTCACACTTCAGAAGCAGTGGAAACGGACCTAGCCAACCTCGCAGGAACGGGGCTTGAAGTGGTGGACCTCGAAACAGACTTCGAGTTCACACGTCGGCATCTCCATGCCCGCGACGCGGCGACTCAGCTCGCAGGCATGCAACGCCTCGCCCAAGCCTTCGTAGACCGCCCCGAGACGATCCTGCAGGAACTCGTCAACACCGCTGTCGATCTTTGCGGAGCCGACAGTGCGGGCATCAGCATTGAGAACAAAGACGACGCTGCCAACACGACCTACAGCTGGGTCGCCACCGCTGGGAAGTATGCACGCTTCGTCGATGCCACGCTGCCCTCCTACCCGAGCGCCTGCAGCGTCTGTATCCAAAGGGGTCAGCCGCAACTCTTTCGTGTTCATCCCCAATTCTTCGATCTCATGGGTATTGAAGCCGAAATCGTCACCGACGGCATACTTATCCCCTGGCAGGTGGAAGAGACCCACGGAACCCTCTGGATCATGGCGCACGAACGGACCGAAGCATTCGACAAGAACGATTGCCGTCTAATGGAAGCCCTTGCAAACTTCGCGGCCATGGGCGTCCGTCAGAATCGCCAGCAGAAGATCCTCATGCGCCAGGCATCAGCCTCCGCCGCAGCCGCCATGGCGAACCAACTCGCACACCGTATTAACAATCCGTTGCAGAGCCTCACGAATCTCGTCTACCTTGCTGCCGAAGGAGACTCTCAACAAGATACGAAGGCCCTCGCCGCGGAGATGTCCAGCGATCTCAACAAGCTTTCGGCTCTAGTAAAGAAGCTACTCGCTCTCCCCATAGACGCTCTGAACCGCAGTTAGCGGCACTGTTACTCCGCGCGCAAGGCCGTCAAAGGATCGACACTCGCCGCCCTTCCGGCAGGTAAGGCGCTCGCCGCTAGCGCCACCAGAGTCACACCCACTACCGCCATCACGTAGCTCATCACGTCCATCGGCTTCACTCCATAGAGTGAGGTCGTCAGCGCGCGGGCCACCAGCATTGCCAGCGGAACTCCCACCAACACACCAACTCCCGTCAAGATCAAGCTATCTCGCAGGATCATCCAGACCACCTGTCCTCTACGTGCGCCTACAGCCATACGAACACCGATCTCCGCTGTTCGCATGCTCACGCGATAGGCCAGCGTTCCATAAAGCCCGGTCGCCACCAGCACTACCGCCAGCACACCAAAGAACTCCGCCAGCCGCGCGAACATCAACTGCTGCGAGATGCTTTGCTCAAACTGCGCTCGCTGCGTCATCGGCAACACCAGCGGAATATTTGGATCGAGGCTCGCTACCACCTTGCGTGCCGAAGGCAACATGCTCATCGGGTCTCCATTGACATGCATCTCCACATGCATGGCCATCGGTTCGCCCGCTTGGGCGTAGTGGTACCAGATCATCGGGATCGGCTCTTCATTCATACTCGTGTACTTGTTGTTCTTTGCGATACCCACAATCACGACATCGTCTTTTTTGCTGTTCCCATTGATGTGGTGTCCAAGCGGATTCACATTCGGTAAAAATCGCTGGGCAAACAACTCGCTGACTACCGCCACCTGCTGCGATGTCGGCGTGTCCACATCCGCAAACTCACGCCCCATGACGATCGGAATGCCGAGCGTATGGAAGAAGTCCGCGCCTACGTAGTTGTTGCGTTGCATGGTCGATCCGCCACCTACGGGCTGAGGCTCTTTCCCATCCACCATCGCGTTATTGTTGTTCGACCAACCGGAGCCCACGCGATTGCCCATCACCGTAACCGCCTCTACACCCGGCAACGCGCGCAACTTCCGCAGCAACTCTTCATAGAATTGGACACTCTGCATTCCCGTCGTCGCATTTGGCTGACTCACACCAAACACCAGCAGCCCTTCCGTCCGTATCCCCAGCGGGATATTCTGCAGGTTCTGCAGCGTCCGCACCAACAGCCCACCGCCGACCAGCAACACCACACAAAGGGCCATCTGCAGCGCGACTACGATTTTGCCCGTGCGAGTCTTCCCTGCATCGGTGCCAGAGGTAGCTGCCGAAGTCTTCAGCGCCATCTCAGCCCCGCCCGCCACTGCGGTACGAAACGGTGCCAGGCCAAACAGCACAGCAGCGAGCAACAGAACGACCAGCGTCGCAAGCAGCACCATCCTGTCTGGAGACAAGCTCGAATCGATGTGCGCCCATATCCCCAGCATCCGCGTTGCACCCTGCGCAAATGCCCACGCCAAGGCTCCGCCCAGCGTCACCAGCAGAAGACTCTCCACCAGAAGCTGTCGCAGCAACTCACCTCGTTGCGCACCCAGTGCCAGTCGGAGCGAAAACTCCTTCTGCCGTGTTGCATTCCGCGCCATCAACAGCATCACGATATTCGTCATCGCGATCAGGAGCACCAGGCCCACCATCGCCATCAACATCCGCAGCGGCTTGCCCCACTCTTCTTCGTATCCGGGGAAATTCTTCGCCTCGTCGAAGCTCAACACCGGCGGCTTCTCTCCCGCGAGTGGAGATCCCAGACTGATATAGGCAGCAGCCTTGAACGTTCCCTGCAAACGCTGCGCTGCCTGCTCTCTACTCACTCCCGGAGCCAGTCGTGCCACCATGCGCAGACACCACCAGTCCGGCACCTGCATGAAGTTCTTGCCCTTTCTGAACGGCGCGCCCCACGCATTCAACGCTTCACTGTTCTGCAGCGGAATCCATAGATCCGTGGAATGCCCCGGCTCGACTCCTTCAAAACCAGCGGCAGCAACACCCGCAATCGTCAGCGGAACGCCCTTCACGTAAATCGTCTTCCCCACCACATCCGGATCGCTCGCAAAACGCGCAGTCCAGTACTTCGAACTAAGCACTGCAATCGGCGCATGGTCGGTTTCGTCGCTCCCTATAAAGCCTCTGCCGCGCACCATCTTCACGCCCAGCCCCGAAAAGAAGTTGCCGCTCACCATGTCGGCCTCGGCCTCTTCCGGCTGCGCTCCGATGCGCACACCAATCTTGTCGTTGGCCAGAGGCACATACGCCATCACGTCGCTCAACACATTCTTCTCGCGCCGAAGAGCATCATAGACCGGGTAAGAAAGCGACGTGTCCCAGTTGCCTGTGTTGTTCGCTCGACGCGGCGCACCAGATGTCTTCACGTAGACCACACGCTGCGGATCTTCCACTGGAAGAGACTTCAGCAGCACCGCATTCATCACACTGAACACCGCCGTATTTGCGCCCACGCCCAACGCCAGCGTCAGCACCGCCGTCACGGTAAAGCCAGGGGTCTTCCACAAAGACCGCATTCCAAAACGAAGATCGCGCATTAACTTGTCCAGCCAGATCCATCGACCCTTCATATAGAACCTCTCCTGTGCCGCTCTTACGTTGCCGAACTCGCGCATCGCCTTCCAATGCGCCTCGCGCTCACTTATCCCTTCGCGCCGCAGTTCATCCGCTTCCAGCTCAAGGTGACTCTTGATCTCTTCCGCAAAATCATCCGGACTTCGTCTGCGCCAGAACATATTCAGCCCTCCAAAGGAGCATCGAGAATCATCGCCATCGCACGCGCCAGCCGACGCCATTCGCTGGTCTTCTCTACCAGGTGCTCTCGGCCTTTGGGAGTCAGTGAATAGAACCGCGCCTTGCGATTGTTTTCACTCACGCCCCACTTCGCAGAGATCCACTTCCTGTCTTCCAGCCGCTGCAGCGCAAGATAGAGCGACCCGTGGTCCACAAAGAAGACCTCTTCCGACTGGCGCTGAATTATTCGCGCCACACCCTGACCATGCACCGGTGCGGACAGAAGCGTCTTTAAAATCAGCAGGTCAAGCGTTCCCTGCAATAAGGCAATCCGATCTTGACTTCTATCTTGGGTAGGCATTCGACCTGAGTATCTCCGCGCTCGGGTCGGATGTCAACCCAAATACCCATACGCGAACGACAATGGAAAAGTTCCCGGTGCGTAAAGTGATAGCAGGGGTCTCACTACTCATGCTTAACGTGCAAGAACAGTTCGGCCAGATTGACATCTATCTCTTCGATCAAATCCTGCGGGGAAACATCCTTCCCGGCATGCGCATTCTCGACGCCGGATGCGGCTACGGCCGCAATCTCGTACACCTTCTCCGCGAAGGCTGCGAAGTCTTCGCACTCGATGCCGACCCCGCCGCTGTTGAACACGTTCGCCAACTCTCCGCCTCGCTCGAAACCGGCCTACCCTCCGAAAACTTCCAGACAGGCCGCATCGACCGCATGCCCTTCCCCGATGCCTTCACCGACGTCGTCCTCTGCAATGCCGTGCTCCACTTTGCCAAGGACGAAGAGCACTTCGAGGCCATGCTGACGGAACTTTGGCGCACCGTGAAGCCCGGCGGCCTACTCTTCTGCCGCCTCGGCTCACGCATCGGCATGAACTTCGAGAAGATACGAGAAAACATCTATCG
Source organism: Terriglobus saanensis SP1PR4 (assembly GCF_000179915.2). Classification (NCBI taxonomy): domain Bacteria; kingdom Pseudomonadati; phylum Acidobacteriota; class Terriglobia; order Terriglobales; family Acidobacteriaceae; genus Terriglobus; species Terriglobus saanensis. The sequence goes on along the minus strand of NC_014963.1, from coordinate 883,734 downwards.
TACCGGCGACGGCTCTGAATGGTTCCTTGTCGACGAAGCGATGCTGCTTGCTCAGACTGCCAAAAGAAACGCCGTCCTCGTCGACCCTCTCAAAACCACCATCGTGCAGGACTATCGCTGCATGACGACTTGGGTCCTAAGAAAGCGCTACGCCTAAAACCCTCAATCAGATGTGGAAGTGTGCCCCATTCATTCGCGACTTCATCGCGAAAGAATGGGTGCGTGAAATACCCAAACGGAGCTGAAGTAAAGAATGGCTTATACAAAAATACTCAACTTACATAAAAGTGCTCATTCTAGTGCATTCCTCCCCGTATTCACGAAACTACTCTCCGCTCGATTCGTCTGTTATTCAGTCGAGCTGTCGGGCGGTCCAGCCTCTGCAATCAAGCAAAAATTGGACACCGATAAAAGCAATTGAATTGGGAGTGAAAAAACACTATGGGAAAGCTCGAAGGAAAAGTAGCCGTCATCACCGCAGCCACATCAGGCATGGCGCTCGCTACCGCTAAACTCTTCGTTGAAGAGGGCGCATACGTCTTCATCACCGGACGCCGCCAGGACAAGCTCGATGAAGCCGTTAAGACCATCGGCAAAAACGTCACCGGCGTACAGGGAGACGCCGCTAACCTCGCCGATCTCGATCGTCTCTACGAGGTCGTCAAACGCGAGAAGGGCAAGATCGACATCCTCTTTGCCAGCGCAGGGCGGGGATATCTCGAAAAGCTGGGAGAGGTCACCGAAGAGAACTTCGACAGTACCTTCGACCTCAATGTGCGTGGCACCCTCTTCACCGTGCAGAAGGCACTACCACTCTTCAAGGATAACGGTTCGATCTTCCTCAACGGGTCCATCGCGGGTGTCAAAGGTTTCCCAAATTGCGGCGTCTATAGTGCCAGCAAGGCTGCGCTAAGGTCCTTCGTTCGCACCTGGCTTGTAGAACTTAAGGAACGCGGCATCCGCTTCAATATCCTTAGCCCCGGCACCATCGACACGCCTCTCCTCGGCCACCTCGACACCGACACCAGGGAGTTCTTCAAATCTCTGATCCCACGTGGCGAGATGGGACGTCCGGAAGAGATTGCCACCGTCGCCCTCTTCCTCGCTTCCAGCGACTCCAGTTTCGTCAACGGCGTTGAGCTCTTCGTCGACGGTGGCACCGCCTCGATCTAAATTCGAGCTGGACCGGTTCACCAAAACCAACGCTCTCGCCTCTTCGCGAGCAACATCGTGCAGAGGTCGGGAGCGTTTTGACTTTCTATCAGGAGAGTCCCGTTCTCTCATCCTGCCTGACACTGTCTTTTGAGTGCCTGACGTACTTTCAAGTGCCTTATTCCCAAAAGAGAGCGCTCTTCCTATACTCGCGAAAGTGAGGATGAAGGATGCGAATCAAACTTCTCTACGCAGCGTACGGTTGGCTTTTGTTGGGAGGTCTACTACACTTCGGCGTCGACGTAATTTCCCAGTACGTCCGCGGCAAACGCGCGCCAAGCCCAGAGACGACGCTCTACTACGGGTTGAATACCGCGTATGCGCTGGGACAGGTTCTTGTTGCGTTGCTGGCAATCCTCGTTTTGCGGAGTGGAAGCTCGGCAGTCAGTCACTGGCCCGGCCTGACGCTCGGATTTACCGCAGCAGCGGCGTGGCTGGCTATCTGCTTTCTCTTTCTTGAATACTCCCAACCTCGAATGGTCGTGGCGCTCTTCGCTGCACTGCTTGCCTGCGCCGCTCTTGCAGCATGAAAGGAGCTTACGTTTTCCCCGCTATCTGTCGGGTAAGAGCTCAAAAGTAGAACCTCTCGTCGGCCCAGCTGAAAGGGGCCGATGATCGTCTCCCGCGAAGCAGGTAGATATTTTTGTGCTCGAAGGGCATAGCCCATGGATTGTCCATGCGGCCGACGATCGTAACCGATTGATACTTCTGTGACACGGCTTCTGGGGTGTCGCGGATCACCGCGATCACGACATCTGGATCGCAGCCATGGGTCCCCCATAGCCAATAATTGTTTTGTCCGCTCATTGCCAACGGTAGATGCAGGGGCTGTCCCGCATCCTGAAGAGAACTGAGTAAATCGATTGCGCCCGCCTCGCCGTAGTTGTTGGCGAAGATGCAAACGCGCCGTTGATCTTGCGGTGAGAGAGATTGAAAGGTGTTCTGAACAATGCTCACCTCCTGCTGCCAGCCGAAGCGATCCGCGTAGAACTGCGGGAGAGGACCTGTGGCCGCAGTCTCCATCTTGTCCCCACGCAAGTGTAAAGCCGTAGTGTAGCGCACCCAGGCATCGGGCTGCAATACCGGCGAACTCATCGGCAAAAGGATGAGGCCTGTGACCAACAGAACGGCTTCGAAGAGAGGAAAGGCCACGACGCGGTTGCGCTGTACACCGCGCGAGCCAGAGAACCGCCGCTCCCAGGCAATGCCGCCAGCGGCGAAATAGGCCGGGTAAATCGCGGCGAGGTAATAGTCTTTGGCGTGCAGGGCCAGCATGAGGACAAAGAAAAACAGGTAAGTAAGACCGAGCCAGCGTCCTTCGCGTATTGACTTCGCACGGAGCAACGCCACAACGCCTGGAATCCAGACCAGCGCATTCACTGGTTGCATATTGTTGAACTGCGCCAGGAAGAACTGGACTGGACCCAGGACGATGTTTTTATGCCCGACCTTACCATTGTGGAGAAATTCGAGTGTCGGCCAATGGTTGTGGATCTGCCAAAGCACGTTGGGCAGAGCGATCAGGAGCATCAGCACAAGGCCGACTGCGGTCCACCGCGACCAGAGGATTCGGCGCTGCGGCGTGAGCAGCAAGCCCAGCCCAACGGCCGCCAAAAAGAAGGCCATGGACGGTTTGTTCAGCAGACCTATCCCTGCAGATACGCCAAAGACGATCCACCAGAAGCGTTGGGAGTAGCCACGCAGAATCAGAACCACAGCGAGTACACAGGTCATCCAGAAGACCGGCTCGAAGGAGTTCATCGAGAGATAACCATCGGTGCCGATATATTGCGGGCAGACAATCAAGCCGAACATCGCCAATGCCTGCGCAGGCCTCCGACCATCGAACGCCCATGCGATCATGCCCGTGAGAAAGATGGTGGTCGCGCCAGCGACGGCCGACAGAATGCGGATGGCAAAGACCGAATCACCAAAGAGCAACTCACCGAGCCGCGCCTGCAAGGCCACAATCGGTCCGTGATCGACATAGCCCCAGGCCAGGTGACGTCCGCAGGCGATGTAGTAGAACTCATCGCGGAAGTAGCCATATCCCAGATGCTCGGTCCACAAGGTAAGAGCAAAGTGAAGTGCCAGCTTTACAGCCGCGAAGATGGCGGCGAGACGCAGGGCTTGGCGCAATGTTGAATCGGCGGGACGAATCATCATAGATTCCATAGAGTATGACCGGAAGTACGTAGAGGCATTGCGGCCAGTTCCCCAAATCAATCGCAATTGACGAGAATTTTATATGCCGGAATATTCACCCGGACCGTGGGATGGGCACCGAACGCTTTACAGTTTCAGATCGTCGTGAGTCACGCGCTAGTCGGCGTCTTGCCAGGCAAAACCCATCCCAAAAGTGAGCGCTCCCCCGCTAAAGATAACCGCAAGGAAAACCCTTGCCTGCACTGCGAATTGGAGTACACTTTCTGCCTCTTCGGGCCAGATGAAAATTCGCTGCGGAGGAACGCCATGTCTACGAAACAACTGCCCATTTATAAAAAAACGAAAACCCTGGAACTACGCCCTCCGGAACTCCGGAAGAACACGCTCGCTCTTCTTGAGAAGGTGCAACGGGATGAGAACGTCCGCAAAGCCTTCATCGCCAATCCAACCAAGCTGATGACTTCGCAGGTCACGCATGTGGCTGCCAGCCCACAGCAGGTATCGGAGTCCAACCGGCTATTGTTTGCGTTGATCGCGAACGATGAGATGCGGACATTTTTTTCGCGCTTTGAACCCTCCGCTTCGAACTCCAAGGCCGCGAAGCAGGAGTTTGCCGCCGCATTCGCAAAGAAGATCGCCTCGCTGGAGGACAAGAATATCCTGGTGGCACTCGTAGGGAATGCTCTGGTGGGAAATGGGATTCCCGGTCTATCCCAGGTCGCATACCAGTGCGTCAGTAGCGAGACCACCAACAAGACCTCCTGCACCTGCACGCCGGTCGCAAAGGCCCAGGCCACCTTGGGCGGAAATGTAATCGATCCCGAAACAATTCGTGCGCTCTCCGAAGCGTTTGTTGCGCGCGCGAAAATACTGGCGAAGCAGGGGGTGCTCGCCAACCTGGAAGAAAGGGTGGGCTGATCGATGCAAAACACAGCCGGATCCGTGTGCTCACGCGAGAAGATCCTGGCGGTCATGCCAACGCGCACATGCACCGCTGCCTGCCGACACTGCGGATCCTTCAGTAGTCCTAAAGTCAAACAGTCGCTGGAAGCTTCTGTGATTCGGACGTCTATCGAACAGGCAGCCGAGCTTGGCTTTGCACTCATAGCGTTCACCGGTGGCGAAGCGACGCTGGCATGGGACGAACTGCTGGAGGGGATAGGGCTTGCGCATACGCTGGGCCTGCGCACCCGGCTGGTCACCAATGCGCACTGGGCAGAATCTGCCCACGCAGCATCCAAAGTGGTCACCGCACTCCACGCTGCGGGTCTGGATGAGTTGAATATAAGTACCGGCGACGAGCACGCACGATTTGTCCCTCTGGATCGAGTGGCGCTGGGAATCGCGACAGGACTGGAACACGGCTATACCGTCCACATCATGGTGGAATACCGCCAGAACCGAAGCATTACCAAAACGGTCTTGCTTGCTCATCCTCTGCTTGCCGACCATCCCCACCGTGAACGAATCGAGATCGTGGAGAGTCCCTGGATGCCGCTAAGTCCGGAGCAGATGGGCGACTACAGGAACGTCGACCGAGTCGATGGCGAAAATGTGCACGCCCGCGGTCCCTGCACCAGCGTCCTCGAAAGCTACACAGTACATCCCGATGGCCGAGTCAGCGCATGCTGCGGTCTCGGCATGGAACTGATTGAGGAGCTTTACGCAGGCGAAGCGCGCGGACCGAACTTTCTCGCGAACGCGATGGCTGACGCGGAAGGTGACTTACTCAAACTATGGCTGCGTTACAAAGGGCCGGAAAAGATCCTGGCCTGGGCCTCTGAGCGCGATCCATCGATCCAGTGGGAAAACATGTATGCGCACAACTGCCAGGCGTGCCAGCGGGTCTATCACGACCCTAAAGTAGCCGCGACGATCCTCACACATTACAAAGAAGCGGAGGCGGAGATCATCGAAAGTGTGGTCTTCGACGAAGTGCTTTACCCGCTCCTGCGGGCTTCTGCTCTTCCAAGCTCCACGCGTTGAGGACCGGGCACGCAAAAAACACGTGAAGGAAAGGGCGACTGGAGCAGCGAACAGGAATTTCATAAACCTACATGAGACCCATACCAGCAGGTACATACGGAAATCTGATCTGTGTCTGTCCTGAGTTCACGCGAGAGGGCACTGGGGATTCCCGGGCTGGGCCGAAGAATATATCCCGGCTGGTATACGGTGCTCTCGCGTAAAACGAAGCCTGGCCTCAAGGGGGACTCGCCCAAGGCGAAATGGAATGATCGAAGCTGATCGGTGTCAATACTGATGTGCGTGACGAAAGCTTTGGAGGCCACGCCCATACACTGACACGCGGAGACCTAATGCAATCGATACAGCAAAAACTCATCATCTTCGACTTTGACGGGACTCTGGCAGACACCTTCGATCTCTTCGCCCAAACCTTCGATTTTCTTGCTAGTTCGTATCGATTCAAGCCCTTTGACCGCGAAAACGGTGCGCATCTGCGAACGCTGCACGCGCGAGCCATCCTCGCTTACCATCAGGTCCCCATGTGGAAACTGCCCGCCATTACGCTCGAAATGCGGAAGCTCATGGCGCAGGACATCGACAAGGTGCGGCTGTTTCCAGGAATGGAAGAGGTTTTGAAATATCTCGCACAGCACGGCGCTCGACTGGCCCTCTTGAGCTCGAACTCGCAGGACAATGTGTTGCGCGTCTTAGGCCATGAGACAGCAAAACTCTTTCTTCATATCGAGTGTGGAACATCCATCTTCGGCAAGCGCTCCAAGCTCAAGAAGTTGCTCAAGACGACAGGCTTCCAAAACGTCGACACCATCCTGATCGGCGATGAGATACGCGATTGTGAAGCGGCCAAACAGTTGGAGATCCCGTTTGGCGGTGTGGCATGGGGCTACAACGATCCAGACGTGCTTGCGCAGGCGGGTGCACAATGGATCTTCGCCGAGGCCTCTGACCTCGCTTCACGAGGAAAAGTCTTCTTCTGAAGGAGGATGGCGGCACGAATTCCGCAAAGGGAATAGCATACCGTCACATCGCAACGAAGACAGAACTTTCAGTCCATTCCGTCCCGCTTCGTATTACGCTGTAAAGCACGCCGCTCTTCGTCAGAGAGCAGCGCAGAACCTGGAGACCGAATGCGCAACCTTTTCCTTATAGCCTTGCTCTTCAGCACGAGCGTCTGCCTTTCTGCACAGAACGCCGCACAGGCCATTGTCCTCGATGACACTATCTCGGCCCCCACCTCTGCGCCAAAAACTCCCATCTCCATGGACCTCAACGGGATAGATAAGACCGTCGATCCCTGCACAGACTTCTACGCCTACGCCTGCGGCAACTGGCGAAAGAATAATCCCATCCCTGCAGACAAAGTCCGTTACGGCCAGTTCGACGCTCTCAACGAACGCAATAACTACCTCCTCTATCAGGACCTCCGCGCTGCAGCCGACCATCCCACCACGCCGCTCCAAGTGAAGTACGGCAATTACTTCGCTGCCTGCATGGACACGGCGCAGCACGACAAACTCGGCGCGCAGCCTATCCTGCCCGTGCTGGCGAAGATCGACCATTGGAACAACAAGGCCACCCTTGCCGCGCTTCTCGGCAATCTGGAAGACAAAGACGGCGTTGGTACGCTCTTCGACTTCGGTTCCGAGCAGGACCAGAAAGATTCCACCAAGCAGATCGGCGTCATCATGCAAGGTGGCCTCTCCTTGCCTGACCGGGACTATTACCTGCAGCAGGACGATCGGATGAAGACGATCCGCGCGCAGTACATCGAACATCTGACGAAGATGTTCGTACTCCTCGGCGACACACCCGAAAAAGCCGCGACCGAAGCGAAGTCGGTGATGACCATTGAGACGGCTCTGGCGGAAGGCTCCACGCCGCGCGTCGATCTGCGCGATCCCACCAACGTGTATCACATCAAGTCCCGCGCAGAGCTCCAGTCTCTGACGCCCGGTTTTAAGTGGAGTGAGTACCTCGGTGCCCTGCGCCGCGACCAACTCACCAGCCTCAACGTCGGCACTCCCAACTTCTTCAAGGCCATGAACCAGGAGGTCGAATCCACTTCCATCGGCGATCTCAAGAGCTACCTTCGTTGGCACGTCGTCCACCAATTCGCTGGCGGTCTCTCCAAGGCTTTCGATCAGGAGAACTTCAACTTCTTCTCCGCCACACTCGCCGGACAGAAGGAACAAGCGCCCCGCTGGAAGCGTTGCACCTCCGGAACCGACCACGCTCTCGGCGAAGCGGTCGGCCAGGATTGGGTCAAGAAGAATTTTCCACCCTCGGCGAAGGACAACATGGAGCAGCTTGTCCACGCCCTCGAAGCCGCACTCGATCAGGACATCAAGGGCCTCGACTGGATGAGCGACACCACCAAGGTCGAAGCCAAGAAGAAGCTGGACGCATTCCGCGACAAGATCGGTTATCCCGAGAAATGGCGTGACTACTCCAAACTGGACGTGAAACGCGACGACTATGTCCATGACCTGCAGCAGACGGTCATCTTCAACGACCGCCGCGATCTGGACAAGATCGGGCAACCCGTGGACGAGAAGGAGTGGGGCATGACGCCTCCCACCGTGAACGCCTACTACGATTCGTCCAACAACGACATCAACTTCCCCGCAGGCATCCTCCAGCCACCGTTCTACGACTTCAAGATCGATCCCGCAGTGAACTTCGGCGCCATCGGCGTGGTTATTGGACACGAAATGACCCATGGCTTCGACGACGAGGGTTCGCAGTTCGACCCTAAGGGCAATGTCCGGATGTGGTGGACCCCCGAAGACAAGGCCAAGTTCGATGAACGCACCGCCTGCGAGGTCAAGGAATACGGCGCCTTCGAGCCCGTTCCCGGAGCGATCCTCAACGGTAAGCTGACCCTCGGCGAGAACACGGCCGATAACGGAGGCCTGCACATCGCCTACGCCGCCCTGATGAACACTCTCGCTAAGGAGAATCTGTCCACAACGGCAACCATCGATGGCTACACCCCAGCCCAACGCTACTTCCTCGGCTTTGCCCAGGTCTGGTGCGAAAACACACGCGAACAGACGGCTCGTATGCGCGCCAAGACCGATCCGCACTCCCCTGGACGGTTCCGCGTCAACGGATCTGTCGTCAACTTCGACAAATTCGGCGAAGCCTTCAACTGCAAGAAAGGCCAGCCCATGACGCCCGTCGATTCCTGCCGCGTCTGGTAGATTCACTCCAGGTCACCTAAAAACCAATGTGGGCCCGAAGCGTCAAATCCTCGGGCCCACACTCTTTTGCGTCGCGATTTCCGTTTCCCGAGCTCCTGCCATTGGCGAAACGCTCGCACAGTTCTACAATGATGGGAGGACTGAAACTCCCAGAAATCTGAAGCGGTGCTTTGCCCCTAAAGGGGCAAAGCACTGGAAAGAATCGAAGGAACTACATGAAGTTGAGCAGAATCGGCCGAGCATCTCTGGCCACAGTAGTATCCCTCGCCGTAGGTTTGGGCATGACGGCGTGCGGCGGCGGAACAATCGGGTTCATGTGGGTCCTCGCTGGAAAACAGACGTCGAATGGCTCCGGGAACTCCATTACCGGGTTCAAGATCGACAACTTCACCGGAAACCTGACTGAGGTTGTGAACTCGCCCTTTACTTCCGGCGGCGTCAATCCCGTCCAAGCGGTAGTGAAGCCTGGCGGCCGGTACGTCTATGCTGTCAATCAGGGCGACGGCACGACAGCTGGCAATATTGCCCTTTTCAGCGTCGGCGGCGATGGCATTTTGAGTTTCCAGCAGAACTACAGCACCCAGGGCGATGTCACCTCGAAACCAGTATTCCTTCAGATGGATAGCGCTGGAGGTTTCCTCTATGTTCTCGATACCCAGGCACCGTTCACGCGTGATAGCAACTCGGGAGCAATCCTGAATCCGATCCCGGCAGGTTGCACTATTGCCAACTGCGGCGCGATCACGGTCTTTTCCGTCGCCGCCGATACCGGCCGCCTGACTTTGGTCACTAACGCCACCACGAAGAACAGCGCTGGAACCAACATCACGTACTTCCCCGTGGGCCCGACGCCGAGCCTGATGAAGTATTTTTCCGGAACGCTCCTGACGGTGAATGCGCCGGATACCAGCACCAGCCAGACGACGCAGACGATTACGTCCTACTCGGCGAACGCGACCAGTGGCCAGTTGACGCTGACCACAAACAGCACCCAACAGACCAACCTGACGACGATCACTTCGATCACCACCGGTGGAAGCTATGTCTATCTCACGGACGCCGCATCCAACACCATCTCTCCCTATACTCTGGGGACGAACGGTGTACTCCAAAGCGTTACGGGCGGTCCAGTTACAAACTTCGTGAGCCAGGTCACTCCAGTCTGGACACTGACCGATGGAACTAAGTTTGTTTATGTACTCAACCAGACATCGACCAACGTCACGACGAGCTTTAGCAGCATCGGAGCGTACACCGTCGACTCCAATGGCAAGCTCACCAAGGTATCGGACACGAACAATCCGTATCCCGTCGGCGCTGGTCCGGTTTGCATGGTCGAAGATCCGTTGGCTAAGTATGTCTACACGTCGAATGCCAACGATGGCAGCGTGACAGGCTACGAAATCAATAAATCTACGGGACAGTTGAACGCGCTTCGCCGCGGTTCCACCTTTGCGGTCACGGGCAAGCCTACCTGCCTGATCGTAAGCGGAAACGTAAACTAATACCTTCCGGCGCGGCCTTTTCGGCGCGCCGGTTTGAAAATCCAACGCTGCTGCAAAGCAGGACATGAACGGGGCGGTCACGGTCCCGGCATTTGAAGGAAACACATGAAGTTCAGTCAGATGGGCCGTTTTACGCTGGCCTCGCTCTCGTCTCTCGCGGTATGTCTCGGCCTTATCGCATGCACCCGTGACTATACGGTGGCATACGTCTACGCGACTTCCACCAAGTCCAATCCGGGCCTGGTCAACGTCTACCACGTGGACTTTCAGTCGGGTTCGCTCATGCAGCTTTCGGATTCGCCAGTCTCATCCGGCGGAAAGAACCCTGTAGGTCTCGTCGTGACCAATAGCCAGAAGAGCCTTTTCGTGATCAACCGCGACGATTCCAATATCGTCTGGTATCAGATCGGCACGGATGGCAAGATCTATGCGCAGAAGACCTATAGCACCGCCGGGAGCTTCCCGGTGGCCCTCGCAATTTCTTCGGACGACAAGTTTCTCTACGTCGTCTGCACTTACCAGGGGACAAGCAGCACCGGCCCAGGCATTATCAATGTCTTCCAGACAGCCGACGATGCAACGAACAATGACTATAGCTTGACCCCGCTGACCGCGCTCAATACGAACGTCGGGGTAACTCCGATCGGTGTTGTGGCAAGCACGAACGCCACGACCACAGCTACAGCTACTGCACCCGCTACAACCGTCAGTTTCCTGTACGTCATCGAGCAGGATACGACGACTACGAGCAATCTCCTCGGATTCTCCCGCAATACCACTACGGGGGCTTTGACGGCGCTCGCTGGCACCACGGTAACAGCGACGGCAGCGACGGGGTACAGCTCAGGCGTTCTTCCCAGCTCCATCGTGGAAGATCCCAAGGCCCGTTACCTCTATGTGACGGATCGCTCGGCCAACCAGGTCATCGGCTACACCTTCTCCTCCGGCGGCGTACCAACACCTATGAACAATGGCCCCTTCGCCACTGGATCGTTGCCCGTAGCCGCCACCATCGATCCTCGCGGCAAGTTCCTCTACGTGGCGAATTACAACGCCAACACGGTGACGCCGTTTGCCATCGATATCTCAACCGGATCGCTCTCCGCCTCTAGCGGTTCCACAGGAACGGCGACAGGTACAGGTCCGACCTGCGTGACGATCGAATCGGCTCTTGGTATCTACCTCTTCACTTCCAACCAGCTGGATAACTCGGTAACGGGCCTTCAGCTCAACCCGAGCACGGGCGCTCTGAAGAACATTCAGAACACCCCGTTCCCGGCTTCCGGTCTGCCAAGCTGCGCTGCTGCGGTTGCCAACGGCGATCACGCAACCCAGATCGTTCAGTAAGCTCCTTCCGGACCAACAGCAAGGCCCCGCTTCGGCGGGGCCTTTTGCTTTGTGCGCTATCCTGCATGCTGTATGCGTCCAATCACACTTCTCACCACCGGCGGCACCATCGAAAAGCGCTACGTCGAACAGATGGGCGCGATGGCCAACACGGAGCCGCAGATCCAGCGCTGTCTCGCTCTTCTCCGCCTGCCAGGGGCGAAGATTACCGTCGAAGAGTTGATGAATAAGGACTCGCTGGTCATGACACCGGAAGACCGGGAACTCATCGCCACGGCGGCGGCCCGCTCCACGTCCCGGGGCATCCCTGTGGTCGTCACCCACGGGACGGACACCATGGTACAGACTGGCCTCGTCCTCGCCGACCGCCTCCCCGACCTGCGCACACCGGTCCTTCTCACGGGCGCCATGACGCCTTTCGGCATCGAGGGCTCAGACGCTATCCAAAACCTGACCGAAAGCCTTCTGGCTGCGTCGCTTGTCGCACCTGGCGTCTACATCGTCTTCCACGGCGAGGTCTTCCCTATCGCGGACGTGAAGAAGGACACCGAGCAGAGCCGATTCGTCAGGGTTTCCCAAAGATGAAGAACAGCGATTAAAGAATCGCCAGCTTTTTCGCCGTTGCGGTAAGGATCTCCGCAGCCTGCGCCAGCGTTTCCGGCGAGTGTTCGCTGGTCACGATCGTACGGATGCGAGCCTTGCCCTGCGCCACCGTGGGATAGGTAATCGCCGTCGCCATCAGGCCTGCGTCGAAGAGTGCACGGCTGAACTCCGCCGCTTTCGCACTCTCCCCAACGATGATCGGCAGAATGGGCGTCTCACTCATGGGCGTATTTTGCCCTCCGATATTGAAGCCTGCACTCGCCAGCGTCGCTTTGAAGCTATGGGTATTTCGCCACAGCCTCTCCATACGGTCCGGCTCGCTCTCCAGGATGTCGAAGGCCGCCAGGCAGCTCGCAGGAACCGCAGGCGGATGCGACGTGGAAAACAGGAACGGTCGCGCGCGATGGTAGAGGAAGTCGATCAAGTCGCGGGATCCGCAGACGTAGCCGCCCAGCGATCCAATCGCCTTGGAGAGCGTACCCACCTGAATATCGACGCGTCCGTGCGCGTGGAAGTGGTCAATAGAACCCCGGCCATGCCGTCCCAGGACACCGGAGGCGTGCGCATCATCGACCATCATGATGGCCCCGTAGCGCTCGGCCACACCCGCCAGAGCTCCCACCGGTCCGATATCACCGTCCATCGAGAACACACCATCCGTGATGACCAGCTTGCGCCCGGGCTCGTTCTGCACTTCGGCGAGGAGTTCCTCGCAGTGGGCGACGTCCTTATGCCGAAAGACCTTGATCTTCGCCCGCGAGAGGCGTGCGCCGTCGATGATGGACGCGTGGTTCAACTCATCGGAGAAGATGAAGTCCTCCTTGCCCAGGATCGCGGACACCGTTCCCGCATTCGCAGCAAAGCCGGACTGGAAAACCACGCACGCTTCGACGTTCTTGAAGGCCGCGATGCGCTCTTCCAGCTGCATGTGGAGACGCATGGTGCCCGCGATCGTTCGCACTGCGCCGGAGCCCGCACCAAACTTCTTCGTCGCTTCCACTGCCGCTTCAATCAGCTTCGGATGGTTCGCCAACCCAAGGTAGTTATTCGAAGCGAGATTGATGACCTCTTTGCCGTCATAGTGGCAGATAGGAGCCTGCTGATCGTCCAGGACGCGCAGGCGAAAGTGCGTTCCGGCAGCGCGCATGGCGTCGAGCTGTTCCGTCAGATATCCAAGCTGTTTGCGTGTTTCACTCATCGAACTCTCCTAGAGGTTGGACCAGTCGAGAACGACTTTACCCGAATTGCCGGAACGCATCGCGTCAAAACCGGTTTCAAACTCTGTCCATGGCAGACGGTGTGTAATGACTTTGCTCAGATCGAGTCCAGACTGCAGCATCACCGTCATCTTGTACCAGGTCTCATACATCTCGCGCCCGTAGATTCCCCGCAGCGTCAGCTGATTAAAGATCACTTTGCTCCAGTCAATCGACATCTCGGAGGGCGAAGGAATGCCCAGCATCGAGATCTTGCCGCCGTGGCTCATCGCTCCAATCATGTCGCGAAAGGCATTCGCATTGCCGGACATCTCCAGGCCAACATCGAAGCCCTCCTGCATGCCGAGCTCGTGCTGGACCTGCTCCAGCGTTGTCTCCCGCGGATCAATCGCCCGCGTCACATGGGCAGCCTTCACCGCAAGCTCACGGCGATACGGATTGAGGTCAGTGATCACCACATGCCTTGCACCCGCATGGCGCGCCACCGCAGCCGCCATAATCCCGATCGGACCGGCACCGGTTACCAGAACGTCTTCTCCCAATACGGGAAACGCCAGGGCCGTATGCACCGCGTTGCCGAAGGGATCGAAGATCGCCGCGACATCGAGGTCGATGCCGTGGTCGTGCCGCCAGATGTTCGTCATCGGCAACACGATGTACTCCGCAAAGGCCCCTGCGCGATTCACGCCGACACCCTGCGTATGCGCGCACAGATGTCGCCTGCCAGCGAGACAGTTCCGGCAGCGCCCGCAGACGACGTGGCCTTCGCCACTTACACGGTCGCCGACATGAAAGTCGGTCACATTCGATCCGACAGCCGCGATTTCGCCAACAAACTCATGCCCGATCACCAGCGGCACAGGGATGGTCTTCTGCGCCCAAGCGTCCCATTCGTAGATATGCAGGTCGGTCCCGCAGATGCCAGTGGCCAGCACTCGAATTTTCACATCGTTAATGCCCATCTCGGGTTCGGGCACATCTTCAATCCACAATCCGCGCTCGGCGCGCGCCTTCACAAGTGCCTTCATGTGCCTTTTCCTTCGGCCTAAGTTTACGCGACGCAACACACCGTGCGACACACGGCATAAGGCTGCTGATTTACACTGATCAAGCGCGAAAGTGGCGAAATTGGCAGACGCACCAGACTTAGGATCTGGCGGAGCAATCCGTGGGGGTTCAAGTCCCCCCTTTCGCACCAAATTGGGAACAAAGAGTGAAACGATGAGCGAGATGAAGGTCCCCGATCTACAGCAGCAGAAGCTGACGCTCACTGATGCACCGGATTATCGCGACACCTATGCGAACAGCGTGCAGGTGAAGATGAGCGTCTGGGACTTCATGCTCGTCTTCGGAACCCTGCAGCCCACAACCTCTCCGGACGAAGTCAACATCCGCAATCTGCAGGGGATTTATCTCAGCCCGCAGCAGGCGAAGGCGCTCTGGAACGTGCTGGGGCAGAACCTCGCACAGTACGAGCAGACCTTTGGCGAAGTGCATCTGGAGCCGCAGTTCCCTGCTGCCAACGGGCCCGTGCACTAGCCAGCGATGCTTCGCAAACGGCTCCAAAGCGCCCGTAACGGGGAGAAACAACTCGCAGCGCTTCCACTCTGGATGCTCTATCCGCCGATCTTCGTAGCGGTCTATATCTTGCACTTCACGCTTCTGCGCCTTCCTTACTTCTGGGATGAAGGTGGATACTACATCCCTGCGGCGTGGGACTTCTTCCGCTTTGGCACCGTACTTCCGGTCTCCACGATGCGCAACGCGCATCCGCCGCTTCCCTCGATCCTGCTTGCGGCATGGTGGAAGATCGCGGGCTTTCACATCTACAGCACGCGGCTTTTTGTCTGCCTGATCGCAGCACTGGCCCTGCTCGCGGTGTATCGGCTGGGCCGAATCCTCGCGGACGAAGCCGTGGCCGCCACGGTCACCGTGCTTACGGCGATCTACCCAATCTGGTTTGCGCAGAGCAGTCTTGCCCATGCGGACATCTTCGCGGCAGCGGCGACGCTCTGGGCCCTCACGCTCTACTTCACCCAGAAACGGAAGTACGCGCGGCCGCTCTGCCTCCTCCTCTTCACGCTCTCTGTGATGGCGAAGGAAACCGCCATCGTCACGCCAGCGGCACTCTCGGCTTATGAACTTTTCCTGGCGTGGCGCAACCGCAGGAACAGCCTTATCCGACGCGAACATCTACAAATCTTTGCGTGGATCTCCTCTACCGTCTTTCCGCTTATCGCCTGGTACATCTTCCATCGCCTGAAGACGGGCTTCACCTTTGGCAATCCCGAGTATCTTCGTTACAACGCCACGGCGAACATGAGCGTGCATCGCATCCTGCTTAGCCTCTGGCATCGCCTGGTTCATCTCACCTTCCACATGAACCTCTGGGTGGTTACGCTGTGCACGGCAGCGGTGCTTCTGCTTCCGCCGCTTCGCACGCGCAACGGTGAAGATCGCACTACCCTGTCGCAGCACGCCCTCTGGGCGATCGCGTTCATCGGTGTGGCCAATTGGATTGCCTTCTCCATCCTCGGTGGTGCACTCCTCACGCGTTATCTGTTGCCGATCTATCCGCTGCTTCTTTTGATATGCGTCTCGCTTTGGAGACAGCGCTTTGCGCAGTGGCCTCTCATCGCGACGGTCGCGCTTGCGGGCTTCGCGGTGGCCTGCGAGGTAAACCCCAACTATCCCTATGCTCCGGAAGACAACCTCGCCTATCGCGACATGATCGAGCTGCATCAGCAGGCCATCAGTGTCGTTGCGCATCGCTGGCCGCAGGCGACCATTCTCACTGCCTGGCCGGTCGGGGCCGACCTGATCCGCCCGGAGCTTGGATACGTCAGGATACCTCTTCGTATGACGCCCCTTGAGAACTTCTCTGCGCAGGAGATCGTGAAGGCGATGGGCGAGCAGGACCGCTTCGACACCGCCATCGTCTTCTCCACCAAGTACCTTCCGCCCGGGACGTCCAGCACGACAAACATGCCGAACGACACCAAGTACTTCGACTTCCACGACGACATGCCTCCGCAGGAGATCGCACGCCTGCTCCACGGAGACGTCGTATGGCAGGCAGACCGCAAAGGCGAGTGGGCCGCCGTTCTTCGCTTTCCCCGCACCATGGACGCCCATCTGCGCCTTCCCTGATCTTCGAGAAAAGCCGCGAGAACTATAATCAGGCTGTGACACGCTTCGTTCGCCTTCGCTGCTTCCTCGTCCTGTTCGCCTGCGTGATGCCTATCGCGTCTCGAGCACAAAGCACCGACACCGGCGGTCGTGTCGTCCTCGTTCTTCCCTTCGACAATCGGAGCGGACAGCCGTCGCTCGACTGGATCGGCGAGTCTTTCGCCGAGACGCTCAACCAGCGCCTGACATCCGCCGGTTTCCTCACCATCAGCAGGGACGACCGCCAGTACGCGCTCGACCATCTCGGTCTGCCCCCGGGATTCCGCCCGTCGCGCGCGACCACCATCCGCATCGCACAGACGCTGGACGCCGAGTATGTCGTCGTCGGCAGCTATTCCATGCGCGACAATCAGGTCTCTGCACAGGCACAGCTACTACGCATCAACCAGCTGTCCCTGTCGAAGCCCATGGATGACTCGTCGGACCTGCCGCGCCTGCTGGATCTCGAAAACAGCATCGCCTGGAAGATCGCGAAGCAGATGGATCCCAACTTCAACGTGGCGCTCGGTACCTTCGTCGCCACCTCGCATGACATCAAGCTCGATGCCTACGAAAACTACATCCGCGGCATCAGCACGCTAAACGACGACGAGCGCCTTAAGCGTCTCCAGGCGGCAGTTCTCATCTCGCCCACCTATCCCGCAGCGCTGCTTGCGTTGGGGAAGGCGCAGTATGCTGTGCGCGACTACGACGGCGCTGCAGCCACCTTTGCCAGGATCCCCGCGAACAGTCCTCTGGCGCTTGAGGCAGGCTTCTATCGCGGCCTGGCCCGCTTCAACACGGCGCATTACGCTGACGCCGAAAGCTCCTTTGGCTTTGTCGCCAGCCGTCTTCCCCTGCCCGAAGTCGTCAATAACCAGGGCGTGGCTCAGGCCCGGCAGAAGAAAGACGCGACGCCGCTCTTGCAGCGTGCCTCCGCTGCCGATCCGCAGGATGCCGACTACCACTTCAATATTGCGGTAGCTCTGCGCCGCCGTGGAGACTTCGTCAACGCGCGCCTTGAGATCGACAAGGCTCTGCAGATCCACACCAACGATGGCGAAGCAACGGAACTGCGCACAGCCCTCTCCGTAGCCGCACCACAGAAGACCAGCAATGGATTCGATCCGCAAGAACGGGTTCGTCGCACATACTCCGAGGCCTCTTTCCGTCAAGCCGCTTTTCAGCTTGACCAACTCCGCCTCATGAAGATGGCGGCACTTCCGCCCTCTGAGCGCGCCGCTCAGACCACCCAGCTTGGCCGCGATTACCTCGCTCAAGGCCTTGTTCTCGAGTCCGAGCGCGAGTTTCAATCCGCGGCGAACGCCGATCCGAAGAACGCAGCAGCACACGCGGGCCTCGCAGAAGTGCGCGAGCGCAGCGGCAACACAGCCGAGGCGCGCACCGAGGCGCAGACCTCCATTACGCTGAAACCCAACGTCCAGGCTTACCTGGTGCTCGCACGGCTCGACCTGCAAACCGGCGCAAACGCCGCCTCTGCGGCCAACGTATCGCACGCGCTACAACTGGAACCCACTAACAGCGCCGCACTCGGCCTCCGCCAAGCGCTGGCGACGCGCGGCACCCAACTGCCATGAGCTTCTCCGGGGCGCGTCGGCATCTTGCGATCCTGATCGCCTGCTGCCTTCCGTTTGCTCTGGCTGCCCAGCAGACTCCCGCCGCCCATGCCGTCTATCTCGCAAACCCCAACGCCGCGGTGCTTCTACTCGCGCTCGGTGGATTTCTTATCCTGATCGAGTTCAACGCTCCGGGCGCTGTCCTTCCCGGCGCTGTCGGGGTCCTCTGCGTCCTGCTCGCGCTCTTCGAGCTGCAGAGGATGCACCTCAGCCCCGGTGCTACGGCGCTCCTCGTGGTAGCCCTTGCCCTGCTTCTGGCGGAAGCCAAATTTCCCAGCCGCGGCCTGATCGCACTGGCTGGAATCGCCGCACTGGTCACATCGCTCGCGCATCTGATCGCCACGGACGATCCCCGGCAGCAGGTTAATCGAGGCATTGCGGTCGGTGCGGGCATCGGTTTCGGAGCAATCGCCTGCGCTTTGGCGGTTCTGGGTGGGCGGGCTCGCCGGGAAAAAGTTCGTATCGGCGAAGAAGCCATGCTTGGCTGCATCGCCGTCGCTCAAACGCCCCTGGCCCCTTCAGGGCAGGTCCTGGTGCGTGGAGAGATTTGGTCTGCGCAGCTCCTGAGTCCTGCAACACACGCGATGGTGGGGGAAACCGTACGGATCGTCGCCTCGAAGGGCCTGTTGCTCACCGTGATTCCCGCGCCACACGCCGTTCCCACGGAGTAGCGTACCTCGGAAATCCGCGCCCCGGGGCATAAATTCAGGCCACGGCAGAGTAGACTAGACGCTGGCTGCCCGCAACGGGCAACGGCCAAGGGAGTACCGAAAGTTCATGTTGAAGCAGTCCCGCATCCTCTTCGCGGCCTTCGCGCTATGCCTCATGTCTTCCACCGCAATGCGCGCACAGGCAGCAACCCAGACACCGCTCGAAAAGGCCCTTTCCCATATCGACGTAGCCCTGAACGGCACCGGCGTCTTCACCAAGTCGACGACGGGTACGGTCACCTCCAGCAGCGTGACCAATGCTGGCGCTACGGTCACGCAGGACACCAGCAATACCTTCGGAGCCCTGTTCACCCTACGTGCGACCAAGAGTCCCTACGTCGGGCTTGAAGGAAACATCGGTTATCAGCGCTTTACGGAGACTTACGACTGCTGCAACCTGCAGGGTGGCGCGCAGACCAACGCCTACGAGTACACCTTCGGCTACGTGGTCCATCCTCCTCATGAGTTCCTTGGAGCCAAGCCCTACGCCTCGGTCGGCGCCGGCACGCTCGCTTTCCGTCCCACCGTCAACGGCGGACAGGGTCTTACCACCCAGGCGCGCGCGGTTTATTACTATTCGGCGGGCGTCGATGTCCCGGCCTTCGCGGACTTCTTCTCGGTACGCCTCGGTTTCCGCCAGCTCTTCTATCTGGCTCCAGACTTCGGACAGAAGTACATCACCACCAAGCAACGGACATATACGAGTGAACCCGTTATCGGCTTCGTCTTCCACTTCTAATTCGCTCACGCACGTGGAGCCATCACCATGAATCTCGCCACTCCGATCCTGATCGCCTGTGTCATCGTTGCGTTTTACCTGATCAACTCCGTCAAGATCCTCAAAGAGTATGAGCGGGCCGTTGTCTTTCGGCTCGGACGTGTCCGTAAGGACGCCTCCGGGCCCGGCGTCATCCTCGTATTCCGTCCGCTCGACCAGATTGTGCGCATGAGTCTGCGGCAGGAAGCGATGGAGATCCCTTCGCAGGATGTCATTACCCGCGACAACGTCACACTCAAGGTCAACGCCGTTCTGACGTTGCGCGTGGTCGACCCGGTGCTCGCCGTGATCCAGGTGAGCAACTACATCTACCAAACCCTGCAGTTCGCACAGACCACTCTCCGCAGCGTCCTTGGCGAAGTCGATCTCGATGAACTGCTCGCCCACCGCGATGCCCTGAATCGGCGCGTCCAGACCATCATCGACGGCCACACCTCGCCCTTTGGCGTCAAGGTCATCTCCGTCGAAGTGAAACAGGTGGACATGCCCGAAAACATGCTGCGCGCCATGGCCAAGCAGGCCGAAGCGGAACGCGAGCGCCGCTCCAAGATCATCCATGCCGAAGGCGAGTTCAACGCCGCCGCCAAGCTCGTCGAAGCGGCTGCCCTGCTCTCCACACAACCCATGACGATCCAGTTGCGCTATCTGCAGACCCTCACCGAGATTGGCGTGGAGAAGAACACCACCATCGTCTTCCCTCTGCCCATGGAACTGATGACCCTCTTCAATCGCGCCGTCGCACCCAACTCTGGCACCGATCCCAAGGATCACGCCTAACCCATGAATCATCTGCTC
Organism: Terriglobus saanensis SP1PR4; assembly: GCF_000179915.2. Taxonomy (NCBI): domain Bacteria; kingdom Pseudomonadati; phylum Acidobacteriota; class Terriglobia; order Terriglobales; family Acidobacteriaceae; genus Terriglobus; species Terriglobus saanensis. The sequence goes on along the minus strand of NC_014963.1, from coordinate 863,407 downwards.
GATGACGATGACGATCTCGGCCACCATCGCTCTTCCTCACGCGATAAAGAAGTGACTCTTGGCACCGGCATGGTGCTCGGCATCTTCTTCGCCCTCGCCCTGATCTGCGCGGTCTTCTTCGGCTTTGGCTACACGCTCGGTCGCAAGTCGGCACAGCCCGCGCCTGTTGCGGAGACTACCGAGACCACGCCCCCGGCAAACAGCAGCAGCTTCAGCAACTTCAAGCCCTCTCCGGGAAGTCCTGCCAGCCCGGCAAAGAAGCCAACCGACAACGACGATTCAGACAGCCCGTCGATCACGACAGCCACGACAGCACCTGCGCCCCCAGCACCCAAGCCCGTTCCGAAACCAAGTTCAGGCACGCCGCTAGCTTCGCCCGCAGCAGCCCTCCGGGCAGCCGCTCCGGTGGAGCGACCCTCGACGGCACCCGTACCCGTCGTATCACAGGGAGGAAACCTCGTCGTCGGCGGGCAATCCATCATGGTGCAGATCGCGGCCGTCAGCCATCAGGAAGATGCGGACGTACTCACCTCTGCACTCAAGCGCCACGGCTACGCCGTTTCAAACCACACGAATACGGGAGATAAGCTGATCCACGTGCAGATCGGCCCCTTCAGTAACAAAAAGGACGCGGAAGCCATGCGCCTGCGCCTTCAAGGCGACGGCTACAACGCCATCCTGAAATAACTTCCGCCTTTTGTTTGTCGCTCCGTAGCTTCTTTGTCATTCCGCAGCAAAGCGAAGGAATCCGCTTTTTCTTCTACTCTAACGGCCGCATATGCTCCGGCAGAGCCTCCACCATGCGCCTCCGGACCTCCGCCATCAGATCTTCGCGCTTCGGAAAAGCCGCCGTATTTACAGCTTCCAGAAACTTCACCTCTGCAGTCCCTGGATAGACGCGCCAACCGCCTTTGCCCATCATCGCTTCCGTACCAAGCAGCACGACCGGAACGATAGGTGCATCGGTGCTCTGCGCCAGGTGAAACAGGCCTTTCTTAAAGGGCAACAGGCGCCCCGTGCGCGAACGCGTTCCCTCGGCAAAGATCACCATCGACTTGCCCGAGCGGACGGCGTCCAACCCGGCGCGCATCGCCCGTACAGCTCCCTCTCTGCTATCCCGCTCTACCGGAACGAACTTGCCTATCTTCATGGCGGAACCCAGCAGCGGAAGACTCATCAGCGCCTTCTTCACCATCACCGAAGGCAACCGTGGGATCACCGGAATCAAAATCGGCGGATCCAGATTCGAGCAGTGATTGCTCATGAAGAGGCAGGCTTCCGCCGGAATATTCTCCAGCCCGGAGACCTTCACGCGAATGCCCGCGGCACGTACACCAAGCGCGGCGACCTGTCTTCCCCAGATGTACATGCGATCGACACTCTTCGTTAGAAGCGTCCAGGGCATCCCCAACACCCACGCTGGAATTCCCAGCGCCATAAACACAAACACCATCTTGAAAGCCGCAAACATTCTCTGCCTACTCCCCGTTCTCAGCTTCGCTGTTCTGAGCTGCAATCGCGCGCGGCAGCTTGGTATAAATATCGCCAAATCCGCCGTTCGAAAGAATGGCGACTACATCTCCAGGCAGTAGCCTGGGTGTCAGACCCGTCACGATGGCGTCCGCATCGGAGTAAAGCTGAGCGGGTATCCCGATCTGCGTCAGCCCCGCAACGACGCGCTGAGGCTCCAGACGCTCCGTCGTCGGAATCGCTTCGCTCTTGAAAACACTCGCCAACGCCACCTCATTCGCTCCCGAGAGACTATCGATCAGATCCGCTTCAAAGACGTTGCGACGCAAAGTATTCGAGCGCGGTTCCAGCACGGCGATCAGTCGCCGATCGGGATAAGCACTACGCAGAGCGCGCAGCGTCTCCCGAATCGCCGTCGGGTGATGCGCGAAGTCGTCGATGATCGTGATGCCGTTGACCTCCGCGCGTACCTCCAGCCGACGCTTCACACTGCGGAAGCTCGCCAGTGCTTCGACAATCGCCACTGCGGGAACGCCCTGTCCCGCTGCCATCGCAGCCGCTGCCGTGGCGTTCAGCGCGTTGTGCTCGCCGGCCATCGGAAGCTCCAGGTCGGCAAAGTGCTTCCCTTCGCGCAACAACGTCCACTTGGTTGAAGCGCCGCCCTTGAAGTCCTTCATCTGCCAATAGGAGCTGGGTTCAAATCCATACCGCTCCACTGCACAGAACGCGCGCGCGACACACTCTGTCACATTCGCGCTTCCGTCGAAGGCCACGATCCGTCCGCGCCGTGGCACCAGATTTACGAGGCGCTTGAAGGCGGTCTTTACCGCCTCCAGGTCCGCGTAAATGTCCGCATGGTCATACTCCACATGCGTCAAGATCGCGGCGTCGGGAAAGTAGTGCAGAAACTTGGGCCCCTTGTCGAAGAAGGCCGTGTCGTACTCATCGCCTTCGAGGATGAAGGGCTTCGTCTCTAGTCGCACAAGAAACGACGTTCCGAAGTTCTCAGCCACGCCGCCGATCAGAAACGAAGCCGCCAGCTCCGGCATGGTGCGCGAAGCCACTTCGTAGATCCACGCCAGCATGCTCGTCGTCGTGGTCTTCCCATGCGTCCCACAGACCACGAGCGGCTCGCGCTCTTGCAGAAACTCATCGTGGATCAACGCCGCCATGGAGACGAAGCAGACACGCTGATCCAGCACATACTCCAACTCTGGATTCCCGCGCGAGATTGCATTTCCCACCACGACCATGTCAGGACGGGGCGTAAGGTTTGCTTCCGAATATGGCTGCATCACGGGAATGTGCATTTCGGCTAACTGATCGCTCATCGGCGGATACGCTGCGGCGTCCGATCCCGTAACGCGATGCCCCTGCGCCTGCAGCATCCCCGCAAGCGAAGCCATCGCTGTGCCGCAGATCCCGATCAGATGAACATGTTTCGTCTCTCGCATCTCTAGCCCACCACCGCTTCTAGAATCTCCAGCCGCACTTCCCGCGCACTCAAGCGCACCTTCGCTCCGAGCGGAAGCGTCACATTTGGCCCATACACATGGCCGCACCGTAAGCCGATCGCAATCGGTCCTGCGAAGTCGCGAAGGCTATGCAGAATCGCCTGCTCCAACAATTCATTTTCAAACACATCGGCGCATTGCTCCATATCGCCGAAGACGATTCCCTTTGCCGCATCGAGCACGCCAGCGTATCGAAGATGCACGAGCAGCCTGTCCCACTGGTACGGCTTCGTTCCCACATCTTCAAGAAACAACACGCCGCCATCAGAAGGTGGCCGCAGTGCATATGGCGTTCCCAGCGATTCAGCAAGAATAGAGATGCAGCCGCCAAACAACACACCCTCGGCATCTCCAGGGCGCAGCATGCGCATGCCCTCCATCGCACCGACGCCCCATGCTGCATCGCCTTGCAGTGCATGACGCCACGAGGCAAGATCGACCGACTCTTCTACCGCGCGGCCACACGCAAAATCGGCAGACACCATCGGTCCGTAGAACATGCCGAAGCCAACTTCGTTCTGCAGCCAGATCGCGAGCGACGTGTGGTCGCTGTAGCCGACGAAGGGCTTCGCGTGCGTACGAATCAACTCCGCATCAAGATGAGGCAGAAGCTCCGCAGAGCCCCATCCACCACGCGTGCAAACAATCGCATCCACCGTCGGATCCGCAAAGGCAGCGTGCAGATCCGCAACACGAGACTTTACATCGCCCGCATAGTAAAGAGGACCGCGCGCCAGGGCATGCTCACCTAGTACGACTTCATATCCAAGAGCACAGAGGCGTTCCACGCCGCGCTCCACGGCTTCGGCCTTCGGCGCGCTCGCTGGAGAGATAACGGCGATGCGTCCACCTGCTCGCAGCGCGCGCAGCTTCAACCCAGCACCTCATCGACGCTTACTTCACCGACGCAAACAATCTCCGCAGGCCCGGTCAACTCCATCTCTTCATCACGCGCAGGCCAGACAACCTGCTGTGTTCCACCAATCGACGTTGCCGCAAGAATATGCCCAGCGCCACGAAGAGCGATACTCGCCGCGCTCGAAGCGCACGTTCCCGTTCCCGAAGAATGCGTCGGTCCAACGCCGCGTTCAAAGATACGAAACTCGATGCGGTCCTCATCCAGTACGCGGACAAACTCCACGTTCGTTCCCGACGGAAACGCAGGATGCGTACAGATCTTCGCCCCCAGTTCTTCCCAGGACAGTCCATGCGAGGAAAAATCCTCGGCATCAGTGAAGACCACGAAATGCGGATTGCCCACATTCACGTCCACGCCCTGCACGTTTCCGACACCATCCACATCGAACGAATGCGGCATCACCTGCGGCACGCCCATCAGCGTAGAAATCATGCACTCTTCGCCCTCGACGCGCAGTGTCCTGCAGGTCCGTGGACCACCGTGCGTATGCAGGGTTACTTCCATAATGCGCTCGTGCACCGCCAGCCATGCCGCGACGCAGCGTGTGCCGTTCCCTGAGAGTTCAGCCTCGGATCCGTCCGCGTTGAAGAGCCGCAGGTTGAAAGCACCCTCCGCCGTGCGCTCCAGAAACTCCACACCGTCCGCACCCACACTCGTAGTGCGCGCGCAGAGCCTGCGAGCCAACTCTGCATGGCGTCCCTGCGCTAGATTTTCCTCCACGATCAGAAAATCATTGCCACATGCATGCGCTTTTACAAACGGAATCATCGCGTCCCCTTATACAAATCGCTTCGATAAAAGCGCGCACATCCCTGCCCGCTCGTACACATCACCAGAATCTCAGCCAGCCCCTGTGGATGCGCCGCTACCGACTTCGCCACGGCATCATCGCCAAACGACACGACGAGCGCAGCACTCTCCGCGGGTGCTTTCAGCGCGCGGTTAAAGCTGTCGGAGTCACCGGGGCTCAATGTCTGCTTCAACGGAATGCCGGCCTGCTGTAACGCTCCGATGTGGTCGGAAGTATCGATCAGAATAGGTGTGCCTGCAGGAGCCTGCCTCAACTGCTGCGCGACAGAGGTCTCAAACGGAATACGCGTCGCCGAATTCTTCTGCGCTTCTTTGAGCACCAGCGGCGTGCTACGGATCATCATCACAAGATTCACCGCGACGAACAGCAAGGTCACAGGCAGCATCCATCCAGCGACCTTGGGCTTCCACGCGCGAACTCTTCGTTCCAGAACCATGACCGTAAACGCACCGAAAATCGCCAGCGCCGGAAGCATCTCCATCCCATAGCGCGAGTTGTAAAACGAGTGCGGATAGAGCTGCGGAATGAAGATCGGCACCGATCCCCACGCGACCGAGTAAACATAAAACGGCAGAGGCACCCAGAGCAGAAGTGCGGCTCGATGCAGATGCCGCTTCCAGACCATCCACGCGCCGACGAGTGCAGCCACCATGACCGCAAAACCCGTTTCCCAGAACGCAGCGTCCACCTGCGCTGTGCGCGTGTAGAACAATAGCGACCAGCCAGGGTTATGCCAACCGCGATAGTGCTTCGATCCCGGAGGCGAGGTCTTCTTATCAATCGCCGCTGCAGAGTAAGGTCCGCGCAGAAAGTCGAGCCAGTCTCCCGCAAAGTGGGAGTTGTACCAGAACCAAAGCAGCGGCCCTGCAAGACTGATCAACGTAAGTCCCAAGAAGGCATTGCGTGAGGCTGCGCGAACCTTCTCGACACTCTTCCACCACGCCACGGCGAAGACCAGCCAAACCACAGCACCGACGATCCAGCCGTCGTAACGCGTAAACACCATGGCAAACGTGAGCGCCCCGGCAATCCACATCCGTGATCGCGCGACCGCTGCTCCCTTGCTGTGTCCAAGCGCCTGCACACCCTCGACCGTGACCACTACGGACCACAGGAGGAGTGCGAGAAACAGAGGCTCGGTCATAGCCGTCGTCGAAAGATAAAGCAGATTGGGATTCAGCGCAAAGAACGCCGTCGCCGCAAACGCCCACGTCATCGGCATCATGTGCCGTGCAAGCTTGTAGCAGCCGATCACCGATACGATGTAGCACAGCAGCGAAGGCCACGCTCCAGCCAGACCGCTCTGCCACCACTCCATCTTCTGGACAAACGGAAGCATGAGCAGGTGCGGCAACGGAAGCCATACGCCACCAAGCTGCCCCAACCCTGGCCACCGAGAATCCAGGATGCGACGCGCGATGCCCAGGTGCGCAACTGCGTCGCCGTACAACAACATCAGGCCGCGCGAGGCCGAAACCAGAAGCGCCAGCACCGCCAGAATCAGAGCGGCCAGCGCCACCGGAGCAAGCTCCTGCCGCGTTGCTGCCACGACGGCATCAGGGTCGCGTGGTGGCAACACCACGCGACCCTTTGTGCTTCCTGGCGCGCGCCCCGGAGTCCGTCCGAGGGCGCCGGGCTTCAACATGCGCGGTTGTGACTTACTGGATCTGAAAATCAAGGTGTGAGATCTCCCGGAAGAGTTCAAACCGCTCTTCAATCTCTTCCCGCGTCGTGTTCTGCAGACGCTCCGTTCCAAATTTCTCTACACAGAACGAACCCATCACGCCGCCGTAAAACAGCGCCGTGCGAAACACTGCAGGCGTCAACTCTTTTTGCGACGCAAGGTATCCATAGAACCCGCCTGCAAACGAATCGCCCGCACCGGTTGGATCGACGACCTCTTCAATCGGCAAGGCAGGCGCGCGGAAAGGCTTTACATCCTTCGGTGCTCCTGCAAAGCTACGTTCGCAGAAGAACGCCGTCGCGCCGTATTCGCCATGCTTGATCACGAGCGACTTCGGTCCCAGATTCATGACAGCCTGCGCAGCTTTGACCAGGTTATGTTCGCCGCTCAGCATCCGCGCCTCACCGTCGTTGATGATCAAAGTATCCAGCATCGCGAGCGTCTTCAGCAGGTTCTCACGATGATCGGCGATCCAGTAGTTCATCGTGTCGCCAGCAACCATGCGGACGTCCGGCATCCCCGTGCGTACGCGCGCCTGCAAGACAGGATCGATGTTTGCCAGAAAAAGATATTCGGAATCACGATACGCCTCGGGGATCTTCGGCGAAAAATCCGCAAAGACATTCAAGTCCGTTGCCAAGGTCTTCGCCTCGTTCAGAGCACCCTCGTAGCTGCCCTTCCAGTGGAAGGACTTGCCGCCAGGAATGTGCTCGATGCCGGTGATATCAATTCCGCGCTTCGCAAAGACGGCTTCCTCGGTTACACCAAAATCATCACCCACCACACCGATCACGCGCACATCGGTAAAGAAGCTTGCAGCCAGCGCAAAGTGCGTTGCAGCTCCGCCGAGGCAGCGCTCACGCTTTCCATGCGGCGTTTCGATCGTGTCGAACGCCACCGAACCAACTACCAGAATCGACATCAAACTCTCCAGAATCTCAGTTGTATTTATCCAAAAGCAGGGCCAGCTTCTTCCGCGTCTCCGCGGGAATCGCAGCCTTGTCCGTCATGATGGCGAACTTTAGAGCGCTCGCGCATCCGCAGGTGCGTTCGCCCTTCGGCATGCTGCGAATCGCGGCCTTCAACACATGCTGCGCGTTGCCCGCATTCGCATGCGATACGGCGATCACTTGCTCCACCGTGACATCGTCGTGACCGGTGTGCCAGCAGTCGTAATCCGTCACCATCGCCAGCGTGGCATAGCAGATCTCCGCCTCACGAGCGAGCTTGGCCTCCTGTAGGTTCGTCATGCCGATCACGTCCGCACCCCAGCTGCGATACAGATTCGACTCTGCGCGTGTGGAGAACTGCGGGCCTTCCATGCAGACATACGTACCGCCCAGCTTGCCGACCACGCCGAGCTCGGCACATGCACTGGCGAAGACCTTTGCCACGTCCGCACAGATCGGATCCCCAAAGGCAACATGACCCACAATGCCATCGCCAAAGAACGTCGCCGTGCGCGCAAAAGTGCGGTCGATGAACTGATCGGGAATCACAAAGTCTGTCGGCTTATGCTCTTCCTTCAACGATCCCACTGCGGAGATGGAAAGAATCTGCTCTACACCAAGCTGCTTCAGCGCGTAGATGTTCGCGCGAAACGGAAGTTCGCTCGGCAACAACCGATGCCCCCGCCCATGCCGCGCCAGGAAGGCAACACGGCGGCCTTCCAGTTCGCCCAGGACGATCGCTTCCGAAGGGTCGCCAAACGGCGTCGTTACGCGCTCTTCCGTCACATTCGTTAAACCGGCCATGTTGTACAAACCACTGCCGCCGATAATTCCGATCTCTGCCCTCTGCTCCATCTCTCTCCCTTTTACTTTGACTGCAATGCGAACTTCATCATTCCAAAACCGGACATCCACGATGCAAAGTTCTCGGACGGACCTGTCCCAGGCATCTGCAACGTTGCGCTGCGAAGAGGCCCAGTACCCTGTGCTCCTCGCACCATCTCTTCCATCTTGCGTGCCGTTTCGCGATCGAACCCTTCGCTCACGTACACACCCTTGTCGTCCAGCGAAAGCACCACATCGCCTTCGTTTGTTTCGAAGATCTGGTGATCGTCATCCGGGTCTTTCTCTACAACACGGCTCAGTTTGGAATATTTCCTTCCCAGCTGCGACGCATACACGCGCATAAAGCTTCTCGCCGAATCTTCATTCTTCCACTGCGAGTAGTACATCAGCCCCAGCGAAGCGGTCGACTGCTTCTGCTCCGCCGTTATCGCGCTTCGCTTCTGCGCGGCGAAGTAGATTCCACCCGCCCACTCCGGCGCAACCGCCGAGGCAATCTCCTTGCCACCAAAGAGCTCCGTCGTGATGGCGACATCGAGTTCGCCCATCACACCGACATCATAAGGTGCCCAGTCCTTATCCAGCAGTGGGTGAATATCCGGCATCGTCAGCAGCGGTACGGGCGTGCGCGAAAGGTAATCCTGTGGATGCATGACCTCATGCGATGAACTCGGCGGACGATCCAGCGCGCCCGCAAAGGCCACATCCACGCCTCGCCTCAGCAGCACCTGCTCAAAGGCAAGTCCGGTCGTATAGGGAAAGAGCAGCGACTTCTGCAGAAGCAACGGTGCACGCGCCATCAGCGGAGATCCCGAGGAATCGCCGGCCATATCCTGCATCTTTTCGCCAAGATCCGGGGAATCCGCCAGCGTTTTGCCTGAGGGCTTCAGAGCGTAGTCTACAAAGACCACCATCGCTTGGCCTTCGGCTACAGCGTCGCGCGAGGTATTGGCTTCATCGCTCTGGATGTGGCGATTGTCGTCGCGTGCGTCCTTGCTGATTTCCATCGACAGTGGATCGCTCCATTTGTCCATCTCCACGCGCTGGTCCTGAAGGGCATGCGTCAACTCGTGCGCCATCACCGGCTTCTGCTCTTCCACCGCCACCCAGTCCAGCAGGTTCACCGTACGGGTCTTGGGGTCATAGAAGCCCGCTATCTGTTCCGTCAACAGGCTGATCAGGAAAGGACGCAGGTGAAAGTCGTGGTCCAACAGACCAAACTTCTTCAGAATGACCTCACTGCGCTCCAACCTCTGTGCGCCCTTGTCCTCTTCGAACTTCTTGACTAGAAACTTGTTCACTTCCCCCCGGGAGAGAAGCTTCTTCTTCACCTTGCTCTTGATGGCTAGATGCGTATCCTTGCTGGCAAACTGCAGAATCTCATCCACCGACCGCAGCAGTTCGTCACCCTGCGCCTTCGTCATGGGAGCGGCAGGCTTCGCCGCTTCTGCAGATTGGGGCGTCCCAACTGGTTGCGCAACCGCAAACACCGCCACACTCACAAGGCCCGCCGCGCAGAGCCCTCGTACCTTCATCCATCTCGTCTGTCGCAAACGATCCTCAGTTATCCCAAACTCGTATAATCAACAGTGTACCCGCGCCAAACACCTGCGCACGAGCGTCCAAAACCAAGCATGACTCAGCCACTCTCCGACAGCCTCCGCGCCCTCACCACCTCCGCGGCCTTCGTTTCGGTCGGATCCGGTTGGATCCGAGTCACCGGCTCCGACCGCGTCCGCTGGCTCAACGGCATGACGACCAACTCCGTACAGGCCCTCGCGCCCGGCCAGGGCGCTTACACCTTCTTTCTCAACGCCCAGGGCCGTATCCAGGGCGACGCTGTCATCTGGGCTGAAGCAGACCATCTCCTCCTCCAGACGAGCCCGGCCCAGACAGAAAAGCTCATCGCCCTGCTGGACCGGTTCATCATCATGGACGATGTGGAACTCGCCGACGTTTCAGCAGATCAACACGTTCTGCAAATCCTCGGCGTCCGTGCGGAAGATTTCCTGAACTCCGCTGGCCTTACGCCGCCTCCAACAGAACTCACGCGAATCAGCCACACAGACGCGCAGATCGCGCGCCTTCCCGGCGCCGTGGTGCCACGCTTTGAGATCATCTCCTCTAGCCCAACGGCACTCGACGCCATCTCCGGCCAGTTCCTCGAAGAGGGCCTCAGCCCGCTCGCAGACGGCGCATTGGAAATGCTCCGCGTTCTCGAAGGCACACCCCTCTTCGGCACCGACATCCGCGACCGCGACCTGCCGCAGGAGACCGCCCAGACGCGCGCGCTGCACTTCAACAAAGGCTGCTACCTCGGTCAGGAGATCGTCGAACGCATCCGCTCACGCGGCAACGTCCACCGCACCTTTCACGCCTTCCTTCTTTCGGGCGATATTCCCGCCCCCGGAACGCCGCTCACGGCGGAAGAAAAGCCAGTCGGCGAATTCACCAGCATCGCCACACTTCCCGGCGGACGCACCCTTGCTCTCGGTTATATTCGTCGCGAGGCGCTTGACCGCAACCTCGCCCTTACCTTCCCGGGCGGCACGGCACAGCCCGTCGCCTCGCCCATCCAGATCGACGCTTCCGACATCGAATAGCAAAGAGAGGCAATATGGCCGAAAAAGAGATGCCCTTCGTCGTCAACGACCGCCGCAAGTTCAACATGGAAGGCGAACTGCGCGATCCCTCCGCTCACAAGGAGCAGCCCGTAGAAGAGGCTCCAGTCGCTCCGGTGGAAGCGACCCCGGCAGCAACCTCAGAGCCTCATCCCGAGGGTTTGCCGGAGATCGTGGAAGATGAACCTGCGCTCCCACCGCCGCCCACAGAAGAAGAGATCGCCAAGGTGAAGTTCGCCTACGAGCAAACCGCTGATCGTCTTGACACGATGATGCGCGCCTCGAACCCCGGCGGAGACCACCTGCCGCCCATGTCCTTCGACCGCCTGGTGCAGTCGCTCTACATGACCGCCATGATGCAACTCGGCGCAGGCGCACAGCCCGGCGAACAGCCGCGCGTCGACATTCTCGGCGCACGTCAGAGCATCGAAATGCTTCGCGTCCTCGAAGAAAAATCCGTCAATAACGTCAACGAAAACGAGACGACCTTGATCCAGAGCGCGCTCTTCGAACTGCGCATGGCCTTCCTCGAAATCACACAGGCCCTGGCCCGTTCCGCACAGGCCAAGCAGCAACAGCAGCCCGGCGGACCTGGCATGCCCGGAGGGCCGCTCGGCGGACCCAAACTCGTCCGCTAGATGAAGGCGTCTCTTACATTTCTCGGCAGCGGCACCTCCATGGGGGTGCCCACCCTAGGCTGCACCTGCGCGGTCTGCACCTCCACCGATCCGCGCAATAACCGCATGCGTCCCTCCGTCGCCATTCGCTTCCACGAAGCGAGTGAAAGGAATGCGGATGCGAGGGAAAGGCTGGTTCTTATCGACACCGGCCAGGAATTCCGCATCCAGGCCCTTCGCGATCACATCCTGCGTGTGGACGCCGTGCTCTACACGCATCCGCACGCCGACCACATCCTCGGCCTGGACGACCTTCGTCCGCTCACTTTTAAGAACGCCACGCCAACACCTCTCTACGCCGATGCCGATACCATCGCGACCATCCGACGCATCTTCGACTACACCTTCCGCACGGAAAACCGCTATCCCACCAGCGCCCGCGTGGAGCTTGTAGAAATCCCCACCGTGCCCGGCACAACCATCGACATCCACGGTGTTCTCTTTGAACGCGTCGCCGTGATTCACGGCCGCTCCGAGATCACCGGCTTCCGCTTCGGCTCCGCAGCCTATCTCACAGACATGAGCGACCTCTCCGAAGACAGCATCAAGCGTTTAGCGAATTTGGATATCCTCATCCTCGACGCTCTTCGCCGCGAACCGCATCCGTCCCACTCGCACCTCGACAAATCCATCGCACTCGCGCAGCGCATCGGCGCAAAGCGAACCTACTTCACGCATATCTCGCACGACCTCGACCACGGGCCAGTCAGCGCGGAGCTCCCCGCAGGCATCTACCTCGCCTACGACGGCCTCCGTCTGGAGTTTGAAATCGCATGAGCGCAAAGATTATCCGGGGCCTCGAAAACCTACCTTCGGATCTCGGCAACACTATCGTCACCATCGGCAACTTTGACGGCGTCCACTGCGGCCATCGCTGGGTCATCGACCACGTGATCAACTGTGCACGGAAGCTCTCCGCACGCGCCATCGCCGTCACGCTCGACCCGCATCCGGCCAAGCTTCTCCGTCCTGACCGCGGTCTGCGCCTCATCACACCCGGCGACCGCAAGCTCGAACTTCTCGCCGAAACCGGCCTCGATGCCGTGCTCGTCCTGCCCTTCAACACAGAACTCGCCAACACCTCGGCACGCGACTTCGCCACCAATGTCCTCCATCGCGCACTGCACGCGCAGGAGGTTCACGAAGGCGAGAACTTCCGCTTCGGCCACGACGCCGAAGCAGGCACCGACGGCCTTGCGGCTCTCGGTAAAGAGCTGGGCTTCTCCGTCCACGCCTACGCGCCGCAATCGATGCGCGGCCAGGCCATCTCCTCCAGTCGCATCCGCACCTTGATCGCCGCAGGAAATCTCCCACAGGCACGCGCTCTGCTGGGTCGCGAGTTCTCCATCGACAGCACACCCGCCAGCGGTCGCGGCTACGGCACGCAGTACGCCGTCCCCACCATCAACCTCGCGCCCTACGCCGAGCTTCTGCCCGCAAACGGCGTCTACATCACAAAGCTACAGATCGGCGAAGGCACGGAAGCCGAGAGCTTCGACGGCGTGACCAACATCGGCAACCGGCCCACCTTCGGCGCGGACTCCTTCGCCGTGGAAACCCACCTCTTCAACTTCCATCCTGTTGCTCTCACGGAGACCACACCCCTCCGCCTCACCTTCAAGCTTCGCCTCCGCAACGAGATTCGCTTCCCTTCCCCCGAAGCTCTCAAAGCGCAGATCGGCCGCGACATCGCAAAGGCGCAACGCTATCTGCACCTGCGCAAAACCTTGAAATCATCCTTTAGCTCGGTGGAATCACAACAGGCTTAGGCCCGTTTGCCGGTGCGGGCTTCGTCACCGGCGCATTGGGCGGAATCACAATCGGCTTCGCCACGGGCTTGGGTCCAGCAGGAGCAGACTCATCCGCAGGCACGCTCGTTGGAGGAGCCACGCGCTCCACGGGAGCCGCCTTCTTCGTCTCCGCGTCATCATCCGCATCGTCGTCCGCATCGGCCTTGGGCTTCGCAGGCTCGGCATTGGCGTCTGGAGCGAGTAACTGCAGAGCCTTCTTCGGCGCATTCGCCGTTGGGAAGGCCTCGTTGGGCGTCCGCGCAATCGCCACCTTCATGAAGTCGATCCACATGGGCAGTGCGGCCTTCGCGCCTGTCTCTTTTTCTCCAAGGGACTTGCGGTCGTCGTAGCCGATCCACGTTCCGCAGGTCACGCTGGGCGAGAAGCCGATGAACCACGCATCCGTGTAGTCGTTCGTCGTTCCCGTCTTGCCGCCGAGAGGATGCTTCAGGATCGCCCCCGCCTGCGCCGCCGTACCGTACTGCGGAACGGCTTCCAGAAACTTCATCATCGTGCGCGCCGTCTCCACGGAGATCACTTCCTTCACCTGCGGCGCATTCTGCTGCAGAGGGAGACCGTCGGCCTGAACGACCTTGCGAATGTAGTGCGGCTCGACGCGAATGCCGTCGTTCGGAAAGACGCTGTACGACCCCACCTGCTCCACCAGCGAGATCCCCGCCGAACCAATCGCCACCGGCAAGAACGAAGGGATATTCGAAGTCACACCGAACCGATGCGCTACTTCAATCACCTTGCGAATGCCCACCTGGTTCGCCAGCTTCAATGCAGGAATATTCCGCGACTCCGCAAAGGCATTCAGCAGCGTCATCGCGCCCTTGTAATCCGCCTCATAGTTGTGCGGCGTATAGGGGCCGTTCGGCGTGTAGAAGCTCGTCGGCCCATCCACAATGATGTCCGAAGGCTTCGCCCCCGCTTCCACCGCTGCCGTATACACATAAGGCTTGAAAGACGATCCCACCTGCCGCTCCGCCTGCGTCGCGCGGTTGAACTGAGAGAGAGCAAAGTCACGTCCACCCACCATCGCCAGCACTTCGCCGTTGGAGTTATCGACCGCCATCAGCGAAGCCTGCGCTCCCGAATCCTGCTCCAGTGCGACCTTGTCCGTATCGGCCAGTACGCGAACGTAGGCAATGTCTCCACGCGTCAAAAACTCCGCCGCGCTCTTGAACTTCGTCCACGCCCAATCCTCCGGCGCAAGCTCCACCATGTGGTTCCCAATGCGTAGCGTGACCTTCTTCGGCGTAACGTCGGTCACCAGCGCATGGACATAAGTACCTTCCGCCAGCGGTCCAGTCCAGTCCGGATGCTTGTATGTCTCCAGATCGACCCCGGCCTCGGCGATGTTTTGCAGATGCGCCTTCCAGCCATGTCTGCGCTCATACGTCGCCACGCCGCTCATCACGGCTTTGTATGCCGTCATCTGCAGGTCGAGATCCATCGTGGTGTAAATCTTTAGGCCGGCGCCGTGTACCTGCTCCGCACCGTACTGCTGCTCCAGTTGACGCCGCACCTCTTCCACAAAATACGGAGCCACCGAGTTCGCGGGCGTCTCAATATGCAGCCCCAACGGAGACTGCCGCGCCACCTCGTACTGTGCCACCGAAATCTGTTTGTCACTCAACATCTCGCTGAGCACAAGGTTCCTGCGCTTCAGCGCGCGCTGCGGATGCCGTATCGGCGAATAGCTCTCCGGCCCCTTGGGCAGAGCCGCCAATAGCGCAGCCTCCGGCAGGGTCAGATCGTGGACGTGCTTCGAGAAGTAAAACTCGCTGCCCGCCTCAAACCCATACGTCCCATGGCCGAGATAGATCTGGTTCGCGTACAGCGCAAAAATCTGGTCCTTCGTAAAATGCCGCTCGATCTGGATCGTGAGAAAGATCTCGAGGATCTTGCGCTTGTAGGTCTTCTCCGCGGAGAGAAAGAGGTTGCGCGCAAGCTGCATCGTCAGCGTGCTGGCGCCCTGCCCGCGTCCATGCGAGTGCATATCGAGGTAGGCCGCCTCCACCAGACGGATCGGGTTCACGCCTGCGTTCTTCTCGAAGCTCTTATCTTCGATGGAGAGGATCGCGTCCCTCAACATCGGGGGAAACTCACTGTACGGCACCACGACGCGGCGCTCCAGCGCAAAGCTGCCAAAGCTGCGCCCATGCACGTCCAGCAGTTGAGTTGTGGTGTTGGGGCGGTAGCGCTCCAGATCCGCCATCTGCGGCAGCTCCGTGGAGTAGATGAGCATCAGGCCCACCAGACCGCCAAAGATCGCGGAAGCCCCAAGCATGACGTAAAACGCCGAACGCCGAGCCACCTTGCGGTTGGCAAACTTCGGCACGCGGAAGCGCGCTCCACCCTGCTCTTCTAAAAGAAGGTTGCGCCCGGAATCATCTCTGTCGAAGGGACTTTGCACGAAACTTCACCTTAGCATGCAGAGCGATACAAACGCCTAAGCCGCCTTGGCCTTCAACAGCTCCAGCGCCTTCGACAACTGATCGTCGATCTTTGCGGTCGGCTTCTGCACCGTCGCAGGCTTTGCCACCACACCCGGAGTCTTGGGCGCATCGTCATCGTCGCCATCATCATCCGCAGTTGCGTCATCCGCCGCGGAAGCCACCAGGACACCAGGCGTCACGCCCTCATCCTGCAGCTTCTTTCCGCTGGGACCTTCATACTTCGCAATCGAAAGAATCAGGGCAGCGCCGTCCGGCAGTTCAAACGTCTTCTGCTGCGAAGCATCGCCAAAGGTCTTTTCACCCACCAGTTCGGAGCGCTTCGAATCCAGCAGCGCTGCCGCAACCAGCTCCGCCGGTCCAGCCGTACCGTGATTCACCAGAGTGACCATCGGCGCGGTCGCCGCCACAACCTTGCCAGCATCGGCGGTGAAGACCTGCTTCTGCACCTTCTGGCCCTCAAGCGTGGCCAGCGTGCCCGTTTTGATGAAGAAGTTCGCCAGCTTCAGCGCCTCAGCCGTATCTCCCGTCGAAACATCGCGCAGATCCAGAAGGATCTTCTTCGTGTTCGTTTTGGACATGGCCTTCAGCTTCTGTTCGATCTGCTGCACATGCTCTTTATCCAGTGACTCGGGCTTCACATACAAAATGCTCGCCTGCTCGTAAAATGTCTCCAGCGTCGCCGGCAGAACCAGATTTGCGCGCGTCAGCGTCAGACGCTTCTCCGGTCCGGCATGGCGCGGATCCACAACGCCGATGGTCAAGGTCGTTCCCGGCTCGCCCTGCAGAAGGGCCTGCACCGTCACTACGGCGAGATTCATAGTGCTCTTGTCTCCGATGGACTGAAGAATGTCGCCATCCGAAACCCCGGCCTTGTCCGCCGGGCTGTCCGTCACCACACTTACCACTGTCGCATAGCCATAACGCTTCGCTACGTTGATGCCGGTCTGGGCATGCGCACTCTTTTTGTCCGACGCAAGGGTCTCTTTGTAGGCCTTGTACTCTGCGGGATTCAAATAGCTGGAGTTTCCGTCGAGCGTCTCCGCCAGGCCGCGCAGAGCGCCGCTCGTCACCGCGCCCATATTCGGGTCTTCTACATAATCCGACTGGACATGCCGCAGCACTTCGCTATACACCTGCATCTGCCGGTACGCGCCCTCCTGCGGATCGCTCGCAGCGCTCACGTGGCTCGTATTCGCACCCACAAACGCGGTCAGCACCACACCCACAGACAGGGCAAGCAGAAAGATTCGCAACGACTTCGGCATCGGCACTTAGCTCCGGAAACAGAAAGAAACAGATAGGACAGCGCAAACCACAGGACGCACCTGCACTTTAGACGCAGCGCCCTGTGAAAATGATACTCTCTGGCTCTTAGGGGATTGCGATCCGGCGAAACGAATGTAACTTTTGAGTGGTGGCGGTGACAGGAATCGAACCTGTGACCTACGGGTTATGAGTCCGTCGCTCTAACCATCTGAGCTACACCGCCAGGTGTTGACGCGGAACGCGGCATAGCCTGCTTCCAACTTCACCATCTTATCTCAAAAGCAGACGTATTTCGCAGGAAATGGCCGCTACGCTTTGAAGGAAACAGGCCCTGGCCTATCCTGATCAAGCAAAGATCAACGCGGCTTTCGCCACCGAAGGAAATACCTTTTGCGACCCAACCGCATCCTCGCCGTCATTCCGGCCCGCCTCGAATCCACACGCCTTCCCCGCAAAGTCCTCCGCGAAATCGCCGGAAAGCCTCTCCTCGCCTGGGTTGTCGAGGCCGCTCTGCGCGTCCCGCAGCTCGACGGAGTCATCGTCGCCGTGGATTCCGCAGAAGTCGCCGACCTCTGTCAGCAGCGCGGATGGCAGTACCAGATGACCTCGCGCGAGCTGGCCAGCGGCACCGACCGCATGCACGCCGTCGCCGAAGCTCTTGAAAAGACACACCCTGCGGACATCTATGTGAACATCCAGGGAGATGAACCTACGCTGACGGAACACCACATCGAAGCCCTCCTTCGCCCCTTCGACCTCGGCGATCATGTGCAAGCCACGACCATCTGCGTGCTCTGCACGCCGGAGAACATCACCAACCCGAATGCTATAAAGGTAGTGACCGCCCCGGACGGCCGCGCGCTCTACTTCTCCCGCGCTGCCATCCCCTACGACCGCGAGAACTCCGGCGACGTCCAGTACTGGAAGCACATCGGCCTCTATGCCTACCGCGCGGCAACTCTCAAACGCTTCGCTACCCTGCCGCCCTCGACCCTGGAACAGATCGAACGCCTCGAACAGCTTCGCCTTTTGGAAAACAACATCGCCCTGTATGTGGAAACCGTAGACCACGACACCATTGGCGTCGACACCGAAGAGGACCTCCAGCGCGTAGCCACCCTGCTCGCCTGATCCGTGCCCCATTCTTTCGCGGCTTTTTGCGAAAGGGTGGGGTCGCGCAGAGCGCACAAACCTGATTTGTCAGGAAATTCAGAGAAGAAAAGCAGATCCCTTCGCTAACGCTACGGGATGACAAAAAAGGGGGACTACGGGAAGACAGAGAATCGGAAGAACGAAGACCGGGTGCCGGGTGCCCCATACATCGCGCTCTTTGCGATGTGTGGGTGATCGCGAAGCGATCCATCTACCGCACAACATCCAGGCTCACCCGCAACCGCTCCCCAACCTCTACCCGCACCGATTCCATCGACTCCACCACCCACATCGCATCGCCCAGATCTTCTAAAGCATGTGTCCCCAAAACCCCAAGGAGCTTCGCCCCGGCAGCCTTGCCAGACTGCAGCCCAGAGGGAGCATCCTCCACCACCAGGCAATCCCCTGGAGAAATCCCAAGCAGCTTCGCCCCCGCCAGATAAGGATCCGGAGCAGGCTTCCCCCGCTCCACCGAATCCGCGCTGACCAGCCGCGTAGGGATCGGCAAACCCGCTACTTCAAGACGCGCAATCACCAGCCGGTTCGTAGCAGAGGTCACAATCGCCCAACGCTCCTTCGGCAGACTCTCCAGCAGAGCGCGAACACCCGGCAGAATGATCAGGTCGTCGGTGTCGGCCATCTCGATCTCTTCGATGACGCGAAGTCCCTCATCCACGTCTTTCTCCGGAATCAGACCCTGGATGATCTCGCGCGCCCTCTGGCCGTGGGGGATTTCGAAGGTCTCCGAATCGGGAAGCCCGTACATCTTCGCCCACTTCCGCCAGCTTCGCCGCACCGATCCGATCGAACTCACCAGCACCCCGTCCATGTCGAACAGGAAGGCGCCCACCTCGACTTCGATCACGCAGACTTCCCTTCCAACACAAACTGCTCCGCCGCCTTCAGAATCTTCTCCACACTCTCGTGCGAGCATGACTCTGAATAAACGCGAAGCAAAGGCTCCGTTCCGCTCGCGCGCAACAGCAGCCAAGTCTCTGCGGCGTTCTTCTTAGACGCAGCCTCGGGGTTATCCAGAAAAAACTTGATGCCGTCCATGTTCTCCGTGCGGAGAACACGCATGCCTGCCATCTCGGTCAGACCGCTCGACGCACGCGCAATTGCGGATTTTTTCAGCGTGTCGTCGATGTGCATATCGATGCGCCCATACTGATGCTCACCAAACTCCGCCTGCAGCATCGCCACGAGCTGGCCGAGTGTCTTCTTCTCTTCCGCCATCACGTTCGCGATCATCAGCGCGTTGAAGACGCCATCGCGCTCCGGCAGATGTTTGCTGATGCCGACGCCGCCCGACTCCTCGCCGCCAATCAGGATGTCATTCGCCAGCATCAAGTCCACGACATACTTGAAGCCGATCCCGTGCTCATGGAGCTTCCGTCCGTACTTCGCCGCAATGCGATCGACCATTTTGGTCGTGTTGAAGGCGCGCGTCACTTCGCCGCCCCATCCCTTGCGCTCCAGCAGCCACCACGTCAGCAGCGCCAGGATCTGGTGCGCCGTCACGACGTTGCCATGCTCATCGACCGCGCCGATACGATCCGCATCGCCGTCCGTAATCACACCCGCGTCGCACTTGTTGGCAACGACAGCCTTCTGCGCCTCCGCAATGTGCGGCAGGATCGGTTCAGGATTAATCCCAGGAAATAACGGATTCCGCTCGCTGCGAATCTCGACGCAAGGCACACCGGCCTCGTCGAAGATGCTCTTCAACAGGCCGGATCCAGCACCGTACATGCTGTCGATCAGGAAGCGAAGACCGGACTCTTTGATCCGCTTCAGATCGGCAAACTTCTTCACCGCATCGAGATACGTAGGCAGAAAATTAACCCGCTCGATGGTTCCCGGCACAATCGCTGCTGGCAGATCTTTGCCAAGAAACGATTCAATCCCCGTCACCATCGATGCCGTAGCCGAACCGCCAAACGGCCCTTTGTACTTGAAGCCATTCCACTGCGCGGGATTGTGGCTTGACGTAATCATCACGCCACCTGCCGCGCCGCGTTCAAGCACGGCAAACGAAAGAGCTGGCGTCGCCGTTACGCGATCCGCCAGAAACACATTGATGCCCGCGGCAGACAATACCTCCGCCGTCACCTTTGCAAACGCCTCTGACGCAAACCGTGTGTCCCAGCCGATGCAGACGCCCTTCGGCGCATCACCCGCGTCCACCACGTAATTCGCAACCGCAGCCGCAGCTACGCGGACATTGGCAAACGTAAAGTCATCTGCAATGATGCCGCGCCATCCGTCCGTTCCAAACTTGACGACCTGGGCCATTAGGCGAGTCCGCCGAAGAACTTCTTCAAACGTTCGATTCCCTTGTCCACGACGTCCTCACTCACTGCATAGCTGAAACGGATATGTTCGTCTGTACCGAACGCCTCGCCCGGCACCACCACAACGTGTGCTTCGCTCAACAGCTTGGCCGCGACATCGGCAGCAGAGTGGATGCCGCCCTTGCCGAAGTAGGCGCTTACATTCGGATACACGTAGAACGCGCCTTCAGGCACCGTGCACGTGATGCCCGGAATCTCCTTCAGGCCCGCAAGAATCCTGTCGCGCAGCTTTAGATAGCCGTCCCGCATCTCGAAGACGCAATCCTGACTCTCGGTCAGCGCTGCGACGGAAGCGCGCTGCACCATGCTCGCGGTGTTCGACGTGCTCTGCGACTGCAGCTTGCTCATCGCGGCAATGATCGGCTTCGGTCCCAGCGCATAGCCCGCGCGCCAGCCGGTCATCGCGTAGGTCTTCGACAGCGACCCAAGCACGACGACGTGCTCCTTGCAGTCCAGGAACGATCCACCAGAGATCAGGTTGCCGGTGTAGTTCAGGTAGATGTAGCACTCATCCAGCAGCACATACACGCCCTTCTTATGTGCCAGCCGAACGATCGCCTCCAGGTCCCCAGGAGAGACGACCGCGCCGGAGGGGTTCGAAGGCGTATTCAACACAATCGCCTTCGTCTTTTCCGTGATCGCGCCTTCAATCATCTTCGCCGTGATGCGGAAGTTCTCCTCTTCGCGCCCGCGCACAAACACCGGCACGCCGCCCGCGTATTGGATGATGTCTTTGAAGCTGACCCAATAGGGGACCGGCAGAATCACTTCGTCACCGTGGTCCACCAGCACCTGGATCGCATTGAAGAGCGCCAGCTTGCCACCGGTGGTAAAGACGCACTCGTCCACGGCATACTGCGTTCCAAAATCTTTCGCGTGCCGCTCTACGACGGCCTTGCGGACCTCTGGGATACCGGCGACTGCGGTATAGCGCGTAAATCCGCTCTCAATGGCGTCGATGGCGGCTTTCTTGATGTGGGCCGGCGTTTGGAAGTGTGGCTCGCCCGCGCCAAAGTCCGCCAGATCCATACCCTGCGCCTTCAAACGCAACGCCTCAGCCGTGATCGCCATGGTCGCGGATACTTCGATTCTTCCGATCCGCTCCGTTAACATCGTTTTCGCTTCCGCAACAGTGCTCATGTCCTACAGTCTTTCAGATTTCCCCCACCCCTGAAAAGCCGAACCTTCCAGAACCGTCACCGTGGCTCCCATCGTGCCCCATTCTTTCGCCAGCTTTATCGGCGAAGGGTGGGGTGCGCGCAGAGCGCACAAACCGGATCTGTCCGGGGGAAAGCAGATCCCTACGCTTTCGCTACGGGATGACAAAAAGAGCGGGAACCCCGAAATCCGGGTGCCCCATGTCCCGCCTGGGACATGGGTTATGCGTAAAGCGCATCCTTCCCGAAAACAAAACCAAAGTCACCGACCCACCACCCGCATCCGCACTGCCCCCTCAGGCCGCAGCGTAATCTTCGCCTGAACCTCAGGCTCACGTGTCCCCAGAAACTCAAAGCGCCATCGCTGCGCCACCGTCGCAATGGAAAAAACGCCCTCCATCCACGCAAACCCCTCGCCGATACACTGCCTTCCCCCGCCACCAAACGGGAAATAGGCAAACTTCGGACGCCCTGCCTTGTTTTCGGCGGAAAACCGCTCAGGATCGAACTTCAGCGGCTCCGGATACCATCGTGGATCGCGATGCATCATGTACTGGCTGAAGAACACATGCGCGCCCTCGGGAATCTCATACGGCCCCACGCGCACAGGCCGCGTGGCCATCCTCCCCATCGCCCAGGCCGGGGGATAGAGACGCATCGACTCGGCAAAGACCATCTCCGTGTACTTCAAGGCAGCATAGTCCGCCAACACGGGCAGTCGCCCTCCCAGAACTTCATCCAGTTCGGCGTGCAGGCGCGCCTCGACCTCGGGGTTCTGACTCAGCAGATACCAAGTCCACGTCAGAGCATTCGCTACGGTCTCGTATCCAGCCAGAAAGATCGTCAGAACTTCGTCGCGCACCTGTTCATCCGAAAGACCAGAGTGGTCGCCTTCCTCGTCTCGCGACGAAAGCAGCATCGAGAGCAGGTCGCCCTTATCCTCTTCTCCTCGCAGCGACGCTTCGCGATGCTCTCGAATCAGTCGCCCCACCACCGCATCCAACCGCGCCTTCGATCGCCGAAACTTGATCACTCCCGGAATCGGGAAATTGACGAACTTCTCCAACTGCGGAAACGCCACGATAAAGTTGTAGAGACCCATGATTGTGTTCACTTCATCGTTGATCGAGCGGATCTCCGTCGTCACCTCAGTGTCGAAAAGCGTCCTTGCCACGATCTCCAGCGACAATTCCATCGACGCCGCACCGATATCCAGCACCTGCCCTTCATGCCACCGATCCCGTTGACTCGCAGCGATGGCAACGATCTGATCTCCATAAGCCGCGATCCGTTGCCGATGAAACGCCGGCGCTGCAATGCGCCGTGAGCGGATGTGAATCGGATCGTCCGAGGTAATCAGACCTTCGCCCAGCAGAACTTTCATCCGCTTGACGGTGCGCTCTTTTACAAACGCAGAAGCCTGGTTGATCAGCACTTCGCGGATATACTCCGGATCGTTCAGGTAGACAATGGGCGTTCCCAGAAAGCGGTACTGCGCCACGTTTCCAAACGTCTGTTGCAAGTGCTCGAAGAGCAGAATCGGATGTCCCAGCTTCACCCACGGCTTGAAGAGATAAAAAAAAAGCCCCCGCTTCAATCCTGGAAATGCCACAGCCTCATCGGTGGAAACCGTTACGTCGGGAATCGGAGGCGGAGTTGTCATGGGGGCTCTTCAAGACTATTCCTAAGGAGCCTTGAGGAAAGCTAAAACCCCGGGTGCCCCGTACATCGCGCTTTTGCGATGTGCGGGTGGGATGCTAACGCCCCGTTGAATCCGGGATGAGGAAATATTCAGGAGCGGTTCGGTTATTCAAAACTCGGTCCTAATCGTCCCCCGGACTTCCTTCTACGAGATCCACCCCAGTCCCCTCAGGCGCCACCGCGCCACGCTTATGTTTCAACCGTTCCAGCACCAACGGCGGAATCAACTCCGCCACATCGCCGCCAAGCCGATAAACACCCTTGATCAACCGTGAAGACACATACGTGTACTTCTCCGCGGGCATCATGAAGATCGTTTCCAGCTCCGGCGCGAGCTTGCGATTCATCATCGCCATCTGGAACTCGTACTCGTAATCCGAAATGGCGCGAATGCCGCGCAGCAAAGCCCGAGCGCCCTCCTGCTTCGCGAAGTCCACCAGCAGACCATCGAACGTCGCCACGGAGACATTCCCGAAAGGCTTCACACACTCGGTCAGCATCGCCGCGCGTTCCGCCGTCGTAAACAGCGGCTCGGCCTTGCTCGAGTTCCGCAGGATCGCCACCACAAGGTGATCCACAATCTTGGCACCGCGCTCAATCAGGTCCAAGTGCCCATTCGTCGGTGGATCAAACGTCCCGGGATAAATCGCTTTTACAGTTTTCATGCGTACCAGCAGGATAAGCCGCCTCTACCTCTCAAGCCAACCAAACCATCCCGTAACGGAACTTCGTTGCGCCGCAAAAAACTTTTGTCATCGCAGCAACCACTAATCCACCCACTGCTCCGGCATTCCACCGGAACCCGGCCCCTCCTGCTTCGGCATCGCGTCGGGATCCACCCAGAACGTAATCTCCCCCGTAAATCCCTTCGTCATCGAAGAAGAATCGATCTGCTGCAAACGCAGCATCACATTCGCAAGATCGTCATGAAAGACGTGATCGTCCTCAAGCCGCGTCCGTTCTTTTTTGTGCTGCGCGTAAGGCTCCAATTTTGCCACGGCATCGCTCAGGTCATCCGGAAACGCGATCTGTCCGATGTGGCAGACATGCCCGCCTGCGTACTTCTTCTCTCCGGCCTTCCCTCCCATATGTACCTCCAGGTGAACATGGATATCGCGCGAAACATACCAGCCGGGATAGATCGTCAGGAACTCCGCCGATCCGTCCTTCCCGGTGATCTGCACGCCGCGTAGAAACGTCTCCTGATCCGTCTGCTTCATACCCGGAGGCCCATAATGCGGGCCGCCCGCTGCACCCTTTGGAGGAGGCGGTGGCAGCATCCCACCGGGGCCACCCATCGAGTCCGGGTTGTTCTTCGTATAGCCGGAATAGATCCCCATGGCATCGCAGTGCCACACATCCACCGCCGCATCTTTCAAGGGCAGGCAGGTCTTTGAGTTCATCAACACAATCTTCAAATGTAGCGGCACGCCCGCGCGATCTTCGCGAATGTCTTTGCGCATCAACTCATAGTTGACGTAATAAGGCCCGACCTCCAGCTCCGGAGACAATGTGCAGGCGGCCTTCTCCTGAGCGAACAACGATGTTCCCCGCATCCATCCCCACCCCGCGCCCGCGGCTCCCACAGCGAGCATCCGCCTGCGACTCCAGATCTTTCCGACCATCATCCTGTCCTGCCTTTCTTTCATCTCCATAGACGAGCTTTTCTCACGAGCGGAAACATACGTTGCTTCACCCGGTCAAAACAGTGCATTCTGAAAATTTCGGCGGAAAGACGTAGGCTTCTTCCTGAAAGGAGCGTCTGTTCACTATGAAGACAACATGCTCGATCAGGCCATTCAACCCGCTCTCGCAACAGACATGACGCCGTCCAGCGATCACACGGTCGTGTCTCCCTTCGAGGACATCGCCAATGTTCACGCGTTGTATGAACAGCGCATCTTCCGCTTCCTCCTGCTCTCTCTGCGGGACCGCGATCTGGCCCACACGATCACGCAGGACACGTTCCTGAAGGCATGGAAAGCCCGCGACTCCTTCCGTGGAGAGTGCTCCATCGCGACCTGGCTCACGCGGATCGCCATCAACCTTCTCCGCGATCACACACGAACGGAGACCTTCCGTTTCTGGAAACGCGTCGCGGTGGAAGCCGTCAGCGCGGACGATCTCGCAACGCAACTGCGGCATCCCGCGCAGTCCACAGAGAATGTCATGATCGCGAAGGAACGCCTCGCCGAAGTCTGGTCGAACGTTCAGCTACTCTCCGCGCGGCAACGCACCATTTTCCTTCTGCGCTACGTGGACGAGCTCGAACTTTCGGAGATCGCCACCGCCACGGACCTTCCGCTCGCCACCGTCAAGAGCCACCTCTACCGCGCGCTCGACTCCCTCCGCACAAACAACCTGCCCGCTTCTCGAAAGCGAGGAAAAAAATGAACCCTCTCAACAGCCAGCATCTCTCCAGCGAAGACTTCGACATCGCCCTCTTCGGCGTCCCCAGCGCCTCCGCGACCGCGCATCTTGCGACCTGTGCCGCATGCTCCGGCGAACTCTCCAGCCTGCGCACGGGCTTTGGTGATCTTCGCCTCGCCACCACGGCGCTGGCCACGGAAAACCTTCGCGATCTCGATCGGATCGGAGGACCGCGCACTCTGCGCCTGCCGCGCGCACGCCGTACTTTGTTCACCATGCCTCGTATTGCGATGGCCACTGCCGCTTTTGCCTTCGCCATCGGCGCACCCGTCGCTCTGCATCATCGCAACGTGGCCCCGGTAGCCGTGACGCCGACGCAGGCGACACCCCAGATCTCGGACGAAGCCCTGCTCAGCACGATCCAGAGTGATCTGAATACTTCGGTCCCGGTCCCGCTCCTCCCGCTCACCTCCACGACCTCTACAACAGAAAACCAAAAGGAAGACTAACCATGAGCCCCAAGCTTCTCCTTGCAGCCTCTTTGCTCTTGTCTGTTCCTGCCTTTTCGCAGGACGCAACACCTCCTCCACCCTCCGACGGCGCACAGACCCTCCCCGGTGGAGCGCCGAACGGCAAAGGTCCCCACGGTCCCGGCGCCATGACCATGCGTGGCGATAAACGCGGTCCCGGCGGCATGGAGCATGGCATGGAAGGCGGCATGCGTGGTCGCGACGGCATTCTTCCCCTCGGCATCTGGTGGAAGAACCCTGAGCTCACCGCCCGCATCGGTCTCTCCCCGGACCAGCAGAAGCGCATCGAAGATACCTTTATGCAGAGCCGCATCCAGCTCATCCATCTGCATGCCTCGATTGAAGAAGAGCAGCTCAAACTCGAGCCTCTCCTCAGCACCAACCCCATCGATCAGGGCAAAGCGCTGGCACAGATCAACAAGGTGGCAGACCTACGCGCCGATATGGAAAAGGCGAATGCCAAGATGCTCCTCAGCATCCGTGGCGTCCTCACCGCCGACCAGTGGACCAAACTGCAGGCCGAGCATCATATGCGCGGCGGCATGGGTGTACGCGGCTTCAAAGGCGGACCGAACGGTGGCCAGGGTGGTCCCGGCGGACCCCGTGGAGAAAATGGCCCCGGCCCTCGCGGAGAGTCGCCAGTATCCTCTCCTGCGCTCTAACGAATAAAGACTCACCCACAAGAGAGGCCCGGGATAACTCCCGGGCCTCTCTGTTTTCTTGAAATAGGAATGTTTAAAACTTCTGGAAGTTCACCTCAACGTTGAGCGCAACGGCTACCGGCTTCCCCGAACGTCGTGCTGGAGAAAAACGCCACTGCTGGACAGCCTTGATGGCATTCGCATCAAAATCAGGGTTCAACGATTTGGCAACGTGAACATCCGTTGGCATGCCCTTCGCGTCCACGACCAAACTGATGAAACACATTCCGCTTCGCAACTTTCCGTTGCCCTCTTGAGCAGCTTTCGGATATTCGGGATCGGCCTGGAAGCGAAGCACAGGTGCGCTGACGCCATTGCCGACTTGATAGACGGGCCCATGCATAGGAACTCTCTGCAAAGCTGATTCTGGCTCGACCGCAATCGCCCTCGTCGCGCCAGCGGCGGCGACCGAAGCCAGGAATAGCACAGCGGAAAGAACAAGACCATACTGCACGGAAGGGTTTAGTTTCGGCGTTTTGATACGCATGACCATGACTCGCTTCTCCAGAATGTTGGCGTCGAAGATACCGACGGCGTGTGAGACAGGGACTCGCGCATGCTCGTAAACCATGGACGCGAGCCGTAGCAGGGATTGGGTATAGCTGTGAGAATCGATGGCCCTATCCACGGCCATGCCATCGCACACCATCTCTCGCGTTTGCGCAATCTGCGACTTCAACATCCAGACGACGGGATGAAAAAACAGCACAAGACTGACCACTTCGTAAAACAGGTTCTTGGCAAAATCATGACGCTCCATGTGGGCGCATTCATGAGCGAACGCTGAGAGCAGATCCTGCGCAGTACAGCCCTCCATGAACCTTGGCGGCACAAGCAACACAGGCTTTCGAAATCCGAGTGTAACCGGGCCTGATACCTTCTCCGAGATCTGGAGTTGAACCGAGGGCAAAGCATAGGCAAGCTTGCATTGGCGCCAGATCTCCTCCTGCTCAGCAGTGAGGAGCGCAGGAGACGTCTCTCGGAGAAGCGCCAGCGTATTGCGCGAGGTCCAGCCCAAACGAAGGGCGAAGTAGAGCAGCACACCGAGGTAAAGGAGAACAAAACACGACGCGGTGAGATCTGGCAGCTCCAGTCCCCTCTGAAAGCTTTCAACATGGATGGGAGCCGCTACGAAAGTAACCGAAGTGCGTGTAACCATGCTGTGCGGCATGAAGATCAGGGCAAAGAGCCAACGCAGAAAAGGAAGCGCAGGAGCCACGACCGCAAGCAGCAGCGTCACAACCCAATGGATATGTGCCGACCTGGGACCAAGCTTCCTCAGGAGAAAGTTGACCAGCCACCCCGCACCTGCGATCACTGACACTTCCCAAACGGAGTTGGCAATGTAAGACAGGATGAATCCGAGTACCTTACTCATTCTTCCCTCCTTTGGCCTCTGCCCTGTCCAGGTTCGCGACTTTACGGCTCAGGTCGGCAATCCGTTCCGGATCGACCTGTCGACTCTTGATCAAACTCATCACAAGTTCCTCGGAAGATCCGCCGAAGAGGCGTTCCACAAAATCCTTTACCGCCTGGCCAAGAACGATCTCCCGCGAAGCCACCGTGCTATACACATAAGCGCGGCCGCTCAGCGAGCGCTCCACCCTACCCTTCCGGTGCAGGACATTCAGCATGGTTTGAACCGTGTTGTAAGCCAACTCGTTCTCTGGAGCCAAGCTCGTCTGCACATGCTGAACATGGCTCGGGCCGTCCCGCCAAAGCACCTGCATGATCTGCATCTCCAAAGGTGTAAGGGAGGTGGAACCTTTTTTCCGACCGACCATAGCGCGTCTCCTAAACAAATAGGAGATTAGGATCTGAGCTTTTATAAAGTCAACCTAAATCTTTAGGTTTCGTATTTATTTTGACCTGAACCTCGATAAATCTGTAAAACAGCGCGTACAAAAGAAGAAAGCCCGGGAAAATCCCGGGCTTTCTTGTTGAGCTGACTTGCTAACTCGCTGACCTGCTGACTCGCTCGCTTACGCCGACTTACCCCGGCGAACGACTTCCGCCGCCTTCTCCGCTCCATCTTCAGGAGCTTCCGGCACCGGCGCTGCCGTAATCGAAGCTGCGCCGATTCCCAGCTTGGCGCGCAGTTCCTGGTCCATGCGGTCGAAGATATCGGGATTCAGCTTCAGGAAGCCACGAACGTTCTCGCGACCCTGTCCGATACGCTCGCCCTGGTAGCTGTACCAGGCTCCGCTCTTGTCCACGATATTGTGGACGACGGCCAGATCCAGAACATCACCTTCACGCGAAATGCCTTCGCCGTAGAGAATGTCGAACTCGGCCTCGCGGAAGGGTGCAGCCACCTTGTTCTTCACGATCTTGGTCTTGGTACGGGAGCCGACAACGACGTCGCCCTCCTTCACCGCGCCGATACGACGGATGTCGATACGGACCGACGAATAGAACTTCAGAGCGCGTCCACCAGTGGTCGTTTCGGGGCTGCCGAACATGACACCGATCTTTTCGCGGATCTGGTTGATGAAGATCAGGGAGGTGCGGCTCTTGGAGACCGTCCCTGTCAGTTTTCGCAATGCCTGGCTCATCAGACGTGCATGCAGACCGACGTGCGAATCGCCCATCTCGCCGTCCAGTTCCGCTTTGGGAACCAGAGCCGCGACCGAGTCGACTACTAGGATGTCGATGGCGCCGGAACGCACCAGAGCTTCGGTGATCTCCAGAGCCTGCTCGCCGTAATCCGGCTGTGAAATCAACAAGTTATCCGTATCCACGCCCAGCTTGCGAGCGTAAACGGGATCCAAAGCATGCTCAGCATCCACAAACGCCGCCAGACCGCCAGCGCGCTGTGCTTCCGCGATAATCTGCAGGGTAATCGTCGTCTTACCGCTGGACTCCGGTCCAAAGATCTCGATCACGCGGCCGCGGGGCACACCGCCCACACCCAGGGCCAGATCGAAGGAGATTGAGCCGGTAGAAATCACCGAAATCGGAACAATCGCATCCTTGGCTCCCAGACGCATGATCGAACCCTTGCCAAACTGTTTTTCAATCCCTGCGAGGGCTAGTTCTATTGCCTTGCCGCGATCATCCGCCACGTAAATCTCCCTTTTGCACGTCTCAATTATCTTCCAAATACTAGCAGCAGACCTAAGGGAAAAGCAAACAAAAAGCGAAGCTATACTTCAGCAGATCCAGAAGCTATCGCTTCAGCAGATCCACTGGCGCGTACACGTCCTCAATCCGAACATTAAGTCCCAAAGCGGGATGCGCCCGCGCCACAGCCTGATACATCTCCCACGCCACACGGCGATAGCTCCAATGCCCCGCAGGCGCGCTCCGAAGTTCGGAGATGTACACCGCCTCGGCGTAATCCATCGTAAAGAGCGCACGGCAACGCGTCGCCAGCGGTAGCACATACGCCGCCTCGGCACGGGCCTTCACTGGCAATGGAGCGCCCCAGTGCATGCGCACGCTGCCATCCTGCCCGAACTGCGGCACAGGCACGGCGGCAGGCGAATGGGCCGTGCGTTGCGACGATCCGAAAATCGAACCTCCGCGTCCACCCGGGGCCGTTCCGGCAGAGACCACCGAAGCGCGCTGCGAGGAAGGATCGAAAGGCTTCAAATCCACAGCGTCCGGCGTAGGCAGGGGCGAAGCATCTCCACTCACCTCACCAGCCACATGGCCACCAAGCGCGCGATAGGCTGCAAAGGCCTTTTCCATCGCATCTGTAAATACAGTTGCAACACGCGATCCAGAGACCGCAGGCTGTCCCGGAAAGTCCGGCATCTCGTACCCATGCACGTCTGTATAGGGCTGCAGTAACTGCGTGCACCTGCGATGGCGGTGCATATCCCGAAATCCGCCTACATCCATCAGCACATCGAAGCGAAAGCCCTGCGCGGCACTGAACGCACGCGGCAATTCATCGTGCCGTCCGCGATGCCGCGTTCCCAACGCAATCAGCTCCTCAATCGCCGCAGAAGAGAGCGCTGTGACCGCCGCTCTCAACTGCCGATACCCATAGTGACAGTGCGAATAAAGCAACGACGTCGCCAGGTCGATCTCCAGCGAAAACCGCTCGCCCACCGGCGTCTCCACCAGGTCCACGGCAGGCGTCTGCACAATCGCAGCGCCGCGCATCAGTTCGGAGACAGCCTGCGTCAGCTCCTGAGCGCTCTTCTTCGCAAACTCGCTCGCCGCCGTGTACTTCACCAGCGTGGGAGAGACCTTTACCTCGCGCAGCCAAGCCTCTTTCGCCCGCTCACCCAACGCCGCATCCGCTGCGGCGATCTCTTCAATCAGGCCAGCCGCCGCAGCGTGCGATACATCCCATGCTCCGCCGCTCGCGGCCTCTTTCAGGCGCACGCCCAGCGCGCGGATCTCTGTGAACTCGCTTCCCAGCAGACGAGAGATCTGTCCTTCCAGCGTCCGTGCATTCGTAATCTGTCCCAAACTGGTGTTCGTCGCCAACGGCAACAGGTAGCGCGCCATATCGAAGGCCCGCGCCTTCAGCGTCCGCGTATACGCCGCTTCATCCATCCCATCAGGCTGAGCGGTATGCACCTTCAACTCTTCCAGCATCCCCGCGCCTACACCCTCATACGCCTCGAAGAGGGAGGACACAGCATCGGTAAACACAGCCTCATCCGCTGGTTCAAACGTCGGCGTAAACCATCCGCTCTTGCGGAAATTCTGGTAACGCGTCGAGCGTTCCTGCCCATCCCAGCGCTGCTCATCCACCAGAGAAATGGCCGCCAGCAGGCTTAACTTCTCGATGGCAAAGGCCACGTGCGCCAGGTCCGCAATGGAGCGATGCCCATATTGGAAGTAAAAGGTATTGAGAAACTCCTCCGCCTTCTGCGAAGAGATCTCCTTCAGACTTTCCTTCAAACTCAACGCCGAGCGCGAGTACTTTGCCATTGCATACGCCAGCGCCTCCGGGTCCGCCCCGTGGATCGCATAGACTTCCGTTTCGTTCTTCGCCATAAGTCCAACCAGAATACTTCCCTTTGCCACCGGCAGGCAGCGAAGGACTCCGTTTCTGTCAGCAGCAGCCGCCACGCTTTCATATAATCTCCTTCGACAGCAGTAAGGAGCTTCATGCCCAGCCTCACAGGAAAAACAGCCCTCATCACCGGTGCTTCACAGGGAATTGGCCGCGCCATCGCACTCCAACTCGCCGCAGACGGCGTGCAAATAGCCCTGGCGGCCCGCAACGAGTCGAAACTCACCGAAGTCAAAGCCGAAATTGAAGCCGCAGGCGGCACCGCCCTTACTTTCGCCCTCGACGTCTCCTCGGAAGATTCCATCAAATCCACCGCCAAAGCCGTGATCGCACACTTTGGCAAGCTGGATATCCTCGTCAACAACGCGGGCATCACTAAGGACGGGCTCGTCCTTCGCATGAAGCTCGCCGACTTCGAAGACGTCCTGCGCACGAACCTCACCGGAGCCTTCCTGCTCACGCAGGCCGTGCTTTCGTCGATGATGAAGGCCCGCTCCGGACGCATCATCAACATCACCTCCGTCGTTGGAGAAGTCGGCGCTGCCGGACAGGCGAACTACGCTGCCTCCAAAGCCGGGATGATCGGTCTCACCAAATCCCTTGCGCGCGAGTTTGCCTCCCGCAACATCACGGTCAATGCCATCGCGCCTGGCTTTATCGAAAGTCCAATGACACACGTCCTCACTGACGAACAAAAGTCCGCCATTCTTGCGCAAATCCCACTCGCCCGGTACGGCCGGGACGCGGATATCGCCCACGCCGTATCCTTCCTCGCCTCGGACGCCGCAGGCTACATCACCGGGCACACGCTCGACATCAACGGCGGCATGCACATGGCATAGCTTTCCGTGCCCCATTCTTTCGCGGCTTCATCGCGAAAGAATGGGGTCGCGCAGAGCGCACAAACAGATCGGACAGGAAGATAAAACAGCAGATCCCTCCGCTCCGCTACGGGATGACAAAGTGAAAGTTATGGATGACAAAGGTTGACACCACCCCACAACCCCACGACCATAAGGCATGACGATCTCCCCCGTCGCCACCCCTGAAGATCGCATCACCGCCGAGGCTCTCCTCCGTGCCTACGGAGAACACCTCCAGGCTGAAGGCATCGACATCTGCCTCACCGGCCTGGAAGGCGACATTAGCAACCTGACCAACCCTGAAGCCCCTCTCCTTCTCGCAAAGAACGATCAGAACGAAGCCCTCGGCTGCGTCTCGGTCAAACGACGCACCATCGGCAGCGACGTCGTCGCAGAGATGAAACGCCTCTACGTCCTTCCCGATCACCGTGCCTCCGGAGCAGGCCGTGCGCTCGCGGAAGCCGCCATCGCCTGGGCGCGGGAACAACGGCTCACCGCAGTCGTCCTCGACACCGAGCCGAAGAAGATGCCCGCAGCCGGTCACCTCTATCGCTCGCTCGGCTTCCAGCCCACGGAGCGCTTCAACACCAACGCCGTTCCCGATGTTGAGTTTTACCGCCTCGATCTCACCACTTCACCGTAGCCAGAAACCCGCGCATCGCCAAGGCAATCTCTTCCACATGCGTCTCCGTGGCAAAGTGTCCCGTGTCGAGAAACTGCACGGTAGCCTTCGGCAGATCGCGCTTGTAGGCCTCTGCACCGGCTGGGATGAAGAACGGATCGTGCTTTCCCCAGATCGCCAGCAACGGTGGCTGGGCCTTGCGGAAGTACTCCTGGAACTGCGGATATAGCTTCACGTTCGACGCGTAGTTCAGGAACAGATCCAGTTGAATCTCCATGTTGCCGGGACGCGCAATCATCGCAGCATCCAGCGTGTACCCCTCCGGCGCAATCCGTTCAGGATGCGGAACGCCATAGGTGTATTGGTCTTTCAATCCCTCAGGTGACAACGCCTGTCGCACCGCCTCGCGATGTTCTGCGGTTGGTTCGCGCCAATAGAGTTGGATCGGCGCCCAGGCATCGCCCAAGCCTTCTTCGTAGGCGTTCCCGTTCTGCGAGACGATCGCCGCCACGCGCTCCGGATGCGCCATCGCCAGGCGAAGCCCCGTCGGCGCGCCGTAGTCGAAGACATACAGTGCATAGCGCTTCAGTTGAAGAGCATCCGTAAACGCCTCGATCGTCTTTGCAAATGCGTCGAAGCTGTACTTGTATTCCCGCGCCTCGGGCACCTCCGTAAAGCCAAAGCCAGGAAGGTCCGGAGCGATCACACGATACTTGTCCGCAAGCCGCGGAATGAGTTCGCGATACATGAAAGACGAAGTGGGAAATCCGTGCAGAAGCAGAATGACCGGAGCGTCCTTCGGTCCCGCCTCGCGATAGAAGACCTCTACACCGTCCGCGGTCACACGATGCACCGAGGTTATGGGCACACCGTTTTTTGCAACCGCTGCCTTTGCTGTTCCGCTCACTCCCAACGCTGCCAGACCGCTGCCTGCCGCCACAAAGCTTCTCCGTGTCATACATCCCTCCATAACCTGCATAAATTGCATTACTGGTTACATAGACAGAGTGTAACCGGACAACGATGCAAAAACGGTTACAATATTTTCATGAGCTCTTTTCTTGCATTGGCCGACGAGCCCGTTCTGGACTTCCTGAACACCGTTGCGCTTGTGGATGGCCAGCCCGCCGACACACTCCAATCGGACAGTGACGTTCTCGCCTGGCTGAAGCAATTCGGTTTCGCCGTGCCTTCCGCGACAAATCTGAAACCCAACGCGCTCCTGCATGCCACCCGCCAGCTCCGCGAAGTCGTCCGTCCCCTCATCGAACGTCGCGCCGAGGGCAAACGCATTCATCCTGAAGCTCTCAACGACTTCCTCGCGAAGAGCCCGAGCTATCTCACACTCACGCAGAATAAACTTCATCGCATCTATCCCACACGAACTGCCGAACAGCTTTTGACCCCGCTCGCAGAAGCCGCCGCGGAGTTCCTCGCGACAGCAGACTTCGCGCTTGTCCGTGGATGCGAGAGCAGCGACTGCATCCTCTGGTTCTACGACCGCACCAAGTCACACCAACGCCGCTGGTGCAGCATGGCAACCTGCGGCAACCGGCATAAGGTCGCAGCCTTTCGCCAACGCCAGCAAAGAGCGTAAAAGCCCTAATGGACCGCAAGACGAAGAAGATGCACAGGCGCCCCTGCATCGCCCGTAGCGGGTGCCGCCTGTCCAGCGTTGAGCCAGAAGACCTCGCCGCCCTTCACGCTTCGCTTGCTCGCGTCCGTACCGATCTGCACAGGAGAAAAGGCAATCACAAGACTCCCTTGAGGGGATGCCGTTAGGGCACAAGCGTGCGTGCAAATCAGCCGTTGCACTTCGAGCTTCGCACTCTGAAACTCCATCGCATTCGTATCCTTCAAAGGTATCGATGGAGCGCCTACGCGAGACGCACGCAGCATCCCGCCGATAGGAATGCTCTTCAGTTCCACGCGCAGAAAATCCGAATTCAGGTCACCAAGATTTTCCACCGCATGCCGCTCGATCCGTCCCGGGCTCACGCGGAACGCGCCCTTCTTCAACGGCGGTCTCTGCAACACATAATCGCTCTCGCCCTCGTGCGAGAAACGGACCGGGCCGGAGTCGCTCAGATAGACATACACCGTCGGCGATTTGGAGTGATCGTGGACACCGATCTTTTCATGCGCGCCATAATGAACATGGATGACCTGGATCTCCGAGTTCTCGAAGATCACGCTATAGTTCTTTGGAAACGCTTTCATTGGATCCTGCGCCTGAATCGTCAAAAAACCGGCAACAAACGCCAAAAGAACAGCCAACATCTTTCGCGGATGACCCATAAATCCTCCCAGACCCAATCGAGGCAGTGGAGTTCCATCGTAAGCCAGCCAGAAGAAAACGCATGTCAAAGATTTTTCTTGACTCATACAAAGCTGTCTATATATAGATGTCTCAGTATGAAAAAGCCAGACGCCCTACAGGGTTCCCTCGATCTCCTCGTCCTCAAGATCCTCTCTCGCCGCCCGAACACGCACGGCTACGGCATCATGGCTGCAGTCAAGGAAGCCTCCGACGATCTGCTCCGGATCGAAGAGGGCTCTCTCTATCCCGCGCTCCACCGCATGGAAGAGGCCGGATGGATCCGCGCCGAGTGGATCAAGAACGACACCGGCCGCCGCGCCCGTATCTACCAGCTCACCGCCACGGGTAAGAAGCAGCTTGGTGTCGAAGAGTCCCGCTGGCTCACCGCCACCTCCGCCATCAACCAGGTCCTAAGGACGGTTTAGCCATGTCTCTTCTGCATGGTGGAGAACGCAGCTTATCGCGACGTGCGCGAAGCCATGCTCCCGATTGCCTATCTGCCCATGCGCTCCGTCGACCCCTCTGGTGTGCCCCAGGCCTACGATGGCGCGACCTTCGTCCTCCGAACCTCGGTCGCCGATCCCACAGCTCTTGCCGACACCCTCCGCAGGGAGATTTCTCGCCTGCAGCCCGAGCTTCGCGTGAGCAATATCCGCACCCAGACAGAGCTCATTCGCGCGCAGACGATTCGCGAACGTCTCCTCGCGCAGCTTGCTTCCTTCTTCGCCGCCGTCGCGCTTTTGCTCGCCTTCATCGGGCTCTACGGCGTCCTGAACTATTCCGTTCTCCAGCGAGAACGCGAGCTTGGTATCCGCATCGCCATTGGCGCGGGACGGTTCAACATCGCACGCCTCGTCACCTTGCGAACGTTTGCCATGGTCCTCCTCGGAGCCATGGCCGGTCTTGCGCTCGGTGTCGGCGCTTCGCGCTATGTGGCCACGCTCCTCTTCGGCGTAAAACCGACCGACCTGGCCGTCCTTCTCTGGCCCACAGTGATCCTTCTCATTGCAGCACTTCTCTCCTCCATTCCCGCCGTGGTCCGTGCGGCCAGAATCGATCCCGCCGTTATGCTGAAAGCGGAGTGAACCTAAAGAACCAACAGCAAAGGCACGAACAGACAGCGAAGCGGGGTTAGGGACCGGCTATCCACAGGGCTATCCACACGCATTCCACCGCAATATCCTCATGTGCGGGCGTTTAGCCCTATATCCTCAATGCAGATGCCCCCTGTCCGCAGCTTCGCTTCGTCTGACCGCTTCCTCGCCGAGATCGCATCCCCCGCACTCCGGCCCGGATACGTTCTGGCGGGCGACGAGCTCTTTCTCTACGAGCGTTGCCGGCGCGGCGTCCTCCAGACCCTCGTTCCGGATAATCTTCGCGATTTCTGTCTGCACGATCTCGATCTCGCGGAAACCAGCATCTTCGAAGCCCTGGACCAGGCGCAGACGCCGTCCCTCATGGCTCCCTTCCAGGTCTTCTTCTTTCGCAATCTGAAGGTTCTTTACACGCGCGGCGCCAAAAAGGACGAGTTCGCC
This sequence comes from Terriglobus saanensis SP1PR4, assembly GCF_000179915.2. Lineage (NCBI taxonomy): Bacteria > Pseudomonadati > Acidobacteriota > Terriglobia > Terriglobales > Acidobacteriaceae > Terriglobus > Terriglobus saanensis. Next base: position 826,114 of record NC_014963.1, on the reverse strand, counting down.
GCCATTGACGCCTACTTCCGTTCGCCGAACCCGCAGGCGCTTCTGATCTTCGTCGCCGACCACCTCCGCCTTCCCGCCGATCTCCGCAAGATGGACATGCAGGACAAGGACCGCTTCGAGCGCATCCGGGAGACCCTCGGTGACCTCTGCGGCGTGGTGGAGTTGGCCCGCGTCGACGAGCAGGACGCCGTCCGTTGGGTCACAGCCACCTGCGATGAGCAGAACACCAAATGCGATCCCGACGCCGCCCGCGAGCTCGTCGACGCCCTCGGCGCGGACATGATGCTGGTCGCCTCCGAGTTGGAAAAGCTCCTCCTTTATGTCTCCGCGCCGCGCGAACAGGCTGGTGTCGAACACGCGGAGGCGCGCATTACCCTCGGTGACGTGGAAACGCTCGTCCTTGCCGCCAAGCAGCGGTCGCTCTATGAGCTGACAGATGCTATCTCCCTGCACGACCGCGCCGCCGCCCTGGGGCTCCTGCACGGCCTGTTGAACGCCTCTGACGGCGGGGAGGACTCTGCCATCGGCCATCTGTATATGCTGGCCCGCACCTTCCGGCAGATGCTCATCATCGCGGAGAAGAACGTGCGCGACTCCCGCGCAATCTGGCAGGTCCTCTGGCAGGGGTTTCGCATGCCCCCTTTTGCCGCAGACGACCTCATCCGCCAAGCCCGCCGCTATAAGTCGCGCCGCGAACTCTCCCGCGCTCTCCGCCTGATCGCCCGGGCCGACCTGGAACTGCGTAATTCCCCTCCAGACAAGCGGCTCGTCTTAGAACGTCTCGTGCTGGAGTTGGCAACGGAGCCGCGAGCAAATGTTCATGGCGTCGAAACCTCCCAGTTCGCGCTCGAAATATAAACTTCAGTCACGTAACGGAATGCCAATTTGCGCCGTACTAATAGGTACGGATCGCCGCGGAAAAATCGAAGCAATCAACACAAACCCCTCCCGCACTTTGGCATCTTTACTGAGAGCGAATGTCTACCTTCACCGAGCTGCTTCCGCAGGTTGAACAACAGATCCAGGACTTCGTAGGTTCGTACTTTCGCCGCCTACGCTTCCCCCCGCTTCTGGAGGAAAGCTACGTCGCGTCTACTGCGAGGCGACGGCGGAAATACGTCGCCTGGACCGGCCTGTGCGCCCTCCTCATCTTCGACCTGTTTCTCTTTGGCGACTCAATCTTTATCCCGGCACGATTTGGTGAAGCCGTTTCGGTCCGCTTACTGGTTGTTACTCCCTCGATTCTTCTCTTTCTATTCGCCATTCTCCACGCCAAAACACGCGCCGTACGCGAGGCGTCCATCGGCGGTATTGTCCTGACGATTTGCTGCGCCACGCTCTATCTTGGCCGCGGCACCGAACAACTCTTCCAGGCGACGGTCGAACCGATCTTCTTTCTGGCCTTCGTTCTTCTGAACGGCGTCTTTCGTGTCGATCTGCGCTACGGATTGGTTACTTCGGTGCTATGTCTGATCGCGTACGGAGACGGAGTCGCCTCTCTCACCGCTCTGAGCTTAGGAGGTATGGTCCTCGCGACCGCTCCGGTCATCGCAGCAGCGGTTCTTTCGCTTATCGGCAACTTTACCTTTACTCGTGCTCTGCGCATCTCGTATCTGCAGCGCCTTCGCAGCGAAACCCAAACGGCCCTCCTCGACGCCGCCAATCTCGATCTCCAGCGCGTCGCATCCCGTGATGCACTCACCGGTCTGAACAATCGCCACACCTACGACCTACGCCTCCAGGAGCTCTTTGCCGATACGATCGCGAACCCACGCCCCATCTCAGCCATCATGGTGGACATCGACCACTTCAAGATCCTGAATGACACCCACGGACATCTCTTCGGCGACCGCGTCATCCGTCGCGTCGCGACCCTCGTCTCGGAGGCGCTTCGCGCAGAGACAGACTTCGCCGCCCGCTTCGGTGGAGAAGAATTTGTCGTGCTTCTGGATGACACCAATGAAGAGCACGCCCTGATTGTCGCGGAGAGAATCCGCACCCTAGTCGAGATCGCGGGCTCACCCGCATACGATACCGACTTACGGAGGTCTTCCCGCTTCGTAGCGAATCGCCCGCCTGCTTCTCTTCTAACGACCGTGAGCTGTGGCGTCGCCACTGTCATTCCGAATAAAAACGATCATCCTATGGACCTTATCGCCCGCGCCGATCAAGCCCTCTATCGTGCAAAGTCCGAAGGCAGAAATCGTGTCTGCTGCCATATTCTCTCGGGTGTTTCTGTAGCTGTCGCCTAGTATTCTCGGCACAAGCTATCCCATTACGGAATTCCTGGTCAGGGTTGAGTCGCATACCTCCAGTTACGGAAGCAACAACCAAGTACACTTCTCTCCAACCACTTCATCCGGAGGAAGCATGTCCCGTCTCCAGCGACTCGTCGTTTTTTTTGCCTTTGTCTCCCTCCTCTGCACTCCGCATAGCCGAGCACAGGCCGCCGCACCCGCTGCAGACTTCATCCCATCGCACTATGCCAAATATGAGTACCGTATTCCCATGCGCGACGGCGTCAAGCTTTTTACGGCGGTCTACGTACCGCAGTCAGGCGACTTCAAAGACGCAGGCCCCTATCCCTTCCTGATGACGCGGACGCCCTACTCCTGCGGTCCCTACGGCGAGGACAAGTTCGCCACCGCCTTTGCTGGCTCCAGTATGGAGCTCGTCGAATCCGGATACATCTTCGTCTGCCAGGATGTCCGCGGGCGCTATCAGTCCGAAGGCACCTTTACCGAGATGCGCCCGCACATCGACGACAAGAAATCTCCCAAGGACGTCGACGACGCCTCCGATATGTACGACACCGTCGAGTTCCTTCTGAAGCATGTGGAGAATAACAACGGACGCGTCGGCATCACCGGTATCTCCTATCCTGGCTTCTTCACCTCCGCTTCCATCATCGATTCGCATCCCGCCATCAAGGCCGCCAGTCCCCAGGCGCCGATGACGAACCTCTTTATTGGCGCGGACGATAGCTACCACGGCGGTGCTTTTATGCTTGGAGCCAACTTCGGCTTCTACACCGGCTTCACACCGCAGAAGAACCCCATGCTGCCATCCGCCGAACGCAATCACTTCGACTTCGGCACGCCGGATACCTACGACTACTATCTCCATGCTGGCAACCTGGCAGACCTGAACTCCCTCGTCGTCAAAGACAGCAAAGAGAGCCTCTTCAGCGATCAGGCCTTCCACAACACCTATGACAGCTACTGGAAGGCACGCAACCTTGCGCCCCACATGCGCAACGTCCACGCCGCCGTCATGACCGTCGGCGGCTGGTTCGACGCCGAAGACCTCACCGGTCCGCTCGTCACCTTCCACGCGATCGATGAACTGAACCCCGGAGCCACCAACACCGTCGTCATCGGTCCGTGGACGCACGGCGGCTGGGCGCGCACCGACGGAGACCATCTCGGCGATGTGCAGTTCAACGCCAAAACGGGAGAATACTTCCGCAAACACATCCAGTTCCCGTTCTTTGAGCATTACCTCAAGGACAAGGAATCGAAGCCGCTTCCCAAAGCCTATGTCTTCGAGACCGGCACCAACGCCTGGCGCAGCTACGACGCCTGGCCGCCCAAGCCTGCGACGAAGAAGATGGTCTACTTCCACGCCAACGGCAAACTCTCTTTCGACGCCCCGACCGCGAAGGAAAGCAAGGATGAGTACGTCGCCGATCCGGCCCATCCCGTCCCGTTCGTCGGTTACGTCACGGATACCGTTCCCCAGCGCTACATGGCAGACGACCAGCGCTTTGCCGCGACGCGCCCCGATGTCCTCGTCTACCAGACCGAACCGCTGACCGAAGACCTCACCGTAGCCGGGCCGATCTCGCCGAAGCTCCGCATCGCCTCCACCGGAACCGATGCGGACTTCGTCGTGAAGCTGATCGACGTCTACCCTGCCGACTACCCCAGCCCTCCGATTGACCCAGCCATGGGCAAACGCATCGTCTCCGCTCCGCCGGTCCTGATGGGCAACTACCAGCAGCTTCTCCGCGGCGAACCCTTCCGCGCCAAGTTCCGCACGAGCTGGGAGCATCCCACGACCCTCAAACCCGGCGAAGTGACCGAGATCAACTTCAACATGCCGGATATCCATCACACCTTCCGCCGTGGCCACCGCATCATGGTGCAGGTCCAAAGCAGCTGGTTCCCCCTGACCGACCGCAACCCGCAGACCTTCACGGACATCCCGCACGCCAAACCGGAGCAGTTCGTGAAGGCCACCCAGACAATCTTCCACTCCGCCTCGGCCCCCAGCGGCGTAGAACTCCTCGTTCTCCCGTAGTCGCTTTTGTGCCCCATTCTTTGCGCAGCTTCATCGCGCAAAGGGTGGGGTCGCGCAGAGCGCACAAACCGGATTTCTAAGGAAGCCTTTTCCTTTTGTCATCCCGTAGCGGAGGAGAGGGATCTGTTTCTGAGTAAAATCAGATCCCTCTCCTCCGCTACGGGATGACAAAGAAGAACAAAAAGCAGAAGGCCCGGACAAACCGTCCGGGCCTTCTGCTTTGGGAGAAACCTGAAACCTAATTCGTAGCCGTCTGCGCAAACTTCCGCACCATCGCCAGCAGCAACTTCCGGTCGCCATCGGACAGATTCGACGAGTACCGCTGCACCTGCGTCAGGAACTTGATCTCATCCTCGGACAAGCTGAGCTGCTGGGACATATCCCGTACCACGCCCTCTTCGGCAAAAAACTGCGACAAGGGTAGGTCCAGCGCCGAGGCAATCTTTTTCAGCGTCTCCAGCGAGGGCACCGTGTGGCCGTTCTCAACGCGGGAGAGGTAGCAACGCAAGAGGCCGGTGCGCTTCTCAATATCGCCCTGCGACATGCCTTTTTGCAGACGAAAACCGCGGATCGTCCCACCGATATTCATCGACACGGGCTCCGAAGAGAGTGTTGCCGGCACCGCCGGAGTCATGATGTGCATGTCAGCCATTGACCACAAAGTAACGGGGGCCAAACCCGGAGGCAAGCACAAACTACGCAGATGCAGAGTTTGCCGTACCTCTCCGGATTCGTGCCGAAGCAGACTCAGGGTCAGAATGGGGTCGGGGGTACAGATACCCCCACCGCTGGGGTTACACGCGCTGGTTCGGGGCCTATCGCTTCAACTGGCTGTTCAAAAACAACATCGTCCGACGCCTCGCATCCATCGCATCGGCAGCGTTGTACCCGGTCTTGTTGTCTTCGTTCTGGAAGGCGTGCCCTGTGTCCGGGTACTCCTTCACATCGACGTCCTTGTGCAGCTCTTTCATCGAAGCGGTGAACTCGTCCACCATCGCGGGCGTGATGCCCTTATCCAGAGCGCCGAAGTTCCCCAGAACGGGTGCCTGAATCTTGGCAAGGGTCGTCTTGTCCGTGGGAAGCGCTCCGTAGTTCACAACGACGGCCTGCAGGTTTGGCTGCGCCACGGCGAAATCGATGGCGTATCCGCCGCCCATGCACCAGCCCACGACCCCGACCTTAGCGCCAGCGCCTACCGTCTTGTGGACAAACTCCAAGGCGCCATCCAGATCGCGCAGAGCGCGGTCGTGGGGCAGGCCGCGCATCAGTTCATGCGCCGTCTCCGCGTCCGTAGCGACCTGACCGCGATACAGATCCACCGCAATCGCAGTGTAGCCAGCAGCAGCGAAGGTCCGTGCCTGCTCACGCACCCAATCGTTCAGGCCCCACCACTCCGGAATCAGCAGCAACACCGGCGTGGCCGCCCGCTGCTTACCCATAGCCACAAACATCTCGGCCTGCACCGTCTCGCCGCCACTCTTGAAGCTCACCACCATGCCCTTTGTGTTGGTTGAGTTCATCTGCGTCCCCAACATGCCTCCGTGGTCGTGGGTCTGCGCTTGCAGGGTAGCGGCAACGAAGAAGAGTCCAATCAAAAAACGGCGCATGGCAAAGCTCCTTAATCCGTGGTGCGAATCTTTGGTGGTATTTAGAGCGATTCCAGTATGTCTGAAACCAGCGTTTGCGCAAAGTCTCGCGCCATCCGGTCCACTGCCGGAGTATCTTCCTGCACAAAGGCCGAAAGATCCTGCGTCGACTGGTACTGCTGCCGAAAGGAAAACTTCGAGTTCTGGTAAAGCACACGCCCTGTGGAGGACGTCAGCACGACCTTCGCCGTCAGCGTAATCAGGTAGCTGGAGGTCGCTCCACTGGAGGAGTCGTACGTCAGAGGCGCAACGGACTCCGTCAGGATCGTACCCTCCAGCGTCGCGTCGCTCGGTGCGGTCGCGCTGTTGATGATCCGATACTTCGTGCGCGTATTCATCTCGTGAATCACCGCGGAGGTGAAAGCCACTTCCGTGTGATACGCATGGGTTCTGTTCTTGAAGGTCGGTATCGCCAATACCGAGATGCCGGCGGGAATATGTGTCGCCGATCCTGCCGTGTGATATCCGCAGCCCGTCAGCAGAACCAATCCGAGCCCCAGCAGTGAACGCATTCTCATACCTCCCCATTGTCGCCTGCGAACGCCTCACCCGGAGCGTACCGCAAAAGAAAAAGGGCGCAGCCGAAGCTGCACCCTTTGGAACAAGGAAAAACTAGGCGGGAGAGGGACGACCTTCGCCAAAGCCAGGAGCACGTCCACCCTCGGGCTTCAGTACCTTCTGGGTATCGGCGGTATTCGGCTCGGCGTGTGCCAGGGCCGACTTCATCGGAGGAAGCTCGTCTCCGTTGATGATCATCTTGATCTCGGCTGCGTCGATCGTCTCGCGCTCCAGCAGGGCCACGGCCATACGGTGCATCGCGTCCTGATGCGTATCCAGGATGCTGTACGCCGACTTGTAACCGAGGTCTACGAAGTTGCGGACGGCAAAGTCGATCTGCTTGGCGGTATCGTCCGAGAAGTCGCGATGCTGCGTGATCTCGCGGCCCAGGAAAATCTCTCCGCCTTCCTTCTTGCCGAAGGTCAGAGGTCCAAGGTCGCTCATACCGTACTCGCACACCATGCGACGTGAGAGTTCGGTTGCACGCTCGATGTCATTGCCAGCACCCGTGGTGATCTTCTTCAGGAAGATCTCTTCTGCGCAGCGTCCGCCCATCAGGATGGCAAGCTGCGTTTCGAGATAGTCCTTGGTCACAGTGTGGCGATCGTCTTCCGGAAGCTGCATCGTAACGCCAAGCGCCATGCCGCGCGGGATGATCGTCACCTTATGGAGAGGATCGGCGTGGTCGCGAATCGCGGCCACCAGAGCGTGTCCGGCCTCGTGATACGCGGTGACCTTCTTCTCTTCGTCGGTCAGCAACATGCTCTTCCGCTCAGCACCCATCAGGACCTTGTCCTTGGCTACTTCGAAGTCGTACATGTGGACAGACTTACGGTTATAGCGGGCGGCAGCCAGGGCAGCTTCGTTCACCATGTTGGCAAGGTCGGCGCCGGAGAACCCTGGGGTTCCACGAGCCAGAACGTTCAGATTGACGTCTTCCGAGAGCGGAACCTTCTTGGCGTGTACGCGAAGAACCTCTTCACGGCCGCGCACATCAGGACGCCCTACCATCACGCGACGATCAAAGCGGCCCGGACGAAGAAGAGCTGGATCCAGAACGTCGGGACGGTTGGTGGCGGCTACGAGAATGACGCCGTCGTTGGACTCGAATCCGTCCATCTCGACGAGAAGCTGGTTGAGCGTCTGCTCGCGCTCATCGTGCCCGCCGCCCAGGCCAGCACCGCGGTGCCGTCCAACAGCGTCGATTTCGTCGATGAAGATGATGCAGGGAGCGTTCTTCTTACCCTGTTCGAACAGATCGCGTACGCGCGAAGCGCCCACGCCGACAAACATTTCCACGAAGTCCGAACCGGAGATCGAGAAGAACGGGACATTTGCTTCGCCCGCAACCGCGCGAGCCAGCAGTGTCTTACCCGTTCCCGGAGGTCCGACGAGCAGCACACCCTTGGGGATGCGGCCGCCGAGACGCTGGAACTTCGCGCTCTCGCGCAGAAACTCGATGATCTCTTTCAGTTCTTCCTTGGCTTCATCCACGCCGGCGACGTCCTTGAACGTCACCTTCTTCTGCTGCAGGCTGAGCAGACGTGCGCGCGATTTGCCGAAGCTCATGGCCTTGTTTCCGCCCGACTGCATCTGGCGGAGGAAGAAGATCATGATGCCCAGAATGAGGGCGAACGGTGCGATCTGCAGAAGAATGGCGAACCAGGCGTTGTTGTTCTGGTCCTTGACGGTAATGTTCACGCCTTTTTCGCGCAGCACCTTGTACATGTCAGGATAGTTGGCCGGAATTGTCGTATGGAACTGTTCCTTGCTGTCACGGTATTTACCCGTAACTTCAGTTCCATTGACCGTAATTTCGGCAACTTTACCCTTGTCGGCGTCGTCCATCAGGTTAGACAGGCTGATCGCGCTATCGTGTCCCGTGTTACTGCCCTTCACCACAAACTGGAATACAAAGACCAGGCAGGTGATCATGCAAACCCACATCAATATTGTCTTGACGGTCGAATTCAATCCGATTCCCTCGATTCATTCCCAGGCAGCCACATCCGCGCACGCCACACCCCGTACTGCGGGCTAGTCCATTAGACGAAGGTCAGGCGCCAAAGATGCGACGAACTCGACTCGCTCTAAATGTCGTCTTGCGATTCTACTCTTATGACAGGAAAGTTAACGCGTACGCACGATTTTTCTGTCGGGGCCAGCACCAACGGAACGGTACCTGTGGAGGACGCGCCTAACGGGTACGAGAGAGCCGCAGTTCCCGCGCCGACCGCTCCGCCTGCAGACCCGATCCGAGGGACAGGCGCGCGCCCACTTTTGCTGAAACCGTAGGGTCTACCGGAGACGTCGCAGGAGCCAATCCCGCGAGCCGGAGCAGACGCAGCGTATCCGCCGCCGAGAGGCTTAAACCCAGCCGTTTGACGGCCCCGCGCAGGATTCTCCTCCGCATGGGCAGGTCCATCGGTCGCAGACGCTCGATCTCCAGGGAGAAAGCAGACTCCCCCGACGCAGTTCCTACCGCCCGGCCTCCCCCGCGCACCGGCTTTCCCGGTAGAAGCAACTGGGGCAGAAGTCGTTCGATTTCAATGGCCCAGCGCGCTTCTTCCTCGCGTGCCAGCTCTGCCGTCGTAGCCAAGGCGGACGCGATCTGCGGATTGAACTCGCGCATCTTCGGCATCAGGTCATGACGGATCCGGTTTCGCATATGCTTTGTGGACGTGTTGCTGGAATCCTCACACCAGGCCTCGCCCCGCGCCTCCAGGAATGCCTCGACCTGCACCCGCGAAAGATGGAGCATTGGTCGAATCACCGGCAAACGCTCGCCCTCGCCGAGGAAGAGGATCGGGTGAATGCCGCTTAAACCCTCAGTCCACGCGCCGCGCAGCAGCTTTGCCAGCACCGTCTCGGCCTGATCGTCCTGCGTGTGGGCCGTCGCCACCATGGTCACTTCGCCACCCAACATCAGGGTCCGAAAGAGTTCAAGACGCGCATTCCGAGCAGCTTCTTCCAGCGTCTCGCCGTCGGCCTCGGCAGCCGCGGGAATATCAGATTCCGCCAGACGCAGGGGAACGTCCAGCCGCGCACACAGCGCCTGCACAAAATCCCGATCACGGTCCGACTCTGCACCGCGGGTTCCATGATGCAGATGCACCGCCGACAGCCCAATTCCCAGGGCGACTCTCTGCTCATGGAGCGCCAGCAGCAGAGAGGTGGAGTCCGCGCCAGCCGAAGCGGCCACGGCGATACGGTCTCCCGGTCGGAAAAGCGAGGTATTCAAAGGAAGGTTTGCGCGATCTGCCATCGCTTTCATCGTATCGTCACAAGATGCACAAAATCCGACTTGCCACCGTAGACGACGCCGCCACGATCTCGCGCCAGCGCCGCCTCATGTTCGCGGACAATTTCAGCCGCACTGAACAGGAGTTTGATCAGCTCGAAGCCGCTTTCACCGAATGGGTCACGCCACGACTCGCGGACGGAAGCTACCTCGGCTGGTTCGCCGTGGAAGACGACACCATCCTCGCCGCCTGCGGCCTCTGGATCATGGATTTCCTGCCGCACTGGATGGACATCGCCCCGGCGCGGGGCTATCTCACCAACTTCTACACCGCTCCCGCCGCACGCGGTCGCGGCCTGGCCAAGGAACTCCTCCGTATCAGCGTGGAAGAGTGCAAAAAGCGCGGCATCGGCGTCGTCACCCTGCATGCCTCGAAGTTCGGGCGGCCTATCTACGAGCGCTTCGGCTTTGCCCAAAACAACGAGATGATTCTTCGCCTGAACGAAGACACGCAGGGCTGGGAGTAGTTACGCCGTCTGGGAGAGGTAAAACTCGGCCAGCGCGAGATCCGCAGGCTGCGTGATCTTCAGGTTGCGTGGAGAACCTGCCACCACGGAGACCTCGATCCCCGCGCGCTCCAGAAGGCTGGCCTCGTCGGTGCCGACGAAGTCGTCGCGTTCCGCCTCGTCAAACGCCTGCTTCATCAGCGAAAACTTCGCGCCCTGCGGCGTCTGCGCCATCACGATGCGCTCACGCGGAACGGTAGTGGCAATGATCGCTCCATCCACCGTGCGATCTACCTGTTTGATCGTATCCACAGCAGGAAGCCCCACAATGGCAGCGCCATGACGCGCAATCGCCTCAATCGTGCGCTCAATCGAAGCCGTATCGATCAACGGGCGCACGGCATCGTGCACCAGCACCACGTCGTCCGCTTCGGCCTTCAAAGAATGAAGCGCATTGGTCACAGATTGCTGACGGCTGTCGCCGCCCTCGACGACTTTTACCCGATCGGAAAGCTCATACTCATCAATCTGCGCCTGCACGCGTTCGCGCTCATTGGCCCGAACCGCCACAAGAATCGTCGTGACTGAGGGCACTGCGGCAAAGGCGCGCAGGCTGTGAATCAGGATAGGAATACCACCAAGGGCCAGAAACTGCTTGGGTGCTGAAACGTTATGTGTGCCTGCGGCCATCCTGGTTCCGATGCCCGCGGCGGGAAGAATCACGTGTACTTGCATAGGAATCGGAGTATATCGCCTCTTCTTCTCATCGCAAATCTCCGCGGATCATAGACAATGGGCAAGAGGGGTTTCTTTCGACTATGAGAATTGGTTACGGCTTCGACTCGCATGCATTCAAACCGGACGTCCCCCTCGTCATTGGCGGTCTCAAGATCGAGCACCACTCCGGGCTCGCGGGCCACTCCGACGGCGACGTTCTTCTGCATGCGATCACCGACGCCCTGCTGGGCGCAGTCTCCGCCGGAGACATCGGCACCTTCTTTCCGCCCAGCGATCAGCGCTGGAAGAACGCCGATTCGTCCATCTTCCTGCGCACCGCGCTCGAAGAGATCGCCACCGCAGGCTACGAGATTGGCAACATCGACACCGTCCTCATTCTCGCGCAGCCCAAGATCGTGCCCATCGCTGGGGAACTCCGCGAAAAGGTGGCCGAACTGCTTTGTATCAGCCCGCGCGATGTCGGCATCAAGGCAAAAACTCCCGAAGGCCTCAACCAGGACGGCGTCGCCGTGGCCCACTGCACCGTTCTGCTCAGGCCCATCGCAGAGCCCGACACGCTGAAGACAAAGACTGCGGAAGCAGACGACGATATCGACGTCGACGTCGTGGTTCGTACGCTCGTCAACGGCGTTCGCGATACCAGCGCTCTCGGGCGCAAACCCACCTTCGATACCGACGACATTACTTAAGACGAGAAGTGGCGCAGCTTCTCATCAAAGTCAGGCATTGCGACTCTTATGCCTGGACACTACGTAAATCAAACCTTTAGAGGCAGGTTACGGAGTACTGACGAACTGCTGCATCCACGCTGAGCATCGTCAATCCTTCCACTCGCGCCTGCGCTATGAGCAAGCGATCAAAAGGGTCACGGTGGAAGGGCGGCAGTTCGGCAGCTTCCTCTGCATGCGCGATCGTAATGGGCAACTCGATAAACCCGAACCGTTCGCCATGTGCGGCAACCGATCCTTCGAAAGCCAGGGCGCACTTCACTTTCTTTGTCTGGATCTCCCAGGCAGTTACGGCGCTCAGATAGATCTTGTTGTCAGGATCTTCGAGGGCATGGCGATAACTGGCAGGCAGCCTGGCAGAACCCTCGTCAAGCCAGATAAGAACATGAGTATCCAGAAGGAACCTCGCCATCTTTAGAGGCCCCACTCCTTCAACTCTTCTTCTGTCATTGGATCAAAGGCATCGGGAGCGACGTAAGTGATTCCAAGGAAGTTCTGGCCGAAGATTTTGCGCTTTTTCGGACGCTTCTCATCCTTGATGGGTACGATCTTTGCCACAGGCTTTCCTGCCCTCGCCAGGATGACCTCTTCGCCATTGACGGCCTGCTCCACGAGCGCCGAGAGGTGCGTCTTCGCTTCATAAATGTTGTATGCCGCCATGACTCACCTCTGCGGCGAGTATACAACTTGGTCAGGTTAGTCAACGCCGCAGGAGCGGATACACTTATTAGGATCATGCCTGAGACTCAAAAACCCATCCGCGTCCGCATCGCCCCCTCGCCCACCGGCGACCCACACGTTGGCACTGCCTATATCGGCCTGCTCAACTACATCTTTGCCCGCCAACGTGGTGGCAAATTCGTCCTGCGCATTGAAGACACCGACCGCACACGCTTCGTCTCGTCCTCCGAACAGATGATCTTCGACGCCCTTCGCTGGAGCGGCCTTGAGTGGGATGAAGGCCCCGATGTCGGTGGCCCCTTCGGCCCCTACCGGCAGTCCGAACGCACCGAAATCTACCGCGAATACTGCGACAAACTGCTCGCCAGCGGCCACGCCTATCGCTCCTTCGAAACGCCGGAAGAGCTGGAAGCGGCACGGAAAGCACAGATCGCCGCCAAGCAGCCGCCGAAGTACAACGGAGCCTCGCGCAATCTGTCACAGGATGTGATCGACGCTAACCTCGCAGCGGGCAAGCCCTTCACCATCCGCCTGAAGGTCCCGTCAGAGGGTTCCACCACCTTCCGCGATGAGCTGCGCAAGGACATCACCTTCGACCACTTCAACGTGGACGACCAGGTGCTGATGAAGTCCGACGGCTTCCCCACGTATCACCTTGCCAACGTCGTCGACGACCATCTTATGGGCATCACCGACGTCATCCGCGCAGAAGAGTGGATCTCCTCCACGCCGAAGCACGTGCTCCTCTACAACGCCTTCGGCTGGGACCTGCCGCGCTTCTGGCACATGCCGCTTCTGCGCAATGTGGACAAGAGCAAGATCTCGAAGCGCAAAAATCCTGTCTCGCTCATCTACTATCGCCAGGCGGGCTACCTTCCGCAGACGATGCTGAACTTCCTCGGCCTGATGGGCGGAGGCATGCCCGCGCCGGGCGACCACAACAACACGCCCGAACAGAACCGCGCCGCCGAGATCTTCACGCTCGACGCGATGATCGAGAAGTTCCAGTTCGAGCGCATCTCGCTCGGCGGGCCGGTCTTCGATCTCGTCAAGCTGAAGTGGCTCAACGGCGAATATCTCCGCGCACTGACGCCGGAGCAGTACTTCACGGAACTTCGCAACACCGTCTTCTCCGATGAGATCCTCCGCCAGCTTGTGCCGCTCATCCAGACGCGCGTGGAGACCCTCGGTCAGGTAGGCGACATGGCCGACTTCCTTTTCCGCGACAACGTGATGCCTGCGGAAGAAGTCTTCCTTCCCAAGAAGCGCACACGCGAAGAGACGCTCGCTTTCACGGTGGATCTTCTCACTGCTCTCGAAGCCGCAACCTGGACGGAGCCAGAGATCGACGCGGCTCTCCGCGCGTTGCTCACGGCAAAAGAGTGGAGCGTGAAGGAAGGCTATATGCTTCTGCGCGCGATCCTCACTGGCTCAACGGCCTCTCCGCCATTGCTCGAATCGCTCGTCGTCTTCGGCAAGGCACGTTCGCTCGACCGCGTCCGCCGCTTCGTGGATACGCAGAAGAAGCTCGCACCCAGCGCCAAGAAATAGAACTTCGAAGACTCTTGTCATCCCGCAGCGTAGCGGCGGGATCTGCTCTTTGAGAATCTCCTTAGGGGTCGCTCTTCGAGCGATAGATGCGCTTTGCGCATAACCCATGTCCCAAAAGCGGGACATGGGGCACCGGTTTCGGCTTTCGGACAAATCAGGTTTGTGCGCTCCGCGCGAACCCACCCTTCGCGATAAAGCCGCGAAGAATGGGGCACATCCCGCTTACTTCGCGGTAAACAAAACTTCCACCGGCAGCAACCGCGGCGGATAACAAGCCGCAGAATCGCACGCCTGGTAATGCAGAGCGCCCTTAATGGTGTGCTCACCCGGCTTCGCCGTCACATGCAGCGTCAACGCAAAATCCCCGGTATACACATCCAGCTTTTCCTTCGGATCGAAGGCGAAGCTATAGTCATGCCCCTTGGGAAAATCCACCGTGCGCACATTCGCCGTCGGGTCGTCCTGCACCGCCAGCTTTGTCGGAATCAGCGTTGCAGAGTGCGGCGTGTGCGAGTTGATATGGAAGCCTTCCTCCACGGAAAAGTGGAGGACCAGTGTCGTCGCCTTATTCGCCGCGATCACCTGCGCCTCGGGAACAAACACCACATGGCCCTTCGGCTTATTGACCGCAGGCGCGCCTTCAATCTGCTGCGTCTGAACCACCGGCAAAACTGTCAAAAGCATCGCAAGGAGGAAGCGCATTATTCACCCACAATCTTCTTGATACTTGCCTCAACGTCGTCCTTGCTGCCAAGGCCAGCCGTCTGTGCGACGATCTTGCCATCGCGTCCGATATAGAACGTCGACGGCAGATAGTTGACCGCGCCGTATGCGGTATCCACCTTGTTGTCCGTCAGCAGAATCGGATACGTCACGCCGGTCTTGCTCACAGCCTTCTGGACCTCTTCCTTGCTGACGGCGTCTTCCGTAATGCCGAGGATGGTCAGCTTCTGCCCCTCATATTTTTTGCTGAACTCTTCAAACCACGGCATCTCCACCTTGCACGGTGCGCACCAGGTCGCCCAGAAGTTCACCATCACCGGCCGGCCTTTGTAATCGGCCAGCGAGACCTTCTTGCCCTCCAGAGTGGCCAGCGTGAAGCCTGCCGCCTGCTTGCCGCGAAGGTCCGGCACGTCGTCATCCGGAACCGGAGAGCCGGCCTTGCCATCCGGAATCAGCGTGATCTGCTGTTGCCGCACGCGCGCTTCTTCGGCGTGACGTCGGCGAACATTGTGGACCCCGGCCCAGAAAAGTCCGGCCACGAACAGAACGATAACGGCAAGAACCACGACATTGCGCTTCACGGAATACTCCTTCTTCAAGTGTATCGGCTTCCCGGCGGCCTTGCTTTGGTAGCATCGGGTTCGATGGAGAACTCCCCGCTTACCCCCGCCGAGTGCGTCCGCGTCGAAGCCGACGCCCTCATGCGCCTCGCCGACCGCATGAGCGGCCCCATGAAAGCCTCGATTGACGACGCCATTCACCGCATCGTGGCCTGCGCCGACACTGGTGGTCGCGTGATCGCCGTCGGCTTGGGCAAAAGCGGCCATATCGCGCAGAAGTTCGTCGCCACTCTTAACTCTTTGGGCACCCCGGCACAGTTTCTTCATGCAGCGGAGGCCGCACACGGCGACATCGGGATGGTCGGCAAACGCGATCTCCTGATCGCCTTCTCCTACTCCGGTGAAACCGAAGAGCTTCTCCGCCTGCTCGACACCCTGAAGCTCCGTGCAGCAGCCCTCATCGCCCTCTGCGGCAGCACCGGTTCCACGCTTGCCTGTGCCGCAGACCTCGTCCTCGACGTCAGCGTGGACATAGAAGCCTGCGGCATGAATCTCGCCCCTACGGCATCCACTACCTCCATGCTGGCGCTTTCCGACGCTCTGGCCATCGAAGCCGGACAACGCCGCAACTTCCGCCCGGAAGACTTCGCCCTTCTCCATCCAGGAGGCCGCCTCGGCCACCGCCTTCAGCGCGTACGCGAACTGATGCACGCCAACGAACGCCTGCCCCAGGTTCCTCCGGAGACACCGCTGCTCAAGGTCATCCACGAGATGAGCGAAAAGCGTCTCGGCATGACCACGGTCCTCAGCCCCAAAGGCCAACTCCTCGGTGTCATCAGTGACGGCGATCTCCGCCGCCTCCTCGAACGCGAAGGCGGCTTCGCTCTGGAACGAACTGCAGGAGAAGTCCTGCACGCGGACGCAACATGGATTGACGAGAACGAATTCGCCGCCACGGCCTTGGCGATTATGGAAGCAAAGAAGATCACTGCCATCGTCGCCTGTAATGCCAACCGCACCGTCACCGGCGTCCTGCATCTGCATGACCTCTGGGAACGCTAGGCAGATCGCGATAAAATCCGGTCATGAAAGCTCACCGGACTGCTTTTCTCGCTTTGATATGCCTCGCAGCGCCCTTTGCGCACAGGTTTCTTAACGCGCAGGCGACGCCCGATGCGGACGATGTCACCAAAGAGATCACCGGGGAAATCAGAGACCTGCGGCAGGTCCCCGACGCCCAGCGCGGCGCGCGTACCACTGAAATTGCGCTGAAGATCCGCGCTCTTCCCGCAGGGGGAGACAAGCGAAAGCTGGCGACCGGCTTCGCCAGCTATTCCACCGAAAGCGATCCCGGCGCGGCGGCGCTCCAGGCCGTCACCACCACGCTGAGCCAGGCGATCAAAGAAGCACCGATTTCGATGCGCAACAACCGGCCCGGACGGCCGTACATGCTGCTGGCAAAGCTCGTGCGCTTCGAGGGTATGACCACGGATCTCAAGGGGCCGGAGATCGACCGCGCCCAGGAGATTCTTGCGCAGGAGGAAGCGGAGATCCAGAAAACGGACTTCACCCTGGATGCTCTCAAGGGCCAGAAGGTACAGCTCTCCGATCTGCGCGGCAAGGTGGTTGTGGTTAACTTCTGGGCTACCTGGTGCCCGCCCTGCCGTAAGGAGATGCCAGACCTCGATGCCCTTCACGCTCGCTTCGCGCGCCAGGGTCTCGTCGTTCTGTCGATCACACAAGAAGACACCGCCAAAGTCACACCGTTCATCAGTGACATGGGGTACAAGTCCACTGTTCTCTTCGATCCGGAGGGCAAGGTGTCCGACAGTTTTCACGTGGACGACCTTCCGCGCAACTTCATCTTCGACCGGGAAGGCAAGCTCGTCGCTCAATCCGTCAATATGCTTACGGAGAGGCAGCTTCTTGCAAAGTTGGCGAAAGCGGGCATCCACTAAGGCGCTCATTCAGCCCATCGCTCCGGCCAGCCAGTTAGAATCAACACTTATGCATCGTTGGTCAAAACTCTTCATTCCTACCCTCCGCGAGGCCCCGGCAGACGCCGTCGTTGCCAGTCACCAGATCCTTCTCCGCGCAGGCTACGTCCGTCAGCTCGGCGCGGGCCTCTACAGCTACCTCTTCCTCGCCACGCGCTCCATCAACAAGATCGTAGCCATCGTGCGCGAAGAGATGGACCGCATCGGACAGGAGATGTATCTCCCTGCCCTGAACCCCGCCGAGGTCTGGCAGGAGAGCGGCCGCTGGACCGGCATGGGCGATAACATGTTTCGTCTCAAGGACCGCAAGGGAGCGGATCTCTGCCTGGGTATGACGCATGAAGAAGTCATGACCTCCATCGCGCGCTCGGAGATCCGCAGCTACAAGCAGCTGCCCCAGATCTGGTACCAGATCCAGACCAAGTTCCGCGACGAGCCCCGCCCCAAGAGCGGCCTGCTCCGTGTGCGCCAGTTCACCATGAAGGATTCGTACTCCTTCGATCTCAACGAAGAGGGCCTCGACGTCAGCTACAAGCTGCACGATGAAGCCTATCGCTGCATCTTCACGCGCTGCGGCCTCTCCTTCGTCGCCGTAGAAGCCGACTCGGGCGCCATGGGCGGATCGCAGTCGCAGGAGTTCATGGTCTACACCGAAGCAGGTGAAGACCTCATCGCCAGCTCACCCGACGGCCAGTATGCGGCCAACATTGAAAAGGCCACCAGTACCCTCGTCACGGTCGAAGACCTTCCCGGCGAGGCCGCACCGGAGCTCGTTCACACCCCCGGCCAGAAGACCATCGACGATGTGAGCGCGTTCCTCAACGTCGCGCAGCATCACCAGATGAAGACCATGGCCCTCATTGCCACATGGCCCGCAGACGCCAAGGGTGTTGTGAAGACCAAGGCCGTCGTGGCCTTCCTGCGCGGCGACCACCAGCTCAACGAAGCCAAGCTCGGTTCGCTCGTCGCCGGTGCGGAACTACGCCCCATGGTTGCGGAGGAGATCTTCGCCACCTTCAATGCGCCTGCTGGATACCTCGGCCCCATCGGCCTCGACAGCGAGAAGACGCTCGTCGTCCTCGATAAAGCCCTCGAAGGCCGCGCTAACCTCATCGCCGGAGCGAACAAGGAAGAGCATCACCTCCGCAATGTGACGCCGGGCCGCGACTTCAAACCAACAGTCATCGCCGACATCCGCAACATCAACGAAGGCGAGCCCGACCCCATCACCGGCCAACCCTTGCGTCTCGGGAAGGCCGTCGAGATTGGTCATATCTTCAAGCTCGGCTACAAATACACCGAGAGCATGGGCGCGCGCGTCCTCGACCAGAACGGCAAAGAAACCATGCCGATCATGGGCTGCTACGGCATCGGGATCGAGCGCATCCTCACCGCTGCCATGGAACGCTCCGCGGCATCGATGGGCCTGAGCGATCGCGGCGACATTCGCTACGCCCTGCCCGCCTCCATCGCTCCCTTCCAGGTCATCGTCACCGTCACCAAACAGAGCGACGCGACGCTGGCGGAAGCAGGCGAAACCATCGCCAAAGCGCTCGACTCTGCAGGTTTTGATGTTTTGCTGGATGACCGTGACCAGTCTGCAGGCGTCAAATTCAAAGACGCCGACCTGATCGGCGTGCCGTACCGTGTCAACGTCGGCAAGAAACTTGTCGACGGCCTCGTAGAACTCGTTGACCGACTCACAGGCAACACCATCGAGTGCGCGGTCAACGAAGTCGTTCCCCAGCTTCAGGCAGCGATCAAGCAGTAAGCAGCTCCAAGGAAGACCAGGTGACACCGTGGCAGTGAAGGTCAAGTACAAAGGACAGTACGACTCCAACAGTGCGGTCCGTGGCGGAAGAGATCCCTTTCTGCACCGCGCGCTTCGCTTCTTCCTCGTCGTCGGTCTCGCCTGCCTCGTCGTCGGTGCGGCCGTCTTTGGCTTCTATTACTACAAGTATCAGCACGTCGTAGACGATCGCCTGAACAACGGCCCGCTCTTCGCCAGCACCTCGCAGATCTACGCGGGGCCGCGTGAAGTCCGTGTCGGCCAGAAGATGACCGCTGAGCTGATCGGTTCCGAGCTGCGCCGCGCTGGCTACAACTCCAACGATCAGCTCGGCAGCTTCCAGCTCAACGGCGACAGCATCATGATCAAGCCCGGTCCGCAGAGCTTCCATTCCACGGACGGCGCGACCATCACCACGCCCGACGGTCAGGTCACCGCCATCACCGCAGAAAACGGCGTCGCTCTCAGCGCCTACGAGCTCGAACCACAGCTCATCACCGGCCTCTCCGAAGACAAGAACCGCACCAAGCGACGACTTGTCACGTACAAAGACATCCCTCCGCGCATGGTGCAAGCCGTCACCGCGATTGAAGATCGCCGCTTCTTCGACCACTCCGGCATCAACGTGGGCCGCACCATCCGCTGCGCCGTCGGCGATCTCCTCTCCGGCAAAAAGAACTGCGGCGGCTCGACGATCACGCAGCAGCTCGCGCGCGGCTTCTTTCTCTCTCCGGAGAAGAAATTCAAGCGCAAGCTGATCGAGATCATGATCTCCTTCCAGCTCGAAGCGCGCTTCACCAAGCAGCAGATCTTCGAGATGTACGCCAACCAGATCCCCATGGGACAGCGTGGCTCCTTCGCCGTCGCCGGCTTCTCCGAAGCCGCCCAGGCCTACTTCGGCAAAGACCTCAAGCAGCTCGACACCTCCGAGTGCGCCATGCTTGCGGGCATCATCCAGCGGCCTAGCTACTTCAACCCCTATAAGCACATGGACCGCGTGCTCGAACGCCGCAACCTCGTACTCTCGTCCATGGTGGAGACCGAAGCGCTCACCCCCGCGCAAGCAGAACGCGCCAAGGCCGAGCCCATCCACCTCGCTTCGCCCAACGTAGACGCCAGCGAAGCTCCTTACTTCGTCGATCTCGTGCACGACCAGCTCGTGCAGCGACTCGGCGACTCGGACAATGCGCGCGGCGCTCTGCGTATCTACACCTCGCTTGACCCCGACCTGCAGAAGGCCGCCTCCGCCGCTGTCGCCATCGGTATGCAGAACGTGGACGAGCAGGTCCGCAAACTCCATCACGGCGATAGCGCAATCACGTATCCGCAGGTCTCGCTGATCGCGTTGAATCCCCACACCGGCCAGGTGCTCGCACTCGTAGGCGGTCGCAACTACGGAACCTCGCAACTGAATCACGCCGTTGCCAAACGCCCTACGGGATCGATCTTCAAGCCCTTCGTCTACGCCGCCGCCAACGTGCAGGCCGTCAATGGAACTCCACTCTCTGACGGCAACGTCTTCACGGCGACCACCATCCTCAACGACGAACCGACGACCTTCACCTTCGACAACGGCCGCCAGACCTACAACCCGCGCAACTACAAGGATCACTTCCACGGCAGCGTTCCCGCCATCGTGGCCCTCGCGCAGTCGCTCAACAACGCGACCATCTCGCTCGGCCAGCAGGTCGGGTTTGAGAACGTCGCCGCACTGGCACGCGCCTCCGGCATCACCGCCGCGCGCGGCACTCCTGCTGTCTCACTCGGAGCCTACGATGCCACACCGCTCGACATGGCAGGTGCCTACACCGTCTTTGCCAACAACGGCGTGCACCTGAACCCTTGGATGCTCTCCTCTGTCCGCAACGATCGCGGTGAAGTCGTCGCCGACTTCACGCCGGAAGCGCGTCAGGTCATGGATCCCCGCGCCGCCTACCTCACCTCTTCGCTCATGGAAGGCGTGATGAACTTCGGCTACGGCTACGAGGTCCGGAAGCGTGGATTCACCGCTCCCGCAGCGGGTAAGACCGGTACCAGTCACGATGTCTGGTTCGCGGCCTACACGTCGAACCTCATCTGCATCGTCTGGGTCGGCAACGACGACTATACGGATATCAAGCTCTCCGGTGCGCTCGCCGCCGCGCCCATCTGGGCCGAGTTCATGAACCGCGCCATCAAGCTCCCGCAGTACTCGGACATGAAGCCCTTCACGCCACCCAACGGCGTCAGCGTCTACCGCATCGACAAGGGCACCAACCAACTCGCGGACGAGACCTGTCCCAACGACTACTCCGCCGCCTTCCTCAACGGCACCCAGCCGCAAAACACCTGCTCACGTATGGGCGATAACGAGGGCGGCATCCTGAGCAAGATCTTCGGCGCAGGCAGCAGTAACAATGAGGCTCCCAAAGAGCCCGCCATCCCCACGATGAATCCCGACGGCACCCCCGCCGAACCACAGCCGAAGAAACGGAACTTCTTCCAGAAACTTTTTGGCGCTGGCAAGGACAAACCAGAAGCTCAGCCCAATCCACAACCCTGATACGGATTCATCGATCACCGGAAATGGATCCCATGGCGAAACGCGAACGGTGGCACTTAGGGTATCTGGACGCTCTCCGCGGATGGGCCGTTGCTGCCGTTATCCTCGTGCACGTTGGAAGCACCGCATACCCTCCAGGAAACTGGCAGTGGGATCTTACCTTTTGGGGACGGCGCGGGGTTCAGCTCTTTTTCATGGTGAGCGCCTTCACGCTTTACCTTTCACTCGATCACCGAAAGGTAGAGCAGCATCCAACACTGAACTTCTATTTGCGCCGCGTCTTTCGAATCGCGCCGCTCTTCTACTTCATGTTCCTCTTGCGGTACGTGGCCTATCACCCGGTTCCAACCCCGGCTTTGCAAATAGTCCTCGCCGCGCTCTTTTTGAACGGCCTCTATCCGCCAGCCATTTTTGCAGGCCCGCTCGCCGGCTGGACGATCGGAACAGAATTCGCTTTCTACATGTTGTTGCCCCTCCTTCACAGGTGGATCAACACCCTGAACAAAGCGATCGCATTCACCTGTACCACGGCAATTGTCTTCGGATTCGGATCGCTTCTTCTCTTACGACATCTACCATCAGCCAGTGGCACAACCATCGTCTATCTGCGATCCGTTGGAATTCCAGTGGAGCTCGGTATCTTTGGCATGGGCATCGTGGCCTACTACATTGTCAAAGACTACGTCGTGCCGTCACGATTGACTTCTACCAAAGCTGCACGGCAGATCTCTTTCCTTCTTCTGCTCATCGCAGCCGCGCTCTTCGATCTGAATATCCCCTTTGAGGATCGGCGCCTCTATCTCTCCTCGCTTATTTTCTTTTTGTTTATTCTGGCCCTGGCCCTCAACCCCTGGTCTTTCTTCGTCAATGCAATCACTCGAGCGCTCGGGCGCTTATCGTTCAGTCTTTACCTGTGGCACGTCTTTGTGATCGTTGCCAGAATTGATCGTCTCCGCTGGTTTGACTGGGCCACTCATGGGCACTACTCGCGTTGGTTGACGACGCCTCTTTCCAGTTTTTTCACCGTCGTCGTGACTCTGCTTCTAACCGCGCTTCCTCTGAGCTATCTCACCTGGTTCTTCCTGGAAGAACCAGGGATCCGCCTGGGACGCAAAGTCATCGCTCATCTTGAGCACCGCGCCACACAACGAAAGACCAGATTGATTCCAGCCTCGCAGGAGATCCTTCGTCCGAGCCAAGCCGACGAAGAGTTTTAACTGCATGACGGAGTAAAACTGCTAGCAACTCATCCGCGTCCGCCGAATCGGCGTATTCCATCCCTTCATCGCCTCCCCCTCACCCACCCAGGGCTGGCAATCAGGACACCAATACGTACTCCGAGCGCCCACCCCCTGCTTCCGCATCTCCACAATCCCACCACACCGCCGGCACTCAAGACCGCGCCGCCCATACACCCATAACCTGTCCGCAGCATTGGCCGAACGTGTCGTTCGCCGGTTGCCCGAGTACGTCACAATCCCATCCCCTGCACCATCCAGCACATTCGCCTGCATGTACCGCTGCGAGACATCCGCCATCTGCTGCATCTCGTCGACCGTCAACGTCCGCATTGCACGAAACGGATGCACCCGCGCCGCAAAACACACCTCGCTCTTGTAGACATTTCCCAACCCAGCCAGCACGCGCTGATTCAGCAACACATTCGCAATCTCATCGTCAGGATGCGAAACCATACGCTTCTGCAACGCGACCAATCCCACATCGCCCGAATAACTCGCGGACAAAACATCCGGCCCCAGCTTCTCCACCATCGCATCGCGCTTCAACGAAGCCGTCGTATGAAACTCCGCCACAGGCACGTTAAACGCCACCGCTTCGACCCCCTCCACCGCCACGCGCACACGCATGGCGCTGCGCGGAGACCACCACTTCTCCCCCGTGCGATAGATATGCCACGAGCCGCTCATCAACATGTGCGTCACCAGGATCAGATCGCCCGAGAAGTGTATTAGCAGCCACTTGCCCCGCGCCTCTACCTTTTCGATCACACGCCCCAGCACTGGCCGATCATCATTCACGCTCGCCAGCTTCGCATACGCCGTCTCAAAAGCAGTCACCGTTCTGCCTTCAAGGACTTTTGCCAGAGCCCGCGCCGCACGAAATAAGGTATCCCCCTCAGGCACGTGGCGGCTCCATGCGTGTACCCGATGTCATTAACGGCGGCAGATTCCGACGCAGATTAAACCCCATCGGAGCCGCCTGGAATCCCGCATCCAGCAGAACCCGCGCCATCGGATGTTCCGCCACGGCTACGCCATTCACACTCTGAATCAACATCCCCGTGCGCGACTGCTCGCCCTGCATCGCATCGTCGTTCTCATGCCCATACCCACGCTGCGCCATGATCACGAAGTACCGCGCCAGCGCCTGCATTCTCTTTCCACGCGCAGGCTCTTCTTCCGGCAGAAACACCTGCAGATTCGGATTGCCTCGGCGCAGGTAGGCCGACAATGCACCATCCGCCAGCACCACACGCGCACCCACGCTCCGCGTCAGCGAACTTGTGGCATCGGGCGGAGCAGGCCACTTCAACAGCGCTCCGTAAGGATTCGCTGGGTCCGTCGCCGCCAGCACGACCATCTCCTCATCCGCCTCTGTGCGTGTCATGCGCAAAGAGCGCAACAGATCCACGGCAACAGGCAGAGCAAACTGCGTCGCACCTAAGTCCGCAGCGAAGTAGCCGCGCCGAATCTTTCCACTCTCCTCCAGCGCCTTCATCACGTCATAGATCGCAGAGAAGCCACCCGCCAGATTCTCCGCATGCGCCGTCTCTCGAAACACCACACCGTAGCGCGCGAGTAACTGATGCGCCTCCGCATGACTCCACTCCGTAGGATTGCGCGGTGCGAGATGCAACGCTGGATGCAGGGCCCATCGCCCCTGCCCCGTCGGCGGCGTAGTTCTACGCGAACGAAATCCCCCACCCTGCTGGTGCACGCGTCGTGGCTGTCTTCCATTCACCTTCGCCGCGCCGCGTTGCGTGTAGGCCCTCAGCGCCTGGAACGCATCGTTCGTCACCGCACCGCGCCACACAAGATTCCACAGCGCATCGAGCGTGTCATTCGGATATCCGCCGCCCACACCATCATGCAGATTCTGAAAGAACGTCGCACCATGTCCGCGTAGATACTCCACGACCGCGTCCTCGCGCTCCTTCAACGGCGAAGCCTCCGCAATCGCAGCACTCACAACAGAAGGCGCAATCGGCCAAAGCGCAGGCAGCTTCTCCGCAAGATACAGACCAACGCGACCATCCTTCTCGCCAATCGGATCAAAGCCAGCCCACTGCACCTCACCCGCCGCGATCAGCGTATCCAGATCCGAAGATTTGTATCCCGCGATTCTCGCAGGCAAAATCTCCGCCTCCAGTAGCGACGCAGGCAACGGCGCACCCTGAAGATTTTCAATTGTGTCCAGCAAAGCATCCAAGCCGCGACGAGGCGAGATCACGCCCTGCCAATGCGTAAACAAACGCGCCAGCGTCTGCTGCTCCACCGGCTCAATCTCCTTGCGCAGCTTCGCCAGGGACCTTCGGCGAATTGTGCGCAACACCTCAACGTCCACCCACTCGCGATGGACTCCACCCGGACGGAAGCCGCCCTCCATCACGCGTCCACTTTGGATCAAACGCTGCAACAACGCTTCTACCTGAGTTGCAGGCAGACCGAATCGATCGACCACCTGCTGCGTGATAAACGGCCCATGCGTTCGCGCAAATCGTCTGACCAGGTCCAACGCCGCATCCGGCGCGGCCTCCAGCAGAGCCGTCGGCAATCCAGGCGGAAGCGGTATCCCCAGGGCATCGCGATACCGCGCCACATCCTCCACCGCGATCAACCGCTTCTCTCTACCGATCAAAAGCTCCAGCACACGCCGCGCCTTGATCAGACGATCCACCGTCAGCGCCACCTCAGGTGAAGTCACGCGCGCCAGCAGTTCATCACGCCGCAGATCTCCCAACCGCAGAAGCAGATCATGCACCGCATCCATCGACCGCGCCTTGTAATCCGGCGCGAGATTCTGTAACTGCTCCTCGGTCTCTTCAATCGCCGCCGGATCCAGCAACTCACGCAGGTCGGCATCGCCCAGCAACTCACGCAACTGGTCCTGATCGATGGACAACGCCTGCGCGCGGCGCTCGGCCAGCGGCGCATCGCCGTCGTAGATGTAATTTGCCACGTACGAAAACAACAGCGCTGAAGCGAACGGTGAAGGCGTTCGCGAATCCACCGTATGCACACGAATCTGGCGCTGCCCCACGCCGCGCAGAATCTCCATCAGCGCGGGCATATCGAAGACATCGCGCAGACACTCGCGGTACGCCTCCAGCAACATCGGAAACTGCGGATAGCGTGACGCTACACTCAGCAGGTCATACGCGCGTTTCCGTTGCTGCCACAGCGGTGTGCGCCCATCCGCTCTGCGGCGAGGCAGCAACAACGCGCGCGCTGCGGACTCACGAAACTTTGCCGCAAATAACGCTGTCGATCCCAACTGCCGCTGCACGAAATCCGCAGCCTCCGCAGCTTCAGGAAAAAACTGCTCCACTTCAGGCGCGGCATCGGTCTCAGGAAAGCGAAGCACAAATCCATCTTCGCTCCACATCGCCTCCACCTCCGCGCCACCCGCTGCGCGAATCCGACCCATGACCGCCATCGCCCACGGCGCATGCACGCGCGATCCAAACGGCGTCAGCACGCATACACGCCAGTCACCCAGCTCATCCCGCACACGCTCCACGACAATCGTGCGATCGTCGGGCACCTGCCCCGTCGCCACTTCCTGATCGGCGAGGTAGCGCAATAGATTCTCCGCCGCCAGCGCATCCAGATCGTGTTCGCGCGTGAGTCTTGTCAACGCAACACTCCGCGGCATGTCCCGCAACTCGCGAATCAACGCCCCAATACGCCGCCCAAACTCCAACGGTCTTCCCGCCTGATCGCCTCGCCAGAACGGCATCTTGCCCGGCTCACCCGGTGCAGGACTCACCAGCACGCGGTCGTGCGTAATCTCATCGATGCGCCACGTGGAAGCGCCAAGGATAAACGTCTCTCCCGTACGCGCTTCAAAGACCATCTCCTCATCCAGTTCGCCCACTCGAATCGGCTTCGAACGTTCCCCCGAAAGAAAGACGCCGTACAAACCACGGTCCGGAATCGTTCCACCATTCAAGACGGCAATCTTCTTCACACCCTGACGCGGCGTAAGCCACTGCCGATTGCGGTCCCACGTCACACGCGGCCGCAACTCTCCAAACTCATCCGATGGATAGCGTCCCGCCAGCATGTCCAGCACACCATCGAAGACCGACGTACTTATCCCCGCATAGCCCGCGCAACTCCGCACCAGACGCAGCAACGCGTCATAAGAAATACCGGGCGACTCATCCTCTTCACTGCGATGCTTCTTCGCTCTCCGCTCCGCCTGCTCCACGTTGAGCGGAGGATGCGCAATCGTCGCGACCATCTGCTGCGCCAGCACATCGAGCGCGTTACGCAGGAAGCGCGTCGACTCCACATGCCCCTCGTGCATCGCCTGCGTCACCGCAGCGCATGCAATCAGGTCCGCACGATACTTCGGAAAAATAATTCCCTTCGAGGGCGCGCCCACCTGGTGCCCCGCGCGCCCGATCCTCTGCATGCCACTTGCAACCGAAGGCGGCGCTTCAATCTGAATCACCAGATCGACCGCTCCCATATCGATGCCAAGCTCCAGCGAAGATGTCGCCACCAGCGCGCGAATCGTACCCGCCTTCAGCATCTCCTCAATCTCACTGCGCTGCGAAGCCGCAAGTGACCCATGATGCGCCCGCGCAATCTCTTCGCCTGCAAGCTCGTTGATCGCGCCCGCGATCCGCTCGGCAATCCGTCGCGCATTCACAAACAGAATCGTCGACTGGTGCTCACGAATAATCTCCAACAGACGCGGATGAATCGACTGCCAGATGGAAGTCCTCTTCGGCCCCTGCGAAGCCGGTCCGCTCGGCGTCTCCTGAATCTCGCCGAGCCGTGCCATGTCCTCCACCGGCACCTCGACCGTCAGTTGCAGCACCTTCCGTGCACCCGCATTCACAATCGTCACAGGCCGAAACTGAATCCCCGCCACACCTGCTTCAGGCTTCTCCTCTGCAGCATCGCGTGCATCGGTCAAAGCGGCTTCGCTGACTTGCTGACCCGCTGACCCGCTGACTCGCTGGACTCCGGACTCGCTGAGCCCTTCCGCTCCACCCAGAAACCGCGCCACCTCCTCCAGCGGCCTCTGCGTTGCGCTCAACCCGATCCGCTGCAACAGGCGGGCTGTCAAAGCCTCCAGCCGCTCCAACGAAAGCGCCATGTGCGCCCCGCGCTTCGTCGGCACCAGCGCATGGATCTCGTCGATGATCACCGTCTCCACCGAACGCAACGCTTCTCCCGCATTCGAAGTCAGCATCAGGTACAGCGACTCCGGCGTCGTGATCAGGATGTCTCCGGGATGCCGCACAAACCGCGCCCGGTCCGCCGCCGGTGTATCGCCCGTGCGCACACTGATCGTCGGCATATGAAACGGCACACCCGCCCTCTGCGCCATGTTCGCGATGCCTGCCAGCGGAGACCGCAGATTGCGCTCCACATCCACCGCCAGCGCCTTCAGCGGTGACAGGTACACCACGCGGCAGCCTTCTTCCTTCGGAGGTGCGGAGAGCATTAATCTGTCCAGGCACCAGAGAAACGCCGTCAGTGTCTTGCCCGTTCCCGTGGGGGCCAGGATGAGTGTCGACTCACCCTTCGCAATCGCGGGCCAACCCTCCGTCTGCGGCACAGTCGGAGCCTCGAAGACCGCCCGAAACCACTCCGCCGTGATCGGATGAAACAGCTCCAGCGCATCCGCAACGGGCGCAGCCACCACCGTTTTCGACCCGCCGGATCTCTTCGCCGCCATTGAGCCTCGTCCCTCCGTCATAGGATGCCGGAAAAGCCCACCCAGCACCTTGCATCCGCGCCGGAACACGACTAACCTCACCTATTCATGAGTGCTTTGTCTCCAGACCAGACCGCAGCCCTGCTCGCCGCCGCAAAGGCCGCCGCAGACTACGCCTACGCACCCTACTCTAACTTCCACGTAGGCGCGGCCATCCTGCTCACTACGGGCGAAACCGTCACCGGCTGCAACGTGGAAAACGCCTCGTATCGTCTGACGACCTGCGCCGAACAGACCGCCATCGTACACGCCGTCGCGCAACTCGGTCCGCAGATCAAGATTGCAGCGGTCGCCATCGCCAACACCGATCCCACCGTGGCGTGCATGCCCTGTGGAGCCTGTCGCCAGACCATTCTGGAGTTCGCTGCGGAAACATGCCAGATCTTCTACCCTGGCGAGAACGGCGTGGCCACCAATGCCACGCTAGACCAACTACTCCCTGCATCGTTCCACTTCAAAAAATAAACATGCACGCACTCGACATCATCCTCCGTAAACGTGACGGTCATGAACTCTCCGACACCGAGATCCAGACCTTCATTCAGCAGGTCGTAGCAGGGGAGGTCACCGACGCGCGCATCGCCGCGCTGCTCATGGCCATCTTCCTCCGCGGTCTCACCGCGCATGAGCTTGCAACGCTGACACAGGCCATGCGCTACAGCGGAGAGACCTTCGACTCCACCTTCCTCAACAAGTTCACCGTCGACAAGCACTCCACCGGCGGCGTCGGCGACAAGACCTCTCTTCTGATCGCCCCTATCGTCGCCGCAGCAGGCCTCGCCGATCCCATGATCAGCGGCCGCTCTCTCGGCCACACCGGCGGCACACTCGACAAGCTTGAAACCATCCCCGGCTTTCGCACACAGCTCTCCATGCAGGAGTTTGGCGAAGTCACCGCGCAGTGCGGCTTCTCCATGATCGGGCAGACTGAGAACCTCGTCCCCGCAGACCGCATACTCTACGCCCTCCGCGACCACACCGGCACCGTCGAATCGCCCAATCTCATCACGGCTTCCATCATGAGCAAGAAGCTCGCCTCCGGCCTGCAGGGTCTTGTGCTGGACGTCAAAACCGGCTCTGGCGCCTTCCTCAAATCCTTCGAAGAGTCCGAACACCTCGCTGGCCTCCTCGTTGGTACAGGCGAGCGTGCAGGCACGCGTACCGTCGCTCTCCTCACGACGATGGACCAGCCCCTCGGCCGCTTCTCCGGCAACTGGGTCGAGGTCTGGGAGTGCGTGGAGATCATGCGCTGCATCGCACACCCGCTCTATACCGATGTCATCGAACTCTCCGTCACGCTCGCCGGTTGGATGCTTCAACTCGGCGGTATCACACCCACGCCCGAAGCAGGCCGCGAGCGCGCGCTCGAACTCCTGCACGACGGCAGCGTCTATAAGAAATGGCTGGAGATGGTGAAGCTGCAAGGCGGAGACGCTACTCCCTTCGCAGACCCCGCGGCCTTTCACCAACCCGCAGTGACACTCACTCTCACAGCATCACGATCCGGCTATCTCAGCAGCATGGACTGCACCGAAGTCGGCTGGGCCATTCAACGACTCGGCGCAGGCCGCGAAGTCCCTGATGACCCAGTCTCTGCCCACGCAGGCATTGAGATGCACGCCAAGCTGGGCGACTCGCTCGAAACAGGCGATCCACTCGTCACCCTCTTCGGCGACAGCGAAGAACAACTCGCCACGGCCGAATCGATGTTGCACAACACCATGAAAATCTCTTCGGAGAAACCAACACTCCAACCCCTCATCCGAAAAATCTTCACGAAACAATCCCTCTAACGCTCTCGTGCCCCATTCTTTGCGCAGCTCTGTTGCGCAAAGAATGGGGTCGCGCAGAGCGCACAAACCAGATTCCTCAGGAAAACCAAAACCGGGTGCCCCATGTCCCGCTTTTGGGACATGGGTTATGCGCAAAGCGCATCTTTCGCTCGAAGAGCGATCCTGCGCTACGCTACGGGATGACAAAACGATAGTGCCTTACTTCAATAAAGAGGCCGCCTGCAATCGCAGGCGGCCTCTTCCAAACCAACGTCCAAAACCTAAACAGTAACCGGCTGCTCCAGCACCTGGGCAAACTGCTTACCCGTGCGCTCCTTGTAAGCATCCTTGTGATATGCATAGCCCGCGATCAGCGGGAATGCAATCGTCGCCTCAGCGAAGACCATCTGCTCATACGTCAGATCGACCTTGCCCCAGCTCGAAGCTTCCTTCAGTGTCGATCCAGAAAGAGCACCGTCGCGCGCATCAGCCACCGTGATCTGGATCGCATACTTGTGCATCGAAGCCTCGACGCCAAGAATGTCCGCAGCCACCACGATGTCCTGCGCGAAGTTCTTGGGTACGCCACCGCCGATCATCAAAAGACCCGTCGTCGGATTCGCAATCTTCAACTGCGTCAATTCATAGAAGTCCTTCGCAGAGTCGATCGAAACCACAGCCTTGCCGCGGCGCGCATGCTGATGCGCCACCAGGCCAAAGCCAGCCGAGCAGTCCGAGAACGCCGGGCAGAAGATCGGCACGTTCTTCTCATAGCAGGCGAGCACGATCGAGTCAGCCTGTCCATCCTTCGGTGTGCGGCCGTTCTCCGAGAGGTAACGTCCCATCTCCAGGATGAACTCACGCGAAGAGTAAGGACGAGTCTCGAGCGAGTTCGTGATCTTCTCCGTAGTCTCGTCGCAGATACGAAGCTCTTCCTCATCGATGAACGTGTCGTAGATACGATCGATCATCAACTCGCGAAGGTCGGCATCGCCGCCGCCGTACTTGTACTCGTCACCCGCGATGTAGTGCTTGAAGCCGAGCGCTTCGAAGAAATCCTGATCGACGATGTTCGCGCCGGTCGAAACAATGGCATCCACCATGTTGTTCCGAACGAGGTCAACGATGACCTTCTGCAGACCTGCAGAGATCAGCGATCCCGCCAGGCACAGAATCACGCCGCACTCCGTGTCGCGCAGCATCATGTCGTAGATCGTGGCCGCGCGTGCTAGATCGCGCGAAGAGTAGGCCATGTGCTGCATGGCATCGACCAGCGCGACAACGTTGTGCTGCTTGATGTCGATGTGCTGGATAGGGTCTTTGAGAAGTTCATTTTTCGTAGGCATGTCGTCCGCTAGTTTATAACGTTCTCGCCTGTAAGGACGCGGGTTTCTTCGCCTTTCTCAAGGAAGAAATCCACCGCCGGTTCTCGATTCCCCGCGGCCTTTTAGAATCAGTCGTCTACTTTCGGAGCTCTTTCGCACTGCATCAAAATTCATCCAGTGTTCATCGAGACCTATTTCCAGACCGGGCCTCAATCACTCCGAAAAGATCTCCTCGATCCTCTTTCCGAAGATCTTCGCGATCCGAAAGGCCAGCGGCAGCGAAGGATCGTACTTCCCTGTCTCAATCGCATTCACACTCTGGCGCGAGACCTCCAGGCGCTCCGCAAGAACCGCCTGCGACCAGCCTAGCTCCGCTCGCAACTCGCGCATACGGTTAGTCATGGTCAACAACCCGGTTCGCAACGCCATAGAGCATCTTCGCGAACCCCATCGTGAGAAAAAACACGATGAACTCCGTAAACGGAGGCAGCGTACGCCCCCATCCGAAGCTCCGCAGAAAACTCTCAAAGCTCGAAACAGCCAGCGTCGCGGCCATTCCCCAGAGCATCGCGCGCACTCTAAGATTGCGCTCGAACTCGTCCTTTTCATTCCGAAGATAACGCGCCAGCGTCGCCAGCAGCGCAAGCACCGGAAACATGGGTAGGCAGGCCAACAGATACAGTCGTAACCCCTGCGGACGATAAGCCCGTGCGTAGTGCGTCGTACCAAAGACGACCAGCAGGTAGCTGATCATCACGATGACCGTGTCCTTCAGATACTGCTTCTCGGCCTGGCTCTTCTGTATGCAGAGTTCCATATTCTCTCCTCCTCGCACCTCAGTGACAAGGAAACCTTACGACAAGGAAACTTGTCATGTCAAGCTTTCTTGTCAAAAAGATTTAGGCAGCATTTGGAGCATCTCTCCACCTTCGCTACCCTTGAACTTCCTATGATCGTCAACTTCGCAGACCGCGCACACAACCACAACTGGGAGCTCGATCCCATCGTGCGCTCGCTCCTGGACACCGACTTCTACAAGCTCCTCATGCTGCAGTTCATCTGGAAGCACTTCCGCACCACGCGCGTCTCCTTCGGCCTGCACAATCGCAACCTGAAGTTCCGCCTCTGCGAGATGGTCCACCGCGAAGAGGTCATCGCCCAGTTCGAGCACGTGCGCAAACTGAAGTTCCGCAAATCCGAACTCATCTGGCTCGCAGGTAATACCTTCTATGGCACACGTGGCATCTTCGAATCCGCTTTTCTTGAGTGGCTCGAAAACGACTTCGCCCTCTCCGAGTACCAGCTCTCCGAAGAGGACGGCCAGTTCCGCCTCAGCTTCGAAGGTCCCTGGGTAGCCGTCACCATGTGGGAGATCTACGCGCTCTCCATCCTCAACGAACTCAAGACCCGCGCCGCGCTCAAGACGATGGACGAGTTCGAACTCGACATCCTCTACGCGCACGCGAAGACGCGGCTCTGGGGCAAGATCGAAAAGCTGCGCGACGTCCCTTCGCTCGCCGTCGCCGACTTCGGCACGCGCCGCCGTCACAGCTTCCTCTGGCAGGAGTTTGCCGTCGAAGCCATGCACGCCGAGCTGGGCAAAAACTTCTCCGGCACCTCGAACACCTTCCTCGCCTACAAACACGATCTCGAAGCCATCGGCACCAACGCGCACGAGATCCCCATGGCCATGGCGGCGATGTCGAACTCCGACGAAGAGCTCAAGGCCTCGCAGTACAAGATGCTCGACCTCTGGGCGCAGACCTACGGCGGCGCTCTGCAGGTCATGCTGCCAGACACCTACGGCACCACGCAGTTCCTGCAAGGCGCACCAGCCTGGGTCGCCGACTGGACCGGCCAGCGCGTGGACTCCAAAGATCCCTTCCTCGCCGGGGACGAATACATCCTGTGGCTGGAGTCGCGCGGCAGAGATCCGAAGAGCAAACTCCTCATCGCCTCCGACGGTCTCGACGTGCAGGAGATCCTTTCGCTCCACGCCTACTTCAGCGGACATATCCTCCCCGGCATCTCCGCTCGCGACTTCCGCAACGCCGCTGACTTCACCGACGAACGCAAGTGGCGTCCGGAACGCCGCATCCGCTTCTCCGCTGGCTGGGGGACACTGCTTACAAACGACTTCCGCGACTGCCACCCGCGCAACGAAGACGGCCTCGAACCCATCTCGCTCGTCTGCAAACTCACGAGCGCCGAAGGCCACCCCGCCGTCAAACTCTCGGACAACTACCTGAAAGCCTCCGGCCCGAAGCCCCTCATCGCCCACTACCGCAAAGTCTTCGGCATCGCCGGCGTAGCCAACATCCCCGTCCTCGTCTAATCACAACTCCGTGCCCCATTCTTTCGCGGCTTCTTGCGAAAGGGTGGGGTCGCGCAGAGCGCACAAACCGGATTCGTCAGGAAGCCCAGAATGGGTGCCCCATACATGAACAGCTTTATCGTTCATGTGTGGGTGTTCGCGCGACGACGTAAAGCCACACAAACATCCCACCCGCACAGCGCAAAAACGCGATGTACAGGGCACCCAGAGTATCGGCTTTCACGAAACTCATGTGTGACATGACCGTAACCATCACCCCTTATACTTGCCCCATGCGCAAACTCCTCGCCGCCGCTCTCCTCCTCACACCTCTCACTGCGTTCGCCTGGGGACACACCGGCCACGAGATGATCAACAAAATCGCCGCGGAAAAACTTCCCGCCGACATGCCCAAATTCCTCCACACCAAACAGGCTATCGAGCAGATCCAGTACATGGGCCCCGAGCCCGATCGCTGGAGATACTTCAAGGGCGAACCGGAACTCGTCGTCGCACAGTCGCCCGAACACTTCATTGATCTCGAATACGCCTGGCTCTACGGCAAACCGCTCATCCGTCAGCGCTATGACTTCCTGCGTCAGGTCGATGCACAGTCCGTTATCCAGAAGAACCCGAAGATCCGCGCCGAAGGCATCGGTCTGCTTCCCTACGCGACCACCGAGATCTGGCAGCGTCTGAAGGCATCCATGCGCAACTATCGCGCCCTCCAAAAGGACCACAAGAACACACGCGCCGCCGAAGCCCTCGTGATCTTCTACGCCGGCTGGCTCGGGCACTACGTCGCCGACGGTTCGCAACCTCTGCACACCACCTACCGCTACAACGGCTGGGAGGGCGACAACCCCAACGGCTACTCCAACGACCACAAGATCCACGCCAAGTTCGAAGGCGAGTTCGTCGCGCACAACATCACAGAGAAAGAAGTCGCCGCGCTCGTTCCTGCAACTCCCACACCGCAAAAGGAGATCTTCGCCGACTTTGAGGCGTACATCACCTACACGCACACGTTTGTTGAGAAGGTCTATCAGCTCGATAAAGAACACGCCTTCGACGGCGCAGGCACTCCCTCAGGCAAGGCCTTCGCCGTGGAGCGTGTCGCCGCCGGGGCCACCGAACTCCGCGACCTCATCGTCTTTGCCTGGGAGCAGAGCGCAACGCCGGAGCCGCCTTACAAGGGCGACTAAAAACTAAGCCTCGCTGGGGTGCGCCGCGGGCATCGCCTGACGCAGGACGCGCCCCAGCAGAAGCGCCA
Organism: Terriglobus saanensis SP1PR4; assembly: GCF_000179915.2. Taxonomy (NCBI): domain Bacteria; kingdom Pseudomonadati; phylum Acidobacteriota; class Terriglobia; order Terriglobales; family Acidobacteriaceae; genus Terriglobus; species Terriglobus saanensis. Next base: position 790,890 of record NC_014963.1, on the reverse strand, counting down.
ACGCTGGTGTAAAGATCACAGCCACCACGGCCCAGACCACCAGGGCATGCCACTCCCACATCCAGAGCATCTTCGTCAGTTCCCATGGATGCCGCGCTAGCGGCACAATCTCCGCACGCGAGAGCGGGATGGGCTTTGTCCCAAACAGCACCGCCCCAACATGGACGAGGGGCAGAAACAGCAGTAACTGCACCGGATAGGCCGAGTGCGTCCCCACTTGCGATGCCGGAACGCTAAGCCGCAAGACGAAGGCCATCAGCAGGGAAAGCACCGTAGTACTTCCAATCAGCGGATTGATGCCGATCGCGATCCCCAGCGAAATACTCCACGCCAGCCGCTCCGGGGTTACGCCCATCCGCAGAAGTCCCAGTACGGGAAGAAAAATCTTCCGCCAGACCCACGATCTGTCCTGCTCCAGCTTCACTTGCATCGTCGTCTACCTTACGCGAAATCCCAGAAGGCTACGTCAGAAGCTGGTCACGATCTGGTTCCGAAACGGTCAATTGTGAAAAGAAATTCACATTCATAACTATTTAACGTTATTACTTTACAAATTAAATTTCCTTGTTATATTTGCGGCAAGGTAGCTCTTTTCTCACTACCTGGAGGCACATGGCTTCTCTGCTGACGGAACCACGCTCCACCGTCGCTCTGCCGCTTTATTTCCCCCCCTCCACCGGGGAAAACCCTCAATTCTACCCAGAGCCGCAGAAGATTCTGGCTGAATTCGGCCCTTACCAGGCTCGCCTGGCTCAGTCGGAGGAAGATCGTCTGGCTGCTTACAGGCTTCGCTTCCTCGTTTTTAATCTGGAGATGCACGAAGGTTTGGAGTCAGCGTTTACTACTGGCCTCGATACCGACGCGTACGATCCGGTCTGCGACCAGCTCATCGTAGAAGAAAAGGCCACAGGGATCGTCGTAGGCACCTATCGCCTGCAAACCGGCCCGAACGCCGCCCGCCACCTCGGCTACTACTCCGAGCAAGAGTTCTGCTTCGCGCCGTACGAACACCTTCGCGACTCCGTGATCGAACTCGGACGCGCTTGCATCCTTAAAGAGCATCGCTCGGCAGAAGTACTTAACCTGCTCTGGCGCGGCATCATGCGCTACGCCCTCGCACGCGGCGGACGTTACCTCGTCGGCTGCTGCTCCGTCACCACGCAGGACGCCAACGAAGGCGCTGGCGTCTTCCTCGGCCTGCGGAACTACATGGTCGAAGACAGCCTCATCACCTCACCAACGCCCGCTTATGCCCTGCCCGCCCCGGAGGGTGAGGCCGTCGCCGTCCCTCCGCCAAAACTTCTTCGCGCCTATCTTGCCATCGGCGCGAAGATCTGCGGCGCACCGGCCATCGATCGGGCCTTCGGCACCATCGACCTGCTCACCATGATCGATCTCGAAACACTCAACCCGCGCATTGCGCGTCGCTTTCTCTAGGGCGTCATGCGAGGTTTCTTCCGCACCATCGGCTTTGTGCTCTTCCTGTGCGTAGTCATTTTCGATCTTCTGATCCGCAGGCCGCGTTCGATCGCCCAGCGCGCGGCCTGGATGCAGAAGTGGAGCATCCGCTTCCTGCGTTACGTCGGGGTGAAGGTCGACGTCCCTCACCCCGCGCCCGCGAGCGGAGCGATGGTCTGCAACCACCTCAGCTACCTGGACATCCTCGTCCTCGGCGCACAGCGCCCCACGGTCATGGTCGCGAAGTCGGAGGTCCGTCGCTGGCCCCTCATCGGCACGATCACCGCCGGGGCCGGCACCATCTACGTCGAACGAGAGCGCTCAACCTCTACCGCCATCGCCGCCGAACAGATGGCGGAAGCCGTCCGCTCCGGGGTCTTTCTTCTCTTCTTCCCCGAAGGCACAAGCGGCGACAGCAGAGAAGTTCTGCCCTTCCGCTCGCCCCTCTTTCAACCGCTCATCCAAGCCGCGGTTCCCATCTGGCCAGCCCATCTCTCCTACGGCCTGCCGTCGTCTCCAGGAAGCAACTGGATAGTCCAGAATAAAATCTGCTATTGGGGCGACATGAATATCGTCCCGCACCTGATGGGCATGCTGCAGCTTCGCGACGTCTCCTGCACCCTGCGCTACAGCCAGCAGCCTGTCCTCGCGCACGACCGCAAGGTCGCAGCCCACCGCTGCCACGAGATCGTCGAAGCCATGCACCGCGACGCGTATCGTCAAACGTACAAGGAAAGGCCGAGCGAAGAAAAGCCTAGCGCAGGCCGCGTGCATGCAGACGGCTCAGCACCTGCTCCACGGACCAGTCCAGCGAATCGGTTCCTTGTACCGTCAGCGTAGCGAACTCGCGCGACGGTAAAACGTACCTCTCCGCCATCGGAAGCGCCGTCGCCTCGAACTGCTCCTTCACGGAAGCCTCTGTCCGTCCGCGCTCTCGTACATCGCGATGGATGCGCCGCATCAGGCAGACCTCGTGCGGCGCGTCCACATAAATAGAAAAATCAAAGAGCCCGCGCAGCTCCACATAATGCAGCGCCAGGATCCCCTCCACCAGGATCACCTGAGCAGGCTCCACCCTCTCCGTCTTGCCAGGCACCCGCGTATGCGTGGCAAAGTCATAGATCGGTCGCGAAATGGGCTTGGACATCGCCAGCATCTCCAGATGCTCCAGCAACAACTCGCTCTCTAGAGAATCCGGATGGTCGAAATTGCTGTGCGCCCTCTCTTCCAAGGGAAGATGCGCAAGGTCGCGATAGTAGTAATCGAAGGGAAACAGCGTCGCCTCAAGCTCCAGCGCAAGCTCACGCGCCAGCGTCGTCTTTCCCGAACCCGAACACCCCGCGATCCCCACAATGACCGGCCGAACGATTCCACCCAGCGTCAACTGCTCCATTACTTCGCAGCCTCAAGCGCCGCCATGCGCGGCACCACTACGCTCAGCAGAGAGGAGAACTGGGCCGCCACCTTGCGTCCTATCTCCATTACCTCTTCGTGATCGATCACCTGATCCAGCACGCCCGCCGCCATGTTCGTCACCAGCGACAGCCCCAGCACTTCCATGCCCATGTGCCGCGCCACGATCACCTCGTGCACCGTGGACATACCCACAAGGTCCGCGCCCAGCGTACGAAAGGCACGTATCTCCGCAGGCGTCTCATAACTCGGCCCCAGCACAGCCAGATACACGCCCGTCTTCAACATCCATGCCTGCTTCTGCGCTTCCTCCTGCGCGATCTCCAGCAACCGCTCAGAGTAGGCCTCGCTCATGTCATGGAACCGCGGCCCAAAGCGGGCTTCATTCGGTCCCACGCAGGCATTCGTGCCGGTCAGATTAATGTGGTCGCAGATCCCCACAATCGTGCCCTGCCCGTAGCGAGGGTCGATGCCGCCCGCGGCGTTCGTCACCACCAGCTGCTCCACACCGAATAGCTTCAGCACGCGCGTAGGAAATGTGACCTCCTCCATGCGATAACCCTCATACGCATGCACGCGCCCCTGCATCACGGCCACGTCGACACCGCATAGCGAACCAATCACCATCCGCCCGCTATGCCCCTGCACGGTTGACTGCGGAAAGTTCGGGATCTCCGCATACGGAATGGCAACCACGTCCGTCACCTGCTCCGCAAACTCCCCCAGCCCCGACCCAAGGATGATGCCCACACGCGGTCGCACCGCCGTCTTCGACTTCAAAAACTCCGCGGCTTCGACCGCACGTTCATACAAACTCATCACTCACCATCCAATATTGATCGCTGACCCGCTGACTAGCTGATTCGCTATTTCAGCAGAAGACTCACAATGCTCGCCGACATCAGGTTCGCCATCGTTCCCGCCAGCAGAGCGCGCAATCCCAGTTTCGCCAGTTCATTGCGGCGTCGCGGAATCAGCGCTCCAATGCCGCCGATCTGCATGCCCACCGAACCAATGTTTGCAAACCCACATAACGCAAACGTGGCAATCGCTAACGTCCGCGTGCTCACCGCGCCCGCCTTCGCCATCGCTCCAAGCTGCTGATACGCGATGAACTCATTCAAGACCGCGCGTGTGCCGATCAGGTTGCCGACCATCGGCGCATCTTTCCACGGAATCCCGATCATCCACGCCACCGGTGCGCAGAAAAATCCGAGCACTGCATTGATCGAATGGGGAAACCGCACCCCATGCGCCCAGCTGAAGTTGCTGATCCCCAGCATGATGCCGTTGAGCAAACCCACCAGCGCCAGAAAGCTCAACAGCATGATCGCCACGTTGAACGCCAGCTGACCACCATCGATCGTGCCTCGCGCAATGGCGCCGATAAAGTTGTCTTCCTTATGCTCTTCGTTCTTCGGAATCGTCACCGTTCCCGCCGTGGCAGGAACCTCCGTCTCCGGCACCAGCATCTTGCTCAGAAGGATCGTTCCAGGGGCCGTCATGATCACGGCGCTCAACAGGTCCTGCGCGCGAATGCCGTAGAAGATATACGCCGCCATAATGCCGCCTGAGACATGCGCCATACCGCTGGTCATGATCGTCATCAGCTCAGAGCGCGTCGCTCCATCCAGAAAAGGCCGGATCGTCAGCGGCGCTTCCGTCTGTCCCATAAAGATCGAAGCGGCTACATTCGTGGACTCAGCGCCCGACGTCCCCATCGTCCACTGCATCAGCCACGCCACCCAGCGAATGATGATCTGCATCAAGCCGATGTGGTAAAGCACTGCAAAAAAAGCAGATACAAAAATAATTGTAGGCAGAACCTCAAACGCAAACACGCTCATCGGCCCCGGTGCGCCCATGTAGCCGAAGACGACCCTCGATCCGTCTACCGAATGCCCCAACAGCGACGTGATGATCGCCGATCCCTTTTGCAGCACTAACTGCCCAAAAGGGAACTTGATCACCAGAATCGCAAAGAAAACCTGTAATCCCAGTCCCCAGAGGACGGTCCGCCACTTGATCGCGCGCCGGTTGGTCGACAGCAGGTAAGCAACCGCCAACAGGACAGCAAGTCCGATCAATCCGGTAAAACGGGCCAAGTTGCCGCCTCCATAAATAATTTCGGGAACGTGGCAAGTGTATATCGGTGCCTCCCCTTTCAAACTACCTGGGGTACCATGCTCCTATCTATGCGGGCTGGCCTCCTCTTCGCGATCGTCACCCTGGCTGCCTTAGCGGCGGTCCTGCTCTTCCTGTTGTCGCGGGAAAAGAAGAGACACCGTGCCACGCTCGAAGCCTTCGACCTCGCCAAACACGAGCACATCGAACAGATGTCCTCCCGAACGCATCTTGACGACGTCAAGAACGAGTTCATCTCGACTGTCTCCCACGAACTGCGCACGCCACTGACCAGTATCCGCGGCGCGCTCGGCCTGCTCTCCGCCGGTCTTCTTGGGAACAATGACCCAAAAGCCCAGAATCTACTGCGCATTGCGCTTACCAACACCGACCGCCTTATTCGTCTCATTAACGACATCCTCGACCTGGAACGCATTCAGTCCGGACGGTCTCCGCTGCGTACCTCGGCCTGCTCTCTTTCGACCATCCTGGAACGTTCGGTGGATGATCTGATGCCTCTTGCCACCGAGGCCCATGTCCACATCGAGTTGAGTGCCCCTGCAGATCTCTCCAGCGGCATCCAGGCCGATCCGGACCGCATCGGTCAGGTGGTCACCAACCTTCTCTCCAATGCCATCAAGTTCTCCGATCCCGGTTCCTCCATCCGCATCAAAACCGAGATTCATGCGACCACCATTCTGCTGCGTGTGATCGACGCCGGACGCGGCATCCCCGAGGGCAAACTCGACCTTATCTTCGACCGCTTTCAGCAGGTGGAACCCTCCGACTCCAGGCAAAAAGGCGGTACCGGTCTCGGCCTGACGATCTCGCGCGGCATCGTCCAGCAGCACGGCGGTCGCATCTGGGCAGAGCAGAACGAAGGCCCGGGAGTCACCTTCTTCGTTGAGCTTCCCAGATCCAAGAGCGCTCCGCCGGTCTTCGAGTCGACACCTCTCGCCATGCCGCCCACCTCCGACGGTCGCGCCATGGTGCTCGTCTGCGATGACGACGCCAGCGTTCGCGCAATTGTTCGCCTGCAACTCGAACTGCACGACTACATCGTGGTGGAAGCCGCGCGTGGCGAACAGGCGGTCGCCTTCGCCGCGCAGCATCCCGTCAGCGCGATCCTCCTCGATCTGCACATGCCCGGTCTCTCCGGTTGGGAGACCCTGCAGAAACTGCGCAACACGCCCGCCACCTCCCATATCCCCGTCGTCATCCTCACCGTGACCCCCCCGGAGACCCGTTCCCCCATGGACCCGCCTACGCAGGGCTGGATCCAGAAGCCCTTTCATGAAGAGTTTCTCCTCAGCGAACTCTCCCGCGTCTTAGAGAACACCAGCGCTGTGCCCTGCATCCTCCTCGTGGAGGACGATCTGGACTTCGCCGAAGTCGTCCGCATCGGATTTCAGAACACCGGCGTCAACGTTCACCACGTCTCCACCCTTCAGGAAGCGGTGGAATACTGTGCCCTGAGCCGCCCGCACGTGCTTTTGCTCGATCTCTCCCTTCCCGATGGCGATGGGTTCTCCCTCATTCGCACCCTCCGCGAAAACGACGACCTGCGCTTCCTTCCCATCGTCGTCTACTCCGGCCGCGACTTTACGGACCAGGAAAAATCCGGCACACACCTCGCCCCCACCCACTTCCTCACCAAGGCCGGGGTCCATCCCCACGAGGTCCAGTCCCTTGTGCTCGCCATGGTGGGCCGTCAGACACTTTCCCAACAACCCCCGCTGACTCCTGAATCCCTTTAGGCATCTCAAGCCTTAGAAAGACCCCGATGCCTCACGTACTCATCATTGACGACGAAGACGACATCCGCGAGGTGGCGTCTCTCAGCCTCGAAACAACCGCGGATTGGAAGATCACCACCGCAAGCTCCGGCGCCGAGGGTATCCGGAAAGCCCTCGCCGAACAGCCCGACGCGATTCTCATGGATGTCATGATGCCCGGCATGGACGGCCCCACCACTTTCCGCGAACTCGCGAAGGACCCCGCCACGGCCTCCATCCCCGTCATTCTGCTCACCGCGAAGGTACAGGGAGTGGACCAGCGCCGCTTTGCAGACCTTGGCGTCGCTGCGGTCCTCTTCAAACCCTTTGACCCTCTCACCCTGGCCCAGCAGATCGCAGATACCCTCGGCTGGAAGATCGACTGAACTCCAAGGCAGACGCTATGACCCGCAATCTAATCCAAACCGAAAAAGAAAAGCTCGCCGCGCAAAAAATCGCCGCGATCTGGAAGGAAAACCGCTCCTCCTTCCGCGAACGCCTCGACCTTCTCGATCGCGCGGCCGAAGAACTCACCGAGACCCGCACTCTCGATCCTGACCTGCGCTCCGAGGTGACCTCGATCTCGCACAAACTCGCTGGCTCGCTCGGCATGTTCGGTTATCTGGAAGCCACCGCGATCGCACGCCGCATCGAACTCGATCTGGAAAACCCCGGCCTTCCCCAACCCGAACGTCTCCGCAAAGACGTAGACGCCCTGAAATCCTCCCTCGCCACCGCCCTCGAAGACTAACGATCTGTGCCCCATTCTTTCGCGGCTTTATCGCGAAAGGGTGGGGTCGCGCAGAGCGCACAAACCAGATTCGTCAGGAAAGAAAGCAGATCCCTTCGCTAACGCTGCGGGATGACAAAATCGCCTTTTTTGTCATCCCGTAGCGAAGCGAAGGGATCTGTTGTTTACCCGTGCCAAGCCTACTTACTCTGCTCCAAAGCCCACCGCGCAAGATCCTTGGCCGCAGCAAACTGGTCCCACTCCGCAGGCAACTTCCGTCCATCCGTGTACTCGTTATAGAGCCACGGATCGACCACGGCATACACCGTTCCCTTGCCGTACTTGGCGACCGCCATATAAACCTCGCCAGAGTTATGCAGCATGTCGCGCAGCACAGGCACCGCCGGGGCCTGCGTGGAGATTGTGCAGATCTCCTTCATATACGCGTTGTGCGCATCGCGAAAGACACCCGTCGTTCCCGCAGGAATCACAACCTTGCCCTGCTCGTACTTGCTGCCCTCGACCGTATTCCGAAGCACAGCGTTCAGATGAATCCCGAAGCGCTCCGTAATCCCGTTGAAGTGCTCGAACTCCGCATTGGTGCCATCGTTCTGCATCACCAGCAACACGCCACCCGCATTCACCCATCCGGCAACCGCCTCGGCATCGGCGCTATCCGCATAGTTCGGCTTCGGATTCTTGGAAGGAATATCCGGGGACGCGATGATGTAGACCTTCACGCCCTTCAGACTCTCGGCCGTCGGTTTACCCACGGTCGTCAGCTGCGCGCCATAACGCTCAAACGCGCGGCCAAAGAACGAGAAGCCGCTGTTCGCGTCATCATCCCACTTATAGTGAAACGACCCGTCCGCTCCATTCGGTCCCTTGCGCATCTGCGAGTTGAACCACGCATCGATCCCAACCGTCTTGCCCTGCTCCGTGAGCGCGGTCGCACTCTGGTCAAGCTCGCTCGAAAGCAGCATCGCCGCTCCCGCCTCGCGCAGGTCCTGCCCCTTCGCATCCACACCCGCATCGCCGCGCAGCTTCGTGGCCGACTTCAATGTAGCCGCCTCGATCTTCTGCGGCAGCAGCCCCATCCTTACCGCCTTCAACAGCGCATAGCTCCGCAGACGTTCGCCGACGACGCCGGACGCAGAAGTCTTCTCCGCAGCACGCTGCAATGCGGAGATTAAATCCGCGCGCTCTGCCGCATTCGCAGGTAGAAAGTCGATCCCATCCACCAGCGCAGCCAGCCGCCACGCAGAGGTGTCAGCCGACGCAAAAGCCTGCTTTACCTCGGCATAATTCTCATGCGCCGTGGCCGTGTACGCCGCCAGAAAAGTCGCCGCAAAATACATCTCTTCCGGAGACGCCGGCTTCGCCCCGGCAAGCCCCTCATGAATCGCCGTCGCGGCCTTCCAGTACTTCGCCTCCAGCGTCACGCGATAAAGCGTCACCACCGGAACGCCCATCGCTACGGCATCCGCACCCGTAACATCCAGCACGCCGTCCGCCGTCAGATGCTTGTCCACCGCCTGCTTCACCAGTTTGAAGTCGCGACCATCCGCAGTAGCATGCCACTCCGCAATCACGCCATCCAGCATCAAGGCCTGCGCGGCCACCGACCCCGGCGCCTCGGCCGTCTGCGCCACTCCACAAACACTCACACCACACAAAACACCCAAGGCCACCGTGCGCAATACCTTCATTCCATTGCTCCTGTACTTTCCCAACAGCATAGCCGTTCTGCCAACTACTGGCAGACAAAGGAGCTCCACACAAATGTAGAGGTACTCGTTCCCGGAACAATCTTGAGGTCGATAAAGCTCCCCGCAGGCAGCGCACCCGGTCCCGGACAAGCCGTCGTCTTTCCGGCCAGCGCAGTACAGGTCGTCACCCCTGAAGCGAGCGCCATGGCTCCCGGCGCAGTGCCTGTACGGATGTCTACGCTGGCACTCGTTGTTGCGGAGTTGTAGATATCCACCGCGTTCACCGTGCATGCCTGCCCGAGATACCCCAGCACGGTCGAGGTCTCGGTACTCGCCTTCAGATCTGCCATAGGTGAGTAGAAGACATTGGCTCCCACACCGCCCGTAACCGTATGGATCGAGGAGTACGCCGCACCTCCTGCGCTCGCGCCGCCGCCTGCTGGAAGAACGAAGTTCAACACTGCCGCCGAAGACGTTCCTGAGTTCGTCACCGCCGCTGTTCCGGTCGTCACGCTTCCGATCGATACAGTCGCCGCACTTCCGCTCGGCCCCGCTGGTCCCACATCTCCTGTGGCACCTGAAGTTCCCTCAGCCGCAAGCACCGCCCAGTGCCCCGCGGAAGCAGACACATCGCTCGCCGGATTCACGTTCGTGTTCGACGTCAGTGCAAGATACGACGTCCCATTGAGGGTCACAGCATCGCTCGCCGAATACTGGTTTGCACCGCTCCACGCTCCGCGATAGGTCATGCCCACCGCGCCCGTTGCGCCCGCAGATCCAGCAGGGCCAGCGGGGAGAGTGAAGTTCAACACAGCGGCATTCTGTGTTCCCGAGTTCGTAACGCTTGCGGCAGCACCGCTCGTCACGCTTCCAATCTGCACTGTCGCAGCCCCCGCTTCTCCTGGAGTTCCCTGTTGAGCCAATACCGCCCAGTTCGACCCGCCCGCAGCTACATCGTCGGCTGGATTCGTTTCACTATTCGCAGCGACTGCAAGATAGCTCGAACCGCCAAAGCTCACCGCATCATGCAGCGCATATCCCGTAGCAGCATTCCACGCTCCCTTGTAATTCAGACCTGCATCACCGGTAGCTCCGCGTGCTCCCTGCGGAATAGCAAAGTTCAACACAGCGGCACTCGCCGTCCCCATATTCTGCACAGAGACTGGCGTTCCCGCAGCCCCCGTGTTCACACTCCCCACCTGCACCGTTGCTGCCGTTCCGTTGCTTCCATTCAACCCGTTGACGCCCGCAGTTCCCGCAGCCCCGACATCCCCTTTCGCAGAAAGCAAAGCCCACTGCGTCACGCCGGAAAAACCAGGCGTATTGCCGACGTTGCCATCCACCAGCGAGACATAGCTCGAACCATCCAAAGCAACTGCATCCCCCAGGGCATAGTTCGTCCCGGAGACATACGTTCCCATCCACTGAAGCCCGCGCGCGCCCACCGCTCCGGTTGCGCCAGCATCCCCTTTTGCGCCCTGTGGCCCCTGCTGGCCGGTCGCGCCCGTTGCCCCGGTAGGACCGGCAATGCCTTGTGGTCCCGGATCTCCTCGAACGCCCTGCGGCCCAGTCGCTCCCACAGCCCCGATCGCCCCAGCAACTCCCTGAAGTCCCTGCGGACCAGCCACTCCCGCATCTCCCTTCGCCGCCATCAACGACCACTGTGTGGCACCAGACGCTCCCGGCGTATTCCCTTGGTTGCTGGCGAACAGCGATATCCAACTCGAGCCGCCAAAGGTCACCACATCGTGCAGCGCATAGTTCACCGTCGCGTCATATGTCCCGATAAACCTCGCCCCCGCCTCGCCCTGCGAGCCTGTGAGCCCTTGCGGCCCAGTCAACCCGGTCAACCCGGCCTCGCCCTGCAGACCGCGCGGCCCCTGCGGCCCGACAGCGCCAATCTCGCCCACCTGCCCCTGCGCTCCCTGCGCGGCCAGCAGCGTCCACCACAGCGGACTCGCATCCGGCGGATTGCCAGCGTTACTGGCCGCAATGGACAACCAGCTCTGCCCCTGCCAGGCCACAGCATCGTTCAAGGCATAATTCGTGCCGGACACGTACGCTCCGCGCCAGGTCAACCCGACCGGCCCCGGCTCGCCCCTGTCTCCTTTTGCTCCCGTCGCCCCCAGGGCTCCCTCTGCTCCCGGAATCCCCTGCGGCCCTTGCGCCCCCGGAGGTCCCGTTTGGCCGGGCAGACCACGCTCTCCCTGCGCACCGAATTGCCCCTGAATGCCCTGAGGACCCTGCGGACCCGTCGCTCCAGCCACTCCCGGCACACCCTGCGGTCCAGTCGACGTCAGCATCCCCCAGAACTCTGGGGATAAATTCGGCGTGTTGCCATGATTGGCCTCAGTCAACGAAGCCCAGCTCTCCCCCTCCCAAAGCACCACATCGCCCGCCGTGTAGTTCGTCGTGGACTGATACGTCCCTTGGTACACAAAGCCCGGCCTCCCCGTGGCACCCGTCAGACCCTGCGGCCCCTGGAGGCCCGTGGCACCCGTCTCTCCCCGAAATCCTTGCGGGCCTTGCAGGCCCTGAGGTCCGGTCGCGCCCGGAACTCCCTGTTCCCCGACCGCCGCTGGAACCAGCACGGCCCACTGCGACGGTGAAAAACTAGGCGTATTGCCATGGTTCGAATCCACCGTCGAGATCCATGCGGAGTTGAGCCAAGTGACCACATCGTTCACGGCATAGTTCTGGGCCGAGTCATACGCCCCACGAAACTTTGCCCCCGCATCTCCTTTACCCCCTTGCAGCCCCATGGGTCCGGCAGGCCCTTGCACTCCAACCGGCCCAGATGCACCCGGCGCTCCCGTAAGGCCCTGCGGCCCCATCAAACCCTGCTGTCCATCCAGACCCCGAGGCCCCTGGATGCCCTGCGGCCCCTGCGCTCCGGTCGCGCCCTGATCGCCCTTGGGGCCAGTCGCCCCACTGTTCACCAGGGCGATCTCCAGCACCGCCGGATGCGCCGTGTCGTCGTTCTCCTTGCTGTCGAAGACCGCGCTCGCGCTACCCGCGGAGAGCGCCAGCCCAAAGTTCTTCGCAGGCGCGGCCACCCACTGCTGCACCAGCGCCGTGACATCCGCGGTCACAAACTGCTCCGGCTGCGCGACCGGAAAAGACTCAACCACAGAGTTCAATGAAGGAATCGAAGCGAAGGTCACGTCGCTCTCTGTCCACATCCCACTGACCGCCTGCACGGTGATCGTCCCCGCAACGTCCACGCGATTCGCATACAAACGCAGGGTCGCCCGCGCAATCTGTGCCGCTCCCGTTCCACTCGGAAGAGCACCAAGATCGAACTGGAGCAGACTCGTCGCTCCGCCACCCACATACAGGTTGGAGAGGGCGCCATAATTTGTAGTGGAGTGAACGCTCGTGACCTCTGCGTCCGCAATCAGCGTCGCCTGCTGAGCGACTCCGCGCAGAGCGCACCCTATCAGAGACACCAGGATCAAACACCTGGAGACAGCTACTTTCAAAAGTTTGGCCTACCTGATCAACGATCGCTACTCAGAGATGCACGCCGCCGTCCTGTGCCATGGACGGATTTTGCTTCCAGCAGTGTAATTGCAAAAATTAGCCCAACTACGCGAAAACGATCTTCCATCACAGTCAGCCCGTCCCGCTTGCCCGTCCTTTGCCGTATTCTTTCCAAGCAAACGGAGACACGAAACATGAGCCTGAACCCTAACGCCGGGAAATTGCCCTCACCGGCATCGCTCGCGAACCTTCCTCGCCTCACCTCGGAGTACTTCGCCATCCTTCCCGATGTGGAACAGCCAGCGCAGCGCGTCGCCTTCGGCACCTCGGGCCATCGCGGTTCGGCCCTCCTTGGCAGCTTCAACGAGCAGCACATTCTTGCGATTACTCAAGCTATCTGCGAGCACCGCGCGGGCGAAAAGATCGACGGTCCCCTCTTCCTCGCCATGGATACGCACGCCCTCTCCGAGCCTGCCTTCATCTCCGCTCTCGAAGTCCTCGCAGCCAACGGCGTCACCACCCTCATCGACAGCGAGCGTCGCTACACCCCCACGCCCGCCCTCTCGCACGCCATCCTTACCTACAACCACGGCAGGGCGACAGGCCTCTCTGACGGCATCGTCATCACGCCCTCGCATAATCCTCCCGTCGATGGCGGCTTCAAGTACAACCCGCCCAACGGCGGCCCTGCGGACACCAACGTCACCAAGTGGGTCGAAAATCGCGCGAACGATCTCCTCCGCGCCCACCTCGAAGGCGTAAAGCGCATCACCTTCCAGAAGGCGATCAACGCCTCCACCACGCAGAAGCACGACTTCCTCTCCGAGTATGTCGGCCATCTGGAAGACGTGCTCGACCTCGACATCATCCGCTCCTCCGGTCTCTCCTTCGCCGTGGATCCCCTCGGCGGCGCGGGCGTGGACTACTGGCCGCGCATCGCCGAGCAGTACAAGCTTCCCCTCACCGTCCTCTCCACCGAGGTCGACCAGACCTTCCGCTTCATGACCCTCGACTGGGACGGCAAGATCCGCATGGACTGCTCCTCGCCCTACGCCATGGCCAGCATGATCGCGAAGAAGGACAAGTTCGACGTCGCCTTTGCCTGCGACACAGACCACGACCGCCACGGCATCGTCGCTCGCTCCGTCGGCCTGCTGAACCCCAACCACTACCTCGCCGTGGCTATCCAGTACCTCTTCACCAACCGCTCGGGATGGGGCAAGGACGCCGCCATCGGCAAGACCCTCGTCTCTTCCTCGATGATCGACCGCGTCGCCGCTGGCATCGGTCGCAAGCTCCTGGAAGTTCCCGTGGGCTTCAAGTGGTTTGTGGATGGCCTCATGGACGGTTCCTTAGGCTTCGGTGGAGAAGAATCCGCAGGCGCCAGCTTCCTCCGCAAGGACGGCGGCCCCTGGTCCACCGACAAGGACGGTCCCATTATGGGCCTGCTCTCCGCCGAGATGACCGCACGCACGGGCAAAGACCCTGGCCAGCTCTACGCCGACCTCACCGCGAAGTACGGCGAGCCCGTCTACCAGCGCATCGACGCCGCAGCCACACGCGAAGAGAAAGCCAAGCTCAGCAAGCTCTCGCCGGAACAGGTCAAGGTAAAGGACTTGGCCGGAGAACCGATCACCCAGGTCCTCACCAACGCCCCCGGAAACGGCGCGGCCATCGGCGGCCTGAAGGTCGCCACGGAGAGCGGCTGGTTCGCCGCCCGCCCCTCCGGCACGGAAGACGTCTACAAGATCTACGCCGAGAGCTTCAAGGGCGAAGACCACCTGAAACAGATCCAGACGGAAGCCAAGGCTCTCGTGGACGCAGCACTGGCGGGTTAAACCGCCAGCGCTGCCGTTCGCGCACTTTCACGGCCCTGTGAAAGAAAAATCGCCCACGCCGGAATCTTCCCCAATCTTGACGCATCTACTCCACAAAGGTATTTTTATTACAGTGTTGACCAACTCCATCGCGATCTGTAGCTGTTGCCCCTGTTGTACGGGGACACTCTGTCGCGTCGGTTGTTGTTGTCTGTAGTAAGTCGAGCCTCACACACTCGCCCCAGACATAAGAGCATCCCACCCACGCACAGAGCCAAACGGCAGCGTGGGTTTTCTCTTTCTGGAACCCTCCCCACCGCAGGCCACACAGTTACAGGCCTCACCCATTCGGATTCAGGAGTCAGCAATGCCCTACACCACCACAGCCGATCTCACCGCAGCACGCGTTTCGCGTTTTGACGCTGTCAGCCAGCCCAAGGTCGCCACAATCGGCCACAAGTACGGTTCCGCGCAGATCGACATGCTGGCGATCGGCATCGCGCTTACCCTCGCGATCCTCATTCGCCTCAACATCATCCCGAGCATCGGGTTCTAACAGGAGCACACTCGCTCCTCCACCATGTCCCCTTCCGCCACACTAGAGCGCAATCAACACGGCCACGCTACGCAGGATGTCTCTGAGGGCGGGAGCGGCTTTCTTCGCCTTCTGCCCGGCATGGCTCTGCTCTTTGGGATCGGTCTTCTCGGCAAACTGATGGAGACGCTCGGCCGCAATCTACAGGCCCGCAATATCTACTTCCCGCACATGGAGTACGTTCTCTGGGCCATCATCCTGGGCCTTCTGATCTCCAATACCATCGGTGTTTCAAAGATCTTCGCCCCCGGCGTTGCCACCTACGAACTCTGGCTCAAGCTCGGCATCGTCCTCGTCGGCGCTAAGTTTCTCTTCAACGACATCCTGCATCTGGGCGGCCTCTCGCTCTTCCTGGTCTTCATTGAGCTGGCGCTCTCGCTGAGCTTCATGACGCTGCTGGGCAAAATCTTCGGTCTTCCGCCTAAACTCACCTCGCTCCTCGCCATCGGCAGCTCCATCTGCGGCGTTACCGCCATCATGGCCGCACAGGGCGCGATCGAGCCGGACGAAGAAGACACCTCCACCGCCATCGCCGCCATCTTGATGCTCGGCGCCATCGCCCTCTTCACCTTTCCGCTCATCGGCCACGCGCTCCATATGACCCAGCAGGCCTATGGCATGTGGACCGGCCTCGCCGTGGACAATACCGCCGAAGCCACCGTCACCGGCGCGCTCTACGGCGAAGAGGCCGGACGCTTTGCCGTTCTCGCCAAGACTGCCCGCTCGGCCTTCATCGGCTTCGTCGTCCTTGGCTACGCGGTCTACTGGTCGTCCAAGGGCAAGGCACCGAACGTTAAAAACAAGGCGCTCTTTCTCTGGCAGAAGTTCCCCAAGTTCATCCTCGGCTTCCTCGCGATCTCGGTCCTCGCCACAGCAGGCTTCTTCACCAAAGGGCAGCTCACCAGCCTTTCGAACCTCTCACGCTGGGCCTTCCTTCCCGCCTTCGCCGGTGTCGGCCTGCGCACCCAGCTACGCGACCTCGTCGGACAGGGCTGGCGTCCCATCGTCGTCGGCGTCCTGGGCGAGATCGCCATCGCGCTGATCACCCTCGGTCTCGTCTTCTGGGCATACCACTCCCTCGGAGCTGGCCGATGAGGACCACCTTTTTGTCATCCCGTAGCGAAGCGAAGGGATCTGCTTTTCCTTCCCAAGACGCCACGAAAAACCTGCGTAACCCCGTGCCCCATTCTTTCGCGGCAGTATCGCGAAAGAATGGGGTCGCGCGGAGCGCACAAACGGATGCCTGTTGTCACCCGACGACGCCCTGTTGTCGCTAAGTAAAACCCGCAACTCCTCAACAAACAAAAAATAGAAGCCCTCAAAAGCGCACACCCGCGCGCACCATCCCGCGTATAGGAACACCATGAAAGCCTTAGCCAGAATCGCACTCGCAGCACTCGTCACCACCCTCAGCCTCCACGCCCAGGTCGTTGGCGGCTCCGTAGAAGGAACCGTCACCGACGCCTCAGGAGCCACCGTCTCCGACGCGCACGTCAACGTGCGCAACACAGAAACCGGCAACCAGCGCGACCTCACCACACGGGCCGACGGCCACTTCAACGCGCCCTCCGTCCCCGTCGGGACATACACCATTACGGTAGAAAAGCAGGGCTTCCAGACGGCGCACAGATCCGGGATCGGCCTGGTCATCGGCCAGAGCATCACCGTCGATCTCTCGCTTGCCGCCGGCGAAGTCGCGCAGCAGGTCGATGTGACGGACACGCCTCCCGCCGTCAACCTCAGCACGCAGCAGACCTCGGGTCTCGTCGACGAACGCCAGATCAAGCAGCTTCCCCTCAACGGTCGCAGCTACGACCAGCTCATGACGCTCAACCCCGCCACGGTGAACTACAGCGGCCAGCGCGCTGGCTCCATCGGCACCTCGAACTCCTCCGTGGGTAATATGTTCTCCGTCTCCGGTCATCGTCCGCAGGACAATCTCTTCCTCCTCAACGGCATCGAGTACACCGGGGCCTCGCTCATCAACGTCACCCCTGGCGGCACCAGCGGCCAACTCCTCGGCGTCGAAGCCGTGCGCGAGTTCAACGTCGTCGCCGACGACTACGGTGCAAACTACGGCAAGCGCCAAGGCGCGCAGATCTCCATCGTCACCCTCTCCGGCACCAATAAGCTGCACGGTTCGGCCTACGAGTTCTTCCGCAACTCCGTCCTCGATGCCCGCAACTACTTCGACCAGCCCAATGCCACCAAGCGCCTGCCCACCTTCCAGCGCAACAACTTCGGCGCTTCGCTCGGCGGTCCCATCCTGCGCGACAAACTCCTTCTCTTCGCGAACTATGAAAGCTATCGCCAGAACCTCGGCCTCTCCGATGTCACCCTCGTTCCCGACGCGCGTGCACGCCAGGGCTTTCTTCCCAACGGCACTGGTGGAGAGACCTTCGTCGGTGTGAATCCCGCCGTCGCTCCCCTGCTTGCCCTCTGGCCCACACCCAACGGTCCCTCCATCGGCTCCGGTATCGCCAAGGCCTTCTCCTCGCCCATTCAAAACATTCGCGAAAACTTCGGCACAACGCGCTTCGACTGGAACCAGTCTCCGCGCGATCTCCTCTTTGCCGTCTACACGGTCGACGACTCCGACGCCACTACGCCTTCGGCAAACCCGCTCTCCTCCATCTACGAGACGATCCGCGAACAGGTGGTCTCCGTGCAGCAGCAGCACGTCATCACGCCGAACTTCCTCAATACCGCACGCCTCGGCTTCTCGCGCGCTTCCTTCTTCTTCAACGGCATCGTCACGACGAATGACAACAGCAATCCGACGCCCTTCGTCATCGGAAAACAGGTTGGGGCCATCGTCATCGCAGGCTCGACCGCCTCCAACGGACAATCGCAGGTCACGCAGGCTGGCGCGAACGTCGGCAGCAACAACGCCACCGCGCGCAACCTCTATACCTTCGACGACCATGTCTTCTACTCGCGCGGTCGGCACCAGATAGAAGTCGGCGGCCTCGTCCAGTGGGTGCAGTCCAACGACAACCTCGCGCAGAACCAGGCCGGACAAGCCGCTTTCACCAACTTAACGACCTTCCTGCAAGGTACCGTCGCCACCTTCTCCGTCGTGCCATCGCCGACGCGTCTCAACTGGCGCTCGTGGCAGGGCGCGGGCTACGTCGAAGACACATGGAAGCTCACGCGCCGCTTCGAGCTGCGCAGCGGCGTACGCGTCGAAAGCACCAACGGCTGGAACGAAGCCCATGGCCGCGCCGCGAACTATCTCTTCACAAATGGCGTGATCGACACCAACCCCACCGTCTCCTCCAGCGGCCTCACCACCAACAACGCAAAGTTCCTGCCCAGCCCGCGTGTCGGCTTCTCCTATGACGTCTTCGGCAATGGGCACACCGCGTTGCGCGGAGGCATCGGTGTCTACCGCTCGCTGCTCGACACGCTCAACTACCGCTTCGATCAGGCCGCCCCCTTCAACACCACCGTGCAGTTGAAAAACGTCGCCGTCTCTTCGCTCGCCATCTCGCCCAACACGCCCGCACCTGCTGGCAGCAAGATCTCGCCCTCCAACACTCAGCCCGACCTCAAGACACCAACGCTCCTGAGCTGGACGCTGCACCTTGAGCAGCAACTGACGCCCACAACGTCGCTCACAATCGGCTACGTCGGCTCACGCGGCAATCACCAGATCCTCTCGGGAGACACCAACGAACCCGCGAACGTCCTCTGCCCGTCCAGCGCCTGCCCCTCGGGTCTCGCCAACGGAACCATTTATTACCCGACCAATGTCTTCGCAAACCCGAACGTAGCCAACACAACCAGCTGGTTCTCCGGTGGCAACATTCTCTACAACGCGCTCACCGTGGATCTGCACCGCCGCTTCGCCAACGGTCTCCAGCTTCGTGGTGTCTACACGTGGTCGAAGAACCTCGACAACGGCTCGGCGTGGAATACGTCAGTCTCTTCCAACACCCCGGCCTTCGTGAGCGTGCCCAACGTCAGCCGCCTCGACTGGGGTCCCTCCGCCGCCGATGTGCGCAACCTCGCCGCGATCAACGGCAGCTACGATCTGCCCTTCGGCAAAGGCCGCCGCTTCGCCAACTCCAACCGCCTCGCCTCCACGACGCTCGGCGGCTGGACGGTCTCCACCATCATCACGGCACAGACCGGTTTCCCTTTCTCGCCACAGCTTGGCTACAACCCCACCGGCTCAGGAGACTCGCGTAACCCCGTCCGCCCCAACGTGAACCCGAACTTCCACGGCAATCTCTACCCGCACTCCGTCACGCAGTGGTTCGACCCCACCGCCTACATCGCACCATTCTCGAAGCTTTCGGGAACGACCGTCACCGCGGGCGCCGTCGGCAACGCAAGCCGCGACTCACTCATCGGCCCCGGCCTGACGACGGTGGATCTTTCACTGGCCCGCACCACACCGATCGGCGAGCGTCTCCGCGCCCAGTTCCGCGTAGAGGCGTTCAACCTCCTCAACCACTCCAACTTCGCCACACCGAACGCCGTCATCCTGGCCTCCGCGCCAACTTACGCCGCCTCCACGGCCCAGCCGACCGCCGCACAGGTCATCGCAGCCACCTCCCCCACCGCTGGCGTCATTACAGCCACCTCTACCACCAGCCGCCAACTGCAGCTCAGCCTCAAACTCCTGTTTTAGTTCTCTAAAGCAAAGGGAAAACCCCATGGGCCTCACCGGCACATGGGGTTTTTCTTTTGCACCTCGCGAGACTACCTCTTTGAATTTGCTACCAGGCTTTCCGCGACTTCCCCGATCGTCCGCAGAGCGTCGTAGTGGGCGAAACTCGCCTGCAGCTCTCGCGCTTTCTGCCGAAATGCCTTCTCTTTCAGAACGGTAAACACCGCCTCGTGAATCTGCTCCTTCGAGGGGCTACTTGTGGCGAGATTGAGCCCCGCCCCGGACTGAGCGACACGATGTCCGACGATTAGCTTTTCTTCCGTTATACCGGCCACAATAACGGGAACGCCAAACGCCAGGGCCTGCTGCACACCATTGAATCCACCATTCGTCAGAAAAACATCCGTTTTGGGCAGAATGGATTCGTAAGGCAGATATCGCTCAATATGAATATTCGGTCCATTCGGAAGAGAATGACCATTCCTTCCGCCTTGGGTCACCACAAGATCGAGTTCTTCGTGCTGCAACGCCTCCAGGGCAGGTCTGATCAACTGGTCAGGATCGAGATTAGCGATGCCTCCCTGCGATACAAACACCACAGGTTTCTGGCCCTCCAGTTGGCTCAGCCAACCCGGCGGCGTATACGTCCCGCCCTCCTCAGAAGGAAGTGGGCCGATGAATCGAAAGTTCCGAGGATAGTCAGAGGAGGGAAAGTCAAACTCCGCTGTACCGAGTTGAAGAAACGCATCGGGTAGTGTGTACAGAAGATTCAAGGTAAACCCTCCGGGCACCTCCAATCCAAGCGCTGCCAGCGCGCTGTCGATATGCGCCCGTCCAGGCGCTGTCAGATCGTTAAACTTCCGTCTCTCGGTTTCATTTCGGCGAAGCCCGTCGGGAGACGCGTCATAACCGGTAAAAGGAGAACTTTCCCGGAGACTGAGGAGTGGGGCCACCATCCCGATGGAGATCAGAGATGGCCGTCTGGACCCGGAATCCAGCAATAAGGGAAGCGCGCCAAAGAAGATCGGATCGACGAAGATGAGATCCATGGGATCATTCTGGAGAATTTGTTTGAGACTCTCATACTCCTCCGGCATGAGGCTGCTTACAAATTTCATATAACCATTCAGTGAAAGTGGATAGCTCTGCTCCGCGGCAAGCTCCGGAAACAGCTTGGTCCGCTCGCGATAGTCGTGGTTGGCGATCCCCGATAAGGGAAGGAAGCGGACGCCGCTTCCGGCAAGCAGGTCCTCAAAAACCGATGAGGTCAAAAAGGTTACTTCGTGCCCCTGGTTACGGAGGTACTTCGCTATACGGACGAGGGCGTTGACGTGGGCGGGAGACGGGTGAGCGGCCATAAGAATACGCATCATGATGGTTAATACCGAGCAACGAGTGCATATTCCCATGGCCGCCTGCTACATTGCGACAAGGCGAGAGTTTGACCAGCTGGCCGCTGACTCGCTGCTTCTCGTGCGCTAACCGCCCACCCTGTGCGTTAACCGCCACGCCCCGGCTCTCAATCGGCTACCATAGAAGAACGGCATCGACCCTCAAGCGGAGCCCTCCCTGCAGGCCTCCCGCATCATGCCGATGAGGAAGTATGGCCATCAAAACCCCGCCGCAGAAGCCGTCCGCAAAAACCACAACCAAAGCTGCAACCCTGGCCCCCTCCGGCTCCACGCGCGAGACCGTCTTCGAGATCTTCCGCCGCTGGGGCTACCTTCAGGCCACGCTCGATCCACTCCAGCAATATCTCCCCGCTGAGCCTTTTCCCATCGACGTTCCCGAAGGCGACGAAGCCACCCAGCTCGCACAGGAAGCGCGCGGCTATTACTGCGGCAACATCGCCCTGGAGTTCTCGCACATCGCTTCCCCTGAGAAGCGCCAATGGCTGCAGGAACAGATGGAGCAGCCCACCGCAGCGACCAAAGAGCAGCAGGCGCATACGCTTACGCAGCTCATCAAGGCCGACCTCTTCGAACAGGTGATTCAGCAGCGCTACCTCGGCACCAAGCGCTTCTCGCTCGAAGGCCTGACGGCGCTTATCCCGTATCTCGATCGCACCTTTGAAGTCTCCGCCGAATTCGGCGTCGAGCGCTCTACTTTTGCCATGTCGCATCGCGGTCGCCTCAACGTGATGGTCAACACCGTCGGCCGCAGCGCCGCGGAGATCTTCACCAAGTTCGAAGACGTCGATCCCCGCAGCACCCTCGGCGGCGGTGACGTGAAGTACCACATGGGCGCGACCGGCACGTACACCTCGCCCACGGGCAAAACGGTCGGCCTGCATCTCGCCTCGAACCCCTCGCACCTTGAAGCCGTCGATCCCGTCGTGATGGGACGCGCGCGCGCCAAGCAGATGCGCATTGGCGACGAAGGCACCTGTAAGATCCTTCCCCTCATCATCCACGGCGATGCGGCCTTCGCCGGACAGGGCATCTGGGCAGAGACGCTCGATCTCGCCACCATCTACGGCTACCAGGTCGGCGGAACGATCCAGGTTGTGGTGAACAACCTCCTCGGCTTCACCGCAGAGCCGCAGGAGTCCAACTCCTCGCGCTTCTCCACCGACATCGCCAAGCGCCTTCCCATCCCGATCTTCCACGTCAACGCGGAAGATCCCGACGCTGTCGTTCGCGTTGCCGAGATCGCCGCGAAGTATCGCGCGAAGTTTGCCTCCGACGTCGTCGTCGATCTCGTCGGGTACCGCCGTCATGGCCACTCTGAAGTGGATGATCCCACGGTCACGCAGCCGCGCCGCTACGCCCGCATCAAGGAGACCGCGCCGCTCTACCAGAGCTACGCGAAGACCATCGGCACCGACGCTTCTGCCGAGATCAAGCAGATCCAGGACTCCTTCCTCGAAGACCAGCGCCGCGGCAAGGAAGCCGAGCAGATCCCGCATCTCTCCGAGTTGCCGACCTACTGGGAGCCGTACAAGGGGGGTTATCTCGACGAATCCAACAACGTGCAGACTGGCCTCGATGCTTCTGCAGTAAAAGCGCTCGTGCAGCAGCTCACCAGCTATCCCGCAGACTTCCATATCCATCCCAAGGTGAAGGCGCTCCTCAAGCAGCGTGAAGAGATGGGCGCGGGAACGCGCTCCTTCGACTACGGCATGGCCGAGCTCGTCGCTTACGCTTCGGTACTCAAGACCGGTACGCCCGTCCGCCTCTCCGGTCAGGACTCGCAGCGCGGCACCTTCAATCAGCGCCACTCCGTCTTCGTCGACACCGAGACCGAGCTGCGTTACTCGCCGCTGCAGCACCTCAACGAGGGCCAGGGCCGCTTCGAGGTCTACAACTCCATGCTCTCGGAAGCCGCAGTCCTGGGCTTCGAGTACGGCTACGCGCGCGACTATCCCGAAACGCTCACCCTCTGGGAAGCGCAGTTCGGCGACTTCGCCAACGGCGCACAGATTATCATCGATCAGTTCATCGCGGCAGGCGAAGCCAAGTGGCATCTCCTCTCCGGTCTCGTCATGCTTTTGCCGCATGGCTACGAGGGCCAGGGACCGGAGCACTCCTCCGCACGCATCGAACGCTACCTGCAGCTCTGTGCCACAGACAACATGATCGTCGCGCAGCCTTCGAACGCCGCGCAGTACTTCCACCTGCTTCGCCGCCAGGCGCTGTCCCCGTTCCGCAAACCACTCATCGTCTTCACACCGAAGAGCATGCTGCGCCACCCGGATGCTGTTTCGCCCATCGCAGACTTCGCCGCTCCGCAGTTCCAGAACGTGCTCGCGGACAACGAAGCGAAAGACCCGAAGCGCATCCTGGTCTGCTCCGGCAAGATCGGTCACAACCTCCGCGTTGAACGTGCCAAGCGCGGAGACTACTCGACCGCCATCGTCTTCGTCGAGCAGCTCTACCCCTGGCCGGAAAAAGAGATCTCCGCCGCGCTCGAGCAGTACCCCAATGCGGAAGAGATCGTCTGGGTTCAGGAAGAGCCAGCCAATATGGGTCCGCTCACCTATGCTCTGCCCCTGTTGAAAAAAGATGCTGGCAACCGCCGCGTCCTATCCATCAAGCGCTCCGCCGCTGCTTCACCAGCAACCGGCTCCGCAAAGGCGCACGAGCTTGAAGAGCGAGCGCTCATCGAACTCGCCCTCGGTGCATCGAGCAAATAACCAGTCACTGCCTGGAAACCCTCGGCAGAAACTGCCGAGGGTTTCTACTTTAAGAAGAGAGCCCTACCATGAAGATCTTCCTCTTCGTACTCGCCGCAACCATCCTCGAAGCAACCGGGGATGCCGTTCTGCGCGTTGCATTGCATCATCCCTCGCTGCCGATACGCATTGCTCTCTTCGTCTTTGGAGGCGCACTGCTCACGGCCTACGGCACTTCTCTCAATCTGGCTCCCGTTGAGTTCGCAGCCGTCACGGGGATGTACATCGCAACGCTATTCGTCGTCTTCCAGGTAACGAACTACCTCTTCTTCCGCGCCACTCCTACGCTTCCTGTTTTGGTGGGAGGCACACTGATCGTGACTGGCGGGTTGATCGTTTCTCTCTGGCGATAACACTTCCGGAGACAGATCCGTAATGCCTAGTTACAAGCTCGGTCTCGTTGACCTACAGCAGAGGACCGAACTCAAACCAGGTTCGCGGTCCATTCAATACGTAAGGAGCTTTCTCGGAGCTTTAGCAGAAGCTCCAGTGTTGGAAGACCAGATCGGTGTGCCTGTACCCGCCGCATTCGAGTAAAGGTTCAGATTCCCGTCATCCTCTACGACAAGCGCCTGTCCGCCCGCCGCACCCCCCGCAGTGTTCGTAGAAAAGAGGATTTTGCCGGCCGCGTCCGTGACGACGAAATTGCCGTCCGCCAACAAGGTAGCCACGCCTGGGTTGTGGCCCTCCGTCCTGGTGGAGAAAACCTCAGTGTTGTTGTTATACAAAATGAGGTTTGAGTCACCTTGAAAATAGAGTTCGTTCTGACCATTGCAGGAAAAAAGTGGCTGATCGTGGATCATCCCTTCCCCCGAAAGAAATTTTCCGCACGTGGACGGCGGGGTGATGGGCGGAACGCCCGTGGGAGTAAAGAGGCCGAGGTTGACCGCGTTGGCAATGGCTACGTGCCCTGCATCGTTGGGATGCAGATGGTCTCCGAAATCGAATGCTGGGAAGTACCGCAAGGGCATCGCAGGATCCTGCGTGGCCTTTGCCTGGTCGATAATAGCGTCACAACCATTGGCAGGATTCAGATAGAAGGCATTCACCTGCTCGCGAACCGCTTCCGCTGCGGGAGTCCAATCCGTGGCAGGACGTCCTCCATTCGGTGTAAGAGTAGAGCACCAAAATTTAAGGCCCTTTGCATGTGCCTGTTGGATCAGGGGCGTGACGGTAGCAATAATTGCATCGAAGGTGGGAGGATTCGGGCCACCAAGGCTATTGATGATGTCATCAGAAAAGATGACCGCTTTGGCATTCGGCACCTGCAGAACGTCACGCATAAAGCGGTCGCCAGCTTGAGGTCCAGCCCCACCGATTACGCCATTGCCGCTGATGCCTTTATTCGCCAAGCCGACCGGCAGTCCAGCGGCGCTCAGGCGTTGGGCAAGATCGAGCACCCACCCGTGATCGTAGGTGGCCTGGTCACCCGCCGTGATGGAAGCGCCAAAAGCAACCACGGTTCCCAGGGATTGTGCATTTTGGACCTGGATGCTTGTAAGAATAAAGGGATTGGTGCTCTGAAAATAGGGAGAGATGCTAGTGTCCGCGCTCACGTCTCCGTGGGCCAGAAACAACAGAGGTCCCCTGCCATCATTGTTGAATGCCAAGTCTATCCCCGCGGGAATGCCCTGGGGAAAATAAATGCTGGTCATCACCTCAGCGTTCGCAGGCAAATTAAAGGCGACTCCGTCGCTCAAGACCGATTGGCCGGCGGGAATCGTTACCGTGCTTGCACCGCTGAAGGTCAAGGTATGGTCCGTGCCTGGAACGGTGGATGACGAAGGCGAGCCATCTGCATTCAGAATCCCTATGGCTACGTGGACATCGGCCACGACAAAGGGCTGACTGCCAAAAAGATTCGAGAGTTCAACGCGGACGGCGGTGCCACCGATATTGGTGCGAAACAACTGGCGTAAAGTCTGCTGGTTGAAGTTATCGAAGTCTGAGGTCAGGGGGCCATTATCTTCTAAAGCGTTGCTATAGGTGACCGTCCAGGGTATCGATGTTTGGGCATAAGAGCATGAAGGAATTCCGCAAAAAGCAATCGCTGCGGCTAACACTCTTAGGGAAGGGCTCAGATATTTGATCGCGCGCATAACGCCTCCTGTTTCCTTGAAACTTGGGAATGAGGCAGAATCAAGCAACCGTGCCTCTGTGTGATAACGACAGCCACGGCTGCGATTTATTCCCTCGTCCCGCGATTTCTCCGCAGTAGAGTGCGCCCAAATTGGAATTGCTCTGTTATGAGTTATTTGTATGCCGCTCGAAAGGGCCCCCAATAGCGGCCAGTTCCCTGGGATCGCGGTAGCTGGTTTCTATCGTGCTGGAAGTGTGCGTTGGGGGTATGCTTCCCCGGCTGTGTTGCCTTGGCGAACAGCCCATGATCCTTCGGAAGGCTTTCCCAAAGGCACTGTCGGATTCGTAGCCAAGGGACGAGGCAATCACGGAGATAGCATCGTCGGAATGCTTTAACTTGTCGCCAGCCAGCAACATCCGCCAACGGGTCAGGTACTCCATCGGTGTGGTCCCGACCGTCGCTTTGAACCGCAAAGCGAAGACCGAACGCGACATGCCGACACGCTCCGCCAAGTTCTGCAGTGTCCACGGATGCCCCGGATCGTCGTGCATGCAGGTGATGGCCGTGCGCATCTGTTGATCTGCCAGAGCGAAGAGCCAGCCGACGCCACCTTTTGCCCCCTCAGCCAGGTGCAGCCGCAGAGCTTGCACCAGCATCATGTAGGCAAGTTGCTGTGCCATCAAAGAGCTGCCTGGCTGCGGATTGCGCACTTCCTCCTTCATGCGTTCCAGTGACCAACGCATCGTCGCCTTGTCCGACTCTTTCCGGATATGCACGATGGGTGGCAGAAACTTTAGCAGGATGTCGGCGTGGCTGCCGGTGAGGACGAAGTAGCCGCCGACGATGTACCACTCACTCCCTTCCCTGCAGGGGACTGTGCTCTCAAATTTCCGCTCCGCGAGAAACGTGTGAAAGTCCATCGGCGTGAGGGACAGATCGGTCGTAAGGCAGAAGGGCAAGCCACGCGGCAGAAGGAAACAGTCCCCGGCCTTCAGGAGCACAGGTTCGGGAACGCCTTCCACGGAGAGCCAGCACTGGCCGGAGACCACGGCATAGCACTTGATGCCCGTGTGTTTCGGCCATTGGATGGACATGTCTCCATCCACCGCGAAGCCACCCGCGCCATAACTCTGCGGCTTCAACAACGACAACACATCTGAGAGTGGATCCATAAACCCTCCGGACGATCGAACCAGAAATGCGGACTTTCAGTGTAGATCGTATGCCGGCCGGATTCCATCTACCTAAGCACAGGGCGCGAGTGCGACCTCTCATCGGCAAAGAGAAAACGATCCAGACCTCAACTGAAGTAAAAGGAGAATTCATCATGCGTATCTTTCTCACCGGCGCCACCGGCTTTATCGGTTCCGCCCTCATTCCGGAGCTCCTCCAGGCGGGCCATCAGGTACTCGGTCTCACACGTTCGGAGGCGGGTGCTCAGGCTCTCCTCGCTGCCGGAGCCGAGGTGCATCGCGGCAATCTCGAAGACCTGGAAAGCCTGCGCAGCGGAGCGGCCAACTCCGACGGCGTCATCCACTGCGGCTTCAATCACGACTTCTCGAAGTTCATGGAGAACTGCGAGAATGACCAGCGCGCGATTGAGGCGATGGGCTCCGTGCTTCTTGGCTCCGACCGCCCTCTGGTCATCACCTCCGGGACCGGCATGGGAAACGAGGCTCCCGGCCAACCCGCGACCGAAGACCACTTCAACCCCAACCACCCGAATCCTCGTAAAGCTTCCGAACTCGCAGGCGCGTCGATGCTGGAACGCGGAGTCAACGTTTCAGTGGTGCGTCTCCCTCAGGTCCACGACCCGGTGAAACAGGGCCTCATTACCTATTCGGTCGCGATAGCCCGCGAAAAGGGTGTATCAGCGTATATCGGTGACGGTCTGAATCGCTGGCCAGCGGTGCACATTCTCGATGCTGCCCGTCTTTACAGGCTGGCGTTCGAGAAGCGCCAGGCAGGTAGCCGGTATCACGCGGTCGCCGAAGAAGGAGTAGCGAATCGGGACATCGCCGAGGTCATTGGCCGAGGCCTGAAGGTGCCGGTGGTCAGCCTGTCTCCGGAGGAAGCTCCAGCTCACTTCGGTTGGCTGGCGCAGTTCGCCGCTTTCGACATGCCAGCGTCCAGCGCGCTGACCCAGGAACGACTGGACTGGCATCCGACGGGTCCCGGACTGATCTCCGATCTCGAAAAGATGGAGTACTTCCCTGCTTGAAGGTATGCGTACCTGCGGCTCCTTTGGATCCGCAGGTACGCATACGATAACCGAGGCTTACTTTGGTCGATCGCGCGTTCTTACAGTAAAGAGAGCTGTGACCTTCCAGTAAATTAACTTGCCCCTTTGTTCTCCCCTTTTGAAGATGACCGTATAGGGCGTTTCTTGCTTCTTAGTCACAGCGCAGAATTCAGGGAGCAAGTATGGGGAAGTGGTATCGAAGCGCGGTGATGTTTGGGGTGACCCTGCTCTCGGCGGTGGGGCAGGATGTTGCGCCGACCCATCTGGTAGAGCAGACACCGGTAGCAATCCGCAAAATCGCGCCGGGAGTGTTCCTGGTGGACTTTGGCCGTGTCGCGTTTGGAAACCTTTCGCTCACGCCCGTGCATTCGACTGTCTCAAAGGCTGTTGAGGTCCGCTTTGGCGAGGCGTTGAAAGATGGTCGCGTGGATACGCACCCGCCCGGCTCCGTGCGTTATGCCGAGGTGAAAGTTGCGACGCACCAGGCTACGACGATGATTGTCGCCCCTCCAGTGGATGCGCGGAATACAACGGCTCCTGCAGTGTTGACTCCGCCATCCTGGGGAGTGCTGATGCCCTTTCGCTGGGTGGAGGTGCTGGGCTGGCCGCGAGAACTGCGCGCGGATGAGATCAGCCGCCGTGCCGTCTTCGACAGTACATGGGTCGACGATGCTGCAACGTTTCACTCCTCTGACCCCATGCTGGATAGGGTCTGGGACCTCTGCCACTACTCCATCAAGGCGACGACCTTTGCCGGGGTCTTTGTGGATGGGGATCGGGAGCGGCTGGCCTATGAAGCGGACGCCTATCTGACGCAGCTAAGCTACTACGCCGGAGACGCCGATCCACGCATGGCGCGAGCCACCTTCGAACGCCTGATGAAGTTTCCGACATGGCCCTCCGAGTGGGCCCCGCAGATGATCTTCATGGCCTACGCCGACTGGATGCAAACGGGCGACACAGTCTGGCTGGCAGCGCATTATGAGGAACTCAAGACCAAGCTGCTTGAGGAGCGTGTCAGCACCGATGGATTGGTGATGAGCACGCCGCAGTTGATCAGTCACGCAGATATCGTAGACTGGCCGATCCACGAGCGCGACGGCTACGTCTTTACCAGCGTCAATACGGTGGTCAACGCCTTCCATCTACGCGCCCTGGAAGAGATGAGCCAACTGGCCGAAGCGCAGGGAAAGGCAAAGGAGGCAGCGAAGTTTCTGGAGCAAAAGAGAACGGCGCAGTCTACCTTTCAAGAGAAGCTCTTTGATCCAGTGCAGGGACTCTATCGTGATGGAGTCGGAACAGAGCATGCTTCGCTCCATGCAAATCTTTTTCCCCTGGCCTTTGGGCTCGTACCCTCCAACGAGCGACCGAAGGTGGCTCAGTGGCTTGTCGCGCGCGGCATGGCGGGGTCGGTCTACGCGGCACAATATCTGCTGGAAGCTCTCTTCGAAAATGGCGAAGACGCGGACGCGCTTGCCTTGATCACAGCCCCGGGAGATCGCAGTTGGCGTCACATGGTAGACAGCGACGCGACGATTACGTGGGAAGCCTGGGACTTGAAGTACAAACCGAATCAGGACACGAACCATGCCTGGGGAGCGGCTCCGGCGAACCTTTTGCCACGCTTCGTGCTGGGCGCACGGCCATTGACGCCAGGGTGGGGCAGAGCGCTGATTCAACCACATCCGGGAACTCTGACCAGCGCTGAAGGCCGCATGCCAACCCCGCACGGCGAGATGTCAGTGAGATGGAAGCGAGACAAGCACTTCACCCTCGCACTCACCCTGCCAAGTGGGATGACTGCCAAGGTAGAGTTGCCTGCGCTGGAAGGTTCGAGCGAAGTGCGAGTCGGTGGCACTCCAATGAAGGCGCACCGCGAGGGTCGATGGTGGATTCTCGAAAAGGACCTATCGGGAAGCGTCATGATCGAAGAGCGATGATGCTTGCTCTGTACCTTCCGCCTAGTCGAATGACGGACAGAACACTTGCTCTCGCGTGACCCGTGACCACCGTCACCGAACACACCCGAGCCATGAATTAGCGTTGCTCTTAATAGAGCGATTTTTGAATTCACAAAGAGTGTTGAGCAGTTCGCAATCACTTTCCAGGGATGCACCCTGACGGCCTGTTGGAACAAGAGGCGCTCCTCTGGAGAGCGCACGGAACGCGTCAATCGCTGACGCGCAGCTTGAAGTTCGTAAGCTGGCCGCTGCGTCTGCTCATCTCCAACAATGGGAGCACATCATGATGAGATCCACACGAGCAAGAACCATCTCCTTAGCAATCTTTGCCCTCATCCTTGCAGGCACTTCCATCGGTCGTGCCCAGCAACTCGGTTGGGAAGGCAGCACCGGCGTCTTTGTTACGCCCCTCGCCTACACTGCGGCTTCCCCGGAGCGAAAGGTCGCTCTGCCGACCGTCGCCTATCACTACCTCAACGGCGGCAGCGTGCTCGGCACCTTCAGCCAGATCTCGATCACCAGTGGCTTCGCCAACCGCGTGGAGTTTGGATACACACGCACCATCCACGCTGCAGGAAGCAATGCTGCACTCAGTCCTCTCTGGACCGATGGCTTCAATACCTTTCACGGAAAGGGAGCACTCCTCAAGGAGAACAGCTGGAAGAAAAAATGGGTACCGGCCGTTTCGCTGGGCTTCAACGTCCGCTCACAGGTTCGGAACGTCGGCGGTGCGCTCCTGAAAAAGGACACGACCAACGGCGACATCTACTTGGCGGCCAGCAAAACCATCACCCAGTTCAAACCAGTTCCCATCCTCATCACCGGCGGCATCCGCGGCAGCAACGCACAGCTCTTCGGTCTCGCCGGCAACGCTCCGGAGTGGGCCGCACTCGGATTCGGCTCCGTGGCCTTCGTCTTGCACGGTCCCGCAAAGAGCACGGTCATTCTTGCAGCCGAGGCCTCACAGCAGCCCAATCATCTCCAGGACCTTCCTGGAGCGGTGACGCCAACCACCCTGGTCTACGCCGTACGCGTCCTCCCGAGCGCCAAGCTCCGTTTGAATGTCGACTTCGGCATGCTCCAGGGCCCCGGTCGTATTGCGTCTGGTGTCGATCTGCAGGCGCGCGCGCGACCCGCCTTCGCCGTCTCGTACAAGTTCTAAAACCCCTCTCCGTCTCCCTCGGCGAGGGGCTTGCGCAATACACCAGGCTCCTCGCCATTCACCCTTTCCGCCAGCACACACAAACCAAAGATCAAACACCTCCGCCTTCTGTCGTTTACCATCCAAGACATGAAAGCTGTTGGCTACCGCGAACCCCTGCCCATCGAAGAGCCGCTCTCCCTCGAAGACCTTGAGATCGAGAAGCCTACGCCGCGCGACCGCGACATCCTCGTGCAGGTCAAAGCCATCAGCGTCAATCCCGTGGACACCAAGGTCCGCGCCAAGAGCAAACCAGACGAAGGCAAAGAGTTCAAAGTCCTCGGCTGGGACGCGGCTGGAATCGTCACCGCCATTGGTCCGCTCGTCTCCATGTTCAAAGTCGGCGACGAAGTCTTCTACGCCGGTTGCATCGCGCGCCAGGGCGCCAATGCGGAGTTTCATACGGTCGATGAGCGCATCGTCGCGCACAAACCGAAGACGCTCTCCTTCGCGGAGGCCGCCGCCGTTCCGCTCACAGCGCTTACCGCATACGAACTTCTTTTCGACCGCTGGAACGTCGATCCCCGCAAAGCCTACGGCGAGCCCTGCCGTGGCGATCTCCTCATCCTCGGTGGCGCAGGCGGAGTCGGATCCATGCTGATCCAGCTGGCGCGTCGTCTCACACCGCTCGGCGTCATCGCGACCGCATCGCGGCCCGAGACGCAGGAGTGGTGCCGCAAGCTCGGCGCGCACTACGTCATCGATCACAACTGGCCGATCAAGCAGCAGATGGAAGAGCTGCAGATCCCGGAGGTCACCAACATCGCTCTGCTCACCGGCACCGACCAGCAGTATCCCGCCATCGTGGAGGTGCTCGCACCGCAGGGGAAGATCGGTCTCATCGACGACCCGAAGAACCCCGTCGATATCCGCCCCCTCAAGCGCAAATGCGGCTCCATGCACTGGGAGTTCATGTTCGCCCGTTCCTACTGGGAGACGCCCGACATCCTCCGCCAGCACGACATTCTCACGGAGGTCGCGCGTCTGATCGACCTTGGCACGCTGAAGACCACGATGACCGAAAACCTCGGCACCATCAACGCGGAGAACCTCAAGAAGGCCCACACGAAACAGGAGTCTGGCAGATCGATTGGAAAGACGGTTCTTGAGGGCTGGTAGTTTGCCTTACACGTCCAACGTGCGCGGCAAAAACGCTGCCTGTCCTCGATAAACCCCGTCGGCATCCGTGAGCTGCCAGACGATCGCATCTTCAATCCAGAATCGCTTGCCGGACTTTGCAATACGAATGCCCCGATAGTTCGCAACAAATCCATGTTGCTGCACTTCCTCAAGAAACCTCTGTCGCTCGCTGCGCTCGGGAGCTTCGGCAGACAAACGCGAAGGCAGAGCCGTCAACTCTTCCCACGAATACTCGAAGCGCTTCTGGGCCGTCTTATTGCCGTAAACAAAGACAGGGTCCGCCGCGGTATTGTGCGCGAGAATACCGAACGGAGCGTCCTCATAAAGCCACCGCGGCGCATCGTCTGGACTGATCTCTTGCAGTACTAACGGCTGATGGGTGAGCCGTTCAAAACTCTCTGCGAGCAGGTCATAAAAAACACGGTCATTGCGTAAATCCATGAGGATAGTTTCTCTCCACCCCTTAGACGTTAGCAATCGTAGAACAGAGCTACACAGTATGCGCACGTTCTTTCGCATACACCTGATGCGTCACATGCGGCGATTCTTTTCCTGCATGGAACGACACAGCTTTCTGCACCAGCGTGAAATCGCCCTCCGTCATACGCTCGCGCGAACGCAGATACTCCAGCCACGACTCCATCACAAAGGTCTCTTCCAGCTTCTCCGGATCGTTTGCATCGCGGAAGACACCCCAACGAATCGCTCCCGACCTGAGCCGCGCCGCGCGGAGCTTATGAATGGCCACGACAAACTCCTCGTACTTGTCCACTGGCACACGATAATCGATAAGCACACGGACCGGGCCGTCCTCCGGCTCCGGCTCATTCTGCAGATGCGGCACGGGGCTGCGCCAGTGATACGGCGTATGGTCTGGAATCTTTCCACGCATCACGTGCAGCCGCGTGGTGAAAGGAATCGAAATCGCCAGGCCCAGAGCACTCGCCGCCAGCGCCGCGGTGGTCGAACTATGCTCCGCCACCGCGCCCCACAGGATGCTTCCCAGGGCGAGCCCACCCTGAAAAACCATCTGGTACATGCCCAGCGCGCGCGCGCTCACCCATCCGGGAGCAAGCAGCTGAACCGAAGTATTCAACGTGGACATCGTGCATGTCCATGCAAATCCGCCTGCCATCAGGAACACGATCACCAGCCACGCGTGATGCGCAAACGCCAGGACCGCAAGTGTTCCCACGTACATCACGCTGGACGCAATCAGAATCTGATCGGCCTTCCAACGCGCGCGTACCTTGGCCAGCAACACCGCCGCCACCACCGCACCAAAACCCAGCGAACCATTCAGGATGCCGTATCCCATCGGCCCCTGCTTCAGATCGCGCGCCGCAACAATCGCCAGCAGACTCCACACTGCACTCACGAAAAACGTGAAGATAAACGCCCGCGCAAACACCGCCTGTAATGGCGGCGAGTACCGCAGATAGCGCAGCCCCGTCTCCACCGAGCCTTTGATCCGTTCAGCCGGAAGAGCGCTCTTGAAGAGCGGCGTACGCTTCCAGATGTACAGCACCCACACCACCGCGATGAAGGATCCGGCGTTCAGTGCAAACACCCATCCCGCACCGGTGGAGGCCTTCACGAACCCCGCCACCATCAAGCCGCCCAGGGCAGGTCCCACGGCGCGCGCCAGATTATTACTCGCGCTCGCCAGCGCCACGGCATCAGGCAGTTGCTCGCGCGGCACAAGCTCCGGAACAATGGCCTGCCACGCGGGATTGTTCATCGCCGAACCGATGTTCATCAGGAACGTCAGCCCCAACAGCATGTACGGTCCGATCACACCGAACAGCGCCAGCACCGCCAGCAGGGCTACCACCACGAGCTGCCACATCTGCCAGAAGATCAGCAGCCGACGACGCTCGAAGATGTCCGCAGTTGCGCCCGCGAAGAGTCCCAATATTAATACCGGCGCGCTCGCCGCCGTCTGCATCAGCGCGATCAGCAACGGAGACCCCGTGAGGGCCGTCATCAGCCACGTGCCTGCGGTGTCCTGCATCCACGTGCCGATGCCGCTTACCGTCGACGCAATCCACCGATTGCGAAACAGCGGCAGGCGCAGTGGCGCAAATCCGCTCCGGTCTGCCGCGATCGCACCGATCGGCCCGATCTTCACCGGCTCGACCGGCGTTTCCGCTCCAACTTCAGGGTTCATGAACTACCTTGGATGCACAATCAATCGACGCACGATTTACGCGCCGAGCAGGAAATGTAATACCGTCAACACCAGCGCAGCCAGCAGTGCCGACGTATAGTCCTTCACCCTGAAGCCCTTGAGGATTCGACCTACGAAATAAATCATCAGCGCGTCGATCAGAAAATAAATCAGGTTTGGCAGCAGCCACGTCAACGGAAAGACCACGAGGCTCAACAACCATCCCAGCGTTACATTCAGCACT
Organism: Terriglobus saanensis SP1PR4; assembly: GCF_000179915.2. NCBI lineage: Bacteria > Pseudomonadati > Acidobacteriota > Terriglobia > Terriglobales > Acidobacteriaceae > Terriglobus > Terriglobus saanensis. The sequence goes on along the minus strand of NC_014963.1, from coordinate 755,956 downwards.
GCGATGACAAACGCGGCCCACAACGCCGACGTGAAATCCGCTACTTCGATCCCAGGCAGAAGATACGCCGCCACCAGCAGACCGATGGCGCTCACCAGCAAACCAATCAGAAAATGCATCCATCCTCCTCTTTTTTCGGTAGCTCCAGCATAGCTGCTGTCGCCTCTGTAAAAACACCCTCTATATAGTTGACCGTATGATGCGTTCCACAGCCGCTGCTCTGCTTGCCCTGTCCTGCATTCTGTGCGCGCAGCAGCCCTCGTCCGTGCCCGAAGAAAAAAAGCAGGTAGAAGCCACAGAGGCAGTCGACCTTAGCGCACCGCTGCCAGACATCTCCACCCTCATGCACGATGTGGAAAAAAATCAGCGCGCTTCCGATGAACTGCGGAAGAAATATACCTATCGCGCAGCCTCTGTCACAGAAGAGACCGACAGCAACGGTCGTGTGAAGAAGACAGAGTCCTCCGTGCGCGAAATCCTCTTCACCCAGGGAGCCCTCGTCGAACGCATGATCGAGAAAAACGGCAAGCCGCTCACCGACAAGGAAAAAGAGAAGGAAGACGAACGCGTAGAAAAAGAAATTACCAAAGAAAAGGAGAAGCGTGCCAAAGCCGCCTCCGAAGGCAAGGCCACGAACGCACGCGGCGACGAGATGCTCTCCGCGGCACGCATCCTCGAACTCGGCACCTTCTCCAACCCGCGTCGCCAGATCTACCGAGATCGCCCGACGATCGTAGTCGACTACGCGGGCGACAAGAAAGCCAAGTCCCGTACCTCCTTCGAAGCCGTCTTCAAGGATCTCGTCGGCACCGTATGGGTCGATGAAAAGACGCGCAACCTCGTCCGCGCCGAAGGCCACTTTCTCGACAACTTCAAAGTCGGTGGCGGTCTGGTCGCCAACGTCCGCAAAGACTCCAGCTTCAGCTACGAGACAACCTTCGTAAACAACGAAGTCTGGCTGCCCGCAAAGATCAGCGGCCAGGGCTCCGTCCGTGTCCTTCTGCTGGTGCATTACGAAGGCCGCGGCCACGCGACCTTCTACGACTACCGCAAATTCCAAAGCTCAGGCAAAATTCTTCCGGGCGTGACCGAGGTTCCCGACCCTGCACCGGACGCCGCGACGCCCCCGCCCACACCGCAACCCTGATCACGGCAGCTGGCGATAAAGCGTCAACCCACCAAATGTCTTCACCGGAGTCCATCGAGTACGCAGCTCTTCGTGCAGCAACGTGCCCAGTTCAAACGGCGTATGCCTTGCCTTGTACCGGTACCCAAAGCGCATCACCAGCTTGATCGGCGTATTCGGCAAGGTCTCGGAGAAAGTTCCATCGTTGTTTGCGACCAGAGCCCAACGCTCACTCCGCATCGCAGCAATGGCCCGCTTCTCCCCCGCGGCATCCCATACCTCCGCCAAGCCAGGGTAGTAGTCCGGGACGAACATTCCCTCGGCGCGCATCTGCTCTTCCAACCGCACCGGCACAGCGTAGATCTCCGGCGTACTGATCGGGGTTCCCCCCGTAACGGCACGCAGTTCACTGATTTCGGAGGAATCATCCGCTCCGTGGCCATGCGATAACGCGCGCAGCGAAGGCTGAGCCACCTTCAGGTTCGTTGCCTGAACCTGCACCGCAAAGAGAACGAAGACAGTTGCCCAAACCGCCTGCGCTCTTCGGCTATAGGCCCCAATCGCTACGAAGGTCAAGACGAAAAATCCAAATCCATAAAAGAAGACATGCAACGGATCGCATCGTCCCAGAGCTCCAGGAAGCATGCCCATCGACAGTAGATAGACTCCAGCCATCAGAGCGGCGCTCTCCGCCCGCCCGCGCAACATCCACCCGATCATCACGGGCACTAGAAAGACAATGGCGAAGATGAAGACAAAGAGATGCGGACTCGGCTCTGGAATTAGATTTAGAGCTCCATTGGAGGCCTGCCCCAACCGGTCCAGAAACGCGCGCCCGAACCCTGCCAGAAATAAGACCACCGCTGCTACAGGAGCGAGGAGCAACACCGCCGCCCTTCTCTGGCCTCGGAAGAAACGCACAGCAGCATAGGTCATTACGCCCACCGTCATGCCCACGCCAAGTTCGGGAGACACGAGCAGAACACTGAGCTCCGCCAGAACAAACGCGCCAAACTGCGTCCAATATCCTCCCCTGCGAGACGCCCACACCATTCCCGCAAAGGGTAGCGCAAACTTGTACAGTGAGTAATTCGGCCCGGCCAGAGTATTCGTCTGCAGCAAAACGCAGGCTGCAAAGAGAAGGACGCGCCACCGATAGAGCATGGGCAACCGATTGACCAGGTAGGCCACCATCGCTATGCCCGCCACGTTCATGACGGCCAGCGTTGCGAAGTAAGCCGTCACGACCGACATCCCCAGCGGCGCAAACAGACGGTACATCCATACCGACGGATACAGCAGCATGGGTCCATAAGGGAACTCAAGATCGCGATAGATCTTCATCCGGAAATCGAGGATGTTCTGGATGCGGTTCAGAAAGTAGTTCGACTCCGCGAAGCGCACGTCCGATCGATGGATGGCCCAGCCCAGGGTCAGTGTAAAGACCACGGTGAACGCCATCGACCAGAACACCAGCGCCGGGGGTAGCCTGCGGCCCTCGCCGGGGATTTCTGCCGGGGTAAAAAGACGCCACACCAGCGCCATCACCGTCAGGCTTAACAGCGCCAGGCCCATGGACGCGATCCGGTTGTCGCATCCTGCCACATAGCTGACCGAAGCGACCTGCTGCGAGGGTGCATGCGCGAACGGCGCAACAAAAACCGTCGCCGCCCCCACGACCATCAGAAACGCCACCCACCGGCGCGGAACAAATCTTAAGGCCACGTCAACTCCGGCTGTCATGCAAGAACCAGTGTAACGAGCGAATCAGCGAGCGGCGTCTTTAACCACAACGACAAAGGACGACCTCGAGGTCGCCCTTTAGTCAAAAAAGTCCCTTTGCTTCTAAAGAAGCGCAGGAACAGGTTGGAAGTGTCTACAGAGGCTGTACATCCGAAGCCTGCCAGCCCTTCGGACCCTTGACCACGTTGAATTGAACTGCCTGACCCTCCTGGAGGCTCTTGAAGCCACTCGAGGTGATCGCGGAATAATGCACGAAAACGTCTTCACCATTGGCCCGGCTGACGAATCCAAATCCTTTAGCGTCGTTGAACCACTTCACTGTTCCCTGTTCCATCTTGCAGTCCTTCAGAGCGAGTATGCCGTTGAATACAAATGGCTTTGACCTAAAAACTGTGCAAAAAATCCAGTTGTTCCAATCGATTGCGGTAAGCTTAGCACGATTCAAAAAATATGCGTGGAAAACTTGGGCCTATTTCGTAATTCGACGCAGCCGTCTCTATTTGGAACCGATTCCTGTGCTAACGGCTAAAAGCGACACGCACCAAGTCGTCCACCCGCGCCATGACCTCGTCCAGCTTCATCCCCGTCGTATCGACGACCACGGCATCCTCTGCCGGGCGCAGAGGAGATTCCGTCCTGCTCCGATCGCGCGCGTCGCGGTTTTTCATTTCGCGAACCGTCTCGTCCAGCGAGACCACAGGGTTCTGCTCAAACCGACGCTCGCCGCGCATCTCCGCAGAAGCGTCCAGAAAGATCTTCACGATCGCATCGGGAAAGACCTCTGTCCCGATATCGCGGCCTTCCATCACAACTCCCCGGCCTGAAGCCAGAGCCATCGACCTTTGTTCCGCCACCATCCAGCGCCGCACCTCGGCGTGAACGCTGACGCGCGAAGCCAACGCCGTCACCTCCGGCGCACGCAACTGGGTGGTCACATCTTCTCCGTCCAGCAGGACACGATTCCCTGCCTCGGACGGCTCTAGAACGATCTTCGTACCCGTCGTCACGCCGGTCACTGCGGCAGCATCGTCTGGATTCACGCCCTTGCGGGAGACCTTCAGCGCCAGGGCGCGATACATCGCTCCTGTCTCCAGGTTCAATAAACCGAACGTACGCGCCAGATGGGCCGCGACGGTGCTTTTTCCAGCACCGGCGGGCCCATCGATAGCAACTACTTTTACGCGTTTCTGCTCAACGCCAGAGCTCATTCAGGACGCCTCTTCGGTGCCCCGCTGCGTGCTCCAAACGATCCGCTCTTCTTCGCGAATCCGCCCGGCTTGCCGCCGAACTTCTTCGCCGCGAACTTGCGCTCGCCAAATGCCTTGGGAGACCGGTCCTGACCCTCACCGAAGCTCTTCTTCACGAAGGAACGCTTCTCGAAATCGCCGCCGCCTCCGCCTTCACGGGGTGTAAAGGGCTTGCGAGCATACGGCGTACGCTCTCCACCGCCACCCGATCCGCCGAAGGAAGGACGCGGCGAGTAAGGCTTACGATCGCCACCCTCGCGGGGAGTGAACGGCTTGCGCTCCCCACCACCCGAACCGCCATAGGAAGGACGAGGCGAGTAGGGACGACGCTCGCCACCCTCGCTCGATCCACCGAACGATGGTCGTGGGGAGTAAGGCTTGCGGTCTCCACCCTCACGCGGCGTGAACGGCTTGCGGTCGCCGTAAGGCTTGCGCTCGCCACCATCGCTCGATCCGCCAAACGACGGGCGAGGCGAATACGGACGGCGTTCGCCACCATCGCGGGGAGTAAAGGGCTTGCGCTCGCCGCCGCCCGATCCACCGAACGAAGGACGAGGCGTGTAAGGACGACGCTCTCCGCCCTCCCGTGGTGTAAACGGCTTACGGTCGCCAAACGCAGGACGCTCGCCACCTTCACGGGAACCGCCAAACGAAGGTCGTGGGGAATACGGACGGCGTTCGCCGCCGTCGCGAGGCGTAAAGGGCTTGCGCTCTCCGCCACCCGATCCACCAAACGAAGGACGAGGAGAGTAAGGACGACGCTCGCCACCATCGCTCGATCCACCAAAGGTGGGACGAGGTGCGTAAGGTTTGCGGTCGCCGCCTTCACGGGGCGCATAAGGCTTGCGGTCACCGAAGGACTTGCGCTCGCCACCATCGCTCGATCCGCCAAAGGACGGACGCGGCGAGTAAGGACGGCGTTCGCCACCCTCACGGGGTGCATAAGGCTTACGGTCGCTGAACGCAGGACGGTCGCCACCACCTGCTCCGAAGGAAGGACGAGGTGCATAGGGCTTGCGATCTCCGCCTTCACGCGGTGTCCAGGGTTTACGCGGAGCGGCGGAACGGTCGTCGTTCCAGGGCTTCGTGTACTCGCGCTTGGGTGCGTCACCCTCTGCGCCATCGCGACGGACAAACGGACGACGCTCGGAGTCGCTGCGTGGACCGCTGCGCTTGTTGGCGAAGTTACCCTCGGTAGCGGCACGTGCACCCGCAGGCTTGCGTACGGGGTAGACCACCTTTTCCCGAGGTTCGTAGCGAGAGAACTGCTGTGCAGCCGGAGCCATGACCGGCTCCATCACGTCGGGGAACTCGGGAAGATCGCCCGCGATATAGTGCAGGGTCTTTCCTTCCAGAACAATTTCGTCGAGCTGCTGGGTCGCACCCAGGCCGCCGACGATCTCGCGGATGCGCGAACGCGCCGCCAGCGGAGAGAGGAAGACTTCCATCTCTTCCGTCGTTGCCGCAACCACCTGTCCCAAGTAGAGCGAGAGCAGAGCGCTCAACGCCGTCGGTTGACCGGCGTTCGACCCAGCCTTGAGGTGACGAATGAACTTGCCCGTTACCAGCTCCCAAACCGTTGCGGAACCATCCGTCTGCGGTAGAGGAATGACGCGCTGGATCGCCCAGAGTTCGGTCATGGCGCGGAGAACCGCAGCCTCTGTGACCTCACGTCCCAGCTCAGGCACAAGCCCCATCGCCGTCAGCGGTCCCTTTTCCTTCAAAATCTCCCATGCATGCAGGGCCAGCTGCGAAACCCGCAGAGCACCCGAGGTCGAAGGCGCCAGCTTCCAGCCCTTGTCGCCACGCAGCGTGTAGACAAACGAGAACGCCTGCGCCGAGCAGACAAAGTCCGGCAGCTCGCCCGGTCCGCCCAGCAGGTTCAACGGAACTGCCGCGCCCTCAGCTACGAGTCTCGCCAGCATGCGGCGCGCTTCTTCTTTCTGCTCTGCCGTAAATCCGCTGACGATCTGCATCACCGGCTCGGACTTCACAGGCTCAACGGCGGCTTCTTCCGCCGCGGCGTGGATCGCATCGACTTCAGCAATCTCGTCGCCCTCATCCTCTTCGGCCTCGTCTTCTGCGACGACCATAATCTCGGAGTCGGTGGCGGAGGTGTCGCCCTCTTCCAGCTCGTCTTCCTGTGCCTCTTCGGCTTCGACAGCCAGGGCTTCATCCTCGGACGGAGCGGCTACTTCTGCGTTTTCATCGATATAGGGAACGCGATGACCGATCTCGGGGCGTCCCAGGATCGCTTCGACAAAGCTCGGCGAGGGTCCGGGAAACTGCTGCGTGTGGGGCATGTAGGGAACCAGGCCAGCCTGTTCCAGCCACTCGCGTGCGGAAACCTGGGTCAACAGTGCGGTTCCGTCCTGATGCCACAGGGCTTTGCGCGCGGCTGATAATTGCCGCGGCGTAAACGTCTCATTCGTGCTCATGGGGGGTGTCCTTCTTCGGTCTTCGCCGGCCATCGCGGAGACAACCCGCAACGGAACTTCGGCCAGAGATGCAGGCTTTGGGGCCTGCTCGTATTTAAATGCGCTGAAACGCGCGTTGGATGTCCTTATGAGAATACCTCAAGGCGATGGGTCTGCCGTGCGGGCAACTCATAGGATTCTCCGTTTTGCCCAATTCTTCGAGCAACCAGGCGATCTTTTCCGGTTCCAGGGGCATATTTACTTTGATCGCAGCGTGGCAGGCGATGGATGCCGCCACGCGCATCCGCCGCGCCTCAGTGTTTTCCGCCTGCCGCTCGCGCTCGTCCACCTGCAGAACTTCGCCCAGGGTCAGCTCCAGATGCCGACCCTCCAAACCCACCGGTGCCGCCTTTACCGCCAGCGTGCGCGGCCCGAAGGGCTCCGCTTCAAAGCCATTCCGCTCCAACTCTTCGGCCATCACTGCAAACGCCGCCATCTGTTCCGGCAGCAGATCGATCAGAAGTGGCATCAACAACCGCTGCCGCTGCACATGCTCCACCTGCCGCGCTTTCAAGATCTTTTCGAAGAGCACGCGCTCGTGCGCCACATGCTGGTCGACGATCCACAACCCTTCTTCGTTCACCGCCAGGATGAAGGACTCCTTTAACTGTCCGAGAGGCCGCAGGTTCGCCAGCGCGTTCAGCGTAACGGGCGTCTCTTCCGCAGCGCGCATCTCTTCGGCGACCTGTTCCGCGTTCAGTCCTGCAATCGAGGGAGAGATCGCAGGCGAAGCGGAGAAATCCAGCCTGACCGGCATCGCCGGGAGTTGAATTTCGCGGAGCGAAAATTCTTCGGCATCTCCGGCCCTAATTCTTTCGCTCTGCGAAATTTGCCTGTCGCCATTCACCGGGAGCGCTTCGCTCCACGGCACGGTGCCCACGCTCATCGCGCCGACATCCAGCAGCAGACTCTCGCTCGCGCGCGGAGCCGTCTCCAGCGCCATGGCAAAACTTGCCACCGGACGCGCCTTCATCACGGCATTCCGCACCGTATCTCGTACAAAATCATGGACAAACGCGCTCTGCCGAAAGCGCACCTCGGTCTTGGCAGGATGCACGTTGACATCCACCTCCTGCGGAGGCATCTCCAGAAAGAGCAGAACGACGGGAAAGCTCGTCGGTGGGATCACATTCCGATAGGCCTCACCCATGGCGTGCAGGATCAGCTTGTCCCGCACCTGGCGGCCATTCACAAAGAAGTACATCGAGTTGCGATTGAGCTTCTGCAGCTCCGGCTTCGAGACAAACCCGTGCACGCGCAGGAATCCCGGCGCGGGCGCTTCATAGTCCTCACCCCGCTTCCACGGTGGGGGCTCCGGTACACCGACACGCGAGAAATCCACCTCCGCCACAGCGGGAATCATCGCCTTGTGCGTCTCCGCACCGAAGATCTGAAAGAGCCGCTCGCCTGCATCCCGAACCGCGGGGGCCACCAGCAGAGCATGCGTCGTCGTGTGCAGTTCGAAGTGCTTCTCCGGATGCGCCAGAGCGTAGTGTGTCACCAACGCCGCCACGTGGCTTAGCTCCGTCGATTCGCTCTTCATGAACTTCTTGCGCGCGGGAGTATTGAAGAACAGGTCGCGAATCGCAAGCGTCGTCCCTACCGGACGCCCGATATCTTCTACACGCAGCATATTGCCGCCGCTGATTTCGATCCGCGTGCCGACCTCGTCCTCCGCCGCCCGCGTCTCCATCTCCACACGCGCTACAGATGCGATGGAAGGCAGCGCTTCTCCGCGAAACCCCAGCGTGGAGATCGACAGCAGATCCTCGGAGTTCCGCAGCTTCGAGGTCGCGTGCCGCTCAAAGGCCAGCATCGCGTCGTCCCGCACCATGCCGGAACCATTGTCTTCAATGCGAATTAGTTTGCGGCCACCGGCTTCGACGTCCACCCGGATGCGCGTCGCGCCCGCGTCCACCGCATTTTCCAGCAGCTCTTTGACGACGGACGCAGGCCGTTCCACGACCTCGCCCGCGGCAATCTGGTTCGCTACTTGATCGGAAAGAACACGGATCCGCCCCATCTGTCCATTGTAGCGACTGAAGCCACCTGGACTGGAGGGCCGAAGATCCTAGTGCGTGAGCGCCAGAGCAATCGCCGTTGTACCCGTGGCCGTCGAACTCACCGAAAAGATCCGTCCCAGGTTCGTCGCGTCAAAGCCATACAGTGTGAGGTCTGGCGACCCCGACTGCGCCGACGCCAGCAGCCACTTCCCAGTGGAATCAACGCCCATCGCCGAAACGCCGCCCCCCGAACTATAGGGAGACCCGCTCAGCGTCGACAGCTGACTCGGAGTCGCCGAGCCATATCCGCTGATCGTTCCATCGCCGGAGTTCGCCACGTACACATAGGCGTTCGTTGGGTCGATCGCCACCGAAGCAGGCACCGAACCAGTCGTATACGTCGCCCCCACTGAGGTCAGGGATGCATTGGCTCCCATCGTATAGACGCTCAGCCCCTGCGAAGTACCCGTGCGGACCAGGTATAAAAAGGCGCTGTTCGAATCGATCGCAATCGCGGCATCGCTCGACTGGTTTGGCGGATTCAGAACCCCGGTCTGGGTCAAAAGCCCGTTGGAGGTGTTGAACGTGAAGGCCACTTCCCCACCCGTCCCCAGCGTCGCAAACGCAGACGCGCCATTGGGAGCGATGCGCAGCATCTTCGGCAATGCAATTCCACTCAATCCCGTATACGTATACGTCTGCGCCAGCGCCAGCAACCCTGTGCTCGCGGCAATCGAATACTCACTGATCGTCACACCGTCCTGGTTCAGGGACAACAGCCACTGCCCATCGGGAGAAGTCTCCAGCCACTGCACACCGCTGAGCGTCGAAACGAGCGCAGAACCCGAGTTCAGCGCCGTCAACACGCCGCCCGTCCCAATCGCATAGCCGTAGATGCCCAGCGCCGTACCCACAAAGACATAAGTATTCGCGCGGGAGACCGTCACCGTAATCGGGGCCGCAGGCAGGGAGAAGGGCGATCCCGTGATCGCCGTCAGCGCTCCCGCCGTGGAGATCTGAAAACCCGCCAGCGTCGTCGATCCCTGATTGGCTACGTAGACGTAGTTTCCCGAGCTTGTGCCAGTGCTGGTACTCGTCTCTTTGAAAAAGAAGCCATCGCAGCCCGTCAGGGCCGTAACGGAAACACACGCCATGCAGAGCGCCACTACTCGGAGGATCGTCCTGGAGGTTTTCATCTAAACCGTTGGACGTTGCTGGCCCTCAATCGGCGCACCGGAAACAGCACCAGAATTTGCACTCTGGCAAGCCGCACAGATCCCGATCACATCGACCGCATACCGCTCCACCAGGAACCCACCGGCCATCTTCGGCTCACGCGGAAGCTCCAGGGTCAGGTCCTTGTCGTCCAGGTCGCAGATCGAACGGCAGACGGAGCAGACCATGTGGTGGTGCTCCTCGCGGTTCATCTCCACGCGCAACGTGCCGTGATGCATGCTCATCTCGCGAAAGACTCCGCTGGCCACAAAAAGATGGATATTTTTATAGACCGTCGCCAGCGAAACCGAAGGAATCCGCAGCTTCATCCGCGCGTAAACCTCTTCGGGAGAAGGATGTCCCTCCATCGCCTGCATCGTCTCGTAGAGCACCTGCCTCTGCTGCGTCACGGCGATGCCGCGCTCCGTGCAAAGTCGGCGAAACGAATTGGCAGAAGTAGGCACTCTTTATAGTATCCTGGTGCACTTTCCGCGGTGTCAAGAAGCCGCCACGTGCCCCATTCTTTCGCGGCTTTTTGTTCGCCGGAGTGGAGTTCCGCAGAAGAGCACAAACCAGAATTTTCAGGAAGGTCCCAGCTCGGCGACGTCCGCGCATTTTAGATCGCCATCGCCCTGTATGAATGACCGATACGAGGGTCGATTCTACCGATCGGGGGCTGAGATTATCGGATCTGTGTGTCCAGCAGACCCGCGAGCGGATAGAAGGTCCTCAATCGAGTTTTCGCACCATCTGATGAAATTTTCTAGATCTGATTAAACCCAAAATATCTTCTTTGTTTGTCCTATTCGAGCAAACCGCTGCCGCCAGCGGAGTTTCGCAGTTTGATCGGCAAGTAAGTACGCTAGGCCTGGCACTTTAAATTATGGATTGGGATATTTCTATGGGTTACGAATAACTGTCCGGCGAGATGATTCCGCCACAGAAGACACGCCGTACGTTATTCCCTTTGTTAGTCGCGCGCGGGATACTGTTCACCCTACGCACATGACTCCTAAGTCCGACATCTCTACGGGCAGATTGCAAAATATTATTTCGATCAGATCATGAGCTCACTACTACTCGAGGCGCCTGTAGTGATTTCTAAGACCGAGGCCCCATGAAACTGAGCTCGCCTACAAAAGTTCTTTTGATGAATGAAAATTCAGCTCTCTCTGAAAAAGTCAGAACTGCCCTTGCGAGTTCGGGAGATGACTTATTTGAACTTGAGGAGGTTGCTCAACTCAGCGAAGGCCTTGAGCGATTGCGTCGCGACAACGCTAAAGTCGCAGCCATTCTGCTTAATCCGTTTCTACCGGATAGCCAGGGCATAGCAACGGTCAAGAGTCTGCTCTACGTCGCCGCTAACGTGCCGATTCTCATTCTGGGCGAAGAAGATCAGGAAGCTCTTGCTGTCGAAGCAGTAGAGTGCGGCGCACAGGATTATCTCCTTCCGAATCACATCGACCGTTACTCGCTTCCACGTGCCTTACGCAACGCGGTCGAACGCAAATCCATTGAAGATGCCTTATATGTGGAAAAAGACCGCGCCCTTGTCACTCTGAACTCTATTGGCGACGCCGTTCTCTGCACGGATCTTTCGGGAAAGATTATTTTTTTGAACCTTGTGGCTGAAGCCCTGACCGGCTGGAAGCGCGACGAAGCCCTGGGCAAACCCTTAGCCGAAGTCTTCGTGATTATCGACGGAGAAACCAGACAGCCCGCGGCCGATCCTCTCAAGAAGGCCATTGAACAGAATCGAGCGGTCAGTATTGCGTCCAACTCTCTTCTCCTTCGCAGGGGCGGTGGAGAAGCAACGATTGAAGATTCCTCAGCGCCGATTCACGATCGTTCCGGCGCAGTCATCGGAGCCGTTATCGTGTTTCACGATGTGAGCGTGGCACGCGCGATGACCATCGAGATGACGTACGCGGCGCACCACGATGCGGTTACGGCGCTGCCGAATCGTCTTTTGCTGAACGACAGAATCTCTCATGCGATTACGACGGCACAACGGCACAAACAGAAGTTTGCCGTGATGTTCGTGGACCTGGACCACTTCAAATCCATTAACGATTCTTTAGGGCATGCCGTTGGAGACAAACTCCTTCAAGCCGTTGCAAAACGGCTTCAGGCAAGCGTGCGCGCCTCAGATACTGTGGGCCGCCATGGAGGGGATGAATTTATTGTTTTGTTGCCAGAGATCGAGGAGGAGAACGACTCCGAGATCAGCGCCAAAAAAATACTCGCCGCGTTGAGTGAGCCCTTCCTCTTCGACGACGTAACGCTGCAAATTACGGCCACCATTGGAATCAGCATCTATCCCCGAGATGGAAAGGACGCCAATAGCCTTATCCAGAACGCGGACCTGGCGATGTATGAGGCCAAAGAGAATGGACGCGACCAGGTGCATTTTTTCAGCGACGAGATGAAGCTTCAGGCGATCGAACGCCAGTTTGTCGAATCCGGCCTGCGCCGCGCGTTAGAACAGAACGAGTTCCTTCTCTACTATCAACCCAAGGTAAACCTCAAATCCGGGAAGATCACGGGGGCCGAGGCGCTGATTCGTTGGCAGGAACCGCATCGCGGACTCCTGCTGCCCGACCAGTTTATTCGAGTTGCGGAGAATCGAGGCCTGATCATTCCCATAGGCCGTTGGGTGCTGCATGAAGTCTGCAGGCAGGCGAGACTCTGGGAGTTGACGAGCGGGGTCGTCTTACCGATCTCCATCAACGTCTCTGAGGCCGAACTGCGGGATACAGACTTCATTCAGGGCGTCCGCGCCGCACTCGCAGAGACCGGGCTGACCCCTCGGTCCATTCAGTTTGAGCTCACCGAAGGTATTCTTCTGAAGGATCTTAGGACCTCAATCGCAGTGCTCAATGAACTGAAGCTCATGGGAATCCACATGGCGGTGGATGATTTTGGAACTGGCTACTCCAGCCTGAGTTATCTGCATCAATTTGCGATCAATGTGCTGAAGATCGACAAATCGTTCGTCCATCTTCTTACAGCAGATCCGAGGAACTCCACACTGATATGCGCCATTATCGCCATGGCGAAGGGGCTCAAATACCGCGTGATCGCGGAAGGTGTCGAAACCGAAACGCAGAGAGATTTTCTACAGAAGCAAGGCTGCGAAGAAGGCCAGGGATACCTCTTCAGTAAGCCGCTACCGGCTGCTGAGTTTCGTGAGTTGATCCACAAATAGCCAGCCCAGAACCTGTGCCCCATTCTTGCGCGGCTTTATCGCGCCGAAGACGAACGGAGAAAACCTTCCACTTCCGCGTTCGAACGCAGCACCACGTGCTGCCCGTGGAATCCCCTTAACCCGGTCATGACCTTCGGCAGCTTCGCTCTGCGGAAGTTCAGAACGTAGGCGAAAAACTGAAGATCGAAGCGCTCCGAACATCCCTCGGCCATATCCGGACGGATTCGTCCCCACGTCAGTACACTTCTGCGAAAGATCCGGAAGAGACAGAGCCACGTCGGACGATCGAGGAGGATGGCCGTGTCCGCCGCCTCCAGCCGCAGCGCGATCGATCCGCCATAGTTGCCGTCGAGGATCCACGCAGGCCGAGCAAGGATCTCAGGAAGCTGTGCGTGCCACTCTTCTTTGGACGGCTCCACCCAACCCGGCCGCCAATAGATCTGATCCAGATGCACCAGCGGAAGGCCTGTTCGCTCGGCGAGTTCTCTGGCCAAGGTGGATTTTCCGGAGCCCGGACAGCCGAGGATGAGGATGCGCTGCATGCTTTCAATTTAGCGTGAGCTTTTCGTTATCCCTCTGAGCTTGTTTGTCATCCCGCAGTGAAGGCAAGATGTCAGACTGCTCGATCCTGGCTGTAGTCCCATATCCTACCGATACTCTGCACTAGGATCGGCACTTTGCTTTCCACTTCACACCCCAAGTTCGTTGTGGTCCAGGCTTCCGGCATAGAGGTCGATGGCCCAGCGAAGAGTGCGGCCTGACCGTGTTCTAGTGGACGCGCCAGCACCCGGCCAGCATCCGGATCTCCCTCATCGAGTAGAACAACTCATCGTTGAGGAACTCGTCGCGCAGCTTTGAGTTGAAGCTCCCGCAATAACCGTTCTCCTCTTGCGGGCCGCACTCAATGTATTATGCATGCATAATATACAGAATAATCATGCTCAATCGCACGGGAGGAGCGGAACGATGAAGACGAGTGTGCTTGGACTTGCCCTAATCTTTGCTTGGCCTTTGATGGAGGCGCGTGCGCAGTTGGAAAAACCGGAGATCCAGCCCGCTACGGTACGGGAGGATGTGTTTCGCCGCGGTGCAACTCCATTTCCGGGACGGGTCCTCGGATACCACGGAATTGAGTTTTCAAACCTAGTTGGCTATCGTCCACTCGAAATGGACTTATATCTTCCAGCAAAGACAACCACTAAATATCCTTTGGTGATCTGGATTCACGGGGGAGGGTGGAGCCGAGGTGATGCGCGCACTTCAGGTGCGTTCAAGAACTGGCCTGCTGTTCTGGCCTCTTTGGCAGCACGCGGGTTTGTCGTAGCTTCCGTCGACTATCGCATGAGTTCAGAGGCACACTTTCCAGCCGCAATTCAAGACGTCAAGGCATCGGTCCGATTTTTGCGCGCAAATGCAGCGAAGTACAACATCGATCCCGATCAGATCTTCGTTTGGGGCGGCTCCGCCGGTGGCCACCTCGCGGCTCTTGCAGCCACCACATGCGGTGTCAAGGCCTTTGAACCACAACCGTCAACGGGGCGGCTGACTCGTGCTGAAATGGCTTCTGCCGCCGCGGCTGACGCAAATACATCCGACTGCGTGCAAGGTGCGATCGGCTGGTACGGGGTGTTCGACCTCAATATGGACGGTTCAGCTAATTCCGTGCAATTCCTGGGATGCAAGAAGGAGGACTGCGTGGAGCAGATGAAACAGGCAAGCCCGCTCACGTATGTCAGCCCTTCCGCCCCGCCCATGTTTCTCCTTCATGGAACCGCAGACAAAACAGTTCCGCCAAAACAGACGGAGATGTTCGCCGCTGCGTTGAAGCAGGCGCATGTACCAGTCCAGACCCTCTATATACCCGGAGCAGACCATGGTTGGATCGGCGCAACGCCGGATTCAACACGGACGGCAAGCCAACTCGCTATCGAAAGGACGTTTGTTTATCTGGACTCGACAACCAAGCACAAGTAGCTCGCTGCGGCATGAAGCAACTGGCACTCGTCACATCGTCAGTTGCTGCATCTACTACCACCGCGCTTGTCTCGTCCAGATTTCCAAGCTAAATCCTGAACGTCTCCCCACAACCCCGCTTGTGATCTTTGAAAACGACCTCCGGATCTTCGCGTATCTTTCCTCGGTAAAGACAACTGCACTCTGCCGGTGCAAGCTAGCAAAGTGCATAATCCTCGATTCGGGATTTTGCGCGAAACGCTCCAGACAGCATCCCCTATCATCACCATGTGCAGCCAAAAGCAAGAGTCCGCCAACAGTACAAACTAGGCGACCTCCTCGCCAACGCCATCACCCACGGAGTCGGCGCGCTCTTCGCCCTTATCGGAGCCGCCTTCCTCATCGCCGCCTCCACCAGAGGCAGCGCCTGGCACATCGTCAGTTGTTCGATCTATGCCACCGCGCTGGTGCTGGTGTATCTGTGTTCGACGCTTTACCACTCGCTCGTCCGCACTGGGGCGCGGCATGTCTTTCAGGTGCTGGACCACTCTGCGATCTACCTACTCATCGCCGGGACGTATACGCCCTTTACTCTGGTCTCGCTGCATGGGCGGCTGGGGTGGTTTCTTTTTGCCGTGATCTGGACGCTGGCCATTGCGGGCGTTGTCTTCAAGAGCGTTGCGCTGGGCAGGTTTCAGATTGCTTCGGCCGTGATCTATATCTTCATGGGCTGGTTTATCGTCTTTGCCGCGCGGCCGCTGGTGCATGCGATCTCGTGGCACGGCATGGCGTGGATCGCAGCGGGAGGCTTCTTTTACACCGTGGGCATTGTTTTCTTCGCCTACGACCGGCTGCGCTACTTCCACGCTCTCTGGCACGTCTTCGTGCTGGCGGGCAGTATCGCGCATTATTTTGCCGTGTTCTTTTACGTGGTTCCACCGCGCCACTGATCCTAGTGACGTCAAAATGGCATCCGGGCGAACAAATAGCTTGCCCAGGGCTGCGGCCCGGGGAGTCTCCGGGAGTATTCTGAAAGCGATATGCGTACCTTTACCCTTCAGGAAGCCCAGACGCTTCTTCCGCTCGTGGACTCGCTGTTGAAGCGGGCCCAGTCTGCCGCCGCCAAGGCCACTGTGCTCGAAGACCAGCAGCAGCAGCTTTCGCACGCAATCTATCTCTCTGGAGGCATGCGCGTGGACATCGTAGCGGCCACGCGGCTGAAGGCCGATCACGAGAAGGCCGTCACCGAGGCCCGCGACGCTCTGGCGGAGATCGACGCCATCGGCGTGCAGATCAAGGACCTGGAAAAGGGCCTGCTGGACTTCCCTTTCCAGCTGGACGACAGCATCGTCCTGCTCTGCTGGCTGCAGGGCGAACTTACGATCACGCACTGGCATTCACTGGAAGCGGGCTTCGCCGGTCGCCAGCCGCTCGATCACCGCTTTATCCGCAACGATCGACCTCAGTAGAACCAGCGAAGTGGCCCTTTGCTGACTTGCCAGCTCGCTGACCCGCTGACTTGCCAGCTCGCTGACCCGCTGACTCGCTCACCTTGCACTAGAATAATCACCTATGCCCAGTTTTGCCGACAGCGCCGTCATCTTCGTGATCGCCCTGATCCTCTTCGGCCCCAAGCGACTTCCCCAGCTTGCCAAGCAGTTAGGCAAGCTGATGGGAGAGTTTCGCCGCGCCTCCAACGACTTCCGCATGCAGATGGAGGACGAACTCCGGATCTCCGAGCAGGAAGAGCACCAGAAGAAGATCGACGCCCTGGCCCCGCCGGTCCCCGTGGACTACAGCGCGGACGCGCCCCTGGAGCATCCGCACCTGCCCTCGGAGACGCCGATTGCCGAAGCGGGCGGCGTAAAGATGATGCCCCCGAGCACGGGTCTGCCGGAGCCTTCGACCAACTGGAACTACTCTGCGCCCGTGGTCGCCGACGGCGAGACCGCCACTGCGACGGAGGCGACCTCCAACGCGGGCGTGATCGCGACCGAGGACCACGTCTACCAGGAAATCGAATCCCACGAACTGCATATTCCCGTAACGGAGCGCGATCACCTTGGCTGATATCGTCGATAGCGTTCGAGCGGCGGTGTCCGATCGCGCCGATCTACCCGGCATGAGCCTGATGGAGCACCTTGCCGAACTCCGCAAGCGCCTCATTCACTCCGTCGTCTACCTTCTGATTGGCATGGCTATTGCTTGGGTCTTCCATGTGCCGCTGGTGAGTTTTATCCAGAAGCCGTTGCTGGACATCCACCTCTCCATGACGATGACGCACCCCACGGATGCGATCAACTTCTTCATCAAGACCGCCATCGTCTTCGGTGCGATCTTTTCCAGCCCGTTCATTCTGTACCAGGTCTGGCTGTTTATCTCGCCCGGCATGTACGCCAACGAGAAGCGCTACGTCGTGCCTTTCATGGGCGTTACGGTCTTCCTTTTCCTGGCGGGCGCATGGTTCGGCTATCGCTATGTGCTCCCCGGAGCGATGCAGATCCTGATCGTTCAGTTCGGCAAGAACTTCACCCACATGATCACGATCGAGGACTACACCAGCTTCTTCCTGTCGGTGATTCTAGGTCTGGGTCTGTGCTTCGAGCTTCCGGTGGTCATGTTCTTTATGGCTCTCTTTGGCCTGGTGGATGGCAAGTTCTTCCTCCGCCACTTCCGCTATGCAGTTCTTGCCATCTTTCTGATTGCGGCGGTCATCTGCCCTTCTCCGGAGCCTGTGGCGATGTGCCTCTTCGCTTCGCCGATGCTGGTGCTGTACTTCCTCGGTGTTTTGATCGCGTTCCTCGTCCACCCTACGGCGCGGAATAAGAAGAAGATCGCCGCCTGATGCGCCGGTTGCTTTCCGCTCTTCTCTGCCTCAGTGCGCTCTCCGCGAGCGCGCAGAAGCTCTCCGGCCCGCGCGCGTACACGTTTGCGAAGCAGTTTGTGACGGTAAGTGGACCGCGCTGGATCGGCTCCCCCGGACACCAGAAGGCGGAGGACTTTCTCCGCACCTTCTTCGCTCCGGAGAAGAAAAAAGGGACGTTCGAAGAAGACAGCTTTTCCATGAACACGCCCATCGGCCTGCTGCCCATGCGGAACTTCATCGTGCGTTATCCGGGGAAGAAGGACGGCCTGGTCGTCGTCGCCACGCACTATGAGACGAACTATCCGTTGAAGGACACAAGCTTCGTCGGAGCCAACGACGGCGGCGCAACAACGGGCCTGCTCATGGAACTGGCGACGTACTACCGCACCCATCCGAATGACGGCTACACGCTGGTCCTGCTCTTCGACGACGGCGAAGAGGCCATCCAGAGCTGGACGAACACCGACTCCCTCTACGGTACACGCCACCTTGCGGCCAAGTGGTCCAACGACGGAACGCTCAAGAAGATCAAGGCCTTCATCATCACGGACATGATCGGCGACCGCGATCTGAACCTGAACTACGAGCTGAACTCCACGCCCTGGCTGCGCGACACGCTACATCAGGCGGCGAAGAACACAGGCCATCTGCCGTCGATCTTCAAAAATGAGCAGGAGGTGAGCGATGACCACCTCCCCTTCAAGCAGCGTGGCGTTCCCGTTCTGGACATGATCGACATCGACTACGGCCCCCACACGGCGGCAACGCCGGATGGCTGGCACCACACGCCGCAGGACACGCTGGACAAGGTCTCTGCCCATAGTCTCCAGATCTCCGGTGATCTGCTGCTGGAAACTGTTCACCTCATCAACCAGCGCTAGCCCGCGTCAAGTAGCATCAAACGAACGATGCCGACAGCCCCACTCAGTTTCTGGATAGGTTTTCACGTTCTGCTCCTGGTCATTCTGGGAGCGGAGTGGCTGCTTCTGCGTAAACAAACCGCCAAACGCAGCTACATCGCCACGGCCCTCTGGATCTGTGGCGCGATTGGTTTCGCAGCCGTGCTCTACACCGGCCTGCATCCGCGTCTCGCGACCGAATTCATGGCAGGCTATGCGCTGGAAGAGTCGCTTTCGATCGACAATCTCTTCGTCTTTCTGATCCTCTTCCAGACCTTCCGCGTCGAAGGCCCGCAGCAGCGCCGCGTGCTCTTCTGGGGCATCCTGGGCGCGGTGATCATGCGTGCGGGCTTCATCGTGTTGGGTGTGGAGCTACTGGACAAGTTCGACTGGATCACTTACATCTTCGCGGTCCTGCTGTTGATCGCTGCCGTTCGCCTGGTGCTTCCGGAGGACGAATCGAAGAAGCACGACAAGCCGAAGTGGACCCAGTGGATCGAACGCTGGACCCCCATCAGCGACAAGCAGACCGGCTTTTTCGCGATGGAAGAGTGCAACGGCAAACGACGCCGCGAACCCACCGTGCTTCTGCTGGCGCTGATTGCGATTGCCTTCACGGACTTCGTCTTTGCGCTGGATTCGATCCCCGCGGTTCTGTCGATTACACGTCACACGTTCATCGCGTACAGCTCGAACATCATGGCGGTGATGGGCTTGCGCTCGCTCTTCTTCGTGCTGGCCCATATGTTGAAGCAGTTGCGTTACCTGCACTATGGTCTTGCCGCCGTGCTGGCCTTCGCTGCAGGGAAGATGATTGTGGCAGATTGGTACGAGATTTCGCCTGCGATCTCGCTTGTGGTCATCTTTTCTATCCTGGTGGTCACGGCGGCGATTTCCATCGTGGTCGAACGGCGTCTTGAAAAAGCTGAAAAGGCCGCATAGGCCCTCTTTTCAAGCAAAACAAGGGTCGGAGCGCGCCCTGGTCCGTGCATGACTTAAGATGAACCTGTGCCTTCTATCTCTCTTAAAACGCCTTCTGCCTCCTACGACGTAACGCTCGGAACCTCTCTTCTGAAGACCCTGCGGCAGCGGATCACCCGCGCCACCGGATCGCGGACGAGCCGCATCTTCTTTGTGACCTCGCCTGCGCTCTGGAAGTTATGGGGGGAGGCCGTAACGGAGAGCTTCGAATCGGCGACAGTCTTGTTTCTCCCAGCGGGCGAGTCGCACAAGCGCTTCGCTTCCGTCGAAAAGCTTCTGGAGCAGCTTGCGCGCAACGGTGCCGATCGCGATTCGATTCTTGTGGCCTTCGGTGGAGGAGTGGTCGGCGATCTGACCGGATTTCTCGCGGCGATCTATATGCGTGGCATCCGAGTGGTGCAGGTGCCCACGACGCTGCTGGCGCAGGTGGATTCTTCTGTCGGCGGAAAGACAGGCGTGAACCTCGCTGCGGGCAAGAACCTTGTAGGCAGCTTTCATCATCCCGTCGCAGTGATTGCAGACATCGATGTTCTGCAGACGCTTCCGAAGAACGAGTTGCGTGCCGGTCTGCAGGAGGCCATCAAGAGCGGCGTCATTCGCGACCCGAAGCTTTTTTCCTTTCTGGAAAAGAATGCGGACAAGGTGCTGGCCGGCGACACGAAGGCTCTGCAGACCGTTGTGGATCGCAGCCTCCGGGTCAAGGCCGATGTGGTCAATCAGGATGAGCTGGAAAATGGCCTGCGGATGATTCTGAACTTCGGCCACACCATCGGCCACGCCATCGAAGCGGCTACGAAATACACGGTGCTCCTGCACGGGGAAGCCATCGGCTGGGGAATGATCGCCGCGATCCGTCTCGCGGAGCAGCGTGGAGCGATGAGCGAGAAGGATGCGAAGCGCGTTGTGGACCTGATCCATCGCTATGGACCTCTGCCCGCGTTCAAGGCGAAGGCGGAGCGGCTTGTGGAGTTGAGTGCGGGCGATAAGAAGAATCGCGGTGGAGCGAAGCGCTTCATCCTGCCCACGGGGATTGGCACGGTCGAGATCGTGACCGATGTGACCGAAGACGAGTTGTTGGCCGCGACCTCAGCCATGTTGCAAGAGATGTCTGCGATGACAAAGACCAAGAAACAGGTCAAGCGATGAGCGCTCGCATCGGCGCGACTCCTGAGGGCGCAAAGGACAAGGACTCCGCCGCGGCTGCGGTGCAGAAGATGTTTGATGAGATCGCTCCGCGCTACGACCTGCTGAATCACGTGCTCTCCGCGGGTGTAGACAAGCACTGGTGGAACAAGGCGGCGAAGACCTTCGACGCGACGCTGAAGCGTCCGGATGCGAAGGTGCTCGATCTCTGTTGCGGCACCGGCGATATGACACGCGCACTGCTCGCACGGAGACCGGCAGGTGCAGAGCCGGTTCTGGCGATCGACTTTTCGCACAACATGATCGAGCTGGCACGCACGAAGCTCGCCGTCGAGAACGCCATCTTTGTGGAAGCCGATGCGCTCCACCTTCCTCTGGAAGATGCAACGCAGGACCTCGTCGTCTCCGCCTTCGGCTTTCGCAATCTTGCGGACTACGAAGTGGGTTTGCGCGAGATCCGACGTGTCCTCAAGCCCGGCGGACAGATAGGGATTCTCGACTTCGGAGAGCCCGAGGGCCTGCTGGGCAAGGCGTACCGCGTGTACTTCAAACAGGTGCTGCCACGCATCGGCGCGATGATCAGCGGCAGCAGGAGTTCGTATACCTATCTTCCCGCGTCAGTGGAGAAGTTTCCCAAACCGAAGGTAATGCTCGGCATGATGGCCGAAGCTGGATTCGCCGAGGCTGCGTGGACGCCTTACCTGTTTGGTGTGGCCGGGCTCTTTCGCGGCGTTGCTGGTGGTCCCCGCTAAAGCTGTACCGTGTAGGCTGAGGAAGCGATGAACGACCCGATCCAGACCGACGAAGCGAACGCGCTCTCCGCGCAGAGCGCCGCCAAGCAGGGCGCGGCGCTGAGCAGCGTCATCGGTGCTGCGTTCATTACGGTCCTCAAGATCATCACGGGCATCATGACCGGCTCCCTCGGCATGTTGAGCGAGGCGGCACATTCGGGCATTGACCTGATCGCGGCCGCGATCACGCTCTTCAGTGTCCGCGTCTCGGACAAGCCCGCCGACGAAGACCACACCTATGGTCATGGCAAGGTCGAGAGCCTCTCCGCCTTTATCGAAACGGTGTTGATGCTGGCCTCGTGCGTTTGGATCGTCGTCGAAGCCATTCGCCGTATGATGGGCGACCGACTGGAACTGAAGTTTTCGATCTGGCCCGTCATCGTTCTGCTGCTTTCCATCCTCGTGGACTGGACGCGCTCCCGGCAGCTGGGCCGCGTGGCACGCGAGTCCAAGTCCCAGGCGCTGGAAGCGGACGCCATGCACTTCAGCACGGACATTTGGTCGAGCGCCGCAGTGCTCGCCGGTCTGGGCGCAACCTATGCCGGCCAGCACTGGCACCTGCGCTGGCTGGAGTTTGCCGATCCCTTTGCGGCGCTGGTGGTGAGCTGCATCATTCTGCGCGTGAGCTGGAAGCTGGCGCGAGAGACGGTGAATGCCTTGCTGGACAGCACGCCTCCGGGATTGCAGCGCGACGTGGCCAAAGCGATCGAGGGCGTGGATGGCGTTTTAGGCGTGGAGCGCGTGCGCATGCGACGCTCGGGCGCGAAGTACTTTGCCGACGTCACCGTGGAGATGCCGCGCAACATGACCTTCCAGCGGACGGAGCAGCTCGTCGAGGCCGCGACCCGCGCGGTGCAGAAGTCGCTTCCGGACTCCGATGTGATGATTCGCACAGTGCCCGTGGCGACGGTTGCGGAGAGCGTCTTCGACCGCGTGCGGGCCGTGGCGCAGCGCAATGACCTTTCCATTCACGATGTGAGCGTGCAGGAATATGACGACGGTCTGCATGTCGAACAGCATCTTGAGCTGGCGGCGACGATGTCTCTACGCGAGGCCCACGATCTGGTGACGCGCATCGAGGCGGAGATGTGTAGCGAGGTGCCGGAGATCGCGGCAATTGCCACCCACATCGAGAGCGAAGAGGCGACAATTGAGCGGCCTGAGACGGTCTCCGATGAACGTCTGCAGGCCGTTCTCTGCGAGGCCGCAGAGGCCTTTGAAGAGGTACTGGACGTACACAATGTGAAGACGATCCGGGTCGGTGACCGCGTGCAGATGAGCTGCCACTGCACCATGCCGGACGATCTGGAGATGGGACGCGTGCATACGGTGATCTCCGAGTTGGAGGCCAGCTTCCGCCGCAGCTGCCCCGAGGTGGCGCGGCTTCTGATCCATCCCGAACCAGCAACAGATAACATGCGATAAGGACGGAGACGACGTGGCGCTGCGTGTGCGATGGAAGAGAGGACCGCTCAAGAAGCCAAGCTGGCGCATGCTCCAGGCGCGTCGCTACTTCCACATCGCCATGACAGTGCTGGCCATGCTCTCCGTGGCCTTGGTCTCTGCTCTGCTGACCATGCGGCTTGCGATTCACGGATCCGAAGTGGAAGTCCCCAATCTGAGCGGCCTGACGCTGGAAGAGGCCGCGGCGATGACGTCGAAGGCGCGGCTGAACCTGACACTGGAAAACAAGTTCTACTCCACCACTGTGCCCAGCGGGCGCGTTCTATCGCAGTCGCCGAGCGCGGGCAGCAAGGTTCGTCCTGACTGGCATGTGCGCGTGACGGAGAGCATGGGCGGCCAGAAGGTTTCGATTCCGGACACCGTTGGGATGACCGAACGCGACGCAGCCATGGCGGTTCGCCACGCCCTGCTGGACCTTGGAGCCCTGGCGCATATCCCCGCTCCCGGATCGAGCGAGATGGTGCTGGCGCAGACACCTCCGCCGAATGCCGAGGGTGTGGACAAGCCGCAGGTGAGCCTTCTGCTGAGTTCCGGCGAGACGCTGACGACCAAAGCGTATGTGATGCCGAACCTTGTAGGTTTGACCTGGCATGAGGCGCAGACGCGGATGTCGGCTGCGGGCCTGCGGTTGGTCGCGATTACACCGTATGTCGCGCCAGAGGTGATTCCGTCGGTCACGGCAGCGCAGGTGGTGGGGCAGATGGCTCCAGTTGCGGTTCCTGTGGCTCCGGCTCCTCCGGTGCTGACGGGCGGCACGGTGACCTCGCAGCTTCCGCTGGCGGGTGCGCGTGTGACGGGTGCGGATGCGATCAAGGCTTATTTGAATGGGGCACACAATGCTCCGGCTGTGGTGGCTGCTCCTTCGCTTTAGGCTTTGCGGTCGCTCTTTGAGCGAAAGATGCGCTTTGCGCATGCCCATACATCGCAAAGAACGCGATGTATGGGGCACCCTGTTTGTGAGCGCCCCATACTTTGTCATCCCGTAGCGTAGCGAAGGGATCTGCTTTTTCTTCCCGACAGATCAGGTTTGTGCGCTCTGCGCGACCCCACCCTTTCGCAAAAGCCGCGAAAGAATGGGGCACATAAAAGCTACGCGGGGCGTTCGATGAGGGCGGCAAAGAAGCCGTCGGTGGCGTGGGTTCCAGGCAGGGTGCGGAGCGTGGTGCCACGGAGGGCCGTGTCGCGAAGATTTGTGGCTGACTCTGCCGACAAAATGTTTTCTTTCGCGAGACGAGCGAAGAGCGGAGCGATATCCAACTGCTTGAGCGCTGCGTGTTGCGGCTGACCCAGGACGGAGCGGACGACATCTTCGTTCTCTTCCGGCTCCAGCGAGCAGGTGGAGTAGATCAGACGACCACCGGGAGCGAGCAGCGAGAGCGCCGTGGAGAGGATGGCGCGCTGGCGTTCCGCCTGGCGTGCGAACTCTTCCGGACGGATCGTGTGTCGGATCTCCGGATTGCGTGCCAGCGTGCCCGTACCGCTGCAGGGAACGTCGCAGAGGATGAGCTGGAAGGGCTGCGTGAACGGCCCGCTGCGCTGCTGTGCCGTGAGATCAGCAACGACGGTTTCGATATTGGGAAGGCCTGCGCGTTCGACGCGGCGCTGCATGGCCGAGAGACGACGTGGGCTGAGGTCTGCAGCAACGATCTTTGCGTCGGGATGGCGCGCCGCGAGGACGAGGGTCTTGCCGCCGGGAGCGGCGCAGCAATCGAGGATGCGTTTCGGTCCTGACGAAGAAGCCGCTGTGAGTTCGGCAATTAAGCGTGAACCGTCGTCCATCTGTTGCGCGTTCTCGGGCGCGTTGAAGAGTGAAGGGATATTCGGTTCGTGCTGGTCGGCTTCCGCGATCGAGTGCGCGGTGCGGTTGCCGTAGGTGTGTTTCCAGCGATCGAGAAGCCACTGGGGATGCGCGGCTTCCGGATCGAGGTTCTTCTTGAGCGCGTCGCCTTCGCGCTGCACGCGACGAAGAACGGCATTGACCATACCGGCAGCATGCGGTGCTCCGTTGGCGCGAGCAAGCTCTACGCTTTCGTTCAGCGCTGCGTGATCCGGGATGCGATCGAGGAGAAGGAGCTGGAACGTTCCGAGCCGCAGGGCAAGCAGGACAGGCGCTGGCATCTCCTGAAACGGACGCTGCAGATACGGGCGAAGGATGCTGTCGATGGCGAGCTGCCAACGCAGCGTACCCAGAACGAGCGTGGTAGTGAGGTTACGATCTTCCGAGGAGAGCGCATTGACTGCCATGGTATGTAGCAGATCGTCAGAGTGACCTTTGCCAGAGGCGACGCGGTGGAGGATGGTGAAGGCCGCGGTGCGAGCTGCGGAGATTCTGGCGGGCGTTTCGGTCATTGGAGTTGTTCGCCCTCTTTAATCTGAAAACCCCGAAGAAATTCTTCGGCGGGCATACGGCGCTTGCCTTCGAGCTGGAGCTCCTCGAGAAAGATGGCGGTCTGGTTGGCGCAGGCTACGAGAAGGTGCGTCTCTTCTACGAAGAGAGTGCCGGGTGGATGCTGTGTTGGGTGCGATGACGGGCGCATGGCGTGAAGGATGAGCTTCTTGCCACGTAACGAAGTGAACACGCCGGGCCATGGTTGGAAGCCACGGAAGCGGTTGTAGATGGTCTGTGCAGTCTGCGCGAAGTTGATGCGCCCATCTTCGCGCGTGAGGATAGGCGCGAGCGTAGCTTCTGCGTCGTTCTGTTTTATCGGTGTGATGTTGCCTGCTTCGAGGCACTGCAGCGTCTGCACCGTGAGGATCGCACCGATCGAGGCAAGCTCCGTGAAGAGCTCCGGCGAGGTAGTGTGCGGACCAATAGGCACTTCGCGCTTCAAGAGCATGTCTCCGGTGTCGAGACCCGCGTCGATGCGCATGGTCGTGACACCGGTCTTCTCATCGCCTGCAGCAACAGCCCACTGAATGGGCGCTGCTCCACGCCAGCGTGGAAGCAGTGAGCCGTGCAGATTGATGTTGCCGAAGCGAGGCACATCGAGCATCCACTGCGGAATGATGCGGCCGTAGGCGACGATGAGGATCGCGTCCGGTGCGATGCCTTCGATCTGTTCGCGCAGCTCGGCGTTGCTCTTCAGCTTCTCCGGCTGCACGACGCGAAGGTTGTGCGCAAGTGCGGTTTGTTTTATCGGAGTCGGCTGGACTTCACCACTGCGGCCTACGGGGCGGTCGGGCTGCGAAAGAACGAGCGCTACTTCGTGTCCGGCGGCAAGCACCGCTTCCAGCGTGGGGACAGCGAATTGCGGTGTGCCGCAGAAGATGAGCTTCACGTTACCACTCGCCGTTCTTCATCATCTTGCGGATGCGCCGGCTGACGAGGTCACGTTTGAGCCGCGAGATCTTCGAGATAAAGAGGATGCCGTTGAGGTGGTCGATCTCGTGTTGAAAGGCGCGCGCAAGAAGCTCAGTGCCTTCCACTTCAAAGTGCTTGCCGGTGGCGTCCTGCGCGCGGACTTTGACCCATGCGGCGCGCGTCACCTTTTCGCGGATGTCGGGAAGAGAGAGACAGCCCTCTTCTTCGTGCTGCTTGCCTTCGACGGCGATGACCTCGGGATTGATGAGAACGATCTTCTCTTCCGGCCGCTTCTGAAAGCTGAGATCGATGATGGTAATGCGGCGCGAGATGTTGATCTGTGGCGCAGCGAGGCCGATGCCCTCCGCGGCGTACATGGAGGCGAACATATCGTCGACGAGCTTCTTGAGGCTGTCGTCGAAGAGCGTGACAGGTTCGGCGACTTTCTCGAGAACGGGATCCGGAAATTTGATGATTTCGTAAAGCATGGCTAAAACTTTCTGATCTGTTCGCGGTATCCATCGAAGTTGCGCTTGAGCTCACGCAGGGAGTCGCCGCCAAATTTTTCTAAAACAAGACGTGCAATCGCAACGGCCACCATCGCCTCCGCGGCTACGCCTGCTGCGGGAACGACGCAGACATCGGATCGCTCATACGCTGCCTTGGTGACTTCGCGCGTGGCAAAGCTGACAGAGGCGAGCGGACGGCGGAGGGTGGAGATGGGTTTGAGATAGCCGCGCACGGTGACGTCTTCTCCGTTGGAGATGCCGCCTTCGATGCCGCCAGCGTTGTTCTTTTCGCGCGAGAAGCGTGTGTGCTTCTCTGCATCTTCTGTCTCGGCGTAGGCGATCGCGTCGTGCACAGCGGAGCCGATGGATTCGGCGGCGGTGACACCGCGTCCGATCTCCACGGCCTTGACGGCCTGGAGACTCATGACCGCTTGTGCGAGCAGACCGTCGAGCCGCTCGTCCCAGTTGGTGTGCGTGCCAATGCCCGGCGGCAGGCCGTGCGTGACGACCTCGAAGATGCCGCCGACGGTGTCTCCGGTACGGAGGACCTTATCGACTTCACCTTTCATGCGCTGCTCGGCCTCGGGATCGATGCAGTTGAGAAGAATGGTTTCTTTCTTCGAGAGATCAACGAGATCCTGCCATACATAGGGGCGGTCAAGCTCTGCCTGACCGACGCGGATGACGTGCGACAAGACTTCGACGCCGAGTTCGCGGAGAAGCATCTTGGCGAGCGCTCCGCCAGCGACGCGCGCAGAGGATTCACGCGCCGAAGCGCGTTCGAGGATGTAGCGTGCATCGGGAAAGTCATACTTCAGGGCGCCCGCAAGATCGGCGTGGCCGGGACGAGGAGAGGTCACCGGCTTATGCTTTTCGGCATCGCCGGTCTCGACGGGCAGGATCTCTTCCCAGTTCTTCCAGTCGCGGTTGGCGATCTGCATGGCAATAGGCGAACCGATGGTTTTGCCATGGCGTACGCCGGAGAGGATATGGGCTGCATCGCGTTCGATGCGCATGCGCCCGCCACGTCCGTAGCCCTGCTGGCGACGCCAGAGTTCGTGCGAGAGAAACTCCTGGTCGACGGGAACACCTGCGGGGAGACCGCTGAGGAGGGCGATGAGCGCCTCACCGTGGCTCTCACCAGCTGTAGAAAATCGAAGCATTTTTATCCTTTACCTAAAGAGAAATTGTAACAATGCGAGAGCAGGTGCGAGGGGGATGGCGGGAATGTACCCAGGACGGGCTGTATCGAAAGGTCTGATTTTTTTGAGCTTGTGCCCCACGGCAGAGGCCAAAGTGGTGCGGATCGTGATGGATGAGCAGAAGGATGGCTCCGAGGCCCGGCGCAATGTGCCTGCGGATTATCGCGTCCTGAAAGGCCTCGCGTACGGGGAACTGGACCCACACGACCCGCATAACCGCATCATCACGGACATTGATCTGGCCGAAAAGAACAGCCGGGGCATGCTGGAGTACACGGCGACCTTCACACTCTATGTGCCCCTGCATCCAGCGCCGAAGACCGTGCTGCTCTATGACGTGGTGAACCGTGGTGGAGCGGCAATGCCGCGTGAGTATGCCAATGGGGACTATTTTCTGATCTCGGGATGGCAGGCCGATATCGCATTTGGCGGCCGGGCGATCTCCGGCGGCCCCGGTGAGACGGTGAAGGTGCCCGTGGCGCGCGGGGTCACGGGAGCGGCCGTGGCGCGCTTCTACGATCTTCACCAGGGCAAAAAGACATTGGCCCTGGCGCAGTCTGCAACGTATATTTCTTCCGGCGTTCCTCCTGTTCCCGCAGATCTGGACACAGGTCATGCGCACCTGGTGACGAAGCAGTATGAGGATTCCGATGGCGCTACGAGCGGTGTTGCCGAGATTCCTCAGAGCGATTGGGCATGGGGCGATTGCGAACGAACGTCTTTCCCCGGCAAAGCCGATGCAACGAAGATCTGCCTGAAGAACGGAGCGGACGCTTCCCTGCTCTATGAACTGCGCTACACGGCGAAGGACCCGCAGGTGCTTGGCGTCGGCTTCGCCGCGATGCGGGATGTGAATACCTTCTTCCGCTATGAGAAGCAGGACAGCGAAGGAACTTTGAATCCTGTGTACGGGCATGTTCGTTCCGCGATCTCTACGGGCGTTTCGCAGTCGGGGAATACGTTGCGCTCCATGGTGAACCTTGGCTTCAACGAAGACGAGCAGGGACGCAGAGTGTGGGATGGCGTGATGCCGATCATCGCGGCGCGGCAGACTCCCGAGAACGTGCGCTTCGGTGTGCCGGGTGGAACGAGCATGGTCTACGACGTGGGCACCGATGGCGTGAACTGGTGGACGCATGCAACGGATCCGGTGCGAGGCAATCCCGCAGAAGGCTTGCTGGATCGATGCACGGCAGCGAAGAACTGCCCAAAGATCGTCGAACTGCTTGGGTCCGCCGAGTTCTATTCTCTGCGGGCGTCGATGGCTTTTGTTGGAACGAGCGCGACCCGCGATCTCCCGCTGCCGCTCAACGTGCGGCGGTACTACGTGAACAGCACGACGCATGGTGGCGGTGGTGGCGGATTTAACCTGCATCAGCACGAGGCAAATAACTGCGTGCTGGAGACGAATCCGAATCCCGAAGGGCCGACGCGACGTGCTCTACTGCTGGCCCTCAAGCAATGGGTGGTCGATGGGACGCTGCCGCCGGCGAGCGTATACCCAACGCTCGCAGAGGGAACGCTTGCGCCTGCAAGCAAGGTGATGGCGAGCTTCCCGCATATCCCTGGCGAGCCCATGCCGGTGCTCAATCCCAACCTGATCTATGCGCTCGGCCCCGACTTCCACGCGAATGATCTCTCCGGAGTAGTGCAGACGAGGCCGCAACCTGTCATCGGCGTAGCGAAGGGTGTGCTGCCGACTCTGGATGCAGATGGCAACGAGATCGGCGGCCTGCATACTGCTCTACGCGATGCTCCCCTGGGCACTTACGTGGGATGGAATGTGGTGACGAGTGGATTCCGCAAGGGACAGTTCTGCGCTCTGACGGGTGGGTACATCCCGTTCGCGGCGACGGCAGAAGAACGCAAGACGAAGCATGATCCTCGGCCTTCCATCGAAGAGCGTTACGGAACCCATGCGCAGTATGTTGAGCGCGTGCGTGCTACCGCAATGAAGCAGGCGCGTGAGCGCTTGCTGCTGCAGGATGACGCGGAGAAGATGATTGCGGAGGCCGAGGCGAGTACGGTGCTGCGCTAAACATCTCAAGTGCAGCAACAGCAGATCCGCTTCGTGCCCCATTCTTTCGCGGCTGTTTCGCGAAAGGGTGGGGTCGCGCAGAGCGCACAAACCAGATCTGCCAGGACCTCAAATCATGGGTTATGCGCCAAATGCACATCCGATCGCGCTCGGGCGATAACAACAGATCTCTCCGCTACGCGACGATAAAGCTGTCGCTCCGGTCGAGATGACGGAGAGACCTCACCAGGCTCACACCACCACCGTCATTTCGACCGAACGCGCAGCGGGAGCGGAGAAATCCGCTTTTGTGATGCGCGCAGCGCATCCTTCGCTCGAAGAGCGACTTGAAACAGCAGATCCCTTCGCTTCCCTACGGGAAGACAAAGTGGTTAGGGGACAACATCGGTCGCTGCTTGATCGCAGCAGAAGCCGTATCGGCGCTTGACCAATAGCCCGTTCGCGCGGAGACGCTGACTGGATCAGCTTGCCCCTTCACCTGCACCTTGAGCGCGTGAAAACCCGGTGCGTTTGAGCTTGGGCTGAAGCTCAGAAGATAGCGGTTAGGGATCTGATTCGCGATGAGGGCCAGTTGCTCTTCGAGGCTGCGCGTGTCATCGAAGCGTGCGTGCTCTCCGCCGGAGAGGCTTGCAATCTCTGCCGCGGCATCTTCGCGCATGGCCTTCAGGGCAACACCGAGCGGGGTCGATAGACTGAACGTCCCAATGATGTCAGGACGGCCCGTCATCTTGTACGGCGGATTTCCCTGGCGCTCCCTTGTGAACTGGTCTTTGAGCCAGGTCTTCTCCGGCGAGAACGAGACGCTGAAGATCGTGATATTGTTTTCGCCCAGGCGACGGACGACCTCTTCCGCATGCACCTTGCTGCCGTGATCCTGCGGCTGACTCAGCAGAAGGATGATGCGTCGCGTACCTGCGGGCTTCCCTTTGAAGAGATCGATGGCGTAGTTCACCGCGTCCAGAACTGCTGCGCCATGATCGCCCGCGTGTGGATGCGTGAAGGCCTGTTTCAATCGCGCGGGATTAGAGACGAAGGGAAAGAGATCTTCGGGCGCGCTGTCGAAGGTCATCACCGCGGTTTCGTGCTTCGCGCTTCCTCCCATGGCGTCAAGCAAAGTCGGAACGTTCCGGTAGTACTCGAACTGGCGCTGACCCGCACCGCCGGTCTGCATCACGACAAGAATCGAAACCGGCTGGCGCTCTACTTCTTCCAACGCGACCTTCTGCTCGACCCCGTTATCCGTCACGATGAAGTCATTCGCGTTGAGCCCCAGGAGCAGTTCTCCAGCCGCCGAGTGAACGAGGGCGGGAACAAGAACGAGCGTGGAGGTAGTGCGTATTTCGGTTGTAGGAGGCACCGGGTTTTGCGCAAAGGTCAGATGAGCGGCGAAGAGAACAGCAACCCATCGACCTCTGCCCATGGAGATCATTCGCCTGCGAGATACGCTTTCGAGTTAAGTAGCGCGCGCTCCATGCTGCGAGAGAAGTCCGTGACCTCGTCCGGAGCTTTGCCGCCTTCGAGGGCCTTCTGGAACTCGGCGCGGATGTTCTGCATCTTCGCTTCGAGGTCGTCGATGGCGGAGAAGACGATGGCTTCCGGCGTCATGGGCAGCTTGGGCGAACCGAACTCGAAGCGTCCGTGGTGCGAGAGGATCAGGTGCTCCACGAGGATGCGAAGGCGGTCGGGGAACTCTGGCAGCAGACGGATCTTATCCCGCAGCATGCCGATCACGATGGTGATGTGGCCAAGGAGCTGCCCCTCTGCGGTGTAGCTGAAGCTGGTCTTCCAGGCGAGCTCGCGGACCTTGCCGAAGTCATGCAAAATCGCTCCCGTCATGAGCAGGTCGCGATCGACCTCAGGGTACTGCGGCGCGATGCGCTCCGCGAGACGCAGAAGAAAGACGACGTGTTCGAGCAGGCCACCGATCCACGCGTGGTGGAGCATCTTCGCAGCAGGCGCGGTGCGGAAGGCCGGGCCGAGATCGGGATCGTCGAGGAAGCTGCGAACGAGGGCCTGGAGATGGTGATTAGTAAAGCTGGCGACGAAGGTATCGAGCTCCGTCGAGAGCGCGGCGATGTCGTACTGCGTGGTGGGTTGAAAGTCGGCGGTATCGATCTCGCTCTCGGCAGCGGAGCGCATCTTCGAAAGTGTGATCTGATAGCGGCCCTGGTACTTGTCGATGCGGCCCTGCACTTTGACATAACAGCCGGAGGAGCAGGTGTTGAGAGCATCGGCGAAGTCTTCCCACATGCGTGCTTCAAAGCTGCCGGTTTTATCCGCGAGGGTGAGCGCGAGGTATTGTCCACCGCCTCCCTTTTTGTCGCGTGCGCTGATGCTGGCAAGGGCAAAGTACGAGGTAATGTGGGCGTTTTCGTGCTTCGCCGCGTCTGCGATGTAGAAGTCTTTCATGCAAGGCAAGGATAACGCGGTTCGCCCAAAAGCAGTGTGCCCCATCCCTTTGTGAAAGGATGGGGCACAGAGTTCTTACTATTAGTAAATCACTGTGGAGGCAGCGTGGTGGTGCTCGGAGCAGGATTTCCAGGAGTTGCGGGAGCCGGAGCCGTGCTGCCGGGCGCGGGCTGGTTCGCGGGTGGAAGCGTCGTGGTGTCCGAGGTCGGCTTCGGCGTAGTCGTATCCGTCTTCGGCAGACGCGGCTGCGTGTTGTCGATCAGAGGAGCAGCCTTTTCTACCGGCTTCTCCGAGTAGCGCTCCTTGGCTTCACCCTTCTTGCGCTTCTTCTTTTTCTTGGTGGCCGTATCGCCATTCAGTCCCAGCGGAGCAGCCTGCACCTTCTTGGAGTTCACCTCGTCGGCGCTG
This sequence comes from Terriglobus saanensis SP1PR4, assembly GCF_000179915.2. NCBI lineage: Bacteria > Pseudomonadati > Acidobacteriota > Terriglobia > Terriglobales > Acidobacteriaceae > Terriglobus > Terriglobus saanensis. The sequence continues at coordinate 722,973 of NC_014963.1, read as the reverse complement.
GGGCCGTTGGGTGTGGCTGCAATCTTGTCGGCCTGCTTCTTTTCAAGCTTCTCGACTTTTGCCTTACGCACTTCCACAACGCGCGAGCTATAGCGTGTCTTCTTCGCAGGAGCCGCCTGGGGCGCGAGCGGATCATCGCTGGCGTTGGCCGCCGAAACGGTGTTGTCGCTGGTGGTGGGTGCAATGGCCGTACCCGGTGCCGCAGCCACAGGGGTTCCACCCGTTGCGGTGTTCGTGCCATCGTCAGGAGCGGCAGGGAGAGCGAGGCGAGGCGCCTGGCCGTAGCGAATCTTTTCCTTCTTGATCTTCTTGGGGCGGCCCTTTTTGTCGAGCTGTACCGGCGCCAGCAGAGCGGCGGCGGGAGCTGCACCTGCTGCTGCGGTCGTGGTGTGGCGATCGAAACGCGCCTTTGCGGGGGCAGCCTTCTTCTTCGGTGTAGGCGCCGTGTAAGCGCTGAAGAGAGGCTTGGTCTGAAGTGGCGACGCACCAGAATCTACGAAGCCGGGCTTGATGTCGATGTAGGCATCTTCGCGCAGATGGGTGAGATAGGCGCGGAGAGCGGGCTGCATCTGGTCCTGATACATGGCCTCCTGCACCTGCTGATCCACCTGTGCAAGCGGAGGCACACCGGCTTCCTGGTGCTCCGTGGCCTGAAGGATCACAAAGCCCTGGCGCGTGCGAATGGGCGCGGTAAAGTCTCCAACCTTAAGGGGGAAGGTCTTCTCTTCGAGCACCGGCGCCAGCCCACCACGCTTGAAGAAGCCGAGATCGCCTCCCTGCGCTGCGGTGGGACCGCCGGAGGTCGTTTTGGCGACATCGGCAAAGGCTGCACCCGCGCGGATCTTGGCGGCAGTCTCTTCGGCTTTGGCCTGCGCCTGGGCAATGGCGGCGTCCGTAGCATCGGCGGGAAGAGGAATCAGGATCTCGGAGAGACGAACCTGTTCCTGCTGAGCGAACTGATCTTTATGCGCGTCGTAATACTTGCGCTCGTCGGCCTGTGTCATCTGTAGATGGCGGCTGACTTCGTCGCGGACGACGCTGGAGGTGATGATGCTGTTCCGGATCTGTGCCTTGAAGTCTTCAAAGGAAACACCCTGCGCGCGGGCGGCCTTTTCCAGGTCTTCCATGCTGTCGAGGTGGTTCTGCTTGCGGATGTCGTCGAGGCGACGGATCAGCTCCGTGTCGCCGGTGATGCCGAGTTCCTTGCCGCGCGAAAGCAGAAGCTGCTGATCGATCAGATCGCGGAGCATGTTCTTCTGCCGCTCTGCCGGATCGCCCGCCTGTGCACCACCTTGGCGCAGTTCCGCCTGGAGCTGCTGCTCCTGGCGCTCCACGTCCGAACGCGAAATGATCTGGTCATTCACGCGCACAACAACATCTTCCACCACAACACCGTCCGGCGTGATGGCCGGAGTGGACGGCAGGATCGTGCTCTGCGGCTCTGCGGGAAGCGTGCCCGGGCTTTGATAACGCGGCGATTTGAGCTGCGCGGATGCCGTAAGGGACAGGGCCAGAAGCGCGCTAAGTGCAATGGCTGCGGTGGAGCGGAGCTGCGAGATTCGGACGGTCATCAATACCTGCAAAGAGAATCTTTCCCGTGGCGTCGTAAGTGCGTCCACCGGAGTGCCTGCTGCTTGGACTGGCGGTGACGTCGGACGGTATCGGGTTAGCTCCTATTCTACTGTGCAAAGTGGTGTGGTGGGCGTTACGTTGGGGAGGTGTTTGCCGGGGAAATCGATAACCTTCCGGTGCTATACTTCGTCCTACCCACGAGGGGTGGAGGAGCTCACCAAGACTCCCCGTCCCGAGGTAGTTGCTGCCGTGCGAGTCGCCTACGGCAGCGTCCCAGAGGTAACGACTGATGGCTTTCCGCACGCCCCGCGCTGTACTCTCCCTGACGTTGTTTCTTTCGACCTGTGCGGTTGTTGGGTCCCTCATGAACCAGAAGGTAAGCGCACAGGCGGCGACCGAAGAGTCCACCCTGCGCGACAGCCTGCATCAGTTCACCGACGTCTACAGCGTGATCGAGCAAAACTATGCCGATCCCCTGAATAACGAGAAGGTCGACAAGATCATCTACGACGGCGCGATTCCGAACATGTTGCACGTCCTGGATCCCCATTCCAGCTTTTACGACCCCAAGGCTTACGCGCAGATGCGCGAGGACCAGCACGGACAGTATTACGGCGTCGGCATGAGCATCCAGCCCCAGTTGATCGCCGGTGTCCAGCGGATCGTGGTCCTGGCTCCCTTTGAGGGAACGCCTTCCTACAAGGCCGGCATTCGCCCGGGCGACATTATCTCGGCCGTCGACGGCAAAACGACGGACGGCATGGACTCCGTGGCCGTATCTACGGCACTCAAGGGGCCCAAAGGAACGCAGGTACAGGTGACGATGGTGCGCGAAGGCGCTCCGAAGCCGCTCGTATTTTCCCTGATTCGTGATTCAATTCCACGTCCTTCGGTGGATCTTGCCTTTCTGATCAAGCCGGGCGTGGGCTATATCCATGTAGGACAGTTCATGGAAACCACCAGCCACGAGGTAGGCGAGGCCCTGGAGCGCTTTGGTCCGCTGAACGGCCTTTTGATCGATATGCGCAGCAATCCGGGCGGCCTGGTGAATGAAGCCGTGGCTATGGCGGACAAGTTTCTGCAGCGCGGACAGGTGGTTGTGTCGCAGAAGGGGCGGTCGTATCCCGACCAGGTCTATCGCGCGAACCGCGGCACTGACAGCAAGCCTTATCCGATTGTGGTCCTCGTAAACAGGAATACGGCCTCAGCGGCGGAGATTGTCTCCGGAGCCCTGCAGGACCATGACCGCGCCCTGATCGTCGGCGAGACGACCTTCGGCAAGGGGCTGGTCCAGACGGTATTCCAGGTGGCGGACAACACTGGTCTGGCCCTGACGACCTTCCACTACTACACACCCAGCGGACGCCTGATCCAGCGCAACTATAGTAATGTGTCGCTCTATGACTATTATTATGTGCGCGATGGAGCGTCCAAGAAAGACAACGCCAACCGCGAAGTGAAGCTGACGGACAGCGGACGGACGGTCTACGGTGGCGGCGGCATTACGCCGGACGAGAAGATTGAAGCGCCAAAGTCGAATCCGTTCCAGAATGGCATGGCCCAGCACTATGCGTTCTTCAACTTCTCGAAGCACTACCTCTCCAACCGATCGGTAACAAAGGACTTCCAGGTCGACGACGCCGTTATGCAGGAGTTCAAGGCATTCCTGAAAGAGCAGAAGATCGATTACACCGATCAAGACATTGCGGCCAATCTTGACTGGGTCAAGATGAGCATCAAGGCCGATCTCGTGACCTCGCAGTTTGGACAGATCGAGGGGTTGAAGGTCCGTGCCGACTGGGATCCGACGATCAACAAGGCACTGACATATCTTCCCGAGGCGCAGGCGCTTGAGGAGCATACGACGGCGAAACCTCAGGTTGCGAAGACGGCGAGTCTGCGGCAGTAAGAGAAGCAGTTGTGGCAAGAGAGAAGTCCGGCCATTAGCCGGGCTTCTTTGTGTCTGAACTTTGGAGCGGGAGACGGGGATCGAACCCGCAACCAACGGCTTGGGAAGCCGCTACTCTACCATTGAGCTACTCCCGCGACTTGCCCAGTATAAGCTCGTCTTCGCTGGGTTGGAAGCAGGAACAGAGAGCAGCGAAAAAGGATTATTCCGCGCCCTGGGTAGTGGTGGAGTGGGATGCCGCGGACAGGGCAACAAGCGCCATGGTCAGCTTAGGATCGGCCTTGGTCGGTTCTACCGAGAGGCGATCGCCGCGGAGGTAGATAGTGCGATCGGTGTAGCTGATGTCGAGCGATGCTTCGCGGAGCGACGTGGCGCTGTCGTGAGCGAAGAGGGCATAGTCACTCCATCCGGTCTCACCACACACGACAACAAAATGCCAGTTATCGACGCCGGGGTGCTGCGAAACCAATTTCTGCGCTGACTTGATCTGCGTGGCGCAAGCCTGTTTGCCGGCGGCGTCGAGATGGTCCGTTTCGCCGCCAAGGCAAAAACGGTTTTCGGCAGAGACGAGCTGGGACATGGAAAGTGCAAGTGTCAGAACGGTAGCAGTAAGAAATGGCTTCATGATCAAGCTCCAATTCCCTGTGAAGGGCCCGCTCGCAGTAGCGAGTTCCTTCAACGTACGCCTTCGACAACTCGATTTGCCACATTATTTACCATTTTTGGATATAAATATTCCACTTTGCGCAATTTTTTGCGCAAAGTTTTGGGGATTTCGCATGGCGCTTTGAATGCAAAATTTCGATTAAACTACTTTATTTCAACGGTTTATAGATCTTAGCGGCAAACACGCACGGGGGAGGCTGCGCCTTCGGCGCATAACAAAGCAGATTTCTCCGCTCCCGCTACGCGCTCGGTCGAAAATGACGGTGGTGATGTGGGGTGGGTGAGATCTCCGTCATCTCGACCGGAGCGACAGCTTTATCGTCGCGTAGCGGAGAGATCTGTTGGTATCGCGCGGAGCGCGATCGGATGCGGCGTCCGTAGCCTTTTGGTTCCGGAAGCATTCAATCGCTACGAATGCCCAGCAACTTGTAGAGTTCGGCATCGTAAGATGACTCTGTCTCCGGAGGTCCTATTGTCTCGTCCCAACCAGCCTGATCTATCGACGCCTCCTACCGGGAGACCGACTTCCAGACGGACACACCTCTGGCTTCTGGCGGCGATTGCGCTTTTTCTGCTGCAGACGCTTCCGTTTCTGTCGTATCGATGGGTGACGGACGAGAGCTGGTACGCCGCACCGGCCTATTCCCTGGTGCATGGCGACGGGATGCGCGATCCGGCGCTTGGACCGAATGAACTGGAGAACCACTTTGACGCGCGGCCGCCGGGCACAGCCCTTGTGATCGCCGCTGGCTTCAAGCTCTTCGGCACGGGGCAGATTGCAGCGCGCATCGGGTCTGTTCTCGCTGGCCTGCTGGTCGTCGTATTGGTCTATAGGCTTTCAAGGGAACTTTTCGGAGTTCCGGGGGCCCTCTGTGCGACATTCGTCATCGCGACCGATAACCTGCTTGTGCTGACCTCGCGTACGGCAAGGCCCGAGGCGCTGACGACGATGTGTATCTTCGCCGGTCTGCTGGCACTGCAAAAGTATGCGAACTTGCGAAAGCCAGCCTACGCCTTTGCCTGCGGACTCGTGATGGCGGCGGGAACGATGTTTCACATTACGCTGCTGGGCTATCTCATCTCTTTCGGTTTACTCTTCCTTTTCCTCGATAAGAAGCGCGGGGATTTCATCCTTCGCGGCGCTTTGACCTATTGGATTGGCTTTGCCATAGGACTTGTCCCCTTTGCTCTATGGATTTTCACAGCTCCACGGGGTTTGGAGGGTTTCCACGAGGAGTTCCTCAACAGGGCCATAAAAGTTCCACTTTTGGAAAAGTTTTTGCATGAAGGAAGGAGATATTCAGACGTTCTCGGTTTCCACATGCTTTCGGGACATCTGGGCTCTCTTCCAGTTCGCCTGCCGATCCCTCTCTTCTTCCTCTTCGCGTCTTACCTGCTTTGGAGATACAAGCGGAGCTGGTTTTATGTGGAACTGGTGCTTCTTGTCCCCTCTATACTGTGGCTGATCTATACCGTGAACAAGTCGTCCCGCTATGTGGCGATCGTTGGACCGCTTTTTGCCCTGGCGGTTGGAGCTGCGATTCGCGCGACGGAAGAACGGGCCAATCTCCGCAGGTGGTTAACATACGGCACTTTAGCGGTGGTCGTCGTGCAGGCATCTGCCAATTTTCTTCTCCTCCACAATGCCAGGAAGGCAAACTATTCGGAGCTCGGCGCGAAGCTTCGTGCCTTTGTGCCAGTAAATGCGACGGTTTTCGGGACGATCACCTTCTGGCTGGCTTTTCACGATCATCCTTTTATCTCCTATGAGCGAACCACGCCGCACATGGCAGCAGACCTCTACGGAGCGCGGTATTTTATTGTGGGCGACCGCATGATGACCCAGGGAGAGCCGGATGACAGGTTCTACCTGGAGCTGAACCAGGACCTCAAAGACCTAGAAGTCCAAAGCAAGCTGGTTGGAGAAGTAGTCGATCCCTATTATGGGGACCTGAAGATCTATCACCTGGAAAAGTAGGCAAGTTTCCGTATTTGGGAAAGAGTCCCACAGAAGTGGTATTGCTTTTCCCTTTTGTTCCCACCGAAGGGTTGTCCATTTCCTTCCGGCGTGTTTGGCATCCCATCTGCTTACACACGTGTAGTGCACAGCTTGGACTGATGCCACCCCGGGAGCCCTGAATGCGTCGTCGCCTTATCCTCACCCTTCTTTTGCTGACTGTGTCTGTAGGAACAGCCAGAACAGTCGCGGCTTCACCGGACTGTTCGAAATGGGTGGCTGAGTATCGACAGAAGCTCGAGAACGACCAGCGAGTCCGTCGAGCTGTGACGGCACAACGTCGCGCTCGCGCTTACGCCAAACGCAAGGTTGCGGGCTACGTCAAGCCGAAGCCCCGTGTTGTCACGGTGGCCGATCATCCTCGTCCGCGCCGTCCGCATTTGACGCCGGCAGAGATGATGAAGCGCTTCAAGATTGTTTGCGGAGATCTTCCAAATGACGAGACGGCAACCGTGCTTCCCCCGGATCCTCCACCTGCATATGCACTTACGCGTCCGTTCACACCGGGAGTGGTAAACAATGTTCCCGTAGATACGCCTCCGCCCACGATTACGGGAACGGTTCCGCCGGTCACACCGGAGTCACCGATCATCCCCTCCAGCCCGTCGATTCCGACGGGACCTGGAATACCTCCGATCGGACCTCCGGTGATTCCGCCGACTCCGCCAGCGGTGCCGGAACCGAATACGCTGCTCATGGTCGCCAGTGGAGTTGCTGGTTTAGCCCGTATTGCTTATCGGAAGCGGAAATAACCGAGTTCGTTCCGCTTCCACTATCAAGACAGAACAGAAGATGTTGCAGTTATTTTGCCTAAGCTTGAGCATTTGTTTGCAAGTTTTTCCCCCTGAATTCCTGCTGTTTTTTAGGCAATAAAAAGATCATCGCCCTCTTTACTTTGGAACATCAGTTGCAAGATGTTCTATCGAGCTATCTCCATAGAGTTCCTTCTCGCACGGCGTAGAGAAGTTACTGGTTGCGGGATGCTCGCACGACAACTCCCGCGATCAGCGGTTATTTATATGGAGCGCTCATGAAAGCATCATTCTTAGTTAAATTGTTCGTTGCTCTCGCCGTTCTGCTTGGTTCCTCTACGTATGCTTCTGCCGATACGATCGGGGCAATCTCCTTTACTGGCGCGAACTCGTATAACAGCACCTCTTTCACCTTCGTTGGCAACCCTACTGTCCTGGCAGCTACGACGACCGGTTCTTTCACGATTTTCGATAGTGCCGCCGCAGTGACAGCAAACAGCTTCACCTTCAGCCCCATCTTTACGCCGTTCCAGATCTTTTCGATCACGGAAGGCTCCAACACATTGACGATCTTCTTCGACTCGCTGGATACGATTGTGAACACACCTGGAGCTCTCGCTCTTACGGGCCTTGCAACCATTGACCTCAACGGAGTCATTACGGATGGTACGTTCTCGTTGAGCTCGCAGTTTGGTGATAAGACCCCGGTCGTCTCCTTCTCGGCTACAGCACTGGCACCGACGCCTGAACCCAGCACGCTCTTCCTCCTTGGCACCGGCCTGGTTGGATCCGCGGGCGCGTTCTTCCGTCGTCGTCGTACTCTCACGGCTTAGTTCTAAAAAGTAGTAGCCCGTTTGCGAGCCAACCCGCTCGCAAACGGGCTTTTTTTTGCCCCAAATTAAGAGAAAAGCATTCCCACTTCCTCTATTTTTGGTCACCCCGGGTGTAACGGGTGACGAGTGGACGTCGCCCTTCGCGCCGCTGCGATCGTTTTGCTTTGCGCCTGCAAGCTCACTTCCCCTGCCGGCGATGGCAGCGCCAGCGGCATTTATCTTCAGTCGGCTATGTAGCGGAAGGCCTCATGCCTTGCGATCCTGAAGGCGATGCCCCCAGATTTCCCGCCATAGCGGATGTTGCTGCTTATGCGGAGGTGATACAGCTTGCCAGTTTTTACAGCAGATCCCTTCGCTGCGCTACTGGATGACAAAGGAGTAGTAGAAGCACAAGAACGCAGCGGAGTGACAAATGGTGAGCTGCTCTGGCGATCAAAAAAATATGACCAGCAACGAAGCGTTGCTGGTCATATTTTTGGGAGTCGTAAAAGTTACCCCAGGCGCTGTAGTTCCTGCGTAGCATCTTTCATGGTCTGGGTGTTTGGAGCGAGGGTGATGGCCTTGTTCAGGTGAACCTGAGCGTCTGGCTTCCGGTTGAGACGGCTGTAGGTCATACCCAGGTGATAGTGGATGGACGCGTTATTGGGATCCAGCTTGGCGGCATCTTCGAGATAGCTTCGCGCCGAGTCATACTGACCCTTGCGGAAGTAGACCCAACCCAGCGTGTCGTCCGTGCTGGCGGAGTTGGGAAGACCGCGACGGGCGGTCTGTGCGAGGGTGAGCGCTACATCCAGGTTTTGGCCGTGCTCCGCCATCAGGTAGGCGAGGTTGTTCGAAGCAGCAGGCTGTTGCGGCTGAAGTTCAAGGGTCTTTTTGTAGTACTCCATCGCCTTGGTAGGATCGCCAGCGGATTCTTCGAGAAGCCCCAGGACAGCGTACCCCTGCGGATCCTTGGGATGCGCGCCGATCCACTGCTCCCACTTGGCGATAGCAGGTCCGACGTTGCCGGTAAGAATCTGCGCCTGCGTGTAGATCTTGACCGCCTGAGCGTCAGAGGGGTTGAGTTCCATCGCCTTTTGCGCACTTGCAATTGCACCGGCGCCGTTATGCTGGCTCAACTGCACTGCGCCCAGTTCGTCGTAGAGCGCTCCGCTTTGGGGAAACCGGCCGATGAGCTGTTGAATGCGAGCAAGGGCCTTGTCCGGCTGCTTCGCCTGCATGTCCAACGCCGTCAGGAGATGAAGCGCCTGGGCATTGGCGCTGGACGAAACTGCCTGTTCGAGGAGTTTTCGTCCATCGTCGACGCGATGCTGCGCGATGCGGATCTGCGCCAGTTCGAACAGACCTGCGGAGTTGTTGGGATCCTTGGTCAAAGCCATCTGGAAGTCTGCGGCGGCCTTGTCCAGATCGTGCTCATTGGCTTCCGCAGTGCCGCGCCAGAGATAACCATCGGGAAGATTTCCATACCGGGCGATCGTGCTCTCCGCGATCTGGCGAAGCAGAGTGAAGTCACCTTTGCTGCTGGCGATTTCAGCGAGACCTTTCTGTGCACCGAAGTTGGCTGGTTCAGCCTGCAGTACCTGCTGAAAGTCCTGCTGCGCCGCGGGAATATCGCCCTTGGCGCGAGCGGTCATACCCGCCCAGAGACGAACGGTCGGGTTGTCTGGAGAGTCTTTCAGAGCCTCCTGAAGAGCACTGTTCGCCTCGTCGACCTTGCCCGCATTGAGCATAAGCATGGCGTTGAGCACGACGACCTGCGGGTCTTTCGGCTTGGATTTCGTCAGTTCCTTCGAGACTTCGGTCGCCTGTGCGATCTTTCCCCGGCCTACGAGGATGTGGGCGTAGACGAGCTTCAGAGGAACGCTTCCGGGGTGCTTGGCAGTCAGGTCGGCGTAAGCGGTCTCTGCTCGGTCCATCTGGTTCTGCTGTGCATAATAGCTTCGCAGAAGGTCGGAGCCCTGCGTCGATTCGGAGAGGTCTTCTGTCGCCTTGCGCAGAACCGCTTCCGCCTTGGGCTGATCTTTGGAGCGCATGTAGAGCGCAGCCAGGCTGACACGCGCCTGCAGATTTTTGGGATCCGCAGAGACGGCGGCGTTGAGTTGCTGCTCTGCTCCGGCGACGTCGCCCTTCTTTTCCAGGATGGCCGCAAGGCCAAGATGCGCACCGGCGTTGGAGGGATCGAGCTGGACCGCCTTGGCGAGTTCGCCCTGCGACTGAGCAAGCGTAGCCGGGTTAAGAGTCTGCAGCATCCCATAGGTTGCGTGGAAGGCAGCGCGGTTGGGGTCGATGGCGAGGGCCTTGCCGATCTGCGTGAGAGCGGTAGGGGTATCGCCCTTACGGATCGCAACATTCGCGAGCATGGCATAGGCATCGGCGTTGTTGGGCTGCGCAGCGAGGACGGCCTTGGCCTGGACCTCCGCGGCGTCGGGCTGTCCGCCCGCAAGCGCGAGATTGCCGGTGTCCAATCGCGCCTGAATGTTGCTGGGGCTCAACTCCACAGTCTTAACCAGTTCGTTATATCCAGCCTGCATCATGCCCATCTGGATGTAGCTCTTCGCCAGCTCATAGTGGGCTTCGCCGTAGTTTTTGTCCGCTTTCAGTGCGTTCGCGAACTGGATTGCGGCCTCTTTATACTTGCCGCTCTTCTCGTAGCGCTTGCCGCTTTCGAGGTATTTGACCTTTTGAACATTGGGGTCGCGCGAGCATCCGGCCATGCTGGCAGTCACGAGACAGAGTGCAATCAGGCCCGAGGTCTGAATTTTGAAATGATTTGTTGGCTTCGACATCGAGTGTTTCCTTCCAAGTCAGTCAATATAGTGGTTCCGCGCTTCGTTCAACGAGCGCAAATTTTGCAATCTAATTCGGGATGTACTCTGGCAGCAAAGTAACCAGCTGCGAGGCAAATTGAGTCGCCCGATCATGCGCGGCTTCCATCGACTCCTGTTCCCTCATCGGTGTGATGACGCGGATCAAAGCGCCATCCGTACGGTTATAGCGGATCGCGTCTGCCATCATATAAGCCTTCGCTGCGTAGTCGCTGGCGATACTTCTCCCGTGGGAACGGTACCAGTAGAGGACAAGCTGCTTCGCCGTTCCATCGGTAATGACATATTCTCCGACATCGCCTTCCATACCATTGAGCGAAATCTTACGAGAGGAGAGAAACGTCCATCCCGCTCCGGGCAGGCAGTTCTGCGGGGAGTGGATGGCCTGGCCTGTCCGCTGTGTGGGGAAGTATCCGATAAAAAGCCCGATCGCGTTTGCGTCGTCGGGAAGGCCGCTAGGGGTGGTTCCTCGATAGATGCGATGGAGGAAGCTGCCACTCCCAAGGAGACGCAGCGTGTCCGGACTGATGGGAATCTCGTTGCTGGAGCGCGAATCGATGGTTTTAGGAAGCTGGTCCAGCGGTGTGCTCGGAGGCACGCGGTCCGTGTCGGCACGGGAGTAGACGACGCCAGTGGCTAAAAGCAGAAGAAGAGTGAGAACGAGAAACCGGGGTGACTTCATACTGTTTTCCCCTTGTTCCAACGTCGGATTGAAAGCAGTGTATTCACGAAGTGCAAGCAGACAAGCGAGAGGACAAACATGAGCCAGCCGGAAAACTCATGGAAAAAACCCAATGCCTTGTCCGGGTCCCAATACTGTACGCAAAGCCCCGTTCCCACGATGCGAAAGACATTTGCGGCAACCGCGATAGGCACGCTGGCGAGTGCAAGCAGGACACGGTTTCTTCTGGATTTCTGCATGAAGTAGCCGTACAGAACGGCGACGGTGAAGAGGCTCATTAAGGACCGGATGCCGCTACAGGCCTCTGCGACTTCCAACTGGATGGAAGCGAGTTGAATGACGTTGCCTTCGCGCAGCACTGGCACGTTGAAGAGCGGAAGCATAGCGCTGGCCACACGCGAGGCCATGAGCTGCAGCGGAAACGTTATCTGATTAAAGAGCACAGCCGGCAGGGGAATGCCGAGGAGCATGACAAAGAAGACAAAACGGAGTTCGCGCAGCATCTGCCAGCCAGCGAGGGTCCAGACGATGCCTGCAAGCAGAAAGACGAAGGAGATCCTGGAGAGGAAGAGCTCTGCGCCGTAGATGCCCAGCATGAGCACCACAATGGCGAAGACGACGAGCTGCAAGCCCGCCCAGCTGGGGCGAATCGGCACCGCCGCGAGGCGATCACGTCTGTCCCAAAGAAGAAATGCGACAAAAAACGGGATCAGAAATCCGTGAGAGAAATCCGGCAGGAGATACCAGTCGGAGACGAGCTTGATGCTGACCTTCCAGTAAAGAAGGACGAGGAAGATACCGACAACCAAGGCCTGCGGAAGGAGGGCACGGGATTGCTGCTTCCACGTCCCGAAGTTCGGAGAGAAGCTGCCTGCTGCCGCGGAAGTGTCGACGTGTCCCACTACCGCTGTATTTTCAATTTCAATCACGAGAAGATCACTGCAATTGACAGGCCACGTTGGGTATGGCACAAGATTTTGTGTATGTCATGCATGCAGCCTGAGTATAGTGGTAAAGATTTAGCAAGTAGTACCAAAATGCTTCGGTTTTACCCTGCAAAAGTTTTCACTCACGCAATACATCTCCAAGTGGTTGATTGAGATTCTTAGCAACTGATAAGTTTTTTATTCCACACCCCGGAAACTTCCCGTTTGGCCACTGTTGTGCAGTGTTCTATGCCAAGACGCGCCGTGGATCCAAAGGGTTCAGGACAAATTACGGGTGCGTCAGCAGGAAGAGCAATGAGATTGACAGTTTGCACCCTTGTACTGCTTTGTTTACTCTCGGGCGGTGCTCTCTCCGCCCAGGTGAAGCCGCTGGTCACGCCTGCACCACAGGCGACCAAGGTGGTGACACCCGAGGGGACAGGGCCCGCCAGCACCACCCCGGATGCCGGCATTGCTGCCAACTACGTCATCGGTCCGGATGACTCTCTGCAAGTCACGGTCTGGAAAGAGCCGAGCCTTTCGGGAACCTTCCCGGTCCGTCCAGATGGAATGATCTCGCTTGTGCTTCTGGGCGACCTGATGGCCGCTGGCCGGACTCCCATGCAGCTGGGCGACGATATCAGCACGCGTCTGAAGAAATATATCCAGGACCCGAATGTGACGGTACTGGTGGCAGCCGTCAACAGCCATCGCATCTTTCTGGTGGGAGAGGTGCAGAAGGTAGGGCCGCTCCCACTCTCTGCCGGAATGACTCCCTTGCAGGCCATCGCCGCGGCCGGCGGTCTGACGGCGTTTGCAAATTCCAAGCACATCTACATCCTGCGTGGCACGCAGGGAAAGCAGATCAAGATTCCGTTTAATTACAAGAGCGCTCTGAAGGGCGATGTCCAGGGAATCGCGCTTCAATCCGGCGACACGATCGTGGTGCCGTAATGAACAAGACACTGCTTACCACCCTCTCACTACTGACCGTCCTCGCGGCCCCTCGCCTTTACTCGCAGGCGGCGCCTACGGTCATCGTTCCGCCGATTCAGGCAGGCCCCTCGCTGGGCGCACCCCAACTGGGCGGTACGCTCAACTACTCTCTCGGCGCGTCGGAGACCGTCCTCGTCGGTGCGAATGGAAACAATGGCACCACGAGTTCGACCAACATCATTGGCACCGCGTCCCTGATCACGGCGAGCGAGCGACATCCGACGAGCCTGCTCTATTCCGGCGGCTATCTCTTCTCCAACACATCGGGACAGCCCTCCGGGACCTTTCAGAACTTCGGCGTCTCGCAGGTACTGGCGACGCGGAAGTGGACTCTCGTTGCAGCCGACTTTGTGAGCTATCTGCCTTCTTCGCCGACGACCGGATTCTCCGGCGTGGCGGGCGTGGGAGATATCGGGACCATACCGGTCAACCCCATCGGCAGCCAGAGCGTCCTGAGCTACTACTCCACGCGCATCACGAATACGGCGAGCGGTAGCGCTGAGCTAAAGATCACCGGAAGCACATCCGTCGAGGCCTCTGGGTCGTATACGATACAGCGGTTTCTGAGCGACATCGGAATCGACAACTCCCAGGCCATGGCAACGGTCGGCATGCAGCACCGGATCGATGCGCGGGACTCCGTTGGCGTGAACTATGTCTTCTCGCGGTTCAACTACGGAGCCTCGCCCCTGTATAACCAGGGCAACCTGTCCTTCAACTCGCAAGGTGTGAATGCGACGTTCGAGCGAGCCTTGAGCAAGAGGTTTTCGATGGACCTCTCCGCGGGTCCACAGTGGACGAGCAGCAGCTCAGTCTCTGGCGTGATTCCGGCGCGTCTTAGCGCTTCGGTCAGCGCGGCCCTGAACTACAGGGGCGAACGCACCCAAGCCAGCCTGGCCTATTACCAGGGCGTGAACGCGGGTTCGGGTGTATTACTTGGAGCTACCACGGACAACGTAGGCTTCGTGGTGCAGCGCCAACTGGATCGCAACTGGTCCGGCTCGCTCTCAGGCAACTATGCCCATACTGCAGGGCTGCTCACTTCGACGCTGCCGCAACCGGGCACCGACAGTTTCTACGGCGGAGTGCAGGTTTCACGCAGACTTGGCCGGAACTTTTCTTCGTATCTCAGCTACACGGCGCAGACGCAGAACGTAAGCGGTGTGTCGTCGACGCTGAACGCTTACAACGGCGTCACGCATGTGATCGGCGTCGGCATCACATTTGCTCCCAGCTCTATTCATGTAGGACGTCACTAGAAGGATTTTTTCATGCTTGGACATCGTCAACTAAGACCGAATGAGTATTGGCAACTGCTGAAGCGCCGCGGGTGGATCGTTTTGATTCCAGCGCTCGTGCTTCCTTTTGTAGGGTTTGCTATTTCGTATCTTGTACCGCCGCAGTATGTCTCGCAGACCACGGTGCTGATCGATCAGCAGAAGGTCCCGGATGATTATGTGAAGCCCGTCGTAACGGCGGATCTGGACAATCGGCTGGCTACGATGAAGGAACAGATCCTCAGCCGTTCGCGCCTCCAGCCTATCGTCGAGCGCCTGAACCTGTACCCCGGGCAGTCGATGGAAAATCGCATCGACAACGCGCGTACGAATATCTCGATCAAGTTGATTCATTCAGAGATCGCACGCTCCGGAGGCCTTCCCGGGTTCACCATCGCATTCAAGGCTGGCGATGCGCGCACGGCGCAGATCGTCTGCGGCGAGATTACATCGCTCTTTATCAACGCCAATACGCTAGACCGCGAACAGTCCACGCAGGGGACGACCGACTTCCTCAAGGGGCAGCTCGATGACGCCAAGCGCAATCTGGACGAGCAGGATGCGCGTCTCGCAGAGTTCCAGAAGAAGTATGTCGGGAAACTTCCAGGGGAAGAGTCGCCGAACCTGAATATGCTGACCAGCCTGAATACGCAGCTGGAAGCAGCGACACAGCAGCTTGCGCGTATGCAGCAGGATAAGACGTACGCCGAATCGATGCTGGCGCAGCAGACCCGCGATGTCGTGCCAAGCGAGGCTCCGGGCTATGTGCAGTCGCCCCAGCAGATTGAGATGGCGCAGTTACAGTCGCAAGAGACGGAGCTTTCGACGCGATACACCGCGGACTATCCGGACCTGATTGCGGTCCGGCGCAAGATCGGTGAGCTTCGCGCAAAGATGGCGGCCTCACCCACAAGCCCCACACATACCGCGGCGACGCCTTCCGTCCGGGAGTCGGTGGGCGTGCAGCAACTTCGCGCGCAGGTTCGCGCGGCGACGCAGGGGATCGAAGCGAAGCGCCAGGAGCAGGCACAGATTCAGAATGCGGTACGCATGTACCAGGACCGCATCCAGTCCTCACCACTGGTCGAAGCTCAATTCAAGCAGATCACGCGTGACTACCAGACGGCGCAGCAGTTCTACGACGACCTGTTGACCAAGGTGAATCACTCGAAGATGGCGGCTGATCTGGAGAAGCGCCAGCAGGGTGAGCAGTTCAAGTTGCTGGATGAACCGACTCTTCCGGACTCACCTTCCACTCCGAAGCGGCCCCTATTTGCGGGAGCAGGTCTGGTCCTTGGACTTTTGATTGGATTTGCGACCGCGGCTCTACTTGAGTTCCGCGATCAGTCGATCAACACCGAGGCCGACATCTGGGAGACGATGAACCTGCCGACGCTCGCCACCATCTCCTGGGTGGGCGATAAGGTACCGGACTCAATCGAAAAGAAAGGTCTCAAGGGGCTCTTCCAACGATCCCCCAAAGATGCTATTGCTCCTTCTGAGGCCCGCGGCTGAGCATGTATAAGAGTTTCTACAATCTGAAGACAGCACCTTTCAGCATGAGCCCAGATCCGCGCTTTCTTTACAGCACGGCAGCGACGCGAGAGGCCCTGGCCTGCCTGGAGCATGGCATCGGATCCCGCAAAGGTTTTGTTGTGCTCACCGGCGAAGTCGGTACAGGCAAGACGACCCTTCTGCGCAGCGCGCTGGAGTCTTTGCATGTTGGAAAGGTCCACACTTCTTTCGTCTTCAATCCACGGCTGGACATCCTCGACTTCCTGGAGTTTGTTCTGACCGACTTCGGTGTGCCGCCGACGACGCGTACGAAGTCCAGCATGCTGCTGCAGCTGAACAGGTGGCTCATCGAGCGCTATGCGCAGGGCGATATCTGCGTCATTGTGGTGGACGAGGCGCAGAACCTCTCCCACGACATGCTCGAAGAAATCCGACTGCTTACAAACCTGGAGACCTCTTCCGAGAAGCTGCTGCAGATCGTGCTCTCCGGCCAGCCGGAGTTTGAAGAACAGCTGCGGCTACCGGCACTTCGTCAGCTCCGCCAGCGGGTTCCGCTCTGGGCCCACACCTCTTCTCTTTCTCTCGCCGATACCTGGGCTTATATCGCGCATCGCCTCGAAGTCTCCGGCAGAACAACGCCGATTTTTTCCAGGGAAGCGGTCGAGCTTGTACACCGATACAGCCAGGGGATTCCGCGCATCGTAAACCTCATCTGCGAGCACGCTCTGATCTTCGGCTTTGTCGATCGCATTCCGAACATCCACTCAGCAGTGATCCGAGCTGTTGTGCGCGACCTGGACCTTCCGGAACCGGAACCGATGGCCAAATCTTCGGTGCTGGGGCACGAACCAGTCGGCTATCCAAAGTCCGCATCCAGCATGAAACAACCGTCTTCGGACGAAGGCTCTCCCTTTGAGAGAGAGCAGGAAAGGACGATTCGATGAGCAAGATTTATGAAGCGCTCTTGAGAGCGGAGCTCGATCGCGTCGCCCTGCAAGAGGGCCGCGATTCTAAGTTGCAGCAAAGTGACTCCCTTGAGGGCGCTTTTCATATTGCAGGCGAGGCAAAAACAGAGATCACGCCTGCCCCCCTCGCATACGCCGAACCGGACCAGCTTGTGTCGCCTTTCGACGGAGGAACCTCGGTCTTCGGTCAGATCCGGAAGAGCGTCTGGACGCCTCGCATGGAAAGCCTTCCTTCCCTCATGCACCGCGGCGCTTCGGTAGAGCAGTTCCGGAGCCTGAGGTCGCATCTCTATGAACTGCGTGCGGCGAAGACATTGAAGTCCGTCCTGGTCAGCAGCGGCCTGCCACAAGAGGGCAAGAGCTTTGTCGCCGCGAACCTTGCGCTGAGCCTTGCGTTGCACAAGAACAGCAAAGTGTTGTTGATCGACGGAGACATGCGACGGCCCACGCTTCATTCCATTCTCGGATGTGGGTTGGAGCCAGGCCTGGCGGATTATCTCTCCGGAGAATCTCGTCTTCTGGATGTGATGCAGCAGCCGATGGTCGCAGCGAACTCTGGAGAGAAACTGGATCAGCGCCTGGAGGCACTGACCTTCATGTCCGGCGGCGCCGGGGCAGACCGGGCTTCCGATCTTTCCAGCAACAAGCGTTTCGATGAATTGATCGCGACGGTTTCACCCTACTTTGATTGGATTATTGTTGACTCTTCTCCCATCAATCTTGTATCTGATGCTGCGAACCTGGGTCGCGCCTGCGACGGTGTTCTATTGGTAGCTCGCGCTGCAAATACGCAGCTGGCGACGGCAAAGAAAGCCGTTGCAGAGTTCAAGGCGGCAAATCTTCTTGGCTTTGTTCTGAATGCTGCTGCCGCGCCGCCAAAGGGAAATGGGTACTACGGCTACTATGGCGAAGACACGGCAAAGGCATAACGAAGAATGATCCGCATCCTGAATGTTTACTATCCGACGCGAACGATCATGCTGCTCGTCTGCGAGGCGTTAATCGTCTCCGGATGCTTCTTTGCAGCGACGATCATCGTGCAGGGTTCGGACGCCTTCATCACGCTGAACTATGAGTACGGTGCGGCGAAGGTGCTCTTCCTTACCGTCATTACCCTCTTGTGTTCTTACTACTTCGACCTCTACGAACCGCAGATGCTGCTGGACCGGAGAGAGATTATCTTCCGCGTTCTGCTGGTCGTAGGCGTTGTCTGCCTTCTGCTCTCCGCAGTGGTCTATTTCTTCCCCAGCGTCGGCATGGAGCGGTACATCTTCCCGCTGGGCTTCACGCTGCTGACCGGCGCGCTGCTGGCGTGGCGGAAGGCGTATGAGTGGATCCTGAGCAAGAAGATGTTTCGCGAGTGCGTGTACATCATGGGCGGAGGCGAATACGCCTTCTCCGTAATGCAGACGATTGAAGCCCGTTCTGACCTCGGCATGGAAGTCTGTGGCTGGGAGGGCATCTCTCAGGACCGTGAAGAGCGCAAGCGGATGGCGTCTGCGGCACTTGCTAAGTTGACAACGCAGAAGCCTGGGATCCACCGCATCATTGTGGCCATGGAAGACCGTCGCGCCGAGATGCCCACGCAGGAGTTGCTGGCTCTGCGATTCCGGGGCGTTGTGATTGAAGAGGCGGGCGCGTTTCTGGAGAGGATGTCGGGCAAGATTCAGCTCGATGGTCTGCGACCGAGCACATTTCTTTTCTCCGAGGGATTCCGCATCAAGCCTTCACAGCAGCTTTCGCGCCGCATCGCTTCGTTCATTGTGGCCGCGATCGGTCTGCTTCTCTTTCTTCCTTTTTTTCCTCTTGTATATATCGCGATGAAGTTGACGGCGCCGGGTCCGCTGTTTTTCAAACAGACACGCGTAGGATATGCGGGTCGCCACTTCACGGTCGTCAAGTTTCGTTCGATGCGCACCGACGCAGAGGCCATGGGAGCGAAGTGGGCTACACAGGACGATCCGCGCGTGACCAGCTTTGGCCGCTTCATGCGCAAGACGCGCATCGATGAGATCCCGCAGCTTTGGAATGTGCTGCGCGGCGATATGAGCCTGGTGGGACCGCGACCGGAGCGTCCCGAGTTTGTCCCGTGGCTCACGGAGCAGCTTCCCTTCTACGACCTTCGCCATATCATCCGACCCGGACTTACGGGGTGGGCACAGGTGCGTTTCAAGTACGGCGCGACGCTGGCCGACAGCCGCGAAAAGCTTGAGTACGATCTTTATTATGTGAAGCACATGACGCTTGGGCTTGACCTACTGATCATGTTCGAGACCATCAAGACGATTGTGCGGCGGCGAGGCGCGCAGTGACGCTGGCCTTCTGGATTGCGCTCGGCGTCATCCTTTATACCTATGTCGGCTATCCCGTCGCGATCTACCTTCTGGCCAGGATGCAGCCCAGAAAAAGAGTGCACGCTCCGTACGATGCCAGCGTCAGCATTGTGATGTCCGTGAGCAACGGGGAGTCGATGCTGCCGCTGCAGATGCAGCGCCTGATCGCGCATGCTCCGCACCTTGTGCGTGAGATCGTAGTGGTCTCCGATGCTTCGCAGGACCGGACGGCGGAGATTCTTCGCGAACTGACAGAGCCTCGCTGCAAGACGATCATCCTGGAAGAGCACCTCGGCAAAGCGGGAGCTTTGAACCTCGCCGTGGCTGCTGCTACTGGCGAGATTCTGTTGTTTGTCGATGTCCGTCCCCAACTACAGGATGACGCGCTGGAAAAACTTCTGCGTAACTTCACCGATCCAACGGTAGGTTGTGTGACGGGCGAACTCAGTCTGCGTACCGATGGGCACGATGGAGCGGCGTCTGCTGTGAGTGGTCTGTACTGGCGTTATGAGCAGTGGATTCGCCAGTGCGAAGCTGCCTTCGATTCGCCGCTGGGTGTCTATGGCGGCTTCTACGCCGTGCGTCGCAGCTTGTTTACACCATTCCCCGCCGGTCTGGTGCTGGACGATATGTTTCAGCCGCTGGCGATCACGCGACAGGGATATCGCAGCGTCATCGATGCGGACGCGCATGTGGTCGACATGTGGCCTGCTGAGATGAAGGGCGAGTTTCGCAGGAAGGTGCGGACCCTTGCGGGAAACTTTCAATTGATTGCCGTGGCTCCATGGCTCATCACTCCGAAGAACAGGCTGCTGGTGCAGCTGATCTCGCACAAGCTTTTGCGGCTGGTGGCACCGTACTGCTTCCTCCTCACGCTCGCTGTGGCAACCGTGCTGGGTGTGCATCACGCGGGATGGTTTATCGTCGCGCTGATGCAGTGGATTTTCTGGGGTGTGGCTGCGGCAGGGCTTGTGATGAAGCTTCCGGTCATTCACCGGCTGAGTGGAGCGGCAGGCGGGTTTCTCGCGCTCAACGCCGCAGCAGTTGTGGGACTGTATACGTTTCTCTTCTCTTCGGAGCCCTTGAGTAAAGGCTGGTACGCAGAGCGGGCGCTCGCGCAGAAGCAGGCCAGGAGCGAGCGATGAACCGAGTTTTTTTAGCTGCGTCTGCTCTGGTAGAGATCCATGTAGGCCGCGTCCATCTTCGCAAGGGTAAAGTACTCTTCGTAGCTGGCACACGCGCGCTTGGAAAACTCCGCACGCAGAGAGGCGTCGCTCGCGAGCCTTACGATGGAGTTCGCCATCGCCGGGGCGTCTCCCACGGGAGACAACAGGCCGCTCTGCGACAGGCGCAGGACTTCACCCATGCCTCCGACATCGGTGAGCACTGCGGGCAGACCGAGGGACATCGCCTGCAGCAGAGACATAGGCACACCCTCCGACGCGGACGACATGATGAAGGCATCCGCCGCGTTATAAAAGCGAGCAGTGTCCATCTGCTGTCCCCAGAAGCGCACGTTTACGCCGATGCCGAGTTGAGTTGCAAGCGCTTCGAGATAGCCGCGGACGGGACCGTCTCCAACGACCCACAGCTTGAGATGCGGGATCTTCTCTACCGCGATAGCGACTGCGCGCAGCATGGTGGGCAGGTCTTTGATGACGGCGATGCGGCCAATGAACAGCAGCGTGAAATCGTCGTGAGTGCGTGCGTTGTCCACGACACGCTCGACGGGGCTAACGCCGTTATAGACGGTCACGATGCGCGACGTTGCGGCGAGCGGAGCATGGCGAAGGTTGTTCGACGTGGTCTCGCAGACGCCGGTAACCCAGTCGCAGAAGCGAGCGAAGATGCTGAACTTGATCTCCGCCCCCTTGTCGTACGGAGGAGCCACGAGGCTGTGTCGCGTGGCGAGCACACGCGATGCTCCGCTGAGGCGCGCACTCAATGCGGCCTGCAGAGTGGGCGCAGGATTGTGGCAGTGCACCACGTCGGGACGGAGTTTTCTGAAGTGCTCCAGATAACGGAACATCGTCCGCGCGGGATGCGCTTCTCCAGGAACGAAGATTGCAAATCCATCGGCCTGCAACTGCTCGCCGATGGGGCCGAGCTTGCTGTACGCGCAGACGGAGACATCGTGGCCGTGCGCGCGCTGGATGCGGCAGAGCTGGGCCACCAGCACTTCCGCGCCGCCCATCTCGAGACTATAAACAACGTGGCAGATCTTCATGTGCATCCACTTCCCGGCAGTAGCATCACGGGAGCCGTTGTTTAGCCTACAGGACGCGCCGCACCAAGGCCGCCGACCACTGACCAGAATCTATTACCTTTGCGAAAGAAAGATCCGATGGCCTTCAAGAACTTCGACCTGTGGCTCCCTGCTTACCTGAAGAACCGCGCTGCCCACTTCGCGCATCCAGGCAAGCCCGAGCGCCTGTGGGTGACCATCGCGGACCACTACGAACCGTGCGGCGGTAACGCCTCCACGGAGATTGCAACGGCCCGCGTCCGCGCGTGGCAGGAGCGTTGGCCGGAGATCGCCGCAGCGGCTCCGAAGGATGTGAATGGGAACCAACCTTGCTATACCTTCTTCTATCCGCAGGAGGAGTATCGCAGTGAGGTACTGGAAGCGATTGCGGAGATCGTGAGGACAGGCGTAGCGGATGTGGACGTGCACATTCATCACGACCACGAGACGAACGACGGCTTTCGCCAGAAGATCACGGAGTTTTGCAAACGTCTCCATGAAGATCACGGGCTGCTGAGGACGCGCGAAGGCCGTCTCGTCTTTGGCTTCATCCACGGCAACTGGGCGCTGGATAATTCGCGTCCCGACGGCCGCTGGTGCGGCGTCAAGGGAGAGCTACAGGCACTGCTAAATCTGGGCTGCTATGCGGATTTCACCATGCCCTCTCTGCCTTCCCCGACGCAGTCGCGTGTGGTGAACCAGATTTATTGGACAACGGGTGATCCTGCGTTGCCGCGTGGTTTTGACAAGGGCATACCCGCGACGCGCGGCGGTGGAACGAAGGACGGGCTGCTGATGATTCCGGGACCACTCGGTGTGCGCTATCGCGATCGCCTGGTTCCGCGTATGGAGACGGGCGAGCTCGCGGTCTACGATCCGCCGACACCCTATCGCGTAAAGCGATGGCTTGATCTTGCGCCACGCATCGGTGGCAATGTTTTTCTGAAGCTTTATGCGCATGGCGCACGCGAGGACAACGCCGGAGCTTTGCTTGGAACCGATGGGAAGCCGGGAACTCTGGCTCCGATGTTTCGTTGGATCGACGAAGCAGCCAGGGAGCGCAACCTCGAAATCCGTTGGGTGAGTGCCTATGGCATGTTCGACGCGGTCGACCGCGTCACCCGTGGCGTGGCGCAGGGTGCCGAGGTGCCAGCTTGAAGGTGCTGCTCATCACGTTTTCTTTTCCGCCGATCGGTGGCGTTGGCGTTCTGCGAGCTTTGAGCCTGGCGCACTATCTCCCGTTGCATGGAATTGAGGTCACCGTTCTTACGGCGAAGAACGCGCCCGCGGTAAGTGTCGATCCGCTCCTCCTGCAGCAGCTTCCCGCTGGGGTCGATGTGCAGCGTACGTGGACACTGGATCTCCCCTTTCGCCTGCGGAAGGCGGTGAAGAAGTTTGTGTCGAAGCGAGGCGCGGCTGCGCCTGTTGCGATGCCGACACCGAGCGCGAAGAAACAACCACTGCTGCGGCGTCTGATTGCAGACCTGCTCTTGCCTGACCCGCAGATTGGGTGGCTTCCCTTCGCTTTTCCACGTGCAGTGAAGCTGATCCGCGCGCGCAAAATCGATCTCGTTTTGATCACCGTGCCGCCGTTCTCATGCGCGCGCTTGGTGACGAAGCTGCGGCACCGCTTCCCTGCTCTGCCCATTGTGATCGACTTTCGCGATGAGTGGTTGACCTCGACGATCAACCTCGTCAGCTTCAATCGCAGCGAGCGCGCGAGGCACGTTGCGCAGACGGTCGAGTCCGAGGCCGTTCGCGATGCAACCGCCGTGGTGGCCGTAACGCGTGCTGCACAACGAGAGCTGCGGGAGCGCTACCCCAACCAGAGCGCGGAGAAGTTTTACTGTGTTCCCAATGGATTTCAGAGCGAGCCACCAGTCGCATCGCGCGTGACTCCCATCGAAGAAAACGGCCGCGTGATCGTGACGTTTCTCGGTTCGGTGTATGGCTCGACCGATCCATCGACCTTCGTTGCCGCCGTTCATTCGATGCCCGCTGCGTTGCGCGCCCGCATCCTCTTTCGGTTCATAGGGCATGTGGAAACTGCAGCTTCGCGCGCCAGCCTTCTTTCGCTTGGTGAGACAGTGGAACTCAAGGGCTTTATGCCACAGGCCGAAGCCCTCCGCGCCATCGACGACACGACGTACCTGCTGCTGATCTCGCACGATCCCATCAACGTCTCGGCCAAGCTGTACGACTACCTCGGCGGAGCGAAGCCGATTCTTGCTGCCGTGAAGCCCGAGGGCGATGTGCGGCGACTCCTGGAAGAGACGCGCACGGGATGGTGGGCCGACTCGGAAGATGTCCCGGCGATGACCCAGCTATTTGTGGATGCGGTCGAGAATGCGCCACGGCTGGCGGATACCTTCCAGCCCGATCTGAAAGCGATCGCGGGTTTTCATCGTGCGCCGCTGGCGGAAAAGTATGCGGAGCTTCTGCATTCGCTGGCAGGAGGGAACCGATGAAGGTCGCCGTTGTAACGCAATACTTTCCGACCTCGCTGCAGCCCTGGGCGGGACACTCCGCGTATCAGACGCTGCGGCTGCTGGCAAAGAGCTGCGATCTGAAGGTGTTTTATCCCGAGGTTCATTACCTGGCGGGAAAAGGCTCGCCGCGCATCGATCCCGCATATCAGCCGTCTGATGTCCGCGTGGAGTACATCCCCTATCCCGCCCTTCCACTCGTCACACGGCCCTTGAACGGATGGTCGGCTTCGGGCAGGCTTCTTCCGCATGTCCGGCGTTTTGATCCTGACATCGTTCTGAATTACGTCGCCTATCCAGACGGGTTCGCTGCGGTGCGCATCGGCCATATTCTGCATAAGCCGGTGGTTCTTACAGCCATTGGATCCGACTTGAACCGGATGAGCGACCCTCTCTGCGCTGCTTTGACCAGGAAGACGTTGCGCGAGGCGGAGTTCACCGTGACGGTGAGCGGAGACCTGCTGCAAACCGCACGGAGGCTGGGCGCTTCGCCCGCGGCAAGTGCGGCGATTCTCAACGGATGCGATACGGAGATCTTCCGTCCGCAAGCACTGGATGCCGCCCGTGAAGCCCTCGGCCTGCCCATGAGCGCAAAGATTGTGACGTACGTGGGCCGCTACGATCTCCGCAAGGGCTTGGGCGAACTGATTGAGGCTGCGGCGCGGGTAAAGGAACAGACGCCTGAGCTTCGCTGCTATCTCGTGGGGGACGGCCCGGATAAAGTCGTTTTGCAGGCATCCATCGAGAAACATAACGCCGGTGACTGGATCACCCTCGTGCCGCCGCAGCCGACCGGGGAAGTCGCGCGGTGGATGGCGGCTTCCGATCTTGTGACCCTCCCGAGTTACAAAGAGGGCTGCCCCAATGTCGTGATCGAAGCGCTTTGCGCTGGCCGTCCAGTCGTCGCAACGAATGTGGGAGGCATTCCCGAGCTGATGGATGCTACGAGCGGTCGCCTGGTACCGCCCATGGATGTTCCGGCGTTGGCGGCTGCCCTGCAACAGACGCTGGAGATTCGCTGGAACGCCGAAGACATCGCCTCACGGCATACCAGGAGCTGGCAGGACGTCGCAACAGACGTACTGCATGTGCTCGAACAGACTCTGAGAGACTTCCGGCCCTAGCTGCGCAAGATTTTAAGCGCGGACGGGGAGTTGAATCGTCGTTTCCAGAAGAGAGGGCTTGAGACGCCTCATTTCGACGGGTGCGGGTCGAACAACATTCTGGAGACCTTCCGCATGCCCTTCTGCAGTCTCTGGATGATTGATTCCTACCTCGGCAAGCTTATAAAGCAGCGAACGATAGCTGATCTGAAGCCATTTGGCGGTCTTCTGGCGGTTCCAACTATTCGCCTGCAAGACTTTCAGGATGATCTGGCGTTCGAGGTCCTTGGTTGCGCTCTTCGTGATCTGCTTGAGAGAGAGCGGCTTGGTCACGTCAATCTCCGCCGAAACCTTGTCCCGTCCGGTACCGCTAGGAGCCAGCTCCTGCACGACCAGGCTCTCATCCCCGATGACCGTATAGCTGCGCATCAGATTATCGAGTTGCCGGATATTTCCTGGCCAATCGTAGGCCAGCATGAGCTGAAGCAGATCTTTGGAGATGGTTCGCGGCGTCACATGGAACTCATTCGCATGCTTTTGCGCGAAGTACTCTACGAGGCGTGGAAGGTCGACTTTGCGCTGGCGGAGGCTGGGCAGGCTGATCGTCACTGCGTTGATGCGATAGAGGAGCTCAAGCCGGAAGCTTCCCTCGGCGACCTGCCGTCCGAGATCGCCGTTGGCGATGGAGATGATGTGGGTGAAAATTCCCAGGGTTTCGTGGCCACCTACCCGGGTAAAGGTGCCGTCCTCCAGAAGCTGGAGGATCTTTCCCTGCACAGTCAGGTCAAGGCTTCCGACCTCGTCGAGCACCAGGGTTCCCTTGTGGGCCTGCTCGACGCGTCCGCGCTTTTCTGAAAGAGCGCCATTAAATGCACCTCGCTCATAGCCAAAGAGCTCGGTTTCAATGAGAGCGTTCGGTATGACCGGACAGCTCACCTTCACATAGGGATGCTTCGCTCTGGGTGAAAGAGCGTGAATCAACTGGGCACAGAGTTCTTTCCCCGTTCCACTTTCGCCTTGAAGCAGTACCGCGACATCCGTTGCTGCGATCAACTCGATGCGTTTGCGGATATCCTGCATAACGCTCGTGCTCCCGAACATTACGTCCATGGGAGGAAATACGGGGGATCTCTGTGCGACACGCAGTTGAGGATCCCTGGAAGATTCGCTTGTCATGCCCTGCCTGCGCCTGGATTGGATTCCGATGTAATCCATTGCACCTTGACGGCCAATCGCAAGTTGCCTGTTTTCCACTTAATTTCTGGGTTCTGAACAAAAGTAACCAAAAAGTCACTATTTTTGGGTATAAATGTTCCACCTTCTGGGGATGGGTGGAAAACATTTCGCCCTATAGTCTAAAGATCCGCAATCGCCTGCAAGTTAGGCGAAAAACAGTTCATTTTTGGCATCATAATAGAATCAGCTTTGCCGTCTATGGCATACAAGTGCACCATTTTGCATTGAGAAATGTATCAAAAAGAATATGATGTGCCTGCAGCAGCCCAGATAGACGCGCCGTATTGTAAATATGCCGCGACTCCCTGGCATGAAACGGCAAAGCGTTGAGCAACAATGGAATGCATTTATCCTTTCGAGTTTTTGGAGTCTGATGTCTTCCCTCAAGTCGCACGAGAGCAAATCGGAGCTGGGCCAACCAGAGGTGTTCGTTCTCGAGCAGAACCTGCCTTTGCTGAAATACATGAACACCATTCTGGGGAAGCGCTACGCTGTGCGGATGTTCTCCGACCAGGCCGAGTTCCTCGCAGAGATTGAGCGCGGCAGCGGACCCGATGTAGCTCTGCTTCCCTGGATCAGCAAAGAGCAGTCCATGGGACTTGTTTCCCAGGTGATCGCCTCCAAGGCGGCTGTCATCCTCTCGACTTCGAGCTCCGATGTAAACGATATCGGTCAGATTGCCGCCGCCGGCGTACGCGAGATCGTCCGTCGCCCTTTTTCGGCTTTGGAGCTGCACGAGGCCATCGACCGCCAGATCGCGGAGATCGATTCGCCTGACACGAAGAATGAGGTGGTGGTCACTCCTCTTGGAGACAATACTTCCTTCGTGCGGTCGGGCAAGCGCATGCGCGATATCGAGACGCAGGCCAGGCTCGTGGCCCGTTCGGATATCCCTGTCCTGATTCTGGGAGAAAGCGGCACCGGCAAGGAAGTTCTGGCCAAGTACACACATGCCATGTCCTTCCGAAGCGACAAGATCTTTCTGAAGGTAAACTGCGCAGCCATGCCCGCAGATCTTCTGGAGAGCGAGCTCTTCGGTTACGAGCAGGGAGCTTTCACCGGCGCTCTGAAAACGAAGCCCGGCAAATTCGAGATCGCCAATGGCGGGACGATCTTCCTGGATGAAATCGGAGAGATGCCCGCAATTTTGCAGGCGAAGCTGCTGCACGTACTCCAGGACGGCACCTTCTCCCGTCTGGGCAGCCGCGCTCCCATGAAAGCGGATGTTCGCGTCGTCGCTGCGACCAATATCGATATGAAGGCGGCGATGGCCGCGAAGACCTTCCGAGAAGATCTTTACTATCGCCTCAACGGCTTTTCGTTCACGCTGCCTCCACTTCGGGAGCGTCCGGAGGAGATTGCTACCTTTACGAACTTCTTCATGCAGAAGGGTTCGGACAAGTATGGTCGCGATCCGCTGCCGATCTCTCCCGCGCTGATGGCTGCTCTGACCCGCTACACCTGGCCGGGTAATCTGCGCGAGCTGGAAAATGTGATGAACCGGTATTTGATTATCGGAGACGAAGAGTCCATCCTCGCCGATATCGTTACACGCATGCCTGCGGCCGCACCTACCAACGGAGCCGCCGATCCGGGTGGAGATGTTGGCTTGAAGCAGCTTGTCAAGAGCTTGAAGGGTGACGCCGAGGCATCTGCGATTGCGTTAGCCCTGGAAGAGACGAAGTGGAACCGCAAAGCCGCTGCTCACAAGATGCAGATCAGCTACAAGGCTCTGCTTTACAAAATCAAACAATACGATCTGGCACGCAGGTAACTCGAATTATGCCAAAGGACACTTCCATCGCTGCCGACACAAAAGTAGTCATTCGTTACGCCGACTCGATTATTAAAGGGCACTTCGACAGTAGCCATTGGAACCAGACCGCAGGGTCCTCCTTCTTTTCTCCGCATTCAGAAGAGCGGATGATGACGATCACGCGGGACGGCTCCACCACACCCGAGGACGTCTCCATTCAGGATGCCAAGGGCATCTTCTTTGTGAACAGCTTTGAGGGAAACAGGGACCACGACGATATCCGCTTCCATGACGGCGAGCCGATGGGGTGCCTCTGGGTCCAGATTACCTTTACCGATGGAGAGGTCCTGGAAGGAATGACGGAAAACTCCATGGGAATCCTTGAAGAAAAGGGCTTTTACTTGAAGCCCACGGATCCGACAGGAAACAACTGGCTGGTTTTCGTGATGCGCCACCAGATCCGCGAGTTCCACATCCTTGGCCTGCACAAAGCCAGCAGCCCGGGTTCTATTTCGCCCTGCCGCTAGCCCTTGTGCGATGGTTGTCTGTACGACCTTTGTCTCTAGACTGCGGCGACCGTTTGCGTGCGGTACCAGGCGATCGTCTCCTCCAGACCAGCGGCGAAATCCGCAACCACTCCATATCCGAGTTCCTTCCGCGCAAGCGAGATGTCCGCGACGGAGTGCTTGATGTCGCCTACCCGCTCGGGCTTGAAGTCCAGGTCTCCGGCATATCCCGTGATGCGGCGTACCTCTTCGTAGGCTTCGAGCAACGTGACCGACGTCCCGGTAGCCACGTTGAAGACCTTGCCCGCAACGTGCGAGCCCGACTTTGCGGCCAGCAGGTTCGCGCTCACCACGTTGTCGATGTAGGTAAAGTCACGGCTCGTAGAACCGTCGCCAAAGATGGTGGGTTTGGTGCCCGCAAGCATCTGCGAGATAAAACGGGCGAGTACCCCCGAGTACTGCGACGTGGGATCCTGGCGCGGTCCAAAGATATTGAAGTAGCGCAGGGAGACCGTCTCCAAGCCATACATTTTGGCGTAGCTCGTCAGGTAATATTCGCCCGTCAGCTTCTGCACGGCGTATGCGGAGAGCGGTGCGGGCGCCATATCCTCCCGCTTGGGTAGCTCCGGCGAGTCGCCATAAGCGGCAGACGATGCAGCGTAGACGACGCGCTTTACGCCAGCCTGTCGCGCGGCTTCCAGAACCTGCAGCGTTCCGATCAGATTGGGTCCGTTCGTTCCTACGGGATCGGCCACCGATACCGGAACAGAGGGAATGGCGGCCTCGTGAAAGACGTAGTCCACGCCCTTGCATGCGTCCGCAACTGCTACGGCATCCTGCACATCACCGTGGCGAAAATCGATTCCATTGCGAATCTGCTCGATATTTTCGAGTTTCCCGGTACTCAAATTGTCCAGCCCGCGAACTTCCGCGCCTTCAGCGAGCAGAGCTCGTGCGATGCTGGAACCAATGAATCCAGCCACTCCCGTAATCAAAACCTTAGACATTGTCTCTTCGCTCTTTCCTGTTAAAAGCTACAGGAAAGAGCAAGCGGGGAGTATCGTTTTCCATTGGCGCAGGTCACCAAAGGCACCCCCTGGAGGAACGGTTGTCGATTGACGTCGTCATTCCCGCATATAACGCCGAAGCCTTTCTCGCCAAGGCGTTGGACAGCGTTCTCGCACAGACTGTGCGACCGCACCAGATCCTGGTGGTAGACGATGGATCGACGGACGCGACGCTCAGCGTTGTGGAGAAGTACGGGGCCGCCGTGCGTCTTCTCACGCAGAAAAACGCCGGTCCATCCGTGGCGCGGAACCGTGGTGTCGCGGAATCGCAAAGCACCTTCATCGCCTTTCTGGATGCGGACGACTGGTGGCATCCCACAAAACTGGCCGAGCAGCTGGCGGAGATGGAGAAAGACCCGCACTATGTTCTTTGCTATACGGGCCTGACCGAAGAACACCCGGATGGAACACAGACCTTCCCGGACGTGGCGAAGCCGTCCACGATTCTTGAGAGGCTGCGTTTCTTGAACCCCGCCATTACGCCGTCCTGCGTGATGCTTCGGAGGAGCGCTTATGAGTCTGTGGGTGGTTTCAATCCGGAAGCCAATGGATGTGAGGATTGGGAGCTTTGGGTTCGCCTGCGGCAGCTTGGCACGTTCTGCGCCGTCGAGGCACCGCTGACGAACTATCGCGTCAGCAATACCGGGGTGAGCTCCAATGCGGATGTCCTTTTTCGCGACTTTCTCAGGATTCTTGATCCCGCACTGCTCGCTGGCTTGAGCGGTTGGAACCGGCGCGTGTGGAGAAGGCGTATTCTGGGCTTCCAAAACTTCAAGTCGGCGCTCACGGCGCGAGCTGCGGGGGAGACGCAAAAAGAGGTTCGGTATCTTCGGAATTCTTATCTTGCCTGGCCTTCGCCGTTCTGGCCGCCACGCCGTTTTAAGGTCCTGTTGGGGACGTTGAGGAATGACTTCCGAGATTAGTTTTTTCGCTTTTATTTCGGAATTTAGCTGTACTTGGCTAGTGAATCCAAGACGCTTTATGTTTTCCTGACAGATCCGGTTTGTGCGCTCTGCGCGACCCCACCCTTTCGCGATGAGGCCGCGAAAGAATGGGGCACAAACGACGGCGAAGGAAGACGGTAGAGGCTAGACCTTGCGTACGCGACGACGAACGGTCGCTGCTACGCCGAGCAGGCCGGTGCCTAGTAACGCGAGCGTGGAAGGCTCCGGGGTAGGTGTGGGTGTAAGCGGGTCGCCGATGAATTCGCCGTTGTGTACTTCACCGGTCGATCCGATCTGGGCGGCGATGAAGTTTCCGCTCATTTGGGCGGAACCAGAGAGGATGGCATAGGGCGCGAGGACGGAGGCGTTGAACTGGCCGTTGATCTGTACCGTGTTCGCCTGGGCGAAGTTGAAGAGAATGCGATCGTCCGTCTCGTCGTCTCCGCTGTGCTGGACGCCGTTGTAATAGAGACCCGTGCCGAGGGTCACGTTCACGCCCAGTACGTTCACGACGATCGTCGAGCCGAGGGGCGCTTCGATGTCGATGTTGTTGTTTGTGCTGGCAAACTCTGCGGCGGTGATGGTGAAGACATTCAGCGTTGTGCTCGTGCCCTGCAGGACGAGCCACGAAGGATTCGCACCTGTGCCCAGGGCAACCGTGCCGTTTGGAGCCAGACCAAAGAGAGCATTCGATTCGGCGACGAGGCTGGTCTTCAGCGCGGCAAAATCGATTCCCGAGCCGCCTGTGGTGACACGATGTCCGCCGCCATTGAAGTTGATGTTTCCGTCCGTCCCGGGAGCGTAGACGTTTCCATGACTGTTCACGTTGAACTGTGCACCGCTACTGAATCCGTTCGTCGAGACGATGTCATACTTCGCCGATGCTCCGTAAGGGTCCGAGCCAAGATTGCTGCCTACTGTGGTGCCGTGGAGCACCTTGTCCGCTGCCGCGATACGACCGGTAATATCGGCTTGCGTATTGATCGTGCCTGCTACCGCAGCACCTTTGGTATTCACACCGCCGAGCGCCACGAGACTGTAGGCGCTTGCCGCGCCAAACGGATTCACGGAATCGGCACGAGCCGCCACAGATACGAACGGCAGACCAAGGAGAGAAAGAAGAAAACAATGTTTCAGGTTACGCATGCCTTCGGTATGGCACTTCATGCGCCAAACGAAAATTTGCACTTTCCTCAATTTCACGAGGGAAAATGCACCTCCTTGCAGAAGACTGGGCAAGTTTTTCCTACTCGCCCACGCTTTTACTACTTTTCCATAAGCGTTATCGCACGCTATTCGTGTGCAGACTGCAAGTCAAAGATGGCTGTCGTGACTTCTCCTTCTTTGAATCTGGCAATGGGGGCGTCGCAGAAAAGGTCCTGCAGATGGGGTGAATCCGGGCCGGCCTGGCTGGGCTCACTTGCCTGGAAGCATTGCGGCATCGGCGCGGAGCTTGTTGCGATGTAGTAGCGAACGCCGCGAAGGCGCAGCGCACCACGCAAGCTTCCCTGCCGACGTAAGGACTCCAGGTAGGAGAGGTCCATCATGAGGCCTTCTGTTTGCACGAGAGGATGCCGCATGAGAAAGCCAACACTGCCAGCGCGATCTCCCATGGCGTATGTGCCTGGATGTGTCTGGGAAAACGTGGCCACACGCTGCCCGGCCTCGACCATCTCCGGCACATCTCCCGGTGCCCAGCGCGCGGTAAACAACTTCACCACGGAAATCACGACAAGCAAAACGATCATCGCAGGCTTCTGAGTAAGTCGAATGACCGGATCCCAACTAAAAATGAGTGCCAGGGCGACGCAAAGAGAGAGGCGAAACGGGTAGAAGTACCACATCCAGAGCATCCAGTCGCTCAGGCAGGAGAGCATCAGGATGTACGCAAAAGGCCATATCAGAACGGCGGAGTAGACCACCTTCTCCGTATCCGACAGCTTGCGGAAGCATTTGAAGAGAAGTGGAAACGCCAGGACGATCGGCAGAAAGCTTCCATAGTGGCGCACCGGACCGGCGAGAAAGCTGTGCCAGACCTGTCGCGATGGGAAGTGATGCCAGCGCATCTGCTTCGCCATCCCGGAGACGGGCATCCAGGTATGGAAGAGAATTCGATTCGAAGCAAAATACAGACCGAGCGGAATCAGGCCGAGAAGGACCCCAACGACATGCGGACGCCGGATCCGAGACCGCAGGCGCGGTTGCAGAAGAAGTCCTGCCAGCAGAAGTAGTACCAGCAGAACCGTATCGAGCCGAGAGAGAACCAGGCAGGTGAGTACGCATCCCAGACCGAACGCGTGATAAAACCGGTGGCGATCCGGGTCGGCGCTAACGCAAAGCGCAAGAAAAAAAAGTCCGATCGGAATGGTGAGAATCACCTCCATGCCCGTAAAAAACATTGGCATGGAAAACGCGGCGACCAATGCCGCGAGGGTGCTCGCTACCAGCGGAGAAACACCCGTCCGTCGAAGAATGATCCGTGCTGCAAAATAGGTCGCAAGGATGGCCGCAAAGACCATCAGTGCAATAAATGGAAAGAACGATGACTGGCCGAAGAGTGCGCAAACCAAAGTCAAAAGTAGGAGCCACAAAGGATGGTAGCCATTCGTGGCGACCAGACCGTTGAACGTAGAGCCATGACCGGTCGCCAGGTTTTGAGCGACCTTCAAATAGTAAAAGCAGTCGTCCTGGACGAAGACATGCCAGGCAAGTCCGCTATGAAAAGGTGTCCATGCCGCATAACAAGCGGCTATGGCGATCCAAAAGTAAAGACTACGGAGCCCGACAACCCCCATGTATCTCCTATCGATATTCTGGGGCAATATCGATCTCTGGAATGCCCGCGTGCCTGGACTGTCTAACCTGGAGCGAGCGTTCGATTACAGCAGAGCAAGAACAACAAGTAACATGGCAGCCACCCAGATAAACATAAAATGTACCGTGAGATGCGGGCTCGACAGCCATGCAGACCAAAGAGATCGGCCGGTAAGTGGACGGTACGTTGCTATGCTGGTTTCGCTCAAGTTTTTCATCTTCGATCCTCGGTAATGCATGCACCGCTTGTTGCGATAACAGGTGATCCTAGATACCGCGAAGAATGTCCGAAAGAGAAAGCTTGAATCCTAAAGCCATCACTTCCAGAGTCGGGAGAGAGATGCTCTTCCGCCCACACTCAACATCACTTATGAAACTGCGATCGATCCCAAACTGTTCCGCCATGGCTAACTGCGTGAGATTTCGCGATTGTCTGAGTTCCCTAAGACGTCTTCCAAATCGGCTGCTGATGTCGCGCGGAAGTGAGTAACTCTGGTTAACCGAGGCATCTTGCCCGTTTGTGTTCGAAGGAATTCCGACAGAAGAAAGATTCATAATTGACCTCGAAGAACAACCAATCCATGTTCTTGTTCCACCGCTGTTTCGAATTACTGTCTTTCGAAAAGTCAGGGAAGATATTATGGGTCGAGGGAGAGCTATCTCCAACCCTTGCATTTGGCGATCCATTTCGTCCCTAAATAAATCAACAAGATAAGAAGAGCAATGCCCGACGAAGAAGAAAGAAATTTCTCCTTTTTACCCCGAAAATATCCCCCATGGAGGCTCTTACGTGCCTATCGTCTGGGCCAATTTACGGTAATCGAGGGATCGAATTCCGTCTGATTTGCTTCGGTCTAAGACAGACGTAACTGGATTTCCGCCCATACACTCTCGTCCACCGGAATGCCGAGACGGGTGTTTTCCTCGCGCAGGCGGAGGGTTTCTTCGCCGGGATAGCGGGGTGGCGTGGCCGGATCGCTGCGCGGCGCCGACCGGAGAGCCTGAATGAGGGCATCGACTGTCTGGGTCATAGCTTCGGCATGGGCCACGTTCGAAGGCGAGACAACGAGGAAGATCTGGCTGATTCCGGTTTCAAAGAGTGGATCGAGCGAAATCTCATGCGTGGCCTTGCCGCCGGAGAGCATGGCTGCAAAGAGATCGAGCGTAAGGGCCAGACCGGAGCCTTTCCAGAAACCGATGGGAAGAGCACGATAACTTTCACGGATGGCTGCGGGGTCGCGGGTAAGGTTCCCCTCCGGATCAAATCCACCGGGGACA
Source organism: Terriglobus saanensis SP1PR4 (assembly GCF_000179915.2). NCBI lineage: Bacteria > Pseudomonadati > Acidobacteriota > Terriglobia > Terriglobales > Acidobacteriaceae > Terriglobus > Terriglobus saanensis. Next base: position 688,270 of record NC_014963.1, on the reverse strand, counting down.
GAGAGTTGTTCTCCACGCGCGATGTGAGCGTCGAGCTGGCCATAGGAGAACTGACTGATGGCCATGTCGAGAACGACGTGCGGGCCGCTGCGGTAGTCCCCCGTTTTGGGATTGATCCTTGGAATCGCGACGACGAAGGGATTGTTGCCTAGTGTAGGGCCAGCGGTTCCCCAGGCTGGCGTGTTGGGGTTGGTGTTCGTCCAACTGAGGGCGAAGTATCCGCGGTCCGCCGCCTGCCAGCCGTAGGTTCCACCACGCATCCAGTGAGAGGTATTACGGAGCGCAACACATCCGAGACTGTACTGGTCGGCCAACTCCATGGCGCGGGCCATCGCGGCTTCTGCGTTGAGATTGCCGATACCGAGATGGCCGTCCCAGCTTTCCAGCGCGCCGTGAGAGGCCACCACGGTGGGCTCCGCCGTAGTGGAGACGGAGCCGTTCGCGATCATCGCCAGCATGCGTGGAAGACGGTTGAGACCGTGCGTGTAGACACCGTCGCGCGTGGTCTCTGCAAAGAGCGTGGCACAGCGGTCCGCGCGCTTTGGCGAGACACCCGTGCGCTGGAGGACGGCTGAAATCGTGGACTGGAGTTCGGCAAAAGATATGCGCTGCATGAAGTGATGGTAAAGGTTCCCGCGTGTTTATCGCCCACGCGCACGCATCGATGGCCGCGCGGAAGCGGCCTCCATATAGGTGCAGACGAAGAAGATCAGTTCCTGTCGAAAGGCTTCGAATTGTTTCTCGGGAGAAGCCGATTCGAGCAGGCTGCGGCTGATGCCCGCCATCGCACTCTGCAACATGGTGGCGACGATCTGCGGATCTCTCGTGAGCGGTTCGCAGGAGGTTTTCAACATGCCGACAATCGCCTTGTTGGTTCGCACACCCATTTTCCGCACGATCCTGGCTCCGTCCACATCAGAGCTTACGGAGTACATCGCGACGCTCGTCTTCGGATCATTCCTCATCTTCGCTTCAAGAAACGCGTTGATGAGCGCTGTCCCCATCTGCTGAAGGGTGGCGGTCTCCTGCTCCTGACATACGTGCTCCACCGCCTCGGTCACTTCGTCGAGATGACGCTGGATCACTGCCTGAAGAAGCGCGCTCTTATTGGGGAAGTACTGATACAAAGTTCCAACCGACACACCCGCTCTGAGTGCCACCCTGGTCGTGGTCAAACGCTCCTTGCCCACGGTGACCAGAACCTGAATGGTGGCTTCCAGAATGGCTTCCACACTCGCAGTGGAGCGCGCTTGTACAGGCGATTTACGGGGTTCTAAGAGTGCTGAGGGATGCGGGGGCAAATGCGAACTCCTAACCTGAAGCTTTCTTCATCTAATCACAAGGAGAAACAAATGACGAAGCAGATAGATCTCGGCGGAAGCTTTACCCTTCCCGGTACTTCGATGACCTTGAACCGCATGGGGTATGGTGCGATGCAACTTGCAGGACCGCAGGTGTGGGGACCGCCACGAGATGTAGACGGTGCGATTGCGGTACTGAAAGAAGCGGTTGCGTCCGGCGTAAACCATATCGACACCTCCGACTTTTATGGTCCGCATGTGACCAATCAACTGATCAAACAGGCGCTTCATCCCTATGCGGATGACTTGACGATTGTGACGAAGGTAGGCGCTCGCAGAGAGGCAGACAAGTCCTGGGTTCACGCTCTTTCGCGTCAGGAACTGATCGATGGAGTGCATGACAACCTTCGCAATCTAGGTCTCGACAGGCTGGATGTCGTCAACCTGCGCGTGGGTGGAATCGCGGAGCCATCGGAAGACTCGATTGAAGCACCTCTGACGGTCCTCGCGGAGCTCAAGCAGCAGGGGCTCATTCGCCATCTTGGCTTGAGCAATGTCACGCCCAAACAGTTGGCCGAAGGACAGGCGATCTCTGAGATCGTGTGTATACAGAACATGTATAACCTCGCACATCGGCATGACGATGCGTTTATCGATGAGCTTGCCAAGCAGGGCATAGCGTTTGTGCCGTTCTTTCCGTTGGGAGGGTTTACGCCGCTCCAGTCGGATGCGCTCAACACAGCAGCGACCTCGCTCCAGGCCACACCGATGCAGGTGGCGCTGGCATGGCTTCTGCAGCGCTCGCCGAACATTCTCCTGATCCCCGGCACATCGACGGTGAAGCACCTGCACGAAAATCTGAAGGCTGCGACGTTGCAGATACCCGCCGAGCTACTCGCTGAACTCGACTCCATCGGTACAGCGCCTAAGCAGTAAAAGTGGTCGTACGCGCGACAGAACATCCTGGTTATTCCGATCGCAACATAACGACGGGATCGATCCTCATCGCGCGTACGACCGCTGGCAGGGCTGAAAGCAGAGCCACGCCGAGCAGAACGGACGTCGGTAAGATCAACATCGAAATCCCATTGCCTTTTACTTCAAAGAGCAGTGACGCCATCGTTCGCGAAGCCAGATTGCCAAGAACGATACCAAGAACCTCTCCTGTCACGACCATCAAAAACACGCGTGATGTTACAAGTTGCGCCACGCTTCCAATGCGCGCGCCAATGGCAATGCGAATACCGAATTCACGCTGGCGCTGCAGCACGGAGTAACTCAGCACACCATACAGACCGATGGCGGCCAGGAGCAAAGCTACCCCGGCAAAGAATGCGGCAAGTGTAGCCAGCATTCTTTCGCGCATGGTCTGCGCACTGACCAGCTCCTCCTGCGTCCGCATCCTGCTTACGCGAAACGTCGGGTCTTCTTCGATCTTTTTACGAAGACTCTGCATGAGAGATCCGGGATCGCTCTGTTCGGTATGCACGACAAGGGTAGCCGAGCGAAGCTCCTTGAGTTTTCCGTCTTTAGAAGTCGCAAGCATCGGCTCATAGACCTGCGGCAGTATCGGTTCTCGAAGCGTCTTGTAGACCGCATCTCCCACAATACCGACAATGGCGATCGGTTGGTGTGGGCCAACGAGGAACGTTCTTCCCAAGGGACTACCACCCTCAAAGTACGTCTTCACGAACGTCTCATTGACGACCGCAGTTCTGCCCTGCATGTCCCCATCGCGCAGATCGCGACCTTCCAGCAGAGGTATCCCCATGGTTGTGCGCCACTCAGGAGTGATGTTTAGAAAGTACGTCAGCACTTCGGTTTTGGGCTTTCCGGGCACACTGATGAAACCGTTTTCGGAGTTACCGCCCAGCAGGGCCCAGTCGGACATCGCAACGGACTTCACTCCGGGAACGGCGCGTATTCGTTCGGCCAGAGCGTTCCATCGTGAAAGGGACTGCGGCTGTTCCGCATCTGTGGGCATCGTGAGCACGCGTCCGGAGTCGAAGCCAAGCGGGCGATTCGATAGCTTACGGAAGGTCGTTGTAAATAATCCCGCAATGAACAAAACCACAAAGCAGAACGTCACCTGCGATGCGATGAGCAGATGCATTTTTCTGCGTTGCGACTGCGGTCCCTCTCCACCCTTGAGAGCAAGCGACGGCTTCACGCTCGAGGCACGTAGCGCCGGTATGAGACCAAACAGAAGGATCACACCCAGCGTTAACGCGAGACCAAAGGCTGTAACGGCCCAGTCGGGTTGCCACACAAGTTGTATGGGATTCGACGCCGTGCTAATCCTGGCTACAACAAACGGCGCGGCCCACCATGCGAACAGCGATCCCAGGGTCGACGCCATGAGTCCCATCATCACGCTCTCGATCATGACCAATCGCACAAGGCGTACTCGTCCCGCGCCAAGAGAGACGCGTAAGGCCATCTCGCGCGCCCGTGAAGCCGCCTGCGCCGTCATCAGGTTGGCAACATTGGCGCATGCAATCAACAACACCAGTCCCACCAGAACGCCGAGGGCCTTCAGTGCCAGTCCATACTCGCTCTGCAGTTCAGAGACGCCTCCAGCGGCAGGCATAAGCGAGAGATGAGCATTGGGCCATCCCTCCAAAAGATACTTCGGTAGATTCGTCCATCCCTTCGCGCGCTCACGTTCGGAACGGTGATACACCGCGTCCAGTTTGCTCGTGAGAGAAGCGAGACCTACGCCGCGCTCCGGCCGCAGAAAGAGACGCTGGCTGGCATCGTTCGCATCCTTTGCAGAGGGATCCATCAGCGCCGGTAGAAACACCTCGATCAACGTACCTGGCTCTGTTCCCGTAAATCCCTTCGGAGCGACACCCACAACTTCAAAGAGCGTGTCATTCCACTTGAAGGTCTTGCCTACCGTCCGTGGGTCCCCCGCAAACCGCCGCATCCAGTAGTCGTAGGACAACACGGCCACAGGCCTCGGATGGGACATCAGGTCATCTTCGTTCACGATCAAACGTCCCAGCGCCGGCTGTAATCCCATCTTTGCGAAGAACTCACCGGACACCGGCCCCAGCGTTACCCGCTCCATCTGTTGATAGCTGCCATAGGTCAAGTCGGCGTGCATCGCGTACTCCGCATCGACTAACTCGGCCTGTCCCTTGACCGCCTCACGCATCTCCAGAAACAGAGGATACGAGCTCGTATCCCACTTCGCAGGCACACCACGGCCGTTCAAACCCTCGTACGAGACGGCATACAAGTTTTCAGGATGACTCACAGGCAGTGGCCGGAGAAACAATGCGTCCACTAGACGGAACGCACCGGTACACGCACCGATCCCAAGCCCAAGCGAAAGCACAGCGGCAGCGGTCGTCACCTTATGCTTCATCAACTGTCGCCAGCCGAAGACGATGTCTGCACGAAGAGAGTCCAGCGATTCCGCTACCTGAAACTCGCGACTCTTTTCGCGCAGCCGTAGAGGCGATCCAAGCGCGCGCCGGGCCTCCTCCGGATCGCGGCCAGCGGCCACCGCCTCTTCCAGATGCGAGGCGAACTCCTCGTCCAGTTCGCGATTTACTCGCTCGCCACGAAAGGCATTCGAAATACGTGACCAGAGACTCATCTCACACCGTCCTCAAAACGCGATGGATCGCGGCAGTCGCCGCATCAATAAAGCGTCCTGCTCTCTTATACCTAGACAGCTTAATATATAGAGGGCTATGCCTCTGTCAAGAGTTATTCGTGTGCAACAGCACATCGCTGGAGGGTTGGGCTTCCGATCGCGACGTCCCACGGGAACAATCCGTATCGCAGTACCGCCGCCCGCGTTGCCAAACACTTCTCGCTATGCCTGCTTCCGTACGAAGCGTATCCTATAAACAACTGGGGACAAACGGACACTCGTCTGCGACCACTTGGAGGTTCCAATGGCGCTGGCGAGGGTTCTGGTTGTTGACGATAACGAGTCCGTCCGTTTGAGCCTCTGTGCCATTCTTGAAAGTCATGGCTTCGAGGTCACCTGCGCCGCCGATGTAAGCGAAGCGCTCAAGTTCATCAGTTCGCAAAAATACGATGTTTTGCTGAGCGATTTGCATATGCCTGGTGCGGGAGACGGACTTACCGTGGTGAGCGCCATGCGACACGCAAATCCTGAAGCTGTGACTCTACTTCTGAGTGCGTTCCCGGAAATGTCCGAGGCTGCCAATGCCATCCTGATGCAGACGGACGAGATCCTCGTGAAGCCGATGAATGTTCCCGACCTTCTGGACGCGATCAAGCAACGACTCGCCAAGGGACCTCTCCATAGACGGAAGGTCGAAACCCTCGCCACAATTCTCGAACGTACCACCGAAGCCAGCATCGAGGATTGGTATGACAAGGTAAAAAAGGAAGAGACCTTGCTTACGATTCATCTGAGCCGTGACGAGCGCTGCAAGCATCTGCCTCAGCTCTTTCGCGACCTGGAAAAGCGCCTGCAAGCCTTTAAGCCGCTCGGCACAAAAGAACTGAAGTCCGAATCGGCCTCGCAGCATGGGATGGAGCGTCGCAGGCAGGGATACACTGCTGCCATGATGGTGGAAGAGAGTCGCATCCTTCAGGTGACCATCTTCCACACACTGCAGAAGAACCTTGGCACGATTGATTTCAGCGTGCTGCTTCTGGGCGTGATGACCATCGCCGATGAAGTGGATTCGCAGCTGAGTCAGGCAATGAAAAGCTACATCGCAGAGTCCGTTCAGGACGCTTTACCAGCCTGAGAACGAGCTGTCGATGGCGTTCATATTGGCCAGATTTTGCGGGCTAAAGTAATTGTTTTTGGTGGAGCTGAGCGGGATCGAACCGCTGACCTCCTCGTTGCGAACGAGGCGCTCTCCCAGCTGAGCTACAGCCCCACACTTCTGGGAGCGTTGCGCGGTGGAACAGCGGCAACGCCAGACAACTTCTGTGAGTGTATCAGGTGGCGTGAAAGAGAAGCAGATTTCTCCCCTCCGCTATGGAACGACAAATGGTGCGGGAATGACAGATGCGCAGTGCGCTTCCCGCGACGCTTTGGCTAGGTGAGTTTTTCTCGTATCTCTTTTAAAATCTCCCGGGAGAAGGCCTCGTCCGTTACGGCGCGTGCCAGCATCATCGCTCCAACCATCGTCGCCGTGGTCAGGATGGCTTCTCCCCGCTCTTCGCCGATTGCCGCGAGGATCTCTTTCAGGCTGGCGGTGAATGCATCCCTTGCCACGGGCTCGCGGCGTATTTCACTCGAGAGCGCCGCCATAGTGCATCCGGTCTCGGGATGGTCCCTGTGCTTTGTACTGAGGTAGCGGTCGATATAAGCCTTGCGTCCCGCAGGAGTGGCGAAGTTTTTCGCGACTCTTTCCAGCGTGTTTTGCATGCCATATTCTGTCGCAGCAGCCATGAGGGCTTCCTTTGAGCTGAAGTGGCTGTAGAAGGCGCCGTGGGTCAGACCTGCGGCCTTCATCACCTCGGCCACGGTCACGTCTTTGAAGCCTCGTTCCCGGAAGAGCCGGGATGCCTCACGCACGATCCGCTGATGTTTTTCTTCTGTCTCCTTGACCGGATAGCGCATCGTCTACACCTCACAAAATTGAATCTCTAAAGCATTACAACCATCATACATGACGACTGTACTACTTCGACAAATGGAGAAACACATGAAACTCGACGGCAAGAAGGCACTCATCACCGGTGGCAACAGCGGCATCGGTCTGGCGACGGCGCAGATCTTTATTCAGGAAGGCGCGCAGGTCGCCATCACGGGACGCGATCAGGCCACGCTGGACGAGGCCCTGACTCTGCTGGGCCCGAACGCGCATGGATATCGTACCGATGTCACGGACCCTACTGCTCGCAAGCAGTTCTTCGAACAACTTGCGCAGGACTTTGGCAAGCTGGATATCGTCTTTGCCAACGCCGGTATTTCGGGCAAGACGCCGACGGGCGAAGCCGACGAAGCCCTTTTTGAAAACATCATCCATATCAATCTGACGGGTGCCTTCTTTACGGCGAACTCCGCCGCTCCTCTGCTGAATGACGGCGGCACCATTATTTTTAATGCCTCCGTGCATAACTATCTCGGTCAGCCTGGAATGGCAGCTTACGCGGCGAGCAAGGGAGGCCTTCGCGCCATGGCACGCTCCATCGCTGCGGACCTTGCGCCGCGTGGCATCCGCGTCAATGTGGTCTCTCCGGGCGCGACGAAGACACCGATTTGGGGACGTGAGGCACGGGCCAAGATCTCAGCGGAAGAGAAGGGACAACATGCGGAGTTTGTGTCTTCACTCATCCCTCTGGAACGATGGGGAGAGGCGACCGAGATCGCGAAGGCCGTACTCTTTCTGGCTTCGGACGATTCGTCCTATGTTAATTCCATCGAGCTGCTCGTCGACGGCGGCTTTACCGGATCTCCGATGGGCTCGCCTCGTATGCGTGATTGATTCCGGCGCAGGCGCGATCCCATCGCCAGGACGGTCGCGCCTGTTGTGCCTTTTTATTTTGCTGGAGAAGTGATCGTTGCCGTCACAGTGGTGCCTGCTAGCAGCGGTTTTTCCGTGTTGTGCCAGAGCGTTCCTTCGTCATCGGGCTCGATGGCGAGGATAGCAATTTCAATCGACGCTCCGGAGCGGGCCGTGGCGCGCAGGGTGCCGGTATCGCCGGGCTGAAACAGGCTTTCGCGCAGGGAGAGTTGCCAGAGCGAACGGCCCCTTGCCTGTGAGTGAAGGCGAATGTCAGCTACTTCCGTTTCGAAGGTCGGCATACTACTTCCCTGCTGCCAGCTTGGTGATGGCTTCCACTTCGTGACGGCTTCCGATGATGAACGTCGTGCGCTGATGTGGCTCGGTCGGAGCGATGTCCAGGATGCGCTGCGTGCCATTGGTGGCCGCGCCGCTGGCCTGTTCGGCAATCATGGCGAGCGGGTTGGCTTCGTAGAGCAGACGGAGCTTGCCGTTGGGGGCCTTCGCCGTCGGCGGATAGAGAAAGACTCCGCCCTTCAGCAGCGTGCGATGGAAGTCAGCAACGAGAGAGCCGATGTAGCGCGAGGAGTATTTTGCGCCCAGCAGCGTGCCGTCGCGAAGACCCGCGAGTGCCTGTTGGTAGGCGGGCGGGAAGTCGGCGATGTTGGCCTCGTTGGCCGAGTAGTACGGTCCCTGCGGCGGCATCTTCATCTCTTCCCAGTTGAGGACAAAGCTGGTGGTGTCGGGGTCGAGCGTGAAACCGTGAACGCCGCTGCCGGCGGTGTAGACGAGGATGGTGGACGGCCCGTAGACCACGTACAGGGCGGCAACCTGTTTGTTCCCTGCTTTTAAAGTAGTCGCTGTTTCGCCGGCTTCGATCTGCTGGATGGAGACAATGGTGCCGACGTTGACATTGACGTCGATGTTCGAGGAGCCGTCGAGGGGATCGAAGATGGCGATGTACTTTGCGCCGGGCTTGTCGGTGAAAACGATGGGTTCGTCGTCCTCTTCGCTGACGATGGCGGCGACGGTCGCAAGCGGCTTAAGCGCGGCGATGATGCAGTCGTTGGCGAAGACGTCGAGCTTTTGCTGTTGCTCGCCCTGGATGTTGGTGTGACCGAAGGATCCGAGGATATCCGAAAGACCAGCCGTGCGGATGCGCGATTCGATCTGAACGCAGGCTGTGGCGATGGCGGAGAGAAGAGTGGCTAGATCCTGATCCTGAATGTGGGTGGCGAGAGTCTGCGGCATGGGGTAATGATAAGGCAGTGGTCGAGCTTAGCTCGAATGACGCGCTCGCGCACTTGTTTGTCATTCCGTAGCGAAGCGGAGGAATCTGCTGTTGCCCGTCCCGATAAATCCGGTTTGTGCGCTCCGCGCGACCCCACCCTATCCCACCCCAGCGAACAAAAAACGTTCGCCGGGAACCCCGGTTTCGCAAAAACCGCGAAAGAATGGGGGCACATACCGCTCTTTACTTTAATTCTAAGCCAGGCGCTTCGCCATCAGGGCACGCGCTACAGCGTCGAGGACGCCGTTGAGAAAATTGACGCTTTCGGGCGCTGCATAGCGGCGGCCGATTTCGAGGGCTTCGTTGATGATGATCGGGTGCGGCGTAGAGGGGTAGCCGATCATTTCGGCGACGGCCATGCGGAGAAGGTTGCGGTCGACGGCGGCCATGCGGGCCACGCGCCAGTTCTGCGCATGCTCTTCGAGAAGGGTGTCGATCTCTTCCTGCTTGACCATGGCAACGCGAAAGAGGTCCTCAGCGAAGCCCTGCGTGTCGGCGTCGATGGTGGCTTTTCCGGCTTCATCTTCGCGGGCGTTCCAGAAGGATTTCTGCACGTCTTCCGAGGATTGTTTGCCGAGGTCGGCCTGAAAGAGCATCTGCATAGCTAGTTCGCGCGATTTTCTACGTGTTCCCAATTTACTTTCCTATCCCGGAGCGCGAACCGGCTTTCAATTTCTGTTGGATGGAGACCATCTCGATGGCTGCGATGGCTGCTTCAAAGCCCTTGTTGCCAGCTTTGACTCCAGCACGGTTGAGCGCCTGTTCGAGGGTCTCGCAGGTGAGGACGCCGAAGGCATGGGGGATGCCCGTCTCCTGCTGAGACTGGCCGATGCCACGGGCTACTTCGTTATAGATGGCTTCGTAGTGCGCGGTTTCTCCGCGAATAAGGCAGCCAAGGGTGATGATGGCGTCAAAACGTTTTGTATCGGCCAACGTGCGTGCGGCGGAAGCGACTTCCCATGCACCGGGGACGCGGACGATCTCGATGTCAGCCTTTTTTGCACCGGAACGGAGAAGCCCGTCGAGGGAACCCTGCAGAAGACGGTCGGTGATGACAGCGTTCCAGCGGGCGGTGACGATACCGAAGCGCATGCCTTCTGCGGAGAGGTCGCCTTCGATGGCGCTGTGCTGGCCCTTGAAGGGGTCGGTATTCTCCCAGAAGCCCAGGTGAAGACCACCGAGTTCCACGGTGAACATGCGGGATTTCCAGTGAGTTTCCGTAGTAACAGACACGGTTTCCGCTGTAGCCCACTTGGAGACGATGGCGTGGACGTTGTCGAGCGCGGTGACTTCGACAAGCAGTTCTGGAACGGCGGGAAGGCGGCCGGTGACGAACTCGATGTTGCCGAGGGGGGCGAGGAAGGCTGCGCCCTTGCCGGGCCCGTTGCCGGAGGCTGTCTCATCCCAGCCCTTGCCGGGTTCGAAGCCGAGCGCTGAGAAGAGGGTGGTGAGCCGGTTGAAAGACTCCTCGGTTTGGACCGCAGCTACGCGTGTGACGCCCTTAATCATGAATCGATTGTACCGTCCGGGAGCCCTGGGTACCCGTGACCTTGTATGCTGGATTGCGTGAACCCACGTCCATTTTTGCTCTCTTCCCTCATGTTTCTGGGCCTTGTCCTTACCGGTTGCCGCCACGCGTCGACCGACATTCCACCGCAGGCCAACCTGGAACGCGCGCACCTGCTTGAAGTAGCGCGGCAGGATCTGGCCCAGATTCCTCCGCCCTCCAAGAACCTGTACATGAACATTCGGACGATTGAGGACTGGGAAAATCCCCTTCTCACCGTGCAGCAGAACATGATTACGATCACCGTCCTGATGGCGGACGCCAACCCCTCCCCGCTGGGCAAAGGCACGATGCTGCGCCCCGTGGCGGCGCGCAAGGAAGTCCTGAATATCGCTCCGATGCACCTCGCCGAGGCCTTGAACTCGATCCCCCATAGCGCGTGGCCGTATGGGCGTGTGGTGGCGATTGAAGAGGCGCACGAGGCTCCCAAGTCGGTACGGCCCGAGCTTCGCCGCAATATCGAAGCCGCCATGCAGACGCTGTCGGACATCGGCATCGTGGCGGATGAGTGGAATGACAATCGCCCTGTGGGGATTCGCTAAGCATGGTCTTTACGCACGGCGTTGCGCTGACCGTGTTCTGCGTGATGTTTGCGCTGGTGACGCTGGCCGGGTTTCTGGCGGGGCGCTGGCGCAGACCGAAAGACGGCATGCATTCGCTGGAAGAGTGGGGTCTGGCGGGGCGTAGTTTTGGCACGCTGATTACGTGGTTCCTGATCGGTGGCGATCTCTACACGGCGTACACCATCATTGCCGTGCCTGCGGCGCTCTACGGCGGCGGCGCGATGGGATTCTTCGCAGTACCGTACGTCATCTTCATCTACCCGTACATGATGGTGGTGCTGCCGCGCCTGTGGGAGATCTGTCAGCGGCACGGATACATCACCTTCGCCGATATGGTGCGCGGGCGCTTCGGCTTCCGGCCTTTGACGCTGGCGATTGCGTTAACCGGCATTCTTTCGCTGATGCCTTACATCGCCCTGCAGCTTGTAGGGATGAAGGTGGTGCTCGCCGCAATGGGCATGGGCGGCGAGTGGCCGATCATCATCGCATTTGTGATCCTGGCGGCCTATACGTATTCGAGCGGTCTGCGAGCGCCTGCGGTTATCGCGGTCGTGAAGGATGTGATGCTCTACATCATGGTGCTGGCGGCGGTGGTCCTGCTGCCGCTGAAGCTCGGTGGCTTTGGACACATCTTCGCCGTGGCCAAGGCTGCGCTGCCGACGCATGTTCCGGCAGGTTCGATCCTGTTGAAGCCGGGACAGGTCCTTCCCTACACAACGCTGGCTCTCGGGTCAGCGGTTGCGTTGATTCTTTATCCGCATACGGCAACGGGCATGCTGTCTGCCGCGAGCAAGGGAACGATCCGCAGGAATGCTGCACTGCTTCCTGCTTACTCGCTGCTGTTGGGTCTGCTGGCTCTGCTGGGGTACGTGGCGATTGCGGCGGGCGTAACGACAGCGGACAAGTCGCAGGCGATTCCCTTGCTCTTTCTGAAGATGTTTCCCGAGTGGTTTGCTGGGTTCTGCCTTTCGGCGATTGCCATCGGCGCGTTGGTGCCTGCGGCGATCATGTCGATTGCAGCTTCCAATCTCTTCACGCGAAATATCTGGGGCGAGTTGACGCGTACGAAACTGAACGACAAGCAGGAGTCGCAGATGGCGAAGATCGTTTCGCTTGTCGTGAAGTTCGGTGCGTTGGCGTTTGTGATCGAGTCGCCTTCGAGCTACGCGATCGAGATGCAGTTACTGGGTGGGATCTGGATCGCGCAATTGTTTCCATCGGTGGTGCTGGGCGCTTTCGTGAGAAAGCTGCACCCGTGGGCGCTCTTTTGCGGATGGGCCGCAGGTATGGGCATGGGAACGTGGATGGCTGCTGCGATGCAACTGAAGACGAGCGGCGTGTATCCACTGCACCTCCTTGGTGGAACGTATTCAATGTATGCGGCGGTGCCTGCGCTGGCAATCAATCTAGTGTTAGCGATAGGATTAACGCCCGTCTTTCGCGCGATGGGCGTGCGGGATGGATCGCATGTTGAGGTAGCTTTCGGATGACAACACGTCGCGGGTTTCTTGTGGGTGGATCGATGCTGGGAGCCGTCATGGGCTCGCGGATTTCAACGGCTGAATCGACTTCCCCAAGAGACGAACGCGCCGCGTGGGTGACGCATCTGAAGCGGGTGGCAGAGCCGGTACTGACACACTGGGCTGCAGGCACGTTGCAGAGCGCGATGCCTGTGGAGGCTGCGCCCGGGCATGTCGAAACACAGAGGCCAGGGACGCATCTGGAGGCCGTCGGGCGCTTGCTCTGCGGAATCGCACCTTGGCTTGAACTGGAAGACGAGAGTAATGCCGGAGAAGCTGCGCTGCGTGTGCGGTTTCGTGCGCTCTCGAAGGAAGGGATTGCTCGCGGCGTCGAGAAGAGTTCGCCGACGTATCTGAAGTTCGGAGCGACTGCGCAGACGCTGGTGGATTCTTCCTTTCTCGCGCTGGCGCTGCTGCGCGCGCCGAAGCACCTCATGGGCGCGATGGATGCTTCGACACGAACGAACTTCGTGGAAGCTTTAGTCGCAGCGCGCGTCGTGAAGCCGGGCATGAATAACTGGTTGCTCTTTGCAGCGATGAATGAAGCCTGCCTGTTCACATTGGGCCACGAGTGGAAGCGCGAAGTCGTGGAGTTTGGGCTGGACAAGCATCGCGGCTGGTACCTGGGCGATGGCACCTTTGGCGACGGGCCGCACCTGCACTGGGACTACTACAACAGCTTCGTGATTCAGCCGTATCTGCTGCAGATCTTCGAGACGCTGGGCGCGGAGCTGCCTGCGTTTGCGGAGTTCGCTGCTGAAGAGAAGAAACATGCGGTGCGTTATGCCACGGTGCAGGAGCGACTGATCTCCGTGGATGGAAGTTATCCGGCGGTGGGGCGGTCGATCGCCTATCGATGCGGGGCCTTTCATCTGCTGGCCGATGTGGCGCGACGCGGAATGCTTCCTACGGAGATTGCGCCGAACCAGGTGCGATGTGCGTTGAGCGCGGTGATTGAGCGGACGCTTGGGGCTCGTGGCACGTTTGATGAGGCTGGCTGGTTGAGGATTGGGTTGGCGGGACATCAGCCTGGGCTGGGCGAAACATATATTTCGACGGGGAGTTTGTATCTCTGCTCGTTTGCGTTTTTGCCGTTGGGATTGGCGGCTGGGGATGTGTTTTGGAGTGGGCCTCGGGTGCGGTGGAGTGCGCAAAGGATTTGGAGCGGGGAGAGTGTGTTGGCGGATCATGCTCAGGATTGAGATCATGCGTCTAATACTCGTGCGTACCATATTTCAGAAAGAACATGAGAGAAACCCTTTATGAACAACGATGCAACCGAAATTGCCAATTTGCTTTATCTCTATGCCGAACGAGTTGACACCGGAGATGCTGCGGGAGTCGCCGCCCTGTTCCAACATGCAGACGTAAAGTGGGGCGTGGACGCTCCCACGACACATGGAGATGCTCCCATTCTGGAGCTATACAACACCCATATCAAGCTGCACGAAGATGGCACGCCCCGCACGCATCACCTCATAACGAATCCAATCATTGAAATTGCAGAGAATGGTGCGGAAGCGACGGTGCGCTCGTACTACACCGTCGTGCAACAGACCACCATCCTACCTCTCCAAGTGATCGCGTCCGGGCGCTATCACGATGTCCTGGAGAAGATCGAAGGCAAATGGCGCTTCGCTAAACGTGATTACCTCATGGATATGAGAGGGAACATTAGTGAGCATGTAAAAAAACCGAGCTCTGCTTCTTAATTGTTTCGTCTCTCTTGGGTTAAGGTCTCGGCAGGATGCGCTTCGCGCGTGTACCCCCATACATCGCAAAAGCGCGATGTATGGGCCACGGTACTGATCTTTAGTAGCCAGCTTCGGTGACTATGTTTTCGAGTGGCTGATTGTTGACCTCGCGCCTGACTTGCTCTCCTACAAACGCGAAGGCCCGCTCCACGAACTGCGGCGTGGATCCGGCCACGTGCGGCGTGAGCAGTAGGTTGGGCACGCTCCAGAGAAGGTGGCCTGCGGGAAGCGGCTCGGGATCGGTGACGTCGAGCGCGGCGCGGAGATGATGGTGAGTGAGCGCCTTCACGAGTGCGTCCGTCTGCACGACGGGACCTCGCGCGGCGTTGACGAGCAGAGCTCCTTCTTTCATGAGAGCAAACTCACGTTCGCCGATGAATCCTCGGGTTTCATCCGTGAGCGGAACGATGACCACGATGACATCCGCCTGAGGAAGAAGCTCGTGAAGATCGCCGATGGCGCGGACTTCCGGACTCTGCTTCGGCGTGCGCGCGAGGCGGAGAAACTTCACGCCGAAGGGGCGAAGGCGCTCTTCGATGGCAATCCCGATGGAGCCATAGCCGACGATGAGGACGGTGCGCCCGTGGAGATCTTCGCCGAGGATGCGGTAGAGGCCATTGGAGACGGCGTCATCGTCCGTGAAAACCGCCTCCTGCGCCTGCCCCTTCCAGACCTGCACGGTCTGCAGGTCGCGATAGAGCGGGAGGCGTTTGTAGGTGGCGAGGACGACGCCAACGACCCACTCTGAGACTGAGACATCGTGGATGCCGCGCCCGTCGCAGAGGGTGACACCCTTGGGTAACCAGGGGAGGATGGAATCCACTCCGGCGGTGATGGTCTGTGCCACTTTGTACCCCTGAATATGCGGCGCCATGGCCTTGGCCGTGGCGCTGCCGAAGGGAAGCACCCAGAAATCGAGTTCGATGGGCGAAGTGATCTTCTCGGGGATGCGGACGACCTCGGCTTCTGCGGGCAGAGAGCGGAGAAGGTAATCAGGGAGAGCAGCCTGGACACCGACTTTGATCATGCCTTCAGTGTATTCGGTCGCCGAAGTCCACCTGGACTTTCAGTAGACTGGCTACGTGGCTACTGACGATTTGTTTGCGAACGATGCCGCGCGGGAGACGCGCGGGAGTGATGGTTGGGTTCTGGCGCACTGTGATGGCGGAGCGCGGGGCAATCCGGGGCCAGCGGGTTATGGCGCTGTCGTAACCACCGAAGATGGAACGGTGCTTGCCGAACTAAGCGAGTTTCTCGGCTTCAAGACGAACAACTTTGCGGAGTACAGCGGCCTGCTGGGCGTGCTGCAGTGGACGCTGGCAAACGGTCATCGCAAGCTGAAGTTGGTGAGCGACAGCGAACTGATGGTGAAGCAGATCCAGGGCAAGTACAAGGTGAACTCGCCCGATCTGAAGCCGCTGCACGCCGAAGCGCGCGCGATGATTGGAAAGCTGGAGAAGTTTGAGATTGCGCATGCGCTGCGGCATAAGAACAAGCATGCAGACCGGCTGGCGAACGAGGCGATGGACCGCGGCATGAAGCGCGGGCCGGTTGCGCCCGGCGCTCCTGCCCCTCTGCCTTTGAGGGCTACGCCTTATCCGGTGGCTTCGGCGGCTCCTCCGGAACCTCCTGCAATGTTGCGGGGGTTCGTAAAGGATGGGGTGGTGCACTTGCTCGGGGAAAAGAAGTTGCCGGATGGAGTTTTTGTTAAGGTAATTAGGGAGTAAAGGGTTCCCGTTCACCTCCTACTTTGTCATCCCATAGCGAAGCGGAGGGATCTGCTTTTGCTGTCCTGGCAAATCTGGCTTGTGCGCTCCGCGCAACCCCACCCTTTTCCACCCCAGCGAACAAAAGACGTTCGCCGGGGACCCCGGTTTCGCGATAAAGCCGCGAAAGAATGGGGGCACGAGTACCGTTATTCGGCTTTGCTGAGTTCGGCTTTCAGGAGTTCGCTGACTTTTTTGTTGTCGGCGTGGAGGCCGGAGGCCATGATGCGCTGCTGGACGACGCGCATGGCAGGGCCCATGTCCTTAGGCCCGAGCTTGTTGCCTTCGCCTGCGAGGTGCGCGATGGCCGCCTGGACCACGACAAGCAGTTCGTCGTCTCCAACGGCTTTGGGCATGTAGAACTCAAGCAGCTTGATCTCTTCGTGCTCCTTGGCGGCGAGTTCGGGGCGGTTGCCCTTGGCGAACTGTTCTGCTGCTTCTTTGCGCTGTTTCACCATGGTCTGCAGGATCTGCACTTCTTCCGCGTCCGTGAGAGGCGTCCTCTTCTCAATCTCTTTGTTTTTGAAGGCGGATTTGGCCATGCGCAGCGTTTCCAGGCGCAGGGTTTCCCGCGCTTTCATTGCGGTGATGATGTCTTTGCCGATCTGTTCGCTGATTGCCATAAGCCGGGTACACACTCCAGCCCCCATTCTAGGCCGGGGCGACTGAGCTTGTCGCTTCGATAGAATCGAGGCTGAAAAGGAAACGCTTCCATGATTCGCAAGACGCGCCTCTTTACTTCCGGCCCGACTCCCCTGCTTCCCGCCGCACAGTTTGCGATGGCGGCTGCCGATCTGCATCACCGCACGCCTGAGTTTCGCGCGATGTTTACGAAGGTCCTCGCGCAGTTGAAGGATTTTATTGGAACGAAGAATGACGTGATCCTCCTCTCCTGCTCCGGTTCGGGAGCGATGGAGGCTGCGGTCTCCAACCTGACGTCGCCGGGCGACCGCGTGATGGTGATTACGGCAGGCAAGTTCGGCGAGCGCTGGACGGGTATCTCGAAGGCGTTTGGCTGCATGGTGGACGTCGTCTCCGCGCCCTACGGACAGACGGTGACGCTCGATGCCGTGAAGAAAGGTCTGAAGCTCGAAACGCGTGTTGTGTTTGTGCAGGCGACGGAGAGTTCTACCGGTGTTCGCCATGACATTGAAGGCATTGCCAGGCTGCTGAAAGATGCGAAGAGCGAGGCTCTGCTCGTCGTCGACGGCATTACAGGCATCGGTACGACGCACCTCGACATGGATGCATGGGGCGTGGATGTACTGATCGGCGGCTCGCAGAAGGCCTTGATGATTCCTCCGGGTCTGTCCTACCTCGCCGTAAGCGAGCGTGCATGGGACCGCATGGAAGCCAGCTACAACCCGCGCTACTACTTCGATCTCCGCAAGGAGCGCAAGAATGCAGCGAAGGGCGAGAGTGCCTATACGCCTGCGGTTGCGTTGATTGCAGCCATGGGCGCCGCCCTGGACTACATTGCCGGGCAGGCCGATGGCGATCTGCGCGAAGGCAGCAAAAAGCTGGTAGACAACGCCGAAACCTGCGCCGCGATGGTGCGGGCTGCAGCAACGGCGCTGGGTCTTCCCCTCTTTGCACCGGGCTCCTATGCTGCCGCTACGACGGCGATTCTGCCTCCCGATGGCATCGACTCCGGCGTGATCGTGAAGGAGTTCAAGTCGCGCTTCGGTGCGATTGTGACCGACGGACAGGGGGAGATGAAGGGACAGCTCTTCCGCATCGCGCATATTGGCTTTTTCGATTACATGGACACGATTGCGATCATCGGCGCTTTGGAGCTTGTGGCGAAGGCGAAGCTGAATCTGCCGGGATTTGAATACGGTAAAGGTTTGATCGCGGCGCAGAAGATATTTGAAGATAGAACGAAGTAGTTAAAGTTGGTAGTTGATAGTTGTTAGGAAAGGCGGCCTCACTTCGGTGCGGGTCGCCTTCGTTTTGGGCGTACACTCTGTTTCGGAATGTCCTCTATGACTCGTCGTCGATCCCTACAGGTTGTCGCTCCCCTTCTCGCCGCTACGGCCATGTCGCTGGCCTCTGGTTGCAAGCAGCCGGAGATGCAGCGGTGTGTGGACGAGCATGACAACGTAGTCGCCGATAACCTGTGCCAGGGACCCGCGCAGCAGCGCGTGGAGCAGCGGCCGGATGGGCATGGCGGATTTATCCCGTTCTTTATACCGATGTATCGGCCATATTTCGGCGGCATGGGCGGTTATGGTTTGGGCGAGCATGTGTATGGCGGCGGATATTCGGCGGTTCCGGGGCGCAGTTACGCTTCGCCTTCGGTGACGCGCAGCGGATTTGGCAGAAGTTTTTCAAGCAGCGGAAGTGGGGAGTAATGCAGAGGATTTCGATTGCGCCGCGAGCGGACTGGCGGGAGAAGGTAGAAGCGGTTGGGTTGAACTTTCATTCGCCCGCGGACCTGTTGGCCGAAGGTGCCACCTACTGGGACGAGTCGGCCTGCTACGAGTTCTCCGCTGCCGAAGTCGACCAGCTTGAGGCTGCGGCCAACGAGATGCAGCAGATGTGCCTCGCTGCGGCGCAACACGTCATCGACGAAAAGCGGTATCCCGATCTGGAGATTCCGGAAGAGGCCATCGAAGTGATCGAGTGGGCGTGGAATGACGAACCGCCAGCGATTTATGGGCGCTTCGACTTCATGTTTGACGGAAGCGGTCCGGCGAAGCTGCTGGAGTACAACGCCGATACCCCCACGTCTCTGATGGAAGCTGCGGTGGTGCAGTGGAGCTGGCTGGAGGAGGTCTATCCTCAGGCGGACCAGTTCAACTCCATCCACGAGCGTCTGATTGCGAAGTGGAAGGACATCGCTCCGTACATCTCCAAGCCGCTCTATTTTTCAAGTGTTGAGGACGTCGAAGATCTTTTGACGGTCACCTATCTGCGCGACACGGCAGAGCAGGCGGGCATTCCCACCGAGCAGATGCTGATGGAAGAGATTGGCTGGGACGACGATCAGGGCCGTTTTGTGGATCCGGACGAACACATCATCTTTTCCATGTTCAAGCTCTATCCGTGGGAGGCGATGCTGGCGGAGGAGTTTGGACCGGCGGCTTTGGGAACCTACCGCGATATGAAGTGGATCGAACCGATCTGGAAGATGTTGCTCTCGAACAAGGGCATTCTGCCGATCCTCTGGGAGCTTTACCCGGGCCACAAAAACCTGTTGGAGTGCTACTTTGACTCACCAAAGGGTATGACGAGCTATGTGAAGAAGCCCCTCCTCTCGCGTGAAGGCAACAACATCTCGCTGGTCACGCCGGAGGGTCGCACGGATCTGGACGGCCCCTATGGCGGACAGCGGTTTGTCTACCAGGCGCTTGCTCCCCAGGCGAAGTTCAGCAGGCCGGACGGAGCGGACCGCTACCCGGTGCTTGGGCTTTGGATGATCGACCAGGAGTGCGGCGGGATGGGGATTCGGGAGAGTGCGGGGCCGGTTACGGACAACCTGAGCTCGTTTATTCCTCACTTCTTCAAATAAGACATCTGTCCGTGTCTTTGGTGTGTCGTGCCGGGAGCCGATAGAATGGCTCTATGAAGATTGTGCTCGCCGAAAAAGTCTCCCCTGCAACGCTTGCCGTTTTCCAGCAGGAAGCTGGATGGAACATTGTGACGCCGGACCAGATCAAGAATGGTCTGGCCGCTGAACTTGCCGATGCCGATGCTCTCGTCGTCCGCTCCGCCGTACAGGTAGACGCTGCCCTGCTGGAGTCCGCTCCGAAGCTACGCGTGATTGGCCGTGCAGGTGTGGGCGTGGACAACATCGACGCTCCCGCGGCGACGCACAAGGGCATTGTAGTAATGAATACCCCAGGCGCAAACGCCGTGGCCGTGGCCGAACTGACCCTGGGTCTGATGATCACGATGGCGCGCTCGATTCCACGCGCGAATGCAACGATGCACGCAGGCGTGTGGGACAAGAAAAGCCTGCAGGGACAGGAACTGCGCGGCAAGACCTTTGGCATCGTGGGTCTGGGACGCATCGGCCTGGAAGTCGCCAAGCGCGCGCGCGCCTTTGGCATGGAGCTGATCGGCTACGATCCGTTCGTCGCTCCGGTGATCGCACGCGAAAACGGCGTCACGCTGGTTTCGATCGACGATATCTTCAACAGTTCGGACTACATCTCGCTGCACGTCGGCCTGACGCCGCAGACCGAAGGCCTGATCAACGCCCACTCCATCGCCATCATGAAGAAGGGCGTGCGGATCGTGAACTGCGCTCGCGGAGAACTGATCGTGGATGAAGCGCTGGTCGAAGCTCTGAAGAGCGGCCAGGTTGCCGGTGCGGCTCTGGACGTCTTTACGAAGGAGCCTTTGAAGGAGTCGCCGTACCACGCGCTGGATAACGTGATCCTGTCGCCGCATATCGCGGGTTCGACGGATGAGGCGCAGGAAGCCATCGGCATTCAGCTGGCGCAGCAGGTGCGTGATTACCTGAAGCTGGGCGTGGTGCAGAACGCCGTGAACGTGCCTTCGCTCTCGCGTGAGGAGTACGTTGAGGTTGCGCCCTATGTGGACCTGGCGGAGCGCCTCGGTGCCTTCTTGTCGCATGCGACGCCGGGCAACCTGGAGAATATTCAGATTGCTTACTCTGGTCGTCTGGCACAGGGCAAGACCGACCTGATTCGCAACGCAATCCTCGCAGGCGTCCTGAGTGACTCCGAGAACGTGAACCACATCAATGCCGCTTCGATTGCCGCTGAGCGCGGTATCCGCGTGCAGGAAGACAAGAAAGAGTTTGTCTCTGGTGGCGCTGGTTCCGTGGTAAAGCTGACGCTGCACTCCGCCGATGGCGACGCTACGGCGAGCGCAACGGTGCTGCATGGCAACTCGCCGCGCCTGCTGAGCTACGACGGCATCGACATCGAAGCGCCGCTGACGGGCACACTGCTTTCTATCCGGAATCAGGATGTACCCGGCGTGATTGGCCGCATTGGAACAATCCTCGGTGAGCAGAAGGTCAACGTAGCCAACTTCGCTCTGGGGCGCAACGTCCGTTCGCAGCGCGTTCCCCAGGGACAGGCGCTGGCCGTGGTGCAGATCGATCTTCCCGCTGCCGCCAAAGCACAGAGCGTGCTGGAAGCGTTGCGCAAGGTGGAAGCGATTGTCAGCGTACGGCTTGTTGAGTTGCAGAAGGCCCAGGGGTAATCAGCATGCCGATGTATGAGTACGAATGCACGCAGTGCCACAAACATACGGAGAAACGGCAGAAGTTCTCCGATCCGGAGATCACGCAGTGTCCGCACTGTGGTGGTCTGCTGGAGCGTGTGATCTCGGCACCGGCAGTGATGTTCAAGGGCGGCGGCTGGTATGCCGATCTCTACTCTTCGTCGAAAAAAACGCCGAAGACACCTGCAACGGGTGAGGGATCTTCAACTCCAGCGGCTTCTGGTTCTTCGGAGGGGGCGGCACCTGCTGCGGCAGCAACGGCAACGCCGGCCGCCACTGCGGCTCCGGTGTCGTCTTCCACTTCCTCTTCAAGTTCCGATAAATAAGAAAATCCCTTAGCTCTTGGCGGGGCCTTTCTTGCCTTCTTTGCGCGCTTCCGAAAGGCCGATGGCGATGGCCTGCTTCGGATTCGTGACCTTCTTGCCGCTACGTCCGCTCTTTAGCTTGCCCTGATGCATGGCGTGCATCTCGCGCTTGACGTCACTACCAACCGAAGGCGAGTACTTCCGGGTCGCTGACTTCGTCGTGGCTTTCTTTGCAGCGGACTTCTTGACCGCAGATTTTTTGGCGGCCGCCTTCTTCGTTGCTGTCTTCTTTGTCGCAGCCTTTTTGGTTGCCATGCGATTGCTCCCTGACGGAGAGATGACTACCTGCCATGAGATGCGATCCACTGCTTCCGCGTACACACGAGTGATCCTTTTCAGACAACCTTGCTGCTACGGCGACGTGCCACCCATGCGACCACACCGGTAGCAAGCACAAGACCGACAAGCGATAGAAGACGCCGGCGCACAGGCCATGCGGAGCGCAGAGTTCCCTGCTCCCACGCGGCATGCGTTCGGAGTACATCTTCGCGCAGACCGGGAACAGTCAGGGCTGAGTAATCCTCCGTGGGAAGTGAACCAAAGATGCGGTCCGGCGTGGGTGCAGGACCTTCGGTATCTTTCGGGATGGCGTCCATCAAGGCGGTGATCTCCGCATCGGGCTGATCGTGGAAGTATTCTGTTTGTGCGGTGTTGGGGAAGAGCGTTGTCTTGCCCGTCATGCGAAGTTCAATGGAGCCGATGACGTCCTGGCATACGCCGAGCGTGTAGTAACCGCCGAAGGGCAGCTCCGGATGCGCGGCGTGAAGGGCAGCGTAGGCGCGGACGTATTTTCCGGTGAGACGTGTGACCTCGACGGCCTGGTCGCCGTGATACTCGTGCTCGTGGCGTCCCATGACCCAAGGCTGATTCTGTTCGTCATTCGTGCGGAACTCCGCGCGGCCATCGATGCCGAAGTAGAAAGTGACGTCAGCGTTGATCCTCGGCCCGCTGATGATCCATTCGTACTCCGCGTGCGCGACGGGAACGAGGAGATGGCGCGAACGCTGCCACCAGTGGTCTGTCGGGATAAGCAGCTGCGTATCGAGCCAGAAGGGCATTTCGACGTCGCGGCCCTTGTAATGGAAGTGGCCAAAGTTGGCGAAGTAGCGCGCGTCCGCCACGGTGACGGTGTGGCCGGTGGCCGTGAGCGCGGCCACGAGCTGTTCCGGCGATGTGGCGTTCTGATCGCCGATCTTTGCGGTGAAAACCGGCTTGGGTGCACTGTTGGGGGCGCTGTTCAGCGAGAGGCGGTTGAAGACCTGCGCGAGGCGCGCGCTCTCGGAGTGCATCGGTGCAAGGCGCGGGTCAGGACCGTCTCCGTGCGAGACGTCTGCGCCGAGCGAGCTCTGGTCGGCCTGAAAGCCGCCAAGCGTCGAGGGCGTGTCCAGAGATTCCGTGTGCGCAGCGTTGAGGGTATAAGGTCCGACGTTTACGCCGAGATCCGGGCTGGCCTGCGAGCCCTTCGCAAGATGGCTTCCGAGATCGACGGTGCGCGTGATGCGGCGGATATTCCATCCGGGAAAGCGGTCCAGGCCGCTCCAGTCGCTGCCAAGGATGAGTTTGCGAAACTCATCAAAGAGCCTGGGCGTGAGATAGGCACCGGCCTTTTCGCCGTGGTTGATCTGCGCGAGCAGCTTCTCCGTAAACCCGGGTTGCGCGGAGAGTTCGCGCATCATCTGCGAAAAATCGACAGTGTTGGGCGGCATAACCTTTTGGTCCGCGGCGATTTGCTCTAACGGTGGCTTAGGCGAGACGCTGCAGCCGAGGAGAGCGGCAAGCGGCAGGAGGCGGAGCAGAGGTCGACGCAGCATTGGCTACGAGTTTATGCCGCGTCGAGCTTCTTCACCACAAGATCGTTGAGCATGGCAGGATTTGCCTGCCCCTTGGAGAGGCGCATGACCTGCCCGACAAAGAAGGCGGAGACGGTCTTCTTGCCGCCCTTGTACTGTTCGAGCTGCTTCGGATTGGCCGCAATGACCTCGTCGATCATGGTTTCGATCGCGCCCGTATCGGAGATCTGTTCCGGTTTTTCGCGGTCGTAGACAACGCCGAAGTCTTCGCTCTTCTCGAAGGAGATGTCGAAGAGCTGCTTGAGTTGTTTGGACGAAAGCTTGCCCTCCTCAAGAAGATCCGCGGCCTGCACGATTCCCTTAAGGGTGACAGGGGAGGTCTCGAGTTCCAATCCAGCGGCGTTGAGACGTCCGAGGAGTTCGCCGAGGATGAGATTGGCGACGCGCTTCGGGCTCTTCGCTGCCTTGGCGGCTTCCTCAAACTGGTTAGCGAAGGTCTGCGAAGAGGCCAGGGTTGCGGCATCCTGGACAGAGATCTCGTAGGTCGCAACGAGGCGCGCTCGCTTGGCTTCTGGCATCTCGGGAAGTGCCTTCAGAATCTCGGCCTTCCAGGCGTCGTCGACGACGAGGTGCGGGAGGTCGGGCTCCGGAAAGTAACGGTAGTCGTGCGCCTCTTCTTTGGAGCGCATGGAGTAGGTGCGGCCCTCGCCGGAGTTGTAGAGGCGCGACTCCTGCTTGACGTTCGCTCCGGACTCCACCACTTCGATCTGGCGCTCGATCTCGTAGTTGATGGCGTCGCGGATGTAGCGAAAGCTGTTGACGTTCTTCACTTCGGCCTTGGTACCGTACTCAGCCGCGCCCTTGAGCATGACGGAGACGTTCGCATCGCAGCGGAGGGAACCTTCCTCCATATTGCAATCGGAGACGCCGGTATAGAGCAGAATCTCCTTCAGCTTGGTGAGGTATTCAAAAGCCTCGTCGGCGGAACGGATATCCGGCTCGGAGACGATCTCCACAAGCGGCGTGCCGCAGCGGTTCAGGTCGATGTAGGTGTTCGTCGCAGAGTCGGCGAAGCCGTCGTGGATGCTCTTCCCCGCGTCTTCTTCCATGTGCAGGCGCGTGATGCCGATGCGCTTCAAGCCGCCCTTGCCGTCAGAGACATCGAGCCAGCCGTTTTCCGCAATGGGTTTGTCGAACTGCGAGATCTGGTAGCCCTTGGGAGAGTCCGGGTAAAAATAATTCTTGCGCGCGAAGACCGAGTTCTCATTGACGGTGCAGTTGAGCGCGGTGGAGGCGAGCACAGCAAACTCCACGGCTTGGCGATTGAGCACAGGCAGCGCTCCGGGCAGGCCGAGGCAGGTGGGGCAGGTGTGCGTATTGGGTTCTCCACCATAGAGATTCACGCAGCCACAGAAGGCCTTGGTTCTGGTCAGAAGCTGCACGTGGACTTCAAGACCGATGACGGGCTGATACTTGGAGAGAATTTCGGGCGAGAGACCTGCGATGGCGGGCATAGATCTCGATTTTAGCAAGCAATGCGCTGCTAAACTTGAAACTGCATGATCCTCCCCTTTGTCCGCGAGATGGTCGCGGAGCTGGAACATTCCGAGATATTTGAGCGTTTACGGCGGCACTTGAGCGGCGGATCGGGGCGGAGACGTGTGTCTGGCCTCACATTTACGGCACGGGCGCTCTATCTGCCCTACATGGTAAAGGCCGGGAATGCCCCCGCCCTGATCCTGGTGAGCGACAACAAGGCCGCGGAGGCGCTGCATCAGGCCCTGCTGGGGACCTGCGAGCTTACGGGCGTGCTGGCCTGCGAGGAAGTTCTGCGGCTCCCCGCGCACGATGTGCTTCCCTTTGAGAACCTCTCCCCGCACGCCGAGATCCAAGAGGCGCGCGCCTCGACCCTCTGGAAGATCGCGACCGGGCAGGCCAAGGTGGTCATTGCGCCCCTGGAGTCCGCCTGCATGCGGCTATTTTCCAAGGATTTTTACGCCGGATTGGCGCTGGAGCTGAAGCGCGGCGAAGAGTACGACACGGAGATGATCCTGGCGCATCTGCTGAAAGTCGGCTACACGCGCGTAGATGTCGTGGAGATGCCGGGACAGGTGACGTTGCGCGGCGGAATCGTGGATGTGTATTCGCCGGAGATGGACAGACCGGTGCGCATCGACTTCTTCGGCGATGAGATCGAGAGCATGCGGAAGTTCGATCCCGACACGCAGCGGTCGAGCACGCCTGTGGATGAAGCCATTCTGCTTCCGCTGACAGAGACGCCGATTACGGAAAAGCTGTTGAATGCCGTGCACACGCGCTTGGTGCGCGGCGGCGCTGCAGGAGCGATGATCGAAGGCGGCGAAGAACCAGCGGAACTTCAGTCTCGCGTGGGACAGGCGACGATCTTTCCGGGATGGGAGTTCTTTGCTCCGGTAGCGGGGGCTACTTCGACGATCTTCGAGCTGATGGGGCCGTACACGCGCGTCTTCGTGGAAGAGCCTGCGATGGTGAAAAACCAGGGCGAGCGCTGGTGGAACAAGATCGAACAGAGGCACGAGCGCAGCGCGATTGGCACGCTGGTCGTGCCGGAAGATATTTACATCTCGCCGTGGGACCTGGAAGACCGCCTGCGTGTCCTGCCGGGCTGCGATCTCGACCAGCTTGGCGCGGTGGATGTGCTGGACGTCGACAACTCCGCGCTGACAGAGATCGAGTTTGCAACACGCCCGACTCCGCGCTTCCGCGGATCGATTCCGGCGATGGTGGAACAGCTAAAGTCTCTTACGCTGCAGGACGCGCGTGTGCTGATCGCCGCGCCAAATCAAGGTGAAGTAGAGCGTCTGGCAACGCTGCTGCAGGAGTACCAGGTGCCGTATCGCATCGGCAGCCGCGTACAGACGTCGAGCGGAAGCGCGACGGTCTATGACGAATCGAGTTACCTGGCGGGCGATCTGCGGACGCCGGTGATCGTGAAGACGGCGATTGCGAATGGCGTGCAGGTGCTCGATCTCGACAAGGCCACGGCGCGGATGCTCGTGATCTTTGGCGCGCAGGACCTGAACGACGATGCCGATGTCACGGCGCGTCCGGTGCAGAGGAAATCAAAGACAGCGGCGTTCATCTCGGACTTCCGCGATCTCACCGTAGGCGACTACGTAGTGCACGTGGAGCACGGCATTGCGAAGTACATGGGTCTGCGCACCATCGACCAGGAGGGCATGCCGCTTGAGTTAATGATCCTGGAGTTTGCCGAGCAGGCGAAGCTGTACGTTCCCCTGACGCGACTGGACCTGATTCAGAAGTACAGGACCGCCGACACGGGTCCCGCTCCGGAGCTGAACAAGATGGGCGGCGCGGCGTGGGCGAAGACGAAGGCCCGCGTCAAGAAGGCCATGCAGGACATGACCGCCGAACTGCTGAAGCTGTACGCGCAGCGGCAGTCAGCAGAGGGCTTTGTCTTTGCGCCGGACAACAACCTGCAGCGCGAGTTCGAGGATGCCTTTGACTTCAACGAGACGGACGATCAACTCTCCGCCATCGCGGACATCAAGCGCGATATGGAGAGCACGCAGCCGATGGATCGCCTGCTCTGCGGCGATGTCGGCTACGGCAAGACCGAAGTAGCCATGCGCGCCGCGTTCAAGGCAGTACAGGATTCAAAGCAGGTCGCGGTACTGACACCCACCACCGTGCTGAGCTTTCAGCACTATCAGTCATTCAAGAAGCGTTTCGCGCGCTTCCCTGTAAACGTGGAGATGATCTCGCGCTTCCGCACGGCAAAGGAACAGAAGAAAATCCTGGAAGATGTCGCCGACGGTAAGGTGGACATCCTGATCGGCACGCACCGCCTGCTCTCGAAGGACATTGCATTTCAGGATCTCGGTCTGCTCGTGGTCGATGAAGAGCAACGCTTCGGCGTGCGGCACAAAGAACGATTGAAGCAAATGCGCGCAGCCATCGATGTACTGGCCATGAGCGCCACGCCGATTCCTCGAACGCTGCATATGTCGCTGCTCGGCCTGCGTGATATGAGCGTGATTGAGACGCCTCCGAAAGACCGCATGGCGATCCAGACCATCGTTGCGAAGTTCGACGAAAAGCTGGTGCGCACAGCGATTGAGATGGAGCTGGAACGTAGCGGGCAGATCTACTTCGTCCACAATCGCGTGGAAACGATCTACGATCTCGCGTCGCAGATTCGCGAACTCGTGCCGCATGCGCGCGTGATCACAGCGCATGGACAGATGGGTGAAGGCGAGTTGGAGAAAGCGATGCTCGCGTTCATGAACTACGAGTTCGACGTGCTCTGTGCGACGAGCATCATCGAAAACGGCCTGGATATTCCGCGTGCCAACACGATCATCATCAACCGCGCCGACAGGCATGGTTTGAGCGAGCTATACCAGTTGCGCGGACGTGTGGGACGCGCGAACCGGCGAGCGTATGCGTATCTGCTCATCCCTCCGGACAACGAACTGACAGAAGTAGCGCGACGGCGTCTGGCTGCTCTGAAAGAGTTCTCCGACCTCGGTGCAGGCTTCAAGATCGCCGCGCTGGATCTGGAATTACGTGGCGCCGGAAACATGCTCGGCGGCGAGCAGAGCGGACATATCGAAGCGATTGGTTTTGAGATGTACACGACGATGCTGCAGGAGGCCGTGGCCAAGATGAAGGGCGAGAGCGCGGAAGAGCGCGTTGCCGTCCAGCTCAACCTCGGCATTTCTCTGCGCATCGATGCGGATTACATCGCGGAAGAAAACCAGCGGTTGCGGATGTACAAACGCATCGCAGGGGCGCAGGACTCCGGCGTACTGGCCGACGTGCGCGCAGAGATGATCGACCGCTATGGACTTTTGCCGGAGACGGTAACGCATCTGCTGGCGGCCGCCGAACTGCGCATGGAATGCGAACGGTTGTGTGTTGCACAACTGGATCGCAAGCGTATCCAGATCGAAGAGAACAAGCAGAAGGTCATGCGCGAGATGCTGATGGTACGTTTCGATCAGAAAGCGCCCATCGATCCGGGCGCGATGATGAAGCTGGTCTCGCGCTCGGCAAAGCGTGGAGCGCAGTTCACGCCACAGGGTGTCTTGCGTTGGCCCCTCTCCTCTTCGAAGGCGGAAGAGGTGATCTCCGAGGCGCGTGCGCTGCTGGATGAGATCACAGTTCGGCCACCAGTTTTGCACCAGTAACCCTTACAATTTGTGCATCAGTCGAGGTGAGGACGCGATGAAGTTTTTTCTTGGAGCAGTTTTGTTGAGTGGGGTAGTCATGACGGCATCGGCACAGCGCGTAAACATTGACGGAGCGGCACAGACCTTCAGCGTCTGGAGCGAGCAGTACTTCGATGAGTTGTTCCACGCGCAACCGAGCTATGGAACCTCCGTCGGCCTGCATGAGTACGACACCATGCTTGAGGACTATTCCGCCGCCGCCGTGCAAAAACAGGTAGTGAAGCTGCACGAGTGGGAGAAGAAGTTCGAGTCTATTCCAGCCGAAGGTCTGGATCGCGATGTCGCCGCGGACCGCGAGATTCTTCTGAACAGCATTCGCTCGCAGCTCCTTTCGCTGGAGACGATCCGGATGTGGGAGAAGAATCCGGACAACTACTCGAGCGGGATTACGGGTTCAGTCTTCGTCATCATGAGCCGCAACTATGCTCCGGTAAATACGCGCCTGCGCGCTGCGGTAGAGCGCGAAAAGCTGATGCCGCAGGTCTTTGTGGAAGCACGCAAGAATCTGAAGAATCCGCCAAAGATCTACACGGAGATAGCTCTGGAGCAGATCGACGGACTGGTGAGTTTCTTCCAGAACGATGTGCCTACTGCCTTCAAAGATGCGACCGATGCACAGACGAAGGCAGACTTTGCCAAGAGCAATTCCGCCGTGATTGAAGCGCTGAAGAGCTACGGCGCATGGATGAAGTCGGACCTGCTGCCGCGCTCGAACGGTGATTTTCGCTTCGGCGCGGACACCTATCGCAAGAAGCTGCAGTATGACGAGATGGTAGATACACCGCTGGATCGCCTGATTGAGATTGATACGGCGAACATGCGTGTAAACCAGGCGGAGTTTGCGCGGATCGCGCATGAGGTGGATCCGAACAAATCTCCGCTGGATGTGCTGGCCGAGTTGGCGACGATTCATCCCGCGCCGGACAAGCTGCTGGACGCCTTTCGCGATAGCTTCAATGGGCAGATTGCCTTTATCAAGGCGCATAAGATCATCACGCTTCCGAGCGATGTAAGGCCGGTGCTCGAAGAGACGCCACCGTTCATGCGCGCGACCACACAGGCAAGCATGGACCCGCCGGGACCGTTTGAAACTCATTCGACGACGGCCTTCTTCAACGTGACCCTGCCCGAACCTGGATGGAGCAAAGAACGTGTCGCGGAGCATATGGCGGCATTCAACGTGGGAACGATTGTGTCGACAAGCGTTCACGAAGCATATCCCGGTCACTACACGCAGTTCCTATGGCAGAACCAGTTCCCCTCCAAGATTCGCAAACTGGTGGGTGCGAACAGCAATATCGAAGGCTGGGCGCACTACTGCGAGCAGATGATGTTGGACGAGGGATACGGTCAACCGGGCTTTGGAGCGAAGGACGAGCGCGAAGCAAAGCTGATCCGACTCGGACAGCTGCAGGATGCTCTCCTGCGCAATGCACGGTTTGTTGTCGGCATCAAGATGCACACGGCGGGAATGACGACAGAGGAAGCAGAGGCTTTCTTCGTGAAGGAGGGGTATCAGTCGCCTTCGATTGCGAAGATGGAGACGAAGCGCGGAACGTCCGATGCGACTTATCTTTACTACACCCTGGGCAAACTGCAGATCCTGAAACTGCGCGAGGATGTGAAGAAGAAGCGCGGTACGGCGTTCACCCTGCAAGGATTTCACGATGATTTAATGCGGCAGGGATTTGCACCCATCAAAGTGATTCGCAAAGCCATGCTGAACGACGATTCGCCCGTGCTGTAGGCTCAGTGGCTACGAACCGAATTACAAAAGTTGTAGAGACCTTTCCTAGCGCTTTGCTAGGATGAGCACATTCCGGCAAACCATTTGCCCGTAAAGGAACTCTGACCACGTTATGAGCCAGATGAAGATTCGCAAGGCCGTTTTTCCAGCTGCAGGTATGGGCACACGTTTTTTGCCCGCAACAAAAGCGACTCCGAAGGAGATGCTTCCTCTTGTCGATAAGCCACTGATTCAATATGGCGTCGAAGAGGCCGTGGCCGCAGGCTGCACGGAGATCATCATCATCACCGGTCGCGGCAAGACGACGATGGAGGATCATTTCGACAAGTCTGCCGAACTGGAAGCAAGCCTGGAAGCACGCGGAAAGACCGCCCTGCTGCAGATTGCGCGTTCCGTTTCGAAACTGGCAAAGATCACGTACACACGGCAACCCGAGGCGCTTGGCCTGGGACACGCCGTGCTGATGGCGAAAGAGCTCGTGGGCAATGAGCCGTTCGCGGTCATTCTGCCGGATGACATCGTGGATGCGAAGACGCCCTGCATGAAGCAGATGGTGGAAGCTTTCTACGACACCGGCGCTTCGATCCTTGGCAGCGAGGTCGTAGAGGGCGCAGCGATCAGCAACTACGGTTGTCTGGACTGCACGCAGGACCCGAACAACCCCAGACTCCTTGCCGTGCGCGACATGGTGGAAAAGCCGAAGGCAAGCGAGGCACCAAGCCAGAACGCGATCATTGGCCGTTACATTTTGACGCCGCGCATCTTCGAGATGCTGGAAGCACTGAAGCCCGGCGCTGGCGGCGAGCTGCAACTAACGGACGGCATCAAGGCTCTTCTCCAGTACGAGAAGGTCTACGGCTTTACTTACGAAGGCAAGCGTCACGATGCAGGCGACAAGCTGGGCTTCCTGAAGGCCACCGTCGAATTCGCACTGAAGCGCGATGACCTGGGACCACCGTTCCGCGAGTGGTTGAAGAACTTCCCTCTGTAGACTTTTGATGGATATCGCAAACGCCCTCCTGACGGAGGGCGTTTCGTTTTAGGCGAAGGTAGCGCGTTTGACGCGCTGGCGGAAGTCTTCTCCGCGCATCTCGAGGACGACACACATCTCCTGCAAACGCGAACGCATGCGTTCGCCAATGCGGTCGCCGAGGGTGTCTTCGCGATGGCCCTTGCGGTCGTTGATCGTGGTGGCTCCAGGGATATCCACGCCAAGCGGAGGCAGGTTGGCGTAGTTGGTCGTGATGATGGTGGTGCGCTGATCGTTGTAGCGCGTATTGAGGATGTGCGCGACGGTGTCCCAGACCCAGTCCGTGGGTTTCGACGCCCCGATCTCATCGAGGACGAGGACCTCCGCGTTGAAAATGGGCTCCAGGATGCCAAGTTCGGTGGCTGCCACGGAGGGGTTGTAGGAGTGCTGTACCTGCTTCAGGAGCTCGCGGTAGTCGTAGAAGAGCCCCTGGGCACCACGTTCGATGAGCGCCTGCAGGATCCCGACGGCAAGGTGGGTCTTCCCTACGCCTATATTTCCGGTTAGAAGCAGACCTGTGCCATTGGTTTCAAGAGGATAGGCCTGAACGAACTTCTTTGCTGCAATATGCGCATGCGAGAGCGAGGGCGTGGCTGAGCCGAACTTCGTCTCAAAACTCTCAAGCGTGCAGTGCTCGTACCGACGCGGTATACGGGCCTGCAGGAGCGTGCGCGCGTTGCGGTGGGCGACGCGGCAGCTGCACGGCTGGGCGAAGCGATCGCCGTTGGGCCGCTCGATGAAGCGAAAGAGGGTGCCCTGGCAGAGCGGGCAGACCGGTGGAATAAGTTCTGGCATCGGTTCCCAGTATCGCTCACATGCGGGGTGGTGGGGCACGTTGCTGCGTGTTGAAAACGGCGGTATACTTGGAAAAGCGGCTTCTCTCTTCAGTTGAGGGATTCGGCGGTGCGACAGGAATCTGATGTGACGTGAATCTGAACCGTTGCAAGCAGACCGTACGCCGATAACGTCCGCACTTTCTTGAAAGAAGGTTTCATCGTGCCTAAAGAAGCAATTCATCCCGATTACCACGTGACAGAAGTTCGCTGCGCGTGCGGTAACAAATTTGAGACGCGTTCGACCCACAAGGGCGACATCGTTCTCGAAATCTGCAACGCCTGCCACCCGTTCTTCACCGGCAAGCAGAAAATGATCGATACTGCTGGACGTATCGAGCGCTTCCGCCGCAAGTATGCCAAGTCTGACGACGCGAAGACCGAAGCAGCAGCACAGTAAGCAACGAAGCTGAATAGGAAGGCCTCCGCTTTGGCGGGGGCCTTTCTGGTTTATGAAAGACAACGCGTTTGCGAAAAGAGATCGTCATGAAGAAGGGCTGGGAGAACACGCTGGAACGGCCGATGCCCGCGGAGACACGCGTAGGCGCGGAGTTCACCATCGGCAACGTGCGCATCGCGCCGGCGACGGTGCTCGCCCCCATGGCCGGCGTGACCGACACCGTCTTTCGGCGGTTTATTCGCAACGCGAGCATGTTTACGGCGGCTTCTACTGCCGCTCCTTCTGATGTGGAGACCGAAGTCTCCAACCAGCAGAGCGGTTGCGGCCTGATTGTGACGGAGTTCACCAGCGCCGACGGCCTGGCGCGGATGCGCGAGACCAAGCGCAAACGCTACCTGACGTACTACGAGGACGAGCACCCGATTTCTGCGCAGCTCTTTGGCTCAAACCCGGAGACGTTGGCTGAAAGCGCGCGCATCGTGCAGGACGCAGGCTTCGATATGGTGGATCTCAACCTCGGCTGCCCCGCAAAGCGCGTCGTCAGTTCGAATGGCGGCAGCGGCCTGCTGCGCGACCTGCCGCTGATCCAGAACATCTTCGAAAAAGTACGCGCGTCGGTCACGATCCCCTTCACCGTGAAGTTCCGGATGGGATGGAACGACAAGCAGATCGTCTGCGTGGAACTCGCCAAAATGGCGCAGGAAAGCGGCCTGAACGCCGTGGCCCTGCACGCCCGCACACGCGAGGATGGATACAGCGGTGAGGCGCGGTGGGAGTGGATTGCTGCCGTGAAGGACGCGGTCTCGATTCCGGTGATTGGCAATGGCGATGTGCGGACACCAGAAGACGCTGCCGCGATGGTCGAAAAAACAGGCTGCGATGCCGTGATGATCGGTCGCGCGGCTCCCGCGAATCCATGGATCTTCCGTCAGATCGCACAGTTCACGGCGACGGGCAACTACGACCGCCCCACCGAGATGGACCGCTACCGCATGATCCGCGGCTACTTCGAGATGCTGCTGGCCGAGATGGAGCAGGAGCATCCTGAGATCACCGGACCCGCCGAAACGGACTTTGAAAAGCGGCAAAAGAAGGACCGCGAAAGCTCACGCCGCGATGCCATCGGCAAGATGAAGCAATTCGCAAGCTGGTTCACGCATGGCGTAGTCGGTGGAGCAGCGCTGCGGCGAGCGATCTTCGATGCCAAGCGCGGCAGCGAAGTGATGGACGCCGTCGAACGCTTCTTCGAAGGCAAGTTGGAAGGCACTTTCGCGGAAGCCGGTGAGGACGAACTGTCGCTTGAAGCGATGGGTCAGGGCTGCGATTAGATCTTTTGCCCGCGTGAGCGTTTCCGAAAGATCACTTTCATCTCGCGACGCCAGTGTTCGCTAAGTCCTAGAATGGTCCACTCCACTTCAGGTTTCAGGTAGCGAAGAACGACTTCCGTAACCGGGTGAATGCGGAGCGATGGGGCTACGAGGTAGAGCAGAGGTGGCTCTGCCGAGAGGCGCAGCGTGGTGAAGAAGCCGTGGGCCTGGAAGGCTCCGAGGCCAGTGGCAGGGTCGGAGGTCTGGGTGTGGTGCCAGCGGACGCGGATCCAGTAATCGAGGGCCTGCAGGGCGAAGTGCATGTCTTCGTTTGCCTTGAGCTCCAGAACGGCGAGGCGGCCTGCGTGGGTAACGGTGAGCAGGTCGATCATGCCTCGGTCGGAGGCGGCGAAGGCGGGAACCTGCGCGTAGACATGATCCGCGTTGAACTGCGTGAGAGAGTTTGCTCCTGCGGTAAGTGGCGCGATATTGCGGCGGAGGCTGGACTCCAGCCATCGCTCGGGCTGGCTGCGGTAGAGCGGGTCTTTTTGCGCGCCTGAAGCGATGCGACGGGCGAAGAGACGTTCCACAAGGTGGCGCAGATGCTCCTCGGTCACGAGCGCGAGGGGTGTCTCATTCGGCCCTGCGCCGAAGCTGATTTCCACTTCGCGATTGAAGGAGTTGGCCGAAATGGTAAGGCGAAGGCGTGCGAATTCCAAGCCGTGCAGCGAAAGCGCCAGGTGGGTTGAGGAACGTAGCTGCTGGTCTACGTCTTTGTGGAACGCCAGCGGGATGAGCGCAAAGACCTTCGCGAGTGCTTCGGCGAAACGGTCGCTGGCCGCTGCGGTATCCGGTGCATTCGGCAGGCGTGTGATGAGGTTGCCGATGTCGTACGGGTCGCGTTCGGTGAGGGTGTTGTTTGGCTCGTCGAACTCGTAGAGCTGCCATTGCGCCGCATCGGTTCTAAGCCATTGCAAACGCTGGAGGGTCAGCGTTGACGTTCCACGTGGAACAATGATACGGAGCCCCTGGTAGAGGCGGCGGCCACCGGCGTTCTCGCGGCAGTGCTGCAGCCAGAGGATGCCGAGAGTGAGTATGCCGTCGATGGTGGCGGGCGTCTCGTCGCCATTGACCGCAATCACGGCCCACGCCTGCTGCCCCTGGTGCATGGTGCCGCGCGCATAGGCCGGGCCAAAAGACTTTTCCAGATCCATCGCGGTATGAAAGGCATCGATGGCCCAATGTGGGAACTCGGCCTTGAGGACACGTTCCACTTTGGGAAGGAAACGCGTGCGCGTAGCTTCGCGTGTGGAGGGTGTGCGGCGGTCAGGGTCGGAGACAAGTTCCAGGAGCTTCGGCTTCGTCTGGCCGAAGCGCATCGTCGCTAGCGCGAGTGAACTTTTGCGAGCGCGAGAGGAGACGACGCGGCGAACGAGGTTCTTTTCTTCCGACCAGAGATGCAGCGTGCAGCGACCGTGTTCCGTGGAGAGGCTGTACTTCGCCTCCTGCAGGTCGAAGAGGAGTGCGCCGTCTTCATAGACGAGCGTACGCGGGTGGCTGACGAGGAACTCTTCGAGTGCGGTGCCGATCTGCTCTGGTGTTTGCTCTGACCCAACCGAAGACATCGACTTGTTTTACCAGCCTTTGACCGCGCGCAGGTGGGCGATGTGGGCGACGTGGTGGCGCGAGTGCCAGGCGTATTCCAGCGCCGCCATCTCCACCGTCACCGGTCCCTTTTCCGGGTGGATGAAGACGCGTTTCCACTGCTGCGCATCGAGCGATTGCAGAAGCATCACAAGACGCGCGTGAAGCGCCTCCAGCCACTGGATGGACCATGCCACGGGCGCGATGGAGTCGTGCAGTTCGGCCCACGCCTTTTCATCGTAAGTACAGATGGTGGGCGCATCTTCGGTGAGCGCGAGGCGGATGCGAAGGTAGGCGTTCGCATGCGAATCGGCAACATGGTGCACGAGTTGGCGAACGGTCCAGCCGCCTTCGCGGTAGGGCGTGGAGAGTTGCGCGTCGGAAAGACCGTCGACCACATGAAAGAGTTCTTCTGGAAGTTCGGCCAGACGGGCGACCGCAGCCTCGCGCATGTGCAGCGTAATCATCTCAGTGCGCGGAAAGCGACCGATGGGGTACCGGGGATCGATGGGAGGAACGGTCTGCGGCGGGTTCATGGGAATGAAGGTAGCACACGTCGAGGCCGCGGCTTTCACGTGCGTAGAATTGAGAGATGGCAACAATGACGGTATCGAAGACCGAGTACTTTCGCGAACGAATGGGTGTAACAAACGGTTTGCTGGAGCGATGTCTCCAGGCGGCACTGAGCGCGGGCGGAGATTTTGCAGAGCTTTATTTTGAGAGCGTTACGTCAACCTCTATCGGCGTGGACGAGGGGATCGTTAAATCCGCCAGCCAGGGAATGAGTGTCGGGTGTGGCATTCGCGTCCTGAGCGGCGAGCGGACGGGCTTTTCCTATACTGACGACCTGACCGAAGCGAAGCTATTGCATGCAGCGAAGACAGCGGCCCTCATTGCAAGCGGCCCTTCCAAGGTGCAGGTGCAGGGATTCGTTGAGACCGAGGTACATGCCCTCTATCCCATAACGGGATTAGATACAGAGATCGCGCAGAAGCTGGATCTGGTGCAGCGTGCCGACCGCACGGCGCGCGCCTACGATTCGCGTGTGACCCAGGTGCGTGCGAGTTTCAGCGACGAGGTGCGACGGATCCTCATCGTCGCCAGCGATGGAACCTATGCCAGCGACGTGCAGCCGTTGAGCCGTTTGAATGTTGGCGTGCTGGCGAAGGACGACTCCGGCTCGGCGCGTGGCACGAGCGGTGGCGGTGGACGTGTGCAGATCTCTTATTACAACGAGCAGAAGACCCCGGAGTTCTTTGCGGCGGAAGCCGCGCGGCAGGCGATCCTGCAACTGACGGCCACCGAAGCGCCTGCAGGCGAGATGGAAGTCGTCCTCGGTCCGGGATGGCCGGGCGTGCTGATTCACGAAGCCGTGGGACATGGTCTGGAAGCCGACTTCAATCGCAAGAAGCAGAGCGCGTTTGCGGGCTTGCTGGGACAGAAGGTCGCGAACGAGAAGGTGACCGTGGTGGACAACGGCACCATCGCCGGACGCCGCGGATCGATCAACGTGGACGACGAAGGCGCGCCGACGAAGGACACGGTCTTGATCGAGAAGGGCGTTCTGCGGCGCTATATGAGCGACAAGCTCTCCGCCAAGCTGATGGGTCTGCCGGGAACGGGCAGTGGACGCCGCGAAAGTTATCAGCACTTCCCTATGCCTCGGATGACGAATACGTACATGCTCGCAGGGGAAGATGAGCCTGCGGACATTCTCCGCAGCGTGAAGAAGGGCCTGTATGCCGTGAACTTCTCCGGTGGGTCCGTGGATATTACCAATGGCAAGTTCGTCTTCGCGGCGAGCGAGGCTTACCTGATCGAAGACGGCAAGATCACCGCACCGGTGAAGGGCGCGATGCTCGTCGGCGATGGCCCGACGGCGCTGAACCACGTGAGCATGGTGGGGCATGATCTGGCGCTGGATGAAGGCATTGGGACGTGTGGCAAAAAGGGCCAGGGTGTGCCGGTGGGCGTAGGCATGCCGACGATCAAGCTCGACCGGATGACGGTAGGTGGAACGGGACGATGATGATTGAGACGAAGAAAGATCTGAAGCAGCTTGTAGCGGACGTGGTGGAACGTGCAATTAAGGCCGGTGCCACCGATGCAGAGGCCGTGGCGTACGAAGGCGACGAGTTCGAGGTAAAGGTTCGACTTGGACAGGTGGAGACGCTCGTCGAAAGTGGATCGCGCGGGCTCGGCCTTCGTGTTTTCAATGGTCTACGAACAGCGAGCACGTCCACGAGCGACCTGAGCGATGAGGGCATCGCACACCTGGTGAAAGGTGCCGTAGAGCTTTCGAAGATCACGGGGGAAGATCCGTTTGCGGGTCTGCCGGAGGCGGGAGCGTTCTCCGAGGTGCGCAACTCCGAAGGCATGGGGCTTTTCTTTGAGGATGTCTATTCGCTTCCAGCCGAAGAACGCATCGCGTATGCGCGGCGCGCGGAAGAGGCTGCGATGAACGCGGATGTGCGCATTCAGAACTCCGATGGCGGCACCTTCGATGCGGCGACGTCGCGCAAGGTGATGGCGAACTCACGCGGCTTTGCGGGCGAGTACAAAAAGAGCTACTGCAGCGTCTCGGCGATGCCGATTGCGCAGGATGCAAATGGCATGCAGCGGGACTACTGGTACTCCAGCGCGCGGACGATGACGCGGTTGGAGTCTCCGGAGAGCGTGGGCAAAGAGGCCGCGCGACGTGCCGTCCGAAGGCTCGGCGCACGCAAGGTTAAGACGCAGCGCGCTTCGATGGTCTTTCCACCGGAGATTGCGCGCAGCCTGATTGGCAATATCTTCGAGGCCGCGAACGGTGAAGCGATCTATCGCCATGCTACGTTCTTCGATGGCAAACTGGGCGAACGCGTCGCGGGCGAAAATATCACGGTCGTGGACGATGGAACGATGATGCTGGAGCCCGGACTTGCCGGGTTTGGCACTCTGCCTTTCGATGGCGACGGCCTGCCGAGACAGCGCACGGTGATCGTGGAAAAGGGCATTCTCAAGAGCTACGTGATGAACACCTACACCGCGCGCAAGCTGGGGATGAAGTCGACCGGCAACGCTACGCGCGGCCTGGGCGGCGCTCCGGGGATCGGCGCGGGAAACTTCTATCTTGAACCGGGCACGCAGACGCTGGAAGAGATCGTCGGCGAGGTGCAGAACGGCCTCTACGTCTACGAGACATTGGGTTCTGGCGTGAATCTGGTAACGGGCGATTACTCGCAGGGCGCTTCGGGGCTTTGGATTGAGAATGGCGAGTTTACCGGCGCCGTCGAGGAGATCACGATCGCGGGAAATTTGAAGGAGATGTACTCCAACATTGTGGCCATTGGCAGCGACCTCGTATGGCGTGGAGCGACCGCAGTGCCGACGATTCGGATCGAAGGCATGACGATAGCCGGCGAGTAAAATCGGCGAGTGGGTGAGGCAGCGATCTTCGAGCGGGTGATGGAGTTTGTGCCGGGGCGTGCCGAAGAGGTTCTGCGCGAGGCTCCTGCGGGGTGTGGTGTCTTTGCGCTCTATGGTGCGGGCGAGGGCGACCGTCCTTACCTGGCAAAGTCCGGGAACATCCGGCGGCGGTTGCAGCGGTTGCTGGAGCCAAGCGAAGGGCAGACGAAGCGGCTTAATCTGCGTGACCGGATCGCACGAGTGGCGTGGAGCCGGACGGGGTCGGATTTCGAGTCGGTTCTGTTGCTCTATCGTGCTTCGAGCGAGGCTTTTGGACGGGATGAGACGCGCAAGCGGTTGAAGCTGTATCCGCCGTATGTCGTGCGCTTTACCGTGGAGAACCGGTTTCCGCGCATGTACGTGACCAGCCGTTTAGGGCGAAGGACTCTGCATACGAGCTATGGGCCGTTTGCTTCGCGCGCCTCGGCGGAGCGGTACGTGGATGGCGTGAATGAGCTCTTTCACCTGCGGCGGTGCCATGAGGAGCTGGTTCCCTTCCCTGAGCATCCCGGCTGCGCCTATGGCGAGATGAAGAAGTGTTCGGCACCGTGCCAGGCGAGGGTGACGGATGACGAGTATCGCGCGGAGGCTGATGCCGTTCTGGATTTTCTGGCGACGCGTGGCGAGTCTCTGCTGGAGAAGATTGCCGCCGAACGCGAGAAGGCTTCGGAGGATATGGAGTTTGAAGCTGCTGCGGCGGCGCATGAGCGCTATGTCGAGGTAAAGGCGACGGCTGCGCTGGCGGGGGAGCTTGTTCGTCCGCTGGATAAGTTGCGGGGAGTCGTCTTTCTGCCTGCGGCGGAGGATGCGGCTGTAGTCCAGGTGTGGTTGATGCAGGGCGGATGCCTGCATGGGCCGGAGCGTTTTTCCACGCTGGGTGTCCGGTTGGCGAAGGAGCAGGCGGAGGTCGGGTCGAGTTTATTTGCGCAGCCGCTCATGCTGGAAGCAGTTCCGCTGGAAGGTCCCGCCGCGACGGGCGAGAGTGCAGAGGAACGGCTGCTCGGCGCGATTGCGCGGATGGAGGGCGGCCAGCCTCCGCACGATGTCGCAACCATGGCGGACCATCTGGCAATGCTGAAGCGCTGGTATTACCGGCCAGAGGCCAAGCGGATCGGCGTTATTTGCTTTCCCGAAGGAGACACATGGCCCGTGCGAAAGATGGTGCGGGCGGCAGCGAAGGTGGGTCTGAAATCGATTCCTGCCGCGACAACCGAAGTCGCGGAGGTCGCTCCGGAGCGCGGCTGATAGACTTTTGGCATTGTGATTGAGCTGGCGTTTTCTATATTGGCGGCGGATTTTGGGCATCTTGCGGATGAGATTGCCCTTGCGGAGCGTGGCGGAGGAACAGTCTGCCACATCGATGTGATGGACGGACACTTTGTGCCGAATATTACCTTTGGACCTCCGGTGGTGGCTGCGGTGCGCAAGATCACTGCGCTTCCCCTGGACTGCCACCTGATGATCGAAGATCCTGACCGGTACATTCCGGCCTTTGCCACGGCGGGTGCGAATTGGGTGAGCGTGCAGCAGGAAGTTTGCCGGCATCTGCACCGGACGATCATGCTGATCACCGAACATGGCATGGAAGCAGGCGTAGTGATCAATCCTGCGACTCCGGTCGAGACCATCGTCGAGGTCCTTCCGCTGCTGCATCATGTTCTGGTCATGACGGTTAACCCCGGCTTCGGAGGGCAGAGCTTCATTCCACGGTGCGTGGAGAAGGTCGCCCATCTTGCCGATCTGCGGCAGAAGATGGGCTTGAACTTCCGTATCGAAGTCGACGGAGGCGTAGCCGACAGTACGGTGGCGAGCGTGGTGGAAGCCGGGGCGGAGCTTCTGGTGGCCGGTTCGGCGATCTTTCAGGAGAACAAGACCGAGCAGAATG
The DNA here is from genome assembly GCF_000179915.2 of Terriglobus saanensis SP1PR4. Classification (NCBI taxonomy): domain Bacteria; kingdom Pseudomonadati; phylum Acidobacteriota; class Terriglobia; order Terriglobales; family Acidobacteriaceae; genus Terriglobus; species Terriglobus saanensis. The sequence goes on along the minus strand of NC_014963.1, from coordinate 647,172 downwards.
CGCGTGAGTTCCTGCGGCTGGCCCGTGCGGCGGGTGCAGTCTAACGGGTTTCCGGCGAAGCGCTTGCTATCGACTGAAGGGCAGGAACGGTCTAATTTAGACAGATTCCATGTCCCGATGGCCGGGCGGGGGTTGCACGGGGATTTAGAATAAAGAAACCGGATGGCGCGCTCCTTCACGAGCAGCGGCTGCCATGTCCGGAGGAGTTTTAATGATTTCAGATCTTCGTTTTGGAAGTGCGCGCGGCCTGATTCGCGGCGCGATGGGATTGACCCTGGGTCTCGGTCTTGTGGCAGGCACGCTGTATGCACAGGAGCCTACGACTCCCCCCGCCAGCACAGCACCGGCTTCGGGTGCCACGCCGACCGGCCAGGACGCGAATCCTCCAGCACCCGCCGCAACAGAAGCTCCAGCAACGCCCACGGAGCCAGTTGCCAATACGCCGAACAAGAGAGGCCGGACGCGGAAGTCCAAGGAAGACAAGGTCGTTGCGTCCAAGGACACCAAGAAGAGCCAGAAGCAGACCACCCGGTTGTCGAAAGACAATCCGCTTGCCGGTCTGGACTCTACCCAGCCGGACAAGCAGCTTTATGACAAGGCACTGGCTTCCACGAAGCGCGGACGTTATGACGTGGCTCGTCTTGAGCTCCAGACGCTGCTCGCGACCTATCCTGACTCCGAGTACATGATGCGTGCCAAGCTGGCGTTTGCCGACAGCTGGTACCGCGAGGGCGGCACGGCTGCTTTGGCGCAGGCGGAGACCGAATACAAGGATTTCATTACGTTCTTTCCGAACGCTCCTGAAGCCGCAGAGGCACAGATGCGTGTGGGCGATATTTACTTCAAGCAGATGGACACGCCGGACCGCGACTACACCAAGGCTGTTCACGCGCAGGAAGAGTATCGGACGATGCTGCAGCAGTTCCCGGACTCCACACTGATCCCGGGCGCGAAGCAGCGTCTGCGTGAGGTGCAGGAGGTCCTGGCGACGCGCGAGACGAACATCGCCGCCTTCTATGCAGGTCGCGAAAACTGGCCCGCTTCCATCGCGCGCTACCAAACGGTTGTGGATACGTACCCCATCTTCAGTCACTCCGACGAAGCTTTGATCGGCCTGGGCGATGCCTTTGCCGCAGAGGCGCGCATGGTACGTGTCATGAAGCTTCCTGAAGGCGCAAAGGCGCGTCTGGTAAAGATCTACGAGGACCAAGCAGCCGCAGCGTATGGCCGTGTGGTCACGCAGTACTCTGCCAGCGCTCACGTAGAAGATGCGCGCGACCGTCTGGAGACGATTGGCCGTCCTATTCCTACGCCAACCGCCGATCAGGTTGCAGCTAGCCAGGCGCTTGAAGCGAGCCGCCAGAGCTACCGCCTGAAGGACCGCGTCAAGCTCCTCGTCTTCCGTGGACCGGATACCGTGCAGGCCTCCAAACTGGGTGAGCCCGCGCTGGCCGACCCGAAACCGACCCTGGCACCTACGGTCACACGGCAGGTTATGGCGGACTTCAACGGTGCTCTGAATCCCAATGCAGCGGTTGCCTCCACGACGACCGCTGCTGCACCGGCGCCTGCAGCGGACGATACCAACTCCGCTGCACCGGCCCCGCCCGCGAGCGCTGCGCCGTTGGCCTTGAACGATGTACAGGGAACCGATGGTGCCGCTGCCCCTACGGGAGCTGCAGTGGACATGACGGCACCGGCGGCTACATCGGCGGGTTCTGGAACCGGCGTGGGCGTCGAGATTCTGACGCCCGGAGCAACCAGGACCAGCGAACAGCCCAATGGCCTGACCGCCGTTGGACCTGCCAATACAGAGGCCCTGCCTGCTGCGGAAAAGCCAGCCGCTGCTCCCGATCAGATCAACGAAGTAGCGGGCCAACAGACTCCCGTGGGTCAGGCTGCTCCGGCCAAGGGCAAAGCCAAAGTGGATTGCGACAAGAGCGAAGCCTCCTGCAGCTCCCATAAGAAGAAGAAGGGCTTGAACAAGATCAACCCTTTCTAAAAACGAGTCAGCAGGTTAGCGAGTCAGCAAAAAGCCGGTTCCCTTTTGGGAGCCGGCTTTTTGCTGTGCGGAAGACTGGCTGCGTTTCCGGCTGGTAGACTGGCGCGCATGGTGACTCGGTTTATTTCCTCTCTTTTTGTCGGTGTATTGCTTGCTGGTTCTGCCGTGGCGCAGACTCCCGCTCCTGGCGCTCCGAAGCGTGTCGTTTCCATCGATCCCGCTGCGGCGCTGGCCCTGAAGTCGCCCGAAGTCCATTCGGACCGGACCGTGACTTTTCGCTATAAAGACCCGAACGCCAAGACGGTGCAGTTGCAGCTGGAGGGACGAAGAGACCTGATCGCCCTGGTGCGCGACGAGGCCGGAATATGGTCCTTCACCACGGAGCCGCTGTCGCCGGAGAACTACGGTTACCGCATCGTGGTAAACGGCGTTCGGCTGATGGACCCGATGGACCCGAATGTCCGGCCCAATCTGCAGAACCCGTCGAGCGTGGCGCCTGTGCCTGGATCGCCCGCGATGCTTTGGGAGCGGACGGACGTTCCGCACGGTGAAGTCGCACATCATTTGTACCGCTCGAAGATGATCAACGACGGTTCCACGCCGGACAGGGACCTTTGGGTTTACACGCCACCGGGCTACGACGCGAAGCGGAAAGACAAGTACCCGGTCCTCTATCTCCTGCACGGCTACTCCGACGACTCGTCGGGCTGGTGGGCTTCGGGACAGGCGAACTTTATTCTGGACAACCTGATTGCGCAGGGTAAGGTGAAGCCCATGGTGATCGTAATGCCCTTGGCTTACGGGACGATGGACATGATCTACAAGGGCTGGAACGTCTGGAGCGGCGACTATGCCTTGCCCATCAAGAACCAGGAGATGTTTGCCGACCAACTGATCGGCGAGATCCTGCCTATGGTGGAGGCGCGCTACAACATTGCGCGCGATCCAGCGCATCGAGCAATCGCGGGGCTTTCGATGGGCGGCGGACACACGCTTTTCACGGGCCTGAATCATCCGGATGTCTTCGGATACGTTGGGGCGATGTCGTCTGCTGTGATCACCAAAGACTTCGACAAGTTTTATGCGGGTAGGTCCAAGGCTCCGTTGAAGCTTTTCTGGATGAGCTGTGGAACGGAAGATACCCTGATTAACGACAATCGTGCTCTGGGGGCGTGGGCGAAGACGAATGTGAAGGGTGAGGTCAGCGTGAATGAGACGCCCGGGATGCACACGTGGCTGGTGTGGCGGGAGAATTTGATTACGCTGGCGCCGCTGTTGTTTACGAAGTAAATGCTGACTGGCGTCGCGTAGGGGAGAGAAGCAGATCTCTCCCCTACGCGACGATAAAACCGTCGCTCCGGTCGAGATGACGGTTTGTGGTGGGTTGTTCGGGGAAGCCCGAAGAGCAGATCCCTTCGCTACGGGATGACAAAAATAGAATTAGACGCGGGGATAGCCTGGGGGCGGGACGTACGCGTAGGTTTGCCGCCCGCGAACAAGGCGGACGATCAGGTAGATGATGCCTGCGGGGATGGCGAAGGGGATCAGAGCAAAAAGGAAGGCCAGCCACGCCGGGACCACGACACGGTCTCCGTGGACGACAGTGGAAGCGGGAAGGTCGCCGAAGCTGCCGAAGGCGACGAGGTCTTTTCCAATGGTCACGTTCTCACCGAAGTGCAGATCGGTAAAAGCTGTGACGGTATCTTTCCCAATTTCGGTATTGTCTGCGACCGTCACGTCGGAGAAGGCGGTAACAAGATCCCCGTGGATTGGCCCCTCGATCGTAATCGTGCAAAAGGCGCAGACCACGTCGTTGGCGTCGTTGCCTGCGGCGATCTTGAAGGTCGTAAAGGCGCCTACGCGGTCGCGCGCGTGCATGGTGGCCGGGATGGCGGCGAGCAGGAGAGCGAGGATGAGGGTAGGGCGGCGCAGCGGCATGGTGACTCCTGTCAATTGCGGGTGATTGCTATGCTATCGTGAGGATTGCGGCTCCGGCGCGCGCCTGTGTGTGAAAACGAATGGGTGTGGTGCGCGGCGCGCACACACAAACCATGCCACACGACCTCCCCAAAGCATATGACCCTTCCGCCATTGAAGAAAAATGGGCGGAGTTCTGGGTGCGCGAGCGCCTGTTTGATGTTCCTGCCGGTTCCATGGAATCCGATACGCAGGAAGATCCAAAAAAGTTCACCATGTTGTTGCCTCCGCCCAATGTAACGGGCCGTCTGCACATGGGCCACATGCTGAACCAGACGGAGATGGACATTCTGACCCGCTGGCACAGGATGCGCGGCGAGCGTGCCCTCTGGGTGCCTGGGACCGATCATGCCGGCATTGCCACGCAGATGATGGTCGAGCGCCAGCTGGCGAGCGAAGGCAAGAAGCGCGAGGATTTCTCCCGCGAAGAGTTTATCGGCCGCGTCTGGGAGTGGAAGGCGCAGTACGGCGGCGCGATCACGGACCAGATGCGACGCCTGGGCGCGAGCGTGGACTGGAGCCGCGAGTATTTCACCATGGACGAGAACCTGTCGGCCGCGGTGAAGGAGTGCTTCGTCAAGCTCTATGAGCAGGGTCTGATCTATCGCGGTGCGTACATCGTGAACTGGGACCCGGTGCAGCAGACGGCGGTCTCCGACCTGGAAGTGGTGCATGAGGACCGCGCGGGCAAGCTGTATCACGTGCGCTATCCGCTGGCGGACGGTTCAGGATCCATTGTGATCGCAACGACTCGTCCGGAGACAATGCTAGGCGATGTGGCCGTTGCAGTGAATCCCACGGACGAGCGCTACGCTTCGCTAATCGGGAAGATGTTGCTTCTGCCGTTGGTGGGACGAGAGATTCCTGTAGTGGCCGACGACTGGGCGAATCCGGAGTTCGGTACCGGTGCGGTCAAGGTGACGCCTGCACACGATCCGAATGACTTCGCCATCGGCGAACGGCACAATCTGCCGAAGCTCATCATCATGGACGAGAAGGCGCAGATCAGCCTTTACGGCGAAGCTATTCTCCAGAACGGAGAACCTACGCCCGGTGGCATAAAGGCCCAGTGGCGTTACAACGGCCTCGACCGTTATGTGGCGCGAGAGAAGATCGTTGCCGATCTTGAGACTGAGGACTTCCTGGTAGAGATCAAGGACCACCCGATGTCCGTGGCGACGAGCCAGCGGACGGGCGCAGTCATCGAGCCGCGGCTTTCCAAGCAGTGGTTCATCAAGATTCAGCCGCTGGCAGACAAGGCGATCCAGGCTGTGGAAGAGGGCCATGTCACCTTCACGCCTGCGATGTACGCCAAGACCTACTTCGAGTGGATGCGGAACATTCATGACTGGTGCATTTCGCGGCAGTTGTGGTGGGGGCATCGGATTCCGGCGTGGCACTGCGGCGCCTGCGGCGCGATGACGGTGGCCCGCGAGGCCCCGTCTGCCTGCGGAACATGCTCTTCGGCGGACCTGACGCAGGAGACGGACGTTCTGGATACGTGGTTCTCTTCCGGTCTGCTCCCCTTCACCGTCTTCGGCTGGCCGAAGCAGACGGCGGACCTGAACGACTTTTATCCGACGGACCTTCTCGTCACAGGCTTCGACATCCTGTTCTTCTGGGTGGCGCGCATGATCATGCTGGGAACGCACTTCATGCTGGACGTTCCCATGCCCGACGGCTTGGCGCGAACGTTGAAGGATGCCGTGCCCTTCCGCGAGGTTTACATCCATGCGCTGGTGCGCGATGCGGACCGCCAGAAGATGTCGAAGACGAAGGGCAATGTGATCGATCCGATCGACATTATCCAGCGTTATGGCACCGATGCGGTGCGATTCACGCTGGCTTCGCAGGCTTCTCCGGGAACGGATGTTGCTTTCAGCGAAGCGCGCACAGAAGGCAATCGCGCATTTGCGAACAAGATCTGGAATGCCGCCCGCTTTCTCTTTATGCAGATCGAGCGAGCACGCGAGGCTGGGTACACCATGAAGATGGGACCTGCCGCGATTGTGACGGCCCTGCCGGACTTTACGCCGATCGAGACGCGATGGATCTTCGCGCGCGTACGCGCTGTGTGCGCCGAGGTGGATCGTGCGCTTACCGAGTATCGCTTCGATGAGGCGGCGAGTGCGATCTATCAGTTCTTCTGGGGCGAGTTTTGCGACTGGTATTTGGAGCTGGTGAAGCTTCGTTTGGAGTATGTCCCCGGCATCCAGAATCCTGAGACGGCGGTTTCTCTGGCTGGTCTCGTCGGCGTGTTCGAGTCTGCCCTGCGGCTTCTCTCGCCCTTCATGCCTTTCCTTACGGAAGAGATCTGGCATGCCATGTATGAAGGCGATGCTCCTGCAAAGAGCATTGCGCTGACACGTTATCCGCAGGCTGAGGACTTCCCTGCCGACGACAGCGCGGTGGCCGCGATGGAGACGCTGCAGAGCCTGATCGTGACGGTGCGCGGTGTGCGGAAGGAGATGGCGGTACCGGAGAAGGAGTCTGCACCGATCCAGCTGCATGGCGACAATCGCATGCTGGCGCTGGCCGATGCGAATCGCGATATGCTGGCGCGGTTGGCGCGCGTGAGCGATGTGGAGTTTGCCACGGAAGCCCTGTCAGGTGCGAATGCTCGCTCTACGAAGGACTTCGACGTCGCTGTGGTCTATGAGCGGCAGATCGATGTTGCGGCGGAGCGCGAACGGTTGACGAAAGACCTTGTGAAGTATGAAAAGGGCCTGGAAGCGGCTTCGCGGCAGTTGGGCAATGAAGGCTTCCTGGCGAAGGCTCCGCAGAGTGTGGTGGATGGGTTGAAGAAGCAACAGGCGGAGACCCAGTTGCTTTGCGACAAGACGAGGGCTGCGCTGGAGGCGTTGCCGGCTTAGTTCTTTTGGGTCCGGATCCTTGCTTATAGATCCGTGGTGCCCTTACCCCACCCTTTCGCGATAAAGCTGCAAAAGAATGGGGCACGACGTTGCTGGTTTAGAGCAAAAGCAGAAAAAATGGGGGTTGTGCATGATCTTGTGCACAACCCCTGCTACTTCGTTTCAATCTCTTCCTGCGCTTTTTCTTCGTTCGCGATGACGACGTTCTCGTGTTTGATATCGAGCCGCAGGCGGTTGTAGAAGCTCATATAGATGTTTGCCAGGAAGACGAGGGCAAACTCCGCGAGGAAGTATCCTCGCCAACCGCTGTAGAGCAGTTGGAAGCGGGTGAGGATGAGAATAGCCGCCGTGACGTAGTGGCTGAAGCAGTATTCGCAGGTAAAGAGATAAAAAAACTTTCTCACCAGGAAATGGGTCCTGGTTTCGCTGCACCGCTTGCAGAACTCGCGCGGTTCGCGAAAGATCTCTTCATGGGTGACCGTCCATGCGATGCACGCGATCGGGAGCGCGAGCAGAGCGAGCATGGCGAACTGATGTGAAAGCGGCATTGACTCTCCCGGGGGTGTGGAAGCATCCTACAGCGGTACGGTGCGGATGGCTGGTGTCTATTGGATGCCAGACGCACGGCAAGGATGGCGGGACAATGGAGTGGAAGAGCAAGAAAGTGGCGGCAATTCTGGAAGCCGCGCTTCTGGAAGACAAGGCAATGCAAGACATTACCACCGCCCTGACCGTGGGCGCGGAGGTGCGGGCCTCCGCCACGGTAATTACGCGCCAGGAGTGCGTGATCGCAGGTTTGGGTGCGATCATCGCGACTTTTGACGTTTTCAACCACATGTTGACCCAGTCCGGACGCAAGTCCGCAGGCCGGTTCGAAGTAGTGAGTCATGCCGAGATCTTCGACGGTGTCCGCGTCAAGAGCGGAAAGACCATTGCCGTCATCCGTCATAACGCTCGCGCCATTTTGAGCTGCGAGCGCGTGATCCTGAATCTGCTGCAGCGTATGAGTGGTATCGCCACATTGACCAATGATTTCGTGAAAGAGACCAAGGGGACGAAGGCCAAGGTACTCGATACCCGCAAGACGATTCCCGGCCTGCGCGTGCTGGACAAGTACGCCGTCTGCTGTGGTGGCGGACAGAACCACCGGCAGGACCTGCAGGACGGCATTCTGATCAAGAGCAGCCACATTGCCCTGGCCGGAGGCATCACACTTGCGATCGAGCTTGCCCTGAAGGGGAAAAAAGCCGGGCAGATTGTGGAGATTGAAGTTCGATCGATCGCCGAGGTGGAAGAGGCGATGGACGCTGGCGCTGAGGCTCTGCTTCTGGTAGAGATGACGCCTTCTCAGGTCGCCAAGGCCGTGAAGACTGCGCGCGCTAAGAGTCCCAAGGTGAAGCTGGAGGCTGCGGACCATCTGAGCCTGGATACGGTGCGCGACTATGCCGCAACAGGTGTCGATTTTGTTTCGGTGGGCGCGCTTACACGTTCCGCCATGGCCGCGGACATCAGCATGCGTATCACGTCGGAAGTCTATTGAGCGTGATGGACCTCGAGGCTCTGGATGCAGCACTGGCTGGCACCGCGTTTTGTCGCGCGGCGGGCGGTCGTGTGCTCCACTTTGAAGAAATCTCTTCCACGAATACCTACCTCGTCGAACAAGCACAGCAAGACGCTGCCGCAGGCACGGTTTGTGTCGCTGATCGACAGACTGCGGGACGAGGTCGAGGTGGCCATGCCTGGCACTCCGAAGCAGGCGCGGGACTTTATGTCAGCGCGCTGCTTCGACCCGAGCTTTCTGTCTCCCATGCTCTGAAGATCTCGCTGGCCGCGGGACTCGCTGTGCAGACCACTTTGGAACAAAGCTGCGGTTTCCATGTCGATCTGAGATGGCCCAATGATATTGTGGTTCCTCAACCGGGAGCATTCAGCAAGAAGATGGGTGGATTGCTCACAGAAACGGGTGTAAGCGTTGAGGGACAACTGCGCTACGCGGTGATCGGTATTGGCTTGAATCTGAATCACATCGAAATGCCTGCGGAGATCGCTGCCTCTGCCACCTCCGCCCGTATGATCACGGGACGATCGGTTCGCCGGGAAGAGGTGCTGGTTTCTCTGCTACATGCACTATCGCAGGAGATGATTTTGCTGGTACAAGACCCCGAGGAGATTCTGCGCAGATTTACATCGAAGAGCGGCTGGGCCCTCGGAAAGAGGGTTAAGGTGGACGAAGACGAGGGATATACTGGCGTGACCGATGGTCTGGATGAGCGGGGATTTCTTCGCGTGAGATTGGCCAATGGAGCAATACGAACGCCCCGGCATGGTGGCGTTCGGGAGGTGGGACCGGAATGACACGCATGTTGTTAGCAATCGATGTAGGCAACTCTAATACCGTGATGGGGCTATACGACCTCAGCACCGCAGAGCGAAATCCGCCAATTCATTTCTGGAGATTGACCACGCCGAAGCACACCACGATCGACGAGCTTGGCGTGCAGATGCGCAGCATGTTTGCTCTGCATGGTCTGGAGCTGTCCGTGGTGGAAGCGATTGTGATCGCCTCTGTAGTGCCACCCGTCGATTCCATGTTGCGACACGTTTGCGACCGCTTTTTCAAACTGCGTCCGCTCTTCGTCGAACCGGGGGTGAAGACGGGACTTCCAGTGCTGACGGACAATCCGGCAGAGGTCGGCGCGGACCGCATTGTGAACTGCATTGCTGCCTTTGAAAAATATGGCGGCCCTTGCGTCGTAGTCGACATGGGCACGGCAACGACCTTCGATGTGGTTTCTCCGAAGGGCGAGTTTCTTGGTGGCGCGATCGCACCCGGACTTGGCATCTCGGCCGATGCGCTCTTCGACAGCGCGGCACGTCTGACCCGCGTGGATATCAAGCGTCCCTCGAAGATCATCGGAACAAGTACTACGGACAACATCCAGATTGGCCTGTACTACGGATACATCGGGCTGGTGGATGGAATCCTGGAGCGGCTGATTACGGAGATAGGTGGCAAGGTAAAGGCTGTAGCTACGGGTGGATTGGCAAAGCTCATTGCCGGTGGGTCGAAGTACATTGAAGTGGTCGATGAGATGTTGACGCTCGACGGCCTTCGTTTGATCCATGAACGAAATCTTGACCGCAACCTGGAACGAAGCCGACGCCGTGCTTCCTCCGTTCCACAACCGACTGCGAAGATATAGGAATCTCCGTTGAATTACTTCAACTACTTTACCGAGATCGAAGAACGGTTTCAGCAACGACGCGGTTCGCTGCTGCTCCTCTCCACGCTCGATTGGGCGCTGATTGAGATCTGGCGTGAATCGGGGATACCGGTAGAGGCCGTGCTGCGCGGCATCGACGATGCTTTCGATAAGCAGGATGCAAAGCGCGCACAGGCGAGTGCACGTTCGAAGAAGATCAATGGTCTGGCATGGTGCGCGCAGAGCGTGATGCAGGCGGCGGAAGCGATGAGTGAGGCTGCCATTGGCGCGTCATCTTCGACAGAAGAAACAGTAGCCCAGGAGAGCGGTTTCGAAGCGCACCGCATTGCAGCTTATCTCGAAAAGAACGCACAGATACTCGATGAGATCCTCATGGATGGCGTCACCGGTGAGACGCTGCGGGCCTCTGCGGCCAAGCTGCGCGCGCTCGCGGAGCAGGTGCGCACAGGAGACGCAAGCCAGATCGAAAGCGTAGAGCTGACCCTCACGTCGATGGAAGAGAGAATCTTCTCCGCGCTGAAGCTGACTGCGGACGAAGACGATCTCCTGCGTCTGCAGGAGCAGGCCGCGCGCGAACTCGCACCGTATCGCGGCAAGATGCAGGGTGCGCAGATTCGCCAGATTCAGGATCAGTTTTTGCAGAAGAAGCTGCTCGAAGAGAATGCCTTGCCGAGGTTGAGTCTTTTCTACATGAGCCAGGGATGAACGGCTCCGCACGTGTGCGCATCGAGAAGATGGTCTACGGTGGCGCAGGTCTAGCCCGCGTCGAAGGCCGTTCTGTCTATATTCCTTTCACGCTTCCGGAAGAAGAGATCCTGCTTGCGCCGCGCTCTGAGACTAGCGAAGAAGGGCGCATCCAAAGTGTGCTGGAGCCTTCAGCGCAGCGCGTAGCTCCGGGGTGCATGCACTTTGGCGTCTGCGGTGGATGCCAGTATCAGCAAGCATCGTACGAAGAGCAACTCAGGATCAAAGAGACCATTCTCCGCACGATGCTGGAGCGCAACGGTGTTCCGGTTCCTGAAAAATTACAGACGCACTCTGCGGAGCCATGGGGCTATCGCAACCGCATTCGTCTGCGATTGGATTCTTTTGAAGGTCGATGGCGCGTTGGATATGTCATGCGCGGATCGCGCGTTTTCATGGAAGCGCGTGAGTGTCCCATTGCTGCGCCGCTGTTATGGAGAGCCGCGCAGGCGTTTGTTGCTTCTTCGCAGCTTGTACCCGCGCAGTCACGCGAGGTTGAGTTCTTTTGCGATGCCAGCGAGCAGACGGTGCAGCTGTCACTCTCGCTGAACGCCGCGATGGAAGAGATGGAACGCGAGAGTCCAAAGCAGTTTCGTAAACTCTGTGATGCGATCCGCGTTTCTGTCCCGGAGCTAAGTGGAGCGGGCCTCTTCGTTCGGCCTGTGACTGCGAGCACCAAAACGTCGAAGCGCGGTGTGCCTGCAGAACAGGCGGAAGAGATTGAGATCGTTGCGTGGGGTGAACCGAAGCTGCTCTACAAGGTAGATGCGCTGGGACGGAAGTATACGCACGCCATCGCGCGTGGAGGGTTCTTTCAGGTCAATCGATATTTGGTCCAGGAACTGGTTGAGCTTGCGCTTGGCGAACGACAGGGCGGTCTTGCATGGGACCTGTTCGCAGGAGCTGGACTATTTACGCAGGCGCTCGTCGACCGGTTCCAACAGGTGATCGCAGTCGAAGTAGCAGAGCGGGCCTTCGGAAGTCTGCGTGACTTCGTTGCACACTCGAGCCATCAAGCGGTGCGGGAGACATGCGTCGGCTTCCTGCGTAAACGGGTTGCCTCCACAGCGATGCGCAAGCCGGATCTGATCGTCGTGGATCCTCCGCGTGCAGGTCTTGGTGAAGAACTCTGTGGTCTGATTGCGAAGGTAGAAGCAAAGGAGATCGTGTACGTCTCCTGCGATCCAGAAACGCTTTCGCGCGATCTGCGAAAGCTGCTAAACTCCGGCTATCGCCTCGCTGAGCTTCATCTGGTCGATTTGTTTCCGCAGACCTATCACATGGAAACTGTGACGGTCCTTCAGCGCTAGGCGAGTCTTGCATGACTACCTGGGAGCGCTGGATCGACGTGCAGGACGCGGAGGCATCACCTCATCACAAGAAGTATGTCGGTCATCCCGCTCGATTTTCCGCGCTCGACTCTCTCGTCTTCCGCACGCATCCTTTGTTCTTCGCGGCGTTATGCTTCGCCACGGGGATTACATCTGACCGGCTACTGATCTCGCGATGGCAGACTGCAGCGCTTCGAGTCGCATGTACCTGTCTGCTTGTTACTATTGCCTGGTTCTGCTCGTCTCGCCCGAGTCATGTACGCCTGCTTGCGCTCGGAGTGGCGTGGATCGCACTTGGCTGGACCTGCGCCTCACTGGAAATGAGACCGCAGCCACAGACAGGTCTTCAAAAGTATGCGGACGGCTTACGTCGGGATGTGGATGGAACCGTTCAAAACATCCGGCGTCTACGGAGCAATGAAGTAGCGGACGAAGAAATCGGCGGTGTCGAGATGGCTCCGGATCAGGAAATCTCCGCATCACGTAAAATACCGCAAGATCAATGGGTCGTCGATCTTGCGATGGGCGCCGTCGAAGACGTAACCCCGGATGTCTCCAAAATGGTTGCGATGGATGGCGTCGTTCGCATCACGATGCAGAACACAGTCATGCCTGAACTGCTCTGCGGAGATCAACTTCGGATTGCATTGCGGCTTCGTCTGCCGCAGGGTTTTCGCGATCCGGGCGTCTGGCAGTATCCGGAGTATCTGCAAGGCGAAGGCGTTGGCGTGCGCGCTTCGAGCCGTGAGCTTCCTCGCTCTGTGCATCATGCGAACCACGCCTCGTTGGCGTGCGGTTTATTGCGCATGAGGAAGTGGGCCGAGGAGCGCATCGAACGCTACGCTCGCAGCAAAGTAAATGTTCGTATGCCACAATGGTTTCGCGTCACCGAGACCGATGCGGGTATCTTCAATGCGATGCTCCTGGGCGATCGAAGCGCGTTACAGCGTGGAACCAGGTTGGACTTCGAGAGGACAGGCTCGTTCCATCTTCTGGTTGTCGCAGGCCTGCACGTCGGCCTCGTTGCCTGGGGAGTCTATTCCCTTCTCCTATGGCTACGTTGCGGACGGACCACGGCGACGCTTGCGACGATGTTCCTCACGAGTGGCTACGCTGTGCTCACTGGATTTGGACTACCGGTACAGCGAGCGCTCTGGATGACGATGGTGTTCCTCATCGCAACGTTGTTCGCACGCCAGCGACATGCGCTGAATGCCCTTGGAGCCAGTGCGCTGGGCATGCTGATCGTGGCTCCCTCGTCCCTTTTCGAGGCGGGCTTTCAGATGACGATCCTCGCAGTGATTGCAATTGCGGGCATCGCCCTTCCACTGGCACAGCACAGCTTTCTGCCCTATGCGAGAGCATCTCGGGCCATCAATGTCATCGCATGGGATGCGCATCTTGCCCCGGTACTGGCTCAGTTCCGCGTAAGCCTGCGTATGGTCGCCAGCGCACTTCTTCCTCGCAACCCACAAATCGCGGCGCGCGCTCTTGCGCGGGTAGTCCGTGGTTCTGCCTGGCTGCTGGAACTCGTGCTGTTTTCTGCAATGGCTGAACTCATAATGTCCTTGCCAATGATGATTTACTTTCACCGCCTGACTCCCTTCGCTTTACCCGCCAATCTCATCTGCATCGTTCTGATTCCATTTCTCATGGGCTCCCTTGCGATTCTGTTTGTTCTTGCGTGTGTAGGGGCACCAGTGGCCGCTCCTGCGGGCGTGATCACGGCGGGGCTGTTACACGCGGTCACAGCGGTTCTTCATCGCGTGAGCCTTGCGCATGGAGCCGACTGGAGAGTGGCAGAGCCGTCATCGTTACACGTCGTTGCGTTCTGCATTTTGATGGTGGCCACGGTGTGGCTGCTACGAGGATCGTGCAAGGCAGCTTGGATAGGAGTTGTTCTGTTGCCAACTATGGCCGCGCTGATCCTGTGGCCTATACGACCTCGTCTCTCACCGGAGCGGCTGGAGATGACCGCTGTGGATGTAGGTCAGGGAGACTCCATCTTTGTTGCTTCTCCCGATGGACATACCATGCTCATCGACGCGGGAGGTCCTGTAGGCACCGCCGAGATGGCGCAGAGCAGCCACTACGATGTGGGCGAAGAAATCGTATCACCCTACCTGTGGAGCCGCGGTGTAAGTCAGTTGGACGTCATGGTGCTGACGCACGCGCATGGCGATCACATGGGAGGTATGTCTGCGGTACTGGGAAATTTCCATCCGCGTGAACTCTGGATCAGTGTGGACTCCAACGCACCGCAGTTTCGTGCACTGCTTCAGCAGGCGACCCATATGGGAATTCATGTGAGACGTCTGCACGCAGGAGACGCGATCGGTTGGGGCCAGACGCAGGTGCAGGTCTTGTCTCCGGCAGCAAATTACTCGCCGGGCTCGATGCCAAATAATAATGACTCGTTAGCGATGCGAATCACCTGGCAAAAGGCTTCGTTCCTACTGGAAGGCGACGCCGAAGCTCCGAGCGAGGAGGCCATGTTGAAGAGTGGACAGCCGCTCAAAAGCAGCGTTCTGAAGGTTGGGCATCATGGCAGCCGCACCTCGACCACACCACCGTTTCTTGCCGCAGTGGCACCTGCGTATGCGGTTATCTCAGACGGTCGTGACAATCGCTTTGGGCATCCACGGATGGAGATCTTGCAGCGATTGCAAGCTGCAAGATCTCATACCTTTCGCACAGACATGGTGGGTGCGACGACTTTTTTACTGCACGCTGACGGTCAGGTAGAGACTTCGTCCAGCGTGCGTTAGGGTTCAGCGTGTCGCGTTTTGCTTCAGCCACAACTCAAGTTCGTCCTGTTGAGATTCTCTTGTGGATGCGCATTCTTCGATCTTGCTGAGCGCGATCTTCAAGGTCCGTTCCGTAGAGGACACAGGATGCTCCGAGAAGAACTGAGCCACATCTTCGCGATCGGTCTTCGAGCAAAAAACTCCGGTCGCAGCGATCACACGTTGACCAGAAGAAATTGTGAAGGTAGCGTTTGCTTTTTGCCAGTTTTGTTTGAGGAAGGTCCAGGCCTGCACACGTGTGTCAGGAGCATTGAGCAGACGCGTGATCAAAGAATAGCTGTCCTGGTTTCGCACTTCACCGCTGATTGCAAGGTTAAGCGTCCGGTCTACAAGCGCAGGATTGTGGAAGTAGGTGAGTGTAAAAAGCGCTGCGCTGCGTGAGCGCGGGTCCTGCGCGCTTCTCTCCCAGGCAAGCACTTGGTCGTAGTACGCTGCATCTCCGTTTTGCGCCGCGATGCCAATGGCTTCCGTGGCAAGCAAGGTATCGACCGAATCATCATGGTGGAAGTAGCGCTCCTTGAGAACCGCTGCCTCCTGCAAGACGACCGGTTCGCCAGCAGCACCGAGAACTGCGAAAAGCTGCGCCCGGCGTTCCCTGGTATTGGGGTCTTCATGTTTCTTCGCTTTTGGAAGAGCGCGATAGACAGGTCCATACTCCGCGCGAATCGCAGCGTTCAGGCCTTCGCGTTCGCTCTCATTGGCAATCCGAGTCTGCAGATAACCGATGCCGATAAAGGCTGTGTCAATTGCCGCGGCATCTTCATCTGCGCGAAGAGTTTTGACGAGGTCCAGATACGATCCGACCGAGAGCTCTCGGGCACGCACAAGGGCCCACTGATTTCCTATCAGGCCAATACGTTCCGGAGCGGTGAGTTGGGGCGCATCTGCGATGATGAGCGGAAGATCTGTGGGCGAGTAAGAGGTGCGATAGTAGCCCTTGTCCTCCGCATTGGCATAAAGGGTCCGACTGTTTGTCGGAAGGGTGGCCGTGTTGACTGCCGGTGTGATGATCTGACATGTGCCGGATTTAAGGCAGAGAGGAACCGTCCAACTTGCCACTGCGTTTAAGGAGCCGGGGCTTAGAAGGAAGCGGCTTTGCGTCGTGGCGAGTTGCCCCGCGTTCGCCTTCTCCAAGGCGAGCAGAGGGACTCCAGGCTGCTCTACAAAGCTGGACATGATCGCATCGATGGGTTTGTGGCTGGTTGCGGTCTGCGCATTCCAGAAGTCCTCCGCCGTGGCGTTGGCATAGAGGTGGGCCGCGAGGTAGTTATGTACACCCTGGCGGAAGATCTCTTCCCCCAGGTAATGCTCCACCATGCCGATGACGGCTCCGCCTTTGCCGTACGAGATGCCGTCGAACATCTCTTCTATCTCTGCGGGCGTATCGGCGCGTGCACGGATGGGATGCGTTGTGCTCTGCGAGTCGAGATCGAGTGTCCTGTTGAGCGTTACAGCTTCGTCATCCCGCATCATCAGTTCAGGCTTCCATTCGCCGACGGCTTTTGACTCCATCCAGTTCGCAAAGCCCTCGTTGAGCCAGACGTTGTCCCACCACTGCATGGTGACCATGTCGCCAAACCACTGGTGCGCCATCTCGTGCGCTACTACTACGGCAACGCGCCGCAGCGCCGGAACAGAAGCGTATTTCTCGTCGAGCAGAAGGTCGGTTTCGCGATAAGTGATGCAGCCAAAGTTCTCCATCGCTCCTTCTTCAAAATCCGGAAGGCCGACCATGTCGAGTTTTTGCATGGGATAACGAATGCCGAAGTAGTTGTTGTAGTAGTGCAGAAAGTGTTCCGCAGCTTTCACCGCGAACTTCGTCATGCCGACTTTGTCCGGCGTAGCACAGGCACGGATGGGAGTGCCTTCGGACTTGCCGCTGGAGCATTTAAAGTCTCCCACCTGAAATGCGACGAGATAGGTGGACATGCGCGGCGTGGTCGCAAAGGTAAGTGTGTGCTTTGCGGGATCGGGGTCGCTCTTGTCCGCGATCTGCGGGCCGTTCGAGATGACGGTGTCGCCCTTGTCGATGGTGAGCGAGAGGTCAAACGTAGCTTTGAGCGCGGGTTCGTCGAACGATGGAAACGCGCGGCGGGCGTCCGTCGATTCAAACTGCGTCACGGCGTAATTTCGCTTGGCGGTCTTGGAGAGATAGAAGCCGCGAAGCTGGTTATTGAGGATTCCTCTGAAGGCTATTTGCAGGCGGTTCTTTCCCGCCGGGAGCGGCTGGGCAAAAAGGAACGTCGCCTGCTGCCTGATCTCATCGTAAGAGACTGTAGCTGTATCGCCTGATTCCGTCTTGACGCTCGTAATCTTCAGTTCAAGGGCGTTGAGCGTAATCGAAGACTGCGGCGCGTCGAGGAGGATATCGATAGACTCTTCGCCGCTGAAGGTCGCCGTCGTGAGATTCGGCGTGAAGTGCAGCGTGTAATGATCTGGCCGTACACCGGCGGGAAGTCGCTGTGCAAAGGACGGCACAGCGACAAGCGCAAGCGCGCAGGACAGGGAGAGAAGAGACTTGAGCAGATGCATGCGTGCTTCCTTCACAAGAAGTACGCTCAGCCAGCCGACCTGGACGCAACGCGCTCGGAACGACCGGAGATCTCCGCGGCCCGCTGTTCGGCGTAAGCAGCGGCTCCCATGAGAGCGCAGCGCTGCTCCAGGATGATGCGGACAGGAATGGTATGCAGTAGCGGCGAGAGACGCCCCTTGTCCAGAAATGCCTGACGGAAGGTTCCATTCTGCATCGTCTTGAGGATCTTCGGCGCAACACCTCCGCCGAGATAGACTCCACCCGCCGCAAGCAGCTTAAGCGCGGAGTTTCCGGCTTCAGCGCCGAAGGCACCCGCGAAGATATCGAGCGTCTTCGCGCAGAGTTCGCTGGAGCCATCTTCTCCGCAGGTGCCGATAACGGCGTTTGGGTCTTCTTTCTCCATGCGTTCACGCAGCCAGTCCGGTTCTTCCATCTTCTTACCGTCGCGGAGAAAGCTGTAGATGTTCTGTAGACCAAGCCCGGAGATAACGCGCTCCCAGGAGATGCGGCCATTCATCTTCTGGATGAGGAACTGCAGCATCTCGATTTCGAGCGGCGTGCGCGCGGCGAAGTCAGCGTGACCGCCTTCAGAGGCAAGCGGAAGAAACCGCCGACTCGTAGGGTTCCAGATGAGCTGCGCTTCTCCAAGACCAGTACCAGCGGAGATCAGAGCACGATGGCCGATGGCGGCACGGTCACCGTCGAAGAGAGTGAAGATCGACTCCGGCGGAAGCTCGGCGATGCCATAGCCATTCGCTTCGAGATCGTTGATGAGAAACAGATGTTCGATCTGCAGCAATTTGGAGAGCTCGCGCGTATCCAAGTTCCAGGGAAGGTTCGTGAGCTGGATCTTTCCGTCGCGCACGGGGCCTGGACAACCGAAGCAGGCAGCGACGACCTCGTGCTCTACCTTCTCGGCATCGTCTTTCTTACCAAGAAAGGCAGCGACAACATCCTGCAGACTCTTGAACTCTGTGGCGGGAAACTTCTGATCGCGCACGATAACGAGCTTGCCTTCGTTGAAGGTACAAAGTGCAAGATGGACTTTCGTTCCGCCGACATCGCCTGCGAGGATCATCGAACCAACTCCAGAACGCCGGTTTCACAAGTGTCTGTGGCAGAAGCCTTCGGCAAGCGCCGTGCCGCTTCCGCATCCAGGAGCAGATGGAGCTTGCCATTCTCCGGACGAATGAGCTGCGAGGGCAAACGCTCAGGGTCGTAATCCCCTAGAAGCACCTCATGAAGAATATCCGCCTTCGCACCGCCTTCGATCAGAAAGTAGACAGACCGCGCGTGGTTGATGACGATCCACGTCAGCGTGATGCGCCAGGTGTCCTTCTGTGGCACGTGGTTTGCAACAACCAGACGTCCCAGCTCATTGATGGCGTCGGTGTGCGGGAAGAGCGAAGCGGTGTGGCCGTCGTCTCCCATGCCGAGCAGAATAAGGTCGAACTGCGGAGCCTGCGCGCCTTCGAGCTTCCAGTTGATGCGCAGGAGAGATTCGTAGCGCGAGGCGGCCTCTTCAGGATCGAGCTCGCCTTCCATGCGGAAGATCTTCTCAGCAGGCAATGGCACCTTGCTCAACAACTGCTCGCGCGTCATGCGGTAGTTGGATTCGGCGTCGTCCGGAGCCACGCAGCGCTCGTCCACCCAGTAGAGTTCGAGCTTGTCCCACGCCACCTGCGCGCGGAAAGGCCGCGATTCATCCGCGAGGAGAGCGAACATGCGCTTCGGTGTAGAGCCGCCTGAGATTGCAATGCGGGCGACTCCTCGGGCGGCGACGGCTTCCGCGGCGGCCTTGGCAAAGGTGTTTGCAGCGGCGGCGGCCACGCGCTCTGGCGTGTCGTAGACGGAGTATTCAGCGATCGTAATGCGTGCCATGTCCGTAGGTCCTTACCGTATTGGATGCGATTTCCGTGAAACAAAAAGAGCGCCGGCACTCGCCGGCGCTCTGAGATTACAGGTTAGGAGACACGCCAGGCGCGACCGTCTTTTGCAAGAAGGTCATCGGCTTCCTTCGGTCCCCAGGAACCGGCTTCATAGTTGGGGAAGTTAACCTTCTGTGCCTTCCAGGCTTCAAGGATCGGTGTCATCAATGCCCAGGTCGCTTCCACGCCGTCGCGCTCTGCAAAGAGCGTTCCGTCGCCGAGCATGGCGTCGAGCAGGAGACGCTCGTAGCCGTTGGCGGACGACTTACCGAAGGCGTCAGCGTAGGAGAACTCCATCTGCACCTGCGCAATGTTCGTCGTCGGGCCAGGGATCTTCGCTCCGAACTGCAGCTTGATGCCCTCGTCCGGCTGGATGCGCATGGTGAGGACATTCGGCTCGACGGATGCCGTATTCTTCGCTGATTTGAAGATGTGGAGGGGCGGCTGCTTGAAGACGATGGTGACCTCCGTGACGCGGCGCTCAAGACGCTTGGCGGCGCGGATGTAGAACGGAACGCCAGCCCAACGCCAGTTTTCGATCTCGAGCTTCATCGCTGCGAAGGTCTCTGTCTGCGACTCCGGATTGACGCGATCTTCCTGGCGATAGCCAATGACATCCTGACCATCGACTTTGCCCGGACCGTATTGGCCGCGTGCTGTATCTTCCACCGGGATCTGCTCGATGGCCTGCCAGACCTTCAGCTTCTCGACGCGTACGGCCGCCGACTCGAACGAATCTGGTGGTTCCATCGCAACGAAGGAGAGTACTTCCATCACATGGTTCTGCAGAACATCGCGCAGCGCGCCGGCCTGTTCGTAGAACGGTCCGCGACCTTCGATGCCGATGCTCTCAGCCGCGGTGATCTGCACACTGTCGATGTAGTTGCGGTTCCAGACGGGCTCAAAGATGCCATTGCCGAAGCGGAAGACGAGGATGTTCTGCACCGTCTCCTTGCCCAGGTAATGGTCGATGCGGAAGATCTGGTCCTCGTGCAGGACCTTGTTGATCTCCGTGTTGAGCTTCTTGGCGCTCTCGAGATCGGTGCCGAAGGGCTTTTCGATGATGACGCGGACCCATGCACCGTTTTCGCCCGTGGTCATGCCGTGGTCGCCGAGGCGATGCGTGATATCGGCGAAGAACTCGGGAGCAACGGCGAGATAGAAGAGGCGATTGCCCTTGGTGCCGAACTCTTTATCGAGGTCGGCGAGAAACGCTTTGAGCTTCTCGAAGCCTTCGTCGTTATCGAACTCGGTGGCGAAGTACTTCACGCGCTCAATGAACTTGGAGAGCTTCTCTTCCTTCTCATCCACGCCGCCGCCCTTGACGATACCGTCCTGCATATCTGGCGCGAAGGTCTTGGAGAGATCGCGGCGGGCGACGCCCACAACGACGAACTCTTCGGGAAGCAGGCTCTGCTGCTCGAGATGGTAGAGCGCCGGGAGGAGCTTGCGCTTGGTTAGATCGCCGGAGGCGCCGAAGATGACGACAACGCAGGGCTCAGGCTTACGCTCTGTACCTTTTCCGGCCTCTACCTGCTCCGGAGATGTTTTGATCTCAGTGGTCGACATGATTCTTCCTTACTTCAAATTTCTTGCACTTCTATCGGATGCGCTCGGGCGGCGAAGGATGGAGAGAAACTTCGCCGCCCGCCGACGGGAGGGTGGTTACTTCTTCTTCATGGAGTGGCCACCAAAGGCATTCCGCATGACGGAAAGCATACGGTCAGTGTAGTTGTTGTCCTCGCGCGAACGCAGACGGCGGATGAGCGATTCGGTGATGATGGGCGCGGAGACGTTGAGGTCAATGGCTTCGAAGACCGTCCAGCGGCCCTCGCCTGAGTCGGTTACGTAGGCCTGCAGGCCGTCGAGCTCTGGGTTGTGCTCCAGGGCCTCCGCGGTGAGGTCCAACAGCCAGGAGCGGACGACAGAGCCCTTCTGCCAGATCTTCGCGATCTGCGGCAGGTTGAGCGCCAGCGGCGTCTTGGCCTTCATGATGCTGAAGCCTTCCGCGTAGGACTGCATCATGCCGTACTCGATGCCGTTGTGCACCATCTTGACGAAGTGGCCAGCCCCGGAAGGTCCGGTGCGTCCCCAACCCTCATCCTTGCCGGGTGCCAGCGTCTCGAAGATGGGACGGAGGCTTTCGATGACATCCTCGTCTCCACCGATCATCATGGAGTAGCCCTCTTTCAGGCCCCAGACGCCGCCGGAGGTACCAACGTCGACGAAGTTGAAACCTTCCGGCTTCAACTCGGCGTAGCGGCGCTGCGACTCCTTATAGTTCGAGTTGCCGCCGTCGATGAAGATGTCGCCCTTCTGCATGAAAGGCTTCAGACCAGCAATGGTGTCATCCACCGGCTTGCCATCGGGAACCATGATCCAGATCGCGCGGGGAGCCTGCAGGTTCTTACAGAGCTCTTCGAGCGAGTTCACGCCCAAGCCACCATCGGTGGTGAGCTTTGCCGTGGCATCTTTGTTGAAGTCGAAGCCTACTACCTTGTGTCCGGCGAGGCGAAGACGCTCCGCCATATTGCCGCCCATTTTTCCAAGACCAATGATTCCAAGTTCCATGTGAGTCGTCCTCTTTCGCTTTCTAGAATTCGATGCCAAGCTGTGCGAGCTGCTGTTGCAACTGTTCCGGCGACTGGAAGTGAATGCCGTGCATGCCGAGAGCCGTGGCAGCATCCGCATTTTCCTTCTTATCGTCGATGAAATAGGTTTCCCCGGGCAGATTGCCTGAGGTATCGATGGCTTGCTGATAGATGCTCGCCGCTGGTTTCATCTCGTGGACATATCCCGAGCAGATGAAGAAATCGAAGCGTCGGCGCAGGTCGAACGCGTCGAGACGATAGGCGTTGAGCTCACGCGATTCGTTGTTCAACGTGGCCTGGCGATACTTTCCCGTGGCGTTGAGCTTGTTGAGAATTTCGATGCTTCCTGGGTAAAGGAGCGTCTGCTCGTCGCGAACGGCCGACCAGACATCTTCGAGCGTGAAGCTGCGCGGCTTGAAGAAGATGGTCTTGTTGAAGTACTCCACGTCCGTAGAAAGACCGCGCTCCCACGTATAGTTCGCCTCTTCGTGTCGCGCTTCGTACTCTTCCAGGTCAACGCCAAGCCGGGCCAAGCCGCGAGCGCGCTGATTTCGGTCCCATCCATTGGAGAGGATGACTCCACCGATATCCCAGAAGATGGTCTTGTTCTTCGCCATGGAGCCTATTTCGTCTCCTGAGGAAAATCCGCGCCCAACGTCGTGGCTTCCCACTCCGTCAGGTTCTTGTCCCATGCTGCCAGACGCCCGCGGAAACGCTCGTAGGCCGAACGTCCAAGCAACAGATTTCGCGGCGGATTGGGCGAGTCCACCACGGCGATCATGGCTTCAATCGCCTTCTGCGGATCGCCCAGCTGCTTGCCAGACTGCGTTTCAAAGTACTCGCGCGATTTGCCCGCAGACTCCGCATAATCGGCAATCTGGTGCGAAGCCACGGTCTTGGAGCGTCCCAGAAACTCTGTGCGGAAGGGACCGGGCTCAATGGCCGTCACGCTGACACCGAGCGGCTCCATCTCTCCGGCCAGACCTTCGGTAAAACCTTCGACGGCAAACTTGGAGATGTTGTAGTAAGTCACACCCGGCGAAGCGATCAGGCCGCCGATGGAAGAAAGATTGAGGATATGGCCGGAGCGTTGCTTGCGCAGGTGCGGAACCACAGCCTTGGTCATGCGGATGAGGCCAAGGATGTTGGTCTCAAACATGGGAAGAAACTCTTCTTCCGCAACCTCTTCGACCGCGCCTGTGACGCCATATCCGGCATTGTTGACGAGCACATCGATGCGCCCAAAGCGCGCAATCGCCGCATCTACACCCGCAGCGATCTGCTCCGGCTTGGTGACGTCCAGCGCGAGCGCGAGCACCTGCTCCGCGTGCTGTGTTTGCAAGTCAGCGACTACCTCCTGCTTGCGTGCCGTGGCAACCACACGGTCTCCACGGCGAAGAAGTTCTTCCGTAAGCAAACGCCCGAAGCCAGTGGAAGCTCCGGTGATGAACCAAACGCGATTTTTTCCGTGTGCTGGCATATTTAATTTCCTGAAGCCTGGGGCATGTAGAGCTTTTCGATGGCGAAGACCTTGTTCAAGCGGCGGACGAAACGTTCTTCTGTCGCGATGAACTTAGCATTGAGATACGCGAGCGTACACTCTTCGGCGAGTGCAGTTCCGATGATGCGCGCACCCATCACGAGCACATTCATCTGATCGTGTTCGACACCCTGATGCGCGGAGTAGGTGTCATGACACATGCCCGCACGAACACCGGGCATCTTGTTGGCTGCAACACAGACGCCAACACCGGAGCCGCAGATCAGGATGCCTCGCTCCGCGGTTCCTGCCATCAGCGACTTCCCTACCTTTTTCGCGAAATCCGGATAGTCCGAAGGTTCCGCGTTATACGCTCCCAGATCCTGTACTTCATGACCAAGCTTCGCGACGTACTGCCGGATCTCTTCCTTCAAGGGAAAACCGGCATGGTCCGAGGCAATAGCAATCTTCATGCGCTTCAAATCCTTTGGAACTCAGGAGTCTTCGTATTCGCGTTCGGGAAGCTGCGTGTCTTCGTACTGAGGTTGAAGCGAGGTGTTACTGTCGCGCTCCCGCCTCGGGGCCTCTTCATACACCGCGTCTTCGTCGTTGAGATATTTGTCCATGGGTTCGAGGGCGTGGAGCTGGCGCGAATATTCTGCGCCAGCCCCTTGACTTGCTTGTGCCTTACTTCTTGATGACCTGCTTGGCCTTGTCGAGGATGTTCGCGACACTGAAGCCGTACTTCTCCAGCACTTCCGGCCCTGGGGCAGAGGCTCCGAAGGTGTCCACGCCGATGGCGATACCGTCGCGGCCGATGAACTCCCACCAGCCTTCGGTTGCGCCCGCTTCGATGGAGATCTTCGGCACGCCATGCGGGAAGATAGACAAGCGGTACGCCTCATCCTGCTCCTTGAAGATGCGGAACGAAGGCATGGAGACGACCTTGGTCTTGATACCAGCCTTCTCCAGCTCCGGAAGGGCCTTCAATGCAAGCGAGACTTCCGAACCCGTAGCGACGAGGATGAGATCGGTATTGCCTTCGCCTTCGAGGACGTAGGCACCCTTCTTCACCTTCTCGAAGACCTTGTACTTGTCGGCATCGAGAACTGGCAGGTCCTGGCGGCTGAGCGCCATGAAGCAGGCCGAGGGCCGCTCGATCGCGAGCTGCCAGCAGGCTGCTGTCTCGTTCGCATCCGCCGGGCGGAAGTCTGTGAGCTGAGGAATGGCGCGCAGGCTCATCAGGTGCTCGATCGGCTGATGCGTGGGGCCGTCAGCGCCAAGACCGATGGAGTCATGCGTGAAGACGAAGAGCGAATGCGTGCTCATGAGAGCGGCCATACGCATCGCCGAACGGCAGTAGTCGGAGAAGGTGAAGAACGTGGAACCGAACGGAATGATGCCGCCATGAGCGGCCATGCCGTTGACCGCCGCGCACATACCGAACTCGCGTACGCCGAAGAAGATGTTCTTGCCCTTCGGATCGACGTGGAAGCTGGGCGAGTCCTTGAAGATGGTCTTCGTGGAGCTGGTCAGATCGGCTGCGCCGCCGATGAGGTCCGGAAGGTTCTTGCCGATGGCCTGCAGGACAACCTGTCCTGCATTGCGCGTCGCAATGGCCTTTTCGGTCGGGAAGGGCTTGATGTCCTTCGCCCAATCCTTGGGAAGCTCATGCGAGACACGACGCTCAAACTCCGCAGCGAGATCGGGATGAGCCTGCTTGTAAGCCGCAAACTTCTCATCCCATTCCTTGTGCGCCTTCTGGCCGCGCGACTTTGCTTCAAGCCAGTGCTTGCCTGCCTCTTCGGGAACGACAAAACTCTTTTCGGGATCGAAGCCGAAGAACTCCTTGGTCTTCTTGGTGTTCTCCGCACCCAGCGCTTCGCCGTGCACCTTGTTCGTTCCTGCGTGCGGCGAGCCGTAGCCGATGATGGTGCGCACACGGATCATGGAAGGCTTGTCGGTGACCTTCTTCGCTTCTACAATGGCGACTTCCAGTGCCTGAAGGTCGTTGCCGTCCTTCACAAACTGCGTGTGCCAGTGATAGGCGTCGAAGCGCTTGTCGACATCTTCCGTGTAGGAGAGCTCTGTCGGACCGTCGAGCGAGATGAGATTGTCGTCGTAGAAGACGATGAGTTTGCCGAGACCAAGCGTTCCGGCGAGCGAGGCAGCCTCATGCGAGACGCCTTCCATCAGATCGCCATCGCCACACATCACGTAGGTGTAGTGATCGACGATTGCCTGGCCTGGCTGGTTATACAGCGCGCCGAGATGCTTTTCTGCAATCGCCAGACCGACGGCCATGGCGAAGCCTTGTCCGAGGGGTCCCGTGGTCACTTCAACGCCGGGGGTGAAGCCGTATTCCGGATGTCCGGGGGCCTTGGAGTGCCATTGGCGGAAGAGCTTCAGGTCTTCGAGCGAGACGTCGTAGCCCGAGAGGTGCAGCGCGCCGTACTGCAGCATGGAAGCATGTCCGTTCGAGAGGACGAAGCGATCGCGGTCCGCCCATTTGTGGTCGGATGGATCGTGCTTCATGTGCTTCTGATACAGCAGGTAGGCAAGGGGCGAAAGCGCCAGCGGGGCTCCGGGATGTCCGTTTGCCGCCTTTTCGATTCCGTCAACCGCCAGAAGGCGGAGTGTATTGATAGAAAGCTGATCCAGATCGCTCATGTGTCCTCTCGGCGGGAACGCCGTGGTTTCAAGATTCAATATTGGTTTTAGTGTACAAGCGCAGCGGAGTTTGGATCGTCGTACCCCTGCGTCACGAGGTTACCGCCACAAAGTAATTTTTGCCTAACCAGCGAGCTTCCAAAGGCCAGAAAAGCGTGAATTCTATCTGCGATCCCGCTGCCTGGGCTGGAATCTCCGCGGAGAAACCCGGATACCCCAGCAGCCGTGCATCGGTGGTGTTCTTCGTCTTCCAGCCATCTGATGTCCACATGACCTGAAACCGATTCTTATCTAAAACCTGCAGCCGTTTCTGGCTCGAAAGCCGCGCTACCGGGCGTGAAACCTGGAAAAACTCGACTTCACTCTTGAAGGTACGGTCTTCGGCTTTCTTGCAGTAACGATCTTCCACCACCGAGATGCGGTCGAAGACCTTGCCGTCGACCGCCGACCGAAGGAGCTTGATGTATTCCGCATGCGCCCAGACAAGGGGCTGCGCCGATCCGGCAGAACGGCCGAAATACAGGCCCTCCTCGGGGAGATCAGCATAATCCCAGATCTGCTCCGGCAGCATGCCGCCAAAGGAAGAAAAGCGCTCGAGGGCGGTGATCAGGGGCTTGATGTCATTTCCCGCCGCCATCTCGTAGTGGGCGCGCTCCCCTGTCAAAATCGGCCATGCGCGTCCCTGTCCGTAATGGATGAAAGGTTCGCCGTCCTTCTGCTGTCCATAGCCGTCATGGTTGTAACGACGCCAGCAGGGGCCGTAGGGGGTATCGATCTTCAGAACGTGATCGACCACCTTCAGGCTGTCGATGATGAGGGGATCGTCGGCGCGGCGGATACCGTAACGGACAAGTTCCAGAAAGCCGCCGTCGATGATCTCGCGGGCTTCAAAGTTGTACTTCTCTCCCGGAGCGCGATTGGCGATATTCAGGCGACCTTCGCCCGCTTCGGGGTGATAGAACGGCTCGCCCGGCGACGGCGGACGGACGCGCATATAGTGCCGTTTCACGTCGGGATGGAGGCATCCATCGTTCGTGGTCGTCCATTCGTCCAGATGGGCTTCGATCCAGTCCGAGTAAATCAACAAGAACTCAGCCAGTTCCGGAGAGTGGTGCGCGCGGGCGATATCTGCGGCACAAACCAGCGCTGCAATCACCGTGGCGAGGGTCGAGGGAGAGTAACCGGAGGTCTCTTCCCATCGCTCCTGCTGCGTTACCGGTGCAAAGTGCACAAGGAACGCTGCCGCATTTTCCACAAAAGGAAAGACATCGAATTCGCCTAACCCATCGACCTTCCAGAGGCGCCAGGCCAGCATGATGGGGAAGGCCACTTCGTCGAGCTGAATGCCGGTCCAGTAGGGTGTTCCGTCGATCCAAAAATTCTGCGCAAAACTGCCGTCTGGCCGCTGCGTACAGGCGAGATAGACGAGCGCCCTGCGTGCTGTGTCCACGCGCCCGCAGGCAAGCATTGCCGTGGCGGACTGGATCATGTCGCGCGTCCAGACGAGATGGTATCCACCGAGATCGTCGTCGCCCTTCGCGTTGCCCCAGGGGATGGAGGCGGACGCGATGAAGGCTCCGGAGTAGGTTTTGTCTTCATGCGCCAGGATCGTGTTGTGGCTAATGCGCATCAGGCGTCCACCATCAGTCGAAGCCTCCGCCAGACGCTCCGGCGAAGCCGCGCGGTGCCACTGCTCGATGAAACGCTTGAGCTGAAGCTCATAGGGTGTGGAGAGGGATTGCATCATCCCAGCAAGGGCCGAATGAAAGCCTTCTCCCATGGCGATGGCGAGTGTGAATTCTCGGTTGCGGCTGATGTCGATTTCGCCCGTCAGAGCAAGATTGCCGTCGAGCGCCTGGCCGAACTCCCAGTCCATGCGCATGTTCTGGATTAGATCCTGGTAACCATCGGAAGAACCGACGTAACCGCATGAAGTTCTTGTGAAACCGGTACTGACGCCCATGGCCAGCGCCGTGCCGTTCTTCCAGGCGAGAATGGCTCTCTGCCCGGCGACTTCCACGGAGCGGGCCGAGTTCCCTGCACCGCCTCCATCGAGATGCGGTGCGAGAAGGGCATAACACTTCAGGCGCGAGAGGACTTCTTCTTCGCCCTCGACCTTGACGTGAACCAGGACGACGGGATGATGCGGATCGGTGATGAATTCCTTGGTAATCGTGTAACGACCCTGCAGATCGTTGGC
Organism: Terriglobus saanensis SP1PR4; assembly: GCF_000179915.2. Classification (NCBI taxonomy): domain Bacteria; kingdom Pseudomonadati; phylum Acidobacteriota; class Terriglobia; order Terriglobales; family Acidobacteriaceae; genus Terriglobus; species Terriglobus saanensis. The sequence goes on along the minus strand of NC_014963.1, from coordinate 618,812 downwards.
GACGACGCGCACGGCGAGGGCGTCGGGATCGATGTAGTGGAAGTCGAACTCGTAGTCGCGCTTTTCTTCGTGGACGAAGGTCTCTCCGTCGGTAAAGATGAGCTCCATATCGCGGGTCTGCGGACGATCAATGGTGGGATAGTAGATCTCATTCAACGTGCCATGCGAGACCGTAAACCAAACGCGGCTGGAGGCTGCATACGCCGTACAGACGGCGTCTTTTTTACTGGAAGTCCACCGTGGTTCGAGGCCGGGAGCACCAAAGGCGGGACCGTCGTCGTTCAGCCACCGGTATGCCGTCGTAAGAGCATTCATCGTCCTCCCATTAGAACGCACTTTACGGCACAAGCCGTATTTGGGAAAAACTTTGCTTCGATCCGACAAAGTGGCCGCATCGCGGCTTATGCTTTCCGCATCGAACCCCATATCGCCCGAGGTAAGCGCCGAGGTGCATACTGATGGCAGAGATTTGATTTACAGGAGAAAGACAGTGGCCTTCGAACTTCCGGTTCTTCCCTATGAGTACACGGCGCTTGAGCCGCACATCGATGAAGCAACGATGAAGCTGCACCATGACAAGCACCATGCCACCTACGTCACCAATCTGAACGGCGCAGTGGAAAAACACACCGAACTCGGCGCGAAGACCGCCGAAGAGCTCATCAGCAACCTGGATGCCGTGCCAGAAGACGTTCGCACGGTCGTCCGCAACAACGGCGGCGGTCATGTCAACCACACCATGTTCTGGGAGATCATGAAGCCCAATGGCGGCGGCGTACCGACGGGCGACATCGCAGAGCAGATCAAGGCCGACTTTGGCGACTTTGAGACTTTCAAGAAGACCTTCAACGAGACCACGGCGAAGCAGTTCGGCGCGGGCTGGGGCTGGCTGGTCTTTAAGGGCGGCAAGCTGACGATCCTGACCACACCCAACCAGGATTCACCCCTTTCGCAGGGTCTGTATCCGATCCTCGGCAACGATGTCTGGGAGCACGCCTACTACCTCAAATACCAGAACAAGCGCCCTGAGTATCTCGCAGCATGGTGGAACACCGTGAACTGGGAAGAGATCAACAAGCGTTTCGCAAAAGCTAAGAAGTAGATTCTTTTTCAGAAACGATGAAGGCTGCGAGCGATCGCGGCCTTCATCGTTTAAGCTCTTCGTTTAGAGCAGATTCGCGAATACCTCGCGTGCGGCTGAGATCGTGAAATCGACCTCCGCTTCGCCATGCGATGCGCTGACGAAGGCGGCTTCGTACTGGCTGGGTGGCAGCCAGATGCCGCGCTCCAGCATGGCGCGGTGGAACTTCCCAAAACGGGCCATGTCGCTCGTCGAAGCCGTGTCAAAGTCCGTCACATTCGTCTCGGTAAAGAACCAGGTGACCATCGATCCCATCCAGTTCACTGACATGGGCACGCCCGCAGCCTTGGCCTCCTTCGCGACACCCACCGCGATCTGGCGCGTAGTTTCAGCGAGTTGCGGATAGATCGTGGCTCGTTCCGCGATGAGATGCGAGACGGTAGCGATTCCTGCGGCCATGGCGAGCGGGTTGCCGCTGAGCGTTCCTGCCTGGTAGACAGGACCGAGCGGCGCGAGCATCTGCATGATCTCTTGGCGTCCACCGAAGGCACCGACGGGCAGGCCGCCGCCGATGATCTTGCCCAGCGTGGTGAGATCCGGCTTGATGTGGAAGATTTCCTGAGCTCCGCCAAGGGAGAGACGGAAGCCGGTCATCACCTCGTCGAAGATCAGCAAAGCGCCTTCGCGTTCGGTGATCGCACGCAGGGCTTCCAGATATCCCGGAGCGGGAAGGATGGTTCCGGCGTTCCCGACGACAGGTTCGACGATGATGCAGGCGATCTTCCCCTGATGCAGGCGGAAGGCTTCTTCCACCGCCGAGACATCGTTGAAGGGCAACGCCAGCGTGAACTGGACGGTCTCCTCGGGAACACCTGCGGAGCCGGGAATGCCCAACGTGGCGACGCCGGAACCTGCCTTGACCAGCAAGGCATCGGAGTGGCCGTGATAGCACCCTTCGAACTTGAGGATGAACTTCCGGCCTGTAAAGGCGCGGGCTAGACGGATCGCGGACATGACCGCCTCCGTTCCCGACGAGACGAAGCGGAGCATTTCGATGCTGGGAACCGCCTGCACAACAAGGCTGGCGAGCTCTGCCTCTGCTGCCGTGGAGGCACCGAAGCTGGTGCCGTTGGCGGCGGCCTTCTGTACGGCATCGATCACAGCGGGGTGAGCGTGGCCGAGGATCATCGGTCCCCACGACCCGAAGTAGTCGAGGAAGCGATTCCCGTCCGCGTCGTAGAGATAAGCGCCTTGCGCACTGGCAACAAAAGGCGGATCACCGCCGACGGAGCGGAAGGCGCGTACGGGCGAATCCACGCCGCCGGGGATCAGGGATTCGGCGCGTTTCTGGAGGGCGCGCGAGTGTGTGAACGAGAGAGCCATGGCACAAGTATAGGAGTGTGCATATCGGGGCGTGCAAGGATCCACCGCGTCTACGCTGATAGACTCAAAGCTCTGCCACCGGCCGAATCCAAACTTAGGACGATTGCACTTGAGCCAGAAGCCCACATCACCCTCCGCCGCCACGGCAACATCCAAAGCAGGCAAGCCTGCCGAGAAGACCGCGCGCACTGGCGTGAGTTACGCAGACGCCGGTGTCGATATCGACTCGGGCGATGCGACCAAGCAGCGCATCAAGCATCTTGCGCGCAAGACCTTCAACAAAAATGTCCTCAGCGAAATCGGCGGCTTCGGCGGCCTGTTCAAGCTGGATCTGGCGAAGTATCCCGACCCCGTGCTCGTGTCTTCCGCCGATGGCGTGGGAACGAAGCTCAAAGTGGCCTTCACGCTGGGCGTGCATCACACCGTCGGCGCCGATCTCGTGAACCACTGCGTGAACGACATCGCAGTACAAGGCGCGGATCCGCTCTTCTTCCTCGACTACCTGGCGACGGGAAAGATTGACCCTCTGGTCATCGAAAAGATCGTGACAGGCATTGCAGATGCCTGCCGCGCGAATGGTTGCGCTCTGATCGGCGGCGAGACGGCGCAGATGCCGGGCTTCTATGCGGATGGCGAGTACGATCTTGCGGGTACGATCATCGGCGTTGTGAACCGGGATCGCATCATCACAGGAAGCGCGATTCAGGCGGGCGATATGCTCTTCGGCCTGCCTTCGACGGGGCTGCATACCAATGGTTACTCGCTGGCGCGCAAGCTGCTCTTCGAGGTGGCTGGCTACAACCCGGATCTCTATGTTACGGCGCTCAAGGACAAGGTCGGCAACGCCCTGATGCAGACTCATCGCAGCTATCTGAGCGTGCTGCGGAAGCTTACCGCGGGCGGGGTTGTGAGTGGCATGGCACATATCACCGGCGGTGGCATTACGGAGAACTTCCCGCGCATCCTGCCCAAGGGCCTCTGCGCCCAGGTGGAGATGAACTCGTGGGAGATTCCCCCGCTCTTCCAGCATCTGCAAGAGCTTGGCAATGTGGAGCAGGACGAGATGATGCGCACCTTCAACATGGGCATCGGCATGATCGTCGTGGTTCCAGCGGAGCAGGTGAAGAAGGCGAAGGCGATTCTGAACCGCGCCAATGAACGCTTCCATGTGATCGGTCGCGTCGCCAAGGGCGTCCGTCGAGTCAACTACGTATGAAGCTGGGCGTATTGTTGTCGGGACGTGGATCGAACTTTGTCGCCATTGCGGATGCGATTGCGGACGGTTCGCTTGAAGGGTGTTCGATTGCTGTGGTCTTGTCGAACCTCCCAGATGCGGGTGGACTTGCGATTGCCCGCGAACGGGGCATCGAAGCAATAGCCATCTCGGGCAAAGGCATTCCGCGCGAAGAGCATGAGGCAAAGATGATCGCTACCCTGCTGGAGCACGAGGTCGATCTCGTCTGCCTTGCAGGATATATGCGCATCTTGACGCCGCAGTTTATCCGCGCGTTCCAGAATCGAATCTTGAACATTCATCCTTCGCTGTTGCCTAGCTTCCCCGGAACGCATGCGCAGCAGCAGGCCTTCGAGTACGGTGCGAAGATCGCCGGTTGCACCGTCCACTTTGTGGATGAGGAAGTGGATCACGGCGTGATCGTGCTGCAGCGTGCCGTGGCCGTGGAAGATACCGACACAGCCGAGACGCTGGCGGAGCGGATCCTGCACGAAGAGCATGCTGCCTATCCCGAGGCATTGCGGCGCGTGCTGAGCGGCGCTTATACCGTCGAGGGACGACGCTACATAGCCCGCTCCTAAGCACGCCTTCCTAAACAGTCGTCTGCTGGTCCTTCGCATCGGTGAGCGTGACCTTGATCTCCATGCGCTTTTTCGCGCGGAAGACGGTCACGGTCACCGTGTCTCCGGCTTTGTGCGAGTTCATCACGCTGGAGACGTCCTGCATGCTTGTGACTTCGGTGCCGTTGATGGCAACGATAAGATCCCCGCCGAGCATGACCGGGGTATTGCCGAGATATGCCTTCTGCGTACCACCTTTGAGGCCAGCAATCTCTGCGGCTCCCCCAGGATAGACGCGCTGGACCAGAAGGCCGTAGTCGCTGGGAAGGCCGATCTGATCGGCGAGGTCAGGTCCGATCTCAAGGGGGAGGAAGGCGAGCGTCGGACGGCGCACATGGCCGTACTTTGCGATGTCGTCGAGCACGGCGCGGGCGGTGTTCATGGGGATCGCGAAGCCTATGCCTGCGCTCTGATCGACTCCATTATTGGAGGCGATCATGGTGTTGATGCCGATGACCTGACCGCGCGAGTTCATGAGCGGGCCGCCGGAGTTTCCGGGGTTGATGGCGGCGTCGGTCTGGATGGCATCTTCAATGCCTCCACCAGCAGGACCACGAACCGAGCGGATGGCGGAGATGATGCCGCGGGTCATCGTTCCCGAGAGGCCGAAGGGATTGCCGATGGCGAAGACCTTCTGGCCAACCTGCAGGCCGCTGGAACTGGCGAGTTCTACCGGGACAAGATTGGGAGCATTGATCTTCAAGAGTGCAAGGTCGTGGGCCTTGTCCACGTTGACGATCTGGGCCTTGTACTTATGCTTGTCCCAGAGCTGGACCTCAACGCGCTGGGCGTTTTCGATCACGTGGTTGTTCGTGAGGATGAGGCCCTGTTTATCGAGGACGAAGCCCGATCCCTGTCCCTGCTGCGGAACCGCACCGTAGAAGAAGTCGAAGGCGACCGCCGTGGAGGTAATGTTGACCACACTGGGAAGGACGCGCTTGTAGACGGCGATGTTGTTCTGCTCTTCTGTGTCGTAGGCGGGCTGCGCGTGGGCCTCGGTGAGTTCGAAGGCCCCCAGAGGTGCATTCGCGGTCGTGCTGGCGAGGTTGGGCGCGATGCGGCCGACCAAAGCGGAGACGGATCCTGTGTGCCACATATGCGTGGTGAGGTAGTAGAACCCGAAGACAAAGAGGAGGACGAGGAGGACCCGTCGAGACTTCATGCGCAACACCTTTACTTCCGACTTTTGCCGCAAAACGGCGTCCCCTCAACGATACTGCACCGGTCTTCCTCTATGGAAGCCGGGTTATCGCGGAATCAGTCAGGATTGAAGCTTCTGCCAGAGGGCGTGGACGCGCGTGCGGAGGACTTCAGGGGTGGAATCGTTCGGCAGGATCTCGTCGCAATAAGGTGCTTTGACGGCATCGGGGATCTGCAGGGCGAGGCGGCGAGCAGCGTCCGCGCGTGCGGCAGATTCCGAAGAATCGGCGTGCGAGGACAGCATTCGGCGGGCAAAGCGCTCAATTTTCTGCTCATCCGGAGCAGTTACGAGGACGACACGATGGAAACGCTGATGCACTTGTTTTGCGACGGATTGCAGGACTTCAGGGGACGGCGATGAACGGTCGATCCCTGGCGGAAGGAGGCGCTCGAAAAAGATGGCCGCCTCAACCATGCCGATGGAATCTGAAGGAAGCCTCTCTGCCCACGCCTTTTCGGCTGCAAGGACAGCGGGATGCACGAGTTGCTCTAGCTCCTGGAGACGTCCTTCAGAGAAAGCGAGCCTGCCGAGTGCCGAGCGGTCCAGCTTGCCATCTGGGGCGACGACGGAGCTTCCAAAGGCGCGAACGATCTCTGCGTAGACGGTTTCGCCCGGCTGCATGAGGGCACGCGCCGTTTCGTCCGAAGAGGTGACGTGTGCGCCAAGCTCACGAAAGAACCCGGCAGCGGTGGATTTTCCGCTGCCGGGCCCTCCGGTAATACCGACGAGAAGCATGCTTATGCGAGGGCGCGGCGCGCACGCGCAGCGGTGAGAGTGTTCTGCATGAGCATGGCGATGGTGAGCGCACCGACGCCGCCCGGGACGGGAGTGTAAGCAGAGGCTTTGGCGAAGGCGCGGGGATCGATGTCCCCGATGACGGTGTAGCCCCGCTTGGCGAAGCCTTCTGCGCGTGCCGTGTTGCCGGGGAAGTAGAGTTCCACGTCCGCAGCGTCTTCCATGCGATTGATGCCTACATCGATCAGAACAGCGCCGGGTTTGACCATTTCTTCGGTGATAAAGCCAGGACGACCGATAGCGGCGACGAGGATGTCCGCGCGCAGGGTTTCGGCTGCAAGGTCCTTCGTCTTCGAATGGCAGACGGTGACGGTGGCGCTCTCGTTGAGAAGCATCATGGCGGCGGGCTTTCCCACGATGTCGCTGCGACCTACAACAACAGCATGCTGTCCGGCGATGGGAAGCTTGGTGCGTTTGAGGATTTCGATGATGCCGGCGGGCGTGCAGGGAGCGAGGCCACCTTTGCCCGTCTGCAGACGACCGACGTTGATGGGATGGAATCCGTCTACATCTTTCTCAGGACGAACCGCTTCGAGGAGACGCTTGGTGTCGACCTGTTTGGGCAGCGGAAGTTGGATGAGGATGCCGTCAACCTCATCATCGGCATTGAGTCCGTCAACAATTTTTAGCAGTTCCTCGGTCGAAATTGACGCATCCGGCGTGATCATGGTGCTCGCAATACCCAGTTCTCCGCAGGTTTTAACCTTGCTCCGCACATAAATCTGCGATGCAGGATCCTCGCCTACAAGGATTACAGCCAGGCCTGGCTTGATTCCTTTCGCTGCGAGGGCTTCTACTTCCTTCTTCACTTCTGCCTTAATCTCGGCAGCGATCGCGACTCCATCCAAAACCATTCGTGTGACTCCTATGCCCCAATGGTAACGGAAGGGAATTGCAACCCGGGGGGATGGTTGACGTCTAATTGGGAACTGAACTTATCCGAAGGAGGTCATTATGGAATCAGAATCGATCAATAAATTCGCTCTACATGACCTGACAGACCTTCGCAATGAACTGCTCCAAGCGGGTCTGGATTCATGGCAAGCAGCAGAGTTGGTCTCTACGTTTATTGCTGGGCGCGGTTATGGCGTCTCTTCCGGCGATGCGCGGACAGCAGTCGCACGTATGGAATTTCGGAACTGCTCTCTGGAGTGCATGCAGGCTGAGATGGAGCACCTCGCTCTACCGATGTAATTGCGTTATTCGTATTTCAGGGTCTCTACGGGATCCAGCGCCGCAGCACGGTTGGCCGGCAGAGTTCCAAAGATCACACCAACGAGCACGCTGGTGGACAGCGCGATCACTGCCGCCCAGTAACTGATGGGAATCTTAAACGGTGTCAGAAGGTTGACGCTGATCGGGATTGCAAGACCGAGCAGCGTTCCGACGATGCCCCCACTCAGCGAGAGGGATACGGCTTCTGTAAGAAACTGCAGGCGGATCTCGCGAGCGGTTGCGCCCAGGGCCTTGCGAATACCGATCTCACGAATACGCGCCTGCACATTGGCGAGCATGCTGTTCATGATGCCCGTGCCACTGACAATCAATGTGATGAACGCCGCGAGCGAGAGCACGACCGTAAGCATGTTCGCTATCTGCGCCATCGTTTTGAGGATAGGCGTCATGGTCATGTACTTGTAGACGGTCGCGGGACGGTGACGCGACTTGATAAGCGCGAGGATCTGGTTCGCAGCGCGGGGGACATCGCCCGCGTCTTTCATGGTGAAAAAAATCTCCTTCACCTGATCTGTGCCGGTAAAGTACCGAAGCACAGGATATGGAACCAGCATGGTCTCGTCGCCGATTTCAGATTGCCCGAATGTATCTACGCGCGGCTTAAAAACGCCGATAACGGTAATCGGTATGCCTTGGATCGTGACTTTTTTGCCGACGGCTTCATTGATGGAACCGAAGAGGGTGCGGGCAAAAGGCTCTACGAGAACGCCCACCTTGGAGTGGCTTCTGTCGTCCTGATCGTCAAAGAATCGTCCAGCAATGACGGCAAGGTTGCGCACATCCTTGTACTGCGGTGATACGCCGAGCATCATGGCTTCTTTACTGACGCCGTTCCCGATGCTGACGGGCTGGTGATACTCCAGCATGGGCGAAGAGGCCTTGATACCGGCAATCTGCGCATCGACAGCAGCTTCGTCATCTTTCGTCATGAAGTCAGGTGAAGAAGTATTGTTGGGCCCGGAGAGGGCGCCGCCGACATACTGCATCTCGACCATGTTGGGACCGATGGAAGAGAGCAGATCGAGAGCATATTGTTTGCCGGTGAGACCGATAGTCACGACCAGGATGATCGAAGCTGAACCGATAATCATGCCCACCATCGTGAGCAGGAAGCGGACCTTACTGGCGCGGAAGCTGTCGATCGCGAGACGCAGCGTCTCCGAGAAGAGCATGGTCGTATTCGCAGATCGGAGTGTGCGCTCGAAACTGTCCGGCTTGGAGGCCTGCCTCGTGACTGGCTTGGTGATAATGGCCATACTGTTGATGTTACTCCCGCAAAGAGATACCGGGAATTGGATGATTCGCGCCAGCCTTGCGGTTCATTGAAGAGGTAAGGGCGCACAACTCATCGAATCGTGCGCAGATATTCAAACGCTGCGATGGAGGCGGCGCTGCGAGGGAGGAAGTCTGCCTCGACTTCGTTGAAAAGGATCTCCGTTCCGGCGAGAAAGCGCGGCAGAATGCCGTTTTCGATGGCCTGCCTGGTCGCCGTGCGAAAGACACCGTTGCCAAAGCCTTCCATATCGGTGAAGAGAATGCACTGTGGGTTGTTAATCTGGATCAGGGAGGCGATGACCGATCCGAGGACTTTTCCGGCATGCCGCAGCAGCCGCGTGGCAACGGTGTTTCCGTGCATGGCGAGCGACTCCAGATCGCGCATGCTGTTCACCTTGAGCCCAAGCTCCCTCGCCGTTAGCTGCAGAGCGGCACCGCCGGAGATGGTGTCGAGGCAGCCGTTGCGACCGCATCGGCAGAGCACGCCGTTGGGATCGACCGTAATATGCGCGATCTCCCCTGCGCCTCCATCCTGCCCGCGATAGAGTGTCCCGTTCATGGAGTGGGCCGCTCCGATGGTCCTACCCAGTACGACACTGGTGAAGTGCATATATTCCCGCGCGCGCCCGAAAAATTTTTCCCCGACGGCGACCGCCTTCGCGTCGTTATCCATCCACGCGGGCAAGTGCATAGCCTTTCCGATCATTTTGGAGATCGGCACATCACGCCAATCCAGGGCGGCCGAGTAGCGGCAGATCCCTTCTTTATGGTCGACGATGCCGGTGACGGTGAGACCAACTCCCTGCACACGCGTTCGCGGGATGCTGCTGGCGCGCAATAACTGTTGGTAGCCCTTGCGCACAGCGGCGACGAGTTCCTCTGGCGTCTTGTAGGGAGGCATGGCCTGGCGCGCCAGGATGCGTCCCTGCATGTCCGTGAGCACGATGGCCGTTGCGGTGTCCGCGATGTTGATGCCGACGAAGCAGGCGTGCGCGGCATGTAGAGACAGCAGGATCGCAGGTCGCCCACGACGCGTTTCAAGCTGCAGGACCGGCAGTTCCAGGAGCAGGCCTTGGGCGAGAAGTTGCTGCGTGACATCCGTGATCGACGCACGACTGAGTTCGGTAAGGACGGCCAGTTCTGAGCGAGACAGGTTGCCGTGTCGCAAAAGCGCAGCAATGACAGCACTTCGGGCCGAGCGGGAAGTTCCTTGCTCCAATGTTCTCTCCTCTTTTATGGCAAACACAGCGAAATGCGCTTCTGTCCGATAGCGGACACTCTTTGTTCTTGACGGCAATCCGGTGCTGCCCTATGCTTCAGCAACCAAATCAACTTAGCAGGCTTTAGGCGCGAATCGCAGAGAAACCGCATTTTCACTGATCATTATTTTGTAAGGATGGTGAATAAAATGGCGAACCGGGATGCAGATTGTGCCTCTTACGATCGAGGAAGACGCGGATTTCTGAAGTTTTCCGCGCAAAGCGCCGCCGCGCTCGCGATGGTCCATGCAGGAGCGTCTGCCTTTGGGGAAGCTAATCCGAAGCCAATGCCGGAACACGCTCCCATGGCGATGGGCCTTCTCATCAAGCCTTTTCCCGACGCCGAAAAGAAGATCGCGATGGTGAAAGAGCTTGGCTTCAAGACGTGTTTTCTCTCCCTGGATTCTTACCTCGGCAAATTCACCCCTGAACTTGCGACCACCATGCGCGGGCTGTTCGATAAGTACGAACTGATTGCTACGACAGCCGAGGTCGTTGGACCTCCGCCACTGAAGTGGAACTTTACCGAAGGCCCCGCGACCATTGGCGTTGTGCCGCGCGCGACGCGCCCTGCACGCATCGACGCCCTGAAACAGACCTCCGATTTTGCGTATCGGGTGGGAATCAAACGCATTCAGACGCACTGCGGCTTCATTCCGGAAGATCCCAAAGATCCTCTCTACGAAGAAGCGGTTCTTGCGATCCGTTCCCTCGCAGAGCACTGCGCCGGAAATGGACAGAGCTTCCTGATGGAGACCGGGCAGGAGACACCGACGACGATGCTGCGCGCCATCAAAGACGTGGATCGGCACAACCTGGGAGTTGGGCTGGATACGGCAAACCTCATTCTCTACGGCAAAGCCAATCCCGTGGATGCGATCGAGATACTTGGGCCGCATATCCAGGCGACGCACATGAAGGACGGGAACTGGCCGACGAATCCCTCCGAACTGGGCGAAGAGGTCCTGATCGGTAAAGGCAAAGTAGATTTCACGAAGGTCCTCACCAGTCTTCATAAGCTCGGTTACAAAGGCGCGGTCACCATTGAGCGCGAGACTTCCGGCCCGCAGCAGATCGCAGATGTACGCGAGGAGAAGCTCTATCTTGAGCGCATCCTGGCCCAGGTGCTCCACAGCTAATTTGCCGTTTGGGGGGACAGACTGATGAATCGACGTAACTTTATTCAAAGTGCCGCTGGTGTTTCGGGGCTGATGATCTTGAAGCCGAAGACGGCCTTCGGTTATGCAGCAAACTCTACCGTGCGATGGGGCCTTCTGGGATGCGGTGGTCGCGGTACATCGGTTGCGACCTCGTTCGCGAAGAATGCTGGCGCGCACGTAGTGGCGCTGGCGGATATATTTCCCGATCAACTGGCAAAAGCCAAGGTCCACTTCGACGCAGTGAATGCCTCTCTGGGTCTGCCGCCGATCGATCCGAAGAACATGTTTCATGGGCCCGATGCGTACAAGGCACTGGCTGCCTCGAATGAAGTGGATGCGGCGCAGATCTCCACGCCGCCTTTTTTCCACGTAGAGCATCTCGACGGGGTGACCGCAGGCGGAAAACATGCCTACTGCGAGAAACCGATGGGAGTGGACGTTCCGCAGACGCGTCGCGCGCTGGAGATCGCCAAGCGTATCGATGGAAAGCTAAGTGTGGACGTAGGTTTTCAAATTCGTTCCGCTCCGCCGTTTGTGGAGATTGTGCGTCGCGTTCAGGCAGGTCAGATTGGAAAGGTCGCCAGCATCGCCGCGTACTACAACGCACCCGCGGCCTCTTATCCGGAACGGACAGGCATGTCTGCGAATGAAAAGCGATTGAGAAACTGGCTGTGGGACCGGACGCTCTCTGGAGATATTCTTCTGGAGCAAAATATCCATGTCATCGATGTATGTAACTGGATGATGGGTGCTCACCCGGAGAGCGCGATCGCACGCCGCAGTCGTAAGGTGGTACAGAACTTCGGCAATACTTCGGATAACTACGAAGTGCTCTTCACTTATCCCGGCGATGTGGAACTTACTTTCTCCTCCACACAGTTCAATGTGAATCACTTCTTCGATGTAGCGGAGCGTTTCTTCGGCAGCGAAGGCATCGCCGAAGCTCCGTACTCCGGACCACTACGGATCGTGGGGAATAACCCATGGGTCTGGGCCGGAAGCGAGGCTCCGGCCAAAGGCAAGTTTGCCGCCGATGGCGCCTTCAACGACAACCTGGCACAGGCAGATGCCATGAAGGACCGCGGCTTTATCGAGAGCATTACCTCCGGTAAGTTTCATAACCAGATCTCGATCGGCGTCCAGAGTGCCCGCAGTTGCATGATGGCGAGAAAGTCAGCCGAGACGGGACGCCGCATGACGTGGCCGGAGATTGAAAACGATCAGGAAGAGTATGCGCTGGGCATGAACCTTGCGCAATTCGCCTGAGCTTTAAACACCCACGACCAGCCTATTAAGGGTTGGCGTGACTCTCTTTTGTTTCAAAATTAAGGAGGCTTCGATGAAGCATGGACAACCCGTTTTTACTGGAACACACGTGCCTTCAGGTTCGAGTACGGACCTGAACGTCAAAAGATATTTTCGTGCCAAGAGACTCTTCTATCGACATCGTTTATCGATGGCACTTGGCCTGGCCGGTATGGCGCTTTGTTATACGCCGGTCTATGCGCAGAGTACGACCGCCGACGTGGTGGGTACAGTGACCGATAAGAGTGGCGCGGTCGTTCCAAACGCAGCCGTTGAACTCACCAACCTGGATACCCGCGAGAAGCGTACCGATGTAACGGATTCTTCAGGACAGTACAGCTTCACTCTGCTCAAGCCGAACCACTATTCCCTCAAAGTGGCCGCCTCAGGATTCAAAGCAAACAGCATCAACTCCTTCAGCTTGGCCGCGGGAGATCGCGCGCGTGAAGATTCGCATCTGGATATCGGTTCAGCGGATGAAGTCGTATCCGTGGACGCAGCTCCGCCTTCGCTCCACACGGATACCTCCGCCCTGACGACAACCATTACAGAGAAGGCGACGCAGGAACTTCCTCTGAATGGCCGTAACTATATCAATCTGGTACAGCTGACAGCAGGAGCTACCGAAGGCCTCAACAATGGTCTCGCGAGCGGCAACCGCCCTGATGACCGGCGACTTACTTCGTCGGTATCGGTCAACGGTCAGTCTGATGTCATCAACAACCAGTTGATCGACGGCATGGACAACAACGAACGCGTGATCGGATCGATCGGCGTTCGCCCATCGGTGGATGCGATCCAGGAAGTCAATATTCAAACCAACGTCTTTACGGCGGAGGTCGGACGCTCGGCCGGCGCGATGATCAACGTCATCACGAAGTCCGGAACGAACCAGTTTCATGGCACCGTATACGAGTTCTTTCGTAACGATGTCCTGAATGCACAGCCCTTCAAATTCGGCGCGAATATCCCCAAGCCGAAATGGAGACAGAACCAGTTTGGCGGCAGTCTTGGTGGACCTATCTTTAAAGACCGCACCTTCTTCTTTGCAGACTATGAAGGCTTCAATCTTGTGCGTGGATTGAATCCTGTGCAGACCACGGTACCGACAGCTTTTGAGCGTGCCAACGTGGGGGACTTCACCGACAATTTCACGACGGATGCCAATGGCGTTAAGAAATACACTCTGGTCAATCCGACCGTAACCTCGATCGATCCAATTGGCCGCCAATATCTCAACCTGTTCCCCTTGCCCACTACTACAGGATTCGCTAATAACTACACAGTCTCACCGCGCAATTCTCAGTTCAGCAAAACCGCAGATGGGCGTATCGATCACCGCTTCAGCAACGGAGACCTCTTCTACCTGCGCTACACCTATAACGGTGTCAACACGAATATTGGCGGACTATTCCCGGCGGTAGGTACTGCAGCGGGAACGATCTTCCCTGGGGGCAATCTAAGCAGCTATCCAGGACCTGCGACCAGCCGAGCGCATCAAGGACAGTTGAACTATGTTCACGTTTTTACTCCTAATCTTCTGATTGAACTAAAGGGCGGTTACACCCTTCTGAATAACGCTCAATATCCGCTCAACTATGGACAAAACATCAATGCTCAGTTCGGGCAACCGAACATCAATGTGAGTGGACGTACGGCAGAGCTATCCGCTGTAACGATCAATCAGGGATCGAACCTGGGTGCACGTCCTCCGATCATTTACCTGGAAAACACTTTTCAGTACGAGGGCATGCTGAACTGGACGCATGGAAAGCAGTCCATCAAGTTCGGGGCTGGGCTCATCCGCCGCCAGGACACGATTACGCAGACAGACACCGCGAATGGATCGTGGACGTTCACCGACTTTTCTACGCTGCTCGCAGGTGATTATCTGAACGCCACACGCAACGCGATCCTTTACCAACCACGCAACCGCACCTGGGAACCGCACGCTTTCCTCCAGGATGATTACCGCCTCACCTCAACCTTCACCGTCAATCTCGGCATCCGGTATGACCTTTTTACGCCTTACACCGAGGTCAGCAACCTGATGTCCAACTTCGACACCGATCTGGGCAGGATCGTAGTCGCAGGCCAGAACGGAATTGATAACCACGCTAACATCCGCACGGACTATCGCAACGTCGCACCACGTCTTGGTTTCGCCTATACCCCTATCTCACGTACTGTCGTTCGTGGCGGGTTCGGTATGAGCTATGCACCGGAAAATATGACTTCTGGCGCCGCGCTGGTTAATCAACCCTTCACTGCAGCGTACGGGCCGTTTACTCCAGGTACCGCAGATGCGGCCTTCAAGAAGTTTGCAAATGGCCTGCCGACCTCCGTACCGACCAATGCGATCACCCCAACCGGCAGCGTCAGCGCCGCGCTGGATCCGCATTTCAAATCGAGTTACATTGAACAGTTCAATCTGACCGTCGAGCGTGAGTTCGCGGGAAACGTTGCAAGTGTTTCGTACGTGGGAGAGCTGGGACGCCGTCTGGCCTACTATCTCTCGGATTACAACGCAGCGACACCGAACTTCCAGACCTATGCCGACCCAAACAATCCTTTAGTTCCCGCGAGTGCCCCGTTCTACACAACAGCAGCAAGCCCGGCGCTTTCGAGCTTCAACTACAACACGCTCCGGAGATTCTACGCACAGCAGCCTGGAATCACATCAATCCCGTATCTCACCACGAACGCTATCTCCAGTTACCACGCATTGCAGGCGGTGCTCAAGAGGCGTTACAGCAAGGGTCTCGACCTTCAGGTTACGTACACACTGGCGCATGGACTTGACGATGCAGAGACGATCAGCAACAACGGCGGCAACGGTTTCGGTTCCGTGGCTTCGCAGATTTCAACTCTTGAGTACGGAAACGCGAACCTGGATGTCCGCCAGCGTGTCACGGGCACCTTCAACTACACTCTTCCGTTCGGCAACAACCTGCGTGGCGTTGCTGGTGTACTGGCAAAGGGCTGGCAGGCAAATGGTTTGATTGTCTGGAACACGGGCATGCCGTTTTCTGTAACAAACATTACCAACCGAAGCGGCACACGGCCAGGCGTGGCGACTTCGGATCGGCCGAACATGGTCGCCTCACCGCGGGTAAGCCATCCGACGATCGGCGCGTGGTTCAACACAAGCACATTTCAATTTCAGCAAGTAGGTACCGTGGGCAACGAGCGCCGGAACCAACTCTACGGTCCGGGCCTGCAACGTGTCGATCTTTCTCTCTTCAAAAACTTCCAACTTATGGAGAAGTTGAACCTGGAGCTCCGTACAGAAGCCTTCAACGTTCTGAACACGGCACAGTTTGCTTATCCAACGGCGATCCTTGGCAATGCCGCAAACGGTACTATTTCCAGCACGGCGAACGCCTACAACCCGCGCCTGATTCAATTCGCAGCTCGATTCAAGTTCTAAACAAACACACGGGCGGCCTTTAAAGGCCGCCCGTTTTATCTAGGACGACAAGGAGTTTCATGCAGCGCAGATCGTTTCTCAAAACAGCATCCTTGGCAGCGTTCGCGCCTATGGCGGCAGGCACAGCATGGTGCGCACCGAAGGCACCTCGCATCGCCTTCGGCGGCATCGGCATTGAGTGCAGCACGTACAGCCGCATTCGCGCGCGCATGGAGGACTTCTCCATTCTGACGGACGGCGTACTCACCTCTTCGGAACGCTTCGCCTTTCTGAAGCGCTATCCGATTCCCTTCCAGCCTGTACTGGTCGCTTCCGCCGTTCCAGGTGGACCGGTTGCAATGGAGACCTATCAAGCGATCAAGGCGGGCTATCTGAGCCGCCTGAAGACGTTGCTGCCCCTGGATGGTCTCTTCCTGCCCATGCATGGAGCCATGTTTGTCGATGGCATGGAGGATGCCGAAGGCGATTGGATGGAGGCCACGCGCAAATTGGTCGGGCAGGATTGCCTGATGTCCGCCAGCTACGACCTCCACGGAAATGTGAGTCAGCGCGTCGTCGATAACATCGATATGTTTTCCGCCTTTCGCACTGCGCCGCATATCGATCGGGAAGAGACGATGATTCGCGCCTGCGACATGTTGGTTCAAAGCTTGCAGCAGAACCTCCGACCAACGATTGTCTGGGCGCCGGTCCCCGTCCTGATGCCAGGCGAACGAAGTAGCACAGAGTGGGAGCCGGGCAAGCGACTTTGGGCTCCACTGGCAACTCTGAATAACCAGCCGGGCATCCTCGATGTTTCGATGCTTGTGGGGTATGTATGGGCTGACGAACCGCGGTCCACGGCTTCCGTGGTGATCACCGGTGTTGCGCCCGCAAAACAGAAAGAGATTGCCACCGGACTTGCACAGAAGTATTGGGATGCTCGCAAGGAATTTCAATTTGGCACCGAGACCTGCACGGTGGATGAGTGCGTCGTGCGGGCGATGCAGGCGAAGACGCAGCCAGCGATTCTGGCCGACTCCGGCGATAACCCAACTGGCGGTGGCAACAGCGATCGCGCGGAGGTCCTGGAAGTGCTGCTTCGGAAGAAGGCGACCAATGTGGTCTTCGCCGGCATCACTGACCGTCCGGCAGCGGACGCCTGTTATCTTGCAGGGATCGGCGCTACGATTCCACTTTCCATCGGCGCTACGCTCGACCCGAAGGGGAGCCGCCCGGTCAAGGCCAATGCCACCGTGAAGTTTCTGCTTCCCGTAAAAGATCCATTGCTACGCGAGGCGGTGGTGCAGATCGAGGGAGTAACGCTCGTCCTGAGCGCCAGACGTCGTCCGTATCACGACATCCTCGACTTCACCCGACTCGGTCTGGAGCCAAAATCCTTCAAGATCATCGTGGTCAAATCCGGGTATCTCTCGCCCGAACTGAAACCGCTTGCCAACCCCAGCCTGATGGCGCTTTCAGACGGTGCGATCAACCAGGACATTGTGCACCTACCGGCGAATCGGCTGCGAAAACCAACCTATCCCTTTGTACCGGATCTGCAGTTCAAGCCCGTCGTTTATACGTCGGCGCGAAGCAAAGGCTAAGAGGGGGAATTCTCTGCAAGCACAAGCGGGCGGAGAAAGATTCTTTTCTCCGCCCGTGCTTATTAATACGCTCCGTCGGAGTTGACGACGCAGCGTATGGTACGGAAGAAGACTTTGAGGTCGAGCCAGAGGCTCCAGTTTTCGACATAGTAGCGGTCGAGCGCGACCCGCTCATCGTAGGTCAAGGTCGATCGACCTGAGGCCTGCCAAAGTCCCGTAATGCCAGGGGTCACTGCGGTGTAATAAGCAAAGTTTTCAGCGTACTTCTCGACTTCAGCAGCGACGATGGGACGAGGTCCCACGAGGCTCATGCGGCCCGTAAGCACGTTCCAGATCTGGGGCAGTTCGTCCAGCGAGAAACGGCGAAGCAGACGTCCGATGGAGTTAACGCGGGGGTCATTCCTGAGTTTGTGATTGAGATCCCACTCTTTGCGGTCTTCCGGATGGAGAGTCAGGTGCCGCTCGAGAACTTCTGCGGAGTTCACGCACATCGTACGAAACTTCCACATGGAAAAGAAAGCACCACCGCGACGGATACGACGATGAGAAAAGAAGATAGGACCAGGTGAGCTAAGGGCGACCACCAGGCATAGCGCCGCGATGAAAAGCAGAATGAACGGGGAAAAGAGAAGGACAACGGAAATATCAAAGATGCGTTTGAAGACAACATACTCGAAGGTATAAGCCGGAGAGGCGGCACCGATGCCAAAGGGAACAGTCTTACGATCCTGTGCCGGATAAATATAGGCAAGATCCGCCGCCGAATAGGTGGCAGACACTTGAAGATCAGATGGATGGTTCTGCAGTGGCATGCCCCTCCCAGAGAAAGTTACGCGATGGATCAGACATTCAATCGGGTGCTGTTTTTTAGGCGAATTCGCTCAATGAACACGTCGTGCAGCTACATGGGGTTCCGGAGCGAACGAAGGTTCTCCATCTGTCCGCCAGAAACTTGGCTGGGTTGAAAAGATCTCCTTAAGCATCCGCGGTAAGCGCTTTTCGCGCAGACCAAGTTGATAAGCGGCCCACTTGCTAAGGTTGCGAAAAAATGCGCCGGGGATCTGGGAAGGTTGGGTTTTCAAAAGGTAGCGCAGCTCGGAGACGACGAAAGCCCGGCCCTCCCCGCCTGCTTTGCCGAAAGCCTCCAGAAGCCATTTTTCGCGGCCGTGATGGACTCCAATGTCAAAATAACGCGACGACTCGTCCCGCACCGAGAGTGCGTGAGAGTGGATTACGGTGGCATCCGCCCGATAGGCGATCTTCCATCCGTCAATTAACATACGTCCCGCGACGGTAGTATCTTCGCAGATGATCGCGTCTCTTGGGAAACCACCGACAGCCTCCAGGGCGACCCTTCGGTAGGCAGAGAAGCTATTGGAAAGGAAGGCGGCCTTGAATCCCAGCGTTTCTCGGCTTTCAAAGGTTCGAACTTCGGATTTTTCTGAGTAGTTGAACAGGCGCGCATGACGCTCGACGGGGCCAGCATCTTCCCTGGGAAGCTGACGTCCATAGGCCGCACCTACCTGAGGATCATCGAAAGCTCTCAGAAGCTGCTCTATGGAGTAGTCGCCGCAAGGAATGGCGTCCTGTGTAAGAAAGACTAGTATATCGGCCCAGGGAAGGGATTCTGCCGCCAACTGGCGTGTGCCACCATGGCGGAAACTCTTCTGGGGGATCTCTATCAGCGTGTAACCAGCACTCTTCACGCTTCTTCTTGTCTCATCCGTTGAGGAAGAATCAACGACGAGAACCTGTTCCCGAGGTATTCCCTGTCTTTCAAGCGCTGCATGAAAGCGATTCCAGTGAGGCCCCGCGTTATATGTGGGTATGACGAAACCTATATTGCCTGGGAACGCCTGAGCACGAAGGATCTGGGTATCAAGTGTTCTGGCTTGCATGCGGCTCCGTCATTTGCCTTACTCTCTAACTCCAAAAGTATAACCGTCTGGACTACTCAAAGCGAGAAACTATAGTCCCATAATCGGGAAACGACGTTACGGGAAAGCTTCTGATGAAAGTTAACATAATTGAGCGCCCTCCCCCTTCGCCTCTCGTCTCGGCAGCCGAAAGATAACGTTTATAGATCGACATGGCTGCAGCTTTCCTGTCTCGCGCACAGATGTCTAGACGCAGGCGATTAGACCTGATCCCCATGCCTTCTGGCAATAGCTTGAGGAGTGCCTTCTTTCCCTGGGCATGAAGCAGTTTCCTTTTGCTCCTGCTCTCTTATCCAGTGGTGTACTGACAGCTGCTCTATTATCATCAGCAGGGGTTCTATTCACTGGGCGATTTCCCTCGCTCGCTCACCTACGGACCTCTATCAATCTATGAAAAACGACGATGGAAGGTTACCTATTTTGACTCGGGAAAACGCGAGGTTCGAACTATGGGAATCTTCTCAGAAGTTGGGAGACATCATGCTGGCACCTTCGCGGACAACGCAAGCCAAAGTACCGCTTTGCGATTTCGTCCGACGACTCGCTCTTCTTACCCCATTTTTCCTGCTTGGAGTAAGTCCCCTGATCTCTGCGCAAAGCACATCGAGCTGCGACCCAACCTCGTCCGACTGCCGCGATAGCTCCAATTCCGGCTCCGGCCAAAATGGGAGTACCGCCTATCCTACCCAAGGCGCCGGTGACGTAAACGGGTCGAACTCGACGAGAGAACAGAAGGCCGATCAGGGTACACAGCTCTATGTGGATTCGGCTTCTACGAATAATCGTCGGCAGACAGATACAAATCGGACGAACGTCTTTTTCCCCCCCGATCCGCTTGTGGACATGCAGAGGCTAGCCAAAGCCGCTACCGGCGAAACACTTCCAGTATTTGGACGGGATCTCTTTCAGAGAGCACCCTCCACGTTTGCACCGGCGGACCAGATCCCCGCACTCGCTGATTACCTTCTTGGTCCCGGCGACGAAGTTCTTCTGCGTCTTTGGGGACCTGAATCCTTCAATGGGCAGCTTACGGTCGACAGCACAGGATCGATCTACGTGCCCCAGGTCGGCGCCATTCATGTTGCGGGTCTTCGTGTAGACCAGCTCCAGGAACATATCAGCGCGGACATCCGCCATACCTTCAGAAACTTCAATCTCTCCGTCAATTTGGGGCATCTTCGTTCCATCCAAATTTATGTTGTGGGCGAGGCACGACGTCCGGGTGCCTATACAGTCAGCGCGCTCAGCACAGTACTGAACGTGCTCTTCGTCTCAGGCGGCCCAAATGTCCAAGGCTCCCTGCGACGTATCCAGGTACGACGAGAAGGTAAGGTCGTCTCCGAGCTTGATCTCTACGACCTGATCCTACGCGGCGACAAGTCGCAGGACATTCGTTTACAAGCCAACGACACCATCTTTATCCCGGCGGCGGGTCCTCAAGCGGCGTTAGCAGGCAGCGTCCGCCATCCGGCGGTATATGAACTACGCGGCGACACCACCGTAGGGGGTTTGCTGGAACTCGCTGGTGGCTTTACTCCCACGGGCTCCACGACGCAAATTTCCCTGGAACGCATCGAAGAGAACCGCTCACGCGCCGCCATGACGGTCAACCTGGACGAAGCGGGTAAGGCAACGGTCCTGCACGATGGCGACGTTCTCTTCGCCAACCACATCAGCGCCGCCTATCAACAGTCCGTGACCATTCGTGGAAATCTCGCGAATCCGGGTCGCTTTCCTTGGCACGCGGGCATGCACCTGAGCGATATTATCCCCGACCGCATGTCCCTGCTGACACGCAATTACTGGGAACAGCGCAATCGCCTGGGCGTACCGGTCCCTCTTTTTGAGCCTCTGCGTCCCATGCGACCAAGACAACAGACCTCTAGGACACAAAACGGTCAGACGCAGAACGGCCAGACCCAAAATGGGCAAACCAATAACACCACGAACGATTCCACGACTGGCATTATCTCCAATCGGGCAGGAATCTCCTCTCTTGGACCCGATCCCGATACGCTCGATTCGTCTCAGGATTCCAGCGTCGACCAGAATTACAACGGCAGCAGCTCCAACGGAAATAATCAGGTATCGAACTCAAATCAGCGAAACCAAAATAGCCAGGACTCTCAGGAACAGGGAGACCGCGAGGGCCTGATGCGGCCTCCTGAGACTTCGCTCAGCAGCGGTTCGCTTGCCGAAGAGCAGCAGGCAGCCACCAGCCACAATATTGCAAACATCGGCCAACGGAACACCATCAAGATTCCGGCCCCGGAGATCGACTGGTCCTACGCCGTAATCGAGCGCCTCGATCCGATTACGTTGAAGAACTCGCTCGTCCCTTTCAACCCGGAAAAGCTCCTGCAAAATCACGACCCTTCCCAGAATCTTGAGCTTCAGCCGGGAGATATTGTGACAATCCTGTCGCAGGCGGATGTTCACGTGCCTCAAGATGAACAAACCAAGTTTGTTCGCCTGGAGGGCGAGTTCAAGGGATCGGGTGTCTACAGCGTCAGCCCGGACGAAACTCTGGCCGATCTGGTGCAACGCGCTGGTGGACTCTCGACCAAGGCCTACCTCTACGGTGCAAGCTTCACCCGCGAGTCCGCCCGGATCGCCCAGCAGCAGCGTCTGGATGAGTACGTAACATCTGTTTCGATCAGCATGCAGCGATCCGCTGCCATCCGAGCAGCCTCGTCGAACAACGCTGTGGTCGATCCCAACGCTCTCGTGGAACAGAGAGACATCATCGCTCAACTGCGCAAACTCCGCGCAACCGGACGTATTGTGCTGGAGTTCCGCCCCGAGAGTACCGGAGGCGCAAGCATTCCCCGCATTCCACTCGAAGATGGCGACGTCTTCCGCGTACCTTCACGTCCTCTCACGGTCAATGTGATTGGCGCTGTCTACGGACAGAACGTCTTTCTCTTCGATTCACGGCGCAGAGTTGAGGACTATGTTCTGCTCGCGGGTAAAGAGAATCCCATCGCTGACCGGAGCCATGCCTTTATCATTCGCGCGGATGGTTCGGTCTACAGCCGCCAGCGCGCCAAGGGTGTCTGGAAGAATAGCTTCGACGCAGCACAGATCAATCCTGGCGACTCCATCGTTATTCCTGAGAAGCCCATTAAGCCTGCATTTATAAGACAGTTCGTCGACTATTCTCAGTTGTTCTCGTCGTTCGCACTCGGAGCCGCAGCACTGAGTGTTATCAAGCAGTAGTTCACGTCGAGCGCGGCGATCACGTTGATCAGCGCCGACTATCGAGGGTGAGTCAATACACACCTTGCGCTCACCCTCCGAGGCATCATGAATCGTTGCAGCAAGCTTCTCTGTTCGATGACAGCGGCCACCCTTGTGGCCGCTTCGGGAATCGGTCTCACGCAAGAGCCTTCCGCTCCCAAGGGAGCACTTAGCGACGGAACTTTCTATCTTCCCTCACCCTCTCAAACTCTCACTTCTTCTACCAAGAATTCAGGCAATACTTATCTGGTCCGCTCGTCGTCGGCCATGAAACCGCTTCTCGGATCTCAGCAGAGCGCCCCTCAGGCCGTCGCGAGTTCTTCTTCCTGGGAGAATAGCTACAACAATGGCAGCGACAAGATAGGTTCCACAAATGTTCCGATGGACAGCTGGATCTATCCCGCGCTGGAACGCCTTAGCTCGATGGGCCTTGTCCCATTTCAAAGTGTGGCGATCCGTCCCTGGACACGACAGGAGTGCCGCCGGCAGGTGCAGCAGGCCAAGGATATCCTCTCTGGCATTCGTGGCAGCTATTACGCCGTCAATGACGGCATCATGAACGAGGCCGAACGGCTTATCCCACAGCTGGATCAGGAGCTTTCCGAGCCGAACGAATCCTCGCAGGCCGTGTTGGAGTCCGGCTACATGCGTGTCGGCACAATCGCGGGTCCGGCGTTGTCCGATGGTTTTCACATCGGGCAGACATGGACCAACGACTTCGGTCGCCCTCTGGGCCGTGGCACAAGTACGATCGCCGGATACTCGTTCCGTGCCGTACATGGCCGCTTCTTTTTCTATGACCGCCAGGAGCTGCAACAAACCCCTACCATCCCGGCGACCACCGCGGCGCTCTCTGCACTGTATTTCAGTCTCGACGACTTCGGCACCAAGGAGAGCGCGCCTCCCTACCCCATCACAACTGCCAGTCCCTCTTATGTGCGGCAGCGCCCCCTTGAACTCTATGCTGGCGTCGCGTTCGATGGATACTCTCTCTCCTTCGGCAAACAGGAACTCTTCTGGGGCCCGACCACGATGGGCCCTCTGTCATTTTCGAGTAATGCGGAGCCCACCTATAACCTGCGTCTTGTTGCGACAAGACCCCACCCATTTCCCTTTGTCCCTTCATTGGGCAGCTATCGCATCGACGCCGTCTTCGGTAAGCTCTCGGGACACCACTATCCGGCAAGACCTTATTTCAATGGATTGAAAGTCGACTTCAACTTCGGCCGTCTTCTGGAGATGAGTTTCACCCGCTGGTCCATTCTCTTTGGGGAAGGCCATCCTATGACACTGGGGAATCTGAAGCACAATCTCTTCAGCGGCACATCCACTGGAACCGACTTTGGCTATGGAGATCGAGAAGATCCAGGAGATCGTAAGAGCGCCTTCGACTTTCGCCTCCACGTTCCCGGCCTGCGCAACTATGTCACCATCTATACGGATGCCTATGCTGACGATGAGTTGAGTCCGCTCAACGCTCCTCGCCGCGTCGTCTGGCATCCAGGAATTTATTTCGCAAGACTACCGTTGCTACCCCATATGGATCTCCGTGTTGAGGCTGCAAGCTCAGAAGAGATGAGTCAGGATGAGACCGGACGAAGATTCTTTATCAATAACCAATACCGGGATGGAAACACCAATAAGGGCTTTCTTCTGGGGAATGCTGTGGGACGTGACGCTCGCTCGCTGGAAGCCCGTTCTGGCTACTGGTTTTCCGCGAAGACTCGTGTCGAGATTGGCTATCGGCAGACCAAGGGCGGCCTGCTGTATCTGCCCGGTGGCAGCACCATCTCCGATGGCTTCATGACCGCTTCCTATGCGTTCACTCCGCAATGGTCCACGCAGGTTTTTACACAGTATGAGCGCTTCCTGATTCCGTCTTATATGCCAGGCGCGCAACACAACACCAGTGGCCGCTTGCAGATTACGTGGAACCCTAAGATCTCTCTTTTCTCGAAACACTAGTCTCGCTTCAGAAACCTTTACTAAGATTCTCCCTCTGCATACTGCGTGTCTGTGCCGTTTTCCTTCCTCCAGCGCCCTTGATTCGCCGGAGGATTGTTTTGAGGTTGCTGCTTCTTCCGCGCGGGAATCTTCCCTGTGTAAGTTTCGGCCGCAGCAAACAGCGCCTGGATGAGCGTCAGGACCGTGCCATCTGCGGCGTTCGGTACCGTGTAGCCCGCACCATCTCCTTTGGTGAGAATCGTGTGCAGAGCATGATGGCCCAGATGGCGATAGCTCTCGAACTGAGACTCATTGAAAAACTGGTTCGCGGTCGCCTCATGTGGGAAGTCATGATGCGTGCGCGCGTATTGCGTGATATCTGGGGGCTCGTTCCCGTTGAGACCGGCCTTGATGTAGAGCAGTTGCCCACGCATTGGCCTGTCCACGGGATCGACCACATCATAACGGATATCCGCGAGGGCGCAGTAGAGATTGTCTTTGGCAGGGCCCTCTTTCATGCGCAGACCCTGGCGGTCGAAGACAATCGGCACACCGAGATCGATCTCCACCTTGCGGATGGCATTGCCCAGATCTTCGAGCTGGCACTTAGGATCGGCGGAGGCGTCCACCACCACAATCCAGCGGGTCCTCCGCAACACCATCTCGTACAAACCGAGATTTTCAAAGTGTCCGCCATCTGTGAGCTCAATGAAGGGCGCTTCGTCATCCGTACCACCGAGCGATTCTCGCAGAAGCGGACCAAGAGCCAGACGAGGCGCCTTCTTTTCGAGAAACTTGTTCGGCAGCGGCGGGTAGTCCAATCTTAGATTCGTTGCATGTCCAGTATCTCCATGGAGGTGGGGTTCCGGACAGCCGCTGAACCTGGCTTGGAGCTTACCCATCTGGTACCGGGGATTGGGCAGCCACCACCCAAGACGCACATTGAACAACGTCATCACCAGGGTTACGAGCGGAGACGAGTGGTATCCCATGTTCGGATTGAACGCGGCTCCGCTGATCGCCATGGCTGTACTCAGCGACAGGCCGCCCTTGCGGCCGTAGATCTCCGTCTTGGCATATCCCAGACGCCAGCCACCGCAGTGCAGCGGACTGATCGTGAAGCCTTCTGCCTTGCGTTGCCGCCATGCGAGGTTGTTCGTGCCCAACAGGTTGACCGTTGTATTGATGAGGTGCAGCGGCATACCTGGACCGGTAACAATCTTGTTTTCGTAGACAGTATCCCGGTCATCGAAGCCGGTGAAGGGGTTCGGAACGCGCTGCGTGTTCGAAGCTCCGAGGAATGCACGCATGAGCCGCATGCGGTACATCCCGTGCAACGAAAAGATGTTGATGTTGATCGCCCAGTTCGCGAGAAAACTGAGGGCGGCAGCAACCAGGAAGATGACGAGATGCACCGAGGAGATCGCATGGCCCGGGAAACGATTGGCCACCCACTGTTCAAAGTCCGCGATCAAGGCACCGAAGATCAGCAAAGCCAATCCACAAAGAACCGGCACGAGCAGACCGTACTTTTTCAAAACACGGCCAAGCTTGCTGATGTTCGCACTCTTGGCTGCAGCCGCTCCAAGTCCGCCAGCGGTACTCGCGCCCCCGAGAGCTCCGAAGAGGCCTGCAGTAAGCGCTGCCACCGCCGTGCCAACGCCCTTCGAGACCGTGGTCGTCAGATGAGGCGCGAGGATCACCATGCCCTCCCCCACGATCCAGGCCATCAGTACTCCCATCATGAGACCGCCAGCGCGCGCCCACCACTCACGATCCACATCTTCTTCGAAGATCCCCAGTAAGCCAGAGAACAACGCCGAGGCCGCAATGAGGAACAACCAGACCATGGGGAAACCGAGTACCGCAAAAGCGTGGGCCGCAAAGCTGTCGCGATGAAGGATCTTCTCGATGCCAACCGACTGGGGCGGTACGGGTGGCAGCCTCAGCTCGTGCCATAGCGAACTGAAGTGCGTGTACGCGAGCGATCCGTGGAGATCGACTGGCGTGCCCTGAATAAGGGGCGCATCGAAGACCAGCCCAACCGTATACACAGTGCATGCAAGCAGCACGCTGGTAAGGAGCGCAGCGCCCAGTCCAGCAAAGAGATAACCGGCGACGGTATGTTCTTGCTCAATCACCTTTCGACCGCGGATGAGGCGCGTTATGGGAACACTGGCAAGCGTGATGAACGAAGCAAGCGTCAGTCGTTGTAGCAGGACCTCTCTCGCGGCAATCCATCCGGTCCCGAGATTCGACCAGAACATGCAGACAAAGAGGCTCGCGAAGACCAGGGGAAAGATGAAGAGGAGGAGAACGGGCATGACGCCATCGGACTTCGGCGTGCGGTCCGCAGGCGGACAGGAAGGCATGCGCCGACCGGCAGTCGTACCTGCAAGTGTGTAAAGCAAACCCGCCGCGACCCACCACCACACACTCTGGTGCCGAAACATGAAATCTGCGAGATCGAAGACGCCGTAGTGCACCGTTTGCAGCCCGGCCACCAGCGCAAGAATGACCGGTACGATCATGACCCAATTCACCAGCAGATTGCGCAGAACGAGTGCGGCAAGCGTCCAGGTGTCGAGCGTCAACCCCAGCTTGGGCGCGAGGAAGCTTGTGTACTCGCGCAGATGCCGGATGGGCCTTCGCGCGGGATCTCCCGACGTATGTTCCACGTCACCAGCGACGCCCCGAGTGACCGCATGAAACGCCTCCGCGGGAGAGATCGGCTTCTTAGCGTCAACAGCAGCCTGATATACCCTCTGCGTCCATGCCGTGAGCCAGCTCCCGATATAGCCGCCTCCCGAAACGGTAGATAAGTAATCAAACTGCTCCAGTACAGAGGCCTTCTCTGGATCCTTGTAACTCGGCCCGGAGCCGCCACTGCGAAACCGTGCGAGCGCCTGCAGAACGCCAAGAGAATAAGCAGCGCTTCGAATGCCTCCTCCAGAGAGACAGAGCGAAGAGCGAGGAATGCGATGCAGGAGGTCCAGCAGCGGAGTCTCCAGTTTGCTCAGCTCCGCTTCTGCCGACGTCTTATATTCGCGCTTGCGCTTGCTGTCCGCCAATTCCTCATACTTGTGTTCCACCTCGGCAATGCGATCGAAGAGGAGCCGTTCTGCCTCCGCCGCCGTCAGTTCGGGCTGCGGGCATGTACTCTTCACTGCCTGAGCCGCTCCGTTGTGGCCTGACGTCTTGTCCGAAGGAGCAAAGGCCTCCTTAGCCAGGTTCACGATCCTCTGGTCCTGGAGCTTCGGATCGTCTTTGCCGATGGCAAATAGTTCTTCAAAGATGACACGATACGGGAGTGCGTGCTCTGCCGCACGCATGTGCCGAAGCCGAGGTGAGGTTGCCATTGGATTCTCCACTGAAGATTTCAGGGCGATGAAGCGGCAAGAGAATTGCCAACGGCATTAAACGATGAAGAGATCGAGATAAAACAGCTTTATTTTGCGGATCTGCGGGGCTGTCGGCTAAGGACGACAGGAGCAATCGATACGCAGTTTGACCCCACGGCATATTCCTGCGGCTCGAATCGAGAGGCATCTGATCTACTGCGAAGCCAGAAGCAGGCGGCAATGCCGCGCAATCTGTCTCTCTTCTTCCGTCGGCATCACTTTGATCTTGCCGCTCGTCACGTCCAGACCGATAAACTGAAGGCCATCGCAGATCCGTTTGCGGATCGCATCGCTGTGCTGGCCAATGCCTCCTGTAAAGACAAGCAGGTCCACACCACCCATGAGAGCGACATAGGCGCCGATGAACTTGCGCACCGATGTGGAGAATGCGGAGATGGCGAGTTCCGCCGATGCGTCGCTACTCTCTGCACGCTTCAGGAGTGTCTGCATATCGCTTTCGCCATTGGACAGGGCTGCAAGCCCGCACTCGTGATTGAGCATCTTCTCCAGAGCGTCCGCGTCCATCGACTCGATCCGCATCAGGTAAAGCAGAACGCCAGGATCCAGATCACCCGTACGTGTTCCCATGATCACGCCGCCCGTCGGTGTCAGTCCCATGGAAGTATCGATCGACTTCCCCCCATGCACTGCGGCTACGCTGGAACCGCTTCCCAGATGGGCGAAGATGGCGCGCTCAGGAAGCGCGTCTCCGAGGCGATGGACAATCGATTCATACGAGATGCCATGGAAGCCATAGTGAATCACGCCTTGCTCAAAGTAGCGCGTGGGTAAAGGCAGATGCGCCGCAACCTCTGGCATGGTGCGATGAAAGGCATTGTCGAAGCAGGCAAAGTGAGGGCATTTCGGAAAGATTGCCTGCGCCTGTTTGATGAGCGCGACCGCCTGCGGAATATGCAACGGCGCAAAGTGTACCGCCGCTTCGAGTTGTTGCAGAACCTCGGGTGTCAGCAGCTGATGTTCGCGAAGATGTGGACCGCCATGTACGACGCGATGTCCGACGGCCGACAGCGTCTCGTTCAAGTGCTCAGCAAGTGCAGAGGCTAGCTTCTGCAACGCCTCCTGCTGTGACTCCATCAGATGCTCTTGTGAGAGCAGCACTTTCCCATCCGCAGAAAGGATCTTCAGACTTCCGTTCTCTCGTCCGATGCCTTCCGCGCTGCCCTCAAGGAGCAGATCTTCATCCTCATCGCCACGGCGAAAGACGCCGAACTTGAGGGATGAAGATCCGCTATTGAGGACGAGAACCGTCTGTGCGTTCCCCGAAGTCGACATGCCTACTCCGGCCATGTCCAGTCGCGGATCTCCGGTTTGTCGATACCCTCGGCGTGGGCGTAGTTGAGGCTGTCGATGATCTCGTTCTTCAGCCAGTCCTTTACGTGTGCGCCCGTTGCCTGCAGACCTGGAACGCGATCGATCACGTCGATGCAGAGATCGAAGCGATCCACCTGGTTGATGATGGCAAGTTCGAAGGGCGTGTTGATGTTTCCCTTTTCCTTGTATCCGCGCACGTGGAAGTTCGCGTGGTTCGTACGCCGGTACGCGAGCTTATGGATGAGAGAAGCGTAGCTATGGAAGTTGAAGATGACCGGCTTGTCCTTCGTAAAGAGCGAATCGAAGTCTCTCTGCGAGAGACCGTGCGGATGTTCTTCTTCCGGCATTAGGCGGAAGAGATCGACGACATTGACGAAG
Organism: Terriglobus saanensis SP1PR4; assembly: GCF_000179915.2. Taxonomy (NCBI): domain Bacteria; kingdom Pseudomonadati; phylum Acidobacteriota; class Terriglobia; order Terriglobales; family Acidobacteriaceae; genus Terriglobus; species Terriglobus saanensis. The sequence goes on along the minus strand of NC_014963.1, from coordinate 589,015 downwards.
CGAATCTTCAGAGCCGGGAACTTCTCCTTGAGGATCGCGACCGCTGCCAGCGCTTCCATGGTGGCGATATCGCCTGCACACGCCATCACGACGTCAGGTTCCACACAATCATCTGTGCTGGCCCAGTCCCAGATGCCGATTCCCTTGGTGCAATGGTTCACGGCTGCATCCATGTCCAGGAAGACAAGATGCGGTTGTTTGTCCGCGACGATTACGTTGATGTAATCGCGCGAACGCAGGCAGTGATCCGCCACGCTGAGCAGGCAGTTGGCATCGGGCGGGAGATAGATGCGTACTACGTCCGGGCTCTTATTTGTTACGACGTCGAGAAAGCCGGGATCCTGATGCGTGAAACCGTTGTGATCCTGACGCCATACGAGCGAAGTAATCAGAATGTTGATCGATGGCACGGGGGCGCGCCAGCTCAGTTCGTTCTTCGCTTTCTCCAACCACTTTGCATGCTGATTGAACATCGAATCGATCACATGCACGAAAGCTTCGTAGGTCGAAAGCAGGCCGTGGCGTCCGGTAAGAACATAGCCCTCGAACCAGCCCTCGAGCGTGTGCTCGCTGAGCATCTCCATCACGCGTCCGTCGGGAGCGATCTCGGTCCCATCCGCATCTTCGGGAAAGTAATCCGCAAGCCAGGTCTTTTTGGAAGCGGCATAGATCCCGTCAAGCTTATTCGACGCCGTCTCATCTGGACCGAAGACGCGGAAGCTCGTCATGTTTTTCTTCATCACGTCGCGCAGAAAGATAGCGAGCACAGCGGTCGGCGACTCCATCGCCTTGGCGTGCGCTGAGATCTTCACGCCATAGTCCTCGAAGCGCGGAAGGTCGAGCGACTTGCGCAGCAGGCCTCCGTTCGCGTGAGGATTCGCCGTGATGCGGCGCGGTCCGACCGGCGCCATCGCGAGTAACTCCGGAATCAGCTTACCGGTCTCATCGAAGAGCTCCTCCGGCTTATAGCTGCGCATCCAGTCTTCCACGATGTGCAGGCTGGTCTTGTTCGTCACGGGATCGAGCACGGGCACCTGATGTGCGCGCCAGAAGTTCTCTACCTTGTGTCCACCGACTTCTTTGGGACCGGTCCAACCCTTGGGAGAGCGAAGCACAATCATCGGCCAGCGCGGGCGCTCTGGATTGCCGGTGCTGCGCGCCTTCTCCTGGATCGCACGGATTTCGAGAACGCAGTGCTCCAAAGTCGTAGCCATCTTCTGGTGCATCGTCTCGGGATCGTCGCCTTCGACGAAGTACGGCGTGTAGCCGTAGCCACGGAAGAGCGATTCCAGCTCTTCGTGAGAGATGCGCGCGAGGATCGTAGGATTTGCGATCTTGTAGCCATTGAGATGAAGAATCGGCAGCACCGCTCCATCGCGAATCGGATTGAGAAACTTGTTCGAATGCCACGAGATTGCGAGCGGTCCGGTTTCCGCTTCGCCATCGCCCACCACTACGGTCACAATCAGGTCAGGGTTGTCGAAGGCTGCGCCGAAGCCGTGGGAAAGGCTGTACCCCAGCTCTCCGCCCTCGTGAATCGAGCCTGGAGTCTCTGGCGTGCAGTGGCTGCCGATGCCTCCGGGAAAAGAGAACTGCCGGAAGAACTGCAGCATCCCGGCTTCGTCCTGACTGCGGTCGGGATAAATCTCCGAGTAGTGGCCTTCCAGATAGCTGTTGGCCAGCGTCGCGGGCGCGCCGTGTCCTGGACCGGAAACGTAAATCACGTTGAGGTCATACTTCTTGATGAGCCGATTCAGATGGACCCATGTGAACGACTGCCCCGGATCGGAGCCCCAATGTCCAAGCAAGCGGTTCTTGATATGTTCCGGCTTGAGAGGTTCCCTAAGTAAAGGGTTCGCACGAAGATAGATCATGCCTGCGGCGAGGTAGTTGCAAGCTCGCCAGTAGGCGTTCATTTTGCGCAGCTCTTCAGGATTCAAAGTCGTGCCGTTGTCTACAAGGGGCGTCATCTGGGGTGTCTCCTTTAGAGATCTCAGTGGGTTCGGGTTCTAAGTGCGGGACATCACAGGAACGTCCCAGATATCTCTACAGTACTCCCGGATGGTGCGGTCGGAAGAGAACTTGCCCGAACGTGCGGTATTCAACACGGACATGCGGCCCCAGCGAGGCGAATCTCCATAAGCACGTCCAACCTCTTCCTGAACCGTGGAGTAAGAATCGAAGTCCGCGAGCAGCATGTAGCTGTCGCGATCCAAAAGATCAGACACGAGCGGAGCAAAGAGCGCACGATCGCCGTTGCTAAAACGCCCATTCTGTAAACCGTCGATCACTTCGCGCAGCAAGGGATTGCGTTCGTAGAAGTCACGCGGTCGATAGCCGCCACGCTGAAGATCGCCGATCTGTGGCGCTGTGAGACCGAAGAGGAAGAAGTTCTCCTCGCCTGCTTCTTTGCGGATCTCGATGTTTGCACCATCCAGTGTGCCAATCGTCACCGCTCCGTTCATCTGGAACTTCATGCACCCCGTACCGGAGGCCTCTTTGCCCGCCGTCGAAATCTGCTCCGCAAGGTCCGCTGCGGGATACACGCGTTGACCGAGCGAGACGCTGTAGTCCGCCAGAAACACAACCTTCAACTGGCCACGCACATCCGGGTCGTTGTTCACCACATCCGCCACGCTATGAATCAGCTTGATGATGAGCTTCGCCATCTTGTACGAAGGCGCGGCCTTTCCGCCGAAGATAAACGTGCGCGGCGTCATGGTGAGACCCGACTGCGCCTTGATCTGGCAGTACAGGCTGAGGATGTGCAGCGCATTCAGATGCTGCCGCTTGTACTCATGAATACGTTTGACCTGCGCGTCGAACATCGACGCAGGATCGACCGCAATGCCCGTTGTGCTTTGGATGTACTTGGCGAGTTCCGCCTTCGTTGCATGCTGCGTCTTCTCCCAGCGATCAAGGAAGCCTTGATCGCCTGCAAACTTCTCCAGGCCGCGCAGTTCATCCAGCTCCGTGTGCCACTTGGTGCCGATGGACTCGTTGATCAGACCTGCAAGAGCGGGATTGCAGAGCATGAGCCAGCGCCGTGGCGTAACGCCATTCGTCTTGTTGCTGAAGCGCTTCGGGAACGCTTCGTAGAAGTCATGCAGCGTCTCTTCTTCAAGAAGTTCTGTATGCAACTCGGCCACGCCATTCACCGCCTTGCTGCCGACGACGGCAAGATTCGCCATGCGGACAGACCGCTCTCCCTCTTCACCGATCAGCGACATGCGTCGCATCTTTTCGTCGTCGTTGAGAAACCGCTGCCGCATATCGTCGAGGAAGCGTCGATTGATCTCAAAGATGATCTGCAGATGACGAGGCAGCAACTCCGCAAACAGCGGCAGCGACCAACGCTCCAACGCCTCCGGCAACAGAGTGTGGTTCGTATAACCGAAGGTTTTGTGCGTGACCTCCCACGCCTCATCCCATCCAAAGTCGTGCACATCCATCAATAAACGCATCAGCTCTGCAATGCCGATGGACGGATGCGTATCGTTCAACTGCACCGACCACTTAAGATGAAACTCGTTAAGAGGTCGTTGGCGAACGCCATGGATACGGATCATGTCCTGCAGCGAGCAGGCCACGAAGAAGTACTGCTGCTGAAGACGCAGACGTTTGCCCTCCGGCGTATCGTCGCTCGGATAAAGCACCTTCGTGATCGTCTCCGACACAAGCTTTTCGCGCACTGCGCCCATGTAGTCGCCGGTGTCGAAGGCCTGAAAATCGAAGGACTCAATCGCTTCCGCTTTCCAGAGACGCAGACGGTTCACAGTATTCGTCTGGTATCCGGAAATAGGCGTGTCGTAGGGAACTCCCCTTACGCATTGACCCGGTTTCCAGAGAGGGCGCAGGCGCCCTGACTCGTCTGTCACCATCTCCACCGTGCCTCCGTAGCCGACAGAGAAGCACGCATCCGAAGCAGGGATCTCCCAGGGATTACCGAACTGCAGCCACTTGTCCGTGCGTTCAACCTGCCAACCGTCGCGAATCTCCTGGCGGAACATACCGAACTCATAGCGAATGCCGTAGCCGATCGCAGGCACCTGCAACGTCGCCAAAGAATCCATAAAACATGCAGCCAAACGCCCAAGACCGCCATTGCCCAGGCCCGGCTCCGGCTCCTGTACAGCGATCTCGGAGAAGTTCAAACCAAGCGTACTCAGCGCCGCGGTACAGTCCTGCGTGAGACCGAGGTTCTGCAGATTGTTTGGAAGATGTGGTCCAAGCAGGAACTCCGCCGAAAGATAAGAGACGATGCGCAGATCGCGATCCCTATAGCTATTGACCGTCGTAATCCAGTGTTCCATCACAAGATCACGCACCGTGTGCGCTAGGGCGCGATACTGCTCCAACGGGGTGGAGTTCTCCAACGTACGCCCAATCGTGTGGGTCAGGTGATTCAGGAACGCGGCACGAATGGAAGTCTGTGCTTCCCCCGCTTGCTTCTCAACCGGCATGCTTTCTCCTCGGGCGGAAGAACCTTGCTGCCAGCATGACTTCGCTGAAAGAGTTCTGCCGCTGCTCCGGAGTCTACCGCGTCACAAAGATCGTCTCCACCCCTCGATGGGGTGGAAGCGATATGGAAGGCACTTTTTCGCGTCGTATGTTCTTGAATCTTTTTGCATGAAAAATCATCGCTGCAGAACCTACGCCGTAGAAATTTTGCGTATATTCATCTTTTCGCTCAGCATCCTCACGGCACAAGCAGAATGGGAGCTTGCCAGAATGATGCCTTCTGACTCGCCGTATCTAAAACGGTCACCTGGCAGGTGTACTCTCCCGGCGGAAGCGTTTTGAGGTCAAGCGTGAAGTTGAGCGGGATTTTTTGCAGGTGGGCGTCGACCGCACGAGGAGCTTCGATGGGCCGGGACTCAAAGACCTTGGTCTTTCCCTGAAGCAACGTCACGAAAGAGACAAGTGGCGCAGCACTCTCCGATGCCTGCTCGTACGCCTGCAGATAGACGTACAGATCGCGGCCTCTGCTGAAGACCCTGGTCACGCTGGGAATCAGCTTCTGTCCGTTCTGCACCAGCGGATTTACCGCAGACTCTTTTGCGAGGTCTTTTCCTTTCGCTGCGTTATAGAGCGCATCTTTGGGATCCACACGCTGACTGCTTAAGACAACAGAGCTCGTCGGAACATGCTTCTCTTCCTTGTTGAGATTCGGAATCACAAACGTCGTCTGATACGTTCCGATGCGCCCCGTCTCATCGTCGCGCGCGAGGAACTTGATCGTGTATTTTCCCGGAAGTACGGTAAAGCCCGCATCGTATTCAATCGGACGCTTTGCGAGCTCGGCAGCCGTCGCGTCCGTAAGCTTGATGTTCACGTTGTCGCGCAGATTGGTGACGGTCGTGTCGCCGTAGTTGTCCTTGATCTCTCCGACAAAGTCGATAAGCGTGTGCTCCGCACCGTGCTGCTTGGCGAGCGAGAGCTCACGTCCCGGAATCTTCACCACCAGAGGAACAAAATACTCGGCTCGATTGAGCTGGAAGTAATTGATCTCCATCGCAATGGTGAGCTCTGTAATCGGATCGCCAAGCATGAGAGCATCTTCAAGCTGTCGCTCCTTATCGACTGCGTTGAACTTGGCAAACTCCTTGCCTGCAAAGTAGCCCTGACGATATTCAAGATCGGCCGCGATCTCCGGGTTCATTGTGATCTTGATACGGCGGAAACGACCATCGAGATTGGGGTTGGTCGTGTAGTAACCAAGGATGTAGTAACTGCTGACACTCTGCTGCGCCTTCACGATGCCCATCGACAAATCGTTGTTATCAAAGAGCGCTTTGCCTCCGGTGTCGCCTGCCAGCGCATAGAGAGTGTCCTGTGACTGCTGAAACCGTGTGGTAGCCGCCGAAGCTGCCACGCCGTTATACATGCTCGCACCACCGGGCGAGCCCTGCGTCGCATCGCCGAGGGGTGCTTCCGCCACGAGACCGCGCGCGTCGATCGGCCAGATGGAAACACCCGCACGAATCGACGCGTCAATCGTCGCGTGCAACTGCGCCTGATTGTTTGTCCCGTTCAGGCGCAGACCGCTGGCAAAGTAGAGGAGCGACTTCTTTTCGCTCAACTGACCAAGCGTCTTTACCGCCGTCTGCAAAGCAGAAAGCTGGCGGTCGGTGTTGAAGATGTTGAACTCGCTGTCGTCCTGCCCGAAGGCCGCGCCGGTATCCGCAGCGTCCGAATCAGCGCTGGTGGATTCATCCATGCCCTGCCCCTCGCCGACGATCATCGTCTGCAGGATACTCAAAATGCGTGGGCGATCCGCAGTAAAGTCCTGCAACACATTCACAGCGCCGCCGGTGTAACGAAGGATGGCGACCAGATCGACATCCGTCATCTGCGTTCTTACAAACTTCTCGGCCGCAGCAAGAGAGCGCAACTGGTCCGGCGGCGGCATCGCGGACATATCGAAGTACAGCGCCAGCAGACGTCGATCTTTGTAACGGACATTCCCCGTCTTGTCCGTAGAAATCTGACTCAGCGCGAGCTTGTTATAAATCTTGACGTTCTCCTGCGAAGGCGGAGCAATGGGTTTCGCATCGGCAGCAGATGGAAGAGTCTGATGCTCGACGAAACGGATCGTCTGTGGAACGCCGTCTTCCGTGAGCGTAAAGTCCTTCGTCGTCAGGCCAGGAATGGGATTGCCTTTTTTGTCTTTGACGGTCACAGCTTCGATGACGAGCTGCGACCGTACCGTCATCGTGTACGTCCCATTGCTTCCCGTCGGCTGATTCTGCCCGACCACCTGCGCAGTGAGCGCTGGCGCAAATGCAAGCGCCAGAGAGAGAACCGGTATGAGGCGTCGCATGGGCATACTCAAAACCTCAACCGCAAAGTGGTCTGCAGGCTGCGCATCGCATTCGCGGCTACGGGCAGACCGTACTGCGTGCTGGTCACGGTGGTGTTCCAACTCGTGAAGTTCACGTGATTCAACAGGTTCGTCGCATCAATATGCAGATCTAGATTGAAGCGGTTCGTCATCCGAAAGGTGCGCGCAGCAGATGCGTTCAATGTGAACTGATGGGGCCCTGTAATCGACCCTCGGCTTGCATTGCCCCACTGCCCAGCAACAGGAGCCGTGAACGCTGCCGGATTAAGGAAGAGGCCTGCGGGCGCCGCGTGAATGGAAGCGCCAGTATAGTTTGCGCGAATGCTTCCGGTGACGCCCGTGTCGGGAACGGCCGAGGGAATGATCGGCGTCTCAGGCAAGCCTGTGCCCGCGGTGATGGACGTCAGCATCGTCCACTCCTTCAACAGAGTGCCGCGCCATCCGCTCATCAGCGTGCCTCCTCCACTGCCCATGCCCGAGGTGTACTGTGCGGAAAGTGTAAGAAGATGCCGCTGGTCGAAGGTAGAGAGACCACGCTCTGCACTAAGGTCGCGCCAGTTCTGCGCGGTTACACCCTGCGTGATCTGCGTGCTCGTGTTCGAAGTCAGCGTAGCTCCCTGCCCGCCAAGCTGCGAATCGTTATCGATCGATTTCGAATACACATACTGCAGCGACGCGGTAAACCCGCTCCGCAGCCTGCGTCGAAGTTGAAGCTGTCCGGACTCGCGCGTCGAGTTACCGTTCGACGTGCGATAGGTAAAGCCAATCGGGCATGCGGGGCATGGGTTTGTGCCACCGATCGGATAGGTGTTGGGCAGAAACTGCTGCACACCGCGTGTCCCCTTGATGCCGAGATACGTCGCCGTCATTTGCAGAGCGGCGGGAAGGTCTCTCTGCACCGCGAGCTGCCAAACCTGCGCATACCCCACGCGGAAATTAGGATCCACCGCAAACGTATTCTGTGTCGTAGAGCCACAGGAGTTAAAGCCATCCGCCAGCGTGAGCTGGCAGGTTGGACTGTTCGACACGCTCAGACTCTTCGAGAGCGGAGCCTGCTGGGCCATCCGAAGCGTCGTCGCCTGGTAGACGGAGGTGTCGCTGTAGATGCCATAGCCTCCACGAACCACCATCGACGAACCCGCAATCGGACGCCATGACACAGCGATGCGCGGTTCGAAGCTGCGACGGTCTGGCCGGATCAGCGAACCCGGATAATGCTGCCCCGTACGCAGACCCACGGGCTCGCTCGCGAGTACCTGAGACACTGCACTAAAGTTCGGCGCAATGTCGAGATTGACGAGACGGTCTTTCAGCTCCGTCATCGGCGAGCCGTACTCCCAGCGCATGCCGATGTTCGCCGTGAACTGCGAGTTGATCCGCCAGTCGTCGGTGAAGTACGCGTCATAGACATTCTGGCGAAGATACTTGTCCGCGTTGCCGAAGGCGATCGAACTGGTATCAGGAACACCGATCAGGAAATCAGCGAAGTCCGAACCACTGCCCGTAGCCGTTCCCTGCGTCGCTGCGCCAGTAAAAGAAAAAGTGCCGCGCGGGTCCTGCTGAAAGAGATCGTTGTACCCCTGCCTGCGATAGTCCACGCCTATCGTAACGTTGTGCGGCGAACGGTTCCACATCGCCGAAAGCGACACGCCATCGGTGCGGTTGCGATTGAAGGAACTCTGCGCGTCCGTCAGGCTGCTGACACTGACGAAGCTGAGGGTCGGCGGACCCCAGTTGATCGCATCCTGGTTGTTCCCCGTAATGCCGGCCTGACCGGAGATATTCGCGCGGTTTTTCCAGAACGGCGTCACGGTGCTGGAGAGCCGGCTGAATTGATAGCCGAGAATGATTGCCGTGCGCGGATTGAAGCGATGCGACCAGTTGATGCTCGTATTCAGGCCGAAAGCATTCGTCGTGTCGTTGAAGCCAAGAAAGTTGGCGCTCCCACTGCGCGACGATTGAAATGCAAAGCGCCCATAGACTTGGTCCCTGCGGCCAATCGTCTTATCCAGGCGCGTCTGCATGGCGTCCAGATGCGTGCTGTTCACAATCGGAACCTGGAAGTTATAGCGCGGGTTACCGGCGACATTCGGCAGGGGATAGAGATTGAGCAACGCCTGCGCCTGTGCACTTACGGGGATCTGATTGTTCGCAAAGGGCTGCCCGGTAAGGGGATTGATGATGGATGTGGTTTGCGCGGAGAGGTCGCCGTTCCGCTGCGCCTGGGTCGGCACAAGAGCAGACTGCGCGGTGGAATTGTTGTTGCGCGTCCACTCGTAAGCGACGAAAAAGTTGGGGCCGTTGCGGATCAAGTGCGGAATCCGGATCGGCCCGCCAAAGGTAAATCCAGCCGTCACGAGATTGTAGGCAGGCTTGTCTGTTTCCAACCCGCTGAGGGAGTACGGTCGCGCATCGAAGGTCGAGTTATCCAGGATGAAACTAACACCGCCGTTATAAAGCCCCTTGTTTCCGTTCCTCCGATTACCGAAGGCCTGCGCAAGCGAGTAAGCCGAAGTCGCAGCATTATTCGAACTCCCGTTAATGAGCAGGCCGTCTGCCGCGCGTTGCGAAGCATCGTCCGGCGGAGGAGGTGGAGGCGCAACCTCCAGAGTTCCCTGCGCTGTCGTCTTCGGCTTCTCCGCCTTGGGTGCTTCCGGAACCACATACACACGCTGCGCCACGGCACCCTGCGCCCGGATCTGTTCGATGGAAAGCAGCTTCAGTTCCCACTTGGCTGCCGGTGCTCCAGCGGCAACAGTAATCGCCTCTTCGATGGGCGAGAAGCAGAGCATCTCCACCTTCAGCCGGCCCGCGCCATCGCCGAGATCAGGAAACGAGTACGCACCTTGATCGTCCGTAACCGTGGTGAACGTCTTGCCTCCCTGGACCACCGTAACGGTGACGCCCGGAACGGGCAGGCCTCCGTAGACGACCTGCCCCCGATACTCCGCAGCCACCGCCCGGCTCGCCAACACAGCGAGGCAGACGAAGAGACAGAGAGAGCATAAGCGTCCGAGATGTAGAGCCTTGGGCGTCATGAAGGTTAGTTATCGGTCGGCTTTTCTGCGTGGTCGATCATCAGCACGTCGACGGCAGTCTTGACGGGATCCAGCTTGAAGCCAAGCTGTTCCTGAATTGCCGTAAAGAGTCCCGGCAGAGGGTTTTCCGTAGCCGCTGCAGTATGGAAGCGTCCGTTGAACTGTGAATCGTCCGGAGTAAAGCTGAGATCGAAGTCGTACCTTCCTTCGATTCCGGTCTGATCGACCACAGGCCTGTCGAGCACGATCGCCTGGAGAAGCCCGGTGAAGTCTTCGATCTTCGCATTGCGAGTCGTCAACATCAGGCCGCCCGTCACCGGGTGAAAGAAGAGTCCCGGAAGCGGTCCGTTACTCTCGCTCTTCGTAATCTTCAGTGGTGTCTTGCCGACGGTCAAAGCATAAGCGGCGAGTTCCTTCTTGTCGTGATGAAACTTCAACTTGAAGCGGTCCGCAATCAGCTTCTGAATCATGCCCTTCCACTGCTTGTCATTCGGCATGCCCTCGCCATCAGGCACAGCGGCAATATCGTACTTATCTTTGTCCACCCACTCCGGAGCACCGACGATCTGGCGCATGTGAACGCCATAGGAAAACTCGATCAGATCGGCAAGCGTCGTGTTCAGCGTGGAGAAGTTCCGTCCATTCACCCGTATGCCGTGGCCCTGTTTTTCAGGATCGCTAGGCTTGATCGTCGCGACATCAAAGGTGGGTGACGCATCCGCCGCCATCATCTTCGGCGGTGGTGGCGGCTCCGGTATAGCCCATGCCGTCTCAGGGGTTACGCGTGTAAGCACCAGCGGCAGAGGCTTGCCCTGCGTCCATGTGCCGGTGATGGTCTTTCCATCGGCGCTCACCTTGCCTTCATACGAGCCACCGATCCCGGTGATCGTAAACTTGAAAGTCGATCCCTGCAGCGAAGAGGTGTTGGCGTTCATAGGTTGACCGCCCTGGTCGATGCTGTAATTGACCGTCTTCAAGGCACCGGCATCCGTCTTTGAAACTTTGACGACGATCCGAAGATCCTTCTCCGCCTGCAACGTTCCCTGCCATGTCCCTACAACGTCCTGGGCCTGCAAAGCTCCTGCGGAAAATGAAACGAGGGCTACCAGCCAAAGCAACAGCTTCTTCATACGTCTTCTCCTGAAAACATCCATGATTCTGTTGCCGTATCTGGGCGAGCTTATTTCATCTTCTGGAAAAACATGGCACGAAAGAACACACAGCCGTTACCGGCGATGCCTTGATCGAAACGTACCACCACGGAGGCTTGTACGTGGTTCTAACTCATAAGGTTCCTTCTAGACGCAAGAAATCGAAGGAACGGTAGCGAGTCTTCGATTCTTTTTCTAACTTTTTTATCGCTACTTACGAACGATCAAGAAAAGATCGCGCAGCCCTGCTGCAAAAGCGCTGCTTCGATGGCCGCGCCGACGCGAAGAATTCGGGCATCCCAACCTCCCAGACCCGCAACCATCAGGCCCACAGGGGCCTCGCCAGGACGATGGCACGGGATAGAAAGCGCGCAACCGTCGAGGTAGTTGAAGAGACTCGGATTCCGGAGCACGGCACCGTTGGCATCGAAGTACGCATCGTCACTTGCTTCCAGCGTTGCAATCGCAGGCGCTATGCACGGCACCGTGGGGAGCAGAACGGCATCGAAACCCTCGAACGTGCGTGCGGCTTCACGCATTATCTCCGTGCGGATCGTGAAGAGATCGAGATAGTCGCAGGCGTACACCCCGGCTCCATGCCGTATGCGAATGGCCACGTGTGGGTCGTAGCGGTCGCCGTGCATCGCCAGAAGCTCGCGGTGCCACGCGAACGCCTCAGGAGCGGCAAACTGATTTGCCCCCGGAACCCTGTCCAACGACCCGAAGTAAAGGTCCTCAACTTTTGCGCCCGCTTTGGAGAGCGTCGAGAGCGCAGTATAAAAGGCGCGAGCCACCTCGTCCTCCATGCCATCCAAAACAAATCCCCGCAATACACCGAAGCGCATGCCCGAAAGCGGTCCTGGCAGTAGAGTAATCGTGGCTTGCCCTGCCAGCACCGCATCCACCAGGGCACAGCATGCCACCGTCGGAGCGATCACACCAATCGAGTCCAAAGTCGGCGAAAGCGGGAGCACGCCCTCCATCGAAACGCGCCGGGCAGTCGGCTTAAACCCCGTCAGACCACACAGCGCAGCGGGAATCCGAATCGACCCGCCAGTATCCGAACCGACCGCTGCCGCCGCCATACCATCGCTGACTGACACCGCCGCGCCCGACGACGAACCACCAGGAATCCGCCCCGTCGCACGATCATAAGGATTCTTCGGCGTCCCATAGTGTGGATTCAACCCCAGCCCGGAGTAAGCAAACTCCGTCATATTTGTCCGCCCGATCAGCACCGCACCCGCCTGGCGCAGACGGCTCACCACCGCCGCATCCGCTGTCGCGGAAGGTGCGTCCGCAAGGACCGTCGATCCCGAGAGCGTGGTCTCTCCCGCAACATCGAATAAATCCTTGATCGAGATTGGCAGACCAGCCAATGGCCCGGCAACCACACCTTCGCTCCTCCGCAGATCCACTTCGTCGGCAGTCGTGCGAGCAGACTCTTCATACACACGCGTAAACGTACGCTTGCCCTCACCCTGCGGATCGGCAACGGCGCGCAGACAATCGTCCGTTAAGCTCCGACTGGTGACTTCTCCTCGCGCAAGGCATTGCAGCGTTTGCGCTATCGGACGCAGCGGTTCGCTGCCGACTTTCAGGACGTTCTCCATCGACATACATCTCCTCAATCCTGGTACGGATCGTTGCGCAGAACTGATATGGATACTTCTTCTTATAGCGCAGACGTGAACCCATGGCATCGTGACATCATGAAACATGCTCAAAGACAGCATCGGATCGGGACGGAACATGGGTGAAATCAGCATCTCGGGACGCGATCCGTTCACCGGGAACGGCATCACGGTCACTGCGGAAGACGGATTCATCACGGCCATCACCGAGACGGAGTACGACGGCAAAACCTACCTCTCCGCAGGCCTGGTGGATCTACAGGTAAATGGCTACCGGGGCTTCGACCTCAACAGTGCCGACCTCACCGTCGCGACAGTCTCCAGCCTCACACGCGAACTGCTCGCCACGGGCGTCACCACCTTCGCACCCACGCTCATCACCGCCTCGGAACCGGAACTCCTCCGTGGCCTCGCGACGATCGCGGAAGCGCGACGATCCGACGCCACCGCCTTCGCCTGCATCCCGTTTGTCCATGTCGAAGGGCCGCACATCTCTCCGCTCGATGGATACCGCGGCGCACATCCCCTGGAAGATGTCCGTCCGCCATCCATCGCCGAGTTCGACCGCTGGCAGGCCGCATGCGACGGCCTCGTCGGTCTCGTGACGCTGTCGCCCCATTTTCCCCGCTCGGACGAATACATCTCCGCCCTCACCGAACGCGGCGTCCACGTCTCCATCGGCCACACGCACGCGACCTCCTCGCAGATTCGTGCCGCCGTCGACGCGGGCGCTCGCCTCTCCACCCATCTCGGCAACGGAGTCGCACTCCAGCTCGACCGACACCTGAATCCCATGTGGCCTCAGTTAGCGGATGAACGCCTGACAGCAAGCTTCATCGCAGATGGCCACCACCTCCCTGCGGAGGTCCTTCAGGCCATGCTGCACGCAAAAGGCTTGCACCGCAGCATCCTCGTCTCGGACGCCGTGGCTCTCGCCGGGATGCCGCCTGGAAGATACGACACACCCGTCGGCGGACAGGTCGAACTCTCTGCCGACGGCAGGCTCTCCATGGCAGGCGCACGAACGCTCGCAGGCGCTGCTGTGCCTTTGATCTTTTGCATCGGAGAAGCCGTCCGCTTAACCCGCCTTCCCCTTGGATCGATTCTCCCGCTCGCGACCGCCAATCCCGGAGCCTTTGCCGGAGGCCGTGGTCGTCTCCTCCCCGGAGCGCGCGCGGACCTCTTCACCTTTCAGTGGGATGCGCAGAGATCCGTCCTTCAGATCGAACAAGTGTGGCTGGCCGGTCAACCGGAGCGAAGCCCTACGTCAAAGTAGCTGGCGCCAAAGCATCGTCACCCGCGAGGGTCGCATGCTTCACGCTCTTGTCCGTAAACGCCACCAGGAAGATGACAAGCACCGCGGCAGAAGCTCCAGCAGAGAGCAGCCAGATCGACCGCCAGTCGTGCATCACAGCTCCACCCGCCACAACGATGGTGTAGTGTTCGACCACCGCACCCGAAAGCCACGAACCGACAAACATCCCCGCACCGTAGGTGATGAATGTAATCAGCCCCTGTGCCGCCGCTCGCAGGGCCAGCGACGCCTTGCGGTCGATGTAGATCTGGCCCGTCACAAAGAAGAAGTCATAGCAGATGCCATGGAGAATAATTCCCAGCCAGAGCAGGGGCATGCGGTCCACGCCGCCCAGCGCGAAGAAGACATACCGCAGCGCCCACGCGGAAATCCCCGCCGCCAGCATGTACTTCACTCCCAGTCGACGGAAGAACCATGGCAGAAGCACCATGCACAACAACTCGGACACCTGCCCGCCCGTCATCTTGCCCGCAGCGTTCTGTACACCGGCTTCATTCAAAAACAGGTTCGTAAACGCGTAATAAAACTGCAGCGGAATGCAGATGAAGAACGACGTCAGGGCAAAGACTGCCATCGATCGCTCTTTCAAAAGGCCGATCGCCTCACGCGGGAAGACGCTCTCCACGGAAAACCCCGTGCCCCGCGCGAGTGGTGGCGTATGCGGAAGGGTGAGACAGTAGACCGCCATCACGACAGACGCCGCAGCCGCCAGCTGCATCGGCCGAGCTGTGCTCTCCAGCCCCAGCGAACCGACCAGAAGACCCGCAACAATCCATCCCGCAGTACCCAACACGCGGATCGCGCCGAACTCGGTCGTAGGGTCGCTCATCTGCCGGAAGGCCAGCGAATTCGTCAGTGCCAGCGTGGGCATAAAGCAGAGGCAGTATAGAAGCACCACGACATACAGGTGCGCAAAACTTACCTGCTGCGAGCCGACGAAGAGCAGCACAGCGCCCAGCAGGTGCAGGCAAGAAAGCAGTCTTTCCGTAGCGAAGACCTTATCCGCCACCAGCCCCATGAAGAACGGCGCAATCATCGCTCCGACAGCCGTTGTTCCGGCGGCAAGACCGATCTGCTGCCCGGTAAAGTGGAGCGAGCTCGTCAGCCACGTCGCCAACGTGACGTACCAGGAACCCCAGACAAAATACTCCAGAAACATCATCGCGCTCAGGCGCGCCTTCATCGGGTTCGTCATTCGTCGCACCGCTCCGTTCAAAAACTGCTCGAGATGACGGTATCACTGCCAACTCTGCTTGAGTATCAGACGCGGGCGCGAACGTTTAGTCCAGTTCGTTCTTCACCATTTCGTAGACCGAGCGGATTCCATCTTCAAGCCCAACCTTCGGTGCCCAACCCAGACCGCGCATGCGCGTACTGTCCATAAGCTTTTTGGGCGTGCCGTCCGGCTTCGAAGCGTCAAAGATCATCGCTCCCTCAAAACCGACGACCTTGGCTACGAGATCGGCTAGCTCCCGAATGGTGACGTCCGAACCAGCACCGATGTTAATTAAAGGTGGCTCGTCACTTTTCAGAAGCGTATCGAAGAGCGCATCTTCCGAGCTCATCAGGTAAAGGCAAGCATCCGCCAAATCATCCGAATAGAGCAACTCTCGCTGCGGCTTCCCGCTGCCCCAGACCACGAACTCGCTCCCACTCTTCTTCGCGGCGTGCGCCTTGCGAATCAGCGCCGGCAGAACGTGCGACGACTGCAGATCGAAATTATCCCCCGGACCGTAGAGGTTCGAAGGCATCGCTGCCAGATACTTGGTTCCATACTGGCGGTTATAGGCCCAGCACATCTCGATGCCGGCAATCTTCGCCAGCGCATAAGCCCTGTTGGTCTGCTCCAGAGGTCCGGTCAACAGGTACTCTTCACGGATGGGCTGGGGACACGCCTTCGGATAGATGCAGCTCGATCCCAGAAAGAGCAGTCGCTTGACGCCAACCTGGTAGCTGGCTTCGATCACGCTGTTCTGAATGTCGAGATTGTCACGGATAAAGTCGGCGGGCAATGTGTCGTTCGCCAGAATGCCGCCCACCTTCGCCGCCGCCAGAAAAACATACTCCGGCTTCGTTTCTTCGAAATACTTCGCCACGGCCTCCCGGTCAGAAAGGTCGAGTTGTGCGCGTGTCTGAGTGAGAAGGTTCGTAAAACCCTTCCGCTGGAGTCCTCGCACCAGCGAGGACCCCACCAGACCGCGATGCCCGGCTACAAAAATACGACTGTCGGACTGCATCATCATGCTTAGTTCCCCAGGCCCACATCCGGACGTTCGCGAAGATGTTTCTCACCCTCGGCGATCTTGAAGTCCGACTCCACCATCTCTCGCACCAGATCGTCGAAAGAAGTCTGCGGAGTCCATCCAAGTTTCTCACGGGCCTTGGTCGCGTCTCCCAGAAGCGTCTCCACTTCGGCAGGACGGAAGTAGCGGGGATCGACCGAGACGATCACATTTCCATTCTGGTCGGTACCCGTCTCATCCACACCCTTACCCTTCCAGGTCAGATGGATGCCCAGCAGAGCCGCGCTGCGCTCCACAAACTCACGCACCGAATACTGCACGCCGGTCGCGATGACGTAGTCGTCCGGTGTGTCCTGCTGCAACATCAGCCACTGCATCTCCACGTAATCGCGGGCATGGCCCCAATCGCGCTTCGCATCCAGGTTCCCCAGGAAGAGCCGCTTCTCCGTGCCCAGCTTGATACGGGCCAGAGCGCGTGTGATCTTGCGCGTGACAAACGTTTCGCCGCGGATCGGAGACTCGTGGTTGAACAAAATCCCATTGGAAGCGTGAATCCCGTACGACTCGCGGTAGTTCACCGTAATCCAGTAGCCATACATCTTCGCGACGCCATAGGGCGAACGCGGATAGAACGGAGTCTTCTCTGTCTGCGGCGTCTCGCGCACCAGGCCATAAAGCTCCGAAGTAGACGCTTGATAAAAACGAGTCTTTTCGACAAGCCCAAGGGTGCGGATCGCTTCCAGCAGACGCAATACGCCAATCGCGTCGGAGTTTGCCGTGTACTCCGGCTCCTCAAAGGACACCTGCACGTGGCTCTGTGCCGCAAGATTGTAGATCTCATCCGGACGGACCTTCTCCACAATATGGAGCAAGCTCGACGAATCCGTCAGGTCGCCATGATGAAGGAAGAACCGATTCTCGGAAAAATGGGGATCTTCATAGAGATGGTCAATGCGTGCGGTATTGAATAAAGACGAGCGGCGTTTGACGCCGTGGACCTCATACCCTTTGCGCAGCAGAAACTCTGCCAGGTAAGCTCCGTCTTGTCCCGTCACGCCCGTGATCAGTGCTTTCTTCAAAATGTCTCCTATCTACCTGGATCTCAGGCTTCAACTTATCAGAATTAGGCCACCTTCATGCTCAACGCACGGCTGGCATCATCTCCATCCCCCACAGACCAGCGGGACGCATGTACATGGAGGCGCGAAAGTTTCCCGTCACGTCCCAGGCCTCCGGTGTGCGAAACCAGTAGCCCTTGCTCTCGTAGATTACGTGGAACAGGCCATGCACCACATGATAACTTTCCTCTTCTATCCCCAGGCTCTTCAGCAGGGCAGCATAGCCCAGCGTCGTTCCTGCCCACACCTCCCTGGCCTCTACGTTATCCACCACGGTCCCGTCGGCATTCATTCCATTGACCGCGCCCAGGTTGCCGTCTCCAAATTGGTTCACGTTGAACGCATAGATCTTTTTCAGTACCGATCTCTGCATGGCTCTTGGAACCAGGTCTCCCAGACCCGTCATATGCGCATACCACTGCCCCGCGAGTTGGTCAGCCTGAATGACACCTTTGTTGCTGGCGTCGGTGTCATATAGAAAATATTCACCGTTCCACAAAGTCGCAACATACGTCTTCTGCGCCATTGCAAAGAGTGCTTGATATTCCGCTTGCGCCGTCCAGTCGCCCAGTACCCTCGCCGTCTCTTCGCCCGCACGCAGAGCTCCCAACCACAACCCACCGGAGTACGCACTCACACCGCGCACAACCCACGAGTCATACGTCTGGTCAGGATAGCCGCTGTTCTCCGGCACACCTCGGCCATGATCGAACTGCCGCAGATATTGAATCGCTGCCTTCACCGCAGGCCACGTCTCCTGCAGAAACGCTTTATCCGTCCGTCCAGTCAGCACATAATCGCGATAAACCATGAGCACGAACTTCGAGTTGAGGTCTTTCCAGTCATTCGTGTCCTGCCATCCCGGTTCATTCACGACATAGAACGGATCTCCCTCCGGCACCCCAAGGTCATGGGGAACCGCACCAACCTTCTTCCGCTTATGGAGCACCGGAGATCCCGTCTCGGCGGTCTTCCAAACCCACAACCCCTTCTCCGACCACTCTTTCTCCACCGTCTCGGCAAACTCGCGCAAAACGCGCTTGTCGATCTCAGGCCAAAACTTCAGTAACGGCAGCGACGCATAGAACCGCACATCCAGCGTCCCGTAGTAGGCATAGTCGAAGCACTCCAACAGAGCGAACGAAGCCGGAAGCTTCTTGTCGCTCCCCACCGGCCGCCCCCAGAACGTGCCTCCGTCGGTCAAGGCATACAGCTCGTTGAATAACATCCCTCGATACCAGAGCGGCTTGCTCTCATCCGTGATCGTCGGCTTCTGCCAGGCATCGATAGCATCGCTCCACTCCTGCGCATGCAGCAGGCCCTCGCGCGCGATCTTCCATGCATTCTTTCCGTCTGTCCCATAGAAATCGGTGTACTTGCGGTTCCACTGGCGGCCTTCGCCAAACTGCACTACCGGCAGGTCCCACGCAATCACCATCGGCACAACCTTCTTCTCGCCCGGCTTCAGCGTGAAACGAACCGCAATCGCCCCGGCGAGCTTCTCCCCATCGCTCACCCAGGAGGTATCGTCGTTCGGGAGACGTCCATCCCTGGCAAAGTGAGACCAGACTGCCTTGCCATCCCCTGCCGCCTGAAAGCTGGTCTGATACGTGACCTCGACACCGGGCGTCTCCATCGCAGCAATCGCAAACTGCCCGTCCCACTCATTGGGCGCAACGCCCGCACGACTACGGTCAAAGACGATGCCCTTCATCCCCGCTTCATTTCTGTACGTGTCGTAGTTCCCCTGGTTCGGCGCGCCTTTGAAGTCATGCGTAAAGGTACGAAACCACCCGGACATATTCGTCCACGACAGCAGCACCGAGACCGTCACCGTCTTGTCCGTGGGATTCTCCGCATGCCACCGGTAGACTGCCGTGGGATAACTCGATTCGCGGTAGTTGTCTGGAATCACCGGCGAGTACTGCTCCAGGGTGACGTGCGCCGGAAACTTCTCCCAGCGGTAGTCGTACCAGGACTTCGGGTACAGCGCCGCATACTCTCCCGCGCCCACCGGATAATCCCACGACCAGCTGGCAAGTTCACCCTGCTTGGGATGGTCGTTCAGCAGGACCTTCGCCACTCCGGTCGCTTCTCCTTCGACCTGCTGAAACATCGCAAACTCGTTGGCATAACTGACGTCGTACTTGTGGACGCCCGCTTTGATATGCCATCGCGCAAAGTCTCCGCGATAGCTGCGCGAAAAAGTTCCAGCCCCAAAGCCACCGACAGGTGCTCCCTGCCAGTAGCCGTCATCAATGTCGCCCGCCACACGCTTTACCCCGGCGTTCTCTAAAGGCAGCCCGAGCGGCCTTCGCCAGGCAGACTTCGGAATTCCATCCTGCGCGAAAGCAGTGAGACATCCAAGAAAGAAAACCAGGCAAAAAGCACGTGACCGTAGGTTCAAGATCTCTCCATCTCCAGAAAGTAATCGTTAGACCGTCACCAGATCCAGGGCCAACCGCACCGCTCCCATAAGCTGTGCGTCCGCTCCAAGCGTGCTGGAAACGATCTCGGGCCGGATCCGCGTCCCCCGCTCGTACAGGATCCTTCGTGTCTCGTCCACCAGAGCGGGATGCATGCCTACGCCGCCACCCAGCACAAAGAGCGGACAGTTAATGACCAACGCCATGTTGTAAATCGCGTAGGCGAGTGTCTTTGCAGAACGGTGCAGGACCGCCTCGGCCAACTCGTCTCCCTGCATCGCCGCGTCGAAGATCTCCGTCGCATGCAACATCCGCGGCAGGCCCGTCTTCTTCGCTCGCCATGCGTTATGCCAATAGTCCCGGATCCCCTCACCGCCCACAACACCTTCCAGGGCCCCAGGCTTTCCGCGCTCCACGGGCTCTTCCGGCGTGCCCGGAACGAGCATGTATCCGATCTCTCCCGCCGTCCATCCCATCCCCTGGAACAGCTTCCCGTTCAACACAATACCCGCGCCGACTCCCGTGCCAATCGCAACGAAGACAAAGTCACGCACACCCTGCGCTTCTCCAGCCCAACCCTCACCGACCGCGGCAGCATTCACATCGTTGTCCACGGTAGCGGGGACACCAAACGCTTCCTCCAGCATGGCGCGGAGAGGAACATCACGCCATCCCATCAGGTAAGAGGTCGCAATCACCACGCCCGCTTCTACGTCCGTTACGCCCGGCGCACCCGCCGCCACGGCGCGGAGATCGCTCTTGTCCAAAGAGTGCTCATCCAGCATCTCTTCCATTCCGGTGCGCATCATCTCCACCACCACCGCAGCATCGCGGATGCCTTCGGTCGATGCAGACCACCGCGCGATGACCTTGCCCGCAAGGTCCGCCAGCGCGACACGAAGATTTGTTCCGCCGATATCTACCGCTGCAACATAGCCTTTCATCAGGGACGCATCTCCACGGGCGCCGCGCTGATACTCTCCAGCTCCATCCCCTTCGTCTCCGGCACCACCCAACGCACAAACGCCAGCGTCACCACACAACAAAGACCGAACATCGCGAACGTCATCGCCGTACCTACCCTTTGCAAAACAGAAAGAAATGTCAGCGATACCAGCGTATTGGAGATTCCGTACCCCAGCGTCGCCGCCGCAGCGCCCCGCCCACGCACCCGTAGCGGAAATACCTCAGAGACCAGAATCCACGCAATCGGCCCCATGCTCGCCGCGCAACACGTAATGTAAACCACCAGACAACCCGTCGCCACCAGTCCCAGCGAGTGACCCAGTGCCGCCGCGTGCTGAAACGAATAGGCCAGCACAAACAGAGACGCCATCATCCCGCTCAGACCCGCGTAGAGCAGCGGCTTGCGCCCCAGCCTGTCCACCAGGAACAACGCGATAATCGTCGCCAGCATATTCATCACACTCACCAGCAGCGCCGCAAAGATCGCATTTTCATTGGAGGTAATCCCAGCCAAAGCGAAGATCTGCGGGCCGTAATAAATCACCGCGTTGATCCCGGTGAACTGCTGCAACACCACAAATCCCACTGCAATTAAAAGGCCACGCCGCACCGCCGGAGTCCAGAGCACGCTCCACCGCCGGTCGACCTTTGTCCTGGACGCCACTTCGATATCCGCCAGTAACTCCTCGGCCCCGGCCTCATCGGTATACGAGAGGAGCACCTTCTCCGCCTCCACCACGCGCCCCTGCGCATAGAGCCATCGCGGACTCTCCGGCACCGTCAGCACGAGGAAGAAGAACACCACCGCCGGTAAAGCGCCCAGGCCAAACATCAGCCTCCACGCATGCTGCCCGGCCAGCCAGTAGCCCACCACGTTTGCCAGCACGATCCCAAGCGTCAGGGCGAACTGGTAGAACCCGATCAGCTTTCCGCGCGACTGCGGCGGCGCAAGTTCGGATACGTAGACCGGCGCGGTCACCGAAGTGAAACCGATCGCAACCCCCAGCAGCAGGCGCGCCACAATCAACGTCGCCACATTCGGCGAAGCGGGAGCTAAAACCGACCCAAAGATGAAAATCGCTCCGGACCATAGCAGCGTAGACCGGCGTCCCAGCCTGTCCGACACAATGCCGCCCAGAATCGCCCCCGCCATCGTGCCCATCGGGACCACGCTGACGACCAGCTCCTGCATCTGTGTGGACAAGGCAAACGTACTGCGCACGAAGACCAGCGCCGCCGCAATAATGCCGACATCAAATCCATAGAGGATGCCGCCCAGACCTGCAATCAGAGAAACTCTCCACAAAAATCCGCGGTTCACACGCGGCTTCGCCATCACATGCAAGCTGGACAAGGAGACACCTCGGTTGGTATTCGTACGAATGATAGCCTTTGGACGTCGCCTCTACCGCGAGTCATTTGGCCTAGAACAAGAAAGAAATCGATGAGTCAGAATAAACCCGCTCCGCGTTGGATCAACGGCATCGAGCCATCCAGAGAACTTCTCTCCTACGACGGCACACAGATCCTCGAATACGAGTGCCGCGAACAGCCTTCGCTCCTGCGGGAACTCCTGGTGGCCTATTCCACCGATGCGGCCATTCAAGCACAGCTAAAAAAGATCAGCGACGCTGCAAATAGTTCCAATCCCGTACTCTTTATTGGCATGGGTGGTTCGCTCTGCTCGGCCGTCAGCGGCTCCATCCACCTCCAATCGAATGGCCGCTCCGCCTTCAGCCTCGACGCAGGAGAGTGGCTCCACTACGGCAAACCCGTCTGGGACGAAGCTGCGCTCTCCGTCCTCCTCACCACCTCAGGAGAGAGCGCCGAACTCGTCGAACTCGTCAAGCGCGACACGAAACAGCCAGCCGCCCTCCTCTGCAACAACTCCGCCAGCACCTGCTGGAACCTCGCAGAAAACAAGCTCCCAATCCTCGCCGGTCCGGAGTATGGCAACGCCACCAAGACCTACACCAACTCCACGGCCGCCACGATCATTCTCGCCTCGGAGATCCTCAACCACCCATGGCTCGACGACGCACAACACGCCATCGACGTCTTCACCAGCCATCTCGAACCCGTCTTCTCCATGCGGAATGAACTCGAAGCCTTCACACGCGGCGCTGCAAACATCGAACTGGTAGGCCGCGGCGCGGCATACGGCGGGGCCATCATGGGCGCGCTCACCATCCGCGAGATGAGCGGCTTCCGCGCCGCGCCGCACACCGGCGCAGGCTTCCGCCACGGCCCGAACCTCGACGTGGACGGCACCCACGTCGCCATGATCTTCGCTCTCGGACGCGCCGCAGGCCTCGGCCTCAAGCTCGCAGCGGAGTGCAACAAGCGCGGTGGCAAAGTCCTCCTCATCTCAAGCGAAGATCACGAACGGACAGACCGGCTCCTCCCCATCAAAATCGGAGCCGTCTCCGAGCCATGGGAGGGGATCACCTCCATCCTCGTCCCGCAGGCGCTCACCCTCGCCATGATCGAGCGCAACGGTTGCCGCCTTCCGCCGCGCTTTGCCTACGGAGAGATGGTGCAGTAGACGCTATCTTTCGTAGCGCCCCCAATTTGTCATTCCGCAGCGAAGCGGAGGAATCCGCTTTTAAGGCATTCCCCACCCCGTCATCGCCCCGCCAAGCTCAAGGCTGGTGCGGGATCGTCAGAACGGGGTTCTTGTCGAAGAAGTTCATCGGTCGAATCAGAAAGTCATGCCACATCGTCGGCATCACCGGCCAGTCCTCCAGCCGCACCACGTGATGAAACCCCAGCGTGTACCAGGCCACGATGTCCGTGTTCTCGATCCTGCGGTTGAAGGCGGTCCACGCCGGTAGACCGTCCATGCCCTTGCCACTCGTCACATAGGTCCCGCCCGCATAGCGCTCCTCCGGCACATATGGAGTCACCCAGATCTGGTGCGTCGCGAACTGCCCCATGCGTTGCGCGGGATCGTCAGCCGCAGCGAATGCAACGCCCGTCGCTCCCGGCATGATCTCGTAGCCCGTCGGATATCCCATCGCACCGTGCTGCGCGGGGTTGATAAAGTGCCACATCCCCGGCCGCTTCGGATCGAGATCCAGAATCGCGTCCTTCTCCGTATGCGCCATCGACGACTCATCCGCCCAGATACTCTTCCGGACAGCGCCTTCAACCTTTTGCGGAACAAGCCGGTCGATCATAAAACTGTTATTCTGCCCGTCCACATCCAGATCCAGCCGATACGAAAAGTAATGGTCATGATTCACGGCCAGAAGGTGCGGCGCGACCAGCGTTCCATACTCAGGCTTCGGCGGACCGTCCCCCATGGCATGCTCCACGTGGTCTTCCTTCACACCCTTCGTCTCCACGATTCCGGTCGCACCCACAGCTACGCGAATCGTTCCATCCTGCTGGAAAACCCAGTCCAGTATGTAGTCGTAGTTCCCCACCACCGCAGCCGTGCGCAACACAAGCTCCCGGCTGGGCCGTCCACTCGTCAGATCGGGCTCTCCGTGTCTCCACGCAGGATTGTCGAGCGTCCGCTCAAACATACATGCCAATCGAGGCTTCAGCATCGGACTGCCTGTATCCGAAGGCACCAATCCATTGAAGTACTGCGCCCGGTCCGGGCAATCGTCCGACGTCAGCGGCTTGAACAGCCCACCCATCAGAAACTCTCCCGCATCCAGAAACGCCCGCCAGCTCCATCCCTGATCCTTATCCATATAAGGAACGTACATCTCCGAAAGCGACCCCTCATACATCACCGACCGCAGCCGCTCCCCGTCCTTGTACTTCACCAGGTTCACCACTGCACCGACGCGCGGGTCTATGCGAAAGCGGAAGTTCCAGTTCTGCCACGACACTTCGCCCTTGTCGATCTTGTAGCCGGGCCCCATCGGCTGCGTCACCAGCAGCGGCGTTGTGCCCTCCCGCGGCATTGCCTCCGATTCTTCAAAACTCGCATCCCCGGTGGGCATGGGTATCGGCCCGCGATCCACGACGCTCAAGACCTTCTCTGCCGTCACATCGACAAGGATGTAGAGATTTTCAATCGTCCTGCCCCAGTAGTGATACGCACCACGTTCGTCCGTACACGTTCCGTAACCGATGCGGTGACCCTCCTCCTCCGGAAACACGCGAAAGGTGAGAGGAATGGGCTGGCAATGCACCGTGCTCAGGTCCGTAATCCCGCGTGCCTTCAATCCGGCCAGAACGCGGGGATCTTTCTTTGACACCTCCGCAATCGCGTCCATCTCGGTATTCGTAAACGGAGCCTGCGCCCCTTCGATCACCTTCCAGAACTCAAGCTTGTGTGCTGCCAGATCGACGCGCGCCTCCACCGTCTTGCCCTCAGCCTCAAGAACGATATCCGCCTCCCGAGGAATCGCATCCCCTTCCTTCCAGGCAAGCACCGTGCTCTTCAGCGGCTCATGCAGCAGCAGCGTGGAGACGTACGTCTTCTCCGAAAGGTGCCCGCTCTTCTGCAGGACCTCATGAGCTTCCCAATACTCTTCAGTCGTCAGCGCATCCAGCGGATGCTGCGGCACACGCGCCTGCGAATGCATCGCCAAGGGACAAAGAACGGAAGCCAATAAGACGTACCCTGCAACATTCAGTAACTTCAATCGAGTTCCTCTTAGATAGAAATTTCGCAGTGAGCACCGCGTAGGGCCCAATGGTCAGAAGGATTTGGCAAAGTTTCTCCCATCATGACACAGAGAAAAACAAGCGAAAGGCCCTTTTGTCCTACCAAAACCGAATTTGCGTTTACAAATCCGGTTGAAAATCGGGCGCAAGGTTATGCCTGAAAGAAAACACAAGGCGTATGCTTTCAGACAGCCTCGCGCGAAACGATCTTTCGCTGGGCGCAACCATGCACTTCACCTCCTCTGGGGATCGCCGCTACTTCAGGCCCAGGGGCTACCGAATGCTGGGAGCGCCGCGTATGATTGTGCACCTCATTAATCCAAGCGATAACTCCTTTGGAACCGCCGTGATCACGCCGCGTTGGCTCTTCGTTCTGGCCGCAGCTACACCTCGCTCCATGGGCGACCCCACCCTCGTCGACGAGTCGATTGAACAGCTCGATCCCGAAACCATTCACGCCGGCGACATCGTCGGCATCAGCGTCCACACCGGAAACGCCCTGCGCGGCTACGAAGTCGGCAAGCTCGCGCACGAACGCGGCGCCACCGTCGTCTATGGCGGCATTCACGCCACGCTCTTCCCCGAGGAGCCCTTCGAGTACGGCGCCGCAGACGTCGTCGTCAAAGGTGACGGCGACATCGCCTGGGGACAAGTCCTCCGCGACATTCAGGCCGGATGTGCGGGCAGAATCTACGACGGCGGCAAGATCGAAGGGGACGACTTCCTCGCCGCCCGCTGGGACCTCATGCAGACCGACAAATATATGTGGGCCTCCGTACAGACCATCCGAGGATGCCCCAAGCACTGCTCTTTCTGCTCCGTCTGGCGCACCGACGGACAAAAGCCTCGGCAGCGCTCCTTCGAAAAGGTTATCGACGAAATCATCGATCTCCGCCGCCTTGGCTTCCGCTTCATCGCCCTCGCGGACGACAACTTCTACCCCGTCACGCTCACGGACCTCCGTCTCGCCCGCGAGCAGAACAACGCGGAAAAATTGGAATCGCTTCTTGCCATCCGCGCGGAACGCTTCTCCCTCATGGCCGAACTCGCCAAGCTGCCCAAGGACATGGTCTTCTTCACCCAGATCACCATGGAGTCCGCCGAAGACACCGAGTACCTCGACGCCATGCGCCGCGCCAACATCAAGGGTGCACTCGTCGGCGTTGAGGCCGTCACCCCCGAAGGCCTCAAAGCCGTCTTCAAAGACTTCAACTACTCCGGCGACCGTCTCGTGCAGCAACTCCAGACCTTCCGCGAACACGGCGTTCACGTCCTGGGTTCTTTTATCTTCGGCCTGCCCACGGACAAGCCGAGTACCTTTGGAGCCACCGTCGAACTCGCGCTCAAAGCAGGCGTCACCTTCGCACAGTTCGTCATGATGACTCCCTTCCCCGGCACCGTCGACTTCGGCCGATGGGAAAAAGAACAAGCTGAGAATCCAGAGATGGTCGGAGACATTCCCATCACGCGCTACTGGCTCATCCCCACAGCCATTCGCCCCAAGATGTTCACGCCGCATCCATCCATGAG
The DNA here is from genome assembly GCF_000179915.2 of Terriglobus saanensis SP1PR4. Taxonomy (NCBI): domain Bacteria; kingdom Pseudomonadati; phylum Acidobacteriota; class Terriglobia; order Terriglobales; family Acidobacteriaceae; genus Terriglobus; species Terriglobus saanensis. The sequence continues at coordinate 562,121 of NC_014963.1, read as the reverse complement.
CTCAGACGAAATCCGCGAACGCACGCAGGGCGTCTGGGACCGCTTCTACGACCTCAGCGCTGTCTGGAAACGCTCAGCCTGCACACCCACCCTGCGCGCGCGCGTCGCCTTCGTTCTACTCTCCAAGCTCTATCGCCAGATGTATGCAGGCACCGGCATCTCAACCGACAGTGCACGACGCAAGAAAGCGAAATCTTCCGCCCGCTGGATTGCTCGCCAGACGCGCAAAATCTTCCAGTCCAAGCCCATGCCAGAACTCATCTATCCAACATGGGAACCGCGCGCCAAGGTGCGTCCACAACTGACTCAGGTACAAATCTCAAACAGAATTTAGCGAATGAACTGACTAAGTTACGCAAAGAACGGCAGCCCGAAGGCTGCCGTTTCTTTGCGCTTTTACAAGTTAGAAGGTAAGTCGTCCTCCAAGCTGGATCAAGCGGGGGAAACCAAGCGTCTGGCTGATGACTCCGCTGTTGGAGGTATCCACAGCCAACTGGCTCGTAGAAAATGCAAACTGCGGTGTATTGAAGGCGTTGAGAGCTTCGGCGCGGAACTCTGCGTGCACTCGTTCCGTTACACGAAAGTCCTTGTTGAGAGAAAGATCGGAGTTGATGTACCCCGGTCCATAGCAGTTGCTCGTACGCGGTTGGTTGCCCAGAGCATATGCCGGTGTCGTGGTGAATGCTGCCTTGTTGAAATACGTGGTGGGCGCAGAGCTATCGCCCAGGCGATCCTGAGGGCGCCCGGAACGGCAGGCATTCACGCCGGGAATCATCGTGGGACGCTGTGTTAAAAATCCGTAGGTCGAGTTGTTATTCGTTCCTTGCGTAAGCGGCAACGGTCCACCATTCTGAATAATCATGACGTCGTTGAATCTCCAACCTCCAACGAGAAGATCGACCAGGCGGTTGTCGTGCCCGAGGAAGGTCTTACCACGACCAAAGGGTAGCTCATAAGTTCCAGCGACCGTGAAGCGGTTAGGAATATTGTTCGTCGCGCGCGCATACTCTGGTGCAAAGTTGTTGATGTCCTGCGGTCCGTTATTACCAGGATTGAGCGTGTTTGAAGATCCATAGGCGCCTACAATGTTGTCCCAGTTTGCAGACCATGTGTAAGCGGCAAGGAGAGTGAGTCCCATGCTCATACGCTTCTGCACCTTGAGATCAAGCGAGTTGTAGTCCGAGACTCCATTGCTTATCGAGTCCGTGATTCCCTGGTACTGCGGGAAGGGCAGCAAAGTCTGCGCCAGATTGACCGTTCCAGTGCTGAAGTTACCCAGGCCAGCGTACTTGTTCGCAACCTTACTCGTCAGTGTCGAACCCAAGGCTAATTGGCTGCTATTGAGCTGGTTTATGTTGACACTATTAGGAAGATTGCGTCCGTGACCACCCACGTAGCCTAACTTCATAGCTATGCCAAGAGGGAACTCATGTTCAATTCCGAAAGAGTAAGAATTGTAAATTGGCGAGCGACGGTTTTGGTCAATTACGGTCAATGTCGTTCCGATATTCTGGCTCAGGCCATTCGCATTCCCAGTTGCCTGCGTTTTGAGGTTCGGGAAGGGATTGCTCAGGCTGATCGTCGGAACACCTGACTGCGAGAGGATACTGTTCGTCAAAACGTAGCCAGGGGCAAGAGCGGAGTTTCCAGCGTAAACGAGCGGCATGTAGAAGACGCCATAGCCACCGCGAACAACTGTCTTCTCATCCAGAGCATAAGCGAAGCCCGCGCGCGGAGAGTACTTGCTGCCCATGTTGCCCGTGCTCGTGCCGTAACCATTCTGACCCGCGAACATCACGCCGCCGGTCGCGGAAGGACCGGTCCCGAAAGCAGCGTAGGTGGCATTACGATCAAATCCAACAGCATAGTGATTGTCACGTTCATGAACACCGGGCTCATACTCATAACGGAATCCAAGATTGAGCGTTAGCTTGGGAGTAACACGCCAATCGTCCTGTAGATAAGTCGCCTGATAGGCCGTGGTGATCGCCAGCTTCGCAGGAATAACCAATGAACCAGTGGTGGGATAACCCAGGAGCATATCGGCAGCTGTCGCGCCGGCCGCGGTCGCTGTAGAACCCGTGAGTGCGCCCGCCGTCAGAGTGCGGTCGAACGCAAAGGTGCCGCTGGTATTGCTAAGACTTGTAAAGGTAAGGCTGATCGCACGATAAACATAGCCGGTCTTCAAGCTATGCTTTCCAATGCTTTTGGACAGACCCACCACAAAGTTTCTTGAGAAGTACACAGCGGGACCGGAGTTCGAAGTTCCTTCGGCGGACAATCCTGAATCCGCAGTGATGGCAGGAAATCCCGTTTTGCTCAGAGCAGATACATAGGTGGAGGGAAAACCAAGGGTCGCCTGGTTGAACCCTTTGCTGATGTCCTGGGTATCGTTCGGGAAGCGATTGAATCCAAAGCCGACGGTGAGGAGCGTCGTCGGATTCAAAGTGATCGTATTTTGAATACCAATCGCGTCCACTTTACGGTAAAGCAGGTAAGAGGACGAGCTGCCGGCGGGAGTGGTCAGGGAGTTCCCACCCGGCTCTTTGCTTCCGTAATGAAGATAGTAGAAGTCCGCTAACCAACGGCTACCGAACTGATGCGTCAGCTTGCCGTTGAACTCATCGGCACGATCTCCAAGTGTGTCCTGACCCGTAAAGTTCGTGGCTGCATACTTCGTCACGCTGCTGTTGGCGTGCGGATAAGCGTTGACCAACTGCTGTCCCACTGGATTGATGAAGCCAGCGAGATTGTTATTGGCAAAATAGAGACCGGTATTAGGATTCTTGATGCAAATGGTATCGGTTCCATTGGAACCCAGCGCGCACGTGGTCGGACCGGTAACAGTTCCAATCTCGGAAAAGTCACCAGCTCTCTGTTTATCGGTTGGAACGACGTAAGAGTTTGTCGTGATGGGAGACCGCTGCCGATATCCTTCTTCGGTAATTGCGAAGAAGGTCTTGTCCTTGCCGCCGAGAAAAGACGGGAGAGGAATTGGACCAGACAGGCTACCGACATAGCTATAAAACTCGGCTGCGCCGCGGGGAACCTTGGGGTCGGCCGCAGTGCCGGCATGGTGGTTATTGAAGAAGAGATTTGCGCCCCAGTTGGTCTGGCGGGTTTCACCCTGCAGTACGCCATGCAGTGAAGTCGTTCCCGACTTGAGAGTCGTGTTGAACATACCTCCACTGGTACGTCCTATCTCGCCATCGTAAGTGTTGGCCTGCAGCTTGACTTCATCCACACCCTCGATACTGGGAATAATCACAGCGCGATTACTGAAGTCAGTAATCGGCACACCATCAATCGAGTAGTTGTTCGAGCTAAGCGGCGCACCGGCAATGGAGATCGTGGAAGATCCGCTCTGGTCCTGGAAACGAACGAAACGCGGATCGCCGACAGGCGTCACAGCATTGTCGAGCTTGGAAAAGAGAAAAGGATTTCGACCGGGATTTGGCAGATTCTGCAGCTTCTGCGAATCGATCATCTGACCGTTATAAGAGGTACCATTGTCCACCAGTGGCTCTGCCGCACTTACTTCCACACTGTCCGTGGCTGCACCGACCGAAAGCTTCAAATCGATATTGAGCGTGTTTCCCGTATCCACAGTAACGCCGGTCTGCTCGATGGCGCGAAAGCCTGACGAAGTCGCAGTGATCGTATACTTGCCCGGATCGACCGCATTGAAAACATACTCTCCCGCACCGTTCGATTTTGTTTTTCTCGAAAGCTTTGTCGCCTGAGAAGTGAGCGTTACCTCGCTATTCGGAAGCGTTGCACCTTGAAGGTCCGTCACGATTCCACGGAGCGCTCCGTAGTTCGACTGGGCCAAAGAAACTCCAAACGCGATAAAGAGCAGAAGAAAGAGCGCGAGAGAGCGGCACCTGCGAGCAACTGGGGATATCTGGAAATTACAATGCATATCTTGTTCATGCCTCCGAAGAATATAAAACTCAGATACTTATGGACATACTTCACCGAAATCGCCTTGGGGTAACTTCTTCCGCCATGTAACTCGGTGCATAAAGATGCAGAGAGATACACCACGGGCTAAGTCGCGGCCAAATGCAACTGGGTGAGCGGCGGGATACTCCGCCGTTGTCCTTCATGAAAGTTTCAAAGCGAGTTAAAAACAGGCCCTGCCGAGTGGATTGCTATAGAACGGTTCAGATCGGTTTCCGGCGGAACTGCCGGCTTTGCTACGACAACTGAATCAGACTGCAATGACGCTGTACGGCTAGAGGAATCACTGGAGGTGTGGCTATGCCATACCTCACAAACCAAAGGCTAGGCTAGCAAGGTGATGCGAGGGTGCTGCTGATGGCAGTGTATTTCTGCCGATCAGACTGTCCCATCTGAGTTCGAGGTAATGGGTTTGAAACTATCGAACCTTGAACGGTGTGTCAATAGAAATTTGGTTCCTTCGTGAAAATCGCATCCGTATGCTGGAAGCGAACCCTCACATCCGATGAAGCGCGAAAGTAATTACGTAACATCGTTCGAAGAAATACCTCCTTTGAAAATGTCTTGGCGAATTGAAATTTTGAGTTAGAGTACACACAGTTCCCTTCCACAGCTTCTCGGTCCATCTGTTTCGCATGATCAAGACAAGCCGACTATTGGCCTGGCCTTAAGAATTCCTGCATCCCAAGGAGAGTCATCATGCCCCAGAAGAACGCATCTGCGGTCTCACGCCGTTCCTTCATGCGCCTCGCAAGCGTCGCTGCTTCCTTGCCGGTCCTTACCGAAGCGCACTTCGCCTGGGCCGCACATCAGGCGACTCCAACACCCGGTGCCTCCGCGCCATTGCGCCGTGTGCGTCCAGCTACGCCACCGGGCGCCGTTATGATCAACGCAAATGAAAATCCCCTGGGTCCTTGTAGGGCCGCATGCGAAGCCATCGCAGCCATCGCACCCAAGGGCGGACGCTATGACATGGATGGCGAAACGGAGAAGCTCACCAAGACCTTCGCCGAACAGAATGGCCTGAAGGAGGAGTACATCATGGTCTATGCGGGCTCCTCCGAGCCACTGCATTACTCCGTGCTCGCCTTCACTTCCCCCACCAAAGGCTTCGTCACAGCAGATCCTTCTTACGAAGCCGGCATGCGCGCCGCATCCATCGCAAAGGCCAAGATCACCAAGGTACCTTTGACAGCGAACTACGCACACGACGTCAAGGCCATGGTGGCTGCCGATCCGAACGCTGGCGTGATTTATATCTGTAATCCAAATAACCCGACCGGCACCACCACCACCAAGGAAGATATCGCCTGGGCGCTCGAAAACAAGCCCAAGGGTTCGATCCTACTCGTCGACGAAGCCTACATTCACCTCTCCGACGCGAAGAACGTTCTGGAGTATGTAGCCGCGGACAAAGACTTGATCGTTCTGCGTACCTTCTCCAAAATCTACGGCATGGCAGGTATCCGTTGCGGCTTCGCAGTAGGCCGTCCTGACTTACTCGCGAAATTACAGCCCTTCGGACAGAACGCAATGCCGATCACCGGCTCTGTCGCAGCGAACGTCAGTCTGCTCGACGCAGAGTTAGTACCTACGCGCAAAGCTCTGATCGCGAAGACACGGAACGATACCTTCGCCTTCCTCAAGGCGAATCACTACAAGTTCATTCCCTCTGAATCCAACTGCTTCATGATCGATACCGGCCGTCCCGGCGGTCAGGTCATCGCCGCCATGCGCGCGAAGAACATCTTCATCGGACGCACATGGGCTGTCTGGCCCAACATGGTGCGCGTCTCCGTCGGCACGCCAAGTGAGATGGCGAAGTTCCAGGTAGCGTTCAAGGAAGTCATGGATGTGCCTTCCACGGCCACTCTGCACGATCCATTCGTCGACGTAGCCTTCCCTCAGCTCTCGTAGGCGACTTACAAGCAAGAAGAAAGGCGAAGCCATTAGCTTCGCCTTTCTCTTGCTGCAATTACTGTTACTTGGAACGAACCGCAATCACTTCGATCTCCACCAATGCCCAGGGAGCCACAAGAGCGGCCACCTGCATGGCGCTGCGCGCGGGCTTGTTGGGCTGATCCTTCGTTCCGAAGAACTTGGTATAGCTCGCCTGCAGACCCGGAAAATCCAGCTTCCCACCCTTGGAAGGATCGCCCGCAAGAAACACCGTCATCTTCACAACATCCTTCATATCCAGCCCCTGCTCCTTCAGCAAAGCCTGGATCTTTGTCAGAGCGCTCAATGCCTGCGCCTCGGTATCTCCATAGGCTGCGGCAACACCCTTTGCAGGATCTGCAGCAGTCACTGGCGATGCAAGCTGTCCGCTGAGATACAACGTATCTCCCGCCCAGACGCCGTTGGCAATCGGGCTCTTCTCATTCGGTTGCAGATGCTTCACCACAGCCTGCGCGTGCGTTACCGTGCTTAGTGCCAACATCATCGTCGCTGTGCAAATAATCTTCTTCATGGAAATCCCTTTCTCTTGCAGTAAGTCGTTCGTTCAATATCTGGCTGCGCAAACTCTTACGCGCGCGCTTTGACTTTGTCGCTGATCATCTGGATGGCGCGGCGTCCGCTCAGTGCAGCGCCCTCCTGCCAGCCCACAACGTGGCTCGTATGATCTCCGGCAAAGTAGATCGGACCGTCAGGCTGCGTGATCACGTTGTACATCGCTGGCGGAGTCGATCCAATCCATGAGCCTTCGTTGTACTTAATGTGCTTCCATCCGCAGAAGATTGGTTTCTCCAGCTCCTTGCCATGGCCGGGGTGCAGCTTCTCAATCGACGCGCGCGATGCCGCAAACTTCTCTTCCATCGTAAGTTTGTTGAAGCCGCCGACCGTCTCATCCATGTAACCCGACACGATGATGCCACGGTCCGACATAAGATTGCAGCTTGGATACCATACCGGGCTCGGTCCCTGCGCGAGGAACGAAAGGCCGCCATAGATGTTGTAATCCTTCTCCCAGAAGCGGTTCGATTCCCACGGGACCTTGAACGATCCGCGATACAGGCTGGCGCCCAGCTTCACGGCCGCCGCGTGCTCGGGATCCAGGTCCGCCTGAATCTTGTTGAGGATCGTCAACGGCATCGCGCATACGGCGTACTCGGCTTCTACATGCTTCGTGACGCCACCCTGCACATAGGTCACGCTGACACCCTTTGCGGTCTTCTTGATCTCGCTCACCGGCGAGTCATAGTGCACGATCGGCCCGAGGGACTTCGCAAAAGCATTGGCAATCTGCTGCATACCGTTCACCGGCTGCATCATCGTCGCCTGCCAGTCCCATGCCTCTTCATACAGCTCTGCGGACCAGAAGTTTGCATCCAGCAGCACATGCATCGGGATGGTGTCTTTCTCAAAGACCATCTCCTGCGCACCCGCGCCGGGATATTGCTTGATGCCCGAACGATCAGAACCCTGGTACGTATTGCTCTTATCCAGAGCGCCATAGATTTTCAAAAACTCAATCATGCGGATACGATCATCCGCGGAAAGCTCCTGGTCCAGCGAGCCATTCTGCACGGCCTTCGACAACAACTCGCTCACATGCCCGCGCGTATCGTTGATCGCCTTGCGCTGCACATACGGCTTGCCGTCATTCACCTTATCGTTCTGCAGCAAAGTCGAGCGTGAAGTATTGACCTCAACTTCCAGTGGAACTTTTAACTCACGACAATAGCCAAGAATCGTTCCGTGCACGGAGGGAAGACGCCCCGGTCCCATGTTCTGGTACAGCCCCTCGCTCCAGCTAACCTGCTGCCTGGTTCCATCCACAAACTCCACCACGTCGCCGTTCCGTGCACTCCAGCTGCGTCCACCCGCGCGCTTCCGAGCCTCCAGCAGAGTCACGTCATAGCCCAGCTTTCTGGCTTCATAGGCTGTCGTAAGCCCTGCGATACCGCCCCCCAGAACCACCAGCTTCGTTCCCTTACCCACGCCCGCCGTAGCTGTAATCGGTTCGGCAGCCACTGCCTTCATCGGCATCAAACCCATGGCCTGCATTGCTGTAAAAGCCGCGCTGTAACCGCCGGCCTGCCCGACACGCAAAAGGAAATTGCGCCTGGAAATGCTCATCAAATCACCTCGTCAAATTAAGAACCAGAGTTAGTTAAAGACGAAAAGTTATGCGAGACAGGCCGTCCACTGGATGCAGAGTTCTCTCCGGCGCGACAAGCCATGCGCAACAGTGTTTCAGGGGATTCCTTCCACTCTATCGCAGACGCGGCATCGTGTCGCCGCATTTCTCCCCTCCCGGAACAACGCACAGGAGAAACTAACGCAGCTCAATTTGTGCTTCCGTAGCGAAGCGAAGGGGATCTGCTTTTTACTAACGATCGACTGTGGGAACAGAACAATTAGGTTGCGAGGGTTTTGATTGCAGTTTGGAACTTCGCGAAGATCTTACAGAGGCATCTCAATCGACCTCAAAACACAACAACGGCCAGCCCCATGAGCCGCCGTTCTCGAAATGTCCGGAACAACCTTACACAGGAACGCGATGCGCTTTGACAAACCTCCACGTCCGGTGATCGCAACGGTGGCACCGCCAGGGAAAAATCCGCAGCAACGGCAACACCAATCGTTCGATCAGACCATGACGATGGCTCCGCATCAGACCGAGATTTCCGCAGTTCCCGCAAAGCAATTTCTCGCGCATAAGTAAGCTGTACCGGGATAAGAAGCGGCAGTCAATCGGATAGCTGGCGGTTAAGCCCGGCACAAGGCAGAGGTATCAAAGACACATTGATAAGAGACACCATAGTTTTTGAACATTGGATCCTTATGTCAAAGCATCCTTAACTTAAGTGGTAGGCGGCAAACCGAATCTTAGGAGTACGATTCCGTAAAGAAATAGAAGACTTGCGCCTGTTTTCAGGTCGCGCGGGTATTCCGCCTGTTTCGATCGCGACGAACTGGCACACCAAGGAGCTCGGGATCATGGCGAGGAGCGCGATTGAAATCCAAATCCAGGCCCGGTTGCGTTCCTTGAAGTACTCACCTCCGTCAACCCTGGACTGGCCTGAACCATGAGAGAACACCAGACCTTTGTGCCCGCTGCACTCCCTTCAAACGAATCAGAGCGGCTCTCCGCCCTCGCCGCCTACCGCATCATGGATTCACAGGACGAGCCCCAGTTCGACCAGCTCACGCGTCTGGGCGCTTATGCCTTCCACGTTCCCTTGTGTCTCATCACCTTTATCTCGGAGCATAGGCAGTTCTTGAAATCTGCTTATGGCACTCCCAGACGCGAGTCTTCGCGACGTGATTCCTTCTGTAGCTACTCCCTTCTTCAGGACGATCCCTTGGTCGTTCTGGATACCTCGCAGGATCCGCGTTTCGCTTCGAACCCGCACGTACAGACCGAAACGCCGCTTTTGTTTTATGCAGGAACTCCCTTGGTGAGCAAAGAAGGCCTAAAAATAGGTACCTTCTGCATCTTCGACTTCACCCCCCGCGAAAGCTTTGAAGAGAAAGACCGTAAAGCGCTCGTGGACTTCGCCTCTCTGGCCATGGAACTGGTGGAGGAGCGGCTTCTGCCCATGCAGTTGGCTCAAGCCGAAGCAAAAACCCTGAACTCCTCCCGGAATTCGCGGCAGATTCTGGAAAGCGTAGAAGAAAGCGTCTTCCTCCTCGACAAGGACTGGAACCTCATCTTTCTCACCAGAATGCAATTCGGAACAGCGCCCAGGGCCGTGATGTGCTTGGGCAAAATATATGGAAAGCCTTTCCCGGACTGGTAGGAACGGGCTTCGAACAGAAGTACAGACAAGTAGCTCAGGAAGGCATCGCGCTCTCCTTCAACGAATACTATGCGCCGCTCAAGGCCTATTTCAAAGGACACGTCCATCCCAGCGGGGATGGGATCGTCGTCTTTCTCTCCGACGTCACCGAGCAGCGGTCTCTGGATCTGGAGCTCCGCAAAGTAGAAGAGCGCTATCGCCTCGCCGCACGATCGACGACGGAAGGGGTATGGGATCGAGATATGTTAACCGATCAGATCTATTATTCCGCGCGATGGCAGGAAATCGTCGGTCTGCCCGCGGTCGATTTCATAGGAACCAGTGCTGATTGGGAAAATCGGGTCCACCCAAAAGACTTGCTCCTCGGTCAACAAGCACAACGCGAGATGGAAGAGCAGAACACACTAGAGTTCCGCACTGAATATCGGATGCGTCACGAAGACCGGGGTTGGATCTGGGTGCGGAACGAAGGGATCATCATCAGGGATCAGGAAAATCGGCCCACCCGCAAGGTGGGCTCGATGAAAGAGATTACCTCTGAAAAGTCGATTGAGCCGCTGACCGGCCTGCCAAACCGAGCCTCGTCCGTGGAGCAGATCGATCACCGTATGGAGATGCCCTCGAAAGAGCAGGCGACCTTCGCGGTGATTGTCGTCGGCCTGGACGTCTTCAATCGAATCAACGATAGCTTTGGTCGAGCTTCTGGCGATGCCATCCTGATCGAAATCGCACGACGGCTGGATTCAACGATCCAGAAAGACCCTCTATCGATCGCTGGAAGAATTACGGGCGATGAGTTTGTGGTCCTTTTAGGCCGCATCGCTGGAGTCGATGACGCAATCACCTATGCCAACCTTCTTCAGCATGTTCTGAGCACTCCGATCGAGCACCAACATCAGTTTCTTACCATCTCGGCCAGCATTGGGATTGCGATGGGAGATGAGGGCTATCACTCCGCCGAGACGATGTTGGAGGATGCGGAAGTTGCCATGCACCAGGCAAAACGGGCCGGGAAAGCCCAGTGCATTCTCTTCGGCGCCCATATGAGGGAACGGACGCGAAGGCGCGTCGAGCTGGAAACTGACCTTCGTGGAGCGTTCCAAAGAAACGAATTCATCCTCCACTATCAGCCCAAAGTGCTATTGGAGACCGGAAAGCTCGTCGGATTCGAAGCACTCGTCCGCTGGCAGCATCCGGTCAAGGGTATGATCTCCCCCGCAGAATTTATCCCCTACGCCGAAGAAACCGGCTTGATCATCGACATCGGCCGATGGACGCTGCGAAACGCTATCCGGCAGGCAAAGGTCTGGCGTGACTCCGGCCTGGTTGCGCCCGATGTCACCATGGCGGTGAATCTTTCGACCAAGCAGTTTGAAAGGCCGGGTCTGATCGCAGAGATTGCGAAAAAACTCGCCGAAGAAGACTTCCCCGCGGACTGTCTCACTCTGGAGGTCACCGAAAGCGCCCTGATGGACAACATAGCAGGCGCAAAGAAGAGCCTGGATGGTCTGCGAAGCCTCGGCGTCCATCTGGACCTGGACGACTTCGGAACTGGCTACTCTTCTCTCAGTTATCTCAATCGTCTTCCCTTTGACTCCCTGAAGATCGACCAATCCTTCGTCCACGAGTTAACGGACTCCCAGGAAAGTAAGGCCATCGCGCAATCGATCCTGCAATTAGGTCGGACCCTGAATATGACGGTAATCGCGGAGGGAATCGAAACAGCGGAACAAAGCCTTTTGCTCATGCAGGTGGGATGCCTTTACGGACAGGGATATCTCTTCTCAAAACCTCTGGATGCCGAGGGCATAAGAGAGCTTCTGACGGCTTCTCCAGGTATGGGGTTACAGAGTCATCTGTTACTACCGAATGACTTACCAGAGATGCCTTTCACGACAGAGAAGTAAGTCGGCGGTCATTCGAAGCGCGAAACTGCTCTGCCAGCAGGGCAGTGTTGACCTTGTCAACTTTAATAACGGATTACTAAAGTTGGCACCCCTTCGATATATACATTTAGAACACCTGGCGTATATCTTCGGCATCACAAAGATATGCGAGCTATTCATGTTGGGCAACTCGATCACGTGACGATAGAACGTTTGAGAGGCGATGCGTCTGCATCCGTATGGCCCATGTGCGCGACCTGCGGTGCGTCTGTCTTCATCGACCACAGCTTCGGCACTCTGCGTCCCTTCAAACATGAAATCCAGCGCAGACAACAATGGCATGCTGGCGGCATTACGGAAGTCAGCGTCTATGAAGACAAAAGCCCCTTGATGAAGGTTCTCCACCGGTACGTTCGCTTCGTTTTTTGAGAGCGATGACTCACTTTAGGAACGCGTAGAAGTAATCAGCGAAATCACCTTCGTCCTCGTCGCCAGATCATCGTCAAATCCACCGTGTGTCGTACTCTGCGATGCCGCACTGGGTGCGGTAATCAGGGTGACATTGGGAAGATTCAAAGACGCAATCTGACGATTGAAGTATGTCTGCATGCCGAGGATCGGCGTGACCGTTCCGTGCTCAAACGATTGCGAAACAAGATAGAGAAGAGATCGGCTGTAACCCAGGATCGGTTCGCAGGTAGGATCTTTCTGCTCGAACGAATCCAGCAGACTGAATTGGTTATAAGCTTTTACCTTGCCGCTCTTGATCGCGGGAACGACCTCCGCCAGAAAGCTATCAGCCCGAACAGCCGGAGCCATAAAATTCACGCTCTCAAACTTCCAGCCCTGCTGGCCGAGACGATCGACGATGAAACTGTGGACGATCGCCCCGGCGGAGTGTCCGATGAGATGCAGGCGGATCTTCGACATATCCTTGAAGTAAGGAGATTTCTGGCAAGCTTTGTACAGCTTGATCCCGCCGCTCTGCGGGTAACTGGAAAGGCAATCGGCATTCTTCTTCATCTCGCCCCAGATTGCCGTACCCGGAACGGCCAGAAGCTTCTCCAGGCGCGCGTTCCACCAGTTTTTAACCCCGTCCAACATACCGCCCGTAGTCTTCGCCTGATGGGAAAGAAGATCGGCGGTGCGGTCTTTGATCGTGTCCCAGAGGCCGGTCTCCCACATGAGGAAGATGGGAAAGACCTTAGCGTTATAGAGAGCCGGAATCCATTGAGATGCCGTCTCCGCCGCGTCGCTCTCGGCAGTCAGTCCACCATGAGCGTAGATGGCGATATCCATCACATCGCCGTCCTGAAGACCCCACTTGGAGCGTGCCATCGCAACCTGCTGATTGACCAGCGCATCGAGGTCTGAATCCTGCGTACGAAAATCCCCGGTGTTACTCAGCAGACCGTTGTTCGCCATATCCACGATAAAAGGATCTATCTCGCGGTAACGCAGAACACTATCGCTGGCGAGACGGACCGTCCCGGACTTCACACGCAGTGATTTGGAATCCGCAATATCCAGATGAATCTTCGTGACCACGCCAAGTTGGGCGACCCAGCAATCCATCGCGTGTTCCAACCAGTCTTCATAGGTCAGAACCGCAAGACCATCCGAACCCCAGTTCGTATCCCAGGAGTTATGTACGATGAAACCTTCCTGGGTATAGCCCACGATGGCGAAGGCGTGGGCACCATCGCTCGGAAGAGATTTCTTTTGCGGGATGATCCAAATATCGTTTTTAGGATTCGCCTTGGCGTCCACTCCTTCGTCCCAGCCACTGTGTACGACAGCACTTGCGTAAAGCACTCCCGCCTCATTGAGTGCCACCTGCATGTCCGTAACCGAGCGCACTTCGACCCGATAGTAAGCGCCCATTGGCCTGCGCACCGCGTCAAGCCACCAGTCCTTGGCCGCATCGGTGCTGTCATCAATCTGCTTCGGCATGTCGAACTTAGGCCACAGAGCAGCGGCGCACGCGCCATGCTTATACCAACCCTTCATCGCACCCCGCAGACTGGAACCCGTGTCTACATCGGGCGCGCCCGGAAACTCGTCGTACCGGCGCGCCATGGAGTACAGCATGAAGGGTGAGACCTCGCACTCCTCCGGCTTGCGTTTCGCTGCGAAGAGTAAGTGATACAAAACACTCGCGAGTGCAAAGCCAGTACAGGCATTCGTATCATGCTGATTAAGAACGGGGATCTTGACCTTCGGCGCAAGGACTTCGGACGGAATCACCTGAATCGACGGGATGTAGGGCCGGTCTCGAAGGTCGATACTGTCAGGGACGACGTTGCGCAGAAACTTTGGCGCGGCCTTTTTCGCAGCGGCACTTACACCCTTCACAGGCGCGGATTTCTTTTTGGTAGACACGTCCAAATTCTCCTTCGGTCTCGGGCGAGACACACGGTTGGAACAAGAGGAACGGCGAAAGAAAATCTACCATAGCTCACAAAGTTCCGGAGAAAAGATGCGGTCCATGCTTCTAAAATTCCCACAATGAGTCTCGTCCACAAGAAAATCGAATCCCCCATCGGCAAGCTGGAACTGGTCGCAAGCGAGAAAGGCCTCGTCGCCATTCTTTGGGAGAATGACCGCCCAGGACGTGTGCGCCTGAGCGTATCGGTAGAAGAAGAACAGCACCCCGTTCTCGTGGAAACGGAACGGCAGCTCGGCGAGTACTTCGCCGGAAAGCGAAAGTGCTTCTCTATCCCTCTCGATATGCAAGGGACGCGATTTCAGAAAGATGTCTGGGAAGCCCTGCTCGCCATCCCCTTCGGAGAGACCCGAAGCTACGCCCAACTCGCGAACAAGCTCGGCAATCCTCGGGCAACGCGGGCCGTCGGCGCAGCCAACGGCAGAAACCCGGTCTCCATCCTTGTCCCCTGCCATCGCGTAATCGGATCTTCAGGAAAACTGACGGGCTTCGCGGGCGGCCTGGAGACGAAAGCCTATCTTCTCAATCTGGAGTCGGGTCACAACTCCGTGCTCCCAACGTAGATCGTGTCGCCGCTCGCATACTCTTCGCCAACGCCAGCCTGCACGATCGCAGCAGCAAACTCCTCCACACCCGGAAGCGCACCCACCGCCTGCCTCCGCTTCTCGATCAAGCCACGACTCTGCCGCTCCAGGAGTTTCGGCGTAATCGTGCCCTCGATCAGATCACCGCTCACGATGACCAGCCGAATGCCGAGCTCGGACAGGCTCGGAATCATGGCGCGCAGAGCGTCTTCCCCTGCCCGCTTGCTTGCCGCGACCGTCTCATAGCCGTCGTACCCCGTCCCCTTCCTATAGAAATGGACGAGATGGCTGGTCACGAAGACGATACGTCCCCCGCGCGGCATAAGAGGCAACGCTCCATGAACAAGATTTATCTGCGCCGTGAGGTTGAGCTGCATGGCGTAATCGGCAGCCTTGTCCTGCTCCAACCCTCCACTGGCGTTCAAAACAAGAAGATCCAGATGACCCCAGAGCGCGCGAATCTGATCGAAGGTCGCAGCGAGGTCTGCCGCACTGGTGATGTCGCCTTGAATCGGCAACGCCTGCCTTCCCAGAGCCACCAGTTCGTCGGCGACTTCCTGCGCTCTCGGCCCTTTGCTTCGATAATTGAGGGCGACATCCACACCCAGCCGCCCAAGTTGTCGGGCAACGCTCGCCCCAATTCCTCGCGAGGCCCCCGTGACTAAGGCCTTTTTGTCTAACGTGTTGGAAGAAGTAGAAGCGGGCACGTGCATGCGCTGATTTTATGGTCGGTCGCAGACATCCGCCAGTCAAGGACAGCAGTTCCGCGACAAAAATAATCCCCGGCACGCGAAAACGGCAGCCCTGAGAGCTGCCGTTTTCTATAAGACCAAAATTGGTCGGGGAGAGAGGATTCGAACCTCCGACCCCCTGGTCCCGAACCAGGTGCTCTACCAGGCTGAGCCACTCCCCGATTTCTTCGAAAAACGTTGGGCGGCGGGACTGCGCAACGCACGGCTGCACAGCGATTCCAACTGACCCAGTGTATCAGAAACCCTCTGCTCTCCTACTGCAGATGGGGCGGTTGTACCGTGCTCGGAGCGGCTGCAGCGCCGGTGGAATCTGGCGCTGCAGCCGCGGTTTTGGCCCTTTTCCTGCGCCCGTGTCGGGTGGCCGTATGCCCAGAACGCACATGCGCCGTCGTTCCCGAAGCTCCTGAACCATAAGTACCTCCGTGTCTCACGACCGAGGCCTCATCTACGATCGTCGTGCCATCGCCAAGGAACGTGGTCCCATTTGGCACCAGAACATTCTCCGCCGTATGTTCTGGCGAGGAACCCCTCCTCACCTGAATGCGCGATGGATCGATTCCTTTCTCCGCCGTCAGATACTCCTTCACATTCATACCGCGCTCATCCGCCGTCGGTCGTCCCTCATCCGTTCCATGGTTCGCAATAATCACAAGCTGCGACCCGCTCTCGCGGTTCAGCGCCAGAGCGACATCATCCAGGCAGCCCTTCGCCTCGTTGTCCACGCGCGCCGGTCGCCGCACATCGCGGTTGAAGGTCAGGGAGCACAGGCTCCTCTGCTGCGGCGCCACAGGAATCGTGATGCCCATCACGTTCACCATGGCCGTCGCCGTGGCCATCCTGCCCTGATCGTCGGCCATGTTGCACGTCACCACGATGTCACCGGGAGCCACACCGCCCGTGCTGAGCGTCGCTACATTGCCCGTGTTCGTGATCTGCCCCGCCGTCGTCGTAAAGGTGTACGTCATCGGGCGGTTCGCTGGGCTTACACCGCTCGCGGTAATCGTCGAACTCTCACCCGCGTGCAGCGACGTCGGGCTAGCCGAGCAGGTCACCGAGGGCGGAAGATACGGCTTCACCGTAAACCCTGTATCGCACGTCGCCCGCGAAGAAGCTCCGTGCCCCTGCGAGACACTTCCATGCACCACATAATCCCCTGCGGCCAAACCATTCGTATCGATGGAAATCGTATCGCCTCGCCCGGAGATCTTTCCTCCCGCCGACATCCAGTTGTAGGTTCGCGCACGACGCATATCCAGATTCAATATCTGCGAGTCCACGGTCACCGGTTCTCCCGGAAACACCTGCCCAGGGACCGCCGTGCAGGCCATCTGCGCCGCCTGCGCCTTGTCTTTCTCACCAAAGCGGAAGACCACGCCCGCCGACAGACGGATCGTATTCATCTTCACGATGCCGCCCGAGTATCCACCCGGCAGCAGCAGCGGACCATAGTCCACATGGTTGTACTCGTAGTCCGCCTGGATCGGTCGAATCGCAATGCGCTCGTGCCACTGATGAAGAACGTAATCTATGCCCAGCCCGCCCGTTCCGCCGTAGCCCCAGGTGCACTTATTCAGCAGAGGCCCTCCGATCCTGACGCCTCCGCCCAGCACATGGGCAAAGGGAACGAAATGCCCAATCGCATAGCGGAACACCGGCCCGGCCTCTGCCGTAGTAGCACAATCGTTCGGCCCATTCGGATGGTAGCCACCCTCCGCCTGCACACCCAGCCAACGGTTCACATAAAGCGTCGCACTTCCCACCGCGCCGGGATTGATCGTGCGGTAGTAGTAGTTATTAATGTCCGCACGCCACGGACGCCAGTACGAATATCCCGCAAACAACTCCACGCGGTCGGTCACTGCATCTGGATTGCCCGTGCGTGCCGCCTGCGCCTCGATCCGCCCCGTTGCCAAACCCGGAACCAGAAGATTCCCGAGCACGGTGAGTGCGATGAGCGCGAGCGATTTGGATAGGCGCAGACACATCTCTTTCTGAAAGATACCGCCCGCACGTTCCTGCTCGACCAAAGAGTACTCGATAAGATTCATGAGTCAGCTCAACATCCATTTCCACAACTAATTTGTTGGTGTCGCTACCGTAATCGAGACTGTGGCGGAGCTTGCGGCCGGACCGCCATTCACACTCGTACCCGTCACCGTCACGGAGTATGTTTTGAACGAACTGGTAGGGCATCCGCATCCTGCGAGACCCACCATCACCAATCCGATCAGGACAAACAGCAGCATGTTTTTCTGACCGCGTCGGCGTCGGCGCGCACCGAAGGCAAAGACCCCAAGCCCACTCAACCCCATGGGAAAGACCGCGGCAGCATAGATCGGAGCCATCGTTGGTATCGCCGGACTCGCTGGCATTCGGAGCGATGCAGCGTCGGCTTCCGTGACGCTCACGGTAAATGCAGTGTCCACAACTGCCGTCGAAACATTCACCGTCGGCGTAGCGAAAACACACGTTGCATCCGCTGGAAGCCCGGAGCAGGTCAGAGCCACCGGTCCGGCAAATCCGCCACCGGGCGTTACTCGCGCGGTGTAAACCACCGATCCTTTACCCCGTACGAGATAGGTATCCGGCGTGGCCGAGACAGAGAAGGCTCCCACTGGGACCGGCACAGCGTCGACCACCTGTATCAGCGAACCGCTCGCCGTGCGAAAGTCCAACGTGCTCGGCCTGAACAACGCTACGATGGCATGCGTTCCCAACGTGAGTATAGAAGTCGTATACGTCGCAACGCCTGTACTGCTCACGGGCACAGTGGCAACCGATACGGTTCCATCGAAAAAGACCACCGTACCTGCTGCCGTTCCCGCAACTGGGACCACCGTCGAGGTAAACGTCACGCTCTGTCCCACCGTCGAAGGGTTTCCTGAACTGGCAAGCGTCATCGTCACAGGAATATAGATTGTCAGTACGCCGGGAGTGATCTGGACGACATAGTTCGTCGCCAGCGTTCCTGCCCCAAACGTGACCGTCGCTGTAATAGGATAGGTTCCCGCCGGGCTGGTCGTCGTCGCCGTGGTCGTATAAATCGGCGTCACACTCTGCCCCGCGACGACTCCTGTGACCACGCCCGTAAGCGTCGGATTGGCCGAATTGATGTCTCTCGACTGACTCCCCACGACCACGGAGATCGTTGCAGGCGTCACGGTCAAGGTCGTCGTCAACGTGCGCGCCGGATAAGTCGTGTCTCCGCTGTACGCAATCTGCACAGGATAGGTGCCCACATTCAGACCGCTGCCTGCAGCCTTCGTGCAGCTCAGATCGCCGGTCACGGCCCCCGTCGTCGCGCAGAGAACAACGCCGTTTACGGAGAAGGTCACCGTTCCCGTCGCCGCCACTCCGCCGTTACTCACGACATGCACCGTGCCGACATACGGTGCTCCGTAGACTTCGGTCTCCACCGGGGCCGTGATCGTAATGATCGCCCCGGTACCCACTCCCGTAAGATTCACCACCTGCGGCGAGTTATACGCGACATTCACTAACTGCCCCGTCGCCGAAACAGGACCGATGGCCGTCGGCGAGAAAGAGAAGCCGAAGTTACACGTCGCTCCCAGGCCCACGGACTGTCCGCAGGTGTTCAGCGTGGCATCGTTCGCAAAGTGCGAGTCGCTGATCACCGGATCGGTCGTGCGGATGAAGGCCTGGTTGCCGCGATTCCATAGCTGTTGCACCAGCGAAACGGTCCCGCCGATGGCCACATCGCCAAAGTCGAGCGTCGTCGCCGGGAAGGTCACGCTCCGCAGCGATTTGTTTCCGGCGTCCACCACATAGAGCGCACCCGACGACGCCGTCGCCACCGCAACCGGCCCGTTCACCGTGGCCGAGGTCGCCAAAGCGCCATCGCCCGTATTGCCCGCAACGCCCGTGCCCAGAATCACGCTCAGGTTCAACATCTGCTGCGTGGACGAATACACCACGTAGACCAAATTCGCAGGCGGATCGGTAATCAACACATCGCCCGCAGCATCGAGATCTACCCCGGTCGGCTGAACCAAGCCCGTGCCCAACGCGGCTCCAACAGCGCTCGTCGTCGTGGTCCCGTTTCCCGCAAGAAAGTGGATCTGCCCCGCCGTATCGATTGCGTAGACGCGATGCGCCGCGGCATCCGCGAAGAAGACATTCCCACTCGGCCCAACGCGCACACCCGAAGGCGTCTGCAACATGGCCGTTGTTGCCAAGACATTATCGGGCGAAGTATTCGCTCCCGCGCCAGCCAGTACCAGCCTCTGCCCACCGACGAACGCCTTTACGAGATCATGCTTCGATCCCGCCTCCGCGATCACCAGATTGCCGTCGACATCCAGCGCAATCGCCGTCGGTGCAACCAGGCCCGTCACGTACTCCGGCGTCACAGAACCGTCCGCGCCAAACTGCACGATCTTGCCCGTCGTTCCGTCTGCGATGTAAAAGTTCCCCGCGCCGTCAGACGTAATCGCCACCGGATTCACCAGACCTGCGGATGTCGGAATCGCCGTCTGCGTGACACCGCCACTGCCTGTGACCGAAAGGCTAGCCCCACCCGGAGCAGCATTCAGCACATAGGCATTTCCCGCCGAGTCCACCGTGACCGCCACGGGATTCGAAATGGCCGAAGCTGAAGTCGCCGCAACTCCCGGCGCAAAGA
Organism: Terriglobus saanensis SP1PR4; assembly: GCF_000179915.2. Taxonomy (NCBI): domain Bacteria; kingdom Pseudomonadati; phylum Acidobacteriota; class Terriglobia; order Terriglobales; family Acidobacteriaceae; genus Terriglobus; species Terriglobus saanensis. The sequence continues at coordinate 542,101 of NC_014963.1, read as the reverse complement.
CCGGCTGGCTTCCCGTTCCGGTTCCCTGCAACGCCACTAACACCGTGTTGCCGCTCACCGAATCGGCCACACGCAGCGCTGAGGAGCGAAGCCCCGGAAACGTCGGATGGAAGCTCACCGTCACCGTGCAGAAATTCGAGAGACTCCCGCTCGCCGCACCCGTCAGCGCGCCCGTGCACGTCGATCCATCCACGACGTAATCCGCGCCTGCACTCACCGACAGGTTCACCGTCGGATTGTTGATCGTAAACGTCACCAGCTGCGCGCTCGCCGCACTGCCGATCGGTGCCTGCCCAAAGCGTGTTGAAAAACTGAACTTGCGCACAACGCTGTTATCCGAGTCCGCGAGATACAGATCTCCGCCCGCATCGAACGCCAGCCCAAGCGGCGTATGCAGCGGGATCGATTGTGAACCCGTCCCATTCTGCGCAGCGATGTATGCCCCGGATGCGCCCGTTGGGTCACCGGCCAATCGCAGAATGCTCTTCGTCGAAGCATTGAAACGAAGAAGCTGGTTCGCTGAACCCTCCGACACAAAAAGCTCGCCCTTAGAGTTGAAGACCAGGCCGCGCGGATCCACGATGGCCGCCGTTCCAGAGCTTGTACTGTCGTTCGCGCACGTGCCCAGAACTGTGGAGATCGTTCCACCCTGCTCCTCGCGCACGCAGTTGTTTCCCGTATCGGCGATGTAAAGTCCGCCTGCAGGATCAAACGCAATCCCTACGGGCGCATTCAACGCGACGCTATTGCTTACCCCAGTGCAGTTCGCCGGTGCCAGCGTAGAAGCTGCGCCCGCAACGCGGCAGACTGTGGCAGCAAGATCACCGGAGGTGTGCCGCAGGACCTGATACACACTATCCGGCGCATCCAGAATGCTCACATAAAGCTGGTTCGCGCTATCGATGGCCAACATGTTGGGCTGCGGCGTACTCGATCCCGGCGTCGTCGCTCCCGGCGTATTCACGGACGTACACGTTCCCGCAACGGTCACAAGGTTTGTCGTTCCGGTCGTATGCGATGGCAGCATCCGCACGCAGTTGTGCCCTGTGTCCGCGATGTAGAGAGAATCGTTGGAGTCGATCACGATCCCGCCCGGCTGGTACAGCCCCTGCGCCGCCGAAGGCGTGGCATTTGTCGCGGTGTTGCAGGAATCACCCGTCCCGCTGCTTACCAATCCAAGCAGCGTGGTCACGCTTCCCGTCGCCGCATCGATTCGGCGAACACAGTTATTTCCTCTATCCGAGATGAAGGTGTTCCCACTCGAATCCAGCGCGACTGCCGCAGGTCCATTCAGCGAAACAAAATCAGCCGATCCGAAGTCGCCGTTGTACGTGCCCGCCCCGGTGCCCGCAAACTTTGTCTGGATCGGGACAAGCGTGACCGCCTGCGCAAACGCGCCTCTGCCCGTCGTAGTAAGCAGCAATGCAAGCGCCACCGGCAACCAACGCGCAAACCGCTTCAAAATCATGGCCTTCATTGCCCCAGCCTCTCAAAGATGCCCACCCACCACATGCCTATTCATCTTGCGACATGGTCACGTTACGTCGATATGGCACATCGGCTATTCATCCCTTCAACTTTCGTGTGATTCTTAAGTTGAGCCCGCCCGAAGATTTGTGTAGCGCGTGGCTCCTCGGAGAGTCCTTGCATCCCGTTATCTTCGTCTTCTCTGTCTTTTTGCTTGCGGCTCCCGCAGTGTTTCCGCAGAATGCAAATCTCCCAACGGCTACTCCGTCTCCCTGCGTGGAGAACATGCCCGGCATGAAGATGTGTCCTGACACAACGGCTCCGGCGATGGATCACGACATGATGGAGCTCATGCAGAACATGCGTCCGCAGAACTTCCTCCAGCAGATCCTCCATCACTCCTCATCCGGTACCACCGCCGAGCCCAACTCCACGCCTACCCCCATGCTCATGTCCATGCGCGGCAAGTGGATGTTCATGTTCCACGGCAACGGCTTCCTCACGGACACGCAACAGACCAGTCCTCGCGGCGGGGACAAGCTGTACTCCACGAACTGGTTTATGCCCATGGCCCAGCGCAACCTTGGCCCAGGAGAGTTCACGCTCCGCGCCATGTTCTCGCTTGAACCCGCCACCGTCACTGGTCGCCAGTATCCGCTGCTCTTCCAGCAGGGCGAAACCGCCTTCGGCAAGCCCATCGCCGACGGCCAGCACCCGCATGACTTCCTCATGGAGATCGCCGCTCTCTACGACCTGAAGCTTGGCAGCAAGACCCTTCTCTCCTTCTACGCCGCACCCATGGGAGATCCCGCCATAGGCCCCACCGCTTACCCCCACCGCGCCTCGGCCCTTGAGAACCCTGTCGGCACCCTCGGCCATCACCAGGAAGACTCCACCCACATCGCCGCCGACGTCCTCACAGTCGGTGTCGCTCACACCTTTGGGAACATCGGCGTGAAGGCCGAAGCCAGCGGCTTCCACGGTCGCGAGCCCGACGAGTTCCGCTGGGATGTTAACTATGGAGCCATCGACTCCTGGTCGACACGCCTCACCGTGCAGCCCGGCAAGAACTGGAGCGGCCAGTACTCCTACGCCCGCATCCATAGCCCCGAAGCCCTCTACCCGCAGGAAGACCAGGCCCGCACCACCGCCTCCGTTATGTACAACCGCAAGTTCTCAAAAGGAAACTGGGCCAATACAGCCGTCTGGGGGCACACCCGTGCGCTGGAAGACAACGGCAAGCAGAACAGCTACCTCCTCGAATCGCTCCTGCGCTTCAAGACCAGCAACTACGCCTGGCTCCGTATGGAAAACGCCAGCCGCACCAATGAGTTGCTCAACGGCACCAACCCGCTGCCGCCCAACTTCCAGGAAGAGCCCCTCGCCCACGTGCAGGCGTACACTTTTGGCTACGATCACGACGTGGACGTCATCTCGCACCTGCGCACCGCCCTGGGCGCACAGGTCACCACCTACGGCGTCCCCGACGTCCTCAAACCTATCTACGGATCCCATCCCATAGGCGTCTCAGTCTTTCTCCGCCTCCGCCCCTTCGGCGACAAAAACGACCGCTAGAACATTCCGTGCCCCATTCTTTCGCGCTCTTTGCGAAAGGGTGGGGTCGCGCGGAGCGCACAAACCGGATCTGTCAGGAAAGAAAAGCAGATCCCTCCGCTTCGCTACGGGATGACAAAAAGCGAGCGCCTAGTAAGCACTCGCCTCATCCAACGTCTTCACCTGCTCCGCCGAAAGCTTCATCTCCGCCCCGCGGACAAGCGCCTCCAACTGCTTCACCGAAGTCGCACTCGCAATCGGCGCGGCAATATTCGGACGAGTCAGCAGCCAGGCCAGGGCAATCGAAGCCTGCGCCTCGCCACTCTCTTTACTCACGGCAGCCAAGGCCGAGAGAATCTTCTCACCCCGCGCATCGAAGTACTTCCCAACCATCCCCTCGCGCTTTGCTCCGGCAGCATCTTCCTTCGTTTTGTACTTGCCCGTCAAAAACCCGCTGCCCAAAGCAAAATAGGGCAGTACTGCCAGCTTGTATTCGGCCACCACGGGGGCGAGATCGTTCTCATACTCCGCGCGGGTATGCAGGTTGTAGTTCGGCTGCAGTGTCTTGTAAGCCACCAGGTCTTCGTGTCGGCTTGTCTCGATCGCCTGCCGCAGACGGCTTCCCTTGTAATTCGAGGCACCGATGTATCGGACCTTCCCGGAGTTCACCAGCTCGTCATAGACCTGCAGCGTCTCCTCCAGAGGAGTCTGCGCGTCGTCCGTATGCGACTGATAAAGATCGATGTACTCCGTCTGCAGACGACGCAGAGAATCTTCCACTGAAGAGCGGATATAGCGCGCGGACAGGCCCTTCTTTCCCTCGCCCATTTCCATGCCGACCTTGGTCGCCAGCACGACCTTCGTGCGCCGACCGCCGCCCTGGGCAAACCACTTACCCAGGATCGTCTCACTCTCGCCGCCTACATGTCCTGGAAACCAGCGCGAATAGACATCTGCCGTATCGATCAGGTTGTAACCGCGATCTATAAAGGCGTCCAGCACGGCGAAACTCGCCGCCTCATCCGCGGTCCAGCCAAACACATTTCCGCCCAACGCCAGCGGAGCAATCTCCAACTTCGTAGTCCCAAGATTCAGCAAAGTCTCAGCTCTCCAATAACTTATAAAGATTTGGACGTGGCGCGCGACAGAGAAGGCGCAGATCAGTCTGAATTACGTGTTTAGTTCATCCACTTTTTGTCCGACCGCTTCGATCCGCTCTCGTCTTCCGGCGCGATATAGCGACCCTCGGAGTCGAAGTGGACCACGCGGTCCTGCTTGCGCATATAGACCTCGAACTTTTTCGCCGCCCGCCGCCGCTTCCAACGGAAATAACTATTTCGCACACCGAAATACTGCTCCGTTACGGCGTACGAAAGCCCCCGCCTGGGCGCAAACCGCACATACAGATATCCGCAGAGACCCGCCGATAGCTGTACCGCCGCCGCCAGCCTGTCCTCACCCCGGATCAGCATGGCGATCTCGATCAGCACATAGATCAGCACAAGGTACTTCGCCTTCATGCGCAGCACGAAGAAGAAGACGATCTCCTGCTCGGCAAAGAGCACGGCAAACGCTACCAGCATGCCGAAGACGGCGCTCCAGGCCCCCCACGCGGGGACATCCGGCCGCAGACCGAACACATGCAGCATTGCGAGTGCGGTCGCCACCACACCGCCGCCGATGACCGAAACATAGAAGAGCTCCGCCACCCACCGCGACCCTCGCATCCCCTCCAGCGAACTGCCCGTAAACCAAAGCGTCAGCAGAGCAAACGCTGTGTTCAGGATTCCCCCGCCCACGAACGTGTACGTCACCAGTTGCCATACCCAGCCGTGCACAACGGCTACCGGGATCAGGGAAAGGGCGCCTTCGATCAGACTGCCGCGCTGGGGCAGAGCGAAGTGCAACAACGCCAAGCCAAAGAAAGCCACCACGTACGCCAGAACGATCCGGCGCACCGCACCGCCAAATGGTGGAAGAGTCATCATGCTGGGTCCGCCACGCTGCATACCTCTATCCTAATCGGAGCCGCACGCGGGAAAGCGAGTGCTCCACTCTTTCACCGGGTAAACTCTAAGCTGCAATCAGCCACAGTGTTGATTTCTTTCCCTTTATCAGGGTGCGTATATCCTTCGAACAAAACGGGACAACGAGGCGAAAGTAATTTTAAAAAACTTGTCATCCTTCTGCCCTCTTCGTGCGTCGAAGCATGCGTACCTGTTCCACTTCGGTTGTGCTTTCGCTTGACGCGAATCCAACATCCATCTAAAACTACCCTGTCTGCGTCCTACGACTTCAATCACTATCCCGCTACCAGCAACATTTCGGAGGTAAGAATCATGGCTCTCTGCCCAGAATGCGACACCCCCCTCGATATCGACCAGGAAGAAATCGAAGAAGGAGACACCGTCACCTGTGATGAATGCGGTGCCGACATCGAAGTTGTTTCCAGCGATCCCCTTGAACTAGCCGCCATTGATGCGGAAGGATACGACGACGAAGACGATACCCCCGTACGCGCGGACGCCGACGAAGAAGACGAGTAGTCCCGGCCAACGCAACGCGTACGTCGAAAGCGTGTTTGTTACCTGTGAAAGGTTGCCGGCCAGGCCTCTGGCCGGCACGTATACTCAAGCCATGACACGAGCCACGCAACGCGCTCAACAGTACGTCCAGCAACACTTCAACAAATTTGGCCGCATGGCCCTCGCTGCAACGTTCCTGCTTGCACCGCTCGCCGTGCCATTCTCCGCCGCTCCGGCCTTCGCGCAGGCTGCGCAGCGCTCGGTACAGGGCAAAGTCATGTCCAAGGCCGACACCCCCGTCAAGGGTGCCGTCGTTCATCTCAAAGACACCCGCAGCCTCTCACAAAAGAGCTTCATCACCGACGATGACGGCGGATTCCGCTTCGGCCAGCTTAACTCCAATACGGACTATGAGATCTGGGCTGAATTCAACGGTAAGAAGAGCCCGACCAAAACCATCAGTTCCTTCGACTCCAAGAACAGCTTCAGCATCACCCTCAAAGTCGACTAGCTATATCTTTGGCGGGACTCTCCCCAAAGATCAGGTTTGTGCGCTCAGCGCGACCCCACCCTTTCGCATGAAACCGCGAAAGAATGGGGCACAAGTATAAAGACAAAACAGAAAAGCCCTGCATACGCAGGGCTTCCTCTTGCTGAAAACTAATTTACGCGATGGGATCGATCGCCACAAAACGGCCATGGTTGCCACGGTCCAGGAACTGAACACGTCCCGAAATCTTGGCAAACAACGTGTCGTCGCATCCACGGCCAACGTTCAGACCGGCCTTCAGCGGGGTTCCACGCTGACGTACCAGGATCGATCCGCCCGTTACGACTTCGCCCGCGAACTTCTTGACGCCGAGGCGCTGTGCGTTCGAGTCACGTCCGTTCGTAGTACTTCCGCCACCTTTTTTATGTGCCATTCCTCTACCTCATCACCGGGCGCCGGATTTACCAGGCCATCCCTGTCGAATTCAAAATTTTGCGGTACGAAAGCGACTACTTGGCTTCAGCCTTGAAGCTCTTGCCGTTCACCAGGATCTCGTTGATCTTTACTTCAACGAAGTTCTGACGATGCCCCTGCATCTTCTTGTACTGCTTCTTGCGCTTGAAGTGGAAGACCAGGATCTTGTCGCCACGGCCTTCGCCGACGACCGAGGCCAGCACCTTCGCGCCGCCCAGCTCCTGCTCAAACTTGCCCTCTTCGCCGCTTACGGCCAGAACATCGGAGAACTCCAAAGCGCCGTTTTCGTGCGCCGTGGTCTCAATCTTCAAGGTATCTCCGGGAGCAACACGATACTGCTTCCCGCCGGTACGAATCACTGCGTACATAAACTTCCTCCACGCGCATCCTGCGAAAGTACCGCAAGTTGGGAGCGCGTCCAAAACTTGAACCAGTCATATCAAAACGCTGGATTGGGTGGCAGGTACTGGCTCCAGACTGGCCCTCACAAAACAGGAACTCAATCAAGCCGCCCCGCAACGCAGGGGCACTCCGCCAAACTTAACGAGAATACGGCAAATCTTGCCCTCAGGTCAACCAGGAGCTGGATGAGCTATGAAGGTCCGCAATTTGAATGTTTTTGCTCAACTCTCAGACATCCCTTCTCCTTCACCTTGAGAGCAGCTCCGTCAAACAACATCTGTTGCATTGATGCCGTAACCTGATCAAAAGACACAGCGCAACCAATTTTTGGCACTACCTATCAGCTCCGCCAGTTGAGCGTCTCCCCAAAAAGCTCAACTTACTTGTCGTCTACCCAAGCTCCAGCGACGCATATGAAAAGAGTTGAACCAGGACCACCTACCTTGTTGCTATAAAGGCTGCCAGTAGTACAAGCTCCGGAAGGAATGCCATTTCCCGATGTCCAATTTGCACCGGAGATGGTTACTGTGGTTGCAGAAACCCGACCGTTCAAAGTGAGATCTCCATTCCGGCTCAAAGAGCTAATTTTTGACCATGCGCCGTTATTGTTACTCCACCAGTTGAAAGCTGCGTTAGCCGATGCAGGTGCATCGAAAGCGTTATAGAAATCGCTTCCACCGTTATCGTCGGCGTTCCATCCTAAAAAAGTGCCGTTGTAGGGAAATGTTCCGGAAGTTCCGGGAAGTGAACCGTTGCTATTGTTCGCTGACCCGATATAGCTTCCCCCTTGGATAAGACCACTTGGGATAAACGCACCAGAATAATTTGAGAGCGATGCAGTATTAAGATCCATCGCGGATACGGATACGTTTCCTGTGGCTCCAATGACGAGAGGTGGCGAAGTTGCTCCCGTAATCGCGGAGGCGGAAAGATGACCTTGACCGCCTGCCTGCCAATTGACGATGGAGGACACGCCATGTCCCGGACCTGCTGCTAGATCAACGGCGTCGAGTCTTACATTGCTCGATACTCCCCCTATCGTTATAAACGAAGGATCATCTCCTCCTGGAGCCGATGCGTACAGAACTCCTCCAAACAAATTCAACTGTTGGGTTGCACTAACACCTTGTCCCAAGATGATCGGTGCGTTCCGCTGTTCGAAATGAGTGCCATAGGCTGTCACGTAAATGCCAGCTCCTGTGATTGCTGCTGTTACGTTATAGTCAACACCGCCTCCATATAGCTTGATCTCTGCGCCACAATCCTGTTTGAATCCAACGCCCCCATTATTCACAACCATTCCATAAAAACTATAATTTTCCCCGGCATTTGTAGTCCCGCAGGGGAAATATACCCCGATATTGTTACTGGAAATAGCGCCACCCCGCCAAGTATCAAGAAAAGAGTTATTTCCCATTTGTACTCCGGTTCCAAAACCGAAGATTTGATCATCTACAAACGACTGGTCCGCAGCATAATAATCTGACCGGGAGATCGACCCCGCCGGATCGCCCCCCATATAAACCCCAATCGAAGATCCCCCAACGCCTGATAGCGAAAGGTGCGACACTCCACCGGAGCTATATGGGTCCGAGTTAGAGTATGGCGATGCGACCACCAATGCGGCACCGCTCGTAGCTGTGAAATGAAGGTTGGCGCCATTTCCTTCGATAAAAACGCATTGAGGCTTCACTATGCTAGTAGAGAATGCATAGTAGCCCGCCGGGACAACAATGGTGCCACACGGCTCTCCGAATGCTGACTGTGGCAGCGCGGAAATTGCTGAGTTGATCTGAGCTCCTATGTCGGAGCCGGGAAAAAGTATCGGGTTCAAAGAGCTATTTAAAGAATTAACCATCAACGTCGTGGCAGTAGGTTGCCGGACTGTCTGGGATCCCGACGGCTGGAGAGCTACAAACTGAGCTTGGCTAACTACAGAAGACACTGCAATAAATACTGCGATCAGAGTTTTCAATAAACGAACCATTGGCATTCGATTCCTCTCAAACATAGCCTTATCGAGGCACGTACGTTGGGTTGGGTTGGCTAATATCTCCGCACTTATGGGAGAGATGCTAGCATTCCCGCCTCCTATGATCCGTTGCAATATCTTCAACAATCCCAAAATGGGAATTACAAGCAAGCCACAATACCCAACTGGCACATCTGCGTCGTGTCGACTCTCCTCCCAAATAGCGTTCGCAAAAGCACCAACAGCCTCATCAACTCCCCGTCGCAATCTGCCCCAAAAATATTTCTTCACAAACCTTCCTAACCGGGACGGCGAACCGCTGTCTAATCGCCGCATGGATAAGGAAGAGAAAGAAGCGATTCGGCAGATCCTGTCCGGCAACCGGGACGCTTACCGCGTCCTGATGGATCGCTACTTCGTTCAGGTTCATCGCATCGCCTTTCGCATCACGGGCGATCAGGAAGACGCAGAGGAGGCCGCGCAAGAGGCCTTCCTCCGCGCCTACAACAAGCTCCCCGGCTTCCGCATGGACGCCGCATTCTCTACATGGATCACACGCATCGCTATGAATACCGCCCTCAATCTCGTCGAACGCCGCAAACGCGATCTCTCGCACCACGCGCCCCGCATCGCCGACGCCGTCACCGATGGCCACGTGCAGGTAGCGGACGATAAAGCCTCTCCTGAGCAGGCTCTGCTCGACCGCGAGAGCGAAAGCATGCGCAAGCAGGCCATGGCCTGCCTCACCCCCATGGAACGCACCGCCTTCACCCTGCGCCATATGGAAGAGACGCCCATCGCAGAGATCGCCGTCGCCCTCAACATTCAGCCAAACGCGGCCAAGCAAGCCGTCTTCCGCGCCGTGGGCAAGCTCCGTCGCGCGTTGGCGCCTGTAGCAGGAGGTCTGGCATGAACCATTCCACCAACCACTTCAGCGAAGACGACCTTATTGCCTTTCATCTGAATGAGAGCAAAGACGAAGCCGCCATCCGCCAGCATCTCGACACCTGCGGAACCTGCGGCGAACTCTCGGACTCTATCGCTGAAACTCTCCGCGTCTTCTCCGCAGAACCTGTCCCAACACCCGACTTCGAAACAAGCTGGCAGCGCGTTCGCGGCAATCTCACCGTGCTCGCCAAGCCGCAGAAGAAGTCCTGGTGGAAGATCGCAGCGTGGCCCGCGCTGGGTACACTCACCGCCGTGCTTCTGTTGACCATCGCCTTCGTTGTTTCTCACCAGAAGCAGAAGACGAATACCTATGCCTTCAATCGCCCCGGCCCTTTGACCACAGCGCCTGCGGATGAACGCAACCATCTCGACGCCGCTGAGCGTCTGCTCACCACGGTGAACCATACCTCGGGCGAACTCGACGACACGACGCGCACGCAGGCCCGAACGCTTGCACTCCGCAACGCCGTTTACGTGCAACAGGCCACGCAGCGCGGTGACCTTGTCGAAGCCTCCACCTTGGAAAGCCTCGGGCGCGTGCTTACTTCACTCGACAACGAATCGCACAAATCCAGCACCTTCCGCCTTCGTGTCGAAATGAACACCGACGGCCTTCTCCTAGACATTCGCATTCTCCGCCAGAACGACCAGAAATAAAGGACCCCACCATGAACGCTATCCCGTTCCGCACCGTAATCCTCCTTGCAGCATTTGCTGCCTCCCCTCTTCTTCACGCCGAAGCTGCGGCCTCTCCCGCACCCGATAGCAAGTCCGATGCAGCCTTCACCGCCGGTACCGACGCCATGAACGGACAGCGCTGGTACGACGCCGTCCGCTCCTTCGATCAGGTCATCAAGGCGAATGGACCGCGTACGGACGCGGCGCTTTACTGGAAGGCATACAACCTCAGCAAGCTTCACCGCACCTCGGAGACAAAGTCCACCTGCGACACACTTCACGCGCGCTTCGCCGCAAGTTCGTGGAACAACGACTGTGGCGCGCTCCTTGTCTCTACTTCCGTAGAGCCGAAGATCGCGATCTTCGTAAATAACGATTCCGACAACGATCGTCCGGAACGGCCTGAGCGTCCCGAAAGGCCTGAGCGGCCGGAACGTCCAGAGCGGAGTGAAAGCCGCGATCCCGACTCCGACATCAAGATGCTCGCGCTCAACTCCCTCATGCAGCAGGACCCCAACCGCGCTCTTCCCCTGCTGCGCGGCATCCTGAGTGGCAACAACTCCATGGAGATGAAGAAGCACGCCATCTTCGCCCTCGCGCAGAGCAAGAACCCTGAAGCGCAGAAGATCCTCGACGACGCCGTCCGCGGCAAGATGGACGCCGAACTGCAACGTCGCGCCATTGAGATGATGGCCGTCTTCCAGGGAAAACGCTCCAATCCGACTCTCGTCGAAGTCTACAAATCCACCTCCGATCCCAAGGTAAAGAAAGCCGTCATCAACGGCCTCTTCATCTCCCAGGACGCACCCCGCATGGTCGACATCGCCCGTTCGGAAAAAGACCTTCAGGTGAAACGACAGATCGTATCGCAACTTGCCCTCATGCACGACCAGGCAGCACAGGACTACATGCTCGAACTCCTCAAATAAAGGAGAGCCCCTTAGTGCCCCATTCTTTCGCGGCTGTATCGCGAAAGAATGGGGTCGCGCAGAGCGCACAAACCGGATCCACGCGTAGCGACTAAACCCACCCACACTTTCACGGAGACCACCATGCGCCTCATCTCGCGTCTCAGCTCCCTTTTGCTCGCAATCACCATCGTCGCGACCACCCTCCACGCACAACAGCCCAAACTCGTCCACGCACAGCTCACTACTCTCGCTGAGGTCCACGACCCCGCCCTTCAGATTGAGGCGGCAAAGAAAGCAAACACCACCAGCTGGGTTGCATGGCCGGTGAAGACCCTCGACACATTCAACGCGGGCTGGAACAACGATCAGATCGTCTACCTCGAAAGCGATCATCACGACCAGTCCGACGGCTTCCGCACGCAGGACAGCACAGACTTCGCCTTCATTCTCGTGCGCATCAGTGACGGGGCTGTCTCCAAGATCCACGTCGAATCGCCAAAGCGCACCATCGACGCGGGCGACACACGCGTCGTCTATCTTCCTAATGCCGCAGGCGATCTCAGCGTCCGCTTCTTCCTCGGCCTGGCGCAGGAAGCCACGCAGAAGAAGCTCCGCGACGTCTCCGTTTTCGCGCTCAGTCTGCACAGCGATCCTTCCGGTCTCGCCGCACTCGCTTCGCTTACAAAGCCGGACAAAGACACGTTCCTCCGAGAAAAAGCCGCCTTCTGGCTCGCTAACCGGCGCGGACACGAAGGTTTCCTTATTCTGAAGAAGCTCGCGCACGACGAACCCGATCCGGCTCTTCGCGAGAAGATCGCCTTTGACCTCAATCTCTGCAAAGACCCTGAAGCCACCACCGAACTCATCAAGATGGCGCACAACGACGAAGATCCGAAGGTCCGCAAACAGGCCCAGTTCTGGATGGCGAACAAGGCAGGTAAAGCCGTCTCGGCTGACCTCGTAAACTCTGCGGAGAACGATCCCAACACGGACGTGCGCAAGTCTGCGGTCTTTGCCCTTTCGCGCCTTCCCGGAGATGAAGCTGCCACCCAGCTTATGCACGTAGCCGACACCAGCAAAGATCCTGCTGTCCGCAAACAAGCTGTTTTTTGGCTGGGACAATCGCATGATCCGCGTGCGCTTGATTACCTGACGAAGCTGATTCAGAAGTAATCTGTGCAGATTACTCAGCTGACTCGCTGGCCTGCTGACTCGCTCTCTTCCACTGCTTTCATCGCCCGCTTCTCCCGCGCTTCGGGCCCCTGGTAATAAAAGATCCCCATCAGGTGTCCGCGCCGCCGCGCTGCGGTCATGGCGTCCCAACCGGCCTTCGCTTTGGGATGCCTCTGAAAGAGCATCCGGAGAATTGGCGGCAGCTCGCGCTCGCCTTCCATGGTCAGCAAAAAGCGCTCCGCCATCCGCTCGGCCTGGCGCAGACGTGCCTCGGCACTCTTCGGTGCGGTGATGGTCTTGGAAATATCTGCCTTCGCCGAGGGACTCAACTCTTCATAGAACGCGCGCAGCTTTTTCTGCTTCGCAAAGATCTTCTCCAGCTCCGCAGGAACGGCCGCATCGCGAGCTTCCAGATCGGGCCAGAGAGCTATCTTCACCATGGAGCCAACGCCCGCAGCAGCGTTCTTCTGCATGACCTTATTCACCAACAGAAAATAACCACCCTCCTTCTCCGAGAAGAGTGAACTACGAAACGCAAATCCGTTCACTGTGCCGTGCACGCGCAGCCCCCTGCGCTCCTTCCAGACCTTCGTCATATCGAAAGGCACGCGCGCGATCACCCATCCCAGGTTGCCTCGCAGCGGTTCCAGCACGGCACGAAAGGTCTTCTTCAAGCTTCACCTCGGAAGAAAGGTCTAAGCCCCGCAGTTGCTCTGCCCAGCCACGCAAACCTCGCTGCTACGCCGCGTCCAAATCGTCCCGGCTCCGCGCTCTGAAACAGGTAGACGCCGACGATACAGATGAACGGCTCCAGTGGATGGCGGAAGCGTGCCTGCACCGTCACAAGGTAGTACGTCACGGGAACCAATAGAAACGCCGCCAGCATCACACCGGAAAAATAAACCCCGCGCCTCACCGCGAGCAAGACCCCAAACCACCCGGCGAGCGAAAGAAACTCGAAGCTGATGATGCGTGTGTACTCGTTCGCCGCGCCTTCGCCCAAAGGGTGCGGCACGCCTGCCCAGAACATCCATGCGCGTTTCACACTGAGTTGGACAAACTGCGCGTGATGCCCGGCGATCCAAGCCGAGGCTTTTGCTCCACGGTCCGCCACCCATGCGCGCTCGCCCATCGTCGCATACTCATGCAGCGTTACTTTGTCGTCCAGCGGCACTGTCGTTCCCCAGGGAAAGCCAACCGACCATGGGCCGTTGCCCAGATAGTTCTCCGCTCCGAAGTTTCCACGCAGTGGGATGAATGCATGGAACACTGCCCAGTTGCGCGCGGCCCACGGCGCGATCACAGCGCAGAAGACCACTCCTGCCAGCGCCGCTTTCGCCACACGCGCCGTTGAGAAGCCCGGCCCGGCCAGCACCCAAATTGCTACCACGGGCAGCAGAATCAGCGGCGTTGGACTGGCCAACGCCAGCACGCCCCACAACAGCCCAAAGACAAACCATCGCTGCCAGCTCTGGTTCTCGCGCATGCGCAGGGCCAGCACCATAATCCACGCCAGCAGACATGTGCTCGCCGTCATCTCCCAGATCCAACGCACCGCATACTGCATTGCCGCCGGATGGAGCGCCCACATCCAACCGCTCCAAAGAGCGACCTTCGCTCCGAAGCATCGCCACGCAATCTCCCACACTGCGACTGCCGTGGCTGCGGACATGAGGCAGTTCAGCGCCAGGATCACCCACGCCGACAGCGCCGAATACACACCGCACAGCTTAAAGACACCCGCCATCAGAAACACATACAGCGGTGGAGACCACGCCGTCGGTCCGGTGTGGCCGTTGAAGGGATCGGCGTAGCCAAACCCTGTCGTCAACGCGCGCGCGACCCGTCCCATCTCCCAGCCGAACTGGAAGTGGTCTTCCAGAGGGCGCACTTTGAACGTATGCGCCAGCGTCATGTACGCCACGCGCACTAGAAATGCCACCCAGAAGACGCGCCAGCGCAACCGCCGCTCGTCCTCACTCCACCCGTCGATCGTCCGCGTATCCATCAAAAATCAAGTTACAGCAAACGGCAGGGCGGATTACCCTGAACGCATGACCCTCAATCCCTACGCCACCTTCCTCCAGATCGGAGAGGACACCCACGCGATCATTGCGGAAACGCCAAAAACGCTCGCCGACCTCCTCGCCATTCTCGGCACAGAAAAAGCCGAAGCTCCGCTCGACCCCGGCAAATGGTCGCCCCGCGAGGTCGTCGCGCACCTTGCCGACTGCGAACTGATGTTTGGCGCGCGTCTTCGCCAGGCCCTGGCGGACCCCGGTTCCACCCTTCTGCCCTTCGATCAGGATGTCTATGCGGAGCGCTATGCAGCCTACGATCTCGCCACGGCCCACGCGACTTTTAATGCGATTCGCGCCTGGAATCTGGCTCTCCTGACAACCGTTTCCGCCGAAGATCGCTCCAAAGAAGTGACGCACCCGGAGCGCGGCACCATGACGTTCTGGACCATCGTCGAAACCATGGCCGGCCACGACCGCAATCATCTGCTCCGTCTCCAAAGCTTCGCGGAACAGCCAGCGTCGTAGCCGCCGCACGAGGCTGACACAGATGCTCCTACCAGCAACCCTTCTTCTGGCTACCGCGACCGCGACAACGAACACCCGCGTCTGCAGCGCCACGCTTACGGTAGCCGATGCCCGCACCCTCGTTCTCGATACACCGAACGCACGCGCCTTCAAAGAAAACTATGGCGCGAAACTCAGGGCCGCTCTCGACCACCAGGTACGCAGCACAGCTACCTTCCGCGTTCTGAACGACTCCGACAGCGGCTCCCTTGTGGGTCTCTACACGGTGAACCTGCGCACC
This sequence comes from Terriglobus saanensis SP1PR4, assembly GCF_000179915.2. Taxonomy (NCBI): domain Bacteria; kingdom Pseudomonadati; phylum Acidobacteriota; class Terriglobia; order Terriglobales; family Acidobacteriaceae; genus Terriglobus; species Terriglobus saanensis. The sequence goes on along the minus strand of NC_014963.1, from coordinate 526,681 downwards.
GGCGCTGTCCTCGATGACGACCAGGAGCCTGCCGAAGACGCTCAGACGCAGGCGCTCAGCCACCGCCTCATCGCACATCGCTGCGCGCAGTAAATAGACAGTAATGCGAGGTAACTCGACGTAACGCTAGAGGAACGGGGCTTTGGGATCTTTTCCTAAGAGAACTCTGCCCAACGCTTCCATCGCTGTCGTTGGGTTGAGTACCGCATGCATCCCGGCAACGCGTACGTCCCGCCAGATACGATTCATCGGGTGGGTCTTATGGGCAGACGATCCTCCCGAAGCTCCGGCAAGCAGGTCGACCGCCTCCCAGATCATTCGGCTGGCCACACCCACGTCCGCCCACATACGTGCGCGCTGCTGCAGCGTCAACTTCGTGTTGTTTTGAGTGATTGCATCCAGGTCATCGACCGCTCGGCGAAGCAGGAGTTCAGCCGCATCGATCTTGACCGACGCCTCGGCGAATTGTATGTGCGTTACGGGAGCGTCATCCTGCTTCTCGTAGGGCGCGAATGGAATGATGCGGGATGGAGCCTTTTCCAGAAAAAGCTCAAGGGCAGCTTTGGCCATGCCCAGAGCAGGCCAAACAAGTCTCATCGCGAAAAAAGGCATCAGAGGAAGACGATAGAGTCCCTCGCTCCCCATCGGATTTCCGGCATAGTCGTATCTTCCCGAAAACGCTTTACTGACCGGCGCGATGCGTTCGTTTGTAACAAACACATCCTTCACAGACACACTGACACTCCCGGTTCCTCGCAAACCGACCGTATCCCAGTCGTTCAACAAGGTGATCTGCGATGTAGGGATCATGGCAAAGGCGGTGTCGATGACCTTCCCGGTATCGTCCTTGAGAGGAATCCCCAGACCGTCCCACTGCGCATGATGAATCCCGCTATTGAAACTCCATACCCCTTCTTCGATCAGAATCCCGTCCTCCATGCGCCTCGTCTTTACGCCACGTCCTGTCATTACGCCTGCAAGGCGAATGTTCGGCTGCGAAAACACTTCCTCCAGAACTTGCTCCGGATAGATCGCTGCGGCGATCCAGTTTCCGCCTGCGAGTAAGGAGTGGGTCCAGGATACTGATCCATCTCCCTTTCCGAGTTCCACGACCACATCCATAAAGGTGCGCAGCGAAGTCTGCAGGCCACCGTATCTCTTTGGGACGAGGACATCGAAGAGACGGGCCTGCTCCATTTCCTTCAGCGTGGACGCCGGTAGCCTGCCCAGGGTCTCTGTCTCCGCATATCGCGACCGGAGGACGGGAACCAGCGACCTCGCGGCGGCAAGCAGATCGCTCTCCGTGGTCGTTGGATCCATGGTCAAAGGTTGGCTTATCGTCGCAGCAACGGTCATAACACTCCTGAGCCTGTGTCGGTAGAGGCCAACACTAGCTTGTGTTAAGACACGCTCGCTATCCCTTCCATTCCACAAGGTAGCCGAGCCAGATTCGCCCTGAACGAATGGCACTGCAGGGGCCCGGCCGCAAGCGAATCCCTCGGTACGCGCAATATACAGAACGCAATATACAGAACATAAGTGGCCGAAAAGGCAAAACTTCCACCGGGCCGAAACGTCGAAATGAGAAAATCACTCATCCTCAACCGGATAGGAGATCCAAGCACATGAAGCTCACCGTCTTAAAGGCAGCGAAGCGCACCCTCTTCTTCGCAGGCTTGCTCGCTCTCGGCACCTCGGCCTTCGCCCAGAACAAGGCCATCGACTTCACGCCTGGCATGCCCTTCAGCAATGCCTACATCGCTGGCAACACCCTCTATGTCGCTGGTCAGCAGGGCCCCGATGACCACGGCAAGGTCACCGGCACCGATATCACCTTCCAGACCACCAGCGCCATCGCCGCCATCGAAAAGGTCGTCAAGCAGGCGGGCTACAAGTTGACGGACATCGTCTCCGTCACCGTCTACATCACCGACCTCAATGACGTTCCGGCGATGAATGCCGTTTACAAGAAGCTCATGCCAGACCCGAAGCCCGCGCGCGCTACCGTGCAGGTTGCAGGCTTGATCGGCGGAGCAAAGATCGAGATCTCCGTCGTCGCCGTCAAGGCGGGGCCGCAGATAATTCACTAGTACCCACATCAAATGAATAAGGGCCTGCCTGCTGAAGCAGGCAGGCCCTTATTCATTTGAGTTATTCCGTACGAAGCGCCAGCATTGGATCGACGGAAGCCGCTCTTCGCGCCGGAATGGCAGCCGATGCCAGCACCATCAGCGTAGCGATGACCACGCATCCGGCCAGTGTGAGTGGATCGCCCGGCACCACGCCATAAAGCTGGCTCTGCACCAGTTTCGAAAGCCCGATCGCCGCTGGAACCGCCGCTACAATCGCGATCACCGCCGTCAGCGCCATCTCCTTGAGTACAAGCATCACCACCGCAGTACGGTCGCTTCCCAATGCCATGCGCACGCCGATCTCTCGCGTGCGCTGTGCTGTGGCAAAGGCCAGCACGCCGTAGAGACCCACCGCCGTCATCAGAAGCGCCAGAGCAGAGAAGCTCGCCGCGAGCAGTGCAAGGGCACGCTCATTCGACACGTTGCGGTCAATCTGCTCTTCCATGGTGCGGATCTCCTCCGCCACCAGCTTTGGATCGTAACGATGAATGCTTTCGCGGATGGCATTCTCCACGATCTCTGGCGTCTGCGCCGTGCGGACATAGAGCTGCAGGCCGACAGGATGCGGCATCTGTGCGTAGGAACGAAACACGCCCTCCGCCACCTTGTCACGCATATCGTGGTGGAATGCATCCCCCACAACTCCAATAATGGTCAGGTCGTATTTCACGGCATTGCCGCTGCCCTCGGCCATCAACCGCCCAAGAGCATTCTGCGGCGACCCGAAGAACCGTTTTGCAAACGTAAGGTTCACGATCGCAACATGAGGCGCATCCTTCGCATCGGCGGGGGAAAAATCACGCCCCGCCAATAGCGGCTGGCCCAGCGCCGCGAAGTAATCCGGCGTGACCCACGCATCCTCAAAGTGCATGGTGTCGTCTTCATCGGTCTCAAGGTGTCCTTGCACCGCAAAAGACGAATGGCTCGAGTCGCCGGCGATCACTGGATCTGTCGTTCCCGCGGCCTGCTGCACACCGGGAACGGACCGCACCGCTTCCAACACACCCGACTCAACGCGAGGTCTGTTCGCTTCGTCGTAGCCCGCCAGGGTGGGGTCGACATCCAGCGTCATCAGATGAGAAACCTGCAGGCCGATATTCTGGCTCCGCAGATTCGTCAGCGTGCGCAGGAAGAGTCCCGCTCCACCCATCAGCAGAATGGTCAGCGCGATCTGCAGACCTACCGCCACTTTGCGGAAGCGTTGCGAGTTCTTCGAAGCCGTGCCCGTATTCTGCCGCAACGCTTCGGCCAGCTTTGGTCGCAGGAACTGCAGCGCCGGGGCCACGCTGAATGCGAGACACACGACATAGGAAAGCACGAGGCTGAACAACAGGGCACGCCCACCTACCGCCGCACTATAGGGCGAATCGATCGCTTCCTCTGCATGCATCAGCAGCCTGACCAGAGCCCGCGCGATGACCGGCGAGAGCGCAAGCCCGGCGAGGCAGCCCATCGCACCCAGCAGACCACCCTCCACCAGAAGCTGTCCCACGATCCGCGACTTCGCGGCTCCCAGCGCATAGCGCAGCGAAAACTCGCGCACACGCCCGGCGGCGCGCAGTAGTAAAAGCGTTGCCACATTGACCGCGCACATCGCCGCCAGTACGCCGACCATCCCCATCAGCACCAGCATGGGCATGCGCAGTTCGGCACGCTGTGGCATAAAGCCCGCGGAGTCGTCCATCACGGACAGGTGTGACTTGTTTAGAAAGCCTTCTTTGAACCGAGCGCCATTCTTGTAGGCCGTCAGCTCCTCTGCCCGCAGTGAATACCAGAGAGGACCCACGCTCGCTTCGGCCTGCTGGCGTGTCACCCCAGGCCTCAGCCGCGCAAACACCGTTAGCCAGATCGATTTGTGGCTGTTGAGGTCGTCTCCCGGAGCCATCCATGGCATGGCCACTTCAACCATGCTCACCGGCAGAAAGACCCTTGGGTTATATCCATCCACCGCGCTGTGAAAGCCTTGCGGAGCTACCCCGAGAACGGTGAAGGGGTGCCCGTTGATCAACAACGCCTGCCCCACGACATCCTGCGCTGCATTGAAGTGCGTCTTCCAGTAGTCGTACCCCAGGACCACGACCGGGTTGGAGTTCTTCGCTCCCTCATCGAAGGAAGTAAGCAGACGCCCAACTGCTGGCCGCAGACCGAGCACATCGAAGTAGTTTCCGCTGACCAGCTCCGCATCTTCGCTCGCTGCCTGATCGTGCCACGAGATACCCACGTTTGTGCGGCTTGCAGCCACCATGCCTGCAAAGGCAGAACTGCGGTCACGCAGGTCTTTGTACATCGGATAAGAGAAATAATTCTTCTTGCCTCCACCAAAGCCGTTCGACGAACCGGAGAAGCTTCCGCTCCACTCGAAGCGCACCAATTCCTGCGGCTTCTGCACCGGCAGCATCCGCAGCAAGACCTGATCGAAGAGCGTAAAGATGGCCGTGTTTGCGCCGATGCCAAGGGCCAGCGTGACCACGATGGTCGCCGCGAAACCAGGCGCACGCCTCAACTGCCGCAAGGCGTACCGAAGACTCTGGACAAAGGACTGCATCATGCTCAGTTCTCCTTTTGCTGCCGTAAGCCCTTATCAAGAGCATCTTGGCTACCAAAGCAGAATGGTTGGAACTCGCTCATTCTTTTATTTGTAGAATTATTCATTTGAGGAGTAACTGTCCGCAATTAGCGATTCTGTCCGTAAATGGACAGACGACTTGTTCCATAAGCGCCAGGTAACGAACGGGATACTGCCGATCGGACTGGCATCTGCGGCAAACTGGAATCCGTTATTTTTTGAATATATTCGAAGACCGGCATCAATGAGTGCATTGGCGAGTATGCGCTTCTTGAGATTTGCGGTTGGAACCTTTCGGATGTCCAACAATGCACGTCTTTGGTTTTGAAACCAAAGAGGATTCTCTTCCGCGCAGTTCACCTTTACTTCTGTTTTTTTCGAAGATCCTGAGGGATTGAAGGGAAGTGGTCTGACCAGACCTGCTAGATTCCTCTGAGGAACGCTCAATTGGTTTTGGGGGTAGAGTAGGTAACCTTGAGAATCAAACAGTTCGCCGTTGTCTTCGTTGTGCTTTTGGGTATCACTAACTTTTGCTGTGTCTCACGCCCAGGCCGCCTCCAGGACGGAGACCAGCGCCGAGGCAGACAGGATTGAACATCTGGTCCGGCCGCAGATGCAGTCTCACGGGGTTCCCGGGCTTCCAGTTGACGATTGTTCGGCATCACAAAATTGTCTTTACAGGTGCCTACGGCCTAGCCAACGTCGAGAACTCCGTACCCATGACGGATCAAACGATATTTCGCATCAACTCGATGAGTAAGGCATTCACTGGCGTCGCAGCAATGCAACTTGTCGAGGCCGGAAAGCTCAACCTCGACGCTCCGCTCTCGGGATATCTCGGCGGGCTTCTCACTTCTTGGCAGAACATCACCGTCCGGCAGATTCTCACGCACACCTCCGGCCTCCCCGAGATCGTAGACGACAACGTTCGGCTGATCGGCGACGGAACGGCGGAGGGCGCTTGGGCAAAGGTGCAGACACTTCCCCTGCAGTTCGCCCCTGGAACGCAGTTTGCCTACACCCAGACTAACTATGTCGTCATGGGGAAGATCATAGCGAAGCTCACGGGCGAAACCTTTGCCAGCTTTGTGCAACAGCGACAGTTTGACGTTGTTGCCATGAAAGGAACCAGCTACGGCGATTCCACGGATGTCACACCTCGTGTGGCTTCGCTCGGCTGGCCAGTCATGCGACGTAGCTCTCACCGTGCCATCACTCCTGTGGGTGGAGAACGGTTCACAGTGTTCGTCTATCCAGACGACGACCTAAAGATCATCGTGCTGACAAATCTTATGGGCGGATCGCCTCAAACCTTCGTCGATAAAATTGCCTCCCTCTATATTGCAGGGCTTCCGGTCAAGGTTGAATAGGAGTCTCTACAAGGCAGTGATTCTTACGCATGATAATGTCCTTTATCCTGCGTCGATCCGCTTAAGAAAGCCATCGGGCGCGCCTCTCATGGGCGCTTCTACCACGCGCTATCATTCCATCCGGACCACGTGTAGAGCAGGCGGTTCTCAACTGACGATTACAGTCAGTATGGAGTGACCGGCGCCGATGCGCCGACCGTGGGTTAAGCTGTGAGCGTCGAAGGGCGCGCAGTTCAGAGCCACAAGCGGAAGGAAGCCGGTCATGAAGGAGAAGGTACGATTTCTAGGTTTGGATGTCCATGCTGAGACGATCGCCGTGGCGGTCGCGGAGCCGGAAGGTGAGGTTCGGAGCCTGGGAACGATTCCCAACCGTGCTGAGTCTATCCGCAGGTTGATCAAGAAGCTTGGTCCGGCCGCCAAGTTGAGAGCCTGTTATGAAGCCGGGCCGACGGGCTACGTCGTGTACTGGCAGCTCGCGGAACTGGGCGTCGAGTGCGAGGTTGTGGCACCTACGCTGGTACCAGTCAAGGCTGGCGATCGAGTGAAGACGGACCGGCGGGATGCTGAGAAGCTGGCACGGTGCTATCGGTCCGGGGATCTGACGGCGGTGTGGGTTCCGGATGAGGGGTCGGAAGCGTTACGCGATTTGGTGCGAGCCCGCGAGGCAGCCAAGCAGGATCAGACCCGAGCGCGGCATCGCTTGAGCAAGTTCCTTCTGCGCTCCGGTCAGCGTCCACCGACCGGAGTCAGGCCGTGGACACGACCCTATCTAATCTGGGTCGCGCAGCTGCGTTTCACCCAGATCGCGCAAGAGTCTACGCGCCAGGATTATCTGCACGAGGTCGAGCACATGCGGGAGCGGGTCGCACGACTGGAGCAAGCCATCATGGAAGCGGTGAAGCTGGCATCTCCGGCGCTGCAACAAGTCATCAACGATCTACAGGCACTGCGCGGTATTGCAGATATCTCGGCGGTCACCATTGCGAGCGAGTTGGGCCAGGTATCTCGCTTTGAGAGCGCTCGCCAGCTGATGGGTTACTGCGGCGTTGTACCGAGCGAGGATTCCAGCGGCAAGCGAACCAGACGCGGAGGCATCACGAAGACCGGCAACGCGCACCTCCGACGCATCGTTGTCGAAGCCGCATGGAGCTATCGTCGTCCACCAGGTATCTGGTACGGTCTGCGCAGACGACAGGAGACCATTTCACAAGAGACCAAGGAGATTGCGTGGAAGGCGCAACACCGGTTGCATAAGCGATATATGAAGCTGGGCGCGGCCGGCAAGGATCAGAGGAAGATCGTCACAGCTGTAGCTCGAGAGCTGCTGGGCTTTATCTGGGCTATTGGAACCAGAGCAGAGACTGTCTCCAGGCAGCAAGTTGCAGCCTGACAATAACGCAAAAGAAAAACCTCCTAAGAAGGAAAAAGACAAGAACACTTTCAATGAACGCTGACATCCATCTCGAACACAGAGCCAGCAGCAGCCAGGGCAAGCACGAAGGAGAACCCTCGCTCGGCCTATGCGACAGGCTCAACCGGACTCGCGATAACAGTCAGAGGCAGCTCCCGACGGATCATGATTATGCGGTTTCGACCCGCGAATATCAGACTGATCAATCGTCGCTCAAAACTGCCCCGACTGCTGCTCGCTCTGTCTTCGGGAAAGGACGAAAGCAACGACAACGACAAAAACAAACCCACAGATTTGGCGGTGTTGACACGGTCACTCCATATCAGGCCGAGTCACTTGTTGATACTTGATCTAGATCACATGGTTTGTGGGGCAACGCGGAGGCCACGTCCTTGATTTGGCCGGGACGGAAACCTGCTAGGCCCCGGGGACAGCTTCCAGTGCTGCTTCCTGCTGCGCGGGTAGCAGACCCATCTCTTCGTAGATCGGCCGCATCTCCGCTTTTACCTTCGGCAACTCCAGCGCGAACCACACCGAACCCGCAACGCAGCACGCTCCCGTCACCATCACGGTATGGGCAGCACCGATGCGAGCCGCCAGCACACCGGCCAGCAGGCTTCCAAACGGAGCGGAGCCGAAAAATGCCATCGTGTAGTACCCCATCACCCGCGCGCGCATGCCCTCTTTCACCAGCGACTGGATGATGGTGTTGCTCGCAGACGCGGTCTGGATCAGGCCAAAACCGACGAAGCCCATCAGCACCAGCGAGATCCACAGCGTGTGCGAGAACCCGAAGAGGATCAGAGCGGATCCCAGCATAGTGGAGGCGATCTGCACCATGCGGACTAGACCTACCACCGACTTGCGCACTGCAAGCGAAAGCGCAGAGACCACTGCACCCACGCCCGACGCTCCCGTAAGCCAGCCCAGCGTCGTCGCTCCGCCGTGCAGCACCTGGGCCGCAAAGAACGGCAGAAGCACTGGGTACGAATAGCCCATCATGCTTCCCACCGCAAAAAGCAGAAGGATCGAGCGGATCGGGCGGAAGGTGCGGACGTAGTCCCAGCCTTCGCGCATCTCTTCCAGCATGCTGCTCGTGCGGTGGCGGACTTCCATGGGCTTGATGTGCATCAGCAGCAAGGAAGCGATGACAGCGAAGTAGCTGAAGCCGTCGAGAAGAAAACACCAGCCTTCGCCGAAGGCGCCCACCACCAAACCGGCGACGGCGGGACCGATCAACCGCGCTCCGTTGGCCATGGAGGAGTTGATGGCAATGGCATTACTCAGATCATTGCGGTCTTCGACCATCTGCACCAGGAAGGACTGCCGCCCCGGCATGTCGAAGGCGTTGATCAGGCCTTGCATGGCCGTGAGGACGATGACCTCCCATAGCGTGATGACGTGGGTCAAAGTAAGCGCCGCCAGCGCGAGCGATTGCACGGCGGCGGCGGCCTGCGTCGCCACCAGCAACTTGCGCCGATTGAGGCGCTCCACCCACACGCCCGCAACGGGCCCCAGCAAAAACGAGAGAATCTGTCCGGAAAAGCCCACGACGCCCAGAAGGAGGACCGAATGCGTCATCCGGTAGACGAGCCAACTCGTCGCCAGCCGCGTCATCCAGTTGCCAATGACGGAGATGCTCTGCCCAAAGAAGAAGAGCTGGAAGTTGCGATGCCGCAGCGAGCGCCACGCATGCGACATCGAAGCTACCGATGAAGTCGCCGGCGTGGCAACAGGCTTCACGATTGCTCAGGCGTGTTGCCGCCATGGAACCGGCCGAAGTGGCGTGCCGTGAAAAGACTTATAAGCAAACTGCCCAGCCCCAACGCGGCAACATGGCTGGTGGAATGAAGGTCAAAGCTTCCAACTCGGCAGACCAGCACATAGCCGACCACCAGATTGAAGAACCCCCAAAGCACATTCACCGTCGAGGTCGAAAGCCCCTCACCGGACGGCGTGGCAAAGGGGGTTTGAAAAGGATGCCCCGTGAGACCGCTCACACAGTGTGGAACGGCATTCGCGAGAAACATGCCACCAAAGAAATACGAGAGGTAATGATGCCATTCCATTGCAGACTCCTCGAACGCCGAAGCGTTTTTTCAGATAGGTCAGGCGTGGGTGGTCTTAAGCAGAGCAAGGACGTCCTGCGTTGTGCCGGTCTCACCCAGTCTTGGAAAGATCCGCGTCACGCTGTTGAGGTGCGCGTCTGCGTTCAGGTCGGCCATCGCATCCACAGCAAGCGTGACGTTGAACCCGAACTCCTGGGCCTGGCGCGCGGTGGACTCTACGCCGATGCTCGTCGCCACACCCGCAAGCACGACCTGCGTCACGCCCTTTTCCTTCAGGTAATCGGCGAGGCCCGTGTTTGTGAAAGCTCCCCAGGTCTTCTTCGTCACGGTGTGATCTTCCGGCTGCTGGTTCAGCTCAGGAATCAGATCAGTCCATCCTGCGGGAGGTGCATCCCCCATCCGCGGTCCCCGTTCCGACCGTCCCGGCGCGACACCGGCGACATTGACCAGGACGACTGGCAGCTTATGCGCACGAAATGCTTCGACGAGCGCAGCAGCGTGCTTGATGACCGGTTCGACGAGATCGGCGGCCGGCAAGGTGACGATGCCGTTCTGCAGATCAATGACGATCAGTGCGCTCTTGGGGTCCAGTGTGGTCAATGCCATGTGGTTCTCCTGTCCAATTCGTAACCTGAGGATATCCTCAGGTTTTCTCTCGTCTAGAATATGAGGATGTCCTCAACAATGTCAAACCAAAGGCGCAATCCCCAGCAGGAGCGGGGGGAAAAGCGTCTTTCCCAGCTCCTTGAAGCTGCCGCTTCCGTGATGGCCGACGTGGGCTACGAAGCCGCGACCATGACGCAGATTGCTGAGCTCGCCCAAGCCTCCATCGGAACGCTGTATCAGTACTTCCCGAATAAGGAAGCGCTCATGAACGCGCTTCGGCAGCAGTACATCGATGAGATGAAGATGCGCTGGGCGCCTTTCACCGCAACCCCTTCAAAACTAAGCATCAAGCAGCTCGTCGACCGGATCTTCGATATCGTCCTCGATTACATCGAAAAACGCCCCGCTTACTTCCCTCTGCTGGGTACCCCACGGGGGAACCAGCGTGACCCCTCCGGAAGAAGCTGGCTGCGCGAACACTTTGCCGCCCTCTTCCGCGAAAAACTCCCGGAGATGACGCTGGAGGAATCCTTCCGCGTCGCCAATGTCACCGTCCAGGTCCTGAAGGGCATGCATCCCCTTTATCTGGAGACCAGTCCTGAAGAAAAACAGGAGATCGTTGCAGAATTCAAGCTGCTCCTGATGAGCTACCTCAAAGCGCGGCTCAAAGCCTGAGGACGAGGCCACAAGAGAGAGAGAACTAACTTTTCTTGCCTCCCTCGCCGATTTCCGCTATCCTGAAGACTCCGCAGAAGGCCCGGCGCGACCCACTCCGCCGTACGCCCCGAAGCGAGCTGCCCCATCCTGTACCCTTGGATCGCGCTCCCACTGCGAGAACATCCACGTCCCAAACGGCGTTCGGAGCATAAGTCATGGCACAGGTTTGTCAGTATTGCGGTAAAGGTCCTCAGTTCGGTAACAACATCTCGCACGCGCACAATGTCACCAAGCGTCGTTGGAACCCGAATCTTCAGGCCGTCAAGGCAGTCGTGAACGGCGCAAACAAGCGCGTGCGCGTCTGCACCCAGTGCATCAAGTCCGGCAAGGTCACCAAGGCCGTCGTTCGCGTCGCTGTAGCCGCGTAAAGATCTTATAAGTAACGAAGAAGCCGCCGGTAACCCGGCGGCTTTCTGTGCTTCCGGAAACTTCCCTCTACAATCAGGCTCGGCTGGTCTGGAAACAGCAGATCCCTTCGCTGCGCCACGGGATGACAAAGAGGGACAGCTTAGAAATAGAAAGCGAGCCAGCGATGGAAACGCTGACTCGCCGACTTGCTAACCCACTAGTTCTTCTTCTCAAACGCCAGCGAAGCCGAGTTGATGCAGTACCGCTCCCCTGTAGGTCGTGGCCCGTCTGGGAAGACGTGCCCCAGGTGCGAACCGCAGGTGGCGCAGACGACTTCCACCCGCCGCATGCCGTACTTGTTGTCCTCGATCGCTTCGATCGCGTCCGCGCTGATTGGCTGGTAAAAGCTTGGCCAGCCCGAACCGGATTCGTACTTCGTCTCGCTTTTGAAGAGCGGAGCCTTACAGGCACCGCAGAGGTACGTTCCGTCCGCGTGGTTCTCGTACAGAGCTCCCGTGAAGGCACGCTCCGTGCCCTTCTCGCGCAACACCCTGAACTGCTCCGGAGTCAGAAGCTCGCGCCACTCCTGCTCTGTCTTATGCACTCTCGTCCGTGTCTCAGCCATACTTCACCTCACAGGGATTAGACGCCAGAAGCGGCCCGTGCGAACTAACGCCGGGCCGTCCTACGATTCCTTGGCGATGGCTTCGATTTCTACCAAGGCATCCATCGGCAGGCGAGACACCTGCACGGTCGAACGCGCCGGGGGAACTACGTCCTTCGGGGCAAGATACGTCGCGTAGATCTCGTTCATCGCGGCGAAGTCGTTCATATCCTTCAGGAACACGGTCGTCTTTACGACGTGCACCATGTCCAGGCCCGCAGCGCCCAGAACGGCCTTCAGGTTTTCGAGCACCTGCTTCGTCTGCTGCTTGATGTCGCCTTCCAGCTTTTCCGCGCCCGGAGCGCGGCCCACCTGGCCGCTGCAGAAGAGCGTGTCGCCGGAACGAATCGCCTGTGAGTACGGCCCAATCGCCGCCGGTGCATCCTTTGTCGAAACCGCTACCTTGCCCATATCGCTCATGACCGAATTTTACTCCGGCAAGCTGGAGCAGGATGAAGCTACTTCACATTCGAAGTATCCGGCGCGTGCGCCTCACCCGCCCAGTAGTTTTCCCGCGAACGGATCAGCGCATTTGGATACGTCGGGATCTTGACAGAGATCGAATGCAGGCCATCGGGCGCATTCTGCGGTATGGCAAAGCTCAACAGATAGTAGTTATGCACGTGATTCGTCAGGTCGAGAAGCCCGTTCTCGAACCCCTTCTTTGTCAGGAAGTTGATGTACTCGCCGCCACTCAGGTGCGCGAGCGTCTTAGGAACATTCTGCCGCAGCGCTTGCACCGCGCTGAAGAGCAAACCGAAGACGCCATAACTTCCCGGCGTAAACGTAGTAAGACTGCGGTAGCTGTCGCTTCCCACCGGGGAGAACGTTACTGCATCCACGACGGTGTTCGTCTTCCCAAGCTGCTCGATCACATGCCCCTCCTTCACCGTCGAGCCGTGATCGCGGGTCTCGGAGATCAGCAAAATCGCCCGCCGGTAGCGGTCGCGGCGATTCGCAAGGATAGACGCGCCATAGCTCACGGCATCCAGCGTGGCGGCGTTGTCGCTTTCGCAAGGGCCCATCTTCGCCATGCTGGAGGCCACCACATCCATATTTCGTGTAAACGGCTGCACTAGTTCGGGATGATCGCCGTAACGGACCAGGGCAATCTCCTTCGGCGCACCGCCCACGAGAGACTCGATCATCTGGGGCAGTTGGTCGATCTTGGAGTACTGCATCACGGCGGAACGTGAGCACTGTAAAAGCACCACGAGCGACAGACCGAGCGAGTCGGTATCTTCGTCCATCGTGACCTTCTGCGGAACGCCGTTGTCTTCCACAACGAAGTCTTCCGGCTTCAGACCGTAGAGGACTTTTCCTTTTACCTCCACCGTCGCAGGGACCAGTACAATCTTCGCGCCCGCCTTCAGCGTGTACTGGCCGTCGCCCGGAGCCGACACAGCGGGAACGTCCTGGGGGTTCGGAGCAGGCGTGTCCTGGGCATTCAGAGCGGGGAGATCCTGGAGGTTCAGGACTGCTGCAAGACACAACACGGCACAGGGAATCCAACGCACTCTCATGTCCTCCATCATCGCAGTTACACTTGCTTTGATGTAAAGACTACTTCCCGGGAGTCCCACGCATGCGCGCTGCCACCGTTCTTCTCCTGGTTTCCACCTTCGGCCTCGCGGCACAGCAACCAAGGAGTTCTACCATGTTTTCCTATCCCAAAGCGCACACCGGCCCGCAGACAGACACCTACTTTGGCACCAAGGTGGCCGACCCGTTTCGCTGGCTTGAGGACCTCGACTCGCCGGAAACGCGCGCCTGGATCGATGCGGAAAACAAGGTCACGGCGGACTACCTCGCTCCGCTGACCACACGGCCTGCGATTCAGAAGCGACTGGAGCAGATCGTGAACTTCGAGCGCTACGGATCGCCGGAGAAACACGGCTCGCGCTACTTCTACGGACACAACACGGGTCTGCAGAACCAGACGCCGGTCTATTGGGCCGAAGGCCTGACGGGTGAGCCGCATATCCTGATCGATCCGAACACGCTGGCGAAGGACGGCACCATCGCGCTGAACTCCCTTTCGATCACGGACGATGGCACGCTCGCCGCGACTGCGCTTGCAGAGGCCGGAAGCGACTGGCAGAAGATCCATGTGCGCGAAGTGGCGACGGGGCGCGAGCTTCCTGACGTGATTCAGTGGACGAAGTTTGGCGGAGCCGCCTGGCTGCTGGACAACTCCGGATTCTTCTACGGTGGCTATGACGCTCCACCGGATGGCGATGCGTTGAAGGCCACGAACTATTTCATGAAGATCTTCTTCCATAAACTCGGCACACCGCAGAGCGAAGACAAGATGATCTTCGAGCGGAAGGATGACAAGGAGATCTTCCTTGGAACGGGCGTCACGGACGAGGGGCGCTACCTGATCGTCTACCAGGGCAAGGGCACCAGTCCGAACAACGTGCTGGCGATCAAAGACCTCTCACATCCCGATGCGAAGATCCTGAACCTGATCGACAAGCCGGACGCTGCGTATTCGCCCATCGGCAATAACGGAACACGCTTCTGGCTGCTGACGACGCTCGACGCTTCCAATGGCAAGGTGATCGAGGTCGACCTGGAGCATCCCGAGCGCGAGTATTGGAAGACGATCGTCCCAGAGTCCAAGAGCAAGCTGGAGTCGGTCACGCTGGTGCATCGCACGCTGATTGCGAACTACCTGACGGACGCGCGCAACGAAGTGAAGCTCTTCAGCGAAGAAGGCAAGCCGCTGGGGACAGTGGAGCTTCCCGGAGTTGGCACTGTGGGCGGCTTTGGCGGCAAGCGTGAGGACACGGAGACCTTCTATACCTTCACGAACTTCACTACGCCAGGGACGGTCTATCGCCTCGACCTGGCCACGGGAAAGAGCAGCATCTATCGTGAACCCAAGCTCTCCTTCCAGCCTGCGGAGTTCGAGACGAAGCAGGTCTTTGTCACGTCGAAAGATGGCACGAAGATTCCTGTTTTCCTTTCGTACAAGAAAGGCCTGAAGCTGGATGGCAATAATCCCACGATTCTTTATGCCTACGGCGGTTTCGGCGTTTCGCTGACGCCCGCCTTTTCGTCGTCCCGGATCTTCTGGATGCAACAAGGCGGTATCTACGCGCAGGCTGGTCTGCGTGGCGGTGGAGAGTACGGCGAGACGTGGCACGAGGCGGGCATGAAGCTGAAGAAACAGAATGTCTTTGACGACTTCATCGCATGCGCGGAGTGGCTGATTGCCAACAAGTACACTTCCACGCCAAAGCTTGCGATTCAAGGCGGGTCGAATGGCGGTCTGCTGGTGGGCGCGGTCACCACGCAGCGGCCTGAGTTGTTTGGCGCGACTCTACCTGCGGTCGGCGTGATGGATATGCTGCGCTTCGACAAGTTCACCGTGGGCTGGGGATGGAAGCAGGAGTACGGTTCGCCTTCGGAGGACGAAGCGGAGTTCCACGCGATCTACAAGTACTCTCCGTTGCACACGCTGAAGCCGGGAACGAAGTATCCCGCAACGATGATCACGACGGCAGACCACGACGACCGCGTCTTCCCCGCGCACAGCTTCAAGTTCGCAGCGCAGATGCAGGCAGACCAGGCAGGACCTGCGCCGGTGCTGATCCGCATCGAGACGCGCGCCGGACACGGTGGCGGCATGCCAATCACCAAACAACTTGAGATGAGCACGGACATCTATGCGTTCCTGATCAAGGAACTGAAGATGACACCGCAGCTGTAACGACGACGCGCCGCCCTGACTACTGCGTCTTCACCAGAGCGGTCAGGGCACGCTCCATACGGACAGGGTCGAAGTCGTCCAGGCGTTCCAGGGACTTCCAGTAGAAGAAAGCCGCAGCCACGGCGAGTAAGGTCATCAGAGCCGGGGCCAGCAGCGGTTGATGCAAAGCAAATCCAGCCGCAGCAACAGCAATACCGAGAAGAGGTACGCCGAAGATCGTCAACAGGGCGCGCCAGCCTCCACCGGTAGCGGCGCGACGCTGGGCACGGGCCGCCTGCAACGTGGCCCGGGTCAGGTCTGCCCTCCGTGGCGAGCGCAAAGATAACTGGTTGCCCACGATGAGGTCTACGGCCACCGCAAAGATCGCGAAGGCCAACGCATAGATGGAGAGGCGAAGCTCCATGTGCCCGGCGAAGACTGCCATGCCAAGCAGAAGTACGGATTGCACGGCAAAGATGCAGACCGCATAGAGGTTCTTTCCCAGGAAAACCGATCGCATCGAGAGCGGTGCGAGGCGGTAGATCTGCACTCCTGGACCATCGGTTCCGAAGCAGTTGAAGGTCCTGCCCGCCAGGTCCATGGAGAGATAAATTACTCCACCGGGCAGCAGCCATCCCGGTGAATGAGAGGCCATTCTCCAACCGAAGAGAACGATCAGAAGAAGCGGCGAAAGCATCTGGTAAATCGCCTGTCCGCTGTGTCGTAGCTTTGCGAACTCTATGCCGAAGACGGCGAGCGGGATGGAGACGCTTTTTGTGTCTCTCATGCTCTCCGGTGCTGCACGAAAGGTACGCTGAATGCGTTTTTCTGGGCGAGCAATGGAGGCAGCGGATTCGTGAAGATCTTCTCCGCGATACTCCCGTCGCAACCGCTGGCCGATGAATGCCGTGAAGACGAGGGAGAGACCTGCAAGCCAGAGAATGGCAATACCCCGCGAAAGCGCTTCTACACCGGATGCAATTGAACGCGCCGCAAAGGCGGGCGGCATCCACTCCAACAGCCTGACGAGGAACGGTGGAACAGGAATATGCCGCAACAGGTTGTTGTGCGAACGAATGAAGAGCTGCGGCAGCAGACCAATCATGGAAAAGAGGATGAGAACGAATTCGCGTGTGCGGCGGTTCGCCATCAATCGCTCCGACCAGAGAAAGAGCATGCGCGACAAGAGAACGTTGACGCAAAAGAAGAGCCCCGGTCCAACCAGCGCCGCCCACGCGGGGATATTCGCGAAGGACGCTCCACAGGCCGCACCGAGGCAGATAAATGCACCGAGCAGTGTGGGCGTATCGGTCAGGCCGGAGAGCATCCACAGCGTGGCATACGTACGGAAGCGCATGGGGAAACGGAGCAGATTGCGACCGACACCGTGCGAGAGGGAACTGCGCACCAAGACGTACATCTGCCAGACACCAAAGATCCACCAGAAGGTATGGAGAACGAGTTCAGGACGAGGAAGCGTAAGGCCATAGTAGATGCCAAAGCCCGCACCTACAGCCATGCCCACGGCCACACCAAACATCAACAGGCGAAAGAGGATCCGGACGACGAGAAGAATACGGTTGTCGACATCGCGCAGACCACGCACAAAGAGCGTCCAGCGCATCTCTGCCAGGGCGCGGTACTGTTCGCGGGCGAGAAGCGGCTGCGTTACTTCAGCCATGAGAGTTCCTGTGCATCCGCACTACGGTCTCCGCCGACGATACGGATAAAGATCTGTTCGAGCGTCAGGCGCTCGCCACCCTCCTGTGCAACGCCCGCACGCAACTCTTCGAGCGATCCCTGCGCTACGAGGAGACCTTTGTCGATGATGGCGACGTGCGAGCAGAGTGCTTCAACGATCTCCAGCACGTGCGTCGTGAGAAAGATGGTTGCGCCACGTTCCGTCATGCGCTGCAGCATGGCTTTGAGCGTTCCGGCGGCGATGGCGTCGACGCCTTCGAAGGGCTCGTCAAGGAAGAGAATGCGTGGCCCGTGAATGACCGCCGCCGCCAACGCAAGCTTGCGCTGCATACCGTGGGAGTAATCCGTGACGAGCTTCTTCGGTTCTGTGTCGAGGTGCATGAAAGAGAGAAGCTCTTCGGCGCGCTCGCTCGCCTGACCACGCGGAAGTCCATACATGCGGGCGACGAAGCGAAGATACTCGAAACCAGTGAGACGACCGAAGAGGGCCATGCCCTCTGGCACCACACCGATGAGTCGCTTCGCTTCAAGACCGTGCGTAGCGAGGTCCATGCCCGCGATCTGGATCGTGCCTGTCGTGGGCGCCAGCAGCCCCGTGAGCATCTTAATGGTGGTGGACTTCCCTGCGCCGTTCGGCCCGAGGAAGCCGAAGAAGCGACCCGATTCTACGGTGAGATTGATATCCTGCACGGCCACAACCTCGCCAAACGAGCGCGAGAGGCCACGGGTAACGACGGCACTGGGTTCCATGGAGAGAGAATACGGCGGCCCGGAAGAATGCGCTAGATTTTTTGCATGCGCTGCACATCGCGCACGCCAGGGATGCGGCGGAGATCGACCAGCAGTTTGTTGAGATGGCGCACGTCCTGCGTCTCTACGACGAACTCGACAACGGCTTCGCCTTCGGGCGTGGGCTTGGAATCCACGCTGCGGATGTTGGTATCGTCATCGGAGATGATGGCGGTGAGTTCCTTCAGCATGCCGCTGCGGTCGTCGACGTGGAGCACGAGTTTGACGGGGTACGTCGTGGCTTTGGTGCCGTTATCCTTGCCATCCGCCGGACCCCATTCCACCTGAATGCGACGGTCGGATTCATAGAGGAGATTCTGAACGTTGGGACAGCTTCTTGCATGGACGGCAACGCCCTTGCCGCGCGTGACATAGCCAACGATCTCTTCCCCGCGAATCGGGTTACAACAGCGCGCGCGGTAGACGAGAAGATCGTCCTGCCCTTCGACCTGAAGCGAGTCCGAGCCCTTGCCGAAGTAGACACGTTTGACGGCATCGGACATCGCCGCGAGTGTATTGCCCACGCCTCCCGGGAGTTCAAGTTGATTCGGGTCGGGGGCTTCCTTGGTGCTGCCGGGGGCGAGCTTGTTCAGCGTCTGCCGGGCGGAGTATTTGCCGAAGCCGATGGCGGCGAGAAGCTCCGGGCCAGCAGTAAGACCGTAATCGTTGGCGACGCGGTCATAGTCGGCATCGCCGAGTTTGCTGAGCGAGACCTTAAACTTGCGGGCTTCGCGGTCGAGCAGCTTGCGACCGATCTCCATGGCCCGTTCGCGCTGGTGCTCGTTGAGCCAATGCTTAATCTTGTTGCGGGCGCGGCTGCTCTTGGTGAACGAAAGCCAGTCGCGCGAAGGCGTATGACCAGCCTGCGTGGTGATCTCCACGATGTCGCCGTTGCGCAGGCGTGTGCGCAGGGGAACGATGCGGCCGTTGACCTTTGCACCGATGGTCGTATGACCGACCTCGGTATGGATGGTGTATGCAAAGTCGATGGGGCTGGCGTCTTTGGGAAGCACAACGACCTTGCCCTTGGGGGTGAAGGTGTAAACCTCCTCCGGGTACAGGTCGATTTTGAGCGTCGACATGAACTCGTTGGGGTCGGTCATCTCGCGCTGCCACTCCATCAGCTGGCGGACCCAGGCGAGGCGCTGCTCATCCTTGGCAGAGACGGTCTCATCGGCCTTGTACTTCCAGTGCGCGGCGATGCCCTCTTCCGCGATGCGGTGCATCTCGTCGGTGCGGATCTGCACCTCAAACTGATGTCCGCCTTCGGCCACCAGCGTGGTGTGCAGCGACTGGTAGAGATTCGGCCTCGGCATCGCGATGAAGTCTTTGATCCGGCCAGGGACAGGACGCCAGATGGAGTGAAGCAGGCCAAGCGTGGCGTAGCAGTCCTGCATCGTCTGTGTGATCACACGGATGGCTAGCAAATCGTAGACCTGGTCCACCGGGATGGCCTGCGCAGCGAGCTTCTGCTGGATGGAATACAGGCGCTTGATGCGCCACTCCACGCGCGCCGGAATGCCGTGTTCGGTCAGCTTGGCTTCGATCGTTGCCACGATGCCGGAGAGGAACTTCTCGCCTTCGACGCGGAGCTTGGCGACTTCTTCTGAGACCTGTTCATACGCGACAGGGTCAACGTAGCGGAAAGCAAGATCTTCGAATTCGCCGCGCAGTTTTCCCATGCCCAGGCGATGCGCCAGAGGAGCATAGATATCCAGCGTCTCGCGCGCGATCTTCATCTGTTTTTCCGGCTTCAGGTGCTGCAGGGTCCGCATATTGTGCAGACGGTCGGCGAGTTTGATGAGAACAACGCGGATATCCGTCACCATAGCGAGGAGCATTTTGCGGATGTTCTCTGCCTGGTGGTCTTCCTTGTTCGCGAACTTGATGCGGTCGAGCTTGGTAACGCCTTCGACGATGTGCGCGACCTGTTCGCCGAAGCGGCGCGCGATCTCCGGCGTGGAGACATCCGTATCTTCCACGGCGTCGTGCAGAAGACCTGCAGCGATGGCGGTAGAATCCATCTTCATTTCGGCGAGCACCTGGCCGACTTCGAGCGGATGGATGATGTAGGGTTCGCCGCTGGCCCGCTTCTGGCCGACGTGCTGCTCGACGCAGAACTTCCAGGCATCCCGGATGATGCCGAGATCGTCGCTGGGACGAGCTTCATGGACGGTGAGGAGGAGTTTTTCGAAGTTACGGTCGATCTCAGCCGCGAGTTCAGCAGGAAGATCGCCGTAGCTTATGCCCGAGGACATCACGCCGGGTGCGACAGTTTCTTCCGGAAGAGGCTTAAGGAGGCCCGCCGGAGCATCCAGTTCCAGCTCTACGGCGTTGTGGTGAAAAGTATCTCCGGGCTGCATCGGGGTACGCGCAGGCAGGGCCGCCTCCAGATCGATACCCGCCTCTGTGGAGATCACTGTCGCATCTGCATTCGTGCCAGCTGCCCGCTCAACGCCCATAGTTCATTATAGGCTGCGAATATCGCTCACTCCACCTATCCAAGCGCGCGGGAACCCGTCCCATATCTATCTCTGTCAGGAGCTCACCATGTCTCTCAACGTAAAACTCGTCCTTCTCTTACTCGGCGGCATCGCGATCGGATGGTTTGCCCATGCGCCCGCCTCGGTTCGAGCGGCTAGCAGCAGCGCTTCCTATCAGTTGCAGGGCTCCGGCCCTGGGCAGGTTCTTTCTACGTTTAACGAAGCGGAGGATACGATTTACGTCTACCAGGGCGTAGGCGCTGGATATTCCAACGTCTACTGCTCCTACAAGCTGCACCTCGGCCGTCCCGGACAGCCCGTTAACCGGGAAAACTGCCCGGTTGGCACGCTGCACTAGGACTTCGATCTAACGCTGCAGGCCAGCCTGGGGGACCTTGCCCGCGTGGACCCAGAGAAGGAGTTCGTCAAAGGCTTTGCCGACCTCCTCGCTGGACATGGTGCAGTGGCCTTCGCGATGAACGTACTGCTGGACGAAGTTCTGTGAGTAGCCGGCGATCTCTACGATGTTGTTGTATAGGCTGAGCGTATTGGCCGGAATCAGAGGATCGTAGGTAGTGTGAAGCGCCAACATCGGCTTGAGCACTTTGCCCGAGGGCGTGTAGTTCTCCACGAGGTAGTTGCGCGCGCGTGGTTCTGCAGCGTAGCGCCGTACACCGTCGTTCAGAGCATAGTCGGTGTGGGTGTCCGAACTACTGTTGGTATAGATGGTGTTGCGGTTGTCAAAGGGATTGCCGCCCGCCTTGTGCTGCATATCAGCAATGACATAGGTGAAGTAAACCATCATGCGCGCGACCTCCGCGTTGGTATGCAGGCTGGTCAGGCTGCGCATCGCATCCGCCGCAGCGGGCTTTGCGTTGAGCGCGGTGAGAGCCTTCAGCCGGAGGGCGTCTGTTTCGACAAAATTCGGGGGGACCGGGTTGAGCGGGGGCAACAGGCCAGGGAAATAAAAGTCGAAGGCGGCGCGCAAGGCGAAGCGGCGATTGAGGTGCACGATCGTTGGTCCAACCGCACCGCAGATATCGAGCGCGCCGTTGTAGACCTTGGGATTCCGCTCGATGGTCACCATGGTCAGAGCTCCGCCCATGCTTCCGCCGGCAACGTACGTCTCTTTTGGCTGGCCGTGGGCTTTCACAAAGTACTTGCGGAGCTTTTCCGTCTCCGGATAAGCGACGGCGAGCGCCCATCCGGTCTCCGAGTAGGCGCTCTGAATGATGGCGTAGCCTCGGTCGAGCATGGGTTTGGCCTGTCCGTTCATCCCTGCACCCGGCCTGAAGTGATACGGTGTCTCGCTATAACCGTGATAGAAAACGACGAGGTTGTGGTTCCAGTTGTCGGGTACGTCGATGCGGTACTCGGTTTTGTCGAGCACGCCCACCTCGACGGTGACGTTGCCTTCTTTCTGCACGAGCGGTTGTTTCGGCGCAACGGGAGGCGGAGGCGTGGCCTGCGCTGCCTTGGTGCTCGTCTGCGCGAAAGATAAATTCGCCGCGAACAAAAGGCATGCCGCCGCCAACCAGCGGGTTCCCTGGAGATCCAACTTAGCACTGCGCATCGTATTCACGAAGGTATCAGACCACAGAAGACTGGGTGAGTGATTTCGAACAGTGTGTTGGCTTTCTCACAAGGTGGGGCAATCCGAAGTCCCAAATAGGCCTTCTTCCCTATTGCCAAGATTTGTGGTGTCGACGAACCTTATCCAGAAAAAGTTCCCACAGTATCTCTGGAGGCACACGTGAAGTTCGCCCGCCACGCCGTATTGTCCCTGCTGCTTCCCATGGCGGCCCACACGCAGGATGCGATTCCCACCTTCACGCGAAGCTACTCCGCCGGAGCTTCCACGGGAAGCTCCGTGTCTTATACCGTTGTCGGCAAAGACCCTTCACAGGGCGGCACAACGACGATTCCGACGGTACTGGTTCCGCTCACGCTTATCTTCGAGGGTTCGTCGATCAGGACGGTGAGTGCCACAGCGGAGACGGAGAAGGTGGTTCGTTCGCCGCTGTTCAGCAAGTACGCCTTCTCTTCCGGCGCGACGCAGTATACGGACGCGCTGCTTCGGACTACCTTCAACAAAGCCGGAATGGAGGGCTGGCACACTCTGCTGGGCCAGCCAAAGATTGAGTCCAAGATGATCCACATTCCTGCCGGGTTTGGGTACGTGTTGCCTGTGAAGAAGAGCGGACATGAGCTCGCCGTGGTGGACGTGGAGTTTTTGCAGAAGGAGATCTTCAAGCAGTTTTCAGCGGCACCCGGCACGCTCTATGTCTTTCTGACGAAGAACACGACGTTCTATGCGGACGGCGACGGGACGGTCTGCTGCTCGACCGGAACGCACGGCGTGGACGCAGGCTCCGGGCAGAGCTTTGTCCTCGGCTCTTACTTCGATGCGGGCGTCGTGGAGCACTCCGACGACGTGCAGCCGCTTTCCCAGCAGTTGGCGGAGTTCTTCTATGATCCACTGCACCAGCCCCTGGCGCGTCCTGCGCGTGGTGTCGCCGCGCCGGGGAATGTCTTTCCGGCATGGCTGCGTCCCGGAACGGCGCTGACGACGGGCGGCTGTGGCGGCACGGGCATCGGCACGCAGTACTTCCTGTTGCAGCCGACGAATATCAATCCCAAGAACAACGTACCAGCTTCGATTGCAAGCGCGGCAGTGCTGCATGGTGTGACCTATCACCTGCAGAATGCGGCAACGTTAGCATGGCATACGGGTAGCGCTGACCTTGGAACGGTCTACAGCTTCCCCGATGCGAAGGCTCTCACGACGGCGGCGGCTCCCTGCCCTGCACGCGGGCGAAATCCGTACTCCGCAGTAGACAAACCTGCGACTCCGGCGGTTCCGTTTGACGGCAAGGGACATGGACACCAGCTCATTGGCTACTGGGCAGGTTACGGAGCAGCAGGATCGACGTTTCCGCTGCGTGAGGTTTCGCCGCAGTGGGACGTGATCATTGTGGCATTCGCCACGCCGGACAAGAACGCGCCCGAAGGCACCATGCAGTTTCATACCCCTGCGGGCCTGGATACGGAGGCGTTCAAGGCGGACATCGCGTATCTCAAGAGCCAGGGTAAGAAGGTAATGATCTCGCTCGGCGGCGGTGGGCAGCACTTTACGTTGGCCGATCCGGCACGCGTTCCGAACTACATCTCGTCGGTGACGCAGATCGTGACGGAGTATGGCTTTGATGGAATCGATATTGATTTCGAGAGCCCTTCTCTTTCCATTGAACTGGGAGATACGGACTTCAAGCATCCGACGACGCCTTCGATCGTGAATCTCATCTCTGCCATGCGACAACTGAAGGAACGCTTCGGGCCGAAGTTCATGCTGTCGCTGGTACCCGAGGGGACGCAAACACCGGGCGGATTTCCCAGCTACGGCGGACAGTTTGGTTCGTATCTGCCGATCCTGTATGGAGTGCGCGACATCCTCAGTTTTGTGGATACGCAGAGCTACAACACGCCTCCCCTGCTGGGGCTGGATGGAAATATCTACCAACCCGGTACTGTGGATTACCACGTGGCCATGACGGAGCTTCTGCTGCATGGGTTTGCTGTCGGTGGCGATCCAAAACAGATCTTTCCGCCAACTCCGGCGAGCCAGGTAGCGACGGGCTTTCTCACAGGAGATACAAATCCGGAGATCGTGCAGGCCGCGATGCGCACGCTGCTGACCGGAAAGACAGAACCGGGATCGCACTACAAGGTAGTGAAGCCGGGCGGGTATCCGGATTTTCTGGGAGCGATGTTCTGGACGATCGATGCGGACCGGCGTGGGAATTACAACTACTCCAATGTGGTGGGGCCGCTGCTGCATGGATCGCCTGGGGTGAAGTGATTCGGTGCTAGAGTTCGCTGTGGATGCCCCAGCCTCTTTTCTTTCTTGTCATCCGTAGCTCTCTTTGTCATCCCGTAGCGAAGCGGAGGGATTTGCTTTTCCTTCCTGACGAATCCGGTTTGTGCGCTCCGCGCGACCCACCCTTTTCCACCCTAGCGAACAAAGAGCCGTTCGCCGGGGACCCCGGTTTCGCGATAAGGCCACGAAAGAATGGGGCACAGGGATGTCAGGGCGCATCAGATAAGAAACAGGGGATATAAATTTGTACGACACTTCTTTTGATACATCCGAACATTCCGGCCATGCTTATCCCGATCCGCAGATGCAGCGCCAGGAGTGGGTCAGCCTGAATGGACCGTGGGACTTCTGCATCGATCGCGACGCGCGCTTCGGTCTTCCCAAAGAGGTGACATGGGACCGCACGATCACGGTCCCCTTCAGTCCGGAGACACCGGCGAGCGGCATTCATGACACGGGGCTTTATGCGGCTGTCTGGTATCGGCGCACCATGGAAAGCCCTGCACTGATCGACGGTCAGCGCCTGCTTCTGCACTTCGAGGCGGTGGACTACCGCACAACGGTCTGGGTAAATGGTGCGCGCGTGGCTACGCATGAGGGAGGCTATACGCCGTTCCACGCAGATATAACGGATGTTCTGTTGCCAGGTGAACCGCAGGAGATCACCGTTCGCGCAGAGGACGATCCCGCCGATTTGGCCAAGCCGCGCGGCAAGCAGGACTGGAAGCTGGACTCCCATTCAATCTGGTATCCGCGCACAACAGGGATCTGGCAAACAGTGTGGCTGGAGGTGGTCCCGGGAACGCGTATCCGCACGCTGGAGTGGTCTTCAAGCCTGGACCGCTGGGATATTCGATTGTCGGCAAGCATCAAAGGCGGACCGACGAGCGGCCTTCAACTGCACGTGCAGTTGAAAGTGGGCGAAACGCTTTTGGCCAACGATACCTACGAGGTATTGGCCGGCGAAGTCCACCGGCATATCGCGCTGTCGGATCCGGGCATCGACGACTATCGCAACGGCCTGCTCTGGTCTCCGTCTTCTCCGACGATCATCGACGCTCGGCTTGAGCTACGCGACGCGCAGGGCACATTGATCGATAAGGTTTCAAGCTATACGGCGATACGCTCCGTTGCAGTGCAGGGTGACCGCTTCATTTTGAATGGGCGTCCTCTGAACCTGCGCATGGTCCTGGACCAGGGCTACTGGCCCGAGAGCGGCCTGACCGCGCCCAACGATGATGCGTTGCTGCAGGATGTTCTGCTAGCGAAGAAGATGGGCTTCAACGGCGTGCGCAAGCATCAGAAGATCGAGAGCCGACGTTACCTCTACTGGGCCGACCGCCTTGGCCTTCTGGTATGGGAGGAGATGCCGAGCGCGTATCGCTACACCACTGCGTCAATTGAACGGACGACACGCGAGTGGATGGAAGTGATCCATCGCGACCGCAGCCACCACTGCATCGTGGCGTGGGTGCCCTTCAACGAGTCGTGGGGCGTGCCCGACCTTCCGGAGAGTCCAGCGCAGAGGCATTATGTGCAGACGCTCTATCACCTGACGAAGGCGCTCGATCCCACGCGGCCCGTCATCGGCAACGATGGCTGGGAGAGTGTGGCAACGGACATCATCGGTATTCACGACTACGATGACAACCCGCAGCGCATCGGCAAACGTTACGGAATCGACGACATCGAAGCGCATCTGCTGAAGCGCGAGCGCCCCGGTGGACGCATGCTCTTCGTAGAGGGGGAGCGGATCTGGAGTCATCCGATCATGCTGACGGAGTTCGGTGGCATTGCCTACTCAGGACGCGACGGCGCGTGGGGCTATTCGCGTTCGGAGACCGCGGAGCAGTTGCTGGAGCGCTACAAGGCTCTGCTGGAGACAGTGCGCAATCTGCCTGCACTGGCCGGCTTCTGCTACACGCAGTTTACGGATACGTACCAGGAGGCGAATGGGTTGCTCTATGCCGACCGTACGCCGAAGATCTCGTTTGAGGATCTTTCGCTGGCGACGACGGGGGCAGTGCCGGACTTCGATACCTTGGCGGAGACGATCTGGCGAGAGCACATCATGCGCCGGTAA
This sequence comes from Terriglobus saanensis SP1PR4, assembly GCF_000179915.2. Lineage (NCBI taxonomy): Bacteria > Pseudomonadati > Acidobacteriota > Terriglobia > Terriglobales > Acidobacteriaceae > Terriglobus > Terriglobus saanensis. The sequence goes on along the minus strand of NC_014963.1, from coordinate 500,168 downwards.
TCATGTCCCGTGCTAATTAAGCCGCGAGACCTGTTCCTTGCACATGAGGGAAATGGATGCGATCATCCCGTCGCCACCAACCCTGCGTGGCAAGCGCAGGATGCTGTGGGGCAGTGCCTGACGCCATCTGCTGAATGAACTCTGCGAGCGCCGTGGGCGCGGGTTGGCCGCTGGTGACGTCGAAAGCTCCCGCTTCGTAGTGGCCGTTTTCGCAGGTAACGAGCGAGTTCCAAAAGAACGAACCAAGGAGCGCCCACATCGTCATCGCGCGACAGTCAACGCCGGAGGCACGGGCATCGGAGATCTCTGTCCAGGCTTCCGCGGCCCAGCGCATCTGTTCGCGGGCATCGCCTCCGAGATGCACTTCGGTGACAGCGACAGGAATGCCGTAGCGCTGCCAGGCCTCTGTCACGATGGAACCAAAGCCTGCGATACCTTCGGCGCGTACACGCACGGCCTCTACATCAACGAATGGGCCTTCCGCAGAGACGCGGTCGCGTGGATAGAGGTGGGTACGATGGTCGAGATAACGGTCACTGGTGAGATAGTAGTTCACACCGACTGTGTTGGGTGGGCAGGGATTCGCGGCGAACCAGAGGATCTCTTCTTCGAAGAGACCCGCCTTCACCATGTAGGAAAAAAGTGGGTGCTGCCGCGTGACGCGGCCACAGAGAAGATCGAACGGCAACCAACGGCGTTCGTCGAGGAGATCGCAGGTTGCGCTGAGCGCGTCCGTGCTCCAGATGCGCCCGAGATCGTCGGTCTGGACAAGTTGTGCGTCAGGGCGCACACGGCGAATGGCCTGCATGCTGAGAACAGTGGCTTTGGTCTGGTTGAGCAGAGCGCGGAGATAGCTGCGCCGCGATTGATGATGCGGATACCAAAGCGCATAAAGACCGCTAAAGCGTGCAGTGGTGTGCGGCTCGTTCACGGGCGTGTAGGCATCCACCCAGGGATAACGCGCGGCAACTTCGCCCGCATAGGCCGCAAGCTTGTGCGGGAACTCCTGATCGAGAAGGCTGGTGTGCTGCGGCCCACTGCCGTGATGGACCAGGCTGACGATAGGGCGGATTCCCTGCTGCCGCATGGCACCCATGCGTTCATCCGACCATCGCCAGGACGGGTCGAGTTCGTGGCGTTCCCAGAGCAAGCCGTAGCGCAGGGTTTTGATGCCGAGCTCTGCGATGCGCTCGATGTCGCTGACACGCTCTGCATGACCGGAGATCTGCATCTGGTCGAAGTAGGATTCGCCGACGCGATTGCAGGTGTACTCTACGCCACCCCAGAGTTCGAGCGGCTGCGCTACGACTGAAGGATTCTGATTCATCAAATGGCCCTCAGCCTGAGACGAGCTCAGGCCGCACTGCCTTCCTGCTCGAGCGATTTCTCGATGCGTGCGGCATCGAGTGCGGTCGAGGGAACGGCGACGAGTGCAGTCTTTGCGGATTGCGCGGAGCGTGTGGGACGACGGCCGCTGAGCTTCTGGAAGAGCGTAAGCGACTGCGCTACCACCTGGTCCATGTTGTAGTACTTGTACGTTGCGAGGCGGCCAGCGAAGTGGACGTCCGGCAACGCCTCTGCCATGGCCTTGTACTTCGCGTAAAGCTCGGCGTTCTGCGGCTGTGGAATCGGGTAGTAAGGATCGCCTTCGGCACAGGGATACTCATAGACGATGCTCGTCTTCTTATGTTCCTGGCCGGTGAGGTATTTGAACTCTGTGACGCGCGTGTAGGCGTGCTCGTTCGGATAGTTGACGACAGCGGCAGGCTGAAACTGTTCGCGATCGTGCGTCTGATGTTCGAACTGCAACGACCGATAAGGCAGCTTGCCGTAGCAGAAATCGAAGTACTCATCGACCGGACCGGTGAAGACCAGTTCGCGAAACGAGATCTCATCCTTGATGTCGTTATAGTCCGTGTTGAGCATGATGTGGATGTTGGGGTGATCCAACATCTTCTCAAACATGCGCGTGTAACCCTCGACGGGCATCGCTTGAAAGCGATCGGTAAAGTAGCGATCGTCGCGACTGGTACGAATCGGTACGCGCGCGGTCACAGCCGCATCAAGCTCGGAGGGATCGAGATCCCACTGCTTGCGCGTGTAATTTCGGAAGAACTTTTCGTAAAGCTCACGGCCTACGCGCGAGACGACGACATCTTCTGACGTCTTGATGTTGTCGCAGGGCTCCGCGACGGACTGCAGAAACTCCTCTACCTGGAGGCAGTTGAGGTTGAGGCCGTACATCTTGTTGAGTGTGTCAGCATTAATGGGCATCGGAAGGAGTTGTCCATCGACGCTGGCCTGAACGCGATGCTCATACGGACGCCACCCGGTGAAGCGGGAAAGATAGGTAAAAACCTTTTCAGAGTTGGTATGAAAGATATGCGGGCCATATTTATGGACGAGGATGCCGGCTTCGTTGTAATAGTCATAGGCATTGCCTGCAATGTGGTTGCGACGATCGACGATGAGTACTCGCGCGTTCATCTCTGTGGCAAGCCGTTCGGCTAAAACACTTCCGGCAAATCCCGCACCAATAATGACGTAATCAAACATGAACCCTGCTCCTCTATTCTTCTCTTCTCGCCCGCTCGTACCGGTGGGCTTACCGTTTCTCCGGGAGCACACGGAGGATCTGTTCTCTCATTCCTGAGAAGGTCTTGTCCCAGGACATATTTGCAAGAAAGCTATCGACCTTCGCAAGCCATGCGGCGTCGCTCTCTGCGACGGAAGCGTCGATGGCTGCGCAGAATTCTTCTGCAGTGGAGCCGATATGCACAAGTCCCAGCGCGCCATAGGGCTGAACGACATCGTGGATCGGTGTAGAAATGGTGGGTTTACCTGCGGCCAGGTATTCCGGTGTTTTTGTCGGACTAATGAAGCGGGTCGACGCGTTGCGTGCGAAAGGCAGCATAGCTGCATCCCAGCCTGCGAGATACCCCGGTAACTCAGGATAACTCTTTTGACCGAGATAATGTAAGTTTGCTGCGCGGGGCAGGTCTTCTTCACGGATCTTCACAACGGGTCCGATGAGAATAAATTGCCATTCAGGACGCAGGCGGGCGGCCTCTGCAAGTAATTCGCGATCGAGCCGTTCATCCAGCACTCCATAAAAACCAATGCGCGGATGCGGGATGCCGCGTTGATCTTCTGGATCAGACTGAACGACGCGCGCTTTGGCAAAGTGTTGCGCATCGATGCTGCTGGCAAAGAGATGCGCATTGGTATGTTGTTTCTTTTTCGATTCGAAGAGGCTCTGCCCGCCAACGAAAACAATGTCCGCGCGCTCAAAAATCTCCTGCTCCAAAGCGACCAGCTCAGGAGGCGCACCATCAAAGCCGGAGAGCTCGTCCATGCAGTCGAACACGAGGACGTCCGGCGAAAGGTGGCGCGAAAATAAAAGCGCCATCGGGGTGTAATACCAAGCGACGAGACGCTCCATCGTTTGCGCGGAGAGATATTCATCCAACAAAATACGTTGCGCGTCGATGGCCTCCGCGCCATGCATGCCATGCGGAAGAAATGGTGTCAATACTTCTACACCACCCTCCTGTACGGCAATGTTCAGTCGAGGCTTAGGCTCATCCGCGTGAATGGGTTCTTCGAGAAAAAGAACGCGCGCCATGTTTTGATAGCGAGTCAAAAGATGCTGCGGGCGCTGATAGACAAAATTCCAACGGAGGTGCGAGAAACATAACACTGTTTCTTTTGCAGAATGTAGGGCATCCGAAGGCATCTTTTCTTTGATGCACATTTCGGCAGTTACGAAGTCTGAGGCCATATGCCAGCATACGTCGAACGGACAGTCTTACAAAAATGCGCCATTTTTGAATAACGCAATTATTTTGCAGGAGTATTGTTCATCTGGAAACGCAATGTTCCGCCGTTTATGATTTCGTCGTACTTCAGCTTGTAACCAGAGAGCGGTTTTCCATTAAGCGTGACGCGATGAACATATACTTTACCGGAGCCTGCACCAGGCGCATTTATTTGAAGAGTTTTACCGCTAGGAAGATGAATGGTCGCGTCATCGAAGCGCGGTGAGCCGAGCCAATACTCGGGACGCCCCGGAACCACTTGGTAAAAGCCGAGAGCGCTCAGCACATACCACGCACTCATCTGGCCCGCGTCGTCGTTGCCTGCAAGACCGTCGGGGCCATCGCGATACTCGCTCTCCATCAAAGAACGCACCTCCCGCTGCGTCTTCCATGCGGCACCGCCAGCATCGTAGAGATAGGCGATGTGATGGCTTGGTTCATTACCGTGATCGTAGAACTTCCCGTCAAAGAGACCGTCCAGTTTTTTGACGAAGGCTGCGTTTCCTCCCATCGCCTCGGCAAGGCCCGGCACGTTTTGCGGAACGAAGAAGGTGTACTGCCAGGGCAAGCCTTCGGTGATCCATGTGTACTTCCCTGCGGGATCGAAAGGCGAGACCCAGGAGCCGTCGCTGTTGCGGCCACGTGAAAACCTGGTTTCGGGGTCGAAGACCTTACGCCAGTTTTCGCCGCGCGTGTGAAACATTGCAGCGTCTTCCGATTTACCGAGCGTTGCAGCAAGGTCGCCCAGGATCGCATCATCATAGGCGTATTCCAGTGTGCGCGAGACCTGTTCATTTTTGTGAAATGCATCGTCGATGTGGTCTTCAAGCGGAATATAGCCGTACTGCAGATACGACGGTAGGCCGCGGCGCCCCTTGCCGTCGCGATACTCTTCGCGGCTCTGCGGAATCTCCATCGCATTCTTCCGCATGAGGGTGTAGGCCTTCTCGATATCGAAGCCGCGTAGACCTTTTTGATAGGCATCGATAATGGTGACAGAGGCGTGATCACCAACCATCTCCGACGTGTAACTGTTCCATGCGGGGAAGATGGGAAGATAGCCGCCCTGCTCTCCTTTGGCGATGAGCGATTGCACCATCTGCACGTTGCGCGTGGGATCGAGGATGGTAAGCAGCGGATGCTGGGCACGGAAGGTATCCCACATGGAGAAGTCGTCGTAGTAAGTGAAGCCAGTGGTGTGTTCGACCTGATGGTTACTCGCGAAGCGCGGATAACTTCCGCTGACATCGCTGTATGTGCGCGGGTGAAGCAGAGCGTGATACAGCGCAGTGTAGAAGACGGTGCGCGCGGGAATGTTGTCTTTCACTTCGATCGCGCCGAGGGCCTTGTTCCATGCTGCCTTGGCCTGATCGCGGACGGTGTCGAAGCTCCAGGTTGGAATTTCCGCATGGAGATTTTTGCGTGCCTCTTCCACGCTGACAAAGGAGGTACCGATACGTGCAACAACGGCGTCTCCTTGTGTGAGAGCTGGAAAGCGCACATAGGTGCCGAAGCCGGGCCTGTTACTCGCCGTTGGCATCGTCTGCGCTGCGGCAGACGCGCCTCCAACAGAAGTCATCATCTTGGGGATGTTGGTCACGCCCAGGGGAAGGCCGTCGCCGGTTTGCTTTGTGCTGCCGTCCGTTGTCTTGCTTCCTACCCATGTGCCGGACTGCTTGAACGGCTTGTCAAACTCGACAACGAAGTAGCTGCTGAAACCCGCGAGCTTGCCGCTGCCTGCGTACTCGCGGCGGACAGGAACTTCTCCCGTGATCTGTTGATGCGCTTCATCCACCTGCACCCAACCGTCACCGCCGCGTGCGTTGCTATCCACAAGCACCCAGGCATCCCCGGTTTTTGCCAGGGTGAAGCGCATGATGCCGGAGCGCGTGGTTCCGGTGATTTCGGCGTGGACACCTGCGTCTTTGAGATCGACGGCGTAGGAGTAAGGGGAGGCATGTTCCGTTGCGCGGTCGAAGGAAGAGGCACGTGCGGTGGCCGTGGTCTGCATAGCTCCCACACCAGCCATGAGGGTGAAGCTGCCATAGTCAGGCACGCAACTTCCGCTGAGAAAGTGCGAGCCGCGGAAGCCCTGGATCTTCTCGTCCGTGAAGTAGTAGGGCGCGATGCATTTGATCTCGCCCGCGCGCGTCTGCGGCGTCCAATGCGTCATCGCGAAGGGAACGCCGGTGGCGGGATAGGTCTGGCCTTCTTTGGAGGTGCCAACCGTCGGATGAACCCAATCTACAGGCGTGGCCTGAGCGTTGAGCAGGGGCGTGATGGCAGCAAAGAAGACCAGGACGCGGACAGAACGCAAGAGATGCATGCGACCATCTTCTTCAGAACAGGCGCATTGCGCAATGTTGCGCTGCGAAAAGCCATGACGGCTATTCCATTTGCCTTAGTGGGAATGGGGACGGATCGTCTAGACTCGTTCCACTGCATTTATGCGTATCCTTCGATTCTTCCTTTGGTCTGCAGTTACGATGGCATGGTTGCCTGCGCAACTCGGCGCGCAGGAAAAGCCTGCCGACGCAGGCCAGCAGGTCTTTGCTTCCAACTGCGCCGGTTGCCACGGCTCAGACGCACACGGTGGGGAGCGTGCTCCCAATCTGGCCACAGTTCGCTCCGTCATCTCCAAATCGGACGACGATCTTGAATCTATCGTAAAGAAGGGGCTGCCCGGTCTTGGCATGCCTCCATTCGCTTACCTCGGCGACGACAAGGTGAAGGGCGTGGTGGCGTATCTCCGCGTCCTACAGGGCAAGACGACCGCGAGTCCAGTGACGGGAGACTCTGCAGCGGGCAGGGCGCTCTTCTTTGGCAAGGCCCAATGCTCCAACTGCCACATGGTGCGGGGAGATGGCGGGTTTATGGCGAGCGATCTTTCCACTTATGGCGATGGACAGGCATCCGCAGCGATCCAGCATACCGTGGTGGCACACGCGCCTTTGTCCGCCCCTCGTGGTGTACAGGTCACGACCAGGAGCGGAGACAAGATAGTCGGCGCTTTGCGCGCGGAAGATAACTTCAGCGTCACGCTCCTCTCTCCTGACGGGCGCTTTCACAGCTATGACCGGACGAAAGTAGCAGATATCCAGTACACGTCGGAGTCGCTTCTGCCAAAAGATTACGCCTCGCGCTTATCCGCCACCGAACTCGACGATCTTGCGAGCTTTCTGATCACAACGGCGGCACAGGCCAGTGCTGCTGAAAAGCCTGCGAAGAGGAGACAGAGATGAAGATCGCCCGCGCATGCTTCCTGACTGCAACCCTTTTGACGGCGGCCTGCTCTGCGCAGACGCCGGCGCGGGCTACGGCGTCTGCAAAATCCGCTCCGAGCGGCGATTGGCCGACCTACAACGGCGATTACACAGGTCGGCGATACAGCAGCCTGACGCAGGTGACACCTGAGAACGCACATGCGTTGCGGGCGCAATGGGTCTTTCACAGTCGCAACGCCGGTGTGCTGCAAGTGACTCCCGTGGTCGTAGCTGGCGTGATGTTTGTGACGGGATCGAACGATGCGTACGCACTGGATGCGGTTACCGGCAAGACGCTGTGGCACCACGCGCGTCCCGTGTCCGATGGCCTGATTGACGATGCTTCGGGACACATCAATCGCGGCGTTGCAGTGATGGGCTCGCAGATTTACATGGAAACCGACAACGCGCACCTGCTCTGCCTGGACGCGCGTTCCGGCAATCTACTCTGGGACGTTGCGTACGCTAAGGACAATCGCAACTACGGCGCTACGAGTGCGCCGCTTGTCGTGAAGGGAAAAGTGCTTGTAGGAACCTCCGGTGGAGACGATGGCGTGCGCGGCTTTGTGGCTGCCTTCGATGCGCAGACAGGTAAAGAAGCCTGGCGCTTCTGGACCATTCCCGCGCCGGGCGAACCGGGTTCCGAGACATGGCCGAAGGGAGACATCTACCTCCACGGCGGTGGAACCACATGGATGCCGGGCACGTACGATCCTGAGTTGAATACGATCTTCTGGGGCACAGGCAATTCTTCGCCGGACTTCGATGGAAGCGTACGCGAAGGCGACAACCTCTACACAGACTGCATCATCGCGCTCGATCCTGACACCGGCAAACTGAAGTGGCACTTCCAGTTCACACCGCACGACCTAAATGACTTCGACGCCACTGAGACACCGGTGCTTGTAGACGCCATCTACCAGGGCAGGTCACGCAAGCTCGTGATCCAGGCAAACCGCAACGGCTTTATCTACACGCTCGACCGAACGACCGGAGAGTTTCTCTCCGCGAAGCAGTTCTCTCTTTTTCAAAACTGGGCGAAGGAGATCGACGCGAAAGGCCGCCCTGTCCGTACGGCTCTTGTACCTAACATCGAAGGTGCGCGAATGTGCCCGAGTTATGCAGGAGCGACGAACTGGTTCTCGCCAAGCTATAGCGAACGAACTCACCTGTTCTACTTCATCTCCCTGGAAGACTGCACAGTATTCTCAGCCAAGCCGGAACCGTTCGAAGAAGGTAAGGAGTATTACTCCACCGGAGCGAAGCATCTACCGACTGAAAACATGAAGAAGTATCTGCTTGCATACGACTTCCGCAAGAACGAGTTCGCCTGGCGCTCTCCCCAGGTCGGCGATGGTCATTCCTCAGCAGGCGTGATGAGCACAGCCACGGGGTTAGTAGCTTTCGGCGACGATGCTCAGGAGTTTGAGATCGCAAATGCCACAACGGGCGCACCGTTGTGGCACTTCAATGTAGGCCAGCAGATCCACGCCTCGCCTATGAGCTACGCCGTGGATGGCAAGCAATACTTCGCCGTGGCAGCGGGAAGCGATCTGTTTACCTTTGCTCTTCCGTAGCGATTTAGTGCGCCGTATCCGAGTGCAAGACGAAGAGCAGCAGCGACCGCGCGGTAACGGCATACTCTTCTTTGGTGTTGAAACTCGGCTCGTCCTTGAACTCCGGGTGATTGGTATCGACAAGCAGCCGCCATTCGCATGCGCCCTGGCACTCCGGAAGCGTGAACTGGACCACATCGTGATGATCGTTGACGATCAGAAGCATGGTCGCTTCTTTACCGCGCTGGCGGATTCCCGACTGTTGAGCGCGCCCGTCGAGCAACATCCCGAAACAACGCATGGTGATGTCGTCCCAGGATGCATCTTCCATCTCCGATCCGTTGGCGTTAATCCAGGTGACATCTTTCACACCCAGAGCTTCGTTGTATTCGCCGGTTAGGAAGAGATTGCGACGCAGGATGGGATAACGGTGGCGCATGCGAATGATGCGGCAGACAAAATCGACCAGATCTGAATTCTTTTCGCGCAGCGACCAATCGACCCAGCTGATCTCGTCATCCTGGCAGTAGGCGTTGTTGTTGCCGCCCTGCGTGCGGCCAAACTCATCCCCCGCAAGCAGCATCGGCGTACCTTGCGAAAGCAGAAGCGTGGCCAGCATATTGCGCGTCTGCCGGTCGCGCAGCTTGTTGATCTCCGGATCGTCGGTTGGTCCCTCTGCGCCGCAGTTCCACGAGAGGTTTTCATCGTTGCCGTCTTCGTTGTTTTCACCGTTGGCTTCGTTATGCTTCTCGTTGTAGCTGACAAGATCGTGCAGGGTGAAGCCATCGTGCGCCGTGATGAAGTTGACGCTCGCCCACGGGCGACGTCCCATAAAGTTGAAGATGTCTCCCGAACCAGAGAGCCGTTTCGTCAGCACTTCCGCGGAAGATCCGCCCTTCCAGAACTCGCGCACAGTATCCCGGAAGGTGTCGTTCCACTCCGTCCATCCCGGTGGAAAACCGCCGACCTGATAGCCGCCGAGACCGACGTCCCACGGCTCCGCGATGAGCTTCACCATGCTCAGAATCGGGTCCTGGCTGACGGCCTTGAGAAATCCGCTGCGATTGTCGAAGCCGTTCGGCTCACGCGCAAGAATGGTTCCAAGATCGAAGCGAAAGCCGTCGACGTGCGTCTGCTCTACCCAGTAGCGAAGGCTGTCCGCCACCATCTGCAGGACGCGCGGATGGGTGAGATTGACCGTGTTCCCCGTGCCTGTGTCGTTGATGTAGTAGCGTTCGTTGCCCGGGATGAGGCGATAGTAGCTGGCGTTATCGATACCTTTGAACGAAAGCGTCGGTCCGCGCTCATTGCCTTCCGCCGTATGGTTGTAAACGACGTCGAGAATGACTTCCAGACCTGCGTCGTGAAAGTCCGCGACCATGTCCTTGAATTCGTTGAGCGCATAGTTTGGGCGCGCTGCATAGCGCGGATCGGGAGCGAAGAATCCGATGCTGTTGTAGCCCCAGTAGTTGACGAGACCACGTTCCAATAGCTGACTGTCATCCACGAAGGTGTGAATGGGAAGCAGCTCGACCGAGGTGACACCAAGAGACTTCACATAATCGACGACGCTTTTGTTGCCGAGACCTTCGTACGTTCCGCGCAGATCTTCCGGAACGTCCGGGTGCAACTTGGTGAAGCCTTTGACATGCAATTCGTAGAGGATGGTGTCGTCCCACGGCACGCGGAGGCGCCCCAGGCGGGCGGGCTGCCCGCTCCAGTCGAACTTCTGATCGGTGACGATGCACTTGGGTACAAAGGGAGCACTGTCCCGCTCGTCAAAGGTGGTGTCATCCATCGACTCCATCACATAGCCAAAGATGGCGGGATCCCAGACGAGACGGCCGATATGCTCCGTGGCGTACGGATCGAGCAGAAGCTTATTCGGATTGAAGCGGTGACCATTCTCCGGCTCGTAAGGCCCATGTACGCGGAAGCCGTAGACGGTTCCGCAGCAGCAGCCTTCCAGGTAGCCGTGCCAGATTTCGTTGGTGTACTCCGGAAGCTCGATCCGGTCCAGCTCTTTTTCGCCCTTCTCGTCGTAAAGGCACACCTCAACCTTGGTTGCGTGCGCGGAGAAAAGAGCAAAGTTTGTGCCGTGGCCATCCCACGTGGCACCCCGGAAGTCCGGTGTCCCCGGCTTAAGTTGATACATTCTTACTCCTCTTACGTTAGGGCAGATTCTCTGCCACCACCCAGGTTCTTCTCTTTACGATGCATAACTCCGGCGAACGGCCATGATTTTCGAGACCGAATGATCGCGGAGAGGCATAAGCTCTTTGTTTAGGGGGAGAGTCAGAAAATGGCATCCCGCCTTTGAGGTATTTGTCCCATGCGCAAGTCTGTTGTATCTCCGAAGAACAATACCCCAGAATCTCCTTCCGCCGCGTGGATGGATCTGGATGCCCTGGCCAGCGCTACGATGACCTCCGAGGATGAAGCGCATCCGCTGGAACGCGCCATTACTTCCGGAACCGCCGGAGGCTGGAGGGCCTCTACGCCCGGCGTACAGGTAATTCGGTTTACGTTTGACACGCCGAAGACGGTGAAGCGCGTGCGGCTGGCCTTCAAAGAAGAGGCGAAGGAACGTTCTCAGGAGTTCGCCCTTGTGGCTATTCTACGTCCCGAAGTCCGTAAAGAGATTGTGCGCCAGCAGTGGGGCTTCAGCCCGGGCGGATCGACGATCGAAGTGGAGGACTATACCGTGGATCTCAACGAGGTCGTCGCTTTGGAGTTGACGATCGATCCAGGACGGCACGACAAGACAGTCTTCGCTACGCTGGAATCCATCCAGGTCGCTTAATCCTCATAGGGCTTGAACGCCAGAACGGCATTCAAGCCCCCAAAAGCAAACGAGTTCGACAGAGCCAGCTTCGGGCTGGCCTTTCGCGCTTCGCCTACGATCACATCGAGCCCCAGGGCGACGTCAGCCTCTGCCACGCCTGCCGTGACAGGCAGCATGCCTTCGCGCAGCGCCAGCAGCGTGGCGAGGGCTTCAATGGCTCCTGACGCGCCCATGGCGTGACCGTGCATCGCTTTGGTGGAACTGAGAGGAAGATTGGCGGCGTTCTCCGCGAAGACGGTGCGGATCGCTTCGGCTTCCACGTTGTCATTCACCGTGGTCCCTGTGCCATGCGCGTTGATGTATCCGACGTCTTCCGGAGCAGCGCCTGCATCCAGAAGTGCGCGGCGCATCGCGGCCGTCGGTCCCGCGGGCTGCGCCTGCGTGATGTGGCTCGCGTCGGAAGACATGCCGAAGCCGACGATCTCTCCGTATATGGTTGCGCCACGAGCGACAGCGCTCTCCAGCGTCTCCAGGACGAAGATCGCCGCACCCTCCCCCAGCGTCATGCCATCGCGGTCCGCAGAAAAAGGCCTGCACTGCGTCTGCGAAACAACGCGAAGACTGTCCCAGGCCTTGTAAAACCCATACGTCAGTGGAGCTTCGTGTCCTCCAGTCATAGCGGCTTTCACCATGCCGGAGCGCACCATGTGAAACGCCTGCCCGATCGCATGCGTAGCAGACGCGCATGCCGTGGTGATGGTGTACGCAGGGCCGGTGATGCCGTGCTGTATGGAAACCAGGCTGGTCCCCGCGCTGCCCATGAAGCGCGGCACGCTGAGGGGATGAACGCGTCCGCCAGTGGTGTAGAGCTTCGCCGTCGCCGGCTCTTCAGCGGTTCGTCCACCCGCCGAGCAACCGAAGACGATGGCCATCTCCTCGGGAGCAACTGCCTGCAGAATCTCAGCCTGCGCAATGGCCTGTTGCGCAGCCACAAGAGCGAACTGCGAAGAGCGTTCGGAGAGAAGGATCTGTGCCGAAGTGAGGAGCGACGCGGCATCGAAGCCTTCGATCAGCGCCGCGCGTTGGAAGCGGAGATCTCCGGCAGCAACGTCGGGGATCTCACGGAAACCATCTCTTCCTGCAAAAAGATTTTCGCGGAAGGTGGCGACATCCTGGCCGATGGCCGTGACGCATCCGAGTCCGGTGACGACAACACGGTTCACGCGCCTTCTCCGGCTTCTTTCAAACGGGCTTTTTCGACCTTGGCACGCAGGGCCTCTTCCACACCTTCCACCATGTCGCGAACGGTGAGGATGGTGTGCAACCTGCTGTCCGGAATCTCAATGCCATACTTCTCTTCCACGTCGAAGGAGAGGCTGACCCGGTCGAGCGAGTCGACAGCGAGATCTTCAAAGGTGCTGTCGAGCGTCACCTGCTCCGCAGGAAGCTGCTTGGCCGCTGCGATGAGTGCAATACATTCTTCAGCGATCTGATCCATCTCTTCTCCTACCGCGGTACGACTCATGCTCTGTACTCTATCGGAGCCCATACTACATGCGCTTATCGAATAATCGCGGATTCGGGAATGCGCGTAAGGATTGCAATGTCACGCAAAAGTCGCGGTCGAACGCGAACGAGCTGCGCCAGAAGCGGGGCACGTACGAGTAGTTGCGAAAGCGCGCTGGCGACGCAGATACCCCGGCCAAGCTGGCGGCGCATCTGCTGCTGATAGACGTTGGACGTATTACCTGTGAGAAAGAGTTTCGTCGCGAGATGCGCGCTGTGGAGAGCGATGGACATACCGTCGCCGGAGAACGATGGAATCACCGCCGTCTGGTCGCCGAGTCTCCAAACTCCATCGCTGCCCACAGGGGCCCGATATCCATACGGAATGGATGAGAGAGCCAGAGGGCGGTCGAGAAGCGCCTGGCTGCCGCTGAGGCGGTCGCGAAGATGAGACGAGTGCAGACATGCGTGTTCCAGCACAGCCTCCCAGCTTCCGTTGAGGCGACGCAACCGTTCTCGCGTGATCAGAAGACAAAGGTTCGCTTCGCCGTTCTCCACGGCCTGCAGACCGGTGTAGCCTCCGGGAAAGAGAATGAGTTCCACGAAGCCAGAGAGCGCAGCATGCTGCGCCTGGCTAAGGCGGAAGTACATCTTGAGGGCCACAAGATCGTTATGCCATCCCTTCGATCGCAGCCAGCCGCGGAGATCGTGCTTGCCCGTCGCAAGGAAGACATTTCGCGCCGAAAACGACTCGCCTTGATCTGTACTAAGGTCCCAGGCGCTGTTGGATCTTGAAAGAGCGGCGGCGCTTGTGCTCCTCTGCACTTCGACGCCAGCAGCCTCCGCATTGCGCAAGATCGCTTCGTCCAACGTGCGGCGTGTGAGCGACAAGGCCATGAATGGAAGTGCTGTTTCGACGAGAAGTTCACACGCTGCGAGCCTTACACCGGTGATGGGAACGGCTCCGAGCGCTGCGGGATCCATGCCCAGAAGAGCGAGGTAGTGAAGCGCTTCGCGGCTGAGAAACTCGCCGCAGACCTTGTGGTGCGCTGTGCGCGTTCGCTCGAGCAGGAGTACGTCGCGCCCTGCACGGGCAAGCTGCGTCGCTGCGGCTGCCCCGGCCAAACCACCTCCGATCACGACTGCTTCGCGCTCCATCACTTCACTCGCGAGACGCAGAGACGCGCGGGTTTCCACGACTCGATAGAGATGGAGCTGACGCCTATCTCTGCGGCACAGAGATAGCGCTGCCAGTCTTCCGGAGAGAAAGCCCTGCGGATTGAGATTGGCCCATCGTTGCGCACGAACCTATGCCAGTGTGCTGCTGTGGCAAGCACTTTAAAGGCGTAGTACGGAACCTTCGCACGACTGAGATCGTTGATAAACCAGCCGCGCACGGCCATGCGTTCCATCCATGCGAGGAAACGGACGATCTCTGCATCTGGAAGATGATGCGTGAAGAGCGAACTTACGATGCAGTCGATCGGCTGCTGCGGAGCATAAGAGAAGGCATCCCCGGTAATCCACTCGATCCTGCTCGTCGCTGCCGTGAATTCACGCGCAACACGAGCGGAATGGGGATTCAGATCGATGCCCGTGAGCCTGACCCGGACACCTTCTTTTACAGCCCAGCCTTCGATGCGTCGAAGCATATCGCCCCCGCCGCATCCTACGTCGACGATATGGAGCGTTTGACCTCGACGTACCCGGGCGATCTGCTTAAGCCAGTGCATCGTAGGGCGATAGGCGAGGGTGAGGTAGTTGACCTGGGAGAGATCGCGAAGGCATCCGCGAAAGTCTTCATACGAACAAGGCTCGTCCATCCACTCCGAGAGGTCCGCTCGATGCGAAAAATCCATCGCGTCAGACGACATGGAAGCGCATCGTCTCCGCGGTAAGTCCTGGCCCGAAGGACATCGCGCATCCGCTCTGTCCAGCCTTGGCCGATTTCATCAACTCTTCAAGCACAAACATCACCGTGGCCGAAGACATGTTGCCGAATCGTTTGAGAATGCTCCGGGACGAAGCCAGCACGCTGGAGGAGAGATCCAATCCCTCTTCTACTGCATCGAGCACGGAACGCCCGCCTGGATGCACGGCCCACAGATCGATCGCATCGCCACCAGTGAGGATATGGCCGTGTTCACGCAGGGCCTTGCCAATCTCTCCGGGAACGCGGCCTGAGAGCAGCATATCGAAGCCCAGGTCACGCACGTTCCAAGTGATGAGATCGCGTGTTCCATCCACCTGCAGCGCATGAAAGCTGTCGAGAGCAAACCCCTCCTCTTTCCCGCTGATCAAACTGACTGAACAGCCGTCACCGAAGACGAGAAATGACAGAACCTCGTTCAGGTTCTGCGTCTCCTGAAAGTGCAGTGTACATAGTTCGAGGTTGATGATCAGAACGGAATCCCCAGGCTCGGATCGCACAATGTGCCTTGCCTGCTTGAGCGCGTTGATGGCCGCGTAGCAGCCCATGAAGCCGATCATCGTTCGCTCCACCGAAGGAGAGAGACCGAGATAGTCGATGGCTTCAAAGTCCAGGCCAGGAGCATACAAACCGGTGCAGCAGGTCACGAGAACATGCCGTATACCCGCCTTCTCCTCTGCCGTGAGAGCCAGCTTATCGAGCGCTGAGCGCAGCAGTGTAGGCGCAAACCGCTCAAACATCTTCATGCGCTTCGCCGTGGAAGGAAAGCCGTCGCCGAGATAAAAATCGTACGCGTCCACCACGCCCTGCGGCGGGGGTTGAACGACAGAAAGGCCGGAGTAGCGATCATCGATCCCCGACCTCGCAGACATCCGCTGAAACAAGGTGCGCATGCGATCGTCCTTAAGCATCTGGACAGCGAACTCCACAAACGCGCCATGCACCTTGTGAGGCGGCACGGCCGTAGCAATCCGATTGATATAAGCAGAAGTCAAAAGCAGTCTCCGTCTAAGCTTAGACGTACCACTAACGCGGAAGCTCCACTCTGCCCTCGATCTCGAACGCCGCAGACAAAGTAGTTACATTTGAACTGCCACCGACCTTGATCTCATAATGCCCTGCACTCGCCGCGCGCACGCCCTGCGCATCCACCTGTGAGAGCTCGCGCGGATGCAGCGTGAAGCGCATCGGCTTCGACTGCCCCGGCAGCAAGTGGACACGCTGATATCCCACCAGAGCAAACCGTGGGGCGATGGATGTCTGCGGTGGCGTGAGGTACACCTGTGCGACCTCGTCTCCGGCAACCTTGCCCGTGTTGGTCACCTCCGCTTCAACGGTCAGATCTTCCCCGGCGTGCAGATGCGTCGCGGAAAGACTCACCTTGCCATACCGGAAGGTGGTGTAACTCAGACCGCCTCCAAAGGCATAGAGAGGCTGCCCCTTGAAGTAGCGATACGTGCGATTCGCCATGGAGTAGTCGTCAAACGCCGGAAGCTGATCGATGTTGCTGTAGAACGTGAGAGGCAAGCGACCAGAGGGGTTGTTCTTCCCCGCAAGCGTCTCTGCAATAGCCTGCGCGCCAGCTTCGCCGGGATACCACGCTTCAAGCAGAGCGTCCGTCTCACTGTCCTTGAGCGCGATCGCGCTTCCGTTCATGAGGACGACGATGAGAGGCTTGCCCGTCGCCTTCACCGCGCGAAGCAGCTCCAACTGCGTCTGCGGAAGCTCAATGTCCGTGCGGTCTCCGCCAGCGAAGCCCTTCACCTTGATCGGCATCTCTTCTCCCTCAAGTTCAGGAGAAAGACCAACGAACGCTACCACGACATCCGCCTTCTTCGCAGCTTCCACAGCAGCTTCGCGGAGAGGTGCGGTCGGCGGTGCCCACGACAGTGTGACGCCTCCACCGAAGAGTGCAGAGCGATGTTTGTACTCGATTTTGATCTCGTGTGGCCGCGTGTCGTCGAAGTGCAGATGCGCGGCAGGAGTCGTCGAAGCGCGGGACTCCTTGCTCGCCTCGCTCGTAAAGGTGCCGACCTCTTTGCCGTCGAACCACACCGAAAAACCAACGAACTCGTTGCAGGGATAGCAGTGCGCGAACTTTCCGGTCAGGTCATAGTCTCCCGCAGCCGGTGCAGCAATCGTTCCCGACCAGCGCACGGAAAAGGCATTCGCTGGAACCTGCGGAGCAGGTTTGGCGCTGTTCCAATCGAAATCGATCTGTGGATCCACGCGCGTCAGTACAGGTGCGCCGCTCAGGTTTTCATTGGCAAAGTACTCCGCGTGCAAGCCCTGCACCAAGGAACCCTGCGCAGGATGCATCTGCGTCCGCGGAATCGGAAGCATCAGCCCCTCCACATAGGGCGCACCCTGCGCGTAGACGACCTTAGCGCCGGGAAATGCTGCGGCAATCCCATCCACGGGCATCGCGGGATCTCTGGCAATGGCGTTGTAGTTCCCTTCCAGAGCATCAAGCGACGCGGCATTCGGTCCGATCACGGCGATGTTCTTCACGCCGTGGAGAGGAAGAAGGTTGTTCGCGTTTTTCAGCAGCACGATGGACTCCCGCGCCGCACGCAGCGCCAGTGCGCGATGCGCGGGAGAGTTTACCTCCGCCATCGTCAGGCGCGCGTAGGGCATCCTGGCTGGATCGTCGAAGAGACCGAGGCGGATGCGCGCCTCAAACAAGCGCTCCAGCGAGATGTCCATCTCGTGCTCTGTGATCAAACCGCTCTTGACCGCACTGGTCAAACCCAGATACGTCTTCCCGCAGGCCGTATCCGTACCCGCCTTCACGCCGGCAGCGGAGGCGTCCTCTTTTTCCTTGGAAAAGTGATGGCCGATCTTCGTATAAAAATCATCGATCGCGCCGCAATCCGACGTCACAAAGCCGCGAAACCCCCAGTCGCCGCGCAAAATCTGCTTGAGAAGGAGGTCACTGGCGCAGGCTGGCTGGCCGTCGATCCGGTTGTAGGCGCACATGATGGAGTCGGCCTTGCCTTCGATAATCGTGGAGCGGAAAGCGGGAAGATACGTGTCCCAGAGGTCGTGCTGGCTTACGTCGACATTGAAGGTGTGGCGTGTGCTCTCCGGTCCGCTGTGGACGGCAAAGTGCTTTGGCGTGGCAATCGTCCGAAAATAGTTGGGGTCGTCGCCCTGAATGCCGCGTACGAAGGCCGTCCCCATGCGGGCGGTGAGGAATGGATCCTCGCCGTAGGTCTCCTGGCCGCGGCCCCAGCGCGGATCGCGAAAGATATTGATGTTCGGCGACCAGATGGTCAGTCCGAAGTAGATCGAATGGACGCCATGCTGGACGGCATCATTGTACTTGGCACGGGCTTCGGTGGAGACGACTGTGCCGATCTCGTGCATCAGCGGTTCATCCCACGTGGCCGCCATGCCGATGGCCTGCGGAAACAGCGTGGCATAGCCGGAACGGGCCACGCCGTGGAGGCCTTCGCTCCAGAAGTCATAGGCCGGGACGCCCAGGCGGTCTATCGCAGGCGCTGTATTGATCATCTGCGCCGTCTTTTCTTCCAGCGTCATCCGGTGGACCAGATCGCGCGCCCGCGCCGGGGGTGAAAGCGTGGGATCCAGATAGGCGGGTTTCTGCGCCAGACCACTCTGTCCAAAGGCTGCAAACGTTAAACTCAAAAGTCCGCTGAGGACAAGTTTTGGTGCGCACATAGATTTTTCATCCTTCAATGATGATCGGAGGACCTGCCTCCGGACAATTCAGCATATCCCTAACGGGCCGTCATGATTCAATGGAAGTGTCTGAGAACAGACGAAGGAGAGAACGATGGCGGAAACATTGCAGCTTCCCAAGTACTCCATAGGCATGGGAGATCGTTTCGCGCACCAGGCGAAGGCACAACTTGCCGCTTGCGTGCTTGCGGAAAAGGCAGGAGTCACGATCGCGCCGGTTTGGAACAAGTCCAATCGCGAGCATCTCATCATCGGTTCGGAGCCAAGCGGAACGCGTTCTGCCGCGGACGTTGCGGTGAAGGAACTTGGCTGGACCGGACCTTACTTTCTCGATGCCGACCACATCAACCTGAAGACAGTCGACCGCTTCCTCGCACCCTGCAACTTCTTCACGATGGACGTAGCGGACGACATCGGACACCCCGCAGCAGCCGAGGATGTAGCCGCATTTGTAGCGCGTCATCCGGAGTTAATTGGCAACGTTGCCATTCCACGCATCGAAAAACCCTTTGAAATCGACGAAGCCTTCGTCCGCGGCGTCGCCAACAAGTTCCTCGCCGCCGTCCAGCAGGCCGGTGCAATCTATCGTTCCATCGTCGACAAGAAGGGTGAAGGCTCCTTCGTTCCCGAAATCTCGATGGACGAGACCGATTCCCCACAGACCCCCGTCGAGCTGCTGGTGATCCTCGCCGCCATCGCGGACGAGAAGATCCCTATCCAGACCATCGCTCCGAAGTTTACCGGCCGCTTCAATAAGGGCGTGGACTACGTCGGCGACGTGGAGCAGTTTACGAAGGAGTTCCGCGACGACCTTGCTACGATCGCCTTTGCCGTCGAGCGCTACGGCCTGCCGAAGAACCTGAAGCTCAGCGTTCACTCCGGTTCGGACAAGTACTCCATCTACAAGGCGATTCGCGAGAGCATTAAGGACTTCGACGCTGGCGTTCACGTGAAAACTGCCGGTACGTCCTGGCTGGAAGAGGTGATCGGCTTGGCGGAATCAGGCGGAGATGGTCTGGCGCTGGCAAAAGAAGTCTATGCCGAAGCCTTCGGCCACGCCGCCGAACTCTGCGCGCCCTACGCCACCGTGATCGACATCAAAACCGAGCGTCTGCCCGATCCTTCCGTGGTCAACGGCTGGACGAGCGACGAGTTCGTCCGCGCGCTGCGTCACGACGGCAAGCACGATGCCGCCTTCAACCCGGATCTCCGTCAGCTTCTGCACGTCGGATTCAAGGTGGCGGCAAAGATGGGCGACCGGTACCTGAAGGCGTTGGAAGCCAACGAAGAAGTCGTGGCACGCAACGTGACCACGAACCTCTACGAGCGACACATCAAACCAATCTTCGTCGGCTAACCGTGAAAGCTTTCGTGCCCCATTCTTCGCGGCTTCATCGCGAAGGGTGGGGTCGCGCGAAGCGCACAAACCAAATTCCCCAGGAAACCGCCGGACGGGTGCCCCATGTCCCGCATTTGGGACATGGGCATGCGCAAAGCGCATCGTTCGCTCGAAGAGCGATCACTTCGTTATGGGACGATAAAAGGAAGCTTTACGCCGTAGCCGCTGGCTTCTCCTTCTTCGGGAAGAACCGGTGCATCGCCATCTTGAGGATGACGTACAGCACTGGGATAAAGAAGAGATTAAGCACCGTGGAGAGCAACATGCCACCCACGACCGCCGTACCTACCGAGTGACGCCCCAGAGCACCGGCACCCGAAGCAAAGTACAGCGGAAGCACGCCGAGGATAAAGGCAAAGCTGGTCATCAGAATCGGCCGGAGACGAAGCTCCGACGCCGTAATGGCGGCGTCGATGATCGACTTACCCTCTTCCAGCTGCTGCTCCGCAAACTCAACAATCAGAATCGAGTTCTTCGCCGATAGACCGATCAGCATCACCAGGCCGATCTGGACGTAGACGTCATCGCTCAGACCCCGAAGCGCCACAAGCGAAAGCGCTCCAAGAATGGCCGTAGGCACGGCCAGCAGGATGATGAACGGCAGGGCGAAGCTCTCATACTGGGCGGAGAGCGTCAGGTAAACGACCAGCAGGCCCAGGCCGAAGATGATGATCGCCTTTCCAGAGGATTCGATCTCTTCGAGCGAAAGCCCCGTCCAAGAGAAAGTCATACCCGGCATCTTGTTCTTCTCAAAGAGCTTCTCCATGTTGGCGAGGCCCTGTCCGGAAGAAAGACCCTCGGCGGGAGAACCATCGATCTCCGCCGAGCGGAAGAGGTTGTAGTGATAGATGACCTGCGGTCCGGACTTCTCGTCGACCAGGATGAGGTTGTCGAGCGGGATCATCTGGTTCGCGTTCGACCGGACATAGTACTGTTTCAGGTCCTGCGCGTTGCGGCGGAACTGTTGGTCGGCCTGCACGTAGACGCGGTAAGAGCGATTGTTGAAGTCGAAGTCGTTGATATAGCTCGACCCCATGAAGGTGCTCATGGCCGCCGTAATCTGGTCCAGCGGAACGCCAACGGCGAGCGCCTTCTGGCGGTCGATGGTGACGTAGAGCTGAGGATCGTTCGCGGTGAAGGTGGTATTTAGGTTAGTAAGACCGGCGCCAGGGGCGCGTGTCTGGCCGACCATGGTGTGGGCGACGCGATCTATGTCCGCGAAGGTATTGCGACCCGCGTCCTGCAGCATGAACTGGAATCCGCCGACAGTACCGATACCCTGGATGGCGGGCGGCTCCGCTGCAAAGGCGATTCCACCGGGGACTCCGAAGAGCTTGGGCGCAGTGCGGGCCACGATGTCGTGCGCGGAGTGACCACTACCAAGCTTGGTGCGATCGTCAATCGGCTTGAGAGGCGCGAAGATCAGGCCGGAGTTCGGACTGCTTCCACCGGCAAGCGAAAAGCCCATCACGGAGAAGGTGCCAAAAACATCCTTGTCGTCGCGCACGAGCTTCGATACCTTGTCCGCGAAGTCTGCCGTGTACGTAAGGGATGCTCCCGGAGGCGTCTGCACGATGATCAGGAAATAGGACTGATCTTCCGTTGGAACGAACGCTGTCGGCACATGGATATACATGTAAACCGTCGCAGCGAGGCCAGCGAAGAAGAGAAGCAGGAACGCGTAGCGCACCTTGACCACCCAGGTCACGGCAACGGCGTACCAGGAGATCACCTTCTTGATGCCGCGGTCGACGGGGTTGAGTATGAGGCCGAGCAGGCCAGTCTTATGCTGTTCTCTGCGCAGCAGGATGGCGGCCAGAGCTGGCGAAAGCGTCAGCGCGTTGAACGCCGAAATCGCAATGGAAAACGCAATCGTCAGCGAGAACTGCTTATAAAGGATGCCCGTAGTTCCGGGAAAGAAGCTGACCGGAACGAATACGGAGATAAGCACCAGCGACGTAGCGATGACGGCGCTGGTGACCTCACGCATGGCGATGGATGTGGCTTCGTGCGCGTCGGCGACTCCCTGCTCAATATGTCGCTGCACATTCTCGATGACGACGATAGCATCATCCACCACAAGCCCCGTGGCGAGAGTGATCCCGAAGAGAGTCAGAGAATTGATCGAGAAACCAAAGATCTTGATGAAAATAAAGGTCCCGATCAGCGAAACCGGAATCGTCACCGCCGGGATGATCGTGGCGCGCCAATCCTGCAGGAAGAGGAAGATCACCACGATCACGATGACGATCGCTTCCGCGAGCGTGTGTTCTACCTCGGTAATCGAATCGGAGATGACCGTGGTGGTGTCGACGGCGATGATGCCTTCCAGGCCCGGCGGGAAAGACTTCCGCAGTTCTGCAAGAACAGCGCGGCACTTGCGATCCACATCCAGAGCGTTCGCGTTCGAAAGCTGTTGCACACCGATACCAACGGCATCGCCGCCGGAGTACTTCAGGTTGGTGTTGTAGTTTTCCGCGCCGATCTCCGCGCGGCCTACGTCTTTGAGCAGAACCAGGCCCGTGCCGTTGGTGGTGGTGCTCACCGTGGTACTGCTGGTAGGAGCATTGGATTTAATGATGATGTTTTCAAACTGGCGCGGATCCGAGAGACGTCCGACGACCCGAACGGCCATCTGGTACGCCTGCTTGGGGTCCGAAGGCGGAATGCCGAGCTGACCGGCAGCGATCTCAATGTTCTGCGATGCCAGGGCAGTGGTGACGTCGAGGGGTGTCAGGCCGCGTGCTGCCAGCTTGTTCGGGTCCAGCCAGAGGCGCATCGCATATTTGCGCTCACCGAAGATGACCACCGCGCCTACGCCGGGAACACGCTTGAGCGCGTCCGAGACATAAACATCGAGGTAGTTCGAGATGAACGATGGAGACAAAGAGTGGTCAGGCGAGATAAAACCAGCGGCGAAGACGAAGTTCGAGTTCGACTTGGTAATGGAGATACCGGTGTTGTTGACCGTGGAAGGAAGTCGGCCCTGCGCGGTGGCCACACGGTTCTGCACATCGACGGCGGCAATGTCCAGGTCGTAACCGGTGTCGAAGGTCACGGTGATGGAGCTGGTGCCGTCATTCGAACTCGTGGACGACATATACCGCATGCCTTCCACACCATTGATGGCCTGCTCCAGGATGATGGTTACAGCCGATTCCACGTCAGCCGAGTTGGCGCCGACGTAGTTGCAGCTCACATTGACCTGTGGCGGCGCAAGCTGCGGGTAAAGCGAGATCGGAATCGTAGGTAAGGAGACGGCGCCGGCCAGCACGATCAAAAGTGCGCAAACCGTGGCGAAGATGGGGCGTCGGATGAAAAACTCAACCAAGGTGAACTTCCCTTCGTGCGTTGGCTCTCCGAAAGAACCGGAGAGCGGGCCTCGGGGCATTCGCTCCCGCAGGCTTCATTTCGTTTCGATCAAAACTAACTCTTGGAACCGGCGGGCTGCGGGCCCATGGGCTGCACGGGAACACCTTCCTGAAGAAACTGGATACCCGAGACGATCACACGATCGCCCTGTTTCAGTCCAGAGAGAACGGGGTAGTCATTGCCGATCGGTTCTCCAAGATTGACCGCGACCTGGTGAGCGAAGAAGCCGCTGCCCTTCGGCGTGGCCACATAGACAAAAGTCTGTCCGCCGATGCGCGTAACAGAAAGAACAGAGACAGTGGGCGCCTGCGAGGTGGACCAGGTGACCCGTGCGTTCACAATCTGGCCATTGCGGATCATATTTCCCTGAGGGGAAATCGGCGCCTTGGCAAGAATGCTCTGCAGGCCATTGTCTACCTGCGGCGAGACAAAGGAGATCGTCGAGTGCGTGAGGACCGCGCCGACCGTATCAAGGACGTCCACGGCAAGCCCCGGACGCACCTTCGAGCCCTGCTCCGTGGGGAGGTAGATATAGGCTTCGAGGTCCTTGTTCTCATCGACCGTGGTGAGCACCGTTGTGGGAGAGACATAATCCCCTAGATGTACGGGGACGTCGCCCACAATACCTGCGAACGGCGCACGAATCTGGTAGTACGCGAGCTGCTGACGCTGGGTGTTCGTGCTGGCGGCCGAGGAGTCAAAGGCGCCCTTCGAGTTCTGGAAGGACTGCACGGCCTGGTCGTAAACCTGACGCGAGGTGACACCTGCCTCAAAAAGCTTGCGCTGGCGCTCCACTTCGGTCTGGTTGTACTGATACACCGCCTTTTGCTGCTGCTCCAGCCCCTGCTGCGACTGCACAGCGGCGACCTGCTTGAGCGGGTCGATCTGCATCAGCACCTGTCCCGCCTTCACCTTCTGTCCGGAGACCACGAAGATATGTGTAATGTTGCCGTCGATCTGCGGCTGCATGGTGGCGGAGCGGCGGCTTTTGACCGTGGAGACATAGGTGTCGCTGCTGGGCACGGCGCTGAACTCCACCGGAATCACCTTAACAGGCATGGCCTGGGCGGCGGGAGGAGCGGCGGCGGGTTTGCTGCAGCCAGCCACCAGAGCAGCCAGAAGTGCAAACCCGATGGCAACTTTTGTAGCATGGCAGATCGGATGTGGCTCCGGGTTCGCGGACACACCGGGGCGAGAGTCATGGGAAAAAACGTGCACAAATGGCTCCTTGTCACCTTCAAGATGAGTCGAATCGGGAAAGCGATTGAAAATATTCAACCAAATGTCCGTTGACTAGGGAATAAATTCGTTCGAGAGTGATTCAAACATGCCCGCTTGAGGAGTCTCCATGCTACGCCGTCTTTCCGTTCGTGCCCTGCTTTTTGGAATACTTCTTCCTCCCTTTGCCGTGGCACGAACCACTCCCGTCACCTCCACCGTGCCCAACCACGCGGAGATCATTGGGTACGTCTTCGCACGAGATCGCATTCTTTCGCCCAGCGAAATCGCGGCAACCAAGATGACCCGTATCAACTACGCTTTTGCTGACGTGAAAGATAATAAAGTGGCTGAAGGATTTGCACATGATGCGGAAAACTTTGGTGTTTTGACGAGTCTGAAGCAGCAAAATCCTTCTCTGAAGATCCTTGTATCGGTCGGGGGATGGACGTGGTCAAAGAACTTCTCCGATATGGCACTTACCAAGAAGACACGGTCGATCTTTATCGACAGCGCCGTCGATTTCGTGACGAAGTACAAGCTCGATGGCCTCGATATCGACTGGGAGTATCCCGGCCTGGAGGGTGACCACAACAAGTTCCGTCCCGAAGATAAAGAGAACTACACCCTCCTGCTGAAGGAGTTACGCATTCGCTTTGATCGCGAGGGACGGCGGCAGCATAAACACCTCTATACCTCGATTGCTACGGGCGGTAGCCTCAACTTCCTGCAGCACACAGAGATGGACAAGGTCCAGAAGTATGTTGATTCCATCAACCTGATGACCTACGACATGTATGGCGGCGACAAGAACACAGGGCATCACTCCTCCCTTTACACCCATCCTGACGATCCAAAGCACGTCTCTTCGGACAAGTCGGTGCAAAACTACCTTGCAGCGGGGGTAAAGGAGAACAAAATCGTCTTGGGTGTTCCATTCTATGGAAAGGGGTGGACTGGGGTAGAAGCAACCAAGAATGGTTTATTCCAGCCCGGAACGAGCGCGCGCAACCTTCATCTGAACTACGGCAGCATCGCCTCGACGCTTCTGGCACCGGGTTCTGGCTACGTCCGCTATTGGGATTACAGCTCGGACTCGCCCTATCTCTACAACGCCACCACGCAGACCTGGGTGGATTATGAGGACGCCGAGTCGCTGGCGCATAAAGCCCTGTATGTACGCGGACATCACCTGGGCGGCATGATGTTCTGGGAGTACACTGGCGATCCGAACAACGTACTTCTCGATGCGATCAACATCGGACTTCATCCCACAAATGAGGCGACAGCCCGCTAATGAAAATCCGCACCTCCCTGCTCCCGTTGCTTGCTGGTCTTCTCGCTGTTCCCTGCGTCCGGGCCCAGAGAACTTCTTCTTCACAGATCATCGGGTACGTCTTCTCGCGCGGACAGGCGCTTAACGCGAACGACATTGCGGCAAAGAAGCTGACCCGGATTCACTACGCCTTCATCGACACCAGGGACGGCGCGCTGGCCGAACCGACACCGATGCAGGCCAGCGATCTGGCAACGCTGGTCTCGCTGAAAAAGATCAACCCTGCATTGACCATCGTAGTGTCCACAGGAGGCTTCGCGCGCTCGGAGGACTTCTCGGACATCGCCCTGACGCCAGCCTCGCGGGCTAAGTTCGTCGCAAGCTGCCTGCATCTGGTCGAAGCTCAAAAGCTCGATGGCATCGACATCGATTGGGAGTACCCGGCGTTCCCGCGCCCAAGCGGACGCTTCCGCGCAGCGGACAAGCAGAATTACACACTGCTTCTGCGCTACCTGCGCATGGCATTCGACACTGCAGGCAGACGTCTGCACAAGCACCTCGTCACCTCAACCGCGACCAACGGAAACAGATTCTTCATCAACAGCACGGAGCTGGCGCAGGTCGCAAAATATGTCGACACCATCGCCCTGATGGGCTACGACTACTACGATCGCAGTGACCCGACGACCGGCAATCACTCGCCACTCTTCACCGATCCCGCCGATCCGAAGAAGCTCTCCGACGATCAGTCGGTGCGCGACTATCTTGCCGCGGGCGTCCCTCCCGAGAAGATCGTTCTCGGCGTTCCCTTCTACGGTCACGGCTGGACCGGTGTTCCGCCTGCGAACCACGGTCTGTTTCAGCCAGTGCCGAAGAACAAAATGTTCGACGTGCTCTATACAGAAATTGCCAAAGAGAAGCTTGCACCGGGATCGGGCTTCACGCGCTACTGGAACGCGGCCTCCGCCGTGCCCTATCTCTACAACCCTGCGACACAGACCTTCATTACCTATGACGATCCTGAGTCCATGAAGCGCAAGTGCGCCTATGTGCGCGAGAAGCACCTGAGTGGCATCATGTTCTGGGCCTACAATGGCGATCCTGACAACGTTCTTCTGGACGCGATTAACGCGGGCCTGCACGCAACACCAAAAGGGAAATAGATGGCAACCTCTGCTGGACCACATCCACTCGCGCCGCAACGGATTCTTTCGCTGGATATCTTTCGCGGCCTGAACATCGCGCTGATGATCTTTGTGAACGAACTAGCCGAAATAAAAGGCCTGCCCTGGTGGACGTACCACGCCCCCGGCAAAGTCGACGTGATGACCTACGTCGACATGGTCTTTCCTGGCTTTCTCTTCATCCTCGGCATGGCGATCCCGCTGGCGCTCAATGCGCGCATCCGCAAAGGAGACAGTCCGGCCACGCTGCTGGGATACATTGCGCTGCGCTCGGCGGCACTGCTTGTGCTGGGAATCATTCTTGAGAACGGCGGGCGCGGCGATCCGGCACTTATGCACGGACTGGGCCGATATATCTGGGGGCTGCTGGCCCTCTTCGCCGCGATCCTGATCTGGCTGGTCTATCCAAAGACAACCGATAGGCTCCGCTGCAACCTCTATCGCGGCTTGCGCACTGCGGGATTCGTTCTGCTTGTCGGGCTGGCGATTCTTTATCGCCACACAGCGCGCGATGGCGGCGTAGGCTGGTTCTCTTATGGCTATCCAGAGATCCTCGGCCTGATCGGTTACACGTATTTCTCCGTGTCGCTGCTCTACCTGACAACGCGCCGATGGTTGTGGGCGCCTGCGGTCTGGTTCGTGGCGATGACGGTGTTCTGCATCGCCAGCACGGCGCATTGGATCCACCTTGATCTGCCCTGGTACAAGTTTCCCATCGTCAATGGATCGATGGCCTCGATTGCCTTCGCAGGCATCACCCTCACCACGATCTTCTTCCTGGAACCGAGGTTCGCGACGTTCCGACAGAAGGCTATACCTGCCCTGGTCTTCGCTGTCGTCACACTGATCGTCGCGCGCCTGCTGCATCCGCTCGGTATCTCGAAGATCCGCGCGACGCCAACGTGGTGCCTGTACACCATCGGCGCGTGCATCCTTCTCTTCACACTGCTGTATTACGTCTGCGACGTGAAGCGATACAGCAAGTGGGCGTTCTTCGTGAAGTCCGCCGGCTCGAACACGCTGCTGACCTATCTGCTCCCAGACATCTGGTTCTACATTTTGGCCGCGACGGGCGTCACGTGGTTCGGCACGCACTTCGTGTATGGGTGGCAGGGCGTGGTACGGGCGTTTGTCTTCACGGCGGTGATGCTGTTGGTGTCTGAGCTACTGACGCGGATGAAACTGCGCCTGCAGCTCTAACGCAACGTGGATCTCCTCTGTGCCCCATTCTTTCGCAGCTTCATCGCGAAAGGGTGGGGTCGCGCGGAGCGCACAAACTTGATCTCTCAGGAAACCAAAATTCGGGTGCCCCTCCAAAAAGCAGATCCCTCCGCTCTGCTACGGGATGACAAATTCCGTAGCACAACGAAGGCATCAAATCTGCGAATAACTCGTTGGGTTGAGATACAGATTCGTAATGTTGGAGACGATGGACTCATACGCAAAGCGCTGATCCGCGCTCAGCTTCTTCCACTCAGGATCGGCACTGAACGCCTTCCAGCAGCTCTGCAATGTAGCCAGATCGGGGAAGGTAAGCATGTAGGTAAGGTTGGGTATGTTGGGGCCGATAAGCGCGTCGCCATAGAAGACCTGGCCGCAGCCCGCGCGCGCAAAGATCTCAAACTCGCCCGAGTGAAACATCTTGACCTTCGCGATATGTGCCGCGTTCGAAGGCGATTCATAAGTGCGTAGCTGGAAGATGCGCTTGCCCTTCGCTGGCGGCGTCAGGACAGAATAGCCTTCGAACGCAGCAAAGAGGGATGACTCCACACGTTTGAACGCGGGTGCCGCGGCAGGCGCTGCCCAGAAAGGCGCGGCGGCTTTTACAAAGACTTCATCCTTCGCCAGAGCGAGCTCTGCCGTAATGAGCGTCTGTACGTTCTTACACGGCAGCAGCAGATAGATCGTAGGTGTCTCGGGCCCAACGTCAACGCTGAAGGCACCCACGGGATTAATGCCGAGGCGATTGAGCGCCGGGATCAGCGCCTTCTCAAAGTAGTCCGCAGCAAGCTTGGTCTGCGGCCCACTCTGCAAAGTGTACTTGCGCAGATCGTAGTATTCACGGCCCGCAGCAGGCTGCGCGGAAGATTCCCGAGGGAGAGCAGCAGCCGAGGCTGCGGCGAGCGAAGAGGCAAGAAATTTACGACGCATCATGAAAGGTCTCCTGGAAGAACGTAGCCAGTCTATTCGAGAGTGTTTCCACCGTTCACCGCGATCTTCTGCCCGGTAATAAATTCCGCACCCGCAGAAGCCAGAAAAGCAACGGTACGCCCCACATCTTCGGGTGTTCCCATGTGCTGCATGGGAACACGATCGATGTAGGCTTGCTTCTCCTCCGCCGTCGCGCCGACAGACCGGTCCGTAGGAATCCATCCCGGAGCGACAAGATTTACCGTGATCCCGAACGGAGCCAGCTCCCGCGCCCAGGAGCGCGTTGCGGCAAGCTGCGCGCCTTTGGCCGCGACATAATTTGCAAAGCGCGGATTGCCCAGCTCGACGACCTCGCTGCCAATCTGAATCACACGCCCAAAGCAGCGCTCCTTCATCCCGGCAAGAACGCTCTGGAGCAGCAGCAGGGGCGATTTCACGAAGAACTCAAGTTGATCCAGATGGGACTGCCAGGTCTGCTCTTCAATCGAAAGAAACGGCTGGTGACCGGTAGCGTTCGGCACGAGGATGTCGATATGCCCAAAGGACTTCTCTACCTCTCGAACCATGGCGGCAATCTGACTTTCGTCACGAACATCTGCCTTAAACGCCTTTGTGGTCAGGCCACGGCTGTTCAGGTCCCAGCAGAGTTGCTCAGCACGGCCTTCGCTGGCAAAGTAGTTTACGGCCACCCGCGCACCCTGTTCGGCGAGCGCGGTGGCAATGGCGGCACCGAGGCCACGTGAGGCTCCGGTTACCAGGGCGGTTTTATCTTTTAGGCTAGGCACGGATTGAGTGTACTTGCCGACGTATACTGAGAGGAGTCTCTCTGCAACCTTCCGTACCACTTTTCGCTCGCTGGACGCTCTCGAGCCGCCCTTCCCTGCACTCTTACGGCTTTCAATTTCTATGGAGTTTTACCGATGCGATCTGAACAGGTATACCGCGCTCTAGTTAATATCCCCAATCGCTTCAGCCTCTGCCAGACGACGGCGCGCGCGACTCGCCGCCTGCACGTTCTGTCCACACGCACGGAAGATACGACCAACCTCGCGCTCGACGGTATCAGCGCCGGCAAGTATGTGGATGTTCTTCCGCTGCCGGATGTCATTCTGGCGAAGTAGTCTTCTTAGCCGCAAAAGGAAAAGGGTATTTCGACAAACCGAAATACCTTTTTCCTTGCCCAAAAATAAGACTAAGGCTTAAGTTCTTCCTTCTTCAAGGCGAAGGTGCCAGTAACGTTCAACGGCTGGACATCGACCGATCCGTGAAATACGCCCTTGTCATCCATGAAGCCTGTGAAGGTGAGGGTCAGCGCCTGACCGTTATATTCGCCGGGCTGGGAGAAAGTAATCTTCTTCCCATCGATGGTGCCCGTCGTGTCACGCGTTGTGCCTTCAATCTTGCAGGGCCCGGCGATCTTATCCGCCGTCTGAGTAAAGGTACAGGACTCCGCAAGGTCGTAGCCCTGGATGTCTCCGCTGATCGTCCAGACGCCGGAGTTGTCCGCAGCGAAGGCGGTGGCCGAGAGAAGAAGGAGTGGGAGGAGACGTTTCATTCGAGTTTCCTTTGGATTCCAGATTGGATAGCCGGGGCCGGAAGACCAATATACAGCTAAGCCGGTTTCTGGATGCGATCGTTTTTCCAAAGTGCGAGAACGACATCCATCTGGCTGGTGTGGGGCGTCTCCGGATTGTCTGCGACCTCGCGCCAGAGACCTGTAACTGAAGCCGGTGCGCCGTCGAGCAGAAGACGGACCGCGCGAACGGCATAGTCCTTATGAATGCGCTGCGCAGAGTAGCTGCCGGGGATGAAGCCCTTGACCAGGCCTTCTTCACACAGGCCAAGAAAGGCTCCGCGAGGTCCGCCCTTTTTCTGCTGCGTGGGGCTGGTGGGATAGAGCTGCTTGGTTGCCGTATTCCAGCGGTCGAGCGGCGTCGCCTTGGGATGATGTTTGTCCGGGTGCGCGGCGATGAGGGCGGCTTCGCCGTATCTGTTTGCCATGTCGTGATTCTACGGGTTAGAAGCGGGCCATGGAATGGGCAAACGCCGACCATCTGCGGGTTTTGATCACAGCCGGTTGCACCGCATAAATCCTTCCTCGATGGAACTCATTCGGGAGACTGCCTGGGCGTCTGGCGCATTGGGAATTTTCCCTTTCCCGGTTTGTTTTGCTCTGTACGTAGTGGTCTTCTGGGAAGGAAAATTCATGGCATCATCTCCAGGCATTCATGCTCTTTCTCACAGCCCGGAATCTCGCGGATTTGCAAAAAGAAAGATCGATGCATGGCTTGAATCTGCGGGAGTCTCGGCCAACGGCAATCAACCATGGGATCCGCAGGTGATCGATGACCGGTTTTATAACCGTGTGCTTCTGAAGGGCTCACTCGGTCTCGGTGAGTCTTACATGGAAGGATGGTGGGAATGCGAAGCACTCGACGAATTCTTCTGTAGGGTGCTCACCGCAGGACTTCTAGATCGAACAAGTTTAAACTTCGCGACCTTATTGAATGGGATCACCGCCCGCCTCTTCAACCTACAGACCGCGAAGAGAGCATGGAAGGTCGGCGAAACCCATTACGATGTGGGGAACGACCTCTACAAGCGCATGCTCGATTCGCGTCTGGTCTATACGTGTGCTTATTGGCAAAATGCAACGACCCTCGATGAGGCACAAGAGGCCAAGCTGGATCTTGTCTGCAGAAAGATAGGGCTTCAGAACTCCGACCATATCCTTGATATTGGTTGTGGATGGGGTAGCTTTGCCAAATTTGCTGCCAGTAGATATGGCGCTTTCGTGGACGGCGTCACCATATCCAGGGAACAGGTTGAGCTTGGAAACATTTTATGTCGGGAATACCCCGTCAATCTGAAACTGATGGACTACCGAAACGTGGACACGGTCTACGATCACATCGTGTCCCTCGGCATGTTCGAGCATGTTGGCAATAAAAATTACCGTACCTTTTTCCAGAAGGCCTCACAGTGTCTCAAGGACGATGGCCTCTTCCTACTCCATACAATAGGTTCGGGAACGACATCGAACATCGTTGAACCATGGATCATGAAGCATATCTTCCCAAACGGGATGATTCCCTCCATGGCGCAAATCGGAAAAGGAATCGAAGGCCTGTTCGTCATCGAAGACGTCCACAACTTCGGAGCGGATTACGACAGGACACTGATGCAATGGTTCGAAAACTTCGATAGCACTTGGTCCGAGATCAAAAAGAACTACCCCGATAACTTCTACCGGAAATGGAAGTACTATCTATTGTCCAGCGCTGGCGCATTCCGATCCAGGCATCTCCACCTCTGGCAGATCGTCTTGTCGAAACGTGGTGTTCGGAACGGGTACGCGCGGCCACGATAGGCTGCA
The DNA here is from genome assembly GCF_000179915.2 of Terriglobus saanensis SP1PR4. Taxonomy (NCBI): domain Bacteria; kingdom Pseudomonadati; phylum Acidobacteriota; class Terriglobia; order Terriglobales; family Acidobacteriaceae; genus Terriglobus; species Terriglobus saanensis. The sequence goes on along the minus strand of NC_014963.1, from coordinate 467,629 downwards.
TTACTTTAGTGGTTGGCGGTCCGATCCATGGGCCGAAGGAAGAACTGCACCGTAACGCACCGAAAGCGCGCAATATGGCGGACGCCGCGCAGGCCTTTGCTACGTCTCATCTAGTGAAGGAGTTTTCAGGATGAAAAAGATCGTTTCCTTGGTTATCGCTGCTGTATTTGCTGTCTCCGCAGGTGCAGTTGCGCAAGACGTCCGCACGGACTACGAGCACAGTGCACACTTCGAACACTACCGTACGTTCTGCATCGTCCGTTTGCACGCATCGAACCAGCTCGTGGAAGGACGCCTGCGCGACGCGTTGACACGCGACCTGACGCAGCATGGGTTGCAGCCTGCCGCTGCAGATGGAACCTGCGATCTCACCGTCACAGCCATCGGCAACGTCCACAACCAGCAGGAGTATTCGACCTTCTACGATGGTCTTGGTGGCGGCTTCGGCTGGCGCGGTCGCGGTTGGGGAGGCGCTGGCGGACAGTCGACCACTATAGTGGAGCAGATCCCCGTGGGCACGCTGATCGTCGATCTCTTCGATTCGCAGTCCAAACAACTCGTCTTCCGTGGGACCGCACAGTCGGAGCTTTCGAAGAATCCAGACAAGAACACGGACAAGCTCTACAAAGCTGTCGACAAGATGTTCAAGAAATTTCCCCCGAAACAGGGATAATTTCTAAAGAAGCAAAAAGGGGGCCTTCAGGTCTCCTTTTTTGCTTTTTAAAGTGCGCATGCCCAATGGCATCTCTCGCATAGAGCGCTCCGAAGGATTTCGACGATCGCATCTATACTTCATGCGCACACGAAGTTTATGCGCAGGGCCAACAGCCGTGATTACCATCACAACTTCTCACGTCATTTCGGGTCATGATAGAGAGCGGGAAGGCTGAACAGCCTGACACCGCAATCTTCAAAAAAGCCACTTTGAGCTCTCAACGCGCTCCTTCCCTCATCCTTGAGCGCCTGTTGCCTTTTCGTCTCTCCGCCGCACCTTAGGCATTGCATCCTTCAGTCTGCTCTAGCTTTCGGAGAGCCCCATGCCCGTCCCAACGAACGCCGCATCCAGAACACGCCTTCTGATCGCCGACGACGAGCGCCTGATTGCGGACACGCTCGCACTCATCTTTCTCAAAGAAGGCTATGAGACCCTCGCCGTCTACAGCGGCGAAGCCATTCTGGAAGAGCTCGAAGGCTTCCAGCCCGACCTGCTGCTCAGCGACGTCGTCATGACGGGTATCACGGGAGTACAGGCGGCCCTGGCCATGCAAAAGACCCGTCCCAGCTGTAAGATCCTCCTGCTCTCCGGCCAGGCCGACACCGGCGACCTCTTTCGCGAGAGCCGCGTGCAGGGCCTGCACTTCGAGCTGATTGGAAAACCAGTGGACCCGTGCGTTCTGGTGGCCAAGCTGAAAGAGATGAGACCGGCCTGCTAAGTTAGCCCATTCCCTAAAACAGTCTTCCAATGCCCTGCTATGATGGGCGCGACCTGGGAGGGCGAATGCGACGGTTTGGAATACTGGCAGTGCTGCTTCTGACGTCTGCGTTACAGGCGCAGGATACTCCGACGAACCCCGCGCACGTCCCAGGCGGTGTGGTGGGAGGGTTACTCGTTTCGAAGGTGAATCCGGTATATCCGCAGGAAGCGAGACGGGGCCATATCCTCGGCACGGTGGTCATGCACGCCATCATTAGTAAGACCGGGGACGTCGAAGACCTGACGGTCCTCTCCGGACCGGAGGAACTGCGACAGCCTTCCCTCGACGCCGTACGACAGTGGAAGTACAGACCGTATCTGCTCAACGGCCAGCCGACTGAGATCGATACGACGATTACAGTGAACTTCCAGATAAATAACAAACCGAAAGACGGATCGCAGATCTAGAGATTTTGGGGTGCCCCATGTCCGGATTTTCGGACATGGGTTTCCAGGAGGCTCGCGGTTCAAGAGAATACGTCTCAGAACATCTCCCAAAAATCGGGGCGGAAGTTCAATTAAGGACATCATGGTCTTGATTCGTCCATCTTGTATCCTGAGCGCATGACGCGGGGGTTGAAGAGATATCAGACAAGTGGCCACGATCATTTTCTGACTTTTAACTGTTATGGGCGGCGGCCCTACCTTAGCTCCGACTCTGCTTGTTCTCTTTTCGAAGATGCGCTGGAGAGAATGCGTATTCGCTATGCATTTCAGGTGTACGGGTACGTGGTGATGCCAGAGCACGTCCATCTCCTGGTCGACGAGCCGAAGAATGGGACACTCGATGAAGCGATCAAGGGGATCAAACTCTCCGTAACGTTGCGGAGTAGGCAGAGGCCTTTCTGGCTGCCGCGATATCACGACTTCAATATCTTCACGGTTACGAAGTTTCGGGAGAAGTTACGATACCTCCATCGAAATCCTGTAGTGCGTGGGTTGGTCTCTGAACCTGAAGAATGGGGCGCTTCGAGCTATCTTCACTACCTAAATGGCGTCAGAGGTCGGGTAGAGATTTCTTCGGATTGGGTTTGACGCTCGGCGTAAAAACCCATGTCCGAAAATCCGGACATGGGGCACCCAGTGTCGAGGTTGACCTCGACTATCCGTTATCCTAGCGGCATGAGTTGGCAAGAGATAGCGCAGCAGATGAACGAGTGCGAGTACCTCTACTTACGCTGGATCGGCGAACCGAGGGAGTTACAGCTGCGGCTTGTGATTGAAGAGGCTGGCGACTTTGGGCGGGTGAGCAAAACGCATACGGACGAGCCCGCAATACAGGCGCTCTTCGCAGGCGCTACTGCCATCGAGTCGAATGAGTCATGCCGACTCTTTGAGGTGATCTACGACTACCCGGTCTCGTACACCGTCGTGAACGAAACGTACGGTAAGTATCCGAAAGAGCCAGAGAAGTTCGAAGGCAAATTTTTTCGGATCTTTTCGTGGTCTTATCTATTGGAGCTGACAAAGAAGACGAGCTATGCTGCCGACGATCATCCCGGCCCTGGCCCGCTACAGCATCATTCCATCGCTTGCCTCAATCATGTGATCGAGGTCATCACGACGAAAGAGCCCGAGATGCGGATTCTTCGACGACCGGAACCGCCTGTTGTCCATTAGGGAAGTTCGCGCGGAGCGAGAATGCCCACTCATCGAAAAATACACGGCGAACGGTCACTCTGCACTCGGTGTTTGACACTGCGTCGCAAGTAACGCTGAGAAGCTGTAGAATCCCCGCATGCCCAACGAAACTCTATCCGTAGCTGCTATGAATAAGGCTTTTGTCGGATTTTCGAGACGCGCTGAGTCAATAGATAGAGAGACCCTAGTAAAAACGTTCGTGGATATTGGTCCACTCTTTGCGGTGCTCTCGACAAGAGATCACCAAGTGGTCTACGGCAGACGGGGCACCGGAAAAACTCATGCGCTTCTGTACGTTACAGAGCAGGCAAAGAAAAATCGCGACATAGCCGTATATATCGATCTTCGATATATAGGGTCATCTGGTGGGATTTACGGAGATGCGAATTATTCACTTGCACAACGCGCTACAAGGCTCTTGTTGGATGTGTTGGGTTCCGTCCATGGGGAATTGCTTGAGATAGCGCTCAGCTTAGATTTAGATTTGAGCCGCGTTGGACCAGCCCTCGATAAATTGGCTGCGGCAATTACCGAACTTGAAGTTTTGGGAGAAACCACTCGGGAAACAGAAAATCAGACGGCATCGGAGTCGACGACGGGTAATAGCGTAGCTGCGACCTTTTCCAAAGTGCCTGCGGCAAGTATCGGCTGGAACGAGTCAGAGAAAAAATCTGAAGAGCAAAGAACACACTATACCGAGAAGGGCACACTTCGTTACCGCGTTCATTTTGGAAGCGTCAGTAGCGCTCTAAAGAATCTGGTGTCAATTATTAAGCCAGCACATTTAGTCATTGTTCTAGACGAGTGGAGTTCATTGCCACTTGAGCTTCAACCGTATCTTGCTGACCTTATACGGCGCGCTATTTTTCCAGTACAGGGAATTACAGTCAAGATAGCAGCGATCGAACAACGAACCCTTTTCAAGCTTGGGGGAGGATCCGATTACACAGGAATTGAGGTTGGAGCTGATGCTTCAGCGGACGTTGATTTAGACGACTACATGGTCTTTGACAACAATGAAGCGCGAGCTGTCGAATTTTTTCAGGAACTCGTCTTTAAACACTACGCCTCTGAGGTGGTAGACGGTAAGCCGGAATTCGACACTTCGAAGAAATTAATCCAGGCTGCATTCACCCAGACCAATGCGTTTGATGATTTTGTAAAGTCAGCCGAAGGAGTTCCTCGAGATGCATTCAATGTTCTATCTCTTGCCGCACAAAGAGGGATGAACGATAAGATCTCGATTCCCACCATACGGGTCGCAGCAAGAACTTGGTATCAACGAGACAAAGAAGGTGCCATTAAGTCGGACGAAAACGCTCAGGCGTTGCTTCACTGGATCATCGATGAAGTGATCGCTCACCGTAAGGCTAGAGCCTTTCTGCTCCCTGTCAATTCGCGTCATCCAATCATTGACTCTCTTTTCGATGCCCGCCTCTTACACATTATTAAAAAGGGGCTTTCGGGCCAAGAGAAAGCTGGCGCGCGATACGACGCATATAAATTAGATTACGGCTGCTACGTTGACCTCTTAGCAACCAAGGCGGCCCCGATGTCACTCTACGGTGATGACGAGGACACTGCGTCCGCTGTGATCGTGCCAACCGATGATTATCGCGCTATACGAAGAGCCATCTTGGATCTGAATACATTTGAAGCGAGAATCAAAAAAGGGAAATTCGAATAACAACCATCGTGAATCCTTCAGGTTGTCCGAAGTTGAGTAACCGATATAACGCGCCCAAATACATGCAAGGATCAAGTCCTGATTGCCCAAGGACTGCGTGAGGTGGGCACCGAATTTTCGACTTTCCCAAGTGACCTGTCTGTTGCTTAATGTACAAGGGCGGACTCTTTCGAGTCCGCCCTTTAGTTTTGTTGCATGCAATGCTTATTCGGCGGCCAGTTCTTCCTGTTCGCCTTCCATGCGCATGGCTTCCAGTTCGCGTTCTTCTGCGTCGTGGGCTTCCTGGACTTCGGCCTGGATCTTGGCTGCCGCTTCTTCGAGCTCTGGAGAGAGCTGGACGTTGCGGTAGTATTCCATGCCTGTTCCTGCGGGGATGAGGCGACCGACGATGACGTTCTCCTTGAGGCCGCGGAGCGTATCGACTGCTCCGTTGATGGAAGCCTCGGTAAGAACACGCGTTGTCTCCTGGAACGATGCAGCGGAGATGAACGAGTCCGTGGAGAGCGACGCCTTCGTGATGCCGAGCAGGAGCGGACGGCCCGTGGAGGGACGGCCACCGGTTGCGATGACACGATCGTTTTCCTGGTTGAAGCGGAAGCGATCGATCTGCTGCTCCAGCAGGAAGTTGGTGTCGCCCACGTCTTCGATCTTGACCCAGCGAAGCATCTGGCGAACGATGACTTCGATGTGCTTATCGGAGATGGCTACGCCCTGCAGACGATAAACCTCTTGGATCTCGTTGACCAGGTAGCGCTGAAGCTCCTGTTCGCCGAGGACCGCGAGGATATCGTGCGGGTTGAGCGGGCCGTCCATGAGTGCTTCACCGGCGCGGAGACGCTCGCCTTCCTGCACGTTGACGTGGATACCGCGGGGGATCGAGTACTCGCGCTCATCGCCATTGTCGGCGGTGATGTAGATCTTGCGCTGTCCCTTGACGACGTCGCCGAAGCGAATGACGCCGTCGATCTCCGCGATGGTTGCGGTTTCGCGTGGCTTGCGGGCTTCGAAGAGTTCGACGACGCGCGGCAGACCGCCGGTGATGTCCTTGGTACGTGTGGACTCACGAGGGATCTTGGCGAGAACATCGCCCGGGTAGACCTCGTCGCCGTCCGCGATCATAAGATGAGCGCGCGAAGGCATGAGGTAGCGCTTGCTGGCCTTGTCCGATTTCACGAGCAGGGTCGGCTGACGCTTTTCGTCCGGTGCATCCGAAACGACGAGGCGGGAGAGGCCAGTGACTTCATCCACTTCTTCGTTCAGCGTGATGCCGTCTACGAGGTCCTTGAAGGCGATCGTTCCACCGATCTCCGTAACGATGGAGAAGGTGTACGGATCCCACTCGCCGATCGTGGTGCCGAGCTTGACCTTCGCTCCGTCGTCCAGCATCAGCTTGGCGCCGTAGACGATGGGGTAACGCTCTTTCTCGCGACCCTTCTCATCCAGAACCGCAACCGAACCGGAGCGGTTCATGGCAACGAGATGACCGGCCTTGGCACGTACCGTGGAGAGGTTGATGAAGCGAAGGGTACCTTCGTTCTTGGCTTCGAGATGCGACTGATCGGAGACGCGCGAAGCGGTTCCGCCGACGTGGAAGGTACGCATCGTGAGCTGCGTTCCGGGTTCGCCGATGGACTGTGCCGCGATGACACCGACGGCTTCGCCCATCTCCACCATGCGGCCTGAACCGAGGTTACGGCCGTAGCAGAGTTTGCAAACGCCGCGCTTGGATTCGCAGGTGAGCACCGAGCGGATTTTCACCTTCTCGATACCGGCAGCCTGGATATCCGTCGCCTGGTCTTCGTCGATCTCCTGGTTCACGTCGACGATGGTGCCGCCGTCGAGGTCCTTGAGCTTCTCGAGCGTCACACGACCGATGATCCGGTCGCGCAGGGGCTCGATGATCTCGCCGGCTTCGATGATCGGCATCACGTAGATGCCTTCCTTCGTGAGGCAGTCGGTCTCGGTGATGATGACGTCCTGCGCCACGTCGACGAGACGGCGAGTCAGATAGCCGGAATCGGCCGTCTTGAGCGCCGTATCGGCGAGACCCTTACGTGCACCGTGCGTCGAGATGAAGTACTCATGCACGGTCAGGCCTTCGCGGAAGTTCGCCGTGATGGGCGTTTCGATGATTTCGCCCGAGGGCTTTGCCATCAAACCACGCATACCGGAGAGCTGACGGATCTGCTGTTTGGAACCACGCGCACCAGAGTCGGCCATGATGTAGATCGGGTTCATGGTCCCTTCTTTGTCCGCGCGCTTCATGTTGTTGAACATCTCATCGGCTACGCGCTCGGTCACGGTCGACCACATCTGGATGACCTTGTTGTTACGCTCGCCGTTGGTGATGGCGCCGTCCAGGTACTGCTGCTGAACCGCGATGACCTGCTTTTCCGCCTCGCTGACGACGGTGTACTTGGAAGCCGGGATGACCATGTCGTCCAGGCCGACAGACAGGCCGGAGCGCGTGGCGTACTGGAAGCCAAGTTCCTTGATGCGATCGAGAGCCTTCACCGTCACTTCAAGACCCAGGTTCAGGTAAAGGAAGTTGATGAGCTGGCCCATGCCCTTCTTCTTCAGAAGGCCATTGACGTAAGGCATGCCTTCGGGGAGCGCATCGTTCAGGATGGCGCGACCGACGGTGGTGGAGATGAACTGCTTGTCGTAGTCCACGGGCTCAGTCTGAGCGATGGCCTGATCGTCGTAGGCGGTCGTCATGTCCAGCACCTTGCCGGTGTAGCGCAGGCGGATGGGCGTGAGGGTCTCGACGGCCTTGGCTTCGAGGGCCATGAGGACTTCTTCGATGTTCGCGAAGACACGTCCTTCGCCCTTGGCGTTGACCTTCGCCTTGGTGAGGTAGTAGAGACCAAGCACCATGTCCTGCGTGGGCACGGTGATGGGCTGACCGGATGCCGGCGAGAGGATGTTGTGCGACGCCAGCATGAGGACCGAAGCTTCGATCTGTGCTTCGGGCGAGAGCGGGATGTGCACAGCCATCTGATCGCCGTCGAAGTCGGCGTTGAACGCCGTGCAGACGAGCGGATGGATCTTGATCGCCTTGCCTTCGACGAGCACCGGCTCAAACGCCTGGATACCGAGGCGATGGAGGGTAGGTGCGCGGTTCAGAAGGACAGGGTGGTCCTTGATGACCTCTTCCAGGATGTCCCAGACGATCGGCTCCTGCATTTCGACCATCTCTTTAGCCTGCTTGATGGTGGTGCAGTGTCCGGTCTGTTCCAGGCGGTGATAGATGAAGGGCTTGAAGAGCTCGAGCGCCATCTTCTTGGGCAGACCGCACTGGTGGAGCTTCAGTTCTGGACCGACGACGATCACGGAACGGCCGGAGTAATCCACGCGCTTTCCGAGAAGGTTCTGACGGAAGCGGCCCTGCTTGCCCTTCAGTGTGTCCGAAAGGGACTTGAGGGGACGGTTGTTCGCACCACGCAGCACACGGCCACGGCGACCGTTATCGAAGAGTGCGTCGACAGCTTCCTGCAGCATGCGCTTTTCGTTACGAACGATAACCTCAGGCGCATGAAGATCCATGAGCTTCTTGAGGCGGTTGTTGCGGTTGATCACACGACGATAGAGGTCGTTGAGATCGGAGGTGGCAAAGCGTCCGCCATCGAGTGGAACGAGGGGGCGAAGCTCAGGCGGGATCACGGGGATCACGTCGAGAATCATCCACTGGGGCTTGTTGTCCGAACGACGGAAGGCTTCAACGACCTTGAGACGCTTCGCGTACTTGAGCTTCTTCTGCAGGCTCTGCTCGACCTTCATCTTCTCGCGCATCTCTACGGAGAGCTCTTCGATCTCGACGCGCTTCAGGAGTTCCTTGATCGCTTCCGCGCCCATCATGGCCTTGAAGCCGGAGGGACGGTACTGCTGATCGAGCTCGCGGAAGCGTGCTTCGTCCTTGATGATCTCGCGCTCTTTTACGGGCGCGTCACCGGCGTCGATGACGACGTAGGACTCGAAGTAAAGAACTGCTTCGAGCTCGCGGAGGGAGATGTCGAGCAGGTGACCGATACGCGAAGGCAGGCCCTTGAAGAACCAGACGTGCGAGCAGGGGCTGGCGAGCTCAATGTGTCCGAGGCGTTCGCGACGAACCTTCGAGAGCGTAACTTCCACGCCGCACTTGTCGCAGATCACGCCGCGGTGCTTCATGCGCTTGTACTTACCGCAGAGGCACTCCCAGTCGGTGATCGGTCCAAAGATGCGCGCGCAGAAGAGGCCATCGCGTTCGGGCTTGAAGGTACGGTAGTTGATGGTTTCCGGCTTGGTGACTTCGCCGTGCGACCACGAACGGATCTTTTCGGGGGACGCGAGCGAGATGCGGATCGCGTCAAAGTCGGTGATAGGGCCGGACAGTTCAAACGGGCTGGAGCGAAACATGAGCAATCTCCGAATGCAGCTTTTAGCTACTAGCTTTTGGCTCTTAGCTTTTACTGCGGCTGGTGCTACTGTTCGCGGTCACTTTTGGCGGACCGCATTGCACTTGTCTTACAAAACTTGTGAGCTTTTGCCTCTAGCTCTTAGCAGAAGCTAAGAGCTAGAGGCTGGGAGCTAACAGCTAATCGGCCGCGGCGACGGCAGGAAGCGCCGGCGTCTTTTTCAGATCGGCCTGCTTGACGAGTTCCACGTCGAGGCAGAGCGACTGCAGTTCGCGGATGAGAACGTTGAACGACTCGGGCACGCCGGGTTCGATCGCCGCCTCGCCCTTGACGATGGCTTCGTAGATCTTGGTACGACCAAAGACATCGTCGGACTTGGAGGTGAGCAGCTCCTGGAGAATGTATGCCGCGCCGTATGCTTCGAGCGCCCACACTTCCATCTCTCCGAAGCGCTGTCCGCCGAACTGGGCCTTACCTCCCAGCGGCTGCTGGGTGATGAGGGAGTACGGTCCGATGGAACGAGCGTGGATCTTGTCGTCGACCAGATGAGACAGCTTCAGCATGTAGATGTATCCGACCGTGGCGGGCTGTTCGAAGACATCGCCGGTCATACCATCAAACAACTCTGTCTTACCCGAGGACGGAAGACCTGCAGCCAGAAGAAGCGCCTTGATCTCGTGCTCGCTTGCGCCGTCGAAGACCGCCGTACCGAACCAGATGCCACGCTTCATGCCAGCGGCGACGCGGATGGTCTGCGTGTCGTCGAGCTCGAGGAGCTGGTTGAGAGCTGCGGTGTTCTTGAACGCCTCCGAGAAGATCTCGCGGATCTCGTTGGCCTTCTGGCTCTGCGCTGCGAGTTCGGCAACCTTTTTACCGAGTTCGAACGCTGCCCAGCCAAGATGCGTCTCCAGGATCTGTCCGACGTTCATACGAGAAGGAACGCCGAGCGGATTGAGAACGATCTCAACGGGGGTGCCGTCGGGCAGATACGGCATGTCCTCTTCGGGCAGGATGCGCGCGATCACGCCCTTGTTTCCGTGGCGTCCGGCCATCTTGTCACCGACAGACAGCTTGCGCTTCATCGCGATGTATACCTTCACCATCTTGATGACGCCGGGCGAAAGCTCATCGCCCTTCTGCAGCTTGCCGATCTTGTCGTTGGTGATCTTGCGAAGAACGTCGATCTGACGCGAGGTCATCTCTTCGATTTCGTCGATCTGCTCGTTGACGCGCGGATCCTTGTCGGCGTAGCGAATACGCTTCAGGTTACGCGTGCTGATGAGTTCGATCGTGTCGCGGTCGAGAAGATCGCCCTTCGAGAGCAGCTTCTTGTTGGTGCGCTCGTCGTGGAGATCGGCCTGAACTTCCTTGGCTCCGAGGATGCCTTCGAGACGCTTGAGGCGCTCGTCGGTCAAAATACGGATCTCGTCAGCCAGGTTGCGCTCCAGCTTCTCGATCTGCTCGGTCTCGATCGCCTTGGCGCGCTCGTCCTTCTCCTGTCCCTTGCGGGAGAAGATGCGGACGTCAACGACCGTGCCTTCGATTCCGGGAGGGCAGGTCAGGGAAGCATCGCGCACATCGCCGGCCTTTTCGCCGAAGATCGCGCGGAGGAGCTTCTCTTCCGGCGTGAGCTGCGTTTCACCCTTCGGCGTTACCTTGCCGACGAGGATGTCGTTGTGGCTGATCTTCGCACCGATGCGAATGATTCCCGACTCGTCCAGATCACGCAGAGCGTGCTCGGAGACATTGGGAATATCGCGCGTGATCTCTTCCGGTCCAAGCTTCGTGTCGCGCGCTTCGATCTCGAACTCCTCGATATGAATCGAGGTGTAATAGTCCTCGCGGACCAGCTTTTCCGAGATCAGGATCGCATCTTCGAAGTTGTAACCGCGCCAGGGCATGAAGGCGACCAGGACGTTACGTCCAAGGCCAAGCTCTCCCTGCTCCGTGCAGGGTCCGTCCGCGATCACCTCACCCTTCAGAACGCGGTCGCCCTTGCGAACGATCGGCTTCTGATTGATGCAGGTGTTCTGGTTGGAGCGCTTGAACTTCGTGAGCTGGTAGATGTCCGAACCAACCTCACGCGAAAGCTGCGTGGGGTGATGCTCGCCTTCGACGCGAACGATGATGCGCTCCGAATCGACCGAATCCACGATGCCGTTACGGCGTGCGAGGATGACGGCTCCGGAGTCACGCGCCGTGACGCCTTCCATGCCGGTGCCGACGAACGGCGCTTCCGCGACAAGGAGAGGAACGGACTGGCGCTGCATGTTTGCACCCATGAGAGCGCGGTTCGCATCGTCGTGCTCGAGGAACGGAACGAGCGATGCGGCTACGGAAACAAGCTGCTTCGGCGAGACGTCAACGTAATCCACTTCGCCCTTGGGGACGAGAATGAAGTTACCCTGGCGACGCGCGATGACGAGGTCATCCTTGATGTTGGCTTCTGCGTCGAGTTCGACGTTGGCCTGTGCGATCGTGTGACGATCTTCTTCCCATGCCGAGAGGTAGAAGGAGAAGGGCTCGGTCTCAAGGACGCGCTTGCCGTCCTTCTTGAGCTGCTTCTTCAGCTTGATCGCCTCTGCGACTTCGAGCGGATCGCCCTGGCGCAGTCCCGACTCACCGGCGTTGGTAACGGCGACGTAGTCGATGACCTGCGAACCCTTCACGCGGCGGTACGGCGACTCGATGAAGCCGTACTCGTTGATGCGGGCGAAGCAGGAGAGCGAAGAGATAAGACCGATGTTCGGACCTTCAGGCGTCTCAATCGGGCAGATACGGCCGTAGTGCGTCGGATGAACGTCACGTACTTCGAAGCCGGCGCGTTCACGCGACAGACCGCCAGGTCCAAGCGCGGAGAGACGACGCTTATGCGTGATCTCCGAGAGAGGATTAGTCTGATCCATGAACTGCGAGAGCTGCGAGGATCCGAAAAACTCGCGGATCGCCGCCATCACCGGCTTCGCGTTGATGAGATCGTGCGGCATCGCCGTCGACATCTCCTGGTACACGCTCATCTTTTCCTTGATGGCGCGCTCCATACGGACGAGACCGATGCGGAACTGGTTCTCCATCAACTCACCGACAGCGCGAACGCGACGGTTGCCGAGATGATCGATATCGTCGACGAGGCCGATGTTCTTACGCAGCTTGAGCAGGTAGCGGATCGTGCCGTAGAAGTCCTCGGGGGTCAGCGTGCGCTTGTCGAGGTTCGTAGCATCCTGGCTCTCGTAGAGCTTGATGTTGAACTTGAGACGGCCAACGCGCGAGAAGTCATACTTGCGCGGGTCGAAGAACATGCCTTCAAAGAGGGCCGTTGCGGTATCCAGGGTTGGCGGGTCGCCCGGACGCAGCTTGCGGTAGATCTCGATGAGAGCTTCCTCAGGCTTACGCACGGAGTCGCGCTTGAGGGTATTCGTGATGATATTGCCGACGTCGTCGCGGTCGGGGAAGAAGATCTCGAAGTTGGTGCAGCCGGACTGGGTGATCTTGTGCAGCTTGTCGGTCGTGGCTTCCTGGTTGGCTTCGTACAGAAGCTCGCCGGTGGTGAGGTCCACAACGTCCGCGGCAAAGATCGCGCCGTCGAACTCGGTGTTCTCCACCGAGACTTCGTTGACGCTTCCGCCACGCAGCTTATGCAGCGTGGAAGCCGAGATCTTGCGTGCCGTCGGTGCGACTTCATCGCCGTTCACGCTGACCGACTCGCCGGGCTTTACGCCAAGCAGGTTGGTTGCGCCCTCAGGCTTGACGGACCAGAAGAGCTTCTGGTCGCGCACATTGATGTTGTCCACCGTGTAGAAGGTCTTGAGGATCTCTTCATCGGTACGCAGACCGAGCGCGCGCAGGAAGATGGTTCCGAGGAACTTGCGCTTGCGATCGATGCGGACATACAGGGTGTTCTTCTGGTCGTATTCGAACTCGACCCAGCTGCCACGGTAAGGAATGATCTTGCCGAGGAAGTAGCTGCGGTTGTTCGCGGTCTCGAAAAAGACGCCCGGCGAACGGTGAAGCTGTGAAACGATCACGCGCTCGGTACCGTTGACGATGAACGTACCGTTCTGGGACATGAGCGGGATATCGCCGAAGAAGACTTCCTGCTCCTTCATGTCGCGCAGGGTCTTGACGCCGGTCTCAGGGTCCTTGTCGTAGATCTTCAGACGGATCGTGACCTTGAGGGGCGCAGAGTAGGTCATGCCACGCTCTTCGCACTCGCCCTGGTCGTACTTCAGCTGCAGGCCGACGGGATCTCCGCACTTGGTGCAGAAGTCAGGCGTGTTCTTGTTGTACGTTCCGCAGAAGTTACAAAGCACATCGCCGGGATGGAACGGGTCCGTGATGACCATGTGTCCGCACGAGGTGCAGGCGGTACGGAGATGATTGAGACCCTTCAGATAGCCGCACTTGCACTCCCAGTTGCCGATGGAGTAATCGACAAACTCGAGCTCCGAAACGTTTCGGAAGTCGGTAATGGGGAAAACAGAGGTGAACACAGACTGCAGACCATTGTCCTCGCGCTCTTGGGGGAGCTTATCCATCTGCAGGAAGCGCTCATACGAACGGCGCTGTACCTCGATGAGATTGGGGATCTGAATGGCAGTTGGGATCTTCGAAAAATCGAGACGGCTGCGGATGGCGCGCGTTTCGCTGGACATCGTTCGATACTCCTGTTATTTCTTTGCCGAGGCCACCTGAGGAGCGCTTCCGCTCATCAGAGGGGTAGATTCTGGCTTTAGGCCCGATCTGCCGATAGTTTGTTTGCGCTTTCGAACTTCGTATCTCCGCCCTCGTTGCGAAAATGCGACCCGCGCGGGTTGTGTCTGATACTTGCTTTTGCCGCGAATCTGCTGCGTTTTCTTGCATTTACCGCAGCGCCGCGCGTGAGTTTGCGGCCCGCGGGTACAAATTAACCCGCTATGCTGCCGTGAACTTTATGTCTAAAGACAGCGCCGCGCCCGCAGAGACAGGACGTCCCCGGAGCGCAATCATCGACTTATGCACTGATTCGTTCTTGTGGTAAAGAATGCCTGTCCGCCCTTTGAGGCTCTCGCCCGCCTCAAGGATGTGCCGCTTATGTGATCTTGCCTGCATCTCTGAATCCCCGCCGCACAGGAAGAGAGAGATGGCCGACTGGATGCGCCGGAAGTCTAAAATTGGATGCTCGAAGAGGTCAGTCAGATTCGCTGGCCCGAGATGCACACTAGGGCAGAAGCGATCATTCCCAAAGAAGAGAATACACGTTCCACCATTTGTATGCAAACAGGCAAAGTCCCCGGCCCGGTAAACCGGGCCGGGGACCGCACCGAAACTACTTGATCTCGACGGTTGCGATCCCTTCGAACTTCTTGGCAATCGCAGCTGCTTCATCCTTGGAAACGTTCTCCTTGATGGGCTTGGGAGCGCCGTCAACGAGGTCCTTTGCTTCCTTGAGACCAAGTGCCGTTGCTTCGCGCACTGCCTTGATGGTGCTGATCTTGTTCGCGCCCGCATCCTTGAGGATAACGGTGAACTCAGTCTTCTCTTCTGCTGCGGGAGCTGCCGCGCCGCCGCCGGCAGCCGGAGCTGCTGCAACTGCTGCTGCTGCCGAAACGCCGAGGCGCTCTTCGAGCTTCTTGACGAGCTCAGAAGCCTCGAGGAGGCTGAGGCTCACGATCTGATCTTCCAACTGCTGAATGTCCGCCATGATATTTCTCCGTTTTATCTAAACTTGATGGTGCGTACTGCTTTATGTTGCCGACCGCGGGGGTGTTCTCACCGTGGCTGCCTCTCCCCCGCCGGGTTTCCGATGCGCCCAGACCGCGCACCCGGAAGAGTGAGGCGAAAGTGTTTATCCCTCGACAGGAGGCTCGGTGCTCGCCGCTTCCGTCTGATCGGATCCGCCCTCGGTGTCCGCAGGCGCGGTCGCTTCAGACTTTTCCTCGATCGGAGGAGCTGCTTCGACAACCGGAGCTTCTGCTTCCGGAGCCGCTTCGGTGGCCGGGGCTGCCGCTACTGCTTCCACAGGAGTTGCTGCAGCCGGGGCCTCAGGAGCTCCGAACTTGCCCTTTTCAACCGCCTGATTGATCACGACCGCGAGATCGCGTCCCGTGGCATTGATAACCGTAGCCAGACGCTGCGCGGGCGACTGCATAAGGAAGAGGAGCTTCGAGAAGAGCTCTTCCTTGCCGGGCAGGGTCGCCAGGTTCTGAATCTCCTGGACGGTGATGACCTTGCCTTCGACGATGCCGAGCTTGAAGGTGAAGAACTCCGTGTTCTCTTTGACCCAGCCGGAGAGCGCCTTCGCCAGGGCAACAGGGTCGCCCGAGGTGTAAGCGACAGAGGTAACACCCTTGAGGCCGATCAAAGCGCTCTCAATCTGCGTTCCCTCGCCAGCCTTCGGCGCGAGCTTGTTCTTGATGACGCGGTAGGAGCCGCCAGCCTGGCGAACGGTCTGACGGAGGGCGTAATCCTTCGCCGCCGTAAGGCCGGTGAAGGAGCCAATGATGGCCGAGGTCGAATCCTTCAGCTCGGAGGCGAGCTGTGCGACCTTTTCGTGCTTCTTTGCTCTTGAAACTGCCATGGTGAACCTAGCCTTTATGCTGCCGGCGCGTGGCCGGCGGAAGTCTGAATGTTGCTGCTATCGCTACTGCCGGCCGCTTACTGCTTGGCGGCGAGATCCGCGACGGAGCTATCGAGCTTGATGCCAGGGCCCATCGTGGAGGAGATATACAGCCCCTTGACGTATTTGCCCTTCGAAGCCGACGGCTTGGCCTTCATCACGGAAGAGATAACGGTCATCGCGTTGTCGATGATCTTCTGCGCATCGAAGCTGGCCTTGCCCACAGGAACGTGTACGAGAGCGGTCTTATCCGTGCGGAACTCGACCTTACCAGCCTTGATTTCCTTGACGGCGGCAGCCACATCGGTGGTCACAGTGCCGGTCTTTGGATTGGGCATCAGGCCCTTGGGTCCGAGCACCTTACCGAGGCGGCCGATAGAGCGCATCATGTCAGGAGTCGCGACGAGGGCGTCAAAGTCCGTCCAACCCTCTTTCTGAATCTTTTCGACCAGCTCTTCGCCGCCGACGAACTCCGCACCCGCAGCTTCAGCCGCGCGCAGATTTTCACCGGTGGTGATGACGGCGACCACTTTGGTCTTGCCGAGGCCATGAGGAAGAACGACGGTACCGCGAACCATCTGGTCCGCATGGCGGGGGTCCACACCCAGGCGCAGCGTAATGTCGACGTTTTCGTCGAACTTCGCAAACTTGATCCTCTGGAGAAGGGGAACGGCGTCGATCAGCGTATAGGTGCGGGGCTCAACGAGCGCGCGCGCCTTCGCTACATTCTTGGAAAGCTTCTTCATTTTCTCTATCCTGTCTCCCACCGCTCGAACCTTTGGATGAAGCGGACTGATGGTTTGTTCTAGTCCAGCGGGTATGCTCGCGCTAATCAATTCGAAAACCGCTAGCGAGGCCCCGCCCTTCACCCGCAGCACATGTAGAGTGCTGAACTCATCCGGAATTGCTTTTAATCAACTGCTGGCTGGATGAGCCGTTCGGCCGTGGTACGTGACGCGCCAGGAACCGAAGTCCCGGACGCTCTTATTAGATTGCTTGAAGTCTGACCATTTGTCAAACACTGAAGCCAGCAGGCACTTCATATCGACGTTCTCGCGAATATAGCCATTCTATCGACAAGACAGAGATGCCATAATGATCATATCGATCGATATGGATGGAGGTCCCGACATGGTCACTGAAGTCAACGCAGTCAATTTTCGTCAGAATCTCGGCGAGATGCTCAACCAAGTGCAGTACCGCAATGACAGCATCGTCATCAACAAGGATGGCAAGCCTGTCGCAGCGTTGGTCGATGCGGAACTCTTTGCCAGGATTCGAAGGATGCGAGATCGCTTCAATGCGCTGAGCCAACGGATCGCTGAGGCCTATGCGGAGGTCCCAAGCGAGGAAGGTCTTGCTGAAATCGATTCCCTGGTCAACCAGGAACGAGCGGTCTGATGGCTGGTCTTCGCGTTGTCCTGGATACCAATGTTCTGGTATCGGGGCTGGCTTATCCAGGAAGCGTTCCCGGACGAATCGTTGGACTGTGGCGTCAAGGTGGCCTTGATGTGGTTCTCTCACGATACATTCTGGACGAAACGGCCAGGGTATTGCCGCATCTTTCACGGATTCAACTCGGTGCGTCAGAAATCCGAGACCTGGTGGACAGTCTTATGTTTCTTGCCGACGTCGTTGAGCCGGACGCCGGGACTGATCCGAATCTGCGGGATGCTGCCGATCAGCAGGTCCTCGGCACCTTCGTGGCTGCACAGGCAAGCTATCTCATTACCGGGGACAAAGACCTGTTGGCCCTTGCTGCGACCTATCCCATCGTCACACCGGCCGCGTTTTGGGCGCGGCACGGTTGAAGTCTAGCCAGCGCAGGCTCAACAAAAACCAACGGCCAATCCCTTCGGATTGGCCGTTTTGGTGAAAACTCCAGACAGCCTAAGCAGTCAGAAAACGTCGCTTCATCGAACCCATCACGACAAGAGCTCCGGTGCCGAGGAGAAACAGACTGCCGGGTTCCGGTGTGGCTGCGAGAGCCGGTCCGCCCACTTTTCCGCATGAGAGGCCGTTGCTGTCCAGGATGGTGAAATCGACCATGCCGGTCTTCGCAGCGGAGGTCAGCGTGAGCGTTCCAATGCTGTAAGGGGCGTGGAAGCTTGCAGAGATGCCAGCGATCGTAGCAACGAGCACACTCGTGGAGTTGAAGGAGATGTCGAAGAGCTTATCGAGTTTTCCGCTGAGGGTGGCATTCGTCACGCCAGAGAGACCGGTGAGGCTGAAGCCATCCAGGATGAACACATTAAAGTTGCTATCCAGGGTGAGGTCGTACGTGTAGGTGTTGCCAACGTGAGACTCAAGCGTGATGGAATCGGCTTTGGCGAGGGGAGAGAAAACAAGGCAGAGCCCCAGAATGAGCGGCGAAAGAAGCTTTAGTTTCATGGAAAACTCCAAAGTATGGGTGAGTACCTTTCTTCTGGAGCACTTCCCTTGCCAAATGCAAGAAAACGAAGGTTCGATTCCTTCCGTCTAAATCAAAGCATTTTCGGATCGGACTTTTGTCCTGTGCGTAAAGTGGCACTTGCTTTCTCTTTTTGCCTATTCGCAAGGACGCTTTTTTCTACCGCGTAAAAATCCGATCCAGTGGCATGATGAACCCGGCGACCGGACCTTCGCCTGAGACCTGAGAGATTTCCTTGAGAATCTCGGGCGGATAGCCGGGGCGATAGAGGTGGATCGCTTTTTCGAAGGGATCAATGAGCCAGCCCAGTTCAGCGCCGTTGGCGATCCACTGTTCCATCTTTTGCTGGAGAACTGAGAGACTGTCCGTCTCGGATCGAAGTTCGACCACAAACTCCGGGCAGACGTGCGCGAACCTTTTGCGATCGTCGAGCGATAGCGCGTTGAGTTTGCGGTGCGAGATCCACGCCGCATCGGCGGAACGCACAGAGAGGTCAGGCAAGGTCACACCAGCGCTTGAATCGAAGGCCAAACCACGCCCGTCTTCTTCCGCCCATTCGTCCAGTGCTCGCGAAAGGGCAATATTCCGGTTGGAACCTTCCAACCCTGTGGGTGTCATGAAAATTAGATCTCCATTGGGCTCCCGTTCCACCGCGAGCTCGTCATGCTGCTCGCAGAAACGCATCAACTCCTCGTCCGTCATGGGACGGGCGGGCTTGATGCGGAGCGGCATGGGCAGACCGGCGAAGAGACTTTCCATGCGGCGATTTTACTCCGTGGATTTGCGGCTTTTCCCTAGAAAGTAATGGAGATGGTCTGGGGCTTGGCCCGGGATGGGAATTCGAGGCGAAGCACCTGTTGCGCGTAGGTGGATTGGACCGCCTTGCCGTCGACGGTGACCTGTTTGGCGGGGCGAGGCAGGTGAATCGCGACGGCGGTCAGATCGTTGTCGTCGCGACCTTCGATATTGGATGCCGCAAAGGTGAGGGTGTTCGGAGCGGTATGGATGTCCGTGATCCTGGCGGAAGCGGCGAGGATCTTTGCGGTGGCGGGATTTGCGAGTTTTGCGTCAAGATCCAGAAGGAGAGCACGGGTTTCCGGGGTAATCGAGAAGCTGGTCGTCTCCGCAAGGTGCGAGTCGAAGAGATTGAGAAACCGACCCGGGATCGCTTGCGGCGCGGCGTTGCCGTCGAGACCGGCGACGATCAGGTAAGGGCCTCGGCGCAGGGCGAGGGCCGTGGTCTCTTTCCAGGGGAGGTTCACCGCCGTCGCGGCCTGGTGCGTAAGATCGCGAACGGTCTCTGCTCCGGCCTTGTCATAGGTCAGTGCGGAGGGAGATTTCGCGGCATACAAGACGATGCCCTTCCCTACGCGATGCAAACCCTCGGCGTGGGAGTTGAGGCCGAGTTGCTGGAACAGATCTTCTCGGGGAGTGGCGTCGTGATGCGCGCCCGTGTTCCACCAGTCCGAGGCACGGTTGTAGGGATCTTTGTCGTCATCCAGAACAACAAGGGCTCCGCCCGCGCGCACCCAGGCTGCAAGAGCAGGATGGAAGGCGGGATCCGGCGGCTTCTGGCCCTCGTAGCTGAGGAGAAGAAGTTTGTAGTGGTCCAGGGTTGGTGTTCCCGAGGTCTGAGAAGAATAGGTATTTTCGATCTGAACGGGTTCCACAGGAATGCCATGCATGAGCAGCGGCAGAGCCAGTCCGTAGACATTCCCAAGATTGTGGTCCGAAGGCAGAGGCTGCGCTCGCTGGAACATGAGCGTGTCCGAGACGAGGACGCCGATGCCGGGCGTGCCGGAGATAAGCCAGTGCGCAGGCTGGCGCATGTCGCCGAGGGCGTGGAAAACAGTCTGCAATTCCGTCTCGTACTTCGAAGGGATGGCGGCCTTGGCGGGGTGGGGATTGGCTTCCGTCGGCTCCGAGGTGGGATAGAGGCCATGCGATCCAAAAATACGGTCAGGCCACGGAAGCACCTCGTAGCTGGCGATGTCCGGTTGCAGAAGTGAGGCGACCAGAGTGCTCTCCCAGTTGCGTTGGTAGTCCGTCCAGGAGTGGTTCGCGTTGTCCTCGATCGGGTCGTTGAGGAACCACATCCGGTGGCCCGAGGCGCGGACGAGATTCTGCATCGCGCCGTATTCCAGGAAGGCGGTCTCGAAGGTGCGCTCTTTCCGGACGCCTTCGTAAACGTTCGGTTCGCGGGATGTCCCCGTCCAGACCTGTGCGATGTATCCGTCCGCACCGACGTGAATCAGCGACGATTCGGGCGAGACGATCTGCCACTGCGCATAGTTAATCAGCGAGTGCGTGGCGACGTAGCAGGGAATGTGTTTCCCGTGGGCGGTGGACCAGGCTTTTACGGAGTCGAAGACCTGCGCGAGAGCGCGTCGGTAGAGGAAATATTTGAGCTTGGAGGCACGATACTGCGCGTCCGGTGAACTATCCGGCGCCTGCCAGGGCTCGTTGTAGTAGCTCTGCCACTCTTTTTTGAAGGAGTCGGACCATCCAGCGCGAGCCCAGAACTCAGGCTCTTCGAGATAAATCGCCTGGGCTCCGGCGTCGAGGGCTCGGGTGACGCCGACGGAGAGGTAGCGGCCGTAGCTCTCTGAGGGAGCGATGTAGGGGACTTCGCGTCCGCTGTGGAGGATGAGTTTGCCGGTTTTTTCCTGCTGGGTCTCGTTCCAGTGCTCTTTGCCGTCGAAGTCGCCGCGGAGGTAGTCGGCGTAGCGCCCCCAGGCGACGCCGGTCATCACCGTGACGCGATAGCCATGGTCGCGCCAGCTCTGAATGCGCTCCGCCGTGGTGCTGTCGATCCCATAGACCATGACCGTGCCGGATTCCACGTTGACGCGCGGACTCCAGCCCTGGGAGGTCTGGAAGAGGAGGTCGTCGTTGGGTTTTGCGGTTTGGGCGGTCAGGGGGAGACTGAGGAGGACGGCGGCGCAGAGGGTGAGACGCATAGAAAAGTGTCGCATGGTGGCTTGCTCAAAGGAGAAAAGAAGAAGAGGATCCCTCCGCTTCGCTACGGGATGACAAAGGGAGAGAGTGCCGGTTTTTGTCATCCCGTAGCGAAGCAAAGGGATCTGCTTTTCGAAGCTCTGATCGAAGTCGCTCTTCGAGCGATGTATGGGGCACCCGGTTTGGGACTTCCTCATGAAAGCTGTTTGTGGGGGAGTCGAATGAGGTTCCCCTCTTGCGATTCGCGAACGCCGGTGGAAAATCCCGGTTCTATACTTCAAGAGAAGCTCCATTAAGACGAGATTGCGAGGCAGCAAAGCATGTCCACACCGACGGTAAGCGTCGACGAATTTCAGGCGCTGGAACAGCGCGTTCTGCGCACAGTGGAACTGATCAAGCAGGAACGCGAAAAGCGCGCCGCGGCTGAGGCCCAGGTGAAGCAGTTGCGCGAAGAACTGGAGATGACAAGCGAAGAAGTCTCTTCGCTCTCTGTGGAACTTGCCGGGCTGAAGCAGGAGCGCGAGTCCGTAAAATCCCGCGTGGATACCATGCTGCAGCAGCTAGACGAGCTTCTTTAGGCCCTGGAGAAACTATGGATGAGATGAACGAGCAACCCGTATCGCGTTCGGTCTCGGTGGACATCTACGACCAGGTCTATCGTCTGCGCGGCGTGGACCCGGAGCATATCGAACAACTGGCATCGATTGTGGATGCGAAGATGCGCGCGGTCTCGTCGCATGGCTCCACCGTGGATTCGTTGCGTGTGGCGGTACTCGCAGCCCTGAATATCGCGGATGAGCTGGTGGAGATGCGCCGGTTGCATGCGGAGCTGCTGGGATCGCTCGACCGGACGCAGAGTTCGGTACGCAGCCGTGCGGGATCGTTGAACGGTCTGCTGGACGAAGTTCTTTTAGAACGCATCGCAGGTTAACCGATTTAACTTATTGCATCGCTACGCAGGAACTTTATAAGCTGCGCAGATGCTCCTCCTGTTGCTGCTCTTTTCTCTCTGGGCCGCTGTTCTGCCTGTGTCGATGCACGGGCAGAACGCGGCCGTGTCTGCGAAGACGGAGCAGAGCCTCGCGGAGGCGCGCGAGTTCGACGGCCATGGCATGTTGACCTCTGCCATCGACAGTTATCGCAAAGCCCTCAAGACAGAAAACGGCCACTGCATGGAGTGCCTGCGCGGCCTGTATGAGGTCGGCCTGCGCGCGGAGATGCCGAAGGTTTCCATCGCGGCTGCGACACAGATGGAGCAGCTTGCCTCCGATCCCAAGGGCAGGGCAGACGCCGCGGCACTGCACGGCGAAGCGCTGATGCCGCACACCGATCTGAGCGACCAGAAGCTGGGACCAGCACCGAAACCGAAGCGCAGCGACCTGGAAGAGGCGCACGCAGCCTTTGAGCGCGCACTTACCCTGGATAAGGCCAACGCGCGGGCCTACATTCTGGACGGGCAGGCGCTTGCCCTGCTGGGTCGCGATACCGAAGCAAAACAGCGTTTTGCGACCCTGGCCGCGATGCCCGAGGTCTCGCCAGGGCTGGCGACGCGCGCGCGACACTTTGCAGAAAACATCAGCCTGGCGCGGGAGACGATCTCGCCTTCTTTCACGGTGACCACCAAAGATGGCCGGAAGATTTCTCTGGATGATTACAGCGGCAAAGTCGTCCTGGTGGACTTCTGGGCGACGTGGTGTGGTCCCTGCCGCAACGAGATCTCCTACATCCGGTCGATCGCAAACGACAGCCGCCTCGCAAAGGACATGGTTCTCATCTCGTCTTCCTGGGACTCCAGCGAGACGAAATGGGCGGAGTTTATCGAGAAAAACGGCATGACGTGGGTGCAGTACCTGGATACGAAACACACGCTCAGCGACGAGTTCCATGTGGGCGCGATTCCGACGTATCTCATCATCGATGGGGACGGCATTCTGCGACATCGCGTGGTGGGAGGGAACTTCGATCTGCGTGAACAGGTGCGGCCTCTGGTGGCAAAGCTGCATACGGGCACACCCACAGCCCATGTTGCAGGACAGTAACCTTCAGGTCGTTGACTTGGAAATTGCGTAGCGAGTCAACTTGCCATTCCGGAATGCCCCGCGTAGCATCCATCCAGAGAACTGGCCTGCAAGGCAGGTATGGCGAATCACGCTGGTTGAACCAACATTCATTGAACAGGGGCTTAGCTCGTATACATGGTTCGGTGCGCAATGTCCGCCAGTCCGGAATGCCTAAAGAGCCACGGCCGAGTCCCGCCGTCCTAGACGGGTTCACCAGCGCCTCGCTGCACGGCTGAGCGGGTCAGTTTTCTTCTCATTTGGTGCGCCGGATTATCCTGCGCGCTTCTTTCCCACAGAGTCAGTACGCCATGCATCCACATCTCTTTCATCTTGGACCCGTCACACTGCAGACCTACGGCGCAGTGGCGGCGCTGGGTCTCGTGCTGGCCATGGTGCTCGCCGCACGTAATGCGCGTGTGACGGGGCTGGAAGAAGATGCCGTGTGGAGCGCCTGCCTGGTCGCCATCGTCGGCACGCTGGTGGTTTCGCGCATCGTGCTGGTATCGGAAAATCTTCGCGCGTTTCGGCTCTATCCGCTCCTGATTTTGACGCTGCCCACAGTGACGCGCTTTGGGCTCGCCGTGAGCGTGCTCTCTGGCGTAGCCTATGCGATGTATCGCAGGCTCCCTTTGCGGATCCTGGGAGATGCCGTTGCGCCTGCGGCCATGCTGCTGGCTTCGTTTCTGCATTTTGGCGACCTGATGGCCGGAAACGATGTCGGTTCAGCAACCACGGGCGTTTTTGGGCGCCTGGTGCCCTCGATGCACAGCGCGAATGGCATCGGATCGCATCCCGTGGCCCTCTACAGCGCCGTGGCGCACCTGCTGATTGCGGCCTTGGGCGTCTGGTACCTGCCGCGCAGACGGCATGCGGGCGAAGTCCTCGGCGGAACGGTCATGCTGGCGGCTGCGGCGCGCTTTCTGATCGACTGCCTACGGCCCGCGCCGATCGAGGTTGGGACGGTTTTTGCGGGCCTTCGCTTCGATCAGTATCTGCTGCTCTGTATCGTAGTAAGTGGCGGCGCTCTTTTGCTGCAGTCGAAGGAGCATCAGCGTGCCATCTAAAAACATGTTGCCCAAGGGCAAACGAAGACAGACCGTCAAACACCTCTACCGCGCACAACGTGGCGTGGACCCCGTTGTGGCCGAGGGAGAAGAGCCTGCGAAGACGTCTCCCGCAGAAACACTGGCAGGCCAGATTCCCGCCAAACCCAAAGTCAAAGCTCCCGTCGCCGTACCGGTCCTCGAAGACGACGATATCGAGTCCGAAGGCGACATCCGCAGTTTCAGTGCCGATGCCGCCGCTGCCGGGCTTCGGCTGGACGCCTATCTGGCCAAGGCGATGCCCGACATCTCGCGTGGACGTGTGCAGTTGCTGATCGAGCAGGGCCAGGTCCGCGTGGACGGCAAGACCGCGAAGAACAAGCTGAAGCTGCTGGGTGGCGAGCGCATTGAGATTGAAGGCGAACCGCGTCCCGCACCGCTGAAGGCGATGGCGGAAGACATTCCGCTGAAGATCGTCTATGAAGACGAGCACATGGCCGTGATCGACAAGCCTGCGGGCATGATGGTGCATGCGGGTTCTGGTCTGACGGACGATGCGCGCAGCGGCGGAACGCTGGTGAATGCCCTTCTGCATCACTTCAACGTGAACCTGTCGAGCGTGGGCGGAGAGCTTCGCCCCGGCATTGTGCATCGCCTGGACAAGCAGACCTCGGGCCTGATCATGGTGGCGAAGAACGACCGCACGCATCGCGCGCTGGGTGAGATGTTCTCCGACCGATCGCTGGAGAAGCGTTACCTGGCGCTGGTGCATGGCGAGGTCGGCGCGAAGGCACGTGGCAATGCTGAGCGCGATCACGGCACGATCAATCTGCCCATTGGGCGCGATCCTATCCGCAGAACGCGCATGACGACGCGTTCCCGGCAGAGCTGGATGACCACGGAGAGTCCCGGTACGCCCTCGAAGCTGCATCCCGAAGAGCGCGAGCCGATGAAGGAGCCGAAGCTCTACGAGGCGCGCGCGGCAGTTTCGCATTACGAGGTGCTGGAGCGGCTGGACACCTCCGCAGGCAAGTTCACGCTGCTGGAAGTCCTGATCGAAACCGGTCGCACCCATCAGATTCGCGTGCACATGCAGGCGATTGGGCATCCTGTCGTCGGCGACACGCTTTACGGAGCGCCTGCGCGGATTGTTGGGCTGCATCGCCCCGAAGACGGCGATGGTGCGACTTTGCCTCGGAACTTCCTGCACGCGAAGGAGCTTCATCTGGCGCACCCGATTACGGGTGAAGATCTGGAGCTTGAGGCCGAGATTCCCGCAGATCTGATTGAGCTTCTGAACCGCCTGCGATCGCTCCCTCCCAAGCCAAAGGAGTAGCGAAAACGCGTGAGGGCCCTGGCTTGGTAGAATCACACCCGTGATTCGCCCGCGTATTTTTGCCGCTTCCCTTCTGCTTGTCTCCCTTGCTGCCGCCGCGCAGACGGGACAAGCCACGCCTCCCGCACCGGCCACCGCACCTGCTCAGACCACACCTGCGCCAGAGTTGCAGTCTCGCCCGGCTTCGCCCGACGGAACCGCCGCCGTCGCTCCTACGATCACCACCTTCGCCCGCGAAGTGAGCCAGATCTTCACCGTGACCGATAAAAACGGCCGCTTTGTCACCGGTCTGCGTCAGCAGGACTTCGGTCTGCTGGACGACAACCGTCCGCCCGAGCGCGTCATCAAGTTCACGCAGCAGACCAATCTACCCCTGCGCGTTGGTGTCCTGATGGATACCTCCGGATCCATCCGTCAGCGCTTCCAGTTCGAGCAGGACGCCGCCACGGAGTTCTTTCTGCAGGTTCTGCATCGCGGCGATGCGGCTTTCGTGATGGGCTTCGATGTGAAGACGGACCTCGCGCAGGACTATACGAACAGCGTCGATCTCCTGAACCAGGCCATCCACAAACTGCGTCCGGGCGGCGGAACAGCCTTCTTCGACGCCCTCTACACGACCTGTCGCGACCAGATGCTGACGCTCAAAGAGAGCAACACGGTACGCCGCGCTCTCATCGTCGTCTCCGACGGACACGACAACCAGTCACGCGCGCAGGAGAACGACGCGATCAAGATGTGCCAGCGTGCGGAAACCATCGTGTACACCATCTCCACGAACATCAGTCCAACGAAGGATGCAGCCGATGAAGTGTTGCGCCGCATCGCGGATGCAACCGGCGGCCGCGTCTTCTTCCCGAACCGCATTGAAGATGTCGCCAACGGATTCCACTCGATCGAAGAAGAGCTTCGCTCGCAGTATCTGCTGCAGTATCGCCCTGCGGACTTCAGGCAAGACGGGGCCTTCCGACCGATTTATCTGAAGGCCGTCGATCAGCGCTACACCGTCCACACGCGTAAGGGATACTTCGCTCCGCGACCAATGCAGTAGGCTTGCTTCTCAACCTGTAACCCAGAGCTCCAGCAAACCCGTCGAATTAAGCGCAACCCTATTTATTTCCTGATGAAATAGACGGCCTGCGCTCCACGGCGAAGGTCCGCGCTGGAGCTCCCTGATGATGTTTTCTTCCCCGCGCTTCTTCTTGCGCGCGATACGCTCCGTTTTTTCTCTCACACTGGCAGTGACAGCCACTTCGATGGTCGCGCAGACCTCGGTCTCGATTCACGATGTGATGAAGAACTTGCCGAACTCGCCCTACCTGGGTTCCGCGGTCTCCATTACGACGGGGATCGTCGTGGGTGTGCTGAGCGATGGAAGCTTTTACATCAGTGAGCCGAGCGGTAACTGGGACAGCCTGGTCACCACGGCAGAGGGCATGCTGGTCGTTCCTCCAACCGGTGCAACGTGCGCCGCTGTGGGCAACCAGGTCACGGTTATCGGCACCGTGAAGAACACCACCGACCTCACCGCAGCGAATACCCCCGGCACGTATCTTGCCGCAACCACCTGCACGGCCACGGCGACGAACCAGACGATGACGCAGGCGATCTCTGTCTCATCCGTGCTGACGACCTTCGGCGATGCGCTGCAATACACGGGCATGGCTGCGTCCAACAGCTCGTTTTATGCGATTGCGCCGACGAGTGGAACGCTGGACGAGACGAATGAGACGGTGACCTCCAATGGCCAGTTCTGGGCGACGTTGAACTCCAACACCACGACGAACAACCATCTCTATCGCACTACGGGCATTGCGGGAGACGAGTTTGTGCCCGCCTCTGCTCCGAGCGGTGTGACGAAGTGGGGCGGCAATCCGCAGCGGATCCTCATCGACACGACGACTCTGGGAGGAACCGCTGTGAACATCACGGTGGGCCAGTCGATCACGTGCTCTGTGCCTTCGAACATCACCGCCGGAGCCACGAAGGGTATCGGCCTGATCGATTACACGCTGGGCTATGCACGGTTGTTGATCTTCAAGAGCTCCGCCTGCACCGTAGGCGGCTCCGTCGCAGCGACGACCTCCGCCGTCGCCGATGCGACACACTTCAAGGTCGGCACGCTGGACCTGAATCGCTTCTACAGCACGCTCGCCGCAATAGGATCGACACCGATCTCCGCGAGCGCGTATGCGCGCCAGCTAAGCAAGGCCGCAAACGCGATTGTGAACGCCTTTGGATCACCGGACATTCTTTCGCTGCAAGAGATGCAGGACGCCGCTACACTGACCGATCTGCAGACTGCCATCAGCAGCGCGGGAACGGTCTACGATTCGACCTGCTTGATCACGGGAAACGATACGGCGAGCCTGAATCTCGGCTTCCTTGTGAAGAGCACGGTGACCGTAGACTCCTGCACGCAGGCCGGTAAAAGCGACACGTACACCACCGCTGCAGGCGGATCGGGGACGCTGTGGGAGCGTCCACCGTTGGTCCTGAAGGGCGAGTTCGTCCGCGTGGGCAAGAACTATCCGTTTTACGTGATCGACGTACACCTCACGCCGCGCGACAACATTGGAGACACGACGCTTGGCCCCGATGTGCGCGCGCATCGCGCAGCACAGGCCGCTGCACTCAGCGCGCTGGTACAGCAGTATCAGACTGCGGGCGGCAATGTCATCGTTGCGGGAAACTTCAATGCGTATGAATACAGCGATGGCTATGTCGACGTGCTCGGCGTAGTCACCGGCTCGCCTGCTTCTGCAACCACCGTCACGCTCTACACGCCAACCAGCACGACTGCCGCGCTCAACGACTTCACCACCAGCATCGCGACCTTGCAGCGATACAACATCATCGAGCGCGGCAACGCGGCATCGCTGGAGCACATTCTCGCCTCCGCTACCGTGCCCGATTCTTCGACTGCCTCTGCTTCGCTCGCCAGCTACATGACGGATGTGACGCAGCCGCACTTCTCTACCGACTTCGCCGCCATCAACACCAACGACACGACGACTGCCGCCGGACTTACGCCGCACGATGGACAGGTCGTCGCCTTCCTGATCCCGCCAGTCCCAACAACCGCGTCCATCTCGCCCACCACGTTGAACTTTGGTGATGTCTTCCTGGGCGCAACGGCGTCGCTTCCTGTGACGGTCGCGAACACCACGACCTTCACGAGCACGGTGGCCATCTCGAAGATCGCGATCTCAGGAACGAACGCGAGCGACTTCACGGAGACCGACAACTGCACTTCTCTGGCGGAGAACGCGACGTGCACGATCACCGTGACCTTCGCACCTTCCGCAGTAGGGACGCGCACCGGCACGCTGACGGTGACGACCGATTCCACCTCCAACCCAACGTTGACGGTCTCTCTGACGGGCAATGGCGAGGACACCACAGCGACACTCACGCCTGCGTCCGCTACGTTCGCGAGCACCTACGCCGGTGGTGGCGTCTCTGCCGCGCAGATCTTTACCCTGACCAACACCTCCACCGTTGCAATCGCGGTGAAGAGCGTTGCAGTCTCAGCGCAATTTGCGGATACGACCGCGTGCGGGGCTTCTCTTGCCGCTGGCGCGTCCTGCACCATCTCCGTCACCTTTGTGCCGACCACTGCAGGGGCCGTCACGGGAACACTCACGGTGCTCACGAACACCTCAGGGAATCCCACACTCACCTCAGCCTTGAACGGCACCGGCCTGCAGACAACAGCCACGCTGACGCCTGCTTCGAACAACTTCGGAAATATTCTCCTGGGCAGTACGTCCACAGCCCAGAGCTTTGTGTGGACGAACACCTCTGCGATCCCGCTGAAGGTCACGGCGTACTCGGTGACCGGCGACTTCACCATCGCCTCTTCGACCTGCGGGACGGTCGCGGCGGGCGCGTCCTGCCTGATCAACGTGGCCTTTACCCCAACGGTACTGGGTGCGCGGACGGGTGTACTGACGGTGACCTCCACGGCCTCCGCGAACGCCACGCTCACGGCAACCTTGAGCGGGCGCGGCGTAGCGGATGTGGAAGCCTCCGTCTCTTCGCTTAGCTTCGGCAACATCGACGTGGGCTTCACCTCAGCAGCGCAGGTTGTGACGATTACGAACTACACCACCTCCGCGATCGCGCTCACAGGCATCACTACAAGCGGCGATTACAGCGACAGCACGACGTGCGGCGTGGCGCTGGCGGGACTTTCCACCTGCACGGTGAGCGTTGTCTTCAAGCCAACGGCGATCGGTGTCCGCACGGGTGCGCTTGTGCTGACGACGAACGATACGAAGTACCCCGTGATCACCGTGGCGCTGACGGGCAACGGCGTGGACTTCTCCGTGGCCCTGTCGCCGACCTCTGGTGCTGTGATTGCCGGTTTCGGTACAACGACAGCAGCGACGGTGACGCCGCTGGGAGGCTTCTCCGCTGCGGTCACGCTGACCTGCACCTCCAATGCCATCGGCTCGGTCTGCACCTCCGCTCTCGCCTCTTTGGTTCCGAATGCAGCCTCGCCCGTGACCCTCTCGATCTCCACGACCTCGAAGTACACGGCGATTGGCTACGGTGGACTGGGTGGTGGAAGTTGGATTGCCCTGTTGCTGGCGGCCCTGAGTGCTGCAGGACTTTGGATCTCACGACGTGGAGCTGGGGCGTTTGCGCGCATCGCTCTGGCGATGCTGCTTATGGCCGCGGTCTGCCTGGGTGCTGCGGGTTGTGCCGGTGGCCTGGGGCAGAACGCGCCTTACACGGAGCCGGGGACGTACACCTATACGGTTACGGCGACGGATGGGCAATTGGTGCGGTCGGCGACGTATTCGTTGAGTGTGACGGCGAAGTAGAAGGTCTATGACGTAGCGATCCCGCTGTCATCCGCTGCGTCCCCTCCCTTTGTCATCCCGTAGCGCAGCGGAAGGATCTAATTTGCTCAACAGCAGATCCCTTCGCTGCGCTACGGGATGACAAAGGGAGAAGAGATTCTTTAGCTGCGGCGACCTAGACCCACGAGAAGCGAGGTAAGCAAACCAAGGCCCCGGCGCGCTTCCGGAGTGCGTGTGCGACGGAAGATCTGCCAGAAGGTTGGCGGCTCCGCACTCTTCGCTTCCTTCTCCATCTCAGCAGCGGCGCAGGAGAGCGTCTCCGGATCGATGGCGCTGAGGATCTTACTGAGACTCACCACGTTGCGTATGGCTGCGATGACCGGCTTCTGCTTTGCTCCTGTAGCCAGCTCTTCAAACACTGCGTCACGCGCGTGGACTACCCCATGGAGAGCGTCGAGCAGGCCTTTGTCGTGCGCCTCCTGAATCAGGTCGTAGATCACGAGCAGCGCTTCGGCATGCTGAATGGGCGCGGCGGCAAGACGGCGTTGCAGCTCCTGCGTCGGGTCAATCGGTTTCGGTTCAAAGGCAATGGGAACGGCCACGCGGTTCTCCTAAACTTTGGTCGTGTTGATCTGTACAAGTTGATCGTTGAGTGAGAGGCCGGGCAGACGATAGTCTTCGCGCGCCCACTTGCGTTCCACTTCCACACCTTGCTGCGGTGTGCGATGGCCGTTGCGGAAGTTTTCCCACATCAGCGGAGAACGGCCCTTGGGTTCAAGAATGCGCATGTTGACCGAGACTTCTTTGAACGCCGGCGTGTGCGTTGCGCGATCCACGTGCGCGCCTGTGAGGCGGTTCACAGGATCTTCGGTGTTGTTCATCGCCATGTAAAGCTGCTTACCGGTGACGCGGTCGGTCACGAGCACCTTTGCGCTAATGGTGCCCCACTTCGACTTCAGCTCGACCTTGCTGCCATCTTCCACGCCGCGTTCGGCGGCGAGGTCCGGAGAGACTTCCACAAAGTTCGATGGCGTCATCCGCTTGATCCCCGGCACTCGATACGTCATGCTTCCCTGCTCGAAGTGCTCCAGCATGCGTCCGTTGTTGAGGTGGAGATCGAACTCCTCATCGCTCTCTTCCGAAGGCTCAATCCATTCCAGCGGATGAAACTTCGCCTTGCCATCTGGGAACGGAAAGCCGTCCTTGAAGAGATACGGCGAGTCCGTTCCATCCGCAGCCACCGGCCACTGCAAGCTCTTGAAGCCTTCGAGGCGTTGATAGTTCACACCAGCGAAGAGCGGCGTGAGCGAAGCGACCTCGTCCATAATCTCGGAGGGGTGTTCGTAGGTCCACTTCGCGCCCATCGCGTTTGCAATCATCTGCAGAATCTGCCAGTCGGGGCGCGAATCTCCAAGCGGCTCCATCGCCTTGTACAGCCGTTGAATGCGGCGCTCCGTGCTGACGAAGGTGCCGTCTTTTTCGAGTGATGGCGATGCGGGTAGAACGACATCCGCAAAGCGCGCTGTCTCTGAAAACGAGATGTCCTGCACGATGAGGAAATCCACCTGCGAGAGCGCGCGTTCCACATCGTTCGCATTCGCGTCGGAGGTCACCGTATCTTCGCCCTTGATATACAGGCTCTTCAGCTTGCCCTGATGGATCGCGCGAATCATCTCGTGATTGTCGAGACCCTTGGTGAACGGCAGACTCACACCCCATGCTGCCTCGAACTTCGCGCGCACGGCATCGTCATCGACAAGCTGATAGCCAGGGTAAAGATTCGGCATGGAACCGAAGTCGCTCGCGCCCTGCACGTTGTTGTGTCCGCGCAACGGATACGCACCCGCACCCCGGCGTCCGTAGTTGCCGGTGACTAGAAGAAGATTGCTGATCGCGGTGGAGGTATCCGATCCGCCGCAGTGTTGCGTCACACCCATCGCCCAGAGGATGCAGACGCCATCCGCTGCAACGATCTCCCGTGCGACGGTCTTCAGCGTCTCCATCGGAATGCCGGTGGTCTCTTCCGCAAACTCCAGTGTGAAGGGCGCAAGGCTGGCGCGATACTCGTCCGCCTTGTTGACCAGGCGCTCAATGAACTCACGCTTCTCCCACCCCTGATCGAAGATGTACTTCGTCACAGCAGAGAGCCAGACCATGTCCGTTCCCGGCTTCGGTTGAAAGAAGAGGTCGGCGCGTTCCGCCATCTCGTGCTTGCGCAGATCGGCAACGATCAACCTCTGCCCGCGCCACTTATGCGAACGCTTCACGCGCGTTGCCAGCACAGGATGGCTCTCCGAGGTATTGGTACCAATGCCGATGACGAGGCCCGCCATCTCAATGTCCGCGATCGATCCCGCATCGCCGCCGTACTTGACGGTACGCTGCAGACCCATGGTGGCAGGCGTCTGGCAGTAGCGGCTGCAGTTGTCGATGTTGTTCGTGCCCACCACGGCGCGCGCGAGCTTCTGCATCAGATAGCTCTCTTCGTTCGTACACTTCGACGACGCAATGAAGGCCAGCGAATCCGGGCCGTCAGTCTTCATATATTGTTTGAACTTCGACGCGATGAGAGTGAGTACCTCGTCCCACTCCGCCTCGCGAAAGGTCGCGCCAGCACGGATGAGTGGCTTGTGCAGGCGGTCCTTCGCATTCACAAACTCATACCCGAACTTGCCCTTCACACAGGTGGAGATGCCGTTGGCCGGACCTTCGCTGGGTTCGATCTTCAGAATATGGCGGTCGCGCGTCCAGACCTCGAAGCTGCAGCCCACACCGCAGTAGGTGCAAACGGTCTTGGTGCGTTTGATACGCGCTTCGCGCATGTGCGATTCGATGTTCGAGATCGCCATGATCGCGGGATAGCCCGTCTCCGGCTCAACGCCCTTTACGACCTCGATCATATCGTCGAGCACCTTCGTGGGAAGGTTCGTGAAGTATCCTGCTTCGCCGAGCATGCTCTTTTCCATCAGCGCATTGCAGGGGCAGACGGTGATGCAATGGCCACAGCTCACGCAGCTCGAACCGGCGATCTGTTCCCCACCGTCCCAGAGAACGCGCGGGTGCTCGTCTTCCCAACGAATCGTCAGCGTCTCGTTCACCTGCACATCCTGGCAGGCCTCTACACAGCGGCCGCAGAGAATGCACTGGTCGGGGTCGTAGCGATAGAAGGGATTCGAATGGTCTTGCTCAAAGGGCTTATGCAAAAAGGGCCGCTGCTGGTGCTGAATGCTCATCTCGCCCGTGGTGTTATGAATCGTGCAGTTGCCGTTGTTGTTGTCGCAGACCGTGCAGTAGAGATCGTGATTCTGCAGAATGCGGTCCATCGCCTCGCGCTGCGCTACATCGGCACGGTGCGAGACAGAAAGCACGCGCATCTCCGGCGCGATCTCTGTGCTGCAGGCACGCACAAGCTGGCCGTTGACCTCCACCATGCAGGTGTCGCAAGTTTCGATCGGACCCATCTGGCGGTGATAGCAGATCTGCGGAACGGAGCGCGCGCCCGCAAGACCCGAGTTTTTGGCACCGGGAAGAAGCGCATCATTCACCGCCTTCGCAGCACGGTTGAGCACTTCGACGAGAAGCTCCCCCTCCGCAGCAGGTACAGAGCGGCCATCGATCAGGATTTCAAGAGTCGGGACACGTTCGATGGGCGAGTTGAGAAGGCGCTTCTGCAGCATACCTGCTTAGGATGCAATCGTACCGCTCCGCGCAACCCGTTATTTCGGACTACTCGCCGAACCGGTGTAGTACCCTTCTCGCGTCTGCAGGACGAGTTTGTGGTCCTTGGGGGTGTCGACCAGGAGCTTGTGATATCCCTCTTCCTGGTTCGTCGGCGTAAATCCGATGCGGTACTGGCTGCGCAGTTCCTGTGCGATTTTTTTATAAATCTCCGCCAGCGGCTCCTTCTTGGAGACCTCGAAGAAGCGTCCGCCGGTCTCATCCGAGATGCGCTGCAGGATCTTCTTGCCGTCTACGTGCGTACGCTGCGGCTGCCCGCCGCCCTGCCCACCGCCGCCGCCGTGACGTCCACCACCACCCGGAAATCCGCCGCCGCCAAAGCTGGGACGACGGCTTGAGGTATCGTTGTGCTCTTCCCCCTTGAAGTAAATCGAATACACGGCAGTGTCGGCGCGCTGTGCGGCTTCAATCGCGCTGGACAGGCTCTCCTTGCTGCCATTGTCTTCGCCATCCGTCAGAAGAATCAGAGCTTTGCGAAACGGCTGCTTGTGAATCACCTCATCGGAGGCGAGAAAGATCGCGTCATAAAGCGCCGTCCCGGCGCCCCCACCACCACCGCGACGGCCACGCTGTGAGCTGCCCCCACTGTTGTCGTTGGGATCTTGATTGTTGGAGAACTGCGGGCGGGCGGCCTGCGTGTCCACCTGTTTCAACCCGCTCTGCAGCTTCGGAATGGAACCGGTCACATCGGTAAGCAGCTCTACCGTATGGCCGAACTGGATGAGGAACGCCTTATCGCGGTCCGCCACCAGCATGTTGTCGAGAAACGAAGAGCTGGCCTCGCGCTCCTCATCCAGCACCTGGCGCTGGCTGCCACTCACGTCCACCAGAAGACCCAGCGTGAGCTGGAGATTGTTGTCGCGGTCGAAGTACCGAATCACCTGCGGTTTGCCATCTTCCGCAATGGTGAAGTCTTCCTGCTTCAACGTCGCGACAAGCTGTCCCTTCTTGTCTCGCACGGTCACAGGAACAGTCACTAGGCGCGCACTCACATTGAGCGTCGGAGCAACCGGGGCTTTCTCCGCAGGCGGGGCAACTTGAGCAAAAGCAAAGGAAGCAGAGAGCAGACCAGCAGCCACGAGCGAACGAAGAGAATACATATCTCATTGGACGGCTTCGCGCGCCTACAGTTTCGAAACCTGGACGCAAAAATTTGGAAGAAAAAAATAGGGGAGCCCCCAGTGAGAGGCTCCCCATCCAGCACAACCACGCCTATTGAGCATGGGGCAGATGCGGATTCTTTTTGGCGCTGATCAGATTCGCCATAATACGGAACGATCCGGGCACTCCCTCTGGCATCTCGCGGAAGAAGGCATACGCCAGATAGACGTAGTACCCCTTGCCGTAGGGCGCATAGACAAGACCACCCTTCTGCGGGTCCTGGTCCTTGTCATGCATCTCCGTCAGGGCGATGTACTTCGGGTCCCAGCTGCGCAGGAAGCCATGACCGCGTTCTTCGACCCAATTGTCGAAGTCCGCGGTAACGATCTTGTTCGGCCAGTTCAACAGAGGATCCGAGGGGGCAAGGATCGTGACCTTGGAGTCCTCTTCGACGACCTTGTCCGCGTCCGCCGGAACCGAGAGCGGATACGGTCCGTAGTTATGATCGAACTCGGGCGTCTGATACTGCGTCACGACCACGCCGCCGTCTTTCACGTACTGCAGCAGACGGTCGTTGAGCGACCGCAGCTCCGGACGTGCAGCATACGTACGCACGCCAAGCACGATGGAGTCGTACACGCTCAGATCGGCGGAGGCGATATCTTCCGCGCTCAACTGCGTCACGTGGACACCGAGGTTCGCCAGCGCCGCAGGCACATCGTCGCCCGTACCCATGATGTAGGCGACCTTCAATCCCGGAGCCACCTTCACATCGACGCCCGTGGCCTTGTACTCCGCCTTGCGATACATCGGGTAAGGACGCAGGCCGGGGTAGCCGATGGTGATAAAGCCTTCGGTAAACTTCTTGCCTTCATACGTCGCCACGGCGGTCAGGTCATATCGCTTAGCCTGCACGTTCTTCGTGGTGACGGTGAAATCGATTCCCTGCTCATCGCCGTCGCGCGAAGTGGCAAAGCTCGCCGTCTCGGGCGACGAGGTCCAACCTGCAGGAAGACTCAACTTCACCTCACCCTTCGCTAGACCCTTGACGCTGCTGCCGATTGTGACGTGCACCTTAACTAGTTCGCCATCCATCGGGATCACGCCCGCCAGCGGAGCCACACGGACAGAGATCGCCGGTGCGACCAGCAGAGGCTCCAGCGTGGGTCCGCCACCGTTCAGGCGATGCGTCGTCTGCACCACGCCACGCACCTCGGCCTTCACACCGTTGAAGCTGTAGACCACGCGGGCAAGCAGCGGATATGGCATCGTCGGCAGGCCAAGGTACTGCGGAAGCTGGAGATCGTAGAAGGGCTGCTCCAGGCTAGGGCGGCTAAAGTAGGGGCGCGTGATGCCCGCATCCTGCGGAACAACCGCCTTTACCAGAACGTCGCTCGACTGTCCTGCGGCAATCTCTCCGGCCATCGGTGCGGCAGTGGTCAGCTTCCAGTTCTTGCCGTCCGTGGCGTCCACCGTGGCGGATTCGATGTGCAGGGCCTTCGCTCCCTGGTCAGCCACGTGAACATTCACGCCGAAAGCCTGTCCTGCAACCACGCTCTGAAACGTAGGCTGGTTGCTCATATCGCCCATCGGCCCCATGCGAGCCGGAATCGTTCCGCTCGCCACAGTTGCCAGAAGCGAAACTCCAAGGGACTGCGTCAGAGCCTCGTTGAACTGGGCTTCCTTGATTCCAAGCTCGTGGTCCATGTTGTACTTCGCGTCGACATCCAGATGGCTGGAGGCAATCTGCGCGCGCAGGACACGGGTCGCTTCCAGCCCCTTTGCGAGCGCGGGTGCGGACTTCGTAGGGTCCGTCGCATCGAAGGCGTGCGTGGCTTCATCTACGCTGGCCTGAACCGGCTGCAGGGCCGCACTCCACTTCGCCTGCTCTGCCGCAGGTACATAGTTCGCAATCCCAGCGAGCGAGATATCGATGCCGTTGAAGTAGCTCTCTTCCTGCTGCGGAAGATGCCCCACCTGCGCCGGAACACGCGAAGCATAGAGATGGTACGGCGAATCGAAGGGCCGCGTTACAGGGATCGCCACGCCGCCGGTCTGCGACTTCTGCTTGTCCAGGCCTTCGCGGGCGATGGCGAGATAGCTGCGGCCAAAGAGAGGGTTATAGCCACCCTCGGGAATCCGCAATGTAGCCGTGGGAACGCCTTCAATGTAATCGCCGGTGACGTAGTTCTTGAAGCGAACGGGTTCCCAGTGGCCAGTCGCGTAGTCGAAGATGCCGCGCTGATCGACCGTAGCAAACGGAACGCGGGCGTACACCTTCAGCGGGTTCCACGGACGAAGTCCAGCCTTGATCTGTTCGGGAAAGACCTTCGGATCGCCAGCCAGTTTGTAGGCCTCCTGCGCCATGACGCCAGCCGTCTGGTGATGGCCGTGGCCGTCGGAGACATTCCCTGCAAAGACACTGTTAATCACCAGCGGCCGCGAGATACGCACCTGACGCACCACATCCGCCAGGACACGGTCATGCCCCCACTGCTTCAGCGCCTCTTCCAGCGTCTTGGAGAAACCGAAATCGGCAACGCGGGTGAAGTACTGATGGACACCGAAGTAGTCGCCCGCCGCCAGAAGTTCCTGCGTGCGCATGATGCCCAGCTCGTCCCAGTAGTTTCCGGTCATGACGTTCTGTCCGCCTTCGCCGCGATTCAGCGTCAATAGCGAGGTATCCACGCCGTTCCCCCGGCTTTCAAAGGCCAGCATGCCGCTGTCCTCATCGTCAGGATGCGCGACCACCATCATCAGGCTGGCGCGCGTGTTCAGCTTCTGCAGGCTCTGCCAGAGGCCCGCCGAGCCGCGATCGATCATCAGGGGATAGGCCGAAGCCGGTTGGTACGTCTCCTTCACCGCCTGGGCTTCGCCCATAACCGGCAAGAGCGCCATTGTGCCTGCAAGCAGGACTGCAACCCATCGCTTTTGCGCTGCCTGATCCTTTTGATCAACCGCCATCGGGTACCCCTTGAAAATATATGTGTATTGGGTTGATATCATTCGCTGGCATCTTTGTAAAGTTTGTTTATAATCTAGCCACGCACCCTATGGAGAATCCCAGCAGAATGGCGACGGGCACTTTCAATCCGCCAGAGACACAGCCTTCGCGGCCAGCGCATCTGCGTTTTGCGAACTGCCGCACCCTTCTGCAACTTCTCCGTGTCCACGGTCCCTGCTCGAAGGCGGACCTCGTTCGCTCCTCCGGCCTCTCCGCTCCTACTGTCTCCTCTGCCATCGCGCAGATAGAAGCGCTGGGTTTAGTAGAGACACTTGGCGAAGGCGAATCTTCCGGCGGACGCCCTCCTGAGCTGATCCAGTTCAAAGCCTCGCACGGCTACGTCGCCGCCGCCGATATTGGCGGGACGCGCCTGCGCATGATGCTTGCCGACCTGAACGGAACACCCGTAGCGCACTGGTCCACCCAGTTTGCCGCAGATCAGAAAGATCCTGCCTCGGTATGCAGCGTTCTGGACGAAGGTCTGCGCGCGATGTGCCAACAGACGAATATCCCCACCAGCAAAGTGCTGCACCTGACCGCAGGCGCACCCGGCATCACGGACGTCCGCGCAGGCATCGTTCGCTTCGCTCCCAACCTCACGGGCTGGACCGAAGTTCCTCTGCGCTCCATGCTGCGCAAGCAGACGGGCATTGAAACCATCGTGGAGAACGACACGAACCTGGCAGCCGTCGGCGAATATCGCCAGGGCGCAGCGGAAGGCGTGGAAGACTTCGTCTTTGTGGCCATGGGAACCGGCGTAGGCGCGGGAATCTTCCTGCGCGGCAGCCTGCATCACGGCGCACGCTGGAGCGCAGGCGAAATCGGTTACCTTGGCGTCCCCGGCGCTCCCCGCGAGCCGATGGAGATGCACAAGACCGGCCAGCTGGAGCGTATGATTGGCGGCGCAGGGATTGAACTACAGTGGCTGGAGCGCCTGGAACGTGCAGGTCTTCGCAACGAACCAGAGCTTGCGGAGCTGCGTGCTCCCCAGATCTTTGATCTTGCCCAGGAAGGCGACTTACTCGCCCTCGAAGTCTTGCAGTACACCGCAGTCATTCTGGCGGACGCCATTGCAACACTGGCCCTGGTCTTCAATCCGGAGTTGATCGTCCTCGGCGGCGGCGTAGGTTCGCATGATCGCCTTTGTCGCGAGACGGACCGACTGCTACGAAGCGCGGACTTTGCACCACCGCGGATCCGCACAAGTTTTCTGGGCACACAGGCCCAGTTGCACGGCGCTATCTCGTTGTCGCTGACCGCCGTTGAAAGCAAACTGCTCTGTTGATCCTCCATTGATCACGCATTCCACTTTTTAGTAATGCCGCAGAACCTTTCCAGCACCAACAGCGTATCCCGCACCACGAGCATGGACTTTATAAATACGAATTACTAAGTTCGTAAGCACTTCCATACCCGCTTCACTTCTAGGAGGTAGCAATGACGTATACCAATTTCTTCCGGTCTGCCCTGCGTACGCTGGGAACCTTCACTCTTCTGGGTGTCATGGCCACGCCATCTGCCCATGCCCAATCGCAGTCCATCAACGGTACGATCCGCGGTACGGTGACCGACCCTTCCGGCGCTCCGATCGCGGGCGTGAACGTGGTCGTCAAAAACCTCGACACCGGCTTCACGCGCGAACTGACCTCGGATACCTCCGGTGGCTATCTCGCACCTAGCCTTCCGATCGGAACCTACTCCGTAACGGCGACGTCCAGCTCGTTTGCACCGTTTATCCAGTCCGGCATTCACGTAGATGCAGGTAGCGATCTTACGGTGAACGAAGCGCTTAAGGTTGGCTCCGTAGCAACGGAGGTTCAGGTGACTGGCGATGCTCCAATCATCGAAACGACGCGTGTCGATCTGGGGCGCACGATCAGCGAGGCGGAGGTCCAGAATCTCCCGCTCACCTCGCGGAACCCTTACAACTTCATCCTCTTCCAGCCCGGCGTCTCCGGTCACCCAAATGCGGAAAACGGTATTCCGCGTACAGTGAACACGAACGGGCTTGTTGATCGCGTGCAATACCAGCTCGATGGCATGGTGGACACTGAAACAGACCGTTACGGCCTGCGCCTCTTCGCCATCTCCGATTCCTACGTCCAGCAGGTGCAGACGGTTTCAAACGCCTTCAACGCGGAGTTCGGCAACACAGCCGGTATCATCTACAACGTCATTACTCCGCAAGGGACGAACCAGCTCCACGGCATGGCGCAATACATCTGGCGGCCAAAAGCGGCAAGCTCCTGCCCCATGCTGCAGAACTGCGATCCCACCTCCTCCATCTACAAAGCGAAGCCCGATCTGCACGTCGATGACTTTGTCGGACGCGCTGGTGGCCCCGTTGTGAAAGATCGCCTCTTCCTCTTTGGTGCGTACGAAAAGCTGAAGCGCGCTAATCCACAGGCCATTACGGTTACATCCGCCAATCAGGCTGCGCTCATTGCTGCGGGTGTAGCTGCTTCAGATTTCAACACCGCACCGCAGGTGCAGCGCGCCCAATGGGTAAACGTTCGTGGGGACTGGACAATCAATAAGAGCAACCAGGCCTTTATCCGTTACAACTATTTCCGTAACGACTACCCCTTCAATACGAACGTTGGTGGTCTCTATTTGCAGAGCGCTGCCTCCGACTTTCGCGACCGCGCCCACATCCTGGGCGCACAGTTAATCACCACATTTTCGCCCGTCGTCCTCAATGAGTTTCGTGGTTCGTGGCCCTACCGCAACCAGGCGCATATTTCCGGCCCCCTTACGGGCGCTGGACCTATGGTTACCATCTCCAGCGTGGTCAACGGATTTGGTGGCACGAATGGCGCCGGGGACAAATTCCAGGAGAAAATCCCCTCCTTCAACGACAACGTGACCTGGGTGCATGGCAAGCACTCGTTTAAGTTCGGCACAGGCTTTCAGAAGAACCTGGACACACAGCTCGCTGATGTTTACACCCAGTACACCTTCAGCTCTATCACCCAATATTTGAGCGCCAAGAATGGCACATCCCCTCACGTTTACTCTTCGGTTGCGGCTTCGATCGGTCGTCCCGGCGCAGCGTACCACTCCATCTTCTTCAGTTTCTTTGCACAGGACACATGGCAGATCGCGAAGAACCTGACCGCGAATTACGGTGTGCGCTATGACCAATACCGTGCTCCCGATGGCCTGGCCTCAGCTCCCCTCACGCAGACCCAGAGCTTCCACACGCCCAAAGGCAACTTCGCTCCGCGCGTCGGCTTTGCTTACACACCCATGCCCGGTACGGTCGTCCGGGTTAGCGGCGGTATGTACTACGAAGCAACACCGACTAACTCCTGGTACACACCGCTTTATAACAACGGCCTTGTCGGCACGGGTTCATACATCGCTTCCGTTGCCAACAGTTCAACAACCGAAGCTCAAGGCGCAGCCAATCCCTGCCTTCCTGCCTTCCCAAACACGCCATCGGCCATTTCCACGTCCTGCATCGCGGCGCAGAGCGTGACCGCGCTGAATCCGAACTTCAAGAATGGCTACACATGGAACGCGAATGCGCAGGTAGCACAGCAGCTTGGTAAAAATGACTCCCTGACTATGGGTTACGTACTGACTCAGGGACGCAATCTCGCCTTCCTCAGAAACAGCAATCTAAAGTACTCCGGCTTAGGCGCACTCGCCGATGGACGCCTCATCTACTCCAGCACGCCGAGCGCGGCCACACGCATCGATTCGCGCTTCAACAACATCACACTCATCGACGTCGGTTCGAACTCCAGCTACAACGCCCTTGTGGCATCGTATGAGCACCGCCTCTCGGCGGGACTTACCGTCGCCGCAAACTACACATGGTCGCATGCCATCTCCAATACCCCCGAAGGCTATACCTACGAATTTTCAACGCCCGTTGAAGA
Source organism: Terriglobus saanensis SP1PR4 (assembly GCF_000179915.2). NCBI lineage: Bacteria > Pseudomonadati > Acidobacteriota > Terriglobia > Terriglobales > Acidobacteriaceae > Terriglobus > Terriglobus saanensis. The sequence continues at coordinate 425,493 of NC_014963.1, read as the reverse complement.
TACGGATAACCCCAAACGAGATCGCGCGAATAGCGGCATCAACCGACCAAACTCTTTCACACTCTCGACAGACTACGTTCCGCAAACTCACTTTGCGAACAAGTACGTCAATGGCGTCTTCACAAACAACCGTTTCTCTATCCTTGGCAACTTTTCCAGTGGCGACGCGCAGACCATCACCACTGGAACGAAGTTGAATGGAGACTCACTCGCAACCAGCCGTCCACTCTTTGTTGGCCGCAACACTGTTCGTACTCCGGGTATCGCTCAGGTGGACATGCGCTACACCCGCACCTTCGCCACCTTATGGGAACGCGTGAGGCCCCAGATTCTGGTCGAAAGCAACAACCTGTTCAATCGCTCGAATGTCACCACAATTAACACCACGGCAACGACCAATGCAGCAGGCGTCATCACCACAGCGCCCTCTCTGCTGCCTACTTCCTCCGTGCTCGAATCCCGCATCCTGCAGTTCGGTGCGAAGATCGAGTTCTAAGCAACCTACCCGCAGCAAAGGGCGATGAGACAAAACGTTTCATCGCCCTTCAACGTTTCACCCGTACAACCCCGCAAGGAATCAAAATGGCCTCCCAATTTCCCGCACCAATCTATCGCGACACAGTCCTCGCGCACGTCTTCGCCGACGCCAAGCGTCTCTTCCTCGACTCGATGATCGAGATCGACTACGCGCACCTGCTCATGCTGACGCAGCAGAAGATCGTCTCGCGCGAGACCGCCGTGCTTTGCCTGCGGGCGCTCGACTCCCTCGACCTCGAGGCCATTCGCTCCACCCCCTACGACGGCTCCGTCGAAGACCTCTTCTTTCTCATCGAGCAGAAGCTCGCCGATCTCTGCGGCGCGGACAACGCCGGTCGCATCCACACCGCGCGCTCGCGGAACGACATCGACATGACCATGTACCGCATGGTGCTCCGCAGCCGCCTCCTCGCCACGCTCGATGCCGTCGCCGCTCTCCGCACGCGTCTCGTCACCCTGGCCTCTGAACATCGCTCCGCTCTGATGCCCGCGTACACACACAACCAGCCCGCGCAGCCGACCACGCTCGGCCACTACCTGATGGCCATCATTGAAATTCTGGAGCGCGATACGGAACGCCTGCGGGCAGCGTTCCTCCGCGTGAACCGCAGCCCGCTCGGCGCGTGCGCCATCACCACCACGGGCTTCCCCATCGACCGCGCGCAGACCATGACAATGCTCGGCTTCCACGGCCTGCAGACAAACTCCTACGGCGCCATCGCCTCCGTCGACTACATCACCGAAAGCTGTTCGGTACTTGCTGTAACCATGTTGAACCTCGGCCGCTTCGCGCAGGACCTTCTTCTCTGGAGCACGGCGGAGTTCAACTTCCTTCGCCTCTCCGATGGCTACGTGCAGATCTCCAGCATCATGCCGCAGAAGCGCAATCCTGTACCGCTGGAGCACGTCCGCATCCTCTCTTCGCGCTCGCTCTCCGAAGCGCAGTCCACACTGCAGTCGCTCCACAACACGCCCTTCGCCGACATGAACGATTCGGAAGACTCCTTCCAGCCCCTCGTCGATATGGCCTTCACCGATGGCCTGCGCGCTCTTCTTCTACTCGAAGGCGTGCTCTCCGAAGCCACCTTTAACCTTGACCACATGCGTGCGCGCGCAGCAGGCAGCTTTCTTACCGTCACCGAACTTGCCGACACGCTTGTGCGCGAGACCGGCATCTCTTTCCATCAGGCACACACCTTCGTCGCCGCCGCAGTTAAATCCGCGAACGGCATCTTCAGCGCGGAAGCGATGGTCGCTTCTGTTCTGGCATCCCTTGCGACCGCAGGCGTGCAGGCACCGGAGCCTTCCATCCTCTTCCGCGCTCTCGATCCGGAGTACTTCGTCGCCATCCGTTCTATCCCCGGAGGCCCTGCCCTCGAAGCGCTCTCGCCGGAGATCGCTCGCGCGGAAGCACAGCTCGCAACCGACCGCGTGTGGCTCGCATCGCAACGCGAACAGATTCAGACAGCACAGCGAAGCATTCGCAAAGCCGCCGACTCTCTTCTGGCCGCACAGTAAAGTTGATGGAAGACCAGATGGAAACCGGTAAACAAAACGGCCAACCCGATTCGCTCGTTCGAGGACTCACCTCCGTCTCCGCAACGGGCGCGAACATCATCGACATGGTTGGCGTCGGCCCCTTCATCACCCTGCCGCTCATTCTCACCGCGATGGGCGGGCCGCAGGCCATGCTGGGATGGGTGCTTGGCGCGCTGCTCTCGCTCTGCGACGGCTGCGTATGGAGCGAGTTCGGTACAGCGTACCCTGAAGCGGGCGGCTCCTACGCCTACCTGAAGCATCTCTACGGCGAAAAGAAGTTGGGTCGCAGCTTCTCCTTTCTCTACGCCTGGCAGCTTCTCTTTTCCGCTCCACTCTCCATCGCCAGTGGATGCATCGGTTTCGCGCAGTACGCCTCGTGGTTCATCCCTTCGTCTTCGCACGCGTTCTTCAGCACCAAGCTCTTCCACATCCCGGTCGTGCTCAGTGGACAGACTCTGATCGCGATGGGCGCGTGTCTGCTCGCCCTCACGCTGCTCTATCGCCCCATCGGGCACATCGAAAAGGTCACACGCGCGCTCGGCATCACGGTACTAGGAACACTCGCACTCATCATCGCCGTCGGCTTCACGCACTTCTCCGCGAAGCAGGCCTTCAGTTTTCCCTCAGGCGCATTCCATCTGGATCACGCCTTTTTCCTTGGCCTTGGCGCAGGCATGCTCGTCTCCGCGTACGACTACTGGGGCTACTACAACGTCTGCTTCCTTGGCGCCGAAGTGCGCGATCCGCAGCGGACGATACCCCGCGCGGTCTTCGGTTCGATCGCCATCGTCGGCACGCTTTACGTGCTCATGAACATCTCCGTGCTCGGCGTTGTGCCGTGGCAGCAACTGGTTGGCGTTACCTCGCACGACGCCGCAGCACGCCAGTACACCATGGCCACCTTCATGCAGACCGCTTTCGTGCCCCATCTGTGGGCGCACACGGCAGCTTCGGTTGTCGTGATTCTTATCGCTGTCGCGTCGCTCGCTTCGGTCTTCGCTCTGTTGCTGGGATACTCACGCATCCCCTTCGCCGCTGCGCGCGATGGCAACTTCCCCGCGATCTTCGGACGCATCCATCCGCGCTACCGCATCCCATCCGTCTCGCTGCTCACGCTCGGAGGCATCACACTGCTCTGGTGCTTCCTTCGACTGCAGGACGTCATCGCCTCGCTCGTCGTCATCCGCATCGTCTTCCAGTTCCTGCTGCAAGGCATGGCAGCACTTCTACCCAAGCATCGGCGCGAACGCAAACAGCCAGGCCGCTTCCGCATGCCGCTCTATCCGCTGCCGATTCTTCTGGCGATGGCGGGCTTTCTCTTCATCCTGTTTTCGCGGCCACACTTCATGGCAGAGCTTGGCATCGCAGCCATCGTTCTGGCGACCGGCCTGATCGCATTGGTTATCCGGCGAAGAAGCACACAGGCCTAGCTGGAAAACTAAGCCCGCTGTTTTCCACCAAGCGATGCGAGCGCCTGCGTCACTCGTTCGACAATACCGGTCACTTCATCCTCACGCAGCGTACGATCCGCTGCCTGTAAAACGATACGCAGCAACAGCGAATACTCGCCCTCCGCAACCGTCTTGCCTCGGAAGATCTCCAATGGCTCCACGGAGACGAGCTCCGCTGCACCTACGCCGCGAATTGCCGATTCAATCGCGCCCCAACGCACAGCGTCGGAGAACAAGAACGAGAGATCACGATCCACTGCCTGAAAGCGCGAAGGCTCCTTCGCCAGCGGTGTACGCAGAGGCGTCGCCAACAGCTTCACGGCGCGCACTTCGCCGAGCACCACCACCTGCTTCAGCTTGCGCTTCTCTGCAATCGCCGCACTCAGTTCGCCGATCACGGCAATCTCTTCGCCGCCACGCAACACGCGCGCACCGCGCCCAGGCTCCATCCACGCAGGCAAAGGGCTGGCTTCATAACTCACACCAACCGGTGCGAACTTCGCCAACAGACCTTCCACAGCGCCCTTCATCTCAAAGAACAATGCATCGCGTTCCGAGATCGTCTGCGTGGCACGGGCGCCACCATATGCCGCGAGCGCAAGCGAAGGCTCTTCGTGAACCTCTGCCGTCGATCCCGTAAACACAGCACCTATCTCGAAGACCCGCGCCTCGCGCACATCGCGGTTCAGATTTCCCGCCAGCATGGTGACCGCACCAGGCAAAAGCGAAGGACGCAGCACACCCGCCTCGGCATTCAGCGGATTGCCCATCGCAACCACGCCCTTCTCCCCGGCAAACGTCGCCGCGTCCGCTTCGGAACAGAAGGTACTCCCGATCACTTCACTCCAGCCAAGACCGCGCAGTGTCTCGCGCAGAACGCGCTCCTGCTCGACATGCGGCAGAGCGATGATGCCGCCAGAGAATGCAGGCAGCGTATCGGCAAAGCGGTTGTAGCCGTAGACGCGCGCGACCTCTTCAATCAGATCGATCTCGCGCTCCAGGTCCAGACGCCAGCTCGGCAGCGCGACCTCGTACGTTCCCACGATCGCCGCAGGCCGCAGACCGCAACCCAACGCCTCAAGATACTTCTCAATGTCATCCGCGGAGACTAGACCGCCTTCGAGTGTCGTACCAAGCAGCCGCCGCACTTCTTCAGCGCTCATCGCGATGTGCGGGCGCTTCGCTGTGCGTGCCTCGATGGCAGAGACCACGATATCGGTCATCCCACCTTCAGCCGTACCTCCGCACCACTCCACCAGCTTCTTCACCACGTAACGATTCGCCACGGGAGCCGCAGCGAAATCCGCACCGCGCTCGAACCTGTGACTCGCATCCGTGTGCAGACCGTGCCGCTTCGAACTCGCGCGAATCGCCGCCTGGTCGAACCACGCAGCTTCCACCAGAACATTCTTCGTCGACTCCGTAACGCGGGAATCCCATCCGCCCATCACGCCCGCGAGCGCAAGCGCCTTCTTCTCATCGGCAACGACAAGATCCTCCGCCGTCAGCGTCTTCTCGGAGCCATCCAGCAGATGCAGCTTCTCTCCCTCGCGCGCACGACGCACCACAATCGCGCCCTCCAGCGTGTCGAGATCGAAGGCATGCGTGGGATGCCCCATCGCCAGCCACGTGTAGTTCGTCACATCCACCACATTGGAGATCGGCTTCTGCCCCAGCTGCGCAAAGCGCTCCGCCATCAGGCCCGTGGACGCAGCCACATTCACGCCGCGCACCACCTGCGCCGTAAAGCGACCGCAGAGATCCTCCGCTTCGATGCGCACGGGATATCCGTCGCCCGTCGTCGCCGCATGGCAGTCGTCCTCGATCTTCATCAAGGGAATGCCGTAGATCGCCGCCGCCTCGCGCGCCACACCATAGTGGTTCATCGCATCGACGCGGTTCGTCGTGATGTCCATCTCAAACAGATGGCCACCCTCAACTTCATGCACACCTTCAACCGCGATACCACGCAACGTCAGGTCTTCGGCGAGATGGTGATCATCGACGGTCAAGGAAGGAAGGAATTCGCGCAACCACGAACTAAGAATCTTCACGCGAAACTCTCCAAAAACCGCAAGTCACCCGAGTAAAACAAACCAATATCCGTCGCACCCGAAAGCATCATCGCAATGCGGTCCACGCCCATACCAAACGCGAACCCACTAATGCGCTTCGGATCGTAGGCGGCATCCATACCCATCTCGGCGCGGCGCTGATTGACTGCCTCGAACACCGCAGGGTCCACCATGCCGCAACCCAGCAGTTCAATCCAGCCGGAGTGCTTGCACTTGCGGCAACCGCTTCCGCCGCAGAAGATGCACGAGATCTGCACGTCCGCGCTCGGCTCCGTAAACGGAAAGAACGAAGGAAAGAACCGCGTCTTCACGCCGCTGCCGAAGAGCGTCTTCATCGCGTGATCGAGTGTGCCCTTCAGATCGGAGAAGGTAATATTCGTATCCACGCAGAGACCTTCTATCTGGTGGAAGATTGGCGAGTGCGTCGCATCGCTTTCATCGTTGCGATGCACCTTGCCCGGCACAACGATCCGCAGCGGAGGATCCTGCGCCAGCATCGTGCGAATCTGCACGGGCGAAGTGTGCGTCCGCATCAGCAGGCGGTCGCGTCCAGGCTTGCCCTGCTGGTCCGCGATGACCAGAGTGTCCTGCGTATCGCGCGCGGGATGGTTCTGCGGAAAATTCAGCGCTTCAAAGTTGTAAAAATCGGACTCAACTTCAGGCCCAAGCGCAATCGAATACCCCAGCGCCTGGAAGACCTGCACCACCTCGCGCATCGTACGCGTCAGCGGATGCTCTATACCGATGCGACGCGCAATCCCTGGAAGGGTGACATCGAGCGCGGGGCCAGAGGCCCTCGTAGCGCCCGCGCCGCTCTCCAGAGCATTTTCAATCGCGGCTTTGAGATCGTTGAACCGTTTTCCCAGAGCTTTTTTCGCTTCGACAGGAGCCGTCTTCAGCCAGACATCGCTCACCAGCTTCAAGCGGCCCTGCTTGCGTCCCAGCCATTCCAGACGGAAGGCTTCCTGCGCCTCTGCCGTCGACAGCGACGACGCTCCGGCCTGTACCTGTTCGATCAGCGAACGAAACGCGGCGTCCAGCGCAGCGTCGTCGTACGCGCTTAGTTGTGGAATCACATCACTCATAACGTCTTTACAGAATAGAGCACTACAGCGCCCACCACACCACGAACGCGCACAACGCACCCAGCAACCAGCTTCTCTTGTCGGTGAGGGCGTAGACCACTGGGTCTTCGTGCATCTCTCCGCGACTGGCCAGCAGCCACACCCTGCTCAGCCAGAGCAGCAAAATCGGAGCCAGCAGCCAGAGTTTGCGCGGATGCTGATACAGCAGGGGTGAATCCAGACTGGAGATATACATCGTCAGGACGACCACGCTGGCATATCCGGCGGATGTACCAAAGCTGCGCACCTGCTCCATATCGCTCAGCCGATAGCCGCGCCCGCTCGGTTTGATATCGTCGTCGCTCTCGGAATTTCCGGCGAGCATAAAAAGTTCACTGAACCGCTTCACGAAAGCCAGCGACAGGAAGAAGAAGATAGAAAACGCCGCCAGCCATGTCGAAATCTGAACACCCGCGGCAGCCGATCCCGCCAGCATACGCAGCGTGTACAGGCCGCTCAGCACCATGACGTCCACCAGCATCATCCGCTTCAAACGCACCGAATACGCCAGCGTGGACACCGTATAGACAGAGAGCCACAGCGCGAAGCGCAGCGGATGTCCCAGGACCTCATAGATCCCAGCTTCTCCCGGCAGCGAAGCGTAGACCTTCGGCAAAAGCAGCGCGAGCGAGATAGAGATCGCAAAGAACACCACCACGATCCCCACACCGGCAACCGGCGAAAGATCGCCCGCAGCAAAGGCGCGTCTCCGCTTGCGCGGATGCTTGCGGTCGGCCTCGATGTCCAGCAGGTCATTAATGATGTAGGTCGCAGACGCGCAGAAACCGAGGCTGAAGAACGCCATCACCACGGCCGCTAAACGGTTCGGCGAGGCGGAATGGGCCAGAAGCATAGGCACAAAGACCAGGGTGTTCTTCGCCCACTGGTGCAGACGCACCGCTTTGACGAAGGCTTTCAAACCCGAGGCACGGTCTTCAAACGTGCGGACCGGTTTGACCCCGTCGCTCCGCATGACGCGCAGCAGACGCATGTGCGGGTTCGCCACCATCGGGTCCACACTCTTGCGCAGGAGGTGCCGGTCCGGCAATGCGTTCCCTATATAGGTGAAGCCGTCCGGGAACTGAGCTTCAAACGCCGCCAACTTGTTCTTTCCTGCCAGGTTCAGCTTTCCGTCGGAGGCCAGAACCCCCGCGAAGATTCCAAGATGCTCCGCCACTCGCTGTGCCAGGGCCCCATTCGCTGCGGTCGCAAGATAGATCTTTCGCCCTGCGAAATACTCCTCTCGCAGATACGCCAGAAGTGGCTGATTATAAGGAAGATGCTCCACATCCAGATCGACCCGTCGGGTGATCTCGTGTTTCAGACCCGCTTTTCCCTGTGCGATCCAGGCTGGCCATTTCAGCGGAGACAGTGGCTCCTTGCGCCAAAGCGCCATGGCGGCGTCCATCAGCGTGTCGCTCTTCACCAGGGTCCCGTCCAAGTCGACACAGAGGGGGACCGATGTGGGCCCCGAAGGCGGCGCCGTGGGCATCGTTCCTTCCCGTGAACTCACTTCTGCCATGCCAGTCTTCAAAGCCTCACCCGCGATTATAGGGAGTAACGGTACTTTTGCTGGAACCTTTGCGCGACAAGAACGCGCAATTCAGTACGAATGGAAACCGAAAGCGCCTCTTATCCGTCTACTTCATTTATCGTTAGGAAACCGGAGACTTACAATCCCGCGTCCTCCAACTCTACAGGGATGGTCCCAACACACTACATGCAATCGCCCAGCGAGTCCGAAGCACAGACCGGTTTGAACGCTGTTCCACTACTCGATCCCGCGCACGAGTTGCCAGCCCACGCATCCCCCTCTTCGGATGGAATGCCGGGAAATAACCCTCCGGCCGAACACAAGGCAGGGGGCGGATGGATCCGCATGGTGATCGTCTCCCTGGTAATCCTCGGCGCGATTGCGTTCGTCGTCTGGCGCATCCGAAGCAACAAAACAGCCGAACAACAGCAGGCTGCCAAGAGCGCAGCTCAGGCCGACCGTCCTGTTCCTGTGACTATAGACACCGTTGGACTACGTTCTATTCCAATTTATCTCACGGCACTTGGCACCGTGACGGCCTACAACACTGTCACCCTCAAAAGCCGCGTAGACGGACAGATCACCGGCATCCACTTTGTCGAAGGGCAACAAGTCAAGCAGGGTCAACTCCTTATCCAAATTGACCCAGCCCCCTACCAGGCAGCTCTCGCCCAGGCCCAAGGGAATCTCTCTCGCGATCAGGCCAATGCCGCTCTGGCTAAAAGCCAGGCCAATCGCTACACCGCCCTCTATAACGCTGGCGTCGTCTCGCGCGAGTCGGAACAGACCCAGCAGTCGACAGCAGGCCAGTCCGTGGGAACCATCGAAGGCGACCAGGCCGCGATCCAGGCCGCCAAGGTCAATCTCAGCTACACCCGCATCACCGCCCCGATCTCCGGGATTGTGGGCCTCCGCCAGGTCGATCTCGGCAACATGGTCTCCGCCAGCTCGTCCACCGGTCTGCTCGTGATTACGCAGGTCCAGCCGATCTCCGTGATCTTTACGGTTCCGGAAGATCAGCTTCCCCAGGTCTTCGACGGCATGAAGGGCGGCCATCGCCTGGTGGTGGAAGCCTGGGACCGCAGCAACACAGAAAAGATTGCGACCGGCACGCTGCTGACCGTCGATAACCAGATCGATACCACCACGGGCACCGCAAAGCTGAAGGCCGTCTTCGCCAACGACGACAATGCCCTCTTTCCGAATCAGTTCGTCAACACGCGTCTGATCCTCGAAACGCGCAACAACGCCATCGTGATTCCGGCCGCTGCTCTGCAGACCGGCACCACCGGCAACTTTGTCTACGTGGTCGACAAGCAGCACCCCGTGCAGCAGACGCCCACAGGCACCGGAAAGACGGCTCCCGCCGCCGCTGCAACCCCTGCCAGCCAGCATCAGCAGCAGCAGGCGTACCCTGTCCAGGCTCGTCCTGTAAAAGTCGACCTGACGCAGGGTTCCCAGATCATCCTCGATTCCGGTCTGCGTCCTGGCGAAGCCGTCGTCATCGACGGACAGGAGAAGCTCCGCGACGGAAGCAAGGTCCTGCCGCACGAGAACGACACCACGGGTGCTCGCTCAAAGTCTTCGGCCAAGCCCCTCGGCTCCAATCCGAACGGTTCCTCGAAGACACCTCCGCAAAAGACCCATCCCAACGGAGCAGCACAACTTCCAAACAGCAGTACGCATAAGAAGCAGCAGAACGGGAACGGAGCCACCCAGCCATGAGCCCTTCGCGGCCGTTTATTCTTCGGCCCGTCGCCACCGCGCTTCTGATGGTGGCGATCCTGCTTGCGGGCGGCGTGGCGTACTTTCAGCTTCCCGTCTCCGCTCTGCCACAGGTGGATTACCCCACCATCCAGGTCCAGACCTTCTACCCCGGCGCCAGCCCCGAGGTCATGTCCTCTGCCGTCACTGGCCCGCTTGAGCGGCAGTTCGGCCAGATTCCCGGCCTGACCCAGATGAACTCCACCTCCTCCGGCGGTGGCTCGATCATTACCCTTCAGTTTTCTCTGGAAGAATCGATCGACGTCGCCCAGCAGGATGTGCAGGCGGCCATCAACGCCGCCACCAGCTATCTGCCAAAGGACCTGCCGAACCCGCCGATCTACTCCAAGGTGAACCCGGCGGATGCGCCCATCCTTACCCTTGCGCTTACCTCGGATACCCTTGAACTGACCAAAGTCGAGGATCTGGCCGACACCATTCTCGCCCAGAAGATCTCGCAGCTCTCCGGCGTCGGTCTCGTCTCCATCGCAGGCGGACAGAAGCCCGGCGTCCGTATCCAGGCCAATCCCATGGCGCTGGCCAACTATGGCCTGTCGCTGGAAGATATCCGCACAGCGCTTGCCTCCGCCAACGTCGATCAGGCGAAGGGCAACATCAACGGAGCGCACCAGGCCTTCACCATCGGAGCGAACGATCAGCTTCTCTCCTCCGCGGACTATGCGAACGTCATCATCGCTTACCGCAATGGCAACGCCGTCCGTCTCTCCGATGTAGCCAACTCCCTGGATGGTGCGGAAAACCTCTTCCAGGCCGCATGGATGGGCCGTCCTGCGCAGAACGGCCAGCCCGCGTTCACCCATCCCGCCGTCATCGTCAATATTCAGCGCCAGCCGGGCGCCAACATCATCGGTGTCGTCGACCGTATCGAAGCGCTCCTCCCCAAGCTGCAGGCAACGCTTCCAGCCTCGGTCAAGGTGGAAGTTCTGACCGACCGGACTAACACCATCCGCGCGTCGGTCAAGGACGTTCAGTTCGAGCTCCTACTTACGATCGGCCTCGTCATTCTGGTGATCTTCCTTTTCCTGCGCTCCGTCCGCGCCACCATCATCCCCTCCGTAGCCGTCCCGCTCTCCATCGTGGGCACCTTCGGCGTGATGTACCTGCTGGGATACACGCTCGACAACCTTTCTCTCATGGCCCTGACCATCTCTACAGGTTTCGTTGTGGACGATGCCATCGTCATGGTCGAAAACATCGACCGTTACCTGGAGATGGGCGAATCTCCCCTCGACGCCGCGCTCAAAGGCTCCGAGCAGATCGGTTTCACGATCCTTTCGCTGACCATCTCGCTCATCGCCGTATTGATCCCACTTCTTTTCATGGGAGATATTGTCGGCCGCCTCTTCCGCGAGTTTGCCGTCACCCTCTCCGTCACCATCCTTGTCTCCGCCGTCGTCTCCCTCACGCTCACACCGATGATGGCGTCGAAGCTCCTGAAGCACACCCCGGAAGATCAAAAGGGCAAGCTCTACAAGAAGTCGGAAGAGTGGTTCAACGCCGTCATCGACAAGTACGCCGTCGGTGTGCGCTGGGTGTTGCGCCACCAGACCTTCACCCTCCTTGTGACGCTGGCCACCTTCGCGGCAACCGTTCTTCTTTTCCTTTACGTGCAAAAGGGCTTCTTCCCTGTGCAGGACACGGGCGAGATCCTCGCCATCACCGATGCTCCCCAGTCGATCTCCTTCGATGCCATGAGCCAGCGGCAACAGGCACTCGCAGCCAAGATCCTTGAAGACCCGGACGTCCAGAGCATCTCCTCCTACATCGGGATTGACGCGACCAACACCACGCTCAACTCCGGACGTATCCAGATCGACCTCAAGGACCGTGAGCTTCGCTCCAAGTCCGCCTCAGAGATCATTCACCGCCTGCAATCGAACCTCAGCCAGGTCATCGGCATCACGGCCTACATGCAGCCGCTGCAGGACCTCACCGTAGAAAACCGTACGGCACGTACCCAGTATCAGTACGCGATTGAAGACGCGAATACGGACGAACTCGCGGAGTGGTCCAACCGCATTCTCAATAAATTCAAGACCTTGAAGCCGCTCGCCGACGTCGCCAGCGATCAGCAGATTGAAGGCCTGGAAGCCGCGCTCGCCATCGACCGCGACACTGCCTCGCGTCTCGGCATTACGCCGCAGAACATCGACGACACGCTCTACGACGCCTTCGGTCAGCGCCAGGTCTCCACCATCTTCACGCAGCAGAACCAGTACCACGTGATCCTGGAAGTCTCGCCCAAGTTCCAGCGGAACCCTGCGGCGCTCGATCAGATTTACGTCAAGAGCTCCAATGGCACGCAGGTCCCGCTTTCGACGTTTACTCACTTCGAGCAGAAGAACGCCTCGCTCGTCATCTCGCATCAGGGCCAGTTTCCTGCGGTCAACCTATCCTTCAATCTCGCACCCGGAGCGTCCATCGGAGACGCTGTAGACGCCGTGCGCAAAGCGGAAAAAGAGCTCAACATTCCCCTTTCGGTGAACGCCCAGTTCCAGGGCACAGCAGCTTCCTTTGAAGCCTCGCTTGCCAACGAACCGGTCCTCATCCTCGCGGCTCTGATTACGGTGTACATCGTCCTCGGCGTTCTGTACGAGAGCTATATCCACCCGATCACGATCCTTTCGACGCTTCCTTCCGCCGGCGTGGGCGCGATTCTCGCCCTCCAACTCACCGGGACGGACATGTCCGTGATCGCGCTTATAGGCTGTATTCTCCTGATCGGTATTGTGAAGAAGAACGCCATCATGATGATCGATTTCGCCCTGGAAGCCGAGCGCGAACAGGGTAAGACTCCCGAAGAAGCCATCTACCAGGCCTGCCTCCTTCGCTTCCGCCCCATCATGATGACGACCATGGCCGCGCTCCTCGGAGGCGTTCCGCTCGCCCTCGGCAGCGGCACCGGTTCGGAGCTCCGCCGCCCCCTGGGTATCACGATCGTCGGCGGCCTGATCGTCTCGCAGGTGCTCACCCTCTTTACCACCCCGGTCGTATACCTCTTCTTCGACCGCATCGGCCGCAAATACTTCCATACCGAAGAAGCAGACCGCGAGTTTGCGAAACACGCTCACGAAGATGAAGCCTTCGCGGCTGGCGATTAAGATTAAGGATCAAGGAGGCTTACAAATGACCTTGCAACTGACGCAACAGCGCGAATTCATCGTTGAGGGAGAAATTAAGTCGGGAGCTCTCGTGCAAGCTGTCAATGCGGGTTTTGTCAGTGGCATTTATGAAGGAGACCCTTTTGAAGCAGCCCTCGAAGCCATTCGGCACACGGCGGCATCCAGATCCGCAAAGTATCTCCGACACGAGTAGAAGTCTTCCTCACCATCTTTTGTTCGCTCCACCCGCACTCGCAGAACCCGACGAAACACCATGAGCCACGAATTCCAACCCGGCGACAAAGCCCCCCGAGACGGCGCCACCGCCTCCGATATCTATCGTCTTGAGCACGAGGATACCCGTGGCGGCGACCACGCTCCACGCGATCACGCCTCGCCGCGCGATGAAAAGAAGCAAAAGGAAGACGAGGGCCCCAACGGTGGTGGCGTTCACTTTTCCGCGCCCTTCATCCGCCGTCCCGTAGCCACCTTCCTGCTCTCGGCGGCGATCATCCTCGCCGGCGCGGTGGCCTACAAGCTGCTTCCTGTCTCTTCGTTGCCGCAGGTCGAGTTCCCCGTGATCTCCGTCGGCGCTAATCTTCCGGGAGCCGATCCCGAAACCATGGCCTCCGCTGTTGCGACTCCCCTGGAGCGCCAGTTCTCCCGCATAGCGGGCATCAACCAGATGACCTCGAGTTCGTCCATCGGCTCAGCCTCGATTACGCTGCAGTTCGATCTCACGCGCGACATTAATGGCGCCGCCCGCGATGTCCAGGCCGCGATCAATGCCGCCCGTTCCCAGCTTCCGGCCAACCTGCCATCGAACCCGACGTACCGCAAAATCAATCCCTCCGACGCGCCCATCATGATCCTTGCGCTTACGTCGGAGACGCTGAGCGTTCCCCAGCTCTACGATGCCGCGGACTCCGTCCTCGCGCAGAAGCTGGCCTCCGTCGATGGCGTCGGTCAGACCTTCGTCGGCGGTTCCTCCAAGCCTGCAGTCCGGATTGAAGCCAATCCGACGCAGCTCACCAGCTACGGCCTTGGCCTCGACGCGCTCCGCGCCGCCATCGCCACCATTAACGTCAATCAGCCCAAGGGCTACCTGAACGGTGCAGGCACCGAAGGTCAGCGGTGGTCCATCACCACGACCGATCAACTCTTCGGCGCAGCGGCTTACAAACCGCTGATCGTCGCCACCGATCGCGGGCCGGTCTCAAGCGCCGCCGCTTCCAACGGCCTGCAGAGCAATGTCGCCTCCGCCACCACATCAACCACGACGACCAACTCCGTCAGCAGCAGCGGCACTACGGGCACCTCTTCGGGAACCGCCACCTCCAGCGCATCGACCACGAGTTCCACGGCTTCAACCTACTCCACCACCGCAACTCCTATCACGACCACGACCGCCACCTCCGCAGCCGGAATGGCCTCCGCGCAGGTGACCCCCTCTGTCTCCAACGTCGCGACCCCTACCATCGGCGGTCATGGCATTGTAAGGATCTCCGACGTCTCGGATGTCGTGGATTCCGTGGAAGATATTCACAATGGCGGCTTGTTCAACCTGCACCCGGCCATTCTTGTCATTGTCTTCAAGTCTCCCGGCGCCAACGTCATCCAGACAGTCGACGCCATCAATAAGATGTTGCCGTCCCTGAGCGCTTCGATCTCCCCCGCCATCAAGGTACAGGTCGCGCTCGATCGCACGGCCACCATCCGCGCTTCGGTCGACGACATCACACGCACGATGCTGATCACCATCGTCCTCGTGGTCCTCGTCGTCTTCTTCTTCCTGCGCGAAGTCCGCTCTACCCTCATTCCTGCAGTGTCGGTTCCGCTCTCGCTCCTCGGCACCTTCGGCGTCATGTATCTGCTGGGATACACGCTCGACAACCTTTCGCTGATGGCCCTCACTATCTCCACCGGCTTTGTCGTGGATGACGCCATCGTCGTCATCGAGAACATTTCGCGTCATCTTGAAGAGGGGCTTACCCCCTACGACGCGGCCATGAAGGGCTCCGCCGAGATCGGCTTCACCGTCGTCTCCATGAGCATCTCGCTCATCGCCGTCTTCATCCCCATCCTTCTTATGGGAGGCATCGTCGGCCGTCTCTTCCGCGAGTTTGCCGTCACGCTCTCCGTCTCGATTCTCGTCTCGCTCTGTGTCTCACTGACTACCACACCCATGCTCTCGGCCAAGTTCCTGCAACCGCACTCCGCCAACAAGCATGGACGCATCTACCTGCTCGGCGAGCGCTTCTTTGACTGGATGGTGGGCGAATACACTCTTGGCCTGCGCTGGGTCCTGCGCCACCAGGGGCTCGTGATGCTCATCACGATCGGCACCTTCCTCCTCAACATCTACCTCTTCATCCTCGTTCCTAAGGGCTTCTTCCCTCAGCAGGACACCGGACGGCTCGGCGGACGCATCCTCGGTCAGCAGGACGTCTCGTTCGACGCCATGAAGGCCAAGGCGATTGAGATGACAGACCTCGTCAAACAGGATCCCGGCGTTCTCAATGTCATGACCAATCTGGGTGGCGGTGGGCCAGGCGGCGGATCGTCCAACTCCGCCAACATGTTCATCTTCCTCAAAGACCCGGCGGCACGTGCGAAGGACGGCGATACGGCCGAGGTCATCATTAATCGGCTGCGTCCCAAACTCTCCCGCATGCCCGGCGTGCAGGTGTATCTGCAGTCGCAACAGGAGCTCAACATCGGTGGCCGCCAGTCCGCCACGCAGTATCAATACACGCTGCAGGCAGACTCCGTCCAGGATCTGAACCTGTGGTCGCCCAAGATGATGGCCGCCATGCAGAAGATGCCGGAGCTGCGCGACGTCGCGACCGATCAGCTGGAAAACGGCCTCGAATCCACGCTGGTCATCGACCGAGATACGGCTTCCCGCCTCGGCATTACACCGCTCGCCATCGACAATATTCTCTCCGACGCCTTCGGACAGCGGCAGGTTTCGACCACCTACAAGCCCTTGAATCAGTACCACGTTGTGATGGAAGTGGCCCCGCAGTTCCAGAAAGACCCGGACGCGATCCGTCAGATCTACGTCAAAAACTCCTCGGGAAAATCCATCCCGCTCACGGCCATTACGCACTTCGAGATGCAGCGGATTCCGCTGCAGGTCAATCATCAGGGACTCACCCCCGCCGCTACGCTCTCCTTCAATCTTGCGCCGGGGATAGCACTCTCCCAGGCTGCGGAGGCGATCGACCGTGCGCGCAACTCGATCTCCATGCCTGCCTCCGTGACCGGCGGCTTCCAGGGATCGGCGCAGGCCTTCCAGCAATCTCTCTCCTCGGAGCCGGTGCTTATCCTGCTCGCACTCACGACCGTGTACATCGTGCTGGGCATGCTTTATGAGAGCTTCATCCACCCGCTCACCATTCTTTCCACGCTGCCCTCAGCGGGGGTCGGCGCCATTCTGGCGCTGCTGATCACACACACGGACCTCTCCGTCATCGCGATGATCGGCATCATCCTCCTGATCGGTCTGGTAAAGAAGAACGCCATCCTGATGATCGACTTCGCCCTCGTAGCCGAACGCGAACACGGCAAAGAACCGGTCGATGCGATCTACGAAGCCTGCCTGTTGCGCTTCCGCCCCATCATGATGACGACCATGGCGGCCCTCTTCGGTGGACTTCCGCTGGCCTTCGGAACCGGCGTAGGCTCCGAGCTGCGCCGTCCCCTCGGCATCACCATCGTCGGTGGACTGATCGTCTCGCAGTGCCTCACACTCTTCACTACACCGGTCGTCTATATCTACTTTGATAAGTGGCGTCAGCGGATGGAAAGCTGGCGCGGCAAGCCGGTAGAGAAGAAGCTTCCGCGAGGCCTGCGCTCCCACCCGGAGCCGGTCGCGGGCGACTAAAGCCTTTTACACGTCATCTTGTAGCGCCGAAGCACCTTTGTCATCCCGCAGCGCAGCGGAGGGATCCGCTTTTATTTTCCGAAAGATCCGTTTGTGCGCTCCGCGCGACCCCACCCTTTCTCCGGTAAAGCTGGCGAAAGAATGGGGCACGAGTCTTCAGGCCTTCTTCGCAGAGTCCTTCAACAACCCCAGCCGCACCAAACTCTCCGCCGTAGCAACGATGGACTCCTCATTCGTGAGCGGCGTCCATCCGAGCACGCGCCTGGCCTTGGCATTGCTGGCGCCCTTTTTCTTGCCAAGCTCCCCCAGAATTAGCTTCACAGACGGATCCAGCAACGCGACAACGCGTACCATCCAGTCCGGAAGTTGCCGAAGCGGTACACGTTTGGCCGCTCCACCCATGTGGTGCTTGAGTATCCTGGCGATCTCTATGAACGAGAGAAACTCGCCCGCAACCGCCAGAAAACGCTCACCTTTTGCCGCAGGATGGACCATCGCACGCAGGTGGAGGTCCAC
Organism: Terriglobus saanensis SP1PR4; assembly: GCF_000179915.2. Lineage (NCBI taxonomy): Bacteria > Pseudomonadati > Acidobacteriota > Terriglobia > Terriglobales > Acidobacteriaceae > Terriglobus > Terriglobus saanensis. The sequence continues at coordinate 407,942 of NC_014963.1, read as the reverse complement.
GACATCCCGCACATCCACCGCGCCGAAAGAGATGCGCGGCAGACCGGGTACGTCCCCGTTCATCAGGCGCTCCACCAGAACAATCGAAGTCGAAAAATCCGGTCCTAGGGCTGGCCCAAAGACTCCCACGGGATTCACAACGGAGAGCTCCAGATCGCCGCCTTCGCGGGCGATGAAATTCCACGCGGCGCGCTCGGCCAGCGTCTTGGACTTCGCATAGGCGCTCACGCCACCGCCATCCACATCGGTCCAGACCGTCTCGTCGAACGGCGCGTCCTGCGGCTTGTGGCCATAGCCGATGGCAGCGAACGAAGACGTAAGCACCACGCGCTTTACCCCGGCGTCGCGAGAAGCCCGCAGAACGCGCAGAGCACCTTCGCGTGCGGGCACGATCAGGTCGTCTTCGTGCTTAGGGACGCCCAGGGGAAAGGGGGACGCGACATGCAGCACGTAGGTACAACCTGCCGTCGCCTCGGCCCAGCCCGCATCGGCCATCAGATCGGCCGCTACGAAGGAAAGCTCCGCGCCCGGTTCGCAACCCGCCACCTTCAGCATCGCGCGAACATCGGCTTCCCGTTCTAACGAACGAACCGTCGTCCTAACGCGATATCCCGCATGGAAGAGCTGCGCGATGCAATGTGCGCCAATAAAACCGGTTCCACCGGTGACAAGAACAAGATCTCCACTCATGGAGATCATCCTACACGATAAACCGAACGTTCATTCTACTTTCCCGACCGAATCGACTCCCACACCTGCTCCGCTACTTCTTTTAGAACAGACTGCGGCAGCTTACGCGGCTGCTGCGCCAGGCGGGACGCCAGTCCCATCGACATCTCCATCAGAACTTCCTCGGGCCAGTCTTTCAAAATGCCGCCCTTCGAGCGACCGCTGAAGCGACGCATGAAGGCCAATTCCACTTCTCCGAGAGGTTCTTTCGCGGGCGGACAAACAAAGCCCGCATGCTCGTACTGCTCCAGGAAACGCATCTCGCGCAGGTGCTTGCGATAGAACGCATACCAGTTCATCCACACGCGAATGCAGGCCTCTTTGGCGTCCATCTCCGGGGAGTAGCCTTCAAAAAAGCTGGTGCGCTTCAGCGTGTAGATGCGTTCATAGAGTGCCTGAATGATCTCTTCTTTGCTGGCAAAGTAGTGGTAAATCACGCCCGCGCTCGCTCCCGATCGCTTGGCAATCAGCGACATCGGAGCATCGTGGAAACCTCCCTCCACGACGACATCGAGCATCGCATCGAGGATGGCATCCCGCTTCTTAGGCTTTGGTTTGGATTCCATACGTTCATTCTTCCACGGCCGCGACGACGACCCCTGGAAGAAAGACCTACTTATAGAGTCCGTTCATCAGGCCCTGCATCACCGTGTAGCACTCACAGGCGCGCTTCACCAGGCCAGCATGATCGATGATCTTGACCTTGCCGCGCCGATAGCGAATGAGACCTGCCTTCTGCATCTCGCCCGCAGCCAGCGCCACCGAAGTCCGGCGCGAACCCAGCATTGCCGCCAGAAACTCCTGCGTCAGCGCCAGTTCTTCCGTCTGCACACGGTCCTGCACCATCAGAAGCCAACGCGCCAGACGCTGATCCACGATATGGCGGCGATTGCACGCGGCCAGCTGCCCCATAACGAGTGCCTGGTGCTCCGCGAAGGCCAGCACCGACCGCCGCATATCTATATTATTTTCAAACTCTTCCCGCATCTCCGCAAAAGGAAGACGGAGGGCCGTTCCCGCGACCTGCATAAAGCAGCTGCTATTCACCGAGAGGTTGCCGAGCAGCTGCAGCCAGGGAGAGATTCCCTCCGCACCTACAACCTCGATCTCCGTCATCGTCCCGTCTTCCAGGTTCGACACCACAGAAACCAAGCCAGAGGTCACGAAGTAGGAAAATCTTGGCACCTCTCCCGGCTGATAGACACTCATCCTGCGCGGCATCGCCACTGGAACCATGCGATCCATCAGTGACTTGCGATAGGCCGGCGGTAAAGTACTCAGAAAACGATTCGTCAAAGGTGCTTCCATGGAGCCCACTTCCCGTGATGCGTTATTAACCTTGCGAGAAGGGACGTTGATAGCGTCAGTTGTCTTTAGGCAAAGAATACGGTTTAGGCCCCCCCCAAATCTGCCCGCTTCCGTGCACAGACACGATCTAAGTCATGTGATCTTTACAACTTCGGAGGAATAGCCAGGTTTTCCCCATCTTGAAGCAGAGGCCACCTCGGTTCCTGGAAGCAAACTCGAAAAAACGCTCTTCTGCCTGACGGCCGCGACGTGCCCCAAGCGTCCCCGAGCTGAGTAGAGGGCACAGCTTCCATTCCTGCTCCGCTAAACTAGAACCCTCATGTCTTCTACGCTCAAAGCCGTACGCGGCACCCGTGATCTGCTCCCCCCCGAAACCGCCCTCTGGAACCGCGTCGAAGCCACCGCCCGTTCCGTCTTCTCCCGCTACGGCTTCGGCGAGATCCGCACGCCGATCCTGGAATCCACGGAACTCTTTGCCCGCGGCGTTGGCGAAGAGACCGACATCGTCTCCAAGGAGATGTACACATGGGAGGACCGCGCCCGCGCCGCCAGTGAAAAAGCGCAGTCCCTCACGCTTCGCCCGGAAAACACCGCCGGTGTCGTCCGCGCCTATATCGAACATAAGCTTGGCGATACAGGCCATCTCCAGAAGCTCTATTACATTGGCCCGCAGTTCCGACGCGAGCGCCCGCAAAAAGGCCGCTATCGCCAGTTCTTCCAGATTGGTGCGGAGGTTATCGGGCCCGTCACATCAGGCAGCGAATCGCCGCTCCGCGATGCCGAAGTCCTGGAGATGCTTGCGACTCTACTCGACGAGTTGGGGATCGAGCGCGCCAGTGAAAGCAACGAGTTCAGGGGCTGGAAGCTGACACTTAATTCAGTGGGCTCCGCGACGGACCGTCCGCGCTACGTTGCCGCTCTCCGCGAAGCGCTTGCGCACGTCAAACACCTGATGTGCGAAGACAACCAGCGCCGCGCCGAGACCAATCCCCTCCGCGTCCTCGACAGCAAGGACGAGGCCGACCAGGAGCTTATCAACGCGCTGCCCAAGATCGCCGACTACCTCGATGACGATTCGAAGAGCCACTTTGCCCAGGTGCTCGCCGCGCTCGATGCCTGCAGCGTTCCGTACACCGTGAATCCGCGCCTTGTTCGCGGCCTGGATTACTACACACGCACCACCTTCGAGTTCACCGTAGAAACTGGCCTGGGGACACAGAACGCGCTGCTCGGCGGCGGCCGCTACGACGGCCTATCCGAAATGATCGGCGGACCCAAGGCCCCCGGCATCGGTTTTGCTATCGGCGAAGACCGCCTCATCCTCACCCTGCAGGCACAGACCACCGAAGCCGCAGAGAAAAAACTGGATGCCTACATCGCTCCCATGGGCGTGGAGCAGAACGCCGCCGCTCTCGCGCTCGCCCGTGAACTGCGTCGCGAAGGTCTCAGCATCGAAGTGGGCGACGGTACCTTCCGCCTGAAAAAATCCTTTGAAGTGGCCGACCGTGTCGCCCGCAGCATCCTTATACTTGGTGAAAACGAGGTCGCCTCAGGCGAAATCACCGTGAAAAACTTCGCCACCGGGGAACAAGAAAAGATTGCGCGCAGCGATCTCCCAAGCACACTGCGCTAAAGAAGTTGCTCATGAAAAACCGCTTGATTCGAGTCGCTACTCTCCTCTTCACTCTCTTCCTCGTCGCCGTCCTGGCGGCAACCGCTTATCTCTCACGTGTTCGCCACCGTCCCGTCCACGTTGCGGACAACTTTGAATCCCCCGCACTAAGCCCCATCTGGATGACCAGCAGGCTGGTCCCCAGCGCGTTTTCAGTCCAGCACGAGGTCGTCCACGATGGACACCACACCGGTCAGATCACGCTCCATCCCGGGGACATGCTCGATCCCGCCAGCAACATGGGGCCCGCGAGCGAACGCGACGAACTCATGGAGCACTGGCGCTTCTGGTCGCGACCGCACCACACCTACGCCCAGAGCTTCAGCCTCTATCTCCCTACGGACTTTCCCATCGTGGACGACCGCCTGGTCCTTGCGCAGTGGAGACAGGTCTGCTTCACCGGCCGGTGCCTGCCGAACAATCCCGTCCTCGCCATCCGCTATGTCAACGGCGAACTGTTCATTACCCGCAAGAACGATGCGGGAGAGGCCAAGCTCTTCAGCACGCACGACGAGGTGCGCGGCCAATGGCTCAACTTCCGTTTTATCAACCGCTTCTCACCGGGCAGCGACGGTCTCATCGACATTACCTTCAACGACAAGCAGGTCGCACACTTTGAAGGCGTAACTGCCTATAGCGCCGACTCCGGCTATCTCTCCAGTGGCACGTTCTTTTTCAAAATGGGTCTCTACCGCGACCTGCTGCCCATTCCGATGACCCTCTATATGGACGGTTACCGCAAAGACGAGTGCTCCGAGGCTTCCTGCCAATGAGCTTCGGGTGTATATAAAATGCTATCCGTTTGTATACAAAGTTGCGACACTTTATTTATGACTTCCAACTCCAGTGCGGCAGCCGTTCGACGGCCCCTTGGCGTCCGCGCTACGGAGGAGCAGCATCGTGTTTTGCGCGAAGCCGCCGAGCGAGAGCAGCGTTCAGTAAGCAGCTTCGTACTGAACGCTGCTCTACAGGCAGCACAGAAGCCAGAGCCAAGGAAGAGAACGCGGGAAGAAGTAGCAAAGGCCATCGCCCAGGCTCAGGCGCTAATGCGTCCGTATCGCCAGGAAGGCGCTTCGATTGTCGACGACCTCATTGCCGAACGACGCGCCGAAGCCGCGCGTGAGTAACGCCGTTCTGGACACTTCTGCGGTCCTTGCTCTTCTCGACGAAGAACCAGGAAGCGACATCGTGCAGGAACTCCTCTTCGACGCAGCGATTAGCACCGTTTCTTTGGCGGAGATCTATACCAAGCTCGCAACACGTCCGAAGATGCTTGCAAGGCTTGCAAAGCAAACCGGTCTACGCCCTTCCGATCTGTAATCAAAACACCAGATGCTCCTGAAAGAAAGGCAGCAGATCTGTACGAACACGTCCCTCTGCGCTCCAGTTCGCCTCGCCTCCCCATGTGCCGTTGTACTCTTCCGCTTCATGCACAATGCCGTACTCGTTCAGCTTGTGCGTCAGCGCGTGGTTTGAGTAGACATGGTCCCAGTTCGAATCGCTGCGCGCCCAGTCGAACTTGAGCCCACGCAGCGATTTGAGATTGTCGGCGTACTTCCCGATCAGCGACTCCAGAAAGAAGTTCTCCCGCAGGCGATCCATCACCTTGGCATCGATGACCAACTCCCCCGCCACGCGATGTGCGGGGAAGTCGAAGTACAAAGGCGGCTTGTCGGGATTCGGAATGTGCGCTTGAAAGATGGAGGTAAAGATCGTGGAGTATCCATCCTTGCGAACGTCGTCCAGCGTCTTTGCCTGCTCCATCAGCTCGAAGTTCGGCAGAGACGCCAGCACCTTTACGCCGCTCCCCGTACCGACCGGATGCAGCGCGTAAACAGAACCAAAGATCTGCGGATATTTCATCCCAAAACGGATCGCGCCATAGCCTCCCATGAAGTGTCCGGCGATCCCGCGTGAGTCGCGCGTGGGCAGCGTGCGAAAGTTGGCATCGACGTAAGGCACAAGCTCTTGCACCATGAAGTCTTCCCAGTTCCCCGTTGCGGAAGAGTTCACATACCAGGAACTGCCTAGAGGAGTTGTCATGTCCACTGTGACGAAGAGGAACTTACCGATGGTGCCGTCGGCGATGGCGCGATCCAGCACTGCCTGTGCGCCCATCGAATCAAAGATCGCGCGGAAGTTGTCGAAGGGGCTAGGGAGAAAGTAGATCACCGGATACCGCTTCTGCGATCCGTCATAGCCCGCGGGGAGATAGACTGCCAACCTGCGCACGGGACTCACGCCGATCTTGCTCTGAGTAAAGTTCTTCGACTGGATCTCGCGGTCTACCAGTTGTCCCTTAGCGATGTCGGCGGAAAAGGCCGGGCGGGCGCTGAGGACACCCAGCAGGAAGAAGACGGCCAATGTTCTAAGCACTTGTTTCGATGTTGCCAGCATGCGATTGCCTCCTGTCTTACTTTTCCGTTGCGCACCGATACAGCCAATAGAAACACGGCGCCGCAATTAGAACTACATTGTGCTTGTAATCAGAGTTCTCGTCAATGCTTTTTTCGGCTCACCCGTCCCGCGCCGCAAACTTCGTACAATAGAAAGACTGTGACACTCGACTTTTTAGGCACTCATCAGCGCACGCATATGTGCGGCGACCTTCGTTCCGCTCACGCCGGCCAATCCGTCATCCTTATGGGCTGGGTCAATCGCCGCCGCGACCACGGCGACCTCGTCTTCCTCGACCTCCGCGACCGCTCCGGCATCACCCAGGTCGTCGTCGACAAGTCCGAATCCACCGAAGCTCTCGCCAAGGCGGAGGCCGCGCGCCCTGAGTTCGTCGTCGCCGCCATCGGTACGGTGCGCCAGCGTATTGCCGGCCTTGAAAACCCGAACATGCCGACGGGTGATATTGAAGTCGTCGTCAGCGAGCTTCTTCTGCTCTCCGATGCAAAGACTCCTCCGTTCTCGCCTGCGGAAGACGCCATCGTGAACGAAGAGCTGCGTCTCCAGTACCGCTATCTCGACCTGCGCCGACCGGAGATGCAGGCGAACTTCCTGATGCGCCACAAGGTCGCACAGGCGATCCGCGGGCAACTCTCGTCCGAGGGCTTCCTGGAGATTGAGACGCCGATGCTGACGCGCTCCACGCCCGAAGGCGCGCGGGACTACCTGGTTCCCAGCCGCGTTCACCCCGGCACTTTCTATGCTCTGCCGCAGTCGCCGCAGATCTTCAAACAGATCCTCATGGTGGGCGGCTTCGACCGTTACTTCCAGATCGCGCGCTGCTTCCGCGATGAAGATCTCCGCGCCGACCGCCAACCTGAGTTCACACAGATCGATCTGGAAATCTCTTTTCCCACACAGGAGACCGTCTTCGGTGTTGCCGAACGCTTTCTTACCGCAGCCTTCGCAGCCGCGAATGTGACGATCCCTACGCCCTTTCCGCGCATGACCTACGACCAGGCCATCACGAAATACGGCATCGACAAGCCCGACATGCGTCTGCCGCACATGGCCGAGCTCACCGAAGTTCTCACGCCGGAGCTGCGCGAGAGCCTGCGCATCGAACCTGCCCTGCCTGTCTTCGGATTTGTGATTCCCAACGTTGGAGAACTCTCCGGCACGGCGCGCAAGTCGCTGCTTTCGGAGATCCGCGCCTTCTTCGGCGACTCCGGTCTGGACGCGCTCGATATCACGCGCCTGCGCACCAGCGAGGCCTTCGTTCCGCTCGCGGAAGAGATCGGCTCGCACCTCAACGCCACCACCATCGCCTTCAACGGCAACAGCTTCACCACCAACGATCTTGCGGTCGTCATCACGCCGAAGCTCGGTACGCCTGCGCTGTGGAACTTCGATCGCCAGTGGATTCCGAAGCGCATCGGCGCGCTCCGCATCGAGCTCGCAAAGAAGTTCGCGGACAAGCACAAGCTCTTCGACAAGACCGGCACTGCGGACGACTACCGCTTCCTTTGGGTTACCGACTTCCCCATGTACGAGTTCAACGAGGAGAAGAAGACCTGGGACGCGGCGCACCATCCCTTCACCTCACCGCACGAAGACGACATCAAATCCGGCGCTCTCTATAACGACAAGGGTTCGGTCCGCGCGCTTGCCTACGACGTCGTGCTCAACGGCCTGGAACTGGGCTCAGGCTCGATCCGTATCCATCGCAAAGACGTGCAGTCGGAGATCTTCCGCTCGCTTGGCATGACGGACGAAGAGGCACGCGAACGCTTCGGCTTCTTCCTCGAAGCGCTGGAGTACGGCACGCCGCCGCACGGCGGTATTGCGCTCGGCCTCGACCGCATCGTAATGCTGCTGGCAGGAGCTTCGAGCCTCCGCGAAGTGATCGCGTTCCCAAAGACAGCCAAGGCGATTGACCTGATGGTCCAGGCCCCCAGCGAGCCTACGGAGCAGCAGATGCGCGATCTGCATCTGAAAACCGCAGTACGCAGCTAAAAGAACCCTGGGGCCCATTCTTTCGCGGCTTCATCGCGAAAGGGTGGGGTATTCGCGCGAAGCGCGAACCAAAATCTCAAAAACTCACGATAATCTTTTTTCGTATGCCAACAGGTCTTGAACGAAGACATAACCCTGGCGATCTCCACTTCGTTACGGTAAGCTGCTTTCGGCGTCAACCTCTTCTTGGTACGCCGCGACTGCGCGATCTGTTTCAAGAAATCCTTGTCGATACCACGACGAAATACGAAACACCGCTCGAAGCTTACGTCATCATGCCCGAGCACTTTCACCTTGTCCTGGCACCACCTGATGTGAAAACAAACTCTCTCGTACTTCAAGTATTGAAGCAACGCTTCGCCCGTAGTCTCAAGAAAAATGCCCCTGATGTCTTCAAAGCCGCTGAACGGAAGAGAATATTTCGGAAGAGAATGCTATATGGAAGACGTTTACGTATATCCATCACAATCCGGTGAAGCGTGGTCTTGTGAATCAACCGGAGGAGTGGCCTTGGAGTAGTTATCGAGGTTTTTTGGCCAAGGCGAATCGACGGTCCAGCCACGATCATCCCGACCCCACCCTTTCGCGATAAAGCCGCGAAAGAATGGGGCACGGAAGCTATTCCCTTAATCCGGCAATGTCGGATGTTTCTAATACTTTTTTTGTGAAACCACTTTTTGCTACTTTCAACATGGCCCGCCCTAGTTCATCGGAGTTGACGACCGACTTCGGAAACATCTTCCGGATAAGTGGGAGTACTGGTCCCATGACCGTGTACATCCTCTGGTAGAGCTTGGTCTTCGACTTCACACCGACGGGTACGATGAAGCCGGGACGAAACATATACGCCGCGCGGAACGGCATCGCCAGCAGAGCATCCTCCGTTCGCCGCTTCACACGAGCCCACATGGCCTTGCCGCCTGTTCCCTGGCCGGAGACATAGACAAACGTCATTGCGGGGTTTCGCTCCACGAGCGCCTCAGCGACACTCAGCGTCAGGTCATAGGTCAGCCGGGTGTATTCCGCCTCGTTCTTTCCAGAGGCCGTCACGCCTACGGTAAAGAAACACGCGTCCATTCCAGAGATTTCGCGCGCGCCCTCTGCCAGATCGGAGACAAGGACCTCAAGCAGCTTCGCGTGGGTTACACCAACAGGCGACCGTCCTACGACGATCACCTCGGTCACGTCCGCATCCTTCAGCGCCTCCAGCAACAGGCCGCCGCCGACCATTCCGCTCGCACCAAAGATCACAATCTTCATAGCGAAAGCATACCTAGCTCAGCCTCTTCGGGTGAATCCATCAGGCGGCAGGATAAATTAGGGAGGAAGACATTCTGCCGAAGGTGACCCACTTAATGAAATACACTCGATCCCTCTCGGTTCTGGCAGGCGCCATGGCCCTGTCGACCGTTGCCGGAGTTGCGCAGGAACGGCTCCAGATCAACCTCATGCCGATGCCCTCCGAGATCTCCTTCGGCACGGGTTCTCTTTCGCTCGCTTCCACCTTTGCGGTCGAGACGCCCGGCACCCATGACGCACGTCTCGAAGGGGCTATCGGGAGGGCAGTGCGCCGCCTCGATTTTGCGGCGGGTCTGCGGCACGCAGGTGCAGGCGTCGTTCCGGGAACGAAGCTCGTCGTCAAAGTGCAAAGCCCTGGCGAAGCCGTGCAAAGCCTCAATGAGGATGAGACCTACACGCTGGAGGTCACCTCCACTGGCGCGGAGATCGATGCGGCAACCGATGTGGGAGCGATGCATGGCCTTGAGACCTTGATCCAGCTCGTGCAGCCTAGCGGTGAAGGCTATGCCATTCCTGCAGTACATATTCACGACACACCCCGCTTCCGCTGGCGTGGCCTGATGGTCGATTGCGGCCGTCACTTCGAGCCCGTCCCGGTACTAAAGCGGACGCTCGATGGCATGGCTGCTGTGAAACTCAACGTCTTCCATTGGCACCTTACGGAAGACCAGGGCTTTCGCATCGAGAGCAAGATCTACCCGAAGCTGACGGAAAAGGGTTCAGACGGTCTCTTCTACACGCAGCAGGATGCGCGCGAGATTGTGGCGTATGCACGTGATCGCGGCATCCGCGTTGTGCCCGAGTTCGAGATGCCGGGTCACAGCACGGCCTGGCTGGTCGCGTATCCGGAGATGTCCAGCGGCACGGTGCCCGATGGCATCCGCCGCGAGTTCGGCGTCAGCAACTACGCCGTCGATCCCACACGCGACGAGACCTACGCCTTCGTCGACAAGTTTCTCGGCGAGATGGCGGAGATCTTCCCGGACACCTACGTCCACATCGGAGGAGATGAATCCCCCGCGCCCGACTGGAAGACGAACCCGCGCATCGTCGCCTTCATGAAGAAGCACGATCTGAAGGACAACGAAGCCCTGCAGGCGTACTTCAACACACGCGTGCTCAAGACCGTCATGCGTCTGCACAAACACATGATGGGATGGGACGAGGTGCTCACGCCCGGCCTGCCCAAGGATGTTGTGGTGCAGTCGTGGCGCGGAACTGCATCTCTCGTAAAGGGAGCCAAGCTGGGATACCAGGGCGTGCTCTCCGCGCCGTATTATCTCGACGGCATGAGGCCCGCATCGGTTCACTATCTTGCAGACCCTTTGCCTTCGGACGCAGATGTGACACCGGAGCAGCGCAAGCTGATTCTTGGCGGCGAAGTGACAATGTGGGCGGAGCAACTCTCCGAGCGCACGATCGATTCGCGCATCTGGCCACGCACAGCGGCCGTCGCGGAGCGCTTCTGGTCTCCAGAAAATCTGCGTGACGTGGACGATATGTACCGGCGTTTGGAGAGGGTCTCCATCGAACTCGAAGGCCTCGGCCTCACGCACCTGCAATCCGGCGATGCGGGGCTGCGTGAGCTCGCGCGCACGGAGCAGATCGACGCTCTGCGGACCTTTGCCTCCGCGCTGGAGCCAGTAAGCTTCGGCGAACGTTACAAGGCGCAGCGCACCGATCAACTGACCTCTCTGGATCGCTTTGTGGATGCCGTCCGTCCCGATCCGCCCACCAAGCACTGGTTCGAGATGCTGACGAAGCAGTTTTTGGCGAACCCCACTGGCGACGCAACCGACCGCGCGCAGATGGAGGCGTGGCTGACCAGACTGTCGAGCACGGTTCCTGAAGTGCAGCGCCAGATGAAGGCCTCTCCACGTCTGAACGATGCGGCCCTGCGCGCGACGCAGATGGTCAAGCTTACACAGACGGGGAAAGATGCTCTGAACTATCTGGCAACGGGTCAGAAGGCACCAGCGGGATGGAAGGCGAAGCAGCTTGACCTCATCGCGGAGGCGCAGAAGCCGAGCGCGATTGTGCGCTTTACCTTCATCGCCGCACTCACGGATCTGGTGAAGGCCGTCTCCGAGTAAATACCAACCGGAAAAGCAAAAGCCTGTACCGGAATCACCGGTACAGGCTTTTTCCGTTAGTAAGCCGCAGCGCCTGCTTCTGCCACCGCGTGGTCCTGTTCTCCCGAACCTCCGCTCACGCCGATGGCGCCTACCACTTTGCCATCCTTACGCAGCGGAATGCCGCCCGCGAAGATCATGATGCGTCCATCGTTCGATGTGTTGATGCCGAAGAACTGGCCGCCTGACTGGGAGTGTGTGGCAAGGTCTTTGGTCGCGATATCGAAGGCCCTGGAGGTATAGGCCTTCTTGATGGAAATATCGATACTGCCGATCCACGCGCCATCCATACGGACGTGGCTGACGAGGTTTCCACCCGCATCGGCAACCGCGATGTTCATGGGCTGGCCGATGGCATGCGACTTTACTTCAGCCGCAGCAATGATCCGTCTTGCATCGTTCAATGTCATCACGAAAACTCCTTAGGTTGAGTAGAACATCGGGTCGTCAGGATAATGTCACCAGGTAGAGCTTGCGATGACGTGCGGTGGTCCAGGTTCGCCGTCCAGGAGGTCGGTCGCGAGCACGAGCTCCACGTTCTGGCCGGGGGAGAGTTTTGCCTGCTTCAACCAGGCGTTGAGGTTGGCCGTGCTGGTGATGAACTCCGTCGCGGCGACCGTCCCGCTTCTTCCCACACCCGCGGCGATCACCACCTGCTGCTCGATGGTCGTGTCGAAGTAGCTGGCGACGATGGCGTAGTCGCGCGCGTTTCCGTGGGCGGGAAGAGCGTTATCGAACATCCATAGTTTAGACGGATCTTTTGAGTCTTCGATTCCGTTGAGCAGCTCCGTCTTTGCGAAGAAGCGATAGCGCAGCGAAGCGGTGAGCCGTATCGTCCAGACGTTATCCAGACCACCGATCAGAATCACCGGGCCGTGGCGCAGCTGGTCGAGCGTGGCCTCACCTGAACCCTCGGTCTGGTATGTCCGCGCGTGCCGCGTCAACAGGTTCGTGATCTTGCTGTAACCGACGATGTCGCTGATGGGGACCATCTCGTAGCGGCTCATGAGCGACATCATGTTCTGAGGTTCTTTCTGTTCCGAACTCCCAACGGTATCGACCGGAAGAGTACGTCCTTTGCTGTCCATCGAGTGCACGCCGATGATCACAAGCGCGGGATTGCTGGAGGACACAATCGGCTGCCAGAAGAACTTCGTTCCTGCATCGTGGAAGCTTGCGCGGGAGAAGAAAGACAGATAAAGGCCGATAGCCAGGACGCAGAGGCCGACCGCGCTGAACGCGATCAGAAGAGGCCAGCGGCGCCATGGAGTGCTGGCCGGTATCTCTGCCGCAGGAAAAAGCACTACGGGCGAGCTCGGGGCCGACGGCACGACGGACGCGTCCTGCTCCAGGGGGAGCGGAGCCGAAGCAGCCTCCAGCGCGACGGACGCATCCGCTGCCTGACGACGATGAGCCGGAGGAGCGAAATGGGGGACGTAGGACCCCAGCGGAAGCTCGATCCTGAGCTCATGTTCGTGTCCGGGCTCGTGGTAGTACTGGGCGAGCCGCTTGCGGATCTCTCCGGCGGTGACGCGGACGATCGGGTCCGCGTTGGTATCGTAATCACTCTGTCGTCCAAAGACCTCCGTCCCGAGGTTGCGTTCCTTCAGGACATCGGTATGGCCCGCCAGCGTCTCTTCCACAACGAAGCGAAGAAACGAGGGGTACCGCTTGCTATGGCAGAAGTGCGAGTTGGCAACAATCTTCTCCAACTGCTCAAGCACCGCCGACCGGCTGATCTCATCTGCACGGTTAGAACCTGCATCAGTCCCGGAGTACATCCACATCTCTTGCAACGCGTTTGACGCCATACTCATTCCCATCCTGCTCTGATCGATTCACGGAAAACGTCTCTGAGTAATCTTCAGCACGCCCACTCCCCTAACCGCAAGAGAGGCCGTATTCTACGTCCGTAAAAGATGGCTTGCAATCGCCGAATTTAGTTGGAAGCGGCGGAATAAATCTTTCTTTACGGTAAGTCCCTTGCCCGAATGTCGTAGAAGTTCGTAGTGTTTTCGTCCGAGGTCGAAACCGTCCCCGCTCAGTGCTGAATTTACGTCCGGAGCTTCGCCCCTCAGAGAGGCCTATGAACCACATGATGATGCCACCCAGGGACGAGACGTCCCGATCTCGCACTCGCTTTTCGATCCTTCTCGCTTTTCTGTTGCTCGCCGCGCCCGCGTTTTCCCAGGTGGACGCGATGCCGGACACCTCAGCCAACTCCCGAATCGACTCCTTGATCCAGCAGATGACGCTGGAAGAAAAGGTAGACATGCTTTCGGGCGAGACCCTCTTCAGCTCGCATGGCGTTCCGCGTCTTCACATTCCCAGCTTCTGGATGAGCGACGGTCCCGTGGGAGCGCACATCCCCCCACCTTCTACCGCATACGCTGCAGGGATCGGCCTGGCCGCCACATGGGACCCCGATCTGGCGCAGGAAGTCGGTGTGCAGCTGGGGCGCGACGCGCGGTCGCGGGGCGCACACTTTCTTCTGGGTCCTGGAGTAAATATCTATCGCGCGCCGATGAACGGACGCAACTTCGAGTATTTCGGTGAAGACCCGTATCTCGGAGGCAAGATCGCCGTCGGCTACATCCGTGGCGTGCAGAGCCAGGACGTCGTCGCCACCATCAAGCACTTCATGGGCAACAACTCCGAGTACGCGCGCTTCACCACGAACTCGATCATCGACGAGCGCACGATGCGCGAGATCTATCTCCCCATCTTTGAGACGGCGGTGAAGGAAGGACACGTAGGCTCCGTCATGGACTCCTACAACCTGACCAACGGCACGTACATGACGGCGAATCGCTATCTGAATATCGACGTGCTGAAGCAGCAGTGGGGGTTTGACGGCGTCCTGATGTCCGACTGGACCGCGGCGCACGACGGCATCGCCGACGCAAACGCGGGGCTGGATCTGGAGATGCCCTTCGGCACCTATATGAACCGGGCGACGTTGCTCCCCGCCATCAAGGCTGGCACCATCTCGCAGGCCACCATCGACGACAAAATCCGCCGGATGCTGCGGCTGGCGACGCGCTTTCACTGGCTGGAGCGCGAGCAGAGAGACGCCACCATTCCTCGCTACAACCAGCAGGGCCGCGAAGCAGCTCTGAAGGGAGCACAGGAGGGCATGGTGTTGCTGAAGAACGAGGGTGCTCTCCTTCCGCTGGATAAGACGAAGGTGCAGAAGATCGCAGTCTTTGGAACGAATGCCTTTCCGGGCAGCCCGACGGCGGGCGGCAGCGGCGAAGTGCCAACGTTCAAGACCACAAGTATTCTCACCGGCATTAGCGACAACAACCTGCAAAAGCAGGTCACCTATGCGCGCGGGATTCCCACGCTCCACCAGGTGTCCACACGAACACACTTCTTTCAGGATGCTGCCGAGAAGAAACCTGGTCTGTTGGTCGAAAGCTTTGCCAGCGACGACTGTACGGGACCTTCCACCGGGTCGCACGTGGAATCCGCAGCCGAGATCGGCCATCCCGGCTTTGGAACGCCGGAGGACATCGAAGATATGGGTCTGATGACCCAGGCGGACTTCATCGTCAAGCTGGGTTCGACCTCCACGAAAAAGGAATCGCATCGCTGGACCGGTTACTACAAGCCGAAGAGCGCGGGCGAGTATCTCCTCTTCGTGGAGGCCACGGGGAAGTTTCGCCTGAGCGTCGACGGCAAGGTGGAGATCGATTCGATGGTGCTGCCCAAGGCCGTGATGAACCAGATCCGTATTCACCTGACCGGAGACGCGCATAAGGTTGTCATCGATCAGGGTGAAGGAGAGGCGTTTCAGGAACCCTTCCTGCGCGTTGCCATCGCTAAAGAGAAGGAGCTGGTCGATCCCATGGCGTTGGAGCTTGCGAAGAATGCCGATGTGGCCGTGGTCGCCGTTGGCTTCGACGCGGACACGGAGACGGAAGGCGCAGATCGCGGCTTTGCGCTGCCGCCAGGACAGGAAGAGCTAATCCGGCAGATCGCGGCGGCGAATCCGAAGACCGTCGTCGTCCTCTCCGCAGGCGGCAGCGTCGCCACGGCGGGTTGGCTCGAAAAGGTCCCGGCTGTCTTTCAGGTCTGGTACTCAGGACAGGAAGGCGGAACGGCTTTCAACCAGGCGCTCTTTGGCGAGATCAATCCTTCCGGACGGCTACCCTTCAGCTGGGAGCGCAGGATCCAAGACAATCCCAGCGTGGAGAGCTACTATCCCGCACCGAAGACGCTGGACGTTCACTATACGGACGGTATCTTTGTAGGCTATCGCGGCTACGAGCACAAACATACGAAGCCCCTCTTCCCCTTCGGCTATGGCCTCTCGTATACGAGCTTCCGGTACGAGCATCTGAAGATCGAGCCGGCAACAGAAGCTGGAACTCTGTACCAGGTTTCCTTCGACGTGACCAACATCGGTTCCCGCAGTGGCGCGGACGTGGCCCAACTCTACGTCGGTGAAAAGAGCGCGCCCGTGCCTCGCCCGGTGAAGGAACTGAAAGGGTTCAAGCGGGTCCTGCTTAACGCGGGCGAGACGCAGCACATCGTTCTTCCGCTGAACGCGCGGGCCCTCACCTACTACGATGTCGCCGCCAAAGCCTGGAAGGCCAATGCGGGCAGCTACACCGTCGAAGTAGGGCGATCTTCCGAAGAATTGGAGTTGAAGGGTGATCTGAGTTTGACCACACCGATCACCGTCTCCGTGGACGCCGCCCAGTAGAGTTTCGGCTGCCCGGTCACAAGAGCGGGGACGCGACAGCAAACACTGTCGCGCTCCTCGCTTTTTCAATTCGCGGTATCCTTCATTCAGCTCAGGAACGTGGTGCGAACCCGCCTGCCTCCGCCATTCCGTCTTCGCAGACCGGATGAAAGACAATCTCCAAACTTTTTCTGAGGGAACCATGGCCGCACTGATCGACGCCATCGACGTAAAACGCAAAATGTTCGTCGAACTGGAAAACATACCGTACTCCTGCCTGGATGTAGAGATCTCCACGCCCACTGCGCGTGGCGGACAGACGCTGGTGCGTCTCAAGATGCGCAACCTGCTGAACAACTCGGTCTTCGACAAGACCTTCAAAGCCAGCGACAAGTTCAAAGAGCCGGATATGGAAACAGTGGATGCCTCCTATCTCTACAGCGATAGCGACGGTTCCTACTTCCTGGACCAGGAAAACTTCGAGACCCTCGTGCTCGGCGAAGACAAGGTTGGCGACGCACTGGAGATGATGGTGGAAGGAATCATCCTTCAGATCAATAAATTCAACGGCAACCCCATCAGCCTTCAGTTGCCGATGCAAGTCGAACTGGCCGTGACCTACACAGAACCCGGCGTCCGTGGAGACACCGCCAGCGGCGGCGTCACCAAAGCCGCCACGCTCGAAACCGGCGCAGTCGTACGCGTCCCGATCTTTATCAAAGAAGGCGAAAAGATCAAGATCACCACGGAGACACGCGAGTTCGCCGGGCGAGCCTAGTCCCTGACGAGCGTGCAGCGCCAAAAAGTACAACTGCCTGGGCTGAACTGCGCCCAGGCAGAAGCGTTTCCGGCTGCGTTTTGAGGACAGAGGCCAACCAGGATATCTATCCAGCGATTGCGGGAAGATCCGACCCGACAGCCTTCTGGCGTTGAGGAAGCTTGACCGTCGTCAACCAGAATTCGTTGATACGACTTACCAGGCTCTCGAACGCTTCCAACTCCACAGGCTTGCTCAGGTAGCAGTTTGCCTGGAGCTCATAGCTCCGGAAGATATCCGCTTCCGCGTCCGAGGTCGTGAGGATGACTGTGGGAATCATCTTCAGACTGGCATCCGCCTTGATCGCAGCAAGAACCTCTCGCCCATCCATTTTGGGAAGATTGAGATCAAGGAGGATCATGTCCGGGCGGGGAGCATGGTGATAGTCGCCTTCGCGTCTCAAGAAGGCCATGGCCGCAACACCGTCCACGGCGACATGGAGGCGGACGTCCATATTTGCCTCGCGGAACGCCTCTTGCGTCAAACGGACGTCTCCGGGACTGTCTTCTACCAACAGAATTGCGATTTCCAAGCTTCCCCCTTGGAGATTTCCGCGGCGCAAAGCTCAATGGGCCTTTTGCCAGTCGCTAGTACGATGCAGCCTTTTGCCAGACAGTCTTCTCATCGGCTCGAATCGCTGATGAAAAACGTGGCGACGAAGGCAAGCCTCATCGCCACGCGCACCGCTCTTCAAACCTCTTTGAGATAGGCGTCGAGCTGATCGAGTGTGCCTCCCCAGCCCTTCTCCATGCCTGCAAAGAGCTTGTGGAAAGCCATCTTTCCCTCCTCGGTGGCGTGCAAAGCACGGGAACGGAGTGTCATCAGGGTCTGGCCATTTTTCTCCTCAAAGGTGGTCGTTGACAGCATCTCCACAGAGAGGTTAGGAACGAAAGGATGCGGTATAGCATTCTCCTGCTCGTCGACGAAGGAGAACACAAGGACGATTCGTTCCGGCGGTGTCAGTTGACGGAAGGTCCATCGGCCCCACATCCTACTGCCGTCCGGCGCTTGCATGCCGTAGACCATCTCGCCCCCTGAACGCATGTCGGCCTTTTTGATCGACAATTTGGCACCTACGGGACCGAACCACTTTACCAGGCGACTAGGTTCAGTCCAGGCTTTGTAAACGAGTTCGCGCGGCGCATCGAAGGTGCGGGTGATGACGAGCTCTTCGCTCCCCAACGTACCGACGACTTCTTCGAAGCGGGCCAGCGTCTCGGAGAGACCCTCGACCGCACCGCGTGATTTGGCTACGCCATCGCGGAGGGCCTTGGTGGCAAACTGCATCTCGAAGCGGATTTCGGTCTTGCCTTCTTCCATGTCTGCAAAGGTGATAGTCGCCCGGAAGAGAGGATCAGAAACGTGGTCGTAGACGATCCTGTTGGGCGCATCGACCTCCACGAAACGAACTTCGTTGGGATAGGCCGTGCCATCCGCGCCGAACATTGTGTGAATCCAAAGGCCGCCGGGGCGAACATCCATCTGCTCGGTCTTCGTGGTAAAGCCTCGCGGCCCCCACCAGTTGGAGATTTGCTCCGTATCCGTGAACATGCTGAAGACGAGCTCGCGAGGTGCATGCAATACTCGCGAGGCTACGATTTGCGTCTCTGTTTCCATCATCCATCTCTCCTGTTTGTTTAATGTTTCCGTGGGTTTCTCTTTTTGCTTTTTTTCTCTTCTGCCTGCACCTTCGCAAGGTATGCATCCAGTCGATCGAAGCTTTCAGCCCAGAAGCGTCGATACTCTTCGACCCATTGGGCCACCTCTTTCAGGGGAGCGCCCTCAAGTTTGCATGGGCGCCACTGGGCATCGCGGCTCCTGCTAATCAGCCCGGCCTTTTCGAGCACCTTCAGGTGCTTGGTGATCGCGGGCATGCTCATGTCGAACGGTTCGGCAAGATCTGTCACAAAAGTCTCACCAAGTGAGAGCCTGGCCAAGATGGCCCTTCGCGTTGGATCGGCCAGCGCTGCGAAGGTCGTGCTGAGATGATCCTGCATGTTATTTACCTATGAGTTAATTAACCTGAAAGTAAAATATAGAGAATAATTTTTCTTGTCAATAAGTACTTTTATTTTCCCCATGAGCAGATTTTGCGAAGCTGGTTTATCTAACTCAGCAGGACAGAGGCCGTCCTAATACAAAGTGACTTTTAAATTGCTGTGTCTCCTCTGGCCTGGAGTGGCATCGAGCGTCCAAAGCAATAGAAGAACAGCCTCATCTTCATCCGAGGCTTCCAAGGGAGACTGAAATGGCGAAAAACATCATCCTGTGCGCGGACGGTACGTGGAACACTCCGCACGGTCCAACTGCAACCCTTGCCGACACGAATGTCCGCAAGCTCTATATGGCGCTGGTCAACAGCGCGTCGCAGTTGAAGTATTACGACAGTGGAGTCGGCACGGATGGCACCCCACTGGACCATTTGACCGCACTTACCATGGGCGAGGGCCTTTTTCAGAAGGTGCAGGATTGCTATTCCTTTCTCTCCGACGTCTACGACCCAGGGGATAAAATCTTCCTCTTCGGTTTCAGCAGAGGAGCGTTCACGGCGCGCAGCGTAGCGGGCATGATCGCCGGATTTGGAGTGCCTTCCGTCAATCTGGATAACGAAACCGTCAAGAAGATTTTTGCAGCCTATCGAGAGCCCGATGCCGATCGCAAGAAGACGCTGAAGGATGGATTGATCTCAACTTATGGCCTGAAGGACGTCTCCATTGAAATGGTAGGAGTCTGGGATACCGTCGGCTCCCTTGGGATTCCGGGGATCTTCTTCAACATGTTGAATCAGAAGAAATACGGTTTTCTCGATACGAGTCTTCATCCCAGCGTGGAGCATGGATACCACGCCGTTTGCATCGACGAACGGCGTGCCCAGTTCAAACCGACTCTTTGGACCAAACCAGATGGCTCAGCGCTCGCCAATAACGCTCAGGTCGAGCAGGTATGGTTTCCAGGCGTGCACTGCGATGTCGGGGGAAGCTATCCGGAGTCACAGCTCTCTGACATCACCTTGAGCTGGATGCTGCAAAAGGCGAAGAAGCACGGTTTGATCCTCTCTCGAGAAGCGGAAGCGCAGGACCTGCATCCCCCGGCGACGGACGTGACTGGGATGGCACATGAAGAATGGAAGCTTGTGCCATGGGGTCTACCCGAGCATAGGGACGTTCCCGCAGTCGCAGCCATGTCGAACACCGTCCAGGAGCGCTTGCACCAGGATAGTGACTATAAGCCGAGCAATATCGCACTGGATGGCCGCAATCTACGCGGGTACGCCATTGCGCAGATTTTGCCCTACGTCCCCTAGTCATACAGAACGAATGGATAAAGCACTCGGTGCGGGATCGATGCGGATGATATCAGGGCGTCGGTCCCAGCCCTGCTGAATACAGGTCCGAATCCATGCCACACGTCTCCCTGGCGTTGCCATGTGGTCATGCTATGACCTGAAATTGTTGGCCGAATCAATCCCTGCACGCTTCCCGCAACTTCACAGACCGGTTTCGCATCTGCTCAAGGGTCTGCTAAGACCCTCTAAGGGTTTCTTAGCTGGAAAGGAATTCCGTGCCAGAGCAGACGAAGACCCAGGGGCCGCTTCACGCGGGTCGGATTGAAGACTATGCCCTGATCGGCGATTGCGAGACCGCCGCACTCGTCTCTCGCAGTGGCTCCATCGATTGGCTCTGCTGGCCCACGTTCTCCTCCGGCGCCTGTTTCGCCGCGCTTCTCGGCACCGCCGATCACGGCTTTTGGAAGATCGCTCCGGCTAGCGCAGGCTGCAAGATCACGCGCCAGTACGCGCCGCGCACCATGGTCGTCGAGACCACCTTTGAAACTTCGGAAGGCAAAGTCTGCGTGACGGATTTTATGCCTCCGCGCGGGAAGAACTCCGACGTCGTTCGCATCGTGCGCGGCCTGAGCGGCCGCGTCGCGATGCATATGGACCTCGCCATCCGTTTCGACTATGGCCGGACCATTCCGTGGGTCACCCGTATCGAGGGCGGACTTCGCGCCATTGCCGGTCCCGATATGGTAGTTCTACGCACAACCGCACCGCTCGAAGGCGAGGGAATGTCTACCGTGAGCGACTTCACGATAGGCGAGGGAGAATCCCTAAGCTTTGCGCTCACGTATGGCTCGTCCATGGGGCGCGAGAAGGACGAAAACGGGGAAGCTCGCGTCGCGCTTCCCGCTGCGATCGACCCTGAAGCAGCCTTGCAGGAGACGCGGGACTTCTGGACACAATGGACCCAGCAAAATACCTACGTCGGCCCGTACGAAGAGGCTGTGTATCGCTCCGTACTGACGCTCAAGGCGATGACCTATCGGCCTTCGGGTGGCATCGTCGCGGCGGTCACGACGTCCCTTCCGGAACAGATCGGCGGCGTACGCAACTGGGATTATCGCTACTGCTGGCTGCGCGATACCTCGTTCACACTGCTTGTACTTCTCCAGGCCGGGTACAGCGAAGAAGCTGCGGCATGGCGGCGTTGGCTTCTCCGCGCCATCGCCGGTGCGCCCGAACAGATTCAATCCATCTACGGTATCTCCGGCGAACGCCAACTCGTGGAATGGGATGCGGACTGGCTTCCCGGTTATGAAAACTCGCGCCCCGTAAACATGGGGAACGGTGCGGCCAATCAGTTCCAGCTCGATGTCTACGGAGAGGTTGCCGCGGCCCTCTCCAAGATTCCCGAGGCAGAGCCCGACATCAAGGTCTCCGCTTCAGCATTGCAGGCCAACCTGATCGATCACCTCTGCCATATCTGGACGGAGCCGGACGAGGGCATCTGGGAGACGCGCGATGGGAAGCAGCACTTTACCCACTCCAAGGTCATGGCCTGGGTCGCGCTCGATCGTGCCATCAAACACTATGAGCAGTACGATGGTGGCGGCGACGTGGAACGGTGGCGCATCAATCGCGATCTGATTCATGCCGAAGTCTGCGAAAAAGGTTTCGACAAGGAACTGAACAGCTTTGTGCAGGCCTATGGTTCGAAAGAGCTCGATGCTTCGTGCCTTCGCATCCTTCTCGTTGGCTTCCTTCCGCCCGACGATCCGCGCATCCTCGGCACCATTGACGCAATCCAGAAATACCTGGTGAATGATGGCTTCGTTCTCCGCTACAACACGGCCACCTCCCCCGATGGCCTGCCTCCGGGAGAAGGAGTCTTTCTTGCCTGCAGCTTCTGGCTGGTTACAAACCTATGGCTCATTGGTCGCCGCGACGAAGCAAGCGCTCTCTTCGAACGCTTGCTGAAACTGCGCAACGATGTCGGTCTCATGAGCGAAGAATACGATCCCATCGCCTGCCGCATGCTGGGCAACTTTCCTCAGGCGCTCACGCACATCGCGCTGGTGCATGCAGCGTTTACGATGTCCGGCGCATGGCGTCCGGAGGGCTGGCAAGGCGACTAGCTCTTCGACAGAGGCTATCTGCCTAAGCGTGCCACTTGTTCGTCCTTCTTCTGCAGCATCGCGGCGGCATCCGCAAGACTGGTCGACGGCGGCACAGAAGCAAAGTCCGTCTGCACGTCGTCCTCCTGCTCGCTGATGCTTTTGAAGAGCAACGCATGCCCCTGCATGTGCACGTGAGTTTCCGTCGTCTCCCACACGCCGGGCTGTACCTCGTGGCGAATCACGTTGAACGTGCCACCCTTCTCTAGCTTACCCAATAGACCGAAGCCGAAGTTCACTTGCTCTTTCAGAGCTCCGCGGATACTCTCCAGGCGGTGGTCGGCCTTGTGAATCACAACGTCGCCCGCCATTGCTGCAAGGACACGCGATTCGCGACGGTGGATCAAAGTTCTGATCGGGTTCGAAGTGCAGCGTTACCTCTTCACCGCTGTGGGCCTTGACCGTCCACAGAAACGCCTTCGGCAACAGCTCCAGCATGCTGCGCGCACGCGCGTCATCCTGCTCCGCATCCTTCTTCTGCTTGCGCTGCTTCCCGGAGTCTGTGACAAACTCGTGGATCTTCTTATCTTCCGCGGCTTCCTCTTCCGCAGTGAGAGGTCGACCACCCCGCGTCAGGACCTTCTTCACTGAACCCGATTTCGTATCTACAACCAGAGCAACCGTCTCTACGCCATGCTGCCGGTTGCGGTCACGATACTTCCACAGACTGTGGTCCGCGGCACTTGCTTTGAGTTCCGTATCCGACATCGCACGAATCATGTCGACCGCGGAAGTCTGGGCGTGGGAAGGCAGAGCAAAGGGAAACAAAAGCACGGGAAGGCAACGACGCAGGATCATCATGGTGGCATCTCCGACTGCACTTAAGATGCTGGCAGCAGAGGACAGTGTTGCCACGTCACAAGACGTAACGCGTCCTGTCCGCTAAAGTTGCGAGTGGAGATCCGAAGATGGAGAAGATCAATCGGCGCACCTTTCTCGCCGGCAGCGCCGCGACCTGCGCCAGTCTTGCGTACGCCCAGAAGAGCCCGCCTGAAACCAGTGGCTATGCCCTCGTCGCCCGCCAGGACCGGAAGCGCATCCTGCAACGCGCCTTCGAGGCGCTCAAGCTCCAACCTGCGACCATCACCGCCTTCCCTTCCAGCCGCTCCCCCGGTGGACCGCATGACTTCTTCTCCGAATCCGACTACTTCTGGCCCGATCCGAAGAACCCGGCGGGCCCATACAAAGAACGCGATGGCCAATCCAACCCCGACAACTTCACCGGCCACCGCAAAGCCATGCTCGCGCTCTCCATGGCCGTACCGCAACTGACTGCGGCGTGGCTGCTTACGGGAAAGAAGATCTACGCCGACCACGCCCTCGCTCACCTTCGCGCCTGGTTCGTTACGCCCGAAACCCGCATGACTCCGAACCTGGAGTTCGGGCAGGGGGTCCGCCAGGGCGTTACGGGCCGCTCTTACGGCATCATCGACACGCTGCATCTCGTCGAAGTCGCCCGTGCCGCAACGCTCCTGCAGAATCGCGCCCTCACAGCCACGGACTCCGCCGCGATCAAAACATGGTTCACCACCTACCTCGATTGGATGAAGACCAGCGAAAAGGGCATGCGCGAGCGCGACGCAGCCAATAACCACTCCGTAGCGTGGGCGCTTCAGGCCTCCGAGTTCGCTCGCCTGATCGGAGACGAGAACACGCGCGACGAACTCCGCGTCCGCTACCGCACTCTCCTGCTGCAACAGATGGCGGGCAACGGCAGCTATCCCCGCGAACTCGCCCGCACTAAGCCGTATGGCTACTCCATCTTCAACTTCGACGTGATGGCTGGCCTCTGCTGGTCGCTGGGCCGCGAAGCCGAAGAACGCTGGCAGACGCCCGACGGCCGGGGCATGTGCCGCGCCGCCGAGTTTCTGTATCCGTTCCTCAAAGACAAATCCACCTGGACTTATGCGAAGGACGTCCAGCACTTCGACTTCTGGCCCGTCCGCTCGCCCGGCCTGCTCTTCTGCGGCCTTGCCTGCGCCAAACCGGAGTATCTGGATCTCTGGAAGTCCCTCGATCCCGACCCCAAAAACCCGGAGATCATTCGCAATTTTCCCATCCGGCAGCCGCTTCTCTGGATGCAAAACGTAAACTAAACCCCGGACGCGACACTTCCGCGCTTGGCGACATCCAACCACACAGCAACATTGAGGAGAAATGATGGCAGACGAAAAGAACGACGACAAAGCGCTCAAGGACCTGATCGACGCGCTCAATGAAGATCTCTCCCGCGAGTACCAGGCCGTAATCGCCTACACCGTGTACTCGACCGTGCTCAAGGGCGCACAGTACATGAACATTGCCGCGGAACTGAAGAAGCATGCACTGGAAGAGCTGCAGCACGCACTGATCATTGCGGACCAGGTGGACTATCTCGGCGGCATGCCCACGGCTACCCCGAAAGAAGTCAAACTCTCCGACAAGCCGGAAGAGATGCTTCGCTTCGACCTCGACAACGAGACCGAAACCATCGCCGCCTACCGCCAGCGCGTCAAGCAGGCCGAGGCCCTGGGCCACTTCGCCCTCGCAGAGCAGATCCGCAAGATCCTCGTGCAAGAACAGGAGCACCAGCACGACCTCGCCACAGCCCTGGGGATCGACGTTCCCAAGGTCATTACGCAAGGCGCGTAAGCTCAGACGCAACAACAAAAAGGGCCGGGGCGATCATCGCTTCGGCTCTTTTTGCATGACGAAAAATCCTGAAGAGAATTGGTTGACATCCATTCTCAAAACGCATCTCATAAGACAAGAAGACCCCGGATGGGCGGGAAACCATCCGAGGTCGGTTTTATAGCCTTACAGTCACAACAATCGAATTGTCGCTACTGCAACTGCTACAAGCACGGCGAAGAGTGCGAGGATCACTAGTCCTGGCACTTCCACTGAACCCGTAGCTTTGACCTTGAACCAATTGGCCATAGCTACCTCCGGATCTGACTGAGCACCCCAGCGCTATGCTGGGGTGTTCCGCTTTGTCGGGGCGAAAGTCGTCCTTTAGTGAGCCCCTCCAGCGTTACCGCATCGTCCGGAAGCACAGCGATTATTTCATCGCCGAAACAGGATGCAGAGAGCGTTTCTTCTCTTGAGATCCATTCTGGAACTCCTGTCAGTCCCGATTGCGGACGTATCTTTTTACTGCATGAAGCGTTCACGAAAACGCGGGAAGTAATGCCTGCGTCCGTTCCGGCATCGTACCCCTAGTGGCAGATTCCATAAGACAGAAGGTCTTCCGTTTCGACTGGACGCAGTGCGAGCCCTTGCACGCGCTTCTCTGTATGCCTGCCATCGGCATTCCGCTCTTCGTTGCAATCCGTCTCGGCTATCCCGGCACTGGCGTTCTGCTCTCCAGCGGAGCCATGTGTGTCGGCTTCGGCTCGTTCCAGCAGCCACTCTTCCGTCGCTGGGGTCCGATGCTCGCAGCAGCCGTCGGCATCACGATTTCGGCCATGGTGGGCGCAGCCGCGCGCGACCACACGCTGCTCCTCGCCGCCATCGCCATCCTCTGGGCTTTCTTGTACGGCATGGCGAACTCACTTGGCCCGGCGGCTGCCTGGGTCGGCATGGAGTGCTGCGTCTTTCTTATCATCTCGTCCGCCGCTCCAGCGTCTGCCGGAAGTCCTACGGATACGCTTCACCAGGCACTCCTGCGCGGTGCGGGCGTGTTCTGCGGTGGCGTTCTGGAGATGCTTGCCATCCTCATCTTCTGGAGGTTCGTGCCCCGTGCAACCTCCACTCTCACCGATCCGAACTTCGACCCCGCCACGCTGCGCTGGGAGTATTTCCTCTCCCATTTCGCGCCGAAGTCGATTCACTTTCAGTTCGCCCTGCGGATGGCCGTTACCATGGCGATTGCGGTCGCTGTCTACCGCACGCGTAACTTCGGCAACGCCTACTGGGTGGCGATGACGGCGATTCTTCTGCCTAAACCGGAGTTCGCCCTCACCACCCTCCGAACGGTCCACCGCTTCGTGGGAACGCTGCTGGGAGCGGGTCTCTGCACCGTCCTGATTGTCTTCGTTCGGCCCACAGGAGAGACGCTGGCGCTCCTCGTCCTGCTCTTCCTCTTTGCCGGGTACTGTCTCCTCCGGGTCAACTATGGAGCGTTTGTCGTCTGCATCACCGGTTATGTCTGCTTTATCCTGGCGATTGTCCGCCTGCCGGAGAAAGTCGTCCTCGCTCATCGGATTGAAGCCACGATCCTCGGCGGAGCCATCGGTCTGATCGTCCACCTCATCTTCCGCGCCACTCGCCGTAAGCTGCACATTCTGCCGGAGATCGACTGATTTTAGATTTCCTGATTTTTCCCAGATCGAACCCTTGAAAGCAAAAGTTAGCCAGAAACAACAATCTTCTCGGCTGCCCGTCCAAACAGGAACGCCACAACCGCTCTACACTTACCAAGACATGCAAATTACCCTCGGAGTCTCCACCCACATGCGTCGTTTTCTTCCTCTGGCACTTGTTCTCACAGCCGCCTGCGCGACTGTTGAGGCTCAGACCGCTCCCTCCGCAGCCAAGCCAGTCGTTGCCGCTCCTGCTCCTGCGGCCGCACCCATCACACCTGCGAAGCGCGCGAAGGCGGAACAGCTCCTCGTCCTGCTGAAACTCGACAGCGGCCTCCAGACCATGCTCACCAATACGGGCCGCCGCATTCATTCCCTCGCCCAGGAGCAGGCAGCCCAGGCTGGCAAGACGCCGGAACAGCAGAAGCTCGCGACCGACTACACCGCCAAGATCGACGCCATGACGACCTCCGCTCTGGATTACGCGAAGCTCCGCCAGCCCTTGGCCGACGTCTATGCCTCGAACTTCACGGACTCTGAGCTCGACAGCATCATAGCCTTCTACGGCTCGCCCGCAGGCAAGGTCTTCGTAGACAAAACCCAGGCCGTCGGCGAACAGACCAACGCGCTCTTCCAGGGCGTCCTCAAAGACCTTCAGCCGAAGCTCGGCGAGACCACGAAGGAGTTCCAGACGAGCCTCAAAGCTGCAACACCTCCCACCATCAGCACCCCGGAGAACATGAAGGACACCCCTGCTCCTCCTGCTGCTCCTAAGAAGTAAGCTTCACCAACAGGAAGGGCTGGCCAGAGGAACTTTTCTGGCCAGCCCTTTTTCTTTTGTCATCCCGTAGCGGAGCGAAGGGATCTAATTTCGTGCCCCATTCTTTCTTATCGCGAAAGGGTGGGTAAGCGTGCCACGACTTTCTCCTTCACCTCTTTGTCATTCCGTAGCATAGCGAAGGAATCTGTTTTTCAAGTTTCGTGGGGTCGCTCTTCGAGCGAACGATGCGCTTGCGCATAACCCATACATCGCAAAGAACGCGATGTATGGGGCACCCGATCCCGGGTTCCCTAAGGAATCAGGTTTGTGCGCTCTGCGCGACCCCACCCTTTCACGATGCAGCCGCGAAAGAATGGGGCACGAAGATTACTCTGCCGGAGGCGGGTAGTAAGGCACCTTCTCCTGCTCCTGCGTTGCCCGCTTCACGCCAATGTCTCCAAACAAAAGCGAAGGCGCAATCGTCGTCTGTGGAATCGGCGTGATCGTCATCGACACGTACGGATCGTCTCCTGCAGCAATCACATCGGACCGCAGGCTGCGGAGATCGAGTTCATCGAAGACCGCGCCTCGCACCAGTTCTCGATGTCCATCCGGGTACACACGGTAGAGCATCCTCGGAACCAGCTCGCCTCCGAGCGTCTCCGTGGCATACACAAAGTCCCGCGCCTGGTCCTTCGCCATGGCGACCAAACGGCGCTCGAGCTCTGCAGAGTTCACAGGCTTCGTGCTCTGGATCAGCATGACGCCCGACCGTGACTGCGCGGGCTGCACAAGGGCCGACCGGCCATGACCATCCGACGATGCAATGTCCTTCACCGGAGCACGGCTGATCAGGTAATGCTGCAGGATACCGTCCACCGCAACGTCCACCTTCTCCGCTGGCACGCCCTCGTCATCCACCGCATACGTGCCCAGAAGGTGCTTTCCTGCGAAGGTCTTCATGAGGGGATCATCCGTCGCCGAAAGAAACTCCGGCAGCACGCGCGCGTGATAGCTCGACGTATACGCTCCCTGCGTGCGCGCCGTCGTTCCCGGATCAGGTTTGTCGGCTTCCACGTTTGGCACGAAGAGACGGTTCATGATGTCGGCAACGGCATCGCCGGAGAACAACACCGGCCCGTGATAATCCTCGCCCACCACAGGGGCGTTGCGCAGGGCGTGCAGGCTTTCGATGTCCGTAATCACACGCGCGTGAAACGCTGCATCCGATTCCAGTTCAGAAGGCACCGCCGCCGTCGTTCCGTTGTCGCGCGAGAGGCGCATGCCGTCCGGTGCCTGCCCGGCGATAGAAACGCTTGCGGCATAGACCGTATAGCCCTTCCGCATCTGCGTTCCTTCGGAGTTCACGGTGTAGCGATTCACCGCCATGCCGCGCACGCTTGCGGAAGAGAACTGGACCTCCGAAGAAAACGTCTTAACCTTCGGGTCGGTGGCATAGAGACCACTGGCAACGGTGATCCGCTTCGTCCACTCGTCCTCATTGAGAGACAGGTGCACGAGCGGTTCGACGTACTGCACGGGTTTGACCGCGGAAAAATCGTCCGCCGTCGGTGGTGTCTGGAAACGCTTCAGCGCAGCCTGCTTGGCCGCATAGTTTCGCAGGGCGTTCTTGTAGGCCTCGTCGGTGGCAAACCACAGGCTCTGGCGAAGCGCAGTGGGTTCGCCGTCCTCCGGAGCCACCTGCACCACACCGTCCCCGCGTGCGCTGTTGCTGTCCTGCTTGTAGTTGCCAATGCGCAGACTTACACGGAGGACCTTCTGATGCGACTTGTCCCTGCGGACGAGCGCGCCGAAGTTCGCGGACGCTTCAAACTGCGCGATGTCCTCGAGACGATACTCGATGAAGTAAGGCTTCTCCATCCCCGGCAGTACAAGCTTCTGCACAGAGCGGTCCAGCTCCGCCTTCATGGCCGCAAGAATCTTGTCGTTCTGCACGGTATCGTGCGCAGTCTCCTGCGCACCCGCAACCAATCCCACGCCCAACGCCGCCACCATCAAACTACGAGAAAGAATCTGCATTAGCGCACCTCTTTCTTGGTCTGCGCGTCATCATCGAAAGCCGGTGGAGGAAGAATCGGGGGGCGAGTTGTTCCCTGCGCCAGCCGTTGCGTTTCAATCTCTGTCACCAGCATGGGGGGAGCGACAGCACTTACTGGGACCGTTCCCGACTCCGCTCCGCACTCGCCGTTGAAGATGTCCTGATGGTTGCCCGTCGCCACGATGCGATTCAGCGCGGCCTGCGGCGTTCCTACGATGGAGACCCCACGAACCAGCTCGTCCGGTCGTCCATCCACATAGACGCGATACACGACCAACGGCATGACGGAGAACGCCTGCGGGCTGCGTCGACTGGTTACGGCAAAGCCGGAAGAGATGTCTTCAAAATAAAGCCCGTACGGCTTGCCCTGCTTCTTGGCTTCGGCGATCAGCATCTTGCGCAACTCATCGTCGCTTACGGTCTTGGTCGAGGTCACAATCAGGTTGCCCTGTCGTCCCGTCGGCATACGTCCGCTCTGCGCGCGGCCATGGCCATTCGACTCCGAGAAGCTGGCAATCGGCAGACGCGACATGAGGAATGTCTTCAGCGTTCCATCGGTAATCAGGTCCACGCGGCGGGCGGCCTGACCTTCATCGTCGAAGACGTAGTGTCCGCTCAAGGGTGTGCCGTGGAAGTCCGAGAGGGTTGGATCATCGGCCACCGAAAGGAACGAGGGCAGAATCGGCTTGTTCAACATCTTGGTGAACGTCTGTCCCTCTTCGTCTCCG
This sequence comes from Terriglobus saanensis SP1PR4, assembly GCF_000179915.2. Taxonomy (NCBI): domain Bacteria; kingdom Pseudomonadati; phylum Acidobacteriota; class Terriglobia; order Terriglobales; family Acidobacteriaceae; genus Terriglobus; species Terriglobus saanensis. Next base: position 377,601 of record NC_014963.1, on the reverse strand, counting down.
CGCTGACGCTGCCCTTCCAGGCGATGCCCCAGAACTTCGTGGAAGAAGACTGCAGAGGCACGGCCACTGAGAATCGCAGGGCCGTTGTACGGCTCCGTGACGGGAGCGATGCGGAGCGCCTCAAGGTTCTTCGCCATCGCTTCGATCTTTTCCGTAAGCTCAGCCTGCTTGGGAAGATGCGCTACGGTATCGGCCTCAAACGTCTCGACGCGAAAGAGATCCATGCCATCGTCGGCACGTGCCCGCGCCACAATCACCAGGCGCGCGTTGTGATACGGCGTGGAAACCCGCGTGCCTTCCGAGGAGAGGAAGTAATCGCTCTCATTGTTTACCGTGAGGGCGACGACAGAGTAGAAGATCCCGCGATAGCCCCGCAGCTCCGCCGACAGTTCGCGAAGGCGCTTCTCCCAGGCGGCTTTGTCCACTGACAACGAAGATCCCGGAGCGATGCCAGAGGTCGCCGCCTTCTCCACCGAGAAATCGTTGGACGAATCCTCTTCCTTCGCCCGCACCTGTTGGTCGGTCTTGACCTTGAGATAGCTGTCCAACGCGCGGCCGTAGCCGCGGTTCGTGGCAAACCAGAGCGAGCGCTCAATCGCCGCGCGGTCGTCCGTCAGCGGCAGAGGAATCGTGGTCACACCCGACGGCCGGTGATCGCCGTGGGTGTTGTCCAGCTGCGTCGTACCGATGCGCACCTGCACATCCGCGGAACGGCTATGTCTCTCATTCGAACTGGTGATGGAACCGTACTGCGCCGAAAGATTCAGCGTCGTCGCATCGGCCACCGCGTAGGAGAGGAAGTACGGCGCAGGCTGGTCGGCCCCACCCTTCCCAAGCGACGACATGGCCCGCTGCAGTTCCGCGTCCATCGCGGAGAGCAGCACGGAGCTGTCTGCCTTTACCGGCGGGGTGGGATCCGCAGCGACAGCAGAGAGGGAGACAAAGGAAGCAAAGAGAGCAACAGCGGGTACGACGCGAAAAATCTGCATAGTTTAGAGACGCACGGGACGCACCCGTGGCGTGGTGTGAGTGTAACGGAAACGCGCCATCGCAGTATTCTTTCGCTCGCCCGGCGTCAATCGTGGAAGAATCTCTTGCAAAGACCTCGCGGAGACGAAAACGATGCTGCGTTCGCTGAAAATCTTTCTGTTGCTTCTGTCGCTTCTGCCTTTCGCCGCGACAGCCAGAGCGCAGCAGGCACCTCCAGCGCCCAGTGCACAGACGAGCGGAACCCCCGCTTACTCTCTCTCCGGAGACAAGCTCCAGAAGGCCATCAAGGTCTCGCGCATCCGCGACATCGTCCACTTCGCGCAGGCGGGATGGGACATCGCCGCCCTGATTGTGCTGCTTTCGCTCGGCGTCTTCGCACGGGCTCGCAATATTGCAGAGAACATCAGCTCGAACGTCTGGATCCAGTGCCTGATCTATATGCCGCTTTTTCTGGTGCTCCTCACCGTCATCGATCTCCCCATCGACCTCTACATGCACACCGTGTCGCTCAAATATGGCCTCAGCGTGCAAACCTGGGGAGGCTGGATCTGGGACCAGACCAAGGGCCTATTGATCGGCATGGCGCTGTCGTACCTGCCTGCCATTCTCCTCAAATACATCTTCCGCAAGGCACCGCAGAAGTGGTGGCTGATCTTCTGGGGCGCCTCTATTCCCACCATTGTCTTCCTGGTCTTCATCGCTCCGGTCGTTCTGGAGCCCCTGATGAATAAGTACGAATCGCTGCAGCCGAAGGCACCCGCTCTCGTGAACCGGCTGGAACAAGTCGTCGCCCGTGGCGGCCTGGTAATCCCGCCGGCGCGCATGTTCTGGATGGACGCCAGCTCGAAGACCACCCAGATGAACGCCTACGTGACCGGCATCGGCGCCTCCAAGCGCGTCGTCGTCTGGGATACCACCATCGCCAAGTTGACCCTCGACGAGACCTCCGTCGTCTTCGGCCACGAGATGGGACACTACGTTCTGAACCATATCTGGAGGGGCATTGCCTTCACCATCGCGGTCCTCTTCGTCACACTCTTTCTCGCCAAGCTCTTCATCGACTGGGCCATTTCCCGTTATGGAACTTCGTGGCAGGTTCGAAGCTTAAGCGACTGGGCTTCCCTTGCCGTCCTTATGCTCGCCCTCTCCATCTTTGGCTTCTTCATAGAACCCGTCACCAACGGCTTCTCGCGCTCGATGGAGCACCAGGCAGACGTCTACGGTATGGAGGCCGTCCACGGCATCGTCCAGAATCCCCAGGAGTCGGCCCGTAGCGCGTTCCAGAAGCTCGGCGAGGCCTCCCTCGTCGACCCCAACCCGAACGCCTTCGTGGAGTTCTGGACCGGAAGCCATCCTTCCATCGCCAGCCGCGCCGCCTTCGCCGCCAGCTACGATCCCTGGCAACCGGGCAAACAGCCGGAGTTCTTCAAGAAGTAAAATCTCTCGATGGAACCTGACTGCATCTTCTGTCGCATTGTCGCGGGCGAGATTCCCGCCACGAAGGTCTATGAGGACGACCTCTGCCTCGCCTTTCGCGATCTCCACCCCGTCGCTCCCACGCATGTTCTCCTGATCCCGAAGGGACACGTCTCCTCGCAGGCGCACGCTCTGGAGACCCATGAGGCCCTTCTTGGGCATCTCGTCTTCATCGCTGCAAAAGTCGCTGGAGAAGAGGGTCTCACCAACGGATTTCGCACCGTCATCAACACCGGCGACGAGGGCGGACAGACTGTCCACCATCTCCACCTGCATGTTCTGGGTGGTCGGCAAATGCACTGGCCTCCGGGATAGATTTGGCGTTTTAATATGGGGCATTGGAGGTCAGCATGTCACGACTCCCGGCAATCCTGCTCTCGGTCGTCCTGCTGGACAGCAGCCCTATGCCTTTACAAAGTAAGACCATAGACCCGTCTTCACCACAGGTTGCCGAAGTACCAGCATTCACCGTCATCGGTTCGTTTGTTCGCACGACGAATGCAGTAGAGATGTCTGGCAAAGATGGCAAAATTGGGCCGCTTTGGAACCAGTTCATGCACGGCGGCGCAGAAGCCATTCCCGGAGCGATCGAGCAAGAGACCATCTACGCCGTTTATACCAACTACGAGAGCGACGAAACTGGCGCCTACGACCTCATTCTCGGAAAATCCGTTCAGCCCGAACAGCAAGTTCCGGCAAAGATGAAGGCTATTCCTATACCGGCCGCGCGATACCTTGTCTTCTCCTCTGGAACCAGCTCTCCGGATGCGATCAAGGCGGCATGGATGAAGGTCTATCAGTATTTTGCTCATCATCCCGACCAACGCAGAGCTTTCACCTATGACTTCGAGCAGCATTCCAGCGCAGGCGCCAAAATCTTCATCGCAATCAAGGGAAAGCGTTAACAAGGACCTTCAAGACTAAAACAGAATTTTCCAACAGCAAAAAGGGCAGCGACCGAAGTCGCTGCCCTTTTTCCAGCATTGAAATTTACTGGTTGAAGTTCTGCTCTTCCTCGTCTTCTACGCCATAACGACGGAGAAGATTCGGCAGGTTCTGTGAGAACGCGGCTTTTGCCATGACGGTGTCGCAGCCCGCTTCAACGGCCTTTGCCTTCAGGTCGCCCTGCAGATGCGAGAGGAAACCGATGATGGAAGTACCCTTCTTCAGCTTGGCCTTCAACTTCGGGATCAGCGTCAGGGGCTTGGCGTTGGCGTTGTTCAGGTCCACCACAATCAACGCCGGATGGTCTTTTTCTTCCATGTCGACCAGTTGGGCGACGATGTCCTTGTCCGCCTTGATGAAGGCGACCTTGACGCCCTGATTCTTTGCGGCTTCGGTCACCTTCGCCGTGACGAAGAGGTCATCGACAAAGAAATAGATGTGCGTCGGTGCATCTTCCGGAATCGCGACGGGACGGTAGTTGGTCAGCAACTCCGCAGGCATGCGATCTTCGCGATGCTGGTTGTAGTGCTGCTGTCCGCCGCCGCGGCGCACGTTGCCGTGCACTTCGATCGTCGAACGGGGTGATTCGGCAAAGTTGCCATTCGCCTCGCGGTAGCTGTGATCCATGGGACCGACGAAGCTGCGCGGTCCGCGCTGCTGCTTCCCGCCATTGCTGCCACTGCGTCCGCGGCGCTGTCCCTGACCGCCCGCGTGGATGCTGTTGCCCGGCTCCGGTCGAGGAGGACGGTTCTCACCGCCACCACTGCCTTCACCTGCACGGCGAAATTTCTTCTTCCAACGCTTTCCCTGTCCGTTGCTCTGACCCTGGGCCTGACCGTTGTTCTGGGTGCGCTGCTGTCCATTGGGTTGGCCTGCGGCTTGCACGGGGGTCCCATTGGAAGCTCCGTTCGACGCGCCGTTTGCGGCACCGTTCGAACTTGCTCCGGCCTCGCCATCGCCAGAAGCAGATAGGCTGCCTACCGCTTCGCCACTTCCCGTGGCGCCAGCTTCGCCTACGCCGGGCTTCTTCCGCTTGCGGCGGCGGCGGCGGTTCTTGTTAGCTGCACCTGGCTGGCCAGATTCGCCACCATTCTCTATCCCGGCTTGCACCGGAGGAGGGGGTCCCTGCGGCATGGGAGCCTCGGGGAGATTCGCTTCTGAACTCATTGCCACTTCCTGGTTACTTCGTACTTTCGAATCGCCGCACACACACAACCACACGCTGCCGCCCTGCGGATGCAGAACGTCAAAGCACGCTAAGCCGGAATGTGAAGGTCGGAAGAAACGATGATCAAGTTCTACTCAAAAAGAACACTACTAAAGAAAAACATAGGTTCGGCGAGGATCAATTTCAGAAGTCCCACCGGGTGTCTTCTATGATCGGTCGCATCGTCAAGGTGTCGCCCATCGCGACCCACTTTGTACCCGTGCAAGATCTGGCGTTCTGGTGAGCCCGTCTGAGAAGTCCCAGGTACATGGGCTACAACCGCGCGATCCAGCAATCGTGATACTAGCACTCACCCTAGCATTTCGCAAGTTCCGAGTTTGGATACGGTTCCGGAGATAGGCCACCATGCAGCAGCGTCAAGCTTAAAACAGAAAGGCCACCGCGCCCGCGATGGCCTTTCTGCTCCGCACTTCTCTTGCCAATGGCCAGCCACTGGCCTCCTGAATATTTTCGGTTTCGTCATGCGAAACCCTTGCGCCAGCCGGGCGATCGAGACATCTATGGACCCGATTCGTTCCTGCAGCCTTTGCAGATCATGATGCAATGCGCTTTTACGCTACTGCTCAACGCTTATACCTAAAGCATTTCCCGAACCAAACCGTAAATGCATGTTTTATAAGCACTAAACCAAAAATTGATCGGACGGAAACTCCGCAAATCCGAACACTTTAGCTTTCCGCCTACCAAAATCCATAGGATTCTTTGGATCCCGTCTCTTTTCTCCGCTCCCAGGCCGCATCCTGCGATAATGAGGACAGGAGGGCACCATGACGATCATTAAACCAATCGACCTCCGTCCTGACCCGCTCGACCTGGACGTCTCCATCCTTCCGGACGCCATCACGTACGCCGAAGACATACGTCAGATCAGCCCACTCAACCTGACCGGCACCGCCGAGATTCTGGAAGAGCACGGCGGCCCCAAAGAAATCATTGAAGATATTCGTCTCCGCGCCAAGTTCTCCGGACGCTTTGAACTCCTCTGCGCACGCTGTCTGGAGCCCGGAGAGCAGGACGTCTCCGGCGATTTCGACCTGATTTTTCGGCCGACCGGTGTCGATGCGAGATCCGGCGAACGAGCAATTAGTGAGGCCGAGACAGAAATCGGGTATTATGAACAGAGCGGACTTGTGCTGGAAGACGTCGTTCGGGAGCAGGTGCTTCTCTCCCTTCCGGATCGCTCTCTCTGTAAGCCAGGCTGCAAGGGACTTTGCCCGCACTGCGGCCAGAACCGGAATGAAACAGAATGCAACTGCGAAGCCGCCCCGGCGGATCCGCGATGGAGTGCGCTGGCCGGTCTTGCAGGTGCGATAAAGTCAAAACAGAATTGATCTGCGTGGCTTGAACTCTCCGCAGCGTACCAAGGGCAATACAAAATTTTTCTGATGGATGAACTCTGCTCCTCACACGCAGATTGCGTGAAGGGTCAGGGTTGGTTTGTTGAAAGGAAACACACGATGCCTAATCCCAAGCGTCGCCATTCGAAGCAGCGTACGGCCAAGCGCCGTTCGCACGACTTTCTTACCCCCACGGGTGTCTCCCGCTGCACTAACTGCGATGAGTTTAAGCTTCCCCATCACGCCTGCCCCAAATGCGGCGAGTACAAGGGACGCGCCGTCATCGAAGTGAAGCAAGCCAGCTAACCATCGTATTTCAAGGGACATCACCCGCCTGATGCTTGTCGACATCGTTCTTGACGCGATGGGATCCGATAAGGCCCCCGAGCCTGAGCTCCGTGGGGCCATTTTGGCTTGCCGTCATCTGCCCGTCCGTATCCACCTCGTGGGTCCGGAAGATAAAATCCGTCCCGCGCTGCGAGCTCACCTCAAGGGCGAGAACCTGCCCATTGAAATCGTCCACGCCAGCGAGTGGATCAGCATGGACGACAAGGCCGCAAGCTCTGTCCGTTCCAAAAAAGACTCTTCCATGCGCGTCGGGCTCAAGCTCGTGCGCGAAGGAAAGGCCCGCGGCTTTGTGACTGCCGGCAACACCGGCGCGGCCATGGCTACGGCCAAGATGGTGCTCGGCGCTCTGAATGGCGTCGACCGTCCTGCCCTTGCCACGATCCTGCCTACCGGCGCTGGAACGCCCTGCGTCCTTCTGGACGTGGGAGCAAACGTCGACTCCGATCCGCAGAACCTCGTTCAGTTCGCCCTGATGGGACAGATTTACGCGCGGAGCGTGCTCGGCATCGCCAAGCCCCGCGTCGGCCTGCTCTCCATCGGCGAAGAAGACTCTAAGGGCAACGCCATGACGAAGGAGACTCTTCCCTTGCTGCGTGAGCTGCCTATCAACTTCATCGGCAACGTCGAAGGCCGCGATCTCTTTCAGAACAATGTGGATGTCGTCGTCTGCGACGGCTTTGTGGGCAACGTCACGATCAAGACGATCGAAGGTCTGGCGAAGCTTATCTCCGACGAACTGCGGCAGGCGCTCAAGGCAACGATCACCTCGCAGGTCGGTGCATTGCTTTCGCGTCGCGCCTTCAAGGACTTCAAGCGCCGTCTCGATTACTCCGAGTATGGCGGAGCTCCGCTGCTCGGCGTTCAGGGTGCATGCATCATCGGCCACGGATCTTCGAACGAGCGCGCGATTATGAATGCCATTCGCGTCGCCGTTCAGTTTGCCCAGGCCGATGTCAGCCGCCACATCGAAGCTGCGCTTAAACCGAGAGATCCGGGTCCGCTCCCTCCGTTCAATGAGGTAAAAGCAGATCCCTTCCGGGACGACAACGGACTTATTCCGCCTGCCGCTTAAAGGTCCCTCCGCTGTCTTGCTTTCGCTGGGGTCGCTCTTTGAGCGAACGATGCGCTTTGCGCATACCCACACATCGCAAAGTACGCGATGTATGGGGCACCCGGTTGGGGCTTCCTGAGGGATCTGGTTTGTGCGCTCTGCGTGACCCCACCCTTTCGCGATGAAGCTGCGAAAGAATGGGGCACGGCAGTCGAAAGGTATTTTGCTGATTAGGCGCTCCCGCAGAGCAAGCTCTACGGGAGCGCAGGATTCGCAGTCACCCGGGGGTGGGTCGGGGACACAATCGAACCCGTCCCCAGTGTACAGAACGAAACAACGCACGGTACAGCACAAACAATCTCAAATCCCTGCTGCGTGTTTCTCCATCCAGGCTCGTGCATGCACCATCTGAGGGAGGCCTGTATCCGCTTGCGACCAGGCCTTTAGAAACCTGGCATAGGACGCATTTGTCTCCGCATTCCCTGTGGCTTCGTCCGCGCGCGCAATGCCGTAGAGAGCAAATCCAGACTCGGGACGCTTCTTCGCAACGACTTCCAACGCTGCACGCGCATCGGCAAATCGACCCGCCCGCATCAACGAATCGGCCTGCGTCTCCGCAGCTGGTCGAAGGTAGGTGGGAGGCTCGCGGTACGAGAGTGCCGCTTCCATCTCTACTGCTTTTTTAAAGTCACGATCGGCATCCGCAGCGCGACCGTCTTCCATCGCAACGCCACCAGAGAGCTCCAGCGCTGCAATCGAAAGATAGCTATGAATCGGAGAGAGCATGGCATCGCGCGGGTCGTTCTTCATGCCCGGCATGGCCCCCATGGGGTGAGCCGACTTGTCCCCGACGCTCGTCTTCACAGCGCGTTCCATCTCGGTCGAAGCGGACTTTGCCAAAGCCAGGTCCTTGGTCTCCAATGCCTGCATACCCTTCGCATACTGCAGAAGGCCTTCGCGCAGCACACCCAGGTTTGGAAACATCGTGGGCGCCGTGCTCTTCTCCAGCAGCGTCTTTGCCACGGTCCAGTTCGCGGAACGCAGGGCCGAAGGTAGAGCGGGATCGAGTCGCGAGATGCCATCGCGCGGGGATCCAACATAGAGTGTCGTTGGACGAGTGCCATGCGCAGGTGCTGTCTTCAATGCCAGCGCGTCCGCCTCCGCAAAGCGTCCCGCCTCCAGCAGGTCCGCAATGGAGTACATCAGGTTGTGGACGTAGTTCCAGTCATCATCGGGCGAGACGTTCTGCGCGCGCATGTACGCCTCATCTACCGCAGTCGAAGCAGCGAAGGAGACCTGTGCGCGGTTGTAGTCGCCCAGCAGGTAGAAGATATGTCCGGGCATGTGCACCATGTGTCCGCTTGTCGGCACCATCGCGCCCAGGCGCACGGCCGCATCGCGCGCCAGCTCCGGATGATTTCCCGGCTCGATTACGTGGATCCAGTAGTGCAGCGAAGCGGTGTCGTTGGGATACTCCAGGATCAACTGCGCCAAAATTCTCTGCGCCTCCGCTGTTCCCGCATTCGGTTCGCCATGGGTAAAGCCATCGCGCAAAGAACCAGCCAGAAAGATCCTTGTCTGGATGGAAGCCTGATCCGAAGCGGGATAAAGCGCCACTAATTTGCGCAGCTTCTTCGTCTCTGCGGAGTCGTGATGCACCTTCGGATCTGTCTTCTTCTTCGACTCTTTCTTGTCGTCTTTCTGCTGGGCGAGCGATGCTTCGATGTAGAGCTTCTCCGCAGGCGTCACGTGTGACTTCCACTTCTTTGCGTGCGCAAGCTCCTCCGCCACCAGGGTGTCTGACTCTTTGCCGCGAAAGTCGATCGCCTGCGCCAACCCCCACCAGCACATGGCACAGTTCGGGTCGAGGCGTATGGCCTGCTCAAACGCCTTTGAGGCTTCATAGTCCCAGAAGTCGTGCTGGAGATTCAGGCCCTGGTCAAACCAGATCTGCGCCTCGGGATTGGAGGTCGTAATCGCGATATGTCCGTTGCCTATCCCAGTCATCCGCAGCGGCGGCGGCAGCTTCTCTGGAGGCGTCGGGGCGGTCGCAGCGCCCATATCGTGCCACGTCATCTGCGCCTGAGAGAAGGAACTCAACACCGCAACGATCAGGGCCGACGACCAATATTTGGAAAGAAAGCGCATGATCGCGATGATATCTGAGCGACGTCGGAATGCGCCAAACACGGATTCGGTATGGGGTCGGTAAACTAAAGAGAGCCATGCCCTCTCCCAAAAGTCCGCCCTCCAACAAAGCGCAGCTACCTTTTCTCGGTCTCGCCTGCGGTGTCGGCGTCTCCACCATCTATTACAACCAACCACTTCTGCTCGAGATGGGCCGCACCTTCCATGTGAGCGAAGGCAAGGCCGGTCTCGTGGCCGTCGCCACACAGGTGGGCTACGCCATCGGACTTCTCTGCTTCGTTCCCATGGGCGACATCGCCGAACGGCGCGGCCTGATGATGAAGCTGTACGGAGCCGTCTCGGTGGCTCTGCTGCTCGTCTCCCTTGCGCCTACGTTGCCTCTGCTCATTGCTGCCTCCGCCATTGCTGGTGCGCTCGCTTCGGTCACACACATTGCCCTTCCCATCGCTCCGGACATTGCGCCGAAGCACATGCGTGGACGCGCCATCGGGATCGTGATGAGCGGTCTTCTTCTAGGAGTTCTCCTCGCACGCACCTTTGCCGGATGGCTCAATGATCTCTCACATCACTTCTTTCACTTTGCTGGATGGAGGACTGTCTTCTTCCTCGCCGCCATCATCAACGCAGCCTTCGTTCCGGCGATGCGGCGTTACATGCCCAGCCTTCCCCCGAAGCGCAAGCTGAGCTACTCCGACGCGATGCGCAGCCTGTATGCGGTGGTTCGCAGGGAACCGCTCCTGCGGGAAGCGGCCGTCATGGGCGGCCTTGTCTTTGCCGCGTTCTCCTGCTTCTGGAACACGCTTGCCTTCCTTCTCGGCACACACGGTCTGGGCGCAGGCGTTGCCGGTACGTTCGGTCTGGTGGGTACGGCTGGCGCACTCGTGGCCTCGTTTGCAGGGAGGCAGTCCGACAGTCACGGACCGCGTTGGGTGCTTACGGGCGGCCTGATCGTTTTTGCGACCGCCTACACAGGCCTCTGGTTGAACGAAAGCTTCCGTACTCCCTTCACGCTCCACCTCATCTTCATGGCGGTCTGCGTGATTTTGCTCGATATCGGCATGCAGTGCGTCCAGATCGCGAATCAGACACGCATCTTCTCGCTTCTGCCCGAGGCGCGCAGCCGGATCAACACGGTCTACATGGTGGTCTACTTCACCGGCGGCGCTATGGGCTCCACGCTCTCTACGCTTGCGTGGGAGCACTACAAGTGGAACGGCGTCTGCACCCTGGCGCTTGGACTGCTTGCTTTGGCCCTTCTCCGCCACCTCACGGGGGACCGCACGAAATACAAGCCCCTGCATCCCACCGATCACAGCCGGGATTTCGTCCTCGAAGGGTAAGCACCAAAGCGCAGGCAGCGGGCAAACCTCCATTCTCAATGGCACAAAGGTGCCATTGAGAAACAGAGTTTCTAGCCGTAAGGTGGTTACGATTCACCTACTCACAAAACGAGCGCCTGTGATCAAGAACTCGATCTCCTCAAAATATTCGGAACCAAGCCCCGCCCAACTGGTGGAGCTTGCGAGGGTATGTCCGTTGGGTAGCATTACCCCGAAGAAAGCAACTTTCACTAAAACCGCCCTGCATTTGGCTTCGTACTCTAATGCGAGAGGCGTTTAGGTGTCGGATAAGCTTTCGATGGATCAAGTATTGCGCGCTCCGATGCGGGTGGGCCGGGTCGTTCCTCTGTTGGTGCTCTCCGCATTCGGCGCGATCGCCTTTACCTGTGCGGTGGCCACGGTGGGGTATGCGAATAATCAGCATATGGCCGATGCGCGAGTTTGGCTTGAGCACTCCCACAGTGTTCTTACACTGCTCCAAAACCAGGGGCAAAGGCTGGACCGCGTCAGTGCTTCGATGCAACTCTATAGAGCGACCGGAGATGACAGGCATCTCAGCAATGCCCAGTCAACTACCGCAGCCATGCGGGTGGGTGTCGATAACTTAGAGACGCTCGTCCGAGACAACCCCTCGCAGACCCAGCATGCGAAGGACCTGGATGTTAAAATCGACGGCCTAGCTCACGCCCTCGACGCTGCAAAGACATCGAGAGAGATCCCCGACCGTGAACTTCGCGAAAGCCGTAGCGCAATTACGGTCATTCAAGACGAGGAGCACGGACTTCTGACACAGCGTGCCGACGATACCCAGAAAGCCACGACACGCAGCCTGGTTCTGGGTATCTTCTTTCTTGGTTCGTCGCTGGTCGTGATCGTTGTTCTGTTTGCATTCCTGATCCGGGACGCTCTGCGCCGCCGAGCCTTTGAAACACAGATTTCAATCGCAAATGACCGGCTGGAAGGTACCGTCGAAAAGCTCAAACGCCACGGCGCTGATTCTGTTTTCCTCAAATCCTCCCGTGACGAACTTCAGCTCTGTGTCACCTCCCTCGAGGCCCAAAAATGTACGGGAAGGCATCTCCACGAACTGGTGCCAGGCAGTCGAGGGGCCACCGTGATCCTCAACAACTCCCGCACCTTGATGGAGATCATGACCACGTGGGGTGAACCGAACTCTCTTTCCGATGGATTTGCCCTGGAGACGTGCTGCGGTCTTCGCACGGGAAGGTCCCGTTGGCGCAAACCCGGCGAATCCGAGATTCACTGCAGCCACTTTGCGGGCGTACCTCCGGAGAACTACCTCTGCATCCCTCTCGCCGCGCAGGGCGAGACTATCGGCTTTACGTATCTCGAATTTCCGACGGAAGAGATTGCCCAGTTGGCCTGCGATCGTCTGGTCCTCATCGAGGAGATGGTCGAGCTGGCTTCGATGACGATCGCCGCGCTCAATCTGCGCGCCAAGCTGGAGAGCCAGTCGATTCGCGATGTCCTCACCGGTCTTTTCAACCGCCGCTTTATGGAAGTGGCTTTGGAACGCGAACTGCACCGCGCTACAAGACGCGGCTCTTCCCTGGCCGTCCTGCTCCTGGACGTAGATCACTTCAAGGACTTTAACGACACCTTCGGTCACGAAGCTGGAGACGTCGTGCTTCGCGAAGTAGGCGCCTGCTTCCTGCAGTCCGTTCGTACGGAAGACATCGTCTGTCGTTACGGAGGAGAAGAGTTCGTCATCATTTTTCCCGAAATCACGGCGGAGATGGCCTTGCAGCGCGCGGAGAAAATTCGCGAGCAAATCAGTGCTCTCAGGATCCAATTTAAAGGGCAGCCGCTGGGCCACATCTCCTTGTCGATCGGATTGGCCATGTTCCCCTATCCCGCAAGCAGTGTGGACGAACTGCTTCGCATGGCTGACCATGCGCTCTACGATGCCAAACAGTCCGGACGCAATCGGACGGTCGTTGCTTCGCATGCGCCGGCATTGTTCCTGAAAAAGGAACACTAAAGGTCGAAGATCACCCAGAATAGAGGGATGACTGTTCGATCGCCCCTCACCGGGAAATCACGCTACCTTTATCCGGCGCTACTGACGGCCATCTTTCTGCTCAGCCGAGGCCTTGCCCTGGCGGCTGGCCTTCGCTACTCCGCTATCGAGCTGGTCTGGTTTTGGCAGGTACTGGATTTTGACGTGCTCCACCACCATCTTCTGCGAGGCCTGTTGCATCTTCACGGCCAGCCTCCTCTTTATAACGCCCTGATCGGTCTGGCTCTGAAGACGGCGCCCGATGCGATCGGCTGGGTTCTTCTCGGCGGTCAGATCCTGCTCGGTTTGGCCGCTGCGCTGGCGGTCTATTCCACCCTGGTTCGACTCAGGCTTAAGCCGCTGATCGGCTTTGCCATCGCGCTCATCCTGATGCTGAATCCATCGGCGATTCTGTACGAGTTCGACGCTCTGTATACACAGCTGGTCTATGGGATGCTCTGCCTGCTCGCTTTTGCGCTGACCTGCTACGTGCAGTTGCGGACGCGGAGATGGCTCTGCGCTGCCCTGGGTCTAGGCCTTGCCCTCACGCTCGTTCGCGCGACCTATCAATGGATCTGGCTTGCCGTGCTGTGTGCCCTGCTCTGGTGGTTTATCCCGGAGGCGCGCCGGCGCACCGCGCTGACCTCGCTCGTCTTCATTGGGCTTTCGCTCTTATGGCCGTTGAAAAACCTCGTGCTCTTCCATCACTTCGCCACCAGCACATGGCTCCCCTACAGTGTGGCGAAGCACTGGAAGGCTGAAGATCCCGCCGTGGCGAAGTGGGCAGCGGAGGGAAAGCTCCCGACCTTCACCTACTCGGAAGCTGAAGGTGCAGAAAAAGAGACCGAGTGGCTGAAGACACGTTGGCGCGCTCAGGAGCGCGGCGTGCCTGAGCTGGACAGCCTGACGAAGTCGGTCGGAGGCGCGGCGAACTGGAACTCCCTCGCGTTGCTGCGTATGCACGAAGCACAGGCGAAGGACGTCAGCTTTCTCCTGCGGCACTACCCGCAGCCGCTGTCCACGGACGCCATCGCGAGCATCCGGCTCTACTTTGAGCCGACCTCGCGCTACTTCCTGATCTCGCAGAACGAAGCTGCGGGACAGTACCGTCGCCTGGCGAAAGTCACCCATACGCTCGATCGAGTCTGCTGCAATCTCTTCGGCCTACCTCCCGACTTCCGCAGCGACTACCGCCCCGCCGATCAGGCCGCTCCGAAAGACCACTCAACTACGATGCAGCTCTTCCAGCGGCTCTGCCTGGGCGGGATTGTGCTTTTTCTGCTGGCGATGACCGCGTTAGCATCCGTCGCAAAATGGTCTTTCTGGAAGACGAGCCCTGATCGCCGCGTTATGACGATTCTGCTGGGATGGACGATTGTCTGGGTCTTCGTCGTGACCAATCTCGTGGAGACTGGGGAGAATATGCGGTTTCGATTTGAGACGCAGGCTATGGCTGCGGTTGTCGCTGCGTTGTTTTTGCAGCAAATTTGGGAAGCGTTTCATGGGCACGCGAAAGCTCGCGCGAATTAAGCAAAGGCTGAAGAAGCTTTGATTTTATGGTGGGCGAGGCAGGACTCGAACCTGCGACCCTCTGCTTAGAAGGCAGATGCTCTATCCAGCTGAGCTACTCGTCCACTGTGGTCATTCTACTTCGCACAAGACAAAACTTGAATAGACAACGATTGCAGCGCCGCGGAGGTCGAGTCAGATCCATATACTTTCCGGATGGCTCAATCGACCCACCTGAACTCAGAACGTCGCATCTCTTCTCGTCCCATGGGTCTATGGTTCGCCCTGCTTTTGCTCTTTGCGGGAGCCTTTCTGCGGTGTCCGCCCATCCTGATCCATGGGCGCGTCTGGGCGGAAGAGTCCTCCGTCTTTCTTATCCATTCGTGGAATGTACCGTTCTTCACCGTCCTGCTCGCGCCGCAGTTTGGGTACTTTTCCATCTGGGATAACTTCTTCGCGGCGGTCGCAGTCCATGGCGTCCCGCTCACGATGGTGGCGCTTCTCTTCACCTGGTCAGCCGTTCTGCTTCTCCTTGTGACGGGTTATTTCATCTACCAGGCTGAATTCCTTGTAACGCGGGCCGCGAAGACCGCAGGAGTCCTTGCACTCCTGCTTACGCCGCCCTGCATCGAGCCGTGGCTCAACCTCATCAACAGTGAGTTTTACTTCGGCATCTTCGCCGCCGTCATCCTGCTCTCCAACGCTTCTCGTCTGCGGATTCCTCGCAATCTCGGACTTGCCGTAGCTGTCCTGAGCGGTCCTCTCACCACGCTGCTTGCGCCGTTTTTTGTCCTGCGCTCCCTGGTGCGGCGGCGGCGAGACGAGATGGTGCAGGCCGTCGTTGTCTGCGTTGGCGCTCTCTTGCAGGTCGGCACCGCTCTGACAACGACCACGGCGAACCGCATCGTCCACTTCAACCCGCTCACGATCGGTCCGGTTCTCTTCAACAAGCAGTTCGTTTTTCTCTTCCTGAACCGCCTCGTAGCTAAGGTCATTTACTTGGTGCTGTTGAATCGCTTTCACTTCAGCACGGCCACATTGCTTGCGACTTGGTTTGCCGTGATTGTCGGGGTCGGCGGGCTTCTTTATCTCCTACGTCGGCAGCGCACGGCCCAGCTTCTTTTACTGACTGCCTTATGGCTTGCTCTCCTGGAGTCCTCATTAGCGCTGGATGGCGGACTCAATCATGTCGGTCCAGGCGGAGGGGAGCGTTACGCCTTCACACCCAATGTCCTCATAGAACTGGCCATCGTTGCCGCCGCATTTGCCATCACAGCCACGTGGCGGCGAACGACTGCCCGTGTCCTGCTTGCCCTTGCGTTTTTTTCGGGTGCGGTCGACTACCTTCTGCTTCCATTGCGAACGAAGTCCGCCTATCAGGGAGAGCCGTGGCGACAGCAGGTGCTGCGATGGGAGCGAGATCCTGCAACACCGCTCAAGCCTTCGCCCACAGGCTGGCCAGCCTTCCATCTTCCATCGAAAAAGTGAGGCGGCAGAGCTACTTCGAAGTTGGGTCCACGCCGCGCATCATGCGGGCTACCTCGCGGAGACCCGTGCCCCAGCGCTGCTCTGCCTCGTACCGGTCTACGCCGCAGCCCTTCACGTATACGGTGACGCCGTAGCCCTCCTGTACTCCGTCCAGGTCAATCACGGCGGGGCGCAGGACGAACTCTACCTTGGCCAGCGAGGCGGGCAGATCGCGGGAAAGGCGTTCCATCCGGTGCATCATCTGTTCCGCGCGGTGGCGGGAGGCGAAGATGCCGCGTTCTCTCCACAGCAGGTCGATGTAGCTCACCATCCCCGCCTGGGCGACTTCGTCGTCCAGCATGAGGTCGAAACGCGCGGCGGCGAGTTCTTCCTCTTCCATCGCCCACGCATCGCACTTCGTAGTGAAGACGGGCGACCGTGTCGCGTTCAGCGTTCGCAGGGCCGCCAATAACGCGGGATGCTCGTCTGCCTCGTGAATCTCATCGAGCGCATCCGGATCGGCGCGCAGGTCCACCCAGCGCAGTGCTCCATCTTCGCTCTGCCAAGGCACTTCGATCCACGGATCGTCTGCTGTACATTCCGCGCTCCACTCACTCAGCATCCATACGCTCCATGACGAACTCTCGAAGCAGATGCTCCGCCCAATACCCATCGTAGCCTTCCGCAGGCTCGGCCAGAAACGCGCAGTGGCCGCCGTGCTGTGGTTCCACCAGCGTGATCCACTCATTCGCCAGCAATTTCGCGCGCGTGGCTGCAGTCAGCCGGATGAACGGGTCGTCCCATGCGTGCAGCACCAACGTCGGCATGGCGATTCGGTTCGCGACCAGCGCGGCGCCTGAACGCGCATAGTAGTCGTTCGCCCCTGTAAAACCGCACTGAGGCCCCGTCACGAATTCATCGAAATCACGGATCGACTTCACCCTCTCCATCTTCATCGGCAGAAACACCGCGGGAAACAGGGCCCGCTTCCGTCGGTATCTTGTTTTCAGCGCTTTGATGAATCGACGTTCATAGAGCCAATTCTGTTTCAGTCCCAGCGCATCGGCGCTCTCGCGCAGGTCCATCGGCGGAGACACCGCGACCACCGCCTTCAACTCCGCAGGGGCCTTTGCGCCCAGTTCCCCTGCGGCTTTCAGCACCATATTGCCGCCCATCGAATAGCCCGCAAGCGCGATCTTCCGCATGCCGTGCGCGATCAGCCATTCCAGCACCGCGAGGACATCGCAGCTCAAACCCGAGTGATAGAGCGTGCCGCTCAGAGCGTCCGTCCAACCGCAGTTGCGCATGTTCATCCGCACCACGTTGCAGCCTGCGTCCCAAAGCTTGTTCGCATTGCCCACCACGTACTGCGAATGCGAGGAGCCCTCCAGGCCATGCACCAGCACGACCGTCATTCGTTCGGCACGCACTTCTTCCGGCTGCCAGTGACAGTGACAGACAATCCTGCTTGCAATAAGCGCATCGCTTCCGTGCCTCTCGCGCATCTCGGGAGGCAGAGGCACATCCACGAATTCCGTCACCGGCGCGGCCAGACGGCTTTTGCGTGGAAGGAAGTTTCCGACGATGGTTTGGAGGTGTCCGTTCCGCAACCACCACCGAGGCTCGAACTCCTGTATCAGGGCTGAGGTCAAAGCGCGCGCGCCTCAATCAGCATCTGCTCTGCGGCGAGCGGGCCTGTGGGCTCATCCTCATGTTTGAAGTAGACGTAGACCTCGCGCTTTTTGCTCAGCGCAGCGAACCTCTCCGCAAATGCCGTTACCGCAGCGTCCGCGTATCCACCCGCCATCCGCAGCCGATAGCAACTGAACGGAGCGGTGAAGCTCTCCGGCGTCTCAAGGTCATCACTCTCTGCGATGCAGACAGCTACGCCATACTCCTGCAACACCGCATAGACCTCATCGCAGAACCACGAGGCGTTGCGGAACTCAAAGGCAATCTGGCCCGCTCGCTTCATAGCAGGCAGGCTTAAGAAATCGCGCAGCCGTTCGACATCGCTTTTGAAGTTCGGTGGCAGCTGGAAGAGGACGCAACCGATCTTGCCTGCCTGTCGCACCGGCTCCAGTGAAGATAGAAACGCCTCCAGCACTTCGCCGCAGTCCTTCAATCGCTTGAAGTGCGTGATTCCCTGCGGGGCTTTGAAGGAAAAGCGGAACTCTGGCGCGCCCACAGCCGCCAGCCAGTTTTCCAGTTGCGTCGCAGACGGGAGCGCCCGAAAGGTGTAGTTCACCTCGCAGGAGTTCAGCCGCGTCGCATAGTGTTCCAGGAATTTCTTTGCCGGGACAGCCTTGGGATAAAACTCCGGCTTCCAGCTTGCGTACGCCCACCCGGACGTACCCACATACAAACCACCCGCACTCTGCTCTGTCTTCTTTATCTGCAAGAGGAGCCTTTGCCCACCGGGCGGGGAGGAGAAAAATTGGGGCGGCTAGAGGGATTTGAACCCTCGACATCGGGAACCACAGACCCGCGTTCTAACCCCTGAACTATAGCCGCCGTACCACGATCGATTATAACAGGATGCGCCGGTGGCCTTTCCGTTCCGATTCTCTGCTTCGGACGCGCAGTGGAAGGCCTGCCTGCACTTCCGGGAGACTTTTCCGGACACCCAGCCGTAATAAAAGCAGGTCCTATCCCCGTCCTATACGGAAACAATCTCACTTTCGACTGATATGCTTCGGCGATAGCTGAAATTCAGAACCAAAACCACTCCTATCTCTGGCACAAGCGAGACCCATGACCAACGATCCCACGATCTCCCGGACCATCGACACCGACGTCATTCGTACCGACTCCGCCGCGCGCACGACGCATAAACCCGCGCGCCTGCTCTCGCTCGATGTCCTGCGCGGCGTCACCATCGGCTTCATGATCCTGGTCAATAACCAGACGGGCGAAGGCGCTTTCTTTCCTTTGCAGCATGCCAAGTGGAACGGTTTCACGCCCACCGACCTCGTCTTTCCAACCTTCCTGCTCCTTGTCGGTCTGTCTACTGTGCTCTCCACCGAAGCCCGTCTCGCGCGCGGAGTCGCCAAGTCCACCATCTTCCTGCACACTCTGCAGCGGTCCGCAGTGCTCTTTCTCTTTGGCCTGATCGTCAACAACGCGCCTTTCTTTCATCTCCAGACACTGCGCGTCTACGGTGTGCTTCCGCGCATTGCGGTCTGCTACTTCATCGTCGGCAGCCTCTACCTTCTGGTGCGCGACCTGAAGCAGCGCGCCTTTATCCTTGCCGCCGCAGCCGCGGCATGCCTCGTCGGCTACTGGGCGTTGATGCGCTTCATCCCCATCCCGGGCTTCGGTACGCCGACGCACGAGATACCGATCAACGATCCCGATGGCAATCTGGTCGCCTACATCGACCGCCACATCTTCAGCGCGTCGCATCTCTACGAAAAGACCCGCGATCCCGAAGGCCTGCTTTCCACCATTCCCGCCGTGGCGACTGCTCTCTTCGGTATCCTTGCCGGGATCTGGCTCCGCACCTCGCGCTCCACGATGCAGAAAGCCAAAGGCATCGAATACGCGGGCATCAGCTTCCTCATCCTCGGTGGCGCTTGGCACCTCGCCTTTCCTATCAACAAGAAGCTCTGGACCAGCTCTTTCTCCCTCTGGGCCGGTGGCTGGAGCCTTCTTCTGCTCGCGCTCTTCATCTATCTCATCGATATCCATCGATTTGGCCGCAGGAAGAACGACCGCGCCGACGACCCGACGCATCCCACGATTTACAAACCGGCGCTCGTCTTCGGCACCAATGCGATCGCGGCCTACATGGTCTCCGAAGTGGGCGACAGCCTTCTGAGTGCGATCCACGTCGCCCCTGGCGTCAACATCAAGCGCCCTTATATCCAGATGCTCAACCACACCATCTCCAGCACTGGCCTGTCGTCGCTGATCTACTCGCTCACCTTCGTCGCCGTCTGCTGGCTGATCGTCTACCCGCTCTACCGCAAACGGATCTTCCTCAAAATCTGACCTGCGACCATAGATCTCGACGAAAACCGCATCTGAAATAGCAGACTTCATGCCTCCCACACAAAAACCCGAGATCCTCTCCCCCCGCACGCAGCGGGGGGCATCGCTCTTTAGCGACGAGAATCTCGACTATCTCTCGCATATCCTCGACGATTTTCTTCGGATTCCCGGCACCAATATCCGCTTCGGTCTGGACGGCATCATCGGCCTTGTTCCGGGGATTGGGGACATCCTCGGCGCAATGGCTTCGTGGATCATCATCCTCGCGGCCTGGATGCGCGGCGTCCCGAACATCACCCTCGCCCGCATGCTGGCGAACGTGGCCATTGAAACCATTGTGGGGTCCGTCCCCGTGCTCGGAGATGCCTTCGACATTGCGTGGAAAGCCAACCGCCGCAACTTTGCTCTGCTCCAGCGCACCACCGAGGCCCCCGTCACCGAAATCCGGAAGCAGAAATCCCGGGACTGGGGCTTTCTTATGCTTCTCATGCTCGGCATGCTCACGCTTCTTGCGATCCCGCTGCTTCTGCTGGCCTACATTGCGGGCAAACTCTTTGCTCTTGGCGCACATCACTAATACCAATACCGCTCACCCGCTAACTTGCTAAAATAGAAAGGTCGGGGCGTAGCGCAGCCTGGTAGCGCATCTGCTTTGGGAGCAGAGGGTCGGGAGTTCGAATCTCTCCGCCCCGACCATCATCGAATTTCCTTCCCAAAATTCGATGAGTAACCTTACGAAGGTCTTGAAAGCGCCTTCTATCAGGCCGTTCCTGCTCTAACTCTCTGCTATAACGAAACTTCCTTGGAAGGATGGTAGAGTGCGCGGAACTCTATTCGATCTCGTTTTGCTTCCGCTTCTGACGCTTTTCTTTGCAGTTCTGCAGGCGAAAAGGATGGAGCGACGTTTTCGTTTCTGGCTTGTTGGCTGGACATGCTTTCTTTTAAGCATTGCGATGTGGCAACTTTCGTTCGCTATTCTGCAAAACGGAAAGATTCAAGAGGCGATTCGTCTCGATACCCTCATACTGACCGGATTGGCCTTCCTGATTTCCTTTCTTCCCGAGGAGACTTCGTGGAAGATCTCCGCCCTCTATGCCGGACTTCTGGGCATCCCGGCCTTTGCCGTCACACAGGCTTCCCTGGCTTCCCACAACATCAGCAACCTCTGGTCTCTGGCTCTTCTCCAGGCCATCGCCCTGCTGGCAACGACGAGGCTTCGCCAGCGCCCGCGTTCCGGTCTCTTCTGGCTGGCCATCGCCCTCTCGTCTCTACCGGTCACGCTTCTCCTGAACCTCGGGTTTAAGGGTTCCGTCGACGAGCGCTACGAATGTATCCCGCTGCAAATGTTCGCGGCCTGCGGCCTTCTCTTCTTTGCGCTTCCCGCAAAGGCCCAGGCAGGCCGATGGATCGGCAGTGTGGGCTTCCTGCTCTGGGCCGGTTGCTACTCCGTCCTGTGCTTCTTCACGGGCCATACTGCCCTTCTCCTGACCACCTGGCAGATATGGAATATCCCCCGCTACCTCGTCGGATTTGGCATGATTCTCAAAGTGATCGAACAGGACACCGCAGCCCTCAAGGAACTGAGCGAGGAGTATCGGCTTCTCTACGAAAATAACCCGCATCCGATGTGGATCTTCGACTCCGTGACCAACCGCTTTCTCTCGGTCAACGATGCCGCCGTTCAAAACTACGGTTATACCCGCGAAGAGTTTCTCTCCATGACCATCTTCGATATCCGGCCGGAGAGGGAGCGAAAGAAGCTCGCTGCAGAGCTTCACGACCCTCAGCTTCTGAATAAGAACGTCTGGCAACATCGCCGCAAAAACGGTTCCCTCTTTGAGGTCGAGATTACGGCGCACCACGTCACCTTCCTCGGCAAGCCCGCCCGTTTCGTCCTCACGATGGACATCACGGAGCGTGAAGAGCTCAATCGCAGCCTTGTTCACAACGCCCAGCACGACCCGCTGACGGGACTTCCGAATCGGCTTCTTCTCGAAGACCGCGCACAACAGGCTCTCCTGCGTGCGCGACGCGAAAAAGACCTCGTCGCCCTCTTCACCATCGACGTCGATCACTTCAAACAGGTCAACGACACCTTTGGTCACCCAGTGGGCGACGAGGTACTGATGGCGATTGCCCAGCGACTCAAATCACGTGTTCGTGAGGCCGATACGCTTGCCCGCACCGGCGGAGAAGAGTTCACGCTCATCGTCGGCGGTATTCGGTCCGAGATCGGCGCGCGGAAGTTTGCCTCCATCCTGCTCGACATCTTCCTCCATCCGATCAAGCTTCCCGCACACGAGATCAAGACCTCCATCAGCATCGGCGTCGCTCTCTTTCCTGAAGATGGAGACACGCTCGAAGAGATCCGCAAGCAGTCGGACAAGGCCCTCTACCAGGCCAAGCGTCTCGGACGTAACCGCGCAGTCTTCTCTTCCGAAGGCCTGCGCGCGGAGGTGGATGAGACCGAAAAGATCGAAGCTTCTCTTCGCCAGGCCATCCACGAAAAATCGATCCAGGTGGTGTATCAGCCCATCTTCGACTCAGCCCGTCGTATCTGCTGCGTCGAAGCACTGGTGCGGATCGCTCCATTGCAGGCAGATGGAATCGGGCCGACGCAGTTCATCCCCATTGCGGAAGAGACGGGGCTCATCGTTCCGCTGGGTTTACTCGTGCTCGAAAGGGCATGCGAGCAGATTGCAGCGTGGCGTCGCGACGGGACGGGATGCGTTGAATTCGCCGTCAACGTCTCCTGCCACCAGATGTTTCAGACGGGCTATGCCGACCAGGTCCTCGCGACCCTGAATCGATTCGACCTTCCGCCTCAACTCCTCCATCTCGAACTCACGGAGACGACCATCCTGCGGGACTTCTCCGACATCGTGCAAGGAATGAACCTCCTCGCCGCCTCGGGCGTGCGCTTCTCCATCGATGACTTCGGCACCGGCTACTCCTCGCTTGAGCGCCTCACAGAACTTCCTATCGCCACAGTGAAGATCGACCGCTCCTTCATCCACAAGCTGCCTGGACACACAGGCGCTCTTGGCATCGTGCAGGCCATCTCCCAGATTGCGAAACATCTCGATCTCGACGTCGTTGCGGAAGGCGTAGAAACCGAAGAGCAGATCGAACTTTTGCTCGATCTGGACCGCCACAAGCTGCAGGGCTTCCTTCTGAGCCGGCCATTGAGTGCCGCGGAGTTCTCCGCGCGTGTTGCCTCAGGAGACCTCGTACTTGCGGAAGATCCCCTGCTGTCGCGCGAGGAGCCTTTGCTCAACGCCCCAATTCCACCTTTGTAAACACCGATGCGCCCTCGGACGAGGGCCGCGTCATGTTCCCCACAAAGACCGTACCCGCAGCCTCATCCACCACCACCGCGTATGGATTCCTTCCGGCAGGCTTCGTCGCCAGCACGCGATTGTTCGCGCTATCGATCACCGTCACACTATCGCCGTGGAAGTTCGCCACATAGATGCGCCTCCGCTTCGCGTCTACCGCTATACTCTGCGGACTTCTGCCGACCTTCAACGTTGCGATCACGCGTCCACCGTCGATCACGCTCACGGTGTCGTCCGCGTAATTGGCCACGTAGACACGATGCGTCGCCGCATCGACCGCTACGGCACTCGGAATATTACCCACCTTGATCACCTTGTGTTCGTGCGTGTCCATGCCCAGCGCCAGAATGTCAGCTGTGCCAGATCGCGTGACATACAACACACGCCGCTCCGAATCGATTGCAGGAGCCCAGGCGTGTACGCTGCCCACGGGCTCCCGTGTTGTCGCTCCGGTGGTGCCGTCGATGACGCGCAGGTTCGGGTCTTCATAACCCAGTAGATAGATCTTGTCCGACTTCCCATCGACAATCAGCGCATCGCCCGACCCCACAGGAAGCTGCCTGGAGGTGTTCGTCGCTCCGTCGATGATCGTCATCACACTGCTGAAGGTGTTCGACACGAACGCCTTGTTCGTCGCCTCGTTGACGCCCACGTAATACGGACGCCGGTCGGTCTTTACCGTGGCAACCACCTGGTCGGTCGCTCCATCCAGCACGCTCACGTTGCCGTTGCCGCCGTTGGCCACATACACTCGCCCAGTCGCGGCATTGACCGCTACACAGACGGGATGTGTGCCGACCGTCACACGCTTCGCAACGCCAGTTCTGCCATCGATCACCATCACCGCGCCGTGCTCCTGGTCGACGGCGTAGACCTTGCCTGTTGCCCGGTTAAAGGCGATGCCGTGGTCCGCAAGCAATGTTCCTGACTGCATGCCCGATTCCTGCCCTCGCGCAGCACACAGGAACAAGCCCATCCCCACCAGAATCCAAATCGAACGATCTCTCATGGACACCCACGCTATCACTGCTCCGCCTTATGAAGACAGGACAATTGCCATACTTCTCTTTTGCCATGAAGCATCTCTTCCCTTACCATTCCCCTCATCAGAGGAATTCCACGATGTCGAAGCTGCTCCGAAGTACCCTTGCGCTCCTCGCACTCGTCACCGCCTTCAGCCTTCCGGCACAAACGAAGCCGATCAAGTTTCGCGTGATTGCGCTAGCCGAACCCGGACAGGGCCTGCACCAGGGCTTCGTGGATGCCGCCATCGCATGGCTTGAAAAGACCGGCGCCGCGGAGGGTTTCGCCGTCGACTACATCCGCACAACCGATCCCATCAACGATGCTTACCTCGCTGAGCACAAGGTCTTCATCCAGCTCAACTATCCACCCTATCGCTGGACTCCCACTGCGGAAGCAGCCTTCAAAAAGACAATGGAGCAAGGAACGATCGGCTGGATCG
This sequence comes from Terriglobus saanensis SP1PR4, assembly GCF_000179915.2. Lineage (NCBI taxonomy): Bacteria > Pseudomonadati > Acidobacteriota > Terriglobia > Terriglobales > Acidobacteriaceae > Terriglobus > Terriglobus saanensis. Next base: position 352,946 of record NC_014963.1, on the reverse strand, counting down.
GCTTCCATCACGCCTCACTTCTTGGCAAGTTCGATGGCTTTGAGATGTCGCCGTTCTTCCACGAGTTCATGGGCAACATCGTCTTCAAGAGCTACATTCCGGACTTCGCCACCGGCACGGTCCGCATCGAAGACGCCACCCATCCCGTGATGCGCGGCCTGCCTAAATCCTTCGTGGTAGAAAACGATGAGTGGTACACCTACGACCAGTCCCCGCGTCCCAGCGTGCATGTACTCGCCAACGTAGACGAAGACAGCTACACGCCCGCACGCACCGTCAAGATGGGCGACCATCCCGTCATCTGGACCAATACGCACTACAAGGCCCGCAACGTCTATTTCCAGTTTGGCCATCATGGCGAGCTGCTGCAGAACCCCAATGTAGAAAAGCTCTTTCACAACGCGATCTACTGGGCAGCAGGCAAATGAGGAAGAACAACTTGAACTCGTGCCCCATTCTTTCGCAGCCTTATCGCGAAAGAATGGGGGCATGCGCCAAGCGCATCTTTCGCTCGAAGAGCGATCGGGCAATACGTGGGCTTTGGTTTGTCGCCCTTGTGCTCGCTCTCTTTACCGTCACAGCCACCGCCCAACAACCCACCTTCCACGCCTTAGCCTTCTGGACCACCGGCGGCGAAACCGATCACTCCGATTTCGCTCGGCAGGCCATCGCCTTCTACACCGAAGCGGCCGCCCGCGATCACTTCGACTTCCGTGCGACCACGGACTGGAAGGAACTCAACCCCGAGACCCTCGCTCACGTCGATGTCGTTCTCTGGCTCAACGACCAGCCCCACACCGACGCGCAGCGCACGGCCTTTGAAAGCTATATGAACCATGGCGGCGGGTGGCTGGGATCGCATGTTTCGGGCTACAACGACAGGGATACCAAGTGGCGCTGGTTCGTGGATTTCTTCGGAGGCGCGGTCTTCAACGCCAACAACTGGCCACCGCTCCCCGCGCAGCTCATCGTCGATGTCCGAGATCATCCCGTGACCCACCGCCTCCCTGCCACATTCCTCGCGCCTTCGAACGAGTGGTACGTCTGGAAGCCCAGCGCCCGCGCGAACGCGAACGTCAAGGTGCTCATCAGCTTCGATCCCGCCAACTATCCGCTCGGCTTCAAAGACCGTCTCCTCTCCGGAGACATGCCCGTCGTCTGGACCAACACGAAGTACAGGATGCTCTACGTCAATATGGGCCACGGCGACAAGATCTTCACCAACGAGACCCAGAACCACATCTTCGAAGATGGGCTGCTCTGGCTTGGAAATATGAAGAAGCAGTAGGTCCCGTGCCCCATTCTTTCGCGGCTTTATCGCGAAAGGGTGGGGTCGCGCGGAGCGCACAAACCTGATCTCCGAGTAAGTTCACTTTGGGGCGACGTTCCTGATAAAAGCAGATCCCTTCGCTACGCTGCGGATGACAAAAGAAGCTACGCCCACCCGTGCACCGATGGAATAATACCCAGCCAGGAATGTCTTACCAAAAGGAACTCTCCCAAGAGTTCTTTGAAAGGCGAGGCGTATGGCGAACTTTGTTTTGGTTCACGGCGGATGGCGTGGAAGTTTGATCTGGAGGCGAATCGTTCGCCGGCTTCGCGCAGAAGGACACGAGGTCTATGCTCCGTCCTTAACGGGCCTGGGAGACCGCAGTCACCTCTCTCATGCCGGCGTCAATCTCTCCACCCATATTCAGGACATCGTCAGCCTCATTCAGTATGAAGACCTCAACGAAGTGGTGCTCTGCGGCGCCTCGTATGGCGGAATGGTGATTACCGGAGTGGCGGATCGGATCAGCGAGCGGATCGCGGCCCTGGTCTATCTCGAAGGCATCGTACCGCAGGACGGCGAGTCCGGATTTGCTCTGGCTCCAGAAGCTTTACGGGTGGCCGTCATAAATAACGCAGCGCTCCACGGCGGTTATTCCATTTCGCCCCTCACGCCTGACACAATTCCGGCGGATGGAAGAGATCCTTCGCCGGTGGATCATGGTTCACCACAGTCGCTTGCCACCTTCACGGAAGCAATCCGTCTGAAGGGAAACCAGAACAAAATCAAGACAAAGATCTATCTCATGTCCACGAGCGACCAGCTGGGCTTAGGCAAGTTCTACGATCAGGTAAAGAATGATCCCGCATGGATCCCGAGAGCTATCGACTGTGGACATGACATCGCACAGGAAAAGCCGGAAGAGGTAGTCGCACTTCTCAAGGAAGCCGCTGTTCTTGTACGGTCAAGGTAACGAGGCGAACCGTACAAACGGAATAAAAGCATCAGCCTGCGGTTCTTATTGATAGAAGGAAGCGCATGGCAAATTTTGTTTTAGTGCACGCAGCATGGCGTGGAGGTTGGACCTGGAAGCGCGTAGCTCGCCAGCTCCGGGATGCGGGACACGAGGTCTACACTCCAACCCTGACTGGCTTGGCGGATCGCAGTCATTTACTGCACGCCGGGATCAACCTCTCCACGCATATTCAGGACATCGTCAGTCTTATTCGCTTTGAAGAACTCAGCGAAGTCATCCTCTGCGGCGCTTCTTACAGCGGCATGGTGATCACAGGCGTAGCCAACCAGATCAGCGAACGGATCGATGCGCTGGTTTATCTGGACGCCTTCTTACCGCAGAATGGCGACTCCATCTTCACGCTCAATCCGGAGGCGATGCAGTTGGCCAATATCAAGAATGCTGGCCAATCCGGCGGTTTCAGCCTTCCTCCGATCTCCACGGAATTCATTCAGACGAATCTGCAGGACCGCGCCTGGGTCGACCGGATGAGTACACCCCACCCTATCGCCTCGCAGACTGAAGCCATCCGCCTGCGAGGAAACCAGGACAAGATTAAGACAAAGATCTATGCCCTGGCCACCGGTTGGGAGCCGAACGGGTTCCGCGGATTCTACGATCGGGCCAGTGCCGATCCGACCTGGGTCACCCGAACGATCGACTCCGGTCATGAACTAATGCTGAACAAACCGGAAGAGGTCGCCGAGCTTCTGAAGGAAGCCGCTGCGCTTGCTTATTCCAAACGACACTACATCGCTAAAACAAAGGAAGAGACAGAAAGAAAAGAATATGTATAAAGGTGTGCAGGAGCAGGGTGCCACGTGCTGCCAGCCACTTTATCTTTATCTCGCCTTGTAGCCACGGTGTTGCTTACCGTGGCTACAGCGTTTCTTTCTGGGCAGGTACCGCGCCAGGTTTACACAGCAAAAGGCGGAACGCCGGATACGCCCGTTCCACATCCGCTCTCATGGTGGACACAGAACCCGCTCCGGCTGGATGCAAGTGGCGACCTGATGCTCAGTAGAACGGCACCGGACGGACACATCGTTACCTCGGGAGACTATCGTATCCAGCAAAAGGTCACGTATCTCGGATCAATCTCCGGGCACCGGATCGTACAGATCATGACCACAATCGAACCCGGTCCTCGCCTCGTTTCTTTAGGTTGGAAAAGCACCGACATCCCTCCCACGCAATGGAAGAGCCTGTTAGTTAAAACCGGGAACGAGTACGAAGAAATCTACAGGCTGCAGTCGGAATACGGTACCAATCCACCACTGAAAGACGCTGCAATCTATGGTGTTGGGCCCAATGCCATTCTGGGAACATACGATCGAGATTCCGGAAATGGCGGAGGTTGCGACGACGGCTACTGGTGGTTCGACAAAGCGGGTGTGCACCTGGTGGATTTCTCTCCACTAGCGCAAGCAATTTATCGCGTCATTCCAAAAAACAGCGGCTACACTCCCAATTGCTGGGCGCTCCACCCGGAAAAGGCTGAACTGAAGAGTTGGGTTCAAGAAGGAGATCCGAAGTGCCATGCCTGCGGTGGTCTTGGGATGGTCGAGGCGCGGTACCGCATCGAGCACGGTATTGCGATTCCCGTTTCGGTCCGCTTCAAACCCGACGAGCAACCATAGAGATCAAGACCCACATGGCTTCGGGCTTGAAATAATGTCGCCATGCTTCACCGCACAGCGAGATCTTCGATCCTCTTCGCCCTGACTCTTCTATCCCTTGGTTCATCCCACGGACAGAGTGCCGCACCGAATATTTCTCCTGAGCTCGCGCACCGTATCGAGTCGATGCTCCGCTCCAAAATGGAGTTTCCGCCCGCTTCGAGCATCAGCTTCGGGCCACGAAGCGCGAGCGAAGTTCCCGGCTACGACCGCATTCAGGCGCACTTCAGTAGCAGCCTGAGCACCGACAAGGGAGACATTCCTTTGCTGGTGTCTAACGATGGCACGCGCGTGGCACAGTTCATGACATACGACATTGCCGTGGACCCGAAGCTGAAGCTTTCTACGGAAGATCGCCCGGCTCGGGGCGGGCCATTGGATGCTCCGGTGGTGATCGTCAGTTATGACGACCTCGAATGTCCTTATTGTGCGCGCCTCCATGCAGCGTTATTTCCGGCGTTGATGGATCGATACAAGAATCAGGTGCGGATCGCGTATCGCAGCTTTCCCCTCGAAGGCCACCTATGGGCCATGCACGCAGCGGTGGATGTGGATTGTTTAGGAGCGGAGAACGCACAAGGCTACTGGGCAGCCGTGGATCAGATCCATGCTCACGCAGGGGAGTATGGCGGCGCCGAACACTTACTCGCCAAAGCGGAAGAGGAACTCGATACCGTGGTAATCAACGAAGGTCATCTCTTCCATGTGGATGAGTCGGCTCTTAGAGCGTGCATTAAGAAACAGGACACAACGCTTGAGAATGCAAATATCGATTCGGGAAAAAAGCTGGGGGTCTACAGGACTCCGACCTTCTTTATCAATGGGATGAAGATCGATGGAGCCGTGCCGATCTCCTTCGTCTTCGAGATGGTTGACAACGCGCTCAATGCCGCCGGAGCGACTCCTCCACCGCCGATGCAGGAACAGCGATAGCGTGGTCTACAGCGTCAGGCAATTTACATTAGCGGATCTCTGTCCGAGGCTTAGACTCAGAACCAGCCACGACACCCAGCGCAGGGAGAAACAAACGGAACACCGTACCCGCGCCCGGCTTGCTGCGCACACGCATCGTGCCACTGTGCTTGGCCACAATCTCCTGCGAGATCCATAGCCCCAGGCCGGTGCCCGTAATCCCTTTGGTTGAAAAAAACGGCTCAAAGATCCGGTCGAGTGTGAATTGGTCCATACCGGAACCGCCGTCCGCCACGGTGAGCACAACGCCCCGCTCGCCCGTCGTCCGGTTGACACCATCGGCGGTCCGAAGAATCAGACGTCCGCCCTTCGTCATGGCATCCATGGCATTGCCTACGAGATTCGCGACCACCTGCCGGATCTCTCCGCCCTGCGCCACGACGCTGGCTTGCGTGCGAAACTCCCGCACCACCTCGATCTGCGCTCTCTGCAGACGCGACTCCAGCAAGGTCACTACCGTGTCGATCAACTCGCGCAGGTCGGTCGCGCCCTGCCTTGTAGAGCCGCGGAAGAACCGCAGCGTCTGCACCGTGATCTGCGAGACGCGGTCCAGCTCCTGCTGCGCCAGGTCGACGTAGCCACGCGCATCGTCCGGGAGGTCTGTCTGCATCACCAGATAGAGGCAGTTCGTGATCGCCTCCAGCGGATTGTTAATTTCATGGGCGATGGAAGCCGCAAACCGGCCAGCTACGGCCAGCTTCTCGGTCTGCCGCAGCGCTTCCTGGCTCTTCTTCTGGAGCGACAGGTCGGCGACAAAAGCCGCAAACTGCCAGGTCTCCGAGCTTGCCTCGGGATTTAGCAGGGTCACGCCAATGAGTGCGTCGATCGTAGTTCCATTCTCCGTCTGACAGACCGACTCGAAGGGCGCGGCATTCGAAATGCCATCGACAGTACAGGCCATCTGAGCAGGCAGGATATCCGCACACACACTGTCCACCACTACATTGCCGGAGGTAAGATCCTCTACCGACCGGCCGAGCAGTCGTGCAATGGCCTGGTTTGCATAAGAGATTCTGCCTTTGCCGTCGTTGAGCAGAAGCCCCATCGGCATCGCATCCACAAGATGGTGGAAACGCGCTTCACTGGCCCGCAGAGCGACTTCGGCGGCAAGCTTGTTGCGCCGACCGCTGGCCTCCTTCAGCTCACGTTCGACCGCCGGAACCAGACGCGTCAGGTTCTGCTTGGAGACGTAATCCTGCGCTCCGGCCCGCATGGAATCCACTGCGGTCTGTTCCGAGACCGCGCCCGAGAGCATGATGAAGGGGATATCCAGTCCGGAGATTTTCAGCAACCGCAACGCCTCGGGTCCGCTGAAGTTCGGGAGGTTGTAGTCACCAAGGACAATGTCAGGGAGGGAAGTATTCAGCGAGGCCTGCATCGCGGAAGCGGTCTCAACCCGAGTCATATCGGGCAAAAAACCATTCCTCCGCAAATGCCGCTCCAACAGGGCAGCATCGTCTGGATTGTCTTCCACCAGAAGGACCTTCAGATGCGGAGAATCTAGGCCGGCGGACATTCGTTCAGAACCAGCCAATACATTCCCAGCTGGCGGGTCGCCTCCGCAAAGTCGTTGAAGTTGACTGGTTTGCGAATGTAGCTGTTCACGCCCAGTTGATAGCTGCGCACTACATCCCGCTCTTCATCGGAGGACGTTAGAACCACTACGGGAAGCGTCCGCGTCGTATCGTTTTCGCGAATCCGCTTCAGAACTTCCAGGCCGTCGAGCTTGGGCAGCTTCAGATCCAGCAGAATCACCTGCGGCTTGATCGCATCCGGGCCGATGAGCAGATTGATGGCTTCTTCGCCATCACGGGCGACGCGCACGTCGTTGGCCATGTTGGATTTCTTCAGGGCGCGGATCGTCAACGCCTCGTGGTCCGGATCGTCTTCTACAAGAAGGATCAATTTCGTTGTGTCCGTCATTCCAGTTATCCTAGCGTAAACCAGAAGGTTGCTCCACTCTCGACCACACTGTCGGCCCAGATTCGGCCATGGTGCCGCCTGACTACCCTCGCTACCGTCGCCAGGCCAATTCCGGATCCTTTGAAGTCCTTGTCGCCGTGCAGCCGGTTGAAGGCCCCGAACAGCTTGTCTTTATAGTGCATATCAAAGCCCGCACCGTTGTCGCGGACGAACCACGCCTTCTGCTCAGAATCCCATCCAAACTCGATCTTCGACTCCGTCTTTTTGGAGCTGAACTTCGCGGCATTGCCAAAAAGATTCTCCAGCGCCACACGGAAGAGCTTCGCATCAGCCTCGGCCTGCAGCCCTTGTTCGATCACAAACTCGATTCGCTGTTCGGGACTTCCATCGACCACCTGCGAAGCCACATTCTCCGCCAGCGCCGTCACATCTACCGCTTCGCGCTCAATGTCGGCGCGGGTAATCCGCGACAGCTGCAACAGAGCGTCGATCAGGCCCCCCATCCGCTGGACACCCGTGCGCACGCGCTTGATATAGTCCTTGCCTTCCGCGCCCACGACTTCGCCGTAGTCCTCTTCCAGGGCCAGACTGAAGCCGTCAATCGTTCGCAGAGGCGCGCGCAGATCGTGCGAAACGGAGTAGCTGAACGCCTCCAGCTCGCGGTTCGTTGCTTCCAGCTCCGCCGTTCTCTCCTTCACGCGAGCCTCCAAAAGCTCATTCAGGGCCAGGATCTCCGCCGCCTTGCGCTCCACCTCCACACGAGAGATCGCCAGCTTTTCGGCCGTCAGCTCCGCGGATACGCGGAGATCTCGCTCCCGCGCAAAGTAGCGGAACATGAAGACGATCAACAAAAGATCGAGTCCACTGGCAAGTGCCAGGGTGTAGCGCGCCCGTTTTGCGGCTGCTTCGGCCTCGCGCACCCGCTCAGAGAGCAGACTGCGCTCCTCTGCCTCCATCTCATCCGCAATCTGCCGCAGATGGTCCATCTCGGCCTTGCCTGTTCCGGTCAATACCATCGCGCGCAGGGTGACGAAGTCCGCACCCGTTTTCCTTAGATCGTTGCCCTGCGCGAGAAGAGAAAGCCTCTGCTCCAAAACGGCACGCATCTCCTGCGCGTGCTCCTTTTGACCGGGATTGTCTGTGGTGAGGCGCTGAAAGTTATCTATCTCAACCGGAAGCTCTCTCTGAGCCTTGAGATAAGGCTCCAGATACCTGTCATCTCCAGTCAGCAGATACCCACGGCTTCCCGTTTCGGCATCCTTAGCGGAACTCATGATCCGCTCCACATGGCTGATGACCTGCCACGTATGGTCGACCCAGCCCTGACTCATCTGCAACGCCCGCACCGATCGCAAGGCCATCCAGGCATTCCCCGCGACAAACAGGATCGCGCCAATTAGAACCGCAGGGACGAGCGCCCGGTTTACCTTCGTTGCCATGGTGTCCTTGTATACGGTCATGCCATTCGCCGCTGCCATCTCTTCAACCTATCTCGTCTTGCCCCACCGCGCCACAAACTGCACCAACATCTACTTCTTTTCCTTAGGGACTAAAAGTCGTTCCAGCCAACTCAATACTCACCAAGGGTCCACCGACATACATCTGCCCCTGGATCCTGACCAACTCGGGCGAGTCGCCTTCGACGATCCAAACCCGCGTATCCGCTGGCCGCATCCCGGCAGCGGAAGCGACCATCGAGGTGATCCCGCCCAGCTCTGCCTTGACGCGAAAGATGTGGGCCGTCTTCTTCATCCCCGCCATGCGAAAATCCCCAGCCCCATCGGAAGTCATCGCCAGCTTCACCAGACGCCCCTTGCGCACAGGAGCCAGATAACTCACACGGAAGGCCGGCCCACCTTCCTTCGCATTCAAAAGAAGCGTCCCGAGCAGCCCGTTCGCCAGATCCTCCGGAAGCTGGGAATGGATCGTCTCCGCCCTTCCGTCCTTGTCCCGAATCGTCACGATTCCCGTAGCCATCTCTTCCGAAACATCGATCGGTCGGAAGAAATACGATCCTTTCTGCACGTGCCGGTCCCGCACCAGACGAAAGACTCCGCGCTGCGAGAACTCCGTGCTCTCGTCATCGACCGATCCGTCTCGAAACGTGTAGACCAGGTGAAGCGACATATCCGTCCCATGCGCTACCTGCTGCAGAGCGCCCTGCGCAATCACCGCCCCTGTTTCCGACCGCACCACAAGGGTCTTCTGCATGGAGCCCTGCACATGCCGCACCGGCAACGGCTCAGCCATCGCCACCTCGGCACCCCATAGGCAGAACACCCACAACCAACGCATCAAGCATCTCTCCAAAAGGACGCGGAAGTGCACCGCGTCCCTATGTGATGCAAGTTGTGATGCAAAACGCGGTCACGGCAGAAAGACACGCCTCAAATCAAGCGCCGATCCCCAGCGTCTGAACATAGTTGTCTGTCTCATCCCCAAACGCCTCATCCGGCGGGTACACCGGCGATCTCCGCGCGTGGTGCAGACCCAGGCGCATACCCGCCGCGGCCATTCCCAGCCAGACCAGTGTCAGCGGCCAGGCCTCGGCGCACATCTTCCAGTTGATAAGCCGCCTTTGTTACGCGCGCTTCGCACATGGGCGACTACGAGGCCTTCAGCTGCCAGGAGCAGTCACGCAAAGCGCGCATCACGCGCTGGCTCTTCCTCGTCAGCAAGATGGTGCTCGCCCTCCTCACGAGCTTCCTCCTTTCGGTGGAGTTTACGCGCCCCTTCGTCGCCCACATCGGCGTCCGCACGGACTGGCTCGTCCTGATCTGCGGTCTCGCGATGAACATCCCCGCGCTCAACTGGGTGCTGCTCGATCAGAAATCGCGCTGCCCCGAGTGCATGCGCTCTCTGCTCAGCTCCGCGCGTATCGGGCCGCCCTCGCGCAGCTTCCTTGCATGGAACGGCATTGAAGAAACCTGCGACCGAGGCCACGGCCTCCTGCACCTGCCCGAATGGGAGACCAGCTGGTTCCGCACAGCTCGCTGGCTCACCCTGGATGCGAGCTGGCACGAACTCTTCCGCCCATAGATCGTCTTCACTGTACGTGCCACATAGATTCCCAATCTGGGCTCGGCGCATTCTTTATCGAACGATTGAAGGACCTGGCATAGCCAGCATCCAATAAGATCGACCAACAACCCAGAAATGCCAGCTAAACTCCGAAGCGACATCACTCTGACTATCGGGCCCCATTGCGGAATCTCTTACTCCGCATGAAAGTATTTCCTTTGCTTCCTGCTCAATTGCACTCTCCCGTACTGTTGCATCACTCCGAACAATCAGGATTCCTCAAATGCAGACTTGTATTGCCTTGTCTCTGATCGGCACGCTTATCTTCGCGAACCCCGCTTCCGCACAACAAACCGCTGTTCCAGCAGCCCCAGCTGCGGCCTCAGTGGCTCCGGAACCATCGCGAGTTCCTCTTCCCAATACGCTGATGGACGGCACAGCCGTCAAGCTGCGACTAGTGGACACAGTCAGCTCTGCCGACGCTCACGTGGGCCAACAAGTTCCCTTTGAAGTGACTGAAGATGTTGTGGTGCAAGGAATCACCATAGCCCCCAAGGGATCGCAGGCCCTCGCCACCGTGACCACGGCAGAGCCGAAGAAGCGCATGGGACGCGGCGGAAAACTCGACGTCAATGTTGACAGCATGCGTCTGACCGATGGGGAGAAGGTCCAGCTCCGTGCGGTGAAGGACACCAAAGGTGGAGGACACGTTGGCGCGATGACCGGCGCCATGGTCGCCACTTCCATTGTTTTCTTCCCGGCAGCTCCGCTTTTTCTCTTTATGCATGGCAAGGACATCACGATCCCAAAAGGCACCGATATTACCGCGTTCGTACAGGGGGATATGAAGTTAAACCTCGCCTCCTTCACTCCTGCGACACCGGGCTCACCATCGGTCGACGGCATTCAATCCGCGACCCTCGTGGTCGACTCCTCTTCCCCCGGAGCCGACATAGAGGTGGACGGCAACTTCATGGGCAACACACCATCCAGCCTTTCTGTCGCTCAGGGACAGCACACGATCACCGTGAAGAAGAAGGGCTACCAAGACTGGAGCAAATCCATGAATTTATCCGGCTCGAGCGTCCACCTGAATGCGGAACTTGAAGTCTCAAAGTAGACCGAAACGCACCGCCAGATGGACCCGCAGCAAGGGTTATAATGAACCCAAGGAAAATCGTCATGGCCCAGGCCACAGTCGTCCACAAAATTGCTCCGGAAAAGACCCGCCGTCCCGCCATTCATCGCGGAGCGGAAGACACCGTCTCCAAGAAGAAAGCCACGCACCTCTTCGCTGCAGTGGCTCAGGGCTCGCCCATCCCCGCAGGACGTCTTCGCGCGGAGATCATCCCCGACTCCTCTTGGAAGCGCTCCGGCGCTACGCTCTCCCCCTCAGCCAGCCAGTCTGCACTTCGGTTGCAGCGCGTGCTCACACTCGCCGAGGCCGTCTGGGGAGAGAAAGAGCCAGCCGTGAACTGGCTCAACACGCCGCACCCCGAACTACGCGGAGCTACGCCTTACTCCCTCCTGAAGACAGAGTCCGGTGGACGCGCTGTCGAAGATCTCCTCATCGCCCTTGAGCACGGCTTCGCGGTCTAGATGGCCTCGGCAAAAGCTGCAGAGTTCACCATCTACCGCATGCACTCTTCGGCCTTCGCTGCGTCGGACTCCACGGGAGCCATGCGTGCCCCTGGACGCTGGCACTCGCAGGGAACCCGAGTGGTTTATGCCGCGGAACATATCAGCCTTGCTCTTCTTGAAACACTCATCCACGCTGGCGGACGCAAGCTACCTCCGCGCTCCCTTACAAGCATTACCGTTCCCGCAACGGTAATGGTGGAAACCTCAAAGTGGCTGGACGATCCCGCTTCTCGCGCATTCGGAGATCTATGGGTCAAGTCCGCCCGCACCGCCATCCTCCGCGTACCCAGCATCGCAGTGAACAAGCTTGAAGATAACTTCGTCCTTAACCCAGCCCATCCGGACTTCCACAAAATCCGCTTCAACAAGCCTGAGCCCTTCGCGCTCGATCCCCGTTATCTTACCCTCTAACTTCTGTGCCCCATTCTTTCGCGGCCTTTGGCGAAAGGGTGGGGTCGCGCGGAGCGCACAAACGGATTTTCGGGGAAGTGAAAAGCAGATCCCTTCGCTTCGCTACGGAATGACAAAGGTGTGGTGGGTGTTCATTCACAACCTTCCACCCTCGACTACCGTGATCTCGTCCTCTAAAGTCCTTACATGGCACCCTGGCGCGAAGAGCTCATCTCTTACATTCGAATCGAAGCCCTGCCCATTGAGAAGTTTTCGCATCAGCCGCGTCTCTACGCTCTGACCCAGCTCATCGATCCCGACGCGGACACAGATATCCTCTTCGCTTCCGTCTGGTTGCATGACCTCGGAGTCTTCCTCGGCCACCGTCCTGCGGAGAAAGCCGAGCTGGAAAAGTGGGACTCGGCGGCTTATGCGGTGCGGGTGACGCCTGAGATCCTCACGCGCCTGGGCTTTCCGGTAGAAAAAATCCCCGCCGTGGTCGAATGCATTGCAAACCACCAGCCACACAACACGCCGCAATCGCATGAGGCAGCAGTTTTGCGCGACGCGGATATTCTTGAGCAGCTTGGCTCTGTTGGCATCTTGCGCACGGTCTGCAAGGTGGGCCGCGATACGCGCTTCCATACCTTCGCCGAAGCCGTTGCCTCCCTCACTCACGCGCTCGATACACTTCCAGCGAAGATCACGCTAGACCGCACGCGCGAACTCGCTGCGTCTCGTATCGCGGTGCTGCAGCACTTCCTGATGGAGCTTCAGGAAGAGGCGAGGGGAGAACTCTAGGGCGAACTTTAACGGCGCTCGGCCTCGGGCATCACCGCTCCCTCCCGGATCCACTGTTCGATCGCGGCGATCTCGCCCTCGGTCAAAGGCCCGTCCGGTGGCATGGGTTTGCCCCAGGCGTTCTCGCGACGGACGACGTGCAATATACGGCTCTTTTCGGGATCTCCCGGCACCACGGCGATGCCGTCCTTGCCCCCAGCCAAAAGCGTGCTGCGCGAATCCATCCGGAAACCACCTTTGCGATTCATCCCCGCGTGGCAGCGGTAGCAGTTCTCTTTCAGGACCGGCCCCACGTGTTGGAGATAAAAGTTCTGTTTTGGGTCTGAGGTCAGTTTGGGAGGCTCCGGGCGGCATCCCCCAAGAAATAAGCAGAGTCCCGCGAAAAGGAGAGGTTTTGTTAGAGAAAAAGAGCGCTTTGAGGGAACCGGCCAAATCATGGGTGTTGTCGAAAGAGTATACGGAACCGACCTGGTTACTTACATGGGCGGCAACGGCTCACTAGAGTCGAAGTTGCTCTGCCGAACTCCGCGGCCCGTCTGCCATGGCTCTTGAATGGTGTGGGCGCCGCGCTGGCGCTACAATCCTCGTGTTTTTCGCACTCGCTGCCCAGGGCGCAACGAAGCGCAAGCCCGTGCCTTCTAAATCTGCGCACACCAAAGCTGTAGCTGCTAAATCTGTACCTGCAAGGCGCGCACCCGTCCGGCGTCAGACCTCCTCCGAAGAGATCCAGCGCGCGGGTGAGATTGCTGCCGCCAACGCCGACAGGATGCAGAGCGAGCGTATGGACCCCACGGTAAAAGCGGAGTCCCCCAAGACGGAAGATTCCGTCCACGCATGGATCCGTCAACATCATGCGCCGACAAACGGGGCCCCGGCAAGCAAGCCCGCTGCAAAGAAAACGCCCGCCGTATCTGCAAAGAGCAAAGCTCCACGTAAAGCGACCGCAGCGGATTTCGATGCGGCTGCGGATGCGCAGTCTAAAGCGCCCGAGCCTCAACCGGAGCCAGCGACGAAACCGCGTTCCGCCCTGACTGGCATCTCGATGCCAGAGGAAGAAGGCGTGACCAATGACGTCGAGGTCTCCAAGACAGAATCTGTAACGAAAGCAGATCCCGTAACGAAGGCCGAAGCCGCCGTCGTAGCCAGGTCTCCTACGCAAAAGCTCGACCTGCCTGCTCCACCAGCCGCGAAGAAGCCCGCCTCCGTCGCGGCAACGGTGGTTGCAAACACGCGCGGGCGCAAGGCGGTGATCGACCCGCAGACGGCTGCTTCCCTCACAACGAAAGAATTTGGCAAGAAGGCATTGCCTAAAGAAGACGCGGACGATCAGGATGCGGCGGACTCTGACGCCAACGATGCCTCCGTCAGCTATGGGCCGAAGACGATGCCCGCCCTGCTTCGCCGCAATGGCAGACTCATTGTGCCTGCGCCGATGAAGGGGTCGCATGAGATTCTGGTCCATCAAAATGTCATGGCGACCCAGGACGGCCTGGACCGCATTGAAGATGACGACCAGCTCAACAGCATGCGCAAAGCGAAGCTTCTGGCTGCTCTGCCGGTAGGTTTCGGCGTTCAGGTGGATGAGCGTCTGCCGGCAAACCGACGCTACGCGCGTCCGTGGACGGTGCGCTTCCTCTCGGACCTGGGTCGTGCGCACTTCGCCCGTTTTCATGAATCGATTCAGGTCAACTCAGCCGTGCGCACCGTCGATTTTCAGCGGCAGCTCATGCGGGTGAACGGCAATGCCGCGCCGCCCACGGGAGACACGGCCTCTCCGCATCTGACGGGACAAGCGATCGATCTGGCCAAGCACGGCATGAGCATGACGGAGATCGCATGGATGCGCGGGTATCTCCTGCCTCTGGTACAGCAGGGCAAGATCGATGTGGAGGAAGAGTTTCAGCAGGCGTGCTTCCACATCAGCGTCTATCGGCGGTATATGCCGATGGCCGCACCAAGACGTGAGATTCCCATAAAGAGATCGCGCAGCACGGGACGCCTGATTGCGTCCTCAATTCGATAAAAATTTTCGCAAAAGGCAAAACTGGCTCTAAAATCGCTTCGATCCCCAACCCACTCGAGGTCGAGAGCATGGATGAAGTGCTGGAGCTGGAACAGCCACCGTTGACGCAGATCGAACGAGTTATCAACACCTTTGTTGCACCCTCTAAGACCTTTTTGGATGTTCGTCGCAGCAGCAGCTGGTGGCTACCGTTTCTGATCGTCGCACTCTTCAGCTATTTGTTTACGGGCGCGGTCGTGAAGAAGGTGGGCTTTTCCGCGCTGGCGGAACATGCACTGCAGCAGCGTGCGGAAGCGACGGGACAGCAGATGTCTCCGGAGCAGATGGCGGCGGGCAAGACGTTTACGGTATCCATGTTCAAAGCGAGCTTCGGCGCCTGGCCTCTTATCTTTCTTGCGACAACGGCGATCTTTTCCCTGCTGCTGTGGCTGGGCTTCAACTTCATCCTCGGCGGCAAGGGAACGTACGGAGGCATGTTTGCCGTCTTTGTCTTTGCGTCGCTGACCGGAATCATCAAAACAGTGCTCATGATCGCCGTCCTCTGGTCTAGCAATAACGACAACTTCGACATTCAAGATCCCGTGGGGACCAACCCCGGCTTCTATCTTGGGCCGGAGAGCGCGCACTGGCTGAAGGTCTTTCTCGGTTCCTTCGATGTCTTCACGTTGTGGATGCTGTTCCTGGTCGGTCTTGGCGGAGCGATCGTTTCGAGAACCAAGGTGAAGTCCGGCATAATGCTCGTCTTCGGCGCGTGGCTGCTGTTTGTGCTGGTACGTGTCGGATTGGCAGCAATGTAACACTCCCAATGGGCAGCCGCAGTAAACTGGTTGGATGCCTTCACAAAACCCATGGAGAGGGGAGTTAGGCTCTCTCATACGCCTTGCTCTGCCCGTGGTGCTGGCGGAACTGGGCTGGATGTTGCAGGGCGTGGTCGACGTGATCATGGTCGGACGCCTGGGGCCGGTCGCCATCGGTGCGGTTGCACTTGGAAACGCCGCCTACTACGCCCCCTCGCTCTTTGCCCTCGGCCTGCTTCTGGGCATGGATACCGTGGTCTCGCATGCCTTCGGGCGTAAGGATTACGACGCATGCCATCGCTGGCTGGCGCAGGGCGTCTACATTGCCGCAGCTGTGACCGTGCCGATGATGCTCCTTCTGGCGGGCGTCAGTCTGCTTTTCCCTCATCTCGGCGTGGCCGCCGTGATGGTGGCTCCGGCGACGAGTTATCTGCGGGTGCTGCTCTGGGGAACGCTGCCGCTTCTGCTCTATGTGGCGGCGCGGCGTTATCTGCAGTCGGTGGGGCAGGTGCGCGTGATCACGCTCACGTTCGTCGGCGCGAACCTGATGAACTGGGGCGGAAACTGGGTCCTGATCAACGGCAAGCTGGGGTTTCCCGCGCTGGGCGTGACGGGATCGGCGCTCTCCACCGTTCTATCGAGAATCATGATGGCGGTCACGCTCTTCGGTTTTGCATGGAACTATGAGCGCAAGCGCGGGCATCCGCTTTTTGCGCGCTGGGCAAGACCGGTAGGGCGCGAGATCCGAGAGCTGCTGCGTCTGGGCGTGCCGACGGCGTGCCAGTTGCTGATGGAGGTGGGAGCGTTCTCCTTGGCGACGGTAATCGCGGGAACAATCTCGCCCGTAGCTCTCTCGGCACACCAGATCGCGCTGAACTCCGCAGCGCTGGCGTACATGGTGCCGCTCGGCATCAGTGCCGCGGCGGCGATCGCCGTAGGGCATGCTGTGGGCGCGGGCGATCCGGAGCGTGCACGCCGCGCAGGATGGATGTCCATGGGTCTGGGCGTCGCGTTCATGATCGTGATTGCCGTAGTGTTCCTCGTCATGCCGCGACCATTGATCGCGCTCTACACGCACGATCCGGCGGTGATGGCTGTGGGTGTTCCCCTGTTTGCACTGGCGGCTGCCTTCGCCGTCTTTGACGGTGTGCAGATCGTAGCCACGGGCGCGCTACGCGGCCTGGGGCTAACACGGGTGCCTATGCTGGCGAACCTCTTCGGCTATTGGGTGGTGGGAATCCCTATGGGTGTAGCCCTGTGCTTCTGGGCCCACTGGGGCGTCTTCGGCGTCTGGACCGGCCTGACCACGGCTCTGATCCTGATCTCGATTGTCTTGTTTATTTATTGGCGAAGGCGCTCCACCGCCATCGTGACAGCATAGAAATGCCCATGTCCTGAATCGGACATGGGCATTTCTATAAGAGTTTAGAAAGACTTACTCGGTCCAGCGCTTGAAGACGAGCGAGCCGTTCGTTCCACCGAAGCCAAAGGAGTTCGACAGGGCGTAATCGATCTTTGCGTCCTGGGGTTTGTTGGGAACGTAGTTCAGGCGGCAGGCCGGATCGAGTTCCACGATGTTCATCGTAGGGGGAACGATCTGCTGCTGCATCGCCATGATCGTGATACCCGCTTCCAGACCACCCGCGCCGCCGAGAAGATGGCCGGTCATGGACTTGGTGGAAGAGACGAGTAGCTCATGGTTCAAGGCACGTTCGCCGAAGACATTTTCAATGGCCTTCGATTCCATGGCATCGCCCAATGGCGTCGACGTGGCGTGCGCGTTGACGTAATCGATCTGGTCAGGCGCGATGTCCGCGACGCGAAGAGCATGCTTCATGGCGCGGAAGCAGCCTTCACCATCGGCAGCCATACCGGTCATGTGGAAAGCATCCGCTGACAGGCCGTAGCCGATGATCTCGGCGAGGATCTTCGCTCCACGAGCCTTCGCGAAGTCGAGATCTTCGAGGATCAGAATGCCTGCGCCTTCACCGACGACGAAGCCGTCGCGGTCTTTATCGAAGGGTCGGCAGGCATGGGTGGGATCGTCGTTGCGCGTAGAGAGCGCACGCATGGCGGCGAATCCGCCAACGCCCAGAGGCGTGATGGTCGCCTCGGTTCCACCTGCGATCATCACGTCGGCATCGCCGCGCTGGATGATACGGAAGGCGTCGCCGATGGAGTGTGCCGACGAGGTGCAGGCCGTAGCCGTAGCCTCGTTGGGCCCCTTGGCGCCGTAGCGAATGGAGACGTGGCCCGCTGCGAGGTTGATGATCGCCGCGGGAATAAAGAAGGGTGAGATTTTGCGTGGACCACCCAACATGAGGTTGGTGTGCTCACGCTCGATGACGTCGAAGCCGCCGATGCCGGAGCCGATGTGGACCCCAACATTGTCCGCGATGTCCGGCGTGACGACCAAGCCGGACTGCTTCATGGCTTCGTCCGCAGCGGCAAGAGCAAAGTGGATGAAGCGGCCCATCTTCCGGGCCTCCTTCTTCTCCACAAAGTCGTGCGCATCGAAACCTTTGACCTCGGCTGCGAAGGTAACAGAGTGGCCGGTGAGATCGAAGTGCGTGATCTCAGCCATGCCGCTTTTTCCTGCAAGAAGGCCGTCCCACACCTGGGGCGCGGTATTACCCACACCGCAAAGCATGCCAATGCCAGTCACGACGACGCG
This sequence comes from Terriglobus saanensis SP1PR4, assembly GCF_000179915.2. Classification (NCBI taxonomy): domain Bacteria; kingdom Pseudomonadati; phylum Acidobacteriota; class Terriglobia; order Terriglobales; family Acidobacteriaceae; genus Terriglobus; species Terriglobus saanensis. The sequence continues at coordinate 334,740 of NC_014963.1, read as the reverse complement.
GCGTCCGCCGAATGTTTTCGAATCCTGCACGATCTAGCCCTGCTTACTTCTTGGAATGTGCTTCGATGTAATCAACGGCATCCTTGACGGTCTTGATCTTCTCGGCGTCTTCATCGGGGATCTGGATATCGAAGGCTTCTTCGAACTGCATCACGAGTTCGACGACATCGAGTGAATCTGCGCCGAGGTCTTCCTGGAACGAGGCATTGGGTGTGACTTCAGCTTCATCCACCTGAAGCTGTTCCACGATAATCTGCTTCACCTTTTCATCAACGGCTGCCATAGAGCGAATCTCCTAGAGGGTAAATCTTGATTGTGGTGGTACTGAACCTGTGAAGCTCAGTAAGGATACTGAGCGCTCTCAAGAGTGTAAAGCAAACGCGGCCAGACAGTTTCCTCAGAAGGAATCGGCGAAATTGTTGACAGGGCTGGATTTTTGGCTTTCATTGTCGATTTCGCTTCTCGGAAACAATTCCTCGTGCTTCTCTATCTACTACGAGCACCGAGCAGGCCCGCATTTCCACCATGTGATGCGTGGTGGACCTACGGCTAACTGACCTCGCGGGAATCCTTTTCATGGTGTTCAATCCACTCCTTCTCCCGGATCTGATCGCGATGGCGTCCCTGACGGCGCTGCTTTTCGCGCTCCGACGGACCTACAACAAGGCAGGCCTGGATGGCTGGATGGCCGGGCTGTTCTTCATCTTCCTGGAGATCTTCGCTCACGCCTTCTACACGCCCCATGGCCCCTGGGTCCGAACGATGCACGCCGCGATGCTGGATTTTTACGCACTGGCGGGTTTGAGCTTTTTCTTCTCCGGGGCGGACAGGCAGCAGTCCCGGAGACGTGTGGCCTACATGGTGCTCAACTCCCTTCCGTATCTTGTCCTGCTGACCGCATACGGCTACGAGGTCAAGAACCAGTTTTTCTACGAAGCGCTGGCCATCGTGTCCTGCCTGCTGGGCCTGGGCCTGGTGATGGCCGTGAAACTGAGGGTCTGGAACGCCGCAGTGCATGTTGTCTTCTGGGCCCCCCTCTGGTTCGCCGCACACCATCACGACTTTCGCTCCATGGCCTATGGATCGCTTTTCTTCCTTTATGCCATGACCGCCTTCGCCTTTCATCAGAACAAGCGTGTGCGCGGTCTGGGGATCTGGATGCTGGTTGCAGGATTTGCCTTGTGGGCTCTCGTATTTCTTACCCATCCCGCAGCCTCAACTGCAGCCAACCGCATCTACGCCACACTCTCGAACCTCGTGTGGGACATGCAGAAGTTCCTCATCGTCATCGGCATGCTTGTAGTCTTGCTGGAAGAGCAGCTGAAGATGAACGAGACCCTGGCACTGCATGATGTGCTGACAGGTCTGCCCAATCGGCGACTCTTCGATGACCGCCTGCTTCAGTCGATCCAACGGGCACTGCGCAATCAAAAACCGGTGGCCTTGATCACCATCGACCTGAACGGTTTCAAAAAGATTAACGACACGCTGGGCCACCCGGCGGGCGATGAGATTCTAAAGGCGGTTGCATCGCGCCTGCAGTCGACCCTGCGTGCGACCGATACCGTGGCGCGCCTGGGCGGTGATGAGTTCAGCATCATCGTCACGGACAGCCTAGATGCGGAGCAGACGCGGCATCTGCTGGTCAAAATCATGACCGCGTTCGTAACACCGATCCAGCTGAATACCCATGGTCTCGTGGAGGTAAAGGCTTCCGTCGGCTTTGCCCTCTTCCCTGCCGACACCGCCAACATGATGGAGCTCCAGGCCATCGCCGATCGGCGGATGTATGAGCACAAGCGTTTCCAAGGCGTTGTGCTCGCGGAACCGCAGTTGAGCGAAGCAGTTTGACGACACCACTTTTTCATCCCGTAGCTTAGCGAAGGGATCTAGCTGGCTTCTGACTCTAAACAAACCTCAGGAGGACCCCAAAACCGGGTGCCGGGTGCCCCATACATCGCGTTCTTTGCGATGTGTGGGAGGGATGCTTATTCTGTTGAGATTTGATATCGAGCGAAAATGTAAAAGCGGTTCGCGCTTTACGCGAATACCCAGTTTTTACTTTGTCATCCCATAGCGTAGCGAAGGGATCTGTTTTTGCTGGTCCTGACAAGTCCTGTTTGTGCGCTCCGCGCGACCCCACCCTTTCGCGATAAAGCCGCGAAAGAATGGGGCACAAGTGCTTCTTTATTACTCTTCTTCCGTCGCAGCAAGCAGAGGCGCTACACCAGCAATCTCTTCAAAGGCAAGGAGATTACTCTCCGATTGAGGGCCCATTGACGCGACCTCACGATCAACCGTTTTCAGGACGCGATTAATCATAGTCGTCTTGCTGCGTATCTTTTCCAAGGTGTTCTGAACCGTGCCAACTTGGTCGTTTACTTTTTCCATCAGAACGCCAAATTTTTCAAACTCTCTCTTGGAAGCATTCAATACTTTCCAGACTTCGCCTCCTTTTTTCTGTATTGCTATGGTGCGGAAGCCCATGCGAAAAGTCGCCATCATGTGCATGAAGGTGCTAGGACCGACAACAGAGACTTGGCAGTTATGTTGAAGATCGGAGATAAGTCCCGGACGACGCAAAACTTCTGCATAAAGATTTTCCGTGGGCAAATACATGATGGCGAAAGGGAGTGTCGTCGGTTCTTCAATGTATTTACTGCAGATTTTCTGGCCCTCGTTTCGGATCGACCGCTCAAAAGCTTTACCGGCCAAATCGATATCGCTCTGATTAGCTGTTTCGCGCGCCAGTTCTAATCTTTCCCAATCGCCGAGAGGGAATTTTGAGTCAATAGCGAGAAGGGCTGTTTGATCTTCACCTATCGGTACTTTGAGCGCAAATTCAACTGTCTCTTGTGAGCCTTGTTTGATCTTCGCATTTTTCTGAAATTGCTCAGGCGTAAAGAGTTCGCCGATAAGTTGTTCGAGCAAAAGTTCGCCCACGATTCCGCGCGATTTCACATTGGAAAAGACCCGCTTGAGATCACTCACTCCAGTGGCAAGTTCTTTCATCTCACCGAGGCCTTTTTGTACTTCGCCAAGATGTGTAGCTACCTGACCAAAACTCTCCGTGAGGCGCGTCTGCAGCGTGGCATGCAACTTTTCATCGACGGTCTGGCGCATTTCTTCCAGCTTGGCGGAGTTGTCGCGGTTGAGCTTCTCTAATTGAGTGGTCTGATTAATGCCAAGGTCGTTGAGGCGATTGTGTAACGTATCTTGGGCTGCGATCTGCTGTTTATTCGCGTCGTTGATGAATGCAGTCAGGTTTCGACTGATCGTATCGAGATCTTTTGCTACTGCCGAGCGCAGAAGGTCAGCCGAAGCAGCATTGTCCGTGCGAAAGCTGTTAAGCCCACCCGTCAACGTGGTGCCCAACGTAGTGATGGAGGCCTGAATCTCCGTACGCAATTCAGCAAAGGAGCGCGACGCCGCGTCGCGTGTGTGCTGTGCGGCTTCTGCCTGTTCGCGGCGAAGCTCGGCGATGCTGCTGCGGAGATGGTCTTCCACTGTGCCGGAGCGGGCGCGCAGATCGGTAATGGCTTCGGGGAGTTGCGCGAGACGCGGGTCGAGCGGCGGCGCTTCTGTTTTACGCAGGAGCAAGACGATCAGACCGATAAAATTCAGCGCTGCGAGCGCGATAAGTACGAGAAGCATCTTCGTATTTCCTTCTCCATGCAGAATACCGCGAGGCTGGCCTAGAACGCGATGGTCTGGGCGAGAAGAGAGTCCGCGAGATCAGAGGCCTGGCGCGCTGCGGCGACGTCATGCACACGTAGGATATGCGCCCCGGCAAGAATGGCCGCGGTGTTAGCTGCGACGGTTGCGGGCACACGATCACGCGGCGCGAGATGCGGTGCAAGGAAGCCTTTGCGCGACAGGCCCACGAGGAGCGGCCGACCAAAGCGGTGAAGCTCGCCGAAGTGGGCCAGGAGCGTCAGGTTCTCTTCCGCGCGTTTGCCGAAGCCAAAGCCCGGATCGAGCACAATGCGATCCAGCGAGATATCTGCCTGTTCCGCGTTGGCAAGGATCGAGGTCAGGCCATCCGTAACCGTAGGCATGACCTCCGTGGGCGCAAGCTGCTTCTGCGACTTCCATTCCAAAGGAAGACCACGGGTGTGCATCAGGATAGCGCCACAGGAGAGTGTCGCCAGCGTCTGCGCCATCTCACAATCCCAGGTAAGACCGGAGACATCGTTGACGATAAGCGCACCGCGCTCCACGGCGAAACGCGCGGTGGAGGCGCGAAAGGTGTCCACAGAGAGAACGCAATCCGGCCGGGCGCGAAGAATGCCTTCGAGTACAGGAGCCAGTCGCTGCTGCTCGTCCTCAGCAGCGAGATCGAGCGTTGCGCCGGGGCGCGTCGACTCCGCGCCGAGGTCGAGGATCTCAGCGCCTTCGTCCAGCAGACGGAGGGCGTGGTCGATTGCGGTTTGCGTGGTGGAAAACTGGCCGCCGTCCGAGAAGGAGTCCGGGGTGAGATTCACGATGCCCATCAGGAGCGTGCGGCTCCCCAGAAAGAGAGTGCGCGAACCGATGCGCCACTCCTTCTCTGGCCGGGGATGCGTCAGAAAGGACATTCGTTCGACTACCAGATGTAGCCGTCGACTCTGCCGCGGACAGGAGGTTTTTTCTTCTGGTCCAGGAGAAGCTCGGGAGGAACCATGGGCGCATTGCGTTCGCGCATATTGATCCGTCCGGAGGCTAAGGGAGGCGACCAGTTCTTCCGCTCCGGTCCGCTTCCCGAAGTCGCTCGTTTCATCGGACGCCAGGGTTCTCCAGCCAACACAGCCATCGGAGAGAAGGTATGTTGCCGGTCGCCGCATCGGCGGCAACGTGCAGGGACCTGAAACAGGAACAGCCGAAGAAAGTCACCCTTCTGGAAACGCGAACGGCGCAGCTCGGAGCCGCAGGAGACGCAACGGCCCAGACGATTCTTTTTGGAGGAAGGTGTAACTCCGCGAGTCGTGGGCGTCTCCAAGCCGGACTCCAGCAAAGATTTTTCGCCAAAACCGTTCTGGCGAGACGTTGAGGGGTCAACGGCATCCATGTGCGCTATTCTCCAAGGCTCGCAAAAAACGCTCCAGTACAGCAGATTCCAGACTACCGTTGGAGTTTGCGGGCAGCAAGGAATTTGTTAGAAAAGTGGCGGGAGTTCTGGTTTGCGATCCATTACCTTGGTTTGTCGTGTAGAGGGAATAATTCGCGCACGACGCGATTGCCCTACCGTCCCGGGTGAAGGACGGGAGAGGAGATCGGCGATCTCCTGCAGGCTCTTGCGCAGGCTGGAGAGATCGGTCTTCGGGACAGCCTGGCTCGGTTCCATGCGAAAGAGTTCAGGCTCCTTCTGCTTGACCTCGGACTTGAAGACCTGGCGCGCCCCAGGGATCGTGTACCCCTCGTCGTAGAGGAGACGCTTGATGCGCATCGCCATCTCCGCGTCTTTGCGTCGATAGAGACGCTGCCCCGTTCCGCCTTTATTGGGTTTGAGCTGAGGAAACTCGCTCTCCCAGAAACGCAGAACGTAAGGAGGCACCTCGCAGAGGCGAGCTACCTCACCGATACGGAAGTACAGCTTGTCAGGAATCTCCGACTTGCCGATCTGCCGGATTGGAGAGGAGGGCGTCATGCGAAAGGAGGGGGCCAAAGAAGGCCCGATTCTTGCGAGTATAAGCCTGCGAAGAATGGGTTGGATGTAATTTTCCCGATTTCCATCTCCATCTAGTTTCTTCTCAAGCTCTCTCCGAAAAAAAGGCCCCGCGATCAGCGGGGCCTCGCTCAATGGACAGGTAAAAGCGGGAAAGGAGCTTCTGCAGGATTGGCCGCCTCCGTTGGGCTCTCTCCCAAGGGAGCCCGGAATCCACATCGCCAACCCAACAGGTAGTGCTTACCTTCCCGTTCATACAAAATATGGAGTTCTGAACACACACGTGTCAAGAAAAAACTTCAATTGAACTGCACGGAAGAAACCCACGTATGGTGTTGAGCAAGACTTTTTGAGGTGATGAAGATGAAGGATGCATTGAGAGCAGTCACCATGTTGTCTGTCGCATTGGTCTGTCTGACGGTAAGCGGTTGCCGCATCGAAGCCAACAAGGGAAAAGACGGCAAGGATGTAGACTTCGCCACGCCTCTGGGCGGCATGAGCATCAAGACCAACAAAGCCGCCTCCACCAGAGGCCTGGGCATCACGGAGTACCCGGGGTCCACTGCCTTAGAGGACAAAGACAAGGACGACGACCGGGCAAACGTCGACATGCACTTCGGGAACTTCCATCTGAAGGTCCAGACGGCCAAATTCTCCACGACCGATGCGCCGGACAGGGTGCTGTCTTTTTATCGCAACGACCTGGCGCAGTACGGAACAGTGATCGAGTGCCAGAACGACAGGCCGATCGGTACCCCGACTGAAACAGGCCAGGGGCTGACCTGCGACGACAAGGATAAGGACAAAGATAGAGACAAGCACAAGCCGATCCATGGCTCAAGCCACTCGGACGGCCTATCGCTGAAGGCCGGGTCCAAGCGACGGCAGCACATCGCTGCCGTCGAGGAGAAGAACGGCCATACGGAGATCACGCTGGTCTCTCTGGATCTTCCGGGAGAGATGAAGTCGGACAACGACTAACTGAAAGCTTAACCGGCACCGGTCTCGCTTAACGCGGGACTGGCGCCACAGTGGTAACCACAAGCGACCGAAGCCACTCGTTCAGCCCAGTAGTCTGACGAAGCAGAGAGATCTCCGCCTCCTGTAGCTGGAGTTTGGCATCGAGCGAGTCGATGAAGCGTTGCCGTTCCTGGATGTGGACGTTCTGCTCGTCCTTCGGGGTCATTGGCGGCGCCGAGTTTCCACCGTCTGCCTTGACCTGAACCGACATGGCGTTGAGGTCGTCCTGTGCGATGCCCGCGTCCAGCTCGGCGAGCTCGACCTTGGCTTCCAACTCCGCAACATTGTGGCTCACTTTGAGCCGGGACTCCCCTTGCTGATCGCGGAGAAAATCCAGTTCATGTGCGGCGTGCTGGGCGTCGGCCATCGCTTCGCGCCCTTTGGCCCTTCTGGTTCTATCCAGAAAGGGAAGCTGGATCTGAATCCCGGCGGCCAGGGTGTTGTAATTGCCGTTCAGGTTGTAATACGTGGAAACGTTATTGATAGGGCTGATGCGTCCATACTGCGCGTCAAACGTGATCTGCGGCCTCCACGTGTAACGTGAATCGCCGAAGGCCGTCTGCCACTTGGCACGCGCGTTCGCCTGCGCGGACAGGACCTCGGGCGTATCTCGGTAAGCATCGGCGCTCGCTTTTTCCGGAGCCCGAAAGGCCGCGCTCGAAGGCACGCTCTCCGGCACCGTTTCCAGATTGCTGCCGGGCAGACCTGTGAGTCTTGCCAGGTGGTCGCGCAGGGAAGCCTTTTCGTCTTCCAACTGAAGCTGGAGCAGCCTGATCTGCACGAGGGTGCGGCGGGCCTTCTTCAGTTCGCGGTCCGTGTCCAGGCCTGCGTCGAAACGCTCCTGCACGATCGCGACCAGACGGACGGCGAACCTGTATTCGTCCGCCATCGCTCCTTCGCGCTTCTGGGTCCGATCGAGAGACAGGTAGCTGACGGCGGCGTCTTCTGCAATCTGCTCCCGCACGTTGGTCAGGGCCAAGGTCGCGGCTTCCAGGCCCGAACGCGCAGCGCGGATGTAGTCCCTTTGCGAAGAATTGAAGACGAGCGATTGGGCGTTGATCGTAAAGATCGTGGGAACGTTCAGCGTAATGCCCGACGAAGCGCCAGCTCCGCCGCCCGCAACAATGCTGGGAATAAAGACGGACTTCGTCTCCAACAACACGGCCTGCGCCTTCCGGACATCGTCTTCGGCAACTTTGACGCGAGGACTGTTCCGCAGCGAGAGATCGATGGCCGAGGTGAAGGAGATCTGGCCCTTCGCCGACAGCGCCGGAGAGAGGAGCGCAACTGACACGGCCAGGAGACGGCCTAGTGACAGGAGGCGTAAAGAACGCGACGTTCGCGAATCATGAGACGCCATCTCTTAAGAATCTCATGGGAAGAGCGCGCAGACGGGGCTCACCTCTCAAAGTTTGCGGTCGGTTGCGGTGTGGCGTAGTTTCAAAAGTGAATGAATGAGAGATGTCAGAGATGTGGAGCGGGGCTGCCAGAGGTTGACGGCAGTCCCGCAGCTTTTTGTGCAGTGTGCGGCATGGCACAGTTGCGCGTGGCCGAAGGCGCGGCCCAGAGTGGGCCTGCGAACGAAGAATCCGTAGTCGCCGAGGCAAAGGCTTCAGGCAAGGATTTAGGGGTGGATTGGTCCTTTGCCCTACGGTGTGCCGTGGCCGTGGCCGTAGTGGCGGGAGGACTTCAGGCCGCGACGACCAAATTCCCCGTCCTCAATGGCGCGGAGACCCTCTGGGTGCTGGCGGCACCCGCCGTAGCCGTAACGATTTACCGGCGTGGACGCTCCGGGACGGCCATGCGCGCTGGTCTGGGAGCGCGTGTCGGTGCCATGACGGGCATTCTGGTTTCCGCGGCGGTGGTCTTTGCGATTGCCGCTTCTGGTTTTTTGCTGCGCTACAAGTTTCATTCCCTCGCGGCGGACAGCGAGTTGACCGCCGTGCTGGAGCAGGCGATCGACCACGCGCGTGCACAAGGAACCGTGACCCCGCCGATGGAAGCTCTTTGGAAGCAGCCAGAGTTCCGCGCGTGGTTCCTGATCCTCGAAACGGGCATGATGTCCCTGCTGACGGTCGGGTTTTCCGCCGCCGCAGGAGCCCTGGCCGGATCTGCGCTGACGCGGAAGCCAAAGTAGATCCATCGCTTGGATGCGATGGGCTTCGTCAAGACACATGCCCTAGCGGTCGGCGTTGCAGACGGGCGATTGTGTCCGTATCATCAGCGCACTGCGTCATGTGGAGCGGATTTTCTATTTTTGCCAAGGCAGGACAGATGAGCAACGTCGAAGCAAACAAGCAGTTACGTGAGAAGGGCCGCTTGATGTCGGCCTCTGAGATCGATCGCACCCTGGTGCGTTTGGCGCATCAGATTGTGGAGAAGAACGAAGGCTCACAGAACCTCGGCCTGATCGGGATCAAGCGGCGCGGCTTTCCTCTGGCCGAGCGTATCGCCAAGATGATTTCGACCATTGAGAAGACCCCCGTGGAGACAGGCGTTCTGGATATCAGCTTTTACCGGGACGATCTGAGCACCAAGGACAAGCGTCCCGTGGTGACGAATGGCGCGATTGGCTTCGATATCGAGGGACGCGACGTGATCCTGATGGATGACGTTCTTTACACGGGACGGACAATTCGCGCGGCCCTGGATGCTCTGTTTGACCATGGGCGGCCGCGCAGCGTGCAGCTGCTGGTGCTGATTGATCGCGGACATCGCGAACTGCCAATCGAGGCGCAGTTTGTGGGGCGGCATGTGCCGACAAGTTCGCGTGAAGTGATCGAGGTGAAGTTGCGCGAGATCGATGGTGAAGAACAGGTGTTATTGATGGAGTTGCCGGAGTAGCTTTATAAGACCCAGAACCGGGTGCACCATTCATCGCAGCTTTATCGCGATGAGTGGGTATTCGCGCGAAGGCGCGAACCGCTTTAGATCTTCCACTCCTCCTCAAATCCAAACGGGACAACCATCCCTCCCGCACATCGCAAAAGCGCGATGTACGGGGCACCCAGTGTGTAGCGGGTCTTTAAAGTCTGGTTGTTCTACATCGACTCTGAGGTGAAAGTTCCTAGCGGGAATCCTGCCGCGTTGTAGACGAAGCTCGTTACGAATCCGGTCCAGGCGTAGCGGGCGTACTTCGGCATGGCGATGCTGGGCGCGGTGAGGACGATGGTCTCTGTTCCCGCGACCTTCTCAAGAGTGGCAGTGACTGAGACGAACTTGTGGTCGTCGCCTGCAACTTCAAAGCCGCCAAGGGCTTGGCCTTTCGTCGTGAGGCCTTCCCCGTGGGTAAACCAGACGCGCATGGCTCCGGGTTCTGTGGTGGCTTGAAGGAACTCGGGCGAGCTGTACTCCATCTTTTTCCCGTAAACCGTGGCCAGGGCATTGGCTGCCAGACGTGCTCCGACGGTCTGTTTGTCCGGTGGATGAATATTCTTCTCCAGACCGACGTCCAGGGTGACCGCTTGTCCGGTGTTAACGAGAGCGAGGGTACGGCGCTGGGCGTCGCGGACGCGTCCCCAGCCGTCGTTATCCGCAGTGTAGCTGGAGATCTGCACGTAGAAGAACGGGAAATCACCCTGCGCCCACTGCGCGCGCCAGTCCTTGATGAGCGTGGAAAAGACGCGGGAGTAGTAAGGCGCGCGCGCCGGTGCGGTGTCGGTTTCGCCCTGGTACCAGATGGCTCCCTTGATGGTGTAGCGGATGTAAGGCGCAATCATGGCGTTGTAGAGGGTTCCCGGCGTCCAGGAACCGGCGTGGTCGTTGGGAATGGGCGGGTGCGCGGGAACGGGTTGGCCTGCGGCCTTAGCAGCGTCGGCTTGGCGGGCATAGTCGGCGCGGAGGCGGTCGGCGATGCCCTGATCGCGAGCAATGACGGCTGCGTCATTCGCGACCGAGGTGAGGTTAGCAGCTGCGATGCCTTCGAGCGAGATCCAGGCGTGAGCGGGCGTTCCTCCCCAGGTGGTGTCGATGAGCCCGATGGGGACGTTTTCCTTCTCGGAGATCTCGCGACCAAAAAAGTAGGCGACAGCGGAGAAGTTGGCGGCGGTGTCCGGGGTGCACTCTGTCCACGTATCGGCGGAGTCTGTCAGCGGAACGGTAGAAGTCGCTTTTTTTTGCAGGAGAAGGCGGATGCGCGGATGATTGGCGGCGGCGATCTCCTTTTCGCTGTCCTTGATAGGAGTGCCACTGCCGAAGCCTTTGAGCGGCATCTCCATGTTGGACTGGCCGGAGGCGATCCAGACGTCGCCGAGGAGGATGTCTTTGCGCTCGATGGGTGTACCGGATTGGTCGCTCGTGACAGAGAGCGTGAAGGGGCCACCGGCGTGTTCGGGGAGAAGAAAAACCTGCCATTCGCCGAGAGCGTCGGCGTTCGCGGTGCGGGTCTGATCGTGGAACTTGACCGTGATCTTCTCCTGCGGCGTGGCCCATCCCCAGATGCGGACGGGACGGTCGCGCTGTAGAACGGCGTGGTCGGAGAGGACGCTAGGAAGGCGGGGTTCTGCGTAGGTGAGGGCGGCGGAAGAGAGAACCAGGGCAATCAGGTAACGCGAAGAACGCATGTTTTTCTCCGAGGCCATGATTGCGGATTGTTTCGGTTGTGGCAAGAGGGTTGATTCGTTGCGCCCTGTGCCCCATTCTTTCGCGGCTTTTGGCGAAACCGGGGCCCCCGGCGAACGGCTTTTTGTTCGCTGGGGTGGGACAGGGTGGGGTCGCGCGGAGCGCACAAACCTGATTTGTCAGAAAAACCAAAGCAGATCCCTCCGCTACGCTACGGGATGACAAAGTAAGAAATCCAAATCGGTCATTCGAAGACCCACGCTGATAACATCGTGCGAGACCAATGGCAATGCGAATGAAGAGTACGACGAAGATGGAGCAGCGGGTGGCTGCGGGGTCTTTGCTCTCTGTGGAAGAGCTGGAGATCAAGGATGTGGTTTCGATTCTGAAGTTGGCGGATGTGCTCGAGGACGAGAAGCATACCAAACGCACGAAGCGGCTTGAAGGTCGCAAGGTGGCTCTCCTGTTTTATGAGAGCAGCACGCGCACGCGGACTTCGTTCGAGCTGGCGGCGAAGAGCCTGGGCGCGATCACGACGCTGGTGAGCGATAAGAGTTCTTCGATTGAAAAGGGCGAGAGCCTGCACGATACCGGCGTAACGCTGCGGGCGCTGGGCGCGGAGTGCATCATTCTGCGCTCGAATTTTTCGGGCGCACCGTGGGTCCTGGCGCGGTCTACCGATCTGCCCGTTTTGAATGCAGGGGACGGGATGCATGAGCATCCTTCACAGGCGCTGCTCGACCTGCGCACGATGATCGCGCGGCTGGGCCTGAAGAAGAAGCGCGTCGACGAGAAGCTGCTACGTGGCGTGACCGTGGTGATTACCGGAGACATTCTGCACTCGCGCGTAGCGCGCAGCAATGCGATGCTTCTGCCACGGCTCGGCGCAAAGGTCGTCCTCTGTGGACCGACTGAGTTGCTGCCCGAGCAGGCACTGACGCTCGGCGAGGGCGTGGAGATTGAGCGGGACTTCGATGCGGCCCTGCAGCGCGCGACAGTCGCGATGATGTTGCGGGTACAGCGCGAGCGGCTGGCGGGGATGGAATTGAATGTGGCTGAGTATGTCGCAAAGTATCAGTTGAACGCAGAGCGTTTGCAGAAGTTTGCGCCGAAGGCACTCGTGATGCATCCGGGGCCAATGGTGCGCGGGATGGAGATCGACTCCGCCGTAGCGGATGGTGCACAGAGCGCGATTGAAGAGCAGGTGACGCATGGGCTCTACGTGCGAATGGCGTTGCTGGTAAGAGCGTTGAAGGCGGGGCAACGATGAGCAGTTCAAAGACAAGCAGTGCAATTCTGATTCGCGGTGGGCGTGTGGTGGATCCGTCCCGCAGTGCAGATGCGTTGTCGGATGTGTTGCTGGATGGCGGAGTGATTGCCGAAGTAGCCGCGCCGGGCAAGCTGGATGCGGCTGCGAAGAAGGTGCGCGCCGAATTCCTGGAAGCAGATGGCTGCGTTGTGGCACCGGGCTTCATCGATCTGCATGTGCATCTGCGCGAACCGGGACAGACGCACAAGGAGACGATCCGCACGGGCACGATGGCTGCTGCCGCGGGTGGATTTACGACCGTGTGCGCAATGCCGAATACGACTCCTGTGAACGACACGCCGGAGTGGTCGCGATGGATGCAGGATCCGGAACGCGGCGCTTCGGTGCGGCTGCTTCCTGTGCCTGCAGCGACGGTAGGAAGTATGGGCGAAAAGCTGACCGACTATGCCGCGCTCAAGAAGGCTGGAGCCATTGCCGTCTCGGACGATGGCAAGCCGATTCTGGAAGACAAGATCATGCGCGCCTGCCTGGTGGCTGCAGCGAAGCTGGGCTTGCCCGTTTCGCAACATGCGGAAGACACGCGCCTCACCGGCGGATGCAGTATGCACGCGGGCGATGTTTCGTTTCGTCTGGGTCTGCGCGGGATGACGATTGAAGCAGAGTCTCAAATCGTGGAGCGCGATATTCGTCTGCTGGAAGAGATTGAACGCAAGGAGAAGCTGCGGCCGCATCTGCATGTGCAGCATGTCTCGACGCTGAAGGCTTTGGAGGCAATCCGCGCGGCAAAGAAGCGTGGATTGCACGTAACCTGCGAGGTGGCTCCGCATCATTTTGCGCTGACGGACGAGGCGGTCTTCACCTCGGCGAAGATGAATCCTCCGCTGCGTCCGGAGAGCGAGCGGCAGGCCTGCATCGCCGCTCTACTGGATGGAACGGTGGATGCGATTGCGACCGATCACGCTCCGCATGCGCATCATGAAAAGAACGTGGAGTTCGAACGTGCACCGAATGGCATCACCGGGCTGGAGACAGCGCTCGGCTTGGCGCTGCGCCTTCTGCACAGCCAATACGGTATGCCACTGGAAAAGGTGCTGGCTCTTCTGACGAACGGACCTGCCAGCGTCTTTAGTTTGACGGGCTTAGGCACGTTGAAAAAGGGCGCATCCGCGGACGTCTGCGTCTTCGATGCTGGAAAAGTGTGGGCTTTTGACGCGGAGCGGTCGCTTTCCATGTCGAAGAACACGCCATTCCACGATCACGCGATGCAGGGGCAGATCCTTTGGACGATCGCTTCCGGCAGAGTTGTTTACAGCGCGAAATAAATGTTCGGTCTGCGGCAACCCTGCCGTAATGCGACATTTTCGCGAAGGCCTAAGCAGCTTGTCGCGATGCGGCGTGCATCACAGCGTGTGGATACAGGATTTACACGCCGGGAACGCCGGACAGATTGAGGACGAACGATGCCTACACAAAACAGACTTTCCGCAGTTCCTTTGCGCCACCGCATCTCGACCGCGGCCGGCATGCTGGTTCTTTCCATGCTGGTGCTGAGCGGTTGCCAGTCGAAGCAGGATAAAGCGGTAGACGCCGCGAAGCAGCAGGCGATTGCCACCGGCCAGCCTCAGCAGGTGGTCTCCGTCGACCGCAGCGGCAACACAATTACGAGCATTGTGCGTCCTCCCGCACCAGGACAGAAGGAAGCTTCGGTCGTCACCACGACCACACCAGCAGGCGCGAATCCCTCCACACTTCCAGGAGGAACGGACTTTAATGCAGGCGCCGCTCCGGCACCCGCTCCAACGACAGCGGCCAATGCACCGGCTGCAGGCGCGCCGGTACAAGGTCAGCCAGTCGCGGGCGGCGCAGCCGTGATTCGTCCCCTGGATGTCCACATTGCCGAGGGAACGACTCTGGCGATCCGTGTGAACCAGCACATCAGCGTGAAGACAGCGATGGCGGGCGATCCCTTCGATGGCACACTGGCGGAAGGCATCACGGGCGACGATGGCCGCCTGATTGTTCCACGTGGAACGCCGGTAGCCGGTGTGGTGAGCGCGGCGCACAAACGTGGACACTTCAAGGGTTCTTCGATCCTTTCCCTGCGTCTGACCTCGATGACCTTCGACGGCCACCGCTATCCTCTTTCGACGGGCCATCTGACCCGCACGAAGAAGGGTAAGGGCAAGCGCTCTGCCGCATGGATCGGCGGCGGCGCCGGTGTGGGCATGTTGATCGGCGGAATCGCTACGGGCGGCGTTGGCCTTCTGGTCGGCGGTCTGGCTGGTGGCGGTGCAGGAACCTTGATTGCCGGAACGACGGGCAATCGCGATATCGATATCCCTGCGGAGTCGATTGTGCGGTTTCGTCTGACCGAAGGTTTGAGTGTTGTTCCTGAATAATCTTCTGCGATGCGAAAGGGCAGCTTGAAAGCTGCCCCTCTTTGTTTAACCTGTGCCCCATTCTTTCGCGCCCTTTGCGAAAGGGTGGGGTCGCGCGGAGCGCACAAATGGATTTCAATGGGAATCAAAAACAACAGCAGATCCCTTCGCTTCGCTACGGGATGACAAATCAGAAGATGGATTAGCTTCAGAATCCAAGTACTACGTCATCCATGTGCAGGCGCGTTCTCTTCCTCGAAGTGGCAGCGAACGGCATCGCGGACGGCTTCACGAAGCTCGGCCATAGTTTCTGCCTGAGTGAAAATGGCGGCCTGCAGCGCGCGCGCCTCGAAGCCTCCGTCCAGACTGTCGACGACTTCGAAAATAATTTCGCTGGATGCCATTTCGCTATCGTAACGCTGCGACCGCCAGTTCAGGAAGTGGCGGTCCTGTAATTCGTCTCGTCCATCATAGGGACTGGATGATTTCCGCCGCCCGCTTCAGCGACGGTGCACCGAAGTCTTCGATCCAGTGGATATCAGGCTCCGCCCGGAACCAGGTGAGTTGCCGCTTGGCGTAGTTACGGTGGCCCTGCTGGGCGGAAGCAACGGCCTGCTCGTGCGTCAATGTGCCGTTGATTTCTGCAACAGCCTGGGTGTAGCCGAGCGAGGTGAGGGCGCGGCAGTCCTTCCCATAACGGGCAATTAGAGAGCGCGTCTCTTCTACGAGGCCGTTCGTGAACATCTCCGCCGCGCGCGTGTCGAGGCGCTGGTACAGGATGGCGCGGGGCGGCGTAAGACCAATTTTCACGATGCGAAATTCTTTGAGCGGCTCCGGAGGGGCGGCGTGGAACTGTGCGCTGAGGGGGCGGCGTTCGAGCAGAGAGATTTCAACGGCGCGGAGGAGCTTCGACTGATCGTTCGCATGGATGCGTGCCGCCGCCTTCGGGTCGATGCGGCTGAGCAGGCTGTGGAGATGCGCATCGCCATGACGCTGGACGGAATGGCGAAGACGTTTGCGCAGCTCTTCGTCGCGCGGCGGAACGGGGCTGAGGCCATCGAGCAGAGCGCGCAGGTAAAGACCCGTACCTCCGGCAACGATGGGAGTTTTGCCCCGTGAGTGGAGGTCGGCGAGGACCTCGCGTCCGGCGCGGCTGTAGTCGCCTGCGGTGTAAGCCTCGCTGGGGTCGGCGACGTCGAGCATGTGGTGCGGGATGCGTGCGCGTTCCGCTGCAGTGGGTTTGGCGGAACCGATCTCCATACCGCGATAGATGGAGACGGAGTCGCAGGAGACGATTTCGCCGTTCAGTTCTTCAGCCAGGGCCAGCGAGAGGGCAGTTTTACCGCTTCCGGTGGGGCCAACGATGGCTAGAAGGAGGGGATCGCTCACCGGACTCTCCACCAGCCGGGGAGGAAGACGTTGCGGACACCAACGTGCAGGACCGTCCCCAGAAGAATGAATGCGAGCAGAATGAGAAGTCCACGGACCTGGCGCGTGCGTTCCTGGCGTATGCGTTCTGCGCCTTCACGCGGCGTCCCCATGCTACTGAGGGTCCTTGTTGATACGGAACTCGATGCGGAGTTCGAGGTTAGGCCCGTGGAACTCCGGCGGAAGAGGCTGCGCGGATCCCAGCGCTTTGATCGATCCCCAACCAGCGCGGTTGATGGCGTCGTCATGCGTGGAATAGTCGAGATTCATGCCACTGATGCTGCCGTCTTTGGCGATGGTGAAGCGGACGCCGGTGATGCCCTGTTTGCTGAGCGGAGGGCGGCACTCTTCCGGGATGAGCGGAAGCCAGTTGCGTTTTACATCCGCCAGAAGGCGGGCAAGGTACTTGCTGAAGTCGACGCCCTGCATGTCCGAAAGGATCTGCGTACCCATGGCTGCGCCGCCGGAGCGCTGTGGACCGTTGCCGTAGTTGCCGGAGTCTCCACCACCCCGCGCGCCGCGCGTAGCCTGTGCGATCTGGGAACCTGCGCTTCCGCCCGTGGCGAAGCTGGGCTTGGTGGGCGCGGGGGTGGGGCTGTCCACAAGGGGCGCCTGACGAGATTGGACAGGAGAGGAACGCTGCGGCTGTTGGGGTTGCGGCGCCTGCTGCTGTGGAGCAGCCTGTTGCTGGGGAGCGGGTGTCGGCGTCGGCTGCTGTGCGGGAGGTGAGGGACGTCCCTGTTTCGGCATGGCCGGAGCGGGCGAAGGCGTCGGGCTCTGCGACTGCTGGCTGCGCTCGGAGACGTTCGGCGTCGGCCGTGGTGGCGGCGTCCTGCGCGCGAGATCCTTGGGAATATCGAGGTACGTCATGCTGGGGTGGTGTTTTTCGTCCGGTGTGACCGCCAGAAGGCGCGGCGTATGCCAGAGATATACGGGACCATAGACGATGAGGCCGAGCAGGAGCAGCCAGACGATAAAGGAGATGTAGACGGACTCGCGGAAACGGGCGCGTGCACGCTCATCATCCACCTCGTCGAGCAGATAGATCAGTTCATGGTGCTCCAAATCGCTGTAGCGCGAGGGAAGAGGAACTTCGGGCTTCTTGGGATCGCGCTCGGATGGCGTTTGCAGTATGGACATCTATGAAGTTAAAGACTCTGAAATGAGTGCAAGGGTTTCGCTACGGAGCAGCGTCTCTTCATTCTCTCATTTTCATGTCCCAGAACCGTACAATCATGCGGTGGGTGAGCCTCTTCTACGAACGGCAGCAGTGATTACGGTCTCCGATGGGTGCTTTCAGGGCACACGTGTGGACGGAAGCGGCCCCCTTCTGGCCCGTTTGCTGACCGAATCCGGCTTTACCGTGGTATGCACGGTGGTCGTTCCGGACGAGATCCCGACGATCGCGGCGGCACTGCGTGCCTCCGCAAAGAGCGCCAGCCTAGTGGTAACCACTGGCGGGACCGGTTTGGCCCCGCGCGACGTTACCCCCGAGGCGACCATGGAGGTCTGCACGCGGATGGTGCCCGGACTGAGCGAATTAATGCGGCTGGACGGGGCAAAACAGACGCCGTTGGCGGCGCTTTCGCGCGGTGTGTGTGGGACAGTCAAACAAACGCTGATTTTGAATTTGCCTGGAAATCCGGCGGGCGCGGTGGCGTCCTTGCGGACGGTGTTACCGCTGGTTCCCCATGCGCTTGACCTTCTGGCGGGCAAAACAGAGCATGCCGAGCCGTTAGAATCGTAGGCTACGGTGAAAAGCTCCCAGTGAAACTGCATCCGATCGTATTTCTGAAAAAGTCGAGCCTGGTGATCATGGCGACGATGAAGCCGCTAGGTATCTGGGGGCTGGCCGGACTATCTTTCGTGGATGCCGCGCTGATTCCTCTGCCTACGTCCATGGATGGCACGGTCCTGATCTATGTGCAGGGAAACCATGGACGGTTTGTCCTGTACTGCCTGGTCGCCGCGCTGGCTTCGTGTATCGGAAGCCTGGTGCCCTACTTTGTAGGTCGCGCGGGTGGAGAGCTGTTTCTACTGAAGCGAATCAATCGCCAGCGGTATGAGCGGATGCGCGACCGGTTCGAAAAGCAGGAGTTCCTGGCGATCATGATCCCGGCGATGTTGCCTCCGCCGACACCGATCAAGCTCTTTGAGTTTGCAGCGGGCGTCTTCGAGATGAAGCCGCTGCCGTTTGCGACAGCGATCTTTCTGGGAAAGCTGGTCCAGTTCCTGGTCTGCTCGATCCTCTTCCTCACGTTTGGACCGGCACTCCTGCGGGAGTTCCGCCTTGGCCTGCATGAACATGCGGCGGTGATGTGGACGGTAGCGGGGGTTCTACTGGTGGGGCTGACGGTCTGGATCATGCGGAAGCTGTTTTCCGGGCGGAGTGAGACGGAGTTTCCGGTAGAGGAAGACTCAGTAGAAGTTTCGAAGCTCTAGCCTGTAGAACAAGCAATCTCATTAAGACAAAACAGCATCGTGAAATGGTTCAATTGCGGACCATCGCACGATGCTGTCTCGGCGTAGCAACTTTTAGTTGACGGTAAGCGTAACAGGGATGCTGTGCGTTGTGCCGCCAGCAGTGGCGTTGATCATGACTTGCGTGGTGACTGGCGCTGTAGGGTGGGATGAATCATCGCCACAACCAATCATTCCGAAAGATAGGAACGACATTGCAATCACGAGCACAGCTCCACGAAGACTTGCGGAACGGCGGCGAAGACCGACGAGCGCGAGCATACCGAGGGGACCGGCAAAGGCCAGAGCGATTCCAGAGAACGGACTCTTTCCATTGCGGTGCGGCGCTGCGATGGACGCTTGATGGGGGGCGGTGGTGATGGTGACCACGTCGGTCGCTGCCGCGGTTCCCGAGAGGGTAACGCTTGCAGGGTTGAAGGTGCAGTTATCGCCTGTCGGCAGACCCGAGCACGAAAGCGCGATCGCACCGGTGAAACCGTTCGTTCCGGCAAGCGAGAGGCTCACCGTAGCGCTTTGTCCCGCAGTGACCGAAACGGTCGGTGTAGCGGCGGCCAGAGTGAAGTCTCCGCTGCCTGCAGGCGGAGCGGCGACGGCGATGGAACCGAAGAGGCCGCCTTTGGTAGCGTTCACGCCCGCTGCGAAGAAGAGGGTATTGGGGTCGCCAACGCCTTTAGCGCCGAAGACGAGATCCCAGAGGCCGGAGTTGACGAGAACATTTCCCTTGGAGTCCTGTACCTGACCGATCAGGGTAAAGTTGGTGGGATCGTAGACGTTGATGACACCGTCTCCGAAGTTGCCGACGAGCAGGTCGCCACTGAAGCTACCGAAGCCAGAGGGGGCAAGAACGATACCCCAGGGAGCATTGAGATTTCCGTTGCTGATCGCGCGCTTCACAAAGTTTCCGTTGAGGTCGAAGATATTGACGAAGCCAAGGCCGGCGCCGAGCACTCTCTTGCCTGTAGCAGGATCTATCTGGGTATAACCCACGAAAACCTGGCCATTGATGATATGCACTGAGAACGCATGAAATCCCGTAGGCAATGTGGGATCAGCAAAGGTACCGGCGAGTTGAGCCGGAGCGAATTTGCTATCAAATACATCGACGGCTCCGCTGGCCTGATTCGCAGCCAGCAGAAACGATCCGGTGGAGTTTACATCGACGGCGAGACCGGTATAGACGGCTTTGGCTGCAGAGTTGTCTGCTACCGTGACGGCTGCCGTGAGAGGCGTGTTCCATGCAGCGATGGTGCCGCCGAGGGTGGCGAAGAGGAACACCGCGGACTGGCTGTTGACCGGGAGGATGAAGTTTGCGGTATCGGCGTTGAAGACTACACCGGTGGGCTGTCCTGCGGTGCCGGGTGCGGCTGATGCGGGTGGGGGAACGGCCACGGCCAAGGGTGGTTGCGGGTTTCCTTGCGGGTCAACGACGAGAGAAAAACCACTGACGGGGGAGTCGATCCAGAATGCCTTCCCAATCGCAAGGCCCCAGGGATTGATCAGTCGGGAGTCGGTCTTGGCCGCAGGGATGGAGCTATCAGAGGAGATGATATTGGTCTGGGTAAACGAACTTGTTTGAGCGAAAGAGGAAGCCGCAGTGAGCGCGGCGAGAGAGAGAGAAAGAACGTGCTTGTTCCGCAGCTTCTTCTGGTCGAACTTATAGAGTTTCTGTTGCAAACGCTCCACCACCGTGGAAAGCGCATCGATTTTTTTGATCATCATTCGTAGCTCCAGCATGAAATCTGGACGCACAAAGTCGTTAACGCCAGTCGTATAAGACTGGCTGTTATCTTCCTCGCAGCCTCAGTTGTCTAACGTAGACAGAACCCCGCAGGCTCTCTATTTATTCCCACGCGGGATAACTTCTGATACTTGATTTACGGGAAGGACGTACGAAGTTGACCCGGCGCTTGAGGAAGAGCCGGGTCATGCGGTACTCACGCACACGATTATTTAAGTAGCGGAATATTTTTCGTTCAGGCGGGTCGGGAGCCGTTGCTGCCGATGCGATGGAGCATCTCGCTCATCTCCCGTACCAGCACAGGAAGGCCGAAGAGAGCGCCGGAGAGCAGAAGCGTGCAGGCGAGGTCGTTGCGGTAGAACGGCAGACCCATGGCGTAGCAGGCTTCCAGACCCGCGAGCGTGTGCGGATACATATGACTACCGAGCCAGACCGCGCCGTTATTCCAGACAAAGAATCCAGTTGCCGAGAAGAGTGCCGCTGCGGTTACGCGGACGGCAGTGCGCTTGCTCCCTAGAAACGCCGACGCGAAGAGCACCAAGGCGGCGTACCAGACCCAGGTAAACACGTAAGAGGAGATCGCAAAGGGAAAGCTGTAGACATAGACCGTGAGGTAGTAGTCCGTCGCGGCCATGGCGAGCACGGCCACAATCGCCTGCCAGCGGCTGCGGGCCTGCAGCCGTGAACCGAAGAAGAGCATCCCCGCGCCGACTGCCGTGAAGCCGTAGCTGGCGGTATGCATCCAGTGAGGGAGGCAGCGGCTGAGCGCTGCAAGGACGAGAACGAGGTAGGCGACCATGTATCTCTGATTGTCGGCGTCGAAAAGGGCCGGGTCAAGGAACTACTTCTGCTGGGCCCCGTTCATTTCCGTACGGACAATACGGTTTTGCGCGTCGAGGTAGACGATTCCGCTGAGCGGAGCGTGGTCGCGGCCCTTGTAGGCAAAGGTGTTGAACATGAAACGGAGATCGCGGAAACGGACGGCGCGGAGACCATTCAGCTCCGGCGTGTCGCTGTGGACCAGAACGCCGACGTCGTCGACGAGCGGATATTTAGCCCAGTCGAGATAGACGCGGCCGAGTTCGCCAGCATCGGCCGCCTGCGTTGCCGGGGTGACAGCGCCCTTCCAGAAGATCTCCTGTGGCGTGAACTCCATGGTGCCGAGGCGTGTGTTCACGGTGCCGGTCTGGTAGAAGGCGGGCGTCTCCACGACGGCGTACCACTCGAAGGGCGTACCGGCGTAGGGGTTCATCCCGACGCGGAGGACGGGGGCGTCTCCCTGATACATCTGCTGCTGGGCGATGGCAACGGCTTTTTCGTGCTGCGTGTAGCGATAGCCCCAGAGCGCCACGATGAAGGCGAGCGCCGCGATGGCAAAGCCCTGTCCGCGGAAGCGCGTGCGGCGTGCGCCGATTTCGCTGTCTGTCAGCGCAAAGAGCGAAGGAAGAATCAGTGCGAACACAAGCGCGGCGAAGATCAGCGGTTCGAAGATGAAGACGAACTCACCCTGGTACCAGCGTGGATTGAAAGGCGCGAAGGGGCGTACTCCGTAGTTGTTTGTCCAGTCGAGCAGGATGTGGCTGACAAGCGCGATGAGCGAGACGCCGAAAAGATAGAGCCAGCGAAGGGGCGGGTCGCCTTCGCGCTCTTTGTCCCTGCGGCTAAGGCGGTGCCAGAAGTAGACGATTCCAAGGGACAGTAGCGCCTGCGCGGGGAGCCAAAGAAAGCTGTGGGTCCAGCCGCGATGATGCTGAAAGTAGTGCAGCGGCCCCTGCACGTCATGGACGATGTCCATGTCCGGAAGCTCGGCGGCGATGGCCATGGCGAGCGTCGCGTAGCGGGCGCGCTTATTGAAGCCGCAGGCGCGAGCGAGAACAGCGCCGGTAAGAATATGCGTAACGGGTTCCATATTGGTGTGTGTTGAGAATACAGCGACCCGGCAGCGGGCGGAGTTTCTATAATCGCGAGATGTCCCCCGAACAAAGAGCCTCCGAACTGCGCGCCGAGATTGAGCATCACGAACACGCTTACTATGTCCTGGATAAGCCTGAGATCTCCGACGCGCAGTACGACGCGCTGGTGAATCTTTTGAAGGCGTTGGAGACCGAACATCCGGAGCTGGTGACGCCGGAGTCTCCGACGCAGCGTGTCGGCGGAAAGCCGCGCGAGGGATTTGCGAAGGTCGCTCACTCGCGACCGATGCTCTCCCTGGACAATGCGTACAACGAAGCCGAGCTGCGAGCGTGGGCGGAGCGCGTGACCACTTCCCTTCCCGCTTCGGACGCGGTGGAGTACACCTGCGAGTACAAGCTGGATGGGCTGTCGCTTGCCCTGCACTATGAGAACGGCCAGCTGGTGCGCGGCGTGACGCGGGGCGATGGCAGCGTGGGCGAAGACGTCACGAGCAACGTGCGCACGATCCGCTCTGTGCCGTTGCGCATCGCTGCTGCAAAGTTGAAGGCCGCGGGATTGCCAGGCACGTTCGAGGTGCGTGGTGAAGTGGTCATGCCGCAGTCTGCCTTTGAAGAACTCAACCGGCAGCGCGAGGCTGCGGGACAGGCGGCGGCGGCGAATCCGCGCAATGCGGCGGCGGGAACGATACGAACCATTGAGCCAAGTATCGTGGCGCAACGGCGTCTGGACTTCTACGCGTACTTTCTCCTGCGCGATGGCGACACGCTGCTGAAATCGCAACAGGCGACACTCGATGCTCTGCGCGCTACGGGATTTCGCGTGAATGCGCAGGCGAGGACGGTAGGAACAATTGACGAAGTGCTGGGCTTTATCGCGCAGGCAGAGGCCGAGCGTGACGGCCTGGGATACGAGATCGACGGCGTTGTGATCAAGGTGAATGCTACAGCGCTGCAAAAACGGCTCGGGTTCACGGGCAAGGCTCCGCGATGGGCGATTGCCTACAAGTTCCCTGCGCGTGCGGGTGTGACCCAGTTGCGCGGTGTGATCTTCCAAGTAGGAAGGACGGGCAAGCTGACGCCTGTTGCCGATCTGCAACCGATCTTTATCGGCGGAACGACGGTAACGCGCGCGACGCTGCACAACGCGGACGAAATCGAGCGGCTGGGTTTGAAGATCGGCGATCACGTCTCCGTTGAACGTGGCGGCGACGTGATTCCGAAGATCACGCATGTCGTCGAAGACAAGATACACGCACGCGGAACAGAGGAGATTGTTTTTCCGACGGTGTGTCCGCGATGCGGCGAGCCGGTGGTGCGTGAAGAAGGAGAAGTCGACTGGCGCTGCGTGAATGCCAGTTGCCCCGCGCGGTTGGAGGAAGAGCTGCGGCACTTTGCTTCGCGCGGCGTGATGAACATTGAAGGCCTGGGCGAATCGCTAGTAGCCCAGCTTCTGGGACATACAGTTGCCGAAGCGGTTGACGCCACAGCGGGAGTGGGGGAAGGCGAAGAGTCCGTGGCCGAGGCGCCGACGCGCGAGGCGCTGGTACATTCTGTCGCGGACATCTATGGACTCACGCTGGAGCAGCTGATGGGGCTTGAGCGCATTGGGCAGAAGAGCGCCGAGTCTCTTCTGGCGGAGATTGAAAAGTCCAAGTCGGCCCCGCTCTCCCGCGTGCTGCTGGGCCTGGGCATTCGTCATGTAGGCGAGCGCACCGCACAGACGCTGGCCGAAGAATTCGGCAGCATGGACGCTCTGATCTCCGCGACGGAAGAAGACCTGACCCGTGTGAACGATGTTGGGCCGAAGGTAGCTGAGGCGATCCGCGAGTGGTTTGCGAACGAGAAAAATCTTCTGCTGGTCCAGCGATTGAAAGACGCCGGTCTGACGATGACGGCGGAGAAGCGCGAGCGCGGAACGCAGCTTGCCGGCATGACGTTTGTACTGACAGGCACGCTACCCACGTTGACCCGCGACACGGCCAAGGAGAAGATTGAGGCGGCGGGTGGAAAGGTCTCCGGCTCTGTGAGCAAGAAGACGACCTACGTGGTTGCGGGCGAAGATGCGGGAAGCAAGCTGGAGAAGGCGCGTGAGCTTGGCATAGCGGTGCTGGATGAGGCCGGGCTTCTGGAGATGCTGTAGCTACAGGTTTTCCAGCTCGAGGGTGCGCGCCGCAATCGCGGAGGCGTCCGCAGGGCAGATCTTGCGGATGAGTTCGAGCAAGGCCTCCGGAGTGTAGAACTCCAGGATGTAATCCGCATCGTCACAGACCTCCAACGAGGGCCCTGCGATGAGAACGATGGGCCTCGTGGGGTCAATCGCACGGATCTCGCGCACAAGGTCTGCGCAAGGCATATCACGGATAGACTTGTCGAGAATGATGCCCGAAACAGCAGGGAACGTCCGCAGGGTATCGATGGCTTCGCGCGCGCTATAGGCCGTGATGACGTTGTACTTTGCTGTCTCCAGCACGAGTTTGCGGGTGGAGATGCTTCCAGGAAACTCCCGGTCGATCACGAGAAAACAAGGACGAACCATGCGCAGTGGGATGCGTAAGTAGGCTGTCGCGGTTATCTCCAAAGTTTCTCCTTACTTTCAAGCGTGCTCGCCACCCTGCACTGATGGTCCTGCAGTTTGCCCCCTGCACCGTAGCCAAGTCTGAGCCAGGAAGAGATTGCTGTGGCCAGCGCTGGGGCTTTGCCATCGAGAAGAATGAAACCATCCTTCCCCAAACGCTCGGCTCCCACCAGGACGAGGGTATGGTTGCCCATCTCCCGCGCGGGATCCGACAACGAGTCGGCGAGCAGGCGGAACGGGTTGCGCGTGTCCAGATCCGCGCCGGGGAGCCACATCGCGCGATATTCATCGCCCCGCAACCTGACGGGCAACGTCTGCCAGGCCGTTCCGATTTGAGGTGCAACTTGCTGGAGGGCCGATTTCACCGCTGGCTGCATGCAATCTACGTGCAGGTGAAGCTGGTCCTGGGAGCGCCCACTGACGGAGTTAATCGCAACCGACAAATCTGTGCGTGGCAGGGTTTGATGCAGCCTTTGATCCACAAGAGCAGTGGCTTGCCACGCATCCGCAAAGTAGTTCGTCGCGTTCGGCTCAAGAATTGCGGGATCTTCTATGCCTGTGATCTTGGCCGTGGGCATCACGAGATATTGGGTATTCCCTTGCTTGTCCTTGAACACAACGAAGCCTGCGGCTTCTCCGCGCGCAAGATCCACGCTGACGCAAGGTGAAGCAAGATGGTTCGCCTGCATATCGGGAACGCAATCTTCGTGCACAATCTGCCAGAGAACGTCGCCCTTATTTATTTGTTTCTCCCGGAGGGCGACGATGGCAATCACAATCGACACGAGCACCGCAATGAGCGCGAGGAGATATTTTATGGAACGCGAGTTCAGCATCTGCTCTTCTCTGACTTGATTCGAGAACGGGTTCTCTCTCGCTTAAAACACCTTCCTTCTCCTGGATATTCCCGACGCTCTTCCCCGGCGGCATTCTTTCATAGACGTGCGCGGCCACTCATGCCGGACGCAGATCGGCGAAACGACGAAGCGAAGCGAAGATTCGTCGGCCCATCGAAGGAGTGCTATTGCGGAGGTAGGCCGCCGAGATAGGGCACACTGAGGGAGGGTGCAGCGGCGGCGAGTTTTGCGAGTTCAGCGTTGGGGAAACGCCGTAGATAGGGAGGCGCCCAGCCGATCTGGTCGCCGGTAAGAACTTCAGGAAACTCCTGCGAAGCGCCTGCCGGTTTAGCGAAGAGGTCCTTGTCCTTCACGCCCGCAAGACAGGCTTTCACAAGGCGATGGATCGCTCCGTCCGCATAGGCGTAGAGGTCGATGCCGTTGGCTTCGCCAAACTCCGCAGTGAGTACAAGCGGAGCGAGCGCGTAGAAGTGGTAGTGGAGGGCGCGTTGTCCACGAGACATCTCGCGCGGAAGTGTGCCGTCGGGCTGGATCTCCTTGACGCCGTCTTCGTAGGTACCGATGCCCCAATCGAAGGCCGCGCGGTCATTCGCAACCGTGCCGACGGCGATGAGTTCCGTGCCTGCCCAGTAGAGATGATTGTTGCCCTTGTCGCCTTTGGCCCGCTGTCCGTCGTAGTAGCCGAGGGTTGCATTGCCGAGGCGGAGGAGCCAGGAACCGATGAGCTTGTCGTCCGCCAAAGCGAGTCCTGCGTCTTCGCGGACTTTGAGATAGGCGATGGCGATGGCGCCCGCTTCCCAACCCTGCACATACATCGCCTGGGTGGAGGACATTCTGCCGCCGAGCGCGTTCTCTTTTGCGAGCGAGAGCGTCTGCTGCGTGGCACAGCGCAGAGCGATGCGAGAACCGGTGGTGCGGTAGGCATCTGCTGCAGCGACGACTGCGGCTCCGACGGCTTTCACGCCGTCTGCTGTGCGTTGATACTCCGCCATGCGAACGGGATCCACGATGGAGTGTGTGGGATCGTCGAGGCGATAGAAGCTGTTGGTGGTGAGGTCTGGAGCGAGATGCAGGATGGGGCCGCAGGTGTAGGGGGCGTTTGTTTGTTTGATTTTATGGCCGTCCCAGGGGGAGCGGAGAGGTGCGGCAATGGCGGTTACCGCAACGGAAAGAGCCAGAAGACCCCACTCTTTCGCGATAAAGCCGCAAAAGAATGGGGCACACCGCTTCTTTGTCATCCCGTAGCGAAGTGGAGGGATCTGCTTTTTTGCTTCGTCTTCCATTGCTATGCCGCTTGTGCAATCCTGCTTGCCGATCATCGGTAGTCGTCCCGCGCGGGTGTGAAGACGTCGAGGACTTCGGTGTCTTCTAACGCGGAGGCTTCGTGCATGCGGTCGCCGGGGACGATGAGGCTGTCGCCTTTGCGCATCGTGAAGATGTCGTCCACGTTGGTCGCGGGATTTTCTACCTTAAGGATGATCGCTCCGTAGATGACATAAAGAAGCTGCTCGTGCGGGTGCTTGTGGCGGGCGCCGACCCACCCCTTCACCTGCAGATGGCGGACGAGCATGAGGCTATTGGTCGTGGACATCACCTGCCGACGGAGGCCGGGCTCAGGCGTGGTCATGTTTCCGTTGTCGGTCTGCGTGAGGAGCGGTTCGGCTTCGGTGTTCATGCGGCCTCTCTACTTCTGGGCTGTGGCTTCGATGGAGAAATTGGTCTGCTTGCGTTCGTCGTGACGCTCGATGCCGAGTGTAATCAAGCGGTCGATGAGTTCGCGATAGCTGACGCCGGTTGCTTCCCACAGCTTGGGATACATGCTGATGCTGGTGAAGCCCGGCATGGTGTTGATCTCGTTGAGATAGATCTTTGCGGGCTTGCCGGTGGCGCTGGGCGGATCCATGAGGAAGTCGACGCGGGCAAGGCCGGAGCAGTCGCAGGCTTTGAAGGCACGGATGGCCATCTCGCGGATCTGCTTCGCTTCGGCCTTGGTGATCTTCGCGGGAATCTGCGGCTCCGAGGTGCTTGTTGCGTCGTATTTGGAGGCGTAGTCGTAGAACTCGCGATCGGGGACGATCTCACCGACGACGGAGGCCTCTGGAGTGTCATTGCCAAGGACGGCGACTTCCAACTCGCGCGCCTTGCCGCGCTTGCCGCCAACGCCCTGCTCGATGACGATCTTGCGGTCGAAGCGCGCGGCTTCGTCCATCGCTTTGGGAAGCTCGCTGCGGTCGTGTACCTTGCTGATGCCGACGGACGAGCCAAGATTTGCGGGCTTCACGAAGAGCGGATACTTGAGCGCGGCTTCAATCTGTGTGGTGCACTTTCTCTTGGAGGCAGCCCACTCGCTGCGCAGAAGGGTGACGTGCTTCACCATGGGCAGCTTTGATGCAGCGAACATGCGCTTCATCGCGTCCTTGTCCATGCCTGCGGCGGAGCCGAGGACGCCGGAGCCGACGTACGCCACGTCCGCCAGTTCAAAGAGGCCCTGGATGGTACCGTCTTCGCCAAAGGTGCCGTGCAGGACGGGAAAGACGACGTCGAGCTTCGAGGTCTCCGTTCCCGCAGCAGCGGCGTGGATGCTGAGGCCGGTCTCCGCCGTGGCAGCAAGCTGTTTGACTGTCTCGCCGCCGAGCAGGTTCTGCGCGTCCGGGCCGTTGAGCCACTTGCCCTGCTTGTTGATGCCGATGGGGACGACGTCGTACTTTTTGCGGTCGATTGCGTCGAGAATGGAGGCGGCGGAGCGGAGGGAGACCTCATGCTCACCACTGCGTCCACCGAAGAGAATGCCTACGCGGAGTTTCTTTGCCATGTTGTTTCAAGGGTACGCGGGAGCATGCGATTTGCGGAGGCAGGAATCTGCGAAGCTACTCGCTTGGAATATAGGCAATCGAGACAGACTATGCGGCGCTGGGATGCGGCCTGGATTGATCCTGCAAACCTGCAAGAAGGCCAGCAACGGAGATATCTTCGTCGATCGCCTCCCAGTGCAGGCCGCGGCTGCTGATACGGAACCGCTCCCGCTGTTCCGGCGTAGCCTTCAACAGGCGGGGAAACCATGCGAGCGGAACGCCCAGAATTCGGCCGTCGCTCAGCGAGACCCACATGCTGTCGCTGTCGAAACGAACACTGGTGGCGGAATTAATTGCCGAAGAAGTCATACCATGCTCTCTCAATGCGATTTCTGTTTGCTTCCACGATTTCGTGCAGTTGCCGAAGCGTCCTGGCACTATAACCATCATTGTAGGCGACGTGGATCACGGGTTGCATCCAGAATTTTGCTTCCCCCTCGGCACTATCGACGTGGATATGCACCGGTTCGCGAGGTGTGCCTTCATTGGCATAGAAGAAAAACCGGAAGCCCAGGTGACGAAAAACGGTTGGCATACGCAATCTTTAGCATGACTTATTTGGGTGCTGCACAGTACAGAGCACGCGAAAGAATCAGGCACGATACTGGCCCCTTCGCGAAGGTGTACTTTTTCTAAATGGCCATCGAGATTTCAAAACAAGCGCGTGCCGACGCCGTCGCTTCGATCCAACGATATTTTCAGGAAAACATGGACGAGCCTATCGGCGATCTGCCTGCCAGCCTGCTGCTGAACTTCTTCCTGGAGGAGATTGGAGCCGTCGTTTACAACAAGGCAGTGGCAGACGCGCAGGCGCGTATGCAGTTGCGCGCGGCGGACCTGACGGGCGAGCTTTATGTGGATGAGTTTCAGTACTGGAGCAAAGGGGCCGGGGCGAAGAGGGGACGGCGCTAAAGAGCCTGCTAGCGCCGGACTGCGGAATAGAGCAGCTTGCCGCCAAAGCCACACATGGCGGCTCCTGCCGTCCGTTCAATCATCACTTTCCCCTGCCGATAGGCAGCCTGCGCTTTTTGTGTCGAGAGCAGCAAGGTTAACGCGACGTAGTAACCAGTCTCGTCCAGAAAGATCACGAAGAGAACGATTCCGCGGAGCCAGTTTGGCCACGCTGGATTCAAGACCGCGGCAAAGATGCTGGCAAAAAAGACGATGACCTTCGGATTCGAAAGGTTCGTCGAAAAACCACGGAGGAACGCGCCAGCTAAACTGAGCTGCGACGCCAGCGGCCCGGAGTCTTCTCCGGGCACTACCGAGTGAGCGTGTCTCCAGGACTGAACGCCGATATACAGCAGATAGGCACCGCCGCAAAACTCCATCGCACGATAGAGCCATGCCGCCTTCGACAGAATAATCTGCACCCCAAAGACCGCTGAGGTGGCCCAGACCATGGCCGCAGTACCGATTCCGAGCGCGTGCGAGATCGCTACCGGACGACGCTGCTGCATGGAGATGCGCAGCGTGGCCACAAACGCTGGTCCGGGTGAAGCCACAGCCAGTATGTGAATGCCCATAAGAGCCAGAATCGGCAACAAAATGTTCATGGCTCCACTATAAAGGGTCGCTTTTCGCCGATGTAACCGTGGAGATGAGCCGCGAGTCTCTCAAGTCTCATTCCGGACTAAGTGTGAAACGATCTGCTACACGTTGAACTTGAAGAAGAGAATATCGCCGTCCTTCACGACGTACTCCTTGCCTTCCGAGCGGAGGAGGCCTTTTTCCTTCACGGCCTGTTCGCTACCCAGGGCGAAGAGATCGTCGCTCGCGTAGGCGTCGGCCTTGATGAAACCGCGTTCGAAGTCGGAGTGGATAACGCCTGCTGCGCCGGGTGCCTTGGTGCCACGTTTGATCGTCCAGGCGCGGACTTCCTGCACGCCTGCGGTGAAGTAGGTGATGAGGTCCAGCAGGCGGTAGGCGGAGTGAATGAGGCGGTTCAGACCGGGCTCGCTGAGACCCATGTCCTTCAGAAACTCGTCGCGTTCGGCCGGTTCAAGCTGGGAGATTTCGCTTTCAAGCGCACCGCAGATGCGGACGACCTGGGCGTGCTCTTCGATGGCGCGCTTTTCAACGGCAGCAGTGTATTCGTTGCCGCCGATCAGGCCGCCCTCGTCGACGTTCGCGACGTAGAGCTGCGGCTTCGACGTGATCAGGAAGAGATCGCGGGCGAGGAGCTTTTCCTCGTCGGTAAGATCGGCGACGCGGGCGGGCCTGCCTGCCTGCAGCACGATGAGGAGCTTCTGCAGCATGGCGTGCTCGGCCTTCACCTTGGCGTCGCTGCTGGCCTTGGCCGCGCGTTCCACCTTGGTGAAGCGCTTTTCGACCGTATCCAGATCTGCGAGCAGAAGTTCTGTGTTGATAATGTCGATGTCGTGGAGAGGGTCGACTTTCCCGGCGACGTGGACGATCTCCGAGTCGTCGAAGCAGCGGACGACGTGGCAGATGGCATCCGTGGCGCGGATGTGGCCGAGAAACTGATTGCCGAGGCCTTCGCCCTTGCTGGCGCCTTCGACCAGGCCAGCGATGTCGATGAACTCCATCGAGGTAGGCACAAGGGATTTGGGCTTGATGAGCGCGGCGATTTTGGCAAGGCGCTCATCGGGCACGGTAACGACGCCCGTGTTGGGCTCGATCGTACAGAAGGGGTAGTTCGCCGCCTGGGCCTTGGCCGAGGTGAGGGCGTTGAAGATGGTGGACTTACCCACGTTAGGGAGTCCGACAATTCCACAGTTCAGAGGCAATGTTCATTCCTTTTGCGACGAAACCCTGCTGGGTCGCGTCCATGCATAATCAGGATAGTGCATGCGCCTGATCGGGTCCCTTGTAAGGACCGCTGCAAGAACCACAGGAAAGGGAAAACCTTGGCACTCGAACCAAAAACACGTTTACGCCTGGTTCTTACAGCGGGAGTTCTTTTCCTTGGCTTCGTTTGTCTGCAGTTTGTTCGGCCGCCGATCACGAACCCGCCCGTGACCGCAGAAATTCAGGCCCCGCCCGAGGTGAAAGCGATCCTACGGAACTCCTGCTACAACTGCCATTCCAACGAGACGAAACTGGCCTGGTTTGACCAGATTGTGCCTGCATACTGGATGGTGTCCAAGGATGTGCGCACGGCGCGGGCGCACCTGAACTTCTCCGAGATCGGGAAGTTGCCCGAAGCGCAGCAGAAGGGCGCGCTCTTTGAAGCTGTAAACGAGATCCAGATGGGTGCGATGCCGCTGCCGTCCTACCGCAAAGTCCATCCTGGAGCGACGATCACGCCGGAACAGCTTGCGGTTCTGCGGAATTATCTGGCTCCTGCGGTTTCCGCTGGCCCGGCGAAGGTCGACATGGCTGCACCGACGGCAAACAGGGATTCGGACGAGCAGTATGCGAAGTGGATCACCGCGAGTGATACGCCATTACAAGTGAAGCCCGAGCTCAACGGCATCGAGTTTTTTCCGGACTATAAGAACTGGAAAGCCATCAGTTCGACGGACCGTTTCGACAACCACACGATGCGCCAGATCCTTGGCAATGACATTGCCGTGAAGGCAATCGCAGAGAACCACATCAACCCCTGGCCCGACGGCGCGGCCTTTGCCAAGGTGGCCTGGGCACAGGAGCCGGACGCGCAGGGCGCGATCCACACGGGCGCATTCAAGCAGGTGGAGTTCATGGTCAAAGACAGCCAGAAGTACGCTTCCACCGCCGGTTGGGGATGGGCGCGCTGGGTCGGCATGGACTTGAAGCCGTATGGCAAAGAAGCGAACTTCGCCAACGAATGCATTGGCTGCCATAATCCCGTGCGCAAGAACGATTATGTCTACACGATGCCGATCCAGGGAGGCCAATAATGCGAGTAGCTCAAGTTTTAGGCCTGTTGCTGCTGGGTGGTTTGGCCGGTTGTGAGGCGACGAACTCGCGCGTTACCACGACTCTGAATGAAGATGCCAGTAAGGTAAACGGCGTACCCGGCGCGGCAATGCACGGTCGTGTGATTACCTCGTGGATCGACAAACCGAGTTCGACGATGTCGACCCTCTACGGCAACGATGTAGCCGTGAACTACGCCCGCAAGAACAGCGATGCGGCCTATCCTGCAGGGTCGCAGCTTTCTCTCGTGACCTGGAAGCAGACCGAAGATCCGCGCTGGTTTGGCGGCAATATCCCTGCCAAAGTAGTTTCCGTGGAACAGGTGAATGTGGATGCGACTCCTGAGAAGAAGTACGCATATATGCGGTACGACGGTGAATCGGCGAAGAGCGTCGAATCCGTTGCGGCGGCTACACCCAATGCGCGGGCGGCTTTCCTGCTGGGACAGCGCGCGGCGGTGATGCCGTAGGCCTCTTGAAGAAGTCCTATTTGTCATCCCGTAGCGTAGCGAAGGGATCTGCTTTCGCCTTCGCTCTTGTTGGCAATTATTGCGTAGCTATTGAGAATCGACATGATGACGACCGCAGGGACCAAAAGAGCTAGAATCGTCGCCAACATGTTTCGTTACAAATTTGTCCTCACTTTACTATTCAGTTTCGCTTATTCAGCGCATGCCAAGATGCTCCCCTACCATCTCAATTGTGACTTGGGTAAGGGCAGCACTCAGACCATGCGCCTTCAAAGCGTCACAGTTCGACTGATACACGGTGATGGGAATTGCCATGTTGAAGTATCGGACGTTGAAGGGAAGCTTCTGTTTGAGCATGTAGCAACCGGAATACAGATTTCATCCGCTCAAGGCCCTACTAAGGAGGGCCTAGTTTTCTTCGTAATACAAGATGATTCCAGCCCAAGCCGACTGTTTGTCCTTGGCTTAGGGCCTCATCCTCGGGTCATAGCAACCATTAGGAATGGTTATGGGTTCTGGATTGAGAACGGTTGTAGCGATGGACGTTGGCATATCTGGACTGCAGACGATGCCTTCCAAGGAGACCCGGAACTCGCGGACGTCTACCACCAAGACCTCTTTGTTCCTGAGGTGGCGCTCAACATTCATGGCAATGCACTCGTAAATGAATCCTCCGCCTGCAAATCCCACTTTGATCATCGAACTGCAGCCATCCGCCTTCAATTAACGACGCGAGAGATTGATGAGTTTAGAAACCGCCGCGTCAAGAATGCATTCCGTTCGGGACAGGTAAAAGGCTACATTTTGGACATCGTCTTTGGAGATTTGTATAGCGGACGAGAAGAAGTTGCCAAGAACGAGTTGCATAGAATGTGGCCTGCCGATGACGAACAACGGCTGTGGAAGTGGATGCTGCAGAAGCGTTCTGAAGGTATCCTTGCCCGCTTGGACCTTACGAAGGCAATGTAAGCAGCGACCAGATCCCTCAATCCGGCGAATTCATAGCGTTGAGACAGCCGAACGATTCCTTCCAGAGCATCTTGTACTCACTGAAACCGACCGATTTAGCCGAGTTCAAGCGACCGAATGAGAGGAATTGTGGCCCTACTAACTAACGATTCGACCGTGGCCGGGGGCAAGAGCGACTTCGGACTCGAGGAACAGCTGCAGTCATCACTCGCTTCCTTGGGCCAGCTCCCTGCTCGTCGAGTTAGCAGAGATCGAATTTGGCGAATGCCATACGTACTGTGCGCTCCGCGCGACCCCACCCTTTCGCGATGAAACTGCGAAAGAATGGGCACGCTACAGGCTTGCATCAAACGACAAGTGTCGTGCATCTTATCCAGCATGGAAATCGGAATCGATAGTTTCGTGCAGATGGGTGGGCCGGAGCTCACCGGCGCGCAGCGCGCCAAAAACCTGATGGAGGAGATTAAGCTTGCTGACCGCGTGGGCATTTCCACGTACGGAATCGGCGAGCACCATCGCGTGGAGTATCTCGCTTCGTCGCCTGCGATCTTTCTGGCGGCCGCCGCTTCGGTGACGGAGCAGATTCGGCTGTCGAGCGCGGTGACGGTGCTGTCGAGCGACGATCCGGTGCGCGTCTTTCAAGACTTTGCGACGATCGACCTAATCTCCAACGGACGCGCGGAGATCGTGGTGGGGCGCGGTTCCTTTATCGAGAGCTATCCGCTCTTCGGCTATGACACCAAGCACTACGATGAGCTGTTTGCGGAGAAGCTGGACCTTCTCTTGAAGTTGCGCGATGAGACGCTGGTAACCTGGCAAGGCAAGCATCGCTCGTCTTTGAACGGCCAGGGTGTTTGGCCCAGGCCGGTGCAGCAGCAGCTTCCGGTTCGTCTGGGTGTGGGTGGAACGCCTGCCTCCTTCGCACGGGCGGGGCTGCTGGGGCTGCCGCTCACGGTTGCCATTATCGGCGGCGAGCCGCATCGGTTTCGTCCGATGATCGATCTCTATCGCCAGGCATGGGCGCGCGCCGGGCACGATCCCGCGAAGACGGATGTGTCCGTGCATGCCCTGGGCTTTCTGGCCGATACGGACCAGCAGGCCGCGGATATCTTCTGGCCTTCGCACAAGGAGACCTTCGGTCGCATCGGGCGTGAACGTGGATGGGGACCGATCACGCGCGAGAGCTTCGACGCGCAGCTTGCGCCGACGGCGGCGTACCTGATCGGTGCGCCGGAGACCGTGGCCACCAAGCTGCGGTACTACGACGAGGTGCTGGGCGGCCTGAGCCAGGTGGCCCTGCACATGAGCGGCGGCGGTGTAGCGCATGCGGACCAGATGCGGTCCATCGAGTTGTTGGGCACGCTGGTCGGGCCGATTGCAGGTTAGACGCTCGGATTTCAGAGAACAAATCGCTTGTCGGTCGACGCTGTCCCGCGTAGGCTGGGTTTGTTTCTTTGAAAGGACCTTTCCATGCAGCGCACGACCATGATTGCAGCAGTTCTTTCCCTGGCTGCCGTAGGCGGTATTGTTACAGCACAAGCCCCAACAAGCGCGCCCTCTGGCCCAGCCGCCGAAGTGCTTGGCGCGTATAACCGCGTGAAGACCAACGCGATAAAAGCCGCAGAAAAGATGCCTGCGGAGAGCTATGGATTTAAACCGCATCCGGATATCCGTACCTTTGCACGCGTGGTGAACCACATCAGCGAGGCTCAGGTTGGAAGCTGCGGCGCGGTGTTAGGTACGCCTGCAGCAGATCTACCCAAGGTTCCGGCGGAGACCGCAACCAAGGAAGAAGTTCTCGCAGCCCTGAAGGCTTCGTTTGTTCTTTGCGACAAGGCTTATGGCTCGACAACGGACGCGAACCTCGCCGACCCGATCAAGAACCCCCGCGGCAGCCGTGCGCGTATCACCGTTCTGTGGGGAAATATCTCGCACGACAACGAGCAGTACGCGATTCTCAGCGACTATCTGCGCGATAAGGACCTTACGCCGCCTACGAGCGAAAAGTAGCTGCTCAGGTTTACATAACACAGGCAGGGCGCTTTGCGCCCTGCCTGTGTTTGTTTGCGCTTCTACCGCATGGTGAGGTAGGTGCGGTGCTGTCTCGTCGTTAGGGATGGAGAACTTTAAGGTCGAGGTGCTGCTCAAACGCATCGAAATCCCGGTCGCGGTGCAGGAGCGTGTGCTTTTGCTCGATACAAAAGGTGGCGATAAGGCAATCGATCGTTTTGCGGACCGTTAAACCTCGGCGGCGAAGTGTCTGAAAGTTGGCAGCGGCGGCAATTGCCATTCGAGGTCCACAGCATTCATAGACCTTCAAAGTGGACAGTCGCTTCAGCGCATTGTCGAAACTTCGCTTTTGAGAGATGCCCTGAAGCACCTCACACAGGGTTAGATCCGTCAGAGCGATGGGCCGATGTCCGAGCGCCTCGCGTAGCCAAAGCGACTCCGAGTTCTCCGTACCGCGCAAGAGATCTATCCAGACACTGGTATCGACAACGATCATTCGGGCCAGTCGGGAAAGCGACTCTTTCGCATCTCGTCGAGGTCGCCTTCCCATGGGATCTTGCCCCAGAGCTTTTGGACCTTCGCCTGAGACTGTACCTGCTTCATCAACCGGAGTGCGGCATCGACCGCTGCGCGCTTTGTGGGCAGCTTACCGCGACGCATTACCTGCTTGATCAGCGCGTCGTCAATCTCGATGTTTGTCCGCATCAGCGTGACCTCAATGTGTAGAGAATAACATTTTAGGTGTATTGATTCCGACAGTCCCGCTTACGAAAGACCGATCCTGCGGTCCAGCGACAAGGCACCTGCTCCGTTGACGACGAGCATAAAGGCAATCGCCACAAAGGCGAAGATGTAGTTGTAGATGCCGAAGCCCTGGTGGATGCCTACTGTGATGAGGGCCACGAGCATGTTGATGCAGATGAATGCCGCCGCGAGGCGTGTCAGAAGGCCGAGGAGTACAAAGACTCCACCGAAAAACTCCGTGTAGGCCGAGACAACTCCGAGCCAGTAGGACATGCCCAGCGAAACGACATAATGCGCGAAGTGTGCGGTCGCGTTATGGGGCACTACTTTCTGATAGCCATGGACGGCCATGGAGAGACCGAGTGCAAGGCGTAAGACAGACGCTCCCCAAGGCTGAAGACGGTCGAGAGATTTCGGCATTTCGAAGCTCCTGCTTTGAATTTGTTCCCGTGGTTCATTGTGTCGGATGTGCTGTGGGGTGAAGGGTACTTCCCCTTATAGCAAAGAACACCAGCCACTGCCTTGAAGCCTCGACAGGTCCACGAAGAGCCGAACTATTCGTCACGATAGGATGAACGCATCGAATAGGTTTTCTCAGACTCCGAAAAAACGAGGAGGCGTTCTGGACCAAAAAGTTCTGGACTTCTACGAATCGCTTGCGGCACGCTACCACTTGATCTTCGAAGACTGGGACCGGGCGATTGATCGCCAAGCGAAGGTTCTTGATCCTCTCTTGCATGTGCAGTCCACTGACCGACCTCTCAAGATCCTTGACTGCGCGTGCGGTATTGGGACTCAAGCGATTGGATTCGCAAAGTTAGGCCATACGGTGACGGCATCGGACCTGAGCGAAGCAGCGGTGACGCGTGCCAGGCAGGAAGCTGAAATTCGCGGCGTGGATATCTCTTTCCTCGTCTCAGACATGACCTCGATGTCGGAGATTACGGAAAGCACCTTCGATGTGGTAGCCGCAATGGATAACGCTCTACCGCACTTATCCCGCGACGAGGTCCGACGTGCACTCAGAGCGATCGGTTCCAAGCTCGCGCAAAACGGCCGATTCATCGCGAGCATCCGGGACTATGACGAACTTCTCAATCAAAGACCCACCATGCAACAGCCCGCGTTTTATGGGGATGCGGGAGAACGACGCATCGTTCATCAGGTGTGGGACTGGATCGACGCGGAACGATATATCGTTCACCTTTACATTACCGAGGAATCTCGTCCTACGTGGACGACCCATCATTTCGTCTCTGAATATCGGTGCATCCTGCGCAGCGAACTCACGAACGAGCTGGAGTCTGCCGGCTTCAAAGACGTGCAGTGGCTCATGCCAGGGCAGAGCGGCTACTATCAGCCGATCGTTCTGGCGAGATTCGATCCGGCATCTTAACCAAGGCGATTCAGAAGCAAGACAGACGTAACCGCTGATGCACTTTCCGACCGTACCAGTCCTGGCGCCTTGAAGTGATCGCGAAGGCTGGTGCGCGCAGTATCCTGGCTACTTCGCGTAAGTAAAGGTGCCGCAGAGATTGCTTGAGTCGGCAATCTTGTTGCGATCGAAGACCGGGACTTTCACGTTGCCAAAGAAAGCGACCTGCATCGTCTTTCCGGAGACGTAAGTGACCATCCACTCCACGTCCTCCCCTCCGCAGAGGCTGTTGTGATGTGCGAATTTTTTGCTGGCCGGGATGTTGAGGCGGTAGAGGCTTCCACGGCCGGCCTCATTGCTGTCCACGTCGAAGACAGAGCCAATCTCTTCCGGCTGCAGGCCACGGATGCGCGCCATGGCAATCATGGAAAAGGAGATCGTCAGCTTCTCGTCCGTGAGGATAAGATCCCCGGTGATGGAGCGGGCCGTTTTGCTCTCGGCCTTCCATGTGCCTCTCTCCTGTGCCGCAAGTGTGAGAGTAAGGAGGAACAGCGAGGTTATAGCGGCTCTTTTCAGGATGGTTTGCATGGGGATGGCGAGACTTCCTTCCTACGGGTAAATGCGGTTGAGGGTGCGGGCGAAGGGGATGGTTTCGCGGACGTGATCCAAACCGCAGATCCAGGCGACCGCACGTTCGATACCCATGCCGAAGCCCGCGTGGGGAACGGAGCCGTAACGGCGGAGGTCGAGGTACCACTGGAAGGCGTCGAGGGGCAGGCCATGCTGTTCGATGCGGGATTTCAATAGGTCGTAGTCGTGGATGCGCTGCGAGCCGCCGATGATCTCTCCGTACCCTTCGGGCGCGAGGACGTCGAGGCAAAGCGTGCGCGCGGGATCGACGGGATCGGGCTGCATGTAGAAGGCCTTGATGGCCGTGGGATACCGATGGATAAGAACCGGCTTGTCGAACTGCGAGGAGATGTAGGTTTCGTCCGGAGAGCCGAAGTCGTCGCCAGGTTTGTGCGCGGTTTCGATGAGGCCCTTGCTGAACGCTTCTTCCAGCATCTCATGGGCCTGATCGTAGGAGAGGCGCGGAAAGGGGACGCGTTCTCCGTTGGGGCCGGGAGCGACGACGGCCTCAAGGACAGCGATGTCGCGACCGATGACCTTGAGTTCCGCGCGGTGCTGGGCGAGGACGGTGGTGACGATGTGGGTGAGGAAGGCCTCCGACAGGTCCATCAGGCCGTCGAGTTCGAGGAAGGCCACCTCGGGTTCGATCATCCAGAACTCGGTAAGATGACGGCGGGTCTTGGATTTTTCCGCGCGGAAGGTGGGTCCGAAGCTGTAGACCTTGCCGAGCGCGAGCGCCGTGGCTTCGATGTAGAGTTGGCCGGACTGGGTGAGGTAGGCGTTGCCCTGGTCGAAGTACTCCATCTCGAAGAGCTCGCTGGTGCCTTCGCAGGCGTTGGGCGTGAGGATGGGCGGATCGGTGCGGGTGAAGCCGTTGGTGTCGAAGTACTCCGCCGCAGCACGCATGATGGTGGCTCGAACGCGAAGAATGGCGGACTGGCGCGGCGTGCGCATCCAGAGGTGGCGATGCTCCATCAGAAAGTCGACGCCGTGCTCTTTGAGCGTGATGGGAAAGGGTGTGGCGTCGTCCACACGCTGCAGGACCTGCACGTCTTCCACGTCAAGCTCGAAGCCGGAGGGGGCTCGGGAGTCGGCACGGACTTTGCCGGTGACGATGACGCTGGATTCCAGCGTGAGGTTCTTGAGGGTCTCGAAAACCTCCTCGGGAACAGCCGCTTTGGGCACGATTCCCTGAATGGTTCCCGTGCCGTCGCGGAAGATCGGGAAGAGCAGTTTCCCCGAGGCGCGGAGGTTGTAGAGCCAACCGCGGAGGGTCACACTCTGGCCTTCGTGCTGGCCAAGGGTGGCGATGGTGGTGACGGGGG
Source organism: Terriglobus saanensis SP1PR4 (assembly GCF_000179915.2). NCBI lineage: Bacteria > Pseudomonadati > Acidobacteriota > Terriglobia > Terriglobales > Acidobacteriaceae > Terriglobus > Terriglobus saanensis. Next base: position 294,638 of record NC_014963.1, on the reverse strand, counting down.
CGACGCTAGAGTCCTGAATCATGGCGACTTCGATTCTAGTCTCCTGTTTCTGGCTTCGCTTTTCCGCAAGATCAGACAAGGCCGAGGTCGGTTGCCCTGCTATCCTCTGCGCATGAAAGCAGTTGTATATGTCCTGAAGGCGGTATTTCTGACTTGTGCGGTCACGTCGTTTGCGCAGGGAGTAAAAGGCCCCGAGGCGGCGATGGTGGCGTCGGTCGACCGGAATGCGGCCGCGAATGTGGAGCTGTTGCGGCAACTGGTAGAGATCAACAGCGGCACGATGAACTTTGAGGGCGTACGGGCCGTGAGCGACGTGCTTGAGCCGAAGTTCAAGGGTCTGGGATTCACGACGAAATGGGTAACGATGGACGCCGTGAACCGTGCGGGGCACCTGATCGCGGAGCACCCCTGCGCCAAAGCGGGCGGCTGCGGCAAACGAATCCTCGTGATCGGCCATATGGACACGGTGTTCGACAAGGGCAGTCCCTTTCAGCACTGGAGCGTATCGGGAGATACAGCCACTGGGCCGGGAACGAACGATATGAAGGGCGGCCTGGTGATTCTACTGTCCTCGCTGCAGGCGATGCAGGACGCCGGAGTTCTGCAGGGCGCGGCGATTACGGTGGTTCTGGATGGAGATGAAGAAGCGCACGGGACGCCGGCGACGGTGTCTCGGCGTGACCTGGTGGAAGCAGCGAAGCGCTCGGATGTGGCGCTGGAGTTTGAGGCAACGGCGCGGCAAAAGGGGGAGTATTACGGCTCCATCAGCCGAAGAAGCTCTTCGAGCTGGAAGCTGACGACGACGGGAAACACCGGGCACTCTTCGGGCGTCTTCAGCGAAAACATGGGATACGGTGCGATCTATGAACTGACGCGGATTCTGGACGCTTTTCGCCGGGAACTGCCGGAGAAGTATCTGACCTTCAATGTGGGCACGATTGCCGGAGGATCGCGCACGGAGGCAGCCCCGGGCGGAGGGACAATCGCATTTGGAAAGAGCAATATCGTTCCGCCAGTAGCCACAGCAACCGGAGACCTGCGAACGATCTCTGATGAACAGACCGAGCGGATTCAAACGAAGATGCGAGCCATCGTGGCACAGCATCTGCCGAAGACGGGGGCTGAGATCAGCTTTGAAGAGGGCTATCCGGCGATGCCGCCGACCGAAGCCAGCCGTGCTCTGCTGCATACGCTGAATCAGGTCAATAAGACGTTGGGCGCGGCTGAGATGCCGGAGCTCGATCCGCTGCTGCGCGGGGCGGGGGACATCTCGTTTATGGCCTCGCTGCTGCCGGGGCTGGCGGGCGTAGGTGCGACAGGGGAAGGATCGCACGCTCCGGGCGAGACCGTGGACCTGCCTTCGCAGGTCCTGAATGCGAAGCGGGATGCGCTGTTGATGTACCGGCTGAGCCTGGAGAAGTAGGGAGGACTTCTTCCATATCGGGACTTGCCCTTCGCAAACATGCTTCCGGAGAGGTAAAAATCTGGGTTTTCGAAAGTATTCTGGGGAGCTTTCTACAGAAGGTGGTGCGCTTCAGGGCACTTCGAGGGATATACAGGTTTCGCCCTGAAAAGCGAAACGCCTCGGGGTGACAGCCCCGAGGCGATTTCACTGTAGGAGGTAGCCATGATGGACCTTGGAAAGATCAAGGCTAGCTGCTCGTTGGAAGTGCCCGGACGTCTCGTCCTTGCACTTGCGATCGTGCTTGCTACGTTTTTGATTCGCTATTTTCTAAGCCCTTGATGCTGCAACAACCCCTCGGGCGGTACCACTCCGCTCGAGGACTATCTATATTCGACGCCAAATCGCAGCTTTTCGTCAACAGAAAGTCTTACTTGTTGAGCGTCTCAAACGCCTTCGTTGCCAATTTGGTCACTTCCGCCGAGGTCAGTTCCGGCTCATAGGCGATTTCGAGGACGCAAATGGGTGGATTTGTAATCGCTGCGATGCCGGCAGTGACCAGCTTCCAGTCGATGGTGCCTTCGCCGGGCCAACAATGTTCGTCCTTTTCACCGTGATTGTCATTCAGGTGAACTTCCTTGACGCGATCGCCGAGGATGGCGAAGGCTGCTTCCACGCCGCCGCGTCCGGGCAGGTTCATGTGTCCCGTATCGAGACAGACGCCCACGGTGTCGAAGTGGCCTACGCGGAGGATCTCCAGCAGATGGTCTGGCGTGGCGACTTCATGCGGCGAGGTTTCGACGAGGGTCTTTACGCCGAGGGGATGGGCGAAGGCCTTGATGTGTTCGATGGCGGTCAGAGAGAGATCGAGCGTGCGTTCGCTCCAGGTGTCGTTGGACGTGCCAAGGTTGAGCACGATGCTTTCGAAGGGGATCTGTTCCGCGGCTTCGAGTGCGCGTTTGACCTCGTCCATGGCATTGATGCGGCGCGATTTTTCGACGTCGATCAAGTTGAGCGCGGGCTGGTGGTGACGGCTCCACTCGCCGGTATTGGCGTCGAAGATGGGCTGGTGGAGGGTAGCGCGGACGTCGTTGGACCGGAACCAGCTGGCGATTTCTTTGACGCCGCCGCGGTCGGTGTAATCGAAGTGATGGCGCGCAGCAAAGATTTCAATCGTCTGGGCACCGCTTGCGACCATAGCGTCGAGGTGGCCAACGTGAAGACGCTGCAGGAGGAACACGTAACTCGAGACTGCCTGTTTCATACCCATCTTGAACATACAGCAGGAATAGGTCGTATGCCGTATCAGCCAAGGTTCGCTGGCGTGTCTTAGACTGGTGCGGCACCTAAGAGACGAGGGAAAGCCGCTATGCGACGCATTGATTTTGCACTACTTGCCGCCACTACTTTGCTGCCTTCGGCACTGGCCGGGCAAGCGAGCCCAGCTCCGATGCCTGCTTCGCCTTCGTTGAAGGTGGATGCCACCTTGGTGACGCCCGTGACCGAGCTGACGACTGCGCAGATCACGGCCATGCAGAAAAAGCTGGCCGACTGGCCGCAACTCGAGCGCTATCGCGCAGCGAATGCGGCCCTGCCTGCACCTGCTCCGGGCGAACAACGCGTGGTGTTTTATGGCGATTCGATTACGGATGCCTGGGCCGGGCCGAAGAACAGTGCGACCTTCTTTCCGGGGAAAAACTACATTGGCCGGGGGATCTCCGGGCAGACCACGCCGCAGATGCTGGTGCGTTTTCAGCAGGACGTTGTGGCCCTGCACCCAGCGGCGGTGGTGGTACTGGCGGGAACGAACGACCTTGCGGGAAATACGGGACTTTCCACGCAGGAGATGATCGAGGACAATATCCGATCGATGGCGGATATCGCCAGGGCGAACGGCATACGGTTTGTGCTGGCTTCGCTGTTGCCGGTGAGCGATTACAAGTGGCGTCCGGGTCTGCAGCCAGCCGCTAAAGTGCGCGCGGTGAATCTCTGGATGAAGCAGTTTGCGGCGGAACGCGGGCTGGTTTATGTGGATTACTACTCTGCCCTGGCGAATGCCGAGGGTGGCATGCGTGAGGGGACGTCGAACGATGGCGTGCATCCGACTGGGATGGGGTACACGGTGATGATGCCGATTGCGCAGGAGGGTATTGATAAGGCTTTGAAGGGGAAGCCCTAAGTGCGGATGAGAAGCATATCTCTCCACTACGCGACGGTGGAACTGTCGCTCCGGTCGAAATGACGGAGGGCATGTGTGACGAAAGGGCGCTTTAGTAACCTGCGGCTTTGCCGAAGCCTCTCCGGGAGTCGTGTCCGCCGAGGAGTTCTCCCGTTTTGGGATCGACGGCGATCAGTTCGCTGTCTCCCCAGACGCCGGGTGTCTTTTCGTCGAATTCGGTCTTCTGCCGGATGGTGTAGCCGCGGGCCTTGAGCACGTTGGCGACGTCCGTCGGGAAGTTCTTCTCCAGTTGGAGTACGTCGGGGAGGTACTGGTGGTGGAAGCGTGGTGCATCCGCCGCGGCCTGCACATCCAGACCGTTGTCTAGAACGCTCACGATATCGTTGGTGACCGTGGTCATGATGGTGGACCCGCCGGGCGAGCCGAGCACGAGGCGGAGTTTGCTTTTGCGTGTGACGATCGTGGGTGACATGCAGCTAAGCGGGCGCTTGTTCGGGCCGATGGCGTTGGCCGGTCCCTGAACGAGGCCGAAGGCATTGGGAACGCCGACCTTGCTGGCGAAGTCGTCCATCTCGTCGTTCATGAGAAAGCCCAGGCCTTCGATGGTGACGCCCGAGCCAAAGAAAAAGTTGAGCGTGGTAGTGTTCGAGACAGCGTTGCCCTCGTCATCGACGACGCTGAAGTGCGTGGTCTGCGTAGAGGCCGGCGGGATGGGAATCTTGGGTGGTTCCGGAAGAAATCCAGCCGGGCGAACGAGCGTCGCCGAGGGTGAGGGATTCACGGGATCGATGGATTTGCGCCACGCCTTGGCATACTTTTTGTTGGCAAGCTCGGCGAGAGGCATGTGCATGAAGTCGGGATCGCCGAGGTAGTCGCCGCGGTCCATGTAGGATCGGCGGAAGGCCTCCGTGATCAGGTGGATCTGTTCCGGTGAGCGGTCGGCGCCGATCTTCCTGAGCTTGTAGCCGCTGAGGATATTCAGGGCTTCGATCAGAACAATGCCGCCGGAGCTGGGCGGGGGCGAAGTAAGGATCTCGTAGCCGTGGTATTTGCCACGAAGCGGTGTGCGATCTTTGGCTTCGTAGGAGGCCATGTCCGCAGCGGTGATCAGGCCGCCGCCCTTTTGCATCGCGTCGGCGATCTGCTGCGCCATACGGCCTTTGTAGAACTCTGTCGGATCGGCGGCGATGCGTTCGAGCGTAACGGCGAGCTCCGGCTGCTGAAAGCGCTCGCCCGCTTTATAGAAATCTCCATTGCGCTGGAAGATACGGTGCGACTCCGGAAAGCTCTCGATGTTGTGGGCGTGATAGAAGTGCGTCTCTTCTTCGGAGAGGATGAATCCCTCGCGGGCGAGGCGGATGGCGGGCGCCATCACGGCCTTCAGCCCAAGCCGACCGTAGTGGCTTTCCGCGTAGACCATACCGGCGACCGTTCCGGGGACGCCGCTGGCCTTGTATCCGGAGAGGCTCATGCCCTTGATGATGTTCTTGTCCGCATCGAGATACATGTCGGCAGAGGCAGCGGCGGGCGCTTTTTCGCGGTAGTCGATGAAGTGCGGTTTGCCATCGCCCATCTTGTGGGGATGCTTGCCCGAGGTGGAAGGGCGGATGAGCATGAAGCCGCCTCCACCGAGATTCCCTGCCATGGGATAAACGACGGCCAGCGCGAACTGCACGGCTACGGCGGCGTCGACCGCGTTGCCGCCCTGCTTCAGGATCGAAAGGCCTGCCTCGCTGGCGTCATGCTGGACGGTGACCACCATGGCGTGCGATGCGCGGGTAGGCGCGACGACCGGAAGTGCCTGAGATTGCGCCTCTGGATGAAGGAACGAGAGAGCAAGTGGTAGCGCAGCAATGCGAGGAAGATGGATCAAAGGGCGCTCCAGAAAGCAGGGGATGCCAGAAGCATACCAACGTCTAGGTACAGCAGAACGAAGCAGCGTATCGTTAGCTGAAAACAACGACATCTTAGGATCCCCGAAAGGAGTCTCGGTTTGACTGCATCTCTGAAATATCTTCTCGCGCGCGTTTTTGTAGTCAGCTCTTTTCCTCTGATCGCGGTTGCCGCGCAAAGTCAGGATCTGGACGTGATCGTACGCGGTGGTTCGGTGCTTGATGGATCAGGTTCCGCCGCGGTAAAGACGGACGTAGGGATCAAGGGCGACCGGATTGTTTTCGTTGGACCTTCCAAAGGCCATAAGGCAAAACGCGTGATCGATGCGACCGGTCTTGTAGTGACGCCGGGGTTTATCGATCCGCATACTCACACCGCCGAAGATCTCTCCAACCCCATGTATAGCCGCAACGATGCATACCTGATGCAGGGCGTGACCACGGTAGTCACGGGCAACGACGGCAGCAGTCCCACGGATGTTGGAGCGACCCTGGCGCGCTGGAAGAGACAAGGCATCGGCACCAACGCAGCGCTCTTCATCGGACAAGGGACGGTGCGGAGCGAGGTGATGGCGATGTCCGATGCAAAGCCGACACCGGAACAGATGGAAAAGATGAAGTCGCTGGTGGAGACAGCGATGAGCGAGGGCGCAATCGGTCTTTCTACCGGTCTTTACTACGCACCGGGCAGCTACTCCAGCACGGAAGAGGTGATCGAGCTTGCGAAAATCGCGGCAAGGCACGGCGGCCTCTACGACACGCACATGCGCGATGAAAGTTCCTACAACATTGGACTGCTCGGTTCCGTTCGCGAGACCATCCGCATCGGACGCGAGACGCAGATGCCGGTGATGATCTCGCACATCAAGGCACTGGGCGCGGATGTGTGGGGACAGAGCAGTGACGTCATTGCGTTGATCGATGCCGCGCGCAAGGACGGCGTGAAGGTCACGGCGAGCCAGTATCCGTACACGGCCTCCGGAACGAGCGTGACGGCTTCGCTGGTGCCGCGATGGGCCGAGGTAGGCGGACACAATGCTCTGCTGAAGAACATGACCGATCCCAGTGTGCATGCGCACCTCGTGGAAGAGATGACGTTGAACCTGAAGCGTCGCGGCGGGCCGGAGGCTCTGCTGATGACGTCGGCGAAGGACAAGAGCATCGTCGGCAAAACTCTGGAGACGATTGCCGCCGAGCGCAAAGTCAGTCCAATCGATGCGGCAATTCAGATTGTGCTGGCGGGCGGATCGGATGTGGCCTCGTTCAACATGAAGGAGGCGGACATCGAGGCGTTCATGCGGCAGCCGTGGGTGATGACCTGCTCCGACGGCTCCGAGGGGCATCCACGTAAGTTCGGAACATTTCCGCGCAAGCTGCGCGAGTACGTCTACCAGCGGCACGTGATCTCTCTGGAGTTCGCCGTGCGTTCGAGCACGTCGCTCACGGCGGAGACGCTGGGACTGAAAGAACGAGGCCTGCTGAAACCGGGCTACTTTGCCGATGTGCTGGTCTTCGATCCGAAGACCTTCAACGAACGAGCAACGTATCAGTCGCCGCGTGTGCTGGCGACGGGAGTGCGCTATCTCACGGTGAATGGTGTGCTGGTGATCAACAATGGCGCGCTCACGACTGCTTTAGCGGGGCGGCCTTTGAAACATTGAGAGAGTCTTTGCGTCTTTGTCATCCCGAAGCGAAAAGCGAAGGGATCTGCTTTCCGCTTTCCTGAGGTCGCTCTTCGAGCGATGTATGGGGCACCCGGTCATGGCGCGAGGGAACTTCGCAGATGGGACTGTCGTATAACGCCGCAGGCTGCCCTTGTGGTTTCATGCGAAGGCCTACCTGGCGGTGCTCATGCTTCGATTTCGTATAGATGTTATTAAAGGAGGCCAATTCCTCGCGATGCGCTTTTATCTTCTTTTGCTTTACCTACTGACTACGGAGTTGGCACACGCCTTCGGTCCGTCGAGTTTCAGGTTTTCAACTAAGCCCGGCCCCTACACAGTAGGCTTCCGTGTCGCATACCAGTATGACAATTCCCGAACCTACAACGCGTTGACCGATGTGAACGGAACATTAGCTAATAAAAGCGGGGCACGCCCCCTGCAAACCCTCATTTGGTATCCGGCCCACCTCGCTCCTCGCGCGTCCGCGATGACTTACGGTGACTATCTCAGTCTCTTCGTGTCGGAAGATAGCTTCACGCTCACATCTTCTGAAGCGGCGAGTGTGCTCAAGAAGAATCTCCACGATTATCAGGTCGACGCAGATCCTCAAGCCAGGATGCGAGCTATAAAAGATGCTCCCACTCAACGCGGCAAGTTTCCTTTGGTGATCTACGCCCCCAGCTTCAGCGGACCAGCTTTTGAGAACGCCGATATTTGCGAATATCTCGCCAGTTATGGATACATTGTCATGGCGAGTCCTTCGATTGGCGCTGACTCGTTCGACATGACTGGTGGAATTCCCGGAGCCGAGACACAGGCCAAAGACATTTCATTTGAAATAGGTTTCTCCAGCTCAATACCGGAAGTTGACTCCTCACACATTGCGGTACTGGGTTATAGCTGGGGTGGCCTCTCAAACTTCTTTGCAGCCGCAAAGGACGACCGCATCAAGGCGCTCCTGGCGTTCGACGGCTCCGCCCGATACTTTCCTAGCCTCCTCAGCAAATCCGGATATGTTCAACCAAAAGACATGACGATTCCAATGCTGTTCTTCACGCGAGGCGAAATTCCTCTTGAAGAGTTAGTGGGTGCCGACGTCTCCGCGAGCGTTCTAAACGAAATGGCTCACAGCGACGTTTATATCGTGAGGATGCATAACATGCGACACGGAGAATTCGATTCGATGAAGCAGCGTTCGCCAGCGTACTGGACTCGTCACCCTTCGGCGGAGTATTCGCCTGAAGAGACAAGCGAAAGCTACAACTGGGTTGGGCGCTACACTCTCGCATTCTTGGATTGGACGTTCAGGCAGGACCAACACGCCCATCAATTTCTGACGAACTCTCCGGCGGCAAATGGAGTGCCGGGCCACATGCTCGCTGTGCAATTTAATCCCAAAAAGGAAGACCAGCCGTCGACGCAAAAGCCTTGACGTCATATTTCATGTCGCTGTGCTGGGTGCTGTTCATAGCGCTCTAAACCATCGACAATCTGTTCTACTGGGCCGATTCGTCCGGTGGGCCTTCTCTGAACTTTTCCATACGGGCGATCTGGTCGTCGTCCATCTCGCCGCGGATGAGCAGGAGCATGTGGGCGTGGGCCTTCTCAAGGTTTCCGCGCGCCTGAACGACAGCGTCGATGCCCGCGAAGACCTTGCTTTCGTCGGGGTGCTTTTCCTTCGTCGCGGCTTCCAGGCGTTTCTCTTCCTTCTGGTAGGTTTTGAAGGTTTCGACGATGGCCGTTTTGTTCGCACCGAAGATAGCGTCCATCTTCTTCTGCTGGTCTTTGCGGAGGCCAAGAGTCTGAGCGAATGACTTGTCGTTCCAGAAACGGCCCGGAGGTCCCAACTGCAGACCACCCCGCATCGTACTGCTCATGGGGCCGGACCCTGGTATGGGTGGCATGCCCCTGCCATTCTGGCGATCCATGCCACTGGGTACGTTGAAGGGAGACATACCGCCGCCGCGTGGTCCGCCCATGCCTCCACCGGAACCCCCACCAGGACCACCGCCGCCTGGACCTCCACCGCCGTGCATCTGCGCGGGCGCAGATGCCCCCACAGAGAGCAATACCGCGGCTAAAAAAGTCCATTGGAGCGATTTCATCATTGAACCTTTGCTGCTCTCTTATGCGAGTTCAATTGCCGGTCCTGCGGTAGTTCCTTGTCCAGGCCGTATTCCTGTTCCGGAGAGGTGACCTGTTCCGAAAGCTCGCGGTCGACGGCCATCAGAAGCTGGTTGTCCTGCTCGATCTGCTTTTGCGACTCCTGCGCCGAGAGAACCGCCGGAGCGGTCTCGCGGGAAGGATGCTTGAGATGACGCGCCAGCGGAATCGCCGACATCAGCAATACGCCGGTGGCAAATCCCCAGGAGGCCACAGTCATCCCGGGATGGAGACGCCATGCGGCGCGCGAGGAGGTACGTACACGGAGGCTGGTCGACGGACGCGACTCGCTCCACGCCATCGAAGCCAGGTTGAAGCTTTGGACAGAAGCGCCGAAGTTTTCTACTTCCGAGCGGCATTCGTCGCATACGGAGAGATGAGCAGCGGCGGCAGCATCCGCCACGTCGCCCACCATATAGCCGGCAAACTGCTCTTCTGTAAGGTGTTGTGTACGGGATGAATTCATCGAGCTCCCCCTAATTCCTTGCGGATACTGGTGACGGCCCGGTGCAGATGCGTCTTAACAGTGTTCACAGGCATACCTGTTGCCTGGGCGATCTCGGCAAGGTCCATTTCTTCCAGAAATCTCAGGATAAACATCCTGCGCTGGTTTACAGAAAGTTTTTCCATCGCTACTTTGACCTGTTCCGCCCGTTCGCTGGCCAGGATACGTGTTTCAGGCGAAGTTTCCCCATTTGGGAGGAAGGAAGCCATCTCGGTTGCGTCGATGGCCGTCGCTTTGGCTTTTCGCCAAAACTGGAACTTTTTGGTGCGGAGATGGTCGCGGATAAGGTTATTTGCAATGGTGAAGAGCCATGTGCTGACGGCACAATCTCCACGGAAGGACGCGCGGCCGTTGTAGGCCTTCAGAAAACAGTCCTGCGTGATGGTCTCCGCAAGGTCCTGGTCGCCGACAGACAACATCACATACCGCAGGACGCGCCCACGATAAAGCCCGACCAGGGCATCGATATCGTCCAATTCCGAAATAATGCTCACCCTGCAACTGAGGGGAATCATAGATGCGTCAATTGTGATCTGCATACGCTTCTTGGGACGGCGATTCCCTGCCGCCAGTTTACGTTGCGGCCCTTGTATTTTTTCAAAATTAGTGCTTTTCCGGGGTTTCCGGGTGGTTCGCCGGAGATGGTTCGGCCACGCGCGGGATCGCCGGCTCCAGAAGGGCGTTGTTGCAGCCAGCAGGTGCGTTCACCGGATTGCACCGAGCTGCTAGACCTCCGGGCAGACCGACGGTATATCCGGTCCAGGGAGCGGGTTCCGAAACGGGAAAGTCGGTGCTAATCATCTGCGCGCCGCCCGCAAGCAGCAGATCGCGGCGGGTGGTGTCGTTGCTGCGGCCCTGATCGGTGTTGAAGTCCGACCGCGTGCGGACAAGGTATCCCTGCTTGACCAGAGGGTCGATGGCCTCAGGTTTGCCGTTGTCCTGCTCCACAAAGGCGGCTCCGGGTTCGCCGGGGCGGCCGTTGGTGAAGAGCGCGCGACCCTTCATGATGGGATGCCCGGCGAGGTAGGCGGGCGCGGATTTGCGGTTGTAGAGAAGAAACATCACCTTACCGCGGGATTTTGCCAGCGTGGGCCACTTTCCGGCGAGCACGGCAGCTTCCAGCGTTGGGTAACTGCCGCGCACCTGATCCGGGGTGATCATCTCTTTTTCGCGGAAGACGGAGCGGATCTCCTTATCCATGGCGTCCCAGGTCTCGGCGGTCCAGGGTTCGGCGGTAACTGCGTCGGGCATCTGGCTGATCTTGCCCTGCTTGTCTTCGATGAGGAGGAAGATCGGGACGTGCTTCGGGTGGGCTTTGGACCATGTGCGGATCTGCTGCAGGCAGGTGACGAAACGTTGGCAGCTGCTGCGTTCGTTCAGGTCGCCGAGGTGGATGACCTTGAACCCGGGTTTGTCCATCTCATGGGTGGGGTCGAAGTCGGGGTCGGCGGGAAGTCCTTGCTCTTTAGTGATTTCGACGATCTTCGGGTGCGCGAAGCGACCGCCTGCAGGATCCTGCACGATGTCGAGCTCCAGTTGGCGAATGCCGCCGGAGAGCTGCGCGGGAAGCGAGAGGTGGTGATACTCCAGACCGTGGTACGCCTTGGCGTAGGTGGCGGAGAAGTACTTTGCCTCGCTGGGGGCAAAGCCGGTGTTGTAGCTGTTGTGCGTGCCGATGACCTGGATCTGGTTGAGATGGAGGAGCTTGTCCTGCGCCGACTGGCTCTGGTTCTGCGCGATGCCGAGAGAAGAAGCGGAGAGAACGAGTGCTGCGAGAGAGCGGGTGAAGACGGGCATCCGGCGGAGCCTTTCTGGCGGTGTGAGCTGGTCTCCGAGGAGATCTGGTTTATGCGCTCCGCGCGACCCCACCCTTTCGCAAAATGCCGCGAAAGAATGGGGCACAGATGCCGGAACGAAGCCTTATCGCTGATTATCAAGGGATTTGCGGTGGCGGAGGTACGTCGTCTGACCTAAGCGCCTTAGTATTTCGCACATAGGATTCCCCTCTCGGACGCGGTTGTGAAAGGATGGCTGCCATGCTGGCGGAGCGATCCTCAAGCGCTCCCAGGGTGACGGTTGTAGACCGGCGACTTTCCTGCGCTCGGCTCTGTAAGATAGCGACACTTTCTGGAGGTTCTTTTGCGACGTCTTCTGAAGCTCAGCACGCTGTTCTGCCTGGTTCTCTTTGCCGGATTCACCTTGCCTTCCTATGCACAGAAGGGCCAGCCCCCTTCTCACACGAAACCGACGCACGTGCTGCGCGTTCTGGTGATTGGGCAGACGAAGGGATTCGAGCATGATTCCGTTTCGGACGCGATGTCCGCCATTCTGCAGATGGGTGAAGAGACGGGTCTGTGGGAGACGATCATCCGTACAGACACGGAGCTGCTGACGAAGAAAAAGCTCGACAAGAATGCAAAGAACCTCGACTACTTCGACGCGGTAGTCTTTGCCAGCACGACGGGCGAGCTGGACATGGATGCGCAGCAGAAGGCCGACCTGCTCTCCTTCGTCCATGAAGATGGCAAAGGATTTGTAGGTATTCACGCTGCGCTGGACACGAACTACAAGTGGCCGGAATACGGTGAGATGATCGGCGGGTACTTCGACCAGCATCCGTGGTTCACCTTCAATGCACCCATCCTGAACGAGGGTGGAGACTTTCCCGCGACACGCCACTTCCCTGCCGCGTTTACGAAGTACGACGAGATCTATCAGCCGATGACGTGGTCGCGCGACAAGGTGAATGTTCTGCTGAGCCTGGATGCGTCGAAGCTGGACTACGCCGACAATCCTCGGATTCATCGAGCGGATCGCGACTTTGCCGTGGCGTGGTCCAAGATGTACGGAAAGGGCCGCGTCTTCTACTCCACGCTGGGACATACGCAGGAGGCGTGGAAAGACCCCGAAATTCGTAAAATGTACCTTGAAGCGATCAAGTGGTCGATGGGTCTAACTGAAGGCAGCACGGCGACACACGCACGGCTCACCACTAACTCGCACTAAGGGATTGCATGAAGAGATTGGGTATGGGACTGGTAGGGCCTGGCTTTATCGCAGCGCATCACATCGATGCGGTGCGGCGGCTGGGCGACGTAGACGTGGTGGCGATTGCGGGATCTTCCGTGGAGTCGGCAAAGCGCAAGGCTGCGGAGTACAAGGTCGGACGTTCGTACGGCGACTATCGCGAGTTGATCGCCGACCCGGATATTCATGTGGTTCACAACACGACACCGAACCACATGCACTTTCCGGTGACGATGGCGGCGATTGAAGCGGGCAAGCACGTGGTCTCAGACAAGCCGCTCGCGATGAACTCCGATGAGAGCCGCAGGCTCCGCGATGCGGCGATTGCGGCAAAAGTGGCGCACGCCGTGACCTTCAACTATCGCGGAAACCCGCTGGTGCAGCATGCGCGTACGATGGTGGCCGATGGAAGCATTGGCAATCTGACTTTTATTCAGGGCTTCTATCTGCAGGACTGGCTGACCGATCCGAACGTGTATTCATGGCGATCCGATCCGGCGAAGGGTGGCGGTACCTCTGCTCTGGGCGATATCGGATCGCACTGGTGCGATCTTGCGGAGCATGTCTCTGGCAAGAAGATTGCCTCGGTGCTGGCGGACATCACTACGGTGGTGAAGACAAGATACGCCACCGAAGGATCTTCCGAGGCCTTCTCCAAAACAACATCCGGCGACCGCAAGGCAATCCCTATGACGAGCGAAGACCTGGCCACAGTGTTGCTGCGCTTCGAAGATGGGACGAAGGGTACGTTCTCCGCGGCGCAGACTTTGCCGGGACATAAGAACGATCTGCAGTTTGAGATCAGCGGTCTAAAGCACTCCCTGAAGTGGCGGCAGGAGGAGCAGAACGAACTCTGGGTGGGAAGCCATGAAGGGCCGAACTGCATTGTAGGCAAGGATCCCGCGCTGGTGGCGGGCGAAGCGCTGCGTTACACGCATCTACCGGCGGGCCATCAGGAATCGTGGGCCGATGCCTTCATGAACATCGTCAGCGATGCGTACACATGGGTCCGTGCGGGAGCGGGGATCCAGGATAAGCCGTCGCCGCTGCCAACCTTTGACGACGGCTACCGTTCCAACTGTATTGTGGATGCCATTCTGGCGAGCCATGCTGCAGGCAATACATGGCAGAAGGTGCAGTACTTTCCGCCATCTTTCTAACCGTACCAACCGAAGCGCATGAGAGAACCACGATGAGACTTGGAGTTTTTACACCACTGTTGTCGACGTTGCCGCTCGAAGGCGCGCTGGAGAAGCTGAGCACGCTCGGCATTCGTACTGTAGAACTGGGCACGGGAAACTATCCGGGTGACGCGCACTGCAAGTTGTCCATGCTGGAAGACGAAGCCGCGCTGGCGAAGTTCCAAAAGACCCTCGCCGACAAGGAGTTCACCATCTCTGCACTGAGTTGCCATGGCAACGGTCTGCATCCGGACAAAGAGCAGGCGAAGGTGGCGCGTGAAACAAGTCGCAGGACGATTCTTCTCGCAGAGAAGCTCGGTGTGTCCACCATCGTGGATTTTGCGGGATGCCCGGGGAGTACGGTGGGTTCGAAGTATCCCAACTGGGTGACCTGCCCGTGGCCGCCGGAGTATCTCGACATACTGAAGTGGCAGTGGGACCAGGTGGTAACGCCTTACTGGAAAGAGCATGCGAAGTTCGCAACGGATCATGGTGTGAAGATTGCCATCGAGATGCATCCTGGCTTCGTTGCGTACAGCCCGGAGACGATGCTTCGGTTACGCTCGATTGCCGGGCCGTCGGTGGGCTGCAACTACGATCCAAGTCATATGTTCTGGCAGGGGATCGACCCGATTGAAGCGATACGCGTTCTGGGCGATGCGATCTTTCATGTTCACGCGAAGGACACGCAGATGTACCCTGCCAATCTTCCGCGCACGGGCGTGCTGGACACGAAGCCTTACACGGACGAGCGCAATCGCGGTTGGATCTTCCGCACCTGCGGCTTTGGGCATGGAGCCGAGTGGTGGAAGGAGTTTGTCTCCACGTTGCGGATGTTCGGTTATGACGGTGTGCTTTCGATTGAGCACGAGGACAGTCTGTTGTCGCCGGATGAGGGCCTGAACAAGGCTGTTGAGTTCTTGAACTCTGTTGTGCTGAAAGAAACACCGGGGGCTGCTTGGTGGGTATAGATAAAGGGATGGATCGTAGAAGCTTTCTGGCAACGGCGGGCGCGGCACTCACTTCAACGGCACTCCACGCGGCGGTGCGCAAAACTCGCGCGGTCACCGGTCCTGCGAAGGCGGACCACACGCTGCGCATCGCGCCGACCAGGCTGGAGATCGCTCCGGGCGTGGTCATCGACACCATTGCTTACAACGGGCAGGTGCCGGGGCCGCTGCTTCGCCTGCGCGAGGGTGTGCCGGTGACCATCGATGTGACGAACAACTCTCCTGTTCCCGAGATTGTGCACTGGCACGGGCTCGCGATTGATTCGCTGAACGATGGCGCGGTCGAAGAGGGTTCGCCGATGATACCGGTGGGCGCGACCCATCGGTATCAATTCACGCCGAACCCTACAGGGACGCGTTGGTATCACACCCATGCGATGGCGATGGATAATCTTGCCGCTGGTGCTTATACGGGGCAAGCGGGGTTCCTGATCGTCGAAGGCAAGAAGCAAGCGGGGCACGAAGGCCATTACGACCAGGAAATCAATCTGGCTGTGCGCCACTGGGAGCCGAGCTTTGTCCCCATGGTGGACATGCTGCGCGAGCAGTCCGCAAATGTGCCGCAGACCAACGGCTCCGATGTGGGCTACAAGTACGCCACCATGAACGCGCACATGCTGGGCGCGGGCGAACCGCTGCGCGTGAAGAAGGGTCAGCGCGTGTTGATGCGTCTGCTGAACGCGAGCGCGACGGAAAATGTCGTTCTGGCACTGCCGGGGCATACCTTCAAGATCATCGCAATGGACGGCAATGTTGTACCGAATCCGAAGTCGGTAGAAGTGCTTTCGCTGGCTGTGGCGGAGCGCGTGGATGCGATCGTGGAGATGAACTCGCCCGGCGTGTGGGTGCTTGGTTCCACGCTGGAGAAGTCGCGGCAGATGGGCCTTGGCATTGTGGTGGAATATGCGGGCCAGAAGGGCGCGCCGGTCTGGAAAGATCCTGCACCTGTTGAGTGGGACTACTCGATCTTCGCAAATCCGACGAAGGCAGCGGATCCAGATGAGACCTTCGTCCTCACCTTCCGCGATAACGGCCACAAGATGGATTCGAAGTTCGATGTATGGACGATCAACAACCGCTCGTGGCCGGACATCGATCCGCTGGTGGTGCAGAAGGGCAAGCGCTATCGCATGGTCTTTCGCAACGGTAGTGGCGACCAGCACCCGATGCATCTGCACCGGCACACCTTTGAAGTGACACAGATTGGAAAGACGCAGTTGAGCGGCCTGATGAAAGACGTGATCAACGTCATGCCGTTGCAGTCAGTCGCCGTGGACTTTGTAGCGAACAATCCCGGCGACACGCTGATGCACTGTCATCAGCAGCTCCACATGGACTACGGCTTTATGCAGTTGATCAAATATGCGGGGTAAGTCAGAGAAGATGCCTAAGAGCTTGATGAAGAGAACTCACCTCGCCGCTTCGACGCTGGGCCTGCTTGTAGTCACGGGTGCGATGTTGCATGCGCCAATGCAGGTGCGCGCGGCATCCGCTGCTGCATCGCTCGCGCCGCGGCAGAAGGTCGCGCATTACCTCCGTCTGGCTGCAGCATTGGATGCCTTGGGGCAGCAGAAGTCCGCCACGCCCACGCCAGCTCCTCCAGCAGGGCCAGCTTCTGTGGATGTTCTCGGAGCTCAGGTCTACGAAGACCACTGCGCGATCTGCCACGGCGAAAAGCGGGAGGGCATTCTTCCGTCGTTTCCTCCGCTGATCGGTGTGAGCCATCGGTACGACGATGCGGCGATCATCGACCGCATCCGCCACGGCAGAGGCCGTATGCCTGCCTTTCCGAAGCTCAGCGAGATCGAGATCGGAAATCTTCTGCACTTCATGAAGAGCGGCGAAGTGATCGCGGTGAATCCTACGGTAGGATCCACGGCGACGCTCTCTCCTCTTCTTGAAAACGGGAAGTCGCTGTTTCAACAGAACTGCTCCTTCTGCCATGGACGCGATGCGGGCGGTGGCGAGACCGGGCCGGATCTGACGCGTTCCAAGCTGGTGAATGCGGATGTCAACGGCGACAAGATCTCTGAAGTGATTCACAATGGACGGCCGCCGCGCATGCCGCGCTTCAGCTTCTCGGAAAACGAGACGGCGGGAGTTGTGGCCTATGTGCATTCGATTGTGACGGCAGCGCAGAAGGAAGGCCGTCGCCGTGGCGTGGACGTCTCCGATCTGCAGACGGGCAATGTGGATGCAGGCAAGAAGTACTTCAACGGCGCGGGCGGTTGCGCCTCCTGCCATTCTCCGACGGGCGATCTCAAGGGCATTGCCACGCGATATGAAGGCCTCCAGTTGGAACAGAGGATGCTGTATCCGCGCGGGACAAAGGTCAAGGCCAGCGTGACGTTGCCTTCCGGAGAGAAGGTTGCGGGGACGATCTCGTATCTCGATGAGTTCACGATTGCGATTACGGATGCGTCCGGCACGTATCGTTCCTGGCCGCGCACAACGGTGAAAGAGAACGTAGAGAAGTCGCTGCAGGCACATGTAGATCAGTTTCCCAAGTACACCGATGATGACATTCACAACCTGATGGCTTATCTGCAAACGATGCGTTGATTGGGCGTTAAAAGCGCGACTGCAAGAACCGTGGTAACAGAAAGGTTCCAATCGATATGAACTGCGTGAAGCATTTTGTTGTACTGCTTGGGTTGGCCCTGCTCTCGGTTCCTTCAACGTCTCAGAACCTTACGGCGAACGATCTACTGCATCCTAAGGCCGAGAGCTGGCCGACGTATCACGGTGATTACACCGCGCGACGCCACAGCCCGCTGACGCAGGTCACCAAGGACAACGTCAAGAATCT
This sequence comes from Terriglobus saanensis SP1PR4, assembly GCF_000179915.2. NCBI lineage: Bacteria > Pseudomonadati > Acidobacteriota > Terriglobia > Terriglobales > Acidobacteriaceae > Terriglobus > Terriglobus saanensis. Next base: position 276,806 of record NC_014963.1, on the reverse strand, counting down.
CGGGCTGGCGTGGGCTTTTCAGACCAACCAGGCTGCAGGCATCAAGGCGTCTCCGATCCTTGTCGATGGCATTCTGTACTTCACCGTGCCCGACAACGTTTACGCCGTAGACGCGCGCTCCGGCCACCTGGTCTGGCACTATACCTATCCGCCAAACAAGGGCCAGCACATCGGCCAGCGCGGCGTGGCGATGTACAAGGGCTATATCTTCACGACAACTCCCGATGCGCACCTGGTCTCTTTGAATGCGAAGGACGGCACAGTGCGATGGGATGTTGTGGTGGGCGATATGACCAAGGGTTACTGGACGACGATGTCTCCGCTCGTCATCCGTGACCACGTGCTTGTCGGCATGGGAGGCGACTCCGACAACATCACCGGCTACATTCGCTCCATCGATCCGGAGACAGGCAAAACGCAGTGGCAGTGGGATGCGACACCGCCTGCGGGAACACCCGGCGCACCAACAGGCGGCATGGCGTGGCTTACCGGAAGCTACGATCCAGATCTCAATCTCACCTACTGGGGAACGGGAAATCCTACGCCTGTGCTGAATGGCACCGTACGCCCTGGCGATAATCTCTATACGTGCAGCATCATCGCTTTGAACCCGGACACCGGCAAGATGGCGTGGGCTTTCCAGGCGACGCCGCACGATACGCATGACTGGGATGCGACCGAGGCCACCGTACTCGTCGATGGCGACTTTCACGGCAAACCGCGCAAGATGCTCATGCAGGCTTCGCGCAATGGGTTCTTCTTTGTGCTCGATCGCAAGACGGGTGAGAACCTTTTGACCACGCCCTTCGGCCCGGTGAACTGGACATTAGGCATCGGCAAGAATGGAAGTCCTATCCCCAATCCCGACAAAGACCCGAAGCGCGATGGACGCCTGATCGCGCCGGATGAGGGCGGCCTGACGAACTATCGTTCGCCGAGCTTCGATCCCAAAACCGGCCTCTTCCTTGTCGACGCGCACCCCAGCTACAGCCTCTACTTCACTAAGCCCGAAGATGGCGCCTACGGCTGGGCCGGTGCGGATTATGGTCTGTGGGGTAAGGGTGTGGTTGAGGCCATCGACTATCAAACGGGCAAGTTTCGCTGGACGCACGACCTAGGTGACGGCAGCGGCGCAGGCATTCTCACGACGGATGGCGGTGTCGCCTTCACGGGTGATCAGGTGGGAAACATTCTCGCGCTCAACACAGAGGATGGCAAGACGCTGTGGCACTCCGGTACCGGATCGTCGATGCAGGCTTCGCCCATTACGTACGAGCTGGATGGGCGGCAGTATGTCGTCGTCGGTACCGGAAGCGTGATGTTCGCGTGGGCCTTACCCCAATGATTACCGTAGCAAGGCCACGACTCCCCAAGGACCGGTTCCGGCCTTAACCTTCTTCGTGACTGTGTTGGTGGCGAGGTCGACGACGGCGACGTCGTTCGACGGGCCGTTGGAGGAGTAGAGCGTCTTGCCGTCGGGCGAAAGCGCAATGCCCCACGGGCGCTTGCCCACGGCAACGGAGTTGAGGACGGTGTCTGTCGCGGTGTCGATGGTGAAGACCTTGCCGCCGCGCCCCGTGCTTACGTAGAGCTTGCTCGCATCTGCCGAGAGCAGTACAGCCATGGGCTTTACGAGTCCCGGCTGGCCGAGTTGAATGGCCTTCGCCACTTTGCGCCTGGCAACATCCACCACAACGACCGTGCCATCGTTTTCAGCGTTGATATAGGCGTGCTTGCCGTCCGGCATAAAGGCCACTGAGCGCGGGCGGTGTCCTACTTTGAAGGTCGCGGTGATCTTTCCGGCTACGGGATCCAGCACTGCGATCTCGCTTGTCTCTTCCGATGTGACGTAGACGAACTTGCCATCGGGCGAGATCTTTACGCCCTCAGGCTGTGCACCGATCTTCAACTCTTTCACCACGGAGCCGGAGGCGATATCCAGAACGCTGACGGCGGAGACATCTTCGTTAGAGATGTACAACTGCTTGCCGTCCTTGCTCACATCGAAGTTCTCTGGGTCAGAGCCCCCCTTAATGATGCGGACGAGCTTGTTCTGCGCGACGTCGAAGACACCGATACCGTCCGCGTTCTTGTCCGGCGGAGGGAGCGTGCTCTCATCCACATCCGGACCTGCGATGGGCGAACCGCTGAGCGCGATGTAGAGCGTCTTGCCATCGGGACTGGGATGGATGCCGCGCGGACGCTTGCCGAGCGGCACGGTGGCGATCACATCATACGAGCCGCCGTCAATCACCGTGAGATCACCGGAGACCTCGTTGGTCACATAGAGCCGAAGCGGAGAGGACGCGTGGACCGCTTGGTTTTCCTGCGTGGCAGGCGCTTTCGAAGAATGGCATCCAGTGACTGCAACCGCGAGGCCTACGAGAAGAACGAGAGAAGTCCGGGGCATCATGATTTTCCTTTGTACGTAAAGTTTGCCGTTGCGTTTGTTTGGGAAGCGACCGTGATCTGCTGCTCCTGTGTCCCAAGCTTTTCCTGCCAGATGGAGACCGTATACGTCCCTGGGGGAAGATTTTTGATCTCGAAGCTCCCATCATCCTTCGTGACCGCGAAGTAAGGATGATCGAGGACGCCGATGTAGGCGTGCATCCAGCTATGGATGTTGCACTTCACTGGAATCATGATCTCCGACTTGATGAACCGGCGTGTCATCGGATCGTCACCGGGGCCCTGGCTGTGGTTCCACTCGCGATTTACCATCGCCATGGGGTGAATGTTGTGCGTGACAGGATCTGAGTTGACGACCTTGAAGGGTTGCCCGGTCTGCAGGCCGAGGAGGCGCGGACGGAACCAGCATCCACGCTGATCGATCACAACGGGCGTCGTCGGAGTTTCAAACTTCTTTCCTTCGAGGCCTTTGCTGATGTACACAAACGCATTGCCCAATGCGCCGTGCACGTCGACCACAAGCGATTCCTCATAGGCTTTGCCGGCATGCGCCATCACGCATGCCGGGTCTTCCTCCATATTGATCAGCTGAAGATGCGGGCGCGGCCCGGCGAACTTCACCTTCCCGGAGATGGAGCCCGCAGTGGCGGCATCTACTTTGAAGTAGGAAGGCGCGGCGGGAACAGCAACGGGAACTGGGGTGCTCTTCTTTGAGCATCCAGCGAACATAACAATGAACAGCAGGCAGAGATTTTTCTTCATGGCTCTTCCACTTTACTTCTTCTTGTCCGGAGGTCCGACATCGGGCGGCATCTCACCGGTGAGGGATTGCATAAACGCGACCAAGTCTTCGCGGTCGGTTCCGTTGAGATGAATCTTCTTCATCTCGGGGTCTAAATAAAGATTGGAGTTTCCGCCACCGGCGTAGAAGTCGACGACCTCTTTCAAGGTCTTCAAGCGCCCATCGTGCATATAGGGCGCGGTGTTGGCGACGTTGCGCAGCGTTGGGGTTTTGAAGGCGCCTGTGTCTGTCTTCACCTTGGTTTCGTGATATCGCCCGACATCGCTGAACTGGTCAAGATCTCCCACACCTTCGCCGGTGTTGTGGAATTTGCCGTCGGTAAAGAGAGCGTCGTGTGGGCGGACGGTATGGCACGCCGCGCAGTTGCCCTTGTTCGGATCGAGAAAGACCGCAAGACCGCGTGCTTGAGAGATCGTAAGCGCCGTTTGGTCTCCACCATACTGGTAACGGTCGAAGGCGGAGTTGCCGGAGAGGAGCGTGCGCTCGAAGCTGGCGAGTGCGTTTTCGATGCGCCCGAGCGTGACGTTGTCCGTTCCAAAAGCCTTTGCAAACATTCCCTTATAGGCACTCTCCGCGGCGATCTTCTTTACGGAGACATTATGTGGCTGATTCATCTCGATCGGATCTGCGATGGGGCTTGCCGCCTGCTCCTCCAGCGTGAGGGCGCGGCCGTCCCAGAACTGGAAGGGAAGATACGCCGCGTTCATCACCGTAGGCGCATTCCGGAGCGACATGCCACCGAGACCTTTGGAGAGCCTCTGCCCGTCGGTGAAGTAGGTCTGCGGATTGTGGCAGGAAGAGCATGCAAGCGAGTCATCCTGCGACAGGTGCTTGTCGAAAAAGAGCATGCGTCCCAGAGCGATCGAGTCCGACGTGGGCGGGTTGTCGCGCGGAAGCGGGAGCGGCGGCAGGCCCAGGGGAACAGCGATGGAAACGGCCTTACCCACGGGCCGATTCTGCACACGCGAACGGCAACCGCCGACGGCGATCAGAAGAACCGCTGCCATCGTCAACGACACAACCGAAGAACGAAAAAACAAGACGCCAACCCCCTCTTAAGGATACCTGTGCTCTATCTGTCGTAGTACTTCCGCAATTAGGATTGTGAGTGCATGCGAGTGAAAAGCGAAAACACTATCGTTCCTGTGATCGTCCCCCAAAACCGCCCCGGCCATGTCCTCTTCGCCAGTCTTGTCGGAACGACGGTCGAGTTCTTCGACTTCTACATCTATGCCACGGCGGCGGTGCTGGTCTTCCCGAAGCTCTTCTTCCCTGCTTCGGATCCAGCTTCGGCAACGCTCGCCTCGCTTGCGACCTTCGGCATCGCGTTCCTTGCCCGACCTGTTGGCTCCGCGCTCTTCGGACACTTTGGCGACCGCATCGGACGCAAGACCACGCTGGTCATCGCGCTCTCTACGATGGGCCTGTCTACCTTTGCCATTGGCGCTTTGCCGACGTATTCGACGATCGGTTTTGCTGCACCACTGCTGCTTGCACTCTGCCGCTTCGGGCAGGGAATCGGCCTTGGCGGCGAGTGGGGCGGCGCTGTGCTCCTCGCGATTGAAAACGCTCCGCCGAATAAGCGCGCCTGGTACGGCATGTTTCCGCAGCTTGGCGCACCTCTTGGATTCTTCCTCTCCGGCGGTGTCTTTCTCCTGCTTTCGCGCCTTCTGACGGACCAGCAGTTCTTCCGCTTTGGATGGCGGCTTCCCTTTCTCGCCAGCGCGCTGCTGGTGGTGCTCGGCCTCTATGTCCGCCTCACCATTCACGAGACGCCCGTCTTCCAGAAGGCGATGGATCGCCACGAGCAGGTAAAGTTCCCGATGCTCACGGTCATGCGCCGCCACACGCGTCCGTTACTCGCGGGCATTCTGGTCTGCCTCGCAACCTTCGTTCTCTTTTACCTGATGACGGTCTTCGCACTCTCGTGGGGCACAACGGTGCTGGGCTTCAGCCGCGGAAAGTTCCTGCTGATGCAGATGGCCGTGATTCCGCTCTTTGCGCTTACCATCCCGATCTCCGCCTTGCTGGCAGAGCGTGGCCGACGCCGCGTGATGCTCTCGGTCACGGTAGCGATTGCGCTGTTCGGTCTGGTGATGGCGAAGATCTTCGTTGCGGGAACGGCGGGAGCTTTGGCCATGATGGGCATAGGCCTGGCGCTGATGGGCATGACGTACGGCCCGCTTGGTACCGTGATCTCGGAGCTCTTTCCCACGCCTGTTCGCTATACGGGAAGCTCGTTGGCCTTCAGCTTCGCGGGCATTCTGGGCGGATCGCTCGCGCCCTATGCGGCAACGTACCTCGCCCGCTCCTACGGCCTGCCGTATGTGGGCTATTACCTTGCCACAGCAGCAGCGCTCTCGCTCGCCGGCCTTCTGCTGGTACGAGAGACCAAGGACGACGATCTCGCACAAGCCACAGACGCGCCACGCATCGAGTAGCTACGGTTTGCCCTGTGCGTAGTTCGGCACACTGGGCGTGTACTTCCGCAGGACAAATTCGCGCACCAAATTGCCGATGGAGCTGGCCGCAATGCCCAACAGGGCGTTGTCGACCGTCAATCTGGCTCCGCGATCGTCTGCCGGATGGTAGAGATTCGAGACGCCTCCGGCGATAAAGCTGCCCAGGATGTAGGAGTAGTTCGGCTGCGAACGCCCGTTGTCTCCACGGGTCACGAAGGGCCTTGTCATGGCATAGAATGCGCGGGACCTGGTGCTCCCCGATCCCATGTAGAAGTAGCGCGGATCCTGGTGAAAGACGGAAGGAAGAACAGCGTATCCCATGAACCGGCCAACGGCACTGGTCGCATAGGAGGCCCCATAGCGTTTCGCATATCCTTCGGTACCTTGGCCGTATGCGGGAAACCGGTCGCGCGCCTGCTCGATGCCAGCCACAACGCCCGTGATCACAAAAGCCACAGGATCGGTGCGCGACTTCATCGCCAGGTCGAACTTCTGTTTGGCCGGGAGCGGAGCGGCGTTCCAGATGTAGCTGCTGTAGAAGTTCGGAACGATGCCGAGGACGCGCTGCTTCTCCGCGAGCTTCACCTGTTCGACGGCGAGCTCTTTTTGCGTAACGACGACCTGGACATCGGTGCTTGTGCGCAACAGGGGTAGTGCGATCTTGGGAAGCTGATGATTTTGTCCCTCGTGCAGGACGATCTCGTCCAGCTTCAGGGTCTCCAGGCCGGGCGAACTGATGGTCACGCTGTACTTACCAGAGGGGAGACTCGAGAACCGGAAGTTGCCTTCACCATCCGAAGTGATGACGGTCTCTGCCGAAGCACCCTCCATCTTAAGGGTCACCTTCGCCTCCGGGACGATGCCTCCGTTGAGGTCGAGCACGGTGCCGCTGATGCTGCTGGAAGACTTCTGCTCGGATTGCTCGCCAGCCGATTCCCTTCCTGAAATGGAACTTCCGGGAGATTCAGGCAAAGTGTTCAGCGCTTCCGAAGTCTGTTGCGCAGAGCCGTAAGCTATTGAAAATAAAAGAGAACTTCCCAGAAAAATAAGACGCAGGCTGCGTACCCAGCGACGTTCGATCGCTCGCAAACGGGCGAGGCGCGACAGGCGCCTTCCCGTCGCATTTTTTTGCCAGCACTTTTTTTGAATCGAAGAAGGAGCCCCGGACATCATGCAGCGAGAATACTTGAATCGACGCTTTTCTGTCTGTCCCCCGAAAGAGTCTCTCCCCATGCCCTTGGAAAGTGAGGAAATTCCCTCGCGAGGGCAGGACTTTGCTTAAAACGCACTCGGCGCGAGAAGAGGAGGCGAATGCCCTCCTTTTTCTCGCGCCGAGTGGACAGTGGTTCGTTTAGAACGCGTACTTCAGAGACAGCTGAATGTCGCGGCTGTTGCTGACCGTGTTCGTAATCTGTCCGAACGTAGTGTCCGTGACGTTGCTGTCTGGTTGTTGATAGCTGGCGATGTTGAAGGCATTGAACGCGTCCGCGCGGAACTCGAGACGATGCTCGTGATACACGCTGAAGGACTTAGCCAACGCCATGTCGATGTTGTGGAAGCTCGGTGCGCGGAAGGTTCCCGGCCGCACATTGCCGAAGGCACCCTGCGGCTGCTGGCTGTAGGTACAAGCACCCACCGACTGATCGCAGACGGTAATGTCCGTTCCCGCGCCAGGCGTTGTCCCCACAGTACCGAAGTAGTTGTTCAGTCCGCGGTTCTTCTGGTGGTAAGCGAGGTTCTGTTGTGGACGCGCCGAACCAGAGAAGGCAAAGACACGGCTTGAGAATTCAGCAGGTGAGCTAAGCGTTACGGGGAAGCCCGAGTAATAGACCTCCGAACCGCTCAGTTTCCATCCGCCGAGGAGAGAATCCACCACGAAGTTCGAACCACCACCGTACTTCTTGCCGCGACCGAAGGGAACGTTGTAAACGCCCGTGACCGACAGGTTATGGCGCGTGTCCGTACCGGCAGGTCCCCACTCCGAACGCATGTCGTAGGCATTCTGCTGGTAGTACTGACCGCTGTTGTTGTTGGTGACGCCATAGAAGCCGATATCATCCGTTAGCGACTTCGAGTAGGTGTAATTAGCCGTGAGTTCCAGGCCGCCCGTGGGACGGAGGCGATAGGTAGCCTGCAATCCGTTGTAGTTGCTTGCGGACTGGGTCTGCGTGATCTTGATCACGCCGCCCACGCCTACGATGTTGTCGAGAGGTCCAGGAAGCGCGTTTCCGTTCGCATCGACGCCCGTGGACTGGTTGCCCCAGTAGGGATCGGTGAGGTGGTGACCGAGCACGCCAACGTATCCGATCTGGAACGAGGACGTGTTGTTGATCTGGTATTCGGTCGTCAGGCTGAACTCCTGAACGACAGCGGGCTTCAAGTCCTTAGGCCACACATAGAACGTCGTGGTCGGAACCTGAGTGGTAGGAAAGCCATTCGCGGCCTGGAGGAACTTTCCGGGGTTGTAGACGCCGTTGACCGTGCCTGGAGCAACACCCTGCTGCTCGAAGTCCTTGTGGAAGGGAGGATTCTGGGTAAGACGAAGGTTGGCGCCGGTTCCTTCCAGATAGCTGGAGATACCGTAACCTCCGCGAACCACCGTGCGTGAGGTGGGCGAATAGGCAAAACCTACGCGCGGCTGCCACTGGTTATAGACAGCGTCATAAAGGGCGCGGCTTGCGCCGTTCTGACCTGCCAGAATGATCGCCTTGGTATTGAGATCGACGTTCGCTTCTTTGTTGTTGACCTCATAGATCGGCTGCGAATATTCGTAGCGTAGACCGAGATTAATCGTCAGATTCGGACGAAGCTTCCAGTCATCCTGTGCAAAGAAGGCATCGCGCCATTGCCGCTGTCCCGTACGTCCGGTCACAGCTCCGACGGATACATCGCTGGACCGGTCTGCCACGAAGTCCGCAAAGGGGTAGGTGGTACCACCAGGAAGGGCGGTATAGGTACCGTTATAAGTAAACGATCCAAGCTCTCCATCGTTGCCAGGGTAGAAGCTGTTCTGTTGATAGCGAATGAACTGCACACCGAACTTGAGCAGGTGCTTGCCCTTCTGCCATGTCAGGTTGTCCGAGTAGCCGAAGATGTTGTCGATAAAGATCTCGGGCGTGGGGTTGGCTCCAACGTTGTCGATCGCGAACGCTCCGCTTCCGCCGCTGAAGGTCTGCTGACTGAAACCCTGCGTCAGTTGAGCCGCGCTGGGAATTCCAACGAGGTTATTGCCGTTGAAGCCAAAGACGCCGCTGGGATCGGTCGTAACACCGCTGTTGAAACGGATGCGACCGTAGTTCGCAGCAAAGGAGTTCACGATCGAAGAGCTGAAGGAACGGACCCAGGTGGCGTTGAACAGATGATCAGGATAATCACTGCTGCTGGGAAACTGTACCGGCAAAGGATTCGTGATTTGACCGTCGCGTGCAATGCCCTGCGAGTAGCGGAAGGTAAAGACATCGTTGCTGTGCAGATGCCAGTCAATTTTGATGTCGCCCTGATCATTCGCGTTGAATTTGCGCTGATGACCGACGAAGTTGTTCTGAATTCCGAGAGCGTCGATGCCCGGCGCGTTCGGAAGAGGGTAGATTTCGGGATGCGCAAAGAGGAACTGCGCCACCTTGCTTGTGATGGGAACCTGGTTGTTGGCGTAGGGAACTGGGCCGCCCGCAGCCTGCGTGTCATAGAGCTGAAAGGGTAGTGAGGCGAAGTTTCCCGTGCGGAAGGCTGCAGGCGCTACGCTTGCGGTAAGAAGTCCGCCCGTGTGTGACCGCGCCGCCGCATAATCCGCAAAGAAGAAGAGGCGATCCCGGAAGATCGGTCCGCCGATGGTGCCACCGAACTGCGTCGAGGTGAAGGGATTGATTGGGACGATCTGCCCGGGGACGTTGTGATCGTTGCTCCAGCTGTTGGCGCTGAGGTTCTCGTTTTTCAGGTAAGCGAAGGCGCTCCCATGAAACTGGTTGGTTCCACTCTTCATGACAGCGACGATGGTGCCACCGTTCACATTTCCAAACTCTGCGTTGGCATTGCTGGTGATCACGCGCATCTGCGCGAGAGCGTCGGGGCTGGGGTTGTAACCAATCGTATTGTTGATGTTTTCGTTGATTTCCTGCCCGTCGAGGAGGTAGTTATTCGACTGCTGACGGTTGCCGTTAACGGAGACTTCGTTGTCGGCACCGGTGGACCGCTCGGTCGAGTTAGAGCCACCAAAGGAAGGAAAGCCCGGGGAGACCGCTCCCGGCGTATACACCGCGAGCTGGCTGAAATCGCGGCCGTTGAGAGGAAGCGAATTGATTGTGTTTTCGGTAATGGTAAGACCAAGCGTCGCGCTCTCTGTATTGAGAATCGGCTGCATCTGGTCTGTGACATCCACTGTCGTTGTGGCGGAGCCGACCGTCAGGGCAATATCCACCTTGGCAGTCTGATCGATCTCCAGCGCAAATGGGCCGTAGTTGGAGATCGTAAATCCTCCAGCCGAGACATTCACTTTGTACTGTCCAATCTGGAGAAAGCGGATGGAGTAATCGCCGGAGGAGTTCGTAGTGGTGGTCGTGCTGACACCGGTCGCTGCGTTGGTTGCGACTACTTTGGCACCTGCAATGATCGCGCCGGTTGGGTCGGTAACGGTTCCACGAATCGAGCCAGTGACGGTCTGTCCCAGAACGGGAAGACTACAAAAAAGGGCGAACAGGATCGCCCACGCGAAGGGCGTGGCGGTACGTTTCATGGGTCTGCCTCCAAATGAAACTTCTGTTAAGCGTCGTCTCGCAACGCAGTTTTATGAGATACGCGGCGAGAGATAGGGATCTTTCTCGCTCTTCGTAATGAACGACCGGGGGAGATAACTAAGTGGCCGAGCCGCAACAAAAAATACCGCGTGTGCAGTTAGAACTGCATCTATGCAAGGCATAAGTGAGCTGTTTTGTCTTGCAACCTTTGACGAGATTTAACTACAGAAAGTCTCTAAAATTTCATTAAAGTTTTTACTGAATTTTTATCTACTTAGAAACCACTAGGACGTTTGCCTTAGACCGTGCAGCGATATGAATGCATTGCCGTAATATGACACGGCGTGATGCCTTAAGCAAAACCAATTCAGGAAAGAAAGATAAGTTCTTCTGCGGTTGCGATCTCTTCAGCGGTCTGTGCGTGATCCTCACGAAGAGGACGGTGGGTGGCTTTATTTTCGCGATCGACAAACACAAGCGCAGGATGATGTTGCGCCGCTTCCCTTTCGTCATACCAGCCGAAGACAAAGATAATAATCTTGTCTCCCACAGAAACCCTGTGGGCCGCCGCACCGTTCGCGCAGATTACGCGCGATCCACGCGGAGCACGGATCGCATACGTTGTAAGTCGCTCGCCATTACTGACGTTCGCGATGTGGACCACTTCATTCTCCTGGATCCCTGCAAGGTCCATAAGATCTTCATCGATCGCAAGCGAGCCGACGTACGCCGTATTGGCTTCGGTTACGACGGCGCCGTGAATTTTGGAGCGAAGAAAATTTCTCAGCATAGTGTTAGTGACTTTCTGTTGCAGCTAAGTTCCCGCCTGCTTCCGATCGATCCGTTTTCTGATGCGTTCGCAGGCGGAGAAGCTCGTCCAGAATGCGATGCGCCATCTCACGCTTACTGGAACGAGACAGAGGAATCTCTTCATAAGGAGTAAGGAAGAATCCCGCATTGTCCTCCGCATCGAAGCCAATTCCCGGCTGGGAGACATCGTTAGCCACGATGGCATCCACGTTCTTTTCTACGAGTTTGCGCCGTGCCCGCGTGAGTAGATCTTCCGTCTCTGCTGCGAAGGCGATCACAAGTGTACCGGGCTGGCGCTGTGCTGCGACCGCGTGGGCAATGTCTCCCGTTGGTTCGAGCTGAAGCGTTAGCGCGCCGGACCGTTTCACTTTTTGAGAAGATGGATCGCTTACGCGATAGTCCGAAACGGCGGCGGCTTTGATGACCACTGTCGCATCCGGCAGACGATCCAGGACTGCGCGACGCATCTCTTCCGCAGTACGAACGCGGATCACTTCGGATGTAGCTGGCGCGGACTCTCCCGATGCAGTCACAAGAATCACGCGTGCGCCACGATCCATGGCTGCCTGCGCGAGCGCGTGCCCCATCTTGCCGCTGGAGCGATTGCCGATGTAACGAACAGGGTCGATGGGCTCTTGCGTTCCGCCTGCCGTGATGAGCACCGTCTCCGTAGAGAGGTCGCTTTTGACCGTAAGCAGGCGTGTTACTTCGTCCGCGATATGCGTGACCTCTGCCAATCGGCCGCCGCCTATCATGCCGCACGCGAGATAGCCCGCATCCGGCTCCACGATGAGGACGCCCCTTCGACGCAACAGTTGAAGGTTGGCCTGCGTCGCGGGATGTTCCCACATATTCACATTCATCGCGGGGGCGACGATCACGGGAGCCTTCGTCGCCAGAAAGATGTTGAGGAAGAGATTGTCCGCGATGCCGTGTGCCATCTTCGCAAGGCTGTCCGCGGTTGCGGGCGCAACCACGAGCGCGTCGATGGAATGAGCGACGGCGATGTGTTCGATGGAGAACTCGTCACTCCCTTCCACAGCGGGCTGCCACAGTGAAGTCAAAACCTGCTTGCCGGTAAGTGCGGCGAACGTGAGCGGGCGGACAAACTCCTCCGCCGACGGAGTCATGACGACCTGCACGCTGATCAGCCGACGCTGAAGTTCGCGGGTTAGTTCAGCGGCCTTATACGCGGCGATCCCGCCGGTCACTGCGAGAAGAATGTTCATGGCGTGTTCCCCGAGGGCAGAACAATGTTGTCGATCAGGCGGGTCTTGCCAACATAGGCAGCAACCGCTACGAGCGCGCCTTTGTGCATCGTGGTGATCGCTTCGAGCGTCCGAGGATCGACGACCTCGGCATAGTCGAGACGAATGCCCTCGGCAGCCGCAAGGCAGGAACGAAGATGTTCCTGCAGAACGCGCGCATCTTTCTCCTGAACGCTCATCGAAGCGATGGACTGCAGAGCTCGAGAGAGAGCCAGAGCATGGATACGCTCTTCGGCGCTGAGATAGCGGTTGCGCGAACTCAGCGCTAGACCATCCGGCTCGCGCACCGTGGGACAGACGACCAGATCGAGATCGAAGTTGAGATCGCGTACCATCGCGCGCAGCACAGCCACCTGCGCTGCGTCCTTTTGCCCGAAGAAGGCCGCATGCGGAGCGACGACGTGAAAGAGCTTTCCAACGATCGTGGTGACACCACGAAAGTGGCCCGGTCGCGACTTACCGTCAAGTCGATCCCCGATGCCACCGACTTGAATAAAAGTGGTTGCGTGCGCGGGAACCAATTCTTCCGCTGCCGGAGCGAAGACCAGGTCCACACCTTCTTTTAGAAGCAATGTGCAGTCCTGATCGAAGGTCCTGGGATAGTGAGAGAAGTCTTCACTGGGGCCAAACTGAAGCGGGTTGACGAAGATGGAGACGGCCACAAAACGACAGCGCTCTTTTGCAGCACGAACGAGCGCGAGATGCCCGTCATGCAGTGCGCCCATCGTCGGAACGAGACCGAGCGTCGCCGTGGCATCGCGCTGCAGCAGTTCAGAGCGCGCCGCGCGCAGTTCCGCAACGGTAAGGAGAATACGCATGGCTTAGCGCCTCTTCGCGGGTACGAGATCTGGCTCGTTCAGTTCCTGCAGCACGTCGTGCGAGAGGTGATAGCTCTCTGTATCGTTGGGAAAAGTTTTCGCAGTGACAGCTTCGCGATATGCTTCGAGGCCACTGCGAAAGAGTTCACCAGCGTCTCCAAAACTTCGAACAAACTTTGGCGTGTGGTTGAAGGTAAGTTGGAAGAGATCGTGAAAGACGAGGATCTGGCCGTCGCACTCAGGCCCCGCGCCGATGCCGATGGTAGGAATCTCCAGGCTAGCCGTAATGCGTGTGGCGACCTCGCGCGGAACGCCTTCGAGCACAATCGCAATCGCACCCGCCTGCTGCAGAAGAAGCGCATCTTCGCAGAGCGTTTCAACCGCCGCCAGGGTGCGGCCTTGCACCTTGTATCCACCGGTGCGATGCACCGACTGCGGCGTGAGGCCGATGTGACCGACGACGGGGATCTCCACCGACGTCATTGCCGCGACAAGATGCACGCGCTCCGAGCCGCCTTCGATCTTGACCGCCTCCGCGCCAGCTTCTTTTACTAAGCGCATGGCGTTGCGCACAGCGTCTTCCGTGCCAAGGTGATAGCTGCCATAAGGCATATCTGCGACGAGAAGCGCACTGTGCACGGCGCGGCGAACGGCACGTGTGTGATGCAGCATCTCTTCCATCGTAACGGGTAGCGTGGACTCATAGCCGAGAACGGCCATGCCCAGAGAGTCGCCGACGAGAAGAAGATCGATGCCAGCTTCGTCGACAAGACGCGCGGTAGCGTAGTCATAGGCTGTCAGTGCTGTGATGGGAGTTTGGCGTCGCTTCTGGTCCTGCAGGCTTTGCGGGGTTGTTTTACGCGCGCTCATGCTGTGCCCCTGCATACCGGGTTGAATCAGACTCATTGGATCCCCAGTGCCGCTCCGTGAGATACGCGGATGCAGCCCGAACAGCTACTAGTATACGTAATCCTGCAGCGCAAGGCACGTCGCGGCGCCAGCTACCACTTCAGCTCGACTTCCTGCTGGGCATACTCTCCTGCAGTTGTAACCGGCGCCATCACCAGAAGGTTATCGCCAACCATCTGCGCGCCTTTCAACATGGGCACGCGACTCGCGTTTCCATTGCGACGCAGGTGCAGCAGTTGCGTCGATCCCGAGGGGCCTTCCAACGTGAGTTTCAGGCCGCGCTCGGTGCGCTCTTCCTGCGTCACCTTCCACTGCTGCGTCGTCTCGCCCGGCACCGCGATCTGCGGCGCAAGAGCGACTTCAAAAGCGGGCAGCTTCAGCGTGACGTGGTGGCGCGTTGTAGTTGCGCTCTTGCACTCACGTTTTGTATCCAGAACAGCCTCCGTCTGAATGCAGAGCACCGTCGATTTATCGCTGACGACCTCCAGATCAAGATGCTCTCCACGACGATGCATCGTGATGTCCAGCATGGCTTCGCCGAAGGCAATGTGGTGCAGCTTGGCCTCGTGCCAGTCCGCGGGAAGTTGGGGAGAGAGATGCAGCAAGTGGCGTGGCACATCGATCTCCACGCCAAACAAGCCGCGCACAGCAGGCGTCAGCGTCATCGCGGAGGACCAGAGTTGATGCGAACTCGAACGTCCCAGCGGCTGGTAGAACTCGCCCGAGAGCACTTCCGTGATCGCGCCGGGATCCTGCAGCCACGTCAACGCGATGTTCTGCTCCAGGTCCGCATACGCTGCCAGCGGCTTGCTGTTGCGATACTGCGCCATCGCCGTCCATCCTGTGTAGAGCGGCCATACTGAACCGTGGTGATAACTGATGGGATCGTAGGTGGCAGCGCCGGTCTCCATGGATCGCATACCCCAGTCCGTTGAAAACTTATGGCCCGCCCAGCGTGAAAGCTGCGCGTCGGCCTGCGGAAGCTTCAGGCCACCATCCCACCATGCGACTGACGGAAAGACAGTAGGCTGTGTGTCGAAGCTTCCGTCCTGATTGCGGCTGAAGTTATAAAAGCCGCCATCGTTATGGAACTCGGCAAGCTGCTTCTCGATTGTAACTGCCGTGTCCTTCGCCTGCGTCGCGAGATCGGTCTCGCCCATGCGCGTCGAAAGCTCCGCCATCGCGGCGCTCGATTGCTGATCCAGAGCCGCGAGATAGACCTCCTGAAAGGGAGCCTTCGGCACCCACTCTTCTACCCATCCGGTTCCCTGCGTGTTGTCGTAGACGCCACGTGTCGTGTGTGCTCGGGTGAAGGCGTAGGCGCGCTTCACGTTGTCCCAATGCTGCTTAAGGTATGCCGTGTCGCCGCTTGCACGAACGTAGTCCGCCATCTGCATCACAAAGAGCGGCGTGGAGTCCGCTGCCGCATAAAGATACGGAAGGCTCTTCCAGTCCAGAAGATCCGCCGTCTGTGAGTACTCGTGCATCATCTTGCCGTCTTCGCGCTGGTGCGCCAGGAGGAAGTCCATGGACTCACGGCTTAGCGCAAAGTCGCCGTAGCTATTCACCGCATAGAGCGTGAAGAGCGTGTCGCGGCCGAAGAACCAACCGAAGCCAGGACGCGCGGAGTCTCCAGAAATAAACCATCCGCCAGCAAGGCCGCTGCCGGAAGACGTCGCCACCTTCGATTGCTCGATCGACACCTCTGCCCAGCGCATCGCGTCATTGAAACGCGCATCCGGAGTTTCGACCACGAGCCTCGTGTCGAAGAAGTGCGCGTAGAAGTCCGCCGTGGAGCGATACAGCTTCTCCACATTCGCGCTCGCGTCTGCGATAGCAGACCGCATCTTCGCTTTGCCGTTCTCCACCGGAACGGCGCTCGCATCCGTCACCGCCGCGAGTAGAGGAAAGTACCTGCCGCTGTCCTTCGCGGGATCGAAGGCGATGTGGAAGCTGAGAGACTCGCTCTTGGGTGCTTCCTGGAAGGGACGAACCAAGCCGGGTGTACTGCCAGGCATGGCCACCATGCCGTAGAAGTTCGGGTTGTCGCTCTCCAGTTGAAACGCTCCGCCGTTACCCATAGGAACCCAGCCTGCGCCGGGACGTCCGAAGTTCGGCGCGGGCCACTGCCGTTCGAGCGAAGGCTCAAAGCTCAGCGTGATCTGCGCGGGGCGCACGGAGTGTATTTCAAGCAGCACCATCGCGGACGCAACACCTGTCGTTGCGCTTCGTGGAATAAAGAGATGCTCTTTTATTGTGATGGCCGCGTGCGCAAGCGTGATCGTCGTGTGATCCGGATGCACCTCGATCGTCGACGCCTGCTGGTTCATATCAATCACAGCACCGTAGCCGTCGAGCTGCGCGGTCAGACGTGCGTTATGCAGAATCTTCGTGGGCAACAGCCATAGCTCGAACGTGCCATCCTGCTGTCCAATGATGGCGCCGCGCTGTCCCGTCACGCTGAAAGGCCGATTAGCCTGCGCAGGCTGGCGGATTGTCAGGGGATTCTCGCCGAGGTCAAAGTGATCGACGGACGACAACTGCGCTACAGGCAGGCTTTGCTGCGCGAAGGCGCTTACGAGCGCGGCGGAAAATGCAGACGCAAGGCAGAGAGCACGGAGGGAAGCAGTAGAGAGCAGTCGCACGTTCATAATCCTTCGATGGGTTGAACCCATCGCATCATTCAAACTCAAAACTTGTTACCGCAAAAATTTGGGGCTGCCGTTGTGGCAGCCCCATTCAGGAGGCACTTTTTAGAACGTCAGGCGTGCAGCAAACTGCAGTTGGCGCATCGTGGAGTTGCTCTCCAGGCTGGTAATGCTGCCGCCCGTGGAGCAGTCGATGCAATGCGAGTTGGAAGCAGTAGGAATATCCAGAGCGGCGTGATTGAAGACGTTGAAGGCCTGGAACTGGAACTGTGCCTTCACCCTCTCCGTGATCCCGACGTTCTTGATCAGAGCTGCGTCTGCAAAGTAGTCACGCGGTCCAACGAACGTGTTGCGTCCGATGCTTCCGAATGTTCCAAACGCGGGACGGGAGAAGGCTCCCGAGACCGCACCATTGCTGGCCAGCGCTGCTACCGGTACGAAGTACTGCCGTGAATGTGTCGCCGAGTTGAGACCGCCTGCCTTCATCTGGAAGGCAGAGGAGTCTCCGTTCGGGCGGCAATCGCTCGTCGCACCGTTCGTGCCTGCGTTCGTGTCGAGATCCTGGTCCAGACCGCACTCGGCGTAGGTCGCCGTGAACGGACGTCCAGCTTCCCACGTCGACGAACCAGACAGTGTCCAGTCGCCGATGATGGAATTCACCAGACGGTTCGAGTTCGCAGCAAACATGCGGTTCTTACCGAAGGGTAGATCGTAGACGCCGCTCACCACGAAGACCTGTGCGCGATTGGTATCGTTTCGACCGTAGCTGAACTGGCGATAGTTGGTGAAGGCTGCATCGTTGGCGTAGTTCATCGCCTTCGACCAGGTGTAGTTGGCGTTGAAGCTCAGACCGTGCGCAAAGCGCTTGTCGATCTTCGTCTGCAACGAGTGGTAGTTCGCACGGCCCGAAGGAGCAGCCGACGTCATGCTGTTACTGCAGCAGATCGTTGCTGCGCCGTTGTACGTGCCGACAAACTTGCCATTGAAAGGACGACGCGATACCTGCGTGTCCGTGCCGTTGCGGAAGGTAACCGCGTTGGTCGGCAGCGTGGGCTCGTTCAGATCGTAGCCGTAGGTTTCACCCGGATACACGCGCTCGCCGACGTTGCCGACATACGCGATCTCCGCTGTGAGGTTGCTGCCGAACTGCTGCTGCACCGTGAGGTTGAACTGGTCCACCTTCGGCAACTGAATCCGCTCGGGGCGGAACTGCTGACCGTAGGCATCCTGGAACGGAATGATGCCGCTCGTCGGAATGGGGAGGGACGTCGGACGAACCGGCGGCGCGGCCAGCGTGGTGACAAAACCACCGACTGCACCGACGTTCGAGAGACTCTCGTTCGCCTGTACCGGCAGGTTGTGCGAAAGGATACTGCCGTAGATGGTGCCGAAGTAACCGATGGTGTCATACACCGTACCCACGCCACCACGGATCACCGTGTTCGGGTGAACCTGATAGGTGAAGCCGATGCGTCCAGCGAGGTTGGTGTAATCCATCTTCTGATTGCCGTTGGTTCCGAAGGGGCCAACACCCGCGACGCGAATGCCGCCAGTCTGCAGCGAAGCAAATCCGCCGTGACCTGCACCGTTCACCGTCTCCGGGAAGATCACATCCCAGCGCACGCCGTAGTTCAGCTGGAACTTGGGTGTCAGACGCCAGGAGTCCTGCGCATAGAATGCACCGCGCTTTTGATAGCTGTATTGATCGTTCACAAACACGTCGAAGCGCTGAAAGGTAGCCGCTGCGCCGAAGAGAGCCGAAGCCAGATCAAGACCCGAACTGGTCGCAGTGGCCGTGCTGCTGCCCGCAAAGACGAAGCGGCCCGCGCGGTTGGAATCGCTGGCGTTCCGAACGTTCTTCGCATAGCGAAGATCGCCACCGAACTTCAGGGTGTGATTGCCCCAGACCTTGGTCCAGTTGTTGACGAGCTGGAAGACCTGCTCGCTCTCAAGTAGAGGGCAGTTGCAACCCTGATTACCGAAACCGCTGATACCGCTTTCGTTGAAGTCATACGTCGGAGAGCCCGAAGTATCTCCATTGACGTTCAGGTTCGGAATTCCGGCAGCCGCCGCAGGCGCGGAGCCCGCATCGTACTTGTTCTCCGCCACGTGATAGCTCAGGAAGCCGCCACGCAGATCGGTCAGCAAGGTCGGCGTCACAGCATAGTCAAAGCCCAGCGTGGCGCTCTGGTTCTGCGTGGTCGTCAGACCCGAAGTTCCGCCGATGCCAAAACCCGCACCACCCGCAGCTCCGAAGACCGGAATACCGACGAGGCGGAAGAGAGCATAGTCATAGCGTCCGAAGAGGTGAAGCTTGTCGCTCATCTGGTGATCCAGACGAAGGTCGGCCTGATCGCCGTCGACGCGTCCGTTACCCGAAGCGACGTAGTTGTTGGTTGTGCCGACGCCGGTGGTGTTCGGTGCGGGAAGACCCGCAAGGATTGCGCGCGCCTGGGCCGAGAGAGCAGCCGTAGGAATCTGACCGTTCAGATACGTCACGCCGGTGACCGGGTTACGTAAAGGAGCGGTCGTGTACTGGCTGAGATCGCAGGTGCCGTTCCCGGTGATGCAGGTGTTACGCGCGAGTGCCGTTGGAACGTTCTGCAGCAGGCTGTTACCGACGCGGCGGCGAAGTCCCTGATAGTCCAGGAAGAAGAACGTCTTGTCCTTGATCACTGGGCCGCTGATCGAACCACCGAACTGGCTATAGAGTTCGCTGGGGATCGTCTTTCCAGTGACCGGGTCCGGCTGGTACTGGGTAAAGGGGTTCCGCGCGTAGAACGCATCGCTGTGGCGATACCAGAAGGCGTCTCCGTGGAACTTGTTGCCGCCCGACTTGGTGGTGACGTTCACAATGCCGCCAGCTGCTCCGCCAAACTCAGCGTCGTAGTTCTGTGTGGTGAACTTCGTCTCCGCGATGGAGTCCAGCGTGGGGTTAATCACGATGATGCCCAGGATGGGATCGCGATTGTCCGTACCGTCCAGGATGAAGCCCTGTTCGCCGTAGTTGGAGCCATTGGAGTTCAGTTGGATGCCGCCCTGAGGATTCTCCGGTCCAGCGATGTTGAAGCTGGCGTGCTGCATGCCCGGCGTGAGCAGGGCAAACTGGGTCAGATTACGCGTGAGGTTGGGAAGATTCTGAACCGCGCGCTCATCCATGATCTGGGCCACGTCTGCGCGGTCGGTCTTCAGGGCCGGAACATCGCCGGACGAAACTGAAACCGTAGTATTGCTGCCCGCAACCTGCAGGACCTGATCTACTTGCTGGGAAGCGTCGGCGTGGACGATGATGTCCGTGGTGGTGGAAGGTGCAAAGGAACCCGACTCGATCTTGACCGTGTAGGTGTCCGGGATCAAGTGGTCAGCGCTCCAGGCTCCTGTGCCATTCGTCTGGACTGTCCGGCTAATGCCTTTTTGCTGATCCGTAATGGTCACGGTCGCATTGGGAATCGCCGCTCCGGTGGAATCTGTTGCTGTTCCGTACAGTGCTCCAAAGATCGCCTGCGCAGAACCATGGCCAGCACCCAGCGTAGCCGTCGTGGCTATCGTCAGGGCGCTCAGCCACAAGCGGGCTGTTTTCATATACTTAAACATTCTGGTCTCCTAGTGAAACCCACGGGGATGAAATTCATCCCAGGGTGACGCTAAACATTGCAGCTTGCATCCAACAACTGTCACCGTATTCACGGTGCACGCTGGAGCTTTCACGGGTGAACCGGACCGTGAAATGGCTGAGAAGTGAAGGTCGAATGTTGTCTGTAAGTGCTTCATATGAAACGCTCAACACTCTGGATGACCCACGTGCGGAACTCACGCACCGGATCGTTGCCAGTTCCCACCTCAGTGGGTCGCCAAAGCTGTGCGAATTCTTCCTATACGTCGTGGACTGCTGCCTAAGAGAGGCCCCAGAGGACGCTACCGAGCAGCAGATCGGGGTAAATGTCTTCCACCGCATCCCGGGCTATAACTCCAGCGACGACTCTATCGTTCGCTCGCAGGCGCGTCTTCTTCGCCTCAAACTGACGGCTTACTTCGCCCGCGAAGGCGAGCATGAGCCCCTCGTGGTCGAGATTCCCAAGGGCCACTACCTTCCTGTCTTCCACCCTTCAGAACATCATCAGAGCTTGAGCGGGTCGGCGACCGAAGTCATCGAGCCGATCATCCTTCCGCCTGTGAGCGGGCATAACGACCACCTGGAAGCTGCAGCTCTTCCCACGCCTGCCACCGACTCCCTGGAGACCGAACTTCACCCTGGCGACCATGTTGTGGGGATCGATGCGCGCTTTACGATGCAGCGAAAGGTCTTCCGCCGCTCCATGAGCGCGCTGGTTGCCCTCTTTCTCCTTGCAGTCGGGTTAATGGCCGGCATCCTTCTCGGCAGGCACAGGCCGACCATCCGGCCCACGGCTGTGGATCGCCTGTGGAAACCCTTTCTCAAGAGTGCCGAACCCGCTCTTGTCATCTACAGCAACCCAATCTTCAGTGGAACGCCGGACGAAGGCCTGAAACTCGTTCAGCCCGATACCCCGGAGTCTCAGGTAGCCGCGAACCGCACGCTGGACGAGACTTATACGGGTACCGGCGAAGTCGTCGCCGCGCACATTCTCAGTAAGCTCTTCGACCAGCGCGGCTCAGACTTCGTGCTCAAACGCAGCCGCCTGGTCACATGGGACGAAGCCAAGCTGCGCAATCTGATCTTTATGGGGGCTCCCAGACAGAACGGTGCATTGCATGATCTGCCCTCAACGGCAGACTTCACCATCAATCTAAACGCGCAGCATACCGGCTATATCGCAAATCTCCATCCCCGAACGGGCGAACCGGCGGCCTTTATTCCCTCCTCGCCAAATGAAGAGTTCGCCATCGTTGCCATGATTCCGGGAATCGATTCGGGTCGGCGCATCGCCGTCTTCGCTGGCCTGACGACGAACGGGACGCAAGCCGCAGTGGAGTTCGCCGCTTCGCCTCACGGAGCTGCAGCATTATTAGACAAGGCCGGAGAAGCAGACGGCTCCGCAAAGCCCTTCGAGGCGGTGCTGCATATCTCGCTCTCGCGCGGTGTGCCGCTGAAGGCAGACCTTATCGCGCTGCACTCGCACTAAACGACAACCCAACCGGCCCGTCATTCGACGGGCCGGTGTCTGCTTTAAAGTTTCTTTAAAGATCTGGTTTGTGCGCTCCGCGCGACCCCGCCCTTTCGCCAAAAGCGCGAAAGGGCGGGGCACAGACAGCTTCCCTCCACACAGAATCAGCCTGAGCACAACTTTTCCGGGTGGCCCATACATCGCGCTCTTTGCGATGTATGGGCTTATGCGTAAAGCGCATCCTTCGCTTTAGAAACTCTTATCTCTGCAGGAAGCGAATCCTGAATGCAATTGTGTGGAATAAATCGGTGGCCGGCGCGTTTAGAAGTAGAACCAAAGATTCAGGCAATTCGCTCCCGGAAACAAGCCTTCGAGATCTGGCTGTGGGACTTAGAGCGACTTATAAAACTTCTTACAGCCACAATAGAAAGTCTTTATTCATGCTTATTCGTTCTTCTTCGTTTTCGCGCGTTCAGCTCTATGCACTTTGTTTCATGGCCTTCCTACTTTCGATGCCTCTTATCGCTCAGAATATCGTGACGGCCCAACTTAGTGGTATTGTCCGTGATCAGACGGGAGCCGCGATTAGCAATGCGGCCGTGACTGTGACGGATTCATCAAGAGCAATCTCCCGTTCGACTACGAGCGATGCGATGGGAAACTACCTTGTACTGCAATTGCCTCCAGGGACTTACAGTATTACGGCAGAGTCTGCAGGTTTTGCCAGGTTCACCGCGAATCATGTCGTGTTGACAGTGGGAGAGCAGGCAGCACTTCCGCTAACCCTCTTCGCGGCCGGAAGCGAGGCGATTACCGTGAACTCCGACGCCAATCTGATTGAGACGCAGGGCAGCGCGCAATCTTCTTTGATCGACCAGCTTCGCATCAATAATCTGCCTACAAATGGCAGAAACTATATTAATTTTGCACTGGTCAACTCACAGATTGCACGAGATGCCGCACCGCCTGTCGGGGCCCTTATGACATCGGGCCTCAACTTCGGCGGTATTCGCGCTCGCTCAAACTCTATCAATGTAGATGGAGCCGATGCGGGCGACTACATCTCGGGAGGTACGCGTGCCACCGTCTCGCAGGACGCCGTGCAGGAGTTTCAGATTATTACCAATGGCTTTTCCGCAGAGTATGGACGGGCCTCAGGCGGTGTGGTCAACATTGTTACCAAATCCGGAAATAACACTACCCATGCGAGCGCCTTTGGATTTCTACGCAATCGCTATCTCCAGGCAACGAATCCTTTCAGCACAGTCGATCAACCTGCATTTACCCGTGTGCAGGCCGGATTCACTGTAGGCGGCGCCATTGTTCGCGATAAGACATTTTTCTTCTTTTCGACGGAAATTACCCGGCGTCAGGAAACAGGATTTTCGACCATTGGTTCCGATAACTTCGGCCTGACCAACATCGATGTCAGTAAATTTTATGGTACTCCGGCCGGATCGCTCATGGTGCAAGGCACACCGGACCAGGGTTCCTTTCTGGCTTCAGCGCCAGCCAATACACCCGGGATACAGGAGTACGTTGCCCTTGTTGGATCGAGCTCTTCGCTCGCTGTTACCGGGAAAAATCCCGTCTTTCTGCAGCCGAGCCTTGGGACGAATAACTTTGCAAGCTCAGGGCAGGTAACACCTGCTTCGTATGTTGCGCTCAATAGTCTTATTGGAAACTTTCCAGTCTCCGAAAAGACGGAAATCTACTCTTTGCGGCTCGATCATAAGCTGACGAGCAACCAGCAACTCATGCTGCGATCCAGCTTCAGCCCAAGCTTTATGAGCGGTATTCAAGAGAGCGCGGCCAATCAAAATCTTGGGCAAAACTCTTTCTCCCGAACGGCGGCACAGCGATACCACGATCTTTCTATCGTTGGGCAACACACTTTGCTGCTTGGCAGCAACAAGGTGAACGAGCTCCGTTTTCAGTACTCGCGCCATCCGGTCAATTATTCGCCGTCCAATGCTCCCGGAAGCAATAACACGGCCGTGAATATTCCAGGCTTCGCTTATTTTGGCAAGACACCCTTCACCGTTGAAGACCGGATCGAAGACCAGTATCAGCTTCAGGATTACTTTACGTTGACTCGCGGCACACACACGTTCAAGGCAGGCATTGATGTGCGAGATATACCCATCAACATTAAACAGGCGGAGTTGTACTCCGGCGGGGATTACACCTTTGCCGGTCTCGACGCCAGCAGCCTGGCACCGGCGTTTAGTGGCCTCCCGAGCTTTTCGCCAATTCAGGCGTACGGGCTTGGTATACCTCAGTCTTTTGTACAGGGAGTCGGTCTGACGCGCTACAAGTACGATCTGAAGACGCTGGGAGCATTTTTGCAGGACAACTGGCGCCTGACGCCGACCATCACGCTTAACTACGGTGTGCGTTACGACATTGAGGCGTTTCCTACCCCGGGCTCCCTCAACGCCAATACCTATGCTGCGGAACGGGCCTTCGGCGTTCGTCAGGGTATTCCATTGCGAGCGAACAACTATGCGCCACGCATTGGAGCAGCGTGGAATATTCACGGAGAAGACAAAACTGTACTCCGCGCCAACTACGGATTATTCTATGACCGCGCTCCGGGACCAAGTGAAGCAGAGTCGACCAGTTACAACACGTATACGGTTCCGCTGGTCATTCTTGCAGGAGGCTCACCCTGTACCGCTGCAAGCATAGCGAGTCCGCTCAATCTCAATGCCACGAATACCTTTCAGGGATCGCTGACGAATGCGAATTGTGTCACCGGTGCAAACTTAAACTATCTTCCGGGGCAGCAGAGGTTTAATCCCAATAGCACCGACTCTGTCTTCAATAATCAAAACTTCCTTTCGCAGGGATTTCCCCTGGCAATCCTGCCCTCAGGTCTTCCTATCGATCTCCACTACCAAACTCCCTATGTCCAGCAGGTCTCTTTGAGTGTGGAACGAAGCTTTGGCCGGGATACTTCGCTTACGCTGGCCTATAACTCCACAGGCGGTCGCCATCTCAATCGTCCGGTCAATGTCAATCCGGTCAATCCTGCATTGCTTGTTGCGAACTGGCGGAATGCAATAGATGCTGCTCAGGCTGGAACGGCATCGGTTCTTCCGGGTACCCCCCAGTCCGCGGTGGCTTCGGCCACGTCAAATCCCCTCACCGTTGCTACCGCTGCTGGAACTCTTCCGTGCGGATCGGGCCCGAGCGGTCCCTATGTCACACCAGCAGCGCTGAACTTCTTTCGACGCTCAGGCCTGAACACATCGCTGGCCCAATTTTTGACCAGCCAAGGAGCAGGTGCATGTATCGGACTCGCTAACCAAATTGCCACACTCGATGGACTTGGAGTCGGCGTTCCGGTGCCTTTCGGCGATATCAATTCGAATCTCACCACGGGGACATCGGCCTATAACGCGCTCTCGATCAATCTGAAAAAGCGCTACGCAGAGAACTATGAATTTTTGGTGAGCTACACCTGGTCCCATGCGATCGATGACGCGACCGATCTCATCTCCACATCCGATGGCCCGCAGAATAACTTCAACCCAAATTCTGAACGGGCAACTTCTTCCTTCGACCAGCGTCATCGTCTGGTGCTCTCAGGCGTTTATAACGTCGGGCGCGGGGGTAGCAACGGTCTGATGCGCCGTGTCTTTTCCAATATGACCGTAGCGCCGATTATCGAAATTGCCTCCGGCAAGCCATTCAATATTCTTACGGGTACTGATACGAACTTCGACTTCAATCCACTTACGGATAGACCGAATGCTGTCCCAGTGAATAGCGCGACGACGAGCTGCGGTTCCGCTCCCGTACGCTCAAAGTTTTCGCCAACGGGGGCTTTCAATATTCCCTGCTATATCGATGCTCCTGCGAACGCTGGTCCCGGTGATAGTAATTTCAATGGCTCACTCGGACGGAATGCAGGTTTGAAGCCCTTTAATGTATTCACTGACTTCCGCTTCGCCAAAACATTTACTGTCGAGCATGGTCTTACATTTCAAGCAACAGCCGACGTCTTCAACCTCATCAATAAGAACAACACGCTCGATGTAGATTCTCTCTATAGCGATGCAGGCAGGCCAACCTCTGCCTATGATGCGCGACAATTTCAATTCGGAGGACGAATCTCTTTTTAGAGTTTTGCCGTTCCCGAGGTTTTCGGATTTCATTCCGAAGACCTCTCTTTTCGTGAAGTTACTTTTCCCTTCCGTAGCGAAGCGAAGAAAATCTGTTTTACAAGGTCTTCCTTTGAGAGCCGCTTATACAGAAGCCGCCCTACGCGCCCACCTTGCTGCCCTGCAGGACCTTCATCAAATCTGCGACATCCATCGGACGGTGGTAGAAATACCCCTGCGCCTCGTGGCAGCCTTTGGCTCGCAGGATATCGCGCTGTCCCTCCGTCTCCACACCCTCTGCCACTACCGTTACTCCAAGCGTATTGGCCATGCTGATCAGAGAGCCAACGACCGCATCGCAGCCAGGATCATCTTCCAGGTTTGTGATGAAGCTTCGATCGATCTTGATCTGATTGACGGAGAGTTTCAGCAGATAAGAGATGTTCGAAAAGCCGGTGCCAAAGTCATCGATGGCCATTTGTACGCCCTGGGACTGCAAATCCTTCAGGGCCTCCCAAACAAGCAGGGAGTCGCTCATCAAAACCCCTTCCGTAATCTCGATCTCAAGCATCTCTGCGGGGAACATTGTCTCCACGAGAATCAAAGCCACCCTGGCCGCGAAGCCTTCCCGCTCCAGTTGTCGAGGAGAAACATTCACAGCCAGCCTTAGGGGTCTGCCGATCGAATCGGAGAGGGCCTTGACGTCATTGCAGGCTGTTCTAAGAATCCATTCTCCGAGAGGTGCGATCACGCCGCACTGTTCTGCAATGGGAATAAAGTCGCTGGGAGGAACAACTCCAAGCCTTTCGCTCTTCCATCGCGCCAGGACTTCGACGCCGATGATGACATCGTTCGCGAGGGCGACCTGGGGCTGGTACACCACGGAGAACTCCTGCGACTTGATCGCTTTCTTAAGGGCCATCTCCATCTGGAGTCTTTTGGTTGTGGCGTCCGCCAGACCTTGTGTGAAAAGACGATAGCTCTGCTTCCCGGAACCTTTGGCGTAATACATCGCCGCATCGGCGTTCTTGAGAAGGTTTCCCGAGGTGGCTCCGCCTTCGGGATAGATGCTGATGCCGATGCTCGCCGAGATCGGTAAAAGGTCTTCTCCGATCAAAATCGGCTTCGAAAGTGTCGCCAGCAGTTTTACGGCGGCGGTCGTCGCGTCCTCCTCCGATGTAATGTGATCGAGAAGGACCGTAAACTCATCGCCGCCCATGCGGGAGACGGTATCCGTAGAGCGCAGAACCTCCTTTAGCCTTTGCGCAATGACGATCAGGACTTCATCTCCGGCATGGTGCCCCAGGGAGTCGTTGATGTCTTTGAAGTTGTCGAGATCGATGAGCATGAGAGCACACTTGCCCCCGTATCTCTGCACCCTGGCGAGAGCGACATCGACCCTATCCTTAAAGAGAATGCGGGTCGGCAGGCCCGTCAAGGAATCGTGGTGGGCCAGGTGGGAGATATAGTCTTGCTGCCGCTTTCGTTCTGTAATGTCGTAGGCGATGCCCATGTAGCCCGTTTCGTGCCCATAGTCATCGGTCAGTGCCGTCACAGTGAGTTGCACGGGCAGCCTGGATCCATCTTTTCTGATGTAGGTCCATTCGTTTTCCTCGGCCATTCCCCGCTTCGGTCCCACGATAAAGACTTCCATGTTGGCTGCTACGGGGACGCCCATACCGGCGGAGAGCTCTGCGGCCCGCAACTTCAGCTCGACAGGATCGTGAAGGGAAAGGGGAGTCATCTTCCCCACCATCTCGGCCTTGGTGTACCAAAGCATCCGCTCCGTGGCAGGATTCACGGCAACGATATTGCCTTCCAGGTCAGTCACGATGGTGCTGAAGGGCGAAGCGTCGATGATCGCCTGGGTAAAGCCGAGGGCCTTCTCCAGCTGAATTTCCATGCGCTTCCGCAGACTGATATCTGTCGTCGTAATCGCGATGCCATCGCCCAGACGGACGACCTGGAGATGGACCCAGGCGGCATCGACGTCGACGCTGGAGACCGAGGCTTCTTCATTGAAGGGGATTCCCGTCTCCACAACCTTTCGGTATTTGTCGAAAAACCCTGCTGTCCGATTCATCGGAATCTCTGTGCAGAGCCATTTGCCCAGGAGGTCGGCCGATCTCCGGTGAATCAGCTTTTCGGCGTGCCCGTTCAGGTACACGAAACGGAAATCAATGATCTCGTTCCGCTCGTCGCGAACACTGTCCAGAAGATAGAAAGCACTGAGACTGCTCTCCATCGCGGCGATAAATCGGTGCTCATTCTGATTCGAGCGCTCTTTTTCAAGGATCAGCGTGTCGACCAGAGGCTTGACCGCACGCGTAAGCAGAGGCCAGGAGAGGCCCATGAGGACGAAAACGACAAGAGCGATTGCACCCACCTCAAGATCGAGGGGGATAAGCGTTTCCCAGACGGCGACCGTCTTCGTCAAAGCGAGACCTGTGCTGCCCACCGGTACGGATGAGGCAAGCACTCTGCCCACAGAGGTTCTGGTCCAGTACTCCGTGGAGGTTTCTCCAGCAAACGCGCTCTGGATCAACTGCAATCTCTGGTCTGAAGTATCCGTGAGCGTAAAGGGTCCATTTTTCGAACGACTCGCGAAGCACATGGCTCCAGAGGAGATCGGCCCGCAGAGCATCATGTCATGGGTTTTGCCGTTCTCAGGGTCCTGGCGAAAGATCTCATCCAGAGTAGGAATGGGCTGCTGAGCGACCATCGTACCCAGAAACTCGTCCTTGCTGCTTTTCAACTCGTGCCTGGTTTCGAGGTAGAAGCCGTTGTTCCAAAGAAGCCGGGCGGGCAGGCTGGACTTGAGCGGAACGCTAACGATGGACGACGGCAGTGGAGCCCCGCTCCGAATGACGATTCCATCCGGGCGAACGATCGCAATGGAGGTAAATCCGAGGTCGTGCAGAAATTCGACGGGCCGCTTAATGGTGTCTGTCGTGAGCCTAGCGGCTGCTTCGCTGGGAAGACGGCTGAAATCGAGGACTTGTTCGCTACCCGCAGCAATCTGTGCGTTGCGGGTTCGATGGCCGATCGTTGCGGCGAAGACAAAGCCGTCTTTCCGAGCATCGCGCGATTGACCACCCATGGCAGTTGAACGCACATGGAAGTAATCTCCAGCGGCGGTCAGGCCAAGAAGAATCGCTGCGAGGACGAGCAGCGTGAGGAACGCTGCCGAGATGATGCCTGTGGCATGGTTCGTCGTCGTGTCTGTTTTCCGATCTGTGGTCCTCTTCATGGTTCTTCACCAGTGAGAAACATTGGCTAGAGGAAACTTCGGTCCATTCGGAAGTACTTCACACATTGTGCTCCCTGGGACGTGATGCTCATCCATACCCACCAGAGAGCGCGGAGCGAAGGCGTGCGGGTCAGCTACCGAAACGGAATCACCTCTCCTCTGTAGAGAGACCGACTCGTGTACCTCTTCGCGCTCAACTTGATGGGATGTCCACCGCAGCCTGCAGGTACACCGAATGCTCGATCTTGCTGGTTATTCCGCTTGCGGTGCACAATATCGTTCTCAATATGGCATGATGCGCATTTTTTTGCATAAAAAAGACATGCCTATAGAAACACAGTTTTTAGCATAATCGCTGTGTTTTTCCCATAGATTATGGGGTTTCTCGAATTGCATGGGTGGTGCCAAATTAAAAGTGGCAAATAAGTACCACAATCTGGCCCAAATGTGGGAGTGGCGGGATTCGTCCTGCTCCCTACACTTCAATCATTCGCGGGATTGATTTTTCCCTTCTGCTAGGACCCCGCACACGAATGTCATATCGCAGAAAAATGCGCTTGGCGCATCGGGGAATTCTTGTTTCAAAAACGGCCTGCACCTGGGCCAGCACGATACGGAGGCAGCATGAACTACTTGTTGAACAAACGGAATCAGTTCGAAGGAACGATCACCAAGTGCGACGGTTGGATCAAGCCCCTCTGCCTCATTGCAACATTGGCCCTTACTGGATGCGGTAGCGGCATTGCTCCCAAGTCTGCTTCCACCGCGACCTCGCCGACCGACCCGACGTCCCCCACAGCGCCACAGGTTGTTGCCCTGGCTATCCGCTCTTCGGCGCTGCCGACGGCTACGATCAATCAGCCCTATAGCGCGGCGATCTCTGTCACGGGTGGAACGGCTCCTTATACCTGCTCCGTCCAGTCGGGCACGCTACCCGTTGGTCTGCAGCTCAACGGCTGCGCGATCAAGGGAACTCCCGAATCCGCCGCGAAGTTCACCGGAACGATCGCCGTCTCCGATGCCAGCACACCGGCACAGCAGGCTACGGGCCAGTTCACACTTCCCTTGCAGTCAGTCCTCAGCATGGATAGCACGCCGCTTCCAACACCCACGGTGAACACCGCTTACACCGCGCAGGTCAAATTCCTCGGCGCAATCGGTAGCGTCGTCTGCCAGATCGCTGCAGGCACGATTCCCACGGGCCTCAGCTTCAACCCCAGCACCTGCGCCTTCTCCGGAACGCCCACGACGGCTGGCAATTCGAGCTTCACCATCGCAGCAACGGACGTCAACGCGGACACCCTTCAGGCTCCGGTCGTCCTGAAGGTCAAGGCCACACCTCTGAAGGTACTGACGGCGAGCCTCCCAAACCCGGTCAAGGGCGTGGCCTACTCGCAGTCTATCCAGATGTCGGGCGGAGTGGCCCCTTATCTCTTCGCGCTCGCCTCTGGAAACCTGGCCAAGGGCCTGACTCTCTCGACGACAGGCGTGATCAGCGGTACACCGACTGACGCAGGTGCGACTTCCTTCACGCTTCAGGTCACGGATTCTGAAGATGCGGTCCAGAGCATTCAGCCCTCGTTCCTTTCGCTCGTGACTTACCCCGTGACGCCCGCCAGCGGCCAGCTTGCTGGATCGTATGCCTTCATGATGCAGAGCATCGACAAGTCGACCACGGACAGCACACTTTATCGCAGCGCAACGGTTGGCAGCTTTACCGCCGACGGCAACGGCCTGATCACGGACGGCGAACTGGATGCCAACCATCACACCACCACCAACACCAGCGGCTCGATCCTCGCGTCTTCCTTTCTGGGAACATACACGGTCGGCGCGAAGCGCCAGGGTCTGATCACGATCTCCACCTTCAACACGGACGGCACCATTGCCGCAACGAACACCTACGCGATTGAAGGTTCTGCGGCTACCGAGACTTCCACCGCTGCCCTTCCCGCAGACGGCGAAGCCGGTTCGATGATTCTGCAGGACCGCACAACCCTCGCCCAGGGCCTTACGGGCAGCTTCGCTCTCGGCCTGCAGGGTGAGACCCCCTGCCAGGCAAACTGCGCGGCGGGCACACTCTCCGGCACCGTGGCGCAGGTCGGCCAGTTTGTCGGCGAAGCGAGCGGCGTAATCAGCTCCGGCATGGGCGACGCGATGATCGCTTCGACGAATATCCCCCAAGCAAACCTCTCCGGCAAGTATGGCAAGGCCGATCTGAACGGCCGCGTCGAACTGACGCTGGCTCTCGCGGGCGCACCAGCTGACACCTATCCCACCCACTACGCCGCCTATATGCTCAATGCGCAGCAGGCGTTCATCCTCTCCGAAGCCGACCACAGCTCGCACATCCTGCTTGCGGGTTCGGCCCAGCGCCAGAGCGATGGCGGTTTCACCGACGCGGCTCTCTCCGGTGCGCTCCTTGGTTATGTCACCTCGGCCGCCGACTCCTCGGCCCTGAAGGTCAGCCCCCAGGTGGTCGCCGGTTCGTCGGTCTCGACGATCCTGCGGGTTGCCGCCAGCGGCGACGGGCGCTGCGCTGTCACCAATACCGACACGGGCGGCCTGGAAACGCTGCTAAAGAAAGCCACTGCAGCCGGTACGGATGCCAGCGTGATCAGCTCGGTCCGCACCGCCGCACAGTCCACCGGTCAGGCAAGCTGCCAGGTTTCGGCCAACGGCCGCGGCACTCTGAACCTGCCGGTAACCTCCACCACGTCCAAGACACGGACCATGTATCTCACCGCCGCCAACCGCGGCTACTTCCTGGACACGTCCTATGCGGCGCTCGGCAAGTTCGAGCCACAGATGACGGAGACGACGAGCATCGCAGCCTTTGACGGATCCTATCTGATGGGCGCGTTGAGCGTGACCGCCAACACCTCCGCTGGCAACCTGGGAACGATCACGGCAGACGGAACCGGTATCGCAACGGTTACCTCCAACGTTCCCACAAGCGCCTCCACCGTTTCGCCAGCCGCTCCCCGGAGCCTGACCTATACGGTGACGGATGCCACGACGGGCCGCTTTACCTTCCTTCCCGGATCGACGACCTTCTACCAGGCATCGACGGGTCGGTTCATCGCACTCAATACGGATCCCACCATCGACTCTCCCCCACTCATGGCCATCAATCGCTAACGCGGGATTGACTGAGTGCTTCACCTCTCCCCGGCTGTCCTGCTCAAATGCAACAAAAAACCTGCTCCTCAGTTGAGGAGCAGGTTTTCTTTTGGAACAAATAAGCAAGCAAAAGAAAGAGGCGACTCCCAGGGAGTCGCCTCTTTCAAGCTAGAAAAAGCTTATGCAACCTGAACGTTCTCTGCCTGCCAGCCCTTGGGGCCCTTGACGACGTTGAACTGAACGTTCTGACCCTCTTGGAGCGAACGGAAGCCATTGCTCTGGATCGCGGTGTGATGTACGAATACATCCTCGCCGTTAGCGCGGCTGAGGAAGCCGAATCCCTTTGCGTCGTTGAACCATTTCACTGTTCCCTGTTCCATTGTTTGTTTCCTTATGAATCGATGTACCGCCGAACGCAACTTGGAATAATCTGCGAGTACGGCAAGCCAAACAAGCAAGAAGACCAGATCAGATTCTACGATCACTTTCTATACTACACGTTCTGCTCATTGACGGTATTAGCTCCGCCGTTTTATTCCATAGCAGTGCAAATAAGTTCCATGCCGCCATTCTCTGTCAGCCATAGCGCAGCGAAGGATGGCAAAAAGATTCATGTGCCCCATTCTTTCGCGGCCTGATCGCGAAAGAATGGGGTCGCGCGAAGCGCATAAACCGGATGCCGTGGAGATCTTGGATGCGCTTCGCGCATTACCCACACATTGCAAAGAACGCGATGTATGAGGCACCCGTCTCGGGGTTTTCCTTGTGCTGCGGGATGACAAAAAATGCGGGGCCGCTAGCGGCCCCGCATCCTGAAAAACCACATGTTGCTTAGAACAGCAGCTTTGCTCCGAACTGGAGCTGGCGCGGTGTATTGGCCTGCGAGGTAATTTGTCCGAAGCTGGTGGAATTAACGCTGGTGTTAGGCGAAGCGAATTGCACGTGGTTGAAGGCGTTGAAGGCCTCGCCTCGCAGCTGCAGAGTCGTTTCGCGGTAGGGGTGGAACTCCTTGAAGAGAGAGAGGTCCGTCGTTACAAGGCGTGGAGACAGGAGCCGCGACACGTAAGCTGGAGAGTTCCCCAGGGTAAATGCCGCAGGCTGCGAGAAAGCGGCGGTATTGAAGTACTTCGCCAGCCGCTTGTGAATGTCGCCCGAGAGCGTCGGGTTCGTTCCGTCGTAGTTTGCGTACTCCGTCGGATTGCCTAGTCCGGAGACGTTGCTTGCCGTGATCTGCAGGGGGTTGCCGCTCTGGAAGGTGCTGATGCCGTTCACCTGCCAGCCACCGATCAGAGCGTCGAGCGCTCGCGGCATCTGTCCGCCAAAGTGGCGACCGATACCCACGGGCAGCTGGTAGGTATAACCCGCCACGAGGCGGTGCGGTGTGTGCTGCGAGGCCACCGCGTAGTCGGCCGAAGGGTTATAGCTGTCCTGATGCGTCGTGTTTGTGTCGAAGGTCTTGGAGAAGACGTAGCTTGCGTTGACCTGCAGACCTGCGCCGAAGCGTTTGTCGTATTTCACCTGCAAGGAGTCATACTTTGTCTGGCCTCCCGGCTGGAAGAGGGGCAAGACGCTGGTGAACTGTGGATACGGCTTCAAGAGCTGCCCGCGACTGACCTGCGCTGCTGCGAGCGTACCGCTTGTGATCACGCCAAAGAACGGATTCGCAACGAGGTCGTTCAGCTTGGAACCGAGTGAGAGGGCCGACGTTGGAAGCTGATCGAAGTCGATGCCACCTTCGCGGCTCTGCTGTAGCTTGAGGCCGTGATTGCCCGCGTAGCCGATCTGGATATGAGAGTTTCCTGGAAGCTCCCGGTCGAAGTTGAGCAGGTACTGCTCTGTATAAGGAGTGACGGTGTTCCGAAGGAAGCCTTCGATCTGTCCGCCTGCGCCCGTAGCGAGACCCTGCGATGCTCCCGGTACGGGCTGGAATCCTGAGGGAAAGGGATTGTCGAGCGTGTTGTAGGGAGTGATGTTGTCCAGCGTGCTGACCCACGTGTTCTGCACACGGAAGCCGAAGGGCCCGACCGTACCGGCGGCCGCCTGCGGCGAAGGACCGTAGACGATGCCGAAGCCTGCATGGATGACCGTCTTCGGATCGACGGCATACGCTACACCGAAGCGCGGAGCGAAGTTATTGGCGTCGTAGTTGGTCTGGTGCCGGTCGTGTCCGTTGACGCCGACAAAGACCAGGCCGCCTTGTAGACCAGTGATCCCGGAAGGCTGCGCCAGTGGCGAAGGCGCCGTGGGGTCGAAGTAGTTGATGCGGTTATAGCGGTCCGTTCTGGGCGTGTCGAGATCGTAGCGCATACCGAAGCTCAGGGTCAGCTTGGGTGTGATGCGCCAGTCGTCCTGCGCATAGGCTCCGTAGTAGTAGCTCTGCGAGGCGACGTCTTTGAAGTTCTGAATTAGATCGCCGGTGCCGGTGCCCAGAAGCAGGGACGCGATGGAGTTACCCGCCGAGACGCTCGCCGTGCTGGGGTTCGGCCCCTGCGTGAAGCCGGAGGTAAAGGTGAAGTCGCCGGAGGTATCGCGTGTCTCACGATCGTTCACGCGGATGAGACGAGCATCCAGACCGAACTTGAAGGTATGGTTGCCATGCACCCAAGTAAGGCTCTGTGGCAGGCTATAGGTCATGAAGGCGTTGTGGCGATTGTCCGCGTTGCCCAGCTGTACGTAACCGCTTGCGGCGAAGACGGGAAAAATGGGAAGACCGCCACCGGTGTTTAACGCTGTAGGAAGACCGAGATCGCTGGCCTGGAAGCCAAGACCGGCGTTGAGATAGTCGTAGAGGGCGCGAGAGAAACCGAGGCGCAC
Source organism: Terriglobus saanensis SP1PR4 (assembly GCF_000179915.2). Lineage (NCBI taxonomy): Bacteria > Pseudomonadati > Acidobacteriota > Terriglobia > Terriglobales > Acidobacteriaceae > Terriglobus > Terriglobus saanensis. The sequence goes on along the minus strand of NC_014963.1, from coordinate 241,570 downwards.
GTCATAGAGCAGATGCGAGCTGGGCGCGATGGTGTAATCGACAACGAAGTTACGCATCCAGTCGCGCTGCTCGATGCGGCTCTCCGCCTTACTGATTGCTGCGGGAAAGAAGGGCTGCGGCGTGTCGTCGTAGAAACGGTCGGAGTAGCGGGCGAAGACCGTCTGGTTATGCGGCAGCGTGTAGTCGAGCCGCACGTCCCAGCCGTCGATCCGGTTGTCTTCGGTGCTGGTGGCGAAGTAGTTGTTCGCACCTGTGAGCGTGTTGCCGGTCGCAGTCGGCAGCGGATAGTAGTTCATGACGTTCTGGCCGACTTTGCTCAAGCCGGAAGTGATCTTGTTGCCTACGAAGGCGTCGCGCATATAACCGCCTGCAGGATTGGCGCGCGTGGTGAAGGGATTGTAGATCTTAACCAGCGCACCGGTGGAGGTGAAGGTCTGCGAGAAGTCGCCCTGCCGCTGCAACAGCGTCGGCACTGTGGTGGTGGTGGAGATGGCGCTGCTCTGGCGAAGAAGCTCTGCCGAGACGAGGAAAAACAGCTTGTCATGCAGGATAGGGCCGTTGAGCACGCCACCGAACTGGTTTCTCTGAAAGGTCGGGAGTGCCTTTCCATTCAACTTCGAGAAGTAGTCGTTCGCATCCAAAGTAGAGTTACGGGCAAACTCGAAGAGGGAGCCGTGGAAGGCGTTCGTACCGCTCTTGAAGACGGTATTCAGAATGCCGCCAAGGCTGCGTCCGAACTCGGCAGGATAGTTCTGCCCCAGAACACGGAACTGGTTGATCGCATCGACCGACGGGAAAACTCCGACGCCGGAGTTGCCGTTAACCGTTGGGAATCCACCGGGGATGCCGTCCACCAGAACATCCGTATATCCCTGGCGGCTGCCATTGATCGAATAGCTGATGGAGTTGTAGTTGTTGCCCACAGATCCGGAGAAGCCTGGGGTAAGCGCAATCAGGGCGTACGGATTGCAGGAGTTGAGCGGGAGATTGCGGATCTCGGAACCAGTGACCACGTCGCTCAGCGTCGCGTCGGAAGCTTCAACCGCATTCGTATCCGCAACCACGCTGACCGTGCTGGACGATGCGCCTAACTCGAGGGCGACCTCCTGGTTTGCCTTCTGTCCGACATCGAGCGTGATGCCGGTCTGCACATAGTGCGCGAAGCCGGGGGCTTCCACGTCCAGGCGATAATGGGCAGGCGCAAGATTGAGCACGTTGTACTCTCCGCCTGCACTCGCCGAGACCGTCTGGGTAATGTTGGTGTCGACGTTCGTCACTGTTACGCGAGCTCCGGGAATGACGGCCCCGGTCTTATCGTGGATCGTTCCGCTCATCGTGGCGTTCACCGCCTGAGCACTCAACCGCACTGCGGCAAAAAGAAAGAGAAAGAAAGCAACGGAAAAAAGGCGACTGCGAGACATAACCATCCTTGAAGTTCCCAATCATTCAGGCGAGGTTGTGTAAGGTTCCGGGAAGACCCTTACTATGTGAGGAGCAAATGTTTTGAAGTCTGAATGTAAAGTAAATTACGTTATTACGTAAATCAACCCGGACATCTGACCTAGTTTGCCTAACTCCTTCAGGAGCAGCGCATGTTCTCTCGAAACCTCGACTCTTGCGCTGCCTGCTTCGCATTTTTGTTAGCGCTTACTTCCGTGGCTCAGAATCCTGTCCTCGTCGCCAGCCCCGCCACGCCGATCGAGCGACAATACCTCACCTTCCTCAAGCGCGAGACCGCGCGACGCACCAATTCGAATTGGCAGATCACTCCGCATTTAGCGCAGAGTTCCCCCGCACGCACTGCTGTCCTCGGCACGATTGTCCTCGGTACAGTTGCGGAGATGGAAGAGCTGCTTCCCAGGCCTCTCTTTTTGCAATGGCAAGCGCGGCACGCTCCGGTCACGGCAAACCCCGAAGGCTACACCGTCACACCGCTGGGCAAACACCTTGTCGTCCTTGCGGGAAACACGCCGCGCGCGGAGCTCTTCGCTGCTGGCTGGCTTCTGCGGAACACGCGCTTCACGGAAAGCGCCATGACGCTGCCCATGCCCAAGGCCTTCTACACCGCACCGGAGAAACCTGTCCGCGGTTACCAGATCGGGTATCGCATGAAGAACAACACTTATGACGCCTGGACGCTTGCCCAGTTTGAGCAGCAGATGCTGGACCTCGCCGTCTTCGGACTAAACACTGTGCAGTTCGTTGCACCGATCTCGGATGACAATCCCACCAGTCCTCTCTTTCCCGCGCCCGCGCAGGAGATGATCGAGGGCGTTTCGCGCCTCTCGCAGCAGTACGGCCTTCGCTTCGACCTGTTCTATCCCGAGATGGCGAAGGACTACACGGACACCGTCCAGTTCTCAGCTGAGTTAAAGCAGTTCGAAGCTCTCGTAAAGTCTCTGCCGCTGATCGACTCTGTCCACGTCCCCGGCGGAGACCCCGGTCATACCGCACCTGAGGTTTTGTTTCCGCTGTTGCAGAGAGAGGCGGAGATCCTGCACCGTTATCACCCGAAGGCCGCGATCTGGGTCTCCGCGCAGGGCTTTACTGGTCTGCGCTACAAGCGATTTTATGAGCTTCTCGCGGACAAGCCCGCGTGGCTCACCGGCATCTTCTTCGGTCCGCAGTCGCGCGAATCCATGGAGCAGCAACGCGCTGCCATTCCGCCGCAGTATCCGCTTGAGTTCTACCCCGACACAGCCCACACGATGCACGCGCAGTTCCCCGTTCCACAGTGGGACCCGATCTTTGCGCTCACCGAAGGTCGCGAGCCCATCGGCCCTCGGCCTGCGGCGTTCGAGCACATTTATAAACGCTTCGGCGCCCTAAACTCCGGCTTCATCGTTTACTCCGAAGGCGTCAACGACGACGTGAATAAATTTCTATGGGGAAGCTGGGGCTGGTCCTCCGTTACGAACACTCATGGAACCCTCGTCGAATATGCGCGTTATCTTCTCCACCTCAAGGACGCCACCGCGGAGCATGTAGCGCGTGGCATCGAGGAACTTGAGCAGAACTGGAACGGCCCACTGCTCCAGAACACCGGCATTCCAAAGACCCTTGCCCTGCTGGAAAGTGCAAACGTCTCGGCTGACAACTGGCGCTGGAACTCTCTCTTGTACCGCGCACGCTACGACGCCTATCTTCAGCTTAGGCGCCGCCGCGAACTCGCCTCGGAGACTGCCGCACTCGCGGCTCTATCAACAGATGGGACCAGCAACGAACGTATCGCCGCTGCCCGCCACGCACTCGCCGATACTGAAGCTTCGACGGAAGAGTCTCGGCTTCACGATGCGCTCTTCTCTCTCGCCGACAAGCTCTTTCACGAGGTGGGCCTGCAGCTCAGTGTTCCGAAGTACGGTGCCTCCAACTGGGAGCGCGGCGCGAATCTCGACCGCGTCGGTACCGCTCTTAGCAGTCGTAGCTGGATTGAAGCAAAGCTCTCTTCCGCTGAGGCACTCTCCACTGAAGGCGATAAGACCACGGCCCTCAAAGCCATTACCCATTGGAAAGACCCGCGCCCCCGCACTTTGTACGACGACCTCGGCGACCCGAGTGCCGAGCCGCACCTTGTTCGTGGCAAGGGCTGGCTCGCCGATCCCGAGATGTACCACACCGCCATCGACGGGATTGCCGACGAAACCCTCGAAAAGGGGTGGAACCTCGCCTCCCTCAGCTATGCGGAGACGCTCTACGAAGAGCCGCTTACCCTTCACTACGACTATCTGGACGCCACCACCATTTACACCCTGCGAATCAACTATGCAGGCGAAGGCTACACGCTGCCCATGCGCATTCTTGCCAACGGAAAGACGGAGGTGCAGTCCTTCCGTGTCCGCACCACGAATCCGGAGATTGTCGAAATCGCTCTGCCCAAAGGCATCACCAGCACCGGAAGCCTCACGCTGCAGTGGCTTCGCGCGAACGGCGCGGGCGGCGGCGGTCGGGGTGGGCAGATCGCCGAAACCTGGCTCATCCCTTCGAAGTGATCCGGCGAGCGTTCCGAGATCGCTACAGCAAACCTTTGCTTGTCCTGACACAATGGGGGGAGAGACGATCACCAATCCAGCTTCTAAGATCGAGATACGCTCACCCTCCTTTGGTGAAGAATGGATCGAATGCGACCGACGAACAGTTTCCTGCTTTGGGCAGGCGTGTGCATTTTGTCCACCGCATTGCAGTGCGCGACGGCTGCCGCACAACCTGATTTCGCTCTCTCCGCAAAAACGCTGGAAAGCGTCTCGGACCTCGACTTTGTCAGTCTGAATACACGCGATACACTGCCCCATCAGTCGGTCTATGCCTTCACGCAGGACACGCGAGGCTACGTATGGATCGCGACGTATGGCGGTCTTTCGCGCTTCGATGGAAGCCACCTCCACACCTACGCTCACGATTCGAAGCTCCCGAGTTCCCTTCCGAACAACAGTGTTCGCGCACTTGTGCCCGGGCCCGATGGCGACGTGTGGATCGGTACGGACAACGCAGGGGTAGCGCTCTATCGCGCCTCTACCGATTCTTTCGAGGCGCTGCCGGATCTTCCACCTTCGCTTGCGAATGCGAGAATTTACGCGATGATCTCGGACGGTCATGGAGGTCTGTGGGCGGGCGGCCAGTTTGGACTCTTTCACTACGAACCGAGTTCTCATGCGTACGAGGTCTATTTAGGCGTGGGAAGTCATCCAGGTGTTGCTGGATTTGACCTGAAGCACGTCTTCTCCCTTTTTTTAGACCGCAGTGGCTCGCTGTGGGTAGGAGGCGATGCGGGTTTGCAGGTCAAACGCGCCAATGCGAAGAAGTTTGTGGATGTTCTCGGTCTGGAAGGCGAAGGTGAGGTCGGAGCGCGGCCTTTTGTCTGGTCTTTCCTGCAGGACAAGTCGGGCAAGCTCTGGGTCGGTTGCGACCACGTCGGCCTGGCGACCTACGACCCAAATGCGCATGTGCTGCGCGGCGTTCCGAAACTTGCGGGTCTTAGATCGCAGATTGGGGAACACACCGTTCGCGGCCTGTTCGAACATGCGTCGGGTCAGTTGTGGATTGCAACGTACGGCGCTGGCATGTTGACCTATGACATGAAGAACGGCGACATTCGTTCATTCACGAAGGGCTCAGGCAAACCCTATCCGCTGAAGAATAATTTTCTGCGTGGACTCTTCAAGGACCGGTCCGGTGTGCTCTGGATCGCGAGCGATAACGGTGTTTCGACGCTCAACGACTCGACGCGCGGCATCTACCAGATCCATCCCTCGCTCGTGCATCCAGACGCGCAGTCCGGTACGGAGATTCGCAGTGTGGGCCAAGCCTACGGCAAGGTGTGGGTCGGTTTCGATCAGGGTGAGTTTGGAACGCTGGAGAAGAACGCCAAGGTAAAGCAGGTAATGCCTGCGACTCCGGGACAGAGCACGAGCCGCGAGATTCTTGCCATCGTAGGAAATGATCAAGAAGGCAGCCGAAGCGCTGGTACAAAGACTGTCTACGCTTCGGGCACAGGGCTCTTTCAAGTCGATCTGGCAAAGAACAGCTATCGGCCTGTTCCTGATCCCCTCGTAGCCAAGGAGGTTGTCAGCGCTCCTACTCTGGATGGCGAGAAGGTCTGGGCTGGAACGTATAACGGTCTGTACGTCTACGACTCCGAGACGAAAAAGGGCTTCATGTATCGCCATGATCCCGCCGATCCCTTCAGCCTGCCGGAGAATGACGTTCGTCGGGTGTTGCACGCGCGGGATGGACGGCTATGGTTGAGCACACGTACGGGGCTGGATGTGCGCGATCCGTTGACCGGCCACTTTCAGGCTTTTCGGCACTCGTCGAAGAGTGACTCCATTCCAGGCGACAACGTGTGGGTGATGAAAGAAGACCACAACGGCAGACTGTGGGTTGCGACTACGGACGCTGGTCTTGCCGTGCTGTGGAACTGGACACCCGAAGGCACACCGATCTTTCGCACCATCGATAAGCGCAATGGATTGCCCTCCGACTCCGTCCTTACGATGGCGCTTGGAAAGGACGGTCGTATCTGGGTCAATACTGCAGCGGGACTTGCAGTAATTAGTCCTGAAACGCTGGCCGTGCAGGTCTTTTCGGTAGGAGAAGGTCTGCGGAGCATCTCGCAGAAGCTGTTTGGCTCCATTGTGCTGGATGATGGAGCGCTTCTCTTTCTAGGGGCGGAGGGATTGATCGGCGTTCTGCCCGATCGCCTGGAACAACGGAGCTACCGCGCGCCCCTAGTGATGACTAATCTTCAGTTGCAGCATGACACGCGCTCAAGCACCGTGGCTGCTTACGAATCTGCGAACCGCAGCATTCGCCTGGATGCCGCGCATCGTGGCTTTGAAGCGAGCTTTGCCCTGCTGGATTTCACGGCTCCGGAGAGCATGCGCTACTCCCACAAGCTGGTGGGAGTCGATAAAGACTGGGTTCCCTTTGCGGAGGGTCACGACAGCATCAGTTACAGCGACCTTCCAGCGGGAAACTTCACGCTGATGGCGCGCGCGGTCAGCCGTTCAGGCCTGGGCCCTGTAATTGAGTCTGCATTTCCAATCGAAGCACCGAAGCTGTGGACTGAGACGCTGCCCTTCCGCATGCTCCTGGTCCTGTTTGCCTGCCTTGTGATTTATCTTCTCGTACGTGTCCGTACGGCGGTGCTGGAACGGAGACGACAACAGCTTGAGGCAGAGATTGCACAGCGGACCCTGGAGCTGAACGACCAGAGAGATAAGCTGCAGGTCGCCAACAGCCTTCTCAACCAACTGGCATCGCGCGATTCTCTGACGAACCTGTTCAACCGGCGTCACTTTATTGCTCTGCTCGACACCGAGCTGGCGCGGAGCAAACGCACCGCGCAGACCTTCTCGCTCCTGCTTCTGGACATCGATCACTTCAAGTCCGTCAACGATACGTATGGGCATCTCGCGGGCGACACCGTCATTCAGACCATCGCCGCGCGCATCTCCACCTCTCTGCGTGCGACGGACACGCTGGCGCGCTTTGGGGGCGAGGAGTACATCGTTCTTCTTCCCAACACGGCTGTGCCGCAGGCAACGGCTTTGGCCCTGCGTATTCTTTCGGCCATCGCATCCACGCCGATTGAGATCGAAGGATTTCTGATCAACGCAAGCGTCAGCATCGGATGCGCGGAGGCAGACATCAAGGGCACGACGACAATGCTTCTGGAGAGAGCTGACCTGGCGCTCTACGCGGCCAAGCGCGGCGGAAGAAACTGCCTGCGCGTTGCGGGCACGCCCTCCACCGAAACGACGTCGACGCATTAAACCAAAAAGCCGAGCGCGACAACTGGCGCTCGGCTTTGCTCTGGCTTCTTTGAGGATGGAACTCACTCTGATTCGACGCTGACCTCCGCCGGTTTTGTTCCTGCGGTCATCAGAGGGATCAGAAAGAGCACCGCCAGGACAGTGGTGACCATGCCTCCCACGACGACGCGGGCGAGTGGCTGTTGCGCCTGTGCGCCGATGCCATTCATCACCGCCGCAGGCAGCAGGCCGAGACCTGCCGACAGACAGGCCATCATCACGGGACGCAACTCGTCGAGCGCACCTATGCGTAGAGCTTCCGCCTTGGGGTGTGGATGCGCGCGTTGCGTGCGTCGAATGCCCGAGAGGAAGACCACGGCGGCAAGCGTTGCGACACCGATGAGCGAGGTGAATCCAACGGCCGCCGAGATACTGAAGGACGTATGTGTAATCAGCAGACCGAGGATGCCACCGATGGCGCAGAACGGAAGCGTTGCCAGAACGATCAACGCGTCCACCCAGCGCTGGAACTGCAAGTAGAGGAGTAGAAAGATCACGAGCAGACTGATCGGGATAATGACAGCAAGCCTCTGCTGTTCCTTGCGCAGTGAATCAAACTCCCCGGCCCAGGCAAAGGAGTATCCCTGCGGCAGTTTGATTTTGTCGTGGATCTGATGTTGTAGATCTTCGATGGTCGCGGACAGATCTCGCCCGCGCACACTGAATTTGATGGGGATGTAGCGGCGTCCGCCTTCACGATAGATCATGAAGCTGCCTTCACGAATCGCCACGTCGGCGACCTGCGAGAGCGACACGTGTCCTCCATCCGGTGTGGGCAGGAGGATGCGTCCGACCGCTTCAGGCGTGGAGCGGTCCGACTCCGGATAGCGCAGAGCGATATCGAAGCGACGATCGCCTTCCACCATCTGCGTAATCGGAGAGCCACCGACCGCAGCCTGAATCGCAGCATTCACGTCTGAGGGCGAGATGCCGTATCGCGCTGCATGTTCGCGGTTCAGATTGATCACCATGCTTGGCTGACCGTTAACCTTGAAGATGCCTACGTCGGTGACACCGCGCACCTGTTCCATGACCGTTTGAATCTGGTTGGCCATGCGCGTGAGATCGTCGAGGTTGTCGCCGAAGAGCTTGAGTGAGTTTTCGCCTTTGACTCCGCTCATGGCCTCTTCCACATTGTCCTGAATCGCCTGCGAGAAACCGAAGGCGGCGCCGGGGTATTTGGAGAAGGCGTGCTGCATTTCTTCGATGAGTTTGTCTTTGTCGCCGTGGAGTTCGCTCGGCCATTCGCTCGATGGCTTGAGCTGAACACCGAATTCCAGATTGTTGAAGGTTGTGACGTCTGTGCCATCGTCCGGGCGACCGACCTGGGAGACGACCTGCGTGATCTCAGGAAACTTCGCCATATCGGCGCGAAGCTGGTCACCAAGCGCCGCTGCACGCTCGAAAGAAATATCCTGCGGAAGTGTGACGCGGATCCAAAGATTGCCTTCTTCGAGCGGCGGCATAAACTCGCCACCGACGGCGAAGACAAAGAGCAGGACCGCTCCGATCATTGCGACTGCGGCGACGCCCCAGATGAGTTTGGGCACGCGGAAGATGCCGTCAAGCATGTAGGCGTAATGATGTGAGAAGAAGCGGCTGAGCCACGTGCCCTCATCTTCGTGCGAGGTATGGGTTTGCTTCGTCGACTCTGCTACTGGCGGCTGCTTTTTGGCGAAGACGTCGCTGAGTACAGGAGCAAAGACGAGAGCGAAAATCAAGGCACCCGTGAGCGCAAATCCGTACGTCACTGACATGGGAGCGAAGATCTTGCCGGGGACGCCCTGCATGGTGAAGAGAGGGATGAAGGCGACAAGAATGATCAGTGTGGAGAAGAGTACGGGACGGGCTGCGTCCTGTACGCCCTGCACAATGGCGCCTGCCGTCGTCTGTCCGGGCTCGCACCGCGAGAGTCTGCGGAAGGAGCTTTCGAGCACGATGATGGACGCGTCCACCAGAATACCGAAGTCAATCGCGCCGATGGAGATGAGGTTGGCCGAGTGTCCGGTGAGCGCCATCATCGAAAACGAGAACAGCACCGCGAAAGGAATCGTGGCTGCGGCGATGAGCGTTGTGCGGAGATCACCCAGCATGAGCAGGAGGATCAGCGTCACAAGGAAAAGACCGGTAAGGATGACGTGCTTCACGGTGTGCGTGGTCAGATCGATCAGACGTGTGCGGTCATAGATCGTGCTGATATGCATTCCAGGTGGAAGCAGCGAGCCGGTGTTGAGCTCTCCGATTTTTTTCTTGAGGGCTTCCAGTGCGGGGATGCTCTGCTCGTCCTTCTGCAGCAGAACGATGGCTTCGACGATGTCCTTCTGATCGTTGCGGCCGATCTTGCCGAGACGCGGTTGGAAGCCTTCCTTCACCGTGGCCACATCGCGAACGAGCACGGGCGTGCCGTTCTTTTGGGCAACGACGACTGCGCCGACATCGTCCATATTCCGCAGCAGGCCGATGGAGCGAACGTTTACGTTCTGATCGCCGATGGAGAGATAGTTTCCACCAGCGTTGGCATTGCTGCTTTGGATCGCCGTGATGACCTGGGGCAGGGTGACGCCGTACGCCAGCAGCTTGTCGGGATCTGGCTGGACCTGGTATTGCTTCGTCGTTCCACCGAAGGTAGTGATATCGACGACGCCGGGGACCTGCTTGAGTTCGCGACGAACGAGCCAGTCCTGCGTTGCCTTCAGATCGTTGAGCGAGTACGGACCGCTGAGCTGATAGCGATAGATCTCACCGATGGGCGACCAGGGCGAGAGCTGCGGCTGCAGGTTCATCGGGAGTTGCAGCGTCTGTAGGCGTGCCAGAACTTCCTGACGGTCGCGGAAGAGTTCGCTGGAGAATTTGAAGTACAGCTTGACGTCGCTTAGACCGAAGATGCTGATGGAGCGGATCTGTTCCAGCTGCGGTGTTCCGTTGAGTGTGAGTTCAATGGGAGCCGTAACCTGTTGCTCGATCTCTTCGGCCGACCAAGCAGGATTCTGCGTGATGATTTCGACGAGCGGTGGAGAGGGATCGGGATAGGCTTCGACGTCGAGCTTCAGAGCGCCGAAGGTGCCCGCTGCAAGAGCAGCCGCGAGCACGATCAGAACCATGGTGCGATAGCGGAGAAGAGCTTTCAGAAGTGAGGCCACGCTTAGTCTCCTACCGGTTGCCGCAGAAACGCTGCGCCTTCGGTTACGATCCTGTCGCCGTCATGGAGACCTGAGACGATCTCAATCTGCTTGCCGCGCGTGGGTCCTGTGACGACCTGCCGTAGTGTGTACTTGCCTGCAGAGGACGGAATGTAGACCTCGGTGACATCGCCGTCGTGCAGAACGGCTTCGACCGGCACGAGGATGCGCATCACCGATGGCCGAGCAATACGAAGTGTCGCAAACATGGCGGGCTTCAGGCGATGACCGGGATTCGCCAACACAACGCGGACCTTCACCGCGTGCGTTGTGGGATCGAGCGAGTCGCCGATGTTGGCGATCGTGCCGTGGAAGGTCTCACCCGGATAAGCGGAGAAGAGTATGTCCACGGGGCGATGCAAAGGCACAGCGCCGAGGTCGTGCTCGAAGAGATCGCCGGTGATCCAGACGGTGTCCAGGTTGGCGACGGTAGCGATGGCGTTCGTCGTCTCCAACGAGCGCTGCATCTCTCCGCTTGCGGTGCCAACTTCCAGCGCCGTGCCGGTGATGGGTGAGGTGATGGCGGTCATGTCCGACGTACCGTTTTCGGAGAATCCAAGTTCATGGATACGCTGGCGCGCACGTTCCTGCTCGGCATGTGCCGCGTCATCTGCGGCCTGAAGCTCCTGAAAGTCTGCCTGCGACATGACTTCATGCGCGACCAGAAGCTTGCCGCGCTCCAGAGCATGATCGGCCCGGAGTGTTTCGATGTGTGCTTTCTCGAAATCAGCACGTGCCTGCGCGACATCGCCGCTCTGCAGCATAGCAATGGCCTGGCCCTTCCGCACTTCCTGGCCCGCGGTCAGTTTGAGATTCAAAAGACGTCCGCTGAGCGGAGCGTAGATGTGCACCAGATGCTCGGGATCTGCTTCTACACGTCCGGGAATTTCCAGTGTGTCGCCGATGTTTTGTGAGTGGACTGTTTCCACCTTCAGATTGGCCTTGGGCAGGTCCGGGACCGGTGCAGCATCGTGCTTGCAACCTGCAAGTCCGAGAGGAAGAAGACAACCGAATGCGAATACCCGGAAACCGAATGGGGACGTGACGCGAAACCTGTTCATGGAAGGATCTCCGTATGTGTGGCGTAGCTGAGTTGCTCGAGCGAGAGCAGGAGCTGCAGATCTGCATTTAGAGCTGTGAGGTTGATCTGTCGATAGTCGGAGAGGGCGCTGAGGTAGTCAAGCAGGGTTGCGTTGCCGTTGCGATAACTGAACTGCAGGTTGTCGCGAACGTGCGCCGCTTCCGCCAGATACTTGGACCGATAGCGCGCTGCCTGAGACTGCGCGGCGAGATACCCAGCCCAGGCGCTGTCCACATCGGAAAGCACCTGGTTCTGTAAGGCGGTCAGCGCAAGTCGGCTGCTCTCCAACTCATACTTCGCACGCTCTTTCTCTCCCTGGTTGCGATCGAAGATCCGCAGTGGAAAGTTGAGACTTGCACCGACGGTGTTTGCCCTTCCCGCACGCTCGTACTCGCCTTCCACCGTGGGGTCGGCCGTGCCGTTGGCGATGGCTTGCTTTACACCGGCGTTGCTGACGGCGACCTGTGCCTGCGAGGCCTTCAGATCAGGGCGATTCGCGAGGGCATCGCTGCGCAGTTGATCGATCGTCGTGGTCACCGTCGGCGGGTCGAGCGTTCCTGCAATATCGAACTGCTCGTTTGGAGTAGCCACGCCCATGAGAGTCTGCAAGGCGATGCTTCCCTGCCGCAGCGCCAACTGGGCGTTGTCCAGATCGGATTCAAAGCCGGCGAGCTGCAATTCCACGCGGTCGAAGTCGGTCTGGTCCATCGCGCCAGCGTCCAGACGCACCTTCATCAGAGCAACGGTTTTTTGGTAATCCGCGAGATTTTCCCGAGCGATCCCAAGCGCCTTTTGCGCAAAGAGCATGCGGGAAAAAGCCTGCCGGATGGAAAGATCGATTTGCCGCCGTTGATCATCCAGCTGGAAGCCGGTGAGCGCCGTGGTCGATCGGGCTGTTGCCAGGCGAGCATCCCGTTTGCCGCCGCGCTCAAAGAGACGCTGCACGCCAAACTGGTAGAACTCCGTGCCGTTCGGATCGCCAGGATCCAAAGTAGTCATCTGGGTCCCGAGCACTGCGTTCGGATTCTGCCGCAGGCCTGCAGTGATCTCCTGCGCGCGCACCGCAGAGAGATGCTGCGCGGCGGAGAGGAGGGTGGGATTGGCGCGGTGAGCGACCTCCAGCACCTGCGTGAGCGTGAGTGGTCCGGCAGCGGTGGAAGACACCGGTGCCGTTTGCGAAGACTGTGCGACGGCCGAAGCCGCGGCGCAACTTAAAAGACAAAGACAAATGATTCTGCGCACGATGAGTGCACCTCGCTGGTTCATGCCGTGGACGGCAGCTCAGGAATGGGAAGATTTAGAAGGGGACGTATTTACGCTACGCAGAGCGGTGGACGGAGGCGCTGAGACCGCGCTAGCCGGGCGGCGAGGGGACGCACATTCCAAAGATCTTTCCTGCCCAGGCGTGACTCGATTCCGAAACAAACCCAAAGCAGATACGCCACGATCGCGAACAAAAGATTCAGCCCAACCGACGCACCTTCATACGCGACGCGCCAGGTCTGCCCTGAAAGAGGCAACGAGGCCTGATCGGCCAGCAGAAGGTCGTCGTTCACGGAGATGACGGGTAAAAGGATGAAGCAGAGAAGAAGCGCCAGCAGGATGGCTGACACCATGGAGAGCCTGATTGTCCCTCGACGTACGCCACGGCACGTCGCTACGAGCGCAACGGACGCACACGCTAACCAGACAAAGTTTGAAACGAACTCCACACTTGCATCTTACAGCACCCCTTGCCAACTGAAAATTTTCCCCAAAACTCTGCCACTGCTTACACTTAGTCCGACACCAGGGACAGCTACGGGTTGGCCGTTCTCCACAACCATCGATAAACGAAGCGCAAGGGCGCCGCAACACGTGCCGCGCGCGAACTCAAGGAACCGCGCGAGGCGGCGGGCGCAAGTAACTGGTTATGAAGTCCCGTAAGCAACTGGCGAAACGAAGTACTCAAAAGGAGTTGCGAAAAGTAGACCTGGCGGAGCAGAAAAGGACCTTCGGCGATCTCCTGTTCCGCACCACCGAAGGTCAGGGTCTTCTGCGCGATCCTGTGGAGGAGGCGCACTGCGATGCCGGGCGCGGGCACCGTCGAGGGGAGTGGCGTTCCAAAGAGATCGTGCGCCATCATAAGCGCCTGGCACGCCGCTCGTTCCGTGTTCTGTTGCCGGGAGCGCTCCAGGAAAGGGGCCGCAAGATCAGGGTCGGACCGGAGCATCGCGGCGATATCCACGATCCACTTCAAGCGCGACCAGGCATGCGTAGAGCCGTGCGCACAGAGATAACAGAGAAGATCCAGATCTCCGAGCGTGCGCACGCGAATGCCCGGCGCGAAGGCGATCGTCTGCCATTCTGTTTCCGGATAACTCAATGGACCGAAACACGGATTAAGATGAAGCCGCCAATGAAGCTCCACCTGCGGCTTGCCTGGGCCGGGCTCGTATTCGTAATGGCTTCTGTAAATGCGGTACGCCTGAAGTTCGTGCGGAGTAGCGGAAGGTGGCGGAGCGGAGCGAATATGTCCGCTGCAGCGAAGCACTGCGTCCGCAGCTTCCAGCGACGCTTCGGGGATGAGGAGATCGATGTCCTTACCGTGGCGAAGATTCAAAGCGCCGTAGAGCTTCTGGCCGAGCGGCGCGCCTTTGACCGTCGCGACCCTGATGCCGGAAGCAGCCAGTTCTTCCGTGAGGTACGTCGCATAGCGAGCAGCGATCACGTTGTCACGTAGAAGTGTTAAGCTCGCCGCCTTCAATTCTTCCAGCACGACGAGGGGGACCAGGTCACCGTGCGTCGAGAGTGAGGAGAAGACAAGTCCTTTGACCCGATTGCGGTGAGCGATCCGAAGGAGCCGACTCCAGTCGATGGAAGAGCGGAGGAGTCTTTCCAATCGTTCGATGTGTACTTCTGTCTGCGGTCCACAGCAGGCTGCCACCACCACTTGAAATTCGATGGGAGTTTTCTCCAGCCATGACTTAACAGTTTGCATAGCCACTCATCACCTATCGTTGGTGAGCCTCGAAAGGGTTTGATCTTTACTGCACTGGAACGATCGATGTGACTGTGCCAGCTCCGGTGGCATGGTTGTTGAAATAGGAATAGATGTTTCCATTAGTGCTGGTCGAAAACGCGGAGCCATTCGAAGCGATGGAGACATTGGAGATACGAATGGTCGCGATCGTGCTGGCTCCACCGATGGCCTGCACTCCCGCTCCCCCATTGTCTGCGCTGGTGGCATCGGCGATGTTCAGAGCGGCGGCGCTCGTGGTAGCGTCTGCAACAAAACCGGCCCCGGAGTTATCGCTGGAAGAGCTGTTTCTTACCAGGCTTTTGCAGAAGGCTCCACAGAGCAAACCGCTTGCTCCGTTATTTTGGATGTAACTATCCACGATGGTTGCGTTCACACTGGCGACGGTCCCCAGAAGGGAGATTCCGCTGCCACCATTATCTCGAACCGTTGAATTCGTCACAGTAAGTTCCAAAGCAGCGTTCGTATTAACGTCGATCCCATTTCCGGTATTTCCGCTGATGACTGATCTTTCGATATGCACTGTTTTGGCCTGGATAATTCTTACCCCGATCCCGCCGGTCCCGGATCCATTGATCGAAAGATTCCTAAGCGTTACCACATCGCCGACGCCTGCATTGATCGTGATGCCATTCGCGCCAGAGCTGTTCAGGATGCCTCCAAGGCCCGCCATACCGTCCACCGTGATGCTCTTGGTGATCGTCAGAGAGCCGAATCCACCCGGATCTAGAATGTCGATTTCGCCACCTGCAGCTGTCTTCGAGATCGCGCCCGCAAAGGTATGGCAAGGAGCAGTACGACTGCAGGGATTGGCATCATCCCCTACACCAGAGACCCACGTGCGGGTTGCTTGTGCATGTGCGGAGACAGACGTAAGAAGTACGACCACTGAGACGACACAAAGAGTGCGCAGATTATTCATTGGAGCTCCAAGTCCTATACAGAGTTAGAAGTGGGAGAAGTGTACGCGTATCTTTTTCTCGGAGTGAACTCGGTAGTTAAAAATTTGGTTGTCCTATCAAAGTGCGAACTCGTACTTCCCCGCGAAGTTTGTAACATCTCTTTCTATCGTGGGTAATTACCAGAAATCGGCAGCTCGTATTTATGACACTTTCCTTTTCGATGGCGAGCTCGACTTACTGGAGCACCGTCTCCGCCAAAACTATGTCGATACGGATTTCTTCGTTCTGGTCGAAGCGGGAGAAACCTACCGAGGCGAGGATAAGTTATTTCATTATTTATCCCACCAAGAAAGATTTTCATGGGCTGCGGATAAGTTAAGAACGTTGCAACTTGCACGCCTGGGAGGTCCGTCCAGTTCGCCAAAGCAGAGAGCACAAGTCCAACGCAATGCGATCCTGTTCGCGCTCCGTGACGCCGGTCCGGAAGATATCGTTCTGCTCCTTGATTCCGATGAGATTCCGAGCGTATCTCTCTTACAGCGTTTGCATGCCGAGGGTTTGCAAGAACCCCATCGGCTTCAAATGACGCGCCACTATCAGAAGCTTGATCTTCTCGCTCCCGCGTCTACGTGCTGCGTGGATACTTCCCTTCCCTTTGCCTTTGCGGCGAACCATTCTGTCCCCGAGACTTGGGGTGAGTTGAAGTCGCTGTGGAGTGGCCGATCCGGAGTCGCCGCACCCGTTAAGAGCCTTCTGGAAAGCTCCCCTTTCTGGCTTCGCTTCGGGCCCGAAGAAAAGCCGGTGATCGCCGACGCCGGTCGTCATCTGACGGCAATCGATCCTTCGGCACAGCTCTCCAGCAAACTTGGACGCGTCTTTCACGCGGAGTGGGCCACTGGCCGCGGGATGCATCTTCCCCATCTCCTACGCTGCGAAGAACATGCCGTTCACCACAGAGGATGGTGGTATGCGGAACGGAGTCCCGGTGATCTTCCCGAAGATCTTCGTCGTCTTGCGACCGCATGTCCGACCACGCTCCGCCACAGCCCGCTGCCTCCCGTGTGGAAGCGAAGTGCGGTGCGCACTTGGGCCTGGGCAAGGACAAGTACAGCCTTCTCCGATAAAACAGTACGGTGGATCGATCTTCACTTCGACGAGCTTCTGCCGCTTCTCAGCCTGCCATTGCTCTGCGCAGGGATCGCGCGTTCTTTGTTGGCACGATTGTTACGCGGAAGACGGAGGCAAAGCACAGAAGAGGGTCATCTCCACCACTAAACATCTAAGGAAGACGGGAGACAGTTACAACCGCACGACAAATTTCTTCGACTCCAGGATCGCGAGAAATTCAGCGGTTTCTTCCGCGCAGTCCTCCGGAGCTACGGCAAACTCTTCCACCAGGGTGGAAACGAGTTGCGGCAGACCATAGCCCTCTTCCAAAAGCGCCCAGATGCGGCTGCCACTTTCGTTCAATTCCAGATAGACCCAGTCATTCACATGCAACAGAAGAGAGGTCTCACCCATGGTCGCCGCAACAACTTCCGATGCTCGCTTATAGACGACAAGGCTATCTTTCATATCTTTCCTATATTGATTTACACGTTTCCACGTGGAACTCTCTCCAGTGAGAAGGAGAAGTCTATCTCAGCCCTATAAGTGCTGTGCCTGCGTTCCTGCAGGCAATGGGCCAATCTCTCTAGCTACCTTACGAGATTTGTGATCACGTGTCTGACCTTCTCAACTTAGAGACCATAAGTTCCTTCCTCTTTCCTGCATATTTTCTTTCATGCCATCAACTTTTACTGGAAGGCCATTTGTCGATCGCAGTAGACAAACATAGAGTGTGAAGACCACGAGAGCATCAGTACTCTATGCGAGCACATTTGAGACGGTACGGATTGATTGCCGAGGCGACCTATCAACTTCTGAGGGCTTCGTGGAAGTTGCGTCTTCCCTTTGATCGTTCGGCAAAGGATCTTGCGCGACCTCTCCTGCAGGCAAACAGATTCCGGGATGAGGCGCGCACCGCGTTGGATGTTCGGGGAGCCCTGGCATCTGTTGATCGCAACCTTCCTCATCAGTGGACTTGCCTCGAGAAAGCGATGGCAGCACGCGGTATGCTGCGACAACGTCACATTGCTTCGACGCTCGTTTTATCTGTCGCACCCAGTGAAGGGGTAACGATAAAGGCGCACGCCTGGCTCGAGGCAGGTGGAGTCATCGTCACGGGACGTAGAGAGAAAGAACGTTACGTCCCGATCTACAGCTTCAACAATGCGGTCGTGCAGCCGCCGGGAGACGCGCCGCCTTGTTCGCAGTGATTGCTTCCGCAGAAGAGAACATTCGACCAGACGTGTTGCAGCGGACCAGCGAAGCTCTGCTAGGCAGAGGGAGCAATCTACGGCTCTGGCCCGAGGCCATCGCGGGAGAGAGATCAGACTTCCGTGCAGCGGTCGGCGTATCGGGTCTGCTTCCTGAAGATAAGTTCGACCGCCAGCCCATCCTTTCGGAAGACCGAGATACTGTGTTCGTCTGCCAGGCGAGATTGGACAATCGCGAAGACCTCCTACGTGCTCTCGACCTGCCACAGGCCACCGCAAGCCATGTGGCGGACTCTGCAATTCTTTACCGCTGCTTTCTCAAGTGGGGCCGGGTCTGCATGGGACATCTCGCGGGCGACTACGCGTTTGTCGCGTTCTCTCACAAAAAGAAAGAGCTCTTTGGCGCTACGGACCATGTTGGCCATACGCGTCTTTTTTATGCTCTGGCAGAAGGCAGATTGATCGTAAGTACGCAACTTACTGCGATTCGCGCTTGTCCATATCTCAAACCAACGATGCACGAGCAGGCGCTCGGGCTATGTGCCGAGGCGGTCTTTCTGAAAGGGCAAACTCCGTTTCGCGAGATCAGCGCGCTACCCGGCGGCCATTCTTTGCTCTGGAGTAATGGGCAGGTGAAGATCACGCGTTGGTGGGCTCCCCAAGACAAGTATCAGGCGCGGTTCAGCAACGCGGCGGACTACGTCGAAAGCGCGCGCGAGCTTTTTGAGAAGGCTGTGCAGTCCTGCCTGCGGTCTTCCTCCCCCGTGAGCGCGACACTCAGCGGCGGTCTCGATTCCGGTCTGGTCACAAGCATGGCGGCAAAACAGCTGCGCGCTTCAGGCCAGAGCATCACGGCCTACACCTCCGCGCCGCATCTCGACAATCCAAGCAATCGACGTACTGGATGGGACGCCGACGATGCGCCGTTTGCGGCAAAAACAGCTGCCTTCCATCAAAACATCGAGCACATCGTACTGCGAACGGATGGCCGCACGGCTCTTGACCTGATCCCGCAGATCCACGCTCGCAGCGCCACGCCCGTGCGGAATGGAGCGAACCACCTTTGGATCGATACCATCGCCCACAGGTTGAGAGAAAGGGGTTCGCGTGTTTTGTTGACCGGCGCTCACGGCAACTTCGCTCTCAGCTATAGCGGTCTGGGAGGATTTCGCGAACTCTGCCAGCATCTTCAATTCAGAGCGGCATTCGGGCTTGCGCTGGACATGCAGGCAGCGGGAGATCGCGCCGCCTGGAAGACCATCGCCGGAGGACTGCTTCCTCAATCCCTCTTCGATGCCCTGCGCTTCCGCGTCTACGGAGAGAAGGTGAGCCAAAGCCTGCCTGCTTGTCTCCTTGCCTCCGATTTTCAAAAGGCGAACAGTGAGGCCTTGCGTCGGTTGCGCCCCCCTCAACGAACACGGAAAGCCTTCTTGCGAGGGGCGCTCTCACCAGCGATGCTCTGGGCGGCGGATCCTCTGCCGCAGTGGGGCATAGAATTTCGCGACCCAACGAGCGACCGCCGATTGATTGAGCTTCTGCTTTCCTTTCCCCTCGCAGCGTTTTCCCCTGCGGGACAATCCCGTGGTCTGGCGCGCGAAGCAGGTCGAGGAGTGCTTCCGGAGTCGGTTCGCCTGCGCCGCACGCAGGGACAGCAGTCTGCAGACTACAGCTCCTCCATGGCGAGACAATGCGCGAACTATCGCCAGATCGCGGAGGATATGGCGGAGTCACCTGCCTGCATCCGTCTCCTCGATCTGGCCCTTCTGCGGCGCGCCATTTACGCAGTGGCCAACGGCGAAACTTCCCCTGTGCTCACAGGCAGGATCGATCGAGCCGCAGACATAGGATTATTTCTACTTCGACAAAATGCAGGAGGCTGATTGAAAAAAGCTGGCTTGCCTGTACCAGGAGTTCCCGGCGCTGAAATACGCGAAGTAGGTTCGCTCCCCGATGCACTGGAGGGCGCCGTCCGCGTTGCGCCCTTCTCTGTTGCAAAGCCCGGAGCCCTGTTACGCATCATGCCAGGCATCGGTAGATTTCTCGCCAGGGACGGATCGGTGATCGAGGTCTGCCGTGAAGAGGGTGTCAATCCCATTGCGTTCAATCAGTTTCTTTATGGGGCCGTGCGGGCGGCACTGATCTATCAGCGCGGAGGCTTCGCTCTGCATGGCGCTTGCCTGGTGCCCGCGGAACAAATGGAGGCCATCGCCATCGCTGCGCCTTCGGGGACAGGAAAATCGACGCTCGCGGGCGAGTTGGTGCGCCGGGGATGGTCGCTCCTGGGGGACGATCTCACGGCGATCTACTCCCAACCTGAAGGCATAATGGCCTGGCCGAGCCGTCCCGGCATCAAGTTATGGCGAGATGCCTGCGATCATCTCGAAATTGATGTGAGCGATCTGGATCGGCTGCCCGGAGCGAGGGACAAGTACACACTGCCCGTGGAAACACGGCCACATCCCGCGCGACTGCGAACGGTCTTTTTACTGGATCGAACTCGTTCCGACGGTATCGTTCCTATCACAGGCCCAGCGCGACTTTCTCTTTTGACTGAAAACTCTTATCGGCCAAACTATCTGGCTGCGCTCGGATGCATGCAGAGCCATCTGGAACTTACCTGCACTCTTTCCAACGCAATCGAATTTTCATATTTATGTCATGAAGGTTCAGTTGTATCTTGCGCAGATCTTATCGAAGATCACATAAATGCGGCTAATGGCCGATCAATTAAGATACAGAGCGAGTAGTATTATTTTTACTTACCGTCGCGGGACTTAGTGGCAGACGGTACTGGAGAGACTATGCAGAGCAGCAACGAAATAATCCAGAATATAGAACAGGCCAAGGGTGCTCAAAAAGCTCTTCGCACATGGAACAAGCCACAAGCCAAGATCGCCGAAGTGGCGCAGGTGACTCTTGCATCAAATACTACGTTCAATCTGTCCGATCTAGGTACCTGCGCCTCGTAGTTTGCCTGGCCGCATCAGCCCTCGGCCCTCGCAAGGCTTCTGTGGAGTTGCGCCTTCATGCGTGCCCGGAAGTAACCCAGCGCCTTGATGACGTAATAACTGGAGCCTAGAATCCATGCGAGAGTCCGCGCGCTTGCGTTCGGCTTTAATACAACGCTGCGCTCCCTGATGCGCTTCGCGACATTGCGATAATCGGTGCGAAGCTGCGCCCAGTTGGTAGCAAACGAGGTCTTCCTTTCAAGCGCATGATAAAAATGCTCGTTCTGCCCTGCTAACAGGGCTCGTTTAATAAATTTCTTTCCCGGTGGCGGCGGGTGTCTGGCGCGCGCCCCTGTCTGTTCGTATAGCGTAAGGCCCGCGTTCAGCAGTTGTATTCCAAGCTCCGTGCATTGGCCACGGTATAGATCCCGGTCGGGAAATGGAAAGCGAATAAACAGCGGACGCCGCATCGCGAGATTATTCGAGAGCAGGCTGATTGTGGGATGGAGCGGTGCCGCTGCCCTCGCGGGCTTGAAGATCCAGAAAAGCGCGACCGCCATATCGTATGGCCGCACAGAATCCAGATAAGTCGCACCCATGAGCACCGAGACCTCCCACCGCTGAAACGGGGTCAACATGCCTTCGAGCCAACCAGGGTCAGGAAGTAAATCCGTATCGAAAAAAATCAGGACTTGATTTTGGGCATGGCGCGCGCCGATGTTTTTCTTTTCGTAGTAATTGGCCGTAGAGGGGACTTTATATAAAAGGACAGGACAAGGCCATTTTGCGGGAGCGGCGGCGACATCCACAATGGACCGCAGGCACTCCTCTGCAATCACTTCCGGCTCATAACAGATAATGACTTCCGCAGGACCGTCGAGATCCGCGGCCAGTTCCGTCAACTGGCCACAGATGCCGCGAAGTCCCGCCAGTCCGCGGTCCAAGCCGCCCTCTTGAACTGTCTCCCACTCAAGAATGATCGAAGGTGCCGATAATTTTTTCAATTCTGAACCCACTTAGTGGAGAGAGTAGGCTACCTTACTCCACTAAGTCGATCTGCATATCGATTTCAATGAAATTTTTTTTCGTCTCATTTCAATTCTGGCGATTACTGCCATCCTCCTCCAAGGGCCGCGTAAAGCTGCACCAGCGAGACGGCCTCTTGCTCCTGGCTGAGCGCTAATTGCAGTTGCGCGTCATAGAGGTTGGTATCGTTCGTAAGTACTTCGAGATAGCTTGTATTTCCGCCGGAGTAACGTAGCCTCGCCAAACGCACAGCGTCCGTAGCAGAGACGACCAGCGCGGTCTGTTCCGCACGGCGTTCGCGCGTCTCCTTGTAAGCGACCAGAGAGTTCGAGACCTCCTTGAGTGCAGTCAGAATTGTCTTTCGATATTCGAGAAGCATCTCCTGTTGTTGCGCCTGCGAGTAGTGATAGTTACTACGGATGCGACCGCCGTCAAAGATGGGCTCGGACAGAGAACCGGCCGCGTACCAGTAAGCGTTCTTGCTGGAGAAGATGTTCTGTAGCTGGTTGCTGGCAGAGCCCCCCATACTCGTTAACGAGATCTGAGGGAAGAACTGCGCTTTGGCGACTCCAATGCGGGCGTTGGCCGCAATGAGCGTAGCCTCCGCACGCTGAATGTCGGGGCGTCTTTCCAGCAACTGTGAAGGTACGCCTGTCGGCACCTCTTCGGGATGCGGCTGGTCCGCGACCTTCAGACCGCGCTCTACGCCATCCGGATTGTGGCCGAGAAGGATGCTGATCGTGTTCTCCTGTACGGCAATCTGTCGGCGGATCTCGGGCAGGTTCGCCAGCGCGGAGTGGAGGAGTTCTTCTGCCTGTCGCGTGTCTGCCCTGGAACCGAAGCCGTACTTCTCCAGCGATTGCGTGAGCTGCAAAGAGTCCTGCCGAGCCTTGATGGTATTGTTGGTGATCTCTAACTGCTCATCGAGGCTGCGAAGCCGAAAGTATGCCTCGGCGACCTCTTGCACAAGCGTGACCCGTGTGGCGCGTTGTCCCCATGCGCTGGCGAGAAGTTCCGCACGGGCGGCCTCCGTCTGGCGGCGATACATGCCCCAGAAATCCAGGTTCCACGCCGCCGATGCGCTGAAGCCTCCGCCGCTAAAAAAGGAGTTTGCGGGAGTACCGTCGGACTTATTGCCCGCGAGCGAGCTGGGGATCTGCAGAGCGGAGTAACTGCCTCCGCCGTTGATCGTCGGCATCTGCTGCGACCGAGTGATACCCACCTGTGCCTGTGCTTCCAGCACTCGCTGCGCGGCAACGCGAAGGTCCAGGTTGTTCTGCAAGGCCTCCGCGACTAGCCGCTGCAGGACCGGATCCTGAAAGACCGCGGCCCATTGACGGTCGCCGAGCGACGCACCGGCCTGTGTTGCCGGTGCAATCTCAGGAGCCAATGCGCCACGATAGCTTTGCGGCGTGGTGCCCATAGGTCTCGCATAGTTTGGTCCCACGCGGCAACCGACGATCATCAACGTCAACAGACCCGCGAGTGCGGTCTGCAGGACATACCTGACCACCTTGCGTGATCTCGTCTCATCCATCGATTTACTTTGAGTCGGTTTGAAATCAGCGTACTTCGACATGTTCGCCCTCATTCAGGAGATCGCCAGGGCTTGCCACCAGCGACTCCGAGCCTTGCAGCCCATTCAGAATCTCGATTTCCTTGCCCATATCCTTGCCGATGGTGACGGGCACAAAGTGGATCGTTTGCCCTGCATCCATCGTGACCACATGCATTCCGCCTTGGTTCACTACAAGGGCGCTTGTAGGAATGATTAGAGAGTTGCGTTGCTGCGGCAGGGTGAACCTGACCTGCGCATACATGCCCGGTAGCAGCGAACCGTCCTTGTTGTCCAACTGCACTTCGGTGAGCATGGTGCGTGCGGCGTTGTTGAGAGCTCCCGCATTGCGAATCACAGTGCCTGTGTAGGCGCGTCCAAGACGCTCTTTCACATCGACTGCAGCGGTCTGCCCGTCTTTGATCGCAACCGCCTCAGACTGAGGGACATCGACCTGAATGCGCAACGTTCCGCTCTGCGCAATGCTAAAGAGCGGTTTGCCCGCAGCCGGCGTGCCAATGCTCACAAGATCGCCACGTTCCACATTGCGCTGCGTAATGACGCCGTCGAAGGGAGCGACGATCCGCTCGAAGCTTTGTGTCTGCTGGATACGCGAGACGTTCGCACGATTGGCCGTCACGTTCGCTTCCGCTGCCGTGATGTTGGCAGAAGCGGCGGAGACATCCGCCAACCGCGCGTTGTGCGATTGCACTGCGCTGTCTACAATCTGTTGCGAGATGGCATGCTGCTCTCCCAACGGAAGATCGCGCTCCTTGGTCAGGCGTGTAAGTTCAGCGTTGGCCCTCGCCTGTTCGAGCGCGGCCTTCGCTTGCTCAAGCGAAGCTTGCGACTGCGCTAGAGCGGCCTTGGCCTGCAAAAGCTGCTGATCGACTTCCGGAGAAGAGATCACCGCCAGGACCTGGCCTGCTTTCACCTTGGTGCCGATGTCCACACTACGACTGGCAAGGTAACCGTCCACACGTGCATACAGATTGGCACTGTAAAGCGGTTCAATGTTTCCGGGCAATTGCAGCACAGAGGTTGGCTCGCCCTGCTTTGGGTGAATGAGCGTGACCACCGGATGCGTGGCCGGTGCCTCACGTGAAGCAGCAAGGGCGTCGCGCTGTCGCGAGAGGCGTGGCACAACTCCGATGGCAACCAGCACGAGAAGAATCGCCACGGTCACACCCACTCGCAGAACTACGCTGGAGGACCGTGCAGTGGTCTCTTCGGTCGGAACGATTTGTGTCTGCTGCGTCATACTGCCTCCTGTGGCGTGTTGGCGTTTCTTCCGTGGATCAAAGTGAACATCAGAGGAACAAAGAAGAGCGTGGCGAAAGTGGCGACACCGAGACCGCCGATCACGGCCCGTGCCAGAGGTGCATTCTGCTCGCCGCCTTCTCCTATACCGAGCGCCATCGGCAACATGCCAATGATCATGGCGAAAGCCGTCATGATGATGGGGCGCAACCGCGTGAAGCCTGCGGTCAGGGCCGCTTCAAGAGGCGCGACTCCCTTTTCCCGAAGCTCGTTGGCGAAGGTCACCAGGAGAATCGAGTTGGCCGTAGCCACACCGATCGACATGATGGCTCCCATCAAGCTCGGGACGTTGAAGGTGGTCTGCGTGAGGAAGAGCGCCCAGACGATACCGCAGAAGGCTCCTGGCAGAGCGCAGATGATGATGAAGGGATCGAGCCAGCTCTGATAATTCACCACCATCAACAGGTAGACCAGCAGCGCGGCGAAGGTAAGACCGAGGCCCAGACGATTGAAGGCTTCGTTCATGCTCTCCACCTGTCCGCGTACAACGATCTTCGTACCCGGTGGTAGATGCGCACTCTCTTCCTTCACGATCTTGTTTACCTTCGAAGCGATGGAACCGAGATCGCTGTCCTGCGTATTCGCGAAGATGTCGAAGACGGGCGCACCGTTATGGTGGTTGATGACGACGGGCAGAATGGCAGGCGTCAGCGTTGCCATGTTGCCCAGCACCTCCGTGCGGTTACGCATTGTAGGAATCGGGATCGGCGTGTTCTGCAGCGCGTTGATAGAGTCGATGTTGTACTGCGGCGTCTGTGCGGCCACGGTATACGTAATGCCCATCTTGGGGTCCAGCCAGAAGTTCGGTTGCACCGCAGCGCTGGAGGCCAGCGAGATATACATGCTGTTCGCCACGTCCTGCTGCGTCAGACCGAACTGTGCGGCACGCACGCGATCAACGTCGAGATGAAGATCCGGTGCATCGACGACCTGATGCATATGCACATCCACCGCACCAGGAACTGAAGCGAGGCGCTCGCGAAGATGCCGTGCGATGTTGTAGTTTGCAGGATCGTAACCCTGCACCTGCACATCGATCGGCGCAGGCAGTCCAAAGTTCAAAATCTGCGTCACCATGTCGGCGGGCTGGAAGAAGAAGGTGAGATCGGGGAACTGCTTTTGCAGTTGCGACCGCAGCTCTTTCATATATTTTTCCGTGGAGCCGTGATGTTTTGCATTGAGGGCGATGAGCACCTCTCCATCGGCGCTGCTGATGGTTGCGCCGTCGCCGAAGGCATAGTTGAAGGTCTCGGGCGTCAGACCGATGTTGTCCATAATCAGATCGGTTTCATTCGCCGGGATCATCTTGCGAATCTGGTCTTCAACCTGGCTGAAGAGGACTTTCGTGGCCTCAATGCGGGTTCCAGGACGAGCCCGAATGTGCAGCTTGATCTGCCCTGCGTCCACCGAGGGAAAGAAGTCCCTACCGATGAAAGGCAATAGAAGGAACGCGGTAGACATGATCGCAATCGACGCAATGAGCGCTGGCTTTGGGTGATTCAAAACCTTTTCCAGCGAGCGCGTATAGACGCCCTGCACCCGGGCATAGCCTTCATTGAAGCGGTCGTTGATGCGGCCAAAGAAGGACGTTGACTTAGCCTGCTCTTCTTCGTGGATGCCATGCTTCTGCTCGGCGCCGAGAAAGAAGTTCACGAGTACCGGAACAAGCGTTCTCGAAAGCACATACGAGGCGAGCATAGCGAAGACGACTGCGAGCGCCATGGGCGTGAAGAGAAACTTTGCAGGACCGGTCAGGAAGACCACCGAGACGAAGACAATGCAGATCGTCAGTGTAGAGACGAGCGTTGGCGTTGCAATCTCAGAAGCGCCAATCAGCACCGCTTCCCGCAGGGGCTGGTCGTCCATATGGCGGTGGATATTTTCGATGGTGACCGTCGCGTCGTCCACCAGGATACCAATGGCCAGGGCAAGGCCGCCGAGCGTCATGGTATTCATCGTCTCGCCCATCGCACTCAGGACGATGATGGAACTAAGAATCGAAAGCGGAATGGAGATGGCGATAATGAGCGTGCTTCTCCAGCTACCGAGGAAGAGCAGGATCATCAACGCCGTAAGACTCGCGGCGATTACACCTTCGCGAAGTACGCCGACAATGGATGCTTTTACG
The DNA here is from genome assembly GCF_000179915.2 of Terriglobus saanensis SP1PR4. Classification (NCBI taxonomy): domain Bacteria; kingdom Pseudomonadati; phylum Acidobacteriota; class Terriglobia; order Terriglobales; family Acidobacteriaceae; genus Terriglobus; species Terriglobus saanensis. Next base: position 214,783 of record NC_014963.1, on the reverse strand, counting down.
AAGATGGATTGATCGAAGAGCTCCGTGATCTTCAATCCCTTGGGAGCCGCTGCACGCGAAGCAGGAAGAACATCGTTCTTGATCTGGTTGACGATGTCGAGCGTCGACACCGAGCCGGTCTTCATGATGGCGAGAAGCGCTGCCGGTTTGCCGTTCGCCCTGGCGACGTTCTGCTGCACCGACCAGCCGTCCCTCACGTGGGCCACATCACGCATATAAACGAGCGATCCGTTAACCGTCTTGATCGGCACATCGTTCAGCGAGAGCGCATCGACGGGGCTAGAGTTCGTACTGACCGTATATTCGCGCGCGTCGACTTTGGCTGTGCCTGAAGGGAGCGTCACGTTCTGCGCATTGATGGCCGCCGTAACATCGATCGGCGTTAGCCCTTTTGCGAGAAGCGCATTCTGGTCGAGGTCCACCATGATCTGCCGCGCGACTCCGCCGTAAGGCGTGGGCAGCAGCGTGCCGGGCACCGTTGTCAACTGCTGACGGATACGGAAGAGACCGTAGTCGTAGATCTCAGATTCGGAGAGCGTATCGCTCGAAAGAGCAAGCTGAATAATGGGGACGGTCGAGGCGCTAAACCGCAAAATCCACGGGGGATTTACACCAGGCGGCATGCGGAAGCGGATGGAGTTTACCGCCGCCCCCACCTGCGACATGGCCGCATCGATATGGACCTGCGGCTGGAACGAAATTTTAATGACACTTGCGCCGCTGGTTGTCTGGGAATCAATCGCCTTCACGTCATTCACCACCGCCATGACGAACTCACTGAAGGTGGTGACGCGCTGCTCCATCTCTTTCGCAGGCAGACCCGAGTAGGACCAGATGATCGTCACCACAGGGATGTCGATGTTAGGGAAGATGTCCGTCGGCGTCGTCGCGATGGAAGAGAAACCAAGAACAAGAATCAGGATCGCCGCTACAATGAAAGTGTAAGGACGATTCAAAGCAAGGCGGACAATCCACATCTCGAGTTCTCCAGTCGCGCAGCGGATCCAGCCTGCGAACTATTTAGATGAACGTCGAAATAGTTGGATTCAACTCTTAGGGGTTATTTTTTATAGGCGTCTTTTTAGTGCCCTTAATCCGCTCTAATGCGTCTCATTCCATATGGCAAGTATCAAGGACGACGAAGTCGCGCAGATCGGGAAGGCACTCGGAGATCCGAACCGGCTCGCCGTTTATACGCAGATTGCAGAACACGAAGAACTCTGCTGCAGCGACATGCACGCCAAGAACGCCATCTCCAACGCGACTTTGTCCCACCATTTGAAAGTGTTGACGGAACTTGGTCTGGTCTCTTCTCGCAAGGAGGGACTGAACGTCTATTACCGTACGGTTCCGGAAAAGCTCTCCGCGTATCTTCGTTACTTAAAAAACATTGGTACAAGCCTCAGCCGCTAGATTGCCTGTTTATCGCTATTTGGAAGAGGTTTTTTCTGCGACTACTTCGCCTGTACCTGCCGGAACCAGCAAAGTCCAAAGTGCTGGCGGTGCCGGGGATGCAGGGGCTACACGGAAGCTCAGAGATTGATAGACCGTACCGTGGTCTTCAGGATTTTCTACCTTGATAATCAACCGGTAGCTTGCAGGGCGAAGGATGTCCGTGCGAAAGTCTCTGCCGATGAGTAGATTGCCCGCTGCATCGAAATCGCCGCGGTCCACCGTCTGCTGCTCTTCCTGCTTTTCCTGAGAGCCCAGCTGTCCAATCACATAACTGATCTCAAGCGTCTTCCCACGGAGCTCCGTTGGCGTTCCCGCAGCCTCCCATAGTTGGAAGATCATGCGTAAGGGGTCTCCCTGCGCGATGGTGGTGTTGTCGGAACCGACGGGCGCCAGCTTCAAGCCGGAATAACTGAAGGGCAGATTACCCGCGTAATCTTTGCCCGGCACTTCCTTCGCCGCGAAGAATACCGAACTGATCGCCAGTGGATGATCGTACGCGGGCACAAGAAGGGTCTTCGTTTGCTGGAAGGTTTGATGGCTGATCTGATTCGTAAGTGCAAGATGCAGATCATAGTGACCTGGAGCGATAGGCAGACTTCCTTCAACACCGAAAATTTTGCTCTTGATCTCTTCAAACTGTTTCTGGCTGAGATAGTCGGAGAGCTTTTCTGTCTGACGATAGACTTCCTTACCCGAGGCAGATGTTAATTTCGCTTCGAGAACGAAGTTATAAAAGAAACGCCCATCCGCCTGCTGCGCCAATCCCAGGTCGCGGGGTTCACGGAAGCGAAGAAGGTAATTGACGCGCAGCTGCTTCGTAGAACTCCGCTCTACGACCGCAGTAAGATCGAAAAACTCTTCCCCAAGAATAATGCGATGGGAGACCTGCTCGGAGGCTCCTCGTCTCTCGCGAATACGTTCTTTATTGAGAGGAAGATTCCAGTAATTTCGGATGTTACTGAGTAAGATATCGGATTGCATCGAGGGCGAAGGCGATTTGAGATCGACAGGTTCACCAGGAATAAGAGACAGGGCGACATGGGCCATCTCGACTCCCAAGTCGTCGTTAATGATCTTGATCGCAACGGGATCGTTATTGACGGCGTCCGTACCATTGATCAGCTTTTGTGGCCTATCGCCGGTAGGTGAGTAGAGCTTGTAATCTTCAATCGGACTGGGTTTGTAAAAGAGCACATAGAAGTGGACGGGAATTGCCCCGCTGGTGTTCTGGTAAAACCACATCTGGATTGGCCGCAGGTGCTTCGATTCCGGATAAGACTGGATTTGCGCTGGTTCACCGAGTGTGATGTAGACCATTCCCCGAGCCGTGCTTGCTCCATCGTTCAGAGAGAGCGTGCCGAAGTGCTGATTTGCATAGGCCAATCGCTGATAATGTTCGTCCTTGAAGACATTGGTAGGGGCCGCAGGAGAAGGATTTCTGATCTTCCAGAATGTCTCGATGAACTGCTCGCGCGCCGTGTCCGAAGTGAGATGAAGAAACTCAGTTCTTTCTTCCGAAGTGATTAGGTAGTTCACTTCCTGGTTCAGCCAATGAGCATAGATCTCCGGCAGATGTGGATCTTTGGCTAACATACTCGACTGCGCGATAACTAGCGCCAATAAGAGACATGTAACTCGAACTGTAATAGATCCGAATGCCTTTATTCCCAAAATAGAACTGCCTGAATACATTGAGCGGAAATTCATAGTGTACGCGTCATTCTAATCCCATGTCGTTCCTTCGACGAGCGCTCCGCGAAACCGCATTTACGAACCTGTAATCTCCAGAATCTGGAATATTGAGCTTTCTCAACTTCAAAGTACTTTCATGATTCTAAAGAGAATTTCATTTGGCATACGTCGTGCGTATACCAAATGAGATACGGCCGTATAGGGCAAAAGCCCATACGCCCTGAATCCTACCGCTAAATTTTGGAGATGCTTGTGAAGCTATTGATCAAAGGGATTTTTGTATCTGCACTTTTGTTCTCGACGGGAACAAGGGTTGGTCCTCTGCTTTACGCCCAGGAGACTTCCGCAACACGTGGCGGACTGTCGGGCGTCATCACGGATGGCAGTGGTGCTGCCGTCCCGGGAGCAAAGGTGACCTTGAAGGGTGCGACCGATCAAAAAGAAGTGACGACCGATGCCACGGGACGCTACACAATCGGTGGCCTTACGCCTGGTCTCTACTCTGTAACAGCCAAGAAAGAAGGCTTCAGCGCGACTGAGGCAAAGAACGTCAACGTCGTAATCGGACGCCTGTCGAGCTTTGATCTTTCCATACAGATCGGCCAGGTTTCGGACGTTATTGAAGTCAAGGCGAACAGCGTTGAAGTAAATACCGTTTCGACGGCTATCGGCAGCAACCTGGATTACACCTTCTATGAGCAGGTTCCCGTGGCGCGCAATGTTGGAAGCCTGTTCTATACGGCTCCTGGTGCAGTTAACGGCGGTGGTACCGGAAATGCGAATCCCTCCATCGGTGGCGCAACTGGCCTGGAGAATCAGTACATCATCGACGGCGTGAATCTGACCGACGTCGGTTACGGTGGTCTCGGCGTCTTCAGCCCGACCTACGGCTCTCTCGGAACAGGCATCAACTTGTCCTTCATTCAGGGCGTTCAGGTAAAGACCGGCGCTTTGGAGCCGAAGTATGGTCGCGCGGACGGCGGTATTGCACTGATCGTGACGAAAACGGGCGGAACTCATTTCCATGGAGCGGTCTCAGCCTACTTTGCTCCCGCACAGTTCAGCTCAACCCAGCGCTACGCAGATGACTTCTTCAATCGCGTGAACACCCATGGACGCATCTTTGGCGTACCCCAGTATGACGCAGCCATTGAATTGGGCGGCTACATTCCATTCCACGGTATGCGTGACAAGCTCTTCTTCTTCGGTGCCTTCAATCCTTCGCTCAACCAGGTGCAATATATCGCGCCCGCAGGTTCCGGTCTCGCAGCGCAGGGTGCGTTCACCAACTCCATTACGGCCTACAGTTGGGCTGGCAAGATCACCTACAAGCCGTTTGAGACACTGACCTTCGACGCGTCTGCCTTCGGCGATCCCTCCAGCAGCAACTATGGATACGGATACGCCAACCAGGATACCTTCCCCCTTTATCCCAACTTCAACCAGGCTAACTCGTCGTCGTTCAGCCGCTGGAACTTCGGATCGCGTAACGAGGTTTTCCATATGAATGCGGCGATCACACCGACTTGGGTCCTCAATATTGCAGGCACCGCGAAGCAGACCCACTTTACCGAGTCTGGATTTCAGAATCTTTACAACATCACCGATACGACACAGCCTAATCTTGGGCTCGCTGGCGCTCAGTTCAATGCGGCAGGTCTCGGTTACTATCAGAATCCTGATACTCACGCCTACAGCTTCACCGCGGAAACAGAAAAAACGGTCAGCTTCTTTGGCACCCATACCCTCTCCATTGGGTACGAATTTGACCGTGCCATCTATGACCTGTTCAAGGGTTATACCGGTGGGACCTACGCTTTCCCCACCACAAATAGCGCTGGGGCCGCAACTCCTGCTGCAATCGCGGGGACGCAGACGAGCGCGGGCTTCAAGTTGATTGCGCTTAATTACACCAAAGACAGTCCAGACCCGAACTGCCCTCTGACTCTATGCCCCCAGATGAACATCCCGGGCTATGGTCTAGCGCAGGTTTACCTCTCGCAGAATCGTGGCATCTTTAGCACTCCCCAGGCGTTCACCAGCGTTGGATATCACCAGCTCTATGCGAACGATGACTGGGTCATCAACAAGCACATCAGCGTCAACGCAGGTCTCCGCTGGGAAGAGGAGCAGCTCAACGGTGTAGTTCAGCAGTATGTCTTCAATGACAATTGGTCTCCGCGTGTAGGCATCAATATCGATCCCTTCGGAGATCGCAAAGGCAAGGTCTTCTTCAACTACGCTCGCTACACGCAAATGCTTCCAGCAGACGCCGCCGTTCGCGAACTCAACCAGGAGCAGGATGTCTACCGCGCTAACTACGCGCCCCTTTCGGACGCAAATCATCAGGTAGTTCTCAGTTCCCTGGGAACGGTCATTCCGGTTCTTGATGCAGCCCATCTGCTGAGCGGAAATACGGCGGCAGGCGTCGATGACAACGGGGTAGCCGCAGGCGCCGGTAGAGGTCTCTCCATCAGCGGTTCGGCACCCGAACTCATTGCCTCGGGCACCAAGCTGAACTATGAAGAAGAGTTCGTTGCCGGAATCGAACGTCAGGTCGGCTTAGGGTTTGTCGTGAGTGCACGGTACACCGATCGCCGTCTTCTGAGAATTCTTGAAGATCTCTCCGGCGTTTCGCCGGAAGGTGCCCTTGGTGCTGATCCAAACATTGGCCCCTTTCAAAACTTCTTGATTGGTAATCCAAGCCCCTCCGCAGACTATTTCGTCAACGAACAGGAGGAGGCTTACACCACCACTCCACCGGCAAATTGTGTACTCGACTACGGCATTCAGCACAACGCGGCCGGTGATGCCCTCGGCGGCGCCTGCGGCCAAAACCCTGACGTTGCTGGCCTCCCAACTCCAGACGGCAAAGCGGATGGATTTGCAGCAGCTCGTCGTCACTACCAGGCATTGGAAATCGAAGCGAATAAGAACTTCAGCCACAACTTCCTGATGCGCGTGAACTATCGTTACGCGAAGCTCTACGGAAACTATGAAGGTCTCTTCCGCAACGATAACGGTCAGTCCGACCCCGGTGTGAGCTCACTCTTCGACTTCACTCAAGGTGTGCTCGGCCTGTTGGGTAACCAGTTCAAGTCTGGCTTTCTCAACACCGACCGACGTCACGTCGCGAACCTATACGGCTCCTATGTCGTACCGAGCGGCTTCCTCAAGAACCTCACACAGGGCATCGGATTCCGTGGCCAGGCTGGCGCTCCCCTTACAAACCTCGGCGCTCACCCCGTCTATGACAACGAGGGCGAAATTCCTCTAGGCAACGGACGTGGAAGCCTCGGTCGCACTGCTTCCAACATGCAGCTCGACCTTCACACCGACTACTCCATTCCGGTTCGCGAAGGTGCAAAGGTAAAGCTCTCTTGGGATATGTTCAACGTCCTCAACTCCCGGTCGCTCACACAGGTCGATCAGGATTCAGAACTCAACTCCACCACGCCGAACGTCGATTACTTGAAGCCTCTCTCCTTCCAGCGCGCCTTCTACGCTCGCGGTTCGGTTCGGTTCGAGTTCTAAGGACTTCACACTTAAACAGATGCCCTCCCGGAAGCGAGGGCATCACTGTTTAAGGACTCGTAAGAGTTGAATTACTCGCGCGCTACAGATTTCTGTCCAGCGAGACGGCCGTCCATATCCGCAAGCACATACGCCACGACAGACAGCATCGCCGTGTTCCGTTTGAAGGAATCGACGTCCACCTTATCCAGCGTATCGGCCTCGGTGTGGTGCCAGTCGAAGTAGTGGTCACCCACCGTTGCGGGACTCAGGGCCGGAACGCCGTCTGTAGTAATGGGTCCAATGTCCGAACCGCCGCCGCCGGGCGAAACCGTGTTCGCGCCGATCGATTCAAGTAAGGAAGCGATGTCCTTCATGTAAACGAAGGATTGCTTCTCCGCTGGAGAGAGCGTGCTCTCGTCCATGCCGCGTGGTTCTGCCACTGGCGCAGCAACTGCACCAGGAACGGGAGGAGTCGGACGACGTCCGCCACCGAATCCGCCATAGCCGATACCCAGTGGCTTCTCCGCACCACCATCCATCTCGATCGCGGCCACCTGGTCGCCGATCTTGTCACCAATGAGCTGGCGATACGCGCGTCCACCGGCTCCGCCATTCTCTTCATTCACCCAGAAGACGATGCGGATCGTACGCTTCGGCTTCAGTCCCAGCTTGTGGATGAGAGAGACCGCTTCGAACGTTGCCATGATGCCGGAGCCGTCGTCCTGTGCGCCCTGGCCGACGTCCCACGAGTCGATGTGACCACCAAGAACGACCACCTGTTCCGGATGCTCGCTGCCGACGATCTCGCCCATGACGTTCCCTGCCTTCACGTCCTCTTCCATATGCGCATCCATCTGCAGATGCACTTTGACGGGACCTTCCTTGCTCAGGCGTTCGATCATCAACGCGTCTTCGACCGAGATCGCAGCAGCCGGAATTTTGGTCTGCTTCTCGTCATAGCGCAGCGTTCCGGTGTGCGGCGTCTTCATCGCCAGCCCGGTGGCAGAACGCACCAGCATTGCGGCAGCGCCTTTTGCCGCAGCGTGCGACGCTCCGCCCGTTCGGTACATCGAACCAACGCCGTAGCCCTTCCATCCCGGATTGAAGACGACGATCTTTCCCTTGACCTGCGCGTCGGGCAGCGCATCCAACTCCGCGAAGTCATGCACAAAGACGACGTCCGCCGTGGTGCCTTCCTTCGATGTGCCCACGCTCATGCCCAGGCCCAGCATGTGGAGAGGCTTCTTCACCGGCCCGACCAGAGCGGCAGACTCGCCACCACGCACCCAGTGCGGCACCATCACCGGCTGAATCTGCACGTTCTGCAGGCCAGCCTTCTTCATCAGGTCCGCGCCCCACTCTATGGCGGTGTTCAGCTGCGGACTCCCACTGATGCGCTTTCCGATGTGATCGCAGAGGTACGCCAAATCGGCATAGCCTTCGTTGTCCTCCATCGCCGCAGTCAGAATTTTGTCTGCGTCCGTCTTATACTTTGCTGCCAAAGGTCCAGCCACTGCCGGCATCCCTGTGGGACGCTGCCCAGGAGCACCCATCTGCGCAAACGTCGGCGGCGGGGCCAATAAGGCCGCACCCGTCAAAATCACTGCAAAACGCTTCATTACAATCTCCTGTTCGCTTTATTCGATTGGAAAAGCTATCAGACACAACACAGGCTGAGAACGAATTCGTTCTCAGCCTGTGTTGGTTCGTCTGTTGGGTGCAAGTTAGAAAATGATCTTGCCCGCGAGCTGCACATTGAACGGCTCACCCGGTCCGATGCCGGGGGCGCCGCTGTTGGAACGAGTGTTTGTGCTGCGACCGAAAGAACTGCCCGTTGGCGAGCCCGAAAGGCTGGGGTTCGCCAGATTCAGGCGGTTGAAGATGTTGAACATCTCAGCCCGCAACTGGAGGTTGATGCCTTCGTGGATGTAGGTGTTTTTCACAACAGCCGCATCGACTGTGGCAAATCCAGGTCCACGGTAGGCGTTACGTGCGGTTGTTCCGAAGGTGCCCGCAGGCGCCGTCTGGAAAGCCGCGCCCGTGTACCACTGGACGTAGGGAGTTGCACCCGCCGGACGGACCAATTGACGGTTCAGGCCTGCCTTTGGATCTCCGATCTGGTTCAGGCGGTCCTGGAGTTCGCCAGTGCCACTGTTGTCCGTGCTACCCAGCTTTGCCGAAAAGGGCGTACCCGTGTAAGCGGTGATGAAGGCATTGCCCTGCCAGCCACGTGTAAGGTACGTTGCGTGATCGGTAAACTTTGGCACTTCGTAGACGATGTAACCATTGAACGTCTGGCGCACGTCGAAGTCGGCGCTGCCATACTCTCCATCGATGTTGGTCGAATCCTGAGGAGCGAATCCGCGGGTACCCGATACGTTGTCGAAGGCATGACCGAGCGTGTAAGAACCCTGCGCGGTCAGACCGTGGTAATTGCTGGTACGCAGCATCGCCTGGATCGAGTGGTAGTTCGATGCAGCCTTGCTTTCCATCTGGTTAATGGCTGCGATGGTCGTACGGTTCGCCAGACGGGTGTCCGTGTAGAAGGGGCGACGTGGCTGGAGTGCAGCAGTTGTCGCACCGATTCCGGGGCGTGCCTGGTTGATGTCACGAAGGCGGAACAGACGACGGCCCAGCGAGCCGACGTAGCTGATCTGCAACATCGTGTTGCGGCTGATCTGATATTGCGTATTCAGGTTGAAGTTCTGCACATACGCCGTTTTGAAGTTAGGGTCGACAGTGGAAAGACCGAGGGCGGCAGGAATGGAGGCACCGACAAATGGGTTCACACCCGTCTGCCACTGGTATAAGTTGCGGCTCAGGTTGAGTACAGGGGTCGCGCCGGTTGGATTGGCCTGCACACCGGATGCGCCGCCATTGCCTGGACGGTTATCGAAGAAGCCGTTCCAGTTGGGAACGTCGAAGTAGATACCGTACGTACCGCGGATGACCATCTTCTGCGCTGGCTGATAAGAGAAGCCAAAGCGCGGAGCAAAGTTGGTCTTGTTGGAGTTGTACACGGAGTCGAGGCCCTGACCGACAATCTCCAGACCATAGGCGTCTGCGTTCGTTGCTCCGGGGCGGAAGCCCGAGATCACGCCGTTGGAGGTGAAGGGTCCGTTGTAGGTGTAACGGACACCGTAGTTCAAGGTGAGCGACGGAAGAACGGTGTAGGTGTCCTGAGCGAAGATATCGAACGCCTTGTTATAGATACCGCGGCGCAGCGTACCCTGCGTGAAGGACGATGAACCCACATAACCAGCCAGGAAGTCAGCAAGTCCCTTGACGGCCTGTGTTGGCGCAGTATCGGCAGCGTAAGAAGTCGCTCCGGCAGGCAGTGCAACGCTGGCCGAAGCGTTGCCAGTAAAGGTGAAGGTTCCACGAACGTTACGCTGATACTGCAGGTCCATGTAGTTGCGACGGAATTCACCACCAAAGCGGAACTGGTGCTTACCCTTGAGCCACGTCATGGTGTCGGTCAGGTGACCGGTGTAGTCCTTACGTCCGAGGGGCTGAGTTGGACCAACCTGATCAAAATCCGTCGAAGAACTAATCGTGATGGTGGGAGCGCCGAAGAGCGACGGTGTGGTGACTCCGGTGTTAAGGCCGAGCGCCGGAATGTTCTGGCTGTGGTTCTGGTCGTTGAAGGTCTGATTGAAGACGCCCACGCCCGCGAGGAGCTGGTTCGAGATATGGTTCGTAACTGCCCAGTTGTGGACTACCGTGAAGTTCTGGGTGATGTCAGGAGCGACTTGATAATAGTCAGAGATAAATGGACCAGTGCTGCTGGAGGTGGCGAACTGACGGCCGGTACCGATGAAGGCGCGTGCCGAAAGCTGCTGGCGCGGGGTGATTGTCCAATCGATCTTGCCGATGGAGTTATCGCTGTAACCATGCTGGGGTGTGGTGTCCAGGAAGTTACCGTTGGCTGCGGGTCCGGAGTTCTTGTTGCCCTGCGGCCACAGCGTGATCACGCTGAGCGAGAGCGGGTTGACAGAGATTCCGTGAGCCGCGAGAAGCGCAGTCGCCTGAGCCACGTATGCGGTGGTTGGTTCGGTAGCGGAAGCGGAGTTCGCAATCGTGTACTTCTGACGCTCATAGTTTACGAAGTAGAAGAGCTTGTCGTGAATGATGGGGCCGCCAAGCGAACCGCCGAACTGCTGATTGCGGAGGGCTGGCTTGCGGTCCGTGTCCTTGAGGAATGGACTGCGCGCCGCGAAGAACTCGTTACGGTTGAAGTAATATGCCGTTCCGTGAATGCGGTTCGTACCGGATTTGATAGCGAGCGAGATGAGACCACCGCCGTTGCGTCCGGATTCCGCGTTGGCCTGCGTTTGAACAGTGAACTGATCGATTGCATCGATGGGAATCGTGACACCAGCGATGGAGCCTACGCCTCCCTGGTTGGCTGCTGAAGCGTTTTGCCAGATATCGTTATTGTCCGCACCATCGATCTGATAGTTGTTCTGGTTCGTACGCGTACCGTTGAGCGAACCTGCTCCGTTATATCCGGGAACAATCTTGATGAGCTGCGTAAAGTCACGACCGTTGAGAGGCATGTTTTCTACAGCCTTCTCATTGACGACAGCGTTGTTCGTCGAAGAAACGGTATCCAGAGAGACCGCTGCTGCATTGACCTCGATCAGTTCTGACGAGGTAGAAACGCTGAGCTTGATTTCCAGCGAATAGACCTGACCTGGACGAACCGCGATCTTATCGATCTTCGTAGACGCAAAGCCTGCGGATGAAACCTCAATCGAATAGTTTCCGAGAGGAAGATCCGGGAAGGTGTAGTCGCCGGAGCTTGTGGACTCCAGTTCGCGCTTATAGCCGGTGTCGGTACCAGTCAAAGAAATCTTGGCGTTGGGGACCACTGCGCCGCTGCTGTCCTGCACTGTTCCCGCGATACCACCGCGGAACGTCTGTGCTGTGATCGCTTGCGTCAGCGCAAGAACGAACAGCATCAGAACAAACTTCACTTGCCTCGGAAATAACTTCATGTTTTAGAGCTCTCCTATACTTTTCTGCTGAGCGAAGGTTTCGCTTCAGTTACATCCCAACGGGTGAGAAAAGATGCACGTGTTCGTCGGCGAGCCGCAAGGCCCCCCTACACAGTCTTAGCCTTCAAGACCGCGCTCGATTTAGATGAGGTGATTTGTCCCACGATAGAACTACGTACGCGCTAACGCAAGAAAAAACGGCGACTTTCGCATTTTTATTTACAAAGTCGCCGTCTTTGTAACTCTCCTGAAATCAAAAAAATGCTTGTATTAGCTGCTAAAAGGCTGTGTCAGCGAAGCGCTGGTCGGCGTCATCATCTCTGCACCGTGCTCGGTGATGGCCATATCGTCTTCCAGCCGAACACCGAACTCGCCCTTGAGATAAATACCGGGCTCATCCGAGAAGGTCATCCCCTGTCGCAGCTTCGTCGTGTTTCCCCGTACCAGGTAGGTCCACTCATGCCCGTCCATCCCAATGCCGTGACCGACTCTGTGCGTGAACGTCTTGTAGTCCGGACCAAATCCTGCGTCGGTAATGACCTTGCGTGCCGCAGCATCCACCGCCTGGCACTCCACGCCCGGCTTCGCCGCAGCCAGTGCCGCCGCCTGCGCCTGATGCACTACGTCGAAGACGCGCAACATCCTGTCGGTCGGTTTGCCGTACACGAAGGTGCGCGACAGATCGGATACATACCCTTCCACCATGCAGCCGTCGTCGATCAGCACGATGTCGTTTTCTTTGATCACCTGCGGCGTGACCGATCCATGCGGCAATGCACTGTAGATTCCCGTCTGGCAGCTCGTGTCTCCGGGAAAACCGACGTGCCGATACGCTGCGTCGCACAGCTCGCTAAACTGTGCCGTGGTCAGGCCCGGATGCGCGGACTTCCATACCGCTTCGTAGACTTGCAGCGTTACGGAGCACGCCAGCTTCATTAGCGCTAACTCTGCGGGACTTTTGATCATGCGGCAACCAGCGATCACCGGCGTAGCGTCCACCACGTGCAGATTGCCGCACGCCTTGGCGATCTCGTTGGCGTAAACAAACGGCGTCTTTTCTTCGATACCGAGCGTGCCCGAGTCCACACCTCCGTCGGCAAGCCCTTTGCGCACAAGCGCGTAAGGACTTTCATGCTCCTGCCAGGTGTAAATGCGGATCGTTGCTCCTCCCGGAAGAAGATTCATCCGCTCCATCATGCGGTCTTTCTCGAACGCCGGACAGACGACGAAGGCGTCGCCCTTCTGTGGAATTACAAAACAGAACATACGTTCGCTGTTTCCTAGCCGCATGCCGGTGAAGTACACCAGGGAGGTGCCGCCCGCCAACAGGATGGCATCGATTTTCTCCTCATTCATCAGCCGACGCGCGGTTTCAAAACGAGCTTCGCGCTCGGCAAGGGTGATCGGCACGGCTTCGTCCTTGCGGTTCTTGAGCGCGGCGATTGCAGAAGGAAGCGGGCGAGAGAAGCTCTCCGCCCGGTGCTCCGTTCGTTGTCCTAAAGCCAATGCGGAAGGGGTTGCAAGCAGACTAGTTTGCAGAAAATGGCGACGATCCAAAGGAGGGCCTCTTTATTGATGGAAATTGGGGATCAGGTTTCGCTCATTCTACGCAAACGGAAAACATCGCAATCGGAAAATCAGATCGATGTCGACGTTTCAGGAGATGCGGAGGTTAGGGAAAATGCATCCAATGATCTCCGTCCTCCTTCTGATTGAATGCGCAGCAAGGATCGCAAGCCTACAATCGTTCTACGGACTCTGGAGGTCAAAATGGCAACTACGCCCCGGAACGATACCGCCCCCCAATCGGACCCCGCCGATCATCAGGATCAAGCCGAAGGCCAGATGGATGCTCAAACGCCCTCTCACTGGGAAGCCGAAAAAAACGACATCAACAGCGAAGCGCGCATTCGCAACAATCCGATCTCCTCGGACGGACTAGCGGGCGAAGCCCTGGAACAACCAAGCTGGAAGTTCCATCCGGTGCAGGCCCAGTTTCCTGCCGAACTGCGACCGATGTGGCTCACCGAGCCAGAGCACTATGCCGCTGGCGTGGCCGCTGTCGTCCGCTCGACCGAGCATCTATTCATGAACAAGTCGATCCTGCGAGGTGCAAGTTCCCTTTCGATCTTGAACCACTCACACGGCGTCGACTGCATGAGCTGCGCATGGCCGGAGACCGATGGCCATCGAAAGTTTTTTGAATTCTGTGAAAATGGAGCAAAGGCCGTCGCGTGGGAGACCGACTCGCGTAAGTGCGGACGGGAGTTCTTCGCCAAGCACTCCATCGTCGAACTCTCCAACCACGATGAATACTGGCTCGGCCAACAGGGACGCCTGACGGAACCTATGGTGCTACGCGAAGGCGAAGAGCATTACACGCCGATCTCCTGGGACGAGTCGTACCAGATAATCGCGGACGAGCTCAACGCGCTCGAAAGCCCGGACGAGGCAGTCTTTTACACCTCCGGTCGCGCCAGCAATGAGTCGGCGTTCCTCTACGGCGTCTTTGCGCGGCACTTCGGCACCAACAACATGCCGGACTGTTCCAACATGTGCCACGAGAGCTCCGGATCGGCTTTGACTGAATCCATCGGCATCGGCAAGGGCACGGTAAAGATCGACGACTTTGCGAAGGCGCAGGTCATCTTCCTCATCGGTCATAACCCGGCGACGAACCATCCCCGCATGCTCACGACGCTCTCCGAAGCAAAAGAAGCGGGAGCGACGATCATCTCGATCAACCCCCTCGTCGAAGCGGGGCTGCTGCGGTTCAAAGATCCACAGGAACCGAAGGGCGTCATCGGCAATGGGCAGAAACTCACCGATCTGTACCTGCAGATCCGCATCAACGGTGACATCCCTCTCTTCAAAGGGATCCTGAAAGAGATGCTTGCTCTGGAAGACGCGAATCCAGGCAAAGCCTTCGACTGGACGTTCATCCGCGAAAAGACTTCTGGAATCGAAGAGTTGATCGCCGATCTTCGGTTGGCGGACTTTGACGTGCTTGTGCATCAGTCCGGCGTTCCACGCGAGAAGATGCGTGAAGTCGCCGAGCTGCTGGTGAAGTCCGACCGCATCATTACGGCATGGTGCCTGGGCCTGACGCAGCAGAAGACCGCGGTCTCGGCGATTCAGGAACTGGTCAACATCAACCTGCTGCGCGGCGCCATCGGCAAACCCGGCGCGGGCGTCTGTCCCGTACGCGGCCACTCCAACGTGCAGGGCGACCGCACCATGGGTGTCTGGGAACGGCCACGTGAGCCCTTCCTCAATCAACTGCAGAAAGTCTTCGGCTTCGATCCGCCGCGTCATCATGGCTTCGATGTTGTCGAATCCATCAAGGCCATGCATGCGGGAAAGGCGAAGGTCTTCATCGGCCTCTGCGGCAACTTTCTCTCCGCGGCCCCGGATACGGAATACACAGCAGAGGCTATGCGCAACACGCGCCTGACCGTGCAGATCAGCACCAAGTTGAATCGCGGCCACCTCGTTACCGGCAAGAGAGCGCTCATCCTTCCGGCGCTTGGCCGTACTGAGCTCGACGAGCAGAAATCCGGACATCAGTTCCAGAGCACGGAAAACTCAATGGGTGTAGTGGAAATGTCGCACGGGCGTCTGGAGCCTGCGTCGAAGCTCCTCATGTCGGAGCCCGCGATGATCTGCCACATCGCCGCGCGCACGCTCGGCACAAAGTCGAAGGTCGACTGGCTCTCGTTGCTCGACAACTATGATCTGATCCGCGATTTGATTGGCAAAGTCATTCCCGGCTGCGACGGCTATAACGAGAAGGTTCGCCAGAAGTTTGGCTTCTATCTTCCCAACAAGCCGCGCGAAGGAAACTTTGCTGACACCAAAACAGGCAAGGCGAACTTTGCCGTGATCGAGCTTCCGAAGCACGATCTCAAGCCCGGGCAGCTCGTCGTCACCACCGTTCGCAGCCACGATCAGTTCAACACGACCGTCTATGCCTGGAACGATGTCTATCGCGGCATTCATAACGAACGCCGCGTCCTGATGATGAATACCGAGGACATGCGCGACCGAGGCCTGAAGGCTGGCGACATCATCAACATCACCAGCTACTTCAATGACCAAACCCGCTACGCGAAGCGTTTCGTCGTCGTCCCTTACCGTCTGAGCAAAGGCGACTGCGCGGGATACTTCCCCGAACTCAATGTTCTGCTGCCCATCGGCAGCGTTGCAGAGAAGAGCAATCAGCCTGCCGCGAAGCACATCACCATCACCGTGGAAAAATCGGACGAACCGGGCATGCCGCTTCACACACCCTGGTACGACCGGCTGATCCCTGGCTCCTTCGCCCCATAGCGGAAATTTTCTTACCGTTTCACATGGGCCATCCAATCTCGGATGGCCCATGACTTTATGCGGACTGATGCGGCACGTGGTTCGCTTTCCGCATCAGATATCTATCTAACAAAATAGATTCATCCGAGGATCAAACGATGAACTCGAAGCGATGGGGCATCGCGGCCGCAGGCGTTCTTCTGCAGGTTGCGCTAGGCGCTGTGTACGCGTGGAGCGTCTTTCGTAAGCCACTGGCGACCCAGTTTCACTGGAGCATTGCAGAGGTCACACTCACCTTTACCATTGCGATCTTTGTCCTCGGCTTTGCCGCGTTCTTCGGTGGCCTCTGGAACGATCGCAGTGGTCCCCGCGTCGTCGCGATGACGGGTGGTCTGCTTTACGGTCTGGGCACAATTCTTGCCAGCCTCTCCGCCGGTCGGCTCTGGTGGCTCTACCTTACCTATGGGTTCATCGGTGGTATCGGCCTGGGCTTCGCATACATCATTCCCGTCTCCGTGCTGGTGAAGTGGTTCCCCGACAAGCGCGGCCTGATGACAGGCATCGCTGTTGGCGGATTTGGTGCAGGCGCTCTCATCACCGCGCCGGTGGCTACTCGCCTCATCCAGAGCATAGGCGTCATGACGACCTTCGCCTATCTCGGCACGGCGTATCTCGTGATCTGTGTCGGCGCGGGCTTCTTTATGCAGAACCCACCGGCAGACTGGAAGCCGGAAGGCTGGACTCCAAAGGTTTCGCTGAAGTCTCAGGCGGCACGTGACTTCACTCTGGCTGAAGCGCTGAAGAGCTGGCAGTGGTGGGCACTCTGGGTTCTCCTCTTTCTCAACACCTCGGCAGGGATCTCGATCATCTCGCAGGAAGCTCCCATGTTCCAGGAGCTGACGAAGGTCAGCGCAATCGTCGCTGCAGGCATGGTAGGAATCGTCAGCATCGGCAATGCTCTGGGACGTGTCTTCTGGGCCTCGATGTCGGACTATCTGACGCGACGCTATACCTTCCTCGTCATGTTCCTTTTGCAGGCCGCGCTCTTCTGGTTCCTTCCGAGTCTCGGTGCCGTCGCGCCGCTCACGGCGGTCGCTTTCATCGTTCTGATGTGCTACGGAGGCGGCTTTGGCACCATGCCCGCTTTCGCAGCGGATTACTTCGGCTCTCGCTATGTCGGACCTATCTACGGCCTGATGCTCACAGCGTGGGGCTTTGCCAGCGCCTTCGGTCCTTTGCTGATCGCGCATCTGCGACAGACCAGCGGATCTTTTGCCAGCGGCCTGCACGTGCTGGCTGTCGTCATGCTCATCTCCGCAGTGGTTCCCTTTATCGTTCGCCCACCTAAAACCGCTACAGACGTCGTTCCAACGACGCGATAGCAGAACTTTCACCAATTGCGCTCCGTTCAAGCGGAGCGCAGTCTGCAACACCTTTTGAGGCCTTGTATGAAAACCCTACTTCGTTCGGCGTTAATCGCAGTCGCGATGGGAGCTGTCCCATTTATGTCGGCACAGAAAACCGCAACAGTGCATCCGAAACATGCAGTCGCCCGACGTAAAACCGCAACCCTGAGTTCGCTGGCGGCGCAGATGCAACAGATGCATGATGACTTTCAAAGTCAGATCGATCTGCTGAAACAGCAGCTTTCCCAACGCGATGCGCAGTTCGCCTCCATGCAACAGGCCAGCCAGCAACAGACGGCCGCCACCGCTGCGCAGACGCAATCGGTCACTACGGCTGTAGAGCAGAACACCTCTGCGGTGAATACTCTGCAAGCGAAGGTCGAAGAGATCCACACTACGGATGCCGTTGTGACAGCCAAGGTAGAAGCGGTCCAGCAGACTCAGGAAACACTGCGCAAGGCCATGGATGAGCCGGCGTCGATCCATTACAAGGGCATCACCCTTGTGCCCGGAGGCTTCCTGGCCGCTGAAAGCATCTGGCGGCAGCGCGCGATGAACGCCGACATCTACACGAACTACAACGCCACGCCATTCCCTGCGGCAGGCGAAGCGCATACCAGCGAGTGGGTGCCTTCGGCGCGCCAGTCGCGACTCTCCTTTCTGGCCAGCGGAAAAGTCCCCTTCGGCACCATCAGTGGATATTTTGAAGGCGACTTTCTTTCGGCCGGTATCACCTCCAACAATCTCCAGACAAACAGCTACACCCTTCGCATCCGGCAGGCATGGGCCCAGGCGCAGGCCGGTAGCGCGACCTTTACAGGCGGCGAGATGTGGACGCTGCTGACGGAAGATAAGAAGGCCGCCAGCCCGGGACAGGAAGCCGTACCGCTCTTCTTCGACGGCAATCTCCATGTGGGCTTCACCTACGTTCGGCAGGCCAGCTTCCGCGTGCAGGAAGCCTTCACGCCGTCGTTTACGCTCGCTGCCTCAGTGGAGAACTCGCAGTACCAGTTCGCCGCAAGCAATGCCGCAAGTAACTTCTTCTTTGGCTCGGCAGGCGCTGCGGGCGGTTTGAATAACTCGGCTGCAAACTACACCAATCAGGTCGCGCCCGATGTCATCGTCAAGGCTTCCTTCGATCCGAAGTACGGCCACTATGAAATCGGCGGTGTTGCCCGCTTCTTCCGCGACCGCTACTATCCCACCGCCGCAAGCTCCACCAATGCGCAGAACGATACCAAGCTGGGCGGAGGCCTGGTTGCAAGTGCACGCTTCCCGATCGGATCGAAGACAACCGTGGGTCTGCATGTCGTAGCCGGTGACGGCACGGGCCGATACGGTGCATCGATCCTGCCCGATATCACCGTGCATCCCAACGGAACGCTGGAGCCTCTGCGCAACGCACAGGGCCTCTTCTCGCTGGAAGTCCACCCCACACCCAGGCTCGACCTCTTCGCCTACGCGGGCACAGAGTATGTGCAGCGGACGACGTATCTCAACGCTGCTGGCGTGCTCGTAGGCTACGCCCCAATCACAGGCTCAAACGTCGGTTGCGGTGTGGAAGCGATTCCCACGGGCAGCACCGGATATGCTCCCGGAACCGGAACCTGCCTCGGCGCCACACGAGACATCATGCAGGGCTCTCTGGGCTATCAGTACCGCTTCTACAGCGGCCCCAAAGGAAAGCTGCAGTATGGTCTGGCGTATAGCTACCTGGAACGCAACGGTTGGGCAGGAGTCGGTGGAGCGCCCAAGGCGACCAACAACTTCGTCTACACCAGCTTCAGGTATTACTTGCCGTAGTGCAAAAGCTTTGTGCCCCATTCATTCGCGTTCTTTGCGAATGAGTGGGTAATGCGCGAAGCGCATCCAAAAGATCTCCGTCGACGTCCGGTTTATGCGCTCTGCGCGACCCATACTTTCGCCAAAGCCGCGACAGCAGATCCCTTCGCTTCGCTATGGGATGGCAAAAAAGAATTAAGAACTTCGGCCCACACCAGGATCGCTCGTACTCGGCTTACCGTCCTCCACATGCCCGGCAAAGCGCCGCAGAAAACCCGCGTCCTCTTCTAGAGTAAGGGAGACATCAAACCATCCATCCGTCGCCTTCAGCGGAATCTCCGTCGTTATGTTTCCATGCGCCTGGACAACCTGTGTCTGATGCGAACCCGCATACGCCTCGGCCAAATTCACCGTGATGGCCTGCGTCTTTGGATTGCGAACCGCGATTTTGAGTGAAAGTCCCGCTTCCTCATGCTGCAAAGTTACTTCTGGCTGCACGGTATCGAGCGTGCCCTTCTGATGGACAAGGTATCCATTCGGCCCATGCACCAAAAGGTCGAAGCCGCTAGACAACTCCCAGAAATCGCTCAACGTATCACCCGAAGAAACGGTGTACCGGCGTGGCTCCGCCTCCGCACGCTTAGCGTCGAAGACATAAAACGCCGCGCCCACGCTGCCTCGATTCACTAGGTCAAGCGTGACGCGACCGGAAGCAACATGGCACTGCGTCTCAATGCGATACGGTAAAGCCCTTGCGGGACGCGTCCCCGGCTCCTGCTGCGGCATCAGCTGTTGCGGCGGCACCTGGTAGGGATGATGCAAAGACTTCATCGGCGCAGGCACAGGAAAAGAAGCATTACGCGTCGGACCCGCATTCGAAAAATCGAAGGCCGCCGTCAGATCGCCGCACACCGCGCGACGCCACTTGCTGATGTTCGGCTCCTCTACATGAAAGCGGTTCTCCAGAAACTGCAGCACCGACGTGTGATCGAAGACCTGCGAGCAAACCCAACCACCCGTGCTCCACGGGGAGAGGACGAGCATCGGAACACGCGGCCCAAGGCCAATGGGCTGCAGACCTCCGGGGTCCGCCCCCGGAACCAGCGGATGCATCTCGTGCGGATATTTATCGAGATCAAGAAACTCATCCTGCAGACTCTCGCGAAGATCCGCAGAGACCATGCCGCTCTGACCAGCTGCGTTCGTCTTCGGCGGCATCGGCGGAATGATGTGATCGAATAAGCCATCGTTCTCGTCATAGTTGATCAGGAACGCCGTCTTGCTCCAGACATCAGGGTCGGCCGTCAGCGCCTCCATCACCTGCGAGATAAAGTAAGCGCCATCGGTCGGTGAAGCCTCCGGATGTTCGCAGTACTTATACGGCGCGACGACCCATGAAACCTGAGGTAGCGTGCCCTTCTCCACATCGCTGCGAAGATCGCGCAACGTTTGGCTTGAGACGCCCTGGCGCACAAGCGGACTTGCAGGCGAAGCGCCCTCTTGTACCTGGTACTGCGCAAAGAACTCCAGCGAGTTATCCGTGTAATTGTCCGTCGGCGTTCCGGGTACTCCTGTGCCGCCCTGGTAGACCTTCCACGAAACTCCCGCCTGCTGCAGACGCTCCGGATACGTCGTCCACGTATAGCCATTCGTCTTCGCTCGTTCTTCCAGACCCGGCCCATTCGGCTTTTTGCCCATCGCATTCCGCGCATCGATCGTGCCCGACCA
The DNA here is from genome assembly GCF_000179915.2 of Terriglobus saanensis SP1PR4. Taxonomy (NCBI): domain Bacteria; kingdom Pseudomonadati; phylum Acidobacteriota; class Terriglobia; order Terriglobales; family Acidobacteriaceae; genus Terriglobus; species Terriglobus saanensis. The sequence goes on along the minus strand of NC_014963.1, from coordinate 193,896 downwards.
AAGATAGATGCGATTGGGGCAGGTATTCGAATGGGTCGAACAGAAGTACGCATCGCACAGGGTAAAGGCATCCGCGAGCGCATAGTGAAAGCTGACATCCTGCCGCTTGAGGTATCCCATCGTCAGGACATCCTGCTTCTGGTTTACCCACTGATCGTAGCGGCCATCGTTCCACGCAAGATGTCCACTGCTCCAACCATGGTCCGTTCCGGCTTGAAACTCCGTCGTCCGCTTCGGGTTGAGATAAAACGGCAGCACGTATTTCGCGTCCGGAGACAGGCCGCGAGCGTGATAACGCTTCGTCTTCACCGCAGCCACAGGCTGGTGCCATACGCTCTGTCCGTTCGGCAGAGGCGCAGGACGAGGGTCGCCGAAACCGCGCACGCCGCGCAGCGTTCCAAAATAATGATCGAAGGAGCGATTCTCCTGCATGAGAATCACAACGTGCTCCACATCCTGAATCGTGCCCGTCCCGCGACGCGGTGCGATCGCCAGCGCACGCTGGATCGCAGGAGGCACCATGGCTGCACCAGCAGAAGTTGCCGTCATGCGAAGAAAATCTCGTCTAGTCTTCATCGTCTCTCTCTAACGATAAAGGGAGCCGAAGAAATATCCGGCTCCCTTTAGCGTTTCTTCTGCTTTACAGCGAATTAGAACTGCACCCGCATGGAAACCTGACCGGTACGCGGGCCACCAAAGTCGGCAGTGCTTGCGGCAGTAATCTGGCCGAAGGCGGAGCTGGAGATATCCATATTCGGATTTCCGAGGTTGGTGTGATTCAGAACATTGGTGAAGGTTCCTTCCGCGCGCAACGAGATGCGATCGGTAAGGGTGAAGACCTTGTTCAAACCAAGAGACAAATTGACTGTTCCGGGGCCAACAAGAGAGCCGTTCTGTGCATTGCCGAAGCGTCCGATCGGAGCGGGGTCGCCTGCCTGCCCGCGTCCAGTATGGCACGGAGTACCGGCTACCCAGTTCGGATCTCCGGGGCAGGTAAAGGCAGCCTTGTTGAACCAGTTGAGCGCGGTGCGTAACGTGGGCGTGGCGCTCACACCTCTAACGCGGTCCACAAGTTGAGAACGGCTACCCAGAGCTGCTCCATTGTTTGCACTGTTCAAACCAGACCCTGTACCGGAGGGATCGCCCTCACCACTCGAGAAGTAGGGCGACAGGAACGGCCCGGTCTGCAGCAGAGAGATGCCGCTGACCTGCCATCCGCCGACCGCTGCGTCCGCGAAGCGATTCATCTTGCCGCCGAACTGGCGTCCGCGCCCAAAGGGAAGCGCATAGACCAGCGTGGTGCTCCAACGATGTCTGCGCGAGCCATAGACCTGGCCAAAGTCGACGTTAGGATCGCCCGCAAAGGAGGCGCGCGAGCCTCCACTCTCACTGGCAAAGCTGCTGCTGTTCGGCCCTTGGTTATCCGAAAGGTTCTTCGCCAGCGTGTAGGTCGTATCGAAGGTGAAGCCGTCCTTCAGATGATGGAAGAAGTTCACCTGTCCGGACTGGTAGTTGGAGTCAGCTCCTGTGGAACGAGTGTTGATCGTGCCCCAATTTGGAAATGGGCGAGCAGAGAGAGGCTGATTCGCCGCCGACGTTGTCGTGGAGTAAGGCAAATCGTTCAGGTTCGGCGCCCACACAAGGTGGCGCGTAGTCATACCGATATAAGAGACGCGCAGACCATAGCTATTTCCAAGATCGCGATCGATCGAAAGTGAGAACTGGTTGGAGTACGGATCCTTCCAGTGGATATCGTTTGCGGTTCCGAAGTAAGCCTGACCGTAGCCCACAGAGCTCGAACTGGTGCCCGACCCCGCAAAGATGCTGGGCCATACATAAGACGGGCCCGTGGCCGTTTGCAGGTTGGCGTATTGCACGGTGTTGGCCTGCAACGTTCCGGTGAGCGAGTAAAAGTTCGAACCCAGGAGAGTGATGTTGTAGAGCCCGTATCCGCCGCGAATCACCGTGCGATTGCCTCCAAACGGGCGATACGCAAAACCAAAGCGAGGCGCAAAACGCGTCTTGATGGCAGTCCTCAGTCCATCAGGCAAGCCCGCTTGTACATTGTCCACTGTGGGTGTGCAGGGAGCTCCGTTCTGCGTCGGAACGCCGGTCGTCTGTCCGAGACCACAGGAGTCGAAGCTCGCCAGATAATCCGTGGAGACGAGGCTGCCTTTACCCGCTGGGAAAACCACGCGGCCCGACTTTGCCACCGAAGGATCGAAGTTGCCGATATTGCCGCTGGGATCGTGATACGCCGGATGGAATTCGTAACGAAGACCGAAGCTCAGAGTGAGATTATCGCTGGCTCTCCACTGGTCCTGCGCATACGCGTGGTAGTGGAGCGTCTTGCCATCGTTGTCCGACTGCACCACATCGTAGAACGTCGTGCTGGGGGTACCAATCAGGAAGTCGGCAAACTCACTTCCCGTGAAGGTTGCAGGAGAGTAATTGAAGGTCCCATAGTTATCCGCTCCATTGAATCCGAGCGGCGTAAGTGCCTCGATGCGTCGGATGTCCACGCCAAACTTCATGGTGTGGCGACCCTTTACCCAGCTCAGATTGTCGGTAAACACATGCATGCGCGACTTCGTTGTCGAACTCAGTCGGTCCGCGTTCAGGGAAGTCAGGTAATTGAAATCAAGCTCAGGAAGACCGTTATAAAAAAGATTCTGCAGACCGGTCAGACCCGAGCTCTGCGTGAACGCTTTGCCATCCAGCGAATTGGTATTCCCTGAAGTATCGAAGGTAAACCCGTAACGAAACTCATTGATCAGGTTCGAGGTGAAGTTATAGTTTCCAGCGACCAGGAAGATGCGGTCCTGCACCGAGTTCGTAGTGGAAGGCACAAGCAGACTATTTGGCGTATGAGGCTCATAGTTCTTCCAGGTGAAGCGTGCGAAGACGAGCGCCTTCTGACCAAAGTATTGATCGCCGCGAACGTCGAACTGGTTGGAGAAGAGAGAGGTATCTTTATTAGTCGAATAGTTGAAGACACCCGGCGTATAAGTGGACGTATCGCCTATGTTCGGATCTGGAAAGAACTGCAAGAACTTCTGTGCAACAGGATTGATCGGCACAGCAGAGAGAGCATAGTTTCCGCCGGTAAACGGATTGTGCAGCGAAGTCAGGCCAGCTACATGGGAGAAGTCCCCATTCTTCATCGCCGCCGTGGGCACATAGTACTGAACCGATGTCGTGCGCGGGCTCCGATATCCCTCATATGTTCCAAAAAAGAACGTTCGGTCGTGGCCGTTGTAGAGATGCGGAACAACAACCGGACCACCCACAGTCGCTCCATAATCGTTCGTCACCAGATGAGCTTTGGAGAGCGCGCCGTAATCCTTCGCGTTCAAGGAAGCGTCCTGGTGATACCAGAAGAGCGAACCATGCAGCTTGTTGGTTCCACTTTTCGTAATCGTCGTAACTTCGCCCGGTTGTCCAAACTCGGCAGCGTTCAGAACACCGTCGACGCGCAACTCGGAGATCGACTCGCCCGAGGGGAAGGCATTGGAGAGTGGACTGTTCCCTCCCGTCGCGCTCTGTGTCGTAATGCCATCCACCGAAACCTCCGTCTGGAAGGGAAGGCCTCCCTGCACGGAATAGGCCGCGGTTTTTCCGGGTGCAGCGGTATCCGCCTGCACTCCGGGAAGCGTCTGGATCATCGAAAGAGGGCTTGTCCCACTCTGACTCGCACGATAGTTCGCAGGCAGGTCGCGCACGGCAACACTCGAGAGCGACGCGTCGATCGAGGGAGAATCGGTCTGGATGGTTCCCGCATCACTGGCGTTGACGGAGACCTCCTGGCTCACGTTCCCTGTAGTGAGCGTCGAATCGGCACGCAGCTCCTGGCGTGCGGTGAGTCGTAGATTCTCCAATCGCTGCACGGAGAATCCCTGGGCGGTAATCTCCACGCTGTAGAGACCTGCGCTGAGATTGGAGAACTGATAAGCACCCGAGGAGTCGGAGATGTCCGACTTCGTCACGCCCGTATCCACGCCCGTCAGTTTGACCGAAGCATTCGGCACCGATGCCCCGGTACTGTCTTTCACAACTCCAAGAATGGTGCCTTGCGTCGATTGCGCGAAGACCTGTGAAGGAAAAAAGATCGCGCACAGGACAAGAAACAAGCAAAGGGAAAGACTCTTGAAACGCATAAATCTCCTGAAGTGTGTTGCGGCCAGATTGTCGCCGACGATCGCCTTCTTGCGAAATGCCCGGCGGAGAAAGAAATCGGAAAAGTTAACTGCAGAATAGAGACAGAAGCGGAGCAGCCACTATCGCATTTAGCCTAAAAAACAAAGAAAGCTTTGAATTTCACGGAAAATTAACTCTTCTCCGCACTAGAGCGCAACAACGGTAGCTGCTGAGACCATCCGCAAAAGATTGTCTGCCTGGGCATTTGCGTCTTCGCCTAATTGACGTACAAATCCGTGGCAACTTTAGTGGCCCACGTGCCTCCCGGGAAGCGCGCAGCACATCCGTCAGCAATGGGAAGTTCATGCGATGCGCGTATTATGCGTTAGATCAAGATCGACTTCAACGGGCTGAAGCCATCATGACGGATCATGGCCGGAGAGTATCTATGGAAGAACAGCCGCACCTGAAGGCGACGTTGAACACGTGGCAGCTCTGGGGAATTGCCGTGGGGCTCGTGATCTCCGGCGAGTACTTTGGATGGAGCTATGGCTGGGCCAGTGCGGGCACTCTCGGTTTTCTGGTGACGACCCTTCTCGTCGCCACGATGTACACCACCTTCATCTTCAGTTTCACCGAACTCACAACGGCAATCCCGAACGCAGGCGGTCCGTTCGCCTACGCGGAACGCGCCTTCGGGCAGTTCGGAGGCTATCTCGCGGGCGCATCCACGCTGATTGAGTTCGTCTTCGCTCCGCCCGCCATCGCACTCGCCATCGGCGCGTACCTGAACGTGCAGTTTCCTTCGCTCTCTCTAAAGCACGCTGCAGCGATGGCTTATCTCCTCTTCATGGCGATCAACATCATCGGTGTCCGCATTGCAGCCAGCTTCGAACTACTGATTACAGTCCTCGCCATCGTCGAGCTTCTCGTTTTCATGGGCGTAGTCGCCCCTGGATTTCGTCTGTCGAACTTCATGGCGAACGGCTGGGCAGGTCAGAACCACTTCACCCTGTCCACACTGCAAGGCATGTTTGCCGCAGTTCCCTTCGCGATCTGGTTTTTCCTTGCGATTGAAGGCGTCGCCATGGCAGCGGAAGAGGCCGAGCGCCCCTCGCGTTCCATCCCGATCGCGTACATCGCAGGCATAGGCACGCTGCTGGCGCTCGCAATGGGCGTCATGGTCTTCGCGGGCGGCGTAGGAGACTGGCGCTTGCTCGCCAACATCAACGACCCGCTTCCGCAGGCGATGAAGATCATCGTGGGCCCCTCCAGCGGTTGGCTGCACATGCTCGTGTGGCTCGGTCTCTTCGGCCTCATTGCCTCGCTACATGGGATTATCTTTGGCTACTCGCGTCAGATCTTCGCGCTGGCCCGCAGCGGCTATCTACCTTCGCTCTTCGGCAAGGTGCATCCGCGTCTTGGCACACCCTACGTCGCCATCCTTGCTGGAGGGGTCGTCGGCATCGCGGCCATCTACAGCGACTCCTGGATCACCATCGGCGGACAATCGCTCACCGCAAACATCGTGACCATGTCCGTACTCGGTGCGCTGGTCATGTATGCCACGAGCATGCTGGCTCTCTTCCGTCTGCGTAAGACGGAGCCATCCATGCCACGGCCCTTTCGCGCAAGACTCTATCCGTTTTCACCATTGTGGACGCTGGCTGGCGTGGGCGTCTGCCTTGCCAGCGTCATTTACTACAATCTGGTGATCGCGGCGCTCTTCGTCTGCCTGTTAGCTGCAGGTTATCTTCTTCTTCGATTGGCAAAACGCCAGTCGGCTTAGTTCACAAATTCCTGCAGGATTGCGACGAGATGGCTTTCTCACACACGATCAACGGCTGCACCTATCGTTTCGACGATCTGAAGATGCTGCTTGCCAAGGCAACACCCGCACGATCGGGCGACGAACTGGCTGGCGTCGCCGCCGAGTCGGAGATCGTTCGCGCCGCCGCGAAATACGCGCTTGCCGACGTTCCGCTGAGACACTTCCTAAACGAAGCGGTGATTCCCTATGAGGACGACGACGTCACACGCCTCATCTACGACACACATAATCTTGAGGCCTTCGCTCCCGTAGCGCATCTCACCGTAGGTGAACTCCGCGAGTGGCTCCTGCAGGAGACACATAATGCCGACTCGCTTTTACAGGTCAGCCGTGGACTCACGCCCGAGATGGTCGCGGCAGTGTCGAAGCTGATGCGCAATCAGGACCTGATCCTCGCAGCCAGCCGATGCCGCGTTGTCACCAGGTTTCGAACCACCATCGGTCTTCCGGGAACGATGTCCGTACGTCTACAGCCAAACCATCCCATGGACGATCCGCAGGGCATCCTTGCGTCCGTCATCGATGGTCTTCTCTACGGCTGCGGCGATGCCGTCATCGGCATCAATCCCGCCAGTGACAGCGTGTCCGCCACGATGAAGCTTCTGCGTCTGCTGGACGACTTCCGTCAACGCTTCGACGCGCCCGTGCAAAGCTGTGTGCTCACACATGTGACGAACACGCTCCAGGCCATGCAACTGGGCGCACCCGTCGATCTCGTCTTTCAATCCATTGCAGGTACGCAGAAAGCAAATGAAGGCTTCGGCATATCGCTCTCCCTGTTACGCGAAGCGGAGGAGGCGGCGCTTGCACTGCATCGCGGAACCATCGGAACGAATTGCATGTACTTTGAAACCGGCCAGGGAAGTGCTCTTTCCGCAAATGCGAACTTCGGCGTCGACCAACAGACCTGCGAAGTCCGCGCCTACGCCGTCGCGCGCATGTGCCGTCCATTGCTTGTCAACACCGTCGTTGGATTCATCGGACCGGAGTATCTCTACGACAGCAAGCAGATCATTCGTGCGGGTCTGGAAGATCACTTCTGCGGCAAGCTAATGGGTCTTCCGATGGGCTGCGACGTCTGCTACACCAACCACGCCGAAGCCGACCAGGACGATATGGATTCGCTGCTCACGCTTCTTGCCGTTGCGGGTGTCAACTTCATCATGGGTGTTCCGGGAGCGGACGACATCATGCTGAACTACCAGAGCACCTCGTTCCACGATGCTCTCTACGTCCGTAGTGTTCTTGGTCTCAAGCGCGCGCCCGAGTTTGAAGCATGGCTGAGGAAGATGCGCATCGTGGACGAAGAAGGACGTCTCGCTTCATCGAGAGATGCAATTGCGCGTCTCATGCCGCCGGGACTTCTACAGGGGCAGCTATGAAGGACGAGTTGGCGAGCCCTGATCCATGGCAGCATCTATCGCAGTGGACTTCCGCGCGTATCGCCATGGGGCGCGTCGGATCGAGCCAACCGACGCAGGCCGTACTCGACTTCACAATGGACCACGCCACCGCCCGCGACGCCATCCATACACCTCTGGATGTGGACAGGCTGGTGCGCAAGTTGCAGGCTGCAGACTTCTCCTCGCTGCGCGCGTGGAGTAAAGCCTGTAACCGATCCGAATACCTTCGCCGTCCAGACCGTGGACGCTCGCTCGACCCCGCATGTATCGAAGCTCTGAAGCCCAGCACGACTCCAGGCACTCATCTTCTTACTGTAGTGATTGCCGACGGACTCTCCTCCCTCGCACCTGCATCCCACGCGCTTCCTTTGTTGCGGCATCTGCGCGATGGCCTCATCGGATGGACGCTGGACCGTGTCGTCGTGGCGACACAGGCGCGCGTCGCTCTGGGCGATGAGATCGGTGAGATACGCGGCGCGGAGGCTGTACTGCTTCTCATCGGAGAGCGGCCCGGCCTCAAGTCTCCAGACAGTCTCGGGGCGTATCTCACCTATCATCCACGCGTCGGGCGCACGGATGCAGAGCGCAACTGCATCTCGAATATTCATCCCGAAGGTCTCTCGTATCAAAACGCGGTCTTCAAGCTTCTGTACTTACTCGCGGGAGCACGGCTGCAAGGCGGCACCGGTGTTTCGCTGAAAGATAGCAGCGATCTGTTAGGACTCGAACGAGGTTGAGGAAGGCCGACTTAGCGATTGATTCGCTTGGTCGAAAAGCGAAAGACGACGCCAGAGCCGAGACGAAGATTGTGCTGATACGCGTTAAGGTCATTCGGAAGATGAGTCGAGAGATATTCGCCCTCCACCGCGCGCACTGAGAGCCAGTCTTTTACGCCGATCTCCACACCGCCGCCCGGACTGTAAGCGAAGGAGTTCGCCACATCGCTGGACCGTCCATTGTTTCTCGGGAAGTAACTATCGAAACCATGCACACCGCCTACAAGAAACTGTCCATAGAGCGTGAGCCTTCGCGTGGGATGAAACGAGTAACGTGGGCCAGCCATGTATGTGATCAGGCCAAGGCCCTGTTGCGATTGCGGAACAAGATCGGTGTGATTCCCCGTAACATCCGCCGCCAGGGAAATGTGCTTCCATACGTAAAACAGGACTTCGCCACTACCGCCATTCATCAGAAAGCAACCGCATGTGCCGGGAGGTGCGTTGCTGATCGTCGCGCTGTAGCGCAGAGACAGCGCGATGGGATACTCCTTCGAAACCGTCTGCCCAAGCTCACTGGCTCCTGACGGGATCGCCTGCGCACAGGCAGTCGTCGCCATGATCATGAGTACGATCGAAAACAGGATCCTGGTAAGTCTCATGCGTGCCTGCTTGCTCCCTGCGTTGGTTATTGAACGGTCAGTGTGATCGTGGCCGTATGTTGTAAAGTCGTGGCGCCTGTCATGGATGCTGTCACGGTAATGGTGTAGGTCTTCGGGGAGTTTCCAAAGAAGCCTCCACTACCACATCCACTCAGCCCCAACATCACCATGCCGGCGATTACCACGAGAAGCGTCCTCGGCATACGGGCAAGGCTTGCGCGAATGCGTCTGCCCCCCAGCAGAGGAAGAAGAAAGACGGCACTCAGCGGAAGAAGCGGTATCTGTGAAGGCAATGCCGATCGACGGTTTACAGCCTGTAATCCGGCGGTCTGGATCGATAAGCCCACCGCAGTCGTCAAGCTGCCAGCGGGAATCGTAGCAGGCGTAAAGGTTGCGGCCGCACCTGGCGGCAGGCCAGAGGCTGTAAAGGTAATCGCTCCGGGAGTACCACCACTCTGCACCGCGAAGTTATAACTTGCGACCTCACCAGGATTGACTGTTTGCGTGGACGTCCCATTAATCACAAGAGTGAAATCAGTAACCGACTCGATCACAGCCGGCGAAGTACTGGCGGCGAAGTTTGTATCGCCACTGTAGACAGCGGTGAGGCTATGCGTTCCGACCGCCAACGCGCTTGAGGTATAGGTTGCAGAGCCGGTGGAGCTAATAACAACTGTGGCCAGAAAAGTCGTGCCGTCTAAGAAGCTGAGAGTGCCCGTGGGTGTGCCTGTTGTAGAAGATGCCACGACGCCTGTAAACGTCACCGGCGAACCGAAGAACGGCGCGATGTTGGAGGAAGTAAGTGTGACCGTGCTCGCGGTTTTACCAATAATGACATTGCCCGAGTTTGCCGTGAGCGTCACCTTGTAATTCGCGGCCGAGGTTCCGGCAAGCGTCACCGTGATGGGATATGAACCGAACGGCGAGGTAGAAGTTGCCGTCGTTGCAAAGACGGCGGTGACGTTCCCGGTGTCCTGGGGAAGCACGCCGGTGAGCGTTCCCGTAAGTGTCGGAATCGCCTGCCCGAACGGCACTGATACGCCATTCGCCGTTGCTGTAATTGGCAGCACATCGACGGTGAGTACAAAAACGCCGCTGGTGATCGCCGCGTTCTGTCCGTCGCCCCCGTAACTGAGCACGAGGCGATGCATTCCTGCAGAGAGTGTCGAACTGCTGAGCGTGGCCGTGTTCGCACTCAGGGTCGCCGAGCCAACAACGGTTGAACCGGAGGTGATGTCCAGCAGATTGACTTGGCCCGTGGCCGTTAGACCATAGTTGCTGAAGGTAGACATCAGCGAACCGCTACCGTAGACAACCGAAGCAGGTCCGCTCAGCGTAAGGCTCTCCCCACTAACAAGACTGATGCCCGCGATCGTATAGATCAACCCATTGAGACCGACTTCACGAATGATGTCGTTGTGCGTATCGGATAAATCAAAGATACCGAGAGCGCGCACTGCAGTCGCGCGCGGAGTATCCAGCGTCGCGTCCAGCGCAGACCCGCCATCGCCTCCATCTCCCTGTGAACCGTTCCCCGCAACCGTTGTAATAATGCCTGTCGTAGCGATGAGGCGGATGCGGTTGTTGTCGCTATCGGCAAAATAGATATTGCCCAATGCATCGACACTCAACCCGCGCGGACGAGCAAGAGACGCAGCCACTGCACTGCCTCCATCTCCCGCATAGGCCCTACTGCCATTACCCGCGATGGTGGAGATGGTTCCCTCGGCACTTACGACACGAATGCGTTGATTGTGTGTGTCCGCGATGTAGAGATTGCCTGTAGCATCCACCGCAACGCCATCGGGCGAATCAAGCCACGCCGCCGTCGCCGGGCCACCGTCGCCGGCGAAGCCTTGCTCGCCACTGCCCGCAACCGTGGTGATGGTCGTTCCGCTGATCTTGCGAATGCGGTGGTTGTCGGTATCTGCAACATAAAGGTTGCCGCCTGTATCCACAGCAAGACCAGTGGGATGGCTCAGCGTTGCCAACACGGCAGCGCCACCATCGCCGGAAAAGCCTGCAACGCCGGTACCAGCAATCGTTGCGATCGTGCCACCACTCACCCTGCGAATGCGCTGGTTGTGACTATCGGAGATGTAGAGGTTGCCAACTCTATCGACGGCAACACCAACAGGCGAATCGAGCCAGGCACTCGTGGCCGACCCTCCGTCCCCTGCAAAGCCCTGCTCTCCGGTTCCCGCAACCGTTGTAATAATGCCCGCAGCGCTAACCTTGCGGACCACATGGTTATTCAAATCCGCGAAGTACATATTGCCAGAAGCATCGTAAGCAATACCCGCTGGAGAGGCGAGCGGAGCGGTCGTCGCCTCAACATTACTCACTGGCGTGGTCTGCGCCTGCATCGCAAGACACGCGACCATCGCACAGAACGCGACCACCAGGTACACGAAGCCGGTTATTCTTCGACCGAATTTCCAAGGCGGCGGGTTCAGACTTTTTTGCGCATCTTCTGCTTTTTTTCGCCTTAGCATAAGGCTCTTTTTGTGATGCGCCCGTGCGATGTTTCCTGCGAACCACCGGTCCAAACCATCTGCTTGCGGAACGGATCTTCGCCCGTTAGGACGAACCCTAGTCGCAGATAAAGCCTTTCAGCCACACTTCCTTTTAAAACCTGTAGTCTCAGTTCTTCTCCACGGCTCATACACTCCTGCAGCAGAGCATGAAGAAGCTTTGTGCCAAACCCCCGCCGCTGCTGCTTACGAAGCAGGGCAATATCGATCAGGCGCATTCCCTCTGTGCTGCGTTCGACCAGGATTCGCCCGATCGGCGACCCGCATTCCAGATGAATGATCTGGTCCGAAGCTGTGGGATAGTGAGCCGCGTAACTGAGCTGCCGGGCCCGAAATTGAATTTGCAAAAAAACTTCGCACTGCAATGCGTCCAGGCCCGAAGACTCTAACTCAGCGGTTCGCTGCTCTGCGTAAAGCCTCTGCAGAAACTCCTCGTCGGCACTTTCTGCCTGTCTGAGATAGAGGCTTGTTACACGAACTGGAGTAGCAGTGGCCATATATTTTTAAATCAAAGAAGTGATGTGCCGGTGCTTGCACTCCGACACACCTCAGGCTAACCCCGCGAAGGAAAGATCCCCTGCAGCGCAATAATGAAGTTGATACATAAATAAGGCTGAATATTATTGTGGGGAAGACTACTACCGGCCATGGAAATCGCCGTCGGTGCCAAGGTCCCCGTCGCTGCAGAAGAGACATAGTCAGAAATCAAAACGGGTGATCTGTCCGTTCCGGAGTTTCCCTGGGCCAAAATCCCCCCCGTCGGATCCGACAGCGATCCCGCAAGATTACTGACGCCCATCAAATGATTATGTTGGGGCATTTCGGGAAGCTGGAGGGATACCTGCTCGTTCCCCGCAAGCTGCCCAATAACATAGCCGCTTAATCCAGCTCCATTGCCTTGATGGATGGGCACACGGCCCTGGAGGTTTGGCAAAGCAAAGGTCGTTCGGCCGTCTCCCCCATACGTAGTTCCTAGCAAGGAAAATAAAGCAGTGTTTTGACTAATGGACATCAATTGTCCATTACAAAGTGCCCACCCGCTGGCTGCAAAGTTCCAGCCGACCATCCGTATTTCTCCAAGATATGGATCTGCCATACTTACATTCCTTTCGTAATGAATCTATCTACAGCGACACTTCTTGCGCATCGAGCGCGTTATTGACAGGTAAGCTTCACACTCACTTTGTTGAAGGGCGAGCCGTTAGTCTGCGAATAACCAAGAGAGATCGCATCTCCGGTAACTACGGCGAAGGTATCTGTCGTATCGGAACAACCTGATCCATTGTTATTGGTAGTGACCGAACAGGTCATGGCTGTCGGCGACCCATTTTTGTAGACCACAATCGTTTCGGTATCTGCGCCTGCAGTAAAGTAGTTGTTTGCACCGACACTGAGTGCGGACATGGTGCATGAGATCGGCATCGCGACAAAGTTATTCGTTGTGGCTCCGGAGATAGTGGTTTGCGTAGTGGCAATGCCGACTGTAGAGGACGGCGATTGAAAATACATCGTCGTGGCCGTGGGGTTTACGAATGTGGAGGTGAACGAGACGGAAGTGATGCCGCTTCCATTCGCCCCTGTTGCGCCAGTCGATCCGGTCGCACCCGCTGGCCCTGCGGGGCCCGTCACTCCGGCAAGTCCAGTGGCTCCGGTAGCTCCGGTGGCACCCGCTTGTGCGAGCAAGGACCACTTCGTATTGCTGATATTTGGCTGGAAGCCCAAGTTGCTTGCCGCCAGGGAGATATAACTCGACCCGTTATAGAAGACCGCATCGCCTATCGCATAAGTCGTTGCGTTCGACCAGACACCCTGGAAGCTGACCGGCGGTCCCTGTGAACCGGTTGGGCCTGTAACTCCAGTAGGACCTGTTACGCCTGTGGGACCGATCAATCCCTGGGGACCGGTCGCTCCGATTGGACCAGTGGGTCCAGTAGCCCCCGTGAATCCTGTGGCGCCCTGTAGTCCAATGGGTCCAGTAGCGCCAGTGGCACCCGTAGCACCCGTGGAACCAGTCACCCCCTGCGCCCCGGTGTTACCGGTAGCTCCAGTCGATCCGGTAATACCTTGAATGCCCTGAATTCCTTGCGGACCAGTCGACCCTATCGGACCTGTCGCCCCTTGCAGACCGATCGGCCCAATGGCGCCAGTGGGTCCCGTGACGCCTTGAATACCCTGAACTCCCATGTTTCCTTGCTGCGCCAGCAGAGACCATTGCACCGTGCTGACATCCGGTTGAAAGTTTGTATTGCCACTTACAAGCGAGATATAACTCGACCCGTTGAAAAACACAGTATCGCCAATGGCATAAGTACTCGCGTTGGACCAGACCCCCAGGAAATTAATCGGCGGTCCTTGTGCTCCGGTGGGACCCGTCGAACCCGTAGCACCAGCTAGCCCGGTAGCACCCGCCACTCCTGTCGTACCCGTCGATCCCGTGACGCCCTGGATTCCTTGTGCTCCCGTAGCGCCAGTAGCTCCTGTTGCACCGGTTGCTCCCTGCGAGCCGGTTGCGCCTACAGGGCCGACCACTCCCTGCGGGCCCGTGGCGCCTATGGGGCCAATCGCTCCTTGAGGACCCGGTGCACCTGCAGGCCCGATTGGCCCTTGAACTCCAGGTGCGCCCGCGGTACCGGGTGCACCTGCCACACCGGGCACTCCTTGAATGCCTTGGGGACCCTGAATGCCTTGAGGTCCTTGGCTGGCCAACGTCACATCCAGCCGTGCCGTATGCGAAGTCTCATCGTTCTCCTTGCTGTCGAAGAGAGCGACAGCAGCGGCAGACTGAAGTCCAAATCCAATACTCGCCGCGGGCAGAGCCAGCGCCGCCTGCACCTGCGCAGTCACATCCACGGAAACATACTCTTCCGGAGTCGACACCGAAATGCTACCAAAGGGGCTACCCATCGCAGGTGCTGTCGTGAAGTCTATGGTGTCCTCGTTCAGGGCTCCTATCACAGGAGAGACCGACACCGAACCCGCTGTGTACACGCGATTCACAAAGAGCGTCAACGTCGCGCGTGTCACCTGGCTTGAAAGCGTCCCCGCGGGCAACGAGGATAGATCGAACTGCAGATAAGTGGAATTGCCCGCTCCGACATATAGGTTCGTGAGCGTGCCATAGCGGGTGCTTGCATGCGCGGCATTCACGTGCGCGTCACCGTCGAGACGCACATCCACCGCGAGCGCTTGCTGAGCGCTGAGAATCACGCCGAGGCAAAGAGACAAACGAGCGAATCCAAGTGACTTCAAGGCGCACACTCCTTAGGAACACGACCGGACGCAGATTCTCATAGACCTCTGGAGAGGGCCCGGAGCTACGATCGCGGTTTTATTACCGGAGAAAAGCGATTCAGGTAAATCCTTGCGCGACAACCTGCGGAGGTCACTGCGCCATGAAGAAGTAGTTCAGTAGTGGTGACAAGTTATGCGCGGATAACTTGCAAAAGCAAGAGAGGCTGATTAGTTTTTCAATTAACTTCATAACATCACAATAAAAATTGCAGTAAGTTCAACCTTAATTGGTTGGAATAAACGTAAGACAGAGTACGCGAACTTGGCTGTAGTCAAAGGACGCAATTTTGTCATGGCCTGGGAAAATCTGGAATGAAATGGGCGACCTGCCAATCTCAAAACCGGACGCTCACATTTGTGAATCACTTGCCGAGGGAGGCCATCTATAACTGCAAACCTCCGGAGGCTCCATGCTGAAGCTGTGCCGCAACGTCGCCCTTGTATTCGCCTTCCTGCCCGTCATTAGCTTTGCTCAGACAGCCTCAACACCAACAGCGGTCTCGGCACCCACGACGCACATTCTGGCGATAGGTCACGTCCCCAGTCCTCTTACACCGGAGCAACGTAAAACTATCCTGCCGTAGGAGGTGAAGGACACCCTCAGCTTGATTCTGGCCGGGAAGATCGACCAGAGCTGGTTTCGGAAAGATGGACAAGGGCCGATCTTTCTCCTGAACGTGACGTCCGTCGAAGAAGCACATGCCCTGCTCGAAAAGCTTCCTCTCGGCCAGGCAAAGCTTATGGAGTTCGACCTGATACCCGTCGGCCCACTGGCTCCCCTGCGGCTTCTTCTGACAGACAAACCCAACCAAAAGAACCGTCAAGTACCGGTTCGGGAATAACGTATTCCATTGGGTACCGCGTGGAACGTTTGAAGAACAGACACCGCCGCCTGCCATGATATTTTGACAGCTCCGGGACAGAGTTCTTGAAAACCCAGCAGCCGAATTTATCCAGATTTCCCCAGCACTTTTGTGCCCCATTCTTTCGCCGCTTTATGGCGAAAGAATGGGGTCGCGCAGAGCGCACAAACATATTTCGATGGAGATTCGCCACAGCTCTCCTCATTCTCACCACCCTGCTCCCCGCCCAATCCCCTCACAAAAGATTTCTCCAACCCCGAACCCTCGGCCAACAAAACATCGCTGAACATCTCGTCAAAGCCCGCGCCACGCAAACCGCGATGCTTACCACAACGCCTCTCTCAACACCGTGGCAACCCGCTGGCCCCAACCAGATCAACACAACCCTCTACGGCAACGTCACCGGTCGCATCACTTCCATTGCCATCGATCCAGCAGATTCCTTAGGCAATGCCGTCTACCTCGGCACCACAGGTGGCGGTGTCTGGAAGAGCTCCAACGCCACTTCTGCGAATCCCTCCTTCGCTCCGCTGACCGATACGCTCCCGGTCTTCAGCGCCAACAGCGGCACCTCCGTCATCCCCTCTCTCAGTATCGGAGCCGTCAGCGTGCAGCCGGGCGGTACAGGCGTCGTTCTCGCAGGTACAGGCGACTCCAACGACGCCTCGGACTCCTTCTATGGCGAAGGCATCCTGCGCTCCGCGGACAACGGACTTACCTGGACCATCGCGCAACGCTCGAACGACGGAACGGCAGGCAGACACCTCTTCCTTGGCGAAGGCATTGCAGGCTTCGCCTGGAGTACGCTCTCGCCGCAGCTCGTCGTCGCTGCAGTCAGCCAGGCGGCAGAAGGGACGCTCGTCGGCGCCAGCCAATTGGGCGCGAGCACACGCGGTCTCTTCTACTCCACCGACGCCGGTATGACCTGGCAGATGGGCACGATCGCCGATGGCACTTCCGTCGTTCAATCGCCTACGACCGACTTCTCCAACTACGAAGGCAATGCCGTCACCGCAGTCGTCTACAACCCCATCCGCCAGAAGTTCTACGCTGCCGTCCGCTTCCACGGGTACTACGAAAGCGCGGACGGACGCACATGGACACGTCTCGCAACGCAGCCCGGCGCAGGCCTGACGCTCGCCAACTGTCCCACGCTTGCAGGCGCGCCCGGTGCACAGAGCTGCCCGCTCTTTCGCGGAGCGCTCGCCGTGCAGCCTGTCACTGGCGATCTCTTCGCGCTTACCGTAGACGTCAACAATCTCGACCAGGGACTCTGGCAGGATGCCTGCGCCTTCAACGGTTCGACTTGTCTCTCGAACACGGTCGCATGGACGCATCCACTCAACGCAGCGCCGCTGGAGAGCAACGGAGCCATTCCACAGGCGGACTACAACCTCGTCCTGGCCGCTGTCCCAACCACAGCTGCAGGAGTTGCCGACACAGTCCTCTTCGCCGGAACTGAGGAGATCTTCCGCTGCTCTCTCGCCAGTGGTTGCAACCTGCGCAATACCACCAATGCCACCACAGGCTGCGCGGCCCCGGCGAAGGTCGCCCCCGCACAGCATGCCATCGCCGCTGGCAACGGCGGTCTGATCTTCTTCGGCAACGATGGAGGTCTGTGGCGCTCGACCGATCTCGTCGCACAGAACGGCCCCGCATGCTCAGCAGACGATGCCACGCACTTTCAAAATCTCAACGGCGGCCTCGGTTCCCTTGCAGAGATCACCAGCCTCGCCACGCATCCCACAGAAGCAGACACGATGCTCGCGGGCGTCGGCGTACTCGGCAGTGCCTCTACTTCCAGTGCATCGTCGCTCTCACCGTGGCAACAACTCGGCACAGGCGAGAGCGGTTCTGTAGCCATCGATCAAACTGACCCGCGCAACAGGTTCCTTCAGTCAGGGAGTGGCGTCTCGATCTTTCATTGCAGTAACGGAGCCGCATGCACGGCTGCGGACTTTACCGGTTTACCGCAGATCGGTGCTTCTCAAACCAGCGAAGACATCTCTCTCGTCAATGCTCCTTTTCTCCTCGACCCCGCACTCAACACCAACCTGATCACCGGGACCTGCAGAGTATGGCGCGGCCCCGCAATGGGCGGCTCGCTCTGGAGTACCTCCAGCCTCCTCAGCGCTCCTCTCAGCGGCTCTTCCAGCGATGCGTGTACCGCAACGGACGCGCTCATCCGCTCTCTTGTCGCAGGCGGACCGGTCGCCGCAAGCTCCATTCCTCAGAATGCGGGTTCGACGGTGCTTTACGCAGGAATGGCGGGAACGTTCGATGGCGGCGGCTTTGCAGGCGGACACTTCTACGCCACCCTCAACGCACAGACGAACTCCGGCAGTTCGGTCTGGATGGACCGTACCGCGAATACCGTTTCAAACGATCCCCTCCACGCAAACTTGTTCAACCCCGGCGGCTTCGATCTCTCCAGCATCTTCGTCGACCCGCATGACGGGTCTGGAAACACGGTCTATGTCACCGTGATGGGCTTCGGTTTTCCGCACCTTTATCGTTCTACAGATGCGGGCGCGACCTGGCTCAACCTCTCCGGCAACCTGCCCAACGCTCCCGCGAACGCAGTCGTCGTCGACCCCAACGACGCTTCCACCGTGTACGTGGCGATGGACACCGGCGTCTATGTCACCACGGAGGTCGACATCTGCGCCACCGCGAACTGCTGGAGCGTCTACGGAACCGGCCTTCCCAACGCGCCCGTCACCCAACTCAATGTGCAGGCAGCTGTCAGCATTCCCGGAGGCGCGCAGGCTGGCGCCTTGCGCGCGGGAACTTATGGCCGCGGTATCTGGCAGGTCCCTCTCGTCACTGCGGGCGCGCTGCCCGCTGCCGTTCTTCAGGTCAGACCGGACTCTCTCACCTTCGCCTCGCAGCCCGTTGGAACTACCAGCTCCGCACAAACGGTCACCGTCAGCAACGCCGGTTCGGCTCCCTTAAATCTTCTTGCGATCGTAATCACAGGCGACTTCACGAAGGCCGGGACCTGCACCGCCCAACCAATCCTGCCTCCAGGAGCCTCATGCACAGTGGAAGTATTCTTCACACCCACCAGCACAGGCACACGCACCGGCACACTTACGATCACGAGTGATGCAGGTACAAAGACGGTCGCGCTCTCCGGCAACGCTCCCGGACCGACCGCGTTGATCCTCACGCCCACCACCCTCGCCTTCTCTAGCACTCCCATCGGCACAGCCGCCGTGCCCAAGAACATCACCGTCTCCAACACAGGCACGGCCAACGCGACACTTGGCACAGCCAGCATCACAGGAGACTTCGTCCTCTCCGCCAACACCTGCGGCAGCACCCTTCCCCCACAAGCAGGTTGCACGCTCTCCATCACCTTCAAGCCCACGGCCAGCGGAGCACGCAGCGGAACACTCACCCTCTCCTCCGACTCCGGCATTCACACCGCATCCCTCACCGGCGTCGGCACAAGCGCGGCAACGGACATACTCTCGCCCACAGCACTCAACTTCCCGAACACTGTCGCCACAACTACCTCCTCCGCGCAGACCGTCACCCTGACCAACAACGGGGACATCGCTCTCACGCTCATCGCCACCAGCATCACCAGCGGAGACTTCACCGTCACCAGCCTGCGGCAACTCGCTCTCCGCGCACTCCAGTTGTTCCATGCAGACCTTCTTCGTACCCCAGTCCGTCGGTCCGCAGACAGGCCTGCTTACGGTCACCGATGTCTTCGGCACGCAGACAGTCACTCTTGCGGGAACGGGAGAGGCCCCGCCGGGCATCTCTCTCCTTCCGCTCTCGCTCAACTTCGGAGCCACGGGCGTAGGCAACGCCAGCACACCGCAAACCGTGACACTGACAAATAACGGCTCTTCGCCGCTCGTCATCTCCAGCGTTGCGCTGTCCAATGACTTCGGCACCGTCGTTGGAACCAACACCTGCTCGACCTCTGCACCGATTGCCGTGGGTCAGGCCTGCACCATGCAGGTATCCTTCGCGCCCAGGCTCTCCGGCGCGCGTCTGGGAACGCTCTCGGTCGCGAGCAACGCTCCAAACTCACCCTTGGTTACCCATCTCGCAGGCACGGGAGTCGACTTCACATGGGCCGCCACCGCTGCCACCACCGCGACCCTCTCCAGCGGTCAGAGCGCAGCCTTTCCGTTTCTCCTCACACCCTCTACTTTGATGGCGCAGCCAGTCGCCTTCGCCTGCACGGGCGCTCCTGCAAATGCCAAATGCACCGTCACACCCTCTACTGCAGATCTCAGTGCGATCACTACTGTTACAGCAACAATCCTCACCGGCACAACAACGGCACACGTTCCCGGACGAACTCCGTTCTGGCTCGCCCTGCTTCTGCTCCCCGCAGCCTTCCTCCGACGCCGGAGGCAAATCGCGATTGCCTACTTCGCACTCATCCTCGTAACAGGCTGCGGTCTGGGCCGCAAGATTCCAGGGGACGGCTCCAACCCCGGCTCAGGCACCGGAGGCACGCCAACCTCCAGTGGGACTTATCCCATCACCGTAAGTGCCACCAGCGCCGGTCTCACCAAGTCCGTCATCCTGACGCTCACCGTCCAATAAAGTTCGAGCTAAACCGCCCGCCCCGCCGCCGCTCCCGAAGCCCATGCCCACTGAAAATTAAATCCGCCCAGATGCCCCGTCACATCAACAGCCTCACCGATGAAGTACAGCCCCGGCATCTTCTTCACGCCCATCGTGGTCGAATCCAGCTCTGCTGTCGAAACGCCGCCCGCCGTCACCTCGGCCTTGGCATAGCCTTCTGTCCCGGCAGGCACCACCGTCCACCTATGCAGCGCCTCTTCCAGACCCTTCACCTGCGGGTTCTTCCACTGCTCCGGCGTATTCAACCGCATCCACCGCGTCGCGAAGCGCTGCGGCAGCGTGGTTTCCTTCAGGTAGTACGCCATCGCCTCCGCCGTCCGGATCGCGTCCGGCGCGAGCATCAGGTCGAAGACCACCTGCCCCGGCGCAAGGTCGAAGACCACCGGTTTGCCCGGCTTCCAGTAGCTCGAAATCTGCAAGACCGCTGGCCCCGAAACTCCCTTATGGGTCAGCAGCAGCTTCTCGCGAAACGTCACCTCCGGCTTTCGCGCCGGATGGTACGGCGACCCCGGCGTCGAAGCCACCACATCCGCCGAAAGCCCCGTCAGGTCGCACCACTTCTCCTCATCCGCTGGAGAAAAGACCAGGGGCACAAGGGCCGGTCGCGTCTCCACGATCTCCAACTCAAACGCACGCGCGATCTCATAACCAATACCGGTCGCGCCCATTTTGGGAATGGACAACCCACCCGTCGCCACGACCACGTTCTTCGCAGAGACCGTTCCATCGTGCGTTGTCACGGTGAATCCCTCATCGTTTCGCTCGACTCCACGAACGCCCGTCTTCAGCTTCAGTTCCACTCCAGCCCCAGACGCCTCCGCCAGCAGCATCGTCACAATGTCCTGGGCCGCGCGGTCGCAGAAAAGCTGTCCCAGCGTCTTCTCGTGATACGGAATCGCGTGCTTCTCTACCAGGGCAATGAACTCCTGCGGCGTATAGCGCGAAAGCGCCGACTTCGCAAAATGCGGGTTCTCCGAAAGGAAGTTTGCCGGGGTCGTATGCAGGTTCGTAAAGTTGCACCGTCCGCCACCGGAGATCAGGATCTTCTTGCCCGCGCGTTCGGCATGGTCGACCAGAACAACACTCTTACCGCGCTTGCCCGCTTCGATCGCGGCCATCAGGCCTGCGGCACCCGCGCCCAGTACCGCTACGTCGTACTGTTTGGTGCTCTGTGAATATTCGTCTGCCATAGACCCTTATTCTATGGGGATGGCCACACGCAGCCTCACCACCGAAGCCGGATACATCAACTCCAAACGCCAGAAGGTTCTCCGCCGCGTCGCCTGGATGGACGCTGGCCGCGACGGACAGTACGTCTACCACCTGCAATGCCAACGCCCCAGCTGCCTCTTTGAGTACGGCTCGGACGGCATCTCCATCCACCAGCGCAAGTGCCCCCGCTGCGACGACGGAAAGACCGGCCTCCCCGTTCCTCCCCAGACCGTAGGCCTGTTTGGATGAGGCAAGACATTATGCCTTATCACTCTATGGCATAATGCAAGAAGAGGTGAAGCATGGCGACTGTGCCGTTTGCCGAATCGATTGGTCTTGGCTCCGGATCGGAGTTCGATCTGGCGACCGCCGTGGAACATGGCGCGTCGACGGCCTCCATCGACAGCCTTCGCCAACTCGGCCTCACCTTCTCCGAAGTCGCTTCCATCGTCATCTCGCCCCGCAGCTTGAAGCATCGCGAGGCGAGCGGCGGCCTCCTCACCCTGGAACAGACGGACCGGGTTCTTCGCGTCGGCAGGATCCTCGAGATGGCCACCCGCATCTTCGACAACGCTGAAAAAGCCCTCCGCTGGCTCCGCATGCCGGATGACCGCCTGCAGAGCCGTGCCCCTCTCCAGATGCTGGTGACAGAAGCTGGTGGGCGGCTGGTCGAAAAAATGCTCTGGCAGATCGACGAAGGCATCTACACCTGATCGATGGTGGATATCCTCTGGCGCATCAGCAACTACGACACACTCGACGGCCTCGGCGGAGAACGAGCCGACGGACGCTGGCACACCGCCGAGCGCGGCAAACGAATCGCCTATCTAGCTGAATCGCCAGCACTTGCCATCCTGGAAACGCTCGTCAACCTGAAAGGCTCAGCCGACCTTTTGCCCGACACCTTCCAGCTTCTCGAGATTGTGATGGAAAGAGAGATCGCCATAGGGGAAGCCCCAAAGTTGGCCTCAGGATGGGAAAGCGCCCTGACACGAACCCAGGCTATCGGAGACAAATGGCTGCTTGGGCGAGAGTCCGCGCTTCTTAAAGTGCCTGCCGCCGTCGCGCCCTACTCCTTTAATTATCTTCTCAATCCGCTGGCGCCCGATGCAGGCCATCTCAAGGTCAGAAGAGCCGAAAGAGTCGCCTATGACCGGCGACTCTTCCGTCTGCTCTCCAGATAACTCCCACAAAACAGGTCTATTTCGGCGGGGCGGGGGTGCCTGCTTCGGAGGGGCCCGCCTCAGGCTGGGTGGGCGTATTCTTGCCGTGCTCCGGGTCGTAGTCGTGCTTAGTCATCCACTCTTTAAAGTTACCCACCGGCATGGAGACCAGCCGTCCACCGCTCCGCATGGCGTAGGCGAAGTCTTTGACATCGGTTTTCAGGTTGCAGGTAAAGAAAGAGCCCGTTTTGCCGAAAACAGGGAGAAGAACAGTAATCTCTTTGCCTGGCTTATGCCACTTCGCCGGATAGGTTTCATAACCGAAGGAAGGTTTCAGCTTTTCCGAGCATTCGAAGGAGAAATCGACGCCCTTGGCTTCGCCGCCTTCGTACAAGTCCCCTCTTCCCTCTCCTTTAGCCTCTTCGGCTGAACGATTGTGATAAAAGGTGGTCTCATTCCGGCTAAAGATATGGAAACGAAGGGGGTAATCAGCTGGGTTCTTGCTCTCGGCAAGAAGCGAGGAGACACTTAGCAGAAGAACGGCGCAAACTGACGCAAATCGAACCATGAGAGAAACGCTCCTGATGCCGAAATCCTAGCGTGGTTTTCATTGGACGTAAACAGATTTTCAGCACTTACAACCAGCCACTAAGGCATACCCATTGAATCCTTTTCTGGGCGTAGGCCGTCTATGTAAAAGATGGTATTCTATGTCAAGTTGGGGAATTGCGCCTCGATGGTACCAACACTTTAGTGTGGTGACCTGCCGCCGCGATCCAAGAATCGCACATTGATTCCCCGGCTCAAACGAAAAAGTACCAACCCAGGGAGAAGTGTACCCGCGCCCGTCGCTTTTGCGCCTGCACTCAGGATTCCCGAAATATTTTTTAAGAAATGTGAGGCCCGCACGTGGCTGAAGAGATTGAGAAGTACGAAGAAGACGTAGACCGCATCGTCGATACCGGCAAGGAAAAGGGATACCTTACCTACGGCGAGGTCAACGACCTTCTGCCCGGTGATATCACCACGCCGGATGACCTCGACGACCTGTTGACCACCATCAATACGCAGGGTATCGATGTCCTCGGCGGCGAAGACAAGTTCGACGCGCGCGACAAGTACGAAGAGCAGGAAGAGTCTGACGACGTAGAACTCGATCTGACGCCCGGTCAGCTGGAAAAGACCAACGACCCCGTCCGCATGTACCTCCGCGAGATGGGCACCGTTCCCCTGCTTACCCGCGAGGGTGAAGTCGAAATCGCCAAGCGCATCGAGCGCGGCCAGCTCCGCGTCATGAAGGCGATCTCGCGCTCCTCGATCGTCATCCGCGAGATCATGGGCCTCGGCGAAGACCTGAAGCGTGGTGTTCGGAACGTAAAGGAAGTCGTTACCTTCGACGAAGAAGAGTTGACCGAAGAGGTTCTCGCCGCCCGCGTCAAGCAGACCGTCAAGCGCATCGACCTGCTCGTCACGCACTACAAGAAGGCCGAGAGCCTGCAGGACCGCATCACCAACCCCGTCGGTAAAGATGCCAAGGCCAAGGCCAAAGATCTCCGCAAGCACCGCTGGATGGCCGGCCGAGAACTCGTCAAGGTCACACGCATCGTCCGTGAGCTCAAGTACACGAACGGCGAGAAGAAGCGCCTCCTCGACAAGGTCAACAAGACCGTCGACGCGATGCGTACGCTCGAGCGCCAGATCAAGCAGCTCGATGCCAAGTTCGAAGCTTCGAAGTCCGAAGAGCTCAAAAAGGAATACAAGCGCCAGCAGAAGAACTGTAAGGTCGATCTCGATCGCCTGGAAGTCGATGCCGGTCTGACCGTGGAAGATCTCAAGCGTACACAGCGCGAGATGATCCAGGGCGACATGGACGCGGAGAAGGCTAAGCGCGAGCTGATCGAAGCCAACCTTCGTCTCGTCGTCTCCATCGCGAAGAAGTACACCAACCGCGGTCTGCAGTTCCTCGACCTGATTCAAGAGGGCAACATCGGCCTCATGAAGGCCGTGGACAAGTTCGAGTACCGCCGTGGATACAAGTTCTCGACCTACGCCACCTGGTGGATTCGTCAGGCCATCACGCGCGCCATCGCCGATCAGGCACGCACCATCCGTATCCCCGTGCACATGATCGAAACGATCAACAAGCTCATCCGTACTTCGCGTCAGCTGGTGCAGGAGCTTGGCCGCGAAGCCTCCTCGGAAGAGATTGCCCGGCGCATGGATATTCCCGTCGCAAAGGTCCGCAAGGTCCTCAAGATCGCGCAGGAACCCATCTCGCTCGAAACTCCGATCGGTGAAGAGGAAGATTCGCATCTTGGCGACTTCATCGAAGATCGCATGGCCGTCAGCCCGTCCGACGCCGTGATCTCCGTGAACCTGAAGGAGTACACATCGCAGGTGTTGCGTACACTCACGCCGCGCGAAGAGCGCGTCATCAAGATGCGCTTCGGTCTGGAAGACGGCAGCGAACACACGCTGGAAGAGGTCGGTCAGAGCTTCCAGGTCACGCGTGAACGCATCCGCCAGATAGAGGCAAAGGCCCTCCGCAAGTTGCGTCACCCCAGCCGCTCGCGCAAACTGAAGGCGTTCGTCGACGGTGTCCGCGAAATCTAATGGCCCGCAGCAAACAGAATCAAGAAGGGAGCTCCGGCATCATGCCGGGGCTCTTCTCCTTTGCAGAAGAAGAACCCTCATCGCACGAGCCCGATCATCGACTCGCGGATCTCGACGCGCGCCTGCGCGCCATGTATGGTCCACCTACACCACGCATCGTTTGGGATCCACTCACACAACTCATCTATTCTCTTCTTTCGGCCCGCACCAAGACGCCTGAGAGCCATGCCGTCCTCCGCACCCTGCGCGACCGCTACGAAGGTTGGCCGCGCGAAGACGGCATCGTCTGCTGGGACAAACTGCGCGACGCACCTGTCGCCGAGATCGAAGAAAGCATCGCGCTTGCCACCTTTCCTGACAGGAAAGCGCCGCAACTCAAACAAACTTTGGAAGAAATCACCCGCCGCGTAGGCAAGCTCTCGCTCGACTCTCTGGCAACCTACAAGACGGAAAAGATCCGCGCGTGGCTGGAGCAGTTTCCCGGTGTCGGCGTGAAGACCTCCGGCGCAGTAGTGAACTTCTCCTGGCTCCACCGCAAGGCCATCTGCATCGACAGCCACCACCAACGCATCGCCATCCGCCTCGGCCTTGCACCCAAAGGCGCAGACGCGCGTGCAGTCGAAGAGCAACTTATGGCCATCGCACCGGAAGAGTGGACCGCGGAACAAATGGACGAACATCACTCTCTCGTAAAGCTCCACGGCCAGGAGCGCTGTACCTTCCGCGAACCGCGGTGTAGCCGCTGCGCTCTACGCGAAGTCTGTCCAACGGGTGGCGGAACGCAACGCCTTGGAGAACTTGCTCAAGAGAATCAGTAGTAATACTTCGTCTCCGTTGCCCACTTGGAGTTCGGATACTGCGCATGCAGCAGCGTAAACGCGCGCTTGCTCGCGGCCTTCTTCGGTGCTTCATCCTTGGGGAAGCAGCCAAAGTGCGTGGCCCGCACGGCCAGCGCCAGCGCTTCGGCACCATCCTTCTCCTCCGGATGCGCCGTCACCCAGTCGCTTACAACCGTCGCATTCCAGATCGCTCCATTCGATTTCTGCTGCAACGCCTCAAACTCTTTCTTCGCCTGTGCGCGTTGTGTCTCAGTAAGAAACAGCGCTTTGCCCGTACGAGGCAGAATCGTTGAAGCGTCTTCCCCTTGTGTGCGGTCCGTGCTCACCGTGCACCACCAGTTGTCGCGAAACTCATCCATCACGTTGTAGGTCGCCACCCGCTGCACTCCCTGCTCCAAGTAGGGCCGCAGCCCTGGGCTCCGCAGAGAAGCCAGCGCCGCGTGAAACGTGACGTCATTGCCTGCGATTGCCCGTATCTCAGGGGGAAGCAATGCCGAGAAGCGCTTTGCCGCATCTGCATCCTGCAACAGCACTGCGCGCATCCATCCTGCCAGAACAACATCCCTGCGCAGGTGCTCGGGGAGTGCCTGACTGACTGCAGCTTCCAGCCACAACGAAAGCGGCATCTGTTCGTCGAAGATCTCCGCCGCGTCCTGGTCGATCTGGCTCACCGGTGACTTTGCGGAACAGTTCTTACTGCCCACGCATCCTGCATTCATGGCTGACTCTGAAGTGAAGTTCAGGACCTCGCGCGGAGCATCCTGCAGTATCTCTTCCAGTGTTCGCGCCGTCTGCATCCGCAGCGCCAGCAGAGCATTCGTAGAGGCCGCATCGCCCTTCGCGGCTGGCAGCACATGCGTCACCACTTCACGCGCGCCCGTCGGATCTTTCAGCGTCATCAGTCGTGCGCGGTGATACTGCGCCGTCACATATCCCGGCGAACGTTCAGGCACACTGGCTGCGGCGGCAAGCAACTCGGGATCTGCGGAATCAGCGGTCTGCAGCGCCAGAATCAACCAAGGCAGATCGCGGTGCGATTTCCAATGCGCTATCGCCTCTGCATACCCCTTCTTCCCCATCCACTGCACGAGAGGAGCATCGCCCGTCTTCCCCTGGTCCAAAAGAAAGCGAAAGTCGATCAAGTGTTGCCCGAACTCCGCATCGCGCTCCCGTCCACCCAGCGTGAGCGCCAGCTCTCGCACACGCTCCTCCGGTGCCAGCCGTATCTGGATAAAGTTGATCTCCGCCTGCGCTGCATGACGTACCGCTTCCTCTTTTGTTCCGTGCAGAACGGCGATCAGTCGCTCGCGCGCAGCCTGCAAAACGGCCACGTCAAACGTTGCCGCCTTGCCGTTGTAAGGATCGTTGAAAGCCCCTGTCATCGCCGCACGGCGTACCATCGCACGCGCCGCCAGATATTCTCCCCAGTTGCTCCATGGAGATGTCGTATCCTTCGCGATCGCCGCAAAGGCAGCTTCCGCACCGACATAATCTCCCGCATAAAACATCGCCGCCGCCCGCTGATATGTGCGGTCCTGTTGTAGAAGAAGCGGTGCCCCCGCAGCCGCGTCAGGCGGCATCGCACCCTTCGACGAGCAGTTGGAAAACACGGCATCCTGCGCGGCGATCCAATCCTTCAAGGCATCGCTCTTTTCACCCCAAGCGATCCTGCGTTCCGCGAGTGTGGCCACAGCCTTATCAAAGGCCGCATTCGGGCAGTTCAGATGCCGGTATTCCTGTTTCAAGTTCCCTTGCACGAATTGAGCGGAAATCTCCTGGCCGAGGTCTTTCCAGGGCAAAACGTCTACACCGCTTGCCGCGCGCGCCGCCTTCCAGCGATCCACACCGGTAAGTTCCGGCGTGGAAAAGAGAGGAGCTTCGACGTTCTTCCACTGACGTTGCTCCTCTTCGTCCAACCGTCCCCCATTGAGATAACGAAAGGCCACCACCTTTTCGGCGATCCAGTACCCCGGCTGCAGAACTCCCAGTTCACCACGCGCAAATCGCTCAGGCGCATGCGGCTGATACTTCGGCACAAAAACGTCCGGTTCGAAATTTGGTCCGCAGGCCGAAACCACCAGCAAAGGAAAGGCAACAAAACACAGGACCAGCAGCAGTCCAGTACGTCGAGACATCGTCATCGCAGTTCACCCACCGTCTCTCTTAAGTCGTCCTCACGCCATCCACGATCGGGAAAAATATAGACGCGCTGCGCCGCCAGGCCGTGGGGCCACGCCTCGAGGGTCGAAATCCCTACAGACGCGCGGCAGAGCGGATCAGCGTGCGCAGCGTCATAGCGCGCGCCCCGCCGGTGATCCGGTTCCATGCGGAAGAGCATCGGCACCGCCTCGTCCACCGGCAGACCGCCCATCCATCGGTCCGTAGTGCACCAGCTTGCCAGGGCTGTTATCGAAAGCGGCATCCAATGTGGCATCCTCCGCCGCAGCTCCACGAGCAGCTCGCGATACCACCCCTGCTGCGACTTCACCGCATCGAAGTCCACCTGCAAGACACGATCCCCGGGCTGCAGCGCGTTCACGGCATCATCCACCACAGCCTCCACACTCGCTATCGTCAGGGGGATATCTTTGGAATCGATCCGGATCACCGCGATACGCTTCGCGTCGACAGGGAGTACAAGCGTATTTCGCTGTGCCTCCACCACGACGGTATCTCCCGCCAGATGAATCGTCCGTCGCAGGTCGGCCACGGCCGTCGTCCGCGCGTCGACGGAGCGCAGGTCTTCCCTCCGCTGCCACGCCCACACGGTAACGCGCGGCATTCCCGGAAGCACGCTCAGCGCGGGCGCCGTAACGTGCGACTGAACGTTCAACGTAAGCAGGGCCGCGGCAATCAGTGGAAGTCCGCGCAGGAAACGCATCTCTGCGATTCACTCTCAGGCACGCAGCCACTATCGTCAAGCAGGAAAAAAGCCGCGCCTTCCAAGACACGGCTTTCTCTTTCGCTCCAGGACTGAAAATCTACTTCTTCGGTTCAGCGTCCGTAGTCCACTCCTCCACTGGGGCCAGCTTCAGGTCCTTCAGCCCTGGCTCAATCGCTGCCTTGTCTCCCACCGCAACGATGACGCTCTCGTCCGGGCGAACATATTTGGTAGCGGCTTCCGCAGCCTGAGCCGACGTAACTGTCTCAAACTGAGCGGGCAGCTTTCCAAAGTAATCCAGTGGCAGGTTGTAGATCCACAGCTGCGCCATCGCCGAGGCCAATGCGGCATTGGTCTGGAACTGCCCCGGCAATGAGTAGACTGCGTTGTCCTTCGACCTCTTCAGTTCGTCCGGTGTGAGCGGCGTGGTGTGGATCTTGTTCAGCTCGCCGATCAACTCCTTCACCGCAGGAACGGTCACATCGCTGCGGATGTCGCTGCTGGCAACGAAGTATCCCGTCAGACGGCGGAAGGCAAACTGCGTGAATGCGCCATAGGTATAGCCGTGATCTTCGCGCAAATTCAGGTTGATGCGCGAAGAAAAGGAGCCGCCCAACGAGGTATTCATCACCTCAATGGCCGGATAGTCCGGCGTCGCGCGCGAAGGTCCGCGCTGCATCACCACCAGCGCCGTCTGCGGGCTTCCCGGCTTGTCCACCACAAGGATGCGATGGCTGAGAGGCTTCCCGGATGCTGCGACAGCCGGTACTGCGGGTGCAGTGGAACTCCACGTACCGAAGTACTTGTTTGCCATCTCTCTCGCTTGCGCGACGGTGATGTCTCCCGCAAAGACCAGCACGGCATTCTTCGGCCCGTAGTGGTTGTTGTAGAAGCCCGCGAGATCTTCGCGCGTTGTGGCTGTGGTGGATTCGGTGGTTCCGCTGGCCGGATAGCCATACGGCGAATCCGCTCCATAGAGCGCACGCAGACCGACCTTCGAGGCAACGGCTCCCGGCTCTTCGCTACTCTGCAGAATCGCCGTCTTCCGGCGTGCGCGGACGCGTTCGATCTCCTTCGCATCAAAAGCAGGATGCTGCGCTACGTCAGCGAAGAGTTCCATCGCCGGCGTGGAGGTATTTGTGAGGGTCGACAAGCTAACCTCGGCAATCTCCGTTGCGGCACTCGCGCCCAGAGCAGCACCGAGGTCCGCCGAGAGGTTGGCAATCTGTGTCGACGACCGCGTCGTCGTGCCCTCATTCAAGACCGACGACGTGAAGCCCGCAAGCCCGGGCTTCGCTACAGGATTCTGTGCGCTGCCTGCATTCGCAACCAGATCCACAGAGATCAGAGGAAGCTTGTGGCGCTCCGTCACAAGAACCTTCAGACCATTGGAAAGGGTGAAGGTCACCGGAACAGGCAGGTTCACCTTGGGCGTGGGGCCAGCCGCTGGTGGGTTATCGCGGAACTTCTGCGATGCGTAAAACTCCGGCGTATATTCCTTGTCGAACTTGAAATCCTTGTCCGTGTCTGCGGGGCTCTGCGGAACGTCCTGCAGCTTCTTCTGTCCCGCGATGATGGTCACCACTGCGCGCTTGTTCGACACAAGATACTGCTTCGCAGCCTCCATGACAGAGGCCTTGGTGGCGGTCTCGTAGCGCGCGAGGTCCTTGGGCAGGTAGCCGGGATCTCCCTTAGCCTGGTTGTACTGTTGCAGCGTCTCAGCTACGGACTGCACATCTTCCAAAGGACGAATCAGGCTGGCTTCGGATTCGGTACGTGCGCGCGACAACTCCTCGTCCGTCGGCCCGTTGGCGATGAAGTCCGCAAAGACCTTGTCCGCCGCGGCTTGCAACTGCTCAGGCTTTACCCCGGGGCGCGCGATCAACTGGCAACCGAAGATGGAGGTCAGATGCATCGACTGCTGAAAACAACTCGCTGCCTGCGCGATCTGCTGCTTGTAGACCAACTCCTGGTACATGCGGGAAGACTTGCCTCCACCCACGATTGCTGAGATCAGGTCCATCTCCGCGTCGCCGGGCGTAAGCGAGGCAGGTGTGATCCATCCCATCAGAAGCGCGGGAAGCTGCACGCGGTCGGTCAGTGTCACGTCGCGCTCGGAGGTGATCGCCGGCGTGACTGCCGATGCGGGAGTGGGTTCTGCACCGCGCTGCAGCGGACCAAAGTACTTTTCGATCATCGCTTTCGCTTCAGATTTTTTGAAGTCGCCCACCAGCGTCAGCGTAGCGTTGTTCGGCGCGTAGTACTGCTTGAAGAAGTCGCGGATATCACCGATGCGCGCAGCTTCGATGTCCGCATGCGATCCCATCACGACGCCATAGTAAGGATGTTCCTTCGGCAGAAGCGCGTGGAAGAGCGTCTCGAATCCCATGCCGTACGGAACACTCTCCGTGCGCTGGCGACGCTCGTTGCG
This sequence comes from Terriglobus saanensis SP1PR4, assembly GCF_000179915.2. Taxonomy (NCBI): domain Bacteria; kingdom Pseudomonadati; phylum Acidobacteriota; class Terriglobia; order Terriglobales; family Acidobacteriaceae; genus Terriglobus; species Terriglobus saanensis. The sequence continues at coordinate 162,703 of NC_014963.1, read as the reverse complement.
CACAACATCGCGCTGAATGCCCAGCTTCTCGCGGTCGACGGTATCCAACAGGAAGCCCATGCGGTCGCTCTCCAGCCAGAGTCCCAGAGCAAGCTGGTTGGAGGGAACAGTCTCGAAGTAGTTCGTGCGGTCGAAGGAAGTCGAACCATTTACTTCGCCCGCGCCTGCGCCCTGCAGAAGGCGGTCCGCCGCGCGGTTCGGCACATGGCCTGAACCGGCAAACATCATGTGTTCGAAGAGATGCGCAAACCCGGTACGTCCTGCACGCTCATTCGCCGCGCCTACGTGAAACCAGACATCTACCGAGACCACCGGAAGCGTGTGGTCTTCGGAGAGGATAATCTCCAATCCATTGGGCAGCGTGTACTTCTCAAAGGGAATATTTGGCGCGACCAGCTTGGGTGCGGGCGCCTGTGCCACGGAGAGCATCGGTACAGCGAAGCCAATCGAAAGTGCGAGAACGAGGGCGCGGCGGTGGAACTTCATGGGCAAGGACTCATTTCTGTGCGACGGTCTTGAAGAAAATTCTTGAGGTGGGAAGTTGTCAGAGGTAAGACGTTTGCGGACATGATTCCGGGAGTTTCACCCAGTGGAGGCAGAATATCAAAGGCGTTCCATAAAAAAGCGATTTAAACGAAGCTGACCCGCATGCTGAGCATGCGGGTCATCGAGAAAGGGATGAAAACTTAAGCTGCTGCTGCCTGCACAAAGCCATCGCAACCGCTGATCGGCGTGACCTTCAGGTGAAGTGACGCATGCTTTGGATGACCGCATTCGTCCAAAATTGTCGTTTCGGCCTGCTTGCTGCTTACAATGCTCACAAGCACATCGGTTTTGGCATGGTTCTCGCCATAATGGCCACAGAGTCCACATTGTCCATCCTGAACTGACTGCATATCGAACCTCCTGAACTTGTCTAAGTAGATTGAAAAACTCACCGGCGCGTTGCCCGCACAACCGCCTGAATCAAACCTACTAACCACTTTATTTTCTGTAAATTGCGACTCAGTTAGACCGCAATATCTACGACCAAAACTGTCCGCGAACGAGATTTCGCTAAGTCGCAGATATGCTTGGAAGATGTGCGCAAAGCGTGACCGGCAGGAAGTAGCTGTTCCCCAACTCAGCGTCGAAGAAATTATTCTCTTCCGGCGCAAGCTCTCTGCCTGGTACCGCCGCCACGCCCGCGTCCTTCCCTGGCGCACAACCGTCGAGCCTTACAGCACGTGGCTCAGCGAGATCATGCTGCAGCAGACACGCGTCAACGCCGTCATCGATCACTTCAACCGCTTCCTCAAGGACTTCCCCACCATGCTCGCACTTGCTTTGGCGGACGAGGACGCCGTCCTCGCCGCCTGGAGCGGCCTCGGCTACTACCGTCGCGCACGCATGCTGCATCGCGCCGCCAAGTTCGTTGTGGAAGAGCACGAAGGAGAGCTTCCCAGCACGGCAGCGGAGCTTCGCCGCCTCCCTGGCATTGGCGAGTACACCTCTTCGGCGATCGCCAGCATCGCCTTCGGCGAGTGCATCGCCGTCGTCGATGGCAACGTGGAGCGTGTCCTCCTCCGCATCGCCGGTCGCCCCGAGGACAAATCCGCCGCGGGTCGTGCCCTCATCACGCAGCAGGCACAGGCCCTGGTGCCCGCACGCAAGCCCGGCGACCACAATCAGGCCATGATGGAGCTCGGAGCGACCGTCTGCCTTCCACGCGGCCCTCTCTGCGTCGTCTGTCCCGTTTATGAACTCTGCCAGACACGGGGCGAGCACGTCACCGCTCCGCGCAAGAAGCTACTCAGCCGCTTGATTCGCTACGGCCTCGTCCTCCGTATGCGCCGGGGAGAACAACAGGTCCTCCTCTGTCGTCGCGCAAAGACCGAGAGCCTGATGCCGAATATGTACGAGCTCGCTCCCCTCGAAGACGCTCCCGAGGGCGAAGAGCCTACGCTGCGCCTTCGCCACAGCATCACCAGCACCAACTACTACGTTGAGGTCTTCACCTTTCCGTCGGAGACATTCTCCGGAGACGGTCTAACATGGATGCGTACCAGCGCTCTGCACCGTCTGCCGCTCACGGGCCTCGCCCGCAAAATCCTGGAACGCACCAACGTCATGCCACCAGCCCTTAACCTTTTAGAGAAAGAATCCAAATGAAGATACTCGCCCTCCTGAGCTCCGTGGCACTTCCTCTCGCTGCCGCCGCGCAGATGGTTCCTCCCGCGGTCAAAGCCGCCGAGCAATCCATCGACACCGAAAAGATCCGCGCCCACGTGCGCTTTCTCGCAGACGATCTTCTCGAAGGCAGAGGCCCCGGCCTGCGCGGCTCCGAGATCGCGGCGCAGTACATCGCCACGCAGTTCGCCCTCGACGGCCTAGAGCCTGCGGGCGACAACGGCACGTACCTGCAGCAGGTGAAGTTCGTCGGCGTCAAAGCCGACCCGGAGCATACCAACTACACGTTGGAACCAACCAAGGGCAAAGCGATCAAGCTGACCTTCGGCGAGGACTACACCGCATCCAATCAGCAGCACAACCCCACGGCGGACTTCGATGCACCCATCGTCTGGGTCGGCTACGGCGCGCGTGCGCCTGAGTTCCAATGGGACGACTACGCTGGCCTCGACGTCAAAGGAAAGGTCATCCTCTGCATCGTGGGCGATCCACCCTCGGACGACCCGAAGTTCTTCGGCGGCAAGGCCATGACCTACTACGGCCGCTGGACGTACAAGTTTGAAGAGGCCGCGCGCATGGGAGCCATCGGAGCGCTCATCATCCATCGCACGGACCTCGCCAGCTACGGCTGGGATGTCGTCAAAAACTCCAATACCGGCGAGAAGACGTATCTCGCCGATGACGCGAATCCCAAGCTCGCGGGAGCTTCGTGGATTCAGCTTGAAGTGGCACGCAAGATCTTCGCAGCCAGCGGCATGACGCTTGAGGATGCCTTTGCCGCCGCAGGCAAACGCGGCTTCCAAGGCATGGAGCTTCCCATCAAACTCAAAGGGCACGTCGAAAGCTCGATCCGTCCTTTCCTCTCGCCCAACGTCATCGCAAAACTCCCCGGCACGAACGCTCCCGGAAAAGATCAGGCCGTCCTCTACTCCGCACACTACGATCATCTCGGATTCAAACCGGGTATGGCGGGCGACAACATCTATAACGGCGCGGTCGATAACGGCGTAGGTGTAGGCCTTCTTCTGGAGCTTGCGCGCGCCTGGTCTACGCTGAAGGTCAAGCCGGCCCATTCGGTGTACTTCGCCTCCGTCACCGCCGAAGAGCAGGGGCTTCTCGGCTCCGAGTATCTCGGCCAGCACCCGCCCGTACCGGCAGCGCAGATCGCGCTCGACATCAACTTCGACGGGATCTTTCCCATCGGTGTTCCGGAAGAGGTCAACGTCAACGGTGCGCAGCGTATGACCTTCTACCCCACCGTGCAGGCGACAGCAAAACGGCTCGGTCTTGCGATCGTCCCCGATCCCCGGCCGGAGGCTGGCACCTACTACCGCTCCGACCATTTCTCGCTGTCGCGTGAAGGCATTCCTGCTTTCTCTGTAGACCCCGGCTCGAAGTACGAAGGCCACGACGCCGCCTGGGGAGACGCGCAGGAGCACGACTATAACGAGCATCGTTATCACAACTTCTCCGACAACTACACGCCGGAGATGGATTTCCGGGCTCCCGCCAAGCTCGCTCGTTTTGGCATGGAACTTGGCTGGCTCGCCATTTCTGCCCCGCATACCATCGAGTGGAACCACGGGGATGAGTTCGAAGCAACCCGCAAAAAGAGCGAACGCTAAACACTTTCTATCTGGACGCCAATTGGTTCACGGCGCATCCAATCAACCGCAGCATATTTCAAGGAGATACGAACATGGCGACAGAACGTAGCAGCAGCGCAGTATGGCAAGGCGGACTCAAAGATGGCAAAGGCACCATCAGCACACAGAGCGGCGTGTTGAAGGACCAGGGTTACTCCTTCGTCTCGCGCTTTGAAAACGGCAAGGGCACCAACCCCGAAGAGCTGATCGCTGCCGCGCACGCGGGCTGCTTCTCCATGGCGCTCTCCGCCGAACTGGAAAAGAACGGCACCAAGGGCGAAGAAGTCGCCACCACGGCCAAGGTGATCCTGGAGTTCGTGAACGGCGCACCGACGGTCACCAAGATCCACCTCACCACCACCGCCAAGGTTCCCGGACTAGACAAAGCCAAGTTCGACGAGATCGCCAAGGCCGCAAAGGAAAACTGCCCCATCTCACGCCTGCTCGCAGCCGCTGAAATCACCCTCGAAGCAACACTCGCATAAGCAACTCCGCGCTGTAGTAAAACAGCGTCATCCCACGCGACCCCTTTGTCATCCCGTAGCAAAGCGAAGGGATCTGCTTTTACAACAAGAGAGGCCCGGCATATCGCCGGGCCTCTTGTTGTGCTTTTTAGGGTTCGTAATGCCTGTCAACCGGAAGAAAAATGACCGGGGCTTTGATAAATTAGCCGCACACCGAACAAATCTGGAGTTCCATGTTTTACCTAGCTACTTGGGTCTCAGCAGCAAGGAGAGCGAACGTGATCGCCCGGATATTGAACTTTTTGAAGAATTTGAGACGCGGATTTGGCTACTGCTCTACCTGCCATAACGAGATCGGCACCAACAAAGACTGCCCTGAGTGCAATCAGTACGACGTAGAGAATCAAATCTTCCAGATCTAAGCGGCCATGCCGATGTCTTCCTCGGGGAGATGACGTCAACCACGACTTCGTCGAAGACAGCTTATCCCTGAGTTCTTTGAAGTTTCGCGCCATGGTTGTACTGCCTACGAAGCGTCTGCTTGGATTCTGAATCAACCCGCTTACAAGAGAGGCCCGGCAACACTGCCGGGCCTCCTCTGTTTTGCTTTAGAGCGGGATCCGCTTCTGATTTACACGTATTGATAGCCCACTTTGATTGTGTCGGCACCCGGATTTCCCAGCTGATAGACAAGAAAGTCGTTTGGTCCAACCGAAATCACGTTTTGCCCCAGGTTGATCGGGGTAGTGCTTCCTCCCTGATGCCAAATCTCAATCATCTGCGCTTGTGCACTGCCATATTCGTAAAATACCCACAAGTTCCCGCCTTGCGGCAAGACGATCAGGGTTGTCCCTGGCCCAATCCGTTGCTGATGACAATCCAGTAAGTCGAAGGGAAGGTTTGAGAGGTAGCGGTCGAGGTAAGTTTTGCGCGGAACTGCTCTACATGTTGATTCGCATCGGTCCAATTCATCATGTTCTCCTTAGATTGCTCAGAGTGGAAACTATCTGTGATGAGTTCTTAGGCACGCGACTTTAACGCCCAAGTTGAGATTCACGGACACAGCAAGACTTGCAAGCCGTGCCGTGCGGTTATAAACCAACCCCGGACGCATGGAATGATTATTTTTGAAGCAGGCGCGGGAATCAGGTCCAGATCAAACTAATTCCCAAATTGGACTTGCCTCACCAGATAAGCGCTTTCTGGAGCCTGCAAGAGATCCAACACTCCCGATTTATTTTCGCCCTAGTGAACCGGAGCATCCTTAGCCATCTTTGCCGGTTTACCCACAATCCACACCAGCGGCACGACCGCCAGGCAGAAGACCATCAGTACGCTCATGATGTCGAGGTACGCCAGCATGGACGCCTGCGAGTGCACCTGGTTGTAGATATTTCCCTGCGCCGCCGCAATCGTATCGCTGGAGCTCCCGGCTCCCGTATGCCCCTGCAGAAAGCTTGATAAGGAATGGATACGCGCCTGGAAAGCGGGATCGCCGTTGGTCAAGTTGCGCCCCAGAACTGCCTGGTGCGTCTGGGATCGCCGCGCCAGCATCGTCGCTACGAACGAAGTGCCCACGGAGCCACCCACATTACGTGCCAGGTTTGACAGACCGGAGACGTCGTTATTCTGCGCCTGCGGCACACCGTTGTAGCTGATCGTGTTGATCGGGATGAAGAGGAACGCCAGCGAGGCCGCCTGGTAGATACGCAGCCACATGATGTCCTTGAAGCTCGACTGCAGACTCAGCGAGTGCATGCGGTAGAGCGACCAGGAGAGCAGCAGGAAGCCAAAGGTGATCATGTAGCGCGGATCCACACGCGAGATCATGAAGCCCACCACCGGCATCATCAGCATGATCGTAAAGCCGCCCGGGGACAGCACGAATCCAGCCAGCTCCGCCGTATAGCCCAGCAACGTCTGCACATACTGCGGTATCAGAACGGTCGAGGAGTAGAGCGAGAAACCGAGAACGAAGAGCAGAACAAACGCCACGGCAAACGACTTCCGTTTGAAGAGCGTCAGGTTCAGGATCGGTCGCTCCCCTATGCGCAGCTGTCGCAGCTCCCAGTAGATGAGCGTAACCAGCGAGACCACGCAGAGGCCGATGAAGAACGTGATCATGTGCGATCCGAACCAGTCATCCTCCTGTCCCTTATCGAGCACAAACTCCAGGGATCCAAACCCGAGACCGAGGAGCGCGAAACCGAAGTAGTCCAGGTTGATGCCGTTCTTTTTGGACAGCGCCACTTCCTTAACAATGTGTGGCGGATCTTCCACCATCTTGTTCGTCAGGTAGAGCGAAAGAAGAGCCACGGGCACATTAATGAAGAAGATCCATCGCCAGGTGTAGTTATCGGTGATCCAGCCACCCAGCGTCGGTCCGATCGCCGGCGCCGCCACGACCGCCAAACCATACAGAGCAAAAGCCTGCCCTCTCTGATGCGGTGGAAACGTGTCGGCGAGAATCGCCTGTTCGCTCGGTCCCAGCCCGCCGCCGCCCGCACCCTGCAGAATGCGGAAGAAGACCAGCATCGCGAGCGAAGGTGCAAGACCGCACAACATGGAACTGACGCCGAACATGACGACGCACATCATGTAGAACTTTTTGCGTCCGATAAAAGTCGTAAAGTACGCCGAAGCCGGAAGGATCACGGCGTTCGCCACCAGGTAGGACGTAATCACCCACGTCGCTTCATCGGAGCTCGCGCCTAGACCGCCCGCGATATGCGGTAGCGCAACGTTCGCGATGGAGGTGTCCAGCACCTCCATAAAGGTGGCCAGCGTAACCGTCAGCGCGATCAGCCACGGATTCCCCCGGGGCCGCCACGGCTTTTCTGCAATCACCTCTTGCGGGTGTCCTGTCTCTGCAACTGCCGTTTGCGCCAATTGAACCTGCCGGGTTTATATAAAAGTCTCTTACTTCGATTCTTCCCGGAGAACACCGGATGCACTTTATCCCATTTTGGGTAGGAGCCTTCATGGCATTAACGCGGGGGAAGCTCCTTTTAGCTGGAAGCTCCAGACCTCGATAACGTCGTATCCTGTCTAGAACTTATGCAAACCACACAGAAACGCATCTGCATCGATATGGACGAGGTCATGGCGGACACCGTAGCCGAACACCTCTTCCGCTACAACCGCGATCATGGCGGGCAGATCACCAAGGCCGACATGCAGGGCAAGTGGCTCTGGCAGGTCGTCCCCGTCGATCACCACAACAAGCTGGAAGAATATCTTCGCTCGGAAGACTTCTTCGACAGCCTTCCGGTCATGCCGGATGCGCAGCGTGTTCTGCAGCGCCTGCAGCAGCACTATGAGATCTTTATCGCCTCGGCAGCGATGGAGGTGCCTACGTCGTTCGCTGCGAAGTTCCGCTGGATGCAGCGTCACTTCTCCTTTATTCCGCCTTCGCACATCGTCTTCTGCGGAGACAAGACCATCCTGAACGCAGACTTCCTGATCGACGATAATGCTCGCCAATTTCGTGGATTTCGCGGCGAAGGGATACTCTTCGACGCTCCGCACAACGCACTCGTCACCTCTCATCGCCGCGTGAGCTCGTGGCTTGAGGTGGAGAAGTTGTTTCTCGACGACATGAACCTTGCCTAAGGCTTAGCTCGCGCGCGGTATGTCAGTGCCTGTCGGTACCTCTGAACGAGGTTTGATATTCCTTATGGGGAGGTGCTGAAGAGGTCCCGAGGCCATGGTGACAATCAGCGCCGACGCAGAATTCACGCCCACGCAACCATAACTGTGCGGTACATTCGAATCGAAGTACACCGCATCTCCTTGTTCCATCTGATAGCTCTCCGCACCATGCTGAATCGCCATTGTGCCCTTCAGCAGGTAAAGAAACTCGCATCCTGAATGCTGATGCGCTTTACCGCCGTGTACACCCGGCAGAAATTCCGCAAAATAGGGGTCCAGCGCCCGGTCCGGCACCATGTAGCCGAGACTCTCGAAGTAGTACGCTGGTTGGTCCGCACCCGTCTGGGGCAGACGTACTCGTTCCTTCCCCCGATGGATGCGAAAGAGCGTCCGGGGTTCAGGTTCGAAAAAGTAGTTCAGGTCCTTTGAGAACACCATTGCAATACGTGCAAGGTTCCTTAAGGTCGGAACGACGCGTCCTGTCTCTAACTGCGACAGAAAGCTCGCAGAAAGACCAGTGTGTCGACCGAGTTCTACCAAGCCCATGGATTTTTTGAGACGGAGTGCCTTGATACGTTCGCCAATTCGTTTCTCGGTTATGAACGCTTCGGCATCCTCACTTTCGATTTGGATGCCAGTCGTATCGGGGAGTGCACGTGTAGCCATGGGGCGCCTCTTTCTGCTCTATTGCGATACTGAACACTAGCGCAATGCCTGACATTGAACACTATGATTGCGTCAATTGGATACCCATATTAATGTGGTCGCATTTAAATATCCTCGCTCAAATATCAATTTGATAAGAACTACGTCTTGGAACGTTTTTTGGATTGGGTCAACATACGAAAACCTTGGGTGGACAGATTAATTCCCATTTTGGGCCCCTCGCGGCTTCGGTGTAGCCTAAGCTCATCGTGAGCATTCAGAGACATCTACCGGCCGGAATCGCCCTTGTGGCAATCGGTCTGGGCCTTACCGGCTGTGCCAGTCCAGGTCTTCCCAAAGCACCCTCGCTGAACCTTCCTAAAACTGCCAACGACCTGACCGCGCAGCGCCGTGGCTCCTCCGTCCACCTGCAATGGACAACTCCAGAGCGCAATACGGATGGCCTCCTTCTGATTCCCCCGGCTTCGCGTAAGAAATATCTGGCTCCAACGGCCGAAATCTGCCGCACCGAGACCCCGAATGCCATCGCCTGTGCCGTTACAGGCCGCATTACAACCCATCCCGGCGCGGCGGAGAGCTTCGACGACGTCTTACCCCCCGCACTGCAGGCCGGGCCCGTGCGTGCCCTCCAATATCGCGTCCGCCTGCTGAACGCCGCCGGACGAAGCGCCCCTGCCGCCACTGTCCTTGCTCCCGCAGGGCAGGCACCACCGCCGACCGCTGGTCTCCGCGTGCGCGCCGTCCGCCAGGGCGCGGAACTCGCCTGGAATCCGGTCGGCGACTCAGTCTCAGGCGAGACCGTCCACATTCTGCGCAGCAGCGCTGATGCGCCGGTGGTCGTGAAGACAGCGAAAAAGAAATCCAAAATCTATAAAGGACCATCTTCCAGCCAGCCTGAGGCCTCGCAGCTACGTCTTGAAGCTAGCCCCGATCCCGGTGGAGCCGTCGACCCCTCCATCATCAGCGGCGAAAAATATATCTACACCGTCGCCCGGGAGCGTTCCGTCACCCTCGCAGGCCACGCCTACACCGTCTCCAGCGACCTCTCTACAGTCACGAGCTCCGCGCTCACGGACACCTTCGCTCCCCGTGCCCCCACGGGTCTGGACTCCATTGCGACACCGAAATCCGACGAGAGCAAGGTCTCCATCGACCTCTCCTGGGAACCCAATGCGGAGACCGACCTGGCCGGATATCTCGTCTACCGTAAGGATTCCGTCTCGGGCATCACCGCAAAACTGACTCCGCAGATCCAGCCTGGAACCGCCTTCCACGACGAAGTCCTTCTCGCGGGCCGCAAGTATATTTATTGGGTCACCGCCATCGACCGTTCCGGAAACGAAAGCCCCCGAAGTTCTTCCACAGAAGAAACGCTCCCATAGGGGGGTCCGGGCATCTCACCATTGCGCGTAAAATTAAGGCAACCTGTTGTGCGAGGAGATCTCTGATGGCAACACTTCTGGACCAGCTCAAGCAGTTCACCACCGTGGTTGCGGACACCGGCGACATGCAGTCGATGGAAAAGTTCAAACCGACGGATGCTACGACCAATCCCTCCCTTATCACCGCAGCTGCAAATATGCCTGCCTATTCGCAGATTGTCGACGATGTTCTCAAGACCGCAAAGAAGAACGCGGGCGAGAATGCCGACGATAAGAAAGTCGCGGCAGAAGCCTTCAAGATGCTCGCCGTGGCCTTCGGCCGCAAGATTCTGGAGATCGTCCCCGGACGCGTCTCTACCGAAGTAGACGCCCGCCTGAGCTACGACACAGAAAAGACCTTGGCCGAGGCCCACGCCATCATCAAGCAGTACGCCGATGCTGGTGTCAGCAAGGACCGCATCCTGATCAAGATCGCCTCCACCTGGGACGGCATCAAGGCTGCGGAGCAGCTGGAGAAGGAAGGCATTCACTGCAATCTGACCCTTCTCTTCGGTCTACACCAAGCCATCGCCTGCGCCGAAGCCAAGGTCACGCTGATCTCGCCCTTCGTCGGTCGCATCCTCGACTGGTACAAGAAGGACACCGGCAAGGACTACGCTCCGACCGAAGATCCCGGCGTTCAGTCCGTCACCACGATCTATAACTACTACAAGAAGTTCGGCTACAAGACCCAGGTCATGGGAGCCAGCTTCCGCAACATCGGCGAGATCGAACAGCTCGCGGGCTGTGATCTGCTGACCATCGCTCCCAAACTCCTCGATGAACTCAACTCCAAGGAAGGCACGCTGGAGAAGAAGCTTGATGCCGAGAAGTCCAAGACCCTAACCATCGAGAAGATCCCGATGGACAAGGCCACCTTCGAGAAGATGCACGCCGAAGATCGCATGGCCCACGACAAGCTGAAGGAAGGCATCGAAGGCTTCTCCAAGGCGCTCGAAGAGCTCGAAACCCTCCTTGCCAAGCGCGTCGCTGAACTGGCGAAGTCCGAGCCCGTCAACGCATAACGTTTTTTGGATCCAAAAGGGGCGGCCACGGTTCAACGTGGCCGCCCTTCTTATTTCCTCAGAAGATTGCTCGGCACCGTGCTTAGGCGACTTCCGCGTAAGACACCTTCGGGAAGTCGATCTCTACGTCCGTCGCCACATTGAAATAGTTGGTGAAAACGTTGAGGGCAACATGCGCGATGATCTCCGCGATCTCGCCTTCAGAGAGGCCGGCATCGCCTACGGCGGCGAGGTCGGCTTCGCTGACCTGCCCCTTCGTTTCCAGAACGCGCTTCGCGAACGTCAGGGTCGCCGTTGTCTTTGGGTTGCTGCCATCACCCTCGCGGCTGGCGACGATCTGACCATGATCCAATCCAACCATTTTGCCAATTGCCGTGTGGGCTGAGAGGCAATAGTTACAGTGATTCTCCTGCGCTGTGAGCAGGGCGATCTGCTCGCGGGTCCTGGCGTCCAGCAGACCACCGGCAAGCGCGCCGCTGAAGCCCAGGTAGGACTCGAGCACGACAGGCGAAATGGCCATCACGCGGGTCATGTTCGGCACAACACCGAGCTTACCCTTTACGGCGTCCAACAGGTTCTTCGCTTTTCCATGAGCGGTGGAGGGATCAACAGCATGCAAACGGGACATTTTTATTTCTCCTTTAGTTTGGCCGGCCCTCAGGCCGGTTCTATTTGTTACGCCTTAAAAGATTACCGACCGTTCGGTAGGGATTCTAAATTTATTTAGAAATTCAAAACCCTCCCAAATGCCGGGCATAGGTCTAAGAGGAGAGGTTTAAATGGCACACCGCACCATCAGCGACGAAGGCTTTCTTGCAACCGCGCGTTGGACCTGTTTCGCACTTACGGGTTTGAGGGAGTAAGCCTGAAGCGGCTTGCGGAGGCAACTGGCTTTGAAAAAGCGAGCCTTTATTACCGCTATCCCGGCGATAAGGACGAGATTGCAATGGCGATCGCCAAGGATGTATCGGCTGGCTTCAGACCAACGTCTTCGATTCACCTATCGGTAGCGGCCCAAGTCTCTGCCCGATCTTCTGACTGCAGTTTGACGTGGTGGTGAAGGCGCGCTTCTCACCCTTTGGGTACTCTGCGGGCAAGATCGAAGCCACCACTTCGATCTCGCCGCAAGGTAGTTGTTACAGGATGTAGCGGCTCAGGTCCTGGTTCTTTACGATGCTGGCTACCTGCTGCTTCACGTACTCCGGATCGACGACGATCACCTTCTCGATGCCGTGCTCCGTGTGCCGCTCAATCACCGGCAGAGGCTTTCCCGGCTCCGCATTGAGCAGGCTCATCTGCGGAGAAGGCTGAATCGATGCAGGCTCTACCTGCCCGACCACGCCTTCTGCATTCGTCTTCGATGAGCGCAGAATGTCCGGCGCCTGGAAGCTGATCTCATCCAGAACGCGCTCCATGATCGTATGCAGGCGACGTGCGCCGATGTTCTCCGTCTGCTCGTTCACGTTGAAGGCAAAGCTCGCCATCTCCGAGAGAGCCTCGGGCGTGAACTCCAGCTTCAGACCTTCGGTGCCCATGAGCGCAATCGACTGCTTCACCAACGAAGACTTCGGCTCCGTAAGGATACGTACGAAATCTTCCACCGTGAGCGAGTGCAGTTCGACACGGATCGGGAAACGGCCCTGCAACTCCGGGATCAGATCGCTGGGCTTCGAGACGTGGAACGCACCCGCAGCGATAAACAGAATGTGGTCGGTCGAGATCATGCCGTACTTTGTGTTGACGGTAGTTCCTTCGACGATGGGCAGAATGTCGCGTTGCACGCCTTCGCGTGAGATATCCGGACCATGCCCGCCTTCGCGCCCGGCGATCTTGTCGATCTCATCCAGAAACACGATGCCGGAGTCTTCCACGCGATCGATCGCAACGCGCGTCACCTGGTCCATGTCGATCAGGCGCGACTCCTCTTCGCTGATGAGGTACTCGAAGGCCTCCGCAACCTTCATCTTGCGCTTGCGGCTGCGCGGTCCGAACAAGCCAGGAAGCATGTCCTTCAGATTCATTCCGCCGTTGGGCCCTGTAGCATCGGCGTCGTCGCCACCCTGCACGCCTACTACTTCGAAGTTGGGCTGGTTACGATCACGAACATCGATCTCCACAATGCGCTCGTCCAGCTTGCCTTCGCGGAACTGCATGCGCAGCTTCTCGCGCGTGCGGCTGCCGGGTGTTTCTTCTTTGGCCTTGTCTGTTCCTTCGGCTTCAAGAGCCACAGGTTCGGCCAGAACTTCTTCAGGATTCGACGGCGTAGGAGTGGTCACAGGAGATGGTGGCAGAAGCAGATCGAGCAGACGCTCCTCCGCGTTCATCTCGGCCTTGTCCTCGACCTCCTCCATCTTCTCTTCGCGCACCATGTCGATGGCGATCTCCGCAAGGTCGCGGATGATCGACTCCACATCGCGCCCGACGTAGCCCACCTCGGTAAACTTGCTGGCTTCGACCTTCAGAAACGGCGAGTTCGTCAGCTTCGCCAGGCGGCGCGCAATCTCCGTTTTGCCCACGCCCGTGGGTCCGATCATGATGATGTTTTTCGGCATGATGTCGTCAGCGAGTTCTGGCGGAAGCTTCTGTCTGCGCTGGCGATTGCGCAGAGCAATCGCAACAGCGCGCTTTGCGGCCTGCTGGCCGACAACGTACTTGTCCAGCTCCGCAACGATCTCTCGCGGAGTCATCTCTTCAAACGTCTGTGCCTGATCTTCCGCCGCGGCGGGGAGAATGATGGCCATGCTGTCAATCCTTCTTGTGGCTACGTGCCGAGTTCTTCAATGGTGACGCTGTCGTTCGTGTAGATGCAGATTTCTCCGGCGATCTTCATGCTCTTCTCGGCGATCTGGCGCGCGGTGAGGTCCGTGTTCTCCATCAGCGCGTAGGCCGCTGCCTGCGCGAAGCTGCCGCCCGAACCGATCGTAGCGACGACACCCACACCGCCAGCAATCGCATCCGGTTCGATCACGTCGCCGTTGCCGCTGAGCAGGTAGACCTGATTCACGTCCGCCACAATCAGAAGGGCTTCGAGCTGACGCAGCATCTTGTCCGTACGCCAGTCCTTGGCAAGCTCCACCGCGGCACGGGAGAGGTTTCCAGCAAACTGCTCCAGCTTGGATTCGAAACGGGCGAAGAGCGAGAACGCATCCGCCGTGGAACCTGCAAAGCCAGCCAGCACCTTGTCCTGATAAAGGCGGCGAATCTTCTTCGCGCCATGTTTCATGACGGCGGAGCCGAGCGTGACCTGTCCGTCGGCGGCCATTACGACGTGGCCATTGCGACGGACACAGATGACGGTCGTGGAACGGATCCGACGTCCTTCTCCGAGGTCATAGGAGTGGGACGAAAGAGGCTTGGAAACCAACTGCGTTTCCTGCGTACTTGTGCGATTCGATATCGAAATGTTCTGTTTTTCGGTCATTTTATGAGCAGTTAAAACTATACGCCCGCGGGGTGAGGTAGGATGCCCTAAGAATGATGCAACCGCGAATGCATCTCCACTTCACCTCCTGGCGAGAAAACCTGCATCTCGGGTGGCGCGTGCTGGCACAGCATCGCGTCGAAGCTGGCGTCGTGGCCGGGGTTGCGGTCCTGTTGCTCTGCGGAAGCCTCTACCTTCACTTCCGCAAAAAGCCTTCGCCGGAAGAGATCGAGCGCCGCCGCTGTCTGCGACTAGTGCAGGTGGGTCGGCTCGTCGACGGCACCATTGTGGAGACCGGTGAACATCCTGAGGGCGTGGTGATGTTTACCTATCGCGTGGCCGGGGTGCAGTACACCTGCGCGCAGGACCTGAGCACCGTACCGAATACCGCTGGCAACTTCCGCGTCGATCTCCCCGTGCAGGTCCGCTACGACCCGCGCAACCCGTTCAATTCGATCGTGGCGGCGGAGACTTGGAGCGGTCTCCGCCTCACGTAGCGGAGCGCGATTGGATGCGCCTCCGGCGCATAACAAAAGCAGATTTCTCCGCTCCCGCTACGCGCTCGGTCGAAATGACGGTGTGTGGTGTGGGTGAGGTCTCCGTCATCTCGACCGGAGCGACAGCTTCACCGTCGCGCAGCGGAGAGATCTGCTTCTTTCCTGCTCCACCCCCCAATTTCACCCGGAAGAGCTTCTTTCGCTATTCTTCAAACTTCTTCTCTTCCATCGCAGCAGGTGATTCGTCAATCTGCGCCGGAGCAAAAGCATGCGGCGCCGTCGGCCCCGCGCCCAGCTTCTCGCCCGCGCCGGACATCGTTTGGCCGGTGAGCGCAGAGGTCACGGCAGTATCCATCATCAGCTCCGCAAAGCGATGCGTCGCCTTGTCCAGCACGTCGATGCCACGCCGAATGAGCTTGTAGTCTCCGCCACGAATCGAGGCTTCCAGCTCGCTGGAAGCGGCATGGATCTTCTCGATCTCATCGGAGGAGAGCATCTGCCACGCGGCATGCGATTGCCCCTTCTTTACGGCTTCCAGGATCGTCTGCGCCTCGTTGGTGGCTTCGATCAGCTGGCGCGCGGCGATGTCCTCTTCCGCGTTATCGAAGCTGGAGAGGATCATGTCCTCCACCTGCTCGTCGGTGAGGCCGTAGCTCGGCTTCACCTCTACCTCGGCCTCCTGGCCGCTGCGCTGTTCGCGAGCCGACACGTGCAGAATGCCGTTGGCGTCGATGAGGAACTTTACCTCGATACGCGGCAGACCCGCCGTCATGGGAGGGATGTTCTTCAGGTCGAAGCGCGCCAGAGAGCGGCAGTCCTTCGCCAGTTCGCGCTCGCCCTGTACTACGTGGATGGCGACATTCGTCTGCCCGTCCACACCCGTGGTGAAGTGCTCTGTGGCCGAAGCGGGAATCGTGGAGTTTCGCTGGATGATCTTAGCGACGACTCCGCCAAGGGCTTCAATGCCCAGCGAGAGCGGCGTCACATCGAGCAGAAGCATCTCGCTCGTAGCCGCGGAACCGCCCGAAAGAATATCCGCCTGCACCGCCGCGCCCAGGGCGACGACTTCATCTGGATTAAGATCGGTGTGTGCCGACTTGCCGCGTGCCGAAAGCTGGAAGAGCTCGTCTACAAGCTTGCGCACGGCGGGAATACGCGTGCTTCCGCCGACGAGAACCACCTCGTCGATCTGCGCTGCTTCCAGGCCCGCGTCCTTCAACGCGAGCTTCGCGGGCTGCTCTGTGCGGGCGATCACCTGCGCGATCAGGCCTTCGAACTGGGGGCGCGTGATCTCGCGGCGATAGGCTTTCCCGTCGGCAAGCGTCACGTCGAGCTTCGCGCTTTCCCCGTAGGAGAGAGCGATCTTGGCTTCGATGACGGCCTTGCGCACGGCCTGCACGGTCGCGGGATTCTTTGCGGCCTCCGGATCGATCTCGTTGGCGATTTCGTCGAGCGCGATGTGAATGAGGAGATTGTCGATATCGTCGCCGCCGAGGTGCGTGTCACCGTTCGTGGCAATCACCTCGAAGATGCCCTCGTGCAGCTTGAGGATGGAGACGTCGAAGGTGCCTCCGCCGAAGTCGTAGACGGCGATGGTGCTCGAGGCGGTCTTGTCCAGCCCGTACGCCAGTGCCGCAGCGGTCGGTTCGTTGACGAGGCGAAGAACTTCGAGACCCGCGATGCGGCCTGCATCCTTCGTCGCCTGACGCTGCGCGTCGTTGAAGTACGCGGGCACGGTGATGACGGCCTTGGTCACAGCCGCGCCGAAGTAGCGTTCAGCGTTGCGGCGAAGCTGCTGCAGCACCAGAGCGGAGATCTCCGGCGGCGTGAACTGCTTGCCCCCCACCTGCAGGCGAAGGACCTCTTCGTCCTTCTGATCGGCGGCAAGATGGAAGGGAAAGAGCTTCAGCTCTTCGCGCACATCGTCGATGCCGCGGCCCATCAGGCGCTTGGCGGAGTAGACGGCGTTGCCAGGCGTATCGCGCAGCGTGCTGCTGGCGGCGTTGCCGATCAGGATCGTTTCGCCGTGAATCGCCACGACGGACGGCACGAGGTTGACGCCATCTTCGCCGGGAATGACGGCGGGAACGCCGTTCTGCATAAACGCAACGAGGGAGTTGGTGGTGCCGAGGTCGATGCCTACGACGCGGTCCCGGGAGGGGGTGCTGTTCTGGTCTGCCATATCACTCTCTATTGTCACTCACTTTGGATGAGAGGCGGCAGAACGGCGATTCCCAGGGTAAGGAAGACGGTTTCTGGTTCATAATGGCTCCGTCGCGGAACCTCCGCGCGGAGGCCATTTCTATGACGATGAAGTCGCAGCTCATTCCAGCAATAAGCTACCGCGATTGCGTCCGGATGATCGATTGGTTATGCGATGCGTTCGGATTTAAAAAGAACGCAGTCTACATGGAATCGGACGATACGGTGGCACACGCACAACTGACGCTGGGAGATGGCATGGTCATGCTGAGTTCGTATCAGAAGCAGGGCGAAATGCGATCGTCCTTCGCCATGCCGGATGAGGTCGGCGGTCGCGAGACGCAGACCTGTTGCGTCATTACAGAAGACTGCGACGGGGTGTACGCCAGCGCGAAGGCTGCGGGCGCAAAGATGATTCTGGATCTGAAAGAGCAGGACTACGGCGGAAAGTCTTTCTCCTGCGCCGACCCTGAGGGGCATATCTGGCACGTCGGAAGCTACAACCCTTGGGCCTAACCCAATTTTGAAGAGCTTCGTGCCCCATTCTTTCGCGCTTCTGCGAAAGGGTGGAGTCGCGCGGAGCGCACAAACCAGATTCGTCAGGAAACAAATCCGGGTGCCGGGTGCCCCATACATCGCGCTCTTTGCGATGTATGGGTATTCGCGCAAAGCGCGAACCGCTTCTAAATCTAGGCCCTCATCGAAAATTCAGGACGGGATCAACATCCCTCCCGCACATCGCAAGAAACGCGATGTGCGGGGCACCCAGAGTCCTAGTCCAGCGCGAGATTCACATCCCGAACAAGATTCCGCAGGTAGCTGCGACGATTGAGCGTGGCAACCATCTCGTCCTTCGCAGCAGCTTTCGCGCCATCGTCGCCAGAGCCTACAGCCGCGTCCCACGACTGCCAGAGTGCTTCCAGTTCCCTGCCTGAAGCCCCCAGCATCGCGGTAAAGTTCGTCTTCGCCGATTCGAGATCCTTGCGGAGCTGCGGATCGTCATCGCCACCCGCCTTGGCCATCTTCATCTCTTCCAACTGCATGTTCAGCTCAAAGGCCTCTTCCAGAAGGTCAGGAGGAACGATCTGCTTCTTCGCGGTGCCGGAGGCCTTGGCAGCTTCGGTGGCGCGGACGGACTGCTCTTCCAGTTCAATGCCTTCGAGCTCCAGCAGGTACTCCGTGCGGCGGATGGGGTCCTTCAACGCGCGGTAGGCGTCGTTCAGCAGAGAAGACTGCTCGGTCGCCGCGGCCTGTTCCTCCGCCGATTTGGAGGCAAAGCGGTCGGGGTGGAACCTGCGCGAGAGCACGTAGAACTCCTTCTCCAGCGCGGCGGCATCGAGGTTGAGCTTGGGGGGGAGCGAGAAGAGTTCGAAATAAGTCATCGTATCGATACTTTACAGAGATCCGGAGGAACGTTTTTCGCGGAGATTCCCCGTCTGTTTTTGATCGAACGATCAGGACAGAACTCAATTTTGACGGGAAGCAAAAACCACGCGAAAGTTGCATATTTTTGCTGCCTGGACCCGGAGTAGGCTGAGGAAATCTTGCAAAACCTTACGGTTTCCTATTCTTACGGGCTTATCGCGGTTTCGATCATGCTGGCCATCCTGGCAGCTTATGCCGCCTTCGGAATTGCCGACAGGATGCGCCGGGTCCCGGGGCGATTGAATCAGCTGAAATGGCTGATCGGCGGAGCGTCGGCCATGGGCTTCGGCGTCTGGTCCATGCACTACATGGGTATGCTGGCGGCCAAGCTGCCGGTCCCCGTCTTCTATTACGTTCCAACCGTGATCTGGTCGCTTGTGCTGGCGATGGCCGCATCGGCCGTCGCGCTGCTTGTAGCGAGCACCGGGTCTCCCGACTGGAGACACTTCACCGGTGGCGGCCTGCTCATGGGCAGCGGCATCGCCGGCATGCATTACATGGGCATGGCCGCAATGCGCACGAGCGCGATGCATCACTACTCCCCCGACATCGTTGCATTGTCGATTGCGCTGGCTGTTGCACTCTCCACGGCTGCGTTGTGGATGATCTCTCTGGTCCAGGAAAACGAAGCCGGTGGAGGTCAGTACCGTGTGATAGCAGGCGTACTGATGGGGCTGGGCATTGCGTCCATGCATTACGTTTCCATGGCGGGCGTACGATTTCACACGGACGCCATGCCCTTTTCGCTGCAGAACACCATCAAGGTCTCACTCCTCGGCGAGACCGGCGTCGCCGTAACTGCGCTCCTCGTCCTTCTGAAAGCGCTTGTCTCCGCCGCGACGGACAAACGGATGTATCGCAAGCTCCAGATCGCGCATGACCAGCTGGCGGCCTCGCAGGCAGCACTTCTGCAGAGCCAGACGGAGCTTCGCGAGGTCAACGCGTTGCTCAGCGAACTCTCGATCCGCGATGGTCTTACCGGGCTCTATAACCGGCGGCATTTTGATAGTTATCTGAACCTGGAGTGGCGTCGTGTCCCGCGTGTAAAGAAACCGATGGCTCTGCTTTTACTGGACGTTGACCATTTCAAACAGCTCAACGATCACTACGGGCACCAGTACGGAGACGACTGCCTCCGCGATATCGCCCGCATCCTCGAGACGCAGCCGCGCCGCGCCAGCGATCTGGCCGCTCGATTCGGCGGAGAAGAGTTCGCCGTCCTTCTACCCGGTTGCGACCTTGAAGGTGGCCTGGAGGTCGCCGAAAGGATCCGCGTGGCCATCATGGAGACCGGTGGAGAGCACTACTCCAATCCAGAAAAACGGATGACTGTGAGTATCGGTGTGACCTGTTATCTTCCCGCGACGGACGACTCTCCTGAAAGAATGATCGGACGCGCGGACCAGGCCATGTACAAGGCCAAGGGCGCGGGGCGCAACTGCGTCATCGGAATCGCAGGAGAGGCCGCGCTTCTCAAGATTTAGCTCTTCTGCCCCCCTACGGTCGATCGAGGAAATCCAGAAGAGCCGTGTTGAAAAGAGTAGGAGCCTGCAGGAACGCAAAGTGACTGGCATTTGGAAGGATGAGAAGGCTGGCGTTGGGAATCATCGCCGCAATCTTCTCGGTATGGCCTTGGACGATGCCTTCATCGTGATCGCCATCCGCGGCGAGGACGGGTGTGTGAATGGTGGCGAGTTGCGCTGCCGTCCAATCGGGCTGAGAAAACCACATATGTGAGATCTGTTCGGTGAACGCGTCGTACTCCGTCGGCGTGGGCGAGAGGCGACGGTACTCCTCTCCTCCGCGACGCATGAAGGCGGCGAAGTTGGGGTTCTTATCCACGTCTTTGCGCACTCCATCCGTCGTTACGTTGGCCGCGAAGGCGAAGACGCGGCGGACGCGCGATGGATGACGAAGAGCGAGATCGATGCCGAGAATCGCTCCGTCACTCCAACCGACAATGTCCGCCTGAGGAATATGCAGGCTGTCGAGCAGGGCGACGACGTCGTCTGCCATGAGGTCATAACCGAAGGGCTGCGCGCTCCGTGTGCTGCGTCCGTGTCCTCGCGAATCGACAAGGATGACCGAGTGATGAGGATGGAGGGCACGCACCTGGTTGCCCCAGTAGTCGCTGTTGGCAAGGCCTCCATGCAGGAGAACAACCGGTGTGGAATGTCCGCCGTCGGCGGCAGGAAGTGTGGCATAGAAGAGCCGAATGCCGTTAACCTCCGCGTAGTGCTTCTGTTCACCAGCGACAGGTGCGGGTGTCGGCGGAAGCGTCTGCCAGCGCTGTTGTGCGGCGAGCGGGACAGAGGCAAGAAGCAGAGCACGGACGAGTTCTTTGAGCATCCTCAACAGTTTAAGCAGACCGCGTCGGATGCATTTTCAAAAAAGCACTTTGCTTGTCGAAGAGGACCGTGTTTTCTCAGGCGAAGAAACTGAAGCCGCAGCTTTTTTGTTGACATACTCAGTCATCTACATATAGACATCTGAGTATGAGAACGCGCTGGCAAGCGCTGCGGAGGTAGGATATGTCCCTTTGGACGCGGGTAGCGAATGTGTTTCGCGCCGACACAGTGAACCAGCAGCTGGACGAGGAGTTCGAATCGCATATCGCGGAGGCGATTGCGTCAGGACGCGATCCGCTGGAGGCCCGGCGTGCGTTCGGGTCTGTGCTGCGGCAAAGGGAAGAGAGCCGCGAGGCCACGGTGATGGGATGGCTGGAGGGGTTGCGGGCGGACGCGGTCTTCGGCTGGAGACAGCTGCTACGGAACAGGGTGACGTTTGCCGCAGCGGTGTTTTCGCTGGCTCTGGCGATGGGCTCGTGCGTTTCCGCGTTCCGTTTGATCGATGCCCTGCTGTGGCGTCCGCTACCGGTTTCGCATCCGGAGCGGCTGTACGCGCTGTCGCGATACGGCCTGGGTTGGGACGGCAAGATGGCCCACTTCGACGGCTGGGCGTACCCGAGCTTTGCCAGAATGCGGGATGCCGTGCGGAACGATGCGGAGCTGATCGCCGTTTCGCCCAGCTCGCGAAGTGACCTGACCTTCGGTTCCGATGAGGAGATGGAGAAAGCGTATTTGCAATACGTCTCCGGCACGATGTTCAACGCCTTTGGGCTGCAGCCGACGCTGGGACGTCTGCTGACACCGCAGGACGATCGCACTCCGGGAAAGAGCCCGTATGCCGTGCTGTCGTACGACTTCTGGACGCGGCGGTTCCACCGGGATCCACAGGTGGTGGGAAAGACCTTCCGTCTAGGAGACAAAATCTATGAGGTCGTGGGCGTCGGCCCGAAGAGCTTTACCGGAACAGAGCCGGGGACGATGACTGATGTCTTTCTACCGGTGATGATGCATGGTGCAGTGACGCGCGACGATTCTACGTTTCACCGTACGCTGGCGATTATGAGACCAGGCGTCAACCTGGAGCCGGTACGGGCGAAGCTGGATGCGGTGAGCCGCGGATTCGAAACCGAGAGAGCCAAAGGCTTCAAGGACATCCCGAAAAAAATGATCCAGAACTTCCTGGATCAACGGATGGAGATGATTCCAGCGAGTGCGGGAACGTCGAGTCTGCAGGAGTCGTACCGGCACGCTCTGAGCTGGCTCGGCGCGCTGGTGGTGCTGGTCCTGCTGATCGCATGCGCGAATGTGGCGAACCTGATGACGGCGCTGGCTTCCGCGCGAGCAAGAGAGATGGCGCTTCGAGTCTCCCTGGGTGCGGGGCGGTGGAGACTGGTGCAGATGGTGCTGGTGGAGAGCGCGATGCTGGCCGGATGTGCCTCGGTTCTGGGAGCGCTCTTCGCATGGTGGTCTGCACCGAGGATCGTAGGGATGATCAACCCACCGGACCGTCCTGCGCGGCTGGCTCTTTCAGCGGACTGGAGAGTGCTCGCGTTCGGAGTAGGTCTGGTGCTGGCGGTGACGCTGCTCTTCGGGCTGCTGCCCGCGCTGCGCGCCTCCGCGGTAAAACCGGTGAGCGCGCTTAAGGGCGGAGAAGATCCCCATGCGCGGCGGCGGATGATGTACGGAATGATCGCGGCGCAGATTGCTTTCTGTTTTGTGATCGTCTTTACCGCGGGCCTTTTTGTATCGACATTCCAACGGATCTCGCATCTGCAGATGGGCTTTTCGCCAGAGGGATTGATCCTGCTGGAGACGTCGGCTCCGCAGGGGCAGACGCAGGCGGTGTGGGATGAGGTAGCCGATGCGCTTCGCTCGACGCCGGGAGTGGAAAGGGTAGGGGAGTCGGGGTGGGCTTTGCTGACAGAGAACTCCTGGAACAACACCATCTCAATCGATGGAGGACCGCCGAGTGAGGTACTGAGTCACTTCTTACGGATCTCTCCAGGATGGTTCGAAACGGTGAAGATGCCGTTGGTCGCCGGACGGGATCTGCGCCCTGGCGACACCTTCCCCGGAACGGCGGTAGTCAACGAGGCGTTTGCGAAACAGTTTTTCAAAGGAGTTAATCCCGTAGGTCGAACCTTCGACAAGATGAAGGACGATGGGACGCGGTTGAAGTGCAAAGTCGTAGGAATGGTTGCAAACGCTTTTTACCGGGATATCCGTGAAGGCGTTTTACCGGTGGCCTATGTGCCGTTCGACGTGACGGTGGGGAAAGACGGAGTTGCGCGCAGAGACGGCGGGACCTTCGCCGTGCGCAGTGCGGGAGGAAATCTTCTCCTCCTGGGCGCAGAGCTTCGACGAAAGGCAACACAAACGCGCGCCGGATTCCGCGTGACGAACGTGCAGACCCAGCAGGAGCTGGTGGATGCGCAGACGATTCGTGAACGGCTGCTGGCTCTGCTGGGAATCTTCTTTGCCTCGGTAGCGCTGCTTCTCGCAGGGATTGGGCTCTATGGGGTAATGAATTATTCGGTGATGCAGCGGCGGCGGGAGATCGGGATTCGAGTTGCGGTGGGCGCGCGTTCGAGATCGATTGCAGGACTGGTGGCAAAAGATATGTTTGCCATGGTGACTCTGGGCGTTGCAGTCGGAAGCGTGGCGGGCATCGCTTCAGCACGCTACCTGGAGACGTTATTTTACGAAGTAAAAGCCGCCGACCCGGTCTTCCTGACCATCCCAGCGGTGGTGATTTTGAGCGCCGCGCTGCTGGCTGCCGTTCCGGCCGTAATGCGTGCGTTAGCCATCGAACCGGCTGAGATTTTGCGGTCCGAGTAGAAGTATTCGTGCCCCATTCTTTGCGCAGCTCTATCGCGCAAAGGGTGGGGGCGCGCGGAGCGCACAAACAGATATCAAGGCAAACACCAAGATCTTATACTTATGCGGAGAAGGAAGAACCGCAACCACAGGACTTCGTGCTGTGAGGATTGATGAAGTTAAAGCCCTGGCGCATGAGCGTCTCTTCAAAGTCGAGGATCATTCCCGAAAGATAAAGAAACGACTTCGGATCGACGAAGATGCGAACCCGCTCGGACTCCTGCTCAAACGTCCAGACACGGTCGCGCTCGCGAGGTTGCGAGTCGAAGCGAATGTTATACGACAGACCGGAGCAACCTCCACCCGTAATGCCAAGACGAAGGCCGCCTTGCTCGGGCGAGACATTCTCCTTCTTCATCGCGTTGCGAATGCGCTTGAGCGCCTTCTCCGTGACCTCGATGCTGGCAGCCTTGGCACTGGCCTCCGGCGCGGAGATCGCAGGCACAATCGGGCTCGACAGCTTGCCTGCTTCGGCGGCTGGAGCGGACATCGCGGTGCTGGTGGTGGTGCTGATCCCGACGGTAGACATACTCTGTCTAGTTTAGATGAGTGGAAGGGCCGAACGGTGCGGTTTCCCAAGATTCTCACTGTGGGCTGTCCGGCACCGGCTCCTGCACACTTCAATGCAGACGCACAAAAGCCCCACCTTCGCATCTGCGAAGGTGGGACTTGAGGGAGTTGCTTACTTAGTTGACTGCTGCGCCAACGAGGGCGGGTTCGCTCTCAGGCTGGCCGTTCTTCTTCTTCCAGTCGCCGATGGCCGCACGGATCGCGTCTTCCGCGAGCACCGAGCAGTGAATCTTCACCGGGGGAAGTGCGAGTTCCTTCACGATGTCCGTGTTGGAGATCGCGAGTGCTTCGGCAACCGTCTTGCCCTTGACCCACTCCGTCGCGAGCGATGAACTGGCAATGGCGGAGCCGCAGCCGAAGGTTTTGAACTTTGCGTCTTCAATGATCTGTGTGGTGGGGTTCACCTTGATCTGGAGGCGCATGACGTCGCCGCACTCTGGAGCTCCGACCAGACCGGTGCCGACTTCGGTGGACGCCTTGTCGAGGGTGCCGACGTTGCGGGGATTCTCGTAGTGATCGACTACTTTATCGCTATATGCCATGATTCCTGTCCTCCCTTTCGGGTGTGTGCTTAGTTTAGATGCTTCAGGGCTCTTCTTTGAACCCTTTATTGAAATCCGATTGGTACCGTATTAGCTATTGACCTCGGCCTTGGCGTACTTCCTGTACGCGAAAAACCAGGTAATGGCGCTAAAGAAGATCGCACTGAGAGCGGATCCGGTAAGAGAACCCATCGTGATAGGCTTCTTATCCCAATAGAATGTGTACGCTACGTTCATGGCAAAGTACGCCACAAACGGGAACAAAAACGTTTTGAGACCCGGCTCCTTCATGCCTTCCCTTAGTGCGCAGCCCACTCGATCTTGGTAAGGTCGATGCCTTCTTTCACCATTTCGTAGAGGGGGCTGAGCTCGCGGAGCTTCAGAACCACGTCGATCAGCTTGTCAGCAACATAGTCGACTTCCGCCTTGGTATTGAAACGGCCAAGACCGAAGCGAATCGAAGAATGCGCGACATCGTCGCCAAGTCCGAGGGCCTTGAGAACATAGCTGGGTTCCAGGGTGGCCGAGGTGCAGGCCGAACCCGAGGAGACCGCGATCTCGTTGATGCCCATCAGAAGCGACTCACCTTCAACATAAACAAAGCTCATGTTGAGGTTGCCGGGAAGATGATGCTCCATGTTGCCGTTGACGTGGACGTAGTCGAGGGCCTTTTCGAACTTGGCGCGGAGGTAGTCGCGCAGCTCGGTGAGGCGCTCGATCTCTTCCTTCATCTCTTTACCAGCAATCTCACAGGCTTCGCCCAGACCGACGATTCCTGGGACGTTCAGCGTGCCGGAGCGCATACCGCGCTCATGTCCGCCGCCGTCGATCTGCGAGGAGATCTGCACGCGTGGGTTGCGACGGCGAACGTACAGAGCGCCAACACCCTTGGGACCGTAGATCTTATGGCCGGAGAGGGAGAGAACATCGATGTTCATGGCCTGCACGTCGACGGGGATCTTGCCCACAGCCTGCACCGCGTCCGTGTGGAAGAGAACACCCTTCTCATGGCAGAGCTTACCAATCTCGGCGATCGGCTGGATCACGCCGATCTCGTTATTGGCAAACATGATCGAGACAAGGATGGTCTTGTCGTCGATGGCGCGGCGGAGGTCTTCGATGTCGATCAGACCGTCAGCCTGCACCGGCAGATACGTCACGCGGTAACCGTATTTCTCCAGACGCTTGCAGGTATCGAGCGTAGCCTTATGCTCCGTCACCTGGGTGATGATGTGATTGCCCTTTTCCTTGTACATCTCGGCAATGCCCTTGATGGCAAGGTTGTTGGACTCGGTCGCACCGGAGGTGAAGATGATCTCCTTGGCGGTGGCGTTGATCAGCTTGGCAATCTGCTCGCGCGCCTTATCGACACCCTGCTCTGCCTCCCAACCGAAAGAGTGATTGCGGCTGGCGGCGTTGCCGAAGATCTTGGTCATATAAGGCATCATGGCTTCCAGCACGCGGGGATCGAGCTGCGTGGTGGCATGGTTATCCATGTAAATCGGAAGCGTGACGCCTGTGGGAACCGAAGTGCTGGTGCTCATCTGTGTTTCTCCTGAAATCTTTTGTTAGAGGCCGATGGAAACGAGTCCGCCAGCGACGGCCGCGTGCGCATCCTGGTGCGCATCGGCAGGGTCTACGAGGTCAGAGATCCGAATACCGCTGAGCAGGTCTTTAATGCTGTCATTCACCTTGCGCAGGGGTTCTTTGATGGTGCAATGACCCGCAAGGTCGCAGGTTCCGTGGATCGTAATGCAACTTGTAATAAAGAGAGGCCCATCGATCGCGCGAATCACCTCAAAAGCAGTAATCTCCGTCGCGGAGCGCGCGAGGGAATATCCGCCATTTGTACCGGCATGCGAAACTAGAATTCCGGCGCGAGCCAGGGTCTGCAGGATCTTGGCCAGAAGCTGCGGAGGAATATGGTATGCCTCAGCAATGTCCTTGGCCGACTGGGCGTGGGCCGGAACGGACTCCGGATGCTCAGCGGCAGCAACAGCCTGCTCGGCGAGGTACTTGAGGGCCATCAGGCCATAATCGGCTTTTTTCGTGAGCCTGAGCATAGTTTGAGATCCGCATCGAACTCGGACTCTTTTAACTCTATGCCTGTATTCCCTGCCGCGCAATCTTCTTTGATAACTATTATCGATGTATGCACTGTCTATGGTGCAGCCTCTACGCCAGAACGGAACTGCTCCGTTCGCTGATTCGCCGCGTCACGATCCAGGCATACTGAGCCGCAGATAAGGGGGCCAGCCAGGCGATGGAGACGGCCAGCACGTAATCCACCTGGCGCGGCAGAATATGCGGCCAAACCTGTTCACAGAGGACGACGAGGACAGTAATGATCTGCGCGAACGTATTGAGCTTGCCCAGCAGACTGGGTCGAAAGTCGCGCAGGGTGTTCGTGGCGTAGAGCAGCGTGGAAATAAGCAGAATACCGAAATCGCGCGAAAAGACGAGAACCGTCACATAGCGCGGCACCAGCGCCATATGCGTGATGGTAAGGAAAAGGGTAGAGAGCAGCAGCTTGTCCGCGATGGGGTCGAGGTACTGCCCGAGCCGCGTGCTCTGTCCGAGCCAACGCGCAATGCGCCCGTCCAGCGCGTCGGAGATACCGGCCGCAACGAAGAGCGCGAGGGCCACACCATATTTATGGTCAAGAATCTCGATGACCGTAAACGGAATGATGAAGAGCCGCATCAGCGTAAGCAGATTGGGCGCGGCGCGAAGCTGTTGCAGAAAAGACATTCAGGAGGCGTGTTGGAGGATCATGCCCATGCTAAATCAGAGGGATGCGCGACACGCGGATCACGCAACGGGTTTGCCGCAATGGCCTGCGGGAAGTACACTAA
Organism: Terriglobus saanensis SP1PR4; assembly: GCF_000179915.2. Lineage (NCBI taxonomy): Bacteria > Pseudomonadati > Acidobacteriota > Terriglobia > Terriglobales > Acidobacteriaceae > Terriglobus > Terriglobus saanensis. Next base: position 134,924 of record NC_014963.1, on the reverse strand, counting down.
AAAGGTTGAACGCAGGTGCCTACTCCTTCGGTGAGCGGGCCGCCGCAAGAAAACAGCGCAGGCGCGTAGCTCAGTTGGTTAGAGCGCTACCTTGACACGGTAGAGGTCTCCGGTTCGAATCCGGACGTGCCTACCATATCTATCAACAGCTTAGAGGCCTATTCTTCCACATCTGGGAACAAATCAAGGAACTCTAAGGAACATAGGCGGAGACTGTTGTCTCTCCGCCCATATCAGTCATCCCTGCAATAGCTTTCGAGAGTGCGTTGTGCGCTGCTCGCTTGTCTTCTGTGACTGCTTGCGCATACAGGCCAAGAGTTATTGAGGGTGAAGCATGACGCATGAGTTCCTGCGTTGTCTTGACGCTGGCTCCTGCTGAAAACAGCAACGTCGCTGTCGTACGTCGAAACGTGTGCCAGCCTATCTTCTTGTTGATACCGAGCCTTTGAGCTGCTGGAGCGATATGCCGTCGAAGGATCATCCCCGGCCAGTATGGTTGTTTACCGAGCGAAGCAGGACTGGAGAAAACCCAGTCCGACTCCCCAGTAAAGTGGGTTGTCCGTTTCCATTCGCCTAAAGCGCGAGCAAGTTCCGGTGACAGAGGAATCGACGTCCTAGACGTAACCGTTTTTGGTGCGCCTTCTACTTGGTCAACCAAGCTGCAAGCGATTCGAATGGTGAGGCCTTGAAAATCGACATCCTGCCACCTCAAACCGAAGAGCTCACCGCGCCGCAAACCTGTGACAGCAGCGACTAGCACCATCGTCCGTGCTGGTTCATCGAGACCTTCAATCAAAGTCCGAATCTCAGCTTCGGTCAATATGTCAGGCTCTACGAGACGCTTAGCACCTTGCCGCACCAGTTCGATAGGGTTAGAGAAGACCCATTCGTACCGCATGCCGTGGCGAAACAGAGTCGAAAAGATATTCCGAGTCTTGGCTTTGCTTGATGGGGCTCCAGGCCGACTTTCAAGCCATCTCTCAATTGCTACCGTCCGCACATCCTGCAAACGGTATTTGCCCCACACTGGAAGGATGATCTTTTCCAGATGATAACGATAAACCTTGCGGGTTAGGGCAGTTTTGTTAGCCTTCTCCGCTAGTTCTGTTTCAAGATAATGTGTGATCAGTTCGGCCACCGTATAGCTGTGCGGAGCCGTTTGAACTATCGCATTAATGTCTAGCCGTAAGCCCTCTACGAGCTTTTGTGCAGCGGCCTTGCTCCGGAGATCGGCGACTGTTCCGACGATTCTCTTTCGATTGATCCGTTGACCGCTGCTGCCGTTTTCCCGCCAACGATAGACCCATACATCCGATCCGTTCTGACGTTTTTCTCTTGTCAAAGATCCTTGCTGATAGCGCGCTCTGGTGTGATTCATGCTGCCTCACTTTCTTTGGTTGAGGCGGCACGAACGGCAGATACAGTGTAAAGCTTCGCTCCAGACCGGAGCCAATCAGCGATTTCGGCAGGGATGAAGACGATCTTGCGGGAGCCAAGTCGACGATGCGGGATGCGGCCTTCTCGAGCCCATCGCAACAGGGTTACGGGATGAATACGTAAAAGAGCTGCTATTTCAGGAGCAGTTTGCAGCCCCTCAAGTGGTGAATTGCTGGCGTTGTTTTGACCGGATGTTTCGTTCATGAGTGATATCGATCCAAGTGAAATGGAGGGGTTTTCGCCTGGCGATGGTGATTTAGGTGACGCTAGTGACTCTAGCGGTATAAGCGAAAGCTAAGCAGCTAACACGTACTGCTCTTTGCGTCTGCATCGCTTCCGTCACGGCACCCTATTGAAATTTCGAAACGCTTACATTGCTGCTCAAAAACGGCGGCGTCGAAGTAGAAGTGGGCTCCATCGTTCCTTCTTTTCGTTTCGAACCGCAATCCCCGCAGCAAGTCGGCTACCCGTTTCGGCGCGAAGTGACGATCTGGCAGGTCCCGCCTTGCAGCGATCACAAGAGCATTTTTTCGGATTCTCGCGACAGGAATTGCCTCTTGATCTTTTGGTCGGCATGCGATGATGCTTTCCAGAACGATCCTCGATGGCTCTTCATGCCGCAGTTCCATCGTGTGGCACTTGAACCATTGGAGTAGTTCTTGTCGAAAATCAGGATCTGGAGAGCAGCTATAGAGAGGAAGGCATATTTCCCGTGCCCTTGCCTCCAAACACGACAGTTCACCCTCCAAAGATGGAAGAGAACGAGCATTATCGATGCGCCATTGAAGGAGTTTCTTTCGGATGACAGCAGCGTCGGCCATAAAGCTCGGGGGCAGACGGGTGGGAATATGAGGCGCGAGCGGCTTCTGTACTGTATGGATTGTGACGCACCTTGTCTCCGTCGCCCGATCTGGAAAGTCCTCTCGATTTGCAAGCGCTTTAGGACCTCCAACTCGATATGGCTTTGCCTTCCAATCATCGCCGTGCGGACTAGAGATCGTCATGGTTCCGTTTTTCTTGTACCCAGCGTTGAGAAGCTGTATGAGGTCAGAACGGAGATCTCCCTCATAATCTGCTTCGTCAATAAGCATGGTGCCTCTTACGCGATCGCTTGTCCGAAACAACGCCGATTTAGAAGGTCCGACGCCGAGATCGGTCGCACGGTAGCAGAGCAGTTGCAACATAGCTAGACAGCGCGTTTTTCCAGTCCCAGGTTCTCCTTTGAAGCGAAGATAAGGGACAGCGTCCCATGCATCGTATGCATAAGTCATCAACGTCCAGTTCGCCATAAGCTTCAGCTGAAACTGTTCCAAATCCACTGATCTTCGTAAGTATTTGTAGAGTTCCTCGATGAGGAGAGCGGGCGTTCCGTAATCCGCTACTCCTGACGCTAAAGTGACTGTGCCACCTGAAATCACATCCACGTCGCCCGTCGGGGGACTAAAGACTTCTCCGCGATCAGTGAATGAGTTAGCTTCGGAAGTCGGCCCGTCGGGCGGAGCCACTAAGAAGGAGAGTGAGGGACGTTTCGTTTCATCGTATATCGCCTCCACTAGAGTTCCATCGCTTAATAGCAGACCGTAACTTGTGAGGTTTTTGCGACCGTAGAGCGTCGACTTACTTTCTGAATTGGTGACTGTTCCTTTATCCAAGTTGCGAATCTCCTTTAATTGAGCAGATGGGACAAATAAGTTCGACACGGTCTCGAAGGTCTGGCTCGCGGCATAGCCTTCGATGCAAGGTGACAGGGTTGGTCTTGTACTTAAGCCTGAGTGGATCGTCGAATGCAACGAAGCGCAGCTTTAGTGCAGAGTCGGGGGAGTGCGGACATCCGCAGCGAGAACATGCGTCTCCAAGGATTTTTCGTGCCTTTCGCTGATAGTCAAGTCTCCTCGACCGTAGGTATAGATAAAAAGAGCGCAGCTCTTCCTTCGTATGAAGTTTTGCCATTTGGCAATCTCCTTTGTAGTTTGGGATGTGAGGGATTTAGTGTTAGCGAAGAACAACTGACCGTCGATTGGGTCGTCTAGATATTAGTATCCAGAAAGATGATTTTGAGCAGTTTATCTAGCACTAACCTATATAACTTATAGACATTTAACGTAGTCAAGTAGGCACATTCAACCAATTCTTAAAGGAATGAACGACCTATAGACGATTCAAGTTTGAAATCTCCAAATCGGCGTCCTGTAAAGGGACCCATATAGACAAATCGAACGGCGGGGGGAAAGCCGAAACCTACGCCGGAAACGTTTCTTTTGTTCGAGTGAATGAAGTGTTCAGTCTAAGTGTTTGGTACACAGGAATATGCAACTCCCGCCTGCACGGAGACTTGAAAAATGATTGATCAGGGACCGCTGCCCCATTTAGCAACACAGACTAGCGCTGATCGAGTGCGAGCTCCGTCGACCTGAGAAGATCTGAAGGTTGCACTTTGAGAACTTGAGCTAAAGCGAAAATTGTCCGAAGTGAAGGGCTCTTCTCTCCGCGCTCTAGCTGACCGATGTACGTACGGTGATATCCGCCCTCGGCGGCCAAAGTTTCCTGAGAGATCGAGACTTGCTCTCGGAGCACGCGAAGGGAGGCACCGAACGCCTCCTCCGGGCTTCTAATTGCCCGGGCTTCTCCCCGCTTTGGCTGTTGTGCCATAAGAGAAGGATCGAGGCATTGAATACTATAGTGCGACCGACTATAGTATCCATCGACTAGAGGAGAAATTCATTGCGTTACCCTTGGACCGACTCGGATGTGCCCACTGAATGGTTCCGTGAAGGTTTGCCACCGGCTACAAGTCTCGTGGAAGCACACCAACGGGCTCATTTGCGGCGCGCGGAGTACTGGCAAGCTCATCCCAGAGAGCGATTTGCGCGGTTGCTGTTCGGCGTCTGCTTTATCCTCGGAGGTTTCGCATCTATATGGTTGTTCTTCACGGACCCAAAGGCATTTCCTGACGTGTGGCGGTCAATAGAGGGAGCAGAAAACGCCAGCATTGCGTTTTACGCCGGTGACATCATTCTTTACCTTCTCTCCTACACATTCGTCTTTGGTGTGTTTGCATCGACTTTTGCATATATCTATGGCGGCGAGGCCCCTTTGCATATCTGGCTTGCGCTGTGGAGTCTATCCGGGATTATTTTTTTTGCATCGGCATTCGTGCGCACCCTCTTCTTCTTCCAGACCATCATTTTTTCGTCAAGTCGTTTTGAGCAACTCCTCATCTTTGCGTGGATATTCGGTTTCATCCGCTTCCTTGCTGTCGCGTTTCCGCTTCGTCCAGCGCGGAGACGTTGATTCCTAGTTGCTATCTAAGCAGTGAGAGTGGGCTTCTCTAGATAGGTGTAGAGCGTTTCGCGACTGATCTTGAACTCACGGGCGAGCATCGCGCGTTTCTCTCCATTCGCTGCTCTGCGCTTCAGATCAATTACCATTGCCTCGTTGAGTTTAGGCCTCCGGCCCTTGTAGACACCTGCCTTCTTCGCCGCTGCAATACCCTCCCTTTGACGCTCTCGGATCAGGGAGCGTTCAAACTCCGCGAATGCGCCCATAACGCTCAACAAGAGATTGCTCATCGGCGAGTCTTCTCCGGTAAAGAGCAAGCCTTCCTTTACGAAGGACACATGCACCCCACGCTCCGTGAGCCCTAAGACGATCTTTCGTAGATCGTCCAGATTGCGTGCGAGACGGTCCATGCTGTGGACGAAAAGCGTATCCCCATCCCGTAGGTATTCAAGGGCGGCGGAAAGCTGAGGCCGATTCATGTCTTTCCCGCTCAGTTTGTCAGTGAAAGTTCTGTCCAGGCCTAACCCCTCCAGCTGCCGTGCCTCGTTTTGCTCCGCGCTCGAAACGCGAACATAGCCAATGTCCTTGCCTCTATGTGTCTTCGTCACCTGCGTCACCTCCGTCATAAAGTGTCAAGTTGAACTTTAAGAGACCTCTCTGAATGTGTCAAGAAATATTCACACGTGCTTCAACCTGACAGTTCTTGGCGAGCAATCTGTCAGTATAGGTCTGTCTAGTTGGGGTATACCTGAACCCGACACTTAGTTTCTCTGTCACCCCTTTACCTTTGCGAAGCCGCGCAATAGTCTCGGAGTCATACGGAGAGCACAACGTGGCGAATTTGGATCGCCTACTCGAACTGGTCGAAGATGCCTGCACCGTCGATCAGATCAAGGGCATGTTAAGAATAGGTCTCGGCAACAAGAACGTGAAACTCAGTGCCGAAAGCAAAGACGAACTTGTGCGGACGAACCTCCGTGGCGCATTAAACAGCCATTCAATCGATATCGAGCGAGTTTACGAAGGGCTACGTGATGCAGAAGAGAACTCCCCGCAACGCATCTTCTACCTTCGCTGCCCCATCAAAGAGGTGCAGCAGCTTCTCACTCTCGATTATGTTCGAGAGACCATTTTGGGCAAAAAGGCCAGCGCCGAACCTAACCTTGACGTGAAACCAAATTCGCTTGCCTTATCGGAAATTCGCCCGTGGGGCAAACATAAGCCTGGCGACTGGGTCGCCAAATTTTACGGTCACGATGTTCGCGAGGTTCCGACAGGTGAGGTGATTCGTGAATCGACATCCCGCATCCTTCACGTATATGCGCCAGAAGACTATAGATATGTTCTACTTGCACGTTGGAATGCCCCTGATTTACTAGAATTTAGAACACCCCGGGACTCCGCGAACGAACAGGTTGACTCTTGGCGCAGATATCTTGAGAAGGCCGTCGGCATAGCCATCCCATTGCAGCGGTTCACACCTTGGGGTCTGCGTAAGATTAACCAAAGGCTCTTTGAAGAGAAAGATAAGCAAGGCAAGCTATACAAGCTTGGTGATGCTGAACTAGAAGATGAGTTTCACAACAAGGTTAGATTTCAATCACATCTCCCCGACACAGATTTGTTTGGCACCGCAGCCACCGGATCAGCCGCTAAGGGAATGCTGGACAACAACAGCTACTACAACCAACAGCGAGTCATTTGGACAAAGCAACCGGATCAGGGCTTCAGCAGCGACATTAGCACGCTGATCGGGGCCCGTCGTGAGAACGAGGTTGTTATCTCACGTCATCAGAACTCCCGAGGGATTGACTATGTTACTCGACAGCTTAGAGCGTTTAGCAAAGGCTGAATCGCCATTCCATGGTACGTACGTGGAACTCCAGCGATATTTCGAGCGTCACGATGATTGGGAACTGATCAATCCAACGCTGTTGGCAGCGGATCTTCCGGACCTGGACATCTTTGAGCTCGCTGGTGCGCTGGATGAAGCAACTCAGAACGGCGAGCTAAGGGTTCGGTATACGGTTCTTACACCTGATGGGGTCGTAGCATCCGATCTTTACGATCTGCCAAGCTCCATACCGCGCAGATTGCCCGACCGTTTTGAAGAGCTGTTTACGACTCGCGAACGACCCCTAGTAACGGTGTTTGAGGCGGCTCAACCAAGTTTAGCCACCGACAAGGAAGAAGACGAGGGGTTTTCGGCGTTTGAGGCAGGATCATGAGCGGCCTCAGCAAAGAGGCCGTTAAGCAAATGATCATGGAATGGCGTGACTCAATCGCGCCCGACCTTGAGCACATTAGACGAGCACAAGACGAACTTCTCTTAGAGATTGACGAAGAACACATACCCTACGCTCTTACCGCAATGAGTCTAATACTTGGAAGAGGATCAATCACCATGACGACAATGAACAACACCAATATTGGAAACGCCGGGGTTGCTGTGACTGGTGGCGAAGTTCATGGAAACATCACCGGAACGGCACAGAATAACGCTACGCAGATGCAAGCGTTGGAGGGTCTTGCCAAGCTCAGAGCATCGCTCCACGCCTCACCAGAACTTAGCAGCGCGGAGAAAGAAGATGCCGCAAGTGCAATCGAAGATCTTGAAGGCGAAGCAAAAAAGCCAGATGAAAGCCGGAACACTGGTCGTGTTCGCAATGCCTTCAAAGTCCTGATGACGACAATCAGTGTGGCAAAGGGCGCAGAGTTTTTTTACAAGGATATTTTGCCTCATCTTGAGACGTTTTTTCACCTCGCCAAATGAACGCTTCAAGACTGACCGCCCTGCCATCTTTGGCTCGGAGAAAGGGGGCCGCTCTCCGTTCTATACTCGCGATTATGTCGATCGGTGAGTCAAGCAGAATTTTCTTGTTTGACGGTACACGCGTAGCGTTAGCCGCAAGAAAATCGTTCTTCATGAGGGCCTTATGCCTTCCATCGTTCTCGAAATGCTCTGAGAAGTCAGCCCATGAAGATCGCAGTCTCTCGATGCAATTCCGGGAGAATATCCGATTGTGGCTAAGAGCTGTAGAAGGTTTGAGAGCGTGATGTATTTAGCACCCGTTCCGGAATAGAGATTAGATATTTTTCCCCAGTGGGCGATCAGTTTTCGATGGAGTCTCTTTGCTGTCGTTTGATTCTCGCAACAGATCGCGATGATGCAATCTGAAAGTGCCATCGGATTAAGCGCATAATGAATTGCAATTTTATCTTTGCGAGGACTTCCAACTCGACAGAGGGCAACAAACCATCCGGAAACCGTTGAGGTTGTGGATTGCACCCTTCGCCCGCTATCTTCAATGCCATAGTTCCTGAGGTCGGTACTGTGCGCCAACTGCAATTTTCCTTCTTCAAGCCTATGCATTTGAAGGCACCCGCGCTTTACGAGTACTTTGGCCGCATGGCGGGGGTTCAAGGCTAAACTTGCTGATTCTGCGTGAGTTAATTTCTTGGCGCTGCCTTCCTTTACCACGCGGAGGAGCACTGTACTTGGCGCCCACGCTCCAAAGGTTCTGCTTCCATATCGACTGAGAATATTGATGTTTGCACGACGCCGTAATTGAGCCCATGCTTCACGATCTTTTTGTGAAGTGAGTGAACCTGCTGGTAGCAGTGCTACCAACTCCCCCCCAATTCGAAGATACTCGAAAGCCTCGAGGACGAAAGCCATCGAGACGCTACAGGTGACGGCGAAGTGGAGGGTACGAATAGATTGTCTTGTGCCTCCTCTACAACTGAAGGGAGGGTTGAGAAGTACAAGGTCGATCCTATTTTTCACAGTGTCTAGAGCTTTGCATTTGGCTCTAGAAGTTGCAGATAAGAAGTCGCACGTTCCCGTTTGATCGATCCCCTGCGCTCTCTCTAGCGCAGACACGGCTACGCTGGATATGTCCGTTCCTATAAAAGTAGCTTCCGGCCAAAGTTTCATAGCGGCGCGAAGCAGTTCTCCACTCCCGGCAGTGAAGTCTGCCACTATCGAGGGTTGGCCGTCGCACGCCTTAGCCATTCTGTTGGCAAGAACTCTTGGCGTGTAGATTGAGTCGGTTCTCGCCATTTACACCCCGCCCATCAGAGACATCGCGTACACGGAATACACAAGCACCCGACCCTTACCTTCTGTGCGGGACGCCTTGCGAATCGGATGATCATAAATTAATTCGACAGTACGAGGACTCAAAAGCGAAAAGAGAACCGCACCCAACGCGTGAGGTTTAGTTCCGATCATCGCCACTTTTATGAGATCTAGCCTGTTCTCGCTTGCAATCTCTTCGAGCAAATAGTAGAGGCTGAAAGGGCAATTGGCACGCGCAAAGCGAGCTCGACTCCACGCTCCAGTTTCATCCAGTACAGGGCGGTTTCCGTCATACGTATAGAAAGGATATTCGGCTTGAAATCCCGGTACTCCGATTATGGGGATGATCCGATTTCGAGGCGGTTGAACTTGTTCGACACAATATTTGAAGCGAATGCCTTCGAACCCTAAGAGCGCGACGAAGCTTATCTGTTCTTCATCTTCCGCCTCGGTCAAGCGAGCAAATCCTGGCAGCGGTGCGATTCCTGTAATCCGTTCACTGAGGTCAAAGATGTCCCCTTCTCGAGGAAGAGGGCTAAACCGATAAATGATGGGCTCACGATATACAACGCGAAGCTGAATTCCCACAGCGAAAGCCGACTTGATTAGGGGAGCCCAGATGCGATGCTCTAAGCCTGTGATGTCTATATATGCTTTATGTCTATTCAGCCGTCGCCAAAACTCGCGCAAATCCGCGCCGCTTCTGAGGCGAACAGTCTCTATTTTTCCATTGCAATCGATGGAAAAGCTTTCTAGGGTCTCGCCAAAAATTTTGTTGAATTGAACGTCTTCGCAAGCGTTCTCCCAATCAGCGGAGTGTTCCGCGCGCTCCTCCTGAGAGCCCCCAAAAATATATGAGCTGTCTGCATCCGGGCGGAAGGTTTCGGGTTTTTCAAAAATATCCGTAAATAGCGGTCTATTTTTGATCACTGAGATATGCTCCGAAAATACGGAGCTGCTCTGGTAGAGGCTCCTCAGTTCTGTGATGGCGGTGAAGAATCTCTCGGATCGTCTCTCGCGGTTTATCTACTAGGCCGAGAAGATCGTCGGGGCTTAGCGTTGCCCTCCTCTTCTTTCGGTAGCTAAACACGAAGAATGCACTGAAGATTGGATGGACCATATAGTCCCATTCACGAGTGTCGCCGTCGCTTCCTGGTTTGGTGCCTCCTAGACGAACGAGGGCCAGATGCATCACCGCCGAGTCGAGAAGTGCGTTTACCCTCGTCAGGTCTAAAGGTATTTCGTCTTCACCATTTTCCGTGCCTAGACGGAATTGATTTATTTCTGGGGCATGTCCCGTAGAATCTTCTGCCATCTGTCCGAATACCCTACCTAGGCCCAACAGAAGTTTTGTGAGTTGTGCTCCGGAAACAGATAATCCTTCAAGCTCCGATAAATTTTTTTTACCAACAGCCTGAGCGGCTAAAGTCTGATCCTCCGGTGAAACTGGACTTTCTAGTGAACCATGCTTCCGATAGTGAAGAAGAAGGCTCTGATCAACAAGCTCCAAGAGGTATCGGATGTTTGACGCTGCCAAACGTGTGAAAACGTCCCACCCAGCATAGTAACGTCTGATTCCTCTCTTTCTTCTGTTGATGTTGTAAAGCAGGGCATGCTTGTAGTTGGAATATCTCGTATCCCAAGATTCAGCTTTGCTGAGAAAGTCATCATAGACCTCGGCGACTGAAAGGCCTCTTGATTCGGCCCAACATTTTATTAAGTATGCGCGTAGTGGCTCGATTTCTCGAATCCGCGTGACGTTTCGATTGGCCCGTGTAAGTTGGCCAACGAGGACTTCGATTTGTTCGCCGATCCCTAGCAGATTGGCCTCTTCGTCCTCGGACAGGCCGGGTAGCAATCTTTCTACTTGCTGAATAGGATCGCTACCTTGAAGGTGAAGGAGACTCATGCGTGCATTGCACACGTTAAGAGCGAAATTCCGGAACTGCTCTCCGCTCAGCTTCTGAGTGATGTCGATCCGAACATAATCTGAAGGGCTGATCAGTTGCTGAGTCGGGTCTAAAGTCGTACGCGTTTTGAAACCTAGTTCTTTCACGCCGATCTTGAAGGTGTAGATCTCTCCGGAGTGTTTAATGAGAGTGTTGATCACCTGTTGCTGGTACTCCAGAAGGTTCTCGTATTCATCTATGAGGAAGAAAAAGGTCTTTCCCTTGAATTGAGGCAGTTCAAGTAGATGGGTGAGAAGAATGTCAATTGGGCCGCCTTGGATAGACATGGGAAGCCGTGTCTGGTCCGCGATGTTGTTCACGGCAGCCTCGAAATCTGTGCGAACGCTTTCTAGCGCGTCGCCTAAATCTTTTAGGCCTACAGGAACGTTTTCAAAATGAAGGGCTTTGCCTAAAAGCAAATAGGCTTTTTGAGGAAGTTCGACTATGCTGCCCGTTTTTACTTGGTACCAATCAAGAAATTTCAAGATGAGATCGCAGAGCAAAAGATTGACGTAGTGACCGAAGAAGCGAGCCCACTCGCTCTCAGAGACATCCCCACCGGTGAATGCTGCAATACGATTTATGTTCACCCGATAATAGAGGCCAATATATGGCCAATCGGCGATTGCAGAGGCTTTCTGGCCGGACAAAGCGTACTGGCCTTCATACGAGAGCCCGCGAAGGACGGTTGTTTTCCCGGTACCGCGTCCGCCAATCAAGACGCAAGGACGAGAGGTCTTGAGTTCAGGAAAGTAGGTTGGCTCTGTAAAGAGATCGAAGATCTTCTCTTTCAACCACTCGGCTCTGTAGCCCCCAAATATCTCGCTGAGTTGTACCTCGGCCGAAGGAAACTGCTCAGCCGAATTCATGATTTCACCATCAGAGGATGCCACCCATTATGTTTCCAGCGCAGAAGGCAGAGTGTCGCATCCGGAATTGTCTCGTGAATCGCAATCGCAAGACCTTTGGCCTCATAGCCTCTCCAGTCATCGGGGCTTGAGCCACCCGTGTCTGGTATACCAGCTCTCTTGCTTGCCGCTTCAAGAAACGGAATTGCGCCAGGTCTCAGACGATCAGGCCAGATGAGCGAATCGGGGTGCAGCGCGCTATATCTTTCGCTAAGAATATGGGCTGGACTGAGAGTTACAGAAGGACATTGCAGCGTGATCTCGTCATGCCCGGATTGAGTGCAGATCACCGGACAGTAGAAAAAACGGGTACCCCGCACGCCAGCGATTTTAGAGAACGAGGTTTTGGAACCCCCAGAAATTTCGAAATCGCGGTACCAAGTTCCAACAAATTGATTTCCAGTCCCGACAAAATCGTCCACAAAAATTATAGGTCTCAAATTGGACGAAATTGCAGCCAGCGCATCGGAGGGAGACATGATTTGATCTTCTCGAAATCCGAGATGTTGGCGAGCACTGCGAGCGAAATAGTAGCCACTATCGCTGGGGTTATAGTTTTCTCCAGCGACCGGAACGATAATTGCGCTATCGAAGAACGTCGACCACGCTGAAGCAGCAGTTATAAATGATCCACTATTCTTAGCGATGCCTCGACTCAGTGCCTGCACGCTGGACGCGAACATCTCTTGCACGAGATTCGAGTGGAAATACATAAACGAATTCAATAAATGGACTGCGTACTCCATCTCGCTGTTCCTAAAGTTCTTCAGCCAGGATTCGGGATCAAGCGCCTTTCGCAAGGGCCACAAGTGCATGCGGGTGAAGAAGGCGCATTTGGCAACCACCTCGTCGCGGCTTACTGGGCGCGCAGAGAGAGACGGTTGCGTCGATGGAGTACTGGCCATTCAAGAGTGAGTCTAGATGAATGGTGGCCTAAATGCGAAACGTAAATCTCTTGTAAAACCGTATCCTTGCGTCGGCGAATGCGAGACGTAAACCGATCAATGCCAAGATTTAGAGTTGTTGTAGAAGATCGATGTCGAGAGATGGCTGAAAGATCCGGTGAGGCGAGAAAAACGAGGTCGACGGCTGAGGGGCTTTTCGGATAAGGAGAGAAATCTCAGCTGTTGCCTGCGAATGTACGCGCGGGGAAGAACCCTGCAACCGCTGGCTTGCCGTTCGTGCCGCGTGGGACGATAGCCAGCGTGGGTACAACTGAGGGTGCAATGTGGGAACAGTAACGATCGTGTAGGCTTGTTTTCTAACACTTTGGGTTGCTTCGAATTTTCCTATGTTGTTGAAAATAATAGAAAAGCGAAGTTTGACACGGTAGAGGTCTCCGGTTCGAATCCGGACGTGCCTACCATTTATTTCCCTTGAATACGTGATTTGCAACATGCATTCCTGGCACCTCGATCTCTTATTCAGTTCGGCTCTGTTTCGCTATTGCATCGCTTGACCGGGCAACAACGAGTAGAGGTACCATCCCGTGTGCAGCACAAGCTTATTGCGTCGACAGCGTGCTGTAAGGTGCCAGAATTGTGCGCATCCTGCTGTGCCGAAGCATGAAAGAGACCGTTTAGGGTTGATTCCATTAGCGACTAATCAGCTCTAAAGGCTATGCCGCAGGTTGTGTTCCCCGACGCTTGATTGCTCTTCGTCCGCACAAACCGCGAAAGCCTCTTAGACATAGCCTAATGGCTAGGATGCAGAATTTCTCAGGAACAAACGGGCGTTCAGTTCTATGCCACGCGGAACTCTTCAAGATGCTCCGGCCACAAAATGACGTATTCGCCCTTGCCCCTCTCGCGATAGGCAGCTCTAAGTTGGCTCTGAAAGAAGCCTTTTTCTATCAGTTTTCGCGCTGCATCGAAAGTTTCTCTGGGCTGATCGGTCAAGATGAAGATATTGAATTCACCCGATCCGAAGTCGTGACCATCCACCTCGGAAGGTGGCGGGAGGTTTTGAATCAGGCCTTCCTCCAAAGCCACCAGCTCACCGAATTGACTCATTCCTGCCGTCGCAAATTGTAGAACCACCTGGTATTTCATTCTCACCTCGGAGACTTTGCCCCGGCGGCGTGACGACCAGCTCCGGGATCGAGACCAGCAACTTAGATCCTCCGGCCGAAGCCATACGTTCGCGCCGAAAACTAATACGTGCCGGAGGATACACCGGCCAGCGATCCGCTAACTGAGCATCGCCATGCTTTGCGCAGGGGAAAGGCTAATATCGCGGCCCAGTCTAGGCTCATCCACCGGCCCATACTGCTGGAGTATATGGCCACGAAATAGTCCAGTCCCGATTCTCCATCTCTTTCTTTGCCGGTAAAACGGGATGCGCTAAAACAGAACAAATGTACTTGCTGCGATGTGCGATCGTAACCAAAGTCTGTCCGCATCGTAACAATACCTATGGGGACTATTTCCGATCATGATGCGCTCTATCTTCCTGTTCCAGCGCGAGTTTTGCCTCTGATGCCGTCTCAGCCAAACTTGCCAAAACAGCTTCTTTTTCTCCTGAATGAGTATCTAGATAAGCATTGATCTCACGCACCATAGGATCAATTTTCTCCACCAATCTTCTAAGCTTTTCGGTGGAAGCGGCTTCGATTGCCCCGGCTCGCTCGGCGTCATCGCTGATTGCCCACTCCTGAGCACAGTCATTTAACTCTGCAAAGGGTCTCGGCAGATCAATGGTTTGCAACGTTTTCTTCGGTTGAGCGATCCCTGCAACGAAGCGACAGATGAAATTCATTCGCTCCAAGAATTTTGCAGTATCCACCGATAGTGCATAGTATGTGACGGCGTTTTTATAGAAGTGGAGGCTCTCGTGAGGCCCCAATTTTAGTTCTTTCAAGAGGCTTTGAAATGCCTCCTGTTGAATTATCTGTTCTGCTTCCGGCGAGAGTCTAGCCCCTACGGCAAAAAGAGATCCGATATCACCGGCAAATACGTTTTGCACTCTGCGAGTAAGAGTAATTTGATCTGGTGCGTTGACTGACCACGTACCCCCATTCAAAGCAGCTTTTAGCTCTAATACCAAGTACGATCCATTGCCCCGAATCTCGGCTTTGAAAGATTCGCATTCGAATCGAACGGCTTCTGTAAAAGATAAAATTTCAGGGTCTTCCGCTATGCTGCCTCGTTCCCGGTGGAAGACGTTTGGATCGCGCATGTTTATCTTACGAACGTGTACGCCTAGCATTTTAGCTAGATCCGAAATGATTACTTGTGTTTTAGTATTCATGGCTAGTTTGATCCTGGTGGAAGAGGAAATTTCGAATAAACAGAATCCTGAAGATTCTGCATTTGTTGAGGAGAAACAGGTCCAGTACCGTAAGGAGCAAGATTTCGGAACTCGTTTGTGATCATCTGATGATAAGCACCATCAAGAGGTATCGTAGGCCCACTAGCGGCACCCCCGAGGTACTTTGGCGCAATGTGATGATTCTCGATAGTGCCAGCTTTGTTGGGGTAGGCCTCCTGAGCTTCAGCTAACCGGGCCGCATAAGTTTCTTCGGTTGTGACTGAGGTCGTTCCACCAACAAAACCTCCAGCCTCTGCACCTGCTTCACCAGCGATGCCTGCACCTCTCGAGATAGCGCCACCTGCGATTGCTGTGCCTACTGTTCCGACGATTTGTCCTATCGCTCTACCGTCTCCATGAGCGGCCGCTACGACCGTGTCTTTCACGGCTGTCCCTATGGCTCTGCCTGTCACGATGGGATGAGCCACAGCAGCGCCTACTCCCTGTGCCGTTGCGATAGGATGTTCAACGATATGCACAATGGGTCTATATGTCGAATCGGCTAGCCCGTTTAAGAAGTCCGTGAACCAATTGTGGCCATCAGGATCGAATCCGCTAAGTGGATTGTTTCGTACATACATATACAAGTTTAGGGACTGCGGATCGTCCAAACTTGCATACGGAACTGGTTGTATATTTACTCTCCAATCGGGGCTCATCCACCTTCCCATATTGCTGGCGTAGTACCTGGCCCCGAAGTAATCCAACCCTGACTCTCCATCCCTTTCTTTGCCGGTAAACAGATAAGGATCACTGGTATTGCCCGCTAAGACCTGCCCGAAGGGCTTGTAGTCCATGGGATTCACGAAGGTGCCATCGGCCAGCATGCTTCCGACCTGCGTCCCCAGGTGATCGGTCATGCGATAGACCGGGGCGCCATTCTCCGTCCCTGGAACTTCGGCCAGCAGGCCGCTGGGGCCATAGATGAGGTCGGTCCACTGCCCCGCCGTCAGTCACGCGATCGGCCTGCCACCGAAGTAGATCGTGTCGGTTACGCCGACTCCCTGCTTCTCCACGCGATTGCCTTCGGCGTCGTAGATATAGGTTGCCCCGCCCACAGTCCGGATGCGGTTCTCCGCATCCCACGTCATGACGTTCGTCACGCCATTCGACAGCAGGTTGCCCGCCGCATCGTAGCTGTAGCCCGACATCCGGTTGTTCGCGTCGTAGGTCGCGTGGAAGCTGTTGTTCTGCAGGATATTGCCGAAGGAATCATACGCATACGCCTCATTAAGCCCGTTGGTCACCAGCGTTCCCGGTGTCCCGGTCGCATACTGCGTGGTGGAACTGTTCGTCGGTGTATACGGTGCGGGGTCGGTTCCGATCACCATCTGCGCACCCCACACCTGTATGCTCTGACTCTGGCTAAACGAGCCTCCTCCACCGATTTGGAGAAAAAGCCCGGTAAGGCCATTTTGATTTGTGCCAGTAATCGAGAACCTCTGCCAAGTAGTCGTCACGGTCACTTGCTTGGAGGACGGAGCACTCCATCCGTTTTCTCCCACATTCGTTAGGTACAGATTGATGTTCAGGCTGCCACTGGCTGCCCGCAGATACACCGATCCGGTAACGGTCTGTTGGTCGTAAAGCGAGGGATTCGGAACCGCATCGCCGATGTACGCATCCGTTGTCGTCGGATCGGCTGTAATGGTGGTTGCAGTGGCGGTGCCATCTGGAGCGATTGCATTATTGAGAACCATGGATCCGTTGGCCAAGCCCCAGCCAGGACCATTCGTCTGCTGGGAACTAGGCAGGATATTGACGAGCTCTTTTCCCGCGACCACAGGCAGGGCACTCGTCATCACATACGGACCAGCGGACGAAGCCATCTCTATCTGCGTGCCCCAGACATCGACAACTTGACCAGAACTGAGGCTGTTCGCTCCCCCGACCTGAAGGAAAAGGCGGGTGAGACCTGTTGGAAGCTGTCCTGTCATGGTGAAGCGCTTCCAGTCCGTAGTTAACTGGATCGTTTGTGTTTTAAGATAGGTGCGGCCTGAAGCGTTTTCTGCCGCAAGGTAAATGTTGATGGATCGCGAACCGCTCGGTATTCGGAGAAAAACAGAGCCGGTGATGGTCTCACCGTCATACATCGAGGGATGGCTTACATCGTTGATCAACCACGCGTCGCTCTGTCCACTTACTGCGACGCCTTGAATTCCAGTGTTCGATCCGTCCGGGGCCGTGGCAGCGTTCGCCGTAACGAGTACATTCAGTGTTCCTCCCCAACTCGCCGCGTTCCATTGCTGCGAATAGGGCAAAAGATTTGTGAGGTTCGTGCCTGCACTTACAGCGCTTCCACCAGTTGCCACATACGGCCCCGCGCTCGAAGCCAATTCCAGCTGAGCCCCCCAGATTTGAATGCTCTGTCCACTTTTGAAGGTCAAGCCACCGCCGACCTGTAACTGAAGTTCTGTCAAGGTGGTTTGATTTATGCCCCCTACTTCAAATCGCTGCCAATCTGAAGTAACGGTAACCGTTTTGGCACCCAATGCTGTAAATCCGCTCGCCCCGTAAAAATTGATAAGGGTGAGCAAAATAGATTGAGGGCCGCTTGCGGATCGGAGCCATATCGAGCCAGTAACCGGTAGACCGCTGTACGGAGCTGGATTCGCTACTGTGTCGGTGATATAGCTGTCGGTCGGGCTCGTGGCTGTCACTACAGCTGCCGTATTCGTGCCGTCGGGCGCTTGCGCCGCATTTTCCGTGACAGTAGCCGACGCGGGAGACCAGGACGCCCCGGTGAACCGCTGGGAATAGGGCAAAAAATTCGTGATCGTCGCGCCGGAATGGCCCGAATCTTCGACCATTGGATTCCAAAAGGAAACAGTTGCACCATTGCTGATCGAAGAGCTTCCGCCTATTTGCAGATAAAGAGAACTAAGGCCACTCTGCGTCGGTCCGCTTAGCTGGAATTGTTGCCAAGTTGTAGTCACCGTTACGAGCTTCGAAGCTGCTGCGGTAAATCCTGCAGACCCCGTTTGAAGCAGCAAGAGATAGATGTTGCGTGTTCCCGACGGCGACCGCAGCCATACTGATCCAGTCATCGTCTCACCACTGTAAAGATAAGGATTCGCCACAGCATCCGTAGCTAATGTATCCGTTGCATTAGAGTTGGCGGTGAGATTGGACGCGGTCATCGTTCCATCTGGAGCCGCCACTCCATTGGTGATCGTGGAACGGGCTTCGGCACCCATCCCCCAGCCGTTCGCTCCCGGCATGTCCGGATTGAGCAGAACATTCGAATCATCGGGATCGGTCCATTGCGGCGTAGCTCCGCCCGCCGAAGGTGGACTGACAGTGCCGGTACCGCTGCCGGAAGAACTCCCTGTCCCGCCCGATGCACCCATTCCGGCAACATTCCAGAAGATGTCCTGCGCCGCCGTCAGCCGATTGAGATTGTCATACGCAAACTGCCGCTGAACACCCGCTACAAGATCGGTCTGGCTTTGTAAGTTGCTGTTCGCTGTCCAACCATATTGCTTCGACCAAAAGGGCGTCGACGATGGTCCGTAAGCCAACGTCTTCACCCGCTCTCGATTGTCATAGCTGGCATTGAAACCGACATTGTTGCCAAACGTTGCGCTCACCACATGCCCTGCGGCGTCATAGCCTCCGGGAGGTTCAGCCACTGTCAGATAAGCCTGATTCTTCGCCACACCATTCCAAGCGGTGTAATTCACTCCGGCCATCCTACCCGCTGCGTCGTAGGTCTGGTGAACCTTACGCCCATCCGGATACGTCAAATCAATCAGATTCCCCGCAAGATCGTACCCTGCGGAAACGGTCTTCCCATAAGAACAATCACTCGGAACACAGACGGCTTCCCTGATTTGCCGTCCCATCGCATCGTATCCGTAGTTGGCGGCTACATTGATCTGATTTGAACTGTGAGACAGCCGTCCAATCGAGTTCGTTGCACCCGCTACGGGCGTCGTACCGTCCTCCGCAAACCCGTCATAGCCAAAAGCCGCAGGCGGCGTTCCATCCGAATAGTGCTTCCAAATCAGCCGATTCAACGCGTCGTAGCCGTAGTTCACAGAGACGTTCCGGGCATCCGTCTTGTTCGCGAGATTCCCGTTCGCATCGTAACCATTGATGCAATTCGATCCATTCCAAACGCCGTAGCAAATCGTCCCCGTCTCCGGATTCGTCGCGGTGATCAAACGAGATAATCCGTCATAAGAAAAACTACGCAATCGCGCGGAATCACCTGTCTGCCCATACTGCGTTACCGACAGCAGATCTCCAAGCGCGTTATAGCCGTACACCGTATGCATCGTGGGGCTGCTGGAGGCGCCCTCCGGCTCGTACACATCTGTAAGCCTGCCCAGCGCATCTGTCGTTAGCTGCCTGTGCTTTCCGGCTTCATCGAAAGAATCCGCAACGTTCAGGCTATAGCTTTTCCCTGAATAGCTTCCATCCCCTTGGTGGGTAGTTCGGGTGCGTCGACCGGCACCGTCGTAGGTAAACAAGGTGAGGTCGTAGGTCGCGTCAGATGGAGTGCAGAATGGGTTGGAGACGCTTGCGAACTGTCCTAACATTCTGTACGAGGTTGTCGTATGGATGACGCCGCCACTGCAGGTGTGGTGATCGGGGTCCATATGTTGTGATTCGATTGTGCGTCCAATGCCATCCAGAAAAGTATCGGTTTCCTGATTCGCTGCACTGCTCTGCGCTATGAGCGTTTGAATCTGAGTCGTACTCGGTCTCTGAATGGTCGTGGTGCCAATTGGATACTGGATGGTCGTAGGTCGTTGCAGGGCGTCGTACGCGTAGGTGGTGACATTCGAATTCAAGTCTGTCGACGTGTGCAATAGTCCGGTAGATCCGTAGTAAGAGCGAGACGCAGGATGCCCCAACGCATCTGTAATCGTGGTGGGAGCCAGGTATGTCGAGTCGTATGCATAGTGAGTCGCAGCGCCCAAAGCATCGACGTCAGCTGCGATTGAGCCCGTGTCATAGTACTGCCGGTAACTACCGACCCAGGAGTTGCCTGACACCCAACGGGAAACGCCAGTAAGATTTCCCCTTCGCGTTCCCCCATAGGCGGTAGTGAGATTGGCAGCCGAAGAGACTGCCAGAGCCGCATGGTTCGTTCCCGCATAGACGTCGTACTCGTTTGTAGTGGCAGCGACCTGCGATCCCGCGCCATCAAAGATCGTCGAAGACATCGGAAGAGTTAATAGACGGGCGGCGAGATAGTTTGAATCGCTCAAACCATAGGAAGCCACTTCCCTACGTAAAAGCGAGCCGTAGCTGCTTGCAGGAGGATCTGATGCGCCGCAATCCGAGCGGGAGACAAAACCATATTCCGCCTTAGTGGACACAGCCGCAGCGATTGGCAGCGAAACCGAATTAGGAGTTTGACTCCAATACGGAAGCGCGATGGGTCGCATCACACGGTGATCCATGGACGCATACTCCAGCGTTGTCGTAGCGCTCAGCGACGAAGCTCCGCTGCAAAGGTATGTGGTTACCTTGGAAGGAAGAGCAAAGTTGTTTGGGTAGAAAATGTACTGCGTTCGGGTTGCCGTCAAGGCTGTAGCGCCGTCAGTATCAAAGTTGACCTGAGACGTTTCCAGAGGGCTCTCGTAACCCATACTCTCGGCCGTCGGATCGACGTAGTTATGGACCGACTTGGCCAGGATAGCGCCGTTTTTCGTCACTGTGACCGTGTTCTGAGAGTTTGCTCTGGCGCTAGCCTGCGGCACAGCCTGATTGGGATTTCCACCCAATACCGGCGCGAAGTCGGTACGCTCAATGTCGGCTGCCGCACAACTGCCCGTTGAACTGGGACACATCGATTGCCAGCTGACCTCTCTAAAGTCGGTATTCAACAGCTCGCCGTCGTACCAGTATGTTTCCCCGTGCGCCATCAAGACATACCCGTATTGCGAATAGCCACCCGTGGGGTAAGAGACTTTGGTGATTTCGCCGTACTCGTTGTATTCGAACGCGTAGGTGGAATTATCCGGAAACTTAACGCTCGTCAACATCGGGTATGGAACGTTGAGATTTGGTTGCGTGTTGTGAATCGATTGGTAACAAACGCCCGTGTTGCACGTGTTATTTGCGGGAAGAGGATATGTGAATGGGCACGCGACCCCATTGTTATTCGTATTGAAGTTTGGGGCATGGCAGTCCGGAGTCGTCGTAAAGAACGTGTGGCTCTGAACAGTGAAATCGATATGTTGCTGCATCCCGTTTGAATCCGAATAAAACACCTGATCGTAGTAAGAGTACTGACCTCCCGTGTGAGGATGAAGAGTGATCTGATGTCCGGCAGAATCCGTGATGACGTTATTTACGATGCTGAGATAGTTTCCGTTGCGGTCAGTGATTCGATCCGCCACAGAGCCTGCAGTGGGGAAATGGATCTGCAATCCGTTCGCAAGCCGAACGGTGATGTTCGTAGGTCCGCTCGTCCAGGGAGATCCGGGCGTAAACTCCATGTGCGCCCCCGAGCCATCCTCCGCATCAAGCCCACTCTGCGCCGCAGCAATGGAGAACTTGCTTCCATCGGGCATCGTGAGAATTTCTTCTCCAAGCGAGGTCAGATTGCCCTGGTCATCGCTAACGAGTTTGGGCGGGCTCAGATACGGCAAGTTGAGATGCCACCCCATAGCTCCAACGGCAGCGCCCGGCTGCTCGTAGACCCAACTCACGGTAGCGTCCGTCTGATTGATCGTGAAGCGGGATTGCCAGATTTTGCTGTCGTACTGTAAGGCCAAAGCGAATCCGGCTTCCCCCCGAAATGGAAGAGAGAGCAAAGGGATCGACAGGCTCAAATTTCCATTGGTGAGATTCACCGAACCGAGCGGTGCGGAGTAGCTACCAGGTTGAGAAGTTCCCGTATCGTTCGAGGGTGTGATTTGAGTGGAGGGAGATTGAGAGCGTGCGCACAGGCAGAAGCAGAAAAACAGAGTCAATACAGGGTTTTTCACAGAGTTATTTTCTCCAAGAGCAGGCGGTACGAAATGCAGCTCTAGTGTTTGCTAAGAGCGCTTTCAAGAGCTGAGGCATTTCTATTGAGGTCCCAGTAAATTTTGACTTCCGATTGGACTATCTTCTATGGCTTTCTCAATCGACGTCAGTGCTAAATCATCCATTGGAGCGGGTCAAGGCAGGAGAACGAGATAATGCAGGGTGCTCGTATGTAACATAACGGTGCAGCATAAGGTCCTGAGAGAGAAGAACGCCCGCCTATACAACAGGCCCTTTCTACTAATGCAAAACGATTTTTAGGTCGAGGCACAGGTCGGTAATTGCGGATTTATAGAACTTGTTTGACTTTCGGCAATAGGCTAACAAGTTTTAATGCGCTTATCGGTCGAGCATTCATGATTTTTCTTCTGCCCCTTCCAAAATGGGAAGCCACTCGCAAAGGAATTTGGTTTCTTCCGCACACTTGTGAAGTGGGTTGGCGATGAGTCACGCGCTTGATTAGGCCTCTTTGGATCTCAAGGCCTTCGGCATGTCTTTACTACGCGAGATCTTAGCGAATGTCTTTCAAGGTGGCCTTAATACGCTCGGATATCTTTTTGAGGAAAGAAGTAATCGGATGGGTCACGAGGTACGCAGCCGAAGAACGAAGGCGCACGCTTACCTCCGTGCCGGATGGTGTCTTCGTGCGAATGCGCAAGACTCCCCCAATTGCTTTCGCGCGCTCGGACATGCCTTTCAATCCCCAGTGTCCGCGGCCGCCCCATTCTCTGAGGACTTCGCTTTGAATGCCAATTCCATCGTCGGAAATTTTAACCTCGAAGAATCCGTGCGCGTGAATAATATCTATCCCGATCCGTGTAGCCTTGGCGTGATTCAACGCATTAATCAGTGCCTCGCGACAGACCTTTCTTATCTCCTCTTGCACCACAGGCCGAAGCTTGCCCGATCCTTCTTCCGTAATGTCAATCTCGGGATAGGCGCCAAGACGAAATTTCTCCACCAATCGCATGAGAGCTTCCTGCAGCGATCGCTCACTCTCTCCTTCGCCTCTCAAGTCTTGAACTTGATTTCTTCCCTCGACGATTAAATCGTCAGCCCGCTCCAATGCCTCACACAGCATCTCGCGCGACGGGTCTGTTTCGGAGATAGACTCCGCTACATAATGAAACCGGAGCATGAGTCCGTGGATAGATTGAAGCAGAGTGTCGTGAAGTTCACGTGCAATGCGAAGTCGTTCCGTAGACCTTTGCTCAAGCCTGTCCCGAATCCGAGCCGTAACATAGCGAATCCGGAGAAGATAGACAAACCATAAGAATCCGACTCCGACTAAAGCACACAGAATAATAAAGCCCTTCGTTTGATAAAACGCTGGCTTCACATTGAAGAGGAGAGCCGGTACGGCTTCACTCCATTTGTCTTCCCCATTGGTTGCGGCAACCCGAAATCTATACGCGCCCGGCTTTAACCTTGCATAGACCGCCTGTCGATTTGTTCCAGCATTTTGCCATTCTTTGTCTTCCCCTTCGAGCTTGAATCGATACGAGACCTGCGACGGCGTATTCAGGTCGACTGCGGCAAAATTGAACTCGATGCGATTATCTCTACCACCTGGAAGTACCAGCCTGTGTTGATTCCCGTAGCTGGAAACTGTTTGTCCGTTCACGAAGACGGACTGCATCGTAACGGACGGCAAAGGGCGAGGCTGCGACATAAAATCGGGGGATAGATAGACAAGATTGCCTGCGGTTGCAAACCAGAGACGACCGCGCCCATCCTTGATTGCCGAGGGAACAGGCTTCACCTGGGCGGGTGAACCCACAATGCCATCGGCCTCTCCATAGAGCACAGCACTTGCAAAATATTTGGGCTCCTGCATGGCAAGGTCTAACTCACTCTTCAGTACCCGCACAACGCCCAATCCTCCGTTGAGCCAAAGATTTCCGCTCTCGTCGAAGACGATACCGGAAACACCTTCTGTGAGATCTGCTCTTAGAAGATGGAGAGGAAGAAATTTATCCTGCTTGAGAAAGGCCACGCCATCCGTGCCGCTGATCCAAATCCTATCTTGGTCTTCAACAATCGATAGCACCGCGCCAACCCTAAGACCGTCGGAAGGAGCAAAAAACCGTGTCTGGTGACCAACCAGTTGCACCAGCCGGTCGTTCGAATAGCCGATCCATGTTGAATCTCCAATTTGCACCAGAGACGAAGGTGTCTCGTTGGTAAGCCCTTCCTCGGAGACCCTCTTCCAATCCTTCGAATACGACCAGAGACCATGTCCTTCGAAGGCCCCAAGAAGGAACCCATCGGCCTTGACGACGATACCCTGAACGGCGGCATTCTGGGCTTCTTTGGGTCCCGGTACTTCCCTGTCATGTAAACCACGTGAGCTGTAGTGATGCAGCTTATGGTCGTGCGCGTCACCCAACCAGAGTCCCCCTGCGGCATCAACCGCAAGAGGACTACTGGGATGCCTTCTCCCGAGAGGAACAATCCCCCTCTCACTAACATGAATAAGGCCCTCTTCGTGGGTTCCGATCCAAAGCGCACCCGCTGGAGTTGCGGCGAGGGCAGGGTAGAAGTTAAACGTCTTACCCTCTAAAAGAGTGAACATGCGAGGTCGTAGGCGGTCGATGCCCCGCTCTGTTCCGATCCAGATGTTTCCGTCTCGATCTCTGAAAAGGGCATGCGTAACATTCGACGTAAGGCCTTCACTCGTCCGAAATTGTTGTTGAGGAGTCCGCGTCGAACATCCGACTAAGTTAGATGTAACGCGCGATACACCCGTATAGTCTTTGCCTAACCAGATGTTGTCCTCCGGATCGATCACCATGTTCGCCGTGACCTTCATCTCTACTTCCGGCTTCTTGCACGTGGAAAACAGCGGTCTTACTCCACGCCAGGCATCGCTGGTCCATAGCGTCCCGTCTTTCGTCTGGGCGAATTGCGTGACCGAATACACACGAACATTAACCTTCGAAAAACGATGCCCGCCAACTCGCAAAACATAAACGTTGTTACGCGCTGAAACCCACAAATTACCTTCGCGATCAAAAAACATGGCGAAATGGGCCTCCGCGGGAAGACCGTTGAGTGCACCAAAATCTTCCCACTGCGATGCATGCAATCGAAGTATGGTGTTACCGACCAACGCCCATACTGAATCCTGCCTGCAGCAAGAGAGCGCTTGAATACTAGTTCCTCCACGAACGCTCGACGGAAGAGGGTAATTGACAAGGGTATTGCCATACAGGTGAGAGATGCCTGCATAGACATAACCAATCCACAGACCACCTTGATCGCCTGCTGCAATCGCAGAGATCGCACGACTTGGAAGGGAAGGATTCGCGGCCGAGGCAGGGTACGGTGTGAATCGAACACCATCGAAACGATAGAGGCCCAACGAAGTCCCAATCCAGAGATAGCCATCTTTCGTCTGGGCTAAGCTATCGACCTCTGGTGGGGCTCCATCCTTCGCTGTCCAACTGAAATGTGAAACATCCGTAATCGTTCTCGGAGTGGAAGAAGCGGGACAGACAGCGATCGCCGAAGGCTGGAACAAAAGGACAGCGAAAAAAATAATGCGAGCAATGCTGCGCACACGCTGGCGACACCTCTTGATGGATCGATGGTGCATCAAGCTTGCAGAAACCCACGCTTCATCGCGATGATAACTGCTTGCGTTCGATCCCCCGCATCAAGCTTCGCCATAATGCTTTTCATATGTCCCTTGACTGTGTCCTCTGAGATCAGTAGAGCATCGGCGATCTGTCGATTCGATCTCCCCTGGGCCACAGAACGGAGCACCTCTGTTTCGCGCGGCGAAAGATCGTTCGCGCTGAGATGTTCGGAGAGTGTGGCGGAGATCTCTGGCGAAATGCGCCTCCGCCCCTCATAGACTTCGCGGATCGTAACAACGAGCTCTGTGCGCAACATGCTTTTTAGAAGGTACCCGCTCGCTCCCGCTTCAAGGGCACGTGCAGCCTGGACATCGCCAGCATAAGTGGTCAGTACGACGATCTTCGCCCTGGGAGAAACTTTGCGAATAGCATGGATGGCGTCGATGCCGTTCATACCAGGCATTTGAATATCCATCAGAGTCACGTCCGGCAGCAAACGCTCGAACTGCATCACGGCCTCTTCGCCGTGTTTTGCCTCACCAACTAACTTCATGTCTTTCTGAAATTGCAGCGCAAAGGCAATCCCGTCGCGTATAAGGGGATGGTCGTCCACACAAAGGATCCGGATTTCCTTTATCTGCGGCATAGAATGATCGGGAACAGATTCCATTTTATGCCTTGCTCTCGTTTAAAAAAGCAAGGTTCCTCCAGGAGCCTAACATGGAAGAACCTTGCGCTCTCACGAGGAGAAATTCAGGAAAAGCGAATTAGAAAATGATCTTTCCAGCGAGTTGAATCTGACGCGGCGAAGACGACACGTTCGTTACGGTCCCGAGAGTAGGGTCAGAGGCCGGATTATTTCCTACGAAGGAAGGAGAATCAATCTCGCTGTTGGGACCGTTCGGGTTCGGATGGTTGAAGAGGTTCGCCACCTCGGCTCGGATCTGGAGCTGGAGCCGGTTGTAGATGGGAACGTTCTTGAAGACGGAAAAGTTTACATTCTCCTGTCCCGGTCCGTGGTACATATTGCGTGCGGCATTTCCAAAAGTGTACTGCGCCGGAATTGCCAGATGAGCAATATCCAGACAGGTAGTTCCGCGAATGATATTTTGCGTTGTGCAATGCATTTCCTGGAGCGGTGCAAGGATATTCGGCCGCTGAACGGTATTGCGCGGTTCGCTGATATTCGCGGGATCATTGTCGACGAGCAGGTTGAATGGCGTTCCTGTCTGTAACGTCACGATCGTATTCAGTTGCCAACCGCCCGCCGTCTCGCGGACCAGGAAGCCGTGGTTTGCAAGAGTCGGAAGCGCATAGGTCGCGCTGCCGACGAAGCGGTGACGAATATCCCAACCTGAGTTTCCATAGTCCTGGGCAATGTTGTAGTTGTTCATCGTGTTTCCCGTGCCGTTGGAATCATCCGTAACATCCAGATCATGGGACCACGTGTAACTTAGCAATGCAGAAAGACCGTGGAACGAACGCTGCCGCAGAATCGTAGTGAGGCCGTTGTAGTGAGAATAGGCATCATTTTGGATGCGCCGGATCTTGCCGAAGAGCTGATTGGGGCGCCGAGAGTTGATCGTTCCAGGTCCCGGGGTCGGAGTATTGTCAAAGAAGTTGCGATCCAGATGAAGCGCATGCGATCCAAGATATTGGAGCTCCAAAGCAGCGTTGTGCCAAAGATCTTGCCCTACGGAAAGGTTCCACTGATAGAGCCTTTGCGTCGGAAGATCAGGTCCCATCGTAATGGCCGATCCATAAGTTCCGGGCACGCCGGTCACAGGCGTAAGAGATGCTGCGCCCGGGGTTGGGTTCGAAAGACTTACAGGATTGGACGGATCGGTGTCATACTCCGCCGTGTTAGCAAAAGGGTAGTTCTGCGCCGTCAGCGTATAGGTATTGAGCTGGTTCGCGTTATAGTAAATGCCGAAGCCGCCACGAATTGTATTATGGTCGCTCGGTCGATAAGCAAAGCCAACGCGCGGAGCCCAATCCATATGGGTCGGATTGATGAACTTGAATCCAACTGCGGGCGTGAAGGACGCCGCATCGGCAGCAGAAGAGGCGGGAATAATGGCCGTTTCATTCGCATTGAGAATACGCGCATAGCCGTTCAAGCTATATGGAACGGTTGGAAGCTCATAGCGAATACCATAATTGAGCGTGAGCCTTGAGAGTATTTGCCAGTTATCCAATACGAAGAATCCATCGCGCCATTCTCCGATGCCACTCTTGAGCGGAAAGATAGGCGTATTGGACGACTGCGCTAGACCGAGCACAAAGTCCGCTGCCGCAAATCCGGTACTTGTACTGTCGTTATTGCTATTGGCGGAGAAGTTGAAGACACCGCGTGGATCATTCGCTGCCTGACGCCCGAGTGTAAGTCGGCGAAGCTCCGCGCCGAACATCAAGTTGTGCTTCCCTACCTGATAGCTGACCTGGTCGTATCCGTCCACGGTGCGATCGTCCTGGAACCAGTTTGCTGAACCATTTCCAAGGCCTAAAACACCATCGATATTGATCGTAGGGATGCCGGGATTGCCATACTGTGTGTCCGACGTAAAGCCAGGTATGCCAAGTTGCGTACCAGCATTGCTTGGTCCATTTGCGTAAAAGTAATCAAGATTATTCGAAACAATCGTATTCAAACCGATATGAAAATCATTGATCAACTTCTGCGTAATGATGTGCGTATAGCCGAAGGCGTAGTTTCTGGAATTTGTCGGTCCAGAGGTCGAATTGGTTGGAAAGAGTGTGCCCGTAAAGAAACTGATGTCCTGCCAGTGATAGCGGAAGAAGAGACGAACTTTGTCGCCGATATTCTCGTCTACCCGGTCCAGCGTTTGTGTAATAACTAGGCTGCTTGGATTGTTGCCACTTAGATTTTGTTCCGTTCCAAAGGATGCGGTACTTCCCGGCTGGTTCGGCAAAACCATGTAAGCCTGTAGCTTTTTGGATATTTGAGCTGCTGCTGTATTCAGGTCAGATGCCGGAATAATATTGTTCGGATAATAATCACCTGTAAATGGATCGTGCAGACAAAGGTTAATACAATTTCCAGATCCATCGAATCCCTGATAACGAGCGGAGAAATCTCCATTGCGCTCAGCTGCCGTCAGGGTAGTTTCACCAGTATCTGGCGATTCCTGAATCTGCCTCAGACGCTCCCAGGAGCCAAAGAAGAAGGTGCGGTTGCGTCCGTTATAGAGATGCGGAATATCGACGGGACCACCCAGCGTGAAGCCATATTGGTTATAGTGCTGTACTGCTTTTGCAGCACCGGGAGCATCGGTGTAGTTATGCGCGTTCAGGGCGGTGTTCTGGATATAGTCATACGCGGCGCCATGCAGATCATTGGTGCCATACTTCGAAACCAGGTTCACGTGTAACCCGAGGTAAGAGCCGTACTGAGCGGAATAGTTGCCGCTCTGCATCTGCACTTCGGAGATCATGTCGGAGCTGGGACGTGCCGGTGCCGCACTCAGGAGATTGTTCATGATCGAAACACCATCGAGACTGATACTGTTCTGGATCTCGCGTTGTCCGGCCCCGATGAAGTCTTCTCCAGGAGGAACGTTGGTGTAACTGGTATTAACTCCGGTCGTGACGTTTGACGCAGTTGTCGCGATGTCTAATGCGTTGTGCCCCATCAAGGGAAGATCCTGGACAGACTTGGAATCGAAGGTCTCTCCTAGAGAGGCATCGTCCGTCTGCAAAGGAGGTGTCGAGGCCGTGATCGTGATCGACGCCGCTTCTGAGCCCACGACCAATTCGAAATCGGCACGTGCAGGCTGGTTTACGACTACGACGACTCCAGTCTTAACGATTTGGCTAAAACCGGCGCCATTGACCGTGACGTTATAACTGCCGGGAGCCACGAATTGAATCTGGTAGTCGCCACGGTTGTCCGTGTTAGCTGGGTATTGAACCTTCGTTCCCTGATTCACCGCAACTACTTTGGCATTGGGAATCAACTTCCCATCCGGATCTCGAACCGTTCCAACAATTGCAGTGTTATTCGCGACCTGCGAGACGAGCAGAGGCGCGCTGAAACAAATCACAAGCACAGGGATCGAGAGAAAAAAGTTTTTCAATTTCAATCTGGTTCCTCCAAAATCAAGCACGGAATCTCCTCGAAGAATTCGCGGTAGTGACATGCTCGACAGTGCGATCAGAATATTCACCAAATTGAATTGTTGTTCCCCCCCGAAAGGGGGGTATTGAAAGAAGAAATCGGCCGGAAACCCGGGCAGCGAGCAGACGCACACGGAGAGAAGTGCCCTCAAGTGCAAGTGTGACCTCTCTAAAAACCAACAAGACGAGAAAGCCAGAGATGGGTTGGACAGCCCAGTTGAATAGTGGCGGCCCAACGCGCGATCCACAGGAAATTCGCGGGAGTCTGGCATCGCTTTCTGTCACTGATCTCCACTCGAATAGGCTCTTCGCAAGCTCCTCCGTCAGATAGCTGGGTTCAGGTCGACCCTGGCCAGTTGGACAGGACGGGATCTGTCTCGCATGGGCAAGTTCTATGACTCGACGCGGCCGAAGCTCAAGAAAGCTTGCGGCATCCACGAACGACCAAGTTCACCCAGAGTATCCTTTTGGCTGGAATCACGAGATGCCTTCTCTAAGCCCTGCCCCAGTTGCCGCCTCGAACTGTCAAGAACATCTGGTGCTCATATATGTGTCAGTACGAAAGAGTCTTTACTTGGCAGACACGCTCAAGAGTGGAGCTGTAGTGGCAAAGCAACGTCATGTATTTCAACCCGCGAATGCACCCGTGATGAAACCAAGCTTCACATATTAGGAAATTCTCCGTTTAGAACATGCAGTCTTTCAAAAGCGACGAGAGCTAAGAAGTGTAAGCATCTTTGTTGCGGCGGTGTGCGCATGACTCTCGATCTCAGAATCAGAGAAAATCCGCAGATGAAATAACGCGTCCTCGTAGATACCCGCCCGGAGCAGCGCGGAAAATGTGGCCGCAGCGTCTAACTTATTCTTAACCTGCCATTTTTCAAGGGGAGTCCATCTCTTGAGGTAGCGCACAAACTCATCATGAGTATGGTCGATGACCTGTTCCTGGTAGCGCCTTCCGAGCTCGGGAAACTTGTGGGCATCTTGAATCACAACGCGATAGAGGGCTAGCTGTTCCTTGGAAAGGATATGTTTCAGGTATTCCACCCCCGCAGCCGGTAGCGCGCTGCGCGGGGCCTTTGAAAACCATGGCCTCTCGGAACTTTCTTCGCCTTGATCCCACTCCCCACTGAGCTCATTAAAGGCTTCTGGGTTACACGCTGCTTGCATCACAGCACTAAATAGGTCGTCTTTGTTGTCAAAATGCCGATAGAGCGTCTTGATCCCGACATCCGCGGCCTTTGCAATCTTGTCCATGGGGGTCTTCGCATATCCCCCTTCGAGAAAGGCCGCTTGCGCGGCGCGGACGATCGCGAAACGCTTCCGGCTCATCAAAGCTACTTTCGGATTGTCCTTCGACAAACGCTTCAATGCTCACTCCTTGCTCGTTGAATTCGGAATCACAATGATAGCGTACGTTGTCGTATGCTTCTTGACGTCGCCATACGACAACGTATATTGTCATGAGCAGGACGAGGTGCTTTCGCTTATATGGAAACGTACGTTGTTCTACGCGAGAAGGAGAGAAATCATGGATCTGCAATTGAAGGGAAAGAAAGCAATTGTTACGGGCGGCACGGCGGGAATCGGTCTGGCCATCGCTCGTGTGCTCATTGAAGAGGGAGCGGAAGTTGTTATTCCAGGACGCAGCGCCAAGAAGCTCAGAGCGGCCGTGTCTTCCCTCCCTGGCAACGTTCGTGGAATCGAAGTCGATCTTGCCACCGCCGACGGCGCAGCCACTCTCATCGCAGAGGTACCCGAAACAGACATTCTTGTAAATAATCTGGGCATCTATGAGCCGAAGAAATTCGCCGAAATCACAGACGAGGAATGGCTTCATATCTTCGAGATCAATGTGCTCGGCGGCATCCGTCTGTCGCGCCACTACTTTCCCCGGATGCTGGAAAAGGATTCGGGACGCGTCATCTTCATTTCGAGCGAGTCAGGTATCATGACCCCCGGCGAGATGGTGCACTACGGCATGACCAAGACGGCACAGCTCGCCATCTCTCGCGGCCTGGCGGAACAGACGAAGGGCACAAAGGTGACTGTGAATACGGTTCTTCCAGGCCCGACGCGCTCGGAGGGCATTGTGGGGTTCCTACAAAGCCTGGCATCCACTCCGAACGTCCCAGCGGAGCAGGCAGAGCGGGAGTTCTTTGAGAAGTACCGTAGCAGCTCCTTGTTACAACGTCTGATTGAAGATCGGGAAGTCGCCAACCTCGTGGCGTATGTCGCCAGCCCTCTCTCCTCAGCGACGAATGGCGCAGCGCTGCGAGTTGAGGGCGGATTACTTCGTTCCATTGCATAAAGATCTGCGGATGGAACGAACGGGGTGATCCGGAACGAAGGCGATACTGCCTTCCTTCCGGTTCACTCTAAAGTTTTGCCTTATCTAGCAGCGAATGATCTTATCCGAGACAATCCCCCGCGTCGCATTGCGCGTATCCACAACCAGTTTGGATTCTTCCACGATGCGGTCGTAGTCGTACGCCGAGTGGTCCGTGGCAATCAGAACGCAGTCGTAGATCGAAAGATCGTCCAGCGGCACAGAGGTCATGTGCAGGTCGTACTTGCGGCCATGCCCCACTGTGGGGAAGAAGGGATCGTTGTAGCTGACCTCCACATCCAGCCCCTGCAGCAGCTCGATGATCGTCAGCGAAGGCGACTCGCGCAGATCGTCCACATCGCGCTTGTACGCAACGCCCAGAACAAGTACCTTCGCTCCCTTCGTGGCAATGCCGCGGAAGTTCAGAGCGCGCGCCACCTGCCGCATTACAAACGTCGGCATCTGTTCGTTGATCTCACCTGCAAGCTGGATGAAGCGCGTCGGAAAACCATACTCTTGCGCCTTCCACGTCAGATAGAAAGGATCGACGGGAATGCAATGTCCTCCGATGCCAGGGCCAGGATAAAAAGCCTGAAAGCCGAAGGGCTTCGTCGCGGCGGCGTTGATGACCTCCCAGATATCAATGCCCATGCGCATGCAGAGCTGCTTCATCTCGTTGACCATCGCAATGTTCACGGCGCGATAGATGTTCTCCAGCAGCTTAGTCATCTCCGCCGCTGCAGGCGAACTCACCGCTACAGTCTGCGTGAAGATCGATTGATACAGCGCCTCAGCCGCAGCAGTGGCGCGCACATCACAACCACCGATCACCTTGGGAACCTCGCGGCGCGGCGTCTCCATGTTGCCAGGATCTTCGCGCTCAGGCGAAAAAGCCACCATGATGCCGTTGAGTTCGTCTTCAAGATCCGTCC
This sequence comes from Terriglobus saanensis SP1PR4, assembly GCF_000179915.2. Classification (NCBI taxonomy): domain Bacteria; kingdom Pseudomonadati; phylum Acidobacteriota; class Terriglobia; order Terriglobales; family Acidobacteriaceae; genus Terriglobus; species Terriglobus saanensis. The sequence continues at coordinate 101,995 of NC_014963.1, read as the reverse complement.
CACGCAAAACGCGTCGGCCTGCCTTCTCAATCGTGGTAACGATGATCTCTTCCGTGGTACCGGGATACGTCGTGCTTTCGAGCACAAGCAGTTGGCCGTCGTGCAGATGCGGCGCAATGGCATCGATCGTAGCCTGCACGTAGCTGAGGTCAGGCACATGATGCTCCGTCAGCGGCGTAGGAACGCAGATCAAAATCGCGTCCATCTCAGCAATTGCAGTGAAGTCATCCGTTGCCGTGAAGCCATGCGCGCGCGCGGAAGCAATATGTTCCGACTCGATGCGCCAGATGTAGCTATTTCCCGCGTTGAGTGTATCGACCTTGGTGCGGTCGATATCGAAACCAGTGACGCGAAGCTTCTCCGCGCTGAAAAGAAGTGTAAGCGGCAAGCCAACATAACCGAGGCCCACAATCCCGACCCGTGCCTCGCGCGAAGTGATGCGATCGGTAAAACTCTGAAGCGTGCTTATTTTTTGTACTGTTGCTGATACCACTCGACGGTCCTCCGCAGCCCCTCTTCGAAATCGACCACGACGCTATATCCAAAGGCCTCACGTGAGGCTTCGATACTGGCGAGCGAGTCTTTCACGTCCCCTGCGCGTTCAGGTCCGTGTTCCGGTTTTGTGCTGCTGTTCAAGAGACGCGCCATAAGCGCGTAGGTTGCGTTTAAAGTGTGTCGTTCCCCGCAGGCAATGTTGAAAACCCTTCCGGCAATGGCGTCTTTTGGCGTTTCTGCCGCCAAAAGATTGGCATGCACCACGTTGGCAACGTAGGTGAAATCCCTTCCCTGCTCTCCATCACCGTTGATCCGAGGCGTCCCACCTTCAAGGAGCGTCGTGATCCACTTCGCCATCACGCCGGAGTAAGGCGAGTCCGCCGCCTGCCGCGGCCCGAAGATATTGAAGTAGCGCAGGCACACCGTCTCCATACCATAGACGCGGAAGTAACTCTGCAGATAAAGCTCCGCCGTAAGCTTCTGCACGGCATAAGGCGATATCGGCTCCGGCCGCATCGTCTCGACGCGCGGAAACCCAGGCTGATCTCCGTACGCAGAAGAAGAGGCCGCATACACAATGCGACGAACACCCGCAGCCCGCGCGGCTTCCAGAAGATTGAACGTGCCTTCGACATTGGCAATATGCGAGGTGCGCGGGTCCTGCACCGAACGCGGAACGCTGGGAAGCGCCGCCTCATGAAAGATCGTATCGACGCCAGCGACCGCCTCGCGAAGACCCTCCGCATCGTTGAGATCGATCTGGTAAAAATCAATCTCTTTCCAGCTTGTGTCGAGATTCGAACGCTGCCCGGTGACGAGGTTATCCAACCCACGGACTTCAAGATCGCCGCGCTGCACCAGCGCGTCTACAAGATGGGAGCCGATGAAGCCCGCGGCTCCAGTAATCAGAACTTTTTGCATACCTCCCAATTAGATAACGCCACACCCCATCAGGCTACATTTTGGAGCTAAGACGATACGTGCCCCATTCTTTCGCGGCTTCAACGCGAAACCGGGGTCCCCGACGAACGGCTTTTTGTTCGTTGGGGTGGGAAAGGGTGTGGTCGCACAGAGCGCACAAAGATCCATGAGGAAATCAAAACGCGGGTGCCCCATGTCCCGCCTTTGGGACATGGGTTATGCGCAAAGCGCATCCTTCGCTCGAAAAGCGAACAACAAAAGCAGATCCTCTCGCTGCGTCACGAAGGACAACCATCACCCGTGGGTTTGGAAAGCCTCAAGCGATGTATATACAATAGCCATATGGACGTGTACTCGACCCTGGATGGGCAGGGCTTCGTCTGGAATACCGACAAAGCCGCCAGCAATGCTTCACTACACGGCGTTCGGTTCGAGGAAGCCCGCGAAGCTTTCCTTGACCCTCTCGCCCGCTACGAAGACGCCAGTCCTCAGCAAGAGGCACGGCATGCGTGCATCGGCCTGACGACCGACTACCGCCTGCTCTATGTCGTCCATGTGATCTGGGAAGGTGATGTGCTCCGCCTCATCTCCGCACGTCTTGCGGAACCGGCGGAAAGGAGACGTTATGAAGATGACTGAACGCATCAAGCGCAACATGCAGCCCGACAAACCCATGACCCTGATCTCGCTTCGTCTTCCCGATCATGTTATCGAGGATCTCAAGGAAGTCGCCCCGTCGCTGGGCTTTAGTGGCTACCAGGCCCTCATCCGTGCCTACATCTCAAATGGACTCCGCAAGCACCTGGCCGAACGGGAAGCGCAACGGGCCAAGGACAGCACCGTCGAAGAGTTCAGCCAGAGACTCATGGCTCATGGCGTGCCAAAGCAGGCCATTCAAGAAGCCGCCGCCGAGATGAAAGCTGGAAGATAGACTCCGTCGCCTGCTTTCGTGCCCCATTCTTCGCAGCTTTATCGCGAAGGGTGGGGTCGCGCAGAGCGCACAAACCAGATCCCTCAGGAAGCCTCTTCTTTTTTGTCATCCCGTAGGGATCTGCTGTCCTTCAAAGGACCACAAAATCGGGTGCCCATACATCGCAGCTTCATCGCGATGTGTGGCCATGCGCGAAGCACATCCATCAAAACTACAAAAGCCCAGCCCGCTCCCCATGCTCCGCAATCGCCGCATTGATCTCCAACGCCAGTGCCAGCGCATTGCGCCCCTGCAAACCCGTCACGCGCGGCGCCTCCCGCGTCTCCACCGCATGCAGAAAAGCCTCCAGCTCCAATTTGAGCGGCTCACCCGGCTCCGTAGGCAGCTTGTTCAGCGAAAGCCCCGGCGTGGGATGCTGCAGATCCAACTGCTGCTGATGCGCAGCAAAGACCGCCTCAAGCTGGGCAGGCGTCAACGAAGCCGCAGCCGTCACATCGATCAAAAATAGATCCTGCCGCGCAAAGTCCAGTGAAAGATACTGATGCGGCTGAAAGAACCGCAGCTTGCGCACGCGCTCCGTAGAAACACGCGAAGCCGTAAAGTTCGCTACGCAGCCGTTCTCAAACTCCAGCCGAACGTTGGCAATATCCGTCTTCCGCGAAAGCACCGGCAAACCCACAGCGCGGACCTCGCGCACCGGCGAAGGAACCAGCGAAAGAACGACATCCAGATCGTGAATCATCAGGTCCAGCACAACATCGACATCCAGCGAGCGCGGCGTAAAGATGCTCAGCCGGTGCGCCTCAAAAAACATTGGTCGATTGAGATGCGAGAACGCCGCCGTAACCGCGGGATTGAAGCGTTCCAGATGCCCCACCTGCAGAACGCGTCCATGCTTCTCCGCAAGCGCAATCAAAGCATCCGCTTCTGCAAGCGTCGAAGCGATGGGCTTCTCAATCAGCGTGTCGATCCCGGCAGAGAGCAGCTTCTCCGCCACCGCCGCATGATGCACCGTCGGAACGCAGACGCTGGCTGCATCGATCTTTAAGCCACTCGCAAAAAGCTCTTCCACCGTGGCAAACGCGGGAACGCTGTACTCAGCAGAGAGCCGCGCACGCACTTCCTCCTCCGCGTCCACAAAAGCGACGAGGTCCGCCTTGGGCAAATCGCGATAGACGCGAAGATGGTTGCGGCCGAAGGAGCCAACGCCAACAACGGCGACGGAAACGGACACGCTTCTACTTGGCTTCTACAGCCTGCTTGCAGCGGGCGTAGAGCTCGAGGAGATGTGCGACCTGATCTTCGGGCTTGGCAGACGAGGGCGCGGCGAATCCCGTAGAAGAGCTGGAGGCGCGTGTGACGTTTGCAGTGGAGGCGATGAACTTCAGAAGGTCAAGCGCGATGTCTTCTGTGCGGCGCGCGGTGATGATGGGTTCCATAGCTTCGATGGTAGCAAAGCTCCCTCTTTGTCATCCCGTAGCGAAGCAAAGGGATCCGCTTTGTGCCCCATTCTTTCGCAGCTTCATCGCGAAACCGGGGTCCCCGACGAACGGCTTTTTGTTCGTTGGGGTGGAAAAGGGTGAGTCGCGCAGAGCGCACAAACCAGACCCCCAGGAAACCCAAATCCGGGTGCCCCATACATCGCGCTCTTTGCGATGTATGGGATGCGCAAAGCGCATCGTTCGCTCGAAGAGCGACCCCTCCGAGAACAGGCCCACCACCCCTAAAGCTCCGCCAAAACAAAACAAACCCGACCCACAATAAAATCCCCAGGCGCCTCCGTCTGGAGCAACCGCACTAACTGCACCGGAAACTCCCGCGCATACGGCCTGAGCACCAGCCTCGACTCCTCCAGCGTCACATACCGCAGCGAAAGCCCCGACCCATGCCGCACCGCAAACACCGACGGCTGGTGCGCGCTATAAGGCGCAACCGAGTTGTAATGCCGATCCAGAATGACGACCGCCCCCGAAGGCAGAACCGGTTCCATCGGCGCAGCCTGCTGCGCATCGATCCGCAGCGCCACAAAGCGCTGCCACTGCCCCCGATGCGGCGCAATCCTCGGCCTGTTCCCATGCAGACGCGCCGCGGAAACATACACCGTCTCCTGCGTGGCGGCGGGCGCAATGCGCGGCTCGCCCATCGCCGCCGCAGCCGAGACGACCGGAACGGACTCCAGCGGATCCGCCTGATCCGGCGGCTGCGTCGCTGAAGCTGCCAGATCGATCGGTAGAATCTGCTCCACCGTCAGCCCCTGCGACTCCAGGACCCGGTCCAGCCCCTCCAGCGAAAGCGCCCGCTTCTTGTTGAGAAAGTTGGAGATATGGGCCTGCTGGAAGCCGGCCATCCGGGCCAGCACCGATCCCGTAAGTCGGCCTGCGGAGATGCGGCGCTCCAGTTCCGCGCGGAGAAGTTCGTGGAGGTTCTGAAAGTTCATAGTGGGACACACTCCATAGCATTTCGCAAGACGAAGATAAAGCGAATATATATCTTCTGGCAACGGATTAAAGCCTGCTTTGATTGATTCCTAAGCGTTTATTTCAAGTTGCCTTTGAGGAAATCTTTATGGTTGACACGCTATTTGTCGCTAGCTATAACCGTGAAACTTCATCCGAACCGGACGAATGCAATCGCCCAGGCGATTGGCAAGGCGGTCGACTCAGTCGCGCGGACAACCGCGCTTTTCCCAAGACCGGGACCTCTGCTGCAACACGAAGGTAGGCCTGAAGGAACGGTGAACAGGAGCCATAAGAGCTTCGTCGCCCTTCTGCAAGCTGAAACCAAAACCCGGAGAGCCACTCCGACCTCTGATCAAGAAGGCTCGACGGACGAACAAACTGGAGAGAGACGATGAATCACTTGCGCTTGGACTTGAAGGTATGTGAAGGGTGCGGAGGTCTTTGGATCCGCGCCGGTGTAGCCCAGGGGGTGTATTGCCGACGGTGCGCGGCGTGCCTGGCGGAGTTCCCTCCGCCAAGACGCCGCAGCGAGCGAGCCCGTCGGCAACGCAGAACGATCTCAGGATCTGGGCCGGAAGTAGGAGCAGGCATGGGGCCGTGTGGGTCCCGGAGAGAAGGTGCGCGATGAGTACAGCCGTAATTCTGCCCATGGTATGGGCGACAGCACAGACGCAGAAGCCCGTGCAGACAGAGATGCCCCGGAAAGAGCTGGTGCAGGCGACGCCGGAGATGGCGTTCTACCGCAAGTACACAGAGGGTATGCTGCGGCGGTACATGAAGCTGTCCATGGAGTCGGGCCGCGTGCCGTCAATGCTGGGACGAGAGATCTTTCGCGGCAAGGTCACGAACTATCGCGTGAACAGCTTCGAAGACGTCGTCATCTTTGTGACGGACGTGGAGCGCGCCATGGCCGAACTGGATAAGACAGCCCAGACACTCCTGAAGCGGATCGCGATCCAGGAGTATACCCACGGCGAAGTCGCGGGCATGTTGGGGATGAGCGTCCGCTCGGTCATCCGTCGCTACAACGAGTCGGCGGACGAGCTAACGGCAATCTTCCTGCGCAAAGGCCTACTCATCCCGCTTGTGGAAAGCTATGCAGGAAAAACCTGTCAAGGGGGTGCCTAAGGCTTATAGCCACCAAGCACCTGATTGCAAAGCAAATAGAAACCCTCCAAAGTTGGCAGAGTTACCCCACCCAAATTGCTATTCTAAAAAGGTAGACAAAACAGTCTGAACCGCAGCAAGAGGGGAACGCACAAAGCGTTCCCCTCTTCGCATTCGGAACAACATAAGAGACCCGTGCCCCATTCTTTCGCGCTCTTTGCGAAAGGGTGGGGTCGCGCAGAGCGCACAAACCGGATCTCTAAGGCTCCTCCTTTGTCATCCCGTAGCGAAGCGAAGGGATCTGCTTTTTTGAGAACTCAACACAGGGAACCGAACCCCGGGTGCCCCATACATCGCAGCCTCATCGCGATGTGTGGGCCATGCGCGAAGCGCATCCCTGAAGGAACAACATGCAAACAATCGAACCAGAAGTACCCGCGACCGACAAAGACCCACCCCCAACAGAATCCAGAATCGAACAAACAGAACGCCTCCTCAAAATCCGAAGTAAATCCGGGGCAATTATCCCGCTCACAGCCAACACCGCCCAATGGAACTACGAACTCAACCGCAAAGAAAAGAACATCGTTCTCAAAGCCCGGCAAATGGGCATGAGCACATGGATCGCAGGACAGTTCTTCCTCAAAACCATCCAGACACCCGGAACCATGACCGTCCTCGTCGCCCACACGCGCGAGGCAACAGAACAGATGTTCCGCATCGTGCAGCGCATGTGGGAGAACCTTCCCGACGACTTGCGTGAGGGCCCAGCAAAGCGCTCCCGCGCGAACGTCGGACAGATGGCCTTCCCTGCCCTGGACTCGGAGTTTCGCGTCGTCAGCGCAGGCGAACAAAACGCTGGGCGCAGCATGAGTATCCAGAACCTGCACTGCTCCGAGCTCTCGCGCTGGCCCGGCGATGCGGCATCAACGCTGGCAGGATTAAAGGCAGCACTCGCACCCGGCGGAGAAATGGTATTGGAGTCGACTCCCAACGGAGCCTACGGCTGCTTCTACCAGGAGTGGATGGAGGCCGAAGCGCAACGCATGGCGCGCCACTTCCTCCCCTGGTGGATGGAGCCGACCTACCTCGGCGCGAGAGTCGAAGCAAGCGACTGGACCGAGGAAGAACGCGCTCTGGTCTCACGCGAAGGCCTCCGCCCCGAGCAGATCGGCTATCGCCGCGAGCTGCAAAGGACCTATCGCGGCATGGCCCGTCAGGAGTTTGCAGAAGACGCCGTAAGCTGCTTCCGCGCCAGCGGCGAATGCTTCTTCGAACTCGACGCGATCGAGGCACGCTTGGCAGAGCTGACGCCTCCACTCGCAAGCCGCCGCAGCGGCAGCCTCCTGCTCTGGATGCCACCCGTCAAAGGACGGCGGTATCTCATCGCCTCCGACCCCGCAGGCGGAGGAAGCGAAGGCGACTTCGCCGCCGCACAGGTCGTGGACATCGATCTGGGCCTGCAATGCGCGGAGCTGCGGCAACGCCTCAACCCGCGCGAGCTCGCCGAAGTCCTCATCGATCTGGCGCGCGAGTACAACGGTGCCCTGATCGTCGTCGAGCGTAACAACCACGGCGCAGGCGTCTTGGCCTACCTGGAGAAACGCGGCGTAGCCGTCTATGAAGAAGGTGGACAGGCAGGTTGGCCGACCAACTCCGTAACGCGCCCAAGGATGCTCGCCAGACTGAACCTTCTGCTCAACGAGCAGCCCTGGCTCTTCAAAAGCGAGCGCCTGCTGACCGAATGCCGCAGCTTCGTCCGCGGCCCCGGCGGTCGCCCCGAAGCCGCCACCGGCGCCCACGACGACTGCGTCATGTCCATGGCCATGGCCCTCGCGGTAAGAGAAGAAGTAGCGAGAACCTAAACCATCGGCCACTCGAAGATCCTGTGTCCTCCCTCGACAGAGTTGAGGGATTTCTCTCTCCGGAAACCATACGAGGCTTCCTCTATACACATCCGCAAATTGTTATGCTGCTGCGAGAGGGTGGGGGGACACACGTGGCGGTTTTGGCGGTACAGGCAATTCGCAGAATGCGCGGTGGAGCGCAGAGCCAGCTCATGCTGGGAGCGGATGGCAAGCTCTGGGTCGTGAAGTTTCAGAACAATCCCCAGCACCTGCGTGTGCTGGCGAACGAGTTGATCGCAACGCGGCTCGCCGAAGCGGTGGGTCTGACCGTACCCGCAACGGACGTGATCGAAGTTACGGAGTGGCTGGTAGAAAATTCGCCCGAGATGGTGGTAGACCTCGCACGCGGCGGCCGAGAGCGATGCGCCCCGGGCCTGCAGTTTGGATCGCAGTTCGTCGGCGGCCTTGCCGTAGGTGTGGGGCCGGGGCGCGTTCTGGACTACCTCCCGGAGGAGCAACTGAGCGAGGTGCGCAATGTGGCCGAGTTCGCCGGCATGCTCGTAATCGACAAATGGACGGGCAACGCCAACGGTCGGCAGGCCGTCTTTTCACGAAAGGTGCGTGAGCGGAAGTATACGGCGACGTTCATCGACCAGGGATATTGCTTCCACGCCGGAGAGTGGAAGTTCGAGGACGCTCCTCTGCGTGGCGTCTACGGCCGCAACAAAGTCTACGCGGGCATAACGGGATGGGAGAGCTTCGATCCCTGGTTGACGCGCGTAGAACAAATGTCCGAGGAGACGCTCTGGTCCATTGCGGAAGTCGTCCCTCCCGAGTGGTACGGAGGGAATACGGCAGAGATAGAGCAGTTAATACAAGAAATGTTGGCAAGGCGTTCCCGTGTGAGGGAGCTCATCGTTTCGTTTAGGGATTCAAATCGGGAACCATTTCCGAATTGGGGCCGAAAGATTGTGCCGCCAAGCGTTATGGGTACACCGAATTTCGTAATGTAGCGAAAGACACTGACCCTAACCGGGAGATGAGGCACTAGAGTGGCCCTTGAATTGCACCGGAGTGACTGGAGAGTCTTATTGGCAAGTCGCATGGAATGCGAGTTCTTTCTCGTCCGGTATGTTCCGGATACGGTGAAGAACGAGTTTGTAAACATCGGCGTCCTTCTGCGGGAAGCCGGGCGAGCGGAGAGTACTCGAGTACGCTTCACCCGCGATTGGAGCCGCGTACGCTGCCTGGATCCCGACGCCGACACGGCCATGCTCGAAGCCATGGAGACAGAGATCGCCGAGCGCCTGAAGCTGGGCGAGCACGACTTCAAACCGGTGCTGCAGGTGATGGAAGACACCCTGTCGAACTCACTCCAGCTCACGGAGCCGCGTGGCTGCCTGGCCGAGAACCTCTCCGCCGAAATGGAACAACTCATGCGCATGTACGTCGAAACGGTACGCGAACGGGTCATCCGTCCCAGAACGGGACGGGCCGCCATCGCCGCCACGATGCGCGAAGAGTTTGAACGCGCGAACGTCTGGGACCTGATGCGCAAAAGGATCTCCGCATCGCAGTACACGCGCGTGGGCGATCCACTAAAGATCGACTGTGGCTACCGTCCGAACGGCATCATCCGCATGTTCCAGGCGATCTCCCTCGAAGGCGACCTGGAAGCAGCCAAGGTACTGGCGTTCTCCTCCTCAGGCCTGCGCGAAGGCGTGCAGAGGCTGGAGGGCGCATCGCTGGAGCTGACCGCAATCGTAGAACCTCTCCGCGAGATGGAAGACGAGACCGCAGCAGTCGAGCGGTACCGCTTCGGCGTGGAAACCATGGAACGCGAATCAATCCGCGTCTTAACCGTAAGCGACCTGGAACGCGTAGCTCAAACCGCCCGTCGCGAACTGAACCTCTAAACCAACAAATTATTAAGAATTAGCTAACTCTTTGTGCCCCATTCTTTCGCGGCTTCATCGCGATGTGTGGGTAATGCGCGCAGCGCATCCCTGAATATCTGCGAGAAAGCCGCAGAAGAACGGCACACAAAACGACATAAAAATGCGCAGCCTCTTGGCTGCGCATTTTTATGCAAGAAAGGACCGAACAGTGGCAGGAGTAAAAGACCGAATACGAGGAGCATGGAAGGGCCTGCAAGCGGGCGAGACAAACACAAGAAAAACCACACCCCTCCCCGCCCTGCTGACACCCTACCGCCGCCTCCCCATCCAGGGACAAGGCATCTCCCCAAAACCCACAGCAGCGAACCTGCGCAAATTCGCTGAAACGCCCGTAGCCCGACGCGCCATCAACATCGTCAAAGACCGCATCGCCTGCATGGACTGGCAGGTCCGCCTCAAACGCGACGCAACCACGAACTCCACAACCGTGGAAAAACTCCGCGAAACATTGGAAGCACCCAATCCAGGAGACTCCTTCCGCACCCTCATCGAGCAGGTGCTCGAAGACCTCCTCGTCGGCGGCTTCGGCGCCATGGAGATGGAACTCACCGGCAACGCCGACCTTCCTTTCCGCCTCTGGCCCGTCGATGGCGCGACGGTACAAGTCAATGCCGAATGGAACGGCAACGCGGAGACACCACGCTACGCCCAGGTCAACACGCGCGCAGGAACGGAGAAATCCATCCCTCTGCTCGATCGCGAGCTGATGTACCTCCGCCTGAATCCGCGGACACACACGCCCTTCGGCCTGGGTCGTCTCGAAGTCGCCTTCGAATCCATCCGCTCCTTTCTCGAAGCCTCGCGCTACGCCGGTCGTCTCGCAGGCAACGGCGTGCAGCAGTTCGCTCTGTGGATGGAAGAGACCACACCCGCGCAGCACGAACGCATGGTGCGCTGGTGGCAGGACGAGATCGAAGGCACGGGCCAGGTGCCCATCCTCAGCAGCGAAAAGAAGCCCGAGGTCCTGCGCTTCGCGGGCGGTACGGATGCCGACCTTCACCTCGGCTGGCAGGAGTTTCTTCTGCGCATGATCGCAAACGCCTTCGACCTTCCGCCCATGCTGCTCGGTCTCGAACACGACGTCAATCAATCCACCGCGTCCGAGATGGCGGACGACGCCTTCGAAGGCGCAATCAAGCCCGTCGCCAAACTGCTCTCCGAACACCTCACGCGGGACCTCTTCGGCAAACGCCTGGGCCTGCGCGACGTGGAGTTCGTCTTCAACGATCTCCTCAGCCGCGACGAGACGACCGAGACCAGCGTGCAGCTCGATCTATTGAAAGCAGGCGTGCTCACCGTGGAGGAAGTGCGTGCGATGCGTGGCCTGTAAAGAGCAAGTCAGCAGGTCAGCGAGCCAGCGAGTCAGTTTTTTGAAAAGGGGTGAAGAGATGCGGTTGGATGCGATGGCGGTAGAGTTCCCCGTGGTGCAAGGGCATCCGAATCGGCGGCCGTTCGAGGGTGTGTTGACGCTCGTCGATGTAGCCAGCGACAAAGCGCCCACAGGAGCGCGTGGACACAAAGTCGTGTTAACGCGCGCGGCAGCGGAGGCGGCCCTGCCGTCCCTGCTGGGTATGGCGGTGGATTTCAAAACAGGTTGGGATGGACATGATGCGCAGCGCAAGTGCGGCATCATCACGTCCGCCCATGTAGCGAACAACGAACTGCGCGTAAGCGGATACCTCTTCGCCCGCGACTTCCCCGAGATGGAGCGTGAGTTGGTCGCGCACGGCAACGAAGTCCTGGGCATGAGCTATGAGCTCGCCGATGCGCACGTGGAAGACATGCGCGCCCCGGTATGGCGGCTCACGAAAGCGACCTTCACCGGAGCGGCAATTTTGCTGCGCGAAAAAGCAGCCTACCGTTCGACGCGCTTTCGTCTGACGGCAACAACAAAAAGAGAAGGCCGCATGAGAGCGGCCGGAGGACAACGATGGAATTAAACGAAACAAACGATGTGGCCCTTGTAGCCACAGTAGAAGACACGCTGGAGCTGAGACTCGAAGCAGCAGAAGCAGAGATCCGCGCCTTGAAAGCCACGGCAGAGACAGGCCGCAAAACACGATCAACCCAGACACTCACGAAGCCCGGCGTCTCTGCCGTGGAAACGATAACGGCCAGCGCACTGGATCTCGCTCTAACGAGCTTAAGCGTAGAACAACGCATCGCCGTAAAAAGCGAACTCCTCCGCTCCGGCCTCCTCCGCTAAACAAGAGATCTGTTCGTGCCCCATTCTTTCGCGTTCTTTGCGAAAGGGTGGGGTCGCGCAGAGCGCGCAAACCAGATCCACAAGGAAACCCAAAACCGGGTGCCCCATGTCCCGCTTTTAGGACATGGGTTGTACGGGTGCCGGGTGCCCCACACATCGCAGCTTCATCGCGATGTGTGGGTAATGCGCGAAGCGCATCCGCGATGCGCGCACCATCAACCCTTGTCACCCGCGGCACACACTTTGTCATCCCGCAGCGAAGCGGAGGGATCTGCTTTTTAAACACCCCTGCAGGAAAACCCACACAGCACAAAACTTCCCCTCAAGGAGAGAAAAAATGACCGCAACCTTCCAGGACATCCACGCCGCCGCAGACTTCATCGGTCCCGGCGCCATCGAAGTCCCGCAGTACCAGACCGAAATCACAGACATCGTCCGCCGCCGCGGCGTCTTCGGTCAGCGCATCAAGCAGGTCCCGGCCACCGGCCACCCCTCGCGCTTCTTCGAGCAGACCGGCATCCCTTCTCCGACGCCCACCGCTGGCTTCGTCGATCCGCGCAACATCGTAGCCACGGTCGTGAACCCGACGCGCGTCGAACGCAGCGTTCCGCTCAAGGCCCTCGTCGCACAGTTGAACTACAACCTGTTCGACCTCGAACTCGGCCAGCAGCAGAGCCAGTTTGCGTACCTACAGGCGAAGGACCTCGCCGACACCGTCGAAGGCGTAATGCGCGCGCACGATGTCGCGCTGTGGAACGGCAACGACACCAGCCTGAGCGCACCCACCACAACCCAGTACTTCGGTGCGGCAGCCCAGATCGTCGCCAGCGGAAATACCACCACCGTTGCCGTCAACGCAAGCATCGTGGATGCCTTCAAATCGACCATCGCACTCATGGTGGCGAACTCCAGCTTCGCCGTGCGGCCCACAGCGATCTACGCGAACCCCGTTCTGCTCGACCTCATCGACCGCGAGATGAAGACCGAGTTCAACGTCGTACTCAACACACGAGAGATCGCAGCTGGCGTCAGCGTGAAGACGCTCAGCACGCAGGCAGGCGAGATCCCGCTCATCCCCGAATGGACGCTCGGTACACCCGGCTCCGGCACAGCCGTCCTGCCCGCGTACATCGTGACCGAGGACATGATCGAGTACCACTGGCTCACCGATCCGAATCCGCGCGTCTTCCAACTCGGAACGCCCGGCTCGCTCGCCTCGCAACACGTCGTCGTGAAGTTCGGCGGCGTGGTCGTGAAGGGTGCGAACTACGCGCACTACCAGGTGTTGGTGAATCGCTAGGGACGAGCGAGTCAGCCATGTGCCCCATTCTTTGCGCAGTTTATCGCGCAAAGAATGGGGTCATCGCGAAGCGATCCTTCGAGCGAAGCTCGACCCGGCAACAGCAGATTCCTCCGCCGCGCTACGGAAGGACAAAGGAGACATTCGTCATCTCGACCGAAGCGACAGGCTCTATCGTCGCGTAGCGGAGAGATCTGCTTCTCCCCCTCCACCAACTTGTCATCCACCCACTTTGTCATTCCGCAGCGTAGCGGAGGAATCTGCTTTTTCTTTTCGGTAAGTCAGTTTTTCTGGAGGTAAGAATGAATTATTTACAGGCTGCGGAGTTTGAACAGTTCGGCCTGGACGCAGACACAACCAACGATCTCGTAGCAGCAGCTTCCGCCATGGTCGATGGCTTCTGCCGTAGGCCAGGACTCGCGGTGCAGCAGTATACAGAGCGTCTGCGCTTTGCCCGTGGAGGCACAAGTGTGTGGCTCAGCTATCTACCGCTCGCCATCGTTGCACCCGCAACCAGCGCTCTGGTGCAAGTGCGCGCACGTTTGAATCTACGCAGGCAGAGCCGCTTCGCCGGAAGCTGGTTGCAGGACGAAGCCTTGGCCTTCGCTCTGCCGGGCACATGGAGCGATCTCGACGTCACCAGTATCGATGTCTCGGTGACAGGCGAACTCTCCATCGCACCGCACCTCTTCGGTCTTGTCTACGACGAAGCGGAGATCACCTACACCGCAGGTTGGAGCGTGATCCCTGATGCGGTAAAAGTAGCCTGCGCGCAGATCGTGCGGAACGCACAGGCCACTCCGGGTTTGAACGTGAAGGGGACAAAGGTGGACGCGATGCAGATGGAGTACTTCTCCGGCGTGTTGGTGGATGACGAGACGAAGCGTCTGCTGAAGCCCTTCGTAGCCATGAGGCTGGGATGAGACAGAATCGCGGTGCCGCCATGCGGCGCGTTGGCCTGTCCACGGTGCGCGCTCTTGGACAGGGTGCGGTCACACTGAAGATCCCTGTCGCTGTTGCAACCGGAGGCGACACCGTTCAACTGGGCTTAGTAGCCCCGCAGTTCACCGACGTGCTCATCGCAGAAGCGATCGTGCGTGCAGGAACAGTGGAAATGCCAGCGGATACCGTCCACTCTGCGTTGAGTCTCAGCGACGTGGACGCGGTCGTGAACTCTCTCAGCGAAACAGGCGGCATAGTCGTCGGCGAAGACTGGTTCACGATTCTCGGTGTGGACATCGTGAGTTGTTTCGGCGAAGCCTGCCTCTACCGCCTGCAAATCAGCCCAGCGAAATGAAACGCGGTACGTGCCCCATTCTTTCGCGGCTTCATCGCGAAAGGGTGGGGTCGCGCGGAGCGCACAAACCTGATTTCAAAGGAAACTTCTTTGTCATCCCGGAGCATCCCTCCCGCACATCGCAAAAGCGCGATGTACGGGGCACCCAGAGTTTTGGCGTGCGCCACAGGACCGGGTGCCCCATACATGCGCAGCTTCATCGCGCATGTGTGGGTTATGCGCGATAGCGCATCCATGGGGTCTCTGAAACAACAGATCCCTCCGCTGCGCTACGGGTTGACAAAAGGAGCGGATAAGAAAGGAGAAAATGCAAAACACAAAAGACACGTTCTACCTCGCCCTGCGAGACCGCCTGGCCCTACGAAACCCCACACGCACCTGCGTAGTCCGCGGACAGACCAGACCCGCAGTCCTCGTAGAAGAAAACGAACTACCCACAGCAGAGGCCCCGGAAAGCGTCTATCGCCTGCGATGGACGAAGCGCACCACCGACCTACAACAGCCGATGCCTCTCGACACAGCACTCTGCGAGATCCGGTACAGAACGACTCCGTATGAACTCGATCGCGGACGAGAGATCGATGCCATGGACCTGGACCTCGACGCGATCCTGCAACCGCGCGCCATCGCGAAGCGAAGCTTCAGCAGCACCGGAGCAACGACATTGCAAACGAACCTCTTCTGGCAGGAGACCGAAGCGCGCACCACAACCAAGGATGGAGATCGACTCGCAATCATCGCCGTCTCCGCGTATCGCGAGGAGGGTGATCTATGAGCAACCCAACAGCAATACCCGGCACGGCTCCTGCAAGCGAACGCGTGCGTGCTTTCTACGCGCCCGTGCGGCGAGACAACGGAACACCCACACCCTTCGATCCAGCCGCTCAGGGACGCTTCTCTCTCGACGCGCCACCTACAGGATGGATCGACCTGGGATGGGTACACGACTTCAAGCGTGCGAGCGAGACAAAAGTAGAAGCGCTGCAAAGTGGAGCACCTTTGCTGGTGCGCGGGCAGACGAGGAAACAGGCAGGCGCAGAGGTCGCTCTCAGCTTCGACACGTGCGGCAACTTCGCTTGTTTTGACAGACGCGAGCGAATTCGCTGCGGGCGATCTTGTGGCCGTCGATGCGGACTACGCGGGACAAACAGGCTATGTCGGTGTAGGCGTGAGCGGTGCCTATGTGAAGTCCGCAGACGCAGTGGCAAACGACTCGCAGTACATACGCCGCATCACCTACAACGTGGGACGCGTGGTGAGTGTCTCTACGAACACACTCACGCTGGCCACGCCTCTGCTTGCGGGCGCGCCCGACCCCACCATGAAGGTCGCAAAGATCATGGGCTTTCTTGACCGCGAAGGCGGCAGCTTCTTTCACGAGTGGTCCGCACTGTTTGTAGTGGATGGTGTGCAGGGAGACCGCGTGCTCTACCACTATCCGCGTCTGCAGATCGCGGAGGGCGCGGCGGAAGAAGCGGTCCCGCTGACAGGGGCGATGACGATGTGGCGGCTGGCCGCGCGGTTTCGCGCGTTGCCGGTGGTGGACGCAACGGATGGCGAACAGGCGCTTTGCTTCCGGAGTTATCTCCCGGCGATGCGGCAGACATAAGGAGGGAAGATGCGATTGCTGATCGACAATCTGGATGGGCAGGGCGTGCTGGACTACAGCGCATGCCTTTCGCCTGCGGGACCGCTCACGGTTCGGCGCAGGCTGAACGCAATCTCGGAGTGCACAGCCACACTCTGCCTCGTGCCGTTGGGCATGGCGGTCCCCGCGCGGCGCGCGCGTGTCTTCGTCACGACCGACGCCGGCAACGCGCTCTTCACAGGATACCTCGTGAGCGAACCTGTTCCCGACTTCGACGAAGTGGCGACGCGCTCCGACGCTTCTGCATTTCGCCTGGAAGCGTTGAGCGATGAGTGGCTTCTGGATCAACAACCGGTGACGCAGAACGGGGCGGTGCTGAGTTCGACGGTGGGCGACGTGGCGCGCACGCTGGCGCTGCGCAGCGGATCGAACATGATCGATACGTCGGGAGCGACGCTGGCGACTGCGGTAGGTGTCTTTCACCCGCAGGTCGGAGAGACGGTCTCCGCCAACCTGGGCGCAGCGGCCGCTGGAGGATATGGAAGCTATCGCGTTCTGAATGGCGCTCTGTCGCTGGCGCAGGCAGGGACGAACACGGTGGACTTCACGCAAAGCAACGGAACGCCGGCGCTACGCGATTTGCAGTTTGCGCAGGCACGCACGCTGGTGAACGACATAACGGTTGCGGGAGAGATGGAAGGCACGGCGTACATCACGGAGGTCTTCAGCGGCGATGGAACCACACAGGCGTTTCAACTGGCGGAGAGGCCCTTTGCACTATCGGATGCCGTGATCGTGAGCGATACCTTTTCTTCCGCGAGCTTCGACACAACGGTGTGGAAGGGCACCGATCCGGGATCGTTTCTGAGTCTGACGGGCGCTGGCCTGACGATGCGCGGAGGCAATGGCTTCGACGGGCAGACGGTGCTTGCGTTGATCGACTCCATCGAGATGGCAGGAACGCTGGTGGTGGAGGCGGATGGTGTGTTGCTGAATGCAGGAAGCGATGGCGTGCTCTGCGCCTTCTACAGCGGACAGACGGTGCGGGCCGACTGCATCGCCGGTGTGAGCATTCGGCAGACCAGCGGACAGACCGTTGCCATCGCCCTCATCAACGGTGTGGAAAGCGGAACGGCGATGCCCATTGCAGCCGGGCATGCATATACCTTCCGCGTGCGTGTCCACTGCAACGAGACACTGCGCGTGCTGCAGACGTACTCCGCACGCGTGGCGGGCACAGTGACCCAGTTCGGCGGAGGCCTTGTGGATGGCGGCCTGAGCATCGTCATCGAGGCGCGCGACCAGGGGCTGGCTTCGAGCACGGCGGCAAGCATTCTCTTCGATGGCACGATCCCCGCTTCGCCTGCGGTGTGCCGATTTGCGGTAGTGGATGCGGTGCAGATGTTTGGGTCGGTCGCAGCGGTCTCCGTCGAACGGACCGGTTCAGCGTGGGTGGTCAGCAGGCATGCGGATGGAAGCGAAGCGACGAGGCTGCTGGGCGCTGTGGGCGAAGGCCTAGATGGATCGCTCTCCAGTGGCGGCTTGCTGACGTTCTATCCGGGAAGGATTCCGGCGGCGGGCGAGCAGGTGCTGGTGAAGTATCGCCGGGCTGCACGGGCCATCGCACGTTTGCAGGATGCTGCGAGCGTGGCCGCGGAGGCATCGACGGGGCTGCCGGGCGTTGCGCAGTGGGTCGGACAGGTGAAGTCGCCGGTGGCGCGCGGCAGCGCCGATTGCGAGAACGCCGCGGCGGCGATGCTTGCCACCTCCAGCGATCGCGTCGCGGCGATGCAGGGCAAGTGCTCCGCGGATGAAGTCCAGGCGGTGGCGGATGTATGGCCGGGAGATCTGCTGAAGGTTTATTCCGCGCAAGGCACGTGCGAAGTGATGGTGCGTGCCGTCACGTTGACCGATGGCAACGCGGCTCCAGAGTGGATTGGATACACGATGGAGTTTGCCAACGACTGGGCGAAGAACGTGTCGATGACGACGTCCAACGCTCTACCTGCAGACACAGAGGTGCCACGCCTGCCCTCGTTGGGAGCGGCTTCCGTGCTGGCGAACCTGCCGGACCTGAAGCTCGTGAGTGCCTCCGCTACGGTGTTGCAGATCGACTCCGGTCTTGCGCCACCTGAGGGCGGTGGCGTTGAAGTGCGCCGAAGGGACGCGGGGTTTGGCGTCTCCACCGGCGACGACCTGGTGCTGCGCAGCCCTGTGCGGAGCTTCCAGATTCCGCGCCTCGCGGCGAGGGAGCAGTTTTTTATTCGGATGTATGACGGTTCGACACCCCCGCTGTACTCGCGCTTTTCGAGCGCGATTTATGCGGATGTGCCGGTGGGATAAGGAGGAAGTATGACTGATTTTGAAGGACAGGTTTTAGCGGACCTGAGTGCATTGAAGAGCCAGATGAACGCGCTGCTGGGTGTGGGTCAGCCGGGACGTCTGCATCTGCTGGAAGAGCGTGTCGAGCGGCACGAACGAACAGTGCAGCGGTTGAAGGGGATGGGCGGCGTGCTGGGCATTCTGCTGACGATGTTTCACGTAGCCATTGATTTTCTGCGCCGCTAAGCGCGCGGAAGAAAAGAGGAAGAGATGAATTTTCTGAAGCTGTTTTTACGTGGGCTGGCGCTGCTGCCGAGCCTGATCCAGGGGATTGAAGCGATCTTCGGAGCGAAGACCGGGCCGCAGAAGAAGGATGCGGCGCTGTCGATTGCGAGTTCTGCGATCAATGTGGTGGATGCCGTGGCTTCGAAGACGATTGTGGATAGCGGCAAGTTCACGAAGGGGTTGGGGATGGTGATCGATGGGGTCGTGGAGTGTTTGAATGCGAGTTTGTGGGCTAAGTCGTAAAAGTTGAGAAGCAGGTCTCTCCGCTTCGGTCGAGATGACGAAAATTATGGGTTCGAGATGACGGACTTCGTGGCCAAAAATCTACTCGTAGCGCGGGGCTTCGAGGGAGGTTTAGGTTCGCCGCCTTCCACGCGGGAAGGATGACGCTCACGCCTTTCGAAAAGGCAGCACTTTTGCGCACCAGCCACCGTCATTTCGACCGACCGGAGCGAAGCGAAGGGAGCGGAGAAATCTGCTTTTGCTATGTGCCCAAGGCACATCAGATCGCGCTTCGCGCGAGGACAAAAGCGGGGTGGATTCATGTTCCAAGTGCAACGTTTTTTACTTTATCTGGGTTTTGCCAGAAGTGTACGAAGTCGAAGTCACCTTGTGGTAGGAAGAGTTCAGCTGGGGCTTTGTTTCCGAGGGATTTTCTGATTCTTGCGTTGAGCTGCATGGCGATTTCGTCGAGTTGCTGCTGGGAGTAGACGCTGAGGTCCTGTCCCTTGGGGAGGTATTCGCGGACCAGGCCGTTGGTGTTTTCGTTGATGCCTCTTTCCCATGGGCTGTGGGGATGGGCGAAGTAGACCTTGACGCCAGACTTCTCTGTGAGGGTGCGGTGCTGGGCCATCTCCCTTCCCTGGTCGTAGGTGAGGGTGAGGCGCATGGGGCTCTGGAAGCGGTTGAGGATGGTGGCGAAGGCGTTGGCGGTGGTCTCGGCGCGACCGTCCTCGAGCTTGACCAGGGCGAGGAAGAGCGTGGTGCGCTCGACCAGGGTGCCGACGCGGGAGCGGTTCATCCTGCCCTTGATGAGGTCGCCCTCCCAGTGGCCGGGAACGAGACGCTCGTCCACCTCGGTGGGCCGCTCGTCGATCAGGGTCATGCCGTCCACGAAGGGCCGCTGGTGGCGGTTGGGATCGCGTGTGCCGCGCTGGGGACGCTTGCGTCGCAGAAGGCGCAGCAGCTCCGTGCGCAGCTCGCCGCGCGGCATGGCGTACAGCGCGGTGTAGATGGTCTCGTGCGAGATGCGCACAGGCTCGGGCATACGTGACAGTGTGGACGCGATCTGGAACGGACTCAAGCGCTGGTGAAGATACCGGCGAACTTCGGTCCATAACGGAGTGCCCGGCACCAGCTTCCGCTCCACGCGGGGCTTGCGATGAGCCTGCCGCGCCCGCTGGCCGGCACGCCGCGCCACGTAGCCGCCGTTGCCCCAGCGACGGCTCTGCGCACTGCTCTCGCAAGACCGCTTCCAGCCGTTGCGGCGCAGCTCCCGCGTCACCGTCGATCGCGAACGCTGCAGACCGGCGGCGATCGACGCTGGTCTCCAACCCATCTGAAGCTGACTCTGAATCACAACACGCTCAAAATCATCCAGCTGAACATAACAATTCCCCATATACAACACTCCTATCCAGAAATGTTGCACTTGGATCTTGAGACCAGCCAGATCTCTCCACTTCGCTGCGGGATGACAAAAGAGCTTTTGTGTCGGGCGGAGCGCACAAACCTGATCTTGGTGGAGATCCAAGGAATGCGCTTCGCGCATTACCCACACATCGCGATAAAGCTGCGATGTATGGGGCACCCGGTTCTGGGGTTTCCTTTGAGGATTAACGTGGCAAGAACCACTCCCACTTATAATCGTTGTCTATGCAAAAGCCGTTGATCGGTGTGGTGATGGGAAGCAGCAGTGATTACGCCGTGATGCGCGAGACTGTGGCTCTGTTGGAGGAGTTTGGCGTGCCGCATGAAGCGAAGGTCGTTTCGGCACATCGCACTCCGGACCTGTTGTTTCAATATGCGGCGTCGGCGCGGGGCCGTGGTTTGAAGGTAATCATCGCCGGTGCCGGCGGCGCGGCGCATCTGCCGGGCATGCTGGCGGCGAAGACGATTATTCCGGTGCTGGGTGTGCCGGTTCCCGCAACGGCGCTGCAGGGAATGGATGCCCTGCTTTCGATCGTGCAGATGCCGAAGGGCGTGCCCGTCGGCACGATGGCGATTGGTCGCTCCGGCGCTGCGAACGCCGCTCTGCTGGCGATTGCGATGCTGGCGGTGGAAGATGCTGCGCTTGGAGACAAGCTGCAAGCGTGGCGGGATGCGCGCGCGGAACAGGTCATGGCAGAGACTCTGCCGCCGGAGTCTGCGGAGTGAGCGCGATTCTTCCTGGCGCTACGATTGGAATCTTTGGCGGTGGACAGCTTGGCCGGATGATGGCGATGGCTGCGCGCGCTATGGGGTACAAGGTCCACGTGCTCGATCCCGACCCCGCATGTCCTGCGGGATATGTAGTAGACGAGTTGATCGAAGCGGGATGGAAGGACACATGGGCCGCGGCGAACCTGGCGCGTGAGTGCGCCGTGGTGACGCTGGAGATTGAGCAGGTACTGATCGCCAGTCTGGACGCTGCGGCAAAGTTTGCCCCGGTGCGGCCGGGATCGGCGATGCTGGCGATCATTCAGGACAGGACCGAACAGAAAGACTGGCTGCTGCGGAACGGATTTCCCGTGGGCCGATACCGTGTCTGCCGCACGCTGGAGCAGTTGCGCGAAGCCGTCGAGGCGTTGGGCGGCAAGTGTTTCGTGAAGAGCGCGATGGGCGGATACGACGGGCGCGGACAGGCGAAGATCGGGTTTGCCGCGGGCGCGACCGCCGAAGACGAGATCACCGAGGCATGGGACGATCTGCGCGGCGGGCCCTGCGTTGCGGAGCAGGCCCTGGCTCTGAAGCAGGAGATCTCCGTGATGGTGGCGCGTTCTCCGCGTGGCGAAGTCACGGTGTTTCCCGCAGCGGAGAACCATCACGAGCACCAGATCCTGGAGTGGAGCGTCATCCCGGCAGGAATTTCAACAGAGATTGAAGCGCGCGCGCGGAAGATTGCGGGCGAGATCGCCGACGCCTTCAACCTGGAGGGTCTGCTTGCGGTCGAGATCTTTTTGACCGAAGAGGGTGAACTGTTAGTCAACGAGCTTGCGCCGCGACCGCACAACAGCTATCACGGCAGCGAGCGGGCCTGTGTGACGGGGCAGTTTGAGCAGGCGATTCGCGCGGTGTGCGATCTGCCGCTGGGCGATGTGAGTTTGGTGCAGCCGACGGCCATCGCGAATCTGCTGGGCGAGGTCTGGCTGGATGAGAGCGGCGAAGCGCGCGAGCCGAAGTTCGATGAGGCCCTCGCGGTGCCTGGGGTGCGGCTGCATCTTTATGAAAAGCTGACACCACGTAGAGGACGGAAAATGGGGCATTTAAGTGCGGTTGGGGCGAGTGCGGGCGAGGCTTTGGAGAGGGTTTTGGAGGCTAAGGGGCGGCTTTAGTCGTCCCCTTCCGCCCTGTTGTCATCCCGTAGCGTAGCGAAGGGATCTGCTTTGTTTCCTCAGAGATCCGGTTTGTGCGCTCTGCGCGACCCCACCCTTTCGCAAAAAGCCGCGAAAGAATGGGGCACAAAAAAGGGTATTTCTGCGTATTCTCTGGAGTGAAACTTTTTATACTGCATCGCATCGAACCTATTGACTTCGACCTCTGGGGAGTGTTTTCCTTAGAGAGTCTTAGTAGGAGAAGCTACAGCATGCGAATTCGTGAGAATGATGGTGTTGAAGGCTAGCTCGTTAGCCTCAGACTAGCCTTGTATTGAGTATGAACTTTGCCTGACCGGCAGGAATGTTCGTTACCTCATAGATATATCCATATCCCCTCCAGCCTCTTCCGTCATCGTACGGAGAGGCTGTGAGTTTCTGGGTTACGTGATACGGTCCGGTAATCTGGCAGTCCAGACGATGGCCTGTTCCCTCCTGGAGATAGACTTCCAGGCGATACAGGGGCAGTTCCTCCTGCGTAAGTGCCGAAAATTCAATATCTTCTGAGACGCTTTTGAGCCTGCGAAAAAGACCCGGCCACTGAAAGGTGATCTCAAACTTCCGCTTCTCTCCTGGCTGGATCGGGGGTAGGAAGAAGAGGCACGCCCGTTTGCGGCGCTTTTCGTTCTCCGAAGGCAGATAGACGATGTTGCAGCCGGGAGAACTGAGGTCGCGCACCTTGTACTGGAGGGCGCTGAGCGAGCTTGCGGCATCGGCCTCATCCGCCGCTGTGGTAACGCTCTCCCAGAAATGCACCGGCGCGGTGACCGCCTTCATCACCGAATTACGCGTGAGACTTCCGGAGAAGTCCTTGTCGATGAGGTAGCGAAAGCTGAGGGATTCCCATGCTTTAACCTTGGTCTGCTTGCCCTGGTCACGGATCTGCCGGACGGCGACCATCAGCTCATCGAAACCCCGCTCGCTCACGGCCTGGGTGAAGTAAAGCTTGAGCGCAAAAACCAGACTGAGGAGCGCACCCAATGCACCGAGCAACAGGAGTGCCAGGATGAGCAGGAACCACGTCTTTACGGACGGTTCATGCGTTGTCTGATCCGTGGAGACGACATGCGAAAGCCAGAGCGCGAGGGATTTGTCGAAGTCGAAATATTTGAAGGCGATTCCTAGAAACGCCACGAAGGCGGCGGCCACGGCGACGAAGGCCTGCCAGGTCGATTTGCCTGAGAAAAAGTCTTTGATCCGCTCCGCAATCTGCATATCCACCCTGAGGCGCACGGAATTGAGTACCACCAATCCGTAGCAGCTTAGCAGCGAATCCGAGAGGAGCGCCAACGAAAAAATGGCAGGATCCATGAGGGATCTGGCCGCTTTTCGTTGTGAAGGTTTCGGTGGCATTAACAGGAGGAAGCTGAGGGACTTAGAGGTCGGAAGATGGGGCACTTAAGTGCCGTTGAGGGTGAGTGTGGGTGCGGCCTTGGAGAGGCCCCTAGACGAAAGCTAATTTTTGGTCAAGTTATTCATTTGATTGGCTATACCTGATGAGACCTCCAAAAATCAGGCTTGATTTATGGTACGCATGCCTGCATCTAGCGCAGTGTAATTTCTAAGCAAAGCTTGTCTACTCTGTCGCTAACACTAACTAAACATTGCTTCGTGGCCGATATTTACGGTAGAAACAATGACGTACATATGTGACACGTGCATCCGTTTACCGTTGATTCCTGTCTAAAATTTATAGCTTCACCATGGCGTCACGGTATGCTGGTGACGTGGAAGTAAAGAAGCTCCTAGAGACCTACGCATTTAAGCGTCGAGTTTCAGAAGAGTTGTAAGAAGGAGTATTTGTGATGTTGATGAAAAGACGTCGTTCAGGTTCGATCAGTGAAGTGATTGCAGGGATGAATGAACTCGCTGTGTCATATGGTTTGCCGAATGGCCGTTACGATGCTTTGCTGTCTGAAGAGATGGACGAGTTTGACGCTTTGAAATGGGTGACGCTGTCCGCTCAACGTGAGACTCTTCTCCGCCTTGAGGACGAAAAAGCTGATGCAACTCGTGCGCGTGCCGCAGCGAGCGACCCATTCGCTGGCGTTTATAAATTGAAAAGGTCTGCGCCGGTAGCGTTGACTAATTCCCCTGCGAAGCTTGAAAAGCTTGCGGCCTGACAACTGTTCCTATCAAGAATACGCAGCCTGGTTCATCAGTGAGTGCAATGCTCTCCCTCTTGATCCGGGCTGGACTGTCGTTGGGCCATTTTGCGACCCCACCAGTGCAGATGATGTGGCGCCTTGGAATTCGGATTTTGCAATTATCTTTGAGAACGATAGATACGTCCGTGTGGGCGAGTATTTCAGAGAATTGCCAAAACCAAACAGCGGTAAAGGGGCATTGAGCGAGTTCCGTTATCACTACGGCCCATGCAATAGAAATCGCGATACTGATGGTTTTCCCAAGTTCCGGCGAGAAGTCGACCTCCGCATCGATATCGATACACGTAATGGTCGCCACGCTCACTACAACGGAGAGAACCATATCCCCGAGGATAGGTTGACCGGACTTGATTTTGGCACTTTAGAGCCCTTCAAATTCGTGCGAGCAGTCATAGCTCATCGCCAAGGCAATGTTCCCTTAATCGATATTCTGGGCTTTACAGTGGAGCGCTCCTCATGAAAAATACATACACCTATCCCACTGAATATTTTCTGCGCGAAGGTAGAGAAAATCTTGAGAGCTGCCTCAATGCTGCTCTTGAGTCCGCTGCAGCGCATAGCGCGGAAAAGGTCGTAATCTTTACATCTGCGGGCTTGGGTGTCCGAAAAGCACTTGAAGCAATAGATAGCAATGAGCGCTACGCAAATCTAAAGATTATCGCTGTAACCTTTCCCAGCAACACAACTTTGCCTGCAGGTAGTCCCCAAGACCATTTAATTTCCCCTGAAACGGCGGCCTCATTAACCAACCGCGGTATTCCGATTGTACGAGCCCATCTTCCGTTTGCCCCTGTTAAGGCTCACCATGAAGGTCATGGGCTTCTTGGACAAGACTTCAGCCTACTTGGAAACGCGTTGAACATGTTTTGCGGGAGCATGAGTCTCTGTGTCCAGGCTGTTTTATTAGCTTGCGATGCTGGCCATATCGAATTGGGGGAGCACGTTGTTGCGATGACCTCTGATACGGCCATTCTTGCCCGTGCTGCGGGTACTTCCAGACTTCTTACCGATTTGATCATTCGCGAAATCATTTGTAAGCCCGTGCTCCTCACCATCAGCAAGTCTGAAAAGTTAGAAGATGAAACCGCAACCGAGTCGGCGCAGCCTGAAGAGGTTAGTATTCCAATTCTGGATCTTGAGGCATCTTCAGATTGAGATCGCAGTTTAATTTACCTACACAAAAGGGCAGCAGACTCTCATCGAGTCCGCCGCCCTTTTTGATTTAAACCACGCGGAGCGATTCGCCGTCCGCGCAGGACTAGCCGATGTCTTCCGACCAGTTTTCGAGGACGTTTTTGAAATCGGTCATGAACTTGCCTGCGTCGGAGCCGTCGATGATGCGGTGATCGAAGCCGAGCGTGAAGCGCTGGATGTAGCGGATGGCGATGACGTCTCCGCCGTCCTGGTCCTGGATCACGAGGGGCTCTTTGTTAAGCCCGCCGATGCCGAGGATAGCCGACTGCGGCTGCGCGATGATGGGCGTTCCGAACTGTTCGCCGAAGATGCCGGAGTTGGTCAGCGTGAAGGTGCCGCCAGAGACATCGTCCGGAGCGAGCTTCTTGTTGCGTGCGCGGTTGGCGAGATCGACGATGCCGCGCGCGATGCCGAGGAAATTCTTCTCCTCGGTCTGCTTGAGGACGGGCACGATCAGTCCCCAGTCCAGAGCGACGGCGATACCGATGTTGATGTTCTTGTTGTAGCGGATCGCGTTTCCGCCCTCGATCGCCGAGTTCACGATGGGGTGCTTCGAGAGCGCGACGACTGCGGCGCGCGTAATGAAGGGCATGTACGTGAGCTTGACGCCGTTGCGCTGCTCGTACTTGTTCTTCTCCTTGTCGCGGATGCGGGCGATGCGCGTCATGTCCACCTTGAAGACGGTGTGGACGTGCGCGTTGGTGTGCTTCGACTCGATCATGCGCTGCGCGATGATGCTGCGCATCTTGGTCATGGGAACGAGTTCGCCCGGCTGCGGCTGGGCGGCTGCCGGTGCGGCTGGCTTGGCCGGTGCTGCTACAGGTGCAGCGGCGGCTACTGGTGCGGCTGCGGCAGGCTTGGCGGCTGCGGCAGGATTCTGCAGGTGGCCGAGGATGTCTGTCTTGGTGATGCGGCCTGCGGGGCCGGTGCCGGGAACCTGGTGAAGATCGACGGCGTTCTCCTTGGCGATCTTGCGGACGAGCGGCGAAGAGCGCGGTGTTTCGCCAACGCTTGCCGAAGCTGCCGGTGCGGCAGGTTTTGGATCTCCGGGAGCAGCTGGCGCCTGCGTGGGTGCAGCGGCGGCGGGCTTGGCGGCGGGAGCGGATCCAGCCGCGCCACCGATGATGGCGACGACGGTGTTGATGGCGACCGTGGTGCCTTCGGCGGCCTTGATTTCGGTGAGGGTTCCGGCGACGGGCGAAGGGATCTCGGCGTCGACCTTGTCCGTGGAGATCTCAAAGATGGGCTCGTCGCGCTGGACGGTGTCGCCAACCTTCTTGAGCCACTTGGTGATGGTGCCTTCGGTGATGGATTCGCCCATCTGCGGCATGACGACTTCGGTCGATCCGCCGTCCTGCGCTGGCGCCGCTGCGGGAGTGGAGGCCCCATCGGCCTGCGGTGCGGCGGCTGGCGTGGAGGTGGCGGCGCCTGCGGCTCCGCCGATGACGGCGACGATGCTATTGACGGCGACGGTCTGGCCTTCGGTGGCCTTGATCTCTACGAGCGTTCCGGCGACGGGCGAAGGGATTTCGGCATCGACCTTATCCGTGGAGATCTCGAAGAGAGGCTCGTCGCGCTGGACGGTGTCGCCAACCTTCTTGAGCCACTTGGTAATGGTGCCTTCGGTGATGGATTCGCCCATCTGCGGCATGGGGACGTCGGTGTTCGCGGCGGCTGCGGGAGCAGCGGCTGGAGCTGCGGGAGTGGCATCCTTCTGCGCATCTGCCGGAGGTGCGGCGGGAACGGGAACGCCGGGGGTGGCGCTTCCTGTGGCGCTTGAGGCGGCTGCCGGAGCGCTGGTGGCAGCAGAGCCCTCTTCTGCCATCACGGCGACGACGGTGTTGACCTCTACCGTTGCGCCTTCCTGCACCTTGATTTCCATGAGCTTACCGGCGATGGGGGACGGAATCTCGGCGTCGACCTTGTCCGTGGAGATTTCAAAGATGGGTTCATCGCGCGCGACGGTGTCGCCGACCTGCTTGAGCCATTTGGTGAGTGTGCCTTCGGTGATGGACTCGCCCATCTGGGGCATGACGACGTTGGTAGGCATGAAGGGATCCTTTTCCTTTTAGGGGCGCAAAAGAACGCGCGTTCGCACTCAAGATTATAGAGTGCATAGAAGATAGCTGGCATGCCTGCGCGGTTATCGGTGAGCGGCTTAGGCGGTCTGGCCTAGAAGCTGGTCGAGTGTCTCCACTTGAAGAATCTGGCGGTTAAAGACGTGGCCGAAGCGGCTGGCGATGGAGTTGGACGCATTTGCCAAAGTAGGTCTGAGGGGAAATTCTTCTGCGACCTCAAGCTCCAGGCTGGTGACCTGGCGGTCGGTGATGCCGCAGGGGACGATCCACTCGAAGTCGCGGAGGTCGGTGGTGACGTTGAGCGCGAAGCCGTGCGAGGTGACGGCCTGCGAGACGTGGATGCCGATGGCGGCGATCTTTTTCTCCTGAATCGAAGGCCCGGCCATGGTCCAGACGCCGGTGCGCTTGCAGATGCGTTGCGCGAGGACGCCGAAGTCGGAGCAGGTGCGGATGAGGGCCTCTTCCATGAGGCGAACAAAGTCGACCGGGCCGAGGTGCGGGCCTTTTTTGCCGGGGAGGTCGTCTCCGCGGAGATCGAAGATGGGATAGCCGACGAGCTGGCCGGGGCCGTGATACGTCACGTCCCCGCCGCGGTTGATCTCATGAATCTCCGCGCCTTTGGCCGCAAGAAGCTCGTCACTGGCAAGGATGTTGGCGCGTGTGGAGTTGCGGCCGAGGGTGAGGACGGGCGGATGTTCGAGGAGGAGAAGCGTGTCGCCGATCTGCTGCTGCTTGCGCAGGGCGACGACCTCGTTCATGACACGGATGCCTTCGGTGTAGGGGATGCGGCCGAGCTGGAGGAGGTTGAGGATCATGAGGTCTCTGTGAGTGGATCAACCCAGCGCAGGCCTGGGAAGCGGGCGAAGTCGCGGTCAACGCTGCAGAGGGTCGCGCCGTTTTCGATCGCCAGCGCCGCCAGATGCGAGTCCGTCACCAAAGAGGAACGCGCCTGTCCATCCGTGAGGGTCTGACGGAGATAGTTCCAGTGCTCGTTGCCCGTGATTGCAATGGAAACATGGCTGAGACTAAACCATTCGTCGACGATGCCGATTCCCTCTTCCATGGAGAAGCGAGGCCCTGGAAGGGCTTGATGCGTCATGATGCGAAGGAAGGCCATGATGGCGGCGACCGGGATCAGGACCGGCTCGCGCGAGGAGAAGATGCGTTCGATCCATTTGCTGGAGCGTTTGTGATGCGGCGCTGCCTCGTCGTAGGCGTAGATCAGGAGATTTGCGTCGAGCAGGATCACTTCTGCGATTCCCGATCCAGCTGGTCGAGTACCGCTTCAAGATTGTCGTAACTCATGCCCGGGAGCAATCCCAACTTTCGCGACTGTACTTTGAACTTCGGTGCTGGTTCTGTGGACTTAACGGCAAGCGCTGTGCGCAGGCATCGATTGATGGCCTGCTTCATGGGTTCGCCGGAACGGCGCATCTCTCTTTTCAGGAGCGCTGCTACATCGTCGTCTATGGTCAGGGTAGTACGCACATCTTGATGCTTTCATCGAAAGCATCAAGATGTCAAAGATTGCTCGTTTGGGGTAGGGCGCGCTCTTCGAAGTGAGCCTTGAGCTGGAAGCGGTCGGCACGTTCTCCCGCAGGGTTAGAAATGGAACTTGGCTGAGAGTTGAGCCACCCGAGCGTCCGGCGCTTCCGCTGCGATTCCCGATCCACCAAAACGTGTGCTGGATATTTGCCCGAAGCCGGATCCTACCGTTGTATTTGGCGGTCCATACGTTGGAGTATTGAGCGCGTTGTACAGATCGGCACGAAACTCCAGTCTGGTCTCCCGCCACAGTACAAAGTTTTTGGAAAGAGACAAGTCGACACGGTTGTAGCCCGGCCCGTAAATAACCTGGCGCAAAGGTGGCCCGTAGGCTGCGATCCCGCCATGGTCACCGATCGATACCTGGTTCGGACCGAGCGTAGCTCCAGGCGCAGGAGCTGCAACGGCGACTGGCGGGTTGGTATAGGCACAAGGGTTGATCCACGTTTTAACCGTACGAGTCTTCGTAGCGCAGACTACGCTGGGGTCGGGGTTCGAGCCTCCCGTTGCGAAAGGATCACCAATCCTTACAGCGTCTGCATTGCCCACACCGTTGGTGGGATTATTGCCTGCGGTCACCAGATTGGGCTGACCAGTCTCAACACGGAAGAGGAGACCCAGGTTGAAACCGCCCACAAGCGCGTCCACTACCCTCGACTGATTCAGGAATCTGCGCCCATGCCCAACAGGCAATTGATACTGCGCGTTCAGAACGAAGCGGTGGCGTGTGTCTGTTGCGGTTGGGCCATAATCAAAGCCAAAGCCCAACTGTCTCCAGTTGCGATAATTCGATCCGTTGGTTCCGCCGAGCGGCTGGGTGGTGTCATCCAGGCTCTTCGACCACGTATAGTTCGCCATAAAATACAGGCCGCCCTTGGAACGATGCTCGCCTATCACCTGAAGACTGTGAAAATTGGAGTTGCCATCGTTGGCTTCATAACTCCCTCCGGCAAATTGATTGAAGGGCCGGGCATTCTGCACAGAAGCTCCGGGAGGAAGCAGGTTAGGGATCTGGTTGGCGCTGGGATTCGATGTGATATGAACCCCCAGAGCGCCGACATAGCCAACGGTAACCGTTGAGTCGTGGGGAAGCTGCTGCTGCACCGCAAGATTAAATCCCTGCGTATAGGCAGTCTTCAACGTCTTCGGGTACATATTGATGCCTGGGGTCGTGATGAAATTGGACAGGCCCGCCGACAACGCGGCGCTGAATCCATTCTCAAGCGTGATGCCATTCGTAGCGCAGTTGCCCGGCGCGCAGCCACCGCTGCTGAAGTTCGAGGTAAAAAGAAACGGAGCATTCAGTGCAAGATTTGGACTGAACCCCACATTCTCAAAGCCGCCGAAGAAGATTCCGTACCCTCCGCGAATCACCAGCTTGTCATTTGCTGAATAAGCAAAACCTAAACGGGGCCCAAAGTTTAATTTTTGCGCGTCAGTCAGCGCAGGATTGCTGTCATAAACGACGGGCACATTGTTGGCCGCGAGTTCGTTGAGAAATGCCTGGGGCAATGGGTACTGCTTTGCCTTGTTAGGAAGCAGATAGGTCGCAGTGTTATTGGAAAAATCAATTAAGAAATTGGCCTGCCGACCATCCAACTCTACAAAGGGCTGAAAGTAGTCATAGCGGACTCCCATGTTCAGAGTCAGCTTTTGGCTCACACGCCAGTCGTCTTGAAAGTACGCACTGCGATACCAGCGTTGATCGTGGACCAGCGAGAAGTTTGAAACCGAGGCCGTATTCATCTGGTCGAGCAGGAAGTCAGCCCCGCCAAAGCCGGAGTTGGCTTGCCTGGCTTGATCCTGTGTGTACTTGCCGTTGAAGTCATAGTACCCACGTGCCTGCGGTATCTGCAGAGTCTGAATACGAATCCTCTGTAGATTGAATCCGACCTTCATGCTGTGCTTGCCAAACGTCTTGGAGACGTTGTCCAGAAGCTGGGCCACATTCTCAAATTCGTTCGTGGGAAGATACTGTGCCGAGCCGAAGGAGGTAGGGTTCGGATTAGTACTGGTTCCGAGGTTCTGGCCACCGCCAAAATCAAAGAAAGGCAAACCGCCATTCCCGGTCTCGAACGGAATACCCCCAAGCCCAAACTGTGGTGAGAGGTCCGTATTGGCGTTTGGCTGTGCGTACTGCGCGTTGATCCAGTTGTAACCAACTCGAAATTCGTTGGCCAGAGTTGAAGTGAAAAAGTGCGTCTCTGAGAGGGTGAACTGGCGTGCTTTGTCTGTGACGTTACCACTCGTGCCAAAACCTGAACCATCCAGTATGCCGAAAGGGCTTGGATACGTCTGCTGCTGATTGACAACGCTATATTTGGTGAAGATCTGATCTTTCTGACTCAGGTTCCAGTCCAGCCGTCCGTCGTACTGGACTGTGTTGTCTTTCGCTCCGCCCTGAAACTGATAGTTACTGTA
Organism: Terriglobus saanensis SP1PR4; assembly: GCF_000179915.2. Lineage (NCBI taxonomy): Bacteria > Pseudomonadati > Acidobacteriota > Terriglobia > Terriglobales > Acidobacteriaceae > Terriglobus > Terriglobus saanensis. The sequence goes on along the minus strand of NC_014963.1, from coordinate 70,301 downwards.
TGTCTGGCCGGGGGCGCCAAAGTTCGGGGCGGGTAGAAGATTAAAAAGCCCTTGCGCTACAGGGTCGATGAGCTTGGGGTCAATGACGTTGATTTGACCGTTGTACTGTATTGGCACAGGGTTAGGGTTGATGCTGCTGTTTGTACCTGCTGGGTAGAGTGTCTTCGGGTTGCCACCGGTATTTGCAGCGCTGAGCAATTCGCTGAAGTCGCCCGCTCTCATTTTGAGGGTGGGAACTGTGTTGATGGAACTCTGGCCGAAGATAACGCGATTTCCTTCCACATCACCGAAGAAAAAAAGCTTGTTCTTCAGGATCGGTCCGCCGATCGCCGCACCAAACTGATTTTGTCGATACTTCGGCTTGGTAGCTTGAAAGAAGTCACGGGCATTAAGAATGTCGTTCCGCCAGTATTCCCATAAAGTACCGTGAATCTGATTGGAACCGGATTTCATACTCGCGATGACCACTGCACCGGCTGCGCGGCCAAGCTCCGCGTTGTAGCTGGACGTCTGAACTTTGAATTCAGCAAGCGATTCAGGAATAGGCTTGATGACATACATCGCACCGCTTGGTTCATCGACCAACATTGCATTGTTATCGACGCCATCAAAGATGTAGTTGTTTTGTCCCGTTCGCTGTCCGTTGGCTGAAAAATCACCACCGTTCGTTCCGCGAGTTCCTTGCGCAGCCGGAGCAACTCCAGGAGTAAGTTGTGCGATGAAGATAGGATTTCGATTTACTAAAGGCGTCTGGACGATTGCCGCCGCTGGGATCGTAGCTCCCGTGGAAGAGTTATCCGTCTGCAATGCTGCAGGGTCGGTGGTGACCTCAACTGTTTGTGTAACAGAACCGGCCGCAAGCGTTATTGGCACTTGAATACGTGCGGAAGCATTGACGACAAGTCCCTTTTGTTCGGCCTTGGAAAAGCCCTGCGCGGAGACGGTGACCTTGTAGCTGCCGATTTTGATCGGGGTGAAGGTAAAAATTCCCTCACTATCGGCCGTCCGGACCAGAGAGAGCCCCGTGGCTTCATCGACGAGAGTGACGGTGGCGTTGGGGATAACAGCGCCGGTGCTATCGTGCACGGTTCCGGCAAGGGTGCCCTGATCCAACTGAGCATGGGCTGCAGTTCCGCCGAACAGAGAAAGAATGATCGCAAAGATGAATGCGAAGTAAATTGATTCAAAAGAATAACTACTGCGAACTTGATGTCGATGTGAGAGTGATTTTTTTTGGCTTGTTTTGAAGAGCTTGATCGGTTTCGATGATTGAGCGATGCAGCATGCTTGCTCACGATTGAAGTTCTTCATAGATGCTTAAGCCTCTGAAAAAGTAATGCAATCTATTGGCCGCAGCTTATCTACCCAACTTAATCTTTGTCAACAACATCTTCAACACCATGAAGCAACAGCCGTAAAGGTCTAGCTGTGTACGCAAGCTCTGACGCCGATGACCTTGAGCAGATCCTTTAGGAAACAGTGTCTTTCCGCAGAGCCGGGACCACCATCCCGATCTTCTTTTCCAAACCTATCTTCATATCTTCCTGACGCCACTGAAGAAATTCGGCGGTTAGTTGAAATCAACTGGACTTGGCAAGCTCAGGCCATGCGCTTATCGAGAGGAGATGTTACTAGTACGGAGAGAAAGTGATTAGAAAAGCAGGTCCCTTCGTTACGGAATGACAAAGGTGGCTGCGGTCAGGTGAAGCATCTGTACCCGATTCTGCGCGAGTCAGACGGACTGTGGACGGGTATAGGATGATCTTGCTTTTTTCAGGAGGCCATCTTGAAGGCTCAACTTTCGCGCAGGACGTTTCTCGCGCAGGCGGCAACGGCGGTGGTCCTTTCGGCAGCGCACACCCACAAGGCGTGGGCAGCCGAGGAAGAAAAGGTTGGCCTGCAGCTCTATACGGTGGGGACAGCGCTCACGGAGGATCCCGCGGGAACGCTGAAGAAGGTTAAGGCGATCGGTTTTGAAGAGGTTGAGGTCGCGGGGTTTGCGAAACTTACTCCGAAGGCGCTGCGCGGGCTGATCGACGATGCGGGCTTGCAGTGTCCGGCGGCTCATCTGCAGTTTGGCTTTGAAGAGACCGGCAAGGTGCTGGAGCAGGCGAACGATCTGCGTGTGTCGTATGCCGCGAGCTCCATCCTTTTGCCGGGGGCGCCTGTTGCGGGCGGGATCGCTGCGGTGCTGGGGCAGCTGAACAAGCTCACGGCGGACGACTTCAAGAAGATTGCGGAACGGGCCAATCAGATTGGCGAGCAGGCGAAGAAGGCCGGGGTCCAGTTCGCGTATCACAACCATACGCATGAGTTCCGCGACCTTGGCGGGGGGAAGACGGGGTATGAGATTCTGCTGGCCGAGACAGAGCCCGCCCTGGTGCAGTTCGAGGCCGATTGCGGATGGATGATTACGGCGGGTGCGCATCCGGTGGAGTACTTCCGCCGGGTCCCGGAGCGGTTCCGCATGATCCACATCAAAGACTTCCCGGCTTCGACGAAGGTGACGACTGAGATGGGTGGGCCGAATATGCCGCATCCCACTCAGCTTGGACAGGGCCATATCGATTACAAGCCCGTCATCGCCGCGGCACGGCGGGCAGGGGTAAAGCATTTCTTTGTCGAGCAGGACCCACCCATGGTCGGGTTGACCGCGCTGGAGGCGGCTGCGATCGACTACAAGTATGTTCGAAGTGTCTTCTAGGTTTCTGCAAGGAATGCTCGCCGAAGTCGGAGTTCTGGGAAGGCGCGGTTTTGGATTGAAGCAGGTCAGTCGGCTGCCGGGCCGGCGAAGAGGATGAGATTTTCATCTGGATCCGAGACGACAAAGGTTGTGGCTCCCCATGGCTCCTCTTTCAGTGCCTGATGGAACGAGACTCCCGCAGCCTGGTACTCCAGAAACAGTTGCTTGATTTCGTTCGCGGTGGCCACCGTGATGGAAGCGGAGAGTAGATGTTCGCGTTTGCGCGCGTCGCCAGCAAAGATGGGTTCGCGGATCAGCCGCAGGTTGAGGCACGCGCTGTCGCGGAAGACCTGTCCGTAGTTCGGCGGATCGCCGTAGAGGAATGCGATGGCGAAGCCTAGTTTGTGGGTATAGAAATCGCGGGAAGTCGTGAGGTCTGCAACGAAGAGTTGAGGCTCACTTGAAGTAAGAGTGGGGCGTGGTGTCGTCTGCTTGAGTTCATCGGTCATGCATCGCTCCTCTCTGAGCCGGATCGCTTGCCGACGAAAAGTGTACCGGGTGCTCGCATCCCATCGCTACGGGATGATCAAGAGCTTGTGCCCTATTCTTTCGTTCTCTGCGAAAGGAGATCGCAGGGATGTGCTTCGCGCATAACCCACACATCGCAAAGAGCGCGATGTATGGGGCACCCGGTTTTGTAGGTTTTCTGGGGTTTTGTTTGTACGAAGAAGCGGATCTCTTCGCTTTGCTACGGGAGGACAAAGGAAGGGTTGGAGGAAGTTAGTTCTGAGGAATCCCGGGGGTTCGGTGAGGGTGCCCCGCGCTAGCGGTTCGCCCGATCCGCTGCCACAGCTCCCCAGATCATCGCGATCGGGTGAAGCACTGCGATGGCCCAGCCTAAGGTCACGATCCCCAGTGCCACATAGAGGACCAGCATGATCAGCGCACCTGGCACTGTGCTGTACAGCATGTCAAACGGCCCGAGAAAGAAAGTCAGCACCAACGACAGGAGCACGCTTTTACGGTTTGCCATGATTCTAAGATGCGTCTTTCGCATGCATCGGCTGCCATAGCTCGATGGGGTTTCCTTCCGGATCGTGGATGCGTGCAAAGCGACCGTTGGGATAAGTTGTCGGATCGACCTTGACCGCGATGCCTGCTGCTTCGAGCTGGCGGACCATCCTGTCCAGATCGGCCACGCGGAAGTTGATCATCCACTGCTTCGTTGCGTCGCCAAAGTATTTCGTGGTCTCGGGGAAGGGTGAAAATACCGTCTGTCCTGCCTGCTGGTTCCACACGGGATCGTTGTTACTTTGCGGAGTGACGGAGATACCGAGGTGGTCCTGATACCAGTGCGCCAGCGTCTTCGGATCGTGTGCGCGAAAGAAGACGCCGCCGATGCCGGTGACCGTCTCCTTCACGGGGCTCGCAGCGGGCGTCTGCTCTGCTGCCGCAAAAGTTCCCGGCAGGAGTGCCGATCCGGCGGCGGCGGTAAGCGCTACAAGCACTTTGCGGCGTTGCGTCTTCACGACTTCCTCCATTTTTTGCCCAAATTGTACTGTCGCCATCTCTCGCCGTGCAACAGATATGGCTGGAAATGGATGAGAGAAAGCAGATCCCTGCGCTTCGCTACGAGATGACAAATGAGGAGTCAGCAGAAGTTGGGGCTCCGCTTGATTGGCGTAGAGCTGGAGCTTGCGTCAGGGATGATCCCTTTTGGAACGTTGAAGCCATCAAGATAGGTACTTTCATGTTGAGCCCGGCCAACGGCTGAGGAATAATGCGAGTCATGCGGTCCAGGCCGGGCGATTCCTGAGTTGCAAGCAGAGGACGACGCGTGACGAACCAGGAGAGCAATGCCGTGAAGGGTCTGCTGAAGAAGAGAGAGCGCTGCACGTTTTTGCTGGGCGCCGTGCCCTTCGGTTTGTTTCTCCTGGCAGGCTGTGGGAGTGGAACCCACGCGGCGGTCAGCACGCCGGTTACGGTCTCGGGGGCCATCACTCCGACGGTGACCGTGACTGCGTCGCCTGCCGGAAGCATCAGCATGGCGCAGCCCCTGAGTGTCGCGGTTGCGGTCACGTCAAGCTCCGCTACGCCGCAAGGTTCCGTCGTTTTGAGTAGCGGAAATTACGCCTCGTTTCCTGCAAGCATCAGTGCAGGACAGGCCGTGATCCATGTACCGGCTGGACTTCTGGCGGTTGGTACGGATACGTTGACGGCCAACTTCACACCTTCGAATGTGTCCTCCTTCAACAGCGCGTCGGGCACCGCGGATGTGACGGTGACGGATGCAGACGCGGCCACACCGGTTGTAACAGCGTCGAGCGTTCTGTACTCAACGGGTGGCTATGGCAGTCCGTTTCGAGCACTGCCGCTGGCTTCCGGGAACGTGTTGGTGTCGGTCACGGCTGCGACTTCGGGCATGCTGGTGTTTGTGCCTGCCGCTGGCGGTGGGCTCAAGCTTTCGTGTTTCAACTTTGTGCGTCCGTCCTTTGTGCAGGATGGGGCTTCGGACCTCGGGATGAATCTGACGCCGAATGGAGCCGGTGTGGCCGCGACGCTGGGGGTCGATGGAGCGATCTTTTACAACCTGAGCACGCTGCAGACGTGCACCTCCACGGGTCTGCAGGTGAGTCAGGGGCCGCTCGCATCGCATCAGGGTAGCTTCGACGTTGTGGTCACTCCGGATGGAAAGTACGCGTTTGTGGCCAACGAGTTCGGGGTCGCGGCGGGAGCGACGACGGAGGGGAACATCGGTGTGGTCGCACTGCAGTATGACTCGACCGGTGTGGTCACAACGGGAACTCTTCTGGGACAGGTCTCGACGGGCGGACAGGGGATTGCGGGTGTGACGATCTCACCGGACGGAAGCCGTTTGTATGTCACGAGCGAAGTCGCAGGTGCTTCGAGCAAAGCGGCCGGAACCGGTAATCCGGTACTTACAAAGAGCAACTGCACGGAGCAGGCGGGAGTTGCACCGCACGACAATGGGCTGTTGACGGTGATCGACGTCGCCGCAGCCGAGGCCAGTCCATCTTCTTCGGCGATTGTTGCGACGGTGAACGCGGGATGTACACCGGTGCGTGCAGTTGAGACGACGGACGGGTCCACGCTATGGGTGTCGGCACGCGGGGATAACCGTGTGCTGGCGTTGAGCACGGGGATGTTAGAGACGAACCCGGACAACGCGTTGCTAGGGTATGCGGACACGGGCGGGACGGAACCGGTTGGGTTGCGGCTCTTCGACGGCGGGAAGCTGCTGGCGGTAGCGAACTCAAACAGGTTCGAGGCCGGCACGACGGCGAATGCAACGATTCTTTCGGTTGCAGTTCCGGCCAAAGCCAGTGTGGTGCAGACGATCCCCACGGGGCTGTTTCCGCGTGAGATTACGGTCGGAAGCGACGATCGAACGCTCTACCTCACGAACTACAACTCAGGATCGCTTCAGGTCGTTACGACGACCGTTCAGTAGTTGCCGAAGACAGCCAGGACTGGACATTTGCGCGCCTGTTGTACATGGGCCAGGGGATGCTTCTGAACGGTTTTGAAAAAGCAGATCCCTTCGTTTCACTACGGGATGACAAAGGGGCGGGATGACAAAGGCGGCGGCAGGACAAAGAGGGGCGGTGGTTGGTTCCAGAGGTTTCCGGTAGTGGCAAAGGGGCGCGGTCGCCAGCGTTAGTGCAAGGCGCGGTTACCAAGGGTTAGTGCTGGGACGATCTCATTGCTTGGACGGACTTCATGGTGTCCTGAATGCGGTCCTTTTTGACGAAGGGAGTCGTGAAGAAGCGGTCTACCGTTGCGTTGAAGGTAGCCGGGTCGTCGTATGGCACGAGGTGGGTCGCATTGGGAAAGATGACAAGCTCGCCGTTCGGTATGTGATGGTAGATGGTCAGGGTGTGCTCATCGCGGATGAGGTCGTGGTCGCTGGCGAGGATGAGGGTCGGCGCGGTGATCTTTTCAAGCGAGGCGACGGAAATATGGGGTTCATCGAGGAGCATCTGTGCGACCTTCAGCTCGCGCTTGCCTTCGGGGCTTTCTTTTACAGAGGTGGGCGCCGAGGCGATGGACTGTTTGACCATAGCGACGATCTCGGGAACGGCCCCGTCCGGGTCGAGGTTGGCGGCCATGGCCGCGATCTTCTTCACCTTCTCCGGGTGGTCCATGCCGAGCTCAAGGGCCTCAATCGCACCGTCGCTCCAGCCAAGAACGTTGACGGGACCGGTGTGCAGGTAGTCGAGCAGGGCCGCAAGATCTGAGGTCATCTTTTCGTAGTTGATTGGGCCGGGACTATTCGCAGAGCGTCCCTGATCGCGACTGTCCATGGCGATGACCTTATAGCGAGCACGGAAGAACGTGATCTGCGCCTTGAAGTCGGCGATGCTGCCGCCATTGCCGTGGACCAGGAGCAGCGGCTCGCCCGCACCGTAGACCTCGTAGTAGAGGCGAACGCCATTATGGGTAAACGTACCGCTGGTGGCGGGGCTGGGAAGATAGCTTGTCTGCGAAGGCGTCTGCGCCGTTGTGGCAACGGGCAGAAAAAGGGCGAGGAGAATGAGAAGTACTTTGGCATTCATCATAGAGCGCTCAAGAAGCATTTTACGTAGCTCATGGATGTTGCCAATGACCCGCATTTCACGGGATATTTCGAGTTAACTTTCTCCAAAGCTGGTGTTAGGATTCTCCCGCAGCGTCGTAGGCACGTCTCCTCTGAACGTGGGAAACAACCCGTCCGTCTGGCCATCCGTCAGCGCTCTCTGGGCAATTCTCTGGTACTCCAGCTTCACCTCGGCGCTGCATGTTCCTTTGGAGCGAGCCATGGCTAACGATGCAGGTTTCGCCGCGGCGGTGACGATCCGCCAGCAGGTGCTTCACGACAAGTTAACCGCCACGTACGCCAATGGACAGTTTCCGACTACGCTCAATTACCCGCTGCTGGGCGGCCCTCCGGATGCCTCTATCTCCTTGTTCCTGGGTGAGCCCGATATCGCATGCGAGGGAGCGACGAATCTCCTGGTCGTCACAGTCCCTGTCTGGGGCGGGGTGACGGTAACGGAGACAGTTCCGGTGACGGTGCAGATAAAGGGGCTGATTGAGGTCACCCTCGTGCCGGACTTTCAGCTGATCACGGCATCTGATGGGACGCAGACCGCGCAGTTGAACCCGGCGACTACGATTGCGGTCCGCACATGGACGGCGACCGTGACCTCCGCCGACCCTCCCCCGGACGTCGCCAGCTACGTGACTGGCGACATGTTCCGCGTGCGCCTGCAGACGGAGATTTCGTTGGCCCTGTTGACCGGCATCATCTCGTTGCCGCAGATTCCGATCGACTACCTGCATGGAATTCCCGCGTTTGTGGCTGAGAACGGGATTTCATCGGTGGCCGTCGACGGCGCTCTCCTTCTTGGCTTCGCCGTCGAAAGCGATAGCCCAACGGGGCCGCTTCAGGGGGACGTAACGGCTTTGACCGACTTCGCGGGCTCGTTCGCGCTTGCCGCCTTCGTGAACCCTCTTGCAGCGCCGCTCTTCTTCAGCGATGTACAGGACGCCCTCAGCAGCGCCGCCTCAAGCCAAGGCGCAACGCTCGATACCGGCTCGCTGAGCGTCACGCTGGCCGACGGACACGCCCATGTCACGGGGAAGCTGGACGCTACGGGGGGGACGCTGAATTTCAGTTTCGACATTCTTCCGCACATGGAGAACTTCTCCGGGCCGGGGGCGGAGTGGGTGGCCTACACGACGGAGCACTGGGTGGACGACCCCCGTGTGCGCCTCGTGAAGCCGCGTAGCTGGCCAGCGCTCTGGTTCACGACTGGCAACGCGCAGTCGGAAGTGGATGCGAGCTGGTGGGTCGATGCGCTTGAGGTCCTGACGGTCGGATTTCTCCTGCTCGTGTTCCTGCCGAAGTTCAGCAACGCAGAGGGTTCTTTTGACAACAAAGTCGACGACCGTCCGCCCAATGCTCCGTACCCACGGGTGCAGCACACTGCCGCGCCCGCTGGCGGCATCGTCCTGCGTATCGCGCTCGACAGCTTCGAACTCGCAGCGGACGGCATCTCCGTGGGTGTTCACGAGAGCGCCAAGCCGACGACGATTGCTGTGACGGGTCCCGCAATTATTCCGAGCAGCTACGCTACCGAAGTGCTGCACTACACGCTGCGCCTGCCATCGGGCGCGCTTCCCGCTGACCCAACGCTGCGTGTCGCCTGGACTCTGACGGATGCAACATCCGGCGTAGTGCTGGCCAGTGAGGACGATAAGGTGGCCGACCCATCGCCGGGGTTTGAGTTCCAGCCGAGTTCGTTCGTTTCGACCTCCAAGTTCGAGGTGCAGGGTCGCCTGTATCGGCTCTTCGGCACGGAGACCGCCGACGTTGGCAGCGCGGCGACGTCTCTGCAGGTGCGCGGTGCGCTGGCTCCGGCTGCGTATGTGAGCTGGCGCGCGCAATCGGTCAAGCCGCGTGTGGGCTTCGACACGACCAGTGGGCTATGGCAGTACGGCGGAGATGCGCACGTCCAGCGGCAGTCGAAGTGGCACCGCACGGATGCCCCGTGCCAGGCCGCGAGCAAGGGCGTCAACTACGCCGGACGATACGAGCCGCAGTACGCGAACACGCTTCCCTTCCATCTTAAGGACCTCGTTCAGTCTCGGCAGGTCCTATGCGACTACTGCTTCTTTGGCGGACCCGCGGGCACGAATGCGCGATTGTGACGCGTTGCCGACCGGCCTAGCGTGGCGGCACAATCCGCAGCCCCTTTGCGTGCCACGCGTGGAATCCCCCAACGATGTCTGTCGCGCGCCAGAGACCGAGGTCCTGCAGGGCCGCAGCCGCGAGGCTTGAGGTATAGCCTTCCGAGCAGAAGACGATGACCTGGAGGTCGTGATCGGTTGCGACCGGCAGACGTGCGCTGGATGCGGGGTCGAAGCGCCACTCCAGCACGTTACGCTCGACCAGCAACGCGCCGGGAATACTTCCTTCGATTGCGCGCTGGGCTTCGGGACGGATATCGACGAGGACCGCCCCTGCATTCGCTACTGCATCATGGGCTTCTTCTGGAGAGAGCCGTTGCAGCCGGGCGCGTGCCGCGGAGAGCACCTGCTCGATGCTCGTGGCGCCGGTGCGGGCTGCGGGTTTCGACCTCTGCACTTGCCATTCCTGACCGTGCGTTTCCCGATCGAGCGTTTCGACGCGCTCGGATGCGACTTCGCGCGGAACCAGTTGATCTCCATGGAGTTCGTACTCGTTCATCTCGTTGAGCGGAGGCGAATAGGCGTGAATGCTGATAGCTGGCGCGAGATAGACATTGCGGACGTCATGCGTGTAGTCGGGACCGAAAGTGCGCGGCTGGCCCGGAGGGATCGCGAGGGGCTGCTCGCCGTGGCGATGCTCCTGGAGGATGCCCGTTGCGACGACGAAGGCCCCCGAGGACTCGCCGTGGTCGTGGAAGCCGGTGGATTGTCCAGGCATCCAACTGATGGCCCAGATGTCATAGTCCGGACCGTGATACAGCCGCTCGTACCATCGGTCTTCGGTGCGCAGCCGCACGCGATCCATCCATCCAACCGACGACGCGAAGGTCGAGACGATGTCGGCGAGTTCTGCGGGGGTCTTCGAGAGTGTGCCGGATGGGATTTCTGCCGCGATGACTGTGTTGCGGGTGTCCTGTGCAAGTACTTCTTCTGTTGCGAGTTGCATGAAATCTTCTCCAGAGCTGAACCGTCGCAAAGAAGGCATGGATGCCCGCTTGTGGACGGAGATTTACCGAACCAATGATGCGTTCTGGATGAGCTTTCGAGAGGGCGCTTCAGGAATCTCTGAGCAGGTCGCAGCTCACCCGACGAGGGGAAGGTCGCAGCGACAACAGTGAAGCAGAGGAAACGCCATACTTCGACGCTACCATGGCCTGAAGAATCGGGTCAATGGCGGGGAAGTCCGGCTTCATTGAAGCCTGCGATTTCTTTTCCATGGAGTGATAAATCACAAAGGCGCTTAGCGAAACCTTAGCTGCGTGTCCGCACACCCTTAGATAAGTCAACGGAAGCCGACTTTGCAGGACTTACGAGCAACGTGCGCACCGAGTCTTTGCTTGAACCTGCTGCACGAGATCCTGTATCGCTTCTGCGACGGCGTCCGGCTTCTGCTGGTGCATGAAGTGTCCGGAATCAGTTATCGCCCGAAGCTGTCCATATCGCGACCGTTTGGCAAGATCAATCTGATGGTCATGCCACTCAGCATTTAACGCGTCCAGCTGTTGCGGATTCAACATTGGAAAGACTGAAGCTGGAACCTTCTCCGTACGCTCCAAGACAATCAGGGGGATGTCTGCGTGCCAGGCAAGCTTCTGATGATCGGGAAGGTAGCCGTTGTCCCGCTGAAAAGTTGGATCATTCCATTTGGGGTCCAGCTGGTTCGAGATGGCGGCCATGCGCCACTCCTGCTCCTCGTGCGCTGAATCTACAAAGACGAGACCCGCGATTTCATGGGAATACGCCTGCTGATAGCGTCGCAGGAGAATGCCACCGTCCGACGCTCCAACAAGAACGAAGGGCTGTTTCAGATGCGCTGACTCAAAAAAAGCGTGAGCATCGGAGATGACCTCATCGATGGGGCGGCGCTGGGGAGGGGCTTCGTTTGGTAGGTGGTCACTACGTCCGGCTCCGAGGGCATCGTAACTGCAGATTCGGATGGTCGGGCGTACCCTTTCCTGCACTTTCGCCCAAGCATCAGCTGTGCCAAGGCCTCTACCGGTGGCGAGGATAACGGTAGGAACTGCGTCCTGATCTCCGGAACATTCGAGGAACATATGCTGTCCGGTGGGAAGCTGCACGAGGCGGCTCAGCTCGTGCTGTTGTGTCGGCGCTGGAGATACAGGTCTTTCCTGTGCGCAGGCATGCACGATCGAGCTATTGCCGACCCTGCAAAAGCCGAGGGCGGTGCCAAGGGTAAGAGTGCACGCGACAGTGGTTGCAGCCATTACGAGCTGCGCGCGTTCCAAGCATCTAGGGGCGGAAAGCACGACTGTCTCGCGGACGACCTCCCACCAAACCCGAAGGATTTCATGAGTGCCTTGCTGCCGAGCACGTTCAAGCTCATCGCGAAACACCAGACGCATTTCGTCTCCGTAGTGCGCTATCAAATCATCGCTCTGGAACATGAGGAGACGGTCAAAGAGGAAGCTGTGCAGTTGATCCAAACGACTCATTTCTGATCTCCAATCTTGAGTAGTTTCCTGCTCCGAGCGAGGTTGAGCACAGCCTGTTGACGTTGAAATTCAGCACCGAGAAGACGCTTTCCCGTTGAGGTCAGAACATAGGTTCTACGTCTGTCCTCGATAGTGGTTAGGGTTTCGGAGATGAGCCCCTGGTCTGTGAGCTTTTTGATGGTTGTGTAAAGCGTGGCAGGGCCCATAGTGAACGTACCTTCGGAAAGTTCACGGATGTCCTGCATGATGCGATAGCCGTGCTTCTCTTCTTCGGCCAACGCGAAGAGCACAAAGAAAGACGCGGTCGGTAACGGCAGTTTCTCCAGCAGGTCATCATCAAATCGGTGGGAGTTCGCCATTGATCGAACCTCTATATCGGATTATGATATATCCAAGATGGATAGTGTCAAGCGAAAGCCGCCGAGGTATCGAAATAGTTTTATGGACAGAACCTATGTGGAATGCCCTGCAGTGAAAGGGCAAAGGATCGAGAGGCCATGCTGCTATGACAGCGCGCTCGGCGTCCGTGAACTGGAGATCGTGTTTGCGGACGACTCCATGTTTGTTTGGCGGGTTGTGAACGATCTGAGAGCTACAGGTTAGCTGTTCGCATCTACCCCAGGAGGGGTTGGAGGTGGCGACGATATCCCTTTGTTTGAAACCGCTGTCTAGATCTCAGTGAATCGATGAGTACCGACAAACGCACTTTCCGGCATTTGACGATCGCTGACGAGAAAAACTTAGCAGGACTCAGCACTGAGAGGCATGTGCTGCGTCATGAAGACAGACCGCCTTGCGACGGTCTGTCCAGGAGAAAGAGTTACGCGATCTGAACTACGCGTTCACGTTCTCTTCCACCGTTTTTATGGCGCTGCGGATGACATCGAGCACCAGCTCAGGCTGCGACAGCATCGGGACGTGGCTGCTGTTGGCTTCTGTCGTGGTAGCCCCCATGCGCTTGGCGACGAAGCGTTGCAGCTCCGGGTGGACGGTCCGGTCGTTTTTCGCCACGACGTACCAGGTGGGCTTTGACTTCCAACCGATGCCTTCGCCCTTTTCGGCGAACAGCTGCGCAGCGCATGGCGCGTGCGTGGCCCAAACGACCTTCTGCTCTTCCGGACTGAGGTCCCCGGCAAAGTGCTCGATGCCCTCGGGCTTCATCCATGCGCGGCCATCGGTAATTTCGGCGTACGAAAAGACCTCTGTCGTGGGGAACTTAGCCTGCTGGCTCTGCGAGGTTTCGTCTGCGTCCGGTGCAAGAGCGGCGACGTAGACGAGGCCCGCCACCTGGGGATTCACTCCGGCGTGTGTGATGACCGTGCCGCCATAAGAATGACCGACCAGAATGGTTGGACCGCTGACGCGCGCGATCGTGCGGTGTGCGGCGGCCACATCGCCTGCGAGAGTGTCGAGGCCGTACTGCGCTGCGAGCACCTGGTGACCCTCCGCCTGAAGAGCGGGTATGAGTTTGCTGAAGGATGAGCCGTCGGCCCATATCCCGTGGACGAATACGATGCTGGGTTTGTTTTTCGTTGACATAGCGATACTCCTTGATTGAGATTCGGAAAACATTCAGCGTCTCCCGATCGCTCTACGTTCCTCCTGCTCGGGGCACCAAACAAATACTTTGTGTGACATAGATATGCTTGAAAAGCATAGGTCGAGGGATATGGAACTTCGCCACTTACGTTATTTCATCGCAGTCGCCGAAGAAGGCAGTCTGACCAACGCAGCCGAGCGGAGATTACACACCGCCCAGCCCTCGCTGAGCCGGCAGATTCGCGATCTCGAAATGGAGGTCGGCGTAAAGCTGCTGGAGCGCAGGGCGAGGGGGATTGAACTCACTGCAGCCGGACGGATCTTTCTCGATCATGCACGGCTTGCGCTGATGCAGATCGACCTGGCCTGCGAAGCTGCGCGCGGTACGGAGCAACCGGGGAAACCGGGGTTTGTCATAGGCTTCCTACCGGGACAGGAGGTGATCTGGCTCTCTGAGTCGCTGCGCATTCTGCGTGAGGAAGCGCCCGGTGTCGAGGTGACACTTTCGACGAAATCTTCACCCGAGCTTGCTCATGCGTTGATGCAAGGCAAGATCGATGTAGCCCTGCTGAGACGCGAAACGCGGACGGCGGGGCTGTCCTTCAAGTTCCTTGTCAAGGAACCTCTGGTCGCGATCCTGCCTTGCCGCCACCGTCTGGCCCGGCACAAATCAGTGCGGCCGGAAGACCTATGTCGCGAAAACTTCATCAGCACGGCGCGGGCTGCTCCTGTTCTCAAGACCGTGATCGATGATTACGCGGCGAAGATGGGGATCCCATTGAAGCAGATCAGTGACGCCGAAACCCTGTCCGGTGGAATGTCGTTGGTCGCATCCACCGGCGGCTTCACACTCCTTCCGCTCTATGTGCGAAACGCACTCATCCCGGCCGTCGTCGCTCGCCCTCTGCACGGCGACGTTCCCACCATCGATTTGGTGATGGGCTATAACAAGTCGAACACGTCTCCGCTGCTCAAGAGATTTCTGCTTCGCGTGGATGAGCTGGTCAGTCGGACACCTCAGCCAGAATACTCACTCCGTTCTCCAAGGCGCGGCGGCGGCAATCCATCCGCCTGAAGACTATCGGAGAGATGTGCTTCTAGTCAGACCTGATCACTGAGAAGAAGCTGACTTATCGTCGCCGATCCAGCGCAGGATGGTTGCTCGTCCGTCCGCGGCGCTTGCGTGGAGACCGAAGGTTACTCCGGCTTACGGGCGGCGGTATATGATGCCGTTCTTCATCACGAAGCGCACGCGGGCGACGGCGGAGATGTCCTGGAGCGGATTGCCATCGATGGCGATGACGTCGGCGTAGAAGCCCGGTTTGAGTTGGCCGATGGAGTCGGCCCAGTTGAGAAGACGCGCTCCGTGGAGCAGGTCGGCACGGAGGACATCGGCAGCTGACATGCCGTTTTGCACCATGAGCTCAAGTTCGCGCGCCTGGGTGCCGTGTGGGAATGGGCCGACATCCGAGCCGACGGCCATGGGGACGCCAGCGGCGAGCTGGCGCTTGAACTCGGCGTTATGAAGGGTGATGAGGGTCTGTTCCGCCTCCATGCCCGCGGATGTGGAGCTGTGAGCGGCGAAGTATTCGCTGACGGTGAAGGTGGGAACGGCGAAGATCTTTTTTTCGCGCATCACGCGCATGGTTTCGTCGGAGATCTGATAGGCGTGATCGATGGACGCCACGCCAGCTTTCGCTGCGTAGAGCGTGCCCGGTTCGCCGGTGGCGTGTACGGCTACAGGGATGCCCTGGCGGCCCGCTTCATCGATGGCGGCGGTGAGTTGGGACTCTGTGAACTGGAATGGAGTGTGGAGGCGTCCGTCGGGTCCGCCCTGGTCGCGGCCCGTTTCGTAGATCTTGATGTTGTCGGCGCCTGCCTTGATCTGGCGGCGAATGGTTGCGATGAGTTCGTCTGTCGAGTTGGCGTAGTCGGCGTTCGAGGAGATGTGCTCGTCGGGATTGAAATGGATGGCGTCTTCGTGGCCGCCGAGGATGGAGATGGCATTGCCTGAGATACGCAGACGCGGGCCTGGGATGAGGCCGTGGTTGATGGCGTCGCGGACGGCGGTGTCTGCTGAGCCTGCACCCTCTGTGCCCATGTCGCGTTCGGCGGTGAAGCCAGCCATGAGGTCCTCGCGCGCCGCGAGCGCCGCCAGGATGGTGCGCTCGGGGACGGACTCGCGAACGGTTTGCATGTCTTCGTCGCCGGGGTGGAGAAATAGATGAACGTGGGCGTCGATGAGACCGGGCATGAGGGTGGCCTGCCCGAGGTCCACGGTGGTGGCGCCGGCTGGGTGGGTAACGGTGCGGCCTGCCTCCGCAATGCGCTCACCGCGCACCAGGACTTCGCCCGGGGAGATGAGCGCCCCTGCTTGCACGTCGAGGAGATGCGCCGCATGGAGGATGGTGATGGGCTGGTTTTGTTGGGCGTGGGCAGGATACGCAAACGCAACGGCTGCGAAAATAGCCGTGCTCCAAAGACCATGACGGAAGGAATTAGCCATGGTTGCTACTGTAGCAAGCAGGCCGCTGTTCCCTGCCATCCATCGATGTCCCTAGTACTTTGCCAGGCAACTTTTGTTGTCCTGCACGGAGGTCAGCACGCGTTGCTGCGAGGTCAGCGAGCGGCTCCAGCAGTAGCCCGTGGAATCCTTCGAGAGGAAGCTCGACGAGCTCGCGGTTGGGCCGACGGCGAGTACCGCCGTGAGCGTGGAGTTATAGACCTCGGTGTCTTTGCTCTTTACTTCCTCCACCGTCTCTGAACTCGCGAGCGGGAAGCCATTGAGTGTCTTGCTTTCACTGACTTCATGTTGCTGATCTGCACTGACGATCTGCGTGTAGGTTCCATCGGTATTTTGCAGGAAGGTGTAATCCAGCTTCAGCGGGAAAGACCAGTGCTTTGCTACCTGTTCTGAGAGAATGCCCAGCTTCGTGGTGGTCTTCGAATCGACGGTGCTCGTCTGGTCCACGTTCTGATACTCCGGAACGCCTGCGGTGGCCACGTTGAATGTCTGGTTGCTGTTGAAGTCGACGGTGGCCTCCACAGTCGTTTCCACGCGTCCTAGCCCTGTGTTGACGTACCCCTTCACGGTGAACTTCCGTTTTGAGCCAACGGTCACCGTGCCGGTGGTAGCACCGTTCGCCGTGGTGAGGTTGGTTACAACGTAGGGCACAGGTTCAGCAGAGAGCGTGTTTTCCAGGACATCGCCACCGGTTTCCGCGCGGAGCTTGTCGCGGAAGAGCAGCAGGTTTGCCGTCGCAAGGAAGAAGCTGTTGGCGTTGTAGACGCTGATGCCGATGGTGTGGGGCTTGCCGTCGCTGAGCAATCCGGCAAAGGGTGTGAGGTCCACACGATAGGGTTTGAAGTTCAATGTCTCCACGCCGGGGATCGGCTCCCATAGATAAGGATCGATGCCGCCTGTATAAATCCACGGCGATACGGGCGCGACACCTGCGGCCCTGCCGTCGATGGTGATCTCTGTTTCGCGGAAGGCGGTGCCCCCGTAAGTTTCCAGTTCACCGGCGACATCGTTTGGGACACCGAGATACCAGAACTCATCGCCGGACTGGCTCTGCGCGATGACGTCCAGGTAGGCCTTGGTGAGGTTGCGCGGCAGCGTGACCGTGGTGGAGAGCACGCTGCTGGTTGTGTCCAGCTCATAGGGGCTGTTTGCACCGCTCACAGGGACCACCAGATCAGGCGCATCCGCAGGAAGGTTACGCAGATTCGCCGGATAGAACTGCAGCGTAGCGGTACCGTAGATGCCGCCGTTATAGGTGCTATTGAAGATGTTGTAGATGATCGCATTGCCGGTCTGCGCGGTCCTGAAGATTGCGGACAAGTCCGTCACATCGCGCTCGACGTGCCAGGAGGGGCTCAAGGCTGCACGCGGCTCCGCCGTAGTGCCGTAGTAGATGTTCGCGTTGCCGAGATACAGGCTGGCCGTGCGGTCGTACTGGCGGCCTGCGGTGACGGTAAAGTCCAGGTTCAAGACCACCTTTGCCCACGGTCCACTGCACGCGGAGGGAGGCGTATACGTCAGCGGGTGCGCGGCGTAGTCGTTGAAGGCTTCGTTGCTATACAGCGTGACGGTACACGGCTTCGTGGAGGGCCGCGTCACCAGAGGCTCCGCCGTTGCCGGGTTGGATGAGCCCACCACAGGCGTGGTTGGAACCGTGACCACCTGCGCCCCAGCTACACCGGGAACGTAAAGGCCTGGAACGCAGATGCCTGCTGCGATCACTGTTTGAAAGAAAGCTGCACGAAATCGAACCGACACGCCCATGCTGACCCTCGCTCCACTGCAAAATAAGGAGTTACGACGGGCTCCAAGCTACCACATTTAAATGAGCAAAAATCTTAGTGACGGCGATGTACGATCCTGCGGCGAAGGATGGCGTAGTGCCGTTCCGATCTGGGAGGAAAGAGTACCTTCGGCCTTCGTGAACTTACAAATACGCTTGCTGTTAGCACTTAGACATAGACAAATTCCTTGCGCTGCATCCGTACGACCAGTGCAAGCCAGAGATCAGAATCCAAGGTATCCACTACCGTCACGACACGATCCTGATATCGTATCGCCAACATCAACCGCCGCCCGTCTCTTTCCGGGACGATCACCCACTCCTGGACGCGGTAAACACTAAACCATTGGCGCTGCACGCGCATGCCCAGAATGCGGTAGTCAATCCCGATGACATGCCTCTCGAAGGTCACTTCCTTCTTGGCAAGTTGCCGATATAGGACACGGAGGGCAAGCGACGTTATGACGAGAAGGATGCTGCACGCGATGTAGTACAGGAATGAAAAGCTGGATTCCGAGCGAGCAAGCGAGAGATAGAAGCAGACGCCTCCATACCAGAGGCTTGCGCTTGCGGATATCGTAGCTACGGCAACCTTCCAAGTGGCATTCGGCGGAGGAACGTGAAGACGCAACTCCGTTTCAGTCTCATCGATCTGATAATCCCGTGCCATTCTGCCCATTCAAACAGAAAGACACCGATTTATGCGCAAGTCCCAGGCCCCTGGGACTTGCGCATGGCCTGATCAAGGCCGCTCAAGCTGCTACGCAAGCATGCCGCTCTTCGTTGTTTTGAAAGCATAGTCGAGCCACTCGAGGAGATATTGGATATCGCTTGTCTCTACAGTGGCGCCGCCCCAAATTCTCAGGCCCAGGGGGGCATCGCGATAGGATGCGATGTCGAACCCGGCGCCTTCCTTTTCGATCAAGCCCGTCATGGACTTTAGAAACGTGGCCTGCTTCTTGCTGTCCCATTTCACGAAGTCCGGGTCATTGATTGTGAGACAGATCGAGGTCGAGGATCTTGTGGCGGGGTCCGTTGCGAGGAAAGCAGCCCAGGAGCTTGCCTGCTGCCATGCGGAGATTGCCTTGAGGTTTCGTTCGGATCTTCCGATCAATTCGCTGATGCCGCCAATTGACTTTGCCCATCGCAACCCATCGAGAGCATCTTCGACAGCCAGCATCGAGGGAGTGTTGATCGTCTCGCCGCTGAAGATTCCTTCGATCAGCTCGTTCCCCTTCGCAAGGCGAAAAATCTTAGGAAGTGGCCGGGGGGACTTGTAGGAAGTCAATCGTTCCACTGCACGCGGACTTAGAACGATCATGCCGTGCGCCCCCTCTCCGCCAAGCACCTTCTGCCATGACCAAGTTGTGACATCCAACAGCTTCCATGGCAGGTCCATAGCGAATACGGCGGAAGTTGCATCGCAAAAAGTCAGGCCCTCTCGTGTTTCGGAGATCCAATCTCCGTTCGGTACGCGAACACCCGAGGTGGTCCCGTTCCAGGTGAAAACGATGTCCCTGGACGAATCGACTTGATCGAGATTTGGAAGCTCGCCGTAGGGGGCTTCAAAAACATTCACATCCGTCAGCTTGAGCTGCTTTGTGATGTCGGTCACCCACTCCTTGCCGAAGCTCTCCCACGCCAGTACGTCCACCCCACGTGCTCCAAGCATCGACCAGAGGGCCATTTCGATGGCGCCCGTATCCGAGCCAGGAACAATACCAATGCGGTAGTCACTGGGAATGCCGAGAATCTCACGAGAAAGCTCGATCACCTCTTGAAGCTTCTCCTTGCCTCGCTTTGAGCGATGCGAGCGTCCAACGAGGGCGTCACTCAGAGAAGACAGCGACCAGCCGGGCCGTTTCGCGCATGGCCCTGACGAAAAATGTGGGTTGGTTGGTAGGTTTGCAGGTCGAGTAACTAGCTCTTTCAATGAATTCATCCTATGTCCGGTCGTTTGCGAGATCTTGCCACGTTTCTAGGATAGACGCTAACGCGTCTGGCAGTGCGCCACCGCAACCCTCATCGTTGAATGATCCAAGCTACTTTGCAGACTTCTGGATAAGGCAAAACCCCTCGCGCATGGCGAGGGGTCTGTGGTTTGCGCATCGTCTCATCGTTATGCGAAGGTTTCGCCGACCATCTCTTCGCTCTTCTTCCAGAGTGCCTTCGCGGTTTCGGGATTAAGCGCATAGGCGCGCACACCCCTGCTGATCGTGGTTACCTGCGCATCGGCGGGGAGCAGTTCGGCGACCTGGCAGTCTTCACAATACTTGCCTCCGACTTCGTCAGCAGGGGCGACCACTCCAGCCCAGACCGAGGTCGCGGCACCCTGCGGAACCGACTTCATTTCGAACGGCGGGTCGCCTGCCGCGGCTCGCTGTTCCTGGATCTGTTGTATCCATGCCTGGATAGCTCCCTCTGGCATATGCCGAGCGAGTTCGGTCAGGATGCCGCCAGGATGAACGGCCGTGGCACGCACGCCGCGGTCGCGATGGCGGCGATCGAATTCGACTGCAAAAAGAATGTTCGCGGTCTTTGAACGCCCGTAACCGAGAAAGGGCTCATACGGCGTCGTTTCAAAGTTCGGATCGTTTAGATCGACATCACTGAAACGGTGTCCCGACGAAGACAGATTCACGAGACGTCCTCCATCCTTGATGAGCTTCGCAATGCGGTTCACAAAGACGAAGTGGCCCAGGTGGTTCGTACCGAACTGCGTTTCGAAGCCATCCTCCGTCTTCTCAAGCGGAGTAGCCATCACGCCTGCATTCGCGATGACCACATCGAACAAGCGTCCATCGGCGACCAGCTTGTCTGCGGCAGCACGAACGCTCTTCAAGCTGGCGAGGTCTAGCTCAATCAGTTCGAAGCTCGTGCCCTTCTCCGCCGCGATTTTACTGCTCTCCGCAGTTGCCTTGCGCGCCTTCTCCAGATCACGCGCCGTCCCGACAACATCCGCGCCATGCGCCAACAGCGCACGCGCCGTCTCCACACCGATACCTGCCGAAACGCCCGTTACCAGAATCCGTTTACCCTTGAGATCGACGCCTGCGAGAACCTCGTCCGTGGTTGATTTCGCTCCAAACTTTGCTGCCATGCTGCACTCTCCTGTAAAGCTGTTTAACGTGGGCCATAGCCCGGAACTAAAACGGAGACCGTCTCCGTTATGTAGAATGAGACTATCGAAGATCGCCTTCGGTTTCAAAAAGCTTTATGAAAAAATCGGTCGCCCAAAAGCCCGCTCGCAAGCCTCGCTCCGATGCCCAGCGGAACCGCGAGCGCATTCTCGACGTCGCGAAGCAGGTCTTCACCCTTCGCGGCGCCGACGCGAGCATGGACGAGATTGCGAAACGCGCGAAGATCGGCCCCGGCACGCTCTATCGCCACTTTCCTACACGCGACGATCTGCTGGCGACGGTCTATCTTGCCGAAGTCGAAAAGCTCGCGGAGGCCCAGCGCAGGTTCTCGGCCGAACTGCCTCCCATTGAGGCTCTGCGCGCCTGGATGCAGGTCTTCATCGACTACATTGCTGCAAAAAGAATCATTGCTCCGGCGTTGAATGCGATGGCTGGCGGCCCGTCGAAGGTCTATCAGCAAAGCACACGCATGATGGAAGAAGCCGCTAATGCGCTGGGCGCGCGCGCCGTTGCCAGCGGAGACCTGCGCGCGGATGTTGCTGCAATGGATTTGCTGCGCGCTGTGTACGGACTCTCGACTGGAGGTGGCGCTGAGGACTGGCCCGCAAGAGCGCGGACTTTTGTGGACATCCTTCTTCAGGGCTCACGGCCGTAACGAACTCAACATAAATCCTACTCAACAATGCCTTGAGAAAAATCAACTTGTGGGGTGGCCGTTCCAGGGCTATCTTGGCCGCATGACGACCAAGCATCTTCTCCTTTTGACTGTCGCGCTGGTAGGTCCCATGACAGTTTCAGCGCAAAACACAAAACGCATTCCGCTGCCGGCTAGTCAAAACCCCTCGAACGCCGACCTTCCAATTTCGGCGGCAGTATGGGCCGGAGACACGCTGTATGTCAGTGGGTGGCTGGACCCGGAGCTGAAGATCCACACCGACACCACGTCACAGACAGTGGGTCTGATCAAAGACATTCAAAAGTTTCTCGAATCACAAAAACTGACGCTGAGCGATGTAGTGATGATGCATGTGTATCTTGGGGGCGATCCTGCGAAAGACGGCAAGATGGACTTTGCCGGAATGATGGCCGGATATACCCAATTCTTCGGCACCAAGGACCAACCGAACAAACCCGCACGCTCCACGGTGCAGGTGATTCTGCCCGCTGGCGCTCGTGGCGCTTTGATCGAAATCGACCTGGTCGCAGTGCGGCCAAAGTAGATCAGGCAATCAGACTCTTGCACATCAGGCTTGCGCTCGACGGATCCCCTTTGTGAGACGCTCCCAATTGGCGTGCGCGATCTTCTCTTTATCGTCATGGCTTACGGGTAGTTGCTCCAAGAAGTTTTTAGGACCTCCGCCAGGCCGATATTGATAGGGGTAATCGGTTGAGAACAAGACGCGGTCGATACCGACGACTTCTACGGCGTGGCGGAAGTTACTCTCGCTGAACATGCCGCTTGAAGTGACATAGAGGTTTTCGCGCATGGTATCCACGACGGACCGCTGCAGCTTGGTCACACGAGAGAACGCCTTCAGACGCTCCGCGTAGAAAAGTACGAGCTCTCCCCAATGGCCAAGGATGATCTGGAGATCCGGGAATCGATCGAAGACACCTGCGAGCGCGAGTCGAAGAAACTGGATTCCACAGTCGTAATGCCAACCGAGACCGAACGTTGCAAAGGCGAGATCCACCTGCGGATCGAAGCCGGAGTAATAAGCCTCTCGCACCGCGCGGGACGGCGTCTGAGGATGGATGAAGAGTGGAATACGCAGATGCGCCGCCGCTTCAAAGATCGGCCAGAAGTCAGGATGGTCGAGATTTTTCTCGCCGGTTCGACCAAAGAGCATTCCACCTTTCAGCCCTAGATCTCGAACAGACCGCTCCAACTCCTTGACTGCTTCTTCAGGGGCCGTGGTAGGGATGGTGGCGAAACCATCGAATCGGTCTGGATGGCGAGCGATCGTTGCAGCGATAAGGTCGTTGGTACGACGCGCCAGAGAGATGCCCTCAGCGGGCGCGAGATTGTGCAACCCCGGACTGGTCAGGGACAAGACCTGCACGTCAACGCCGCTTTCATCCATTTTCGCCAGGCGTTCCTCGCCCAACTCTTCCAACCTGTCCTGCATTTCTCCGAAGTGGAGCGATTCACCTGCGTCCTGACCGGCGCTGGCCGCTGCTGCCCAGGCTGCTCGAACATCCGGAGAAAGAAAGTGTTCTTCGATACCAATGATCTTCATGAAAACTCCAAAAGAGCCCGTGTGTTCGCGGTGCCGCTCCTGCAATACAGCCTCATAGCTTCTTCGGCATTGGATGATCGCTGACGAGAAGTCGACTTACCGGGCTCCTCATCGATTTTTTGGTAAGACTTTACCCCTTGACACTCGACAGGTCAGCGATGCATTCTCTTGTTGAATGTCGAGGGGAACGATGCCGACCGCAGGTCTTCTGCAGGGAACGCTGGATTTACTGATATTGAGGACACAGAAGCAACTGCAAGCTGAGCGCGAAAACTGGGCCGCATCTCGCAATCGCCTTAGTACTGAAGTAGGAGGATAGATGCTCAAAGAATGGTTGACGCGCCTTCGTTTTTTGATGTCTCCAAAGCCCAATCGTGAAATAGACGAGGAGTTGCAGTTCCACATCGAACGGCAGGCCCAGGAATACATCGCCGCAGGAATGACGCCGCAGGAGGCACACCGAAAAGCGGTCGTAGCGTTTGGGGGAATTGAGAACGTGCGAGCACAATCGCATAAAGAGCGTCCCAGCTACTTCCTCGGAACTCTTCTTCAAGACGTCCGCTATGCCCTCCGGCAGCTCCGAAAGAGCCGCAGTTTCACCGTGACTGCCGTTCTCACCCTCTCCCTCGGCATAGGAGCCAACGCTGCTATCTTCACCCTGGTCAACGCCGTCCTGCTGAAGAACCTCCCCGTCGTTGACCCCTCCACCCTCGTCCGTATAGGCAACACCAACGAGTGCTGCGTCAATTGGGGAGCGATGGACGACGGCAACTATTCCTTGTTCGCTACCGACGACTGGCACCAGCTACAGAGGAACGCCCCGGAGTTTGAAGAATTAGCCGCCATGCAGTCTGGCATCGGTCAAATCATCGCTCGACGCGACAAGACCCAGGAGAGTGCACGCCCCGTCAGTAGCGAATTCGTCTCCGGAAACTACTTCCGCACCTTTGGCCTTAAGCCGCAGATCGGACGTCTCTTTACAGACGCGGACAACGTGGAAGGCGCACCGTTCGTCGCCGTCATGAGCTATGACATGTGGCAGAACAACTACGCCGGCGACCCATCCGTCGTCGGCAGCACATTCTGGGTCAATACGAAAGCCGTCACCATTACAGGTATCGCTCCCAAAGGCTTCTACGGCGATCGCCTGTCCAGCACCCCGCCCGACCTTTATCTCCCGATCGAATCCATGCCCGTTCTGGCAAATGCTCAGCACGTGCACATTCCCGACCGCCGTTGGCTGTACCTCATCGGTCGCGTAAAACCTGGCGTCGCCATGGCCCCGCTTCAGGCCAAAATCTCTGAATTGGTCCGGCAATCATTCGCAGCCACAACAATTTTCTCGGACGAACATGGGAAGCGCGCCCTGGCCAAAGTGCACGTAGTCCTATCGCCCGGCGGCGCTGGCATCCAGGATATGCAGGACAGCTACGCCTCCAAACTCAAGCTTCTGATGTGGATCTCCGGCCTCGTACTCCTCATCGCCTGCGCCAACATCGCTAACCTTCTGCTCGTCCGCGGAATGAACCGCCGCGCAGAGATGTCCGTCCGTACCGCCCTGGGCGCGATGCGTACAAGAATCGTCCGCCAGCTCCTTACCGAAAGTATCGTCCTTTCGATCATCAGCGGAATAGTCGGCCTCATCGTCGCCTACGCCGGTACCCGCATGCTCCTCGCCATGGCCTTCCCCGGTGCGCAGGCTGTCCCCATCGATGCCAGTCCATCGGGCGTGGTGCTCGCCTTTGCCTTCGGAGTCTCGCTCCTTACCGGCATCCTCTTTGGCGTAGCTCCGGCATGGATCACATCCAAGGCAAACCCAGCTGACGCCCTCCGCAGCGGAACCCGCACCACCACCTCCGGAGCCTCACTCCTGCAGCGCAGCCTCATTGTGCTGCAGTCTGCTCTCGCCCTGGTGCTGCTGGTCGGAGCAGGCATGTTTATCCAAAGCCTGAATAAGCTCAGGAACATCGATCTCAAGCTCAACTCGACAAACCGGTACATCATCCATTTCAATCCACAGGCAGCCGGCTACTCCCCAGCCCAGGTTGAAACCCTCTATCGAACCATCGAAGAACGATTCCACGCCATCCCCGGCGTCCAAAAGGTCGGCATCTCTGCCTACACTCCAATGGAAGCCGACAACTGGGGCGATGGCGTCCAGATACAAGGCCAGCCCGACCACCACAACTGGGCCTCCTGGGTCAGGGGCAACGCCGAATACCTCGACTCCGTGGGCACCCATGTCCTCATAGGACGTGGAATAACCACTCAGGATACCTCGACCTCTCCAGCCGTCGCCGTCGTCAATCAGTCCTTCGTCCAAAAATTCTTCAAGCCCGGCGAGAACCCCGTCGGTCGCCGCTTCGGCTCACCCGGGCCAGTCTCCTCCGGAGACTTTGAGATCGTCGGCGTCGTGGAGGACACCGCCTACAACTCCGCGACCTGGAAGAACCACGCCATGTACTTCATCCCCATGACCCAGCGCATACCAGAGTCCGCACGCCAACGCCCAATCGAGAAGGATACCGGCCTCTACGCTGGCGCCATCGTCATCCATACCGAACGCCCCATGGACAACATCCAGTCGCTCGCCCGCCAGACCCTGGCGGCCATCAATCCAAACCTCTCTGTCGTCAAATTTCAGACCTTCGATGAGCAGATCGCCGACCGCTTCACTCAGGACCGCATGGTCACGCGCCTCATGACTCTCTTCAGCATCCTGGCCCTTCTGCTCGCAACCCTCGGCCTCTACGGAGTCACCTCCTACACGGTAGCCCGCCGAACCTCCGAGATCGGCATCCGCATGGCCCTAGGTGCAAACCGCAGCTCCGTTGTTGGTATGATCATGCGCGGAGCCATGCTCCAGACCGCCATCGGCCTCGCAGCCATCGGAATACCCGTAGCCTGGTTTTGCGTCCGCTACATCGAGTCTCAGCTCTACGAAACCAAGGGCATGAGCCTCGCAGTCCTTACCATCGCCACCCTGACACTGACCGCAGCAGCCGCAGCAGCCGGACTCATCCCAGCCCAACGCGCAGCCTCAACCAATCCATCGCAGGCCTTGAGGACCGAATAGCAATTTGCTCTCTGTTCGTAGAGCTGTGATTGCATAGAAGTCCTGAACTGTGAGCTCCCGAAAAGTCCTCTTTTCGTCAACTGGGCCAGATTAGCAACGAGAAGCCAACTTCCGTTCCGAATCCGACCTCGGTGCATCATCGGCGATTCGTTTTCACTCGCTTCTCAAGGCGACCATGGGATCCACACCGGCGGCTCGGCGTGCTGGAATCACGGACGAGAGCAGAGCGGCCAAGATGAGCAGTGCAGCCGCAGCGGCCAGCATCACGGGATCTCCAGGACTCACACCGAAGAGTTGGTCCTTCATCAGCTTCCCGGCCAGGATGGCAAGAGGAATCCCGAGCCCGAGGCCAACGCCGATCTGCCAGGAGGCGCTGCGCAGTATCATCCGGATGACATCGCCACGGCCCGCGCCGAAGGCCATGCGCAGACCGATCTCGCTGGTCCGCTGTTCCACGGCGTACGCCATCACGCCATAGAGCCCGACGGCGGCGAGGACGAGGCCAAGGGCACCGAAGAGGCTGGTCAGTGTGGCGATCATGTTCTGCTGTTGGAAGTCCATGCTGAAGATTTTGCGATAGGAGTCGACGTTATAGACGACGAGGTTCGAATCGACACTGGCCAGGGCCTTGCGTATGCGCTCTTCCATGCCGGGTGGATTGCCGGGGGCCCAGATCACGATGTTATAGAGATAGTGCGACCACTTTTCGCCCTCAACGAACATCGGGTCGTCGTACTGCACGGTCTGCGTCTCCGGCACCCAGAACATGGGCCGGATGGGGTCTTTGTAGTCGTAGGTCATGTACCGCATATCGCGTGCGACACCGACGATTTCATAACTCCCGGCGTACTTGACACGATTGATGCCGAAGTGCTGACCGATGGGGTTCTGACCTTTGAAGAATCGTTTGGCGAAGGCCTCGTTGATCACGGCGACGTTCCGCGTGGTGGCCGTATCTTCGTCGGTGAAGGCGCGGCCCAGGACCATCTTTGCGCCAACGGTTTCAAAGAAACCGGACATGACGCGTGCCCAGCCTGCGCCCATATCTTCCTTCGCCGGAGGCTCCGGTCGACCCGCGATCCGCACGCCCTCATTCCAGCTATCGCCGGTCATCGGCGCATAGAGCACTGGAGCCGCCATGCGCACACCTGGAACCTGCTTTAGCTGCTCGTCGATGCGGCGGAAGAGCGGTTCCATCTCTTCGGGTTTATAGGTCCCCAGCGTGGGATTGATGGAAGCGATGTAGCGTCCGTCGGTTTCGAAACCAAAGTCCTGGTGCTCGAGGTTCCGCAGGCTTTGTGCGAGCAACGCGGCTGCGGAGACGAGGACGAGCGACATTGCGGCCTGCACCACCACGAGCGACTTCTGCGCCCACGAACTGCCCCCGCCTACAGAGCGATTGGCACCGCGCAGGGCTTCTACCGGATTGGCGTGGGTGGTCATCCACGCAGGAGCCGTGCCGAAGATCATTCCCGTCAGGATGGAGATGCCCAGCGTAAAGAGCAGCACGGGCCAGGAGGGCGTCGGGCTGACCGCCACATAGTTGTTCCGTCCACCGACCTGAAAGGCCAGATACAGGATCAGACGCGTCCCGGCATAGGCCACGCCGACCCCCAGGACACCGCCGATCAGCGCCATCAGCACGCTCTCCACCAGGGCCTTGCGGATGAGCCGTACACGGGAGGCTCCCAGCGCCATGCGAATCGAGACCTGCGCGCGGTCTTTCAAACCGCGCGCCAGCATGAGGTTAGCCAAGTTGCCGCAGGCTACCAGCAGAACACATCCCGCCGCGATCAACAGGAGTTTCAGCCCATCCTGATACTGATCCCGCATTACAGATACGCCCGCGCCACCGGGCACGATATGCAGCGTCTGCTGCGCCCAGAGTTGCTTTTCGTTTGGCTCCATATCGGGCACATGGCTGGCGAGCCATCCGTGAAACTCCACGCGCAGTTTGGCTTCCAGCGCTTTGGGATCCACGCCGGGACGTACGCGTCCGATGAGATCGAGGTAATTGGCTTGAGGCCGTTTGAGGTGGGACACAGAGCCCGCAAGGGTGTCCTCGGCGGCAATGGGCAGCCAGAGGTCCGGCATACCACCACCCGACAGTTTCGCCCCGTAAAATCCCGGTGGAGCGACACCAATCACGGTAAACGGGTGCCCGTTGATCTGAAAACCGGCGCCAACGACCGAGGGATCGGAGCCATACTTCTCCTGCCAGATGCGGTAGCTCATCACGGCGACCAGCGGTGCTCCCACCTGATCGTCGGCATCTGTCGTCAAACGTCCGATCCACGGCTGTATGCCGAACGTGCGGAAGAAGTTTCCGGAGACGTACTGTCCGTTGCGCGTGTCCGGTTGCCCTGTCACTCCGGCACGGCGAACCCCCAGGGACGTGTTGCCAGCCTGCAGCGCGGCCAGATCGACGAACTCCGGTGTCTGGCTGCGGAAGTGCTTGTAGGCCTCCCAGGAGAAGAGGGCGAAGTCTCCGGCGTCGCCCTGGGTGTATCCGCCCCAGTTGCAGCAGCGGATCTTATCGCCGATCCGCCAGAGTTCTTCGGGCTTCGTGACCGGCAGCGATTTGAGCATCACCTGATGCACCAGCGTGAAGATCGCTGTGGTGGCTCCGATGCCCAGGGCGAGGGTGATGACCGCTGTTGTCGTCAATCCCGGTGACTTCCGCAGTTGCCTTAGTGCGTCGCGTAGATCCGCCAGCATGTGCACTCCCTATTTTGGCGTTGGCCTACCTCGCTCTACGAAAGGGTGCGGCTCGGCGTTCCGTGAAAAACAGGAAGTTTTCAAAAAAGTTAACGATAAGGTCGTTCTCGACAGCACGGTCGGTTTTCGGCTGTGCCGGCCTTTCTGTGGAAAGGCATTCATCCTGGGAGAGTAAAGAGTTCGACGAGCGCCTTCACTCGCTCTTTCTGACGGTTGGCAGGAAATCGCTTCGTTCTTGTGAGCTCGGCAATCCCGTGAAGGCTCGCCCAAAACAGCTCCGATAGAACCTCTGGCTTTGAGCCCTTCCCCGGAAACAACTCCAGGAGCTGGGAGAACGCGAACCGCAGCTCCGGAGGAGTCGCCGGGTCATCGAAGGGTACGTTCAGGCCGAGCGAAAACATCACTTCGTATAGTGCCGGTGAAGACGCGGCGAACTCCAGATAGGCGGCCGCGACCGCTTCGACCGTACTTCCACGCTTCGACGGTTTCCGTGCTTTCTCCAAGGCCAGGCCTAGCTCCTGGAAACCTTCGATGGCAACCGCGGCGAGAATTCCTTCGCGATTTCCAAAGTGAGCGTACAAGACGGGTTGGCTGTAGGAGATTTCGTCGGAGAGCCGTCGGACGGTTACGTTGGACCAACCCTCAAGCTCCGCGATTCGCCGCGCGGCATGGACAATCTGTGCCCGGCGGGCCTGATTGTCCCGCAGTTTTCGTTCCGCAATTCGGTTCGCTGCCGGTGTCGTTGCCATAGATAGAAAGTATAGCGCCGCTAGGATCCGCGTTTGGCAGACGGTGAATCTTTTCAAAACACCTCACATCAAATGTAGCGTTGCTATATTTTCTGCTAAGGAGATTTATTGTGCATAACGCTATACCGCTTTCTCTCGCTGCTCTCATCGCCGTGTCGGTCTTTTTTATCGGTTGCTTCTACCTTGTATCTCCTGAACGGATCTTAGGGTCCTTCGGTCTTAAGCCGCCTGCATCCGATCCAAATACTCGTGCATGGCTTCGTCTGAAAGGAATTCGGGACGTCGGAGCCGGATTGGCTGTGCTGGCACTCATGCTGACCGCGGACAGGCGGTCGCTAGGCATTGCTTTACTTGCCTTGGCCATCATCCCTCTTGGCGATATGTCCATCGTTTTGGGGTCGGATGGGTCGAAGTCGTCGGCGTTCTCGATTCATGGCCTCACCTGCGTGGTGATGCTTGTTGTAGGCCTTTTGTTGATCCATGCCCTTTGAGAAGGGCCTCTGACCGAACGGAAGAACGGAGAAGGCGTTCGGCCAACCAGCATAAAGGCGATAGCGCGGCCCACTTGCCTTCAAGACTCACGTCGGGCTGAATCGCCCGGCGTGAGTTTTGCGTGACGCAGATTGCGTTTAGCGGTCGATCAGCTTCTGGTGCGTTGCCGGGTAACGCTCGCCTGCGACCTTGATGGCGGAGGAGGCGACTTCGAGCGAGTGCACGTCTTCGGTGGTAAGTTCGACGGTTGCGCCGCCGAGATTTTCTTCGAGCCGCGAGAGCTTGGTTGTTCCGGGAATGGGCACGATCCATGGCTTCTTTGCGAGCAGCCAGGCAAGAGCGATCTGTGCGGGCGTGGCCTTCTTCTGCTCCGCGAATTTGGTGACGACATCGACGAGCGCCTGGTTCGCTTTGCGGTTCTCTTCTGTGAAGCGTGGGACCACGGCACGGAAGTCGGTGCTGTCGAACTTGGTCTCTGCGTTGATCTTGCCGGTCAAAAAGCCCTTGCCGAGCGGGCTGAATGGAACAAAGCCGATGCCGAGTTCTTCGAGTGTGGGCATGACCGACTCTTCGGGTTCGCGCCAGAAGAGCGAATACTCACTCTGCAAAGCAGTGACGGGCTGCACGGCGTGCGCGCGGCGGATGGTCTTTGCGCCTGCTTCGGAGAGCCCGAAGTGTTTGACCTTGCCTGCCTGGATCAGGTCCTTCACTGCGCCGGCGGTTTCTTCGATGGGAGTGTTGGGGTCGACGCGATGCTGGTAGAGAAGGTCGATGGTGTCGGTCTGCAGGCGCTTGAGCGAGGCTTCGACGACCTGCTTGATGTGATCCGGACGGCTGTTGGTTGAAGTCCATTTGCCGTCATTTTTCGGATCGGGCTCGAAGCCGAACTTGGTGGCGATCACGACGTCTTTGCGGAAGGGCACGAGGGCTTCGCCGACGACCTCTTCGTTGATGTAGGGCCCGTAGACTTCGGCGGTGTCGAAGAAGGTGACGCCACGCTCGACGGCGGCACGAATGAGTTTGATGGCCTCCGATTTTTCCGTGGCAGGGCCGAGGCCGAAGCTCAAACCCATGCAGCCCAGGCCGAGTACTGAGACTTCGAGGCCGCTTTTTCCCAGTGTGCTTCCTAGTGTGCGCTTTTGCATGATTTTTCTCCTGTGGAATGCGAGCCGCATAGTTCCAGGCGCTTTCCGCATACCGGGATTAAGATGCGGTTGCTCATGACACGATGCGGTTGCTGCAGCAAGGAGTTATGAGTAGCATTCATGAATCATGCGCAACGATTTAGGAGAGCTTTCGGCCTTCGCGACGGTGGCCGAAGAGCGCAGCTTTACACGCGCGGCGGCACGGCTGGGGATTTCGCAGTCCGCGCTCAGCCATTCCATTCGCGGTCTGGAGAAGCGACTGGGACTTCAACTGCTTGCGCGGACGACGCGAAGTGTCTCCCCTACGGCGGCAGGCACGGCTTCTACAGGAACTGACGCCCGCCCTGGAGCGGATCGAGCGGGCGGTTGCCGAGACGAGAAAGCAAAGGGAGACTCCCTCCGGTCGGATCCGTCTGATCATCCCGCGCACAGCGACGAAAAAGGTGATCCTGCCGAAGCTGGCCCACTTTGCCCGCACCTATCCTGAGATCGTTTTGGAGGTCACCTCTTCCAACGATCCTGTGGATCTCGTAGCGGGAGAGTACGACGCAGGCGTGCAGCTGGGTGAGTTCATTCAACGGGACATGATTGCCGTCCGTGTAACCCAAGAGATGCGACTTGCGGTCGTCGGATCTCCGGTGTACTTCGAATCAAATACTATCCCGAAACATCCGCAGGACCTGAAAGACCACGCCTGCATCGGCTTCCGTTTCAGCAACGGTCTGTACCGTTGGGAGTTTGAGAAGGGTAAGAAGGCACTTACGGTCAGTCCGCAGGGACCTGCGTCTTTCGACGATCCCGATCTTGTGATTCAGGCGGTGCTGGATGGAGTGGGCATTGGAACCGCGATGGAAGAATCGCTCAAGGATTTCATTGCGGATGGACGCCTGGTCCAGGTACTGAAGGACTGGTGCCCTTCGTTTCCGGGATATTTCCTCTACTATCCCAGCCGCCGGAATCAACCTGCAGCCCTGGCTGCTTTGATTGACACGCTGCGAATTTCGGAGTGAAGGTTCGTCTGTTTCCGGCCCGAATTCTTTGAAGGTACGACCAGCGCGCATCGGATCGATTGACGATCCCGTACGAGAAGTGGGCATTTCGTTCTTAAATCAGGATTGGGGAGTGCATTGGCGATTTGGCATGAATCCAGGAGCACTCCGGGCGACACGCGTGACTTCTGGCTATCGATTTCCCAGGTTTTTAATTATCGGTCGCCCGATTTTTCCCAAGTTCGACGATTTACGATGTTTCCTCCTCAGGAGGGATGTCTTCATGACTTTCGAAGAACTTGTAAAATTTTACTTCGACCGTTTACATGCCACGCAGGAACTTTGGGGCGCGTACCTCACCGTGCTCCTGGGACTTGTCGCGTTTTGGGGTGGCATAAAACACACCCCCAAGAGCATCATTGCCGCGTTATTCGTTTCATCTGGATTCATAAGCTTTGCGGTGGTGAATGATCTCGCTCTTGAACGTGCTCAGACAGCGCAAAACAAAGTGCAGCAGGTAATTGTCCAGTACGCTGACACTCCCGCAAGTAAATTGGCCGTGAATGAAGTTCTGCGAAGTGTGGTGAACCCCACACCCGTTTCGACACTATGGAGTGTGCGTTGGTTCCACGCATTCGGCGACACCGGCGTTCTGATTGCTATCTGGTGGCTTACCTTATATCCCCCTAGAGTTAGCACCGCACATCATCCTTAGATGTTCTCAAAAGCAGCACGACATTGATTCGCGCGTAGACAGCGCAATATCGCTAAGCGAAGATCCACCGTCACGTGACAGCGGATTGACAGCAGGCCAATGCGCTCATTGAGAGGGTTTGGCCTATCTGGAAGAATGAGTCCTGCAAAACGCGCATCGCTTTACCTATCCAGAAAAACTTCAAGATTCAGAAGGTGCTGACTTTGGCCCGCCGGTCCGATTTCTCAAACCGGAGCATCCAAACGAAACTGGCCCGCGCGATTTGCGCGGGCCAGTGGTAGATCGATAGTTCTGCTGCCTTTTCAGGATCAGGCGTGGAGGTCGAAGCGATCGAGGTTCATCACCTTGGTCCACGCTGCCACGAAGTCCTTCACGAACGTCTCCTTCGAGTCGCTTGCCGCGTAGACCTCCGAGATGGCGCGGAGCTGCGAGTTGGAACCGAAGATCAGGTCCACACGCGTGGCCGTCCACTTGACCGCACCTGTTGCACGGTCCAGACCTTCGAAGAGGCCTTCCGTGGTGGAGGATGCCTTCCACTCGGTCGCCATGTCGAGCAGGTTGACGAAGAAGTCATTCGTCAGCGTCTCAGGCTGCTTGGTGAAGACACCGTTCAGCGACTGACGGTAGTTCGCTCCGAGGACGCGGAGGCCGCCGACGAGCACGGTCATCTCAGGCGCGGTCAGTGTGAGCAACTGGGCCCGGTCGACGAGCAGGTCTTCCGCCCGCTCGGTGTGTCCGAGACGGAGGTAGTTGCGGAAGCCGTCCGCCGTCGGTTCCAGGGGAGCGAAGGACTGCACATCGGTCTGCTCATGCGAAGCGTCCGTGCGTCCAGGAGCGAAGGGGACCTTGATGTCGTATCCGGCCTTCTTCGCAGCCTCTTCCACAGCCACACTACCGCCGAGAACGATCAGGTCGGCGAGCGAGACTTTCTTGCCGTTTGCGCTGAAGTCCGTCTGGATGCCAGCAAGCGTGTTGAGCACCTTCTCCAGCATCATCGGCTGGTTTACTTCCCAGTCCTTCTGCGGGTCGAGACGGATGCGTGCGCCGTTTGCTCCACCGCGCTTGTCCGAGCCACGGAAGGTCGAGGCCGAAGCCCAGGCCGTATAGACCAGCTGCGGGAGCAACAGACCGGATGCGAGGATTTTGGATTTGAGGTCCGCAATCTCAGCGTCGCCGATGAGTTCGTAATCGACTGCGGGAACGGGATCCTGCCAGATGAGCTGCTCCTTGGGAACCAGAGGTCCGAGGTAGCGGACGATGGGGCCCATGTCGCGGTGCGTGAGCTTGAACCATGCACGGGCGAAGGCGTCGGCGTATTGGTCAGGGTTGGCCTGGAAGCGCTTGCCGATCTTTTCGTACTCAGGATCGAACTTGAGCGCGAGATCCGAGGTGAACATCATGGGCAGGTGCTTCTTGTCCTTGACGTGTGCGTCCGGAACAGTCTCTCCTTCTGCCACGGCGTACCACTGCCATGCGCCGCCGGGGCCCTTCTTCAGCGCCCAGTCGAAGTTATAGAGGTTGTCGAGGTACTCGGAGTCCCACTTAATCGGGTTGGTCGTCCACGCGCCTTCGAGACCGCTGGAGATCGTGTCTTCCGCATTGCCCTTGCCTGCGGAGTTCTTCCAGCCAAGACCCTGCTGCTCGATGGGTGCGCCTTCGGGCTCAGGACCGACGTACTTGCTGGGATCGTGCGCGCCGTGGCCCTTGCCGAAGGTGTGACCACCGGCGATGAGTGCGAAGGTCTCCTCGTCGTTCATCGCCATGCGGCCGAAGGTCTCGCGGATATCGCGCGCGGAAGCAACGGGATCGGGCTTACCATCGGGGCCTTCCGGGTTCACGTAGATGAGACCCATCTGCACGGCGGCGAGAGGGTTGTCGAGATCGCGCTCACCCTGGTAACGGTCGCTGCCGAGCCACGTGTGCTCCGAGCCCCAGAAGATGTCTTCCTGCGGGACCCAGACGTCGGCACGACCGCCGCCGAAGCCGAAGGTCTTGAAGCCCATCGACTCGAGCGCGACGTTGCCGGTAAGGATCATGAGATCGGCCCAGGAGAGCTTCTTGCCGTACTTCTGCTTGATGGGCCAGAGCAAACGGCGCGCCTTGTCCAGGCTGACGTTGTCCGGCCAGCTGTTCAGCGGGGCAAAACGCTGCGTGCCCATGCCCGCGCCGCCGCGACCATCATGGATGCGGTACGTGCCGGCGCTGTGCCAGGCCATGCGGATAAAAAACGGGCCGTAGTGGCCGTAGTCCGCAGGCCACCAGCTCTGCGAATCGGTCATGACGGCGTGGAGGTCTTTAATGACGGCGTCCAGATCGAGGGTTTTGAACTCGGCGGCGTAGTCGAAGTCCTTCCCCATGGGGTCGGCGAGCTTGGTGTTCTGGTGCAGGACGGCGAGATCGAGCCGATCGGGCCACCAGTGCTCGTTGCGTGTGATCTGGCGCGAGGTATGGGTGACGGCGCCGTGCAGCGGCGAGGAGGTCTCGGTGGCGGTGGTTTGGGCTGTGGGCTGGCCGTGAGGGACCGGGCACTTCATTTCATCTGACACGTTTTGCTCCTCATTTCGTTCCGGGAAAGGCGCTTCCCTTGTTTGATAATAATTCTTATACAGAGGATTCGTTCAAATTCAGAAAGCTAAAAATCAGGGAAGCTTGCGCGTCGGCGAGGTTCTTCCGGAATCCACCGCTCTATGAGAATTGAGGGAGCGCAGTTTGTACAGACCCGCCTGGAGAATCCGCGTAGAAGGGGATCCTGGGCGCACCGTATCCCGTTTCGGTGTCCGCAGCACTGTTTCAATGGGGTGACATTTTCTGGAAAATCAAGACCTATAATGGCCGCAACCAGCCAACCTTGGCGACGGAATGAGGACTCCTGTGCGGAAACAATTCATGTTGTTCTTGCTTGGCACCACTCTTGCGGCATATGCCGGAACGGCGACGCCGGTCTACAACTACAAACTCAAGACGATCGATGGCCAGCCGACCTCCCTTGCGACCTACAAGGGGAAGGTCCTGCTTGTGGTCAATGTGGCGAGCGCCTGCGGTTTCACACCGCAGTACGCCGCGCTTGAGGCCGTGTACGAAAAGTACAAAGACAAGGGACTCGTCATCGTTGGCGTCCCGGCGAATAACTTTGCCAACCAGGAGTCGGGAACGGAGGCCGAGATCAAGACCTTCTGCAGCCGCAAGTATCATGTGACGTTTCCGATGATGTCGAAGGTCTCGGTGGTGGGTGCAGACCAGACGCCGCTGTATCACTACCTGACGGACAAAACGACGAATCCCTCCCTGGGCGGCGACATCAAGTGGAACTTTACCAAGTTTCTTATCGCACGCAACGGAACACCGGTGGATCGTTTTGAACCAGCGACAAAACCCGATTCGCCTGAGGTGATCGCTGCCATTGAGAGTGAGTTGAATAAGAAATAGTTTTTGGTCTGCTGGTGCGCGGCCCGCGCGGGTGTTCCTGCGCGGGCCATTGCGTTTGTGCCGGCCATGGACGCGATGCTTCAGCTTCGTGTGTCCTCTGATTTGTATGTCCCTGATTGCAGCCTCAACCCAGGCCACGAAAGGACAGTAACTACAGCGCAATCTCAGGACATAAGAACCCCAGCGATGGCTTGAAGCCGTCTAATGCGGTATGAAACTGAAATCTTCCTTTCATCGTGAAGACGCAGATGAGCATACGCCGGAGATATCGCATTCGCGGCGCAGCTTTTTGACAGCGACAGGCGCGGCGATCGCCGCCGCGGTTGCCGTACCGATTGCCGCTGCGCAGGAACAGACTCACGTGCCGCGATCGCCCGACCATCATTTTCCCAACGAGCAGCAGCCGGGTCCGAGCAACACAGTCCAGGACAAGCTGGAGCCGGATTCCGTGTGGGCGCCGGAGACGGACGGCGGCACGGTGCCGCCCTTCAAGTACTCATTCGACCTTGCGCACAAGGAGATCGACAGTGGCGGCTGGACGCGGCAGGTCACCGTGCGTGAGCTGGCCGTGTCCAAGACCATGGCCGGCGTTGAAATGCGCCTGATCGCGGGCGGTGTGCGCGAGCTCCATTGGCACGTCTCCGCCGAGTGGGCGTTCATGATTTACGGCTCGGCGCGCATTACAGCCGTGGATCCGGAGGGGAAGGCTTTTGTGAATGATGTACATGA
Source organism: Terriglobus saanensis SP1PR4 (assembly GCF_000179915.2). Taxonomy (NCBI): domain Bacteria; kingdom Pseudomonadati; phylum Acidobacteriota; class Terriglobia; order Terriglobales; family Acidobacteriaceae; genus Terriglobus; species Terriglobus saanensis. Next base: position 33,147 of record NC_014963.1, on the reverse strand, counting down.
AGGCGACCTCTGGCTGTTTCCGGGCGGGCTTCCGCACTCGATCCAGGGGTTGGGGCCGGACGGGTGCAAATTTCTGCTGGTGTTCAACCAGGGCGATTTCGATGAGTTCTCTACGTTTCTGCTGAGCGATTGGTTCAAGCACACACCGAAGGAAGTGTTGGCGAAGAACTTCAACACGCCAGAAGCAACATTCGACAAGCTGCCAAAAGAAAAACTGTATATCTTCGCAACTGATGAGCCGCGTTCATTACAGGAAGAGCAGGAGCAGACGGCGCAGGGAACGGGAGCGATCCATGAGAAGTTCGTCTTCCGGCCCGGCGCGATGAAACCGACCAAAGTCACTGCGGGCGGTGAGGTGAAGATCATCGATAACAAGGTCTTCCCCGTCACAAACATCGCTGCGGCCCTCGTGCGGCTGAAGCCTGGCGGATTGCGCGAGTTGCACTGGCACCCGCTAGCGCCGGAGTGGCAGTACTACGTCTCAGGGAAGGGACGCATGACCATTTTTGAGGCTGGTGCGAAGGCGCGCACGATGGACTTCACTACGGGCGATGTGGGATATATCGACATCTCGCGGCCACACTATATCGAGAATACGGGAGATGAAGACCTGGTGTTTATCGAGCTGTTTCCGCTCGGTGAGTACCAGGACATCTCCGCCACGGAATGGCTCGCGCACACGCCACGGCGGCTGGTGAACGAGCACCTGAACACGGGTGAAGATTTTCTCCGCTCGCTACCGAAGAAGGAGACTGTTGTTGTTCCGCTCTAAAGTCTGGATCGTTTTGTTGGGTTTGCTGTGCGGGTCGTTGGTCGTACGGACGCAGAATTTGCAAGAGGTAAAGCTGAAGCCACCGCGAGGGGCCGTGGGCTTTGGATGGACGTACCTGTATGCGGACGTAGGCGCTGGAGAGCGTGTCCATCTCAACGGCTGGTATGTGCGTCCCAGTTGGAATCTGCGGCGGCACTTCAGCGTCTTTGCCGATTTTACAAACTACTATGGCGTTACGAAGAAAGGCTCGCTCAATTCGCACGGATTTACGGCGGGTCTGCAGAAGACCTTATTTGCGCGGGCCAGGGTCCGACCCGGCGTTTTTGCCGAGGCTGGGGATGTGAGGTCGTCGAACGCCGGAGTTACGAATCAGTTCGCGTTCAATGCCGGGTTTAACCTGACGATCCCGGTTAGGAGACACTTTGCACTTACGACTACACCCGCAGAGTGGGTGCTCCTTTATCCGAAAGGCGATCCGCGCAACGACTTCAATGCCAAAGCGGGTGTTTCGTTCAGCTTCTAAAGAATCCACTACAAGCTCGTACGCAACGGTACGCCAGCGGGCGGTTTGAGCCAGCGACGAAACCCGATTCGCCTGAGGTGATTGCTGCGTTTGAGAGAGTGAGTTGAATAAGAATCAGCCTCGTTCTTTTGAACGGATGTGGCACGACCCGTGTCTACGGTGACGATGCCTTTGGCATAGGAGATGCGGCTGAGTTGGAGAAGATCGAGGGATGACGTAATGCTCTAAGCTGAGTCTCAAGCCGGGATGAATCGTCATCCCGGCTTGAGGATTACCGATCCATATGTTCCAGTATCGGTCCGAGCAGATAAGCCACAAAGAAGCCTCCACTCCAAATAAGAGCGGAGCCCCAGAGAACGACCCGGCTTAGCTTGCTGACTTCACCGCACGTCGTCGGATCGTCCGCTGCACAGGCGTCACCACGCTGAAGGCGTGGCGCTACGACATAGGTCATGACAAAGCTCACCGCGATCAGCGTTCCTGCAATGCTGAAGCTCCATATCTTGTGACGGGACAAGCTCACAAGCCACGGCGCGGCAGACAGCAAGGAAGCGACCGCTGTGCCCATTCCGAGCAGCACCAGAACGGATGGCAGAGCACAACAGATGAGTGTGCTGAACGAACTGAACAGAGAGAAATAGTTAAGCAGGGCCGCTCGTCTGGCGCTTTCCTCTGGAGCGAGAGGAACAGGTGTTGAGTTCATCGGGCCTCCGTAATCGTCTTGTACCGTAGCGTGCCGGAGACTGTCCCTTTAGGGGCTTGCGGAAGTACTCCACTGACGGTCACGGTTTTACCGAGGAGTGTGGCCATATCCAGATTGGCAGCCATTGGAGACAGAGCAAAGCGGTCCTGAGTGCCAGAGATTTCCAAAACCGGGGCGCTCGCCGTACCTGCCAGTTTTCCCCTGACGATGATCTCCGCGTCTTTGTGGGTGAATCCATTCTTCTCTACTGCCTGGTTGAACTGCTTCATCGAGGCGTTGTTACCTGGGGTTAGCTTGATGGCGACGAGGCCGGTGTTAAGGTCAACATCGACCTCGTTTACGCCCTGAATTCCTTTCATCGAAACGTGAATCGCATGGGCGCAAGGGGCACAGTCCATCCCGAAGACCGTAAGGTTGACCTGCTCATACTCCGCATGAGCGGAGAAGGGGAGCAAAGCGAAGAACACTACTGCATTCATTTTTTTCATGGTGCTTCCTTTCAATGGGAGCTGGTGTGTGAGGAGTATTTGAGATAGCTGAAGTTGATGGCGAAGCGAAGATGCTCCCGTCCGTAGATCGAGTCCGAAGCGTCGCGGAAGACAGGTGCCTGCATGCCACCAGAGATAGAGACGTTTTTGAAGATCGCGAGAACGGAGGGTCCGAGCCAGACGGTTGTCGTGCTGCTGTCCGGCAGAATCGCGCCACTCTTCAGAACGTTCCCGGTGTGCTCTCCGGTCAGCTCTGCAAAGCCTCGATAGTCCCACTGGTTGTATCCACGACGAAGTTTCGCTGGACGATATCCATAGACTCCACTCCACGAGAGGGTATCGGGGCGGCGATCTTCCGATGCTTCTGCAAACCTCGTATAGCCGCCACCGACCCAGAGGTACTGGCTTCTTGAAGCGAGGCCAGTCGCCAAACTTCCGGCGACTCCGGGAGCGCGATGGAGGCTGGCGAGTACACCAGAGTCCTGCTGCGGACCAGGAACGACAACGCCAAGCGACGCGGTCGATTCAATTCGTTTTCCGACGCTGGTGACGGAGTGGAAAAAACGCCACGAGGTGCTGGCGGACCATTCGCTCCCGGACACAATGCGGTTCTCGGGCAGTGATCCGCTACCAAAGGTCGCCGGCAGAAAGGCGTTGACCGTCACGTGCGGCGTGAGGCCGTATCCGAAGCTCGAACCGGTCGAAAGCTGTATTCCGTGGGAGCCGCTTCGACCAAAGATGCCGGTATCGAAGCTAAGTTCCCGCTGCGAGTTTACGGGGGTTGCATAACTGAAGACAGGGCCGTGATCAGCGGCCAGAGCGATGCCGGGCAGTGCGAATGCACAGGCCAGGGCCATAAGGGATTTCATCGATGCTCCTTTGTTTGAACCAAATGAGGCACAGGCACACGCCAGGTGTGCAGGTCATCGGATCAAGGAGCGAATCAGATTCGAAGGACAGTTATTCTCGCGATGACCAAGCCCGGCGGCGAGTGCGCATCGGCTATCCCAAGAACGGAGAGCGGGACATTCCGGACTTCGGAGACAAACGGCTCAAGCCACGCGACTACCGCAAGATGAAGGTCGATCATCGGAGCAGAGACTGCAAGTTGAGGATGCTCGTCAGTCAGAACCTGGGCCCGGCAGCAACGCATCTCTTCCATGCCGTCGCATCTGCCAGGCATCGCACGGCAGCAGGCGCTTTCTTTCTGGCTCATCGTGCTATCTGTCATGCAGGCCAGTAGGGGCGCTGCGGTCGAGAGCAGGATGAAGATCGCGAAAATAGTGGCCAGACGACGCATGCTCCTCTCAGTATATGCCTCATCGTCACGGACAGATATTAGGCAGTATCCTGATTAAGCAGCCATGGCATATCCCACAAATAACCTTCGGATCAAATCCAGCAGAATTGTTCTTCCTCCCATTTTCCTTGAGGAGGAGATGTCTGTCACAGACAACGCTTCGCGCACTGTGTTTGAGGCGCGTCGCCAGATTGTAGACATCCTCGACGGAACGGACGATCGTCTGGTCGTCGTGGTCGGTCCCTGCTCGATCCACGATCCGGTTGCGGCCCGCGAGTATGCAGGGTTGTTGAAGGAAGCGATCGCGGAGCTTTCCGACGAACTCATGATCGTGATGCGGGTTTACTTTGAAAAACCGCGCACCACGTTGGGATGGAAGGGACTGATCAACGATCCTTACTTCGACGAGTCCTTCCGCATCAGCGACGGTCTGCGCATTGCGCGTCGTCTGTTGCTGGATCTGGCGGAGATGGGAGTTCCTGCGGGCACGGAGTTCCTCGACATGATTTCGCCGCAGTATGTCTCCGATCTTGTGAGCTGGGGAGCCATTGGCGCACGCACGACCGAAAGCCAGGTACATCGCCAGCTTGCCTCCGGGCTTTCGTGCCCGGTGGGCTTCAAGAATGGCACGTCCGGCAATGTACAGATTGCGGTTGACGCAATCCTCTCCGCGAATCATCCGCATACTTTTCTAGGCACTTCTGAGACCGGGCAGGCCGCGATCCTTCTGACCTCCGGCAATCCGGATTGCCATGTGATTTTGCGCGGTGGGCGGCAGACCACGAACTACGATGCGGTCTCGGTCGCTTCGACTGCGGAACAGATGCAAAAGGCAGGCGCACCACCGCGCATCATGATCGACTGCAGCCATGCGAACAGCGGCAAGGACTATCGCAAGCAGGGAGCCGTGTGCCGCGACGTGGCCGAACAGATTACTGCAAGTGCAGAACATCACATCATGGGTGTGATGATCGAGAGCAATCTTGTTGCCGGATCGCAGTCTCTTGTTCACGGAAGGGCATTAGTCTACGGACAGAGCATCACTGATGCGTGCATCGACTGGGCCGAGACACATACGCTGCTGCGGGAACTCGCCGGAGCTGTCAAGACGCGACGAGCGAATCTGCGTACTGTGCAGGTGTAGGCTGCGCAGTACGGGGAGTTACAGAATGCGACGGCGTAGCGCACCCGCTACACCGAGCAGACCTGTACAGAGTAAAGCGAAACCAGACGGCTCAGGCGTAACGGCTACCTGAGCTTCGGTAAGCGTCCCTTGATTGAGATACGTTTTTTCGCCTCCGTTCAGGAGGAAGCCTTCGTAGCTCTGGTTTCCGGGGCTGCAGTTAATGACATCCATGCCGCACACATCTCCCCCCGTGTAACCAACCAATGTACCCGTGAGCCCAATGTAGAGGTTCAGGTCTAATTCTTCTGTTCCGTTCGAGAATTTTGCTACATATGCAAGCGGCGATCTCTTCGGATCATCGGGAATGGCCGAGTTCGGATCTGCAAGCTGATCCACAGGTGCACCGGAGAAGGTATAGACCACGCCGTCGAGGGTGGCCGTGAGTGATGCATCCGTGATGACGCCTTTTGAGGTATCGATCGTTTCTGTTCCTGTGAGCGATCCGGTGCCACAGCTAACGCAGCCTGGCTCATACCGAAAGAAGTCCGCATTGACGTTGAACGTGTCCGCGTACGCAGCCGGGCCTGCTAGAAGTATGAAGATCGCGGCGGCAAGATGAGATCGACGCATAAGTTCTCCTGGGTTCTGGATTAGTGCTCGAAAGTTATCATTTCCCCGAAGGAGTTAGGCCGACCAAAGGCCACAGGCGAGAGGCTTGGCGAACAATGACGCTTACTCGAACTGTCTGCATCGCGGTGCATTTTGATCGTTTTCCAAAGTTTGGAAGCAAGAAACGGAGTGCGGTTCGATGAACCGTGAACGATTCTTAGGGCATGCATATCTCTGTTGAACCTTCCATTCTCTACTTCGGCACTCCGGTCGTTCTTTTAAGCACGTTGAATGAAGACGGTTCCGCAAATCTGGCTCCCATGTCCTCCGTCTGGTGGCTGGGTTGGAACTGCATGCTTGGTCTTGGTGCGAAGGGTCACACCGCGCAGAATCTGCTTCGCGAGAAGGAAGCCGTGCTGAACCTGCCCTCCGTCACGATGGCCGGGAAGGTCAATCAACTTGCAAAGCTGACTGGTTCCGATCCAGTCCCGCCACACAAAGTAGCGATGGGGTATCGGCATGAGAAGGAGAAGTTCGCGACGGCTGGTTTGACCGCGATCCCGTCGGAGCTGGTCACGCCTCCCCGTGTGCAGGAGTGTCCGGTGCAGTTGGAGGTCGTACTGGAGGCGACTCATTCTTTCGGCACGCGCCCGGACAAGGCGGCTACCGCGCTTGCCTTTGAGATGAGAGTGGTTCGAGCGTATGCCGAACCGGGCATCCTGGTTCCGGGAATTGAGAACCATATCGATCCGGATAAATGGAGACCTTTGATGATGAGCTTTTGTCAGTTCTATGGGCTAGGCGAGAAGGCGAGCTATTCCATCCTGGCCGAGATTCCGGAAGAGGCCTACCGGCCGGTGCCCCACATGGCGCGCTCATGAGATTCAAGGTCGCCGCATGGAACGGATGCATCAATGAGCAGTCGATTTTGAGAAGACGTTCAAGACGATGACGCCGGCGACGATGAGGGCCATACCCAGGATCGCTGCGCGATCCAGCGTCTGCTTGTAAAAGTAGGTTCCGACGATGCCGATAGCGATCGTGCCGACGCCCGACCAGATCGCATAGGCGATGCCGACGGGGATGAACTTCAGTGTTCGCGAGAGAAAAAAGAAGGCGGAAGCGTAACCCGCGACGACCGCGATGGAAGGAAGAAGTCGTGTGAAGCCGTTTGAAGCCTTGAGGGAAGAGGTTGCGATGACCTCACTGAGGATCGCGATGGAGAGCCAGAGGTACTTCATCGCCAGAGTATGACAGTTCGCTTACGACTTTCACAGCTTGTTTAAAACGGCTGATGCTGAGTTTCGTTCAGTGTGTCCCGAGATACATTGCGACCACGACCACCAGCAGAGCAGAGACGAGGGACGTCGTCCGCTCTTCACGAGTGACATAGCGAAAACCGGTTTTCTCTGTGGCGTGTTCGCTTCCGCTTTTTCTCTTCCAAAGACCGTAGTGCGCTGCGATGGTGAGGGGATGGAAGGCAATCAGAACATAAGCGCAAGCCAGTACGATCCGAGAGAGCCAGAGATAGGATTCGGTGGCGAGGGGCAGAACGATCAGGCAGCCGACCGTCGCGAAGAGGCTCATGATGTTGATCACGTCCGGTAGAGTGATCACGATCTGCCTGTCGGCATCCTTCGTATGGATCTCTCGGTTGACGCTCCAACCGAAGGCGAGGAGCTGTAACGCGATCAAGGGAGGGGCGAGTCGGTAGAGAGTCTCTGGTGTCATGGGGTTTAGACGATGGATATGAGGATTTATGGAGCACGGAAGACCAGACGTTTTAAAACGAAAGAGCGCGGCCCTCTCTAAACGACAAGGCCCCAACCCTTCGACGTGCAGGGATAGGGCTTCGGTCCATCGGATGACAGCCGCTACGAAGACGTGGGGATGCACCATGGATCTTTTCCGCAGAACGCAGCGTGCTAGGATTTCGACCTTATACCCTCAGGGGCACCCAAAGTTCCATCTGTTTGCCTGACGCTGTTGTTTTCTGCCGTTTTCATCGCATACGCTTAAAGCTGTGCGCTGGCGTCCACGTATCCGGGGGTGCTACTGGACGCGCCCTATGCCGGAGGTGTCGTGATGATCGAATCTTCTGATTTTCGGAGTATGAGAATACCGCTCAACCACGGGGCCGGCAACATGCCCGTACTCGGGTTTGGCACTCTGATTCCCGATGCTGCGGTAACGATAAGTGCGACCAGAGACGCGCTGGCCGCAGGCTTTCGACACTTCGATTGCGCGGAACGATACCGCAATGAGCGTGAGGTAGGCGAGGCATTGCAGGCAGGCCTTGCCGCTGGAGGGATTGCGCGGGAAGAGATCTTTGTGACCACAAAACTGTGGAACTCCAACCATCGACCCGAGCGCGTCGGACCGGCCTTCGAGGCGAGTCTGGACAGACTCGGGCTCAACTTCCTGGATCTCTATCTCATTCATACGCCGTTTGCATTTCAACCGGGGAACGAGCAGGACCCGCGGGACGAAAACGGCAACGTCCTATACGACCACGGCGTGACCTTGCTCGACACCTGGAGGGCGATGGAGAGTCTGGTGGACCATGGCAGATGCCGGGCCATCGGACTGTCTGACGTCGCCTTGAACGAGCTGTTACCCCTCTACGAAGCGGCGAGAATCAAACCGGCTGTAGTCCAGGTTGAAGCACATCCGTATCTTCCGGAGACGGAACTTCTGGAGTTCTGCAAAGAGAAGGGTGTTGTGTTTTTGGCTTTCGCGCCTTTGGGTCATGGGATGAGGCCGGGACCGATCGAAGACCCGGCGATCTTGAAAATTGCCGCGCGTGTTGGAAAGACGCCAGCACAGGTGCTGCTGGCGTGGGCGGCGCAACGCGGCACGGCGCTGCTGACCACACCCAAGAGCGCAGACCGGGCGAGAGAGAATTTCGACATCTCTGCCCTTCCGGAAGACGCACTGGAAGAGATTAGCCGCATTCAGACCAGACAGAGGCTGAATGCAGTAGTGACAACCGGTATCCCGGGTTTCATCCCACGAGGTCAATCAGCATGACAGATCAAGAGCAGCCGGAACAGTCCACGCAAGAGGAACAAATCCGTAAAGCCCTGGATGCGCATTGGCAAGCGTCGGCGGCCGGCGACGCAAACGCGGAACACGATATTTATGCGGACGATGCCATCTGTGACTATCCCCAGTCAGGCGAACGAATCTTCGGGCGAAGCAATCTGCAGGCCTTGCGGAGTCATCATCCCGGCAAGCCGTCGGGTTTCAACGTCAGGCGAATTCTCGGAAAAGGTGATCTCTGGATCACGGAGTACACCATCACCTACCAGGGGCGACCGGCCTACACGGTGAGCATTATGGAGTTCCACAAAGGTAAGGTCGTGCACGAGACACAGTATTTCGCGGATCCCTTCGAGGCGCCATCCTGGCGGAGGCAGTGGGTTCAACGGATCACGTAACGCCGCATTGCGGAGCCGCCTTCAGGCCAGGGAGTCTGTTGATTGGCGTCTGTACGATAGCTTAACGAAGTTGTTCTTATAAGCGACCACGTTCTTCAGTTGCCACTTCTGCTCCATACCGGAATCACCGAACAGGTGCAGGCCATCACCGAGGATGACCGGTGCGATCATCCATCGGATCTCATCCACCAGACCGAGCCGGAGAAAGCTCTGGCATAATATGGCTCCTCCTACCAGCCAGATATTTTTGTATCTGGGCGCGAGTATCTCACTTACCAATTTCTTGAGGTCGCCTGAGTAGAACTCCACGCTCTTCCTTGTGGACGGCAGCTTTCTATGGGTCACCACGATCGTTGGAGTATCGCCATAGGGCCAGCCGAGTTGCAGCGCGTGCTCATAGGTGCGAGCACCTAATACGTAGCAATCTATCGACTGGAGGACTTCAGCGCCGTCGTCAGTCACCCCTCTTTCGTAGACATCACCAGAACTGTCCATCCACGAGACACTGTTGTCCTTCTTGGCGATAAAGCCATCAAGACTCGAGACTACGTGCAGAGTTAACGTCGATTTCATTGCGCCGAACATGTTTTCTCCCGAAGCTGATGCGGGCGGTCTCATCGTTGTTCCGCGATCACATCCCAGATCGGGAACAATCTATCATCTCCCGCCTACCTATAGCGCACAGATTCTCGGTTAAATCCGGCGTTGTGCGAGTAAACTTCCGTCATTCTTTTCCCGTAGGGATTGAGGCGCGGTGTACACAGCGCCCACGAAAGGATTGCCGTGGATAGCCAGGAAGGGTCGAATATCTCACGCCGTCAGTTTGTTACTGCTGGAGGCCTCACAGCCGCCGCGGTTTGTCTTGCTCCGGGAAGCTTATTCGCTCAGACAGGCGGCCTGGTTGAATCCGCGTTCAAGGAGGCCGCTACAGCGAAAGTCACTGTGCAAACCCTTCGCCGTAATGTCAGCGTTCTTCTGGGTGCGGGTGGGAATATTGCTGTTCTTACCGGCCCTGACGGGAAGCTGCTTGTCGATGCGGCGATCGTCACTGCGCGTCCGAATGTTTCCAGCGCTCTTGCGAGCATCAACGCGCAGCCGATCAAGCAATTGGTCAACACCCACTGGCACTTCGACCACACCGGTGGCAACGAGTGGCTGCATGCCGCCGGAGCAAGCATCCTGGCACAAGAGAACACACGCAAGCATCTCTCCAGAGACACGCGCGTCGGAGGCAACTGGCAGTACACTTTTCCGCCCGCGCCAGCAGGTGCGCTTCCCTCAACCGTCTTCCAGGAGGAGCACACACTTCACTGCAACAACTCCACTCTGGAGCTTAAGCACTACCTGCCTGCTCACACGGACTCCGACATCTCCGTGCACTTTACGGAAGCGGACATTCTTCATACCGGAGACACTTTCTGGAACCGCGATTACCCCTTCATCGACTACTCGACCGGGGGCAGCATCGACGGGCAGATACGCGCGGCAGAAGCAAACATCGCAAAGGTGACGGACAAGACGATCGTCATTCCTGGGCACGGGGCCGTGGGCGGCAAAGCCGACCTGATTCTTTTCCGGGATGTGTTGGTAGAAATTCGGGACAAAGTGGCGGCCTTCAAAAGACAGGGCAAGCCCCTATCCGAAGTGGTTGCAGCGAAGCCCGGTGCGCGCTATGACGCGGAATGGGGAAACCTCTTCCAGAACCCGAGTGACTTTGTCGCACTCGTATACCAGGGTGTCTAGGTTCCGGGCGCTGTAAGCAAGCAGCCCGCATCCATTAGGAGGACACATCGCCAGCCATCAGGTTCTGGTTGACTGGGGTCCACGTATAGCCGGTTCCTTCGTCATTCAAATCCAGAACCCAGACGAGGTAAAAGACGTTGGGAAAGGGATTGGGAATAGACGCATAGTTAGAGATGGGAAACTTCTTGTCGATGGCCTTCATGATGTTGGGCATGATGTTGTCGTGCTCCCAGCAAATGAGCACTACACCGCCGAGACCGAGCACGCTTTTGACCAGATCTGATTCTCCGCCGCCAATGGTGTAGGAGATGTTGAACTGTGGGCCGCCTTCCGTATAGTTCAGCCAGGCTGCCAGAGGTGTCACCGTCTCCGATGGACGCTGGGATTCGTTGGTGGGGCTCGCGGCATAGATGCAGTTCGGCGTAGCGATCTCTGCGTTAGAAGGCGCGGATTGATACGGAGCAAAGAAAGCGTTCAATGCACCAGCCCTTTGCCATCCGGGCACGATGAGCGACTTACCATTTCCGGGCTCTCCATTCTGCTGCACATCCAGCGGTTCGCCGCCATGCTTTGGCGGTTTTTCGGCGTGGCGGATGATCATGATTTTGCCTGGAGGAGTTAGCGTGGGCATGCGTTCTCCTTGGTACGCAGGGAGATTTGAGAGCAGGATTACTCTAACTCAGGAATCTGATGGCAGGATAGGTATTGTCGGAAAAATCGGTTCGAAGAGAGATTGCAACTGCGGCTGGAAACGACTTTGGAACGGGGCGCATGTGGTACGCTTTTGGGCACCGTGAATGCACCCAATTGGAGATTGCGATGCCCGACAAGCAGTCGACTCCTTTCGTCTATGAACCTATAAAGCGAGATGCCACCGAGCAAGATCTTCGGGATGCCCAATATAGCAACCTTGCCATGCTCACAAGGAAAGCGGAGGCAGAAGCGGCCAACGCGGAGTATCAGAACGAAGGACAGACGAAGCGCCGTAATTTCTACGAGAGGATATTAACGACAACGCAAGGCGCAGTTATTCTTGGTCTGGTAACACTGCTTTTCCAAATCATTCAATTCGGGTACACCGCAGCAGCAAGTCGCAATGCTACCCGCGAAAAAGCCTGGAGGGACGCAGTTGCCGCCCTATCGTTTTCCGGAGATGGTAAATCTGTTGGCGCGGCTCTCAATATGGAAACGTTTTTTGCGTCACCAGATCACTCTATCGATGCGAAAGCTCTTGCCGCTTCTGTACTTCCTTACATCCAGAACGAGAATGCGTTCGATGTCATCTTCTACCGACTGCTTGATTCCACATCTAAAAAAGATCAAAGTTTCGATGTCTATGCCGTTGTCCACACGATCTCTCAAGCATATCTGCGGGAAGCCCAACAAGATGGCGGACCCATTACAGAACCTTTGCCAAGCAGCAGTCGCATAGGTCCAAAGCCTTTATCAGTCACACTCCTTGAATCGGGCAAGAAACCCGATGATTCAATGGTGGTGAGGGCCACGCACAATGAGTACCTGATTGACACTTATACTCATGGCTTGAGCGACCTATGGAAAAAGCACATCCAGCCACTAGGGGCATCGAAAAACTACGCCGTCGATATGCGTAGCGTCATTCTGTTCTATGACGACAACGGTATGGTCGACTTTCGAGACGTTACTTTGCCAAGGGCCTATTTCTCGAATGCCTATATGTATTCTGTTGACTTTACGAATGCTGACCTGACAGACGCTCATCTCGAAAATACGAATCTCGGAAATGCAGATCTTACTCATGCAACAGTCAATGGAGCGCACGTCGAGGGTGCGAATCTTGAGCATGCGCGAGGAGATTCAAGTTCTTGGGCCTATGTGGAGTGGTGGCGAGCTTCTCGCATATCGCCATCACTCTGCGCGTGGCTGAGAAATGCCAATTCAAAGGCCCCTTCACTACCGCCAGGCTCCCCAAATCCGTGTACTCCTTAATACTCGAGTCACTATAAGGCCTTCAATCAGTGCGCGTTCGCTATCATGCTTTCCGCGCGCCCAGCACCGGAGCGCGAAACCAATAATTGAAGCGCGGAGAGCAATTTCATAGGGATGGCGGCAAAAGACGAAATGGACAGAAGTTATTCGTAAGTAGTCCTTTCTCGGCTGACAATCGCTAATGCAACATGCGAACGAACGGCGCGGGATCGACGCCGATCTCCAGGACTGCTCCGGGACAATCCGAGGAGGGTTCCGGGAGCCTGCCCATGGCGATGTCACCGAGCAGCGCATCGATATCGCGCGATAGCTCTACACGGAGAGTCGCGTTGTCGACTGCGGCTTCGACCAAGGTCGATTCGAAGTTCAACACATCTTCAAGCCCTGGGACCGGGACTGGATGCGTTTGCAGGTACCGTCGAAAGCTGAGGACCTCATCCGTTGGGAACGCCACCGGCGGTGTGTCCGCGACATACCGGTCCATCAGAGCGCGCAGCGCCGTCTCGCCCAGACCGAGCAGAAGCAAGCGCGTGGAGTGTTCGAGAAGCTCCGCAATGGCACCGGTGCGGAACGAGGCAGCCAGACAGGTGTACAGCGAGAAGCTCCGCTCATCCGAGGGTTGGAGATACGAACGGTCGATACCATCATGAGACTGGTCGTCCGTCGGCAACATGCGGGCGGCGATGAGCTTCTCCCATGACTCCGGCGATGGAGAGGAGGAACTCACCCACAGTGTTTGTGGGCTTGCCTTCGCTGCAGGGACGGTCCGGTTCTTCTCCCACAGTCGATGAAGCTTCTCCATCTCCCGCAGAAATCCTTTCTCTCCAAAGTTCGCAAGGCGATCCGGAGAGATCTCGAAGACGAGTGCTCCCAGGTTCGGGAGACTGGCAACGACCTCGGCGGCAATGGCGATCACATCCTCATCGATTCCCCCAGCATGCGCATCCAGCCAGTGACCGTGAGCGAACTCCAGTCCCGCGAGATGCACCTCCCAGATGCGTTCCGGAGGAAGGCTGCGCACAACGTCTCTGACTGTCGCGCGCCCGTTCCTCTCGTTTGCCATCAGGTTGGCCAGGTCGAGCAGGATGCCGCAGTCCGCAGCTTCGGCGACCGCCGTGAAAAACTCACCGTCCGGCATCTCGCAGTGGCGCGGCGCGAAGTAGTTCACACCTGTTTCAAAGGCGAAGGGCAGGCCCAACGCCGTTGTGCGGCGGACGATGTTCGTTGCGGCAAGCTGAACCTGCACCTCCGTTTGCAGCGGTGGCATCAGAAACCCGCAGGGCTGCGGACCGTGCGCACCACGGACGTGGAAGATGCTGAGATGTTCGCTGGTCCACGGCACTTGCAGCGCTTCATTCCACAGACGAAACTCGGGCGCCTGCCGCTCGTCGCAGTGCAAGCCGCCGATGGGACAGCCGACTCCATGCGTCAGCAGCCTCTGCGGCAACGCCGAGAGATGGCGCAGTTCTCCGGGGCTGCCGCGAGGCAATGAGCCCGCAGCACTGCTTTTGGTCCACAGGGTCTGCGGCTCAATCTCTGCGACCCGGATCAGATCGGGGTGCGATCGGAAGACCGCGTCGAGAGAACGCTGATACACCGCTCCCGGGCCCAGCCTGGGTGGCTGAAACGCCATGGAGAACTATCTGCCGATCTCTGAGATCTTCAGGCTACCCTTCTCCACCGTCAGCAGATGTTCCGCCGGGTCGACGACATTTTGAAAGTTAATATTGAAACCCGAGTAGCAGGTTGGATGCCCGACCTTTCCCAACACGGACGCCAAGACTTTCTGACAGCTTTCCAGGTTCAGTGATTCCGGTACACGTACGGTTACAGTCTTCATTGGAGACCTCCACGGAGGATGACTTTTACTGCGCGGAAATAATACTCCCGATAGCTTCTGTCGTTGCATACTCCGACGGGCTCAGAATCAAGAAAAATCGGACTTATTTCAGAAATTAGCCGGATCGAAAACCGATTTCACGTGGCAAAACTACTGAGGACATAAAAGACACGCCGCCCGGCAAGGCCATCCTCAATTCGACAGACATTGAAGCTTGCGGGTTGCGCACGCAGATTGCTTGCTTCTAAATGAGTGCTATTTTGCGCAATCCAATAATTTTTGGAATAATTAACTGCCCTGAAGTGTTCCATAACAATGGAAAGAGTTTCAGCGGCAAGTCCCCCGCATGCAGGGGACCAGATATCTCATAGCCTTAAAAATCGACATCTCCAGCTGATGGCGCTTGGAGGCGCAATCGGTGCGGGGTTCTTTTTGGGTTCGGGAGCTGCCATCGGGCAGACTGGACCAGCGCTTTTGATTGCTTATCTCATCGCTGGCGGAATGATTTATCTCGTCATGCGCGCTCTCGGTGAGTTGACGCTTGCCCATCCTTCCCCTGGATCCTTTGCCGCCTACACCGTCCGCTTCATTGGTCCCCTTGCCGGTTTTATGACCGGCTGGATGTACTGGCTGGCCTTTCTGCTGGTAGGAATTGCGGAGATCACAGGCATCGGGCTTCTTCTGCACCGCTGGTATCCCGGCATTCCACAATGGCTTCCAGCACTCTGCGCCACAGTGATGCTCTACGCCATCAACATGCGCACGGTGAAGTCTTTCGGTGAATCAGAGTACTGGCTGTCCATGATCAAGGTCGTCACCATCGTCGCCATACTTTTGTCTGGCTTGGCGATTCTGGTCTTCAAGATCGGCGATGTCGGTGCACAGGCCCATGTCGCCAATCTCTGGCAACATGGAGGCATTCTTCCCAAGGGCTTCTCAGGACTGCTTGCCGCATTGCCGGTCGTCATCTTCTCGTTCGGTGGAACGGAAGTGATCGGGCTTGCAGCGGCTGAGACTGACAGGCCCGAGTACACTCTGCCGCGGGCGATCAACGGCGTCTTCTTTCGAATCATGCTGTTTTATGTCGGCTCTCTCGCCATAGTCATGATCTTGCATCCATGGAACAGTCTCGATCCGAAAGAGAGCCCTTTTGTATCCGTGCTGAAGCAGACGGGCTTCGTCTGGGCCGCAGGGACTGTGACCTTCGTAGCGATCAGTGCATTCTTCTCGTCGAGCAACACCATTCTGTATGGAAGCAGCCGACTTCTTCATGCAATGGCTTTATCAGGTGCCGCGCCGGCACGATTTCAGGCCTTGAATCGCCGGAAGATTCCGTACCTCTCCGTGACGCTCTCCGGCGCCGTTTTGATGTTGGGAGTTGTGTTGAATTACCTGATGCCTGACAAGATCTTTGGCTATCTTCTTTCGACCGTAGTCTGGATCGTGCTTTGGGTCTGGGCCTCGATCATGCTGTGCCATCTGAGCTATTGCAGAAGGCTTGCAAAAGGCTCGATCTCACGAGGAAGCTTCCGGCTGCCGGGGGCCCCATACACAAACTGGGCAATTCTTTTCTTAATTGCGCTGGTCGCGCTGCTGGTCGCAACCAATGGCCAAACAAGGGTCACCTTCATCATCATTCTGTTGTGGTCGGGCATCCTGGTTGCGGCCTACTACGCAAAGGGTTCCCGCCAGCCCACCATGGTTGAGAACGACTAGATGCTATCTACAAAGATCAGAAATCCACTCGACCTCACCGGGGATGACTTCGCCACATGGGCATTCTCCTGCAAAACAGAGGTCAAGGTATACAAATCACTTATTGAGGACGTTGTGTGACAACTCAAACATTCATGCAAGTAGAATTATCGCCTCAACTCTTTTCTCGCATTGCCACGAAGCAGGATCTGTCTTTGTTGGTCTCTTTTATCAACCAGGCTTTTAAGGATGAGAATCCATTTATCACCGAGAGCCGGACCAACATGGAAGAGATCGCACATTTCCTGGAAATCGGTCATTTTCTTTTGATCGAGGAGGAGGGAGAGACTTCAGGCGTGATCTATGCGGAGATCCGAAAAGAAGGAAGAGGCTACCTGGGTCTATTAGTGGTCAATCCCAAAAATCGCCGGAGCGGCATGGGAAAGCAACTGATTCACGCGGGCGAACAGTTTTGCAAGCAACACGGCTGCCGGTTGATTGAGGGCAGCGTGATGAATCTTCGGCCCGATCTGTTGGAACGCTATAAGCGTTATGGTTTCCGAGTCGTTGGCGAGATTGCGGGTGTTCATCGGGACCGAGTAGACAGAGACTACAGCCTCATCCTGATCGAAAAAGACCTGTAGCTTCGATTGACTGCGGATAGCACCGTACTCTCCTTTCGCGCCTGAACTCTCTGCAGTCGGAGGATTTATGCGATCTTCTTCGCTGCGCTCGCCCGGTTCGCCATGACGCGCGCGACATTTCCCTCGATATAGGAGGTCAGTGCCTGCATGCGTTCCGCCAGCTCCCTGCCAAAGGCCGTCAGGCTGTATTCGACCTTCGGCGGCTTCGTCGCGTGGACGGTACGCAGCACGAATCCGTCTTCTTCCAGCGCCCGCAACGTCTGCGCCAGCATCTTTTCACTGACGCCGCCAATCAGGTAGGCCAGTTCGCTGAAACGATAGCTGCTTTCCAGCAGGAGCACCAACACGAGCGATCCCCAGCGAGAAGTGACATCATCCAGGACGTTGCGCGTCGGACAATTGGAGGCAAACAGATTTCCCTTCCGGATACGGGTCGTCTTCGTACTCTTTGGCCACGGCATGGATATAGCTTACCTCCAGGTATGTACTTACGCAAAGTAAGCACAAGGACTACGCTTGTTTTATTCCGTCCAACCGACGGAAAAGGAGAGATGTCATGATCGCCATTACCGGAGCCACCGGCCAACTCGGAACACTCGTTATCGAAGCTTTGCTCAAGACAGTTCCAGCAGACCAGATCATCGCCGCCGTCCGCACAACAGCAAAAGCCACAACGCTCGCGGCAAAAGGGATCCAGATACGCGAAGCCAATTACTCCCGCCCGGAAACCCTCACCACCGCTTTTGCGGGCGTCACGAAGTTGCTGCTTATCTCAGGCACTGAAGTTGGGCCGCGTGTCGCTCAGCATAAAGCCGTGATCGACGCCGCGAAGGCTGCCGGTGTGCAGCTCCTCGCCTACACGAGCCTTCTACGCGCGGATACCTCCAGGCTCCTGCTTGCGGAGGACCACCTCGCCACCGAGCAATCTCTTCAAGCGAGCGGCATCCCGTTCACGCTGTTGCGCAACGGCTGGTACGTTGAGAATCTGACCGCCGGGATTGCGCCCGCGCTCCAG
The DNA here is from genome assembly GCF_000179915.2 of Terriglobus saanensis SP1PR4. NCBI lineage: Bacteria > Pseudomonadati > Acidobacteriota > Terriglobia > Terriglobales > Acidobacteriaceae > Terriglobus > Terriglobus saanensis. Next base: position 15,281 of record NC_014963.1, on the reverse strand, counting down.
CAGGGAGCGTTCATCGGAGCCTCGAAGGACGGGCGCTTTGCCGCGGCAACCCGCGCGGACTACGCCGCAGCAGCCGCAGCGGTGCTTACCGGCGCGGGTCACGAAAACAAGGTCTACGAGCTTGGCGGCGATACCCCCTTCACACGCGCTGAACTCGCCGCAGAGGTCAGCAAACAGACCGGTAAAGCCATCGGATACCATGACCTTCCGGAAGCCGAATACGAGAAGATCCTCGCAAACTTTCTGCCACCGGAAGCTGCGAAGATCATCGCGGATGGTGAGGCAAAGGCTGCTGACGGCGGCCTCGACGACCAGACACACACGCTGAGCCGCCTTATCGGTCGCAAGACAACGGGTCTCGCAGAGGCCGTTGCGGACGCTCTGAAGGCCTCTTAGCCTGTCCCGCTACTCGCCCGGTGCCGCAAGCGTCTCGCTTGCGGCATCCGCGCGCTCGAAGGTGAGGTTGACCGAACGCGCACCGATCGGTCTCGTACGATGACGAACACCTTTCTCCACGGTGAACAGGCTGCCCGGCTGAAGCTCGACGGTTCGATCGTCCAGATCAATGAAGAGGCCGCCCTCCAGCGCGAGGAACGTCTCATCGGAGTCAGGATGGCAGTGCCAGTGGTAGGCCTCGGTCATGGTCGCGAGTCGAACCACGTGGTCATTCACCGTAGCTACGGGATGATTGTCGTACTTCCGATCACTGGGCGACTCGGATAAAAGATGGATCGCGTCGAGAGAGAGATTTTGCATTCGATACTCCAGGTTGTCCACTGATGATAGGAGGTGCCTCGTCAAAGAATCCGTTCGCTGCATCCGCAATCGATTATTCTTGAGCGCAAATGCTTGAGCAAATCCGCGATCACGAAGGAACGAGCATCTCCCATGCCCGTCTACCGAGAAGCCTGCTGCTCTTCGCTTCCATCGCATTTCTTTTGACTGGAACTGCAAAAGCAGGGTGGAAAGCAGCGAACGAACAGGTGAATGATCGCGCGACCTTCGCGAGCTTTCTTGCCCCGGACCTCGTTAGCCAGCGATGAAACTACTTGCATTCGATGACACACCCCCTGAGTGCTGACTCCTGCATCTGCACGATCAGACGGTGGCGGCGGACAGCGTAGCCGAAGTCCGGAGCGATTTTTGTTCCGTCCTCAATGTCTGCTGCAAATTGCGCGTATAAACGTGCCACGTTGGAACCGAAACCTGTCGGAATACCCGGAAACTTCGACTTCAGATCGTCCGGCACTATGAGATCGGCGAGGTCCGTCTCGGCTCCCGCGCCGCCTTGAAGCCGCAGACTAGCCACCTGGATGTTGCCAATCGCAGATTGAAAGACAAGATCTCCCTCGCTGCCGTTGATCTGGAAGTAGAGATTGTCGCCTCGTGTCGACCCGCCTCGGAAGAAAACGGATACGAGACCGCCGCTTTCAAGCAAACCGTTGAAGCTGACCTGATCTGGCGTTGTCACGGCAAGGTCCGAACTATCGTCGACAACCTTCACCGTCTTCCGTCGCAGTGCGGATGTCACCGAGACGGTCTTGAACTCTCCAAGAATCTCAGCAAGTGTATCCAGCGTGTGCAACAGTGGAACCGTGAGAGGAGTTGCGCCCGTCGCTTCATTAAACAGGTATGCGCTGCTTCTGGGAGTAGTACCTCCCCAGGAGATTCCAGAACATACGAGACTCGCGGAGAGGACGTCACCTATGTAGCCTTGGGCGATCAAATTACGCGCGTGCTGAATCTCTGGAGCAAATCGCCCTTGAAGGCCGATCAGCGTCCTTACTCCTGCCTTGACCGCCTTGGATTCCAGGTCGAGAGCTTCTGAAAGGTTGACCCCAAGTGGCCATTCGCTGAAGACCATTTTTCCCACGGCGAGAGCATCCGAGACCAACTCCAGGTGATCTGTCACCTTTACGGAGACGACCACAAGATCAACATTGGGATCATGGATCAGATCCCTGTGGTTGTCATAAGCGCTGACTTGAAAAGCTTCTCGGGCCGCCTCGGCTGAATCTCTGCGGCTCGTGCTGACTGCTCGCAATTCGTACTGTGGTAACGCCCGCAAAGCAGGAATGTGAGCGGCGACCGCCCATCCAGGATGAAGCGGGCTTGCGCCAATAATTCCAACACCAATCTTTTTCATGTGCTCTCTTTCGGACTAGCTATCGCTGGTAGGCGGGGTCATGTTTGCTGCGAAATGATCGGGGATTGGGGGGATCTGCCATACCGCCTCGGTCAGCTGCAGTTTCGTAACGAATCCAATCGCGAGGTGATTGACGATCAGTAATCGCCCAGAGACCATCTCGTCGTTCAAACCGGTCGATATACCGTCCGCCAATGAAGATGTCTTCACTCGGCTTTGCGTCTGGGAAGGGTGACCAACCGTTCGGCCCGAGGCGGTGAAAGCCGGTAAAGTAGCTCTCCACAAAAGCCGTGTCACCCCGCAATTCGATCAACGGAGGGCTGAGTTGGTGGTGAGTCGATTCAAGCTCACGGAGCAATCCCACGACGATAGGTATGAACTGCTCCGCTGGCATCACATAACCGCCTTGAGCGATAGCTGCTCCTGTGTGAAACGTGGCGCTCAGTGATTGCTCATCTACGCGGTCGACAGCTCGGATGTAACGAGTGAGGACCTCACAAATCTCAGTCTTCGCAGCGAGTGCGCCAATCTGCTCTTCAATTTTTAGGGACATAGATACCTCTATCGCGAGGGTATGCGGTATATTCCAATTATGGAAGTACGCACAAATTTATTAGGTACACACAAAAAAGTAAGTGCAAAATCGAAGCCATCGCGGTTTCCTGGCGACGGCGTCTGTGCACTCGAAGTGGAAGCTGCTCTTCGGTCCCTTGAAGGACGATGGAAAGTCGTCATCCTGTCCCGGCTTTTTGCTGTTCCTGTTTGGCGTTTCTCCGAACTGGAAAGAGCGATTCCAGCCGTGTCGCAGAAGGTCCTGGTGCAGCAGCTCCGAGCCCTCGAGGACGACGGGCTCGTCTATCGCACTGTTTATCCGCAGGTTCCACCGAAGGTCGAGTATGGCCTGACCAACTACGGGCAATCATTATGCCCGGCTCTAGCGGCCCTTCTGGATTGGGCCGCGCTCAAGCCGGCACGATGACAATCTCATTAGTTCGCTATTCCTTTTATCTTCCATTTTTCCGCGGCATCAAGTGTCCTGTATGCGATTGTCGTTTCGGGACAGGAAATAGGTGCCGCTCATCCGACATGCCACGTCAGGAAAGAACGTCCTTTCCTCTTCCTGATCTAACAGCGGAAGACGAGTAGCGTCACGTGAGATCCCATCAATAGAAAACGGCGCGGAGGTCATCGACCCCGCGCCGTTCTTCTATCAAATAAAACTAAGCGTTCAAAGCCATCCCATACACCGCACTAAATCCATCCAGCAGGCTTTCGCTCAGGGTGGGGTGGGCGTGGATGACGGTCATCATCTCTTCGACGGTCATCTCGGCGTCCATGGCGACGACGGCTTCTGCGATGAGTTCCGTGGCGAAGGGGCCGATGATGTGGACGCCCAGGATCTCGCCGTACTTCGCATCCGCGACGACTTTGACGAAGCCATCATGTGCGTCGAGGATCGTGGCCTTGGAGTTTCCGGCGAGCGGGAACTTGCCCACCTTCACGTCGTAGCCCTTCTCCTTCGCAACCGCTTCCGTCATGCCGACGGAGCCGACCTGCGGTTCGGAGTACGTCGCGCCCGGGACGCGGTAGCGCGTGACCGGCTTGGCGTACTTGCCCGCGATGCGCGCGGCGGCGACGGCTCCGCACATGGAGCCGGAGTGCGCGAGCTGCGGCAGGCCGGCGACGATGTCGCCGATGGCGTAGATGCCGGGCTCTTCCGTCTCCATCCACTCATTGGTGTGGATGAAGCCGCGGTCGAGCTTGATCTTCGTCTTGTCGATGCCGACATCGTAAGTGCGCGGCGCGCGGCCCACGGCGACGAGGACCTTGTCGGCTTCCTTGATCTCGCCGGTGCCGTCGGATTTGGTGAAGTGGACCTTCACGCCGGTCTTGGTCTCTTCAATCTTGTCGACCTTGGCGGAGACGTGAACGTCGATGCCCTTTTTCTTGTACTGGCGCAGGAACTCCTTCGAGATCTCGGCGTCCTCAGCAGGCACGACGCGGTCGAGCATCTCGATGATGGTGACTTCTGCGTGGAAGCTCTTCATGATCGAAGCGAACTCGACACCGACCGCGCCGGAGCCGATGCAGACGATCGACTTCGGCAGGTCCTTCATGGAGAGGATCTCGATGTTGGTGAGGATCTTGTCGCTGGCCTTGTAGCCGGGGATCATGCGCGCGTCGGACCCGGAGGCGAGGATGAGCTTCTTGCCCTTCACCAGCTCCTTCTTGCCTGCGTTGTCCACGTCCACGGTGTGGACGCCGTCCTTCGCCGGTCCGGTCAGGCGGCCGTAGCCGCGGATGACGGTGATCTTGTTCTTCTTCATCAGATAGTTCAGGCCGCCGACGTGTTTGTCGATGATGCCCTGCTTGCGTGTCAGGACCTGGCCCCAGTTGACGGTGCCTTTGTCGATGCCGTCAATGCCGTACTTTGCGCCGTCGTTGGCGTGGTCGAAGACCTCAGCTGAGAACAGGAGTGCCTTGGTCGGAACACAGCCGACGTGGAGGCATGTGCCACCCAGCTTGTCGCTGGTTTCGATGAGCGCTGTCTTAAGCCCATACTGCGAAGCGCGAATCGCGCATGAATATCCCGCCGGTCCACCGCCGATTACGACGAGGTCATAGATCGTGTCTGCCACTGAAAACTCCCTCTTCCACCAATGAATACTGATGTTTGAATGTGCAAAACGATTCTACGACGCTGGGTGGGTAGCTGGCTGGGGGTGTTCGGTTACCGATTTGGACGTGCGACAGGAATTTTCGTAAGAAAATTACGAATCTCCCTGATGCAGCGTCATACTGAGTACCTGTATGGCGACGGCAACCCACATTCCGGTCAGCGAGTACCTGGCGACGAGCTATCGGCCCGATCGCGACTACATCGACGGCGAAGTGAGGGAACGGAACTTGGGCGAGCAGCCGCATGCGTTGATTCAAATTGCTTTTGCCACCATCCTTCGCAATCACCGGAAAGAATGGAACATTCGGGTGCTCGTCGAACAGCGCGTGCAGGTTTCGAAGGATAGATTTCGTATCCCGGACGTTTGCGTCTTGCCTGCGACCGCCTCTGCGGAAGGGATCGTACGCGAGGCTCCAATGATCTGTATCGAGGTGCTCTCGCCGCGTGATACGCCGACCTCTCTTCAGGAGCGCGCAGACGATTACACGGAGATGGGCGTGCCCTTTATCTGGGCTGTCGATCCGATCTCTCGCCGCGCCTGGGTCACGAGCAGCGATGGTCTTATGAAATTGCGGGAAGACGAATTTACAGTTCCCGGAACTCCTATTCGCGTGAGTCTCTCCGAACTCTTTGCAGAACTCGACGAGATTCAGTCGGCCTAACGCTTCACTTGGAACGCAGGCGGGCGATCTCTTCGCGCAGCGATTCGTTCTCCGATTCAAGCTTCTGTATCTGAATCCTGATGGGTTCCATCGTCTTTTGGATCTCCTGCTCGGTGTAGCGCGGTGTGATGTGCTGCGGGCAGTTCCAGTCGTAGGCTTCGATCTGGATGACGAAGACACGGTCGATGCGTGCCGGGTAGTGGGTGTCCTTGGTGCGGGTGATCCACTCGCGCGCCTCATCCCCTTCGACGGCGCGGGCGTGGCCGAGGATCTTCAGGCGTGCCTGGCGCGGATAGTCGACGAAGATGAGGGCGACACGATCGTCCGTCTGGAGATTGCCCGTGCTGATGTACTGCTTGTTTCCGCTGAAATCGGCAAAGGCGAGGGTGTGGTCGTCGATGACTTTGAGGAAGCCTTTGGGACCGCCGCGGTGCTGGAGATACGGCCAGCCATTAGAGCCCGTGGTCGCCCAGTAGAAGCTGTCGCGCTGCTGGAGGAAGTCGATCTCCATGGAGGTGAGCTTGTCCTGCGGAACACCCTGGGATTCCATGCGCTCGTACTGGCGGCGGCTACCATGCTGTTCCTGGAGCTGTTTGACGGCGGGTGTGAAGGCGAGTTTACCGAAGCTGTGTGGCATGGAGACACCTCGTTGGTTAGAGGGTTTGGATCATAGGCGGGATTTTGTTTTTCAGTTTGTTTGTAAAAAGGCAGATCCTTCGCTGCTACTACGGGATGACAAAAGTAAAGAACCCACGAAACTGGGTGCCCCATACAAGCGCAGCTTCATCGCGCTTGTGTGGGTTATGCGCGACGCGCATCCCTTCCAGATCTCCGTAAAGATCAGGTTTGTGCACTCCGCGCGACCCCACCCTTTCGCGATAAAACTTGCGAAAGAATGGGGCACGAGGCGAGTTTAGCCTACTAGCTTTGCTGCTTCCTTTGCGAAGTAGGTGACGATGAAGTCCGCGCCTGCTCTGCGGATGGAGAGCAGCGATTCCAGCATGGCGCGTTCCGGTTCCAGCCAGCCGCGTTCGAAGGCGGCGTGGAGCATCGCGTACTCGCCGCTCACCTGGTAGGCGCCGAGGGGGAGCTCGAAGCGGTCGCGGGCGGCGCGCAGAATGTCGAGGTAGGGGCCTGCGGGCTTCATCAGGAGCATGTCCGCGCCTTCGCGAATATCGAGTTCGATCTCGCGCATGGCTTCGCGGACGTTGGCTCCGTCCATCTGGTAGCCGCGACGGTCGCCGAACTGGGGGGCCGAATCCGCCGCTTCGCGAAACGGACCGTAGAAGGCCGAGGCAAACTTTGCGGCATAGCTCATGATGGGGATGTCCTGCTTCCCGGCTGCGTCCATGGCGGAGCGCATGGCGGCGACACGGCCGTCCATCATGTCGCTGGGAGCGATGATGTCCGCTCCTGCCGCGGCCTGGGAGGCCGCGGTCTTTGCCAGCAGATGCAGCGAAAGATCGTTGTCTACGTGGAAGTGGTCGCCGTCCGTCTGGACGACGCCGCAGTGGCCGTGCGAGGTGTACTCGCAGAGACAGGTGTCCGCGATCAGCGTGAGCGAGTCGAGCGAACGGTCGCGCTTGATGGCGCGGAGGGACTGCTGCACGATGCCGTCTTCGTGCCATGCGCCGGTTCCCTCTTCGTCTTTTTCGGAGGGCAGGCCGAACAGCAAAAGTCCCCCGATACCAAGTCGGACACACTCTGCGGCTTCTTTCATCGCTTCATCGAGCGAAAGGTTGAAGACGCCAGGCATGGAAGAGATCGGCTTGCGCACGCCTTCTCCTGGACAGATGAAGAGGGGGTAGATCAGAGAGGAGGGGCGGAGATGCGTCTCGCGCACGAGCGATCGCATGGCCGCGGTACGCCGCAACCGGCGCATGCGTGTTACGGGGAAATCCATGCCTTCATTGTATGACTCGCGTTGCGAGGAAGCTCAATTGCGGGCGATGAGGTCGACAAGCGTCTTGCCGCCGCTCTTGGTCACGTGGAAAATCTTGGTATTCATATAGCCCACCGCCGTGGCCACGGTGCGGACGGGGCTGTCTCCGAGGGAGGCTCCGCCTGCTTTGAGTTCGCGCGCGATCTCTTCGATGGACATCTTCTCGGCACGCTCGAAGAGGAGGGTCTGCACGGCCTTCCAGACCTTCAGGTTGACGTACTTTCCTGGCGGCGCCGCCGTGCGCTGTGGCTGCACCTGCTCGGCGACGGGGGGTAGCAGGGGGGCCAGCGGTTTTGCGGGCTCAATTTCCTTCTGCAGAACAACAGGAGCAGGTTCGGCTGCGATAGCCGGGGCCGGGAGCGGCTCGGGAGGAAGGACCGGCGCGACGAGTGTTTCCGCTCTGCGGGCATCTGCGGCAATCTGGCTGGCGGCGTAAAGAGAGTGCGCTGCGGCGGAGCGGGCATGGGCCTCAGCGGCGGCGGCGAGGGCGGAATCCAGCGACTTGAGGGTCTGGCGCAGATGAGTCAGCTCGTCCTCCTTCCGCGTAATCTCCTGCGCCAGGGTGGCGCGTATATCGTCCGTGCGTTCCAAATGTTTTCCTCTTTCCATGAAAAAGTTTGCATGTGAGGCTCTGAGATGCTCAGAATACGTTCCATTTTGGGCCGCCACCAATCCCCTGTTCGTGTCATCTAAAGGCTTATGAGTATGAAAACGGTAAAACTTGGTTCGCAGGGCGCAGTCGTCTCCCGCATGGGTTTGGGCTGCATGGGCATGAGCGAGTTCTATGGCAACCGTGACGATCAGGAGTCGGCGGCAACCCTTCTGCGGGCTCTGGACCTGGGGGTCACGTTTCTGGATACCGCCGATACCTACGGCATTGGCGACAACGAAGAGCTGATCGGCAAGACGCTCAAAGGGAGACGCGACGAGGTTTTTCTGGCGACCAAGTTCGCCAACCGCCGCACCAAGGCGGAGCCGAACAAGTGGGTGATCGATGGCAGTCCGGAGTGGGTGAAACAGGCCTGCGATGAGTCGCTGCAGCGGCTGGGCATGGATTACATCGACCTTTACTACCAGCACCGGGTGGATCCGAACGTGCCGATTGAAGAGACCGTTGGCGCGATGGCCGACCTGGTGAAGGCGGGCAAGGCGAAGTATCTCGGTCTCTCCGAGGCGTCGCCCGCGACCATTCGCCGCGCGCATAAGGTCCACCCCATCACAGCTTTGCAGACGGAGTACTCCCTGTGGACGCGCGATGTGGAGGCGGAGATTCTGCCCACCACGCGAGAGCTGGGCATCGGTTTCGTGCCGTACAGCCCGCTGGGCCGCGGCTTTCTGACGGGGACCATCAAGAAGGAAGAGCTGGTGGACACCGATTCGCGCGCAACGCGCATGCCACGCTTTCAGGGTGAGAACTTCGACAAAAACCAGGTAATCGTGGACCGTGTGCGCGCCATTGCGGAACGGAAGGGCGTCAAGCCGGGGCAATTGGCGCTGGCGTGGGTGCTGGCCAAGGGCGAAGACCTGATTCCCATCCCTGGCACCAAGCGACGGAAGTATCTGGAAGAGAATGCCGCCGCGGCGGATATCCAGCTGTCTCCCGAGGAAGTCGCCGAGTTGGAAGCGGCCGTGCCGGAGGATGCCATTGCCGGGACGCGCTATGCCGAGGCCAACATGAAGTTCGTCGATCAGACGGTATAAAGCCTGATGATTCTGCCTGCTGCATCGTGCGATGCGGCAGGCAGTTTTCTTGTGTTCTGCACAGTCCGTCCGTAACCGCTACCATCCAATAGTTGTGACACTTTCCGAAAATCTCTCGCCTTTGCACGAAATCAGCTCTGCCGCCCTGGAGTGGGAGCGCCTGCGCGCCCACCTTGCGGCCAAAACACAGTCTCCCCTGGGGCGCGAACGCGTCCTGGCGCGGACGCCCTCCCGCGATCTGGCCTGGGTGCAGCGCGAACAGCAGATGGTCGCCGAGATCCGCATCTTTCTCTCCGGCGGCGGAAGCTTCGGCTTTGGCGGTCTCTTTGACGCGCGCAGCCTTCTGGAGAAATCGCGCATTCCTAACGCAGCTCTGGAAGCACTGGAGATCCGCAGCATCGCCGAAATGGCGGAGCAGATCGCCGACTGGCGCACCCTGATCACCGAACCGCCGGACATCGTCCACGACAAATGGCCCGGTGTGACGAACTACAGCTTGCCGCTGCAGACGGCAAATTTTTACGGCCTGCTCTCGCTGGTGAGTGGCAAAATCGAGGCCGACGGATCGTTGAGCGACGATGCCTCGCCTGCGCTCCGTGGCATTCGCCGCGCGGCGCAGCGCCAGCACAAGGCGATTGAAGATTCGCTCCGCCGCACCTTGCAGCGAGTCTCCGAAGAAGGCACGGTGCAGGATGCGTTGATCACCGTGCGCGGTGAGCGCTTCGTCATCCCGATCAAGACGGAGAACCGCAAGCGCGTTCCCGGTGTAGTGCATGGTTCAAGCTCATCGGGACAGACGGTCTTCGTTGAACCGCTGGAGACGATCGAGCAGAACAATGAGTTGGTGCGGCTGCTCGATGAAGAGCTGCAGGAGATTCATCGTATCCTTGTGGCCATGACGGCCGCCGTGGGGCAGAACGCCGATGCGTTGCAGCGCGGAAGCGAGATTCTCGCAGGCATGGACGAGCGCTTTGCGTACGCCCGCTTTGCCGAAAGCCTTCGCTGCGTACGTCCCGTCTTCACCGATGGCAAACCGAACGCGGAAGATCCGGCGCTGTCGCTCACGGACGCGCGGCATCCGCTGCTGGAACTTCGCCTGCGCGAAGAGAACGCGAGTATCGTTCCGCTGACCATTGCACTTCCGGGTGCGGCGAAGCAGCTGATTATCTCCGGTCCGAATACCGGCGGAAAGACCGTCGCGTTGAAGACGGTTGGTCTGTTGGCCCTGATGGCGCAGGCTGGGCTTCCTGTTCCGGCAAACAAGGCGCGACTACCGATCTTTGGCGCGATCTACGCCGACATCGGCGACGCGCAGTCGATCGAGCGGAATCTTTCCACCTTCTCCGCGCACATCACGAACGTGAACCGCATTGCGCGCGAGGCCGACGGACGCTCGCTGGTGCTGCTGGATGAGCTTGGCTCTGCCACCGACCCCGAAGAGGGCGCGGCGCTCGCCGTGGCCATTGCCGGGCACTTTCTGAAGCTCGGCGCATGGACGCTGCTGACGACCCATCTCACTTCGCTGAAGATCTACGCGGCAAAGCATGAGGGTGTGGTGAATGCCGCCGTTGGCTTCAACGAAGAGACGCTTGCGCCGACGTACGATCTTCGTCTCGGCGTTCCGGGAGCTTCGAGCGGTATCAACATCGCGCAGCGCTTGGGCCTGGACCCTGCCATCGTCGCTTCGGCACGCGGCAACGTAACGACGCAGACGGCGGACATTGCGCGCTTTCTGGACGATCTTCACGCGCAACTGACCGAGGTCAAGACAGAGCGCGCGAACCTCAAGCTCCGCGAAATGGAGTTGACGAAGGAGCGCCAGAAGCTTGAATCGGAGGGCAAACAGGAGCAGCGCAATCGTGCGCGCGAGCTCGAAGGCAAGCTGGCTTCGCTGATGAAAGAGTTCGAGTACCAGATGCGCGAGACGGTGAAGTCCATCGAGGACAAGTCCGCGAAGACCAAGGCCGCGACCGAGGCCGACCGCCGCATCGCTCGCCTGAAGCGGGAGTTTCAGGAGAGCTTTAACTCTGTCGTCGTCGCACATGTCTCCGGCGCGGATCGCAAGGATCCGGCAGCGCAGCCGCATGTCGTTCGCGATGTTGCGGCGGACGATATCGTCAAGCTGAAGTCGATGGGACGCGAGGCCAAGGTGGAGCGCGTGATCGACGCGAAGACCTACGAGGTCTCCATGGGCGGCATGAAGATGCGTATCCCCAAGGACGACATCGCGAGCGTGCAGAAGAAGATCGAGACGCCCGTGCAGGCGGCGAATCGCAGGGGCGGCATCAACGTGATCGCGCGCGAGCCGGATACGATGCCGGGTGAGATCAACGTGATTGGCCGCACTGCGGACGAGGCGCGTGACGAAGTAGAACGCTTTATCGATCAGGCGTTTCTTGCGGGACGTCCCAGTGTGCGCGTCGTGCATGGCACGGGCATGGGCATCCTGCGGCGCACACTGCGCGACTATCTGAAGCGGCATCCACATGTTGTGAACATTACCGAACCGCCGTACAACGAGGGCGGACAGGGTGCGACGCTGGTGGAGCTGAAGCAGTAGGGATTCCCTACTGCTTCGGCACCTCGCGGACTTTTCCATTCTGCGTGACGAGGAAGTGCGTCACCTTCTTCGTTGCGGGATCGCGAACGAACTCCACCTGGGCGTCGAGCTCCTTGAGGAAGAACTTCGTCTGCGACTCTGGATAGAGCGGAACCTTCTTTCCGCCGGGCGTTGTGGACATGAGATGATCGCCTTCGACGCTGATGGTCAGTCCGAAGGCCGGCGATTTATAGGTGCCCACGTACTCTGCGAGCACTGCGGGCGCAACAGGTACCACCTTGCGGTCGGAGCTGACGACGACCTTCTCTCCGTACAGTACTTTGCCGAGCTGCCCCGCGATCGTGTCAGGGACATCGTTGCCGATGTTGCCGAGCACGATCACCGTGAGCTGCCGGTCGGGATAGAAGTTCAGTGAGGCTTCGAAGCCGTTGATCGAGCCGCCGTGCGTGATGACGTTGTGATCTTTTTCCCCTTTGATGAACAGGCCTGTTCCGTACTCGTCTTTGAAGGGGGTCGTCATGGTATGCAGCGATGCTGGGGAGAGGACTTTGCCGCCGAAGAGGGCGCGTTCCCACTTCAATAGATCGCCGACGGTGGAATAGAAGGCCCCCGCGGCGTACGGCACCGTCATGCTGATATATGCGGCACGTTCGAGGCCGTTCGGACGGGACTCATACCCCTGTGCCCGTTGCGGGAGAATGGCGGTGTTGCTGTCGAGGCCAGAATCCTGCATACCGACCGGCGTGAAGATGTTCTTCTGAACGAAGTCGGCATAGGAGGCTCCGGAAAGCTTTTCGATGATGCGTCCAAGGAGAATGTAGTTGGAGTTGCTGTAGGTGAACTTCGTGCCGGGCTCGAAGTCCAAGGGCTTGTCGTGGAAGAGAGCGATGACTTCGTCAGGCGTTTTCTCCTGCCGCATCACGGCTGGAAACTCCGGCAGGCCTGTAAAGTTTGGGATGCCTGAAGTATGTGTGAGGAGGTTATAGACGGTGATCTTGTCCCACGTCGCAGGAGCGTCAGGCAGATACGTCTTTACCGGTTCTTCGATCTTGAGCTTGCCGCGCTCCTGCAGCAGAAGGATGCTGGCCGCAGTGAACTGCTTGGTGATCGAACCGATGCGGAACTTCGTAGTAGCGGTGTTTGGGACTTTCCACTCAAGATCGGCAGAGCCATAACCCTGCTGGATGAGGACCTTGTCTTTCTCCGCGACGAGGACCGCGCCCATGAAGCTCTTGCTGTCGGCGTAATTCTGAATCACCTGCTGCATGCGCGCGGTGGGATCAATCGCTGTCTGGGCAAGGATTGCGCAAGGGATAGCAAAGCTCACAAGAAGAGAGGCGAAGCGCGCAAAATTTTTCAACGGGATCTCCTGACCAATGCTGGTCGATACGTATGCCCGTTCGGATCGGTTCCCTGCAAATCATCTTTGAAACATCTTGACTCTGTCTTACAAGCCAGTGCAGTATCACCTCAGTCCAAACAATCAATTGAATAAATCTGTTCCACGGAATCGAGTCCCAATGTCTGTCAAACGCCTTCTGGGCGCTGCCTTGCTGCTGGCAACGTCCGCGATCTGCCATGCCGATACGTTGAAGTTCACCCTCAGCGGTACGGAGAATGGCTACTTCCTTCTCTCCTCCACACCGATCCCGGACTCTCATGGCAATTCCGTCATGAACTTCTACAACACGTCATACACCAATAGTTCCGGCGTGACTTCCCCCATCAAGGTCGCTTTCATCGCCGCGCTCCCTGGCGTTTCGGGCGGCGGCGGTTTCTACGATGATGTGGATGGCACCGGTTTTTCGGGACTGCAGATGTATACCGGAACCCAGTCGAACCCCATCTTTGCTCCTGCCGTCTATACCTTCAAGAGCGGAAGAACGGTGGTTGAAACCGTCACCATTACCAAGCTGGCGTCGGCCGTAACGCCGGAGCCCTCCAGCCTTTTGCTGCTCTTCACGGGCATGGGTGCAGTAGCGGTAGCGTTCCGCAAACGGTTCATGGGCCAGGGAGTTTCACTGGCTTAGTTTTCGTTTCTTAATCGCGTCCCCCCATTCTTTCGCGATAAAGCCGCGAAAGAATGGGCACAAAAGAGAAGAAGTGCTTAGTTCAACGTCTCCATCAGTTTGTTGATGGTGGAGTTCAGGCTCTTGTCCGTGCGTCTCTGCTCGTCGATCTTGGAGATCGAGTGCATGACCGTCGTGTGATGCTTGCCGCCGAACTGACGTCCGATCTCGGGCAGGGAGGCTTCCGTCATCTGCTTGGCGAGATACATCGCGATCTGGCGCGGGACAACGATGGAGCGCGAGTTGTTCTTCTGCTTCAGCTCCGAGACGCGCATGCCGAACTGCTCCGCCGTCGCGCGTTGGATGGCTTCAATCGTGATCTTGCGCACCTGCGTATCGATGAACTGCTTCAGGCACTGTTGCGCCGTGGGCAGCGTAATCTCCACGCCGTGGAGCGAGCACCAGGCCAGCAGGCGAACGAGCGCCCCTTCGAGTTCACGCACGTTGGTACGCACGTTCGAAGCGACGAAGAGCGCAACGTCGATCGGAAGAACGGTCTGTTCGCTCTCTGCCTTCTTCTGCAGGATGGCGACCTTCGTTTCGAGATCTGGCGGTTGAATGTCCGCGATCAGGCCCCACTCGAAGCGTGAGCGAAGACGATCTTCGAAATCCGCAAGTTCTTTTGGGGGCCGGTCCGAGGCGATGACGATCTGCTTCATGCTCTCGTGCAAAGCATTGAAAGTATGGAAGAACTCTTCCTGCGTCCGCTCTTTGCCGGCGAGAAACTGGATGTCGTCGATGAGCAAAACGTCGACCGTCCGGAATTTATCGCGGAAGGTTGTCATCTTGTCGTAACGAACAGAGTTGATCATTTCATTCGTGAACTTTTCGCCGGAAACATAGGAGATGCTGGCGTGCGGATTGCGACGTTTCACCTCATGGCCGATGGCCTGCATGAGATGGGTCTTGCCCATGCCCACGCCACCGTAGAGGAAGAGCGGGTTGTAGGCCTTCGATGGCCGCTCGGCGACGGCCTGCGAGGCCGCGTGGGCGAACTGGTTGCCGCTGCCGATGACGAAGTTGTCAAAGAGGTAGCGAGCGTTGAGCTGCGAGGCGGTGTTCCAGTCGAAGCGAGCCTGCTCCGTGGTGGGCGCGGGCGGCGGTGGAGCGCCTCCCAGACGGCCGTTACGGGGCGACAGAGGGGCCTGCATGGAGTGCGAGGGGACCGGGGCAAAGCCGCCGTCTTCGCGCGTCTTGGGGAGGCTGGGATCGTCCTGCGGGGTGACGAATTTTACGTCGTCGATTTCGAGTTCAAGTTTGTCGATGGCCTCCTGCACGAGGTCCGCGTAACGGTCGCCGATGTGCTGGAACTCGCTGGAGGGGATGCGCACGTAGAGGGTGCGGCCGTTGAGATGAGAGAAGCGTGTTGGTTTGAGCCAGGTGTCGAACGACTGCCGGTTAATCTTTTTTTCGAGCGCTCCCAGGATGCGTACCCAGAAGTTCAGCACAACGGCGGGAGTCGGGACAAAGGACATCAGCTTGCTTCCTCTTGCACATCTACCCAGTACTCATGGCCCTATA